>NZ_CP094918.1:0-4800000 GCF_022869105.1 Streptomyces sp. BJ20
GTGCCGTCCCCGCAGGTGGCCTACGCTGTCCGGGTGACGACCTCGGAAGGTGACCAGGGTGAAGGCGCCGGCGCGCAGGGTACGCCCGCCGGCGACAGTGCGACGCGGCCCGAGGAGCGGCTGGAACAGGCCGTGCGGGCGGCGGAGAAGGCGCTGATCGAGTTCGAGATCGCCGTGGAGACGTTCCGCGTCGAGGTCGAGAACTTCTCCCGGCTGCACGAACAGAAGCTGGGCCCCATGTACGCCCTCCTCGAGGAGCTGGACGCCCGGATCCTCGAGATCAAGGCGGCCCGCAGCGACGACCCCGAGGACCGGCGGAAGGCAGACGAGGCGCGCGCCCGGCTGATGCCGATCCCCGGCGTCGAGGAGCTGATGAACGGCTGGATGGACGGGGACGGACTGTTCCCCGAGGCCACCGCCATGCTCACGGACCAGCCGGTGCGTCCCCCGCAGCGGGTGCGGCCCAGCGAGGAGGCCCGCAAGCTCTACCGCGAGTTGGCCCGCAAGGCGCACCCCGACCTGGCGCAGGAGGAGAAGGAGCGTGCCCGCCGCGAGGAGTTCATCACCCGCGTCAACGCCGCCTACGCCCGCGGCAGCGCGGACGAGCTGCGCGAGCTGGCCGAGGAGTGGGCCACCGGGCCGGAGCTGAAGCGCGTCCCCAGCCCGGCCGAGGAGCTGTACGCCCGCCTGGAGTGGCTCTCCGAGCGCAAGGAGCTGCTCACGGTGCTCGCCAGGACGCTTGAGGAGAGCGCCATCGGTTCCATGCTGCGGCTGGCGCCCGACGACCCCGACAGTCTCCTCGAGGACATCGCCGCGCAGCTGCGGTCCCAGGTGGCCGAGCGCGAGGCGCAGTTGGCGGCGCTGCAGGACTGACCCGGCCTCGCGGCCGGCGGACAGCGGCCGGCGGGCGTGCCCGGTCCGGTAGCGTCGGAGGCATGAGTTTTGGAGCTGGTGTGCCCACGGTCCAGGTCGGCGACCTCAAGGACGGCGACTTCCTGCTGGACGTCCGTGAGGACGACGAATGGAAGGCCGGTCACGCCGCAGGCGCGCTGCACATCCCGATCAGCGAGTTCGTCGCCCGCTACGGCGAGCTGACCGAAGCCGCCCCGCAGGACGGCCGGATTCATGTGATCTGCCGCTCCGGCGGACGGTCGGCCCAGGTCACCATGTATCTGGCCCAGCAGGGCATCGACGCCGTGAACGTGGACGGCGGGATGCAGGTGTGGGAGGCCGCGGGGCGTCCTGTCGTCACGGACGACGGACAGCCGGGTCACGTGCTCTGACGGTCGTCCGGCTGCCTCGGAAGGCGTGCCGTGTGCTGGTCCCGCCCCGCGGGACGGGACCAGCGGCCTCAGCCATGCCAGGGCCTCGGCGGTGTCAGGGCCTCCGGGCCTCACGGCCTCCGATCCTCACGGCCTCCGATCCTCACGGCCTCAGCGGTCGAAGTCCAGCTCGACCTTCTCCGTGACCGGATGCGACTGGCAGGCCAGGACGTATCCCGCTTCCGTCTCCTCCGACTCCAGGGCGAAGTTGCGGTCCATGCGCACCTCGCCGGAGACCAGGAACGCGCGGCAGGTGCCGCACACGCCGCCCTTGCAGGCGTAGGGCGCGTCGGGGCGGTTGCGCAGCACCGTGTCCAGCAGGGACTCGCCCGCCTGGACGGGCCAGGTGCCGCCGCGTCCGTCGAGCCGTGCCGTCACCGTGCTGTGCGCGGGGGCGGCCGAGGCTCCGGTGGAGGCGGACGGTCCTGAGTCCACGTGGAAGATTTCCTGGTGGACGCGGGAGCGGGCGACGCCCAGTCCGCGCAGCGCCCGCGCGGCGCCCTCCACCAGTCCGTACGGCCCGCACAGGAACCAGCCGTCGACCCGGTCCACCGGGAGCAGCGCCGGGAGCAGTGAGGACAGCCGCTCGCGGTCCAGCCGGCCGGACGGCAGCCCGGCCTGCTGCTCCTCCCGGGAGAGCGCCGTCACCAGCTGGAACCGGTCGGGGAAGCGGTCCTTCAGGTCGGCGACCTCCTCCAGGAACATCGTCGACGCGGTCGTCCGGTCGCTGCGTATCAGGCAGAACCGGGCCTCCGGCTCACGCGCCAGGAGCGTCGAGGCGATCGACAGCACCGGGGTGATGCCGCTGCCGCCGACCACGGCCGCGTACAGGCCGGGGGCCGGGGGGAGCGTGAAGCGTCCTGCCGGGGTCATGACCTCCAGCTCGTCGCCGAGGTCGATCTCCTTCAGCGCGTACGTGGAGAACGCTCCGCCCTCCACGAGCCGTACCCCGACCCGCAGGGTGCTCGGCGCCTCGCCGTCGGGGGCGGGGGAGCAGATCGAGTAGGTGCGGCGGATCTCCTCGCCGTCGGCGACGCGGCGCAGCGTGAGGTGCTGCCCGGGAACGTGGCGGTACTCCTCGCGCAGCTCCGGGGGGACAGCGAGGGTGAGGGCGACGGAGTCGTCGGTGAGCCGGTCGACCGCGGCCACCCGGAGCCGGTGGAAGCGGGCCATCACAACTCCTTGAAGTGGTCGAACGGTTCACGGCAGGCCAGGCAGCGGCGCAGCGCCTTGCACGCGGTGGAGGAGAAGCGGCTGAGCAGCTCGGTCTCGGGGGAGCCGCAGTGCGGGCAGCGGACGGGCTCCCGCGTCCCGTCGGCGGCGCCGCCCTCGCCGGTGCGCGTGGGGCCCAGCTCGACCCGCACGGGCCCGGACGCGGCGCCCGTGCGCGGCGGGGCGATGCCGAACTCCCGCAGTTTGCGGCGGCCTTCGTCGGTGATGTCGTCGGTCGACCAGGCGGGGGCGAGGACCGTGCGCACCGTGACCTCGCGGACGCCGTGCTCGCGCAGCACGCGCTCTATGTCGAGGCTCATCACCTCGACGGCCGGGCAGCCGGTGTAGGTGGGCGTCAGGTCGACCTCGACGCTGTCCGTGCCGTGCGCCCGGACCGCGCGGACCACGCCCAGCTCGCGCAGGGTCAGCACGGGCAGCTCCGGGTCCGGCACCGAGCCGGCGAGCTCCAGCAGCTGCTCCTCCAGGGGCGTGGTGGTCACCATGTCGCCCCCGGGTGGCTGCGGTGAAGGTGCTGCATCTCGGCGAGCATCCGGCCGAACGGCTCGGTGTGCAGGCCCTGACGGCCGGCGCCGGCCCTCCAGGCTCCCGAGCGGGGGCCGTCGGGCACGGTGAGCGTGGCGCGGCCGAGCACGTCCTCGACCGCCTCCCGCCAGGCGCTCTCCAGTCCGGGCCAGTCGATGCCGTCGATCCCCTCGACGGGCTGGAACATCTCGCCGGTGAAGCGCCAGAGCGCGTCCACGGCCCGCTGCATGCGCGTGTGGCTCTCGTCCGTGCCGTCGCCGAGGCGCAGGGTCCACTGCTCGGCGTGGTCGCGGTGGTAGGCGGCCTCCTTGACGGCCTTGCCTGCCAGTGGGGTGAAGGGGCCGTCGCCGGAGGCGAGCCGGTCGTACAGAAGGTGCTGGTAGACCGAGAAGTACAGCTGGCGGGCGATGGTGTGGGCGAAGTCGCCGCCCGGCTGCTCCACCAGCTGGAGGTTGCGGAAGGCGCGCTCCTCGCGCAGGAAGGCCAGCTCGTCCTCGTCGCCGGCCATGGACAGCAGCACCCGGGCCTGGCCGAGCAGGTCGAGCGCGATGTTGGCGAGGGCGACCTCCTCCTCCAGCACGGGGGCGTGGCCGGCCCACTCGCCGAGGCGGTGGGAGAGCACCAGGGCGTCGTCGCCGAGGGCGAGCGCGGCGGCGGTGGGGACGGTGTCCGCGGGGGGTGTCGTGGTCACAGGTGCTGCACCCCCTCGGGGATCTCGTAGAAGGTCGGGTGCCGGTAGGCCTTGTCGGCGGCCGGCTCGAAGAAGGGGTCCTTCTCGTCGGGCGAGGAGGCCGTGACGGCGGAGGACGGCACGACCCAGATGGAGACGCCCTCGCCGCGGCGGGTGTACAGATCGCGCGCGTTGCGCAGGGCGAGCTCGGCGTCCGGGGCGTGCAGGCTGCCGGCGTGCGTGTGGGACAGGCCCCGGCGTGAGCGCACGAAGACCTCCCACAGCGGCCAGTCGGTGTGGGTCATGCGCGCGTCGCTCCCGTCGTGTCGTTGCTGTGCTTGGCGGCGTGCGCCGCTGCCGCTTCCCGGACCCAGGCGCCCTCCTCGTGGGCCGTCCTGCGCCGGGACAGGCGCTCTTCGTTGCACGGGCCGTTGCCCTTGAGGACGTCCCAGAACTCCGACCAGTCGATGGCGCCGAAGTCGTGGTGCCCGCGCTCCTCGTTCCACCGGAGGTCTGGGTCGGGGAGGGTGAGGCCGAGGGACTCGGCCTGCGGGACGCAGATGTCGACGAAGCGCTGGCGCAGCTCGTCGTTGGAGTGCCGCTTGATCTTCCAGGCCATCGACTGCGCGGAGTGCTGCGACTCGTCGTCGGGCGGGCCGAACATCATCAGCGACGGCCACCACCAGCGGTCCACCGCGTCCTGCGCCATCGCGTGCTGCTCCGGGGTGCCCTTGCTGAGGGCCAGCAGCAGCTCGTACCCCTGGCGCTGGTGGAAGGACTCCTCCTTGCAGATGCGGACCATCGCGCGGGCGTAGGGGCCGTAGGAGCATCGGCACAGGGGCACCTGGTTGGTGATCGCGGCGCCGTCCACCAGCCAGCCGATGGCGCCGACGTCGGCCCAGGTCAGCGTCGGGTAGTTGAAGATCGAGGAGTACTTCTGGCGGCCGGCGTGCAGCTTGTCGAGCAGCTCGTCGCGGCTCACGCCGAGGGTCTCGGCCGCGCTGTAGAGATACAGGCCGTGCCCGGCCTCGTCCTGGACCTTCGCCATGAGGATGGCCTTGCGGCGCAGGGACGGCGCGCGGGTGATCCAGTTGGCCTCCGGCTGCATGCCGATGATCTCGGAGTGCGCGTGCTGGGCGATCTGCCGCACGAGCGTGGCGCGGTAGGCGTCCGGCATCCAGTCGCGCGGCTCGATCCGCTCCTCGGCGGCGACGGCCGCGTCGAAGGCGCGCTGGAAGGCTTCGGTGCCGACCGGGCCCGCCGGTGCGTCGTACGCCGTCGGACTGCCGGCCGTATCGCGGGCGGCTGCTGTCGCCATGGGGTCCCCCTCGACCTGGATGCTTCCCTGAGCACGCTCCCGACCGATCGTTCGGTTCGTGCGGTTCCATGGTGAGACGGGGGCCGCGAGGTGTCAACCGCTGTGGATAACCTGCCGGTGCCGACCGACGACGGCCGTGGGGCGGCCGTGGGGCGGCCGTGGGGCGGCCGGATGTGGCGACCGCCACGGGACGGAGCGCCGACGGGACTGTGCCCGGGCGGCCGGGGCTGAGTACCGTTCCGTGCGACACGGCGGAGCGGCCGTGGCCCCGTACGGCGAAGGCCTCAGGGCCGGGCGGACGCGGCAAGGGACCGGGACTCGGGGATCGGGGCGGGATGGACGCGCAGGACAAGGGCTCGGACGCCCGGCACGGGCCCGCGGAGCCGGGCGTGCCGGGACCGCGCGCCCCGCTGCCGGGACCCGCGGCGCCGGCGGACGAACCGTCGGCGGCGGAGCCGCCGTCCCCGGACGGCAAGGAGACGGCCGCCGCCGAGGCGCCGCCGCGCGACCCCGCCGACGGGCCCCGCACCGGCGTCGCCGCCCTGTCCCTGCGCTATCAGATCGGTGCCGCGCTCGCCCTCGCGGTGGTCGCCGTCGCTGTCTGCGTGCACCTCGGCATGACGTTCCTGCACGTGGCGCCGCCGAACACGGTGAGCAAGAAGCACAGCGGGACGATCTCCGACTGGATCTACCCGGAGTTCGAGCAGAACTGGAAGCTGTTCGCCCCGAACCCGCTCCAGCAGAACGTGTCCGTGCAGGTCAGGGCCGAGATCCGCACGCCGGACGGCGGAAGCCGCACCACCGGCTGGTACGACCTGTCGGCGCAGGACGGACGCGCCATCGACGGCAACCCGGCGCCCAGCCACACCCAGCAGAACGAGCTGCGCCGCGCCTGGGACTTCTACGTCTCCACGCACGACGACGACAACCGCCCGGTGGGCCTGCGCGGGGCGCTGTCCGAGTCGTACCTGCGGCGGATCATGGTGATGCGCCTGGACCGCGCGGACGCGGCGGGGCGGGACGGCGAGGTCGCGCGCGTCCAGGTGCGCTCGCGCACCACCCAGGTGCCGCCGCCGTCGTGGAGCGGGGAGAAGGTGTCGGACAAGGCCGTCCACCGGGTGTTGCCCTGGTGGCTGCTGCCGGAGGACGAGACCCGGGGAGGCATCGGATGAACCGCCTGTCGCTGGCGGTCTCCCAGGCCATCGCCCGGGTCACCGGCTCCGCCCTCGGCCCGTACCAGACGGCCGTGCTGCGCATCGGTCTCGGCCTCACCTGGCTGCTGTTCCTGCTGCGTGAGTACCCCCACCGGCAGGAGCTCTACGGCCCCGACAGCCCCTGGTCCTGGGACCTCGCCGCCCAGCTGGTCGGGTCCAACGGCGCCTTCACCGTGCTGCTCTGGTCGGACAGCCAGATCTGGTTCGAGGCGGTCTACGCGCTCGCCGTGCTGTTCAGCCTGCTGCTGCTGCTCGGCTGGCGCACCCGCACCACGGCGGCGCTGTTCATGGCCGGCGTCCTCACCCTGCAGAACCGCAGCGTCTTCATGGGCGACGGCGGCGACAACGTCCTGCACATCATGGCGATCTACCTCGTCTTCACCCGCTGCGGGCAGGTCTGGTCCCTGGACGCGCGGCGGGCGCGCCGGGCCGCGGAGGCACGCGCGCGTGGGGAGCGGACGCCCGACCGGGCGGGTCCCGCGCTGTGGGCGGTCCTCGGCCTTGTCCTGCTACTGGGGTCGCTGTCGGGCCGGACGGACGGCGACTGGTTCATACCCGCGCTGCTGTGGGCGGTGTGGCTCGGGCAGGCGGTGTGGTGGCTGGTCGGGCGCCTGGCGAGGACGGACCAGCCGCGCATCCTGCTGGACGTGGTGGCGAACGTCGTGCACAACGGCGCGCTGCTGGTGATCATGGCTGAGGCCTGCCTGATCTACGCCACGGCCGGCTGGTACAAGGTGCAGGGCTCCCGCTGGCAGGACGGTACGGCGGTCCACTACCCGCTGCACCTGGAGTACTTCTCCCCCTGGCCGTCGCTGGCGGAGCTGTTCACCGCGAGCGGCACCCTGGTGATGCTGGTGACCTATGTGACCGTGGCGGTGCAGGTCGCCTTCCCGTTCACGCTGTTCAACCGGCGGGTCAAGAACGTCCTGCTGAGCTTCATGATCCTGGAGCACGCGGTGATCGCCGTGGTGCTCGGGCTGCCCTTCTTCTCCCTGGCGATGATCGCGGCCGACGCCGTCTTCCTCCCCACGTCCTTCCTGCGCCGGACCGGCCGCGTGGCGGCACGCGCGCGGGAGCGGCTGCGGCCGCGCGAGGACGCGGAACTCGTCCCGCCGCAGCTACGTCCGGACGGTGCGCCCGGTGGTCCGCCCGCCGTCGGTCCGGCGGAGGCCGCCCCGGTGACCGACAGGGTGCCCGGCCCGCGCACGTAGGCTGCTCGGCATGACCGACCCCGTCCACGACCCGTCAGCCGCGACCCCCGAGAGCCCGGTGGGCCGGGTGGATCCGGTGGCCGTATGGCGCCGGGCCGCACCGGACGCGGTGCTGCTCGACGGCTTCCACGCGCTCAAGCACGCCGTGCGCTTCGGCGCCGAGGTGCTCGTCGCGGTCACCGCCGACCGGGCCGCCGCCCTGGCGCTCGCCGACGAGCTGGCCGCGGACGTACGGGACACGGTGGCGGGGCTGCTCACGGAGGTGCCGTACGCGACGTACTCCTCGCTGGTGCCGCGACCGCACCCCACCGCCGTCGCGGCGCTCGCCGTACGCCCGGACCGCGCGGGCAACCTGGCGAAGCTGGCGCACGCGCCGCGCACCGCGCCGGTGGTGGTCCTGGACCAGCCGCGCAACCTGGGCAACGCGGGGGCCGTGGTCCGGCTGGCCGCCGGATTCGGGGCGACCGGCGTCGTCACCACAGGGACGCTGGACCCCTGGCATCCCACCGTGGTGCGCGGCGGGGCGGGGCTGCACTTCGCCACCGCCGTGGAACGCCTGACCGTGGACGAGCTGCCGCCCGGGCCACTCTTCGCGCTGGACCCGGAGGGCGAGGACATCCGCTCCGTGAAGCTCCCGGACGAGGCGCTGCTCGCCTTCGGCTCCGAGCGCACCGGGCTCACGGCCGGGCTGCGGGCGCGGGCCGACCATCTGGTCGCGCTGCCGATGCGCCCCCAGGTCTCCAGCTACAACCTCGCGACCAGTGTGGCCATGACGCTGTACCACTGGAGCGCCGCCGGGGGCGCACCCGCCTGAGGCGGCTCAGGCCTCCCGGCGCACCTCGACGACCCGGAAGCGGTTGGCAACGAAGGCGCCGTCGCACAGGGCGGCGTTGGCCGCCGGGTTGCCGCCGGAGCCGTGGAAGTCGGAGAAGGCGGCCGTCTGGTTCACGTAGACCCCGCCGGTGAGGTTCAGCGAAAGCTGCGCGGCCTCCTCCAGGCAGACCTCCGTCACGGCCTCCTCGACCTCCGGGGAGGTCGTGTACGCGCCGACGGTCATCGCGCCCTTCTCCTGGATGGTGCGCCGCAGCAGCTCCGTCGCGCCGGCGGCCGAGTCCACGGCGACCAGGAAGGAGACCGGGCCGAAGCACTCGCTCATGTAGGCGGCCTCGGCGTCCGGCTTGGCGCCGTCCAGCTTCACGATCACCGGCGTGCGCACCACGGCGCCCGGGAACTCCGGGTTGGTGATCTCACGGGAGGCGAGCGCGACCTCGCCGAGACCGGCGGCGGCCTCAAGGCGGGCCTTCACGTCCGGGTTGACGATCGCGCCCAGCAGGGCGTTGGCGCGGGCGTCGTCCCCGAGCAGGCCGTCGACCGCCTTGGCCAGGTCGGCGGCCACCTCGTCGAAGGACTTGGGGCCCTGGTCGGTGGTGATGCCGTCGCGGGGGACCAGCAGGTTCTGCGGGGTGGTGCACATCTGGCCGCTGTACAGGGACAGGGAGAACGCCAGGTTGGACAGCATCCCCTTGTAGTCGTCGGTGGACTCGACGATCACCGTGTTGACGCCGGCCTTCTCCGTGTGGACCTGCGCCTGGCGCGCGTTGCTCTCCAGCCAGTCGCCGAACTCCGTCGAGCCCGTGTAGTCGATGACGCGGATCTCCGGGCGCGTGGCGAGCGTCTTGGCGATGCCCTCGCCGGGCCGCTCGGCGGCCAGCGCCACCAGGTTCGGGTCGAAGCCGGCCTCGGCGAGCACCTGGCGGGCGACCTGGACGGTGAGCGCCAGCGGCAGCACCGCGCGCGGGTGCGGCTTGACCAGGACCGCGTTGCCCGTGGCCAGGGAGGCGAACAGGCCCGGGTAGCCGTTCCACGTCGGGAAGGTGTTGCAGCCGATGACCAGGCCGATGCCGCGCGGCACCGGGACGAAGCTCTTGGTGAGGGCGAGCGGGTCGCGCTTGCCCTGCGGCTTGGTCCACTCCGCGGTGTCGGGCGTGCGCACCTGCTCCACGTACGCGTAGGCGACGGCCTCCATGCCGCGGTCCTGCGCGTGCGGGCCGCCGGCCTGGAAGGCCATCATGAACGCCTGGCCGGAGGTGTGCATGACCGCCTGGGCGAACTCCATGGTCCGGTCGCTGATCCGCTTGAGGATCTCCAGGCAGACCACCGCGCGGGTCTCCGCGCCCGCGTCCCGCCAGGCGCGCATCCCGGCCTTCATGGCGGGGAGCAGCACGTCCAGGTCCGCGTGCGGGTAGCTGACGCCCAGCTCGACGCCGTACGGGGAGGTCTCGCCCTCCACCCAGCCGTCCGTCCCGGGCTGGTCCAGCTCGATGCGGTTGCCGAGCAGGGCGTCGAAGGCGGCCTTGCCCGCGGCCATGTCCAGGCTGCCGTTCTCCCCGTACGCCTTCGGGTGCTCGGGGTGGGGGGACCAGTACGCGCGCGTGCGGATCGCTTCCAGGGCCTGGTCCAGGGTGGGACGGTGGCGGGCGATCAGCTCGTGCGCGGTGAGTTCGGCGGCCATGCGGGACCAACTCCTCGTCTGGAGAACTCTTCGTCGAGCTCTTGGACCTGTGCGGAAACGTAGTCAGGAACGGGCGGTCAGAGTTAGAGTAACCGAACGATCGGTCGGGACAAGGGGGTCCGCCGCATCTGTGGAAAACACCGTGCGGGAGGATCGCGCACATGACAGCACTCGACCTCAGCAGTCCCGTGGCCGTGGTCGGCACCGGCACCATGGGGCAGGGAATCGCCCAGGTCGCGCTGGTCGCGGGCCATCCCGTGCGGCTCTACGACGCCGCCCCGGGCCTGGCCCGCAAGGCCGCCGACACGATCGGCTCCCGGCTCGACCGGCTGGTGGAGAAGGAGCGCCTCACCGCGGACGAACGGGACGCGGCGCGCTCCCGGCTGACTCCCGTCGACGACCTCTCCGGACTCGCCGGCTGCTCCCTCGTCGTCGAGGCGGTCGTGGAGCGCCTCGACGTCAAGCAGGAGCTGCTGCGGGCGCTGGAGGACGCCGTCGCCGACGACTGCCTCCTCGCCACCAACACCTCGTCCCTGTCGGTCACCTCGATCGGCGGCGCGCTGCGCGTCCCGGGCCGCTTCGTCGGCCTGCACTTCTTCAACCCGGCGCCGCTGCTGCCGCTCGTCGAGGTGGTCTCCGGCTTCGCCACCGACGTCGACGCCGCCACGCGCGCGTACGAGACCGCCCGCGCCTGGGGGAAGACGCCGGTCGCCTGCGCCGACACCCCCGGCTTCATCGTCAACCGCGTCGCGCGCCCCTTCTACGCCGAGGCCTTCACGGTGTACGAGATGCAGGGCGCGGACCCCGCGACCATCGACGCGGTGCTGCGCGAGTCCGGCGGCTTCCGGATGGGCGCCTTCGAGCTGACCGACCTCATCGGGCAGGACGTCAACGAGTCGGTGACGCACTCGGTGTGGCAGGCGTTCTTCCAGGACGTCCGCTTCCGGCCGTCCCTGGCCCAGCGCCGGCTGGTCGAGTCCGGCCGGCTCGGCCGCAAGACCGGCCACGGCTGGTACGACCACCGGGAGGGCGCCGAGCGGCCCGAGCCGCACACCGCCGACCCCGCCGAGCCGCCCGCGTACGTCGTCGCCGAGGGCGCTCTGGGACCCGCGGAGGAGCTGCTGGACCTGATCCGCGAGGCGGGCATCGAGGTGCGTGAGGCCGAGGAGGACGAAGGCACCCGACTGGTCCTGCCGAGCGGCGGGCAACTCGTCCTGGCCGACGGGCAGCTCTCCGCGGAGTTCGGCGACGTCGTCCACTTCGACCTGGCGCTGGACTACCGCAAGTCCACGCGCATCGCGCTGTCCCACGCCGCGCACACCTCCGCCGCGACCGTCGCCCAGGCCACCGGGCTGTTCCAGGCGCTCGGCAAGAAGGTGAGCGTCATCGGGGACGTCCCCGGGATGATCGTGGCGCGGACGGTGGCCCGGATCATCGACCTCGCCGTCGACGCGGTCGCCCAGGGCGTCGCCACCGAGGAGGACGTCGACACCGCGATGCGCCTCGGTGTGAACTACCCCCTCGGACCGTTCGAGTGGAGCCGTCGCCTCGGCCGCGGCTGGGCCGGGGCCCTGCTGGACGAGATGCACGAGGTGGACCCGTGCGGCAGGTACGCGCCGTCCCTCGCGCTCCATCGGTACGCGTGCGCCACCGACCAGCGGGAGGACACCCCATGACCACCGCCAAGCGGGACACCTACACCCCGGAGACGCTGCTGTCCGTGGCGGTCCAGGTGTTCAACGAACGCGGCTACGACGGCACGTCCATGGAGCACCTCTCCAGGGCCGCAGGCATCTCCAAGTCGTCGATCTACCACCACGTGGCCGGCAAGGAGGAGCTGCTGCGCCGCGCGGTGAGCCGGGCGCTCGACGGTCTCTTCGGGATCCTCGACGAGGAGGACGCGCGCGTGGGGCGTCCCGTCGAGCGTCTGGAGTACGTCGTACGGCGCATGGTCGAGGTGCTGATCGCGGAGCTGCCGTACGTGACGCTGCTGCTGCGGGTGCGGGGCAACACGGACACCGAGCGCTGGGCGCTGGAGCGGCGGCGCGAGTTCGACCACCGGGTGGCCGAGCTGCTGAAGGCCGCGGCGGCAGACGGGGACGTGCGCGAGGACATAGAGGTGCGGCTGGTGACCCGGCTGGTCTTCGGCATGATCAACTCCATCGTGGAGTGGTACCGGCCGGACGGACGCGGCATGAACGAGCGCGAGGTGGCCGACGCGGTGGCGCAGCTCGCCTTCGGAGGACTGCGCGAGGCGGGCGACGGGCGCGGATGACGGCGGCGGAAAACCGGTGGGCGGCGGGCGGCCGGAGGCCTGGCCTCGCTGCCGATGGAGATGTCCTTCCGGAAGCTGCCGGACAACCAGCACGAGATCCTGGTACGGCGTGACAGGGGGCCGCACGTCCGGCTCCCCGCCCAGCCCGCCGGACCGTCGATGCCGCACGACCTGGTGCACGCGGTGGTGGAGACGGCGCTCGGCGTCGACGACGGCTTCTGGGGCGCGACGGCGCGCGGCGCCACTTTCCAGGGCTTCGAGCTCGTCACCCCCGGCCGGCACCGCCGGTCCGGGGTGAAGGTGCTGCGCCGGGGCGGCGACGCGGTGATGGACGCCGAGCTGCGCGTGGCCTGGGCCTACCGGGCGTGGTGCGGCCTGCCCATCGAGGGACGCGGAGTGGGGTCGGCGCCGCTCGACGCGGAGGCGCTGGCCAGGACAGGGGCGCGCCCGGACGCCGCCGCGAGGCGCTGGGCCGCCGTGCCCCTCGGCGGGGAACTGGTGTGGCGCTGGGGAGTGGACGGCTGGTCAGGGTCTCTCGTTTGGATCAGCCCGGCCTGATCCAAACGAAAGGCCCTGGGGGCCTGATGGCCGGGTCGGTCCCGCGGGGCCGGATTTTGCGTCGTCCCCAACGGTCCCCGGTCACCACTGCGGTTCCAGGTCCTCCTCCTCGAACACCAGCAGCGTGCGGGTGCTGAGCACCTCGGGAATGGCCTGAAGCCGTGTCAGCACCAGCTCGCGCAGCGTCCGGTTGTCCGGCGTGTGCACCAGCAGCAGCACGTCGAAGTCGCCGCCGACCAGGGCGATGTGCGAGGCGCCGGGCAGCTGCCTGAGCTGCTCGCGCACCGTGCGCCAGGTGTTCTGCACGATTTTCAGCGTGATGTACGCCGACGTGCCGTGACCGGCGCGTTCGTGGTCGACGCGGGCGCCGAAACCCCGGATGACACCGTCCTCGACGAGCCGGTTGATCCGCGCGTAGGCGTTCGCGCGGGACACGTGCACCCGCTCGGCGACCGACCGTATCGACGCGCGGCCGTCCGCCTGCAGCATGCGCAGGATGTCCTGGTCGATCGCGTCGAGGGGCCGCGCCGGCGGCGGCGGCCCCGTCCCCTCCTGACCCTCGGCCATTTGTTCAGATGCCACCCGCCCCCACCTCTCAGCCGTGGACGTCCTGCATCCATCCCACGATGTGGAGAACCGTTTGTCCACAGCCTGACGCCACCCGTAGCCAAAATGTGCCGGCGACCGAACAATCGGTTGGTGAGGCGCGTCACAGACGCCGCGCCTCCGTCAGCCGTCCCACGAGGAGGTGCCGTCATGACGGTCATGGAGCAGCGGGGGGCCTACCGGCCGACCCCGCCGCCCGCCTGGCAGCCCCGTACCGACCCCGCCCCCCTGCTGCCCGACGCGGAGCCGTACCGCGTGCTCGGCACGGAGTCCGCGGCGAAGGCCGACCCGGACTTGTTGCGCCGGCTGTACGCGGAGCTGGTGAAGGGCCGCCGCTACAACGCGCAGGCCACCGCCCTCACCAAGCAGGGCCGTCTCGCGGTGTACCCCTCCAGCACGGGCCAGGAGGCGTGCGAGATCGCCGCCGCCCTGGTGCTCGAGGAGCATGACTGGCTGTTCCCGAGCTACCGCGACACCCTCGCCGTCGTCGCGCGCGGCGTGGACCCCGTCGAGGCGCTCACCCTGTTGCGCGGCGACTGGCACACCGGCTACGACCCCTACGAGCACCGGGTGGCCCCGCTGAGCACCCCGCTCGCCACCCAGCTGCCGCACGCGGTGGGGCTGGCCCACGCCGCCCGTCTCAAGGGCGACGACGTGGTCGCGCTCGCCATGGTCGGCGACGGCGGCACCAGCGAGGGCGACTTCCACGAGGCTCTCAACTTCGCGGCCGTCTGGCAGGCCCCGGTCGTCTTCCTCGTCCAGAACAACGGCTTCGCGATCTCCGTCCCGCTCGCCAAGCAGACCGCGGCCCCGTCGCTGGCCCACAAGGCCGTCGGCTACGGAATGCCCGGCCGCCTGGTCGACGGCAACGACGCGGCCGCCGTGCACGAGGTCCTCGCCGACGCGGTGCGCCGCGCCCGCGCCGGCGGCGGCCCGACCCTGGTCGAGGCGATCACCTACCGCGTGGACGCCCACACCAACGCCGACGACGCCACCCGCTACCGGGGCGACGCCGAGGTCGAGGCGTGGCGGGAGCACGACCCGATCGCCCTGCTGGAGCGGGAGCTGACCGGCCGCGGCCTGCTGGACGAGGCCGGCGCCGAGACCGCCCGCGAGGACGCCGAGACCATGGCCGCCGATCTGCGCGCCCGTATGAACCAGGACGCGGAGCTCGATCCCATGGACCTGTTCACGCACGTCTACGCCGAGCCCACGCCCCAGCTGCTGGAGCAGCGGGAGCAGCTGCGGGCCGAGCTGGCGGCCGAGGCCGAGTCGGAAGGAGCGCGGCCATGACCACCGTCGCCGTGAAGCCCGCCACCATGGCGCAGGCCCTCACGCGCGCGCTGCGCGACGCCATGACCGACGACCCGTCCGTGCACGTCATGGGTGAGGACGTCGGCACGCTCGGCGGCGTCTTCCGCATCACGGACGGCCTGGCCAAGGAGTTCGGCGAGGACCGCTGCACGGACACGCCGCTGGCCGAGGCGGGCATCCTCGGCACGGCCGTCGGCATGGCCATGTACGGGCTGCGGCCGGTCGTGGAGATGCAGTTCGACGCCTTCGCCTACCCCGCGTTCGAGCAGCTCGTCTCGCACGTGGCGAAGATGCGCAACCGCACCCGCGGCACGATGCCCCTCCCCCTCACGATCCGCATCCCCTACGGCGGCGGCATCGGCGGCGTCGAGCACCACAGCGACGCGTCCGAGGCGTACTACATGGCGACTCCGGGGCTCCATGTCGTCACGCCCGCCACCGTCGCCGACGCCTACGGCCTGCTGCGGGCCTCCATCGCCTCCGACGACCCGGTGGTCTTCCTGGAGCCCAAGCGGCTCTACTGGTCCAAGGACGCCTGGAACCCGGAGCAGCCGACGGCCGTGGAGCCGATAGGCCGTGCCGTGGTGCGGCGCCCGGGGCGGAGCGCCACCCTGATCACCTACGGGCCGTCCCTCGCCGTCTGCAGGGAAGCGGCGGAGGCGGCCCAGGCCGAGGGATGGGACCTCGAGGTCGTCGACCTGCGCTCGCTGGTGCCGTTCGACGACGAGACGGTGTGCGCCTCGGTGCGGCGGACGGGACGCGCGGTCGTCGTCCACGAGTCGGGCGGTTTCGGCGGCCCGGGCGGGGAGATCGCGGCCCGCGTCACGGAGCGCTGCTTCCACCACCTGGAGGCGCCGGTGCTGCGCGTGGCCGGGTTCGACCTGCCGTACCCGCCGCCGATGCTGGAGCGTCACCACCTGCCCGGTGTGGACCGGATCCTGGACGCCGTGGGGCGTCTGCAGTGGGAGGCCGAGAGCTGATGGCACAGGTGCTGGAGTTCAAGCTGCCCGACCTCGGTGAGGGGCTCACCGAGGCGGAGATCGTGCGCTGGCTGGTCGAGGTCGGCGACGTGGTCGCCGTGGACCAGCCGGTCGTCGAGGTCGAGACGGCCAAGGCGATGGTGGAGGTGCCCTGCCCCTACGGCGGTGTGGTCACCGCCCGCTTCGGCGCGGAGGGCACCGAACTGCCGGTCGGCGCCCCGCTGCTGACGGTGGCGGTCGGCCGGACGGCGGACGGCCGCCCCGCCGGCGACGGCAGCGGTGCGGGCACCGACGGCGCGAAGGACGGCGCGAGCGGCCGGGAGCCGGCCGCCGAGGGCTCCGGCAACGTGCTGGTCGGCTACGGCACCTCCGAGGCCCCCGCCCGGCGCCGTCGGGTCCGCCCCGCGGCCCCCGGGGTGAACGGGCGGCCGAAGGCGCCCGAGCCCGTACGGGACACGCGGCCGACGGAAACCCCGAGCACCCCGACCGGTCGCGCGGCGCCCGCCGACGGCCCGGTCCCCGTGATCTCCCCGCTGGTGCGCAGGCTGGCCCGGCAGAACGGCCTGGACCTGAGGAAGCTGACCGGTTCCGGTCCCGACGGGCTGATCCTGCGCGCGGACGTGGAGCACGCGCTGCGCGCCGGCGACACCCGGGACCGCCCGGACACGACGAAGGCCACCGCCGCCCCGGCCGCGGCTGCCTCGGGCGTCGGCACCGCCTCGGTCACCCGCGTCCCGCTCAAGGGCATCCGGGGCGCCGTCGCCGACAAGCTCTCCCGCAGCCGCACCGAGATCCCGGACGCGACCTGCTGGGTGGACGCCGACGCGACGGAGCTGATGCGGACCAGGGCCGCGATGAACGCGGCGGGCGGGCCCAAGATCTCGGTGCTGGCGCTGCTGGCCCGGATCTGCACGGCCGCGCTCGCCCGCTTCCCGGAGCTCAACTCCTCGGTGGACACCGAGGCCAGGGAGATCGTCCGGTACGCGGACGTGCACCTCGGGTTCGCGGCGCAGACCGAGCGAGGGCTGGTCGTCCCGGTGGTCCGCGACGCCCACACGCGGGACGCGGAGTCGCTGACGGCGGAGTTCGCGCGGCTGACCGAGGCGGCGCGGGAGGGCACGCTGACGCCCGCGCAGCTCACCGGCGGCACCTTCACCCTGAACAACTACGGGGTGTTCGGCGTCGACGGGTCCACGCCGATCATCAACCACCCCGAGGCCGCCATGCTGGGCGTCGGCCGCATCGTCCCCAAACCGTGGGTGCACGAGGGCGAGCTGGCGGTCCGGCAGGTCGTGCAGCTGTCGCTCACCTTCGACCACCGGGTGTGCGACGGCGGTACGGCGGGCGGGTTCCTGCGGTACGTGGCCGACTGCGTGGAACAGCCGGCGGTGCTGCTGCGGACACTCTGACCGTCACCGCCCGGCCCCACCGGCCCCCGGGCGGCCCGGTCGCCTCTTCCCGCGTGCCCCTGCGTTCCCTGTGATCGCGGGGGCACGCATACTCGGGGGGTGACCGAGCACCAGCCACCCGCCGCCGCGTACGACGCCGTCGTGCTCGCCGGCGGTGCGGCCCGGCGGCTGGGCGGCGCCGACAAGCCGGCCGTGCGGGTCGGCGGGCGGCCCCTGCTCGACCGGGTGCTCGCGGCCTGCGCCGACGCCCGCACCACGGTGGTCGTGGCCCGCCCCCGCCCCACCGCGCGCCCCGTGACCTGGGCCCGCGAGGCCCCTCCGGGCGGCGGCCCCCTCGCCGCGCTCGACGCCGGACTGCGGCACGTCACCGCCGAGCACGTCGTGCTGCTCTCCGCCGATCTGCCCTTCCTCGACGGCCGCACGGTCGCCGCGCTGCTGGACACCCTGCGCCGGGGCAGGGCCGACGGCGTGCTGCTGAGCGACTCCGACGGCCGGGACCAGCCGCTGGTGGCCGCGTACCGCACGCCGTCCCTGCGCCGTGAACTGACCGCGCTCTCCGCCGCGCACGGTGGTACGGCCGGTCTCCCCCTGCGCCGGCTCACCGGTGCCCTCGACCTTCTCCGCATCTCCGACCCGGTCGCGTCCTTCGACTGCGACACCTGGGACGACATCGCCACTGCCAGGGCACGCATCAGGGAGCATGGACACGTGTTGGACGAATGGATCTCCGCAGTCAAGGACGAGCTGGGCATCGACCTGGACGTCGACACCGGCGTGCTGCTCGACCTCGCCCGTGACGCCGCCCACGGCGTGGCACGGCCGGCCGCCCCGCTGACCACCTTCCTGGTCGGCTTCGCGGCCGCGCGGGCGGGCGGTGACGCAGACGCCGTGGCCGAGGCGGCCCGCAAGGCCGTCGCGCTGGCCAACCGCTGGGCCGAGGAGGAAACCCAGGACGCGAAGCCCGCCGCCCCCACCTCCGGCGCGGCACCCGAAACCCGCACGGACGCCGGATGACCCCGCGCACGCCCCGGGCCGGTGAGGAAGCCGACGACCTCGACGTCGAGGAGGCACTCGCCCTCGTGAACGACGCCCACACCCCCGGCGACCGGCCCTCCGGCGACCGCAGGCGCCCCAACGACGGCACCCACGGCAACGACGGCACCCACGGCACCCACGGCAACGAGGGTTCGCACGGCACCCCCGCCTCCGGCGCCCCCGTGCACCGCGACGGCACCGACTGGGCGGAGGCCCGCGCGACCGCCGAGCGCGCCCCGCGCCTGCGCGGCGGCCACCGCGGCGGACATCTCACGCCCGTCTCGGTCCCGCTGTCCTCCGCTCTCGGCCTCACCCTGGCCGGCCCGCTGATCGCGCTGACCGACCTGCCGTCGTTCGACACCTCCGCGATGGACGGCTGGGCGGTCTCCGGCCCCGGCCCGTGGGACGTGCGCGAGGAGGGCGTCCTCGCCGGGCACACCGCGCACGCCCCGCTGACCGACGGGGAGGCCGTCAGGATCGCCACCGGTGCGCGCATCCCGCCGGACACCACCGCCGTGCTCCGCAGCGAGCACGGCCGTACCGACGACAACGGCCGGCTGCACGCCACCGCCGCGACCCGGGCGCCGCACACCGTCTCGCACGGCCAGGACATCCGGCCCCGGGGCCAGGAATGCCGCAACGGCGACCAGTTGCTGCCGGTGGGCACGCTGGTGAGTCCGCCGGTGCTGGGTATGGCCGCGGCGGCCGGGTACGACACGCTCACCGTCGTTCCCCGGCCCCGCGCAGCCGTCTTCGTGCTCGGTGACGAGCTGCTCGGGGAGGGACTGCCGCACGACGGGCTGATCCGGGACGCGCTGGGCCCCCTCCTGCCGCCGTGGCTGCGCGCGCTCGGCGCCGACGTGGTCGACGTACGGCGGGTCGGGGACGACGAGGACGCCCTGCACCAGGCGCTGACGGCCTGTGATGCCGACATCGTGGTCACCACGGGCGGCACGGCCGCGGGCCCGGTCGACCATGTGCACCCCACGCTGCGGCGTCTCGGGGCCGAGCTGCTGGTGGACGGGGTCGCGGTGCGCCCCGGGCATCCGATGCTGCTGGCCCGGTTCGCGGAGCAGCAGTACCTCGTCGGCCTGCCGGGCAACCCGCTCGCCGCCGTCTCCGGCCTGGTCACGCTCGCCGAGCCGTTGCTGAGGACCCTTGCGGCCCGGCCCGCCCCGGAGGGGTACACGCTGCCGCTCAGGGACGCGGTGCAGGGACATCCGCACGACACGCGGCTGGTACCCGTCGCCCTGCGAGGTGACCGGGCACTGCCGTTGCTCTACAACGGGCCGGCGATGCTGCGCGGGATCGCCGCGGCGGACGCGCTGGCCGTCGTACCGCCCGGGGGTGCGAAGCCCGGGTACGAGGCGGAACTGCTGGACCTGCCCTGGGCGTCCGGAGGAATCGGGGTGTGTTTCACGTGAAACTTCCGGGCCAGGACGCCATTGCCCGTCAGGCCGACGAACATCTGGTCACCCATCGGGTCAAGCTGCCGCGCAAACTGGTGGAACATCCGATCCGCCAGGTCGCCAAGCGGTTGTCGATGGCCTTGCTGGTGCTCGTGGTGACGGCGTTCATCGTGTACGCCGACCGGGACGGGTACACCGACAACTCGGACGGTTCCCTCGACCTGCTCGACGCGTTCTACTACGCGACCGTCACCCTCTCCACCACGGGCTACGGCGACATCACGCCGGTGACGGACGCGGCCCGGCTCACCAACATCTTCGTCATCACGCCGCTGCGGGTGATGTTCCTGATCATCCTGGTCGGCACCACCCTCGAGGCCCTCACCGAACGCACCCGGGAGGAATGGCGACTGAACCGCTGGAGGTCCACGTTGCGCGATCACACCGTAGTCGTCGGGTTCGGGACCAAGGGCAGGTCCGCGATCAGAACGGTCTGTGCGACGGGGCTCCGCAAGGAGCAGGTCGTGGTGGTCGACCCCGGCGCCAAGGCGATCGAGGCGGCCACGGCGGACGGGTACGCGGGCGTCATAGGGGACGCGACGCGCAGCGAGGTGCTGAAGCGGGCCGAGCTCCAGCGGGCCCGTCAGGTCATCATCGCCACCCAGCGCGACGACACCGCGGTCCTGGTGACGCTGACGGCACGCCAGCTCAACCGGAACGCCAAGATCGTCGCCGCGGTCCGCGAGGAGGAGAACGCGCCGCTGCTCAAGCAGTCGGGCGCCGACGCGGTCATCACCAGCGCCAGCGCGGCCGGACGCCTGCTGGGCCTCTCCGTGCTGAGCCCGGCCGCGGGCATGGTCATGGAGGACCTGATCCAGCAGGGCAGCGGTCTCGACGTCGTGGAACGGCCGGTCATAAAGGCCGAGGTGGGCAAGACCCCCCGGGAGCTGGACGACCTGGTGGTGAGCGTGGTGCGCGGGCACCGGGTGCTCGGCTACGACGACCGGAGCGTCGGAACGCTGGAGCTGACGGACCGGCTGATCACGATCGTGCGGGCCACACCGGTCACGCAGATCGCGCCGGACGTCCGCCCGCTGCGCAGCTGAGAGCCCTCCCGCCGACGTGACACGGCGACGGCCCCGAGGACGCGTTCCCCGGGGCCGTCGCCGTGACGTGAATCGTCTACTTGCGGTTGTACAGCCGCATCGTCACCGGTCCGAAGACCAGCACGAACAGGGCCGACCAGCCCAGCGTCCACATGATGTCCGCGGCCGGCCAGTCACCGGCCATCAGGCCGCGGACCGCCGACGCCAGGTGGGTCACCGGGCTGTTGTTGACGAAGGCCTGGAGCCAGCCGGGCATGGTGCGTGGGTCGACGAAGACGTTGGACAGGAAGGTGAGCGGGAAGATCACCATCATGCTGACGCTCATCACCGACTTCTCGGTGCGCAGCAGCAGCCCGAACATCGTCCAGATCCACGAGAAGGCGAACGAGAACAGCAGCAGCAGCGCGATGCCCGCGACCACCCCGGGGAAGCCGCCGTCGGCGCGGTAGCCGAGCAGCAGGCCCACGGACAGCATGATCACGGACGCGATGGTGTAGCGCAGGGCGTCGCCCAGGAGGTAGCCGACCATCGCCGAGGGCCGCCAGATCGGCAGCGAGCGGAAGCGGTCGAAGACGCCCTTCTCGATGTCGATGTTCACCGAGACGCCGGTGTACATCGTGATCATGACGACCGACATCACGAGGATGCCCGGCAGGACGAACTGGATGTAGTCCGTCGGCGACCCCGCCAGCGCACCGCCGAAGAGGTACGTGAACATCAGCAGGTTCATGATCGGGAAGGCTGTGACGTCGAACAGCTGCTCAGGCACGTGCTTGATCTTCAGCATCGCGCGCCAGCCGAACGTCAGTGACGTGGACAGCGAGCTGGGCCGCTGCGGCCGCTCCTTGGCGACCAGCAGCGCCGCCAGGGACTCCGTGCGGACGGGTGCGAGTTCCTTGGTCTCCGTGCTCGTGGCCGTGCTCATGCCGCCACCTCGTCCTTCGTGTCGCCGGCGGCGTCGTCCGCGCCGGTGTCGTGGCCGGTCAGCGCGAGGAAGACCTCGTCGAGGCTCGGCTGGCCGAGGGAGAAGTTGTCGACGGTGACGCCGGCCCGGGACAGCTCGGTGAGCGCCCGTGCCGCCTGGTCGGCCGCGCTGTCGCTGGTCGCGGCGTTGAGCCGGGCGGTGAGTGCCACGGGATCCGGTTCCAGCTGCACCTCCGCGAGCAGCAGGTCGCGCAGCAGCCGCGCGGCGTCGGCGCGCCGCTCGGGGTCGCGCAGCCGCAGATGGACGGATCCGGCGCCCACGGACGCCTTGAGCTCGCCCTTCGTGCCCTCGGCGATCACCCGGCCCTTGTCGATCACCGCGATCCGGGAGGCGAGCTGGTCGGCCTCGTCCAGGTACTGCGTGGTCAGCAGCACGGTGGTGCCCTGGGCGACGACCGCGCGCACGATGTCCCACACCTGATTGCGGCTGCGCGGGTCGAGTCCGGTGGTGGGCTCGTCGAGGAACAGCAGGTCGGGTGTGTTGAGGATGGACGCGGCGATGTCGATGCGGCGCCGCATGCCGCCCGAGTAGTGCTTGACCTGCTTGCCGGCCGCATCGGTGAGGCCGAAAGCCTCCAGCAGCTGGGCGGCGCGCTCGCGGGCCGCGGCCTTGCGGTGGCCGAGCAGTCGGCCCAGCAGGATCAGGTTCTCCGTGCCGGTGAGGTCCTCGTCCACCGACGCGTACTGGCCGGTGAGGCTCACCCGGGAGCGGACCGCGTCGGCGTCGCGCACGACGTCGTGACCGAAGACGCGGGCCTCGCCGCCGTCCGGGCGCAGCAGGGTGGCGAGCATCTTCACGGTGGTGGTCTTGCCGGCGCCGTTCGGGCCGAGGACGCCGTAGACCGTGCCCGTGGGCACGGTGAGGTCGACCCCGTCGACGGCCCGTGTCTCGCCGAAGGTCTTGACCAGACCAGCGGTCTCGATCGCTGGGCCGGACGTCTGCGTGCTCATGCTTCGGGTCCTTCCGCGTGCTTGGGCTACGCATGGGGAGACTTTTACCGTCGCGCAAACTCATCGGTACCGCACGCGGATTTTTTGGCGCCTGCGCCGGGTGTGGGGTGTTCTCGGGGGCTTCCGCCCCGGGCCTCGCGTTGTTTACGCAGTTTCCCGCGCCCCTTGCGTGGAGCTTCACCGTGTCGGGTGCGGGGCTTTCGGGGGCTTCGCCCCCGGACCCCCGTCGCGCAGTTCCCCGCGCCCCTGAAGGTGTGCAGCCCCCGCGCCTCCGAAGGTGTGCAGCCCCCGCGCCCCCGAAGGTGTGCAGCCCCCGCGCCCCCGAAGGTGTGCAGCCCCCGTGGTCCTCCGTGTTCCCGGGGGATGCGGGGCGTCCCCGGCGTAGGGGTGGGGGCCGGAGTACCGTCCCCCTCATGTATGCGATCACGATTCCCGAACCCGGTGGGCCCGAGGCGTTGGTGTGGGGAGAGGTGGACGATCCGGTGGTCGGTGAGGGGGAGGTCCTCGTCGACGTGGTGGCCACGGCCGTCAACCGGGCCGACATCCTGCAGCGGCAGGGCTTCTACGACCCGCCGCCCGGCACCTCGCCCTACCCCGGTCTCGAGTGCTCCGGCCGGGTCGCGCAGGTCGGGCCGGGGGTGAGCGGCTGGGCCGTCGGCGACGAGGTCTGCGCGCTGCTCTCCGGCGGCGGTTACGCCGAGAAGGTGGCCGTGCCCGCCGGGCAGCTGCTGCCCGTCCCCGAGGGGATCCCCGTCGACCGGGCCGCCGCGCTGCCCGAGGTGGTCTGCACGGTCTGGTCGAACGTCTTCATGATCGCCCATCTGCGCCCCGGCGAGACGTTCCTCGTGCACGGCGGCTCCAGCGGCATCGGCACCATGGCCGTCCAGCTCGCCAAGGCGGTCGGGGCGAAGGTCGCCGTGACCGCGGGCACCCGGGAGAAGCTGGAGCGCTGTGCCGAACTGGGCGCGGACATCCTGATCAACTACCGCGAGCAGGACTTCGTCGCCGAGCTGCGGGAGGCCACCGACGGCAAGGGCGCGGACGTCATCCTCGACAACATGGGCGCCAAGTACCTGGACCGCAACGTCCAGGCCCTCGCCGTGAACGGCCGTCTCGTGATCATCGGCATGCAGGGCGGGGTGAAGGGCGAGCTGAACATCGGCGCCCTGCTCGCCAAGCGCGCCGCCGTCACGGCCACCACGCTGCGCGCCCGGCCGGTCGAGGAGAAGGCCGCGATCGTGGCGGCCGTACGGGAGCACGTGTGGCCGCTGGTGTCCGGGGGGCACGTCCGGCCGGTGATCGACCGGGAGATCCCCATGCCGGACGCCGCCGAGGCGCACCGGGTCGTGGAGGACAGCTCCCACATCGGCAAGGTCCTGCTGGTCACGCCCAGTTGAGGACGGTGCGGGGCAACGGTCAGCGCGCCCCGCGTTCCTGACGCATCCGCAGCCCCAGGAAGGCGAGGGCGAATCCGAGGCCCATGAGGACCAGGCCGCTGCCCAGCGGCAGGATCCGCAGCACCGGCCCCACGGCGGTGCCGGCGGCCGCGCCCGGCTCGGCGGCCCGCGAGGACGTGGCGGGCGCCGGGGCCGCCGCCGAGGAAGCGGGGCCCGACGGCGTCACGCCGTCGGAGCCGGCCGGGGACCCCTCGGCCGTGTCGTCCTCCGCCCGCGTGGACGTGTCGTGCCGGGCGTCCGGCCGCCGCACCCCGTCGTCGTCCGGGCGTCCGGCCGCCTCGCGGGGGCCCGTGCCCTCCTCCTCGGTGCGGTCCCGCCGGTGCGGCGCGGTGTCACGGGAGCCGCCCTGCGCGGTCTCCTGCCGTCCGGGCCGGTCCCGCCCCTCGCCCGGACCGTTCCCGGAGCGGGTGGCGGAGGGGGAGGCCGAGCGTGAGGGGGAGGCCGGGGCGGAGGGGGAGCGGGACGCAGTGCGGGTCCGGTCGCTCGCGTCGGGGCCCGGCGTACGCTCCGCCCCGTACGCCACGCCGGCCGCACCCGGCGGGGCCGGGAACGGGCCGTACGGCAGCAGCACGGCCCCCGCCCCCAGAACGAGCGTCGCCCCCAGTGTGCGCAGCCACGGAGTCACGGCCGGTACCTCCCGCGCCGGCCGGTGCTCGGCCGCACCGTCGGCAAGTTGGGACGGATGGACGCGCAACAGCCTCGCACCGGGGGACGGGACCGGCATGTCGGACAGGGCCGTACGGAGGACCCGCCGCCGCGGCCGCTTCCGGGGGCGCACCGCGCCGTGGAAGGGGTGTGCGCGACAATGGTCGAATGGAGATGCCGAGGAACGAACGGTCGCCGGAGAACCCGCAGATCCTGGTCGTCGGCCAGGACGGTATGGCGCTGAGCGGCGGCAAGGGGGACGACGACTCCCGTCCGACCCCGGTGACGGAGCAGGTGGAGCAGCCGGCGAAGGTCATGCGGATCGGCAGCATGATCAAGCAGCTGCTGGAGGAGGTGCGGGCGGCCCCTCTCGACGAGGCCAGCCGCAACCGCCTCAAGGAGATCCACGCCAGTTCGGTGAAGGAGCTCGAGGACGGCCTGGCGCCGGAGCTGGTCGAGGAGCTGGAGCGGCTCTCCCTGCCCTTCACGGACGAGGGCACCCCCAGCGACGCGGAGCTGCGTATCGCGCAGGCCCAGCTGGTGGGCTGGCTGGAGGGGCTCTTCCACGGGATCCAGACGACGCTCTTCGCCCAGCAGATGGCGGCGCGGGCCCAGCTGGAGCAGATGCGCCGCGCTCTGCCGCCGGGTGTCGCGGAGGGGCCCGAGGACGCCCACCACACGGGCGGTCGCTCGGGCGGTCCCTACCTGTAGGACGCCGCACGGAGCGGGGGCGCCTCCCCGTCCCCTGACGGACGAAGGGGCCCGGCACGGATGCCGGGCCCCTTCTGTATGTTCCGGTGGCGTCAGGAGGTGGGCGGGTTGCCCGTGGAGACCTTGAGCGTGATCTCCGGCATGTCCTCCGGGTCGACGTCGGTGCCGGCAGGCGGGAACTGCTCGCGGACCGAGCCGTCGCCGTAGGTGTTCTCGTCGACCTTCACGATCTTGAGGTTGCCGCCCCAGCCGGCGGCCTGGAAGCACGCCTTCACCGAGGAGATGTGCTTGAACTTGAAGTCGGGCAGCCGGATCAGCTCGGGGTCGTTGTACGACTCCTGCGGCTCCTCGCACTTCTCGGGGTCGATCGTCTTGGACGTGTCGGGGCCCCGGTAGCCCTCGGGCTTGGCCGTGGCGGAGGCGCTGCCGCCGCCGCCCGCCTTCGGGTCCTTGTCGCCCCCGTTGTTCAGGGCGATCGCCGTGATCAGACCGCCGACGGCCAGCACCGCGACCAGCACGGACGCGACGATCACGGGAGTGTTCCGGCCGCGCCCTTGACCGCCGCCGCCGGAGCCCTGCGGGGAGATCGTGTACGGCGCGGGCGTCGAGGGGCCCTGCGGGGCGTACGGGCTCGCCGTCGGGTAGCCGCCCTGCTGCGGGTAGCCGTACGACGGGGCGGGCGTGGCCGGGGCCGGGGTGCCGTACGGGTTCGGCGGGGGCGTCGGCCGGTACGGCGTCTGCACGCTGCCGGCGGGCGTCTGCCCGGACTGGTCGACCGGTGGGAACACCGCTGAGCCGACACCGGCGCCGCTGGGCGTCTGGCTGCCGGGCACGATGCTCGGCGGGGCCGCCTGGAAGGACTGCGCCACCCGCAGGCACTCCCCGCGCATGGCCTCCGCGCTGGGGAAACGCTCGTTGGGGTTCTTCTTCAGGGCGCGGGTGATCAGCGCGTCCACGGCCGGCGGCAGCGAGCGGTTGATCGAGGAGGCGACCGGCGGCTCCTCCTGCACGTGCGCGTAGGCGATGGCGAGCGGCGAGTCCGCGTCGAACGGCAGCCTGCCGGTGACCAGCTGGAACAGCATGATGCCGACCGAGTACAGGTCGGAGCGGGCGTCGACGCCCCGGCCGAGCGCCTGCTCCGGGGAGAGGTACTGCGGGGTGCCGACGACCATGCCGGTCTGCGTCATCGACGTCACGCCGGACTGCATGGCGCGGGCGATGCCGAAGTCCATCACCTTGACCACGCCGCGCTTGGTCATCATCACGTTGCCCGGCTTGATGTCGCGGTGGACCAGGCCCATCTCGTGGCTGATCTCCAGCGCCGCCAGCACGTCGGCGGTGATCTTCAGCGCCTTGTCGGCGGGCATCGCGCCGTGCTGCCGTACGTCCTCGTCGAGCACGGAGCCGAGCGGGCGGCCCTCGACGTACTCCATGACGATGTACGGCGTCGGCATGCCGTCGCCGCCGGCGGAGCCGTCGATCGGCAGCGTGTCCTCGCCGGTGTCGAACACCGAGACGATGTTGGTGTGCGTGAGCTTCGCCACGGACTGGGCCTCGCGGCGGAAGCGCTCACGGAAGGCCTGCTCCCGGCCGAGTTCCGTGTGCAACGTCTTGATGGCGACCTGGCGGTCCAGCACCGTGTCGTAGGCGAGATGCACCGAGGCCATGCCACCCTGGCCGAGCAGGTCCCGCAGTTGGTAGCGTCCGCCCGCGAGCGCCCGCCCCGTGTGCCGGCCCTGTGCGCCGTCCTGGCTCATGTTCCGCGTCCCCCGTAGCCTCCCCGGCGTCCGGCGCCGCCGTCGGTGACCTGTCTCGTCGTGACTTGTCGTTAGTCGTAGATCGAAAGTGCTATTCCCGGCCAAGTCTGCCCCAGGTCACCGACACGTCAAGCGTGGTGCCCGTTCCGTGACCGTACGCGAAAGAAGCGTCGCGGAAGCGTTACAGCGGTCGTACGACCGGTACACGGAATTTGCACGACGGTACGGCCAGCGGGTTTGATGACCGGTCCGTCGCGTGCCGGATCCGGCAGCCCGTCCCGGACCGGAGGCCCCGGCAAAGGCTGTAGCGTGGCCGACGGAGACCGTAACAACACCGCGCGCACCGCGGGCAGAAACGACGGCGAGGACTGATGGCACAGCAGCAGCGCGCTCAGGGCCCGTCCGACCCCGAGGCGACTGGCGGCGGCATGTCGGACGCGCCGGACAACTGGGGCAACGGCGGGCTGGTCGGCGACGGCCGGTACCGGCTCACGCACCGGCTCGGCCGGGGCGGCATGGCCGAGGTGTTCGCCGCGGAGGACGTACGCCTCGGGCGTACCGTCGCCGTGAAGCTGCTGCGCTCCGACCTGGCCGAGGACCCGGTGTCCAAGGCGCGCTTCACGCGCGAGGCGCAGTCCGTGGCCGGACTCAACCATCACGCGATCGTCGCCGTGTACGACTCCGGCGAGGACACGATCGGCGGCCAGTCCGTGCCGTACATCGTGATGGAGCTGGTCGAGGGCCGCACCATCCGCGACCTGCTGATGAACGCGGAGGCGCCGGGCCCGGAGCAGGCGCTGATCATCGTCTCGGGCGTCCTGGAGGCCCTGGCCTACTCGCACCAGCACAACATCGTGCACCGCGACATCAAGCCGGCCAACGTCATCATCACCGACAACGGCGCCGTGAAGGTGATGGACTTCGGCATCGCCCGCGCCATGCACGGCGCGTCCACGACGATGACGCAGACCGGCATGGTCATGGGCACCCCGCAGTACCTCTCCCCGGAGCAGGCGCTCGGCAAGGCCGTCGACCACCGCTCCGACCTGTACGCGACCGGCTGCCTGATGTACGAACTGCTGGCATTGCGTCCGCCGTTCACCGGCGAGACGCCGCTGTCGGTGGTCTACCAGCACGTCCAGGACATCCCCACGCCTCCCTCCGAGGCCTCGGACGCCTCCCCGCCCGAGCTGGACGGGCTCGTGATGCGCTCCCTCGCCAAGGACCCGGACGACCGGTTCCAGACGGCCGAGGAGATGCGCGGTCTCGTCCAGTACGCGCTGCAGATGCTCTACGAGCAGGGCGGCCACACCGGCACCTGGAACACCGGCCCGGTCGACATGCACGAGGGCCCGCGCACGCCCGCGGCCGGGTACGCGGGCGCCGCGGCCATGCCGCACCCCGAGCACTCCGGCACCACGGCCATCCCGCAGCCGATCCTGCCGGGCGGGTACGGCGGCGGTGACGACGGCGGCTTCGAGGGCCACGGCAACCGGGGCAGCGGCCGCGGCAAGCTGTGGATCCTCGCGGTGCTCGCGGTGATCGCCGTCGCGGCGGGCGTCGCCCTCGCGCTGAACAACGGCGGCGGCGGGGGCGAGGGCGGCAAGACCGACACCTCGCCGTCCGTCTCGCAGAGCACGAAGGAAGAGTCGCCCAGCGCGTCGCCGACCGACGAGGAGACCGAGGAGACCACCGGGCCGGACACCGACCCGGGCTCCGGCTCCGGCGGCAACGGCGGCTGGACCCCCAGTTACGAGCCGTCGTACACCCCGACCCAGCCCGACACGGAGGAGCCGACGCAGGAGCCGACGGCGACGCAGTCCACCGAGACGGGCGGCACCGACGACGGCGGCACGGAGAACGGCGGCACCGAGGACGGCGGCGGCGACAACGGCGGCACCGAGACCGGTGGCACCGAGACCGGCGGCACCGGTCCCGGCGGTGCGGGCGCCGGCGGCGCCGACGCGGGCGGGGCCAACGCCGGAGTGCCCGGCGGCTCGGGCGGCTGACCGGCGTCACCGTCCCCCAACCGAACGATTCGCCCTCGCCGAGGGCACCCCGTGACGTCCCCGGCGGCACCCCGTGCCGCCGGGGACGTCTGCTCTTCCCGTGCCCGGCTCGGCCGGGATAACGTGCCGTTGCTCCGGCCTCCTGCAAGGCTGTGACCAGCGCGCCTTCCGGGCCTACCCCGATTTACTTGGATATCCAAGCAAAATCGCAGGTCAGAGGGGGTTTCACAGAAATGTGGAGCACTGGGTAACGTGCTGTGTGCAGGGCGCTCGCCGGGGCACCTGTCACGCCTGTTCCCGGTCGAGTGGCACCCACCCCGTGCCCGGTGGTCGGAACAGGTGAGCCGCACTGGCCCACCGGCAACCCCGGGGGCCGGACCGACGGAGGAGCACACGTGACCGTGGAGAGCACTGCCGCGCGCACACCGCGACGCAGCGCCGGAAACAAGGCCGGCACCACCGGCACCAAGCGCACCACCAGCACCGCCAAGAAGGCCGCAGGC
This sequence comes from Streptomyces sp. BJ20, assembly GCF_022869105.1. Lineage (NCBI taxonomy): Bacteria > Bacillati > Actinomycetota > Actinomycetes > Kitasatosporales > Streptomycetaceae > Streptomyces > Streptomyces sp. BJ20. The sequence continues at coordinate 29,712 of NZ_CP094918.1, forward strand.
GCCGGGAAGAGCGCCGAGCCCGCCCTCGTCCAGCTGCTGACGCCCGAGGGCAAGCGCGTCAAGAACGCCGAGTTCGACAAGTACGTCGCCGACGTCACGGCCGAGGATCTGCGCGGGCTGTACCGCGACATGGTGCTCACCCGTCGTTTCGACGCCGAGGCCACCGCGCTCCAGCGCCAGGGCGAGCTGGGCCTGTGGGCCTCGCTGCTCGGGCAGGAGGCGGCGCAGATCGGCTCCGGCCGGGCGCTGCGCGACGACGACTACGTCTTCCCCACCTACCGCGAGCACGGCGTCGCCTGGTGCCGCGGGGTGGACCCGACGAACCTGCTCGGCATGTTCCGCGGCGTCAACAACGGCGGCTGGGACCCGAACAGCAACAACTTCCACCTGTACACGATCGTCATCGGCTCCCAGACGCTGCACGCCACGGGCTACGCGATGGGCATCACCAAGGACGGCGCCGACAGCGCGGTCATCGCGTACTTCGGCGACGGCGCCTCCAGCCAGGGCGACGTGGCCGAGGCCTTCACCTTCTCCGCGGTCTACAACGCGCCCGTGGTGTTCTTCTGTCAGAACAACCAGTGGGCGATCTCCGAGCCGACCGAGAAGCAGTCCCGCGTGCCGCTGTACCAGCGCGCGCAGGGCTACGGATTCCCGGGCGTGCGCGTGGACGGCAACGACGTGCTGGCGAACCTGGCCGTCACCAAGTGGGCCCTGGAGCGGGCCCGCGCCGGCGAGGGCCCGACGCTCGTCGAGGCGTTCACGTACCGCATGGGCGCGCACACCACCTCCGACGACCCGACCCGCTACCGCACGGACGACGAGCGGCTGGCCTGGGAGGCGAAGGACCCGATCCTGCGCCTGCGCCGCTACCTCGAGGCCGTAAACCACGCGGACGAGGGATTCTTCGCGGAACTGGAGACCGAGTCCGAGGCGTTGGGTAAACGGGTGCGCGAAGCGGTCCGTGCCATGCCTGACCCGGACCACTTCGCCATCTTCGAGAACGTGTACGCGGACGGTCACGCGCTGGTGGACGAGGAGCGGGCGCAGTTCGCCGCCTACCAGGCATCGTTCGCGGACGAAGACGGGGGTAAGTGACATGGCTGAGAAGATGGCTCTGGCCAAGGCGATCAACGAGTCGCTGCGGCGCGCCCTGGACGCGGACCCGAAGGTCGTCGTCATGGGTGAGGACGTCGGCAAGCTGGGCGGCGTGTTCCGGGTGACGGACGGCCTGCAGAAGGACTTCGGCGAGAGCCGCGTCATCGACACCCCGCTCGCCGAGTCGGGCATCGTCGGCACGGCGATCGGCCTGGCCCTGCGTGGCTACCGCCCGGTGGTGGAGATCCAGTTCGACGGCTTCGTCTTCCCCGCGTACGACCAGATCGTCACGCAGCTCGCGAAGATGCACGCCCGCGCGCTGGGCAAGGTCAAGATGCCCGTCGTCGTGCGCATCCCCTACGGCGGTGGCATCGGCGCGGTGGAGCACCACTCCGAGTCGCCCGAGGCGCTGTTCGCGCACGTGGCCGGTCTCAAGATCGTGTCGCCGTCCAACGCGTCGGACGCGTACTGGATGATGCAGCAGGCCATCCAGAGCGACGACCCGGTGATCTTCTTCGAGCCGAAGCGCCGCTACTGGGACAAGGGCGAGGTCGACATCGAGGCGATCCCCGGCCCGCTGCACAAGGCGAAGGTGGTGCGCGAGGGCACGGACCTGACCCTCGCCGCCTACGGCCCGATGGTGAAGCTCTGCCAGGAGGTCGCGGACGCGGCCGCCGAGGAGGGGCGCAGCCTGGAGGTGCTCGACCTGCGCTCGGTCTCCCCGATCGACTTCGACGCGGTGCAGGCGTCGGTGGAGAGGACGCGCCGTCTGGTCGTCGTGCACGAGGCGCCGGTGTTCTTCGGCTCCGGCGCGGAGATCGCCGCCCGGATCACGGAGCGCTGCTTCTACCATCTGGAGGCCCCGGTGCTGCGGGTGGGCGGCTACCACGCCCCGTACCCGCCGGCCCGTCTGGAGGAGTCCTACCTCCCGGACCTGGACCGGGTGCTCGATGCCGTCGACCGCTCGCTGGCGTACTGAGGAGAGGGTCGTGACGACGATGACGAACGCGTCCGTACGCGAGTTCAAGATGCCGGACGTGGGCGAGGGCCTCACCGAGGCCGAGATCCTCAAGTGGTACGTCCAGCCCGGTGACACCGTCACCGACGGCCAGGTGGTCTGCGAGGTCGAGACGGCGAAGGCCGCCGTCGAGCTGCCCATCCCCTACGACGGCGTGGTCCGTGCCCTGCATTTCCCCGAGGGCACCACGGTCGACGTGGGCACCTCCATCATCGCGGTGGAGGTGGCGGGCGGAGCGGCCCCGGCGCAGGAGGAGGCCGCGGTGGCCCCCGCCCCCGCCGCGGAGCCGGAGCAGCCCGCCGAGCAGCCCGCGGCGCGTCAGCCGGTGCTGGTCGGCTACGGCGTCGCCACGTCCTCCACCCGCCGGCGCCCGCGCAAGCAGGCGCAGGACCCGGCGGCCCAGCAGGCCGCCTCCGCGGTCCAGTCCGAGTTGAACGGCCACGGGGCGGCTCCTGCGGCCCCCGCCGTGCCGGCCGCCCCTGCGGCTCCCGCGGCTCCCGCTCAGCGTCCGCTGGCGAAGCCGCCGGTGCGCAAGCTGGCCAAGGACCTGGGCGTCGACCTGGCGACGGTCACCCCGACCGGCCCGGACGGCGTCGTCACCCGCGAGGACGTCCACGCGGCCGTCGCCGCGGCCCAGGCCCCGCAGCAGACGGCTCCCGAGGCCCAGCCGGCTGCCCCGGCCGCCTCCGCCCCGGCGGCTCAGCCGGCTGCCCCGGCGTCGTACGACTCCGCCCGTGAGACGCGCATCCCCGTCAAGGGCGTGCGCAAGGCGACGGCGGCGGCGATGGTCGGCTCGGCGTTCACCGCGCCGCATGTCACGGAGTTCGTGACGGTCGACGTGACCCGGACGATGAAGCTGGTCGAGGAGCTGAAGCAGGACAAGGAGTTCGCGGGCCTGCGCGTGAACCCCCTGCTGCTGATCGCCAAGGCGCTGCTGGTCGCGATCCGGCGGAACCCCGACATCAACGCCTCGTGGGACGAGGCGGCGCAGGAGATCGTGGTCAAGCACTACGTGAACCTGGGCATCGCGGCGGCCACCCCGCGCGGTCTGATCGTGCCGAACATCAAGGACGCCCACGCCAGGACGCTGCCCGAACTGGCCGCGTCCCTGGGTGAACTGGTGTCCACGGCCCGGGAGGGCAAGACCTCCCCGTCCGCCATGCAGGGCGGCACGGTGACGATCACCAACGTCGGCGTCTTCGGCGTCGACACGGGCACGCCCCTCCTCAACCCGGGCGAGTCCGCGATCCTCGCGGTCGGCGCGATCAAGCCCCAGCCGTGGGTCCACAAGGGCAAGGTCAAGCCGCGCCAGGTCACCACCCTGGCCCTGTCCTTCGACCACCGCCTGGTCGACGGCGAGCTCGGCTCCAAGGTCCTCGCCGACGTGGCGGCGGTCCTGGAGCAGCCGAAGCGGCTGATCACCTGGGCCTGACGGCCGGTCGGACGACAGGAGGGGCGCCGCACACCTGGTGTGCGGCGCCCCTTCGCGCGTCCGGGGACCTGGACCGGTCAGATCTTGCTGAAGGCGTAGTTCATGAGGGCCTTCGCGTCCTTCTCGCGCTGGGCGGCGGAGGAGGAGGCGAGGACGGTGCCGACCACCGTCCTGCCGTTGCGGGTGGCGGCGAAGACCAGGCAGTACTTGGCCGTCGGGCCCGAGCCGGTCTTCACGCCGAGGGTGCCGCTGTAGCTGTTCAGCAGGGTGTTGGTGTTGACCCACGGCGCCATCGTGCGGGTGCCGCCCGTCCTGGTCTTCGTCTTCGCCGTGTACTTCTTCGTCTTCACGATCGCGCGGAACGTGGCGTTCTTCATCGCGCTGCTCGCGATCTTCGTCAGGTCGCGCGGCGTGGACCAGTTCTTGCCGTTGCCGATGCCGTCGAACGAGTCGAAGTGGGTGTTCTTCAGGCCCAGCTTCTTGGCGTCGGCGTTCATCTTGCCGATGAAGGACTTCACACGGGCCGTGCGGGTCGAGCCGGTGCCGAACTTGTCGGCCAGCGCGTACGCGGCGTCGCAGCCGGACGGCAGCATCAGCCCGTAGAGCAGCTGGCGCACGGTGACCTTGTCGCCGACGATCAGCCGCGCGGAGGAGGCGTTCTTCGAGACGATGTAGTCGCTGTACGCCTTCTGGATCGTGACCGTGGCGTTCAGGTTCAGGTTCTTCTGGGAGAGCACGACCTTCGCGGTCATGATCTTCGTGGTGGAGCCGGTGGCGCGGCGGGTGTCGCCGAGCTTCGTGTACAGCGTCTTGCCGTTCGCGTTGTTGATCACGAAGCCGCCCTTGGCGACGACGGACGGAACGGGGGCGGCGGCCTGCGCCGGCGCCGCGTAGAGGGCTCCGGAGGCGAGCACGGCGCCGGTGGTCACGACGACGCCGGCGGCTCTGCGGAAACGGATGCCCTGGATGGCGATATTCAAGTCAGATACCCCGATTTACCGTGAATGGCCGTGCTGCGCGGCCTGGTTGAGGAGCGGCCGCACGGAAGAGGCCGCACGAGTCTGACGCGTACGCCGAAGGGATGGTTGTACGGGAGAAGGGCGCATTTTCCCGGCACGCGGTGTTTCGCATCGTGGACGGACACTTCCATGCGTACCTGTTGTATCTATGCTGTCCGCATGAGTGTGTCCGCCCCCGCGAAACGTCCCCCCGCAGCCGACCGCGTCTACGCCCATGTCAAGCAGGGCGTGCTCGAGCGCACGTACGAGGGCGGGACGCTGCTCACGGAGGGGGAGCTGGCCGAGGCCGTGGGCGTCTCCCGCACGCCCGTGCGCGAGGCCCTGCTGCGGCTCGAGGCCGAAGGGCTGATCAAGCTCTACCCGAAGAAGGGCGCGCTCGTGCTGCCCGTCTCCGCGCAGGAGATCGCCGACGTCGTCGAGACCCGGCTGCTCGTGGAGGAGCACGCGGCGCGCAAGGCCGTGCCCGCGCCCCCCGGTCTCATCGCGCGCCTGGAGGAGCTGCTCGCGCGCCAGAAGGAGGAGGCGGCCGCCGGCGACTTCGCGGCGGCCTCCGTCACCGACCGGTGCTTCCACGCCGAGATCGTCCGCAGCGGCGGCAACGAGATTCTCTCCCGCCTCTACGACCAGCTGCGCGACCGTCAGCTGCGCATGGGTCAGGCCGTGATGCACTCCCACCCCGACCGCATCGCCAAGACCCTCGCCGAGCACGAGGAGATCCTCGGCGCGCTGCGTTCCGGTGACGCCGACGCGGCCGTGGACGTCGTCCACCGGCATGTCGGCTGGTTCTCCCACCTCGCCCGGGGAGAGGTGCGATGAGCGGCGCCACCACGCGCGGCGCCGGCACGCTGCCCGGCGACCCTCCCCCGGAGGGGGCGCCCCCAGGAGGACGGCGCGCGCTCGCCGTCTGGGGGATCGGCGTCTCCGTCTACTTCGTCGCCGTCATCTTCCGCACGTCCCTGGGCGTGGCCGGGCTCGACGCGGCCGACCGCTTCGACGTGGGCGCCTCCGCCCTGTCGACGTTCTCCATCCTCCAGCTGCTGGTCTACGCGGGCATGCAGATACCCGTCGGCCTGTTGGTGGACCGCCTCGGCACCAAGAAGGTGCTGAGCCTGGGCGCGGTGCTGTTCACCCTCGGACAGCTCGGCTTCGCCCTCTCCCCGTCGTACGGCATGGCGCTCGCCGCCCGCGCGCTGCTCGGCTGCGGCGACGCGATGACCTTCATCAGCGTGCTGCGGCTGGGCACGCGGTGGTTCCCCGCGCGGCGCGGGCCGCTGGTCGGCCAGATGGCCGGACTGATCGGCATGGCCGGCAACCTCGTCTCCACGCTGGTGCTGGCCCGGCTGCTGCACGGCGTCGGCTGGACGCAGGCGTTCGCGGGCAGTTCGCTCGCGGGGGTCGTGGTCCTCGTCCTGGTGCTGCTGTTCCTGAAGGACCACCCCGAGGGCCACGAGCCGGAGCCGGTCCCCCACCAGGGTGCCGACTACGTCCGCCGGCAGATCGCCGCGTCCTGGCGGGAGCCGGGGACCCGGCTGGGGCTGTGGGTGCACTTCACCACGCAGTTCCCGGCGATGGTGTTCCTGCTGCTGTGGGGCATGCCGTTCCTGGTCGAGGCGCAGGGGCTGTCCCGCGCGGCGGCCGGTGAGCTGCTCACCCTCGTGGTGCTGGCCAACATGGCCGTCGGCCTCGTCTACGGCCAGGTCGTCGCCCGGCACCACGGAGCGCGGCTGCCGCTGGCGCTCGGCACGGTGGGCGCCACGGCCCTGCTGTGGGCCGTCACGCTGGCCTGGCCGGGGGACAGGGCACCGATGTGGCTGCTGATCGTGCTCTGCGCGGTGCTGGGGGCCTGCGGCCCGGCGTCGATGATCGGCTTCGACTTCGCCCGCCCGGCCAACCCGCCGGAACGGCAGGGCACGGCGTCCGGCATCACCAACATGGGCGGGTTCGTCGCCTCGATGACGACGCTGTTCGCGATCGGGGTGCTGCTGGACGCCACCGGCGACGACTACACGCTCGCCTTCTCGGCGGTCTTCGTCCTCCAGGCGCTGGGCGTCACCCAGATCCTCCGCCTCCGGGGGCGGGCCGCACGGCGGGAGCGGGAGCGGCTGGTCGCCAGCAGGGTGGAGACGGTGCACGTCCCCGCCTGACGGCCCGGAGGGGGTCCGCGTGCCTGGCTTACGGCGGGCGGCACCCCACCGGGCGCCGGGGTGCCGCCCGCGCCCACCCTCCCCCTCTCGGCTTCGCCCGAGCGGGGCCCCCGTCGCCCTGGGAGGCACGATTGCCCGCGGGCTGTGGGGCCGGGCCGCTCGCCGGCGTGCCGGCGCCGATGCGCCGAGGGCAGGTGCGTCCGTGCCTGGCCGGGGCGCCGCGGTGCCACCCGCGCTCACCCTCCACCTCTCGGCTTCGCCCGAGCGGGGGCCAGATCGAGGCGGGTCTGGTCGTGGAGGCGGCGGCCGACGAGGGCGCCGCACGTCGTCAGGGCCGCCCGGCGCGGCGGTTCTGCTTCCGGGCGGAGGCGGGGCATCTGCGGGGCCTGGAGATCGGCGTGCACCGGGTGGCCGCGCTGCTGGCCGACCCCTCATCGCCCTGGAGGTACCTTCCAGGCCCTGAAGGCACTGGGGGAGGCGATTGCCCGCGGGCTGCCGGGACCGGGTGCGCGCGGGCTGCCCGGACGCGGGTGCCCGCCGGCTCAGGGGGCCGCCCCTGACTACGGCGTCACCGCGAAGTGCCGGAGGATTGCCGCGGCCAGGTCCTGGTCGCCCTCCGTCTTGATGCGGTCCGTGACCGAGTCCACCGTCACGCGGCCGCAGGCCAGGCGGACGTAGGTCTCCCAGTCGAGGGTGAGGGTCACGGCCGGGCCCAGGGCGGGGGCGGTCTCGAGGGTGCCGCGGCCCTGGATGTCGACGCGGACCGTGCGCAGGAACTCCACCGGGCCGTGGACGTCCACGACCACCGCGGAGCTGCGCGGCGCCTGAGCCAGGTCGGCGACGACGCGCGGGAGTTCGTCGAGCAGGACGTCGCGGGCGACGAGCGCGCCGGGGGAGTCGAGGTTGCCCGGGCGGCCGAGGGCCGTGCGGAGGTCCTGCTCGTGCGCCCACACGTCGAAGGCGTGCCGGCGCATCGACTCCTCCAGCGTCAGCTCCGTGCCCAGCGGCCCGCGCACCTTGGTGCCGGGGTCGCGGGACTCGTTCCGCAGCTGGCGGTTGCGCCGGATGATCATCAGCTCGAGCTCGGAGGTCATCTCCGGCGCCGTGTGGTGGCGGCGCACGTCGACCTGCATCTCCATGTACCGCTGGTGGTCGTTGGTGACGTGGAACAGGTCGCGCGGCAGCGTGTGGATCGGCCGGGGGTCGCCGTACATCTCCGAGTCGAGGCCGATGACGTGCGAGACCACGTCACGGACCGACCAGCCCGGGCAGGGCGTGCGCCGGTTCCAGTCGGCCTCCGGCAGCGGCTGCACCAGCTCGGATATCGCCTCGATGGAGTGGGACCAGGCGTCGGCGTAGGGCTGGAGGGCGGGATGCAGACTCACGGAACGGGACCCCTCGGCGGTCGGTACACGGGCAGGTTGTGGCGGCGGTGCCAGTGGGCGGTGGCTGCACTGCGCGGGTGTCTCGGGTCTCCCCCGGTTCTCGGCTTCGCTCGAACCGGCGGGACCCCCAAGTTACGCTGCTGACAGGCACCCCGGCAGTGCTTTCGTGTGACGATCGTAGGCCCGTGGACGCGGGTCGAATGCCAGGACGGTGGTAGTGTGCGCGCTTCCTTGCTGCAAGTCGCCGTGAACGAGGACGAATCGGTCGAATCGCGTCGGCGCCGGGTGGCCGCCCTGGTGCGCGATCAGGCCGGGGCGGACCTCGTCGTCCTCCCCGAGCTGTGGACCACGGGCGCCTTCGCCTACGAGGGGTTCGGCACCGAGGCGGAACCCCTGGAGGGGCCGACGTACGAGGCGATGGCCAAGGCGGCGAGCGAGGCCGGCGTCTGGCTGCACGCGGGGTCCGTCCCGGAGCGGGACCCCGACGGCACCCTGTACAACACCTCCCTGGTCTTCTCCCCCTCCGGCGAACTCGCCGCGTCCTACCGGAAGATCCACCGCTTCGGCTTCGACAAGGGCGAGGCCGTGCTGATGGGGGCGGGCGAGAAGCTGGTGACGGTCCGTCTGCCGGACACCGTCATGGGCGTGGCGACCTGTTACGACCTGCGCTTCCCCGAGCTCTTCCGGGGTCTGGTCGACGCCGGCGCGGAGACCTTCGTCGTCCCCGCGGGCTGGCCCGAACGGCGCCGCGCGCACTGGACGCTGCTGGCCCGGGCGCGCGCGGTGGAGAACCAGGCGTTCGTCCTCGCGTGCGGAACGGCCGGGACGCACGCGGGAGTTCCGCAGGCGGGCCACTCGGTCGTGGTGGACCCCTGGGGCGAGGTCCTCGCCGAGGCCGGCCCCGGCGAGGAGGTCCTGACGGTCGACTTCGACCCGGCGACGGTGGCGGGCACCCGGGACCGCTTCCCGGCGCTCAAGGACCGCGTCCTGGGCCTGGCCCGCCCCCGCCGCTGACCGGGAGGGCGCGGGACTATCCCTCCCGCTCCTTCTCCGCCAGATGGATCACGCACACCGCCACCGCGATCAGCAGCGCCGGGTCGGCGTCGTCGCGCACGATGTCGACGCCGTAGGTGTCGCGGAGGGACAGCATGCGGCGGGAGATCACCGCGAGGAGTTCGCCGTCGTACTCGACGGCGAACTCCCGGTCGAGGATCCGCCCGCTGACGTCCAGCTCGGTGCCGCCGTCCGCCAGGGACACCCGGTAGTGGTTGCGCAGCAGCGACAGCCGCTTGCGCCGCACCGTCGCGAGCGGCTCCCCGCCCCGCTCGATCACCATGGTGTCCCGCAGCGCGAACATCTTCCGGCGGATGTCGATGAGCACGCGCCCCTCGGCGTCCTTCAGCTCGAAGGTGTCCCGCAGCCGCATCGCCTTGCCGTCGACGAGGAAGACCTTGTTGCCGCGGTCGTCCTCGATCCAGTAGTCGTCCCCGATGCCGAGGATCCGGTCCCGTACGAGAAGTCTCATGCGCCGAGGGGTTCCCCGCTCGGCCCCGTCCGACGCCGGCACTAGGCCGACGGGCGGAGCCCCGCCCCACCCCCGCCCGGCGTCCGCCGGTGGCACGCTGGACGTATGGACGACGCCGCCTCCGCTCCCCCCGTCCGCCGCTCCGCCCGCGTGCGGGCGCCCGAGCTCGCGGGGAAGGGCGGCTGGCTCAACACGGGCGGCGCCGCGTACACCCTCGCCGGCCTGCGCGGACGCGTCGTACTGCTCGACTTCTGGACGTTCTGCTGTGTGAACTGCCTGCACGTCGTCGACGAGCTGCGTGAGCTGGAGGAACGGCACCGGGACACGCTCGTGGTGATCGGCGTGCACTCGCCGAAGTTCCCGCACGAGGCGGAGCACGCGGCGGTGGCGGACGCCGTGGAGCGGTACGGGGTCGCGCATCCCGTCCTGGACGACCCCGAGCTGACGACGTGGACGCAGTACGCGGTGCGGGCCTGGCCGACGCTGGTGATCGTCGACCCGGAGGGGTACGTCGTGGCCACGTACTCCGGCGAGGGGCACGTGCCCGAGATCGAGCGGCTGGTGACCGAGCTGGAGGCCGAGCACGCCGCGAAGGGCACCCTCCGGCGCGGCGACCTCCCGTACGCGCCGCCGGAGCCGGAGCCCACGGTGCTGCGGTTCCCCGGCAAGGTGCTGCGGCTGCCGTCGGGGACGTTCCTGGTCACGGACACCACCCGGCACCAGGTGGTGGAGCTGGCCGAGGACGGGGAGACGGTCCTCAGGCGGTTCGGCAGCGGCGAGCGGGGCCTGGTGGACGGACCGCCCGCCCGGGCGCGCTTCCAGGAGCCGCAGGGGCTCGCCCTGCTCCCGGACGGCGCCGTGGTCGTCGCCGACACCGTCAACCACGCCCTGAGGCGCCTCGACCCGGAGTCGGGCGAGGTCACCACCCTCGCCGGCACCGGCTCCCCCTGGCGCCCCGGGAACCCGACGGAGGGCCCGGCCCGGGAGGTGCGCCTGTCCTCTCCCTGGGACGTCGTGCGGTGGCGCGGCAAGGTGTGGATCGCGATGGCGGGCATCCACCAGCTCTGGTCCTACGACCCCGCAGCCGGCACGGTCGCCCGCGAGGCCGGGACCGGCGGGGAGCAGCTCGTCGACGGTCCGGCGAGGGAGGCCCTGTTCGCGCAGCCCTCGGGGCTCGCGGTGACGGCGGAGGGGCTGTGGGTGGCCGACTCGGAGAGCTCCGCGCTGCGCCTGCTGGACACGGACGGGGAGGTGCGTACCGCCGTCGGGGCGGGACTGTTCGCCTTCGGGTACCGGGACGGGCCCGCGGACGGGGCGCTGCTCCAGCACCCGCTCGGGGTGACCGCGCTGCCCGACGGCTCCCTGGCCGTCTGTGACACCTACAACCAGGCACTGCGCCGCTACGACCCGGCCACCGGCGAGGTGACCACCCTGGCCGGCGACCTGCGCGAGCCCAGCGGGGCCGTGGTCGTCGGTGAGGACGTCGTGGTGGTGGAGTCGGCGCGGCACCGGCTGACCCGGCTGCGGCTGCCCGCGGAGGTTCTGCGTCCGCACGCGGACGCGGAGCGGTCCGTCACGGGGATCGCCGTCGGCCCCGTCCACCTGGACGTGGTCTTCACCCCGCCGCCCGGCCAGAAGCTGGACACGCGGGACGGCCCCGCGACCCGTCTGCTCGTGTCCGCCTCACCGCCCGCGCTCCTGCGCAGCGGAGAGGGCGCGGGGAGTGACCTCTCCCGCGCCCTCGAGACCGACCCCGCCGTGGGGCAGGGGGTGCTGCATGTCGTGGCGACGGCGGCTGCGTGCGACGCCGACCCGGAGGTGCTCCATCCGGCCTGCCATGTGCACCGCCGTGAGTGGCGGCTGCCCGTGCGTCCCGACGCGGGAGGCGCGGACCGGCTGGTCCTGGAGCTGTCCGGTGCGGACGGCCCGGGCCGGGCGTCCGGTCAGGCGCCGTACCCGTCGCTGTAGCCGTCGCGGATGTGGTGGTGCGGACGGGCCGGGTCGTCCACCACCGGGGTGGCGGGGGGCACCACGACCCGCCGACGCCGGGCGATGCTGCTGAAGGTCGCGACGCCGATCAGTCCGACGATCATGAAGATGATGCCGACCAGGTCAAGGTTGACACCCTGCATGTCCCAGTCGGTCGCGAACGTGAGGATTGCTCCCACGGCGATGAGGATGATGCATCCGCCGAGGCCCATAGGTGTCGCCTCCCTGTCCGGTCTTTCCGGTGCGACCCGGGTACCCGGAGGGAGGGCTCCCATGCGCCGCGGGGCGCACGGGAGTTGACCGCCACTCAGGAAGTCGCTGGTGGGAGGCGGGCCGAACTAACCCTCCAGGAAGGCCGTCAGCGCGTTCGCCAGCAGGAACGGGTCCTTGGCGCCGCAGAGTTCGCGGGCGCTGTGCATCGACAGGATGGCCACGCCGATGTCGACCGTCCTGATGCCGTGCCGGGCCGCGGTGATCGGGCCGATCGTGGTGCCGCACGGCATGGCGTTGTTGGAGACGAACGTCTGGAAGGGCACCCCGGCCTTCTCGCAGGCCGCGGCGAACACCGCGCGTCCCGAACCGTCCGTGGCGTAACGGTTGTTGACGTTGACCTTGAGGATGGGGCCGCCGTCGACGCGCGGGTGGTGCGTCGGGTCGTGCCGCTCCGCGTAGTTGGGGTGCACGGCGTGACCGGTGTCGGAGGACAGGCAGACGGTCCCGGCGAGGGCGCGGGCCCTGTCCTCCAGGGAACCGCCGCGCGCGAACACCGAGCGCTCCAGGACGCTGCCGAGCAGCGGGCCGTCCGCGCCGGTGTCGGACTGGGAGCCGTTCTCCTCGTGGTCGAAGGCGGCGAGCACGGGGATGTACGGCAGCTCCGGGCCGCGTCCGGCCGCGGCGGCGAGCGCGGCCGTGCCGGCGTGCACGGACAGCAGGTTGTCCATGCGCGGGCCCGCCACCAGTTCACGGTCGCGGCCCAGGTAGGCGGGCGGCTCGACGGGGTGCACCATCAGGTCCCAGCCGGTGACCGAGCCCTCGTCGAGCCCCGCGGTCTCCTCCAGGAAGGCGATGAGGTCGCCGTCGCGGACGTCCTCGCCCAGGCCCCACACCGGCTGCATGTGCCGCTGCTTGTCGAGCTTGAGCCCGTCGGAGTTGACGGCGCGGTCCAGGTGGATGGCGAGCTGGGGGACCCGCAGCAGCGGCCGGTCCACGTCGACCAGGCGGGTCGTGCCGTCGCGCAGGGACAGCCGCCCGGCCAGGCCCAGGTCGCGGTCGAGCCAGGAGTTGAGCAGCGGCCCGCCGTAGATCTCCACGGCCACCTGGCGCCAGCCGTGCGCCCCGCTGTCGGGCCGCGGCTTGACGCGCAGGTTCGGGGAGTCGGTGTGCGCGCCGACGATCCGGAACGGGGTGTGCGCCTCGGCCCCTTCGGGGACGTACCAGGCGACGATCGCGCCGCCGCGCAGCACGTACTTGCCGCCTGCCGTGCCGTCCCAGGCGTCCGTCTCCGCGACCTGCCTGAAGCCCGCCTTCTCCAGCCGCTCGGCGGCGTTGGCCACGGCGTGGTACGGCGTGGGGCTCGCCGCGAGGAAGGACATGAGGTCATCGGTGTGGCCGCGGTCGAAGCGGGGGGGTTCGCTCATGGGTTCACCTTAACGAGCGAGAGGGCCCGCTTCCCTGCGTGGGAGCGGGCCCTCTCGGGGTGGGAAGCGGCTAGAACGCCGCCTCGTCCAGCTCCATCAGGTCCAGCTCGACGCCCTCGGCGACCTTGCGGGCGAGGGTGACGCCCGGCAGGACGTTGGCCGCGAAGAACTTCGCCGCCGCGATCTTTCCGGTGTAGAACGCCTTGTCCTTGGCGGAGGCCGTCGGGAGCTTCTCGGCGGCGATCGCGGCGTGCTTGAGCAGCAGGTAGCCGACGACGACGTCACCGGAGGCCATCAGCAGGCGGGTGGTGTTCAGGCCCACCTTGTAGATGTTCTTGGTGTCCTTCTCGGTGGCCGCGAGGTCGGTGAGCATCAGGCCGACGATGGCCTCCAGCTCGACGGCCGCCTTGGCCAGGTGCTCGCGGGCGCCCGCCAGCTCCTCGCCGCCTTCGCCGACCGCGAGGAACTTCTTGATGTCCTCGGCGAGCGAGTTCAGCGCGGCGCCCTGGTTGCGGACGATCTTCCGGAAGAAGAAGTCCTGGCCCTGGATCGCGGTGGTGCCCTCGTAGAGGGTGTCGATCTTGGCGTCCCGGATGTACTGCTCGATCGGGTACTCCTGGAGGAAGCCGGAGCCGCCGAACGTCTGGAGCGACTGGGCGAGCTGCTCGTAGGCCTTCTCGGAGCCGTAGCCCTTGACGATCGGCAGGAGCAGGTCGTTCATCGCGTGCTCGGTGGAGGCGTCCTCGCCGTTCGCCTCCTTGAGCTGGATGGCGTCCTGGACCGAGGCGGTGTACATCACCAGGGCGCGCATGCCCTCCGCGTACGCCTTCTGCGTCATGAGCGAGCGGCGCACGTCGGGGTGGTGGGTGATGGTGACCTTGGGGGCGGCCTTGTCCATGAAGTTCGCCAGGTCGGGGCCCTGGACGCGCTCCTTGGCGTACTGCAGCGCGTTCAGGTAGCCCGTGGACAGCGTGGAGATCGCCTTCGTGCCGACCATCATGCGGGCGAACTCGATGATGCGGAACATCTGGCGGATGCCGTCGTGCTTGTCGCCGATCAGCCAGCCCTTGGCGGGGTGCTTGTCGCCGAACGTCATCTCGCAGGTGTTGGAGGCCTTCAGGCCCATCTTGTGCTCGACGTTCGTGGCGTAGACGCCGTTGCGCTCGCCCAGCTCGCCGGTCTCGAAGTCGAAGAGGTACTTCGGGACGAGGAAGAGGGACAGGCCCTTGGTGCCGGGTCCTGCGCCCTCGGGGCGGGCGAGCACGTAATGGAGGATGTTCTCCGACATGTCGTGCTCACCGGACGTGATGAAGCGCTTCACGCCCTCGATGTGCCAGGAGCCGTCCTCCTGCTGCACCGCCTTGGTGCGGCCGGCGCCGACGTCCGAGCCGGCGTCCGGCTCGGTGAGCACCATCGTGGAGCCCCACTGCTTCTCCGTGGCGATCTTCGCGATGTGCTTCTGGACGTCGTTGCCCTCCTCGAAGAGGATGCCCGCGAAGGCGGGGCCCGAGGAGTACATCCACACGGCCGGGTTGGCGCCCAGGATCAGTTCGGCGTAGGCCCAGATGAGGGAGCGGGGCGAGGTGGTGCCGCCGATCTCCTCGGGCAGGCCGAGCCGCCAGTACTCGGAGTCCATGAAGGCCTGGTAGCTCTTCTTGAAGGACGCGGGGACCGGCGCGGTGTTGGTCTCCGGGTCGAAGACCGGCGGGTTGCGGTCGGCGTCGGCGAAGGACTCCGCGAGCTCGTTCTCGGAGAGGCGGGCCAGCTCCTCCAGGATGCTCTTCGCGGTGTCGACGTCCATCTCCTCGAACGGGCCCGTGCCGTACAGCTTGTCGCGCCCGAGTACCTCGAAGAGGTTGAACTCGATGTCGCGGAGATTCGACTTGTAGTGCCCCATGGCGACGGCTCCGTTTGAGAGGGATCGGCGAGGGACTGATTCCTCGCGACTGATTCACGTACCGACAAGTAGCTCCGATGATGCTACCCGTCGGTAATAAGAAGCAACCCCGATCCGGACATCTGTGACCCAGCCCTCGCGCGGGGTCAGTAGTCTGTGCGCCATGTACGGCTACGACCAGAGTGCGGGGACCCAGCAGGGTTACGTGCCGCCGCAGCAGCAGATGCCGGGCGGGTACGGGCAGCAGGCGCCGGCGTATCCCGAACCGTCCGCGCCCTCGCTCGCCGACGCCGTGCGCGCGTTCACCACGGGCCAGATGGCGGCGGAGGACTTCCAGCAGATCTTCGCGACGTCCAAGGTCTACTGCCCGCGCGGTGACAACCCCGGATTCCTCGCCCTGCACAACACCCAGCAGCCCGTGATCCCGATGTTCACGTCGCTCAAGGAGCTGAGGCGGTACGCCGGCAAGGAGTCCAAGTACTTCGTGATCACCGGCGCCGAGGTGATCGACCTGCTGCCCACCGGCTACGGCTTCGTGCTCGACATGGAGGGCGAGCACCGGATGGTGTTCGACGCCAAGGCCGTGGAGCAGATGGTCGAGTTCGCGATGCGCCGCATGTACGGCTGACGCCAGACCCTGTGACCGCCGCACGGAGCCCGGAGGGAATTCCCTCCGGGCTTTGCCGGTTCGAGGTGGCAGGAAGTTCAACGCTCAACTAAACTGGGCGTACCCAAGGAGGTACCGATGCCTGCAGTGACCGTCGAGAACCCGCTGACGCTGCCCCGTGTGACCGCTTCCGCCGACGCCGTGGCCCGCCCCGTGCTGGCCGTCACGACCGCTCCCAGCGGTTTCGAGGGCGAGGGCTTCCCGGTGCGCCGGGCGTTCGCGGGGATCAACTACCGCCATCTCGACCCGTTCATCATGATGGACCAGATGGGTGAGGTGGAGTACGCGCCGGGCGAGCCCAAGGGCACCCCCTGGCACCCCCACCGCGGCTTCGAGACCGTCACCTACATCATCGACGGGATCTTCGACCACCAGGACTCCAACGGCGGTGGCGGCACCATCACCAACGGCGACACCCAGTGGATGACGGCCGGCTCCGGCCTGCTCCACATCGAGGCGCCGCCGGAGCACCTGGTGATGTCCGGCGGGCTGTTCCACGGCCTCCAGCTGTGGGTGAACCTCCCCGCCAAGGACAAGATGATGGCGCCCCGCTACCAGGACATCCGCAGCCGCAGCGTCCAGCTGCTCACCTCCCCGGACGGCGGCGCGCTGCTCCGCGTCATCGCCGGCGAGCTGGACGGCCACGAGGGCCCGGGCATCACGCACACGCCGATCACGATGATCCACGCCACGCTCGCCCCCGGCGCGGAGGTCACCCTGCCCTGGCGGGAGGACTTCAACGGCCTGGCGTACGTCATGGCCGGCCGCGGCTCGGTGGGCGCCGAGCGGCGTCCGATCCACCTCGGCCAGACCGCGGTGTTCGGCGCCGGCGGCTCGCTGACCGTCCGCGCGGACGAGCAGCAGGACTCCCACACGCCGGACCTGGAGGTCGTCCTGCTCGGCGGCCGTCCCATCCGCGAGCCCATGGCGCACTACGGGCCGTTCGTGATGAACACCAAGGACGAGCTGATGCAGGCCTTCGAGGACTTCCAGAAGGGGCGCCTCGGCACCGTCCCCGCCGTCCACGGCATGACGGAGAAGGGCCCCGACCAGGACTGAGCCCTGGTCCGCCCGCGGGATGTCGCGGCGACGGCCCCGGTCACCCGGGGCCGTCGCCGTTCCTCGGTTCGTAGAGTTCGAACCAGATGCTCTTGCCGCGGCCGCGCGGGGCGACGCCCCAGGTGTGGGCGAGGAGCTCGATCAGCAGCAGGCCACGGCCCGAGGACGCCAGCTCGCCCGGGCGGCGCGGATGCGGGAGGTCGTCGCCCGAGTCGGTGACCTCGACCCGGATACGGCGGCCGTCGCCGCCGTCCGTGACCTCGGCGAGCAGCAGCGCGTCGGAGTCGGTGTGCACCAGCACGTTGGTCAGCACCTCCGACAGCAGCAGCACCGCCGAGTCCACCTGGTCCGGCGAGTCCCAGTCGTGCAGCAGCTCCCGCAGCTGCTGCCGGGCGACGGACACCCGCTCCGGCTCGGCCTGCGCCACCGTGAGCGCCGTGCGGCGCACCGGGGGCGGCGCCGTGTCCTCCGCGCCGCAGCCGCAGGCGGCACCCTGCCGGGTGAGCAGCAGCAACGCTATGTCGTCCTCGCGGCGGTCGGCCAGCGGCCCGGTGGTGTGGTGCGACGAGGGACCGTGCACCGCCTGCACCAGCGCGTCGGCCAGCTCCTCCTGCGTGCCGTGGTGCCGCTCCAGGATCTCCCGCAGCCGCTGCCAGCCGCTGTCCAGGTCGTGCCCGCCGGTCTCGATCAGCCCGTCCGTGCAGATCAGCAGCGTCTCGCCGGACTCCAGGATCAGCCGGGTGGTCGGGTAGTCGGCGTCCGGGTCGATGCCCAGCGGCAGCCCGCCCGCCGTCGGCCGGGTCAGCACCGTCCCGTCGTCCATCCGGATCACCGGCTCGGGATGCCCGGCCCGGGCCACCTCCAGCACACCCGTCGCCGGGTCGACCTCGGCGTACAGACAGGTCGCGAAGCGCAGATCGGCCGAGTCCTCGCCGATGCCGTGCAGGAAGCGGGAGGCGCGGGCCAGCACGGCGTCCGGCCGGTGCCCCTCCGAGGCGTACGCCCGCAGCGCTATCCGCAACTGGCCCATCAGCCCCGCCGCCCGTACGTCGTGACCCTGCACATCACCGATGACCAGCGCGAACCGCCCTCCCCCGGACGTCGTCCCGGAGGCGCCCTGGGGCAGCGGGATCACGTCGTACCAGTCACCGCCCACCTGGAGGCCGCCGCCGGTCGGGACGTAGCGGGCGGTGACGTCCATGCCCGGGATGCCCGGCCCGAGCTTCGGCATCATCGTGCGCTGGAGGCCCTCGGTGAGCTCCTTCTCGGTCTCCGCCGTGCCCGCGCGGGACAGCGCCTGGGCCAGCATCCGGGCCACCGTGGTCAGCACGGACCGCTCGTCGGGGGTGAAGGCGACCGGGTAGGCGAAGGCGGCCAGCCAGGCGCCCATGGTGCGGCCGGAGGCGGTCAGCGGCAGGAACGCCCAGGACTGGCGCCCGAAGCGCTGGGCGAGCGGCCAGGTGAGCGGGTAGCGCGCCTTGTACTCCTCCGGGGAGGAGATGTAGACCGCGCGGCCGGTGCGCACCACCTCGGCGGCCGGGTAGTCGGTGTCGAGCGGCATGTAGAACGCGCTGTCGGCGCCGGGCTCGTGCCCGTGGTGGCCGATGATCGTGAGCCGGTCGCCCTCCACGCCGAACACGGCCAGGCCGTCCGGGGTGAACCCCGGCATGGACAGGTTGGCGGCGACCCGCAGCACCTCCTGGGTGGAGCGCGCCTCCGCCAGCGCGCGGCCGGCGTCCAGCAGGAACGCCTCACGGGATCGCCTCCAGTCGCCGGTGACCGCGCTGCGCGCGGCGGGTGTGCCCGGCGTCGGCTCGGTCACCTCCTGGAGGGTCCCGGTCAGGACGTAGGCCTTGCGTTCGGGTTCGTAGGAGGGCTTGGAGCGGCTGCGGGCGACGCGGACGACGTTGTTCTGGTCGTCCATGATCCGGATGCGCACCTCGGCGAGGGTGCCCTCGGCGACGGCCAGCTGGATGATCCCGGTGATCTCGTTCCAGTCGACGGGGTGGAAGCGGGCCCGGACCTGGGCCTGCGTGAGGGTGGCGGGCTCGGCGGGCAGCCCGAGCAGCCCGGCTGCGACGGCATCGACCGTGACCTCTCCGGATGCGGTGTCCCAGTGCCACACGCCGGTTCCGAGGGCGGCGAGGACGTCCCCCAGGGCGGGCAGGGGCTCACCAGTGCGCATTGCACCACTTTATGAAGATGCTCCCGGAAACTTCCACCCATGTCGTTCGGCCGACCCTCTCGGTGACCCCTGGCCGCCCCCGGGAAAGGGCGGAGCGGCGATCTTGGCCCGGCCGGTAGGCTTGGGGGGAGTTTCACGTGAAACAACGACCCCGATCCGCGAAGGCTGGATGAACGACGATGCATCGGTACAGGTCCCACACCTGCGGCGAGCTCCGCGCCTCTGACGTCGGCACCGACGTCCGGCTGAGTGGCTGGCTGCACAATCGGCGCGACCTGGGCGGCATCCTCTTCATCGATCTGCGCGATCACTACGGGATCACCCAGCTGGTGGCCCGACCGGGCACCGAGGCGTACGAGGCGCTCGACAAGCTCTCCAAGGAGACCGTGGTCCGCGTCGACGGCAAGGTCGTCTCGCGCGGTGCGGAGAACGTCAACCCCGACCTGCCGACCGGTGAGGTCGAGGTCGAGGTCTCCGCGGTCGAGGTGCTGGGCGAGGCGGCCCCGCTGCCCTTCACCATCAACACCGAGGACGGTGTCAACGAGGAGCGGCGCCTGGAGTACCGCTTCCTCGACCTGCGCCGCGAGCGCATGCACCGCAACATCATGCTGCGCACGCAGGTCATCTCGGCGATCCGTCAGAAGATGACCGCCCTGGGCTTCAACGAGATGACCACGCCGATCCTGTCCGCGACCTCCCCCGAGGGCGCGCGCGACTTCGTGGTCCCGTCCCGCCTGAACCCCGGCAAGTTCTACGCGCTGCCGCAGGCCCCGCAGCAGTTCAAGCAGCTGCTGATGATCTCGGGCTTCGACCGCTACTTCCAGATCGCGCCCTGCTTCCGCGACGAGGACGCCCGCGCCGACCGCTCGCCGGGCGAGTTCTACCAGCTCGACGTCGAGATGAGCTTCGTCGAGCAGGAGGACGTCTTCCAGCCGATCGAGAAGCTCATGACCGAGCTGTTCGAGGAGTTCGGCAACGGCCGTCACGTCACGTCGCCGTTCCCGCGCATCCCGTTCCGCGAGGCGATGCTGAAGTACGGCTCCGACAAGCCGGACCTGCGCGCCCAGCTGGAACTCGTCGACATCACCGACGTCTTCGAGGGCTCGGAGTTCAAGGCGTTCGCCGGCAAGCACGTGCGCGCGCTGCCCGTGCCGGACGTCTCCGGCCAGCCGCGCAAGTTCTTCGACCAGCTCGGCGACTACGCGGTCACGCAGGGCGCGAAGGGCCTGGCGTGGGTGCGCGTCGGCGAGGACAGCTCGCTGACCGGCCCGATCGCGAAGTTCCTCACCGAGGAGAACGTCGCGGAGCTGACCAAGCGGCTCGCCCTGGCACCCGGCCACGCGGTCTTCTTCGGCGCGGGCGAGTTCGACGAGGTCTCGAAGATCATGGGCGCGGTCCGCGTCGAGGCCGCCAAGCGCGCCGGCCACTTCGAGGAGAACGTCTTCCGCTTCTGCTGGATCGTCGACTTCCCGATGTACGAGAAGGACGAGGAGACCGGCGCGATCGACTTCTCGCACAACCCCTTCTCGATGCCGCAGGGCGGCCTTGAGGCCCTGGAGACCCAGGACCCGCTGGACATCCTGGGCTGGCAGTACGACATCGTCTGCAACGGCGTCGAGCTGTCCTCCGGCGCGATCCGGAACCACGAGCCGGAGATCATGCTCAAGGCGTTCGAGATCGCGGGCTACGACCGCGAGACGGTCGAGGAGAAGTTCGCCGGCATGCTCCGCGCGTTCCGCTTCGGCGCCCCGCCGCACGGCGGCATCGCCCCCGGCGTGGACCGCATCGTGATGCTCCTCGCCGACGAGCCGAACATCCGCGAGACGATCGCCTTCCCGCTCAACGGCAACGCCCAGGACCTCATGATGGGCGCCCCGACGGAGCTGGAGGAGGCCCGCCTGAAGGAGCTGCACCTGTCGGTGCGGAAGCCTCAGCCGAAGTAGTCGCCGCTTGCGCGAAGGGCCCGGAACCGTTTGGGTTCCGGGCCTTTGCCGTTGCCGCCGACGGCGCCTCAGGGCACAGGCGTCTCGTCGGCGAAGAGGTCCTCGGCCCTGGAGGCGGTCAGGGAGCGGTCGAACCAGGCGGTGAGGGTGTCGAGATCGAGGCAGGCGGTTACTCGCTGCCGGACGTCGTCCGAGATGGGGACACCGCGCACTGTCAGCGCACGCAGGATGTCTTCCGCCTTGCCCTCGGCCTTCCCTTCGCTTTTTCCTTCGCTCTTTCCTTCGAGGTACTTCTCCTCGAAGAGTGTTCCGTGTCCCGGGAAGTGGGTGACGACGTTCTGCATCAGCTTCCTCCAGTTGTCCCTGGCCGGAGTGGACTCCAGCCCGACCTCCACGACTTCGAACCAGTACTCCGTGACGCTCGGTTTGAAGGACACGAGTCCGCGGGCGACCGCCTCCAGTATGGCCGAGGCCCGCTTGCTCTGGCTGTGCACGATGGCCGACAGCACCGCGAGAGCCGGCTGCTGGGCCACCACCGCCTCGTCGGTGACCTCCGGGACGGTTTGCGGTCCCAGCACGAAGGGGCGGGTGACCTGCGTCGTCCAGGGACCGACCGCGCACTCGAAAGGACCCATGGCCCAGGCCGCCGTCGACGGGTCACGGCAGACCGCGACCAACAGCACAGGCAGGTCGTACTTGGCGCGCAGGTACGAGACGTAGTACGCCCAGTTCCTCGCCTTCTCCGGGTCCTTCTTCGTCTGGGCCTCGACGGCCAGGACGAAGTGCTCTCCCATGTCGGGCTCGAACATCAGGACCGTGTCGGCGCGGCGCTCCACCGGACGGATCTCGGTCGCGTCCGGGGAGAGCTCGTGGAAGTCCGTCTTGGCCGGCGGCGGCAGCCCCAGTGCCTCGAAGACGGGGGCGAGGGCCTCCGGATGCTCCTGGAAGAGCCGGTGGGAGGCCTCGTGTGTAGCGGTGACCATGAGCGGCACGCTAGGGCGCTCATGGTCCCGAGTCGGCTGCCGAGCGGGCGCGTTCACCCGTTCGAGGACGGAAGGAACGTTCCCTCCGGTCAGCGGGCGACGAACTGGGTGAGGATCGCCTGGACCTCGTAGATGTCGACGCCCTTGGTGAAGGTCTTCTGGATGGGGGTCGGGGCGCCGGAGATCCAGATCTTCAGTTCGGCGTCGAGGTCGAAGTGGCCAGCGGTCTCCACGGCGAAGTGGGAGATGCTGCGGTACGGGATCGAGTGGTACTCGGTCTTCTTGCCGGTGATGCCCTGCTTGTCGACCAGGATCAGGCGGCGGTCCGTGAACAGGATCGTGTCGCGTATCAGCAGGAACGCCGCGTGCACCTGCTCGCCGTGTCCCAGGAGCCGGGCGTAGTCCTGCTGGGCCTTGGCCGGGTCGACGGTGTGCGCGTTGCCGAAGAGTGCCATGGTGCGGATCCCCCCATGTGTCGTGAGCGCGGCCGGACGTTGGGGCCGCCTTGACGCGATCTTCGCAAAGGGCGCAGCCCCGGAGAAGAGGGGGTTCACTCCCGGGGCCGTGCTGTAGCGCGCGTGTTACGCGGACGTCGGGCGGCGCAGGTGGTAGCCGGGCACAGGGCCGAGGCGTTCGCCGTCCACGTCGATGCTGTCCGACCAGTCGCGTCGCTCGAGGGGGGCCAGGAGTGACTCAAGGGTGCAGGACCACACCTCACACAATGCACGGATGAATGGTCCGTACAGGCTGCTCGACAGGCGCCACCAGACCTTTTGCCAGGAGACTGTGGGGTGGTCGCGGGCGAACTCGTAGGCGGAATCACGGTTGGCGGCGTACGGGAACACCTCCGTCAACGGTGACGTGGTTCCGTACTGGCAGATGACGAGGCAGTTGTCGGGCAGCCGGACGGGTTCTCCGGACATCGGGTGACGGACCGCGGGCGGCCGTGACTGCCAGATGAGAGGCCAGCCGAAACACAGGAAGATGTCATCATGCCGTTCTGCCCATGCGGGCACGTCGGACAACCGCAGCACACCTTGTGCGCTCCAGGCGAAGGCGATGTCGTCGGAGAGCGGGGCGGACGCACAGTGCAGGGTGTAGGCGAGCTCCATCTGCAGCGAGTCGTCGAAGAGCCCGGCATCGCGCAGGCGTCGTGTCTGACCGTGTATCCACCGCCGCATCTGATCTCGGGTGGCGACAAGAGCGGCTTTGTCCCGTGACGCCCGGCTGGGCTGTCCGGTGAGGTATCCGGCGAACGCGAGCGACGTGTCGGAGAGGAACCCGTTGACCGTGACCACGCCCGGGTGATCGCGTTGTCCCTGATGGTTCAGGCTGCTCCACAGCATGGCGAGCCCGACGCGCCGTCCCTTGTCGTCGCAGACCTCCGTCGCCCTGCTGACGAAGTCGTCGCGCATCTGGAGGCGAACCTTCTCCTCCCCGGCGCGCCCTTTCACCGCCTGCGGCGGGTAGAGGCGGTCGAACACCTCCTCCCGTGAGCCGGAGTCGAGGGAGAAGGGCGGGAGAATCTCCGGACCGCTTGCGTCCGGTTCCCACGTGTGGATGGGCACCGCGTTCTCCAGGACGAGACGCTGGGCGAGTTGGGCCAGCCGTTCGTCGTCGGTCCGGTGGAACAACCCGTCGGACGCATAGGGACTCTTCGCCAGTCTCACCCGCACCGTCGTCCCCTCCGGCACCCACCCCTGCCCCGGCACCGGGGTGAGCAGCGGGCGGTGCGAGGGGCCGTGGAAGGTGAGGCGGCGGGCATCGGCGAGGGAGGCGTCGTAGCGGCGGGTGGTCAGTTCGACCTCGTCGCCCAGGAGGAACACCGAGAAGAAGCCGATGCCGAAGCGGCCGCTGGGGCGGAAGCCGCCGTCGGCCAGGCCGGGCAGCCGGTTGCGGACGCTGGTGGAACTCCAGCCGCTGGTGCCGAAGTCGAGCAGTCCGTGGACCAGGGTCTCCTCGTCCATGCCGGTGCCGGAGTCGCGTACCTCCAGGCACCAGTCGCCGTCGGTCTCGGTCAGGCGGACCTCCACCTGGCCCAGCGGGAAGTCCGGCTGGAGCGTCTGTCGGGCCAGCACGGCGTCCTGGGCGTTCTGCACCAGTTCCCGTAGGGCGACCTCCGGCTCGTCCCCGTAGAGCTGCCGGCCGCCGAGTGTGCCGACCAGGGACGGGATGTCGGAGACCTTGACCGTCGCGTCGATGGGGCGCCAGTCCTGAGCGCGGAACAGTTCGGCGAAGCGTTCCGGGGAGTCGACGCCGGCGACGGCGCGCGCCGCGAGCCGGTCCCGGCCGAGGTCGTGCAGCAGCGCGTCGACGGCCTTGAGCTCGCGGTCGATGCCGCGCAGGTACTCCAGTGCCAGCCACCAGGAGGTCGCGTCCTGTGGAGGGAAGGGGCGCAGGGAGCTGTAGGTGACGCGGTCGCCGTTGCGGTACGGGCGGCTGATGTGTTCTTGGAACCGCCAGTGCTCACGGGACACTCCGCGCGGCCGTCGCAGGGAGAACAGGAAGCTGGGGGCGCGGCGGCTGTCGACCTGCGTGGCGTCGGCGAGACGCAGGATGCACGCCAGCTTGAGCGGTTCGATGATCCACTCACTGGGCTGCCAGGGCAGCGACCCGATCGAGTGCCGGAACTCCCGGGCCAGGCGGTCCACGGGCCACCAGTGACTGGCGGCGAGGTCCCCGGTCAGTGGGCCGTACCACTCTCGCAGCTGCACCTCGTCGATCAGATGGATCTCGTTGCCCGTGCTGCTCCTCCACGGCTGGTCCACCAGCCGTTTCGCCTGCTCCGCGTGGGTCTCGCGGATCGCAGTCGCCACGCACGCCTCGGCGATCTCCGCGGGCGGTTCCTCCAGCTCGCCGCGCTCCGGCCAGCAGCCCTCCTGCTCGTAGTAGGCCAGCGACACCAGGTCGCGCCAGCGCTTCTCGCCCAGCGCCTCCGGCACGGTCGTCCCGTAGGCGGCCGTTCCCATCGCCGCGTCGTGCAGCACGAACGCGCAGCCCAGGACGTACGCCTCGGCCGGGTTCAGGGTGACCGCGTCGCCACAGACGAGGTCGGCCGTCTCCCACAGCGCGTCCACGTGGCTGATGTCGTGCACGGTGAAGTCCGGCATGCTCCGGGCGTTCTCCTCCAGGAGGACGGCGGCCTTCCGCCGTAACTCCGTGTACGACGTGCGCAACCGCTCCCGTTGCTCCGCGTGCGGGTCGGGGCCGGGCCCCGGGCGGGCGGCGAGTGTGTTCTTCCACAGGGACGTGTTCGTGTGGACGTGCTGGGTCACGGGGGACGGTCACCTCATCGCGGGCAGCAGGAACAGGCCGGCGAGCACCCACATGGTGATCACCGACACGAGGATGAAGAGCACCACGTACGTCTCGTACCAGCGCAGGAAATTGCCGGGGCGGGGACGCGTGCGGAAGCCGGGGCCGACGAGCTCGTCGGTGATGTCGCACTCCTCGTGGCGGTAGTCGAGCCAGGAGAGCGCCCCTACGACGATCAGGATGCCGGTGAAGACGGCCACGACGGTCGTCAGTGTCAGCAGGCCGATCACTCCGCCGCGCGCGGTGTCCGCCTCCAACTCCCATGTGCGGTAGCCGACGAAAAGCGCCAGTGCCGCGGCGACCAGCGTGGTGGCAAGGGTCTGGTAGATCGCGAGGAACCGGTGTGCGTTCTCGTTCACCGTCTGGATCTGCTGCAGGACGTACCGGTAGCGCTCCAGCGCGAGCTCGTTGCGCAGGGCCGCGGTGTCCGGCGTCCCGGAGTCCGCCGAGTCCGTGGTGCCCGTGTCCGGGCGCGTCTGTTCCGTCTCCCCCATGCCCCCCATAGCCCCCACCCGTAGGCCTGCCGTCACCACAGCTATACCCGGAAAGGCCCGGGAACACAGGGTTCCCGGGCCTTTCGACGCGCGTCGTGCGTGTTACGCGGCCGGCTTCTCCTCCAGGCGGGGGAAGAGGACCGCGCCCTTGGTGACCGTGGAGCCGGACGGGAGGAGGCCCCAGGTGCCGGCCTCCTGGACCTTCTGGCCGGCGAGGGCGCCCAGGGCGGGCTCCGCGCCGAGGGAGTCCCACAGCTTCTGGGAGGTCTCCGGCATCACCGGGTTGAGCAGGACCGCCACCGCGCGGAGCGACTCCGCGGCCGTGTAGAGGATCGTCGCCAGGCGGGCCTTGCCCTCCGGCGAATCGTCCTTCGCGACCTTCCAGGGCTCCTGCTCGGTGATGTAGCCGTTGACCTGCTTCACGAAGTCGAAGACCGCCAGGATGCCGCCCTGGAAGTCCAGCTCCTCGCCGATCTTCCGGTCGGCCTCCGCGACGGCCTTCGCCAGGCCCTCGTGGATCGCCTTCTCCGCGTCGCCGTCGGCCGTCGCGGCCGGCAGCTCACCGCCGAAGTACTTGCCGACCATCGCTGCCACGCGGGAGGCGAGGTTGCCGTAGTCGTTCGCCAGCTCGCTGGTGTAGCGGGCGGAGAAGTCCTCCCAGGAGAAGGAGCCGTCCTGGCCGAACGCGATGGCGCGCAGGAAGTACCAGCGGTACGCGTCCACGCCGAAGTGCGAGGTCAGGTCCTGCGGCTTGATGCCGGTCAGGTTCGACTTGCTCATCTTCTCGCCGCCGACCATCAGCCAGCCGTTCGCGGCGACCTTCCCGGGCAGCGGGAGGCCCTGCGCCATCAGCATGGCCGGCCAGATGATCGCGTGGAAGCGGAGGATGTCCTTGCCGACCAGGTGCACGTCGGCGGGGAAGGTCGACTCGAACTTCTCCGGGTTCTCGTTGTAGCCGACCGCCGTCGCGTAGTTCAGCAGCGCGTCGACCCACACGTAGATCACGTGCTTGTCGTCCCACGGGACCTGGACGCCCCAGTCGAACGTCGAGCGCGAGATGGAGAGGTCCTGCAGGCCCTGGCGCACGAAGTTCACGACCTCGTTGCGCGCGGACTCGGGCTGGATGAAGCCCGGGTTGGCCTCGTAGTGCGCGAGGAGCTTCTCGCTGTACTCGCTGAGCTTGAAGAAGTAGTTCTCCTCGCTGAGGATCTCCACCGGCTTCTTGTGGATCGAGCACAGCTTCTGGCCCGCGTACTCGCCCTCGCCGTCGAGCAGCTCGCCGGGGAGCTTGTACTCCTCGCAGCCCACGCAGTACGGGCCCTCGTAGCCGCCCTTGTAGATCTCGCCCTTGTCGTACAGGTCCTGCACGAACTCCTGGACGCGGTCGGTGTGCCGCTTCTGCGTGGTGCGGATGAAGTCGTCGTTCGCGATGTCGAGGTGCTCCCACAGGGGCTGCCAGGCCTCCGTGACGAGCTTGTCGGCCCAGGCCTGCGGGGTGACCCCGTTCGCCTCGGCCGTGCGCATGATCTTCTGACCGTGCTCGTCCGTGCCGGTGAGGTACCACACCTTCTCGCCGCGCTGGCGGTGCCAGCGGGTGAGCACGTCGCCTGCGACGGTCGTGTAGGCGTGGCCCAGGTGAGGAGCGTCGTTGACGTAGTAGATGGGGGTCGTGACGTAGTACGCCTTCGCCCCCTGCTTCTCTGATCCAGTGGCCGCCATGGTCGAAATCCTACTGGTCCCGCGGAGATCGACTCACACGCGTTTCGGGGGGTGGACGGGGGTGGACGGGGTTCCCGTCCGTTCCTCCGTCCACCCCCCGAGGGGTGCGTGAGGGCAGGGGTCCCTACGGGCGCCAGGACGCCAGGACGCCCTCGTACAGCTCCTTGTCCGTGAGCTCGCGAGGGGTGGGGCCGGCGTGGAAGAACGACGTGTTCTCCGTCTTGAGCTTGCGGAGGTAGTCGAACGCCTTGTTGTCGTGCTCGCCGAAGGCGACGAAGGAGAAGAACACGTTGGGGTGGTTCTTCGCGGCCTCGGTGAGGGCCTTCGTGGCCGGGGTCTTCGCGTCGGGGGCGCCGTCCGTCTGGAAGATCACCAGGGCGGGGGTGCCGGCGGGCTCCTTCGCGTGCTGCTCGAGGACGGCCTCCACGGCCGCGTGGTAGCTGGTACGGCCCATCCGGCCGAGGCCCGCGTGCAGCTCGTCGATCTTGTCCTCGTGGTCGGTGAGGGTCAGCTCGCCGGTGCCGTCCAGCTCGGTGGAGAAGAAGGTCACGTGGAGCGTGGCCTCGGGGTCCAGGTGCGCGGCCAGGGCGAGGGTCTGCTCGGCGAGGGCCTGGGCGGAGCCGTCCTTGTAGTACGGGCGCATGGACGCGGAGCGGTCGAGGACGAGGTGGATCTTGGCGCGGGCGCCGGTGAGGCCGTTCTTCTCGAGGACGGTGCCGGCTGCTTTGTAGGCGGTGGTGAGGGTGGTGTTGCGGAGGGCGGAGGCGGGGGTGGCGGGGGTCGCCTTGGGTCCGGCCTCGGCTTCGCCTTCGGCCGGGTTCTCGTTCCCGCCCGCACCACCCGTGCGGGTCTCGTTGTCGGGTGCGGGTGGCCCCTGGGGGGCCTGCTCGCCGTCGGCGGCCGCGGGGGTCGCCTCCGCCGCGGGTTCGGGCTCTGGTGCCTGAGCGGCGGGCTCCGGCTCCGGCGCCGGCGCCGGTTCCGCCTTCGCCTCCGGCTCGACGGTCGCTTCGGGCTCGGCGGTTGCCTTCGGCTCGGGCTTCGCTTCCGGCCGCGGCTCGGCGGCTGCCTTCGGTTCCGGGGCCGCTTCCGGCTTCGCCTCAGGCTCGGCGGTTGCCTTCGGCTCGGCATCCGCTTCGGCCTTCGCCTCGGGCTTCGGCTCGGCTGTGCTCTCGGCCTCCGGCTTGGTCTCAGACTCCGGCTCGGCCTTGGCCTCAGAATCGGCCTCCGGCTGGGCCTCGGCCTCCGGCTGGGCCTCGGCCTCCGGCTGGGCCTCGGCCTCCGGCTGGGCCTCGGCCTCGGACTCCGGCTCAGGGGTCGGTTCCGGTTCGGCCTCCGCCGTCGGTTCCGGAGCCGCTGCGGGTGTCGGCTCCGGGTCAGGGGTTGCCTCGGCCTCGGGCTTCTTGGCTTCCGGTTCGCCGGCCTTCGGCTGCGCCGCCGCCTCCGGCTTGGTCGGCTCCTCGGGCTCGGCGACGGGCTCCGCCGGCTTCGGCTCGGTCTCCGCTGCTGCCGTCGCCTCGGGCGACTCCTCCGGCGCCGGGGCCGTCTGGGGCTCGACGCCGGAAGCCTGCTGCAGCTTCTCCGCCTCGGCGGCCGGCTTCTCCGGCCTCCCCGGCCTCCCCGGCTTCTCCGCCTCGGCCTCCTCCGTCGTCGACGGGCGCGAGGGCCGGGGGACCTCCACCTTGTCGAAGGCCGACCTCACCAGGTCGTGTTCGTCGCTGTCGCGTTGTTCCGGGACCGTCGCGGTGGCGGACGGGTCGGGCGTCGTCAGGGAGGCCGTCTCCGTCACCTCGGCGGCCGGCGCCGCACCCTCCGCTTCGGCCGACCTCGCTTTCCGTGACCGGCCGAACGCGTTCCGCAGGAGAGTGAGAATGCCCATGTGCGCAACCCTTCGCGTGAGTTGATGCCCGTCAAACCCTGGCCAGGACGGACACGTAAGGTTAGCGGCCCTTGGGGGCGATCTTGGGCAGGGTGGGATGTGCGGGATCGTATCTGTCAAGGGCGTGATCCGGCCTGTGCGGGGTCGATGTTCCGCTCCGGCGCACGCCCGTGATGCCGTTCCGGGTTCACCCGCCGTTCACTCCCGCGCCCGGTCGTCGCACCCGTGGGCTCCTACGGTCGCGCTGACACCACGGGCACGCCAAGGAGAGAACACGTGCGCAAGCTGCTGCCGTTGATCGGAACGCCGTCCGGTTCACACCCCGCCGGGCGGTCCGCCCTGACCTGTCGTTTCCGGTGTGGTGACGCCTGCTTCCACGAGGTGCCCAACACCAGTGACAACGAGTACGTCGGTGATGTCGTCGCCGGCGCCCTCAGCCGCCGTTCGGTGATGCGGGCCGCCGCCGTCGTGACCGTCGCCGCGGCGGGCGCCGGTGCCGCCGGTGTCGCCGCCGCGCCCCAGGCGGAAGCGGCCCCGGCCGCGAAGGGACGGCCCCGGCCGCAGAAGGGCGCCCGAGGCCTGCGCTTCACCCCCGTCCCGCCCAACACCCGTGACGCCGTCACCGTGCCGGACGGCTACCGGCAGAACGTCGTCATCCGCTGGGGCGAGCCCATCCTGCGCGGCGCGCCCGCCTTCGACCCCGAGCGGCAGAGCGCCCGCGCGCAGGCCGGACAGTTCGGGTACAACTGCGACTTCCTGGCGCTGCTGCCCCTGAAGGGTGAGCGGAACCGGCAGCTGCTGGTCGCCAACCACGAGTACACCGACGAAATCCTGATGTTCCGGGACTACGACCCGGAGAACCCGACCCGCGAGCAGGTGGAGATCGCCTGGGCCGCGCACGGTCTCGCCGTCGTCGCCGTGGAGGAGGACCGCGGGAACGGCCGGCTCACCGCCGTGAGCCGGCACCACCTCAACCGGCGGCTCACCGCCACCTCCGAGTTCCGGCTCACCGGTCCCGTCGCCGGGTCCGACCTGGTGAAGACCTCCGCCGACCCGACCGGCACCCGGGTGCTCGGCACCCTCAACAACTGCTCCGGCGGCACCACCCCGTGGGGCACCACCCTGCACGGCGAGGAGAACTTCAACCAGTACTTCGCGAACGGCGGCAGCGCCACCGACAAGCGGTACGGCATCGGCACCGGCGCGACCGAGCGCAAGTGGGAGCGGTTCGACAAGCGGTTCGACCTCGCCCAGGAGCCGAACGAGGCCCACCGCTTCGGCTGGGTCGTCGAACTCGACCCGTACGACCCGCACTCCGCGCCCCGTAAGCGCACCGCGCTCGGCCGGTTCAAGCACGAGGCGGCGACCGTGCGGCTCACGCACGACGGGCGGCCTGTCGTCTACTCGGGCGACGACGAGCGGTTCGACTACTTCTACAAGTTCGTCGGCAGCAAGCGGATGCGGCACGACAACAGCCGCGCCGCCCGGGAGCACAACCTGTCGCTGCTCGACGAGGGCACCCTCTACGTCGCGAAACTGACCGGCGACTCGCCCGCGATCGAGATCGACGGCACGGGCAAGCTGCCGAAGGACGGCGAGTTCGACGGCAGCGGCGAGTGGATACCGCTGGCCACCGCCACCGCGCACGGCGCCGTCTCGCACGTGGAGGGCATGACCGCCGAGGAGGTCTTCGTCTTCACGCGGCTCGCCGGCGACAAGGTGGGCGCCACGAAGATGGACCGTCCCGAGGACATCGAGCCGAACCCCGTCACCGGCAAGGTGTACGTCGCGCTCACCAACAACTCCAACCGCGGCACCGGCGCCAACCCCAAGGCGGACGAGGCCAACCCGCGCCACGCCAACAAGCACGGCCACGTCCTGGAGCTCACCGAGCGGTGGAACCGGCCGGAGAGCACCCGGTTCGCCTGGTCGCTGTTCCTCGTCGCGGGCGACCCGGAGGACCCGTCGACCTACTTCGCCGGGTTCCCGAAGGACGCCGTCAGCCCGATCTCCTGCCCGGACAACGTCGCCTTCGACGCGCACGGCAACCTGTGGATCTCCACCGACGGCAGCGCCCTCGGCTCCCACGACGGCCTGTTCGGCGTCGCCACGCGCGGTGAGCGGCGCGGTGAGCTGAAGCAGTTCCTGACCGTGCCGACGGGCGCCGAGACCTGCGGTCCCGTCGTGCAGGACCGACGGGTGCTGGTGGCCGTGCAGCACCCGGGCGAGGTGGACGGGGCGACCGTGGAGCGGCCCGCCAGCACCTGGCCCGACGGCCCCGGCTCGTACGTCCGCCCGGCCGTCGTCGCGGTGTGGCGCGCGGACGGGCGGGACATCGGCGTCTGACGCCGCACGGAGGGTGCCGGGCGGCCTCAGGCCCCCGGCACCAGCTCCTCCAGCCACTCCCGGTACGCGGGCGCCTGCCGGGCCACCTCCTGGTAGGCGTCGGCCAGGTGCGGGTAGACGCCCTCCAGTTCGGTGTCCGTGCGCGCCGCCAGCAGCAGCCGTACGCCCAGCGGGTCGCCGGCGATGCGGCGGACGGCCGTGTCGGGGCGGGAGGGGGAGGTCGGCTGGCAGACGGTGACGACCTCGCCGATCGCGACCAGGGACGCGGCCGTGTGGTAGTCGCCGTGCAGCACGGGCGGGTCGATCCCCGCCTCGCGCAGCATGCGCCGCACCGCGTCCCACTCGCCGTCGACCGCCGGGTCGATCATCCAGCGGTCGTGGGCCAGGTCGGAGAGGTCGACGACCGGGCGGGCGGCGGCCGGGTGGTCGGCGGGCAGGGACACGAACTGCGGTTCGCGGGCGATGAGGACGCGGGAGCGCAGCCCGTCCGGGACGCGCAGCGGGCAGCCCTCCACCTCGTGCACGAACGCCACGTCGAGCTGGCCGTCGGAGACCATGCGCAGCAGGGCGTTGGCGGAGACGTCCATGTGCAGGGTGGGTTCCTGCCAGTGCCGGCGCAGGCGGCGCAGCCAGCCGGCCAGCGCGCGGCTCGCGGTCGAGCCGAGGCGCAGCTGGCGGCCGCCGAGGGCGGCGGCGCGGGCCTCGGTGACCAGGGAGCGCAGCTCGGTGACGAGCGGGCGGGCGCGGCTGAGCACCAGCCGGCCCAGCGGGGTGGGACGGCAGCCCGTGCGCGCGCGGACGAACAGGGCACCGCCCAGCTCCTGTTCGATGCGCCGCAGTTGCGTGCTCAGCGAGGGCTGGGCCACGCCGAGCTGGCGTGCGGCGCGGTGGAGACTGCCGGTGTCGGCAATCGCGCACAGCGCCCTGAGGTGCCGGACCTCAAGCTCCATGTCCAGGGAGGGTAAGCGGGAAGTTCAGGTTTCACCAGACATACAAATCCCGTCCGTTCAGGCGGAGTCGGGCGGGCGCGACGGCATGGCCGGAGTCCGGCGATAACGCGGTCCTATCACCGGTTGCCATCATCACAGCCGCCGTGAGGGCGCGGACACTCACCGATGACGTGTGACTCACCCCCACCACAAGGAGTCATCGATGCGCATGCGCATGCCCATGTCCGTTGTCACCGCCGCGGGCCTGAGCCTCACCGCCCTCGGCTTCGGCACCGCCCCGGCCACGGCGGCCCCCGCCCCGCTCGACACCGGGTCGCTCGCCTCGATCGCCGCGTACGACGGTTCCTCGGAGGAAGCGGCGGCGAACCGCGCGTTCTTCGAGGCCGTGCTGAAGTCGGCGGCCGAGAAGCGGGCGGCGAACCCGTCGAGCGCGGCGGCCGTCACCGTCGTCTACAACGCCTCCCGGGCGCCTTCGTTCGCCACACAGATAGCCCGCAGCACGCAGATCTGGAACAGCTCGGTCTCGAACGTGAGACTCCAGGCCGGCACGTCGGGCGCGGACTTCTCGTACTACGAGGGCAACGACTCGCGCGGCTCGTACGCGTCCACCGACGGTCACGGCCGGGGGTACATCTTCCTCGACTACCGGCAGAACCAGATCTACGACTCCACGCGCGTGACCGCGCACGAGACCGGTCACGTGCTGGGTCTGCCGGACCACTACTCCGGTCCGTGCAGCGAGCTGATGTCCGGTGGCGGCCCCGGCCCGTCCTGCACCAACGCCTACCCGAACTCGGCCGAGCGGTCGCGGGTGAACCAGCTGTGGGCCAACGGCTTCGCCGCCGCGCTCGACCAGGCGGAGAAGGCGCTGGAGAAGTCCGGCCGCTGATCCGCGCGTGTCCCGTCCGGTGCGGGCCGTCCCTTCCGCGGGGGGCGGCCCGCACCGCCGTGTCACCGGCCGGTGTGGAGGGTGAGGTCGACCAGGACCGCGCGATGGTCGGTGTCACCGAGGTCGAGGAAGCGGGCGCGGTCCGCGGTGAACTCCTCGGAGACCAGGACGTGGTCGATCTGGGCGCCGAACGCCGGGGCGGTGCGGGCGGGCCAGGTCGGCGTGCGGTCGGCGCCGTCGAGCCGGGCCGCGTCGCGCAGTCCGGTGTCGAGGATGCGGCGGAACGCGGCGTGGTCCTGGGTGGCGTTGAAGTCGCCGGCGAGGACGGCCGGGAGGCCGGGTGCGGCTTTCGCCGCGTCCCGGATCCCGGCCAGCTCCCGCTGCCACACCGGCACCTGGTCGGGCAGCGGCGGCATGGGGTGCGCCAGTTGCAGGCGTACGGTGCGGCCGCCGACGTCGGCGGTGGCGCCGGGCATCCCCATCGTGCCGGGGACCGGCGGGGTGGGTGTGAGCGGGAGACGGCTGAGGATGACGGAGCCCTTGGAGCCGTCGCCCTCGACGGCGCTGCGGTGCGGGTGGGTGGCGGACAGGTCGCGCTCCAGGACGGCGCCGCAGCGTCGGTCGCACTCCTGGACGAAGACGAGGTCGGGCTTCTCACGGCGTACGGCGTCGACGAGGGGGCCGGTCGCCCTGCCGTACTCGACGTTCGCGGTCAGCACCCGCAGCCGGGCGACGGGCGGGCCGGCCGGGTCGTCCGTCTTTCCGTACGGCTCGATGTACCAGGCCAGCAGGCCGAGCAGGGCCACGCCCCACACGGCGCCGGTCCACCAGCGGGCCCGCAGGGTGAGGAGGAGGCCGGCGGCGGTGGGGAGCAGCAGCCAGGGCAGGAGGGCGAGGAGCTGGGGTACGGGGGTGACGGCGTCGGTGTCGGCCGCGCGGCAGCCGACGACCACGCTCACCGCGGCGAACAGCAGCGCCGCGAGCCAGGCGCCGGGTCGCCGCGGCTGTTCCGCCCCGTCCCCCGCAGTTTCCAACGTGGCCGCCTCCTGTCGAACGGGCTCGAACCCGCATCTTCCCTCAGGGACGAGCAGCGTGCGGTCGTGCCGTTGGGGCGCGGGCGGCACCTTTGCAGGGCGCTTCGCTTGGGCTCGGACTCCCTGTGCCTGACGGCTGTCCGTCTGCTGGGGCCGGCCGTTCGCCGACTGCGGTTCGTCGCGGGCTGGTCGCGCAGTTCCCCGCGCCCTGGGGTGTCTGGTCTGCGGGCAGTCGCTGGGGCGCGGGCGGCACCTTTGCAGCGCGCTTCGCTTGGGCTCGGACTCCCTGTGCCTGATGGCTGCCCGTCTGCTGGGGCCGGCCGTTCGCCGACTGCGGTTCGTCGCGGGCTGGTCGCGCAGTTCCCCGCGCCCCTGGGGTGTCTGGTCTGCGGGCAGTGGTGCCGCTGGGGCGCGGGTGGCCCTTTGCGGCGCGCCTCGCCGTATCGGGTCGGCCGCCTGTCAGGTGCGGGCGTTGGTTGGAGTGGCCGGGGCCGGTGTTGCCGTGGGCGGTGCGGGCGAAGGGCCGCGCCTGCGGCGGAGGACAGGACGACCGGTCAGCCAGCAGGTCAGGGCCACCGCCGCGCCCACGGCGAGGAGCGACCAGGACGCCGTCCGCAGAGTGGCCGTGAGGGCGTCGTAGACCGCGCCGGCCGCCGGGCGGTGGACGTCGTCCGGGAGGTCGGCCAGGGTCAGCCGGCGGCCGGCCGCGACCGCCAGCGCGAGGAGGGCGCCGCCCAGCGCGGTGCCCAGACCGGCGGCGGTGAGGGTGCGGCGCCGGGACGCGGCGGCCGCAACGCCGGTCACGGCGAGGGCGACGGCGGTGAGGGGCAGCCACAGAGCCGCGGCGTCCAGCAGCCGGTAACCCTGGCGCAGCCCGGCCACCTCCTCGGCGGGGACCACGGGGACGTCGGTGTGCGCGACGGGGATGCGGTGCGCGTAGGGCATGTGGTCGGCCTCGAGCCGCTGCTTGACCTGTGCGGTGACGGGGGCGAGGTCGACGGTGACGGGTCCGGCGGAGGGCGCGTCGTCACGCAGGGCGTGCAGCACCGCGTCATGGAGGGCGCGGTTCCCCGCCTCCCACGCGGTGCGGAATGCGTCCGTACGGGTGAACGACTCGATGGCGTCCCGTACGAACGGGCCGACGGCGGCGTCGCCTGCGGTCCGCGTCTCCAGTTCCCTTACGACCTCGTCGCCGACGGCGTCCGCGACGGCCTCGCGTACGGCGGGGTCGGTGGCGAGCGGGGCCATGGTGCGGACGTAGCGTCCGGTGTCGGCGAGGCCGAAGGCGGCCCAGGCGGCGAGGACGCAGAGGGGTACGAGCAGGCAGGCGACGGCGACGCACGCCGCCCCGATCCTGTCCCGCACCCGCCGGGTGCCGCTCCACGAACCCACCCTTCCAGGCAACCCGCCTGCCCTTACGGCCGCGAGCGGGGCGCCCCCGAACGGGTCGGGGTGTCCGGAGCCCGGCGCGTGTGGGGGCGAGGCCCACCGCAGAGGTGCCGCGTGCGCCCAGCGGCATGACTGCCCGCAGACCAGGCGCCCCCGGGGGCGCGGGGAACTGCGCGATCAGTCCGCGACGGGCCGCAGTCGGCGGACGGCGGGCCCCGGCAGACGGGTAGCCGTCAGGCTCAGGGGGTGCGGGTTCAAGCGAGGCCCACCGCAGAGGTGCCGCGTGCGCCCAGCGGCATGACTGCCCGCAGACCAGGCGCCCCCGGGGGCGCGGGGAACTGCGCGATCAGTCCGCGACGGGCCGCAGTCGGCGGACGGCGGGCCCCGGCAGACGGGTAGCCGTCAGGCTCAGGGGGTGCGGGTTCAAGCGAGGCCCACCGCAGAGGTGCCGCCCGCGCCCCAGCGGCATGACTGCCCGCAGACCAGGCGCCCCCGGGGGCGCGGGGAACTGCGCGATCAGTCCGCGACGGGCCGCAGTCGGCGGACGGCGGGCCCCGGCAGACGGGCAGCCGTCAGGCTCAGGGTGCGCGGGTCCGAGCGAGGCGCGCTGCGGAGGTGCCGCCCGCGCCCCCGCACCACGGCCGCCCCGCACCACGGCCGCCCCGCACCACGGCGGCCCCGCACCACGCCCCCCCCCGCGTTACGCCCCCCCCGCGTTACGCGCACCGGCATCGGGGGCAGGCGCCCCCAGCCGCCCCCCGCCGAAGAGGGAGACCGCCTCACTCCAGGCGGTGCCCCTCCGCGTCCTCCTTCGTGTAGTAGCGATAGAACAGCACGAGGAACGTGCCGATCATCACGCCCACGCCCAGGGCGACCGAACGGTAGATGCTGCCGTTGGACTGGCTGAAGAGGAAGCCGACCGCGCAGCCGGCGAAGGCGGCCCAGGCCACGGCGTGGAGTCCGCGGTGGAGTTTCGGGGCGACCGTGAGCAGCGTGATGAGGACGACGGCGAAGACGAGCGCCGTGAGGAAGCCGAACAGCAGGTTCCAGCCGGTGATGGGGCCGCCGTAGCGCCGGTTCGCCGCGGCCCAGAAGCCGTAGACCAGCGCCGCGAGAACGGGCAGGACGATCCGGGCCATGCGATGGGTGCGGGCGTCGAAGACGTCGGTGGTGCGGCCCTGTTCGAGCATGCCCCGGTTCCGGGGCGCAGCGTGCGCCATGGGAGCACTCCTTCCTCCGTCCCCCGTCCCTCCAGGGCACACCTGCCGCGCCGGGGCGGCAACTCGATCGCCCGGTGGGAGGGGATGCGGCCGTCACGGGCGCGTGTTTCGCTGGGGCCGTGAGTCCGGCCACCACAGGACACGCCCTGCCCGAGCCGTACCCGGCGGCCGGCCGGGGCGACGTCGTGCAGCGGCAGATGCTGCTGCGGGCACGGGGCCGCAGCGTCGCCTGGGTGCCGCCCCTGCTGCTGCTCGTCGCGATCGCGGTGACCGACTACAACACCACCGGTGAGTTCCGGATCATCTCCTGGATCGTGCTGGTGCCGGGCATCGCGGCCGCGCTGTGCGGGGTGTGGGCCACGGCGGTGTTCGCGGTGCTGTCCATGAGCACGTACACCGTCGTCGACAACGCCTGGCCGCACCAGTTCCAGGCGGGCCTGCCCGACTTCATCCTGGTCGCCCTCGGCGGCGTCCTCGCCACGCTGGCGTGCGCGGTGCGGGTGCGCGGCGAGCGGCGGGCGCTGCACATGCGGGACGTGACGGACACGGTGCGGCGTACCGTGCTGCGGCCGCTGCCGCCCGGCTGGGGCGGCCTTGAGCACGCGGGCGTGTATCTCACCGCCGACGCCCAGGCCCGGGTCGGCGGCGACTTCTACGACATCCAGCCGGGACCGCACGGCACCCGTGTCTTCGTCGGGGACGTGCAGGGCAAGGGGCTGGGCGCGGTGGAGACGGCGGCGGTGCTGCTCGGCACGTTCCGTGAGGCGGGTTTCCACGAGGCGGACCTGGCGTCGGTCGCCGACCGGCTGGAGGCGGGGATGGTGCGGCACCGTGCGTACACGACCGCGCTCGGCCGCGCGGACGGCGACCGGTTCGCCACGGCCGTGCTGCTCTCGTTCCCCGCGGACGAGGACGACGCCGTCGACACCGTCGTCTTCGGGCACGAGCCGCCGCTGGCGGTGGGCCCGTCGGGGGTGCGGCGCCTGCCGGTGGGCGGGGGGCTGCCGCTCGGCTACCGCGACCTGGCGCCCGGCGGCCTCCCCGTGCGCCGGGTGCGTCTGGGCCTCGACGAGACGCTGCTGGTGGTGACGGACGGGGTGACGGAGGCCCGGGACCGGGAGGGCCGCTTCTTCCAGGTCGCGGAGGAGGTGCGGCGGGCGGTGGCCGCCGACCCGCGGCTGATGGCTCCCGGCTGGCTGGTGCTGGTCGTACGGGACGGGACGCTGCGGCACTGCCGGGGGCATCTGGCGGACGACACCACGGTGTTCGCGGTGCGGCGCGCCAGGGACAGGGGGGTCGAACGCCGCGAAGGGGGACGTTCACCGCTGTGACGCCCCCGTTTGCGACCGCAGCGGTTACGGTGCTGCCGTGGGTGATCGACAGGGGGAGGGGACCATGCCCGGGACCGTGCTGCTGCTCGCGGCGTCGCCACTGGGCCGTGGACGGCTGGTGGACGCGGCGTCCGTGCTCCCCGTGCTCGCGGCGGTGCCCCCGTCGGTGCTGTCCGGCGCGGACACCGCGAACGTCGTGGAGCTGGCCGACCCCCTGGAGCCGCAGGCGGTGCTGACCCGGCTGCGCGCGGCGGCAGCGGCGCCCGGCCCGCTGACCGTGTACGTGGCGGGGGAGCTGCGCCTGGACCGCAGGCAGCGGCTGCCGCACCTGGCGCTCGCCCGCACCACCCCGGCGACCGTGCGGTACACGGCGCTGCCCTGGCACTGGTTCCGGGACGAGCTGCGGCTGCGCCCGGCGGGCGCCACGACGCTGTTCCTCGATCTGCACGCCGACGCGGACACCTGGCGGGCGTTGTGCGAGCCGCCCGTGCCGGGCCGGCCGTTCCCGCTGGACTGCGGCCGTGACGCCGCCGTTTACGGTCGCGTCGCCCCTCCGCCGTCGCGGCGCGGGGTGGCGGCGCCGGCGTACATGAAGGCGCTGGCGACGCTGTTGCGCAGCGGGCGGCGGCTGCCGGACGAGGAGCTGCACCAGCGGACGCTGGCACGGATCGCGCCGGAGGGCGTGGGCGCCGACCTGGTGCTGGCGCAGCGCGGGCCGCTGCCGGGCGACCCGCACGCGGCGGTCACGGCGGCCGTGCGCGCGGGGCGGCACGCGGAGGCGGACGCGCTGGCCGCGCGCCTGGAGCAGGCGGCGGGGCTCGCGCACGGCACGGTGTCGGAGGAGGCGCTGCACTGGAGCGAGGTCCGCGCGGACCTGGCGATGCTGGCGGGCGACGCGGCGCGCAGCTGCCGTGCGTGGATGGCGCTGGCGGGCACCCGGCTGGCCGCAGGGCAGCCGGCCGACGCGCCCGCCGTGGAGGCGGCCGTGGACCGTGCCCACCACCAGTGGGGCCGGGTCGACGATCCGGTGCGGGTGCGTGAACTGGGTGTGCAGCTGGTGGAGTTGAGGAGCCGGGTGCCGGGTCGCAGGGAGGGGGCCGTGGAGCACGTGCGGCGCCGGTTGCGTGTGGTGCAGGGGCGCGGGGCGATGCCGGCAGGGCGCCTGCGTACGGACCCTCCCCAGGGAGCAACCACGGTGCCATGATGGGGAGTTATGGCTGAGGGGGGCGGAGTGGCCGACCAGGACATCTGCATACGGCTGGACGGGAGCGCGACGGAGGGTGACGTCACCGCCCTGCGCAACTGGCTGGAGCGGGAGAAACCGCTGGACGACCTGTTGCGGGACGGGAGGCTGCGGCTCTTCGAGAGGCCCGCCGCCGACCGCGGCGGCGCGCCGATGGGGACGAGTCAGGAGATCGTCATCGCCGTTACGTCGGCGGGCGCGACCGTGGTGTTCCAGGAGTTGTTGGAGCAGGTCAAGCGGGGTGTGACGGCCTGGCGGGACAACCGCCGCCAGGTCGAGGACGGCGAGCCGCCGCAGGGCAGAGTCGAACCGGTGAACCGCGACGACAGGTAGGCCGGTGCGGTCTCAGGACGCGGGGGAGCCGATGGACCGGGCGCTGCTGATCGGGGTGTCCGACTACCGCTTCACGAAGGGCCCGCACGCGGTGCCGGGCAAGCTGCCGGCCGTGGAGAAGAACCTGCCCGTGCTGCGCGAGGCGCTGGTGCGTGCGGGGGTGTTCACCGACGAGGAGATCACCTCGTTGCCGTCGCCGGACTTCGCCGAGGCGGCACAGGAGCTGCAGCGGGTCGCCAGGGAGGCCCGTGGGCTGCTGCTGGTCTACTTCGCGGGGCACGGGGCGATCCCCAGCGGCGGCGACGAACTGTATCTGCAGCTGCGCGACGCCCACGTGCTGGCCGGGGAGCACACGGTGTTCAACGGCGCCGTGTCGTTCAGCGACCTGATGGGGACGGTGCTGGTCACGAGCCGTGCGGACCGCATCGTGGTGATCCTCGACTGCTGCTTCGCGGGCAACGCGGCCCGGGTGTGGGAGCACTTCGAGGACAAGCGGCGCGTCGGACTCCTGATGAGCGTGCAGGCCAACCACCGCATCGACGCGGGCGACCCGGGGACGCCCACCCCGTTCACGGAGAACCTGGCGGAGCTGCTCGGCGAGGAGGACGGCACGACCGTCTCCCGGCTCGCCACCCGGCTGCGGGAGCGCATGGCGGAGCAGAAGCGCCGAACGATGCGCAAAGAAGCCTGGGAGCCGCAGCTGCGCGCCGACGCGGGCGCCGACGTACAGCTGGGGGAGGGCCCGCAGCTTCCGGTCCTGGCGCCGGACGGACCCGGCCCGTCCGGTGCGGACCCGGGTCCCGGCCCGCGCCCTCGGCTGCCGGTGTGGGTGGCGGCGTCGTGGCGGCGCCCGCGCGCCCTGGCGGCGAAGTGGTCCCGCGCGTGGCGTCGCAAGCTCTCCCGGACCGACCGGGGCGGGGGGAAGCGGTCGTCCCGCCGGATCCTGCTCCGGCCCGCCTTGCCCGTGCTGCTCGCCCTCGGCCTGCTCGGCGTGGGCCTGTACCTGCTGCTGGGTCCGTTCAGCAGGGACGACACCCACTGCGCCCCGCCGCTCGAACTGCGCGTGCTGACCGACCCGGACCTGGAGAAGACCTTCCGCACGGCCGCCGCCGCCTATCTGACCTCGGACGCGAACACCACCGACGCGGGCTGCCGGCGCACCGGCATCACCGTCTACAGCGCGGGCTCCTCCGATGTGGTCGACGCGCTGCGCCGGCGCACGGACGCCTGGCAGGAGCCCGAGGGCGCCGAGGTCAACCCGCAGCGGGACATCGGCCCGCAGCCCGACGTGTGGATCCCCGCCTCCCGGGCCGAGGCCGACCGGGTGCTGGAGGAGCAGGACACGGACGCCGTGGCGGAGCTGGAGCCGGAGGAGTCGCCCCTCGCCCACTCCCCCGTCGTGCTCGCCGTGCCCGAGCGCCTCGCCCCCGAGGCGCTGAACGACATCACCGGACGGCCCCTGACCGAGATGATCGACGCTCTGACCGGGCACGCCGACGACGCGGCCGTGCGCCGCCCCGACCCCGAGTTCACCGACTCCGGACTGCTCGCCACCGTCGGCCTGTACGGCGACCCGGCCTCCGTGGCCCAAGGGGAGCGCATGGTCCGGCAGCAGGGACCACCCTCCCCCACGGCCGGCGACCTGCTGTGCGACCTGCCCGACGACGACGCCGTGGACGACCGCACCGCCGCCCTCGTCCCGGAGTTCCTCCTCGTCAGCGGGGTCGACTGCGAGGACAACACCCGCACCCCGCGCTGGGCCCTGTACCCCGCCGACGTGCCCGGGATGGACCCGGTGTTCGTGCGGGTGCGCTGGGACGATGCCGACGGCGACGACGACTCAGGCGACGACGAGACGGACCGGGACGCGGCGGCGGCCGCCTTCCGCGACTGGCTGGCCGGTGCCGGAGGCCGCGAGGTGCTGGCCCGGCAGGGCTTCCGCGACCCCGGCGACGGGGAGCTGTTCGCCCCCGGACGGAAGCCCGACGGTGTGAAGTTCGCGCCCAGCCCGCTCGACGAGTCGGCGGGCAGGGACGAGATGGAGCAGGCCCTGAGCGCCTACCAGGCGTACGGCGGTCCCGGCCGGGTGCTGTTCCTGCTGGACAGTTCCGGTTCCATGGCCGATCTGTGGCAGGGGCCGAGCGGCGGCCCCGGGCTGCTGCGGCAGACGCTGGGCGGGCTGGGCGCCGAGGACGAGTACGGCGTCTGGGCGGTCGCGGACACCGGTGACGGCCCGTACGAGACGCTGCTGGGATTCGGCAGGCACGGGCGGAAGGACGCCGAGG
Source organism: Streptomyces sp. BJ20 (assembly GCF_022869105.1). Taxonomy (NCBI): domain Bacteria; kingdom Bacillati; phylum Actinomycetota; class Actinomycetes; order Kitasatosporales; family Streptomycetaceae; genus Streptomyces; species Streptomyces sp. BJ20. Next base: position 72,117 of record NZ_CP094918.1, read on the forward strand.
AGGCCGTCGACGAGCGGGCCCGGGTGCGGGACGCCTCGGCCGACCCGCACGCGGCTCTGCTCGCGGCGTTCGACGAGATGGAGGACCGGGGGGACGACGGCCGGCCCCAGATGGTCGTGCACATCACCGACGGCCAGCACGGGGAGTACCTGACGGGCGGACGGCTGCGGGAGGTGCTGGACCGGGCCGGGGCGAGCGAGGTGCCGGTGACCGTCGCCGTCCTGGGAAGCGGAGGCTGTGACGAGGGCCGCCCGGACCAGCGGATCGCCGAAGTGAGCGGCGGGCGCTGCCTGGACGCGGGGGACGACGTCGGCGCGGCCCTGCACGACGAGATCGCCCGTATCGGAACGGGGGACGACTGATGCCGCGACGGCTCACCGCGCTGTTCGCACTGCTGCTGCTCGCCGCCTGCACGGGCGGCGGGGGCGGGACGCCCGAACCGGCCGCCGAGGAGAAACCCGGCACGATCGTCGTGGCCAGCGGCCGGGACGTCACCGGCAGCAACGGTGTGCGGCAGCGGCTCATCGACGCCTGGAACCGGGAACAGAGACAGAAGGCGACGGGCTCGGACTTCTACCAGGCGCGGCTGGTGGAGCTGCCGGGCAGCGCCGACGAGCAGCGCAGCCAGTTGCTGGGCGCCCTGCAGTCCGGCAGCGCCCGGTACGACGTGGTGAACCTGGACGTGACCTGGGTGCCCGAGTTCGCCGAGGCGGGGCTGGTGCGGGCGCTGCCGGACGACCTCGTGGACGCGGACGTCATCGGTCCGGTCGCGGAGACCGCCCGGTGGGACGAGAAGGTCTACGCGGTGCCGTTCAACAGCGACGTCGGCCTGCTCTACTACCGGGCCGACCTCCTGCGGAAGGCCGGTGTCGAGGAGCCGTACGTCCCCGAGGGCTTCACCTGGGAGAAGCTGCGCGGGCACATCCTCACCCTGGGCGAGAAGCTCAACACCCCCGACTACCGGAACGGCTGGACCACCCAGCTCGCCCCGTACGAGGGCCGCACGGTCAACGCGATGGAGGCGTTCGCCACGGCCGTGCCCGGCCTGAGACTGGTGGACGAGCACGGCCGCTACACGGGGAACGTGGACCAGCTGAGACGGGGCGTGCAGGAACTCGCCCACCGCGTCGTCCCGCTCTCCGTCTCCTCGAAGGCGAAGGAGCACGACGAGACCGGCTCGACGAGCGAGTTCACCGAGGGGGGTACGGCCTTCCTGCGCGCCTGGCCCTCCGCCTACCCCACGCTGTACCGGGTGTTCGGGGCACGGCTCGGGGTGGCGCCGCTGCCCGGGCGGGCGGTGCTCGGCGGACAGAACCTGGCGGTGACCACCTCGTCGGAGCGGGCACGGAAGGCGACCGAGCTGATCCGGTTCCTCACCGGCCGGCAGAGCGAACGCTGCCTGCTGGAGGCCGGGTTCGCGGCGACCCGCGCCTCGGCCTACGGACGTTCGCTGCGGTGCCCCGCGGAGATCTCCGCCGCGCCCGCCCCCTCCCCGACGGGGGAGGCCGACGAGGTGCCGCGCGGGGACGAGGGACGCCCCGGGCTCACGGACGCGATGCTCAGGAGGGCGCTGGAGCGGGCCGTGCACCGCCCGAGGACTCCGCTCTACGGCGCCTTCACGCAGACTCTCATCACGCAGCTCGGCCCGCTCGTCGAGAGCGGCTCGGCCAACCAGGACGCGCTGGCGCGGAGCCTCGACGAGGCGCTGCGCAGAGCCCTGCCCGGATGAGCGGGACCTGGCGGGGGGCCTACCGCTCGGCGGCTTCCACTCCCGCCGGTGCGGTGGTCCCGGAGCCGGCGTCCGGGCCGACGGCCTTCGGGCCGGCGTTCGCCGCCAGGACGAGCGCCGCGACCGCGGCGAGAGCCGCGATGAAGCCTCGGGCGTAATGCTCGGTGGAGCGGGTGCGTTGCAGCACGGCGACCTCGCAACAGCGACGGGTTAAGCAGGTTTAATTCGCGGTTTAACCTAGGGGCTGTCCGACGCGAACGGCAAGGGGCACTGGGGGAGTTGGCATGGGGGAGCGGGACGAGCCGGGCACGATCGGGCGGCGGGTGCAGCAGCTGCGCGTGGCGCGCGGACTGACACAGAAACAGCTGGCGGAGCCGGTGTACACCCCCGCCTACATCTCCACCCTGGAGGCCGGCCGGGTGCGCCCCTCCGACGACGCGCTGCGGCACCTCGCCGAACGGCTCGGAGTCGAGTTCGACGAACTGGCGACCGGGCGTTCGGCGCGCCAGGTGACCGAGATGCGACTGCGGCTGACCGAGGCGCAGCGGGTCCTCGCCGTCGGGGAGGCGGAGTCGGCGGTGGAGCAGTACACGGCGCTGCTGGCCGAGGCGGAGGCGCAGGAGCTGCCGGAGGAGCAGGCCGCCGCGCTGCTCGGACTCGGGGAGTGCGCACTGGACACCGGCGAACTCGTGGACGGACGGCGGTACTTCGAGGAGGCCGAGGAGCGGCTCGCGGACGCCCCACTGCCGGCGCGGGTGCCGGCGCTGCGCGGCCGGGCCGTGGCGCACTACCTCGCGGGGGAGCTGCGGTACGCGGTGTACCTGCTGGAGAGCACGATCGACGAGCTGAACCGTGGCGGGCTGCACGACCCGGACGCGCTGCTCCTGCTGTACGCCAGCGTCATCGGGCCCTACATGGACATGGGCGCGCACGCGCGGGCCGCGCAGGCGGCGGAGTTCGCGCTCGCTCTTGCCCCGCAGTCCGGCGACCCGGCGCTGGTGGCGCGCATGCACCGGTCGGTGGCCCGCACCCTGCTCGCCGAGGGCCGCCTCGCGGAGGCGGACGCGTCACTGGCCAAGGCGGCCGAGCTGTACCGGGGCCTTCAGCTGCGCACCGAGCTGGCCAACTGCCACTGGATGCGCGGCTACGTGTACGCGCAGAACGGCGAACTGGAGCGGGCCGAGGCGGAGATGCGGGAGGCGCTGGACATGCTGTCCGCGGCCCGCGCGACCCTGTACAGCAGCCAGCTCACCGTGGAACTGGCCGACGTACTGCACCGGCGCGGGCGCTCCGAGGAGGCCGCCGAGCTGCTGCGGGACGTGCTGGGCGGGCTCTCCCCCGAGCGGGGCGCGGTGCACGCGGCGGCCGCGCACCGGCTGCTCGGCATCATCGCGGAGGACGCCCGCGACACGGACCAGGCGGAGGAGCACTACGTGCGCGCGCTCAGCCTGCTGGAACGCGCGGGCGCGGCGGGCGACCTGGCCGACCTCTGCCGCCTCCTGGGCGACCTGCTGCGCCGGACGGGCCGCGTGGAGGCGGCCCTGGACGCCTACCGCACAGGCCTGGGCCACCGCACGGCCCCGGGCACGACGACCCTGGGCCCCGCACCGGCACAGCCTCCGGTGTGAGGGGAGGGGCGCGCGACGGGGGCCGGCCGCCGCGTGGGTCGCCCCGGCCCGGCGTACCGCCCTCGCCGCTCGGGACGACCGACGTCGCGCCGCTCGTGTCCCTCGCCGGGGCCGGGGTGCCCGGCCCCGGCGAGGGACACGGAACATGCCCCGGTCCGTCGTCCGCGGCCGCCCGCGAGGGCCGCCCCGGCCGGCGTCCCGCCCTCGCGGCTCGGGACGACTGACGGCGTGCGGCTCGCGCACCGGGGCGTCGGAGCCCCCGGCCGGCGTCCCGGGCGTTTCAGCCCGCGCCCGCACCAGTGCTTGCGCCCGCACCCGCGCCCTCACCAGCACCGCGCCCGCACCCGCACCGCGCCCGCACCCGCACCGCGCCCGCACCGCACCCGTGCCCGCGCCCGCACCGCACCCGTACCCGCACCGCACCCGCTCCGGCGCGGGGCTCGCGGTCGGCCCCGGCCGTCATGCCGGCGGCCGCGTGGGCGCTTCCGGCCGGTAACCCGCACGTCTTCACCCGTGCTCGCCCCGGTGCGCGGCTCGCGGCCTGCCCGGCCGCAACCCCGGTGTGCTCGCGGCCTGCCCGGCCGCAACCCCGGTGTGCTCGCGGCCTGCCCGGCCGCAACCCCGGTGTGCTCGCGGCCTGCCCGGCCGCAACCCCGGTGTGCTCGCGGCCTGCCCGGCCGCAACCCCGGCGTGCTCGCGCGCCCGTGCGGGGCGTCCCGGGAGCCCCGCCCGTATCCCCACGCCTCGCGCACGCCTCGCGCACGCCCCGCGTCCCCGGACAGCGGTCCCGGCCCGGCGTGCCGCCGGTTTCGGGTGCCCCACCTCGGGTAGTCGGTCCGCGTTTCTGCTGGTGAGGGGATGTGGTTGGCGTGCGGCCCGGGGACGGCCCGGGGGGTGGACGGGGTGGCGCGGAGTACGAGCGGGCGGTCGGGGCCATCGCGGCGGGGCTGCGCGGGGCCGGGCCCGCCGAGGCGCCCGGACGGCTGTGCGCGGTGGCCGTGGACCTGCTGCCCGTGGACGGCGCCTCCGCGTCGCTGCGCGGGGACAGCATGCCCCTCCAGATCGCCGCGTCCGGCGGTCGCGCCGCGCGGCTCGCGCAGCTCCAGGCCACCCTCGGAGACGGCCCCTGCCACCATGTGCTGCGCACCGGCGCGCCCGTCCTCGCCCGCGACCTGGAGGACGGCTCCTGCGCCGACCGCTGGCCTGTGTTCACGCAACAGGCCCTGGGCTCCGGCGTGCGCGCCGTGTACGCGCTGCCCCTCGGCTCCACGGCCGTCTGCGTCGGCACCCTCGACCTCTACCGCGCCTCCCCCGGCAGCCTCACCGCGCACCAGCTGCACGTGGCCCTGCTGGTGGCCGGCGTGATGACGGTCGCGCTGACCGACCTGCCGTACGACGCGCGGGACGCCGGCGACGGCTGGCTCAGCGGGCTGGCCGCCGACCACGACCGGGTGCACCAGGCGGTCGGCATGATCATGGCCCAGCTGGGCGTGGGCGCCGACGAGGCCCTGGCCCGGCTGCGCGGCGACGCCTTCGCGCACGGCCTGACCGTGCTGGAGGCGGCCCTCGACGTGGTCGCCCGCCGGCGCCGTTTCGACACGCCTTGACCCGCCCGGCCCGGTGATCAAGTGCCGTGGGCGGCCTAGGCTTTGGGGCCATGGACATAGCCATCCTCTTCTGCACGTGTGTCGTGGTCCTCGGTGTCGCCTCGATCCAGACCCAGCTGACCCGCTCCGACCGCCGCGTCGCCCGGGTGGAGCGCAAACTCGACGCGGTCATGCGGCACCTGGGCCTGGAGGAGGAGGTGCCGAGGAAGGACGAGATCCTCACCCTGGTGCGGGACGGCAAGCAGGTGCAGGCGATCAAGCTGTACCGCGAGGCCACCGGCGCGGGCCTGGTGGAGGCCAAGCAGGCCGTCGACGCGATGAGCTGAGCGCGGCGGGTCCGGCGGCGCCGGGACCATCTGCCGCCGCGTTCGCCGTGCCGTAGGCCGGGCGGAGGGCGCGTGCTGCGGGTGGTGGGGGCGGGTGCACGGGTTGCACGGGCCCGTCCCATGGCCCCCGGCGGTGGCGGACGGCGGTCGTCGTTGCCTTCGCCGTGCCGTAGGCCGGGCGGAGGGCGCGTGCCGGGGCGGAGGGGGACGGCCCCACGGGCCCACCCCACGGCCGGCACGCGTGCCGCGCGTGAGTCGGGGTGGCTGGGGCGACGTCCCCGGCCATGGCGGCACCGTCGGCCCGACGGTGCCGCCCCCGCACCGGCGCTCAGACCCGCAGCCGCCCCTGTCGCGCGACCTCCGCGAGCCGGTCCGCGCCGAGCTGGGCCATCGCCTGGGTGACCTCCGCCCGCACCTCGCCGAACCCGCCGTTGGTGAGGACGATCGCGTCCTCGCCGACACGGATCGCCGCGAGGTCCACGGTGAGCCGGGCCGGTGCGCCGTCCGGCCCGCCGCCGGTCAGTGTCACCCGCAGCGCGGCGCGGGCGTCGCCGGCGGTGTCCGGCAGCGGCAGCTCCGTCACCTCGACGTCCTGCGCGCCGGAGCGGGCCGTCTTCGCCCGGAACCGCTCGCACCTCTCGGGCAGCGTGCGCAGCCACTCCAGCGCGCGCTCCACGTCCTCCGGCCCGTGCGCGCCGATCTGCTCGCGCAGCTGGGTGCCCTCGGCGGTGTCGTCGAGGGTGACCGAGGCACGCGGCCCGGCCGGCACGCCGAACGGCTCCTCCGTGTAGAGGACCTCCAGCAGCCGCCGGCAGTCACCGTCGTCCGCGGTCGCCTTCAGCGTGCCGTCCCGCCACAGCGCGGGCCCCTGGGCGGCGGCCCACGGCGGGCCCAGGTCCGCCTCGGTGATCAGCGCCGCTTCCAGCTGTTCGTCGTTCAGCACGGGCGTGGACCGCCCGGTCACCGCGGAGGGCGACGCCGTGGCCGACGGGGAGGGTGTCGTCGCGGCGGGCGGTTCGGACACCCCCTGGGGCAGAGCCCGCGGCACCTCCCGCTCGTAGGCCACGCAGGCTGCCGTGATCAGCAGGACGGTGACCGACAGGGCGGAGGCGACGAAGGTGCGGGCGCGGGCCGGGGCACGGGTCATCGGGATGCCTCCTGGGGGCCGGCCGTCCACGGGCGGATGTGGCGGTCGTGGTGGACGTGCTCCTACGGCACCACCGGCAGGGGCCTCCCACCAGCGCGGCGAGCCGTCCGGGTGAGCGGTCCGCACGCCTGTCGCCGCCGCCGCGAAAACCGCGTGCGCCCGCCCGTCGCCCGTTGCTACCCTCCGCGTCATGCAGCGCGCCCATGTGTCCCGCACGACGACGCCGGAGACCGTCCCGGCGCGCTGACAGCTGACCACTGGCGAAGCCCCGGGGCGAGTGCCCCGGGGCTTCGCCGCGCGTGGTGCTCGCCTCCCGATCCCGAGGAGGACGCCGTGCGCGACCTCGACCACCGACGCCTCGGCCGTGAACTCGGCCTGTTCGACACCGACCCGCTGATGGGCGCGGGCCTTCCCTACTGGCTCCCCGACGGCGCCGTCGTACGGCACACCCTGGAGGAGTACGTCCGTGAGGCGGAACGAGCTGCCGGCTACCGGCACGTGTACTCGCCCGTGCTCGGCAAACGCGAGCTGTACGAGCTCTCCGGGCACTGGGACCACTACCGCGACGACATGTACCCGCCGATGGACGTGGGCGGGGAGCAGATGCTGCTGCGTCCCAGCCTGTGCCCGCACCACGCCCTGATCTTCCGCTCCCGCACCCGCAGCCACCGCGACCTGCCGTACCGGATGGCCGAGCTGGGCGGCATGTACCGCTCGGAGCGGTCGGGCGTGCTCGGCGGTCTGACCCGGGTGCGGGCCATCCAGCTGAACGACGCGCACATCTTCTGCACCCCGGACCAGGCCGTCGAGGAGGCCGCCGGGGCGCTCGCTCTCATCTCCCGTGCCTACGCCGACCTGGGCATCCGCGCCTCACGGCACCGGCTGTCGCTGCCGGGCGGCGGCGGGAAGTACGTCGCCGACCCGGCCCTGTGGCGGCGGGCCACCGCGCTGCTGCGTGAGGTGCTGGACGCGTCCGGTGCGGCGTACGAGGCCGTCGAGGGCGAGGCCGCCTTCTACGGACCGAAGATCGACGTGCAGATCACCGACCCGGCGGGCCGTGAGTCCACCCTGTCCACCGTGCAGATCGACTTCCACCAGCCGGAGCGCTTCGGCCTGCGCTACATCGGCCCGGACGGCGCCCGGCACCGGCCGGTCATGGTGCACCGCAGTGTCATCGGCAGCGTGGAGCGGGCCGTCGCGCATCTGCTGGAGGAGCACGGCGGCGCCTTCCCGCCGTGGCTCGCCCCGCTGCAGTTGGTGGTGCTGCCGGTGGGCGAGGAGCAGGAGGAACACGCTCACGCCGTCGTGCGGGAGGCGGCCGCGCTCGGGCTGCGGGCCGAGGTGAGCGGCCTGGCCGAGGGCAGTCTCGGCGCCCGGATCCGCCGGGCGCGGCTGGTGCCGTACCAGGCGGTGCTGGGCGCGCGGGAGGCCGCGGACGGCCTGCTCGCCGTGCGGCTGCGGGACGGACGGCGGCCCGGCGTGCTGCCGGTGGCGGAATTCCTGCGACGCGTGGAGGGGCGGGTGCGCGCTCGCGGGACCGCGCTCTGGGAGCCCGCGTAAGGTCGACGGGCAGACCTCGCCCGAAGAAGGAGTCCGTCGTGCCCAACGGCCGGCAGCAGGTCCCGGTGATCATCGACTGCGACACCGGCGTGGACGACGCCCTGGCCCTGCTGTTCGCCGTACGGCACCCCGGGATCGACCTGCGGGCCGTCACCTGCGTCGCCGGGAACACGGACGTGGACGGCGTCGTACGCAACACGCTGACCGTGCTGGAGCGGGCGGGCGCGGCGGACGTGCCGGTGGCGCGGGGCGCCGAGCGTCCGCTGATCGAGGCGCCGCGCTCCGCCCGTCATGTCCACGGCCACGACGGCATGGGCGACCTGGCGCTGCCCGCCCCGCGCCGCACCCCGGTGGACGCGGACGCGGTGACGCTGCTGCGCCGCGAGATCCTCGCCTCGCCCCGCCCGGTCACCCTCGTGCCGACCGCGCCGCTCACCAACATCGCCCTGCTGCTGCGGACCCACCCCGAGGTGACCCGCAACATCGAGCGGATCGTGTTCATGGGCGGCGCGGCGGGCGCCGGGAACGCCACGCCGGTGGCCGAGTTCAACGTGTGGCACGACCCGGAGGCCGCCGCGATCACGCTCACCGCGGGTGTGCCGATCACCATGTACGGGCTGGACGTGTTCACCCGGGTCGTCGTCCCCGGCGACGACGTGCGGCGGCTGCGCGCGAGCGACGAACCGGGCGCCCGGCTGGCCGGCGACCTGCTCGCCCACCGCCCGGCCCACCCGGACAGCCGTCCCGACGACCCCGGCGAGGACTCCGGCGGCCTCGGTGACGCGGGCGCGCTGTGCGCGGTCGCCGACCCGGAGGGGCTGACCACGCACCGCCTCCCGGTCGAGGTGTCCCTGGCGCCCGGCCCGGCGCGCGGCCAGACGATCGTCGACCGCCGCCCCCGTGCCGGGGAGTCGGAGCTGCACGAGGGCACCCGCGAGCAGACCCTGGTCGACGTCGGCCTGGACGTGGACGTGCAGCGCTACGTGAAGCTCTACCTGACGACGGTCGAACACCTCACTCCCTAGTTGCACGTCAGTTCGATCCGAGCGGGCCCGGCGGGCGTGCGGTCCGCCACACCGGGGGGAATGGCACCCGGTTACCGGTGCGTTCGCTTTTACGGTGTTCTGGTCAGTTTCTCCGCCGGTACCCGCACACCCAGAGGAGACCCCGCGTGACCGACCGCCCCACCTCGCCAGACCCCCGGCCGCCGCACCCCGCCCCCGACGCCACGCCCGACCTCTCCTCCCGCGACCCCGACTGGTGGCGGCAGGCCGTCGTCTACCAGATCTACCCCCGCAGCTTCGCCGACGCCGACGGCGACGGCCTGGGCGACCTGCGCGGCATCACGCGACGCCTCACGCATCTGTCCGCGCTGGGCGTCGACGCCCTGTGGCTCAGCCCGTTCTACCCGTCCGAGCTGGCCGACGGCGGCTACGACGTCGCCGATCCGCGCGGCGTCGACCCGCGCCTGGGCACCCTCGACGACTTCGACGCGCTGGTCCGCGAGGCGCACCGGCTCGGTCTGAAGGTGATCGTCGACATCGTCCCCAACCACACCTCCCACCAGCACGTCTGGTTCCAGGAGGCGCTGCGCGCCGGGCCCGGCTCCCCGGCCCGCGACCGCTACGTCTTCCGCGACGGCCGCGGCGGGAGCGGCGAGCTGCCGCCCACCGACTGGCAGTCCGTGTTCGGCGGCAGCGCGTGGCAGCGGGTGCCGGACGGGCAGTGGTACCTGCATCTGTTCGCCGCCGAACAGCCCGACCTGAACTGGGACCACCCGGACGTCCGCGAGGACTTCCGCACCACCCTGCGCTTCTGGTCCGACCGGGGTGTGGACGGCTTCCGCGTCGACGTGGCCCACGCCCTCACCAAGGACCTCGAGGAGCCGCTGCGCGACCTCGGCGACCACGCGGCGGGCGGCGAGGCGGCCCTCGTCGACTTCGCACCCGGCACGCACCCGTTCTACGACCGCGACGAGGTGCACGAGATCTACCGCGACTGGCGGAAGATCTTCGACACGTACACCCCGCCGCGTACGGCCGTGGCGGAGGCGTGGGTGCCCGGCGCGCGGCGCGCCCTGTACGCCCGCCCGGACGAGCTGGGCCAGGCCTTCAACTTCGAGTACCTCGAAGCCGCGTGGGACGCGGACGAACTGCGCCAGGTCATCACCGACTCGCTGGCGACCGCGCAGGCGGCCGGCGCCTCCGCGACCTGGGTGCTGTCCAACCACGACGTGGTCCGGCACGCCTCCCGGCTGATGCTGCCGCCGGGCACGGACACCAACGCCTGGCTGCTGTCCGGCGGCAACGCCCCCGCCGTCGACCCGGAGGCCGGACTGCGGCGGGCCCGCGCCGCCACCCTGCTGATGCTGGCGCTGCCCGGCTCGGCGTACGTCTACCAGGGCGAGGAGCTGGGCCTTCCCGAGGTCGCCGATCTGCCCGCGGAGGTCCTCCAGGACCCCATCTGGGAGCAGACCGGCCACGTCCGCAAGGGCCGTGACGGCTGCCGCGTCCCGCTGCCGTGGACCACGACCGGCCCGTCGTACGGCTTCGGCGCGAACGGCGCGTGGCTGCCGCAGCCGCCGTCCTTCGCCGCGTACGCCGTGGAGGCGCAGGACGGGGTGGAGGGCTCCACCCTGGAGCTGTACCGCACGGCCCTGCGTCTGCGTCGCAAGCTGATCGACGGCGAGACGCTGGGCTGGGTGGAGGGGACGCCGGAGGGTGTCCTCCTGTTCGACCGCGGGGACGGCTGGCGCTGCGTGACGAACCTGTCCACCGAGCCGGTCCCCCTCCCGGCGGGCGAGGTCGCCCTCACCAGCGCCCCGCTCTCCGGCGGCCACCTCCCCCCGGACACGACGGCTTGGCTGACGCGCTGAGGCGACGGCGCCGGCGGTGCCGGTGCGTCTCCGGCGCGGTGACGGATGGCGGCCCCTTTGCCGGTGCCGCCACCCTCTCGGGTCTCACGTCCGGTGGCGGTCGGACGACTCGTGCGCCGGGGACCGTGGCCCCGAGGACTCGCCGTCGTGGCGGGGGCGGTCGCCACCCGGACGGGGGTCGTGGGCGGGCGGGCGGTGAGGGGGGCCGCCACAGTCGGTCGCAGGTGTGTCCGACGTCCGGCGTACAGGGAGCCCGTCCACGATGAACAGGTCCAGCAAGGCAGCGGCCGCCGCGTTGACGGCGGCCGGGATTCTCGCGGGCGGGTGGGCGGCGGCCGGGCCCGCGTCCGCAGTCGACGGGGCCGCCCCGCCGCCGCGCGAGCGGGTGCTCTGGGGTTCCGTGACGATTCCGCCCGGACGGGACGGCATCGTCGAGGCGTCGGGGCTGTCCGGGCCCGCCCTCGGATTCGGCTCCAGCCTGACGCTGACCGCCCCGAGCGGGGCCAAGGCCACCGGCGTCCCGCTCGCCGCCGCCGGCTACCGGGGTGAGGTGGCCGCCGACGGCCGTACCGCCGCGTACACGGCCACGTCGGTGGAGAGCCCGTGGCAGACCGGGACCTTCCCCTTCGTGCTGGCGGTGCCCGCCGACGCCGTGCCGGGGGCCCGGCTCGACGGATGCGTGCTGCGGCTCGCGGACGCGGAGGGCGTCGAGCGGGCGAGCGGCGGGTGCCAGGTGACCGTGGGGCTGCCGTCGCCGGTGCTGTCCCGGCCCGAGTCGGGGGTGCCGTTGGGGTACCGCCCGACGACGTCGGGCACGGCGTACCCGGGGGCGCAGGTGACGGTGTCCGACCAGGACGGGAACGAGGTGTGCGTGGACACGGCGGGGGCCGACGGGGCGTGGAGCTGCGCTCCCGGCCGCGATCTGCCCGCCGGGGCCAACCGGCTCCAGGCCACGGCGACGATGAACGGCGTGTCCGCGTCGAGTGAGCAGATCCAGATCAGCGTCGGGCCGTCTTCCGCGGAGGCGTCTCCGGTCCCGGCCCGCTGACAGCGTGCCGCGTCCGACTCTCATGTCGCGCAGTTCCCCGCGCCCCTTCCGGAGGCGCCTTGGGGAACCGCCGTTGATCCCACCCGCCCGACCGGGAGGTCAGACGTGCCCGGGCCCACCACTGCCGAACGCCCCGCTGGACCCCGGCAGCCACCGCTTCCTCTGCTGGTCCTTCCCCGTCCTGGTACTGGCATGGTGCAGCTCGTACGGCATGAGCCGGGAGCCGGTGCGGGGCGTGAGGGGTATCTCGTCGGGCTCACGCATCTCCCGCATCTCGCGCACCGCGCCGCCGTCCGGCAGCCTCGGCTGTTCGTCGGGCTGGGGACGCGGTGACTCCTGGTCCATGTACCGCATTCCCGCGCGGACGGCCCAGACCAGGGCACCTGCCACGAAGATGCCGCCGATGAAGGCCGCTGCCACGGCCCACTGGTGGTCGCTGGCGGCCAGCTGTACAAGCGTTGCCGTGTTCATGTTTCCGAGTATGGACCAGGAAATGTGATAAAGCGCCCTAGATGTCTGAATTGGGGTGCAGCCCCCATTCGGCTCTGCCGGAAGGCGGCGCCCCGCACCGGGTGGCAGGCTGCGGCCAGAGGGAAGGCCGGGACGGGCCGTCGCGTCCCCACGTGTGCAGCTCGGGGCCCGGCCCCGGCCTTCCCGTCTCCGTCTCGCCGCTACACCGACGTCCTCCCGGCGACCTGCTCCCGCGCCTCCGCCGCCCGGCCGGAACCGGCGTCACCGTCAAGCCGCGGCGCGTCCCGGAACAGCCTCCCCGGCCACCAGAACCGCCGGCCGAGGTCCAGCGCCAGCGCCGGCACCATGACCGTGCGCACGAGGAACGTGTCCAGCAGGACGCCGATCCCCACCAGCACCCCCATCTGCGCCATCGTCACCAGCGGCAGCCCGGCGAACACCGCGAAGGTGGCCGCCAGCACCACACCGGCCGAGGTGATCACCCCTCCCGTGCTGGTCAGGCCCTCCAGGACACCGCGGACGACGCCGAGCCGCGCGGTCTCCTCCCGCACCCGGTGCATGAGGAAAATGTTGTAGTCGATGCCCAGGGCCACCAGGAACACGAAGCCCATCAGCGGGATCGACCAGTCCACGCCCGCGTGGCCGAGGACGTGCTCGAAGAGCAGGTTGGACGCGCCGAGCGCCGCCAGGTACGACACCACCACGGTGGCCAGCAGCAGCACCGGAGCGACCAGCGCCCGCAGCAGTCCGATCAGCACGGCGAGGACGACCAGCAGCACCACGGGCACCACGGTGGTCAGGTCCCGGTCCGCGGCGCGCGCGGTGTCCAGGCTCTCCGCGGTGGTCCCGCCGACCAGGGCGTCCGCGCCGGCCACCGCGTGCACGGCGGTGCGCAGCGCGTCGACGGTGTCCTTGGCGGCGTCGCTGTCCGGGGCGTCCTCCAGCACCACCGACAGCAGGGTGAGGGAGCCGTCGGGCGTGCGGTCGCCGCCCGGCTCGACCCGGGCCACCCCGTCGACGCCGTCCGCGGCGGTCCGCACCTCGCCCGCGTCGGCGGTGCGGGTGACGATCTGCGCGGGGTCGGAGGCACCGGAGGGGAAGTGCTCCGACAGCCGCTCCTGCGCGACGACGGACTCGGGCTTGTCCTGGAACATCTCCGACTGGGTGAGTCCCAGGGAGATCCCGGCCGCGGACAGCGCGAGCGCCCCGGTGACCGCCACCGACATCAGCCACGACCAGCGCGGACGCCGCGCCACCAGGGCGCCGATCCGGGACCACACCGTGTGCTCCTTGCGCGCGGGCGTGCCGAAGCGGGGGACGAACGGCCAGAACACCCAGCGCCCGGCGAGCACCAGCAGCGCGGGCAGCACCGTGACCATGGCGAGGAACGCGCAGACCACGCCGACCGCGCCGACCAGGCCCAGCGAACGCGAGGAGCTGATGTCGGCCAGCGCGAGGCAGGCGAGGCCCACGGCGATGGTTCCGGCCGAGGCGAGCACGGCCGGTCCTGAGCGGGTGAGGGCGATACGCATCGCCCGGTGCCGGTCCTCGTGCCGGTGCAGCTCCTCGCGGTAGCGGGCGATGAGCAGCAGCGCGTAGTCGGTGCCGACGCCGAAGACCAGCACCATCAGCACACCCGCGCTCTGCGGGTCCACGGGCAGCGAGGCGTGCCTGGCGAGCAGATAGGTGGACGCCTGGGTGAGCAGGGCGGCGAAGCCGACCGACAGCAGCGGGAACAGCCACAGCACCGGGCTGCGGTACGTGATCAGCAGCAGGGCGGTCACGACGAGTCCGGTGGCGATCATCAGGGTCGCGTCGAGGCTGTCGAACACCGCGACGCTGTCGGTGAGGGAGGCGGCGGGGCCGCCGACCTCGACGTCCGTGCCGGGCGGGGCGTCGGCCCCCGCGATGTCGCGCAGGGCGTCGACGGTGTCGGTGACCTCCTCCTCCGCGTCCAGCGGGACCACGGTCATCAGCGCCTCGCCGTCGTCCGACGGCGCCGGGCCGGTGATCCGCTGCCCCTCGGCGGTGAACCGGTCGAGGGCGGAGCGGTCGGCGTCCGCCGCCTCCCGGGCGCCCGCGCCGGTGTACACCACGACCACGGGCATGACCGTGTCCGTACGGAACTTCTCCAGTTCCGTGTTGACGCGGGCGGACTCGGCGCCGTGCGGAAGAAAGGCGTTGGGGCTGGTGTCCTCCACGTCGCCGAGCTTCCCGGCCAGCGGGCCGAGGGCGACGGCGACGATCAGCCAGGCCGCGAGCACGGCCCACTTCCCGCGGCGCCCGCCGGGCGCACGCGCGATGCGCTGCAACAGGGCGCGCATGAGTACTCTCCTAGGGGTGAGGCGCACCGCCGGCCGGTGACGGCCGGCGCGGGGCGCACGGATCCCGCACCACGGCGCTCAGGGTGTGACGACCTGCCGTGGTGCTCGGGTCGGGGTGTGTCCGGGGCGTGTGCTTCCTCCGTACGGCCGGGAGTTGCCGCTCCCGGCCGTACACCTGCGCGCACCCGCGGACCGGGTCATTCGATCTCGCGCATCATCTTCTCCATCGACCCGACGGCGAGCCGGGTCTGTGCCAGGTCCTCCAGCAGCCGGCGCTGGTCCTCGGCGGTGCGGTGCTGCAACTCCACGGTGTCCTCGAGGAGTTGCGCGTACCGCGTGGCGAGTTCCTTGTACTGCTCCTCGCGCGCGGCCAGCATGCGGGCGCGCCAGGTGGCCGCCACCTGCCAGACGATCACGATCATCAGGCTGAAGAACCCGGCCGCGCCGACGGCCCCGACCAGCACGCCGAGCTCCTCGGCGCCGGCGGCCTGCGTCACCAGTTCGTCGTTCACTTCGCTTCCTCTTTCGCGCCTCGGTCCGAGCGGCCCGCGCCGCGGTCGGCGGTGCCCGCGCCGTCGTCGGTGAGCGTCGCGGCCGCGCGGGCGACGGTGTGCGGGGTGAGTTCACAGACGAACGGCGTGACGTCGTAGTACTTCACCGTCTTGCCGTCGTCCGCGGCTTCGAGCGTGCCGGTGACGAGGCCCGCGGCCTCCAGCCGCTGCAGGTGCATGTGCAGCAGCGGCCGGCTGATGCCGATCTCGCGCGCCAGCGCGCTGACGTACGTGCGGTTCTCCACGAGCGCCGCCACGATCCGCATCCGGTGCGGGTTGCCGAGCGCGGTCAGGATCTTCAGCAGTGCGTCACCTGTGGGCGCCGGCGGCGGGACCTCGGGCATCAGGCCCCCTTTCCCTCGTACCTGTCAGAAAAGGCTGACAGGGGCCGGAGACACCTGTCAAAGATTTCTGACACATCTCAGGGTCGGATGGGGGATCCCTCAGGGTCGGCTCCGGGAGGCCCCGAAGGGCACCGGGTCAGCCGAGGCGCACCGGGAGTTCGGTGAGCCCGCGCAGCAGCGTGCCGGCGCGCCAGGTGAGAGCCTCGGGGGCGGCGTCGAGGGCGAGAGCGGGGTGCCGTTCAAGCAAGAGGCGCAAGGCGACGGTGGCCTCCGCACGGGCGAGCGGGGCGCCGAGGCAGTGGTGGACGCCGTGTCCGAAACCCAGGTGTCCCCGGGGGCGCCGGGTGACGTCGAAGCGGTCCGGGTCGGGGAAGGCGAGCGGGTCACGGGAGGCCGCGGCCAGGGAGACCAGCACGGCGTCCCCGGCGGCCACGCGGGTGCCGGCCAGCTCCAGCGGCTCCGCCGCGAACCGGAACGCGCCCGCGTGCACCGGCGAGTCGAGCCGCAGCGACTCCTCGACCGCCGCGCCGGCCAGCTCCGGGCGGGCGCGCAGCAGGGCGAGCTGGTCCGGGTGGGTGAGCAGGCTGAGGACGGTCGCGGAGATCAGGTTGACGGTCGTCTCGTGCCCGGCGACCAGCAGCAGGAACGCCATGCCGAGCAGCTCCTCGGGCGAGAGTCCGCCGGACGCGTCCGCGGCGGCCAGGTCGGCGAGCAGGGTGCCGTCGGGGGTGCGGGCCTTCCGGGCGATCAGGTCGGTCAGGTAGCCGGTGAGCGCGGCGGCCGAGGAGGCGGCGGCCTCCGCTCCGGTGGGCACGACCAGTTCGTTCGACCAGGTGTGGAAGTCCTCGCGGTCGTCCGCGGGCACGCCGAGCAGGTCGCAGATCACGGTGACCGGCAGCGGCAGCGCGTACCCGCCCACCAGATCGGCGCGGCCCGCCTCCGGCATCCGGTCCAGCAGGTCGCGGGCCACGGCCTCGACATGTGGGCGCAGCGCTGCCACCCGGCCCGGGGCGAAGTGGCCCGCGACCAGCCGTCGCAGCCGGGCGTGGTTCGGCGGGTCGCTCTGCAGCATGTTGCGGCCCACCGCGTGCCCGCCGTCGGTCTCCCAGCCGGCCGAGTGCCGGATGTCGTTGCGCAGCCGGGGGTCGGCGAGCGCGGCGCGCACGGCGTCCCGGGTCACCACCAGCCAGGCGTCCCCGCTGCCGGGGACGCGCACCCGGTGCACCGGGCCCTCGGCGCGCAGGGCCGCGAGCCGGTCGAAGGGGAAGGGCGTCGGCGCCCACTCCAGGGGCGCGGGTCCTTCGGCGCACACGGTGTGTCCTCTCGGTGAGCGGCGAGGCCTTAAGCGGGGAGTGCTCCCCGTTTTCATTCGGGACGATAGCATCCGCCCGGGGAGCGCTCCCCGGTTCGTACGGAGGGACCCATGACCGTCGGTGAAGGACCCGAGATGCCCGCACCGCCCCGGCTGCGGCGGGACGCGCGGCGGAATCGGGAGCGGCTGGTGGAGGCGGCGCACGCCGTGTTCGCCGAGCAAGGGCTCGAGGCGCCGCTGGACGTGATCGCGCGGCGCGCCGGGGTGGGCAACGCGACGCTCTACCGCCATTTCCCCACCCGGGCCACGCTCGTGGACGCCGTGTTCCGCGACCAGCTCACGGGGACCATGGAGGCCGGTGAGCGCGCGCGCCGCGCGCCCGACGCGTGGGCCGGTCTTGCGGGTTATCTCGACGCCGTGTTCGCCACCCTTGCGGCCGATCGCGGCACCAACGACCTGATGACCACCCGTCTGCCGGACGTCGAGACGCTCGGCGCGGTGCACGCGCACCACCGCGAGACCGTCGACGTGCTGCTGGAGCGCGCCCGCGCGCAGGGCAGCGTGCGCGCCGACGTCACCACCGAGGACCTTCTCTTCACCCTGGCGGCACTGGGCCGCGCCGTGCCGCCGCTGGCCGTCGCCGCCGGCCCCGACGCCTGGCGACGCCCCCTCGCCCTGTTCCTCGAAGGACTGCGCGGCCCCGCGCATGAGCCCCGCCCGCTGCCCGGGCGGCCGCTCGACGAGGAGGAACTGGGTCAGGTGCTCGGGGAGATGGGACCCCACCGGGCCGGACCCACGGACGGGTCAACCGGCGGGGCCGTGGCGGACGGCGAGACGTAGCCGAGGACATCTGTACGCGCCACGACAGATTCTCCGCCGAGGCGACTAGAGTTTGTCGGTGGGGAACCTGTCCCCGTGGCGGACCGTGACGCTGTGGTCCGCGGAAAGGTGCGTATGCCCTCGGAAAGTCAGCCGTACGCCGACGGCCGGCAGCCGGACCAGGACCGGCCGCCCGTCGCCGACCGGCTCGACGACGACCACTTCCCGGCCTACACCATGGGCAGGGCCGCCGAACTGGTCGGAGCCACACCCGCGTTCCTCCGCGCCCTCGGTGAGGCGCGGCTGGTCACCCCGACCCGCTCGGACGGCGGCCACCGCCGCTACTCCCGCCACCAGCTGCGCCTCGCCGCCCGCGCGCGGGAGCTGGTCGACCAGGGCACCCCGGTCGACGCCGCGTGCCGCATCGTGAGCCTGGAGGATCAGCTCGAGCGGGCCGAACGGACGAACGAGGAGCTCCGTCGGCAGGGTGCCGACTCGGTTCAGGGACACCGGTGAAAACCTGTCCCGGCCGGCGCAGGATTTCCGCCCCGACCGCGAGAAATTCCTTTCGCTAAACCTGCCGTCCGGGTTTATTCCAGTGATTTTCCTTGCTTGCCGAAAGGCTTCTCCGTGCTAGGCTGACGTCAGTTGCAGTTGTGGTTGCCAGTTTGAACCGGTTCTCCGGGCAGGTGATCATCGCGACGATGTAGGGATTCGTAAAGTGCGATTCCCGCACTGTCTCAGGAGAAAATTATGGCCACCGGTACGGTCAAGTGGTTCAACTCGGAAAAGGGCTTCGGCTTCATCGAGCAGGACGGCGGCGGCGCTGACGTGTTCGCCCACTACTCGAACATCGCCACCTCGGGCTACCGCGAGCTCCAGGAAGGCCAGAAGGTGACCTTCGACGTCACCCAGGGCCAGAAGGGCCCGCAGGCGGAGAACATCGTTCCCGCCTGACCTTCCTGACCTGCACGCAGGTTTGGATGAGCGGGTGCTCGCACGTTATGTGCGGGCACCCGCTTCTCGTTTGTTCACGGACATTTCTCCGGTACGTTCTCCGCTGTTCCCGGCGTGACGGTCAGCGCGACGAGCGGAACGCCCTCGCGCGCAGCGCGTCCACCGCGATCCGCGCCGCCGTGCCGATCACCGCGTCGGCCGCCGGCAGCGTGGCCGCCGTGTGCGCCGTACGGGTGAAGACGGCGACCGCGTAACGGCCACCGTCCGGATACTCGACCACGCCCACCTCGTTGCGCAGGGTCGGCAGGCTGCCGGTCTTTCCGGCGACATGGACGTCGTCGAAGGGAAAACCCGAGGCCAGGCGGTGCGGCCACACCTGAAGTCCCATGATCCGTCGCATGGCGGCGCCGTGCTCCGGGGTGCACGCCTCGTCCCGCCACACCGCACCCAGCAGCCGGGTCATGTCCCGTGGGGTGCTGCGGTTGGTGCGCGCCGGGTCCAGCGCCCGCAGCCGGCTCACCACCCGCGGATCGGCCAGCGCCCGCGCCCCCTCCGGCCCGGCGTCCTCCTTGACGGTGGCCAGCATCTCGCCGAAGGAGTGCACGGCCCGCGTCCGGGTGAGGCCCAGCCGGTCCGTCGTCGCGTTCACGGCGTCCAGACCCACCCGGCGCAGCAGCAGGTCGGCGGCCGCGTTGTCGCTGACCGCCATCATCAGATAGGCGAGGTCGCGCAGGGACATCCGGGCGGTGTCCAGCATCGCCGCCACCCCCGTCGGCCCCGCCGTCCGCCCCTCCGGCACGCTCTCCACCTGCTCGGCCAGGTCCAGCGCGCCCCGCGCGGCCTGCTCGTGCAGCGCGACCAGCAGGCACAGCTTGTGGACGCTCGCCGTGCACACCGGCTGGTCGGCCCCGGCGTCGAGCTGCTCACCGGAGTCGATGTCCAGGGCGTGCAGCCAGCCGGTGACCCCGGCGTCGGTGAGGGCCGCGCGGATGCGGGCGACGGCGTCCGTCACAGCCAGTACTCCGATGCCGGTCGCAGATGCAGGGGACGGGCCGGCCCGTCGGGGACCGCGCCGGCGGCGGTGCGCAGGGCGTGCGTGGCCGCCTCCGCGAACGCCTGCACGGCGGCGTCGCCGCGCCCCTTCGGCCAGGCCGCGGAGTGCCGCAGCGCGGGCGCCCCGCCGGTCAGCGGTCGCCACACGACGTCCGCCTCCCCGTCCCCCTGCCCCGACGGGGCCGCGTCACGCGGGCACAGCGCCACCGCCCCCGAGGACAGCACGAGGCCCTTGACGAAGCTGGTGCCCTGGCCGTGGCGTACGGCGGCGGGGGTGAAGCCGCCGCGGGCACAGGTGGTCAGCAGCTCGTCGTAGAGGGCAGGGGCCGCCGTACGGGGGAAGAGGATCAGGTCGCGGCCGGACAGCGCGGGCAGCGGGACCTCGTCGAGGGCGGCCGCCGCGGCGCCGGCGGACAACAGCACGCCCATCTCCCTGCGCAGCACCGGGCCCAGCTCCAGACCCGTCACGTCGCACGGGTGGTGGACGACGCCCACGTCCAGGTCGTGCACGGCGAGCCGGTCGAGCTGCTGCGCAGTGGACAGCTCGTGCAGCTCCAGTTCCAGTCCGGCGTGCCGTTCCCCGAAGTCGGCGAGCAGGGCGGCCACGGTCTCGCCGGAGAGGTCCGGGGGCAGCGCGGCGCGCAGCAGCCCCGTCTCGCCGTCGCGCACCCGGCGGGCGGCGGCGAGGAACGACTCCGTGCGGGACAGAACCTCCCGCGCCTCGGCCAGCAGCAGCCTCCCGGCCTCCGTGATCCGCACCTGACGGCTGGTGCGCTCGAACAGCCGCACCCCCAGCTCTCGTTCGAGCCGCTGGACGCGCTGCGAGAGAGGAGGCTGGGCCATGCCGAGACGGGCGGCGGCACGGCCGAAGTGTGACTCTTCTGCAACAGCCACGAAGCACTCCAGGTGCCGCACCAGGTCCACGACCAGTAATCATATCGAGTGTTAATCGGTCCATGATTGATAGCGGACTTGGACGGACGGCCCTCGACGCTGCTGTGGTCGGGGCATGCACACGTTTCCCGACCTTCCCCGTACCGGCCCCCGCCGCCGTCCCCGCACGGCGGTCAAGGCGCTCGTCGCCGTCACGACGGTCGCCGCGGTCGCCGTCGGCGGCGCCTGGGGCGCCGGGCTCGGCCCCTTCGCGGGCGAGTCCGGACCCGACCCGGAGGCGGTGGCCGAGGCGCGCGCGTTCCTCGCCGACTGGGCCGCCGGACGCCTTCCGGACGCCGCCGCCCGCACCACCGGACCCGACCGCGCCCAGGAGGTGCTGAGCAGCTTCACCGCCGGGCTCGACATCGAGAAGCCGGTGCTCACCGCGGGGAAGCCCGTGGAGGACGAGGAGTCCGACGGACGCGCCGTCACCGTGCCGTACACCGCGCGGATGCCCGTCACCGGCCTCGGCACGTGGACGTACACCGCCGAACTGCCGCTGCGGAAGCGGGGTGGCGAGTGGAAGGTGGACTGGCGGCTGTCGCTGGTGCATCCGCGGCTCAGCGGCACGGAGAAGTTCCGCCTGGAGCGGGAGGAGGCCGAGCCGGTCCGCGCGAACGACCGTGACGGCCGCACCCTGTCGGCCGCCGCCCACCCCTCCCTGGGCCCGGTCCTCGCCCAGCTCGACCGCTCCACGGACGGCGGCGGGCCGCGCGGGGCGGTGCTGCTCGTCGACCGCGTCACCGGGGAGGTCCGCCGCACCGAGGCGTCCTTCGGCTCCCGGATGCCCGAGGACGAGGGACCCGTGCGCACGACCCTCGACGCACGCTGGCAGTCGGCCGCCGAGCAGGCGCTGAAGAAGGCCGGCGGGAAGAACGCCGCGCTGGTCGCCCTGCGCGTGGACGACGGACAGATCCTCGCCGTGGCGAACTCCCCGGCCGACGGCTTCAACCGCGCCGTCTCCGGCACCTACGCCCCCGGCTCCACCTGGAAGATCGTCACCAGCGGCGCCCTGCTGCTGAAGGACGCGGTCGCCCCGGACGACGTCGTGGACTGCCCCCGCTACCTCACCGTCGGCAAGCGGTTCCAGAACGTCGAGACCTCCGCCCACCCGGGCGCCACCTTCCGCAAGGCGTTCACCGAGTCCTGCAACACCGCCTTCATCGGCCTGCGCGGCCGGCTCGGCGACGGCGAGCTCGGGGACGTGGCGCGCACGTACTTCGGGGTCGGCCAGACCTGGCACGTGGGCATCCCCTCGTACGACGGGTCCGTGCCGGAGCCGCGGGACGCGACGGAGAAGGCCGCGTCGATGATCGGCCAGGGCAGGGTGCAGGCCAACCCGCTGATCATGGCGTCGGTCACCGCGACGGCCGTCACCGGCCGCTTCCACCAGCCCGCGCTCGTCGAGGGCACCGAGGACACCACTGACACCGAGCCGCTGCCGCCCCGCGTCGTCACCCAGCTCCGCACACTGCTGCGGGCCACGGTCACCGAGGGCACCGCGCGCGCCCTGGCCCCGCTGGCCGGGGAGGTCGGCGGGAAGACCGGCACCGCCGAGGTCTCCGACGAGCAGGAGAACAACGGCTGGATGGTGGCCCACCGCGACGGAGTCGCCGTTGCCTGCGTCGTCGAGGAGGGCGTCACCGGCGGCGGCTCGGCCGGACCCGTGCTGCACGCCCTGCTGTCCGCCGCCCCCAGCTCCTGAGCCATGCTCCCACCGTCGAAGGACGTCCCGTCATGACCGCACGCCTCTCCCGCCGCTCGCTTCTGCTGACCGCCGCCCTCGTCCCCGTGGCGGGCTGCGCCACCGACGCCCCCGACCGCGCCCCGGCTTCCGGCTCCTCCGCGACCGCCGGCCGCGGCACACCGTCCCCGGTCAGCCCCCGGAACCTCGCCGCGCTGGAACGCGAGTACGGCGCCCGGCTCGGGGTGTTCGCCGTCGACACCGGCACCGGCGCCACCGTCGTCCACCGCGCCGACGAGCGCTTCGCGCTCTGCTCCACGTTCAAGACCCTCGCCGCCGCCGCGGTCCTGGACCGCCGCCCCGGCGCCCGCCTGGACGGACGGATCACCTACGGCACGGCCGACCTGGTGCCGTACTCGCCCGTCACCGAGAAGCACACCGGGGAGGGCATGACACTGCGGCAGCTGTGCGACGCGGCCGTCCGGTACAGCGACAACACGGCCGCCAATCTGCTGCTGCGGGACATCGGCGGCCCGCGCGGCGTCACCGCGTACGCGCGCCGGCTGGGCGACCGGGTGACACGGCTGGACCACACCGAACCCGAGCTGAACAGCAACCCGCCCGGCGACCCGCGCGACACCACCACGCCCCGCGCGATCGCCGCCGACTACCGGGCCTTGATCCTCGGCGACGCCCTGCCCGCTGCCGGGCGCGCCCTGCTCACCGACTGGCTGGTGCGCAACAAGACCGGCGACCGCCGCATCCGGGCGGGCGCGCCCCGCGGCTGGAAGGTGGGCGACAAGACCGGCAGCGGCGATTGGGGCCGGTGCAACGACGTGGCCGTGCTGTGGCCCGGCGGCGGACGTCCGCCGCTGATGCTGTCGGTGCTGACGGAACGCCCCGACCGCGCCGCGTCCCCCAGCGACGAGCTGGTGGCGGAGGCGGCGCGGCGGGTGCTGGACGTGCTGCGGTGACGTCCGCCGGTCAGCCCTGGCGGGGCGCCGCCTGCTGGACCACCTCGAAGGACCACAGGGTCGCGTCGGTGGCCGCCGGACGCGGCTTGTCGCCCTGCGGGCCGGCGTGGGCGGCCTGGCCGCGACCGTCCCTCCAGCGCTCGAAGTCCTCCTCGCTGCGCCAGCGGGTGTAGACGAGGTAGGTGTCGGTGCCCTCGACCGGGCGGAGCAGCTCGAACCACTCGAAGCCGTCCGAGCTCTCCACCGCCCCGGCCCGCGCGGCGAACCGCTTCTCCAGGGTCTCGCGCTGGTCCTCGGGAACCGTGAGTACGTTGATCTTGACGACGCTCATGTCGCGATTGTCCCGCAGTCCCCGCCCGGACCGCCGGTCGGGGCGGTGCGGTCAGCCGAGGCAGATCACCAGCAGGCAGAGACGGGGATCGCGCGGCTCGTCGGCGGGCGGCGGGGTGCCGGGCGCCGGCTGGGCGGCCGAACCGTCGCCCTGGCCCGAACCGCCGTCGCCGTCCGTGTCGCCGCTGCCGTCGTCGGCGGAGGGCGGGGGCGAGGAGGGGCGTGTGGGGGCCGTCGAGCCGCCGGAGCTCGGGGCCGTGCCGCCGGTGCCCTGGCTCGCCCCGGAGCGGTCACCGGAACGGGACACCGACTCGGACGCGTCCGAACGTCCCCCGGCGGGCACCTCGGTGGCGGCGGCGCCGTCGGTGCGGGTGCCGGACGGGGGTGTGGTGGTGGGCGCGGCCTCGGGGCGCGCGGTGCCGCGGCGGTCCTCGGTCCGCGGCGGGGCGGTCGTACGGTCCGGGGAGGCGGACGGGGCGTCGGCCGCCTCGTCCGTGGTGCCGCCGGTGCCGCCCATGCCGTGCAGGTCGGGCGCGGGGGCGGCCTGGGTACGGTCGCTGCCGCCCCGGTCCGTCGAGGCGAGGGTGATGCCGCCGCCGACGAGCGCCACGGCCGTGGTGACCAGGGCGCGTCGCTGCGTCTTCTTCCAGCGCGCCGACTGCCGCCGCCGCGCGGCACGTCCGGTGCCGGCGCCTGCCGGCAGGGCACGCGGGGTGTCGGCGGCGGGGCCGACGGTCTCCTCGTGCCGCGCGGTCTCGGCGGGCCGCGCCGGGGCGGCGAACACCGCGGCCTCGGCACGGCGGGCGGGGACGACGGAACGTATGCCTTCGGCGGGGGGCGCGGTCTCGGCGGACCGTGCGGCGCCGCTGGAGCGCGGGGACGTCCCACCCGCCCGGCCGGCGCCGACGGGGCGCGGGGCATCGCCCGCCCGTGCGCCGTCGAGGGGTCGCGTGGCGCCTGCGGACCCGACGGGTGGCGCGACCTCGTCGGGCCCCGTGGAGCCGGTGGGCCGTGCGGAACCGACGGGCCGCAGACCGTCGTGGGGCCACGGCGTCTCCGTGGACCGGGCGGGAGCGGTGAACCACCCGCCCTCCGCGGGTTCTTCGGCGGCGCGGTAGGCCGGCCCCGCCGTCGCCGCCCGTCCGGGGACGCGGTGGCCGCCCACCGTGTCGGGGGCGATGTCGGGGGCGTAGGCGCCACAACCCGGGCAGACCAGGGCGCCGTTCAGGTGCCGGCGACACGTGGAGCAGTAGTCCATCCGCTGTCTTCCTGAGGTGTCGTACCGGGCGTCCACGCAGGCGCGGCCGGCCGGGTCCGGGCAGGGAACAGCCACGCTAGCCAGGCCCACGGCCCGCTGTGTGCAGCCCGTGTGCCGCTCCTGCGCACATTCTCGGCGTGCCCGGGGTGAAGGTCGTGAGCACGCGTGCCGCACCACCGCACACCGGACACACTGCTGAGCAACGTTCTGGGCCCGGCCGGACGCCGGCCCCGACGCCGCACGGAGTACCGCGTCGGCCGTCCAGCCCCACCCCCATGCCGCACGCCCATGCCGCACGCCCCGCCCGGAAGGCACCCCCACCTTGAAGCCCCGTACCACCGCTGCCGCCGCACGCCGTTGTGCCCTGCTGCTGACCGCTTCCCTCACGGCCCTCTCCCTCACCGCCTGCGGTGCGCTCGGATCGGGTGACGCCGACGACAGCCCGGACGCGCGCGTCGACCACGACATCACCGTGGGCCTGCTCCTGCCCGACCGGGACACGGCGCGGTTCGAGCAGTTCGACTACCCGCTCATCAAGGAGCGCATCGCCTCGCAGACCAACCAGCAGGGCGAGGTCCTCTACGCCAACGCCGACGGCAGCAAGGAGAAGCAGAGCGAGCAGTTCCGGCAGATGATCGGCCGGAAGGTCGACGTCATCCTCGTGGACGCGGTGGACGCGTCCGCCGTCGCGCCCGACGTGCGCGTGGCCAAGCGGGCGGGCATACCCGTCATCGCCTACGACCGGCTCGCCGAGGGCCCGATCGACGCGTACGTCTCGCACGACAACGAACTCGTCGGCGAGGTGCAGGGCCGCGCCCTGGTCAACGCGCTCGGTGAGAAGGCCGAGAACAAGAAGGTCGTCATGATGAACGGCGAGCCCGCCGACCCGAACACCGCGCTGTTCAAGAGGGGCGCGCTGGGCGAGCTGGACGGCGCGGTGGACATCGCCGCGTCGTACGACACCGAGAAGTGGCTGCCGGAGGTCGCGGCGGAGAACATGCGCAAGGCGATCAAGAAGGTCGGCGCGGGGAACGTCGCCGCCGTCTACTCCGCGAACGACGGCATGGCCGGCGCCGTCATCGAGGAGCTCCAGCAGGCGGGGCTCAGCGAACTGCCGCCGGTGACCGGGCAGGACGCGGACCTGGAGGCGGTGCGGCGGGTCGTCTCCGGCACCCAGTACATGACGGTGTACAAGTCGTTCCTGCTGGAGGCGACCGGGGCCGCGGACATGGCGGTGGCGAAGGTGCAGGACCGGGCGATCCAGTTCGACGCGCTCGCCCAGGACGACGTCGACAGCCGGTCGCAGAAGGACATCCCGGCGATGCTGGTGCCGGTGGTCGCCCTCACCCGGGAGAACATCGAGGACACCGTGATCGCGGACGGCGTCTACACCGTCAAGGACATCTGCACCCCGGCGCACGCGGACGACTGCGCGGAGATCGGGCTCACCGGCTGAGAGTGACGCGGGTCACGTCCGCCCGCCGATCGGTTCAGGTCCTCCCTCCGGTCTTCATGGGCGTAGGTGTCCGCGAGCGGAGAGAGGACCGGTCGTCATGAGCGCACAGGTGAAGGGCCCCGCCGGCTATTTCCCGTCCATCGAGAAGAAGTACGGCCGTCCCGTGGCCGAGTGGAAGGAGCTCGTCCGCTCCTCGCCGCTGACCCGGCACATGGAGCTGGTCGCCTGGCTCAAGACCGAGCACGGCCTGGGCCACGGGCACGCCAACGCCCTGGTCGCCCACACCCTCGCGGAGAAGGGCTGACCGCGCGGCGCCGCGGCGGGAGCGGCCGTGGGCGCGGGCGCCGGGCGTGAGGGCGGGCGTGAAGGCGGGCCCGGCAACCGGACGTGAAGGTGGGCGCGGCGACCGGGCGTGAAGGTGGGCGCGGCGGCTGGGCGTGAGGGCGGGCGCGGCGGCCGGGTGCGGCCGTGGGCGCGGGCGCCGGATGTGAGGGCGGGCCCGGCGGCCGGGCGTGAGGGCGGGCGCGGGCGCCGGGGTCGTGCTTAGGATCACGGCATGTCTGCGCCCACGAGCGACGTGAACCGGTTCCTGGCCGCCAAGCCCCGTCTCGAGGCCATCGCCTACCGTCTCCTCGGCTCCGCGAGCGAGGCCGAGGACGCCGTGCAGGAGACGTATCTGCGCTGGCAGGGCGCGGACACCGGGCGGATCGAGGTGCCCGAGGCGTGGCTGACCAAGGTGCTCACCAACATCTGCCTCAACCAGCTCACCTCGGCGCGCGCCCGGCGCGAGACGTACGTGGGTCAGTGGCTGCCCGAGCCGCTGGTCGCCGGGGACCCCATGCTGGGGCCCGCCGACACCGCCGAGCAGCGGGAGTCGGTGTCGTACGCGATGCTCGTGCTGCTGGAGCGGCTGTCCCCGGACGAGCGCGCGGTGTACGTGCTCCGGGAGGCGTTCGGCTACGCACACAAGGAGATCGCCGGGATCCTCGACGTCAGCGAGGCCGCCAGTCAGCAGATCCTGCACCGGGCGAGGAAGCATGTGGCGCGGGGCAGGGCGCGCCGGGAGATCGACGAGGCCGAGGCGCGGCGGGTCGTCGAGGAGTTCCTCGCGGCCGCGACCAGCGGACGGACCGAGCCGCTGGTCGCGCTGCTCACGCGGGACGCCGTCGCGGTCGGCGACGGCGGCGGGAAGGTGCCGGCGCGCGCGAAGGCGTTCGAGGGAGTCAAGGCGGTGGCCACGTTCCTGCGGGGCCTGTTCACGCCGGGAGCCGGGAAGCGCGCCGTGGCGGGCGGGTCGCCCGAGCTGTACGCGGCGACCGCGAACGGCGATCCGGCCGTCGTGGCGGTCGTCGACGGCCGGGTGATCGGCGTGATGTGCCTGGAGGTCGCGGAGGACGGCATCGCGGCGGTCCGCAGCCAGGTCAACCCCGACAAGCTGGAGCGTGTGGCGGAGCGGTGGGCCGCCGCCGACCACGGAGAGCCGCTGGTGAGGGCCGTCTACTGACCCCAGCGTCATGTGACGTAGGTCACATAGGGGAGGTGTCAGGGATCGGCGGGCTGCCCGGTTCAAGGGGCGAACCAGTCGACGACAGGAGCCTGCCATGCAGCACCGCATCATCGTCCTCGGAGCCGGATACGCCGGAGCCTCCGCCGCCGGACGCCTGGCCAGGCGGCTGCACCGTGACGACGTCTCCCTCACCCTCGTCAACGCCGAGCCCGACTTCGTCGAGCGGGTCCGCAACCACGAGCTGGCCACCGGACGTGAGCTCCCGCACCGGCCGCTGGCCGACGTGCTCGCCGGGACCGGCGTCGACCTGAAGGTCGCCCGGGTCACCGCCGTCGACGTCGACCGCAAGGTCGTCGCCGTCACCGCCGACGGCGGCGCCGAGGAACTGGCGTACGACACGCTCGTCTACGCCCTCGGCAGCCGCTGGGACGACCACGGCGTCCCCGGCGCCGCCGAGCACGCCCACGAGATCGCCGGACGGGCCGGCGCGCTGCGGGTGCGTGAGCGGCTGGCGGCTCTCGCCGCCGGGCAGCCCGTGGTCGTGGTGGGCGGCGGCCTCACCGGCCTGGAGGCGGCCACCGAGATCGCCGAGTCGCGACCGGACCTGGAGGTCACCCTCGCCGCCCGCACCGGCCTCGGCGACTGGCTGTCGCCCAAGGGGCAGGGCCATCTGCGGGCGGTGTTCGACCGGCTCGGCATCACCGCGCGGGAGGACGCCGAGGTCACGGCCGTGGAGGACGGCCGCGTGGTCACCGCGGACGGGACGGTCCTGCCGTCCGCGCTCACCGTGTGGACCGCCGGCTTCGCCGTCCACCCCATCGCCCGCGCGACGACCCTGAAGGTCGGTGACACCGGTCAGATCGTGGTCGACGACACCATGCGCTCGGTCTCGCACCCGGACGTGTACGCCGTCGGCGACGCGGCGCTGGTGCAGGGGCCCGGCGACAAGCCGCTGCGGATGTCGTGCGCGACCGGAACACCCACCGCGTGGCAGGCCGCCGACGCGATCGCGGCCCGCCTGACCGGCGGCAAGCTGCCGCACGTGCCGCTGCGGTACTTCAACCAGTGCATCTCGCTCGGCCGCAAGGACGGACTCATCCAGTACGTCACCGCCGACGACCGTGCGAAGAGCGCCGCGCTGACCGGCCGCGTCGCGGCCCTCTACAAGGAGCTGGTCTGCAAGGGCGCGGCCTGGGGTGTCGCCCACCCGACCCTGGGCCTCCCCGGCCGCCGTCGCCGGGTCACCCACCCCGCCCCGGCGGGATCCGCGGCCCCGGCACCGGCCCCGGCACCGGAGTCGGCGGCCTGACTGCCCCCTCACGGTCCGCACCTCACGCGCCCGCCGCTCCGGCGGGCCGTGAGGTGTGCGGGCATCCGACCGGGGAACATGAACATGCCGACCCAGGCGCCGACGAGGAGTCCTTCCCCATGACCGGACACCCGGACCGCCCGCTCCTCCGCCGCCTCTACGGCGACGCCTTCGCCCTCGCCTACCTGGGCATCTGCGCCGCCCTCACGGTGTGGGCGTTCGCAGCGAGCGCGGGTGAGAACGAGGACGCGTCCCTGGCGGGCGTCATCCCGGTCCTCGCCACGGCCCCGGTCAGCATCGCCGCCCTGGCCCTCCCGGGTGGCCCGCCCGCCTTCGTCCTCGCCGTGGCGGCGGGAGCACTCGTCAACGCGGCGCTCATCGCCTGGTGCTCCCGCCGCCTGCGCGGCGGGAAGCGCTGACGCGGGAGGAGGCGAGGGCGCACCTGCCGAGGACGGCGCCGCGCTCGCCCCGCCGCTGTCGACAGGCACCGGGACGCGGGAGCCGCCGCGGCACGGGGTGCATGTCGGGCCCGGCGTCGGCCCGCCTGCGCCCACCTCGGCGCACGCACGGGCGTCCACGGGAAGGAGGGCCGTTGCCGATGCCTGCCCGACGAGGGGCTGGGCGCCGTGGCGGCACAGCGCGCGCACCCGGGGGCGGCAGCTGCCGCGCGCGAGGGACCCGCCGACCGGCGCCGGTCCCGACGGCCCGCCGGACACCTGGGAGCGACACGGCACCCCAGGCGTGCGGGAGACGCCGCTGCACATGGCGCGCGTGTGGACCGGAGCCGCGCGCAGGGCCTGCGCGCATCGCGGCGCACCGCATCCGCACCCGGGCGCTCGGGCATGCGGAGCGCAGGCGGAGGGGTCCTGTCCGCACCACATGGTGTGCGTGTGGATCGGAGCCGCGCGCACGGTCTGCGCGTACCGCATCCGCACCCGGGCGCACGGAGCGCAGGCGGAGGGGTCCTGTCCGCACCACATGGTGCGCGTGTGGATCGGAGCCGCGCGCACGGTCTTCGCGTACCGCACCCGCACCCGGGCTCGGGCACGCGGAGCGCAGGCGGAGGGGTCCTGTCCGCACCACATGGTGTGCGTGTGGATCGGAGCCGCGCGCACGGTCTTCGCGTACCGCACCCGCACCCGGGCTCGGGCACGCGGAGCGCAGGCGGAGGGGTCCTGTCCGCACCACATGGTGCGCGTGTGGACCGGAGCCGCGCGCACGGTCTGCGCGCACCGCACCCGCACCCGGGCGCTCGGGCACGCGGAGCCCGGGCGGAGGGGCCCCGTCCGGACGGCTCGCTGTACTCCGCGCCCCGGCGCCCCCACCCCGCGCCCCGGGTGATCGCGCGGACTAGGTGACTCGGAAGCGCCCCTCACATCCCCGCCGTGTCGAACACGTCCACCGCCGCGAAGAGGTCGTCCGGCGTCTTCTCGCCCAGGCGCTGTTCGGACCAGATCGTCTTGTCCTGGCGGCCGTGGCGTACGCCCCAGTGGGCGCTGAGGCGCATCACGATGTACAGGCCGCGTCCGCCCTCGTCGCCGGCGCGGGCGTGGCGGAGGTGA
Organism: Streptomyces sp. BJ20; assembly: GCF_022869105.1. NCBI lineage: Bacteria > Bacillati > Actinomycetota > Actinomycetes > Kitasatosporales > Streptomycetaceae > Streptomyces > Streptomyces sp. BJ20. Next base: position 102,881 of record NZ_CP094918.1, read on the forward strand.
GGGCCCGCGCTGCTCGCGTCCGTCACCTCGGCGAGCAGGCGTCCCTCGTCGTGGATGAGGCGCAGCCGGACCGGGCCCTCGCCGTGCAGGATCGCGTTGGTGACGAGTTCGCTGACGATGATCTCGGTGGTGAAGGCGCAGTCGTCGAGACCCCAGGCGGCGAGCTGCTGGCCGACGAGCCGGCGGGCCGTGCCGACGACGGAGGCGTCCGCGGGCAGCGTCCAGTCGCCGATCCGGTCGGGCGGCAGGCACTCGGTGCGGGCGAGCAGCAGGACGGCGTCGTCGTGGCGCGAGGGTGCCATGCGGTAGACGGCGGTGTCGCACAGCTCTTGGAGCGGCCGCGACGGGGTGGCCAGCACGTGCTGCAGGCGGTGCACGGCGTCCGCGTCGCCGTCGCCGTCCTCCTCCGCTCCCAGCAGCCCGTTGGTGACGTGCGCGATGAGGCAGCCCGGCGGGAGCTGGGTGACCGCCGGGACGTACGCGGCGCCGCCCTCCGAGCCCAGTGGCGGGCCGAGCGGCACCTCCACGTGGATCGGCGAGCCGTCCGGATCGACCAGGACGGGGGCGGGGTGTCCGGCCCGCGTCATGGTGCACTGCCGGGAGACCGGGTCGTAGACGGTGACCGCGCAGGTCGCCAGGTAGGGGTGTGCCCCGCTGGAGTCGACGGCCGTGAGCTGCCCGGCGACCTCGTCCAGATGGGTCAGCACCTCGTCGGTCTCCAGGTCCTGCAGCGCCAGGGTGCGCAGCGCGACCCGCAGCTGCCCCATGGCGGCCGCGGCCTCGATGCCGTGACCGGCGACGTCCCCGACGACCAGCGCCACCCGGGTCCCGGACAGGGGGATGACGTCGAACCAGGCCCCGCCCGCGCTCTCCGGCAGATACACGTGCGCTGTCTCCACCGCCGACAGCCGCGGGGTCACGCCCGGCTGGAGCCGTCGCTGGAGGGTGGACGCCACGGCGTGCTCACGACGGTAGCTGCGCGCGTTGTCCAGGTGCACGGCCGCGGTGGCGGCGGCCTGCCGGGCCACGTCCAGGTCGGCGTCCTCGAAGGCGTCGACGCGGCCGCGGTACAGCGTCAGCAGCCCCAGCACGGTGTCCCGCGCGGTGAGCGGCGCGACGATCATGGAGTGGACCTTCCGCCCGAGCAGGGCGGCGAAGCCGTCCGGGTCCGTCGCCAGCCACGGGTCGTCCGGAGTGACCTGCACCAGCCGCGCCTGCGCGTCGCTGAGGGCCTGCGTGTACGGCGTGGGGTACGGGAAGGGACGGCTGTCGCCGGTGCGCCGGGACGGCTCGACGGAGTCGGGGGCGGCGAACGCGATGCGGCGCAGCGGCACGGACGTCGGCAGGGGACCGGACGGGGGCGCCGCCCCGGAGAGGTCGTCGTCCAGCAGGTCCACGGAGGCCGCGTCGGCGAAATCCGGCACCAGCGCGTCGACCAGGGCGTCCGCCGTGGCCCGCACGTCGAGCGTGGCGCCGACGGTCCGGTGCACCGCGCTGAGCACGGCGAGGCGGTCCGCCGAGGCCTGCCGCTCGGTCACGTCCTCCACCACCCCCACCAGACCGGGCCCGCCGCGCAGCGGGAACAGGGACACCTCCACGGCGAGCGTCCGGCCCGGGTCGGACGGGGAACGGCCCCGCAGCAGCCGTCCGCGTACCGGCTCACCGGTCGTGAGCACCTCGTCGATCAGCAGCCCCAGCACCGGTTCCGTGTCGGGCGCGAAGTCCCGCACGTCGTGGCCGACGACGTCTTCGGACGGCAGGGCGCGCACGCCGCGCGCGGACGGGTTGTACCGGGTGACCTTGCGGTCGGCGTCGAGCACGAACAACCCCTGGGGTGAGCCGGCGAACAGCGCGTCCAGCACCGCGGCGTCGTCGACGGGACCGTCCGGCACGGCACACTCCCTTCGCGGGCCATTCCCCTTCCGGCCTTCTCACCTTCTCGCATCACCCGCGCGCGGCAACTCGGCCGGTCGGGTCACCGCGCCCGCAGCACCGGCACCGCCACGTCGTCACCGCGGTGCGCGCCGCGCCGTACGTCGTCGACGAGCACGTCGGCGAGACCCTCCGCCTCCAGGTCACCGGCGCCGGCAGGCCGCGCGGCGAGCGCGTCGACGGGGTCCAGGAGGCCGGTGCCGGGCGCCTCGACCCCGTCGGTGGAGAGGACCGGCACGGAGCCGGGCGGCGGGTCGACGCGGGTGCACGGTGAACGACGTGGGCCGGCGGCCGAACACGGCGGCCCGGTGGAAAACTCCCCGGCGGGTGTCATCCGGCGGGCGGGGGTCCGGGGTTTGTACGGATGGAGAGGCGCCCTCCGTCCGACAGACCGCCTGGGCCCGCAAGGGCCCCGTGTTCCACGAGGAGTTGCCCGCATGAAGCGGACCCTGAAGTACCTGGCCGGTGCGGCCGTCACGGCCGCGGTGGCCGGCATGGCCACGGTGTCGTACGCGGCGCCCCACGACACGGCCGGCCGGGCACCGCACTCCGCGACGGTGACGGCGGCCGCCCCGGCCGCCGCCCCCGCGGCCGCGGCGAAGCACGCCCCCACGCCTCGCATCGTCCAGCCGGGCGAGCGCGTCACCGGCGCGCCGGGCTTCGAGCTGTGGCTGACGCCCGAGGGCAAGCACTGGACCACGCCGGACATGCCGGAGGGCCAGTTCCGCAGCGTCGTCGACGGCAACGTCGACCTGAGCAGCCCCGGCGTCTCCGTCCAGTCCGAGGGCACCCCGGAGCGCGTCTACCTCTCCGGCCTGTACTACGGCGGCAAGGGCACGGCGTCCAGCGTCGAGCTCCGTACGGCCGCCGGAACCCTTCAGGGCGAGCTCATCGAGCTGCCCGGCCGTCCCGGGTGGGGCGTCTGGTACGCCGTCGCCGAGCCCGTACCGAACGACGGCTCCTGGAGTTTCGTCTCGAAGGTGACGGTCCGCAACACCAAGGGCAAGGTCTACGCCTCGATCTCGCTGCGCTGACCCCGCGGGCGGGGGACCGGCCGGTCCCCCGCCCCGGCCGACTCCCCCATACCCGACGCAGAGGAACCTGTCCGTGCCGCACGAGACGTCCGCCGCCTTGCCGGAACACCCCGACTTCGCCGCCTACGCGGGCGCGGCCTGGGCCCGTCTGGTGCGGACCGCCCTCCTGCTCACCGGGGACTTCCACGAGGCCGAGGATCTCGTGCAGACCACGCTGGCCAAGGTGTACGCCCGCTGGGGACGCCTCCCGCCGGACGAAGTCGACTTCTACGTCCGGCGCTCCCTGGTCAACAACAACATCAGCCGGACCCGCAGACGCCGGGTCACGCATCTGCTGATGCCGTTCCTGCCGGAGCGGGTGCACCAGTCCGACCAGGGTCACGCCGAGTCCGTCGAGTCCCGCGCCGCGATCACCGAGGCGCTCGGCTCGCTGTCCACCCGGCAGCGGACGGTGCTGGTGCTGCGGTACTGGGAGGACCTGCCGGAGACCGCCATCGCCGAGGTGCTCAACTGCTCGCCCGGCACGGTCAAGACGCACGCGCGGCGCGGTCTCGAGGCCCTGCGCTCCCATCCCGCGTTCGCCGCCGCCGAGCGCCCGCACCCCCTTCCCGGAGCCCGCCCATGAATCACCTCGACCCCGGAGCGGAACGGGACGCCGAGCCCGCCGAGACCGGACGCCTGCGCGAGGCCCTGGCCGCCGCCGCGTACGACGTCACCCCGTCCCGGGTGCCGCTGGCCGCAGTGGAACGCCGCGGCCGGATGATCCGCCGCAGGCGCCGTACGACCGTGCTCGGCGCGGGCTGCGCCGTGCTCCTGGCGCCGCTTGCCTTCGTCACGCTGCACGGCCCGGACGACGGCGACCGGGTGACGCGCCCGGCCGCCACGGTGTCCGCCTCGCCCGCGCCGTCCGCCTCACCGACCGTGTCCGCGCCGACGCCGCGCATCGTCGAACCGGGCGAGCGGGTGACGGCGGCGCCGGGGTTCGTGCTGTGGCTGACGGAGGAGGGGAAGCACTGGACGACGCCGGACGTCCCGGAGGAGGACCAGTTCCGAAGCGTGGTGGACGGCAACATCGACAGGACGAGGCCCGGAGTCTCGTTGCAGATCGAGGGGACGGACGGCAGGGTGCTGGCCTCGGGCGTCTACTACGGCGGTGAGGGGACGGCGTCGGTCGTCGAGGTCGCGTCGGAGGACGGCCCGGTGCGCGGCAAGCTGCTGGAGTTGCCCGGCCGGCCGGGGTGGGGCGTCTGGTACGCCGTCACCCACTCGGGTGTCGAGGCGCCGGTCACCGTCCGCGACACGGAAGGCCGCGTCTACGCCACGCTTCCCTGACGGGGGAACGGGGGAACGGGGGAACGGGGGAACGGGGGAACGGGGGAACGGGGGAACGGGGGAACGGGGGAGGGCGGCCACGACACCCCCCAGCCGGTGTCGTGGCCGCCCGTTTCCCTGCTTGCCCACGCGCCTACTTGCTGACGGCGAACCGCATCAGGGCGTGCTCGTCACCCTGCTTGATCTTGCCGGTCTCGTTGATCACCTGGAGCTTCCAGCTGTTGCCGACCTTCACGGCCTTGGCGACGGCGCAGCCGTTGTCCTGGCTGAGCATGCTCGGCCAGATGTCGGCGACCTGCTGGCTGCTGCCGCCGGTGGAGTCGTAGACCTTGAAGCTGATGTTGCGGGCCTTCTGGAAGGAGCTGCCCTTCTTGTAGGCGGCCGCGACGAACACGATCGCGGTGATCGCGCCGGGCAGGCGGGAGAACTCGACGGTCACCGTCTCGTCGTCGCCGTCACCGTGACCGGTCTGGTTGTCGCCGCTGTGCAGGAGGGAGCCGTTGCCCATCGGGTCGAGCGAGTCCAGGCCGGCCAGCCGCACCGGGTCGCTGCCGGACATGGCGATGGCGATCAGGTCGAGGTCCGTACCGGTCTTGCGGCGCAGCTTGCCGAGCACTCCGCCGCTGGCTCCGGCGGTCGGGTCCCAGGAGACGCCGATGGAGAGGTGCGTGACCCCGTCCAGGTCCGCGGGGCCGTCTTCCTTGGTCAGCGTGATCATGAACGAGCCATCCTTCGTCGACGGGTGTACGGCCCTGAGTCTGCCTGGCGCCGCTCCATCCTGAACAGGCGGGTCTGCCCTGAAACGCGATTGTTGCGGACGGTCAACGCACCGGGAAGCCGAAGGAGCGGCCCTCCTCCTTCAGCCAGGGCAGCACGCGGCGCAGCGCCTCGACGGTCTGCGCGCGGTCGCCTCCGGCGTCGTGGAAGAGGATCGTCGGGCCGTTGGGCAGCTCCCGCCGCACGGTCTCGACGATGGAGTCCGCGCCCGGCTGCTCGAAGTCCTTGGTGTCGACGTTCCAGCCCAGCGGGCGCATGCCGCGGGAGGCGGCGACGGCGCGGCTGTGCGGGGTGAACGCACCGCCGGGCGCGCGGTAGTAGAGGGGACGGACGCCGCCGGACGCCTCGGTGATCATGCGCTCGGCGTCGAGGATCTCCTTCGACTGGTACGCCTCGGACTTCCGGTCCATGGCGGTGTCGTGGGAGACGGAGTGGTCGCACAGCACGTGCCCGTCCGCGACGATCTCCTTGACCAGGTCGGGATGGGCCTGCGCCTGGATGCCGGTGAGGCAGAAGGTGGCCTTCACGCCCTCCTCGCGCAGCAGCTCCAGCACCTGGGGCGTCCAGCGCGGGTCGGGGCCGTCGTCGATGGTGATGTTGACGCCGCGCGGGCCCGCGTCGGAGGCGTGCGCGATCGTGGAGGAGACCCGCTTCACGGCGGCGGGCTTCGCGGACGCGCCGGCCTCCGGGGTGCCGTTCACGACGTCGGCCTGGGCGGTGTACACCGAGGCGCCGACGGCGAGCATCGTCACCCCGAGCGCGGCCCCGACCACCTTGCCGTACCAGCTCCGTCCACCGCCGTGCCGCGCCATGTCCCGCCCCGCTTTCCTGCTGTCGCTCGTCGCCCGCGTCCCGGACTTCTCCGGGAACCACTGGGCAGGACGGGACACGGACGTCCCCGGATGCGTCCGTTACGGATCACGGACACATCCGGGGACGTTCGCGGACAGAAGGGGGGCCTCGCACGGACCGGGGGCCCGGTCACCGTGGTGACCGGGCCCCCGGGGGGTGGTGCGGTGGCGCGGTGCGGCGCGTCACCAGCGGTACCAGCGGCCGCGACCACCGCCCGCGTTCGTGGAGCGCATGACGAAGCCGAGCAGCCAGATCACGAGGACCGCGATGGCGATCCACCACAGGACCTTCACGGCGAAGCCGGCGCCGAAAAGGATCAGGGCGAGAAGCAGAACGAGCAGCAAGGGAACCATAGTTATCGACCTCCTGCCGCTCCGTTTGCCCTCGACCCGCAGCCACACACCTCTCCGTCGCCTTGTTTGTGAAGGAGAAGTGGGGGCACCCGTCAGCTCACGACACAGTGCCCGAATGCTACGAGGAGGCATGTCCCGTGAGTGCCGGTGAGAAGGCCAAGGCGAAGACCGAGCAGGCGAAGGGCAAGGCCCAGGAGGCCCTGGGACGCGCCGCCGGGGACGAGCGCATGGAGTCGGAGGGCCAGGCCACGAAGAGCAAGGGTGACGCCCGCGAGGCCAAGGAGAAGACGAAGGACGCGTTCAAGCACTGACCCGCTTGGCGCGCGCCCGTGCGGGGCCGCCCCGCTGCACAACCGGGGCGGCCCCACACGGGCGCGCGTTGTTTCAGGTACCCCGGGTGGCGAGGCTGGGCGGTGGAGGCCGTAGGTGGTGCCGAGGACGACGTCGGCGGCGGCCCGGAGGGCGATGACGAGCCCGACGCCGACGCCGGTCGCCGCGTCGCTCGCGGAGTCGCGGAGGTCCAGGTCGTGACCAGCGCGCCCGCGGCACTGCTCGGGGTGCCCCCGGGACGGCTCAGTGCGGCGGCGGCAGTGGGTGCAGGGCGTTGCGGGCCGAGCAGCCGCCTTCGCCGGGCATGCGTTGGACGCGGGGAGGCATCCAGACGTCCGTCTCGCCGGGGCCGACGACGGCCAGGACGCAGTCCGTGGGGGAGTAGCCGTCGGACGGCGGGGACAGCAGGATGCCGACGCGGCCGTCCTCCGTCCGCACCTCTGTCGTGATCGCCGGGTCCATGTCCAGTGAGGCGAGGACGCGGCGCACCTCGGCCTCGTCCACGCGGCCGCCCTCCGGGACGCGCGGCAGGTGCGAGCCGACCGCGTCGAACGGCACCTGGGGCGGTTCCGGCGGCGGGGCGAAGCGGAGGGGCGGGCCGTCGGGGCAGTCGGCCTCCCGGGCCTCCTCGCCCCACTCCACGCTCGGCGACACCCGTAGGGAGAAGCACCGCCGCACGGTGATCGTCTGCGCGTCGAGGCCCGACTCGAGCGCCGAACCGGTGGTGCGGACGATCAGCTCGACACCCTCCCCTTCGTGCGTTTCGGCGCCCGTGACCCGCAGCACCTCCACCCCGTCCATGGCCGACGCCGCGTACCCCACTTCGTCGGCCGTGCGCGGCCGTTGGCTGTCCAGGCGCTTGCCGACGTCCGTGGCCTCCGCGCGTGCGACGCCGGCCGCCTTCTCGTCGCCCGACTCGATCAGTCCGCACGCCGTGAGAGCCAGCAACACCGGTGTGAGCAGCAGGAGTCGACGCATACGCCCACCCTGCGCCGCACCCGGCGCGGCGCGCATCCGTACGGGTACTCAGATTCCACGGCGGAGGTGGGCCGGTCGGGGCCGCCCCGACGAGGGCAGGGCGTCACGCGGCCGGTCCGGTGACGAGGCGGCCGTCCTCGTCGTACGGCCAGGCGTTGGCCACGCAGCCGTGGAGGCCCTTGATCTGCTGCATCATCACGGGCGCGAGCCGCCCCTCTCCGCCGCAGGTCATGTGGGAGTGGCCGAGGAAGTGGCCCATCTCGTGGTTGATGATCAGCGCGCGGTAGTCGTGGATCGGCCCGTCGAAGGTGGGGGAGCCCTCGACCCAGCGCCGGAGGTTCACCACCACCCCGTCCGGCACCTCGCAGTTGTACTCGCCCCCGGTGTCCTGCCCGATGCCCTCCCAGCACAGGGCGTCCGCCGTGGCGGGGGTGGCGATCTTGATCGAGAGGTCGTGCGGGGCGCCCGCGCCCACCAGCCGGAACGCGTTGTCCGGGTCGTGGGTCCAGCCGCGCGGGGCGGCAAGGATCCCGGCGATCTCGTCGGCCGCCTCCGACGGCGAGACGTCCAGCCCCTCCTCGACCTCCACGACGTACCGCAGCGGCCGGGACCCCTCGCCCACCGTCTCCCCGCCCGACCGCGCGGTGACGAACGTCCCGCTGCCCCGCTCCGGCACCTCGGTCGTGGTCCGGGTCGGGGAGGGGGAGGCCGTAGTGCGGGCGGGGGGCGGTGACGGAGGAGAGGCAGGCGTGGGGGTGGCCCGCGAGGGTCGTGCGTCCGGAGCACCCTGCCGTGCGTCGCCCCCGTCCCACAGCCCGTCCCGCAGGAAGGCACCCGCGCCCAACAGCGCCACCGCGAGCAGCACGGTCAGCAGCACACGCCCCCGTCTGCGGGGGCGTACGCGGCGGCGGGAGGACGGCCGTCGCCCGCCGGTGCGGCGAGCGGCCGCGCTTCTGCCGGTGGGGGGTGCGGATGGCCCCTCACGCACCGAATCTCGTGCTGAACGCATGGCAGGTCAATCTGGTCGTCCCAGTTGATCGCCCTGAGCCCACGAGATCACGGAACGGTAACGGCGGTCCGTTGTCCGGGATCCAGGGCGTCCGCGTCTCCTGCTCACCCTGCCCTGCTTACACTGCCGCAATGCCACGGATCCTGATCGTCGAGGACGACTCCATCGTGCGACAGGCCGTGCGTCTGGGCCTGCGGCACCAGGGGCACGAGGTCGTCGCGGTGGAGACGGGCGAGGAGGGGCTGGAGCAGCTCCGCGCCGTCCGTCCCGACGTCGTCGTGCTCGACCTGATGCTGCCCGGCATGTCCGGCCTGGACGTGTGCCGCCGGATCAGGGAGCGCGACCAGGTGCCGGTCATCATGGTCACGGCACGGGGCGACGACATCGATGTCGTCCTCGGCCTGGAGACGGGGGCGGACGACTACGTGGTGAAGCCCGTGCAGGCGCGGGTCCTCGACGCGCGCATACGCGCCGTCCTGCGCAGACAGGACGCCTCCCCGCCGGACGGCGCCCGGCCCCGGCCGGAGACGCACGGCGACCTCGTCGTCGACCGCGCCGGGCTGGAGGTGACCCACCGGGGCGAGCCCGTCACCCTCGCCCCCTCCGAACTGCGCCTGCTGCTCACCCTGTCCGCGTCCCCGGGCCAGGTGTTCAGCCGCCAGCAACTGCTGGAAGCGGTCTGGGAGCACGGCTACCACGGCGACATACGCCTCGTGGACGCCTGCGTGAAGCGCCTGCGCAACAAGCTCGGCGAGGGCAAGGACCCGCGCTACGTGCAGACCGTCCGCGGCTTCGGCTACCGCTTCGGCGCCGGCCGCGCGTGAGGGTCGACCCGTCCGCGGAGCCGCGGAACGCCCTGGAGCAGGGGAACACCCCGGAGCCGCGGAACACCCCGCATGCGCGGAACACTTCAGACCCGGACCCGGACCCGGACCCGGGCCTGGCGCCGCTCGCCGGCCCCCGCCGCCTCCTCCGCGCGGTGGTGTCCCGCATCCCGCTCCCCCTGCGCGGCCTGCGCTCCCGCCTCCTGATCTCCTTCGTCCTGGTCGCCATGGCCAGCTCCCTCGGCACCGGCGCCCTCGCCTTCCGCGAGGCGCGCACGGGAGTCCTCCAGCAGAGCCAGGACTCCGTCATCAACCGCTTCCGCGCGAGCGTCGAGGCCGTCGCGCCCGCCGTCCCGCACGCCCCCGCCGCCTCGGACCTGCAGTGGACGGTCAACCAGATCATCCACGACAACCGGCTGTCGGGCTGGCGGGTCATGGCCACCTACGGCGACCGCCGCGCGTACGCCCCCACGCCCCGCTTCACCCAGCCCAGCCCCGAGATGCTGCGCTCCGTGCGGACGCGGCGCGCGGCGGTGTTCCAGCGGGTGAACGTCGACGGCAGCCCGCGTCTCCTCGTCGGTATGCCCATGACGTACACGGCGGACGAAGACCAGGTGCAGCGGCTCTCCGGGGTGGTGATGTACCTGGAGGTGCCGCAGACCGCGGAGGAGGGGTACGTCGAGGCGATGGTCAGCGGCATCGAACGGGCCACCCTGGTGGCGCTGTGTCTCGCCGTCGTCCTGGCGCTGCTGGCCGCGAGCGGCGTACTGCGCCCCGTACGGGCCCTGCGCGGGGCGACGCGCAAGATGGCCGCGGGCCGGCTCGACGTACGGCTCGAGGTGACCGGCTCCGACGAACTGGCCGACCTCTCCCGCTCGTTCAACGAGACGGCCGCCGAACTGGAGCGGACGGTGGCGGAGCTGCGGCGCCTGGAGGCGCGCGGCCGCCGTTTCGTGGCGGACGTCTCCCACGAACTGCGTACCCCGCTGGCGGCGATGACGGCCGTCACCGACGTGCTGGACCAGCGGGTGGAGGGCGAGACGGGTGAGGCGCTGCGGCTCGTCAGCGAGGGCACGCAGCGGCTGAGCGTGCTGGTCGAGGACCTGATGGAGATCTCCCGCTTCGACGCGGGCGCGGCGCGGCTCAACCGCGACGACATCGACCTCGCCGAGTCCGTCCGGCGCACGGTCGCCTCCCGCTGGCGCCCGGAGGAGGTCGAACTGCGGCTGCCCGCCCCGGGCGAGCTCCGCGCCCGCGTCGACCCGCGCCGGCTCGACGTGGTGACCGCCAACCTGGTCGGCAACGCCCTGCGCCACGGCGAACCGCCGGTCCGGGTGACCCTGCGAGGGCGGGAGGACAGGGCCGTCCTCGAGGTGACCGACAACGGCCCGGGCATCGCGGAGGAGGTGCTGCCGCACATCTTCGAGCGGTTCTACAAGGCGAGCACCTCACGGACGAGGAGCGGGAACGGCAGCGGGGACGGGGACAGCAGCGGCCTCGGCCTGGCCATCACAGCGGAGAACGTCCGCCTCCACGGCGGCCGTATCCACGCGGTGAACCACCCGGGCGGCGGGGCGGTCTTCACGGTGGAGCTGCCGCTGGACCTGGACGACGAGAGAGGCGCGGAGTGAGACGGGGAGTGGGGCGGGGAGAGGGACGCGGGGCGAGGCTGTTCGTGGCCCTCATGGGGCTCACGGCGCTGACTGGGTGCGGAGTACCGACGTCCGACGTCATCGAGGCGGGCGCCCCGGCGACCGGGATGCCGGGGCCGGCCCCGACGGAGGAACCGGCGGCGCCGGCCACCGTCCCGCTCTTCTTCCTCACGGACGGCGAGCTGACGGCGTACCCCCGCCCGGCGACGGACGCGGCCGACCTGACCTCGGTGGTCCGCCTCCTCCTCGAAGGCCCGAACGAGAAGGAGGAGGCGATGTCGGCGACGACGGACCTCCCGCGCCTGTCGGGCGCCCCGTCGGTGACGGTGACCGACGGCTTCACGATCGCGGTGACCCTCCCGGACACTCCCACGCCGGTGACCCGCGAGGCCCTCCTCCAGCTGACCTGCACGGTCCGCTACGCCTCCCCACGGTCCCCCACGGTGGTCCCCCATCCGCCGGACACCCCCGAGGAAGCGGCCCGCCCCGTCCCCACCCTCCAGGTCACCGGCACGTCCTGGACGATGACGTCCCCGACCTCGGCCTGCCGGACGGAACCGTCGGCCGAGACCGGAGGCGGTGGGCCGTTCCACGGGGGCGGCTGACCGGCGACTCGAACCCGTGTGTCAGTCCCCGTTGCTACCGTCCGGCGCCATGTGGTCGAAAGAGACGGTGGCCGGAAGACCGGCGTGGCGGCACGTTCCCTCGGGAGTGGTGTTCCGGGAGGTGCCCGGCGGGACGTTCCGCATGGGCCTGTCCGACGAGGAACTGAACGCGCTGCGCGCCCTCGGCGAGGCCGACGCCTCGGGCAACTCCCTCGAGTACTTCCTCGCCGGCGCCGCCCGGATGCGCCCGGTGCGGGAGGTGCGGGTCGAGCCCTTCCTGATCGCCCGCCACCCGCTGACGGTGGCGCAGATGCGGAACTGGCTGCCCGAGTACGAGGACGACTACGCCGAGTCCGAGGGCACCGTGGCCCGTGTGACGGACGACGATCTGGACGCCCTGCTCGAGGCGTTGCCCTTCCGGCTCCCGAGCGAGGCGGAGTGGGAGTACGCGGCCCGAGCGGGCACGACCACACTCACCTTCCGCGGCAACGAGATACCGGACGAGGACGAGATCCTCGACGTCTTCGCCGACGAAAAGCGTGTGGCCGCGTCCGAGAACGCCTTCGGGCTGGCAGCGACGGGATGCGCGAACGAGGTGTGCGCCGACGTGTGGACACCGCACTACGAGAACGCGCCGTCGGACGCACGCCCCCGGACGGGCGACGGCCTCCGAGTGGTCCGCGGAGGCGGCGCCGACGTTTCCCCCTGGCAGGGCTGCGACGAGTGGCTGCTCCTGCTCTCGGCGTTCCGCTCCGCGTGCGACATGTTCACCGCGGTCCGCCCGGTGGCGCCCTTGCCGGTCGTGGGCGGCCGCTAGGCCGCCCGGCGTCGCCGGCCCGTGGCGCGGCGGCGCTCAGCCGACTGCTCGTTCCGGGACGGCAGTTGCAGGGCAGTCAGGAGCGCCTGAGGACTTCCTCAGTGGCCGACTGTCACAAATTCTTCACGTTGACATCATCGCATGAACACCTTATGTAGGCTCCGGATGCTCCATTCGCACCACTGAGGGGGGAACCTCATGATCATCCGGCGCACCGTTTCCGCTGCCGCCACCACCGCCGCCGTGGCCGCGCTCGCCCTCACCGCGGCGATACCGGCGCACGCGGCCGAGTACTCCTCGGCGCTCAAGATCAAGGGTGTGCAGTACGACGCCCCCGGGCGGGACTCCAACAAGTGCTCCGGCGGGAACACGAAGAACGAGTACCTGACGATCAAGAACTACTCGAAGAAGTCGAAGGTGAACCTGAAGGGCTACAAGGTCAGGGACAAGGCCGGCAACACCTTCGTCTTCAAGTCGAACCACATCCTGGAGCCTGGCGACTACGTCCACCTGCGCGGGGGCCGGGGCACCGACTCGGACGGCAAGAACGTCGTGTACCGCCAGAACTGCAACTTCATGTGGAACAACGACAAGGACACGATCTACTTCTACAAGCCGGGCGGCACGCCGGCCGACATCCACGCCTACACCAAGAAGGCGCACGACAAGGACGGCAACGGCTACATCAAGTACCACGGCTGACGGCGCGTCCGCCTCGGCACGGAAGGGTCCGGGGTCGTCGCCCCGGGCCCTTCCGCTGTGCCGGCCCAGGCGCGCCCGAGCGCCCCGCCCTCCCTCCGCCCGCGCCGGACCGACGCGACCCCCGCGCGACGCGACCGCCCCCGCCGCCAGCGCCCCTCCCCCCCACGAGCACCACCAACGCCGGCCAGGCGTATGCCGTCTGCGTCAGCGTCCCCGCCCGGGACGGACATCAGCAGACCGGCCGGCGAGCCGAGCTGGGTGAAGACGAGGACCGGCAGCGCCGGCGGCAGCAGCCGCACCGCGCGCGAGCCGGCTGGCGAAGCGTGTGTCCGCGGTCGCGCCGAGGGCCGGGGTTCCCGGCAACTGGCCGTCAGTCAACGCCTGAGGATTGACGGAGGCCGGCCTGCCGAGCCTTGGGCGCCGCGGTACCCGAGCCTGGTTCACGGTGGACCACGACGGACTGAACGAGGTCCGCGCGATCCTGGAGGCGGCGGTCGGCAGCGCGGTGCCGGGGGCCGATGACGAGTACCTCGCGAACGTCCGTCGCCGTGTTCATGATTGCGGCTGCGGCGCGATCTCCTTGATCAGGTCCTCGACCAGCACCCTGATCTCGTCGCGGATCGGGCGGACGGCCTCGACGCCCTGGCCGGCCGGGTCGTCCAGCTGCCAGTCCAGATACCGCTTGCCCGGGAAGACCGGGCAGGTGTCGCCGCAGCCCATGGTGATGCAGACGTCGGACTCCCTGACCGCGTCCACGGTCAGCACCTTCGGCACCTCGGCGGAGATGTCGACGCCGACCTCGCGCATCGCCTCCACGGCGGCCGGGTTGACGTTGGCGCCCGGGTCCGAGCCGGCGGAACGGACCTCGACGCGGTCCCCGGCCAGGTGGGTCAGCCACGCGGCGGCCATCTGCGAGCGGCCGGCGTTGTGGACACAGACGAACAGCACGGAGGGCTTGTCGGACATCAGGAGGTCTCTCTCGTCTCGCTTGTCTCGCGACGGCATCAAACACCGATGAGGCCGACGCCCGGTGATGTCAGTCACCACTGATGTGACAGTATCAGCGCATGATGATGTCAGTCGACACTGACCTGATCCGGGTTCTGGCGGACCCGCTCAGGCTGCGCATCGTGACCCTGCTCGCCCAAGAGACGCTGTGCACCACCCACCTCGTGGAGGAGACGGGAGCCCGGCAGACCAACCTCTCCAACCACCTCAGGGTGCTGCGCGAGGTCGGTGTCGTCGAGACGGAGCCGTGCGGCCGCTACACGTACTACAGGCTCCGTCCGGACGTCATCGCCTCGCTCGCCGGCCAGTTCGCCGAGCTGGCCGAGTCCGCCCGCACCGCCGCCGAGAACAAGAGGGCCTGTCCGTGACCCGCACCGACGCACCCGCGACGACCGCCGGGGAGTCCTCCGTCGTCGCGAAGCTGTCGACGCTCGACCGCTTCCTCGCCGTCTGGATCCTCATCGCCATGGCGGTGGGCCTCGGCCTGGGCCGAGCCGTCCCCGCGCTGGACGACGCCCTCGCCAAGGTCGAGATCGGCGGCATCTCCCTGCCGATCGCCGTCGGCCTGCTGATCATGATGTATCCGGTGCTGGCCAAGGTCCGTTACGACAGGCTCGACGCCGTCACCGGCGACCGCAGGCTCATGGCCTCGTCGCTGGTGACCAACTGGATCGTCGGCCCCGCGGTGATGTTCGCGCTCGCGTGGATCTTCCTGCCCGACCTGCCCGAGTACCGCACCGGTCTGATCATCGTCGGACTGGCCCGCTGCATCGCCATGGTCATCATCTGGAACGACCTCGCCTGCGGCGACCGTGAGGCGGCGGCCGTCCTGGTCGCGCTGAACTCGGTCTTCCAGGTGCTGGCTTTCGGCCTGCTCGGCTGGTTCTACCTCGACCTGCTGCCCGGCTGGCTCGGCCTGGGCGACGGCGAACACCTGGACATCTCCATGTGGAAGATCGCCCTGAACGTCGTCATCTTCCTCGGCGTCCCGTTGCTGGCCGGCTTCCTCACCCGCCGCATCGGCGAGAGGAAGCTGGGCCGCGAGACGTACGAGTCCGGCTTCCTGCCGAAAATCGGCCCCTGGGCGCTCTACGGCCTCCTCTTCACGATCGTCGTCCTCTTCGCCCTGCAGGGCGGGACCATCACCTCCCAGCCCCTCGACGTCGCCCGCATCGCGCTGCCGCTGCTGGTGTACTTCGCCGTGATGTGGGCCGGGACCTTCCTGCTGGGCAAGGCGATCGGCCTCGCCTACGACCGGACGGCCACCCTCGCCTTCACGGCCGCCGGCAACAACTTCGAGCTGGCCATCGCCGTCGCCATCGCCACCTTCGGCGTCAGCTCCGGCCAGGCCCTCTCCGGCGTCGTGGGACCGCTCATCGAAGTGCCCGTCCTGATCGGCCTGGTCCACGTGTCCCTGGCCTGGCGCAAGAAGTTCAATTCGCCCGCCCTGACCACTGAGCGCCCTGACCACTGAGCGCCCTGACCGCTGAGCGCCCTGCCTGGACTGCCGCGTCCGGGGAGCGTGGACGAGCCACGTCTGCGCGCCCCCGCGGCCACGGCGACTGGACCGGCGCCGCCTCCGCGACTCTCGTCGGCGTCGGACGACCGGCCCATGACGGGGCCCGCGCTGCCGCCGAACTCCCCGGCGCGGCACAGTGATCCGCGTGCGAACAGGCGCGAGGGCGCGGGCGCGGCGATGAGGGGCGTGACCGAGCGGGCTACCGGACGGCGAGCAGTTGTCCCATCGCGGCCACCACCGACGGTTCGACCCGGTAGTAGACCCAGGTGCCGCGGCGCTCGGAGGTGAGCAGGCCGGCCTCCTTGAGCTTCTTGAGGTGGTGGGAGACGGTCGGCTGGGAGACGCCGACGTCGGAGATGTCGCACACGCAGGCCTCACCGCCCTCGTGGGATGCGACGGCCGAGAAGAGGCGCAGCCGTACCGGGTCCCCGAGCGCCTTGAACATGCGCGCCGTCCGCTCGGCCTCCTCGGCGGTGAAGGGGCGCTCACTCAACGGCGGGCAGCACGGCGCCACGGCGTCGGGGCCCTCAGGTTCCAGAAGCGGTAGCGCCTTGACGTTCGACATACGTCTATGTTGACACACGTCGAACCAGGGTGCCCAGGGTCGGCGGGTGTGGAATCGGTAGGCGAGACGGCCGACGATGCGGCTGGCGCCTCCGATCGCTGCGGCGTCCGCGTCCTCCATGGCCGCACCCTCCCGATTTCGATGCATGTCTATCTTGACGCTCATCGAAGCAAGTGTCATGCTGGCGGCACAAGCTATCGACGAACATCGAAGTAAGGAGCCGGGAGATGGCGGCCGCCTCGAACCGGAGCGTCTTCACCCGCTCCGCCGCCCGCCGCATGGCCGGCGTCCACTTCTGCCACAGCTGCGCCCAGGTGTGCGACAGCGCCCGCCGGGCCCGGACTCAGCGCCGCAGCGCACAGCGTGCGTCGGCACCGCACGCCCCCCTCCGCTGAGCCGCCCCCGTTCCGACTCCCCCGAGCGACGAACCGAAGGAAGCACCGTCATGGAGAAGCAGAACCTGCCCGTCGTGGTGGTCGGAGCCGGCCCGGTCGGGCTGGCCGCCGCCGCGCACCTCGTGGAGCGCGGTATCGAGCCGCTGGTGCTGGAGGCCGGCGCGTCGGCCGCGACGGCCGTACGGGACTGGGCGCACGTCCGCCTGTTCTCCCCCTGGGCCGAGGTCACCGACCCCGCCGCCGAGAAGCTGCTGGCCCCGACCGGCTGGACGCGCCCCGACGGGACGACGTACCCGACCGGCGGCGACTGGACCGGGCAGTACCTCCAGCCGCTCGCCGACGCCCTCGGCGACAAGGTCCGCTACGGGGCCACCGTCACCGGCGTGGCCCGGGCCGGCCGCGACCGGATCGTCGACTCCGGCCGCGAGGAGCAGCCCTTCACCGTGCACATCCGGACCGCGGACGGCGGCGAGGAGCGGATCACCGCCCGCGCCGTCATCGACGCCTCCGGCACCTGGTCCACCCCCGGCCCGATGGGCGCGAACGGCCTGCCCGCCCTGGGGGAGAGGACGGCGGCCGACCGCATCTCCTACCGCGTCCCGGACCTCAGGGACCCGGCGGTCCGGGCCCGCCACGCCGGCAGGCGCACGGCGGTCGTCGGCTCCGGCGCCTCCGCCTTCACCGCGCTCGCCCTGCTGGCCGACCTGGCGAAGGAGGAGCCGGGCACGCACGCGCTCTGGGTCCTGCGCCGGGGCATCGGCGAGGCCACGTACGGCGGTGGTGAGGCCGACCAGCTCCCGGCCCGGGGGGCACTCGGCCTGCGGGCCAAGGCCGCCGTCGAGGACGGACACGCGAGTGCCGTCACCGGTTTTCGCACCGAGGCGGTCGAACGGGACGACGAGCGGCTGGTCCTGGTCGCCGAGGACGGCCGGCGCCTGGAGCCGGTCGACGAGGTCATCGTCCTGACCGGCTTCCGCCCCGACCTCTCCTTCCTCTCCGAGCTCCGCCTGGCGCTCGACGAGCGCCTTGAGGCCCCGACCGCGCTGGCCCCGCTGATCGACCCGAACGTCCACTCCTGCGGCACGGTCTACCCGCACGGCGTGAAGGAGCTGTCCCACCCGGAGCAGGGCGTGTACCTGGTCGGCATGAAGTCCTACGGCCGCGCCCCCACCTTCCTCGCCCTGACCGGATACGAGCAGGTCCGCTCCGTCACCGCCGCCCTGGCCGGCGACCACGAGGCCGCCGAGCGCGTCGAGCTGACCCTGCCGGAGACCGGTGTGTGCGGCGGCGCCGGCCTGTTCGACGAGCCCGGCACCGCGCAGGGCGACGAGGGCGGCGGCTGCTGCGCTGCCCCGGCCACGCTGCGGATCGGCACCGGCGCCCCGGCCGCCTCCGGCGGCTGCTGACACACCACTCCCTCAAGGAGGTTCACCATGTCCCGCGTGCAACTCGCCCTACGGGTCCCGGATCTCTCCGCTTCCCTCGCCTTCTACACCAAGCTCTTCGGAGTCGAGCCCGCCAAACTGCGCGACGGCTACGCCAACTTCGCCATCGCCGAACCCCCGCTCAAGCTCGTTCTGATCGAGGGAGAGCCGGGCACGCCGACGCGTATGGATCACCTCGGGGTCGAGGTCGACAGCACGGAAGCCGTCCACGCGGCCACCACCCGGCTGAGCGAAGCGGGACTGGCGACGGCCGAGGAGAACGACACGGCCTGTTGCTACGCCCTCCAGGACAAGGTCTGGGTCCACGGCCCCGGCCAGGAACCCTGGGAGGTCTACGTGGTCAAGGCCGACGCCGGCACCCTGACCAAGCGGAGCGCCGGCCCTGCCGACGCCGACGCCGATGCCGGTGACGGGGAACCGGCCGCCGCCGGCTGCTGCTGACCCGCCGACGGCCGACCCGCACACCAGTGAGGCCGTGACCGGAACAGGGGACCGGTCACGGCCTCGCGCCGCCCCGCCCGCCCTGTGCGTACCGGCGTCTTCTCCACAGCCCTGTCGTGTCGGCGGTCGCAGGCATGCGCGTCGGCACGCGAGCGTCCCTGACTCGACGGCGGCCTGAAGCTGGAACACGCGGGCGTAGGCTCTTCGGGATGCGGATAGGCGAGTTGTCCAAGCGCACGGGCGTGAGTCCGCGCTCACTTCGGTACTACGAGGAGCAGGGCCTCCTGACCAGCTCACGCTCCGACGCGGGGCAGCGTCACTTCTCCGGTACCGCGGTCCAGCGCGTCTTTCTGATCCGGCAGCTGTTCGACGCGGGTATGTCCAGCAGGGTGATCGCGACTGTGCTGCCGTGTGTGGACGTTCCGGGTGACCTGGGTGTCGCCGAGGAGACGTTCACGGCGATGATGCGCGAGCGCGACCGGATCGACGCCGACATCGCGCACCTGGTCGGGACCCGGGAGGCACTCGACGTGCTGATCAGGGCCAACAGCCGACACCGGGCGGAGCTGTCCACGGCCCCGGAAGCGGTGGCACAGGCGACCTGATGCTGTGATCTGCGTCTCAGCCGGTTGCCCCTCACATCAATGTCAGAGGTGAGGATGGCGACAAGACCCGGAATCACCGGGCCGGTCGTACGAGAGGCGGCGGAAGATGGGGCAGGCGTGGGGTTTCGGCAGGTATGGCGGGCCCGAGGTGCAGGAGTTCTTCGATCGTCCCGACCCTGTCCCCGGTCGCGGCGAGGTGCTGATCCGGGTCGGCGTCGCCGGCGTGAACCCCCTCGACCACCTTCTGCGCTCGGGTCTGGTCGACGGGCTCGACGGCGGACGTCCGTTTCCCCGCGTGCTGGGCATGGAGGCAGCCGGAACCGTGCTCGCCCTGGGCGAGGACGTCAACGGACTGAAGCTGGGTGACGCGGTCTTCGGCTTCGCGCTCACCGGTGGCGGCACCTACGCCGAGACGACGGTGCTGTCCGCGCCGAACACCGCGCGCATCCCGGAGGGTCTGTCCGCGGCCGTGGCGGCAACGCTGCCAGTGGCCGGGACGACCGCGGTGGACGCGCTCGACCAGCTCGGCCTTCCGGCAGGTGCCACGGTCCTGGTCAACGGGGTCGGGGGCGGGGTCGGTCTCGCCGTCGCCCGGCTGGCCGTCGGGCGCGAGCTGCGTGTGATCGGCACCGGGAGTGCCGGCAAGCGCGAGCACGCCGAGGCCATCGGGGTGCGGTTCATCGACTACACCGCCGAGGACGTCGCCGCCGCGGCACGCGAGCTGGTTCCGGACGGCTTCGACGGGATCGTCGACCTGGCCGGAGGCGCCTCGCTGCGGACGGTCGCTCCGCTGGCCCAGGATCCCCGCACCGTCATCGCCGTGGGTGATATGTCGGTGACCGATCTCGGTGGGCGTTTCGTCGAGCGTCGCGTCGACCGCGAGAACCTGGAGCGTTCGGCCCGGCTGGCCCTCGACGGACTCCTCGCACCCGTCATCACCGCGGTCCATCCGCTCTCCGACGCCCCGGCCGCCCTCGCCGCCGTCGAGAACGGTCACACCTCGGGCAAGGTCGTCATCAAGGTGGCATGAGAAGCGCCCGGCCGTCCGACGCCGTCGGCCGCCCCTGCGGACTGGCGAGGACCGGTGGTCAGCGCGTCATCAACTGAGCACGTCCACCTGTACGACGAGCTGAGCCGGTCCGGCGCAACCCGTGCCGGACCACGGGTGCCGGCAAGGACAAGGCTCCGCATACGGGCGTGTGATTCAGCAGGAAGGTGCCGTCCGCCCGGAGACAGACGGCACTACGTCCCTTGCCCCGGCCGGCTACTTGGCCGCTTCGAGCGCGGCGAGGGCCTGCGCCCAGCGGACGTACTTCAAGTCGGCCAGGTCCGCGACGGTCTTGACGCCGAACGCCTCCTGGAGCAGCTCGCCGTCGCGGTCGGAGACACCCTTCAGCGCCGCCACGGGGGCGGCGAGTATCTCCTGCAGGCTCTTGTCCGCCCATGTCTTGTCCAGCACCTTGTCCAGGTCGATCGAGGCCATGTGTGTCGTCTCCATAGTGCGCGGGCCCGGGTCGCCCCAGGGCCTGTTTCTACAAACGAGTAGAAGCATAGAGTTGCCTCGGCGGATCAGGAGCGCCCTGCGGGTTGCCTCGCCGGGAAAGGCCGAAATCCGCCCCCGGGTCGACCAGAGGCTGCTCGGCGCGACGGCCGTTCGCTGGTGGTGGTGTGCCGGGAATGAGGGGACACATGCCGGGGGTGGGAACCTGGTCCAGCCAGAAACGTTCTGCTGTCTGCACGTACAGGTAAGGAGCCGGCGCTTGTCCGCCAGATCGACGGGCCCTTCGGGGCTCGGTCCTCAGCCGTTCCGCGCACGGTTTGTCGAGCAGGGCCCGCGGCGGGGTGGTGAGGGATGAGTGCTGTGGAAGCGTGGCTGGGTGTGCTGGCCGTGTTCGTACTGACCGCGGGAACCGGCTACTTCGTCGCGCAGGAGTTCGCCTACGTCTCGGCCGACCGGCTCGCCCTCGCGCGGGAGGCCGACGAGGGCGACAGGAAGGCCGGCCGTGCGCTGAAGGTGCTCGAGCGGCTGTCGTTCATGCTCTCGGGCGCCCAGCTCGGCATCACGGTGACCGGCCTGGTCGTCGGCTTCATCGCCGAGCCGGCCGTCTCCGCGCTGCTGAGGCCGGTGCTGTCCGGTCTCGGTGTTCCCGACGGCGCCGTCACCGGCATCTCGGTGGTGCTGGCGTTCGTCCTCGCCACGGTCGTGCAGATGGTGCTGGGGGAGTTGGCGCCGAAGAACCTCGCCATCGCCGTGCCGGAACAGCTGGCCAAGGCACTGGCGGGCTCCACGCTGGCCTACCTGAAGGTGGTCGGCCCGGTGGTGCGCGTCTTCGACGGCTCGGCGAACAGGCTGCTGCGCAAGATCGGTATCGAGCCGGTCGAGGAGCTGCACCACGGCGCCACACTGGAGGAGCTGGGCCATCTGATCGGCGAGTCCCACGACCAGGGACAGTTGCCCCGCCAGACGGCCGAGCTGGTCGACCACGTACTGGAGTTCTCCGAGCGGACGCTGCGCGAAGTGATGGTGCCGCGCGTCGACGCGGTGTTCGTCCGCAAGGACGCCACGGCTGCCGAGGCCATCGAGCTCGTCGGAAGGTACGGCCACTCCAACTACCCCGTGCTCGGAGACCATCCGGACGACGTCGCGGGCGTGCTCGGGGTACGGGAGCTGATGGGCGTGGCCGCCGAGCGGTTGACCTCCAGCAGGGCCGGCTCGCTGGCCCGGGGGCCCCTGCTCCTGCCGGACACCCTGCCCCTGCCAGCCGCCGTGGAACGGATGCGGGAGCGGGACGACGAGTTCGCCGTCGTCCTCGACGAACACGGCGGGGTGGCGGGCGTCGTCACCTACGAGGACGTCGCCGAGGAGCTGGTGGGTGATATCGCCGACGAGTCGGACACCGTCATCGCCGTCGCGGTGCCGGACGGGGCCGGCTGGCTGGTGGACGCCGGGCGCCGGCTGGACGAGGTGGCCGGTGTCACCGGCGTGGAGCTGCCCGAGGAGGACGACTACGAAACCGTGGCCGGCCTGGTCGTCGACCGGCTCGGCCGCTTCCCCACCATCGGTGACCGGCTCACCGTGGAGCTTCACGCCGGCGGCAGCGTCCTGATCGACGTACGCACGCTGGACCGGCACGTCCCGGAACGGGTCCGGATCGAGCGGCTGGCCGACAAGGCGGAGGAACAGGCATGAGTTTCCCGATGGCGCTCTTCGTCACCGTGCTGCTGCTCATCGGCAGCGGATTCTTCGTCGCCGCCGAGTTCGCCCTGGTGGCCGCCAAACGGCACCGCATGGAACAGGCGGTCGCTGAGGGGCGGCGCGGCGCCAAGGCAGCACTGGCGGGGATGCGTGAGCTGTCCCTGATGCTGGCCGGTGCCCAGCTCGGCATCACCGTGTGCACGCTGGGCCTCGGCTCTGTCTCCAAGCCCGCGATCTCCCACGAACTCGACCCGCTGCTGCACAAGCTCGGTCTGCCCACCGCGCTCAGCTACGGCATCGCCTTCGCCGTGGCCATGATCGTGGTCGTCTTCCTGCACATGGTGCTCGGCGAGATGGCGCCCAAGTCGTGGGCCATCGCCCATCCCGAGCGTGCCGCGATGCTGCTCTCCCCGGCCTTCCGGGCCGTCGCCACCGCCGTACGCCCGCTCATCCGGATCCTCAACCGCGTCAGCAACGCGCTCGTCCGGCTCTGCCGGGTCACCCCGCGCGACGAGCTGGCCTCCGTCCACAACCGTGAGCAGCTCACTCACCTGGTCGAAGAGTCCGAACGGCTCGGCCTCATCAACGAGACCGACTCCGAACTGCTCACCCGCTCGCTCACCGAGCCGGAAACCCCGGTGCGCGAGCTCCAGATCCCGGCCGCCGCCATCACCGCGGCCGGCGCCGACGCCGACGCCGAACAGATCCTGGCCCTGGCCACCGCCAGCGACCGCACACGGCTTCTGGTCCGCGAGGGCGACGTCGTGCTCGGCTCGGTGCACGTCCGCGATGTCCTGGTCGCCCGCTCCCAAGGCCGGCCCACCACCGCACGTGCCCTGGCGCGCCCGGTGCCCGAGCTGCACGGCGAGACCACGGTGGCCGAAGCGATCGAGCTGCTGCGCCGCCGCCGGGCCACCCTGGCGGTGGTCCGCGACGGCTCAGGCGAGCTCGTCGGCATGGTGAGCCTGGACGACCTGCTGGCCCGCTACCTCCAGCCCCGCCCGGCCTGAACAGCCACCTGATGCCCGAGCGCCCGAGGCCGTCCTGGGGCGCTCGCACGTATCCCTTCGGGCGCGGCCGACGGCTCACCCCTGCGCCGACGTATCGATGACGCCCGCCGGGCCCTGGACGCACTGGAGCAGGAACTCACCCGATCCGTGCCCCACCCACCGACGCCGACCGACCGGTCGACGGCCACCGTCGCCCGGAGGCAGGCATGAGCGGACGGAGAGGGCCGTGACGGCACGCGGCTCGATCGTGACGAAAGCGGCCCTCGCCACCAGGGCAAGGCGTGTCGTGTCCGGCTGCTCCTCGGTGGTACATGACAGTCGACTTCCGCCACCGCCTGACACCGATGAAGGATGATGCACATCGTGCTGACCGACCTATGGCCTCTGAGCTGGAGTATCGGCGTCTTCCTCCTGGCCACGGCGGTCACCGTGGTGTGCAGTATCCGGCTCGCCGGTGTGGGTGACACCCTCGCCGACCGCACCGGATGGGGCGAGGCCCTGTTCGGGGCCGTTCTGTTCGGGCTCGTGACGTCCCTCTCGGGCATCGTGATGACCGCCGTCAGTGCCGCCGCGGATCAGCCCGACCTCGCGTACAGCAACGCCGTGGGCGGTATCGCGGCGCAGACGGTCGCGCTCGTGGTCGCCGATGCCTTCCTGCGGAAGGTCAACCTCGAACACGCCGCCGCATCGGTGTCCAACATGCTCTTCGGGTGCCTGCTCATCGGCCTGTTGGGACTCGCTCTGATGGCAGCGTTCAGCCCGTCCGTCACCTTCCTGGGGCTGCACCCCGCCTCCGCGGTGATGGTGGCCCTCTACATCGGCGGCCTGCGCCTCATCAACAACTACGGCGCACCCATGTGGCGAGCGGTGCGAACGGAGGACACACTTCCCGACGTGCCGGAGGAAGACACCCAGGGACTGGCCCGGCACACGACCTCGCGGCTGTGGACCGAGTTCGCGGCCGTCGCGGTCCTCGTCATGGTCGGAGGCTGGGCGGTGGCCCGCGCGGCCGAGGGCATCGTGGAGCACACGGGCCTGAACGCCGGCCTTGTGGGCGCCGTGTTCATGGGCCTTGTCAACGCCCTGCCGGAGACCGTCACGTCCATCGCCGCCGTCCGGCGCGGAGCCGTCACCCTGGCCGTCGCCGCCATCATCGGCGGCAACTGCCTGGACGCGCTCAACCTGGTCGTCGGCGACGCCGCCTACCGAGGCGGGTCCCTGTTCCACGCCGCCAACCCGGACGAACTTTTCCTCACCAGCGGAGCGATGGTGATGACTGCGGTGCTGCTCGGTGGCCTTCTCGTCCGCCAGAGGCGCGGCTGGCTCAAGATCGGCTTCGACGGCATCCTCCTCGTCGCCCTCTACGCGAGCATCGTCGCCGTGCTCGCTGTATGAGCAGCCGCCTGGCGCAGGCGTGGGCGGCGCTTCCGGGCGGGCCACTGCGCCGCGGCCGCCACGACGAGGCAAGCCATGTCGATGAGCGTGGCCGTGAGGCGCCGCCTTCGCCCTCATCCTCCGCGACTGCGCAGGATGCCCGGTCGCCGATGCAACGTCGTGGGGGCGAGGCGGGCGGGCCGGTCGGGAGGGGGGTCAGTCCCTGCCGGGTCGCGTCCAGGGTGCGGTCGGCTGGAGCACGGCCTCGGCCAGGGCTTGGCTCCGAAGCGCCGTGATCCTTTGGTACTCGGGGTCGGACACCATGCGGCTGAACGCCTCCCGGCTGGGATAACGGACAAGCAGCACGGCGTCCCACGCCTGCCCGTCTTCGGCGACCAGCGGTGTGCCGCCGTCACCGGCGTAGAGCAGCTCGCCGCCGTACCGCTGCAGGAAGGGCGCGGCTCGGCGGGAGTACTCCTGGTACGAGTCACGGCCGCCGGGTGCGAAACGCAGCAGGTTGAGCATGACGACGGGCTCGTCCGGGGCGTGTGCGCGCAGTGCCGCGAGCGCGGCTCCCGAGGGGTCGACAGCCATGGAGGCCTCCCGGTCTTCGAGGGCCGGCACGGGCAGCGGATGGCTCGGTCCCGCAACGCGCCGGTGGACGACAGAAGGCTAGAGGAAAGAGCTCCCGCTGCATACCATCCAGTCGGTACGACGGTCGTCCCTGTTGCTCCTGTCGGCGACTCGGGGCGTGCAGAGCGCGCGGTTGTACTCGGCCGTGTACCGCCCACTCGTCTTGCTCTTCTCGCTCACCACCTGGACTGTTAGCTCCGGGTCCTGAGTGTGCGCACGGCGCCTGCGCCGAGCGGACCGCATCGCCTCTCCGGCTCGGCTGGAGTGTCTGTCGCGACTGCACACGCCGGGATCCGGCATCAGAGCCGCGCGGTGCCACTTTCCACCCGCTGTGCTATTTCGAATGGCATACTCGGAGTGTGACTGACGACGACGTTGACTTCCCGCCCGGCGACGGCCCCACCAGCGGTATCTCCGTCACCTTGACCGCCGGAACCCTGCAGGCCATCCGTGAGCGGGTCGGCAAGCGAGGTGTCTCGGCTTACCTGGAGAAGGCGGCCCAGCGGCAGATCGAGCGCGACAATCTGGACGAGCTGATCGCAGACTTCGACAAGGTGCACGGTCCGGCCGATTCCGAGGCCGTGGCGGCCAAGCGTGCCCGGCTGACCGGAGGCGCCACGAACGCCGGGGCGGCCGCGTGAGCGGTGTCCTGGTCCTGGACAGCGAGGGCCTGGCGAAGGCCGTAGACCGGGATCGGGAAATCCACGAGTGGCTGACGGCGGCTCGCGACGCGGATCTGTCCGTGATCACCTCCGCGGCCGTGTTGGTCGAGGTGATCCATCCGAAGATCAACGACGCCGCACTGAGGTGGACCCTGTCCCGTCTGAGCGTCGAGCCGGTGACCCAAGCCGTCGCGCAATCCGCTGCCGCCTTGCTGCGGGCAGCGGGGCTGCACGGCCACAAATACGCCATCGACGCCATGCTGTGCGCGACCGCCCTGCAGCACCCCGGCAGGGTGACGATCCTGACTTCCGACGTAGAAGACGTCGGGATGCTCACTGCCGGGCATCCACGCGTGAGCGCCGAAAAGGTCTGAGCCGAGGCAACCCCTGGCAAGACGTGCTCTCCCACGTCTCCCTTCTCTGTCGCGGAGACGGCGCGCGGGGGTAGGACGCCCCGCGGTCCCGGAGCCCCTCGGACCTGATCAGGACGCACTCACCTGTCATGAGTGCAGTGCTGGGAATGCGTCAGTGTCGGCCGGCCTGAGGCAGAGCAGACCCAATCCATAGGCGCGTCCTCGGCCGATGCCGGACAGGACCGCTTCCTGCAATGCGATGGGGTCAGCGATCAGAGCCAGTCCTTCGAGAGGGGTCGCCTGAAGACAGGTCGGGTTTCTCGCCAAGCGCCTCGCAATGACGGCCCCCAACGGACGGCTGCGGACTTCGACAGCCAGTCCTGCTCGGGAGGTTTGACGTTCCCACCAGTCGGTCACTTCAGCAGTCTGCAAGCCCAGGCGCTTGCCGCGTTGCCCTGTCCTCACCGTCGCCTTAGTGGTATTCGCATCCAGGAGGCACCTCACCCGCTGCCCCTCGAAGCCCGTCTCCCACCAAGAGACTCGCTCAACTGCGAGTGCGCGGGCGCAGTTGGCAGGCAAGGCGCGGAGAAAGACGGTCCCAGCGGTCTGGACGTGCAGGATCGCGTCACCCCGATCCCTGTCCAATCGGTAGAGCACGCGCGCGGTGTCCGGTGAGACATGCCCCGCAGTGCGGAAGGGCGCGCTAGACGGGGCATGGTGGCCCCGCTCCCGCGACATCGCCGGTGAACTGCCCGATATTGTCTCCGCGTTGTCCGAGTACCTCGGGCCGATCACACGTGTCGGTCTCGACACTGACGCCTGAGACGAACTGCCGACGCGGATGACGATCGACGGCCGTGTCGTCCAGATCGACTCCTTCCCGATCGGAGACGACACCGTCCTCATCACGCGGGGCGGCAATGATCTCTTCTCGCTGCTGGTGGTTCCGCCGCACACCGCGGCCGACGCGGCGCGCGCGGCCATGGCCGCGGCCGTGCGCGCCGGCAGTCAGACGTCGGCGGAGCAGATCCTCATCGACACCCGCACGGAGCGTGTGAGCCTGGGGCATGCCCCCCAGTCAGCTCTACGCCACGGCCGCCATGAGCCGGGCCGCTGACGACGCGCTCGTAGGGGGCGGCACCACGAGGAGATCCCAACGGCCCGCGGTGTAGGACTGCAGCAGGATCCTGTGCGGGTTGAGCACCTCGGTGAAACGGTCGACCGCCACGTCGTGACCGTTGACGACTACCACGCCGTGCGGGACAGGCTGCCAGTGCCGGGGATTGACGGCCACGTGGGTGAGCCGGCCCCACAGCGGATCGATCACGTCGGCCAGTTCGCCGAGTTCTCGTGCCAGGTCGCGGGTCCGTGGCCACCAGGCGCCGTCCGGACGGCCGAAGCGGCTGGCGGATCCGAGGACGAGGCGCGCGGCACGTGGTCGGAACGGTGCTGCGTGCGGACGGAGCTGGGTGGTGTCCATGATCATGAGGAAAAAGCCTGACTGCGGGCCTGCGTCGACTGACGGAACGCCCGGTGGTGGGTGAGCGAGGACGGGACCGGCGGCGCCGGTGCACGAAAACCCTCGACGTCCTCAGGCTACTCCTCGACGAGCCCCGACAAGAGGCTTCGGCCTCATCGGCCGGACTGCCCCCGGCGTACGGCCTGCTCGGGCGCCGTGAAGAGTAGGCTGGAGGAACCGGGGACACTCCGCGCACGGACATTCGCGCCTGTGCCGTCCCTCGGTGATCCAATACGCCGGGTCGGCTCAGGCCCGCCCGGGGCAGGGTTCGCGTCATGACTGCGACCGTCTCTCCTCCGACGACCTCTGAAGACCGGCGTCCCACGTCCGCCGTACGTCTGTCGCTCGCTCCCGCCGGTTCGGCACCGCTCCTGCTGGACGGAGCCTGGTGGCCGCGCTCGCGTGATCTCGCCGCCGAACTGCCGGCCCTGGCGGCCGTTCTCGATCCGCTGTGGGGGCGGATCACCCGGGTCACGGTGAATCCCGACCAGTGGCCGGCCGTCCCGCGCAAGGTGCCTGTCGCCGGTCATGTGGTGAAGGTGGGCTGGTTCCGCTTCGAGCAGGACGAGCACGAGTTGCTGCTGCTCTCCTACCACGTGGGCCGCTGGAACCTGCTGGTCGTTCCCCCGCAGATGCCTCCGGCCGCGGCCGCCTGGCTGATGGCCGCCGCGAGCGACCCGCGCCGGGCGGTGACCGCGAGCAGCCTGCTGGCGGATGCCGCGCGTCTGACGGTGACCGCCGAGGCCGACCGCACCAGGGAAGCGGTGTGGGAGTCCGAAGGAGGACATGGAGCCGATGCTTTCGTCACTTCTCCATGGCTTCGCGTCGCCGTCGCCGCGCCGGAGGACCGGCCGGAAAGGGCGTGAGGACCATGGACATCCTGGTGACGGTGATCGTGCTGCTGGCGGTGATCGCGGCAGGCGCGTTCCTCATCCGCCGGCTGAACGCTCAGCACGGGGACAGGAGCGCCGCCTTCCACTACGACCGCGGCGGTGTGGTCGCACCGGATCAGAAGACCAACGACGGGCCGGTCGCACGCAGCCGGTCCCCCGTCGCGAACGACGCCGACGAGCGCCGGGGCCCCCGGTACGGCGCACGCGGACGGCTGCGCCCTGGACGCCGTACCCACGACACCCCTAGGCGCGGACGCGGGTCCGTCGGAGAGGGGCGCCAGCGTCGTGGAGGCTGGTGAGCGCCAGCCGGTAGGAGGCGACCAGGCCCGTCTCCGCGTAGTCCACGCCCAGGTCCCGGCAGTACCGCCGGACGATGGCGCGGGCCTTGCGCAGGTTGGGGCTGGGCATGCTCGGGAACAGGTGGTGCTCGATCTGGTGGTTCAGGCCACCGAGCGCCAGGTCGGTGAACCGGCCCCCGTTGACGTTGCGCGAGGTGAGCACCTGGCGGCGGAGGAAGTCGGGGCGGTCGTCGGCCGACAGGATCGGCATCCCCTTGTGGTTGGGTGCGAAGGCCGAACCGAGGTAGACGCCGAACAGGCACTGGTGGACGGCGAGGAAGGCGAACGCCATACCGGGCGGCAACACCCAGAACAGAGCGGTCAGGTAGACGGCGCAGTGCGCGAGCAGCAGCGTTCCGTCGAGCGCGCGGCGCTTGAGCCGACGGTTGGCGACGGCCCTGCCGCTCGCCACATGCAGGTTGAAGCCCTCCAGCGTGAGAAGGGGAAAGAAGATGAACGCCTGCCAGCGGCCGAGCAGGCGGGGCAGTCCGGTGGCGGCGCGGGCCTGGTCCGGGGACCAGACGAGCAGGTCGGGTCCGATGTCGGGGTCGAGGTCCGCGGTGTTGGGATTGGCATGGTGACGGGTGTGCTTGTCCTGCCACCAGCCGTAACTCATGCCGATCGACGCGCCGGCGATCCGTCCGGACAGCTCGCTGGCTCGGCGGCGGCGGAACACCTGCCGGTGGGCCATGTCATGGGCGACCAGGGCGACTTGACCGTACATGACGGCCAAGAACGCGGCGATCGCCAGTGTCCACCAGGAGGCGCCGACGAGGACGAACGCGGCCCATCCGGCGGCGTAGAGCCCGGTCACCGCGGTGATCCGTAACGTGTAGTAGCCGGGGCGGCGCTCCAGCAGTCCGGCATCCGTGATCTTCTTCGACAGTCGGGCGAAGTCGCTGCCGGGAGTGTCGGAGCGCGTGGCGGTGGTGGTGGACATGGTCATGAGGACGTCTCTCTGAGAAGCGGACGGATGACTCGGGTCGGCCCCAGGGCGGGTTGGGCGCGGGGAGCGGGCGCGTACACGCAGGTGTCTGCGGTGGCCCTACCACCGAGGGGCGTGGGTTCCCCGCCCGGCGGGTCCCACCCGGCCGCGCGGCCCTGCCGCCGCCGTCGGAGCCGGGAGTCGGGCTTCTCCACCGGCGCCGGGCCGTCCGTCGTCCAGGGCGGTGGCCGTGAGGAGAGCGGCCGCTTCCTTCGTCGCCTCCGGCGGGATCACCTGCAGGTCCCAGCGGCCGAGCCCGGGGGAGAGCAGGACGACCCGGTCCGGGGCGTGCGGAGAGGCGGGGGCCTTGTGCAGACGTACGACCTGGTTGGCGACGAACAAGCGCCCCGGCGCCGCCGACCAGGCCGCAGCGTCCACGGTGACGCCGGTGATGTCGCCCCACGCTCTCGGCAGCGCGGCGAGCATCTTCGGGAGCTGTGTCAGAAGATCGCGGGAGTAGGGCCACCACACCCCGTCGATCCGGCGCGGCAGCGCGCCGTGTGGCGCGAGACGCAGGCGTACGAGGGGCGGGGGCAGGGCGGACGGCGCGGTGGGGACTGTGGTGATCACGTGGGATCTTTCTGACGAGTTGGGTGCTGGCCGGTTCGGCGGGGCAGGCGGCCGGCGGCCCGCCTGCCCCGCCGGGGCAGCGCCGGACGTGGCCAGTGGGAACCAGGTGCTCGAGGTCGCGCCTGGCCGCTCCTGTCGGAAGAATTCGCCGACGACCGCCGCGAGTTCGTGGGAAGGGAGTCGGCGGGCGTGTGCGGGGCGGAGGGGGAGACCCTCCCGCGTGACGAACGCCGGTGGATACCGGGGTGGAGCCGGTCCGCCACCGGCGTGCCTGATGCCCTCGGTCTCCTCAGACTACTCCTCGGTGTGTATGGGCGGTGTGACAGCAGGTCATCGGTTCCGTGGGAGCGGCGGGCGCCTCTGCGGCACTGGCTCGGACCGACGGCCACCACGTCTCAGGGCGGCGGCACGCGCAGGGCGAGCAGGGCCACGTCGTCGGTGCTGCCGGGCGGCAGGTGGGCGAGTATGTCTCCGCACAACGTGTCCAGCGGTTCGTGGGCGAGCGCGAGGGCGTGCCGGCGCAGCCGGTCCAGGCCCGTGCCGAGATCACTGCCCGGTGTCTCGACGAGCCCGTCCGTGTACAGCAGCAGGGTGGAGCCGGGCTTCAGGGGATGCGTGGCGTCCGGTCGGCCCGTGCCGCCGACGGGTCCGGTGCCGAGGAGCAATCCCTGGCCGGCTTCCAGATAGCACGCGGTGCCGTCCGGGGAGAGGAGCAGCGGAGGCGGGTGCCCCGCGCTGGCCCAGCGGAGCGTCCAGGGTCCCGTGTCCGGGTCGCCCTCGACGCGGGCGAGGATCAGGGTGGCCAGCGGGACGGTGGTGATGCTTGGCATGGCGTCGTCGAGGCGGTCGACGACGGCGCCGGGCGGTCCCGTGTGGTCCCAGGCCAGTGAACGCAGGATGCCGTGCAGTTGGGCCATGCCGGCCGCCGCGGTCAGGTCGTGGCCCACGACGTCACCGATGACCAGGGCGAGCGCACCGTCCTTCAGCATGAAGGCGTCGTACCAGTCCCCGCCGACCTGCGAGCCCGCAGGTGCGGGCTGGTAGCGGGCGGCCAGCTTGAGGTGCCCGGACCGGGGCAGCGGGGCGAGCAGGTTGCGCTGCATGGCCTCGGCGACGGCACGCTGACGGCCGTAGCGGCGGGTGTTGTCGATGACCATGCCGACCCGGCGGCCGACGTCACCCACCACCTCCAGGTCTCCTTGGTCGAAGGGATGCGCCGGGTCGGTGCGCACCACCGTCAGCGCCCCGGTGACCCGGTCCCGGGCGCCGAGCGGCACCGTGACGGCGGAGCTTGCGCCCACCGCAGCCAGGAAGCCACTGTGGAGAGCCGCAAGAAGAGGATGCCCGGCGGTCGGGGTGACGGCAGCCACCCGCTCCTGGAGTACGGATCCGCCCCCGGTCAGCACCCGCTCCAGCGGCGAGTCCTCCCCCGCACCGGCCTCCTCGGGGGCAGGCGCGCGCCGGCCCTGGAATCCGGCGTCCCGCCCCTCTGGGCCGGTCACCGCCACCCGGTGGACCTCGCCGGAACCGGTCCGCAGGTCCACCGCCGCCCAGTCGGCCAGACGGGGCACGAGCAGGCGCACCAGGCGGGCCAGCGCCTCGTCGGTCTCCAGGGTCTGCCCCAGGACGTCCGTGATCTCCGCGACCAGGGACAGCCGCTCGTTGAGGTCCTCCAGGGCGCGTGTGCGTGCCGTTCGCTCCCGGTAGATGCGGCGGTCCCCGGTGGCGTCCGTGAACAGCAGTGCCATGCCCGTGACGGAGCCGTCAGCCGTCAAGGGGGACGCGGACCAGGAGACAGCCAGCAGGCGACCGTCATCCCGCAGATATGTGCCACCCTCCCCTTGCGCGTCCTTCCCCTCGGCCAGCGCGTGGAGCAGGGGGCACCGGTCCCGCGGCACCTTGTTGCCGTCCGCGTCCCGGTGCAGCAGATCGTGTGCGTCGGCGCCCCGCATCGCCGCGGTCGTGCGGCCCAGAAGCCGCTCGGCCGCCGGGTTCGCGGCGATCACGCGTCCGGCTGTGTCCAGCACCAGCAGCGCCGTGCCCAGCTGCTCGACGACCTGCCGCCAGAAACCCGGCTCACCCGCCGGCCACCGCCCCACGTCATCACCCACCGCATCTCGCACGGACCCTCCAGAGGCTGCCTTCCCGTCGATGGTGCTCCGACGCGGTCCTGCTCGCACGGCATCGGGGCGGTCGGCGCATACCGCGCGGCACGGCCCACGGGCCGGCCCGGAGTGTCCGGACCAGGGGCAGCCGTCATCCCGCCCGTCTGTCCGGACGCCGCGTCTTCCGGGCGGTCGGTCGGCTTGTCTCCGGCGAGCCGTTCGGCGAGCTGGGCGAGATCCTTCTCGACCTCGGCGGGAGTGTGCTCCGGCCGCAGAACCCACAGCAGACCGGCGATGATCGCCGCGTGGTCGCGGTAGCGGCCCTGGTCGTCGGCCTGGGTGAGCAGGCCGAAGAAGGTGCGCTCGGCGGTCAGGGTGACGACGGCGAGGGATACGGAGACGAAGGCTTCGGGCTTGATGGTGCGGATCCGTGCCAAGAGCGGAGTGTTCCTCACTAGGTGGCCGATGGGCGGGCACCCATGGCTCACCGTCCGCGATAGTCACGTCACCGACCCTGCGTAAATGCGCCTGGCTATCTACCACTGCCCGCCTCGCCGCGGTCGTGGAAGGCAACGTGGACGCGGCATCTCTGGCTGGCTCGCTGCAAACTCCCCGATTGCGAGAGCGACTTCGCCCCCACCCACTCACTGAGTAGTGCGGGTCACATAGAATGCGTCTCGCTATTTGAGAAGCTTCGGCGCAGCTGCCTTCGAAGTTGAGCTCCGGGTCGCCTGGATGAACCCGTTATGGCGGGTTAGGGCACGCGGAGGGCGCGGCACTCCCGAATTGGACTAGGCAACAAACAACCCCCAGGTCAATGACCCGGGGGTTTCGCATGGAGCGGGTGACGAGAATCGAACTCGCGCTCTCAGCTTGGGAAGCTCGTGGCTTCTGGTGGTTGCTCCGGGGTTGGCCTGCGGGGGACCAGTGTCGACGCTTGGCAGCCGGTCGGCTGGTTCCCCGGTGTTTCCCGTGGTTCCCCGCACGATCTGGCACGGTTCTGGCACGAGTTAATGGGCTTCAGTCGATCACGGAGTCGGCTTCACGACATGCCCCAAGGCGACAAGGCCGATTCCGACCACAATCAACGATGGATGCTCAAACCCGCCGCATGCAACGAGCAACGCACCCGCTCCCCAGAGTCTCGGCTGCCGAACATGGACTTGCAGCCATCGGCCCGGCATACGCCCGAGGAGCAAGCCATGTAGGCCGAGAACAGCACACGCGAGCCAGAGTGTCCCGGCTAGGAGCAGCAGCGGCAGAAGGACGCCCGCAAACGATGTCGACATGGTCAATCCCCCAGTAGACTGCTGGCCTTGCTCCCGGCCCAGAAGTCTCGCACGTCGGCGTGCTCACGTAGACGGTTGGACCTCTTCGTCCCGAAGCAACTTGGCGAAGCGCTCAACCTTGGGTTGGGGTGCCTCTCACCTGCTGCGGGAGTCCGCACGCGTCCGTGCTCGTCCGCTGCTGTCCGTCGGCATTGTCACGCAGTTAGACACTCACCTGAGGCTGGCACGGTCCCCGCACGGCCGGCCCTCAGGAACCGAGCATCCCCAGCGCGCCGAGTATGAGGCAGACGGTACCGAAGAGGAAGAACCCGCCCGCGGCGATCATGGCAGCGCCGAGCTTCCCGACGCCGGCACTCTTGCCCTCTTGCGGAACCAGGGAACCCAACGTCTTTTGCCTGAAGTCGAGATACGCAGGTAGCCGTCCGGTCCGCCGCAGCATCTGCCCGACGCTGATGAGCGCTATGCCAAAGACCAGTGTGAGCAGGCTCGTCTGGAGCTGGTAGGCCGGTTCGTGCCCGTCCGAAACAGCGGTGATCACGGGAGTCCCCCCAGGACATGCCAGACAGCGCCGCTGTCCGGTGGGAAGAAGCGCCCCATCTTGCCCGACCGCTACCCCTGGGGGGAAACCCGTATCGCGGCAGGGCTCTGACCTGGCCTTTCCCGGATGACGCCTGAGCCTCGCCTGTCACTGTCGGTCACCACCGGTCGGCCTCGGGCACCCTCGCACGGCCCAGGGACGGCCCGGCACAGCCATGATCAGGACGCCGTAACCTTCCTCGGGTGAGCGACTCCCCCTGCTTCTGCCTCCTGTGCGCGCCCCTTACGGACGCCTCGGCCTTGGACGAACGCGACGGTCACATAGCCGCGAATGTGACCGACCACGGCTGGCACGTGATGGGTGTCGGAGCCGGGGACGAGGCACCGGCGGACTGGGCCTACTCGATCGGCCTGTGGCATACCTTGCGCAGCCCAGAGGTCTGCATCTTCGGCCTGCGGGTCGAGACGATGATGTCCGTCCTCAACGTCGCGGGGCGGGAGATCCGCAACGGTCACCCTCTGGAATCCGACCAGCGTCGTGACGACATCCTGAACGGCTACTCGGTGGCTGTCCGGCCGGTGCACCCGAGCTGGTACCGAAGCTTCTTCGGTGCCGGGATCGACTTCCACCAGGCGCCTCCGTTCCCGATCATGCAACTGTTCTGGCCAGACAAGGAGGGCCGGTTCCCCTGGGACGACCGGGCGCAGGAGTACTGCCGCGCAAGTCAGCCCCAGCTGTGGAGCTCGAAGGACGGAACCAGTGGACCCTGGACCACCCTCGACTGAGATCCCCGTCTCGACTCCTGCCCTGAGCCCGCTACTCCACTACGCGGCTAGCGACTGATCGGAATCTCGTAGACGATCTCGCAGAGCGCGGCGGGCACCACGATGTCCGCGGTCTTTACTGTCGAGATCACCTCGGCCACCGTGCAGCGCGGCGACATCATCCAGGTCGGAGGCCAGCAGTGCCGGGTGAGCGACCTCTTCCAGCTGTCCGGCGGAGCGAAGCGACTCGTCTTCGACTCGGGTGAGTTGCTGACCATCCATACGATGACCCGGCTCGTGGCCCTGCGGCTCGTGTGAGTAAGAGGCGGTGATCCAGCCCATGCCCTCGCGACGCGACACCATCGCCGATGACCTCCGGGACCGGATCGTCACCGGTCGGCTCAAGCCCGGCGACCGCCTGCCCTCTGAGGCGCACTTGGCCGCGCAGTACACGGTGAGCACACCGACACTGCGGAACGCCCTCGCCGTGCTTCAGGCGGAAGGGCTCGTCGAGAAGGTCCACGGCAAGGGGAACTTCATCCGCCGTCCGGTCCGCAGGATCACGTACGTGGGAGGGGGCCGGACACCGGACACGCGCATCGTGGATCTAGCGCCCCTGAGCGTCAGCGTCCGCACCACCAAAGTCCGGGCCCGCGGGCATCTCGCGGCCCTGTTGAAGATGCCGACCGGCAGTGCTCTGACGGAGATCCTCTGTCTCGGCCATGAGGGCGAGGAGCCTCACAGCCTGGCTCGCATCTACGTCCCTTGTGACCTGGCGCCGGCCGCCGCACTCCGCGAGTCACTCCCGTACGAGGAGATCATGACGGGCCTGATGGAACTTCGCCCGCCGCCGGCTGAAGTCCGGGAGGAGATCAGCGTCCGCCTCCCGACACCGGAGGAGGCATCCACGCTCCGGATCAGCTCCGCCCTGGCAGTCCTCGCCATCACCCGCCAGACGGCCGACGTCGCTGGACGCGTGGTCGAGGCGGCCCTCCTCGTGCTACCGGGAAACCGCGCCGACGCGGTGTTCACCACTCACCACATGATCGACGAGAGGTCCGTGGAAGCATGACGACGTCAATCGACCTGCGGCTCCTCCCCTGGACGGGCCCCGACGGCAAGCCGTGCTTCCTCAGCACCGACGACAACGGCGGCCACATGTCCCGCCTGGCAGACAACATCGAGTCAGCGCAACTCGGCATGGCAACCGCCCTCCTGGGCCAAGCGTTGGACATCCTCGCCCAGGCGGAAACGGACCCCAAAGACCTACGACTCCTGACGAAGGACCTGACCGGAGCTCTACGGGACACGCTCCGCGTTGCGACCAGCCGCGGTCACCGTCTGGACAGCCGGTCTACCGATCAACGCCGCCGCTGACAGGCGGGCTGGAAGAAGCCCACGACTCCGACCAGTTCGGATGCCGTGGGCTTCTGTCGTTGGCGGCCGGAGTCGGGTGATCCTGGATGATCCGGAGGCGGCCCGAACTCGCAATGGTCCTTGGAGGAGTTGGGTTCGCTAGCATCCTGGGATCGAAGGGACAGGCATGGCACTGGGACGCAAGGGAGCACGGCGCGTAGTCGTCGACGGCACGGCCTACCGCTGGCGGCTGCGACGCAAACCCACCTACAGCCAGGCACTGTGCTGGTCGCCGTGCACTTACGCCGTGGAGCATGCGGATGCTCCTGGGACGACTCTCGTCGTCACCACGAATCAGCCTCACCTCAGCAACTGGCTCGGGGGCCTGGGTAACCCGGTACTGCCCTCCGATGTCGCCCATGCCATTGCATCCGCTCTACGACAGGGTTGGATGCCCACTCACGCGGGCTCACCGTTTCACCTCGACCTGTCCGCCGGCTTCTCCCCCTTGCCCTGAGCTGGCTGGCGAGTGAGCACCGCCTTAAGGAGTTCGATCCGTGTCCGCTCTGGCTGCTGCCGGCGCTTGGTACGACGGCAGGACAAAGACGCTGGTGTACGCGTCCGTCCGGTGTCGTTGATGTCAGCCGTGAATGTCAGGAGAGTGGGGGACTCTCTCGAGAGTGATGGGCGCAGCGGAGTCCAGCTCGATCGTGTCCCCTTCGTCTTCGCTGTTGCCTTCGACATTGGGGCGACCGATGGGAAGGACGATCAGCAAGGTGTGTGGTCGGGGCAGCCGACCGGTGTCCATAGGCGGGTCGTAGTGCCCGACATCGATGACGCGCACCAGTGTCTCCGGGATGCCGACGAGGCATGTGTCGTCCGGTTCCAGGGTCCGCGGGTCCTGTTCCGTTCGGAAGAGTGACCATTCCCGGCCGTCGGGTTCGACAGGAAGGGCGAATCGGCCGTTCCAGCCGTACTGCGAGTTGGGATCGACTTCTCCCCATGGCCACTCGATCGACACATAGAACCTCGATACCTCAGTAACCCGGGTCGGGGTCGGAGCACACGACACCCGGAGTATGTCGCCCACCTGATAGTCCGGGGTACTGCCCTGTGTCACTTGCTGTCCCTCACTTGTGGCGACCGGTCGAAGGCTACCTGGTGGGCGTGGGCTTCTTCTTGCCCTGGGTCTTGTCGGAGATCTTGGTGAACTGAGTTTTTGCTGGTCAGGGACGGTGGGCTCATGCGCCTGGTGGTCGTCGTTGGTCGTCATTGGCTGCTGTTGAGCGCCCTCGGACGGCCCAGAGACGGCCCAGCCTTGCCGCGCTTGCCTGAGGGGCGGCACCCTCGATGCGCCCCCGGTCTGGCTCTGTGCCAGGCGGTGGGAGACCGCAAGCCGTGCACAGAGCAGGGGGGTCTGCTGTACGCGAGGGAATGCACGGGTGCGCCGACGCCGCCACCCCGTAGCAGCACGGCCCGCAGTGCACGATGCTCGTGATCAGCTGCGTCAAAACCCCAACCGACGAGGCAAGGCACGGTAGTAGCCTGCGGGAATCGCTCAAACTAGGACGCCGGGGGCAGCACATGATCGTTCGGACTATCGCGCCAGAGGGTATGCCGCGCCCGACGGGAGATGAGGGCCACGCCCTCCTCGACGCGATCTGGGCGTACTTCAGCGAGCACCGTCGCTGGCCGGTTTTCGACGACATCGACCGCACGTTGTACGCGCAAGGCCTGCAGTTCGAGGAGGTCGTACAGCAGCTGTGTCCTGCACTGCTGCTCGGAGTTGCCTCCGACCTCTCGCAGTTGCCGCAGGGCTCACAGGATCTGGCTCTGACCATCGCTGGCGCTGCGAACTCCACCGGCACCGGACTGGCCATCGACCAATTCATCAAGATGGTGCAGACAGCGGCCGACATGGAGCCTGCCTGGCTTCCCGCGGACCGCGGTGATCTGCCATGGATGCAGCCCGGAGACATTGGGTGCCGCCTCCCGACGAGCCTGACGGCCGAGATACTCCTCGCGGAGGCCGCGTTTACCGCCGCCGCGATCGGGATGCGTGAAACCTGCTTCCGTGGTGGAAGCATCAACCGGGAGCAGTTGGATTGGTCGCTCAACTTCGACCGGGGCATCCGGCCGTTCGCTGACGTGCAGCGGCTGGAGGACTACTGGCGCATTCGCGAGCAGGTGTTGGGGCCCGAGCGGACCGAGGCCGACAATCGGCCCTTCTCGATTCAGCCCGCGTCGCACAACCTGGCGGCTTGGTCGCCAGGAACGCCAGCCATCCCGGGCCCTGCCGAGGAGTCACCGAAGCCGCTGACGGTCGAGTGCGTCCTACACCCCCTGATTGCGGAGGTCGCTGCCGAGCGGTACGCCCGAGGCTCCTACAACGACGCGGTGATGAGTGCATACAGGGCAGTGGAGTACCGCATACAGACGCTGCTCGGCAGCCATGCGGTCGGCATGCCGCTGATGAGCGATGCGCTGGCGGGCAATCCACCGAGGATCAAGGTGACCCGGTCTACAAGCCCGGGCTCGCTGGACAGCGAGCGGAAGGGCATGCACTTCTTGTTCATGGGCGCTGTGGGCGCACTGCGCAACCCTCGGGCTCATGGTCCGGACGAGGCGGACGACCGCGACGAGGCCGACGAGATGTTGGCGTTCGCCAGCTTCCTCATGCGGCGCCTCGACATCGAGGAGGCGGAACGCCAGAAGGCCGCCGAGGTGGAGGCCGAGTCGGCGCAGTGATCACGCACCAACTCGTTAGAAGCGCGACCACCGATTTAGGAGTTCGATCACTGCGTGGCACTGCCGCGGAGTCGCCTGGCCACGCTGGCCGTGCCAGGCCGTCTGGGAGTGCTGGCGTCCGGCGCCGTTGATGTCACTTGTGGATGTCAGAACGGGGCCACCACGTGCGCTCGCTGACACGATGGTCCCGTGGTTGACCTGGAGCGCATCAAAGCAGACACCGTGGCGTACTTCCGAGCACTCGATGAAGCTGCCACCCAGCGGCACCACTTCCATCACGCTGATGAGGAGGGCGGCTTGTGGTACATCGAGGCCGTACCCGACCG
The DNA here is from genome assembly GCF_022869105.1 of Streptomyces sp. BJ20. NCBI lineage: Bacteria > Bacillati > Actinomycetota > Actinomycetes > Kitasatosporales > Streptomycetaceae > Streptomyces > Streptomyces sp. BJ20. The sequence continues at coordinate 142,715 of NZ_CP094918.1, forward strand.
CGGCGAGTTGATCGTCATCAAGCAAGCCGAGCTGACTTCGGCCGGCCAACTCCACCGGTACAGCTGGGAGCACCTGGAGGACGAGCACGGCTTCCTCACAGACCAAGCGGTCGATCCTGAAGAGGATTCGCTGGAGGCCATCCCGGCCGAAGAGTTCCTGCGGGTGTGGATGCGGTGAGCGGGCTGGACAACCACTTTAGGAGAGAGGCTGGGTGATCTGCGGGCTGATCTGCGGCTTCGTTCGGTCGAGTAAGCGGACGGCTACTCGACCGCAGAGCAACGGTGTTGACCGTGGCTGACCCCTGCATCTGGCACGGTTGTGGCACGAACGCCAGCCGACGGCAGTCAGCCGCGACGGCGGGTGCGCCGAGCGACTAGGCGCGCGCATGCCTCGCTGCACTCCCCCATCCTCAACCACGCTTCCTGTGCCGTCGACCAGACCAAGCCACGACGACCGGCACGTAGTGACGGTGCCCGTGCCCTCAGCTTGGGAAGCTAGGGTGATCTACGCCCGGTTGTTGGGCTGACTTGCGGTGATGCGGTCCCGGGCGCCGGCTTGGCACTGGCCTGGTACCCGGTGTTCCCCGTGATTTCCCGCACGATCTGGCACGCCTATGGCACGCTCCTCCGCCCTAACCCTGAGTTGTCGTTCGAGTCGTGCGCGAACCGGGCCTAGTACTGCAGCCGCACTTGCTGTGGCTGGCGGTCCGGCTGGTCGTTGAGCTGATCACGGGTGGGGCGGCACGGTGGGCCCTCCCCGGCCTTCTCACCGCTCCAGCTGGAATCGGCTTCTGACCGCCGCAAGCATCTGGCGGTGTGCGCCCCAATCAGGCTGAGTCACGATGGGCACGGTGACGAAGACCTGTGAGCCAGTGACGTCGCAAACGCTCACGTCCGTGCACCCGCTCTCGTTCTCCTCTGTGGGGTCGATCATGATCCGCGGGGAGCGTCCGCTCTCCAGCCAAGTAGCCTTCCTTCCGGCCGCGAGAGACTCCAGAACCTCGGCCCAACTGTCGAGGTCATACGCGTTGAGATACAGCTCGACGCGACCACTGACGAATCCGGTGCTGACCACAATCTCAGCGTGGAGGGCGTCGTACTGGTCGGTGCCGGAGAAGCTCATTCCTCCGATGACGCACAGGGAGACGCTCTGCTCCTCGTCCGAAAGGCAGATCAGCTTAAGTGGGCTGGAATCGGGCACGTCGGTACTGACCCCTTCTGTGTGATGCGTACTCATAGACTGCACGGCGGCTATGGCGGCCGGTGGCCACGGCAGCGGTAGTGGCTGAGGCGGGCTCGGTACTGGTGGCGGCGGCGCCAGCGGGACCAGTGCAGGATGTGTCCGGCTTCGTGTCGGACGGTGTGGACGACCTTGGCAAGCAGGCGGCGGATTTCGTTCACGCTCAGTCGTATCAGGTCGCGATTACCTCCCCCTTTTCACCGGTGGTGACGCGGAGTGCGGTCAGGTGGGCGGCGGCTGCCATGGCCAGGGTGATGTGCCGGTACCAGGCGCGGTAGTGGCGGACCTGGTAATGATCCAGGCCGGCCTCGTTCTTGGCGGCCTGGAAGCACTCCTCGATCGCCCAGCGGGCCCCGGCGGCCCGCACGATCTCCGCCAGCGGCGTGTCGAGCGGCGCGTGCACCAGGTAATACGCCCGCTCGCCGGTCGTTGGGTGGCGGCGGATCAACAGCGAGATGGTGAAGCCGTCGGCGGCCTCGCGGTCCGGCACTGGCAGGAGGGTCCAGGCGTACTCGCGCAGCCCATGGGCGCCGTCGCCCGCCGAGCGGATCTCCCAGACGTGCTCGGGCAGAATCGCCGCCAGGGTGCGGGCGTTCTGCCCGCGCGGCCCGAGTCGGTGTTTGTAGCCGATGGCCAGTACGTAGGCCAGGCGTTGGCCGGTCAGCCAGGCCCGCAAAGCGGGGTTGTCACCGTAGACCTCGTCCCCGGCCACCCAGCGAAACGGCACGCAGGCCGCCACCGCCCGCTCAAGCAGCGCCTTGGCCAGGGCGGGCTTGGTGGCGAACGCGACGTTCTCGCCGATCCGCGCGTCCGCCCGGCGCTCGGCGTCTTCCGTCCAGGAAGTGGGCAGGTACAGCTCGCGGTCGATCAACGCACGGCCTGTAGTAGAGGCGTAGGCGAGGAACACCCCGAGCTGACAGTTGTCGATCTTTCCGGTGGTGCCGGTGTATTGGCGTTGCACCCCGGCGGACCGGACGCCCTTCTTGATGAACCCGGTCTCATCCAGGATCAACACGCCGTCATCCGCCGCGAGATGCTCCAGTACGAACGAGCGGACCTCGTCGCGGACTGCGTCCGCGTCCCAGTCTGCCTGGTTCAACAGGCGCTGCATGCCGTCCGGGCACCGCTCGCCGGCCTGCTCGGCCAGCGTCCAGCCGTTTTTGCGCTCCAGCGGCGCCAGCAGCCCCCGCAGATACTCGCCCGCCCGATGGCGAGGCTCTGACCTGCGAAAATGCTGACCGATCCGGTCCTGTAGCACCTCCAGCCCCGCCGCCCAGCCCCGCACATCGTCAACCGTGACGTCCCCACCCATGTCCGACTCAACGAGTGTCCGACCCACCCGTCACAACTGCGGCTGCAGTACTAGGCCCGCCTATTACGCTGCCCCCGCATGTACTCATGCCGCTGGAAGCAGTGAACCCGTTCCCGTGTCGCGCCGCCTGAGGCATACTCATCATGGAGTTAATGAAGTCTTCTGGGGTTGAGATCGGGGCGGGAATGTCGGAATCTGGCATTGTCAAGAAGTTCAAGCAGTCTCAAGATGCTCTAGTAATCCAAGCGTCTGACCTTTCTTTGGAAACCATCTTCCAGATGGCGCAAACTGGCGCGATCGACGTTGCGCCACTATTTCAACGCCGAGAGAGGTGGGATCAGCGTCGCCAGTCTGCTCTCATCGAATCCTTCCTAATGAACGTCCCCGTTCCGCCGGTATACCTGTCTGAGGATGATTACGGGAAGTATTCCGTAATCGACGGCAAGCAGCGCATCACCGCGATTCGCGACTTCATGGCAGACAAGTTTCAGCTAGCGCAGCTAACTCGCTTTGAAGAGATCAATGGCTTGCGATTCTCGGACTTGCCAGGCGAGCTTCAAAATGCTCTCAAAGTTAGGCCCTATATTAGGGCAATCACCATCCTGCGACAGTCGGACCGGTCAACGAAATATGAGGTGTTCCATCGCCTGAACTCCGGCGGTGAGCCACTCAATGCACAGGAGATCCGCAACGTAATCTACCGCGGCCCACTGAATGATCTCCTTATGGAGCTTTCTGAGGCGCCATTCTTGCGGCGGCAACTTAAGATTAGGGACAATAGGTCTTCTGCCTACAACCTAATGCAAGATGCAGAGTCAGTGCTGCGTTACCTGGTCCTTCTGGAGCAGTGGCGGGATTTCTCTGGTGACTATCGAGCCTCTATGGATAGCTACATGGAGGCAAACATGAACATGGCTGCTCGGGAAATCGATCGACTTCGCCAATCGTTTATGCGGGCACTCAATGCATGCGAGCAAATTTGGGGACCTCACGCCTTCAAGCGTCCCGAGGGAAACGGCTGGCGTGACCAGATGTTGGCTGGCATGTACGACGCTCAAATGGTAGCCGTAAGTTCAGTAGACGACAAGCGGCTAGCTTCGTTGACGTCAAGGAGCAGCGACGTTGTGGAAAAGACGCGCTCCCTGTTTGAAGACCGGGCCTTCAATGAAGCCGTCCGCCTGTCTACTAACACGCCTTCGCGTGTAGTTTATCGCATCAGTAGGGTTTTGGAATTGGTGACGGAGTTCTAGCGGCTTGCTGGGGGTATGTATGTCTCTGTCATCGCGCGAAGCGTTTATTCAGCGGATCCGCACAATCGAGCAAGCCGCTAGCGAATCGTTCCTTATCGATCGCATGCTGACCGATGTAGCTCATAATAGCCGCGCCCGCCTGTTGCGGAATGGGCTCATGGTTGTGGCTTTCACGTCCCTGGAGGATTTCATCCGTGCCAGGACGGGGGACTTGCTGGATGCGGTGAGCAGAACGGTCGTTCATTTCACGGATCTGCCGGAGATCCTGCGAAATGCCGCCACACTGGGAGCTATGAAGGCGGCTAGAGCCCGAGCGGATATAGTCAAGAACGCCGGTCAGGATCCAATAGCGCTGCTCCAGGAGGCTGCCACGCATGTTGCGAGCACGGCCGGCGGCGCTCTTCAAATGAGCCGGTTCAGTCTTGGGTATTCTGGTTCGAATGTAAGCAGTGGCGAGATAGCACAGATCGTGACCTCCTTTAATGCTGCTGACGCCTGGAACGAAATATCTCTTATCGCAAGCAGATGCGGTGCGGGCAGCTTGCCGCTGAAATCTGCTTACGACCAGGCAATGCGGTGGCGTCACGAGGCGGCCCACAATGCTGATGCCGACACTCAGCCGCGAGACCTGGAGACTTTCTGCACGCAAGCCGTGTCAATCGCTCTCGGGTTTGACATCATCCTGAGCAGGGCTGCTCGGCTACTGAAACAGGGTGACGCTAAAATTCTTGCCGGAAAAATCAAAGTCTCGACGGGGCTGAGTCTGCGATTTTTGGAGCCGGGCCCCAGGGGATATCGCGAAATAGGAGAGCATGCAACTCGCGCCACCAACGTGACTAGGAATCTAGATGACGCGCTTAAGGTCGCAATACAGAGTGCATCGAAAAAATGCGAGCCGGTCGTGTTGCGAGATTCTCAAGGTTTGCCGGCCTCGTGGGTGGTAACGGACGTTATGTAGTGGTCACGCCACTCTTTAGGTCGGCGGAGCGATTTTGGGCTGGAGCTGCTTTGGCGCGAGTGATCATGGCCCCGTAAGCTTCCGGCGCGTCGGGCAGTCTGTGGACCTGCCCGGTAAGGCACGACGTTGGGGCCATGATCTTCGAGGCTCGCGCCAAAGTGGCTGCCTAAAATCGCGGAGCCGACCGCCCCAGCCGCGACGTACCTCTTTCTGACCTCAGACGGATGATTGCGCTGTGCGCGGCACGGGCGCCGGCCGGGCTGGAGCGGGGCGGAGACAGGAGCGCAGGCCCGGCCGGGGGCCGGGCCGCGCGCGGTGAGCGGAGCGAGCCGCCTTGAACCCGTGAAGAAGGTTGTAACTCAGTCGTCGGAGGGGATGCGCCACAAGGGGGCTGTGTACTGCTCCGGACGGCTGCTGATGAGCAGTTGGCGTAGGGCGTCCCTGTGAGAGCCGCTGAGGTTCAGGGCTTCGGTGAGGTGGCGGAACGTCGTGTGGGTGGCTCCGCGGGTTCGGGCCTCGCTCTGGAACTGGTCGAGCCGAGACAGTGCGGCGTCGGGGTCCGGCTTCGTCGGTGGCCGTTCAGTGAGCCATGCTGCCTTGTTGCGTTCGTAGTCGATCTCCGAGAAGCCGCAGATCTCGCGGCTGTATGCCTCGGCCTCGTCCAGGGTGGCGGTCGTCATGATGGCGCGGGCCAGGCTGTTGCGGCTGACCGCGTCGTCCAGGTCGACTTCGTGGACCGTGGGTCCTTCGTCGGTGAGGGGGACGGGAAGGCCGGCGTCGCGCACCTCGCAGATGCCGCGGGCTCCTCGGGCTGTTGCGGCCAGCATGGCGGTGGCCTCTGAGGGGTGCCACTCCAGGATGCTGCCGATCGCCTCCACGTCCTCGGCCGTGAAGGTGTGGACGGGAGTGCCGAACAGAGGGCACAGGTCGTCGGGGGAGATCTCACCGTCCAGTCCGGGGCCTGCGACCAGGAGCCGGATCGGCGCGTTGACCTGGCAGCAGGCGGCGAGAGTGAGGGCGTCGGCGAGTGGGCTCTTGAGGGTGGATTCGTCGCCCTGGGCGAGGATGTCGCCGCCGACATCGAGCAGATCGATCGTTGCTGGCGCCAGGTGGGACACCAGCTCTTCGAGCTGGCGAGTGATGCCCTCGGCGCCGTGGTGCGGGTCGAGCAGAGCCAGTGTGTGCGGGAGCTCCGTCGCGAGTCGGGGGAGTGTTGAGCCCGCCGGGGCGATCGGCTGGGCCTCGGCCGGCACCGACCAGACGGACTGAGTGACGGGTTCGAGTCCCGTGAAGCTGTCGGCTCCCCGTGGTCCCGGGAGGGGGTCGATCAGGAGGCGGTCCCACGCATAGGTGAGGATCACCGCCCGGTCCTCGTCGCCGTAGAGGGCGGCGTGAAGCATGGCGGCGGCGACTGCGTCGCCCCCTCCTCCTGCTGCGACGATCAACCGCGTCATGCGCTCAGAGTACGGGTTCACGGGTTGGCCACTCACCCTATAGTGGCCAAAGGCCATGGCCACTTGGACGAGAAAGGGAGGGGAGATGCCGCAGATCGAAGAGGCCCAGCCGAAGTATCTCCAGATCGCCCACTACATCCGTGACCAGATCCTTCGGGGTGACCTGCGACCGGGGGACGAGGTTCCCTCGGAACGGCAGCTCGCCGCGGACTGGAAGGTGTCCCGGCCCACGGCCGCGCGGTCACTGGAAGCGCTGAGTCATCAGGGCCTGGTCGAGAAGCGTCAGGGCTCGGGGACGTACGTGCGCAGCCTCGAAGTGAACCGGCGCGCACGCGAGTTGTACGGACGCGCACGGCAGACCGGGAAGATCTACACGCCCGGAGAGTACGCGGTGATCACCTCGACCGGGTGGCTGGAGGCTCCGGACTACGTCGTCGAGGCGCTGGGACTGGTGAAGGATCGCCGAGCCGTGCACCGCCGGCGGGTGACGAACAACCAGGACGGCCCGATCAACCTGTCCACTTCGTGGTTCGCTGCGGATGTCGGCCAGCGGGCACCCAAGCTCTTGGATCCCGAGCGGATCCAGGAAGGCACGCTCATGTACGTCGAGCGGATGACGGGGCGTCAAGGCAGTTACGCGGAAGACCGGATGTGCGCTCGTGCTGCCACGGATGAGGAGGCGAACGACCTGCGGTTGGAGCCGGGGTCCGCGGTCCTCATCGTCCATCACGTCGTCTTTGACCTCCAGGACCGTCCCCTGGAGTTCGCCGAAGCCACCTCCCCGCCGCACCGCTGGGCGTTCGAGCAGGGCTACCCGCTCACCTGACGACGACTCGCCAATTCCGGCGAACCGCTTGCAGCTCTCAAGTGGCCAATGCCACTGTCCAGAAAGTGGCTAAGGCCACTTGAGGAGAAGGGGGCACGACGTGACGAGTCGGCGGCCGGTACAGGGCGCGCGGTTAGCTTGCCGGGGGTGTCGGAGGCGTGGATGGAAGCGCGTCGGCTCCCGAACGGCGCTGGCGCTCTCCACGGCCAACGACCGCGACCGTGCCACGTCGAAGCGGCGCTGCCTCGACTGCGACGGCAGCGGCAAGGAGTGAGCACGCATGGCCTACACGATCGACCGCCACCCCTGTGAGGACTCGCCGCGGCTCGGCGCGATGACCTTGCATCCGGAGCCTGAGTCCGTGTCTCGTGCGCGGCGCTGGTTCCGGAAGTTCATCGCCCCGTACAACCCGGCCTGCTCGATCGACGACTGCACGCTGATGATCTCGGAACTGGTGACCAACGCCATCTGCTATGGGAAGTCGGATGACCCGTGGTTGGTGCGGGTCGAGTGGTACCGCGAGGGAACCTCGCTCCGCGTCGACGTGCACAACCCGGGCTTCCCGGCGAACGTGCGGCTGAGGCATCCGGAGGCGAACGACGCTCACGGACGGGGGCTGCTCCTGGTCGACTCCATCGCGGATTCCTGGCGCTCCGGGCCCAGCCACCTCGGCGGAACGGTCGTCTCCTTCGTGGTCGCTGATGCCTGGCCGGTGTGACGGGATAGCTCACCTCTCCTACTGTCACTGTGAAAGTGTCGCTAGGCTGGTTGACCAGTTGACTTGGCCAATCCCGACAGGCGGCGTTCATGGCGTATGAAGTGGAGCCACCGAAGTACGTGCGCCTCGCGCAGACGCTTCAGCAGCGCATCGAGGACGGCACGTACGCGCCTGGCACCCGCGTACCGAGTGAGAACCAGCTGGTGCAGGCCTTCGGGATGTCCCGCCCGACCGTCGTCCGGGCGCTGGAGCTGCTGAAGCGGGACGGCTGGCTCGAGTCCCGGCAGGGGTACGGCACGATCGTCCGCGGTCGGCCGGAAGTCGTCGAACAGAAGGACCGGCGTGGGCGTGAGGCGCTGGAGCGCGATGAGACGCAGGGTGCGGGGCGGCTGATCGAAGTCGGACGTGTACCTGTCCCGGCTCGGGTCGCCTCGGCGCTCGGCCTGCCGAAGAAGGCCGAAGTCCTCATGCGTCGCTTCCTGGTCGAGGAGGACGGTGAAGCTGTCGAGCTGGTCTCGTCGTACTTCCCCGCCGGCATGGTCGAGGGCACAGAGCTGGGTGCCGACGAGCCTCTGAGCGGGAGTGTTCGCGAACACCTCGAAACGCGGAAGAAGGTCCGCTTCGACCACGTGGTCGAGCGTGTGTCGGCCCGGCTGCCCGAAGCGAGTGAAGCCGAACTGCTGAATCTGCCGGACGGCATGCCCGTGCTGAGTGTCCTGGTCGTCGCCTGTGACGCCTCCGGCCGGTCCTTGCAGGTCGCTGACGTGCTCCTGCCCGCTGACCGGCAGGAACTCGAAGACACCTACCGCCTGAGCTGAGCCCCGTCCGGGAGTGAAACCCCGCGATAGCAGCTTGACAAGTCAACCTGGCATCCTTAGCTTCGAACTTGGCAAGTCAACTTGTCAGGTCGCCGAGTTGATCAACTCTCAGAAGGAGCAATCCCTGTGCGTGTGATCCGCGTTGACGCCTCGGCCGCCACGATCCTGCTCACCGAAGCTCCGGCGCCGAAGGTGCGCGACCGGCAGACCGGTGAGATCGCCAAGGACGCGATGACCGGTGAGGCGCTGATGACCGTCGGCGTCGTCTACATCGACGAGGGCGAGTCGTCGCTGATCCAGGTCACCGTCCCGGAGAGCGGAGTGACCGAGGGCCTGACGGTCGGTGCTCCGGTCTCGCTCCCGGGACTGGTGGCACGGCCTTGGCAGAGCGTCTTCAACGGCCGGGAGCGGCACGGCATCGCCTACCGGGCGACCGCCGTCGCTCCGGGGGCCTTCTCGATGGCTCAGGCGGGCTGACCGCCGTGACGGATCTGGTGACGTGGGCCGAGCTGGGCGGTTCGCTCGCTGCGATAGGCGGCGCCGCCTACGCCCGGCACGCCCACCCGGCGGCGTACTGGTCCACGGTCGGGTTGCCGCTCTCGGTGGTCCGGCTGCTGGCCTCCTACTCCTCGACCATGGACGCCTGCGGCCTGACCGTCGAGCCGTCCCGGTGGCGGGCGCTGGCTGTCCGGGCGGCCACCCGCCGTGAGGTCCGGCCGGTGCCTCCTCGCCGGGGTGTCATTCGTCCCACCACGACCGGCCTGCGCATGCGGCTGCGGCTGGCTCCGGGACAGGAGCCAGCGGACGTGGCGGCCTCCGCCGAACGCCTCCGGCACGCCTGGGGCGTCCACGCCGTCCACGTGCGGGACGTCAAGCCGGGCGTCGTCGAACTGCGGCTCGTCGGCTTCGACGTGCTGCGGAAGGTGCGGATGCCCCGTCGTCTCGACGGCGGCCCGCTTCGGATCCCGGTGGCGTTACGAGAGGACGCGACCGCGTTCGTACGGGACTACCAGGCCGTGCCGCATGAACTGGTGCTCGGCGCGACGCTCTCGGGCAAGTCCATGTACCTGCGGAACCTGCTGACCGGGCTCGCTGTTTAGCCGGTGGCCCTGGTCGGGATCGACTGCAAGCGCGGGGTCGAGCTGGCGCCTTTCGCACCTCGGCTCTCCGCCCTGGCGACCGACCCGGACCAGGCGGCCGAGCTGCTTCCCGCGCTCGTGAAGGAAATGAAGGACCGGTACGACCTGATCAAGGCCCGGCAGGGCATCGCGCCCGGCACTCCGGAAGAGTTGATCACCTCGGACGTCTGGGGACTGCCGGAGGACGAACGCCCGGCCCCGATCGTGCTGTTCATCGACGAGGTGGCTGAACTCTTCCTCGTCGCCACGCGGAAGGAGGAGGAGCGGCGGGACGAGATGGTCACCCAGCTCATCCGGCTCGCCCAACTCGGCCGGGCCGCCGGCATCTACCTCGAAGTCTGCGGACAGCGCTTCGGCTCCGAACTGGGCAAGGGCGCGACCATGCTCCGCGCTCAGCTCACCGGCCGCGTCTGCCACCGTGTGAACGATGAAGCCTCGGCCAAAATGGCGCTCGGCGACATCGCCCCTGAGGCGGTCCTCGCGGCCTGCGCCATCGCCGCCGAGCTGCCCGGCCTGGCCGTCGTCGGCGACACCTCCGGCGGCTGGTCCCGCATCCGCACCCCCTACCTCTCCCTCGCCGACGCCGCGGCCACCTGCCGCGCCACGGCGAACCTCGCCCCCGACGTACCGGCACTCCACCCCTTCCGGCCGTACGTCCCGCCGATGCCGGTGGAGGCGTCCGGGCCCGTAGCCACGGCCCGCCCGGTCACCGAGTAAGCGCACCCACCCATGGCTGGCACGGCCGTTCCGTGCCACGTCCCTACCCCCTCCATGCCTGGAATCGGAAGGAGCTGCGCTGTGCGTGCCCTGTCCGTCCGCATCGACGCCGTACTCGTCCAAGCGCTGATCGCTGCCGCGCTGTCCTTCGCCCACCTGCACGACCTGGCGCTGGCCGCCGGACAGGACGGTTGGAAGGCCTGGGCCTACCCGGTCTCCGTCGACCTGCTGTTGGTCGCAGCCTGGCGGCGGCTGCGCTCCGGTGAGGCGAAAACGGCCGGGTGGTGCTGGTTCCTCGTCGCCCTGACCGCCTCGCTCGGCGCCAACGTTGCCACGGCTGGACTCCTCGACCTCGACGACGTGCCGGACTGGCTGCGCATCCTCGTTGCCGGATGGCCCGCAATCGCCTTCCTAGGCGGAACGCTGCTCGCCCAGGGAGCAACCGCGGACGCCTCGACGGGGGAACGCGAGTCGGCCCCGGAGCCCAGCGCGCCCGAAGCGCCCGCCTCTGCACCTGAGTTGCCCGCTGCGAAGCCGGAACCGGCTCCGCCCTCCACGCCCCCGGTCCCGCCGGCGCTCGTCACGCTCGCACGCAAGGTCGCCGACGAACACCGCGCCCGCACCGGAACGCCCATCGACACCTCGACCCTTCGCGCCCGGCTCGGCGTCCCGCTGCCGCTGGCCGAAGCCATCGCCGCCCAACTCACCTGACCCCGGAGGACTTTCCACCGTGCGCCCGTCCACGCTCCGCGCGCTGAAACGCGCCGCCGAGCTGACCCGACAGAACCGCCTCACCGAAGCCGTGCTCATCGCCGAGCCCGTGATCCTCGCCGCCGACGAGTACGAGGGCGACGAGATCTTGCGCTGGCTGGCCGAACACGTCACCGACTTCACCGGCGAAGACCCGAAGGAGACCCTCTGATGACCACCAACCGGCGCTTCCGCCGCGTCGTCCGCATCGGCCCCGTGCAGGTTGCCACCTACTACGACGGCCGCGGCCGTGAGAAGCACACCGCCGCCTGCACGGCTCCGCGCTGTGGCTTCGCCACGGACTACGACAGCCGCGCCGCCGCCGAGTTGGCTGCCCGTACCCACCGCTGCGCCATCCGCTGAGGGAGCTCCCGTGACCGTCTCGCTGCCGCTCGTCTTCGTCCTGGGCGTCATCGCCTGGGCCGCGATCAAGTTCCTCGGCGTCCGGCTCTGGGTCGCCGTCGTGATCGCGCTCTTCGGCTTCTGGCTCTCGCACACCTTCCTCGCCCCCGCCATCGAGTCCGGCACCCGCTCCGGGGTCGACGTCGTCAACGGCACCCACGAGTGACAAGGAGATCCGTCGTGTTCCGTCCCAAGCTGCCCGACGTCCCGACTCTGCTGACGCCGACCGTTACGCATCAGCAGACGCAAGCTCCGGTTGCCTCGGCCGGTCGTCCGATCGCCCCGTACGTGGGCATCGGTGCCGGCGCGGTCGCCGCCGTGGTCGTCGTCGGGATCGTGCTCACCGCGCTCCTGGCGGCGGTCGCCGTCTCGGCCGTTTCCGTGGCCATCGCCGCCGTGGTCCTGCGCTCGCTCGTCAACGGAGCACACAAGCGCTGACCGGCCGCCGGGGCGGCAACAAGCCGCCAAGCATCCCGCCGCCCCGGGGCCGTCCCTTCCGAACCGTCACGACAGCCGAAAGGAACTCCCATCATCACCCGGCAGACTCCGCCTCCGCTGGCGGAACTCTCCATGCTGGCCTCCCTCGGCACCCTGCCCGAGCTGGGCCGCCAACTGTCCGGCCTGGGCGGCTGCACCCGCCCGGTACGCCTCGACGGCCACCGCACCGAATACGCGGTGGACCGGACGACCGGGGAGATCGGCCGCGTCCTGCACCACCTGGACTCCTCCGCCCTCCCGGCCGGCCAGCTCCTCGTCCGCTGCAACAACCGCCGCGCCACCCGGTGCGCGGCCTGCGCCGAGACCTACCGCCGCGACACCTACCACCTGATCACCGCCGGACTCCGCGGCGGCAAGGGCACCCCCGAACGGGTCGCCACCCACCCGCGCGTCTTCGCCACCTTCACCGCCCCCGGCTTCGGCCCGGTCCACAACCGCCCCTCGGTTGGGCGCCCCTGCCGTTGCGGCCTCCGCCACGACGACCAGGACCAGGCCCTGGGCACGCCCCTCGACCCGGACACGTACGACTACGAAGCGGCCGTGCTGTGGAACGCGCATGCCGGGGCCCTCTTGCAACGCTTCTCGATCTACCTCCGCCGGGAGGTCGCCAAGCGAGCCGGCCTCACCCAACGCGCCTTTCGCGACCATGCGCGCGTCTCCTTCGCCAAGGTGGCCGAGTACCAGAAGCGGGGCGCCGTCCACTTCCACGCGGTCGTCCGCCTCGATGGCCCCGACGGCGGCGAGACCGCGCCCCCGGCCTGGGCAACGGCCGAGCTGCTGACCGACGCCATCCGCGCCGCCGCCACTGCCGTCCGCGTCGACGGCCTGGAGGTCGACGGCCGGCCGCACACCTTCGTCTTCGGCCGACAGCTCGACGTCCGCCCGATTCGCTCTGCCGACTTCGACGACGACCAGGACCTGACCGAGCGGGCCGTAGCGGCGTACGTCGCCAAGTACGCCACCAAAGGCGCCGAGACGGCGACCGGCACCCTCGACCGGCCGATCCGCTTCCTCGCCGAACTGGCCCAAGCGAGGATCACCGACCACGCCCGACGCATGATCCGAACCGCCTGGAGCCTGGGCGCACGCCCCGAGCTGGCAGACCTCCGCCTGCGGGCTTGGGCCCACATGCTCGGCTTCCGCGGCCACTTCTCCACCAAGTCCCGTCGCTACTCCACCACCCTCGGCGCCCTTCGCGACGCCCGCGCCGAATGGCGCCGCGCCCAAGCCGCTCCGGCCGTCGACACCGGCCAGGAAACGACTCTCGTCCTCGCGCACTGGGTCTTCGCCGGAACCGTCCTCTCCAGTGCCGAAAGCTGGCTCGCCGCCACCCTCGAACCCGCTCCCGGAACGGAGGGAGAGCCGACCGCATGAACGACCGCTACCTGTCTGTGGACCAGGTCGCCGAGCTGCTGGGGACGACCGCCCGCTTTCCGCGGCGGCTCATTGAGGAACGACGCATCCGGTACGTGAAGGTCGGCCGGCACGTCCGTATCCCGGCGAGTGCGGTGGAGGAGTTCATCACGTCCCACACGGTGGAGCCGCGTCGGCGGCCACGTGCTAGGTACGGGAGGGCTGCCTGATGGCCAACAGCAGGGGCAGGCGCCGCCGTTTCGGTGCGATCAGACGGCTGCCTTCCGGTCGGTACCAGGCGCGCTATCCCGGCCCGGATGGCGTGATGCGCCCGGCTCCCTTCACCTTCGAGACGACAGCTGATGCGGATGACTGGCTCGCCGAGAAGCAGACGGAGATCCGCCGGGGTGAGTGGAGGGACCCGGAGGCCGGCGCGGTGGGCTTCCGGGCCTACGCCGACAAGTGGGTGGAGGAGCGCGAGTTGGCTCCACTGACTCGGGATCTCTACCGCTACCTCCTCGACAAGCACCTGACTGCCTTCGCGGACTCGGACCTGGACGAGATCACCGCGCCCCGTGTCCGTGAGTGGCGGGCCGAGCGGTTGCGGATCACGGGTGCCAAGACGATCACCGCGAAGGCGTACCGGCTCCTGAAAGCCATCATGGAGACGGCCGTCGACGACGAGTTGATCCAGCGCAACCCGTGCCGGATCAAGGGCGCCGGCAAGGAGAAGGCGGCCGAGCGGCGCATCGCCACCGTCGCCCAGGTCGACGCCCTCGCCAATGCCGTGGGGATGCGGTGGCGACTCATGGTGTACCTCGGCGCCTACGGGCCGATGCGACCGGAAGAGCTGGCCGGCCTCCGTCGCCGGGACGTCGACGTCGACACCCTCCGCGTCCGGATCCGCCTCGCCGAGCCGGAGCGGATGAACGGGCGGCGCGTCCAAGGCAGGACCAAGTCGGAGGCCGGGACCCGGACTGTGATTCTTCCCGCGTTCCTCCGCCGGGAGCTCCGGTGGCACCTGGAGTCGTACGCCGAGCCGGGGCCGGACGGGTTGGTCTTCGTGGGGGAGAAGGGGGCACCCTTCCGGCGCAGCACCTTCGGGCGGAAGGGGCGGCGAGCGCGGGAGGTCGTCGGCATGCCCGAGGGCTTCCGGTTCTACGACCTCCGGCACACCGGGCACACGCTCTCCACCCGGTCGGGCGCCACCCTCAAGGACACGATGGTCCGTGCCGGGCAGTCCTCCGAGAAGGCCGCGCTGATCTACCAGCACTCCGATGACGAGCGTCAGGAAGAGGTTGCCGCCGGCCTTGACGCGACCGTCCGGAGGGCTCGGGCCGCCGCTGCCCGGAAGGCTGCCGAGGAGCGTTCTGGCACGGATCTGGCACGCGGCGAGTGATCACCGCAGACAGCAAAAAGGCCCGGGTCTCCGACCTGGGCCTTCTCCGTGGAGCGGGTGACGAGAATCGAACTCGCGCTCTCAGCTTGGGAAGCTGATGTTCTACCATTAAACTACACCCGCGTAAGATCCAGAACCGCTCCACCGGGAGTGGTCCGGACGCTCGCTCACTGTACCTCATCGCAGGCCCCCGGTGTCCAAGACCCGGGGGCCTGACGGTGTTTCAGGGTGTGGAAGCGGCTGCGGCGGGCACACGGCGGGGCGTACCGTGAGGCCGTGGCGTGCGTCCGGGGTGCCGCCTGGAGGACCGTTCCTTTCATCCCGTAACGTGGCTTTTGTCGTCAGGGCAGCAAGCCAGACGCGGCTCTTGGGGAAGGGACTCTTGGACTTGATGGAGCGCACCGTCGTCCGCTGTGCCGATGGGCACGTGTTCACCGCCGCCTCGTTCCCGATGCAGCAGGCCGAGCGCCTCGGCCCCGGCCGGCTGCTGCGGTGTCCGCGCTGTGCGCGGCTCCGCAGCGTCGTGCCGGTGTCCTTGCAGAAGAGGTAGCCGGGCAAGGTCGGCAGGGAAACCCGCAGACAGAGGGCGCAGGCGCGCGGGGCGGCCGGGTTCGGTCGCCACGCGCGCCTTGCGTATTCTCGGGGCGTGCTTCTCTCAGACAAGGACATCCGGGCCGAGATCGACGCCGGGCGGGTGCGTATCGATCCCTACGACGCATCCATGGTGCAGCCGTCCAGCATCGACGTACGTCTCGACCGCTACTTCCGGGTGTTCGAGAACCACCGCTACCCCCACATCGACCCCTCGGTCGAGCAGGCGGACCTCACCCGGCTCGTGGAGCCGGAGGGCGACGAGCCGTTCATCCTGCACCCGGGCGAGTTCGTGCTGGCCAGCACGTACGAGGTCATCACCCTGCCCGACGACCTCGCCTCGCGCCTCGAGGGCAAGAGCTCGCTGGGCCGCCTCGGGCTGGTGACCCACTCCACCGCCGGGTTCATCGACCCCGGGTTCTCCGGGCACGTGACCCTGGAGCTGAGCAACCTCGCCACGCTGCCCATCAAGCTGTGGCCCGGAATGAAGATCGGGCAGCTCTGCATGTTCCGGCTCAGCTCGCCGGCCGAGCACCCGTACGGCAGTGAGCGGTACGGCTCCCGCTACCAGGGGCAGCGCGGGCCCACGGCCTCGCGGTCCTACCTCAACTTCCACCGGACGCAGGTGTGAGCGGCATGCGCGAGAACCTCAGCTACGAACAGTTCGGCGTCGCCGTCCGCGACCTCGCCCAGACCATCGCCGACGACGGCTACCAGCCGGACGTGGTGCTCAGCATCGCCCGCGGCGGCGTCTTCGTCGCCGGCGGTCTCGCCTACGCGCTCGACTGCAAGAACATCCACCTGGTCAACGTCGAGTTCTACACCGGCGTCGGGACGACCCTCGAGATGCCCGTCATGCTCGCGCCCGTCCCCAACGCGATCGACTTCACCGACAAGAAGGTGCTGATCGCCGACGACGTCGCCGACACCGGCAAGACCCTCAAGCTGGTCCGCGACTTCTGCCTCGACGCCGTCGCCGAGGTGCGCAGCGCCGTCATCTACGAGAAGCCGCAGTCGCTCGTGAAGTGCGAGTACGTGTGGAAGCGCACCGACGAGTGGATCAACTTCCCGTGGAGTGTCCTGCCTCCGGTCGTACGCCGGGACGGGCAGGTGCTCGACGCCTGAGGTGTGAGGCGGCAGGAACCGGGACGGCCCCCGGCGTGACACGCACACCGGGGGCCCGACCAGGCAGGTTCTAGAACGTGCCGAGCTTCACGATCGACAGCAGCGCGATCAGCTGGATGGACGACGCGCCCAGGGCCTTCGGCCAGGGCAGGTCGTGCGAGCGGCTCACCATCAGGGTGAGCAGCACGCCGCCCGCCACCCAGGTGGCCCAGCCGAGGAGCTGCACGAACGTGGCGTCGCCGCCCGCGAACGTGGCGAACACCAGACGCGGGGCGTCACTGATGGACATGATCAGCATGGACAGGCCGACCGTGGGCTGCCAGGCGCCGTTGCCGCCGAGCTGGCGGGCCAGCGTGTGGGTGACCACACCGAGGACGAACGCGCTGATCACCATCGCCACGGCCGTCGTCAGCACGATGGGGATCGCGTTGGACAGCGTCGCGTTGATGGCGTCCTCGCGGGCGCCGTCGAAGCCGAAGACGGCGAGCAGGCCGTAGAGGAACGTCACGACGAGGGCGGGGCCCCACATCGTGTAGTCGCGCATCTGCAGGAACGTCTGCGGCGGCGCGAGGACGATGCCCTTCAGCAGGGCCTTCCAGTGCAGCCGCGGGCCGACGGGGCCGGCGGGCGGCTGGTAGGCGTCGTCCTGGTGGTACGGGTCGTCGATGGAGAACGCCTGCGTGTGACCGGGGTTGTTGGCCGCGTAGGGGTCGTGGGGGGCGCCCTGCGGTCCGGCGGGGTAGCCGCCGTCACCGAAGTACTCGGGCTCGCCGTGACCGCCGTGTCCCCCGCGCGCGCCGTAGCCGCCCGGGCCGCCGTGACCGGCGTGCGGCTGCGGCCAGGGGCTTCCGCCGCCCGTACCCTGCCCGTAGGCGGGCGGCTGCGGTGCCTGCGGGTAGCCGTACGACGGCGCCTGCGGTGTCTGCCGCCCGTGCGGGGGGTGAGGCGGGCGCCCCTGAGGCGCACCGTCGTTGTTCCGTCCGCGTCCGATCCTGAATCCAGCCACGTCCTCGAACGTACCTGTTCCCGGGCGGCCGTGTGCCGGGCCCCGGCCACGCGGACGGGCTTTGCTGCCGAGCTGTGACATCCCCTAAGGGGAGTACCCGGACCCGCCCCGGGGCAGGTCCGGGCGGGTGGTCAGGGGTTGTCGCGGGACGGACCGGAGAACTCGGTCTCGGCGATCGCGTCACCCGCCGCACGGAACTCCGGCGGCCCTCCCCCGGACCCGTACGGCCCCGCGGTCCGCGCCGGCCGACGGAGTACGGAAACGGTGAAGGGGCCGCCCTCGCGGGCGGCCCCTTCACTGCGCGGCGTGTGTCACTTCACCGGCTCCGGCTCAGGAGCCGGCTCCGACTCCTCCTCGCCGGCGGGGTCGATCGGGGTCTTGACCGACTCCAGCAGGAGCTGGGCCACGTCGACGACCTGGGTCGACTCCTTGGCCTTGCCTTCGTTCTTCTTGCCGTTGACCGAGTCGGTCAGCATGACCAGGCAGAACGGGCAGGCGGTGGAGATGATGTCCGGGTTCAGGGACAGGGCCT
This sequence comes from Streptomyces sp. BJ20, assembly GCF_022869105.1. NCBI lineage: Bacteria > Bacillati > Actinomycetota > Actinomycetes > Kitasatosporales > Streptomycetaceae > Streptomyces > Streptomyces sp. BJ20. The sequence goes on from NZ_CP094918.1 coordinate 160,803, forward strand.
CGTCGACGCGCTCGTTGTTGATGCGCTTGCCGATCCGCTCTTCCATCCACATCCGCGCGCCGCCGGCGCCGCAGCAGAAGCCCCGCTCCTTGTGGCGGTGCATCTCCTCGTTGCGCAGGCCCGGGACCTTGCCGATGATCTCGCGCGGAGGCGTGTAGATCTTGTTGTGGCGGCCCAGGTAGCACGGGTCGTGGTAGGTGATGAGGCCCTCGACCGGGGTGACCGGGATCAGCTTGCCCTCGTCCACCAGGTGCTGGAGCAGCTGCGTGTGGTGGATGACCTCGTAGTCGCCGCCGAGCTGCGGGTACTCGTTGCCGAGGGTGTTGAGGCAGTGCGGGCAGGTGGCGACGATCTTCTTCGCCGACCTGGGCTTGCGCGACTCCTCGGTCACCTTGCCGTCGTCGTCCATCTCCTCGCCGAAGGCGGCGTTGAGGGACATGACGTTCTCCATGCCGAGCTCCTGGAACAGGGGCTCGTTGCCGAGGCGGCGGGCGGAGTCGCCGGTGCACTTCTCGTCGCCGCCCATGATCGCGAACTTGACGCCGGCGATGTGGAGCAGCTCCGCGAAGGCCTTGGTGGTCTTCTTGGCACGGTCCTCCAGGGCGCCGGCGCAGCCGACCCAGTAGAGGTACTCGACCTCGGACAGGTCCTCGATGTCCTTGCCGACGACCGGGACCTCGAAGTCGACCTCCTTGAGCCACTCCAGGCGCTGCTTCTTCGCCAGGCCCCAGGGGTTGCCCTTCTTCTCCAGGTTCTTGAGCATCGTGCCCGCCTCGGACGGGAAGGCGCTCTCGATCATCACCTGGTAGCGGCGCATGTCGACGATGTGGTCGACGTGCTCGATGTCCACGGGGCACTGCTCGACGCAGGCGCCGCAGGTCGTGCAGGACCACAGGACGTCCGGGTCGATGACGCCGTTCTCCTCGGCGGTGCCGACCAGCGGGCGCTCGGCCTCGGCGAGGGCGGCGGCGGGCACGCCCGCCAGCTGCTCCTCGGACGCCTTCTCCTCGCCCTCCATGGTCTTGCCGCCGCCGGCCAGCAGGTACGGCGCCTTGGCGTGCGCGTGGTCGCGCAGCGACATGATCAGCAGCTTCGGGGAGAGCGGCTTGCCGGTGTTCCACGCGGGGCACTGCGACTGGCAGCGGCCGCACTCGGTGCAGGTGGAGAAGTCCAGCAGGCCCTTCCAGGAGAACTGCTCGACCTGGGAGACGCCGAAGACGTCGTCGTCACCGGGGTCGGTGAAGTCGATCGGCTTGCCGCCGGAGGTCATCGGCTGCAGGCCGCCCAGCGCGGTGCCGCCGGTGGCCTCGCGCTTGAACCAGATGTTGGGGAAGGCGAGGAAGCGGTGCCAGGCCACACCCATGTTGGTGTTGAGCGAGACGACGATCATCCAGACGAACGACGTCCCGATCTTGATCATCGCGGTCAGGTAGACGAGGTTCTGCAGCGTCCCGGTGGACAGCCCGTCGAAGGCCTGCACCAGCGGGTACGACGCGAAGTACGACGCCGAGTAGCCGTCGACGTGGTGCAGGGCGCCCTCGAGGCCGCGCAGCACGTAGATGGCGAGGCCGATGGTGAGGATCACGTACTCGACGAAGTACGCCTGGCCGGCCTTGGAGCCGGTGAAGCGGGACTTGCGGCCGGGACGGGACGGCAGGCTGAGCAGACGGATCACGATGAGCACCGCGATGCCCAGGACCGTCATGACACCGATGAACTCGATGTACATCTCGAACGGCAGGAAGTCGCCGATGACCGGCAGCACCCAGTCGGCCTGGAAGAGCTGGCCGAAGGCCTGGGCGAGGGTCGGCGGCAGGGTCAGGAAGCCGACGGCGACGAACCAGTGGGCGATGCCGACGATGCCCCACCTGTTCATGCGGGTGTGGCCGAGGAACTCCCGCACCAGGGTCACACTGCGCTGGTAGGGATTGTCGGTCCGGGTGCCGGCCGGGACCGGCTGGCCCAGCTTGAAGTACCGGACGAACTGGCCGATCGCGCGTGCGAGCAGCGCAACGCCGACCACGGTCAGGACCAGCGACACGATGATCGCGGCGAGTTGCATGGGGGCTCCTCGGGCCTGCGAGGGGTTCAGGGTGTGGAGTGGGTTGTCGGGGGCTTCGCCAGGGGTGCCGTTCGGCTTCCCCGAGATTACTAAGCGGTAACTTATGCAGTCCGTCTGAGACTACCCCCATCTCCGGCCGCACTGTAGCCGGGCACAGGGTGATCTGAGTCGCTGAGGGTCACCTATGCGGGCGGCCCGTGATGGCGTCCCGGAGTCGATCGTGTTATTCACGCTAAATCAGTCCATACGCCCCTAACTTATATCCGTGCTCTACGGGATCACCGCCGCCGCCACCGCCCTGCTGCTCTCCGCCCTCCTCGCCGGGGTGCTGCGGACCCCCGCCCTGCGTCTCGGGATCACCGACCGCAGGCGGCGCCGGCCCCTGCCGCTGTCCGGGGGAACGGCCGTCGCACTGGCCACCGTCCTGGTCGCGGCCGGCGCCGACGCCGCCGGTCTGCTGCCCCTCGGCGCCGGGGTGGGCCGGGTGGTCGCGGCCGCCGGCTGCGTCGCTCTGCTCGGACTGGCCGCCGACCTCCGGCGGCTGCGCTGGTGGGTCACCCCGGCCGGGACGGCGGTCGCTGCGGGCTTCGTCGTGCCGTACGAGGAGACCGGTGCGGCCGCCGGAGCGGCGGCCGTGGCGTGGATCGCGGTCGCGACCACCGTCTTCCGGGGGCTGGACCACGCCGACGGGCTGGCCGGAGCGGTCGGCGCGGTGGGCGCGTTCGGGGTCGCCGCGTGCGCCACGGCCGAGCTGATGGACGGTCTCGCCGCGCTGATGGGCGTGCTGGCGGCCGCGCTCGCCGGGTTCCTGCTGCACAACTGGTTCCCCGCGCGGGCGGGCCTGGGGTCGGCCGGCGCGCTGTTCACCGGATTCCTGCTGGCCTCGTCGGCGGTTTTCGTGCGGGCCGGGCAGGGCATCGGAGCCGGGACGGCCGTGCTGTACGCGCTGACGGCGATCGCGTGTGCGGACGCGGCCCTGGTGGTACTCGGGCGGCGGCTCGACCGCCGGGCGGTCACCCGTGGACGCCCCGACCATCTCGGGCACCGGATGCGACGGCTGGGCCTCGCGCCCCGAGCGGTGCCGGTGCTGCTGGGCGCCGGGTCGGCGGGCGGGGTGCTCGTCGCGGTGTGCGTGCACACCGGCAGGCTGTCCCCCGGGGCGGCGTGGTGGGTCGCGGCGGCCGCCGCGGTGCCCGTCCTGGTGCTCGTGAGGCGTCCCGTCACCCCTGTTTTCCGTCCGCGTCAACGTGTCGCCAGCGCGTCGCCGCAGGTCAGCGAGCGGTTGCGTGTAAGGAGCGGATAAGAGTTGAGTCCGCTCGACTCAGCTCTGTTGACCCGATGGCGGCCGTCATGCATGCTTGAGTCTGTTCCACTCAAGTCAGCTGGAGGAATCGAAATGGCACGTGCGGTCGGCATCGACCTGGGCACGACTAACTCCGTCGTCAGCGTTCTGGAGGGCGGCGAGCCCACCGTCATCACCAACGCCGAGGGCGCCAGGACCACGCCTTCCGTCGTCGCCTTCGCCAAGAACGGTGAGGTGCTGGTCGGTGAGGTGGCCAAGCGTCAGGCCGTGACCAACGTCGACAGGACCATCCGGTCGGTCAAGCGCCACATGGGCACCGACTGGAAGATCAACCTGGACGGCAAGGACTTCAACCCGCAGCAGATCAGCGCGTTCGTGCTGCAGAAGCTGAAGCGGGACGCCGAGGCGTACCTGGGCGAGAAGGTGACCGACGCGGTCATCACCGTCCCGGCGTACTTCAACGACGCCGAGCGCCAGGCGACCAAGGAGGCCGGCGAGATCGCCGGTCTGAACGTGCTGCGCATCGTCAACGAGCCGACGGCCGCCGCCCTGGCGTACGGCCTCGACAAGGACGACCAGACGATCCTCGTCTTCGACCTCGGTGGCGGTACCTTCGACGTCTCCCTCCTGGAGATCGGCGACGGTGTCGTCGAGGTGAAGGCCACCAACGGTGACAACAACCTCGGTGGTGACGACTGGGACCAGCGCGTCGTCGACTACCTGGTCAAGCAGTTCCAGGCCGGTCACGGCGTGGACCTGGCCAAGGACAAGATGGCGCTGCAGCGTCTGCGTGAGGCCGCCGAGAAGGCGAAGATCGAGCTGTCCTCGTCCACCGAGACGTCGATCAACCTCCCCTACATCACCGCCTCCGCCGAGGGCCCCCTGCACCTCGACGAGAAGCTGACCCGCGCCCAGTTCCAGCAGCTGACCGCGGACCTGCTCGAGCGCTGCAAGACCCCGTTCAACAACGTGATCAAGGACGCCGGCATCTCCGTCAGCGAGATCGACCACGTCGTCCTGGTCGGCGGCTCGACCCGTATGCCCGCCGTCGCCGAACTGGTCAGGGACCTGACCGGCGGCAAGGAGGCCAACAAGGGCGTCAACCCGGACGAGGTCGTCTCCATCGGCGCCGCGCTCCAGGCCGGTGTCCTCAAGGGCGAGGTCAAGGACGTCCTCCTGCTGGACGTCACCCCGCTGTCCCTCGGCATCGAGACCAAGGGCGGCATCATGACCAAGCTGATCGAGCGCAACACCACGATCCCGACCAAGCGCTCCGAGATCTTCACGACGGCCGAGGACAACCAGCCGTCGGTGCAGATCCAGGTCTACCAGGGCGAGCGCGAGATCGCGGCGTACAACAAGAAGCTCGGCATGTTCGAGCTGACCGGTCTGCCGCCGGCGCCGCGTGGCGTCCCGCAGATCGAGGTCTCCTTCGACATCGACGCCAACGGCATCATGCACGTCACGGCGAAGGACCTCGGCACCGGCAAGGAGCAGAAGATGACCGTCACCGGCGGTTCGTCGCTCCCGAAGGACGAGGTCGAGCGCATGCGCCAGGAGGCCGAGAAGTACGCGGAGGAGGACCACGCCCGCCGCGAGGCCGCCGAGTCCCGCAACCAGGGCGAGCAGCTCGTCTACCAGACCGAGAAGTTCCTCACGGACAACGCGGACAAGGTGCCCGGCGAGATCAAGACCGAGGTCGAGGCCGCCGTCGCCGAGCTGAAGGAGAAGCTCAAGGGCGAGGACACCGCCGAGATCCGCACGGCCACCGAGAAGGTCGCCGCCGTCTCGCAGAAGCTGGGCCAGGCGATGTACGCCGACGCCCAGGGCGCGCAGGCCGCGGGCGGCGCCTCCGCCGGTGCCGGTGAGGCCAAGGCCGACGACGACGTCGTCGACGCCGAGATCGTCGACGAGGACCGGAAGGACGGTGCGGCGTGACGGAAGAGACCCCGGGCTTCGACGAGCAGCAGCCCGATGTCCCTTCCGGCGCACCGTCCGACGACGCCGAGCCGCAGGCCGCCGCTCCCTCTCCCGAGGAAGAGGCGGCCCCGGCCGGGGACACCGAGCAGAACGCCGCTCTGGTGGCCCAGCTGGACCAGACCCGCAGCGCGCTGAACGAGCGCACCGCGGACCTCCAGCGCCTCCAGGCCGAGTTCCAGAACTACCGCCGCCGTGTCGAGCGGGACCGGGCGGCCGTGAAGGAGACCGCCGTGGCGAATCTCCTGACCGAAGTGCTCCCGGTACTCGACGACATCGGCCGGGCCCGTGAGCACGGCGAGCTGGTGGGCGGCTTCAAGTCGGTCGCCGAGTCGCTGGAGACCACGGTGGCCAAGCTGGGCCTCCAGCAGTTCGGCAAGGAGGGCGAGCCCTTCGACCCGACGATCCACGAGGCCCTGATGCACTCCTACGCGCCGGACGTCACCGAGACGACGTGCGTGGCGATTCTGCAGCCGGGGTACCGCATCGGCGAGCGCACCATCCGCCCCGCGCGGGTGGCCGTCGCCGAGCCGCAGCCCGGCGCGCAGACGGCCCTGCCGGCCGAGGAGGGCTCCGAGGCGCAGGCCGACGGGGAGAACAAGGAGAGCGGTGGCCCGGAGGAGGGCTGACGTTATAGCTGACGCAGGGAAGGAGGGACGTCGGGGATGAGCACCAAGGACTTCATCGAGAAGGACTACTACAAGGTCCTCGGCGTCCCCAAGGACGCCACCGAGGCCGAGATCAAGAAGGCGTACCGGAAGCTCGCCCGCGAGTACCACCCGGACGCCAACAAGGGGAACACCAAGGCGGAGGAGCGGTTCAAGGAGATCTCCGAGGCGAACGACGTCCTCGGCGACCCCAAGAAGCGCAAGGAGTACGACGAGGCGCGCGCCCTCTTCGGCAACGGCGGGTTCCGACCGGGGCCGGGCGCGGGCGGCGGCTCCTTCAACTTCGACCTGGGCGACCTCTTCGGGGGTCAGGCCGGCGGCCAGGCGGGCGGCTTCGGCGGCGGCCTCGGTGACGTCTTCGGGGGCCTGTTCAACCGGGGCGGCCCGGGGACCACCCGGACCCAGCCGCGCCGGGGCCAGGACATCGAGTCCGAGGTGACGCTCAGCTTCACCGAGGCCATCGAGGGCGCGACCGTCCCGCTGCGGATGTCGTCGCAGTCGCCCTGCAAGGCCTGTTCGGGCACCGGCGACAAGAACGGCACGCCGCGCGTGTGCCCGACCTGTGTCGGCACCGGACAGGTGGCGCGGGGCTCCGGCGGCGGCTTCTCGCTGACCGACCCCTGCCCGGACTGCAAGGGCCGCGGCCTGATCGCGGAGGAGCCCTGCGAGGTCTGCAAGGGCAGCGGGCGGGCCAAGTCCTCGCGGACGATGCAGGTGCGCATCCCCGCGGGGGTCAGCGACGGCCAGCGGATCCGGTTGCGCGGCAAGGGCGCGCCGGGCGAGCGCGGCGGTCCCGCGGGCGACCTGTACGTCGTCGTGCACGTCGGCGCCCACCCGGTGTTCGGCCGCAAGGGCGACAACCTGACGGTCACGGTGCCGGTGACGTACCCCGAGGCGGCCCTCGGGGGCGAGATCCGGGTCCCGACGCTGGGCGGTCCACCGGTCACGCTGAAGCTGCCGCCGGGCACACCCAACGGGCGCACCATGCGCGCCCGCGGCAAGGGAGCGGTCCGCAAGGACGGCACCCGCGGTGATCTGCTGGTCACCGTAGAGGTGAGTGTTCCCAAGGACCTGTCGGGGAAGGCTCGTGACGCCCTGGAGGCGTATCGCGAGGCGACCGCGGACCAGGATCCGCGGGCGGAGCTGTTCCAGGCCGCGAAGGGAGCTTGATGCGATGGACGGCCGTCGACGCAACCCGTACGAACTGACCCAGGACACCCCGGTCTACGTCATTTCGGTGGCGGCCCAGCTCTCCGGTCTGCACCCGCAGACGCTGCGTCAGTACGACCGTCTGGGACTCGTGTCGCCGGACCGTACGGCGGGCCGTGGCCGGCGCTACTCGGCCCGTGACATCGAACTGCTCCGTCAGGTGCAGCAGTTGTCACAGGACGAGGGCATCAACCTGGCCGGAATCAAGCGCATCATCGAACTGGAGAACCAGGTCGCCGCCCTCCAGGCCCGTGTGGCCGAGCTGGAGGACGCGCTCGACGGCGCGGCGGCGGCCATGCGTCAGCGCGAGGCCGCCGTGCACGCCTCGTACCGCCGTGACCTGGTGCCTTACCAGGAGGTGCAGCAGACCAGCGCGCTGGTGGTCTGGCGTCCCAAGCGCCAGCAGCAGTCCGACTGACGGCGCGCGAAGGCGAAGAGGGGCCCATGGGTTCGCAGAACCCACGGGCCCCTTCTCTTATCCACGAGCACACCTGTGGCTATGGTATGCCTGCGTGTCCAGGTGATCCCCGCAGCGTGTCCGCAGGACTTTCACGAGTTCAGCGCACCGTGTCGTGTTCATCTCGTTAGGTGGCTGCCTCTTGACGCGGTGGACGCCGAAGCGTTGGCTTTTCAGTCACATGGGCCGCAAAGCTGTGCCCACGTCCAAAACGCACCTGAAGTGAGCCCTCGCATGCGTCGTATCGCCATATCCGTGGCCGCCGTCTCCATGTCCGTCACGCTCGCCGGCTGCGGCATGCTCGACGCGACGGGCAGCAGCGACGACGCCAGCCCGGTCAAGGGCGACGACATCACGGTGGGCCTGCTCCTCCCGGAGAAGGCCAACACGCGCTACGAGCAGTGGGACTACCCCATGTTCAAGAAGAAGGTCGAGTCGCTCACGGACAACAAGGGCAAGGTCGAGTACGCCAACGCCGAGGCGGACGCGGACAAGCAGGCCGGCCAGATGCAGCGCATGATCGACAAGAAGGTCGACGTCATCGTGCTGGACGCGGTGGACGCGCACGGCATCGCGGAGAGCGTCACCAAGGCGAAGGAGGCCGGCATCCCGGTCATCGCCTACGACCGGCTGGCCGAGGGCCCGATCGACGCGTACATCTCCTTCGACAACTCCCTCGTGGGCGAGGTGCAGGGACGCTCCCTGCTGGAGGCGCTGGGCGACGACCTGTCCATCACCGACAAGATCGTGATGATGAACGGCTCGTCCACCGACCCCAACGCCAAGCAGTTCAAGGCCGGCGCGCTCTCCGAGCTCAAGGGCAAGGTCACCATCGCCAAGTCCTTCGACACCAAGGACTGGGACCCGAAGAACGCCGAGAAGAACATGAAAGAGGCGATCACCGAGATCGGCCTGGAGAACATCGAGGGCGTGTACTCCGCCAACGACGGCATGGCGGGCGGCATCGTCAAGGCGCTGCGCGCCGCGGGCGTGACCAAGCTGCCGCCCATCACCGGCCAGGACGCGGAACTCGCCGCGGTGCAGCGGATCGTGACCGGCGAGCAGTACATGAGCGTCTACAAGTCCTACCCCGAAGAGGCGGAGAACGCCGCGGAGATGGCCGTGGCGAAGGTCCAGGGCCGGGACATCCAGTTCGACGCGCTCACCCGCGACCGTGTCGACAGCCCCACCGAGCAGGACATCCCGGCGCAGCTGGTCCCGGTGGTCGCGCTGACCCAGGACAGCCTGCAGGACACCGTCATCGCCGACGGCTTCTACGAGGTGGCCGACATCTGCACCGGCGAGTTCAAGGACGCCTGCGCGGAGATCGGGCTCAAGTAACTCCCGTACACCTGCGTACGAATCCGGCCATCCGCCCGCCCCTGGGCCGGCGCGGTGGCCGGTCCCGTGTTGCACAGCAGGTTCCGGCCGCGCATAGTTGCGCTGCGGAAAGACGCTGAACCGGGGGTGGGATGGGCGATGGCCGGGCACGGGGCGGACGAGCATCCGCACGGTGCTGACCGACTGTGCGAGGCCGGGGACCGCGTGTACTCCCGGGCCGTACGGCGCGGACGGCTGCCGCGCCGGGAGGCCGAGCGGGTCCCCTGCCTGATGGAGCTGGCCCTGCTGCACCCCGACCCGGACGACATGGACTGGCTGGTCCCCACCTCCCCGCAGGAGGTCATGACGCGGCTGCTGCGCGGCATGTACGACGAGGTGCGGGCGAGTCAGCGCCGGGTCGGCTCGGCGGTCGCCGCCTTCGAGTGGTACGCCGGTCTCGGCCGTCAGGTGCCGGCCCCGGGCGGCGCCTCGGAGGGCCCCGCGATCCGTGTGCTGGACGGACTGGCCCGTATCCAGGCCGCGATGGACGAGGCGACGCAGGCGTGCACCACGGAGGTGCTCACCGTGCAGCCCGGCGGTATCCGGCGCGAGGCCGAGCTGTCGGAGGGCCTGCACCGGGCGATGGCGCTGCGCGGGCGGGGCGTGCGGATGCGGGACCTGTACACCCATGTCGCCCGGCACGGGCACGGGTTGCTCAGCTATCTCGAGCTGATGGGCGGCGCGGTGGAGGCGCGCACGCTGGACGAGGTCATCGAGCGGCTCATCCTCTTCGACCGCACGGTCGCCTTCATCCCCGCCAATGCCGAGCGCACGATGGCCCTGGAGCTGCGCCACCCGGCGCTGGTGGAGTACCTGGGCACGGTCTTCGAGCGGCTGTGGCGGCTCGCCATCCCGCTGACCGCGCCGCTCCCCGACACGGGCATCGAGGGCATCTCGCACCGCGAGCAGGCCATCGCGGCGCTGCTGGCGGAGGGTCACCAGGACGCGGTCATCGCGGAGCGCCTGGGCATCAGCGTCCGCACGTGCCGCGCCCACATCGCCCGCCTCTCGGAGACGCTGGGCGCGGCGAGCCGCACACAGCTGGGCGTGCGGATCGCCCAGGCGGGGCTGGACGGAGCACGGCCCCCGGTGGTCATTCCCCCTGGTCGAGGATCCCCGACTGCCCGATGAGGTAGCCGAGCTGAGCGCGGCTGCCGCTGCCCAGAACCGCGGCGAGCTTGGCGATGTGCTCCCGCGCGGTGCGGATGTTCATGCCGAGCCGGTCGGCGACGACGGCGTCCGTGTGTCCCTCGACGAGCAGCGCGGCGATGGCGCGCTGGCGCGGTGTGACGCCGTTGAGGGTGGGCTGCTGGTCCGCCTCCGGGTACATGGGCGTGGCGAGGCGCCACAGCCGGTCGAAGGTGGTGGCCAGGAACGTCACGATCGCCGGATGGCGGACCTCCAGGGCCGTGGCGCGTTCGGGGCCGGCCGGGATGAAGGCGACCTCACGGTCGACGATGACGAGACGGTCGGTGATCTCGTCCAGGGAGCGGGCCTCGACGTCGCCGCTGAGGCGCTCGTACCGCCAGGCCAGCGAGGGCGCGTGACGCAGGGTGTGCTGATACAGGGCGCGGATGCGGCCACCACGGTCCAGCAGGGCCTGGTCGCGCCGGACTGCGGGCTCGTGGACTGCCGGATCGAACCTGACGTAGCTGCGGTACGGCTGGACGGCGAGGAGTTCCGTGGCGTCGGTCATCGCCTCGCCGATGACCTGCCCGATGCGCTCCATGCCGTTGTGCCGGGTGACGGACGGTGACCCCTGCTCCTCCGGTTCCGGGGCGCGTAGCAGCGGGGCCAGGGTCTTGGCGAGTCGTTCCTGACGCCGCCGCTCCTCCGCGACGCGGTCCTCGGAGGCGCGCAGCAACCGGTGCAGGGCGTGGTGCGGTGCGACCGGCTCCAGCCGCGCGGGGTCGTCCTGTGCGGGACGGAGGAGCCCCAGGTCGAGCAGGAGGGGTGCCTGCGCGTCCGACGCGGCGGGGAGGTGGCCCTCGTCCAGGGCGCGGGCGTACAGGTCCAGTGCCTCATCCCGCAGCGCGTCCGTCCCCTCGTGTGGCGCGTCGCCGCTCATGCTGGTCGCCCCCCGGTCAGTGGTCCTGCTCGAGAATGCCCGACTGGGCGATCAAATACCCCAGTTGGGCACGGCTGCCACTGCCGAGCGCGGTGGCCAGCTTCGCTATGTGCGCCCGGCAGGTGCGGACGTTCATGCCGAGGCGGCGCGCGATGGCCTCGTCGACGTGGCCCTCGACGAGCAGTTTGGCTATCGAGTGCTGGATGTCGGTGAGACCGTCCGCGGCGGTCTCGTACGGAGTTCCGGCGGTGAGCGGGACCGCCCGGCCCCACATGAACTCGAAGACCTTGATGAGGTAGCGGACCAGGCCCGGGTGACGCAGTTCGAGGGCGACCTGGCGGTCGTCCCGGACGGGGATGAAGGCGACGGTGTCGTCGCAGATGATGAGGCGTTCGACGAGCTCGTCGATGGTGCGGTACTCCACCTTGCCGTCGGCGAACTGCTCGGTCCAGGCGATGCGTTCGGGGTTGTACCGTGCGGTGTGCTGGTAGAGCGTCCTGATCCGCACCCCGCGTTCGATGAGGGGCCGGTCGCGCTCCAGCGCCTCGATCAGGCGCTGCTCCGGGTGACGGTTCTTCGGCTGGACGGTGAGGACCTCGTGCCGGCACTGGGAGGTCGCCAAGTCGAGCGCCTCGTTGATGCGGTCGAGTCCTTCGAGCACAGTGATGGAGTGGACCGGTTCCGTCATGGGCACGCCGAGGGCCATGAACGGCTCGAATGCCTCCGCCAGGTCCATGGTCAGGCGCCTGCGTTCGGTGATCTCCCGCTCGATCGGGTCCAGCTGCTGGGCCAGGACGACGGAGGGCGGTACGGGGCGCAGCCAGTCGGGGTCGTCCGGATCGGGGTGGAGCAGGGCGAAGTCGACCAGACAGGGTGCGGCTTCGACCTCGGCCCGGGTGATACGTCCCGTGCGCAGAGCGTTCGCGTACAGACGACTTCCTTCCGCGCACAGCTCCGTCATGGGATGGGGATGCACGGTTTTGGTCCGATTCGTTGTCAAATCTCCACCCCCCAGGCTCCTGAACATGCAGGAACATGATGCACCGATCGTGTGGCCATGACGTGCCCGAATGAGCCATCGTCTTACTTGACGGGGGAAAAGGGGACCTTCAAGTGAGGACGAAGCCGACTATGCGTAAGAGAATGCTTCGCTCGGTGCTTGTCGCCGCCCTGTCCGCCGTTGTGGCCTTCGGCGCGCTGAGTGGCCTCTCCGGCGCGCAGGACAGTGGTAACACGGAGGGCGACACCGTCTGGTCGACCGGGGTCGCGGGAGCGGGCGACGGCGAGGACGTGGCCTACTTCCCGGCAGACACCGTCTGGAGCTGACGTGACCACCCCACCAGACGACCGCTCCTTCCGGCGTGAGATGGCGACCGCCTACCGGTCCGGATGGCACTTCATCGACCTGGTCACCGCCATCCCCCACAACGGTGACTCGTTGATGGTGACCGTCTTCGGTGAGCCCGTGGTCGTCACCCGTGACGAGGACGGCGACGTGCGGGCGTACCGGTGCCTGCGCCGGCCCAGGGGGGCGCCGAAGCCCGTCCGGTGTGCCGTCCGGTACGGCATGATCTTCGTGAACCTGGACCAGCGGGACCACCGGCAGGTGGAGCCCGACACCCGGTCCCCCCGGACCATCTCGGCCACCCCCCGCAGTGCCTGACGCGATTCCCCCGTCGTAACAGATCGCTCAGGTGCTTCCCCCCGCAGCGGCGTCACCGTGACCTGAACACGGTGACGCCGCTGCAGTTTTAGGGGACATTTCCGGGTATCGGCCGGATCGGGTGATGGCCGGAAGCCGCCGCTTTCCGGTGATGATCACACCGCTCCTCACCCGCGCCCCATCGCCCGCGTGAGCGCGATCTCGATGACGACCCGGTCCGGGTTGGGCCCCGGCATCCGCCCGTACCGCTCCGCGTACCGCTCCACCGCGTCCCGGACGCGCTCCGGCTCGGTGCGCACCCGCGCCCGTCCCTCCAGCGTCGCCCACCGGCGGCCGTCCACCTGGCAGACCGCGACGGGTGCTCCTTCGTCCCCGGCCGCCCGGACGTGGCGGGCCTTCGCGCTGGTCCGGTTGGTGATCACCCGCGCCAGCGACTGCTGCGGGTCGTAGGTGACCCCGACGGGTACCAGATGTGGCGTGCCGTCCGGGCGGAGCGTGGTCAGCGTGCACAGGTGCCGCTCGCGCCAGAAGCTGAGATAGGAGGCGTCCGGATCGCCCGGATCGACCGAATACGTGAGGGTCATGCCCCGGAACTTAGCCCTTGGCCTCTCGCGGGTACTGCCTTGAGTGGAATAGACTCAAGTTTGTGGACGCTGGCACAGTCAGCCAGACACACGCCGAGGGTCATCGAAGGGCACCAAGGAGGAGAACGGACACGTGGACGCCGAGCTGACCAACCGGAGCCGGGACGCACTGGCCGCCGCCGGCAACCGGGCCGTGACCGAGGGACACCCCGACCTCACCCCCGCGCACCTGCTGCTCGCCCTGCTCGCCGGGCAGGAGAACGAGAACATCACGGACCTGCTCGCCGCGGTCGACGCCGACCAGGCCGCCGTGCGCGCCGGGGCCGAGCGCGTCCTCGCCGGGCTGCCGAGCGTCACCGGATCCACGGTGGCGCCGCCCCAGCCCAACCGTGAGCTGCTCGCCGTCGTCGCGGACGCGCAGGCCCGCGCGCAGGAGCTGGGCGACGAGTACCTGTCCACCGAGCACCTGCTGATCGGCATCGCCGCCAAGGGCGGGGCCGCCGGGGAGGTACTGTCCCGGCAGGGCGCCACCGCGGACAAGCTGCAGGAGGCCTTCCAGAAGGCGAGGGGGACGCGCCGGGTGACCACTCCCGACCCGGAGGGCCAGTACAAGGCCCTCGAGAAGTTCGGCACCGATCTGACCGCCGCCGCCCGCGAGGGCAGGCTGGACCCCGTCATCGGGCGGGACCAGGAGATCCGGCGGGTGGTGCAGGTGCTGAGCCGCCGTACCAAGAACAACCCCGTGCTGATCGGCGAGCCGGGCGTCGGCAAGACCGCCGTCGTCGAGGGCCTCGCCCAGCGGATCGTCAAGGGCGACGTGCCCGAGTCGCTGAAGAACAAGCGGCTGGTCGCGCTCGACCTGGGCGCGATGGTCGCGGGCGCCAAGTACCGCGGCGAGTTCGAGGAGCGGCTGAAGACCGTGCTCGCGGAGATCAAGGAGTCCGACGGGCAGGTCGTCACGTTCATCGACGAGCTGCACACCGTGGTGGGCGCGGGCGCCGGCGGCGACTCCGCGATGGACGCGGGCAACATGCTGAAGCCGATGCTCGCGCGCGGCGAGCTGCGCATGGTCGGCGCGACCACGCTCGACGAGTACCGCGAGCGGATCGAGAAGGACCCGGCGCTGGAGCGGCGCTTCCAGCAGGTGCTGGTCGCCGAGCCGTCCGTCGAGGACTCCATCGCGATCCTGCGCGGCCTCAAGGGCCGCTACGAGGCGCACCACAAGGTGCAGATCGCCGACAGCGCGCTCGTCGCCGCCGCGACCCTCTCCGACCGGTACATCACCTCCCGCTTCCTGCCGGACAAGGCCATCGACCTGGTCGACGAGGCCGCCTCCCGGCTGCGCATGGAGATCGACTCCTCGCCCGTCGAGATCGACGAGCTCCAGCGCGCCGTGGACCGGCTGCGCATGGAGGAGCTGGCCATCGGCAAGGAGACGGACCAGGCCTCCAAGGAGCGCCTGGAGAAGCTGCGCCGCGACCTCGCCGACAAGGAGGAGGAGCTGCGCGGCCTCACCGCCCGCTGGGAGAAGGAGAAGCAGTCCCTCAACCGGGTCGGTGAGCTGAAGGAGAAGCTGGACGAGCTGCGCGGCCAGGCCGAGCGTGCCCAGCGCGACGGCGACTTCGACACCGCCTCCAAGCTGCTCTACGGCGAGATCCCGGGCGTCGAACGCGACCTGGAGGCCGCCTCGGAGGCCGAGGAAGAGGTGGCGAAGGACACCATGGTCAAGGAGGAGGTCGGCGCCGACGACATCGCCGACGTCGTCGCCTCCTGGACCGGTATCCCCGCCGGCCGTCTGATGGAGGGCGAGACGCAGAAGCTGCTGCGCATGGAGGACGAGATCGGCAAGCGGCTGATCGGGCAGTCCGAGGCCGTGCGCGCCGTCTCCGACGCGGTGCGGCGTTCGCGGGCGGGGGTGTCCGACCCGGACCGGCCCACCGGCTCCTTCCTGTTCCTCGGCCCGACCGGTGTCGGCAAGACCGAGCTGGCCAAGGCACTCGCGGACTTCCTCTTCGACGACGAGCGGGCGATGGTCCGCATCGACATGTCGGAGTACAGCGAGAAGCACAGCGTCGCCCGTCTGGTCGGCGCGCCCCCCGGCTACGTCGGCTACGAGGAGGGCGGCCAGCTCACCGAGGCGGTGCGGCGCCGGCCGTACAGCGTGGTGCTGCTCGACGAGGTGGAGAAGGCGCACCCGGAGGTCTTCGACATCCTGCTCCAGGTGCTCGACGACGGCCGTCTCACCGACGGTCAGGGCCGCACGGTGGACTTCCGAAACACGATCCTGGTGCTGACGTCCAACCTGGGCAGCCAGTACCTGGTCGACCCGGTCAGCTCCGAGGAGGAGAAGCGGGAGCAGGTGCTCGAGGTGGTCCGGGCGTCGTTCAAGCCGGAGTTCCTCAACCGCCTGGACGACCTGGTCGTCTTCTCCGCGCTCAGCAAGGCCGAGCTGGAGCGGATCGCGGGGCTGCAGATCGAGGCGCTCGGGCGGCGGCTCGCCGAGCGGCGGCTCACCCTGGACGTCACACCCGAGGCGCTTCGGTGGCTGGCCGACGAGGGCCTGGACCCGGCGTACGGCGCGCGGCCGCTGCGCCGGCTGGTGCAGACCGCGATCGGCGACCGGCTCGCCAAGGAGATCCTGTCCGGCGAGGTCAAGGACGGCGACACGGTCCGGGTGGACCGTTTCGGGGACGAGCTGATCGTCGGCCCCGCCACGGGCAAGACACTCTGAATCACGGTTCCGGTTACCGGGCCCGACGTGACGTGCGGATCTTCCGCGCGCACGTTGGGCCCGGAGCCTTTCCGGGTACCCCGGACCTGACCGGATCGAGTCAGCCCTCGGCTGACAGGCCCGTCGGGGCTTGCCACCCCCCTCCCCGCATGGGGGAGGATGGCGGGATCCGTACGAAGGGAAATTCACGGTGACCATCGACCCGTCCTCGATTCCGAATTTCGGGGGCCAGCAGCCCGAGCCGCAGCCCCAAGGACCGGCGGGCCCCGTCGTCCCGGATCAGGACCTCGTGAAGCAGCTCCTCGACCAGATGGAGCTGAAGTACGTCGTCGACGACGAGGGTGACCTCGCGGCGCCGTGGGAGCAGTTCCGCACGTACTTCATGTTCCGTGGGGAAGGCGACCAGCAGATCTTCTCCGTCCGGACGTTCTACGACCGGCCGCACCAGATCGACGAGAAGCCCCAGCTGCTCGAGTCCGTCGACGACTGGAACCGCCGCACGCTGTGGCCCAAGGTGTACACGCACACCCATGACGACGGCACGGTCCGTCTCATCGGTGAGGCCCAGATGCTGATCGGCATGGGCGTCAGCCTGGAGCACTTCGTCTCCTCGACGGTCAGTTGGGTGCGGGCCGCCATCGAGTTCGACAAGTGGCTCGTCGAGCAGCTCGGCCTGGAGCAGGAGATCAACGACGCGGACAAGCCCGACGACGACGCGTAAGCGCCCTCGCGCGCGAGCGGCTGCGCCGGCCAGGCGCACGCCGTGGGGAGCCCAGCCCGGCCCGGAAGCCGGCCCACGTGGCCGGTCGCGGGGCCGGGCTCTCTCATGCCCGGCCACCGGCCCGCCGGGCCCGCCTATTCTTGGGGACATGACAGTCCAGCCCGCCCCGCGCGACGACGACCGAGGCGGCCTGCGCGCCTCCCACGACGACCGGGAGGCGGTGGTGGAGCAGCTGCGCGACGCGGCCGCCGAGGGGCGCATCGACCTCGACGAGCTGGACGAGCGGCTGGAGCGGGCGCTCACCGCGAAGACCTACGCGGAGCTGGACGCCCTCACCGTGGACCTGCCGAGGCCGCCGGCCCCCGCCGACCTGCCGCCCCTGGAGCTGAAGGGCGGCCTCCACGGAGTGTCCCGCGGCCCCGGCCGCTGGGAGGTCCCCGCACAGGTGATCGCGCGCGGCGGCCTGGCAGGCGTGAAGCTCGACTTCAGCCGCGCCGAGTGCCGGCTGCCCGAGGTCACGGTGGAGGCGTACGGGGAGGCGGCGGGCGTCACGATCGTCCTCCCGGACGGCTGGGCTGCCGACACCACCGCGATGGACCCCGGCATCGGCGGCCTCAAGGACACCACCACCCCCGACCGCCTCCCGGGCACCCCCCTGATCCGCGTCGTCGGCTCCGGCGGCATGGCGGGCGTGGTGGTCAGGCATCCGAACCGGTGGGAGCGGCGGAAGCTGGCGAGCAACCCGCCGCGGGACTAGCCGCGGGCCGGCGTGCTCCCGATCCTGCGGGCGAGGCGTCCGATCAGCACGGCGTTGACCAGTGCGGCCAGGACCACGCCGGCGGAGAAGACCAGCGTGCCGAGCCAGGGGAGCGAGTGGTACTCGGCGGGCGCCGAGGCCGCCGCGGCGAGGAAGCTGAGCGGCGCCGCCGCGAGGAGGGGCCAGATGCCCGCGAACCCGGGGTCCGGCGACAGCAGCACGGCGTACAGGAAGGTGCCCAGGGCCGCCGCGACCACGGCGACGTAGACCCGCGCGGGCCAATTGTCCACGGCGGCCGCGAGCAGCGTACGTCTGGGGCGCGCCGAGGGCGTCCGGTCCGGTCTGCGGGCGAGCGCGCCGAACGCGGCGGCGTTCACCAGGGCGCACAGCAGCAGCCACCCGCCCCACAGCACCGCGGCCCCGGCCTCGGCGGCCCCGCCTCCCACCGTGCCGGCCCCGAAGGGCAGGACCACCGGCAGGAAGGACAGCGGTGCGGTGAGCAGGGCCGGCGCCATGGCGTACGGGCTGTCCGGGGCGAGGAGCAGCACCGCGACGCCGACGGCGACGAGGCCCAGGTAGGCGCGGGCGGGGAAGCTGTCCGTGGCGAGTGCGAGAAGGCGCCGCGGGCGGAAGCGCTCGGAGGTCGGCATCGAAGGCCCTTCCTGGAGCCGGTGCGGGTTGGTGATCACCAGGGTGATCCGGCGGGCCTGCCCGGACATGAGTACCGGTACTCAAGTCCAGGTGAGGTGGGGACTCGGTCCGGGACGTGCCGACGCAGGGGTTCCTCAGCGGTTCCCACGGCCGTCAGGCGGGCGGCAGCCTCCTCCGGCACGTGACGCTGACTGCAGAAGGCGAAGCGGAATACCTGTCCCGGCCGGTTTGCCGGCCGCTTGCGGGCGTGGACAGGGGGCGTCGCCCAGGTGGCCGACTGCAGTTCGCCTGTCGCATCGCATCGCATCGTGGTGAAGAGAGCCGCCCGTGATCGTGTGGCGGACTCCAGGTGCGGGCCGCGGGCCGTGCTTGCCTGGGCCGGGCACTGAGCCGTTCCGTCCTGTCCAGGCGGGTTCCGTCGGTGGTCCGCCGTCGTCACCGTGGGGCGGGGGCCCAGGGGGCGAGCAGGTCGCGCAGCAGCTCGGCGAAGGCGTTGTCCAGGGTGTCCTCCCGGCATCGGTCGCCGACGGCGTCGGGGCACAGGGCGGCCGGCCGGGCGATCCACAGGATCTTCCAGGGTCTGGAGCCCAGTTCGGAATCGCCCCAGACGCCCCCGTGCGGGTGGAGGGGGTGCAGCAGGTCGCCGATGCGTTCCACCGCGTCCTGCGTCAGCGGGCCCGTCGCCGCCGTGTACGCCGCCGAGAAGACCTCAGGGGAGGAGCGTGCGACGGCCGCCGTGGTCGGGTGACGTCGGACGGTCCGGACGACCTCCGTCAGGTGCGCGGTGATGCCCGCAACGGTGCCGTCGCTCGGGCAGGTGCGCTGCGCCGTGACGAAGGCCTGCGCCAGTTCCGCCCGCAGCGCGCGCAGGTGGAGTGCGGAGGCGGTCTTCCAGTTGCTGTAGAGGAAGGCCCGTGTGGTGCCGCAGCCGCGGGCGATGGCGGTCAGGGACACGTCCAGGCCACCGGTGCGCATGAGGGCGCGCACCGTGCTGATGACGTGCCCGGTGCTGTAGGGGTTGTGGCCGTAGCTGAAACGCGAGCTCATGTCGGCCACTGTGCTGAACGGCGTGAACAGTGGACGGCGGAATGTCGTTCGACCACTCAGATGAGCGATGCGTGAACAGCGAGAGCCGAAGTGTTCACGCTTTTCGGTGAGGGTGTCACTCCTCGAGGGCGGCGACGAACGCGGCTCGTCCGACTCACGAGAAGAGCACCGCCGACCCGTCCGGCACCTTGGAGTCCCGAAGGGGGACGTCTGCGGGCAGCCATCGCCGGATACGACGGACACGCGGCGGACAGGGTCGGCCCGCCGCTCCCTCTGTGTCCCGTGCGGACTAGGGTCCGTCTTCAAAGATCATTCAGGTGGTGGATCATGGTGGAGTGGTACGTCGTCATGAACTCACTGACCAGGAGTGGGAGTTGCTCGCTCCGCTGATACCGCGGGCCGCGACGGGCCGGCCCCGGGTGTCGGACCGGCAGGTCATCAACGGGATGGTCTACAAGATCCGCACCGGGATCTCGTGGCGTGACCTGCCCGAACGCTACGGGCCTTGGCAGACGGTCTACACCCGCTTCCGCCGCTACGCGATCGACGGGGTGTTCACCCGGGCCCTGCAGCAGATCCAGGCCCGGGCCGACGCCGCCGGTGACATCGACTGGCTGGTCCAGATCGACTCCACCATCGTCCGCGCCCACCAGCACGCCGCCGCCACCGGCCGAAAAGGGGGAATCAGCGGCCGGACGAACCGGACGATCACGCCCTCGGCCGATCCCGGGGCGGACTGACCACCAAGGTCCACCTCGCGTGCGACGGCAAGGGCCGTCCTCTGGCCCTCCTCGTCACGCCGGGCCAGCGCCATGACAGTGTCTGCGCACGCATCCTGCTCGAACGCATCCGCGTTCCCCGCAGCAGCCTCGGCCGGCCACGCTGCCGACCCGACCAGGTCATCGCGGACAAGGCCTACAGCTCCCGCGGTTTCCGCGCCTACCTGCGGCGACGCGGCATCGCGCACACCATTCCCGAGAAGGCCGACCAGCGGCGGCACCGACTGCGGCGCGGGAGCCGCGGCGGTCGACCGCCAGGGTTCGACCGGGAGACTTACCGCCGGCGCAACCTCGTCGAGCGCTGCTTCAACCGGCTCAAGGGCTTCCGCGGCATCGCGACCAGATACGACAAGACCGCCACCTCATACGAGGCAGCG
Organism: Streptomyces sp. BJ20; assembly: GCF_022869105.1. NCBI lineage: Bacteria > Bacillati > Actinomycetota > Actinomycetes > Kitasatosporales > Streptomycetaceae > Streptomyces > Streptomyces sp. BJ20. The sequence goes on from NZ_CP094918.1 coordinate 181,237, forward strand.
GTCAGTCTCGCGTCGCTCCTGCTCTGGGCAAGATCCGTTTGAAGACGGACTCTAGCTGACTACGTCCGATTGCGCAGGTCAGAAAGTCTGTCGCTCGCTTCGCGCAACATATCCGCACGCTTGCAGAAGGCGAAGCGGACGAACGGCGCTCCCATCTCCCGGTGGTCGTAGAAGACCGCCGTGGGGATGGCGACGACGCCCGCGCGCTCCGGGAGGGCGCGGCAGAAGGCGACGCCGTCGGACTCGCCCAGGGGACGGATGTCCGCGGTGACGAAGTAGGTGCCGGACGGGCGGTAGACGGTCAGTCCGGCGTCCTCCAGGCCGGCCGCGAGGACGTCCCGCTTGGCGAGCATGTCCGCGCGGAAGTCCGTGAAGTACGACTCGGGCAGGGCGAGCGCCTCGGCGACCGCGTACTGGAAGGGGCCAGCGGAGACGTAGGTGAGGTACTGCTTGGCCGAGCGGACGGCCGTGACCAGCTCGGGGGAGGCGGTGATCCAGCCGACCTTCCAGCCGGTGAACGAGAACGTCTTGCCCGCACTGCTGATGGTGACCGTGCGGTCCCGCATGCCGGGGAAGGAGGCCAGCGGGACGTGCTCGGCGTCGTCGAACACCAGGTGTTCGTAGACCTCGTCGGTGACGACGAGCAGATCCCGCTCGACGGCCAGTTCGGCGATCGACGCCAGCTCCTCGCGGGTGAGGACCGTGCCGGTCGGGTTGTGCGGGGTGTTGATCAGCAGGAGGCGGGTGCGGTCGGTGACGGCGTCACGCAGCTCGTCCAGGTCGAGACGGAAGCGGCCCTCGCTCGGGCGGAGCGTGACGGGGACGCGGGTGCCGCCCGCCATGGCGATGCTGGCAGCGTAGGAGTCGTAGTACGGCTCCAGCGCGATCACCTCGTCGCCCGGCTCGACCAGCGCCAGCAGGGAGGCGGCGATCGCCTCGGTGGCGCCGGCGGTGACCAGCACCTCCGTGTCGGGGTCGAAGGACAGGCCGTACCGGCGCTGCTGGTGGGCGGCCACCGCGGTGCGCAGCTCGGGGATGCCGGGCCCCGGCGGGTACTGGTTGCCGCGCCCGTCCCGCAGCGCCCGCACGGCGGCCTCCCTGACCTCCTCCGGGCCGTCGGTGTCGGGGAATCCCTGCCCGAGATTGATGGCCCCGGTGCGCAGGGCCAGCGCCGACATCTCGGCGAAGACCGTCGTCCCGAACTCCGCGAGGCGACGGTTGAGAAGAGGACGATCACTGGAGGTCATGCGGGCAATCCTCCGCCGGATCGGAGCCGTCCTCAACTCACCCGCACCGACGCGTGCGTGTGGAACCTCTGGAGTTCCTCAACTCTGCTTTGGCCCGGAAGCGGGGAGGGCATGACCCGGTCACACCGTGAACCAGGCACCCACGGGGGGATGCCACGGGGGATCACGGGGGGACACGGAAGGAGGGTGACGCCATGATGGTCGGCATCATCCTGGTCGGTGGGTTCGTCCTGCTCGTGATGTTCGCCGCGCGGGCGTCCCGGGGCTCCGGAGCGGGGTCGAGGCGCCGAGGCAGCTACTCCGGCGGGGACTCCGGCGGCGGCTGGTGGGCCGGGGACAGCGGGGGCGGCCACAGCTGCGGATCGTCCTCCGGCGGAGGCTCGTCCTGCGGAGGCGGGTCGTCCTGCGGAGGGGGCGGATGCGGCGGTGGAGGCAGCTGACACGGGGCAGCGCGGCTCCACTTCGGGAGAACGCATCCGCGGCAGCGGGGTCCGCACCTGGGGCGGGCCCCGCTGTGGTGTCTCCGGAGGTGGTGAAGCATTCGGTTCCGGTTGGTGTCTTGTGCGCCGGGCTGCGCCATAACCGGCGGCGTACGCCGGAGTTGAACACGTGAGCTGTGGAGCCCCCGAGGGGATGGAAAGCCCACGAAGTTGGGTAAAAACGCTGTGGTGGCGGCACAGTTCATGATTCCCTATAAAACAACCATCGCAGCCATCGGATCTCCCCGCGGACCCTCTTCCGGCCGGGTGACCGGGCTGACGGGCCGAGTCCCCGGTCCCCGGGGTGCGCGGACCCGAATCTCTCCCCTGTGTGCTTGCGGAGCCGATCCATGCTCACGACCCTGAACACCGCCTACTCAGATACGCGCGCCGCCGATCTCGCCTGGGCTCTGGGCCGCGAGCCGCTTCCGGCGCTGGCCACCCTTGACCTGGAACTCCACGGCCTCAAGCTCCAGTTGAGGCTGCTCGGGGCCTCCCACCAGGTGCTTCTGGAGGAGGAGCGGGGCCTCTGCTCCGAGACGGTGGCGTGCATCCCGGGCAGCAGCACGCCGCTGCCGCTCGGTGTGGCCAAGCGGGTGGACGACTGGGAGTACGAGTTCGCCGCCCGGGTGGAGGAGCTCCCTCCGGGAGCCTTCGCCGGCCGGGCGCAGGAGCTGCTCGCCCTGGTCTCCGACCACCCGCAGGGCCTCGCAGGGGTCTTCCCCGGGAGCCCGCACGCGTTCACCGCGATGCTCGCCCGCTGTCACGAGGGTCAGGTTCACTGGCGCACCTGGCACGCCTACCCGCAGGACGGCCAGCTCGTGGCCACCCGGACCCGGGTCGGAGCGCGCGTCACCGCCCACGCCGGGGCCGTCCGGGCGTAAACAATTATCACGCGTGTGGGTGACGTTGTGCGATGAGTACGTGACGTAACGTCCCTGGGGTGATCGATCGGCAGGCCCCCGTTCCGCCAGGCTCGACGCAGACCTGGGACGGGCCGGACGGCCCCCTGGCGGACGGCCCGGGCGTCGCGGGGAGCGTGGTGCCGCTGCCCGTGCGGCAGGGCACCGGGCGGTGGCTGGTTCTCGCCGGGGTGTTCGTCTGCGCGGCGTGCGGTCTGGTGTACGAGCTGGAACTCGTCGCGCTCGCCACGTACTTGATGGGCGACTCCATCGCCCAGACCTCCGTCGTGCTGTCCGTGATGGTCTTCGCCATGGGCATCGGCTCCCTCGCCGCGAAGCGGCTGCGGCGGCACGCGGCGGCCGGGTTCGGCGCGATCGAGGCAACCCTCGCGCTGGTCGGCGGAGGCAGCGCGATGGCGCTGTACGCGGTGTTCGCCTGGACCGGCGACTGGGGCGGGATGTGGGCCGACGGCCCGCGCTGTCTGCTCGTCGCGTTCTCCCTCGCCACCGGGCTGCTCATCGGCGCCGAAGTGCCGCTGCTGATGGAGCTGATCCAGCGGATCCGGCGGCAGGACGCGGGCGGCGCGGTCGCCGACCTGTCCGCCGCGGACTACGTCGGCGCGCTGGTCGGCGGACTCGCCTTTCCCTTCCTCCTCCTGCCCGTACTCGGCCAGTTGACGGGCGCCCTCATCACCGGCGCGGTCAACGCCGTCGTCGGCGGCGCGCTGGTCCTCGGGCTGTTCCGGCACGACCTCAGCCGGCGGGCCCGCCGCCTGCTGCTCACCGCCAACATCTGCGTGCTCACGCTGCTCGCCTCGGCGGCCGTCCTCGTCGACGACTTCGAACGGGCCGCCCGGCACGCGCTGTACGGCGCGGACGTCCGCGTCGCCGTGCACACCGACGTGCAGGAGGTGCTGCTCACCGGCGGGCGGGACGGGCGGCCGCTCAACCTGTTCCTCGACGGGCGGCTGCGGGTCAGCGGACGCGACGAACTCCGTTACCACGAGGCTCTCGTGCACCCCGCGATGACCGGGCGGCACGCGCGCGTGCTGGTGCTCGGCGGGGGTGACGGGCTCGCCGCCCGCGAGGTGCTGCGCCATCCGGGCGTCCGGCGGGTCGACGTCGTCGCGCTCGACCCGGGCGTGGTGCGGCTGGCCCGCACCGACCCCGCCCTGTCCCGGCTCAACGCGCACTCCCTCGACGACCCCCGCGTCCACGTGGTCACCGCCGACACCTTCGACTGGCTGCGGACCGCGCCGACGGCCGCGTACGACGTCGTCGTGTCCGACCTGCCGCACCCCGGGATCACCGCCAGCACCAAGCTGTACGCACAGGAGTTCTACGGGCTGGCCCGGCAGGTGCTCGCCCCGGGCGGGCGGCTCGTGGTGCACGGGGGCGCGGTGGAGTCCCGGCCCCGTGACTTCTGGACCCTCGACGCCACCCTGCGCGCGGCCGGCCTGCGCACCACCGCGTACCGGGTGCGCGGACGGCAGGCCGGGTACGCGGCCGGACCCGACCGGGGGCCCGCGGACGGGGCCCGCGCCCACCGCGACTGGGGGTTCGTGCTGGCCGCCGACCGGCACACCCCGCGGCCCCGCCTCGACCCGGCCGGGCCCCGGCCCCGGACGCTCACCGACGCGTCCCTCGCGGCGGACGTCCGAGCGGCGGAACGCACCCGCGTCCCCGGACTCCCGCCGTCCACCCTGGTCCACCCCCGGTACAGCGACTGACGCGCCGCGACTTCTCACGGACGGGGGTGCGGTACGGCGTGGCGTGGGTAGGCTCCGCACTCATGGAGCACGAGGTGTTCGTTCCGGTCGAGGCGCAGCGGCTCAGGGAGGTGCTGGACGACCCCGCGCGGGTCGCCCGGGCGGTGCCCGGGCTCCAGCACGACGCCGGTGCGGAACCCGTCACCGGACGGCTGAAGGTACGGATCGGCGGCTCCTCCATCACCTACCGCGGGTCGGTACGGGTGTCCGCGCAGGACGACGGCGTCTATGCGGTCGAGGGCGAGGCGTCCGAGTCCCGGGGCGACGGAACGGTCCGGCTGTCCCTGCGGCTGACCCCGCGCCCCGCCGACGCGGGCACGGCGCTCGTCGTCACGGGCACCGCCACGGCGGACGGCCGCGTGACGGACCTCCCTCAGGACGCGGTCACCTCGGCGGTCACCCGCCTCCTGAACCGCTTCGCGGAAAACCTGGCAACGGCGGCGGAGGAGTCGGCCCCGCCGGAGTCCCCCGAGCAGCTGACGGCCGGGGACGCGGCGGAGGATAGGCAGGGTCCGCGGGAGTCTCCGGAGCAGCTGGCGGCCGGGAACGAGGCGGAGAATACGCCGGGTCCGCCGGAGTCCCCCGAGCAGCTCGCGGTCGGCGACTTCGAACCCGGCGCCACGACGGACTTCGAGACGACCCCCGACGCGGAAGACGCCCCTCCGCCACCACCGCAACAGCCGAGCGACACCGTCCCGGACACGCCGTCCGAACCGGCGACGGCCTCCGGCCCCAGCGCCGAGGGCGGTCCCGCCGCCAGCACCGCGCCTGCACCGGAGGGCGACTCCGGCCCCGGGACCGAGCAGGGGCCGGACGCCGTGTCCGGTCCGGAGGGCGACGCCTCGCCGGGGACCGAGCCTGCTTCGGGCACCACGCCCGCCCCGGAGGGGGACGGCCAGGGGGGCGAGTCCGCTCCTGACGCCGTGCCCGGCCCGGGGGCCGGGACGGGGCCGGAACCCGCGTCCCCTCGGGACGCCGAGTCCGCCCCCGAGCCGGAGGCTTCCGGCACCGGTCCCGTGCCGCCCACGCCCGAGCCGCTCGACGCGGAGTTCGGAGGCGGCATCGACGGGCGGCCGCTCCCCGGTGACGACGATGACGACTCCCTCGCGGAGGCCGCGCACGCGCGGCGGACGATGATCGGGCGCAGCGCCGAGGAGGTCGACCACGCACCCCCGCGCGGCCGCTACGCCCCGGTCCCGGCCCCCCAGACGGTCGCGTCCTCCGCCCCCCTCCGTTGGGCGGCCCCCGCAGCGGCGCTGGCGGTCGCCTCGGCCGTGGTCGCCATCCGCGCCCTGCGCCGCCGCCGCTGACGCCGCCGAGGCGACGGGCTGTCTGCCACCCGCCGGGCGCCCTGCCTGGCCCAGGACTTCGCAGGCACGAGCGGCCCGGGTCGCGCACCGGGGCCGGGCTCGCGCCGCGCGGCCGTATCGGCGACCCCGGTGCGCCGCACGGCCGCCTCGGCGACCTCGGCGGGCCGGGCGGCGGGGACCAGCCCGGCCCAGGTCGCGCACCGGGACCGCGCTCTCCCTGGTGCTTCGAGGCGCGCACGTTCCAGCCGCCGGCGCCGAGCCCCCATGCCGTGAGCGCAGGTGCCCCCAGATGCCGTGCCAGGTGCGCGGCACGCCTCACCCCGCGCCGGGGCGCCGGGGTTCAGCCCGGAAGGCGGACCCTGCGGTCCCCGTGCCAGGCCCCGGTCTTCCCCGCGCCGGAAGCGCGGACCCTGCCCGCGCCCGTGGCGGAGGCGCCCGCCTCCCACCGTCCCGCCGGAGGCGTACCCACCGTCCCGCCGGAGGCGTACCCCACGTGAGTGATCGCCCCAGTAGGGTCGAGGCGTGAGTAACGAACACATCACGCTGACCGCGGGTGACGCGGAGGTGGACGTGCTGCCGGGGAACGGCGGGCGGGTCGGGGGGCTGCGGCTCGGGGGTGTGGAGCTGTTGCGGCAGGGGGAGCGGTTCGGGTGTTTCCCGATGGTCCCCTGGTGCGGGCGGCTGCGCGACGGCCGGTTCCGGGACGGCGCCGCCGTGCGGCAGATGCCGCTCAACGCGCCCCCGCACGCCATTCACGGCACCGCGCGCAACGCCCCCTGGCGCACCGCGCGCAAGAGCAGCGACGAGGCCGTGCTGACGTACGACCTGACGGACCCGTGGCCGTACCCGGGGCGGGTCACCCAGCAGGTGTCGCTCACCGGGGACGCCCTGACGCTCACCATGAGCGTCGAGACGCACGGCTCGTCGTTCCCCGCCCAGATCGGCTGGCACCCGTGGTTCCTGCGCAACCTCGGCGGGGAGGACGTGACAATCGACTTCGACCCCGCCTGGCAGGAGGAACGCGGCGAGGACCACCTGCCCACGGGACGCCGCATCGACCCGAGGCCCGGCCCGTGGGACGACTGCTTCGGGATGCCCGACGGCGTCGACGTCACCCTCACCTGGCCGGGGCAGCTGAAGCTGAAGGTGACCAGCCGCGAGCACTGGGTCGTCGTCTACGACGAACAGCGGGAAGCCGTCTGCGTGGAGCCGCAGACCGGGCCGCCGGACGGGCTGAACACCCACCCGCGCCTGGTCACCCCGCTGGAGCCGCTGGAGGCCTCCACGACCTGGACCTGGACCCGGCTTTAAGCTGACAGGCATGACGGACACTCGCGGCGCGCTGCTGCAGCAGATCAAGGACAAGGCCGTGGTGCACGGCAAGGTGACCCTCTCCTCCGGTCTGGAGGCCGACTACTACGTCGACCTGCGCCGCATCACCCTCGACGGCGAGGCCGCCCCGCTGGTCGGTCAGGTGCTGCTGGACCTGACCGAGGAACTGGAGTTCGACGCGGTGGGCGGGCTCACCATGGGCGCCGACCCCGTCGCCGCCGCCATGCTGCACGCCGCCGCCGCGCGCGGCCGCAAGCTGGACGCGTTCGTCGTGCGCAAGGCCGCCAAGGCGCACGGTCTGCAGCGCCGCGTGGAGGGCCCGGACATCGAGGGCCGCCGCGTGCTGGTCGTGGAGGACACCTCCACCACCGGCGGCTCCCCGCTCACCGCCGTGGAGGCCGTGCGTGAGGCCGGCGGCGAGGTCGTGGCCGTGGCGACGATCGTCGACCGGGCCACCGGCGCCGCCGAGAAGATCCGCGAAGGCGCCGGGGTGCCGTACCTGTTCGCCTTCTCCAAGGACGAACTCGGCCTGGACTGACCGGCCCCGCCTTCCACAGGGCGGACGGCAGGATGGACGTTCCGGCCGAGTCTGGAAGGATGTGACCGACAATGACGTCGCATCCAAGGTTCCAGGTCAGGGCCGACAGTACGCAGCACCCCACCCCGCACTCTTAAGGAGCGGACAGATGCCCATCGCAACTCCCGAGGTCTACAACGAGATGCTCGACCGGGCGAAGGCAGGCAAGTTCGCCTACCCGGCCATCAACGTCACCTCGTCCCAGACCCTGCACGCGGCTCTGCGCGGCTTCGCCGAGGCGGAGAGCGACGGCATCGTGCAGATCTCCACGGGCGGTGCCGAGTTCCTGGGCGGCCAGCACAACAAGGACATGGTGACCGGCGCCGTCGCGCTCGCCGAGTTCGCGCACATCGTCGCCGAGAAGTACGACGTCAACATCGCCCTGCACACGGACCACTGCCCGAAGGACAAGCTCGACGGGTACGTGCGTCCGCTGCTCTCGGTGTCCGAGGAGCGCGTCAAGGCCGGCCGTAACCCGCTGTTCCAGTCCCACATGTGGGACGGTTCCGCGGAGACCCTCGCGGACAACCTGTCCATCGCGCAGGAACTGCTGGAGCGCGCCCAGGCCGCCAAGATCATCCTCGAGGTCGAGATCACCCCGACCGGCGGCGAGGAGGACGGCGTCTCCCACGAGATCAACGACTCCCTCTACACGACGGTCGACGACGCGATCCGCACCGCCGAGGCGCTGGGCCTGGGCGACAAGGGCCGCTACCTGCTCGCCGCCTCCTTCGGCAACGTGCACGGCGTGTACAAGCCGGGCAACGTCGTCCTCCGGCCCGAGCTGCTGAAGGAGCTCAACGAGGGCGTCGCCGCCAAGTACGGCAAGCCGGCCGGCGCGCAGCCGTTCGACTTCGTGTTCCACGGCGGCTCGGGCTCCACCGAGGAGGAGATCCGCACCGCCCTGGAGAACGGCGTCGTCAAGATGAACATCGACACCGACACCCAGTACGCGTTCACGCGTCCGGTCGCGGACCACATGTTCCGCAACTACGACGGCGTCCTCAAGGTCGACGGCGAGGTCGGCGACAAGAAGACCTACGACCCGCGCACCTGGGGCAAGCTGGCCGAGGCGTCGATGGCCGCCCGCGTCCTGGAGGCCTGCAAGCACCTGCGCTCGACGGGCACCCGCATCAAGTAACCCGCGCGCCCGGCCCGCACGCACGCACACGAATGAGCCCGGCACCTGCCCAGGTGCCGGGCTCTTCCGTATGCTCCCGGTATGCCCGATGTCCGGCTGGCGTCCCCCCAGGGCAGGTGGATCCTGTTCACCACGGTCCTCGGCTCCGGCATGGCCCTGCTCGACTCGACCGTCGTCAACGTCGCCCTGCCGCGCATCGGCGAGGACCTCGACGCCGACCTCGCCGCGCTCCAGTGGACCGTCAACGCCTATCTGGTCACGCTGGCCGGGCTGATCCTGCTGGGCGGGGCGCTGGGCGACCGGTTCGGACGGCGCCGGGTCTTCGTCGTCGGTGTGCTCTGGTTCGCCGCCGCCTCCCTGCTGTGCGGGATCGCGCCGAACGAGGGCGTGTTGATCGCGGCCCGGGCGCTCCAGGGCGCGGGCGGGGCGCTGCTCACCCCCGGCTCGCTCGCGCTGATCCAGGCGTCCTTCCACCCCGACGACCGGGGCCGCGCGGTCGGCCTGTGGTCCGGTTTCGGCGGCATCGGGGCGGCCGTGGGCCCGTTCCTCGGCGGCTGGCTGGTGGACGGGCCCGGCTGGCGCTGGGTGTTCCTGATCAACGTGCCGCTCGCCCTGCTGTGCGCGCCGGTGGCCCTGCGCCATGTGCCGGAGTCGTCGGGCGGACCGGCGGAGGGACGCTTCGACGTGTTCGGCGCGGCGCTCGGCGCGGTCGCGCTCGCGCTGGTGACGTACGCGCTGATCGGGGCCGGTGACGGGTCGCCGCTGGTCGTCGTGTCCGCGGTGGCGGGGCTCGCCGCCGCCGTCGGTTTCGTGCTGGTGGAGAAGCGGCGGCCGGGTCCGATGATGCCGCTGGAGATCTTCGCGTCCCGCCAGTTCTCCGCCGTCAACGGCGTCACCCTGTGCGTGTACGCGGCGTTCGGCGGGTTCTTCTTCCTCGCCGCGCTCCAGCTCCAGGTCGCAGTCGGCTGGTCCGCCCTCGCCGCGGGGACGGCCCTGCTGCCGACGACCGCCCTGATGCTGCTGCTCTCCGCCCGCTCGGGCGAGCTGGCGGACCGGATCGGACCGCGCCTGCCCCTCACCGTAGGCCCGCTGCTGTGCGCCGCCGGGGTGCTGATGATGCTGCGGGTCGGGCCCGGCGCCTCGTACGCGGCCGACGTGCTGCCGGCGCTGCTCGTGCTGGGCCTCGGCATGGTCGCCCTGGTCGCGCCGCTCACGGCGTCCGTGCTGGCGTCCGTGGACGTCGCGCGGGCGGGCCTGGCCAGCGGGGTCAACAACGCGGCCGCCCGGGCCGCCGGACTGCTGGCGGTGGCCGCGCTGCCGCTGCTCGCCGGGATGGGCCCGGAGGCGTTCCGGCAGCCGGAGCGGTTCGACGCCGCCTTCGACCGGGCGATGCTGCTGTGCGCGGGCATCCTGGTGATCGGCGCGCTCCTCGCCGCGGCGACCGTGCGCCGTCCCGCACCGGGCTGCCGGCGCCCCGAGTGCCGTACCCACGGCAGTGTGGCCGTGCCCCCGCTGGAGGCGGACCCGCGCCGGGGGAGCAGCATCGCCTGATGTACGAGACTGGACCCATGTCCATTCACGAGAACCTCCTCGGGGGCCCGCCCCCGACCCACCTCCCCGACGACCCCGAGCCGCGTGAGCTGCTGGCGTCCGGCGCCACCGCCGCCGAGGTCGCCGGCCGGTACCCCACCTCCTCGCTTGCCTGGGCGCGGCTCGCCGACGAGGCGTTCGAGCGGGACAGCGTCGTCGAGTCCTACGCGTACGCCCGCACGGGCTACCACCGCGGCCTGGACGCGCTGCGCCGCAACGGCTGGAAGGGCCACGGCCCCGTGCCGTGGGAGCACGAGCCGAACCGCGGCTTCCTGCGCGCCCTGCACGCCCTCGCCCGCGCCGCGCAGGCGATCGGTGAGCAGGAGGAGTACGAGCGCTGCAGCCAGTTCCTGAAGGACTCCTCGCCCACGGCGGCCCAGGTCCTGGGCTGAACCGGCCGGAAAACGGAATGTGATCACAGCGAGGCCCGTCTGCTCGGCAGGCGGGCCTTGCGGCGGTGGGGGACGATTGCGCAGGATGCACCGTGGGGACCGGGGCCCCCGTGCCGGTAACGGCAGGGGCGGACCGCTACCCGGAGAACATTTCAGGAGACAGCGATGTCCCACGAGGCTCACGAGCCCGAGACCCCGCATCTCGACTTCCAAGGGACGACCCCCTACGAGGACTACGTCAAGGCCGACGTCCTCACCCACCTCCAGCACACCCTCTCGGACGATCCCGGAGAGATGGTCTTCCTGGTCACCACCCAGGTGATGGAGCTGTGGTTCACCGTGATCGTGCACGAGTGGGAGACCGCGGCGCAGGCGCTGCGCCGCGACGACGTGCCGACCGCGGTCGACGCGCTGCGCCGCTCACGGCGCGAACTGGAGGCGCTGAACGCCTCCTGGCGGCCGCTGGCCGGACTCACCCCGGCCCAGTTCAACTCCTACCGGAGCGCCCTCGGCGAGGGCTCCGGCTTCCAGTCGGCGATGTACCGGCGCATGGAGTTCCTGCTCGGTGACAAGTCCGCGTCGATGCTCGTCCCGCACCGGGGAGCGCCGCGGGTGCACGCCGAGCTGGAGAAGGCCCTGCACGAGCCCAGCCTCTACGACGAGGTGCTGCGGTTCCTCGCCCGGCGTGGCCACCCCGTGCCCAAGGACGTGCTGGAGCGCGACGTGTCGCGGAAGTACGAGCCGTCGCGTGAGGTCGAGGAGATCTGGACGTCCGTCTACGCGGGCGACGAGCGGGACGAGGTGGCGCGGCTCGGCGAGGCGCTGACCGACGTCGCCGAACTGGTGTGGCGCTGGCGCAACGACCACTTGGTCGCCACCCGCCGGGCCATGGGAGCCAAGACCGGGACAGGAGGGTCCGCCGGAGTGGCCTGGCTGGAGAAGCGGGCGCAGAAGAGCGTCTTCCCCGAGCTGTGGACGGCGCGGTCCTATGTCTGAGCTGACACGGAAGGCGGAGAAGCTGGACGCGGGCGACGAGCTCGCCGCCAAGCGCGCGGAGTTCGTCCTCGACGGGCCCGAGGGCGCGGTCTACCTGGACGGCAACTCGCTGGGCGCGCTGCCCGTCGCCGTGCCCGGCCGGGTCGCGGACGTGGTCGGCCGCCAGTGGGGCGAGATGCGCATCCGCTCCTGGACGGAGAGCGGCTGGTGGACGGCGCCGGAGCGGATCGGCGACCGGGTCGCCCCGCTGGTCGGCGCGGCGGCCGGGCAGATCGTGGTGGGCGACTCCACCAGCGTCAACGTGTTCAAGGCGCTGGTCGGCGCGGTGCGGCTGGCCCAGGAGACCGGTCCGGGCCGGGACGAGATCCTGGTCGACGCGACCACGTTCCCGACGGACGGCTACATCGCCGGGTCGGCGGCCCGCATGACCGGCTGCACGCTGCGTCCCGTGGAGCCCTCGGAGGTGTCGGGCGCGCTCGGGGAGCGCACGGCCGCCGTGCTGCTCAACCACGTGGACTACCGCACCGGCCGGCTGCACGACCTGCCGTCGCTCACGGCGGCCGCGCACGCGGCGGGCGCGTACGCCGTCTGGGACCTGTGCCACAGTGCGGGCGCGCTGCCGGTCGGCCTGGACGCGCACGGCGTTGACCTGGCCGTCGGCTGCACCTACAAGTACCTCAACGGCGGCCCCGGATCGCCCGCGTACCTGTACGTGCGGGCGGACCTCCAGGACCGCTTCGACTCCCCGCTGCCGGGCTGGAACTCGCACGCGGAGCCCTTCGGGATGCGCTCCGACTACGCGCCGGCGGAGGGCGCGGTGCGCGGGCGGGTCGGCACCCCCGACATCCTCTCCATGCTCGCCCTGGAGGCGGCGCTCGAGGTGTGGGACGGGGTGACGGTCGAGGCGGTCCGCGCCAAGTCCCTCGCCCTGACCGACTTCTTCCTGGAGTGCGTCGGGGAGTACGTCCCCGAGGGCCGCGTGGAGTGCCTCACCCCGCTGCCGCACACGGAGCGGGGCAGCCAGGTGGCCCTGCGCTGTCCGGACGCGGGACCGGTGATGCGGCGGCTCATCGACCGGGGCGTGGTCGGCGACTTCCGCCACCCGGACGTGCTCCGCTTCGGATTCACCCCGCTCTACGTCGGTTTCGCCGACGTGGAACGGGCCGCGCGGGCACTCGCCGAGGAGCTGGGCTGACCCGACGGGGCCGGGACGGCGGTGTTCCGGCCCCGTTCCCGCCGGTCAGGCGGGGCCTCCTGGTGAGAGGGGCGGGTGCAGTGCTGGTACCGTCCCGCCCGAACGGCCGTGTACACGCCCGGTCCGGTCGAACCACGTTGTATCGCTGAGAGGTTGGAGCATGACGGACGACGTCGCAGCCGCCCGGGCCGCCGCCGAGGAGAAGTCGGCCTTCTCCCACCCGCCGGTCGATCCGGACGCCACGGCGGCCTACGGCGACGACCCCGACCACGTCATCGACTTCTGGACGCCGCGCGGCGGGAGCGGATCCGCGCCGGTGGTCGTCGTCCTGCACGGCGGCGCCTGGCGCGCCCCCTACGACCGGCGTCACATCAGCCCGTTCGCCGCGTTCCTCGCGCACCGCGGCTTCGCCGTGGCCAGCGTCGAATACCGGCGCGGAGCGGCCGGGGCGGACGGCGGCGACCCGGTGGCCGGACGCTGGCCCGACACCTTCGACGACGTCGCCGCCGCGCTGGACGCCCTTCCCGCGCTGATACGCGAGCACCTCCCGGCGGGTGACCCGCGCCGCGTCGTCCTCACTGGCCACTCCGCGGGCGGGCACCTCGCCCTGTGGGCCGCCGCCCGGCACGTCCTGCCCGCCGGTTCGCCCTGGCGCACCGACGCCCCGGCGCCCCTGCGCGGGGTCGTCGCCCTCGCCCCCGTCGCGGACCTCGAGGTCGCCGACAAGCTCGGCGTGTGCGGCGGTGCCATCCGCGAACTCCTCGGCGGTGACGACCACTTCGCCGAGCGCAGGCCGCACGCCGACCCGGCGCTGCTGCTGCCCACCGGTATCGCCACCACCCTCGTCCAGGGCCGCGCCGACATCGAAGTCCCGCACGCGGTCGCCGAGTCGTACGCGGACGCGGCGGCGAAGGCCGGCGAGGTCGTCGGGGTCACCCTGCTGCCGGACGTCGGCCATTTCCCGCTCATCGATCCCGCGGCGGACGCCTGCGCGGTCGTCGCGGAGGAGATCGCCCAGCTCGCGTGGTGAGCCCAACTCCGCCTACAGGCAAGCTTCGTCGTACCCCTAGTACCTGAGAGCTACCCCGCGGATGAGTCCCCCGGTGGGACGCGGGTTACCGACCACGCTCCGTAACTTCCCTTCCTGACAGGCCCGATGGGCGGGCGGACGGGAAGGGAAGCGGCGACGATGGAACAGGGGCGCGAGCGGGGGACTCCCGGCACGAGACCGGACGGGGCGGAGACCACGGCACACCGCCCGGCGGGCCGGCTGCGGCGTGGTCTGCTCGCCGCGCTCGTCGCCGCCGCCGTGGCCGTGCCCCTCGCCGGGGCCGCCGGCCCGCAGGCGCCCGCCCCGCCGCCCGCCCAGCTCGCGCCCCCGGCCGTCGCCGGACTCGACGCTACCTACGCCGCCCACCGGGCCAACGCCGCCGAGGCGGCCCGCACCGCGGCCGACCACGGGTACCGGGACCGCGCGGCCGTCGAACGCGCCCTGGCCCAAGCGCAGTTGCTGTATTTCGACGGACGTGGCGCCGGCCTGGTCACCGAGGTCCTCGGCGACCTCGCGCACGCCGACCGCGTCGCCGTCCTGGTCCCCGGGTCCGACACCGGCATCGACACCTACGACCGCTTCCGCGCCACCGCCCTCGCCCTGCACCAGCGGCTGAACCGTGAAGCGCCCACCGGAGTCCGCACGGCGGTCGTGGCGTGGCTCGGCTACGAGACACCCGGCACGGTCAGCCCCTCCGTCGCGACGACCGGCCGCGCGGAGGAGGCGGCACCCGAACTGCGTGCGTTCGTCGAGGACCTGCGGTCGGTCGCCGCCCCCCGCGCCCGTGTCTCCCTGCTCTGCCACTCCTACGGCTCCGTCGTCTGCGCGCGGGCCGCCGCCGGACTCGACGTCGACGACCTGGTCTTCCTCGGCAGCCCCGGCACCGGCGCCGATACCGCCGCCGATCTGCGCACCCGCGCCCGGGTGTGGGCCGCGCGCGGCGCCGGCGACTGGGTCGAGCACGTCCCGCACCTCGACGCCGCCCTGTTCGGCACCACCGTCGGCTTCGGCACCGACCCCGTGTCCGAGGAGTACGGCGCCCGCGTCTTCGCCGCCGGCGACGGCGGACACAGCGACTACTTCGCCCCCGGCTCCCTCTCCCTGGCCACCCTCACCCGCATCGTCCTCGGCCACACCCAGGAGGTGACCCGATGACCCGCCTCACCGTCGCGCTACGCGACACCGCCGCCCGCGTCGACGCGGCCACACCCGCCCACCGTGACCGCGCCGTCGACGCCCTGCGTGCCTTCGCCGTGCTCGGCGTGGTCCTCGGGCACTGGCTGGTCACCGCGCTGGTCGCGGACGGGCGCAGCCTGCGCGCCGCGAGCCCGCTCCAGCACATGCCCTGGCTGGCCCCGGTGTCCTGGGCCTTCCAGACCCTCGCCGTGTTCTTCCTGGTCGGCGGGCACGTCGCGACCCGCTCGTACGCCTCGGCGCGGGAGCGCGGGACGCCGTACCGGCGGTGGCTGCACGCCCGGCTGGCGCGGCTGTTCGGGCCGGTCGTCGCACTCCTCACCCTGTGGACGGTCGTGACGCTCGCGCTGCTGCTGTCCGACGCCGAGTACGGGACCGTGCGGACGCTGGTGAAGCTGGCGCTGTCCCCGATGTGGTTCCTGCTGGTCTTCGCCGTCCTCACGGCCGCGACCCCGCTGGTCGCCCGGCTGCATCCGCTGTGGCCGTCGGCCGTCGTCCTCCACGTCGACGTGCTCCGCTTCGGCCTCGGCGCCCCCGACGGACTGGGCTGGCTGAACCTCGCCGCGGGCTGGCTGGTGCCGTACACGCTGGGCGCGGCCTGGGCCCGGGGCGAGCTGGACGGCCGCAGGTCCGGGTGGGTGCTGCTGGGCGGCGGTACGGCGGCGACGGCGGCACTGGTCGCATGGGCGGGGTATCCGGCCGCGATGGTCGGGGTGCCGGGCGCCGAGGTGTCCAACCTCAACCCGCCGACCCTGGCCGCCGTCACCTTCGGTCTCGCCCAGTGCGGGCTCGCGCTGCTGCTGCGGGACCGGCTGCGCCACGCGATGCGCAGTCCGGTCGCGTGGGCGGCGGTGGCGCTGGTCAACCTGTCCGCGATGACGGTTTTCCTGTGGCACCAGACCGCCCTGATGGCCACCACCGCCGCGCTTCTCCCGGCAGGCCCGCTGCCCGGCCTGCACACCGTCCCCGAGGGCCTGGGCTGGGCCGCCGCCCGGCTGCCCTGGCTGGTCGCCTTCGTCCTCGCCCTCGCGGTGTGCGGGGCGGCGTTCCGCACCTGGGAACGGGGCGGAGGCCGGCGGCGCCTGCGGCCGTCGAAGGTGGTCCGCGCACACCACCCTGTGACCGGGAGGGCCCCGCATGTCTAGTCTGAACGGCGTGGTGGACACGGGGGCGGAGCACATACGGCGGTGGCTGGGCATCCTGCGCGACGACCTGCTGACCGCGCGGGTCGACCCCATGCCGCCGTCGATGTGGCTGCGGTGGCTTCCGCACGGGGTCGTATGGATCGTCGCCGTCGTCCTGACCATCGTGGGAGCCGTTCAACTGAACGATCAGGGAGGGCTGGACCTCGGCTACTCCATGCTGCTCGGGGTGGGGCAGGGCTGTGCGGCCGTCCTCGCGCTGCGGCGGCCGGTGCCGGCGCTGTGGCTGTCGCTCGGCGCCACGCTGGCCGTCGCCGTACTGACGCGCCGCATGCTGATGGCCGGCCAGATCGACGGTTTCGCGTGGCCCTGGACCGCGTGGGCCGTCGTGGCCCACCTGCTCGTGCTGCTGCTGCTCGCCCTGCGCGTGCCCACCCGGGTGTCGGTCGAGGCGCTGTTCCTGACGGGGCTGTTCACCTACGCCCTCCAGGGCCTGTGGGGGGCGTGGAACTACGCGCCCACCGGCCAGGTCACCGTTGCGCTGTCAGCGGTCGTGGTCGTCCTCGGCATCGCCCTGCGCGGCCGCCGCGAGGCCCGCGCCGAGCTGGAGCAGCAGACCACGCTCACCGCCGAGGAGCGGGCCCGTCGCACGCTGCTGGAGGAACGCAGCCGCATCGCACGGGAGCTGCACGACGTGGTGGCACACCACATGTCGGTCATCTCCATCCAGGCGCAGGTCGCTCCGCACCTCGTACGGAACCCGCCCGACGAGCTGAGGGAGAACCTAGCCGGCATCCGGCAGAACGCCGTCGAGGCGCTCACCGAACTGCGCCGCGTCCTCGACGTGCTGCGCTCCGAACACCCCGCCCCCGGCGAGCGCGCGCACGCCCCGCAGCCCACCCTGGGCCGGCTGGAGGCGCTGGTGGAGAACACCCGCGCCGCCGGACTCACCGTGACCACCGAGGTCACCGGCGCACGCCGGCCGCTGCCGCCCGGCGTGGAGCTGTCCGCGTACCGGATCGTGCAGGAGGCGCTGAGCAACGTGCTGCGGCACGCGCCCGGCGCCACCGCGCACGTCACCCTCGCCTACGGGCCGCGCGCCCTGCGGGTGGAGGTGGTGAACACCGCCCCCACCCGGGAGGCGCCGCCGTCCGCCGGTGCCGGGCACGGGCTGCTCGGCATGCGGGAGCGGGCGGTCATGCTGGGCGGCACGCTCACCGCCGGGCCCTGGTCAGGACGCGGCTACCGCGTCGCGGCCCGCCTTCCCGTGTCCGCACCTTCCGCCACCGACCCCCTTCCCCAGGACGGCGCCGCATGATCCGCGTACTGATCGCCGACGACCAGCAGATGGTCCGGCAGGGCTTCACGGTGCTGCTGAACACGCAGCCCGACATCGAGGTCGTCGGCCAGGCGGTGAACGGGATCGAGGCGGTCGAGAAGGTCGGTGAACTCCCCCCGGACGTCGTCCTGATGGACATTCGCATGCCCGAACTCGGCGGCATCGAGGCCACCGCCCGCATCACCGCCGCCCACCCCGAGGTGAAGGTGCTGGTGCTGACCACCTTCGACCTCGACGAGTACGTGTACGAGGCGCTGCGCGCGGGCGCCTCCGGGTTCCTCCTCAAGGACGCCTCCGCCGAGCAGCTCGCCGAGGCGGTGCGGGTGGTGGCCGCCGGGGACGCGTTGCTCGCGCCGGGCGTCACCCGGCGGCTGATCGCCGAGTTCTCCCGGCTCGACCCCCGGCCCCGCACTCCCCTGCGCCAGAGGGTCGGCGACCTCACCGAGCGGGAGACGGAGGTCCTGTCGCTGATCGCGCAGGGCCTGTCGAACGCGGAGATCGCGGTACGGCTGGTGGTGGCCGAGCAGACCGTGAAGACGCACGTCGGCCGCATCCTGGTGAAGCTGGGCCTGCGCGACCGCACCCAGGCGGCGGTGTTCGCCTACGAGTCGGGGCTGGTGCGTCCCTCCGGTTACTGAGCCCGCGCGTACCGTGGCGTAACCCCGCGTGGCCTGCGTAGTACTTCAGACGGACGCCCCGGAACCCCTCTCAGCGGGGACGACCGGGCTCACCCGCTCGGCCTACCGTGTGAGCGTGACCGAGACGACGCACCAGCAGTCCCCGCGCACCGGGGACGGTGACCGCAGCCCGGAGTACCGGCTGGCCCAGAACGCCCTCCAGGGGCTGCGCCAGGACCTGTTCCACGACCCCTTCGCCTACCGCCCGCTGGGGCGCCGTCCCGCGGACGGCCCGCTCCTGCGCCGGCTGCCCGCGCGGATGCGCACGGCCGCGGAGCGCCTCCCGCACGCGGTGGTGGGGGCGATCGCGCTGCTCACCCTGATGGTCGGCGCCGTCTCCGGCAGCGAGCCGGGCGGCGACGGGCGGGCCCTGCTGGCCGGACTGCTGTGCGCGGTCCCCGTGGTCGTCACCCTGTCCCGGCCGGTCGGCGCGTTCTGGCTGTCCCTCGCGTCGGGCCCGCTGACCGCGCTGCTCAACGGCGCCGGGTCCGACTGGCCGTGGATGCCCGGCTCGTTCGTCTCCCACCTCACCGTCCTGGTGGTGGTGGCGCTGCGCACCCGGCCCCGCACCGCCGTGTGGATGTGGGGCGTCACCGCCCTGTACGCCGTGTTCGGGGACATCATCTTCGGCGGGTCGTACTACTACTCCAACGGCGCCCCGATGCTGGTCCTCTCGGCGTTCGCCCTGCTCCTGGTCTGTCTCTGGCACGTCCGGCACACCGCGCAGCAGGAGGTCACCGCCCAGCAGACGGTCACCGCGCAGGAGCGGTCCCGGCGCACGCTGCTGGAGGAGCGCACCACCATCGCCCGCGAGCTGCACGACGTGGTGGCTCACCACATGTCGGTGGTCGCCATCCAGGCCGAGGCCGCGCCGTACCGGGTGGAGAACCCGCCGGAGGAGCTGGAACGCGCCTTCGCCACCATCCGGGAGAACGCCGTCGCCGCCCTCACCGAGCTGCGCCGCATCCTCGGCGTGGTCCGCGCCGAGGACTACGAGGCTCCCGACGCCCCGCAGCCCACCCTCGCCGACCTGGACGCCCTCCTGGTCAACGTGCGGGGCGCCGGGCTGACCGTGGAGAAGGTGGTGACCGGCGCGGTGCGGGAGCTGCCGCAGGGCGTGGAGCTGTCTGCGTACCGGATCGTGCAGGAGGCGCTGAGCAACAGCCTGCGGCACGCGCCCGGCGCGAGCGCCCGCGTGGAGATCGGGTACGTCCTCGGCGGTCTGGGGGTCCGGGTCGTCAACGGCCCGATGCCCGAGGCGAGCCTGGTGAAGCCCACCCGTCACCCGGCCACCGCCCCTGACGGAGGGCTTCGCCCGCCTTCTCCGATCGGCGCCGGTCACGGCATCACCGGCATGCGGGAGCGGGTCGCCATGCTGGACGGTGAGATGACCGCCGGGCCGACCGAGGACGGCGGCTACGAGGTCGCGGTGTTCCTGCCGGTCGCCGCGGTGAACGAGGGTGACGCATGACCATTCGCGTGCTGATCGCGGACGACCAGATGATGGTCCGCGAGGGCTTCTCGGTGCTGCTCAACGCGATGCCGGACATCGAGGTCGTCGGCGAGGCCGTCAACGGCCGTCAGGCGGTCGACAAGGTCCGCGAACTCGCCCCCGACGTCGTCCTGATGGACATCCGCATGCCGGAGCTGAACGGCATCGAGGCGACCCGCGAGATCGTCGCCGCGGACGGCGCGGCCAAGGTGCTGGTCCTGACCACCTTCGACCTCGACGAGTACGTCTACCAGGCGCTGCGCGCGGGCGCCTCCGGCTTCCTCCTCAAGGACGCCTCCGCCCGCCGGCTCGCCGACGGCGTCCGGGTCGTCGCGGCCGGCGAGGCGCTGCTCGCCCCGTCGGTCACCCGGCGGCTGATCACCGAGTTCTCCAAGCTTTCCGACGTGCCCAGGGTGCTGCCGTCCGCGCAGGCCGCGTACGGGGACCTCACCGAGCGGGAGACGGAGGTGCTGGTGCTGATCGCGCAGGGCCTGTCGAACGCGGAGATCGCCGGACGGCTGGTGGTCGCCGAGTCGACGATCAAGACGCACGTCAGCCGCATCCTGGTGAAGCTGGGCCTGCGCGACCGCACCCAGGCGGCCGTCTTCGCCTACGAGGCGCGTCTCGTCACGCCGGGCTGAGCCGGTGCGGCCTAGGGTGAGGCGCATGGAACAGCGCATCACCCTGATCACGCTGGGCGTCACCGGCCTCGCCCGCTCGAAGGCCTTCTACGAGGCGTTGGGCTGGCGGGGCCAGGAGGTCCAGGGGACGGTCTTCTTCCAGGCGGGCGGTCTCGGACTGGTCCTGTGGGGCCGGGAGAAGCTGGCCCGGGACTCCGGCCTCGCCCCCGGGACACCGGGCGGCTTCGGCGGCATCGTCCTCGCGCACAACGTCCGCTCCGACGCCGAGGTCGACGAGCTGCTCGCGGCGGCCGACCTGGCCGGGGGCACGGTCACCAAGCCGGCCGTGTTCAACGAGATCGGCTTCTACTCCGGCGTCTTCACCGACCCCGACGGCCACGCCTGGGAGGTCGCCCACAACCCCGGCCTCCCGCTCGCCGAGGACGGCACGGTCACCCTCCCCGACTTCGGCGCCGCCTGACGGACCGCCCGGCACCCCTGGTCAGAGGGAGGGGCGGCGGACTACCGTCCGTCCATGGCAGTCGCTTCCGACCTCGCATTCGACCCGTGGGACCCCGCGTTCGTCGCCGACCCGTACCCCGCCTACGCCGAGCTGCGGGAACAGGGCCGGGTACGGTACTTCGAGCCGACCGACCAGTGGCTGGTCGCCCACCACGCGGACGTCTCGGCGCTGTTGCGCGACCGGCGCCTGGGGCGCACCTACCTGCACCGGTTCAGCCACGAGGAGTTCGGCCGCACCCCGCCCCCGCCGGAGCACGAGCCGTTCCACACGCTCAACGACCACGGCATGCTCGACCTCGAACCGCCGGACCACACCCGCATCCGCCGCCTGGTGTCCAAGGCGTTCACCCCGCGCACGGTCGAGCGCCTGCGGCCGTACGTGCGCACGCTCGCCGACGAGCTGGTGGCGGGCCTCGTCGAAGCGGGCGGGGGCGACCTGCTGCGGGACGTCGCCGAGCCGCTGCCGGTCGCGGTGATCGCGGAGATGCTGGGCATCCCTGAGTCCGACCGCGCGCCGCTGCGCCCCTGGTCGGCGGACATCTGCGGGATGTACGAGCTGAACCCGTCCGAGGAGGCCGCGGCGAAGGCGGTCCGCGCGTCGGCCGAGTTCTCGGACTACCTGCGCGACCTGATCGCCGAGCGCCGCAAGAACCCCGGCGACGACCTGATCTCCGGTCTGATCGCCGCCCACGACGAGGGCGACCGGCTCACCGAGCAGGAGATGATCTCCACCTGTGTCCTGCTGCTCAACGCGGGCCACGAGGCGACCGTGAACTCGACGGTCAACGGCTGGTGGGCGCTGTTCCGCCACCCCGACCAGCTCGCCGCCCTGCGCGCCGACCACTCCCTCGTCCCCACCGCCGTCGAGGAGCTGATGCGCTTCGACACCCCGCTCCAGCTCTTCGAACGCTGGGTACTGGACGAGATCGAGATCGACGGCCAGGTGATCCCGCGCGGCGCGGAGATCGCGATGCTGTTCGGCTCCGCCAACCACGACCCGGCCGTCTTCGCCGACCCGTCCCGCCTGGACCTCGCCCGCCGCGACAACCCGCACATCTCGTTCAGCGCGGGCATCCACTACTGCATCGGCGCGCCCCTGGCCCGCATCGAACTGGCCGCCTCGATGACAGCCCTCCTGGAGCGGGCCCCCACCCTCCGTCCGGCCGCGGAGCCGGTCCGCAAGCCGAACTTCGTGATCAGGGGGCTGGAGGGGCTGGCCGTGGAACTGGGTTGATCATCCGCCCGGCTGATCAGCACCATGACGGCTACTTCGTCTCCAGGTCCCGCCGGCGGAAGCCGGTCAGGCCCAGCCACACCAGGGCGGCGGCGACGAGGGTCAGCAGGAACAGCGGGGTCCAGTCCATGCCGGCGGCGGGCAGGCGGGGGATGTGGCCGAAGGGGGAGAGGTTGTTCATCCAGTCCGGGAACTGGAGGATCTGGCCGAGATAGCCGGCCACGAACGCGTACACCGGCACGACCCAGGCCGTCTGGCTCGCCCGGGGGAACCAGCCGAAGAGGACCACCGCCACGCCGACCGTGACCCACAGGGCCGGTGCGTACGCGAGGGCCGCGCCCGTCAGGTCGGGCACCAGCCCGGCGTCACCGGTCGAGGCCGCCCCGGCCAGGCCGAAGCCGAGCCCGGCCAGCAGCAGGACGACCGTGCCGCCGCCCATGGCCACGGCGAGATGACCGCCGACCCAGCGGGAGCGTGAGAGGCCGGTGGCGAGCAGGGGCTCGGCGCGGCCCGCCGTCTCCTCGGACCGGGGCCGCAGGGCCGCCATCACGACGTACACCGACGCCACGACCGTCAGGACGACCATGACCATCGAGGCGAAGGACTCGGCGACGCTCGCCCCGCCGATGCGCTCCAGGGCCTCCTCGATCTCGTCGATGCCCGCCAGCATCTCCTCGGCGTCCCCGAGGATCGACCCGTACATCGCGCCCATCAGGAACAGGCCGGCGCCGAAACCGGCCAGCAGGCCCCGGTGCAGGCGCAGGGCGAAGCCGAGCGATGTGGTGAGCGCGGCGGAGGCGGTGGGGCTGCCCGGTTTCTGCGGACGCAGCCCCGCGCCCACGTCCCGGCGGGTGGAGAGCCAGAAGCCCGCGGCCGCGCACCCCGTCGCGCACAGCAGGCACAGCAGCAGCGGCCACCAGCGGTTGTCGACGTACGGGTAGCTGCGCTGCACCCAGCCGATCGGGGACAGCCAGGACAGGGTGTCGTTCGTGCCGCTGTCGCCGGCGGCGCGCAGCACGTAGGCGATGCCGATGACCGCGAGCGCCGTTCCGGACGCGCCGCGCGTGTGCGCGGTGAACTGGACGGTGACCGCGGCGACGGCGGCGAAGACGAGACCGGCGGCGGCGTGGGCGGAGCCGTAGACCAGCGAGCCCGCCGTGTCGATGCCCTCCATCCCCAGACCGGCCAGGCCGAGGGCCAGCAGCAGGGCGAGTGCGAGGTTGGCCAGGGTGGCGACGGCCAGGGCGGCGGCGAGGTGGGCGTGCCGGCCGACGACGGTCGAGCGCACCAGTTCGGCGCGGCCCGTCTCCTCCTCCGCGCGGGTGTGCCGCGTGACGATCAGCACGCTCATGAGGCCGACGAGGACGGCCGTGAAGCCGATCATCTGGTGGCTGAGGATGGAGCCGAAGCCGTCGTCGGTGAGGTAGTGGCGGGGGCCGGACATGGCCAGACCGGCCGGGCTGTCCACGCTCTTGACGGCGTTCGCCCGGTCCTCGGGGTCGCTGTAGAGCGTCCTGAAGCTGTTCGCCGTCATGAGGGTGGAGAGGAACAGGGCCAGGATCCACACCGGGAGCCGGACCCGGTCCCGGCGCAGGGCGAAGCGGATCAGGGTCCTCGTGCCGGCCAGCGCGTTGCCGCCCGCGACCGGTGCGGCGGGCGCACGGGTGCCGGGGTCGGCGGTGACGGAGGTCATCGCGGCTCTCCGTTCGTGCCCTGTCCTGTGGTGTGCCCGTCGGCGCCGGCGCCGTGCCCGTTGGCGGCCAGCTCGTCGCCGTAGTGGCGCAGCATCAGCTCCTCCAGGGTGGGCGGATGGCTGACCAGGCTGCGGACGCCGAGGTCGGTGAGCGCGCGGACGGCGGCGCCGACCTGGGCGCCGTCGACGGTGAAGCGGATCCGGCCGGTGGCCTCGTCGACGGTCCGCAGGTCGTGGACGCCGGGCAGACGGGCGAGGTCCGCGGCGGGCCGTTCGGTCTCCGCCTCGACGGTGGTGCGGGTCAGATGACGCAGCTCGCCGAGGGTGCCGGACTGGACGGTCCGGCCCTGGCGGACGATGCTCACCCGGTCGGCGAGCTTCTCCACCTGGGCCAGGATGTGGCTGGAGAGCAGCACGGTCCGGCCGGCCGCCTTGGCCTCGGCGATGACGTCCTGGAAGACGACCTCCATCAGCGGGTCGAGCCCCGCGGTCGGCTCGTCGAGCAGCAGCAGCTCGGCGTCGGAGGCGAGCGCGGCGACGATGGCGACCTTCTGCCGGTTGCCCTTGGAGTAGGCGCGGCCCTTCTTGGTCGGGTCGAGGTCGAACCGCTCGACGAGTTCGGCGCGGCGCCGCTCGTCGAGCCCGCCGCGCAGCCGGGCCAGCAGGTCGATGGCCTCGCCGCCGGTCAGCCCCGGCCACAGCTCCACGTCACCGGGGACGTAGGCGATGCGGCGGTGCAGCGCCACGGCGTCGCGCCACGGATCCTGCCCCAGCACCTCGGCGGTGCCGGAGTCGGCGCGCAGCAGACCGAGCAGCACGCGGATGGTGGTCGACTTGCCGGCGCCGTTGGGGCCGAGGAAGCCGTGGACCTCGCCGGTCCCGACGGTCAGGTCGAGCCCGTCCAGTGCGTGGGTCCGGCCGAACGACTTGCGCAGCCCGGACACGGAGATGGCCTTCGTCATGCCTGGGAACGTACGCTTCGTTCACGGATTTGTGAAGTTAAGGAAGCGTATAAACGCTGACTAGACTGAACCGGTGGTGCCTGAGCAGGGGAAAGGGTCGGACATGGCGGAACCGGGCGGGACGGTCCGGGACCCGGAGGCGGTCTCGCGGTTCGTGGAGAACTTCGCGGCGCAGTTGGTGGAGGCCGGGCTGCCGCGGATGCCCGCCCGCGTCTTCGTGGCCCTGCTCGCCTCCGACGACGGCGTCCTGACCTCCGCCGAGCTGAGTGAACGGCTCAGGATCTCACCGGCCGCGGTGTCGGGGGCGGTGCGCTACATGGCGCGCCAGCACATGGTGTCCCGCGAGCGTGAACCGGGCTCCCGCCGGGAGCGCTACCGGGTCCACGGCGAGCAGTGGTACGAGGCCCTCACCAATCGCGAGGCCGTCATCAGGCGCTGGGAGGGGGCCCTGCGGGAAGGCATCGCCAGTCTGGGACGGGACACCCCGGCAGGCCGGCGGCTGGCGGAGACGCTGGCCTTCTTCGAGTTCATGGAGAAGGAGCTCGAGGCGATGATGGAGCGCTGGCACGGGCACCGGCGGAACCTGTTCGGCGATGCCGGGGAAGACCCGGGAGCAGCCCCCGGGCAGCGGCCGGTCCGGCACGACGAGTGACGTCCGGAGGTGACTCACCCCGGCACCGTCAGCCCCCAGGCCCCCTCCCGCACCTCCCACGTCCGCGTCCGCACCGGCCCCGAGACCACCGCGTCCGCCCGGTAGCGGAAATGCGCGCCCGACACGGTGACCGTGCGGCCCTCCGCCGACAGGGGGGACGCCTCCGCCCCGACCGAGGCCGGGCGGACCTCGACGTGGGCCGTGCCCGGGGCGCCGGGGACGACCGAGACGGCCTCCACCGACTGGTGCAGGTCGACGAGCGTCTCCCCGTCCACCTCCACCCGCAGCCGCGTCGGCCCCGACCCCGGCGCGGCGGGCGGCCGGGCGGGCGCCAGCGTGCGCACCAGGGAGCGGCAGGTCCGCAGCCACGGGTGGGTCACCCCGTCGGCGGAGTCCCGCTCGGGGGACGGCGAGCCCAGCGGAGGGATCCGCAGCGCGCCCAGCACCACGCCGTCGCTGTCGTCGACCAGCAGGTCCATCCGGCGCTCCGCCCCGTCCAGCACGGCCCGCGCCGCGGCTACCGCCCCCGACGGGACGCCCAGCGACCGGGCGAGCGACACCGCGCCCCCGACCGGCACCAGGGACAGCGCGCATCCGGCCAGCTCCCGGTGCCGGTGCAGCAGCTCCACCGCGCGCACCAGCGCCCGGTCGTCGCCCACCACCACCGGACGGCGTGAGCCGCGCCGGGCCAGCGCCCGGGCGAACTCCTCCGGGCCGTCCGGCAGACACACCTTCGCGCCGGCCGCACCGGCGCGGAGCACGTCCCGCGCGATCCGGACCGACTCGCCGTCCGCCCGCCGGGCGACCGGATCGATGACCACCAGGAGCTGATCGGACGTCGCGGAAGATGTCCCGGATGTCGCCACCTCGGCCCTGCCTCGCTTCCTCGGGTAGCATCTTTGTGCAAGAGCCCCTTTGCGCTATTGCGCCAGGGGCTTCGTCTATTCCGGGGCATCCGGTCCGACGGTTGGCGGCCAACGGTGGTCGCGGTGCACGCGGCGGAGATCCTCCGTGTGCGCCCCTGACCTTGGACATGCCCCGCCCGGAAGGGGTGTACGCGCGTGCCCGCACTTGTGCTGCTCGGTGCTCAGTGGGGTGACGAAGGCAAGGGAAAGGCGACGGACCTGCTCGGTGGTTCCGTCGACTATGTGGTGCGCTACCAGGGCGGCAACAACGCCGGCCACACGGTGGTCGTGGGCGATCAGAAGTACGCCCTTCACCTGCTCCCTTCCGGGATTCTCTCCCCCGGCTGCACGCCGGTCATCGGTAACGGCGTCGTCGTCGACCCGTCGGTCCTGCTCTCCGAGCTGAGCGGTCTGAACGAGCGCGGCGTCGACACGTCCAAGCTCCTGATCAGCGGTAACGCGCACATCATCACGCCGTACAACGTGACGGTGGACAAGGTGACCGAGCGTTTCCTCGGCAAGCGGAAGATCGGCACCACCGGCCGCGGCATCGGCCCGACCTACGCCGACAAGATCAACCGCGTCGGCATCCGGGTGCAGGACCTCTACGACGAGTCGATCCTCACCCAGAAGGTGGAAGCGGCGCTCGACGTCAAGAACCAGATGCTCACCAAGCTCTACAACCGGCGCGCGATCGCCGTCGGCCAGGTGGTCGAGGAGCTGCTGGACTACGCGGACAAGCTGGCGCCGTACGTCGCCGACACCGTGCTGGTGCTGAACGAGGCGCTGGAGCAGGACAAGGTGGTCCTCTTCGAGGGCGGCCAGGGCACCCTGCTCGACATCGACCACGGCACGTACCCCTTCGTCACCTCGTCGAACCCGACCGCGGGCGGCGCCTGCACCGGCGCCGGCGTGGGCCCGACGAAGATCAGCCGGGTCATCGGCATCCTCAAGGCGTACACCACCCGTGTCGGCGCCGGACCGTTCCCGACGGAGCTGTTCGACGAGGACGGCGAGGCGCTGCGCCGCATCGGCGGCGAGCGGGGCGTCACCACCGGTCGTGACCGCCGCTGCGGCTGGTTCGACGCGGTCATCGCCCGCTACGCGACCCGGGTCAACGGCCTGACGGACTTCTTCCTCACCAAGCTCGACGTCCTCACCGGCTGGGAGCAGATCCCGGTCTGCGTGGCGTACGAGATCGACGGCAAGCGCGTCGAGGAGCTGCCGTACTCGCAGACGGACTTCCACCACGCGAAGCCGGTCTACGAGATGCTGCCCGGCTGGAGCGAGGACATCAGCAAGGCGAAGTCCTTCTCCGACCTGCCGAAGAACGCCCAGGCGTACGTGAAGGCCCTGGAGGAGATGTCCGGCGCCCCGATCTCCGCGATCGGCGTGGGCCCGGGCCGTACCGAGACGATCGAGATCAACTCGTTCCTCTAGGAGCACCCGCTGCGACCGGCCACCGGCGTCCCCGGGAAGGGGCGCCGGTGGCCGACGCGTGTCCGGCCTCAGCTGAAGACGATCATCGAGCCCTGCGCCAGGCTCCGGGTGGCCGCCGCGTGCAGGCCGAGCCATACATGCCGCTCACGGGCGAACGGGCTCGGGTCGTAGGGCGCGGGGACCGCCGGCTCCTCCAGCTCGGTGGGGGCCCGCGGCGGCTCGGGCGCGGCCGGCGGGTTCGCCGGGTCGATGCCGATCGACGGCGCGACCGACTCCAGTTCGCGCAGCAGCGCGTGCGAGGACCCCAACGGGCCGCCCCCGGCGAGGAGTTCGTCGCTGGACAGCGGGCTGGGGAAGTCCACGGGCACGTACGCGCCCGCGTGGTCGTAGTGCCACACCAGGTGCGACTGCTGGGCCGTCGCCTCGAACATCTCCAGCAACTGCTCGTAGTCACCGCCCAGTTCGTCCACCGGGGTGACAGGAAGGCCGCAGACCTGGAGCAGGTGCACGCGCCGCAGGAAGTGCAGGGCGTCGTAGTCGAACCCGGCGACCGGGGCGACGTCCCCGGTCAGTCCCGGCATGTACTGGTACACCGGCACCGGCGGCAGTCCCGCGTCGGCCAGCACCGTGTTGTACTGCGCGAGTTCCTCGGCGAAGGGGTTGTCGGGCGTGTGGCACAACACGTCGACGAGCGGTACCAGCCACAGGTCACAGGCCAAAAGAGGACTCCTCGCATCGCGCGGTCGTCGGGTGGGACGTCCGGGTCCGGGAAGACGGTTCGGGACAGGGGTCAGGGAAGCGTATCGGCGTCCCGGGCGGGCGGATCCTCCTGTGCGGGCCGTCGTACAGGTCCCTTACCCGCCGCGTCGGCCGTCAGGCCCTCGACGAGGGACAGGGAGTACGCGGTGTACGTGTCGAGGACGGCGCGCGCGGCGGTCGTGTCGCCCTCGGTCAGGGCGTCCACCAGCTCGGTGTGACGCGCCCAGAGCCGGCCCCGCGGATCGGGCAGCTGCCGCAGGTGCTGCACCACGTACACCCACATCTGCACCCGCAGCCGGTGCAGGAAGTCGGTGAGGTACGGGTTGCCGAACGCGGACGCCAGCTCCCGCCAGAAGCGCAGGTCGTAGCCGATCAGCACGGTGACCTCGCCGGCCAGGGCCGCGCGCCGGGCCTCCTCGCCGCGCCGCCGCACCCCGGCGAGGAGCGCCGCCAGCCGTGGCTCGTCGGGCCGCAGGCGGGGTGCGCCGCCGTGGGTGAGCGCGTGGAACATCCCCTCGGTGACCAGGCTGCGCGCCTCGATCATGCCGCGGAAGTCGTCGGGGGAGTACTCGTGCACCCGGAAGCCCCGGTGCTGGTCGGCGTCCAGCAGTCCCTGCGCCGACAGGTCGACCAGCGCCTCCCGCACGGGCGTCGCGGACACCCCGTACTGGTCGGCGATCTCCTTGACGGTGAACTCCTGCCCCGGCTGGAGCCGCCCGGCCAGCACCTCGTCACGGAGCGCGTCGGCGATCTGCTGCCGCAGGGTGCTGCGGGTCACGGCGACGTTGCCGAGGCGGGGCATGGTCGGGGCGTCTCCCTCATCGCGTTCGAGTGGCGTGCTCACAGAAGTCCACGGGCACGCCACCTTACGCGGTTCGACGGCGGCGCCGGATGTTCGAACGGGCGCGAGGGGAGACCCCTCGCGCCCGCTGGAACGCCGGTGACCCGGCCGGTCACCTCACGTGTTCGTCGGCCACCGACAGGGCCGCGTCCAGGGCCGCCAAGCCCTCCTTCAGCTCGGCCTCACCCGTGTTGAGCGGGGGCACGACGTGGGTGCGGTTCATGTTCACGAACGGCCACAGGCCGGCCTTCTTCGCGGCGGCGGCGAAGGCGGCCATCGGGGCGTTCGCCTCGCCGGACGCGTTGTACGGCACCAGCGGCTCCCGGGTCTCCCGGTCGCGCACCAGCTCCACCGCCCAGAACATGCCGGTGCCGCGCACCTCGCCCACGCTCGGGTGACGCTCGGCCAGCTCCCGCAGACCCGGGCCGACGACGGACGCGCCGAGGGAGGCCGCGTTCCCGACGAGGCCCTCCTCCTCCATCA
Source organism: Streptomyces sp. BJ20 (assembly GCF_022869105.1). NCBI lineage: Bacteria > Bacillati > Actinomycetota > Actinomycetes > Kitasatosporales > Streptomycetaceae > Streptomyces > Streptomyces sp. BJ20. The sequence goes on from NZ_CP094918.1 coordinate 211,173, forward strand.
CGTTGATCGTCGCGACGGCGGCGGCGCAGGCCAGCGGGTGCCCGGAGTAGGTCAGGCCGCCCGGGTAGGCGCGGGTGGCGAAGGTGGCCGCGATCTCCGCGGAGATGGCGACACCGCCCAGCGGGACGTAACCGGAGTTCACGCCCTTGGCGAAGGTCATCAGATCCGGCACGACGTCGTACAGGTCGGCCGCGAACCAGGTGCCGGTCCGGCCGAACCCGGCCATCACCTCGTCCAGCACCAGGACGATGCCGTACTTGTCGCACAGCGCGCGGACGCCCGCGAGGTAGCCGGGCGGGGGCGGCATGACGCCGGCCGTGCCCGGGATGGTCTCCAGGATGATCGCGGCGATCGTCGAGGGCCCCTCGAAGGCGATCGTCGTCTCCAGGTGCTCCAGCGCCCGCGCGCATTCCTGCTCCTCGGTCTCGGCGTAGAAGCGCGAGCGGTAGAGGAACGGCGCCCAGAAGTGCACGACCCCGGCGGTGGCGCTGTCGGAGGCCCAGCGGCGCGGGTCGCCGGTCACGTTCACCGCCTGCTGGGTGCCGCCGTGGTACGAGCGGTACGCGGAGAGCACCTTGGGGCGGCCGGTGTGCAGCCGGGCCATGCGCAGGGCGTGCTCCACGGCGTCGGCGCCGCCGTTGGTGAAGAAGATCTTGTCCAGGTCGCCGGGGGTGCGCTCGGCGATCAGCCGGGCCGCCTCCGAGCGCGCCTCGACGGCGAACGCGGGCGCGAACGTCGTCATCCGCGCCGCCTGCTCCTGGATCGCGGCGACGACCTTGGGGTGCTGGTAGCCGATGTTCGTGTAGACGAGGCCGCTGGTGAAGTCCAGGTAGCGGCGGCCGTCGTAGTCCCAGAAGTACGACCCCTCCGCCCCGGCGACGGCGAGCGGGTCGATGAGCTCCTGCGCGGACCAGGAGTGGAACACGTGCGCACGGTCGGCGGCCTTGACGGCGGCGCCGGCCTCGGGGTCGGGCTGAGGGGTCATGCGCCCGAGCGTAGGCGGCGGCGGTGGACGAGCGACATCGGCGGGGTGTCTGCGGTGCGGGGGTTTCCGCGACAGGTTGTCGACCAGGGGGAGGGCGGGGGGGGTGAGTGACCGGGCGAGCTATTGACAGCTTGCTGTCATATTGACAGGCTACTGTCGTAGCTCGCCAGAGGAATCGACCCCAGGGAGCGGTCATGACCCGCAAGCCCGTGCATCTCGCCCTCTACGACACCTGGGCCGACTGGGAGACCGGTCACGCCACCGCCCACCTCGCCCTCGCGGGCTTCGAGGTGCGCACCGCGACCCCCGGCGGCAGGCCCGTCACCAGCGTGGGCGGCCTCCACGCCCGGCCCGACCTCGCGCTGGAGGAGCTGCGCCCCGAGGACAGCTCCCTGCTGATCCTCCCCGGCGCCACCGCATGGGACGAGGGCGACGACCTCGCCCCCGTCGCGCGCACCGCCCGCGCCTTCCTCGACGCGGGCGTGCCGGTCGCCGCGATCTGCGGCGCCACCGCCGGCCTCGCCCGCGAGGGCCTGCTCGACGACCGGGCGCACACCAGTGCCGCCGTCCCCTACCTCGCGGCGACGGGGTACGCGGGCGCCGGGCGGTACGTGGAGGCCGACGCCGTCACCGACGGCCCGCTCGTCACCGCAGGCCCGACCGAACCCGTCGCCTTCGCCCGCGAGATCCTCCGCCTGCTCGGCGCCTACGACGACAAGGCGGTCGACGCCTGGTACCGGCTGTTCCACCACTCCGACCCGGCCGCGTACGCCGAGTGGACGGAGGCGGTGAGCAGGTGAGCGAGGAGGAACAGGACCTGCTCAGCCGGGCCGCGCTCGGCGCGTTCAGGCTCAACGGCCAGTTCCTCGCGGTCGCCGAGGAACTGGCCCGGCCCGCCGGGCTCACCGCCGCACGGTGGCAGGTGCTGGGCGCGGTGCTCCGGGAGCCGCTGCCGGTGTCCGGGATAGCCCGCGTCATGGGCGTCACCCGGCAGAGCGTGCAGCGCGTCGCCGACCTGCTGGTGGAGCAGGGGCTCGCCGAGTACCGGCCCAACCCCGCCCACCGCCGCGCCAAACTCCTCGCCCCGACCGAGGAGGGGTACGCGGCCGTCCGCCGCATCGACCCCGGCCACGCGGCCTTCGCCGCACGGCTCGCGACGGCGTACCGGGAGACCCACGGGGAGGAAGGGCTCGCGGAGGCGGTGCGGGCGCTGGAACGCCTGTCCACGGTGCTCGACGGCCTCGGCCCGCCTGTTACGGAACCGTAGGCGTCGGCCGGCTCACCCGGCACCGGCCCGCCACTATCCTCGATCCGTTGCTCACTGCGGGGGGAAGGCGGCGCAGCGATGGACCAGCTCGGGACCGGGGATCCGCAGTCGATCGGGGGCTACCGGCTGCTCGCACGGCTGGGCGCCGGCGGCATGGGCCAGGTCTACCTCGCCCGCTCCGACCGGGGACGCACCGTCGCCGTGAAACTGGTCCGCGAGGAGCTGGCCCGCCAGGAGGAGTTCCGCGCCCGCTTCCGCCAGGAGGTGCGGGCCGCCCGGCAGGTCGGCGGCGACTGGACCGCACCCGTGCTGGACGCCGACACCGAGGCGGCCGTGCCGTGGGTGGCCACCGGGTACGTCGCCGGGCCGAGCCTCCAGCAGGTGGTGGGCCACGACCACGGGGCGCTGCCCGAGCGGTCGGTGCGCATCCTCGGCGCCGGCCTCGCGTACGCGCTCAAGGACATCCACGCGGCCGGGATCATCCACCGCGACCTCAAGCCGTCCAACGTCCTCGTCACCATCGACGGGCCGCGCGTCATCGACTTCGGCATCGCCCGCGCGCTGGAGACGGTGACCGACGGCGGGCTCACCCGCACCGGCGCGCTCGTCGGCTCGCCCGGCTTCATGGCGCCCGAGCAGGTGCGCGGCGACCGCATCACGCCCGCCTGCGACGTGTTCTGCCTCGGCTCCGTGCTCGCCTACGCGGCGACCGGCGCGCTGCCGTTCGGCACCGCCAACAGCGGGGTGCACGCGCTGATGTTCCGCATCGCGCAGGAGGAACCCGACCTGACGCAGGTGCCCGAGGGGCTCGCCGACCTGGTGCGGGCGTGCCTGCGCAAGGACCCGGCGGCCCGGCCCACGCTCGACGAGGTGCTGGCCGCCACCGGCGCGGAGGACACCGTCGCCGACGGCCGCTCCCGCGACCCGTGGCTGCCCAGCGCGCTGGTCGCCCAGCTCGGCCGGCACGCCGTACGGCTCCTCGACGCGGAGGACCCCCAGGCGCCGGCGCCCTCCGGGGAGCCCGGAGGGGACGCGCCCGCCGAGCACGCGCGCGCCGCCGACGACGGCGCGGCCCCGCCCCTGCCGGGGCAGCCCGACGTGAACCACCTGCCCACGGTGGTGGCCGGCCGGGGCGGCGAACCGGCCCCTCCGTCGGGACCGACTCCGGGACCCGCGCCGGGTGGCGCGTACGGCGGAGGCGCCTACGGCCGGCCGCAGCAGCACCCGCAGCCGCCCGCGTACGGCCACCCGTACGGCGGTCACGGCGCGGGCGCGACCCCGCCCTACGGCCCACCGCCCTACGGGGCCCCGCCGTACGTCCCGCCCCAGCAGGAGCCGCGCCGCGACAACCGCTCCACCGCGCTGCTCGTGGTGATCGCGCTGGTGGTGGCGCTCGCCGCGGGCGGCAGCGTGTACGCGCTGATGAGCGGCGCCCGGGACGACGACCGTGCGGGGGGCGACCCGTCGACGCCCGCCGCGCCGAGCAGCGCACCGCAGAGCACCGGCGACGCGGCCGCCACCGACGACGTGCCGCCCGCGGAGACGCGCTCACCGAGCAGCAGCGCGCCCGCGGACGGGACGGTCCCGGGGGAGTTCCTGGGCCGCTGGTCCACCACCATCGACAACGACAGCGGCTCCCACGGCCGCCGCCTCACCGTGCAGCAGGGCGAGGTCGGCGACACGGTGATGTCCCTGGTGGCCGACGGCCCCACCGGCAACGGCACCTACCACTGCGTCTTCGAGGCCCGCCTCACCGGCACCTCCGACGGCCGCCTCCGGATCGGCCCCTCCACCGTCACCGCCGGCGAACCCCGATCCGCCTGCACCCCCGGTTCGGCCAGCGAGATCACCCTCCTCCCGGACGGCACCCTCCGCCGCGAAAGCACAGGCACGGGCGAGCAACTGACGTACACACGCGACTGACGGCTACCGCCGCCGTCCGCGGACAGTCGTGCCGATGGGGCGGCACGGGTGGGCGCGGACGGCACCCCGCAAGCGCCGGGCTGCGCGACACCCTCCGCGCCCAGCGACCACGCCGGCGCGCATCGAACGCACCGCGTCCACGCCCACACCGACGCGCATCGGACGCACCGCACCTCTCACCTACACCGAGCGCGCCTCACCGCACCGCGCCCCCAAACCGCCCCCAACCGAACCTCACCGCGCCTCCGGCGGCCGCTGCCGAGGCATGTTCGGCCGAGCCCCGTTCGGCGCGGCGGCGAACCGCCCGACAGGCAGCGCCACCTCCGGCCGCCCCCCGCCGGCCAGCGCGTTCCGCACCCCCAGCGGCACCCCGCTCCGGAACTCCATCATCCAGTCCGCAGTCTCCACCCGAACCAGTTCCGTCACGTCCTCGGTGAACCGCCGCAACACCGTCAGGCACCGCTCCGCGGCCTCACTCGCCGTCCCCTCGGCAGGCCCCAGCACCTCCCGCACGCACTCCGACGCCCAGTCGAACTGGAACGCCTGCAGCCGCCGCTGCACGGCCTGCGCGGTCGCCACGTCCCGCATCCACCCGGACGTCATCCCGAAGAATCGATCGGCCGCCACACACGCCACGGCGACCAGCAACGCCAGATACCCCCACGCCGTGACACCGTCCACCGCCCCGGTCAGATCCAGCAGCGGCAACGCGGCCCCGGCCAGCGCCCCCAACGCCGTACCGGCGCGCAGCGCCCAGGCGCACCGCCGCTTCCACATCCGGTCCTCGAGGTACCAGGCGGCGGTGTCCAGCGCCCCGCGCTCCACCCACCGGTACAGCTCGTCCAGCCGCGCGGCCGGCTCGCCCCAGTCCCCGAGCGGGAACGCCCGGCCGACGGGGTCGCCCGGACGCAGCCCCGCCGCGCCTTCGCCCCGCCCGTCGTGAGGCCGACCCTCGGGCTGCATCTCCGGCTGACCCACCCGGTATCTCCCCTCCTGAACCGACCTGACCGACCCCCCGCGCACGCACCGTGCGCGTTCGGCCGGTCACGCGTGGTGCTCGCGCGCCGGGCCCTTCCTACCGCCCAACGGGTGGGCGCGTCGGGGGTTCGCGCGCTTTTACGCCCGGAAGAAGGCGGTCATCGGGTATAGGGCCCCGGACCGGACTCACCCGAAAGAGTGCCGGGGCAACGGCCGTCCCGAGCACGTAGGCTCGTGCCGAGGGTGCGGCCCCCGCACCCGGACCGACGTAACGACCCGACATACCGACCTAGGAGCGAATCGTGATCCCCGGTGGTGGCCAGCCCAACATGCAGCAGCTGCTCCAGCAGGCCCAGAAGATGCAGCAGGACCTGGCCAAGGCCCAGGAGGAGCTGGCGCGTACGGAGGTCGAGGGTCAGGCGGGCGGCGGCCTGGTGCGGGCCACCGTCACCGGCTCCGGCGAGCTGCGGGCGCTGAAGATCGACCCGAAGGCCGTGGACCCGGAGGACACCGAGACCCTCGCGGACCTGGTCGTCGCGGCGGTCCAGGCGGCGAACGAGAACGCGCAGACGCTGCAGCAGCAGAAGCTCGGACCGCTGGCCCAGGGCCTCGGCGGGGGCGGCATCCCCGGCCTCCCCTTCTGACGAAGGGCGGCCGGCCGGGGCTTCCCGCTCCTACAGGGCTTCTAAGCAGGGCCGCGGCCCTCTACCGTACGTAGTGAAGGCACATCAGGAAGGACGGCAGTCCGTTGTACGAAGGCGTGGTCCAGGACCTCATCGACGAGCTGGGGCGGCTTCCCGGCGTCGGTCCCAAGAGCGCGCAGCGGATCGCCTTCCACATCCTGCAGGCGGAACCGACGGACGTACGGCGTCTGGCGCAGGCGCTGATGGAGGTCAAGGCGAAGGTCCGCTTCTGCGCGGTGTGCGGGAACGTCGCGCAGGAGGAGCAGTGCAACATCTGCCGCGACACCCGGCGCGACCCCGCGGTCATCTGTGTCGTGGAGGAGCCGAAGGACGTCGTCGCGATCGAGCGCACGCGTGAGTTCCGGGGCCGCTACCACGTGCTGGGCGGCGCGATCAGCCCGATCGACGGGGTGGGCCCCGACGATCTGCGCATAAGGGAGCTGCTGGCCCGGCTGGCGGACGGCACGGTCACCGAGCTGATCCTCGCCACGGACCCCAATCTCGAAGGCGAGGCCACGGCCACGTACCTCGCCCGCATGATCAAGCCCATGGGCCTGAAGGTCACCCGCCTGGCCAGCGGCCTCCCGGTGGGCGGCGACCTGGAATACGCGGACGAGGTCACGCTCGGCCGCGCCTTCGAGGGGAGACGACTCCTAGATGTCTGACGCCACGCTGCACGCGACCGACCGGAACCCGGACGACTTCGCGGTCCAGATCGCCGATCAGATCGAGAGCTTCCTGGTGGCCGTCACGGAGGTCGCGAAGGGCGACGAGCCGGACTCGGCGGTGCCCTTCCTCCTCCTGGAGGTCTCCCAGCTGCTCCTGGCCGGCGGCAGGCTGGGCGCCCACGAGGACATCGTCCCCGAGGAGCGCTACGAGCCGGACATGGGACCCGAGCCGGACGTGGACGAGCTGCGCGAGAACCTGGCGCGGCTGCTCGACCCGATCGACGTCTACTCCGAGGTCTTCGACCCGTACGAGCCGCGCAAGGCCCCGGTCCCGGCCCGCATCTCCGACGACCTCACCGACGTCATCACCGACCTGCGTCACGGCATGGCCCACTACAAGGCGGGCCGCACGTCGGAGGCGCTGTGGTGGTGGCAGTTCTCCTACTTCTCCAACTGGGGTTCCACGGCGTCGGCGACCCTGCGCGCCCTCCAGTCGGTCGTCGCCCACGTCCGCCTGAACCAGCCCCTCGCCGAACTCGACGGCCTGGACACGGACCAGGGCCTGGGCGACGAAACCCTGGAGGCGGAGGCCGGCAAGGTCATGGCCGAGGAAATCGGCACCCATCTGGGCATGCGCCCGGTCCAGTAACCGTCACCGGCCCTCGGCCCTGGTGGCCTCCAGGGCCCGGAGGACCAGCGCGCGGTCCCCGGCTCGTTCCGGGCACCTCTCCGCGCCCTCGCGCGCCGACGCCAGAGCCTTCTCCGTGGGCTCCGCACCGCGCCGGAGCAGCAGCCGCACCGCGGCCGGCTGCCCGAACGAAACGGCCCACTCCAGAGGCGAACGCCCTTTGAAGCCCCGGTCCTCGATGTCGGCCCCGCGGTCCAGCAGCACGTCCACGACGTCCGTGTGACCGAGGGTCGCCGCCAGCACCAAGGGCACGTACGGGATGCGGTCCCGCTGGGCCCCCGTGGACACCCCGGCGTCGATCAGGGCCTCGACGACCGCCGCGCGGCCGAACATCGCCGCCTCGGTCATCGGCGTCAGCTCCTGGTACGGACCCGCGTGTCCTTCTGGGTCGGCCCCGGCGGCGAGCAGCAGCCGGACCACGTCCGCGTGCCCCTCCTGCACGGCGAGATCCAGCGCCGAGCGCCCCTCCCGGTCGATCGCGTCGACACCGACCCCCGAGGCCAGCAGCCGCGCGACCTCCGCCGGACGGTTGTCCCTCGCCGCCAGGGGCAGCGCCTCCGACCTCTCCCTCAGACCCGTCATGCCCCGATCATGAGCCACCCGCACCGGTGCCGGGGAGCCCTTCGTCCATTGCGAACAGCACCGTCATCAGCGCCGGCAGGGCGAGCGGTACGACGACGAACGCCTTCTCCGGGCGCTTCCGCCTTACCGTCTGCCACCGGAGTACCACGACCGGCCCCGACAGTCCCCCGGCCATCAGGGCCCGCCCCGCCTCCGGGCTCCCGACGACGTCGAACGCGACGACCGCCCCCAGCGCGAACAGCGCCGGCGACGCCCACAGGTGCCGCAGCGCCTGTGGGGTGCCCGGGTCGGTCATGGATGTGTCCCCCGTGAAACGTGCCCCTCGTGCCGCCGCGCCGGCCGGGCGACGGCGGCCTGTGCGCTCGACCTGGCTGGTCAGGCCCGGTGTGTTCGACGCGGCAGGAACGTCACACGGCCGGAAATCCGGTTGTTGCGTGCTGAACCACCCGCTGCCCGTGGGGTGGTGGTACCGGCCGAAAAGGACCGTGCCCGGTGTGACGCAGGGCACTTTCCGAGTGGTCGGCGTGGGGCTGGGCAGGAGCCCTTCGCGAGCGTCCGATGTCTCACCATGCGATATCGCGAAGGGGGGATTTTCGGACGTCGATAGACTGAGCGGACCGCAGCGCACACATACGTGGGCGGACTGTGGACAACGACGGACTGAGCGAGGAGCGCACGTGGGCCTTGTCGTGCAGAAGTACGGAGGCTCCTCCGTAGCCGATGCCGAAGGCATCAAGCGCGTCGCCAAGAGGATCGTGGAAGCCAAGAAGAACGGCCACCAGGTGGTCGCCGTGGTTTCCGCGATGGGCGACACGACGGACGAGCTGATCGATCTCGCCGAGCAGGTTTCCCCGATCCCTGCCGGCCGCGAGCTCGACATGCTGCTGACCGCCGGAGAGCGGATCTCCATGGCCCTGCTGGCCATGGCGATCAAGAACCTGGGCCACAACGCCCAGAGCTTCACCGGCAGCCAGGCAGGTGTCATCACCGACTCGGTCCACAACAAAGCCCGCATCATCGATGTCACGCCGGGCCGCATCAAGGCCTCGGTGGACGAGGGCAACATCGCCATCGTCGCCGGGTTCCAGGGCGTCAGCCAGGACACCAAGGACATCACCACGCTCGGCCGCGGCGGCTCCGACACCACCGCCGTCGCCCTCGCCGCGGCGCTCGACGCCGAGGTGTGCGAGATCTACACGGACGTCGACGGTGTGTTCACCGCCGACCCCCGCGTGGTGAAGAAGGCCAAGAAGATCGACTGGATCTCGTTCGAGGACATGCTCGAACTGGCCGCCTCCGGTTCCAAGGTGCTGCTCCACCGCTGTGTGGAGTACGCCCGCCGGTACAACATCCCGATCCACGTCCGCTCGTCCTTCAGCGGACTCAAGGGCACGTGGGTCAGCAGCGAGCCGATCGAGCAAGGGGACAAGCAGGTGGAGCAGGCTCTCATCTCCGGTGTCGCACACGACACCTCCGAGGCCAAGATCACGGTCGTCGGCGTGCCCGACAAGCCCGGCGAGGCCGCGTCGATCTTCCGCACCATCGCGGACGCCGAGATCAACATCGACATGGTCGTGCAGAACGTGTCCGCCGCGTCCACCGGCCTGACGGACATCTCCTTCACGCTGCCCAAGACCGAGGGCCGCAAGGCCATCGACGCCCTGGAGAAGAACAAGGGCGCCATCGGCTTCGACTCGCTGCGTTACGACGACCAGATCGGCAAGATCTCCCTGGTCGGCGCGGGCATGAAGACCAACCCAGGGGTCACCGCCGACTTCTTCACCGCGCTCAGCGACGCCGGTGTGAACATCGAGCTGATCTCGACCTCCGAGATCCGCATCTCGGTCGTCACCCGCAAGGACGACGTGCCGGAGGCCGTGCGCGCCGTGCACACCGCCTTCGGTCTCGACTCCGACAGCGACGAGGCCGTGGTCTACGGAGGCACCGGCCGCTGATGACCGGCACCGCGGGACCCGGACGTTCCGGGCGGCCGACGCTGGCGGTCGTGGGGGCGACCGGGGCCGTCGGCGCGGTCATGCTCCAGATCCTGTCCCAGCGCGCGGACATCTGGGGCGAGATCAGGCTCATCGCCTCCCCGCGCTCGGCCGGCCGCAAGCTGGCCGTGCGCGGGGAGGAGGTCGAGGTCATGGCGCTCACCGAGGACGCCTTCGACGGAGTGGACGTCGCCCTGTTCGACGTGCCCGACGAGGTCTCCGCCGAATGGGCGCCCGTCGCCGCCGCGCGCGGCGCGGTCGTCGTCGACAACTCCGGCGCCTTCCGCATGGACCCGGACGTGCCGCTGGTCGTCCCCGAGGTCAACCCGCACGCGGTGCGCAGCCGCCCCCGCTCCATCATCGCCAACCCCAACTGCACCACCCTGTCGATGATCGTCGCCCTCGGCGCGCTGCACGCCGAGTTCGGCCTGCGCGAGCTGGTCGTCTCGTCGTACCAGGCGGTCAGCGGCGCCGGTCAGGCCGGCGTGCGGACCCTGCGCGACCAGCTCTCCCTGGTCGCCGGCACGGAGCTGGGCACGAACCCCGGCGACGTGCGGCGGGCCGTCGGCGACAACACCGGGCCCTTCCCGGAGCCGGTCGCGCTGAACGTCGTGCCGTGGGCGGGTTCCCTGCGCGAGGACGGCTGGTCGTCCGAGGAGATGAAGGTCCGGGACGAGTCCCGCAAGATCCTCGGCCTGCCCGCCCTCCCCGTCGCCGTCACCTGTGTCCGCGTCCCCGTGGTCACCGTGCACTCCCTCACCGTCCACGCCCGCTTCGAGGGCGAGGTCACCGTCGACAAGGCGCGCGAGATCCTCGCGACCGCCCCCGGCGTCGTCCTCTTCGACAACCCGGCCGCCGGGGAGTTCCCGACGCCCGCCGACGTCGTCGGCACCGACCCCACCTGGGTCGGCCGGGTGCGCCGGGCCCTGGACGACCCCACGGCGCTGGAGCTCTTCGTGTGCGGGGACAACCTCCGCAAGGGGGCCGCGCTCAACACCGCGCAGATCGCCGAGCTGGTGGCCGCGGAGCGCAAGGCGGTCTGACCCGGGACGGACGGCCCGGTGGCCGCGGGTAAAAGCGCTGGATCACAGGGGATTCATTTGTAGGATCTGTGAGGAGCTCGTGGGCTGGGCCGGTCGGTCGAGCCACTTGAACATGCAACTTCCTGGGCCGAGGATTACAGACGAGGATTCACCTCCCCGCCAGCCGCAACCGAGCGGAGGGCGGGGAGCGTCTTTGCGGTCACCCTCCGGGGCGTGGGGACGCTGCTTCCCAGACGTGGGGACGTCTGGAGCCGGGCGTGGGGACGTCCGTTCATATGAAATACAGGGGAAGAGCGGGACGCATGAGGGCATTCGGTGTGCTGTCGGTGGTGCTGCCTGACGCGGGTGGGCGGTGGACGGTACCGGTCGGCGCAGACGTGACGCCCGGCACGTACAACCCTCCCGGGGGGAAGTGTGTCCAACTGGCGTGGCAGAAGTACTCGACTTCACAGCGCCCCGTGGCACGGCGTTCCGGCCGCCTCGCGGCACGCTCCGGCCCCGCGTGGCCGGCGCGTCCGGTGGCATGCCGGTGATCGCGCCCATGCCCGCAGCGCGCCCCGCCCGCATCCCAGGTCAGCGCGACGGCGCCGACGAGACCGTGGCGGCCGGCACCACGGTCGACCACCTCACCGAGACCTACCGCGCGCACTACCGCTCGCTGCTGGGCCTCGCCGCGCTGCTCCTCGACGACACGGCCTCCTGCGAGGACGTCGTCCAGGAGGCGTTCATCCGCGTCCACTCCGCCCGCAAACGCGTCCGTGACCCGCAGAAGACCCTGGCCTATCTGCGTCAGACGGTCGTGAACCTGTCCCGCAGCGCGCTGCGCCGCCGCATCCTGGGCCTGAAGCTGCTGTCCAAGCCCATGCCCGACATGGCGAGCGCGGAGGAGGGCGCGTACGACCAGCTCGAACGCGACTCCCTCATCAAGGCGATGAAAGGGCTTCAGCGCCGCCAGCGCGAGGTGCTGGTGCTGCGCTACTTCGCCGACATGACGGAGGCCCAGGTCGCCGAGACGCTCGGCATCTCGCTCGGCTCGGTCAAGGCGTACGGCTCACGCGGCATCGCCGCGCTGCGGGTGGCCATGGAGGCGTCGGCATGAGCGACGGCCAGGACGCGCGGGACCCGCGCCCCGAGGAACGCGAGCCGGAGGGCTCGCGGGGCTCCTCCGGGGACGCGTCGGACACCGCGAAGGGCCGGGAGCCCGCGGACGGCGCCGGCGAGAACTCCGCAGACGGCGACGGCGACGGCGGACCCGAGGGCGACCGGTGCCCGGCCGGATCCGGACGTACCGCGGACGCCGTGGGGGAAGACGGCTCCGCCCCGGAGCCGCGGGCCGAGGACGCGGAGGACACCGAACCGGACCCGGAACCGGAAGAGGCTCCGGAACCTGAACCGGACCCGGAAACGGATGCCGCGGAACGCCGTCCGGACCCCGTACGGGGTCCGGACCACGGGGGCGTGCCCGAGGGGGACGGGCTCGCGCGGCTGCGCGCGCTCGTGACACCGCACGGGCAGAACCCGACAGACACGCACGCTGGGAACGGAACTGTGAACGACGGCCGGGACGAACAGAGCCCCGACGGGCTCGCCTCGGACGAACTGCACCTGCGCACCCTGCTGCACCAGGCCGTCCAGGACGTGGAGCCGAGCGACGGCACCCTGGACTACCTGCGCCGAGCCGTCCCCGCCCGCCGTGCGCGCAAGCGCCAGGCACTCGTCGGCGCGGCGGCGGCCGCGCTCTTCCTCGGCACGGCCGTCCCCGCGCTGGTCCACGTCTCCACCGCCTCCGGCCCGGACGCCAACCCGTCCGCCGTCGGCCACGCCTCGCAGGCCCAGGGCGGCACCGGCCAGGGCAAGGACGCCGGCAAGGGCGAGACCACCGCCGGCGGCGCCTCCGACGAGGTCGGCGGCGACAGGAAGGACCCCACGAAGGAGGGGGACAAGGCCGGCGCGAGCACCGGGACGAGCACGGGCGCCTCCGAGGGCGCCGACCCCTCGGCCGGCACCACGGCGGACGCCCCCGCCTGTACCGCCGAGCAGCTCGGCCCGGCCACCGCGACCAGCGCCGCCCCCGACTCGGCGGGCGCGGTCTACGGCTCCTTCCGGGTCACCAACGTCTCCGGCGCGGCGTGCGCCGTCGACGGCCCGGGCACCGTGAGCGCGACCCCGCAGGGCGCGGCCGACGCGGCGAGGATCGGCACGGCCCGGCATGTCGCGGGCGACGCGGCGGCCGCCCTGCCGGACCCGTCGCTGGAGGCGGCGACCGTGGTCCTGAAGCCGGGCGAGGCGTACGAGGTGCGGTTCGCGTGGGTGCCCTCGGAGACCTGCCCGGTCCCCGGCGACACCGCGGGCGGCGGCACCGGCGGCCCGTCCGCGGACCCGACCCCGACCGAGGAGCCGACGAACACGACCGGCGCGTCCACGGGCACGGGCACCGCCCCCGGCACGACGACCCAGCTCCTCCGCCAGGACGGCGGCACCGAGGGCAGCGTGGCGGTGACCTACACGACGACCACCGGCTCGGGCACGGCCACCGCAACGGTCCCCAACGCCTGCGCGGGGACGGTCTACTGGACGGGGCTGCTGTCCCAGGCCTAGGACTCGGCGGACGGCCGGGGAGCAGCCCGCTGCCCGGCCATGAGGGAACTCGTCGGGCGCCGTGGTCCGCGCACCGTGAGGGGACCAAGTGGCCCAGGGCCCAGAGGGCCTCGGGGAGTCACACCCCCGTCGTGCTGGACGGCTCCCGCTCCGTCGCCGGTGCCTTGGGTTCCGTGGCGGCCTCCGCCGTCTCGGCCTCCGCCTCGTCCGGCAGGATCCCCAGCTCCGCGTCCCGCGCGAGTTCCACCTCGCGGCGGAACAGGCGGAACCACATGAAGATCGCGAAGCCGACGAAGGCGAACCACTCCGCGGTGTAGCCGAGGTTCTGGAACGCCTTCAGATCGAGGCCGGTGCCGCCGGGCGCGGACGCGGGAACCGCGCGCATGCCCGAGTCGCCGTCGTTCAGGGTGACCCAGGCGTCGTAGACGTCGTACGGGACGAGATTGATCAGGGAGGCCGCGCTGATCGCGGCCGTCTGGCCCTCCGGGAGGCCGCTGCGGGCGCTGACGCCGTTGCTGCCGGGGGTCTCGGAGGCCTGGAGCGCTCCGGTGACGGTGACCTCGCCGGCGGGCGGCGCGGGCGCCTTCGCCGGGTCGGGCTCGCCGGGCAGCCAGCCGCGTACGACGGGCAGGGCGCGGCCGGTGTCGGTGCGCAGCAGGGTCAGGACGTAGTAGCCGCCCTTGTCGTCCAGCGCGCGGTCGGGGACCAGGAGCTGCTTGTCGTACCGGCCGGTCGCGGTGGCCTGCTTGCCGGACGTGGCCTTGGTCACGGGCAGCAGGTCGTCCAACGGCCGGGGCTTGTCCTTCTTGGCGTCGGCGACCTGCGCCTCCGCCTCGCGGTGGTTGTCCACCCGGTCCTCGAACCGGCCCAGCTGCCAGGACCCCATGAACACGCAGAAGGGGATCGAGAGCAGCAGGAAGACGTTGATCGCCCACCAGCGGGGGGTCAGCAAGAACCGGTACACGCCCTCAACGGTACGGGCCCGCGGACGGTTCCCGTCCCGCGGGGTCGTCGGCGGGGCGGCCCTCGGAGGGTCCGCGCGAGCGTCCGGTGACGGGCGGTACGCGGTCCGCTCGTCACCTCGTGTGACAGGTCCGGTGGAAGTTCCGCAGGAAGTTGTCCACAGGCTGGGGACCGAGGACGCGCGATGCCCGTCCGGACGGGCAGTATGGGGTCATGACTGAGAGCAACGGGTCCGACGCGCCGGACCGGGCGGACCACCAGACCGAGCGAGTGCAGCAGACCGGGGAGATGCCGGACTGGGAGAAGCGCTTCCGCGCGCCCCGGGTGTCCCTTCCCGACTGGGCGGAGGACGCCCCCGACCGTTCCCTGTTCGTGTCGAACGCGACGGGGACGTACGAGCTGTACGCATGGGACCGGGCGACCGGTGAGCAGCGCCAGGTGACCCACCGGCCGAACGGCACGACGGACGGGGTCCTCTCGCCGGACGGCGAGTGGATCTGGTGGTTCGACGACAAGGACGGCGACGAGTTCGGCGTGTGGCGCCGCCAGCGCTTCTCCGGCGGCGAGGACGAGCTGGCCGCCCCGGGCCTGGACCCCTCGTACCCGGCGGGTCTCGCGCTGGGCCGCGACGGCCGCACGGCGGTCGTGGGCCGCTCCACCGACGAGGACGGTACGACGATCCACCTGGTGCGGACGGGCGAGGCGCCGGTGGAGCTGTACCGGCACCGCGAGTCGGCGGGCGTCGGCGACCTCTCCCACGACGGCTCGCTGATCGCCGTGGAGCACACGGAGCACGGGGACGCGATGCACTCGGCCCTGCGCGTGATGCGCCCCGACGGCACCACGGTCGCCGAGATGGACGACACCCGCGGCGGCACCGAGGAGCTGGGCCTGGAGGTGCTGGGCTTCGCACCCGTGGCGGGCGACACCCGGCTGCTCATCGGCCACCAGCGCCGCGGCCGCTGGGAGCCCATGGTGTGGGACGTGGCGACGGGCGAGGAGACCGACCTGGAGCTGGCCCTCCCCGGCGACGTGAGCGCCGAGTGGTACCCGGACGGCAGCGCCCTGCTCATCGCCCACGGCTTCGAGGCCCGCGGCGAGCTCTTCCGCTACGACCTCGCCGCGCGCCGGCTGGAGAAGATCCCCACGCCGCGCGGCGCGGTCTCCGGTGCGACGGCCCGGCCCGACGGCACCGTGGAGTACCTGTGGTCGTCGGCCGCGCAGCCGCCGGCGGTCCGCTCCACGTCCGGCGGTGTGGTCCTGGACCCGCCCGGCATGAAGTCGCCCGGCTCGGTGCCGGTGGAGGACGTGTGGGTGGAGGGGCCGGGCGGCCGCATCCACGCGCTCGTGCAGAAGCCGGCCGGCGCGACCGGCCCGCTGCCGACCGTCTTCGAGATCCACGGCGGCCCGACGTGGCACGACAGCGACTCCTTCGCGGCGGGCCCGGCGGCGTGGGTCGACCACGGCTACGCGGTGGTCCGCGTCAACTACCGCGGCTCCACCGGATACGGCCGCGCCTGGACGGACGCCCTGAAGCACCGGGTGGGCCTGATCGAGCTGGAGGACATCGCGGCGGTCCGCGAGTGGGCCGTCACCTCAGGCCTGGCCGACCCCGGCCGGCTGATCCTCACCGGCGGCTCCTGGGGCGGCTATCTGACTCTGCTGGGCCTCGGCACGCAGCCGGAGCACTGGGCGCTGGGCATCGCGGCGGTCCCGGTCGCCGACTACGTCACGGCGTACCACGACGAGATGGAAGCGCTGAAGGCCATGGACCGCACCCTGCTGGGCGGCACGCCCGAGGAGGTCCCCGAGCGCTTCGAGGCGTCGTCCCCCCTCACCTACGTCGACCAGGTGAAGGCCCCGGTCTACATCTCGGCGGGGGTGAACGACCCGCGCTGCCCGATCCAGCAGATCGAGAACTACGTGAAGCGGCTCGAGTCGCGCGACGCGGTCCACGAGGTCTACCGCTACGACGCGGGGCACGGCTCGCTGGTGGTGGACGAACGGATCAAGCAGATCCGCCTGGAACTCGACTTCGCGGCCCGGCACCTGCCGATGTGACGGCGCCCCCGCGCGCCGGGGAGAGCTCCGGCTCCCTCCGGCGCGCGGAGGCCCCGAGCCCGTCATGACGGGAGCGGCCCCCGGGCCCTCCTCGGCCGCGTGCCGGCTCCACGTCGTGACCGCGCGGCTCCGCGCCTGCCGGGCGGAACGACGACGCGCTCCGTGGCGCGGGGTGTGCGGCTGCGGCCCCGCGTCCGCCGAGGCTCAGGTCCCTCGCCGCCGGCTCGCCGTGCGCCGGGGCTGACCGGGGGGAAGCCCCAACTCACCCGCGCGTGGCGGCCCGCGTGTGCTGCCCCAGTCATGGTGTCCGCCGGAGGGCCCGGCCCCTCGGCACGCGCGTGCCGCACACCCGTCGCGGGCGGGGACCGCGAGGAGGGTCCGGCGCACCCTCGCCGGACGCGAGGCCCCTGTACTGCTGCCCAGGGGCCGACGGGAGTCCGGTCACCCCGGAACGGCGGCGCCCCGCGCCGTGATCAGCGTGGGCTCCGCGTCCGCCGCCCCAGCAGTTCCGCCAGCCCCCGGCGGGTCGCCGCCAGGACCACGCGGTCGCCGGCGCGCAGGACGTAGGTGCCCGGCAGGTCCCACACCAGGCCGGAGCCCGGCGGCTCGGCACCCGGGGTGTCGCCCCGGGCGGCCGTGTCCAGGGCCAGCACCCGCCAGGCGCCTGGCCGGAACGCCTCCGCGACCGTGCGCCCCTCCAGCTGCGGATGCCCGTCGACGACGACCGCCGCGAACAGCAGCACCCGCCGCTCCACGGGGATCGCGCCCAGGATCTGGCGCCCCATCATCGCCCCGGCGAAGGCGGGCGCGGCGAGGTGGGACACGGACCTGCTCCGGGTCAGCGCGGCCGGGTGGGCGGTGCGCAGCGTCCGGTAGACGGCCTTGGCGAAGTCGTCGTCGTACAGCCGCAGCACCGCCCGCAGGTCGGGGCGTACGGAGCGGGCGTAGAGGACGGCCTCCAGATTGGTGGTGTCGACACTGGTGAGCGCGAGCAGCGCGTCCGCGCGGTGGATCTTCGCCGACTCCAGGACGCCCTCCTGGGTGACGTCCCCGACCACGACCGGTACGCGTAACCGCCGGGCGACGGCCATGCCCCGCGCCTCGGGGTCGGCCTCGACGCACACCACGGGGATGTGCAGTTCGCGCAGCCGGGTCAGCACCCGGGTGCCGATCTTGCCGAGCCCCAGCAGCACCACGTGCCCGCTGAGCCCGCGCGGCGGCTTCCGCAGCGCGGACGCCGTGCGGAAGGTCCCCAGTGCCTCCAGGACCGCCGCCAGCAGCACCGGCAGCAGCAGCAACCCGACCAGCCCGGACAGCAGTTGCAGCACCTGCTGCCCGAGCGGCGCGTCGACCGCGGGATCGTTGATGGCGAACAGGTCGAGCAGCGTGATGTAGATGGCGTGCAGCGGATGGTCGTCGGTCACCACGATCAGTGCCACCGCCAGCGCGACCACCGCGGCCACCAGCCCCGCCAGCGACCAGCGCAGCCGCGCCGAGAACAGCGAGGCGAACGGCATCACACCGGCCCGCCGGGCCGGCAGCGGGGGACCGGAGTACGACACCTGCTCCAGCACCACCGCACCGCGCCCGGTCGCCGCCGCCACCGCCTCGGCGTCCGGCAGCAGTCGAGGTCCGTCGCCGCTGTCCTCCGAACCTTCCGCGCCCGCAGGGTCGTTGCTGGTCGCGGACAGCAGTGCCAGCGTGCACAGCCCCGGGTCGGCCACCTCCCCGGGCCGCGGCGGCCGGCGCTCCACCGCCCGCAGCAGCAGCCCTTCCGCGTCGACGACCTTGCTGGTGCCGACGAGGGCGGTGGCGACCAGCGCGGGCGCGGTGGTGTCGGCGTCGGACAGCACGGTGGTGGCGATATCGGCGCCGTGGCCCCCGTGGTGGCCCCCGTGACCTCCGTGACCTCCGTGGCCGTCGCGGTGGCCCGCGGTCGTGCCGGCCGCCAGTTCGGCGGCCTGGTCGAGCAGTTCCTCGATGTGCTGGCCGAGCCGCCGGTTGTAGAGCCGCAGGACCAGGCGCAGCCGCGGATTGAGCCGGCGGGCGGTCAGCGCGGCGCGGATGTTGGTCTCGTCGTCGTCGTACACGAGGGCGAGCGCGGCGGCCCGGTCCACGCCCGCGTCGGCGAGCACGGCTTCGGTGGGCTCGGCGGCCTCCATCACCCGTTCGTCGGGGACGAGGGTGTCGTCGGAGTCGCCCGTGCCGCGGTTGACCGCGGTCACCATCCGGCCGAACAGCGCGGCGGAGGCGGCCCGGGCCCGTCCGGCCATCGGCTGGGGCGGGGTGCGCCGCGAGGGCGGCACCACGAGGACCACCTGTTCCCGGTACACGCCGCGCAGTTCGGTGGCGAGGCGGTGCGCCAGCCCGTCGTCGCCGCACACCACCATGTGGGTGGACGGATCGCTGGGCGGGGCGGGGTTGGGAAGGAGGCTCACCACAGGGCAGAAGACTGCCTGATCGTGGCGGGTGGTTCCAGGGCGCACGACCGGCACGACGGGCGCACAGGTGAGGTGAACGCCGTACCCCGAGGCGGGCGGTACGCGACCACGGACGCCGGACGCGTGCGGCGCTGTGTCACCACCTGGACACCGAGCGCTGACAGGCGTTTAACGCGTCTCATACATGTATGCGACATACACGAAATTTGTCGTACGGTAAACTTTGCCTCGCCTTGGCGCTCTGCCGAGATGACGAACGCTCAGCCCGCGGGAAGCGGACCTGGATGCGAGGGGGGACGTGACATGAACCGACGCACAGTACGTCGTGACACGAACCGGCCCGTGCGCATCGACATCACCCCTCGCGACAGCGTTCCCGAACCCGGCACCGCCGTCTCCGGCGCCTGACGCCCGGCCGCCCGCCCACCCTCCGTCAGGGGCGCGGCAGCCCGTCCGTACGCCACCGCCCGCCTGACCCGGGGCCCCCCGGCGTCGCGCCGTTCGCGGACCAGGCCCACCCGCCGTCACCTCTCACCGCACACCCGCGGATCCCGCGCGCGACCCGGCGCCCCGCCGTCCGCACGCATCTCACCCGAGCCCTTCTCAGGCACTGACGCCGCCGTCACCGACCCGGAGGACCGACGCCCGTGCACGACACCGCCACCATGCTCATCGAACTGGGCGCGATCATCCTCGTCCTGGGCCTGCTGGGCCGCCTCGCCGGACGCGTGGGCTTCTCGCCCATCCCGCTGTACCTGCTCGTCGGACTCGCCTTCGGCCACGGCGGCATCCTGGCGCTGCAGGCCAGCGAGGAGTTCATCGCCGTCGGCGCCGAGATCGGCGTCATCCTGCTGCTGCTCATGCTGGGCCTGGAGTACAGCGCGTCCGAGCTGGTCACCAACCTGAGGACGCAGTATCCGTCCGGGGTGGTGGACTTCGTCCTCAACGCGGTGCCGGGCGCCGTGGCGGCGCTGATCCTCGGCTGGGGGCCGGTCGCGGCGGTCGCGCTGGCCGGCGTCACGTGGATCTCCTCCTCCGGTGTGATCGCGAAGGTGCTCGGGGATCTGCGCCGGCTCGGCAATCGCGAGACACCTGTGGTGCTCGGCGTCCTCGTCATCGAGGACCTGGCGATGGCGGTCTACCTGCCGATCCTCATCGCCGTGCTGGCGGGCGCGGGCCTGGCGGGCGGTTCGGTCACCCTGCTGATCGCGCTCGGCACCGTGGGCGCCGTCCTCTACCTGGCACTGCGCCACGGACGCCTGATCAGCCGCGCGGTGTCCTCGGACAACGCGGAGATGCTGCTGCTGGTCGTGCTGGGCCTGACGCTCCTCGTCGCGGGTGTCGCACAGGAACTGCAGGTGTCGGCGGCCGTCGGCGCGTTCCTCGTGGGCATCGCCCTGTCCGGGGAGGTCGCCGAGGGCGCGAGCAACCTGCTCACCCCGCTGCGGGACCTGTTCGCCGCCGTCTTCTTCGTCTTCTTCGGCCTGTCCACCGACCCGTCGGACATCCCGCCGGTCCTGGTCCCGGCGCTGCTCCTGGCGATCGTCACCGCGTCAACGAAGATCGCGACGGGCTGGTACGCGGCCCGGCGCGCGGGCATCAAGGGCGCAGGCCGCTGGAGGGCGGGCGGCACGCTGGTGGCGCGCGGTGAGTTCTCCGTCGTCATCGCGGGTCTCGCGGTCGGCGTGGAGCCCCGCATCGGCCCGCTGGCCACGGCGTACGTCCTGATCCTGGTCGTCGTCGGCCCGCTGACCGCGCGCTGGACAGAGCCGCTGGCCCGCAAGGTCACCGGCCGTCCGGAGACGCCCGTGGAGCCGGGGAGGGCTGCGCCGGAGCCGGTGAAGGTGTGAGGATCTCGGGGCTGCGGGTCACTCGCGACCGAGGACGCCGGCGGCCACACCGACACCCTCACGGGTGCCGATGACGATGAGGGTGTCGCCGCCGGCCAGCCGGAAGTCCGGTCCGGGGGAGGGAACGGCCTCGGCGCGGCGCAGTACGGCGACGACGGACACACCGGTCTCGGTGCGCATCCGGGTGTCGCCGAGCAGGCGCCCGTTCCAGTAGGAGGTCGACGGCAGTTCGATCCGCTCGGCGACCAGCCCCAGTTCGGCCGTCGCCAGCAGGTTCGGGCTGTGGTGCGAGGGAAGCAGCGCGTCGACGACGGTGTCGGCCTCCTCGGCGTTCAGCTTCAGGCACACCGCGGTGTCGTCCGGGTCGTCCCCGCGGTAGACGTTCAGCGTCCGGGAACCGTCGAGGTGGGCGATCACCGACAACCGCCGCCGCTCCCGCGTCACGAGGTCGTACCGCACCCCGATCCCCGGCAGCGGAGTGTGCCCCATACGCCCGACGCCGCCCATGACCGTCCCCCTGCACCGTCTCGGATTCACCTACGGGCCATGACCGACGGCACCCTACGACACGGGGGGTGGGGGACGACATCCGGGCGGGGGGAGGGAGACAGTGGCAGCTCTCGACGACCGAACCCCCTTGATACGTAGATACTCACGCTGCTGCACTACGAACGCGACTTCGAAACAATCGCGCGCGCCACGGGCCAGCCGGTCCGGATGATCGACCTGAAGTAGCCGGGTGGCAGGCCGGCGCGTCTGCTCCGCACGGCCATACCTGGTGCAGCACCGGCACGATCCGCTCCGTCGCCGACTCCGTGACGCGGCCCGCCGGGCCCGAGACCGAGACGGCCGTCGCCGTGGGCGCAACGGCACGCCCGGCATGCCGTAACAGAAGGGGCAGACCGCCCCCCCGCCAGTTTCCCGGCTGAGGGCGGCCAGGGGGCCCGACGTCAGGCGCGGCCGAGCTCCGCGGCGCCGAAGGACACGTCGAAGCGGTCGCACCAGATGCTCACGCTGGTGTAACGGGACGGGTCGACGTCCTTGGGCACCGCGTAGTTCTGGCTCCCCTTGTTGCCCTTGAGCTTGCCGAGACTGACGTACTCGCCGTCGTCGAAGACGTGCCAGCCGGCCCGTCCCTCCTTCACCGGCGCGTCGGTCAGCCACACCCGCAGGTCCGGTCCGTTGCTCGTGTCGAGGTTCTCCAGCCGGACGACATGCGAGCCGTCGTCCAGCCGTACGAGCTTCACCGTGCCCGAGGTCGCGTGCTCATGGCTGATCAGCTCACCGTCGGCCAGCGTCCGGGGTCCGGCAGGCGAGGAGGGTGCCCCGGACGGCTCCGTCCCGGCGGCCTCCGGGCCGGCCGACTGCTGCTCCTCGGCGGGATCAGGGGTCGCCTGGGCCGTGGGCAGGGCCTCCTCCACGGTCTGGTCCTGCCACAGCTTCCACGGCTGGAACCAGTACAGCCCGAAGCCTGCCGCGGCGACCGTCACCAGCAGCACCCCGATGCCCAACGGCCTGCCCAGCAGCCTCCGTACGCGTGTCATGCCCGCCCGCCTCTCCCCTTTTCCGGTCAGACTGTCGTCCCCCATCCAACTAGCCGGGCGGCCGTCCCCGCACCGCAGGGAGGTGACGAAACCCTTACGACGCACCCGCGCGCACGGCCGAGACGGGGGACCGGTTCTCGGGCGGGCTTCGACAGCGGCGTCGTCGGCCCGGAGGACGGGGATCGCGTCGTCGGTGTTCACGCAGACAGGCACGCAAGCGCAAAAGGTGAGGCACCTACTCAATTTGAGTAGGTGCCTCACCTGCTGTATGGCTGTCGGGGTGGCGGGATTTGAACCCACGACCTCTTCGTCCCGAATGAGGATCGGTTGATGATCTTTCCCGCATGGACTGTGTTTGCGCAGGTCAGGTCGGTGGTCCTGGTTGGTCTCGGGAGGCGTGGAGAGGACTTCGGGAGCGGGTCGGCTCCCAGATGGCTCCCAAGGGTCGCGGGTGCTCACCAGCGTGGATGTGGGCGCTGGAGGGGGCGAGGTCACACCTTCTTGACGACGATCGTGTCCGAAACCAGTTTCTCCAGGTCGTCGACGTCCGAGGTGAAGACGGTGACCTGTCCCTTCTGCTGTCGCGCGATGACGGCGAGCACGGCGTCGATCGCGTACTTGTGGCCGTGCAACTTGGCGTCGGCCAGGAGCCGGCGTGCCTGGCGGGCCTCGTCCTTCCCGATGTCGACGACCTGGAGCCGGGACAGTACCCAGTCCCAGCGCTGCTCGGTCGTTCTGCCGTCGTACGCCTCGACCAGTGTCATCGGGGACGTCACCACTTCGGCTTCCCCGCGTGCCGCCAGGTCGAGCCAGGCGATCATCTTCCGGTCACCGCGCACCGCAAGGGACAGGGCTTCACAGTCCAGTACGAAGACACGGAGTGGCCGCTGTCCGTGCTCACCGGCTCGCTCTTTCACGCAGCCTCTCCGGCGTGCTTTGCGGCGGTTCGGCGCCGCTCGTGTTCGGCGTCGAGTTCATCCAGCTCGACGAGCGCTGCCGCATGCTCGTCCTCGGTGACGGGGCCGTGCTCTTCCTGCAGCCAGTCGACCAGTTCCAGGAGCCGGTCCCGGTCACGCTTGAAGCGCAGCGCCTCGGCAACGTACGCCGACAGGCCCCGCTCTGCCGCGTCCGCGCGGATCTCGTCCAGGAGATCCTCGGGGATCGTCACCGTTACCTTCTTCGTCGCCATACAAGTGACCATACTCCTGGTATCACACTCCTTACCAGTGGGTCACGTGATCGACGCTCGGCGATCAGGCGGCCGGGGCGAGGCGTGGGCTGCCGTGGAAGACCTGGTTGGTGTGCCAGGAGCGGTGGACCGCCGCGACGGGACGGGCACCCGGTTGAGGTCCGATGAGCGGGCGGCCTGCGAGCGCTATGACGTGCTCGCGGGCGGCGGGACTGTGGCCGACGAAGCGCTGCGAGACCAGGAAGCGGTGGCTGTCGCCGATGCCGAGGACGCCCTTGTCGCAGAGCTTGTGGTGCAGCGAACACAGGCACAGGCCGTTGTCGACGTCGTCAGGGCCGTCGAACGCCCACCAGCGCACGTGCGCAGCCTCCAGTCCGACCGGCACCGTGCCGATCCTGCCGTTGTAGCCGCAGAAGGCGCACTGGTACTCGTATGCCGTCAGGACCTGCTCCCGCATCCGGGGATCCCGCCGCCCCGCCGTAGGCGCCGCACATTGCGGTGTGGCGCTCGGTCCGGCGGGGCGGAGACACCAAGACTCGCAAGTCCCGGCGGACGCTCGCGCTGCCGGCTCGCTGCGTCGAAGCCCTGTGGCAGCAGTTCGAGGATCAGGGATGGGATCGGTTGGCGGCCGGCGACAAATGGTGAGGAGCACGGACTCGTCTTCTCCTCGGCCGTGGGCAAGCCGCTGGACGCGGCCAATGTGCGTCGTGCCTTCCGGCAAGCGCTCAAGGGCATCGACGGGATCAACCCCGACGAGTGGAGGCCCCGGGAACTCCGGCACAGCTTCGTGTCCCTCCGACCGCGGCGTCCCGCTGGAAGTGATCTCACGCCTCGTGGGGCACTCGGGGACGGCCGTGACCGAGGAGGTCTACCGGAAGCAGATCCGGCCCGTGATCCAGACCGGCGCTGTGGTCATGGACGGGATCTTCGGTGCTGATCCGCAGCGGCCGTAGACACGCGGGACGCGTTAGTCACGCAGATAGACACGCACACGAAAACAGGTGAGGCACCTACTCACATGAGTAGGTGCCTCACCTGTTGTTATGGCTGTCGGGGTGGCGGGATTTGAACCCACGACCTCTTCGTCCCGAACGAAGCGCGCTGCCAAGCTGCGCCACACCCCGGTGCCGCTCGCTGTCGCGGCGACGACGTTTACTTTAGCCCACTGGTGGCTAGAGACGAAATCTGGTTTTCGGGCGGGTGTGGTCCAGTGCCACCAGCAGGACCGCCACGGCGTAGATCGCGAGTCCCACGAGGAGCGCGTTGGCGAGCACGCTCCGGTAGCCGTGGCGGGCCACGTCGAGGAACGGGTAGAGGTAGCGGCCGGCGGAGCCGGGGAGCAGCTCGCCCCGGGCAAGGGTGAAGGCCAGGTACGCCAAGGGGTACAGCAGCCATGTCGTGGCGTGGCGCAGGTGCATACGGGCCGGCGGTGTCAGGACCAGCCAGTCCAGCAGCGCTGCGACCGGCAGCACCGTGTGCAGCAGGTGGCCCGCGACCGGCTCGAGCCACGTCGCGCCTCCGCCGGAACCCGCCGCCATGGCGTACGCCGGCGCGGCGTCCGCGAGGGCGATGTGGTGGACCAGGGCCGCGACGACCACGTACAGGAGCGCCGCCCCCGTGACGGCGCCCGGCAGGGGGTGGCGGGCCGTCCACGCGCGGCGCGCCGAGGCGAACGTCACCAGGGCCAGCAGCGCCGTGCTCTGGATCACGAAGTAGCTCAGTACCCGGGTGGGGCTGCCGAGGAGGATCTCGGTCAGCGCGGCCGCCGTCGCCAGCACGGCCAGGGCCAGCCGGTACACCGCGGTCAGCGGGCGGCGCACCGGCGGTACGACGGCTCGGGCGGGGACGACGGAGGGGAGCAGTTGCGGAGCCGTCCGCGGGAGGGCGGGGAGGTCCGGGATGTCCCTGGGTATCGGGGCGGTCATGCCCCCAGCGTGGGGCGAGGGCAGGGACGCGGCGATGTGGCGTGGGCCGGTCGGGTTATCCGTACATCAGACAACCCGCCGACCCGCCAACCCGCCGACCCGCCAGCCCACCAACATGCTGACCCGCCTCAGCGCCCCACCAGCGTCAGCAGCGTCGCCTCCGGCGGGCACGCGAAGCGCACCGGCGTGTAGCGGCTCGTGCCGCAGCCCGCCGAGACGTGGAGGTACGACTTGCGGCCCTCCGCCGTGTGCGTGGACAGGCCCTTCACGCGGTCCGTGTCCAGGTCGCAGTTGGTGACCAAGGCGCCGTAGAACGGGATGCACAGCTGCCCGCCGTGCGTGTGGCCGGCGAGGATCAGCGGGTAGCCGTCGGCCGCGAACGCGTCCAGCACCCGCAGGTACGGCGCGTGCACCACGCCCATCGAGAAGTCCGCCCCGGTCGACGGGCCGCCCGCCACCTCCGGGTACCGGTCCCGCTTGATGTGCGGGTCGTCCAGTCCCGTCAGCTCGATCGACGTGCCCTCGATCTTCAGGGTGCCCCGCGTGTTGGTGAGGTTGAGCCAGCCCGCCGAGTCGAAGCCGTCCCGCAGGTCCTCCCACGGGTTGTGGACGGCGTCGACGACCGGCGGGTTGCCGTTCAGGCCGTGCCGCCCCTGCACCTTCTCCAGCAGGTAGCGGGCGGGATTGCGCAGCCGGGGGCCGTAGTAGTCGTTGGAGCCGAAGACGTACGCCCCGGGGAACTCCATCAGCGGGCCGAGCGCGTCCAGGACCTCGGGGACGCCCTCGGGGTCGGACAGGTTGTCGCCCGTGTTGATCACGAAGTCGGGGCGCAGGCCCGCCAGCGAGCGCAGCCACCGCTGCTTCTTGCGCTGGCCGCCGACCATGTGGATGTCGGACACCTGCAGCACGCGCAGGGGGCGCATCCCGGAGGGGAGGACGGGCACGGTCACCCGTCGGAGGCGGAAGGAGCGGGCCTCGAAGCCCGCGGCGTACAGCAGCCCGGCGGTGCCGGCCGCCGTGATTCCCAGGGGGATTCGGTATCGCGCGCGCATGCGCCCATCGTGTCAGACCCTGAGGGTTCCTCCGCACGACCCACGGGGGCCGCCCCTCCCGGGAGTTCACCCGCAGGCGTACCGAGGCCCCCCGCAAATCAGCAGGCGCGGTCACAACCGCACCTGCGACAATCAAGTCATGACCACGCTCAAGTCGAAGCTGCAGGATGACCTCAACGCCGCGATCAAGGAGCGCGACGAGCTCCGCTCCTCGACGCTCCGGCTGACGCTCGCCGCGATCACCAAGGAGGAGGTCGCGGGCAAGGAGAAGCGCGAGCTCTCCGACGACGAGGTGCAGAAGGTGATCGCCCGCGAGGCCAAGAAGCGCCGTGAGGCGGCGGACGCCTTCGCGCAGGGCGGCCGCGCCGAGCAGGCCGAGCGGGAGAAGGCGGAGGGCGAGGTGCTCGCCGGCTACCTGCCCAAGCAGCTGTCCGACGAGGAGCTGAACGCGATCGTCGCCCAGGCCGTCGAGGAGGCCCGCGCCGCCGGCGCCGAGGGCCCGCGGGCCATGGGCGCCGTCATGAAGATCGTGAACCCGAAGGTGGCCGGTCAGGCGGAGGGCGGCCGCGTGGCGGCCGCCGTGAAGAAGCTGCTGGCGGGCTGAGACGCCGCCACACGGCACAGGACCACAACGGGGTGCGGCCCCTTCCCCGTACAGGGAAGGGGCCGCACCTTGTTGTCAGGTGACCGTTGTCAGGTGACCGCCGGCGCTGTCAGTCCCGGCCGCCCGGCCCGTTGCCCGGGCCCTGGATGAACCCCTCGGGGATGCTGAAGCCCGGGTCGGGCTCGCCACCGCCGTTGCCACCGTTGCCGCCGTTGCCGCCGTCACCGCCCCCGTTGCCGTTGCCGCCGTTGATCAGGCCGCCGATGAAGCCGCCGTCGCCGTTGCCCCCGTCGTCACGGCCACGGCCGCGGTCGCGGTCCTCCGGCTTCTCGGGGTCCGGGATGTGCACCCGGTTGAACTCCGGGGCCTCCTTGCCCTCCAGCGCGCCGGACATCGCGTCGCGCCAGATGGGGCCCGGGACGGCGCCACCGAAGACCAGCTCGTGGTACTGGCCGCCGATGCTGATGTCCCGCATCTTCACCTTCTGGCTGGCGCTGCCCACCCACACGGCGCCCGACATGTTCGGCGTGTAGCCGACGAACCAGGCGTTCCTGCGTTCGTCCGTCGTACCGGTCTTACCGGCGTTGTCGCGGCCGTCACCGAGGCCGGCCTGCTGACCGGTACCGGAGTCGATCACGCCCCTGAGCAGCTCGTTCACCGTGTCCGCCGTCTTCTCGCTCATCGCGCGCGAGCACGTGGACTTGGGGACCGGCAGGGACTGCGACTGATCGCCCGTCTTCTGGGTGATCGACTCGATGGCGACCGGCGTGCAGTACATGCCCCGGGAGGCGAAGGCCGCGTAGGCGCTCGCCATGGTGAGGGGCGACAGACCGGTGGAGCCGAGGGTCATCGAGGACGGCACCTCGGGGATCTTGTCCCCGTTGCCCTGGACCACGCCGAGCTTGTCGGTCATGGTCACCACCGGGCACATCCCGATGTCCTCGATCATCTGCACGAAGTAGGTGTTGACCGACTTGGCCATCGCGTCCTTCAGCGCGTACGGCCCGACCTCGGTCTCGTTCTCGTTCTCCAGCTTGTAGTCGCCGTCGTTCACCCACGGCTTCTCGCAGCCGCGCACGGTGGCCGGGTACGGCATCTCGTACGGGGCGGAGTACTCCTGCGTCGGCGGCCGGCCCTCCTCCAGGGCGGCGGCGGCCACGAACGGCTTGAACGTCGAACCGGTCGGGAAGCCGAAGTTGGAGCCGCCCCAGGCGGAGTCCACGGAGAAGTTGATCTCCGTCTGGTTCTTGCCGTAGCCGTACGGCTTCGACTGGCCCATTGCGACGATCTTGCCGGTGCCCGGCTCCACGAGCGTCGACGCGGCGGCGACCTTGTCCGACTCGTAGACGTGGTCCTTGAGCGACTCCTGCACCGACTCCTGGGCCTGCGGGTCCAGCGTCGTGCGGATGGTCAGGCCGCCCTGGTTCCAGACCTTCGCCCGCTCCTCGCGCGTCTTGCCGAAGACCGGGTCGTTGAGGAAGACCTTCTCCACGTACTTGCAGAAGAAGCCCGCGCCCTTGGCTGCGGTGATGCAGCCGTTCTTCGGCTCGCTGACCTCGAGGCCCAGCGGGGAGCGCATCGCCTCGGCGGCATCCTCCGGGGAGACGTCCCCGACCTCGGCCATCCGCTTCAGCACGACGTTGCGCCGCTTCTTCGCCTCCGCCTCGTCGTTGACCGGGTCGTAGCGGCTCGGCGACTGGACGATGCCGGCGAGGAGCGCGGCCTCCTGGAGGTTGAGGTCCTTGGCCGGCTTGGAGAAGTAGCGCCGGGACGCGGCCTCGACGCCGTACGCCTGCTGTCCGAAGAACGTGATGTTCAGGTAGTTCTCGAGGATCTTCTTCTTGCCCAGCTCCTCCTCGACCTGGATCGCGTACTTCAGCTCCTGGATCTTGCGGCCGATGGTCTGCTGGGTGGCCTGCGCGACCTTCGTCGGGTCGTCGCCCGCCTCCTCGACGAAGACGTTCTTCACGTACTGCTGGGTGAGCGTCGAGGCGCCCTCGGAGACCTCGCCGCTGCGGGCGTTCTTGTTGAGCGCGCGCAGCACGCCCTTCAGGTCGACCGCCCCGTGCTCGTAGAAGCGCGAGTCCTCGATGGCGACGATCGCCTTCTGCATGTACGGCGAGATGTCCTTGAGATCCACCACCGTGCGGTCGCGCGAGTAGACGGTGGCGATCAGGCCGCCGTCGGCGTCGAGGATGGTGGTGCGCTGGCTCAGCGGCGGCGTCTTGAGGGCGGCCGGGAGCTCGTCGAAGCTCTCCACCGACCCCTTGGCCGCCAGGCCCAGCGCGCCCACGGCGGGCAGCGCGATGCCGGCCATGACGGCACCGGCCAGGACACTGACACCGAGGAACTTGGCGGCCTGCTGCGTGGAGGACAGACCACCGCCCGAGCGCTTCTTTGGCATGGGAGCAGCCTACGTTCTCATTCGCCGGACAAGCGTATATGCCTTGGCCTAAGCTGCACTCAACTGTCACAGCAGTGAGGCCACGCATCAATACGTCCGGCGACCCCGAATCGTTCCGGATCTTCTCGACTTTCTTCGTACCAGTTGAGTCGAGGGGCGTGGAGACCGTGTCCGGATCGCCTCGTGTGTCACGCGGTGCCCGTTGTGACACAAGTGAACTGACCCGTAATGCCCCCATTGTCACGCATGTCGCCCCCTCACTCCCCCGGGTGATCTGCCGCTTACCCATAGTCCGTTCGGACCATTCAAGATTGGGCCCGCTGGGGGTGTTGCGCTGTGCCCACCTTCCGTAACGTCCTCAACTGGCGGCGGTGAATATGCCGCTGCCGCCGTGGGGGAGCCTCGATTCGGGAGAGGACGGCGCCGGTATGGGCTGGGTTACCGACTGGAGTGCGCAGGCTGCCTGCCGCACTACCGATCCGGATGAACTGTTCGTTCAAGGAGCAGCGCAGAACAGGGCCAAGGCGGTGTGCACCGGCTGCCCGGTGCGTACGGAGTGCCTGGCCGACGCGCTCGACAACCGCGTCGAGTTCGGCGTGTGGGGAGGCATGACGGAGCGTGAGCGCCGTGCGCTGCTGCGCCGGCGGCCGACCGTGACCTCCTGGCGCCGGCTGCTGGAGACCGCGCGCTCGGAGTACGAGCGTGGCACGGGCGTCGTGCCGCTCGACGACGACCAGGTCTATGAGGACTACGCCGCGGTGAGCTGAGCTCTCGGTGAGGGCTCTCGGGGGGTCCTCGGCGTGGCCGGTCCCGTGACCGGGCCCACGCGTTCACCTTCGGCGGTGGGCAGGTCCGGTCCGTGGACGCGGGGCGTCCCGGACGGTCAAGGGCGCCTCGTCGTGCGCGGGGGCGCCCTGTGCGCCTGGGGTGTGCGCGGGCGCTGACGCCTGCCGGGTGACGCGCGGGCACCTGAAGGGCGCCTACGGCCGTTCCAACGGCCGTTTCCACGGTCACGCCCGAGCGCGGTGACGCCTGAGGCGTACGCCGGCACGCGTGGCGTACACGTGGCCGCCGACCGGTGCGCCGGGCGCGCGCCCATCGGCAACACGGCGCCCGCAACTGCACACCGTGCGCCAGCGGCAACGCGGCGCCCGTATCCAGGAACCGTGCGCCAACTGCACACAGTGTCTGCGGCAGGCACCGTGCCCGCACGCGCTCACGGCACCTTTCGACAGGCCGGACGCCCCTCAGGACGTACCCGACAGCTCCGCGTGCCCCGTCGCCAGTCGTTCGCCGATGTCGCGCAGCCCCGCGAGGTCGTGGACGTCGCCGGGCAGGGCGGCCACCTCGGTCATCGCCACCTCGGGGTGGAGCGCCGTGAAGCGGTCACGCGTCCGCCGCTCGCGCGCGAGCAGCTGCATCCGCTCCGCGTGCAGTCTCAGCAGACCGGCGGTGAGACGCTCGACCGAGCGCTCGCCGTCCGTCGCTGTCGGTTCGTCTTCGGGAGCCGCGCCGTCGACGTCCTCGGTGGCGGGGGAGCCTCCGTCGGTGACGTTACGCGCGGGTGATTCTGAACTGCCGTACGTGTCGGGAGAGTTACGAAGTCCAGCTTTCCCGTCCGGCTGATCCACAATGCGGGACTCCTCAAGATTTTCCGCGGCGGCCAGCGCCCGCTCGGCCGACAGCCGGCCGGCCCCGCTGCCGTGCACCCGGTTGAGGACCAGACCCGCGAGCGGCATGTCCTCCGCGGCCAGCCGCTCCACGAAGTACGCGGCCTCCCGCAGCGCGTCCCGCTCGGGCGCCGCGACCACCAGGAACGCCGTCCCCGGCGCCTGCAGCAGCTTGTACGTGGCGTCCGCGCGCGTCCGGAACCCGCCGAACATGGAGTCCATCGCCGCCACGAACGTCTGCACGTCCCGCAGCAGCTGACCGCCGAGCACCTTGCCGAGCGCGCCGGTCATCACCGACATCCCGACGTTCAGGAACTTCATCCCCGCACGGCCGCCCACCTTGGCCGGGGCCAGCAGCACCCGGATCAGCTTGCCGTCGAGGAAGGAGCCGAGCCGCTTGGGCGCGTCCAGGAAGTCCAGCGCGGAACGCGACGGCGGGGTGTCGACCACGATCAGGTCCCACTCGTCCCGCGACCGCAGCTGCCCCAGCTTCTCCATCGCCATGTACTCCTGTGTGCCGGCGAAGCCCGCGGAGAGCGACTGGTAGAAGGGGTTGTTCAGAATCGCGGCGGCCCGCTCCGGGTCCGCGTGCGCCTCGACGATCTCGTCGAAGGTGCGCTTCATGTCGAGCATCATCGCGTGCAGTTCGCCGCCCGCGGAGTCGTCGATGCCCTTCACCCGGCGCGGGGTGTTGTCGAGGGAGTCGATGCCCATGGACTGGGCGAGCCGGCGGGCCGGGTCGATGGTGAGGACCACCACCTTGCGGCCCCGCTCCGCCGCCCGCAGGCCCAGCGCCGCGGCCGTGGTCGTCTTGCCGACGCCGCCCGAGCCGCAGCACACCACGATCCGGGTGTCCGGGTCCTCGATCAGCGGATCGATCTCCAGCGCGTGGGCGGGCGAGAGGTGCTCACGGACCGGGTCCTGGTCCTGTGCCGGTTCCGGACGACGGCTCATGACATCCCCTGCTTCCGGTGGATCCGACTCGTGCACATGACGACGGGGCCGGTACGGCGGTGGCGGTGGTGCGGGTGCGGATGGCGGTGGTGAGGGTGACGGTGGTGCGGGTGGTCGCCGGAGGCAAGGGCACGGCCGGAGGCAAGGGCGCGGCCGGTCATGACACGCCCTGTCCGCGCAGCTTCCGCGCCAGCGCGTACAGCCCGGCCAGGTCCATCCCCTCGGCCAGCAAGGGCAGTTCGTGCAGCGGCACGTCCAGCTCCGCCAGCACGGCGCGCTGCTCGGTCTCCAGCGCGTACCGCTCGGCGTACTCCTCGGCCTGCGCGAGCAGCGGCTCCACCAGCCGCTCCGCGTGCCCGCCGCGCCGCGCGCCGCCGAGCCCCGTCGAGGACAGCGAGCGCGCCACGGCGGAACGGGAGACGCTCCCGACGAGTTCCAGGTCGGCGGCGTCCAGCACCTGCGGTCGCACCATGTTCACGATGACCCGCCCCACCGGCAGCCGGGCCGCGCGCAGCTCCGCGATGCCGTCCGCGGTCTCCTGGACCGGCATCTCCTCCAGCAGGGTCACCAGGTGCACGGCCGTCTCCGGCGACTTCAGCACGCGCATCACGGCCTGCGCCTGATTGTGTATCGGGCCGATCTTGGCGAGCCCGGCCACCTCGTCGTTGACGTTGAGGAAGCGGGTGATGCGGCCGGTCGGCGGGGCGTCCATCACGACGTAGTCGTAGACGAACCGGCCGCCGCGGTCCTTGCGCCGCACCGCCTCGCACGCCTTGCCGGTGAGCAGCACGTCCCGCACGCCGGGGGCGATGGTGGTGGCGAAGTCGATCGCGCCGAGCTTGCGCAGGGCCCGGCCGGCGCTGCCGAGTTTGTAGAACATCTGGAGGTAGTCCAGAAGGGCCAGTTCGGGATCGATGGCGAGGGCGAACACCTCCCCGCCCCCGGGAGCGACGGCGATCTTCCGCTCCTCGTACGGCAGCGCCTGCGTCTCGAAGAGCTGCGCGATGCCTTGCCGGCCCTCGACCTCGACGAGAAGCGTCCGCTTCCCCTCCTCGGCCAGGGCCAGCGCCAGAGCGGCGGCCACCGTGGTCTTGCCGGTTCCGCCCTTGCCACTCACGACCTGGAGCCTGCTCACGCCTTCGAGCCTAAATGCTCACCGCGCGTGGCGGTGGCTCCGGGTGATGTTCCCGCCTCCGTGTGCCGTCCCGGGCGGGGTGACGGCGACGCGGGCGGCGGACGCGGCAGCGGCTAGAGTCGGCCGCATGACGAAGTGGGAATACGCGACTGTGCCGCTGCTCGTCCACGCGACGAAGCAGATTCTGGACACCTGGGGCGAGGACGGCTGGGAGCTCGTCCAGGTCGTGCCCGGGCCGAACAACCCCGAGCAGCTGGTGGCCTACCTGAAGCGCGAGAAGCAGGCATGAGCGGCGTCGTCGAGTCCCGGCTGGCCGAGCTGGGCCTGAGCCTGCCCGAGGTCGTCCCGCCGCTCGCCTCGTACCAGCCCGCCGTCGTCTCCGGCCGGTACGTGTTCACCTCCGGCCAGCTGCCGATGGTGGACGGCAAGCTGCCGGTGACCGGCAAGGTCGGCGCGGAGGTCACCCCCGAGGAGGCCAAGGACCTGGCCCGCACCTGCGCGCTGAACGCGCTCGCCGCGGTCAAGTCCGTCGTCGGTGACCTGGACCGCGTCGCGCGCGTGGTGAAGGTCGTCGGCTTCGTCGCCTCCGCCGCGGACTTCACCGGACAGCCGGCCGTCGTCAACGGCGCCAGCGAACTCCTGGGCGAGGTGCTCGGCGACAAGGGCGTGCACGCCCGCAGCGCGGTCGGCGTCGCGGTCCTGCCGCTGGACGCGCCGGTCGAGGTCGAGATGCAGGTGGAACTCACGGAGGCGTGAGCCCTCCGGGCGCCGTCCCGGATGTCCTCGGGGAACGCCCCACACTCGCCCAACGCCGCCCCGGCCGGCCCCGCGCCCGCCGGGGCGCGGCACGTCCGGACTCCGGTGGGGGCGGTACGTCCGGACCTTCGACGGAGGGTGCCGGCCCCGCCCGGGTGCTCGTCCCGGTTGCGCCGGCCCCGGGGCTTCCGCTGCCCGAGGGCTGTGGGCGACGTCCCCGCCCGGGTGCTCGCTCCGATTGCGCCGGCCCGGGGTTTCGTCGTCGGGGGCTGTGGGCGTCGGCCCTGATGCCCCTTCCTCGGGGCGGTTGCGCCGGCCCAGGGCGTCCGCTCCCGTGGGCTGTGGGCCCGGCGTCCGCTCCCGTGGGCTGTGGGCCCGGCCTGCATGCCCTTTCCGCGAGTGACGCCCCGACCCGCCGGGCCGCCGCCAGTCGCCGCCGCTGTTCCCTGCTGCGGCCGGCCGGCGATCGTCCCGCCCGCCCCAGTCCCGCCCCGGGGCGGACCACCTGGCGCCGGTGACGGGTGCCTCGGTCGTCCGGCTGCCCCGGCCGCGAGCGGCCCCCCGGCCCGTCGGCCGACCGGTGATCCCCAGGCCGGCCAGGGGCACCCCACGCCTGCGTCGGCGCCCCTCCTCGGGACGGAGGGGGCACCCCACGCCTGCGTCGGCGCCCCCTCCGTCCCGAGGGGCACTCGAACATCCGGGCGTCTCGGGATAGCCTCCGGCCATGGCGAATGCGCAGGCTGGCGGACAGTGGTACCCGCCGGAGTGGCCCGAGCGGATCCGAGCGCTGGCGAGCGGTGAGCTGGCACCCGTCACGCCGAAACGCGCGGCCACCGTCATGCTTCTCAAGGACACCGGGGACGGACCCGCCGTGCACATGCTGCGCCGCCGTACGTCCATGGCGTTCGCGGGCGGCGCGTACGCCTACCCCGGCGGCGGCGTCGACCCGCGGGACGACGACCGGCACGTCCGCTGGGCCGGGCCCTCGCTCGACTGGTGGGCCGACCGGCTCGGCGTGGACCGTGCCGGCGCCCAGGCGATCGTCTGCGCGGCCGTGCGGGAGACGTACGAGGAGGCGGGCGTGCTGCTCGCCGGCCCGGCCCCGGACGCCGTGGTCGGCGACACCACCGGCGCGGACTGGGAGGCGGACCGCGCCGCGCTCGTCGCGCGCGAGCTGTCCTTCGCGGAGTTCCTCGACCGCCGTGGCCTGGTGCTGCGCTCCGACCTGCTGGGCGCCTGGACCCGCTGGATCACTCCCGAGTTCGAGCCGCGCCGCTACGACACGTGGTTCTTCGTCGCCGCCCTCCCCGAGGGCCAGCGCACCCGCAACGCCTCCACGGAGGCCGACCGCACGGTGTGGACCACCCCGCGCGAGGCGGCCGACGGTTACGACCGGGGCGAGCTGCTGATGATGCCCCCGACGATCGCGACCCTGCGCCAGCTCGTCGCGTACGGCACGGCCGCGCAGGCGCTCGACGCGGCGCCCGCGCGCGACCTCACGCCGGTGCTGGCCTCCGCGCGCCTGGTGGACGGCGAGATCGTCCTCTCCTGGCCCGGGCACGACGAGTTCACCAAGCACATCCCGACCGGGGGAGCCCTCGCATGACGGACGCCACCGCCCTTCCCGGCCAGCCGCGCGGCGGGGTCCTCTCCGGCCCCGCGACCGCGCGGGCCGTCAACGTGCTCGCCCCGAACCCCTCGGCGATGACGCTGGACGGCACGAACACCTGGATCCTGTCCGAGCCGGACTCCGACCTCGCCGTCGTCGTCGACCCCGGGCCGCTGGACGACGGGCACCTGCGGCACGTCATCGGCACCGCCGAGCAGGCCGGCAAGCGCGTCGCCCTGACCCTCCTGACGCACGGTCACCCCGACCACGCCGAGGGTGCCGCCCGCTTCGCCGAGCTGACCGGCACCAAGGTGCGCGCCCTGGACCCGGCGCTGCGCCTCGGCGACGAAGGGCTGGCCGCCGGGGACGTCGTCACCGTGGGCGGCCTGGAACTGCGTGTCGTACCGGCCCCCGGCCACACCGCCGACTCCCTGTGCTTCCACCTGCCGGCGGACCGGGCGGTCCTCACCGGCGACACCGTGCTGGGACGCGGCACGACCGTCGTGGCCCACCCCGACGGCCGCCTCGGCGACTACCTGGACACCCTGCGCCGGCTCAGGTCCCTCACCGTCGACGACGGCGTCCACACGGTCCTGCCGGGACACGGTCCCGTGCTCGACGACGCCCAGGGCGCCGTCGAGTACTACCTCGCGCACCGCGCCCACCGGCTCGCCCAGGTGGAGACGGCCGTCGAGGACGGCTACCGCACACCCCCCGAGGTCGTCGCCCACGTCTACGCCGACGTCGACCGCTCCCTCTGGCCGGCCGCGGAACTCTCCGTACGCGCCCAGCTGGAGTATCTGAAGGAGCACGGCCTCATCTGACGGCACGCCCGCGCCCCCACGGCCGGCAGGCCATGGGGGCGCGTGGAAAGCCGGGGTGACGCGTCAGCGGGAGCGCTTGGCGAGCCGCTCCACGTCGAGCAGGATCACCGCGCGGGCCTCGAGCCGCAGCCAGCCGCGCTGGGCGAAGTCCGCCAGGGCCTTGTTGACCGTCTCGCGGGAGGCGCCGACCAGCTGGGCCAGCTCCTCCTGCGTGAGGTCGTGCACCACGTGGATGCCTTCCTCCGACTGCACGCCGAAGCGGCGCGACAGGTCCAGCAGGGCGCGCGCGACACGGCCCGGGACGTCGGAGAAGACGAGGTCGGACATGGCGTCGTTGGTCTTGCGCAGCCGGCGGGCGACGGCGCGCAGCAGCGCCGTGGCCACCTCGGGGCGGGCGCTCAGCCAGGGCGTCAGGTCGCCGTGGCCGAGGCCCAGCAGCTTCACCTCGGTGAGCGCCGTGGCGGTCGCCGTGCGCGGGCCCGGGTCGAAGAGGGACAGCTCACCGATCAGCTCGCCCGGGCCGACCACGGCGAGCATGTTCTCGCGGCCGTCG
The DNA here is from genome assembly GCF_022869105.1 of Streptomyces sp. BJ20. Taxonomy (NCBI): domain Bacteria; kingdom Bacillati; phylum Actinomycetota; class Actinomycetes; order Kitasatosporales; family Streptomycetaceae; genus Streptomyces; species Streptomyces sp. BJ20. The sequence continues at coordinate 248,116 of NZ_CP094918.1, forward strand.
GGGGAGGTGCGGTGCAGCTTCACCTTGCCCTCGGTGACCACGTACAGGCGGTCGCCCGGGTCCCCCTCGTGGAACAGTGAGTCGCCCCGTGCCAGGGTCACCTCACTCATGGAGGCGCGAAGCTCCGCGGCCTGCTCGTCATCGAGCGCCGCGAAAAGCGGGTTCCGCCGCAGAACGTCGTCCACGAGTTCTCTCCTATTCGACCTGCTCAGGGGATCTTGGTTCTCCTGCGTGCCAGGGGACCGTGGTTCCCATTTTGCCGGACCGTCCAAACAGTGTGATCTGTCACAAGGATGCCGCACGGGTCGGCCGGGGTATGCGGCAGGGGTCCAATTGGACGCCGATCTTCTGGGTCCGGGGCGGATGTCCGTGCCGGGTCGTAGGCTGGCCGGGTGTCCAAATCGCCGGTGAGAGCACAGGCCGAGGGGGCTGCGCGGGTGAGTGCAGAACGCGATTCCGCCGTGGGCGAACAGATCTCCGATGGCGGTAGGAAGACGGCGAAGGCCGCGAAGACGGCTGCCGCCGGAGGATCCGCCTCCGCGAAGAAGGCCGCACCTGCGCGCAAGACGCCTGCGCGGAAGACGCCTGCGAAGAAGGCCACGGCGAAGAAGGCCACGGCGAAGGAGCCCGCCGCCAAGAAGGCGTCCGCCAGGAAGGCCGCTCCCGCCAAGTCCTCCGCCGCTCTCAAGAAGGCCCCCGCGCCCAGGAAGCAGGTCGTCGCGCCCAAGAAGGCGACCGCCTCCGTCCCGGCCGCCCCGGCGAAGACGGTCGCCGCGCACCCGCAGGGCGAGTCCCGTACGGCGCTGGTGCGGCGGGCCCGCCGTATCAACCGCGAGCTCGCCGAGGTGTACCCGTACGCCCACCCCGAGCTGGACTTCGAGAACCCCTTCCAACTCGTCGTCGCCACGGTGCTGTCGGCCCAGACCACCGACCTGCGCGTCAACCAGACGACCCCCGCGCTGTTCGCGAAGTACCCCACCCCCGAGGACCTGGCGGCCGCCGACCCGGAGGAGGTGGAGGAGATCCTCCGCCCGACCGGCTTCTTCCGCGCCAAGACCAAGTCGGTCATCGGGCTGTCGAAGGCGCTGGTGGAGCAGTTCGGCGGAGAGGTGCCGGGCCGGTTGGAGGACCTGGTCAAGCTGCCCGGTGTGGGCCGCAAGACCGCGTTCGTCGTGCTCGGCAACGCCTTCGGTCGCCCCGGGATCACCGTGGACACCCACTTCCAGCGCCTGGTGCGCCGCTGGAAGTGGACCGACGAGACCGACCCGGACAAGATCGAGGCGGCGGTCGGCGCGCTGTTCCCGAAGAGCGACTGGACGGACCTGTCCCACCACGTCATCTGGCACGGCCGCCGTATCTGTCATGCCCGCAAGCCCGCCTGCGGCGCCTGCCCGATCGCCCCGCTCTGCCCGGCGTACGGCGAGGGAGAGACGGACCCGGAGAAGGCGGAGAAGCTGCTGAAGTACGAGAAGGCCGGCCGGCCGGGCCAGCGGCTGAAGCCTCCGCAGGCGTATCTGGACGCCGGGGGCAGAGCGGCCCCGCCGCTGGGGGCCGGATGAAGGCAGGCCGGGAGCCCTCGCGTGCCCCGGAACGATCTCGGGAACGTCGCGCGTTGGACGCGTGGGACGGGGCCGGACGACGGGGGTGGGCATGACGCGCACGAGTGGGACGCAGGGGGGCCCGGTGGCCCTGAGCAGGGACGGGCTGCCCGCGTGGCTGGACCCTGTGGTCCGCGCCGCCGAGACGGTCCGGCCCACACAGCTGAGCCGCTTCCTGCCGCCCGAGGACGGCTCGGGACGGCAGTCGGCCGTTCTGATCCTCTTCGGTGAGGACGAGCGCGGACCCCAGCTGCTGCTCATGGAGCGGGCCAGTTCGCTGCGCTCGCACGCCGGGCAGCCGTCCTTCCCGGGCGGCGCCCTCGACCCCGAGGACGGCGACCCGCAGGGTGAAGGACCGCTGCGGGCGGCGCTGCGCGAGGCCGAGGAGGAGACCGGGCTCGACCCGTCCGGCGTGCAGCTCTTCGGCGTGCTGCCGAGGCTCTACATCCCTGTCAGCGGCTTCGTCGTGACGCCCGTGCTCGGCTGGTGGCGCGAGCCCACCCCGGTCGGCGTCGTCGATCCGAACGAGACGGCGCGGGTGTTCACCGTGCCCGTGGCCGATCTCACCCACCCGGACAACCGTGCGACCGCGATCCACCCCAGCGGCTTCCACGGACCCGCGTTCCTGGTCGAATCGGCCCTCGTGTGGGGGTTCACCGCGGGGGTCATCGACCGGTTGCTGCACTTCGCGGGCTGGGAGCGTCCCTGGGATCGGGACAAGCAGGTCCCGCTGGACTGGAGGGCGTGACAGGGTGGGCGCCGTGCTGCGTAGGACGAGGCGAGGCGTGAATCGGTGAACGTGCTGGACATCCTGCTGCTGGTGGCAGCCGTGTGGTTCGCCGTGGTCGGATACCGACAGGGCTTCGTCGTCGGCATCCTGTCGGTGGTCGGATTCCTCGGGGGCGGCCTCGTCGCCGTCTACACGCTGCCCGTCATCTGGGACGCGATGACGGACAACTCCGAGGTGGGCACCACCGCCGCCGTCGTGGCGGTCGTGGTCGTCATAGTCTGCGCCTCCGTAGGCCAGGCCCTGACCACCCATCTGGGCAACAAGCTGCGCCGGTACATCACCTGGTCCCCGGCCCGCGCCCTCGACGCCACCGGCGGGGCCCTCGTCAACGTCGTCGCGATGCTCCTGGTCGCCTGGCTGATCGGCTCCGCCCTCGCCGGGACGACGCTGCCGACGCTCGGCAAGGAGGTGCGCGGCTCCAAGGTCCTGCTCGGCGTCTCCCGCGCACTGCCGGACCAGGCGGACATCTGGTTCGCCGACTTCTCGTCCGTCCTCGCTCAGAACGGCTTCCCGCAGGTCTTCAGCCCGTTCGCCAACGAGCCCATCACGGACGTCCGTCCGCCCGACCCGGCGCTCGCGGGCAGCCCTGTCGCCGCCCGCGCGCAGCGCTCCATCGTCAAGGTGACGGGCACGGCGACGAGCTGCGGCAAGGTCCTGGAGGGCACCGGCTTCGTCTTCGACGACCGGCGCGTCATGACCAACGCCCATGTGGTGGGCGGCGTCGACGAGCCGGTCGTGCAGATAGGCGGCGAGGGCCGCACGTACGACGCCACGGTCGTCCTGTACGACTGGAAGCGCGACATCGCCGTGCTCGACGTGCCCGACATGGACGCGCCCGCGCTGCGGTTCGCCACCGAGGACGCGGGCAGCGGGGACAGCGCGATCGTCGCCGGCTTCCCGGAGAACGGCGCGTACGACGTCCGCGCGGCACGGCTGCGGGGGCGCATCACGGCCAACGGCCCCGACATCTACCACCGCGGCACGGTGCGCCGCGACGTGTACTCGCTGTTCGCGACGGTCCGTCAGGGCAACTCCGGCGGCCCGCTCCTCACCCCCGAGGGTGAGGTCTACGGCGTCATCTTCGCGAAGTCGCTGGACGACGCCCAGACGGGATACGCGCTGACCGTGGACGAGATCCGCGAGGACATCGCCAGGGGCCGCAGCGCCGCCCAGGAGGTGGACAGCGACAAGTGCGCGCTCTGAGCGGAAACCGGAGCTGCCGGGACGTCAGGAACGGCCGGTCGGACCGTCAGCCCCGCGGGTGACGGAGCCGGACCGATACCCAGCGCGCACGGCGGCGGAGAATGCGCGGGATGCCGACCCTGAGATCCGTAGCTGCCATCTGTGGTGCACCGCCTCGCTGGTGGGAGCCCACACCGCTCGCCGAGCGGCGATTGCGGCTTGCGTCACTGTAGTCGTGCGTCCAGCCCATACCCGGACGTGTGCCCCCGCCCCAAGGTCGATAACCGCCTGAGGGGCCGCCAATTGGCCTATGCGCCAGGCAATTGGCGTTCGTATGACCGGTGACCCGTCACCGGTCCGGCTCGGGATCCTTCAGCCAGTTGATCAGCTCGGTCGAGAAGGCCACCGGGTCCTCCTCGTGCGGGAAGTGCCCCAGCCCGTCGAACAGCCGCCAGCGGTACGGCGCCTCGACGTACTGCCCCGAACCCGCCGCGCTGCGCGTGCGCACCACCGGGTCCAGCGAGCCGTGCAGATGCAGCGTCGGCACCCGCACCGGGCGCTTCATCCTGCGGTTGAACTGGATGCCGTCAGGGCGGGCCAGCGACCGCACCATCCACCGGTACGGCTCGATCGAGCAGTGCGCCGTGGACGGGATGCACATGGCCCGCCGGTAGGTTTCCAGGACCTTCTCGTCGGGCGGTTGCGGCCCCGACCACTCCTGGATGAGCCGCGCCACCATCGCCCCGTCGTCCGCGGTGAGCCGGCGCTCCGGGATCCAGGGCCGCTGGAAGCCCCAGATGTGCGACTGCGCGGCCGTCTGCCGGGCGTCGGCGAGCATCGAGGAGCGCCAGCGCCGCGGGTGCGGCATCGAGGACACCGCGAGCCGCCGGACGAGCTTGGGGCGCATCGCCGCGGCCGTCCAGGCGAGATAGCCGCCCAGGTCGTGGCCGACGAGCGCGGCGTCCGGCTCGCCCAGGGAGCGGATCACGCCGGTGATGTCCAGCGCGAGGTTGGCCGGGTCGTAGCCGCGCGGGGTGCGGTCGCTGCCACCTACGCCCCGCAGGTCCATGGCGACGGCCCGGAACCCGGCGCCGGCGAGCGCCGTGAGCTGGTGCCGCCAGGTCCACCAGAACTGGGGGAAGCCGTGCAGCAGCAGCACCAGCGGGCCGTCGCCCAGCTCCGCGATGTGGAAGCGGGCGCCATTGGCGGCGACGTCCCGGTGGACGAGTCCCGGGGCGTCCGGGAGGTCCAGGCGTACGACCGATGCAGGTTGCGCCGAAGGAGTGGCGGGGTCCGTCATGAGGACGAGCGTGCCACAGCCTCGATGGCCTCGGGGCCACGGTGCGCGGGGAGGGCCGGACGCGGGTGCGGCTTGGCCTTCTGCAGCACGCCGGCCGTCTCCTTCACCGAGGCGGCGACCTTCTGCGGGCCGCGGCCCTTCTTGGCCTTCTTGGCGAAGACGACGCCGATGAGGGCGAGGAGCCCGGCGACGAGGCAGTTCGCCGCGAAGGACAGCAGGAAGCACACCGCCAGGTTCCAGCCGCTCCAGGTGCGGATGCCGTAGGCGAGCGCGAAGTTCAGCATCGGCAGGGAGAACAACAGCAGCACGCCCGCCGCCGTGAACGCGCCGCCGCTGGTCGCGCCCCGCTTCACGTCCTGCCTGAGCTGCGCCTTCGCCAGCGCGATCTCGTCGTGCACCAGCGCCGACATCTCCGCCGTCGCCGTGGCGAACAACTGGCCGATGCTGCGTTCGGCGCCGACCGGGCTGCCGTCGGGTGCGCTCATCGCGGTCTCCCTCTTCTCCGTACGCCTCGCGTACGTCCGTCGTGCCTGCGCGGGACGGTCCCGTTCGTTTGTACCGTCCCGTCAGATCATGCCGGACCGTCGTGCCGATCGCCTGCCCCGCCCGGCAGTTGTGCAAGCGCGTCGCGTGCGGCGGCCTTCTCCTTGGCGAGCCGCCGGTGCTCGGCGGCCTTCTTCTCCAGGATGCTGGCCATACGGAGGTGGTACTCCGGGTCGTCCTGCTCGTAGACGTCCGGTACCCCGCTGAGGTCCTCGTCCCGCTCCTCCTCCTCGGTCAACTTGCGGTACCTGGCGTTCCTGATCTTCAGCAGGACGGTCGCCAGGACGGTGGCGAGGAGTGAACCGGTGAGGACGGCGGCCTTCACACTGCCGCTCATCGTCGCGTCGTCCTCGAAGGCCAGCTCGCCGATGAGCAGCGACACGGTGAAGCCGATACCGGCGAGGGCGGCCACCGCGAACACGTCCCCCCAGGCCAGGTCGTCGCTGAGGGAGGCGCGGGTGAACCGGGACGTCAGCCATGTGCCGCCGAAGATGCCGAGCGTCTTGCCGACGACCAGGCCGAGGACGACGCCGAGCGTCTCGGGCTGCGTGAACACCTTGCCGAGGGCATCACCGGAGACCGCGACACCGGCGCTGAACAGCGCGAACATCGGCACGGCGAAACCGGCCGACACCGGCCGGACCAGGTGCTCGATGTGCTCTCCGGGCGAGTGCTCCTCGCCCTCCTCACGGTGGCAGCGCAGCATCAGGCCCATGGCGACACCGGCGATGGTGGCGTGGATGCCGCTGTTGTACATCAGCCCCCAGATGACCAGGGCCAGCGGAACGTACAGGTACCAGCCGCGCACCCGCTTGCGCAGCAGCAGCCAGAAGAGGGCCAGGCCCGCCACCGCGCCGCCGAGTGCGGCGAAGTTCAGCTGGTCGGTGAAGAAGATCGCGATGATCAGGATCGCGAACAGGTCGTCGACGACCGCGAGGGTGAGCAGGAAGGCGCGCAGCGCGCTGGGCAGCGAGGTGCCGATGACGGCGAGCACGGCCAGCGCGAACGCGATGTCGGTGGCGGTGGGCACGGCCCAGCCGGCGAGGGAGCCGCCGCCCACTCCGGCCGTGACCGCGTAGACCAGCGCGGGCGCGATCATGCCGCACAGGGCGGCGACGACCGGCAGGGCGGCGGCCTTCGGGTCGCGCAGGTCACCCGCGACGAGTTCCCGCTTGAGTTCGACGCCGGCGACGAAGAAGAAGATCGCGAGCAGGCCGTCGGCCGCCCAGTGCGCGACGGACAGGTCCAGTCCGAGCGAGGAGGGGCCGAAGTGCCAGTGGCTCACCGTCTCGTAGCTGTCACCCAGTGCGGGTATGTTCGCCCACACCAGCGCGGCGACGGCGGCGAGCAGCAGCAGGACGCCGCCGACGGTCTCCGTGCGCAGGGCCTCCGCGACGAAGTTCCGCTCGGGCAGGGAGAGCCGGCCGAAGGTCTTGCGGGGGGAAGGGGTAGGGGCGCTCACAGGCATGTCCTCTGGTAGACGGGCAGCACAAATCGTGTGCCGACCAGACTTCCCGGCGCCCCATGAGATTACTTTTTGCCGTTCTTTAGCTTAGCTAACGTGCTCACGGACCGCACCAGCAGCATCAGCGACCCGGGCGCGGAGCGGCCGACGGGCCCCTGGCAGGGCAACGGGCGGGGTCGTGGGCCCTGACCTGCGGAGATGGTGACCGGCGGGCGGGTGCGCCCAGCCGCGCCCGGCCGCCGCGCGGGGCCTGACGTGGTTTGGCTCACAGGGCGGGGACCCGCCGCACAGGACGCCGCCCGTGCCCCCACGAGCAGGGGCACGGGCGGCGGTGCACTGGGCCGGACGGGTGCCGGCGGGCTTGGGCCCGCCGCCGTCGCCCGTGCGCGGGCAGGGGTGCCGGTCAGTCCTCGCTCGGCGCAGCCGGAAGCTTCGCCTGGATGAGGTCCATGACCGTGGAGTCCGTCAGCGTGGTGACGTCGCCGAGCTGGCGGTTCTCCGCGACGTCCCGCAGCAGACGCCGCATGATCTTGCCGGAGCGGGTCTTCGGCAGCTCGGCCACCGGCAGGATCCGCTTCGGCTTGGCGATCGGGCCGAGCGTGGTGCCCACGTGGTTGCGCAGCTCGCCGACGAGGTCCTCGGTCTCCGCCGCGGTGCCGCGCAGGATGACGAAGGCGACGATCGCCTGGCCGGTCGTCTCGTCCGCGGCGCCCACCACGGCCGCCTCGGCGACCGACGGGTGGGAGACCAGCGCGGACTCGACCTCCGTGGTGGAGATGTTGTGGCCGGACACCAGCATCACGTCGTCGACCCGGCCGAGCAGCCAGATGTCGCCGTCGTCGTCCTTCTTCGCGCCGTCACCGGCGAAGTACTTGCCCTCGAAGCGCGACCAGTAGGTGTCGATGAACCGCTGGTCGTCGCCCCAGATGGTGCGCAGCATCGACGGCCACGGCTCGGTCAGCACCAGGTAACCGCCACCGCCGTTGGGCACCTCGTTCGCCTCGTCGTCCACGACCGTGGCGGAGATGCCCGGCAGCGGGGTCTGGGCGGAGCCGGGCTTGGCGGAGGTCACGCCCGGCAGCGGGGAGATCATGATGCCGCCGGTCTCGGTCTGCCACCACGTGTCGACGACCGGGGTGCGGTCCGCGCCGATGTTCTTGCGGTACCAGATCCACGCCTCGGGGTTGATCGGCTCACCGACGGAACCGAGCACCCGCAGCGACGACAGGTCGAACTTCGCGGGGATGTCGTCGCCCCACTTCATGAACGTCCGGATCGCGGTGGGCGCCGTGTAGAGGATCGTCACGCCGTACTTCTGCACGATCTCCCAGAAGCGGCCCTGGTGGGGCGTGTCCGGCGTGCCCTCGTACATGACCTGCGTGGCGCCGTTGGCGAGCGGCCCGTAGACGATGTACGAGTGCCCGGTGACCCAGCCGACGTCCGCCGTGCACCAGTACACGTCGGTCTCCGGCTTGAGGTCGAACACCGACCAGTGCGTGTACGACGTCTGGGTCAGGTAGCCGCCGGAGGTGTGCAGGATGCCCTTCGGCTTACCCGTGGTGCCCGAGGTGTAGAGGATGAACAGCGGGTGCTCGGCGCCGAACGCCTCCGGGGTGTGCTCGCTGCTCTGGCGGTCGACCACGTCGTGCCACCACACGTCGCGGCCCTCGGTCCAGGCGACGTCCTGGCCGGTGCGGCGGACGACGAGGACGTGCTCCACGCTCTCCACGCGGCTGACGGCCTCGTCCACGGCCGGCTTCAGGGCGGAGGGCTTGCCACGCCGGTAGCCGCCGTCGGACGTGATGACGACCCGCGCGTCGGCGTCCTGGATGCGGGTGGCGAGGGCGTCCGCCGAGAAGCCGCCGAAGACGACCGAGTGCGCGGCGCCGATGCGGGCGCAGGCCAGCATCGCGACGGCGGTCTCGGGGATCATCGGCATGTAGACGGCGACCCGGTCGCCCTTGCGGACACCCAGCTCCAGCAGGGCGTTGGCGGCCTTGGAGACCTCGTCCTTGAGCTGGGCGTAGGTGATGGCGCGGCTGTCGCCCGGCTCGCCCTCGAAGTGGATCGCGACCCGGTCGCCGTGCCCGGCCTCGACGTGCCGGTCGACACAGTTGTAGGCGACGTTGAGCTCGCCGTCCTGGAACCACTTGGCGAACGGCGGGTTCGACCAGTCGAGGGTCTCGGTGGGCTCCTTGGCCCAGGTCAGCCGGCGGGCCTGCTCGGCCCAGAAGCCGAGCCTGTCAGCCTTGGCCTGTTCATACGCCTCCGCCGTGACGTTGGCGTTCGCGGCCAGGTCGGCGGGGGGTGCGAAGCGTCGCTCCTCCTTCAGGAGGTTGGCCAGGCTTTCATTGCTCACGGCATCTGCCTTTCCCAGGGTGTCCGTTGTGTCCCAGGCCACAGCTCATCAGACCTGGGGGCACGCTGACAAGGGTCGACGGGAAATTGGTTTAGACCTGTCGGGCTCGTGTCGTGCGGTTGCCCGACACCCCTTCCCACGGGGCGCCGGGCAACCTGGTTCAAGTGGTGTAACGCCTCTCACACCTGGCGCGCGTCACACCACCAGATCCACCTCGCGTACCCGGTCGAAGACCCTTGCCCCCTCCTGCTCCGCGAGGAGGTATGCCTGTGCCTCACCCACGTGGAAGTACACCCCGTGCAGTTCGAGGCTCCCTTCCTCCAGGGCGCGGGCGACCGCCTCGTGGGCACGCAGGTGCTCCAGCTGCTGCACCACGTTGGTCAGGCAGAGTCGCTCGACGTCGTCCGCGGGGGCCCGCCCGGCCAGTCGGGGCGCGGGCGCACCGGGGTCGCGCAGCCGCTCCAGGCTCGGCCCGCCGTGCCGCAGCCAGCGGCCGAGCGGCGTGACGGCGGGGGAGCCGGGGCGGGAGCCGAGCAGGGCCTGCATGGCGCCGCATCCCGAGTGGCCGCACACCGTGATCGACCGCACCGCCAGCACGTCGACGGCGTACTCGATGGCGGCGGCCACCGAGTCGTCGCCGCTCTCCACTCCGGGCGGCGGCACGAGATTGCCGACGTTGCGCACCACGAACAGGTCGCCGGGGCCACTGGAGGTGATCATCGAGGTGACCACCCGGGAGTCGGCACACGTCAGGAACAGCTGCGACGGCTGCTGCCCCTCCCGCGCCAGCCGGGCCAGCTCACCGCGCACCAGGGGTGCCGTGCGGCGCTGGAACGTGCTGAGTCCGCGCACCAGTTGACGGCCGCTCGGGGTGCGTCCGCGGGCCGGGGCGCTCGACGCCGGGTCGGTCCCGCGATCCCCCTCGTCGGCCCCGGGCGTCCCGTCCGGCCCGGCCGCGATGTCCGGGGCGGGGGAGGGCCGCTCGCACTGGTGGTTGCGCCAGGCCGTCCAGGGGCGGCAGCGGCAGTCGCCGGAGGTGCCGGACTCCCCGCCGTGCGCCGGTTCGGTGGCGAGCTCGCCGGGTTCGGCGATCCGCACTCCGGTGCGCCGGCCGGTGATCTCCACGGTGCCGCCGCGCGCGGTGTGCGTGCTCTGCCAGTCCTGCAGCGTCTCGTACGCGGCGTGGTCCATGAAGGACCCGTTCAACGACACCACCACGTCCGCGCCTTGGGGGACGAGGTGCAGGGCCCGGCTGAGCCGCGGCACCGCGAGGAACGTCAACTGCCCGCGGACGTGCACGTGGTGGACGCCGTTCTCCTCCTCGTGGGTGATCCGGGTCCGGGTGAGCCGGTGCAGGGCCACGCCCACGGCCACGGCGATGCCGAGCGCCACTCCCTCCAGCACCCCGAGGGAGATCACCCCGAGGGCGGTGACGGCGTAGACCAGGACCTCGCGGTGGCGCGTCACCGTGCGGATGTGGTGCAGGGACACCATGCGCAGGCCGACGGCCATGACGAGCGCGGCGAGCGCGGCGAGCGGGATGAGCTCCAGCAGCGGGACCAGCAGCAGCGCGGCCGCCACCACCAGGGCGCCGTGGATGATCGTGGAGTTGCGGCTGACGGCGCCCGCGTGGACGTTGGCCGTGCTGCGGACGGCGACGCCGGCCACGGGCAGACCGCCGAGCGTGCCGGAGACCACGTTGGCCGCGCCCTGGCCGAGCAGCTCCCGGTCCAGGTCGGAGCGGACGACGTGCCCCGCACCGGGGCGGGCGGCGGCCAGCTTGTCCACGGCCGTCGCGCCGAGCAGCGACTGCACGCTGCACACCAGCGTCGTGGTCAGCACGGCCGCGACGAGACCGAGCACCGGACCGTCGGGCAGCCCGGCCAGCGCGTGGCTGTGCCACGACGGCAGGTCCACCACGGGCAGCACCAGGCCGGCCGCCGCGGCGACCGCGGTGGCGCCCGTGACGGCGACCAGTGCGGCGGGCATCCGGCGCAGCAGGTGTCCGGCGCGGCCGGGCAGCCGGGGCCAGAGCAGCAGGACGGCCAGCGTCAGCACGCTCACCGCGAGAGCGGCGGTGTCGAGACGCGCCAACTGCGCTGGCAGCGCGCGGAGGTTGTCGGGTACGGAGCTCTGCGGCTCGCCCCCGAGGACGATGTGCGCCTGGGCGACTGCGATGGTGACGCCGATGCCCGTGAGCATGCCGTGCACGATCGCGGGGCTCACGGCGAGGGCCGCGCGTGCCACGCGCAGGCAGCCGAGGCCGAGCTGGGCGACGCCGGCGAGGACGGTGATGGCGCAGGTGGTGCGCCAGCCGTACTGGTGGATGAGGTCGGCGGTGACGACCGTGAGTCCCGCCGCGGGGCCGCTCACCTGGAGCGGGGAGCCGCCGAGCCGTCCGGCGACGAGCCCGCCCACGGCTGCGGCGACCAGGCCGGCCTGGAGGGGCGCGCCGGTGGCGAGGGCGATGCCGAGGGACAGGGGAAGGGCGATGAGGAAGACCGCCACGGCGGCCGAGAGGTCGGCGCCCGCGACGCGGAAGCGGCGACGGCGGCCGGGTGGCGGGCTGTGCGGGGGATGGGCTCGCTCGATGTGCGCCGATTCGGTGGCGCCGGCGGGAACGCAGGCTGACATGGACTCCCGTCTCCTTCGGGTCTGCGCGGTCGCGTGACGGTGGGGGCCCGCTCGGGCGGAGCGGTCGCGGCCGTGGGGAACGGCCCCAGAACGGCGGGATGGCAACTCTCAGTAAACAGATCGTAATTGCGAGTAAAGGACCGGCATAGACTTTCCGGGCAAATGGCGGCAGGCATCACTCTGAGGGATGAAGTAGCCATTTCATCGGCTTGTCGTATTAATTCACTTCTTCTTTCCGTGCGACGTTGACGGCGCGGTCGGCATGGACCGGCCCGGCACCGCACAACGCCTCATCGAGCTCGGCCCGAGAGAAGGAAGAAGGTGGGCGAATGGCCGCCACCCACAGGATCGCCACGGGCACCGTGATCACCGCGGTCTGCCTCGCCACGCTCGCCGGCTGCGGAACCGGCGGCGGAGGTGGGCAGGGCGGGCCGGAAAAGGAGAAGGCGCAGCCGGCCCCCGCGCCCAAGAACGTCGTCCGGCTGATCGGCGACGGCTCCACCGCCTACACCGGCGCCCAGCCGCACCTGCCGAAGCCGGAGCGGCTGAAGCCCGGCGAGAAGCCTCCGCAGTTCGTGGTGTTCTCCTGGGACGGCGCGGGCGAGGACAGCCAGAAGCTGTTCTCCCACTTCCGCAAGGTCGCCAAGGAGAACGACGCGACCATGACGTACTTCCTCAGCGGCGTGTACCTCCTGCCGGAGGAGAAGCGCGACCTGTACAACCCGCCGCAGCACTCGCCGGGCCGGTCCGACATCGGCTTCAACGACCAGCAGGGCATCGCCGACACCGTGAAGCAGCTGCGCCTGGCCTGGCTCGAGGGCAACGAGATCGGCACCCACTTCAACGGCCACTTCTGCGGCGGCGACGGCGGGGTCGGCGAGTGGTCGGTCGAGGAGTGGAAGGAGGAGATCGCCCAGGCCAAGCAGTTCGTGAAGACCTGGAAGACCAACGCGGGCATGGAGAACGAGGCCCCGCTGCCCTTCGACTACGACAAGGAGCTCATCGGCGCCCGTACGCCCTGCCTGGAAGGGCAGAAGAACTTCATGAAGGCCGCCCGGGAGCTGGGCTTCCGCTACGACACCAGCGGTGTCAACAACCAGGTCTGGCCCGAGAAGAAGTCCGGGCTGTGGGACGTGTCGATGCAGCTCGTGCCCTTCCCCGGGCACTCCTTCGAGCAGCTCACCATGGACTACAACTTCATGGTCAACCAGTCCGGCACCACCACCCAGGGCGACCCCTCCAAGCACGAGATGTGGGGCGACCAGATGCGGGACGGCCTGCTCCAGGGCTTCGAGCGCGCCTACAACGGCAACAGGGCGCCCCTGATCATCGGCAACCACTTCGAGTCCTGGAATGGCGGCACGTACATGCGGGCCGTCGAGGAGGTCATCGAGACGGTGTGCACCAAGTCCGACGTGCGGTGCGTCTCCTTCCGCCAGTTGGTGGACTGGCTGGACGCGCAGGACCCGGCGACCCTGGAGAAGCTGCGCTCGCTGGGTGTCGGAGAGGCCCCGAAGAAGGGCTGGAAGACCTTCCTGGCCTCCGGCCCCGCCCCGGCTCCCAAGGGTGCGCCGGGCTCCCCCGCGCCGAAGGAGTGAGGCTCAGGCCCCGGCGGTGACGCTCTCGCCGAGCACGAAACCGGGGTCGACCTGCGCCGCCAGGTCGGCCCCGGTTCGCTCGTTCCCCCAGGACTGGGCGTTCTTGAGGTGGAAGTGCACCATCTGGCGCGTGTACCGCTCCCAGTCCCGCCGCTCGTACGTCGCGTCGGCCGCCTCGCGCAGTGTGCGCAGGGCGAGCCGGTCGGACCCTTCCAGCGCGGCGAACCGCGGCGGGCGGCCCTTCTCCATGGCCCGCACCCAGTCCGAGTGGCCCACGGTCACCAGCAGGTCGTCCCCGACCTCCGCGCGCAGGAAGTCGAGGTCGTCCGGGCCCTGCACCTTGTTGCCGACGACCCTCAGCGCCACGCCGAAGTCACGGGCGTAGTCCTTGTACTGGCGGTAGACGGAGACACCCTTCCGGGTCGGCTCGGCGACCAGGAACGTCATGTCGAAGCGGGTGAACATGCCGGACGCGAAGGAGTCCGAGCCGGCCGTCATGTCGACCACGACGTACTCGCCGGGGCCGTCCACCAGGTGGTTCAGGCAGAGCTCCACCGCCCCGGTCTTGGAGTGGTAGCAGGCGACCCCCAGGTCGGCGTCGGTGAAGGGGCCGGTGACCATCAGGCGGACCGTGCCGCCGTCCAGCTCCACGGGACGCGCGCAGGCGTCGTAGACCGGGTTGTCCTCCTGGACCCGCAGCAGCCGGGAGCCCTCGCCGGGCGGGGTCGTCTTGATCATTGTGTCGGCGGACGCGATGCGCGGGTTGCTGCCGCGCAGGTGGTCCTTGATCAGCCGGAGGTGCTCTCCCATCGCGGGGAGGGCGGCGGCCTCGGGCTCGTCCAGGCCCAGCGCGGCCCCGAGGTGCTGGTTGATGTCGGCGTCCACGGCGACCACCGGGGCGCCCTCGGCCGCGAGGTGACGGATGAACAGGGAGGACAGAGTCGTCTTTCCGCTCCCGCCCTTCCCAACGAAAGCAATTTTCATGTTCACGAAGCGTAGTGCGTTGATAGCTGTATGTCACAGTAGGGCGTGAAGAAGACCACTCCATCGTGGGGCGGGCGTCCGAGGTGCGTAGGGTCGTACTCATGAGTACGACGGGCGCGACCGCCGATCCCCTCGCGGCCCTGGGCGACCTGCCCGGTGTGGCCGACTCCGTGGAGTCCGTGCGCAAGGCCGTGGACCGGGTCTACGGGCACCGGGTCATGCGGCGGCGCAGCAACGAGATCACCTCCGAGGCGGCCCTACGCGGAGCCCGGGGTTCGGCGGCGCTGTCCGGCGCCGACTGGGCTCTGGAGGAGGTGCGGCGGCGCAGCGACTTCAGCGGCGACGCCGAGGCGCGCACCGTGGGCGCCGCGCTGCGGCTGACGGCCGAGGCGGGTCAGCTGCTGTCGATCTGGCGGCAGTCGCCGCTGCGGGTGCTGGCGCGGCTGCACCTGGTCGCCGCTGCCGACAAGGCCGAGCACGTGGGCCGGCCCCGCCGGGCGGGCGAGCCGGTCGACGAGCCCCTGACCGACCTGCCCCTGCCGGGCGCCGACGAGATGCACGGCCGCCTGGAGGGCCTGGCCGAGATCGTCATCGCGGGCGGTTCCGCGCCGGCGCTGGTGACGGCCGCCGTGGTGCACGGCGAGCTGCTCGCGCTGCGTCCCTTCACGTCGCACAACGGCCTGGTCGCGCGCACGGCCGAGCGGATCGTCCTGGTCGGCAGCGGCCTGGACCCCAAGTCGGTGTGCCCCGCCGAGGTCGGCCACGCCGAGCTGGGCCAGGACGCCTATCGGGAGGCGCTGCGGGGCTATCTGTCCGGCACGGCGGAGGGCATGGCCGCCTGGATCGCCCACTGCGGGCGGGCCGTGACGCTGGGCGCGCGCGAGTCCACGGCGGTGTGCGAGGCGCTGCAGCGCGGAGCCGCCTGACCGGCCGAAGGGGCACGCGGGCCGGGGCGGAGGGGCTCCGCGCGAGAATGCGGCGGTACGAATACTCGTACCGCCGCTGGCATGTCCACCGCGTTACCAAGCGTCCTCGATGTGTACCCATCAGGCCGGGGACTTTGCCCGGCCTGGTGCGGCTGGCCCGTAATCGACGGGTCGACGTCGCGTGGGTGCGCGGTTTCCATGCGCGGTCCGTGGGGCCTAAAGCGTTCTGGAGGTCGTCCTCTCGGACGTCCTTGGTCTCGCGGGCCGTCAACTCCTTTGTACTCCGGCTTCACGGAGAGGGGAAGTCCTGGCCGCGTTCCTTTACTTTTGGGCTCAAACAAGCAGTAAACGGACGCCGAAATGGCGAACGCGTCCCGGAACGGGGACGCGCGGCGAAGAGGGAAGTACGTTCAGGCGACAGTCGAGCGGCGTCGGCTCGCGTACCAGACAAGGCCCGCGGTGGCCGCCGCCGCACCTATCGCGGCCGCCGCGACAAGAGCGGGACGCGGCGGTACGGAGAACGCCGGGAAACGCTGCTTCAGCCGCACCGGACGGTGGAAATCGAGGATCGGCCACTCGCGCGCCAGCGCTTCCCGGCGCAGCGCGCGGTCCGGGTTCACGGCGTGGGGATGCCCGACGGCCTCCAGCATCGGGATGTCGGTCACCGAGTCGCTGTAGGCGTAGCAGCGGGACAGGTCGTAGCCCTCGGACGCGGCCAGCTCCCGGACCGCCTCCGCCTTGGTCGGGCCGTACGCGTAGTACTCGACCTCGCCGGTGAAGCAGCCGTCGTCGCCCACCACCATGCGTGTGGCCACGACCCGGTCGGCGCCCAGCAGCTCGCCGATCGGCTCGACCACCTCGGCGCCCGAGGTGGACACGATCACCACGTCCCGGCCGGCGGTGTGGTGCTCCTCGATGAGGGTGGCGGCCTCGTCGTAGATGATCGGGTCGATCAGGTCGTGGAGGGTCTCGGCGACGATCTCCTTGACCTGATCGACGTTCCATCCGCGGCACAGCGCGGACAGGTACTTCCGCATCCGTTCCATCTGGTCGTGATCCGCGCCGCCGGCGAGGAACACGAACTGGGAGTACGCGGTCCGCAGAACGGCCCTGCGGTTGATCAGTCCGCCTTGGTAGAAGGACTTGCTGAAGGTGAGTGTGCTCGACTTCGCAATGACCGTCTTGTCCAGGTCGAAGAAGGCGGCTGTGCGGGGCGACAAGTGGTTTTCCACGCCCTTGAGCATAGGCGCAGCCCATTCGGCGTAGTGTGTGGCGCGTGGGTTTGCCTGAGAGGGCCCTCGGGTACACCATGGAAGTCACGGATCGTTCGCGACCGTGCTAACCCGGTCCGACTCCTCCCCCCCCGAGTCGGCCGTGGGGACGACCCCCGCTCTCCCCCCCGGCGGGGGTCGTCGCATGTCCGGACGCGTTTTCCGCCGCTTTCTCTTCTTCTTCCTCCCGTGCGGGTCCGCATGAGGAATTGATTGTCATGTGCGTGACTGGTGACGGAGGGTAGCGCTCGGGCTGCTCCGCGGTTGGCGCACAGACGCCGTGGCGGTCTCACCGGTATGGGTGACCGCGATATTCACAGCCATCGCCCTGTCCACGGTTTTCACCAAGATCCCCACGATTTCCGGGACCGCTGCACTGTCATTCCCACGCGTCCCGATCGCCGCGAGTGCACACCCGCTTGCGCTCGGCCGGGACGCGCCCGGCCGGTTTCCTCCGGCCGGTCCGCGGGAGGCCGCAGCGCGGTCCTCCCACACCTGGAACCGGCGGGGCCCGAGGGCCGCGCGAGGTAGGGAGCACTGGGGACGACATGACCGGAACCGTCACACACGACCCGCCGCCCGGAGGGAACCGGCCGGGCGCACCGCTGATCGTCACCGAGGACACGGGTCTCCTCGACGACCTGCTGCGCCTGTGCGCGGCCGCCGGCGCCACACCGGAGGTCCACCACGGGCTGCCCGGGCCGCGCGGGAGCTGGGAGGCCGCGCCCCTGGTCCTGGTCGGTGACGACGCCGCCCGGCGGGCCCGCGGCGTGCCCCGCAGACAGGGGGTGGTGCTGGTCGGCCGCGACCAGGACGACCCCGGCGTGTGGCGGCGTGCCGTCGAGATCGGCGCCGACCACGTGCTGATGCTGCCCGACGGCGAGCAATGGCTCGTCGACCGCATCGCCGACGTCGCCGAAGGCGTCGGACGGCCCGCGCTGACCGTCGGCGTCATCGGCGGCCGGGGCGGCGCGGGCGCGTCCACCCTGGCGTGCGCCCTCGCCGTGACCTCCGCCCGCGAAGGGTTGCGCACCCTGCTGGTGGACGCCGACCCGCTGGGCGGCGGGCTGGACGTGGCGCTCGGCGGCGAGACCGCGAAAGGGCTGCGCTGGCCGGCCTTCGCGTCGTCGCACGGCCGGGTCGGCGGCGGCGCGCTGGAGGAGTCACTGCCCGAGCTGCACTCGCTGCGGGTGCTCAGCTGGGACCGCGGCGACTGTCTCTCGGTGCCGCCCCGGGCCGTGCGCGCGGTCCTCGCCGCCGCCCGGCGCGGCGGCGGAGCCGTCGTCGTCGACCTGCCGCGACGCGTCGACGAGGGCGTCGCCGAGGTCCTCGCCCAGCTCGACCTCGCGCTCCTCGTGGTCCCCGCCGAGCTCCGCGCCGTCGCGGCGGCCGGCCGCGTCGCCTCCGCCGTGGGCATGGTCCTGCGCGACCTGCGCGTCGCCGTCCGGGGGCCGTACGCACCGGGCCTGCACGGCCAGGAGGTGGCCCGGCTGCTCGGCCTGCCCCTCGTCGGTGACGTGCCCGTCGAACCGGCCCTCCAGCGCCCGTACGGCACGGGACGTCCGCCCGGTGTGACGGGACGGGGCCCGCTGGCCCGTTTCTGCCGCGAGTTCTGGGACCGCGCGCTGGTGGAGGCGAGGGCGGCATGAGCGGCACGCGGACGACCGGGGCGGCGATGCCTCCCGGGCTGCTCGACGGTGTGCGGCGGTGGCTGGCCGAGAGCGGCGCCGAGCCGACGCCCGCGCGGGTGGCGCAGGCCCTGCGCGAACAGGGCCGGGTGCTCGGCGACGCGGAAGTGCTCGGCGCGGCCGAGCAGCTGCGGTCCGAGCTGGTCGGCAGCGGACCGCTGGAGCGGCTGCTGTCCGACCCGACCGTGACCGACGTGCTGGTGTCCGCGCCGGACCGGGTCTGGGTGGACCGCGGCGGGGGCCTGACGCTCACCTCGGTCTCCTTCCCGGACGAGCCGTCCGTGCGGCGCCTGGCGCAGCGGCTCGCCGCGGTGGCCGGCCGGCGCCTGGACGACGCGCGGCCCTGGGTGGACGCCCGGCTCCCCGACGGCACCCGGCTGCACGCGGTGCTGCCGCCCGTCGCGGTGGGCGGCACCTGCCTGTCCCTGCGGGTCGTACGGCCTCGCGCCTTCACCCTCGACGAACTGGTGGCCGCCGGGACGGTGCCACCGGGCGGGGACCAGGTACTGCGGGCCCTGATGGACGCCCGGCTGTCCTTCCTGGTCAGCGGCGGCACGGGCACCGGCAAGACCACCCTGCTCAGCGCTCTGCTGGGCCTGGTGGGGCCGGACGAGCGGATCGTGCTCGCGGAGGACTCGGCCGAGCTGCGGCCCGACCACCCCCATGTCGTGCGGCTGGAGACCCGGCCCGCCAACCAGGAGGGCGCGGGACTGGTGACCCTGGAGGACCTGGTGCGCCAGGCCCTGCGGATGAGGCCGGACCGACTCGTCGTGGGCGAGGTGCGCGGGCCCGAGGTGGTGCATCTGCTCGCCGCGCTCAACACGGGACATGACGGCGGCTCCGGCACGGTGCACGCCAACGCGGCGAGCGACGTCCCCGCCCGGCTGGAGGCGCTCGGCACGGCGGCGGGCCTCGACCGGTTCGCCCTCCACAGCCAGCTCGCGGCCGCGCTGTCGGTGGTGCTGCACCTGGTGCGGGACCGCAGCGGCAGACGGCGTATCGCCGAGGTGCACGTCCTGGAACGCGACCCTTCGGGGCTGGTGCGGACGGCCCCGGCGCTGCGGTGGGGACCGGAGACCTTCGTCGCCGAGCCCGCCTGGCCGCGCCTGCGGCATCTGCTGCGCGCCGCGCGCGACGAGGAGGCCCGGGCGGGGCGAGAGGCGGTCGGCGCATGAGCGGGGTGAGCGGGACGACGGTGGGTGCGGTGGCGTGCCTGGGGACGGCGGCCTGGATGCTGGGCGGCGGACACGGGGAGGCCAGGCGGGCGCGGGCGCTCACCGGGGACGACGGGGGTTCGGCGGGACGGCCGCTTCTCGCACCGGCGGCGGACCGGCTTCGGGCGCGACTTCGCGTCGAGTGGGTGTCGTTGGCCGTCGGCGTGGTGCTGGCGGTCCTCGGGGCGTCGGTGCTGCCGGTCGTCGCGGGGGCGGCCGGGGTGCCTGTGCTGCGCAGGGTGCGGCGGGCGGCCGCGGCGCGCAAGGAGCGGGACGGCCGCGCGGACGCGGTGGTCGCGCTGTGCGGGGCGCTCGCCGGGGAGTTACGGGCGGGACGGCAGCCGGGCGAGGCCTTGCTGCCGGCCGCCCGGGACTCCGAAGGGCTCGGCGACCACCAGGCGGCCGTGCTGGCGGCCGCGCGGTTCGGCGGCGACGTGCCGGGCGCGCTCACGGCGGCCGCCCGGCAGCCCGGCGCCGAGGGACTGCGCGGACTCGCCGCGTGCTGGCGGGTGGCGGTGGACCAGGGCGCGGGACTCGCGGACGGCCTCGACCGGCTGGAAGCGGCCCTGCGCGCCGAGCGGGACCAGCGGGCCGACCTGCGCGCCCAGTTGTCCGGGGCCCGCACCACGGCGGTGATGCTCGCGGGGCTCCCGGTGGTCGGGCTGGCGCTGGGCGCGGCCCTGGGCGCCGATCCGCTGCACGTCCTGCTGCACACGCCGTCGGGGACGGTCTGTCTGGCGGCCGGCGGGGTGCTGGAAGGGCTGGGCCTGTGGTGGGCGCTGCGGATCATGCGCGGGGCCGAGGAGGCGGCGCCATGAGTGATGACGTCGTCCACAGGCTGGGGACGGTCGTGGGAGTCGCCGCCGTGCTCATGGTGGCGTGGGCCTGGTGGCGCCGCCTCCGGCACGAGCGTCGGACACGGCGGCGACTCGGCGCGCTCGCGGCCCGGGAGCGGCGAAGGACGGGAGTGCGCCTCCCGCTGCTCAGGACCGCGCGCGGCGGGCTGCCGTACGTGGCGGTGGTGGGCGCCGGGTTGGTGACGGTGGGCGGGATCGGCGGTGTCGGGCTGGGACTGGTCCTGGCGGCGGGACTGTGGCGGTGGCGCCGGCGGCAGACGCGGGCGGCCCCTGACGGGAGCGCGCCCGACTCGGCTTTGGCGGCCCGCCAACTCCCGCTCGCCGCCGACCTGCTGTCCGCCTGCATCGCGGCGGGCGCCGGACCGGTACCGGCGGCGCAGGCCGTCGGGGAGACCCTGGGCGGCCCGGTCGGGGAGGCCCTGGTGCGGGGCGCCGCGGAGGTGCGGCTCGGCGGTGAGCCTGGGGAGGCCTGGCGCCGGCTGGCCGCCCTACCCGGCGCGGTCCCGCTGGCCCGGTTGCTGGAGCGGGCCGACGTGTCGGGCCTTCCGCTCGCCGCACCGGTGGGCCGGCTCGCCGCCGAGTCGCGGGCCGCGTGGTCCCGCGCGGCGACCACGCGGGCCCGGCGGGCGGCGGTCCTGATCAGCGCGCCGGTGGGTCTGTGCTTCCTGCCCGCCTTCATCGCCGTCGGCGTCCTGCCCGTGGTGATCGGGCTCGCGGGCGGGGTGCTGGGCGGGGGTGGGTGAGGAGGCGCGGCGGACGGCGAAGGACGACAGCAGACAACGAGGACCGGCGACGACCGGCGAGGACAACAGACATGGCACGTATGGAGGTTCGGATGTATCAGGTGGTGCGGGCGCGGCTGCGTGCCCTGACGGCGAGGGTGCGCGGGGCGCGGAGGGACACCGGGATGGTGACCTCGGAGTACGCGATGGGGATCGTGGCCGCGGTGGCGTTCGCCGTGGTGCTCTACCGGGTGGTCAACAGCGGCCCGGTCAGTACGGCCCTGCGGAACATCGTGCAGCAGGCCCTCGATGGCCGCATGTGACCGGGGACGCGGCAGATGGCGCGGGGTACGGGACGACAGGGGACGCGGCAGACGGCGCGGTGGACGGGGCGACAGGTGGCGCGACCGCGGCTTCGTGACGGCGGAGTCGGCGTTGGTGCTGCCCGTGCTGGTGCTGTTCGTGACGGCGCTGGTGTGGGGGCTGATGGTGGTGGCCGCGCAGATCCAGTGTGTGGACGCGGCACGTGCAGGCGCGCGGGCGGCGGCGCGGCAGGATCCACCGGACGCGGTGGTCGAGGTGACCCGGGAGGCCGCGCCGGCCGGTGCGCGGGTCACGGTCGGCCGGGACGCCGAGCAGGTCACGGTGACCGTGGTGGCCAGGGCACCGATGCTGCGGGCGCTGCCCTTCGAGCTGAGGGAGGAGGCCGTCGCGGCGGTCGAGGAGGCGGTGGTGGCCGTGGGCGCGGTGAGGTGAGCGACGCCTCGCCGGGGCAGGACCGCGGCTCCGCCTCCGTCTGGTGCGTCGGTGCGGTCGCCGTGCTGTGCGTGGTGTTCGGGGTGGTGCTCGCCCTGGGGCACGCCGTGGTGGTCCGGCACCGGGCGGCGGGAGGCGCGGACCTCGCGGCGCTCGCCGCCGCCGACCACTGGGCGCACGGTGCGGCGGAGGCGTGCGCGCGGGCGGGCCGGGTGGCCCGGGCCCAGGACGCGCTGCTCGTGCGGTGCGTGTTGACCGGTGAGGTGTCGGACGTGTCGGTGGCGTCCGGCGCGGGGCCGTTCAGCGCGGAGGTCAGGGCACGGGCGGGACCTCCCGGTCCGGCGCAGCCTCCGCCGCCCCCTCGGCCGGCGCGCTGAGCCGGCCGCCGCTCCCCTCGGAAGCCCCCGCCACAGCCTCCGCCTCCTCGGTTCCTTCCTCGGCCCCGTCCTCCGCCCCGTCCGTCTTCTCCTCGGGCGCCCCCTCCAGCAGCACGTCCAGGAGCCGCACGGCGCCCCGCTTGTGCAAGGGGTCGTTGCCGTTGCCGCACTTGGGTGACTGGATGCAGGAGGGGCAGCCGGCCTCGCACTCGCACGAGGCGATGGCCTGGCGGGTGGCCGTGAGCCAGGAGCGGGCGGTGTGGAAGGCGCGTTCGGCGAAGCCCGCGCCACCCGGGTGGCCGTCGTAGACGAAGACCGTGGGCAGCAGGGTGTCGGGGTGCAGCGGGACCGAGACGCCGCCGATGTCCCAGCGGTCGCAGGTGGCGAAGAGCGGCAGCATGCCGATCGACGCGTGCTCGGCCGCGTGGAGGGCGCCGCCGAGGATCTCCGGGTTGATCCGGGCCCGGTCGAGCTGGTCCTCGGTGACCGTCCACCACACGGCGCGGGTGCGCAGCGTACGGGGAGGGAGGTCGAGTTTGGTCTCGCCGAGCACTTCGCCGGTGATGACCCGCCGCCGCAGGAAGGAGACGACCTGGTTGGTCACCTCGACGGAGCCGAAGCAGAGGCGTCCGTCGCCCCAGGGGATCTCGGTGTCGGTCTCCAGGACGGAGATGGACGTCGTGTCCCGGGCCACCGTCGTCCAGGACGGGCTGGCCTGCTCCACCAGGGCGACGGAGTCCTCCAGGTCGAGGGAGCGGACGACGTAGGTGCGGCCCTGGTGCAGATGGACCGCGCCCTCGTGGACGCTGGTGTGCGCGGCGCCCGCGTCGACCGTGCCCAGCAGCCGGCCCGTCCCCGCCTCGACGACCTGGACGGGGCGCCCGCCCTCCCCGCGGATGTCGGTGAGGTCGGCGGCCCGCTCGCGGCGCGTCCAGTGCCAGGCCCGCGTCCGACGGCGCAGCAGCTTCGCGGCCTCCAGCTGCGGCAGCAGTTCCTCCGTGGTGGGGCCGAAGAGGGCCAGGTCGTCCTCGGTGAGGGGCAGTTCCTCGGCGGCCGCGCACAGGTGCGGGGCGAGGACGTAGGGGTTGTCGGGGTCGAGGACCGTGGACTCCACGGGACGGTCGAAGAGCGCCTCGGGGTGGTGGACGAGGAAGGTGTCCAGCGGGTCGTCGCGGGCCACGAGCACCGCGAGCGCGCCCTGCCCGGATCGTCCCGCGCGGCCGGCCTGCTGCCACAGGGAGGCCCGGGTGCCCGGATAGCCGGCGATGACGACGGCATCCAGGCCGGAGACGTCCATGCCGAGTTCGAGGGCGTTGGTGGCGGCGAGCCCGAGGAGTTCGCCGGAGTGCAGGGCGCGTTCGAGGGCGCGGCGCTCCTCGGGGAGGTAGCCGCCCCGGTAGGCGGCGACCCGCCCCGTCAGGGACCGGTCGACCTCGGCGAGGCGTTCCTTGGCGATCACGGAGATCAGTTCGGCGCCGCGCCGGGAGCGGACGAAGGCGACCGAGCGGACACCCTGCACGGTGAGGTCGGTGAGCAGGTCGGCGGCCTCGGCGGTGGCGGTACGCCGCACCGGGGCGCCCTTCTCGCCGTGCAGCTCGGTCAGCGGCGGCTCCCAGAGGGCGAACACCAGTTCACCGCGGGGTGAGGCGTCGTCCGCGACCTCGACCACGGGCAGGCCGGTGAGGCGGCGGGCGGCGACGGCAGGCTCGGCGGCGGTCGCCGAGGCCAGCAGGAACACGGGCGACGCGCCGTAGCGGGCGCACAGCCGCCGCAGCCGGCGCAGCACCTGGGCGACGTGCGAGCCGAACACGCCCCGGTAGGTGTGGCACTCGTCGATCACGACGTACTTGAGCGCCTTGAGGAAGGAGGACCAGCGGGGGTGGGACGGCAGGATCCCCCGGTGCAGCATGTCGGGGTTGGTCAGCACGTAGTTGGCGTACTGGCGGATCCATTCGCGTTCCTCGAACGGAGTGTCGCCGTCGTGGACCGCCGCGCGCACCGAATGGCCCAGTGGCTGTGAAAGTTCCTTCACGGACCGGCACTGGTCCGCGGCGAGGGCCTTCGTGGGGGCGAGGTAGAGGGCGGTGGCGCCCCTGCCGTTCGGCGCCTCGGCCCCGTCCAGCAGCGTGGACAGCACGGGCACCAGGTACGAGAGGGACTTGCCGGAGGCTGTGCCGGTGGCGACCACCACCGAGTCGCCGTCCAGAGCGTGCTCGGCGGCCCGCGCCTGGTGGGCCCAGGGGTGTTCGATTCCCGCGGCATGCACCGCGGCGATCACCTCCGCGCGGATCCGGTCCGGCCAGACGGCATGGCGACCCGCACGCGGGGGCAAGTGCTCCGTATGAGTAATGCGCGAAGCCCGGCTCGTTCCGGACGCGAGCCGGTCCAGGACGTCGCCCGGCGCGGCGGTCCCGGATCGCGTGTCCGTCGGGGGTCGATCGGATCGGTGATTCTTGGCCATCGGCACCGAGTGTGTCACCGGCGTGACGGACAATGGGGCCAAGGCGTCGTGCACGCCTGCCGGTAAGTGATTGAATGCCATGGCGGCTGGCGAACCGTCCCGGGGGCTGAGCCGAGATGTCCCAAGGGCGACCGCTCGATAGCTAGGTGCTGGAGGATCCGTGGACCTGTCCCTGTCGACCGAGACCGTGGGCGATCGCACGATCGTCAGGGTCGGTGGCGAAATCGACGTATATACCGCGCCCAAGCTGCGCGAGCAGCTGGTCGAGCTGGTGAACGACGGCAGTTTCCACCTTGTCGTCGACATGGAGGGTGTGGACTTCCTCGACTCCGCCGGTCTCGGCGTGCTGGTCGGCGGCCTGAAGCGGGTACGAGCCCATGAGGGCTCGCTGCGCCTGGTCTGCAACCAGGAGCGCATTTTGAAGATCTTCCGCATCACCGGCCTCACCAAGGTGTTCCCGATCCACACCTCGGTCGAGGAAGCGGTGGCGGCGACCGACTGACCACTCGCTCCCGGGCGGTCGTGCCCGGGCAGCACGAGAGACACCGAAGGGGGCCGGGCGTTCGGCGGCCCGGCCCCTTCACCGCACGCCCGTAGTCGCGAGGGGGATGCATGGCCACCGTCGAACTCCGCTTCAGCGCGCTGCCCGAGCACGTCCGGACCGCCCGGCTCGTGGCGGCGGCGGTGGCGCGCAGGGCCGGAGTGGACGAGGCCGTCCTCGACGAGGTGAGACTCGCCGTCGGCGAGGCCTGTACCCGGGCCGTCGGACTGCACCAGCACGGGGGCATCTCGGCGCCCGTGAAGGTGCTGCTGATCGAGGAGGAGAAGCAGTTCTCCATCGAGGTCGGCGACGAGGCCCCGCACGCCCCTGTCCAAGCCCGCTCGGCCGACGAGGTGCTCGGCGACCCCGACGCGGAGACCGAGGAGGACGAGATGGGCCTCGCGGTCATCAGCGGCCTCGTCGACGACGTCGAGGTCAGTGCCGGGGAGAACGGCGGATCGATCCGCATGAGGTGGCCCACCACGCCGCCGGCCGCGACGTTCACCTGACCGGTTCACCCGTACGCCGACCGTTTTCCGAAGGGCCCCCTGCATGGGGGCCCTTCGGCATGTGCGGGTGCCGGGGACCGCGCTTACAGTGGTTCCCAGCGGAAGATCGCGTGAATTCGTTCACGATCCTCCGCGCCCGGGATATGCGATCACGAGAATGCCTCAAAGGCATTACCGATTTCCGGTCGGCCGGTCATCGGAGATCAATGGTGAAGAGCGACTGCACGCCATTTACATTTCTCGCGGTCTGTTTAGATCAGGTTCCGGTACCTACAATCCCGTCCACATCTTGAGCTCAGCCCAAGCGTCAAGGAGGACGAATGGCGGGGCTTTCCATCTCATACGAGTCGGGCCAACCCACATCCCTCGCAGCCGCCGTGCTGACCGACGAGAACCGCGTGCTCGTGGTGACCATCGGCATCGTGGCCCTGGCGGCGCTGGCCGTCGCGGCGGTCCTGGTGCGCCAGGTGCTCGCGGCCGGCGAGGGCACCGACAGCATGAAGAAGATCGCGGCCGCGGTCCAGGAGGGCGCCAACGCCTATCTGGCCCGCCAACTGCGCACGCTCGGCGTATTCGCCGTGATCGTTTTCTTCCTGCTCATGCTGTTGCCCGCGGACGACTGGAATCAGCGTGCCGGGCGGTCGGTGTTCTTCTTGATCGGAGCGGCGTTCTCGGCGGCCACCGGCTATATCGGCATGTGGCTCGCGGTACGCAGCAATGTCCGGGTCGCAGCCGCGGCCCGGGAAGCCACTCCGGCCGAGGGCGAGCCGGAAAAGGATCTCACCAGCGTTTCGCACAAGGCGATGAAGATCGCTTTCCGTACGGGCGGTGTGGTCGGCATGTTCACGGTGGGGCTGGGTCTGCTCGGCGCCGCCTGTGTCGTGCTGGTGTACGCGGCCGACGCGCCGAAGGTGCTCGAGGGATTCGGTCTCGGGGCCGCGCTGATCGCGATGTTCATGCGGGTCGGCGGCGGCATCTTCACCAAGGCCGCCGACGTCGGCGCCGACCTGGTCGGCAAGGTCGAGCAGGGCATTCCGGAGGATGATCCGCGCAATGCCGCGACCATCGCCGACAACGTGGGCGACAACGTCGGCGACTGCGCGGGCATGGCGGCCGACCTCTTCGAGTCGTACGCCGTGACGCTGGTGGCCGCGCTGATCCTCGGGTCCGCGGCGTTCGGCAACGCGGGTCTCGCGTTCCCGCTGCTCGTCCCCGCGATCGGTGTGATCACCGCGATGATCGGCATCTTCGCGGTGGCGCCCCGGCGCGCCGACCGCAGCGGCATGAGCGCGATCAACCGCGGGTTCTTCATCTCCGCGGCGATCTCGCTCGCGCTGGTCGCGATCGCGACGTTCGTCTACCTGCCGTCGTCGTACGCCGACCTCACCGGGGTGACCGACGAGGCGGTCCTGGCCAAGAGCGGCGACCCGCGGATCCTCGCGCTGGTCGCGGTGGCCATCGGCATCGTGATGGCCGCGCTGATCCAGCAGCTCACCGGCTACTTCACCGAGACCACCCGGCGCCCCGTGCGGGACATCGGGAAGACCTCACTGACCGGGCCGGCCACCGTGATCCTCGCCGGTATCTCCGTGGGTCTGGAATCGGCCGTCTACACCGCCCTGCTGATCGGACTCGGCGTGTACGGGGCGTTCCTGCTCGGCGGCACGTCGATCATGCTGGCGCTGTTCGCGGTGGCACTGGCCGGCACCGGTCTGCTCACCACGGTCGGCGTGATCGTCGCGATGGACACCTTCGGCCCGGTCTCCGACAACGCGCAGGGCATCGCCGAGATGTCCGGTGACGTCGAGGGCGCGGGCGCGCAGGTGCTCACCAACCTGGACGCCGTCGGCAACACCACCAAGGCCATCACCAAGGGCATCGCCATCGCCACGGCCGTCCTCGCGGCGGCGGCGCTGTTCGGCTCGTACCGGGACGCCATCACCACCGGCGCGCGGGAGGTGGGCGAACGGCTCAGCGGCGAGGGCGCGCCACTGAGCCTGATGATGGACATCTCGCAGCCGAACAACCTCGTCGGCCTGATCGCGGGCGCGGCGGTCGTCTTCCTCTTCTCGGGGCTGGCGATCAACGCGGTGTCGCGGTCGGCGGGTTCGGTGGTCTACGAGGTGCGGCGGCAGTTCCGTGAGAAGCCCGGGATCATGGACCACACCGAGACGCCCGAGTACGGCAAGGTCGTCGACATCTGCACCAAGGACGCCCTGCGGGAGCTCGCCACGCCCGGTCTGCTCGCGGTGACGGCGCCCATCTTCATCGGGTTCACGCTCGGTGTGGGAGCGCTCGGCGCCTTCCTGGCCGGCGCCATCGGCGCGGGCACGCTGATGGCGGTGTTCCTCGCCAACTCCGGCGGCGCGTGGGACAACGCCAAGAAGCTCGTCGAGGACGGCCACCACGGCGGCAAGGGCAGCGAGGCCCACGCGGCCACCGTCATCGGCGACACGGTCGGCGACCCGTTCAAGGACACCGCAGGACCGGCGATCAACCCCCTGCTGAAGGTCATGAACCTGGTGGCGCTGCTCATCGCGCCCGCGGTCATCAAGTTCTCCTACGGCGCCGACAAGAGCGTCGGCATGCGGGTGCTGATCGCGGTCGTCTCCGCGCTGGTGATCATCGCGGCGGTGTACGTGTCCAAGCGGCGCGGGATCGCCGTGGACGACGAGGAGGGCGACGCGGAGCCGAGGCCCAACTCGCCCGACCCGGCGGTGGTTTCCCGGTAGGGCGAGCCGGACACCGGTTCAAGGCGTGGGCGGGCGGCGCGGATTGGCGCGCCGCCCGCCCGCACGGTTTCCGGTCCGTGACCCTTGTCTCGCCTGGTGCAAATGGTTACAAAAGTCTCTTACCGGACGTTCGCCACGTGGGTGTAGGCCATCCGGCGTGTATGTTCCGGGGCCGAAGGCCATGGAAGGGACCAATCCGGTGAACAAGAAGCTCGCGGCCGCACTGTCCGGCGGTGCGGTACTGGTACTGGCGCTGACGGGATGCGGCGGCGACGACAGCGACGAGAAGCTGGACGCATGGGCGAAGGAGGTCTGCGACGCCGTGCAGCCGCAGGCCGCCAAGATCAAGGCGGCCAACACCGCCATCCAGAAGGAGACCTCGGACAACAGCACGCCGCAGGCGGTCCAGCAGGCCGATTCGAAGGCCTTCCAGGACATGTCCGACGCCTACAAGGCCATCGGCGCCGCCGTGAACAAGGCGGGCGCGCCCGACGTGGAGAACGGCGAGCAGAAGCAGCAGGACGCCGTGAAGGAGCTCAACAGCATCTCCGCGTCCTACGCCGGCCTCAAGAAGCAGGTCGACGGCCTCAACACCGAGGACCAGGCGGACTTCGCCGACGGTCTGAAGGACATCGCGGCCGAGCTGGACAAGCTGAGCAAGAGCGGCAGCGACGCCCTCAGCACCCTGGAGGAGGGCGAGGTCGGCGAGGCCATGTCCCGTCAGGCCAGCTGCCAGACCGCCACCGCGTCGGCGGGCGCGACCAAGAGCTGACGGCGGCTCGCGCGGTACGGGCCGCCCGGCTGACGGCGGCTCAGCGGCCGCGGGTGCGCGCCGGGTGGGGGCGGCGGCCACAATGGGAGGCGTGAGTGACGCCAGCCTGCCGCCCCTGCCCTCGTCCGACCGCACCGACGCCGCCGCCCGGCTGCGGGAGGCGCTGCTCGGCGCCTCCTTCACCGCCGACGGACTGCTCGACCTGCTCGGCGCCCCCGCGTACGCGGCGCTGGCCCGCAGCGAGACCGTGCCCGCGCTCCGTGCCACCCGCGGGGACACCCCGCTGGAGCTGCTCGTACGACTGTTCCTGCTCCAGCAGCCGGTGCCGCGCGCGGGCCTGGACGGCGTCCTGCCCGTGGACGTGTGCCTGGAGAGCGGCTGGCTCCGCCCCGTGGGCGGCGACACGCTCGCGGCCACCGTGGACGTCCGGCCGTACGGCGGGTCCGACGGCGAGGACTGGTTCGTGGTGTCGGACCTCGGGTGCGCGGTCGGCGGTGCCGGGGGCATCGGCAGCCGGGACGCGGGCGTGGTGCTCGGCGTCGGCGGCGCCTCCATGACCCTGGCCGGCATCACCGTCCGTACGCCCGTCGACTCCGCGCTCGACGTCGGCACGGGCTCCGGCATCCAGGCGCTGCACGCCGCCCGGCACGCCACACGCGTGACCGCCACCGACGTGAACCCGCGCGCCCTGCACATCACGGCGCTCACCCTCGCGCTGTCCGGGGTCCCGGCCGCCGGTCTGCGCGAGGGGTCGCTGTTCGCCCCGCTGCGGGACGACGAGACGTACGACCTGATCGTGTCCAACCCGCCGTTCGTCATCTCGCCCGGGGCGCGGCTCACCTACCGCGACGGCGGGATGGGCGGGGACGACCTCTGCCGCACGCTGGTGCAGCAGGCGGGCCGGCGGCTCAACGGGGGCGGGTACGCGCAGTTCCTCGCCAACTGGCAGCACGTGGAGGGGGAGGACTGGCAGGACCGGCTCCGCTCCTGGGTGCCGCGCGGCTGCGACGCGTGGATCGTGCAGCGCGAGGTGCAGGACGTGACGCAGTACGCCGAGCTGTGGCTGCGGGACGCGGGCGACCACCGCGGGGACGAGGCGGAGTACCGGGCGCGGTACGACGCGTGGCTGGACGAGTTCGAGGCGCGCGGGGTGAAGGCGGTCGGCTTCGGGTGGATCACCCTGCGCCGGTCGGACGCGGCCGTGCCGTCGGTCACGGTGGAGGAGTGGCCGCACCCGGTGGAGCAGCCGCTCGGCGACACGGTCCGCGCCCACTTCGATCGGCTGGACTACCTGCGGTCGCACGACGACGCCGCGCTGCTGGAGGCGCGTTTCGCGCTGGCGCCCGAGGTGGTGCAGGAGCAGGTCGGGCTGCCGGGCGCCGAGGACCCCGAGCATGTCGTGCTGCGGCAGAACCGCGGCATGCGCCGGGCGACCAAGGTCGACACCATCGGCGCGGGCTTCGCCGGCGTCTGCGACGGCACCATGACCGCGGGCCGGATCCTGGACGCCATCGCCCAGCTTCTCGGCGAGGACCCCGTCCTGCTGCGCGACCGCACCCCGGCGCAGATCCGGCTGCTGGTCGAGCAGGGGTTCCTGGACCCGGTGGACTGAGAGGTCCGGCACGGGCGGCCCGCCCGGGTGCGGGCAGTCGTGGGTTGCTCGGGCAGTTCCCCAGGCCCCTTCGGGTCGCGTTCACCGCAGCACCCGCAAGGGGCGCGGGGAACTGCGCGACCAGCCCCCACCGCCCCGCGGACGGCAACGAGACCGCGCCACACCAACCCACACGCGCCCCTCGAAGCACACACGCCACGGTGACCGGGTCCCGTACGCCCCTGTGTCGTGCGCCGCATCTTTCACGCCCCTGTCGGTCCCGGTGCGGGACCGTCCGGATCCCGGTGAAAATTTCCGGAAGCGGACCGCGCGCGCCCGCTTCCGGACGCCTCGCCGCCCTCCCGAGCCGCTCCGTTCACCTCCGGTTCGTCCTCCCGCCGCCCACGCGTGGCAGCGTCCCGAGCAGTCGGCGCAGGGACGGACGAGAGGGGGCGCGGGCGACCATGGAGAGCGGGCCGGCGATCTACGCGGGGACGGTGTTCTGCCTGTTCGGTGCCGGTTTGCTGGCCTGGACGGTGTCCCGTGCGCGGCAGCACCGCCCGGTCGCGCTCGGTGTGAGCCGCGTCCCATCGGCCACGGTCGCCGGGGCCGTCGCGCTGGTCTCCCTGGCCCTCGGCGTCTGGTGCTTCGGCCGTCTCTGAGGCGCGCCGGGATCCGCACCCCGCAGTAACCGAAGGGTCGCCCTCCGCATGAGAGCGGGCGGAGTCTGGACACTCCGGGCGGCAGGAACGGTGGTAGTCGGGTTACCGTTCGAGTGGCCGTTGCGGGCTTTTCCCGTTTGACACGGGGGCGGGATGTACCGTCACACTCCGCAGCGTCACCATGACCCGACCCCGGGGAGAAGCGCCTGGGGAGGCCCGAGCGTCGACGGAGAGAAGAGCGAAGTTGTCCCCGACCAGCGAGACCGCGAACGGCGGCCGCCGACTCGTCATCGTCGAGTCGCCTGCCAAGGCGAAGACGATCAAGGGCTATCTCGGCCCCGGTTACATCGTCGAGGCGAGCGTCGGGCACATTCGCGACCTCCCCAACGGCGCTGCCGAGGTTCCGGACAAGTACACGGGCGAGGTGCGCCGCCTCGGTGTGGACGTCGACCATGACTTCCAGCCGATCTATGTGGTCAACGCGGACAAGAAGGCGCAGGTCAAGAAGCTCAAGGACCTGCTGAAGGAGTCCGACGAGCTCTTCCTCGCCACCGATGAGGACCGCGAGGGCGAGGCCATCGCGTGGCACCTCCAGGAAGTGCTCAAGCCGAAGATCCCGGTCAAGCGCATGGTGTTCCACGAGATCACCAAGGACGCGATCCGGGAGGCCGTGGCCAACCCGCGCGAGCTCAACCAGAAGCTGGTCGACGCCCAGGAGACCCGCCGCATCCTCGACCGTCTCTACGGCTACGAGGTCTCGCCGGTCCTGTGGAAGAAGGTCATGCCGCGGCTGTCCGCCGGCCGCGTGCAGTCCGTCGCCACCCGGCTCGTGGTCGAGCGGGAGCGCGAGCGCATGGCGTTCCGCTCCGCCGAGTACTGGGACCTGACCGGCACCTTCTCCACCGGCCGCGCCGGTGACGCGAGCGACCCGTCGACGCTGGTCGCGCGGTTGCAGACGGTCGACGGACGCCGGGTCGCGCAGGGCCGCGACTTCGACTCGCTGGGACAGCTGAAGAGCGCGGGCACCCTTCACCTCGACGAGGCGAACGCCCGTGCGCTCGCCGCCGCCCTGGAGGACACGCGGTTCGCGGTCCGCTCGGTCGAGTCCAAGCCGTACCGCCGCTCGCCGTACGCGCCGTTCCGTACGACGACGCTGCAGCAGGAGGCGAGCCGCAAGCTCGGCTTCGGCGCGAAGGCCACGATGCAGATCGCGCAGAAGCTGTACGAGAACGGCTACATCACTTACATGCGTACGGACTCGACGACCCTGAGCGAGACGGCGGTCGCCGCCGCCCGCGCCCAGGTCACGCAGCTGTACGGAGCCGACTACCTGCCGCCCCAGCCGCGCACCTACGCCGGCAAGGTCAAGAACGCGCAGGAGGCGCACGAGGCGATCCGTCCTTCGGGGGACCGTTTCCGCACGCCCGCCGAGACCGGTCTGACCGGCGACCAGTTCAAGCTCTACGAGCTGATCTGGAAGCGGACCGTCGCCTCGCAGATGAAGGACGCGACCGGCAACAGCGTGACGGTGAAGATCGGCGGCACCGCCGCGGACGGCCGGGACGTCGAGTTCAGCGCGTCCGGCAAGACCATCACCTTCCACGGCTTCCTCAAGGCCTACGTCGAGGGCGCCGACGACCCGAACGCCGAGCTGGACGACCGGGAGCGCCGGCTGCCGCAGGTCGCCGAGGACGACGCGCTGAGCGCCGAGGAGATCTCGGTCGACGGCCACGCCACCAAGCCCCCGGCCCGCTACACCGAGGCCTCGCTGGTCAAGGAGCTGGAGGAGCGGGAGATCGGCCGCCCGTCGACGTACGCGTCGATCATCGGAACGATCCTCGACCGCGGCTACGTGTTCAAGAAGGGCACGGCCCTGGTGCCGTCGTTCCTCTCCTTCGCCGTGGTCAACCTGCTGGAGAAGCACTTCGGCCGGCTCGTCGACTACGACTTCACCGCGAAGATGGAGGACGACCTCGACCGCATCGCCCGCGGCGAGGCCCGCGCCGTGCCGTGGCTGAAGCGTTTCTACTTCGGCGAGGGCGCGGGCAACGGCGGCGCCGCCGACGCGGGCAACGGCGACGGGGACCACCTCGGCGGCCTCAAGGAGCTGGTGACCGACCTGGGCGCGATCGACGCGCGCGAGGTGTCGTCGTTCCCGGTGGGCAACGGCATCGTGCTGCGGGTCGGGCGCTACGGCCCGTACATCGAGCGCGGTGAGAAGGACACCGACGAGCACCAGCGTGCCGACATCCCGGCCGACCTGGCGCCCGACGAGCTGACGGTCGAGCTGGCCGAGGAGCTGCTCGCCAAGCCGAGCGGCGACTTCGAGCTGGGCACCGACCCGGCGACCGGGCACACGATCGTCGCCAAGGACGGCCGCTACGGCCCGTACGTGACGGAGATCCTGCCCGAGGGCACACCGAAGACCGGCAAGAACGCGGTCAAGCCGCGCACCGCCTCGCTCTTCAAGTCGATGTCCCTGGACACGGTGACGCTCGACGACGCGCTGAAGCTGATGTCGCTGCCGCGCGTGGTCGGCGTGGACGCCGAGGGCCAGGAGATCACCGCGCAGAACGGCCGCTACGGCCCGTACCTGAAGAAGGGCACGGACTCGCGGTCGCTGACGGCGGAGGAGCAGCTGTTCACCATCACGCTGGAGGAGGCTCTGGCGATCTACGCGCAGCCCAAGCAGCGTGGCCGGGCCGCGGCCAAGCCGCCGCTGAAGGAGCTGGGCACCGACCCGGTCAGCGAGAAGCCGGTCGTGGTGAAGGACGGCCGCTTCGGCCCGTACGTCACCGACGGCGAGACCAACGCGACGCTGCGCTCGGGCGACAGTGTGGAGACGATCACGCCGGAGCGCGGGTTCGAGCTGCTGGCCGAGAAGCGCGCCAAGGGTCCCGCCAAGAAGACGGCGAAGAAGACCGCCAAGAAGACGACGGCCAAGAAGGCCCCGGCGAAGAAGACGGCGGCGAAGAAGACGACCGCCGCGAAGACGACCACGGCCGCCAAGAAGACGACGGCGAAGAAGACCGCCGCCAAGAAGACGGCCGCGGCGAACGGCGCGGAGGACTGATCTCCGTCCCGCCGGGCAGTGGAACCTCCGTCACCTGACGCCGGGTTCCACCGCCCGGCGTTCGGAATGCGAACGTCCCGGCACGGTTCTGTGTCGGGACGTGTGCATGTCAGGCGCGTCGGCCCCGGGGTGTCCTCCCGGGCCGATAGGCTGAACGCATGACGCGAGCCGAGCAGCCCACGGCCTCCCCACCGGCCCCCGACGACGCCCTGGTCGCGGACTCCCGCGAGCGTGCCGTCCGCGCCCTGCTGCGCCGACCGCAGGTGAAACGGTTGTGGAGCGCACAGCTCGTGGGCGGGGTCGGCGACGTCCTCGCCCTCCTCGTGCTCGTGCTTCTCGTCCTCCAGGCGTCGGTCGCCGAGCAGGCGTTCGGCGGCGGGTACCGCGGAGCGGCGTTCGCAGTGGCGACCGTTTTCGGCGTGCGGATCCTCGCGACGCTGCTCTTCGGCGCCGTGCTCCTCGGCCCGCTCACCTCGCTCACCTCGCAGGACGGGCCGCTGGACCGCCGCTGGACCATGGTCGGCGCGGACGGACTGCGCGCCGCCCTGCTGATCGTCGCGCCGCTGTGGATCGACTGGACGCCCGACAACGCCCTGGCGCTCCTGCTCGTCACCGCGTTCGTGGCCGGCGTCGCCGAGCGTTTCTGGACGGTGTCCCGTGAGGGCGCCGCGCCCGCGCTGCTGCCCGGTCCGCCGCCCGAGGGCGCCAGCATCCGGCCGCTGCCCGACCATCTGGACGCTCTGCGCCGCCTGTCGCTGCGCACCGGTTTCGTGGCGATACCGCTCGCCGCCCTGACGCTCGTCGTCGCCGCCCTCTGCAACAACCTGCTGGGCACGGGCATCGAGTGGTTCGGCCGGCACCAGGCGGCCCTCGCCTCGTACGTCGCGGCCGGACTGTTCGCCGCGTCGCTGTCCGTCGTCACCTTCCTCGAACTGCCCGGCACCCGCACGCCCCGCCCGCGCTCGCCGCTGGAGGGCCTGCGCCGCCCGCGGCACGCCGCCGGACCCGACAAGGGCCGCACCGGCGCGCTGGCGCTGCTGGTCGTCGCGGGCGCGTCCGTGGCCGGGGCCGTGGCGGCCGCCGTCGCCGTGGCCGTGCTGCACGCCAAGGACCTCGGCGGCGGGCCGGTCCTGTTCGGCCTGATGGTGGGCGCGCTCACCGGCGGCGTGGTCGTCGGCATCCGTACGGCGTCCGCCCTGCTGCCGTCGCTCTCCCGGCGGCGGATGCTCGCCCTCACCCTGGCCTTCACGGGCCTCGCGCTGCTCGCCGCCGGGCTCGTCCCGGACGTCACCAGCGTGCTGCTGATCCTGGCGCTCGCCGGCGCCGGGGCGGGCATGTCCGCCAACATCGCGCACACCCTGCTCGACCAGGAGACCGAGGAGCAGCGCCGGTCCCGGGTCACCGAGCACCTGCACGCGGCCGTCCGCGTGTACGTGGGACTCGGTGCGGTGATCGCCCCCGTCGTGGCGGCGGCGATCGGCCCGCACCGCCTGGAGAACGGCAAGTTCGTCTTCGCCCACGGCGGCGCCGCCTTCACGCTCATGCTCGTCGGCGCCCTGCTGCTGCCGGTCGCCGCGCTGGTGCTGGCCAAGGTCGACGACCGCTCCGGCGTCCCGCTGCGGCAGGACCTGCGGGACGCGCTGCTCGGTGGCGACGACCCCGCCCCCGCGTCCGCCGGCACCGGCTTCTTCATCGCCCTGGAGGGCGGCGACGGCGCGGGCAAGTCCACCCAGGCCGAGGCCCTCGCCGACTGGATCCGCTCCAAGGGTCACGAGGTCGTCCTCACCCGCGAGCCGGGGGCGACCCCGGTCGGCAAGCGGCTGCGCTCGATCCTGCTGGACGTCTCCAGCGCCGGCCTGTCGCACCGCGCCGAGGCCCTCCTCTACGCGGCGGACCGCGCGGAGCACGTGGACACCGTCGTGCGCCCGGCGCTGGAGCGCGGCGCGGTCGTCATCACCGACCGGTACATCGACTCCTCCGTCGCCTACCAGGGCGCCGGACGGGACCTCTCGCCGACCGAGATCGCCCGTATCAACCGCTGGGCCACCGCAGGGCTCGTCCCGAACCTGACGGTGCTGCTCGACGTGTCGCCGGAGACCGCCAGGGAGCGGTTCACCGAGGCGCCGGACCGGCTGGAGTCGGAGCCCGCCGAGTTCCACGCGCGCGTGCGCTCCGGCTTCCTCACCCTGGCCGCCGCCGACCCCGGCCGCTACCTGGTGGTCGACGCGGGTCAGGAGGCGGAGGCCGTCACCACGGTGATCCGGCACCGGCTCGACCGCGTCCTGCCGCTGTCCGAGGCCGAGATCGCCGCCCGTGAGGAGGCGCGCCGCAAGGCCGAGGAGGAGGCCCGCCGCAAGGCGGAGGAGGAGGCGGCCCGGAAGGCCGAGGAGGAGCGCCTGGAGCGGGAGCGCCAGGAGCAGCTCGCCAAGCTGCGCGCCGAGGAGGAGGAGCGCAAGCGGCGCGAGCTGGAGGAGGCGCAGCGGCGTGAGGCCGAGCGCCAGGCGGAGGAGGCCCGGCAGCGCGCCGAGGAGGCCCGCCGCCGCGCGGAGGAGGAGCGTCAGCGGCTGCTCGCCGAGGAGAAGGCGCGCGCCGAGGAGGAGGCGCGCCGCAAGGCCGAGGAGGAGCGCCGTCGCAAGCAGGCGGAGGAAGAGGCACGGCTGCGCGCCGAGGCCGAGGCGCAGCGCCTGGAGAAGCAGCGCAAGGCCGAGGAGGCCCTGCTGCGCGCCGAGCAGGCCCGGCAGCTCGCCGAGCGCGCGGCGGCCGCGGCGGAGGCGGGCCCGCGCACCGCGGCGACCCCCTCCGAGGCCCCGGCCCGGCCCGCCCCGGGTCAGGACGCCGACGAGGCGATGACCGTGCCGACGCCGGTGGTCACGCCGACCAACGCGACCGGCGGCCCCGTGGACGAGACGGCCGTCCTGCCGCGCGTACGGGACGAGGAGGCCGCGCGGGACGCGGACCGCCCGGCGCCGGCCGACGCCGAGGTGACGACCGAGCTGCCCCGGCCGCAGGCGCCGGGCGCGGCGGACGAGACGGCGGTGCTGCCTCCCGTCCCGCCGGGCGCGGCCGACGAGACGGCGGTGCTGCCGCCGGTGCGCGAGGGCGAGCCCGCTCCCGCGGGCGGCGCCGAGGAGCCCGAGGACCGTACGCGTGAGCTGCCGCAGGTCGACGCGGAGAGCGTCCCGCGTCGCCGGGAGCGTCCCGACTGGGCGGAGGAGACCCCGTTGGACGACCTGCCGTCGCTGGCCGACGAACTGCTCGGCCCGCAGGAGGACGACCACGGCGACGACGACGGCCGCGGGGGCGGCGGACGGTGGCGCCGGCGCTGAGACGCGGCTGTGCCGTGCCGGGCGTGCCTCCGGGCGCGCCCGGCGCTGTTCTTCGTGTCCGGTGGAAACCAGCTCCGGGTGCCGGCCGGGACGGTGGTGTCGGTCCCGACCCGCACAATGGATCCGGCACAGCACTACGCGACGGAAGGGCGGGCTGACCCATGACCGTGTGGGACGACCTGGTCGGGCAGGAACGGGTGAGCGAGCAGCTCGCGGCCGCCGCCCGGGACGCCGACGCGTTCGTCACCGCCGCGGCGAGCGACGCGCCACCGCCCGAGGCGTCCCGCATGACGCACGCGTGGCTGTTCACCGGCCCGCCCGGCGCGGGCCGCAACCAGGCGGCGCGCGCCTTCGCCGCCGCCCTCCAGTGCGTCAGCCCCGACCGGGCCCTCGGCGGCGCCCCCGGCTGCGGCTTCTGCGACGGCTGCCACACCGCGCTCGTCGGCACCCACGCCGACGTCTCCACGGTGGCCGCCGTCGGCGCGGAGATCCTGGTCAAGGACATGCGCGACACCGTCCGCAAGTCGTTCACCGCCCCGGCGAACGGCCGCTGGCAGGTGATCCTCGTCGAGGACGCGGAGCGGCTCAACGAGAAGTCCGCCAACGCCGTCCTCAAGGCCGTCGAGGAGCCCGCCCCGCGCACGGTGTGGCTGCTGTGCGCCCCGTCCGTCGAGGACGTCCTGCCGACGATCCGCTCCCGCTGCCGCCACCTCGTCCTGAGCACGCCGTCGGTGGAGGCCGTCGCCGACATGCTCGTCCGCCGCGAGGGCATCGAGCCGGACGTCGCCGCCTCCGTCGCCCGCGCCACCCAGGGCCACGTCGACCGGGCGCGCCGTCTGGCCACCGACCCGGCCGCGCGCGCCCGTCGCGCCTCCGTGCTGAAGCTGCCGCAGCGGGTCGAGGATGTCGGCGGCGCGCTGAGGGCCGCCCAGGAGCTGGTCGACGCGGCCGCCGAGGACGCCAAGCAGCTCGCCGAGGAGATGGACGGCAAGGAGACCGAGGACCTGAAGGCGGCGCTGGGCGCGGCCCAGGGCGGCCGTCTCCCGCGCGGCACGGCGGGCGCGGTCAAGGACCTGGAGGACATGCAGAAGCGGCGCAGGACGCGCACCCAGCGCGACAGCCTCGACGTCGCCCTCGCCGACCTCACCAGCTTCTACCGCGACGTCCTCGCCCTGCAGCTCGGCTCCCGCATCGCCCTCGCCAACACCGACGCCGAGGACGCGCTGGAGCGCCTGGCCCGCGACAGCACGCCCGAGTCCACCCTGCGCCGCATCGAGGCGATCGCGGCCTGCGGTGAGGCGCTGGACCGGAACGTGGCGCCGCTGCTGGCGGTGGAGGCGATGACGATGGCGCTCAGGGCGGGCTGAGCCGGCCGCACGGGAGAGGAGCTTGTCACTCATCCGGGCCACGGCGCGTGCGCAGAGCGTCCGTGCGGTCGCTCACCGTTACGCTCCCGGTATGCACACACGGCGCACCCCACGCAGGACCCGTACCGCAGCAGCCCTGTTCACCGCGGCCGCGCTGTCGCTGGCGGGCTGCTCCTCCGGGACCTCGACGAGCACGGCCAGTTCGCCGGTGGCGGGAGCGGCCGCCGCCCTCGCCCCGCTGCCCGGCCCGACCCCCGCGGCCCTCGCCGGGTACTACGCACAGGAACCGGCGTGGCGCGACTGCGGCGTCCCCGAGTTCCAGTGCGCCACGGTCAGGGCCCCGCTCGACTACGCCGAACCGTCCGCCGGGGACGTCCGCCTCGCCGTCGCCCGCAAGAAGGCCACCGGACCCGGCAAGCGGCTGGGCTCCCTGCTGGTCAACCCGGGCGGCCCCGGCGGCTCGGCGGTCGACTACCTCCAGATGTACGCGGGCATCGGCTACCCCGAGGAGGTGCGCGCCCGCTACGACATGGTGGCCGTCGACCCGCGCGGCGTCGCCCGCAGCGAGCCCGTCGAGTGCCTGGACGGACGCGCGATGGACGCGTACACCCGCACGGACACCACGCCCGACGACGAGAAGGAGACCGAGGCGCTCGTCTCCGCGTACCGGACGTTCGCCGAGGGGTGCGGGGCGAAGGCGCCGAAGCTGCTGCGGCATGTGTCGACCGTCGAGACGGCCCGGGACATGGACATCGTGCGGGCGGTGCTGGGCGACGAGAAGCTGACGTACGTCGGCGCGTCGTACGGCACGCTGCTGGGGGCGACGTACGCGGGGCTGTTCCCGGAGCGGACCGGGAGGCTGGTGCTGGACGGTGCGATGGACCCGTCGCTGAGCGCGCGCCGCCTCAACCTGGAGCAGACGGAGGGCTTCGCCACGGCGTTCACGGCGTTCGCGAAGGACTGCGTGCGGCGGAGCGACTGCCCCCTGGGCGGCAAGGGGACGAGCCCGGAGCGGGTCGGCGAGAACCTGAAGACGTTCTTCGGGAAGCTCGACGCCCGCCCGCTGCCCGCCGGCGACGCCGACGGCCGCGAGCTGACCGAGTCGCTGGCGACGATGGGCGTGATCGCCGCGATGTACGACGAGGCGGCCTGGCAGCGGCTGCGCGAGGCGCTGACGTCG
Source organism: Streptomyces sp. BJ20 (assembly GCF_022869105.1). NCBI lineage: Bacteria > Bacillati > Actinomycetota > Actinomycetes > Kitasatosporales > Streptomycetaceae > Streptomyces > Streptomyces sp. BJ20. The sequence goes on from NZ_CP094918.1 coordinate 288,594, forward strand.
GCGATGAAGGAGAACGACGGCGCGGGACTGCTCGTCCTCTCCGACAGCTACTACGAGCGGGAAGCGGGCGGTGCGTACAGCAACCTGATGTCCGCCAACGCGGCCGTCAACTGCCTCGACCTGCCGCCCGCCTTCGAAGCCCCGGAGCAGGTGCGGGAGGCGCTCCCCGACTTCGAGAAGGCGTCCCCGGTGTTCGGCGAGGGACTCGCCTGGGCCGCGCTGAACTGCGCGTACTGGCCGGTGCGGGCCACGGGCGAGGCGCGGCGCATCGAAGCGAAGGGCGCGGCGCCGATCGTGGTCGTCGGCACCACCCGGGACCCGGCGACCCCGTACCGCTGGGCGAAGGGCCTGGCCGGCCAGCTCTCCTCGGCCCGCCTCCTCACCTACGACGGCGACGGCCACACCGCGTACGGCCGCGGCAGCTCCTGCATCGACTCGGCGATCAACACGTACCTGATCGACGGCACCCCTCCGGCGGACGGAAAGCGCTGCTCGTAGCCGGTACGGCCACCTCCGGAGGCGAGGGTTCCGCCCCGCCTCCGGGGGCGGTACGAAGCACCCCCGGAAACTGTGTAGACTTACCGACGTCGCTGATCGCACCATGGTGCACACGGCGCGCCGCCTTAGCTCAGATGGCCAGAGCAACGCACTCGTAATGCGTAGGTCTCGGGTTCGAATCCCGAAGGCGGCTCTTCTTCAAGCCCCGCGCAGACAGTGTCTGAGCGGGGCTTTCTCGTTCCGGTGCTGCTCACGCCCCGTTCCGGACCAGTTCCCCGGCGGGCTCGCCGAAGCCCGCGTCCCGGGCCATCACCACCGCCGTCGCCCGGTCGTGCACCTCGAGCTTGGCGAAGATGCGTGAGACGTAGTTGCGGACGGTCTTCTCGGCCAGGAAGAGCCGGCGGGCGATCTGCCGGTTCCCCATCCCGCCGGCCAGGAGCTCCAGTATCTCCAGCTCGCGGCTGGTGAGCCCCGGGAACCCGGCGCCGTCGTGCAGGCCCTGCATGGCGGAGAAGTAGCGGCTCATGCGGGCCGCGACGCTGGGGCAGAAGGCGGCGCCGCCCCGGGCGACGACCTTCAGGGAGCGGAGCAGTTCGTCGGCCGAACCGAGGCGGGAGAGGTAGCCGTTGACACCCGCGCGGAGGGCCGAGACGATCATCTCGTCGTCGTCGTTCTGCGCCACCACGATCGTGTGCGGCCGGGACGCCTCGTCGGGGAAGGCGGAGGCGATGTGCCGGACGCGTGCGGAGACGGTTCTGCTGGAGGACGGTTCGCTGAGGACGACCACGTCGGGGTGGAGGGCGGTGCCGGCCAGGTCCGACAGACGTCGGAGGTCGTCCGAGTCGTCCGTGGCACGGCCGACAAGAGCGCACTCCTCATCCTGATCGACAATCGCTTCGAGCCCGGCGAGGGACACCGCGTTGTCGCTGACCACGAACAGGTTGACGGTCATCTCGTACATCCCCCAGAAATGCGTCGACGTGGTGCGGACGGCGCCGGAAGGTCCCCGGGGGCACACGCGACGAAGGGTCGGTCCGTAGGCGACCGACTCCGGGCGTGACGTGGTCAGTTGTGGTTTTCAGCGGCCCCCGTGGCCATGACCTGTCGGCGCAGGCATGGTGGTGCATCGAAAGCGCGCAAGGCGCTCGTGGTGCCGAGTATGTGGACGCGTCCGGAGAGAACGCAAGGTCGCCAACGCACCCGTGTCGTCCGAGGGGTGAGTATCGGCCGGATCCCGCCGAACCACCGCGATTCCGGCGTCGGCGGTGGTGGGGGCGGCTCCGGGCGCGCGACCCGCAGGACCGCGCGCCCGTGTGGGCCGTGGTGCGGGGCGGACGACACTGTCCGAAACGGTCACCGCCCGGCGCGACACGCGGACGTCCGGCCCTGCGCCCGTTGGACGGGCCGTGGAGCGAGCGCTTACGTTCGACGGCATGGGTGAGGGGCCCCGGAGGCGTGCGATCGTGCTGGACGCGGCGGCGGCCTGCGCGTTCACGCTCCTGCCGCAGGTGTCGCTGCTGCGGCCGGCCGTCGACGGCGGGACGGGCGGCGGCCTCCTGTGGACGCTGTCCCTGGCCGCCGGACTCCCGCTCGCCGTAAGGCGGTTGTGGCCCGTCCCGGTCTTCGTCCTCGTCCTGGCCGCCGCCTGCGGGGCGCTGGCCGCCGGCCTCGGACCCGCCTCGTTCCTGGCCGCCGCCTACGCCGTCCACACGGTGGCCACCACCCGGCGGCGCGACCCCGGGGTGTCGGCCGTCGCCGTCGCCGGGCTGTGCGCGGCGGTCGCCGCCCTCCTCACGCTGTCGGGCGGGCAGTCCTACCAGGGTGGCAGCACCGCCGTGCAGGCCGTGTTCGGCCTCCTCGTGCTCGGCGCGACCTGGGCGGCCGGCTCGGCGGTCAGGGAGCGCAGACGCAGTACCCGGCGCGCCATCGAGCACGCCGCCGAGCAGGCGAAGACCGAGGAGCGCCTGCGCATCGCCCGCGACATCCACGACGTCGTCACCCACAGCGTGGGACTCATCGCCGTCAAGGCCGGCATCGCCAACCACGTGGTGGCCACCCGCCCCGAGGAGGCCAAGGAGGCCCTGGCGGTCATCGAGGACGTCAGCCGCCGGGCGCTGCGCGACATGCGCGCCACCCTGACCGTGCTGCGCGGTGAGGACCGGAGCGAGGCCGGGGACCTGCGGCCCGCCCGCGGCCTCGCGGACCTGCCCGCGCTGCTCGAGACCGCCGAGGCGGCAGGCGTCCGCGTCGAACTGCGCACCCGCTACGACCAGGAACCGCCCGAGGGTGTCGCGCTGGCGGCGTTCCGCATCGTCCAGGAGTCCCTCACCAACGTGCTCAAGCACGCCGCGCCGACCGGCTGCCGGGTGGACGTCACGGCGCGGCAGGGCGTGCTGACGGTGGACGTGACCGACGACGGCCCCGGCCCCGGACGCCGGACCACGGTGCCCGGCGGCGGGATGGGGCTGGTCGGCATGAAGGAGCGGGCCGCCGCGCACGGCGGCACCCTCGCCGCCGGCCCCCGGCCCGGCGGCGGCTTCCGGGTGACGGCCACCCTGCCGTTCTAGGACCTGACGGACGCCGGCTCATCCTCGGGTATGAGGGGCGCCCGCGCGGCACCGCGCCGGGTTCCCGACCGCGGACCGATGCGGTCGCGGGGTGCGCGCCGCGAGACTCGACACGTGATGCTTGCCGAGAGACTGACCAAGCGGTACGGGCCCGCCACCGTCGTCGACGACCTGTCCTTCACGGTGCGACCAGGTGTCGTCACCGGCTTCCTCGGGCCCAACGGCGCCGGGAAGTCCACGACGATGCGGATGATGCTCGGCCTGACCCGCCCCGACGGCGGCACGGCCACCGTCGGCGGACGCGCCTACCGCGACCTGACCTACCCGCTCCGGCACGTCGGCGCGCTCCTGGAGACGTCGGCCCCGCACCGTGGCATGACCGCCGTCGGCCATCTGTCGTGGCTGGCGCGCAGCAACCGCGTTCCCCGCCGGCGGGTGGACGAGGTGCTCGACGCGGTCGGTCTCACGGAAGCCGCCCGTAAACGGGTCGGCACCTTCTCCCTGGGCATGGGACAGCGCCTCGGCCTGGGGGCTGCCCTCCTCGGCGACCCCCCGGTCCTGGTGCTCGACGAGCCGGTCAACGGGCTCGACGCCGAGGGCATCCGGTGGCTGCGCGAACTGCTGCGCGCCAAGGCAGCCGAGGGCCGCACCATCCTCGTCTCCAGCCATCTGATGGCGGAGATGGCGCAGGTCGCCGACGAGCTGATCGTGATCAGCCGGGGCCGGCTCCTCGCCGAGACCAGCGTGTCGGAGTTCCTCGGACGCCACGGCCGGACGTTCGTACGGGTCCGGACCTCCGAACCGCTGCGGGCCGCGCAGGAGTTCCAGGCGAAGGGCGCCACCTCGGTGCGGCGGGCCGCGGACGGCGGCCTGGAGGTGGACGGCCTGCCGGCGGGCGAGGTGAACCGCATCGCCGCGGCGGCCGGTGTCCCCGTCGAGGAACTGAGCACCCACACCGGCTCGCTGGAGGAGACCTTCCTCAAGCTCGTCGACGACGGAGGAGATCCCACGCATGTCTGAGACCCTCGCGGCCGCGCGGGCGGAGTTCACCAAGATGCGGGCGGTGCGCGCCACGTCCGTCGCACTGCTGCTGTTCGTCGCCGTCAGCGTGTTCATCGCCGCACTGGGCGGCTGGTCCGCCAAGGGCGCGATCGAGTCCGGCAATCCCGGGCTGCGCTCCGACTTCACGCCCGAGCAGGCCGGCCTGGACGGCATCCTCTACGGCCAGCTCGCCCTGATCGTGTTCGGGGTGCTGATGATGTCCGGCGAGTACACCTCGGGCATGATGCGGGTCTCGCTGCTCGCGGTGCCCCGGCGGGGCCGGCTCTACCTGGCCAAGACGGCCGTCACCGCCGTCGCGGCCCTGGCCGTCGCCCTTCCGGTCACGGTCGTGTCGTACCTGGTCAGCCAACTCGCCCTGGGCCCCCACGGGTCGACGCTCGACGCGGACGGCGTCCCGCGCGCCCTGGCCGGCGCGGTCGTCTACCTGACCCTCATGAGCCTGCTCGCCGTAGGGGTGGCGGCCGCCGCCCGCAGTGCCGTCCTCCCGCTGGCCGTGCTGCTGCCGCTGGTGCTGGTCGGCTCGCAGATCCTGTCCGTCATCGGGGCGACCAAGGAGGTGGCGCGCTGGTTCCCCGACCGGGCCGGCGCCCAGATGCTCACCGTCGACTCCGGCGACGCCCTCACCGGCCTCGTCGTGCTGCTCGCGTGGACCGCGGCCGCCCTGACGGCCGGCTGGCTCCGGCACCGTTCGTGGGACGGGTGACGGGACGCGCCTGAGGCATGTGCCCCATGCGCGTGGGACATGGCCCCTCGTAGGTTCCCGGACAGGTCACGGGGCCGAAAAGGTCGGCCCGGGCCGTTCGACCCACGGGAGGAACCATGACCGCGATCTACGAGCCGCCCGCCCTGCAGGAGATCGGCGACTTCGACGAGCTCACCAAGTGCCTCGGCATCGGGAGCTGCAACGACTTCGCCGGCTGCGGTTACGCCGTCGTCTGCTTCTGGTGATCGCACCGGTGCCGGTGTGCCCCTCGTGGGCACACCGGCACCGCCCGGGGGAGTGAGGCGACATGGAATTCACAGTGCTTCCGGACTGTCCCGCCGGCGCCGCGCTGGCGGACCGGGTGGCGGCGCCGAAGCGGATCGACCACGCGTCGGGACGGCCCTGGATCGTGGGGGACTGGCCCGAGGGCGGGACGACGGTGACCGAGGCCGGCACCCGCCGCCTGGCGGTGTTCGGACACACCCGGCCCGACGACGCGGGAACGGCCTCCGCGCTCGGCCGGATGCGCTCGCTGCACGACGTCGACCGGGTCGCGTCCCGGCTGCCCGGGGTCTTCCACCTCGCGGCCTCCCTGGACGGCGCGGTCCGCCTCCAGGGCTCCGTGGCCGGCGTACGGCAGGTCTTCACCGCCCGGGTCGACGGGGTGACGGTCGCCGCGAGCGCCGTGGACCCGCTGCTGCGCCTCACCGGCGCGGGACTCGACGAGACCCTGCTGGCCGCGCGGCTGCTGGCGCCCGGCGGGGCGCCCTGGCCGCTCTCGCCGCGCCCGGTCCGCCGCGGCGTGGACGCGCTGCCCACCGGCCACTGGCTGGAGCTCGGCGCCGACGGCCGGGCCCGCAGCGTCCGTTGGTGGGAACTGCCCGAGGCGACCCTCTCGCTGGAGGAGGGTGCCGGGGCCGTCCGTTCCGCGCTCACCGACGCCCTCGCGACCCGTGTGGACCCGCACCGCACGGTCAGCGCGGACCTCTCCGGCGGACTCGACTCGACCACCCTGTGCTTCCTCGCCGACGCGGCCGGCGCCGACCTGGTCACCTACCACGTCATGCCGCTCGACGAGGCCAACGAGGACACCGCATGGGCCCGCAAGGCCGCCGCGCATCTGCCGCACGCCCGCCACCACATGCTCGCCGCGGACCGCGCCGCCAACCTGTTCGACATCGGCTACACCGCCGACACCGTCAACGCGGCCCCCGAGGGCCCCTCGACGTGGGCCTCCGGACTCGCGCACATCCGGGACCTCGCCGGGCGGGCCACCGCCGAGGGGGCGGCCCTGCACCTGTCCGGGTTCGGCGGGGACGAACTCTTCGGCCGGATGCCCGCCTGCGCCTGGTCCCTCGCCCGCCTCCGCCCGGCCGACGGCCTGCGGCTGGTGAACCGCTACCGGCTGGCCAACCGCTGGCCCTGGCGCAGCACCCTGCGGCAGCTCGCGGACCGTTCGACGTTCGCGCAGAACCTGACCGAGGTCGCCGGGCGGATCACCGCCCCGCCCCCGCCGGTCAACGAGCCCGACTTCGGCTGGGTGTTCGCGCCGCGCATGCCCGCCTGGGCCACCCCGGACGCGGTGGCCGCCGTGCGGGACCTGCTGACCATGGCAGCCGAACGGACCCCGGAACCGCTGGACGCCGACCGGGCCCGGCACCAGGCGCTGTCCTCCATCGTGTTCGAGGGGAACACCGTCCGGCAGGTCAACACCGCCGTCGCCGGCACCGGCCTGGTCTGGGAGGCGCCGTTCCTCGACGACCGGGTTCTCGAGGCGGCCTTCGCCACCCGGATCGACGAGCGGCTGGCCGCCGGACGGTTCAAGCCGCTGCTGACCACCGCCGTGCGGGGCCTCGTGCCCGACGACTTCCTCGCCCGTCGCGACAAGGGAGAGTTCAGCGCCGAGACGTTCCGGGGCATCGAACGCAACCGGGACCGGATCCTGGACCTCTGCGAGGACTCGCTCCTGGCCCGGCTCGGCCTCGTCGACCCGCACGCCTTCCGGTCCGCGGTGCTCAACCCCGGGCCGATGTCCCATCACCTCCAGCCGATCCAGACCACGGTGGCGTGCGAGAGCTGGCTGCGGGCGCACCCCCAGGACACCGGAGAGAACCGATGAAACTGAGTCTTGCCCGCGACGTCACCCTCACGCCCGTCGATTCCGGGGCGGTCCTGCTCGACGGCCGCCGCGGACGCTACTACCAGCTGAACGCCTCCGGCTCCGCGATCCTGCACAAGCTGCTCGACGGCGACACTCCCGCCGCGGCCGCCGCGAGCCTGTCGGAGTCCGCCCCCGTCAGCGAGGAGCGGGTGCACCAGGACGTGCTGGCCCTGGTCCGCTCGCTGAGCGAGGCCGACCTCGTGGAGGTGACACAGTGACCACGCCCGCCGTCGCCGAACAGGCCACGCGCCTCCCGCTGCACCGGCAGATCGCCCCCAGATGCGCGGCCGGCGCCGCCCGTCTGCTGGTCAGGCTGCCCCCGGCCCGGCTGCACCGGGTGCTGCGCGTCCTGAGCAAGGGTTCCCGGCCCGCCGGATACGCCCAGGTGGCGCGGGCCCGGCGGTCCGTCGTCTCGGTCAGCACCCGCTGCGCGGGCCTCGGTTGCCTCCAGCGGTCCGTCGCCACCGTGCTGCTGCTCCGCGTCCGGGGCAGGTGGGCCGACTGGTGCACCGGCTTCCGGGTGCAGCCCTTCGCCGCGCACGCCTGGGTCGAGGCCGGCGGCCGCCCGGTCGACGAGCCCGGAGAGGTCGGCGTGTTCCGCACCGTGCTGGCCGTGCGCCGCACCGGAGGCGGCTCATGACGGCGATCCGGGCCGAGGGCCTCTACGCGTACTACGGCACCACGCCGGCCGTGAACGGCCTCCACCTGAACGTCCCCGAGGGGGCCACCTTCGGGTTCCTGGGGCCGAACGGCGCCGGCAAGACCACCACCATCAGCATGCTCACCACGCTGCTCAGGCCCACGGCGGGCCGCGCGGAGGTGGCCGGGTTCGACGTCACCACGCACGCCGCCGAGGTGCGGCGCAGGATCGGCATCGTCTTCCAGGAGTCGACGCTCGACCTGGAACTCACGGCGACCGAGAACCTGCGATTCCAGGCCGACCTGTGCGGTCTGGGCCGGGCCGAGGCGCGCGCCGCGGTGGCCGCGATGCTCGACATGATGGAGCTGACGGGACGCGACAGGACCCCCGTGCGGCACTTCTCCACCGGCCTGCGCCGACGCCTGGAGATCGCCCGCGGCCTGCTCGGCTCCCCGCGCGTGCTCTTCCTCGACGAGCCGACCACCGGCCTCGACACGCAGACCCGTGCGGCCGTCTGGCACCACCTGGACCGGCTCCGCGAGGAGCAGGGCATCACGGTCTTCTTCACCACGCACCAGCTGGAGGAGGCCGAGCACTGCGACCGCATCGCGATCTTCGACCGCGGCAAGCTGGTCACGGAGGGCTCACCCGCGGAGCTGAAGTCCGTCATCGGGGCCGACGTCGTCGACCTGCGCACCGATGACGACCGGCTGGCCGTGGACCTGCTGTCCGACCGCTTCGGCCTGACGGCCGAGAACACCCCCGGCGGACTGCGGCTGAGGGTGCAGGACGGCGCCTCCATGGTGCCCCGCCTGTGCACCGGGCTGGGCCTGGGCGTGCGGTCGGTGACCGTCACCCCGCCCTCGCTCGACGACGTCTACCTGCACCACACCGGGACCGCGATCAGGGACAGCGGGTCCGACGCCCGCTCGCTCGACAGCCTCGGGGAGGGACTGCGATGACCCGGACCGACATCCCGCCGAGCGTCACCGTGACGAAACCGGCCCCGCCCTCGTCCGAGGGGCGGACCTGGCACACCGTACGGCCCTACGCGCTGCTGTGGCGGCGTGAGATGACCCGGCTGCGGCACAATCCGCTGCGCCTCGTCATGGGTCTGGTCACCCCGCTGCTGTTCCTCGTCGTGCTGGGCACGGGGCTGGAAGCGGCGTCGTCCACGCTCGGCAAGGCCCAGCTGAACGACTACCGGGCCTACCTGTTCCCGGGCGCGCTCGTGATGTCCGTGCAGGCCCCGGCCATCGCCGTGGGCATCTCGCTCGTCTGGGACCGCCGGCTCGGCATGCTGCGCCAGATGCTCGTCTCCCCGTTCCCTCGGTCGAGCATCGTCCTCGGCCTCGCGCTCGGCGGAGCCACCACGGGCGCCGTCTACGGCCTCGCCCTGCTCGCGGTCGGAGGCATCGCGGGCGTCCGGTACACGCCGATGCTGCTGGTCGTCCTCGTCGAACTGCTCCTGGTCTCCCTGCTCTTCACCTCGTTCGGCCTTCTCGCCGCGGTCACCATCCGGCAGGTCGACACCTTCCAGATCGTGGTGAACCTCAGCCTCATGCCGCTGATGTTCTTCTCCGGCGCGATGTTCCCGCCCAACGGGCTGCCGGGCTGGCTCGACACCGTCGTCAAGCTGAACCCGCTGACCTACGGCGTCGACGCCGTGCGCCGGACACTGCCCGGCCCCGACGTCCTCACCTCGGAGCAGACCCGGCTGATGCTCGGCGACTGGAACCCGCCCGTGTACGCGGAACTCGGCGTGCTGGCCGCCCTCACCGCCGCCGTACTGGGCCTCGCCACCTACCGGTTCTCCCGGGCGCAGTGAAAGGGGGCCGGCCGTGACGTTCGTGCGGACATGGGCGGGCACCGCGGCCAGGATCGTCCTCGCGGCGGTCCTGGGCTACGCGGGCTGGGTGAAGGTCCAGGACCTCACGGGAGCCGGCCGTACCGTCGCCCTCTACCAGCTCGTCCCCGAGGAAAGCGCACAACTCGTCGGCGCCGCCGTGGCGTTCGTCGAGCTGGCGCTGGCCCTGCTGCTTCTCGCCGGGCTCGCCACCCGCGCCGTGGCGGTCGTCACCGCCCTGCTGATGGTCACGTACATCGCGGCCATCGCCTCGGTGTGGGCGCGCGGGATGTCCATCGACTGCGGCTGCTTCAGCAGCGGCGGCACCCTCACCGGCGGCGCGGAACGGGGCTACGTCGTCGACATCGCGCGCGACCTCGCCTTCCTCGGCGCCGCCGCGTTCCTGATCACCCGCCCGCGGACCCGTTACGCCCTGGACCGCTGGGTCCTGGAAACGAAGGAGCGATAGACATGCAGCCGTCGACGGACGCCCAGGTCCGGGAAATGGTCCACCGGCGCCGGCGACGCCGCCGCACTGTGCTGGTGTCGCTCGCGGCGGTGGTCACGGTGCTCGGCGCCGCGCTCGTCGGCGCCGGCCTGGTCCGGGCCACCGACACCGAGCCCGGCGATGCGCCCGAGGAGGTGCCCGCCGGTGTGGCCGCCGACCGGGCCGGACTCGTCACGTCCGAGGGTCCGGTCCGTGTCGACCTCTACCTCGACTACCTCTGCCCCGAGTGCCGCATCACCGAGAAGGCCCTCGCGCCCGAACTGAGGGAGATGCAGGAACGCGGAGAGGTGCGCGTCGTCCACCACCCGGTCGCCTTCCTCGACGACCGCAGCGCCCCCGCCGGCTACTCCACCCGGGCCGCGTCCGCCGCCGCCTGCGCCGCTGACCGGAACAAGTTCGAGCCCTACACGGCGGCGCTCTTCGACGAGCAGCCGCCGGAGCAGGGCCCCGGCCTCGACACCGACCGCCTGGTCGCCCTCGGCCGGGACGTCGGCATCACCGGCGCGTCCTTCGAGCGGTGCGTCCGCGACGGCACGTACCGGCCCTGGGTGACGTACGTGTCCGAGGTCGCCGCCTCCCGCGGGGTGGCCCTCACCCCGACCGTGAAGGTGGCCGGCAAGCGCGTGGACCTCTCCGGACCCGACCGGGCGAAGGCGTTCGTGCGAGCGGTGGAGGAGAGCCGTTCATGAGCCGCCTCACCGTGGCGCTGACCGGGGACTGCATGATGACGCGGGGCGCGCCCGTCACCTCCGACCCCGCCGCCGGCCGACTGGGCGAGGTGCTGCACACGGCCGACTTCGCCTTCACCAACCTGGAGGTGGCGCCCGCCACCGGACGCGGCCACCCCGTACCCGACGCGGCCAGCGGAGGCGGCCTGATCGCGGACCCCGCCGTTCTCGACGACGTGACGGGGATGGGCTTCTCCGCCCTGAGCTGCGCCAACAACCATGCCCTCGACCTGGGCACGGAGGGCGTCCTCGGCACGGTGGACCTGCTGCGCGCCAAGGGGGTGCCGTTCGCGGGGATCGGCGCCGACCTCACCGCGGCCCGGCGCCCGGTCTACGTGGACCGGCCGGCCGGCAGCCTGGCGCTGATCGCGTGCACCGCCACGTTCCGGGACGGGCAGGAGGCGGCCGCCCCGTCCCCCGACCTGCCGGGCCGGCCGGGACTCAGCCCGCTGCGGCACGGCGTGACGCTCCGGGTGACGGCCGCGCAGCTGGAGGCGTTGCGGGAGATCGACGGCGCCACCGGGCTGCGGTCCCGGCGGGCCGAGGCGCGCACCCTGCTCGGGTTCGACCCCGCCATGCCCGGACCGGGCCGGCTCGCGCTGTTCGGCACCCGGTTCGAGACCGCGGACACCCCGGGCCTGACCACCGCCTGCGACCCCCGGGACGTCCACGACATCACCCGCTGGGTGGCCGAGGCGCGCCGCCGCGCGGACCTGGTCCTGGTCAGCGTCCACTCCCACGAACCCGGCCCGACGCCCGAGACCCCCGCCGAGTTCCTGCGGGACTTCGCCCGTGCGGTGATCGACGCCGGCGCCGACGCCGTGGTCGGGCACGGCCCGCACATGCTGCGCGGTGTGGAGCTCCACCGGGGCCGGCCCGTCTTCCACAGCCTGGGGAACATCGTCAGCCAGATCGAACTGGCCGACCGCATCCCCGCCGAGGACTACGCGCGGGCCGGCACGGACGAGTCCCTGACCCCCGGCGGGTACTTCGAGCGGATCACCGCCCACGGCCGGCGGATGTTCGCCCCGCACCGCCGGTACTGGCAGTCGCTCGTGCCGGTGCTCACCTTCGACGACGGGGTCTTCACCGGCGCCCGGCTGCACCCGGTCGACCTGGGCTTCGGGCAGCCCGTGCACCGGCGGGGACGGCCCCGGCTGGCCGGTCCGGTCGACGCCAAGGAGATCCTCACCGACTTCGCGCGGCTCGCGGAGCCCCACGGCGTCACCGTCACCGTCGGGGACGACGGGACGGGGGAACTGGTGGCGGCGGAAACCTGACGGCGGCCGCCGGCCCGGCCGATAAGGTGCGGGGGATACAGGCTGACGAGGCGTCGGACCGCCGGACACGGCGGCGACCCGAGGTACGAGGGATGCGGCATGGCCGAGGCGGTCCGGGTCCTGATCGCGGACGACCAGGCGCTGCTGCGCGGGAGCTTCCGGGTCCTCGTCGACTCGACTCCCGGCATGGAGACGGTGGGGGAGGCGGGGGACGGCGCCGAGGCCGTCGCGCTCGCCCGCGAACTGACGCCGGACGTGGTCCTGATGGACCTGCGGATGCCCGTCATGGACGGAATCGCCGCCACCCGCGAGATCTGCTCGGACGCGTCCATGGCGGGCGTGCGGGTGCTGGCCCTCACGATGTTCGACATGGACGAGTACGTCTACCCGGCCCTCCAGGCGGGCGCGAGCGGCTTCATGCTGAAGGACGCCTCGCCGGACGACCTCGTCGCGGGCATCCGTGTCATCGCCACCGGCGAGGGCGTGCTGGCCCCCTCGGTCACGCGTCGCGTCATCGCGAACTTCTCCCACCGGGACACGGCCGCCCGGCCGGCCCCCCGGCTCGTCGGGCTCACCCGGCGCGAACAGGAGGTGCTCGTGCTGATCGCCAAGGGCCTGTCGAACGCGGAGATCGCCGACCGGCTGGTGATCAGCCTGCCCACCGTGAAGACCCACGTGAGCAGCCTGCTCTCGAAGCTGAACGCCCGCGACCGCGCCCAGCTGGTCATCGTCGCCTACGAGAGCGGCATCGCGGAGCGCGGGATGCCGCCGGCCTGACCCGGGTGGCGACGGGTCACGGCAGAGAAGATCGTCGTAGGGACGCGTCCGTCGCTCGTCCGGCCGGGCCGCGTTCCGCGCGGAGGAGCGCGCGGGCCGCCCGGAGGACGTCCTCGTCCTCTCCCGCACCGCAGGCGACGAGCACGCGGAGCAGTCGGGTCCCCCACACGTCCGGGTCCGTGGCGTGGGCGTCGAGGACACGGACGCCGTAGGTTCCTCCCGTGCCGTCGGGGGCGGTCAGGCGTCGGCGGACCGCCTGCCTCAGCGCGTCGTGCAGGTCGTGGACGGTTCCGCGGGCCGTGCCCGTCAGTCCGGCCGCCGCTCCGGTGGTCAGCGCGGTGGCCACCAGTTCCGCTCCGGTCACCATGGGTCCCTTCGGATGTGCGGGTTGTGCGCGTTCGCACCGGTCACTGTGTCCGCAGGTGCTGCAATGCTGATGAACTGGCGATGAAGTGCGGGAGCGGAGGCTCGGGTTGGGCGGGGAATCTCAGCGGCTGCGTATCGAGGTCCTCGGCCCGTTGCGGGCGTGGCGGGACGGAGGCCCCCTGGCGCTGGGGCCCGTCAGACGGCAGACCGTGCTGGCAGCCCTGCTGCTCCGGGACGGCGCGGTGGTGAGCCACGAGCAACTGCTCGACGGCGTCTGGGGAGCCGACCCGCCCGCGTCCGGCACCAAGGTGCTGGCCAGTCACGTCAATCCGCTGCGCAGGACGCTCGACCGGGCGGGGACCCGTCATACGGAGTCGGTGATCCGCAGCGGGAAGGGGTGGTACCGCTTCGTCCTGGACGACGTCCGCCTCGATCTCGCGGACCTCGCCGAGCTGGGCGACCGCGGGCTGCGGACCAAGGCGTCCGGTGATCTCGGGGGCGCCGCCGAGCAGTTGACCGAGGCCCTCGCGCTGTTCCAGGGCGAACCGCTGGCCCAGCTCTCCGGGCCGTTCGCCGCGGCCGAGCGGGAGCGCCTCTCGGAGCGGCGGCGGACCCTGCGGCTGGCCCGGCTCTCCTGTCTGGTCGACCTCGGGCGGTACGGCGACGCCCTGGACGACCTGGCCCCTCTTCCCGAGGCCGACCCGTACGACGAGTCGGTGCTGGCGCTGCGCATGCGCGCCCTCTACGGCTGCGAACGCCAGGCGGAGGCCCTCCACGCCTACGAGGACATGCGCCGGCGCCTCGCCGACGAGCTGGGCGTCGACCCCGGTGAGGAACTGCGCCGGATCCACGAGGCCGTGCTGCGTCAGGACGACGCCGCGCTCCTCGGGGCCACGGAGCGCCAAGTCGTCACCGTGCAGCCGCCTGCCCGCCGGCACCTCGTCAACCAACTGCCGGGCGACACCGGGCAACTGGTCGGGAGGGAGGACGAGCTGTCCGTCCTGACCGCCCCGGGCCCCGACGACGCGGTCTCCGTCGTCGCCGTGGACGGTCCCGCCGGGGTCGGCAAGACGGCCCTCGTCGTGCGGGCGGCCCACCGCATCCGCGACCGCTACCCCGACGGGTGCCTCTTCGTGGACCTGCACGCCCACAGCCGCGAACGCGGCAGGCCCGCACCGGAAAGCGTGCTGCGCCGGCTGCTGCGCGCCCTCGGGGCGGACGGCAGCGAGGTGCCGGACGACCTCGACGACCTCATGACCGCCTGGCGGACCGTCACCAGCCCGCTGCGACTGCTGCTCGTCCTCGACGACGCCGCCGGCACCCGTCAGATCCGCCCGCTGCTCCCCGCGGGGCCCGGCAGCAGGGTGATCGTCACCGGCCGGCAGCGGCTCGCGGGCCTGGACGCCGACCGCCGGGCCACCCTGGAGACTCTCGGCCCCGGCGAGGCGACCTCGCTGCTGCGGCAGATCGTCGGCCGGGAGCGCACGGACCGGGAACCCGAGGCGACAAGGGACCTGGTCCGGCTGTGCGCCGGACTGCCGCTGGCGCTGCGCATCGTGGGTTCGCGCCTGCAGACCCGGCCCGCCTGGACGCTGGCGTACCTGGTGGAGCGGATGGCGGACGACGAGGGGCGTCTGGGCGAACTCAGCACGGGGGACCGCAGCGTGGAGGCCGCCTTCCGGCTGTCGTACGACCAGCTGCCGCCGGAGCAGCGGCGGGGTTTCAGGACGCTGGGGCTGGCGCCGACGGTGGAGTTCGACCTGCGCACCCCCGCGGCCATGCTCCGCCGGCCCGCCCGTGACGCCGAGCGGATCCTGGAGAGCCTGGTCGACACCAGCCTGTTGCAGCAGCCGCGGCCGGGCCGTTACCGGATGCACGACCTGGTGCGGGTCCACGCGCGCCGGCTGGCCGAGGCCGCGCACGCCGAGGCAGGACCGGCGCGGGAGGCGGCGTTGCGCCTCTATCTGGACGCGGCCCGCGTGGCCAGCGACTGGGGCGCCGGCGGCTATCCCACCGGTCCCGGGCGGTCAGGGGCGTCGTTCTCCGGCTGGCGGGAGGCCGCGGTGTGGCTGGACGAGGCCGGCGGGGAACTGGTGGACGTCGTCGGCCACGCGGTGGCGTCCGGCGAGGTGGACCACGCCTGCTGGATCGCCGAGGCCCTGACGGACCACTTCGTCGGCCGTGGCCGCCTGCACGAGTGCCAGGCGGCCCTCGAGACCGCGCTGCCGTACGTCGACGCCGCGGCGGACCGGCGCATGGCGCCCGCCCTGCACAACTGCCTCGGCTACACGCTCACCCACCGGGCGCGCTTCCCCGACGCCTGCCGTCATCTGCGGACCGCGCTGGACCTGAGCCGTGAGCGCGGGGAGCGGCACGAGGAAGGGCGGGCCCTCGTCGGGCTGGGGGCGATGACCGGGCTGGGGGCCGCCGGACCGGACGCCGACGAGGTCGAGGAGGGGGTGTCCGTGCTCGTCGCGGGGAGGGAGCTCGCCGAGGGGTACGACGACCACTGGCTCGTCGCGATGGCCTCCTTCGCCCTCGGGTTCGTCCGCCACCGCCAGGGCCGGGACGAGGAGGCGCTGGCCTGCTTCCGTGATGCCCACACCCGCGGCCGGGCCATCGGACGGCCGCGTGCCCTGAGCAGGGCGCTGACCTCCAATCTCGATCTGCACCTCTATCTCGACCCGTCGGCGGCCAGGGTTCTGTTCCGCCGGGTGGCCGACCTGATCCGGCGGACCGGCGACGTCCTGCTCCACACCCTCACGCTGGCCAGGCTCGGCACGGCGGAGCACAAGGCGGGGAACCTGGACGCGGCGGCCGAGGTGTTCCGCCGTGCCCTTGCCCAGCACGGGACGCCGGGCCCGCTCGACGATCCCGACCACGACCGGCGGGAGATGGACCTGCGCTGTCGGCTGGGCCGCACCTACCGGGCGGCGGGGCGGCCCGCCGAGGCCCGGGAGCAGTTCCGCGTCGCCCTGGCCGTGCCGGGCGCCGACAGGTACCCGAAGGAGCACAAGCAGGCGGTCGAAGGGCTCGCCGCCACGGAGGTGCCGTCGCGGGCCGGCTGACGGGTACGGCGGCCGAAAAGAACGAGGCCCCGGTCGTTCACCTCTGGCGACCGGGTCCTCGTGAAGCGGATCGGCCGGCGGCGACACTCCCCCGAGTTGCGCGTGACGCGCGCACCCCCGGGCCGGATCCGATGTAGTGATCACATCAAACCTTGCCAACGGATGGCTAACATGAGGCCAATGGATTCCCCATGGGTCACCCGGAAGGCAGGGGTGGGGCGTGACACGGCGCGGCCTGCGCTTCGGACTGCTGGGGACGCCTGTCCTCTACGGCGGTGAGCCGCCCCCCGGCGAGCCCTCCTCCGACGGGGCGGGTCCCGGTGACGCGGTACCCCCTCACGCCCCCTGCACACGCGGGGGCGCCCCCGTCCTCCCCGTCACCAGCCCCAAACTCCGCACCCTCCTCGCCGCCCTGCTGCTCGACGCCGGACGGGTCGTCTCCGTCGAAGTGCTGAAGGACGCCCTGTGGGGCGGGGAGCCGCCCGTCTCCGCGCTGCCCTCGCTGCACAACCACGTCGCCCGGCTGCGCCGCCTCCTCGACGAGCCCGGCCGGCTCCTCACCGTGCCTACGGGGTACGTCCTCCGCGTCGACGACGGCGAACTCGACGTGTGGGTCTTCGACGCCCACGTCTCGGCCGCCCGTGCCGCCCGCGCCGAGGGCGACTGGGAGCGGGTGCGCGGCGAGTGCCGGGCCGCGCTCGGGCTGTGGCGGGGGAGCCCGCTGGGCGGGCTGGCCCCCGAGGTGGGCGGGTACGCCCTCGTGCGCCGCCTGGAGGAGGCGCGGCTGCTGCTCCACGAGTGGCGCTACGACGCCGAACTCGCCCTGGGCGACGACGGCCTGGCCGACCTCGTGCCCGAGCTGTCAGCCCTGGCCGCCGAGCATCCGCTGCGGGAGGCCTACCACCGTCAGCTCATGCTCGCCCTGCACCGCACCGGCCGTCAGGCCGAGGCCCTCGTCGTCCACCGTGATCTGCGCGCCCGCCTCGCCGACGAACTCGGTGTGGAGCCGGGGAAGCCCGTGCGTGAGGCGCACGTCGAGGTGCTGCGGGGGAGCGGTACGCGGGACGGCGCGTCCAGATGGGTGCGGCCCGCACAACTGCCGCCCGCGCCCGCCCATTTCGTCGGGCGCGCGGATGTCCGGGAGGGAATCGCCCGGGCGCTCTCCGGGACGGTCGGGGGCGGGGTTGCTGTGGTCAGCGGCACGGCCGGCGTCGGGAAGAGCGCCCTCGCTCTCCGGGTCGCGCATACCCTGGAGGAACGTTTCAGCGGCGGCCAGCTCCACCTCAACCTGCGTGCCACGGAACCCGGTTCGGCGCCGCTGACAGTCGAGGAGGCCCTCGCCTCGCTCCTCCGCGACCTCGGCGTCCCCTCCGGCGACGTCCCCGGGCATCCCGACGCCGCCTCCGCGTTGCTGCGGTCCCTGCTCGCCCCCACCCGTACCTTGCTCGTGCTGGACGACGCCGCGAGCGCCGCCCAGGTGCGGCCACTGCTGCCCGCCGGGCCCGGGTGCGGCGTCGTCGTCACCAGCCGGTCATCCCTCACCGCCCTCGACGGCGCCGCCCGCTTCCCCCTCCGGCCGCTGAGCGACGAGGAGAGCGCCGCGCTGCTGCGCGCCGCGTCCGGGAGGGACGACATCACCGCCCGGCATCCGCTGGTCGCCCTCACCGGGCGGCTCCCGCTCGCGCTGCGCGTCGTCGCGGCCCGGCTCGCCGCCCGCCGGGCCCTCACTCCGGACGCCCTCGCCACACAGCTCGCCGCCGCCGACAGCAGGCTGGACCTCCTCGACTACGACGACCTCGGCGTCCGCCGCTCACTCGACGCCGCCTTCGGCGCGCTCACCGCCTCCGACCGCCGCACCGACCAGGACGCGGCCCTCGTCCTGCGCCACATCGGCGCCCTCGGCCTGCCGTTCTGCGACGCTCCGTCGCTGGCCCGCCTCACGGGCGTCGACGCGGCGCGGGCCGAGGCTGCGCTGGAGCGGCTGGCCGACGTGGCCCTGCTGGAGGAGACCGCGTACGGGCGCTTCGAGCCGTACGACCTCGTGCGGGACTACGCCCGCGAACGGGCGGCGGAACCCTGCGGGCACTCCCCGGCGGGGTGTCACTTCGCGTCGGCGTAGCACTCCACCACGGCGGTGGTGAACGGGAAGCGCACCGGCGTCTGTCCGAACGCGATCCGCCCCGCCTGCTCGGCGGCCTCGCGGATCGCCGCCGTCACGGCCTCCGTCTCCTCCTCGGGGCAGTGCACGATCACCTCGTCGTGCTGGAAGAAGACCAGCTCCGCCGCCATGCCGGTCAGCGCCCGGCGGAGTCCCGCGAGCATCAGCAGCGCCCAGTCGGCCGCGCTGCCCTGCACCACGAAGTTGCGGGCGAAACGGCCCCGGGCGCGGGCGTCGGTCGAGGCGTGGCCGGGAACCCACGGGCGGGCCTCGGAGTCCGGCTCGTCCCGCGCCACCGGGATGCCCGCCTCCTCCACCGCGTCGTCCGTCGTCCGCGCGGCCGGCGGGCAGGTGCGGCCCAGCCAGGTGCGGACCAGTCGCCCTTCCTCTCCCGCGCGCGCCGCCTCGTCGACGTACGCCACGGCCTTGGGGAAGCGGCGGCGCAGCGCGGCGAGGTTCTTCAGGCCGTCACCGGAGGTCTGCCCGTACACCGCGCCCAGGACGGCGATCTTGGCGCGGTCGCGGTCGCCGGAGAAGGCGCGCTCGGACACCGCCTGGTAGAGGTCGCTCTCCCGGCCGGCCACCTCCATCAGCCCGGGGTCGCGGGAGATCGCCGCCAGCACCCGCGGCTCCATCTGGTCGGCGTCGGCGACGACGAGCCGCCAGCCCGGGTCGGCGACCGCCGCGCGGCGGATCACCTTGGGGATCTGCAGGGCGCCCCCGCCGTGGGTGACCCAGCGGCCGGTCACCGTGCCGCCCGCGAGGAACTCGGGGCGGAAGCGGCCGTCGCGCACCCAGTCCTGGAGCCAGGACCAGCCGTGCGCGACCCAGATCCGGTACAGCTTCTTGTACTCCAGGAGCGGCTTCACCGCCGGATGGTCCACCGACCCCAGCTCCCAGCGGCGCGTGGACGTCACCTTGATACCGGCCTGCGCGAACGCCTTGACCACGTCGGCCGGGAGGTCGGGCCGGACCCGGCGCCCGAAGGCGGCGGACACCTCGTCGGCCAGCTCGGCGAGCCGGCGCGGCTCGCCGCCGCCCGCGTACCGCTCGCCCAGCAGGTCGTGCAGCAGCGCGCGGTGCACGTCCGCCCGCCAGGGCAGCCCCGCGCGGTTCATCTCGGCGGCGATCAGCATGCCCGCCGACTCGGCGGCCGTCAGCAGGCGCATGCGGTCCGGGTGCGCGGTGGCGTCGGTGCGCCGCTGCTGCTCGGCGTAGACCGCGAGCAGGTCGGCCGGCGACAGCGGGGCCGCCTGAGGGTCGAAGAGCGACGACTGGGCGCCGGGGTCCGCGTGCCGCTGCGGCGGGTCGGGCGGCACGGGTCCGCCGCGCAGCCGGGCCAGCGCGGCCGCGGCCGAACGCGGCTCCCCGTACCGCCCCTCGTGGCCGAGGAGCAGGGTCTCGGCGGCCTCGACGTCGTACGCCCGCTCCACTCGCACCCCCGTGGCGAGCAGACGCGGGTAGACCTCGGCCGTGGACCGCCACACCCACCGGGCGACGCCCGGACGGCTCCGTACGGCCTCGGCGAGGTCCGCCTCGCGCCGCACCGGGCCCGAGGGCAGCCCGTCCGGGCCGAGGGGGGCGACGTCCACGCCACCGTCCTCGGCCGGAGCGAGCGCCCACCGGCCGGCCATGTACGCGAGTGTCGCAGGGGGGTGTGACAACGGCCTGGTGGGAGCGGGCCGGCCGGGCCGCGGATCAGCCCTCCCGAGCCGGTTCGTCCCCCGTCTTCGTCTCCACGTACTGCGCGAGCATCTCGGCCACGTACCGCTCGGTGGCGTCCTTGGTGACGCCGAGGCCGCTGAGCACACCGGTGCCGTTCTCGTGCTCCAGGAGGGCGAGCAGGATGTGCTCGGTGCCGATGTAGTTGTGGCCGAGGCGCAGCGCCTCGCGGAAGGTGAGTTCCAGCACCTTCTTGGCCGCCGAGTTGTACGGCACCAGCTCGGGGGCGTCCTCGGCGGCGGGCGGCAGCGCCGCGCGCGCGGCCTCGCGGACCGCCTCCACGGTGACGCCCTGCTCGGTGATCGCCTTGGCGGCCAGGCCCTGCGGTTCGGCCAGCAGCCCGAGGACCAGGTGCTCGGGGGCCATCTCGGCGTTGCGGGCGGCCTGCGCCTCGTTGTGCCCGGCCATGACCGTGTTGCGGGCGCGGGGCGTGTAGCGGTTGAAGCCCTGGCTCGGATCGAGGTCGTTGCCGCCCTGAGGGACGAAGCGCTTCTGGGCGGCCTGCCGGGTGACGCCCATGCTCTTGCCGATGTCGGTCCAGGAGGCGCCGGAGCGCCGGGCCTGGTCGACGAAGTGGCCGATCAGATGGTCCGCGACGTCGCCGAGGTGCTCGCCGGCGAGCACCGCGTCCTGGAGCTGTTCGAGCGGTTCGTCGTGGACCGTCTTGATGGCCGCGATGAGGTCGTCGAGACGGACGGATGACTTGATGGCGGGGTTCGTCGTCATGTGTCAACCGTAAGTTGACAGTGGGAGGGTGTCAACCCGTCGTTGACACTTGAGGGTGACAGGTCGCGGCGTGGCACGATCGGCCCTGTGAGTACGTCCGGCACCGTCGACAGCGCCTTCCGCTCCGCCCTCTACGACACGGGTGACGACACCCTCGACGCGGGGGCCTCCCTGCTCGCCGCCGATCCCGCGGCGGACGCCGAACTCGCCCGCCGTGGGGAGGACTTCGTCGCGTCCGCCTGGCAGCGGGGGTGGCAGCCCGCGGACGTCGTCCGGGTGGTGCGGCGGGAACTGGACGAGACGCACGTCCGTCTGGCCGGCTCGCTGATCCGTGCCCAGGCGCGGCGGGACGGGCGGGCGCGGGGTGCGCGGTGGGAGGCGCAGGTCGCCGAGGTGCCGTCGTCCGACGCGGCCGCGCGAGGTGACCGGTTCTCGTACGCCACCGCCGTCCTGGAGCTGTACCGGCTGCTGCTGCGGCTGCCCGCGCTGGAGCCGCTCGACCAGGCGGCGGGGGCGTCACCGTCCGGCGGGCGGGAGTGGAAGCCGGAGTCCCGCATGCTCGGGCGTATCCGGGCGCTGCTGGCGAAGGCCGAGGCGACCGGGTTCCCGGAGGAGGCGGAGGCGCTGAGCGCCAAGGCGCAGGAGCTGATGGCGCGGCACAGCGTCGACGAGGCGCTGCTCGCCGCGCAGGGGGCGGTCGCGGAGGGGCCGGACGCCGTCCGGATCGGGGTGGACCCGCCGTACGAGCGGGCCAAGGCGGTGCTGCTGGACGCGGTGGCCTCGGCGAACCACTGCCGGGCGGTGTGGAACGAGGCGTTCGGGTTCTCGACGGTGGTGGGGTTCGCGTCCGACCTCGAGGCGGTCGAGCTGCTCTACACCTCGCTGCTGGTGCAGGCGGCCGGTGCGATGACCGAGGCGGAGGCGGCGCAGCGGGCGGGCGGTCGGAAGCGGACGAAGACGTTTCGGCAGTCCTTCCTGGCGGCGTACGCCCACCGGGTGGGGGTGCGGTTGGCCGCTGCCGCGGCCGAGGTGCCGGTGGGGGAGGAGCTGTTGCCTGTGCTGGCGTCGCGGGAGGTCGCTGTGGGGGAGCGGGTGGAGCGGTTGTTCCCGTCCACGACGACTACGCGGTTGCGGGGGGTGAGTGACGTGGCGGGGTGGGAGGAAGGGGCCCGTGCGGCCGAGGAGGCGGTGACCGCGACGCGAGGGCGGTTGGGGCGGCGCCGCTGACGTCGGGGTGCCGCGCGTCGCCGTCTGCGGGCGCCGTCTGGCCCACCCCTGCCGCCCTGCGGTGCGGGTGCCCGCGGACGGCGGCGGTGCGACTGCCCGCGGGCGGCAGTGGCGCGGCTGCGCGGAGACGGTGCGGTGCGGGTGCCCGCGGACGGCGGCGGCGCGACTGCCCGAAAGGGGTGCGGTGCGGGTGCCCGCGGACGGCGGCGGTGCTACTGCCCGCAGGCGGTGCGGTGCGGGTGCGCGCGGGCGGCGGACGGCGTAGGGCGCCTACGAGCCCAGGCCCTCCGTCGGCAGGCCCGGGGGCAGCGAGCCGCCCTCTGCCTTTGTGTACGTTTCCTCGCCTGCCGCGCCCTCCCATGTGACCGTGAGGGACTTCCCGTCGACGGACGTCACCTTTCCCTCCGCGCGGTCGCCGTTGCCCGTCGGGCACTTCAGGGTGATCGTCGGCTCGGTGTCCCCCTTCGCCGTGCCGCTGCACACCGTGCCGCCCGTGGCGAAGAGGGCCGCCTCCTCGCCGTTGACCATCAGGACCACCGCCTTGCCGTCCGCGGTGGTGAGCCAGCTGCCCTGGAGACCGCCGGCCGGGGCGTTCTCGGAGCCGCCCGTGCCGCCGCCGGAGTCCGCGGTCCGTGTGACGGACGGGGTGGGCTCGGCCGAGGCGTCGTCCGAGCCGCCGTCGTCGCCGCCGCACGCCGTCAGGGTCAGCGCGCCGGCCAGACCCACGGCCGCGGCCGTCCACCGGAACCGCCGGGAACGCCCTCCGCGCGTGTGTGCCGGACCTGTGCGCTCCACCGAAACCTCCACAGTCACCTCTGGTCCCCCCCCCTGGTTCCGGCCCGGGCGGCCGGACGACCGGTGTCAGCTAACAGGAACCGCCCCGCGCCCGGCCAGGGGTGCGTGACGGACCTCGCACCCTCGACCCCGGCCCGCCCGGAACACATCACCGGCCACCCACCGGAAGGGCACAGGAGGGAACACAATCGCCCCCGCTTGCGTCTCTAAGGCAGCGGGGCTCGGTAAAACGTCCGTCAAAGCGGGCACCGTGCGGCGAGTGGGGCTGTAACCGCCCCACCACCCCGCGTGCACGTGCATCTGCCCATGCATATGCACGTGAACGAAGCTATGATCCGGGTCAGTTGACCACTGCATCAATGGCCACACCAGCCAGTGCACCAGCGGGGAGCGACCTGTGGACCACGACGTGTACGACGGTGACGGGCACGACGGTGCCGGCGCGTCCGGCGTGTACAACGGCATGGCGGCCACGCGGCTGGACGGTGTGGCCTGGCAGAAGAGCAGGCACAGCAACTCGCAGGGGTCCTGCGTGGAGTTCGCCCGGCTGCCGGGCGGGGAGGTCGCGGTGCGCAACTCCCGCTTCCCGGACGGCCCCGCGCTCGTCTACACCCGCGCGGAGATCGAGGCCATGCTGCTGGGTGTGAAGGACGGCGAGTTCGACCACCTGGTCGTGAGCTGACCGCGGAGGGCTCGGGCGTCCGCGGCCCGCGGGCCCGTCGGGCGCGACGCGCGTAGACAAGCGGCGCGCGCGTGCGCCGTACGGGGATCAGGGCTGCGGGAGCCGGAACAGCGCCCACACCACCTTGCCGCTGAGCGCGCCGGCCAGCGGGTGCCAGCCCCAGCTGTCGCTGAAGGAGTCGACCAGGAACAGTCCGCGTCCCGACTCGGCGGAACAGTCCTCGGACAGGTCGTCCGGCTCCCGGGTGACCGGGACCTCGTCGCTGGGGTCGCGCACCGCGCAGACCAGCCGTCCGGTCCACCGCATCAGGTGCAGCCGCACCGGGGGCTCGGGAGCGGCGAGTCGCGGGGTGTTCACCGGCAGGGCGTGACGCAGGGCGTTGGTGACGAGTTCGGAGACCACCAGGCAGACGTCGTCGAACCGTTCGCCGAGGTGCCACTGGTCGAGGGTGCCCCGGGTGAACTGCCGGGCCTCGCGCACCGCTTCGTAGCGGGCGTGCAGGGCGCAGGAGGCGGCGTCGGATGCGGCCGCGAGGTTCAGCGGCGGAAGGCCCTGCCGTAACGGCTCGAGCATGGTCGATCCATTCGTTCCCATGCGAGGCACTCCCGGGAATCGCGGTCGTGGCGAGGCTGCGGTGGTGCGGGGCCCATGGTTTCGGATGCGCACGGCAGATGCAAGGGCAGATGCACGTGCAGCTGACCGAAATACGCCCTACCGTTCTGGTTTGTTGGGCAATTTTTCCGTCATCCCCGCGTCTCCTCCTGGCTGTTCTCTTGCCCCCTCGTTGTGTGGCGGTGCCCGTTCCGTGCCGCTTCCTGACCGGATCGAGCGGCCGAATTCCGTTTGTGTAATCGGGCGAGTACTGCTCGGAGTGTTTTAGTGGCAGACTGCGGGCCCTGAAGACGTTGGGGAGGCTGTCGAACGTGAGCGCGGGAGAGCCGGGATCGGTGGTGCGGCGCATGCTGCTCGGATCACAACTCAGGCGACTGCGTGAGGCTCGGGGGATCACGCGCGAGGCCGCGGGCTACTCGATCCGCGCCTCCGAATCGAAGATCAGCCGGATGGAGCTGGGCCGGGTGAGCTTCAAGACCAGGGACGTGGAAGACCTGCTGACGCTGTACGGCATCACGGACGAGCAGGAGCGAGCCTCGCTGGTCTCCCTCGCCAAGGAGGCCAACGTGGCGGGCTGGTGGCACAGTTACTCGGACGTCCTGCCCAGCTGGTTCCCCACCTACGTCGGCCTGGAGGGCGCGGCCTCGCTGCTGCGCGCCTACGAGGTGCAGTTCGTGCACGGACTGCTGCAGACCGAGGAGTACGCCCGCGCCGTGGTGCGGCGCGGGATGAAGAGCGCGAGCGACGCCGACGTGGAGCGCCGGGTGGCGCTGCGGCTGGAGCGGCAGAAGTACCTGGCCGCGGAGAACGCCCCCGAGTTCCACGTGGTGCTCGACGAGGCGGCCCTGCGCCGGCCGTACGGTGACCGCGCGGTGATGCGCGGGCAGCTCCAGCACCTGATCGACGTCTCCGAGCGGCCCAACGTCCGCCTCCAGGTGGTGCCGTTCAGCATGGGCGGCCACTCCGGGGAGTCCGGCGCCTTCACCATCCTCAGCTTCCCCGAGTCCGATCTCTCGGACGTGGTGTACCTGGAGCAGCTCACCAGCGCGCTGTACCTGGACAAGCCCGAGGACGTGGCCCAGTACGAGAAGGCGCTCAAGGAGCTGCAGCACGACAGCCCGGGTCCCGCCGAGAGCCGCGACCTGCTCCGTGGGCTGCTGCAACTGTCCTGAAGGACACCGGTGCCTGTCCCAAGAGTCCCTTCAACTCCCTTGCCACACACGTACGATGACGTGTGACCGCACCCCGGTGTGCTGATCGTGTTTCTGCTGACGCAGCGAGGGATCGAGGGATCACATGTCGTCGTACTTCACCGACCTGGCTCAGCAGTACATCGACGGTGAGTGGCGTGCGGGCACCGGCTCCTGGGACATCATCGACTTCGACCCGTACAACGACGAGAAGCTCGCGTCGATCACCATCGCCACGGTCGACGAGGTCGACCAGGCCTACCGGGCGGCGGCCCGCGCGCAGAAGGACTGGGCGGCCACCAACCCGTACACCCGCCGTGCGGTGTTCGAGAAGGCGCTGCGGCTGGTCGAGGAGCGCGAGGAGGAGATCGCCGGGGCGATCGTCGCCGAGCTGGGCGGGACCCGCCTCAAGGCCGCCTTCGAGCTGCACCTCGCCAAGGAGTTCCTGCGCGAGTCGGTGCACCTGGCGCTCGCCCCCGAGGGCCGGATCATCCCCTCGCCGGTGGACGGCAAGGAGAACCGCGTCTACCGCGTGCCCGTCGGCGTGGTGGGCGTGATCAGCCCGTTCAACTTCCCCTTCCTGCTCTCGCTGAAGTCCGTCGCCCCCGCGCTCGCGCTGGGCAACGGCGTGGTGCTCAAGCCGCACCAGAACACGCCGGTCGTCGGCGGCTCCCTCATCGCGAAGATCTTCGAGGACGCGGGTCTGCCCGCCGGTCTGCTCAACGTCGTGATCACCGACATCGCGGAGATAGGCGACGCCTTCATCGAGCACCCCGTCCCGAAGGTCATCTCCTTCACCGGCTCCGACCAGGTCGGCCGGCACGTCGCGACCGTCTGCGCCTCCCTCTTCAAGCGCGCGGTGCTGGAGCTGGGCGGCAACAGCGCGCTGGTGGTCCTGGACGACGCCGACGTGGACTACGCCGTGGACGCGGCCGTGTTCAGCCGGTACGTCCACCAGGGCCAGGTCTGCATGGCCGCCAACCGCGTCCTGGTCGACCGGGCGGTGGCCGACGAGTTCACCGAGAAGTTCGTCGCCAAGGTGCGCACGCTGAAGGCCGGCGACCCCCGCGACCCGGAGACCGTCATCGGCCCGGTGATCAACGCCCGGCAGGCGGACGCCCTCACCGGCGTCGTCGAGCAGGCCCTCTCCGAGGGCGCCACCGCCCTGGTGCGCGGCGGACGCAGCAACAACCTGGTCGAGCCGTCCGTCATCACCGGGCTGCCGGCCGGCTCCGCCCTGCTGCGGCAGGAGGTGTTCGGCCCCGTCGCCTTCCTGGTCCCGTTCGACGGCGAGGAGGAGGCGGTGCGCCTGGTGAACGACACCCCCTACGGGCTCAGCGGCGCCGTGCACACCGGGGACGTCGAACGGGGTGTGCGGTTCGCGAAGCGGATCGACACCGGGATGTTCCACGTCAACGACGGCACCGTGCACGACGAGCCGATCGTCCCCTTCGGCGGCGAGAAGCACTCGGGCGTGGGCCGGCTGAACGGCGACACGATGCTGGACGCCTTCACCACCACCAAGTGGATCTCGGTGCAGCACGGCCGCAGCGGCTTCCCGTTCTGAGCCGTCCCGTTCCGAGCCGTCCGGTCTCGAGCCGTCCGGTCTCGAGCCGTCCGGTGTGTTCGCACGGGCCGCTCCCGGCACCGTTCGGGCGCGGCCTACGCTGGTCGGCATGTCAGTGATCCGTCTTCTCGTGCTCGGCGCGGTGCGCCAGCACGGGCGGGCCCACGGCTACCAGGTGCGCAACGACCTGGAGTACTGGGGCGCGCACGAGTGGTCCAACGCCAAGCCCGGCTCGATCTACCACGCGCTGAAGCAGATGGCCAAGCAGGGGCTGCTCGTCGCGCACGAGACCGCCCCCTCCACGGCCGGCGGTCCGCCGCGCACCGAGTACGAGGTCACCGAGCAGGGCACGGAGGAGTACTTCCGTCTGCTGCGCGAGGCGCTGACCTCCTACGACCAGAAGCCGGACGTGCTCTCGGCCGGGCTCGGCCTGATGGTCGACCTGGAGCGCGAGGAGGCGCTCGCGCTGCTGGAGCGGCGGCTGGCGTCGATCGGGGAGTGGCGCAGGGCGGTCACGGAGTACTACGTCCCCGAGGACGGGCCCGGCCGGCTGGGGCACATCGGCGAGATCATGGACTTCTGGGTCCACTCGGCGGACACCGGCGCCGCGTGGACGCGGGGCCTCATCACACGCATCCGGGGCGGCGCGTACACCTTCGCCGGCGAGGGCGAGCCGTTCGTCGGCGTGCTCGCCGAGGGCGAGGAGAACCCGTACGCGACGGATCAGCGGCATCCGGGCGATGCCGAGTAGTCACGTGTGACGCGTTTCAGGAAGAGCACCTCCGGTTCGGAGATCAGGGGTAGGGCGCTGGTCCGGCCCCGTCCGGACGGGGCCGGACCAGCCGGCTCAGTGGTGGAACCCGGTCGCCGCGTTCCGGTCCCGGGTGAGCGGGTGCGACTGGCTCCTCAGCTCAGGCATCAGCCGGGTCAGGTCCTCGGCGAACAGGTCGGCGAGGTCCTCGGAGAAGCCGTTGCGGCACACCACCCGCAGCACCGCGAGGTCCTGACGGTTCGCCGGGAAGGTGTACGCGGGCACCAGCCAGCCGTTCTCCCGCAGCCGCCGCGCCACGTCGAACACGTCGAACCCCGTCACGTCCGGCGCGGTGGTGAACGCGAACACCGGCAGCTCGTCGCCCCGGGTGAGCAGCCGGAAGTCGCCGAGCGCCTCGATCCGCGCGGACAGTCCCGTGGCCACGTCCCGCGCGGCCTGCTGCACCGCGCGGTAGCCGTCCCGGCCCAGCCGCAGGAAGGAGTAGTACTGCGCCACCACCTGGGCGCCCGGCCGGGAGAAGTTCAGCGCGAAGGTCGGCATCTCGCCGCCCAGGTAGTTCACCCGGAACACCAGCTCCTCGGGCAGCGCCGCCGCGTCCCGCCACAGCGCCCAGCCCACCCCGGGGTACACCAGCCCGTACTTGTGCCCGGAGGTGTTGACCGACGCCACCCGGTCCAGGCGGAAGTCCCACACCAGGTCCTCGTCGAGGAACGGCGCGATCATCGCCCCCGACGCACCGTCGACGTGCACCGGGACGTCCAGGCCCGTGCGCTCCTGGAGGTCGTCGAGGGCCGCGCACAGTTCGGCGACCGGCTCGTAGGACCCGTCGAAGGTGGAGCCGAGGATGCCGACGACGCCGATGGTGTTCTCGTCGCACAGCTCCGCGGCGGCCGCCGGGTCGAGGTGGAAACGGTCGCCCTCCATGGGCACCTGGCGGGGCTCCACCTCCCAGAAGGTGCAGAACTTGTCCCAGCAGACCTGGACGTTGACGCCCATCACCAGGTTGGGACGGGCCTCCCGCGAGGGATGGCGGCCGGCGTTGCGCAGCGCCCAGCGCCGCTTCAGGGCCAGGCCCGCCAGCATGCACGCCTCGCTGGAACCGGTGGTCGAACAGCCCACGGCCTTCGACGGGTCGGGCGCGTGCCACAGGTCGGCGAGCATCGCCACGCAGCGCCGCTCCAGTTCGGCGGTGCGCGGGTACTCGTCCTTGTCGATCATGTTCTTGTCGCGGCACTCCGCCATCAGCAGGCCGGCCTCCGGCTCCATCCAGGTGGTGACGAAGGTGGCCAGGTTCAGCCGGGCGTTGCCGTCCAGCATCAGCTCGTCGTGCACCAGCTGGTACGCCGTCGACGGGGCCATGGGCCCGTCCGGGAGGCGGTGCCTGGGCGGCGCCTGGGTCATCCCCCCGACCGGGTTCGCGGGCCCCAGGAAGGGGTTGACGGACATCGGGCGCTCACCGGCCGGCCGGCCGGGGTGCAGCGGCATGGATCCTCCGTGGGGGTCGGGCGGCCCGGGGCGGGACCGCCGGGGGGAGCGGGTCATCCGACGGCCGTCCCGTCCGGCCGCAGCTGCATGTGCGGGCGGCCCGTGACGAGCAGCCAGGCGGGGAGGGAGGCGAGGCAGAGCAGGGTGAGCATGCCGGGGGAGGCGACCAGCACGGCCGCGACGAACAGGCTCACCCAGCCCTGCCGGGTGACGGCCAGCAGCACGCCCAGGACGGCCGCCGACACCCCGACCGCCGGATGCACCCCGGGCACCAGCGCGTGGGCGCACAGGCCGAGCGCGGTCCCCACGAACACCGACGGAAAGATCCGGCCGCCTCGGAAGCCGCAGGACGCGGCGACCAGCAGCGCGGCCAGCTTCACCACCGTCATCACGGCGAACTCGCCCGCCGTCCAGCCGTCGGGGTCGGCGGCCAGCTCGGCGATCTCGTCGAGCCCCTTGAACAGGGTGAGGTGCCCGCCCAGGGCCGCGAGCGCGCCCAGGACCACGCCGCCGGCCGGGAGCATCAGCATCGGGTGCCGCAGCCGCCGGAACGCGCCGTGCACGTACGGGAAGGCGTACACGGCGCACATGCCGAGCAGCGCGCCCGCCGAGGCCACCACGAGCGCCGCCAGCAGATCGGCCCAGCCGGGCTGCCCGAACGGCGGCAGGTGCAGGTCGAAGCTCGGATCCGACACCAGCGTGGTGGTCAGGGCACCCGCCCCTGCGGCGGCCAGCGGGGCGAACAGGCTGTCCCACAGCTGTCCCTTGACGCGCTGCCCGGCCAGCGCCTCGGAGATCACCAGCGCGGCGGCGACCGGCGTGCCGAACAGCGCGCCGATGGTCCCGGCCTCCGCCAGGGCCACCCAGCCCCGCCGGGCCGTCCTCGGGAAGACGCGGGCGCCGAACCAGACCGCCAGCGAGACGTTCACGGCGATGATCGGGTTCTCCGGCCCCAGGCTGGGCCCCCCGGCCAGGACCAGCGCGGTCACCAGCACCAGCCCGGGCAGCACCGCGAGCGGCAGCACCGGCGCCTCCAGGCCGGTGGTCGCCGGGTCGGGGCCCGCGTGCCCGGGGACCTTCCACACCACGAGCCCGACCGCGACACCGGTGGCGGTCAGCATCGCGAACATCCACGCCACGGAGTAACGCCCCACGCCGAGTGCGTCCGGCAGGTCCTGCCAGAGCGCGTGCTGCAGTTCCTCGGCGGCCGCGCTCACGCCCAGCAGGACCAGGCTCGACACCGCGCCGACCAGCAGCGCGGGCACGACGGTCGGCAGCAGGGCGCGTGCCGAGGCCGCCGGGGCGGTGCCGGACGCCGGCTGCGTGTTGTCCTGGGCCACGCGCACACGATAAAGGGGGTGAAAGGGATAAATCGGTAACCCGCTTGCACCTCACGTGGCGTGAGGACCCAGCCTGGAGCGCGCAAGGGAAAGGAGCGGACATGAGCTGGTCCGTGGGACAGGTGGCCGGATTCGCCGGCGTCACGGTGCGCACCCTGCACCACTACGACGCCATCGGCCTGCTCGTGCCGAGCGAGCGCAGCCATGCGGGGCACCGGCGGTACAGCGACACCGACCTCGACAGGCTGCAGCAGATCCTGTTCTACCGCGAGCTCGGCTTCCCGCTCGAGGAGGTCGCCGCGCTGCTCGACGACCCGGACGCGGACCCGCGCGCGCATCTGCGCCGCCAGCACGAGCTGCTGACCGCCCGGATCGAGAGGCTGCAGATGATGGCGGCGGCCGTGGAACAGGCCATGGAGGCACGCACGATGGGAATCAACCTGACGCCCGAGGAGAAGTTCGAGGTCTTCGGCGACTTCGACCCCGACCAGTACCAGGAGGAGGTCCAGGAGCGCTGGGGCGACACCGACGCCTACCGCCAGTCGCGGGAGCGGACGGCCTCCTACACCAAGGAGGACTGGCAGCGGATCCAGAACGAGGCCGGCGAGCTGACCCGGCGCTTCGTCGCCCTGATGGAGGCGGGCGAGCCGGCGGACTCCGAGGCGGCGATGGACGCCGCCGAGGACCACCGGCAGGGCATCTCCCGCAACCACTACGACTGTGGCCACGAGATGCACACCTGCCTGGGCGAGATGTACGTCAACGACGAGCGGTTCACCCGCACCATCGACCAGGCGAAGCCGGGACTGGCCGCGTACATGCGGGACGCGATCCTCGCCAACGCCGTACGGCACACCGCCTGACCGGTCGTGGCCCGGCCGCACCGGGCCACGACCAGCGGCGACCGCCCCACGGCGCCGGCTCGCGGCTTTCCCCGGGGCGGGGCACAGTGCATCCTGGGTACCCCGCGGAACCTGGGCTTCGACGGCTGCGTTCATAATTTGGGCAGCCAGCCCCGCCCTTGACCCCCAGCAGCAGGAGCCACATCCCCGTGACCACGCTTGCGCTCGGCCCCGAGTGGCTGAGCCCGGACTACCTCATCGAGACCTTCAGCCTTCCCGGCATCCTGCTGATCGTCTTCGCGGAATCCGGACTCTTCGCGTTCCTGCCCGGCGACTCCCTGCTGTTCACGGCGGGTCTGTTCGTGGCCGAGGGCACCTACATCAGCCAGCCGCTGTGGCTGGTCTGCACGCTGATCGTGCTCGCCGCCGTGATCGGCGACCAGGTCGGCTACATGATCGGCAAGACCCTCGGGCCCCGGCTGTTCAACCGGCCCAACTCCAGGCTCTTCAAACAGGAGAACCTGGAGAAGGCCCACGAGTTCATGGAGAAGTACGGGCCCAAGGCGATCGTCCTGGCCCGCTTCGTGCCCATCGTGCGGACCTTCGCGCCCATCGTGGCCGGCGCCGGCCGGATGAAGTACCGCACGTTCTTCACGTACAACGTCATCGGCGGTATCGCCTGGGGCACGGGCGTCACCCTCGCCGGCTACTGGCTCGGCCAGATCTCCTTCATCAAGGAGAACGTCGAGGCGATCCTCATCCTGATCGTTTTCCTCTCGGTGGTGCCGATCCTCGTCGAGTACCTGCGCGAGCGCGGCAAGAAGAAGCGCGCCGCCGCCGAGGTTCCGGCCGCGCAGCAGTACCCGCAGCCGCCGGTCATGGACGACGCCACCACCCAGCTGCGCCGCATCACCCCGGCCGCCGCTCCCCAGCAGCCCCGCCCGCAGCAGTACGGCGGCCAGGGCGGCTACCCGCAGCAGCAGCCTCACCCGCCCTACGGCGGCCACCCGAACGGCCGGACGAAGGGCTACCCGCAGCAGCAGCCCCGCCAGCAGCCGTACGGCAACGACCAGCAGCAGTACGACCAGCAGCAGCCGTACAACGGCGGCTACTGAGCGATCCCTGCCGGGCGGCGGGCGGCACGCGGGCTAGAAGCCCCGCGTCCGTTTCGCCGCCCGTCGCTTCTCCGCCGAGCCGATCCGCAGGAACAGCCGGGAGATCTCGGACCCGAGGTTCACCCCGATCGCGATGGCCATCGCCAGCGCCACCGCCTTGGTGAGCGAGGTCAGCCCCCGGTTCACCTCGTTCTGCGCGATGCCCAGCAGACCGAAGTACGTGGCCGAACCGGGCAGCAGGGGCCCGATCGCGGCCGTCGTGTACGGCAGCGCGGACGCGAACCGGTAGCGCGCCATCAGCTGCCCGAACAGGCCGACCACACCGGCCGCCACCGCCGTGGACGCCACCGGCGAGATGTCACCCGTGTAGTGCATCGCCCCGTACACCACCCAGGCGACCCCGCCGTTCAGCGTCACCATCAGCACGGTGGCCCGCTCCTGCTGGAGCAGCACCGAGAAGGCGAGCGACAGGCCCAGGGACGCGGCGATCTGCAGCACCGGCTGTGGCGGGTCCGAGCCGCCGAGCGCGGCGTCCGGCACCAGATTGGCGCCGAGCTGCACGCCGAAGTACAGCACCGTCAGCACGCCGATCACGATGCCGACGAAGAAGTACAGCACCTCCAGCAGACGCGCCGACGCCGTGATGTAGAAGCCGGTCAGACCGTCCTGCACCCCCGCCACCAGCGCCCGTCCGGGCAGCAGCGCGAACAGCCCACCGGTGATCACCGCGGACGCCTTCACGTCCGCGTGCGCCAGCGTCAGCGCCACCCCGATCGCCGCCGGCGGCGTCGCGGCCACCGTGAACTGGTAGAACTCCGGCAGCCCGCGCCCGGCGCACAGCCAGGCCAGCCGGTCGCCGAGCATGGCGCCGACCGCCGCCGCGACGAACACCAGCAGACCACCGCCGACCAGCACCGACGCGGAGCCGGCCAGCAGCCCGCTCGCGAGGGTCAGCGCCCAGCCCGGGTAGGGGTGCCGGTTACGTCGGATCTCCGCCAGCCGCCGGTACGCCTCCTCCAGGGTCACCTGGGTCTCGTCGTCGCTGATGTCGTCCACCAGCTGGTAGACGGCCGCCAGCCGGGTGTAGTCGGGGCTGCGGCGGCGCACCGTGCGGGAGGCGGTCACCGGGTCGTCGACCAGGGACGGCTGGTAGGAGACCGCGAGCAGGGTGAAGGTGACGTTGGGCTCGCAGCGGTCCAGGCCGTAGGAGCGGCACACGGCGAACATCGCCGCCTCCACGTCCTCGGCGCCCTCGCCGCCGGCCAGCAGCAGCTCCCCGATACGCAGGCTCAGGTCGAGTACGCGCGGCACCGCGGGGCCGGAGTCGTCGTGCCGCTGCACCGGCTCCGGGGCGGGCCGCTCGGTCACCGGCATGCGCAGCATCGTGCGCATCCGGTCCTGCCACGGCACGTCCTTGGTCAGCCGGACCAGCGGGACGCCGGTCGGCGGGGTGAACGTGGCCTGCCGGGCGCTGTACGTCCTCGGCGTGCTGAACGCCGAGCCCTCCGGCTCGTGCTGCGGGTGCGGGGCGACGTCCAGACCGTCCGGAAGAGCGAATTCCGAAGTGGTCTCGGACTCCGGCCCCGTCCTCGGCACGGCCAGCCCGTCGGGCAGGGCGAACTCGGACGTCGTCGACGACTCGTTGTCGGCCGGCGCCGCGACACCGGAAGGGGGTAGGAAGGCGTTCCTCGCCTCGTCCGACTGCGGCTTGCGGTCCTCCGCGTCCGTCACGTGCCTTTCTCTCCCTGCTGACGACACCGTCCTTCAGTGTGCCCTCTGCCCCGCCAGTATGCGCACACAGCGCGACGACGGGCCGCACGCCAACGCGTGCGGCCCGTCGTCACGTCCCGTGGCGTGGGGGCTCAGTGGCCGCCCTGCTCCTTGAAGCGCTTGTAGGACCGCTCGATCTCGGCCTCGGCGTCGACCCGGCCGACCCAGTTGGCGCCCTCGACCGACTTGCCCGGCTCCAGGTCCTTGTAGACCTCGAAGAAGTGCTGGATCTCCAGACGGTCGAACTCCGACACGTGGTGGATGTCGCGCAGGTGCTCCACACGCGGGTCCGTCGACGGGACGCACAGCAGCTTGTCGTCGCCGCCGGCCTCGTCCGTCATGCGGAACATGCCGATGGCGCGGCAGCGGATCAGGCAGCCCGGGAACGTCGGCTCGTCCAGGATGACCAGCGCGTCCAGCGGGTCGCCGTCCTCACCGAGGGTGTTCTCGACGAAGCCGTAGTCGGTCGGGTAGGCGGTCGAGGTGAAGAGCCGACGGTCCAGGCGGATCCGACCCGTCTCGTGGTCCACCTCGTACTTGTTCCGCGAACCCTTCGGGATCTCGATCGTGACGTCGAACTCCACCGGACGCTCCTCCATGATCAGCACATCGTTCTGGTGGTTAAGTGTCCCTCACGCAGGTGTGTGATCGCGAAAGGGGCTGGTGGTCGTGCCAGAGCTGAGGCCTTGGCGGGCCGCGGGACCGCACGTCGTGCGGATCGCGGACGCCGTACGACCGCGTCTGGCGCGGGTCGCCGCGGCCACCGGGCCGTGGTTCACCAGGGGACGCCGGCCGGGATCGCCGCAGGCCCCACGGGTCGCGCGGCCCGGAACCGGCTGGTACACCGCCACCGCCGCCACCGCCGGTCTGGCGCTGGCCGCGGGAGTGGCGACCGCCGCCGGCCCCTGGGACTCCTCGGGTCAGCGTACGGCCGAGCGGCACCGGGCCGTGGCCCTGGAAGCCTCGCGTGGCACAGATCACGACGGCTCCCGGGCGCGCGCCGGCACCCCGCCGCGCGGACCGGGGGCCGCCCCGCCCGCCCCGTCCGTGCTCACCGGCCTCGGCGGCACCGCCACCGCCGCCCGTTCGGCGCCCGCCGGGAAGGCGCTCGCCGCGGTCCTCGACCCGCTGCTGAAGGACCCGGTGCTGGGCCGCCGCTCCGCCGCCGTGGTCGACGTCGTCACCGGCCGGCGCCTCTACGGCGCGGACTCCGGGAACGCGCTCACTCCCGCCTCCACCACGAAGATCGCCACCGCGGTCGCCGCGCTGTCCGCGCTGGGCCCCGACCACCGGCTCACCACCCGCACGGTCTACGAGCCCGACACCGAGGAGGTCGTGCTGGTCGGCGGCGGCGATCCCACGCTCACCGCCCGCAAGAACGCCAAGGGGTCCGCGAGCCTGCGCGACCTGGCCTCCCGCACGGCGGCCGCCCTCGCCAAGCGGGGCGTGCGCAAGGTGACGCTCTCGTACGACACGACCCTCTACAAGGGCGACACGGCCCACCCGATCGGGCGCAACGAGAATCTCGCCGCCGTCACCCCCCTGATGGCCGACGAGGGCCGCACCGACGACTCCTCCAGCGGACCCGTCGAGCGTGTCGTCGACCCCGCGGCGGACGCCGCCCGGACGTTCGGCGACCTGCTGAAGAAGCACGGGATCACGGCCACGCCGCCCGGCCCGTCGAAGTCGACGACGCGCGCGACCACCCTCGCGACGGTCTCCTCGCCGCCGCTCTCCTCGCTGGTCGAGCGCATGCTGACCAACAGCGACAACGACCTCGCCGAGGCGCTCGCCCGGCACACCGCCGTGGCCACCGGCAAACCGGCCGACTTCGGCGGCGCGGGGGCGGCGGTCACCGCGCGTCTGAAGCAGCTGAAGCTGCCGGTGAAGGGCGTCGTGATCAAGGACGGCAGCGGGCTGGACCGCGGCGGGCGGCTCACCGCCGACCTGCTGACCGCCCTCCTCGTCAAGGCGGGCGACCCCGCCCACCCGGAACTGCGCTCCGCCCTCACGGGCCTTCCCGTCGCCGGCTTCACCGGCACGCTCTCCGGCCGCTACGCGGACGGCGCGGCGGGCCTGGTCCGCGCCAAGACCGGCACGCTGACGGGCGTCAACACGCTCGCCGGCACGGTCGTGGACCGCGACGGCCGCCTGCTGGCGTTCGCGTTCCTCGCGAACGACACGGCGGGGGCGGAGGCGGCCCAAACGACCTTGGACAAGGCCGCGACAGCCTTGGCAAGGTGCGGTTGCCGGACGCCGTAGGGGGCTTCAGCGACGCGGGACAGCAACGCCCCTTGGGGGGCGTGAAGGGGCCGCACTCGGGGGGACGCGGGCGGCGGTGCTTCCTCCCGGGGAGCGGAGAGGCCGCATTCCTTGGGGCTGCGGGACAGCGACACCCATCAGAGGCTGAGGGCGGTGCCTTGTGGGGGGTGTGGGTGAAGACGCCTTCAGGGGCGCGGGGAACTGCGCGACGGGGGTCCGGGGGCGGAGCCCCCGAAATGGGCGAGGGGATGTCCCTCACCTCCGCAGCGCGCGGCTGCACCGGCGCACCTGGACGTGCGGCGTCCTGCCCTCCCGCCTTGGGGGGCTCCGCCCCCGGACCCCCCGTTCGCGCAGTTCCCCGCGCCCCTGAGCGCGCAGTTCCCCGCGCCCCCCACAAGGCACCGCCCGCGCCCCTGAGCGCGAAGTCCGCGCGCCCCTGAGCGCGAAGTCCCCGCGCCCCCGAGCGCGAAGCCCCCGCGCCCTCGAGGGTGAAGTCCCCGCGCCCCGAGCGCGAAGCCCCCCGGCCCCCCCGGCAGGGGCATCGCCGTGAGGATCTGCCCGTTTCCCCACCCCTCACGTACCGTTGACACATGACGAGCATCGGTGGTGCTGCCTCATCCGGCATGGTCGACTGGAACCTCGCGGTCGCGACCGCGACCAGGCTCGTGCGGCCGGGCCCCGACGTGAGCCGGGACGAGGCCCGCGCCGTCGTCGCGGAACTCCGCCGCCACGCGCGGTCCGCGGAGGAACACGTCCGCGGCTTCACCAGCCTCGGCACGCCCGAGACCCATGACACGCCCCTCCTGGTGGTGGACCGCCCCGGCTGGGTGCGGGCCAACGTCGCCGGCTTCCGCGAGCTGCTCAAACCCCTGCTCGACAAGATGCAGGAACGACGCGGCACGAGCCCCGGCAACGTGGTGATGGGCGCCGTCGGCGGCAAGGTCACCGGCGTGGAGCTGGGCATGCTCCTGTCGTTCCTGGCCTCCCGCGTCCTCGGCCAGTACGAGACGTTCGCCCCCGCCACCCGGGACCTCCCGGCCGGGGCAAACGGCGGCGGACGGCTGCTGCTGGTCGCCCCCAACATCGTCCACGTGGAGCGCGAACTCGACGTGGAGCCGCACGACTTCCGGCTGTGGGTGACGCTCCACGAGGAGACCCACCGCACCCAGTTCACGGCCGTGCCCTGGCTGCGGGATCACCTCGAGGGCGAGATCCAGGCGTTCCTGGCGGAGACCGACGTCGATCCGACGACCGTGCTGGAGCGGGTGCGCGAGGCCGCGCAGTCGCTGGTCGGCGGGCGTCCCGAGGGCGAGGAGGGCGACGAGGGACGCTCCCTCGTGGAGATCGTGCAGACCCCCGCCCAGCGGGAGATCCTCGGCCGCCTCACCGCGGTGATGTCGCTGCTGGAGGGCCACGCCGACTACGTCATGGACGGCGTGGGCCCCGAGGTCGTCCCGAGCGTCGCGGAGATCCGCGAGAAGTTCCAGCAGCGCCGCGCCAAGGGCGCCTCCCGCCTGGACATGGCGCTGCGCAAGCTGCTCGGCCTGGACGCCAAGCTCCGGCAGTACCGCGACGGCGAACGCTTCGTCCGCGCGGTCGTCGACGAGGTCGGCATGGAAGGCTTCAACCGGGTGTGGACGTCGCCGAACACCCTCCCCACCAAGGCGGAGATCGGCAAACCGGCGGACTGGATCACACGGGTGCACCGCAAACCGGAGGCGTAGGCGCCGCGCCCCCGTCGCACAGGGCGTCCGGGCGGCGGCAGACGGACGCCCCGCCAATCACCCGTCCGAGGGACCGTGGGCCCCGGGCAGGCGTGCAATGCTCGGGGAACGGCCCGGTTCTGTCACCATCTACACACTCTGCGTGACCGACTCCCGGGCTCAGCCCCCCGGACATCATCAGAAGGGAACCGGACATGGGTCCCCATCCTGCGGTCGCGGCGATACGCCTGGCGGTCCGCCGCGTCCTGAACGACATCCTCGCCGAACACGGCCGGACGCCCGGCCGCCTCACGCCCGACGAGCGGTCCTCCTCCCCGCTCGTGCTCGTGGCCTGCTCCGGCGGCGCCGACTCCATGGCGCTCGCCTCCGCCCTCGCCTTCGAAGCCCCCCGCGCCGGTCTGCGCGCCGGCGGCGTCACCGTCGACCACGGCCTCCAGACGGGTTCCGACCTGCGCGCCGCCGAGGTCGCCTCCCGGCTGCGCGAACTCGGCCTGGACCCCGTCGAGCCGGTCGCCGTCACCG
This sequence comes from Streptomyces sp. BJ20, assembly GCF_022869105.1. Taxonomy (NCBI): domain Bacteria; kingdom Bacillati; phylum Actinomycetota; class Actinomycetes; order Kitasatosporales; family Streptomycetaceae; genus Streptomyces; species Streptomyces sp. BJ20. The sequence continues at coordinate 327,309 of NZ_CP094918.1, forward strand.
TCGGCCGCGACGGAGGTCCCGAGGCCGCCGCCCGGGACGCCCGCTACGCCGCCCTCGACGCCGCCGCCGAGCGCCACCGCGCCGCCGCCGTCCTGCTCGGCCACACCCGCGACGACCAGGCCGAGACGGTGCTGCTCGGCCTCGCCCGCGGATCCGGCATCCGTTCCCTGTCCGGCATGGCCGCGGTCTCGGGGGCCGACGGCCGTTACCGGCGCCCCTTCCTCCAGCTCGACCGGCAGACCGCCCGCAAGGCCTGCATGGTCCAGTCCCTGCCCGTCTGGGACGACCCGCACAACACCGACCCCGCCTACACCCGCTCCCGGCTGCGCCACGAGGGCCTGCCCGCCCTGGAGAAGGCCCTCGGCAAGGGCGTCGTCGAAGCCCTCGCCCGTACGGCCCAGCTCTCCCGTGACGACGCAGACGCCCTCGACGCCTGGGCCGGGAAGGCAGCGGCCGGCGTCCGTGACGACGACGGCCGCCTGGAGTGCGCCGCCCTGCACGACCTGCCGCCCGCCGTGCGCCGCCGGGTGCTGCGCCGGGCCGCCATCGAGGCCGGCGCACCGGCCGGTTCGCTGTTCGCCCGCCACATCGAGGAGGTCGACCGGCTGATCACCGGCTGGCGCGGCCAGGGGGCCATCAATCTCCCCGGCCGGGTCGTCGCCCGTCGGCAGGGTGGCAGACTGGTGATTCGGCAGGGCTGAATCCGGACCCCAGCGACCGCTTCAGGTCGCGGGGCGGACCGGACCGGCCGGTGGGACGACCGAAAGTGATGCGGGTGGACGCGAACGACATGGGTGCCGACCTCGAGAAGGTGCTCATCACCAAGGAAGAGATCGACGCCAAGCTGACGGAGCTGGCGGCGAAGATCGACGCGGAGTACGCGGGCAAGGACCTGCTGATCGTCGGCGTGCTCAAGGGCGCGGTGATGGTGATGGCCGACCTCGCCAGGGCGCTGTCCACCCCCGTCACGATGGACTGGATGGCCGTGTCCTCGTACGGGGCGGGCACGCAGTCCTCGGGTGTGGTGCGGATCCTCAAGGACCTCGACACGGACATCAAGGGCCGCCACGTCCTGATCGTCGAGGACATCATCGACTCCGGCCTGACGCTGTCCTGGCTGATCTCGAACCTCGGCTCGCGCGAGCCCGCCTCCCTCAAGGTGTGCACGCTGCTGCGCAAGCCCGAGGCCGCCAAGGTCGCCATCGACGTCGAATGGGTGGGTTTCGACATCCCCAACGAGTTCGTCGTGGGCTACGGCCTGGACTACGCCGAGAAGTACCGCAACCTGCCGTTCGTCGGGACGCTCGCGCCCCACGTCTACGGCGGGTGAGCCGCGGCGGCCCCGGCCGCCGTACGTGATCGGGAACCCCTGCGGGCTCCGCGGCGTTGGAGCATGCGTGGACGCCATTGGCGGCTGTCCCCCGCAGCGTCGGGGGCCGATGCTGGGGTACCGTCCGAAGAACAGCCTTTATCAAACTCACTATGGCAGGAGGGACGGGGCGGCACCGCTCCGTATGGATGGACGTGAAGCGATACTTCCGTGGGCCGGTCATGTGGATCGTGCTGGCCGTCCTTGCCGTGGTCGTGTTGATGCAGGTCGTCGGCTCGTCCGGCGGCTACAAGACGGTGGACACGGGCCAGGTCGTCCAGGCGATCAACGAGAACAGGGTCGAGTCGGCCAAGCTGACCACCGGCGACGAGCAGACCATCAAGGTCCAGCTCAAGGACGGCCAGAAGGTCGAGGGCAGCTCGAAGATCCAGGCGAGCTACATCGGCGACCAGGGCGTCACCATCGCCAGCACGCTGCAGGACAAGTTCCAGAACAAGCAGATCTCCGACGGCTACACGGTTTCGCCGTCGAAGCAGAACCCCTTCGTGAGCATTCTGCTGTCCCTGCTTCCCTTCGTCCTCATCGTGGTCGTCTTCCTGTTCCTGATGAATCAGATGCAGGGCGGCGGCTCCCGTGTCATGAACTTCGGGAAGTCCAAGGCGAAGCTCATCACCAAGGACACCCCGAAGACGACGTTCTCCGACGTCGCGGGCTCCGAGGAGGCCGTCGAGGAGCTCCACGAGATCAAGGAGTTCCTGCAGGAGCCGGCGAAGTTCCAGGCCGTCGGCGCCAAGATCCCCAAGGGCGTGCTGCTGTACGGCCCGCCCGGCACCGGCAAGACCCTGCTCGCGCGTGCCGTGGCGGGCGAGGCGGGCGTCCCGTTCTACTCGATCTCGGGTTCCGACTTCGTCGAGATGTTCGTCGGTGTCGGCGCCTCCCGTGTCCGTGACCTCTTCGAGCAGGCCAAGGCGAACGCCCCGGCGATCGTCTTCGTCGACGAGATCGACGCGGTCGGCCGCCACCGCGGCGCCGGCCTCGGCGGCGGTCACGACGAGCGCGAGCAGACGCTGAACCAGCTGCTCGTCGAGATGGACGGCTTCGACGTCAAGGGCGGCGTGATCCTCATCGCCGCGACGAACCGCCCGGACATCCTCGACCCGGCGCTGCTGCGTCCCGGCCGCTTCGACCGCCAGATCGCCGTGGACCGCCCGGACATGCAGGGCCGCCTCGAGATCCTCAAGGTGCACCAGAAGGGCAAGCCGGTCGCCCCGGACGTCGACCTCGGCGCCGTGGCCCGCCGCACGCCCGGCATGACCGGTGCCGACCTGGCCAACGTGCTGAACGAGGCCGCGCTGCTCACCGCGCGCAGCGACCAGAAGCTGATCGACAACAAGATGCTCGACGAGGCGATCGACCGCGTCGTCGCGGGCCCGCAGAAGCGGACCCGGATCATGTCCGACAAGGAGAAGAAGATCACCGCGTACCACGAGGGCGGACACGCCCTGGTCGCGGCGGCCTCACCGAACTCCGACCCGGTCCACAAGATCACCATCCTGTCGAGAGGCCGCGCCCTCGGCTACACCATGGTCCTGCCGGACGAGGACAAGTACTCCACCACGCGCAACGAGATGCTGGACCAGCTGGCGTACATGCTGGGTGGCCGCGCGGCGGAGGAGCTGGTCTTCCACGACCCGACCACGGGTGCCGCCAACGACATCGAGAAGGCCACGGGACTGGCCCGCGCGATGGTCACGCAGTACGGCATGACCGAGCGGCTCGGCGCCATCAAGTTCGGCGGCGACAACACCGAGCCCTTCCTCGGCCGTGAGATGGCTCACCAGCGCGACTACTCGGAAGAGGTCGCCGCGCTGGTCGACGAAGAGGTCAAGAAGCTCATCGAGACCGCGCACAACGAGGCGTGGGAGATCCTCGTCGAGAACCGCGACGTCCTCGACAACCTGGTCCTGGCCCTCCTGGAGAAGGAGACACTGGGCAAGGAGGAGATCGCCGAGATCTTCGCGCCGATCGTGAAGCGCCCGCCCAGGCCCGCCTGGACCGGCTCCTCGCGCCGTACGCCGTCCACCCGCCCGCCGGTCCTCTCCCCCAAGGAGCTGGCCCTGACGAACGGGGCGAACGGCGCCACGCCGGCCATCTCCACCACGAAGAGCGCCACGACGGACCCCGCCCCGCAGCCGGAGCGGACCCCGGAGGAGCGCCCCGAGAGCTGACACGAGGCCCTCGGAGCCCTCTCAGGGCCCGGAATGAATGCCGCGTCCCCCAGGTTTTAGCCTGGGGGACGCGGCATTTTGCGTACCCCGCGGTTCGAGACGCGTGCCCGTCACGCGTGCAGGCACAGGAACGAGGCACCCATGACCGACCCCGTGACGCTGGACGGCATAGCCCCCATCGGTGAGTTCGATGAGAAGCGGGCCCGGAACGCGGTGCGCGAGCTGCTGATCGCGGTGGGCGAGGACCCGGACCGTGAGGGACTGCAGGAGACTCCGGCGCGCGTGGCCCGTGCCTACCGGGAGATCTTCGCGGGGCTGTGGCAGAAGCCCGAGGACGTGCTGACGACGACGTTCGACCTCGGCCACGACGAGATGGTGCTGGTCAAGGACATTGAGGTGTACTCGACATGTGAGCATCATCTGGTGCCGTTCCGGGGCGTGGCGCACGTCGGGTACATCCCGTCGACCAGTGGGAAGATCACGGGCCTGTCCAAACTGGCCCGCCTGGTGGACGTCTACGCGCGGCGCCCGCAGGTGCAGGAACGACTCACCACGCAGATCGCGGACTCCCTGATGGAGATTCTGGAGCCGCGCGGGGTCATCGTGGTCGTGGAGTGCGAGCACATGTGCATGTCGATGCGGGGCATCCGCAAGCCCGGCGCCAAGACGATCACCTCGGCGGTGCGGGGCCAGCTGCGGGACGCGGCCACCCGCAACGAGGCGATGAGCCTGATCATGGCGCGCTGACGGCGAAGAGACGGAAGCTGACGCCGAAGAGACAGAAAGGGAAGGGGCACGGTCCGGGTGGACCGTGCCCCTTCCGTGTGCGGGCGTCTCAGCTCGCCGGAGCCGTGCCCGGGTGGTCGTCGTCCTCGTCCTCCGGGAGCTTGCAGACGTGCTCCAGCCACTTGGCGGCCGCTATCACGGCGATGCCCGCCACCACGGAGAATCCGGCGTAGATGGCCTGGTCGCGGCGGGCGGGGATGTCCAGGGAGCCCAGCAGCACGACGAACGTGCCGCCGTAGAGGCCGGCGACGAGGGCCGCCACCAGGGCGCTGGCCTGTCCGAAGACCACCGCGCGGGCCGCCTGCAGCGGGTCCACGCCCTTGGCGTCCGGACGGCGCTCGCGCTGCGCCTTGAGGCGGGCGCGCAGGGAGAGCGCGGTGGCCGCGAGAACCGTGGCGATCAGGGCGAGGACGATCGGCGCGGCCACGGGGACGCTCGGGAGGGTCCCCAGCGAGTTCCACAGGCGGGCGCCGGCCCAGGACAGGACACCGGCGACGACGAAGACGCCGGCCAGCACCCTGATGCGCAGCTCTTTCACGGTGTCCCTTCGCGTTCCCCCGGCCGGTGGCCCGGGTTGTGGCCGTCCTCGACCTTAACGGCTACTCGGGCAGCCGGAGTTCCAGGTCGGCGCGCGGCGTGACTCCGTCCCGGGTGACCGCGTCCAGCAGCTCCGCCACCGGACCGCGTCCGGGGAGCTCGGCGGCGGGGTCGACGTCCAGCCAGGGGGCGAGCACGAAGGCGCGCTCGTGGGCGCGCGGGTGCGGCAGGGTGAGCTGCGGGTCGTCGGAGTGGAGGTCGGCGTAGGAGACGATGTCGACGTCCAGGGTGCGCGGGCCCCAGCGCTCGTCCCGTACGCGGTGGAAGGCCTCCTCGACCGCCTGGGCGCGCTCCAGCAGGGAGGACGGCGGCAGGGTCGTCCTCAGGACGGCGACCGCGTTGAAGTAGGACGGCTGGCTGCCGGGATCGACGCCCCACGGCTCCGTCTCGTACACGGGGGAGACCGCCTTGACCCGGATGCCGGGGGTGTCCTCCAGGGCGTCCACGGCCCCCTGGAGGGTCTCCAGGCGGTTGCCCAGGTTGGCGCCGAGGGACACCACGGCCCGTTTCGGGTTCTGGAGGGTGGTGTCGGCGGCGTCCACCTGCTCGACCACGGAGGCGGGGACGGGCTGCACGGTCGGGTCGGTGTGGCCCGTGGTGGTCGGCCTGGTCATGCGCGGCTCCGGATGATGGTGACGGTCACGTCGTCGAAGGGCACGGTGATCGGCGCGTCCGGCTTGTGGACGCGCACCTCGACCTCCTGCACGACGTCGTGCTTCAGGCAGACCTGGGCGATGCGCTCGGCGAGGGTCTCGATGAGGTTGACGGGCTCGCCCTCGACGACGGCCACCACCTCCTCGGCCACGATTCCGTAGTGCACGGTCCTCGTCAGGTCGTCGTCGGCGGCGGCCGGGCGGGTGTCCAGGCCGAGGACGAGGTCCACGAGGAAGGTCTGGCCCTCCTCGCGCTCCTTCGGGAACACGCCGTGGTGCCCGCGGGCCCTCAGGCCGCTCAGCGCGACACGATCCACGCGAATCACTCCTGCTGTCGTCGGTCCGGCCGGTCGGTGCCCTGTGCGGACGGCACACCGGCCCGCTCTCGAATCTACCCGCGGCGGGCGCCGGGCCCTGCGGTCCGGGGTGGTGGCCGCCGGACGGGTCCCTCCGGCCCTTCCGTCCGTCTGCCCAGCGTGAACGGGGTCTCACGGGCCGGAGGGGGCGGCGGTGACGGGTGGGGTGAGTTCCGCCACGTGCGGGTCAGGGCGGGGTCGGGGTGTCGTCGTCCTCGTCGTCGTCCTCCTCGGCGAGGACCGGGGAGGCGTGGTGGGTCCAGAGCTTCCAGCCGGACGGGGTGCGCCGGTACACGTTGGTGGCGACGACGAGCTGCCCGACCAGCGGCCCCAGCTCCTCGCCCTCCTCGGGGGCGGGTCCCCCGCTGAGGATGTTCTCCGTGCAGGTCACGACGGCCGTGTCCCCGGTGACGGAGACGTGCACGTCGGTGAGGAAGAACTGGATGTAGTCGGTGTTCGCCATGATCAACGCGTACGAGCGGAGCACCTCGCCGCGTCCGGTGAGCACCGGCCAGCCGGGGTGCACGCAGGAGACGACGCCCGCGTCGGCGGGGTCGTGGTACTCCTCGTCGACGCCGAGGTCGGCGGGGGTGAGCCAGGCCGAGGCGACCTCTTCGAAGTCGCCCCGCTCCAGTGCCTCGTAGAAGGCGGTGTTGGCGGCCTCGACCTGCTCGACGTCGGTGTGGGGTGCGGTCACCGGGCTCCTTCCGCACCGTGCTCGGGGGATGTGGGGTCGTCGTCGGGGCGCGCCTCTTGTATCGCGCGGACCACCCGTACGGCGTCGGCGCTGGCCCGGACCTCGTGCACGCGCACCGCCCAGGCGCCGGCCCGGGCCGACAGGGCGGAGACGGCGGCGGTGGCGGCGTCGCGTTCGCGGGCGGGCGGGGGCGGGGCGTCGGGGCCCGCCAGCACCCGGCCGAGGAAGCGTTTGCGGGACGCCGCGACGAGCAGGGGGTGGCCGAGGCCCAGCAGGCGGTCGAGGCGGGCGAGCAGCGCGAGGTCGTGCTCGGCGTCCTTGGAGAAACCGAGACCCGGGTCGACGATCACGCGGTCGGCGGCGATGCCGCCCTCCAGGACGGCCTCCACGCGCGCGTGGAGCTCCTCGGCGACCTCGGCGACTACGTCCTCGTACACGCCCCGGACGTTGCCGCCCTCCAGGAAGCCGCGCCAGTGCATGACGACGAACGGGGCTCCGGCGGCGGCGACGACGCCGATCATGGCGGGGTCGGCGAGGCCGCCGCTGACGTCGTTGACCAGGGCGGCGCCGGCCGCGAGCGACTGCTCGGCGACGGAGGCGCGCATGGTGTCGACGGAGACGGTGACGCCCTCCGCGGCGAGCCCGCGGACCACCGGGATGACGCGCCTGAGCTCTTCGGCCTCGTCGACGCGGGTGGCGCCGGGGCGGGTGGACTCGCCGCCGACGTCCACCAGGTCGGCGCCCTGTGCCACCAGGTCGAGGCCGTGTTTGACGGCCGTGGAGGTGTCGAACCAGCGCCCGCCGTCGGAGAAGGAGTCGGGGGTGACGTTCACGACTCCCATGACCGCGCACCGGTCCCAGTGGGGGAGGCCCGCGATCTGACGGCGTCCGCTGTGAGTGCTCATACGTTCAGCGTAGGCCCAGGGAGGGTGCCTGGTGCCGCACGGGCCCGCCGCGCGGAAGCGCCGCACGGGAAACGCCGCGCGCCGACATTGGCGGCACCTTTCGGACCGTATTGCTGTGAAGGAGACGCGTGGAAGATCGGGGAGAGCGGGAAAGGGGCGTAAACGGGGTCCCGGCGGGTCGGGGAGAAGCGGATCTCCGCCGGGAGACGCGCCCTGCGGCGAGCGGTCGCGGGAGAGGCGCCGAAACGGCTCGGAAGGGGCGGGAGGGAAGGACGCCGGCGGGGGGAACCGGAGGGCGGGACGGGCCCGGGGCGCGCGGGGGGCGGGGATGGCCGGGGCCTCGGGGCGGGTGTCCGGCGGGGGCCGCGAAGGGGCTAACCGGAATACACGGGGGGCGAGTTGTCCGCGGGGCGCGCTCATAAAAGATCTTGACGAAGATTCAATGACCTGTCCTTTCACGCGCGGCCCGGATCGCTGACGGCCTGTGAAACATCGTGTGTGGCTTTCTTTTTACGGGGCGGGGCACCATCATTCGCCTACGCGCGGTAAGTTTCTGGCCATGCCACGTGGACGTCACCGTCATTCCCCGCCTCTGCACAGGATGCTGCCCCCGTCGGCGATCGCAGGCGTGTCCGTCGTCTGCGCCCTGGCGCCGTGGGTGTTCACCCAACCGGTGGTGCTCCGTCTCCTGGCCGCGGCCGCCGCGGTCACGGCGATCGTGGGCGCCGTCGTGATGCGCCACTGGGACGCCCAGGCGGGCAAACGCGTCGCCGACCTCACGCGCGCGCGGGCCGGCGACGAGTGGCGTTTCGAGGAGCGGGTCGCGGAACTGGAGTCGGACCTCGAGGAGTCGCGTGAACTGCGCATGAAGCTGGAGCAGCGGCTGCGCGCCAAGCGCGCGGAACTGGCGGGGCTGCGCAACGAGCACGCCGCGCTGCTGCGCCGGTACGCGGCGGCCGAGGCGGAGCGCGCGAACGTCCTCGAGGAGCGCCGGGTGCTGGAGATCGAGGCGGCCGTCCCGGTACGCGCCCTGCCCGCGGGCGCGCCCGCGACGCCCGAGCCGGAGCCTGAGCCGGAACCCACGGCCCCCGAGGTGACGGCGGACGTGGAGCGGACGGAGGACGCCGGGCAGGAGGAGAAGCAGGGTGAGAGGACCTCCGGCGTCTTCTCCCCGGAAGGTTCGAAGCTGTACCTGAAGGCCGACGCGGCGCTGGCGCGGTTCGCGGAGAAGCCGGCCACCGACGCGCGGGCCGAGTCGGAGACCGAGAGCGAGGCGGACTCCGACGCGCCGAAGGAGACGGCCGCGCGCACCTCCGTGCCGGCCGCACGCGCGGAGAGCGGCCCCGGAGCCGAGAAGACCGGGAACGCCCCCAAGAGCCCCGCCGCGAGGACCACCGCTCGCCAGGGCGGCGGCACCCCCGAGGACGACGGGCCGGAGCCGACGAAGCGGCCCAAGCCCGACCCGGCGCAGGAGGACGAGGCCGGGGGGCAGCCCCGGGCGGCCGGCGACCATGAGCGCGCGGCCGCCCCCACCGCACCGGCCGCCTCCGCCGCCCCTGCCCCGCACCGGCCCGCCGGGCACTTCACGGTGCCGACCGCGGTGGCGGTCGTCCCGCCGACGCGGCCCGTGCGGCGGCCGGTGCAGGACGACGGGTTCGACTTCTTCGGCACCAAGAACGCCCGGCGCGAGGCGCTGGACGCCGTGCAGAACGAGGACCTCGCCGACGTCGTCGGCCAGGAGGCGCTCGCGCTGCACAAGGCGGAGGCCGAGGCGCGGTACAAGCCGGCCGCCGAGGAGCCGCGCGCCGGTCAGGTCATCGACCTGACGGCCCACGACGAGACCGAGCACATCGACGTCCAGGGACTGCGCAGCGCGGTGTCCTGAACCGGCGGCCGTCGTGGGAGAGGGCCCCGCCCAGGCGGGGCCCTCTCCCGTGTCTGCGCCGGTCAGGCCATCCAGCGGTCCGGCAGGGCGTCCCTGCGCCCGGTGCGGGACCGTTCCGCCTGGGCGTGCAGCAGGTCGGCGGCCTCCTCGGCGGGGCGCAGGCGGGCGGTCACGGTGCCGTTGGCGCCGGTGTCCACGTGGACGTCGGCGACCCCGTGCGCCCGCTGCCAGGGCCCCTGGGCCAGCCGTACGCTCTGCACCTTCGCGTGCGGCACCAGCGAGAGGCTGCGCCGCAGCAGGCCGTGCCGGGAGGCGAACACCGCGTCCGTGACGGCGAGCCCGTGGCCCCGCCACCACACCGGCACGCACCACCGCGCGCCACGCGGCGGGCGGGAGAACGCGTCGGGCGGGGGCACGGTCACCCCGGGCAGGACGCGTTCGACGACCGACTCGGCCATCGCGCGCGGGGCCACCGGCAGCAGCAGGGAGTTGGACGACCCGGCCACGTCCAGCTCCACGCGCACCCAGCCGCGCCTCCGCCACAGCAGCGGTTCGACCAGCCGCACGGTCTGCACCCGGCCGGGCGGCACCGTCTCGTGCGCCCGGTCCAGCAGCCCGTGGTCGATGCGGAGGCCGTCGGGCGACTCGCCCAGCGTCCAGTCGTACTCGGCGACGAAGCGGCCCACGCTGCTCGCGCCCGCCGCGCCGAGCATGGGGATGCCGGCCGCGAGCACCGTCCACAGGCTGTGGGTGGCCGTCCACAGCAGCGGCAGGGCGACGGCGGCGACCAGCAGCCAGACCCAGGTCGCCGCGGTCAACAGCAGCGAGACGGCCAGCACGCCCGGCGGTACCCGCAGCATCTGCTGGGAGGGCGCCTCGCCCACCTCGTGGGCGGTCTCCGGGGCGAAGCCCGCCGCCCGCGCCAGCAGTTCCGCGCGCAGCGCCCGCGCCTCGCCGGCCCCGAGGAAGGCCAGCTCGTCCTTCTTGTCGGCGCCTATGACGTCGAGTTTCAGCTTCGCCACGCCCGCGACGCGCGCCAGCAGCGGCTGGGTCACGTCGATGGCCTGGATCCGCTCGAGCCGGATGTGCGCGGTGCGCCGGAACAGCAGCCCGGTGCGCACCCGCAGCTCGCTGTCGGTCACCGCGAAGTGGGTGAACCACCAGCTCAGGAAGCCGTAGAGGGCGGCGGCCGGGATGAGCACGCCGAGTCCGAGCAGCAGCGTGGTCGTGGTCAGCCGGGTGAGCTGGCGCTGCGCGCCGTCGGGGTCGTGCACGGCCCAGCCCATCAGGACGGCCACCGGCGCCCACGCCCGCCGCAGCGGTGTGACGGGGTGCAGCCGCCGCTCGACGACGGGCGGCCGGCCGGTCACGTCCTCCTGGACGCCGGGCGCGGTCACAGCCCCGCCGACCGGGCCTCGCCCAGCTCGGTGAGCCGGTCGCGCAGCCGTTCCGCCTCGTCCGGGTCGAGCCCGGGGATGGTCGCGTCGGTGGCCGCGGCGGCGGTGTGCAGCTGCACGCTGGCCAGCCCGAAGTGCCGCTCGACGGGCCCGGAGGTGACCTCCACGAGCTGCATCCGCCCGTACGGCACGACCGTCTCCTCGTGCCAGAGGACACCGCGGCTGATCAGCAGGTCGTCGGCGCGCTCGGCATACCGCCAGGAGCGCCAGTTGCGCTCCAGCATCACCCAGCCCCACAGCAGCAGGGCCAGGGGCAGCACCGCGAAGGCGCCCCAGGCGGGCCCGGCCAGCAGGCCCGGCACCAGCGCCGTGGCCAGGGTCAGCAGCCCCAGCCACACCACCAGCAGCAGTCGCCGCATCGTCAGCAGCCCGGGCGGCAGCGCGTGCCAGACGGGCTCCGTGCCGGCGTCCGGCTCCGTGCCGGCGCCCGGCTCCGCGTCCGCGTCCGTCGCCGGTACGTCCGCCGTCGCCGGCGTGGGCGTCCCCGGCGCGTCCGCTGTTCCCGTGTCGTGCGGGCTCCCCGTCTCCATGGGGCCAGCGTACGTACGACAGACTGTGTCCATGACTCCTACGACGGAGACCATGGTCGGAATCGGCGGCGCGGCGGAGAGCACCGACATGGTGCTCAACATCGGTCCGCAGCACCCGTCCACGCACGGCGTGCTGCGGCTGAAGCTGGTGCTGGACGGCGAGCGGATCGTCCACGCGGAGCCCGTGATCGGCTACATGCACCGGGGCGCGGAGAAGCTGTTCGAGGCCCGCGACTACCGGCAGATCGTCATGCTGGCCAACCGGCACGACTGGCTGTCGGCGTTCTCCAACGAGCTGGGCGTGGTCCTCGCCGTGGAGCGGATGCTCGGCATGGAGGTCCCCGAGCGCGCGGTGTGGCTGCGCACGCTGCTCGCCGAGCTGAACCGGGTGCTCAACCACCTGATGTTCCTCGGCTCCTACCCGCTGGAGCTGGGCGGCATCACGCCGATCTTCTACGCCTTCACCGAGCGTGAGAAGCTCCAGCACGTCATGGAGGAGGTCTCCGGCGGGCGGATGCACTACATGTTCAACCGCGTCGGCGGTCTCAAGGAGGACCTCCCGGCCGGCTGGACGGGACGCGCGCGTGCCGCGGTCGCCGACGTGCGTTCGCGCATGGACCGTATCGACGACCTGGTGCTCGGCAACGAGATCTTCCGCGGCCGCACCCGGGGTGTCGGGGCGTTGTCCGCACAGGCGGTGCACGCGTACGGGGTGAGCGGGCCGATCGGGCGCGCCTCGGGCGTCGACTTCGACCTGCGCCGCGACGAGCCGTACCTGGCCTACGGCGAGCTGGGCGACGTCCTGAAGGTGGTCACCCGCGAGGAGGGCGACTGCCTCGCCCGCTTCGAGTGCCTGCTGGAGCAGACGCACAACTCCCTGGACCTCGCCGACGCCTGCCTCGACCGGCTGGGGGAGCTGCCGCCCGGCCCGGTCAACCAGCGGCTCCCCAAGGTGCTCAAGGCGCCCGAGGGCCACACGTACGCGTGGACCGAGAACCCGCTCGGCATCAACGGCTACTACCTGGTCAGCAAGGGTGAGAAGACGCCGTACCGGCTGAAGCTGCGCTCGGCGTCGTACAACAACATCCAGGTCCTCACCGAGCTGCTGCCGGACACGCTCGTCGCCGACATGGTGGCGATCCTGGGGTCGATGTTCTTCGTCGTCGGCGACATCGACAAGTAGCCCTCAGCCGGTGAGGACGTCCCCGACGCCCACCGGCTGTACCAGCCACCCGAAGTCACCGAGGCCGCCCTGCGCGGTCAGCTCCGCGGCCTCCCCGGCCGCGGCGAGGGCGCGGACGTAGCCGGCCGGGTCGCTGTTCGCCAGGGACAGCGGGGGGCGTCCGCCCGTGACGCCCAGGGCGCGCAGGGCGTCCCGCTGGGTCAGCAGGCGCGCGCCCGGCAGGGCGGGGGCGGCGGCGCACGCGTCCAGCGCGACGTGCGCCGTGAGGTCGCGGGAGCCGTCCGGCACCGGCGCCGTCTCCCGGCCCTCCCGGAACGCGGTCAGCGTCCCGAACGGCGGGCGCGCGCCGGCGGTGTGCGCGTAGTCCACGGCGACGGCGGCGCCGCGTGTGAGCGTGCCGACGGCCGCCGTCCAGGCCCGGTCCCGGGGGAGCCCGATCTCCGCGCGCAGGCCCTCCTCGGGAGGCAGTGGCCACCACCGCTCCAGCCAGTCCGCGTCGGGGCCGGCGACCGGATGCCCGAGCCGCTCGGCGCCGTCCGCCCGCACCAGCACGTACCGGGGAGTGCCGGACGCGTCCGCCTCGGCGACGTCCACCGGCACGTTGTCCAGCCACTCGTTGGCGAACAGCAGCCCCGTGACGCCCTCCGGGGGCTCGTCCCGCCACACGATCCGGTCGTCCAGGCCCGGGGGGCGCGCGGCCAGCTCGACGGCGTACGGACGCACCCGGGCCGACACGTCCGCGGGGAGCGCCCCCAGGACGCCGGTGACCAGTTCGCCCCGTCCGGCCGCCATGTCCACGAAGTCCAGCGCGGGCGGGCCGCCCAGCGCCTCGTCGACCCGGCACAGCAGCCGCGCCACGGCGCGCGCGTACAGCGGGGAGGCGTGCACGGAGGTCCGGAAGTGGCCGGCCGGGCCCGCGCCGGGCCGGCGGTAGAAGCCGTCCGGGCCGTACAGGGCCTCCCGGGCCGCCTCCCGCCAGCCACGGAAACCGTCCTCCGCCGCCCCCTGGGCCCCCGCCGTCACCGCTTCCCCGCGTCCGCCGTCGCCGTCCTCACCGGGCCAGGCTACGTGCGCGGACCGGACGGGCCTCCACCTTGGGGAGTACACATGGCGGGCGGGGATCGACCCTCCGGTTGACCCCTGCACGCATTTTGCTTCCCTACGCTGGGTTACGTGCAGCGCCTCTATGACTTCCTCCGCAGGCACCCGACGTGGGTCGACGGCTTCTGGGCCGTGATCCTGTTCGGGATCTCGGTGCTCGGCGGAGCGACCGTGGAGGAGGGCCGGGGCACCGAGCTGCCCGCTCTGACCGTGCCGGTGATGTTCCTGCTGTCCGTGGTGGTGGCGCTGCGCCGCCGGATGCCGGAGCGGATGCTGCTCCTCGCCCTGGTCGTGGGTCTCGGCCAGCTGATCCTCGACGTGCCCACGGCGCCCGCCGACTTCGCCCTGCTGGTGATCGTCTACACGGTCGCGGCCGTGGGCGCCCGCTGGGCCTCCCGCGTGGCGCTGACCGCCGGTCTGTGCGCCGCCCCGCTCGCGCAGCTGCGCTGGCCCAGCCAGGAGGCGGGCACGGCCGGGAACGTCGCCCTGTCGGTCATCCTGGCCGTGCCCTTCGCCCTCGCCTGGGTGCTCGGCGATTCCATACGCACCCGCCGCGCCTACTTCGCGCAGCTGGAGGAGCGGGCCGCCCGGCTGGAGAAGGAGCGCGAGGCGCAGGCCAAGGTCGCGGTCGCCGCCGAGCGTGCCCGGATAGCCCGTGAGCTGCACGACGTCGTCGCGCACAACGTGTCGGTGATGGTGGTGCAGGCCGACGGCGCGGCCTACGTCCTCGACACGGCGCCCGACCAGGCCAAGAAGGCCCTGGAGACCATCTCCGGCACCGGCCGCCAGGCCCTCGCCGAGATGCGCCGCCTGCTGGGCGTGCTGCGCACCGGCGAGCACCAGGAGGCCGGGGAGTACGTGCCGCAGCCGGGGCTCCAGCAGATCGAGGACCTCGTCGAGCAGTGCCGGGAGTCCGGACTGCCCGTGGACTTCAAGGTCGAGGGCACCTCGCGCGAACTGCCCCGGGGCGTGGAGCTGACCGCGTACCGGATCGTGCAGGAGGCGCTGACCAACACCCGCAAGCACGGCGGCCCCAACGCGGGCGCCAGCGTCCGCCTGGTCTACTTCGACGACGGGCTCGGCCTGCTGGTGGAGGACGACGGCAAGGGCGCCCCGCACGAGCTGTACGAGGAGGGCGGCTTCGACGGCCAGGGACACGGCCTGATCGGCATGCGCGAGCGGGTCGGCATGGTGGGCGGAACCCTGGACGCGGGACCGCGGCCGGGCGGAGGATTCCGCATCAGCGCGCTGCTGCCGCTCAAACCGGCGCATTGACCCACACGTACGCCCCCTGTTGACACCTGTCACGCCCCCTGCGGCACCCGACGACCGAGACGACCGAACGGAAGAGGCCCCGATGACGATCCGCGTGATGCTCGTCGACGACCAGGTGCTGCTGCGCACCGGTTTCCGGATGGTGCTAGCCGCCCAGCCGGACATGGAGGTCGTCGCGGAGGCGGGCAACGGCGTGGAGGCCCTGGAGGTGCTGCGGACCACCTCCGTCGACGTGGTGCTCATGGACGTCCGCATGCCGAAGCTGGACGGGGTGGAGGCCACCCGCCGGATCTGCGCGGACGCCGAGCCGCCGAAGGTGCTCATCCTGACCACCTTCGACCTCGACGAGTACGCCTTCTCCGGGCTGAAGGCGGGCGCGTCCGGCTTCATGCTCAAGGACGTGCCGCCCGGTGAACTGCTCACCGCGATCCGCGCCGTGCACAGCGGTGACGCCGTGGTGGCCCCCTCCACCACCCGCCGGCTCCTCGACCGGTTCGCGCCGATGCTGCCCAGCAGCGGCAAGCAGCCCGAGCACAAGGAGCTGGAGCGGCTCACCGAGCGCGAGCGCGAGGTCATGGTGCTGGTCGCGCAGGGCCTGTCCAACGGGGAGATCGCGTCCCGGCTGGTGCTGTCCGAGGCGACCGTGAAGACGCACGTGGGCCGGATCCTCACCAAGCTGGGGCTGCGCGACCGGGTGCAGGTGGTGGTCCTCGCCTACGAGACGGGTCTGGTGCGGGCCGGCGGACACGGCTGAGCGGCGCCCCGGCTCCCGGTAGGGTGCCGCGCATGTTCCTGTGGATCAACGGCCCCTTCGGGGGCGGCAAGACACAGACCGCACACGAGATACGCCGCCGCCTTCCCGGCAGCGTCGTATGCGACCCCGAGCAGCCCGGCTACGGCCTCCACCGCATGCTGCCGCCCGGACTGCGCGGCGACTTCCAGGACTTGGCGGCCTGGCGGCAGGGCGTCGTGGAGGTCCTCGACCTCACCCTGACCCGGCGCGAGGGCGTGGTGATCGCGCCGATGACCGTCACCGACCCCGGCCACTTCTCCGAGACCGTGGGTCGGCTGCGCGAACTGGGCCACGACGTACGGCACTTCACGCTGCTCGCCGAGCGGGAGACGGTGCTGCGGCGGCTCAAGGAGCGCGGGCTCGGGCATCTGATCGGCGGCGGCCTGCGCCGGGAGAGCTGGGCGGTCGAGCGGCTCGACCACTGCCTGGAGCGGCTCGCCGGGCCGGAGTTCGCCGAGCACCTGTGGACCGACCACAGCACCGTGCCGAAGACGGCCGACCGGATCGCCGTCCTCGCCGGCCTCACCCTGCGTCCCAACCACGAGGGCCGGCTGCGCACCCGGCTCCGCCAGGCGGGCGTGGGGCTGCGGCACATCCGCCTCGGCTGAACGCCGGGAGCGTGCGGGAGCTCACCGCAGGATGCCCTCCAGGAAGTCGCTGCCCAGGCGGGCCACGACCGTCACGTCCAGCTGGTGCAGGACGTACCGGCCGCGGCGGCGGGTGGTGATCAGGCCCGCCTTCTTCAGCACGCCCAGGTGCCGGGATATCTCCGGCGCGGTCATGCCGTGCACCTGCGCCAGCTCGCTGGTGGTGTACGCGCTGCGGGCGAGGTTGCGGCACATGCGCATCCGCACCGGGTGGGACAGCGCGGTCATCCGCAGGGCGAGCTGCCCGACCGTCGGCGGGGCGGCCAGCTCGGGGGAGCCCACCGGGTAGTGCAGCACGGGCTGCCAGCCGTGCCGGTGCAGGACCATCAGATGCGGCCAGCCGAGGCTGGTGGGAATCAGCAGCAGCCCGCCGTCACCGGCCGCGGTGCGGCCGTCGCCCAGCTTGTCGACGGTGATCCGGCCCGCCGCCTCGTCCAGTGTCACGGCGGACGACACCGACGTCAGCGCCTCACCCAGCCCCTTGCGCCGCAGCAGGTCCGTCTTGAGGCGGGCGTCCGCGGCGAGCTGGTGCCGCAGCCGGGACCACGCCTCCGCGAAGAACGCCTCGTCGCAGTCCTGGAGGAACTGCCGCAGCCACGCCCGGGTACGCGGCGGGTCGGCCAGCAGCCGCTCCGTGAACAGCAGTTGCCGCGGCCCGCGCGCGGCGGCCAGCTCCAGCGAACGGCGGCGCAGCCCCTCGTCGGTGAGCGGGCCGCGCCCCGGCACGTCGTAGGGGAGCGCGCAGGTGAACTCCAGGGCGCCGTCCACGAACTGCTCGTCCGACAGCTTGTCCAGGAGGTCCAGCTCCTCGGCGAGCGTGCCGCCGGGCAGCGCCGCGCGGCCCGGGATGCCGGCGCAGGCCAAGAACAGGTCGGAGAACGTCGTCCGCCACAGGAAGTCCGCCTCGCACATGCGGTCCGCGAGATGCGGGTCCAGCCGTGCGGTCACCGCCGTCACCCAGGCCTGGAGGCCGGGGTGGTGGGCCGGCTCGGACAGCGCGTGCAGCGCCATGCCCAGCTCGGCCAGCGGTGAGATCACGACGGCGATCCGCTCCGGCCGCAGCCCGGTGATGTCGATGTGCACGCCCATGCCCACATGGTGCACCCGGCCACCGACACCGGGGCCCCGATTGACGGCGGCCGTCAATCGGGGCGACGCGGTGAGGGCCGCGCGCCGGTCAGGCGGCGGGCGAAGTCCGTGGCCGCCTCGCGGACGTCGCCGGCCGTCCACTCCAGGGCGGCGGCCCGGACGTAGACCTCGGTGGCGGTCAGGCCGGGCCCCTTCGGGTCCCAGTGGTTCGCGAACAGCATCGTCCCGGTCTCCTCGCCCGCCCGGATCGCCGTCTCCGCCACGACCTCCGTCCCGTACGGCAGCCACACCTGGAAGTCGTGGGTGTGCGGCACCTCGGGGTGCACCCGGAACCAGGGCAGCCCCCCTGCCTCCAGGCCCACGCGCAGCGCGGCGGCCACCACGCGCGCGTGGCGGACGTACTCCGGCAGGCGAGGCAGCTCCCGGTCGAGTCCGATCAGCGCGGACAGGGCGGTCGGGAACTGCTGGAACACCGCGCCGCCGTACCGGTGCCGCCAGGTCCTCGTCTCCTCGATCAGCGAGGCGGGCCCGGCGAGGGCCGCGCCGCCGAAGGCGTCGAGGGACTTGTAGAAGGACACGTAGACGCTGTCCGCGAGGCCCGCGATCTCCTCCAGGGACTTCCCGAAGTGCTCGGTGCACTCCCACAGCCGCGCCCCGTCGAAGTGCACGACCGCGTCGCGTCCCCGCGCGGCCTCCACCACCTCGGTCAGCTCGTCCCAGGTGGGCAGCACGAACCCGGCGTCCCTCAGGGGGAGTTCCAGCATCAGTGCCCCGAAGGGCTCCGCGAAGTCGCGGACCTCCTCGGCGGTGGGCAGCCGCGGCTCGTTCGCGAAGTGCACCGGGCGCAGGCCGCTGACCTGGCTGAACGCGTTCCGCTCGTACACCTCCGGGTGGCTCATCGGGTGCAGCGCCACCGCCGGGTCGCCGGTGCGCCCCGCCCAGCAGCGCAGGGCCACCTGCTGCGCCATCGTGCCGGTCGGGAAGAAGGCCGCGGCCTCCGTGCCGAGCAGCTCCGCCACCCGCCGCTCCAGGGCTTCCACGACTCCGTTGCCGTAGATGTCGGAGGTCTCGTCGAGGTCGTGGACGTCGCCCGCCGACTCCAGCAGCCTCAGCCGCTCCTTGAGCGGGGCGAGGAAGCCGAGGCGCGCCAGCACGCGCGGGGCGTTGCGCCAGGCCGCGATGCGTCGTTCACGCGGCGACGGCGCGGCGGCCTCCTCCGTCGTCGGTCCGGTGCCGTCGTGGTCCGCCGTCTCAGTCATGCCCGCGATCATGCCCGGCCCTCGCCGAGCGGTCACCCCCAATTCCGTACGAGGGCGGGGGCGGACGCGGTCCGTTCGCGAGGGCGGAAGCGTCCACGGAAACCCACAGCCTGTGGACAACCGGTGGCCGCCGGAACCGATCGCGTTAACATGACGAGAAATCGTCCGGTACCCCGAGCGGACTGGAACGGGAAGGCCGCCGTCGCGTGAACACAACCCCACAGCCCGATCCCCGGGACCGCCCCGCGCGGCTCACCGTCGGCGTCGTCGGCGCCGGACGCGTGGGCCCCGCCCTCGCCGCGTCCCTCCAACTGGCCGGGCACCGCCCGGTGGCCGTCTCCGCCGTCTCCGACGCCTCCCGCAGACGCGCCGAGGAGATGCTGCCGGACGTGCCGGTGGTGCCGCCCGCCGAGGTGCTGGAGCGGTCCGAGCTGGTGCTGCTGACCGTCCCCGACGACGCCCTGCCCGAGCTGGTCGCCGGACTCGCCGAGACCGGCGCCGTGCGCCCCGGCCAGCTCCTCGTGCACACCTCGGGGCGATACGGCGCGAAGGTCCTCGACCCCGCCCTGCGCGCGGGCGCGCTGCCGCTCGCCCTGCACCCGGCGATGACGTTCACCGGCACCCCCGTGGACGTGCAGCGGCTCGCCGGCTGCTCCTTCGGCGTCACCGCGCCCGACGAGCTGCGGCTGGCCGCCGAGGCGCTGGTCATCGAGATGGGCGGCGAGCCCGAGTGGATCGCCGAGGAGAACCGCCCGCTCTACCACGCGGCCCTCGCCCTGGGCGCCAACCACCTGGTCACCCTGGTGGCCCAGTCCCTGGAGCTGCTGCGCACCGCGGGCGTCGGCGCCCCCGACCGGATGCTCGGCCCGCTGCTCGGCGCCGCCCTCGACAACGCCCTGCGCTCCGGCGACGCGGCCCTCACCGGACCGGTCGCCCGGGGTGACGCCGGCACGGTCGCGGCGCACGTCGCCGAGCTGCGCGAGCACGCTCCCGGGACCGTCGCCGGGTACCTGGCCATGGCCCGCGCCACCGCCGACCGCGCCCTCGCCCACGGGCTGCTGAAGCCGGAGCTCGCCGAGCCCCTCCTCGGGGTGCTCGCGGGACCGTCCGACGCGGCCGGCGGCACCGGAGACACCCCGGGGGACACGACATGAGCGGCACCGCCCGCGCCCCCCACACCCACCTCACCCGTACGCTCCCGCGCGCGTCCCGGAACGGAGCCGCCCGATGACCGCCACCCTGCTGCGCACCGCCGCCGACCTGCACGCCCGCGTGCGTACCGGCCGCCGTGCCGTCGTGATGACCATGGGCGCGTTGCACGAGGGCCACGCCACGCTGATCCGCACCGCCCGGAAGATCGCCGGGCCCGAGGGCGAGGTCGTCGTCACCGTTTTCGTCAACCCGCTCCAGTTCGGCGCGGGCGAGGACCTGGACCGCTACCCGCGCACCCTGGACGCCGATGTCGAGCTGGCCGGGACGTCCGGCGCGGACGCCGTGTTCGCCCCGTCCGTCGACGAGGTGTACCCCGGCGGCGAACCCCAGGTGAGGATCAGCGCCGGCCCCATGGGCGAGCGGCTGGAGGGCGCCGCCCGCCCCGGCCACTTCGACGGCATGCTCACCGTCGTGGCGAAGCTGCTGCACCTCACCCGCCCCGACGTCGCCCTCTACGGGCAGAAGGACGCCCAGCAGCTCGCCCTGATCCGGCGCATGGTGCGCGACCTGAACTTCGGCGTGGAGATCGTCGGAGTCCCCACCGTCCGTGAGGAGGACGGGCTCGCCCTGTCCAGCCGCAACCGCTACCTGTCGCCCGCCGAGCGGCGCACCGCGCTCGCCCTGTCGCAGGCCCTGTTCGCGGGCCGTGACCGGCACGCCGCACAGGAGGCGCTGCGCGCACGCGCCCGCGAGGTGCCCGCCTCGCGGGCGCGTGCCGAGGCGCTCAGCGCGATCGGCGAGTCCCGCGCCGCGGCCGACGCGCACGCCGTGGCCACCACCGCCGGCGGGCCCGCCGCGATCCGCGCCGCCGCCCGCCTGGTGCTGGACGAGGCCGCCCGCCTGGATCCGCCGCTGACGCCGGACTACCTGGCGCTGGTCGACCCGTCGGACTTCACCGACATCGGCGACGACTTCACCGGCGAGGCCGTCCTCGCGGTCGCCGCGCGGGTGGGCGCCACCCGGCTGATCGACAACATCCCCCTGACCTTCGGAACGTTCGGAGACGCCTCGTGACCAGCACAGGCATACGCCCGCCCGTCGCCCACGACCCCCGGGCGGGAGCGCTTCACGCTCGGCCCCGCCTGTACGCGCCCGCGCCCGGGTGGTCCATCGACGCGGACGTCGTGGTCGTCGGCTCCGGGGTCGCGGGCCTCACCGCCGCCCTCCGCTGCGAGGCCGCGGGGCTGACGACCGTGGTCGTCACCAAGGCCCGCCTCGACGACGGCTCCACCCGGTGGGCGCAGGGCGGCATCGCCGCGGCACTCGGCGAGGGCGACACCCCC
Organism: Streptomyces sp. BJ20; assembly: GCF_022869105.1. Classification (NCBI taxonomy): domain Bacteria; kingdom Bacillati; phylum Actinomycetota; class Actinomycetes; order Kitasatosporales; family Streptomycetaceae; genus Streptomyces; species Streptomyces sp. BJ20. Next base: position 348,575 of record NZ_CP094918.1, read on the forward strand.
GAGCAGCACCTCGACGACACCCTGGTCGCCGGCGCGGGCCTGTGCGACGAGGAGGCGGTGCGCATCCTGGTCACCGAGGGCCCCGACGCCGTACGGCGGCTCATCGCGACCGGCGCGCAGTTCGACAAGGCCGGCGACGGCGGTCTGGAACTCACCCGTGAGGGCGGCCACCACCGGCGCCGCATCGCCCACGCGGGCGGGGACGCCACCGGCGCGGAGATCTCCCGCGCCCTGGTCGAGGCGGTCCGCGCACGGGGGATGCGCACCATCGAGAACGCGCTCGTGCTCGACCTGCTCACCGACGCCGAGGGCCGCACCGCCGGCGTCACCCTGCACGTCATGGGCGAGGGCCGGCACGACGGCGTGGGCGCGGTCCACGCGCCCGCCGTGGTACTCGCCACCGGCGGCATGGGCCAGGTGTTCTCCGCGACCACCAACCCGGCCGTATCCACCGGCGACGGCGTCGCCCTCGCGTTGCGCGCGGGCGCCGAGGTGAGCGACCTGGAGTTCGTCCAGTTCCACCCCACGGTGCTGTTCCTCGGCCCGGACGCGGAGGGGCAGCAGCCGCTGGTCTCCGAGGCGGTGCGAGGCGAGGGCGCCCACCTGGTGGACGCCGACGGCGTGCGCTTCATGCTCGGGCAGCACGAGCTGGCGGAGCTGGCGCCCCGCGACGTCGTCGCCAAGGGCATCGTGCGCCGCATGCTGGACCACGACGCCGAGCACATGTACCTCGACGCCCGTCACTTCGGCGCCGAGATGTGGGAGAACCGGTTCCCGACCATCCTGGCCGCCTGCCGCGCCCACGGGATCGACCCCGTCACCCAGCCCGTCCCGGTCGCCCCGGCCGCCCACTACGCCTCCGGCGGCGTCCGCACCGACTCCCACGGCCGCACCACGGTGCCTGGCCTCTACGCGTGCGGGGAGGTCGCCTGCACCGGCGTGCACGGCGCCAACCGGCTCGCGTCCAACTCGCTCCTCGAGGGCCTCGTCTACGCCGAGCGCATCGCCGCCGACATCGCCGCCACCGGCCTCCGCGCGCGCGTGCCGCAGCCGCTGCCCACGGCGGAGCGCCCCGCGCACCCGCTGCTCCCGTCCGAGGCGCGCTTCGCCGTCCAGCGGACCATGACCCGCGGAGCGGGCGTGCTGCGCTCCGAGGCGTCCCTCGCCGAGGCCGCCGACAGTCTGCACCGGCTGCACACCGACGCGCGCGACGCCCTCGACGAGAACGGCAAGACCGCCGAGCCCGGCGTCGACACGTGGGAGGCCACCAACCTGCTGTGCGTCGCCCGCGTGCTCGTGGCGGCGGCGCGGCTGCGCGAGGAGACCCGCGGCTGCCACTGGCGCGAGGACCGGCCCGAGCGCGACGACACGGCGTGGCGCCGTCACATCGTCGTACGGCTGAATCCCGACCGATCGCTGGCGGTGCGCACCACCGAGACCACAGACTTCCCCCCGACCCTCCCTCAGGCCCAGGAGCAGTGACAGCAGTGACCACCCCCGACCTTCCCCTCGTCTCCTCCGGCGGCTGTGGCGACGGCTGCGCCTGCGGCGCAGGCGAGGAGGACACGTACCTGGAGTGCGGGCTCGACCCCGCGCTCGCCCAGCTCCTGGCCGACGCGGGGCTCGACCCCGTCGAGGTCGAGGACATCGCCAACGTGGCCCTCCAGGAGGACCTGGCGCACGGCGTGGACGTGACCACGGTCGCGACCATCCCCGAGGACGCCGTCGCCACCGCCGACTTCACCGCCCGCGAGGCGGGCACGGTGGCCGGTCTCCGGGTCGCCGAGGCGGTCATGTCGATCGTCTGCACCGATGAGTTCGAGGTCGAGCGGCACGTGGAGGACGGCGACCGGGTCGAGGCCGGCCAGGTGCTGCTGTCCGTCACCACCCGCACCCGCGACATCCTCACCGCCGAGCGCAGCGCGCTGAACCTGCTGTGCCGGCTCTCCGGCATCGCCACCGCCACGCGCGCGTGGGCGGACGCGCTGGAGGGCACCAGGGCGAAGGTGCGCGACACCCGCAAGACCACGCCGGGGCTGCGCAGCCTGGAGAAGTTCGCCGTGCGCTGCGGAGGCGGCGTCAACCACCGCATGTCCCTGTCGGACGCGGCGCTGGTCAAGGACAACCACGTGGTGGCCGCGGGCGGCGTCGCGCAGGCCTTCGAGGCCGTCCGCGACCGCTTCCCGGACGTCCCGATCGAGGTCGAGGTCGACACCCTGCACCAGCTCCGCGAGGTGCTGGACGCGGGCGCCGACCTGATCCTGCTGGACAACTTCACGCCCGGCGAGTGCGAGGAGGCGGTGTCCCTCGTCGACGGCCGCGCGGCGCTGGAGGCGTCCGGACGTCTCACCCTGGCAGGCGCGAAGGCGTACGCCGACACGGGCGTCGACTACCTCGCCGTGGGCGCCCTCACCCACTCCTCGCCGATTCTCGACATCGGCCTCGACCTGCGCGCCGCGGAGTAGGACCGGCCATGCTGCTGACCATCGACGTGGGCAACACGCACACCGTTCTCGGTCTGTTCGACGGCGACGAGATCGTCGAGCACTGGCGCATCTCCACGGACGCGCGGCGCACGGCGGACGAGCTGGCCGTGCTCCTCCAGGGCCTGATGGGCATGCACCCGCTGCTGGGCGAGGAGCTGGGCGACGGCATCGACGGCATCGCCATCTGCGCGACCGTCCCGTCCGTGCTGCACGAACTGCGCGAGGTCACCCGCCGCTACTACGGTGACGTGCCCGCGGTCCTCGTGGAGCCGGGCGTGAAGACGGGCGTGCCGATCCAGTTCGACAACCCCAAGGAGGTCGGAGCCGACCGCATCATCAACGCGGTGGCCGCCAACGAGCTGTACGGCGGCCCGGCGATCGTCGTCGACTTCGGCACGGCGACGACGTTCGACGCGGTCTCCGCGCGCGGGGAGTACGTCGGCGGGGTCATCGCGCCCGGCATCGAGATCTCGGTCGAGGCGCTCGGCGTCAAGGCCGCCCAGCTCCGCAAGATCGAGGTGGCCCGGCCCCGCACCGTGATCGGCAAGAACACGGTCGCGGCGATGCAGTCCGGCATCGTCTACGGCTTCGCCGGCCAGGTCGACGGCGTGGTCAACCGCATGGCGCGGGAACTGGCCGACGACCCGGACGACGTCACGGTCATCGCCACGGGCGGCCTCGCCCCGATGGTCCTGGGCGAGGCGACGGTCATCGACGAACACGAACCCTGGCTGACCCTGATCGGCCTCCGCCTGGTCTACGAACGCAACGTGTCCCGGATGTAGCGAGCGCAGCTGCCGGGCGGGCAGCTCCCGCAGCTGCGGGGCGTCGGTGGCCGGTCGCGCAGTTCCCCGCGCCCCCCTGGGGGACGCCGCGGCTGCGGGCAGTCGTGCCCCTGGGGCGGCACGGGTGGGCGCAGCGGCACCTTTGCAGCGCCGGGTGCGGGTCGTCGGTGGCTGGGCGCGCAGTTCCCCGCGCCCCCCTGGGGGACGCCGTGGCTGCGGGCAGTCGTGCCCCTGGGGCGGCCCTCGTGCCCGGGGCGCGACCTCTGCGGCGGTGCGGAGGTGCCCCACACCCCCGCCCACCCGGGTGGTGGACGCGCCACACTGACGATCTTTGGGTGGATTTGTCTGATTAGCGCGTATCGTCGCAGCATGCCCACGCCCTACGGATCCCGCGGCGGCCTGGCGTTCGGTGCGGAGGAGCTGCGTGTGCTCCGCCGCGCCCTCGCCCTCGCCCTGCACCCCAGCCCGGCCACGGCCGACGACGTCCAGGACTGCCTGCGCCTCGCCGCGTCCCTCGACGAGGCGACGCGCGAGAGCGCCCGGCTGCGCGCCTTTCTGGTGGCCGACCTCAGCCGCTACCGCGCCGCCCTCCCCGGTACCGCCGTCGGCTACCTCGCGCTCCTCGAGGAGGCGCTGGGCGCCGGCTACCGGCCCCAGCCGGACGATCTGGCCGCCCTGCGCGCCCTGCGCGGCAACCCCACCGCCGCCACCCTCCTGCGGCACTGCGAACGCGTCCGTCTGACCGCCCTGCCCGGGGGGCTGGCCTCCGCGGGCCAGGAGCAGGAGCGCGGGGAGCCGCAGAAGAAGCCCGAGAAGCGGCCCTCGGCTCCGCACCCCGCGCCGAACCCCAGCCCCGCGCCCGCCCCCGGCACCCCCCGTCCGACCCGGCGGCCCGTGCCCACGCCCGGCGAGGTCTTCCCCCGGCGCAAACCCGCCACGCCGCCGCCGGACCGGCACCTGGCCGCCGGCTGACCCGCCCGCCTGGCTACTCTGGACGCATGGACTACGTCTCCGCGCTCCTGCCCCCGGTCGTCATGGCCGTCTTCTTCATCGGCGTGATCCGCGTCATCGTGAAGACGCAGGGCGGCGCCAACAAGACCAAGGAGGACGCCGCCGTCGACGCGGCCCTCGCCCGGGCGGAAGGCTCGCCCGCCGCCAAGACCGACGCCTGACCGGGGCCACCCCGGCCCCTCAGGGGCGTACGACCCGCCGTCGTACGCCCCTTTTGTCGTGGTTCGCCAGGTATCACGCACGTCCGGCACGCCATTGCCGGGATCTCCCACTATTGTTCTGAGTTGTGCCTCGCCCATTGGGAGAACTCGAAGACGCGGTCATGACGCGGGTCTGGAAGTGGAACCGCCCGGTGACCGTTCGGGAAGTCCTGGAAGATCTCCAGAAGGAACGGTCCATCGCGTACACCACGGTGATGACCGTTATGGACAATCTCCATCAGAAGGGCTGGGTGCGCCGCGAGTCCGAAGGGCGCGCCTATCGATATGAGGCCGTCTCCACTCGCGCCGCCTACGCCGCCGCCCTCATGAACGAGGCGTGGTCACGGAGCGACAACGCCGCCGCGGCTCTCGTCGCGTTCTTCGGCATGATGAGCGAGGAACAGCGGCGGGCTCTCCAGGACGCCATGCGGATCGTCCAGCTCCCTGAAACCCCTGAAACCGACGACGGCGACGCCGGCACTCCCGCCGGCGAGAACCCCGCCTCTCGTGACGAGCCCGGCGGGCGATAGCGTCCGTCCATGTCAGCAGACAGCCCCGAAGTCACCGCAAATGCCCTCACCGTGCGACGGGCGCGCACCAGCGATGTTCCGGCTGTACGCCGCCTCCTGGACGACTACGTCCGCCGGGGCATCCTGCTCGACAAAGCCACGGTGACGCTTTACGAGGACATCCAGGAGTTCTGGGTCGCGGAACGGGACGACAACGCGGAGGTCGTCGGCTGCGGCGCCCTGCACGTGATGTGGGAAGACCTCGCGGAGGTGCGCACTCTCGCCGTGAAGCCGGGCCTGAAGGGCGCGGGCGTGGGCCACCGCCTGCTGGAGAAGTTGCTGCAGACGGCCCGCTGGCTCGGTGTTCGACGCGTTTTCTGTCTGACCTTCGAAGTGGACTTCTTCGGCAAGCACGGCTTCGTGGAGATCGGCGAGACGCCCGTCGACCGCGATGTGTACGCGGAGTTGCTGCGCTCCTATGACGAGGGTGTCGCGGAGTTCCTGGGTCTCGAACGCGTGAAACCGAACACCCTGGGCAACAGCCGGATGCTTCTGCATCTGTGATCCGCGTCAGGGCTCCTATGCGGGTGCCCTATGTCCGAAACGCGCATGTTTCCGGGGTGTGCGCGGCCGTCTGTCCTCTGCCGGGGGTTTGTGTTTTTACGGCAAAAGCGGTTTGCTTTCCGAGGTACTGCAGTACTGCATATAACAAGGGGCGGCGATACGGCGGACGCCGGCTCACCCCGGCCCTCAAGTTATCGATGAAAGGAAATCCGGTGGCACAGAAGGTTCAGGTCCTTCTTGTCGACGACCTCGACGGCGGCGAGGCGGACGAGACCGTGACGTTCGCGTTGGACGGCAAGACCTACGAGATCGATCTCACCACCGCCAACGCGGAGAAGCTCCGCGGCCTTCTCGAGCCTTACGTGAAGGGCGGTCGTCGTACCGGGGGCCGCGCTTCCGGCGGGCGCGGAAAGGCGCGTTCCTCCTCGGGCGGCAGCCAGGACACCGCGGCCATCCGCGCCTGGGCCAAGGAGAACGGCTACGAGGTGAACGACCGCGGCCGCGTCCCCGCGTCCATCCGCGAGGCCTACGAGAGCGCCAACGGCTGACCCACACCCCGCACGGCGGCGCCCGTACCGGAGCACCGCAGGCGTACGCGGTGGATCTGCGTCGCCACGGTGCTGACCAGACGCACGAGGTCCGGGGGGCCGTCACCGACCCCTCGCGGGCTCCTCGTGCCCATCGCCGGCAGCGTCGGCAGCGAGGCCACCGTCTCGCGACCCGGCTCGGGGGGCCGCAGCCAGACGGCGGCCCCCTGCGGACTGCCCGCGCGCCCGTCTCCGGGACGCCCCGCGGCCCGGTGTCCACGCGGTGCGTCCGGCCCGGCCCCGGCGGTCCACGGGGCGGGGGCGTCCATGAGGCCCCCGCCGAGCGCCCGCAGGTCGAGACCCAGCCCGCCCCACTCCAGCCACTCCAGCAGGCCCGGCACCTCGTCGGCGCCCCCCGCCGCGATCAGCAGCCGCATCCGGCCCCCTTGGACGGCGACCGGGAAACCCTCCGCGGCCGGGCCCAGCCGCTCCAGCGCCGCACGGCCCGCCTCCGCGGGCACGTCCAGGACGTCGAAGCGCACGCCCACCGTCAGCCGCGGCGGAACACCGGGCACCGTGGGCCATCCCAGGACGTTCTCGTACCAGGAGCGCGTCCGGTCGCCGTGACGCCTCTCGCCCACCTCGCGGGCGGACAGGTCCGGCCGGCGGGGCGACGGGAGGGCGGCGGAGCGGAGACCGGCCATGCCCGGGGCAACGCACGACGACCCTCGGAGTTACGCTGGGTGTCTGGACGTGCGCGCACGGTGTCGAACATGAGGGCGCGCGGGGGTGAAGCAGGGCGCAAGGTTGTTCGCCCGTAGCGGAGGGAACCCGTGCACTCGGCATGGACAGTCAGTCGCAGCGGGTAAGACATCCCTAGTGGGAGGGGGCGACACGCAGGGCGGGAAGGCTCCCGTTCGCCACGGGCGTACTGGCGAAGGGGGTAACTGCCTGGCCTGCGGGAACATCGTCTCGCACCATCGGGTTGGAGCAGATGTCGGCGTGAGCGGGGTCAGGAGGCCATCGACGGTGTCGGCAGTTGGAATGAGCGGTCCCCGCTTGCGGGACTAAGCTGCGGAAGGACAGGGAGGGGAAGTTCCCCCCACTGCCTGACCGCTCTGAGGAGCGATTAACGATGTTCGAGAGGTTCACCGACCGCGCGCGGCGGGTTGTCGTCCTGGCTCAGGAAGAAGCCCGGATGCTCAACCACAACTACATCGGCACCGAGCACATCCTCCTGGGCCTGATCCACGAGGGTGAGGGTGTCGCCGCCAAGGCCCTTGAGAGCCTCGGGATTTCGCTCGAGGCGGTCCGCCAGCAGGTGGAGGAGATCATCGGGCAGGGCCAGCAGGCCCCGTCGGGTCACATCCCCTTCACCCCCCGTGCCAAGAAGGTCCTGGAGCTGTCGCTCCGCGAGGCCCTTCAGCTGGGCCACAACTACATCGGCACGGAGCACATCCTGCTCGGCCTGATCCGTGAGGGCGAGGGCGTCGCCGCCCAGGTCCTGGTCAAGCTGGGCGCTGATCTGAACCGCGTGCGGCAGCAGGTGATCCAGCTGCTCTCCGGTTACCAGGGCAAGGAGACCGCCACCGCCGGCGGTCCTGCGGAGGGCACGCCCTCCACGTCCCTGGTCCTCGACCAGTTCGGCCGGAACCTCACCCAGGCCGCTCGTGAGTCCAAGCTCGACCCGGTCATCGGGCGCGAGAAGGAGATCGAGCGGGTCATGCAGGTGCTGTCCCGCCGTACCAAGAACAACCCGGTGCTGATCGGTGAGCCCGGCGTCGGCAAGACCGCCGTCGTCGAGGGCCTCGCCCAGGCCATCGTCAAGGGCGAGGTGCCCGAGACCCTCAAGGACAAGCACCTCTACACCCTGGACCTCGGCGCCCTGGTGGCCGGCTCCCGCTACCGCGGTGACTTCGAGGAGCGCCTGAAGAAGGTGCTCAAGGAGATCCGCACCCGCGGCGACATCATCCTGTTCATCGACGAGCTGCACACGCTGGTCGGCGCGGGCGCCGCCGAGGGCGCGATCGACGCGGCGAGCATCCTCAAGCCGATGCTGGCCCGCGGCGAGCTGCAGACCATCGGTGCGACCACGCTGGACGAGTACCGCAAGCACCTGGAGAAGGACGCGGCCCTCGAGCGCCGCTTCCAGCCCATCCAGGTCGCCGAGCCGTCCCTGCCGCACACGATCGAGATCCTCAAGGGCCTGCGCGACCGCTACGAGGCGCACCACCGCGTCTCCATCACGGACGAGGCGCTGGTCCAGGCCGCCACCCTGGCCGACCGCTACATCTCGGACCGCTTCCTGCCGGACAAGGCGATCGACCTGATCGACGAGGCCGGTTCCCGGATGCGCATCCGCCGGATGACCGCGCCGCCGGACCTGCGCGAGTTCGACGAGAAGATCGCAGGCGTCCGCCGCGACAAGGAGTCCGCGATCGACTCGCAGGACTTCGAGAAGGCCGCCTCGCTGCGCGACAAGGAGAAGCAGCTCCTGGCCGCCAAGGCGAAGCGGGAGAAGGAGTGGAAGGCCGGCGACATGGACGTCGTCGCCGAGGTCGACGGCGAGCTGATCGCCGAGGTCCTCGCGACCGCCACCGGCATCCCGGTCTTCAAGCTGACCGAGGAGGAGTCCAGCCGCCTGCTCCGCATGGAGGAGGAGCTGCACAAGCGGGTCATCGGCCAGGACGACGCCGTCAAGGCGCTGTCCAAGGCGATCCGCCGTACGCGCGCCGGTCTGAAGGACCCGAAGCGTCCGGGCGGCTCGTTCATCTTCGCCGGTCCGTCCGGTGTCGGTAAGACGGAGCTGTCCAGGGCGCTCGCGGAGTTCCTCTTCGGCGACGAGGACGCGCTGATCTCCCTCGACATGTCGGAGTTCAGCGAGAAGCACACGGTGTCGCGTCTCTTCGGTTCGCCCCCCGGCTACGTGGGCTACGAGGAGGGTGGCCAGCTGACGGAGAAGGTGCGCCGCAAGCCGTTCTCGGTCGTCCTCTTCGACGAGGTCGAGAAGGCCCACCCGGACATCTTCAACTCGCTGCTGCAGATCCTGGAGGACGGTCGCCTGACCGACTCCCAGGGCCGGGTCGTGGACTTCAAGAACACGGTCATCATCATGACGACCAACCTCGGCACCCGGGACATCTCCAAGGGCTTCAACCTGGGCTTCGCCGCCGCGGGCGACACGAAGACCAACTACGAGCGCATGAAGAACAAGGTCTCGGACGAGCTCAAGCAGCACTTCCGGCCCGAGTTCCTCAACCGCGTCGACGACGTGGTGGTCTTCCCGCAGCTGACCCAGGGCGACATCCTGCGGATCGTCGACCTGATGATCGACAAGGTGGACGAGCGTCTGAAGGACCGGGACATGGGCATCGAGCTCTCCCAGTCCGCCAAGGAGCTGCTGTCCAAGAAGGGCTACGACCCCGTCCTGGGCGCCCGGCCGCTGCGCCGGACCATCCAGCGGGAGATCGAGGACTCGCTGTCGGAGAAGATCCTCTTCGGCGAGCTGCGTCCCGGTCACATCGTGGTCGTGGACACCGAGGGCGAGGGCGAGAACCAGACCTTCACCTTCCGCGGCGAGGAGAAGTCGGCCCTGCCCGACGTCCCGCCGATCGAGCAGGCGGCCGGCGGCGCCGGTCCGAACCTGAGCAAGGACGCGTAAGCGCCCTGCCTCACGGCCTGTGAAAGGGGCCGGCACCCGCGAGGGTGCCGGCCCCTTGGCTGTTTCCGCGGGCGGTCAGGAGAGCTGGCCGCCGTAGTCCGGGAGCTTGAAGGTGCGCTCGGCGTGGCCGCCGGAGAGGTCGGTGGCGCTGTTGCCGATGTTGGCGATGATCGTGTAGCCCTTGCGCTCGATGTCGACGCGCTGCGCGGTCTTGTACTCGGCGACGTTCCGGAAGAGGTCGATGAGGCTGCGGACGTACAGGCCGGAGGACTCGTAGCCGACGTGGTCGAGGTTCCACTCGGTGGGCGCGTAGATGATGCCGGGGCGGGCGGTGACGAAGAACAGGGTGACGCCGCGCTCCTCGGCGTACCGGGCGACCTCCAGGACCGGCTTGTTGGCGGGCTGCGGGAAGCTGAAGCCGAAGTCGGTCTCCAGCGCGGTGTTGTCGATGTCGAGGACGATCGCCTGCTTCTCGCCCGGCCGGGCGTCGGCGATGCGCTGCTTCACATAGGGCAGGGCCTGGTCCATGACGGCACGGCAGTCGCGCTGCCAGGTGTCGTAGTCGACGTCCGCCGCGAGGGCGGGGGCGGTGGCCGGGAGGGCGGCGGTGGCCGTCGTGGGTGCCGCTGCGGAGGGTGTGGCCTCGGCGGGTACGGCAAGGGCCACCAGGGCGGTCGCGGAGACGGCGGTCACCGATACGCGACGCAACCAGGAGCGTCGGCTTCTCATGTCGTGGGGGTCCTCTCACGTCCGTGACGCTGCCAACATGTCGTGTGCATGCTCGTGTGCGAGGGTGACGCGAGGTGAACCGTAGGGTTACCGGACGGTAGGTCACCAGAGGCCTGCGCCACATTTCTGCACCCGCTTTTTCACTCCGCCGGTGATGTGCCGCACAGGACCTACGTCACGTACGGCCCGGAATAGTAGCGGGACACCGAAACCGTATCGGACATTCAGGGCGAAAACGCGAGCGATCGGCTTGAAATGGGGCTTTCGGCCCCTGTGAGGCGCATCTCAGGGGCCGCATATCTCGGTCGGTATCTACGAATTTCCGTCGTAGATCACACCTTTGCGGCGTTTCGGGCGAAAGGGTTACCACTGAATGGCCACCACGCCACGGGTCCCGTGAGCCGGTGGTTTCCCTCTGCCCCCTCCCCCATGAGGTTTCGATGTTCGAGCGCGTCACGTCCCGTTTCCCCCGCACGTCCGCCACCCGTACCCGTGCGGCCGTCCTGGCCGCCGGCCTGGGCACCTCGGTCGTCCTGGGAGTCGGGGTCGCGGCCGCCGTCGACAACACGGCCGCCTCCGGTGCGGCCGGCGCCGTACAGGCGCAGGCGGCCGCCCAGTCCAAGGCCGCCGAGGCGCAGGCGAAGGCCGTCCAGGCGCAGGCCGACAAGGCGCAGAAGGCCGCCGAGGCGAAGAAGGCCGCTGCCGCCAAGGCCGCGCAGGCCAAGAAGGCGGCGAAGGCCGCGGCCAAGAAGAAGGCCGCCTCCTGGATCGACCCGGTGAAGTCCTACAAGCTGTCGGCGAGCTTCGCGCAGAACGGCGGCATGTGGGCGCACAAGCACTCCGGCCAGGACTACGCGGTCCCGACCGGCACCCCGGTGATGGCCGCCCACGGCGGCACGGTCGTGAAGGCCGGCGGCAACGGCGCCGGTGACGGCCCCGCGTACGGCAACGCCATCGTGATCAAGCACGGCAACAAGACGTACTCCCAGTACGCCCACCTGTCGTCCGTGAACGTGAAGGTCGGCCAGGTCGTCAAGACCGGCCAGAAGATCGCCTCGTCCGGCAACACCGGCAACTCCAGCGGCCCCCACCTGCACTTCGAGATCCGCACCACCCCGAACTACGGCTCCGCCGTCGACCCGGCGAAGTTCCTGCGCAACCACGGCGTGACGGTCTGATCCGCGGGGAGCGGACCGAAGCGACCGCCTAGTCGCCCGCCGTGTGCCGGTGGGCCTGGGTGACCAGATCGACGGCGACCTCGAGAACGGCTTCCCGCCGCTTCCCGGGGTCGCTTTCGACTTCCTGGAGGACATGCATCCCGGCGTGCAGCGTGAAAAGGGCGCTGACGCAGCGCACCTGGTCGACCAGGTCGGCGTCGGGGTCGATGAGGATGTCCCGCAGTCCGAGCATCTTCGTCTTGAACATGTCGCCGATGCTCAGCTCGCGAATCGTCGCCTGGTTCTCCTGCATGAAGCGGAAGAGCGGGGCGGCCTCCATCAGCGCCGCGCTGTAGCGGCGGATGATCTCCTGTTTGGTCTCCAGTGAGTGCGGCTGCCGGCGTCCCCACTCGATCAGATCCTCGATCGGCCGGGAGAGATCCTCGAAGATGGATACGAGGATCTCTTCCTTGGTCCTGAAGTGGTAGTAGAGCGCCGCCTTGGTGACGTCCAGCCGCTCGGCGATCTCGCGCAGCGAGGTCTTCTCGTAGCCCTGCTCGGCGAAGAGTCCGAGCGCCACTTCCTGGATGCGCTGGCGGGTGTTCCCGCGGCGCCGCTGCTTGGTGCCGTCCATGGTGCCGCCCATCTTTCCCCTCGGACCCTCTTGACGAAAACTTACTTGACGCCCGGCTAGTTGCGCGAGTAGCTTCGCGTCGAAGTCAACTAGCCGGGCGGCAAGTAAGTAAAGACGGGCCACCGAGGGTGGCCGGGGGAGTGGGATCCATGGCGGACACAGTGGCGGCGGGGGCCGCACCGTCGGACGGCGTGAAGCAGCCGCGGAGCGTGCGGGTGGTGCTGCTCGCCCTCATGATCGCGATGATGCTCGCGATGCTCGACAACATGATCATCGGCACGGCGATGCCGACGATCGTGGGCGAACTGGGAGGCCTGGAGCACCTCTCCTGGGTGGTCACGGCGTACACGCTGGCCACCGCGGCCTCCACCCCGGTGTGGGGCAAGGTCGGCGACATGTACGGCCGCAAGGGCGCGTTCATCACCTCCATCGTGATCTTCCTGATCGGCTCCGCGCTCAGCGGCATGGCGCAGGACATGGGGCAGCTCATCGCCTTCCGCGCGGTGCAGGGCCTCGGCGCGGGCGGTCTGATGGTCGGCGTCATGGCGATCATCGGCGACCTGATCCCGCCCCGGGAGCGCGGCAAGTACCAGGGCATGATGGCCGCCGTGATGGCCCTCGCGATGATCGGCGGGCCGCTCGTCGGCGGCACCATCACCGACAACTGGGGCTGGCGCTGGGCCTTCTACATCAACCTGCCGCTCGGCGTGATCGCCCTTGCCGCGATCGGCGCGGTGCTGCACCTGCCGAGGAAGCGGTCACAGGCGGGCATCGACTACCTCGGCGTCGCGCTGCTGACCGTCGGCATCACGGCGATCGTGCTGGTCACCACCTGGGGCGGCACCGAGTACGCCTGGACCTCCACGCGGATCATGGAGCTGACCGCCCTCGGCGTCGCGTCCCTGGTCGGCTTCGTGTTCTGGCAGACCCGGGCCGCCGAGCCGGTGGTGCCGCTGCACATCTTCCGCAGCCGCAACTTCACGCTGATGTCCGTCATCGGCTTCATCGTGGGCTTCGTGATGTTCGGCGCGACGCTCTTCCTGCCGCTGTACCAGCAGTCCGTGCAGGGCGCCTCGGCGACCAACTCCGGTCTGCTGCTCCTGCCGATGCTCGGCGCGATGCTGGTCACCTCGATGGTCGCGGGCCGGGTGACCACGAACACCGGCCGCTACAAGGTCTTCCCGGTGGTCGGCAGCGCGCTGCTGATCGTCGGCCTGTACCTGCTGTCGACGATGGACACCGGCACCTCCCGCCTCACCTCCGGCGTCTTCATGGCCGTGGTCGGCCTCGGCATGGGCTGTCTGATGCAGATCACCATGCTGGTCGCCCAGAACAGCGTGGAGTTGAAGGACATGGGCGTGGCGTCCTCCACCACCACCCTGTTCCGCACCCTCGGCTCGTCGTTCGGTGTCGCGGTCATGGGCGCGCTGTTCAACCACCGTGTCCAGGACGTCATGGCGGAGCGGGCGGGCGCACTGGGCTCCAAGGTGACCGAGCAGTCCGCCCAGCTCGACGCGGCGAGCCTGGCGAAGCTGCCGGAGGCCGCCCGCGAGGCGTACCAGCACGCGGTCTCCTCCGGCACGCACGGGGCGTTCCTGCTGGGCGCGGTCGTCGCCGTGCTGTCGCTGGCGGCGGCGGTCTTCGTCAGGGAGGTGCCGCTGAAGGGCGCGGGTCCCCAGCGGGAGGACGCTCCCGTGGCGGCGCCTGAGACGGTCTGAGACGCGGGCAACTTCCGGGGCGCCCTCGCGCCGTCACGGGGTTTCCCGGGCGCCCCGGAAGCCCCTTCTCACTGCCCCAGCACCGGATAGCTCCCCGTGTTCGTCGGGGCGTGTTCCGGGAGCCACAGGACGGCCGCGGCGCCCTCGGGGGGCGTGTCGGGCGGGGCGCCCGGCGGGCGCACGTTGCGGAAGGTCAGGCGGGCGCCCAGGACGCGGGCCTGACCGGCCGCGATGGTCAGGCCCAGGCCGTGACCCCGGCCCGCCCGGTCCGCGCTGCCGGTGCGGAAGCGGCTCGGCCCCTCGGCGAGCAGGTCCTCCGGGAAGCCCGGCCCGTGGTCGCGGACCCGGACGACCCGCCCCTCCACGGTGACCTCGACGGGCGGAGCCCCGTGCCGCGCCGCGTTGGCGAGCAGGTTGAACAGCACCCGCTCCAGCCGCCGCGGGTCGGTGGTGACCTCCGACTCGTGCATCACCCGCACGACCACGTCCGGGTCCTTCGCCGCGACCCGGCGGGCGACGAACTCGCCGAGCAGGATGTCCTGCAGCTCGGCCCGTTCGGAGGCGCTGTCGAGCCGGGCGACCTCCAGGACGTCCTCGACGAGGGTGCGCATCGCCCGCGCCCGGTCCTGCACCAGCTCCGTGGGCCGGCCCGGCGGCAGCAGCTCCGCCGCGGTGAGCAGGCCGGTCACCGGGGTGCGCAGCTCGTGGGCGATGTCGGCGGTCACCCGGCGCTCGGCCTCCAGCCGCTGCCGCAGCGCGTCCGCCATGGCGTCGACCGCGCTGGCCAGGTCGTCGGTCTCGTCCCGCACCACCCCGCCGATGGCGTCCCGCACCCGTACGCCCGTCTCGCCCCCCGCGACCCGGTTGGCCGCCGTGGCCGCCTTGCGCAGCCGCCGGGACAGGTGCCCGCCGATGAGCACGCCGAGCGCGCAGCCGCCGAGCACGGTCGCGAGGGAGCCGATCCACAGGGCCTGGTCGAGGTCCTTGAGGATGTCCGAGCTGCGGTCGGTGAAGCCGGAGTGCAGCGACATCACGTGCCCGTTCTTCAAAGGCACGGCCGCCCAGATGTCCGGCGCGCCGCCCCGGTCGGCGACGTAGGTGGCGCGGCGGCCCTCCTCGACCTTGGCGCGCAGCTCCGCCGGCAGCTGAGGGTCGTCGATCTTGGTGTTGGGGAAGTTCAGCCGCCCGGACAGTTCGTAGTTCCGCTGGGCGATCATGATGCGCTCGTCGGCCAGGTCGCGCGCGTTGTCCAGCATCGACACCCGGGCCGCGTTGTGCACGACCAGGCTGAGCGCGACCGCCACCAGCGCGCCGACCAGCGCGATGGCCGCGCTGAGCTTCCATCTCAGGCCGGCGCCGATGCCGGCCTGCCGTACGAACGCCGTCACCAGGCGCCGGAGGTGTCCCCGCATCCGCACGCTCAGGCCTTCAGCTTGTAGCCGAAGCCGCGGACCGTCTCGATCCGGTCCTGGCCGATCTTCGCGCGGAGCCGCTGCACATGGACGTCGACCACCCGGGTGTCACCGCCCCAGCCGTACTCCCACACCCGCTCCAGCAGCTTGTCGCGGCTCAGGACGGTGCCCGGCGCCGCGGAGAACTCCAGCAGCAGCCGCATCTCGGTCGGGGTGAGCGCGACCGGCTGCCCGGCCTTGCGCACCTCCATGCCCTCGGTGTCGATCTCCAGCTCGCCGAAGGCCAGCACGGGCCCGCCGTCCGCGTCGTCCTGCCCGGCGCCCGCGCCGCCCGCCCGCTCGAAGCGACGCAGCACCGCGCGGATCCGGGCGACCAGGACCGCGCCGTCGAACGGCTTGGTCACGTAGTCGTCGGCGCCCGCCTCCAGGCCCAGCACCACGTCGATGGCGTCGGCCCGCGCCGACAGCATGATCACCGGGACGGTCGACTCGTCCCGTATCCGCCGGCACAGGCTGACGCCGTCCAGGCCGGGCACCATGACGTCGAGGAGCGCGATGTCCGGCCGGTCGGAGCGGAACGCCTCCAGACCCGACAGCCCGTCGGGCTTCGCGGTGACCGCGAAGCCGTCCCGCTCCAGCGTGAGCTGGGTGGCCTCACGGATGACGTCGTCGTCCTCGACGAACAGGACATGGGTCTGGTCTGCCATCCCGTCGCTCTCAGTTCTCGTGTGGTCCCGGACCGGGTGTGCCCCCGCACCCGCCCGGTCCTCGTGTCTGTGGCTCACCCCACGGGACGCACCGGCCGCGCGACGGGTTCACCCCCTTCATCGTGCAAGGGCCCGCCGGCGGTTCCCGCGGTGAGCCGTGTCTCAGCCTTCCGGCGCCGGTGTCGGCGCCGGCCCGGCGACCGGCCCGTACTCGTTGTGCGTGCGGTACTTCTCGTCGAACCGGCCCGAGAGCCAGCGGTACGTGATCACGACCTCGCCGGACGGGCTCGACACCGGGTCGCCGCGGTCGTAGACCTGCTTGGTCACCACCAGCTCCCCGCGGTCGATCTCGGCGTAGACCGGCGGCTCCTCCGCGCTGAACACGTTGACGTAGCCGTCGCCCTGGTGCCGGTACACGTACGCGCCGATACCGACCGCGTCACCGCAGGTCAGCACGTTGACGACGACGTCGTCGCGGGCCTCGCCCGTGAGGTTGCCGTAGCTGACGTCCACCGGGTACTCGTCGGCGACGCAGGGCTTCAGTTCCCGCTTCACCTCGGCCGACACGGCCGGGTCCCCCTTGATCAGCCGCACCGCGTCCACCCGGTCGGGTGTCGGTGAGGACGCGGTGGCGGGGGTGGCCGGGCCGGACCCGCCGTCCACCCGCGCCGGGCCCTCGTCGCGGGCGCCGGTGCCGCCCGCGCCGCATCCGGTCCCGAACAGCACAACGGCGGCGAGCACGGCCGTCGCCGTACTCGCCGTCCGGGCGGTGGACCGGGCCCGTTCGGGCCCCGCGCCGGTCAGGCCGCGCAACGCTCCCGCTCCTCACGCTCCAGCGCGCGTGCGTCCGACTCGCGGGACTCCAGCTCCTCCCGGAGCCGGGCCAGCGCCCGGTGCAGCGTGCTCTTGACCGTTCCGGCCGACATGCCGAGTGCGGCGGCCGTCTCGTCCGTGGACATCTGCTCCCAGTGTCGCAGCACCACGACAGTGCGTTGCTTCGGGGCGAGGACCTTCAGCACGTCCATCAGCAGGGCGCGGTCCGCGTACTGCTCGGTGGCGTCCTCCACGCGCGACTCGGGGAGCTGCTCGGTGGGCACCTCCTCCAGCTTGCGCGCCCGCCACCACTCCGTCCGCGTGTTGATCATGACGCGGCGCAGATAGGCGTCGGCCAGCCGCTTGTCCTCGATGGTCTCCCAGCGGCCGTACGTGCGCACCAGCGCGGTCTGCAGCAGGTCCTGCGCCTCGACGGGATCCGGGACCAGGCGCCGGGCGCTGCGCAGCAGCGCGTCCTGCCGGGTGCGGACGTACTCCTCGAACTCGAGCACCTCGCCCTGCGCCATGGTGTACCGCCTTCCGGTCCCCGTTCCGGCCGCCCCCGCGGGCCGGCCGTACCGCTCGTGTTCCGTCTCGTGTGCTCCGGTCGAGCACGCGACCGAAACTACGGAGGCGTTGTCACGGCACTGTGCGGAGCACCCTGCGAGCAGCCCTCGGGTGTCCGTCGGTTGTGTAACGGAGGGACGAACGGGACGAAGCGGAGAGGCGTTCGGTACGGGTATGGGGCGGTACGCCCGTCATGCGCGATGCGACGGGCGTGAACCGTGTGACGGGCGGGGACCCGGGTCAGCTCAGCGGCAGCCGGTACAGACCGCCCGGCATCGGCTCCACCAGGCCGTCCGACACCAGCCCGTCCAGGGCGCGGGCCCGCTGCACCGGCTCGTGCCACACCCGGTCCAGCGCCGCCTGCGGCACCGGCCCGTGCGCCTCCCGCAGCACCGCGAGGAGCCGGCCGCGCACCTGGCGGTCGGTGCCCGCGTACGTCTGCCCGCGGCGCGGCGGCCCGTCGTGCGCGGGCTTGCCCGCCAGCCGCCAGGCGCACTGCCCGGCGATCGGGCAGCGGTGGCACGCCTCGTTCTTCGCCGTGCACACGAGGGCGCCCAGCTCCATGGAGGCGGCGGCCCACCGGGCGGCCGTGGCCGCGTCCTCCGGCAGCAGCGCGCGGGCGAGCCGGCGCTCGGCGGCGGTGGTGGCGTTCGGCGGGTACTGCGTGCCGCTGACCGCGCGGGCGAACACCCGGCGGACGTTGGTGTCCAGCACCGCGTGCCGCTGTCCGTAGGCGAACGACGCCACGGCCGCGGCGGTGTACTCGCCGATGCCGGGCAGCGCCAGCAGCTGGGCGTGGTCGGACGGCACGTCGCCGCCGTGCCGTTCCGTTATGGCCACGGCGGCTCCGTGCAGCCGCAGGGCGCGGCGCGGGTAGCCGAGCCGGCCCCAGGCGCGGACGGCCTCGCCGGGCGCCTCGGCGGCGAGGTCGGCGGGGCGCGGCCACCGGGCCAACCACTGCTCGTAGACGGGCAGCACCCGGTTGACCGGGGTCTGCTGCAGCATGAACTCACTGACCATCACCCCCCAAGCGCCGGCCTCCGGGCGCCGCCACGGAAGGTCCCGGGCGTGCTCGTCGAACCAGTCGATGACGGGGGAGTGCAGCGGCTCACCGGGAGCGCGCTCGGACACGGAATCGGCGGCGGTGCCGTACGGGGGCTTCGTGGGAGCAGTCATGACGTGTCGATCCTGCCACGCCGGGCCGCGTGGACGGCCGAGCGCCACGGGGTGAGGCCCCTCGTTCCCCGAGCGGGGCCAGGTGCGTGCGGCCGCACGGGGGAGGAGGGCGCGAGCGTCCCGGCGGGAGGGAACGCGTGCCGTTCCCTCCCGGAGGGTGACGGGGGACCTGACGATCGGCAGGGGCGGCGGGCCGACGGCCGCTTGTAGCGTCGGGCGCATGGACCGTGCCCGTACCGCCGCGCTCGCCGGGCGCTGCCTGCTCTGGGCGGGGCTCGTCGTCCCGGGGCTGTGCGCCGTCCGGCTCGGGCTGAGCGAGCCGCGCCCCGTGTGGCAGCAGGCGGCCGGGGCGGGTGTGCTCGCCGCAGCCACCGCTCTCGCCCGCCGCCGTCCCCTCGCCGCGTTCGCCCTGACGGCCGCGCTGTGCCTGGCCGACGCGCCCGCGCTGTTCGGCCTCTCCTACGGCCCCGCGCTCGCCGTGTTCGCCCTGCTGCTCGGGCTGCGGGCGGAGCGCACCGGCCCCGCCGCCCTGGGCTTCGCCGCCGTGGCCTCCGCCGGCACCGTGCGGATCGCGCTCGGCGGGGGCGACCCGGTCCCGCCGTGGCTGGTGATGACCGGCACCCTTGTCTTCGGGTGCGTGCTGCCCTGGCTGGGCGGCCGCTACTGGCGGCAGAGCCGTGAGCTGACCGCCGCGGGCTGGCTGCGGGCGGCCCGGCTGGAGGAGGAGCAGCGGCTCGCAGAGGAGCGGGCGCGACTGCGTGAGCGGGCGCGGATCGCGCAGGACATGCACGACTCCCTCGGCCACGAGCTGAGCCTGCTCGCGCTGCGGGCCGGGGGCCTTCAGGTCGCGCCCGACCTGCCCGAACGCCACCGAGTGGCGGTGGCCGGCCTGCGCGCGGCGGCCGCGGACGCCACGGACCGGCTGCACCGCATCATCGGCGTGCTGCGCGAGGACGACGACGAGCCGCTTCCGCTCGCCCCCGCCGGGGAGACCGTCGGACAGCTCGTCGCCCGCGCCGCCGGCTCCGGGCTGCCGGTGCGCTGCTCGGCCGGCGGACGGCCGCCGGAGCCGGGCGGGGTGGCCGAGCGGCTGCTGCACCGCGTGACCCGGGAGGCGCTGACCAACGCGGCTCGGCACGCACCGGGCGCTCCCGTCGTCGTGGAGCTGACCGGCGGCCCCGGAGCGACCGTCACCGTCACCAACGGACCCGCCACGGAGCCGGGTTCCGCGCACTCCGGCGGCGGCACGGGGCTGCTCGGGCTGCGCGCGGCCGTCACGGCCGTCGGCGGAACCTTCGAGGCGGGCCCGCACGGGGGCGGGTACCGGGTGTGGGCCCACGTCCCCGAGCGGGCGGGCAGGCCGTCGGCGCCGTCCCGTGCGCCCTCCGCGCCCTTCACCCGCGCCCGCCGCAGGGTGGCGGCCGCGCTGGGGGCCGCCGCGGGCGCGGGCGTGGCCCTGGTCGCGGCGGCGGCCGGCTGGTACGCGTACACCGAGACGCACGCGGTCCTCGAACCCGCCGCTTACGCCGCCCTCCGCACCGGCGCTCCGCTCACCTCCCTCGCCCTGCCCGACCGGCAGATCCAGGACCCGCCGTCCGACCGCGCCCCCGCCCCGCCCGAGGGTGCCGACTGCCGCTACTACCGCGCGAGCGGCGAACTGTTCGTCTCCGTCGACCACTACCGGCTCTGCTTCGACGACGAGGGCCGCCTGGTCGCCAAGGACGTCGTCCCGCGCGCGGGCGGCCGACGGAGCGCCACCCACGAGGAGTTCACGCGATGATCCGGGTCCTGCTGGCCGACGACGAGGCGATGGTGCGGGCCGGGGTGCGCGCCATCCTGGACAGTGGAGGCGAGGCGGAGGTCGTCGCCGAGGCGGGGGACGGGCACGAGGCCGTCGAACTGGCCCGCGCGCACCGGCCCGACGTGGCCCTGCTCGACGTCCGCATGCCCCGCCTCGACGGCCTCGCGGCGGCCGAGGAGATCGTCCGCACCGTCCCCGGCACGGCCGTCGCCGTCCTCACCACGTTCTCCGAACGCACCTATGTGGCACGGGCCTTGGCCGGCGGCGCCACCGGCTTCCTGCTGAAGTCCGGCGATCCGTACGAACTCCTCGCGGGCGTGAGGGCGGTGGCGGGTGGTGCCGCCTTCCTGTCGCCCAAGGTCGCCCGGTACGTGATCGAAGGGCTCGGCGGGGCCGACGGAGGCGGGCGGCTCGCCCGTGAGGCGGAGGCGCGAGCCCGCGCCGAGGCGCTCAGCCCGCGCGAACGGGAGGTGCTCGGTCTGGTCGGAGCCGGTCTGTCCAACCCGGAGATCGCCGCCCGGCTGCACCTCGTCGAGGGCACGGTGAAGGCGTACGTGAGCGCGGTCCTGGACCGGCTCGGCGTGCGCAATCGCGTACAGGCGGCGATCGTCGCGTACGAGGCGGGGCTGGTGGACCGGTGACGGACGGTCAGTTCCGGAGCTGCGACGCGTGGGGGCGGTCGGCGGTGGGCCGCGGGCCCGGGCCGGTGAGCCACCGCGCGAGGGGAGCGGTCGAGCCGCGTACGGCTCCCGCGACCCGGGTCGCGGGTCGTGTGGCGAGGGCGACGACGGTCAGCGCGACGGCGGCGCCCAGAAGCAGGCCCGCGGCCACGTCGTGCGGATAGTGCACACCCACGAACACCCGTGAGAACGCGGCGAGAAGAGCCAGCGGGACGGTCAGCCGGACAAGGGTGCGGCGCACCAGGACGAGGGTGGCGGCGGAGGCGCCGGCGATGGTGGCGTGGTTGCTCGGGAAGGACCAGTCGCCGTACGGCGGGCACTCCGCCAGCGAGGGGGCGGCGCCGGCCACCGCACGGCACGGACGCTCCTGAGTCACCACGGACTTGAGGAGCTCGCTGCAGACGTACGCCACAGCCGTGGCCAGGGGTGCAAGGACCGCGATCGCGAACGCGCGGGTGCCGGAGCGCCGTGCGCGCCACCAGCCGAGGGCGAACAGCGCGACGAACACGAGGAGTCCGGCTTCCGTCCCGATCTCGGCCGTGTGCCGCAGCCACGCCGGGGCGTCGTGCGCGTGGTCGGTGATGTCGCGGTAGAGCCCGCTGTCGACGAAGTCCATGGTCACCGACCGTAAGGGAACGACCGAAACGGTCACATCGAGCGATCGTCGGGTGCCGCACCTGACGAAAGACAGGGGTGGGCGGCCGGTTACCGGGATGATGATCCGGAAAAGTTGCGCGCTGAGCGGCGGGTGGGACAAGCGAACGCTCGGATCTCTCGTACAGTTTGCGCCGTGGGATCTCTGCGCAATCCGGTCGGGCCGCTTCCCTCCTCCATCTACTGGCGTCGGAGGGCCGTACTGCTGTCCGTGCTCGCCCTGTTGGCGCTGTTGATCACCTGGGTCGTGGTCTCCGCGGGCGGGAACGGCAACGGCTCGGACAACGGGGCCAACGGCAAGAATCCCGCGCCCTCCATCACCCCGGGACCGTCCGGTTCGGGCCCCGCGATCAGTCAGGCGCCGGGCGGACGCGACGAGACGGGCGACGGCGGGACGGAGGGATCCGGCGACGGCTCCGGCGACTCGGGCGGTTCGTCCGGCTCCGACGACGAGGGCGGCGACTCCGACCCCGCGGACTCCGCGGGTGCCGGGGGCGCGGACGGATCGGGCGGCGGTGCGGGCGGCAGCGCCGGCGGCGGTTCCGAGGGCGGCACGTCGGCGGGGGTCTCAGCGGGGGACGCGCTGCCGGCCGGAACCGGGTCCGGACTGCCCAACTGCTCGGCGAACGCGGTCCGTTTCTATCTGCGGAGCGAGCGGAACACGTACGGGCCGGGGGAGACGCCGACGTTCCTGCTCACGGCGCGGAACACGTCGGGGGCGGACTGCAAGATCGACCTTGGTCCTGAGCGGACGGTTCTGACGGTGTCGCAGGCGACGGACGACGACACGTTCTGGGCGTCGGACGACTGCCCGAAGGGGGCGCGGAGTTTGGCCTTCCGGGTGCCGGCGGGGGACAGCATCACGTACACCGTGAAGTGGGACCGCAAGCCGAGTGCGGCGTCGTGTGCGACGCCGAAGGCGGGGGCGGCGACGCCGGGGACGTATCTGGTCGAGGCGAAGGCGTCTGGGTTCGAGAAGGTGCGGACTTCGTTCGTGCTGAAGGCCGACTAGGACCTGCGGTCCGCGATTCGCGTTCATCTGCGGGCCGGTGGGGGTTGTTCGCGCAGTTCCCCGCGCCCCTTTTTGGGCGGGCCGGTGGGGGTTGTTCGCGCAGTTCCCCGCGCCCCTTTTCGGGCGGGCCGGTGGGGGCTGGTCGCGCAGCTCCCCGTGCCTCTTCGGGGCGCTTTGCTACACGTAGCGTTCGAGGATGCTGCTTTCCGCCAGGCGGGAGAGGCCCTCGCGGACGCTGCGGGCTCGGGCCTCGCCCACGCCGTCCACCGTCTGGAGGTCGTCCACGCTCGCGGCGAGCAGCTTCTGCAGGCCGCCGAAGTGCTCCACCAGGCGGTCGATGATCGCGCCGGGCAGGCGCGGCACCTTCGCCAGCAGGCGGAATCCGCGCGGCGACACCGCCGAGTCCAGGGTCTCCGGGGAGCCGGTGTACCCCAGCGCCCGCGCCACCGTCGGCAGCTCCAGCAGCTCCGCGTGCGTCAGGGCGTCCAGCTCGTGCAGCGCCTCGTCGACCGTGCGGGAGCGCTTCGCGGTCGGCTCGGGGACGTAGTCCCGAACGACCAGTTCGCGCTCGGGCTCCACGCCCGCGATCAACTCGTCGAGCTGGAGGGCGAGAAGACGACCGTCGGTGCCCAGTTCGACCACGTATTCGGCGATTTCGGTGGCGATGCGGCGCACCATCTCCAGGCGCTGCGCGACCGCGGAGACGTCCCGGACCGTCACCAGGTCCTCGATCTCCAGCGCGGACAGCGTGCCCGCGACCTCGTCGAGGCGGAGCTTGTACCGCTCCAGGGTGGCCAGCGCCTGGTTGGCACGGGACAGGATCGCCGCCGAGTCCTCCAGGACGCGGCGCTGCCCGTCGACGTACAGGGCGATCAGCCGCATCGACTGGGAGACGGAGACCACAGGGAAACCGACCTGCTTGGAGACGCGGTCGGCGGTGCGGTGCCGGGTGCCGGTCTCCTCCGTGGGGATCGTCGGGTCCGGGACCAGCTGCACACCGGCCCGCAGGATCTTCGAGAGGTCCGAGGACAGCACGATGCCGCCGTCCAGCTTGCACAGCTCGCGCAGCCGGGTGGCGGTGAACTCCACGTCCAGCACGAAGCCGCCGCTGCACAGCGCCTCGACGGTCTTGTCCGAGCCGAGCACGATGAGCCCGCCCGTGTTGCCGCGGAGCACGCGCTCCAGGCCGTCACGCAGGGCGGTACCGGGTGCCACGGCGCTCAGCGAGGCGCGCATCAGGCCATCGGAACCGGCACTCCCACCGGACTTTCCGGGAGCTGCTGCCCGGTCGTTGGCTGCCACTGCACTCCTCCGGTCGCAGGTTCTGGGCGCCCTCACGCTTCGTACGGACGGGCGAGACCTGGGCAAAGTCTACCGGCGGTCCTCCGGCTCCTGTGGGGCCTCTCGCCGACGGGAGCGGGGAAGGACCCGCAGCGCGTCCCCTATGTCCGCCACTTCCCGTACCTTCATGCCCGCAGGGACCTTGCCCGGATCGCCCGGCACCAGGGCGTGCGTGAAGCCGAGGCGGTGCGCCTCGGCGAGCCTGCGCTGCACGCCCGTGACGCGTCTCACCTCGCCCGCGAGGCCCACCTCGCCGATCGCGACGAGGTTCTTCGGCAGCGGGGTGTCGCTCGCGGCCGACGCCAGGGCGAGCGCGACGGCCAGGTCCGCGGCCGGCTCGGAGAGCTTCACACCGCCGACCGTCGCGGAGTAGATGTCCCTTTTGCCCAAGGCGCTGATCCGGCCGCGCTGTTCCAGCACGGCCAGCATCATCGAGACGCGGGAGGTCTCCAGGCCGGAGGTGGTGCGGCGGGGGGAGGGGATCTGCGAGTCCACGGTGAGCGCCTGCACCTCGGCGACCAGCGGGCGGCGGCCCTCCAGGGTGACGGTCAGACAGGTGCCGGGGACCGGTTCGTCACGACGGGTCAGGAAAAGTCCGCTCGGGTCCGCGAGGCCCGTGATGCCCTCGTCGTGCAGTTCGAAGCAGCCGACCTCGTCGGTCGTGCCGTAGCGGTTCTTGACGCCGCGGACCAGACGCAGGCGGGCGTGCCGGTCGCCCTCGAAGTGCAGCACCACGTCCACGAGGTGCTCCAGGAGGCGGGGGCCCGCGATGGCGCCGTCCTTGGTGACGTGTCCCACGAGGAGCGTGGACATCCCGCGCTCCTTGGAGGCGCGGATCAGCGCGCCCGCCACCTCGCGCACCTGGGCCATGCCGCCCGGCGCGCCGTCGATCTCGGGGGAGGCCACCGTCTGCACCGAGTCCAGGATCAGCAGCGACGGCTTCACCGCGTCCAAGTGGCCGAGCACGGCGGACAGATCCGTCTCGGCGGCGAGATAGAGGTGGTCGTCGATGGCGTGGATGCGGTCGGCGCGCAGGCGGACCTGGCTCGCCGACTCCTCACCGGTGACGTACAGCGTGCGGTGCTCGTCGCTCGCGGACTTGGCGGCGACGTCCAGCAGCAGCGTGGACTTGCCGACCCCCGGCTCGCCCGCGACCAGCACCACGGCGCCGGGCACCAGCCCGCCGCCGAGCACCCGGTCCAGCTCGGGCACGCCGGTGGAGCGGGCGGTGGCCTGCTTCCCGTCGACCTGCCCGATGGGCAGCGCGGACGTGGTGACCCGGCCCGGCGCGGTGGTCCGCACGGCGGGCGCCGCACCGTACTCCTCGACCGTCCCCCAGGCCTGGCACTCGGGACACCGCCCGAGCCACTTGGCCGTCTGCCATCCGCACTCGGTGCAGCGGTAGGACGGACGGTCCTTGGAGGTCTTGGTACGGGCAGCCATGCCCAAAAGGTAACGGCCCCCTCTGACACCGGGCCCGCCCCCACCCCTTCGGGGGCCTGCGCCGTCCCGCACGCGGAGGTGCGCGCACCCGGCGCGGCCGGCGCTTCCGGTGCCGCACGGCGCGGAACGGAATCGCCCCGTCCGTCACCCACGGGGCCGGGCACCCGGCGCCCGGCCGGCGCCCTGAGACCAGGCGGCGCGGTGTGGGCGTCCGGCGCGCCACGGCCGGCGGTGCGGCGGCCGGCAGGCGGCCGACCCGGTTGTGGGCCGGGGGCGCCGTGGCCGCCGAAAGGCCCCGTCGGCCACGTGGCCGCTGTCCGTCCGGGGCTGCGCGGGCAGGGAGCGGCGCGCCGCCGACCGGGCGCGGGGCATGGGCCCAGGGCGCGGGAGGCGCCGCGTCCTGCAAGCGGAGCGCGTCACGCGTCGTGGCCGCTCACACGGCGGGGAAAGGTTCCTGTCCCCGGATTGAGGGATCGTTTCACCCGTACGGATTAAAAGTGCGCACGGCACCGGAAGACGTCGTCCCCCGGCCCCTACGGTCGCCGAATGACGAGCAGCGGCCCGGACACCTCGACCCGTACGTCCACCCGTACGAACGGAACCCACCGGACGCACCGGGAAACGCGCGACCGAGCGGCCGCGCGCACGCCGGCCCGGCGGCCGGCCGCCCGCTACGAGCCGCATCTGGACGGCCTGTTCACCTACTGCCTGTCCGTCCTGTGCGACCACGACGCGGCGACCGCCGCCCTGGCCGACGCGCTCCACCTCGCGGAGCGCCGCGACCGGCATGTCCCGGACGAACTCGGCAGCCTCCGCGCCTGGCTGTACGCCCTCGCCCGCTGGGCGTGTCTGCGCAAGCTGTCCGAGGCCAGGCAGCGACGCCAGACCTCCCACGCCGGCGGCCGCTCCGGCAGGAAGCGCGCCTCCGCGGGACACCAGGACGCCTCCGCCGTGACCCCCGAGGAGCAGGAGCGGCGCCGCCGTGAACTGGCCGCGCTGGCCTGGCCGGAGGCCGCCGGGACCAGCCCGGAGCAGCGCGAGGCGCTCGAACTCGCCGTCCGGCACCGTCTCGCCGCCCACGAGGTCGCCTCCGTGCTCGGCATGGCCCCGGCGGCGGCCCGCGAACTGCTCGCCACCGCGGCCTGCGAGGTGGAGCGCACCCGTGCGGCCCTCGCCGTCGTGGATTCCGGCGCCTGCCCGGGCGTGGCGCACCTCACCGGCGACCAGGGGATGGTGCTCGGCACCACGCTGCGCCGCGAACTCGTCCGCCATGTCGACGACTGCCCGCGCTGCCGCCGTACCGCCGAGCGGGCCGTCCCGGGCCGGTGGCCCGGCACCAGCGTCACCCCGGACACCCTGCCGCTCGTGCCGGCGCCGACCGCCGCCCTGCACACCGCCCTCGCGCACCACCCCCGCGCGCGTGGCGCCGCGCCCCGCTTCGACCGGCGCGGCTTCCCCATGGATCCCAAGGACCGGGTCGCCCGCCGGGACCGGCTGCGCTCGCGTGCCGTCACGACGACCGTCGTCGCCACGGTCGTCGCCGCGCCCGTGCTGGCGTTGTGGGCCGCCTACCGGGGCACCCCGGTGGGCGAGGGCGTGGGCGGCGGCCCGTCCTCGGCGCGCGAGGACGGCACCGTGGAGTTCGACGGCGAGGGCGGCGCCGGCTACGAGAACGCCGGCAACGCCGAGCCCCGCCCCACCACCCGCTTCGGCGCCACCGGCGCGCCGGACGTGTCCGTGGAGGTCGTCGAGGTCGCCGGCGCGGGGCACAAGGGCGCCGCCGTGCTCGGCGTGACGGCCGCCCACAGCGGCGACACCACGCTGATCACCCTGACCGCGCGCGGCGAAGGACCGGTCCGCTGGTCCGCGTCCACCGGCGCCTCCTGGCTCTACCTGAACCGTTCGTCGGGCACGCTCGCCCCGGGCGAGTCGGTCACGATCCGGGTCTTCGTCGACCAGCTGCGCGAGCCGTCCGGTCACTGGCGGGCCACGGTGGCGATCTCCCCGGCGGGCTCGGTGGTGTCCATCGAGGGGTACGGCCCCGCCCCGGCCGGCCCGGTCACCGGCTCCCCGTCGGCCCCGGGCGCCCCGAGCGGCCCGCCCCCGTCGCCCTCACACCCGGACCCCACGACGCCGTCACCTTCGGACCCCGCGCCCACCGGCCCGCCGTCCTCCTCGGACCCGGACCCGGAGCCCTCGACGGACGACCCCGCCCCGACCGATCCGCCCCCCACCGGGCCGTCGCCCTCGGATCCCGAGCCCCCGGAGCCGAGCGTCTCCACGCCCGCCGACCCGGGCACCCCGGACCCGGGCATGTCGTAGCAGCCGGAGCCGTGAAAAGGCGCCCGCTCCCCTCACGCGGGGGACGGGCGCCGGTGACGCCGGGAGCGGCCCGGGATCCCGAGCCCCCGGAGCCGAGCGTCTCCACGCCCGCCGACCCGGGCACCCCGGACCCGGGCATGTCGTAGCAGCGGGGGCCGTGAAAAGGCGCCCGCCCCCTCACGCGGGGGACGGGCGCCGGTGACGCCGGGAGCGGCCCGTCAGGACGGGTCCGCCGGATGCGGCGCCAGCAGCGGCAGCTGCGACGCCAGCCGCTCCTCGCACAGCTCGGCCAGGCGGTCGTACCCCGCCTTGCCCATCAGCTCGATCAGCTCCGCGCGGTAGGAGACGTACACCGGCTCGCCCGCGCCGTGCGCCGAGGTCGCCGACGTGCACCACCAGTGCAGGTCGTGGCCGCCGGGACCCCAGCCGCGCCGGTCGTACTCGCCGATCGACACCTGCAGCACGCGCGTGTCGTCGGGCCGGTCGATCCAGTCGTACGTGCGGCGGACCGGGAGCTGCCAGCAGACGTCCGGCTTGGTCTCCAGCGGCTCGCGGCCCTCCTTGAGGGCGAGGATGTGCAGCGAGCAGCCCATGCCGCCCTCGAACCCGGGGCGGTTCTGGAAGATGCACGAGCCCTGGAAGGGGCGAGTCTGCCGCTCGCCGTCCTCGTCCTCGGAGATCCACCCGTTGCGGGTGCCTTCCGCGTGGTGCTGCCAGATGTCCGGTGTGAGACGCGCCACATGCGCGGCGACGCGCTTCTCGTCGTCCTCGTCGGAGAAGTGGGCACCCAAGGTGCAGCACCCGTCGTCCGCGCGGCCCGCCTGGATGCCCTGGCAGCCGCTGCCGAAGATGCAGTTCCACCGCGAGGTGAGCCATGTCAGATCGCAGCGGAAGACCTGCTCGTCGTCCGCCGGATCAGGAAATTCCACCCAGGCGCGGGCGAAGTCGAGGCCCTGCTCGTCGCCGGGAGGCGCCGGATGCGGCGCCTGCGGCGGGGTCGGCACCCGCGAAGGATCAACGGCCGGCCCGGTCCGCTTTTCCTTCCTGGCCGTTTTGTCCGTCTTCTGGTCCTTCGCCTTTTTCGTCTTTGGCACCTGTCCAGGGTAAGCCGCCGCGCGCCCGCCCCGGCACCGGTCCGGCCGTCGAGAAGCGGGCATCACGGCGCGCTGCGGGCAGTAGCGTTTCGTACATGAGACTCGGTGTCCTCGACGTGGGTTCGAACACGGTGCACCTGCTGGTGGTCGACGCCCACCCCGGCGCGCGGCCGCTGCCCGCGCACTCGCACAAGGTCGAACTGCGCCTCGCCCAGCTCCTCGGCGACGACGGGTCGATCGGCCCCGACGGCATCGACCGGCTGGTGTCGGTCGTGCACGAGGCGCTCCAGGCCGCCGAGGACAAGGGCGTGGAGGAGCTGCTGCCGTTCGCGACCTCCGCGGTCCGCGACGCCCGCAACGCCGACGACGTCCTCGGCCGCGTCCGCGCCGAGACCAGCGTCGAACTGCAGGTGCTCAGCGGCGCGGAGGAGGCGAAGCTCACCTTCCTCGCCGCCCGCCGCTGGTTCGGATGGTCCTCGGGAAAGCTGCTCGTCATCGACATCGGCGGCGGCTCCCTGGAGATCGCCTACGGCATGGACGAGGAGCCGGACGCGGCGGTGTCGCTGCCGCTCGGCGCGGGCCGCCTCACCGCCGGCTGGCTGCCCGGCGACCCGCCCGAGGCCGAGGACGTCCGCACGCTGCGCCGCCACGTGCGCACGGAGATAGCGCGCTCGGTCGGCGACTTCAGCCGGTTCGGAGCCCCGGACCACGTGGTGGCCACCTCCAAGACCTTCAAGCAGCTCGCCCGGCTCGCCGGCGCTCCCGGCTCCGCCGAGGGCCTGTACGTCCAGCGGGAGCTGAAGCGCGAGTCGCTGGAGGCGTGGGTGCCGCGGCTGGCCGGGATGACCGCCGCCGAGCGCGCCGAACTGCCGGGCGTGTCCGAGGCCCGCGCGGGCCAGCTGCTCGCCGGCGCGATGGTCGCCGAGGGCGCGATGGACCTCTTCGGCGTGGAGCGCCTGGAGATCTGTCCCTGGGCGCTGCGGGAGGGCGTCATACTGCGCCGCCTCGACCACATGGGCCCAGCCTGACCCCCGAGGGGTCCCACCCCGAAGGCGCCTCCGCCCGCTATGGCAAACACCACAACGGCCAAGCGGTACCCCGCACCGCCCCCACCCCACCCCGTAACCTGAGGCTCGTGGCAGAAGCAAGGGACGTAGTCCGCATCCCGGATGCGAAGGTCGCGCTGTCGACGGCCTCCGTCTACCCGGAGTCGACGGCGACGGCCTTCGAGATCGCCGCGCGCCTCGGGTACGACGGCGTCGAGGTGATGGTCTGGACGGACCCCGTCAGCCAGGACATCGAGGCCCTCCGCAGGCTCAGCGACTACCACCGCATCCCCGTCCTCGCCGTCCACGCGCCCTGTCTGCTGATCACGCAGCGCGTGTGGTCCACCGACCCCTGGACCAAGCTCCAGCGGGCCCGGGCCGCCGCCGAGAAGCTCGGCGCGTCGACGGTCGTCGTCCACCCGCCCTTCCGCTGGCAGCGGCAGTACGCCCGCGACTTCGTCGACGGCATCTGGCGCATGGCGAACGAGACCGACGTGCGCTTCGCCGTGGAGAACATGTACCCCTGGCGCTACCGGGACCGCGAGATGCTGGCCTACGCCCCCGACTGGGACGTGACCAAGGAGGACTACCGCCACTTCACGATCGACCTGAGCCACGCCTCCACCTCCCGCACGGACACCCTGCACATGGTCGAGCGCATGGGCGACCGGCTGGGGCACGTGCACCTGGCCGACGGCCGTGGCTCCGCCAAGGACGAGCACCTGGTGCCCGGCCGCGGCGACCAGCCGTGCGCCGAGGTCCTGGAGGGCCTGGCGCGCAGCGGCTTCGACGGGCATGTCGTGATCGAGGTCAACACCCGGCGCGCCATGTCCAGCGCCGAACGAGAGGCCGACCTGGCGGAGGCCCTCGCCTTCACCCGCCTCCACCTCGCCTCGGCGTCCTCCCTGTCCACCCCCTCCTCCCTCCGGGTCCCGCGGCGATGAACGGCGTCACCGCGAGCGACGGCCCCGCCGCCTCCCCGGACGGGACCGGCACCCCCCGGCGCCGCGGGCGGCCCCCGGCCGCCGAGTCGGCCGGCACCCGTGACCGCATCCTCGACGCGGCCCGCGAGGAGTTCTCCGCACGCGGGTACGAGAAGACGTCCGTGCGGGGCATCGCCAAGGCCGCCGGGGTCGACTCCGCCCTCGTGCACCACTACTTCGGCACCAAGGAGCGGGTCTTCGAGGCGGCCGTCGAGGTCGCCTTCGGGCCGGCCCTCGCCGAGCGGGACGCGTTGCTCGAAGGGCCGCTCGACGAGGTGGGCGAGCGGATGACCCGCGTGATCATCGGCTTGTGGGAGAACCCGGTCACCCGCACCCCGCTCCTCGCGATCGTCCGCTCCGCCGTCAACAACGACACCGCGGCCGCCGTCTTCCGCCGCCTCGTCGCCAGCCAGCTGCTGCGCCGGATCGCCGGACAGCTCGGCCGCCCCGACGCGGAACTGCGGGCCGAGCTGGCCGCCGCCCAGCTCGTCGGCATCGCGATGATCCGGTACGTGATCCGGATCGAACCGCTCGCCTCGGCCGACCCGGAGGACATCGTCCGGAGGGTCGCCCCCGTCGTGCAGGGCCACCTCACCGGGCCCTGAGCGCCGGACCTCTGAGACACGCGTCCCGTATTTCGGACACCTTGTCCCGCCCTCTGGATGACCGGCGTACGCTCGACGCAGTCAGAACTCTCTGGCGGAGACTCCCCGAAGGTCTGAAGGAGCGAGCGACGATGCCCGAGCTGAGGTCCCGCACAGTCACCCACGGCCGCAACATGGCGGGCGCCCGCGCCCTTATGCGCGCCTCCGGTGTACCCGGTGCGGACATCGGCCGGAAGCCGATCGTCGCCGTCGCCAACAGCTTCACCGAGTTCGTCCCCGGTCACACGCACCTCGCGCCGGTCGGCCGGATCGTCAGCGAGGCGGTCGTCGCGGCCGGCGGCATCCCGCGCGAGTTCAACACCATCGCCGTCGACGACGGCATCGCGATGGGCCACGGCGGCATGCTCTACTCGCTGCCCTCCCGCGACCTGATCGCGGACAGCGTGGAGTACATGGTCGAGGCGCACTGCGCGGACGCCCTGATCTGCATCTCCAACTGCGACAAGATCACCCCGGGCATGCTGAACGCCGCGCTGCGGCTGAACATCCCGACGGTGTTCGTCTCCGGCGGCCCGATGGAGGCCGGCCGGGCCACCCTGGTCGACGGCACGGTCCGCACGCTGGACCTGATCGACGCGATGGTCGAGGCCGCCAACGACAAGGTGTCCGACGCGGACGTGCTCCGCATCGAGGAGAACGCCTGCCCCACCTGCGGTTCCTGTTCCGGCATGTTCACCGCCAACTCGATGAACTGCCTCACCGAGGCGATCGGCCTCTCCCTCCCCGGCAACGGCTCGGTCCTCGCCACCCACACCGCCCGCAAGGACCTGTACGTCCGCGCGGCCGAGACGGTCATGGACCTCACCCGCCGGTACTACGAGCAGGACGACGAGACGGTTCTGCCGCGCAACATCGCCACGTTCCAGGCGTTCGAGAACGCGATGGCGCTGGACATCGCCATGGGCGGCTCCACGAACACGATCCTGCACCTGCTGGCCGCCGCCCAGGAGGCGGAGGTGCCGTTCGGCCTCACCGAGATCGACGCCCTCTCCCGCCGCGTGCCGTGCCTGGCGAAGGTCGCCCCGAACGTCGCCAAGGACCGCACGTACTACATGGAGGACGTCCACCGCGCGGGTGGCATCCCCGCCCTGCTCGGCGAACTGCACCGCGCGGGCCTGCTCAACGAGGACGTCCACGCCGTCCACAGCCCGTCCCTCGCGGACTGGCTGAAGACGTGGGACATCCGCGCCGGCTCCCCCTCCCCGGAGGCGGTCGAGATGTGGCACGCGGCCCCCGGCTGCAAGCGCTCCGCCGAGGCGTTCTCCCAGTCCGAGCGCTGGGACGCCCTCGACGAGGACGCCGAGGGCGGCTGCATCCGCTCCGCCGAGCACGCCTACTCCAAGGACGGCGGCCTCGCGGTGCTCCGCGGCAACCTCGCCGTCGACGGCTGCGTGGTCAAGACGGCCGGCGTCGACGAGTCCATCTGGACCTTCGAGGGCCCGGCGGTCGTCTGCGAGTCGCAGGAGGAGGCCGTGCAGAAGATCCTCACCCAGCAGGTGAAGGAGGGTGACGTCGTCGTCATCCGCTACGAGGGTCCCAAGGGCGGCCCCGGCATGCAGGAGATGCTCTACCCGACGTCGTACCTGAAGAGCCGCGGCCTCGGTAAGGCCTGCGCCCTCATCACCGACGGCCGCTTCTCCGGCGGCACCTCAGGACTGTCCATCGGCCACGCCTCCCCGGAGGCGGCCTCCGGCGGCACGATCGCCCTGGTCGAGGACGGCGACCGCATCCGCATCGACATCCCGAACCGCTCCGTCGAGCTGCTGGTCGACGACGCGGAACTGTCCCGCCGCGAGGAGGCCCTCGCCGGCCGCTACGCCCCGAGGAACCGCGACCGCAAGGTCTCCGCGGCACTGCGGGCCTACGCGGCGATGGCGACGAGCGCGGACAAGGGCGCGGTGCGGGACGTGACGAAGCTGGGCTGAGGCCCGCGTACGGCCCCGCCCCCCGTCACCAGGCGGCGGGGTCGTTCGCGTCGACGGCGAAGACGGTGCCGTCGGGGGCGCCCGCGACTACGCGGTCCCCTGCGAGGACGGGCGCGGCCAGTGTCCCGGGGATCCGGTCGGACGCGGGCCCGAGCCGCGGCCGGGTCTGCCCCAGGAGCTTGCCCGTGCGGGCGTCGACGCCGAGCAGCCGTCCGTCGGGCGCGGAGACAAACACGTGCCGTCCGTCCGAGGCGGGCACCGAGCCCCAGCTGATCCCCGTCTCCAGCCGCCACCGCTGTACGCCGGCGGCCATGTCGACGGCGACGAGCGAGCCGCCCGCTCCCATGAGGTACACGGTGTCGCCCCGCACACCGGCCTCCGCGTCCGCTACCGGGACGGGCAGCGTGACCCGCTGATTCCCACCGGTGTCGGGCCTGTACCGGACCACGGCTGCGGTGTCCCCGTGAATGCCTCCGTCGGCGAGGAGGAACATCTGACCGTCGGCGATTCCCGCCGGCGTCAGCGTCCCCTCGAACTCGGCGTCCCACCGCACGTCCCCCGTCGCCGGGTCCACCGCTGTGACGCGGGTCGTGCTCCCGTCGTCGGAGGTGGTCGCCGCATACGCCGCGGGGTTCTTCTCACCGTCGAACGAGGTGAAGTAGGGCACGGCCTGGCCGGGGATCCGGCGGGACCACCTGGTCTCGCCCGAGGCGCTGTCCACCCCCGTGACCATGCCGTCGGAGCCGGTCAGCAGCAGCGTGTCGCCCACCGCCCGAATTCCCTCGTAGGCGGGCGTGTCGTCCTGCTGCCACACCGGCTCGCCGGTCGCGGGGTCGAGTGCCTCCAGGTCGCCGATCCGGTCCAGGGAGGGGTGGAGCAGGCCGGCGGACAGGACGGGCGGTTCGCCGCGCGTCGGCCCGGGGGCGACATCGTGCCGCCACAGGGTGCGGCCGTCGGCCGGATCCAGGGCGAACACCAGACCGGGCACCGCGCACAGCAGCTTCCCGGCCCCGTGCGTGCACTGAGGCACGCCACTGTCCTCCGAGGCGGGCACCGTCTCCCACACGGCCGGGCCGGCCGGCGTGCCCTGCGCCGCGGCGGTCCGACGCGGCGGTTGCGCGTCGTCGAACGCCTGGAGCGCGGCGAGCCCGCCGAGCACGGCGACGCACAGCACTCCGGCGACCAAGGCCGTCCGTCGGCCCGGGCGCCGTGGGAACCGCTTCGCGGGTGCGTCCGGCGGGACTTCGCCGACGGCTTCGTCCCGTGCGCCGGACGTCCGGGATCCGACGGACGCCTTCCGCGCCTCGGACGACTCCTTGGCGTCCGGCGTCCGCTGCGCCGGCAGGAAGACCTGCGTGTCGTACTTCGCCGATACCGAGCGCAGTTCCCTCATGAGTTCGTCGGGCGTGGGCCGGTCGGCGGGCTCCTTGGCCAGACACCGCCGCACCAGCGGCGCGAGGGACGCCGGAACGCCCGTCAGGTCCGGCTCGTCGTGGACGACCTGGTAGGCGACGACGTAGGGGCTGTCGGAGTCGAAGGGACCGCGCCCCGTCGTCGCGTGCACCACCAGCGACCCGAGCGCGAACATGTCGGCGGCGGGGCCCACGTCACGGGGGCTGCGGAACTGTTCGGGCGCCATGAACGGCGGTGTGCCGATCAACTTGCCCGTCTCGGTGCGCAGTTCGCTGTCCCGGGGCCGGGAGATGCCGAAGTCGATGACCTTGGGGCCGTCGTCGGCGAGCAGCACGTTGCTCGGCTTGAGGTCCCGGTGCACGACGCCGACCCGGTGGATGTCCCGCAGCGCCTCGGCGAGGCCCGCCATCAGGCGACGCGACTGGTCCGGATCCATGGGCCCGTTCCGGTTCACCTGTTCGGACAGCGTCGGACCAGGGATGTAGAGGGTGGCCATCCACGGGCGCCCGGCGTCGGGGTCGGCGTCGACGACGGGCGCCGTGAAGGCTCCGCTCACGCGTCGCGCGGCGGCCACCTCCTGTCGGAAGCGCCCTCTGAACTCGGGGTCCATGGCGTAACGGGCGTGGACGACCTTCACCGCGACGCGCATGCCGGAGGGGCTGCGGGCCAGATGCACGACGCCCATGCCGCCGGAACCCAGACAGGACTCCAGACGGAAGTGCCCGGCGTATTCAGGAAGTTCCGCTTCCGCATCCGTCCCGCTGTTCCGCTGCGGCGTCATGGAACCACCCCCGTGCTTCTCGTTCGCGCGCGCGACCGCTCGGAGCCTAGTCGATGGTGTGTGCGGGACGGCTGCGGCGTGCCCGTCCGCCTGTGCGAATACTGAGGTGGTGTTTCATGGGCGACATCAGGGGAATCAACGTGGCCCCATGACAGTCGTGGGGCGCAACGGGGGAGGTTTTTCCATGTCTGTCGAGCAGAGCAGAGCCGTCACGGACGCCGAGGACGCGGTGGCGGCGACGGCCACGGCGTCCGCGCTCGCGACGTCGTATCCGGTGGCCCCCGGCTACCGGCTGAACGTCCGCAGTGGTCCCGGCACCGGCTACGCGGTCGTCGATGTCCTGGCCGAGGGCGCCCGTGTCCGGATCAACTGCCAGACGCCGGGCACCTGGGTGACGGGTCCCTACGGCACCTCGAACATCTGGGACAACATCGGCAACGGCCAGTACGTCTCCGACGCCTACGTCCGCACCGGCAGTGACGGGTACGTCGCCCGCCGCTGCTAGGGCCTTTCGTCTGGATCAGGCCGGCCGTGAGGCGCGGCGTGCGGGACGCCTCCGCCGCCACTCGACGGGGTGGTGGCGGGGGAGGTTCCGCGGTCGCACGGGGGAGGAGTCACAATCGACCCGTGAGCGCAGAAGAGAACCGCACGAACGGCGTCCCGGCCACCCCCGCCGGCCCCCGGCCCGAACCTCTCCGTTTCTTCGGGACGGCCTGGGTCGACCACTCCCGTGGGTACGCCGCCCGCCGGCTCGGTGTCGCCGTGGGGTCGCTGGCCGCCGCGGCCGCCGCCTGCTTCGTGCTGCGGTTCGCCTACCAGGGGCTCCAGATCGCCGCCGTCGGCGGCTTCGTCTCGTTGCTCGTCGTCGTGATGTTCGCGGTCTGCAGCGCCCTCGCCTTCGGCCACACCTGGTCCTCCTTCTCCACCCGCCCCGACCCCGACCGCCAGTCGTCCCTGCGCGGACTGATGGCCATCGGCTTCGTCGGCTCGCTCCTCGCCTACTTCTTCCGCTCCCTCACCGAGGCCCCCGGCGAGAAGCTGCACCGCGCCGAGTACGAGCAGGCCCGCGAGGAGTACGACCGCCGCGTCACCCGCCGTTCCGGCAACCCCGCACGCAAGCGCCGCCGCGACGCCTGACCGGGCCGCCGGCCCGACTCCGCCAAAACCCGCGCCCTCCCACCCCGCCCCGCGGCGACCATGGCCGTATGACGACATCGAGGGCCGACCAGGTCACCCACACCGCCCGAGCCCACTCCTTCAACGCGGTCGCCGCGCAGTACGCGGACCACCGCCCCACCTATCCGCCCGCCCTGTTCGACGCGATCGAGGAGCTCACCGGCCGCCCGCTCGCGGGATCCCGGGTCGCGGACGTCGGCGCCGGCACCGGGACGGCCACCGCCCGCCTGCTCGAGCGCGGCGCGCACGTCGTCGCCGTCGAGCCCGGCGAGGGCATGGCGGCAGAGTTCCGCCGCCGCCTCCCCGGCACACCGCTCGTCCGCGGCGACGGCAACGCCCTCCCTCTCGCGGCCCACAGCGCCGACCTGATCGCCTACGCCCAGTCCTGGCACTGGACCGACCCCGTCCGCTCCGTCCCTGAGGCCCTGCGCGTACTGCGCCCGGGCGGCGCCCTCGCGCTGTGGTGGAACACCAGCGCCCACGACGTCCCGTGGATCGCCGAGGCGTCCGTCCGGGCCGGCCGGCACCTCGGGCGGGACTTCTCCCGCGAGAAGAACGACATCGGTGCCGCGGCAGCCGACCCCTCCGGCCGGCTGGACTTCACGCGCCGCACCGTCCGCTGGAGCCGCCGCATTCCCGTCGACGCCCACCTGGCGAACATCGGCAGCCACTCCTTCTTCCTCGTCCAGAGCCCCGACAGCACCGCCGCCTTCCTCGCCGAGGAGCGCCGCCACGTCCTCGAAGTCTTCCCGGACGGGATCGTCGAGGAGACGTACGACGTCGTCCTCCTGCTGGCCTCCCGGCCGCCGGCGGCTTGACGCGTCCGTGCCGCCGGGAGGAGTATTCATCACATGATGAATTACTCCTCCCGGCCCCCGGAGGAGCCGGCCGTCCACGCCCAGGACCTCACCGTCGTCCGAGGTTCCCGCACCGTGCTGCGCGGCCTCGGCTTCACCGTCCCCCGCGGCCGCATCACCGGCCTCCTCGGCCCCTCCGGCTG
The DNA here is from genome assembly GCF_022869105.1 of Streptomyces sp. BJ20. Lineage (NCBI taxonomy): Bacteria > Bacillati > Actinomycetota > Actinomycetes > Kitasatosporales > Streptomycetaceae > Streptomyces > Streptomyces sp. BJ20. Next base: position 386,567 of record NZ_CP094918.1, read on the forward strand.
CGGCAAGTCCACGCTCATGCGGGCCGTCGTCGGCACCCAGGCCAAGGTCACCGGCACCCTCGACGTCCTCGGCCGCCCCGCCGGCCACCCCTCCCTGCGCACCCGCATCGGCTACGTCACCCAGGCCCCGTCCGTCTACGACGACCTGACCGTCCGCCAGAACCTCGACTACTTCGCCGCGATCCTCGACCCGGGCCGGGCCGCCGCCGACCGCCGCCACGACAACGTCACCCGGGCCATCGCCGACGTCGACCTCACCGGCCACGCCGACGCCCTCGCCGGCACCCTCTCCGGCGGCCAGCGCAGCCGCGTCTCCCTCGCCGTCGCCCTCCTCGGCGCGCCCGAGCTGCTGGTCCTCGACGAACCCACCGTCGGCCTGGACCCCGTACTCCGCCGCGACCTCTGGCAGCTCTTCCACGACCTCGCCGCCGAGCGCGGCGCCACCCTCCTCGTCTCCTCCCATGTGATGGACGAGGCCGAGCGCTGCCACCAGCTGCTCCTCATGCGCGCGGGCGAGGTCCTCGCCGACGGCACCCCCGAGGCCCTGCGTACCCGCACAGGCGCCGACACCGTCGAGACCGCGTTCCTCCGCCTGGTCGACGAGGCCGCCGCGGCCGCCCGCACCAAGGAGTCCACCCGATGACCGCCACGAGCGCCCTCAGCCTGCCGCGCACCACCGCCACCGCCGCCCGGGTCCTGCGCCAGCTCCGCCACGACCCGCGCACCATCGCGCTGATGATCCTCGTCCCGTGCGTGATGCTCTTCCTGCTCCGCTACGTCTTCGACGGCAGCGCCCGCACCTTCGACACCATCGGCGCCTCGCTGCTCGGCATCTTCCCGCTGATCACGATGTTCCTGGTCACGTCGATCGCCACCCTGCGCGAACGCACCTCAGGCACCCTGGAACGCCTGCTCGCCATGCCCCTCGGCAAGGGCGACCTCATCGCCGGCTACGCCCTCGCCTTCGGCGCCGTCGCGGTCGTCCAGTCCGCCCTCGCCACCGGACTCGCGGTGTGGTTCCTGGACCTCGACGTCGTCGGCAGCCCCTGGCTGCTGCTCCTCGTCGCGCTGCTCGACGCTCTCCTCGGCACCGCCCTTGGCCTGTTCGTGTCGGCGTTCGCGGCCTCCGAGTTCCAGGCGGTGCAGTTCATGCCGGCGGTGATCTTCCCGCAGCTGCTGCTGTGCGGCCTCTTCACCCCGCGCGACGCCATGCACCCGGTTCTGGAGGCGGTCTCCGACGTCCTCCCCATGTCCTACGCCGTCGACGGCATGAACGAGGTCCTCCACCACGCCGACCTCACTGCCGCGTTCCTCCGCGACATCACGATCGTCGCGGCCGTCGCCCTCCTGGTCCTCACCCTGGGCGCGGCCACCTTGAAGCGCCGGAGCGCATGACCCAGCCCGTCCGGCGCTCGAGGACGAGGCCCGAAGGGCCGAAGGGGGTCCGGGGCGCAGCCGCGGGGGCGGGAAGGGAAGGGGCGGCGGGGAAGAACCACCCCCCCCGCACCCCCACCGACCCGTCCGCCCACCGGACAACCCAGCTCCCACCACCCTCCGGATGGGACAATCACCCCCAGGACGACCCACCCCCGGAGGGCACCCCCAGCCATGACCCAGAAAGTCGCAGTCCTCGGCACCGGCAAGATCGGCGAAGCCCTGCTCAGCGGAATGATCCGCGCCGGCTGGTCCCCCGCCGATCTCCTGGTCACCGCCCGCCGACAGGAGCGCGCCGACGACCTCCGCGCGCGTCACGGCGTCACCCCGGTCACCAACCAGGAAGCCGCCAAGACCGCCGACACCCTGATCCTCACGGTCAAGCCGCAGGACATGGGCACCCTCCTCGACGAGCTCGCTCCGCACGTCCCCGCCGACCGCCTGGTCATCAGCGGTGCGGCGGGCATCCCCACGGCGTACTTCGAGGAGCGCTTCGCAGCAGGCACCCCGGTCGTCCGCGTCATGACCAACACCCCCGCCCTCGTGGACGAGGCCATGTCGGTCATCTCCGCCGGCCGCCACGCCACCGCGGACCACCTCGCCCACGCCGAGGAGATCTTCGGCGCCGTCGGCAAGACCCTCCGTGTCCCCGAGTCCCAGCAGGACGCCTGCACGGCGCTCTCCGGCTCCGGCCCGGCCTACTTCTTCTACCTGGTCGAGGCGATGACGGACGCCGGCATCCTGCTCGGTCTCCCCCGCGACAAGGCGCACGACCTGATCGTGCAGTCCGCGATCGGCGCCGCGACGATGCTCCGCGACAGCGGCGAGCACCCCGTGAAGCTGCGGGAGAACGTCACCTCCCCCGCCGGCACCACCATCAACGCCATCCGCGAGCTGGAGAACCACGGCGTCCGCGCGGCCCTCATCGCCGCCCTGGAGGCCGCCCGCGACCGCAGCCGCGAGCTCGCCTCCGGCAACAACGGCTGATCACGGGGCAGGCCGCGACCGGCGCCACCCCACTGCGCCGGCTCCTCGGCCGGCGCATCGCCACCGGCCGGCGCCTCCTCGAACGCACCGATCTCGCCATGCCCGAGGTCGCCCGCCGCTCAGGTTTCGGCAGCGAGGTCACGATGCGCAGGCACTTCGCATCGCGCCTCGCCGCCGGCCCCCGCGCCTACCGGGCCGCGTTCAACGGCACCACCTCGGAGGCCGGCAGCAGCCCGATCGCCCGGTACGCGGCGTCCACCGTCGGCCGCGCCATCCCGCGCGCCCGCTCGGCCCCCTCCCGCAGCACGTCCTCCAGATGGGCGGGGTCGGCGCACAGCTCCTGGTGCCGCTTCCGCAACGGCCGAAGCACCTCGATCACCGCGTCCGCGGTGTCTCTCTTCAGCGCCCCGTAGCCGTAGTAGGACCCCGCCAGCTCCGCGGGCTCCCCACCGGTGCAGGCCGCCAGGATCTCCAGCAGATTCGCGAGCCCCGGCCGCGACTCCCGGTCGTAGACGACCTCGCTGCCGCTGTCGGTCACGGCGCGCATGACCTTCTTCCGCACCACGTCCGGCTCGTCCAGGAGATAGACGATCCCCGGCCCGGTGTCGTCGCTCTTGCCCATCTTCGAGGCGGGGTCCTGGAGGTTCATCACGCGCGCCGCCACCGCCGGACTGGTGGCCCGCGGCACGACGAACGTGTGCCCGTACCGCTGGTTGAACCGCACCGCGAGATCCCGCGCCAGTTCCACGTGCTGCGTCTGGTCGTTCCCGACCGGCACCTCGTCCGTCCCGTACGCCAGGATGTCGGCCGCCATCAGCACCGGATACGTCAGCAGCGACAGCCGCACGCTTCCGCCCCGCCGCTGTTCACGCGCCGCCTTCTCCTTGTACTGGATCATCCGGCGCATCTCGCCGTCCGTGGCCACGCACTCCAGCAGGTACGACAGCCGGGCATGCTCGTCCACATGGCTCTGCACGAACACCGTGCACCGCTCCGGATCCAGCCCGGACGCCAGCAGCAGCGTGGCCGCCTGCCTGCTCAGCCGGCGCACCCGCGCCGGCTCGTGGTCCACGGTCAGGGCGTGCAGGTCGACGATGCAGAACAGCGCGTCCGCCCGGTACTGGTCGACCGTGGCCCACCGCCGCATGGCTCCGAGGTAGTTCCCCAGCGTCAGATGTCCGGTCGGCTTGATACCGCTGAAGACCCGAGTCATCTCTTCTCCCTACTCCTGTCGAGCGTCGGGACCGCCGCCCGGGCGGCCGCCCCTCGAGCTCCGGAGGGAGAAAGCAAAACGGCCGCCGAGGCGGCGGCCGTTGGGTGCATACGCAGGACGACCGCCGTCAGGCGGCCCACCAGAACTGGCTGTGCGTACGCGTCGTCATGCCCACGAGACTACGCCCCCGGGGGTGGGGGCCGCAGCGAGTTGACACGCACCTGGGGGATCCGTACTGTTCTCCGAGTTGTCCGACGTGAGCACCGACTCCGGTCGGCCCCGGACAGCCACTCCGCAAGTACCACTACTGATCGACGTCAGCAGTCTGTCTGCCGGCGCTTCATTGTCGTGCGTATTCGCGGAATGAGGAATCCGCACCCGAAAGGGAGCAGGACCCCGATTAGGTCGGGAGCCAGGAATCCGCTAAAGTCTCACTCGTCGGAACGGCCCGCAACGGCCGGAAAGACAGACCCCGCTGACTGGGGGTCAGGTCGAGAAAACGATCTGATAGAGTCGGAAACGCAAGACCGAAGGGAAGCGCCCGGAGGAAAGCCCGAGAGGGTGAGTACAAAGGAAGCGTCCGTTCCTTGAGAACTCAACAGCGTGCCAAAAGTCAACGCCAGATATGTTGATACCCCGTCCATCCGGTTTCGGATGGTCGAGGTTCCTTTGAAAAAACACAGCGAGGACGCTGTGAACGTCGGGACTATTCCTCCCGATGTTCCGCTCTCGTGATGTGTGCACCCGATCACGGGTAAACATTCACGGAGAGTTTGATCCTGGCTCAGGACGAACGCTGGCGGCGTGCTTAACACATGCAAGTCGAACGATGAACCTCCTTCGGGAGGGGATTAGTGGCGAACGGGTGAGTAACACGTGGGCAATCTGCCCTGCACTCTGGGACAAGCCCTGGAAACGGGGTCTAATACCGGATACTGACCCGCTTGGGCATCCAAGCGGTTCGAAAGCTCCGGCGGTGCAGGATGAGCCCGCGGCCTATCAGCTTGTTGGTGAGGTAATGGCTCACCAAGGCGACGACGGGTAGCCGGCCTGAGAGGGCGACCGGCCACACTGGGACTGAGACACGGCCCAGACTCCTACGGGAGGCAGCAGTGGGGAATATTGCACAATGGGCGAAAGCCTGATGCAGCGACGCCGCGTGAGGGATGACGGCCTTCGGGTTGTAAACCTCTTTCAGCAGGGAAGAAGCGAAAGTGACGGTACCTGCAGAAGAAGCGCCGGCTAACTACGTGCCAGCAGCCGCGGTAATACGTAGGGCGCGAGCGTTGTCCGGAATTATTGGGCGTAAAGAGCTCGTAGGCGGCTTGTCACGTCGGTTGTGAAAGCCCGGGGCTTAACCCCGGGTCTGCAGTCGATACGGGCAGGCTAGAGTTCGGTAGGGGAGATCGGAATTCCTGGTGTAGCGGTGAAATGCGCAGATATCAGGAGGAACACCGGTGGCGAAGGCGGATCTCTGGGCCGATACTGACGCTGAGGAGCGAAAGCGTGGGGAGCGAACAGGATTAGATACCCTGGTAGTCCACGCCGTAAACGGTGGGCACTAGGTGTGGGCGACATTCCACGTCGTCCGTGCCGCAGCTAACGCATTAAGTGCCCCGCCTGGGGAGTACGGCCGCAAGGCTAAAACTCAAAGGAATTGACGGGGGCCCGCACAAGCGGCGGAGCATGTGGCTTAATTCGACGCAACGCGAAGAACCTTACCAAGGCTTGACATACACCGGAAAGCATCAGAGATGGTGCCCCCCTTGTGGTCGGTGTACAGGTGGTGCATGGCTGTCGTCAGCTCGTGTCGTGAGATGTTGGGTTAAGTCCCGCAACGAGCGCAACCCTTGTCCCGTGTTGCCAGCAGGCCCTTGTGGTGCTGGGGACTCACGGGAGACCGCCGGGGTCAACTCGGAGGAAGGTGGGGACGACGTCAAGTCATCATGCCCCTTATGTCTTGGGCTGCACACGTGCTACAATGGCCGGTACAATGAGCTGCGATACCGCGAGGTGGAGCGAATCTCAAAAAGCCGGTCTCAGTTCGGATTGGGGTCTGCAACTCGACCCCATGAAGTCGGAGTCGCTAGTAATCGCAGATCAGCATTGCTGCGGTGAATACGTTCCCGGGCCTTGTACACACCGCCCGTCACGTCACGAAAGTCGGTAACACCCGAAGCCGGTGGCCCAACCCCTTGTGGGAGGGAGCTGTCGAAGGTGGGACTGGCGATTGGGACGAAGTCGTAACAAGGTAGCCGTACCGGAAGGTGCGGCTGGATCACCTCCTTTCTAAGGAGCACTTCTAGGCTGCCTCGGCAGTCCAGAGGCCAGCATGCGAGCGAACGTCTCGCACTGGTTGCTCATGGGTGGAACGTTGACTACTCGGCACGGTCCAGGATGGACCAGGCGCTAGTACTGCCCCTTCGGGGCGTGGAACGCTGATCTGGGCAACTGGCTGTGTCGGGCACGCTGTTGGGTGTCTGAGGGTACGGCCGTGTGGTCGCCTTCAGTGCCGGCCCCAGTGCACTCCGGGTTTGTTCCGGGGGTGATGGGTGGTTGGTCGTTGTTTGAGAACTGCACAGTGGACGCGAGCATCTGTGGCCAAGTTTTTAAGGGCGCACGGTGGATGCCTTGGCACCAGGAACCGATGAAGGACGTGGGAGGCCACGATAGGCCCCGGGGAGTCGTCAACCAGGCTTTGATCCGGGGGTGTCCGAATGGGGAAACCCGGCAGTCGTCATGGGCTGTCACCCTTGCCTGAACACATAGGGCAAGTGGAGGGAACGCGGGGAAGTGAAACATCTCAGTACCCGCAGGAAGAGAAAACAACCGTGATTCCGGGAGTAGTGGCGAGCGAAACCGGATGAGGCCAAACCGTATGCGTGTGAGACCCGGCAGGGGTTGCGCATTCGGGGTTGTGGGATCTCTCTTTCATGGTCTGCCGGCCATGAGACGAGTCAGAAACCGTTGATGTAGGCGAAGGACATGCGAAAGGTCCGGCGTAGAGGGTAAGACCCCCGTAGTCGAAACGTCAGCGGCTCGTTTGAGAGACACCCAAGTAGCACGGGGCCCGAGAAATCCCGTGTGAATCTGGCGGGACCACCCGCTAAGCCTAAATATTCCCTGGTGACCGATAGCGGATAGTACCGTGAGGGAATGGTGAAAAGTACCGCGGGAGCGGAGTGAAATAGTACCTGAAACCGTGTGCCTACAAGCCGTGGGAGCGTCGCGCAAGGACTTGTCCTTGCGTCGTGACTGCGTGCCTTTTGAAGAATGAGCCTGCGAGTTTGCGGTGTGTTGCGAGGTTAACCCGGGTGGGGAAGCCGTAGCGAAAGCGAGTCCGAACAGGGCGTTTCAGTAGCACGCTCAAGACCCGAAGCGGAGTGATCTAGCCATGGGCAGGTTGAAGCGGAGGTAAGACTTCGTGGAGGACCGAACCCACCAGGGTTGAAAACCTGGGGGATGACCTGTGGTTAGGGGTGAAAGGCCAATCAAACTCCGTGATAGCTGGTTCTCCCCGAAATGCATTTAGGTGCAGCGTCGTGTGTTTCTTGCCGGAGGTAGAGCACTGGATAGGCGATGGGCCCTACCGGGTTACTGACCTTAGCCAAACTCCGAATGCCGGTAAGTGAGAGCGCGGCAGTGAGACTGTGGGGGATAAGCTCCATGGTCGAGAGGGAAACAGCCCAGAGCATCGACTAAGGCCCCTAAGCGTACGCTAAGTGGGAAAGGATGTGGAGTCGCACAGACAACCAGGAGGTTGGCTTAGAAGCAGCCACCCTTGAAAGAGTGCGTAATAGCTCACTGGTCTAGTGATTCCGCGCCGACAATGTAGCGGGGCTCAAGCGTACCGCCGAAGTCGTGTCATTGCGATATGTACCCCCAACGGGGATCGTGATGGGTAGGGGAGCGTCGTCTGCCGGGTGAAGCAGCCGCGTAAGCGAGTTGTGGACGGTTGACGAGTGAGAATGCAGGCATGAGTAGCGATTCACACGTGAGAAACGTGTGCGCCGATTGACTAAGGGTTCCTGGGTCAAGCTGATCTGCCCAGGGTAAGTCGGGACCTAAGGCGAGGCCGACAGGCGTAGTCGATGGATAACCGGTTGATATTCCGGTACCCGCTGTGAAGCGTCAAACATCGAATCCAGTGATGCTAAGCCCGTGAAGCCGCCGGCTGAGTCTTCGGACGAGGTCGGAGTGGTGGAGCCGGTGACCCGAGCTGGTAGTAGGTGAGTGATGGGGTGACGCAGGAAGGTAGTCCATCCCGGGCGGTGGTTGTCCCGGGGTAAGGGTGTAGGACGTCAGGTAGGTAAATCCGCCTGGCATGTGTCTGAGACCTGATGCCGAGCCGATTGTGGTGAAGTGGATGATCCTATGCTGTCGAGAAAAGCCTCTAGCGAGTTTCATGGCGGCCCGTACCCTAAACCGACTCAGGTGGTCAGGTAGAGAATACCGAGGCGTTCGGGTGAACTATGGTTAAGGAACTCGGCAAAATGCCCCCGTAACTTCGGGAGAAGGGGGGCCACATCCGGTGATGAGCTTCGCGCTCTGAGCTGGGGGTGGCCGCAGAGACCAGCGAGAAGCGACTGTTTACTAAAAACACAGGTCCGTGCGAAGCCGTAAGGCGATGTATACGGACTGACGCCTGCCCGGTGCTGGAACGTTAAGGGGACCGGTTAGCTTGGATTCGTCCAGGCGAAGCTGAGAACTTAAGCGCCAGTAAACGGCGGTGGTAACTATAACCATCCTAAGGTAGCGAAATTCCTTGTCGGGTAAGTTCCGACCTGCACGAATGGCGTAACGACTTCTCGACTGTCTCAACCATAGGCCCGGTGAAATTGCACTACGAGTAAAGATGCTCGTTTCGCGCAGCAGGACGGAAAGACCCCGGGACCTTTACTACAGTTTGATATTGGTGTTCGGTTCGGCTTGTGTAGGATAGCTGGGAGACTTTGAGCATCGGACGCCAGTTCGGTGGGAGTCGTCGTTGAAATACCAGTCTGGTCGTGCTGGATGTCTAACCTGGGTCCGTGATCCGGATCAGGGACAGTGTCTGATGGGTAGTTTAACTGGGGCGGTTGCCTCCTAAAGGGTAACGGAGGCGCCCAAAGGTTCCCTCAGCCTGGTTGGTAATCAGGTGTTGAGTGTAAGTGCACAAGGGAGCTTGACTGTGAGACCGACGGGTCGAGCAGGGACGAAAGTCGGGACTAGTGATCCGGCGGTGGCTTGTGGAAGCGCCGTCGCTCAACGGATAAAAGGTACCCCGGGGATAACAGGCTGATCTTCCCCAAGAGTCCATATCGACGGGATGGTTTGGCACCTCGATGTCGGCTCGTCGCATCCTGGGGCTGGAGTCGGTCCCAAGGGTTGGGCTGTTCGCCCATTAAAGCGGTACGCGAGCTGGGTTTAGAACGTCGTGAGACAGTTCGGTCCCTATCCGCTGTGCGCGTAGGAGTCTTGAGAAGGGCTGTCCCTAGTACGAGAGGACCGGGACGGACGAACCTCTGGTGTGCCAGTTGTTCTGCCAAGGGCATGGCTGGTTGGCTACGTTCGGGAGGGATAACCGCTGAAAGCATCTAAGCGGGAAGCCTGCTTCGAGATGAGGACTCCCACCTCCTAGAGAGGGTAAGGCTCCCAGTAGACGACTGGGTTGATAGGCCGGATATGGAAGCACGGTAACGTGTGGAGTTGACCGGTACTAATAGGCCGAGGGCTTGTCCTCAGTTGCTCGCGTCCACTGTGTTGGTTCTGAAACCACGAACAACCCCATGCCATGGTCACGGCATGCCGGTGGTTGTCAGTTTCATAGTGTTTCGGTGGTCATAGCGTAGGGGAAACGCCCGGTTACATTCCGAACCCGGAAGCTAAGCCTTACAGCGCCGATGGTACTGCAGGGGGGACCCTGTGGGAGAGTAGGACGCCGCCGAACAATTCTTGTATGAGAGCCCCCGTGCCATTCGGCACGGGGGCTTTCTGCGTTTAGGGTCAGGTCCATGCGCTATGACCTGGTGATTTTCGACAACGACGGCGTCCTCGTCGACAGCGAGCCCCTCTCCAACCGACACCTCGCCGCCTATCTCACCGAGCTCGGGCATCCCACCACCTACGAGGACTCCATCCGCGACTACATGGGGTCGGCCATGCACCGGGTGCACGACTTGATCGAGGAGCGGACAGGGCACCGGCTGCCGGCCGATTTCGACGACGTGTTCCACGCCCGCGTCTTCGCCGCGTTCGAACAGGAGTTGAAGCCCGTGCCCGGGGTCGCCGACGTGCTGGAGAAGCTGACGGCGGACGGGGTGCCGTACTGCGTGGCGTCCTCGGGTAGCCATGAGCGGATCCGGGTGGGCCACCGGGCGACCGGGCTGGACCGGTTCTTCGACGACTCGCGGATCTTCAGCTCGCAGGACGTCGGCCGGGGGAAGCCCGCCCCCGACCTGTTCCTGCACGCGGCAGAGCGGATGGGTACCGCTCCCGACCGGTGCGTGGTCGTCGAGGACAGTCCGCTCGGCGTCCAGGCGGCCGTCGCGGCCGGTATGGACGTCTACGGGTTCACCGCGATGACGCCTGCCGAGAAGCTGACCGGCGTCACCGGACCCTTCGGGGACATGCGGGAGTTGCTGCCCCTGCTGACGGGCGGCGACCGCGCCGAGAACTGAGCACGATTCATCTTTGACCGGATCTACCCACCGGTACCCCCGAGCCCTACGCTCGCCGCCATGACTGATGTGCTGCGGCGCGGCAGGACCTCGCTGGCGTTCAGTTTCCTGGTGCAGGGTGTCGCCTTCGCTCTGCTCGTGACGCGCATCCCGGGCATCCAGAACCGGTACGGGGTCTCGGACGGGATGCTGCCCGTCTTCCTCGCCGCCGTGCCGATCCTGGCCGGCATCGGCAGTGTCTCCACGGAGCGGCTGGTGCGGCGGGTGCCGCCGAGCCGGGTGCTGCGGTGGTCCCAGCCGGTCGTGCTGCTGGCGCTGCTGGCCGTCGGGGCGGGGCGGCAGATGGCCGTGCTGGCCTTGGCGCTGGCGGCGTTCGGGCTGGCCGTGGGCGCGCTGGACGCCTCGATGAACATGCTCGGGGTGAGTCTCCAGCGGGCGTACGGGCGGAGCATCATGCTGAGCTTCCACGCGGCGTACAGCCTGGGCGGGATCGTCGGGGCGTCGCTCGCCTGGGTGGGGGCGCACTACGGGCTGGCGCTGTGGGTGTCGTACCTGCCGGTGGTGCTGGTGCTGCTGCCGGCCGCGCTCGTGGGCAGCCGGTGGTACGTCGACGGTGAGGCCCAGGCGCCGGAGGAGAAGGGCGCAGCGGCTGGGGCGGGCGGTGGGCTGAAGTGGCTGCTGCCGCTGTGCCTGGTGATGACGGTGGCGTACATCGGGGACTCGACGGTCTCCAACTGGAGCGCGAAGTACCTCCAGGACGTGCTGGGCAGCTCCGAGCAGATGGCGACCGTGCCCTACAACGTCTACATGGTCACCACGCTGCTGGGGCGGACCGTCGGGGACATCGGGGTGCGGCGGCTCGGGGCCGTGGCGGTGGTGCGGGCGGGGGCGCTGGTGGCGGCGGCCGGGTTCGCCGTGGTGGCCGCGGCGCCGGGCGCGTGGGTGGGGATGCTCGGGTTCACGCTGCTGGGGCTCGGGCTGTGCGTCCTGGTGCCGCAGACGTTCGCCGCGGCGGGGCGGCGGGCGTACGAGACGGGTCGGCCGGGGGCGTCGGACGCGGCCGTGGCGCGGCTGAACGTCTTCAACTACGTGGGCTTCCTGGTCGGTTCGCCGCTGGTGGGGGCGCTGGGGGACGCCTGGAGCTACCGCGGGGCGATGCTGGTGCCGATGGTGTTGGTACTGGTGACGCTCGTGCACGCCCGTTCGTTCGCGCCGGGGGCCGACCGATACGGTGGCGGGCATGAGCGGCCGCGCACAGCTGATGTGGGACGAAGCAGTAACGGGTTATGACTTCGGCCGGGACCACCCGATGGACCCGGTCCGGCTGGCGCTGACCCGCAGCCTGGTCACCGCCCTCGGCCTGGACCGTGACGTGAACGTGGTCGCGGCGAAGGCGGCGGGGGAGTCGACGCTGCGGCTCGTGCACCGGGAGGACTACATCGACGCGGTGCGTGCCGCGTCGGCCGATCCCGGGTCGGCGGACCAGTCGTACGGGCTGGGGACCGTCGACGATCCGGCGTTCGCGGGGATGCACGAGGCGTCGGCGCTGATCGCGGGGCAGTCGGTGGGCGCGGCCGAGGCGGTGTGGCGCGGTGAGGCGCTGCACGCGGTGAACTTCGCGGGCGGGCTGCACCACGCGATGCCGGGCGCCGCGTCCGGGTTCTGCGTGTACAACGACGCCGCGCTGGCGATCGCGCGCCTGCTGGAGCTGGGTGCGGAGCGGGTGGCGTACATCGACGTCGACGTGCACCACGGGGACGGGGTGCAGGCGGCGTTCTGGGAGGACCCGCGGGTGCTGACGATCTCGCTGCACGAGCACCCCCGGACGCTGTTCCCGCAGACCGGGTGGCCCGAGGAGACCGGCGCGTCGAGCGCCGAGGGCAGCGCGGTGAACGTGGCGCTGCCGGCGGGCACCGGGGACGCGGGATGGCTGCGGGCGTTCCACGCGGTGGTGCCGGAGCTGATCGCGGACTTCCGGCCGCAGGTGCTGGTGACGCAGCACGGGGCCGACACGCACTTCGAGGACCCGCTGGCGCACCTGGCGGTGTCGCTTGACGCGCAGCGGGCGGTGCAGGTGGCCTGTCACGACCTGGCGCACGAGCACGCCGACGGACGCTGGGTGGCCCTGGGCGGCGGTGGCTACGCGGTGGTCGAGGTCGTGCCGAGGTCCTGGTCGCACCTGGTGGCCATCGCGGCGGGGCGGCCCGTGGAGCCGACGACGCTCGTGCCCGACGAGTGGCGGCACCAGGTGTACGCGCGGACCCGGCAGCCGGCTCCGCACCGGATGACGGACGGCCGGTGGCCGGTGCCGTGGGCCGCGTGGGACGAGGGGTACGACCCGGCGGACCGGCTGGACCAGGCGATCCTGGCGACCCGGCGGGCGGTGTTCCCGCTGCGGGGCCTGCTGCCCTGACGGCCGCCTGTTACGCCGACCGTGGGGCGTGGACCGCGTTCCGTCCCGCGGCGTGGCCGGGTGGCGCACCATCGCCTGTGTGGTGACCGCCGACCGCCTCCGCGCGCATCTTCTGACGGCCGGGCTCGCCGGGGTGGTGGGCACCACCCGGGAGGAGAGCCTGCGCAGCTACCGGCTGTTCGCCGCCCGGGACCCGCGGGTGCTGATCGGGCTCGACCCGGTCGGGGCGTGGGGCGAGCGGGAGGTGCTCGCGCTGATGGCGGACCGGTGCGGGGTGACGGCGGACCCGGGGCGGAGGTCCGGCCCCGAGATCATCGATCCGGAGCGTACGCTGACCGCCCTGGACGCCTGTGCGGGTCGGCTGGCGGAGGCCGCGCGGCGCCGTGTTCCGGTGCTGCTGGGCACCGGGCACCCGCATCGGCTGCTCGGTTTCTACGCCGTGCTCGCAGACGCCTTGTCGGCGGCGGGATGTGAGATCCTCACCCCGGCGCAGGGTCGCTGTGTCGACATAACGACCCGGTTCGGTCTACGCACGGCCACGCTCGACTACGTCCGGGGGGTCGGGCTGGTCCGGGGCGCGACCGCGCAGCGCTCCGGTGGTGAGCCGGGCGCACACACGCACTCCCCTCTCCCGGTTCGGGCGGCGCTGGCGGCCGCCGCGGATGCCGGCGGGCCGCTGCCCGGGCTGGTGATCGGGGACCACGGCTGGATCTGCGGGGCAGGTCAGTTGGGGTTCGAGAGCGTCGGCCCGGCCGATGTGAACGACCCGGCGCCGTTCGTGGGGCAGGCCGAGGGGGTGGTCTCGGTGGTCGTTCCGGTTGACGACGGTGCGCAGTCCGATTACTACCTGCCGCTGACCCGCTACGTACTCAATCGAGCGTGTCTGTCACAGTAGGCCGCCGATGGGTGCACCTCTTCCCCACTCGCATCACCCGCCCCTACATTGGGGAGTGAGCACGCAACGACGAAGAGTCACCGGAAGGGGAAGCCGGTGGCCGTCGAGTGCGGAAGGTTCAGGTGTGTCATGGCTGCAGCTGGCGAGAGGCCTCTGAACGAGGTTCAGTTCCTTACCGTGGCGGAAGTCGCCTCGGTGATGCGAGTGTCGAAGATGACCGTGTACCGCCTGGTGCACAGCGGTCATCTGCCCGCGATCCGGGTGGGGCGGTCCTTCCGCGTCCCGGAGCAAGCGGTACACGAGTACCTCCGCGAGAGCTACGTGGGGGTGGAAACGCCCTGACGGCGACCCCGGGAGGGCCCGTATCGGGCACTCATGGGTCTTCCCGGTCACCTCGATTACGACCTCAGCGCTCGGGCGGGTAGGCTGACCCCTCGAAGGTCGTGTGGGCCCATGGCGCCCAAACACCGAGTGATGAGAAGTGAGCGAGGGTAGTCGTGGGCTCTGTTATCAAGAAGCGGCGCAAGCGGATGGCCAAGAAGAAGCACCGCAAGCTGCTCAAGCGCACGCGCGTCCAGCGTCGCAACAAGAAGTAAGCGACAGCGCGAGAGCGTGTCCCAGTGGCCCCCCACCGCGATTCGGTGGGGGGCCACTGCCCGTTGGTACGCCCACCGCCTTGGTACGGCCGGTGTACGTTCCGGGGATGTTGTCACTTCACGTATCCGCTCGGCATCGCAGGGCGACGGTGACCCGGTAGGTTGGCCGTCGGCAGCAGGGTGAGAGGAAGGCGCTGATCTTGGGGAAGGTCGTGCTCGTGACCGGGGTGGCCCGGCAGCTCGGGGGTCGCTTCGTGCGGCGGATCCAGCGGGACCCCGAGGTGGACCGGGTGGTCGCCGTGGACGCGGTGCGGCCCGAGCACCATCTGGGCGGCGCGGACTTCGTCGAGGCGGACATCCGGCAGCCCACCATCGCGCGGGTGCTGGCCGAGTCGGGCGCCGACACGGTCGTCCATCTCGACGTGACGGGCACGCCGCTGGGCGGCGGCGGCCGGGCGTCGCTGAAGGAGACCAACGTCATCGGCACCATGCAGCTGCTGGGCGCCTGCCAGAAGTCGCCGAACATCCGGCGGCTCGTGGTGAAGTCCAGCACCAACGTCTACGGTTCGGCGTCGCGCGACCCGGCGGTGTTCACCGAGTCGACGCCGCCCAAGTCGTTGCCCAGCGGCGGTTTCGCGAAGGACACGGTGGAGGTCGAGGGCTATGTGCGCGGCTTCGCCCGGCGCCGTCCGGACGTCGCCGTGTGCGTGCTGCGGTTCGCCAACATCCTGGGCCCGGCCGCGGACTCCCCGCTCGCGTCGTACTTCGCGCTGCCGGTGCTGCCGACGGTGTTCGGCTACGACCCGCGGCTGCAGTTCGTCCACGAGGACGACGTGATCGACGTGCTGCGGATCGGCGCGCACGAGCCGCGGCGGGGCACGCTCAACAGCGGGACGTTCAACGTCGCGGGGGACGGGGTGCTGCTGCTGTCGCAGTGCTCGCGGCGGCTGGGCCGGCCGACGGTGCCGCTGCTGCTCCCCGCGGTCACCTGGGCGGGCTCCCTGATGCGTACGCTGGGGATGTCGGACTTCTCGCCCGAGCAGATCCGGCTGCTGACGCACGGGCGGGTGGTGGCGACGGACCAGATGCGGGAGACGCTGGGTTTCACCCCCAAGTACTCGACTGCCGAAACGTTTGCGGACTTCGTGCGCAGCCGCGGTCCGGGGCTGCTGCCGCCGGAGACCGTCGCGAGGGCCGTCGACCGGATCGCCGCGCTGCCCGTGCCGGGCAGCGGCCATGTGCCGGCGCACGGCGCCGACTGAGGAGCGGAGCAACGATGGCGGACGCCAAGGTCATTCCGTTCGACGACGACCACCGCTCCCGCGGGAGTGCCGCGTCGCGCCGCCGTGGTGCGGCCGGCCGTCGCCAGGGTGCGGCACGGCCCGCCGGGGTGGGGGAGGTCCAGCCCCTGCCGGGGACGGCCGCGGCGCGGGAGGATGATCCCGTGACCGGTGAGGACGAACGGCCGCGTGAGCGTGCCGCGGACGGTGAGGGCGGTGACGGGGGCCTGGAGCGGCGCATCGCGAGCGGGCTGGCGTTCCTGCGCCGCCGGCTCACCGGGGACTACGCCGTCGACGACTTCGGCTACGACGAGGAGCTCACCGACCAGGTCCTCATGTCGCTGCTGCGCCCGATGTACGAGAAGTACTTCCGGGTCGAGGTGAAGGGCGTCGAGAACATCCCGTCCGAGGGCGGTGCGCTGATCGTCGCCAACCATTCGGGGACGGTCCCGGTGGACGGGCTGATGATGCAGGTCGCCGTGCACGACCACCATCCGGCCGGGCGTCATCTGCGGCTGCTGGCGGCGGACCTGGTGTTCGTGCTGCCGGTGGTGAACGAGCTGGCGCGGAAGCTGGGGCACACGCTGGCCTGCGCGGAGGACGCCGAACGGCTGCTGGCGCAGGGTGAGTTGGTCGGGGTGATGCCGGAGGGGTTCAAAGGCATCGGGAAGCCGTTCTCCGAGCGGTACAAGCTTCAGCGGTTCGGGCGGGGCGGGTTCGTGTCGACGGCGCTGCGGCACGGGGCGCCGATCGTGCCGTGCTCGATCGTCGGGGCGGAGGAGATCTACCCGATGATCGGCAACGCGAAGACGCTGGCGCGGCTGCTGGGTTTTCCGTACTTCCCGCTCACGCCGACGTTCCCGTGGCTGGGGCCGCTGGGGGCGATTCCGCTGCCGACGAAGTGGACGATCCAGTTCGGGGAGCCGATCCCCACGGACGGCTATCCGCCGGAGGCGGCGGAGGACCCGATGCTGATGTTCAACCTGACCGACCAGGTCCGGGAGCAGATCCAGCACTCGCTGTACAAACTCTTGGTGCAGCGGCGGTCGGTGTTCTTCTGAGGTTCTCGTGACCCCTGACGCGGACGGTGGGCGCCCCTCACCGAGGGGCGCCCACAGCGCTACTCCCGGTCCTCCGCGTCGATGCCCAGACCCGGGAGGAGCCCGGGTAGGAGAGGTGGGAGCGTGACGTCGGGGGCGGGAGGCCGGGTGGCCGAGCCCGTCGGCGGCGGCGTACTGCTCTGGCCGCTCTCCTGGGGTGGGTCGAGGAGGCCGCCGGTGTTGCCGCCGAGCAGGCCGTCCTTCTCGCGCTCGGCGCCGGCGGAGTCGGTCGGTCCCGCGCTCGCGTCGCCCGTGCCGGAGCCGTCCCGTCCGGCGCCGGGGGACGTCGAGGGCTCGGCCTCCGACGGGGCGTCGGAGGCCGGGGCGGAGCCGCCGCGCCGCTTCCCGTCGTCCGCCCCGTCGCTCGGCGGCTGCGGCAGCAGGGACTGCAGCGGGGCGACGTCCTCGTCTATGGCGTCGAACACCGACGTGACCTGCTCACTGACGTCACCGAGCTGCACGGGCAGCCGGTCGCGCAGACTGCCCCAGGTGTCGCGGTGGGCGCGGGAGAAGGAGGAGAGCGCCTGCATGGGGCCGAGCGAGTCCGGGTTGCGCTCGTAGGCCTCGCGGAGCAGCCGGTGGCCCTCCGAGGCGTCGTGGCGCATGCCGGACAGGGCGCGGCGGATCTCGTTCAGGGACTCGTGGTCGAGGGAGCCGGCGCGGTCGCGCTCCATCAGCCGGCGGGCCTCGCTGAGCCGGGTGGAGGCGTTGTCGAGGTAGACCCGGCCGCGCTCGTCGTCGCCGTCGGCGAGCGTGAGCTTGACGTCCTCGATGCCGCGCTTGAGTCCGTAGAGGGAGTCGCCGGGGAGGGCGTCGGAGCTGGCGGCGGCGACTCCGCCGAGGGCGCCGGCGGCGACGCCGACGGTGAGTCCGCCCGCGGTGAGCCCTTTGGCCAGCCGCGACCGCGGCCGCAGCCTGCCCAGCGGGGTCGCCCGGTGGGCGCCCTTGGCGCGGCGCGAGCGCTGTCCGGGAACGGCCCGGTCCGTCGCCTCGCCTGCGGCGGTGCCCTCCTGGAGCATGGCCTCGAACGCGGCCACCAGCTGGGCTCGCTGGACGACCTTCACCTCGGGGTCGAGTTCCGGCCGGGGCAGCGCGCCCAGACCGGAGGCCAGCGTGAGCAGCTGGTCCTGTTCGGTCTCGGCGGCGGCCGCGGCCGGTGCCGGTCCTTCGGTTCGCTCGGCCGCCGTGCCCCGGTCGGACTGCTCCTCCAGGGCCTGGGCGAAGGCGTTCGCCCGCCGGTGCGCCGATACGTTCGCGATCACTGGCGGCACCTCCTCTCGTCATGACGGTCGACTCCCCAGGGGGTCTGAGGGTTCCCATGCCCGGCCGACGCCACACGATCGGGTGAGCGGAGCCGGTCAGGGGGTGACCACAGGGAGCCTGTATCCCGCACAACGACGGGCGCGGCACTTGGGTTACGGACACCGGTAGTCCGATTGAGGAATCCAACCGGGTTTCACTCAGGGTGAGTTGGGTGTCGCTCGCTGTGCTCCGTCCCGACGGGCGGGCCGGGTCAGCGGGCGTCGTCCGGGAGGAGCCGGGCGAGGGTGCGGACGGCCCGGTACTGGAGGGTCTTGATGGCGCCCTCGTTCTTGCCCATGACGCGGGCGGTCTCGGCGACGGACAGCCCCTGGAGGAATCGGAGCGTGACGCACTCCTGCTGTTGGGGGTTGAGCCGACGTACGGCTTCGAGGAGGGCGGCGTTGGACAGGGACTCGAGAACGGAATCCTCGGGGGAGCGCTCGACCTCGTTGGCGTCGAGCATCTCCCCGGTGGTGACCTCGAGGCGGAAGCGGCTGGACTTGAAGTGGTCGGCGACGAGGTTGCGGGCGATGGTCACCAGCCAGGCGCCGAAGTCGCGGCCCTGCCAGGTGAAGGTGCCGATGCGGCGCAGCGCCCGCAGAAAGGTCTCGCTGGTGAGGTCCTCGGCGGTCGCCTTGCCGCCGACCCGGTAGTAGATGTAGCGGTAGACGGTGTCGCTGTACTGGTCGTAGAGCCGTCCGAAGGCCTCCGCCTCGCCGGCCTGGGCGCGCTCCACGAGGTCCATCATCCGGGCGCTGTCGCTGTCGGCGGCGGGACGGCGGGCAGCGGGAGCGCCGGACGGTCGTCCTCGTCTGCCGACCGCGGCCGTGCCCTCGGCGAGGGCGTAGCACGGGCCGGCGGGGACGGCGGCGAATGCGGGGACGGCGTGCGCGGGGGGGACGATTCCGCGCAACATGTCTCGGGCTGTCGCGACTGTCGCGCGCAGCGTAGCCAGGCCCGAGGCGTCAACCCCGACGTGTGGGTACACGGGACTCCCAGAGGCAGAGCTTCCATCACGTGCAGTGCGGGGCCGTTCACCCGTCGTGGCGAAGGGGCGGTCCCGGAATGCGTCTGAGGAGAATAACGCTTCGTACAGGCCCTGCTACACCGAGTTGCTCAAATCACCGATTAGGTCGCTTCCGTAACCGATTGACGTAGGTTCAGGGATGAGGAGCTGACCGGTTGATGACCGGAAGCTTTCGATTTCCGGATAAGTCCGGGGCGAGTTGTGGCCGTGTGCAGCCAAGAGGACTGTTCGGGCCGGTTGCGGGGTACGGCAGTCGGTTTGGGCGTGTCGCGGCCCTGTCCGGTCACAGCGGGCATGCGCGGGCCGGGCCGCGGGGCGTCAGCGGCGCTTGCGGTGCAGGGCGATGGCGGCGGCCGTTCCCCCGGCCACCGCGCCCACGCCGGCCGCGGCCGGGATGCCGACCTTGGCCGCCTTGCGGCCGGTGCGGTAGTCGCGCAGCCGCCAGTCCATCTGACGCGCGTGCTTGCGCAGCTTGGAGTCCGGGTTGATCGCGTAGGGGTGGCCCACCAGCGACAGCATGGGGATGTCGTTGTGCGAGTCGCTGTAGGCCGCGCAGCGAGTGAGGTCCAGACCCTCCGCCAGGGCCAGCGCGCGGACCGCCTCTGCCTTGGCGGGGCCGTGCAGCGGTTCGCCCACGAGTTTGCCCGTGTACACGCCGTCGACCGACTCGGCGACGGTGCCCAGGGCGCCGGTCAGTCCGAGGCGGCGGGCGATCACCGTGGCGATCTCCACCGGGGCGGCGGTGACCAGCCACACCCGCTGGCCCGCGTCGAGGTGCGCCTGGGCCAGCGCCCGGGTGCCGGGCCAGATCCGCTCCGCCATGTACTCGTCGTAGATCTCCTCGCCGATGGACTGCAGCTCGGAGACGCGGTGGCCCTGGACGATGGAGAGCGCCGAGTCGCGCGCCTCCTGCATGTGCTCGGGGTCCTCGACGCCGGCCAGCCGGAACCACGTCTGCTGCCAGGCGAACCGGGCCAGCTCGCGCGTGTCGAAGAACTTCCGCTTGTACAGGCCCCGCCCGAAGTGGAACAGGGCGGCGCCCTGCATGACGGTGTTGTCCAGGTCGAAGAACGCGGCGGCCCGTTCGTCACCGGGTACCGGGAACTCGGGTTCGCGTTCGAGAACTTCCTGGGTGGACTTGCGGGCGGCCTCCGCCGAGGCCTCGCCTGCCAACACGCTCCGCGCCGTGGCGGAGCGCCTACGGGGAGTGAGCCATCCGAGAGCGGCCATGGCGTGAGCATAGCCAGTGCGTGCGCCCGTTCCGGTGCCGAGAGGTCGCCACGTCGTGAACTCTGCGTGTCCCGGGCGGTGTCCCCGCCTTGTCCTGGGCGGGACAATGACCCGTATGAGCCCTCTCTTCCGCCGTGCCGGATCCCCGCGGGACCGGCTCGTGACGCTGATCCGCAAGCCCGGCTGCCATCTGTGCGACGACGCCCAGGTGGTGGTGGAGAAGGTGTGCTCCGAGCTCGGGGTCCCGTGGGAGCGGAAGGACGTCACCGAGGACCGGGAGTTGTACGAGAAGTACTGGGAGCAGATCCCCGTGGTGCTCGTCGACGGACGGCAGCACACCTTCTGGCGCGTGAACGAGGACCGTCTCCGCAAGGCCCTGGGTGACTGACCGGCCAGTTCAATCTGGCGGAAATTCGCTTAGGATCGATGGTGACTTGGTCTCGGGGGCGGGATTCACAGAGGAGAGTGTGCGGTTTTGCCCCCAGAAGCCAAGGAGCTGCGGTGCGGGCGCGCGGGTTCCCCGCGCGTGCGCCGGGGGCGCGTGACCCCGGTCACGTTGGCCGGGCAAATCGGACACAATCTTTGTGCACGCGTTCACAAAGACATAGCCTGCATTCGACGGGGCGGTCCGGGGACGTATGACCGCCTGAAGCCCCGCTCTACCCGCAGGAGCACCGTGGCAACTGGCCGAACTCACCGACCGGCGACCCGTAGCCGAGGGATTCCCGAGGCCACCGTCGCCCGGCTTCCGCTGTACCTCCGCGCCCTGACCGCGCTCTCCGAGCGCTCGGTGCCCACGGTCTCCTCCGAGGAGCTGGCGGCCGCCGCGGGTGTCAACTCCGCGAAGCTGCGCAAGGACTTCTCCTACCTGGGCTCCTACGGCACCCGGGGCGTCGGTTACGACGTCGAGTATCTCGTGTACCAGATCTCCCGTGAACTCGGCCTCACCCAGGACTGGCCGGTTGTGATCGTAGGAATCGGCAACCTCGGCGCCGCCCTCGCCAACTACGGAGGGTTCGCCTCCCGTGGTTTCCGGGTCGCCGCGCTGATCGACGCCGACCCCGCGATGGCCGGGAAGCCCGTCGCCGGCATCCCCGTGCAGCACACCGACGAGCTCGAGGCGATCATCCGGGACAACGGCGTGTCCATCGGCGTCATCGCCACCCCGGCCGGCGCCGCCCAGCAGGTCTGCGACCGGCTCGTCGCCGCCGGCGTCACCTCCATCCTGAACTTCGCGCCGACCGTGCTGACCGTCCCGGACGGCGTCGACGTGCGCAAGGTGGACCTCTCCATCGAGCTGCAGATCCTCGCCTTCCACGAGCAGCGCAAGGCCGGCGAGGAGGCCGCCGCCGACGTCACGCAGGCCGCGGGCACCACCAACAGCGCCGTCGCCGCCAAGCGCGAGGACTCCGCCACCGACCAGGGGCCCGACGGGGACGTACCCGCCGTGATGCCGGCATGAGCCTCCTCGTCGTCGGACTGAGCCACCGCAGCGCCCCGGTCAGCGTGCTGGAGCGGGCGTCGCTGAGCGTGGAGGCGCAGACCAAGCTGCTGCAGGACACGGTCGCCGCGGAGCCCGCCTCCGAGGGCGCGGTCCTCGCCACCTGCAACCGCATCGAGCTGTACGCCGACGTGGACAAGTTCCACGCCGGTGTCGCCGAGCTGTCGACGCTGCTCGCCCAGCACAGCGGGGTCGGCCTGGAGGAGCTCACTCCTTATCTTTATGTGCACTACGAGGACCGTGCCGTCCACCACATGTTCTCGGTGGCCTGCGGACTGGACTCGATGGTCGTGGGCGAGGGGCAGATCCTCGGCCAGATCAAGGACTCGCTGGCCCGCGCCCAGGAGACGCACACCGCCGGACGACTGCTGAACGACCTGTTCCAGCAGGCGCTGCGGGTCGGCAAGCGCGCCCACTCCGAGACCGGCATCGACCGCGCCGGGCAGTCCCTGGTCACCTTCGGCCTGGAGCAGCTCGCGCTCGGCACGCCCGTCGAGTCGTGGGCCCGCGGCAAGAAGGCCCTCGTCATAGGCGCCGGATCGATGTCCTCGCTGTCCGCGGCCACGCTCGCGCGCACCGGGGTCGCCGAGGTCGTGGTCGCGAACCGCACGCCCGACCGCGCCGAGCGCCTTGTGCGGATCCTCACCGAGGGCGACGACACGGACGTGACGGCCCGCGCGGTCCCGATGACATCGGTGCCGTTCGAGCTGACACGTGCCGATGTGGTCGTCTCCTGCACGGGCGCGACCGGCCTGGTGCTGACCGCCGACATGGTGGCCGCGGGCGTCGAGGGACGCGTCGGGACGGCGCCGGTCGTCGACCTCGACGCCGTCGCCGAGGAGGACGCCCGCGAGAGCGCCCCGCCCGCGCAGACTCCCGCCGAGGACGGCTGCCCGGTGGACCTGTCCACGGTGCGGCCCGGATTCTCCGTGATGGGGGAGGCGGCCGTCGCCGGGATGGACGCGGCCACGCTGGAGCAGCACGGCGCGTGGGCGGCGGGCTCCGCCGTCGACCGCCGGGACGCCGCGCGCGGCACCGGTCCGGAGGCGGACGCCGAGGTCATCGGCGCGCTCGCCGCGGCCGCGTCCGCGATCGGCCGTATCCCCGAGCGCCGGCGGCCCGAGGCGGTCGACGTGCCGCAGCGCCCCGAGCCCGTACTGTTCCTGCTGGACCTCGCCATGCCGCGGGACGTCGACGCGGCGGCGCACCGCCTGCCCGGCGTGCGGCTCGTCGACATCGAATCGCTCGCGGAGGCGTCCGCGGACGCTCCGATGGCTGCCGATGTGGACCAGGTCCGGCGTATCGTCTCCGACGAGGTCGCCGCGTTCGGGGCGGCACAGCGGGCGGCGCACATCACGCCGACCGTCGTCGCCCTGCGGACCATGGCGGCCGACGTGGTGGCCGGAGAGATGGCCCGCCTCGAGGGGCGGCTCCCCGGCCTGGACGACAAGCACCGCGCGGAGATCACCCAGACCGTGCGACGGGTGGTCGACAAGCTGCTGCACGCCCCGACGGTCCGGGTCAAGCAGCTCGCGGCCGAGCCCGGCGGGACCGGGTACGCGGACGCGCTGCGCACCCTGTTCGACCTCGACCCCGAGACGGTGGCCTCCGTCTCCCGCGCCGAGGAAAGCACCGAGAAGAACGCAGAGAACCGAGGGCCGGGATGACTGAGAAGGCACTGAGGCTGGGGACCAGGCGGAGCAAGCTCGCCATGGCCCAGTCCGGGCAGGTGGCGGATGCCGTGAGCCAGGTGACCGGACGGCCCGTCGAGCTCGTCGAGATCACCACGTACGGCGACGTGTCGCGCGAGCACCTCGCGCAGATCGGCGGCACGGGCGTTTTCGTCGCCGCGCTGCGGGAGGCCCTGGCGCGCGGCGAGGTGGACTTCGCGGTGCACTCCCTCAAGGACCTGCCGACCACGCAGCCCGACGAGCTGGTCGTGGCGGCGATCCCGGTACGGGAGGACCCGCGGGACGTGATCATCGCGCGGGACGCGCTGAAGCTCACCGACCTGCCGCGCGGGGCGCGCATCGGCACCGGTTCGCCGCGCCGCATGGCGCAGCTGAACGCGTACGCGCGCACCCACGGCCTGGACATCGAGACGGTCCCGATCCGGGGCAACGTCGACACCCGCATCGGGTACGTCACCAAGGGCGACCTGGACGCGGTGGTGCTGGCGGCCGCCGGGCTCAACCGGGTCGGCCGCAGCGACGAGGTGACCGACTTCCTGTCGGTCGACACGGTTCTGCCCGCCCCCGGCCAGGGGGCACTGGCGGTCGAGACCACCGCGGACAACGCGGACCTCATCGCCGCGCTCGCCCAGCTCGACGACCCGCTCACGCGGGCCGCCGTGACGGCCGAGCGGTCACTGCTCGCCGCCCTGGAGGCCGGCTGCAGCGCACCCGTGGGTGCGTTGGCCGACCTCTTGACCGACGGGCAGTCTGTCAAGGAAATGCGCCTGCGGGGCGTCGTCGGTACGACCGACGGTTCCACGCTGGTGCAGCTGTCCACCACCGGTCCCGTGCCCGAGACGCACGAGGCGGCGACGGCGCTCGGTCGCGAACTCGCCACCGAGATGCTCGCGCAGGGCGCGGCCGGTCTGATGGGGGAGCGAGCACTTTGAGCCCCACCACTCTTCCCGCCCCTCCGGAACAAGGGCACGTCACCTTCCTCGGTGCCGGACCCGGGGATCCGGGACTGCTGACCCTGCGCGCCGTGGAGGCCCTGGCGAACGCGGACGTCCTCGTCGCCGAGCACGACGTGCTCGATGTCGTACGGACGCACGCCAGGCAGGGCGTCTCCGAGGTGCACACGGACGCGGACACGACTGCGTCGTCCACGCCGGGCACGGGCACGCCCCAGCTGACGGTCGTTGACGGCGCGTCAACAACCGCCGGTGTCCCCGCGAATAGGGATGCCGCACATCTTGTCATGGAGGCCGCGCGCGGCGGCAAGCGGGTCGTCCGTGCGGTGTCCGGCGACCCCGGACTTGACGCGTACGCCGCCGAGGAGATGCTGGCGTGCGCCTCGGCCGGGGTGCCGTTCGAGGTCGTGCCCGGTGTCGCCACCGCGGTCGGCGTGCCCGCGTACGCCGGTGTGCCGCTGCGGGACGCGCAGGGCACCGACGTGCGGTTCGTCGACGCGCGGACGGCGTCCGACCGGTGCTGGACGGAGGTCGGCGCCTCCGACGGCACGGTGGTCGTGTCCACCACGCTGGACTCGGTGGCCGCCGCCGCGGGCGAACTGGTGTCCGCCGGACGTAAGCCCGACACCCCGCTGACGGTGACCGTCGCGGGCACCACGACCCGGCAGCGCACCTGGACGGCGACGCTCGGCACGATCGCGCAGACGCTGAAGCAGGCGAAGGTGCTGCCCTCCCCGGAGGGCGGCCGCCCGGTGATAGCCGTGGTCGGTGACCGTTCCGCCGCCGCCCAGCGGGACCGGCTGGCGTGGTTCGAGTCCAAGCCGCTGTTCGGCTGGAAGGTGCTCGTGCCGCGCACGAAGGAGCAGGCGGCGTCGCTCTCCGACCAGCTGCGGTCCTACGGGGCCGTGCCGCACGAGGTGCCGACCATCGCGGTCGAGCCGCCGCGCACCCCGCAGCAGATGGAGCGCGCGGTCAAGGGCCTGGTCACCGGCCGCTACGAGTGGATCGCGTTCACCTCGGTCAACGCGGTCAAGGCGGTCCGCGAGAAGTTCGAGGAGTACGGGCTCGACGCCCGCGCCTTCGCCGGGATCAAGGTCGCGGCGGTGGGCGAGCAGACCGCGAACGCGCTGATCGCCTTCGGCGTGAAGCCGGACCTGGTGCCGAGCGGTGAGCAGTCTGCCGCGGGCCTGCTGGAGGACTGGCCGCCGTACGACCCGGTCTTCGACCCGATCGACCGTGTCTTCCTGCCGCGCGCCGACATCGCCACCGAGACGCTGGTGGCGGGGCTCATCGAGCTGGGCTGGGAGGTCGACGACGTCACGGCGTACCGCACGGTCCGTGCCTCGCCGCCTCCGGCGGAGACCCGTGAGGCGATCAAGGGCGGCGGCTTCGACGCGGTGCTGTTCACCTCGTCGTCGACGGTGCGGAACCTGGTGGGCATCGCCGGCAAGCCGCACAACGTGACCGTGATCGCGTGCATCGGCCCGGCCACGGCGAAGACGGCCGAGGAGCACGGGCTGCGGGTGGACGTGATGGCTCCCGAGCCGTCGGTCCACAAGCTGGCCGAGGCCCTCGCCGACTTCGGCGCGCGGCGCCGGCTCGCCGCGCTGGAGGCGGGTGACCCGGTCACCCGCCCGAGCGAGCGGCGGCCGGGGGCGCGGAGGCGTCGGTCTACGACGTGAGGTGAGCCGCGGTTCTTGACGGCGGGGCGTGTCTGCGGACACGCCCCGCCGTCGTCTCATGCCGTGGGCCACTCCAGCACGGTCAGCTCCGGCCACTGTCGCCGCCAGCGCGCGGTCTTCGCCTCGTACACGGCGCGGGGCGCGAGGACGGGGTTGGGCCGTACGACGAGCCCGAACACGTCGGAGAGCCCGTGCGGTGCGTAGACGCGCCACCGGTCGCCCGGCTCCAGGCGCACGCCGAGACAGCAGGTGGTCGCGGCGAAGCTGTCGATCGCGGCCTCGGTGGAGGTGTAGGGGGCGCAGGGGACGCCGAACTTCTCCTCGTACCAGAGGTGCACGCGGGCCTCGTTGCGGACCTCCACCTCGGCGGGGAGATCCGCGAAGGCGTCCGCCGCGGCGCGGATCACCTTGTCCTCGGCCTCCCAGGACAGGTCGCCGTCGTCGAAGTAGAAGACGTCGTAGTCCTTGATGCCCTCGCCGGGCGGGCGGCCGGTGACGACGTTCCATACGGTCTGGAAGAGACAGCCGGCGGTCACGTACCAACCGGGCAGGCCGAGCGTCTCCGTGCGGCGGAGCACCTCCAGCAACGTGTCGTTGCGGGACAGGGCGGCTCGCAGCACGTCGAGCTGCTCGTCCAGCGGGAGCCGGGTGGTCATCGCGTGCGCGCGGCGTAAGGGAGGAAGGCCGCCCAGGCGGTGGGGGTGAGCGTGAGGCGGGGGCCATGGGGGGTCTTGGAGTCGCGGACGAGGATGTTCGCGGGGGTGGCGGCTACTTCGACGCAGGAGGGGCCGTCGTCCGAGCTGTAACTGCTCTTCGTCCACGTCGGCTTGCCGTGGGAGGGCTTGACGGTCATGACTCCTCCAGCACTTTCTCGATGAGGGCCAGTGACTCCCGCGGTGGGAGAGCCTGCGCCCGGATGATCCCATGCCGCATGTCGAGCACGGCGGTCTCTTTAGGGTCGGTGATCACGTTGGCGCTGAGCTGTACCTCGCTGAGCCCTACCGCGCTGCCGGTCTTGAGCCTGAGCAGACGGAAGGGGCCGCCGAGGCCCGAGTTCTCCTCCCGGTCCAGCGGCAGCACCTGTAGGTCGACGTTACGCAACTGGGCCACTTGTGCGAGCCGTTGAAGCTGGGCGCGCATCACCATCTTGCCCCCGAGCGGGCGGCGCAGCGTCGCCTCGCACAGCACGAAGCTGAGGACGGGGCGAGTGGCCGGCCCGTTGAAGATCTGCTGCCGGTCCAGGCGGGCGGCGACCCGCTGCTCCAGCTCCTCGTCCGTGAACTGCGGGCGTCGGGAGCCGAACACTGCCCGTGCGTAGTCCTCGGTCTGCAACAGTCCGTCGATCACGGAGTTGTTGTAGGAGCGGATCTCGACGGCCTCTGTTTCCAGGCGCTTCACGTCCCGCACTTTTTGCGGGTACCGGGCCTCCGCCACGTCCCGTTTCATGGCGGAGATCTTGCCGTCGGCGCCCAGAACCCTGTCCGCCGCGTCCAGATACTCAGGGCGAGGAATCCGCCGCCCCCGCTCCACCGAGGAGACCAGTTCCTCGCCGTAGCCGATGGCCGCGCCCAGTTCCGCCTGGGTGAGTCCCGCCGCCTCCCGCCACAGCTTGAGTTGCCGCACGACCGTGCGCATGACGGCCCCGGCCTCCTCGTCGCCCAGCCACGCTTCCCATCCGCTCATCCCTGCCGTCCTCCCGCCGCACGCCCTTCCCCGGACCAACTCCGACCGTCCGCACTCGGTCACCCTGGACAAGGCGGACAGAAATCGGACAGTTGGCGTACAGGCACAGGCCGCACGAAGTGCCCGTACGCACAGTGTGTGCGTGAGCGCACTGAGTGGCGAGAATCTGGGACTCCCCATCGTGGATCGGTCTCACCGTCACGGCGCCCAGTACCCTCAACATCGAGGTCACCGACCCCCGTAGTGATCGACTGTCTCCCACACGAAGGGGCGGTTTGCGGGGCGGAACCCGGCGTATTCGGGTACGGCCTGCTTCGGTTCGGCGAACTGGCGGACCTTGGAGCGTGTGGACCGGTCCGGTACCGTGCAAGACGGTGTGGGCGGAGCTGTTATTCGGCCGGTGACGGAGTGTCCGTCAGCCGCGTGGACCGGAAGTCGCGTCGACTGCCTGTTCAGGTAGTCGCGCTTCGACGATGATCGTGCCCAATGCTTGGCCGGTGGGCGCCGGAAGACATCGTGCCTCGACGTCGACGAAGCCATGCTTGTGTGCGATGTCGGCCCACGTCTCGGGAGGATGACACCAGCGGTCCACAGTCATCTCCCTGCCTTCAGGGCCCTTCCCGTACATGGGTTGGCGGCCAGTGAGGTGCTGGGGAGTCTCACCGTGCGAGAAGGTGAACACCCCGCCAGGCGAGAGTCGCTTGGCCACCAGGGGGAACAGCTCGTCCGGGGCGGTGAACCACACCGCGCCCCAGATCGAGTAGACGGCGTCGTACGTCTGGTCGTCGCCCCGGAGGAAGGAGCAGGCCTCTCCTTCCTCGATCGTCAGGGCGGGGACGTCCTTCCACCACCTGCGTGCCCGCTCGACCTGGACCGGGGAGAGGTCCAGCGCCGTGACGCGTACCCCACGGCGCGCCAGCCAGGACGCCTCCCGGCACTCGGCCGCCCCCAGTTCGAGCGCGGTGCGCGGCCGGCCGAGCAGTTCGGCCCCCGGCCCGTGACCTTCGTACTGCGTCCACTCGAAAGCCGTTACTTCGGGAGGCGGCGCCGGTCCGTCACGGTCCGGCTTGTAGCGGTCCCAGAAGAAGACGGGATCGTGTGACGTACGGAGCATGGGCGTCCTTGAGGGGAGCGGGCACGGTGCCCGGGCACCGTAGCCGCGGCCCACACGCGACACGCCACGAAGACACGAACGGGGGTCCGGGCGCCCGTGGTGGGCGCCCGGACCTCAGGTCGTGCTCGATCGATCAGTGGCAGTTCTCGCCCGGCCTGCACGGGCCGCACTTGGCGAAGTCGCGCTCCCACAGCTTCCAGTCCACCGGGAAGCCGTTCTCCGCGATGATGTGGGCCGTGCGCTCCACCGAGCCGTCGTACTTGAACTCGATCTCCGGGATGTGCTCCAGGAACCGGCCGCCGAAGTGCCGGGCGCAGAACTCGCGGTAGTTCTTCGTGTCCAGGATGAAGACGTGGACGGCGATGTCGACCAGGCGACCGCAGCACATCTCCAGGCCCTGACCCCACTTCTCCATCGCCGTGACCAGATACGAGACGGCGGCGGCGAACAACCGCTCGGCCATGACCTCGTCGAAGGGGTGGTCACGCATGAGCAGTTGTACCTCCCGCTGCCAGACCTCCGGCTCGACGTACATCCTGGGGTCCCGCATCGCGGGAGCCGACCCCCGGCCGACTTCCAGGGCTGTGGCCATCGTGGCTCTCCTCCCGTGTACCGCGTGCCCGCTCCCTGTCGGCGGGCCGCACCACCACGGCACCACGTCGTCGGCGGGGAGCGTCCACAACGCCCTTGCCTCGCACGCGGTGTGCACGACGTGCACATCCACTGGGCGTGCTGCTGCGAAGCCCCTACCGTGGACAGACGGTCCTGCTCCTGTCATGGGGGAGGCGCGATGCAGCGCACCATCGACCCGGTGTGGAATTCGTCCAGGGTGCGGTCACTCATGGAGACGAGTGACCCCGGTGGGTTGATCCGACTGGGGCGGGCCCTGCGCGGGTGGCGCCAGGCGGACCTGGGTCGCCGGCTCGGCTGCTCGGCGTCGACCGTCTCGCGCCTGGAGAAGTCCGGCCGCGTCAGCGATCTGCGTCTGTTACAGCGGGCCGCGTGTGAGGTCGGTGTACCGCCGCACATCCTGGGAGCGGCACTGGGCCTCACGGGCCCACGAGCCACTAATGTTGCGCCGAACGGTCCACGCCACATCGAGGAGGACCCGATGCGACGCCGAACGCTGCTCGCAGCGGCCGGGTTGGCCGCCCCCACGTCCCTCCTGCTCGGGGTGGAATCGGCGCTCGCCGACCTGCCTACGCCCTCGGGTTCATCGATGCCGCTGGACGTGCGCCTGGCTCGTGCGCGTGCCGTGTTCGACACCGGCCGGTACGGCGATCTGCTCAAGGCTCTGCCCGACCTGCTCGCTACGGCTCACGCCCGTATTCGTGAGCGTGCGGACATCGATTACGCCCGTCTGTCCGCCTGCTATTCATTGACGGCGCAGGTGCTGGTGAAGATCGGGCGGTACGACCAGGCACGGCTCGCCGCCGACCGTGCGGGTCTCTACGCCGACCTCTCGGGGTCGCCGCTGGTTTCGGCGGCTGCGGCCCGCGAACTGGCCATTGTGCTGCGCCACCAGAATCAGGCGGACACGGCGCAGCGGCTGGTCCTCAGGGCAGCTTCTGCCGTGGAGTCGACTGGTCTCCATACCCAGGCTCAAGCGGCTGCCTATGCGCAGTTGCTCTGCACCACGTCTTATACAGCGGCTCGTGCGGGAGGCCGCGACGAGGCGTTGTCGATGATCGAGGATGCCGCCCGGGCAGCCCGGGATCTGCCCGCCGTTCCGCCGACCGGTCGCCTCTTCGCCATCACACCTGCCTCCGTGCAGTTGTACCAAGTAGGTGTCCACTGGGCGCTCGGTGATGCGGGAGCCGCGATCAGGGCGGGCGGGCAGCTCCGCCCCGAGCAGTTCACCACGGCGGAGCGCAAGGGACGTCTGCACACCGACATGGCCCGTGCGTGGTGGCAGTGGGGGAAGCCCGAGGAGACCGCCCAAAGCCTGCTGGCAGCCTTTCGGGTGACACCGGCCGAAGTCCGGGACCGCCCCAGCATGCGGGCGATCGTGGAAGAGCTGAACCGCTCACACGCCCAGGCCGCCGGTGTCCGCGAGCTGGGGCGTCTGGTGCTTGCCGCAGCCCCGAGGGCCGGAGCTGGGTAGGCAAGGACGCCTTCCAGGAATGTGACGGCTGCGAGCGGGGCTCCTCTTACCCCCCAGAACCGGGCCGCCCGCCGCGAATGCTGGTACGGACAGACAGCACCGGAGCGGCGGCCCAGGTCACCCGGGCGACGTCCGGGCCGCTCAGTCGCCCTGCCCCGCGCTGCCGATCGGGCCGACCTGCACCGGGGTGCCGGAGCCGTCCGTGACGGGGAGGGAGGCGCTGCCCGGCCAGGCGAGGGTGACCGACTTGGTCTCGTTCGGCGGGGTGACGACCAGGCCCGTGACGCGGGCGCCCGAGCCGCCGGAGTCGTTGACCGGGTAGGTGACGGCGAACCACACCGACTTGCCGTCCTTGAGGACGACCGAGGGGGCCTTCTCGCCGGTGCGCTCGGCGGAGAGCGAACCCGCGTTCGTCTTCAGGTCGACCCCCGCGTAACCGGTGAGCGTGCAGTCACGGCCGCCGCCGTTCGTGAACTCCACCGCGACGGTGCCCACGGTGTCACCCTCGATGGTGACGTCCGAGGCGGTGACCTCCAGTTCGTCGGTACGGCAGTCGTCCGCCTTGCCGTCCTCGTCGCTGCCGGTACCGGTGGCCGTGCCCTCCTGGCCCTGGTCCGTGTCACCGCCTGTGGCCGCGGAGGAAGTGACGGGCTTGGGGTCCGCCGCGATGTCCTCCTCGTTCTGGCAGGCCGTGAGCGAGAGGCCCGCGACGACGGCCAGGGTGGCGACGGTGAGCTTGTTGACGCGCATGGTGTCTTCCTCGGTGTCGGTGGGCGTGTGTGTGATGGCCCGTCAGGGCGGCCGTAGCGCCTCACAAGAGCCGCCCCGCCCGCTCGCCGTTCCGCTCGACGGCGCGCCCGGACACGCCTGTTACAGGCGGATGTGTGCGCGGTGACATCTGTGCCCTGCCCGGCACGCACGGCCGTGCGTGCCGGGCAGGGCCGGGCTCCGGTGGGCCGGCCGGCGGGGCCGCGGGCCGTAAAAGACCTAAGTACCTAGGGTAAATACCGACCAACCCAACCAAACCTCGTGTTGATCACTCGGCTGGGTGAAACGTGTCGAACTGGCTGGCGCGGCGGTGGTCCGGGCGGGCACTCTCAGGTCAGAGGGCCGGGCCAACTCGGTGCCTCCCTGACCCCGTACAGACGTCGGCCCCCGCCGGGACGTAGGACTCCCGGGCGAGGGCCTGACCAAAGAGGAAGTACGCCCTTCCCCATGGCTGAGCAGAAGCTTAGTGCTGCCCCGCGCCCGATTCAGGGTGTTCGACGAGCCGCCACTCCGTCCGGTGTCACCCACGTACGTACGTGCCTATCCGGGCAGTACGTGGTCGTCGGCAACCACCTCGCCCAGCACCGTGAGTTGTCGCTGACCGCGATCGGACTGGCGACCCACATCTTCTCGGTGCCCGAGAGCACCCCGGTCGACATCCGCAGTCTCGCCGAGCGCTTCCCCGAAGGGCGGGACCGGATCGCTTTCGCCCTGCGGGAGTTGGAGGCGCACGGCTATCTGCGGCGGGTCCGTGAGCACACGGAGGACGGACGGCTGGTGACGCGGACGTACGCCCACCACACGCCCGTGGATGCGGTGTCCGCCGCTGGCGCGGAGCCCGTGCGGGCGGTGGAGCGGCGTTCGGGAGCGGGCCGTGCCCGTATCCGTCACGCGGTGGAGGCAGTGGGCGGTGAGACACCCCAGGAGGGCGGTAAAGCCGTCGTCGAGCCGGTGGTCCCGGCCGGTCCGACACCCCGCACGCGTCCGGAGACGCCGGTACCTGAGGCCCCCGTCTCCGCCGCCCCCGAGATGCCGCCGCAGGAGCCCGCCCGCTCCGCACCGCTGCACGAGAAGGCGGTCGCGCTGCTCGCCGGCCTGCGCCGCGCCGACGAGCGCCTCACGCTGTCCCTGCGTGAGGTGCGCCGGCTGGCCCCGGCCGTCGTCGACTGGTTCGAACGGGGCGTCGGCCCGGTGGCGTTGCGCCACACCCTGACCGCCGACCTGCCCGTCGTCATGAAGCACCCGGCGGGGGTGCTCGCCTACCGCCTGCGTGAGCTGCTGCCCCCGCCGCTTCCAGCCGCCCCGGAACCTCCACCGGTCACGGGCCGCGCCCACCGCCCGCCCCCCTTCCAGGAGTGCGACGGCTGCGAGCGGGTCTTCCGCGCCCCGGAACCGGGCCGCTGCCGCGACTGCCGGCACGACCAGGTGACAGGCGGCGGGGCGGCGAACGCTGCCTGAAGTGGTCGGCCGCGCGGTCGAGGTCAGCGGCAGAGGGCGTCGATGTGCTCGTCGAAGGCGGGGAACTCGGCGCGAGCCTCGGAAATGATCGTGCGGGCGGGGCGGCGCGGGGTCGTGGCGTGGCGGGCGGCCAGAGCGGGAAGGGCACCGTCGGGACGCGGGGAATGGTCGTCGTACAGGACGGATTCCAGCGGGCCGATGCCCTCCGCAAGCACCCACAGGAAGTCGGACAGGCTGCCGGCGACGACCCCGCGCTCGCCCTCCGAGCTCAGGAAGACCACGGGCTGCTCGGTGAGGGGCCGTCCGGTGCGCACCCGCCAGAGGGCCGCGAGGCCGCCGGTGCCGTCCTGGCCGAACACGCGGAAGGCGTCGCCGTCCAGCTCGGAGTTCCCCGTCCACTGGCGCAGCCACTCGG
The DNA here is from genome assembly GCF_022869105.1 of Streptomyces sp. BJ20. Lineage (NCBI taxonomy): Bacteria > Bacillati > Actinomycetota > Actinomycetes > Kitasatosporales > Streptomycetaceae > Streptomyces > Streptomyces sp. BJ20. The sequence goes on from NZ_CP094918.1 coordinate 420,072, forward strand.
TGGTCGCCTCGGCGGAGTCGAACGCGTCGTAGGGCTCGAAGTCGATGCCCTCGCCGTCGGCGTAGTCGATGGTGCGGGCCAGTTCGGCCAGGGCGGGCGGGAGGCGGCGGTCGTCGCCGGAGGTGTCGGTCATGCGCGGCACCGTAGCCGCGCACACCGACAGTGGGGGTCAGGGCGGGGCGACCGGACGCACGGCGAGGCCCTCCGGGGGCTGCCGGCCGGTGACGCGCCGGCCGTCGTCGGCCTGGAAGGCCCCCTCGGCCGGCATCGCCGGCTCGACCGGTTCCTCCGCCTCCTGCGCTCGCCGCCGGGGCTGCCGAGGGTGAGGGGATGAGCGTCACCAGCCGCCAAGTCACCGGCTGCCAAGTCACCGACGCTCTGACCCGGGTGCGACCTTCAGGGGACGGGTGCGGTTCACGTACGGGCGGGAGGCGATCGTGACGCACACCGACACCGCTGCCAGCGCCGTGATCGTCACCGTGGGGGAGAGGAACTGCGCCGTGCCGCCCGCCACCGCCGCGCCGATGCCCTGCCACGTCATCCGGCCCGCCGACTCCACGCCCTGCACCTGGCCGCGCACCTGCTCGGGTGTGAGGGCGAGGAGCCGTTCCTGGAGGGGGAGCGTGGCCGCGAAGCCCGCGCTCGCCACGAACACCGCGACCGCCGCCACGGCCGTCGGCGGGTGCAGGGCGAAGACGAGGTACGGCGCCGCGAGCAGCAGGCGGAGCGGGAACGCGCAGCGGCGGCGCCACTCGGTGGAGAGCAGGCGGCCGACCGTCAGGTCGCCGAGGAGCATCCCCCCGGACGCGGCGGCCAGCAGGAGGCCGGCGTCCTGCTGGGCGTACGGGATGAACAGGGCCTCGCAGCCGACGATCAGGCCGTTGGGCACCCACAGGTTGAGAAGCAGGGCGCGCGGGCCGCCACGGGAGAGAAGGGCCCCGTTGGTCGTCCACGTCTCACGCAGGCCGGGGCGGCGGGGCGGGCGGATGGAGCGTTCCCGTACGGTCGCCGCCGTCACGGTGAGAGCCGCCGCCGTCAGCCCGGCCGCCGCGAGGAACAGGCCCTGCGGGGTGAGGTGGCGCAGCAGCACCGCGCCGAGCGCGAACCCGAGGACGGAGGTGCCGCCCGCGGTGATGTTCATCAGTGACCGGGCCGGGACGTACGCGGAGGCCGGCACCGCCTCGGCGAGCAGGCCCATGCGCGTTCCCGTGTTGAGGGACTGGAAGAAGCCGAGCAGCAGGAGCAGCCCGAAGCGGGCGGCGAGCGGCATGCCGGGGACCGCCTGCGCGCAGGCGCCCGCGAGGGCGACGGCCTGGAGCGCGACCAGGGTGCGGCGCGGACGGCTGCCGTCCGCGACCGACATCAGCGTGGTCGCGCCGAGCACGGTCGCGAAGGTCGCGCCGTACATGCTCACGGCGGTGAGGAACGGGGAGCCGGTCGACCGGTCGACGAGCGTGCCGAGCGCGAAGCCGGAGAGGGTGCTCGCGCCGACGGTGAGCGTGAACCCGGCGTACAGGCCGGCGAACTCGCGGTTGCGGAGGAGAGCTCGGTAACCGGGTGGGATATCAGGGGTGTTGGTGGCGTCGGAAGGCATGAAAAAAGCCTTCGGGCTGCCCTGCCGGGGCGCGCCAAAGGCTGACCGAGGGATCATAGCGGGTCCGGAGCGGCCGGCGGACCCGATTCTCAGATCAGGCCGACCGACACCAGACCGCCCGTCGCGGCGACCGTGGCGGCGAGGCCTCGCAGGCCCGGGCCGAGGGCCCTGCGGCCGCCCCGCGTGGACAGCCGGAGCACGGCGTTCGCGGTGAACGCGGGCAGCAGCACGCCGAACATCGCGACGGTGGCGAGCGCGGCGGGGGTGGGTTCGACGGACGTGATGAGGGCGCCGACCGCCATCGCCGCCGCGGCGATCCCGTACAGCGCCGCCGGTACGAAGGTGAGGTCCTCCCGCGGCTGCGGGGTGGGGCCGCGTCCCCTGGCGTGGGCCCAGTGGCGTCGCTCGGTGCCGACCCGTGCCGACACCATGACGACCACCTCGACCGCCAGGACGACCACGGCGATGTGCTCCATCGACACAGCGTTCCCCTGTCCTGCCGTCGCACCAACGTCCATACGCCCGTACTCGTCCTTTCGACCGTACGCACCCCGGCAGCGGCCGGTGAAGCAACTTGAGGGAGTTCAGAGGCTTTTGCTCGGCCGGGGCGTCGGTTCACGCCAGGGTGCCCAGCGCCTTGCCCAGCAGCGCCACACCCTCCGTGAGGGTGCCGGGCGGGTCGGCGGCGTACCCGAGGACCAGGCCGGGGCGGCCGGGGAGCTGCCGGTGCCAGGAGAGGGGGTGGCACTTGACGCCCAAGGCCAGGGCGGCGGCGGCAAGTTCGGTGTCGGGGACGTCCGGCGCGTACGTCACCGTCAGGTGCAGGCCGGCCGCCGCGCCGTGCACGACCGCGCCCGGGAGGTGTTCGCGGACGGCGGTGATGACCGCGTCCCTGCGGCGGACGTGCCGGGCGCGCAGCAGCCGCAGGTGCCGCTCCAGCTGACCCGTCTCCATCAGCCGGGCCAGGACGAGCTGGGGGAGCACCGCGCTGCCGAGGTCGGTGAAGCGTTTCGCGTCGGTCAGCGCCTCCAGGTGCCGCCGGGGCGGGAGCAGCCAGCCGATGCGCAGGGCGGGGGCGAGCAGTTTGGAGACGCTGCCCATGTAGCAGAGGCGGTCGGTGAGCAGGGAGCGCAGCGCGGGGACCGGCGGGCGGTCGTAGCGGTGCTCCGCGTCGTAGTCGTCCTCCAGGATCAGCCCGCCGTCCGCCGCCCACCGCAGCAGCTCGCGGCGGCGCTCCCCGCTGGTCACCACACCGGTGGGGAACTGGTGCGCCGGGGTGAGCAGCACCGCCGGGGCGCCGGTGGCGCGCAGGGCGGTGACGTCCGGGCCGTGTGCGTCGACCGGGACGGGTGGGGTGGACAGGCCGCCGTGCGCGAGATGCTGGCGGGTGCCGAGCGAACCGGGCTCCTCCACCGCGACCGCCGTGATCCCGTCCGCGCGCAGCACCGGGTGCAGCAGGGTGAGTGCCTGCGCGATGCCCGCCACGATCAGGATGCCGTCCGGGTCGACCGCGATGCCCCGGCTGCGCGCCAGCCAGTCGGCGACCGCGCGGCGCAGCCGGGGAGCGCCGCGCGGGTCGCCGTAGCCCAGGTCCGCGCTGGACAGTTCGGCGAGCACGGCCCGTTCGGCGCGCAGCCACGCAGTGCGGGGGAAGGCGGACAGGTCGGGACGGCCCGGGGTGAGGTCGATCCGGGCGTCGGCGGCGCGCAGCGCGTCGAAGACGCGGGAGTCGGGGGAGCCGGCGAACGGGCCCGCCGACGGGGGCTGTCGGGTGCGGGACGGCAGCGGCGGCGGGGGTGCCGCGACCACGACCGTGCCGCCGCGTCGGCGCCCCTCCACATGCCCGTCCTCCGCGAGCCTGCGGTACGCCTCGGTCACCACGCCCCGCGAGACGCGCAGTTCGGCGGCGAGCAGGCGGGTGGCCGGGAGCCGGCTGCCCACGGTCAGCCGGCGGCCGGTGATCGCCAGCCGTACCTGCCGCGCGAGCCAGTCGGCCTTGCCGTCCGCGGGCACGTCGTCCGCCCGCAGTTGCAGGAAGTCCGAGCCGTGCGGGGCTGCCGTGCCGTCCCTGTCGGTCACCCGCGTCATGGTGCCATGCGCGGCTACGGGACCCGGGCGGCGTCGCCGAACGTGAACTCCGGTGCCGCGTCGGTGAGCAGAGCGGTCACCGGCGTGACCGGCCGGCGCGCGCCCAGCTCCTTTGCGAGGGTCTCCAGCACCCGCGCGACCGTGTCCGCCCCGCCCTCGTGCATCGCCTCCGCCACCACGAGGACCCGGCGCGTGCCGTCCCTCACCGCCGAGTGGCCGCTCTGCCGGTTCGTCCAGCGGCGGGCGTGCGCGCGTCCCGCCGAGTCGGCGTACGTCACCTCGCCGGGGGCCGGGTGCTCGGTGCGGCCGTCGAACGTCGTGTACTCCTCGTCGCCGCGCGCGGGCCGCACCTCCAGCAGCGGGCCGGTGATCCGGTCGACGTCGAGCACCGCGATCGGCACCGCGTACGCCACGGAGACCGCGTTGCACAGGTCGACGACCGGGTGGATGCGGGGCAGGGAGCCTTCCTTGCGCAGGCGGCGCAGCAGGGACTCGGAGGCGCAGCGGTACTGCGTCGGACGCAGCCCCGTGCGGGCGAACGCCCGTCGCCACGCCAGCACTTCGGGAAACCGGCTCTCGGGGTCGTCGGCGAGCCGGGCGAGGGCGCGGGAGGTGTACTCCGCCACGCGCGCCTCCACGTCCGCCGTGCCGTCGACGCCCGTGGCGTGGAGCGCGCCCGCCGCCAGGTCCGGGTGGGCGGCCCGGACCTCCTTCGCGTGCCGGAGAATCATCACGCCACCGCCATCCGGGCGCTCAGCCCGACGAAGCTCGCCGTGAAGACGGCGCGCAGGCCGGTGGTGATCCGTGGGCGGGCCAGCAGACGGTCCCGTACCGCTGCCGCGCACACCCCGTAGGCGGCGAAGACCACGAACGTCAGCGCCATGAAGGCCCCGCCGAGCTGGAGCATCAGGCCGAGGGAGTCGGTGGAGCCGGCCGGGACGAACTGGGGGAGGAAGGCGACGAAGAACAGCGTCGGCTTGGGGTTCAGCACATTGATCAGCACCGCGGTCGTGATCACGCGGAGCGCGGGGCGCGGCTCGGACTCCGGGCGGACGGTGAACGCCTCCTTGTCGCGGAGCATCGCCCACGCCATGTACAGCAGGTAGGCGACGCCCGCGTACTTCACCACCGCGTACGCGAGCGGGCTGGAGGCGAGCAGGGCGGCGAGGCCGGTGACGGACGCCAGCAGATGGGGCACGACGGCGAGCGTGCAGCCGAAGGCGGCCACCAGGCCCGCGCGCCGGCCGTGGGAGAGGCCGGCGGCGAGCGTGTAGACCACGCCGGTGCCGGGGGTGACCACCACCGCCAGGGCGGCCAGCAGGAACGCGAGACTCAAGAGGACCTCCGGGGGAACGTCGGTGTTCTCCCAGCCTCGCGGCGTCATGGACCGGTGGACAGAGCCAAAGAGGGGCCGTCGGACAGGTCCACAACGTGCGTTCAGTGGGGGGGGGAGCGGCTCGGCGTCGAAGACGTCAGGCCAGCGCCTCGGCCGTGGCGCGGGCGAAGGCCCCCGGGTTGTCCAGCATGATGGTGTGGCCGCAGTCCGGGACCGGGACCACGCGGACACCCGCCGCCTCCAGGTCCGCGGCGCCCGGGAAGGGGCCGTCGGGCTCCGGATACAGGAAGGTGCGCGGAACCGGCAGGTCCAGCAGCAGCTCCCGCATCGTGGGGGTCGTGCCCCGGACCAGATGCACGGCGCTGCGGTGCAGGGCCTCCAGGCCCGTCAGACGCATCGTCGCCCACCAGGCCTCGCCCGCCCGGTCACGCACCTCCCGCCAGCCGCCCGCGAGGAACTCCTCCTCGCCGTACGCGGCGATGCCCCGGCTGCCGAGAGCGCCCCGCTCCGGCGTCAGCGGGTCCAGGTTGGCGTCGACGAGGACCAGCCGCGACACCAGCTCCGGGTGGCGGGCGGCAAGCACGACGGCGACCGCGCCGCCCATGCTGTGCGCGACCACCTCGGCGCCGGTGACCTTCGCGGCGCGCAGCGCCGCGGCGAGCGCGTCCGCGTGGTCCTCCAGCGTGTAGGCGAACGACGTGGGCCGGTCGCTGTGGCCGTGGCCGAGCAGGTCGATCAGCAGGGAGCGGCGCCCGGCCAGCAACGGGTGCACGGCGGTCTCGGCGAAGTACAGCGGTGAGGTGGCGCCCAGTCCGTGGACGTAGACGCGGGCCGGGTCCCCGCCCGGCAGCTCGGCCCAGCGGATCCGGTCGCCCTCGGTCGTCACGGCGGCGCTGTGCACGGGTCCGGTGCCCCCTCTGTCGTACGGCCGCGGAGTACGTCCGCGGAAGACGAGCACCGTATCCGACGGGTCCCGCGCCGGCTCAGGGGGTGTGGGTGAGGGCGCCGCAGGCGGGCGCGGCCACTGCGTCGTCCGCGCCGACTGTGCGTCGGCAAAGGCACGGGCGGGGCGGGCGTAGCGTAGGTGGTATGACGACGTACGGATCCTTCCCCGGCACGCGCCCGCGGCGTCTGCGCACCTCCCCGGTGATGCGGCGCATGGTCGCCGAGACCCGCCTGCACCCCGCCGACTTCATCCTCCCGGCCTTCGTGCGCGAGGGCGTCGCGGAGCCGGTACCGATCTCGTCGATGCCGGGCGTCGTGCAGCACACCCGCGACAGCCTGAAGAAGGCCGCCGCCGAGGCCGTGGCCGCCGGCATCTCCGGGATCATGCTGTTCGGCGTGCCGGAGGAGTCGAAGAAGGACGGCGCCGGCACCGCGGGCACCGACCCGGACGGCATCCTCCAGGTCGCCCTGCGCGACGTCCGCGCCGAGGTCGGCGACGACCTGCTCGTCATGTCCGACCTGTGCCTCGACGAGTTCACCGACCACGGCCACTGCGGCGTCCTCGACGAGCGGGGCCGCGTCGACAACGACGCCACCCTCGAGCGGTACGCCGAGATGGCGCAGGTCCAGGCCGACGCGGGCGCCCATGTGGTCGGCCCGAGCGGGATGATGGACGGGCAGATCGGCGTCATCCGCGACGCCCTCGACCAGATCGGCCGCGACGACGTCGCGATCCTCGCGTATACCGCGAAGTACGCCTCCGCCTTCTACGGCCCCTTCCGGGAGGCCGTCGGCTCCTCCCTCCAGGGCGACCGCCGCACCTACCAGCAGGACCCGGCCAACCTCCGCGAGTCGATGCGCGAGCTGGAGCTCGACCTGGAGGAGGGCGCCGACATGGTCATGGTCAAGCCGGCCGGCCCCTACCTCGACGTCCTCGCCAAGGTCGCGGACGCGGTGGACGTGCCCGTCGTGGCGTACCAGATCTCCGGCGAGTACGCGATGATCGAGGCCGCCGCCGAGAAGGGCTGGATCGACCGCGACAAGGCGATCCTCGAGTCCCTCACCGGCATCCGCCGCGCCGGCGCGCGCAGCATCCTCACCTACTGGGCCACCGAGGTGGCCCAGCAGCTGAACTCCGCCCGGTGACGGCAGCCGCTCAGTAGGTGAGCGCGTCGTCCGCCGAGGACTGCCAGTACGTCACCGTCAGGCTGCTGTCGTAGTACACGCCCGCGGCCGGCAGGGACGGGATCGCGGCGGGGCCGCCGTCGCTGTTCGGCGTGCGGCCCTGGAAGCCGACGGTGAGCTTCTTGCCGGTGGCGCCGCCCGAGCCGCTGCCGTCGGCCGCCGACAGCAGCACGCCCGCGTACGCCGACTCGCCCGGCGCCAGGGTGACCACGGCCTGCGGCTTGGACTCCTCGACCGGCTGCGGCACCCACTGCATCTCGTCGAACCGCAGCACCGGGTAGTAGGTCAGGTCGCAGTTCTTCGAGCCGGTGTTCTTCACCGTGATCAGCATGTGGTTCACCGGGCGGGAGACCGGCGCGGCGCTGACGGAGGTGTTCGAGCCGTTGCAGGGGTTGAACGTCGCAGGGGCGTCGTCGGACCCGCCCGGGGCGGAGCCCTTGCCGGCCGAGGACCCCTTACTGCCGCTGCCGCTCTCGCCGGAGCCGGCCGTGTCACCGCCGGACCCGGTGGAGCCGTTCGCGGTGGAGCCGTTCCCGCCGCTGCCCGAGGCGGACTCCTCCGGCGCCTGCGAGGAGGCGTCCGAGGGCGTCGACGCGACGGGCTGCGAGGCGGACGCGCCCTCGTCGCGGGTGCCGGTGCCGTCCTGGCAGGCGGTCAGGGCGAGCGAGGCGACGGTGACACCGGCGGCGGCGAGCAGCTGAAGGCGAGAGGTGCGCATGGCGGATTCCTTGTCATCGGAAGGGACTTGGCGCAGCCGCTCGACCGGTCGGCGGGAGCGGCGTGCTTGGATGACCAGAGCGTGCGGTGTGACCCGTCCCGGCCGCCACCACCGACGGGCTTTCCGGGATGCTGGAACGCTCATACCGCTCCGACCTGGGGGAACGGCCGTCCCCTGGAACGGTGGAACGGGACACGGGGGAGTGGAGGAACGGTGTCGGAACAGACGGCCTCGGCGGATTTCGCCGCGCTGCTGCGGGAGTTGAAGGACCGGTCGGGGCTCAGCTACGGGGTGCTCGCCAAGCGGCTCCACATGAGTACGTCGACCCTGCACCGGTACTGCAACGGGGACGCGGTGCCGGCCGACTACGCCCCGGTCGAGCGGCTGGCCCGGCTGTGCAAGGCGCGGCCCGAGGAACTCGTCGAGCTGCACCGGCGGTGGGTGCTGGCGGACGCGGTGCGGGGGCGGAAGGGGGCGGCTGTCGCCGAGACGCCTTCGCAGCAGGCGGGTTCGGGTACGCGATCTGCAGAGGTGGCTTCCGAGGCCGCGCCTCCGGCGGAGGCGTCCCCGGCCGACGCACCCTCGGCGGACGGGCCGCGGGCCGATGCGCCGTCGGTCGACTCACCCTCCGCCGCCCCGGTTGGCCCAACGAATACCAGCCCCTCCGGAGCGGGGGCGCCGTCGAGTCCCCCCACGCACGCCGACGCCCCCGACACGGCGACTCCCGCCCCCGCCCGCCGCCGTACCCGTACCGCCGTCCTCGCGGGCATCGCGGTCGCCGCCGTGGTCGCCGGGGTCGCCCTCGCCGTCGGGCTGCCGGGCGGTGGCGGCTCGGGCGGTGACGGCGACGGCGGAGGGCACCGCCCGGTCGGCGCGGCCGGGGTGACCGGGGAGGAGAGCGCCTCCGCGTCCTCCTCGCCGTCGTCCTCCGCCGGCGCCTCCCCGTCCTCCCCGGCCGAGGAGAAGAGTCCGGCCAGGACGCCGGCCGGGTCCGCGCCCGCCGGCGCCCCGGACGGCGAGGGGCGGATGAGCGGCGTGCCGGTCACGGTGCAGGCGGACCCGTACGCGTGGGAGAGCCCCTGCTCGCAGCGGTACCTGGCCGACAAGCCGGCGAGCGGGATGAAACCGCCGCCGCTGGAGGAGGGCGCAGCGGCCTGGGTGGCGGCGCACGACGCGGTGTCCTCGGGGCAGCAGTACCTGCGGCTCACCGTGCAGGGCACCGGCGCCGAGACCGTGGTCGTCGACGGCCTCACCGTGCGGGTGGCGGGCAAGCGGGCGCCGCTCGCCTGGAACGACTACGCCATGGCCTACCCGGGCGTGGGCTGCGGAGGCGGCGTGCAGACCCGGGCGTTCGCCGTCTCCCTGGACTCGGCGCGGCCGTCCCTGGCCCCCGAACCGGGCAACGGCGACTTCCCGTTCAAGGTCAGCGAGTCCGACCCGGAGGTGTACTACATCACCGCCTCCGTCTCCGCGTACGACGTCGACTGGTACCTGGAGCTGAAGTGGTCCAGCGGCGACCGCAGCGGCACGCTCACCGTCGACGACGAGGGCCGGCCCTTCCGCACCAGCGGCAACGAGGGCCGCCCGGCGTACGAGTTCCCGATCGGCGGCGACGGCTGGGTGCCGGAGGGGACGACGAAACTGGACTGAACCCGTGGGGGTGTCCGGATTCCGGAAAGGCGCGTGTAGAAGGCAGGCGGTTTTCTAGGCTGCGGGGACGTTCCGTCACCCAGTCCCAGGAGCCGTGCCATGACCGTCACCGAGCCGCCCGTCGCCCCCGCACCCACCCCGAGGCTCGCCGCGCGGGCCTCGGCGGTCGGCGGCTCGCCCGTACGGGACATACTGGCGGTCACCGCCAGGCCCGAGGTGATCAACTTCGCGGGCGGTCTTCCGGCGCCGGAGCTGTTCGACGCGGACGGCATCGCGGAGGCGTACCGCGCGGTGTTCGCCGAGATGCCGGCCCGGGCGTTGCAGTACTCGACGACCGAGGGCGAACCGGTGCTGCGGGCCGCGCTCGCCGAACGCGCCTGCGCGCGCGGGCTGGTGACCGCGCCGGACGACCTGCTCGTCACCACCGGTTCCCAGCAGGCGCTGTCCCTCCTCGCCACGGCGCTGCTCGAACCCGGTGACACGGTGCTGGTCGAAGACCCCTGTTATCTCGCGGCGCTTCAGTCCTTCGGCCTCGCCGGGGCGCGGATCGTCGCGGTGCCCGGCGACGAACACGGGCTGGACCCGGAGGCGTTGGAGGAACTGGTGGTCCGCGAGCGGCCCAAGCTGCTCTACACCGTGCCGACGTTCCAGAACCCCACCGGCCGCACCCTCCCCGCCGCCCGCCGGGCCGCCGTCGCCGAGGTCGCCGCGCGGCGCGGACTGTGGATCGTCGAGGACGACCCGTACGGCGAACTGCGGTACGAGGGGGAGCGGGTGCCGTGGATCGCCGCCCACCCGGGCGCGGAGGACCGCACGGTGCTGCTGGGCAGCCTCTCCAAGATCATGGCGCCCGGGCTGAGGCTGGGCTGGCTGCGCGCGCCGGAGGGGATCCGCCGCGCCTGTGCCGTCGCCAAGCAGGCCGCCGACCTGCACACCCCGACCGTCAACCAGCTCGCCGCCGCCCGCTATCTCGCCGACCGCGACCTGGACGCCCACGTCCGCCGCGTGGCGGGCGTCTACGGCGAGCGCCGGGACGCCATGCTGGCCGGCCTCCCGGGCGCGCTCCCCGCCGGCTCGGCCTGGTCGCGTCCCGAGGGCGGCATGTTCCTCTGGGTGCGGCTGCCGTCCTCGTACGACACCACGGCCCTGCTGCCCGAGGTGGTCCGGCACGACGTGGCGTACGTCCCCGGCGCCCCCTTCCACGCGGGCGAACCCGACCGCTCCACCCTCCGCCTGTGTTTCGTCACGCAGACGCCGGGAGAGATCGCGGAGGGGCTGCGGAGACTGGGTGCGGCGCTGCGCGAACGGGCGTGACCGCCCGCTGTTCCGGCCTGAGGGACATCAGGATCGTCTGAGTCACCCGGGCCGCCTGCGCCGGGGTGGCGCCGGGGTGGCTGAGCGGCGGGCGCGGCCGGGTGACGCCGCGGGACGCCTGATCGGCCCGCACCGTGTCCGGCCGGACCGGGGCGTCGAAGCACTCGTGCGCGCCGCCGCCCGCGGGCCGGAAACAGGAGCGGACGACGCTGCCCGGCCGCGCCCGCGTCATCTCGGTGTAGACGTAGGCCTCCGCGTCGGCGCTGTCCACGATCCGCACATCCCGGGCCGGGCCGCCCGCGGTGACGTCCACCCGGTCCCCGATGCGCGCGCCCCACATCCTGGCCCAGGCCGCCGCACACGCCTCGCTGTACCGCACCTCCACCAGCGCGCCGGTGCCCGTGCGGTACGTGGAGACCGTCTCGGGGACGACGGCGCAGGCCATGCGGACCGGGTCCTCTCCCTCGCACGAGGCGCCGTGGCAGCGAGGCGCGACGACGTACGAGGTGCCCGAGTGGGTCGCCGACAGCGGCTCACCGGGAGCGGTGCCGCGCAGGGGCGCCAGGAGCAACGCCAGCGCGACGCCCGCGGCGAGCACCACGTACGCCGAGGTCAGCACCAGGAGCAGCTTGACCGGACTTCCCGGCGACCAGCGGGATGTCGCGGGCGGTTCCGGCGCGACGGGCGGCGGCTGCGCCGGAGCGGGGACAGCGGGCGCGACCACCGCCGCCCTCCCCTTCCACTCCGCCTGGGCGAGGTCCCACAGCGCCAGCAGCCGTTCCTCCGGCTCGCCGGCGGTCCGGCACAGCTCACGGACCGCCTGCCGGGGCGGCAGTGCCTTGCCGTTGACGTACCGCTCCCAGGTCGACTTGCTGTACGCGGTGGTCTTCGCCAGTGCCGCCAAGCTGAGGCCCGTACGTGCCCTCAGCGCGCGCAGCTCCGTGGTCAGCCGGGTGTGAGCGGTGGTCACGTCGCCCCCCACGTCCGCAGGGCCCGCCAGGTGTCCGGACCGACGGCACCGTCCACGGTCAGCCCTTCCCGGTCCTGGAACCGCCGGACCGCGCGCCGGGTCAGCGGGCCGAAGATTCCGTCGACGTCCCCCGGCGACACTCCCGCCCGGCGCAGCAGGCACTGCGCCTCGATCACCACAGGTCCCGTGTGACCGTAGGTGGCGACGGCCCGCAGGGTGCGGCTGTGCCCCGCGTACCAGCGGCCGTCGGTCCGCGCGAGCCTGCAGGTGTGGAGCGACGGCAGCACGGCCGCCGGATCCGGCGCCGTCGCTCCGGCCGCGGCGACGGTGTCGGCACGGGCGGCCCTGGCGGCCTCCCGCGCCTCGGCCAGTTCGGCGGCGAGGACGAGCACCGCCGAGACGGACAGCACCAGGGCCGTCACACCCGCCGTGAGCGCCACACGCATCGCGCGCTCGTACGGCCACGGTGTCACGGGCGCGGGCGGCTCCTGGTCCGTGGCCGGCGGAGATGTGGACGGGGAGCCTCCGTGTGTCTCCCCCCAGCGGTCCGACGCCATCTCGTGCAGCACCAGCAGACTGCTCGGATCGCCGCCGCACACCCGCGCCAGCGCCTCGACCGCCTCCCGGGGCGGTAACGACCGCCCGCCGAGGTAGCGCTCCCACGACCTCGCGCTGTAGCCGGTTCTCGCGGCCACCTGACGGGTGCTGTACTCGCTGCGGTCCTTCAGCCGGCGCAGGCGCACGATCAGGTCCCGTACCTGTGGATGCAGTTCTGCGGGCAGCTCTTTCCAACGCGACATGAGTCCCCCGTTCGCGTTCGGGATCGCCGATCCCGGACCCCCGTGGGCCAGGCGGTCACCCGTGCCCGGGCGTCATTCTGCACCAACCACCGCCGCCCGAACGGGAGCCCGGCGCGCCCCCGGGTACGGGATCCGGCCGTCGGGCGTCCCGTGAGACCGCCGTCGCGAACGACGTCCCAGCAGCTCAGCGGCCGGGACGTCCCGGACGCCCGTCACTTCTGCGTCAACTGTGGCGAGGCGTCGTGTCGGCCCAGCAGTCTCGATGCGGAGCCGGCCGCGACCGGTTCCGCCCATCGCACCTCGACGGAGGGAAACGGAATGCGCGTTCTGATGAAGACGCTCGTCAGTGTCACCACCGCCATCGGGATCGCCGCCGGCGGCCTGGCGACCGCGGGCACGGCCATGGCGGCTCCCGCGACGGCCCAGGAGCGGGTGGTGACCGCGGATGCGGGCACGCTCGCAGTGGTCAACCTGGGGCTGAGCTCCGCCCAGGCCAAGAACGTGCAGCGCTGGCTGAAGACGTACCACGGGTACACGGGAGCCATCGACGGCCAGTTGGGCACCAACAGCTGGAAGGCGTTCCAGCGCTGCCTGAAGAAGTACTGGGGTTACACCGGCGCCATCGACGGCATCGTCGGCGGCGGCACGGTCTCGGCGCTCCAGCGTCTCCTGAAGGCCAACGGGTACTACAACGGCCCGATCGACGGCATCGCGGGCGACGGCACCAAGGCCGCGTTCAAGACGTGGGCCAACGCGATCTGACCGCACGCGCCGCGGCCCGTCCGCTCCCCCCGAGGGAGTGGACGGGCCGCGTCTCGTCGGCGTCAGGGCGTCAGAGGCGCTCGGGCGTCCTGATGCCCAGCAGGGCCATGCCCTTGGTCAGCGTGCGGGCCGTGAGGTCGCACAGGAACAGGCGGTTCTCCACCTGCTGAGGCGATTCCGCCTTCAGTACCGGGCACTTGTCGTAGAACGACGTGTACAGCGACGCCAGCTGGTACAGGTACGCCGTCAGCTTGTGCGGCGCGTACTCCGCCGCCGCCTCGAACACCGTGTCCCCGAACGCGTCCAGGTGCAGTCCGAGCGCCCGCTCGGCCTCGTGCAGCTCCAGCTCCGGGTGCGCGGCCGGCCGTACGTCGCCGGCCTTGCGCAGGATCGACTGGATGCGGGCGTACGCGTACTGGAGGTACACCGAGGTGTCGCCGTTGAGCGAGACCATCTGGTCCAGGTCGAACTTGTAGTCGCGGCTCGGCGACGTCGACAGGTCCGCGTACTTCACGGCGCCGATGCCGACCTGCGCGGCCCGCTCCTGGATCTCCTCCTCGGTGAGGTCCTTCGCCTTCTCCCGGACGACCTCGGCGGCCCGCTGCACGGCCTCGTCCAGCAGGTCCTCCAGCCGGACCGTCTCGCCCTCACGGGTCTTGAACGGCTTGCCGTCCGCGCCGAGCACCGTGCCGTAGCCCATGTTGTGCGCGGTGACGTCGTCGTTCAGCCAGCCGGCCCGGCGGGCGGTCTCGAAGACCATCTTGAAGTGCAGCGACTGCCGCACGTCCACCACGTACAGCAGGGTCGTGGCGCGCAGGCCGAAGACCCGGTCGCGGATCGCGGTGAGGTCGGAGGCCGCGTAGCCGAAGCCGCCGTCGGCCTTCTGCACGATCAGCGGGACCGGCTGGTCGTCCTTGCCGCGGATGTCGTCGAAGAACACCACCAGCGCGCCCTCGGAGCGCTCGGCGACGCCCATCTCCTCCAGCAGCCGCGCCGTCTCGGGCATGCCCTCGTTGTAGGCGGACTCGCCGACGATCTCGTCGTCGCGGATCTCCATGTCGAGCTTCTCGAAGACCGAGTAGAAGTAGACCTTCGACTCGTCCACGAACTGCTGCCACAGCTCGAGGGTCTCCTTGTCGCCGGACTGCAGGGCGACGACCCGCTTGCGCGCCCGCTCCTTGAACTCCTCGTCGGCGTCGAAGAGGGCCCGCGAGGCCTTGTAGACCCGGTTGAGGTTCGACATGGCCTGCTCGCCGTCGACCTCGGAGGCCGGGGCCAGCTCGCCGGGGTGCTCCATCAGGTACTGGATGAGCATGCCGAACTGGGTGCCCCAGTCGCCGATGTGGTGCCGGCCGATCGTCTTCTCGCCCGTGAAGTCGAGCATGCCGCGCAGGGCGTCGCCGATCACCGCGGACCGCAGATGGCCGACGTGCATCTCCTTGGCCACGTTCGGCTGGGCGTAGTCGATCACCGTGGTGCCCGGGTCGCCGGCGAGGGGCACGCCGAGGCGGCCCGTGTCGTCCGCGTACCGCGCGGCCAGGTTCGTGAGGACGGCCCGGTCGGCGATCGTGATGTTGAGGAAGCCGGGGCCGGACACCTCGACGTCCTTGATGACCTCACCGGTGGTGATCCGGGAGACGACCTCGGTGGCCAGGTCCCGCGGGTTGGCCTTCGCCTTCTTCGCCAGCGCGAGGATCCCGTTGGCCTGGAAGTCCGCCCGGTCGCTGCGTCGCAGCAGCGGGTCCGCGGACGCCTCCGGCCGGGTGGCGGAGAGGGCGGACGTGAGCTGCTTGCTGACGAGATCGGTGAGCGATGTGACCGAGGCCATGGAGTGGGTGCCGTTCTCCTCGTGGGTTCAGATAGACACGGTCAGTATCCCACGGGGGGTAAAGCGGTTTTCCCGTGTGCGGGGGCGCCGGCGGCCTCCCGCGGGCTCTCCCGGGCCGGTGAAAAGGCGTTTTCGCGGTGGCCGGGGGAGCTGGGAGAATGGCACGGTCAGCCGTGCGACCGTACCGGCTGCCCGAGCAGAAAGAAGGACGTGCCGATCGTGGCTCAGAGCACCGAGACCACCGACTGGGTCTCCCGTTTCGCGGATGAGGTCATCGAGGAGTCGGAGCGTCGGGCCCCGGGCGCGAAAACATCAGGCGCTGCCGCGCCGGTCGTCGTCGTCGCGTCCGGGCTGTCCCCCTCCGGTCCCATCCACCTGGGCAACCTGCGCGAGGTCATGACCCCGCACCTGGTCGCCGACGAGATCCGCCGCCGCGGGTACCAGGTGCGCCACCTGATCTCCTGGGACGACTACGACCGCTACCGCAAGGTGCCGGCCGGCGTCCCCGGCGTGGACGAGACCTGGGCCGAGCACATCGGCAAGCCCCTCACCTCGGTCCCGGCCCCGAAGGGCTCCCCGTACCCGAACTGGGCCGAGCACTTCAAGGCCGCCATGGTCGAGTCGCTGGCCGAGCTGGGCGTGGAGTTCGACGGGATCAGCCAGACGGAGCAGTACACCTCAGGCGTCTACCGCGAGCAGATCCTGCACGCCATGAAGCACCGCGGGGACATCGACGCGATCCTCGCGCAGTACCGCACCAAGAAGGCCCCGGCGAAGAAGCAGCAGCAGAAGCCGGTGGACGAGGCGGAACTGGAGGCCGCCGAGGGCTCCGGCGCCGCCGCCGAGGACGACGGCAGCTCCGGCTCGGCCGGGTACTTCCCGTACAAGCCGTACTGCGGCAACTGCGAGAAGGACCTCACCACCGTCACGTCGTACGACGACGACTCCACCGAGCTGACCTACTCCTGCACCTCGTGCGGCTTCTCGGAGACGGTCCGGCTGAACGAGTTCAACCGCGGCAAGCTGGTCTGGAAGGTCGACTGGCCGATGCGCTGGGCCTACGAAGGCGTGATCTTCGAGCCCAGCGGCGTGGACCACTCCTCGCCCGGCTCGTCGTTCCAGGTCGGCGGGCAGATCGTCGGGATCTTCGGCGGCGAGCAGCCGATCGGACCGATGTACGCGTTCGTCGGCATCAGCGGCATGGCGAAGATGTCGTCGTCCAAGGGCGGGGTGCCCACCCCGGCGGACGCCCTGAAGATCATGGAGCCGCAGCTGCTGCGCTGGCTGTACGCGCGCCGCCGCCCGAACCAGTCCTTCAAGGTCGCCTTCGACCAGGAGATCCAGCGTCTCTACGACGAGTGGGACCGCCTCGAGGCCAAGGTCGCCGACGGCTCCGCGCTGCCCGCCGACGTCGCGGCGCACTCCCGCGCGGTGCGCACGGCGAGCGGTGAGCTGCCGCGCACGCCCCGGCCGCTGCCGTACCGCACGCTGGCCTCGGTGGCCGACATCACCGCCGGCCACGAGGACCAGGCGCTGCGCATCCTCAGCGACCTCGACCCGGCGAACCCGCTGGCCTCCCTCGACGAGGCCCGCCCGCGCTACGACAAGGCCGAGGCGTGGATCAACACCCATGTCCCCGCCGACCAGCGCACCATCGTCCGCGACGAGCCCGACACGGAGCTGCTGAAGTCCCTGGACGAGCAGGGGCGGGAGTCCCTGCGGCTGCTGCTCGA
This sequence comes from Streptomyces sp. BJ20, assembly GCF_022869105.1. Taxonomy (NCBI): domain Bacteria; kingdom Bacillati; phylum Actinomycetota; class Actinomycetes; order Kitasatosporales; family Streptomycetaceae; genus Streptomyces; species Streptomyces sp. BJ20. The sequence continues at coordinate 436,995 of NZ_CP094918.1, forward strand.
CGGCCTCGCCGGCAACTGGTCCCTGGACGGCCTGACCCACCTCGTCTACGGCGTCCCGAAGGTCCAGGCGGGCTTCTCCGCCGACGCCACGCCCAAGGAGCTCCCCGCGGAGATCAAGACCGCCCAGCGGTCCTTCTTCGCGCTCCTCTACCAACTCCTGGTCAGCCGCGACACGGGCCCGCGCCTGCCGACCCTGCTGCTGGCGGTGGGGCAGGACAGGGTGCGGCATCTGCTCGGCGCGTAGCACGCACACCCACGACGAAGGGGCGCCCGGTGATCCCACCGGGCGCCCCTTCGGGCATGAGGCACCTCGTCGTGGCCCGCCCAGGACTCAGGTGTTGGCCGCCCACACACCGACCACGACGGCCAGGGAAACGATCAGGGAGCAGAAGATCCACACCGCCGAGGGGGTGTGCAGCTTGACCTGGATCTCCGGATGCTGTTCCTGCCGCAGGATGTCGGCGGCGACCCGCTTGCTCACCGGGACGATCATGACGAGCAGCATCAGGAGACTCGCGGTGTAGAAGTAGAGCGCCTCCGGCAGGGACCACTTCTCCCCCAGGGCGCTCAGGAGCAGGACGGGCCCCAGGACGAGCGGGATGAACGACACGCTCCTCTTCCCCTTCGGCGTCGGCATGGACCGGCGCATCAGGGCGGTGTGGAGCGGAGTGACCGCAAGTGCGACGAGGATCCAGACGTAGGTGGGCAGGGACAGGAACAAGGGTGTGGGTCCTTCCGGAGCGGATCGCGGTATGCCTGCGGTGAACGTACTCGTGATCCGCCCCGGAACCCATCCGTTCCCCCTTACCAGGGCGTGAGGGCGTCCCACGCGTCGCTCACGGTGTCGCTGACCGTGTCCGTGGCCTGGTCCCACTTGGTGGTGAAGACCCCGACCGCCGGGGAGATCAGCTCCTGCTGGAGCCGGGCGGCGATGACGGGGGCGGAACGAAGGCCGTTGGTCCCCCACTTGATGACGCCCGACACCCCGCCGAACTTGGTGAGCGGGATACCGCCGGTGAGGACGCTGATGGCGACGCCGGCGGAGGAGGAGAGGAACGCGTTCGAGGTCCACCCGTCGGTGAACCCGGTGATGACGGCGGCCGCCACACCGCTGACGAGGGATATCGTGCCCGCGGTTCCCGCGATCACCTCGCCCAGGGGCGGGGGGATCAGCAGGGAGGCGGCCGCGATGCCGCCCGAGATGGTGGACACGGCCGACAGGACGTTGGCGACCTCCTGCCAGTCCTCCTTGGTGCCGCCGAGGAAGGTGCCAGGCTTCTCCACCTTGTCGTGGTCGGCGGTGTCGGAGGGGTCCACACCGTTCTGCTTGTTGCTGCGGGCCTCCTCCGCCGCCTTCCTGGCCGCGGCCGCCAGCTCCGCCTTCCGCTTCGCGACGGCGATCGCGCGCGCCTCGGAGGCCGCCTGCGCCGCCTCCCTCGCGTCCTTGCCCGCCGCGACGGCCGACGCCTGGGCGGCGGACGCGGACGCCTGTGCCGCGAGGGCCGACTGGACGGCCGAACTCGCGGACGCCGTAGCCTGGTTGGCGGAGTAGTTGGCCCGACGGGACGCCGAGCGCGCGGCCAGGGCGGCCGCCTTCGCCGTCGCGGCGGACGCCGAGGCGTCCTTCGCGGACTGCTCCGCGGCGTCCGCGTACGCGTCCGCCTCCTGGGCGTACTCGGCCGCCTGTGCCGCCGACTTCTTGGCGGCGTCGGCCCACTTGACCGCCTCGTCGGCCGCCTTCCGCGCGTCCGCCGCGGCCTTGGACGCGTGGGCGGCGTCCGTCTGGGCGTCCTGCGCGATCTTCGCGGCGTGGGCGAGGGACGCGCGGACGGCGGCGATGTGGGCGGCGGCGTCCGCGTCGAGCTGCACCATGCGGGGGTGGACGGTGGTGAGGAAGTCCCGGAGCATCCACTCCGGCCCCTCCAGGGCCACGTTCGCGGCCATCTTCGTGTAGGGCCCGGCGGTCGCCAGGACGGTGAAGACGGCGACACGGTCGTCCTCGTTCTGCGCCGCCGGGTACTTGGTGGCGAAGAACTCGTGGAGCGCCTTGGCGGACCCGTCGCTGAGCGCGGCGGTGGCGGCCTCCTTGACCGCCTTGCCCGGGTTCTTCCCGAGGACCCGGAACACCGCGACCGAGTTGTCGGTCTTCGCCGCCTCGATCATCCCCCCGTTGAGGAACGCGGCGACGGCGCCGGGGTCGGCGGACTCCAGGGCCCTCTGCGCGGCCTCGGCCACATCGGGGGTGGAGATCCGCGCGATGTAGAGAACGGTCTCCCGGTCGTCCTGGTTCTGGGCGATGACCCGGTCGGTGTCGACCCAGGCCAGGACCGCCTGGTCGTCGCCGGAGAGGGCGAACTCCGCGGCCTCGCGCGTCCAGGTGCCGTGCGACGACAGCAGGTTGAGGCACGCCTTGCGGCCGGCGACGACAGCGGTCTGCTCGTCCCCCTCCCGGAGCGCCCGCTCGGCCTCCACGATGAGGTCCTTGGTGGCCGAGTCCAGCGCCTGCTGCTGGGTGAGCTGGTTGCGGGCGGCCTCGAGGTCCTCTTCCTCGATTGCCTTGAGACGGCGGGCCTCGTCCCGTCCCTGGAGGGTGTGTTCCTCGATCTTCGTCTGTTCGGCCTCCCGCGCCTCCTGCTCGACCTCCATCGCCTCACGGACCGCGGCCGTCGCCGCGTCGGCGGCTTCCTTGGCCTGGGCGGCGAACTGGGTGGAGCGGTTGGCGTGGTCGACGGCCTCCCCCGCGTGCTTGGCCGCCTCCTCCGCCGCGTCCGCCGCCTTCTCCGCGTGGTCCGCTGCGGAGTTGGCCGCGTTCCGGGCGGTCCTGGCCGCGCTCGCCGCGGTGGCGGCCAGGGACTGGGCGGTGGACGCCGCACGGGTGGCCCGTGCGGCCTGCGCGTCCGCCTCGGCGGCCGCGGCGCGGGCCGCTGCGGCCTCCGACTGCGCCACTCCGGCGGCGGTGGCCGCGGTGGCGGCGGAGTTCGCGGCGGAGGCGGCGTTGCGGGCCGCCGAGGCCGCGGCGGAACCGGCCGAGGAGGCCTGCGCCGCGGCCGTCGAGGCGTGGTCCGCGGCGGCCGCGGCGGTACGCGCCTTCTTCGCGGCGTTACGGGCGCTGACGGCGGCGTCCTTCGCGGCCTGCGCCTGGGAGGCGTCCGCGGACGCCGCGATGGCGGACCGGTAGGCGTTCGAGGCGGCACGCGCGGCGGTCGCGGCCGCGGCGGCGGCCGCGTTCGCGGCCCAGGCGGCCCGACGCGCCGCCGTCTGGGCGGCGTTGGAGGCGGAGATGGCGGTACGGGCCGCCTGCGCGGCTCCCTTCGCCGCACCGGCCGCCTTGCGGGCGGCGCTGCCGGCCTTCTTCACGTCGTTCTGCGCCGCCTGGGCCTCTTCCGCGGCCTCCAGCGCGGCGGCCTTCGCCTTGGCGGCGGCGGTCTGCGCCTTCTCCGACTCGGCCACCGCCTGCTCCATCGTCAGATGGGCGCGGTTGCCCTCGCGCTCGACGATGGCGACGAGCTGGTCGATGGTCGCCTTCTCCTGGTCACGGGCGCGGGCGATGTGCTGCTCGGTCTCCAGGAACCAGCCGATGGCGCCCGCCGTGCCCTCCTCCAGGGCGCGCTGCGCGGACGTCTTCACCTGAGGTGAGGCGGTGGCCAGCACCTTGAAGACCTCCGCCCGCTCGTCCTCGAAGCGTGCGGTGAACTGCGTCTCGGTGACGAACTTCATCAGCGCGTCGAGGGAGCCGTCGTCGAGCGCCTTGCTCGCGGCGGCCTTCACGCTCGTGCCGCCCTGGCCCATCAGCGTGAAGGTGAGGACGCGGAGATCCTCCAGCTGCGACCCCTCGTACCCGCCGGCGAGGAAGGCGGCGATCGCCTCGTCCCCCGCCGTCAGCGCGGCGGAGATGTCGCGTGCGACACCCTTGCCGGAGCCGGCGAGGGCCTTGAAGAGGGCGACGCGGTTGTCCTCGGCGACCGCGGAGGCGAGCCCCGTGGCGACGAACTGCTCGACGTCGGCCTGAGTGCCGGTGAGCGCGGCCGCCGCCGCGCTCCTCACTGCCTTGCCGCCCGCCTTCCACGCGGAGACGGCCTTGCCGCGGGGGGTGTCCGGCAGCGAGGGGAGGCTGGGCGTGTCGCCTGTGGCCGCGGTGGCGGCGTAGACCTGGGCGGTCGTGGCGAACGGGATCGACGTGGCTGCCGTGGTGGCGGCAGCGACGGTCAGGAACCGGCGTCTGCTCCAGAAAGTGGTGTTCACGAGTCCATCCGTCTGGTCGGCAACAGGCGGCTCGACACCGCGTGGTGAACGGCCGTCGGTCGCGGTCGGGATTCGTCAAAGCGGCACACGCGCACCCCAACCGGCTTGTCTGGCAAGCAAGTTGTGGGCAGCACGCGACAAAGGGCGGGAGGAAGTGCGGAAGTGAGCGGACGTGAGAGTACGCAAGGAGTGAGGTTTGAGCCACTGGTTGTGGTTGGAACGATCCAGTGAGAAGACGCACACGCTGCGTTCAGGCCATTTGGCAGTGAATGAGCCACTTTGTGCGTGCGAGCGAGCCGAACTTGTGTTTGAATTCGGCCGCTCTTCCGTCCGGACCCGCCGCGGTGAGAACCACCTGCCGGGCCGTACGGAGTAACTCACGATGCGCAGGGGGGACTTGCGTGAACCTCGCACGAAGGATCATCGCCACCGGTGCGGCTGCCGCCGCCTGTGTGGCGACCGTGATCGCCACCGGGCTCACCGGATCGCACGACGCGTCGGCCGCCGCCTCAGTCGCCGGCGAAGAACCCGGTTACGCGGTGGAGGACTACAACTACCCGCAGGCCGACAAGATCAAGGACGAGCTGGGCATCGTGCTCAAGCGGGGTGACGGTCACATCACCCTCGCGACCTGCGGCAGCCGGACCGGGCTGCTGGAGGTGTACACGCGCGCCACCCAGATGGTCTGCTTCAGCGTCACCGGGACCTCCGGCTATCTCAGCCTCGAGATCCCGTCCGTCTACGGGGTGAAGGGCGCCGCGGGTGTGGACGCCGACCTGACCCTCCGGGCCCCGGACGAGGCGGTGCAGGAAGTGACCGTGCCGGAGAACTCGTTCGAGCCCGTCGGTGAGTCCATCGACCCGAGCGGCCGGAGCCACATCCTCGTCGAAATCCGTACCAGCGCGTAATCCCGCCGGACGCCACCGGAGCACGCACCGACACCCGTCCCGCCCGGGACCGGAGTGAGACGTGGGCGGACGCACGCAGAAGCGGTGATCCGCCGAACCCGGTGCGCTCGCGTGGCGCACCCGCCGACCCCTGCCGGATCCACCCCCAAGGAATGAACCTCATGCGACGTACCAGACCCGTGCGCCCCGCCGTACTGGGAGCCGCGCTGACCACGGGAGCCCTGGTCCTGACCGCCGCGCCCGCCCTCGCCGTCACCGGCCCCGCCGCCCCCTCCGGCGACACCACCCACGCCTACGCCGCGCAGCTGATCGTGGGCGACCACGACCGCGGCTGCTCCGGAGTCCTGGTCGACCCCGAGTGGCTGCTCACCGCCGCGAGCTGCTTCGCCGACGACCCGGCGCAGAGCCTCGCCGTGCCCGCGGGCAAGCCCGCGAAGAAGACCACCGCGACCATCGGCCGCGCCGACCTCACCGGCTCGGGCGGCGCCGTCCGGCAGGTCGTCCAGCTGGTGCCCCGCACCGACCGTGACGTGGTCCTGGCCCGGCTGAACCGTCCGGTGACCGGCGTCGCTCCCGTCGCCCTGGCCGCCTCCGCGCCCGTCGCGGGCGAGCAGCTCAAGCTCGCCGGCTACGGCCGCACGGCGACGGAGTGGGCCCCGCTGAACCTGCACACCGGCACCTTCACGGTGGACTCGGCCGACGGCACCACCGCCACCGTCACCGGCCAGGGCGGCGTCGCCGCGTGCATGGGCGACACGGGCGGCCCGATGGTCCGCACCACCGGCGGCGCCCACCAGCTGGTCGCGCTCGCCAGCCGCTCCTACCAGGGCGGCTGCCTGGGCACCGACGAGGAGCAGACCGGCACCGGCGGCATCGCCGCCCGCGTCGACGACCTCGCCTCCTGGGTGGACTCCGTGGCCGGCGCCCCCCGCGTCACCGACTTCAACTGCGACGGCGTCGAGGACATCGCGATCGCCGACCCGAAGGCCACCGTCGGCGGCGACACCAACGCCGGCCTCGTGCGGATCGTGTACGGCGGCGGCAAGGGCACCGCCGAGATCACCCAGGACCTCGACTGGGTCCCCGGCGGCTCCGAGACCAACGACTACTTCGCCGAGGCCATCGACACCACCGACTTCGACGAGGACGGCTGCACCGACCTGGTGGTCGGCACCCCCGGCGAGAACCTCGGGGACGCCGCCGACGCGGGCATGGTCGACATCCTCCACGGCGCCCCCGGCGGCATGGGCACGGGTACGCAGAAGGCCACCCACTACGAGCAGGGCAGCGGCGGCGGGTCCCTCGGCGCCTCCGCGTCCGAGAAGGGCGACCGCCTCGGCCACGCCGTGGCCGCCGGCGTCACCGCCGAAGGCGTTCCGTTCGCCGTGGCCGGTGCGCCGGGCGAGGCGCTGGGCAGCGTCGCCGAGGCCGGCCAGGCGTTCTACCTGTACGGCACGACCAACGTCTCGCTCCACCAGGACAAGCCCGACGTCCCGGGCGCCGTGGAGGCCGGTGACCGCTTCGGCACCACCGTCGCGGCCGACGCCTTCCACATCGCCGTCGGCGCGCCCAACGAGGCCATCGGGGCGGACGCCGACGCCGGCAACCTCGCCGTGTTCTCGCACCGGCTGACCGCCGGCAACCCCACCCCGCTGTTCGGACTCGACCAGGACCTGGACACCGTCTCCGGCGGTGCCGAGCCGGGCGACCAGTTCGCCGCGGCCCTGGCCCTGGTGCCCTACCGCCCGTCGGCCGGCGCCACCGGTGAGTCGATCCTCGTCGTGGGCGTACCCGGCGAGGACCTGAGCATCGACGGCGTGAACAAGACCGACGCCGGCATGGCCCAGAGCTTCCGCATCACCGCCGCCGGCACCTACAGCCAGTCGCCCAGCTTCTACTCGGGCACCGCGACCGACGACGTCAGCGGCACCTCCGAGGCCGGCGACCGGTTCGGCGCGGCCCTCACCGCCGTCAACACCGCGCCCCGCGCGGTCAGCACCGCGGCGAACCTGAAGCTGGCCGTGGGCCTCCCGGACGAGGCCGTCGGCACCACCGCGAAGGCCGGCGCCATCACCACGTTCTCCCTGGTGGGCTCCCCGGGCGCCAACGACCGCTGGTTCGAGGCCGGCAACGCGGGCGGCATCCCCGGCACGCCGGGCGCCAACCAGCGCCTCGGCTCCAGCATCCACTTCACCGGCACCCAGCTGTACGTCGGCATGCCCGACGGGCCGCTTACCTACGGGGCCCTGCACGCCCTGCCGATGTCCAACGTGGTGAACGGGACCAGCACCCCGGCCACCACCTACCAGCCGGGCAAGGGCGGACTGCCCTCGGCGGGCGTCGCCTTCGGGCACGCGGCGCGGTAGGCGGACGCACGGCACGAACGCGACGGGGCCCCCGGATCACCGGGGGCCCCTCGTCGTACGTCCACGCGCCGCTCAGGCGATGTGGTCCTCCTCCAGCTCCGCGGCGTGGCGGGCCTGGAAGCGGTCGACGAGGTCCTTCAGGGCGCTCGGGCTCAGCGTCACGCCGTACGTCGCCTCGATGTTGTCGCCGAGGACGCGGGGGGTCGGGTAGCTGCCGTCTATCGACTGCCGGAAGACCTGGTAGAAGTCGTCCTCACCCGGCTCCGCGTCCGGAGCGGCGCCGCCCTCGCCCAGCTCACGCGTGCGGCCGCCCTTGACGACCGGGATGGGGAAGGTGCCGGTCTCCTCCGGGGCGGGCTCCTGAAGAGGCGGCTCCACCTGGTACTGGTCCTCGTACTGCTCCGCCTGGCGCTGCTCGGCCATCCAGCGGGCGTACTCGTCCGGATCGAACTCCGGGTCGTAGCCGCCGTGGTACTCCACGGACTGGGGGTCGCGGGCGTGCAGCCAGGGGTTCGACGGCTCCTCGTCCCTGCGCTCGGGCTCCAGCTCCAGCCGCTGCTCGCCCGACGGCACCTGAACCGGGCCGGCGGCACGACCGCCCGCAGCGGGGGCGGGTTCGGGCGCCGGGGGCAGCAGGGCCGGTTCTATGCCGGCCGCCGCCAGGCCCGCCGGGGCCGTCTCGGCCAGGGGGACGCCGTACTTGGCGAGGCGGAGCGGCATCAGCGACTCGACCGGGGCCTTGCGGCGCCAGGCGCGGCCGAAGCGGGAGCGCAGACGGGCCTGGTAGACCAGCCGCTCCTGCTCCAGCTTGATCACCTGCTCGTAGGAACGCAGCTCCCACAGCTTCATGCGCCGCCACAGCAGGAACGTCGGGACGGGCGAGAGCAGCCAGCGGGTGAGCCGGACGCCCTCCATGTGCTTGTCGGCGGTGATGTCGGCGATCCGGCCGATCGCGTGCCGGGCGGCCTCCACGGAGACCACGAACAGCACGGGGATCACACCGTGCATGCCCACACCGAGCGGATCCGGCCAGGCCGCCGCACCGTTGAAGGCGATCGTAGCCGCCGTCAGCAGCCACGCCGTCTGCCGCAGCAGCGGGAACGGGATCCGGATCCACGTCAGCAGCAGATCCAGCGCCAGCAGGACGCAGATGCCGGCGTCGATGCCGATCGGAAAGACGTAACTGAAGTCGCCGAAGCCCTTCTTCAGGGCCAGCTCACGGACCGCCGCGTACGAACCGGCGAAGCCGATCCCGGCGATGACGACGGCACCGGAGACGACCACGCCGATGAGAACCCGGTGCGTCCGTGTCAGCTGAATGGGCGCGGCCACCCGTACTCCCCTCCCAGTGCGTGTTGTTGCGCGCAACAGAGTGGCACATGTGTACGGGGAACGGGTGGCCGGTTCTGGTTCGGCGAGGTCAGCTCTTGCCGGAGGCGGACGCCGAGGGCGCCTTGGAGGCCGGCGCGGACGGCCTGCCCGACGCCGGAGCGGACGGCGAACCGCTCGCCGCGGCAGGGCCGTTGGCCCTCGTCACGGACAGCACGGCCTCCTTGGCGGCCTTCTTCGCGTCCGCCAGCAGCGCGGCGGCGTCCGGCGTCTTGTCCCCCGCCAGGCCCGCGCCGTTGTAGTCGAGGGTGACGACCACGTTCTCCACGCGCACCACGACCGTCTGCTGCTTGAAGGTGCCTTCCTTCTTCTTCAGGTCGTAGCGCACCGCGGTCGCCTCGTCGCCGGTGCCCGTCACCGCCTGGGCGTTCAGGCCCTTCGCACCCGGCGTCGCCCGGATCTCGCGCACCTGCTTGTCGTAGTACTCCTGGGCGAGCTTGTCGCCCGGGCCGCGCGTGGTGTCGGACTCGAAGCGCAACAGCGACACGTTAAGCCAGCGGAACTGCGAGCCCTTGACGCCGTTGTTGTCCAGGCTGCTCCAGGAGCAGCTGGCCCGCGACGCCACGTCGTCCGAACTGCCCTCCTTGCCGGACTTCGCCTTGGGCGCCAGGTCCTCGAGGGTCTTCTTGCTCAGCGCCCGGCACGCCTCGGGCAGCGTCCGGTACGCCGCCGCCTGCACGGTCGGCGACGGGCTCGCCGACGCGGAGGCGCTCGCCGCCTTGTCGCCGCCGTCGTCGTCCGGCCCGGAGTCCGAGGAGCAGCCGGTGGCGACCAGCATCACGGGGACGGCTGCCGCGCAGACAAGGACGCGGGTCAGGCGCTTGGCTCGCTCGGGCTGCTCTCGCTGTGCTCGTCGCTGCATGGTTCCTTCACTCATGACGCTCGTGTTCCCTGCGGTCGGAACGGTGTCCGAGGGGTCACGGTACGCGCCCTGTCACCCGTACGGCCGTACTTCGCGGCCTTCGCAAAGAGCGTGGAGAGGCGGTGAACGAGGGTCAGCCGCCCAGCGAGTCGGACAGCTCGGCGGCCAGTTTCCGGGCCCTGTCCTGCATTTCCTTGCTGTCCGGGACCGCTCCGACGGTCACCGGCTGCTCCGCGTACTCGATGGTCACGATGACGTTGGACGTGCGGAACGCCACAGTGACGGTGCGCTCCTGGACGGTCGAGCCGGAGCGGTCGAGCGCGTCGTCGAGGAACGCCTCGTCGCCCAGGTCCTCCAGGACCCGCGGCTGGAGGTCGGACGGCGCGACGGAGGGCGACGCGGTGGACGAGGGCGCCGAGGGCGAACCGGACGCCGTCGCCGAGCCGCTCGGGTCCGCCGGGCCGGTGCCCGCGCCGGAGCCGGTCGGGGAGGGGGAGCCGGAGCCCGTCACCGTCGGCGAGGGCAGCTGCGCCGCCGTCTGCCTGCGGGCGAACAACTCCTCGGCCTGGGCGTCGTCGCTGACCGCGTTGTCGTAGGAGACGACCCGTTCGAAGTCGACCAGCAGCCGGTCCGTCGCCGCGAGCGACTCCACCTTCCAGCGGCAGCCCACCTTGCGGTCGGTGTCGTACGTGAGCGTCGCCTCGCCCGCGTACGCCTTCTCCCGCTGCTGCTCGTCGGTCAACTCCGTGAGGCCGGGGAGGAGTTCCTCCAGCGTCCGGTCGTCGACGGCGCCGCAGGGCTCGGGAAGGGTGGCGTACCGGCCGGGCTGGGCCGCCTGGGTCGCCGTGCCGGCGCTGCCCGGGTTGGAGTCGTCCGCCTGTCCGCCGCTGTCCGGGCTGCCGGTGCAGCCGGCCAGTACGGCCGCGAGAAGCGCGGCGACGCCGGGTCCGTACGCCTTCCGCTGCACGGTCCAGGTCCTCTCGACGGTGGATGCGGGCCGCTGCCCGCCGGGTCCTTCCAGTGTCCCCGCTGGTTATTCGCTTGCCGCAGGGGGGAGCCGTTCGCAGACAATGTGTATCGCACGCACTGCCGCGGACGCCGGTCCGATATCCCTTTTCACCGACCTTGGCGCCGGTTTTGCGTTACAGGACTTCTGTTGTGTTACCGGGGGAATGGGGACGTCATGTCGTACGTGGAACTGCCGGGCGCGAAGGTGCCGATCCGTATGTGGACGGACCCGGCGACCGTCGAGGAGGGCGCGCTCCAGCAGCTGCGCAACGTCGCCACCCTGCCGTGGATCAAGGGCCTGGCCGTCATGCCGGACGTCCACTACGGCAAGGGCGCGACGGTCGGCTCGGTCATCGCGATGCGGGGCGCGGTGTGCCCGGCGGCGGTGGGCGTGGACATCGGCTGCGGCATGTCCGCGGTGAAGACGTCCCTGACGGCGAACGACCTGCCCGGCGACCTGTCCCGGCTGCGCTCGAAGATCGAGCAGGCGATTCCGGTGGGGCGCGGGATGCACGACGACCCGGTGGACCCCGGCCGTCTGCACGGCTTCGCGACGGGCGGCTGGGACGACTTCTGGACCCGGTTCGGCGGGGTCGCGGACGCGGTGAAGTTCCGTGAGGAGCGGGCGGCGAAGCAGATGGGCACGCTGGGCGGGGGCAATCATTTCGTTGAAATTTGTACCGATACGGAGGGTTCCGTCTGGCTGATGCTGCACTCCGGTTCCCGCAACATCGGCAAGGAACTCGCCGAGCACCACATCGGCATCGCGCAGAGGCTTCCGCACAACCAGAACCTGGTCGACCGCAACCTCGCCGTCTTCGTCGCGGACACCCCGCAGATGGCGGCGTACCGCAACGACCTGTTCTGGGCCCAGGAGTACGCCAAGTACAACCGCACGATCATGATGGCGCTCCTGAAGGACGTGGTCCGCAAGGAGTTCAAGAAGGCGAAGCCCACCTTCGAGCAGGAGATCAGCGCACACCACAACTATGTGGCCGAGGAGCGCTACGAGGGCATGGACCTGCTCGTCACCCGCAAGGGCGCGATCCGCGCGGGCTCCGGCGAGTACGGGATCATCCCGGGTTCGATGGGCACCGGCTCGTACATCGTGAAGGGCCTGGGGAACGACAAGTCGTTCAACTCGGCGTCGCACGGCGCCGGTCGGCGGATGAGCCGGAACGCGGCCAAGAGGCGCTTCACGGCCAAGGACCTGGCGGAGCAGACCCAGGGCGTGGAGTGCCGCAAGGACTCCGGCGTCGTGGACGAGATCCCGAGCGCCTACAAGCCGATCGAGCAGGTCATCGACCAGCAGCGGGACCTCGTCGAGGTCGTGGCGAAGCTGAAGCAGGTCGTCTGCGTGAAGGGCTGAGCGCCGCCGCCGCGTGCGGGGTCACTCCCGGGTCACCTCCGCACGCGGTGGCGGAGGTACGCCACGTTCGGTGTGAGCATGCGGGATTCCACGAGGTCCAGGTGGACGCGGCGTTCGTCGTGGGGGAAGTAGCGGGTGCCCCCGCCGACCAGGACCGGGTGGACCACCGTGCGGTACTCGTCGATCAGGTCCGCCGCGGCCGCCTCGGCGGCCAGGGTCGGTCCGCCGATCGCGATCTCGCCCTGGCCCGGCTCCTTCCGCAGCCGGGCGATCTCCTCGGCGACGCTGCCGGAGGCCAGGCGCGCGTTGCCCTTCACCTCTGTCAGGGTGCGGGAGAAGACCACCTTGGGCAGGGGGTTCCACACCTCGGTCCACTCGCGCTCCGCGTCACCGAGCGACGGGTCGTCGGCGGCGGTCTCCCAGTAGAGCATCGTCTCGTAGAGCCGCCGGCCGAGCAGATGGACGCCGAGCTTGCGGGTCTCGTCGATCCAGAAGCGGAAGACCTCCTCCTCGGGCGCCGACCAGTCGAGGCCGCCGTCCGGCCCGGTGACGTAGCCGTCGAGCGAGATGCCCATCGCGTAGGTCACGTCGCGCATGGCCGGTACTCCTCGGTGTCGGGGTCCCCGTACCCCTCCAGGATGGCCCTACTTGGCGTGCCTCACCGCGTAGATCATCACGAACGCCACGATGTGGATGCCGAAGAGGAAGTAGCCGAGGTACAGCCAGACGTAGCGCTCGCGCTTCTTCTCCAGCTCCAGGCGGCGCCGCTCGCCGTCCGTGGTCCCGCCGCCGTCCGGGACGGCGGCCTCGGCCGTCCCGCCGTCCGTGGTCATCGTGTCTCCCGGTGCACCTTGGTGTTGGACGCCTGGGCGCGCGGGCGGACGACCAGCAGGTCGATGTTGACGTGCGGAGGCCGGGTCACGGCCCAGGCGACGGTGTCGGCGACGTCGTCCGCCGTGAGGGGCTCGGCGACGCCCTCGTAGACCCTGGCGGCCTTCTCCGCGTCGCCGCCGAACCGGGTCAGGGCGAACTCCTCCGTCTTCACCATCCCGGGCGCGATCTCGATCACCCGCACCGGGCGGCCGACGATCTCCAGGCGCAGGGTCTCGGCGAGGACGTGCGCGCCGTGCTTGGCGGCGACGTAGCCCGCGCCGCCCTCGTAGGTGGCGTGCCCGGCGGTGGAGGAGACCACCACGACCGTGCCGTCGCCGCTCGCGTCCAGCTTGGGCAGCAGGGCCTGGGTGAGGTTGAGGGTGCCGATGACGTTGGTCTCGTACATCGTGCGCCAGTCCTGCGGGTCGCCGGTGGCGACCGGGTCCGCGCCGAGCGCGCCGCCCGCGTTGTTGACCAGCACGCCGACGGTGCGGAACGCGGTGGCGAACTCGTCGACGGCGGCGCGGTCGGTGACGTCGAGGGGGTACGCCGTCGCGGAGTGCCCGGCCGCGGTCAGCTCCTCGGCGAGCGCCTCGATGCGGTCCTTGCGGCGGGCGGTGAGGACGACGCGGTAGCCGGCCTCGGCGAGCCTGCGTGCCGTGGCGGCGCCGATCCCGCCGCTCGCGCCCGTGACGACGGCGATACGGGACGCGGCGGGCGGTACGGCGGTGGCCATGAGCTGCTCCTCGGGCGGGCGGCGGCAGGGGGCGGGCGGTCGGCGCGTGCGGTACGGCCGTGCCCGGCCAGCATAGGCGGCGGTGGGAAGGGGGCCGGCGGGTCCTCGGGCGTCCCTCGTCAGCCGTTGCGCGGGGCCCACATGATGACCGCCATGCCGGCCAGGCACACCAGCGCGCCGGTGATGTCCCAGCGGTCCGGGCGGTAGCCGTCGGCGACCACGCCCCACAGGATCGACCCGGCGACGAAGATCCCGCCGTACGCGGCGAGCACCCGGCCGAAGTGGGCGTCGGGCTGGAAGGTGGCCACGAAGCCGTACGCGCCGAGGGCGAGGACGCCGCCGGCCGCCCACATCCAGCCACGGTGTTCGCGCACGCCCTGCCAGACCAGCCAGGCGCCGCCGATCTCCAGGATCGCGGCGAGGACGAACAGAGCGGCGGAGCGGAGGATCAGCATGCGGGCAGCTTGGCACGGGCCGCGTCACCTGTTGGAGGGCGCCTGGGCCGGTGCGGAGCGAGGGATACATGCCCCCGTGACGGACGCAGCGGACGGACGGGCCGGGGACGGGGCGACGACGGCGGTGCCGCCGGGGGAGCGGAGGACCGCGGGACCTCCGGGGAACCGTAACGCGGCGGGGCCGCCGGGGGAGAGGCGGGCGCGGCTGACGGCGGAGCTGGCGGTGGTGGCCCGGCGGTACATGGCGTCGTACGCGCTGTTGAACCAGGCGCTCGCCGACCGTCTCGGCCTGCACCCGACCGATCTGCAGTGTCTGAACCTGCTCACCCTGGAACCCGGCCCGGTGACGACCGGGCGGATCGCGGAGCTGACCGGGCTGACCACCGGGTCGGCGACGCGGCTGGTGGACCGGCTGGAGCGGGCAGGGTACGTGGTGCGGGCGCGGGACGCGGGCGACCGGCGGCTGGTGCTGGTCGCGCCGGTGCCGGAGCGGATCGCCGAGGTGGCGCGGGTGTGGGAGCGGGTCGGAAGCGGCTGGTTCGCGCTCTTCGACGACCTGGACGACCGTGAGCTGGCGCTGTTCGTCGAGCACATGCGACGCACCACGGAGTACGGGGCCGAGCAGGCGGCCCGGCTGCGGGCGGGGGAGCCGGTCCCGGCGGGGACGGTGGACCGGGAGGCCGTGTCCGGGCAGGCGGAATAGGAGGAGGCCCGGGACCGTTCCAGGGGTATAGTTGAACCATAAACAACCTGGAGGGTGAGCGGCCATGCAGTTCGGGATCTTCAGCGTCGGGGACGTCACCCCCGACCCGACGACGGGGCGTACGCCGACCGAGCGCGAGCGGATCAAGGCCATGGTCGCCATCGCGCTGAAGGCCGAGGAGGTCGGCCTGGACGTGTTCGCGACCGGCGAGCACCACAACCCGCCGTTCGTGCCGTCCTCGCCGACGACCATGCTCGGCTACATCGCGGCCCGCACCGAGCGGCTGCTGCTGTCCACCTCCACCACGCTGATCACCACCAACGACCCGGTGAAGATCGCCGAGGACTACGCGATGCTCCAGCACCTGGCCGACGGCCGGGTGGACCTGATGATGGGCCGCGGCAACACCGGCCCGGTCTACCCCTGGTTCGGGCAGGACATCCGCCAGGGCATCAACCTCGCGATCGAGAACTACGCCCTGCTGCACCGGCTGTGGCGCGAGGACGTCGTCGACTGGGAGGGACGCTTCCGCACCCCGCTGCAGGGCTTCACCTCCACGCCCCGCCCGCTGGACGGCGTGCCGCCGTTCGTCTGGCACGGGTCCATCCGCTCGCCGGAGATCGCCGAACAGGCCGCGTACTACGGCGACGGCTTCTTCCACAACAACATCTTCTGGCCGGCCGACCACACCAAGCGGATGGTCGAGCTGTACCGGAGCCGGTACGCCCACTACGGGCACGGCACCCCCGAACAGGCGATCGTCGGGCTCGGCGGGCAGGTGTTCATGCGGAAGAACTCGCAGGACGCGGTGCGGGAGTTCCGGCCGTACTTCGACGTCGCGCCGGTGTACGGGCACGGGCCCTCGCTGGAGGAGTTCACCGCGCAGACCCCGCTGACCGTGGGCTCCCCGCAGCAGGTGATCGAGAAGACGCTGGCCTTCCGTGACTACGCAGGCGACTACCAGCGCCAGCTGTTCCTGATGGACCACGCCGGGCTGCCGCTGAAGACCGTCCTGGAGCAGCTCGACCTGCTCGGCGAGGAGGTCGTGCCGGTGCTGCGGAAGGAGTTCGCGAAGAACCGTCCGGCCGGTGTGCCGGAGGCGCCGACGCACGCCTCGCTGCTGGGCGCCGCGCGGAAGGGCGCCGACGCCGACCGGGAAGGGGCGCGGACATGAGGATCGTCGTCGTGTCGGCCGGGCTGAGCGTGCCGTCGTCCACGCGGCTGCTGGGCGACCGGCTCGCCTCGGCCGCGGTCGCCGCGGCCGGCGCCGAGCCCGGCGACGTCCGGGTGGTCGAACTGCGGGACCTCGCGGTGGAGATCGCGCACACCTTCACCAACGGCTTCCCCGGCCCCGCGCTGTCGGAGGCGTTCGACGCGGTGAGCGGGGCGGACGCGCTGATCGTGGTCACGCCGGTGTTCTCGGCGTCGTACAGCGGGCTGTTCAAGTCCTTCTTCGACGCGCTGAGCTCCACCGATTCCGAGGCCCTGACCGGCATGCCGGTGCTGATCGCGGCGACCGGCGGCAGCGCGCGGCACTCCCTGGTCCTGGACCACGCGCTCCGTCCTCTCTTCTCCTACCTCCGCGCGGTCGTCGTCCCGACGGGTGTCTACGCGGCCTCGGAGGACTGGGGTGCGGAAGGGCTGGACGCCCGGATCGGGCGGGCGGCGGGGGAACTGGTCGCCTGGGCGGCGGGGGCGGGAGCGGTGCCTCGGCAGACGGCTCCGGCCGGCGTTCCCGGCCCGCGGGACGTCCGGCCCGGCGGGCGGACCGCCCCGGTCCTGACCGGCACGCAGACCGCCCTGGGCGGTCCGGCACCCCGGCAGGCCGCCGCCTCGGTCGGTGGCACGGGTCAGGACGCCCGTCCGTCGCCGGAGGCCGGGGCCGTGCCCGGAGGCCGGGGTTCTGCGCGGGGCGGCCTCGCGGGCCGTGGTCCGAGTGCGCCGGACGGTGCCGCGTCGCAGGGCGCTGAGGCCGTGCCCGGTGGCCGGAGCTCCGCACGGGGCGGCCCTGCGAGCCCTGGTCCGCATGCGCCGGACGGCGACCCGTCGCCCGGCTCGGTGCCGACGCCCGCGACGGCGGTCTCGACCGGCGGGGCGCAGCCCCGGAAGACGGCGTCCGGCGTCCGGGGGCCGGCCCCGCAGGGCGGCGCCGCGCCCGGTGGCCGGAAGTCCGCGCAGGGCGGCACCGCGGGCGGCCGTCCGGCCCCGGCGGACGGGCATCCGTCACCCGGGCCCGGGGAGGCGTCCGGCGGGAGGCCGGACCAGCACTCCGGGGCCGGGCCCCGGCATGGGACGCCGAGGGGCGCCCCCCTCCCCAAGAAGGACACGTTCGAGAACGTGACCCCCTTCGAGGAACGGCTCGCCGCGCTGCGCCCTGGTGGGTGAGACGGCGGTAAGAAGCGGGGGCCCGGACGGCCGGCGGGGCCGCCCGGCCCCGGCGGCTTGGCACACTGGGCGGGTGCCGCACACCGTTCTGCTCGCCGAAGACGACCGCGCCATCCGCAACGCGCTGGAGCGCGCGCTGACTCTGGAGGGCTACCGCGTCACGGCCGTCGCCGACGGCGTCGAGGCCCTCGCGCAGGCCCACCGCAGCCGGCCCGACGTGCTGGTGCTCGACGTGATGATGCCCGGCATCGACGGGCTTCAGGTGTGCCGGGTGCTGCGCGCCGAGGGCGACCGCACCCCGGTGCTGATACTGACCGCGCTGGTGGAGACCGCCGACCGGATCGCCGGGCTCGACGCGGGCGCCGACGACTACGTCGTCAAGCCGTTCGACGTCGAGGAGGTCTTCGCCCGGCTCCGCGCCCTCCTGCGCCGCGCGGCCCCCGCGCCCGCCGAGCCCGAGCCGGCCGCCGCACAGGAGGCCGAGCCGCCCCCGCCGACCGGACGCTTCCTGGAGGCGGCGGGACTCCGCATGGACCCGCAGGCCCGCCGGGCCTGGCGCGGCGACCGCGAACTGGAGCTGACCCGCACCGAGTTCGAACTGCTGGAACTGCTCATCCGCAACGCCGGCGTGGTCCTCGACCACTCCACCATCTACGACCGCATCTGGGGCTACGACTTCGGCCCCGGCTCCAAGAACCTCGCCGTCTACGTCGGCTACCTGCGCCGCAAGCTCGACGAGCCCGGCGCCCCGCAGCTCATCCACACGGTGCGCGGGGTGGGCTACGTGCTGCGGGAGGGCTGAGTGGCGGCCGGCGGCGGTGCGCACGGGCCGTCGGTCCCGCGCCGCCGGATGCGGCTGCTGTCGCTGGGCACCACCTTCGCGGTGGCGTTCGCGGCGGTCACCGCGACCGTGACGCTGCTGGTCGGCTTCCTGTCGTACAACGCGGCCGCGCGGCTGGTGCGGGTGGACCAGCAGTCCGTCTTCGACGAGGTGGTGCAGGACCTGAGCGCGGAGGTCCGGCGGAACCGGATGTCGCCGCACGACTTCTCCTCCGCCGCGCCCGGCCACGACCTGGTGCGCCCGGCCCGCACCGACGTGCAGGTGCTCGGACCGGACGGCAGGGTCGTCGACCCCGGCAACCCCGGGCTGCCCGTGGAGGACGACGACCGCCGGATCGCGGGCGCCGCCACGGCGGGGCGCGTGGTCGTGCACGCCGGGGTGGACGTCGGCGACGACGTCTACCGGGTGGCGACCGTCTCCCTGGGCGGCAGCCGGGGCGCGGTGCAGGTCGCGCAGGAGTTCAGCGACACGGAGGACCTGCTACGGGCGCTGCAACGGCGCACGTTCCTGCTCATGGCGGCCGTGGTGGTCGCCGCCGGGCTGTTCGGCTGGTGGCTGGCCCGGCGCATCACCCGCCGCCTCGTGGTGCTCACCAACACCGCCGAGGCCGTCGCCCGCACCCGCCGTCTCGGCATCCAAGTGCCGGTCGCCGGCTACGACGAGGTGGGGCGCCTCGGCCGCGCCTTCGACCGGATGCTGGGCCGGCTCGCCCAGTCCGAGGAGGACCAGCGCCGGCTGGTCCAGGACGCGGGGCACGAACTGCGCACCCCGCTCACCTCCCTGCGCACCAACATCTCGATGCTGCGCCGCATCGACGAGCTCCCGCCCGACAGCCGCGAGGAGCTGGTCACCGACCTCGCCCAGGAGGCGCGGGAGCTGACCGACCTGGTCAACGAGCTGGTCGACCTGGCGGCCGGGCAGTCCGACACGGAGCCGCCGCAGCGGATCGACCTCGCGGACGTCGCCGAGGAGGTGGCGGGCCTCGCCCGGCGGCGCACGGGACGCGAGATCCAGGTCCACGCCGTCGGGGACACCACGACCCACGGACGGCCCGGGATGCTCGGCCGGGCGCTGTCCAACCTGGTGGAGAACGCGGTCAAGTTCGACCGCGAGGGCCGGGCGCCCGTGGAGATCCACGTGGCGGGTCCGGCCCGCCCGGGCACGGTGCGGGTGGAGGTCCGCGACCGGGGCCCGGGCATCGCCGACGACGACCTGACCCGCGTCTTCGACCGCTTCTACCGAGCCGCCGACGCGCGCGCCCTGCCCGGCTCGGGCCTGGGCCTCTCGATCGTCCGCGAGGTGGCGCTCGCCCACGGCGGAGCCCCCTACGCCTTCCACCGGGCAGGCGGCGGCACCGTCACGGGCTTCACGGTGGCGGGGGCGACGGAGGAGCGGGGCGAGTCGGGGGCGTAACCCTCGCATCGCCTGCGCAGGATGCATGCGGGGGCCGTTGTCGGGCCGGCCCCCGTGAGGGGAGGGGTCGTGCTGAGCGATGACGAGAGTGCCGCGTTGGCCGCGGTGGACGCCGCGGCGGCCGCGCGGACGTTGATGGAGTTGATCTCCGTGCCGAGCGTCACGGGGAGCGCCGCCGAGTCGGAGCTGCAGCATCAGCTCGCGGGGCGGCTGGAGTGGCTGGGTCTTGACGTCGACCTGTGGTCGATGGACCTGCCCGCGCTGCGCGCCGACCCGGAGTTCCCCGGCACGGAGGCGCCCCGCGAGGAGGCGTGGGGGCTGGTCGGGACGACGTCCGACGGGGGCGACGGGCCGACGCTGATCCTCCAGGGCCACGTCGACGTCGTACCGCCGGGGGATTTGGCCGCGTGGGACGGGGATCCGTTCGTGCCGCGCGTGGAGGGGGACCTCGTGCACGGGCGCGGGGCGTGCGACATGAAGGCCGGTCTGGCGGCGCACCTCGCGGCGCTCGCCGCGATACGGGCGGCCGGGATCCGGCTGCGCGGCCGGGTCGCCGCGCACTTCGTGGTCGGCGAGGAGGACGGCGGTCTCGGTGCGTTCGGCACGCTGCGGCGCGGTCACACCGGCGACGTCTGTGTCATCGCCGAGCCCACCGCCTCCACGCTGATCACAGCCAACGCGGGCGCGCTGACCTTCCGGATCGCCGTGCCGGGCAAGGCCGCGCACGGCAGCTCACGCGAGAAGGGTGTCAGCGCCGTCGACGCCTACCTCCCGCTGCACCGGGCACTGGCCGCGCTGGAGGAGGAGCGGAACCGGGACCCGGATCCGCTGCTCGCGGAGTACCCGCTCCCGTACGGCCTGTCGGTGGGCACGCTGCGGGCGGGGGACTGGGCCAGCAGCGTGCCGGACCTGCTGGTCGCGGAGGGCCGGTTCGGAGTACGGCTCGGCGAGGACCCGGCGGACGCGCGTGCCGCGCTGGAACGGTGCGTGGCCGAGGCGTGCGCCGCCGACCCCTGGCTGCGCGACCACCCGGCGACGGTGACCTGGCCGGGCGGACAGTTCGCGAGCGGCATGCTGCCCGAGGGGCACCCCCTCGCGGACACGGTCGGCGCCGCGCACGCCGACGCGACGGGCGGGGGCGTGCCCCGGCGGCGCGGGGCGACGTACGGCAGCGACCTGCGGCACTACACCGACGCCGGGATACCGGCCCTGCAGTACGGGCCCGGCGACATCGCGGTGGCGCACAGCGCGCGGGAGCACGTGAGCGTGCGGGAGGTGGTGGAGACGGCGCGGACCCTGGTGCTGACGGTGCTGCGGACGGTGGGCACCAAGTGAGCGGGCGGGCTGCCCGCCGCGCCGCCCCGTGACACACTCGACCCGTGATCATCGAACGTGCGTACGCCCATGTGGGTGCGTACGACGCGGGGGAGTGGCCCTGGTCGGTCCCGTGCGTCCGCGCGCTCCTCGACGGCGGCCTGCGGTTCACCGCCCCGGTCACCTTCGTCGTCGGGGAGAACGGCTCCGGCAAGTCGACCCTGGTCGAGGCGCTCGCCGAGGGCTTCGGCCTGGACCCGTGGGGCGGCTCGCACGAGTGGCGGTACGCGAGCCCCCGCGCCAAGTCGGTGCTGGGCGAGCACATCCGATTCGACGCGGCGCCCCGCGGCCGCCGCATGCTCGCCTCCTGGTCCGCCCGCCAGGGTTTCTTCCTGCGCGCCGAGACCGCTCTGGACGCCCTCGGCCGGGAGGGCCTCGCGCCGGACGAGCGCAGTCACGGCGAGGGCTTCCTCGCGGCCTTCCGCGACAAGTTCCTGCGCCCCGGCCTGTACGTCATGGACGAGCCCGAGGCCGCCCTGTCCTTCTCCTCGTGCCTGGAGCTGCTCGGCCACATCGACCAGCTGACGCGGGCCGGCGCGCAGGTGGTGTGCGCCACCCACTCCCCGCTGCTGACCGCCCTGCCCGGCGCGGACGTCGTCGAGGTCGGCGACCACGGCATCCGGCGCACCGCCTGGCAGGACCTCGCCCTGGTCGACCACTGGCGCCGCTACCTCGCCGACCCGACGGCGTACCTGCGGCACG
Organism: Streptomyces sp. BJ20; assembly: GCF_022869105.1. Lineage (NCBI taxonomy): Bacteria > Bacillati > Actinomycetota > Actinomycetes > Kitasatosporales > Streptomycetaceae > Streptomyces > Streptomyces sp. BJ20. The sequence continues at coordinate 458,621 of NZ_CP094918.1, forward strand.
TACTGGAGTGAGCGGTCCCGAAGGCAGGGGCGTCTCGGAAGGCAGGGGGCGTGTCACTCGTCCGGCTTCCGCTCGGGCGCCTCGCAGACGTAGCCGTCGAGGTCGGTGAAGGGGCCGGCGGGGCTGACGAGGGCGATGCGGTGGGAGCCGCTGCCCTCGGTGGACACGCCCGTGACCTTCCCCAACGCCTTGCGCTTGTACAGCGACAGCTTGACGCTGCCTGGGTCGCCCTTGAACTCGACGTACTTGCCGCCGAAGCTCTTGCCGACGGTGAACCCGCGCTCGGCGTAGAACTGCCTGGTCGCCTTCACGTCCGCCACGCCGAGCAGCAGCACGATCTCGTCGATCGCCCGGGTCACCGGACCGGTGTTCTTCTTCGTCGAGGTCACCAGCTGCCAGATCGTGCCGTCGGGCGCCTGGACGACGCCGCCGTAGCCCCACAGGGACTTCTCGGCGGGCTTCAGCTGGGTGGCGCCCGCGTCGAGGGCGGCGCGGTGCAGGGCGTCGACGTCACCGGGCTGGGACATGACCAGCGACAGGGTGAAGCCGCGGAACCCGCTCGTGGGCTCGTCGGACGGGCGCAGGCGCACCCGCTCCCGGTCCAGGCCGAAGGCGTCGGAGTAGAAGCGCGCGGCGGCCGTGGGGTCGGCCACCTCCAGCGTGACGGAGTCGATGGAGTTCATGCAGTCGACGGTAGGACCGCCCCGCCCGCCGGCGCTTCTCGGAAACTGACCGGTTGCCGGGGCGGCCCGAGCCGTCCGGTCAGCCGCCGGCGAGCTCGCCGCTGGGCGTCTTGTGCATCCGTGCGCCGGGCTCGTTCAGCCCGGCGATCTCGGCGGTCTCGGCGGTCTCGGCGGTCTTGCCGCGCTGGGCGTACTCCGTCCCGAGGGCGTCGAGCGCGGCCACCGAGGAGGCGTCACAGAGGTGCGCGGCGGACAGGTCGATCACGACGCGGTCGGGCCGGTGGGCGTACGAGAGCCGGCCGACCAGTTCGTCGGAGGAGGCGAGGAACAGCTCGCCGGTGACCCGGTGGACCACGGTGCCGCCGTCCGGGTCGGTGACCGCGGTGACCGCGGTGACCGCGGTGACTGCGGTGACCTCGGCCGGCCGCGCGACGCGCCGCTGACGCGGAGGGGCAGCCGCCGACGCGGAGGGGGCCGAAGGGAGCTGACCGGAGGATCCGGCCGGTCGGCCGGTCGGCCGGGGCGGGGTCAGTGGTGGGCGTGGACCACCGCGTGACCCTTGCCCCGGCCGATCATCCACTTGTTGACCGGGGTGGTGACCAGGAAGGCGACGGCGAAGCCGCCGAGCAGCGCGTACCAGAACAGGCCCTCGGACAGGTGGGCGTCCATCGCCCCCGGCGTCAGCGCGATGATGGCGTTGTCGACCAGCTCCATCACCGCGATGGAGACGGTGTCGGCGGCCAGCGCGATCTTCACGGCGGCCTTCAGCGACACCCCGGCGCGCACCACGGCGAAGAGGGTGAAGGAGTAGCCGAAGACGAAGGCCAGGCCTATGGCCAGGGCCATCGTCGGGACGTCGCCCCACAGCAGGGCCGTGCCGATGACCATGCCGAGGATCTCGCCGACGGCACAGCCGAGCAGGCAGTGCAGCGTCGCCCGTATCGCCATCGACCAGGTCGCGCCGGGCGCGGTACCGGTGTGGTGGTGCATGGCGTGGTCCATGACCTCGTCCCCCTTCGAAGCGTCACGGGGACGGTGCCGTCCCCACGCACACCCGAACGATATACCCCCTAGGGGTATTCCCGCCAGGAGTGACTCCGCTCCGTCGGTTCTGTCAGCGGGCCAGCAGGTCCCGGATCGCCGCCGTCACCTCCTCGGGCGCCTCCTCGGCCATGAAGTGCCCGGCCTCGGTCAGCCGGTGGTCCAGGTCCGGCGCCCAGGCCCGCCACACCGCCGAGGCGTCGTAACCCAGCCGGGCGCCCCAGTCCTGCTGGAGGACCGTCACCGGCATGGCGAGCCGGGTGCCCGCGTCCAGGTCGGCCCGGTCGTGCTCGACGTCGACGGTCGCCGAGGCCCGGTAGTCGGCGACGATCGACGGCACCGCCGCGCGGCTCGCCCGCAGGTACGCGGTCCGCACCTCCGGCGGCAGCGCGCCCGGTCCGGTGGACCAGGCGTCGAGGAACGACCCGAAGAAGGCGTCCGCGCTGCCCGCGATCATCGCCTCCGGCAGGCCGGGCGGCTGCGCCATCAGGTACAGGTGGAAGGCGACCGCAGCGGAGACGCCGTGCAGGACGTCCCACATGTCGAGCGTCGGCACGACGTCGAGGATGCCGAGGTGCGTGACGGTCTCCGGGTGGTCGAGCCCGGCCCGGAAGGCGACGAGGGCGCCCCGGTCGTGCCCGACGAGGGCGAAGCGGTCGTGGCCGAGCGCGGCGGCCACCGCCACGACGTCGGCCGCCATGGTGCGCTTGGCGTACACGCCGGAACTGTCGGCGGCCGGCTTGTCGCTGGCGCCGTAGCCGCGCAGGTCGGGGCAGATCACGGTGTGGTCGGCGGCGAGCCGCTCGGCGACGTGCCGCCACATGAGATGCGTCTGCGGGAACCCGTGCAGCAGCACGACGGGACTGCCGTGCCCGCCGACGGCTGCCGCCAGCTCGACGCCGTCCACACCGGGCAGCCGGCGGTGCTCGAAGCCGGGAATGGTGGGGGTCATAGGGGTGCGTCCATTTCTTCAGGGGCGGGGACAGGAGCAGCGTGGGGCACGGCGATGAGCAGCGGATCAGTACGGCGGGGGCGGTGCCCCCGGAGACAGGGGGCGCGGGGTTCCGGTCCCCGGCCCGAGGCGTGGGCCGTGCAGCCTCGGCCCCCGGCCCGAGGCGTGGGCCGTGCAGCGTCGGCCCCCCGGGGGGAAAGAGAACGTGGCGCCCGATCCGGCGGCGGGCGTCGGCCTCCCCGGGCCGGGTGGCCGGACGACCGGCGGACGTCCAGCGGCCCTTCGAGCGCTGGAAGTAGGGCTCCGTTTAAGTTCTCGGTACTTCTGGCAGCCTGACCTGCGCATATGACCGTCTCGGCTTGGCCCGCCCTCGTCAGGGGCGGGAGTCCTCCACTGCGAGCCGGATCCGATCACCTACCCACAGGGCGGGCTCCCAGAGCCAGATCTCACGGGGGAGGACTCTGAGCGAGCGGATGCGGAAGTCCTCAAGGCTCTCCGCCACGTCTTTACTCATCCACTTGTGGGTTTTCTGCCCGTTCCGCAGTGGGTGATCCCCTATCGGACTGATACTGGCGCTCTTGCATGTTCTCAAGGGGAGGGGCCATGGCGCAGAAGCCTGTACCGAAGCATCTGAAGATCACCATCGACTTCGACCTCACGACTGAAGGGTCGACGGTCCGCTACAAGCGGGCGCGTGAAGCGTACGAGGTCGCCGTCGAGGCGGCGATCCGTGAGGCGCGACAGGTGTTGCCGTCCGACAGCATCCGGCAGATCACCAGCGAGATCGACTGGTCGTACCGCTGGCAGCGGAATGGTGACGTCCGCTTCACCCGCCCGGATGCCGCTTCTGAAGAGGAGCACTTGACCGAGGACGACTTCTACTTTGACGTCGAGAAGGGCGAGTGGAGGCGGCAGTGGCTGGATGAGCGTGGCGACGTGGTCACAGAAGGCGACTTCGACGACTGAGGCAGCGCGGCAAGATGGCTGCGAGGCCGTAGGCCGCGCGCTCTGATCACGTGAAGAGCCCCGACCGCACGGACGGCCGGGGCTCTTCCACCCTCACAGGGGTTCGGGGGAGCCGTTACGGCCTGACCCCGTGAGGGAGTGTGGGGCGGTGCTGGTCCACGAGGGTGTCCAGCGCGTGAAGGAAGGCCGTGTGGGTCCCGGCCTCCTGAGCAGCCTGGATCACCTCGTCCAGGAACGCGTAGGCGTCCTCGTCGGTGAGCTCGCTCAGCCAGGGGAAGGCGCTGCTGTCCAGGTGGCGGGGCTCGGAGAGCACGCTGTCCCACGTGAAGTCCGGAGGGTTCCACAGCAGGGTCACGCCGTGCTCCGGGCAGTAGGCCCCGGTCTCGTCCTCGATCGGGAAGTCGTGCTCGCCGGCGATGCAGAGGGTCATGGCGCCTCCCGTACGGCCCGGCGCAGAGCGGCTCCCTCGGCGCAGTTCTCCGGGCAGTCCCGGCACTCCAGCACGTGGTCGTAGAGGGCTTTGTACGCCATCTCGTACTCCTCGCTCACCGGGCCGGCTCGCACTTCAGCTCGCCCCACACCTGCTTGCCCCACCCGTAGAGGTCAGTACCCCAGCGCTCCGTCAGCGCATCGACTAGGACGAGGCCACGGCCCCGGAGCTGATCACCATTGGAGTCCGTCCGCATCATCGGGACGGCCTTTGACCGGTCGACCACCCCGAGGCGCACCCTGTTCGCCGTGGGCCGCGAGACGATGACACGGATCGAGGGCAGACGGCCGTGGTCGACGGCGTTGGAGACCAGCTCGGTGATGACTAAGGAGGCGTCGTCCATCTGATCTTCAAGGCCCCAGGCGGCCAGAGCGGTTCGCACGAGCCTGCGGGCAACGGTGGCGCTCTCCGCCACGCGGGGGAGTGTCTCGGAGTATCCGGGGTGCCCCGTGGGGCGCGGCGTTGCCATCACAGTCATCAGGACCTCGTAGGTGCGGTTGCGGTGTGGCCTTGACTGAGTGAACGGCTACGGGCCGCGTTGCGGCAGGAAAAGTACGAGCTGGGTGCGTCGGGTCCAACCGGAAATTTCCCCGCACCCCTGCTACTGATGGGAACTCAGTCACTACCGTGGGTATGTGACGGGGAACGAAAGCCTCAGCAGCGCAATGCGGGAGAGCGGGTTCACCCAGGCCGAGTTAGCCGACAAGGTGAACGCTCACCTGATCGGTGCGGGGCACGAAGGAACGGTCAGCGACCGCACCGTCCGCAACTGGTTGACCGGAAGAACGACGTGGCCCCATCCCAGGCAGCGTGAGGCGTTAGAGGCAGTATTCGGCAGTACCGCCGGGGAGCTGGGCTTCAGCCCGCCGGGGCGAAGACGATGCACCTCGACTCCTGCGGAGGACCCCGTGAGGCGCCGGAACTTCCTCACAGCCGCCAGCGGCACATCGGCCGCTGTCGTGGTTCCCTTCGTCGGTGCTCCGCCCCAGGTCGGCACTTCTGACGTCCTCCGGCTCCGTAGCGGCCTGGACGCTCTGATGGCCCTGGACGACACGAGGGGAGGCCATGAGGGCCTGGAGCGGGCCGCCCTGGCCGGAGCCGAGGCCCTGGAGAAGCAGAAGCTCCGAGCCACACAGCGCATCCGTCTCCGGCTCTTCTCCGTCGCCGCCGACTACACCGCCACGGCCGCCTGGAGCGCTCTGGATGCCCGGCAGGGGGACCGCGCGTACGCTCTGCTGGGGAAGGCCCTGTACCTGGCCGGGATGGCCCAGGACCCTGTAGCGGAGATGCGGGTCTGGAACTCGTACGCCATGCTGGCCCGCCAGCGCGGGGAGCACACGGAGGCGGTCGACTCCGCCCAGGCCGCCCAGGCGACCCCGATCACCAAGCGGGACCCATTCTTCGCCTCCCTTGCCCACGCCCGTGCCGCGATTGGCCACTCGGACCTCGGTGACCGTCAGGCCGCCATCCGCTCCCTGGGGTACGCCCAGGAGGCCTTGGAGAAGGCGGAACTGGAGCAGCCACGGCCGAGCTGGATGGCCTTCTACGGGCCGGCTGAACTGACAGCCATGACAGCGATCGTCCGGGACCGGATCGGGAACCCCGCCAAGGCCGAAGCCGCCTCCCACAAAGCTCTGGGCTCCATCCCCCTGCACTTCCGCCGCAATCGGGCCCTGGCCACTACGAGGCTTGCTCTGGCGCAGCTCCACCAGCGGGATGTCGATCAGGCGTGCGCCACGGCCTCCGGCGTCTTTGAACTGATGAAGGGTTCACCGCTGCCCGGGAGGATGCGGTCTCTCCTCGGCGACTATTACCGCGACCTGATCACTCTTGCGCCGGATGCGGCCGTCGCACGAGAGTGGGGGGACCGCTACCGAGCCGCGTGGAGACGAGATTGAGCACCGTCGATCTGGACGTCCGCCGCTTCACGCACGAGGACCTCCCGCAGATCCGCCAAGCCTTGATCGACGTGCACGCCGACGCCTACGCCGATGTGATGGATGACGAGTTCAACCAGCGCTTTCCCTGGTTCGTGGACCACTGGGGAGGGCACCCCGAGTTCGCCTGCGTGATCGCCTTCGATGGGATGGAGCCGGTGGCCTTCGCCTACGGAGCCCCGGCGAACCCGTATCGAGAGTGGTGGCGCGAGCACCTGGAGACTGTCCCGGAGAAGAGCCGGACGTTCTCCTTCTCCGAGCTGGCCGTCCGTACGAAGTGGCGGAAGACCGGGACGGCCGAGCTGGTGAGCCGGGCGCTGTTGGAGGGACGGGAGGAGGACCTCGTGGTCCTGCTCGTCGACCTCGAACACCCCAAGGTCCAGCACATGTACGAGTCCTGGGGCTTCCGGAAGGTCGGCGAGCGTCAGCCCTTCCCGGACTCCCCGGTCTACGCCGTCATGTTGGCCGGGCTGCCCCTGAAGTAGGCCGGAAAGACGAAAGCGCCCCCGACCTCCACACGGGAGATCGGGGGCGTTGGCGTTCCTGCCAGACAGACACCACGAGCACGGTACGAGAGTCAGATCTTCGGGACCTTGAGCTTTCCCCACGAAGTGGGTCCCGGAGGCCACTTGGCACTCGATCTGGTGAATCCACAGGCCCTCTGCCAGTCCTCATACGAATCCACGTCCGCCCTGACCGAGGATCGGGCCCGGACCGGCCTTGTACTTCCCGCAACCGACGGCCACCAGGCGCTTGCCCATGGCCGTGAAGATGGGCGAGGACTTCCCCAGAGCCGGACGGGAGCCCGCCATGAAGAACGAGGCGCCGGGGAACGGCTCGTACTCGGGCTGGGAGACAGCCGGCTGGCCATTCGCGAGCTCCAGGATCCGGTCGAAGCCCAGGGCTCCCGGGTCCCCGTGGAGGTTTTCGCTGACGTGCTGATGGCCGCACACGCCCTTGAAGGAGTTCCACTGGGAGAAGGACATCCGGACCCCGTTGCCGGAGCCGTACGAGGCCGGGTATGCCTTCCAGGTCCTCGGGCCGTTGAGCGGGACGCCGTGGTTCTTGTGGGCCCAGGCCAGCAGATCGGCCACGTCCTGAAGGGCCCAGTCGGGCGCCTCGGGCCAGTAGATGTACGAGTACCCGGCCTTCTTCCACTTCGCGTGGGTCGCCGGGTCGCAGGTGCCTACGAGCTCGACCTGGGTGACGTTGCAGGTGTTCGTCTCCACGCCGCCGGAGAGGTTCACCAGGGCCCGTGAGGAGCGGTCGAAGTCGAAGTGCTGGTAGGCCTTGAGCCCCTTGGTCTTGAAGTCCGGCACCAGGGTGAGGTTCGGGGCGCTGGAGCCGCCGCCGTACGAGGGCAGGTTCGTGCCCTCCGTGGTGTGCAGGACGACGACGTTGACCTCCTGGAGGTCGCCGCCGAACCGGTTCTGGTACCAGTACGCGGTGCTGGCACCGGGGTAGCGCTGAGGGCCAGTGGACACGAGGGCTCCTTGCACGAGGGCATGAGAAAGCCCCCTCCGGTGCCGTGACGCGTTACCCGGAGGGGGTTGCTGGGGGAAGGAAAAGCCCCTCCGGAGGGGGACTCGAAGGGGCGGCTCTAGGGACGGCTCAGGAGGCCGCGGAGGGTCTCTGCTTGAGGACGATGCCCTGGATGAAGTCGGAGTAGGTGACCCTGTTGTGGGCCTGGAGCTGCTCCTTCACCCGCCGGCTCTCGCTGAGCTTGGCCTCGACCTCGGAGTGGTGGGCCTTCGCCTGCTGGAGAGACTTCTCGGCGGCCCTCAGCGCGGTCTCCGACTCGGGAGGCGGGTGTGTGTTTTCGGGAAAGGCCCACATGATCAGAGGCTCCCGGAGACGTGGGACTGGCGAAGCTCCTGGAGGAGCCTGGTCATCGCCTTCCCCTGTTCGGTCGCGACATCCCCGGGCTCCTCGGCTTTCGCGAGCTGCTCCCGGGTGACCTGGTGGGCCGCCCGCTCCTGCTCGAAGGCGGTGCGCCAGTTGTCCTTCTCGGCCGTGAGGGCGGTCATCGCCCACTTCGGCACGACGATGCCGAGGACCATCAGGAGGGCGAACACGCCCACCATGCCGTACTGGACGAAGCTGCCGAGCAGCTTGCCGACGTCGGGGCCGCCGCTCGCCTCTTCGGCTGCGGCCATGACCCAGATCAGCTCAGGTATCAAGGGGACCTTCTTGCGTGGGTGAGCGCAGGAAGATCCGTGCGCGGTGAGGGCATGCGAAAGCCCCGGCCGGGGAGCCGGGGCTTCGGGTGGAGTGTCAGCCTGTGCGGGTCTCACCCATGCGGACGTCTGAGCGCATCTTATGGGCAACGGCCAGGGGCGGGATCGACACGGTCCGGGGGAGGTTGGCCAGCTCTGCGCAGGCGACCATCTCCTCGCCACCTTTCAAATGCAGGCCGCACAGATGACAGATGAATCCATCCTGCATGAGGGCCGTGCCTGTGGTGGTTGTCTCGCCGGGCACGAGAGTCATCATGGATGGTCCAGTGCAAGCGGGGCACGCTACCTGGGCCGTGACGAGCACGACATCATTCCCGTTCACGAGGGTCATATCGCCAACCCAGAACTCTCCCTGGTCCGGAGGCGGCGTGGACAGCACACGCTCCTTGGCCTCGTTGGGCATGTCCACGAACTTGTCCTCGAAGCGATGCCTGGCCTGGCGAATCCGGAGTTGCACATCGCGGTGGACCTGGCTGCGCTTCTCATCTACGACCATGAGGACAGTGCTGTTCCACCGGCCCCAAAAGCGGCGCGGGGATCCGTCAACATCCTCGATCAGGGACTGAACGGTCAGGATCAACGTCGGCAATAGGAACTTGGCCTCTTCTCCGCCCGTTGTGTGCGCGACACCGTTACGGAGATCGATCAGTTGATCCAACTGCGGATCCTTGGTCAGAACCCCGAGCGTCCGGAGACGAGCGATTGCCTCACCAGCGCCGACGGTTCGTACCCTGTCTGCCCTGCGGTGCCCTCCCATGTGGAAGAGCATCTCTGCGCTTCCCCGCATCTCGACGATGTAGATCGGGTTCCTCTTGACCAAGGTGGCCTTGGCGAGTCTCTCGATGGCGACACCGGCATGCAGCGCGAACTCGTCGTAATCACCACGAGCATGGTCGTCCATCGCCCTGTGCGCGACCTTCTTCGCGCCTCCCATGAAGCTCCCAAATGAGAGCGAATCGTCCATGCAGGGACGGTAACCGCCCTTGTAGTACAGGGCGATCGATTTCAGGGATCAACTGACCGCGCTGGTGTGGCTACTCGGGCAGCGGTTGTCCCACCTGCCTGAGCGGATCGGTGAAGACGTTGAACTCTTGGAGTGTCTTCAGAGCGCGAGGAGGCCAGGAGAACGTCTCCCGTATGGGCCACACCGGCTCCACGTAGGGGGAGTAGTTCCCGAATCCGAGTTCGTACCGCAGCCCTTTGGGACCTGCGCTCACGAGCTGAACGACGGCGTAGCCGATCCGTATGGTTACCACGGTGGCCCAGGCCTCGAACACACTTCCGCCTGCCCTTCGCTGGCGAATCGTCCGGGGAACGGAACGGTTCTCCATGGGGCTCCAGCGGTTGAGGTACCGCGGCGGCATCATGTAGCCGCAGAACACCTTCATCTCCTGAGCTGGCTGACGGTCCTGGTACAGATCCGTGAAGAGTTCAGCCGGAAGGTTCGGCTGGTCCTGCGGAAGCATGACCTGGCACATCAGAGCCGTCTTGAGGGTCCAAGTGGCCAGAACCTCCTGCGCCTCGGGTGGCAGCTCTACGATCTCACCCTTGATCATCGACAGCAGGTACGGCTTAACTCGTCCTTCAAGGGCACTCATCCAGCCGCTGTTGCAGGGCTCGCATACCGCCTTGACCTGCGCCGTCAACATGCGCCCGAAGTGGCGTCGGAGGCTGCTCTGATCAGAGTACGAACCCATCATGGCTCGATCGGTCCGCATCTTCTCGGGGAAGCCCTCGGCCAGCCACCGAGGATAGACATGCTCATTGGTGACGGGCGCACCACCACAGAACACACAGGAACGAGCCATGCGAGGACGATAGCCCCACTCCTACGACCACTGTTCAGCATTGTTGTAGCCCGGCCCCAGGGCGAACCACACCCGTAAGGCGACCTGGGTGCTGCCGCCCGGAGCCGAGTACACGTCCACGTCCGAGTGCAGGCCGGAGACGCCCGTCTGGTCGGACCACCGCAGGACGGTCCCGGAAGGGACAGTCCAGTCGAACTTGATGTCTCCGGTCGTAGCGCCCGAGAAGATGCACATGAGGAACAGGGTGTAGGTCGCGTTCACCGCCACGGGAAGCAGCAGGTGGTTGTCGTTCTGCAACGTCGTGGTGGAAACGACCGACTCGTCAGCGGTCTTGCGGGCGAACTGGATCTGACCGATTCCGCCAACCGTCAGGTTGCCGTTGACAGCGACGTTGCCCGAGACCGTCCCGCCCGTGAGCTGAAGGAACTTCCCATCGGCGTAGGCACGGTCCCCATGAGGGTCTGAGGCGGCCGTGTGGGCCGTCACAGCAGCAGTCGGTGCGTCACCCGCTGCCACGTCTCCAGAAGCCGTACCGACGGCCCTCGTGGCCTGTGCCCAGACCCAGGCTCGTGCGCGCCGTGGCTGCGTCCGCCAGGTTGGCGGTCTTCTGGAGGGCCCCGGCGAACCTCAGGTCGTCACCCGCCGCCACCGTTCCGGCCGTGGTGCCCAGGTCCAGGGTGGCAGCCGGCCCCAGGCCCAGGTTCGTCCTGGCGATGGAGGGGGACGAACAGCTCCTGGTCGATGTCGAGGGTGCCGCCCTGGCCCCGGCCGAGGTTCTCCAGGACCGTGGAGTCCAGCAGGAGCCTCGCCTTGCCCAGGCGGACGTCCCGCATACAGTCCGTGTACGCCTCGTCCAGGTTGTCGAGCGTCGACTCGATTCCGGAGAAGTCCGAGCGGCCCAGGTTCGCCCCGGCAGGTACGTTCCGCCAGATCCGGTTGGGCTTCATGTTCGGCACGTAGACGGCCGTGAGCTTCTCGATCCCCGTGGCGATGCCGCCCTCGTTGTCCACCAGGTCGGCCAGGGGCTCGGTCTCGGGGAAGTCCGTCAGGGCCATCTGGCGCCCCAGGGAATCCGCGGTGCCCTTCCACACGGAGTGCCGGATGACGCCGGGCTCATGGCGTTCGAGCTGGCGGACCACCTCGAAGCCGTCGTCCCGGATCGTGTGCCAGAAGGTGACGGCCGCGAGCTTGTCCCAGCGCCACTCGGGGGACCGCACAGTCGGGGTGGACCACGGAGATCCAGGGATGGTCGCGGACCTCGGCGTCCCACACGACCCGCAGGTAGACGCCTCCGAGCGCTGAGGCGACCTCTGCGCCCTCCCGGAGGGCGGCGTGGAGACCGTCGTCCACGAACTCGTCCAGACGCTCCTGGGTGGCCTCGTCCTCGGCCTTGAAGCTCGGCATGTCGCCGAAGAGGAGGTTGGCGCTCGCGCCCGCTATGGCGGACGCCAGGGGCAGGTGCTCCTTGTTCGAGCGCTGCTCACCGGGTCGGACCGGGTCTCCCCAGAAGAACCGGGCGAGCCGGCCGAGGAAGCCGTGGCGGTACTGCGAGGGCCTCTTGAAGAAGCTCCGGCCCGCCGGGACGTTGGTGACGGCGTTGATCCCGCCGTAGACCATGGACAGCTCGTCCGCGTCAGGGGACGGGAAGGGGCGGCGGAAGGCGACTCGACCGGAGCCGCACACCCGGCCCCGTGCCTGGCGCGAGGGACGGCCCTCCAGGGGTGACAGCGAGGCCGCCCGCGACGGCCCACCCCCTCACCCCCAGGATGGAACCATGCGCATCGACGTCCTCGGCGCCGTCCGGGCCTTCCGGGACGACGGCGCCCCCGTCCCCCTCGGCGGACCCCGGCACCGTGAGGTCCTCGGGCGTCTCGTCGCCGCCGAGGGGCGGATGGTCACCACCGAGACGCTCGTCGACGATCTGTGGGCCGAGCAGCCGCCGGCCCGTGCCGTCGGCGCCCTGCGTACGTTCGTCGCCGCGCTGCGCCGTGCCCTCGAACCGGACCGGCCGCCCCGCACCCCGCCCCGCGTGCTCGTCACCGAGGGCCCCGGCTACGCCCTGCGCCTGCCGCGCGAGGACGTCGACGTGCACCGCTTCCAGGACGCCCTGACCCGCGCCCGGCGCACCCCCGGCGAGGTGGCCGCGCTCGGTGAGGCGCTCGCGGCCTGGCGCGGTCCCGCCTATGCCGACGTGACCGGCTCCGCGTGGGCGGAACGCGAACGCGCCCGGCTGGAGGAACTGCGGGCGGAGGCGGTCGAGCTGCGCGCCCGCCTCCTCCTCGACCGGGGCGAGGGCGCCGGCCTGGTCTCCGATCTGCGCGACCACGTCGCCGTGCACCCGTGGCGCGAGCCCGCCTGGACGCTCCTCGCCCGCGCCCTGCACCACGCGGGCCGCCGCGCCGACGCGCTGGACACCCTCCGCCGCGCCCGCGCGACCCTCGCCGACCAGCTCGGGCTCGACCCGGGCGCCGACCTGCTGCGCCTGGAGACGGACATCCTCAACGGGGCTGCCCCGTCCTCCGCCCCGGCCGCCACCTGGACCGGCCCCGGCGTCCCGCTCGGCCCGCGCACCACCGTGGACGTGGCCCGCACCCTCGCCCTAGCGGGCGGCGACGCGCTGGTCCGCTCCCGCAGCGACCGCCTCGCCGCGATCACGGCGGCGGAACGCACCGGTGACCTCGCCCTCACCGCCCGGATCATCGGCGCGTACGACGTGCCCGCCCTGTGGAGCCGGGCGGACGACTCCGCGCAGTCCCGGGCGGTCGTCGAGACCGCCGTACGCACCCTCGCCGCGCTCGGCCCCGACGCCCCCGCCGACCTGACCGTCCGCCTGCTGGCGACGGTCGCGGTCGAGAGCCGCAGCGCCGATCTGACCCCCCAGGAGCGGGACCGCGCCCGGGGCGCGGCCCGGCGGGCGGAGGCACTGGCCCGGGACCTGGGCGACCCCGCTCTGCTGGCGTTCGCCCTGAACGGGGTGTTCCTTCAGTCCTTCACCCGCCCGGGACTCGCGGCGGCCCGCGACCGCACCGGCGCCGAGATCCTCGACCTGGCCACCGCGTACGACCTGCCCGCCTTCGCCGTGCTCGGCCGGCTCGTGCGCCTCCAGTCCGCCTCCGCCCTCGGCGACCTGGACACCGCGTCCGCGCACGCGGAGGCCGCCGAACGGCTCGCCGCGGCCACCGAGGCGCCCCTCGTCCCCGTCCTCACGGCGTGGTTCCGGGCCCGGGCCGCGGCGACCCGCAGCACCGAGCCGGGCGGACCGTCCCCCGCCACGGTCGCCGCGCACTACCGCGCCGCCGACGAGGCCCTCCGTACGGCGGGCATGCCGGGCCTGCACCGGGGCCTGCTCCCGCTCGCCCTGCTGGGCCTGCGCCTGCTGCACGGCCGTCCCGCACCCGCCGACCCCCGCCTCGACCGGGGCCCGTACCGCCCCTGGACGGAACCCCTCCTCCTGCTCGACCAGGGCCGTGAGGCTCAGGCCCGCACCGCTCTCGCCGCGGCCCCCGCACCACCGCCCGACCACATGCAGGAGGCGCTGTGGTGCCTGACCGCCCGTGCCGCCGTCCGTCTGGGCGACCGCGACACCGCGGCCCGCGCCGCGACCGCCCTGCGCGACGCGCGCGCCGAACACGCGGGCGCCGCCTCCGGCCTGCTGACCCTGGGCCCGGTGGCGGCGTACCTGGAGGAGGCGGAGGAGTGCGCGGGCACGGGGTGACGCCTGCCGGCACCGGGCCGACCGCGTCCTCCGGGCCGACCGCGTCCTCCGGGCCGACTGCGTCCCCCGGGACGATCACGCCCTCCGGGCCGATCACGCCCCCCGACCAACCACGCCCCCCGACCAACCACGCCCCCCGACCGACTACGCCCCCCGGACCGACCACGCCCCCTCCGGGCCGATCACGCCCCCGACCAACCACGCCCCCCGACCGACTACGCCCCCCGGACCGACCACGCCCCCTCCGGGCCGATCACGCCCCCCGACCGACCACGCCCCCCGGGCCGACCACGCCCCCCGGGCCGACCGCGGTACCGGCGTCAGGCAGCGCCGTCTCCCCCTCGCGAGCCGGACGAGCCGAACGACCGCGTGATCCGTTTTCCCGGCCGACCGTCACCCCGCGTCCCTATGCTGCTCGGCATGGGGGCCATCACCGAGGACGCGACCGAAGACACCGGCCACTCCTGGGCCTCCACCCGCGCCTGGGTGGAGCAGACCCTGTCCGCCGGGGAGCGCATCGAGCGCGTGGACCGGCTGCGCGGCGGCTGGACCTCCCGGATGCGCCGCCTGGACGTCACCGGCCCGGACGGCGCCCGTTCCCTCGTGCTGCGTTCCTTCGTCAAGCCGTTCTTCGTGCGGCACGCCGAGGGCCTGCTGACCCGCGAGGCGGACATCCTGCGCCTGCTCGCCCCGACTGACGTCCCGGCGGCCACGCTCGTCGCGGTGGACGCGACCGCCCGGCACTGCGACCACCCGTCCCTGCTGATGACCCGGCTCCCGGGAACCGTCCGCCTGCACGACGAGAACGCGGACACCCGGGCCGACGAGCTGGCCCGCCTCCTCGTCCGCGTCCACCGCCTGCCCGTGCCCGCGCCCCAGCGCCCGCGCGTCTACCAGGCATGGGCCTCCCCGGACCGGGTGACACCGCCCGCGGCCACCCGTCGCCCCGAGCTGTGGCGCCGGGCCGCCGACGTCATCCGCCGCGAACCGCCGCCGTACGAGGGCCGCTTCCTGCACCGGGACTTCCACCCGGGCAACGTCCTCTTCACCGGCCCCGACGACGCCCCGCGCATCAGCGGTGTCGTCGACTGGGTGGAGACCTCCTGGGGTCCGGCCGACCTGGACGTGGCGCACTGCTCGACCGCTCTCGCCCTGCTGCACGGCGCCCAGGCCGGCATGGACTTCGGCGACCGCTACACCACCGCCGGCGGCACCCTCGCCCCGGACGCCCTCACCCACCTCTACTGGCGCCTCCTGGACACCCTGGGCTACGGCGACGCGGAGAAGGTCGCGGTCCCCTGGCGTGACCTCGGCCGCGCGGACCTGACCCCGGAGGCCCTCGTCGGCCGCCTGGAGGACTACCTGGACGCCCTGTTCACGCGGTACGGCTGAACACGAAGAAGGGGCTGGTTCGGAGAACCCGCCCCACCACGTCGACCCGTCGAGGTCACGGCCGCACCAGGCAGTACCGCTGCTGCCCCGGCCGTTCCGCGACCGCGCGCGCTGCCCTCCACGCAGCGCGACGTGCGGAGGGGGGGTCTGCGAACCTGAGCGACCGCCGGAAGGATCGGCCGGCCGTCGACCGGCGCCGGCCGGTCCTACTGGAGCTCACTGAAGCGCTCGGTCGCTCGCGTGCGTCCGGCGACGATGACGGTGTCGTCCGCTTCCACGACGGTGTCGGCGGTGGCGTAGGTGAAGCCTTCGCCGGGACGTTTGATGGCGACGACGGTGATGCCGTAACGGGTGCGGACGGCGCTGTCGGACAGAGGGAGGCCGATGATGTCGGCCGGCGGCTTGGTCTTGACCATGGCGAAGTCGTCCTCGAACTCGATGTAGTCGAGCATGCGGCCCCGTACGAGGTGGGCGACGCGCTGGCCCATGTCGTGCTCGGGGTAGACGACGTGGTGGACGCCGAGCTGGGTGAGGATGCGGCCGTGGGCTTCGCTGATGGCCTTGGCCCAGACGTTCTCGATGCCGAAGGAGATCAGCAGCGAGGCGGTGAGGATGCTGGCCTCCAGGTCGCTGCCGATGGCGACGACGGCGCGGTCGAACTCGTGGACGCCGAGCTGGCGGAGCGCGTCCTCCTTGGTGGAGTCGGCCCGCACCACGTGGGTGAGGGAGCCGGAGAGGGCCTGGACGACTTCGGTGTTCTCGTCGATGCCGAGGACTTCGGTGTCCTCGTCGGCGAGTTCCAGGGCCAGGGCGCGGCCGAAGCGGCCCAGGCCGATCACGACGACGGAGCCCTCCGTGCCGCCGCGCCGCTTCTTGGGGCTGGGTTTCCTAGCCAATGACGGGTCGCTCCTCGGGAAGGTCGTACAGGCGGACGCGGGCACGCAGGGCGAGCGCGGACGCGACGGTGATGGGGCCGAGCCGGCCGATGAACATCAGCGCGACCAGCAGCAGTTGCAGGCCGGGATGCAGGCCGGCGGTGATGCCGGTGGACAGGCCGACGGTGGCGAACGCGGAGGTGGTCTCGAACAGTGACTGGTCCAGGCTGTGGTCGGTGAAGACCACGAAGGCCAGCGTGGAGACGGCCACGGCGGCCACGGACAGCAGCACGACGGTCAGCGCCTGGCGCTGGAGGTCACCGTGCAGGCGGCGGTGGAAGATGTTGACCGCGCCCTCGCCACGGATCTCGGCGTATATGACGAAGAACAGTACGGCGAAGGTGGTGACCTTGATGCCGCCGGCGGTGCCGGCGCTGGCTCCGCCGACGAACATCAGCACGTCGGTGCCCAGCCAGCTGGCCGGATTCATCTGGGAGGTGTCGACGCTGTTGAACCCGGCGGTGCGCGGCATGACCCCCTGGAAGAACCCGGCCAGCAGCTTCCCGGGAGCGTCCATGGGGCCCAGGGTGGCCGGGTTGGACCATTCGATCACGGTGACGAAGGCGCTGCCGCCGACCAGGAAGATCCCGGAGGCCCACAGCACGATCTTGGTGTGCAGGGACCAGGACCCCGGCCGGCTCCAGCGGCGGCGGAGCTCGAACAGCACCGGGAAGCCCAGTCCGCCGGCGATGACCGCCAGCGCGACGGGCAGGCAGATCCAGGGGTCGGTGGCGAAGCCGATGAGACTGTCGGAGTACAGGGCGAATCCGGCGTTGTTGAAGGCCGAGACGGCGTGGAAGACGCCCAGCCACACCGCCCGCGGCCACGGCTCGTCGTACGCGGTGGCGAACCGCAGGGTCAGCACCAGGGCGGTGACGGCCTCCAGCAGCAGGCTCACCTTGACCACACCGGTCACGACCGAGCGGACGTCACCGAGCCCCAGGGTCTTGGTCTCCGCGGCGGCCGTCAGGCGTGCTTTCAGGCCGAAGCGGTGGGAGACCAGCAGCACCAGCAGGGAGGCGAAGGTCATGATGCCGAAGCCGCCCACCTGGATGAGCGCCAGGATCACCGCCTGCCCGAATCCGCTCCAGTAGCCGGGGGTGTCGACCACGATCAGACCGGTCACACACACCGCGGACGTGGAGGTGAACAACGCGTCCACCACGCCCGCGCCGCCGGGTCCTGCCTTGGCGACCGGCAGCATCAGCAGACCGGTACCGACCGCGACAGCCGTGGCGAAGCCTGCCACGACCACCTGCGCCGGATGCTTGAGACGCGGCCACCGGCGCGTCACCACAACAGGCCCTCCGCTCCGCGGACGGGCACCACGATTGTTCGCACCGGAAGACGATAGACAACCCAGACGGCGATTCCGGGGCCGGGCCCTGCCGTGAGCCCACTGCCGTGTCTTTGCTTACGCCAAGGCACTGATGTCAGGCGGCCCCGGAAACGGCGCGCCGGCCGACTTGGGCGGCAAGTAAAAGGGCGAGGCCCGAAGACCCCGCCCGCCCCTCACGAAACCCCAGCTCACGGCCACACCAGGCAGTACGCCTGATGCCCCGCGTCGTGCAGCCGGTGCGAGAAGTCCTGCCACTCGTGCAGCGAGTGGGAGGGGTGCGGTGCTGACCTCGGGCTTCTTGGTCATATGTGCGTTGACCTGCGGGAACTCCTCTCGGTAGTTCTCACGGGTCAACGCCGTTTCCCGGGCTCATGTGCCCTGGATGTGCCCTGTCCTGGCTGCAGAGTCGGCTGGGAAGCGCACGCCTGCCCGGCGCATACATGAGGCCGTCTTGCTCACTGCTTCTGACCCTGGTCACATGGTCATTGGTCTTTTGGTGGGATGCGAAACGGGGGACGCGTGAGCGGATTACGGGTCTCTGTGTGGAAACGTTACGGACATGACCGTCTCTACGTGAATCAGCAGGACGGCACGAAGGTCGCCTGGCTCGACCGCCGCACGGGGTCTCTGGAGCTTCTGGTCGAGGAGCAGCGGGACGCGGTACTCGACGCCCTCGCTCCCTACCTTGCTACTTCTTCTTTGCCGGTAGTGCACAAGGCACTGCGCTCTGAAGACGACCTTGTGGGGAACCGCCCAGGAGACGCGCTGCAGACGAAGGTGGACGAACTGGCACCCGGCTTCTGGCGGTGGGTGTTGGCCAGGATGTCCGGTAGGCGTCTGGAGGTGGACAGCTGGCGCACCGGACTGGCCGGTGAGCGCCGGGTGGGGGTGGAGTTGGAGAGGGTGGCGTGGCGAGGCTGGCGAGTACTGCATTCCATACCCCTGGCAGGCGATGTCGACATCGACCACGTCCTGATCGGTCCGGGCGGAGCCTTTTGCGTCAACACGAAGTGCCACCGCGGTGCGCGTGTGTGGGTGGGCGACGACTCGGTTCGGATAGGCGGCCAGTCGTACCCCTACGTGCGGAAGAGTCGAGCCGAGGCGCGTCGGGCATCGAGCGCGCTGACGCGTGCGTGTGGCTTTCCCGTCGAGGTTCAGCCGGTGCTTGCCTTCGTTGCGGTGGCAGAGCTGCAGGTCGTGCCGTCGCTTCACGACGTGCGTGTCCTTCAGGAGCGCGACATCGCAACGTTCAAGCACCTCAAGGCTGGCTGGGGACCGGACAAGGTCGAGTTGGTGCACATGGCGGCACGTGATCGCCGCACGTGGGTTCGCCCTTGAACGGTTGGCTGGGTTACAGCCAATTTCCGCGGATTGTGGCTGGTTTACGTCATTACTCGCCAGTCCTTGTTGAAGGCCGCGCTTCTCTCCCACATCCTGGAAGGCTTTCCGTTGAGCCATGATCTGGGGGGATAGGTGTCTCTTCACTCTGCACTCCGTGCGAACCATCCGGAGGCGGTCCACCGCACGCGCCAACTTATCGAATACATGCGCGAATTTGTTCGCGGGTCATACAAGCCGGTGCGGGACTGGCAGAAATACCCGGAGGTCCTCTGGCTTTCCGACATTCCGGACGACAGGCTCCGGCGGAACCCGGATGGCGACCGGACGCTGCTTAAGGTGGCGCACCGCCCGTCCCGCCCGGCTCCTGTCCTGCCCGAGGCGCTGGTGGGATGGGTCGATCCCGAAGCCGCCGCCACCGCATCGCCCGAAGTGCCACCGTTGGCCGAATCGGGACCGGGGCAGGGTTGGCAAGAGGACGAAAACGGAGACCTGTTCGAAGTTTCCGAGATTCGCCGGGAGGAAGCGCACGACGTGCTGCGCGCCTACACACGGTGGCTCGACGCGTGGCGCAAGTGGTCGGAGAAAGAGCGCATCGACCGTCCTTATAGGGAACTCCATCAGCAGCTGTACCGAATGGCGACCAGGATTCAGCAGGACGGCGAGGAATACGAGGCGGTACTGGGCGCCGGATTGCTGACCGTTGGAGCCGCACGTCCGTCGGCGCGCATCGCCCGGCACATTTTGACGGCGCCGCTGATACTCACCGTGAATCCCACGAACATGTCCATCACCGTCGCCCTCGCCCCCGGCGACCCGGCGCGGATGGAGGACAGCGAATTTCTCGACGCGGACGCGGGCTACAGCACCCGTCTGCTGAGCCCGCTGCGGGACCGTATCGATACAGAAGGATTCCATCCGCTGTCCCGTGACTCCCAGGACGTGCTCGGCGACTGGTCGGAGAGGGCGTTCGGCACGGATCGCGCGGTGGCGTTCCACCGTGGCTGGGGCCGCCCATCCGCAGACCTCGCGCTGCCGGTGCCCACACTTGGGTTCGCGCCGGCGATCATTCTCCGCCAGAGGGGCCAGGGTGCCCTCGTAAACTTCTACGACGGCATCGCGAACCGCCTCGCTCAGCCCGGTGCCATGGCTCCGCTGGGCTTGGCTCAGCTGCTGTACCAGCTGGAAGCGGAGGACCGCAGGGTGTGGGGTACGGCGGCGGGGAGCCGTGACGTGCCGCCCGCCCTTGGCCCTGACCCGCTGTTTCCGCTGCTGTCGAACGAAGCCCAGCGGGAGGTGCTGAGGCGCCTACAGACCGATACCGGCGTCGTGGTTCAGGGACCGCCAGGCACGGGAAAGACGCACACCATCGCCAACCTCGTGTGCGCCTTGCTGGCGGACGGCAAGCGGGTGCTCGTGACGAGTGAGAAGGGCCAGGCTCTGAAGGTCCTGCGGCAGCAATTGCCGCCCGAGCTTCGCAACCTGTGCGTCCTCCAGGGCGACCGGCGCCAGGACGGCAGCGACGACCTGGAACAGTCCGTGCGCGCGCTTTCCCAGCTCAGTGCCACCCAGTCGACGGAGCGTCTCGAGGTAAGGATCAAGAGCCATGAGGCGCTGCGCTCGGAACTGTCGGACACCCGCGCGCGGCTTCGTGACGAACTGCGCGCCATACGTGAGGCGGAGTGGTACGAACACCTCGACGTGGCACCCGGATACAAGGGGCGGCTCGCGGAGATTGTGGAGACGGTCGCTGCCGGTGCACCGAAGTACGACTGGATGCCCGCTCTGCCCGCCTCGGCACCGCGCGAACCGTCACTGACCCAGGACGAGGCCCAGCGCCTGCTGGGCCTGGTGTCCCGGCACGGGGCCGGCGTGCTGGACGAGTATGCCGCCCGCTGCCCGGACCCCGCGGATTTCATCGCACCCGTGCTGTTCGAAGAAGCGGTCAACGCCCTGGACGCCGCTGTACGTGCCTGTGCTGCGTCGGCGTCCGACACACTTGCCCTCGAACTCGCAGACCGCGGAGATGAGCTGATCGCGACACTGGTCGGTCTGCTGGACGCAGCGGAACACGCGCTGCAGAGCGAGGGACTGCCGGGTGATCCTGCCGCCTGGCCGCCCGAGGAGTGGACCACGCGCGCCTTGCAGGACGGAATGGCAGGCCGGCGGCAGCAGCTGTGGGAGGGAGTGCGGCAGGCGTCCGCCCGTGCCGAGGACGTGCAAAGCGTGCTTCAGCACATGCTCTTCACCGTGCTCGACGTACCCGACGTGGCGCTTGCCGAGGAATCACGTCTCATCGCCGCCGGGAAGGATCTCGAACGGTACTTGCGTGCAGGCGGCAAGCTGCGCAAGTTCGCCCCCAGGCCAGTCCAGAAGGAGGCCCAAGTCCTTCTGCAGGACTGCCGGGTGGATGGGAGGCTGCCCAGCACACCGGACGAGATCTCCGCGTTGGTGGCTCATCTGGCGGCACGCCAGTGCGTTCGGCAGCTGAACGAGCGCTGGAAGAGCGTCGACGCGCCCGAGGCCGAAGGCTCCACGCAGGTGGCTCTGTCGGAGCTGCTGGACCGGGTGCCGACGCTCCGCGCGGTGGACGGGTTCACCCAATCCGTGCGTACGCTGCACGAAGTCCTACTTAAGGCCCGGATCAAGGCCACGGTGCGGACGGCACAACAGTGGGACGACGTGCGTACGTCGGCGAACGGTGCGGAACGGCTGCTCCGTGCCCGTGAGGCGGAGGAGAGGCTGCGGTCCATCTCCGAGCAGCTGCCGCGACCCGATGCCCGCGGAGTGGCCGAACTGGCAGAGGTACACCGGGCTGTCACCGACCGTGATCCACAGGCGTACACGTCCGCGATCGATTCGCTGACCGAGGCATTCCACCGTGAGGCTGATCGCCGGGAGGCCCGCAAACTCCTGGACCGCCTGTCCGAGGACCACCCCGAACTGGCACGGCGCTTCGCCGAGTCCCCGACCGAGGCGGCGTGGGAGACCCGCCTTGTAGACCTGGATGGGGCCTGGGCATGGCGGCGAGCGCGTACCTTCCAGGACACGATGCTGACACCTGGCAGGGAAGCCAAGCTAGACGGCGAATTGGTGGCAGTCGAAACGCAGTTGAGGAGAACGGTGACTCAACTAGCGGCCGACCGAGCGCTGTATCACTGCCTGGACCGGATGACGGCCGGACAGAAACAGGCGCTGAGTGCCTACGCGTCGGCCACGGCGAACGCAGGCAAGGGAATGACGGCACTCGGCAAGCGGCACCTGAAGGCCGCCCGTTCCGCGATGCGTGACGCGCGTGCCGCGGTCCCGGCATGGGTCATGCCGATCAAACAGGTGGCCGAAATGATCGATCCCGAACCGGACGCCTTCGACGTCGTCATTGTGGATGAGGCGAGCCAGGTCGGTCTGGACGGTCTGATGCTGCTGTGGCTCGCTCCGAGGATCATCGTCGTGGGTGACGACAAGCAGTGTGTCCCGTTTTACACAGGCGGCAAGCACGAGCGGCTCAACGAACTCCTCGACTCACTCCTGCCCCATCTCACCGACTGGCAGCGGGACGGACTCAGCCCCAAGTCCAACCTCTACGACCTGCTGTCTGCGCGCTTCAGCGAGACGATCAGGCTCACCGAGCACTTCCGGTGCATGCCGGAGATCATCAAGTGGTCCTCCGCCCAGTTCTATCCCGACAACGAACTCGTGCCGCTGCGGCAGTACGGAGCGGACCGACTGCGGCCCCTCGAAGTCGTTCATGTGCATGAAGGTCACTGTGAGGGACGGCGAGAGACCCTGGTCAACAAGCCCGAGGCCGAACGCATCGTCGCCAAGTTGCAAGAACTCGCGGAGGACGAAGCATATGCGAAACGGAGTTTCGGGGTCATCGTGCTCCGTTCCGGACACCAGACAAGGCTCTTGGAGAGTCTCATCGACACGCAGATCGACTCCACGATCCAGGAGCGGCACAACATACGTGTCGGCACGGCCGAACAGTTCCAGGGGGACGAACGGGACGTCATCCTGCTCTCGCTGGTCGTCGACGCCGACAACACCCGGGCCCTGACCGGCCAGGGCGACGGAAGACGGTTCAACGTGGCTGCCAGCCGGGCCCGCGACCAGATGTGGCTGTTCACCTCCGTCACACCGGACCAGCTGCGCAGTAGGGACCTGCGTCACTCCCTGCTCACCTACATGCAGGCGCCGCCGGAACTTCAGGGCACCTCTCCCGGCCTTTCCGCCGTTTCACCCGATGAGCAGTGCGAGCCGTTCGACTCGCTCTTCGAGCAGCGGGTCTTCCGCAGGATCAAGGAACGTGGCTACCACGTCGTCCCTCAGTGGAAAGTCAGCGGCAAACGCATCGATCTCGTCGTCGTTGGAGAGACGGGCCGCCTCGCCGTGGAGTGTGACGGCAGCCCGTATCACTCCACCTCTGACCAGATCCGTGACGACTACGAGCGGGAGCGGGAACTGCGCCGGGCAGGCTGGCAGTTCTGGCGTATACGCAGCAGCGAGTTCGCCCTGTCTCCCGAAGATTCGCTGACCCCGTTGTGGAAGCGCCTTGACGCTCTGGGGATCCGGCCCGGAGTCACCGAGGAGGCCCAGGGCGACTCGGGGAGCATTTGGGCCCCGATCGAGATGGACGACGCCGACCTCACCACCGATGAACTCGACGCCATGCTCGATGAGGATGCGTCCGTCTCTCTCGAAGGGGCCTGATGTGAACGAGATCTTCGATGACAGCACGCTGACGGAGATTGCCCACCTGATCTGCGGGGACGAGACGCCACTGCTTTACCGGAAGGGGTACGAGATAGCCGCCTTCTTCCAGCGTGCGGGCTGGGACGACGTTCCAGAGTACGACGGCACACCAAGATACAAGTGGGCTAGGGAACTCCTCAAGGAGCGTCAGGAGGACGGAACAGACGATGCTGAACGCGCAATCCTGCGTTTGGCGAATCGCCTTGAGTACTACAACCAGCAACAGGAGTACCGCGCCACGCTGAAGCGCCTCAACGAGATTCTCGTGCTTGACGGTCGCCGGATCGAGGAGGAAAGAGGCCAGCCGGTCCTCATCCCCTGCCAAGCCGGTTTTGAGCACGAGGAGCGGCAGCTACGGCGGGTCGAGCTGAAGGTCTCCATCAGCGAGGTGGTGAACGATCCGGAACTGGCTGCCACTGTGCAACTCCGGCTGGACGAGGCGCGCATCTGTTACGAGCACGGCGCCTATACGTCGGCGGTCATCATGCTCGGGAGCCTCCTGGAGGGAGTGCTCGCGCATGCCGCACAGACGCGCACTACAGGCGTACGCATGCCGAAGCCGATGCGGAACATGGGATTGAAAGACTTCCTGGATTTTGCGTACGAGAGTAAGTGGATCGAGCACGATGCCAAACTGGCCTCGGAGCTCATCCGGCAGTGCAGGAATCTCGTTCATCCCTTGGCGGAGAAACAGACCGGACACAGCCCGAATCGTGACACGCTCGACATGTGCTGGCCGGTGGTGAATGCCACGTTGAATGATCTCGCGGCGACGGTGCCCGTCGCTCCGCCTTCTACGGGTGCACCCACAGATCGAGGTCGTGGCCGCAACCTCAATACTTCAGCACAACGCCCAACGCCGGCAACCGTCGCTCGTCGCCGTCCGGACGATGGGACAAGGGCGGGCGCATGACCGAAGGTCCCCAACCCCAAGAGGGAGGACCCGCGGGTGGAATCGTCCGCGGCCGCGACGCGGACACAGCGGTATGGGCTGCCATATATGCGTCGCGGCTCGGTGACTTCACAATGAGCCGCGAACGCCGCGAACGTCTTGCAGCCCTGGGCGCAGATCCCGCTGTTGACGAGGGCTTCCATGCCCCATGATGCGTGGTCTCCGAGTCGATGAGGCCCGGTGGCCGGTGATATTGCTGTCGGGCCCCAGTCGCTCAACCTGCCGCAGGTATGGCGGTGGTGTTGGGCTGATCCGGGGCTCACGGCGACTTTTCAGGTCGGGGATTTTACCTGGCTCAGCCCGGGGGCAGTATGCGCAGTGCTACGACTGTGCCGTCGTCACCGAAGGAGACGGGACCCCACTCCGGGGCCGTGGTGTCGGTCGGGTAGGTGAGGCGCTTCCTGTACACCAGCTGCCTGTACGCCTCGACCTCGCTGTCCACCAGGAGCTGGTACAACTCTTGATCCATACCGGAGAACGCCTCCACCCGTATTCCTCCGAGTCGGAAAACCTGATCCGTTCCTACGAATCGCGTAGGGCCGATCTTGTGCCATGCGTCTCGGACGCTCGAAGAGCCGGCGAAGGTGCGCTGCTCGTAGTGCTTGCGTCCTTGTTCGTCGGTCAAGTACTGAGCTACCTCCTCGCTTGCGCCGGACAATGCGAGCTGACCGGCAGCCGCTGTTCGCGCCAGTAACTGACCGAACCAGCCGAGGTCTTTGCGCGGGATGAGGAACCCGTCCTGTACTCGTTCCTTGCGGCCGTCATGAGCGGGCACCGTGACGGCTCCGGCGTAGGGAGGGTTTCGCTTCGACAACGTCGCGTCTGCGCACCCACGCCCCGTGGGCGGCCTGGCGGGCAGCAGCCCGTTTCCCGGCGCCTGTAAGGCGTTGACCGTGATGCCCTCCTTTGCCAGCAGTTCCGTGGACATCAGGAGGCAGGGCGTGGTGTTCCACTCGGCGAGGTGGAACTGCTCGGCGCGCTCGGTGGCCCTCGCGAGTTGTTTGAACGCGGAGCGATCAGACTTGCTGGTGCGCTTAGTGGCGACTTGATGATTGCCGTTGACGGTCACGACGAAGATCCGAGAGGCCTCTCCGGGCTGCCAGGCTTCGATGAAGAAGTCGGGACGTGGTCGAGCGCCCAAGGTCGGGCGTGGACCGGAACGCGCGAATCCCGCCAGCAGTACGACCTCGGCGTCCAGGACCGAGATCAGGCGGTCCGGGAAACGGTTCCGCACAGTTCGTTCCGCGACGGCCAGCCCCAGCGCTCTGCCCAGTTCCCGCGCCTGCATACCTCTATAGGAGAGTTCCGGGATCTGCCCCTCCTCGGTGAGCGCGAGGTAGCCACTGGCTCCAGCGGCAAGTGCCTGGCAGTACTTCAGAGCCTGCCAGTGTTCGGCCAGGCCCCGCCCCCGTCCTTGGCGAGCCAGGGTGGTGGCACGAGCGAAGACACCGAGCAAGTCCCACGGCGTGATCACGAGGTCTTGGCGCTCGGTGCCTTGGAGCGGAGCAATATTAGGTTTGCGAGCGCATGACTCATGTTCCCCGCGCTTGCTCTTGCGCTCCCGGTCGATGGCAGATGCTGCCTTGTCTACCCCTGTGACGAGAGTGGCAGCGGAGTGGACGTGGACCGGCAGCTGTCGGTTGAGGCGGTCGAGTACCTCTTGCGTCGGTGCAGACATGGTTCGGAACGGTACGAACATGGTCGTGGGCGCACACAAGTGCGCATTGGCTGCCATGCACCCGATCCAGCCAGCCACGAACGGGCGTGCCTGATGATCAGGCGATGGCTGAGAGGGAGGGACGTGTGCGTGCCCGATCCGCCAGACCCGGGCACCCTGCGTCGCCCCACCGTCTGGACGATGGCACGTCGGCTTTGTCTTCGGCGTCGGCATGGCCGTCTTCACCCACCGCACCCACGGCCCCGGAGCTGTCGCAGCCATCCTCGCATTCCGTGCACCGCCACCCCGAGCTCAGGGCCACATCACGCACCACGGTTACGCTCCGCCTCATGTGGCCTGACGCTTCCGCCCGACCAGAGCGCGTCAGGTCTTGAGGCGGCTGACTGCGACCCGCTGGCCTTTGAGTAAGGGCAGATTGCGGACGTGGAAGGCATGGGCGCCCGTGACGTTGCTCATCTCGTCCAGGATGTGCGGCATGGCGGCGAGATCGCCCCGAGGCTGTCCGCGCGGTCGTGATCAGCGCAGACGTGATCGGCGCAGATGTGCTCGCGGCTGCGGGGCCGAGACGGTGGTTGCCTCGTGGGCCGGAGTGCTGGGTGTCTCATCGGGCCGAGACCCGAAGACCCCGCCAAACCTCTACATAACCTCGGCTCACGGCCACACCAGGCAGTACGCCTGATGCCCCGCGTCGTGCAGCCGGTGCGAGAAGTCCTGCCACTCGTGCAGCAGTTGGTAGACGTTGAACGCGTCGCGCGGGCCGCCGCGGTCCGGGACCGTCGACCAGATGAAGGCCGCCGCGCCGACCGCTTCCTCGCCTATGTCCCTCAGCGGGTCCACCACCGTCATGGGCAGCTTCACGACCGCGTAGTCCGGGTGCAGGACGACCAGCTCGAGCGGCGGCACCTTGTGCAGGGGGACGCCCTCGATGCCCGTGAGCACCATCGCGGCCATGGTCTCCGGCTTGATCTTGGTGAACATGCCGCCCATGCCCAGCTCGTCCCCGCCGAGCTCCTCGGGGCGCATGGAGATCGGGACGCGGGCCGCGGTGGCGCCGTCCGGCGCGCCGAAGTACTTGTACGTCACCCCCACCCGACCACCATTCCTGCTCCCCGCCCCGCTCAGTGGGCCGATCCGCTCCGGCTCGTCGTGCGCACGACGCGTCTGATCCGCTTCCTCCGCTTCGCGTCGGTGCCTTCCCCGCCGGGCACGTCGAGGACCCAGGTCGTCGGTCCCCTCGCCCAGTCCGCCACCGCGATGCATATCTCCACCCGACTGCTTTTCTAGGACGCGTGGCCCCCGCCGCGCAACCCGATCATCGTGACAGTGACCTCCCCCACGGCCGCCCGCCGAAACGTGCGGTGAACCATCCGTCCGCGAGATTGTCGCGGGGCCCGGCCGCCCGTGCCGTGCGAGCTGTGTGCACCAGGGGTCAGTTTCGCAGATCACGGCGGGTCCGGGGCCCGGATCGGCAGGTCGTCGGGGTGCGGACGCCGCCGCGGGCCCCTGGCCTACCCTGAAACGAGTCACAGCAGCCGCAGCCCGGCGAGATACCCGGGACGTCGGAAAAGGTCGGAGAAGTCGCAGGTCATGAGCGAACTGCCATATTCGTACGAAGCCCCAGCCTCGCAGGCGCTGTTCGATCGTGCCGCGGCCGTCACGCCCGGTGGTGTGAACTCACCGGTGCGTGCCTTCCGCGCCGTCGGCGGCACGCCCCGGTTCATGGTCTCCGGCTCCGGGCCGTACCTGACCGACTCCGACGGGCGGGAGTACGTCGACCTGGTGTGCTCATGGGGTCCGATGATCCTCGGGCACGCACACCCCGAGGTGATCGCCGCCGTCCAGGAGGCCGTCGCGCGCGGCACCTCCTTCGGCACGCCCGGTGAGGGCGAGGTCGCGCTCGCCGAGGAGATGGTCGCCCGGATCGAGCCGCTGGAGCAGGTACGGCTGGTGTCCAGCGGCACCGAGGCCACCATGTCGGCGATCCGTCTCGCCCGCGGCTTCACGCAGCGCAGCAAGGTGATCAAGTTCGCCGGCTGCTACCACGGCCACGTGGACGCGCTGCTCGCCTCCGCCGGCTCCGGAGTGGCGACGTTCGCGCTGCCGGACACCCCCGGTGTGACGGGCGCGCAGGCCGGCGACACCATCGTGCTGCCGTACAACGACCTGGACGCCGTGCACGCCGCGTTCGCCGCGCACCCGGGCGAGATCGCCTGCGTGATCACGGAGGCGTCCCCGGGCAACATGGGCGTCGTCCCGCCGCTGCCCGGCTTCAACCAGGGCCTCAAGGACGCCTGCGCCGCGAACGGCGCGCTGTACATCTCCGACGAGGTCATGACCGGCTTCCGTACCAGCCGCGCCGGCTGGTACGGCGTCGACGGCGTGCGCCCCGACCTGATGACCTTCGGCAAGGTGATGGGCGGCGGCTTCCCGGCCGCCGCGTTCGGCGGGCGCGCCGACGTCATGGCGCACCTCGCCCCGGCCGGCCCCGTCTACCAGGCGGGCACCCTTTCCGGTAACCCGGTCGCCACGGCCGCCGGGCTCGCCCAGCTGCGGCTGCTCGACGACGCCGCGTACGAGAAGGTGGACGCGGTCTCCGCGCGGATCCGGTCGCTCGTCACCGAGGCGCTGACCAAGGAGGGCGTCGCGCACACCCTGCAGAACGCCTCCAACATGTTCTCCGTGTTCTTCACGGAGAACCCGGTCCGCGACTACGAGGACGCCAAGAAGCAGGAGTCGTTCCGCTTCACCGCGTTCTTCCACTCGCTGCTGGCGAACGGCGTCTACCTGCCGCCGTCGTCCTTCGAGTCCTGGTTCGTGTCCACGGCCCACGACGAGCGGGCCGTCCAGCGCATCGCCGACGCCCTCCCGGCGGCGGCCCGAGCAGCGGCGGAGGCCACCGCGTGAGCTCCGAGAAGAAGCCCGAGGACGTCACCGTCGTCCATCTGATGCGGCACGGCGAGGTCGAGAACCCGGACGGCGTCCTCTACGGCCGCCTCCCCGGCTACCACCTCTCCGAGCTGGGCCGCCGTATGGCCGACCGGGTCGCCGAGCACCTCGCGTCGCGCGACATCGTGCACGTCGGCGCCTCCCCGCTGGAGCGGGCGCAGGAGACCGCCGAGCCCATCGCCAAGGCGCACGGCCTGGACATCGCCGCCGACCGGCGGCTGATCGAGGCGGAGAACGTCTTCCAGGGCAAGACCTTCGGCATCGGCGACGGCGCGCTGCGCCGCCCGGCCAACTGGAAGCACGTCGTCAACCCGTTCAAGCCGTCCTGGGGCGAGCCGTACATCGACCAGGTGGTGCGCATGACGGGCGCGCTGGAGGCGGCGAAGGACGCGGCGCGCGGCCACGAGGCGGTGCTGGTCAGCCAC
This sequence comes from Streptomyces sp. BJ20, assembly GCF_022869105.1. Taxonomy (NCBI): domain Bacteria; kingdom Bacillati; phylum Actinomycetota; class Actinomycetes; order Kitasatosporales; family Streptomycetaceae; genus Streptomyces; species Streptomyces sp. BJ20. The sequence goes on from NZ_CP094918.1 coordinate 488,207, forward strand.
CAGCTGCCGATCTGGATCGTGCGGTCCTACGTGGAGAAGCGCAGGCTGTGGCACGACCCGCGCCGCCGCCAGTGCACCCTGGCGTCGCTGACCACGTTCACCTACCGCGGCGACAAGATCGTCTCCGTGGGCTACAGCGAGCCCGCCCTCGACCTGGTGCCCGCGCATCTGCGGGCGGGAGCCAAGCCGGCGAAGGGCGCCGGCAAGGCCTACGGCGCGTGACACCCGTGTGAGGGCGGTGCGCCGCCCTCACGGGGTTTCGTTGCGAAACCTCCGCATCCGACGGGAACCTCCCCCTTCGTCAAGTCCTCTGAATGGGTGACCACTCAGGGACATGACGAAAGGGGGTCGCCATGCGCGCTCTCTCCCGCAGGGGAATGCTCGGGCTCGGCGCGGGGGCCGCTGCCGCCGTCTCCTTGGCCGGCTGCGGCGGCCACAAGGGCTCCGACGGACCGACCCCCGCCGGCGGTTCCCGCCCGGGGTCCGGCGACCGCTCCGCCTCGCCGAAGCCGACCCCGACGGTCCGGCCGATCGGCGACGGCTCCACCTCCTTCACCGGGAAGCAGCCCCACCAGCCGGAGCGGCCCGTCCCGCTGGAGCCGGGTCAGAAGCCCCCGCAGTTCGTGGTGTTCTCCTGGGACGGCGCCGGCGAGGTCGGCAACGGGCTCTTCCCGCGCTTCCTCGACCTGGCCAAGGAGCACGGCGCCTCCATGACCTTCTTCCTCTCAGGGCTGTATCTGCTCCCCGAGTCGAAGAAGCGGCTCTACGACCCGCCGAACAACCCGCGCGGCGCCTCCGACATCGGCTACCTCACCGACGCGCACATCAAGGACACGCTGAAGAACCTGCGCCGCGCGTGGCTCGAGGGTCACGAGATCGGCACCCACTTCAACGGGCACTTCTGCGCCGGCTCCGGCAGCGTCGGCACCTGGACGCCGAAGCAGTGGCGCGACGAGATCGAACAGGCCATGTCGTTCGTGAAGGAGTGGCGCACCAACTCCGGGTGGACCGACGTGGAGTCCCTGCCGTTCGACTACGACAAGGAACTGGTCGGCGGCCGCACGCCCTGTCTGCTGGGGCAGGACCAGCTGCTGCCCACCGCCCGTGAGCTGGGCTGGCGCTACGACGCCTCCTCACCCGGCGGACGCCAGGTCTGGCCCTCCAAGAAAAAGGGCATATGGGACCTTCCGCTCCAGCAGATACCTTTCCCCGGACACTCCTTCGAGGTCCTCTCGATGGACTACAACATGCTCGCCAACCAGTCGCTCAACTCCACCAACGCCCCGGCCCACAACTACCCGGGCTGGCGGAAGCAGTCGACACAGGCGTACATATCCGGCTTTCAGCGGGCGTACGAGACCAACCGGGCGCCCTTCTTCGTCGGCAACCACTTCGAGCAGTGGAACGGCGGCATCTACATGGACGCCGTCGAGAAGGCCCTGAAGCACATCGCACGGGCGAAGGAGAAGGGCGACGACGTGAGGATCGTCTCCTTCCGGCAGTTCTGCGACTGGCTCGACGTGCAGAAGCCCGAGATGCTCGACCGGCTGCGCACCCTGGACGTCGGCCAGGAACCCTCCGGCGGCTGGCAGGCGTTCACCCGTGACCTCGCGGGCAGCGCGTCCACGGGGGCCGCCGACCCCGCCTGAGATGCGGGTTTCCGCCCGAGGCGGGGTGCGCAGGGGGGTGCGCAAGATCCCCGGAACGGGCATGCGAAACTTTTCACATGAGTGCCGCAAGCCGCGCCCCCCAGCGCTCGAACCGAGCCGCGCAGAGCTCGTACCGCGCCGCCCGTGCCGCGCGCGCCCGCCGCCGTGCCGCCCTGGCCGCCGGTGCCGCCGCGGCCGCACTGCTCCTCACCGCCTGCGGTGACGGGGGCACCTCCGGCGGTGGCGGCGACACCGGCTTCGTCACCGGCACCGACGGCATCTCCACCGTCCCCGAGGGTGAGCGCGTCGCCGCGCCCGACCTGTCCGGGGAGACCCTCGAGGGCGAGCAGCTCGACGTGGACGACTACCAGGGCAAGGTCGTCGTCCTCAACGTCTGGGGCTCCTGGTGCAACCCGTGCCGCGCGGAGGCCAAGTACTTCGCCAAGGTGTCGAAGGAGTACGAGGGCAAGGACGTCCAGTTCGTCGGCATCAACACCCGCGACGGCAGCACCACCGCCGCGCTCGCCTTCGAGAAGGACTTCGGCATCACCTACCCGAGCCTGTACGACCCCACGGGCAAGCTGATGCTCCGCTTCGAGAAGGGCACGCTCAACCCGCAGGCCATCCCCTCCACCCTGGTGCTGGACCGGGAGGGCCGCGTCGCCGCCCGCTCGCTGACCGCCCTCGACGAGGAACGGCTGCGGAAGATGCTCGAACCGGTCGTAGCGGAGAAGTGACGTGACGGCCCTGCACACGCTCGCCGCGGAGACGGGCTACAACGGCACGGTGCTCAACGGCGCCCTGCTGGTGGCCCTGCCCATCGCCGTGCTCGGCGGGCTCGTCTCCTTCTTCTCGCCCTGCGTCCTGCCGCTCGTCCCCGGCTACCTCTCCTACGTCACCGGCGTCTCCGGCACCGACCTCGCCGAGGCCCGGCGCGGCCGCATGGTCGCCGGCGCCTCCCTGTTCGTCCTCGGCTTCACCGTCGTGTTCGTCTCGGGCGGCGCCTTCTTCGGCTACTTCGGGCAGACCCTCCAGGAGCAGTCGGGCGTCCTGTCCAAGATCCTCGGCGTCTTCATGATCCTCATGGGCGTCTTCTTCATGGGCCTGATGCCCTGGCTCACCCAGCGGGAGTTCCGCTTCCACAAGCGCCCCGCCACCGGTCTGGTCGGCGCGCCCGTGCTCGGCGCCCTCTTCGGCATCGGCTGGACCCCCTGCATCGGGCCCACCCTCGCCTCCGTGCTCACCCTGTCCGCGCAGCAGGAGAGCGCCGGACGGGGCGCGGTGCTGACCGTCGCGTACTGTCTCGGACTGGGCGTGCCCTTCGTGCTCGCCGCCGTGGCCTTCCGCAAGGCGCTCGGAGCCTTCGGCTGGGTCAAGCGGCACTACGTCTGGGTGATGCGCGTCGGCGGCACGATGATGATCGTGACCGGCGTGCTGCTGCTGACCGGCGCGTGGGACGCCCTCGTGACGGAGATGCAGACCTGGTCCAACGGCTTCACGGTGGGGATCTGACCCGATGAGCGACACCACGACGGACACCTCCACGCAGACCGGTGACGACCAGGAACTCGGCGCCGCCGGCTCCCAGCTGTCCACCGCCCCCGTGGAGGACAGCCCTTCGCCCGACCTGCCCTCCCTCGGCGTGATCGGCTGGGCCCGCTGGTTCTGGCGGCAGCTCACCTCCATGCGGGTGGCGCTGCTGCTCCTGCTGCTGCTGTCGCTCGCCGCGATCCCCGGCTCGCTCATCCCGCAGACCGGCATCAACGAGGCGCAGGTCGCCGACTTCCGCGAACGGCACGACGTCCTCGCGCCGGTCTACGACAAGCTCGGCCTCTTCAACGTCTACAGCTCGGTGTGGTTCTCCGCGATCTACATCCTGCTGTTCGTCTCCCTCATCGGCTGCATCGTGCCCCGCACCTGGCAGTTCGTCGGCCAGCTGCGCGGCCGCCCGCCGGGCGCGCCCCGCCGGCTGACCCGGCTGCCCGCGCACACCACCTGGCGCACCTCGGCCGACCCCGAGGAGGTCCGCGAGGCCGCCCTCGCGCTGCTGAGGAAGCGCCGCTTCCGCGCGCACGCCGTCGGGGACGCCGTCGCCGCCGAGAAGGGCTATCTGCGCGAGCTCGGCAACCTGGCGTTCCACCTCGCGCTGATCGTCATGCTGATCGCGTTCGCCTGGGGCCAGCTGTTCAAGTCCGAGGGCAACAAGATCGTCGTCGAGGGCGACGGCTTCTCCAACACGCTCACCCAGTACGACGACTTCAAGTCCGGCAACCTCTTCACCAACGACGACCTGGAGCCGTTCAGCTTCGACGTCAAGGAGTTCACCGGCACGTACGAGCGCACCGGCCCCAACCGCGGCACCCCGCGCACGTACGAGACCGAGGTCACGTACACCGAGGGCGCGGACGGCGAGGAGAAGAACGCCCTCATCAAGGTGAACAAGCCGCTGGAGATCGGCGACGCCAAGGTCTACCTCGTCAGCCACGGCTACGCGCCCGTGGTGACCGTCCGCGACGGCAAGGGCGAGATCGTCTACCAGGACGCCGTGCCGCTGCTGCCGCTCGACAACAACGTCACCTCCAACGGCGTCGTCAAGGTCCTCGACGGCTACCGCAACCCGCAGGGCAAGAAGGAACAGCTCGGCTTCCAGGCCTTCTTCGTGCCGACTTTCGGCGGGTCCGCGAGCGGCACGATGCTCTCCCAGTTCCCGGCGCTGGACTACCCGGTGCTCGCGCTCAACGCCTACCACGGCGACCTGAAGGCCGACTCCGGCATTCCGCAGAGCGTGTACCAGATGGACAAGACGAAGATGAAGGAGTTCAAGGACGCCGACGGGGAGCTGCTGAAGAAGCTGCTCACCCCCGGCGAGACCATGACGCTCCCCGGCGGCGCCGGCTCGATCACCTTCGAGAAGGACATCAAGGAGTGGGCCGGCTTCCAGGTCGTCCAGGAGCCGGGCGGCGGCTGGGCGCTCGGCGGCGCCCTCGCGGCGATCGGCGGCCTGGCCGCCTCCCTGTTCGTCCAGCGGCGCCGCGTGTGGGTGCGCGCGGTGCGCGGCGACGACGGCGTGACCGTCGTCGAGATGGCGGGCCTCGGTCGCAGCGAGTCCGCGAAGGTGCCCGAGGAACTCGGCGACCTCGCCGGGACCCTCTACGAGCGGGCGCCGGGCGTGCCGGACCCCGAACCGGACGGCACCCCGGAGCCGGACGGCGCACCCCCCGAAGACCCCGGAGCGCCAGGGGCGTCCGGAACCACCACGTCCACCGACACCGACTCTCAAGCCGTGCCTGCCGAAGGGGCTGAGCAGCAGTGACTCTCGCCGCCGCGACCAACGAGAACCTCGCGGAGATCAGCAATGTGCTGATCTACTCCGCGATGGCGGTCTACACCCTCGCTTTCTTCGCGTACATCGCCGAGTGGCTCTTCGGCAGCCGCAGCAAGGTCGCCCGCACGGCGGCCGCGCTCACCCCGAAGGCGACCGCGGCGGGCACGGCGCCGGCCGTGACCGTGAAGCAGGGCGGCGGCACCGCCGTCCTGGAGCGGCCCAAGGTCACCGTCCGCGCCGCGTCCGGCTCGCGTGACGTGCCCGACGGGCCGGGCGCCCACGGCGGCGACGAGCAGGGCGACCTCTACGGGCGTATCGCCATCTCCCTCACCGTGCTCGCGTTCGCGCTGGCCTTCGGCGGGGTGCTCACCCGCGCGCTGTCCGTGGAGCGGGCGCCGTGGGGCAACATGTACGAGTTCAACATCACCTTCTCCACGACCGCGGTGGGCGTGTACCTCCTGCTGCTGGCGCTGAAGAAGAACGTGCGCTGGCTCGGCCTGTTCCTCACCACGTCGGTCCTCCTCGACCTCGGTCTCGCCGTCACCGTTCTGTACACCGCCAGCGACCAGCTGGTCCCCGCCCTGCACTCGTACTGGCTGTACATCCACGTCTCCACGGCGATCCTGTGCGGCGCGGTGTTCTACGTCGGCGCGTTCACGACGGTCATGTACCTCTTCAAGGACTCGTACGAGAACAAGCTGGCAGGCGGCGGCAAGCCGGGCAGCTTCGCCACGTCGTTCCTGGAGCGGCTGCCCGCGGCGGCCTCGCTGGACAAGTTCGCCTACCGCGTCAACGCGGCGGTGTTCCCGCTGTGGACGTTCACGATCATCGCGGGCGCCATCTGGGCCGGCGACGCGTGGGGCCGCTACTGGGGCTGGGACCCCAAGGAGACCTGGTCCTTCATCACCTGGGTCGCCTACGCCGGCTACCTGCACGCCCGCGCCACCGCCGGCTGGAAGGGCCGCAAGGCCGCCTACCTGGCCCTGCTCGCCTTCGCCTGCTGGCTGTTCAACTACTACGGCGTCAACATCTTCGTCAACGGCAAGCACTCCTACGCCGACGTCGGCCTCGGCGTGCTCCAGGCGGCCGGTTTCTGACCGTCCCCGCCCCGCACCGTACGGAGGCCGCCCCGGACGACAGTCCCCGGGGCGGCCTCCGCCGCGTTCACTCCCCGATGTCCTCGCCCCACAGCTCGGGGTTCCGGGCGACGAACTCCCGCACCATCGCCACGCACTCCGGGTCGTCGAGCACCACGACCTCCACGCCGTGCTCCGCCAGCCAGTCGTGCCCGCCGTGGAAGGTGACGGACTCCCCGACCACCACCCGCGAGATCCCGAACTGCCGCACCAGCCCCGAGCAGTACCAGCAGGGCGAGAGCGTGGTCACCATCGTCGTCCCCCGGTACGACCGCTGCCGCCCCGCCGCCCGGAAGGCCGCCGTCTCCGCGTGCGTGGAGGGATCCCCGTCCTGCACCCGCCGGTTCCGCCCCCGCCCCAGCAGCGCCCCGTCCGCCCCGTACAACGCGGCCCCGACCGGGACGCCCCCTTCCACCAGCCCGGCCCGCGCTTCTTCCAGCGCGGTGGCCAGCCAGGCGCGGTCGAACTGTCTCTCCACGGTGTCCGGACCCTTCGTTCGGCTGACGGCGTTTTCACCATGGTGCAGAAGCGCGGCGGCTCGGCCACCCCGAACCGGGCGGTGCGTGAGCCCGTTCACCCGGTGGGCGCCGGGCTCGTCCGCACGATGTGCCACAGCCTCTCCTGGTAGGCGTCGGGCCGGGACGCGAAATCCACCCGTGCGGACAGCGCCAGCGGATCGGCGTCCCCGCCCCGGAGCAGATCGATCGAGGTCTGAAGGAACCGCAGCCACCGTCCCGAGCGTTCGGCCTCCGCCACCATCTCCCGCAGCCGGCGGACGGCCGCCCGCGCGTCCGCGCGTCCGTCGCGGTCCGTGCCGAACAGGAGCCGCAGGTCGGCGGCGGGCAGGGCGGTGCGCAGATGCCGGTCGAGTTCGGGGATGAGCCGCCCGGCCTCCTCCACCGCGCTCCGCGCCTCGGGACCGGCCTGCACCAGCACGCGCAGCGCGGTCAGCAGCCGCTCCGCGTCCGGTCCGGTCAGGCCGGCGTCCAGCCGCACCCAGGTGTCCTCGGCGACGTCGGCGGCCCGGCGCCGGGCCGCCGACCACACCTTCTCCGCCGTGCGCCGCCCGAGTCCCGTCGTGTCCGCGAGACCCCACGCCCCGGCGTCCAGCACGTCCCGCACCGTACGGATGCCGTGCCGTTGCAGCTCCGCCACCGGCAGGAGCGGGACGGACGCCCACCGCAGCCTGCCGACCGGCACCGCGGCCAGTTCCTCCCGTACGCGCGCGTCGTGCAGCGGCTGCCACGCGTCCCGTACCGCCCGCACGGCACGCTCGTGCTCACGGACCACCCCGTGGGCCGCCTCGCGGAGACGCTCCGCCCGCCGGACGGTGAGCGGGGCCCACCCGGTCAGTCCGGCGAGCCTGATCAGGGTCCGGACGCCGCCGCAGACGAGGCCGGCGAACGTGACCAGCACCCCGGAGACCGTCAGCGCGTCGGAGACCGCCACCGCCCGGTCGGCGGCCGTCTCCACGTCCGGGTCGTACAGCTCGCCCTTGAGATCGCCCTGGGCCACCACGTGGCCGATGTCCCAGCCCGGGGAGCCCCACTCGAACTCGGAGGTGTCCTTCAGCAGCGGAGGCCGGTCGGGATCGCACCGGTACGGCCCCGTGCGCTGCCCCGCGCCGTACGGGTCGGTCCAGCGGACCGCGCAGGTGCCGTCCGGCTCCTCCTCCAGAACGGTGAGCTCCACCTGCTCCAGCTCCGGGTGGTCCGGGCCGGTCTCCCAGACCACGAACCCGAGGACGACCAACAGCAGCCCCGCTGCCGTCACCCACCGGAAGACCGGCCCGTGCCGCATCGCCGCCCCCTGCCCGCCGTCCACCACGTCGTGGCTCAGTGTGGCGGGGTGCGTACGGCAGGGTCAGCGGCCGGAACCGGCAGTCGCCGCGCCCGGATGTTTCCGGGGCCCGGCAGGGTCAGTCGGTCCTGGGGTCCTCGTCCGCGTCGCGGTCCTTCTCCCGCTTCTTGTCCTCGTCGAGCGACTTCAGGAAGTCCGGGTTGTCGTCCGGGGCGACCCACTGCTGCCGGCCGCCGCCCCGGCCCCAGGCGGAGCCGCCCGCGCCGGCGGGCTGCCGCTTCTTGCCTGCGATGAGCCAGGAGATCGAGCCGACCAGCGGGAACAGCAGGACGAGGATCGCCCACAGCGGCTTGGGCATGTGCCGGATGTCCTCGTCCTTCGTGCTGATGCAGTCGATGAACGCGTAGACGCTCAGGGCCAGTGGCACGAGGAACATGAGCACCCGAAGCATGGGGCCTCTCCAGCGAAAGAGGTGGGCGGTACGAGCCCAGCGTAGCCGCTCGGGGATACTGGACCCCATGGCTTACGACGATCTTCGCTCCCTGCTCAGGGCGCTGGAGCGCGAGGGTGACCTCAAGCGCATCAAGGCCGAGGTCGACCCGCATCTGGAGGTCGGTGAGATCGTCGACCGGGTGAACAAGGCCGGCGGTCCCGCCCTGCTCTTCGAGAACGTGCGCGGCTCCTCGATGCCCCTCGCCATGAACGTCTACGGCACCGACCGCCGACTGCTGAAGGCGCTCGGCCTGAAGTCGTACGCGGAGATCGGGGAGAAGATCGCCGGGCTGCTCAAGCCCGAGCTGCCGCACGGCTTCGTCGGGGTGCGCGAGGCGTTCGGGAAGCTCGGCGCGATGACGCACGTGCCGCCGAAGAAGGTGAAGTCGTCCGACGCGCCCGTGCACGAGGTCGTCCTCACCGGCGACGACGTGGACCTGGAGCAGCTGCCCGCGCTGTTCACCTGGCCCAAGGACGGCGGCTCCTTCTTCAACCTGGGACTCACCCACACCAAGGACCCGGAGAGCGGTGTCCGCAACCTCGGTCTGTACCGCCTCCAGCGCCACGACAAGCGCACCATCGGCATGCACTGGCAGATCCACAAGGACAGCCGCAACCACTACCAGGTGGCCGCGCGCCGCGGAGAGCGGCTGCCGGTCGCCATCGCCTTCGGCTGCCCGCCGGCCGTGACGTACGCCTCCACCGCGCCGCTGCCCGGCGACATCGACGAGTACCTGTTCGCCGGGTTCCTCCAGGGGAAGCGGATCGAGATGGTCGACTGCAAGACCGTCCCGCTCCAGGTGCCCGCGCAGGCGGAGGTCGTCATCGAGGGCTGGCTGGAGCCCGGCGAGATGCTGCCCGAGGGGCCCTTCGGCGATCACACCGGCTTCTACACCCCGCAGGAACCGTTCCCCGCGCTGACGATCGACTGCGTGACCATGCGGAAGCGTCCGCTGCTCCAGTCGATCGTGGTCGGCCGCCCGCCGACGGAGGACGGCCCGCTGGGCCGCGCCACGGAACGGTTCTTCCTGCCGCTGCTGAAGATCATCGTCCCGGACATCGTGGACTACCACCTGCCCGAGGCCGGCGGCTTCCACAACTGCGCGATCGTCTCGATCGACAAGAAGTACCCGAAGCACGCGCAGAAGGTGATGCACGCCATCTGGGGCGCGCACATGATGTCGCTGACCAAGCTGATCGTGGTCGTCGACTCCGACTGCGACGTGCACGACCTGCACGAGGTCGCCTGGCGGGCGCTCGGCAACACCGACTACTCCCGTGACCTCACCGTCGTCGAGGGCCCGGTCGACCATCTCGACCACGCGTCGTACCAGCAGTTCTGGGGTGGCAAGGCGGGCATCGACGCGACGAAGAAGTGGCCCGAGGAGGGGTACACGCGCGACGGCGGCTGGCCCGACATGGTCGAGTCCGACCCGGAGACCGCCGCGAAGGTCGACCGCCGCTGGAAGGAGTACGGACTGTGACGTCGGCCTCCGCCGCCCTCCCGCAGCAGCCGGGACGCACCAAGGCCTTCCTGCGCCTGGTGATGATCGAGCACTCGGTGTTCGCGCTGCCCTTCGCCTACATCGCCGCGCTCACGGCGATGTACGAGTGGGACGCGAACATCCACTGGGGGCGGCTGTTCCTCGTCACCCTCGCCATGGTCGGCCTGCGCACCTTCGCGATGGCCGCCAACCGCATCATCGACCGCGAGATCGACGCCCGTAACCCGCGCACCGCGCACCGTGAGCTGGTCACCGGGGCGATGTCGGTCAAGCACGCCTGGACCGGCGCGCTGATCGCCCTCGCCGTGTTCCTCGGCGCCGCCGCCCTGCTCAACCCGCTGTGCCTGGCGCTCGCGCCCGTCGCCGTGATCCCGATGGTGGTGTATCCGTACGGCAAGCGGTTCACCAACTTCCCGCAGGCCATCCTCGGTCTCGCGCAGGCGATGGGCCCGGTCGGCGGCTGGCTGGCGATCACCGGGTCGTGGTCCTGGGAGGCGGTCGTCCTCGGCCTCGCGGTCGGCATCTGGATCGGCGGCTTCGACCTGATCTACGCCTGCCAGGACGTGGAGACCGACCGGGAGATCGGCGTGAAGTCCGCCCCGGCCCGCTTCGGCATCCCCGCGGCGATCTGGGGCGCCCGCGCCTGCCACACCGTGACGACGGCGCTGTTCGTCTGGTACGCGGTGCTCACCGACGCCGGCGCCTTCTTCTGGCTGGGCCTGCTGATCGTCGCCGCCGCGTTCGTCTACGAGCACACCATCGTCCGCCCGCACGACCTGACCCGCCTCAACCGCGCGTTCTTCAGCGTCAACGGCTTCATCGGCATCGCGCTGTTCCTCTGCGCGCTGCTCGATCTGCTGGTGCGCGGACTGACCGTCTGACCGGTGGCGGGGTCAGAGGACCGGCTCGCGGTGTTCCGCCGGGCGGCGGCGGCGGAGGAGGAAGGCCGCTGCCACGCCCGCGGCCAGGCCGATCAGATGGCCCTGCCAGCTGACGCCGGACTGGGTGGGCGCGAGCCCCGCGAGGATCGAGCCGCCCCAGACCGCGGCCACCAGGACGCCGGCCACGATGCCCAGTGGGCGCCGGTCGACGAAGCCGCTGACCAGCAGATAGCCGAACAGGCCGAAGATCAGGCCGGAGGCGCCAGCGGTGTTGGTTCCCGCCGGGGACAGGAGCCATACGCCCAGGCCGTCCGCGACGACGATCAGCGCGCACACCGCGAGGAACCGGCGTATCCCGCCGAGCGCGGCGAGGAAGCCCAGCACCAGCAGCGGCACGCTGTTCGCCGCCACATGGGAGAAGCCGAAGTGCACGAAGGCGGACGGGACCACGTCCACCAGCTCGGACGGGGTGCGCGGCACGACGCCGTAGCCGTCCAGCGCGTGCCCGGTGGCGACGTCGACGACCTCGAGCACCCACAGGAGCGCCACCCAGCCGGCCATCAGCACGGCGGCGGCCCGCACCCGCTCGCCGTGTGACCACGCCGGACGCGTGTCCGTCATCCTCCACCCCCCGTCGCCGGGCCGTTGTGAAGGAGAACGCCCGGAGACCCTGGCCCGGTTCCCGTCCTGCGACTTTGGATAGGCTCGGTCCCGTGAACCCAGCCAAGCCAGGAGAGACGCGGCGATCGCCTTGGATCGTAGGGGTCTCGGGCGCCTCCGGCACCCCCTACGCCGCCGCCGTGCTGCGCGCGCTGCTCGCGGCGGGGGAGAGCGTGGACCTCGTCGTCAGCCGGGCCTCGCGGCTCACCCTGCTGGACGAGACCGAGATCGCCTTCCGTGACGCCCATTGGCGCGACGACCTGCGGGAATGGCTGTCCCGGGGGGCGGACGGCAAGCCGGACACCTTCTCCGTCGACCTCGACGGCGTGCGGTACTGGGCCGCCGGCGACCTCGCGGCCGGACCGTCCTCGGGGTCGTACCCGAGCAAGGGCATGCTGATCGTGCCCGCCTCAACGGCGAGTGTCGCCGGGGTGGCGCTCGGGCTGTCCAAGGACCTGCTGCAGCGGGCGGCGAGCGTGACCCTCAAGGAGGGCCGCCCGCTGGTCGTGGCCGTACGGGAGACCCCGCTGAACGGCCAGACGCTGCGGCACCTGGTGACGCTGGACGACGCGGGCGCGACCGTACTGCCCGCCTCACCGGCCTTCTACGCGGGCGCGACGCACATCCAGGACCTCGTGGACTTCGTCGCCGGACGCGTACTCGACGCGGCGGGCGTCCCCCACGCCCTGTACCGCCGCTGGAAGGGCGAACTCGGCGGAGGAACCCGCGCGGACGACTGACCCACCCGACCGCGGCCGGCGCGCCCGCCGGCCGCGACGGCACCACACGGCACCACCTCTCGGCAACTTCGTACCTCTTCAGTGGAAGGCATCGATTCGATGGACGCGGTGGACAGGCAGCTCATCCAGGCCCTGCGGGAGAACGGCCGGGCCTCCTACGCGGAGCTGGGGCGCCTCGTCGGTCTGTCGGGACCGAGCGTCACCGACCGCATCAACCGTCTGGAGGCGGCCGGCGTCATCACCGGCTACCGCGCCACGGTGGACGCCCCCTCGCTCGGCCTGGGCGTCACCGCCCTCATCGGCATCTCCCTCTCCGACGCCGCCGACCACGAGGACGTGGCGCAGCGGCTGAAGGACCTCCAGGAGATCGAGGACTGCTGGTTCATCGCCGGCGACGACTCGTTCATGCTCAAGGTGCGCGCCACCGACGTGGACGGCCTGGAGAGCATCATCCGCCGGCTGTCCGGCACCAAGGGCGTCTCCCGCACCCGCACCACGATCGTGCTCTCCACCAAGTGGGAGAACCGCGTCGGTGAGCTGCCCGAAGAGGCCGGCTGACCGGGGCGTACGGTGGGACGGGTCTGTCTTCTGGGAAAGAGGTAACGGCATGGACGTCGGGCTCAAGCGCGAGCTGGAGGAGAAGGTCCGCTCCGGTGAGCGGCTGACCCGCGAGGACGGCATCGCGCTCTACGAGTCGGACGACCTGGCGTGGCTGGGCGGCCTCGCCCACGAGGTGCGCACCCGGCTCAACGGCGACGTCGTGCACTTCAACGTCAACCGCCACCTCAACATGACCAACGTGTGCACCGCGTCGTGCGCGTACTGCTCCTTCCAGCGCAAGCCGGGGGAGAAGGACGCGTACACGATGCGCATCGAGGAGGCGGTGAAGCTCGCCGAGGAGATGCGCTCGGAGAACCTCACCGAGCTGCACATCGTCAACGGCCTGCACCCGAACCTGCCGTGGCGCTACTACCCGCGGTCGCTGCGCGAGCTGAAGGCGGCGCTGCCGGAGGTGTCGCTGAAGGCGTTCACCGCCACGGAGATCCACCACTTCGAGACGATCTCGGGGCTGAGCGCGAGCGAGATCCTCGACGAACTCATCGACGCGGGTCTTGAGTCCCTCACCGGCGGCGGCGCGGAGATCTTCGACTGGGAGGTCCGGCAGCACATCGTGGACCACCGCACCCACTGGGAGGACTGGTCGCGGATCCACCGCCTGGCGCACGAGAAGGGCCTCAAGACGCCCTGCACGATGCTCTACGGCCACATCGAGGAGCCGCGCCACCGCGTCGACCACGTCCTGCGCCTGCGGGAACTCCAGGACGAGACCGGCGGCTTCCAGGTCTTCATCCCGCTGCGGTACCAGCACGACTTCGTCGACATGAAGGACGGCAAGGTCCGCAACCGGCTCCAGGCGCGGACGCAGATGGCGACGGGCGCGGAGGCGCTGAAGACGTTCGCCGTGTCGCGGCTTCTCTTCGACAACGTGCCGCACGTCAAGGTGTTCTGGGTGATGCACGGTGTGCAGACGGCGCAACTGGCGCTGCAGCACGGGGCGGACGACATGGACGGGTCGGTGGTCGAGTACAAGATCACGCACGACGCGGACAACTTCGGCACGCCGAACAAGCTGACGCGGGAGGATCTGCTGGATCTGATCCGCGACGCGGGGTTCCGGCCGGTGGAGCGGAACACGCGGTACGAGGTCCTCCGCGAGTACGAGGGTCCGGATCCGGCGCGCAGGGAGTCGCCGCAGCCGATGCGGGTCTGACTCCCGTCGGGGGCGTACGGTCATCGCCCTCCGCGGCAGGGCGGGAGCTTGGCGCGCAGTTCCCCGCGCCCGTTCTGGGGCGAGGCACGATGCCGTCTGCGGCAGGGTGGGGGCCGGTCGCGCAGTTCCCCGCGCCCCTGGGATTCGTCCGCGGGACGGCGGGGGTTTGGCGCGCAGTTCCCCGCGCCCCTGGGGGGTGCTGCGGTGAACGCGCCCCGAAGGGGCGCGGGGAACTGCGCGAGCAACCCGCGACTACCCGCACGGGAAATCCAGGGGCGCGGGGAACGGCGTGAAGAGCCCACGACGACCCGCACCCGGGTCTCAGGGGCGCGGGGAACTGCGCGACCGGCCGTCTGCCGGGCCGCCCTCGGCAGCGGACCGCCCTCGGCAGCGGACCGCACCCCCCGCGGCGGGCGGCCGAAATTCTGCTGCACCTCCGCAGAGGTAAGGGCTAGCATCCCCCCATGCCCCTTACCTTCACCGCCGACCCCGCCATCACCCCCACCCTCCGCGACGGCATCCTCGACGTCTGGACCGACGTCACCAACGCCGGCGGAGCCGTCGGTTTCGTCGCGCCCGTGACGCCGGAGGACATCCGCCCCGCCCTGCTGCGGCAGTTCACGGACATGGCGGAGGGCCGGTCCCGTCTGGTCGTGGGGCACGACGAGGACGGCCGCGTCGCGGCCACCGCGTTCCTGACGCGGAACACCCACCGCCTGATGACCCACTGGATCTGGCTCTACACGGTGATGGTCCACCCCCGCCACCAGGGCAAGGGCTACGGCCGTGACCTGCTCGCCGAGGCCGAGAGGGCCGCCCGCGCGATGGACGGCGTGGAGGCCATCCGCCTCGGCTGCCGCGGCGGTCTCGGCCTGGAGCGCTTCTACGCCTCCTGCGGCTACAAGGAGGTCGGCCGCGTCCCGGACGCGATCCGCGTGGCTCCCGGCGACGACCGCGACGACGTGATCATGCTGCTGACGCTCACCTGAGGCCCGTACGCGCCGTACCCCGCTGAAAGATCGCCCGCCGCTCGTGCTTCACTGGACGTCGTCCCCCAAGGGGATGTTTCTGACCGTACGCACGGAAGAGTGGATGAGATGCTCCGCTACACGCTGATGCGCCTCGGGATCTTCGCGGGCTGCCTCGTTGTCGTCTGGGCCCTCGTCCACTCCGGTCTCGCGCCGCGCGGTCTCGGCGACTCCAACGGCCTGTGGATCGTGCTGCTCGCGCTGCTGATCTCCGCGCCGATCAGCTTCGTCGTGCTGCGCAAGGAGCGGGACCGGGCCTCGGAGGGCATCGTGCGCCGCGTGGAGCGCGCCAAGGCCAACCTCGAGGCCAACCGCACACAGGAGGACGTGGCCGACGACACCGCCCGCGCGCAGGGCCAGACCTCGGGTCAGGCGCAGACCTCGTAACGTCCGCCACACCCGCGCACCGCACGTCGGCGCCCCGGCCCCCTCTCACCAGGGGACCGGGGCGCTTTGCGTTCTATAAGTGTGTTTGCCGTCACGCCTTCCAAAGTAAGGCTTTGAGGATCCCAAAGCTCAGGTGTTACGGTCATCGGGTGAAGTCAGCAGCCGTGTTCCCCACGCCCCGGAGTGTTCCGCTCGTGGCGCGCCTGCACGTGGATCTCTGCCGGGTCACCGCCGCGAACTGTCAGCCCTGACACCGCGCCCACCCGAGCCTTCCCGTCACATCCCTCACGCGTCCCCCTCACCGGAGCATGTCCGTGTCCACGAACACGCAGTTGAAGCGGTCTGTCCGCGTGCCCTTCTGGGCCCAGATACTCATCGGTCTCGCCCTCGGCGTCCTGCTCGGCTGGATCGCCCGCAGCCAGGACCTGTCCTGGCTGGTCACCACCCTGGAGAAGGTCGGCGGCACCTTCGTCGGCCTGCTGAAACTGGCCGTCGCCCCGCTGGTCTTCTTCGCGATCCTCGTCTCCATCACCAACCTCAGGAAGGTCAACAACGCGGCCCGGCTGGCCTCGCGGACCCTTCTGTGGTTCATGATCACCTCGCTGATCGCGGTGGCGATCGGCCTGGCCATCGGCCTGGTCACCAACCCCGGCGCGGGCACGGGCCTCAGCCCGGCCGACGGCGAGGCCCCGGAGAAGACCGGCTCCTGGATCGACTTCCTCACCGGCATCGTGCCGACCGACGTGATCACGCCGTTCACCGAGCTGAACGTGCTGCAGATCGTCTTCATGGCCGCCGTCGCCGGCATCGCCGCCCTCCAGCTCGGTGAGAAGGCCCAGCCGATCCTCACCCTCAGCGAGTCCGTCCTCGAACTGCTGCAGAAGGCCCTGTGGTGGGTCATCCGCCTGGCTCCGATCGGCACCGTCGGCCTCATCGGCAACGCCATCGCCACCTACGGCTGGAACCTGATCGGCAAGTACGCCACGTTCACCGTCGACATCTACGTCGGCTGCCTGATCGTCCTCTTCGGCGTCTACCCGGCCCTGCTGGCGACGGTCGCCAAGGTCGGCCCGGTGCAGTTCTTCAAGGGCGCCTGGCCCGCGATCCAGCTGGCCTTCGTCTCCCGCTCCTCCGTCGGCACCATGCCGCTGACCCAGAAGGTCACCGAGCGCCTGGGCGTGCCCAAGGAGTACGCGAGCTTCGCCGTGCCGTTCGGCGCGACCACGAAGATGGACGGCTGCGCCGCGATCTACCCGGCCATCGCCGCGATCTTCGTCGCGCAGATCTTCGACGTCCCGCTCGGCGTCGGCGACTACCTGCTGATCGCGTTCGTCTCGGTGGTGGGCTCCGCCGCCACGGCCGGCCTCACCGGCGCCACGGTCATGCTGACCCTCACCCTCTCCACCCTGGGCCTCCCGATGGAGGGCGTGGGCCTGCTCCTGGCCATCGACCCGATCCTCGACATGATCCGCACCGCGACGAACGTCGCCGGCCAGGCGCTGATCCCGGTCATCGTGGCGTCGCGGGAGAAGATCCTCGACCGTGAGAAGTACGACGCGGTCCACGCCTCCCCGGTCGACGAGACCCCCGAGCCGAAGGACGCCCGCCCGGTCCCCGCGACGGTCTGACGGCCTTCGCGACCGCGCTCAGGGGCGCATCCCGGCAACGAGACACGGGTGACCGTTGCTGGGGTGCGCCCCTTACGCATGTTTGCCTCCGCGGTGTGTGATCACTGGACCACACGATTCCCCGCGGCCAAGTGCGGGGAGGGCACCACAGGCGAAGGGGGACCCCGTGGCACGTACGCGGGCGCAAAGCCTACGCAACGTCGCACAGTCGGTCGCGGGCGGCGCGGATCCGCGCGCCGCGGCCCGGGACGAGCTGCTCCGGCGCACCGGAGGCGGCGGCGCGCAGCCGTCGGACGGCGAGGACGAGCGGTTCGAGACGGGCGAGGGCATGGATCCGGCCGACTTCCCGGCCGCCCGGGAGCAGGACGGCAGCTCCGTCGACACCGTGATGCGGCAGAAGTCCGTGTCGCTGGACGAGGCCGGCGAGGCGCTGAGCCGCAGCGAGCAGCTGCGGGAGGACGGCGAGGCCCTGCACGCCATCTACCCGATGGTGATGCCCAAGGGCCGCTCCCTGCTGTCCATGCTGCCGGTGCTGTCGCTGCCGGCGATCGGGCTGATCGGCACGTCGATCACGTCGGCGGCCGGCGGCTGGAGCGTGACCTCGCCGCTGTTCGGGCTGCACTACTGGCTGATCGCGGTGGCCGCGGTCGCGTTCGTATGGTGGCGGCAGGGCCTCGTCATGGTGCCGGACGGCTGCCAGGCGATGATCACCCGGTTCGGCAAGCTGGAGAAGGTCGTCGGGCCCGGCCGGGTCACCCTGCTCAGCCCGTGGAAGCGGGTGTCGTACATCGTCAACACCACGCGCGAGTACCCGTTCAACGCGCCGGTGCGGGAAGCCCCCACCAAGGGCGGCGTGAAGGCGTCCATCGACCTCTTCATCCAGTTCCGGATCAGCGACCCGGTGGAGTTCGTCTACACCCTCGGAGCGGTGCGCGGCTTCGAGGAGAAGCTCGGCAACGCGGTCAGCGAGACCATCCGCAGCCTGATCTACGAGCAGGAGGCGGCCGGCATCTACGACATGGTCGGCGAGGACAGCGGCCGGCTCCTTGAGCAGCTGAACCAGCAGTTCCGCCCCGCCGTGGAGCTGACCAACGCCAACATCACGCACGCCGAGCCCGCAGACCGCCGCTACCGGATGGACCTGGCGGCGCCCGAGATGGTCCGCATGGCGAAGGAGGCGTACACCCACGAGTACGCGCTCCAGCTGCGCAAGGAGCAGGACGAGGGCGACCTCAACCGCGAGCTGGCCTCCAGCCAGGAGACGTTGTCCGCGATCCAGGCGGACATCGCCCAGTACCAGGCCCAGATGGACACCGCCGTGGAGCGCGAGACCAACCGCGCCGAGGCGCTGGCCCGTCAGCGCTACGTGCAGGCCGAGTCGGAGGCCAAGGCCAACGCGGCCCTGCTGGAGGCGCAGGCCCTCGACATCCGCGCGGTGACCGCCGCGGAGGCGCCCGAGATCCTGCAGTACCGCTACCAGCAGCAGGTGCTCGACACCCTGGAGCAGGTCGCCGACCACCTGCCGCGCCTGGTGCGCATCGGCGGCGGCGACGGCGACGCGGCCGCCGGCATCGACTTCCTCGAGCTGGCCCGCGAGCTGGTCGGCGAGCGCGGCGCGGAGCTGTTCGACGACGCCGAGATGGCCGCCGTACGGGAGCGGCTGGCGGAGGTGTCCGCGCGGATCGCCGGCCGTCAGGAGGAGATCACCGCGCTGCTGGAGGCCGAGCGGCCGACCGTCGTGCCGCAGATGCCCGACGAGCCCGCCGAGGGCGCCACGAACGAGGCGCCCGACGGCGCCGCAGCGGGCGACGAGCCCGGGCCCGCTGGGTCCCGGTCCACCGGGTCCGTGTCCGCCGAGGAGGTCCAGCCGTGAGTTCCGTCCGCAGTCACCGTCGTTCGGTCATCTCCGAGGCCGTCGCGCCCTGGGGCGACATCGCCCGCCTGCTGCGCGGCGGCGAGGCCGGCACCCTGCTTCCGGTCATCATCCCCAAGCACCGCCGCCGCCTGTGGTGGATGCTGCCGCTCTGGGCCGGCGGGTACGCCCTGCTCTCGGGCGTGATGCTCACCCTGAAGGAGTCAGGCTCCGACGGGCTCGGCGGCATGGCCGCCGGGGCCCTGGCCACCCTCTCCTACGTCGTCGGCGTGCTGCTGCTGGTGATCGGCGGGCTGTGGTGGTGGCGCTCCTCGATCGTCGAGATCGAGCAGGGCACCCACGGCGTGCTCACCCGGTACGGCGCCGTCGTGCGCACCCTGGACGCGGGCCGGCACTACCTGTGGCACCCGTGGTCGCGGGTCGACTTCGTCGTCGACACGGCCACCGAGATCCCGTACTCGGCGCCCGTCATGGCCTGCCCCACGCAGGAGAACGTGCCGCTGCGCTCCATCGAGTTCTTCCTGAAGTTCCGCATCACCGACGCGGTGCTCTTCGTCCGCACCATCGGCGCGGGCAACTTCGACCTGGTGCTGTCCAGCGCCGTGCAGGACGCGATCCGGCAGCGGGCCCGCAGGGTGCGCACCGAGCGCGCCTACGACCTGCGCGGCTCGGACGTCGCCGACATGCAGGACCTGCTCAACCGTCAGCTGGACCGCTACGGCGTGCGCATCACCGGCTGCAACATCCCGGACGTGCAGCTCCCGGCGCAGTACCAGCAGCACCTGGCCACCCGTGAACAGGTCGCCAAGGAGCGCACCGCCTACGAGCAGGAGTGGGGCCTGATCCGCAAGCGCCGCATCGACAGCCTGGGCATGGACATCGAGCGGGCGAAGAAGATCCGCGACGCCCGGATCGTCGAGGTGCGGGCCGCGCTGAACCGGGCCCGTGAGGAGGTCGCCCAGCTGCTGGAGCGGCAGGAGACCGAGGCCCAGCGGGTGCGCTTCGAGATCGAGACGCGCGGCCGCAGCGGTCTGATCGCCGCCGAGAACGAGGCCCGCGCCCAGCAGGCCCTCGCCAAGGCGTACCGGGACAACCGGGCGGTGCTCCAGTACGAGCTGGCGCGCAGGCGGCTGGAGGTGGGCTCCCGGCTGGCCGGGAAGGCGCCGCGTCCGGTGGTGGTGCGCACCGACGGCGGCACCGACACCTCGGCGCTGTCCACGCTGTTCACCGCGCAGCTGCTGCCCCGGCTCACCTCCGGCGACCGGGCGCCGAACGGGAGCGCGTTCCTGTCGGCCGAGGACGGCGGCCACGACCAGCGGTAGCGGCTGACCGTAGGCTGTGTTCCATGGGTGCCGTGAAGACCAAGCGGATGCCGCGTGCGGTCCGTGAACAGCAGATGCTGGACGCAGCCGTACGGACCTTCGGGAACCGGGGGTACATGGCCGCGTCGATGGACGAGATCGCCGAACTGGCGGGTGTGTCCAAGCCGTTGGTGTATCTGTACCTCAACTCCAAGGAGGACCTGTTCACCGCGTGCATCCGCCGTGAGGCCAGGGCGCTCACCGAGGCGGTGCAAGCGGGGGCCCGGCCGGAGCTGCCGGCGGACCGGCAGCTCTGGTCGGGCCTGACCGCGTTCTTCACGCACACCGCCCGGCACCCCGACGGCTGGGCGGTGCTGCATCTCCAGGCGCGGACCCACGGCGAGGTCTTCGCCGCCGAGGTGGCCGCGATGCGCGCGGAGATCGTCGCGTTCGTGACGCAGCTCATCCTGGCCGCCGCGCGGGAGGCCCACCGCGACCCCGACCTGCGGGAGGCGGAGGTCTCCGGGCTGGCGGAGGCGCTGGTCGGGGCCGCCGAGTCACTCGCCGACTGGGCCAACGCCACTCCCGGTGTGACCGCCCGGCAGGCGGCGACCACGCTGATGAACTTCGCGTGGGCGGGACTCGGCGACCTGATGGCCGGGCGGCACTGGACGCCGCCCGACGACCGCGGGGACGCGGACGCCCCGGCGGCTCGGAACGGGGTCGCCTCGCCGGTGGGGTGACGGCGGCCTTCGGCCCCGCGGCGGACCGGTTCCGTCGGCGGGCGACTGCGGCTGCCGGATCTAGGGCGGGCCGATCTCGCCGGTGAGATGAATGCGGCCGCGGCCGCCGCGGAGGGCGAACCGCCCGTCGTCCGCCGCGTACGTCACCGTGCCGGGCAGCAGCACGGGCGCCCGGAACTCCGCACGGACCTCGGCCGCGTCCGGGACGCCGTGGGCGGCGAGGCAGCGGGCGACGGTCCACATGCCGTGTGCGATGGCGCGCGGGAAACCGAAGAGGCGCGCGGTGAGCGGGTGCAGGTGGATCGGGTTGCGGTCGCCGGACGCGGCGCCGTAGCGGCGGCCCAGGTCACCCGGGAGCTGCCACTCCTCGACGGCGGGCAGCTCGGGGCCCTCCTCAGGTCTCGTCTGCTCCTTCGCGTGGGTGGTCCGGTGCCGGGCCAGGTACGTGCTGCGCGACTCCCACACCAGCTCGTCGCCGGAGCGCAGTTCCGTGACGACGGCCGCCTCGGTGCCGCGCCGGTGCGGGGCCAGTCCGTCGACGTGCACGGCGAGGTCGTAGAAGGCGGCGGACGGGGTGGCGCGGTGCCGGGTGACGGAGATCGACGTGTGCACGAGCCCGAGCAGCGGCAGCGGGAAGTCCCGGGCGCTCATCAGCCGCATCGCCAGCGGGAAGCCCAGCACGTGCGGATAGGTCAGCGGCAGCGTGTCCGCGGCGGCGGGGAAGCCGCACACCGTCGCGTACGCGGCCAGCCTGGCCGGGTCGGGGCGCAGGCCGGGCAGCACCAGCCGGGTGCGGGGGTGCGCGGCGGCCGGGTCCGGGCGGCGGAACGGCGACAGGGCCGCGCCGCGGGCGAGCAGCGGGGCGAGGGATGGGGAGCGCGTGAGGACGGACTCGGCCCGCTCCGGCGGGGTCGGCGCCATGTCAGGCCCCCAGCAGGCTCTGGCCGCAGACGCGCACGACCTGGCCGTTGACCGCACCCGAGCCGGGGTGGGCGAACCAGGCGGTGGTCTCGGCGACGTCGACGGGCAGACCGCCCTGCGCGAGGGAGTTCATCCGGCGTCCGGCCTCCCGGATGAACAGGGGGACGGCGGCCGTCATCTTCGTCTCGATGAAGCCGGGCGCGACCGCGTTCACCGTCACCCCGTGCCCGGCGAGCGCGCGGGGCGCGAGGGCGCGGACGAAGCCGGTGACACCGGCCTTGCTCGCGCCGTAGTTGGTCTGTCCGGCGTTGCCGGCGATGCCCGCGATGGAGGCGGTGGCGACGATCCGGCCGTCGCGGCGCAGCGCCCCGGCCTCCAGGAGCGCGTCGGTGGTGCGCAGCACGCTGCCGAGGTTCACGTCCAGCACCGAACTCCAGCGGTCCTTCGCCATGTTGACCAGGCGGCGGTCCCGGGTGATGCCCGCGTTGTGGACGAGGACGTCCAGTCCGCCGGGGAGCGCCTCGGCGATCCGGGCGCCCGCGTCGGCGGCGGTCATGTCGAGCAGCAGCACGCTCCCGCCGATCCGCTCGGCCACCCGGCGGGCGTCCTCCTCGGCCTGTGGCACGTCGAGGACGACCACCTCGGCGCCGTCCCGGGCCAGGGCCGCGGCGACGGCCTCGCCGATGCCCCGCGCGGCGCCGGTGACCAGGGCGGTACGGCCGGTCAGGGGGCGGTCGGCGTCCTCGGGGGAGGGGCTCTCCTCGTCGCCGACGGCGATCACCTGGCCGCTGACATAGGCGGACTTGGGGGAGAGCAGGAAGCGCAGGGTGGACTCGGCGGCGGTGGCGTCGGTGAGGCGGACGAGATTGACGGTCCTGCCGCCGCCGGTCTCCTTGCCGAGGGAGCGGGTGAAGCCCTCCAGCGCCTGCTGGGCGGCGGCCTGGTGGTGGTCGGCCGAGTCGAGCGGGGCGCCGAGCACGACGATCCGGCCGCTCTCGGCGACGGACCGGACGACGGGGTGCAGGGCGGCGTGCACCTCGTCGAGGTCCTCGACGGTGCGCACCCCGGTGGCGTCCAGGACGACCGCGGCGGGCTTCCCTGCTGCCTCGTCCGTGGGGAGTCCGGTGCGGGCGAGGACGGGCGCGAGGTCGAGGCGGGAGGCGCCCGCGGTGAGGTGGAGCAACTCGCCGTCCAGCGCCGGACGCTCCGCCGACCAGCGGCGCAGCGGGGCGGGCCGGGGCAGTCCCAGGCGGCGCGTGAGGAAGCGGCCCGGCGCGGTGCCGGTGAAGCTCAGATAGCGGTCGGCCATCGGGGACTCCCAGGTGTGCGTGCGAGGGGCTCACTCAGTGCTTACTCTGGAGTAAGGTTACTGGAGGTAAGCCTATGTCACGGTTGAGGAGCAGGTCGAGATGAGCACCCTGGAGCCGGCCGCCGTGCGGCGCGTCGCGGTCATCGGCGGCAGCCGCGTCCCGTTCGCCCGCTCCGACGGGCCCTACGCCACCGCCTCCAACCAGGAGATGCTCACCGCCGCCCTGGACGGCCTCGTCGACCGGTACGGACTCGAACGGCCGGGCGCGGTGGGCGAGTTCGTGGCCGGCGCGGTCCTCAAGCACAGCCGCGACTTCAACCTCGCCCGGGAGACCGTCCTCGGCTCCCGCCTCGACGCGCGCACCCCCGCCTACGACATCCAGCAGGCCTGCGGCACCGGACTCCAGGCGGTCGTCGCCGCCGCCAACAAGATCGCCCTCGGCCAGACCGAGGCCGCGGTCGCCGGCGGCTCCGACACCGCGAGCGACGCGCCCCTCGGCGTCAACGACGACCTGCGCAAGCTGCTCCTCGAGGCGCGCCGCGCCACGTCCCTCGGCGCCCGGCTCAAGGCGCTCGCCAAGGTGCGCCCCGGCCACCTCGTCCCCGACGTCCCGCGCAACGCCGAGCCGCGCACCGGTCTTTCCATGGGCGAGCACGCCGCCGTCACCGCCCGCGCATGGGGTGTCACCCGCGAGGCCCAGGACGAACTCGCCGCCACCAGCCACCAGCGGCTCGCCGCCGCCTACGAACGGGGCTTCTTCCAGGACCTGGTGGTGCCCTTCCGCGGCCTGGCACGCGACCAGAACCTGCGCCCCGGTTCGACGGTGGAGAAACTCGCCACGCTCAAGCCGGTGTTCGGCGTCGACGGGCCCGAACCCACCATGACGGCGGGCAACTCCACCCCCCTCACCGACGGCGCCGCCGTCGTGCTGCTGGCGAGCGAGGAGTGGGCCGAGGAGCGCGGCCTCGAACCTCTCGCGTACCTCACCGCGTACGAGACCGCCGCCGTCGACTTCGTGCACGGCGACGTCGCCGACGGCGAGGACGGCCTGCTGATGGCGCCGGCGTACGCGGTCCCGCGGATGCTGGAGCGGGCGGGTCTCGGCCTGGACGACTTCGACCTGGTCGAGGTGCACGAGGCGTTCGCCTCCCAGGTGCTCGCCACCCTGGCGGCCTGGGAGAAGCGCGGCCTGCCGCCCGTCGACCGGGCCCGGCTGAACGTGGCCGGCTCCTCGCTCGCCACCGGTCACCCCTTCGCCGCCACCGGCGCCCGCATCGTGGCGACCCTCGCCAAGCTGCTCGCCGAGCGGGACGCCCCCGGCCGCGGTCTGATCTCGATCTGCGCCGCCGGCGGCCAGGGCGTCACGGCCGTCCTGGAACGGCCCTGAGCGGCGCGGCTCCGGCCCTCTGCCGGGCCGGACCTGAGTGACCCTCACGTAACCCCCGACATTGCACACGCTTGATCCCGCTCCACCCCGGAACCGGCACGAACCCCTCACGCCGGAGCCGTACGATCCCCGCACCGACCGGTGGCGTCCCGAGCTGCGGACGCCCCGGTGAGCGCCTCGGCGTGCGAGGCACGTACGTCATGGCACCCCGCAGTTCGCCTGCACGCCCCAGGAGCCGCCCGTGTCCACTCCTCACCACGACACCGCTCTCGACGCCGACGTCCACGGGGCGCCCGTCCTCGTCCCGCCGGCCACCCGCCGGCTGGACGGGGCCGTCCGCGAGGCGTCGGTCCCGCCGTTCGCGCAGCCGGTGCGGCACGGGTCCCTCGCCGACCTGCCGTTCGAGAACGCGAGCGTCGCGCCCGGCGACGTCGTCCTCAGCCGGAAGACCGGGGACGGCTCCTGGCGCGACGTCACCGCGGAGCGGTTCGCCGCCGAGGTCCTCGCCGCCGCGAAGGGCCTCGTCGCCGAAGGCCTGGCGCCGGGCGACCGCGTCGCGATCATGGCCCGCACCGTCTACGAGTGGACCGTCCTCGACTTCGCCGCCTGGGCCGCCGGCCTGGTCACCGTCCCCGTCTACCCGACCTCGTCCGCCTACCAGGCCCGCTGGATCCTCCAGGACTCCGGCGCCGTCGCCCTGATCACCGAGACCGCCGGCCAGGCCGCCGCCATGGGCCCGGAGCTGCCGCACCTGCCCGATCTGCGGCACGTGTGGGTCATGGAGAAGGGACACGTCGACGCCCTCACGGACGCCGGCGCGCACATACCCGACCACGAGATCGAGGTGCGCCGGGGCATGCTCGGCCCCGACACCCTCGCCACCCTCGTGTACACCTCCGGCACCACCGGCCGCCCCAAGGGCTGCGCCCTCACCCACGGCAACTTCTTCGCCGAGGTGGACAACGCCATCGAGCTGCTCTACCCCGTCTTCCGGGACCGCACGGACGACGAGGCGTCCGTCCTGCTCTTCCTCCCCATGTCCCACGTCTTCGGCCGCATGGTCGCCGTGGCCTGCGTGCGCGCCCGGGTGCGCCTCGGCCACGCGCCCAGCCTGGCCGCCGAGGACCTGCTGCCCGACCTGGCGAGCTTCCGGCCCACCTGCCTGCTCACCATCCCGTACATGCTGGAGAAGGTGTTCAACACCGCCCGCGCCAAGGCCGAGTCGAGCGGCCGGCAGTCGACCTTCGACCGCGCGGCCGCGGTGGCCCGCCGCTACGGCGAGGCCCTGGAGGCCCGGCAGGCCGGCGCCGGCAACGGCCCCTCCCGCTCCCTGAGGACGGCCCGCGCCTTCTACGACCCGCTGGTCTACCGAAAAATCCGCAACGCCATGGGCGGCAGGGTCCGCTACGCCATCTGCGGCGGCTCCCCCCTGGGCCGCAGCCTCGCCGCCTTCTTCGCCGGGACCGGCATCGAGATCTTCGAGGGTTACGGCCTCACCGAGACCACCGGCGCCTCGACCGTCACACCCCCGCTGAAGCCCCGCCTGGGCACCGTCGGCTGGCCCCTGCCCGGCACGAAGATCCGGATCGCGGCGGACGGCGAGGTCCTGGTCTCCGGCGAGCACGTGCTGCGCGGCTACTGGGACCCGCAGGCGGGCGGCGTCGTGCCCGCCACCCGGGACGGCTGGTTCGCCACCGGCGACATCGGCGAGCTGGACGACGAGGGCTACCTGACCATCACCGGCCGCAAGAAGGAGCTGATCATCACCGCGGGCGGCAAGAGCGTCGCCCCCGCCCCGCTGGAGAACTGGCTCCGCTCCCACCCCCTGATCTCCCAGGTGATGATCCTCGGCGACAACCGGCCCTACGTGACCGCCCTGATCACCCTCGACCTCGACGGCACCACCCACTGGCGCCGGATGAACGGCAAGCACCCCGTCCCCGCGAAACTCCTCGTCGACGACGAGGAGCTGCGGACGATCCTGCAGCGCGCCCTCGACGAGGCCAACAAGATGCTGTCCCGTCCGGAGTCCATCCGGCGCTTCGCCGTCCTCCCGGTGGACTTCACCGAGGAGGCCGGCCATCTCACGCCGTCCATGAAGCTGCGCCGCGAGGCGATCCTCAGGGACTTCGCGGACGACGTGGAGGCGCTGTACAGGAGGTAGCCGGCGGTCAGGCCTGCTCCTCACCGGGCACGCGGGCGATCAGGAACGCCTGAGGGGTGGGTTCGCCCTGCCGGGTGTCGGCCTCCCGGACGGTGCGCTGCACCAGGGCGAAACCGGCTTCCTCCAGCAGCTCCGCGACCGGCTCCGGCCGCATCCGCCGGAAGTCGAGGGTGACCGGGTGGCCCCAGGGGCGCACGTGCCGCCGCGGCTCGTCGCCCATCTGGAAGGCGACCAGCAGATGGCCTCCGGGCGCCAGCACCCGGCGGAACTCGGCGTACACGGCGGGCAGGTCCTCCGGCGGGGTGTGGATCGTGGAGTACCAGGACACGAGCCCGGCGAGGGAGCCGTCGGACAGGTCCAGGGCGAACATCGAGCCCTGCTCGAAGCGCAGCCCCGGGTTCTCCCGGCGGGCGATCGCCAGCATCGACTCCGACAGGTCCACACCGTGGACGTCCAGACCGCGCGAGGCGAGGAAGCCGGTCACACGGCCGGGACCGCATCCCACGTCGGCCACCGGCGCGCCCTCGCCGACCAGCTCGGCGAACCCGGCCAGCAGGGCCCGGTCCAGGGGCGAGGCGGCGTGGAGGTCCCGAAACGTCTCGGCGTAGTCCTCGGCGATCGCGTCGTAGAAGGCGCGGGTGGCGCGGACGTGCTCCGGCTGGTCGGCGTGCGCGGGTCGGCTCGTGGTCATGGGCGGGACGCTACCGGCGGCCACTGACAGTCCCTCAGCGCCCCCGGGCGGCTACGGCACCCCGGCGCCCCGCAGCGCCGCCGTCGCCGCCGCCGAGCCGAGCACCACCACGACGAACGGTGCCCGGCGCCACGCCAGTACCCCGCCCACGGCGACCCCGGCGGGCCGCGCCCACCCGGCGAACTCCCCGCCCTCGGTCAGCGCACCCGTCGCCAGCAGCGCCACCAGCAGCACCACGGCCCCGGCCGACAACAGCACCCGCACCCGGTCCGGCAGCTCCACCCGCCCGTGCAGCACGGGCCCCACCAGCCGGAAGGCGTACGTCCCCACCGCCAGCGCCAGCACCATCAGGGCCGTCCCGCTCACGACCGCGGCCCCTTCCGCCGTCCGGGCACGCCTCCGTGCAGTGCCAGACCCGCGAGCGCGGCCAGCACGGGCACGCCCGCCGGCACGGCCGGGGTGAGCGCCAGGGCGAGCACGGCCCCCGCGAGGGCTGCGCGACGGACACCGGCGTCCTCGCGCAGGGCGGGCAGCACCAGGGCGACCAGGACGGCGGGGAAGGCCGCGTCCAGGCCGTAGCGGCCGGTGTCGCCCAGCGCGCCGCCGGCCAGCGCTCCCGCGGCCACGCACACGTTCCACACCGTGAACAGCCCGATGCCCGAGACCCAGAAGGCGGCACGGCGCCGGGCCGGGTCCTGCTGGGCGAGGGTGAAGGCCACGGTCTCGTCGGTCACCAGATGGGCGCCGACCAGACGGGCGAGCCGCGTCCGCCCGATGTGCTCGGCGACCGCCAGGCTGAACGCGGCCGTGCGGGTGTTGAGCAGCAGCCCCGTGGCGGCCGCCGCGACCGGTCCGCCGCCCGCGAGGAGCACGCCGACCGCGCTGAACTGGGCGGAGCCCGCGTACACCACCAGCGACATCACCACAGGCACCCACACGGGCAGGCCCCCGGCGACCGCGATGGCCCCGAACGACACGCCGACGACGCCTCCGGCGAGACACACCAGGGAGACGTCCCGGAGCAGCCCGGCGTCGACGGCCGACGGAGCCGGACCGTGTCGGGGTGAGGGTGTTCGCTGTACCGAACGCATGTTTTCTACAATGAACAGACATCCCCGCGTTCGTCAAGCCGAACGAAGTGACTGATGGAGCGAACGACATGACCGACGGCACGCCGTCCCGCCTGCCCCTCGACTGGATCGCCGCGGCCCTGCGCCGCGAGCGCACCCGCACCGGCCTCTCCCTCTCGGAGCTGGCCAAACGCGCCGGGATCGCCAAGTCCACGCTGTCCCAGCTGGAGGCAGCCGGAGGCAACCCGAGCATGGAGACGCTGTGGGCGCTGGCGGTGGCGCTCGGGGTGCCGTTCAGCGCGCTGGTGGAGCCGCCGGCGCCCATGGTCCAGGTGATCAGGGCGGGGGAGGGGCCGTCCGTGGGCTCGGACCGGTCCAGCTATGTCGCCACCCTGCTGTCCGCGAGCCCGCCCGGGGCGCGGCGCGACATCTACGCGGTGGATCTCGAGCCGGGGACGGTGCGCGACTCGGACCCGCACATTCCGGGGACGGTGGAGCACGTCGTGGTGAGCGCGGGGCGGGTGACGGCGGGTCCCACGGGCGAGCAGGTCGAACTCGGCGTGGGGGACTACATGGCGTATCGCGGGGATGTGCCGCACCGCTATGAGGCGCTGGAGCCCGGCACGAAATTCGTGCTGATCATGCAGCACGTCTGAGAGGAGAGGGGGGCGTGCGGGGTCGCGCGGGGGGCCCGAGAGTCGGTGAATTCGGCCCGGAATCGGGCAGGGGCCGGGGCGATCGCCGGGATGATCCCGTTCGGGGCGGGGGAGCCGTTCGGAGGGAATTCACCGGGAATTCTCCGGGTGCTCCTGTGGGTCGCCCCGGCCGCCCCGGAGAAAAGGCAGGAGCCCCGTTCGCCTCGCGGCGTGGGGCTCCTTGGGTACTGCTAGTCGTTCCCGGATCGGAGGATCAGGGTCAGGCCGGGGTGACGTTCTCCGCCTGCGGGCCCTTCGGGCCCTGCGTGACGTCGAAGGTGACCTGCTGGTTCTCCTCGAGGGACCGGAAGCCGGTCGCGTTGATCGCGGAGTAGTGGACGAAGACGTCGGGGCCGCCGCCCTCCTGGGCGATGAATCCGAAGCCCTTTTCGGCGTTGAACCACTTCACGGTTCCGGTAGCCATAAGCCCTCCTTGGGCTCAAAGGGTTGCCCTGCTCCAGAACCAGCAAGTGTGAAGACAATTCCGCACAACTGCATCCGTCTGAGAACGACGAGAGCCCGCGGTCACATGCTCCGCAGGCTCTGTACTGCAAGGGAAACCAAACTGCAACTTGCGATGAGCCTAGCACGCGGCGGCCCGTTCGCAATAGAGGTCAAGATCACGTCACCCGAATGTTTCAACGCCCCGTTCGTCACGCGCGTGCGTTCGAACCGGTGGGGGCGACCGCTGTCCCGCCCGGCGCAAGGTCTAGCCTCACGATGTGGACAATCCTCGCACCCGGCCGCGCGTCGGCCACATCCAGTTCCTGAACTGCCTGCCCCTCTACTGGGGGCTTGCGAGAACGGGCACGCTCCTCGACTTCGAGCTGACGAAGGACACCCCCGAGAAGCTCAGCGAGCAGCTGGTGCAGGGCGACCTCGACATCGGGCCCATCACCCTGGTCGAGTACCTCAAGCACGCGGACCAGCTCGTCGCCTTCCCCGACATCGCCGTCGGCTGCGACGGCCCGGTGATGTCCTGCGTGATCGTCTCGCAGGTCCCGCTGGACCGGCTGGACGGGGCGCGGGTCGCCCTCGGGTCGACCTCCCGCACCTCCGTACGGCTCGCCCAGCTCCTCCTCGCCGAGCGGTACGGCGTGCGGCCGGACTACTACACGTGCCCGCCCGACCTGAGCCTGATGATGCAGGAGGCGGAGGCGGCCGTCCTGATCGGCGACGCGGCCCTGCGCGCCAACATGGTCGACGGCCCGCGCTTCGGCCTCGAGGTGCACGACCTGGGCGCCCTGTGGAAGCAGTGGACGGGCCTGCCCTTCGTCTTCGCCGTCTGGGCGGCCCGCAAGGAGTACGCGGAGCGTGAGCCCGTGCTCACCCGCAAGGTGCACGAGGCCTTCCTCGCCTCCCGCAACCTCTCCCTGGAAGAGGTCGACAAGGTGGCCGAGCAGGCGGCCCGCTGGGAGGCCTTCGACGAGCGGACCCTGGCCCAGTACTTCACCACCCTCGACTTCCGCTTCGGGGCCCCGCAGCTGGAGGCGGTCGCGGAGTTCGCCCGCAGGGTGGGGCCGACGACGGGGTTCGCCCCGGACGTGAAGGTGGACCTGCTGACGCCGTAGCGCACGGGGGCGGGCCGGACGGCCGCACGAAGCCCGGCGCCCCGCCCGGTCCGGCCACTACGCTGCTGGATGGCAACGGCGTACCGGTGCGACGGGGGAGGGGTGGCGCCATGCGGCCGCTCGACACGGACGAACCCACGGTCGTGGGGCCGTACCGGCTGCTCGGCCGGCTCGGTTCGGGCGGCATGGGCCGGGTCTACCTGGGCCGCAGCGCGGGAGGCCGGACGGTCGCGGTGAAGATCGTGCACCCCCACTTCGCGCTCGACGAGGAGTTCCGCGCCAGGTTCCGGCGCGAGGTCGACGCGGCCCGCCGGGTCGGCGGCGCCTGGACGGCGCCCGTGCTGGACGCCGACCCCGACGCCCGCGTCCCCTGGGTCGCCACCGCCTACGCGGCCGGCCCCTCCCTCACGGCCGCCGTCACCGAGCTGGGCCCCCTGCCCGAACACACCGTGCGCACGCTGGGCGCGGGCCTCGCCGAGGCGCTGGCGGCGGTGCACGGGCTGGGCCTGGTGCACCGGGACGTGAAGCCGTCCAACGTGCTCCTCACCCTCGACGGGCCCCTGCTGATCGACTTCGGTATCGCGCGCGCCATCGGGGGCACCTCCCGGACGAAGTCCGGGGAAAGTACGGCGTCCCTGACCTCGACCGGCGTGTCGATCGGCTCCCCCGGCTACATGTCGCCCGAGCAGATCCTCGGCAAGGGCGTGACCGGTGCGGCGGACGTCTTCTCCCTCGGCGCGGTCCTCGCGTACGCGGCGACCGGCGCGCCGCCCTTCCCTGGCGACTCCTCGGCCGCGCTGCTCTACCGCGTGGTGCACGAGCCGCCCGAGCTCGACGGGCTGACCGGCGATCTGCGCGAGGTGACCGAGGCGTGCCTCGACAAGGACCCCTCCGCCCGCCCGTCCCCGGCCGGCATCACCGGCCGCCTCGCCCCCGAGGGCGGCGCCGCCCGCCTGGTGTCGGGCGGCTGGCTGCCGGGCGCCCTGGTGGAACAGGTGAGCCGCGCCGCGGTGAACCTGCTGAACCTGGAGACGACCGGAGGAGGACCGGCGGGCGGCGCGGCCTCGGGACCGGTGGGCTTCAGCAGCCCCTCGGTGGGGGAGGGGACGAACCGGGGCGGACGGCCGGGGTGGGGGCCCGCCGGGGCTGTGGGGACCGGCCCCGCGTCCTCCGGGCCGTCGGCGGACGGGTTCGCGCCCGTCTCCGCACCGCCGGGCACCGGTCCGGGCCCGTCCGGGGCGGTCGGCGGTGGCGGTGGGTTCGGGCCCGCCTCCGGACCGTCGGCCACCGCTGCGGGCCCTTCCGGGGCGGTCGGCGGTGGGTTCGGGCCGCCGCCCGTCATGCCGTCGCCGGGCGGTGAGCCGGTCGGCACGGCCGTACCGGCACCCCGGGACGCCACCGGGGCGTCCGCGCCGCATCCGCCGACGGAACCGGGGAACGGGGGCGGCTCCGCGCCGGGCCGGCTGTCCCTCTCCGTCTCCGCGGCCTCGACGCCCGGCACCGGAGGACGGGGCCGGCGGGTCAGCTGCACGGTGGCCCTGGCGGTGGCGGGCGCGCTGGCCGCGGTGACCGTCGGCTCGGCGTTCGTGTTCGACCTGCTGCCGGGCTCCCCGGGGGGCGCGGGAGCCGACCAGGGCCCGAGCGGCGCACGGCCCTCACCTTCCGCCTCCGCGTCCTCCGCCACCGTGCCCGCCGCCTACGTCGGCACGTGGGAGGGGCAGGCCAGCTCCCGCGAGAGCATCACCATCCCGCTCGGCACGTTCCGCGTCACCCTCAGGGAGGCGCGGGTCGGCGAGCGGGTCGGCACCCTGCGGCACACGGACATCTTCGGCGGCGTCTGCGACGACGTGCTGACCCTCAAGGAGGTCACCGCCCGGCGTATCGTCACGACGTCCGTGGGCGCGCCCACCAACCGCGACGTGTGCAACCAGGCCCGCCACACCGTCCTGCTCACCCCGGTCGGCGACGACCTGGTCTACGAGTCGGACAGCAAGGACTCGGGACGGCCGAAGGCCCGGCTCTCGAAGATCAAGTAGCCGGGCCTCCTGGTCACGCGCGGGAGTCGCTCACCCCGGGACGACGACCGTGCGCAGCTCGCCGTCGCCGAGGTGCAGCATGCCCTTGCCCGGGGCGATCTGGCCGCCGACCATTCCCCGGGACAGCCGGACGCCGATGAGGTCTCCGCTGGAGGACTCCTGCGGGGAGAGCAGGATGCCCCGCCGGGCCTTCTTCGCGTCGACCTGCCAGCCGGAGAAGCCGCTGCACACGTCCTCCTCGTCACCGGCGATGACGAGGGCGAGGCCACGCTCCGCGCCGCGCGAGACCAGCTTCTTCAGCTGGCTCTCGGCGTCGCAGTCCTCGAGGATCTCGCCGTCGTCGACGAGTACGGCGATCGGCTCCTCCAGGGACGCCTCGTCGACGAGCTCCTCGAACTCGTCCTCGTCGATGTCGTCGCCGGTGAAGACCTTCAGCACGCCCTCCGTGCCGTCCAGCTGCCTCAGCGGCGACTGGCGGGGAGCGGCGATCACCAGCCGCGTCCCCTGCGTGAGGAACGACTGGGCGAAGTTCATCAGCACCGTCGAGCGGCCCGACTTCGCCGGACCCGCGATCACGAACGCCGGTACGCCGTCGGCGAGATCGGGGCCGAAGCCGACGATCTCGTCGCCGCCGATGCCGGCCAGACCGAACAGCTTCGACCGCGACACGCCCGGGTCGCGCATCTCCCACGCCTCGGGGAAGGAGATCCGGCTCGGCAGGCTGTCCACCCGGAACGGCCGTCGCGCACGCGGTACTTCGGCGTCACGGGCGGCCGCCGCCTCGCCGATCGCGGTGAGTGCGGCCGCCTGCCCCTGACCCGTGGTGTCCTCGGCCAGCAGCGCGAACTGCGTCTCCGTGCCGGACTCGTTGCGGAAGGCGCGGCCCGGCGGGATCTCCTCCGGCACCTTGCGGGTGGGGATGCCCAGCGAGGAGAAGTCGCTGCGGTCGGCGAGCCGCAGACCGTACTTGTCCTCGGTGAGGCTCGCGATCCGGCCCACCAGCAGCGTCCGGTCGCCCGTCAGCACCAGGTGGATGCCGACGCTCGCGCCCTCCCGCATCATCGTCTGCAGCTCGTCGGTCAGCGAACCGTGGTCGATCTCGCCGAGCGTGGGCACCCAGCCCTCCCAGCGGTCCAGCAGCACCACGATGTGCGGCAGCCGCTCGTCCTCGGCGGACGCCGCCCGCTGCTCGCCGATGTCCGCGAAGCCGGCGTCCGCCAACAAGTCCTGACGGCGGGAGAGTTCGCCCTTGAGCCGGTTGACGAGCCGGACCACCCGCTCGGTCTGGTTACGGCCGACGACCGCGCCGCAGTGCGGGAGCCGGGTCAGCGCGTTGAGGGCGCCGTTGCCGCAGTCGATGCCGTACAGATGCACGTCCGCCACGGAGTGGGTGCGGGCCAGGGAGCCCGCGAGGGTGCGCAGCACCTGCGACCGGCCGCTGCGGGGGGCGCCGCCGATCATCAGATGGCCGAACGAGGAGAAGTCGACGACGACCGGACGGCGGGCCTGGTCGGACGGCAGGTCCTCGACACCGAACGGCGCCGGCGGCAGTGTGCCCGGCGCGGGCGCGTACGACGGCACCTCGATGTCGTCCAGCAGCAGCGTCTCGTCCAGCGCGGGCAGCCACGGGCTGTGCTGCGCGGGGATGCCGAGCGCGGCGTTGGCGTCGCGCACCGCGTCGACCAGCACCTTCAGATCGGTGATCTCCTCGTCCTCACGCGCCTCGGACTTCGGCTTGGTGAGCGCCGCCCGGCCCAGGTCCTCCCAGGTGAGCGGCCCCACCCACGGTGCGAGCGCGGCCGGGTCCGCGGCGCCGGGCCGCCGCCCGCCGACGCGGCCCGACTGGAACGGCACCAGCGAGGCGTGCCCCAGCCGGGCGTAGGCGCGGCCGGGAGTGCTCTTGGAGATGTGACCGGCCTCGGGCGAGTCGATGACGTCCGTCGACTCACCGGCGTCCGTCACACGCAACGCGATACGCAGGTTGGTGTTGGCGCGGATCTCGGGGGAGACGACACCGCTCGGCCGCTGCGTGGCGAGCAGCAGGTGGATGCCGAGGGACCGGCCTCGCTGGGCGATGTTCACCAGACCGGTGACGAAGTCCGGCAGGTCGCGCACCATCGAGGCGAACTCGTCGATCACGATGAGCAGCCGCGGCACCGGCGGGTGCGACGGGTCGCGGCGCACCAGGTCCTGGTAGTCCTCGATGTCCTTTGCGTCGGCGGCGGCCAGGATGTGCTCGCGCCGCTTCAGCTCCGCACCCAGCGACTCCAGCGCGCGCTCCACGAGATGCGCGTCGAGGTCGGTCACCATGCCGACGGTGTGCGGGAGTTTGACGCAGTCCTTGAACGCCGAGCCGCCCTTGTAGTCGACGAGCACGAACGTCATGTTCTCGGGGGTGTTGGCGACCGCCAGCGCCGCCACGATCGTCTGGAGCAGCTCCGACTTGCCGGAACCGGTCGTACCGGCGATCAGGCCGTGCGGGCCGTCCTTGCGCATGTCGATACCGAACGGCCCGTCGTACGACTCGCCGATCACCGCGAGCGTCGACTGTCCGCCCATCCGCCACCGCGCCGTGATCGCGTCGCTCGTCGGCGGCTCCAGCTGCAGCACGTCCAGGAGGCGGCTGGACCCGGGCAGCGCCGAGTCCTCGGTCTCCCCGCTGATGTCCCGCAGCGGCGACAGGGAACGCGCCAGCCGCAGACACCAGGCGGGCGACACGAAGTCCGGCCGTACGTCCTTGATGCGCTCGGCGCCTGCCTCCTCCACGCGCAGCCGCAGCTTGTCCGGCGCCTGCTGGGCGCCGCGGCCGTGCTCCGGGGCGTTGCTGTGCCACGCCTGGAAGGAGGGGAAACCGCCCGCCACGGCCGGCTGCGCCGCGCGGTCCGTCTGCTGTCGCTCCTGCTCCTCGGCGTGCGGCTCCGCGACGACGAACGCCTGGCACTCGCCGGGCAGGAACCGTTCCTCGGCGTCCAGGCAGATCGCGTACATCGACACCGAGGGGCCCTCGCGCAGCAGCCGCACCACACCGGGCAGCGACCGCAGCCGCCGCGAGCCGTCCCACACGACCACGATGTCCGGGTCGCTGAACGTCGTGCCCTGGGAGCGGTTCTGCTCGGCGGCCTTCTTGCGGGCGTCGAGGATCTGCGTCAGTTCGCCGATGCGGGCACCGACCGTCTCCGCGTCGGTGCCTATGAGGACGTTCACGTCCTGACCGCCGGAGGGGCGGGCGTGCGGCAGCCAGCGCACCCAGTCCCAGGCATCCTGCGCGGAGTTCTCACTCAGCACGTAGAACTGCACGTCCATCGGGCTGTGCAGCGCGGCGGTCTGCCCGACGGCCCACCGTCCCAGCGCGCGCGCCGAGTCGCCGGGGCCGGCCACGCCGATGACGCCGAGCCCGCGCAGGTTCAGCGCGACCGGGGCGTCCTCGATCTTCCAGGTGACCTGGCGCCGGTGGTCGTCCTGCTCGGGGTCGTCGAGCACCACCTCGGACGGCATCTGCCCCGTGCCGAACCGCAGCAGCAGATGGTCGCGGTCGGTACGGCGCCGCTCCCACAGCCGGGTGCGCGGCCCGGTGCCCATGGCCAGCACGGACGCCGGGTCGGGGATGGCGTGCCGCCGGTCGTCGCGCTCGGCGACGAGCGCCTCCTGGGCGTCCTTCTCGATCCGGGCCTTCTGCTCCTCGTACTCCTTGACCTGCTTCGTGTGGGACTTGCGGCCGTGCTTCTTGTCGTTGAAGTAGTTGGCGAAGAGGAGGATCGGGCTGAGCGCCGCCATGATCAGGTAGTACCAGCGCTGGAAGATCGCCACCATGACGACCGACCCGACCAGCGGCGTCAGCGCCATGATCCAGGGCAGGGGGCGGGCCTCGTAGTCACGCGGCTTGGAGGGCAGCCGGAAGCTGGTCTGCCGCTCGGGCCGGCGCAGCCGGGGCGGCCGGTTGTAGTCGAGTCCGACGCCGTCGTCCGACCACTTGAGGGCGGCGTTGGGAGGGGAATAGCGGGCGAGTTCGAGAAGACTGTTCCCGACGGCGATCTGCCCGCCGAGCGGCCAGTCGAACCGACCGCCCCGCGTGGGCCCCTGCCTGCCGCCGTCCTCCTTCTTCTTTTTCTTCTTCTTTTTCCTGCGCTTCTTCTTGGAGGAGCCGTCGGCTTCGCCGTCACCGGCTTCGGCGCGGCGCTTCTCCTCGTCCCGGCGCTCCTGGGCGTCGGCGACGGGCTCGCCGTCGAGGGTGACGGAGTCGTGCTCGCCGTGCACGACGACCTGGCAGGTCCCGTCGGTGGCGACGGAAAGGGTCAGCGCGCGGGCCTCGACCTCGGGGTCGTCGACGCGGACGTACGAGGCGTTGCCGCTGCCGATGTCGTAGCGTCCGACGCCGAGCCGGTGCACGAAGCCGGCGGCGGGCCCGCCGACGACGCGCAGCTCGACGAGGCCGGTGGGCTCGCCCGGCAGACAACCGGAGGGGTCCTGGAGGGACACGACGGCGCCGTCGCGCAGGGGAGAGCCGACGACGGTCGCGGAGGGGTCGACGGCGTACCCGTCGACGTACACCATCGGCGCGTTCCCGGCAGGCGTCTGCCCTTGGTGTCCGATGGGGATGACCTGGGCGCCGGCGTGCCCGACCTGCGCGGCCAGCTCACGCGCGACGTCCCCCACGGTCGACTCGAAATCGGCATCGAGTACGACATCGGCGGAGTCCCCGCCGTACGGATCGACGACGGTCAGAGTCAGGCGCACGCTTGTCCTCCCCAGGCCCTGCGGCCGCTTCCACCCCGCGGTGCACAGTCCCGCCGACGATATCGGCTCGGCCCGCCCGTGAGGCAGTCGGGGAGCGGCCCCGCGTTCCCGGCAGCAACGGAGTCCACAGCTTGTGACCGTTGCCTTCACAAGGTGGGGATGTGGCGGCGCAGTTCACCCCCGTAAGCTTCTGCCGCAAGAGCGGACGATCACACCGGCGGGCCCCGGAGGCCCCTGAGCCGCAGGGGCCGCGACGGCAGGCCGGTAGTTCCGCAAACGAGGGAGCCACGGGGGTTGGCCCTGCGGCGTTGCGAGAGGGAGCGGCTTCATGGCCAAAGACCTTGACATCACATATCAGGACATGCGGGAAGCTGCCAAGCATGTCGTGAAGGAGAAGGAAAAGCTTCAGGAGAAGCTGGACGGCCTCCGCAAGTACATCAACAACCTCGTCAACTCGGGTTACGTGACGAAGAGTTCCTCGAAGGCCTTCGACGAGAACTTCGACGAGTTCACCAACGGCGCGAAGACCACGCTGGACGGCCTCGACGGCATGGGTGACTACCTCACCATGGCGGCGGACAAGTTCGAGCAGATCGACGACGAGCTGGCGAAGGCGGCGCGGAAGTAACTTCCGGCCGCTGGGTGCGGTTACAGGGCGGTGGGGCGGGCGAGCTGGAACGTCCCGTCCCACCGTTCCGTGCCGTGACACACCCAGCGGGGGCGTGTTGCCGGGCGAGCTGAGGAAGCTGTCCATGCTGCTGTTCACTGGGGCGAGCGTGTACTGAGTTCGCTTCGAGGCCCAAGGTCACCCGCAGGGAACTGCCGGTCGGCCAGGCTGTCGCATTCGTCAGCACCTGGCGATCGACAGATCCTTCGGCAGGGTTGCCGGCGGTCTGCTGGAGACTGTCACGCATGGCGTCCGGCCGACCTGTTCGCAGGCCGTGATGCTGCCGGCGTCCTGTTCGGTGCCCGAGCTGACCGAAGAGATGGAAGAGGTCGTCCGGCGGTATCGCACTGACGGTGGAGTCCTGAGGAACGCTGCAAGCGACCGACGTGCGGCGCGAGGGGAGAGGTGGGCCAATGGGCCGTCGGGTCGGTTGGGCGGTAGGCACCGGCTGCTACGTGCTTGCCGTCATCGCCGGGATGTTCGTCCTGGCGGACGACGCCGGCCTCGCGGTGCAGGTCGCGTTGTGGGTGGCCCATGGGACGCTGCTGTTCCTGGGGCTCAGGAAGTTCGGGGCACGCGAGTCCAGTTCGTATGCAGCCCTCTTCATCGTGATCGTGTCGTCGCTGGCGGTGGGTGTCGCGGGCATGGCCCGAGAGGACCTCACCTTGCAGCAGCGCGGGGAGACGGTGGTCGCCACGGTCGTGGGTGAGCGGCTCGACCCGCCGGAGGGGCGCGAGGGCCGTAACTGGAACTACACGTTGGAACACGAGGACGGTACGCGGGTCCCCGGGCCCGAGATGCGGACGACGTCGGACCTCTACGACGTCGGGCAGACGGTGACCGTCATCGAGGACCCGGAGGCGGACCTCCGGCCGCAGACCCCGGGGCAGGCCGACGCCACCGGGGAAGTCCTCGGCGCCGCGGGGTTCGCGCTCGCCGCGATCGGCTCGGTGGTGTGGATGGCTTGGCGGGGCTCCGTGACCGAGCGGGAGACGGCCGAGGTCGTCGGACAAGCGCGCTTGCGGAGGGAGCAGGAGGAGAAGCTGCGGGAGACGTTGCGTGCGCATTCCGCCGACCGGCGCGGCTACATCACGGTCTCTCCGGGGGACTATCCCGCTCTGACCCACGCCCGGGCCGCCCGGATCGCTTGGGAGGAGGGACTGCGCGCGGAGGCGGCCGGCAACCGGGGGGCGTGGCGCTTCAGCGAAACGGTGATCGAGGAGGTACCCCACAGCTGAGTCGCCGATTCCTTGCCTCAGACGTGGTCGAGGAACCATTCCCGGACCGCGTACTGCCTGGCGTGCGGGCACCGTGTCCGGGCCAGGACCAGCTCACCGCTTGGCATCGCCCTCGGTGGTGCCGGTCATGGAGCCGTCATGGGGAGCCGGAGCGTCCGTGCGAACTCGTCCAATGGCTCCATCGCGGCGGCCACCACTTCCGGATCGTCGTGGTGCCCGCGGAGCAGGACGTCGGGGAGGCCGGGCGCTGTGTGCCAGTGGTATGTCACCGAGGTCATCATGATGGTGCTGTCCGCGGGGTAGGAACGGGTGACCCGAACCCCGTTCTCGCCCAGGTGCGGCGAGGCGAACGGAATGCTGCCGGTTCGCTGCTGCCACTCGGGGATGTCCGGGTGCGGCACCGTTGCCGCGGTGATTCCCTCGCAGGAGGACGCGTCATGGGCCTCGCAGTGGATGCGGGTGGCGTGCATCACCAGGGGCATGTACGTCAGCGGAACGGGGTGGTAGATGAACGCCTCGTCGGCCTGGACCTTGTCTCGAAGCGTGACGATCGTCTGCTCGTAGAATATTTTGTGGAAACGGCGGAGTTTACGGGTGAGTTCAACGTTGTGTGCGGCGGCCAGGTCCTCCAGCGTTGCGTCCAGCCATTTTTTGAAGGTCTTCTTGTCCATCTGGAGCCAGAGGTAGCCCCAAAGGCCCTTGTTGGCATCTGTGTCGACGTGAAGCTCACCGAGGTCGGCGCTCCACAGGGTGCCTTCGGACATGGCAGGTCTCTTTCGTCGGGGGGACTTGGGGGCGCGTGGTCAGCGGGGGCGCCGTCAAGCGTAGGCCCAGCGGAAGGTTCCCATTACCGCGTCGAACAACTCCACGAGAGTGTCGTAGAACGCGGGATCCGAGCCGGGCGCGATCAAGGCACTGAAGGAGAAGGTCAGATATTGGTCGGGGGTGCTGTCCGGGACCGGGACGAAGTACTCGACCCGGCGGTGGGCGGCGTCGATGCCCTTGTCTGCGTCGGCGGGTACCTCTCGCTCCGAGCGTAGGGCCGCGATGCCGTCGAGCTCCCGCGTCTCAGCACCGGAGGTAACGCCGGCGAGCGCGGCAAGTACCGCTTCCGGGCCGCTGCTGGGCCTGACCCGCGGAATCTCGATCGGCTCGGACGCCACGATCGAGACGGGCAGCACGACGCCGTGAAGGGGTTCGGTGGGGAGGTAGAGGGTCATTCCCCCCTTGGCGCTGGCTCGGCGGACCACCTTTTTCATCTCCTGGGTGAGTTTCAGCCGGGCCTTAGGGATGTCGTCCTTGGGGAAGCCGGAGGGCAATTGCGCGACGGCCTTGCGAACGATGCGGTCCATAGCTTCCCTGGTGCCTGTCCGCAGCGGAATCACGTCCCAGCCGGGTGGCGGCACCAGGTTGAAGCCGTTCGGGGAGCGACGGTGCTCAACGGTGGTCATTTCGCCTCCGCGTCACTTCCACGACATACGTGATACCTACGAACAGTGCCCAGGCCGGGGCGGCGATCATGCCCGGCCAGAAGCCGAGCATCAAGGAGGGCAGATAGAATCCACCGCCCATGGCGAGATCTCGGGTGAGGTAGGGCGGACGGCCGGTGTGCCGGGGGTACTTCACGAAGACCCACGCATAGTGGAGGAGGCAGCCGATGATCCCGGCTTCATAGACGTGAAGCAATTCGTCTCTCAGGGATTTCGGCACGAGGATCATAATCCCGAACACCAG
The DNA here is from genome assembly GCF_022869105.1 of Streptomyces sp. BJ20. Lineage (NCBI taxonomy): Bacteria > Bacillati > Actinomycetota > Actinomycetes > Kitasatosporales > Streptomycetaceae > Streptomyces > Streptomyces sp. BJ20. The sequence goes on from NZ_CP094918.1 coordinate 529,343, forward strand.
GAATACCATCGGCATCCCGATGAGCAGGGTGAGCCTGAGTCGCCGGTTGGGGCCGGTCCCCAGTCCCGTGCGGGCGGCTTCGGCCTGGGTAATGCGTTGCGCTGAGTGCAGATCCATGGTCAATCCTCACCAGTGAGTGTCGGGGGCGGGCTTCAGAGTGTTGTCCTTCCAATCGGAATATGCTTCGTTGTAGGGTTTTTCACCTGTTCCGCGTTTCTCGTGCGTCCAGCTCGTCAGGTCGCTCTTGCCCAGCGTCTTGTCCATGACGTCCATCCCCATGCCGGTCCACGCGATGCCGAGACCCAACTGGTAGGACTTGTATGCCTTGTCCGCTGCGGCCGCAGCGGCTTCCGGAAAGGCCGCTTTGTTCGCCTGTAGCATTTTGGCCATGCCGGCCATTTCTTTGTCGCCGAGATGTAGCAGGGTCGACAGCGGACTGACACTCAAAGGCTTCTTGAACACAAGGCCCACGTTCTGGGAGATGGACTTGCGTATGTCATTGCGTGCCGCACCAATTACCTGACGACCTGACCCTTCCGGCATTTTGGACATCAGTCGTCCCATGTCATCCATGATGCCCTTGACGCCTCTGAGGCCTTTACTCAGGCCGGTGGTGCGGGCTGCCTGAGCGGCGTTCACGGTGGCCTTGGCGCCGCTGGCGAGCTTCGCAGCGGCCCCGAGACCTCCCACTACAAGCAGTCCACCCACAACGTCGAAGATGACATCCGTCCAGGTGGCGTCGCCGGACGCCACCAGGGCGAGTCTGAGCAAGATCGTAAGGCCTGCGATACCCAGGACGAGGAGATTCAAGCCGGGGATGGCGAGCGCCAGGAAACCTGCGAACGTCGCTACCCAACCAAGGACATCGATGAAAGCTTTGATCAGGTCCGCGTTGTCGTGGACCCAGCCCTTGATGTCATCCCACCACGAGTCCTCGATAATGTCGTCGATCTCGGCGCGGATCTTACCTGCATAATGGTTCGCGTCGGCGTCCCGGTCGCCGATGATTGTGTTCAGTTGTTTTCGATACGATTCAAGGTGGTCCTCGTAGGGATGGTCCTCGCCGCTGGGTGAGGCTGGCGAAGTGTTTCCGTCACCCGAGCTGGACTTCTTGGCTTTCTCCGACTCGAACTCTTCTTGCCTTTGCTTGGCCCGGTGCAACACCTTGTCGGCGTCGGCCTGAAATACCTCCAATTTGTCGGACCACTTAGTGAGGTGGCCGTGCACACGCTCGTAGCGGCTGGCCACGTCCCGCATGTGTTTCTCCAGCGTGGAGGACTCATCACGCAAGGTCTCGACATACTTGCCCTTGAGCGTGTCGTCGTCGCTGATCGCCTTCAAATTCTTGGCCTGGGCCCGGAGCTTCTTGGCCACCGAGATCATGTGCTTGACCTCGGCGCGGATCTCATCGGGGTCGCCGGGCACGGGATCCGACTCGCAGAGCGGCTGCCAGTCCACCGGGCGGCGCTTTGATGTCGCTGTCACTTCTTATTTTTCTTCTCGTTCGCTTTGGTCAGCTCTCCGTCGAGATCCTCGAACGCCTTCTTGCTGCCTGCTACGAGTTTGCCCACGGATTCGAGAGACTCGACGAGTCTGGTGCGGTAGTCGTCCCAGTTGTCGACGAAGTCCTCCATGGCCTCGGCAATGCCACGGGCCCCCCAGTGCTCCTTCATGTCGTCGCGGCGGTTTTCGATGTCTTCGAAAGTCTTCTTGAGTTGGCCGAGCTTGCGCTCACAGTCTGAAAGGAAGTCGTAATCGACCGTCAGGTCCGGTTCGCCCATGGCGGGCCCTCCCCCCTGTGTGTATTTGCTGTTGAGCTGTCAACGGTTGACTGCCTGGATCTCCTGAACGGTGACCGCCTGGCCGTTGCCGAAGGTGCCGTCGGGGAGGTCGCCTCCCGCGCCGCCGGTGCCGGTCCAGGAGATCTCCCAGGTGATCGTGGCCTGGAGGTTGTAGGTGCCGTTGCCCGACGAGCGGAGGTACTTGATGCCGCACGGCGGGGTGCGGTTCGCCTTGCCCCTCGCGTACGGCTCGCCGATCGATCCGTCGCCGTTGATCACGCACTCGCCGGATGCCGGGTAGGTCACGGCGTCCTCGGTGCCGGGCTCAAGGGTCAGGGACACCGGTCTGGCCGTCGTCGTGGCCTCGAGGTTGAAGCCCGGCACGTTGAGGGCTGCTGTCGCCTGCACCTCGTCGAACACGGCCTTGTCGAGCCACGCCCAGGTCGGGAGGTTGACCTTGGTGGTCTGCTCCGGTGCGAGGGTCACCTCGGTGTCGGGAAGTTGCATGTGCTGGTAGGCCAGGGCCGCGAGTATCTGGGGCGTGATGGCCTCTTCGTACCGGGGCGGTGGCGCCTCGCCGTTGTCCACCCAGAAGGGGAGGTCGTTGCAGGCGTTCCGCTTGAGCACGTCGGGTTCGTTCGGGTTCTCGACGCCGGCCCAGAACATGCCCTCGCCGTCCTTGTCGACGTTGTAGTCCTCGTACCCGGGGTTGTCGGACCAGCCGTAACCGGCCTCGTAATGGCGTTTCAGCTCGGTGAGGGCGGAGCCGGCAGTGCTGCCGATGCCGGGGGTATTCAGCTGGCGCTCGATGTCCTTGGACATCTTCTGCTTGAAGTCCTTGGCCCCCAGATACGGGGCGTACCAGCACGGCGGGGGAGTCCAGTTGACGTCTGCGGACGTCACGTTGCCGGAGGCGCCGTTCGGGGCCACGGACCCGGAGTACGTGATGCGGGCCGCGGCGTAGATGCCGGTGCCGTCTCCGCCGCCGGATTGCTCCGTGCTGGCACCTTTGTCGGATCCCACTGGCTTTGCGGCGTAGGCAGCCTCAGTGAAGGCGATGACGCTGAGAGCCAGAGTGAGCGCCGTGACACCGACAAACGTGTGACGCCGTCCCCTCACTGGCACTTCGCCGCCTTCGTCTCGACGAAGACCTTCGACGCCTGCCACAGTGCGTCAGATGTCGGGATCTTGACCATGATGATCTTGTAGTAGTCGAAGTCCTCGATGCTCGGCTCGGTCGTGAGCACCTTGCCGGTCTTCACTTCCTTACCGAAGAACTTGCCGGAGTCAGCGCAGAAGGCCACCTCGACCGATGTGCCATCTCCGGCGGACCGAGTGGTGGCGTCGTAGTGGCGCAGGGTGCCGGTGGCGGTCCAGCCGCCGTCGATCCAGGCGTTGACCTGAGTCTGTGCGTAGCGCAACCCCTCGCCTGTGGCGTAGGCGACGACGCCCGCCTCCTTGGCGGTGCGCTTGTCCACGCCACGGTAGATGGCCCGGAAGAAGTTGGCGGCGTCATCCATGGCGGCCGCCTCGTTCGCGTCCTCGGGCCTGTCCCAGTCGAAGACGAGGTTGATGTCCTTGGGCAGGGACAGATCCACGCCGTCAGGCCTGTCCTCCTGAGACGTCCCCGGCTCCGCCGACTTGCTCGGCTGTTCGGATTGCCGGCTGGCGCCGGCGATCTCATCGCTGTCGGCGGACCCGTCGTTCCCACCTCCACAAGCCGTGAGCAGCAGAGCAGCCGCGGCGGCGAATGCGACGGCGGTGGACAAGGTGCGGCGCTTCACAGTGACTCCCCGTGAGACAGAAGTGCAGTCGAGAGCAGAGACGGTATCGGTGCCGTTTCCGGTTTCGCCAGTGCGAAGAGGGCGGCGATGGTCTTCCAGCTCGCCGGTCAGACCGATTCCCTGGGCAGAGCCGCAATGGGATCAGCGAAGGAAACGGTCTGCAGGAGTGCCGACATCAGGCGGTAGACCGAAGCCCAGTGCTCCATGGAGGCCGTGTGGAGGGTGAAGACGGCCGTGTACGGACCCGTCGGGAACGGGATGTAGGCCTGGATCTGGCCGGTGAGGAGCTTCGTCTCTTCACCGGTCGCCGTCATCTCGGGGTTGAGTCGGTATTCGCGCACGCTGATGCAGGACACCCCCGGCCCGCAGGGCAGGTCGAGCCAGATCACGTCGTTGTAAGGGTCGCCCGAAAGCGTGGCGAGAATTCCCTGGGCCACGACGTCGGTGTCCTTGCCGGCATGGTCGGTCTGGACGATGCCGACGGTGAAAGCACACTGCACGACGCCCTCGGAAGGCTCATGCCTCACGGGCTCGTCGGTGAGGAGGGCGTCATCTTTGGCGGCATCGTCCGCCGCGGAGAACAGGCCCATGGCGGCGTACGAGAGACCGGCGTCACCCATCATCTCGGTGATGGCCTCGTAGTAGGGGCCGGCGGGCTCCCAGATGCTCGCGTCACCGCGTGAGTAGAGCTCGCGAACGAAGGCCCGGGCGCGCTCGGTGCGCTCCTCCGGGGTCGCGGCGATCGGGAGGGCGAAGAAGCCCTCGGGAGCAACGAACCACAGAGGAGGGAGGACGCCGGGTGACGCGTTGAGGTGCGGGGCGGGTGTGCTGCCGGGGGCGGTGGGCATGTGCGGGAGCCGTTCGGGGGATGAGGGGACGAGAGTCAGGTGAGGAAGTCCTGCGGGTGGTAATCAGTGATCGGGATTTCTGTTCCCTTGTCATCCATGAGGCTGTTCAAGCCCGGGTGGCCGAACTTCGCGTTTGTCTTGCTCGGCGCCAGTACCTCGATCCGGAAACAGCCGCAGGAGTTACGCTTCACCAGGGGCGCCTGAGCGTCCGGTCCCTGACGCGCGGCGAAATTTTCAGCGGTTTTGCGCTGGGCAGGTGAGAGTGAGCGGAGCGGAATGAAGTCCAACGGCTCGATGAGGTATCGGGTCAGTCGCTCGCGGGCTCGGCTGCTCACTCTGCACCACGAGCCGTCGGCGAACACGATCTTCGTGTCCAACCCGGTCTTGAAGTTGCGAAGCTCCACCTTCTCGATCGCAGTACGAGGGACTTCCCATAGGAAGTCGTCATAGATGAAGTCGTGAGCTCCCTTGATGTAGTCGAAGCCCACGACGACGAGGCGACGGTCGGTGACGACTGCATGTGTCCGGCAACCGTTGGCGCGGGCGCGGGCAGGGTCGAGTTGCCAGGGAAGGGTGCGGGCGACAGTGCCCGGAGCCGCCCACATGACCGGGAAGTCATCCACCTCGTCAGCTCGGTCCTCTGGAGTGTCGGTGCCTGGGCTCGAGCCTGGTGTGCCGTTGATCCTTCCTCCGTGCATGGAGAGGAAAGTGCCGATCGCCATCCCTGTTGCCACGACCGCACCTCTGAGGATCTGCCGGGTGGCGGATCCCGTTCCGGAGCGGGCCTCGTACAGCGGTCCTGGTGGCCACCCCTCCAAGTCGTTCTGAATGTCGTTGCGCGCGGTGTCGCGAAACCATCGCATGCCACTGACAGGGGAGGCCGCTCCCGACGCGAAACTGATGGGTGCGCGGGCGACAAGAGTTTCACCTGGATTGGGCTGCCAGAGTTCCATTTCAGGTGATTCCTCTTCTCGTGGACGGCGCGATCTCAATCATCGGTCACATGTCCGTAGATCTTGGGAGCGACCTTGAGACCGGCATCGAGAGCCATGCCTCCTGCGCTGAACGGATCGATCTTTGCCCCCAGGAGATTGGCCCCCTTGGTGCCGATGAGCTGTCCTTGGTGATACCCCTGGTACGCGAGTCCTCCAAGACGGGACATCACTCCGCTGCCGGCGTGCGCGACGTGATGCACCTCGCTGGACATTCCGCCGATCTTGATGAGCCCTGCCTTGCCCAGCCCGCCCGACATGGCCGATGACTCCTTGCCGAAGGCCAGGAGTACCCGGGTCGGTCCCATAGGGGTCACGGTGAACCCCTTGCCGAGCTTGCTCGCGGTGGTCGCGGCTTTGCCCGCCCCCACCACCTTGATCCCCTTGCCGAACAGCCCGATGCCCGGCAGCAGGCCTACCGCGTCGAGTCCCACCTGCAGCCAGCTCACATCCGCCCCGGCCGCTTTGGCGACGCCGTGCGCTGCCAGGGACAGCCCGGAACCGATGAGGGCGGCCGTGCCGAAGATGGCCGCGAGGGGCGGGAAGGGCAAGGTGACGATCGCGAGCATTCCGAGTACGGCCGTGACGTCACTGAGCACGTCACCGATCGCTTTGATCAGGTCAGCGTGCTCCTTGAGCCAGTCGCCGGTCGCGTCCCACGCGTCGGCGATGCTCTGGCCGAGTTTGTCCCAGAAGCCGGGCTCGTTCGGCGCGATGTCGGCGGCCTTGTCCAGTTCCTTGCCGATGCGTGCGGCGGCCTGCTTGTAGCGTTCTTCGAGCCCGTGGACCTTCTGGATGACCTCGTCGACGTCGCCGGCCGCCGTGGCGAGGTCGTCGCTGCCTTTGCCCTTGGCCTCCTTCTCGGCCGTGTCCTTGGCGTCGAGGGCTTTGCCGGCGGCCTTGTCCAGCTGGGCCGCCTCGTCCTGGAAGTCCGCGAGTTCGTTGGCCCAGCGGTGCAGGGCGCGTGAGGCTTTGCCGAAGGACTCGTGACTCTTCCTGACGAGGGGGGTGACGTCGTGGCCCACGTACTCGGTGAAGGCGACTGCGGTCTTGCCCTTCCATGCCCCGCACTCGATCCGTTCGAGCTGACGTACCGCGGTGCCCAGTTCGCTCGCCAGTGAGCCGAGACGTTTGGCAAGTTCTCGTGTGTCCTCCACGCTTCCCGGTGTCGGGTTGCGCCCGATGTTCGGATACGGGACCTGCGGGGCGGTCACGTCACTTGCCCTTCTTCTTCGCCTTGAGGGACTGCGCGAGCTCCAGGTCCAGGTCGCCGAACGTCTTGCCGATCGTGTTGATCATCTTGACGGCGCCGTGCGTGTGCTTGCCGAGCTGCTTGATGCCGTAGCCCCATTCGTCGGCGAAGTCCTGCACGTCCTCGACGAGTTTGCTCTCGCCGACGGCGGAGGCGTCCGCGCCGCGGAGACTGCGGCGGGCATCCTCCATGCGGTCGCTGATGGACGAAAAGGTCTTCTTCAGGCTTTCGAAGACGGTGTCTTCAAGGGTCAGGTCGCTCATGACGTGGGGGAGCCTTATTTGTGGGGTCAGCGGTTGACGGACTGAATCTCCTGGACGGTCACGGCCTGGTCGTTGCCTAAGGTCCCGTCGGGGAGGTCGCCTCCCGCACCGCCGGTGCCGGTCCAGGAGATCTCCCAGGTGATCGTGGCTTGCAGCGTGAACGTCCCGTCGCCGGAGGAGCGCAGGTACTTCAGCCCACAGGGCGGAGTCCGGTCGGCCTCGCCCCGGGTGTAGGGCTCGCCGATCGAGCCGTCGGCGTTGATCGTGCACTCACCCGAGGCGGGGTACGTCTCGGCGTCCGGCGTGCCGGGCTGCAGCCTCAGGGAGACGGGCCTGGCCGTGGTGGTCGCCTGGATGTTCAGCCCTCCCACGGCGATCGAGGCGGTCACCGAGGTCTCCTTGAATTTGGCCCTGTCCAGCCAGGCCCAGGTCGGCAGATTCACCTTGGTGGCGGCCTCCGGCCTGAGGGTCACCTCGGCAGCCGGCAGACGGACGCGGTTGTAGGCGAGTTCGGCGAGCACCTCGGGGGTGACCGCGTTCTCGACCGGGACGGGGTCGCCGTTCTCGACCCAGAACGGCAGCTTGTCGCAGGCTTGGGCCTCGGGCTCCATCCTGCGGTCCTCGTCACGGACGGCGACCCAGAAGGAGCCTTCGTCCTTTTTGTCGAGGTTGTAGTTCTTGTACGTGCCGTCCTTGTAGTCCTCGCGGAACATGCCGACCGACTGCTTGGCGTAGCTGTGCTGGCCGGGGGTGTTGACCGTCTCCTCGTACACCGACTCGACGTAGTCGCGGAACTGCTCCGCCGAGCGAGGCTCGTACCAGCAGGCGGGCGGGGTCCAGTCACCCACGGGCTGCAGAGCGCCACGGCCGTCGCTGCCTCGGGAGCCGGAGGTGGAGCCGCTGTAGACCACCTTCGACACGAGGCTGGCGCCCTCCCGACCTCCGCTCGTCTCGGCGGTGCCTCCCCCCTGGGAGGCGCCTCCGCCGCGGTCGGCGTGGGCGATGCCGGGAGCAAGCACCAAGGCCATCGCGGTCACGAAAGCACCGGCACGGCTCACCCAGGACGTCACCGGACGCACTTGGCATTACCCCTCTCCGACTCGAGGACGGTGGTCCGCCAGACACCGTCCTCACCCTTTTCGAGGCGCGAGTTGTAGGCGACGTACGACTCCTTGGTGACCGGCGTCTTGTCTGCTTTGCCGGTCTTGCGATCCTTGTCCGAGGCCGCGGACTCGTCGGCGCAATAGGCCAGCGCGGCCGTGTCCTTGTCGACCATCACCAGGTCCGGGTCGTAGAAGCGCACCGTGCCGGTGATGGACCGGCCTTCGTCCACATATCCCTTGACCCACGTCGCGGCCCCGGCGAGCGCTTCGCCCTTGTAGTAGAAGCGCAGCGCCTCGGAGTTCGGGTCCGCCGCCACAATCGCGGCGTCGGTGGCGTTGATGCGGTGCGTGACGTCCGTCAGCAGTGCGTCCTTGGCCGCGTCACCGGCTTCCCATCCGTCGAAGACGTTCTTCACGTCACTCGGCAGGGTGACCGACGGCCGCTTGGCGGCGTCGCCCGACGGGGACTCGGCCGACGTGCTGGGTGCTGGGTCCTTCGCCGCACCTGCGATCTCGTCATCTCCGCCGGACCCGCCGTCGTCACCACCGCACCCCGTCAGCAACAGAGCCGACGTCGCGGCGAACGCTACAGCGGTGGACAAGGTGCGGCGCTTCACAGTGACTCCCCGTGAGACAGAAGTGCAGTCGAGAGCAGAGACGGTATCGGTGCCGTTTCCGGTTTCGCCAGGGCGAAGAGGCCCGCGAAGGGTGCGATCACGGCACCTGGGGCTGAACGGGAGTGACCGGGCGTATGCCCGAAACGCGCAGGTCATGTCAGTCAAGTCGTTCCTCGGGGACTGCAGTGTGTGCCAGCCCACCCAATGGCCTAGCCGCTCGTTCCCCGATGCCAGTGCGAACGAGGGCAAGCGCACGCCGGGCTGATGTATCGGAGCCGTGTCAGTCGTCGAGCAAGGCCCGTAGCTGCGGGGAGAGATCCGGGGTCTCCGCGCCCGCCGCCCGGGCCGCTACGACCGCCCGGGCGTACGCCTCCGCCTCCGGCCGCAGGTCCGCCTTCCGGCTTCCCTGGCGGTGGCCCGCGACCCAGACGACGACGGCGAGGGGCACGAGCGCCAGCGCGGCGAGGCCGAGGGGTTCGCCCGAACTGACCGCCACCGCGGGGCCCATCCCGCCGGCGAACACCAGGAGCCAGCCCACCTCGTCGTGCCAGCCGCCCTGGTCGGCGACGCGCTCGTATTCGGACACCGCGGCCGGTTTCGGCGGGAGCGTAGCGGACGGAGGCGTACCGGTACCTTCGTCGGCCCGTTCCATCGGTGCGTACCTCGGTATCGGAGCGGCGCCCTTGCCGCCTCCGTCCTCCCGGCGGCCCTCCAGCCATGGCGGAACATGGGCCGGCTCGATGCCGTAGGCCCGGGCAAGGCCCAGCGCCTCGCGGTAACCGGCCAGTTCCTTGTGCATCAGGGCACGCTTCCAGCGGAGGCGGGCCAGCGTGAGGCATGCGGCCGCCAGGACCAGCAGCGGACCCGCGGGGGCGTAGGCGAGCAGCGGCTTGCCAGCCGTCGCGGGGGCCGTGTGGCCGACGAACGGCCAGATCGCGCCTGCCGCCAGGGCGAGACCGCCGATCCATCCGGCGGGCCCGTGGGTTGCCCGGTCGACGGCGACCCGGTGCCGCCCGAGCAGGTCGCTCACCGCCGCGTCGTCCGTGTAGTCCACCCCGGTACGCTCCCCGACGGCACGGACCCTCTCCAGGAGACGTGAGTCCGCTGCAAAAGCAGCACCGCCGAGCGGCGGTATCACCGTTCGTGCTTCCGTCACCGTGGCCCCCCGCATGCCTGCTTGTCGCGTGCTCGGTGACTGCCCTCGACGCCGGTATTGGCATGGTGTCGGTCGCCCTGGGCGACCGGGCGGTCACCGACCCCGGGCACGATCATGGCACGCGCCTCGGAGGTCCTCGTGGACGGTCGGTGGGAGAGGCGTGTGCGGCGGGTGAGGAAGTGGCCGCAAAACGCCACCTGGGGGCAGGGGTTGAAGCTTCGCGTCAGCACAGTGGACGTGTCGGCGCGCGCCCGTCCCCAACTGGGTTGTTGAAGCATGAAATTGCAGATGAGTAACGGTGCGCGGACCGAGGCGGGTGAGGATGTACTTGTCTTGAGGGCCGTATGTCCGGCTGATACGGTGCGATGGCTTGACACTCACGTACGCGTTGGTTATTCGCCCGCATCAGGGCGAGTACGCCCCACGCGTCCCGCATGTCTGCGCACGAGCGGACGCGGGTGAAGTGTCCGGAATTTCAGGGAACTTGGCAGACATCATCTTGGGTGTACGGGGAGCGGCTGCGTGAAGATCCAGGAGCGTACGGGGGCGGGCGCGGGGCGTTCCGCGGCTCCGGCCGGGCCGTCGGTCGGTGAGCGGCTTCCTGCTCCGCCCCGTGAGCGCAAGCCCGCCCTCGCCGCGCTGGCCGTGCTGCTGATCCTGGTGGGCGCGCTCGGCGCCACCATGCTCGTGCTGCAGGCCGGCGACCGCATCGAGGTCGTGAAGATCACCAAGGAGATCCCTGCCGGTCAGGCGGTCAACGACAGTAACGCCACCTCGGTGATGGTCGCCGAGGACCCGGGCATCAACTACGTGCAGTGGTCCCAGTTCGACGCCCTGAAGAAGCTGAAGGCCGTCACCACCATCCCCGGCGGCGTGGTCGCCGTCGGTGAGATGTTCGGCACGGAGGCCAAGGTGCCCGAGGGCAAGGCCCTCGTCGGTCTGTCCCTGAAGGAGGGGCAGTACCCGGCCGGGCTCAAGTCCGGTGTCACCGTGGCCGCGTACCGCGTCGGCGGAACCTCGCGGTCCGGGTCGGGTGACGACGCCGACGGCGGGTCGGCCGGGTCCGCCGGCGGTGACTCCGTCATCGTCGAGAAGGCCGTCGTCAACTACGTCAAGGACAACAAGGGCGACGACGACCTCGTCAGCAGCACCAACCTCCCTGTGACGCTCCTCGTCGACGACGCGCAGGCCGCGGCGCTCACCCAGGCCGCCACCAACGGCGAGGTGGCGCTCGTCCTCGTCCCTGGCAACTAGAAGGCGGCACCCGACCCATGGCCCTCATCGCCCTCGCCGCCGACAAGGGTTCCCCCGGCGTCACCACCGCGGCCGTCGCCCTCGCGGCGGTCTGGCCGCGCCGCGTCCTGCTCGCCGAGACCGACCCGGCGGGCGGTGACCTCGTGTACCGCAGCGCCGCCGCGCACGGCGGCCCGCTCAACCCCAACACCGGCATGCTGTCCATCGCCGCCACCGCGCGGCGCGGCCTCGTTCCCGACCAACTCTGGGACCACGTCCAGCCGTTGAGTGGCGGGCTCGAAGTGCTCGTCGGACTCGGCATCGCCGAGCAGGCCGCCGGCCTGGCCGGTTTGTGGCCGACGCTCGGGCGCGCCTTCTCCTCCCTCGCCGACTCGCCCAACGCGCCCGCCGACGTCATCGCCGACTGCGGTCGCATCAGCGGCGACACCCCGGCCGTCGAGCTGTTCCCGCACGCCTCCCTCGTGCTGCTGATCTCCCGCACCGAGCCCGAGGCGCTGGCCCGTGTCCGGGACCGGGCGGCCGCGCTGGCCGGCAAGCTGCACGGCGGGTCGCGCGGCGCCGCCACCCTGAACAGCCCGGTCATCGGCGTCGTCCTGGTCGCCGACCCGGGCAACGCGGCCAAGCTGGCCGGCCAGGTCAACGACATGCTCGTGCACGCGCAGACGGGCGCCCGCGTGGTCGGCACTCTCGCCGACGACCCGGCCGGCGCCGAGCAGCTCGCCGGGCGCCGCCGCGGCCGGCTGGACAAGTCGCTGCTGATCCGCTCGGCCCGCAAGGTCACCGCCGACGTGTACCAGCAGTACGGCGCCGCGTGGACCGCGCAGGCCCAGGCCGCCCAGCAGCAGGCGCACGCCGCGCCGCCGCAGGGTCACGGAGCCGGGCGATGACCGCAGTCGACCACTCCCTGGTCAAGCGGTTCCGTCAGGACGCCGGTGACCGGATCGCGGAGCAGCGCCGCCTCGACCAGGTCAACGGCGTCACGCCGATGTCCACCGAGGACGAACGGCAGTACGCCCGCGCCGTCATAGCCCAGATACTGGAGGAGTACGCCCGCTCCGAGATCAACGCGGGCCGTACGCCGCTGGACGCGGAGACCGAGGAGCAGTACGCGGCCGCCGTGCACGCGGCCCTGTTCGGGGTGGGGCGGCTCCAGCCGCTGCTCGACGACCCCGAGGTCGAGAACATCGACATCAACGGCTGCGACCAGGTGTTCGTGGGCTATGCCGACGGGCGCGAGGTGCGCGGAGAGCCGGTCGCCGAGACCGACGAGGAGCTCATCGAGCTGATCCAGGTGCTGGGCGCCTACTCCGGTCTGTCGTCCCGGCCCTTCGACTCCGCCAACCCGCAGCTCGATCTGCGGCTGCCGGACGGTTCGCGTCTGTCGGCCGTCATGGACGTGGCCCGCAGGCCCGCGCTGTCCATCCGCCGGGCCCGCATGGGCAAGGTGTTCATCTCCGACCTGGTCGGCAACGGCACCCTCACCCCCGAGCTCGGGCACTTCCTCGCCTGCGCGGTCCGCGCCCGCAAGAACATCATGATCGCGGGCGCCACCAACGCGGGTAAGACGACGCTGCTGCGCGCCCTCGCCAACGAGATCCCGCCGCACGAACGCCTCATCACCGTCGAGCGCGCGCTGGAGCTCGGCCTCGACACCTTCCCCGATCTGCACCCCAACGTGGTGGCGTTCGAGGAGCGGCTGCCCAACTCCGAGGGGCAGGGCGCCATTTCGATGGCGGAGCTGGTGCGCCGGTCGCTGCGTATGAACCCCTCCCGGGTCATCGTCGGCGAGGTGCTGGGCGACGAGATCGTGACCATGCTGAACGCGATGTCCCAGGGCAACGACGGCTCGCTGTCCACGATCCACGCCAACAGCTCCAGCGAGGTGTTCAACCGCATCTCCACCTACGCCCTCCAGGCCACCGAGCGGCTGCCGATCGAGGCCAGCCAGATGCTCATCGCCGGCGCGGTGAACTTCGTCGTCTTCATCCAGCGGCGCAACGGCTTCCAGAGCGGCGGCCGCCTCCAGCGCAGTGTGACCTCCGTGCGCGAGGTCAACGGCGTCGACGGGCGGGTGCTGTCCAGCGAGGTCTTCGCCGAGGCGCCCGACGGCCGGGTCGTCCCGCACGCCCCCATAGCCTGCCTGGAGGATCTGATGGCCCACGGCTACCGGCCCAGCGGAACGTGGGGGTGATCCGATGACCACCGATCCGATGATCACCGGCCCGCTGATCACCGGCCCGCCGGCCATCCCGGCCACCACCGACCTCGCCGCGCTCGGCTCGGTCGGCACGATGGGCGGCCTGTTCTCCACCACCGTGCTGTATGCGCTCGCGTGCGGTGTCGCCGTCGGCGGCGGTCTCGCCCTGTTCCTCGTCGCCGTACGGGGACTGCCCGCCAAGCCCGAGCACGAGAAGCAGAAGGCGAGCGAGCGCGCGGGCGAGCTGATCCGGTTCGCCGGGCGGCGCGGTTCGCTCGCCGCGCTCGTCGGGCTCGCCGTGCTGCTGATGACCCGCTGGGTCGTCGCCGGTGTCGCCTCCGCCGTCCTCGTCTTCTTCTGGGACCGCCTCTTCGGCGGCGCATCCGAGGAGCGGGCCGCGATGCGGCGGGTGGAGGCGCTCGCCTCCTGGACGGAGTCCCTGCGCGACACCATCGCCGGCGCGGTCGGCCTGGAGCAGGCCATCCCGGCGTCCGCGCGGGCCGCCGCGCCCGTGCTGCGCCCGCACCTCGACGCGCTCGTCGACCGGCTGCGCGCCCGCACCCCGCTGCCCGAGGCGCTCCAGCAGCTCGCCGACGAGATCGACGACGCCTCCGCCGACATCATCGTCGCCGCCCTCATCCTCAACGCCCGCCTGCGCGGCCCCGGTCTGCGGCAGGTGCTCGGCGCGCTCGCCAAGTCGGCGCGCGAGGAGGTCGACATGCGCCAGCGCGTCATGGCGCAGCGCGCGTCCACGCGCCGCTCGGTGCAGATCGTGGTCGCCGTGTCGATCGCGTTCGTGCTCGGCCTGTCCATCTTCAACCGCGACTTCGTCGAGCCGTACGGCACGGCCGTCGGCCAGGTCGTCCTCGCCTGCGTGTGCGGGCTGTTCGCGCTGGGCTTCTGGTGGCTGCGCAAGCTGTCCACCATCGAGACGCCCGAACGCTTCCTGGTGCGCGACGAGTCCTCGGTGCGTCTGGTGCGTCCCCGCACCCCGGGCGCCGCGCCCGCGCAGGCGTCGCCGTTCCAGCCGGAAGAGGGGGTACGCCGGTGAGTGACGGACTGACCATGCCGGTGGTCGTCGGCGCGGTCGTCGGACTGGGGATCTACGTCCTGGTGCGGGCGCTGATGCCGACCCGGCGCAGTGCCCTCTCCCAGGTCGCCCGGATCGACGCGATGCGGGCGCGCGGCTCGGCGTACGAGTCGGCGCGGCCGGCCGCGCAGGAGACCGGGCGCTTTGGATCGCTGCGGGCCCAAGTGGGCGTCAAGGTCGCCGAGTTCTACCAGCAGCAGGGGTGGGAGCAGCGGTCCCTGCGCGCCGACCTGGCCGTCCTGGAGCGCAGCTGGGAGAAGTTCCTGGCGACCAAGGTGCTGCTGGCGGTGGCGGGTCTGTTCTTCGGGCCGTTCCTGTTCGCCATCGTCTGGCAGCTCGGCTTCGGCAGCAGCCCGGTCATCCCCGTGTGGCTGGCGCTGCTGTGCGCGGTGCTGTTCTTCGTGCTGCCCGACCTGGAAGTGCGCCGGGACGCCGCCGAGAAGCGGCGCGACCTGCGCCGGGTGATCGGCGCGTACCTGGACCTGGTGTCGATGAGCCTGGCCGGCGGCCGAGGTCTGCCCGAGGCGCTGATGGCGGCGGCCGAGGTGTCCGACGGCTGGGCCACGCAGCGGATCCGCAACGCGCTCGCCGACGCCCGGATCACCGGCCTCAGCCAGTGGCAGGCGTTGGGCCAGCTCGGGGAGGAGCTGGGCGTGGAGGAGCTGAAGGACCTCTCCGCCTCGCTGGCCCTCGTCGCGGACGACGGCGCGAAGGTACGGGAGTCCCTCGCCTCGCGCGCCGAGACCATGCGTCACCGCGAACTCGCCGAGATCGAGGGCAGCGCGGGCGAGAAGTCCCAGTCGATGCTCGTGGCGCAGCTGCTGCTGTGCGCGGGGTTCCTGGTGTTCCTGATCTTTCCGGCGGCGATGCGGGTGTTCCAGGTGTGAGATACCGGACCGGTGAGCCGCGAACCGCGGACCGCGCGCCGTACGTCAGAACTTCCGTGAACCGAATTCGAGAGGACAACGCGTCATGAACGGACGTACCTTCCACACCGGCATCCCCGCCGTGGACTTCCTGGTCACCTTCATGCGGGCGCGCGTCGAGCGGGCGCGCTCCGGCGAACTGGACCGCGGTGCCTCCGCGGTGGAGTGGGTCATCATCTCGGCCGTCGTCGTGGCGATCGTCGGCGTGGTGGCCGCGATCATCAACGCCGCCCTGAGCGAGGGCGCCAACAAGGTCGGCGACTGCATCAAGGGCGCGGACGCGGGCAAGACCTGCTGACCGCACGAACCTTCTCGACGTGACGGGGATGCCGGTGCGCGTACGCAGCTGGGTACGCCGACGGGTGGAGGCCGCCTCCGCCCGCGGCGATTCCGGCATGACCGCGATCGAGTTCGTCTTCCTCACGCCCGTCCTGTTCTTCATGATCTTCGCGACGGTGCAGTTCGCGCTGTACTTCTTCGCCGATCACGTCGCCCAGGCGGCGGCGCAGGCGGGCGCGCGCAAGGCGCGGGCCACGGCGGACGCCGAACCGGGCGGCTGGCGGGGCGAGGCACGGGACGTGGTGGACAGCTACATCCGGCAGCTGGGCCCGCAGCTGGTCATCGCCCCGGACGTGAAGATGCTCCAGCCGGAGCAGAACACGGTCGGCGTGGAGATCACCGCGCGCATCCCGACGGTGTTCCCGGGCCTGGACCTGACGGTGCACGCGCAGTCGGTGGGGCCGGTGGAGCGGTTCGTGCAGGAGGGGGAGAACTGATGCGCCGTTCCCTTCCGCGCGCCGTCCGGCAGGACTCCGGCGACCGGGGTCTGTCCACCGTCGAGGTCGTCATCCTCGCGCCGGTCATGATCCTGTTCATCCTCGTCCTGGTGGCCTTCGGGCAACTGGTCGACGGACGCGGCGCGTTGGACGGGGCGGCGCGGGACGCGGCGCGTGCGGGGTCGATCCAGAAGGACCACGCGACGGCGATGGCCGAGGCGCGGGCGGCGGCGGAGGCCAACCTCGAGGACGTCTGCTCCGGCCCGGTGACCGTCGTCCAGACCAGCCAGGGCTTCGAACCGGACACCCTGTTCAGCGTTCAGGTGAGCTGCGAGGTGCGGGGCCTCGCCATGCTGGGCCTGGACATCCCGACGACGCTCACCGCGAGCTTCAGCTCGCCGCTCGACCCGTACCGGAGGACGGCGTGAGGGCACGCGTATCCCAAGGCGGCGCACGCGCACCGGAGTTGGGTCCGCACGCACCCGTACCTTCGCGCGCACGCGTCCGGACCTGGCTCGCGGACCGCGCCCGGCGGCTGGACGACCGCGGCTCGGGCGCCGGCGCGGTCATCATCTTCGCGCTGGTCTTCCTCTCCCTGGCGGCCTTCGTCATCGACGGCGGCATGTCGATCTCCAAGCGGGAGCGCGCGGCGGACATCGCGGAACAGGCGGCCCGCTACGCCGCCCAGGACATCGACCGCGAGGCCCTCTACGACAACGAGGGCGGCCCCGCCCCCATCAATTTCCAGAACTGCGACGCCCGCGTGAAGGCCTTCGCCCGCGAGATGGACATGTCCGGCCCCGACATCGCCGCCACCCACTGCGTGACGACGACGGTCGACGCCGTCGAGGTCGAGGTCCAGCTCACGTACTCGCCCGTCTTCACGGGGATGTTCTACGGCGGCGACGTGGTGGTGCGGGGGCAGGCGGTCGCGGAGAACGAGGTCGGCTGACGCCGCACCGGCCGGACGGCACGGGCAAGGAGGACACGGTGGGAGACCAGGAAGCCGACATCGCGCGGATCAAGGAGACCGCCCGCTCGCTCGGGCGCATCCGCGACACCTTCGCCGAACGCGCCAACCCCGCCGAGGGGTACGGCGTCGACGACCTCGGCTCGGACAAGATCCTGGACGCCTTCGACACCTTCGCCGACAACTGGAAGATCCACCGCAGACAGCTCACCGAGGAGCTGGAGAAGCTGCACGGGATCACCAAGTCCGCCGCCCAGTCGTACGAGACCCTCGACCACGAGCTCGCCGAGGCGCTCCGGCGCACCGACAAGGACCAGCCGAAGGGAGCGGGCCGATGACCGCCAGACCGGCCGCCCACCGCTGGGCCGTGCTCGACGAGTCCGCCGACCCGATACCCGGGGACCCGGAGACCGTCGCCCGGCTCGGACGGCAGCTGCGCAAGACCGCCGAGGCCATCGACAAGGAGGCCCGCGAGATCGAGGCGCTGGCGTCGGTGGAGAACTGGAAGGGCAAGACCGCCACGGAGTTCCGCGGCGCCGCCGAGGGCGCGAGCGGCAAGCTGCGCAAGGCGTTCAAGCGGTACGACGAGGCCGCGCAGGCGCTCGGCACCCAGGTGCGCGAGGGCGTGTGCAGCAACGAGTTCGCCTCGGAGCTGCACCGCGCCCAGCAGATGGCCGACCAGGCGCTGAAGGACGCCGAGCAGGCCGACGAGAGCCTGGGGAGCGCGCGCCGGGCCCTGGACGGGCTGCCGGACGACACCCCGGACGACGACCCGGACCGCGAGCGGCACACCGACCGGCAGAAGGCGGCGACGTCCGCACTGGCCGACGCGAAGAAGGCGCTGGCGGCGGCCAAGGGCATCCGTGACCGCGCCGCGCAGGCGGCCGCCGACGCGATCCACGACGTCATCGAGAACGACGGGCTGAAGGACGGCTGGAAGGACAAGTTCAAGAACTGGGTCCACGAGAACGCCGGCTGGCTCAAGGAAATCTCCAAATGGGCGGGACGCATCGCCCTCTGGGCCGGGGTGGCGGCGCTCGCGCTCGGCTGGATCCCCGTCATCGGCCAGGCGATCGCCGTCGTCGCGAACGCCGTCGCGCTGGTCGCCAGCGTCGTCGCCCTGGCGACCGACCTGGTGCTGGTGCTCGGCGGTGAGGGCAGCTGGAAGTCCGTCATCCTGGACGCCGTCGGTGTCGCCACCTTCGGCCTCGGCCGGGCCGCGATGGCGGGCGCCAAGGGCGTGGCCGCCGGCGGCAAGGCGCTGGCCCGCAGCAACCTCTACAAGAACGCCGTGCGGTCCGGCATGAAGACCAACAAGGCGTGGAACCTCGCCAACCGCGGCGCGCAGGGGTCGGTCCGCGGCAAGGACGCGGCCCGCGCCATGGCCACCATGCCCAAGGGCAAGCTGCCGAACTGGAGCAACCTCAAGGAGGGCTTCAGCCCGTCCGCCCTGGCCCGGGATACGGTCGACGGCGTGAAATCCATCCGCAACGCCTTCTCCCGGGAGGGCTGGCGTGAGGGGCTGAGCGGCATGGCGGCCCCCCGGTCCGCCGGCACCCTGGACCCGGACCTCGCCCGCACGGCCGCCGGGCTCGACGGCATCGCCCCGGCCGCCCGCGAGTTCCCCGCGGTCAGCAACGCCCTGAACAACTTCACCGGCCAGACCAACGTCTGGGCGGGCTCCACCGCCACCGGTGTGCTCGCCGGCTCCGAGGGCGCCTACGGCGCGGTGACCTCGGTCGCCGACAAGGTCACCCCGTGACCGAGGCGCCCGCTCTCCGGCCGGCCGCGGGGCGCGGTCCCGGGCTCGAACGGTGTCACGGCTCACGGCTGTCCGTGGAGGACGGCGCGCTCGTGCTGCGCGCCCGGGGCCGTACCCGCCGGGTGCCGGTCGGGGACGGCGGTGTCGCCCGCGCGGTGTTCGTCGACGCGGCGCCCGCGGACGCCGGACGCGACGAGCCCGGCCGTCCCGACGCCTGGGGCGAGGTGCGGCTTCAGGACCGGGACGGGGCGCAGGTCGCCCGCATCCCCCTCGGTGACTGGCTGCCGGAGGCGCCCGCGCTTCCGGAGCGTGCCGTGCAGGGGGAGCAACTGCTGGAGCGTACGGGCGTGGCCGGGCTGCTGAAGGCCGCGGGCGTGCCGCTGCACGTCGCGCGGGACCGGAGCGACCCTCGGGCAGGTTCGGGGAAGGGAGGCGTCTCCCTCGGGCCAGGCCCCGCATTCCCGCTCTGGTACTGGTGCGTGCGCGGCGTCGCCGGGACGCTGTGGTTCTCCGCCTTCACCGTGGTCGTCTTCTCCGACACCGTGCCCGGCCGGCTCGTGCTGCTGCTCGCCCTCACCGCCCTGTGCGGGCCGGTGGCGCGGCTGGCGCTGCGCGCCTGGACCCGGCTGCGGGCAGGGCGCCGCCGGGTGACGGTCCTCGAACGCGTCACGCCCGACCCGGCGCCCGGGAGCGGGGCCACGGTCCGGTTCCTGCGGGACACCGAGGTGCGGGTGCAGGACCGCGATCTGGTGCTGCGGGACCTCGGCGGCCAGGAGTACTGGTTCCCCCGCACAGGCGCGCACGCGGTGACGCGGCTGGTGAAGGTGCTCGACGGGACCGGACGGCCGGTCGGGGCGGAGTTGCGGGGGCCGGGCGAGCAGGTACGGGCGGTGTTCCCCTGGGACCTGTGGTTCGGCGGCGCGGACGGCGCCGACGGGTGGTCGCGGTTGTGCGGCGCCCCGGGCCTCGCGGTGTCCGAACGCCGGCTCGGCGGGAAGCGGACCTGGCCGAAGGGACCGGTGCTGGGCACCGGGCTGCTGCCCCGCACCGGCCGGGACGCCCGCCGGATGGCACGCTTTCCCGGCACGGCGGCGGGAGTCTCGTCGACCGCCGTCATGGCCTTCGGGAACCTCTTCTCCGTGATCCAGGGCATCCGCGTCGCCGGCACGGCGCCCGGACCCGCGGCCGTCGCCGTGGCCGCGGGGGCGCTCGGTCTCGTCCTGCAGGCCGTGCCGTACGCCGTGCACGAACTGCGCGGACGGCTGGTGCTCGACCGGACCGCGGCGGAGCGTACGACGAACGAGGAGGCCCGGCGATGACGACCCGACCCGAGCACGACGGACCACCGTCCGACTACCGACTCCTGCTGCCCGACGGCTGGTTCCGGATCCTCCTCGACCCCGAACAGCGGGACCGGTCGGTCGACGCGCTGGTGGAACGCCGCTTCCAGGGCGTCGACAACGCCCCGCACCTCAAGGACGAGATGCGCGCGGATCTGCGCCGCCGGGCCGCCGAGGCCTACCGCGGCGGCGGCATCGAGCTGTACCTCAGCTTCCAGGAGGCCGGACCGCTCACCGTCCCCGCCTCGCTGCTGGTGAGCCTCGCCCCGCTGCGCGGCCCCGAGCCGCTGTCGCCGCACGACCTCGCGGCGGCGTTCGCGAAGGGCGCGGAACCGGACGAGGACGACACGAAGGTGAGCGTCGAGGAGCTCGCCGCCGGCACCGCCGTACGCGTCCGGTCCACCACGCGGCCCACCGAGCGGGAGCGGCGGGACGGGCAGCGTGCCTCCGTCGCGGTGGAGTACCACGTGCCCGTCCCCGGCAGCGCCCAGTACCTGCTGCTCACCTTCTCCACCCCGCTGGAACCCGTCGCCGACGCCATGGCCGGCCTCTTCGACGCCATCGCCTCCTCGCTGACCTGGACGGAGTGAACCCGCCGATGACCGACGACCTGTCGACGTTGGGCCTGGAGTGCTCGGAGGACTGGGTGCCGTTCCCGGTGACCGGCACGATCGACCTGTCCTACTGGGCCAGGTACCAGGCGGAGGAGCTCGTCGAGCGGTACGCGCGCGACGGGGAGAAGGGCAACGCCCGGGCGCTCGCCCGCGATCTGGAACGCGCGGCGGCCGACAGCCGGAGCCGGGAGCCGCTGGGCGCGTTCGGCTGGTACATCAGCGGGCACCGGACCGTGGCCGCGGTGCTGGAACTGGACGCGATCCACCCCGACGAGACGTACCCCGAGGTGACCCTCGACCTGCTCGCCGAGTCGATGTCCGCGACGGACTTCGGGCCGCCGGACGTCCGCCGCGTGCGGCTGCCGCTGGGGGACGCCGTACGCATCCGGCAGAACCTCGTCGAGGAGCGCAAGCGGCTGTTCGGGCCGCGTCCGGTGGTCCGCACCCTCTTCCACGGCGTCCGCCCGCCGACGACCGACGCGGCCGTCACCCTGATGGTGTCCTGGACCGAACCGGTCCTCGACGAACCCCTCGAAGGCATCGTGGACGGCATCGCGCGGACGCTGAAGCTCTGAGCGGCGGGCGGCTCGACGAAGAAATCCCGGGAATCGGCACAGGGTTCACGACTACACCTCGAACTGTTTACTCGACCACGCGAATTCGCCGGCCGCGACCGCGCCGAGGGGGGATACCGATCAATTGAGTGTGAAGGGTCTGCGACCTTTCCACGCTGTTCCCGTCACACCTGTGACGTGGGGGGCGTGCGGGGGCGGGCCGCAGTCCGGACGGCGCTGGTCGGGCGCATCTCCGCGTGCTTTGATCAGGTGGTGCTGTTCGTTCGTCGTGGACCGGGGATTTCCCTGGTCCGACCTTCCGTGACGGAAATCGACGGACATTCCGCGACGCATTGTCCGATACGAAGGGAACGCGCCCCCATGAACCTCGCCCCCCGGGTGGAAACCGCCGAACTCTCCGACGCCGACCTGGACGGCGTCTCCGGCGGCCAGTCCGTCTCCGCCGGCTTCGACGCCGGCGCGGCCGTCGTCCTCGGCCACGGTTCCGTCGGCGTGGGTGTGTACGCCGAAGCGGGTCCCCTCAGCGTCTCCGCCGGTCTCGGCGGCTCGGTGGGCCACGCGGACGCCGTGCGCACCACGATGGTCTGAGTGCCGTACCCGGCCCCGGTCCGTTCGCGGACCGGGGCCGCACTCATTTCTTCTCCCGCTTGTCCTCCACGGTCATCTTCTCGTTGACCTGCTTGGTCAGTTCGTTCTCGAGCTTGTTGAACTCACGGACCACCGCGTCGGACATGTCGGCGAGCGCGTCGAGCTGCTGCGTGATGTCCTCGCGCCCGTCCTCCCAGTTCGACTCGAAGTCGGACAGCGCGTCGTTGACGCTGCCGTCGCCGATGTCGTCCTTGTACGAGTCGAAGAGCTTCTTCGTGTGGTTCATCCGCTTCTTCAGCGACCGCAGGCGGCGCCCGTAGTCCTCCAGATCGGACAGCGGAAGCGCGAGATCGCTCTTTCCCTCACCCATGTGAACTCCCCCTCGGAATCCCGCGGCCGGCCCTCACCTTTCAGCAGGGTACGGCTTGGGCCGGGCCGGACGTCCAGCCCGAGCCGCGGACGTGAGGTGAGGCCGAGGGGACGGCAGGGTTGCCCCTGCTGCGAGTGCGCCGTGGCCGCGTGAGGGCGTTCGCGGCCACAGTGCGCCGCGTCGGACGGGCCGCCGACGCGGAGAGCGGCCGTACCCCTTCGACTGCGGCCATTCGAGTCAATAAGATCCCCGTAGTCCCGATGACCCCTTCCTCCCACACCCAGGACACCCGCCATGCCGCGACGCCGCAGTCCCAGCCCGTCCAGCTCGACGGCTCCGAGGAACCGCACGCCGCAGCCGGTGCGGGTGCGCCGGCGGACGTTCGGGGACTTCGTGAAGGCGTTCCTCGCGTTCGTGGCGCTGGCCGTGCTGCTCGTCGGGGTGCCGGTGGCGCTGGCGATGACGGCGGGATGGCCGTTCCCGGAGACGTTCGAGCCGATGGAGTGGCTCAAGCAGGACATCTCCGTCTCGACGTTCCTCTCCATCCTCACGTTCGTCGTCTGGCTCGCCTGGGCGCAGTTCACCGCTTGTGTGCTGGTGGAGATGAAGGCCGCGCTGTCGGGCGTCGGCGTGCCGGGGCGGGTGCCCGGGGCCGGGCCGAGCCAGCTGCTCGCCCGGCAGCTCGTCGCCGCGCTGCTGCTCGTCGGCGCGACCGCCGCCAGCTTCACGCCCTCGCTCGCGCAGCTCGGCCAGACCTACGACGACAACCAGCGGCCCACCGTGGCCGCCGCCCAGCAGACGCCGGGTCTCTTCGCCCAGCAGCAGGAGCAGGCGGCCGGCACCGCGGCCGCGGTCGCCGAACAGGCCTCGCACACCGAGGCGGCGCCCGCCGCCAAGAAGCAGGGCGACACGAAGTTCTACCGGATCCAGCCGCCGGAGGGGCGTCACCACGACTCCCTGTGGGAGATCGCCGAGCGCCACCTCGGCGACGGCCGCCGCTACAAGGAGATCTTCGAGCTCAACAAGGACCGTGCGCAGCCGGACGGTTCGCGGCTGTCCGAGGCCAGTCTGATCCGGCCCGGCTGGATCATGGAGATGCCCGGCGACGCGCGTGGCGGCGACCTCGTCGAGATGCCGGACGACGCCCCCGAGGTGTCGCCCGAGGTGCGCCAGCAGATCAGCGACTACGCCAGAACCGGCGACGGGGCCCAGGAACAGGGCGGCGACCAGGCACAGGGCAGCGGCGACGAAGGCAGCGGCGGCGGCACCGCCCACGTCGACCTGCCCCAGCAGCGCCCCGCCCCCGGGACCGGCCACGCCGACCTCCAGCGCCCCGCGCCGGACCAGGTCGCCACGCCCGCCCAGGACTCCTCGTCCTTCGGGCTGCCCGAGGCCCTGCTGACCGCGCCCCTGCTCGCCGCCGGTCTGCTCGGGGCGCTCGGTCACCGGCGCCGCCAGGCCCTGTGGCAGTCGGCGTTCGCCGGCATCGGCGGCCGGCGCGGCATGGAGCCGCCCACGCCCACCGGCGACGCCCTCGACGTGCAGGACGCGCTGCTGGTCGGCGCCGACCCCGAGGGCGTAAGACTGCTGGACCGGTCGCTGCGCGGGCTCGCCGCGTCGCTGGCCGCCGAGTCCCGTCCGCTGCCCACGGTCTACGCGGCCTGGATGAGCAACGGCGACCTGCACCTCCAGCTCGCCCAGCCGTCCGGCAAGCCGCCGTCCCCGTGGCAGCTCGGGCAGGACCAGACGTTCTGGATGCTGGCCCGCGCCGACGCCGAGACGTACGAGGACGTCGACACGGCCGCGCCCTACCCCGGCCTGGTCAGCCTCGGCACGATGGACGACTCCCGGCTGCTGCTCAACCTGGAGTCGGTCCCCGGCATCGTGTCGCTGAGCGGCCGTGAGGAGGACCGCGCGGCGGTGTTCGCGTCCGTCGCCGCCGAACTCGCGACCAACGGCTGGTCGGACCGTATGACCATCACCCTCGTCGGGTTCGGCGAGGACCTCACCGCCCTCGCGCCCAGCCGGCTGCGCCACCTCGACGGCATCGAGGCGCTGATCGAGACGATGGAGGCGGAGACCCGACAGCGGCGCGGCGCGCTCGGCGCCGCCGGCCACGACTCCGTGCTCACCGGCCGCACCGGCCCCGCCCAGCACACCCGTTGGGCCCCGCACCTGGTGCTGCTGGCCGCCGAGCCGTCCCCCGAGGACGCGATGACGCTCGCCGAACTCGCCGCCGACGCGAGCCGCCTCGGCATCGGCTACCTCGTCGGCACCGGCAGCGGTGATCTGCCGGGCGCCGCCTGGGAGATGGAGATCACCGGCGAGGGCCGGCTGCTCGCCCCGCTGCTCGGCCTCGAACTCGACGCGCAGCTCCTGCCCGCCGCCGAGCGGCGCGCGGTTGTCGAGCTGTTCACCGACGCCGACCCGGAGCACGGCCCCGACGGGCCCGGCACCACCCCGCCGTTCCTCGTCGACATCAGCGAGCAGGGCCGGCCCGCGGTGTACGCGCGGCTGGTCGGACCGTACGAGATCATCGGCCTGGAGACGCCGGACGGCGAGCGGAGCGCGCTGCTGCACGAGGCGCTGGCGCTGCTGCTCCTGCACCGTGAGGGCGTGCATCCGCGGGTGCTGTCCTCCGCGCTGTGGCCGCGCGGCGTCACCGACGACGTGCGCGAGGCGCTCCTGGACCGGCTGCGGGACTGGCTGGGCACCGACCCCGACGGCACCCCGCGGCTGCGCACCGACGACGCCGGCCGGCTCACCCTCGCCAAGTCCGTGGTGTCCGACCTGGACGTGCTGCGTTCGCTGTACCACGAGGCGACGCGGGGCAAGGGCGTCGACAGCCGTGCGGTGCGCGGGCGGCTGCTCACCGACGCGCTGGTGCTGGTGCGCGGCCCGCTCCTCGCCGACCGGCCCGAGGGCCGCTACCGCTGGCTGACCCACGAGATCGTCGACGCGCAGCTCCCGCTGCTCGTCGCGGACACCGGGCTGGCGCTCGCCGAGTTCCACATGGAGAAGAACCGCGCGGAGAAGGCCATCGAGGCGCTGAACGCCGCGCTGCGCACCGCCCCGTCCGACGAGCGGCTGTGGAACGAGCTGCTGCGCGCCACCCACGCCCTGGACGACCCGGAGCGGCTCACCGCCCTCGCGTCCGACCTGCTGACCCGCAGTGGGGCGCGCGGGCTGCCGCCCCGCACCGAGGCGCTGCTCGACGAACTGCTGCCGACGTGGCGCGACGCCGTCGCGGCGGCCGGCTGAGCGGCCGTACGGAATGACCGACGGGCTGGAGTACGCGCTGGTCGCCGTCGCCGCGCTGTGGGGCGCGGCGGCCGGCGCGCTGTTGCCCCGCGCCGCCCACCGGTTCGCCGTCCCGGCCGGGGAGGAGTGGCGCACGGCGTGCCCGCGGGGGCACCCGCTCACCGGCTGGCTCGGCCCGGCCCGCTGCCGGGCGTGCGCGGGAGCCCCGTACGGATCGGGCGCCGCCGTCCCCGTGACGGTCACCGCGCTGGTGTGCGCGGCGCTCGCCGCCGCGACCGGGACCCGGCCGGAGCTGGCGGTGTGGCTGCTGCTGGCGCCGGCGGGCGTGCTGCTCGCCATGGTCGACTTCCGGGTGCAGCGGCTGCCCGACCCGCTCACCCTGCCGTTCGCCGCGACCGCCCTGGCGCTGCTGGGCCTGACCTCGCTGGTCCCCGAGCACGCCGGGGAGTGGACGACCGCCATCTTCGGCGCGCTCGCGCTCGGCGCCGGCTACTTCGCGCTGTTCCTGATCAACCCGGCCGGGATGGGCTTCGGCGACGTGAAGCTGGCGCTCGGCGCGGGCGCGGTCCTCGGCTGGTACGGCTGGCCCACCGTGCTGCTCGGCACCCTCGCCGGGTTCCTGTGCGGGGCGCTGTACGGCGGCGCGCTCGTCGTCGCCCGCAAGGCGGGCCGCAAGACGTCGATCCCCTTCGGCCCGTTCCTGATCAGCGGGGCCTTCGCGGGTCTGCTGATCGGCGCGTACACGGCCTGACGTCAACGGGTCCAACCGGCTGACGTACGCTGATTCCGTCCGTCCACACCCCTGCGAAAGGGACACCGGTGACCGAGAAGGCCGACCTTCAGCCCGTCCTCGACCGTGCCGCCGCCGGTGGGCGGATCACCCCCGAAGAGGCCCTGGTCCTCTACCGCGACGCCCCGCTGCACGCTCTGGGCTCCGCCGCCGACGCGGCTCGCCGCCGCCGGTACGCGGGCACCGAGCACATCGCCACGTACATCATCGAGCGGAACATCAACTACACGAACGTGTGTGTCACGGCGTGCAGGTTCTGCGCGTTCTACGCGGCCCCCAAGGACACCGCCAAGGGCTGGACCCGCGACCTCGACGACATCCTGCGCCGCTGCGCGGAGACCGTGGAACTGGGCGGCACGCAGATCATGTTCCAGGGCGGCCACCACCCGGACTACGGCGTCGAGTACTACGAGAAGCACTTCGCGGCCATCAAGAAGGAGTTCCCGCAGCTCGTCATCCACAGCCTGGGGGCGAGCGAGGTCGAGCACATGGCGCGGATCTCGAAGGTGAGCGTCGAGGAGGCGATCACGCGGATCCACGCGGCCGGTCTCGACTCCTTCGCCGGCGCCGGCGCCGAACTGCTCCCGGAGCGTCCGCGCAAGGCGATCGCCCCGCTGAAGGAGTCCGGCGAGCGCTGGCTGGAGATCATGGAGATCGCCCACAACCTGGGCGTGGAGTCCACCTCCACCATGCTGATGGGCACCGGCGAGACCAACGCCGAGCGGATCGAGCACCTGCGGATGATCCGCGACGTGCAGGACCGCACGGGCGGCTTCCGGGCGTTCATCCCGTACACGTACCAGCCGGAGAACAACCACCTGAAGGGCCGCACCCAGGCCACGCTCTTCGAGTACCTGCGGATGATCGCCGTCGCCCGGGTCTTCCTGGACAACGTGGCGCACATCCAGGGCTCCTGGCTGACCACCGGCAAGGAGGTCGGCCAGCTCTCCCTGCACTACGGCGCGGACGACCTCGGCTCGATCATGCTCGAGGAGAACGTGGTCTCCTCGGCCGGCGCCAAGCACCGCTCCAACCGGCTGGAGATCATCGACCTGATCCGCAAGGCGGACCGGGTCCCGGCGCAGCGCTCCACGACGTACGAGCACCTGGTGGTGCACGACGACCCGGCGAACGACCCGGTCGACGACCGCGTGGTCTCGCACATCTCGTCCACCGCCATCGAGGGGGGCACGGCCCACCCGGAGCTGAAGCTCCTGCCCGCCAACTGACCGGCCCGTGCTGACCCTTCACGTCGCCGAGGCCTCACCCGGGACCGCCGTCCTGGTCGACGGCGCGCACCTCGCGGCCGTCGGCCCCTACGACGAACTGGCCGCCGCGCACCCCGACGCCCGGGTGCGGCGGTGGCCCGGCATCCTGACACCCGGCCTGCTCAACCCGTACGGTCCGGAACTGCTGGAGCAGGCCTACCACCCCGACCCGCGCGAGGCCGACCGGCTCGGCACCGAGCCGCTGTTCGGGCTGCGGGCGCGAGCCCTCCTCGCCTCCGCGCCCACCGCACGGGGCGCCAGCGCGCGCCGCGGGGTGCAGCGCCTGCTGGCCCACGGGACGGTCGCGGTCGCCGGGGAGATCCGCGGGCGTGAGGCCCTGGACGCGGTGCGCAGGGCGGGACTCGCCGTCGGGGCCCGCCCGGCCACGCTCCCCGGGACCCCGTCGCTCTCCCCGGTGCCGCTGGTGCTGCTGCCGGCCCTCACCGCCGGGGGCCCCGCCCGGTTCGCGGTGTTCGACGTGCCGGACCGCGACGCCCTGGTCCGGCAGGGCGCGTCCACCTGCGTGGCCACCGTGGTCGGCGGCCGCCTGGTCCACCGGCGCCGCTGACCCCACGGCCGGCGGTCCTCACCCCGCCAACGTGTCCCCGAACGCGCCGGGGATTCCGGGCGGACGGCCGGGTTCGTGTGCTCCCGGGCGGAACTCACACGGTACGCGGTACCGGTCGCCGGGAGGGGAGGCCGT
Organism: Streptomyces sp. BJ20; assembly: GCF_022869105.1. Lineage (NCBI taxonomy): Bacteria > Bacillati > Actinomycetota > Actinomycetes > Kitasatosporales > Streptomycetaceae > Streptomyces > Streptomyces sp. BJ20. The sequence continues at coordinate 557,623 of NZ_CP094918.1, forward strand.
ACGGCCCGGGACGAGCCGACGCCTGTGCCGGACGGGCGGGCTGCAAGAATGACCCCGTGACCCGCGCATCCCTGGACAAGCAGCCGCACGAAGTCGCCTCGATGTTCGACGACGTCGCGGAACGGTACGACCTGACCAACGACGTGCTGTCCCTCGGACAGGACCGGCGCTGGCGCAAGGAGGTCGCGGAGGCGGTCGACGCCCGTCCCGCGCAGAAGGTCCTGGACCTGGCGGCCGGCACCGGCACCTCCTCCCTGCCCTTCGCCCGCACCGGCGCCTACGTCGTGCCCTGCGACTTCTCCCAGGGCATGCTCCGGGTCGGCAAGCGGGCCAACGCCTGGCTGCCGTACACGGCGGGCGACGCGACCCGGCTGCCGTTCAAGGACGACGTGTTCGACGCCGTCACCATCTCCTTCGGCCTGCGCAACGTGCAGGACACCGACGCGGCGCTGCGCGAGATGCACCGGGTGACCCGGCCCGGCGGGCGCATCGTCATCTGCGAGTTCTCGCACCCGACGTGGACGCCGTTCCGCACGGTCTACACCGAGTACCTGATGCGGGCGCTGCCGCCCGTCGCCCGCGCGGTGTCGTCGAACCCGGACGCGTACGTCTACCTCGCCGAGTCCATCCGCGCCTGGCCCGACCAGCCCGCGCTGGCCGAGCGGCTGAAGGGCGCCGGCTGGTCCAAGGTGGCCTGGCGCAACCTCACCGGCGGCGTGGTGGCACTGCACCGGGGCTTCAAGGAGAGCTGAGCACCACCAGCGGCACCCCCGTTCCCGGTTCCTCCAGCTCGCGCCGCAGCCCGCCCGGCGGCGGCAGCGGACCGCGTGGCTCGCGCACCCCTCCGCCGCCCTCGCCCTCGCCGAAGTCCAGCCACACGTGCACCACGGAGTGGCGGGGCACGGGCGTGCCGGGCTGCGGGTACTGACGGACCACGTAGTCCACGACGGTGTGCGGGAAGTCCGGCCGGCCGGGCGCGTCGACGACCAGGCCCCGCGCGCGGGCCGACTCGCGCGCGTCGACGGCCATCAGCCCGACCAGGCGCGGCACGCGCACGTCGCCGGTCCCGTGTCCCTCGGGTGTCATACGCATGGACGTCACCCCCAGCGGTACCGGCAGGGTAGGCCGGGGGAGCGCCCGACGGAAGCACTGCGTGATGATCCGTGACAAAATGCCACTCAGCGTAACCGCAGGAGGGGTGTGTCAGAGGTCCAGGCGGTAGACGTGGGCCTCGACCTCGGACACGGGCGTCGTGAGCGTCTCCGCGAGCCGCATGCCCAGCCGCCGTGTCACCGCGATCGAGCGGGAGTTGCCGGCCTTCACCAGCGCCACCACGTCCGTCAGGCCCGCCGCCCGCACCCGGTCCAGCGTCTGCAGGGCCGCCGCCGTGACGTAGCCCTTGCCCCAGTGCTCGCGGGCGAGCCGCCAGCCGATCTCGATCTCGCCCGTGGGGCCCCACTCGCGCTCCCAGGGCTGGGCGCCGGTGAAGCCGATGACCTGTCCGTTCTCGTCGAGGATGCTCCACAGGCAGAAGCCCAGCTCGGCGTCGTGCCGCCGCTGGCGGGCGGTGAGTTCCTCGTAGACCGACAGCTCCGCCGGCCGGCCGCCGTGGAACTCCATGACGTCGGGGTGGGCGAAGACGCGGTGCCAGGTGACGGCGTCCTCGTCGGTGGGAACCCGCAGCCGTACGGCGGGGAGTGCTCGGTTCACGGGGCAGCCCTTCAGCCGGGTGATCACGTCCGCTGAATAGACTGCCTGTGTCCAGTGCCGGTCGGCACGAAGATTTCGAACTCTGGGGAGATCCCGCCGTGACCGAGCCCCTCTCCGACAACACCGCAGATGTGATCGTCGTGGGCGCGGGGCCAGCCGGCTCCACCACCGCCTACCACCTGGCCCGGTCCGGCCTCGACGTCCTCCTGCTGGAGAAGACCGAGTTCCCGCGCGAGAAGGTGTGCGGCGACGGCCTGACCCCGCGCGCCACCAAACAGCTCGTGGCGATGGGCATCGACATCTCCGAGGAGGCCGGCTGGCTGCGCAACAAGGGTCTGCGCATCATCGGCGGCGGCGTCCGCCTCCAGCTCGACTGGCCGGATCTCGCCTCCTTCCCGGACTACGGGCTCGTGCGCAAGCGCGACGACTTCGACGAGCAGCTCGCCCGGCAGGCGCAGAAGGCGGGCGCCCGGCTGTACGAGCGGTGCAACGTGGGCGCGCCGGTCATCGACGACCGCACCGGCCGCATCACGGGCGTCAAGGCCAAGCTCGGCGAGGAGAAGCGGGAGGTCACCTTCCACGCCCCGCTGGTGGTGGCCGCCGACGGCAACTCCACCCGGCTGTCCCTCGCGATGGGCCTGCACCGGCGCGAGGACCGCCCGATGGGCGTCGCCGTGCGCACGTACTTCACCTCGCCCCGCCACGAGGACGACTACCTGGAGTCCTGGCTGGAGCTGTGGGACCGGCGCGGCCCGCAGGACCGGCTGCTGCCCGGCTACGGCTGGATCTTCGGCATGGGCGACGGCACCTCCAACGTCGGCCTCGGTGTGCTCAACACCTCCGACTCCTTCAAGGAACTGGACTGGCGAGAGGTGCTCAAGGCCTGGTGCGCGTCCATGCCGGAGGACTGGGGCTACACCCCCGAGAACATGACCGGCCCGATCCGCGGCGCCGCGCTCCCCATGGCCTTCAACCGCCAGCCGCACTACACGCGCGGCCTGCTGCTCGTCGGCGACGCGGGCGGCCTGGTGAACCCGTTCAACGGCGAGGGCATCGCCTACGCGATGGAGTCCGGGCAGATCGCCGCCGAGGTCATCGTGCAGGCGCACGCGCGGTCCACCCCGGCCCAGCGGGAGATCGCCCTCCAGCGCTACCCGCGCGTCCTGAAGGACACCTACGGGGGCTACTACACGCTCGGCCGCGCCTTCGTGAAGCTCATCGGCAACCCGAAGGTCATGCAGATCGCCGCCCAGCGCGGCCTGACGCACCCGATGCTGATGAAGTTCACGCTGAAGCTGCTCGCCAACCTGACCGACCCGACCGGCGGCGACGCGATGGACCGCATCATCAACGGCCTGAGCAAGGTGGCCCCGAAGGCGTGAACCAGCGGGCGCGCGACCGGAGTCGGCGGGCATGTCCGGCATCTCCGGACGCGGTGCCGGATCGTGATCGTCGTGTGACGCGTCCGTGAACAACTGATCGACTCCGGGCGGTGTCGAACGGGACGTGACCCAGCCGGGCACGTCTCGTTCGACGAAAGAGCCTTTTCATGACACAGCAGGCGAGACGGCTGCGCGCGCGGCTCGCGGCGCTGGGGGCGGCAGGCGCCACGGCGCTGGCCGCGGCCGGGGTCCAGGGCGCGGCCCATGCGGCCGAGGCACCCCTCCCGGTGGTGATCACGGGCGAGGACCGGGTGGACCTGTCCCTCCACTCGGACAACGGCGACCCCACGGAGCCGCAGGTCGACCTGCGGATCGACGTCCCGGGCGAGGAGTTCGAGGGCGACGGCGAGGTCCCGTCGGTGCACCGCGGGGAGTACACGATCCGCATCGACGCCCGTGGGCTGAAGGGCGTCGCGCGGGCCGACCTGCCCTGTGAGGCCGACGGCCTGGTCGCGGTGTGCACGGGCTACGACCTGTACGCGGGCACGACCTTCAACCGCGTCGGCGGCATCCGGCTGGACCTCTCCGACGACAGCGAGGCCGGCGACACCGGGAAGATCGTCGTCACCGGCGAGGGTGAGGGCCTGGACTTCACGCCGCTCACCGTCGACGTGCGCGTCGGCGGCCCGGAGCTGCTGAACCGTGAACTCTCCCTGCCCAAGGACCTGAAGGCCGGCGAGACCTTCGAGCCGCCGCTGGGCGTGATGAACGTCGGCGGCCTGCCGTCCGAGGGCGCGGTGCTGCGGCTGTACGGCTCGCGCGGGCTGTCCTTCCCGGACGACTTCGGCAACTGCTCCTCGTCCGTGGTGGACACCGGCCCGCTGCTGCGTCAGCACACCGAGGTGCTCTGCACCTTCCCCGGCACCCTCGACGCGGGAGCGGCGTACTCCCCGGCCGGTCCGGTGCGGGTGAGGACCGCGGACTTCGCGCTGCACGACATCTTCTCCTACTCGTTCCGGCCCCTGGAGCCGGGTGAGGCGGAGACCCTGCACCGGGGTGAGGGCCGCCGGCAGGGCAGCGGTCCCGACCTGACGCTGGAGCGTGCCGGGGAGGCGGACCCGGCGCAGTACACCAGGTACGCCGAGCTGGACCTGCCGACGACCAACACCTACGACCTGGCGCTCACCGGCGCCTCCGCGTCCGGCGAGGCCGGGGACACGGTCACGGCGGAGATCGGGTTCGCCAACAACGGACCGGCCTGGATCAGCGCGCTCCGCTCCGGCGGGGAGCCGTTCTCCTTCACGGTGGTCGCGCCCGAGGGGGCGACCGTCACGACGGCGCCCAAGCAGTGCCGGGCCATCACCGTCGACGGCAGCGTGCCCGGCCACCGCTGCTCGGTGGCGACCCCGCTGCTGGAGGACGCCCGGCTCACCTTCCCGTTCGAGCTGCGCGTCGACGAGGTCGTGGAGGGCGCCAGGGGGCGGGTGGCGATGCCCGACTGGGACAACCCCTTCGACTCCGACCCGTCGAACGACGTCGCGTGGATCGTGCTGAACGCCCCCGGCGAGCCGGGCGACGACGGCACGGGCGGCTCCGACGGCGGCCCCTCGGGCGACCCGTCGGCCCCCGGCTCCGGTGACGGTGACGGCTCCGGCGGCGGCACGGACGACGACGGCACCGACCCCGCGTCCGGCGGCGGTCCGGGCGACGACGCCGACGGCGGTCTGGCGCTCACCGGCGCCCAGGGTGTGGGCCTGCTCAGCGGCGCCGCGGTGCTCGCAATGGGGCTCGGCGCGGCCGTCGTGGCGTACCAGCGCCGCCGTGCCGGCCGTGACGGAGAGGCAGCCGTCTGACGCACGCGTCGCTGTGACGCCCCTGTGGGGGCCGGAGTCCGCCTCGGCGGACCGCCGGCCCCCGTCGTGGTTCCGGGGTCCCGTGAGGGCCTGTCACGGGGCGCGGCGGACGGCGCGACAGCTCCGGGCGCACCGTCAACGCGCGCGATTCGGGGTGCAATTCGGGCAATACGGTGATCTTGCCCCGGCGGGCGGGCCGGAGAGCACGGAGGGCCGCCGCCTCGGTGAGGCAGCGGCCCTTCGGTCCGTGAAGGCGTGGATCAGAGCACGCGGACGGCGCCCGACGCCGGGTAGCCGGAGAGGTCCTGGATGACGACGCCCTTCGAGGGGTTGGCGGCGTCCAGGTACTGGCCGTTCCCGATGTAGACGCCCACGTGGTACGCGGAGCCCTTGCCGCCCCAGTACAGGATGTCGCCGGCCTGGATCTGCGACAGCGGGATGTCGGTGCCCACCATCGACTGGTCCTGGGAGACGCGCGGCAGGTCCACACCGACCTGCTTGAACGCGGCCTGCACCAGGCTGGAGCAGTCCCAGGCGTTGGGGCCGGTGGCGCCCATGACGTAGGCGTCGCCCACCTGCGCCTGGAGGAAGGCGAGGACGGTCCCGACGCTGCCGCTGGACGGCGCGGAGACGCTCGCGGTCGCGGTCGTGGTGAGCGAGGGGCGCTCGGCGTCACGCGCCGCGCGCTCGGCCGCCGCCTGGCGGGCCTCCTCGGCCGCCTTCTTCCTCGCCTCGGCCTTCTTCTTGGCCTCCGCCAGGTCCGCCTTGGCCTGCTTCGCGGCCTCGGCGGCCGCCGCGTCACGCTCGGCCTGCAGCTGGTAGTTCGCGGCCGCCTGCTGGGTGGCGTCCGCGGACTGGGCGACCTGGGCGGCCAGGTCGGCCGTCAGGGTGGGCAGTTCAAGGGTCTGCGTCACCGGCTCGGCCGCGCTGGCCGCGCTGGACGCCCCGGCCACTGCCAGGGTGCTGAGGACGCCACCGGCAACTCCGGCCCGCACGGCGATCGTGGAGGTCGCGGTGCGGCGGGGCTTCCGGTGGCTGCGTATGTGAGCGGTGTGGGACATGGGAACAACCGGTACCAGGGGCTGCTTCATATCTTCAAGAAACGTGTGCTGCGCCACAGTTGTTCAATCGGGGCCCCAAATTCCCCGCCCGACCCCCTCCTTTGACGCCACAACGGACATTGCGGGCGGCCGTGACCGGGCCGTGATCACGCACTTTCATCGTTACGCCCGAATTGCTCCCCGCTTACCACCGGTTGAGGTGGTTGGCCAAGCCCCGCTCCTGAGGGGTCCTCAGAAGTGTGATGGACGTCACGGAACGACTGGGGCCCTCAGGGCGTCCCTCGGCCACCTCGGACTTCGTGAACGCGTGCACACGTCCACATCGCGCCTCGCGGCCCCCCTGACGTGTGAACGCGGCCTCTATCAAGGCAACCTGCTCAGCGCCAATTTGCATGCAGAGGAATCGTCTTGATATGGAGACTCCCCCTTCGAGGCCCCTCTGAGCTGCGTCGACCGGTCAAGATGTCACCTTTCGTGATCGCGTGGATGCTTGACGTGTGAAGATCACCGCTCATCCGACTTCATGATCGTTCGTCAGGTGGTGGAGATCACAAAGCTTGTGCAATGCCCCGTGTCGCAGATCACAGACCCACAGGCATAAGATGCGGAGCGGTTGGGCTTGTGACCTGCTTCACATGTTCTCGATCTTCGCCGGGGCGGGCGTGGTTCGAGGGGCGTATGGGGCGCGAGTGAGCCCGATGCAAACCGCCAGCAGTCAGTGCCGACTGAGAGGAGCGAGGAGCGGTGAACGCGTATGCGCCCATCCTCGTACTGGGAGCCCTCGGGGCAGGCTTTGCGATCTTCTCCGTGGTCATGGCCACGCTGATCGGTCCGAAGCGGTACAACCGGGCGAAGCTCGAGGCCTACGAGTGCGGAATCGAGCCGACCCCCACGCCGGCCGGCGGCGGGCGCTTCCCCATCAAGTACTACCTGACGGCGATGCTCTTCATCATCTTCGATATCGAGATCGTCTTCCTCTACCCCTGGGCCGTCACCTTCGACGCCCTGGGGCTTTTCGGGCTCGTGGAGATGCTGCTCTTCGTGCTCACCGTCTTCGTCGCGTACGCGTACGTATGGCGGCGCGGCGGCCTGGAATGGGACTGAGGGGCCATAAGTCATGGGACTCGAAGAAAAGCTGCCGAGCGGATTCCTGCTGACCACCGTCGAGCAGGCCGCGGGCTGGGTGCGCAAGTCGTCCGTCTTCCCCGCCACGTTCGGCCTCGCCTGCTGTGCCATCGAGATGATGACCACCGGCGCGGGCCGCTACGACCTGGCGCGCTTCGGCATGGAGGTCTTCCGCGGCTCGCCGCGGCAGGCGGACCTCATGATCGTCGCCGGGCGGGTCAGCCAGAAGATGGCGCCGGTGCTCCGGCAGGTCTACGACCAGATGCCGAACCCCAAGTGGGTGATCTCCATGGGGGTCTGCGCCTCCTCGGGCGGCATGTTCAACAACTACGCGATCGTCCAGGGCGTCGACCACGTCGTCCCGGTCGACATCTATCTCCCCGGCTGTCCGCCCCGCCCCGAGATGCTGCTGGACGCGATCCTCAAGCTCCACCAGAAGATCCAGAGCTCCAAGCTCGGCGTGAACGCCGAGGAGGCGGCCCGCGAGGCGGAGGAGGCGGCGCTCAAGGCCCTGCCCACCATCGAGATGAAGGGGCTGCTGCGATGAGCGACGCGAACAACACCCCGGGTGACGGCGTGAACCCCGAGAAGGAGCTCTCCGCCGAGAACCTCCCCGGCCAGCGCGGACAGGGCGGCGAGGAGATCCGCGTCCAGCGCGGCATGTTCGGCGCCAACAACGGCGGCGACACCTCCGGTTACGGCGGCCTGGTCCGCTCGGTCCGGCTCCCGGGACCGGCGGCCCGCCCGTACGGCGGCTGGTTCGACGAGGTCGCCGACGAACTGGAGGGCGCGCTGGAGGAGCAGGACCTGCTCCCGGAGAACGCCATCGAGAAGACGGTCGTCGACCGCGACGAGATCACCTTCCACATCGAGCGTGAGCACCTCGTGCGGGTGGCGAAGACCCTGCGCGACGACCCGGCGCTGCGCTTCGAACTGTGCACCGGCGTCAGCGGTGTGCACTACCCGAACGACAAGGGGCGCGAGCTGCACGCCGTCTACCACCTGCGCTCGATCACCCACAACCGGGTGATCCGCCTGGAGGTCAGCGCGCCGGACAGCGACCCGCACATCCCGTCGCTGTTCTCCGTCTATCCGACGAACGACTGGCACGAGCGCGAGACGTACGACTTCTTCGGCATCGTCTTCGACGGTCACCCGGCCCTGACGCGGATCATGATGCCGGACGACTGGCAGGGCCACCCGCAGCGCAAGGACTATCCCCTCGGCGGCATCCCCGTCGAGTACAAGGGCGCCCAGATCCCGGCTCCGGACCAGCGGAGGTCGTACTCGTGAGCACGCACGCCACCCCTCGCGAGACCACCGAGGGCACTGTCTACACCGTCACCGGCGGCGACTGGGACGAGGTCGTCGAGACCGCGGCCCGTACCGACGACGAGCGCATCGTCGTCAACATGGGGCCGCAGCACCCGTCCACCCACGGAGTGCTCCGGCTGATCCTCGAGATCGACGGCGAGACCGTCACCGAGGCCCGCTGCGGCATCGGCTACCTCCACACCGGCATCGAGAAGAACCTCGAGTACCGGACGTGGACCCAGGGCACCACGTTCGTGACGCGCATGGACTACCTGACGTCGTTCTTCAACGAGACGGCGTACTGCCTCGGGGTCGAGAAGCTGCTCGGCATCGAGGACGAGGTGCCGGACCGCGCGTCGATCATCCGGGTGCTCCTGATGGAGCTGAACCGGCTCTCCTCCCACCTGGTGTGCATCGCCACCGGCGGCATGGAACTCGGCGCCACCACGATCATGATCTACGGGTTCCGCGACCGCGAGATGATCCTCGACATCTACGAGCTCATCACCGGCCTGCGGATGAACCACGCGTACATCCGCCCCGGCGGACTCGCCCAGGACCTGCCGCCCGGCGCGGTCGACCAGATCCGCGAGTTCGTCAAGAAGATGCGGAAGAACCTCCCGGAGTACGACAAGCTCGCCACCGGGAACCCCATCTTCAAGGCCCGTATGCAGGACGTCGGTCACCTGGACCTGGCCGGCTGCATGGCCCTCGGCGCCACCGGACCGATCCTGCGCTCCACCGGCCTCCCGCACGACCTGCGCAAGACCCAGCCGTACTGCGGCTACGAGACGTACGACTTCGACGTCCCGACCGCCGACACCTGTGACTCCTACGGCCGGTTCCTGATCCGGCTGGAGGAGATGCGCCAGTCGCTGCGGATCGTCGAGCAGTGCCTGGACCGGCTGGAGCCCGGACCGGTCATGGTCGAGGACAAGAAGATCGCCTGGCCCGCCCAGCTCGCCCTGGGACCCGACGGACTGGGCAACTCCCTCGACCACATCAAGCAAATCATGGGCACCTCCATGGAGGCCCTGATCCACCACTTCAAGCTGGTCACCGAGGGCTTCCGCGTCCCGCCGGGCCAGGCCTACGCGGCCGTCGAGTCGCCCAAGGGCGAGCTCGGGGTGCACGTCGTCTCCGACGGCGGCACCCGTCCCTACCGGGTCCACTTCCGCGACCCGTCCTTCACCAACCTTCAGGCCATGGCGGCGATGTGCGAGGGCGGCCAGGTCGCCGACGTCATCGTCGCCGTCGCGTCCATCGACCCCGTGATGGGAGGCGTCGACCGGTGACCACCTCTTCTTCCGAGCGGGGCGTCAGCCTGGGCATGCCGGAACTGCCCGCGCCGGCCTACCCGGACGACGTCCGGGCCCGGCTGGAGACCGACGCGCGGGCGATCGTCGCGCGCTACCCGGACTCCCGGTCCGCCCTCCTGCCGATGCTGCACCTGGTGCAGTCGGAGGAGGGGCACGTCACGCGCACCGGCATGCGGTTCTGCGCGGACATGCTCGGCCTGACCACGGCCGAGGTGACCGCGGTCGCCACCTTCTACACCATGTACCGGCGCCGCCCGAGCGGCGACTACCAGGTCGGGGTGTGCACCAACACCCTGTGCGCGGTGATGGGCGGCGACGCGATCTTCGAGGAGCTCCAGGAGCACCTGGGCGTCGGCAACGGCGAGACCACCGCCGACGGCAAGGTCACCCTGGAGCACATCGAGTGCAACGCGGCCTGCGACTACGCGCCCGTGGTGATGGTCAACTGGGAGTTCTTCGACAACCAGACCCCCGAGAGCGCCAAGCGCATGGTCGACGACCTGCGCGAGGGGCGTCCGGTCGCGCCCACCCGCGGCGCGCCGCTGTGCACGTTCAAGGAGACCGCCCGCATCCTGGCCGGCTTCCCCGACGAGCGCGAGGGCGCCGTCGAGGCCACCGGCAGCGCGGGGCCCGCCTCCCTGATCGGTCTGAAGCTGGCCAAGGGCGAGGCCGCCCCCGCGCGCGTGGTGCACCCGCGCGGCGAGGCGCCGCAGGACGCCCCGCCGCACGAGCCGTCGCCCACCGAGCACCTCAGCTCGCACGACGCGCCGCAGGACACGTCGGCCTCCGACCCGGCCCACCCGTCGGGGCCCGTCGCCGAGGAGGGGGAGTGATGACCTTGGCACCCGAACTGAAGGACACCAGCCCGGAGAAGCTGCTCGCGCCGGTGCTGTCGGCCTTCTGGGACGAGGAGAAGGCCTGGACGCTCGACGTCTACCGCCGGCACGACGGCTACGAGGGACTGCGCAAGGCGCTCGCGATGTCCCCCGACGACGTCATCGCCTACGTCAAGGACTCCGGACTGCGCGGACGCGGCGGCGCCGGCTTCCCGACGGGCATGAAGTGGCAGTTCATCCCGCAGGGCGACGGCAAGCCGCACTACCTCGTCGTCAACGCCGACGAGTCGGAGCCCGGGACCTGCAAGGACATCCCGCTGCTCTTCGCCAACCCGCACAGCCTCATCGAGGGCATCGTCATCGCCTGCTACGCCATCAGGTCGTCGCACGCGTTCATCTACCTGCGCGGCGAGGTCGTCCCCGTACTGCGCAGGCTGCACGAGGCCGTGCGCGAGGCGTACGAGGCCGGACTCCTCGGCAAGGACATCCTCGGCAGCGGACTCGACCTCGAACTCACGGTGCACGCGGGCGCGGGCGCGTACATCTGCGGTGAGGAGACCGCGCTGCTCGACTCCCTCGAGGGGCGCCGCGGCCAGCCCAGGCTGCGTCCTCCCTTCCCCGCCGTCGCGGGCCTCTACGCCTGCCCCACGGTGGTGAACAACGTCGAGTCCATCGCCTCGGTTCCCGCCCTCATGAACCGGGGCAAGGAGTGGTTCCGCTCGATGGGCAGCGAGAAGTCCCCGGGCTTCACGCTCTACTCCCTCAGCGGCCATGTCGCGAGCCCCGGCCAGTACGAGGCGCCCCTCGGCATCACCCTGCGCCAGCTGCTCGACATGAGCGGCGGGATGCGGCCCGGCCACCGGCTGAAGTTCTGGACGCCGGGCGGCTCCTCCACGCCGATGTTCACCGACGAGCACCTCGACGTCCCCCTGGACTACGAAGGGGTCGGCGCCGCGGGCTCCATGCTCGGCACCAAGGCGCTGCAGTGCTTCGACGAGACCACCTGCGTGGTCCGCGCCGTCACCCGCTGGACCGAGTTCTACGCCCACGAGTCCTGCGGCAAGTGCACCCCCTGCCGTGAGGGCACGTACTGGCTCGTCCAGCTGCTGCGCGACATCGAGGCCGGCAAGGGCCGGATGTCCGACCTCGACAAGCTGAACGACATCGCGGACAACATCAACGGCAAGTCCTTCTGTGCCCTCGGCGACGGCGCCGCCTCGCCGATCTTCTCGTCGCTCAAGTACTTCCGCGAGGAGTACGAGCAGCACATCACGGACCGTCGCTGCCCCTTCGACCCGGCCGCGTCGACGGCCTGGGCCGACCGTACGGAGGTGCACGCATGACTGTGACCACCAACGCTCCCTCCGGAGGGGGAGAGGCGGCGGTCCCGCCCGAGGACCTCGTGACGCTGACGATCGACGGCGCCGAGATCAGCGTGCCCAAGGGCACCCTGGTCATCCGGGCCGCCGAGCAGCTCGGCATCGAGATCCCCCGGTTCTGCGACCACCCGCTGCTCGCGCCCGCCGGCGCCTGCCGCCAGTGCATCGTGGAGGTCGAGGGCCAGCGCAAGCCCATGGCGTCCTGCACCATCACCTGCACCGACGGAATGGTGGTGAAGACGCAGCTCTCCTCGCCGGTCGCGGAGAAGGCCCAGAAGGGCGTCATGGAGCTGCTGCTCATCAACCACCCGCTGGACTGCCCGGTCTGCGACAAGGGCGGTGAGTGCCCGCTGCAGAACCAGGCGATGTCGCACGGCCACGCCGAGTCCCGCTTCGAGGGCAAGAAGCGCACCTACGAGAAGCCCGTCGCGATCTCCACGCAGGTCCTGCTGGACCGTGAGCGGTGCGTGCTGTGCGCCCGCTGCACCCGGTTCTCCAACCAGATCGCCGGCGACCCGATGATCGAGCTGATCGAGCGGGGCGCGCTCCAGCAGGTCGGCACCGGCGAGGGCGACCCGTTCGAGTCGTACTTCTCCGGCAACACCATCCAGATCTGCCCGGTCGGCGCGCTCACCTCGGCCGCCTACCGGTTCCGCTCCCGCCCGTTCGACCTGATCTCCTCGCCGTCGGTGTGCGAGCACTGCTCGGGCGGCTGCGCCACCCGCACCGACCACCGGCGCGGCAAGGTCATGCGGCGGCTCGCCGCCGAGGACCCCGAGGTGAACGAGGAATGGATCTGCGACAAGGGCCGCTTCGCGTTCCGGTACGCGCAGCAGCGGGACCGGCTCGGCACCCCGCTGGTGCGCAACGCGGAGGGTGAGCTGGAGCCGGCGTCCTGGCCGGACGCGCTGCAGATCGCGGCGCAGGGCCTGCTCGCCTCCCGGGGCAGCACCGGTGTGCTCACCGGCGGCCGGCTCACCGTCGAGGACGCCTACGCGTACAGCAAGTTCGCGCGGGTCGCGCTCGCCACCAACGACATCGACTTCCGTGCGCGCGTGCACAGCGCGGAGGAGTCCGACTTCCTCGCCGCGCGCGTCGCGGGACACGGCGTCGACCTGGACGGCACGGGCGTCACGTACACGGCGCTGGAGAAGGCCCCGGCCGTGCTGCTGGTCGGCTTCGAGTCCGAGGAGGAGGCGCCCGGCGTATTCCTGCGGCTGCGCAAGGCCTGGCGCGCCCACGGCCAGCGCACCTTCGCGCTGGCCACGCACGCCACCCGCGGACTGGCCAAGGCCGGCGGCACGCTGCTGCCGGCGGCGCCCGGCACCGAGACCGAGTGGCTGGACGCGCTGGCCGGCGGCGTCGGCCTGGCGGACGACGGGGCCGCGGCCGCCGAGGCGCTGCGCGCCGAGGGCGCGGTGGTCGTCGTCGGCGAGCGGCTGGCCGCCGTACGGGGCGGGCTCACCGCGGCCGTGCGGTTCGCCACCGCGACCGGCGCCCGGCTGGTGTGGATCCCGCGCCGGGCCGGGGAGCGGGGGGCGATCGAGGCGGGCGCGCTGCCGTCGCTGCTGCCGGGCGGCCGCCCGGCGACCGACCCGCGCGCCCGTGAGGAGGTGGCCGCGCTCTGGGGCGTCGCCGAACTCCCGCACCGCTACGGCCGGGACACCGCGCAGATCGTCGAGGCCGCCGCCCGCGGCGAACTCCAGGCGCTGCTGGTGGCGGGCGTGGAGGTCGCCGACCTGCCCGACCCGGCCCGCGCCCGTGCGGCGCTCGCCGAGGCCGGGTTCGTGGTCTCCCTGGAGCTGCGGCCCGGCGAGGTCACCGAGCTCGCCGACGTGGTCCTGCCGGTCGCCGCGGTCGCCGAGAAGGCCGGCACCTTCCTCAACTGGGAAGGCAGGGTGCGGCTGTTCGAGGCGGCGCTCAAGCCGGACCAGGTGACCCGGCGGCTCGCGCCGTCCGACGCGCGCGTGCTGCAGATGCTCGCCGACGCCATGGACGTGCACCTGGGCCTGCCGGACCTGCGCACGATCCGCTCGGAGATCGACCGGCTGGGTCCCTGGGACGGGCCGCGCGCCGCCGACCCGGTGGAGACCGCGGGCGCCCTGCCCCGGCCGGCCGCCGGCGAGGCGGTCCTCGCGGGACACCGGCTCCTGCTCGACCTGGGCCTGCTCCAGCAGGGCGACGAGGCGCTGGCCGGCACCCGGCACGCCGCCCTCGCCCGGCTGTCGGCCGCCACGGCCGCCGAGGTCGGCGTCAAGGACGGCGACACGCTCGCGGTGACCGGTCCGGCCGGGACGCTCGAACTGGCGCTGTCCGTCACCGAGATGCCCGACCGGGTGGTCTGGCTCCCGCTGAACTCCACGGACGGCGGGGTGGCCTCCGGCACCGGGGCGCTCCCCGGCTCCCTCGTCCGCATCGGCCCGGCGACCCTCGCCGGCGAGGCTCCCCAGGAGGTGGAGGCATGAGCCCGTACCTCGCCGCTGAAGACCTCTCGATGTTCGGCCGCGACCCGTGGTGGCTGATCGCGATCAAGGCGGTCTTCTGCTTCGCCTTCCTGATGGTGACCGTGCTCCTGTCCATCGTGATGGAGCGCAAGGTCGTCGCCTGGATGCAGCTGCGCGTCGGACCCAACCGGCACGGCCCCTGGGGCATGCTCCAGTCGCTCGCCGACGGCGTGAAGCTGATGCTGAAGGAGGACGTCGTCGTCAAGCGCGCGGACAAGGCGGTCTACGTCCTCGCGCCGATCGTCGCGGCCATCCCCGCCTTCATGGCGTTCGCGGTGATCCCCTTCGGCCCGGCCGGCAACGAGATCTCGATCTTCGGCCAGCGCACCACCATGCAGCTCACCGACCTGCCGATCGCGGCGCTGTACATCCTCGCGGTCGCCTCGGTCGGCATCTACGGCATCGTCCTTGCGGGCTGGAGCTCCGGCTCCACCTACCCGCTCCTCGGCGGCCTGCGCTCCTGCGCCCAGATGATCTCGTACGAGATCGCCATGGGCGCCGCGTTCGCCTCCGTCTTCCTCTACTCGGGGTCGATGTCCACGTCGACGATCGTCGAGGCGCAGGCCGACCGCTGGTACGTGCTGCTGCTGCCGGTGTCGTTCCTCATCTACATCGTGACGATGGTCGGCGAGGTCAACCGCGCCCCCTTCGACATGCCGGAGTCCGAGGGCGACCTGGTCGGCGGCTTCAACACCGAGTACTCGTCGATCAAGTTCGCGATGTTCATGCTCGCCGAGTACATCAACATGGTGACCGTCTCGGCGGTCGCGGTGACCCTCTTCCTGGGCGGCTGGCGGGCCCCGTGGCCGGTCAGCACCTTCTGGGAGGGCGCGAACCACGGCTGGTGGCCGATGCTCTGGTTCACCGGGAAACTGCTCAGCCTGCTGTTCTGCTTCGTCTGGCTGCGCGGCACGCTCCCGCGTGTCCGCTACGACCAGCTGATGAAGCTCGGCTGGAAGGTCCTCATCCCGGTCTCCCTGGTGTGGCTGATGGCGGTCGCCACGGTCCGGGCGCTGCGGAACGAGAACTACGCGTTCGCCGACATCGCGCTCTACATCGCCGGCGGCGTCCTCGTCCTGCTGCTCCTCTCCTTCGTCGCCGACATGTTCCGCGGCCGGGGCGACGAGAGCGGGCAGCCCGCGGACCAGCCTCCGTTCGACCCGATGGCGGGCGGGTTCCCCGTGCCGCCGCTGCCCGGGCAGGAGCTGCCCCCGGTGCCGCGGCGCCGTCCGCGCCACGAGCGGGAGCTCGTTGTCAGTGGCGGACCCGATACTCACAGTGACGAATCCCAGGGCGGTTCTACGGATGGAAAGGAGGCGTCCGATGGCTGAGGAACCGAAGGACACCAAGCCCGGTTTCCTGAACCCGGTGGCCGGCTTCGGCGTGACCTTCAAGGCCATGTTCAAGAAGCGGCTCACCGAGCAGTACCCGGAGCAGCAGAAGACCACGGCCCCGCGCTTCCACGGACGGCACCAGCTCAACCGCCATCCGGACGGCCTGGAGAAGTGCGTCGGCTGCGAGCTGTGCGCCTGGGCCTGTCCCGCCGACGCGATCTACGTCGAAGGCGCGGACAACACGGAGGAGGAGCGCTACTCGCCCGGCGAGCGGTACGGCCGCGTCTACCAGATCAACTACGCCCGCTGCATCCTGTGCGGGCTGTGCATCGAGGCGTGCCCGACGCGCGCGCTGACGATGACCAACGAGTTCGAACTGGCCGACTCCAGCCGGGCGAACCTCATCTACACCAAGGAGCAGCTGCTCGCCGGCCTGGAGGAGGGCATGGTCGAGGCGCCGCACGCCATGTACCCGGGCACGGACGAACAGGACTACTACCGCGGTCTGGTGACCGAGGCGGCACCCGGCACGGAGCGTCAGACCGCCCACTCCGAGGGCGAGGTGGTCCAGGAGGCCGAGTCCACGTTCGGTCCGGAGGAGCCCGCCTCGGAGAAGGTGATCGGGCGATGACCGAGCAGCTCGCCGCCTACTCGACCTCCACCGGCGAGGCCGTGCAGTTCTGGATCCTCGGCACCGTCGCCGTGATCGGCGCCCTGTGCACCGTCTTCATGCGGCGGGCCGTGCACAGCGCGCTCTGCCTCGCCGGGACCATGATCATTCTGGCCGTGTTCTACCTGGCCAACGGCGCCTACTTCCTGGGCGCCGTGCAGATCGTCGTCTACACCGGCGCGATCATGATGCTGTTCCTGTTCGTGGTGATGCTCGTCGGCGTCACGGCCGCGGACTCCCTGAAGGAGACCATCAAGGGCCAGCGCTGGATGGCCCTGCTGTGCGGCCTCGGCTTCGGCGTCCTGCTGGTCGGCGGCATCGGCAACGCCGCGCTGAGCGAGTTCAGCGGCGTCGGCGAGGCCAACGCCGGGGGGAACGTCCAGGGTCTCGCCTCCCTGATGTTCACCCGGTACGTGTTCGCCTTCGAGATCACCGGCGCGCTGCTCATCACGGCGGCCGTCGGCGCGATGGTGCTCACCCACCGGGAGCGCACCGAACGGGCCAGGACGCAGCGGGAGATGGCGGAGCAGCGCGTCCGCGAGGGCACGTACCTGCCGCCGCTGCCCGCGCCCGGCGTCTACGCCCGGCACAACGCGGTCGACATCGCGGGCCTGCTGCCCGACGGCACCCCGTCGGACCTCACCGTCAGCAAGACGCTGCGGGACCGCGGCCAGGTCCGTGACGTGTCCCGGGAGGCGCTCAACGACCTGCGGGCGCTGGAGCAGCGCGCGGAGGAGCGCCTGGAGCGCCGCGCGATCCAGCCGCCGAACTTCAAGCGGGCCGAGGAGGCGTCGAAGTGAATCCCGTCAACTACCTGTACCTGGCGGCGCTCCTGTTCACCATCGGCGCCACCGGTGTGCTGATCCGGCGCAACGCGATCGTGGTGTTCATGTGCGTCGAGCTGATGCTCAACGCCTGCAACCTCGCGTTCGTCGCCTTCTCCCGTATGCACGGCAACCTCGACGGCCAGATCATCGCGTTCTTCACGATGGTCGTCGCCGCCGCGGAGGTCGTGGTCGGGCTGGCGATCATCGTGTCCCTGTTCCGTTCCCGCCACTCGGCCTCGGTCGACGACGCCAGCCTGATGAAGCTGTGAGGGGCTGCTGAATCGTGGAGAACCTGATTGCGCTGCTGGTGGCGGCGCCTCTGCTCGGAGCGGCGGTCCTGCTGTGCGGCGGCCGCCGGCTGGACGCCGTGGGCCACTGGATCGGCACGGCCCTGGCCGCCGTGTCCTTCGCGCTCGGCCTGGTGCTCTTCACCGACCTGCTGGGCAAGGGCGCCGAGGACCGCACGGTCGTGCAGCACCTGTTCAGCTGGATCCCGGTGGAGGGCTTCCAGGCGGACGTCGCCTTCCGGCTCGACCAGCTGTCGATGACGTTCGTGCTGCTGATCACCGGCGTCGGCTCGCTGATCCACCTCTATTCCGTCGGGTACATGGAGCACGACGAGCGGCGCCGCCGCTTCTTCGGCTACCTGAACCTGTTCCTCGCGGCGATGCTGATCCTGGTCCTCGCCGACAACTACCTGCTGCTGTACGTCGGCTGGGAGGGCGTCGGTCTCGCCTCCTACCTGCTGATCGGCTTCTGGCAGCACAAGCCCAGCGCGGCCACGGCCGCGAAGAAGGCCTTCCTGGTCAACCGTGTCGGTGACATGGGCCTGTCCATCGCGATCATGCTGATGTTCCTGTGGTTCGGCACCTTCGCCTTCGGGCCGGTGCTCGGCGGCAACGGGGAGGCCGGTCTCGCCGGTGAGGCGGGCGAGGGCAAGCTGACCGCGATCGCCCTGATGCTGCTGCTCGCCGCGTGCGGCAAGTCCGCCCAGGTGCCGCTGCAGTCCTGGCTCGGGGACGCGATGGAGGGCCCGACCCCCGTCTCGGCCCTCATCCACGCCGCGACCATGGTGACCGCGGGCGTCTATCTGATCGTCCGCTCGGCGGCCGTCTTCAACGGAGCGCCGGACGCCCAGCTGGTGGTCACCGTCGTCGGCGCTGTCACGCTGCTGTTCGGTGCGATCGTCGGTTGCGCCAAGGACGACATCAAGAAGGCGCTGGCCGGCTCGACCATGTCGCAGATCGGCTACATGGTGCTGGCCGCGGGCCTCGGCCCGATCGGCTACGTCTTCGCGATCATGCACCTGGTGACGCACGGCTTCTTCAAGGCCGGGCTCTTCCTCGGCGCCGGTTCGGTCATGCACGGCATGAACGACGAGGTCGACATGCGCCGCTACGGCGGCCTCAGGAAGTACATGCCGGTCACCTTTGTCACGTTCGGGCTCGGCTACCTCGCCATCATCGGCTTCCCGGGCCTGTCCGGCTTCTTCTCCAAGGACAAGATCATCGAGGCGGCGTTCGCCAAGGGCGGCACCGAGGGCTGGATCCTCGGCGCCTGCGCCCTGCTGGGCGCGGCCATCACCGCGTACTACATGACGCGCGTGATGCTGATGACGTTCTTCGGCGAGGAGCGCTGGCGCAACGCGCCCACGCCGTCCCCCGCCTCCCCGGACGTGGAGCCGGCCGCCGAGACGCGCGGCGCGTACGAGCCGCCGCACCCGCACGAGTCGCCGAAGGTCATGACGGTCCCGATGATCGTGCTGGCCGTCGGATCGGTCGCGGGCGGCGCGTTCTTCAGCATCGGCGACCGGTTCATCCACTGGCTGGAGCCGGTCACCGGGCACGCCCACGGGCACCCGCCGGTCAGCGCCCTGACGGTGACGCTGTCCACGGTCGCCGTGATGGTGATCGGCGTGGCGATCGCCTGGGCGCAGTACGGACGGCGCCCGGTGCCGGCCGTCGCCCCGCGCGGTTCGCTGCTCACCCGGGCCGCCCGCCGTGACCTGTACCAGGACGACTTCAACCACGTGGTCCTGGTCCGCGGCGGCGAGCACCTCACGCGCTCGCTGGTGTACGTCGACCACACCCTGGTCGACGGGGTCGTCAACGGCACGGCCGCCTCCGTGGGCGGTCTGTCCGGGCGGATGCGCCGGCTGCAGAACGGCTTCGCGCGGTCCTACGCGGTCTCGATGTTCGGCGGCGCGGCGGTCCTCGCCGCCGCGACCCTGCTGATGAGGGCGGTCTGATACCGATGTCCTTTCCTCTCCTGACAGCGACGGCGGCGCTCCCGGCCATCGGGGCGATCGCCACGGCCGCCGTACCGGCCGCGAAGCGCACGGCGGCCAAGTGGCTGGCCCTGCTGTTCTCGCTGGCCACCCTCGCCCTGGCGATCACCGTCCTGGTCCGCTTCGACCCGGACGGCGACCGCTACCAGCTCACCGAGTCCCACTCCTGGATCGCCGACTTCGGCGTCCGCTACGAACTGGGCGTCGACGGCATCGCGGTGGCGCTGATCGCGCTGACCGCGCTGCTGATCCCGTTCATCGTGCTGGCCGGCTGGCACGACGCCGACCCGCTGGAGACGGGCAGCAGGCGGTGGCGGCCGACGCAGGGCTTCTTCGCCCTGATCCTGGCCGTCGAGGCGATGGTGATCATCTCCTTCGAGGCCACCGACGTCTTCCTCTTCTACATCTTCTTCGAAGCCATGCTCATCCCGATGTACTTCCTCATCGGAGGCTTCGGGGACCGTGCCCACAAGGACGGCGAGGAGAAGGCGGCCACCCAGCGGTCGTACGCGGCGGTGAAGTTCCTCCTCTACAACCTGGCCGGCGGTCTGATCATGCTGGCCGCGGTGATCGGGCTGTACGTGGTCGCGGGGAACTTCTCCCTCACCGAGATCGCGCAGGCCCGGGCCAACGGCGAGCTGGAGATGGCGACCAGCACCGAACGCTGGCTGTTCCTCGGCTTCTTCTTCGCCTTCGCGGTGAAGGCGCCGCTGTGGCCGCTGCACACCTGGCTGCCCAACGCCATGCAGGAGTCCACCGCCCCGGTCGCCGTGCTCATCACCGCGGTGGTCGACAAGGTGGGCACCTTCGCGATGCTCCGCTTCTGCCTCCAGCTCTTCCCGGAGGCCAGCAAGTGGGCGACTCCGGTGATCCTGGTGCTGGCGGTGATCAGCATCATCTACGGCGCGCTGCTCGCCGTCGGCCAGCGCGACATCAAGCGGCTGATCGCCTACGCCTCGATCTCGCACTTCGGCTTCATCGTGATGGGCATCTTCGCGATGACCAGCCAGGGCCAGTCCGGGGCGACGCTCTACATGGTCAACCACGGCATCTCGACCGCCGTGCTCATGCTGATCGCCGGCTTCCTGATCTCCCGGCGCGGTTCGCGGCTCATCGCCGACTTCGGGGGTGTGCAGAAGGTGGCCCCGGTGCTCGCCGGCACCTTCCTGATCGGCGGTCTCGCCACCCTCTCGCTGCCGGGCCTCGCGCCCTTCGTCAGTGAGTTCCTGGTCCTGGTCGGCACGTTCACGCGCTATCCGGTGATCGGCATCATCGCCACCTTCGGCATCGTGCTCGCCGCCCTCTACACCCTCGTCCTCTACCAGCGGACGATGACCGGCCCGGTGAAGCCAGAGGTCGCCGCGATGCCCGACCTCAGGGTGCGGGAGATCGCGGTGGTGGCGCCGCTGGTCGTGCTGCTGGTGTTCCTGGGCGTCTACCCGAAGCCCGTGACGGACATCGTGAACCCGGCGGTGAAGCAGACCTTGTCCGACGTACAGCAGAAGGACCCCCAGCCCGAGGTGGAGGCGGCCAAGTGAGCGCAACAGCAGCCGTCCACAACCTGTGGACAACCGCGGCCGATCCGATCGCCAAGATCGACGCACCCAAGATCGAGTACGGGCAGCTCGCGCCCACGCTGATCGTCGTCGGCGCGGCGGTCGTCGGGGTGCTGGTCGAGGCCTTCGTGCCGCGCAAGTCCCGTTACCACACGCAGATCTTCGTTTCCGCGGTCGCGCTCGTCGCCGCGTTCGCCGCGGTCGTGGCGCTCGCCGCCGACGGGTACGCCACCACCAAGGCGGGGATCGCCGCCATGGGCGCGATCGCCGTCGACGGACCGGCGCTCTTCCTCCAGGGCACGATCCTGCTGACGGCGCTGGTGGGTCTGTTCACCTTCGCCGAGCGCCGGCTCGACCCGGAGGCGCACGGCAACCGCGTCGACTCCTTCGCCGCGCAGGCCGCGGCCGTCCCCGGCAGCGACAGCGAGAAGCGGGCCGTCAAGGCCGGGTTCACCACCACCGAGGTGTTCCCGCTGCTGCTCTTCGCGGTCGCGGGCATGCTGGTCTTCCCGGCGGCCAACGACCTGCTGACGCTGTTCGTGGCGCTGGAGGTCCTCTCCCTCCCGCTGTACCTGCTGTGCGCGCTGGCCCGGCGCAAGCGGCTGATGTCGCAGGAGGCTGCGGTCAAGTACTTCCTGCTCGGCGCGTTCGCCTCCGCGTTCACGCTGTTCGGCATCGCCCTGCTGTACGGCTACGCGGGCTCCATGTCGTACGCGACGATCGCGCAGGTCGTCGACGGCACCGTCCCGGAGATCACCCCGGCGCTCGCGAACACCATGGGCAACGACGCGCTGCTGCTGATCGGCGCCGCGCTGCTGGTCATGGGCCTGCTGTTCAAGGTCGGCGCGGTGCCGTTCCACATGTGGACGCCCGATGTCTACCAGGGCGCGCCCACCCCCGTCACCGGCTTCATGGCGGCGGCGACCAAGGTCGCGGCGTTCGGCGCCCTGCTGCGTCTGCTGTACGTGGTGCTGCCGGGCCTGCGCTGGGACTGGCGGCCGGTCATGTGGGGCGTCGCCATCGTCACCATGCTGGCCGGCGCGATCGTGGCGATCACCCAGACCGACATCAAGCGCCTGCTGGCCTACTCGTCGATCGCGCACGCGGGCTTCATCCTCGCGGGTGTCATCGCGGCCACGCCGTCGGGCATCTCGTCGGTGCTGTTCTACCTGGCGGCCTACTCCTTCGTGACGATCGGCGCCTTCGCCGTGGTCACGCTGGTGCGGGACGCGGGCGGCGAGGCGACCCACCTGTCCCGCTGGGCGGGCCTGGGCCGGCGCTCCCCGCTGGTCGCGGCGGTGTTCGCGGTGTTCCTGCTGGCCTTCGCCGGCATCCCGCTGACCTCCGGATTCGCCGGGAAGTTCGCCGTGTTCAAGGCGGCGGCCGAGGGTGGGGCGGTCCCGCTGGTCGTGGTGGGTGTGATCTCGTCGGCGGTCGCGGCGTTCTTCTACATCCGCGTCATCGTGCTGATGTTCTTCAGCGAGCCGCGTCCGGAGGGCCCGACCGTCGCGGTGCCGTCGCCGCTGACCATGACCGCGATCGCGGTCGGTGTGGCGGTCACGGTCGTGCTCGGTGTCGCGCCGCAGTACTTCCTGGAGCTGGCCGGGGACGCGGGGGTGTTCGTGCGCTGACGCGCCCCGCCGCACGCGCGACCGCGGCCCGGCACCCCCGCGCGGGGGTGCCGGGCCGCGGTCGTTCCCGGTCGCGATCCGCTCAGGGACGGAGCGTTCCGGGCGGGCCTGTGGACAACTCCGGGGCTGTCGGTCCGGACGCCTATGGTGGACGCAGTGGCCGAGGTACGGCCGCGGGGGACGGGACGATGCACGGGACGGACGGTGTCGCCGGGATGGCAGTGACGGACAGTGAGGCGCTGGCTGCGCTGCACCGGGTCTTCGGCTACGAGACCTTCCGCGGTGAGCAGGAAGCCGTCGTCGACCATGTGATCGCCGGCGGCGACGCGGTCGTGCTCATGCCGACCGGCGGCGGCAAGTCGCTCTGCTACCAGATCCCGTCCCTGGTCAGGCCCGGCACGGGCGTGGTCGTCTCCCCGCTGATCGCGCTGATGCAGGACCAGGTCGACGCGCTGCGGGCGCTCGGCGTGCGGGCCGGCTTCATCAACTCCACGCTGGACTTCGACGAGCGGCGGACGGTCGAGGCCGAGTTCCTCGCCGGCGAGCTCGACCTGCTGTACCTGGCGCCGGAGCGGCTGCGCCTGGACAGCAGCCTGGACCTCCTGTCGCGCGGCAAGATCTCCGTGTTCGCCATCGACGAGGCGCACTGCGTCTCCCAGTGGGGACACGACTTCCGGCCCGACTACCTCACCCTGTCCGTGCTGGGGGAGCGGTGGCCGGACGTGCCCCGCATCGCCCTCACCGCGACCGCCACGGACGCCACGCACCGGGAGATCACCGAGCGGCTGGGCATGCCGGACGCCCGGCACTTCGTGGCCAGCTTCGACCGGCCCAACATCCAGTACCGGATCGTGCCGAAGGCCGACCCGCGCAAGCAGCTCCTCTCCTTCCTGCGCGAGGAGCACGCGGGGGACGCGGGCATCGTGTACTGCCTCTCGCGCAACTCGGTGGAGAAGACCGCCGAGTTCCTCTCGCGCAACGGCATCGAGGCCGTGCCGTACCACGCGGGGCTCGACGCGGGGACGCGCCAGGCGCACCAGGCGCGGTTCCTGCGCGAGGAGGGCCTGGTCGTGGTGGCGACCATCGCCTTCGGCATGGGCATCGACAAGCCGGACGTCCGCTTCGTCGCCCACCTCGACCTGCCCAAGTCGGTCGAGGGCTACTACCAGGAGACGGGCCGCGCGGGCCGCGACGGCCTGCCGTCCACGGCCTGGATGGCGTACGGGCTCAACGACGTCATCCAGCAGCGCAAGCTGATCCAGTCCGGAGAGGGCGACGAGGCGTTCCGGCGGCGGGCCAACCAGCATCTGGACGCGATGCTCGCCCTGTGCGAGACCGTGCGCTGCCGCCGCGGCCAGCTCCTCGCCTACTTCGGCCAGGAGCCGTCCGGGGAGAACTGCGGCAACTGCGACACCTGCCTCGCCCCGCCGGAGACCTGGGACGGCACGGTGGCGGCGCAGAAGGTGCTGTCCACGGTGGTGCGGCTCCAGCGGGAGCGCGGGCAGAAGTTCGGCGCGGTGCAGATCGTGGACATCCTGCTGGGCCGCCGTACCGCCAAGGTGATCCAGTTCGACCACGACCAGCTGTCCGTGTTCGGCATCGGTGAGGAGCTGAGCGAGGCCCAGTGGCGCGGCGTCGTCCGCCAGTTGCTCGCCCAGGGACTGCTCGCGGTCGAGGGCGACTACGGCACGCTGGTGCTGACCGAGGCCAGCGGGTCGGTGCTGCGGCGCGAGCGTGAGGTGCCGCTCCGCAAGGAGCCCGAGAAGCCGGCCACGTCCCGTTCGGGCGGCGGGGCGGGCCGCGACCGCAAGGCGAAGGCGGCGGCGGCCGAGCTGCCGGAGGCGCTCCAGCCGGCGTTCGAGGCACTCCGCGCCTGGCGCGCCGAGACGGCCAGGGAGCAGGGCGTCCCGGCATACGTGATCTTCCACGACGCGACGCTGCGGGAGATCGTCACGGTGTGGCCCACCTCGGTGGAGCAGCTCGGCGGGATCAGCGGCGTGGGCGAGAAGAAGCGGACGACGTACGGGGAGGGGGTCGTGGAGGTGCTGGCGGGTCTGCCGGCACCGGGATCGGCACCGGCACCCGCACCGGACGCCGCCGCGCCCGACGCACCCGGGGAGGCCCCGGACGACTGGCCCGAGGAGGAGCCGGACTGGTCCTGAACAGCCCCGGCCGTCGGGCCGCCGTGGCCATCCGGTCACCAGGCCTGTCCCGCCGCCCGGCCACCTAACTACCTCGAACCACCTTGGTGACCTCGGCCACCGGGCCGCCCGGCCGCCCGGCCACCGGGCCATCCGGCCGCCTCGGCCATCCGGCCGCCCCAAGCCGCCCGGCCCAGGCCGCCACGTCGGTGGGTGTCAATCGTGTCGGTGCGCGTCAGTCGTGGTCGGCCGGGCCGCCAGGTCCGGCACCACGCGTCGGCCGCGCAGGCGGCCGGAGCGTCGGTCACGGCAGCGCCGTCAGCCCCGGTGCGAACGTGATCAGCAGCGGGACCAGCGGCACCAGCGACGCCGCCGCGGTCGTCAGGGCGCGGTGGCGGCGGCCCAGCCGCGGGGGCGGCTCCAGCAGGCGGTCGACGCGTTCGCCGAGCAGCCGGTGGCTGGAGGAGCAGGACAGCACGCCCCGGTGCTGGTTCAGCTCGATCAGCGCCAGCGCGGTGGTCAGATGCCCGCAGCGCCGGGAGGCCGTGTCGTCGGCGGACAGCTCCACCAGCCGGTGCGTCTGCTCGCAGAAGTGGGCGAACAGCGGGACGCGCGGGAAGCCCGCCGCCAGCGCCGCCGACAGATGCAGCAGCCAGTCGTGGCGGGCCCGGGCGTGACCGCGCTCGTGCGTGAGGACCGCGTCGAGCTGATGGTCCGTGAGCCGCTGCAGCGCACCGGTCGTGACGATCAGCTGGGGCGGGCTGCCCGGCATCCACCAGGCGTCCGGGTACTCCTCCTCCAGCACCAGCAGCGGCCCGCGTCCCTCGGGGAGCCCCGCCGGAAGGTCGGGCGCGCGGTCCCGCAGGTGTGCGCGGGCGCCGGCGCGACGGCGGCGGGCCTCGACCAGCTCACGGGCGAGCACCGCCGTGGTCCAGGCGGCGCCGCAGGCCAGCAGCACGGTGAGGACGGCCGTCCACGGCGAGGCGTGCGACAGGTCGTAGGCGGCGGTCACGGCGGGCGGCGCCGGGGCGAACAACTGCGCGCGCACGGTGCCGAAGACGGCGGCGGCGCCCAGCGCCAGGGCGGTCAGACAGCACAGCAGCACGGTGGCGACCAGGCACTGCCACACCCACAGGGCGACGACCGGCTCCCGTTCCGGCCACTTCGCCCGGGTCAGCAGGCGGGGGACGGGCACGGCGGCGGTCACGGCGACCGCACTCAGCAGGAGCAGGCAGTACGTCATGCCACGGGCTCCGATTCCTGTCGGAAGAAGCGGCTCGGGGGCGTGCGGCGGTGCGGTGCGCGCGGCATGGAGGACGAACGCACCGTCCGATGCCAAGTATGACGGCGAAGGACGGTGCGAGTCAGCGTGGTTGTGCGCCTCGGCAGGGCCGGAAGGGTCAGGACGCGGGGACCACCCGTCCCGTCACCTCGCCGAGGCCCACCCGAACCCCGTCCGGTCCCGGCGCCCAGGCGGACAGCGTCACCACGTCGCCGTCCTCCAGGAACGCCCGCTTGCCGTCGGGGAGTTCGAGCGGGTCGCGGCCGTTCCAGGTCAGCTCGAGCAGGGAGCCGCGCTCCCGCTCGGAGGGGCCGCTGACCGTGCCGGAGCCGTAGAGGTCGCCGGTGCGCAGGGATGCGCCGTTCACCGTCATGTGGGCGAGCTGCTGGGCGGCCGTCCAGTACATGGTGGAGAAGGGGCACTCGGAGACGTCGTGGCCGTTGACGGTCACGGTGATGCGCAGGTCGTAGCCGCCGGGCTCCTCACCGGAGTCGTCCAGGTACGGCAGCAGGCCGTGGGTGCGCGCGGGCGGGGCGACGCGGGCCTCGTCCAGGGCGTCCAGCGGGGTGATCCACGCCGACACCGAGGTGGCGAAGGACTTGCCGAGGAACGGGCCGAGGGGCACGTACTCCCAGGCCTGGATGTCGCGGGCGGACCAGTCGTTGAGCAGGCACAGGCCGAACACGTGGTCGCGGTAGGCGCTCAGCGGCACGGGCCGGCCCTGCGCTGAGGGGACGCCGACGACGAAGCCGACCTCGGCCTCGATGTCCAGCCGCACGGACGGGCCGAAGACGGGGGCCGCGTCGGCGGGCGCCTTGCGCTGCCCGGAGGGGCGCACGACGTCGGTGCCGGACACCATCACGGTGCCGGAGCGGCCGTGGTAACCGATCGGCAGGTGCTTCCAGTTGGGGGTCAGGGAGTCGGCGGCGTCGGGGCGGAAGATCTGCCCGACGTTCCGCGCGTGGTTCTCCGAGGCGTAGAAGTCGACGTAGTCCGCGACCTCGAACGGCAGATGGAGGGTCACCTCGGACAGCGGGTGGAAAAAGGGTTCGACGGTCTCCCGGTGCGCCGGGACCGTCACCCACGCGGTGAGCGCGCGCCGCACGTCCGACCAGGCCGTGCGGCCCGCCGCGAGAAGCGGGTTGAGGGTGGGGCGGGCGAGCAGGGAGGCGTAGGGGGAACCCAGGGCGTGTGCCGCCGCGCCGGCGTCGAGGACGTGGTCGCCCAGCCGGACGCCCACGGTGCGCTCCGCCGAACCGGGGAGCGAGAAGACGCCGTACGGCAGGTTGTGCGGGCCGAAGGGGTCGCCCTCGGGGACATCGAAGGGGGGCATCGGGTGCTGCCTCGCTTTCGTGTGCGCGGGTGGGCCACGTGTCCGTGGCCGTGCCACACGTTACGGGGTCGCGTCCCGGTGGGCTCCTGTTATAGGGGACGACTCCCGGAGCCGGGGCCGGGGGGAGCGCACCCTGTTCCGGTCAAAAGGGAAAACGGGCCTCAACCGGTCGCGTATTGCCGGTACAAGAAGGCAAAACGCACCCAATGCGCGGGCATACGGGCGCGGTGAATCGGACGGTCCTCTTGTCCGTATTCTCTGATCATGGCCGCACCCACCGATTGTTCTCTCATCGCCACCGACCTGGACGGGACGCTGCTGCGCGGTGACGACACCCTCTCCGACCGCTCCCTCGCCGCCCTCGCCCGTGCCGGGCGGGCCGGTGTCCGGCACCTCGTGGTGACCGGCCGGCCGGCCCCCAGGGTGCGGCCGCTGCTCGACGACCTCGGCTGCACGGGGCTCGCGGTGTGCGGACAGGGTGCGCAGGTCTACGACGCCGCCGCGCGGCGGATGCTGTGGTCGGTCCGGCTGGACCGGGAGCTGGCGGAGACCGCGCTCGGCAAGATCGAGGCCGAGGTGGGGGAGGTGTACGCCGCGGTCGACCAGGACGGGGTCGACGGGGTGACGCTGATCGAGCCGGGCTACCGGATGCCGCACCCGACGCTGCCGGCGGTGCGGGTGGAGCGGCGCGACGACCTGTGGGCGCGGCCGATCAGCAAGGTGCTGCTGCGCCACCCGGAGCTGTCGGACGATGCCCTGGCGGCGGCGGCCCGGTCCGTGGTCGGCTCGCTGGCCACGGTCACCATGTCGGGGCCGGGCACGGTGGAGCTCCAGCCGTGCGGGGTCACCAAGGCGACCGGTCTCGCGCTGGCCGCCGAGCACCTGGGGGTGCGCCCCGGGGAGACGGTCGCCTTCGGGGACATGCCGAACGACATCCCCATGTTCCGGTGGGCGGGCCACGGCGTCGCCATGGCCAACGCGCACCCCGAGCTGAAGGCGGTGGCCGACGAGGTCACCCTGTCGAACGAGGACGACGGCGTGGCCGTCGTCCTCGAGCGACTCTTCGGGCAGACGGCCGGTCTCGGCCGTCAGAGGTCGGCTCAGTACGCGCCGAAGACGTTGTCGATCGAGCCGTAGCGGTCGGCGGCGTAGTTGCAGGCCGCGGCGATGTTGGCGACCGGGTCGAACGGGTCGAAGGCGGTGCCGGGCACGTGGTACGCCTGGAAGGTCGGGTCGATGACCTGGAGCAGGCCCTTCGACGGGGTGCCCTTCGCGGCGTTGGAGTCCCACAGGTTGATGGCGGCCGGGTTGCCGGACGACTCCCGCATGATGTTGCGGTGGATGGAGTCGTAGGAGCCGGGGATGCCGTTCTGCGCCATGACGTCCATCGCCTCGCGGATCCAGCCGTCGAGGTTGTCCGGGTACGCGGTCGTGGAGGCGGCGGTCGTGGTCTGGGCCGAGGGGGCCGCGGAGGCGCTGGTGGCGCCGAACAGCGGCAGCGCGACCACGGCGACGCCGGTGCCGGCGACGGCGAGGGTGCGGACGAGGCGGCGACGCGACGAAGCGATGACGGGCATGTCTGGGTTCCTCTCCTACGCCTGCGAGGTGAGCTGTCGGGTTCGGGCGGGAGAGTGCCCGGCCGTGCCCCTGCGGGCATGGCTTCACCCCGAGCCGTCCCGGCGCGGTGTCCGGTACGGCGGCTTACCTGGGTCCCCCGCTCCTGCCGTGCGTGAGTTGGTCGTCGGGTGTGATGCGGGTGGCGGCAGGACTCGGCGTCCACCCGGCAGGCCCGGAACGTATGCGAGAGCACATGTCGGGAACAAGTGCGACGATCACGCAGAACACCGTTTGATCTTGAGATGGGTGGTTTTGCGCCCTTGATCCTTTGCGATCGCCAAGCGTCAACTCCGTTGTGTGGAGCGGGGAGACGGGTGTGTGCGAGGGTGTCCCGGAGGCCGCCGGGTGCGTGACTCACCTCACGGGACGGCGGCCGTGGGCGCGTTTGCGACCAAGAGGAATTCGCCCACCAATGACGGCAAATCGGACTCGGGGGTGGTGCAGGATGGTTCACGGGTCACTGTGTCCGGGAAGCCGAGGTATGTCCGTTGTTATCAGCCGATCAAAAACACTCCGCTTCTGATCCCGTATCGCCCTTCTTGTGACCCCGGGCCCTGGCGGTGATCGAAACCTGACCGGATACGCTGACTCGAGTGGTGGCAGCGACCTATCGACAAACCGTGTAACCGCCAGCAGACACCAGCAGACAGGAGACCCCTCGTGACCGTCGTCGGGCCGTTCGGGCTGAGCGTGCGGGACCAGGCTCTGGAAGCCGATGTCCAGGCCGGATTGACGGCTGTCGAGGAAGGGCTGCTCGAAGCCACCAAGAGCGAGGTGCCGTTCATCACGGAGGCCGCCCAGCACCTGGTGCGGGCCGGCGGCAAGCGGTTCCGCCCACTGCTCGTCATGCTCTCCGCCCGGTTCGGCGACCCCTACGCGCCCGGCGTCGTGCCGTCGGCCGTCGTGGTGGAGCTCACCCATCTGGCCACGCTGTACCACGACGACGTGATGGACGAGGCCGAGGTGCGCCGGGGCGTCGCGAGCGCGAACACCCGCTGGGGCAACTCGGTCGCCGTGCTCACCGGCGACTTCCTCTTCGCCCGCGCCTCGCACATCCTGGCCGACCTCGGCCCGGAGGCCGTGCGGGTGCAGGCCGAGGCGTTCGAGCGGCTGGTCACCGGCCAGATCCTGGAGACCGCGGGCCCGCAGGACGGCCGCGACCCGGTCGACCACTACCTGGACGTGCTCGGCGGCAAGACCGGCTCCCTGGTCGCCGTCTCCTGCCGGTTCGGCGCGATGATGTCCGGCGCCGACGAGACCGTCGTCGACGTCCTCACCCAGTACGGCGAGCGGCTCGGCGTCGCCTTCCAGCTCGCCGACGACGTCCTCGACATCGCCTCCGACTCCCACGAGTCCGGCAAGACCCCCGGCACCGACCTGCGCGAGGGCATCGCCACCCTCCCGGTGCTGCGGCTGCGCGAGCGGGCCGCCCGGCTCGGGCTCGCCGAGGACCTCGCCCTGTGCGAGCTGCTCGACTCCGACCTCACCGACGACGCCCGGCACGCCGAGGCGCTGCGCCTGCTGCGCGCCCACCCCGCGCTCGGCCAGGCCCGCCGGGACACCGTGCGCTACGCCGAGGAGGCGCGCGCCGCCCTCGCCCCGCTGCCCGACGGGCCCGCCAAGTCGGCGCTCGTCGAGCTGTGCGACGCCGTGGTGCACCGGGCCGGCTGACCCGCCCCCGCCGTCCCCGTACGCCTCCGGCACCCGGGTGACCCCTACGGGGCGGGGGAGGCTCCCTCGTCCCGTGTCATACCGCAGCAGTACGCGCGGTTGAGCCCGCGGTCTGACGATTCCGTCCCGCGGTTTTGGTCAGATGGACCACGACGGACAACACCACTTCTCACCGGTTCGGGTGAGAATGGCGGCTCGGGCCGAACTGGTGCGACGACACGGGACGGAAGCCGCCGCGACGACGGAGGGCACACATGGCACCGTACGAATCCTACGACACGACGACCGCGGGGGAGGTCGAGGAGCCGCGCGCCGGGCGCCGCAAGGCCGCGCGATACGTGGTCCCCGTCACCGTGATGGGCGTGGCGGCCGCGACGATCGGACTCGTCCCGGCGCTCGCCGACTCCGGCGACCCCGACCTGCCGGACATCACCGCGGCGCAGCTCATCGACAAGATCGCGCAGTCGGACGTGGAGCGGCTGTCCGGCACCGTGAAGATCACCACCGATCTGGGGCTGCCGAGCCTCGGCGGGCTGGAGAGCGGCCTGCTGTCCGGCGCGACGGGCGGCGAGGACGGCGAGGGCGGCTCCTCCGCCGACCCGTCCGGCCGGCTCACCGAGCTGGCGTCCGGCACGCACACCCTGCGCGTCGCCGCCGACGGCCCGGACCGCCAGAAGCTGTCCCTGCTGGAGAACGCGGCCGAGTACAGCCTCATCCACAACGGCAAGGACGTCTGGGGCTACGACAGCGCCTCCAACGAGGTCTACCACGCCACCGTCGACGAGGCGGAGGCCGAGGAGCGGAGCGCGCAGCAGCCTCCTGCCACTCCGAAGGACTTCGCGGAGGAGGCGCTGAAGGCGGTCGACGACACCACGTCCGTGAAGGTCGACGGCACCGCCCAGGTGGCCGGCCGCGACGCCTACCGGCTGGTGGTCGAGCCCAAGCAGTCCGGCTCCACGGTCGGCGCCGTCAGCATCGCCGTGGACAGCGAGACGGGCATGCCGCTGAAGTTCACGCTCACCCCGTCGAGCGGCGGCTCGGCCGTCGTGGACATCGGCTTCACCAAGGTGAGCTTCGACCGTCCCGACGCCTCCACGTTCGAGTTCACCCCGCCCAAGGGCGCCAAGGTGACCGAGGACACCGAACAGGACCGCGGCCACGGCGACTTCGGCGGGAAGCCGGAGCGGGGTCCGAAGTCCGAGGAGGACCTCGCCAAGGGTTTCGACGGGCTGCGGATGCTCGGCGAGGGCTGGAACAGCATCGCCACCTTCGACACCGGCGCCGGTGCCGGCCTGCCCACGGAGGAGGAGGTCGGAGGCGACCTCGGCGGCTTCCTCGGCTCGCTCGGCGACCAGGTCAAGGGCGACTTCGGCAAGGGCACCGTGTTCAGCACGCGCCTGGTCAACGCCCTCATCACCGAGGACGGCAAGGTCTACGTGGGTACGGTCACCAAGGACGCGCTGGTGAAGGCGGCCGAGGCGGGGAAGTAGCTCCCCGGACCACGGCCCAGGGGAACGGGGGAGCCGATGGACGGGACGTCCGCCACGGAGCAGACACGCGACGGGCGGTCCGCGGGTGACGCCGTCGTCGTCACCCGCGGGCTGACCAAGCGTTACCGCGGCGGACAGCTCGCCGTGGACGACCTGCGCCTGACCGTCCCGGCGGGCAGCGTCTTCGGCTTCCTCGGCCCCAACGGCTCCGGCAAGACCACCACCATCCGCATGCTGATGGGCCTGATCGAGCCGACCTCCGGGACGGCGCACGTGCTGGGGCGCCCCATGCCCCGCTCCGCGCGCGCCGTCCTGCCGCACGTCGGCACCCTCATCGAGGGCCCCGCCCTCTACGGCTTCCTCTCCGGCCGTGACAACCTCCTGCGCCTCGACGCCGCCGATCCCACCGCCGATCCGCGCACCCGGAAGGCCCGGGTGGCCGCCGCCCTGGACCGGGTGGGCCTCACGGCCGCGTCCGGGAGGAAGGCGCGGGCGTACTCCCTCGGCATGAAGCAGCGCCTCGGTCTCGCCGCCGCCCTGCTGCGGCCCCGCCGGCTGCTGGTGCTGGACGAGCCGACCAACGGCCTCGACCCGCAGGGCATGCGGGAGATCCGCGCGCTCGTCCGTCAACTCGCCACCGACGGCACGACCGTCTTCCTCTCCTCCCACCTGCTCGACGAGATCGAGCAGGTCTGTACGCACGTCGCGGTGATGGCGCGCGGCCGGCTGATCACGCAGGGGCCGGTCGCCGAGCTCGCCGCGGGCGCCCGGGGCCGCCTGGTGGTCACCACGCCCGACCCGGCGGACGCTGCCCGGGTGCTGAAGGAGCAGGGGCTCGCCGACGTCGTCGCGGACGGCGAGCGGGTGGCCGCCGAGCCGCCCGCACGGGACCTCGCCGAGGTGAACGCCGCCCTGGTCACGGCAGGCGTGCGGGTGCGCGGCCTCGGGGTCGAACGGGCGTCGCTGGAGGACGCGTTCGTGGCGCTGACGGGGGAGGGGTTCGATGTCGCGGGCTGAGACGGTGAGCGCGGCGGTACGGCCCCGTCCCTTGTGGACGCTGGGCCTCTTCCGCGACGAACTGCGCACCACCTTCCGCCGCTGGCGCACGCTCGCCCTGCTGGGCGTGCTGGCCGCCGTGCCGGTGCTGGTCGGGATCGCCGTGCGCATCGAGACGGGCGACGGCTCGTCCGGGGGCGGCGGCGGGGGACCCGCGTTCGTCTCGCAGATCACCAACAACGGCCTGTTCCTGGTCTTCACCGCGCTCGCCGCGACCCTGCCGTTCTTCCTGCCCATGGCGGTCGGCGTGATCGCGGGCGACGCCGTGGCCGGCGAGGCAGGCGCGGGCACCCTGCGCTACCTGCTGGTCGCGCCCTCGGGCCGCACGCGCCTGCTGCTCACCAAGTACGCGACCGTCATGGTGTTCTGCCTGGCCGCCACCCTGACGGTGGCCGTCTCGGCGCTGGCCGTCGGCGCGCTGCTGTTCCCGCTCGGCGACCTCACCACCATCTCGGGCACCCGCATCACCTTCGGCGAGGGCCTGGTCCGTGCCCTGCTGATCGCCCTGGTCGTCGCCGCGTCACTGCTCGGGCTGGCCGCGCTCGGTCTGTTCGTGTCCACCCTCACCAACAGCGGCGTCGCGGCGATGGCCACCACGGTCGGGCTGCTCATCACCGTCCAGATCCTCGACCAGATCCCCCAGCTGCACGCCCTCCACCCCTACCTCTTCTCCCACTACTGGCTGTCCTTCGCCGACCTGATGCGCGAACCGGTCCACTGGGACGACCTGACCAGGAACCTCGGCCTCCAGGCCCTGTACGCCACCGTCTTCGGCTCGGCGGCCTGGGCCCGGTTCACGACGAAGGACGTCACGGCGTAGGAAGGCGTCAGTCCGCCTCGTACGGGAAGCGGGCGAGTGGGGCGTCCTGGGCGAAGAACGTCTTGGCCCGCGCCAGCGCCTGCGTGTCCATGAGTACGTCACCCGGCTTGCTGCCGTTGCCGAGCAGTACCCCGCCGAACCGCATCCCCAGGTAGGCGGCCGAGTTGTTCAGCGTGCCGACCAGGGGGTCGGCCACCTCGGGCTCCTCGTGTGCGAGCGCGGTGACGCCCCACAGGGTGCGGCCCTCCATCGTGGCCTTGAAGTCCAGGCCGGGGGTGCGCAGCCAGCCCGACCAGTGGTCCAGGTAGCGCTTGGTCTGCGCCGACACCGTGTACCAGTACAGCGGGGAGACGACCACCAGGTCCGTCGCCGCGAGCGTGGCGTCCAGCAGCAGGGCGGTGTCGCCCTCGGTCGGGCGGACGTGGTCGCCGTCGTGACGCAGGTCCTCGAACTCGGGCAGGGGGTGGGCGGTGAGGTCGATCCACCGCTGTTCCACGCCAGGGGGAAGTTGTTCGGCGGCGCGGCGGGCCAGCAGTTCGGAGTTGCCGTCCGGGCGGGCGCTGCCCAGGACGAAGAGGAAACGGCGGGGCATGGTGTCCTCCCAAATATCCGGCGTTCGCCAATAACAAGCTTCTGCATCATATGCATACGCAAGTAAGTCCTCGCAAGGGCCGCCCGGAGGCGGGCAACCCTGCCTTCAGCCGTCGAGTGGCTGGTTCTCTCCCCGCATCGGCGCCCTCAGCGGTTCGACCGCGCCCCGCCGCTCGGCCTCCTCCGCCAGGGCGAGCAGCAAGTCCTCCCGGTCGCGCGGGGCCACCAGGTGGAGTCCCGCCGGGCAGCCGTCGGCGCCGAGGCCGGCCGGAATGCTCAGCGCTGGGTGACCGCTGAGGTTGAACGCCCAGGTGAGCGCGGTGGAGTAGGTGTCGCCGGGGCCGTCGTGGCCGTGCGGCGCGGTCGGCGCCGTGGGGGTGAGCAGCAGGTCAGCGCGGTCGAAGAGGCCACGGAGACGGGCATCGTTGGCGGCTCGGACGCGGTGGGCGTCGGCCGGATCGGCGCCCGGGGTGCGCAAGGTGAGCCAGGCCGGGCCGGGATCGAGGAGGGACGGCCGGAAAGGGGGCCGCGCGAGGCGTACCACGCCTGCCGCGACGAGCCGGCCGACCGCCGCCCGCGCCAGGGCCACCGGCTCCGGGTCGGGGGAGGCGAAGCCCAGGTCGGGCGACCAGATCGCGGTGACGGGGAAGGGAGGCGGAGAGGCGTCCCGTTCGGAGACGACCCGCCACCAGAGATCCGCGTCCGCCGCCGTACGGGCGAGAATGCCGGGCGCGGCCAGCCCCGTACGGTCGCCCGACGGGAACCGGCCGCCCGTCGCCTTCAGCCCGAGCACCCCGCACCACGCCGCCGGGATCCGCACCGAACCCGCCCCGTCGGCGCCCGTCGCCAGCGGCACCAGCCCGGCCGCCACCGCCACCGCCGCCCCCGCCGAGGACCCGCCCGGCGTACGGTCCGCCCGCCACGGGTTGACCGTACGGCCGCGCGCCCCGAGCCCCCAGGTCTGCCAGGGCGTCCCCGGACCCGGCACCGACGTCGCGCCCACCACCACCGCACCGGCCGCGCGCAACGGCTCCGCCGCCCGCAGTCCGCGCCGTCCCTTGACCGCGACCGGCACCCCGGCCAGCGGCAGGCGCTCACCGGCGGCGACCCGCGCGTCCACCTCGGCAGCCCGCCGCGGCGCCTCCTCGTCCCACACATCGAGGAACGCGCACAGTTCCGGATCGGCGCGCTCCATCAGCGCCAGCGTCTCCGCGACCACGTCCACGGCCCGGCGCGCGCCCGCGCGGACGCCGTCCGCGATCTCCCGCGCGCCGTCCCCGGTCACCGCGGGGCGCCGGTGAGACGGGCCAGCGGCTCCGTCTCGCGCGGCGGCCGGCCGCCCAGGTCACCGAGGCGCCAGTCGTGCACCCACGGCACCCGGTACACGTCGATCAGCGGCTCGATCAGCCGCACCCGGTGCGCGAGGGGACGCGGGAGCCGGCCCGGCGCGTCCGCGACGAGGACGACGGCGTCCAGATCGAGCCCGTGCGGGGCCTCACCGCGCCGGAACAGTTCGACGGCCGGGAGCACCGCGTCCAGACCGGACGCGTGGGTACGGGCGACCAGCAGCACCGAACGCGGGGCGTCGGGAGCGGGCCAGGACCGTCCGCAGTCATGGCCGCCGTACACCGTGGCGAGCGTGGAGACGCCCGCGCCGCCGTGCAGGCCGACCCAGGAGAAGCGCCGGGCCGCCGCACGGGCCGGCGCCGGCCCCGGAGGGTCCGCCTCCGGGGCCGTCACCGGGCCCCGCAGCCAGATCTCCGGTCCCTGTCCCGTGCCTGTTCGCATGACCCTCTCCTGCTCGGCGGCTCGATCGTCCATGCCCCGCGCCCGGTACGGAACCGTGGCCGACGGCCCTTGGGACGAGCCTGTGACAACGCGGTGACGTGCACAGCGCGCGCGAGCGGACACACTCGACGGTAGGTGTACGACCCGAATGAGGGAACGATGTCTCGACTCAGCCGCGAGAAGAAGCGGGAACAGCAGCAGGCCGCGGACGCGGCTAACCGTGCGGCGGTGCCGGTCGACGTCCGTGTCCCGTCCGACGGGTCGGACGAGCCGGTGGCCTATGTCGACGGCGCGCGGGTGATCGCGGGTCCCGGCGAGGAGATCCAGCAGGCCGTGCTGAACCGCCTGCACCGCATCGCCGTCGCCACCGGCCACGCCGTGCACGCGACGGTGCGCGACGAGCGCATCGGGTACGTCGTCCCGCTCCGGGTCGCCCCGGACGGCTCCAGCACGTTCGCCGCGCAGCCGGTGCAGCTGCGCGGGGTGCGGGACAGGGAACAGGCGTCCCCCGAGACGCCGGCACCCGGTATACCCCCGGCCCCTGAGACGCCTCGGGGCCCGGCGCCCCAGTCCCCGCCCGCGGGACCGCACACCGACCGCCCGACCCACCTGCTCCGTCCGGTCCCGGAGCCGGAGGCACCGGAGGATCTCCGCCCGGCAGCGACGTCCGAGGCGACGCGGGATGCCCGCCCGGCCCCGGCACCCGAGGCCCGTCAGCCCGAGGCCCGTCAGCCTGAGGCCCGTCGGCCCGAGGCCCGTCAGCCCGAGGCGCCCGCGACTCCCGGACCGTCCGCGCCGACTCCCGGAGCCCCGGCGGCTCCCGCTGCCGTCCCGGCTCCCGGCGCCGTCCCGGCTTCCGGCGCCCCCGGGTCCCGGGTCTCCGCACCTCTCACCCCGGTCCACGACGTCACCCCAACCTTCCCCCTGCACCCGAGTCCCGGCACCTGCACCGGCACCGGAGACGGCACCAGAACTGGCACCGGAAGTGGGACCGGGACGGAATCCGGGACCGGGACGGAATCCGGCTTCGGCTCCGGAACCGGATCCGAAGCCCCCTACGACTCCCCGCCCACCTTCCGCCTCCGCAGGGTGCCCCCGCCCGGCACCGTCGCGCCGCCCACGGGCGTGTTCGGCCCGCCCCCGGACATGGACGCGCGACCGCACCCCGCCCCGTCCGGCGCGGCGACCGCTCCCGCTCCCGTGCGCACCCCGACCTCGGACCTCGCGGCCGCGCTCGACTCCGACCCGGACGCCCGTCCCACCCCGCCGCGCGGGTTCGACGCCGTCGCCGAGGCCGTACTGGGCGACGAGCCTGCCGCCCCCGCCGGCAGCCCGCTCGCCGCCCCGGTGGAACGCATCAACGAGGCCGTGCGGGCGGGCCGGATCGACACGGCCGCCGCGCTCGCCGACGAGACGCTGGAGCAGGCCGCACAGGCCCTCGGGGCCGAGCACCCGGAGGTGCTGCGCCTCCGGGAGCTGACCGCGTACATCGCCTACCTGGCGGGCGAGCCGGTGCGTGCCTTCCGGCTCTCCCTCGACCTCGCCGTCGTCTGCCGCCGCGCGGGCGACTCGGAGGCCGCGTACGGCAACGTCCGCAGCGCCGCCACCGCGTGGCGCGGGGTGCGCGACCCCCTGCTCGGACTGGAGCTGGGACATGACCTGATCGCGCTGTGGACCGAGCTCGCCTCCGAGGGCGGTCCCGCCGCCGACGAGGAGGAGGAACTGGACTCCGCCCGCGCCCGCATGGGACGCCTCACCACCCGGGCCCGCGACCAGCGGTGATCCCCTCAGGGGTTCAGACCAGCGGTAATCCCCTCAGAGGTTCAGTGGAGGCAGAACTCGTTCCCCTCCGGGTCCGCCATCACCACCCAGCTCCCGGAGGGCTCCTCCACCCGCCGCAGCACCCGGGCGCCGAGCCCTTCCAGCCGGGCCGGTTCCTCGTCACGGCGGTCGACACCGGGGTGCAGGTCGAGGTGGAGCCGGTTCTTGACCGTCTTCTCCTCCGGCACCCGCTGGAAGAGCAGCCGCCGGCCGCGCCCGGTGCCGCTCTCCTCCTCATAGGGGTCGTCGGGGTGCCGTACGGCGGCCAGGTCGCGCCAGGCGCGGCGGCCGTGCGACATGACCGTGAGCGCCTCGGGGACGGCCCCCGCGGCGAGCAGCTTCTCGATGAGCGGGCTGTTGTCCTCGACCACGTAGTGCAGGGCGGCGGCCCAGAAGTCCGCCTGGGCGTGCGGGTCGGCCGCGTCGACGACGACCTTCCAGTGCACCGGCGTGGCCGGCGTCGGTGTCTGCGTCATGCGCCCGTTATAGGGGACGGCACCGACAGCGCCGTCCCGCCGCGCGCTACGGCTTGGTCTCGAGCGCCTTCGCCGCCCCGGCCTCGGCCTCGCTCAGCGGCGCGGCGGCCGGCACGGCCCCTCCGGCGCCGGGCGGGACGGTGGTGTCGTCCGCACCGGCGCGGTGGCCGGACAGCGCGCGGGCGGCACGGCGGGCGGTGCGCAGCGCGTCCCAGGTGAGCAGGGTGAGCGCCAGCCACACCAGGGCGAACCCGGCCCAGCGCTCCGGCGGCATGGCCTCCTTGAAGTAGAGGATGCCGAGCAGGAACTGGAAGACCGGCGCCAGGTACTGCAGCAGCCCCAGCGTGGAGAGCGGCACGCGGATCGCCGCGGCGCCGAAGCAGACCAGGGGGAGCGCGGTGACGACGCCGGTCGCGGCGAGCAGCAGCGCGTGCCCCGCGCCCTCGGCGCCGAAGGTCGACTCGCCCTGGCTCCCCAGCCACACCAGGTAGCCGAGGGCGGGCAGGAACTGGATCGCGGTCTCGGCGGCCAGCGACTCGACGCCGCCGAGGTTGACCTTCTTCTTCACCAGTCCGTAGGTGGCGAACGAGAAGGCGAGGACCAGCGAGATCCACGGCGGGCGGCCGTAGCCGACGGTGAGGACGACGACCGCCAGGGCGCCGATGCCGACGGCGGCCCACTGGACGGGCCGCAGGCGTTCCTTCAGCAGCAGGACGCCCATGGCGATGGTCACCAGCGGGTTGATGAAGTAGCCGAGGGACGCCTCGACGACGTGCCCGGAGTTCACCGACCAGATGTAGACGCCCCAGTTGACGGTGATGACCGCGGCGGCCACCGTGATCAGGGCGAGCCTGCGCGGCTGCCGCACCAGCTCGCCGATCCACGCCCAGCGGCGGATCACGGCCAGCGCGGCCGCGACGAAGACCAGTGACCACACCATCCGGTGGGCCAGGATCTCCACGGCGCCCGCCGGCTTGAGCAGGGGCCAGAACAGGGGGACGAGCCCCCACATCCCGTACGCCGCGAAGCCGTTCAGCAGTCCTATGCGCCGCTCTGCGGCCGGCTTCCCGGTCACGGGCCCCTCCAACGTGTTCCGACGCGTCCCGAAGTCATCCGCGGGACCGCCGACGCGCGCGGAACCCACCCGGACGACGGTAACGCCGCGCACCCCCATGTGTCATGTCCGTACCGTCATACGGTCATGACGGTACGGACCTGGGGGCGATCGGGCCGGGTGTCAGTCCTTGAGCGCCGCGGCGACGGCCTCGGAGAGCGGGGTCGTCGGGCGGCCGGCCAGCCGGGACAGGTCACCGCTGTCGACCACCAGCTCGCCCTTCGCGATCGCCGCGTCCACGCCCGCGAGGACCGCCGCCATCGGCTCGGGCACGCCCGCGCCGGCCAGGATGCCGGTGAGGGCCTCGGGCGTGACCGGGTGGTAGGCGATCTCCCGGCCGGTCTGCCGGCTCAGCTCGGCCGCGTACTCGGCGAAGCTCCACGCCTCGTCGCCGCCCAGCTCGTACGTCGCGTTCTCGTGGCCGTCGCCGGTCAGCACGGCGACGGCGGCGGCCGCGTAGTCGGCCCGGGAGGCGGAGGAGACCCGGCCCTCGCCCGCGGCGGCGACCACCGCGTCGTGCTCCAGCACCGGGGCCAGGTTCTCGGTGTAGTTCTCGTGGTACCAGCCGTTGCGCAGCAGCACGTAGGGCACGCCCGAGTCGAGCAGTGCCTGCTCGGTGCCGCGGTGGTCGTCGGCGAGCGCGGCGGTCAGCGAGCCGGGGGCGCTGGTGTAGGCGAGCAGGGCGACGCCGGCCGCCTTGGCGGCGTCGATGACGACGGAGTGCTGCCGCACCCTGCCCTTGTCGAACTCGTTGCCCGAGACCAGCAGGATCCTGTCCCCGGCCGCGAACAGGCCGTCGAAGGTCTCCGGCGCGTTGTAGTCGGCGACCGCGACCCGCACCCCGCGCTCCGCGAGGCCGGCCACCTTCTCCGGGCTGCGCACGACCGCGGTGACCTGCTCGGCCGGGACCTTCTCCAACAGCTGCTCCACCACATGACGGCCGAGCTTCCCGCTGGCTCCGGTGACGACGATGCTCATGATGCGATCACTCCTCGGGGATGCGTGAAGCACTAACTGTACGACGGGCGCTAACTTTTGGAAAGTGTAGACCGATGGGTCCACGGGAGCTGGGGGTGCTCTACGATCACGCTCGCGCGAGTAACCGCCGAACGGCCCGGCAGTCCGCCGGGGAGCCGTCGCATCGGGGGGTGCGGAGAGCGGGCGCGCTTCACCGGGAGGGACCTACTTATGCGGAAACGATTCAACCGGGGCGTCGCGGCGCTCGTCGGCCTCACGCTGGCCGGCACCGGCCTGACCGTCGCGACCGCCGCCCCGGCGGCGGCGAGCTCCTACGACTGCCCGTCCGGCTACTTCTGCGGGTGGTCGGGAGAGAGCACCAAGGGCTCGATGTGGAAGACGAACAAGAACGTCGCGGACCTGGGCAGCTGGGACAACAAGATCCGCTCGTACGTCAACCGCACCAGTCTGATCGCCTGCTTGTACGACGACAAGAACTACGTGCCGTGGGGCACCTACGAGGCACTCGAACCGAACGATCCCGGCGAGTCCACCACCTCCCCCACCGCGACGATCAGCTCCATCAAGTTCGTCCGCACCGAGCGTGAGTGCAGTCAGCCCGCCTACCCGAGCTGGTACTCCGAGCCGTCCCCGACGGCCGCCGGCTTCGGCGACATGAACGGTGACCGCCGGGCCGACGTGATCACCCGTGACCTGGCCGGACGTCTCTGGTTCACCCCGGGCGACGACACCGGGCGGCTCATCGGCGCGGGCGGCTGGAACGCCATGAACACCCTGACCCGCCACGGCGACTTCAGCGGTGACCGGCGGGAGGACCTCATCGCCCGGGAGAAGGCCACCGGCAAGCTGTGGCTCTACCCCGGCACCGGCACCGGCTCCCTCGGCTCGCGCAAGCTTCTCGGCGCGAGCGGGTGGAACTCGATGAACCACATCACCGCCTACGGCGACCTGACCGGCGACGGACGCTCCGACCTGATCGCCGTCCAGAAGTCCACTGGTGCCCTGTGGCTCTACCCGGGCGCCACCGGCGGGAAGC
Source organism: Streptomyces sp. BJ20 (assembly GCF_022869105.1). NCBI lineage: Bacteria > Bacillati > Actinomycetota > Actinomycetes > Kitasatosporales > Streptomycetaceae > Streptomyces > Streptomyces sp. BJ20. The sequence continues at coordinate 599,625 of NZ_CP094918.1, forward strand.
TGGGAGCCCGCAAGCTGATCGGCTCCGGCGGCTGGAACGGCATGAACGCCCTGGCCGGCATGGGCGACGTGACCGGCGACGGTCGCCCCGACCTGTACGCCCGCGAGAAGGCCACGGGCAAGCTGTGGCTGTACCCGGGCACCTCCACCGCCCGGCTCGGCGCGCGGGGGCTCGTCGGCAGCGGCGGCTGGAACACGATGGAGCACCTGATCTCGGTCGGTGACTTCAGCGGCGACGGCCGTCCCGACCTCGCCACCGTCACCAACCGTACGTACGTGATCGACGGCTTCGAGGGCAACCCGGGCTGGCTGATCACCTACCGCGGCCGGGCCGGCGGAACCGTGTACGGACCTCAGCGGACCCACGGCGAGTGGTGGGGCCTCAGCGACTTCTGCTGAGCGCACCCTGCTGACGCGAGCGGCCCCGGCATCCACTGTGGATGCCGGGGCCGCTCGCGTCGGTGCTCAGCCGGCGACGGTCCAGGTGTCGTTGCCGGTGAGGAGGGCGGCGAGGTCGCCCTTGCCGTGCTGGTCGACGGCGGTGTCGAGCTGGTCGGCCATGAGGGTGTCGTAGACGGGCCGGTCGACGGAGCGGAACACGCCGATGGGAGTGTGGTGCAGGGTGTCGGGGTCGGCGAGCCGGGACAGCGCGAACGCGGTCGTCGGGGAGGCGTTGTGGGCGTCGTGGACGAGGATGTCCGCCTCGTTGCCGGGGGTGACGGCGACGGCCTTCAGGTCACCGGTGGCCGGGTCGCGGACGACGCCCTTGCCGTTGTCGGCGCCGAAGCGGATCGGCTGCCCGTGTTCCAGGCGGATGACGGCTTCCTCGGCCTGCTGCCGGTCCTTGAGGACCTCGAAGGCGCCGTCGTTGAAGATGTTGCAGTTCTGGTAGATCTCCACCAGGGCGGTGCCGGGGTGGTCGGCGGCCTGGCGCAGGACCTCGGTGAGGTGTTTGCGGTCGGAGTCGACGGTGCGGGCGACGAAGGACGCCTCCGCGCCGATCGCGAGCGAGACCGGGTTGAAGGGCGCGTCCAGCGATCCCATGGGGGTCGACTTGGTGATCTTGCCGACCTCGGAGGTGGGGCTGTACTGGCCCTTGGTGAGTCCGTAGATGCGGTTGTTGAACAGCAGGATCTTGAGGTTGACGTTGCGGCGCAGGGCGTGGATGAGGTGGTTGCCGCCGATGGACAGCGCGTCGCCGTCGCCGGTGACGACCCACACGGACAGGTCCCGGCGGGAGGTGGCGAGGCCGGTGGCGATGGCGGGGGCGCGGCCGTGGATGGAGTGCATCCCGTAGGTGTTCATGTAGTACGGGAAGCGGGAGGAGCAGCCGATGCCGGAGACGAAGACGATGTTCTCGCGGGCCAGGCCCAGCTCCGGCATGAAGCCCTGCACGGCGGCCAGCACGGCGTAGTCACCGCAGCCCGGGCACCAGCGCACCTCCTGATCGGACTTGAAGTCCTTCATCGTCTGCTTGCCCTCGGCCTTGGGCACGAGCTGGAGCAGCGTGTCGGCGTCAGTCATCGATGGCCTCCTTCAGCGCCGCGGCGAGCTGCTCCGCCTTGAACGGCATGCCGTTGACCTGGTTGTACGAGCGGGCGTCGACCAGGTACTTCGCCCTGATGAGCGTGGCGAGCTGCCCGAGGTTCATCTCGGGGATCACCACCTTGTCGTATCTGCGCAGGATCTCGCCGAGGTTGGGCGGGAAGGGGTTGAGGTGACGCAGATGGGCCTGCGCCACGGCTTCCCCGGCGCGGCGCAGGCGCCGGACCGCCGCCGTGATCGGCCCGTAGGTGGACCCCCAGCCCAGGACGAGGAGGCGGGCGGTGCCGTCCGGGTCGTCGGCCTGGAGGTCGGGCACGTCGATGCCGTCGATCTTGGCCTGGCGGGTGCGGACCATGAAGTCGTGGTTGGCGGGGTCGTAGGAGATGTTGCCGGTGCCGTCCTGCTTCTCGATCCCGCCGATGCGGTGCTCCAGACCCGGCGTGCCCGGGATCGCCCACGGACGGGCCAGCGTGTGCGGGTCCCGCTTGTAGGGCCAGAACACCTCGGTCCCGTCGTCCAGGGTGTGGTTGGGGCCCTGCGCGAACCGCACCGTCAGGTCCGGCAGCTCGTCGATCTCGGGCACACGCCACGGCTCGCTGCCGTTGGCCAGATACCCGTCGGACAGCAGGAACACCGGGGTGCGGTAGGCCAGCGCGATGCGGGCCGCCTCCAGGGCGGCGTCGAAGCAGTCCGCCGGCGTCCTCGGCGCCACCACCGGCACCGGCGCCTCACCGTTGCGGCCGTACATCGCCTGCAGCAGATCCGCCTGCTCCGTCTTCGTCGGCAGCCCCGTCGACGGCCCGCCCCGCTGGATGTCCACCACCAGCAGCGGCAGCTCCAGCGACACCGCCAGCCCGATCGTCTCGGACTTCAGCGCCACCCCCGGCCCGGACGTCGTCGTCACCGCCAGGGACCCGCCGAACGCCGCGCCCAGCGCCGCACCGATCCCCGCGATCTCGTCCTCCGCCTGGAACGTGCGCACACCGAAGTTCTTGTGCTTGCTCAACTCGTGCAGGATGTCGGAGGCCGGGGTGATCGGGTACGAGCCCAGGAACAGCGGCAGATCCGCCTGACGGGAGGCGGCGACCAGACCGTAGGACAGCGCCAGGTTGCCGGAGATGTTGCGGTAGACACCCGGCGGGAACGCCGTCGCCGCCGGCGCCACCTCGTAGGAGACCGCGAAGTCCTCCGTGGTCTCCCCGAAGTTCCAGCCCGCCCGGAACGCCGCGATGTTCGCCGCCGCGATGTCCGGCTTCTTCGCGAACTTCGACCGCAGGAACGTCTCCGTCCCCTCCGTGGGCCGGTGATACATCCACGACAGCAGACCCAGCGCGAACATGTTCTTGCTCCGCTCGGCCTCCTTGCGCGTGAGGTCGAACTCCTTGAGCGCCTCCACCGTCAGCGTCGTCAGCGGCACCGGATGCACATGGAAGCCGTCCAGCGAACCGTCCTCCAGCGGACTGGCGGCGTAGCCGACCTTCTGCATCGCCCGCTTGGTGAACTCGTCGGTGTTGACGATGATCTCCGCACCCCGCGGCAGATCACCCACGTTCGCCTTCAACGCCGCCGGATTCATCGCCACCAGCACGTTCGGCGCGTCACCGGGGGTGAGGATGTCGTGGTCGGCGAAGTGCAGCTGGAACGACGACACCCCCGGCAGCGTCCCGGCCGGGGCACGGATCTCGGCCGGGAAGTTCGGCAGCGTGGAGAGGTCGTTGCCGAAGGACGCGGTCTCCGAGGTGAACCGGTCACCGGTGAGCTGCATCCCGTCACCCGAGTCCCCCGCGAACCTGATGATCACTCGGTCGAGCCGGCGGACGTCCTTCGTTCCCGCCGCTGTGCGCTGCTCCCCTACGACTGTTCCGTCGGCCTGCTCCGCTGGGCTGCTGACCTGGCTGGTCACTGAACTGGACCTCCTCGAGGCGGCTGTCCGGGACGGCCTTCCCGCAGGCCTTCCCCGCATAAACACTACGACCGTGAGGGGCGCCCACCGTGAAGGATTCGACCGAACGGTCCAGATGGTGGACAGGGAGCCGAGACGCGAGCCGCCGTCCCCTCAGGACTTCAAGTACGTCAGCACCGCAAGAACCCGCCGGTGGTCGCCGTCGCTCGGGGACAGCCCCAGCTTCAGGAAGATGTTGCTGACGTGCTTCTCCACCGCGCCGTCGCTCACCACCAGCTGCCGCGCGATCGCCGAGTTCGTCCGCCCTTCCGCCATCAGCCCCAGCACCTCGCGCTCACGCGGGGTGAGCCCTGCCAGCACGTCCTGCTTGCGGCTGCGGCCCAGCAGCTGCGCCACCACCTCCGGGTCCAGGGCCGTGCCGCCCTGGGCCACCCGGACCACCGCGTCCACGAACTCGCGCACCTCGGCCACCCGGTCCTTCAGCAGATAGCCGACGCCCCGGCTGGAACCGGCCAGCAGCTCGGTGGCGTACCGCTCCTCCACGTACTGCGACAGCACCAGGACCCCGACACCCGGGTGGCTCTTGCGCAGCTGCACCGCGGCCCGCACGCCCTCGTCGGTGTGCGTCGGCGGCATCCGCACGTCGGCGACCACCACGTCCGGCAGCTGCTCCTCCCGGGCCAGGTCGTCCACCGTCTTGATCAGCGCGTCGCCGTCGCCGACCCCGGCCACCACCTCGTGCCCCCGGTCGGTGAGCAGCCGGGTCAGCCCCTCCCGCAGCAGCACCGAATCCTCGGCGATGACCACCCGCACCCTGTCCTCCACGTCCTCGTCCCCCCAAAGCACCGCTCCGGACCCGCCCCTGTGGCGGGCCCGGTCGTCGGGTCCAGCATTTCAGCATCCGGGGGAGGACGGGCCGCGGCAACGCGATCGGGGGTGTCGTCATCGCGTGCCGCCGGCCGGTCCGGACCCGCCCCTGGCACCGGCGCGCGTCACCGGGCGGGTGCGCGCCCCCAGGGCCCGCACCCGCCCGTGTGTCCGTCCGCCGGACCGCTCACCTCACCGCGCGGTCATCGCGCCCGCTCCGCGCGCCACGGCAGCTCCGCGGTCACCCGCGTCGGGCCGCCGGCCGGCGAGTCCACCACGAGGATCCCGTCCACCGCGTCCAGCCGCTCCGCCAGACCCGCCAGACCCGAACCGCGCGACAGGTTCGCGCCGCCCACGCCGTTGTCCACCACCTGGAGCATCAGCCGGTCCTCCGACCGCCACACCTCCACGGCCGCCAAGGTCGCCCGGCTGTGCTTGCTGACGTTCTGCAGCAGCTCCGAGACCGTGAAGTAGGCGATGCCCTCGATCGCGGGCGCAGGCCGCTCCGACAGATCCACCTCCACCTGCACCGGCACCGTGCAGCGCGAGGCGACCGCGGAGAGCGCGGCGTCCAGACCGCGGTCGGTGAGGACCGCCGGGTGAATGCCACGGGCCAGGTCCCGCAGCTCCTGCAGGGCCGTCTTCACCTCGCCGTGCGCCTCGTCCACCATCCGCGCCGCCTCCTGCGGGTCCTCCCGCAGCTTCTCCTTCGCCAGACCCAGGTCCATCGCCAGGTTCACCAGCCGGGCCTGCGCCCCGTCGTGCAGGTCCCGCTCGATGCGCCGCAGGTCCGCCGCCGCCGTGTCCACCACGACCCCGCGGTCCGACTCCAGCTCCACCACCCGGGTCGCCAGCCGCGACGGGCCCAGCAGCCCGTGCACCATCACCCGGTCCACCGTCGTCAGCGCCCGCACGATCCACGGCGTGGCCAGCGTGAACAGCAGACCCACGCCCGCCGTCACCGCGATCTCGAACGGGTTGTCCAGGTAGATCGCCCGCTGCTCGTCGCCGTACAGCTGTATGCCGTCCTGGCCCGCGTACGTCGGGAGCACCCAGAACCACAGCGGGTACGTCAGCAGCGTCCAGCCCACCGACCAGAACGTGACCGTCACCGTGAAGGACAGTACCGCCCACGGCAGCTGCAGCACCGAGTACAGCAGCGCCCGCCAGGACGTGCCGCTCTTCAGCACCGCCCCGATCCAGCCCATGAACCCCTGCCGCTTCAGCCGCAGCGGCTCCGGCTCGCCCACGTCGAGGCCCAGCAGCCCGCGCGCCCGCGCCCGCTCCACCGACCCGATGCCCCGGCACCCGGCGAGCGCCGCCGCCAGCACCGGCACCCCGAGGAACGTCACCAGCAGGCCCGCGCCCAGCGACACCATCGTGACCGCGTAGGTGAACAACAGGATGCTGATCGGCAGGCTCAGCAGCACATAGGCCAGCTCCCGCCAGGCGCGCCCCTCGACCGGCGCCCGCAGCGCCGCGGGCATCCGGTGCCGCCGTCCCCCCACGCCCCGCGCGTGTCCGGGGCCGGTGGGAAGCCCGTAACCCTGTCCGTACTCCGTGGCCATCGGCTTCGTCCTTCTCCTCGTCCGGCGGCTGTGCTGTCGTACAACCAGAGTGCTGCGCCGTAGGTCGGCGGGGAATGAAGGCCGTCGCAGTCTTCGGCGGGGGGTTTTCCCTACCTACGCCCGCGGGCGGGCGTCCCCTTGCCCGGCGCCTTCCCGGCCGGGGTGCCGGAGCGGTCCCGCCACGGCAGCTCGGCCGTCACCGTCGTCGGACCGCCCTCGGGGGAGTCCACGACGAACAGCCCGTCCACCGCGCCCAGCCGGTCGGCCAGCCCCCGCATGCCCGTACCGCCGTCGAGGCTCGCCCCGCCCACACCGTCGTCCCGCACCTGCAGGAACAGCCGGTCGTCCGACCGCCACACCTCCACCGACGCCGACCGTGCCCGGCTGTGCTTGCTGACGTTCTGCAGCAGCTCCGAGACCGTGAAGTAGGCGATGCCCTCGATCGCGGGCGCCGGCCGCTCCTCCAGGTCGACGGTGACGGCCACCGGCACCGTGCACCGCGCGGCGACCGACGACAGGGCCGCGTCCAGACCCCGGTCGGTGAGCACCGCCGGGTGGATGCCGCGCGCCAGGTCCCGCAGCTCCTGCAGCGCCAGCTTCACCTCGCCGTGCGCCTCCTCGACCATCGATGCCGCCGCGTCCGGGTCCTCCAGCAGCTTCTCCTTCGCCAGCCCCAGCCCCATCGCCAGGTTCACCAGCCGGGCCTGCGCCCCGTCGTGCAGGTCCCGCTCGATGCGCCGCAGGTCCGCCGCCGCCGTGTCCACCACGACCCCGCGGTCCGACTCCAGCTCGGCGATGCGTCTCTCCAGCTCGTCCGACGGCGACAGCAGACCCCGCACCATCGCCCGGTCCACGTCGGCCATCGCCCGCACCACGAACGCCAGCACCGGCCACAGCACGAACAGCCCGGTCAGCGTGACCGTGAAGGTGAGGACGCCCCATGGCATCCGTATCAGCGTGAACAGGCACGTCCGCCATCCCACGGGGTCCTTGACCGCCTGCCACAGCCCCGGCCAGAAACCGCCTGACCTCCGCCACGGCAGCGGGCTCGGCTCGTCGACCCGTACCCCGAGCAGGGCCCTCGCGCGCGCCCGCTCCATCCTGCCCAGCTGCCGCGCCCCCATCAGACCGAGCGCGAGCAGCGGCAGACCGATCACCGTGACCGTCAGGCCCGCACCGACGGACAGCGCGGTCACCGTGTAGACGAAGCCGACGATCGACACCGGGAGGTTCGTCAGGAGATGCGCGATCTCCTTCCAGGTGTGCGCGTCGTAGGCGAAGCGGGCCGGCGGCGGGCGGTCGCCCGGTCCGGCCGGCTGCGGGATCGGTTCGGTCATGGGCCTAGCCTGCCCGGCGGCGGAGGGCCCGCGCCATGAGGCGGACCGCCAACCTGAACTGAGGAAAACCCCACCCCCGCATGCCGAGCCCCGACGGGCTGCTTACCGTGCCTTTATCAGGGCCTAGACTCCGTGCGTACAGATCGTCGGACCGTGGCGTTCGGCGTTCACCGGCACGGATCAAGGGCAGGGCACAGGCAGGAGCGCCTGGTCGCCGATCTGAGGAGTGAGGGGCGGACGTGCGGGAAACGACCGTCGTCGCGGCGGACTACTTCCAGTCCTACTCGGTCGTCGGACTGCTCGCCGTCCTCGGCCTGCTGTTCGTCGCCGTCGCCTTCGGCGCGGGCCGCCTGCTGCGGCCGGTGGTGCCCACGCCGGAGAAACTGCTGACGTACGAGTGCGGCGTCGACCCCGTCGGCGAGGGCTGGGCCCACACCCAGGTCCGCTACTACGTGTACGCCTTCCTCTACGTGATCTTCGCCGTCGACTCGATCTTCCTGTTCCCCTGGGCGACCGTCTTCGCCGCCGACGGCTACGGCGCGACCACCCTCGTGGAGATGTTCGTCTTCCTCGGCTTCCTCGCCGTGGGCCTGCTGTACGCCTACAAGAAGGGCGTCCTGACATGGACGTGAACCCTGCCGCCCCCGAGCCGGTGCTCCTGCCGGAGCCGGGACTTCCCCCCGGTGAAGGCAAGGGGAGGCTCGGCGCGCTCGCCCGGCTCGCCCCCGAGCCGATGAAGGTGGTCCTCAACTGGGGCCGCCGCTACTCGCTCTGGGTGTTCAACTTCGGCCTCGCCTGCTGCGCGATCGAGTTCATCGCCGCGTCGATGGCCCGGCACGACTTCATCCGCCTCGGCGTCATCCCGTTCGCCCCGGGACCCCGCCAGGCCGACCTGATGGTCGTCTCCGGCACGGTCACCGACAAGATGGCGCCCGCCGTCAAACGCCTGTACGAGCAGATGCCCGAGCCGAAGTACGTCATCTCCTTCGGTGCGTGCAGCAACTGCGGCGGCCCCTACTGGGACTCCTACTCCGTCACCAAGGGCGTCGACCAGATCATCCCGGTCGACGTCTACGTCCCCGGCTGCCCGCCCCGGCCCGAGGCGCTGCTCCAGGGCATCCTCAAGCTCCAGGAGAAGATCGCCCGCGAGTCCCTGGGTGAGCGGTACGGCACCGGCTCCGCGGGGCGTCCCTCGGCGGCGGCGCTGCAGAGCGGGCTGGTCCGGCCGCCCGCGTCCAAGGGCGAGGGGGACGCCGGATGACCGCCGTCGGCTGGCTCCCCGCGGACGTCGAGGACCTGTTCGGCGCGCAGGCCACGGCGGAGGAGGCGTACGGCGTCCTCACCGTCGACGTGCCGTCCGACGCCTGGATCCCCGCCCTCGAGGCCGCCCGTGACCGCCTCGGCTGCACCTTCTTCGACTGGCTCAGCGCCGTCGACGAAACCGGCACCGGCTTCCGCGTGACCGTCCACGTCGCCGCCCTGGCCCCGGTACGGCGGCTGCTGCTGCGCACCACCGTGCCGCACGAGGCCCCCGTCCTGCCGTCCGCCGTGGACGTCTACGCGGGCGCGGCCTGGCACGAACGCGAGACCCACGAGATGTTCGGTGTCGAGTTCACCGGCCACCCCGGCCTCGACCACCTGCTGCTGCCCGACAACTTCGAGGGCCATCCGCTCCGCAAGGACTTCGTCCTCGCGGCCCGCGTCGCCAAGGCGTGGCCCGGCGCCAAGGAACCGGGGGAGCCGGAGCACGGCGGACCCAAGCGGCGCCAGATGCTGCCGCCGGGCGTGCCCGACCCGAACGAGTGGGGCCCGCTCAAGGGCCAGCTCCCGCCCGCCCCGGCCCGCCCCGCCCGCCGCACGGCCACCCCGTCGACCCGCACCCCGGGCGAACGCCCGCCCCGCCGCACCCGCTCCGTCTCCGAGGGCTCGGCGAGCCAGACGGCGGGGGCGGGCGCCGGCACGGGTGCTGAGGTGACTGAGGCGGCCGAGCCTCAGACGCCCGTCAGGACGCGCAGGTCGCGGTCGGTGTCGGAGGGGTCGGCGAGCCAGAGGGGTACGGGCGACTCGGGTGCCGGTGCCGCCGGGAGTGGCGCGCCTCGTCGGGCGCGGTCGGCGTCCGAGGGTTCCGCGAGCCGGCGGCCGGACGCCCCCGCGCGCCGGTCACGCAGCGCGAGCGAGGGCTCGGCGTCGCAGCGCGAGAGCGCCCCGGGCACGGGTGGTCCCCGCCGGGCGCGGTCCGCGTCCGAGGGCTCCGCGAGTCAGCGCGCGGGACAGGACCAGGCGCCGGCCGCCGACGACACGGCAGCGGGTGCCACCGAGGAGCGGCACGACCGTAAGCCGCCCGTCGCCCCGCGCAGCCCCGACGCCCCGTGGCACCACGCACGGCCGGCCTTCGAGGGGCCGGACGACCCGGAGCGTGAGCCTCAGGTGTCGGAGCCGGACGACGAGCCGCAGCCCGCCCCGAAGCCCGAAGCGCGTCCTGGCAAGGGCGACACCGACCCCACCACCCCCGACGAACCCTCAGGAGGCACGCGGTGACCGACGTATCCGACGTCGCCCTGCGACTCCTCGTCGTGTTCGTCGTCTTCCTGACCTTCCCCCTGCTCGTGGGCCAGACCGAGCACAAGGTCATGGCGCACATGCAGGGCCGCGTCGGCCCCATGTACGCCGGGGGCTTCCACGGCTGGGCCCAGCTCATCGCCGACGGTGTGAAGTTCGCGCAGAAGGAGGACGTCGTACCGGCCGGCGCGGACCGCCGTATCTTCCAGCTCGCCCCGGCCGTCGCTCTCCTGCCGTACCTCCTCGTGCTGCTCGCCGTCCCGATCGGGCCGGGTGAGGGCGCGGTCGGACAGGTACTGGACGCGGGCGTGTTCTTCGTCCTGGCCGTGATGGGCGTCGGCGTCCTCGGCTCGCTCATGGCCGGCTGGGCGTCCGCCAACAAGTTCTCCCTCCTCGGCGGCCTCCGTACCGCGGCCCAGCTCCTCGCGTACGAACTGCCGATGCTGCTCACCGCCGCCTCCGTGGCGATGGCCGCCGGGACCGTGTCGCTCGTCGGCATCCTCGACGCGTTCGAGTGGTGGTGGCTGCCCTGGCAGATCACCGGCGCGCTGGTCTTCTTCATCGCCGGTCTCGCCGAACTCCAGCGCCCGCCCTTCGACATGCCGGTCGCCGACTCGGAGATCATCTTCGGCGCGTACACCGAGTACACCGGCCTGCGCTTCGCCCTGTTCCTCCTCGCCGAGTACGCCGGGATCGTCGTGCTGTGCGGGCTGACCACCGTGCTGTTCCTCGGCGGGTGGCACGGCCCCTGGGGCGCCGACGGGCTCGGCTGGGTGTGGACCCTGCTGAAGACCGCCGTCCTCGCCTTCGTCGTCATCTGGCTGCGCGTCAGCTACCCCCGTCTGCGCGAGGACCAGTTGCAGAAGTTCGCCTGGACCCTCCTCGTTCCCCTCGCCCTCGCCCAGATCGCCCTCACCGGCGTCGTCAAGGTGGTGTTCCTGTAATGGCCCCGATCCCCGGCTCCGGCCTGGCCAAGGGCCTGGCCGTCACACTGCGGACGATGACGCGGAAGTCCGTCACCGCCCAGTACCCGGACACCCAGCCCGAACTGCCGCCCCGCAGCCGCGGGGTGATCGGCCTGTTCGAGGAGAACTGCACGGTCTGCATGCTGTGCGCCCGCGAGTGCCCCGACTGGTGCATCTACATCGACTCGCACAAGGAGACCGTCCCGCCCGCCGCCCCCGGCGGCCGCGAGCGCAGCCGGAACGTCCTCGACCGGTTCGCCATCGACTTCTCCCTGTGCATGTACTGCGGTATCTGCATCGAGGTCTGTCCTTTCGACGCGCTGTTCTGGTCCCCGGAGTTCGAGTACGCGGAGACCGACATCCGTGACCTCACCCACGAGCGGGACAAGCTCCGCGAGTGGATGTGGACCGTCCCGGCCCCGCCCGCCCTCGACCCCGGCGCGGAGGAACCGAAGGAAGTGGCCGCAGCCCGCAAGACCGCCGAGAAACTCGCGGCCGCCCAGGCCGACGAACCGGGTCAGGAGGGCCGCGCGTGAGCACCGCAGCGACCGCCGGCGCGCTCGCGGCCGGCACTCTGCACCGGGCGGCCGAGCCGCCCGGCTTCCTGTCCCCGACCGGCGTCGAGATCACCTTCCTCCTCGTCGGCCTGGTCACCCTCGGGGCCGCCGTCGTCACCGTCACCACCCGCCAGCTGGTGCACGCGGCCCTGTGGCTGGTGGTCGCCCTCGGCGGACTGGCCGTCGAATACCTGCTGCTCACCGCCGAGTTCATCGCCTGGGTGCAGGTCCTCATCTACGTCGGCTCCGTCGTCGTCCTCCTCCTGTTCGGGCTGATGCTCACCCGCGCCCCCATCGGCCGCTCACCGGACGCCGACTCCGGCAACCGCTGGGTCGCCCTCACCGTCGCCGTCGCCGCGGCCGGCGCTCTGGTCTGGGTGGTCGTCGACGCCTTCCGCACCACCTGGATCGACCTGGACGGCGCCCCCTCCGGCACCACCGAGGTGACCGGCGCCAGCCTCTTCCAGCACTGGGTCCTCCCCTTCGAGGCCCTCTCCGTCCTCCTCCTCGCCGCGCTCGTCGGCGCGATCGTCCTGTCCCGCAAGGCCAAGGCCGGCTCCGAGCGCGGCGCGAAGGACACGGCCGCGTCCGGCACGGCGACCGGCGCGACCCGCACCCGGCGCGACCAGGAAGGGGCCCGCTGATGCACCTCGCCTATCCCGCCGTCCTCGCCGCGCTCCTCTTCTGCACCGGCCTCTACGGCGTCCTCGCCCGCCGCAACGCGATCCTGGTGCTGATGTCGGTCGAGCTGATGCTCAACGCCGTCAACCTCAATCTCGTCGCCTTCGACGCCTGGCTCAGCCGGGCCGCCGAGGACACCCTCCACTCCGGCCAGGCCCTGGCGCTGTTCACCATCGCCATCGCCGCCGCCGAGATCGGCATCGGCCTCGCGATCGTCCTCGCCGTGTACCGCAACCGCGGCACCTCGGACGTCGACCGGCTCCGCGACACCGCCGAGGGCCACGACCCCGACGACCCCGACAGCGACGCCACCGGCCGCGCCCTCCCCGCCCCGGCCGCCGGCGAGAAGGCCGAGGCCACCGCGTGACCACGACCACCCTCGCCGTCCTCGTCCCCCTCCTTCCGTTCCTCGGCGCGCTCGCCGGACTGCTGCTGGGCCGCACCGCACCCGGCTTCGCCCGCCCGCTCGCCGTCCTGCCCACGCTCGCCTCCCTCGCGCTGGCCGCCACCGTTGCAGCACGCCAGGGCGGCGGCGCCCCGGTCGACGCCGCGACCGAGCTCACTCCCACCGGTTCGGTCCCGATCGAACTCGCCCTGCACATCGACGGCTTCGCCGCCCTCACCGCCGTGGTCGTCGCCACCGTCGCGACCTGTGTGCAGATCTACTCCACGGGCTATCTGCGCGACGACCCGCGCTACCCGTCGTACGCCGCTCTCGTCTCGCTGTTCACCTCCGCGATGCTCCTGGTCGTCTACACCGGCGACCTGATGGTGCTGCTGGTCGGCTGGGAAGTGATGGGCATCTGCTCCTACTTCCTCGTCGGCCACTACTGGGAGACCCCCGAGGCGCGCGCCGCCTCCCTGAAGGCCTTCCTGGTCACCAAGCTCGGCGACGTCCCCTTCCTCATCGGCCTGTTCGCGCTCGCCGCCGACACCGGGTCCTTCCGCATCACCCGGATCCTCGGCGCCGTCGCGCACGGCGGCATCGACCACCCGACGCTGATCGCCCTGCTGCTCCTCGCCGGCGTGGCCGGCAAGTCCGCGCAGTTCCCGCTGCACACCTGGCTGCCGGACGCGATGGCGGGCCCCACCCCCGTCTCCGCGCTGATCCACGCCGCGACGATGGTCGCCGCCGGCGTCTACTTCGTCGCCCGTCTCCTTCCGCTCTTCGAGGCCTCGCAGGCCGCGATGACCGTCCTCGCCGTCATGGCCGCCGTGACGATGACCGGATCGGCGGTCGCCGCCCTCGCCCAGGACGACATCAAACGCGTCCTCGCCTACTCGACGATCGGCCAGCTCGGCTACATGACCGGCGCCCTCGCCGTCGCCGACCGCGGCGCCGCCGTCTTCCACCTCCTGTCCCACGGCGCCTTCAAGGCGCTGCTCTTCCTCGCCGCCGGCGTGATCATCCACGCCGCCGGCACCAACTCCCTGGCCGCCATGTCCCGCATGAGCCACCTGCGCGACCGCGTCCCCGACGCCTACTGGACGATGACCGTGGCGCTCCTCGCGCTCGCCGCGATCCCGCCGTTCAGCGGCTTCTTCTCCAAGGAGGCCGTCCTCGGCGTCGCCGAGCAGGTCGTCACCGGCCACACCGAGCACGCCCCCGCCGCCGCGGGCTGGATCGTGCTCCTCGCCGGACTGCTCACCGCCCTCCTCACCGCCGCGTACGCGACGCGGCTGTGGCTGCTCGCCTTCCGCGGCAGCGGCACCGAGGCGCCCGACCACGGGCGTCAGCCGCTCACCATGACCACCGTGCTGTGGGTGCTCGCCGTACCGTCGCTGGCGTTCGGCGGCTTCGCCTTCCGAGTCCTGCCCGACTGGTTCGACGGGCAGGACCTCACTCCGACCCTCACCACCTCCGTGCTCGGCACGGGCGTGGCCCTGGTCGGCGGCATCGTCACCTACGCCACCTGGCGGCACACCACCGCGCACGCCGCCCGCGTCCCGCTCGGCGCCGTCGCCGCCCACCCCGAGGGCGACGCCGGGCAGGTCGAGGCGGAGGCCATCGCGAGCCACGAACCGGCCTACGGCGACGTCGCCTACGCGGCCGACCCCTCGGACCCCGGACGGCTGCTGCTCGGCCGGCTGCACCGGCACGCCGCCGTCGGCTTCCACCTGGACGCCGTGTACTCGGCGCTCTTCGTCCGCCCGGTGCGTGCCGGCGCCAGCCTCGTGCGGTTCCTCGACCGGGAGGTCGTCGACACCTACGTACGCGGCGCGGGCACCCTGCCCCGCTGGCTCGGCGCCGCCGTCCGGCGCGCCCAGACCGGCAATCTGCAGACCTATGTGAGCGCGCTGCTCGCCGGCACCGTCGTCCTCGCGGTCGCCGCCGTCCTCGTCGCCACGGGAGCGTGAGCAGGCGTGATCGATATCAACGAGTCCGTGATGCAGTTCCTTCTGGCGTTGACCGTCGTCGGCCCGCTCCTCGGCGCGGCCGCCGCTCTGCTGCCCGCCCCGCCCGGGCTGAAGGGGAAGTCGCCCGAGCAGGCCGTGCTCCGCCACGGCGTCACCGTCACCGGCGTGATCCTCATCGCCGCGACCGTCCTGGCGCTCGGCTTCGACCACGACCACCCGTCGAAGATGCAGGCCACGACCGACATCAGCTGGATCCCCGCACTCGACGTGCGGATCCACCTCGGCATCGACGGCATCTCGCTCCCCCTTCTCGTCCTGACGGCCCTGCTGACCTTCCTCAGCGCCCTCTACTCGTACTTCAAGCCGCCCGCGGGGCCGTCCCCGAAGGCCTTCGTCGCCCTGCTGCTCGTCCTCGAGTCCGGCACCCTGGCGACCTTCGCCGTCCTCGACCTCGTCCTGTTCTTCCTCGCCTTCGAGACCGTCCTCGTCCCGATGTACTTCCTCATCGCCCGCTGGGGCGGCGAGGGCCGGGCCGAGGCCGCCTGGAAGTTCATCCTGTACACGCTGCTCGGCTCGGTGGTCATGCTGCTCGGCCTGCTCCTGATCGGGATCAAGGCGGGCACGTTCGACATGGTGGCACTCGCCACTGACAACGGCCGGTCACTCTCCGTATCCGTGCAGGTCGTCGCGGTTCTGGCGATCGGGATCGGGCTCGCGGTGAAGACGCCGATGTGGCCGCTGCACAGCTGGCTGCCCGACGCCCACACCGCCGCCCCGACGGTCGGCTCCGTCATGCTCGCCGGCGTCCTGCTGAAGATGGGCACGTACGGCTTCGTCCGCATCGTGCTCCCGGCCGCGCCCGACGGCTTCCGCACCTTCGCGCCGTACCTCGCCGCGTTCGCCGTCGTCGGCATCGTCTACGGGTCCCTGGCCTGCCTCGCCCTGGCCAGGAAGGGCGCGAAGGGCGACCTCAAGCGTCTGATCGCCTACTCCTCCGTCGGCCACATGGGCTTCGTGCTGCTCGGCATCGCGACCATGACCCCGACCGGAGTCAACGGCGCCCTGTTCGCCAACATCGCCCACGGCCTCATCACCGGCCTGCTGTTCTTCCTGGTCGGCGGCCTGAAGGAGCGCACCGGCAGCACCGACCTCGACGCCCTCGCCCAGGAGACCGGGGCCGCCCTCTACGGCCGGGCGCCTCGCCTCGGCGGCCTGCTCGCCTTCGCCGCCGTCGCCTCCCTCGGCCTGCCCGGTCTCGCCGGATTCTGGGGCGAGATGCTCGCGCTGTTCGGCGCCTTCGACCCGGCCGAGGGGCTCAGCCGCCCGGCCTTCCTCACTTTCATGTCGATCGGCGCTTTCGGCACCCTGCTCACCGCCGCCTACCTGCTGATCGTGGTCCGCCGCGTCTGCATGGGCGCCGCCCCGAAGGACACGCCCGCCTACACCGACGTGCGCTCCTACGAGTTCGCGGCCTGGACCCCGCTCGTCGTCCTCACCGTCGTCGCCGGCCTGTGGCCCAAGGCCCTCCTCGGGCTGACCGACCCGGCCGTGCAGCAGCTTCTCGCAGGAGGCACCCGATGACCTCCCTCGTCCAGTCCGTCGACTGGCTGGCCATCGCACCGCCCACCGTCGCGGCGGTCGTCGGACTCGTCGTGCTGGTCGCCGACCTGTTCCTCACGGAGTCCAGGAAGCCCGTGCTCGGCTGGATCGCGGTGGCCGGACTCGCGGCCGCCGCGCTCATGCTGCTGCCGCTCCTCGACGCCGACCGCTCCACCTTCTGCCTGGTCGGCGACACCGAGGTGTGCAGCTACACCGCGGACCGCTTCACCCTCGTCATCCAGTTCCTGGTGCTCGGCGGCGCCCTGCTCTCCGCCCTGCTGTCGGTGACCGCGCTGAAGGACTCCGGCAAGCGGCTGCCCGAGGGCGAGTACTGGTTCCTGTTCCTCTCCTCCGCCGCCGGCGCGGCCCTGCTGCCCGCCTCCCGGGACCTCGCGACCCTCGTCGTCGCCCTGGAGGTCGCCTCGCTGCCCGCGTTCGCCCTGGTCGGCCTGCGCCACGGCGACCGCAGGTCCTCCGAGGCCGCCCTGAAGTTCTTCCTGTCCTCCGTCACCGCCACCGCGGTCAGCCTGCTCGGCATCAGCTTCGTCTACGCCGCCACCGGCACCTTCCACCTCACCCGGGTCGCCGAACGCATCCAGGACGTCGACGGGCAGCTCGCCACCCTCGCGCAGACCGGTGTCGTCCTCACCCTCGTCGGCTTCGCCTTCAAGACGGCCGCCGTCCCCTTCCACTTCTGGGTCCCCGACACCTACGTGGGCGCCCCGCTGCCGATCGCCGCCTACCTGTCCGTCATCGGCAAGGCGGTCGGCTTCTCCGGCCTCATCCTCGTCACCGTCGTGGCCCTCCCCTCGTACGCCGACGCCTGGGCCCCCGCCCTCGCCGTGCTGGCCGCGCTCACCATGACCGCCGGCAACGTCGGCGCCCTGCGCCAGCAGTCCACGCGCGCGTACAGCGCCGTACGCCTGCTCGCATGGTCGTCCGTCGGCCAGGCCGGCTACCTCCTGGTGCCGATCGCCGCCGCCGGGTACTCCGACGACCCCGAGAAGTCGGTCGGCTCCACCCTCGCCTACGCCCTCATGTACGGAGCCGTGAACCTGGGCGCCTTCGCGGTGGCCGCCCTCGTCGGCCGGGCGCACCGGCTCAACCGTGTCGCCGACTACCGCGGTCTGTACGCCGCGCGCCCGCTCACCGCGCTGCTCATGGGCTTCTTCCTGCTGTGCCTCGCCGGCCTCCCACCGGGCGTCATCGGCCTCTTCGCCAAGGTCACCGTGTTCGCGGCGGCCGTCCACGCGGGGCTCGGCTGGCTGGCCGTCGTCATGGCCGTGAACGTCGTCATCGCGCTGGTGTACTACCTGCGCTGGACGGCGCTGCTGTTCCGCGCGCCGGAGACGGCCCCCGACGGCGAGGCGGCGGCCCACCGCCTTCCCGCACCGCTCACCGCGGCGCTCGCCCTCACCGGCGTCCTCGGCATCGTCCTGTCCGGCGCCCCGCAACTGGTGCTGCGCTTCACGGAGACCGGGCTCTTCTAGGCGTCCCGGTGCTCCACGCGCGGGGCCGCCCGTTCCCGCCCCGCGCGGCCGTCACCCGGACGGTTGACACGCGCCACCACGCCCACAAGGGAACTAGTGCCCTTCGCCTGGCGTTGACCGATACGGGGGGTTCCACTGGACGTGACACCACGGCACCAGTGGGCAGCGCAGGTCAGACGGAAGATCAGCCAGCAAGGGTTCCCCTGCCGCACGACTTGGAGGGCGTACCGTGCACCGCCGGCACAACGGGCTCAGGACCGCTGTCCTCCTCGGGGGACTGTCCGCGCTCATCATCGTCATCGGCAGCTTGTTCGGCCGTATGGGGCTCGTCATCGCCGTCGTCGTCGCGCTGGGCACCAACGCCTACGCGTACTGGAACAGCGACAAGCTGGCCCTGCGAGCGATGCGGGCGCGCCCGGTGAGCGAGTTCGAGGCCCCCGGTCTCTACCGGATGGTCCGTGAGCTCTCCACGCAGGCCCGCCAGCCCATGCCGCGCCTCTACATCTCGCCGACGGAGGCCCCCAACGCCTTCGCCACCGGCCGCAATCCGCGCAACGCGGCGGTGTGCTGCACGGAAGGCATCCTGCGCCTCCTCGACGAGCGGGAGCTGCGCGGCGTCATCGGCCACGAACTCAGTCATGTCTACAACCGCGACATCCTGATCTCCTCGGTCGCCGGCGCCCTCGCCTCCGTGATCATGTTCCTGGTCAACTTCGCCTGGCTGATCCCGATCGGCCGCTCGGACGACGACGACGGCCCGGGCCTGCTCGGCATGCTGCTCATCCTGATCCTGGGCCCGCTCGCGGCGTCCCTCATCCAGCTGGCCATCAGCCGCTCCCGCGAGTACGAGGCGGACGCCTCCGGCTCCCAGCTCACCGGCGACCCCCTGGCCCTGGCGAGCGCCCTGCGCAAGCTGGAAGCGGGCACCAAACAGCTCCCACTGCCCCCTGAGCCGCGTATCGAGACGGCCAGTCACATGATGATCGCGAACCCCTTCCGCCCGGGGCAGGGGCTCGCCAAGATGTTCTCCACCCACCCGCCGATGGCGGAACGCATCGCCCGGCTCGAGAAGATGGCAGGCCACCTGTGAAGACCATCCTGAATCTCATCTGGCTCGTCATCAGCGGCTTCTGGCTGTTCCTCGGCTACCTGGTGGCCGGCCTGCTGCTGTGCGTCACGATCATCGGCATCCCGTTCGGAGTGGCCGCGTTCCGCATCGGCGTCTACGCCCTGTGGCCCTTCGGGTACACGACGGTGGAGCGCCGCGACGCCGGCGCCCCGTCCTTCGTCGTCAACGTGCTGTGGCTGATCCTCGCGGGCTGGTGGCTCGCCCTCGGCCACATCCTCACGGGCCTGGCCCTGTGCGTGACGATCATCGGCATCCCGCTCGGCATCGCCAACTTCAAGCTGATCCCGGTCTCGCTGTTCCCGCTGGGCCGCGAGGTCGTCCGTACGGACCAGGCGTTCACAGACCGCTGGTGAGGTGAGCGGCGGGCCTTGCGGGGGAGGGGCGGGGCGGGTCATGGCCGGGCGTGGCCGCGGGCCGGGCGGGGAGTTGTCCACAACCGCCGGTTCGTCCACAGGCCCGCACGCGTCCCGCCGCAGCCGCGCATCATGAATCCACGGACGGGTCACTGCCCGCCCGGATCCGGATGATCACCTTGCCGCCGCCCCCACACCTTCCGCACCCCGTACGCCACCACACCCGCACCGAGCACCGCCGCGCCCACGGCCACCGAGGTCCAGGGCAGGGAGAACGCCAGCGCCACGCACCCGGTGAACCCCACCGCCGGTACCACTCGGGCCGCGACACCCCGGCGCAGTGTCCAGGCCGAGGCGTTCGCCAGGGCGTAGTACGTCAGCACACCGAAGGAGGAGAACCCGACAGCGCCCCGCAGGTCGACGGTGGTGGCCAGGACGGCGACGGCACCGCCCACGGCCAGCGCCGCCCGGTGCGGCACACGGAACCGCGGATGGACGGCGGCCAGTGGCGCCGGGAGATGCCGGTCCCGGGCCATAGCCAGCGTCGTCCGTGACACCCCGAGCAGCAGGGCGAGCAGCGATCCCAGCGCGGCGACCGCTGCACCCGCCCGCACCACCGGCGCGAGCTCGGGTACCCCGGCCGCCCGCACCGCGTCGGCGAGCGGCGCGACGGACGCACCGAGCGACTCCGCTCCCAGCACGGAAAGGACAGCGACGGCGACAGCCGCGTACGCCACGAGCGCGATTCCCAGGGACACCCGGACGGCCCGCGGGATCGTGCGCGCGGGATCCCGCACCTCCTCGCCGAGGGTCGCGATCCGCGCGTACCCGGCGAACGCGAAGAACAGCAGACCGGCCGCCTGGAGCACCCCGCCGGCCCCACCCGACACGCCGTCGTCCAGCCGGCTCGGGGCGGCATCCCCGGACGTCAGACACACGACCACCACGGAAGCGAGGACCGCCAGGACCACACCCACGATCGCCCGCGTCACCCACGCGGACTTCTGTACCCCGCCGTAGTCGACCGCCGTGACCAGTACCACGGCGGCGACGGCCACAGCATGCGCCTGCCCTGGCCAGACGTACGCGCCGACGGTGAGCGCCATCGCGGCGCAGGACGCCGTCTTGCCGACGACGAACGCCCACCCGGCCAGGTAGCCCCAGAACTCCCCGAGCCGCTCCCGGCCGTACACGTAGGTTCCGCCCGAGGCCGGGTACAGCGCGGCCAGGCGGGCCGACGAACCGGCGTTGCAGTAGGCGACGACGGCGGCGACGGCCAGCCCGAGGAGCAGCCCCGAACCGGCGGCCCGCGCGGCGGGCGCGAGCGCGGCGAAGATGCCCGCGCCGAGCATCGCGCCCAGGCCGACGACCACGGCGTCGCCCGTCCCGAGGGTGCGGCGCAGTCCGGAAGGGCCGGGATCGGCGGGGGCGTGCGTCATGGGGCCGCACCCTACTGATCAAAGGCAACCGGTAGGTGGACTCGTGACGTCCTTCATGGTGCAAAGGCCGGCGGGAAAGGGCAGGTACTCGGCATGACGATCATCAGCTGGATCATTCTGGGCCTGCTGGCCGGAGCCATCGCGAAGTTCCTGCTGCCCGGCCGCGACCCGGGCGGCCTCGTCGGCACGACCCTGATCGGCGTCGCCGGCGCGTTCATCGGCGGCTGGATCTCGTCCCGCTGGCTGGACCACCCGATCAGCAAGGACTTCTACGACGGCACCACGTGGGTGGCCGCGATCGGTGGTTCGCTGGTCCTGCTGATCGCGTACCGCATCCTGTTCGGCCACTCGCGCGATTGACGACGGGGGCCCGGCGACGACGCGACCGACGACGGTGCGACCGACGACGTGACGACACAAAGAGGGTGGGCGCCTGAGCAGGCACCCACCCTTCTCCGTCTGTCCGTCCGTTCGTTCGTCCGGCGCGTCGGCCGTCCTACCGGTAGTTCACGAACTGCAGGGCGAAGTCGAAGTCCTTGCCCTTGAGCAGCGAGATGACGGCCTGGAGGTCGTCCCGGCTCTTGGAGGTGACGCGCAGCTCGTCGCCCTGCACCTGGGCCTTCACGCCCTTGGGGCCCTCGTCGCGGATGATCTTCGCGACCTTCTTCGCGTTCTCCTGGGAGATGCCCTCCTCGATCGTCGCGAAGATCTTGTACTCCTTGCCCGAGAGCTGCGGCTCACCCGCGTCCAGGGCCTTCAGGGAGATGCCCCGCTTGATCAGCTTGGACTGGAAGACGTCGAGGACTGCCTTCACCCGGTCCTCGGAGTTCGCCTCCATGAGGATCTTCTCCCCGGACCACGAGATCGAGGCGCCCACGCCCTTGAAGTCGTAGCGCTGCGAGATCTCCTTGGCGGTCTGGTTGAGGGCGTTGTCGACCTCCTGCCGCTCGACCTTCGAGACGATGTCGAAACTGGAGTCGGCCATGTCCTGTGGCTCCTTGATTCGGGGTGCGTATCGGGCTGCGCACCGGATGCGTACCGGTGTACTGGGAGCGGTCCCCGAGCCCGGCATCGGCCCCGGACCGCATCCGGACCAGCCTAGTCACCCCCCGGCCCCGGGGTGGCGATCAATCGGGTGGCGGAGCACCCCTGTCCATCGGGTATTGTTTACGTCGTTGCCAGCGAGCACCGCCGGAAGGCGGGGTTCAGTGCAGCAACCCCGGCGGTGTGCCCGAGCGGCCAAAGGGAGCAGACTGTAAATCTGCCGGTTCTACCTTCCCAGGTTCGAATCCTGGCGCCGCCACACGACCGAAAGGGTCTGTGACCAGCAGCAATGCTGATCGCAGACCCTTTCGTCGTTGACGGGCACGGCGGCGGGGCCGGACCCTCCGAGACCCGCCCGCGCCTCACCCGTCCGCCGCTTCGTGCAGCACCGCCTCCCGTACCGCTCGCGTGAGGTTTGCCGCCGTATCCACGCCCCCGCCCGAGTCGGCCGACAGGGCGGTGCCCACGCTGCTCCAGTCTCCCCAGGTACAGGCGTTGACCAGCCCGCCCCCACGCTCGGTCAACCAAACGTGGACCATGCCCGCGGTCCGGCAGGACAGGGGCGTCGTCGCACCTCGAGGTCCTGGTCGCCGCGAGCTGACACCCCGGCAGCAGGACACACGGGCACACTGGACGCATGTCGCCGCGTCGTCGTCCCTGTCCCGAGTGCCGTCGTGAGATCGCCGTCGTCGCCGGGCGGTACGCGCGGCACGATCCGCCCGGCGCTCGCGGCAGCGGGGAGCTGACCTCCTGCCCGGGGTCCCGTCGGCTCGCCCAACCGGGCCCCGAGCAGCCCTCGTTGGACGGCTACGTCGTACCGCCGTTCCCCGGGCAGATGCCCCTCTTCTGAACCGGCCCCCCACCCCGCTCAGTTGCCCGCGACCGACCTGACCGCCACCGGAACCGGCGCCGAGCCGCTGATCAGTTCCAGGGTGAGGCCCGCCGTCGCGGGCGTGTCCACCAGTTCCGCCAGGACGGCCGCCACGTCGTCGCGGGGGATCGGGCCGCGGCCCGTGCGTGCCTCCAGGCGGACCTGCCCCGTGCCAGGCTCGTCCGTCAGCTGACCCGGCCGCAGAATCGTCCAGTCGAGACCGTCCAGACTCCGTACGTACGCGTCCGCCTCGCCCTTTGCGCGCAGATACACGTCGAAGACCTCGTCCCCCTGGTGCTCCGCGTCCGCGCCCATCGACGACACGATGACGAACCGGCGTACGCCCGCCCGCACGGCCGCGTCCGCGAACAGGACCGCCGCCGCCCGGTCCACCGTGTCCTTGCGGCCCACGCCGCTGCCCGGGCCGGCGCCCGCCGCGAACACCGCGGCGTCCGCGCCCTTCAGGACCTCCGCGACCTCCTCCACGGACGCCGACTCCAGGTCGAGCACGATCGGCTCCGCGCCCAGCTCCCGCAGGTCGTCCGCCTGTTCGGGTTTGCGGATGATGCCCGCCGCCTCGTCCCCGCGCGCGGCGAGCAACCGCTCCAGCCGAAGCGCGATCTGACCATGACCACCAGCGATGACAATGCGCATGCCTTCGACCGTACGTCGTACCGGGCCCGTCCGCCGTGCGACCAGCCGCTCCGCACCGCAGCAGACTCGCCCGACCGGGGGCGCGTCCTACGCAGGCCCGCGCCCCTGCCGCGGCAGTCCTCGACCCGAGCTTGACGCCGCCGAGTCGCAGTACTCCCGCACCGCGCTCGTGCGGGCCACCTCACGCCCTCCGTGCACGCAGCAGGACTCGCCCGACCGGGGGCGCGTCCTACGCAGGCCCGCGCCCCTGCCGCGGCAGTCCTCGACCCGAGCTTGACGCCGCCGAGTCGAGTACTCCCGCACCGCGCTCGTGCGGGCCACCTCACGCCCTCCGTGCACGCAGCAGACTCGCCCGGCCTGGGGCGCGTCCTACGCAGGCCCGCGCCCCTGCCGCGGCAGTCCTCGACCCGAGCTTGACGCCGCCGAGTCGCAGTACTCCCGCACCGCGCTCGTGCGGGCCACCACACGCCCTCCGTGCACCACGATGCGGCTGTACGCCAGGGACAGCGCGGCCGGCAGGCCGTCGCCCCGTACCGCCAGCAGGTCGGCGGGGAACCCCGCCTCCACCCGCACCTCCGGCAGCCCCATCGCCGCCCGTGCCCGCGTGCTCACCGCCGCGTACGCGTCCTCGGGGGACAGGCCCTGACAGGAGGCCAGCAGGTACGCCGCCTCCAGCGGGTCGCCGCGGCCCACCGGGTTCGACACGTCCCGCAGCGAGCCGCTCCCCGCCGCCACCTGCACGCCCGCCGCGCGCAGCAGCCGCACCGGCGCCGCGTCCCGGCCGTCCGCCGCGCCGCAGCCGCCCTGAGGCAGGCACACCACCGTCACCCCGGCCGCCGCGAGCCGCTCCGCCGTTCGGGCCGCGACGTCGGCGGGGAGGGCGGACAGGCCCCCGCACGGGCCGAGCGTCACCCCCGGACGCAGCCCGCCCGCGATCGCCGCGAGACGGGCCAGCCGGGCCGGGTCGGACGCGTCGGTGTGCAGGTCGACCGGCAGGCCGTGCTCGGAGGCCGTCTCCAGCACCGCCTCCACATAGCCTGCGGGGTCGGGGTCGAGGTCCGGACAGCCGCCCACCACGGACGCGCCCATCTTCACCGCGTCCCGCAGCACCGCCATCCCGTCCGCCCCGGCCACCCCGGTCAGCACCCGGGGCATCGCCACCGTGGTCAGCTCGGCCAGCCCGCGCAGCGAGCGCGCCGCGCGCAGCACGGCCCGCAGCGCGCCGAGCCCCGCCATGTCCCCCACCCGCACGTGCGCACGCAGGGCCGTCGCCCCGTGCCCGAGCTGGAGCAGCGCCGCCTCCGTCGCCCGGCGCTGCACGTCCTGGGGGTCCTGCGAGACGGGCCCCGGACCGTCGGCGGACAGGGCGGTGTCGGCGTGGGCGTGCGGTTCGGCCGGGGCGGGCAGCAGCAGGTAGCCGGTGAGGTCCAGCCGTGGCACGCACGCGCGTGTCGCGTCCGCCGTGAGGCTGCCCGCCGTGCCGACGGCCTCGATGCGCCCGCCGCCCAGCCGTACGTCCACGGTCCGGCCGTCCGTGAGGCGGGCGCCGCACAGGAGGAGCGGGGGAGGGCCGGCCGGACCGGAACCGGAGGGCGAGGACCACGGCTGGGACGGTGGCTGCGGCCGGTTGTCGGTCATCGCGCTCCTGGGGCTCGGGCTGCGCACGAGGACGCACGTCACGCTGAGACAAGATCACGCAGAGTGAGTCGAGCCTAGGACGGCCCCCCGTCCCGCGCCGGGAGGAGCGCAATAGTCGTACCGGCGTGGCACGTCCGTCCGGGAGGGGGACGGAGGGCGGAAACGGATTTGGGCGAACGGCGGCGGACCGTGTAATGTCTTCATCGCTCGCCCCAATAGCTCAGTCGGCAGAGCGTCTCCATGGTAAGGAGAAGGTCAACGGTTCGATTCCGTTTTGGGGCTCTGGTGTGAGAGGTTCCCGCCGCGAGGCGGGGCCCGATCGCATCAAAGCGGTGTAGCTCAGTCGGTAGAGCAAGCGGCTCATAATCGCTGTGTCACCGGTTCAAGTCCGGTCACCGCTACTGTCAGTAGCCGATTGCGGGGTCGGTCCTTCGATCGGCTACTCTTCTTGCGTTAATCAAGTCCATCCGTTCGTCAAGGAGCACTCACGTGGCTGCCACCGACGTCCGCCCGAAGATCACGCTGGCCTGCGTGGAGTGCAAGGAGCGGAACTACATCACCAAGAAGAACCGGCGTAACAACCCGGACCGTCTTGAGATGAAGAAGCACTGCCCGCGTTGCAACGCGCACACCGCGCACCGCGAGACGCGATAAATCAGGCTCGTACACGAGGCCGTCCCCCCACTCGGGGGGCGGCCTCGTGTCGTTTCCCCACCGACACCACACACCGTGAGACATGTCGGTCCTGGACCGACACAGGAGGTGCCGCGCGCATGGCGCTCGACCAGTCCTTCGTGGGGCGGAGCTACCCGCCCACCGAGCCGTACGAGGTGGGCCGGGAGAAGATCCGCGAGTTCGCCGAGGCAGTGGGGGACGCCAACCCGGCGTACACGGACACGGAGGCGGCCCAGGCGCTCGGCCACCCCGATGTGATCGCCCCGCCGACCTTCGTGTTCGCCATCACGTTCAAGGCCGCGGGCCAGGTCGTCGCCGACCCGCAGCTCGGCCTCGACTACAGCCGCGTCGTGCACGGCGACCAGAAGTTCGCCTACAACCGGCCCGTGCGTGCCGGCGACCGGCTCACCGTCACCTCCACCATCGAGACCATCCGGACGATGGCGGGCAACGACATACTGGACATCCGCGGCGAGGTGCACGACCAGGACGGCGAGCACGTCGTGACCGCCTGGACCAAGCTGGTGGCCCGCGCGGCCGAGGAGGCGTGAACCACACCATGACGGCGAAGATCTCCTACGCCGACGTCGAGGTCGGCACCGAGCTGCCCGCGCAGACGTTCCCCGTGACGCGCGCCACCCTCGTCCAGTACGCGGGGGCCTCCGGCGACTTCAACCCCATCCACTGGAACGAGCGGTTCGCCAAGGAGGTCGGGCTGCCCGACGTCATCGCGCACGGCATGTTCACCATGGCCGAGGCGATCCGCGTCGTGACCGACTGGGTGGGCGACCCCGGCGCGGTCGTCGAGTACGGCGTCCGCTTCACCCGTCCGGTCGTCGTCCCCGACGACGACAAGGGCGCCGTCATCGAGGTCAGCGGCAAGGTCGCCGCCAAGCTCGACGACAACACCGTCCGCGTCGACCTCACCGCGACCAGCGCCGGCCAGAAGGTCCTCGGCGCCTCGCGCGCGGTCGTACGCCTCGCCTGAGTCCGGGCCCGACCCGGAGCCGCGGTGGCGGGGGAGCGGGGGCGGGGGCGCCGTCTCGTAGTCTTGAGCCCGTGCAGGAACTCCACGACGCCCCCCTCGCCCCGCTGACCACCTTCCGGCTGGGCGGCCCCGCCACCCGGCTGGTCACCGCGACCACCGACGACGAGGTGATCGCCGCCGTCCGCGAGGCTGACGCCGCGGGCACCCCGCTGCTCGTCATCGGCGGCGGCTCCAACCTGGTCATCGGCGACAAGGGCTTCGACGGCACCGCGCTCGTCGTCGCCACCAAGGGCGTCACCCTCGACGGCACCGGCCTGGAGCTGGCCGCCGGCGAGGTGTGGACCGACGCCGTCGCCGCCACCGTGGAGGCCGGACTCGCCGGCATCGAGTGCCTGGCCGGCATCCCCGGCTCCGCGGGCGCCACCCCCATCCAGAACGTCGGCGCGTACGGCCAGGAGGTCGCCTCGACGATCACCGAGGTCGTCGCCTACGACCGGCGCACCGGCGAGACCGTCACCCTCTCCAACGAGGAGTGCGCCTTCTCCTACCGGCACAGCCGCTTCAAGGTCGACCCCGAGCGGTACGTCGTCCTGCGCGTCCGCTTCCGGCTGGAGGACGCCGGCGGCATGTCCGGCCCGGTCAAGTACGCCGAGACCGCTCGCGTGCTCGGTGTCGCACCCGGCGAGCGGGTGCCGCTGGCCACCGCCCGCGACACGGTGCTGAAGCTCCGCGCCGGCAAGGGCATGGTGCTGGACCCGGAGGACCACGACACCTGGTCGGCCGGCTCCTTCTTCACCAACCCGATCCTCGACGACGAGACGTTCGCCGCATTCCGTACGCGTGTACGGGAGCGGTGGGGGGACGGCGTCGAGCCGCCCGCCTACCCCGCCGGAGACGGACTCACCAAGACCTCCGCGGCCTGGCTGATCGACAAGGCCGGCTTCACCAAGGGGTACGGCAGCGGGCCCGCCCGCATCTCCACCAAGCACACCCTCGCGCTCACCAACCGCGGTGAGGCCACCACGGAGGACCTGCTCGCCCTGGCCCGCGAGGTCGTGGCGGGCGTCCGTGAGGCGTTCGGGATCACCCTGGTGAACGAGCCGGTCATGGTGGGCGTCGGCCTCTGAGAGGCGCCGACCGCGTAATTGCGTTGCCGCGCCCGGCCCGTCGCGCGTATCCCTGACGGCATGAGGAAGCATCCGTGCGGCTGAGGGCCGAGGAGTTCCGGCCGCGCGCCGGGCGTTACGCGTTCCGGGTCGTGCAGCCGCGCCCCGCGCTGCGGCACACCACGCTCGTCGACCCCATACGCGACTGGGGCTACCTGGTCGGGGACCACGATGGATTGGCGCGCCTCGCCGGGTTGTTCTCCTTCGCGGCGTACTCCCCGCACACGGTCGTCCACGTCCCGCTCCGGCAGAGCATCCCCCGGGACTTCCCCCAGGGCGTGCCCGTCGACCTGGTCCTCGTCCATCAGACGCTCGGACTGCGGCCCTCCATCTGGCCCGCCCTGCGCCGCGGGCTCACCCAGGGCGCCCCGCGGGCCGTCCGCACCGACGAACGGCGCACCGCGCGGCACGCCGCCGACTGGGAAAACCTCTGGGAGCGGCGCTGGGACCGCCTGCCCCGGACCGGCCGCGTCCAGCCCGCCGTCCACGCCCGCACGCTGTTCCTGTCCGGCGCGCGGGACACCTTCGCCGCCGCCTCCGTGAGGATCTCCGAGGTGGCCGGCTTCGGCCCGCTCGACAAGCGGGCGGCCAAGGGGTACGACGTGCTCCGCTCCTCGCTCACCACACTGCTGCCCCTGTCCCGGGGCCGGGGGACGGAGCTGGACATCGGCTTCCAGGCGTATCCGCCCCTGGCTCACTTCACCCCACCGGGGCGGTCAGCCACGCGTCGACGTCCGACAGCAGCTTCTCCTTGACGTCCTCCGGCGCCGCCGAGCCCCGGATGGACTGCCGGGCCAGCTCGGCCAGCTCCGCGTCCGTGAAGTCGTGATGCCGCCGTGCGATCTCGTACTGCGCCGCCAGCCGGGAGCCGAACAGCAGCGGGTCGTCAGCGCCCAGCGCCATCGGCACGCCCGCCTCGAACAGCGTGCGCAGCGGCACGTCCGCCAGCTTGTCGTAGACGCCGAGGGCGACGTTCGACGCCGGGCACACCTCGCAGGTGACGCCCCGGTCGGCGAGCCGCTTCATCAGCCGCGGGTCGTCCGCCGCCCGCACGCCGTGCCCGATGCGGTGCGCCTCCAGGTCGTCCAGGCAGTCCCGCACCGACGCGGGTCCCGCCAGCTCGCCGCCGTGCGGCGTCGACAGCAGCCCGCCGCTCCGCGCGATGGCGAACGCCCGGTCGAAGTCGCGTGCCATGCCGCGCCGTTCGTCGTTGGAGAGACCGAAGCCGACGATCCCCCGGTCGGCGTAGCGCACGGCGAGGCGGGCCAGCGTGCGGGCGTCCAGGGGGTGCTTCATCCGGTTGGCGGCCACCAGCACCCGCATACCGAGCCCGGTGTCGCGGGACGCCGAGTCCACCGCGTCGAGGATGATCTCCAGCGCCGGGATCAGCCCGCCCAGCCGGGGCGCGTACGACGTCGGGTCGACCTGGATCTCCAGCCAGCCGGAGCCGTCCCGGATGTCCTCCTCGGCCGCCTCACGCACCAGCCGCTGGATGTCCTCGGGCGCTCTGATGCACGAGCGTGCCGCGTCGTACAGGCGCTGGAAGCGGAACCAGCCGCGTTCGTCCGTGGCCCGCAGCCGGGGCGGCTCCCCGCCGGTCAGGGCGTCGGTCAGGGCATCGGGCAGACGCACCCCGTACTTGTCGGCCAGCTCCAGCAGGGTGCTCGGCCGCATCGACCCGGTGAAGTGCAGATGCAGGTGGGCCTTCGGCAGCTCAGAGACATCACGTACACGCTCCATCCGCCGATCCTGCCGCACGATCCGGCCGTCCCGGTAGCGCTTTCGCCGGACGTGGTCTTGCTCGCACAGACGAACGGGGGCGCCCAGGAAAGTCCTGGGCGCCCCCGATGCGGAACGGACGGGAACTCAGTCCCGCGCCTCCGCCAGCAGCTTCTGGATGCGGCTCACGCCCTCGACGAGGTCCTCGTCGCCCAGCGCGTAGGACAGCCGCAGGTAGCCCGGCGTGCCGAACGCCTCACCGGGGACCACCGCGACCTCGGCCTCCTCCAGGATCAATGCGGCCAGCTCGACCGTGTCCTGCGGGCGCTTGCCCCGGATCTCCTTGCCGACCAGCGCCTTCACCGACGGGTACGCGTAGAACGCGCCCTCGGGCTCGGGGCAGACCACACCGTCGATCTCGTTGAGCATCCGCACGATGGTCTTGCGGCGGCGGTCGAACGCCTCACGCATCGTGGCGACCGCGTCCAGGCCGCCGGAGACGGCGGCGAGGGCGGCGGCCTGCGCGACGTTCGACACGTTCGACGTGGCGTGCGACTGCAGGTTGGTGGCGGCCTTCACGACGTCCTTCGGGCCGACGACCCACCCGACCCGCCAGCCGGTCATGGCGTACGTCTTGGCGACGCCGTTGACGACGATGCACTTGTCGGCCAGCTCGGGCACGACCACCGGCAGGGAGTGGAACTCGGCGTCCCCGTAGACCAGGTGCTCGTAGATCTCGTCCGTGAGGACCCACAGGCCCTTCTCGGCGGCCCAGCGGCCGATCTCCTCGATCTGCTCGCGGCTGTAGACGGCGCCGGTCGGGTTGGAGGGCGAGACGAACAGGAGAACCTTGGTGTTCTCCGTGCGGGCCGCCTCCAGCTGTTCCACGCTCACCCGGTAGCCGGTGGTCTCGTCGGCGACGACCTCGACCGGGACACCGCCCGCCAGCCGGATCGACTCGGGGTACGTCGTCCAGTACGGCGCCGGGACGATGACCTCGTCGCCCGGGTCGAGGATCGCGGCGAAGGCCTCGTAGATGGCCTGCTTGCCGCCGTTGGTGACCAGGATCTGGGCCGGGTCGACCTCGTAGCCGGAGTCGCGCAGCGTCTTGGCGGCGATCGCCTGCTTCAGCTCGGGCAGGCCGCCGGCCGGGGTGTACCGGTGGTACTTCGGGTTCTTGCAGGCCTCGATCGCGGCCTCGACGATGTAGTCCGGCGTCGGGAAGTCGGGCTCACCGGCGCCGAAGCCGATCACCGGTCGCCCGGCGGCCTTGAGGGCCTTGGCCTTGGCGTCCACGGCGAGGGTGGCGGACTCGGAGATCGCGCCGACTCGGGCGGAGACCCGGCGCTCGGTGGGAGGGGTTGCAGCGCTCATGAGGACCATCGTTCCAGACACGAAACACACTCGGCACAGCGGTTTCACGGACTGAACAACACCGGGCAAAGGGTGGAACACCAGTCCGCATCACGCGTCCGCAGGCGCTGTGGCCTGGACGATCACCGGCCTTCGTGTGGCCGGTGAGCCCCCTCCCAGGCACTTTCTGTTCGACGCCCGGCCCAGGAACACGTACACTCTCACCTCGTTGGCCTTCAGCGGCCCGTGCTCAGCCGGTGCACACCAAGCATCCGGCCGGATGCGGTACGTTGGGGGACGCACAAAGGGTCGTAGCTCAATTGGTAGAGCACTGGTCTCCAAAACCAGCGGTTGGGGGTTCAAGTCCCTCCGGCCCTGCTACACACACCTTCGCCAGGATGTGTGCGCATGTACGTACAGCAATGCACCGCCGTGCGGCTCAGACCGGGCGCGGCACGGCCACGACCCGGAATCAGGTGAGGACGAGTGACGGACGCCGTGGGCTCCATCGACATGCCTGATGCCCAGGAGCAGAAGCCTCGCAAGGGCGGCAAGCGGGCCAAGAAGGGCCCTCTGAAGCGTCTCGCGCTCTTCTACCGCCAGATCATCGCGGAACTCCGCAAGGTCGTCTGGCCCACGCGCAACCAGCTGACGTCGTACACGATCGCCGTGATCATCTTCGTGGTCGTGATGATCGGTCTGATCACGCTGATCGACTATGGCCTCAGCAACGCCGCCAAGTACGTCTTCGGCTGATCCCCGAGCGAAGAGCGCCGAGGTACCCGGCGCTCCTTTCGCATGTTCCACCCCTATGTATCCAGGAAGAAGCAGCCACCGTGTCTGACCCGAACGTGAACGACGCCGTCGAGCCTCATGGCGAAGGGGCCGAGTCCGCCGAGGAGGCGCTCGCCGCCGTCGAGGGCGCGGACGTCGAGGACACCGAGGCCTCCGCCGAGGCCGAGGCTGCCGGCACCACCGACGCCGAGGTCGCGGACGACGAGTCCGCCGAGGCCGCGGAAGAGGCAGAGGCCGAGCCGGAGGACGACCGCGACCCGGTCGAGAAGCTCCGCGAGGAACTGCGGACGCTCCCCGGCGAGTGGTACGTCATCCACACCTACGCGGGCTACGAGAACCGCGTGAAGACCAACCTCGAGCAGCGCGCCGTCTCGCTCAACGTCGAGGACTACATCTTCCAGGCCGAGGTGCCGCAGGAAGAGGTCGTCCAGATCAAGAACGGCGACCGCAAGACGATCAAGCAGAACAAGCTCCCGGGCTACGTCCTGGTCCGCATGGACCTGACGAACGAGTCCTGGGGCGTCGTCCGCAACACCCCGGGTGTCACCGGCTTCGTGGGCAACGCCTACGACCCGTACCCGCTGACGCTGGACGAGATCGTCAAGATGCTCGCCCCGGAAGCCGAGGAGAAGGCCGCCCGCGAGGCCGCCGAGGCCGAGGGCAAGCCGGCTCCGCAGCGCAAGGTCGAGGTCCAGGTGCTGGACTTCGAGGTCGGCGACTCGGTCACCGTCACCGACGGCCCGTTCGCCACGCTGCAGGCGACCATCAACGAGATCAACCCCGACTCCAAGAAGGTCAAGGGCCTGGTGGAGATCTTCGGCCGCGAGACGCCGGTCGAGCTCTCCTTCGACCAGATCCAGAAGAACTAGCCTTCTGGACCGGCTGATTCACAGCTTCCGCGCAGGTCAGGCGAA
This sequence comes from Streptomyces sp. BJ20, assembly GCF_022869105.1. Lineage (NCBI taxonomy): Bacteria > Bacillati > Actinomycetota > Actinomycetes > Kitasatosporales > Streptomycetaceae > Streptomyces > Streptomyces sp. BJ20. The sequence goes on from NZ_CP094918.1 coordinate 631,791, forward strand.
CGCTCGCGCGTTTGTCTGACCTGCGCGGTTTTTGGCCGCGCATCCATACCCGTTATCGTTGTGCGGTATGCCTGCGTCCTGGAGCTTTTCCGGGACCCGGGCAGGACCCGAATTCGAAAGGACCCGGAGAGCCATGCCTCCCAAGAAGAAGAAGGTCACGGGGCTCATCAAGCTCCAGATCCAGGCCGGTGCCGCGAACCCGGCCCCGCCGGTCGGCCCCGCGCTGGGTCAGCACGGCGTGAACATCATGGAGTTCTGCAAGGCCTACAACGCCGCGACCGAGTCGCAGCGCGGTTGGGTCATCCCGGTGGAGATCACGGTCTACGAGGACCGTTCCTTCACCTTCATCACGAAGACCCCGCCGGCCGCGAAGATGATCCTCAAGGCCGCGGGCGTGGAGAAGGGCTCCGGCGAGCCGCACAAGACCAAGGTCGCGAAGATCACGCGCGACCAGGTCCGTGAGATCGCCACCACCAAGATGCCCGACCTCAACGCCAACGACCTGGACGCCGCCGAGAAGATCATCGCCGGCACCGCCCGTTCCATGGGCGTCACGGTCGAGGGCTGACCTCCACCCCCCCGTAAGCCAACGCAGTAGTGGCAGGGCCTGCTCGGCCCGGACCACGACTCCTCGAACGCACAGGAGCTTTCAGTGAGCAAGCGCAGCAAGTCTCTCCGCGCTGCGGACGCCAAGATCGACCGGGAGAAGCAGTACGCCCCGCTCGAGGCCGTCCGTCTCGCCAAGGAGACGTCCACGACCAAGTTCGACGGCACCGTCGAGGTCGCCTTCCGTCTGGGTGTCGACCCGCGCAAGGCCGACCAGATGGTCCGTGGCACCGTGAACCTCCCGCACGGCACCGGTAAGACCGCCCGGGTCCTGGTCTTCGCGACCGGTGACCGTGCCGAGGCAGCGCGTGCCGCGGGCGCCGACATCGTCGGCGCCGACGAGCTGATCGACGAGGTGTCGAAGGGCCGTCTGGACTTCGACGCCGTCGTCGCCACCCCGGACCTCATGGGCAAGGTCGGCCGCCTCGGCCGCGTGCTCGGTCCCCGTGGTCTGATGCCGAACCCGAAGACCGGCACTGTGACCCCGGACGTCGTCAAGGCTGTCAACGACATCAAGGGCGGCAAGATCGAGTTCCGTGTCGACAAGCACGCGAACCTGCACTTCATCATCGGCAAGACGTCGTTCGACGACACCAAGCTGGTGGAGAACTACGGCGCGGCCCTGGAGGAGATCCTCCGTCTGAAGCCGTCCGCCGCCAAGGGCCGCTACATCAAGAAGGCCGCCCTCAGCACCACGATGGGCCCGGGCATCCCGCTCGACCCGAACCGCACCCGCAACCTCCTCGTCGAGGAGGACCCGGCCGCCGTCTGAGCCGGGTGAGCCGGCCGACGGCCGGACTCGCGCACGCGTGACAGAACCCGTCCTCGCGCCCAACTCGGGCGCGGGGGCGGGTTTTTTCGTACGTCTGTGTCGGTGCGGTGGGTTACCGTGCACAGGAATCACACACGCAGCACAGCGAGACAGCAGGGGTGGGGAATCCGATGGTCATGGCCGCATGGAAGCGCGCGGGTGTCTGTCTGACGGCCGCGGCGGTCGTCGTGGGCCTGGCGGGGTGCCAGGACGGCGACGACGGGGGCAGCAAGAAGGCCGGCGCCTCCGCCAAGGCGCAGACGCGGGAGGAGGCGGCAGAGGTGCTCCAGGCCGCCTTCAAGAAGACCTCGGAGGCGAAGTCCTCCAAGATCCGGATGACCGTGCAGACGTCCGGGACCGCCGCGGAGAGCGGCACCGTGGAGATGTCCGGGGTGCAGGGGTGGGACCCGGCGGTCATGGACGTCACCATGAAGGGCTCCGGATTCGCCGCCGCCGGCCCCGGGACGCCCGAGCAGATGCGCATGATCATGCTCGACGGCGTCATGTACGTGGACATGGGCACGGAGCAGGCCGCGGAGATGGACGGCAAGCGCTGGATGAAGATGGACTTCAAGGCCCTCGCCGACGCGTCGGGCGACCCGGAGGTCCAGAAGCAGATGACCGGCGGCCTGGAGAACATGAACCAGGACCCGGCGCAGCAGCTCGCCCTGCTGCTGGAGTCGCCGAGCCTGAAGCACGTGGGCCCCGAGAAGGTCGACGGCGTGGAGGCACAGCACTACAAGGGCACGCTCAGCTTCAAGGAGATGATCGACGCCAACACCTCCTTCGACCTGCTCTCGAAGGAGGAGCGGGACGAGCTCGTCGCCACGGCCGAGAAGTCGGGCATGAAGGGCTTCGACACCGAGATCTGGGTCAACGAGGACGACCTCCCGGTCAAGATGGTCGTCGGCATGACCATGGCGCAGGGCACGATGAAGATGACCTCCCACTTCTCGGACTACGGGGCCAAGGCCGAGGTCGAGGCCCCGCCGGCCGGTGAGACCTTCGACTTCGTGCAGATGCTCAAGGACCTCGAGTCGCTGGGCGCCGGCTCGGCCGCCTAGCTTCCCGACGGGGGCTCCCGAACGCTTCACACCCGGCGCCGGGAGCCCCCGATCGGCCGATTTGCCTGACGCCGATCCGGTCACGTACTCTTCCGAGGAAGCCAAAGACCGCTGGTCGTTGCCGTGCGCTCGTAAGAGGGTGCGGTGGCCGAAGGATCCGCTGAACTGCGGACGACCCGCGCAGGTGACAGTGGAAGAGTTCCCGGAGAGCCGCCGCCGCGAGGCGGGGAGATCCGGTCGAGCTTCGCCCCGTGCGCCTGCGCCCGGGGCGTTTCGTTTTCCCCAGTCCTCCTTCGGGTCCGCGCGGTCCGAATCACCCGGAAGGAGGCCGAGGCTCTATGGCGAGGCCCGACAAGGCTGCCGCGGTTGCCGAGCTGACGGACAAGTTCCGCAGCTCCAACGCCGCCGTGCTGACCGAGTACCGCGGTCTCACCGTGGCGCAGCTCAAGACGCTGCGTCGTTCGCTCGGTGAGAACGCCCAGTACGCCGTGGTGAAGAACACGCTGACCAAGATTGCGGCCAACGAGGCCGGGATCACGCTCGACGACCAGCTCTTCGCTGGCCCGACGGCGGTCGCCTTCGTCACCGGTGACCCGGTGGAGTCGGCGAAGGGTCTTCGTGACTTCGCCAAGGAGAACCCGAATCTCGTCATCAAGGGCGGTGTCCTTGACGGCAAGGCGATGTCCGCCGACGAGATCAAGAAGCTCGCGGACCTCGAGTCCCGCGAGGTGCTGCTCTCCAAGCTGGCCGGTGCCTTCAAGGCGAAGCAGTCCCAGGCTGCCTCCGTCTTCCAGGCGCTGCCGTCGAAGCTCGTCCGCACCGTGGACGCGCTCCGTGCCAAGCAGGACGAGCAGGGCGGTGCCGAGTAATTCGGCTCGCTTTCCGGTCCTCGCCGCATGAGGTGAGGACCGATGCGGGCCCGAGTAACGCCCGCCTCACCCAGTACACCCGGCACCTGCCGATTTAGTGGAAGGACCGCCATCATGGCGAAGCTCAGCCAGGAAGACCTGCTCGCGCAGTTCGAGGAGATGACCCTCATCGAGCTCTCCGAGTTCGTGAAGGCCTTCGAGGAGAAGTTCGACGTCACCGCCGCCGCGGCCGCCCCGGTCGTCGTCGCCGGTGGTGCCGCCGGTGGCGCCGCCGCCGAGGCCGCCGAGGAGAAGGACGAGTTCGACGTCGTCCTCACCGGCGCCGGCGAGAAGAAGATCCAGGTCATCAAGGTCGTGCGCGAGCTGACCTCCCTGGGTCTGAAGGAGGCCAAGGACCTCGTCGACGGCACCCCGAAGCCGGTCCTCGAGAAGGTCAACAAGGAAGCCGCCGACAAGGCCAAGGAGGCCCTCGAGGGCGCCGGCGCCTCCGTCGAGGTCAAGTAAGACCTTCCGGGTCCGCAGGGATCCGTCACGCGCCTCGAGAGGCGTGTAACGCCAAAGTGCCGAGGAGCGATCATCCATCCGGGTGGTCGCTCTTCGGCGTACCGGGGGGTCGGCGGCGGCTGCCTTGCACCCGGGACGGCGGGGGGTATGGTGATCTTCGTTGTGCCTCCGAGGGGCCGCGGAGATGAGCCGGACGGCGGCGGTTCGGGCAAGGGGGGCCTTGACGAACCGCACGCAGCGCGCAATTCTCAGGACGCGTCGTCACAAGGATCCGAATCCGAGGCATGGATCGACGGCAAAGAGGGCAGTATCACCGTGCGTTGAGGGCAGCGCCTTGCCGCAGGAGTTGATGACAACGAGGGCCTCCAACCGGTCTCGTACACCGCACTGGACATCAGTGTGCCAAGTGGCTACACTGACCCTTTGCGCTGCCTGTTAGCTGTCCCCTGCCCGTCACCAGGGGCATGCCCTCACTCGAGCATGGACGACCGGATCACTTCCGACCTGGAATGTCCGTCTCTGCGCCCAGTGGGGGGCCGGCACGCGCGTAGTGAGTCCGAGCCCTCGGAAGGACCCCCTCTTGGCCGCCTCGCGCAACGCCTCGACCGCGAATACGAACAACGGCGCCAGCACCGCCCCGCTGCGCATCTCCTTTGCAAAGATCAAGGAGCCCCTCGAGGTTCCGAACCTTCTCGCGCTGCAGACCGAGAGCTTTGACTGGCTGCTCGGCAACGACGCGTGGAAGGCTCGCGTCGAGGAGGCTCTCGAGAACGGGCACGACGTCCCCACCAAGTCCGGTCTGGAGGAGATCTTCGAAGAGATCTCCCCGATCGAGGACTTCTCCGGGTCGATGTCGCTGACCTTCCGCGACCACCGCTTCGAGCCGCCGAAGAACTCCATCGACGAGTGCAAGGAGCGCGACTTCACGTACGCCGCCCCGCTCTTCGTCACGGCCGAGTTCACCAACAACGAGACCGGCGAGATCAAGTCCCAGACCGTCTTCATGGGCGACTTCCCGCTCATGACGAACAAGGGCACCTTCGTCATCAACGGCACCGAGCGTGTCGTGGTGTCCCAGCTGGTGCGCTCGCCCGGCGTCTACTTCGACTCCTCCATCGACAAGACGTCCGACAAGGACATCTTCTCCGCCAAGATCATCCCGTCCCGGGGCGCCTGGCTGGAGATGGAGATCGACAAGCGCGACATGGTCGGTGTGCGCATCGACCGCAAGCGCAAGCAGTCCGTCACCGTCCTCCTGAAGGCGCTCGGCTGGACCACCGAGCAGATCCTCGAGGAGTTCGGCGAGTACGAGTCCATGCGCGCCACCCTGGAGAAGGACCACACCCAGGGCCAGGACGACGCGCTGCTCGACATCTACCGCAAGCTGCGTCCGGGCGAGCCCCCCACGCGTGAGGCCGCGCAGACGCTGCTCGAGAACCTCTACTTCAACCCCAAGCGCTACGACCTCGCCAAGGTCGGCCGCTACAAGGTGAACAAGAAGCTCGGCGGGGACGAGCCGCTGGACGCCGGCGTGCTCACCACCGACGACATCATCGCCACCATCAAGTACCTGGTGAAGCTGCACGCCGGTGAGACCGAGACGGTCGGCGAGTCGGGCCGCTCGATCATCGTCGAGACCGACGACATCGACCACTTCGGCAACCGCCGCATCCGCAACGTCGGCGAGCTGATCCAGAACCAGGTCCGTACGGGTCTCGCCCGTATGGAGCGCGTCGTGCGCGAGCGCATGACCACCCAGGACGTCGAGGCGATCACGCCGCAGACCCTGATCAACATCCGGCCGGTCGTCGCCTCCATCAAGGAGTTCTTCGGCACCAGCCAGCTGTCCCAGTTCATGGACCAGAACAACCCGCTGTCGGGGCTGACGCACAAGCGTCGTCTGAACGCCCTCGGCCCGGGTGGCCTCTCCCGTGAGCGGGCCGGCTTCGAGGTCCGTGACGTGCACCCCTCGCACTACGGCCGCATGTGCCCGATCGAGACGCCCGAAGGCCCGAACATCGGTCTGATCGGTTCGCTCGCCTCCTACGGGCGGATCAACCCGTTCGGCTTCATCGAGACGCCGTACCGCAAGGTCGTCGACGGCCAGGTCACCGACGAGGTCGACTACCTGACCGCCGACGAGGAGGACCGCTTCGTCATCGCCCAGGCCAACGCGCCGCTCGGCGACGACATGCGCTTCGTCGAGAACCGCATCCTGGTCCGCCGCCGCGGCGGCGAGGTCGACTACGTCCCCGGCGACGAGGTCGACTACATGGACGTCTCGCCGCGCCAGATGGTGTCGGTCGCGACCGCCATGATCCCGTTCCTCGAGCACGACGACGCCAACCGTGCCCTCATGGGCGCGAACATGATGCGTCAGGCCGTGCCGCTGATCAAGTCCGAGTCCCCGCTCGTCGGCACCGGCATGGAGTACCGCTCCGCCGTCGACGCCGGCGACGTGGTCAAGGCGGAGAAGGCGGGTGTGGTCCAGGAGGTCTCCGCGGACTACATCACCACGGCCAACGACGACGGCACGTACATCACGTACCGCCTGGCCAAGTTCTCCCGCTCCAACCAGGGCACCTCGGTCAACCAGAAGGTCATCGTCGCCGAGGGCGACCGGATCATCGAGGGCCAGGTCCTCGCCGACGGTCCGGCCACCCAGAACGGCGAGATGGCGCTCGGCAAGAACCTGCTCGTGGCGTTCATGCCGTGGGAGGGTCACAACTACGAGGACGCGATCATCCTGTCGCAGCGCCTCGTGCAGGACGACGTCCTCTCCTCGATCCACATCGAGGAGCACGAGGTCGACGCCCGTGACACCAAGCTCGGCCCCGAGGAGATCACCCGGGACATCCCGAACGTCTCCGAGGAGGTCCTCGCCGACCTCGACGAGCGCGGCATCATCCGCATCGGCGCCGAGGTCATCGCCGGCGACATCCTCGTCGGCAAGGTGACCCCGAAGGGTGAGACCGAGCTGACCCCCGAGGAGCGCCTGCTGCGCGCGATCTTCGGTGAGAAGGCCCGTGAGGTCCGTGACACCTCGCTGAAGGTGCCGCACGGCGAGACCGGCAAGGTCATCGGCGTCCGCGTCTTCGACCGCGAGGAGGGCGACGAGCTTCCCCCCGGTGTGAACCAGCTGGTGCGCGTCTACGTCGCGCAGAAGCGCAAGATCACCGACGGTGACAAGCTCGCCGGCCGCCACGGCAACAAGGGCGTCATCTCCAAGATCCTGCCCATCGAGGACATGCCGTTCCTCGAGGACGGGACCCCGGTCGACATCATCCTCAACCCGCTCGGTGTGCCGTCCCGAATGAACCCGGGACAGGTTCTGGAGATCCACCTCGGCTGGCTCGCCAGCCAGGGCTGGGACGTCTCCGGCCTCGCCGACGAGTGGGCGCAGCGCCTGCAGGCGATCGGCGCGGACCGCGTGGAGCCCCGTACCAACGTGGCCACCCCGGTCTTCGACGGCGCCCGCGAGGACGAGCTCGCCGGTCTGCTGGAGCACACCGTCCCGAACCGCGACGGCGACCGCATGGTCCTGCCGTCCGGCAAGGCGCGGCTGTTCGACGGCCGCTCGGGTGAGCCGTTCCCGGACCCGATCTCGGTCGGCTACATGTACATCCTGAAGCTGCACCACCTGGTCGACGACAAGCTGCACGCCCGCTCGACCGGTCCGTACTCCATGATCACCCAGCAGCCGCTGGGCGGTAAGGCTCAGTTCGGTGGCCAGCGGTTCGGCGAGATGGAGGTGTGGGCACTCGAGGCGTACGGCGCCGCCTACGCGCTCCAGGAGCTGCTGACCATCAAGTCCGACGACGTCACCGGCCGCGTGAAGGTCTACGAGGCCATCGTCAAGGGCGAGAACATCCCCGAGCCCGGCATCCCCGAGTCCTTCAAGGTGCTCATCAAGGAGATGCAGTCCCTGTGCCTGAACGTGGAGGTGCTGTCCAGCGACGGTATGTCCATCGAGATGCGCGACACCGACGAGGACGTCTTCCGCGCTGCGGAGGAGCTCGGCATCGACCTGTCCCGGCGCGAGCCGAGCAGCGTCGAAGAGGTCTGACGGGAGTGGGGCGGCCCGGTGAACCCCTGGCCGCCCGCCCCAGGACCCCCGTATCAGACCCAAAGACTTACGACCCTGAGAGGGATTGACGCATAGTGCTCGACGTCAACTTCTTCGACGAGCTCCGGATCGGCCTGGCCACCGCTGACGACATCCGTCAGTGGAGCCACGGCGAGGTCAAGAAGCCCGAGACGATCAACTACCGCACGCTCAAGCCGGAAAAGGACGGGCTCTTCTGCGAGAAGATCTTCGGTCCCACCCGGGACTGGGAGTGCTACTGCGGCAAGTACAAGCGTGTCCGCTTCAAGGGCATCATCTGCGAGCGCTGCGGCGTCGAGGTCACCCGTGCCAAGGTGCGCCGTGAGCGGATGGGCCACATCGAGCTCGCCGCGCCCGTCACGCACATCTGGTACTTCAAGGGTGTCCCGAGCCGGCTGGGCTACCTGCTCGACCTGGCCCCGAAGGACCTCGAGAAGGTCATCTACTTCGCCGCGTACATGATCACGTACGTGGACGAGGAGCGCCGCACCCGCGACCTGCCGTCGCTGGAGGCCCACGTCTCCGTCGAGCGTCAGCAGATCGAGAACCGCCGGGACGCCGACCTGGAGGCCCGCGCCAAGAAGCTCGAGACCGACCTGGCCGAGCTGGAGGCCGAGGGCGCCAAGGCCGACGTGCGCCGCAAGGTGCGCGAGGGCGCCGAGCGTGAGATGAAGCAGCTGCGCGACCGCGCGCAGCGTGAGATCGACCGCCTCGACGAGGTGTGGAACCGGTTCAAGAACCTCAAGGTCCAGGACCTCGAGGGCGACGAGCTGCTCTACCGCGAGCTGCGTGACCGCTTCGGCACGTACTTCGACGGCTCGATGGGCGCCGCGGCGCTGCAGAAGCGCCTGGAGTCCTTCGACCTCGACGAGGAGGCCGAGAAGCTCCGCGAGATCATCCGCACCGGCAAGGGTCAGAAGAAGACCCGCGCCCTGAAGCGGCTGAAGGTCGTCTCCGCGTTCCTGCAGACCTCCAACAGCCCCAAGGGCATGGTCCTGGACTGCGTCCCGGTCATCCCGCCGGACCTGCGTCCGATGGTGCAGCTGGACGGTGGCCGCTTCGCGACCTCCGACCTGAACGACCTGTACCGCCGCGTCATCAACCGCAACAACCGCCTGAAGCGGCTTCTCGACCTCGGCGCGCCCGAGATCATCGTGAACAACGAGAAGCGCATGCTCCAGGAGGCCGTGGACGCGCTGTTCGACAACGGCCGTCGTGGCCGTCCGGTCACCGGTCCGGGCAACCGCCCGCTGAAGTCCCTCAGCGACATGCTGAAGGGCAAGCAGGGCCGCTTCCGTCAGAACCTGCTCGGTAAGCGAGTCGACTACTCGGCGCGTTCCGTCATCGTCGTCGGCCCGCAGCTGAAGCTGCACCAGTGCGGTCTGCCCAAGGCCATGGCGCTGGAGCTCTTCAAGCCGTTCGTGATGAAGCGCCTGGTCGACCTGAACCACGCGCAGAACATCAAGTCGGCCAAGCGCATGGTCGAGCGCGGCCGCACGGTCGTGTACGACGTGCTGGAAGAGGTCATCGCGGAGCACCCGGTCCTGCTGAACCGTGCGCCCACGCTGCACCGCCTCGGCATCCAGGCCTTCGAGCCGCAGCTGGTCGAGGGCAAGGCCATCCAGATCCACCCGCTCGTCTGCACCGCGTTCAACGCGGACTTCGACGGTGACCAGATGGCCGTGCACCTGCCGCTCTCCGCGGAGGCGCAGGCCGAGGCCCGCATCCTGATGCTGTCCTCGAACAACATCCTCAAGCCGGCCGACGGCCGCCCGGTGACGATGCCGACCCAGGACATGGTCCTCGGTCTGTTCTTCCTCACCACCGACGGCGAGATGCGTGACCTCAAGGGCGAGGGCCGTTCCTTCGCCTCGGTCGCGGAGGCGATCATGGCCTTCGACGCGGGCGAGCTCTCGCTCCAGTCGAAGATCGACATCCGCTTCCCGGTCGGCACCATCCCGCCGCGCGGCTGGACCCCGCCGGTGGGCGAGGACGGCGAGACCGAGGGCGGCGCGGAGTGGCAGCAGGGGGACCCGTTCCGCCTGACCACCACCCTGGGCCGGGCGCTCTTCAACGAGCTGCTGCCCGAGGACTACCCGTTCGTCGACTACGAGGTCGGCAAGAAGCAGCTCTCCGAGATCGTCAACGACCTCGCCGAGCGCTACCCGAAGGTCATCGTGGCGGCGACGCTCGACAACCTGAAGGCGGCCGGCTTCTACTGGGCGACCCGTTCCGGCGTCACCGTGGCCATCTCCGACGTCGTCGTTCCCGAGGCGAAGAAGGAGATCGTCAAGGGCTACGAGGCGCAGGACGAGAAGGTCCAGAAGCAGTACGAGCGCGGTCTGATCACCAAGGACGAGCGCACGCAGGAGCTCATCAACATCTGGACCAAGGCGACCAACGAGGTCGCCGAGGCGATGAACGACAACTTCCCGAAGACCAACCCGATCTTCATGATGGTGAACTCGGGTGCACGAGGCAACATGATGCAGATGCGTCAGATTGCCGGTATGCGTGGTCTGGTGTCGAACGCGAAGAACGAGACCATCCCGCGTCCGATCAAGGCGTCGTTCCGTGAGGGCCTGTCCGTGCTGGAGTACTTCATCTCCACGCACGGTGCCCGTAAGGGTCTGGCGGACACCGCTCTGCGTACCGCCGACTCGGGTTACCTCACCCGTCGTCTGGTCGACGTCTCCCAGGACGTCATCATCCGCGAGGAGGACTGCGGCACCGACCGCGGTCTGCGTCTCAAGATCGCGAGCCGGGACGCGGACGGAGTGCTCCGCAAGGAGGGCGACGTCGAGACGTCCGTGTACGCGCGCTGCCTCGCCGAGGACATCGTCGTCGACGGGCAGGTGCTGGCCCCGGCCGGCACCGACCTGGGCGACGTCCTCATCGAGGAGCTCGTCCAGCGCGGCGTCGAGGAGGTCAAGACCCGCTCGGTCCTGACCTGCGAGTCCGCCGTCGGCACCTGCGCGATGTGCTACGGCCGTTCGCTGGCCACGGGCAAGCTGGTCGACATCGGTGAGGCGGTCGGCATCATCGCCGCCCAGTCCATCGGTGAGCCCGGCACCCAGCTGACGATGCGTACCTTCCACACCGGTGGTGTGGCCGGTGACGACATCACCCAGGGTCTGCCGCGTGTCGTCGAGCTCTTCGAGGCCCGTACCCCGAAGGGTGTCGCCCCGATCTCCGAGGCCTCCGGCCGCGTGCGGATCGAGGAGACGGAGAAGACGAAGAAGCTCGTCGTCACCCCGGACGACGGCAGCGACGAGACGGCGTACCCGATCTCGAAGCGCGCCAAGGTCCTGGTCTCCGAGGGCGAGCACGTCGAGGTGGGCCAGCAGCTCACCGTGGGTGCCACCAACCCGCACGACGTGCTGCGCATCCTGGGTCAGCGTGCCGTCCAGGTCCACCTGGTCGGCGAGGTCCAGAAGGTCTACAACTCGCAGGGCGTGTCGATCCACGACAAGCACATCGAGATCATCATCCGGCAGATGCTGCGCCGCGTGACGATCATCGAGTCCGGCGACGCCGAGCTGCTGCCCGGCGAGCTGGTCGAGCGGTCGAAGTTCGAGACCGAGAACCGTCGTGTGGTCCAGGAGGGCGGTCACCCGGCCTCCGGCCGGCCGCAGCTCATGGGTATCACCAAGGCCTCGCTGGCCACGGAGTCCTGGCTGTCGGCGGCGTCCTTCCAGGAGACGACGCGAGTCCTCACGGACGCGGCGATCAACGCCAAGTCCGACTCGCTCATCGGCCTCAAGGAGAACGTCATCATCGGTAAGCTCATCCCGGCCGGTACGGGTCTGTCCCGCTACCGCAACATCCGGGTCGAGCCGACCGAGGAGGCCAAGGCCGCGATGTACTCGGCCGTCGGCTACGACGACATCGACTACTCGCCGTTCGGCACCGGCTCCGGCCAGGCCGTTCCGCTGGAGGACTACGACTACGGTCCGTACAACCAGTAAGCGAGTCGCCTGAACCGAAGGGCGGTCACTCCGTACGGGGTGACCGCCCTTCGGCGTGTGCGCCCGCGGGCGCGTTCGTGGAACCGCACGCCCGTGCGCTGCGTTCCAGTGGGTGAAACGCTCATACTGGGACTGTCCGTCCCGGCCCTGGGGAGGCAGCCGTGTCGTATCCGACTCCGTGGCAGGGTCCCTCGCTGCCGGGGCCCGGCGCACCGTCGATGCTGGCCTCCCACGCGGACCGCGAGCGCGCGGTGGACGTGCTGCGCGCGGGGTACGGGGAGGGCCGCCTGGACCACCCGGAGTTCGAGAAGCGGGTGGCGCGCGCCTACTCGGCCCGGACCGTGGGGGAGCTGTCCCTCCTGGTGGCCGACCTGCCGCAGGGCCCTGCGCCCCAGCCGATGACACCCCACGGCCCGGTCCCGCCGGCCTTCCTGCCCCGCCCGCAGCCCCGCACCAACGGCAAGGCGCTGGCGTCCATGGTGTGCGGGGTGCTGTGCGTGGCCACCGGCGGCCTCACCGGCCTCCCGGCCGTGATCCTCGGGCACATGGCCCAGTCGGAGATACGCCGCACCGGCGAGGCGGGCGACGGCATGGCCCTGACGGGGCTGGTGCTGGGATGGCTGTCGGTGGCGGGGTGGCTGGTCTTCCTGGGGCTGTTCGGGCTGCTGGCGGTGTCGGCGACGTCGGGCTGAGCCGCCTCGGCCTCAGCGTGCCGGCTGGAGGTACTCCTGAAGGTGGTACAGCCGGGTGTGGTAGTCCGGGTGCGAGGACAGCAGCCTGCTCGCGGCCGTTTCCTTAGGCTGCGCGCCGCCGCCCTGCCCGGCCGCGGCGAGCCGCTCCTGCTCCTGCTCCTGCTGGTGCAGCTTCTCCAGCACGGCAGCCAGCATCGGCGCGAATCCGAGCGCCGCCGCGTGCCGGTCGGCCCGCAGTTCGGAGCGGCGGCCGACGGCGGCGAGGGCGTACGGCATGCCCAGGAGCAGCAGCGGCAGGCCGTACAGGGTGCTGATGGTGGCGAAGGCGATGCCGCCGACGCAGAGGCTGAAGAAGGCCACGCCGATGCAGGAGAACGCCCGCGACACATGGAACAGGAAGCCGGTGACGGCACGCAGCAGTCGCCAGGCGATCCGGCCGGGCAGCGCGTACCAGTGGCCGAGCAGCCCGGACCAGGCGTGCCCGCCGACGTGGTGGCCCAGCTCGTGGGCCATGACGGCGGCCAGCTCGCCGTTGGGCAACCGGTTCAGGGCGAAGCTGGTCACGCCCACGATGTGGCCGGCCGCGGCGACCGCGTTGAGGCTGTCGCTGTCCTCGACCCACAGCTCGTAGGCGCGGCCCTCGACGCCGGCGCGGGCGGTGACCTCGCGCCAGACCGGTTCGAGTGTGGCCCGTTCCTGCGGAGTGGGGTAGCGCAGACGGAGCAGATGGCGCGCGAGGGCGCTTTCGGTGGGCCGGTGGAACACGAGTGCGCCGCTGGCCAGCCAGGCGAGTATCACCAGCAGGCCGAGATCACCGAGGACCAACGAGACCAGGGCGACGACGACCAGGCTGCACAGGAAGTTCGGCAGATGCAGGAGCAGGTTGCCGAAGGCGGTGGCGTCGGTGTGCCGCTGCCGGCTGGAGACGTGGACGCGCCCGCGGTGGGCGGTGTCGATGTGATGCGGGTGGAGCGGGGAGCCGGGCGGCGGGACGGCGGAGGCCTGCGGGTACGGGGGCGGCGGGGCCGCAGCCGCGTGAGGGTACGGAGGCTGGGGCTGAGGGGTTGAGGGGTGGTGCGGGGCAGGGCCGGCCCCGGGGTACTGCGGGGGCTGCGGGCCCGTCGGGTACGCGGGCGGCTGTGCGGCGGCCGTGGGGTACTGCGGGGGCTGCGGGTACGGCGGTTCCTGCGGCGGGATGTGCGGCTGCAGCGGCCCGGGTACGGGCGGGCGGGCCGACGGAACCTGGGCCGCATCAAGGTGCGCGGGCCCGCCCGTCGGCTCGGGGTACTCCGGCGGGATCGACGGTGGCTGGGTCATGGTGCTTCCTTCAGTTGACGTGCGGGGGCGGCCGCTTGCGTGGGTCAGCCGATCAGCAGGGAGGCCGGCAGCAGGAGCGTGCCGGTGCAGAAGGTGATCAGGCCGGCGCGGATCCACTGGTGCTTGCGCCAGGCGATCCGGCTCGTCTCGGTGAGCGCCGTCGTCAGGGCGGCCAGGGGGTCGGCCTCGGTGTCGGCGAGCGCGGTGTCCAGCCGGCCCGCCTCCACGGCCCGCCGAATGTCGCCGAAGTACGACAAGGGCTGCCCCGGCGCCCAGCTCCCGCTGCGGTAGCGGGGCAGGACGGCGAGGAGCAGCGCCGGCAGGGACAGGGCGAGGGCCAGGGTCCCGGCCCACCACACCACGGCCCCGACGACGGACAGCGCGTCCGGTGACCAGTCCCGCCCGGCGAGCAGCCCGCTGAACATGCCCGCGGTGATGCCGAGCGCGGCGACCAGGACGGCCGCCTTGCTGTCGGCGCGGGCGATCTCGGTCCGCAGGTCCGCGAGCAGGCGTTCGCACACCTGGGCGCGGGCGGGGGAAGGGGGCGCGGGGGAGGCGGCGTCCGGTGCGACGGCCGTCATGACTCCGGCTCCCTCTCCGTGGGCGCTGTCGGGTCGGGTGTGGCGGGCGGTTGGGGCGGAGGCGCGGTCGGCGTGGTGCCGTAGCCCGGGGGCGGCTGCCAGGCCGGAGTCGTCGGGGGCGGCGGGTACGCCCCGCCCGTGGGCGCGGGTGATGCCGGCGGGGTGTACGGGCCGGGCGGCGGCGTCTGAGGTGGGCCGGGCGGCGGGGTGTACGCCGCGCCGGACGACGGGGGGAAGGCCGTGGGCGGAGGCGGAGGTGCGTACGGGGTGTCGGGTGCACCGGGCGATGCGGGAGGTGCCGTGGGCGGGGTGCCGTCCGTCCCGGCCTCGTCCGGCGACGGCAGCAGCGGCGGGTTCTGCGGTACCCCGGGCAACCGCTGGTTGAGGATGTCGCTGACGGTGCGCAGCGCGAGCTGCTTGGGCCCCTCCAGCTCGAACTTCTCCGCGCTCTCCCCGCCCAGCAGCTCCTTCACCAGTTCCATCTGTGCCTGGATCATGCGGAGCTGGTCCTCGCGCAGGCTGCTCATCACCAGGCGCGAGTCCTCCGGGTGCTGCGCCAGGTGCAGTGCCCAGGCCTGCACCCCGCCCTGCGAGAGATGCCACTGATAGAACTCGATCTTCTTGGCCTCGATCTGCTGCATCTCCAGCATCTGCTCCCCCTGGAGCATCGCCTGTTCGTGCTGCCATCGGTGCTGCTGCATGGCCAGCTCCTGCAGCTGACGGCCGTATTCCAGGGACCGCGCGGACTGGAGCGCGTCCTGCTGCCGTTGGCGTTCGTCCATCGCGACGTCGACCCGCATGCCCTCCTGCGCCGCGTGGACCTGCTCCTGCGCCGAGTGGCCGATCTGCTGGATCCTCCGCTGGTGGTCGATGTTCGCCTGGTCCCGGCGCAGCCGGAGCGTCCACGTCACCTGGAGCCCCGCGGGCGCGCCCAGCGGACCGACGACGGTGACGGCGTTCAGCAGTTCCCGCTCGGCCCGCGCGCTGTCCTCGACGGCGAAGCGGCGGGTCACCGGGCGGGCCGCCTGCTGGAGTTCGCCGACGAGCAGCGCGGGCACGTCCCGGACGCCGCAGGCCACGAACCGCGCCGGGTCCAGCACCTGCCAGGTGACGTCCACCTCGGCGGTGAACTCGAAGGCGTCGTTGTCGCTGGGCAGGGTGAGCGTCTCGGTGAACGGGTGGACGCCCATGTCCACCTCGTACACGGCGGTGTAGCGGCGGGCGGCGATCTCACCGCGGCTGGGCCGGGCCGGCGGCGGATAGGCCTCGTAACCGCCCTTCGGGGTGGAGAAGACCAGGGCGTGGTCGATGCGGACCACGTGCTTCAGGGACAGCTCGAAGCGGGACAGCTGTCTGACGGTGAGCACCGGGTCGATCAGCCGGGTGTGCCGGTCGGCAGGCTGCTGCCACTCGGGCGGACGGTGGAAGGAAGGCATGGGGCGGATGTCTTTCGTCGGTGGGGTCGGGGCGTCAGCGGGGCGGCAGCGTGCCCAGCAACCGGGCGGCGACCTCCGGCGGGGGGTTTCCGTCCTCGCCGGGCATGGTGTGCAGCAGATGACTGAGCCGCTGGTACTCCGTCGGTGTGGTGACGAGCCTCGGCAGCAGAGCGGCGAGCGCCCATTCGACGGCGGTGGAGCGGTCGGCGGCCAGGACCCACGCGCGCATCGCCGCGAGCGCGCTCGTCGTGTGGTGCGGGTCGCCGAGCGCCTCGCGCCACAGGTGCGCGATGCCGTCCGCGGCCCGGTTCTCGTCGGTCGCGGCGCGGGCGTACCAGTCGAGGACCAGCGGGACGCCGTGGCGCTCGTCGTCCTGGGTGCGGCCGCAGGCGCCGATGAAGCCGCCGACGGCCAGGTCGTGCACGGCGCGGTCGTCGTCGAGGTGGGTGCGCAGGTCGTCGAGGACCTCGGAGGAGGCGGGGGAGAGCAGCAGCAGCACCACGGCCTCCGCGAGCTCCCCGGCCGTCTCCACGTCGAACTCGTCCGGGTCGCCGGCGTGCCGGTACAGCTCGCGGGCCGCGGCGCGCAGCGCGGCGAGCGCCTGGGCCGGCCGCTCGGGGCCGATCAGGGCGTACGCGCGGACCGCCACCCAGCGCAGCCGGCGGTCCTCGGCGGCCGACCAGGTGTCGAGGATGCGCGGCACGTTGGGGGTGCCGATGTGGTGGGCCAGGGTCAGCGAGTTGACGGCGACGAGCCGGTGGCGGAACCGGTTGGACCGGGCCCACGGCTCGATGACCAGCGCCATCGCGGACGGCAGGTCGGTACGGGCGAGGACGGCGACGGTCGAGGCGGCGCGGGTGCGCACCAGGGGGCGGCCGTCTTCGGCGAGCCGGCGCAGCCACTGGATCAGCGCGGGCCGCGCCGACGGGTGGCCCGTCCACACCTCGCGCAGCAGCACCAGCGAGGCCCGCTCGTCGTGGAACGCGGCCTTCGTCTGCGTGACCGGTCCCCACTCGGTGTGCTCCTCGCCCTCGGACAGCCGGGCGCGGGCGAGCTGGAGGCGCTTGCCGATGTGGGTGCCGAAGACCGGGATGTCCGCGGCCAGGGAGCGGTTCTGGGTCTGCTGGAGGAAGTCGTAGAGCCGGTCCCCGAGTTCGGCGGTGAGCGCGTAGGGGCCGTCGTCGAACGCGGCGAGCGCGATCAGGAACGCCTTGTCCCGCAGGTGGACGGTGGTCTCGTCCTCCTCGAACCACTCGCGGACCTGGTTCTCCAGCGACACCAGCGAGAAGGAGGCGACCTCCTGCTCGGTGGCCCCGCCCTCGGCATACCGGCCGAGCAGTTGGGCGAAGGCGGCGACCTCGCGCGGTTGATGGCCGTGGTCGAGGAACTCCTTGACCGCCGGCAGCCCCAGCAGGCGCGGTACGGCGTCCTCGCCGGCGCGGACCCGCAGGTGCGCGGCGAGCACGTCCTCGGTCGCGGGCGGCCGCCACACGAAGGGGAACACGTCGTCCTCCAGGACGGCGGTCGGTCCGACGGTGATCACCGCGTACGCGTTCCGCTCGGCGAGGCGGTCGGCGGCGCCGAGCAGGTGGGTTTCGCGGAGGGCGCTGCCGCGGCGGGTCTCCAGGTCGCACAGCACGTAGCCGCGGGCCGCGCCCGTGCGATCCGTGGTGCCGTCCGGCGTGTCGTCGCGTGCGGTGAAGGCCTCGGCCAGGGAGCCCGGCGTGGTCGCGCGGTCGAGGGCGACCACCGGGGCGGCGCCGAGCCGGTGCAGCAGCATCAGGGCGGCCGTGCGGCGGCCGGTGAATCGGGCGCCGGACAGCACCAGCACACGCTCCCGGCGCAGCCGTTCGACCAGGTCGCCGAAGGCGTCGTCGGCGGTGACGAAGGTGGCGGCGAGCCGGGTGAGGGTGGTGGGCGGGATCTCCCCCGAGGCGGAGGCGGCCGTGGACAGGCCGGGGAACGTCCAGTGGTGGACCGTCTTGCTGCCCATGACCACGTCTCCGGTGACCCGGCCGCCGGAGACGCCGTGCTGGTCGCCCGTGACGTAGCCGCCGCCGAACGCCGCGTGCGTGCCGACCTTCATGGTGCGGGGGCTGTGGTCGACCAGGTCGCGGCGGGCCGCCCACGCGTCCTGCGGCTGGTCGTGCTCCTCCGTCTCCTCGGCGGAGGACTCCTTCGCGGGGTGCTCGTCGGGGGCGGTCCCGTCCGGGGCGGCGGCGTCCCCCGGGGCCGCCGGGTCGGGGCCGGTCATGAGCGGTCTCCGTCCGTCTTGCTGCCCATGACCACGTCTCCGGTGACCCGGCCGCCGGAGACGCCGTGCTGGTCGCCCGCGACGTAGCCGCCGCCGAACGACACGGAGCCGCCGTTGACGTCCAGGACCGGACCCGGCGCCGGGGCTCCCCGATGTGCTGCCGGCGCCGGGCGGTTCCGGGTGTCCTCCGTGTCCCTCGTGGTCCCCGTGGTCTCCGGGGCGGCCGGGGCGGCCGGCGCCGGGCGGTCCCCCGATCCGCCCGGCGCCTCCCCCGCCCCCCGCTCACCGTGGTCCTCCCCGGCCGGCGGCACGGGGCCGTGCAGCCACGCCGTCAGCGGGCCGTTCTTCGTGCCCACCGTCACCTGGTGGAAGTCGGCGGCCGGGACGCCCGGGTGGTCGTGGCGTACGACGCCCTGGTACACGGAGTCCGAGACGCACAGGGCGAAGTCGTCGGGGCGCTCGCGCAGGGCCGCGCGCAGGAGGGCGGCGTCCAGCAGGCGGCAGGCGTGGTTCAGGTCGGAGCCGACCCAGCCGTCGAGGTCGTCGACGGCCACGTATCCGCCGGCGACGACGCCGCGGAGCCGCATCTGCGCCGAGCGCGACGCCATGCGGTTCAAGGCGCGCAACTGCACGGGGACCTCGGTGAGCAGCGCCCGCAGCAGCGCGGTGACCGGGGCGTTCGCGTCGATCAGCTCCATCACGGAGTCGCCGCGGTCGGCGCGCGTGCGCAGCGTCTCGTCGATGCCGGCGGTCTCCAGCGCCCGGTCGGTGACGTCGTACAGCATGCGCCGCAGATACGCCTGCTCGACGTCGTCCCGGTCGCTGAACCTCTCGATGTCCAGCAACAGGATCGTGCGGCTCACGGGGTGGGTCATGGTCGCCCTTCGGGGGATGGGGTGGTCGCGCAGGGCAGCAGAGTGGCGTGAGCGGGGGGTGGGGCGTGAGGGCGTATGACCCACAGAAACTGTGTACGCGTACACAGAAGCGCGCCTCGAAGGGGCGGGGACGGGCTGCTGGGGGGTGCCGTCCGCGCCCACCCGTGCCGCCTTGCGGCACGACTGCCCGCAGACGGCGGCGGTGGTGCGGCCCTGAGGGGGCGCGGGGAACCGCGCGCTCAGCCGCCGCGGACCGGCAGGTGCAACCGACTCTGCCGCCTCCCGCCGGACGGGGGCGGACCGGCAGGTCAGAGCCCCGCGTCGCCCTCGTTGGCCGCCGTGTCGGCGACCCAAGCCCGCGGGGGCGACGGAATCGCCGGGGCGGCCTGGTCGGTGGTGGCGATGCGCCGAAGAACGTCGGGCCGGCGGACCAGCAGGGTGCGCCGCCCCGTGGACACCGCGTCTTTCTGCCTGAGCTCGCGCAGCAGCTTCTGCACCATCTCCCGAGACGCCCCCACCGACCCCGCCAGCTCCTGCTTGCTCAGCGGCACGGCCAGCTCGACGCCGTCAGGCGTACGGCGGCCGTGGCTGCGGGCCAGGTCCAGCAGCAGCACGGCGAACCGCTGACGTACGCTCATCGACGCGAACTCCAGCCGCCGCCGGTCCGCCGCCCGGGTGCGGTCCGCGGTGAGGCCGAGGAGCGCGAAGGACGCGGCGGGCGACCGGCCCAGGAACTCCTTGAACCGCGCGTGCTCCACGGCCACCGCCCGGACCGGCTCCAGCGCGGTCACCGTCGCCGATCGCGGCCGCCCGGTCAGCGCGGCGGACTCGCCGACCACGTCGCCGGCGCCGCGCAGCGCGAGCAGCGCCTCGTAGCCGTTGGCGGCCGCGGCCGTGACCTTCGTCCATCCTTGGACCAGGAACAGCACGTGGGAGGACGGCTCGCGCTGGTGCAGCAGCACCACGCGCGGCGCGAAGCGCAGCTCACGGCCGAGTCCGAGCAGCGCGGTGCGCTCCTCGTTCTCCAGACGGGCCAGGAACGGCACCCTGTCCTCCAGGCCACCGTCGTCCGGACCGTACGACGCCGATGTCATCAGGCTGGATCCCCCCGTTCGTGTGCGGCGGACGGATCAAAGTACTGAGCGCCGGGCCTGTAAAGGGCGTGAACCGGCCAACACGTCGAACGGACGCGTACCGTGCCGAAGGAACCGCGGGTCCCGTCAGGGAGAACCGCGAGAAGTCGGGCGTGTCGCGTCCCACTCCATTTGTTTTGACCGGAGTCCATGAGCTAGGTACGCTCAGACCTTGTGCCTGGGGTGTGCCCTGGCCTTCGTGCGTGCCATCACACCGCACCGGGGGCTGTGAAACGGCCACCGCGATTCAGCGCTTCCTTCTGCCTTGCGGTGGGAGTCCGCCGGATTCGACACACCCGACCGCGTGGGTCGGAGATGTTCCAGGTTAGCTGTACCCATCGGCACACAGAAACCGGAGAAGTAGTGCCTACGATCCAGCAGCTGGTCCGAAAGGGCCGGCAGGACAAGGTCGAGAAGAACAAGACGCCCGCACTCGAGGGTTCCCCTCAGCGCCGTGGCGTCTGCACGCGTGTGTTCACGACCACCCCGAAGAAGCCGAACTCGGCCCTGCGTAAGGTCGCGCGTGTGCGTCTGACCAGCGGGATCGAGGTCACCGCCTACATTCCGGGTGAGGGACACAACCTGCAGGAGCACTCCATCGTGCTCGTGCGCGGCGGCCGTGTGAAGGACCTGCCGGGTGTTCGTTACAAGATCATCCGCGGTTCCCTCGACACCCAGGGTGTCAAGAACCGCAAGCAGGCTCGCAGCCGTTACGGCGCCAAGAAGGAGAAGTAAGAATGCCTCGTAAGGGCCCCGCCCCGAAGCGCCCGGTCATCATCGACCCGGTTTACGGCTCCCCTCTGGTGACCTCCCTGATCAACAAGGTGCTGCTGAACGGCAAGCGCTCCACCGCCGAGCGCATCGTCTACGGCGCCATGGAGGGCCTGCGCGAGAAGACCGGCAACGACCCGGTCATCACGCTGAAGCGCGCTCTCGAGAACATCAAGCCGACCCTCGAGGTCAAGTCCCGCCGTGTCGGTGGTGCCACCTACCAGGTCCCGGTCGAGGTCAAGCCCGGCCGTGCCAACACGCTGGCGCTGCGCTGGCTGGTCGGTTACTCCCGCGCCCGTCGCGAGAAGACCATGACCGAGCGTCTGCTCAACGAGCTCCTCGACGCCAGCAACGGCCTGGGCGCCGCTGTGAAGAAGCGTGAGGACACGCACAAGATGGCCGAGTCCAACAAGGCCTTCGCGCACTACCGCTGGTAGTCGCAGACCCCATCGAGACCGAGAGAAGACTGAAGCCTTATGGCTACCACTTCGCTTGACCTGGCCAGGGTCCGCAACATCGGGATCATGGCCCACATCGACGCGGGCAAGACGACGACCACCGAGCGGATCCTGTTCTACACCGGCGTTTCCTACAAGATCGGTGAGGTCCACGACGGCGCTGCCACCATGGACTGGATGGAGCAGGAGCAGGAGCGTGGCATCACGATCACCTCTGCTGCCACCACCTGCCACTGGCCGCTGGAGAACGTCGACCACACCATCAACATCATCGACACGCCGGGCCACGTCGACTTCACCGTCGAGGTGGAGCGTTCCCTGCGCGTGCTCGACGGTGCCGTGACGGTGTTCGACGGCGTCGCCGGCGTCGAGCCCCAGTCCGAGACCGTGTGGCGTCAGGCGGACCGCTACGGCGTTCCGCGCATCTGCTTCGTCAACAAGCTCGACCGCACCGGTGCCGAGTTCCACCGCTGCGTCGACATGATCAGCGACCGCCTGGGTGCGCAGCCGCTCGTCATGCAGCTGCCCATCGGTGCCGAGGCCGACTTCCAGGGTGTCGTCGACCTCGTCACGATGAAGGCCTTCGTGTGGTCCGCCGAGGCGGCCAAGGGCGAGATGTACGACATCGTCGACATCCCGGCCACGCACACCGAGGCCGCCGAGGAGTGGCGCGGCAAGCTGCTCGAGGCCGTCGCGGAGAACGACGAAGAGCTGATGGAGCTGTACCTCGAGGGCCAGGAGCCCTCCGTGGAGCAGCTGTACGCGGCGATCCGTCGCATCACCATCGCCTCCGGCAAGGGCGGCGGCACCACCGTCACCCCCGTGTTCTGCGGCACCGCGTTCAAGAACAAGGGCGTGCAGCCCCTGCTCGACGCCGTCGTGCGCTACCTGCCCTCCCCCCTGGACGTCGAGGCCATCGAGGGCCACGACCCCAAGGACGCGGAGCAGGTCGTCGCCCGCAAGCCGTCGGACGAGGAGCCCCTCGCCGCGCTCGCGTTCAAGATCATGAGCGACCCGCACCTCGGCAAGCTCACCTTCGTCCGCGTGTACTCCGGCCGTCTGGAGTCCGGCACCCAGGTGCTGAACTCCGTGAAGGGCAAGAAGGAGCGCATCGGCAAGATCTACCGCATGCACGCGAACAAGCGTGAGGAGATCGAGTCGGTGGGCGCCGGTGACATCGTCGCCGTCATGGGTCTGAAGCAGACCACCACTGGTGAGACGCTGTCCGACGACAAGAGCCCGGTCATCCTGGAGTCCATGGACTTCCCGGCGCCGGTCATCCAGGTCGCCATCGAGCCCAAGTCGAAGGGCGACCAGGAGAAGCTCGGCGTCGCGATCCAGCGGCTCGCCGAGGAGGACCCCTCGTTCCAGGTTCACTCGGACGAGGAGACCGGCCAGACCATCATCGGCGGTATGGGCGAGCTGCACCTCGAGGTGCTGGTCGACCGCATGCGCCGTGAGTTCAAGGTCGAGGCCAACGTCGGCAAGCCCCAGGTCGCGTACCGTGAGACGATCCGCAAGACCGTCGAGCGCGTCGACTACACCCACAAGAAGCAGACCGGTGGTACCGGTCAGTTCGCCAAGGTGCAGATCGCGATCGAGCCGATCGAGGGCGGCGACGCCTCGTACGAGTTCGTGAACAAGGTGACCGGTGGCCGCATCCCGAAGGAGTACATCCCTTCGGTGGACGCCGGTGCCCAGGAGGCCATGCAGTTCGGCATCCTGGCCGGCTACGAGATGACGGGCGTCCGCGTCACGCTTCTCGACGGTGGCTACCACGAGGTCGACTCCTCCGAGCTCGCGTTCAAGATCGCCGGTTCGCAGGCCTTCAAGGAGGCCGCGCGCAAGGCCGGCCCTGTGCTGCTCGAGCCGATGATGGCCGTCGAGGTCACCACGCCCGAGGACTACATGGGTGAGGTCATCGGCGACATCAACTCCCGCCGTGGCCAGATCCAGGCCATGGAGGAGCGGGCCGGTGCCCGCGTCGTGAAGGGTCTCGTGCCCCTCTCGGAGATGTTCGGCTACGTCGGCGACCTGCGCAGCAAGACGTCCGGCCGTGCCAGCTACTCCATGCAGTTCGACTCCTACGCCGAGGTTCCGCGGAACGTCGCCGAGGAGATCATCGCGAAGGCCAAGGGCGAATAAGGGGCTCCGTTTAACGGACTCCGTAACAACGCTTTAGGCTTGACCCCGGAGCCTGCAAGTGGTCATTCCACCGTCACCCGGTGGAATGACCCGGGCCCGGGTTTCCCAGCAAAGATCACCTGGCGCCGATGAAGTAAGGCGTACAGAACCACTCCACAGGAGGACCCCAGTGGCGAAGGCGAAGTTCGAGCGGACTAAGCCGCACGTCAACATCGGCACCATCGGTCACATCGACCACGGTAAGACGACCCTCACGGCCGCCATTACCAAGGTGCTGCACGACGCGTACCCGGACCTGAACGAGGCCTCGGCCTTCGACCAGATCGACAAGGCTCCCGAAGAGCGCCAGCGCGGTATCACCATCTCCATCGCGCACGTCGAGTACCAGACGGAGACGCGTCACTACGCCCACGTCGACTGCCCCGGTCACGCGGACTACATCAAGAACATGATCACGGGTGCGGCGCAGATGGACGGCGCCATCCTCGTGGTCGCCGCCACGGACGGCCCGATGCCGCAGACCAAGGAGCACGTGCTCCTGGCCCGCCAGGTCGGCGTCCCCTACATCGTCGTCGCCCTGAACAAGGCCGACATGGTCGACGACGAGGAGATCCTGGAGCTCGTCGAGCTCGAGGTGCGTGAGCTCCTCTCCGAGTACGAGTTCCCGGGCGACGACGTTCCCGTCGTCAAGGTCTCCGCCCTGAAGGCCCTCGAGGGCGACAAGGAGTGGGGCAACTCCGTCCTCGAGCTCATGAACGCGGTCGACACCGCGATTCCGGAGCCGGAGCGCGACGTCGACAAGCCGTTCCTCATGCCGATCGAGGACGTCTTCACGATCACCGGTCGCGGTACGGTCGTCACCGGCCGTATCGAGCGTGGTGTCCTGAAGGTCAACGAGACCGTCGACATCATCGGCATCAAGACCGAGAAGACCACCACCACGGTCACCGGCATCGAGATGTTCCGCAAGCTGCTCGACGAGGGTCAGGCCGGTGAGAACGTCGGTCTGCTGCTCCGCGGCATCAAGCGCGAGGACGTCGAGCGCGGCCAGGTCATCATCAAGCCGGGCTCGGTCACCCCGCACACCGAGTTCGAGGCCCAGGCCTACATCCTGTCGAAGGACGAGGGTGGCCGTCACACCCCGTTCTTCAACAACTACCGCCCGCAGTTCTACTTCCGTACGACGGACGTGACCGGCGTCGTGACCCTCCCCGAGGGCACCGAGATGGTCATGCCGGGTGACAACACCGAGATGAAGGTGGAGCTCATCCAGCCCGTCGCCATGGAGGAGGGCCTGAAGTTCGCCATCCGTGAGGGTGGCCGGACCGTGGGCGCCGGCCAGGTCACCAAGATCGTCAAGTGACGTTCTGACCTGGTAGCTCCTGCTGCGAGCACCTGAAGGGGCCCGCACGACTTCGGTCGTGCGGGCCCTTTCGCTTGGGCGCTTGGGCGCGGGGGCGCGGGGGCACGGGGGCTCGTGGGCTCGTGGGCTCGGAAGCGCGGGAGCGTCAACGCGTGCCGGCCGGTTCGCTCGGTCGCGTGATCGCTGCCGCATATCCGTCCGGCGTATGCCAAGCCCATAGCTTCGCCTCATGGTCAGCTCATCCCATGAGGCCCTGCACCGGATCTTCCAACAGGACCCGGGGCTGTTCGCCCGCGCCGCCCGACACCTCGGCGTCGCCTTCCCGCCACCCGTCTCCACCGTCGAACTCTCCACGGACCTCACGGAGACCCAGCCCCTGGAACGCCGGGTGGACACGCTCCTGCAGATGAACACCGAGGACGGCAGTTTCCTCCTGGCGGTCGAGTCGCAGGGCCGACCCGCCCCGGACAAGCCGGCCAGTTGGGCCTACTACCTCTCCTACGTGTACGTCAAGTACCGCATTCCGCCGGTGCTCCTCGTCGTCTGTGCCGACCGGGGGACGGCCGAGTGGGCCGCCCGGCAGGTCGACATCGGACCACGGCAGTGGTGCTCGCTCAGCCTGCGCCCTCTCGTCCTCGGACCCGACGACGTGCCGGTGATCGACAGCCCGGACGATGCCGCTCGCGACATCCCGCTCACCGTCCTGTCCGCGGCGCTGCACCGCCGTGACCCGGGCGCCGATGCCATACTGAACGCGCTGGCCAAGGCACTCAAGGGCTTGTCGGCCGACGACGAGAACACCGCGACCACCTTCATCGAACTCACGGAACAGGGCCTGGGCGCGACGCAGGCCGCGGAATTGTGGAGGCACCTCATGGCCGTCGACCTTTCGTTCTTCCAGTCGCAGACCGCGCAGCAGCTTCGGGCGGAGGGCCGGGCGGAGAGCCGGGCGAAGGACCTGCTGCTCCTGCTGGGACACCGGGGTGTCGAGGTCTCCGAGGAGGACAGGGAGCGCATCGTCGGCTGTGGTGATCCCGACGTCCTGGGCCTGTGGTTCAGGAAGGCCCTCACCGCGACGTCGACGGCGGAGGTGTTCGCGTCGGAGGCTGAGGCCGGGGCGGACGCCGGCTGACGGCCTTGAGGTCGGGCGTCCTGGCGGCGGCGTCGGCCGGTGCCGCCGTTGGTGACGGTGTTGCCCGGCTGGAAGGGGGCGCGTCACTGCGCCTGCCCGAGGCGGGATCGTGTCCCGCGCCGGTCGTCAGTGCGTTCGGCGCAGGCCGTCGACCAGGACTGATGCCAGCCGGCGGGCGTCGTAGTCCGGGTCGGTCTCCGCGCCGATGCAGAGGTTGCCCACGCCGCGCATCAGGGTGAGGGCGGCGATGTCCTCGCGGATCTCCCCGGCCGTCCTCGCGGCGTCGAGCAGCTGCGTGCAGACGGGGACGAGGCGGTCGAGGAAGTACGTGTGCAGGCCCTCGAAGCCCGACTGGTCGGAGCGCAGGACGGCGGCCAGGCCGTGCTTGGTGACCAGGAAGTCGACGAAGAGGTCGATCCACTGCCGCAGGGCGTCGTGCGGGCTCGGGGCGGACTCCAGCAGGGCCGGGCCTGCCTCGGCGCAGGCCTCCACCTGGTGCCGGTAGACGGCGATGATCAGGTCCGCCCGGGTGGGGAAGTGTCGGTAGAGGGTGCCGAGGCCCACGCCGGCCCGGGAGGCGATGTCGCGCACCGGGGCGTCCACGCCGGACGTGACGAACACCGCGGCGGCCGCCTCCAGCAGCGTCTCCTTGTTGCGCCGGGCGTCCTTGCGCCGTGACGCGGTGTCGCCCGCGTCGCCGTCCTTGTCCCTCTGGTTCACCGCGTCGTCCTCCACCTCGCGCATGCCTCCGCATGGTCTCACGCACGCCCGAGGGCGCCTCTCCGTACCCGGGTCGCCGGAACCACTGGCAAAGCGGAACAGTGTTCCGTATTGTAGGCCGCGTACCGGAACGCTGTTCCGTTTCCCTACTCGTGAGGAGACCACGGCATGCAGTACCGCACTCTCGGCCGCACCGGCGTCCAGGTCAGCACCCTCGCGCTCGGCGCGATGAACTTCGGCGCCATCGGGCGCACCACGCAGGAGGAGGCCACCGCCATCGTCGACGCGGCCCTGGAGGCCGGCGTCAACCTCATCGACACCGCCGACATGTATGGCAACGGCGAGTCCGAGGAGATGGTGGGCAAGGCCATCGCCGGCCGCCGCGACGACATCGTGCTGGCCACGAAGGCGACCATGCCGATCGGTGACGAGCGCAACCACCGCGGCAGCTCGCGCCGCTGGATCCACACCGCCCTGGACGACAGCCTGCGCCGCCTCGGTGTCGACCACGTGGACCTCTACCAGATGCACCGCTGGGACCCGACGACCAGCGACGAGGAGACCCTGTCCGCCCTCACCGACCTCCAGCGCGCCGGCAAGATCCGCTACTTCGGCTCCTCGACCTTCCCGGCATACCGCATCGTGCAGGCGCAGTGGGCCGCCCGCGAGCACCGGCTCGGCCGCTACGTGACCGAGCAGCCCAGCTACTCGATGCTGCAGCGCGGCGTCGAGGCCCACGTCCTCCCGGTGACGGAGGAGTACGGCATGGGCGTGCTGGCCTGGTCCCCGCTGGCCTCGGGGTGGCTCTCGGGCGCGGTGCGCAAGGGCCGGGACGTCGCCACCCACCGCTCGGCGATCCTGCCGGAGCGCTTCGACCCGGCGCTGCCGCACAACCAGGCGCGGTACGACGCGGTGGAGCGGCTGGCCGGGGTCGCGGACGAGGCCGGGCTCACCCTGATCCAGCTCGCGCTCGGCTTCGTCACCGCGCACCCCGCCGTGACGGCCGCGCTCATCGGCCCCCGCACGGTGGAGCACCTCCGCTCGCAGCTCGCCGCCGCGGACACCGTGCTGTCCGCCGACGTCCTCGACGCGATCGACGAGATCGTCGCCCCGGGGACCGACCTGGCGCCCGGCGAGAAGTTCGACACGCCGCCCGCGCTGCTCGACGCGTCCCTGCGCCGCCGTCGCTGACCACCGCCGCCCGACGAGGAAGGGGCCCCGGCCCATGCCCGACACGACACATCCGCCCGCCCGGCCCGGGCGGCCCAGCTTCGGCGTCATGACCGCGCCCACACAGGTCGGTTACGACGACCTCGTCCGCGTCTGGCGCGAGGCCGACGAGGTTCCCGAGATCGAGCACGCCTGGCTGTTCGACCACCTCATGCCCATCTGGGGCGATCCCGACGGGCCGACGTTCGAGGGTTGGACGCTGCTGGCGGCCCTCGCGGCGCAGACGCGGCGGATGCGGCTGGGGGTGATGGTCACCAGCAACCGGTTCCGGCCGCCCGCCCTGCTCGCGAAGATCGCGACGACCGTCGACGTCGTGTCGGGCGGCCGGCTCGACTTCGGCATCGGTGTCGGCTCGCGCCCGCATCCGCCAGAGGCGTGGCGCGAGTATCCGGCCCACGGGCTGCCGTTCCACGAACCGGCGCGGGCGGTGGCGAGCCTCGCCGAGGCCTGCGTGCTGGTCAAGCGGCTGTGGACGGAGGAGAAGCCCTTCGACTTCCACGGCGAGCACCACCGGCTGACGGGGGCGTTCGGCAGCCCGAAGCCGGTGCAGCGCCCGCACCCGCCGATCCTCGTCGGCGGCCGGTCGTCGGCGACGCTGCGCGTGGTCGCCGAGCACGCCGACCTGTGGAACGTCCCGGGCGGCGACCTCGACGACGTGCTCCGCCGCAGCGCCCTGCTCGACCGGTACTGCGCCGACATCGGCCGCGACCCCGCGTCGATCGTCCGGTCGATCCACCTCCCGGTCGACACCGACCGGCCCGACGCCGTACGGGACGCCGTGGGGGAGGCGCTGGACGCGGGGTTCGCGCACATCGTGCTCGGGCTGCCGGCTCCGTTCCCCGAGGGCATCGCCCGGTGGGTGGCGGAGGAGGTGATCCGCCCTTCGGCGGGATGAGCGCCGCGCGAAAACACCGCACGTGCACGGGTATTGACGCGCCGCTCGGCGGGACCGTACCGTCCGGCCATCCCTAATGTTTCGGATGCCGCATCGAAACATTCGAGAATGACGATGGGAATGAGAGCCCCCGCATGAGACCCTTCCGTTTCGCCACCGTGGCCCTCGCCACCGCAGCACTCGCCCTGCCGCTCCTCGGCGGTTCGGCGTCCGCCGCCTCGCCGGCCGGACCCAAGGCGCCGCCGCACGCCCACGGCTCGCACGCCCCGCTGCGCGCGGCCGCCCCCGAAGGTTTCGTGATCGGCACCGCGGTCGCCGGCGGCGGCCACCACCTGGAGCAGGACTACCCGGACCCCTTCACGTACGACAAGGAGTACCGGAAGGTCCTGGGGCGGGAGTTCAGTTCGGTCTCGCCCGAGAACCAGATGAAGTGGGACTACATCCACCCCGAGCGCGACCGCTACGACTTCGAGCAGGCGGACGCGATCGTCGAGTTCGCCCGCAAGAACCGCCAAGTGGTGCGCGGTCACACGCTGTTGTGGCACAGCCAGAACCCGGCATGGCTGGAGGAGGGCGACTTCACCAAGGCCGAGCTGCGCGGGATCCTGCGCGAGCACATCACCAAGGTGGTCGGCCGTTACAAGGGCAAGATCCAGCAGTGGGACGTGGCGAACGAGATCTTCGACGACCAGGGCAACCTGCGCACGCAGGAGAACATCTGGATCCGTGAGCTCGGTCCGGAGGTCGTCGCGGACGCGTTCCGCTGGGCGCACAAGGCGGACCCGAAGGCGAAGCTGTTCTTCAACGACTTCAACGTCGAAAGCGTCAACGCGAAGAGCGACGCGTACTACGCGCTGGTGAAGGACCTGCTCAAGCAGCGCGTGCCGGTGCACGGCTTCTCCGTGCAGGGCCACCTGAGCACGCGCTACGGCTTCCCCGGTGACCTCGCCGACAACCTGCACCGCTTCGACGCGCTCGGCCTGGAGACCGCGGTCACCGAGCTGGACGTCCGCATGGACGTGCCCGAGGGCTCGCTGCCGACCCCGGCCCAGGAGAAGCAGCAGGCCGAGTACTACCAGCGGGTGCTGGAGGCGTGCCTGGACGTCGAGGGCTGCAACTCGTTCACCATCTGGGGCTTCACCGACAAGTACTCGTGGGTCCCGGTGTTCTTCGAGGGCGAGGGCTTCGCGACGGTCATGACGGAGGACTTCGACCGCAAGCCGGCGTACTACGCGCTGCGCGACACGCTGAAAGACGCCCGTCACGACGACTGCGGGAAGGGCGGCCCGAAGGGCCCGAAGCACCGCAAGCACTGAGCGGTTCCCCACACGTCCCCCACACCGCCGCCCCGGCCCGGTCGCCCGTCACCGGTCCGGGGCGGTTCCAAGCTCACGCGGGAGCGGTGGCGCTGCTGTGCGGCAGTCGCGGCAGTGGGTTTCTGTTTCCGGGGCGCGGAAGGCGCGGTCGCAGGTGTAGCAGGTGCGGAGTTTGTGGCGGACGGGGGGTGGGGCGGTGGCCGGGGTGCGGTAGGGGGGTGGGGGTGGGAGTTGGGCTGTGAGGCGGTGGGCGAGGAGGGCGGCGGGGCGGCGGAGGGGGGTGTCGGGGAGGTCGGTGGTGAGGGCGTGGCGGACGGTGGTGGGGGTGACCTCGCGTTCGAGCCAGGCGATGACGCCGGGGGCGAGGTGTGCGGTGTCGGTGGCGGAGAGGAGGATGCGGGGGTCGTGGCGGCGCAGGCCGGTGAGGAGGTCGGTGGCCTGCTGGTGGAGGGCGGTGGCGGCGGCCTGGGTGGGCTGAGGGACGGCGGGGAGGGCCTTGCGGGGGCGGGGCTCCGGCCTGTGGGCGGTCCGGGGTGGCGTGGGGCAGTCGGTGTCGGCCGGGCGGCGGTGGTGGCCGGGCTGGTTGCAGGAGATGGTGCGGGTGATGATCCGGCCGGTGGATGTGCGGACGCGTTCGCGGCGGAGGTAGCCGTGGGTTTCCAGCTCCCGCAGGGCGGCGGCGATGCGCGTGGCGCCCTCTTTGAAGCGGGCGGTCAGCGACTTGATGTCGGCCGGGGCGCCGGTGGGGAGGGACTGGAGGTGGCAGCCGAGGCCGATCGCCAGCAGGGAGAGTTCCCTGTGCTGGGTGAGGTGGTTGCCGATCACCGTGAAGCGTTCGGTGTGGCGGGTGTTCTCGTGAATGACGCCGCCGGTGTGGTGACACGATCGGGCCGGATCGCCGGCGAGGACTGACTGGGCGCGCGGGGGCGCGCTAGGGTTTTGGGTATCCATCGGGAAGGTTCCAGCTTCCTTGGTGGTCAGGCCCTCGCACCGGGACGGCAATCCCGGCGGGGGCCGAAGTCTTTCTCGGGGTGTGTGCGCTGAGCGTAGAGGCGTCCGGGGCTCGAAAATCCAGTTGAGCCGGTGATGTTCACCCGCCCGAGTGATCACGGGCCTCGGGCGGGAGGGGTGGGGCTTGGTGGGGTGATTTCCCCCAAGTTCTTGCTTGGGGACCGCTGGAGGCACCGGAGCTTCAGATCTCGGGCTCCGGTGCCGTAAGGCGCAGTTCGGCCCAGACGGTCTTGCGCGGGAAGCGGTCCTCGGACACGCCCCAGCGGTCGGCGAGCGCTTCGACGAGAAGGAGGCCGCGGCCCGACTCGGCGTCGGGGCTGGGCGGTTGGTGCTGGGGCAGTCGGTCACCCCGGGTGTCGGTGACTTCGATACGGAGCGTGTGGCCCACCACGTGGAACGCGAGACGGAAGTCCCGTCCCGGCACGCGGCCGTGGGTGACGGCGTTGGCGGCCAGTTCGGCGACGACGTGGCGTGCGGCCTCCGGGTCGTATCCCCAGTCGCGGAGGTGGGCGTCCGTGAGAAGCCGGGCAAGGCGGGCGCTGCGTGGGGTGGCGGACAGCAGCACGCTGAAGTGGGGGAAGTGACTGGTCGATTGAGCCGTGATGCCGGCGGTTTCCTGATGCACGGCATCCAGAGTGGTGATCTACATCTGTCGCCGTGAGTGATTGGGATCGCGCGTGCCGTCACTGTCGGTGATGTGTCCGAGGTTGTCGGCGTTGTCGGCGCGGGGGAGCGAAGAGGGCTCGGTTCCTGTACCGAGCCCTCTGCCCGACCGCTGCTCAGTGGCTGGAGAAGTCGGCTTCGTTGCCCGTGCTCACTGCTTGGGGACTTGGATGCTGACGTACCAGCGGACGGACTCCTCCGTCACCACGGTGAAGTGGAGTTTGCGCGGCGACTTCAGGTTCATCTGGTTCGCGTTTTTCTCCACCTCCACACCGGAGCACCCCAGGGAGAACCCTCCGATGCCTTCGAGGGAGATTTCGAGATCAACCGGCTTCGAGCGTGAAATGCAGTTCACCTTGATCCAGGACTCTCCCTTCGGTAGTTCTATCGTGCCGAACTGCTGGACTCCGCGATGAGGGCCTTCGGAGAGGATTTCCTTGTATCCGGCGTCCACCTCAGGGGCGGTCAACGGTTCCTGGGGAGGTGGTGCGACGGTCGACTGGGACGGGTCCGGAACGTTGGGTTTGTCCGAGCCGTCCTCGCCCGTGCAGGAGGTCAGCAGCCCGCACAGGACGGCTGCCGTGGCGAGGGCCACGCGACGGGATCGCATCAGGAACTCGTTTCCCAGTACTTGAACCCGACGGTCTCGTTGGCGACGTCAGCCTCCCCGTACGAGATCTGGGTCTTCTTGCAGTTGGGCAGCTGATAGTACTTCTGCCACTTGACGTGGTGACCCCACGAGCCGAACTGCGCGTTGCCGTACTTGTTGCGGCTGATGTCGCGCCGGTACTGGTGCTGCGTCTCCCAGGACACCTCCTTGACCGACTCGCGGCTCACCTCGGCCTTCGCCTCGGCCACGATGCCGCTAACGGACACTCCTCCGCCGGCCGTGATCTTGGTCGTCACGGATCCGGCCTTCACCCGCGTCAGGACCATGGTTCCCCCGGGGCCGTCCTTGTAGATCGGGCCCTTGCCCAGGTGCTTCTTCGAATGGGCGTAGATGTCGGTCTTCCATCCCCCGTCACAGACGCCCAGCGGCGCAGGTTCCGGAGAATCCGCGAAGGCGACTCCCGGAGTCGCGACGGTAATGGCGCATATGGAAATGACTGTGAATGCAGCGCGCTTCATTTTTCCCCCAAATCGGACGTGCATGCGGCCGGGGGTTGGTCAAATCGCCCGGCTTATCGGTCGTGATCAGATCATGCTTTGACCCTTATCCGGGGGCATCTGTCCATTCCGTTACTCACCCGTTACTGCTTGAGTTTCTTTTGAGCTTTCGCAAAAGGGATGTCGGTGGTTCCCTTTTTCTTGGTTCAGGGGGAGTAATTAAATTCAATTTTGAAGCAGCCTGAGGGTGCTGCCCCTCTGGGGTTTTGGTGGCCCGGGAGGGGGTCGATCGTGAGTGCTCAGGCGGGACGTGGTGATTAAAAGTATGAATTGTGCGTTTCTCGCACTGATGGTTCTGTCGCGATCTAGCGTGAGTGGTGGCGGGCCTCCCTGCGTGTGGTGACTGTCCGCTGGTTGTCCGGTGCTGTCCGGGCTGTCGAGGTGGTTGGTACGGGTAGGGCGCCGCGGTACGGCGCGGGACGACGGAGGGGTGCGGCATGTCGGTGGACGGTGAGGCGGTACGGCCCAAGGGTGAGGCGGACGAGCCGGGGTGGGAGGTGGACCCGGACGACGAGTGGGGCGTTGCCGTCATCACCACGGTGGGGCGGCAGTTGAAGCTGCGGCGCGAGGCGGCGGGGATGCGGGCCGGCCAGTTCGGGGCGGCGATCGGGTACGGGGAGGACCTTGTCTACAAGGTCGAGGGCGGGAAGCGGATCCCTCAGCGGGAGTATCTGGACAGGGCGGACGAGGTGTTGGGGGCGGGTGGGCTGCTTTCGGCGGCTTGGGAGGACGTGAAGAGGGTCCGGTATCCGAAGAGCGTGCGAGCGCTGGCGGAGCTGGAGGCCAAAGCGGTCGAGCTGGGTGTGTACGTCGGGCTCAGCATCCATGGGTTGTTGCAGACGCCGGAGCATGCGCGGGCTCTGTTCGAGGTGTCCCAGTCCGCCTACTCGGAAGAGGAACTGGATCAGCTGGTGGCCGCGCGGATGGCACGCAAATCGATCTTCGAGCGGAGTCCAGCGCCGATGCTCAGCTTCGTCCAGGAAGAGGTGGCGCTGCGCCGACGGGTTGGGGGCACAATGGTGTGGCGTCAACAACTCGAACACCTGCTGGAGTTGGCGCAGCGGCGCAACGTCACCCTTCAGGTGATGCCGACAGGCGCGGGGGAGCACCCTGGGCTGAGCGGCAAGATCGAGGTGCTGAAGTTCGGAGACGGTACAGCGGTAGGGCGCTCCGATGGAGCGTTCAACGGGCGC
Source organism: Streptomyces sp. BJ20 (assembly GCF_022869105.1). Classification (NCBI taxonomy): domain Bacteria; kingdom Bacillati; phylum Actinomycetota; class Actinomycetes; order Kitasatosporales; family Streptomycetaceae; genus Streptomyces; species Streptomyces sp. BJ20. The sequence continues at coordinate 666,070 of NZ_CP094918.1, forward strand.
CCAACCTCCGAACTGAAGCAGCTCCGCATCCTTGAGCTGCGATACAGCACTATTCGGGCTCAGGCTCTCTGCCCGAGGGAGTCCCTGTCCTTCATCGAGCAACTGCTGGGAGAAGAATGATCCGCGAGACCGCTGCCGGTGATGCCTCCGAACTGGCATGGTTCAAGAGCAGTTACAGCGATGGTCCCGAGGGCGACTCTTGCGTCGAGATCGCGATAGCGCCCAGTACCATCCGCGTCCGCGACTCCAAGAACGTGGAGGGTCCTCAGCTGGCACTCACTACTGTTGCGTGGGCGGACTTCGTGGCGTACGCCTCGGAAAGGTGATGCTTCAATGGCGCGCCCGCCCCGGTTGTCGCCGTGGCGGGCGCGTTGGCGTCTGACTCAGAACAACACGTCGGGCTTGGGAAGCAGGCCGTCGTCGGAGAAGTCCTTCGTGGCGTGCTGAGGGCTGCGCGCAGCGGCCCACGCCTTCACCCTGCCCCTACGGGCGGCAGCCCTGCGCTTCTTGGCCTCGGGTGTGTGCAAGCCCCTGCACCGCTACGAAAGCCTAGAGGGCGCTGTGGAGGGGATGTGCAGGTATGCCGGAAGGCGGGGCGCAGCCGAGTGGCACCTCCGGACTTCGTACAACCCATCCAGGTAGCGGACGATCCGGCCCGGCTCTTGGTATCGCGTTAACACTGGAGTAACACTGGGAGGGTCGGCCGCTCTGTCGTATACGAACGGGGCGGCCCTGTCCCGCGCGCGGCAACGGCGCCGAGCGCTCATCACCGGTCACGTACCGGTGTCAGCCGTGCCAGAAAGGGACCCCGTGACCTCACGCCCCGACCCCAAGATCTCGCTCGACCAGCTCCGCGCCGAGGTGGAGCGCCGCAACCCGGCGGAGCCGGAGTTCCACCAGGCAGCGCGTGAGGTGCTGGAGACGCTCGCCCCCGTGCTCGCCGCCCGGCCGGAGTACGCCGACCCGGGCCTCGTGGAGCGGCTCGTCGAGCCCGAGCGGCAGATCATCTTCCGGGTGCCGTGGACGGACGACAACGGCCGCGTCCACGTCAACCGGGGCTTCCGCATCGAGTTCAACAGCGCCCTCGGCCCGTACAAGGGCGGGCTGCGCTTCCACCCCTCGGTGAACCTCGGGATCATCAAGTTCCTCGGCTTCGAGCAGATCTTCAAGAACGCGCTCACCGGGCTCGGCATCGGCGGCGGCAAGGGCGGCAGCGACTTCGACCCGCAGGGCCGCAGCGACGCGGAGGTCATGCGCTTCTGCCAGTCGTTCATGACGGAGCTGTACCGGCACATCGGCGAGTACACCGACATCCCCGCCGGTGACATCGGCGTCGGCGCCCGCGAGATCGGCTACCTCTTCGGCCAGTACCGGCGCATCACCAACCGCTGGGAGGGCGGTGTCCTCACCGGCAAGGCCGCCGGCTGGGGCGGCTCGCTGATCCGCCCGGAGGCGACCGGCTACGGCAACGTGCTGTTCGCCGAGGCCATGCTGCGCGCCCGGGGCGAGGACCTGATGGGGCAGACCGCGGTGGTCTCAGGCTCCGGCAACGTCGCGATCTACACGATCCAGAAGCTCGCCGCCCTCGGAGCCAACCCGATCACCTGCTCCGACTCCAGCGGCTACGTCGTCGACGAGAAGGGCATCGACCTGGACCTGCTGCGCCAGGTCAAGGAGGTCGAGCGCGGCCGGGTGAGCGACTACGCGGACCGCCGGGGCGCGTCCGCCCGGTTCGTGCCCGGCGGACGCGTCTGGGAGGTCCCGGCGGACGTCGCCCTGCCCTCTGCCACGCAGAACGAGCTGAACGCCGTCGACGCCGCGGCCCTCATCCGCAACGGCGTGAAGGCCGTCTCCGAGGGCGCGAACATGCCCACCACGCCCGAGGCCGTCGACCTGCTCCAGCAGGCCGGCGTCGCCTTCGGCCCCGGCAAGGCGGCCAACGCGGGCGGTGTCGCCGTCAGCGCGCTGGAGATGACGCAGAACGCGTCACGCACCAGCTGGAAGGCCGACCAGGTCGAGGCCGAGCTGGCCCGGATCATGACCGACATCCACACCACTTGCGCCGAGACCGCCGAGCGCTACGGCGTACCCGGTGACTACGTCGCCGGAGCGAACATCGCCGGGTTCGAGCGGGTCGCGGACGCGATGCTGGCGCAGGGCGTCATCTGACACGTACGGCTCATGGGGCCGAGGGCAGCGCGCCCTCGGCCCCGCCCGCGTTCAGGGCGTCGGGATGCCCGCCGGGCCGGCCGGGCGGCCGAAGCGGGCGGGGACGCCCGGCGAGTACAGCACGCTGACCGGTTCACCGGCCGGCGCGGGCAGCCCCGCCGCCGCGACCAGGTCCTCCTCGCACTCCAGCAGCTCGGCCCGGTACAGCGGCCAGCGCGGATGAGCGTTCGGCAGGTACATCGGGCGTCCGAAGAACACGCCGTGCATGCCCCAGCGGGCGGTGAGGAAGTGCTCCAACTCGGTCGGCTCGACAATTGCCTCTCCCCGCCGCACGGTGAGCCGCGTCCCCGCACCGCGCGGCCCGGGCAGACGCCGGGAGGCGGTGTACGTGACGGTGCGGTCGTCGTCGTGCCGTACGCGCATCCGGGACCAGACGTACGGCATCCCGAAGCCGAGGCGGCCGACCAGCACCGGGATCAGCCGGGAGGCGTCCAGGGACAGGAACACCACCCCGCGCCGGCCGTGGTCGTCCACGGAGTACAGGCGGACGTTCGTCTCCGGGAAACTCCCCAGGTACGGCACGCCCGGCAGCCGCAGCCACCCCACCCGGTGCATCCGGAACGCGACGAGACCGACGTACGTCACCCCGCCGAGGGTGTCGGGCACGGCGCCCGGCGGCAGCAGCCCCGCCACGTCGGCCGGGTCCACCGCCCAGTGCACGAACGTCAGGTCCAGCCAGGACTGGGTGAGCAGCGGACGCGCGATCGCGTCCGGCGGGTCGGGCGTCACGGGCTGCGGGGTGGACGGCACGGCGCCAGTATCGCGGAGTGCGCGTACCCCACATGGCCCTGGTCGGGTCCCGGGGTGCTCGGCGACGCTGGACGCATGGAGAAGCTCTCACTCGACGCCCTCGTCCGCACCCACCTGGAGCAGGCTGCCACCGCCTCCAGCGGCCGCAGCGCGACCACCGTCTACGGCGGCCACGAGCACACCCTGCGCCAGACCCTCCTCGCCCTGACCCCCGGAACGGAGCTCGCCGAGCACGACAGCCCTGGCGAGGCCACCCTCCACGTCCTGCGCGGCCGCGTCCGCCTGACCAGCGGCGACACGGAGTGGGAGGGCCGCACCGGCGACCTCCTCGTCATCCCGGACGCCCGCCACGGGCTGCAGGCGCTGGAGGACGCGGCGATACTGCTGACGGTCGCGAAGAAGGGCTGACGGTGACCGGAGACGGTAGGCCGGTCGAGGAGTTCGCGGCAGAACTGCTCGCCCGGGAGGTCTTCGGCCCGCTCGGCGGGGTGGTGGAGATCGGAGCGGTGAACGCCACGGGCACGTGGCGCCTGGCCGACGTATCACTGGGCGACTTCCTGGACGGGCGCGGGGCCGAGGTGGACGTGCTGCTGGCGGGCGTCCGGTCGGCCTGCGCCTTCGACAGCACGACGATGAGCATCGCCTGGGGCCTGGGCTGGCTCCGCCCCCACGACGTGACCGCCGCCTCGCTGCTCCTCTGGTCGGGCGGGCTGACGGGCGTCCCGGCGGAGCTGGAGTCGCCGGCGGTGGTCCGGCACATGTGCCAGGTCGGCGCGGACCTCCAGCTCACGCGCCTGCTGCACGCGTCGGTGACCGCGGCGGTGACGGCCCGCACGGGGGCGAAGCGGGGCGCGCGCGCACTGGCGGCCGTACTGACGGCGGCCTGCACCCTCTCGGGTGGCCGCGCCCGTCGGACGTTCTGTGTCTGTGGCGGGTCGCCCACCTCGTGCACGTCCTCCGCCCCGGCTCGGACGCATCGGACGCCGGCCGCTCGGCCTTCCGGGCGTACGAACACGTCCTGACGGCGACCTTCGGCGACTGACGGGCCCGCGTCCGACGCGATGACGGCGCGATGGCACGATGTCGGCACGTCATCGAGCGAAGGGGGACGCCGGCGTCATGGCCCGTTACATGGAAGCGCTGACCGTCGAGCGGGGCGGTTTCCGGATCAAGGTGCCGGAGAGCTGGTGGGAGTTCGACGTCCGTCCCGAGTCCCGGGACGACTCGATCCACCGCATGGTGACCGAACGGCTGCGCGCCCACCCCGAATTGACCCCGCACCGCGACACATACATCTCCTTCCTGCGCAAGGCGGCGGCGGACGCCTGGAAGTCGGGTGCGCTGTACTGCGGCTGCATGGCGGAGACCTTCGGGGGCGACACCCCGATCACCGGCTCGGTCACGGTGTCCCTGGTCGGCGGCCGCACCAGCAAGGGCGACCCGCTCCCCACCGACCCGGAGGCGGTCGTCGCGCAGCTCGCCGTCAAGGAGGCCAGGCGGGAGGGCGACTCCTGGCGCAAGGTGACGACGGTCGACATCCCGGGCGTCGGCCCGGCGGCCCGGACGTACGGCATCGAGGACGTGCCGGTACCGGACGACGAACTCGGCCGCACGATCCGGGCCGTGCTGATGCAGACGTTCATCCCGGTGCCGGGGCAGGAGGGCAAGGTCGCCCTGGTCGCGGGCAGCAGCCAGGTCCTGGACCTGGCGGAGTCCTTCTTCGACATCTTCGACGCGATCACGTCGACGTTCCGGTTCGCGGACTGAGTGGCCTGAGTGGACTGAGTGGGCATGACGCGGTCGTGGGACTGGGCGACTGGGGAGGGCCTCCTGGGGCTCGACACCCGGAGGAGTGGGACGCCGCATTCGAACGCGGTGAGCGGAGTTTGGGCACGGCGGCGATCGGCCTGGCCTTCAACTGCTCGCTGGAGGACGCCTCCCCGCGTCTCGTCCGCGCGACGCAACTCCCGGACACCGACCAACGAGGCTTCGCCTTCACGGCGGTGGGGACGGCGGCACGGCTGAACGGGCACTGACGCCGGAGCTGTACGAGGTGCTGCGCGCGGCCGGCCCCGGACGCAAGAGCATCGCCGTGAACGCGGTCGACGACACCCTGACCTTCGTACCGTTCCGCGACCTGCCGCCGTGGCTGAAGCGGTGGGCGGTGTACGCGACGGTCCGGGACAAGCTGGAAGGCTGGTGGCTGCGGGGGGAGGACGCGGCGCGTCGCGTGTGGCAGGCCGTGCGCCGTGGATGACGCGGCACTGGCGGAACGGGGAATCGAGAACGAGCCTGGTTCAAGGGGAGGGGGCTGGATGTGATTGTTCCTTCGAGACTGCTGGGTGACCTGCTCGAACAGATCGACCAGAAACGAGCGGCTCATCTGGCACTGGACTTCGCACGGCACGTGCTGGATCTGGAGCGGGACGAGATCGAGGAGCCCGTGTGGGCCGCGTGCTTGGGGTACGTCGAGGCGTGCCACTACGCGATCGATCTCGGGGAGGTTCCTCCTCGGCTGTCCGAGGCGAAGGAGCGACTGTGGGAAGCCGCCGCACGGTGGAACACCGACAGACACGTCCTCGCCCGGGGAGCGGGGCTGGTGCTCGACGCCGCACGGGTCGGTACCGAGCAGATGCTGGCCAAGGCGGCGGGGCATGGCCCCTCCACCCCGATCCCTTGCCTCTACGTGGCCCGTCGGCTCCAGGCGGAGGTCGGCCGCTGGGCCGCGCAGCACCGTCCGGCTGGCGCCGACGAGCGACTCGCCGCCCGCCGCGCCCGCTGGGAGGAAGCCCGCTGGCAGGTGCGGCACGTCATCGCGTCGGAACCGAACCCGCACGAAGACGCGTGAGGAGGAGCGGCCATGCGCATCGGCACGGGAGTCGTCCACGCCTGTCCGGGAGAGGGAACGCCCCGAGAACTCCTGGTCCGGTACGAGTGAGCTCCTGCTGACGTGCCGGTGACCGTGGCCCCAGCACGTGGTGAGTAACGCCCGACTGACGCCCCTGCGGCGAGAAGAGCCGCTCTTCCGATCGAACAGCCGTGCCCGGTAAGTTCACGTGTGCATACGGGTGTTGGCGATGTGCGCGTGACGGGGGTTGCGGGATGGTGGGTCACCGGCCGAGTGATTGGCATGTTCTCGACCTGGACAAGGACCCGACGCCCGGTGACCCGGAGCGGGTGCGCAAGCTGGCGAGGTTCCTGCACGACTTCGCCGACGACGTCTCCGAGGCGTTGCGTCTGGTGAAGGGGATGGCCGGTGAGGGGGCGCTGGCGGAGTGGGCGGGGAAGTCGGCGAAGGTGTTCAAGGAGGAGTTCTCCGGCGTTCCGAAGAATCTGAGGAAGCTGGAGAAGTCGTACGCGATGTGCGGGGACGCGCTCGCGGACTACTGGCCGAAGCTGGAGCGGGCGCAGGCGCTGGCGGACAAGGCTTTGGCGAAGGCGCGTGAGGCGCAGGCTGATCTGACGTCGGCGAAGTCGAAGCTGGCGTCGGCTGAGTCGTGGGTGGGGCGGGCGACGAAGGAGGCCGACAAGTACAAGGACGACCCGACGGGGTCGAAGTCGGACGCGGACAAGCCCGACGAGGCGAAGGTGCGGGCCGCGACCCGGGACGTGCAGAGCGCCAAGAGCGCGCACACGAAGGCGCAGTCGGACGTGACGTCCGCGCAGAGCGCGCTGGACGCGGCGAAGAAGATGGCCGCGGACGCGCGGAAGATGCGCGAGGAGGCGGCGCGGGACGCGAAGTCGAAGATCGACGAGGCCTCCGACGCGGGGATCCAGAACCGGTCGTGGTGGGAGGAGATCGGCGACTGGTTCACCGACAACTGGGACACCATCGTCGCCGCCTGCAAGATCGTGGTCGCGGTCGTCGGCATCGTCGCGATGATCATCGGCGGGCCGATCCTCGGCGCCATCGTCCTCATCGCGGCACTCGTCGTCCTCGCCGACACGCTCTACAAATACAGCAAAGGCCAGGCGTCCCTATGGGACGTCGGACTGGCCGCGCTGGACTGCATACCCGGCATGAAGGGACTGACGACCCTCGGAGGTCTTGCCAAGGGGATGAAAAGCCTGGGCTCCATGGGGCTCAAGGGAATGGCGCTCGGAGTCAAGGGGCTGGGTAAAGGTGCCAGGTCTCTCCTGGGGGAGGGCACCGCGGGTGCTTTCAGCCGCATGAAAACCAAGATCTTCGGCTGCGGGGACCCGGTCGACGTCGCCACCGGAGCGATGTACATGCAGCAAACCGACGTGGAACTCCCCGGTACCTTGCCCCTCACCTTCGTGCGTCGCGCCGCGTCGAACTACCGCTGTGGCTGGTGGTTCGGACCCACCTGGTCGTCCACGCTGGATCAGCGACTGGAGGTGTCCGACCAGGGCGTGGTCCTCGTCACCGAGGACGGCATGCTGCTGTCGTACGAGATGCCCTCAGCCGTCGGCGTTCCTACCGACCCGCAGCAAGGGCCGCGATGGCCGCTTACCGTCGCCGAGTGCGGGGGCATCGAGATACTCGACCCCGAGACCTCGCACACGCGCTATTTCGCACCCCCTGCCGAGGGAATCGCACCGCTTCAGAGGATCAGTGACCGCAACGGAAACACCATCACGTTCGACTACAGGGCGGACGGTACTCCCGAGGCCATGCGTCACTCCGGTGGATACCACCTTGCTTTCACCGTGGACGATGGCAGAGTCACCGAACTGATTCTGCGCGGAGCCGGCGCCCAGGGAGCAGATGTCACCGTGAAGCGGTTCCTCTACACGGAGGACTGCCTCACAGGAGTGATCGGATCCTCCCAGGTTCCGCTCACCTTCACCTACGACGAGCGGTTGCGCATCGCGCAATGGACCGACACCAACGGCAGTCGCTACCGGTACAGCTACGACACCCAGGACCGCTGTACCGCACAGGGCGGGGAGGCGGGGCACGTCTCCCACACCTTCGTCTACGACGGCATCGACGACGACTGGCCCGGGCATCGGGTCACGACGGTGACCAGTGGTGACGGCACGGTGAATCGCTATGCCGTCAACGCCGACTCGCAGGTCGTCGCCGAGGTCAACGCGGTCGGCGCATGCACGACGAGGACGTACGACGTCCACCACCACCTGCTCTCGCACACGGACCCTCTGGGCCGGACGACGCGAGTGACGTACGACGATCAAGGGCGTCCCACAGAGATCGTCCGTCCTGACGGGGAACGCACCACCTACACCTACAACGATCTCGGACTGCCCGCGGTGGTCACTCTGCCCGACGGCGCCACTGTGCGGAGCGACTACGACGAACGAGGAAACCGCACGGCCGTGACCGATCCCGATGGCGCCACGTCACGGTACTCGTACACGGCCGACGGCCACCTGTGCTCGGTCACCGACCCGCTCGGCCGGACCACGGTGATCCGGACCGACCGAGCGGGGCTGCCGCTGGAGATCACGGACCCCTTGCGCGGAACAGTCCGGCACGAACGAGATGCCTTCGGTCGCACCGTAGAACTGACCGACCAACTCGGCAGTGTCACAGAACTCGAGTGGACTCCGGAAGGACTGCTCACCCGGCAGACGGACGCGGACGGTACAGAAACATGGGCCTATGACGGCGAGGGCAACTGTGTTCGTCACGAGGACACCGCGGGGCATGTGACGACCTACGCATACACCCACTTCGACTTGCTGGCGGCAATGACCGACCCCGCCGGGGCCCGTACCACGTACACCTATGACGCCGACCTTCGTCTGACCGGGGTCACCGTGGCCACCGGTCATGCGTGGACCTACGAGTACGACGCAGCGGGGCGCTTGGTGTCTGAAACGGACTTCGACGGCGTCACCACCCGCTACTCCTACGATCTTGCCGGGCAACTCGTCGAGCGCACGGACTCCCTCGACCAGACCGTTCGCACCGAGTACGACGTCCTCGGCCGTGTGGTCCACCGGCACGTCGACGGGAAGGACATCTCCTTCCGTTACGACCTGTGCGGTCGTCTTCTGGAAGCGGCAGGTCAGGACGCCGTCGTCGCCATGGAACGGGACGAGGTGGGGAGGGTGCTCGCGGAAACGACGAACAGCCGGCGCCTCACGCACACCTACGATCCCGTGGGTAACCGCCGTACCCGGACGACACCCAGTGGTGCGGTGAGCAGCTGGAGTTACGACGCTGCCGGCAGCGCGGCGGAACTCGTCAGCTCGGGCCAGGTGGTTCGCTTCGACCGGGACGGGGCAGGGCGGGAGCTGGTGCGCCACATCGGCGACCACATCGCGCTCGCTCACACGTACGACCCGGTCGGGCGCAGGCGTTCCCAGACGCTTACTCACCGCGGCCGCACCATGAGCACACGCCGCTACCACTTCAGCCCCGAGGGGCACCTCAGCGCCGTGGAAAGCGAAGGCGCCGTTGTCAGCCGATATGAGACCGGCGCGACCGGCCACGTCACCTCCGTGCATGGGCCCTTGGGCGGCGAGCGTTATGACTACGACCCGCAGGGCAACTTGACGTACGCCTCATGGCCGACCGGGCTTCCGGCTCCGGAGGCCGCGGGCGACCGCCGCTATCGCGGCACGCGCCTCGTGAAGGCGGGCCAGGTGCGGTACGAGTACGACGCTCAAGGACGTGTCACTCTTCGTCAGAAGACACGTCTGTCACGCAAGCGTGAAACATGGCGATACGAGTGGGACGCCGAAGACCGGCTGACGGCGGTTACGACACCGGACGGCACCCGGTGGACATACCTGTATGACCCGCTGGGACGCCGCATAGCGAAGCGGAGGCATGCGGAGGACGGCATGTCCGTCATCGAGCGGACGGACTTCGTCTGGGACGGCACCACGCTCTGCGAACAGACGACCTGGTCCGCCGGCCAGTCGCACACCGTGGTGGTGACCTGGGATCACGAGGGGTACCGGCCGATCGCACAGACGGAACGCATCCTCGACGCCGAGACACCTCAGGACGAGATCGATCGCCGTTTCTTCGGTATCGTCACCGACCTCGTCGGCGCCCCCACGGAACTCGTCAGCGGTGAGGGCGAGATCGCGTGGAGGTCACGGGCGACGCTCTGGGGCAACACGATGTGGAACCGCTCCGCGAGCGCGTACACGCCGCTGCGGTTCCCCGGGCAGTACTTCGACCCCGAGACCGGCCTGCACTACAACGTCTTCCGTCACTACGACCCTGAGACAGCCCGTTACCTCAGCGGTGACCCATTGGGCCTGGCAGCGGGACTCAACCCATTCGCCTACGTCTCCAACCCGCTGACCTGGTCGGATCCGCTGGGACTTACGCCCTGCGAGGACGCGGCCAAGCTGGCTGCGGCCAGGCGCGAGACCGTTCTCGGACCGAACGTGCCCACACGAGCCGAAGCATCTGTGGGAAGCACCACGAGTCACAACTACAAGAAGACGTTCTTCGACGCCCATCCCCACCTCAAGGGCAAGGTCGTCGTGCACCATGCGATCGAGCAGCAGGTGCTCAAGAAGTATCCGGGCCTCTTCTCGGCGGACGAGCTGCATTCCCTTGAGAATCTGCGCGGGATACCCAAGGGGGACATCAACAGTAAGGTTCACCTGAGCCAGATACGGGTCGAATGGAATAGGTTCTACGACGCCAATCCGAACCCGACCAGGCAGGAAGTAATGGATCAGGTGACGAAAGTCGATGATATGCTCGGAAACTGGTTCAGTCCGAGAATCCGGTAGCCGAGTTCGACGAGATTGGCTTGGAACATGTGGCGTGACCTTATCGAGTCGTTCCCGTCGGACGAGTCCGACGGCCCCGCCGACCCGTCCCTCCTGGACCGGATAGAGAGTGAGCTCGGGCAGTCGCTCCCGTCGGATCTGCGGTCGTTCCTCCTCGAGAGCGACGGATTGACAGACGAGTACGGAACTGACGTCGTCTGGTCGGCCCAGCGCATCCTGGACGACAACATGCATTTTCGTGGAGACGAGCAATTTCGCTCGCTCTACATGCCGTTCGATTCACTGATGTTTTTCGGCGACAACGGCGGGGGTGACCAGTTCGCCTTCGTTCGGGTTCCGGAGCGCAATGAGGTTTTCGTCTGGGACCACGAGACGGACAGTCGAAACCTCGTTTCACCCGACCTGGAGAGCTATCTGCGCAGTGTGCTGGGAAGTGACGGCGAGGACTGGTACAGGTAGGCGGGGTGACCTGACGACCGCGGCGCGTCGTCAGCACCGGCCCGAGTGCACGAGACGCGCCCCGTGAGCCCACAGGGTTTGCTCACGCCACCCCCCGGGGTACTCTCTTCCGCCCGATTGGCCAGCCCCCCGCCCTCTGTGGCAGACTGTCCGAGTTGCTCGGTCGAGTGTTGATGCTGCGCGCCTCCCGCCGGGAGGACCGGAAGCGAGTCCCACAGTACTCGTCGTCCCTGATCAGGGGCGGACGTACGGGAATCTTCCGGGAAGTGTGGTGCGGCGCCGGCCAGGCGCCCGGTGGGCCTTTCGCCCCCGGTCCGCGGTTCTGGTAGGGCCGTGTCAATCCCGCAGGGATGTTCGAACAAGGGACATCTGTGTCAGCGGGAGCGCGACACGCCCGACCGCGTGGGTCGGAGGTGGGGGGAAGCCGCTCCGGGTTCCAGAGCGTAATGAGAGACAGGACTACGAAGTAGCCATGGCGGGACAGAAGATCCGCATCCGGCTCAAGGCCTACGACCACGAGGTCATCGACTCTTCGGCGAAGAAGATCGTCGAGACGGTGACGCGTACTGGTGCGTCGGTCGCGGGCCCGGTGCCGCTGCCCACTGAGAAGAACGTGTACTGCGTCATCAAGTCGCCGCACAAGTACAAGGACTCGCGCGAGCACTTCGAGATGCGCACGCACAAGCGCCTGATCGACATCCTCGACCCGACCCCCAAGACCGTTGACTCTCTGATGCGACTCGACCTCCCGGCCGGTGTCGACATCGAGATCAAGCTCTGAGGCCGGTGATCTGAAGAGATGGCAAAGCAGATCAAGGGCATCCTGGGCGAGAAGCTCGGCATGACGCAGGTGTGGGACGCGAACAACCGTGTTGTTCCGGTCACCGTCGTCAAGGCCGGCCCCAACGTCGTCACCCAGGTCCGTACGAACGACGTCGACGGCTACGAGTCGGTCCAGATCGCCTTCGGCGAGATCGACCCGCGCAAGGTGAACAAGCCCCTCAAGGGCCACTTCGCCAAGGCCGACGTCACCCCCCGTCGTCACCTCGTCGAGATCCGCACGTCGGACGCCTCCGAGTACACGCTGGGCCAGGAAGTCACCGCTGAGGTCTTCGAGTCGGGCGTGAAGGTCGACGTCACCGGCAAGAGCAAGGGCAAGGGCTTCGCCGGTGTCATGAAGCGTCACAACTTCAAGGGCCTCGGCGCCGGACACGGCACCCAGCGCAAGCACCGCTCGCCCGGTTCCATCGGTGGCTGCGCCACCCCGGGCCGTGTGTTCAAGGGCCTCCGCATGGCGGGTCGCATGGGCAACGAGCGGGTCACCACCCAGAACCTGACCGTCCACGCCGTTGACGCGGAGAAGGGTCTGCTGCTCATCAAGGGCGCGGTTCCCGGTCCGAACGGCGGCCTCGTCCTGGTCCGCACCGCGGCCAAGGGGGCCTGAGGTAACCGATGAGCACTGTTGACATCCTTTCGCCGGCGGGCGACAAGGCCGGTACCGTCGAGCTCCCCTCGGAGATCTTCGACGTCGAGAAGGTCAGCGTTCCGCTGATCCACCAGGTCGTCGTCGCGCAGCTGGCCGCTGCCCGCCAGGGCACCCACAAGACGAAGTCCCGTGGCGAGGTCCGTGGTGGTGGCAAGAAGCCGTACCGCCAGAAGGGCACCGGCCGCGCCCGCCAGGGCTCGACCCGCGCGCCGCAGTTCGCCGGTGGTGGCGTCGTGCACGGTCCCGTGCCGCGCGACTACTCGCAGCGCACGCCCAAGAAGATGAAGGCTGCCGCCCTGCGTCACGCCCTCACCGACCGGGCGCGCCACAACCGCATCCACGTCGTCACCGGCGTGGTCGAGGGCGAGAACCCCTCCACGAAGGCCGCCAGGACGCTGTTCGGCAAGATCTCGGAGCGCAAGAACCTGCTCCTGGTCGTCGACCGCGCCGACGAGGCCGCGTGGCTCTCCGCCCGCAACCTGCCCCAGGTCCACATCCTGGAGCCGGGCCAGCTGAACACGTACGACGTTCTCGTCTCGGACGACGTGGTCTTCACCAAGGCCGCTTTCGAGTCCTTCGTCGCCGGCCCGAACAAGGCCAACGACAACGAAGGGAGCGAGGTCTGATGGCTGCCCGTCACCCCTCGATCGCCTCGAAGGCCGCCAAGGCGGCCAAGGCCGCTCGCGTCGCCAAGGCGCGTCGCCACGAGGCCGAAGGCAAGAACACCGTCGTCACCCCGGCGAGCAAGGCGTACACGGACCCCCGTGACGTGCTGCTGAAGCCGGTCGTGTCCGAGAAGAGCTACGCGCTCATCGACGAGAACAAGTACACGTTCCTCGTCGACCCGCGTGCCAACAAGACCCAGATCAAGGAGGCCGTCCAGGCGGTCTTCGAGGTCAAGGTCACCGGGGTCAACACGATCAACCGCGTCGGCAAGCGCAAGCGCACCCGCACCGGGTTCGGCCAGCGTGCCGCCACCAAGCGCGCGATCGTGACCCTCGCCGAGGGCGACCGTATCGACATCTTCGGCGGTCCGACCGCGTAAGCGGTCAGGATCGTTCGATATCGGACGAGGACTGAGAAATGGGTATCCGCAAGTACAAGCCGACGACTCCGGGCCGTCGTGGCTCCAGCGTCGCCGACTTCGTCGAGGTCACGCGGTCCACGCCGGAGAAGTCGCTGGTCCGTCCCCTGCACAGCAAGGGCGGCCGTAACAATTCCGGTCGTGTGACCGTCCGCCACCAGGGCGGTGGCCACAAGCGCGCCTACCGCGTGATCGACTTCCGTCGTCACGACAAGGACGGCGTGCCGGCGAAGGTCGCGCACATCGAGTACGACCCCAACCGCACCGCGCGCATCGCGCTCCTGCACTACGCGGACGGCGAGAAGCGCTACATCCTCGCGCCGCGTGGCCTGAACCAGGGCGACCGCGTCGAGAACGGTCCCGGGGCCGACATCAAGCCGGGCAACAACCTTGCCCTGCGCAACATCCCCGTGGGTACGACGCTGCACGCCATCGAGCTGCGTCCCGGCGGCGGCGCCAAGTTCGCCCGCTCCGCCGGCGCCTCGGTGCAGCTGCTCGCGAAGGAGGGCACCATGGCCCACCTCCGCATGCCCTCCGGTGAGATCCGCCTGGTCGACCAGCGCTGCCGCGCCACGGTCGGCGAGGTCGGCAACGCCGAGCAGAGCAACATCAACTGGGGCAAGGCGGGCCGCAAGCGGTGGCTGGGCGTCCGCCCGACCGTCCGCGGTGTCGTCATGAACCCGGTGGACCACCCGCACGGTGGTGGTGAGGGCCGGACCTCCGGTGGCCGTCACCCCGTGTCCCCCTGGGGCAAGAAGGAAGGCCGTACTCGTTCGCCCAAGAAGGCGTCGAACAAGTACATCGTCCGCCGCCGCAAGACGAACAAGAAGCGCTAAGGACGGGTTGAGATGCCTCGTAGCTTGAAGAAGGGACCCTTCGTCGACGACCACCTGATCAAGAAGGTGGACTCGCAGAACGAAGCCGGTACCAAGAACGTCATCAAGACCTGGTCCCGTCGCTCGATGATCGTCCCGGCGATGCTGGGCCACACGATCGCGGTGCACAACGGCAAGACCCACATCCCGGTGTTTGTCACCGAGTCGATGGTCGGCCACAAGCTCGGCGAGTTCTCGCCGACCCGCACCTTCCGGGGCCACGTCAAGGACGACCGGAAGTCGAAGCGCCGCTAGTCGGCGGGGTGCAATCGACCATGACAGACACTGAAGGGACAACCATGGAAGCCAGGGCCCAGGCGCGGTACATCCGCGTCACGCCCATGAAGGCCCGCCGCGTGGTGGACCTCATCCGTGGCATGGACGCCACGGAGGCTCAGGCGGTCCTGCGTTTCGCCCCGCAGGCCGCGAGCGTGCCGGTGGGCAAGGTGCTGGACAGCGCCATTGCCAACGCCGCGCACAACTACGACCACACCGATGTCGACAGCCTCTTCATTTCCGAGGCCTACGTCGACGAGGGCCCGACCCTGAAGCGGTTCCGTCCGCGCGCCCAGGGCCGCGCCTACCGGATCCGCAAGCGGACCAGCCACATCACCGTGGTCGTCAGCAGCAAGGAAGGAACCCGGTAATGGGCCAGAAGGTTAACCCGCATGGGTTCCGGCTCGGTGTCACGACCGACTTCAAGTCGCGTTGGTACGCCGACAAGCTGTACAAGGACTACGTCAAGGAAGACGTCGCCATCCGTCGGATGATGACGTCCGGCATGGAGCGCGCCGGCATCTCCAAGGTCGAGATCGAGCGCACCCGTGACCGTGTGCGTGTGGACATCCACACCGCGCGTCCGGGCATCGTGATCGGCCGCCGTGGCGCCGAGGCCGACCGCATCCGCGGTGACCTCGAGAAGCTCACCGGCAAGCAGGTCCAGCTGAACATCCTCGAGGTCAAGAACCCCGAGACCGACGCCCAGCTGGTCGCCCAGGCCGTCGCCGAGCAGCTCTCCTCCCGTGTCTCCTTCCGCCGCGCCATGCGTAAGAGCATGCAGTCGGCCATGAAGGCGGGCGCCAAGGGCATCAAGATCCAGTGCGGCGGCCGCCTCGGTGGCGCCGAGATGTCCCGCTCGGAGTTCTACCGCGAGGGCCGTGTGCCCCTGCACACGCTCCGCGCGAACGTGGACTACGGCTTCTTCGAGGCCAAGACGACCTTCGGCCGCATCGGCGTGAAGGTCTGGATCTACAAGGGCGACGTCAAGAACATCGCCGAGGTCCGCGCCGAGAACGCCGCTGCCCGCGCCGGCAACCGCCCGGCCCGTGGCGGTGCCGACCGCCCGGCCCGTGGTGGCCGCGGTGGCGAGCGTGGCGGTCGCGGTCGCAAGCCGCAGCAGGCTCCCGCTGCCGAGGCCCCCAAGGCCGAGGCTCCGGCGGCCGCTCCGGCTGAGAGCACCGGAACGGAGGCCTGACCACCATGCTGATCCCCCGTAGGGTCAAGCACCGCAAGCAGCACCACCCGAAGCGCAACGGCATGTCGAAGGGTGGCACGCAGGTTGCGTTCGGCGAGTACGGCATCCAGGCGCTCACCCCGGCGTACGTGACGAACCGCCAGATCGAAGCGGCTCGTATCGCCATGACCCGCCACATCAAGCGTGGCGGCAAGGTCTGGATCAACATCTACCCGGACCGCCCCCTCACCAAGAAGCCGGCCGAGACCCGCATGGGTTCCGGTAAGGGCTCCCCGGAGTGGTGGGTGGCCAACGTCAAGCCCGGACGCGTCATGTTCGAGCTGTCGTACCCCAACGAGAAGATCGCGCGCGAGGCCCTGACCCGTGCGGCTCACAAGCTGCCGATGAAGTGCAAGATCGTCAAGCGCGAGGCAGGTGAAGCGTGATGTCGGCCGGTACCAAGGCGTCAGAGCTGCGCGAGCTGGGCAACGAGGAGCTTCTGGCGAAGCTCCGCGAGGCCAAGGAAGAGCTGTTCAACCTCCGCTTCCAGGCGGCCACGGGTCAGCTCGAGAACCACGGTCGGCTCAAGGCCGTCCGCAAGGACATCGCGCGGATCTACACCCTGATGCGTGAGCGCGAGCTGGGCATCGAGACGGTGGAGAGCGCATGAGCGAGAACAACGTGACTGAAGAGACGAAGGCCGCCCGCGGTTTCCGCAAGACCCGTGAGGGTCTGGTCGTCAGCGACAAGATGGACAAGACCGTCGTCGTCGCTGTCGAGGACCGCGTGAAGCACGCGCTGTACGGCAAGGTCATCCGCCGTACGAACAAGCTCAAGGCGCACGACGAGCAGAACGCCGCGGGTGTCGGCGACCGCGTCCTCCTCATGGAGACCCGGCCGCTGTCCGCGACGAAGCGCTGGCGCGTCGTCGAGATCCTCGAGAAGGCCAAGTAAATCTCCTGCGGGGCATTCCTCGCAGGACAGTTCCGCCAGGCTCCGGGAGCCGCTCCGCTGAGCGGCTCCCGGGGAACCGGCAGACATTCAGGAGATAGACGTGATCCAGCAGGAGTCGCGACTGCGTGTCGCCGACAACACGGGTGCGAAGGAAATCCTCTGCATCCGTGTGCTCGGTGGCTCCGGTCGCCGCTACGCGGGTATCGGTGACGTCATCGTCGCCACCGTCAAGGACGCGATCCCCGGTGGCAACGTGAAGAAGGGTGACGTCGTCAAGGCGGTCATCGTTCGCACCGTCAAGGAGCGCCGCCGTCCGGACGGCTCGTACATCCGCTTCGACGAGAACGCCGCCGTCATTCTGAAGAACGACGGCGACCCTCGTGGCACCCGTATCTTCGGCCCGGTGGGCCGTGAGCTGCGCGAGAAGAAGTTCATGAAGATCATCTCCCTCGCGCCGGAGGTGCTGTGAGCATGAAGATCAAGAAGGGCGACCTGGTCCAGGTCATCACCGGCAAGGACAAGGGCAAGCAGGGCAAGGTCATTGCCGCTTTCCCGCGCGAGCAGCGCGTCCTGGTCGAGGGTGTCAACCGGGTCAAGAAGCACACCAAGGCCGGTCCGACGGCTCGCGGTTCCCAGGCCGGCGGCATCGTCACCACCGAGGCCCCGATCCACGTCTCCAACGTCCAGCTGGTCGTGGAGAAGGACGGCAAGAAGGTCGTGACCCGCGTCGGTTACCGCTTCGACGACGAAGGCAACAAGATCCGCGTTGCCAAGCGGACGGGTGAGGACATCTGATGACGACCACCACCACTCCGCGTCTGAAGACGAAGTACCGCGAGGAGATCGCGGGCAAGCTGCGCGAGCAGTTCTCCTACGAGAACGTCATGCAGGTTCCCGGCCTCGTCAAGATCGTGGTCAACATGGGTGTGGGCGACGCCGCCCGCGACTCCAAGCTGATCGAGGGCGCCATCCGCGACCTCACCACGATCACCGGTCAGAAGCCGGCCGTCACCAAGGCCCGCAAGTCCATCGCGCAGTTCAAGCTGCGTGAGGGCCAGCCGATCGGTGCCCACGTCACGCTCCGTGGCGACCGCATGTGGGAGTTCCTGGACCGCACCCTGTCGCTCGCGCTCCCGCGCATCCGCGACTTCCGCGGTCTGTCCCCCAAGCAGTTCGACGGCCGTGGCAACTACACCTTCGGTCTCACGGAGCAGGTCATGTTCCACGAGATCGACCAGGACAAGATCGACCGCGTCCGGGGTATGGACATCACCGTGGTGACCACGGCGACCAACGACGAAGAGGGCCGTGCCCTTCTCCGTCACCTCGGCTTCCCGTTCAAGGAGGCGTGAGCGAGATGGCGAAGAAGGCTCTCATCGCGAAGGCTGCTCGCAAGCCCAAGTTCGGTGTGCGTGGCTACACCCGCTGCCAGCGCTGCGGCCGTCCCCACTCCGTGTACCGCAAGTTCGGCCTGTGCCGCGTGTGCCTTCGTGAGATGGCTCACCGTGGCGAGCTGCCGGGCGTGACCAAGAGCTCCTGGTAATCCGGTAGTTCCGGACTCCCAGGGCTCTCGGTAAGCAATGGGAACGGCAGGAGCCCCGCTCCGCATGGCTTAGGCTTGTGGGGTTGGGCACCTGCCGTGCCCGTACGACTTACTACGCCGTAGGTCCACCGCGCCGCACCCGTCCCGTCTCGGATCGGGGAGAGGGATGGCGCACCAGGAAACCCCGGCGAGAGAGGCCGAAGGCCAATTCATGACCATGACTGATCCGATCGCAGACATGCTTACGCGTCTGCGGAACGCGAACTCGGCATACCACGACACCGTGGCGATGCCGCACTCGAAGATCAAGTCGCACATCGCGGAGATCCTCCAGCAGGAGGGCTTCATCACGGGCTGGAAGGTCGAGGACGCCGAGGTCGGCAAGAACCTCGTCCTGGAGCTGAAGTTCGGCCCCAACCGTGAGCGCTCCATCGCGGGCATCAAGCGGATCTCCAAGCCCGGTCTCCGGGTGTACGCGAAGTCCACCAACCTGCCGAAGGTGCTCGGCGGCCTTGGCGTGGCGATCATCTCCACGTCGCACGGGCTTCTCACCGACAAGCAGGCCGGCAAGAAGGGCGTGGGTGGGGAAGTCCTCGCCTACGTCTGGTAGCAGAAGGGAACGGAGGAAACAGCTATGTCGCGTATCGGCAAGCTCCCCATCGCGGTTCCCGCCGGCGTGGACGTCACCATCGACGGCCGCACGGTCACGGTCAAGGGCCCCAAGGGCACGCTGACCCACACCGTCGTGGCGCCGATCGAGATCGCCAAGGGTGAGGACGGCGTCCTGAACGTCACCCGCCCCAACGACGAGCGTCAGAACAAGGCCCTGCACGGCCTGTCCCGCACGCTGGTGGCGAACATGATCACCGGCGTGACCCAGGGTTACGTGAAGAAGCTCGAGATCAGCGGTGTCGGTTACCGCGTTGTCGCCAAGGGTTCGAACCTGGAGTTCTCCCTCGGCTACAGCCACCCGATCACGGTCGAGGCCCCCGAGGGCATCACCTTCAAGGTGGAGTCCCCGACCCGGTTCTCGGTCGAGGGCATCGACAACCAGAAGGTCGGCGAGGTTGCGGCCAACATCCGCAAGCTGCGCAAGCCCGACCCGTACAAGGCCAAGGGCGTCAAGTACGAGGGCGAAGTCATCCGCCGCAAGGTCGGAAAGGCGGGTAAGTAAGCCATGGCATACGGGCAGAAGATCCTCAAGGGCGACGCGTACAAGCGTGCTGCTATCAAGCGTCGTCACATCCGGATCCGCAAGAAGGTCGCCGGTACCGCCGAGCGTCCTCGCCTGGTCGTGACCCGTTCCAACCGCCACATCGTGGCGCAGGTGATCGACGACCTGAAGGGTCACACCCTGGCGTCGGCGTCCACCCTGGACGCGTCGGTCCGCGGCGGCGAGGGCGACAAGTCCGCGCAGGCCAAGCAGGTCGGCGCCCTGGTCGCCGAGCGCGCCAAGGCCGCCGGTGTCGAGGCCGTCGTGTTCGACCGTGGTGGCAACCAGTACGCCGGGCGCATCGCCGCTCTGGCGGACGCCGCCCGCGAAGCCGGACTGAAGTTCTGAGCCGGTTCCGTAGCTAGCGGAAACAGAGAGAGGTAATTCCAATGGCTGGACCCCAGCGCCGCGGTGGCGGTGCCGGTGGCGGCGAGCGGCGGGACCGGAAGGGCCGTGACGGCGGCGCAGCTGCCGCCGAGAAGACCGCATACGTTGAGCGCGTCGTCGCGATCAACCGTGTCGCCAAGGTTGTGAAGGGTGGTCGTCGCTTCAGCTTCACCGCGCTGGTCGTGGTGGGCGACGGTGACGGCACCGTGGGTGTCGGATACGGCAAGGCCAAGGAGGTGCCGGCCGCCATCGCCAAGGGCGTTGAGGAGGCCAAGAAGCACTTCTTCAAGGTCCCCCGCATCCAGGGCACCATCCCGCACCCCATCCAGGGTGAGAAGGCTGCCGGCGTCGTGCTGCTCAAGCCCGCGTCCCCGGGTACCGGTGTGATCGCCGGTGGTCCGGTGCGTGCCGTGCTCGAGTGCGCCGGTATCCACGACGTGCTGTCGAAGTCGCTCGGCTCCGACAACGCCATCAACATCGTGCACGCGACCGTGGAGGCCCTGAAGGGCCTGCAGCGTCCCGAGGAGATCGCGGCCCGCCGTGGTCTGCCGCTCGAGGACGTCGCCCCCGCGGCTCTGCTGCGTGCGCGTGCAGGGGCGGGTGCGTAATCATGGCGCAGCTGAAGATTACGCAGGTCAAGTCCTACATCGGCAGCAAGCAGAACCACCGTGACACCCTGCGCTCCCTTGGTCTCAAGGGCATCAACACGCAGGTCGTCAAGGAGGACCGCCCCGAGTTCCGCGGCATGGTGCACACCGTCCGCCACCTCGTGACGGTCGAGGAGGTCGACTGATCATGGCGGAGAACAACCCGCTCAAGATCCACAACCTCCGTCCCGCCCCCGGTGCCAAGACCGCGAAGACCCGTGTCGGTCGTGGTGAGGCGTCGAAGGGTAAGACGGCCGGTCGTGGTACCAAGGGCACCAAGGCCCGTTACCAGGTTCCGGAGCGCTTCGAGGGTGGCCAGATGCCCCTCCACATGCGTCTCCCGAAGCTGAAGGGCTTCAAGAACCCGTTCAAGACCGAGTACCAGGTCGTGAACCTGGACAAGCTCGCCTCCCTCTACCCCGAGGGCGGAGAGGTCACGGTCGAGGACCTGGTCGCCAAGGGTGCCGTGCGCAAGAACAGCCTCGTCAAGGTCCTGGGCCAGGGCGAGATCTCCGTGGCGCTGCAGGTGACGGTCGACGCCGTCTCCGGCTCCGCCAAGGAGAAGATCACCGCCGCCGGCGGTACCGTCACCGAGCTCGTCTGACTCCGTCAGGTGTCTCGATGACGTAGAGCGATCCCGACCGGGGATACCCCACAAATGGGGTATCCCCGGTTGGTCGTTCCTAGGGCGGTGGTGTCGCCGGTAAGGTGGCCTGCGCTGCCCATTCACCCCGGGAGCCCCACGCGGGGCACTCAGGGCGGCAGTTGACCGTTAAGAATTCGTCCTCAGTCGGAATCTCAGACCATCACCCTTGACGCAGTTGCGCGGGGGGTCGCAGGAGGCACCGTGCTCACCGCGTTCGCCCGGGCGTTCAAGACGCCCGACCTGCGCAAGAAGCTGCTCTTCACGCTCGGCATCATCGTGGTGTACCGCGTCGGTACGCACGTACCCATCCCGGGTGTCGACTACCGGAACGTCCAGACCTGTATCGACGCCGCCCAGGCGAACCAGGGCCTGTTCGGTCTGGTGAACATGTTCAGCGGCGGCGCGCTGCTCCAGATCACGGTCTTCGCGCTCGGGATCATGCCGTACATCACGGCGAGCATCATTCTGCAGCTGCTGACCGTGGTGATCCCGCGCCTGGAAGCCCTGAAGAAGGAGGGGCAGGCCGGCACGGCGAAGATCACGCAGTACACCCGCTACCTGACGATCGCGCTCGCCATCCTCCAGGGCACCGGCCTGGTGGCCACCGCCCGCAGCGGCGCCCTCTTCCAGGGCTGCCCGGTCGCGAGCCAGATCGTCCCCGACCAGTCGATCTTCGTGACCATCACCATGGTCATCACCATGACCGCCGGCACGGCCGCGGTCATGTGGCTCGGTGAGCTCATCACCGACCGCGGCATCGGCAACGGCATGTCGATCCTCATGTTCATCTCGATCGCCGCCACCTTCCCCTCCGCCCTGTGGGCCATCAAGGAGCAGGGCAGCCTGGCGGACGGCTGGATCGAGTTCGGCACCGTCGTCGCCGTCGGCCTGGTCATGGTCGGCCTGGTCGTCTTCGTCGAGCAGGCCCAGCGCCGGATCCCCGTCCAGTACGCGAAGCGCATGATCGGCCGCCGGTCCTACGGCGGTACGTCGACCTACATCCCGCTGAAGGTCAACCAGGCCGGTGTGATCCCGGTCATCTTCGCCTCGTCGCTGCTGTACATCCCGGCGCTCATCGCGCAGTTCTCCAGCGGCACCTCGGGCTGGAAGACCTGGATCGAGTCCCACCTCGTCCGCGGTGACCACCCGATCTACGTGACGCTGTACTTCTTGCTCATCGTCTTCTTCGCGTTCTTCTACGTGGCCATCTCGTTCAACCCCGAGGAAGTCGCGGACAACATGAAGAAGTATGGTGGCTTCATCCCGGGCATCCGGGCTGGCCGACCGACCGCTGAGTACCTGAGCTACGTACTCAACCGGATCACCTGGCCGGGTTCGCTGTACTTGGGTCTGATCGCTCTCGTACCGACGATGGCGTTGGTTGGTTTCGGGGCAAACCAGAACTTCCCGTTCGGCGGGACGAGCATCCTGATCATCGTGGGTGTCGGTCTCGAGACGGTGAAGCAGATCGAGAGCCAGCTCCAGCAGCGCAATTACGAAGGGTTCCTCCGCTGATGCGAATCGTCCTCGTCGGGCCGCCGGGTGCTGGGAAGGGCACACAGGCCACCCGCCTTGCCGAGAAACTGCGCATCCCGCACATCTCCACGGGCGACCTGTTCCGCGCCAACATCAGCCGGCAGACCGAGCTGGGAAAGCTCGCCAAGTCCTACATGGACGCCGGTGAACTCGTCCCGGACGAGGTCACCATCGCCATGGCCAAGGACCGCATGTCGCAGCCCGACGCCGAGGGCGGCTTCCTGCTGGACGGCTTCCCGCGCAACGTGTCGCAGGCCGAGGCGCTGGACGAGCTGCTGAAGACCGAGGGCATCAAGCTGGACGCGGTGCTCGACCTCGAGGCCCCCGAGGACGAGGTCGTGAAGCGGATCGCCGGGCGGCGGGTCTGCCGCAAGGACTCCGCGCACGTCTTCCACGTGACCTACAGCCCGCCGAAGCAGGACGGCGTCTGCGACCACTGCGGCGGCGAGCTGTACCAGCGCGACGACGACTCCGAGGAGACCGTCCGCACGCGCCTGGAGGTCTACCACACGCAGACCGAGCCGATCATCGACTACTACCGGGCCCAGGGTCTGGTGGTGACCATCTCCGCGATGGGTCCCGTCGACGAGGTCACCGGCCGGGCGCTGGAGGCGCTGAAGAGCGGCCAGTAGTCCGTCCCGCCGCCTGCACAGCCGCGGTTCCCCCCGAGGGGCCGCGGCTGTGGCGTGGGCGGGGTCCGTGCCGCCGCCCGCGCGGCACCCGGGCGGCTCGCGCCCGTATCGTTGGAAGCGTTCGTACTCCTCCACTGGTCCAGAAAGGCCGTCGTCCCCATGGTGCAGATCAAGAGCCCTGAGCAGATCGCCAAGATGCGCGAGGCGGGGCTGGTCGTCGCCGCCATCCACGCGGCCACCCGCGAGGCGGCGGTGCCCGGGGCCTCCACCAGGGATCTGGACCAGGTCGCCCGCAAGGTGCTCGCCGAGCACGACGCCAAGCCGAACTTCCTCGGCTACGGCGGCTTCCCCGCCACCATCTGCACCTCGGTGAACGAGGTCGTGGTCCACGGCATCCCGTCCGACGACGTGATCCTCAAGGACGGGGACATCATCTCCATCGACTGCGGCGCCATCATCGACGGCTGGCACGGAGACGCCGCCTACACCGCCTTCGTCGGCTCCGGTCACTCCCCGGAGCTGGTCGAGCTCTCCCGGGTCACCGAGGAGTCGATGTGGGCCGGCATCGCGGCCATGAAGCAGGGCAACCGGCTGGTCGACGTCTCCCGGGCGATCGAGACGTACATCCGCCGTCAGCCGAAGCCCGGCGGCGGCAAGTACGGGATCATCGAGGACTACGGCGGCCACGGCATCGGCACCGAGATGCACATGGACCCGCACCTGCTGAACTACGTCGACCGCAAGCGCGGCAAGGGACCGAAGCTGGTGCCCGGCTTCTGCCTGGCGATCGAGCCGATGGTCTCCCTCGGCACCCCGCGCACCGAGGTCCTCTCCGACGACTGGACGGTCATCACGACCGACGGCACCTGGTCCTCCCACTGGGAGCACTCGGTCGCCCTCACCGAGCAGGGCCCCCTGGTCCTGACCGCTCCCGACGGCGGCAAGGCGAAGCTCGCGGAACTGGGCATCACGGCGGCGCCGGACCCGCTCGCCTGACGACGGGACCGGACCGGCCCCTGCCCCTGCCCTCGCCCGGCTGCCGGAGTGCCGGTACCCGGCCCTCCACGGCCTGGGCGGCGCCCGCGGCGTACTCCGCCAGGGCGGTATGGAGGCCTGGGCCCGTCGCGTCGGTGCGGACCGTTGGGTTAGGGATCTCCCCCGGAGGGCAGAATCCCTCGATTCGTGTTTCCGGGTGCGCTGACGTAGACTGACTCGTCGGCTCTGGTGCACCCGCATGTCCGCATGTGGTCACGGTGTACTCGAGAGTCGATCAAGGTAGTCGATTCGAAGGGCGAAGCGTGGCCAAGAAGCAAGGTGCCATCGAGATCGAGGGCACTGTCGTCGAGTCTCTGCC
The DNA here is from genome assembly GCF_022869105.1 of Streptomyces sp. BJ20. Taxonomy (NCBI): domain Bacteria; kingdom Bacillati; phylum Actinomycetota; class Actinomycetes; order Kitasatosporales; family Streptomycetaceae; genus Streptomyces; species Streptomyces sp. BJ20. Next base: position 691,007 of record NZ_CP094918.1, read on the forward strand.
GAACGCCATGTTCAGGGTCGAGCTCCAGAACGGCCACCAGGTCCTGGCACACATCAGCGGCAAGATGCGCATGCACTACATCCGCATCCTCCCTGACGACCGGGTCGTGGTGGAGCTGTCTCCGTACGACCTGACGCGTGGCCGGATCGTCTACCGGTACAAGTAGATCTTGCCCGCTCCCCGGCCCGCCGGGGTGATGGCACTGACCCGGAGAACCTCACACCCATGAAGGTCAAGCCGAGCGTCAAGAAGATCTGCGACAAGTGCAGGGTGATCCGCCGTCACGGTCGGGTCATGGTCATCTGCGACAACCCGCGCCACAAGCAGCGCCAGGGCTGACCGCAGCACTGATCCACCCTCTGCGCCTCCCGCAGACTTCGCGCGACGCGAGCAACACACGTTCATACGCAGGACCCGAGCCGCACGGCTCGACACCCCCGGCTCGGAGGCCGGGGACCCGGTCCGTACCTGGTACGGCGGGCGGGGAGCCGGTTCTGTGGAAGACCTCCGACAACCAACTGGAGCCATTGAATGGCACGCGTTTCCGGTGTTGACATTCCGCGCGAAAAGCGCGTGGAGATCGCCCTCACCTACGTGTTCGGCATCGGCCGGACCCTTTCGCAGCAGACGCTGGCCGCCACCGGCGTCGACCCGAACACCCGCGTCCGCGACCTGAGCGAAGAGCAGCTCGTCGCGATCCGCGAGTACGTCGACAACAACATCAAGACCGAGGGTGACCTCCGTCGCGAGATCCAGGCCGACATCCGCCGCAAGGTCGAGATCGGCACCTACCAGGGTCTGCGCCACCGTCGCGGTCTGCCCGTCCGCGGTCAGCGCACCAGCACCAACGCGCGTACCCGCAAGGGCCCGCGTCGCGCCATCGCCGGCAAGAAGAAGCCGGGCAAGAAGTAGTCCTCAGCGGACTTCGCCGTCCAGCGGTCTTCGCTGTAGGACCGACCACCTCCCGTAGGAGTACAGATGCCCCCCAAGGGTCGTCAGGGCGCTGCCAAGAAGGTGCGCCGCAAGGAAAAGAAGAACGTCGCTCACGGCCACGCGCACATCAAGAGCACGTTCAACAACACGATCGTCTCGATCACGGACCCGTCCGGCAACGTGATCTCCTGGGCCTCCGCCGGCCACGTCGGCTTCAAGGGCTCCCGGAAGTCCACGCCGTTCGCCGCGCAGATGGCCGCCGAGTCGGCCGCCCGCCGCGCCCAGGAGCACGGCATGCGCAAGGTCGACGTGTTCGTCAAGGGCCCGGGTTCCGGTCGTGAGACCGCCATCCGCTCCCTGCAGGCCACGGGCCTCGAGGTCGGCTCCATCCAGGACGTCACCCCGACCCCGCACAACGGCTGCCGCCCGCCGAAGCGCCGCCGCGTCTGAGGCGTCGGTTTCCTGAGGTTCCGGGCGGTACGGCTCGCAAGGGCCGTATCGCCCGTACCCTTGCAGTACCCGCACTCTTCACCGGGTGCGGTTCCGTCGGGCGTCAAATAGCGGGCGTCCACGAAAGAAGGATCTGATCCACTCATGCTGATCGCTCAGCGTCCCTCGTTGACCGAAGAGGTCGTCGACGAATTCCGCTCCCGGTTCGTGATCGAGCCGCTGGAGCCGGGCTTCGGCTACACCCTCGGCAACTCCCTCCGCCGCACCCTCCTGTCGTCGATCCCCGGTGCCGCTGTCACCAGCATCCGCATCGACGGCGTCCTGCACGAGTTCACCACCGTGCCGGGCGTCAAGGAGGACGTCACCGACCTGATCCTCAACATCAAGCAGCTGGTCGTCTCCTCGGAGCACGACGAGCCGGTCGTGATGTACCTGCGCAAGCAGGGCCCGGGTCTGGTCACCGCCGCCGACATCGCGCCCCCGGCCGGTGTCGAGGTGCACAACCCGGACCTCGTCCTCGCCACGCTCAACGGCAAGGGCAAGCTGGAGATGGAGCTGACCGTCGAGCGCGGTCGCGGCTACGTCTCCGCCGTGCAGAACAAGCAGGTCGGCCAGGAGATCGGCCGGATCCCGGTCGACTCGATCTACAGCCCCGTGCTGAAGGTCACCTACAAGGTCGAGGCGACCCGAGTCGAGCAGCGCACCGACTTCGACAAGCTCATCGTCGACGTCGAGACCAAGCAGGCGATGCGTCCGCGTGACGCCATGGCCTCCGCCGGCAAGACTCTCGTCGAGCTGTTCGGTCTCGCCCGCGAGCTGAACATCGACGCCGAGGGCATCGACATGGGTCCGTCCCCGACGGACGCCGCCCTCGCCGCCGACCTGGCGCTGCCGATCGAGGAGCTGGAGCTCACGGTCCGGTCGTACAACTGCCTCAAGCGTGAGGGCATCCACTCCGTGGGTGAGCTCGTCGCGCGGTCCGAGGCGGACCTGCTCGACATCCGGAACTTCGGTGCGAAGTCCATCGACGAGGTCAAGGCCAAGCTGGCCGGCATGGGCCTCGCGCTCAAGGACTCGCCTCCCGGGTTCGACCCGACCGCTGCGGCGGACGCGTTCGGCGCGGACGACGACGCGGACGCGGGTTTCGTGGAGACCGAGCAGTACTAAGAGCTCGGGCCTTCCGGTCCGTACGCGGGTGCGGGTGCGCTGTGCTTGATCGCGCAGTTCCCCGCGCCCCTTTCCGGGCCCCTGCGGGGCCCGGATCTCCGACAGGCGACCGCCTGCTCGGATACTGACCCCGGTACCTGATACGGCCGGGGCAGACACACAGGAGAGTCACTATGCCGAGGCCCACCAAGGGTGCCCGTCTGGGCGGCAGCGCCGCGCACGAGAAGCTCATGCTCGCGAACCTCGCGAAGGCGCTTTTCGAGCACGGCCGCATCACCACCACCGAGGCGAAGGCGCGCAAGCTGCGTCCCTACGCCGAGCGTCTGGTCACCAAGGCGAAGAAGGGCGACCTTCACAACCGCCGTCAGGTGCTCCAGGTGATCACGGACAAGAGCATCGTCCACACGCTCTTCACCGAGATCGGCCCGCGGTACGAGAACCGTCCCGGTGGCTACACCCGCATCACCAAGATCGGTAACCGCCGTGGCGACAACGCGCCCATGGCCGTCATCGAGCTGGTCGAGGCGCTGACGGTGCAGCAGGCCGCGGTCGGCGAGGCCGAGGCCGCGACCAAGCGCTCCGCGAAGGACGCCGAGGCCGGCGAGGCTGCTGAGCCGAAGGCGGACCTGTCGAAGGACGAGGCTGCCGAGGCGCCGGCCGAGGAGTCGAAGGACGCGTAAGCGTTCTGCCGGGGGCCTCACGATGGGCGGCCGCGGCTCCGTCGTGGTTGTTCGCGCAGTTCCCCGCGCCCCTTGAGGGTGTTGTCGGGCCCGCTTCTCTCGAAGGAGCGGGCCCGCTTCGTTGTGGAATGGAGATGTCCGGGTGAGTGGTGTGGTGCGGGTTCGGCTGGATCTTTCCTACGACGGGACCGAGTTCTCCGGGTGGGCCAAGCAGGCCGGAGGGCGGCGGACCGTTCAGGGGGAGATCGAGGACGCCCTGCGGACCGTGACCCGGTCCGGCACGACGTACGAGCTGACCGTGGCCGGGCGGACCGACGCCGGTGTGCACGCGCGCGGTCAGGTCGCCCACGTGGACCTGCCGCGCGAGGTATGGGCCGAGCACCGGCCGAAGCTGCTGAAGCGCCTCGCCGGGCGGCTACCGAAGGACGTGCGGGTGTGGGCGCTGAGGGAGGCGCCGGAGGGCTTCGACGCCCGGTTCTCGGCGATCTGGCGGCGTTACGCCTACCGCGTCACCGACAACCCCGGCGGCGTCGACCCGCTGCTGCGCGGCCATGTGCTGTGGCACGACTGGCCGCTCGACGTGGACGCCATGAACGAGGCCGCCCGCGGACTGCTCGGTGAGCACGACTTCGCCGCCTACTGCAAGCGGCGCGAGGGCGCGACGACCATCCGGACGCTCCAGCGGCTGAGCCTGGTGCGCGGCGACGACGGGATCATCACGGCCACCGTGCGGGCCGACGCCTTCTGCCACAACATGGTGCGCTCGCTGATCGGCGCGCTGCTGTTCGTCGGCGACGGACACCGCACGCCGGACTGGCCCGCGAAGGTCCTGGCGGCGGGCGTACGGGACTCGGCCGTCCATGTCGTACGCCCGCACGGCCTGACCCTCGAGGAGGTCGGCTACCCGGCCGACGAGCTCCTCGCGGCCCGCAGCGTCGAGGCGCGCAACAAGCGGACGCTGCCGTCGGCCGGCTGCTGCTGACGCGCACCCTAGGTCAGCCGGCCGCCGCCGCCGATGCCTGGGCCTCGCCCCTGCGCCGGATCTGACGGTACGTGAACTCCTGGAGGTCGTCGCCGGTCTTGAAGACGGCCTTGTCCTTCTCCGTCACGTCCTTGCCACTGGTGAAGCCGGCCAGCGTGAAGTAGGCGTAGCGGCCGTAGGCGTTGGTGGTGGAGCGGCAGACGGCGCCGACGCAGAAGTCCTTCACCCCGCCGCCGGACAGCGACTTGACGATGCTCTTCGCGTCCGCCTGCTGCTTGGCCTTCGTGGCCTGCGCCTCGGTCGCGAAGACCGCCACGCCGACCGTCACCGCCACGCCGTCCCGGCTGTAGGTGACGCGGATCAGCCGCGTGCACCTGTTGTCGGTGAGGACCTTGGGGAGCGTGGACTTCGCCGCGGACGCGCAGTCCTTGGTGTCCGCCGTCGGGCCCTTCTTGTAGACCGTGTCGCCCATGGTCAGCTGCGTGCCCGGGAAGAGGATGTCGGGGCTCAGCGGCGCCTTGTCCTTCTGGGCGCTGGCGACGAAGTCCTTCGGGTCCAGCGGGGGCGGCGCGCTCGTCGGCTCGAACGACGGGACCGTGCCGGTGGCGCTCGGCAGGTCGGAGATGCCGGGCAGCTGGGACTCGGCGCCCGGGGAGGCCTGGTTCGAGCCGCCCGCCGACACGACGGCGACCGCCACCGCGGTGCCTATCGCCACGGCGGCGAGTGCGCCGCCGCCTATGAACAGCAGCCGGCGCCGCTTGGCGCGCGCCTCGGACGCGTCGGCGAGCGCCGCCCAGTCGGGTGACCCGCCGGCGCTGCCGCCGTTCCACGGCTGCTGCGAATTCGGTTTCCAGGGATCCCACTGCTGCGAGGACCCCCCCTGCCCAAAGCTCATGGGGCGCATCTTAGACGGGGCAAGGGGTGTGCTGGTCCGCCTCAACGAGCCCGTGAGGCCCTAGCGTTGCGCCCATGGCGACGGGCAAAAGCGACATCTCCGGGTGGTTGGTGCGCCCCGCGGGCCTCGGCTGGTGGGCCGGACTCGTGGCGGTCCTGGCCGCTCTGACGACCCATACGGTGCTGGTGACCTCGGACGGAGGCATGGACAACGGCATCGTCGTGGACGCGGCGCGCACCTGGCTGGACGGCGGATCGCCGTACGACGACGCGCATTTCCTCTATTTCCCGAGCGCGGTCGTCGCGGCCGCCCCGCAGGCGCTGCTGCCGCGGTCCGTGCTCGACGTCCTGATCCCGGTCCTGGTCGTCCTCGCGCTCGTGGCGGGCTGGGTGTGCGCGCTGCTGCTGCACCGGGTGCCGCTGCGCAGCAGGCTCGCCGTCCTCGGGCTGCTCGGGCTGGCGGCCGGGTTCGCGCCGTTCGCGCAGCTGGTGCGGCTGGGCAACTGGACGGTGACGGCCGTGCTGGCGCTGCCGCTGTGCCTGCTGCTGGCGAGCCGGGGGCGATGGGTCGCGGCGGGGGCGGTGATCGGGGTGGCGGTGGCGCTGAAGCCGCTGCTCGCGCCGATGGCGCTGCTGTTCCTGTTCGCCCGCCGGTGGGGGGCGCTCGCGCCGGTGGTACTGGTGCCGGCGGTGTCGTCGGTGGTGGCCGCCTTCTTCCTGCCCGACCCCACCGGCTTCCTCACCCGGACCCTCCCCTTCCTCTTCACCGCCGACGACGCCTTCCTCCGGCTCTACGAGGCGGGCCCGGCGGCTGTGCTGCCCCGGCTCGGCGTCCCCGAGGCCCTGGCCCAGGGGCTGGCGGTCGCCGCCGCCGCGGCCGGGGTGGTGTGCGCCTACCGGCGGTGGCGGGGGCCGGGGCCCGAGCCGCTGCGGCTGGCGGAGACGTCCGCCGGGCTGATGCTGTCCGCGTTCCTGGTGTCGCGGCCCTCCTACAACCACTACCTGCTCGTCGTGCTGCCGCTGCTGCTCGCCGGACTGCCGTACGCGGGGTCGGTGACGCGGCGGCCGTGGTTCTGGCTGGCGCTGGTGCCGCAGCTGCCGGGGGTGACCTGGCCGTGGCTGGAGTCGGGGAAGCGCCGGGCGTTCCGGGACGCGGTCACGCTGTGCGTGCTGGCGGGGACGGTGGCGTACCACGCCGTCCGGGGCGCGCGGGGCGTGCGGGACGCGGGTGACGAGGAAGGGGCCGGTCGGGCGGCGGACGGGTGGCGTGCTGCCCCGGGGGGCGCCGTACGGCAGTAAAATGGGGTGCGCCCACGGGCGGCGGGCTCGTTTTGACCCGTCCGGCCGAGCACGGGTATTCTGCGTCTCTGTTGTGTGTAGTGGCTTACTCATTCTCACGTGAGGGGCCCTTACACCGGTCCACCGGGCCGATGACCAGCGACCATCACGCGGTTTGCGTCACCGCTGTGCGGTCAGGGCTGTCGTGATCGTCTTCGGTGACCTTGTCAGGACCATTCACTGAAGAAGCGAAGGCTACGAACCGTGCGTACGTACAGCCCCAAGCCCGGCGATGTGACGCGCCAGTGGCACGTCATCGACGCTCAGGACGTCGTCCTGGGCCGTCTGGCCTCCACTGCCGCCTCCATCCTCCGTGGCAAGCACAAGCCGATCTACGCCCCTCACGTCGACACCGGTGACTTCGTCATCATCATCAACGCCGACAAGGTGCACCTCTCCGGCAACAAGCGGACCCAGAAGATGGCGTACCGCCACTCGGGCTACCCGGGCGGTCTGCGCTCCGTCCGCTACGACGAGCTGCTTGCCAAGAACCCCGAGAAGGCCGTCGAGAAGGCCGTCAAGGGCATGCTCCCCAAGAACACCCTGGGCCGTCAGATGCTCTCGAAGCTGAAGGTCTACTCGGGCGACCAGCACCCGCACGCTGCTCAGCAGCCGGTGCCGTTCGAGATCACCCAGGTCGCGCAGTAAGTCCGGCCACCCCCTAAGACCGAAGAGAATCTGAGGAGAATCGTGGCCGAGACCACTGCCGAGCAGCCGCTCGAAGAGCTTGACATCGACAGCTACACCACCGAGTCCGAGGCCCCCGTCGAGGGCGAGTACACCTCGGAGTCCATGGCCTCCCGCTTCGGCGAGCCCCAGCCGGCCGCCGGCCTGGGCCGTCGCAAGAACGCCATCGCCCGCGTCCGGATCGTCCCGGGCACCGGCAAGTGGAAGATCAACGGTCGCACCCTCGAGGACTACTTCCCGAACAAGGTGCACCAGCAGGAAGTGAACGAGCCCTTCAAGGTGCTCGAGCTCGAGGGCCGCTACGACGTCATCGCCCGCATCGCGGGTGGCGGTGTCTCCGGTCAGGCCGGTGCGCTCCGTCTCGGTGTCGCCCGTGCGCTGAACGAGGCGGACGTCGACAACAACCGCGGTGCGCTGAAGAAGGCCGGCTTCCTGCGCCGCGACGACCGTGCGGTCGAGCGGAAGAAGGCCGGTCTGAAGAAGGCCCGCAAGGCTCCGCAGTACAGCAAGCGCTAATCGCAGGGCGCTCGCGCGTACTCCGAACGCCCCGGCGGCACGCCAACGTGCTGCCGGGGCGTTCGTTTATTCACTGCCGTGGGCGTATAACGACACAAGGCGCTCAAACGCTAATGTGATCGGATGGTCCTGCGGTGACGCCCGGGTGTACACCCGGTGCGCGTTCCCGTGGCGTGGGAGCCGCGGTCGTTCCGCGACCGTCGAAACACAGCAGAAGCTCAGCTTTGTCAGTGGCACAGCCGTCGGCCGTACGGGCCGGTCCAACGCCTCGGCGGGACCTTGGTGGCGGGGCCCTGGACGGCTGCCGATACTGACGCATCCTCAGGAGGACAAGTGGGACGACTCTTCGGCACGGACGGCGTGCGCGGTGTCGCCAACGCGGATCTTACGGCGGAGATGGCGCTCGGCCTGTCCGTCGCCGCCGCGCACGTACTGGCCGAGGCGGGCACGTTCGCAGGGCACCGGCCCACCGCCGTGGTCGGGCGTGACCCGCGCGCGTCCGGGGAGTTCCTGGAGGCCGCCGTGGTCGCCGGGCTCGCCAGCGCGGGCGTGGACGTCCTGCGGGTCGGCGTGCTGCCGACGCCGGCCGTCGCCCACCTCACCGGTGTGCTCGGGGCCGACCTGGGCGTGATGCTCTCCGCCAGCCACAACGCCATGCCCGACAACGGGATCAAGTTCTTCGCCCGCGGCGGGCACAAGCTCGCCGACGAGCTGGAGGACCGGATCGAGGCGGTCTACGAGGAGCACCGGACCGGTGCGCCGTGGGACCGGCCCACCGGGGGCGGGGTCGGGCGCGTGCGGGACCACGGAGAGGGCTTCGACACGTACGTCGCCCACCTCGTGGGCGTGCTGCCGAACCGGCTCGACGGGCTGAAGATCGTCCTGGACGAGGCCCACGGGGCGGCGTCGCAGGTGTCTCCCGAGGCGTTCCGGCGGGCCGGGGCCGAGGTGGTCACCATCGGTGCCGAACCGGACGGGCTGAACATCAACGACGGGTGCGGGTCCACGCACCTCGCGCAGCTGAAGGCCGCGGTCGTCGAGCACGGGGCCGCACTGGGGATCGCGCACGACGGGGACGCCGACCGGTGTCTGGCCGTCGACCACACGGGGGACGAGGTCGACGGTGACCAGATCCTCGCCGTGCTGGCGCTGGCCATGCGGGAGCGGGACGCTCTGCGGTCCGACACGGTCGTCGCGACCGTGATGTCGAACCTCGGGTTCAAGCTCGCCATGGAGCGGGAGGGGATCCGGCTCGTCCAGACGGCGGTGGGGGACCGGTACGTCCTGGAGGAGATGAAGGAGAACGGCTTCGCCCTGGGCGGGGAGCAGTCCGGACACGTCATCGTCCTCGACCACGCGACGACCGGGGACGGCACGCTGACGGGCCTGCTGCTGGCGGCGCGGGTCGCCCAGACGGGGCGGCCGCTGCGGGAGCTGGCGTCGGTGATGCAGCGGTTGCCGCAGGTCCTGATCAACGTTCCGGATGTGGACAAGTCGCGGGTGAAGACGTCCGCGGAGCTGGCGACGGCTGTGGGCGAGGCCGAGCGTGAGCTGGGTGAGACGGGCCGTGTCCTGCTTCGTCCGTCGGGTACGGAGCCGCTGGTGCGGGTGATGGTGGAGGCAGCCGACATCGACCAGGCGCGGTCGGTGGCGGGGCGGCTCGCGGATGCGGTCAAGTCGGCGCTGGGCTGAGGTCTGAAGCCTGGGGCGCGGTTCCTGTCCGGTGGGGGCTGAGATGCCTGCGGCGCAGGGTTCTGTGCGGTGGGGGTTGCTGTAGCGCCTACGGCGGGTGGTGGTGCGGGGCCGCGGTGGGGGTGGTCGTCCTCGGTCTGGCGCGAGAGTGCGTGCTGGAGAGGTCCAGGGCGCCGACGCGCCGGCCGCTGCGGGCGCCCGCCCCCACCCCGCCCCCACCCCGCCGCGGGCGGCTCGACCACCGCCGCACGGTCTCAGGCAGCCGTGCGCCTTCGCAGGCGTGCGTGCTGCTTCCGCCACAGCTGCTTCTGTGCCAGCAGCGTCAGCGTCCCCGCCAGGGTGATCCCGAGCAGGTTGAGCAGCAGCTGCTCGGTGGAACCCCATGTCTGGACGGTGTCCCCGTAGCTCAGCGCCACCGCCGCGTTCGCCGCGGCCGGCACCGTCGTCACCGAGATGGCGACTCCTACCAGGGCTCCTGACTTCGCGGACGTGAGCGACAGCGTGCCGGCCGCCCCTGCCAGCACCGCCACCACGAAGGAGAACCAGTCGGGGGCGTACACGAAGGCGGTCTGCGGCCGTTCCCCCTCCAGCTGTTCCATGGTGAACAGTCCCACCGCGTCCATGAACAGGCTGAACCCCACCGTCAGCGCCATCGCCACGGCGAAGCCCACCAGCAGAGCGATCAGCGAGCGCATCGCGAGGCGCGGTCGGCGCTGCACCGTCGCCGTGGAGACGCCGGCCAGCGGGCCGAACTCCGGGCCCACCGCCATCGCGCCCACGATCAGGACCGCGTTGTCCAGCACCACACCGCAGGCCGCGATCATGGTCGCCAGCGTGAGGAACGAGAGGTAGGTGACCGAGAGGGTCGACTCCTCGTGGGTGGCCTCGGTGAGGTGCTCCCACAGCACCGCGTCCGCGCCCTCCCCGGGCGCCTCCTCCTCGGCCCGGTCCGCGCGCTCCGACAGCGACAGGTCCACGTTCTCCACGGCGATGGACCCGGTGGTGTCCAGCCCCAGCCGCTGCAAGCCGCTGAGCAGGTCGTCGGCGGCCTCCCGGGCCACGTCGCACAGCACGACGTCCCCGACGGGGTCGCGGGCGGCGCCTGACAGCACACACAGATGCGTGGTCCCCACCGTCCCCTTGATCAACCGGACCGCGTCCTCGGTCTGCTCGGTGGGCGTGATCAGACGCAGATGCAGCATGGCGGCAGGGTAGCCGCCGGTGACGGGTGGGCCGGGGGGTTCACAGTTTGCGCAGGCTCAGGCGCTGGACCGTGTGGTCGGGGCCCTTGCGGAGGACCAGGGTGGCCCGGCCCCGCGTAGGGGCGATGTTCTCGACGAGGTTCGGCTTGTTGATGGTCCGCCACATCGTGCGGGCGTAGTCCAGGGCCTCTTCCTCGGACACCTGCGTGTACCTCCGGAAGTACGAGGACGGATCCTGGAACGCCGTCTGGCGCAGCTTGCGGAAGCGGTTCAGGTACCAGTGCTCGATGTCCTCCGTACGCGCGTCGACGTACACGCTGAAGTCGAAGTAGTCGGCGAGACCGACACGCGTGCGGCCGTCCTTGCCGGGCAGGGCGGGCTGCAGGACGTTGAGGCCCTCCACGATCAGGATGTCCGGCCGCCGCACCGTGAGCTTCTCGCCCGGGACGATGTCGTAGATCAGGTGGGAGTAGACGGGAGCGGTCACTTCGGCCTTGCCCGCCTTGATGTCCGCCACGAAGCGCGTCAGCGCCCGTCGGTCGTAGGACTCGGGGAAACCCTTCCGCGACATCAGGCCGCGCTCCTGGAGCTCCTGGGTGGGCAGCAGGAAGCCGTCCGTCGTGACGAGTTCCACGCGGGGATGCTCGGGCCAGCGGGAGAGCAGGGCCTGGAGAAGGCGCGCCACCGTCGACTTGCCCACGGCGACGGAGCCGGCGACCCCTATGACGAAGGGCGTGCCCGACTGGGAGCCCTTCTCGCCGAGGAAGGTGTTGAGCGCGCCGCGCAGCCCGTCGGTGGCGCGGACGTAGAGGTTGAGCAGCCGGGACAGCGGCAGGTAGATGTCCCGCACCTCGTCGAGGTCGATGACGTCGCCGAGGCCGCGCAGCTGCTCCACCTCCTCCGCCGTCAGCGGCAGCGGCGTCTTGTCGCGCAGCGCGCTCCACTCGGAACGGGTGAGGTCGACGTAGGGAGTCGCCTCCGGCCGCTGCCGGTGGGCGCTCCGGGGCATCGAGGAGACCGGAGAGATCACAGTCCATTGTTAACGGAGTTCGAACGCGGCGACAGGTGGGCTGTGTCACGCCGGGCATCCGTGGGGCCCCGGTGATCGACTGTGAAGCGGCTGTGTCTACAGTGCGCGCACGTGATGCGGATCATCCCTCCGCACCTTCGAGAAAGAGCTTCTCCGTGAGAACCAGTTCCGTCCGTCGTACCGCGCTCGCCGCCTCCGCCGCCGCGCTGGCCCTGCTCGTCACCGCCTGCGGCGGCTCCGGCGACGACCAGGACAAGGCCGACGAGGGCAAGGGCAAGGCCGCCCCCAGCACCTCCGCCGCCGCGCCGGCGAAGACGCTCACCGCCGCCGAGCTGGAGAAGGCCGCCCTCGCGCAGTCGGACGTCAAGGGCGGCAAGGTCGCCACCAAGCTCCCCGCGACGGACGACATCGCCGCGGACCAGGTGAAGAGCGAGGACGCCGCCTGCCAGCCGTTGGCGCACGCCCAGGCCGGTGTGGCCCAGGGTGAGCCGGCCGCGACCGTGAAGCGGTCCTTCACGGGCGACCCGGTGAAGCCGTCCGCGGACACCAAGCCCGAGGACGCCCTCCTGGCCGCGCTGGACACGGAGAAGGTGCTGATCAACCTCGCCTCCTACGAGGGCGACGGCGCCGAGCAGGCCGTGCGGGGCGTCGTCGCGGCGGCCGAGAAGTGCGCGGGCGGGTTCAAGGCCACCCTCGTGGGCGAGCCGATGGCCGTCGCGAAGGTCGCCACCGGCGACGCGCCCGAGGGCGGCGACGAGGGAGCCGCCGTCACGCTGACCGTCGCCGCCGACGAGGGCGTGAAGGCGCCCGCCAAGATCGTCCTGGTGCGCAAGGGCTCGACCGTCGTCACCTTCAGCGCCGTGAACCTGGCGTCCATGGCCACCGGCAAGGACTTCGAGGTCCCGGCCGACGTCGTCGCCGCGCAGGTCGGCAAGCTCGGCTGACGCGGAACGTCTCCCACCGGTGCCTCGTGCACCGGTGGGAATTTCCGATTTCGGGCACGCGGAGGCCGTTTTCGGTGACTGACGGACCGTAGGCTGCCCGGCATGTGCGGAATCGTGGGTTACGTAGGGCCGCAGTCGGCGCTTGACGTCGTGACGGCCGGACTGAAGCGACTGGAGTACCGGGGCTACGACTCGGCGGGCGTCGCCGTGCAGGCCGACGGCGGACTGGCCACGGCGAAGAGGGCCGGGAAGCTGGTCAACCTGGAGAAGGAGCTGAGCGAACGGCCCCTGCCGGCCGGGACGACCGCGATCGGGCACACCCGGTGGGCCACCCACGGCGGGCCCACCGACGCCAACGCGCACCCGCACATGGACAACGCGGGCCGGGTCGCCGTCGTCCACAACGGCATCATCGAGAACTTCGCCGCCCTGCGCGAGGAGTTGACCGGGCGTGGGCACGAACTGGCCTCCGAGACCGACACCGAGGTCGTCGCCCACCTGCTCGCCGAGGAGTACTCCGCCTGCGCCGACCTCGCCGAGGCGATGCGGCTGGTGTGCCGGCGGCTGGAGGGCGCGTTCACCCTCGTCGCCGTGCACGCGGACGAGCCCGACGTGGTCGTCGGCGCCCGCCGCAACTCCCCGCTGGTCGTGGGTGTCGGGAAGGGCGAGTCGTTCCTCGCCTCGGATGTCGCCGCGTTCATCGCGCACACCCGTGAGGCGATCGAGCTGGGCCAGGACCAGGTGGTCGAGCTGCGCCGGGACGCGGTGACGGTGACGGACTTCGACGGGGCGCCGGCCGACGTCCGCGAGTACCACGTCGACTGGGACGCCTCCGCCGCCGAGAAGGGCGGCTACGCCTCCTTCATGCTCAAGGAGATCGCCGAGCAGCCGAAGGCGGTCGTCGACACCCTGCTGGGCCGTATCGACGGGTCGGGCTCGCTGACGCTGGACGAGGTGCGCATCCCGGCGAACGTGCTGCGCGAGGTCGACAAGGTCGTCATCATCGCCTGCGGCACCGCCTTCCACGCCGGGCTCATCGCGAAGTACGCCATCGAGCACTGGACGCGCGTGCCCTGCGAGGTGGAGCTGGCGAGCGAGTTCCGCTACCGCGACCCGATCCTGGACCCGCAGACGCTCGTCGTCGCCATCTCCCAGTCCGGCGAGACCATGGACACGCTGATGGCGCTGCGGCACGCACGGGAACAGGGCGCCAAGGTGCTGGCCATCTGCAACACCAACGGGTCGACCATCCCGCGGGAGTCGGACGCCGTGCTGTACACGCACGCCGGTCCGGAGGTCGCGGTCGCGTCGACGAAGGCCTTCCTGACGCAGCTGGTCGCGTGCTATCTGGTCGCGTTGTACCTGGGGCAGGTGCGCGGCACCAAGTACGCCGACGAGATCCGCGCCGTGGTGCGCGACCTCGGGTCGATCTCCGGGGCCGTCGAGCGCGTTCTGGAGACCATGGAGCCCGTGCGGGAGCTCGCCCGCTCGCTGGCGGACAAGAACACGGTCCTGTTCTTGGGGCGGCACGTCGGCCATCCGGTGGCGCTGGAGGGCGCGCTGAAGCTGAAGGAGCTCGCGTACATGCACGCGGAGGGCTTCGCCGCGGGTGAGCTGAAGCACGGGCCGATCGCGTTGATCGAGGACGATCTGCCGGTGGTCGTGGTGGTGCCGTCGCCGCGTGGCCGGTCCGTGCTGCACGACAAGATCGTGTCCAACATCCAGGAGATCCGCGCGCGCGGCGCCCGGACCATCGTGGTCGCGGAGGAAGGGGACGACGCGGTCGTCCCGTACGCCGACCATCTGATCCGCGTCCCGGTCACGCCCACGCTCCTCCAGCCGCTGGTCGCGACCGTGCCGTTGCAGGTGTTCGCCTGCGAGCTGGCCACCGCCCGCGGCAACGAGGTGGACCAGCCGCGCAACCTCGCCAAGTCCGTGACCGTGGAATGAGGCGCGCAGTGGCGGAGGGCGCCAGGTGCCGGCGTTTTAGGGTGCCCGCATGAGCATCATCGGAGTCGGGATCGACGTCGCCGAGATCGAGCGGTTCGCCGCGTCGCTGGAACGTACGCCCGGGCTGGCGCGGCGGCTCTTCGTGGAGAGCGAGCTGCTGCTGCCCAGCGGGGAGCGGCGCGGCATCGCCTCCCTGGCGGCGCGGTTCGCCGCCAAGGAGGCCCTGGCCAAGGCACTCGGGGCGCCCGCGGGGCTGTACTGGACCGACGCCGAGGTGTGGTGCGAGGACAGCGGGCAGCCGCGGCTGCGGGTGAAGGGGACCGTCGCCGCCCGGGCGGAGGAGCTGGGCGTGCGCTCCTGGCACGTCTCGCTCAGCCATGACGCCGGGGTGGCCTCGGCGGTCGTGGTCGCGGAGGGGTGAGGCGCCGTGACGTCCGCATGGCCCGGGGTGGCGGTCGACCTTCCCGTCTGGGGTGATGTGCTCCTTCTGATCGCTGCCGTCCTGACCGTCGTTCTCGCCCTCGTACGTCTCCTGAGAAAAATTCGTCGATGAGGGTGCGTGCATCGGAGAAGTGGGGGTACAGGCAGGGAGCCGGTATCGGAGCGGGGGCATCAATGAGGGAGGGCTTTGCTGTGACGTCGACAATGGCACGGACGGACCAGGCGCAGAGCGTGACCGAGCTGCCGGAGGTCGCGAATCCCGGCCAGGTCGCGCCGCAGGACGCGCGTGAACTGTCCCGGCAGTTCTTCCGGCGGCTGACGGAGCTCGAGGAAGGTACTCACGAGTACCAGTACGCGCGCAACACGCTGATCGAGATGAACATGTCCCTGGTCCGCTACGCGGCCGGCCGGTTCCGCAGCCGCGGCCCGGAGGAGATGGAGGACATCGTCCAGGTCGGCATGATCGGTCTGATCAAGGCCATCGACCGGTTCGAGCTCTCCCGCGAGGTCGAGTTCACCTCCTTCGCGATCCCCTACATCGTCGGCGAGATCAAGCGCTTCTTCCGTGACACCTCGTGGTCCGTGCATGTGCCGCGCCGGCTCCAGGAGGCCCGGGTGCAGCTCGCCCGCGCCACCGAGGAACTGCGCAGCCGGCTGGGCCGCACGCCCACGACCGCCGAGCTGGCCACGCTGATGAGCCTCACCGAGGCCGAGGTCAACGAGGCCCGGCTGGCCGCCAACGGCTACAACTCCGCCTCCCTCGACGCCGCCATCGGCAGCGAGCCGGACGGCGAGTCCGTCCTCGCCGACTTCATCGGCGCCGAGGACGCGGCGCTGGAGCTGGTCGAGGACTTCCACGCCCTCGCCCCGATGATCGCCGAGCTGGACGAGCGTGAGCGGAAGATCGTCCACTGGCGGTTCGTGGAGGAGCTGACCCAGGCGGAGATCGGCGAGCGGCTGGGGTGCTCCCAGATGCACGTGTCGCGACTGCTGTCGCGGACGCTCAAGCGGCTGCGGGCGGGGATGCTCAGCACCAACTGAGGCCCGGGGTTCGCCTGGGCGGCGGGACGACCTGAGCAGGTGTGTGGAGCGGGGTGCGGTGCCTTCGGGTGCCGCACCCCGCTGCGTCGTGCGGGCTTTCAGCAGATGGACTGGGTGCTGTTCAACAGGCGGTTGTTGCGGAAGGTGGTGTTCTCCCCGCAGGGGCTCTCGCGGATGGACGAGTTCGTCACCGTGAGGTTCTGGACCGTGATGTCCCTGTTGTTCGGGAACTCCGAGCGGGCCGCCAGACGGATCTCGCCGCCGCCGGTGACCGTGCCGCTCTGCGCCGCGAGGTTTACGTTGTAGCAGTTCTCGATCAGGATCGCGTTGTTCCCCGTGTACGAGAGCGTGATCCGGTCGATCGTCGCCCCGCCGCTCTCCGAGACGCAGAACACGCCGCGTCCGCCGCCGCGCGCGATCACCTCGCCGACGCGGATGTTCGTCGCGTAGCCGCTGCCGGTCCGGCCGTTGCGGTTGGCCATGCGGAACGCCGCGTAGCCGGTGCCGGTGCCGGCGTTCTCCGCGTCCACCTTGGTGACTGTGGCGTTGATCGTCTGGTTGAGCAGCAGGCCCGACTCGCCCACGTTGCGCGCCGTGACCGTGCCCACGGTCAGGCCGTCCACGCCGTACGTCTCCACGGCGTGGCTCGACGCGCCGGACACGTACACGTTGTCGATACGGATGTTGCGTGTCCACTGGCTGGTGTCGCCTCGGTTGTCGATGCGGACGCCGAGGCCGCGGGAGAGGCGCATGTCGATCTGGCCCAGGACCACGTTCTGCACGTTGCGCAGGAAGATGCCGTAGAGCGGGGCACCGGTGACGTCGAGGTGCTGCACCTCGATGTCGCGCGTGCCGCGCGAGTAGACCGGCGCCTGGTCGCCCGAGCCGGTGCCGGTGACGTCGATCGTGCCGCAGACGTCCAGGACCGTGTAGCTGGGCAGCGAGATGCGGGAGCCGGCCGAGACGGAGCCGGAGCCGCGCACCACGACGCGTTCCTTGCTGGTGCGGTTCGCCGTGAGGGCGCCGATCGCCGCCTGGACGGCGGCGCGCATGTCGGTGCCGGTGTAGACCGTGCTGCCGCCCCGGCGGGCGGTCCAGGTGGAGCCGTTCTTGACGGCTTCGGCGTGGTAGGTGCCGTCACCGCAGGCCGCAGCGCGGGCGGGGGCCGTTGTCTTCGCGGATGCGGTGGGGGCGGTGAGGGTGGCTGTCGCCGTCAGGAGCGCGGTGGCGGCTGATGTCGCGAGTAACGCGGCTCTGCGTCGCATGGGGGTGCTGTCCTTGTCCTCGTCGGTTGTCGAAGTCCTCGCCGGTTGTCGAACCGGTTCGAGTGAATCGATTCACCCGGTGGGGGGTCGGGAGTGTGGCAAGGGCGCTGTGCGGAGTCAAGGGGGGTGGGGCGACGGGAGGGCGTGGGGACAGGGGGTGCGGGAAACTCGGAGGTATGCGGACTGCTTACAGCGTGGAGACGGTCAGGGCGGCGGAGCGGGAACTCATGGCGCGGTTGCCGGAGGGGGCGCTGATGCAGCGCGCCGCAGCGGGACTCGCCGCGGCGTGCGCGGATGTGCTGGGGCGGGTGTACGGCAGCCGGGTGGTGCTGCTGGTGGGGAGCGGGGACAACGGCGGTGACGCGCTGTACGCGGGCGCGCGGCTCGCTCGGCGTGGGGCCGGGGTGCGGGCCGTGCTGCTGGCGCCGGGGCGGGCTCATGCGGGTGGGCTGGCCGCGTTGCGGCGGGCGGGGGGTTCCGTGGTGTCCGATGCCGGGGGCGCGGTGGAGCTCGTCGAGCAGGCCGATCTCGTCGTGGACGGGATCGTGGGGATCGGGGGGAAGGGCGGGCTGCGGGAGAACGCGGTTCCGTTGGCGGAGGCGGCTCGGCGGGGGCGGGGCGTTGTCGTCGCCGTCGATCTGCCGAGCGGGGTCGACGCGGATACGGGGGAGGTGCGGGGGGCCGCTGTGCGGGCCGATGTCACGGTGACGTTCGGGGCGTACAAGCCGGGGTTGCTGATCGATCCGGCTCGGGAGTACGCGGGAGTGGTGCGGTTCGTCGGCATCGGGCTGGAGACGGTCGGGGTGCGGGAGCCCGAGGCGGAGGCGCTGCAGCATGCGGATGTGGCGCGGTTGCTGCCGGTGCCGGGGGCGGAGAGCGACAAGTACCGGCGGGGGGTTGTCGGGGTCGCGGCCGGGTCCGCGCGCTATCCGGGGGCGGCCGTGCTGGCGGTGGGCGGTGCTCTGCGGGGTGGCGCCGGGGCCGTGCGGTACGTGGGGCCGGCGGGCGGTGCGGTGCTGGCTCGGTATCCCGAGACGCTGGTGTCCGAGCGGGGGCCGGCGCGGGCGGGGCGGGTGCAGGCATGGGTCGTCGGGCCGGGGGCCGGGGACGACGCGGCGACGGTGGGGGAGGTGCTGGCGGCGGATGTGCCGGTGCTGATCGACGCGGACGGGTTGCGGTTGGCGGAGGTGGGTGCGGTGCGGGGGAGGGGCTTGAGGGGGGTGCCTACGTTGATGACCCCGCATGCGGGGGAGGCGGCCGCGTTGCTGGGGGTCGAGCGGGAGGAAGTGGAGTCGGGGCGGCTGGCGGCCGTGCGGGAGCTGGCGGCGCGATACGAGGCGGCCGTGCTGCTGAAGGGGTCGACGACGGTGGTGGCGGAGGCGGGGGGTGGGGGTGCGGTGCGGGTCAACCCGACGGGGACGCCGTGGCTGGCCACTGCGGGGAGCGGGGATGTTCTGTCGGGGCTCGGGGGGTCGCTGCTGGCGGCGGGGTTGTCGGCGGTGGACGCGGGGAGTGTGGCGGCGTACCTGCACGGGTTGGCGGGGCGGTTCGCGGCGGAGGGGGCGCCTGTGGCGGCGGAGGATGTGGCGGGGCGGATTGTTGAGGCTTGGCGGAGTGTGGTGGGGGCGCGGGTTTGACGCTTGGGGCGCGGGGTTGCGGTGTGGTGGGGGCTTGGGTCTGGCGCTTGAGGGCGCGGGGGTGCGGTGCGGTGGGGGCGCGGGTTTGACGCCTGCGGCGTGGGGGCCCGCCCGGTGGGGGTTGAGGGCTGACGCCTGCGGCGCAGGGTTCTGTCCGGTGGGGGTTGCCGTTTGATGCCTGCGGCGCAGGGTTCTGTGCGGTGGGGGTTGCTGTAGCGCCCGGGGTGGGGTGGGTGGTGCGGGGCCGCGGTGGGGGTGGTCGTCCTCGGTCTGGCGCGAGAGTGCGTGCTGGAGAGGTTCGGGGCGTGGACGCGCCAGCCGGTGCGGGTGCCCACCCCCACCCCGTCCCCTCCCCGCCGTGGGCGGCTGCACCGACACCGGTGGCGGAGGCCGCCACCTGCCGCCCCCGGGCGCGTGGCGGGCGGCGGCCGCACGTGTCGCCAACCGCGGGCATTCGTGCCGCTGGGGCGATGGGGGTACCTCCCGCTCGAGCGAAGCCGAGAGTGGGGGAGGGTGGGCGCGGCGGCACCCTGTCGGCGCCAGGTGCGCGAACACCCACGTCGGCGCTGATCAAGGCGCCGTTGGTGCCGCACACCCCACGTGACCTGCCCCAACGTCAGTTGGCAAGCACTCGTCCCGCGGACAGGGAAGCGCGCCGAGTGCAAAGGTGCCGCACCCCCGGTGCAAAGGACTCGCGCGCCCGTTCTGAGAGACTGTCCGGGATGAAAGAGACAGCTGACCCGCACGGCGCGCAGCTCCGCGCCCGCGCTGTGATCGATCTGGCCGCCGTGCGGGCCAACGTACGCACCCTCCGCGAGCGCGCCCCCCGCGCCGCCCTGATGGCCGTCGTCAAGGCCGACGGATACGGGCACGGCGCGGCCCCCTGCGCCCGCGCGGCCGTGGAGGCCGGCGCGACCTGGCTGGGCGCCGCCACCCCGCAGGAGGCGCTCGCGCTGAGGGAGCCGGGGTCGGGCGTGCCGGACGACGTCCGGGTCATGTGCTGGCTGTGGACGCCCGGAGGGCCCTGGCGGGAGGCCGTCGAGGCCGACATCGACGTCTCGGTGAGCGGGTTCTGGGCGCTGGACGAGGTCGTCGCGGCGGCGAGGGCGGCCGGCCGGCCCGCGCGGGTGCAGCTGAAGGCGGACACCGGGCTCGGGCGGGGCGGGTGCCAGCCCGCGGACTGGGCCGAGCTGGTCGCGGGCGCGCTGCGTGCGGAGGCCGAAGGGCTGCTGAAGGTCACCGGGCTGTGGTCGCACTTCGCCTGCGCCGACGAGCCGGGGCACCCGTCGATCGCCGCGCAGCTGCTCACCTTCCGGGAGATGGTGGCGTACGCCGAGGCGCAGGGCGTCGAGCCCGAGGTGCGGCACATCGCCAACTCGCCCGCGACGCTGACGTTGCCGGAGAGCCACTTCGACCTGGTGCGGCCGGGCATCGCGATGTACGGCGTCTCGCCCAGCCCCGAGATCGGCACGCCGATGGAGCTGGGGCTGCGCCCCGCGATGACCCTCACGGCGTCGCTGGCGCTGGTGAAGAACGTGCCGGGCGGGCACGGCGTCAGCTACGGGCATCACTACGTGACCGCGGGGGCCACGACCTTGGGGCTCGTGCCCCTCGGGTACGCCGACGGGATTCCGCGGCATGCCTCCGGCGGGGGTCCTGTGCTGGTGGAGGGGAAGTGGCGGACCGTCGCCGGGCGGGTCGCCATGGACCAGTTCGTCGTGGATCTGGGGGGCGACGAGCCGGGGGAGGGGGCCGAGGCCGTACTGTTCGGGCCCGGTGACCGGGGCGAGCCCACCGCGGAGGACTGGGCGCAGGCGTCCGGGACCATCGCGTACGAGATCGTGACCCGGATCGGCAGCCGTGTCCCGCGTCTCTATGTGAACGGGGAACAGAGCGGGTAAGCGCCCTGCGTGGGGTCAGGGGAAGAGGAGCGGTACGTGAGCGAGAGCAGTGCGCAGGCCGTGACGGCCGCGTCCGCCGGGGGGTGGCGCCGGGCAACCGGTGTCGCGGGCCTCGCGATAGGCGTGCTGGCCACCGGCGCCGCCGCGGGCGTTGCCCTGGAGCGGATGACCGTCGGCCGGGGCATGCGCCGCAAGGCCCGGCTGGTTCTCGACTCGGCGGGGCCCTACGGGGCGCTGCGGGGGACACCCGGCAGGGCGTACGCCGACGACGGGACCGAGTTGTACTACGAGGTCGACGAGGTCGAGGCCGAGGGGCAGGACGGGCGTAAGCGGCGGTTGTTCGGGCGGCGGGCGCCCGCGCCCGTGACCGTGGTGTTCAGCCACGGGTACTGCCTCAATCAGGATTCCTGGCATTTCCAGCGGGCCGCCTTGCGTGGTGTGGTGCGGACCGTGTACTGGGACCAGCGCAGTCACGGGCGTTCGGCGCGGGGCGCCGCCCAGGTGGAGCGTGGGGAGCCCGTCAGCATCGAGCAGCTGGGCAGGGATCTGAAGGCCGTCATCGATGCCGCCGCTCCTGAGGGGCCGCTGGTGCTCGTCGGGCATTCCATGGGCGGGATGACCGTCATGGCGCTCGCCGACCGGTTCCCCGAGCTGATCCGGGAGCGGTGTGTCGGGGTCGCCCTGGTGGGGACGTCGTCGGGCGGACTGGGAGAGGTCAACTTCGGGTTGCCGGTGGCCGGGGTCAACGCCGTGCGGCGGGTGCTGCCCGGGGTGCTGAAGGCGCTGGGGCAGCGGGCCGAGCTGGTGGAGAAGGGGCGGCGGGCCACGGCGGACCTGTTCGCCGGGGTCATCAAGCGGTACTCGTTCGCTTCGAGAGATGTCGATCCCGCCGTCGCGCGCTTCGCCGAACGGATGATCGAGTCCACGCCGATCGATGTCGTCGCCGAGTACTACCCGGCCTTCGACGGTCACGACAAGGCGGAGGCGCTGGCTCATTTCGCGGCGCTTCCGGTACTGGTGCTGGCCGGGGTGGGGGATCTCGTGACCCCCAGTGAGCACAGCGAGGCCATCGCCGGTCTGCTGCCCGGGGCCGAGCTGGTGCTGGTGCCCGACGCGGGGCACCTGGTGATGCTGGAGCACCCCGAGCAGGTGACCGACCGCCTCGCCGACCTGCTCGTCCGCGCCGGCGCGGTGCCCGCAGGGGCTACCGTGGGTGGCTATGGAAGCAGCGCACACCCCGGCTGAACTGACCGTCACCTCCCCCGAGCAGATGCGCGACCTCGGCCGGCGTCTCGCCAAGCTGCTGCGCGCGGGCGACCTCGTACTGCTCTCCGGTGAGCTGGGGGCAGGCAAGACGACCCTGACGCGCGGGCTCGGCGAGGGGCTCGGCGTGCGGGGTGCGGTGACCTCGCCGACGTTCGTCATCGCCCGGGTGCACCCCTCGCTGGGCGACGGTCCGCCGCTGGTGCACGTCGACGCCTACCGGCTGTCCGGCGGGCTCGACGAGATGGAGGACCTGGACCTCGACGTCTCGCTGCCGGAGTCGGTGGTCGTCGTCGAGTGGGGCGAGGGCAAGGTCGAGGAGCTGACCGAGGACCGGCTGCACGTCAGCATCCACCGGGCGGTCGGCGACACCACGGACGAGGTGCGCCACGTGAGGGTGCTGGGGCTGGGCGCGCGCTGGGCGGGGGCGGAGCTGGAGGCCCTGTCCGCCTGAGCGTTCCGACAAGGTGTCGGCAAAGTGTTGCGTCTGCGGCGTCCCGCGTGGTCACATGGTATCCAGCTCGCGGTTAGGTATACCTAACCGCGTTCCGCCCCCGATGTACAGGAGGCGTCCATGCCGGCCGTCCACAGCAGGCGTGAGCCCACGCCGCGACCGGTGCCCATGCGCGACCTGCTCGCCGCCTGCGCCGCGGCCGCCGCCGTCTCCACCCCGCCGCCCGCGCCCGAGCCGCCGCGGCAGGAGAAGACCGTACGCGAGCGGCGCGAGGCGGCTTAGGGCCTACGGCACCACGACGACCGTGCGGCCGATCGTCGCGAACTTCCACATCGCCGTGCCGTCCGCCCGCGTCTCCCGGATCCCGCCCGTGCGTTCCTGCGGGTCGAGGACGGGCGCCGAGCCGTCGACCGCCGCGCTGAACCCGATCGCCGTGCCGTCCACGCTCGCGAAGCGCACCACGTGCTCGACCGGGACGCCGTCCGAGCCGGTGACCTTCCCCGAGCGGGACGTCACCCGGTAGGTGCCCGGGGCCGGGTCGACCGTGCTGGGGCTGACGCCGAACGTGCGGCGCACCTTGTCGCCCTTGTCCACCAGCCACACCCGGTCGCGGCGCAGCGAGTACACGACCCGCTGTCCCAGGCCCGAGCGCGGCGGCAGGGCGGCCGGACGTTCGCTGCTGCGGGGCGCCTTCGGCGCGGGCGCCGGACTGCCGGACGCCTGCCGGCGCAGGTCGGGCGGGACCGTCTCCGCCGCCCGGTGGCCGAGGTAGCCGACCGTCGCGAGGGCCGCCGCGGTCAGGCCCGCCACGATCATGGAACTGGTCCCCGCCATCGGCGTCACCCCTGTCCTGCTTTGTCCCGCGCTGTACGGATGTGACGCGACGGTAGCAGTCCGTGACCGTCCGGCCCGTGCGGCCGTGGCCGGGGCGCGGGAGCCGTAGGCTGTTTGCGTGCTCTTGCTCGCTCTGGATACCGCCACCCCCGCCGTCACCGTCGCGCTGCACGACGGCGACGACGTCATCGCCTCGTCGAGCCAGGTGGACGCCCGGCGCCACGGTGAACTGCTGCTCCCGGCCGTCGACCGGGTGCTCGCCGAGGCCGGTCTGCGGCTCGACGCCGTCACCGGGATCGTGGCCGGCACCGGCCCCGGCCCCTACACCGGTCTGCGGGTCGGCCTGATGACCGCCGACACGTTCGGGCTCGCCCTCGGCGTGCCCGTGCACGGTGTGTGCACGCTCGACGGCCTGGCCTACGCGGCCGACCTGGCCGGCCCCTTCGTCGTGGCGACCGACGCCCGCCGCAAGGAGGTCTACTGGGCGCGGTACGCCGACTCCCGCACCCGCCTCACCGAACCGGCCGTGGACCGGCCCGCCGACATCGCCGGCGAGGTCGCGGGACTGCCCGCCGTCGGCGCGGGCGCGCTGCTCTACCCGGACACCTTCCCCCAGGCGCACGAGCCGGAGCACGTGAGCGCCGCCGCCCTCGCCCGGCTGGCCGTGGAGAGGCTGAAGGCGGGCGAGGAACTGCCCGCCCCCCGGCCGCTGTACCTGCGGCGGCCCGATGCCCAGGTCCCCAAGAACTACAAGGTGGTCACCCCCAAGTGACGGGAACCGAGACGGTCGTCCTGCGTGAGATGCGCTGGTGGGACATCGACCCCGTGCTGGGGCTGGAGCGCGACCTCTTCCCCGAGGACGCGTGGTCGCGCGGCATGTTCTGGTCCGAGCTGGCCCACTCCCGCGGCCCGGGCGCGACCCGGCGCTACGTCGTCGCCGAGGAGGGCGGCCGGATCGTCGGCTACGCCGGCCTCACCACCTCCGGCGCGGAGGGCGACGACGGCGCCGCACCGGCGGCCGACGTGCAGACCATCGCGGTCACCCGCGACCACTGGGGCACCGGGCTCGGCTCGCGGCTGCTGACCGAGCTGCTGCGCGCGGCCACGGCGTTCGAGTGCGCCGAGGTCATGCTGGAATGCCGCGTCGACAACGTCCGCGCCCAGAAGCTCTACGAGCGCTTCGGCTTCGAGGTCATCGGAGTCAGGCGCGGCTACTACCAGCCGGGCAACGTGGACGCGCTGGTCATGCGCTTGACCGACCCGTCCGCCTCCGTGACCCGGGCCACCCCGTGAACGGCGTACAAGGAACCGAGATCCATGGCTGACGAACCTCTGGTACTGGGGATCGAGACCTCCTGCGACGAGACGGGCGTCGGTATCGTCCGCGGCACCACCCTGCTCGCGGACGCCGTCGCCTCCAGCGTCGACGAGCACGCCCGCTTCGGCGGCGTCGTCCCCGAGGTGGCGAGCCGCGCCCACCTCGAGGCGATGGTCCCCACCATCGAGCGGGCGCTGAAGGAGGCCGGGGTGAGCGCGCGGGACCTCGACGGCATCGCCGTCACCGCGGGCCCCGGGCTGGCCGGCGCGCTGCTCGTCGGTGTCTCGGCGGCGAAGGCGTACGCCTACGCGCTCGGCAAGTCGCTCTACGGGGTCAACCACCTGGCCTCGCACATCTGCGTCGACCAGCTGGAGCACGGGCCGCTGCCCGAGCCGACGATGGCCCTGCTGGTGTCCGGCGGCCACTCCTCGCTGCTGCTGTCCGCCGACATCACCTCCGACGTGCGCCCGCTCGGCGCGACCATCGACGACGCGGCGGGCGAGGCCTTCGACAAGATCGCCCGGGTGCTGAACCTCGGCTTCCCCGGCGGCCCCGTCATCGACCGGTACGCCCGCGAGGGCGACCCGGAGGCGATCGCCTTCCCGCGCGGCCTGACCGGCCCCCGCGACCCGGCGTACGACTTCTCCTTCTCCGGGCTGAAGACGGCCGTGGCCCGCTGGATCGAGGCCAAGCGGGCGGCGGGCGAGGAGGTGCCGGTGCGGGACGTGTCGGCGTCCTTCCAGGAGGCCGTCGTGGACGTGCTCACCCGCAAGGCCGTGCGGGCCTGCAAGGACGAGGGCGTCGACCATCTGATGATCGGCGGCGGCGTGGCCGCCAACTCCCGGCTCCGCGCCCTCGCCCAGGAGCGCTGCGAGGCGGCCGGGATCCGGCTGCGGGTGCCGCGCCCCAAGCTGTGCACGGACAACGGCGCGATGGTCGCCGCCCTCGGCGCGGAGATGGTCGCCCGCAACCGCGCGGCCTCCGACTGGGACCTCTCCGCGGACTCCTCCCTCCCGGTCACCGACCCGCACGTGCCGGGCGCCGCCCACTCCCACTCCCACGACCACGTCCACGAGACCGCGCGGGAGAACCTCTACACATGACCGTCGCGCTGATGTGGGAGGCCCGCGCGGTCCCCGGCCGCGGTTCGGACCTGCTGGCCTGGGCCGAGGAGCGGGCCCGCGAACTGCCCCGCCGCCCGGCGCGCCGCGAGGTCTTCCGCGCCCCGCAGGACCGCGTCCTCGTCATCACCTGGTGGAACGCCCCCCTCGACGCCGATCTCCCCGAACTCCCCGAGCCGGAGAACACGCTGGTCACGCGGGCGGTGCACCGGTGGCGGTTCGAGTCGCTGGGGAGCGTCTGAGCCGAGGAGGCGGGTACTGAGCCGGGTGTGCCGTAACGACTGGGGGACGCGAATGTTTCGTCATGTGTTCCGAATGTTCCGGGCTGTCGAAAGTCTTCGCCCGCGCGGCTCGCGGAGATACGATCGCCGCCATGACTTCCCCGCAGCCCGCTGACACCCGGACCAACGGGCGCAGCACGCAGACCGCGACGCTCGCCGAGATCGCCCGCGAGGCGGGTGTCTCCGCGCCGACTGTTTCGAAGGTGCTCAACGGCCGCGCCGACGTCGCCCCCGGCACCCGGTCCCGGGTCGAGGAGCTGCTGCGCACCCACGGATACCGGCGCCGCCGCGCCGAGGCCAGCCGTTCGCCCCTGATCGACCTGGTCTTCCACGAGCTGGAGAGCGCCTGGGCGATGGAGGTCATCCGGGGCGTGGAGAACGTCGCCCGGGACGCGGGGCTGAGCGTGGTGCTGTCCGAGAGCGCGGGGCGGCTCACGCCCGGCCGGACCTGGGCCGACCAGGTCGCCGCCCGCCGCCCGCACGGTGTGATCCTCGTGCTGTCCGGTCTCGACGAGTCCGGGCGCGCGCTGCTGACCAGCCGTTCCATCCCGTTCGTGGTGATGGACCCGGCCGGCGACCCGGGCACCGACGTGCCCTCCATCGGCGCGACCAACTGGCAGGGCGGGCTCGCCGCGACCCGCCATCTGATCGAGCTGGGCCACACCCGGATCGGCGCGATCAGCGGGCCCTCGCGGATGATGTGCAGCCGCGCCCGCGTCGACGGCTACCGGGCCGCCCTGGAGACCGCCGGGCTGCCGGCCGACCCGGAGCTGATCGTCTCCGGCGACTTCCACCACGACGCCGGCTATCAGCGGGGGCTCGCCCTGCTGCGCCGCGAGGACCGGCCCACCGCCGTGTTCGCCGGCAACGACCTCCAGGCGCTCGGGCTGTACGAGGCCGCGCGCGAGCTGGGGCTGCGGATTCCGGAGGACCTGAGCGTGGTCGGCTTCGACGACCTGCCGGTGGCCCGCTGGGTGGGCCCGCCGCTGACGACCGTACGGCAGCCGCTGACGGAGATGGCGGAGGCGGCGGCGAAGCTGGTGCTCGACCTCGGCAAGGGCGAGGACTCCGCCGCGGCGACCCGAGTGGAGCTGGCCACCAGCCTGGTGGTGCGGAGCAGCACGGCCGCGCCTGCGGCGCGCTGAGCCGTCCGGCGGCAGGTAGTTGCGAATCTGAGAATTTCGCGAGAAAAACGTCCGGGGAACGCCGCCCGTCATCTTACGGACGTACGTTCCTGCTTGTGACGGGACATCAGGGGACAAGCGGGGACAGCGCCGGAGGGGACGCCGGGGGCGCGGACATACGGCCCGGCCGGCGCGGAAGACGGACGCTGCGGGTCGTCGGGGGTGTGCTGGCGGGGCTTCTGGTGCTCGGCGCGGGCGCGGCGGCCTGGGCGTATCTGCGGCTGGACGGGAACATCCGCGGCGTCGACATCGACCAGGCCCTGGGCGACGACCGCCCCGCCCGGAGTACGGCCGCGCCGGCCCCGTCGCCGTACGGGGACGCGTCGCCGCTGCCGGCCGGGCGGCTGAACCTGCTGGTGCTCGGCTCCGACTCGCGCAGCGGCGCGGAGAACCGGAAGCTCGGTGGCGGGCCGGAGGGCGGCGCGCGCTCCGACACCGCGATGGTCGTGCACCTCGACGCCGGGCGGACCTCCGCGACGGTGGTCAGCATCCCCCGCGACACCCTCGTCGACCGGCCGTCCTGCCCCGCGGAGGACGGGGACACGACACGGCCGGCGTCCGGGGTCATGTTCAACACGGCCTACGAGGTGGGCGGTCCGGTGTGCGCGGTGAAGACCGTCGAGGCCCTCACCGGCGTGCGCATGGACCACTACGTCGAGATCGACTTCGCCGGGTTCGCCCGCCTGGTCGACGCGCTCGGCGGGGTCACCGTCACCACCCGCGAGGACATCGACGACGACCGCAGCCACCTCACGCTCGACGCGGGCACCCACCACCTGGACGGCGAACAGGCCCTCGCGCTGGCCCGCACCCGCTACGACGTCGGCGACGGCAGCGACCTGAACCGGATCACGCTCCAGCAGGACCTGGTGAGGGCGCTGGTCCGGCAGATCACCGCGCTGGACCTGCCGGCGGACCCGGCCGCGCTGTTCCGGGCCGCCGACGCCCTCACCGGCGGCCTCACCACCGACACGGGTCTCGACTCGCTCGGCGAACTGGCGTCCCTCGCGCGCAGTCTGGAAGGGCTGACGGCCGACCGGGTCACCACCGTGACCATGCCGGTGCTGCCCGCACCCTCCGACCCCAACCGGGTGGTGCCCGACGAGCCGGAGGCGGGGCGGCTGTGGGCCTCGCTGACGTGAGGTCCGGAACGCGGCGAAGAATCTTCCCGCCCGGTGTCGATTTCCGTCCGCGCCGTTCGACGCAGGGGTGAGAGGCCGGGAAGGACCCGGCCCGCACACCACGAGGAGCCGACATGCCGCGCTATCTCTCCCTCATCCGGATCGACGAGAACAACGCCCCCGAGGGCGGTCCCAGCCCCGAGCTGATGCAGCGGATGGGCGAGCTGATCGAGGAGATGACCAAGAACGGCGTCCTGCTGGACACCGCCGGACTGACCCCGACCGCCCAGGGCTCCCGGGTCCACTACGAGGGCGGCCGGCTGTCCGTGACGGACGGGCCGTTCACCGAGACCAAGGAGGTCATCGGCGGGTACGCCCTCCTCCAGGCCAAGGACAGGGCCGAGGCGATCGAGTGGACCAAGCGGTTCCTGAAGGTGCACGAGCCGCACTGGACGGTGACCTGCGAGGTCCGGGAGATCGAGGAGGGCTGACGGGCGGCCCGAGGGTCCCGCTTGGCCGTGCGGCCGTACGGGTGTCTGATGGTGGGCTGTGACACCACAGCCCACCGCCGGACCGGACGGGGCCGTCGAGACCGTCTTCCGCATGGAGTTCCCGCGGGTGGTCGCCGCGGTGGCCCGCATCGTCAGGGACGTCGGCATCGCGGAGGAACTCGCGCAGGACGCCCTGGTCGCCGCCCTGGAGCGGTGGCCGCGGGACGGGGTGCCCGACAACCCGGGCGCCTGGCTCACGGCCACCGCCCGCCACCGCGCCGTCGACCTGGTGCGCCGGCGCGAGACCTACGCCCGCAAGCTGGCCGAGATCGGCCGGGACCAGGCGACGGCGACGGCCCCGCCCGAGGAGCCCGCCGACCCGGACGACATCGACGACGACCTGCTGCGGCTCGTCTTCACCGCCTGCCACCCGGTGCTGTCCGCCGAGGCACGCACCGCCCTCACCCTGCGGCTGCTCGGCGGCCTGACCACGGCCGAGATCGCCCGCGCGTTCCTCGTGCCCGAGACGACCGTGGCCCAGCGGATCGTCCGCGCCAAGCGCGCCCTGGCCAGGAAGAACGTCGCCTTCGAGGTGCCGTACGGACCCGACCGCGACGCCCGCCTCGGCTCGGTCCTCGACGTCATCTACCTGATCTTCAACGAGGGGTACGCGGCCACCGCCGGCGACGACTGGCTGCGGCCTGCGCTGTGCGAGGACGCGCTGCGGCTGGCCCGGGTGCTGTCCGGGCTGATGCCGAAGGAGCCCGAGGCGCACGGGCTGACGGCCCTGCTGGAGTTCCAGGCGTCCCGGACCGCCGCCCGCACCGGCCCCGACGGCGAGCCGGTGCTGCTCGCGGACCAGAACCGCTCCCGCTGGAACCGCATGCTCATCGCCCGCGGCGCCACCGCTCTCGCCCGCGCCGACGCGGTCGCCTCCGGGCCTCCGGGCCCGTACGTCCTCCAGGCGGCCATCGCCGCCTGCCACGCACACGCGTACCGCTACGAGGAGACGGACTGGCACCGCATCGCCGCCCTCTACGGCCTGCTCGCCGCCCGCACACCGTCCCCGGTGGTCGAACTCAACCGCGCGGTCGCCGTCTCCATGGCGAGGGGCCCGGAGGCGGCACTGCCACTGGTGGACGCGCTGTCCACGGAACCGGCCCTGCGCGACTACCACCTGCTTCCCTCCGTCCGGGGCGACCTCCTGTCCCGCCTCGGCCGGACGAAGGAGGCCCGGGAGGAGTTCACCCGGGCGGCGGACCTGGCGGGCAACACCCGGGAACGGGAGATGCTGCGGAGGAGGGCGGAGGGGATGGAGGGCTGACGCCCGACTCCGTGAGGGGGCGGCGGCACGGCGCTCGTGCCGTCGGGTGGGTGCGGTGCCGCCGGGGGACCGCGGGGCGAAGGGCACGGCGTGCGCGGGGCCCAAGTCGGCGCGCACGGGCGCTCGCGCTGTCCGGCGGGTGGGCGCGGTTCGCGGGACCGGGTGGTGACGGCCGGTTGCGCGGGATTCGTGCCGGTGCGGGGTGTTCCGGTGGCTGGTCGGCGCGCGGAGGCGCTGGGCAGCGCCTGGTGGCGCTCGCGCTGTCCGGCGGGTGGGCGCGGTGCCGCGGGACCGGGTGGTGACGGTCGGGCGCGTGGGATTTGCCTCGTCGGGGCGCTCAGGGGCCGGAGCGCGGTCAGGCGGCCATGCCCGTCGCGTGCCGCGCCGCGCCGCGTCGTGCGGCTGAGGCACTGGGGGACGACTGTCCGCGCTGTCGTGGCGAGGGCGGCGGCACGGCGCTCGTGACGTCGTGTGGAGTCAAGGCCCGGCCGCCGGACGGTGGCGGGGCGCCATGCCCGGTCTGCGGCATGGCGTGAGCGTCGGCCGGTGCGCGGGTCCCGGGTCGCCGGAGACGTGGGCAGGCCGAGTGCTCGGGGTTCTCGTCTCAGGGCGCGCACCGCGCGCGTTCAGCGCACCGGGTGCCCCAGCAGCATCGTCGGGGCCCCCGCGACCCGGGTGAGGAAGACCGTGACCGATGCCGTGCCGTGCGGTTTCGGGAGGGCCTTGCGGCGGAGTTCCTCCGGTTCGACCGCCGAGCCTCGCTTCTTGACCGTCAGGACGCCCACCTCCCGCTCCCGCAGCAGGGCCTTCAGCTTCTTGACGTTGAAGGGGAGCACGTCGGTGATCTCGTACGCCGTGGCGAACGGCGTCTCGCGCAGCGCGTCGGACGTCACGTAGGCGATGGTCGGGTCGATCAGGCCGCCGTCGAGGGGCTCGGCGACCTCGGCGACCAGATGGGAGCGGATGACGGCGCCGTCGGGCTCGTACAGGTAGCGGCCGACGGGGCGGACCTCGGGGTCGGGGAGGCCGCGGGAGACCAGGGTGCGCGGGCCCGGGAGCAGGGTCGCGCGGACCGTGCCCGGGGCGGTGCCGAACCACAGGACCGCCTCCTTCACGTCCCCGCCGTCGGAGATCCACTCCGCCTCGGCCTCGGCCGGGACCGCCTCGTGCGGGATGCCGGGCGCGATCTTCAGCGCGGCGGCCCGAGGCGCCTTAAGCGCCGCCCGCACCGCCCACGACAGGGGAGGCGAGTACGCCTCCGGGTCGAAGATCCGGCCGCGCTTCGACGAGCGCCGGGCCGGGTCCACGAACACGGCGTCGTAGCCGGACGTGTCGACCTCCGTCACATCCGCCTCGCTCACCTCGATCAGGCCGGCGAGACCGAGCGCCTCGGCGTTGGCGCGGGCGGCCGCGGCCGTCTGCGGGTCCCGGTCGACGGCCAGGACACGGATGCCGGCGCGGGCCAGCGCGATCGCGTCGCCGCCGATCCCGCAGCACAGGTCGGCGACCGACCGTACGCCCGCCGCCCGCAGCCGTTCCGCCCGGTACGCGGCGACACCGCGCCGGGTCGACTGCTCCACCCCGTTCGGCGTGAAGAACATCCGCGCCGCGTCCTCCGCCCCGAACTTCGCCACCGCCCGCTGCCGCAGCCGCGCCTGGCCGAGGGCCGCCGAGACCAGCTCGGCGGGGTGGTCCCGGCGCAGCCGGGTCGCGACGGCGAGTTCGTGCGCCGGGTCGGTGTCGCGTACCTCGTCGAGGAGGGCGCGGCCTTCGGGGGTGAGGAGCGGGGCGAGGTCGTTCACCGGGTCATTGTGGGCCAGTCGGTGGACCGTGCGCTCCCGGCCGCGGTGTCGGGCGGGACACGGGCCGGGCGGCTGCGAGGATCCGGCTCCATGCGAGTAGTAGGACAAAACGATAAGAAGCGGATGCGACGGCTGGGGGCGCGGACCGGTCTCGCCGCCCTCGCGCTCGCCGCTCTCGCCTCGGGCTGCGGCAAGGACAGCGACACGGTCGAACCGGCCGGCGGCCAGCCCCTCCAGGCGCCCCCGGCCCGCGCCCTCGACTCCTACGCCGAGAAGCTGCGCGCCGCGCAGGCCGCCCGCGCCGCCGCGGCGAAACGCTGGGGCCTGAAGAAGGTCCCCCTGGCGGCCCCGCCGCCCCCGGCGAAGAAGCCGCGCATCACCACCCGCGACGGCTTCGAGGTCGACGGCCACGAACGGCTGGACCTCCCGCCGGTCTTCACCACCGTCCCGGTGGAGGAGAAGGTCGTCTTCCTCACCATCGACGACGGCGCCGAGAAGGACCCCGAGTTCCTGCGGATGATGACCGAGCTGAAGGTGCCGTACAGCGCCTTCCTCAGCGACTACCTCGTCGAGGAGGACTACGGCTACTTCAAGGACATGCAGAAACGGGGCGTGGCCCTGCACAACCACACACTCCGCCACCCGTACCTGCCGGCCCTCTCGCACGCCCGGCAGAAGCGCGAGATCTGCGGCATGCAGGACGTCATCGAGAAGCGCTACGGGACCCGCCCGGCCCTCTTCCGCCCGCCCTACGGGAACTACGACAAGGCGACCCTGCGCGCCGCGAAGAGCTGCGGCATCACCCACGTCCCGCTGTGGAACGAGGAGGTCTTCGCCGACCGCTGGGAGTACCGCGAGTGGGACCGGAAGATCCACCCGGGCGACATCGTGCTGTCCCACTTCCGGGGCCGCGAGGACTGGGACGGCACCATGCGCGACATGATCCGCCGCTTCCTCGACAAGGTCACGGCCGAGGGATACGCCGTGGCCAGGCTGGAGGACTACCTGTGAGGCGGCGGCGCGGGACGATCCCGGGGCTCCTCCCGGCGGCCCTCGCCCTGCTGCTCGCCGCGACCTTCGGATGTGCCGCCCCGTCCGGCGCGGGAAACCTCTCCTCCCGCGCCGGCGGCCCGGCCACCGCCGTCGCCCCGGCGCCGCTCCCGCCGGTCGTCGACCACGTCCCCACCGACGACCCGGTCGTCTTCCTCACCTACGACGACGGCGCCGAACGCGACCCCCGCTTCATCGACCTCGTGCGCGAGCGCAGGCTGCCGGTCAGCATGTTCCTCACCGACAGCGTGATCGGCCCCGGCTACGGCCACTTCGCCCGCCTCCGCGCGGTCGGCGCCAACCTCCAGAACCACACCCTCGACCACCCGGCCCTGCCCGGCCTGCCCCTCGCCGCCCAGCGCGCCCAGATCTGCGGCCAGCAGCGCAAACTCGCCGCCCGCTTCGGGATCCGCCCCCGTCTCTTCCGGCCGCCCTACGGCCGGCACGACACCGCCACCCTGCGCGCCGCCGCGGAGTGCGGCATCGCCGCGGTGGTCCTGTGGCGCGTGACCCTGGAACCCGACGGCCACCTCACCTACACCCACGGCCCCCGCCACCTGCGCCCCGGCGACATCGTCTCCGTACCGTCGGGCGAGGCCCCGCCCCTGTCCTTGGCGGAACGCACGACGAGGCTCCTGGCGGAACTGGACGAGCGGGGTCTGAGGGTGGGCAGGCTGGAAGACCACGTAGGCCGGCAGTAGAGCCCGGTCCCTCCCAGCCGGGGCGAGGCCACTCCCCGCCCTGGCCCTCCTCGCCCTCCCGCTACCGGCCAGTCCGGGGCCGCTACCGGCCAGTCCGGGGCCGCTACCGGCCGGTCCGGGGCCGCTACCGGCCGGTCCGGGGCCGCTACCGGCCGGTCCGGGGCCGTTCCCGCCCGTCCGGCGTCTCTCCTGGCCTGTCCGGGGCCGTTCCCGCCCGTCCGGCGTCTCTCCTGGCCTGTCCGGGGCCGTTATCAGCCGGTCCGGCTCCACTCTCAGCCCGTCCGGGGCCGTTCCCTGCCTGCCCGGGGCCCGTTTCCGGCCCGTCCGGGGCCGCTCCCTGCCTGCCCGGGGCAGTTCCCGGCCCGTCCGGCGCAGTTCCCAGCCAGTCCGGGGCGTTCCCAGCCTGCCCGGGGCCGTTCCAGGCCCGTCCGGCGCCGCTCACTGCCCGTCCGGCGCCGCTCACTGCCCGTCCGAGGCCGTTCCCGGCCTGTCCGGGCCGTTTCCAGCCTGCCTGGGGTCACTTCCAGCCCGTCCGGCGCTTGAGGACGAGGCCCGAAGGGTCGACAGGGGGTCCGGGGGCGCAGCACCGGGAGACGGCCACACCAACACCGGCACCACACAACCGCGCGCCGAAAAACACCCCCACCCCCCGACGCGCCGCACGGCAATTGGCACTCCGCTTGACCGAGTGCTAATCGCGGTCATAGTCTCGGGTCTGGCACTCCCCCCTGGAGAGTGCCAACAACGCGACGGGCAGGTCCGGCACCCGCGACGACGGATCGACCTGGTCGCCACCTCAGACAGTTAACCCCGTGAGATCTCCGAAGGGGGAGGTCGGATCGTGACGACCGCCAGCTCCAAGGTTGCCATCAAGCCGCTCGAGGACCGCATCGTGGTCCAGCCGCTCGACGCCGAGCAGACCACGGCTTCGGGCCTGGTCATTCCGGACACGGCGAAGGAGAAGCCCCAGGAGGGCGTCGTCCTGGCCATCGGTCCGGGCCGCTTCGAGGACGGCAAGCGCGTCGAGCTCGACGTGAAGGTCGGCGACGTCGTTCTGTACAGCAAGTACGGCGGCACCGAGGTCAAGTACAACGGCGAGGAGTACCTCGTCCTCTCGGCCCGCGACGTCCTCGCGATCGTCGAGAAGTAGTCGAGAAGTAGAGGGGACCCCGGGGCCCGCCCCGGAGAACCCGACCTCGTAGCAAGTACTTCTGCTCGAACACTGCGCCCCTGGCCCCAGCATCCGACAAGGAGCCGGGCGGCCCAGGGGCGCAGTGATTTCACCTAGATTTCCGAGAGGGCTCCCGCTGCCATGGCGAAGATCCTGAAGTTCGACGAGGACGCCCGTCGCGCCCTCGAGCGCGGCGTCAACAAGCTTGCCGACACGGTCAAGGTGACGATCGGCCCCAAGGGCCGCAACGTCGTCATCGACAAGAAGTTCGGCGCCCCCACCATCACCAACGACGGTGTCACGATCGCCCGCGAGGTGGAGATCGAGGACCCCTACGAGAACCTCGGCGCGCAGCTGGTGAAGGAGGTGGCGACCAAGACCAACGACATCGCGGGTGACGGCACCACCACCGCCACCGTGCTGGCCCAGGCGCTGGTCCGCGAGGGCCTGAAGAACGTCGCCGCCGGCGCCTCCCCGGCCGCCCTGAAGAAGGGCATCGACGCCGCCGTCGCCGCCGTGTCCGAGGACCTCCTCGCGACCGCCCGCCCGATCGACGAGAAGTCCGACATCGCCGCCGTCGCCGCGCTGTCCGCCCAGGACCAGCAGGTCGGCGAGCTCATCGCCGAGGCGATGGACAAGGTCGGCAAGGACGGTGTCATCACCGTCGAGGAGTCCAACACCTTCGGTCTGGAGCTGGACTTCACCGAGGGCATGGCCTTCGACAAGGGCTACCTGTCGCCGTACTTCGTGACGGACCAGGAGCGTATGGAGGCCGTCCTCGACGAGCCGCAGATCCTGATCACGCAGGGCAAG
This sequence comes from Streptomyces sp. BJ20, assembly GCF_022869105.1. Lineage (NCBI taxonomy): Bacteria > Bacillati > Actinomycetota > Actinomycetes > Kitasatosporales > Streptomycetaceae > Streptomyces > Streptomyces sp. BJ20. Next base: position 726,685 of record NZ_CP094918.1, read on the forward strand.
ATCTCCGCCATCGCGGACCTCCTGCCGCTGCTGGAGAAGATGATCCAGGCCAACGCCTCCAAGCCGCTGCTGATCATCGCCGAGGACGTCGAGGGCGAGGCCCTGTCGACCCTGGTGGTCAACAAGATCCGCGGCACCTTCAACGCCGTCGCCGTCAAGGCGCCCGGCTTCGGCGACCGCCGCAAGGCGATGCTGCAGGACATGGCCGTCCTCACCGGCGCCACGGTCGTCTCCGAGGAGGTCGGCCTCAAGCTCGACCAGGTCGGCCTGGACGTGCTCGGCTCCGCCCGCCGCGTGACCGTCACCAAGGACGACACCACCATCGTCGACGGCGCCGGCAAGAAGGAGGACGTGCAGGGCCGCGTCGGCCAGATCAAGGCCGAGATCGAGGCCACGGACTCCGACTGGGACCGCGAGAAGCTCCAGGAGCGCCTCGCGAAGCTGGCCGGCGGCGTGTGCGTGATCAAGGTCGGCGCCGCCACCGAGGTGGAGCTGAAGGAGAAGAAGCACCGTCTGGAGGACGCCATCTCCGCGACCCGCGCCGCGGTCGAGGAGGGCATCGTCTCCGGTGGTGGCTCCGCGCTGGTCCACGCCGTCAAGGTCCTCGAGGGCAACCTCGGCAAGACCGGCGACGAGGCCACCGGTGTCTCCGTGGTCCGCAAGGCCGCCGTCGAGCCGCTGCGCTGGATCGCCGAGAACGCCGGCCTCGAGGGCTACGTCATCGTCTCCAAGGTCGCCGAGCTGGAGAAGGGCAGCGGTTACAACGCCGCCTCCGGCGAGTACGGCGACCTGATCAAGGCCGGCGTCATCGACCCGGTCAAGGTCACCCGCTCCGCTCTGGAGAACGCCGCCTCCATCGCCTCCCTCCTGCTGACGACCGAGACCCTGGTCGTCGAGAAGAAGGAAGAGGAAGAGCCGGCCGCCGCCGGTGGTCACGGCCACGGCCACGCCCACTGACGACGCTCAGTTCGCCCTGACGGCCAGGGGGCCACTCTGACGGCCGCGAGGCCGCCGGACACCGTGTGAGGGCCCGGCTTCCCGTCCACCCGACGGGGAGCCGGGCCCTCGCCGCGTCCGCGTGCGGGCCTTCGCTGTGCCGGCCGTCGGTACGGCGCCCGTCATGCGAGCAGCGGGCACACCGTGTTGTCGTCCGTGACCTCGTACACGTCGATCCGCAGCAGCTCGCGGACGTGCGCCGGAACCCGCTCGGCGGCCTTGACGGACGAGGACGGCACGACGAGTGCGTACCGTATGCGGGCGTCCTGGCTCGTCATGCGGCGCAGCAGCTGTCCGTAGGCGATGTCCGCGTCTATGCCCTTCTCCTTGGTGCGGCCCTTGGCCTCGCAGATCAGCCGCTCCTCGCCGCGCACCGCTTCCAGGTCGGTCCAGCGGTCCGTGGGCTCGACCGGTGTCCACCCCTCGCCGAGCAGCCAGGCGCGGAAGGCGTCGGTGACCCGGTCCTCGTCGCTCTCCCGGGCCAGCATCTTCCGCAGCGTCGTCAGGTCGGCCTCCTCGCTGCGCCGCAGCCGCCCGCGCCCGTCCGCGTCGAGGTCGGCCGGCCGGACCACGACCAGCCGCAGCCCGTGGGCGGGGATCTCGGTGTCGCGGCGGGCGTCGTACAGGGCCCGCTGCTCGCCCCGGTGGACGCCGCTCACGGTGAGCCGGTCCGGCTTGTCGAAGTGGGGCATCGGCTGGTCGTGCTGGAGCTCCCGGTACTCGACCACCAGCCGGTGGCCGGGCCAGTACGCGTCGACCGGCAGCCTGACCTGACGGCCCCCTGCCCCCGGGTCGCCCAGCAGCCAGTCGAACCGGTGCTGCGTCAGGGCCGGTTCGCCGAGGATGCGGTCGCACAGACCGATCACGTACGCCTCGTCGCTGTCGCCTCTCGATGCCATGGCGCGCATCCTGTCAGGCGCCGGTGACAGCGCCGCCGGAGAGGATGCGTTCCGCCGTGCGAAGGACGTCGAGGATCTCCTGCCGTGCGGCGGGCCGGGACGCGAACACGCGCGGGCTGGGGTGCCAGGTGGGCAGCGTGTGCACCTTCGGCGCGTAGGTCTCCTGGTACGCCGCCCAGCCGGCCTGCGCCTTGCGGCCCATCGGCACGACGACCTCCAGCGCGGGCAGCATCGAGATGATCTCGTGCAGGAAGGGGGCCGCCCGCTGTATCTCGGACCGGCCGGGAGCGGCGATGCGGTCGGCGGTCCCCAGGTACCAGGGCACGATGTTCCAGTGCAGGGACTCGGCGTACGGCAGTCCGGCCTCCTCGCGGAGCATCCAACAGTTGCGGGCCGTCGGGTCGTCGTTGTCGACGGAGATGATCCCGCTGCCGGTCCGCCGCAGCTCCGCCTCCGCGCCCATCGCCTTCCGTCCTGGCGCCTCCAGCAGGAACAGGCTGCGCGCCTTGACGCCGCCGGACGCGGGGTCGAACCACGGCACGGACTCCCCGTCCCCGAGCCGCGTGCGCAGCTTCTCCACCCACTCGTTCAGGGGCCGCACGGCGGGCTCGCCATGGACCGCCTCCAGCCGGGCGCGCAGGGCTCCGGGGTCCCGCAGGGCCCGGGGAGCGGCGGTACGGAACCGGTCGTGTGGCGTCATGGCGCGCAGTGTGTCAGGTCCGTCTGACAACTCGCTGGGCCTGCCGGGCTCGGAGCGCGGCGGTACCCGAACCTGCTGGGCCGCTGGGCGCTCAGTCGGTGTCCGAGCCGGAGAAGAGACCCGGGCCGCCGTACTCGAAGGGTGTGCGCATCAGGACTCCCTTGCACACGTCCCCCGGCGTGAAGTCGCGGAAGTTGCGCGACACGTAGACGTCGGCGCCGGCGAAGATCGCGCATGCCAGATGGATGGCGTCCAGGCCCCTGATCTTCGGTTTCTCCGCCGTGATGTCGTTGGCGATGAGACCGACTCGGCGTGTCACCTCCACCAGCGTGACGTAGGGCTCCTGGAGCAGCGTCCGGATACGCGATCGGTGGGCGCTCGCGGAGGTACCGCGTGCTTCGGCCAGGGTCACGGTGGACGTGTAGAGGCGTACGTGACCGGCTTTGGCAGCCCGCAGCATGCTCTCCGCCTCGCGCGGGCAACCCGTGCCCTGGGCCCAGTCGATGAAGCAGTTGCTGTCCAGGTAGACCGACCCGGGGCGGTCAGTTTCCCTCACGCAGAGCCTCCACATAGTCCACCGAGTCCCGGCCGTCGGTCATGTCCGGCCAGAAACCGGCCCGCAGCTCGTCGTCGGAGAGCCGCGGTTCCGTCGGGAGGAGTTCGATCTCTCGCGCCCGCATCCGCACCACCTGTCCGTGGGCGTTCTCGGTGATCTCCCCGGTGATCTCCACCCGGTCGCGTCGCCACGCCCGCCGCAGCTCGGTGTCCAGGTCGTCGTCGAAGTAGACGGGGACCACCTCGTTGCCGACCTCGGTTCGCAGTACGGCACGGGGGCGGCGATGCCTCTCCTCCACAAGGCCGCTGAGGCGACCCCGTCGCGAACCGAAAGTGCGCAGCCTCGCACGGGTGGCGGCCCGGAGGTGGAGCGCCGTCCGCTGGGTGACCTCAGCTGTCCGCAGTGCGGCTCCGTCGGCACGTACGGCGATGAACATACCGATATCGGGTGAGGCTCCCAGGGAACGGGCGATCTGCTGCCCCAGCGATGCCGCACGGGTGGTCCAGCCGGCCGGAATGCGTTCCACGGTCTCGGCTTCCGCAAGTCCGGACACAGCCGTGCGCAGCACCCGCTCCACGACCCGGTAATCGGAGTGCTCGCCGATCCGCAGGGGTTCGAGGACACACGTCACGCTGCCCAGACGCAGCTCGCTGAAGGCCCACCGGGTGTGGTGGCGGCTCGACCGCTCCGTCTCGGTGTTCTCCAGCTCACGCAGCAGCGACAGCACGCTCTGTATGGTGCGTAGTGATTCCTGCGCGTCCATGCCGACGTGGGGGCCCCTCAGACTCACTTCGAGCTCGACGCTCATGCCGCACCTCCTTCTCCCTGCACAGTCCGATCACGCCACGGTACGCACTGCCCGAGTCCATGGTGGCGCTCGGCCCGGATGCTTTCACCCGGACGTGAGGGAAACGGGCGGGAAAAAGGCGGAAGAGAAGAGGTGTGTCCGTCCTGCTGCCAACCGAGAGTTCGGCGGTGTGGGCCGGGCGCGCCGGGCGCTCGCCATGGCGGTAGGAGGTCACTTCCTTCCTCTTGGTGACGGTCCGGGCTGCTGTCCTCTGCGGTGGCCTTCCCCACTCTGCTCAGACCCGTTCCTTCAATGGGTGTGCCACCGGGCCGCCGTCCAGAGGACCGGTATGGAGGGGTGGTGAGTCGAGGCAGCGTCGGCAGAGGGTTTCGTCGCCGGCCGGGCGGAAGAGGGTCGTTTGTACGTGGTCGCCCTCGCATTCGCGGAGGGCGGCGAGGCGGCTGGACGGGCGTGCGGGGGAGGGTTGTTCGGAGACTGGAGTGATGCCGGGGGCGGGGGCGGGTGGCACGTCCCGGAGCAGGTAGCGCAGGAGGCCGCCGGGGCGGTGGACGGGGGTGCCATCGTCGGGGAGGCCGCGCAGGATGTGCGTGCGGACGGCGGTGGGGGTGTGGCCGGCCGCGAGCCAGCGGGCGACGAGGCGGGCCAGTTCGTCATGCATGCCCCGGGGGATGCGGCGCAGGTCAGGGGAGAGATGGGGGAGGGCGGCGACGAGGGCGCGGGCGGCTTCGGAGTGTTCGGACGTCTCGGACGTCTCCGGGGCGGGTTCGGGCTTCGGGGCCGGGTCCGGCTGCCGCTCCGGCTCGGCGGGACGGTGGGAGGTGTTTTCCCCGGGGTCTTTCTTCGGATGACCGTCGGTGAGCGGAGGGGTCGGAATACCGACGGTCGGAAGACGGGGACTCGGAGCGACCTGCGGTGACGCGTCGGCGGAGGATGGGTGCACGGGCATCCGCGCGAGGATCTTCGCGGCCTCGACGGCGGTCAACGGCACGTTGGAGACGAGCTGTTGGGTGATCCAGTGGCCGCCGGGCCCCTGGAGCCGACGCTCGTGCACGAAGCCCTCCTCCTTGAGTTGCCGCTTGGCCCGCGTGAAGGCGCACGCCCCGATACGCGCGCGTTCGGCGGTGCGCGACAACGACTCGCGCGCCCCGTCGGGGAGGGAGAGCTGCCAGGTCAGCAGCCGCACGGCGTCGGAGGACAGCCGGGGGTGCCGAATGAGGTCGTGGGAGAACTGGGAGAAGGCGCGCGGGGGCGCGATATGGTGCCGGTAAATCACGGTGGGAGCCCTAACTTCCACTGGTGGTTCAGGCCCTCGCGGACGGCTGCAACCGCCGCGGGGGTCGCCTTCGTTCCGTGCCCGGCGTGGCACGCGGAAGACGTGATGTCGAGCCGACGCTACCGCACGTTGAGTGCTCGCACGCATGCGTTGCGTGAAGAGGCCGGGTCTGCTGTTCGACCTGCCGGGTGCCGCAGAGGCGGACCACGACTCGGAAGCGAGGAGTTCAACTTCTCCGTGAAGCCGATCCCCGCGGCTGAGAACGTGGCGGGCGGCAACATTTTGCGCAGCTTCTACGCGAAGAACCGCATCATCGACGGGATGGACGACGGGTTCCTCGTGAAGATCCGTTCCTGACCCCGACGGCGGGCGGACGGGCGGGACGGCATCCGACCCGGCTCGTCCGTGCCGCGGTCACGGCTTGGCAGGCCACAACTGCACGAGATACCTCTCCACGTCGTGCCCCGTGCCCTCACCCTCCGACAGGGCGGCGGCCTCGGCACGGCTGAGGGAGGGGCGGGCGCGATGGAGTCGGGAGCGGACTCGGGTGCGGGCGTGGAGGGCGGCGCGGGCGCCGATTCCAACGGGGAGTTCCTGCGCTGCTTCGGCCGTCAGATGATGCTGCTGCGGGAGGCCGCGGGGCTGACGCAGGCGCAGTTGGGGGAGCGGGTCGGGTACGGCGAGGCGCAGATCGCGGCGGTGGAGCAGGGGCGGCGGATTCCCCGGCCGGAGCTGGTGGACGCGGTGGACCGGGAGGTGGGCGGGAGGGGGGTGTTGGTTGCCATGAAGGGGGAGGTGGCGAAGGCTCGGTATCCGAGCCGAACTCCTCCACCGCCGGTTTCAGCGGCAGGTCGAGGATGAACTCCTCCACGAACACCGGCGTCTGGAGCAGCGCGTACGTCTTACGCGCGTGCTCGGACAGGCCCTGGTACAGGTCGCCGAGGAAACGGGTTTTCAGATCGGGTCCGTGAAGTCGTGCACGACTTCGCCGTCCGCACCGCGCCGCCGCCAGAACGCGAGCAGCGCCGTGGCCGCCTCGTACAACGGAAGCACCTCGAACAACCGTCGCCGCGGCCGGACAGCCATGCGTCCGGGATCAGCAGCAGTCGCACCCGGTCCAGCGAGGCCCCGCCCCCTGCCGCTCCTCGGCCGTCACCGTCACAGCCCCGCCCCGGCCTTGCCGACGCCCGACCGCATCGCCCGAGCTGGGCCTGTCAGCTCTCGGATGGTAAGACTCTCACTCTTTCCGATCGAACCTGATCAGGTAATCACATATTCCCATCGTATTGCTTATCGAGTTCAGTTCGATCTCATGGGAGTGATGAAAGATGTGTGGGAATGTGTATGGCTATCCGATAGGGGTATCGGTTAATCTTCAAGGAGGGGTGTCGATCAAGCGCATCCTTTCGCACGTGTACGACAGGGGGCGTGCCGTGAGGCTCTGGAGTCCGCTCATATCTAAAACCAGGAGCGCCCACATAAGAGTTCGCGACGCCCTGGATTCCTATGCGGATAAAATCACTCCGAGGGGGAGGTTTTGGCAGGCGGTCTTCATCCCTGGCGTCCCTCTCGCGGTTATGGGCCTCGTCTATGGCGCATGTGCATGGATCGGTGTGGAGTCGTCGGCGGACTGCCCCCCTTCCACCCTTCTGCACTTGGCGATCCCCGCCCTCCAGGAGCGGCCCTCGGAGTGCCGCGAGCTGCCTCTCGTCGCCGATCTGCCGAGCGTCGCCCTCGGCTTCACCTCGACGCTGGCGGTGACGATCTATCTGATCCTGATCAAGAGACTGGCCGGCCTCCAGAGGGGTCTCGTGGCTTCCGGGCTCGTCAAGTCGGTGAAATTCAGGGAGGGACGACTCGCCGAGCGGCTCGCACTCCTCCACGAGAGGATCCGTCCCGCGCGCTGGGTCAAAGGGGTGCTGCTGGCCTTCAGCTTCCTCGGGAGCTGCTACCTGTACTGGGCGGCCTACAAAGGTGGCCGCGCCTTCTCCGATCTCTCCGCCATCTCGAGGGAACATCCGAGCGAGGAGGTGCTGCGCGCCTCGTGGTGGGCAAATTACGAAGAGCATTTCGGACTGGCCCTCACCTGGATCGGTGTCGGGATGTTCGGCATTTACTTCGCGGCGAAGCAGGCCTACATCTACCAGAAACTTGTGATGTTCTCGATCAACTCCCGGAAGCACTGGGAATTCCAGTACGTGCCGAGGGATCGCGACGACGACTTCGGGTGGAAGCCGGTCGGCGAAGTCAACGCGATCGTTTATCTGGGGTTCCTGAACTTCGCGGTCTCTCTGTTCGCCGTCGCCTACCTCTTGCAGGGCGCTCCCGGCGGATCGGGGAACGCGGTCATCGGTGCCATGGCGCTGCTGGGAATCCTGGCGAACCTGGGAATCGTGCTGGCTCTTCTCTGGGTGATGGTGAGGAACCATCGGAAGATCATCGTCCGTAAGAGGGCGGAGGTGAAGAGACGGCTGCTGGAGCGTGAGGGCCGGACCGCCGCGTCACGCGGGCTCACCACCTCGGTCAGGGGTGGCAGCCGTGGGAAGTCCGTCGTCCGGAGAAGGGCCGTGGCGAGGAGGCGGCTGCCAAGGCGTTCCGGCGAGCCGACCGCAGCGCACGGGCGCTCCGCCGGGGAGACGGAAGCCGCCTACCTCTCCGTTCAGGGGATGCTCCTGTCCGAGGCGCCCCGCTGGTATCCGCTGAGAGGCAGGCTCCGGCCGCTCCTGTCGGTGGCCCCCGGCCTCTTCGCCTTCTACAAGGCAGGCGGTGAGCTCGTGAAGCTCATCCAGTGAGGCCCGTCCCCACGTCTACGGACGTCCCCACGTCTACGGACGGCGAGCCTCACCGGAGACCGCCGTCGCTGACGGGGAGTGAGGGCAGGAGCCGCAGGGTAATACCCCGTCGCTTCTTCCGGACGGGGAGAAGCCGTTCTCAGCATTGGAAGGGCAGGGGGCCATGGGGGCGGACGGCAGGGCGATCGACTTCGAGGTGGTGCTCGAACCAGGGCGGGGGGACGGGGACAGGTCGATGGAGCTGGCTTCCGCCCAGCTCACCCGTGAACTGAACCGGCTGTCCGGGACCACGGCCAGGGGAAAGGCGGGCCCCCCGCCGGCACCGGGGTCCCGAGCTGGTGAGGGTCTAGCCGAAGTGCTGCGGCTGTCGGTCGAGTTCGCCCCCGTGGCGGCGGTGATCCTTCAGGGCGTCCAGTTGTTCGGAGGCTGGTCGGCGTTGCGTCCCGGGCGCAAGGTGTGGCTCCGGCGCCGGGACGGTGAGGCGATGGAGGTGACCGGCCTGTCCGCCGAGGACCAACGGCGGCTGATCGACTCTTGGCTGGACGGCCGGGAAGTCCCGCCGGATGATCAGGACCCCACCCCCGACGACCAGGGACCCCCGCCGAACGGGAACGGGGACTCGACGTGACCGAGCGGCGGGCCTTGCTGATCGGCTGCTCCCGCTACCAGGACCGGTCCTTCGCCGAACTCGCCGCGCCCTTCCACGACCTCGCCGAACTCAGCACCGTGCTGTCGCGTCAGGACATCGGCGGCTACACCGTGCAGCGGCTGTTCGACGTGACCGCCTCGGAGGCGCAGCTCGCGGTGTCGAAACTGTTCAAGGAGTCGAAGCGGACCGACATCCTGTTCCTCCACTTCTCCTGCCACGGCTGGCTCGACGACACCTTCCGCCTCCACCTGGTGCTGCGCGACTCGCACAGCGGACACATCGAGGCCACCGGATTCCCCGTCACCCTGCTCGCCGAACTCCTGGAGACCTGCGCCTCGGAACAGATCGTCCTGAGCATCGACTGCTGCTACAGCGGGCGGGTCAAGCGGGTCCTCACCCACCGCGGTCCCAGCTCCGTGGGCCTGGGAGCCCGCCTGCAAGAGGCCGGCTCCGGCTTCGCCGTACTGACCTCCGCCGATGAGGTACAGGCGGCGATGGAACCCTCCGGGAAGCTCCGCAAGATCGGTGCACCCCGTACTTCCCTGTACGTCACCGCAATGGTCGAAGGGCTCAGGACCGGCGACGCCGACCTCGACCGGGACGGCGTTGTCTCCATCCTCGACCTGGCGGAGTACCTCAGGCAGCGCTTCGTGGGGCAGGCCCAGCAGCCGACGGCCTCCCTCTTCCTCAAAAGACCCGTGACGGTCGCGCTCAACCCCCAGCAACCGGTCTCTGACAAGGTGACCGGCAGACCATCCGCCGGCGCGAACACGGAGGAGATCTGCCGCGTCCTGCGCGGCGCACCGCTGGCCCTGGGGCTGGTGATCAGGCCGCCGGACGACGACCCGGGCCTGAGACACCTGCGGAAGACCACACCCGGTGTGGCCGGCGAAAAGATCCTCGGCTATTGGGACGGGGGTCACCGCTGGCACCTTTTCAACAACTTCCTCCCCGTAGGGCGAAGCCACGACGGCTACCTCGTCTTCACCGACACGGCGGTCCACCTGCCCAAGAGGAGCGGACGCCTGACCTACGAAGAGCTCGGCGCTCACGAGATCACGGCGGAGAGCGTCCGGGTCGCCGGCCACTACCGCCAGGGAGGCGGGTACGTCTCCAGCTACGTCCTCCTGAAACACCCCTACCGCTCGCTCACCTTCGGTGACGGAAGCAGGGACAGCGCCGAACGCCTGGCCGCTCTGCTGAACTCCCTGGCCGGGATCCACCCCGGTTGAAGCCTGTGGGAGAAACTGCTCGGGGAGGACAGGCGAGTCCTGGCGACGGGCAGCTCCCAGGGCGGCGAAATCCTGTCGTCCAAGTGCGGAAGCCCTTCCTGCTCCCAGCGGAAGCCGGAGCGCCGGGCTGGAACCAACGCTCACGGGGGGCGGGAGCAGCGGGCACCGAGCACCGCCGTGGACAGCGGAGGGAGGGTCCGTACCGACTGCTGTCGTGATCCTCCCCTGACAACAGGAGCAGATCCTGGTCGCACGCCAGGACACCGACGCCTGCGTCAGAGGCGATCGCCGACCGACGTCACAGCTCCGGCGGCTCCACCGCCCCCAGCTGCCGCAGCAGTCCCAGCCGGTCGTACTGCCACCAGCCCTCCGCGACCCTGCCGGAGGTGCTGAAGCGGAAGACGGTCATGCCGGTCATGGTGGCCCGCCGGCCCGTGGCCGGGATGCCGAGGAAGTCGCCCTTGTGGATGCCCTCCCAGCTCCAGCGGGTGCAGACCCGGTCGCCCTGGGCCACGCGGTCCTCGGCGCGGAACGTGAAGTCGAAGCCGGCGCGCCACGCGTCCAGCTCGCGGCGCAGGTCCTTCAGGCCGACGACGTCCTGCTCGTTCGCCGGGTCGTGGTCCCGGTAGTCCTCCTCGACCAGCCCCGTCAGCGGGGACAGGTCGTGCGAGGCGGTCACGATCTCGAAGAAGCGGCGGGCCGTGTCCGCGTTCAGCCGTGCGTCGCGCACCACGTCGAGGTCGGTGAAGGTCGGCGTCCCCTCGCACAGGGCGCTCATCTCCCGGAAGATCCGGTCGGTCTCCGGCAGCTTCGAATTCCGCATCGCCTCCTCGTACGAGGGGAACTCCACGATCTCCACCAGGTGCGACGTGTCGCCGCGGTCCTTGCCGACCACCGCGTGCGTCGCCGTCCGCCTCCCCCTGGTCTGCTCCACCCACTGGTTCATGAGCCGGTCGAGTTCCTCGAACCGGCTGGTCCTGCAGTCGATGAGCTGTACGAAGGTCATGACGTCACCTCCGGCCACCCGGGTCCGGGCCGGCGCGCTGCGGGTCCTGTCCTGCCCCATTCTCCTCCGGGGCGCGGCCCGCGTCCCGGCGCGCCCGCGGAGCCGTCAGCGGGGCCCGTACTTGCGGCCGGTCCTGGAGGAGATGCCACCCAGCAGGTTCCGCGGGACCAGCTTCGACGCGCCCATCAGCACCTTGTACCGCGGGTCCGGAACGGACAGCGACTTGCCCCGGGCCAGGTCCGCCAGTGCCGTCGCGGCGACCTTGTCCGCGTCCAGCCACATCCACCGCGGGATGTTGTCCGTGCCCATGCCGGCCCGCTGGTGGAACTCGGTGCGCACGAAGCCGGGACACAGCGCCATCAGGCGTACGCCGTGACCGGCCAGGTCCTGCGCCGCGCCCTGCGTGAACTGCACGACCCATGCCTTGGACGCGCCGTACGTCCCGCGCGGCACGAACGCCGCGGTCGAGGCGACGTTCACGACCCCGCCGCGTCCGCGCTCCCGCATGGCCTCCACCGCCGCAGACGTCAGCCGCAGCACGGCCTCGCAGTGGACCTTGAGCATCGTCAGCTCGTCGGACATGGGGACCTCGAGGTAGCGGCCCTTGTGCCCGAACCCGGCGTTGTTGACCAACAGGTCGACGGGGTTGCGGCGGTCGGCGAGCCTGCGCTCCACCGCCTCGATGCCCTTGTCCTCGGCCAGGTCGGCGGTGAGCACCTCCGCCTCGATGCCGTGGCGGTCGTGCAGCTCGGTCGCCTGTTCCCGCAGGCGTGCGGTGTCCCGGGCCACGAGCACCAGGTCGTGGCCGTCGGCCGCCAGCCGCCGCGCGAACGCGGCACCGATTCCCGCCGTCGATCCCGTAATCAGAGCCGTTGTCATGGCCCAAGAGTAGTGACCCGGAGGGCGGGCGTCCGCTCTGCGGGCCGTGCGGGCACGGGTCCTCCAGGACACGCCCCGACGTGCGGTCAGACCTCCACCGTCGCCCCTGACTTCTCCACATGCTCCCGCGCCCGGCGCAGCGCCTCCGGGTGCAGCGCGTCCCCCGCCGCCAGCAGCCGGGGGAGCAGCTCGCGATCCGTCGTCACCGCCCGGAACTGGAGGGCCACCGTCACGTCGTGGTCCGGGCGGTGGACGATGCGTACGGCGTCCCCCGCGCGCACCTCGCCGGGCGTGATCACTCGCAGGTAGGCCCCCGGCGCGGCCCGCTCCGTGAACCGCTTCACCCAGCCCTTCTCACCCAGATGGCCCTGGAAGGTGCGGCACGGGACACGCCCGGAGGTGACCTCCAGGACCGCCTCGGGTCCCACGGCCCAGCGCTCGCCGATCAGCGCGCCGGACACGTCGACCCCCTCGGTGGTGAGGTTCTCGCCGAACGAGCCGTCGAGCAGCGTGCGCCCCAGGGTGCGCTCCCACTCGTCGAGGTCCTCGCGGGCCACCGCGTACACCGCCTGGTCGTCCCCGCCGTGGTGCCGCGTCTCGCACACCGCGTCCCCGGCCAGACCGCTTCCGCCGACGCCCTTCGGGCCGGGCGCCGACACCCGCACCGGCCCGTCCACCGGACGCTTGTCGATGCCGGTCAGGCCGTCGCGCTGGCCCGTGTAGGGGACGGACTTCGGGCGGCCCAGGTTCACAGACAGAAGCTTCATGCGGTGCACGGTAAGGCATGCACATCAAAGCGTCGACGCATTAATCCCCGCTTGATCAAAGGCGGGCTTATCTCTGCGCGTATCCTGGCGGTGTGATCGAAGCCCGCCACCTCCGCGTGCTGCGCGCCGTGGCCTCCACCGGTTCCTTCTCCGCCGCCGCCCGCGAGCTGGGGTGCACCCAGCCCGCCGTCAGCCAGCAGATGAAGGCCCTGGAGGGGTCCGTCGGAACGCCGCTGCTCATCCGTACGGGCCGCGAGATGCGGCTGACCCAGGCCGGCGAGGCGCTGGTGCGGCACGCGGCGGGCATCCTCGCCGGGCTCACCGCCGCCGAGGAGGAGGTCGCGGCCATCGCCGGCCTGCGCGCCGGACGGGTGCGGCTGGTGTCGTTCCCCAGCGGCAGCTCCACGCTCGTGCCGACCGCCCTCGCCGCGCTGCGCGACGCCCACCCCGGCACCCGGGTCTCCCTGGAGGAGGCCGAACCGCCCCGCTCCGTGCGGATGCTGCGCGAGGGTGACTGCGACGTGGCCCTGGCCTTCCGCTACGAGGGCGCGGCCGGTGCGGAGGAATGGGAGGACCTGGTGGTGCGGCCGCTGCTGTCGGACCGGCTGGTCGGGCTCGTGCCGGAACGGCACCGGCTGGCCCGTGCGGGGTCGGTCGCCATCGGGGAGCTCGCGGGGGAGCCGTGGATCGCGGGCTGCCCGCGCTGCCGGGGACAGCTCGTCGAGGTGTGCGAGACGGCGGGTTTCACCCCGCGCATCGACTTCGCGACCGACGACTACCCGGCCGTCGCCGGCCTGGTCGGCGCGGGACTCGGGGTCGCGGTCCTGCCGCAGCTCGCGCTGGAGTCGTTGCGGCCGCGCGGCGTGCGCACCGTGGACCTGGAGCCCGCCGTGCGGCGGGAGATCGTCGCGCTCACCCTGCCGGACCTCGCCCAGGTCCCCGCTGTCACCGCGACGCTGGAGAAGCTGGCGGCGGCCGCCGCCAGGTGAGGGAAGCCGCCTCGGCCGCCTGACGGCACCGGGCCGCCGGCGAGTGGCTCACAGAGCAGGCGAGCGGCTCACAGAGCAAGGGCACGCGAGCGTGCCCGGGGTTCCTTTCCGGAGAAACGTTCCTTCAGGTGTTCGAGGCGGTGGCGTGTCCGCCGGCGCCCGACGCCGACACCAGCCGGTTGCGTGCCCGCCCCATCAGTTCTTCGCGCTCGTCCTCGGTCAGGCCGCCCCACACGCCGTACGGCTCGCGCACCGCCAGCGCGTGCGCGGCGCACTCGGCGCGTACCGGGCACCTCATGCAGACCTCCTTGGCCGAGTTCTCGCGTGCGCTGCGTGCGGCACCCCGCTCGCCCTCCGGGTGGAAGAAGAGCGAGCTGTCCACCCCGCGGCAGGCAGCCAGGAGCTGCCAGTCCCACAGGTCCGCGTTCGGTCCGGGAAGGCGGGAGAAATCTGCCATTGCGTGACCCCTTGTAGCCGTTACTGGGCGGATCCGGTGTCCACGACCGTACAACTACGATCAAAGGAGATGAAAATATGACTCATTGCGAATCTAGCTCCGGACACCATCAAAGGGGAAGAAAAGGGGCTGAATGGGGCATGGGTTGTGGTGAAAGTTCGGGGGTACGTCGCGCATGTCTCCACCGTGAACGCCTCCTCACGTAGAGTGCCGAAGATGGCAGACGGCCCCGTAACTCTTTCGAGTGACCGTCGTTGAGAGTGCGAGGCGGTTGAAGGAACAAGCGCTCGGGCGGGCGTCCGAGACGGTCGACCGCAAGGTGACGATTTCGTACCAGCCTGGAGGCTCAAGGTGACGCGCATCAGCTGCGGAGGGCGGCCATGACTTCCGTCCTCGTCTGCGACGACTCCCCGCTTGCCCGAGAGGCGCTTCGCCGCGCGGTCGCGACCGTGCCCGGCGTCGAGCGCGTGACGACGGCGGCCAACGGCGAGGAAGTCCTCCGCCGCTGGGGTGCCGACCGCTCGGACCTGATCCTGATGGACGTGCGCATGCCCGGTCTGGGCGGCGTCGAGACAGTGCGGCGGCTGCTCTCCGCCGACCCCGGAGCACGCATCATCATGCTCACGGTCGCCGAGGACCTGGACGGCGTCGCCCTCGCGGTGGCCGCCGGGGCCCGCGGCTATCTGCACAAGGACGCCTCCCGCGCGGAGCTGCGCGCCACGGTGACGCAGGCGCTCGCCGACCCGACCTGGCGGCTCGCCCCGCGCCGGCTGCGCTCGGCCGAGATGGGCGCGGCGCCCACGCTCACCGCGCGTGAGATCCAGGTGCTGGAGGGGATGAGCCACGGCCGCTCCAACGCGGAGATCGGCCGCGAGCTGTTCCTCTCCGAGGACACGGTGAAGACCCACGCGCGCCGGCTGTTCAAGAAGCTCGGCGCCTCGGACCGGGCCCACGCGGTGGCGCTCGGGTTCCGGTGGGGTCTGGTGCGGTAGGCCGTCCCGTCCTTCGGGCCGGGCCGGCCGGAGTGCGGGGCGCCGTACCGGCGCGGGGTCCGGGTGTGCGTCCGGGCCCGGATCCGGCGAGCCGTCGTTCCGGCGGACGCGGCGCCTGGTTCCCGCGCGGACGGACCCGGTCCCCGTCATGGCCGCGGCGCCGCGCGGACCGTGCGGGGCGCCGGCCGTGCGTCCGGGTCCGGTACGGGCATCCGTGTCTCTCCCGGACGGCTGCGGCTCCGACCCTCGTGACGTTCCGCACGGACGCGAGCCGAGCCGGCACCGGCGCATCCCGGGCGCGGGCCCCGCACGGGCGGGCCCGCCAAGCGCTGCTCACGTGGGCCGGCGCACACGGTGGACGTGGTGTTCGCCGCGGCCTGGAGGGACCCACTGCTCGTTTCGCGGCGGATGCCGCATCCTTGAGGTGTGGAGTTCCTCGGGGACGAGTCGGTCGAGCGGAAGGGGAGGGCGCAAGGGATGACTTCCGGCGCACCTGCTCATAACGCTTCGGTGCACAACCAAGGACACGGTGCCACGGACCCCGCGTCCGCAGGGCACCATGGACCGATGCGCGACGACGAGGCGGGCACGGCCCAGGGGGCGATCGGTGCGCTCGTCCACCGCGCGGTCGACGGAGACGAGCAGGCCACGCACGACCTGCTCGCCCACGTCCACCCCCTCGCCCTGCGCTACTGCCGCACCCGTCTCTCCCGTCTGCCGGGCGACGCCCGGCACTTCGTCGAGGACCTCGCCCAGGAAGTCTGCGTGGCGGTGCTGCTCGCGCTGCCCCGCTACAAGGACACCGGCCGGCCCTTCGAGGCGTTCATCTTCGCCATCGCCTCCCACAAGGTCGCCGACCTCCAGCGCGCCGCCATGCGGCACCCCGGCTCGACCGCCGTGCCGTCCGACGAGATGCCGGAGCGGCCCGACGACTCGCTCGGCCCGGAGGAGCGCGCCCTGCTCAGCAGCGACGCCGAGTGGGCCAAGAAACTGCTGGCCAGCCTGCCGGAGAACCAGCGGGAGCTGATCCTCCTGCGCATCGCCGTGGGGCTCACCGCGGAGGAGACCGGTCAGATGTTGGGAATGTCACCCGGCGCGGTCCGGGTGGCGCAGCACCGCGCGCTGAGCCGGCTGCGGGCCCTGGCGGAGCAGTAACGCCCGCCCACGCACCGCCTCTTCGCGTGCGCGCCGGCACATCAGTTGCATATGAACGGACGATCCGTCGTTCCCGTACGAACATACGAAGCCGGGGGCCGTGCGGAACCGTGGAATGAGACACCCACGCTTCCCGTTAGCATGGACATCCGCACCGATCAAGGCCATTTGGGGAAGGTGTCATGACTGCCAACGTCGACGGAGTGCCCGGAAAATTCGCGACACTCGGGCTGACCTACGACGACGTGCTGCTGCTGCCGGGCCCGTCGGACATGGCACCCGACGAGATCGACACCGCCTCGTACGTCTCCAAGAACGTGCGGGTGAACATCCCGCTGCTGTCCGCCGCCATGGACAAGGTGACCGAGTCCCGCATGGCCATCGCGATGGCCCGCCAGGGCGGCGTCGGCGTGCTGCACCGCAACCTGTCCATCGAGGACCAGGCCAACCAGGTCGACCTGGTGAAGCGCTCCGAGTCCGGCATGGTGACCGACCCGATCACCATCCACCCGGACGCCACGCTCGCCGAGGCCGACGCCCTGTGCGCCAAGTTCCGCATCAGCGGCGTCCCGGTCACCGACGGCAACAAGAAGCTGCTCGGCATCGTCACCAACCGCGACATGGCCTTCGAGACCGACCGCTCCCGTCAGGTGCGCGAGGTCATGACGCCGATGCCGCTGGTGACCGGCAAGGTCGGCATCTCCGGCCCGGACGCCGTGGAGCTGCTGCGCCGTCACAAGATCGAGAAGCTTCCGCTGGTCGACGACGCCGGCGTCCTCAAGGGCCTCATCACGGTCAAGGACTTCGTCAAGGCAGAGAAGTACCCCAACGCCGCCAAGGACGGCGAGGGCCGTCTGCTGGTGGGCGCCGCGGTCGGTGTGGCCGGTGACGCGTTCGAGCGCGCCCAGGCGCTGATCGAGGCGGGCGTCGACTTCATCGTCGTCGACACCGCGCACGGCCACTCCCGGCTGGTCGGCGACATGGTCGCCAAGATCAAGTCGAACTCCTCCGGCGTCGACGTGATCGGCGGCAACATCGCCACCCGCGACGGCGCCAAGGCGCTCGTCGACGCGGGCTGCGACGGCATCAAGGTCGGTGTCGGCCCCGGCTCCATCTGCACCACGCGCGTCGTCGCCGGCGTCGGCGTGCCGCAGGTCACCGCGATCTACGAGGCCGCGCTGGCCGCCAAGGAGGCCGGCGTGCCGGTCATCGGCGACGGCGGCCTGCAGTACTCCGGCGACATCGCCAAGGCGCTCGTCGCGGGCGCCGACACGGTGATGCTCGGCTCGCTGCTCGCGGGCTGCGAGGAGTCGCCGGGCGAGCTGATGTTCATCAACGGCAAGCAGTTCAAGTCGTACCGCGGCATGGGGTCGCTGGGTGCCATGCAGACCCGTGGCGACCGCAAGTCCTTCTCCAAGGACCGCTACTTCCAGGAGGGGGTCGCCTCCGACGAGCAGCTGGTGCCCGAGGGCATCGAGGGCCAGGTGCCCTACCGCGGCCCGCTGTCGTCCGTCGTCCACCAGCTCGTCGGCGGTCTGCGCCAGTCGATGTTCTACGTCGGCGGCCGCACCGTCCCCGAGCTCCAGGAAGGCGGCCGCTTCGTCCGGATCACCTCGGCGGGCCTCAAGGAGAGCCACCCGCACGACATCCAGATGACGGTCGAGGCACCGAACTACAGCCGCCAGTAGCGGCGGGCTTCCCGAGGGCGGCTCCGGACCACCGGGGCCGCCCCCGCTCGTGCCGCCGGGGCGGTGGGCGCCGGGGCCGTCGGGGATACTGGAAGGCGCTGCAACGCAACAGGGAAAGGCCACAGACGTGACTGAGATCGAGATCGGGCGCGGCAAGCGCGGCCGCCGGGCGTACGCCTTCGACGACATCGCGGTCGTCCCCAGCCGCCGTACGCGGGACCCGAAGGAGGTCTCGATCGCCTGGCAGATCGACGCCTACCGCTTCGAGCTGCCGTTCCTGGCGGCTCCCATGGACTCGGTCGTCTCGCCGGCCACCGCGATCCGCATCGGCGAGCTCGGCGGCCTCGGCGTGCTGAACCTCGAGGGCCTGTGGACCCGCCACGAGGACCCGCAGCCGCTGCTCGACGAGATCGTCGGTCTGCCCGACGAGGCGGCCACCCGCCGCCTCCAGGAGATCTACGCCGCTCCGATCAAGGAGGAGCTGATCGGGCAGCGCATCAAGGAGGTGCGTGACTCCGGCGTCGTCACCGCCGCCGCGCTCTCCCCGCAGCGCACCGCCCAGTTCTCCAAGGCCGTCGTCGACGCGGGCGTGGACATCTTCGTCATCCGCGGCACCACGGTGTCCGCGGAGCACGTCTCCGGCTCGCACGAGCCGCTGAACCTGAAGCAGTTCATCTACGAGCTGGACGTCCCGGTGATCGTCGGCGGCTGCGCCACCTACACCGCCGCGCTCCACCTGATGCGCACCGGCGCGGCCGGCGTCCTCGTCGGCTTCGGCGGCGGCGCCGCGCACACCACGCGCAACGTGCTGGGCATCCAGGTGCCGATGGCCACCGCGGTCGCCGACGTGGCCGCGGCCCGCCGCGACTACATGGACGAGTCCGGCGGCCGTTACGTGCACGTCATCGCCGACGGCGGCGTCGGCTGGTCCGGCGACCTGCCCAAGGCGATCGCCTGCGGCGCGGACTCCGTGATGATGGGCTCCCCGCTGGCCCGCGCCACCGACGCGCCGGGCCGCGGCCACCACTGGGGCATGGAGGCCGTCAACGAGGAGCTGCCGCGCGGCAAGAAGGTCGACCTCGGCACGGTGGGCACCCTGGAGGAGATCCTCACCGGCCCGTCCCACACCCCCGACGGCTCGATGAACCTGTTCGGCGCCCTGCGCCGCGCCATGGCCACCACCGGCTACAGCGAGCTGAAGGAGTTCCAGCGCGTCGAGGTGACGGTGGCGGACTCGCAGCACCGCCGGTAGTCGCCCTCGGGCCACGAGAAGGGGCCGGTCACCTGAACGGGTGACCGGCCCCTTTCGCGTCTGCGCCGGGCGCGCGTGGTGGTCGGGGGGCGCGCGGTTGCGCCGGGACCCTGTTCGCGCCTATGCGCCTGGTCGAGACCGCTAGTGTCCTCGGCGGTGTCCCAGTTCTTCTGGGAGCCCCCTTCCAAGGACCTGGTCCGGGCCCCGCCCTCGGGGCCCGGCCCGATTCCGACGGACCGTCCACCGGGCTACTGGGCGGTGTCGTGGAAGGGGGCGCCCATGGGACGCCACCGCAGGCCCACCCGCTGGGACCGGATCCGTCTGTGGACGGTGAAGTGCCGGAGGAGGTGGATCTTGCGGCTTTTCGGATGGTGAGCGGCCGCCCCCACGAAGACTAGGGGCGGACACCCGTGCATCATCCCGGAGCCTGCCGCAGTAGCCGCTGCGGTGGGCTCCACCTGCTTCCCACCGTACCGGGGTGACGTCCCGCCCACCAGCAGCCCCCGTGACACGGAAGCCCGCCGCACGCCCCCCTCTCACAACCGGTGCGCCGCCCCGGTGGGGGTCGCGCCGCGGGTGTCCAGGAGGAGCTGGGCCTTGACCGAGAGGCCCTGGAGGTCGTACGTGCGATGTTGCTGGAGGAGGATCGTGAGGTCGGCGTCGGCGGCGGCCTCGTAGAGGGAGTCGGCGCGGGGGACGGGGCGGTCCAGGACGTTCCACGACGGCACGTGCGGGTCGTGGTAGCTGACCGAGGCGCCCAGTTCCATCAGACGGACCGCGATCTCCTGCGCGGGGCTGCCCTGGAGGTCGGAGAGGTCGGCCTTGTAGGTGACCCCGAGGAGCAGCACGCGCGCGCCGCGCGCCGACTTGCCGTGCTCGTTGAGCAGGGCCGCGGCGCGCTGCACGACGTAGCGGGGCATGCGGCCGTTGACCTCCTGGGCCAGTTCGGCCATGCGCAGGGTGCGGCCGGCGTGCGCGGTGAGGTCCTGGGGGACGGTGTGGCCGCCGACGCCAGGCCCGGGCCGGAAGGCGAGGAAGCCGAAGGGCTTGGTCTCCGCGCAGCGCAGCACGTCCCACAGGTCGATGCCCAGGTCGTGGCAGAGGGCGGCCATCTCGTTGACCAGGGCGATGTTGACGTGCCGGAAGTTGGTCTCCAGGAGCTGCACCGTCTCGGCCTCGCGGGGACCGCGGGCGCGGACCACCTTGTCGGTGATGCGGCCGTAGAAGGCCGCCGCCGACTCGGTGCAGGCGGGGGTGAGGCCGCCGATGACCTTCGGGGTGTTGGCGGGGGTGTGGTCCCGGTTGCCGGGGTCGACGCGGCTGGGGCAGTGGGCGAGGTGGAAGTCGCGGCCCGCGCGCAGGCCGGAGCCGGACTCCAGCAGCCGCAGCAGCGGGCCCTCCGTGGTGCCGGGCGGCACGGGGGACTCCAGGATCACGGTGGTGTGCGGGCGGAGCTGCGCGGCGAGGGCGCGGGCGGCCGACTCGACCTGGCCGAGGTCGAGCCCGCCGTCGGCGGCGGGCGCGGTGGGGGCGCAGATCACGGCGGTGCGCACCCGGCCGAGCTCGGTCGCGCTGGTGGTGACCCGGAAGCCCTGCGCGAGCATGCGCCGCTGCTCGGCGGGGCTGAGGGAGCCGGGCTCGGGGCCGGTCCGGTACCCGACGGTGGGGATGCCGGCGGCCACGGCGGCCTGGGCCAGGGGCAGTCCGAACGGGCCGAGTCCGATGACGGCGAGATCTGCGGGCATGGCGTGGACCGTCCTTCCCAGTAGCCGGAGTGCGACAGGTGCGCAAGCCCTGAGGACTGGACAGGCGAGCGCAATGTCAGACTAGGAGTAAATATGACCGATATGCGGGATTGATCGGCTGGTTTTCGGTGAGTCGCGCGGGGGACTGGTCCGGTGGGTCGACCGGTGACAGCTCGGTGGGCCGGCCGGTGGCAGCCCGGTGAGTCCACCGGTGACCGGTCCGGTGCACCGTCCGGCGGGGTTGTCCACAGCCTGTGGCCCGCGGTTGTCCACAGCCCGAGGCGGCGTGTGGCTGAAGTCGGGCAACCCGGTCAGAATCTGGGCATGAGGGTGGGAGACCGGGCTTCGCCCGACGGGTGTGGCCGATGCGACCGATGAGCGGGAGGCAGCGGTGAGGACAGCGACACTGGGGCCGGCACAGCGCGCCGAGTCACTGGCGTCCATGGCGGAGCGCGAGCTGGACGTACTGGTGGTGGGCGGCGGCGTGGTCGGCGCGGGCACGGCGCTCGACGCGGTGACGCGCGGCCTGTCCACGGGACTGGTCGAGGCGCGTGACTGGGCGTCGGGCACCTCCAGCCGCTCCAGCAAGCTGATCCACGGCGGCCTGCGCTATCTCGAGATGCTGGACTTCGCCCTCGTCCGCGAGGCGTTGAAGGAGCGCGGCCTGCTCCTGGAGAAGCTCGCTCCGCACCTGGTGCGCCCGGTGCCGTTCCTCTACCCGCTGCAGCACAAGGGCTGGGAGCGGCTCTACGCCGGGGCGGGCGTCGCGCTCTACGACACCATGGCGATGACCCACGGCCGCGGGCGGGGCCTGCCCGTGCACCGCCATCTGAGCCGCCGTCACGCCCTGCGGGTCGCGCCCTGCTTGAAGAAGGACGCGCTGGTCGGCGCCCTGCAGTACTACGACGCCCAGATGGACGACGCCCGCTTCGTGCTCACCCTCGTGCGCACGGCGGCGGCGTACGGCGCCCGGACGGCGAACGGCGCCCGTGTCACCGGGTTCCTGCGCGAGGGCGAGCGGGTCGTCGGCGCCCGCGTGCAGGACGTGGAGGGCGGCGGCGAGTACGAGATCCGCGCCAAGCAGGTGGTCAACGCCACCGGGGTGTGGACCGACGACACCCAGGCGATGGTCGGCGAGCGCGGCCAGTTCCACGTGCGCGCCTCCAAGGGCATCCACCTGGTCGTGCCCAAGGACCGCATCCACTCCACCACCGGGCTGATCCTGCGCACCGAGAAGTCCGTGCTGTTCGTCATCCCCTGGGGCCGGCACTGGATCGTCGGCACCACCGACACCGACTGGGGCCTCGACAAGGCGCACCCGGCCGCGTCCAGCGCCGACATCGACTACCTGCTGGAGCACGTCAACTCCGTCCTCGCGGTGCCGCTCACCCGGGACGACGTCGAAGGGGTGTACGCGGGGCTGCGCCCGCTGCTCGCCGGCGAGTCGGACGCCTCGAGCAAGCTGTCCCGGGAGCACACGGTCGCCCACCCGGTCCCCGGCCTGGTCGTGGTCGCGGGCGGCAAGTACACGACCTACCGGGTGATGGCCAAGGACGCCGTGGACGCCGCGGTGCACGGGCTCGACCTGCGTGTGGCGGACTGCGTCACCGAGGAGACCCCGCTGGTGGGCGCGGAGGGCTACCACGCCTTGTGGAACGGCCGGGCCCGCACGGCCGCCCGCACCGGCCTGCACCCGGTCCGGGTGGAGCACCTGCTCCAGCGGTACGGGTCGCTCGCCGAGGAGGTGCTGGACCTCGTCGCCTCCGACCCCTCCCTGGGCGAGCCGCTGGGGGCCGCCGACGACTACCTCCGCGCCGAGGTCGTCTACGCCGCCTCGCACGAGGGCGCGCGCCATCTGGAGGACGTGCTCACCCGGCGCACCCGCATATCCATCGAGACGTTCGACCGGGGCACGCGCAGCGCGCGCGAGGCCGCCGAGCTGATGGCGCCCGTGCTGGGCTGGGACAGCGGCCAGATCGACCGCGAGGTGAGGCACTACGAGAAGCGGGTGGAGGCCGAGCGGGAGTCGCAGCGCCAGCCCGACGACCTGACCGCGGACGCGGCCCGTCTGGGGGCGCCGGACATCGTGCCCTTGTAGACTGGCGGCGGGCTCTGCCCACGGCACGCGGGGGTCTTCCGCCGGCGGACCAGCGGCGCAACTCGGCCATTTGCACGGCCGGTTCGGGGCCGGTGGTGAGCGGGGCCTCCGTGCCCCGCACCGCCGCCGACCTGGGCGACGGCGCGTCAGGAGGGTCCAGTCGCGACCGAATCGGCGCGCTTCGGATTTCGTCTTTGTCAGGACCCGTCCGGCAGAGTGGAGGAACGCTTCGCTCCCCCACCTCTCCGCCCTCCGTGTCCGGTGGGCGGACAGGGGCACCCTGGGCGTCGGGCGCTTGTCGGGTGAGGGACAATGAAGGCTCTGTCAGGGCGGGTTGCATGAGGGGACGCATGTCGGAGGCGGAGCGGGCGGGGACATCCCGTCAGGACAAGAGCGCACGTCTCCTCGCCGGGCGGTACCGGCTGGGAGACGTGCTCGGCCGCGGCGGCATGGGGACGGTGTGGCGGGCCGAGGACGAGACCCTCGGCCGTACGGTCGCCGTCAAGGAGCTCCGCTTCCCGTCGAACATCGACGAGGAGGAGAAGCGGCGGCTGATCACCCGGACGCTGCGCGAGGCCAAGGCGATCGCGCGGATCCGCAACACCAGCGCCGTGACCGTCTTCGACGTGGTCCAGGAGGACGACCGTCCCTGGATCGTCATGGAGCTCGTCGAGGGCAAGTCGCTCGCCGAGGTCATCCGGGAGGACGGCCTGCTGGAGCCGCGCCGCGCCGCCGAGGTCGGTCTCGCCGTGCTCGACGTGCTGCGGTCCGCGCACCGCGAGGGCATCCTGCACCGTGACGTGAAGCCGTCCAACGTGCTGATCGCCGACGACGGCCGCGTCGTCCTCACCGACTTCGGCATCGCCCAGGTCGAGGGCGACCCCTCCATCACCTCGACCGGCATGCTCGTCGGCGCCCCCTCGTACATCTCCCCGGAGCGCGCCCGCGGGCACAAGCCCGGACCGGCGGCAGACCTGTGGTCGCTCGGCGGCCTGCTGTACGCGGCGGTCGAGGGCACCCCGCCGTACGACAAGGGCTCAGCGATCGCGACGCTCACCGCGGTGATGACCGAGCCGCTCGAGGAGCCGAAGAACGCCGGCCCCCTGCGGGACGTCATCCACGGGCTGCTCAACAAGGACCCCGCCCAGCGGCTCGACGACCGCGCCGCGCGCGCCATGCTGACCACCGTCATCAGCGCCCCCGGCACCAAGGACGCCGACGGACAGCCGGCCGACGCCACCCGCGTCGTGCCGCTGCCCGAGCAGCCCGGCACGCGGGACGGCGGAGCCAAGCGGGGCGAGGAGGCGGCGGAGAAGCTGCGCGGCGCGCTGCGCTCCGTACGCAAGGCCGCGGTGGCGGCCGGCGCGGCCGGCGCCGCCCGCACCAAGTCCGGCACCTCCGCGTCCGGCTCCGCACCCGCCCCGGCTTCCGGTGCGGCGGCCCGCACCCCGGACGCGAAGCCCGCCGCCGCGCGCTCCGCGACCGCCGCGAGCCCCGCCGCCGGGACGCCCGGGAAGACGTCCGACGCCAACGCGGCCTCGGGCGGACGTAGTTCGGGCTGGCCCGTGATGACCCCGCCGGACCTGCCCGCGCGGCCCGCGCCGCGGGCGTCGATCACCGACGTGGTGCCGCGCCGCACGCTGGTCGTCATCGCGCTGGTCGTGGTGCTCGCCGTGATCGGTACCGTGCTCGCCCTCACCCTCGGCGGTGACGACGAGAGCGGCAGCGGTGCCCGGGGCGCCGGCGGCGACCGGACCGCGGCGGAGAGCACCCCCAGCGCCGAGACCAGGAAGGACGACGAGGACGGCACCCGCACCGACGGCTCCGCCACCGCGTCCACCGGCACGGGCGGAAGCGCGACGGCCTCCCCGGACGCCACGGGGACGGGCGGCGGCGCCGGGACGGGCGGCTCCTCGGACGGCGGGAAGGACGGAGCGGGCAAGACCCGGGCGGCCACGACGTACCGGGGGCAGCAGGGGTACTCGATCGGTCTCCCGGCGGGATGGAAGTACAAGTCGTCCGACGAGGCCGGGGACCGCTTCACCGGGCCGAACGGCCAGAAGCTGCTCGTCGGCTGGACCACCACGCCCAAGGACGACCCGGTCGCCGACTGGACGAACCAGGAGCGCTTCATGGTGCGTCCCAAGTACAAGCGCATACGGATCGAGGCGGTGGAGTACCGCGGCTGGAAGACGGCCGACTGGGAGTTCACCTACGTCGACGGCGGCGTCACCTACCGGTCCGTGGACCGGGGCACCGTCGTCAACGACGGCCTGGGGTACGGGCTGATGTACACGGCCAGGGCCGACGCGTGGGACGGCGAGCAGCGCACGAACACGTGGCGGACGCTGACGGAGACGTTCCGCCCGAAGTCGTGATCCGCCCGGCCCGCGGATCGGGACGCCAGATGTGGCATCCCCTCTCTGCGGGTTGCCTCCGGCACGTATCGTGAGTGGTTGCGGACCGTACGGAGCGGGAACGGGCCGTCCGGAGAACGGAACTGACCGACCGTAGTGCCGGGGGAGGCAACGTGGACGACTATGCGGGACGGGTTCTCGCCGACCGCTACCGCCTGCCCCTGCCCCCCTCCGACGAGTACGAGCTGACCGAGAGCCGCGCCTTCGACACCTACAGCGGTCAGGAGGTCCTGGTCCGGCAGGTGCCGCTGCCGGAGGTCGTCGAGGCGGAGGTGCTGGACGCCGAAGGGCTGCCCGAGGGCTTCACAGCCCGGGACGGCGCGCGCCGCGGCAGGGGCGTCCCCGGCGGCGGCCAGGGCGCGGTGCGTCGGCCTGCCGACCCGGTCGTGCGGCGCGCGGTCGAGGCCGCGCAGGCAGCGGCGGCCCTGCCCGACCATCCGCGTCTGGACCAGGTCTTCGACGTGTTCGCGGAGGGCGGTTCGCTGTGGATCGTCAGCGAGTACGTCGCCGCGCGCCCGCTGGCCGCGCTGCTCGCCGAGAAGCCGCTGTCCCCGTACCGGGCCGCCGAGGTCGCCTCCGACGTGCTCACCGCCCTGCGGGTGCTGCACTCCCACGGCTGGGTGCACCGCAACATCACCGCGCGCACGGTGCTGGTCTGCGACGACGGCCGGGTGATGCTCACCGGGCTCGCGGTCGGCGCGGCCGAGGAGGCGCTGTGCGGCTACGACCCCGTGCCGCCCGCCGACGACGACGAACCGGAGTCCGGCGCGGCGCTCGAAGCGCTCGGTCCGGGCGTCGGAGCCGGCGGCGGGCGCGGACCGGCCTGGCCGCCCGGGTTCACCGCCGACCCCGACCCGGACGCGGCGCGCCGCGCCGCCATCGAGGCGCGCGCCGGACGGCTCCCGGGCGGCGGCGGGACCGGCGGACCCGCCGACCTCTCACCCGTGGTGGCGCCCCGCGCCCTGGACAGCGCGGGGGATGTGCGCGCGGCGCGGGCCGGGGCCATCGCCGCCTACCGCGCCGGCGCCCGTGCCGCCGCCCGCGTGCAGGAGGCCCAGCAGGGTTCCCGCGCGCTGCCCGGCGCGCGGCCCGCCCCCGAGGAGGGCGCCGGGCAGCGGCCGTCGACGCCCCCGGGACAGATAGCCGACCCTTATGGAGTGGCCGCCTCCGGCTGGCACGGGGCCACACCCCGCATCGGCGCCCAGGCGGGCGGTACGCCCGAACCCGCAGCACTCGAACCCGCTGCCCCCGGACTCGCCGCCCCCGAGTCCGCTGCCACCGAGTCCGCTTCGGCGTCCGGCCGCTGGGACGAGCCGGCCCCGCACGCCCCCGCGCGCCGGGGCCCCGCCACCGCGCTGGCCGCCGAGCGCGCCCGGCAGGCGCGGATGGCCGTCGTCGGGCCCGTCACCGAGCGCTGGGCGCCCGAGCAGGCGGGCCCCGTGCACGAGAACTGGCAGCTCGCGCCGCCCGTCGGACCCGTCACCGATCTGTGGGCGCTGGGCGCGCTGCTGTTCCGCGCCGTCCAGGGGCACGCCCCCTACCCGGAGGAGTCGACGGCCGAGCTGGTGCAGATGGTGTGCGCCGAGCCGCCCGCCTTCGCCGAGGAGTGCGGACCACTGCGCCCGGTCGTGGAGTCGCTGCTGCGCCAGGACCCCACCGAGCGCCCCGACTTCGAGGAGCTGCGCGGCTGGCTGCGGTCGCTGGTGCGCTCCGCGCCCGAGCCGGAGGCCGGCCTGAACGTCATCACGGCCCCGCCGGTCGACGCGGGACGTCTGCCGGTCATAAGGCGCCGGGGCGAACTCGTGCGCAGGCGGCGCGCCGGACTGCCCGCGCGGCACGGACGGCACAAGAAGGCCGCGCCGCGCGCCGGTTCACCGCGCAGCCTCGGCCGCACCCTGCTCCTGCTGGTGCTGCTCGCCATGGCGGCGGCGATCGCCTACGCGGTGCTGTTCATGCCGAAGGCCGGCGAGGAGACCACCGGGTCGCCCTCCGCCGACCGCACCCCGGCCGCCGGAGGGGCCGCGCCGAGCTCTTCGGGTGACGCGCGCCCGGACGGCAACAACTCCCCGAGCGGCGGAGACGGCCGGCCGAGCACGCCCGAGGAGTCGGCCTCCACGAAGACGCAGACCACCGGCCCCGACGTCGCCGACGGTTTCACGCTGCGCAAGGACCCCGAGGGCTTCGAGGTCGCCGTCGCCGAGGGCTGGCAGCGCACCGGGAAGAACGGCAGCGGCCAGGTCGTCTACTCCAAGGGCGACTTCGAGCTCATCGTGGTGCCCGGCCGGGACAGCGCCCAGCAGTTCGGCGGCGACCCCATGGCCTACCAGCGGGACGCCGAGCGCGAGCTTCAGCCGTACCGCGACTCCAGCTGGGCCACCTCGACCGGCCTGAAGACCATCGAGGTCGGCGGACGGGTCATGGCCGAGGGCCAGTTCACCTGGACCGGAGACCGGGGCGAACTGTACGTGCGCAACCTCGCCGCGTTGATCGACGGCCGCTACCACGTGCTCCAGGTGCGCGGTCCGGACGGCGAACGCGACGAGGTGACACGGCTCTACGAGCAGGCGGCCGCCACGTACCGGCACACCGGCTGACCACGGTACGGCCGTGGGGGAAGACGCGACACGGGGGGCGCGACAAACCATCACAGTGCGGTCTCTCTGGCACCCCCTCGGTTCCCAGGACGGGCCGGGGTACCTACCCTGACCCTGTCAAGACCATTGCGGGGCAACGTGAATCAGATGCAGGGCTCGCTCGTCGCGGGCCGCTACCGACTCGGCGAATCCATCGGGAGCGGTGGCATGGGCCGGGTGTGGCGCGCACACGACGAGGTGCTGCACCGTTCCGTCGCCATCAAGGAACTCACCGCCGCGCTCTACGTCTCCGACAGCGAACAGGCCACCCTGCTGGCCCGCACCCGCGCGGAGGCGCGGGCCGCCGCGCGGATCAACCACTCGGCCGTCGTCACCGTGCACGACGTGCTGGAGCACGACGGCCGGCCGTGGATCGTCATGGAGCTGGTCGAGGGCCGCTCGCTGGCCGACGCGGTCAAGGAGCAGGAGCGCGTCGAGCCCCGCGAGGCCGCCCGCATCGGCCTGTGGGTGCTGCGCGCCCTGCGCGCCGCGCACGCCGCCGGCGTCCTGCACCGCGACGTCAAGCCGGGCAACGTGCTGCTCGGCCGGGACGGGCGGGTACTGCTCACGGACTTCGGCATCGCGCAGATAGACGGCGACGCGGCCATCACCCGCACCGGCGAGGTCGTCGGCTCCGTCGACTACCTTGCGCCCGAACGGGTCCGCGGCCACGACCCCGGCCCCGCGTCCGACCTGTGGGCGCTCGGCGCCACCCTCTACACGGCGGTGGAGGGCATCTCGCCGTTCCGCCGCACCTCCCCGCTCACCACCATGCAGGCCGTCGTCGAGGAGGAGGTCGAGCCGCTCCGGCACGCCGGCCCGCTCGCGCCCGTCATCAGCGCGTTCCTCCGGAAGGATCCGGCCACCCGGCCCGACGCCGCGAGGGCCGAGCAGATGCTCGCCGAGGCCGCGGAGGGACGCCGGCCCCGCGCGGCGCAGGAGTACGTGCCCACCCAGGCCGTCGGCGCCCACGTCCCGCTGCCGCGCCAGGTGGGACCGCACCCCGGCGCGGGCGCGCAGCCGTATCCGACCGGCACGCCGGCCCGCCCGCAGGGCAGCGGCTCCACCTCCGTACAGGCGCCGTACGGGGCGCCGACCGTGCCCCGCCGGCGCTCGCGCGGGCGGACGGTCGCCCTGGTCGTGGCGCTGGCCGCGATCATCGGCGGTGGCACGGCGGTGGTGCTCCAGCAGCAGGACGACCGGGGCGGTGGCACGGCCGCGCCGGGCGAGACCGCTCAGGCCCCTGCGACGCCCGGCGTGTCGGACACGGAGGGGGCCGACACCGGCGGCCTGCCCGAGGGGTGGGTACGCCGCAGCGACCCCTTCGGCTTCACCGTCGTGCTGCCCGGCGAGGACTGGGAACGGGTGGTGTTCGACGAGGAGACCCAGCAGGTCGACTACACCCCCGACGGCGGCAAGCACTTCCTGCGCATAGCCGCCGACGGCTCCCCGGACTTCGACGACCCGTTCGACCACCTCAGCGACCTCGACCAGCAGGTCGGCGGGCGTCTCGTGGACTACGAGCAGATCGAGCTGAAGCGCCTGACCTACCGCGACCGCGAGGCCGCGCGTCTGGAGTACAGCTGGACCGCGCTGCCCAAGGACACCGAGTTCCCCGGGCCGTACCGGGCGGTGGACCACATGTACCTCACGCGCGACGGCGTGGAGTACGCCCTCTACATGGCCGGGCCCGCCGAGGACTGGGACACGACCATGCAGCAGTTCGAGACGATCCTCAGAGGCTGGCGCGAGCCCTGACCGCCCCCGGCGTGCGAGAACGTGCGCCCGTTGGCCGAATCGCCGTACCGGAGCGGACACATCCGGTGGGGCATGATGGGCGCATGGTGACCGAGGGGGAGCCGGACTACGGGACCGACGGGGCCAACGCCCGCGTCGTGGCGGGGCGTTACCGTCTGGAGGGACTGCTCGGACGCGGCGGCATGGGCGTGGTGTGGCGGGCCACGGACCAACTGCTCGGCCGGGGCGTCGCGGTGAAGGAACTGCCCTTCGACGACACGCTCACCGCGGCCGACGCCCGGCGGCAGCGCGAACGCACCCTGCGCGAGGCGCGCGCCCTGGCGCAGCTCAGCCACCCGAACATCATCGTCGTGCACGACGTCGTCGAGGACGGCGAACGTCCGTACATCGTCCTGGAGTTGATCGACGGGCCGTCCCTCGCCGAACGGATGGCGTCCGACGGGCCCGTGGACGCGGCGGAGGCCGCGCGGATCGGCGTCGACCTGCTGGGCGCGCTGCGCGCCGCGCACGCGGCCGGGGTGCTGCACCGCGACCTCAAGCCCGCCAACGTGCTGCTGGAGAACGGCACCGACCGGGTGCTGCTCACCGACTTCGGCATCGCACAGATGCCCGGCTCGACCACGCTCACCGAGAGCGGGTCGTTCGTCGGCTCGCCCGAGTACACCGCCCCCGAGCGGATGTCGGGCGCGCGGACCGGGCCCGAGTCGGACCTGTGGTCGCTGGGCGCGCTGCTGTGCGCGGCGCTCAGCGGCGAGTCGCCGTTCCGCCGCGACTCGCTGAGCGGCGTGCTGCACGCGGTGGTGGCCGACGAGATCCGGCCGCCCGCGCAGGCCGCGCCGATCCTGCCCGTGGTGCTGGGCCTGCTGGAGCGCGACCCGGACCGGCGGCTGGACGCCGACCGGGCCGAACGGATGCTGCGCGCCTTCCTGGCCACCGGCCGGACGCCCGAGACGGCCCCGCTCGACCTGCTGCCGGACCGCGACCCGCCCCGCCACCGGCTGCCGGTGTGGCGGGAGGTGCCGGAGGCCGCCCCGCAGGGCGCGCCGGGCGGACGCGGCGTACGGCGCCAGCCCACCCGGGGCGCGCTGGTGGCGGCGCTGGTGATCGCCGCGCTGGCCGGGGCGGGCGTGTCCGCGGGGGCGCTGCTGCTCCAGGACCGGGGCGGCGAAGGAGGAGGCGGCACGCCGAGCACCACGGCGCCCGAGACCCCCGCGACGGGGTCGACGCCCGGCCCCGTGCCGCCGGCCACCACCCCGCATCGGCCGGCACCGTCACCCACGGGAGCCGGCGCTTCGTCCACGGGAGCCGACGACCCGGCCACGCCGTCGGAGGGGGCGGGTCCGCCCTCGACGGACATTTCCTCGTCCGCCTCGGCGGCCTAGCCGCGCAGGCCAGGTCACGCCGTCGGTAGGGGCGGGTCCGCCCTCGACGGACACCCCCTCCTCCACCTCGGCGGCCTGGCCGCACAGTCCAGGTCGTACCCGCACAGCCGTATAAAAGCGGCATAAGCCCCGGCGTCGGTCACGGGTCTGTGACCGGTGGCGACCCGCTGTGGAACGGCGGTGGTCCGGCACGATATGCATGGAGCCATGAGCAGTGACGGGGGAGCCCGCAACGGGGCCGACGAGCCGACCAGTTTTGGTCTGCAACCGCCCAACCCGAACCCGCCGGCGGCAGTGCCGCACCCCGGCAATCCGTACGCGGCTCCGACCGTCGTGGTCCCGCCTCAGGGGGACGACCAGGCGCGCGCGCACGACCGGGCGCCGCACCCCGCGCCGGACGGTGCACGGGGACGGGACGCCGCGCGGGCGGGCGGTCCGCAGCAGGCCGCCCCGGCCGGTGACCCGGTACCGTCCGGTCCGTCCGCGACCGGTCCCGGCGCGGGACGGGTGATCGCCGGCCGCTACCGGCTGCTCGCCAAGCTCGGCCACGGCGGCATGGGCACCGTGTGGCGGGCCAAGGACGAGACGGTGGACCGCGAGGTCGCCGTCAAGGAGCCCCGGGTCCCCGACCACCTTCCCGAACGTGAACGGGCCAACGCCTTCGAGCGGATGCGCCGTGAGGCCCGCGCCGCCGCCCGGCTCGACCACCCCGCCGTGGTCAACGTCCACGACGTCGCCGTCGTCGACGGCCGGCCGTGGATCGTGATGGAGCTCGTCCAGGGCCGCTCGCTCGGCGCGGTGCTCCACGAGGAGGGCACGCTCTCCGCGCGCGAGGCCGCCCGCGTCGGCCTGGAGGTGCTCGGCGCCCTGGAGGCCGCGCACGCGGCGGGCGTCCTGCACCGGGACGTCAAGCCGGACAACGTGCTGCTGGGCCGTCACGACCGGGTCGTGCTCACCGACTTCGGCATCGCGCAGATCGAGGGCGAGACCAACCTGACCGACACCGGCGGCTTCGTCGGCTCGCCCGAGTACATCGCCCCGGAGCGGGTGCTGGGCCAGCGTCCCGGCCCCGCTTCCGACCTGTGGTCCCTCGGCGTGGTGCTGTACGCGGCGACGGAGGGCGTCTCGCCGTTCCGCCGCAGCAACACGCCCGCCACGCTCCAGTCCGTGCTCAACGCCACGCCGGCGCCGCCCGCCGCCGCGCAGGGCCCGCTGGCCGAGATCATCACGGCGCTGCTCCAGAAGGACCCGGCGCGCCGTCCGGGCGCCGCCCAGGTCCGCGCCGCCCTGGAGGCCGCCGCGAATCCGCCCGTGCCGCAGCCCACCCAGGTGGCCACGCTGCCCGCGCCGGGCCGCGGGAACGGCATCCGCATCGGCCGCAGGACGCTGCTGGGACTGGGCGCGGCGGTGGTCGCCGCCGCCGTCGCGGTGGGACTGGTGATCGCGGACCCGTTCGCGGGACCGCTGCCCGACGGCTGGAAGAACCACGACCTCGGCGACCGGGTGGGCGTCTCCCTCGCGGTGCCGGAAGGCTTCGTGAAGGACAAGCCGGCCGAGGACGCCGACGGCACCGTCGCCTCCTTCACCGACCCGAGCGGGATGGTGCGGATCGAGACCGACCGCGACCTGAAGGCCGACGACGAGGACGACAAGATCCCCGCGTCCGCGTCCGAGCAGGCGTTCGCCCACTGGAACGAGCTGAAGGACGGCGAGTTCTCCTCGGGGATCGCCGACACACCGGCGCCGCAGGGGCGGCCCCGGGAGACGACGTACGAGGAGCAGGACGCGGCGACGAACACGATCGTCTTCACG
The DNA here is from genome assembly GCF_022869105.1 of Streptomyces sp. BJ20. NCBI lineage: Bacteria > Bacillati > Actinomycetota > Actinomycetes > Kitasatosporales > Streptomycetaceae > Streptomyces > Streptomyces sp. BJ20. The sequence goes on from NZ_CP094918.1 coordinate 759,620, forward strand.
ACGACCACCACGCCGCCCCTGGAGCGCGAGGCGCAGGTCCTGTACTACCGGAACGCGGACGGCGACATGTACCGGCTCTGGATCGTCTACCCCGCCAAGGGCTACTTCGCCGAGGACGGTCGCGAGATCGCCCGCACCGTCTTCGACACCTGGGACGTCCACAAGCGCTGACACCCTCGCCGGTCACCGGCACCGCGCGGGGCGCCGGTGACCGCAACGCGCTGATCAGCGGCTTCGTTGCCAGCGTTCACTGGCAATGTGTGAGCCCTGCGGGAATCTGTTACCGACGGGTACACAAAGTGTGCGCCCCGGCATACTCTGCGCCTCATGACGGACGCGCAGACCCGGGAAACGACCGGCACCAATCCACTGGCCCCCACCCCCCAGGGCGTACGCACCGCCGCCGACGTGGTGACGCCGGAACTGGTCGCCCAGCTCACCAAGGGCGTGGCGGGCTCCGGCCGCACCGCCAACCACACGCCGTTCACCGGCGAGAAGCTGGCCGACCTGCCCGAGTCGACGCCCGAGGACGTGGCGAACGCGTTCGAGGCGGCCCGCGCCGCCCAGGCCGTGTGGGCGCGGACACCGGTCCGGGAGCGCGCCGCCGTGCTGCTGCGCTTCCACGACCTGGTGCTCAGCCGCCAGGCGGAGGTGCTGGACCTGGTCCAGCTGGAGACCGGCAAGGCCCGGCTGCACGCCCACGAGGAGGTCCAGGCGGTCGCCGTCGCCGCCCGCCACTACGGCCGCCGCGCCGCCGCCTACCTGCGGCCCAAGCGGCACACGGGCGCCGTGCCGGTGCTGACGAAGGTGTCCGAGCTGCGCCACCCGCGCGGTGTGGTCGGCCAGATCGCGCCCTGGAACTACCCGCTCGAACTGTCCGTCGGCGACGCGCTCCCGGCGTTCGTCGCGGGCAACGCCGTCGTCATGAAGCCCGACACGGAGACCTGTCTGACGGCGCTGTGGGCCCGTGACCTGCTGATCGAGGCCGGACTGCCCGCCGACGTGTTCCAGGTCGTGCTCGGCGAGGGCCCGGTCGTCGGGCCCGAGGTCGTCCGCCACGCCGACTACGTCTCGTTCACCGGTTCCACCCGCACCGGCCGCGAGGTCGCCCAGGGCGCCGCCGCCCGTCTCGTCGGCGTCTCCCTCGAACTCGGCGGCAAGAACGCCATGCTGGTGCTGGAGGACGCCGACCTCGACAAGGCCGCCGCCGGCGCCGTCCGCGCCTGCTTCTCCTCCGCCGGCCAGCTCTGCATCTCCATCGAGCGGCTCTACGTCCACGAGGCGGTCGCCGACGCCTTCCTGGAGCGCTTCGCCGCCCGCACCAAGGCGCTGCGCCTGGGCACCGCCCTCGCCTACGGCGCCGACATGGGCTCCCTGGTCGGGCAGCGCCAGCTGGACGCGGTCACCCGGCACGTCGAGGACGCCGTCGCCAAGGGCGCCAAGGTCCTCGCCGGCGGCACCGCCCGCCCGGACATCGGCCCCTACTTCTACGAGCCGACCATCCTCGACGGCGTCGAGGCCCCGATGAGCGTGTGCACGGAGGAGACCTTCGGCCCGGTCGTCTCCGTCTACCGCTTCTCCTCCGAGGACGAGGCGGTCGAGCGCGCCAACGGAACGCCGTACGGGCTCAACTCGTCGGTGTGGACGCAAAGCGCCCGCCGCGGCCGGGAGATCGCCGCCCGCCTGCGCACCGGCACGGTCAACGTCAACGAGGGCTACGCGCCCGCGTACGGCAGCGTGCAGTCCCCGATGGGCGGCATGAAGGACTCCGGTCTCGGCCGCCGGCACGGCTCGGAGGGGATCCTCAAGTACACCGAGGCCCAGACCGTCGCCCAGCAGCGGCTGCTGCCGATGGCGCCGTCGCTCGGCATGGACGACGAGAAGTACGCGGCCTTCATGAGCCGCAGCCTGCGCCTGATGAAGGCGTTCCGTTTCCGCTAGGTCCCTCCGCCGGGTCCCGGTCCCGGCGCCGCGGCTTCGAAGATGAGCTTTCGACGAGGAGAGCACGTGTCACAGGAGAACTCCGTCCCCGCCCCCGACGACGACACCGGCTACGACTACGACGTCCTCGTCGTCGGCTCGGGCTTCGGCGGTTCCGTCTCGGCGCTCCGGCTGACCGAGAAGGGCTACCGCGTCGGCGTGCTGGAGGCCGGCCGCCGCTGGACCCGCGAGTCGCTGCCGAAGAACTCCTGGGACCTGAAGAACTACCTCTGGGCGCCGGGGCTCGGCATGTACGGCATCCAGCGCATCCATCTGCTGGGCAACGTGATGGTGCTGGCCGGCGCGGGCGTCGGCGGCGGCTCGCTGAACTACGCCAACACCCTGTACGTGCCGCCGAAGCCGTTCTTCGAGGACCCGCAGTGGGGGAACATCACCAACTGGCAGGAGGAGCTGGCGCCGTACTACGACCAGGCGCGGCGCATGCTCGGCGTGCGGCTCAACCCGACGACGACCCCCTCGGACGTGCATCTGAAGGCGGCGGCCGAGCGGATGGGCTGCGGGGACAGCTTCCACATGGCGCCCGTCGGGGTCTTCTTCGGCGACGGCGAGGACGCCGACGGCAAGGTCAGGGCCACGCCGGGGCAGGAGGTGCCCGACCCGTACTTCGGCGGGGAGGGCCCCTCGCGGAGGGCCTGCGCCGAATGCGGCGAGTGCATGACGGGCTGCCGGCACGGCGCGAAGAACACCCTCAACGAGAACTACCTGTACCTCGCCGAGAAGGCGGGCGCGGTCGTGCACCCGATGACCACGGCCGTGTCGGTGACGGAGGACTCGCGCGGCGGTTTCGCCGTCGCCACCCTTCCCACGAACGACCGGCGCAAGGGCAAGGGCCGCACGTTCACCGCCCGCCGGGTGGTGCTGGCCGCCGGCACCTACGGCACGCAGACGCTGCTGCACCGGATGCGCACCGGCGGGCAGCTCCCGCACCTCTCGGACCGGCTGGGCGAGATGACCCGCACCAACTCCGAGGCGCTGGTGGGCGCGCAGACCGACGACCGCCGCTACCGCAAGGCCACCGGCGAGCCGAAGGCCGACTTCACCCGCGGCGTGGCCATCACGTCCTCCATCCACCCGGACGAGAACACCCACATAGAGCCGGTCCGCTACGGCAAGGGCTCCAACTCGATGGGCTCCCTGTCGATCCTCCAGGTGCCGTACGCCGACAACGCCTCGGGCGCGGTCCGGGTGCTGGGCTGGCTGGGCAACGCTGCCCGGCACCCCTGGCTGATGCTGCGGTCGCTGTCCAACCGGCGCTGGTCGGAGCGGACCATCATCGGCCTGGTGATGCAGTCCCTGGACAACTCCCTGACCACGTACCTGAAGCCGTCCGGGGTGGGCCGCGGGCTGCTCACCGCGCGGCAGGGGCACGGCGCCCCCAACCCCAAGCAGATCAAGGCGGCGACCGACGGCGCGTCCGCGCTGGCCGCCGAGATCAACGGCTTCGCCGGTTCCAACGTGGGCGAGCTGACGGGCATGCCGCTCACCGCCCACTTCCTCGGTGGCTGCGCGATCGGCGACTCCCCGGAGACCGGCGTGATCGACCCGTACCACCGGCTGTACGGGCACCCCGGCATCACGGTCGTCGACGGTTCGGCGGTCTCCGCGAACCTGGGCGTGAACCCCTCGCTGACCATCACCGCGCAGGCCGAGCGGGCGATGTCGTTCTGGCCCAACAAGGGCGAGGAGGATCCGCGTCCGGCGCAGGGCGAGGAGTACCGGCGGCTGAACCCGGTGGAGCCGAAGGCACCGGCCGTCCCGGCCGACGCGTTCGGCGCGCTGAAGCTGCCGTTCCTGGGGATGCCGGCGGTGCCGCCGAAGAAGTAGCCGCGCATGCGTGACACAGAAAATGTGGCCGCGTCGCATGCGTGACACAGAGGAAGGACCTGTGCCCCCCTCCGAGCTCAGGTCCTCTCCCCTTGTCACGAGGGCCGCCGCACGGGCGGCCGGGCTCACGCCTCGGCGCCGGCCTTGCGGCGGCGGACGACGAACAGCGCACCCGCGCCGGCCACGACGGCGGCACCGCCGACCAGGCCGATCACCGGCAGGGCGGAGTTCGAGCCGGTCTCGGCGAGGCTGCCGGTGACCTTCACCTCGCTGACCTTGTCGAGCTCCTTGACGCCACCGGTCTGCGGCTTGGCGTCCTCCGGGTCACCGGCGTCGGAGCCGGCCGCCAGGATGTCGAAGAAGTAGATCCAGCCGTTCGGGTCGTCGGCGACCCAGCAGCCCTCGGTGTCCGAGTACTCGGCGAAACCGCCGGTGAGGCCGAGCGCGTCCGGCACGTTGCCGCTGACGGAGAGCCGCAGCTGGTAGGAGGCGGACTGGCCGGCGCCCAGCGAGAACGCGGCGAACGTGGCGCCCTCGCCCGCGGCGCCCGCGAGCGTGCTCCACTTGCCGGCCGCCTTGTCGTACACCTGGACCGTGATCTGGCCGGAGTAGTCGCGGACGTCCTCCCAGCCGACCGCGGCGACGCCGATCAGCGGCTTGATGTTCTCGATCTCCTCGTCGCCGCGGTTGGTGACGTCGAAGGAGAACGTGGTCCAGCCGCTTCCCGCGACGATCGTCTCGGGAAGGCCCGACAGACCGCTGCGCAGGTCCTCGCTGAGCCCGGCCGTGCTCTCGCCGTTCTCGTCGACGCAGAGCTCCGGGTCCTCCGCGGCCGGGGAGCTCGTGCTGGGGCTCGGCGAGGGGGAGGTGGAGGTGGACGCCGAGGGCGAGGGGCTGGAGGACGGGGAGGGCGAGGCGGAGTCGTCGGTGCCGTTCCCCTCCTCGCCGGTGCCGCCCTCGTCGCCGTTCCCGGACTCGTCCGTGTCCTGCTCCGGCTGTTCGTCCTGCCCGCCGGAGCCGGACTCCGTGGACTCCGTCTGGGCGGGGGTGGCCGTCGGGGCGGTCGTGTCCGTCTCCGTCGACCCGGTCGCGGAGGCGGTGGACGTGGGGTCGGTCGCGTGGGCGGCCGGGGCCGCGAGGAGGGCGGCCGGGACTATCGCTGCCGTCGCGGCCGCTGCGGCCAGGGCGCGGCGAAGCTTCATGAAGACCTCGGTGAGTCCGGCGTGCCGCGCGGTCGCGGCACGAGTCGAAGAGCGCCTCCGTGTGGGGCGCGCGGGTCTGATCCCTGATGTCGGTGAGTTCGATCACCGAGACCCGCGAATGGTTGTCCCGGACCTCACAGAATCTTTACGTGATGTGGATCACGCGCAGTCGGAGTGACCGCTGCACTAGGCTCGCCGCCCGCCAAGATCACGTAGATCTGGACCACGCCGAGAGAAAGACCGCCGCCCCGTGGCCGAGAAGCCGTCCGAAGAGCCCCGACCGGAGTCCGCAGCCCCTCCCGACGACGCGTGGGAGCAGTTCCTCCGGGACAGCGAGGCCGGTGTCCCCGCCTCCGCGCCCAAGGAGCCCTCCGCCCGGGCCCGGATGGTGACCGAGCGGCTGCGCGCCCTGGACGAGGCCCACGCCGCGGCGGCCGGCCGCAAGGGCCGCCGGTTCGGCAGGAGCAGGCCCGTCGCGCCCGCCCGGCCGGAGGGCTGGCGCACGGGTCCCGCCTGGCGGGAGATGGACGGCCGGGCCTCACGCCGCCGCACGGTGTGGAGCGTGGTCGGTGTGCTGACCGCCGCCGCCCTGGCCGTCGGCGCCGTCAACCCGTCGGCCGCGCTGTCCTGGCTGCCCGGCGGGCTCGGCGGCGGGGGCGCGGATGCCTCCGGCGCGTCGGCCTCCAGGGTGGACGCGTCCGGGGTGGAGGCGTCCGGGGTGGAGGCGTCCCCGCTCGCCCCCGAGACCGCCCGCCCGACCGGCGCGCCCGGCGAGGCCGAAGGCATCCCCACCCGGGAGCGGCCGTTCACCGGCTCCCCGGCCGCGCGCTGGGAGGCGGGGGCGGACGCCATCCGGCTGCCGCGGGCGAAGGCGGTGAACGGCGTGCCGGCCGCCCGGATCGAGGAGGCGCTGCGCGGCACCAAGGAGTTCCTGGCCGCCGCCAACCTCGACCCTGCCGTGCTGAAGGGCGGCGAGCCGGTGAAGGCGCTGGCGCTGGTGGACCCGCTGGAGGCCGACTACCTCGCCGATCTGCGGGCCGCGGTGCGCCGGCCCACCGAGGACAACGACCCGGTGTCGGCGTTCACCCGCTTCGACCCCGAGAAGGTCGACCTGGTGGGCGCCGTGCGGGTGCGCGGCCGGATGACGGTGGCGCCGGACACGGCGGCCGAGGGGCGGGCCTTGATCACCGCCGACTACACCTTCGTGTACGGGGTGGCCCGCGTCGGCGGCGACGAGACGACCCGGGTGATCGTCCGCCGGGTGCTCCAGGTGGACGCCGCGGACCCCTCCCGTTACCAGGGCACCGAGGGACGCCTGTGGATCCGGGACCTCGCGAGTGAGATAGGCAACGACGACTGCCGGGAGGGCGACGGGCTGATCAACCCGTCCTTCTTCAGCGACCTGCTGAGCGCGTCCCCGCAGGCAGGCGGGACCCGCGACCCGTACGACCGCAGCACGAGCGTGTCCCGCGAGGACGAGTGCGGGGTCGTCTCCCGTACCTGAGCGGTGCCGGGGCCCGCACGCGCGTCGGCCGGCCCCGGGCGTCCCCGGGGCCGGCCGATCTCTCGCGTGACCGGGGCGGCTGTCCCCTGCCTCCCGGTCACCGATACCGGAACGAGGTCCCACGACGCACGGCACGAGCCGTCCGTCTCATCGCTCCGGCGAGCCACGCGTGATGCTGCTCCGGTCCGCCCCTGGCTGGCGCGGACACCGGGACCAACGACCCGCCAGGCCCGCCGGTCACGCACCGGACGGGTGAGAGGCGATCCGCACGCCAGTACCGGGAACGCGTTGTCAGATCTTGCCCCGGCACAGCTCCAGCAGGGTCATGGCGAGCGCGGTGCCCGGCCTGCCCAGGGCGTCCCGGTACGTGGCGAGGATCTCCATCTCGCGGGAGAGGTTCACACGGCGGCCGCCGGAGGCGATCCGTTCCTTCTGGATCACGGCGGACACCGCCATCCGTTCCTGCACCAGACCGATGATCCGGTCGTCCAGCGCGTCGATCCGCTCACGGGCGTCGCTGATCAGCTCGGCGGCCTCGGCGGTGCGGGCGCCGGTCTTCTCGGTCGGCTCGGTGGTGACGGCGGTCATGTCGGGGCTCCTCGGTGGGTGGTGGCCCCGGAGCGACACGGTCCGGTGAAACGCCAGGCGCCCCGGACCTGTCGGCCCGGGGCGCCTGGGAAGTCGCTTGTCAGTTGCTCAAGCAGCACGACCATGGCAGCCGGCGGGCCGGGTGCCATAGGTAAAGAGGAAGGTCGGGTGCGTGAGCATGGGGCCAGTATGCCCGGCCGGCCCGGTCCGTCCAACGCCCGGCCCGCATGGTGAGACGTGGCACGGGACGCCGGGCGCCGATCGGGCCGGGACGGACCGCGTCGCCGTCTCGGTAGAATCGGGAGGCACAAGACCCCCTCCCCACCGCCGGAAGGCACCTCGTGTCATCAGCGACTCCCGCTGCCAACGCGCCCGACACCGTCCTGGTCGTCGACTTCGGCGCGCAGTACGCCCAGCTCATCGCCCGTCGCGTCCGCGAGGCGCGGGTCTACAGCGAGATCGTGCCGAGCACCATGCCGGTCGCGGACATCCTCGCCAAGAACCCCGCGGCGATCATCCTCTCCGGCGGCCCCTCGTCCGTGTACGAGGAGGGCGCCCCCCGCCTCGACCGCGAGCTGTTCGAGGCCGGCGTCCCCGTCTTCGGCATGTGCTACGGCTTCCAGCTCATGGCCCAGACCCTGGGCGGCCAGGTGGACAACACCGGCGCCCGTGAGTACGGCCGCACCGGCCTGCACGTCGCCAAGAACTCCTCCACCCTCTTCGAGGGCACCCCCGAGGAGCAGGCGGTCTGGATGTCGCACGGCGACGCCTGCTCCGCCGCCCCCGAGGGCTTCACCGTCACCGCGTCCACGGACGTCGTCCCGGTCGCCGCCTTCGAGAACGACGAGAAGAAGCTCTACGGCGTCCAGTACCACCCCGAGGTGATGCACTCCACGCACGGGCAGCAGGTGCTGGAGCACTTCCTGTACCGCGGCGCGGGCCTCACGCCGAACTGGACCACCGGCAACGTCATCGACGAGCAGGTGGCCGCCATCCGCGAGACGGTCGGCGACAAGCGCGCCATCTGCGGCCTGTCCGGCGGCGTGGACTCCGCCGTGGCCGCCGCACTGGTGCAGAAGGCCATCGGCTCCCAGCTGACCTGCGTCTACGTCGACCACGGCCTGATGCGCAAGGGCGAGACCGAGCAGGTCGAGAAGGACTTCGTCGCCGCGACCGGCGTCCAGCTCAAGGTCGTCGACGCCGAGGAGCGGTTCCTGAAGGCGCTGGCCGGAGTCTTGGACCCCGAGCAGAAGCGCAAGATCATCGGCCGTGAGTTCATCCGGGTCTTCGAGCAGGCGCAGGCCGAGATCATCGCCGACGAGGGCCCCGCGGTGGAGTTCCTGGTGCAGGGCACCCTCTACCCGGACGTCGTCGAGTCCGGCGGCGGCAGCGGCACCGCCAACATCAAGTCCCACCACAACGTGGGCGGTCTGCCCGAGGACCTCGAGTTCCAGCTGATCGAGCCGCTGCGCAAGCTCTTCAAGGACGAGGTCCGGATGGTCGGCCAGGAACTCGGCCTGCCCGAGGAGATCGTCCACCGGCAGCCCTTCCCGGGTCCCGGCCTGGGCATCCGCATCGTCGGCGAGGTCACCAAGGAGCGGCTCGACCTGCTCCGCGAGGCCGACGCGATCGCCCGCGAGGAGCTGACCGCGGCCGGCCTCGACCGCGACATCTGGCAGTGCCCCGTGGTGCTGCTCGCCGACGTCCGCTCGGTCGGCGTCCAGGGCGACGGCCGCACCTACGGTCACCCGATCGTGCTGCGCCCGGTCTCATCCGAGGACGCCATGACCGCCGACTGGTCGCGGGTGCCGTACGACGTCCTCGCGAAGATCTCCACCCGGATCACCAACGAGGTCCGGGACGTCAACCGGGTCGTGCTGGACGTCACGTCCAAGCCGCCGGGCACCATCGAGTGGGAGTGACCTCCCAGCGGTCCCGGGTCAGGTCCGCCTGAGCGTGCGCACCGGCGCTCCGGGCCTCCAGACCTGCACGACGAGGTGCTTCTCGTCCTCCACGGAGGTCCGCACGACCTCCGTGACCTCGGTGCGGAAGAGGTGGAACGGCTCCGGCGGTTCCACCTCTTCGGCGTACCGGGCGCGGGTCTCCGTGTCGTCCTCCGGCACCTCGGCCGCCCGTCCGGCGATCCGCACGTCGCCGCCGCCCATGGTCGTGCCCTCGCCCGGATTGGCCTGGAGCGAGAAGCGGGGGTCGCGGCGCAGGTCCAGCGCCTTCATCGACCCCGGCATCATCCCGAACCACAGCTCGCCGTCCAGGAAGCGCACCTCCAGGCCCGTGGTGCGCGGCGAGCCGTCCTTGCGGAGGGTCGCGAGGACGTGGTGCGTGTAGGCGGCGAAGCGCTCCTGTACGGTCCGCGCCAGATCGGGCTCGGCAGCGGCGAACGCTCCCCAGGTGACGCCGGCGTCCCTCCGGCCGTCCGTGTCCGTGTGCGTGCTCATGGAGCGAGTGTGACCCGGAAAACCGACATCCGCTGTCGGGTATCCGGGTGGTCGGCCGGGTATCCGGACGGATGTCCGGTGTTACGGAACAGAGCTGTCGTACGGCGCGCCCCCCGGGTAACTTCCGCCCCGTACGCGAACCCCCCGCGGGAGGACTCATGCACGGGCCCACTCCGCCCCTGCCGGTGCCCACCGACAAGCTGCACTTCGCCATGCCGCCCATGCACGAGTCCCTCGAGGACGAGCGCAGGCACCGCAAGGAGCGGCTGGCGGGCGCGTTGCGGCTGTTCGGCCGGCTCGGCTACGAGGACGGCGTCTCCGGGCACATCACCGCACGCGACCCCGAGTTCAGCGACTGCTTCTGGGTCAACCCGTTCGGCATGCCGTTCCGGCACGTCACCGTGAGCGACCTGGTGCTCGCCAACCAGGACGGCCAGGTCGTCGAGGGCGGACACCACGTCAACCAGGCCGCCTTCGCCGTCCACGCCCAGGTCCACGCGGCCCGGCCGGACGTCGTCGCCGTCGCCCACTGCCACTCCGTGCACGGCCGCGCGCTGGCCGCCCTCGGCGAACTGCTCGACCCGATCACCCAGGAGAGCTGCGCCTTCTACGAGGACCACGCCCTCTACGACGCCTACACCTCCGTCACCGTCGACCCCGAGGAGGGCCGCCGCATCGCCGCCGCCCTCGGCAGCCGCAAGGCGCTGGTGCTGCGCAACCACGGGCTGCTGACCGTGGGCGACTCGGTGGACGCGGCGGCCTGGTGGTTCATGACCATGGAACGCTCCTGCCAGGTGCAGCTCACGGCGCGGGCGGCCGGCCGTCCCGTGCTGATCGAGCACCGCCAGGCGGTGGCCACCCGGGAGCAGCTGGGCGGTGACCTGGTGGCGTGGATCAACTACCAGCCGATGTGGCGGGAGATCACACGGAGCGAACCGGATCTGCTGGACTGAACGCGCGTATGGCGGGGGCGCGGGAGAGGGCCGGGGGCGTGCGTCAACACGATGCCTCGAGGTTCACCCTCGGGGGCCGGGCCCGGCGGACGGGACGGGCGTGGCGTAGGGCACAATTCGCTCTCGATGCGGGGGAGTTGTCCGAGGGCCGCCGAGGGCGGTCGTGGTGAGTCGAGATGTGTCGGGTAGTGCGGGAAGGCGGCTTCGGGCGTGGCGGTGCAGGAGGCGAGACAGGGCGGAGCGGATCCGGCTGCCCACGAAGGTGGCTGCACCTGCGGGGACTGTCCGCACGGGGCGCGTGAAGGGCATCGGCGCGCGGTCGCCGCGTTCCTGGTGAAGCGGGACGAGTACGCCACCGGCCAGGGACTCCCTGCCGCGGTGGCCCACTCCGCCTCCGCCTCCCGGCAGTGGGTCTCCGAGGAACTCGCCCAGGCCGCCGAGGCGGTGGCCGAACGCGGCCGGGCCGAAGGCGCCGCCTGGCTGGCCCGCCTCTGGCAGCGGACCGCGGTCGTCGTCTGGGCCGGGGTCCTCGCGCTGCTGCTCGTGCAGGCGCTCACCGCGATCGGCGCGGGCTGGACCTCCGCGCGCACCGCAGGGCTGCTGTCCGCGGTGCTGCTGGCGGGGGCACTCACCGCGGCGTCCTGGTTCCACCGGGCGCGCGGCGGCGCCCTCGCCCCGGTCGTCGGCGAGGACAACCGGCTCTCCACGTCCCGCGCGGTGGCGGGCTCCTGGGTGCTGCTCGTCGCGTACGCCGTGCTCGTGCTGGTGGGGCGGCTCGCGGCCGCCTCCGACCACCGCGAGCGCGACGCGCTGATCGACGGCCTGGAACTCGCCCGCGGCGCCGGAGTCGTGACCGTCCTGGCCGTGGTGTGCGGGATCGCGGTGCTGGTGCGCCGGGTCGTCGGGCTGCGGGTGCAGGGGCAGCGGCTCCAGAAGGAGCGCGCCCACCGGCCCAGGGCGGCCGACCTGCTCACCGACGACTCCGGACGCGGCAGCTTCGCCGACATCCAGTACGTCGTCATCAACGCCGTCGCCCTCGCCTTCGCCGCCGTACGGCTGGCCCGCCGCCCCGACCAGCTGCCCGACCTGCCCTGGGGGCTGGCCGTGGTGGTGCTGGTGTCGGCGGGCACCTACCTCGCGGGCAAGTACGCCGAGGGCGGGCGCCCGGTGATCCTCTCCGTGGTGCGGGCCCGGGAGGCCGGCGACCTGGACGCGCCCATCCGTACCGGCGACGACATCGAGATCCGCGGCACCGGGTTCGTCCCGGCCGGGGCGCAGGGCGCGGACCGGCTGGCGCGCATGGTGGTGCGGGTCGGCCCGGTGAACGTCCATGTGCCGCTGGTGCCGGTGGTGGGCGGCTTCGACAACCCGGCCGACGACCTGCTGACCGTGCCGGTCCCCGCGGACGTGGAGCCCGGCCGGGTCGACGTGCAGGTGGTCACCGCGGCCGGCGTGGAGACCAACCGCTACGCCATCGACGTCACGGAGTGACGGCGGGACGGCGGAGCGTCGCCGTAGCTGGTGAGCCGCTGTCACTTCCCTGAGGAAACGCTGTCGACCGGGTTCGTCCCACGCCGATTGCCGTACGTTCGGTCTCTCCAGGTGGGCCCGGAGTCGAGAGGCAGCGGCGACATGACGCACGGCAGGCGCGCAGACAGTTACACCCCACGTCCCGACGGCGCCGGCGGGCCGCGGGACACCGCCGCCCGCTACGCCCTGCTGCCGCTGCGAATCTTCCTCGGCGTCACCTTCGTCTACGCCGGTCTCGACAAGCTCACCGACAGCGCCTTCCTCAAGGACTCCGGGGCAGGGTCGATCGGCGACATGATGCGCGCCGTCCGCGACTCCTCCGCGATCCCCGCGCTGGTCGACATGGCGCTGGAGAGCCCCGTCGGCTTCGGCTACGCCATCGCCTTCGGCGAGCTGGCCGTCGGCATCGGCACCCTGATCGGGCTGCTCACCCGGATCGCGGCCCTCGGCGGGGCGCTGATCTCGCTCAGCCTGTGGCTGACCGTGAGCTGGGCCGCCGAGCCGTACTACTACGGCAACGACCTGCCGTACCTCATGGCCTGGACCCCGCTGATCCTGGCCGGGGCCCCGCTGCTGTCCGTGGACGCCGCCCTCCGCGCACGGCGACGGCGCGGCACCTTCTAACCTCCCGTCGTTGGCGCGTGATCGGCCGTGTCCGCTCCTTCGGGGGCCGGGCGGACGCGGCGGCGGCGCACCAGTCCGGTGACGGCACCCACCGCGCCGGCCAGGAAGAGGCCGCCCACGACGAGCGGGATCACCACGAACCACGGTGTCTCCCAGGCTCCTCCCGCGTCCCCGCCGTAGATCACCGCCGCCGCGACGAGCGCGGCGCCCGCGATCAGCCGGCCGGGCTGGAACTCATGACGCAGCACGGCTCACCTCCGCCTGCCCCGCGCCGACCCGGAGGTCGAGCCGCAGCGTGCCCGCCTTCCCGGCGCCGGGGGGCGGCTCCAGGGTCATCTCCTTGTATTTGCCCGGCGCCACGTCCACGTCCTTCCGTCCGTCGCCCGGCACTTGAATGTCACCGAGCCCGACCTCGACGTGCAGCCGCACGGTCGCGTCCCGGGGGACGATCACATGGATACGGCCCAGTCCCACCTCGACCTGGGTGGAGACCGTGTCGCCCGCGGGGACGCGGACCGCCGACAGGTCCAGCTTCCCCTCGCCGGCGCCCAGGTCGTACACGGGGCGGATCTGCGCGACCGATGCCGGCCGCCAGCCCGTGCGGGTCCAGTCCGTCCCGATGTCGTCGGGCACGGCGGTCGATCCGGCGAGCAGGCCTGCCGTGAGGACCGCGAGGACGATCGACCCGGCTCCCGTGCGGCCGAGGAAGGCGCTGACGGCGATCCCGAGGCCGATGACGCCGAGGGCGCACGCCAGACCCGTCTGCAGGCTGGTGCCGAGGGGCTGCGTCTCCCAGGTGAGGCCCGTGCCCAGACCGGCCGCGAGCAGCGCGAACAGGAAGACCCAGCCGCCGATCCCGCGAGGCCCTGCCGGCTTGGGCGGGCGCGCCTGCGGCGGGCGCCACACGTCTTTCGCGCCGCCGCTCCCGGAGCGGACGCCGACGCCGACCGCGGTGGCGATGTCCAGGTCCCGCGAGTCCTCGGGGCCCCACAGGTAACCCGTGCCCCCGACGTAGGTGCCGTCCTTGACGATGGGCTCGCGCCACCACGACGGGTACGCGGCCGGAACGGGCGGAGCCTGCGGCTCCGGCGGGGCGTCGGCGGCGGCCTGCGCGGCTATCGGGTCCGGGCTCGGCGTACCGCGCCGCCGCGACCAGTAGGCGGCGCCCGCGAGCAGCAGGGACAGTATGACGGCGAAGCTCAGCACCCCGTCGTTGCTCAGCATGGACAGGAAGACGCCGCAGCCGACCAGCGCGAAGAGGACCGCGGCCAGCGTGTGGCCGTCGACCCGGCCGGTGAGCAGCCGGCGGACCTGGTTCTCGTCCTCGTCGTCGTACGGGACGAACAGCCAGGCGAAGCCGTAGAAGATGAGGCCGATGCCGCCGGTCGCGGACAGCACGGCGAGCGTGATCCGGAAGATCACCGGGTCCATGTCGTACTGCCGGGCGAGACCGGAGCACACTCCGCCGAACATCTGGTGCCGCCGGTCGCGCCGGAAGTGCCGGCCGGGGTCGACGGCCCCCGCCGGTGCGCCGGCCGTCCCCTCCTTCCCCGCGCCCGCACGCGAGGGCTCCGCGGCGGGCGTCCCGGGCCCGGACCCGGGACGCGGTCCCGGGCCCGGCGCGGCATGCTGGTGATCCGTCATGCGTCCATGGTGACGGCCGAGCCGCCCGAGCGGCAGTCGGAACGACCCTGGCCGGACCCTGATATCCGCCCCCGAGGCGGGCCTCGGGGACGGCGGGGGGCGAGGGGCCGCGCCTTCGGCGGACGCCCCGCGGTCCAGGGCAGGGTGCCGCTGTGGCCGGGGGCCGGGCGACTCCCGGTCCGCCGCGAACCGCCCTGAGGTCCGGACGAGCCTTCGAGGTCCGGGGCTGCACGCCCCGGTGTGCCCGGGGCCCAGGGCACGCGCCCCGGCGTCCGGTGCCGTCGGCACCGCCGACCCCGCTGCAGCCGACCCTCACGTCGAGATCAGGGGAGTCTCCGGGGCGGACCCTGATGCCCTGGATTGCTCGGCGTGTGACCATCGTTGGCATGTCGGAAGCCGCAGCAGCGCCCCTCGCCGAGCCGCGGCCGCCGCGCAAGCTCTACCGCAGCAGTGACGGACGCTGGCTCGGGGGAGTGGCGCGGGGGCTCGCCGGGCATCTCGGCCTGCCCGTGATCTGGGTGCGCCTCGCGTTCGTCGCCCTGTTCATGGCCGACGGTCTCGGGGCCCTGCTGTACGCCGCGTTCTGGTTCTTCGTGCCGCTCGGGGTGGGTGGCGTCGACGCGCAGAAGCCGCCCTCACCCGTCACCACCGAGACCACCCCGGACGGCCGCCGCAGACTCGTCACGCGGAAACCGGACAAGGGGCAGATCGTCGCCCTGCTGCTCATGGTCGTGGTGGCCATGATCTTCGTGGGCAGCGTGAACCTCACCAACGGCGCCCGGGCCTACCTGTGGCCGACCGTCCTGGTCGGCGCGGGCGTGGCCCTGGTGTGGCGGCAGGCGGACAACGCCCGCCGGGCCCGCTGGATGGAGGTCGGCCGCCGCAGGCGGACGGTCACGCTGCTGCGGGCGGTGGCGGGCGTGCTGCTGGTGACGGCGGGCGCGTCCGGCATCTTCGTCCTGCGCGGCTCCGGCAGCCATCTCGGCGCGGTGCTGCAGGCCGCCCTCGCGGTCCTCGTCGGCGTCACCCTGCTCGCCGGGCCGTACCTCGTCCGTATGACCCAGGACCTCTCCGAGGAGCGCCTCATGCGCATCCGCGCGCAGGAGCGCGCCGAGGTCGCCGCCCACGTCCACGACTCCGTGCTGCATACCCTCACCCTGATCCAGCGCAACGCGGACAGCCCCGGCGAGGTGCGCCGCCTGGCGCGGGCCCAGGAGCGCGACCTGCGCGCCTGGCTCTACAAACCGGAGGGGAACGGCAAGGACGAGGACGAGGAGCCCGCCACCCTCGCCGAGGCCGTCAAGCGCAACGCCGCCGAGGTCGAGGACAAGCACGGCGTCCCCCTGGAGGTCGTCGTCGTGGGCGACTGCCCCCTGGACGAGAAGATCGGCGCGCAGATGCAGGCCGCGAGGGAAGCGATGGTCAACGCCGCCAAGTACGGTGGCGAGGGAGGCGCGGTCCAGGTCTACGCGGAGGTCGAGGGAAGGACGGTGTTCGTGTCCGTCCGGGACCGCGGCCCCGGGTTCGACCTCGACTCGATACCCGCCGACCGTATGGGCGTCAGAGAATCGATCATCGGCCGCATGGAACGCAACGGCGGCACGGCGCGGCTGCGCGCGGTGCCGGACGGGGGCACCGAGGTCGAGCTGGAGATGGAGAGGGCGGAGAAGACGTCATGAGTGAGCCGACCGAGGCGAACGCAGCGGCGGAAGCGGTACCGGCGGACGGGACCGCGGAGCCGGCCGGCGGCACCGGGCGGCGCCATGTGCGCGTGGTCCTCGTCGACGACCACCGCATGTTCCGTACGGGGGTCCAGGCGGAGATCGGGCAGACCGAGCAGACCGGCGTCGAAGTGGTCGGCGAGGCCGCCGACGTCGACCAGGCGGTCACGGTCATCACCGCGACCCGGCCGGAGGTGGTGCTGCTCGACGTGCACCTGCCCGGGGGCGGTGGTGTGGAAGTGCTGCGGCGCTCCACGTCGTTGATGGGTGACCCGGAGCGGCCGGTGCGCTTCCTCGCGCTGTCCGTGTCGGACGCGGCGGAGGACGTCATCGGCGTCATCCGGTCCGGCGCGCGCGGCTACGTCACCAAGACGATCACGGGTGCCGACCTCGTCGACTCGATCTTCCGGGTGCAGGAGGGCGACGCGGTGTTCTCGCCGCGGCTGGCCGGGTTCGTGCTGGACGCCTTCGCGTCCACGGACGCCCCGCCGGTCGACGAGGACCTCGACCGTCTCACCCAGCGCGAACGGGAGGTGCTGCGGCTGATCGCCCGCGGTTACGCCTACAAGGAGATCGCCAAGCAGCTGTTCATCTCGGTGAAGACGGTGGAGTCGCATGTGTCCGCGGTGCTGCGCAAGCTGCAGCTGTCCAACCGCCATGAGCTGACCCGCTGGGCGACGGCCCGCCGCCTGGTCTGAGTCGCCGGACCGCCCCGGCCGGACACGCACGGTCACACCACCCGCGTCGCCCCCGCGAACGGCATCTGGTCGACGGGGGCGACGCGGACCGGGGCCGAGGGGTTCGGTGCGTGGATCATCTGCCCGTTGCCGATGTAGAGGCCCACGTGGCTGATGCCGGAGTAGAAGAACACCAGGTCGCCGGGGAGCAGTTCGGAGCGGGAGACCCGGCGGCCCGCGTCGATCTGCGCGTACGTCGTGCGCGGCAGGGAGACGCCGGCGGAGCGGTATGCGGCCAGCACGAGGCCCGAGCAGTCGAAGGCGTCCGGGCCGGTCGCGCCCCACACATAGGGGCTGCCGAGCTTCTGGTGCGCGTACGCGACGGCCTGCGCGGCGCGGGCGTTCGGCGCCTGCGACAGGGACAGGGCGGTGTCCCGGGCCGTACCGCCGGCCGAGCGGGCGGCGGTACGGCCCGTGCCGCCGGTGATCCCGGCGCGCTCCTCGGGTGACATCCGGGACAGCGCCTGGCGGGCGGCGGACAGCTTCTCGGTGATCGTCCGCCTGTGGCGCCCGAGTTCGGCCCGGCGGGTGGTGAGCGTCTTCACCTCGACGCGGGCCGCGCCGCGCAGCTTCTCGATCTCCCGGAGCTGGGCGCGCACCCGGCCCAGCTCGGCGTGGTGGCGGCTGCCGGCGCGTTCGGCGAGGGCCGCGCCGTCGAGGTAGGCGTCCGGGTCGTCGGACAGCATCAGCCGCAGGGCGGGGTCGAGGCCCCCGGCGCGGTACTGCGCCGCCGCGACCGCCCCGAGGGCCTCGCGGGCCTTGTTGAGCCGCGCCTGGGCGCGGGCCGTCTCGTCCTGGAGGTCGCGCAGCCGCTCCCGCGCCGAATCCGCCCTCTCCTTGGCGCCGTTGTACTTCTCGGTGGCGACCTCGGCCTCGCGGTACAGGCGGTCCACGTCGGCGCCCGCGGGCGCCGGCCGCGGAGCCGCGTGTGCCGCTCCGTCGAAACCGGCCGCCGTGGCCGTTCCCGCCAGGACGACGGTGACGGCCGCGCGGGCCGTGGTGCCGCCCACCGGGCGCTGCCGTGACCTGCGGTGCGCTGCCACCCTTGCAGCCGTCCTCTCCGTGACGCCCGCCGAGCCCGGACGACTGCCCGGCGGTCCGGCGGCGGGGAGACAGGGGAGCCGTCCGCCGCCGGACCCTTTCCTCGGCGGTGGTGTCCGGCCGCCGCTCCTGGCCCGAGCGGCGATGCGGAGCCGGTCACCTGGGGCAGGACGCTAGGCCCGGCCGCGCGGCGCGGGATACGGGTTGTGCGGAACTGTCGTCCACGGACCGTCGGGTGACCGTAAGTGACCATTGAGTCGTGCGTGGTGCAGCGTTCTCACTCAGGGTGATGACCGATGTGGTGAAGGTGGGAAAGGCGAGGGCGGCGGAATGCTAGGGAACGCCCCTGGCTAGGCTCCGGCCTCATGGACGTACTCCTCCACATATTCGTCGGTCTGCACATCATCGGCATCGCGTCGCTGCTCGGCGGCTTCCTCACCCAGATGAAGGCGATGGGCGCGGGCACCGCCCGCTTCGTCCCCGCGATGCTGCACGGCGCGCTGACGATGCTGGTCACAGGCGTCGCCCTCGTGGGCCTCAACGAGGCTCAGGACCACTCCGTCGACCACATCAAGATCGGCGTGAAGCTGGCGCTGCTGATCGTGATCCTGGGCCTGGTCTACGTGAAGCGGGACGAGGAGAAGGTGGACAAGGGCGTCTTCGGCCTGGTCGGCCTGCTGACCGTGGCGAACGTCTTCATCGCGGTCCTCTGGACCTGAGCTCGCGTCCCGGGACGCCGGGCACCGCCGTCGGCACGGAACCGCCGGCCGAGCCGTCACCGGCCCGGTCGGCGGTTCCGCGTCCGCGCGTCGAGAGGCCCGTCAGGCCGGGCGGACGATGCTGTGGATCGCGGAGTCGCCGTCGTAGTAGATCGACTCCTCGCGGACGTACGTGCCCGGCTTCGGGGCGTGGATCATCATGCCGTTGCCGATGTAGATGCCCACGTGGGTGACGTCGTCGTAGAAGAAGACCAGGTCGCCGGGCTGGGCCTGGGACACCGGGACGGTGGTGCCCGCGTTCACCTGGTCGTAGGTGGTGCGCGGCAGGGAGACGGCGGCGGCCTTCCATGCGGCCTGGGTCAGCCCCGAGCAGTCGTAGGATCCGGGACCGGTCGCACCCCAGACGTACGGCTTGCCGATCTGCGCGCGGGCGAAGGCGATGGCCTTCTCCGCCTTGGTGCCGTACGACGAGTCGGCCGGCGGGGTCTCGGTCGAGCCGGTCGACCCGGAGCCCTCCGAGGTGCCGCCGCCCTGCTGCGCGGCCTCCTCGCGGGCCTGCTCCTGCTCCGCCTGCTGCCAGGCCAGCTCCGCGGCCTTGCGGGCGGCCTCCTCCTGCTTGCGCTTCTCGATCGCGGCGAGCCGCGCCTTCTCCTCCGCGGTCAGCTTCGACAGCAGTTCGCGCGCGTCGGCGAGCTTCTTCTGGACCGTGGCCTTGGCCGTCTTCAGGTCGCCCTGCGTCTCGGTGAGCGTGCGGAGGCTCTCGGTGGCCTCCTGCCGCTTCTTCATCGTCTCGGTCTGCTGGGTGACGTAGTCGTCCACCGCCGCCTTCTGGCGGCCGGTCATCCGGTCCAGCACCTGACGCTGGTCGAAGATGTCCTGCGGCGTCTCCGCGAGCAGGAACGTCGCGGTGTCCGGCATGCCCGCGCCGGTGCGGTACTGGGCGGCGGCGTAGGAGCCCAGCTCCGAGCGGGCCTCGTTCAGCTTCTGTGTGCGCTTCGCCACGTCGTCGAGGAGGGTGTCGACGCGCTTGCGCTGCTTGCCCGTCTTCTCCTTGGCAGCGTTGTACTTCTCGGTCGCCGACTCGGCCTGGCGGTAGAGGTCGCCGACCTTCTTCTCGACCTCCTCCAGGCTCGGCCGGTCCTCGACGGGAGCGGCCTCGGCGGTCTGGGAGAGCAGGGCCACGGAGGTGAGCGCGGCCGTGGCGAGGGCCGGGGTGCGTATG
This sequence comes from Streptomyces sp. BJ20, assembly GCF_022869105.1. NCBI lineage: Bacteria > Bacillati > Actinomycetota > Actinomycetes > Kitasatosporales > Streptomycetaceae > Streptomyces > Streptomyces sp. BJ20. The sequence goes on from NZ_CP094918.1 coordinate 779,386, forward strand.
CCTGCCACGCGCGTGCCCGGGGTGCGCGACTTGCGGTGCGACGCCAAGGGAGGCGACTCCTTCCAGTGCTCCGCCTACCGGGTTAGCTGTCGGGTTCGGGCGGGTGGTTCGGAAGGGTTGCCCTACGGCCGCTTCCCTGAGGGAGTGGGCCGATTCACCCCATGTCTCGGTGGGTCCCCGGCTCCGGCTGCCACGGCGGACAGAGACGGACTCGGCGGAGGCCGCGCGGCCCGGCGAGGTTCGCCGGCGGGGGACGAGCGGCCCGGACCGCACGGTAGCCAACTGGTGTGGCCCTTGTGAAGGTTGATGGGTGATATGCCCGATACATTTTCGTGACCTTCCTGTGGGCGTCACGCAGGGTGAGGCGCCGACCGTGGAGGGTGCCCGCCGTGGCGCCTCCGGGAGGGGCGGGCGGATGTTTCCGGGGCGGCCCCGGGTTGTCGGTGGAGCACCCTAGACTCGGAGAGCGATGAGCAGCCTCTTTGACGACAGCTTCCTGGCGGACCTCCAGGCCCAGCGCGGCCCGGCGGACGAGCCCCCGCCGCCACCCGAGGACGAGCACGCCCCGGAGCCTCTCCCGGACGACCTGTTCGGCGGGAAGTTCGACGTGCCCCCGGAGCGGGACACCTACTACCGGGACGGCGCCCCGCGCCCGGTGATCGACTCCGCCGCGCTGCTGGAAGGGCTGAACGACAACCAGCGCGCCGCGGTCGTGCACTCCGGCTCCCCCCTGCTCATCGTCGCCGGAGCCGGGTCCGGCAAGACCCGCGTGCTCACCCACCGCATCGCCTACCTGCTCGCCGAGCGGGACGTCCACCCCGGCCAGATCCTCGCGATCACCTTCACCAACAAGGCCGCGGGCGAGATGAAGGAGCGCGTCGAGCAGCTCGTCGGGCCCCGGGCGAACGCGATGTGGGTCATGACCTTCCACAGCGCGTGCGTCCGCATCCTGCGACGCGAGTCCAAGAAGCTCGGCTTCACGTCGTCCTTCTCGATCTACGACGCCGCCGACTCCAAGCGTCTGATGGCGCTCGTCTGCCGCGACCTGGACCTCGACCCCAAGCGCTTCCCGCCGAAGTCCTTCAGCGCCAAGATCAGCAACTTGAAGAACGAGCTGATCGACGAGGAGGACTTCGCCGCCCAGGCGAGCGACGGTTTCGAGAAGACCCTCGCCCAGGCCTACGCGCTCTACCAGTCGCGGCTGCGCGAGGCGAACGCGCTGGACTTCGACGACCTGATCATGACGACGGTCAATCTGCTCCGTGCCTTCCCCGACGTCGCCGAGCACTACCGCCGCCGCTTCCGGCACGTCCTGGTCGACGAGTACCAGGACACCAACCACGCCCAGTACGCCCTGGTGCGTGAGCTGGTCGGGGGCGCCTCCGAGCACCCCGTCGACGTCCCGCCGGAGGCCGAGGTGCCGCCCGCCGAGCTGTGCGTGGTGGGCGACGCCGACCAGTCCATCTACGCCTTCCGCGGCGCGACGATCCGCAACATCCTCCAGTTCGAGGAGGACTACCCGGACGCGACGACGATCCTGCTGGAGCAGAACTACCGCTCCACGCAGACGATCCTGTCCGCCGCCAACGCCGTCATCGAGCGCAACGAGTCCCGCCGCCCGAAGAACCTGTGGACCAACGCGGGCGAGGGCACGCGCATCACGGGCTACGTCGCGGACACCGAGCACGACGAGGCGCAGTTCGTCGCCGACGAGATAGACCGCCTCACGGACGCGGGCGAGGCCAAGGCCGGCGACGTCGCCGTCTTCTACCGCACCAACGCCCAGTCCCGTGTCTTCGAGGAGATCTTCATCCGTGTCGGCCTGCCGTACAAGGTCGTCGGCGGCGTGCGCTTCTACGAGCGCAAGGAGGTCCGGGACGTCCTGGCCTACCTGCGGGTGCTGGCCAACCCGGAGGACTCGGTGCCGCTGCGCCGCATCCTCAACGTGCCCAAGCGCGGCATCGGCGACCGCGCCGAGGCCATGATCGACGCGCTCGCCCAGCGGGAGAAGATCAGCTTCCCGCAGGCGCTGCGCCGCGTCGACGAGGCGTACGGCATGGCGGCCCGGTCGGCGAACGCGGTCAAGCGGTTCAACACGCTGATGGAGGACCTCCGTACGGTCGTCGAGTCGGGGGCGGGGCCGGCGACTGTCCTCGAAGCCATCCTCGAACGCACCGGCTATCTCGCCGAGTTGCAGGCCTCCACCGACCCGCAGGACGAGACCCGCATCGAGAACCTCCAGGAACTCGCGGCCGTCGCCCTGGAGTTCGAGCAGGAGCGCGGCGAGGGCGAGACCGGCACACTGGCCGACTTCCTCGAGCAGGTCGCCCTGGTCGCCGACTCCGACCAGATCCCCGACGAGGAGGACGGCGACGGCGTCATCACGCTGATGACCCTGCACACCGCCAAGGGCCTGGAGTTCCCGGTCGTCTTCCTCACCGGCATGGAGGACGGCGTCTTCCCGCACATGCGCGCCCTCGGCCAGACCAAGGAGCTGGAGGAGGAGCGCCGCCTGGCCTACGTCGGCATCACGCGCGCCCGGGAGCGGCTCTACCTCACCCGGTCGGTGATGCGCAGCGCCTGGGGCCAGCCGTCGTACAACCCGCCCTCGCGTTTCCTGGAGGAGATCCCGCCCACCCACGTGGAGTGGAAGCGGACCGGGGCGAGCGGTCCGGTGGCCAACGGGCCGGCGTCCGGGGTGGCCGCGTCACTGTCGTCGTCCCGCTCCCGCTCGTCCGCGTCGGGCGCCTCGGGTTTCGCCACCCGGCGCACCTCGGAGAAGCCCGTGGTGTCGCTGGCCGTCGGGGACCGGGTGACGCACGACCAGTTCGGCCTGGGCACGGTCGTCGCGGTGAAGGGCACGGGGGCGAACGCCGAGGCGACGATCGACTTCGGCGACGAGAAGCCCAAGCGCCTGCTGCTGCGGTACGCGCCGGTGGAGAAGCTCTAGCCGTACACACGGGGCCCGTCGTGGGCCGGGGTTCGCTCCGGTGCCGCGACGGGCACCGGTCCGCGGGTCGGCCTACGTGGGCTCCAGGCCGTGGCTGCGGAACCAGGCGAGGGGGTCGATCGCCGAGCCGCCGCCCGGGCGGACCTCGAAGTGCAGGTGCGGGCCGGTCGAGTTGCCGGAGTTCCCGGAGAACGCGATCTGGTCGCCGGCCTTGACGGTCGCGCCGGAGGGCACCTGGTAGGTGGAGAGGTGGCAGTACCACGTCTCCGTGCCGTCCTTCGCCGTCACGATCAGCATGTTGCCGTAGGCGGAGTTGTACTGCGTGCGCACCGTGCCGTCGGTCGCCGCCAGCACGGGCGTGCCGTACGAGACGGGGAAGTCGATGCCGGTGTGGAGGGACATCCAGTTGATGCCGGACTGGCCGTAGTAGGCGCTGAGTCCGTGCTGCGCCACCGGGAGCGCGAACTTCGGGCGGAGCCGCTCCTTGCGGGCCGCCTCCTCGGCCGCCCGCTTGCGTTCGAGCTCCTGCTGGGCCTTGAGGTCGATGCGGCCCTGGGCGCGGCTGGCCCGGTCGGCGAAGTCGTCGGCGCCGGCGGCGAGGCTCTCGAGCTGGGTGTCCAGCTTGACGTTGGCGGCGGACGGCTGGACCGGCTGGGCGTCCGCGGCGGTCGTCCGTGCCTCCTGGCCGCCCTCCTCGGACAGGTCGCCCACCGAGGCGGCGGCGATGCCGGCGACCCCCATCACGCACGCCGAGGGCACGGCCACGGTCAGCAGCGCGGAGCGCTTGGGCGGGGTGCGGCGGCGGGAGCGGGACCCGGAGCGGGAGGCGGCGCGCGGTGCGGGGGTGATCTCCTCCTGCTCGTCGAGGAGGGTCACGGCGGGCAGTTCGCCGGTGTCGGCCGGTTCACCGGCCCCGGGTTCGTCCGGACCGGGCTCCCCGCGGTAGTCGTCCTCCGCGTACGGCTGGTCGGGCGTGTCCTGGTCGTAGGACACCTGGGAGAAGTTCTCCTGGGCGAAGTCCTCCTGCCCCCCGAACTCCTCGTGCGCCGCGAAGTTCTCCTGCGTCGCGAAGTTCTCCTGCTCGTACGGCTCTCCGCCGTACTGCGCGTCCGGTGCGGGCGTCTCGCCGCCGTCGGAGTTCCACTGGGTGGCGTCGTAGACGCCGCTGTCGAAGGTCTGCGTGCCCCAGTCCCACTGCTGGGTCGGGTCCGCGGGCTGCTCGGCCTGGCCGGGCTGGAGCCACGCGTTCGCGTCCCACTGGCCGGTCTCGGGGGATCCGCCCTGCTGGGGGATCACCGCCATCGGCTGCTGCCCGGTGGTCCAGGCGGTCGCGTCATGGCCGCCGGTGTCGTACGCGGCCTGCTGGAAGGCGTAGGCGTCGTAGTGCCCGGTGTCCTGAGCGCCGGCCGTCCACTGGCCGGTGGTCCAGGCGGCCTGCGCGGGGTCCTCGCCCGGCATGCTCCCGAAGAGGGGATCGGCGGCAAAGGTGCCGGCGGCGTGCTCGCCGGTGCCGTAGGAGGTGGCGTCGTAGCCGCCGTAGGAGGTGACGTCCCCGTACGGGACCTCCTGGCTGCCGTACGACGCGTAGGGCGCCGAGGCGGCATCGGAGGCCGGAGCCGGGGTCATGGTCCCCGACGGGTGACGGTCGTTCACCAACTTCTCTTTCGCCTCGACAACAGGGGCTGCCAGAGCAGTGCGGCGACTGTACCCGGCGGTATGCGGGCGCGACAATCTTCCCCAGGTTTCGCGGCCGCAGGAAACGGGCATTCGGTCGGGTTTCGGCGGTCGGTGCACACGGTCTTGGCTCTACGTTCGACTGGTGTTCGAATTCGTGAGGCATGGGCGTCGACAAGTCGGCCGCCACTGACCGATGTTGTTCGCTTCTGGACGTGAAGGATCGCTCACGTGGGAGGGGGGAGGTGCGGGCGTGTCGTGCGCTCCCGCGCCTCAGGCCACCGTGAGGCCGTTCGCCCGTCCGCCGGACGGTTCACCCGGATGCGCCGTGTCCAGGGCCTCCCGGATGCCCGTCGCCACCGCCGGGTGCACCGGCAGCGCCAGGTGCCCCACACCGCTCACCCGCACGTTGACCGCCGTCAGGTCCGGGTGCTCGACGCACGCGTTCTCCAGCGGATCCATGATGTGGTCGAGGTCGCTCCAGAACGCCACGAAGTGCGTACGGCACCCGGGGGCGGGCCGGGCCAGTTCCTCCAGCACCGGGGAGCCGGGACGCATCTGCCGCACGATCGGATGCGCGTTGGCCAGCGGCGCCACCCGCGTGCCTGAGTGCGGGGTGCCGAGCGTGACCAGCGTCCGCACCCTCCGGTCACCGCCCAGCCGCTGCACGTAGTACCGGGCGATCAGCCCGCCGAGGCTGTGGCCCACCACGTCCACCCGCTCGCTGCCCGTGCGCTCGCAGACCTGCTCGACATGCCGGCCGAGCAGCTCGGCCGCCGTGCGGATGTCGCACGTCAGCGGGGAGTAGTTGAGCGACTCGATCTGCTGCCGGCCGTGCTGGGCCAGGCTGCGGCGCAGCAGGACGAAGACCGAGCGGTTGTCGATGAAGCCGTGCAGCAGCACGACCGGGGGCTTGGCCTCCGCCGGCAGTTGCGCCGTCCCCTCCGGGGCGGTCAGCGCGGAGCGGTCGGGGCCGCGCCGCTCCTGGATGATGCCGGCGGGATAGAGGAGGACATGGCCCGCCAGGATCGCCAGCTCCAGGGCGGTCGCCTTCAGCAGGCCCACGGAGAGATCCGCCAGCCGGGCCGGCAGAAGACGCCGGCAGAGGGGCAGGAACGGAAGAGCTGCCTGGGTGACCTTCATGGCCGACCTCCTGTCGGCACGCGAGGGGACAGCCTCGTCCCCCGTGTGCCCTCGTGGAATGGCGCTCCGAGTGCGGTCGACGGTGCGCGCCGGTGAAGCGCGGACGGTGCGCGGTGATGGATCGACCTCGAGGCGCATCCCTTATGCGCATGTTCCCACTGTTGTCCATGTGTCGCACGAGCACTCGGCCTCGGGGCCGGGCCCGGGAACGCTGCGCGACGGACGTGTCCCACCGTGTGATTTCCCCCTCCCTGTGCACCGTGAAACTGCCGGTTGCGGGATGCTGGAGATAACGTTCGTTCACTTCTGCGGCCGGTTCGGGCCGGGGAATCCGTGCGATGTGTGCGGTACTGGTCGATACGGATGGATGTAGTCGCTTCATGGAGGCAGTGATGGGTGTGGCAGCCGGTCCGATCCGCGTGGTGGTGGCCAAGCCGGGGCTCGACGGCCACGATCGCGGGGCCAAGGTCATCGCGCGGGCCCTGCGGGACGCCGGTATGGAGGTGATCTACACCGGGCTCCACCAGACCCCCGAGCAGATCGTCGACACCGCGATCCAGGAGGACGCCGACGCGATCGGCCTGTCCATCCTCTCGGGCGCGCACAACACGCTGTTCGCGAAGGTCATCGAGCTGCTGAGGGAACGGGACGCGGCGGACATCCTCGTCTTCGGCGGCGGCATCATCCCCGAGGCGGACATCCCCCCGCTGAAGGAGAAGGGCGTCGCGGAGATCTTCACGCCGGGCGCCACCACGGCGTCCATCGTGGACTGGGTCCGGGCGAACGTCCGCCAGACCGCGGAGGCGTAGGCGCCGGGTCGCCGCGGCGAGCGGGTGTCGGACCGCCGCGGCGGACGTGCCGGGCGTGGGCGCCCGTGTGGTGGCGGTCAGGGGCGCCGGGGCGTCCGAGGCGGGCGTGACGAGGGCGGCGAGTGCCGGTGAGGTGAGGGCGTCCGGTGCCGGCGCGGTCCGGGGGGCGCGTGCCGGTGTCGCGAGGGTCTCGGGGGCCGGTGCTTCCGGTGCCCGCGATGCGGGGGCCGTTGCCGCCCGTGCGACGGCGGGCGGCGGGATGCCCGTCTCCGGGCCTCGGCGCCGAGGGCGCCCGCCGGCGTAAGTGGCTCCGCCCCACCCGGCTCCGGCGGTGAGCGGCGGTGTGACGAGGCCGGCCGGTCCGGTCAGGGAGCCGGTCCCCCCGGAGTCAGCTCCGCCAGCATCGCGCCACGCAGCCGCAACGTGGTCACCAGGCGCTGGAACGCCTCCGACCAGTAGCTCCCGGCGCCGGGCGCCGCGTCCTCCGGCTCGTCCGGTATCGCCAGCAGCGCGTCCAGCCGGCTCGCCTCGGACGGGTCGAGGCAGCGCTCGGCCAGCCCCATGACTCCGCTGAAACTCCATGGATAACTCCCTGCGTCCCGCGCGATGTTGAGCGCGTCGACCACGGCCCGCCCGAGCGGCGGGGCCCAGGGCACCGCACACACCCCGAGCAGCTGGAACGCCTCGGACAGGCCGTGCGTCTCGATGAAGCCGGCCACCCATGCCGCCCGCTCACCGGCGTCCAGAGCGGCCAGCAGCCGGGCGCGCTCGGCCAGGGACACCGCCCCCGGACCACCCGCTTCCGGCGCGGACGGCTCCCCGAGCAGTGCGCGCGACCATGCCGCGTCCCGCTGCCGCACCGCCGCCCGGCACCAGGCCGCGTGCAGCTCGCCCTGCCAGCCGTCGGCGACCGGCAGCGCCACGATCTCCTCCGGCGTACGCCCGCCGAACCGCCCCGGCCAGGTGCCGAGAGGCGCCGCCTCCACCAACTGCCCCAGCCACCAGGAGCGTTCCCCGCGCCCGGCCGGCGCCTTGGCCACCACGCCGTCGCGCTCCATCGCCGCGTCGCACTCGTGCGGCGCCTCCACCACGATCGTCGGCACGTCCCGCGTACGGTCCACCGCCACGCACGCCGCGGCGCGCGCCGCCATCCGCGCGGCCAGCGCCGACGCGGGCAGCGCCGACAGCAGCTCGGCCGCCGTCTCCCGCACGTTGCGGCTGCGGTCGGCCAGCGCCCGCTCCAGGAAGGTCTCGTCGTCCAGGGCGAGTCCGGCGCGCAGGGAGTCCAGGAACATCAGCCGGTCCTCGGCCCGCTCCGTCACCCACGTCTCCTCCAGCAGGGTCCGCGCGGCCGCCGCGTCACGGGAGCGCAGGGCGGTGAGCAGCGTGACCCGCTCGGCGAAGAGGCCCTCCTGCCAGAGCCGCCGTATGCCCTGCGGGTCGCGGAGGTCAGGTGCCGAGGGGCCGCCGCCGGGGGCCGTGCGCAGGGCGAACCGCCAGTCCGGGTTGAGACGGGCCAGCCACAGCGCGCGCGGGCCCGCGAACCGCAGCGCCGCCGGTCGCAGGTCGGTGCGGCCCCGCGCCGCGTCGAGCAGGGCGGGCAGCGCCTGCGGGGGCGCCGCGTAGCCGCGGGCGTTCGCCGCCTGGAGCCACTGGGGCAGCAGCTCCATCAGGTCCGGCGCCGCGGCCCGGCGGCCGCCGCCGGACGCGCCGGGACGGTCGGCGAGCAGCGCCGCGAGCCTGCGTGCGGCGGCGGGCGGCAGCGGTGGGCGCGGGTCCTCGGGGGCAGGGCGCAGCCGCTCGGCGGGCCGCGCGGGGCACAGCCCGGCCCGCCGCCGTACGGTCGCCGCCGCGGCCGCGTCGAGCAGGTCCGACGGCGTCTGCGGTCCGGGCGCCACGCCCGGCGGGGTGCGCCGGTCGGTTCCCAGCAGCGCCGTGGTCACCAGCCGCTCCCAGTGGTCCGGGAGGGACGCGGCCACGGTGGCGGTCGTCCTGCTCATGAGCTTCCTTTCCGACGGGGGTCCCGGTGCGGTCGAAGACTCACGCGCACCGAGTGTCCAGCGATGTCCGAAAGATGCACGGGGGCGACGGGGCCGGTGATGACTGAGGGGCGAAAGTGGCTGGTCAGCACAGAGGTACCGCCTCTCCCGGACCCTGCGGCCAGGCCGCCAGAGGAGTGAAACCGCGGGGGCCGCACTCGCCGAACACCCGGACCGGGGCGCCTCCGGACAGGGCGACCAGCCGCCACAGCCCCGGGCGGGACCGGGCCGCCGCGCCGACCGGCAGGGCCTGGTCCTCGTCGGCGTCGGCCAGCTGCCAGCCGTCACCGTCCGGGACCGGCACCACACGCTCCAGCGTCACCGGGACCGACACCCGCCACGGGTCGTCGCGCAGCGCGGCGCCGTAGCGGGCGAGCGCCCCGGACGTCGTCGTGCCCGGCGGGCGCACGGTCGTCGGCGCGGGCGCCCCGAACCGCTCGGTCAGCGCCGTCCGCGGCTGTCCGGCGCCCGGGTAAGGGGTCAGCTCCGCGTCGACCGCCAGCCCGGCCGGGAGTGCCAGGTCGGGGGCGCGGCCGGGTGCCCCGTAGGAGAGGAGCAGCGCCGTACGGCCGGACACCGTGCCGTGCAGCCAGATGCGACGGGTGATCAGGCGGCTGTCGGACGTGTCGTACTGGGCGAGGACGAGCCAGTCGTCGCGGATCGCGGGGCCCTCCGGCGACGCGGTAAGGCCGACACGGGAGCGGACCGTCGCGGCGAGCGGCTCGGGCAGCCGGTCACGCCGTAGCCAGGCCTGGGCCAGGAGATGGAGCAGGGCGCACTCCTCCAGCAGACGGACCGGCGCGTCGGCGCCTACGCCGGCGCTCGCGAGCGCCCCGAGATCCCGGACCCGGTTGGCCAGTCCGGGGGCCTGCGCGTCGACCATGCGGGCCGCGGTCTCCTCCCACAGGGCGGGACCGGACTGCCCGGCCGAGATCAGCCCGCCGCGCAGCAGGTCCGCCAGACGCCGCTCCAGCTCGGCCGCCCCCGCGGTGACCCGCTCGGCCCGGCGCTCGGCCCGCCGCCGGGCGGCCGGGGAGACGGTCGGTGGGGACGCGAGGGCTGCGGCCTCCGGTTCGTCGGACGAGGGCTCACCGGGCCCGTCCGGCACGGGCTCACCCGCCGTGCCGAGCAAGGGGGCGCCTTGGCCGGGCACGGGCTGGCTCGGGGCGTCGGACGCGGCAGATGCGGGCGCGGAGATTCCGCCCTCCGCCGTGCCGGGCGAGGGCTCACCGGGCCCGCACGGCGCGACCTCGCCTGCGCTGTCCGACGCGGCGTCACATGCCTGTGCCGGTACCTGCGTCACGGTCCGGCGCACCCCCTGATCAGTCATGCTCTCGACGGTAGGTCCCGCCACTGACAGTCCGTGTCGGCCGGGCATTTGTGCAGGTCGAGGGTGATTGTCAGTGGCGTGGTGCACGGTGGGTGACAGATCCGAACCGGCCGAGCTGGAGGGGGGACCCAGCCATGTCTGTGTCCGCAGAACCGACGTCCGTCGACCCGCGGCGGAACGGCTCCGTGCCCGCGGACACCGGCACCGCGCGGACGGACACCCTGCGTCCGCACGCCGAGCACGCCTTCGCGGACGAACTGGCCGCGCTGGCCGCCCAGGACGACCGCCCGCGCCCCGCCCGCTGGCGCCTGTCGCCGTGGGCCGTCGCCACCTACCTGCTCGGCGGGACGTTGCCGGACGGAACGGTGATCACCCCCAAGTACGTCGGTCCGCGCCGGGTCGTGGAGGTCGCGGTGACCACCCTCGCCACGGACCGCGCCCTGCTGCTGCTCGGCGTGCCCGGCACCGCCAAGACCTGGGTCTCCGAGCATCTGGCCGCCGCTGTCAGCGGCGACTCGACGCTGCTGGTGCAGGGCACGGCCGGCACCCCGGAGGAGGCCATCCGCTACGGCTGGAACTACGCCCGGCTGCTCGCCCACGGCCCCAGCCGCGACGCCCTCGTGCCCAGCCCCGTGATGCGGGCGATGGCGGAGGGCAGGACGGCCCGCGTCGAGGAGCTGACCAGGATCCCGGCCGACGTCCAGGACTCCCTGATCACGATCCTGTCCGAGAAGACCCTGCCGATACCGGAGCTCGGGCAGGAGGTGCAGGCCGTCCGCGGCTTCAACCTGATCGCCACGGCCAACGACCGCGACCGCGGCGTCAACGAGCTGTCCAGCGCCCTGCGCCGCCGGTTCAACACGGTGGTGCTGCCGCTGCCGGAGACACCGGAGGCGGAGGTCGACATCGTCACCCGCCGAGTGGAGCAGATCGGGCGGTCGCTGGACCTGCCGGCGGTGCCGGACGGCGTCGACGAGATCCGCCGGGTCGTCACCGTCTTCCGGGAACTGCGCGACGGCGTGACCGCCGACGGGCGGACGAAACTGAAGTCGCCCAGCGGCACGCTGTCGACGGCCGAGGCGATCTCCGTCGTCACGGGCGGGCTGGCTCTCGCCGCCCACTTCGGCGACGGCGTGCTGCGGGCCGGTGACGTCGCCGCGGGCGTGCTCGGGGCGGTCGTCCGCGACCCGGCGGCGGACCGTGTCGTCTGGCAGGAGTACCTGGAGACCGTCGTCCGTGAGCGCGACGGCTGGTCGGACTTCTACCGGGCCTGCCGCGAGGCCGGCGCATGAACGGGAGCCGGGCACGGGACGCGGGGCAGCCGCTGCTGCTCGGCGTGCGGCACCACGGGCCCGGGTCGGCGAAGGCCGTGCGGGCCGCGCTGGAGGCGTCCCGGCCGCGCGTCGTGCTCATCGAGGGCCCGCCCGAGGCCGACCCGCTGGTCCCGCTGGCCGCTGCGGAGGACATGCGCCCGCCGGTCGCCCTGCTCGCCCACGCCGTGGACGAGCCCGGCCGGTCGGCGTTCTGGCCGCTCGCCGGGTTCTCCCCGGAGTGGGTCGCGCTCCGCTGGGCGCTGGAGCACGGGGTGCCGGCCCGCTTCATCGACCTGCCGGCCGCCCACACGCTCGCCTGGGAGCGGGACGAGGAGGACATGGACGGGGGAGAGAAGGACGGGGAGGACGGCGGTACGGACGCCGGGGCGGAGCAGGACGCCCTGGGCGAGGACGTGCGGGTCGATCCGCTGGGAGTGCTCGCCGACACCGCCGGGTACGACGACGCCGAGCGCTGGTGGGAGGACGTCGTCGAACACCGGGGCGCGGGAAAGGGGGACGCGCTCGCGCCGTTCACCGCCCTGGAGGAGGCCATGACGGCGCTGCGGGAGACCTACGGCAGCGGCGGGCACGGGCGGGACCTGATCCGTGAGGCCCATATGCGGCTGCGGATACGGGACGCGCGGCGGGAGTTCGAGGACGGCGTGGCCGTGGTCTGCGGGGCGTGGCACGTGCCGGCCCTGCGGCGGCGTACGGGCGTGACGGCCGACCGGGCGCTGCTCAAAGGGCTGCCGAAGGTGAAGACGGACGTGACGTGGGTGCCGTGGACGCACCGCAGGCTGTCCCGGGCCGGTGGCTACGGCGCGGGCATCGACTCGCCCGGGTGGTACGCGCATCTGTTCGCCGTCCCGGACCGGCCGGTCGAGCGGTGGCTGACCAAGGTCGCGGGACTTCTGCGGGCCGAGGACCGCACCGTGTCACCCGGCCATGTCATCGAGGCGGTGCGGCTCGCCGAGACCCTCGCCGCGCTGCGCGGGCGGCCGCTGCCCGGCCTGGGGGAGGCCACCGACGCCGTACGGGCGGTGATGTGCGAGGGCTCCGACGTGCCGCTGGCGCTGGTGCACGACCGGCTGGTCGTCGGCGACGTGCTGGGGGAGGTGCCGCACACGGTGCCCGCGGTGCCGTTGCAGCGGGACCTGGAGCGGACGCAGCGCCGGCTGCGGCTCAGACCGGAGGCGGCCGAGCGGGAGCTGGACCTCGACCTGCGCGAGGAGACCGGCGCGGAGCGCAGCCGGCTGCTGCACCGGCTGCGGCTGCTCGGCATCGACTGGGGACGCCCGGCCGTCTCACGCTCCGGCACCGGGACCTTCCGGGAGACCTGGCGGCTGCGCTGGGAGCCCGAACTGGCCGTGCGCACCGCCGAGGCGGGAGTGTGGGGGACGACCGTGCTCGCCGCGGCGACCGCGAAGGCGGAGGCGGACGCGGTCGACGCGCGCGGCCTCGCCGACGTCACGACTCTCGCGGAGCACTGCCTGCTGGCCGCCCTGCCCGACGCCCTGCCGGTGGTGATGCGCGTCCTCGCCGACCGCGCCGCCCTCGACACCGACGTCGCCCACCTCGCGCAGGCGCTGCCCGCCCTCGTCCGCTCGCTGCGCTACGGCGACGTCCGCGGCACCGGCACGGCAGCCCTCACCGAGGTCGCCGCGGGCCTCGCCGAGCGGGTCTTCGTCGGACTGCCCCCGGCCTGCGCCGGGCTGGACGCCGACGCGGCCGAGGAGATGCGGGGCCATGTCGACGCGGTGCACGGCGCGCTGAGCCTGCTCGGCGACGTCCCCGCGGCGCCCGACGGGAGACTGCGCGCACGCTGGCGTGCCGTGCTGCGGACGCTGTCCGCGCGGGACACCGTGCCCGGGGTGCTGCGCGGGCGGGCCGTGCGCCTGCTGCTCGACGAGGGTGAGCTGGCGCAGGATGAGGCGGCTCGGTTCATGGGGCTCGCGCTGTCGCCCGGCACGCCCCCGGCGGACGCGGCCGCGTGGATCGAGGGGTTCGTCGGCGGCTCCGGCGGTGGGCTGCTGCTGGTCCACGACGAGCGGCTGTTCGGCCTGGTCGACCGGTGGCTGACGGCGGTCCCGACGGAGGCGTTCACAGACGTGCTGCCGCTGCTGCGGCGGACGTTCTCGGCGTACGAGTCGGGGGTGCGGCGCACGCTCGGGGAACTGGTGCGCCGGGGACCAGGGCGGCGCGACCGCACGGACACGGCGGCGGCCGGCGCGCCCGGCTTCGGGCCGGGTGTGGACGAGGCACGGGCGGACGCAGTCCTGCCGGTGCTGCGGCTGCTGCTGGGACCGGACTGCGACGAGGGGACGCGCGGGGAGCGAGTGGAGGTGCGGCGATGACGGAGGATGCGACGGGGGAGCGGCTGCGCCGGTGGCGGCTCGTGCTCGGCGGCGACACGGCCGACGGCACCGGACACACGCTGTCCGGGCAGGACGCCGCGATCGACGGCGCCCTCACCGCCCTCTACGGCAGGGACGACAACCCCGCGGCGGGGCGCGAACGGGCGGGAGGGCTCGGGGCGTCGGCGCCGTCGGTGGCGCGCTGGCTCGGTGACATCCGCACGTACTTCCCCACCTCCGTCGTCCAGGTCATGCAGCGCGACGCCATCGACCGGCTCGGCCTCGGCACGCTGCTGCTGGAGCCCGAGATGCTCGAGGCGGTCGAGGCCGACGTGCACCTCGTCGGCACGCTGCTCTCCCTCACCAAGGCGATGCCCGAGACGACGAGGGAGACGGCACGGGAGGTCGTGCGCAAGGTCGTCGAGGACCTGGAGAAGCGGCTCGCCACCCGCACCCGGGCCACCCTCACCGGCGCCCTCGACCGCGGCGCCCGCGTCCGCCGGCCCCGCCACGGCGACATCGACTGGAACCGCACCGTCGCCGCCAACCTCCGGCACTACCTCCCGGAGCACGGCACGGTCGTGCCCGAGCGGCTCGTCGGCTACGGGCGCGCCTCGCGGTCGGTGAAGAAGGAGGTCGTGCTCTGCGTGGACCAGTCCGGATCGATGGCGTCGTCGGTCGTGTACGCCTCGGTGTTCGGGGCGGTCCTCGCGTCCATGCGGGCGGTCGCCACCCGGCTCGTCGTCTTCGACACGGAGGTCGTCGACCTGACCGAGCGTCTGGACGACCCGGTCGACGTCCTCTTCGCCACCCGGCTCGGCGGCGGCACGGACATCAACCGGGCGCTCGCGTACTGCCAGTCGCGCATCACCCGGCCCGCCGACACGGTCGTCGTGCTGATCAGCGACCTCTACGAAGGAGGGATACGCGACGAGATGTTGAAGCGGGTGGCGGCGATCAAGGCGTCCGGCGCCCAGTTCGTGTCGCTGCTCGCCCTCTCCGACGAGGGCGCGCCCGCCTACGACAGGGAGCACGCGGCGGCCCTCGCGGCGCTGGGTGCGCCGGCGTTCGCCTGCACCCCCGACCTCTTCCCTGAGGTGATGGCGGCGGCGCTCGAGAAGCGGCCGCTGCCGATACCGGACGGGGGAGCGGCCGGGCCGGACTCCCCGCGCTGAAAACGGACATGAGTGCCCATCGGTGACACGGGGGTTGCGGGACCGCGGGCGTCACGTGCAAGGATCGGGGGCGTTCGATCGAGGACCCGTGAAGGTGTCCGGTGGTCCCCGCAGTCCGGAGAGGGAACGCCCTGTCGACCTGGTCAGCAACAGCCGTGCCCGGGGCCGCCGTGCGTGTGGTGCGCGCCGCGGCTCGCAGGCGTGCGGTCCGGCTGGCGCTGGTGACGGGGGCCGTGTTCGTTCTGGGCGTCCTGTTCGGGGAGCAGGCCCAGGCTGCGGACGGCCCGTCCGCCGGAGGCGTTGTGCGGGTCGACGTCGGAGCCGTCGGGTCCGTGTGGGACGGCCTCACGGCGGAGGGCGACGGACCTGCGGCCAAGAATCCGGCCGGGAGCGCCGGTCGCCCTGCGGCTGAGTCGGCGGCGCGCGAGCGGGGCTCGCGTCCTGACGCCGGGCCGGTTGCACAGCCCGTGCCCGAGTCGGGCGCGCGGTCTGTGGAGACGCGGGTGGCGCGGTCGGGTGGTGAGCGGGGTTCTCGGTCTGCGGTCATGTGGGGCGTGGCGGCCGTGGCGGAGTCGGGCGCGCGGTCTGTGGAGACGCGGGTGGCGCGGTCGGGTGGTGAGCGGGGTGCGCGGTCTGCGGTCATGTGGGGCGTGACGGCCGGCGAGCAGGCGGCGCGGCCTGGGGCCGAGTCCGGTGCGCGGTCGGGGGAGAAGCGGGTCGCGCTGTCTCTCGGTGAAGCGGTGCGTGTCGCGGACGAGCGCGTGGTGCGACCTGTCGTGCAGCCGGTCGCGGAGCAGTCGGGCAGGCAGCAGGGCCCTGTGGAGCAGCAGGGCCCCGTGGAGAGGCCTCTCGAACACGTACTGCGGCCCGTCGGGCAGGTGGTCCGTGGCGTGACCCAGGAGTTGGGCGCCGTCACCTCGACCCTCCCCGCCGTGTCCCTGCCCGCCGTGTCCCTCCCCGCCGTGCCCCTGCCCGTGCTGGAGCAGCCCGCCGTGCTGCCGCCCCAGGTGATGCCGGGGCTTCCCGCCCTGCCGGACCTCCCGGGGCTCGCGGGCCTCCCCGCGCATCTCCTCCCCGCTCCCACCGCCCCCGGCGCGCACGCGCATGCGCCCGCACTCCCGCCCACCGCGGCAGACACCCCCTCGGTACCGGCTGCCCCCGTCGCCCACGGCCCCCGGCCCTCCGTGGCCACCCCCGAGCGCGCTCCCGCCGCCCGCCACGCGACCCCCGCCTCCCGGACCACCGCCGCCCCGCCTCAGGCGCCCGCCCCCAGGGACGGTGGTGAGGGAGACGGCGCTCTCGGCAGTCGGTCGTCCGCCAACCAGGGCACCGCCCGGCACGTCGACGCCGGCGCCGTGCCCGCCGTCCACCGGCCCGTGCCCCGGCTCGTGCCGGGTGCCGCCGCGCCCGCGGAGACCCCCCGTACGCGCGAGCACAGCCGGGACGTCCACGTCCCGCCCGCCTAGGCCGTACGGCGCCACTCCCGCGCAGGCGCGCGCAGCCGTTCACACGGACAGATGACCCGTCCCGGCCGAATCCGCCGTGGACCGGCCGTCCCGACGTTCTCCGGTGCGCACCCGCCTGTCACCCGTTCCTGACTCACGGGTAACAAAGGACTCCGCGGGGCATCAGGATCCGGACAGCCGAAAGCCGTCGGCTCGTCCGGCCGCGACCTCGCGGAGGGGAGACCGGCCCCATTGGGGAATGGAGGCCGGCCACCCCGCAACCCCGGACCCGGGCGTCACCGCCCCGTCCGGGTTGTTCGGCAGGGCCTCACCGGGCCAACCCCAGCCCGGTGAGGCCCCTCACGCGCGGCACGCGGTGCCGGAGAAGCCGACATCATGTGACAGGTATCACCGCTCACGTGTGACTCGCGATTTAGAGGCTCCCCCCATGCGGCGATAACCTGCGAGACGGACATGCCGCGCGCTCGGACACCGTGTGCGCCTCCCTTGTGACAGAGCGGACGTCACGTTGCCCTTCGCGGCACGCCCACGCATCCAACGAACCGCGAGATCACTGATAGGGACGGAAGCGCGTGGACCTGTTCGAGTACCAGGCGAGGGACCTCTTCGCCAAGCACGATGTACCGGTGCTGGCCGGTGAAGTCATCGACACGCCTGAGGCGGCCCGCGCAGCCACTGAGCGTCTCGGTGGCAAGTCCGTCGTCAAGGCCCAGGTGAAGGTCGGCGGCCGTGGCAAGGCCGGCGGCGTGAAGCTCGCCGCCACCCCGGACGAGGCCGTCGCCCGCGCGACGGACATCCTCGGCATGGACATCAAGGGCCACACGGTCCACAAGGTGATGATCGCCGAGACGGCCCCGGAGATCCTGGAGGAGTACTACGTCTCCTTCCTCCTCGACCGTGCCAACCGCACCTTCCTCTCCATCGCGTCCGTCGAGGGCGGCGTGGAGATCGAGGAGGTGGCGGCCACCCGTCCGGACGCCGTCGCCAAGATCGCCATCGACGCCATCGACGGCGTGGACGAGGCGAAGGCCCGCGAGATCGTCGAGGCCGCCAAGTTCCCGGCCGAGGTCGCGGACAAGGTCGCCAACGTCCTGATCAGGCTGTGGGACACCTTCATCAAGTCGGACGCCCTCCTCGTCGAGGTCAACCCGCTGGCGAAGGTCGCCTCCGGTGACGTCATCGCCCTGGACGGCAAGGTGTCGCTCGACGACAACGCCGAGTTCCGTCACCCCGAGTACGAGGAGCTCCACGACAAGGCCGCGGCGAACCCGCTCGAGGCCGCGGCCAAGGAGAAGAACCTCAACTACGTCAAGCTCGACGGCGAGGTCGGCATCATCGGCAACGGCGCGGGTCTCGTCATGAGCACCCTGGACGTCGTCGCGTACGCCGGTGAGAAGCACGGCAACGTCAAGCCGGCCAACTTCCTGGACATCGGCGGTGGCGCCTCCGCCCAGGTCATGGCCAACGGCCTCGAGATCATCCTCGGCGACCCGGACGTCAAGTCCGTCTTCGTCAACGTCTTCGGTGGTATCACCGCCTGCGACGAGGTCGCCAACGGCATCGTCCAGGCCCTGAAGCTGCTCGAGGACCGCGGCGAGAAGGTCGAGAAGCCGCTCGTCGTGCGCCTCGACGGCAACAACGCCGAGCTCGGCCGGCAGATCCTCACCGACGCCAACCACCCGCTGGTGCAGCGCGTCGACACCATGGACGGCGCGGCCGACAAGGCCGCCGAGCTGGCCCACGCCGCCAAGTAAGCACTCAGGACGAGGACACAACACACCATGGCTATCTGGCTCAACAAGGACAGCAAGGTCATCGTCCAGGGCATGACCGGCGCCACGGGCATGAAGCACACCAAGCTCATGCTCGGTGACGGCACCAACGTCGTGGGCGGCGTGAACCCGCGCAAGGCGGGTCAGACCGTGGACTTCGACGGCACCGAGGTACCCGTCTTCGGGACCGTCAAGGAGGCCATCGAGAAGACCGGCGCCAACGTCTCCGTCATCTTCGTGCCGGAGAAGTTCACCAAGGACGCGGTCGTCGAGGCCATCGACGCCGAGATCCCGCTGGCCGTCGTGATCACCGAGGGCATCGCCGTGCACGACTCGGCGTCGTTCTGGGCGTACGCCGGCAAGAAGGGCAACAAGACCCGGATCATCGGCCCGAACTGCCCCGGCATCATCACCCCGGGCGGCTCGAACGTCGGCATCATCCCCGGCGACATCACCAAGCCGGGCCGCATCGGCCTGGTCTCGAAGTCCGGCACGCTGACGTACCAGATGATGTACGAGCTGCGCGACATCGGCTTCTCGACCGCCGTCGGCATCGGTGGCGACCCGATCATCGGCACCACGCACATCGACGCGCTCGCCGCGTTCGAGGCCGACCCCGACACCGACCTCATCGTGATGATCGGTGAGATCGGCGGCGACGCCGAGGAGCGGGCCGCGGCCTTCATCAAGGACAACGTGACCAAGCCGGTCGTCGGCTACGTCGCGGGCTTCACCGCGCCGGAGGGCAAGACCATGGGTCACGCCGGCGCCATCGTCTCCGGTTCCTCCGGCACCGCGCAGGCGAAGAAGGAGGCCCTCGAGGCCGCCGGCGTCAAGGTCGGCAAGACGCCGACCGAGACCGCCAAGCTGGCGCGCGCGATCCTCGCCGGCTGAACCGCCGGCGCGACAGCGCATCGTACGGGTGGGCCCGCTCCCCTGGTGGGGGACGGGCCCACCCGTCTTCTCCCGCGCGGGGCGCGGCTCAGCGGGCCTGGGGGGAGAGGCGTTCCGGGCCGTCGAGCAGGGCCTTGCGCAGGCGGTCGCGCAGCTCGCGCTGCTCGTCCGAGAGGGGCCCCGGCGCAACCCGGGGCGGCACGCCCCGCACCGTCTCGCCCGGCGGTACGGGCGGTACGTAGTGCGTGGGCGCCGTGTGCAGGGTCATCGCCGTGCTGCCGATCAGGACGACGGTCACGGCCGCCGCCGTCCGTGTCCACAGGCGCGCCCGGCGCTCGCTGCCGCCGCGGACCGCCGCCGGTTCCGCCGCCCGCGTCCGGCCGGTGGACGCCAGCTCCGCCAGCCGGTCGTGCAGTTCCCCCGGATCGGCCAGCTCCGGCAGCCGCTCCGCGATGACCTCCCGCGCGAACATGAGCCTTCCGGCCGTGGCCCGTGTGCTGGCCTCCGTCTCCGCGGCGGTCTCGGGCAGGTCCAGGCCGACGCCGTCGTACAGCACGAGCGTGCGGCGGTACGGCGGGGCCAGGCTCAGCAGCGCGTCCAGCAGCGCGCGGTCGTCCTCCCCGGGCGGCGGGGGCTCGGGCCGGCGGTGGCGGCGGCGGAGGCGGTGCCAGGGGGACAGCGCCCAGTCGTGCGCGGCCGCCCGCACCCACCCCGCCGGGTCCGGGTCGCGGGCCACCTCCGGCCAGTGGTCCCACGCCCGCTGGAAGGCCCGCTCCACGGACTCGTGCGCGAGGTCGCGCCGCCCGGCGAGCAGGTACGCCTGCCGGACGAGGGCGGGGGCGCAGTACGCGTACAGCGCGTCGAAGGCCTGCGCGGGCGTCAGATACGGCCCCGCCCCCCGCGCGGCGGGGACGGCCCCCGGCGCGCGCTCCCGCCCCGACGGCCGCAACACCCGCGCCCAGGACGGCCGCGGCCGCCGACGCCCACCGCCACGGTCCGCACGACCACGCGTTGACAGGACCCCACCCCTGGACGACTCCCCGTGGCCCGACGCGGGGCTGCCGGCCGACACCGCCTCCCGCTCGGGCGCTGCCCCGCTCCCTGACCTGCGGTCGCCGGCGGGCGTCGCCTCCCGCTCGGGCGCTGCCCCGCTCCCTGACCTGCGGTCGCCGGCGGGCGTCGCCTCCCGCTCGGGCGCTGCCCCGCTCCCTGACCTGCGGTCGCCGGCGGGCGTCGCCTCCCGCTCGGGGGTTGCCTCGCTCCCTGACCTGCGGCTGCCGGCGTGCATCCCCTGCCGCTCGGGGGTTGCACCGGGCGCCGACTCGACTCGGCTTTCCGACTCGGGGTCGCTTGCCGGCAGAGCCTCTCGCTCTGGTGCTGAGCCGTGCCCCGGCTCGGTCCCGCCGCCTGGCCTGGGGTCGCCGGCCGGCGTCGCCTCCCGCTCCGACGCGGTGGCGTGCCCGGACTCGCCCGACGCGGTGCCGTTCCCGGACTCGCGCCCGTCTTCCGTCACCGGGCCACCCTCTGTCCCGGGCCCGCTCCCAGGCTCGGGTCCGCTGTCTGGCTTCGGTCCGCTGTCCGGCTTCGGGCCGCTCTCCGACGCTGGTTCGCTGTCCAACTCGGTCCTGTCCTCCGACTCCTGGCCGTGGCCCGGCGCGCGCCCGGCGTCCGGTGTGGGTCCGTGCGCCGACTGCGGCCCACCCGCCGCTCCCGTCTCGGCGGTCGGCTCCGACGCACGTCGGACCCCCGCCCTCGGTGCGGTTGCCGACGACGAGCCCCGCTCCGACGACGTGTCCGCCCCCGGCGGCGACAAGAGCGCCGTCGGGGTCAGGGCGAACTCGGCGGGGTCCAGGGCGGCCGCGTCCCCGGCGCCCTCGACCGGTGCCGTACGGACCGTCACCCCATCCCGCACCTGCGGCACCTGACGGGGCGTGTCCGCCGCCAGTGCGGACAGCACCTCCGCGTACGCGACCCTGTTGCGCCCCCGAGGCGTGCTGCGCCCCGACTCCCAGGCGCGCACCGTGTCGGGGCGTACCCCGAGACGGCGCGCGAGCTGAGCGCGCGTCAGCGCGCGGGCCTCCCGCAGGCGTCGGCGTTCGTTCGGCGGGGGGAGCGGAACGGCAGGGCTCCGCGTCACTGGGCGTCCCTCAGTACAGAAAAGTGCATAAACATATATTGAGCGACACAGCCGAGGTTCGCCCGTTACGCCGGTAAAGCGCGTGTCGTTGGCAGCATGGCGGGCGTGATCCAGACGACCGTACGCCGATCGATGCCGGCCTCCCTGCTCCTCCGGGTGCGTCACCGCTCGCCCGGGCTGGCCAACGGCCTGGTCGGTGGCGCCCTCGCGGCCGGGCTGGGCCTCGCGGCGTTCACCGTGCTCGTGATGCTGCTGTGGGTCAGCTCCCCCTACCCGGACAGCGGACCCGGCGGCGCCCTGCACGTCGCGGCGGCCCTGTGGCTGCTGGCGCACGGCGCCGAACTGGTCCGCGTCGACACCCTCTCCGGCGCCCCCGCCCCGATGGGCGTGCCCCCGCTGCTGCTCGCCGTGGTGCCGGTGTGGCTGCTGCACCGGGCGGCACGGGACACCGCCGAGGGAGGCGCCCGCGACAACGCCCCGCTGATGCCGGGCCGCACCGCCTGGGCGGGCGTCGTCCTCGGCTACCTCGCCGTCGCCGCCCCCGCCGCCCTCTACGCCGCCGGCGGCGCCCTGCGCCCCTCGTGGGCATGGACGGCGCTGTGCGTGCCGCTGGTCGCGCTGGTGGCCGCCGGGACGGGCGTGTGGACCGCGTACGGACGGCCCAGCGGACCGCTGGAGCAGGTGCTGGGCGCGGTGCTGCCCCGGGGGGCGCGGCACCTGGTGCTCGGCCCCGACGGCCGTCCCGGAGTCGCGGCGCGCGCGGCGGCGGCCGGGGCGACGGTGCTGGTCGCGGGCGGTGCGGTGCTGCTGACGGTGTCGCTGGGCTGGCACTTCGGCGAGACCCGCCGCACGTTCGGACGGCTGACCGAGGGCTGGTCGGGGTGGCTGGCGGTGCTGCTGCTCTGCGTCACGCTGCTGCCGAACGCGGCGGTGTGGGCGGCGGCCTACGCCCTCGGCCCCGGCTTCCTCCTGGGCACGGGCGTCGCGGTGACGCCGCTCGGTGCGCGGGCCGCGCCGCTGCTGCCGCCGTTCCCGCTGCTGGCGGCGGTGCCGGACCCGGGCGCGGGCACGGCGCTGCACGGGACGGTCGTGGCGCTGCCGCTGACGGCGGGGGTCGTGGTGGGGTGGTTCGTGGGGCGGGGGTCCGTGACGGGCGGCGGACGCTTCGGCGTCTGGACGACCGGGCGGACCGCCGGTGCGGCGGCGTTCGCGGCGGGGCTGTGCGGGGTGCTGATGGCGCTGCTCGCCGGGCTGGCGGGCGGCCCCCTGGGCACGGCCGCGCTGGCCCGGTTCGGCCCGGTTTGGTGGCAGGTGGGCCTGGCGACGGCGGTGTGGCTCGGGCTGACGGCCGCCGCGACGGCCCTGACCGTACGGGCGTGGCGCCTGCGCCGGTCGTACAGGAGGGGCGAGCGTCGTGCGGACCGTGTGGTCGCCCCCCGGCGCCGTCCGGCCCTCCCGCGCCCAGCCCGGAGGGAACGGCTCCCCCGTCGCACCTGGTTCAAGCGGAAGCCCGGACGAAGCGCCCCCGCCCCCGCGCCCGTCGCCGCCGACGAGCCCTACCTGCTCCTCGACGACGACGACGGCGACGACCGCGCCCACGGCGCCCCCGGTGACCTCCGTGACCTCCATGACGGCACAGACCCCTTCGGCCTCCGCCCGCGCCCCGAGCCCTTGGACGACCTCCCCACCCCCTCACCCCCCGCCGCACCGGGGACACCGAACCCCGCCCGCCCGCGTGAGCGCGCGAAGCGCGACCGCCGCCCGTGACGAGCAGCCGTAGCTGCTTCCCGACCTCGACAGCGACGACCGGGACGGCAGCGACACGACCGCCGGCCCCAGCCCGCCCGTCGGGCCGGGGACGACGCGATCCGCGCCGGCCCGCCGCGCTGGCGGAACCTTCCGCCCTCGCGTTCCGCCGATGGCGCTCGGCCCCGGACGGCACCGGAACCCGCGCCCCCCACGCGAGCTCCCCGACCGCCCCGAGCCCGTGAGCGACCTCGCGGCCCCTCACCCTCCGGCTCCGAGAACACCGCACCCCGCCCACCCGCGTGAGCGGGCGGGCGGGGTGCGGCGCGATCCGAGAAACGTCCGGAGGGCGACCCGTCAGCCTTCCTCGTCCAGCAGGCCCCGCAGCTGTTCCGGCAGGTGGTCCCCGCAGGACTGGCGTGCCTGCTGCGTGAGGGCGTCGCTGGTGCACTCGTAGTAGTCGCTGTAGACCAGGCGGGCGCCGAAGACCCCGGCCACCAGCAGCAGCGCCAGGCCGGCCGTGACCAGGCCGCTCACCGCCGCCGTGGTCTGCGGGCGGCCCTTCTGCTCGGACGCCGGGGCGTCCGGGTCCTGCCCGCGGGGTTTGGCGCGCAGGGCGCTGATGCTCCAGTACAGGGCGAGCGCGCCCAGCAGCAGCGCCAGGTACGGCCAGTTGAACAGGGCGAAGAAGAAGGCCCACATACCGCCCAGCAGGGCGTAGCGCGCGCGGCGCTGGGCCGGGTCCGTGGGGTCCCAGCGCATGCCCGGACCCTGCTGGCCGCCGCCCTGTCCCTGCTGGCCGCCGCCCTGCCCCTCGGGGCCGCGCGGACGCTCGCCGAAGCCGCCGGAGGAGCGGCCGGGCTGCCGGTCGCTCCAGTTGCGGCCCCACGGGGAGCGGCCGCCGCCCTCGCCGTCGCCGCCCGAGGGGTGGCGCGGCTGCCAGGGGCGGTCGGGCGTGCCCTCCGGAGGGGGCGCGAACGGGTTGTCGTCCTGGCCCGACCCCCGACCGTCCCGGGAGTCCTGGCCCTGGCCGTCACGGCGGTCGTCGCCGTCGCCTCGGGAGGCGTCGGGCGGCGAGGAGGGGCGCTCCCGCAGCAGCACGGCGCCACGCTCCCCTCCCTGGGCCGACTGCTGGGGGAACGTGAGGAGTCGCAGGCTGCGGTCCGGCATCAAGTGAGCGTCTTCCCCTTTGTGAAGCACGGCGTGAGTGCGGTGTGACCGCCTCGCACGACGTATCGACTACGAGTGAGCGGTGAGCTGGTGCGTTTCCGTCAGCTCCGCGCGGCCCGGGTCCGTCGCCCTGTGAACGAACGGTGCGCTGTCGGCGTTCCCGTGCGCCCCGGTGTCCATCGGCTCGTACCCCGGCCGGCTCCTACCAGACGCTACCTTCCGGCCACGCCCCCGTCCCGTGGGGGCCCGTCGGGAGTGCCGGTATCGTTGCTGCCGGTCGGCCGCTTCGTAGGCTTCCCCGTATCAGGGGGCGCGAAGCATTCGTAGGAATGTACAAAGCGCTGTGCCGCCGGCCGTACAGACGCTCCCCGAGAAAGGGCCCCACCGTGGCCGCCAAGCCCGTGGCCGAGCGCGCCAGGCGCCGTCTCGTCGTGCTGGTCTCCGGATCCGGCACCAACCTGCAGGCGCTCCTCGACGAGATCGCCGCCGTCGGACCCGACGCCTACGGGGCCGAGGTCGTCGCCGTCGGCGCCGACCGCGACGGCATCGAGGGGCTGGCCCGAGCCGAGCGGGCCGGGCTGCCGACCTTCGTGTGCAAGGTCAAGGACCACCCCACCCGCGAGGAGTGGGACGCGGCGCTCGCCGAGGCCGTCGCCGCGTACGAGCCCGACCTCGTGGTGTCCGCCGGGTTCATGAAGATCGTGGGGAAGGAGTTCCTCGCGCGCTTCGGCGGGCGGTTCGTGAACACCCACCCCGCCCTGCTGCCCAGTTTCCCGGGAGCCCACGGCGTACGGGACGCGCTCGCGTACGGCGCCAAGGTCACCGGCTGCACCGTCCACTTCGTCGACGACGGCGTCGACACCGGGCCGATCATCGCGCAGGGCGTGGTGGAGGTCCGGGACGAGGACGACGAGAGCGCTCTGCACGAGCGCATCAAGGAAGTCGAGCGAAGGCTGCTCGTCGAGGTCGTGGGGCGCCTCGCCCGCAACGGCTATCGCATCGAGGGACGAAAGGTAGTTATCCAGTGACCGCCGAGAGCAACAAGCGGGCCATTCGACGGGCGCTCGTCAGCGTCTACGACAAGACCGGCCTCGAGGATCTCGCGCGCGGCCTGCACGAGGCCGGGGTGGAGCTGGTCTCCACCGGGTCCACCGCCGCCAAGATCGCCGCCGCGGGCGTCCCCGTGACCAAGGTCGAGGAGCTGACCGGTTTCCCCGAGTGCCTGGACGGCCGGGTCAAGACGCTGCACCCCAAGGTGCACGCCGGCATCCTCGCCGACCTGCGTCTCGCCGACCACGAGCAGCAGCTCAAGGAGCTCGGCGTGGAGCCGTTCGACCTGGTCGTCGTGAACCTCTACCCGTTCCGTGAGACCGTCGCCTCCGGCGCCTCGCCCGACGAGTGCGTGGAGCAGATCGACATCGGCGGCCCCTCGATGGTCCGCGCCGCCGCCAAGAACCACCCGTCGGTCGCCGTCGTCACCAGCCCCGCCCGCTACGGCGACGTCCTCGCCGCGGTCCGGGACGGCGGCTTCGACCTCGCCACCCGCAAGCGGCTCGCCGCCGAGGCCTTCCAGCACACGGCCGCGTACGACGTGGCCGTCGCCTCCTGGTTCGCCTCCGAGTACGCACCCGTCGACGACTCGCAGTTCCCCGACTTCCTCGGCGCCACCTGGGAGCGCAAGGACACCCTCCGCTACGGCGAGAACCCGCACCAGCCGGCCGCGCTCTACGTGTCGGGCACGGGCGGCCTCGCCGAGGCCGAGCAGCTGCACGGCAAGGAGATGTCGTACAACAACTACACGGACACGGACGCCGCGCTCCGTGCCGCGTACGACCACGACGCCCCGGCCGTCGCGATCATCAAGCACGCCAACCCGTGCGGCATCGCGGTCGGCGCGGACGTCGCCGAGGCGCACCGCAAGGCGCACGCTTGCGACCCGCTGTCCGCGTTCGGCGGCGTGATCGCCGTGAACCGCCCGGTGTCCAAGGAGATGGCCGAGCAGGTCGCGGAGATCTTCACCGAGGTCATCGTCGCCCCGGACTACGAGGACGGCGCTCTCGAGGCGCTCACCAAGAAGAAGAACATCCGCGTGCTGCGCGCCCCCGAGGCGCCGTCCGCCCCGGTCGAGGTCAAGCCCATCGACGGCGGCGCGCTGCTCCAGGTCACCGACCGGCTCCAGGCCGAGGGCGACGACCCGGCGACCTGGACACTGGCCACCGGCGAGGCCCTGTCCGAGGCCGACCTGGCCGACCTGGCGTTCGCCTGGAAGGCCTGCCGCGCGGTGAAGTCCAACGCGATCCTGCTCGCCAAGGACGGCGCGTCGGTCGGCGTCGGCATGGGCCAGGTGAACCGCGTCGACTCCGCGAAGCTGGCGGTCGAGCGGGCCGGCGCCGAGCGCGCCCGCGGCTCCTTCGCCGCCTCCGACGCGTTCTTCCCCTTCCCCGACGGTCTGGAGATCCTCACCGAGGCCGGCGTGAAGGCGGTCGTCCAGCCGGGCGGTTCGGTCCGCGACGAGCTGGTGGTCGAGGCCGCGGAGAAGGCGGGCGTGACGATGTACTTCACGGGGACGCGGCACTTCTTCCACTGAGCCGCGAGCTCTGAGCCCGGAGCCCTGAGCTCTGAGCCCGGAGCCATGAGCCCTGAGCACGGAGCCCCCTGAGCACGGAGCCCTCAGCCCTGAGCCGGAGGGCGGTGGCCCCGGTCCTCACCCGGACCGGGGCCACCGCCGTCGTGTGTGCCCGCGTCAGCAGGGCCACCTGGGACCGGATCGGGTCCCAGGTGGCCCCCTTCGGGTGCGACACGGGTGCGCGGCGGGATGAGCGGCGGGACCGGCGCGAACCGGACGGGTCCGGCGCCGGAAACACCGAGGCCGTGTCCCCCCTGTACGGGGCGGACACGGCCTTGTGGTGGACCGTCGGCGGGACCGTCACCCGTGGTCAGTACCTCGGGCGCCGGAACCACTCGGCGCTCGCCCGCTTCGCGCAGAACACGATCACCAGGATCGACACGACCCAGATGACCAGGCCGAGCAGGTAGATGGCCAGCGCGAAGAGACCACTGACGATCGCGAACGAGGCGTACACGATCGAGCAGACGCGGACCGAGCTGCCGCCCTTGGCGTACTGGAGCAGGAGGACCAGGCCGAGGATCGCGAAGACGGCGGCCAGGCCGGCGAAGAAGACGATGACGCCCTTGCCCAGGTCGGCGTACTGCTCGGCCTCGGCCGTGAGGTCGGCCTGGCGCATCGACTCGTCCCACTGCGCCAGCGCCACGCCGTACACGGCCGCGATGACGACGTGTGCGAGCGCGATCACGCCGACCAGGACTTGCGCGGCGCGCGTGATGCCGGGCATCTGGGTGGGGACGTAACCGCCGCCGTAGGGCTGGCCCACCGGGGGCGCCGACGGGTAGCCGTATCCGGGCTGCGCGGGCTGGCCGGGCTGCTGGGGGTAGCCGTAGCCGGGGCCGGCCTGGGGCTGCTGGGGCGGCTGCCCGTAGGGGTTGTTCGGGTCGCCGAAACTCATGGCGGTTCTTCCTCCGTTGCGCTTCAGTTGCGGGGACGACGCGAGGCACGGCGCGGAGGAAGTACTACAGATGCGGTCCGTCCCCCCGGTTCTGCCCGCGGCACTGTGCGTTCATCGTTCTTGACCGTTCCTTTCCTTGTCCAGCCGTACGACATATGTGTTGTGCAAGTGCAACAATGCGATCTTGCTCGTATCGCCACCGATGGTGAGCGAATGCCCGCTCCCGACGTCGCGGCCGACCGGAATGCGGGCTGATTGGAACAGGGGACCGGTCATCCGCGAGGATGGGGTCATGACCGCCCAGATTCTCGATGGCAAGGCCACCGCAGCCGAGATCAAGTCCGATCTGACCGCCCGCGTGGCGGCGCTGAAGGAGAAGGGCGTCACGCCCGGCCTCGGCACGATCCTCGTGGGGGACGACCCCGGGAGCCAGAAGTACGTCGCCGGCAAGCACCGCGACTGCGCCCAGGTGGGCATCGCCTCCATCCAGCGCGAACTGCCCGCCACCGCCACGCAGGAGGAGATCGAGGCGGTCGTCCGCGAGCTGAACGAGGACCCGGCCTGCACCGGCTACATCGTCCAGCTGCCGCTCCCCAAGGGCATCGACGAGAACCGCATCCTCGAGCTGATGGACCCGGAGAAGGACGCCGACGGCCTCCACCCGATGAACCTCGGCCGTCTCGTCCTCAACGAGCCCGCCCCGCTGCCCTGTACGCCGAACGGCATCATCACGCTGCTGCGCCGCCACGGCGTGGAGATCAAGGGCGCCGAGGTCGTGGTCGTCGGACGCGGCGTCACCATCGGCCGTCCGATGCCGCTGCTGCTGACCCGGCGCAGCGAGAACGCCACCGTGACCCAGTGCCACACCGGCACCCGCGACCTGTCCGCGCACCTCAAGCGCGCGGACATCGTCATCGCCGCCGCCGGCAGCGCCCACCTGATCCGTCCCGAGGACGTCAAGCCTGGCGCGGCCGTCCTGGACGTCGGCGTCTCCCGCAGCGCCGAGGGCAAGATCGTCGGCGACGTCCACCCGGGCGTGGCCGAGGTGGCCGGCTGGGTCGCGCCCAACCCCGGCGGCGTCGGCCCGATGACCCGGGCGCAGCTGCTCGTCAACGTGGTCGAGGCGGCGGAGCGCAGTGTCGGCTGAGCGGAAGGCACCGGACGCCCCCGGGGCCCCCGCGGCGGAGGAGTCCCCCGAGGACGTCACCGTGCGCGACGCGGTCAGTGCGCCCGACGCCGAGGGCGCCCCGCGCCGCGCCACCCGCAGGTTCCCGCTGTTCACGCGGGACACCGCGCGCCCCGAGGGCGGCGGTCGCGCGGCCCCCGGCGACGCCCCCGCGCCCGCCCGGCAGTGGCCGATCCTGGCCGTGCTGCTCACCGTGGGCCTGGGCCTGCTGCTGACCGCGCTGGACGTGTTCCGGGTCGGGCTGCTGCTGATCGGCGTGGCGCTGGTGGCCGGGGCGGTGCTGCGCTGGACGGTGCCGGACGTCGGCATGCTCGCCGTGCGCTCCCGCTTCACCGACATCGTCACCTACGGCGGCCTGGGCCTGGTGATCGTGCTGCTGGCGCTGATGATGCAGCCGGATCCGCTGCTGCGGTTCCCGTGGCTGCAGGACATGCTGCACTTCACGGTCGACAGCTGAGCCGCCCGAGCGGCGACACGGCGGCCCGTCCACACCCCCGTGAGAGGACGGGCCGCCGCCGCGCACCACGTTCCTGCACGGCGGACGGCCCGATCAACGGAGGCCCGGCCGCTGTGGCACGGAAGTGACCATTCCGGTACGCGCCCCGGAATCCCCGTACACCCTTGCGATGACCCCGGCCCCCGTTCACGACACGGGTGACCGCGCAGGGGTGATGTGGCCACGGACACCCCCGCGTCCGGGCGCCGGGGTGGTAGGACAAGAAGACGGTGGGACGGTCGTACCGGTCCGGTTCACACGGTGCGCGGGTTCCGGGGTTCCGTTCGGCCGGGGGGCCGACCGGTGGGACACTGGAGCGCAAGCGACTGGGCGTGCGACGCCGCACGCGCCCTGTTGCTCCCGCGCGCCCCCACCCCGGGAACTGAGACCCGTCCCGGTGGCATCCCTGTGGGTAGCCGGACGGGACGTGGCAGCGGGCACCATGCGCGAAGGAAACACCGGCACGAACCGGGGGGAAGAGGGGGAGAGCAATGCCTCGTTGGAAGGCCTTGCCGGATGAGCTCGATCCGCAGATCAGGGAGTTCACCAGCCAGCTCAGGCGGCTGGTGGACCGCAGCGGGCTGAGCGTCGCGTCGGTCGCCGACCGCACGGGCTACAGCAAGACGTCCTGGGAGCGCTATCTGAACGGGCGGCTGCTCGCGCCGAAGGGCGCGATCGTGGCGCTGGCCGAGGTCACCGGGACCAACCCGGTGCACCTGACCACCATGTGGGAGCTCGCCGAGCGCGCCTGGAGCCGTTCGGAGATGCGGCACGACATGACCATGGAGGCGATCCGGATCTCGCAGGCGCGCGCCGCGCTGAGCGAGCTGGCCGGGCCGTCGTCGGGCGGAGGCGGACGCGCCCGCGGCGGCGGACCCCGTACGGGGGTCGCCGGTCCGGCCGGGGTGTCGCCGAGCGTGCCGCCGCAGCCGACCGCCACCGACGTGCGTGACGCGTCGGGCAGCGGCAACTCCTGGGGGGTCGCCCATCCGGACGCCGGTTACCCGGGGGCGTACGGTCCCGGGGCCCCCGCGGCGGGCGGGTACGGCCCGCCGCCCGTGGAGCCGTCGGGTCCGGGCGGCGGTTCCGGCCGTCCCGCGGGCAAGCGGCGCACGGCGATGTTCCTCGTCGGCGCGCTCGGCGCGCTGGTGGTGGTCGCCGCCGGGCTGTACGTCACCGAGACCCAGGGCGACAAGAAGGAGGCCAGGCCCTCCCCGTCGCCCACCGTCACCAAGGAGGCGCAGCTGCCTCCCGGCGTGAAGTGCAGCGGCAAGAGCTGCGCGGGCAAGGACGCCGAGGTGATGGGGTGCAGCGGCGACCTGGTCACCACGGCCGGCTCCGCGGTCGTCGGCGCCGCCACCGTCGAGGTCCGCTACAGCGAGGTCTGCGCCGCCGCGTGGGGACGCGTCACGCAGGCCACGCAGGGGGACACCGTCGAGATCAGCTCGGGCGCGTCCCAGGAGACCGACTCGGTCGACGCCCCGGGCGACACGGTCGCCTACACGATGATGGTGCCGGTCGCCTCCGCGACCGAGGCGAAGGCCTGCGCGGTGCTGGCCGCGACGGGCGAGAAGGGCTGCACGGACTGACGGTCCGGCCGCTCCCGCGGGGCGGCCGGATCCCGGACCACCGGGGCGTCGGGACCGGGTGGCCGGTTCCCTCGCCCGTGTAGGCCGTACGGGTCGTGACATGTGAGGGAAGCGTGGTGGCGTGAATGCGGCCGCGTGGGGCGGGCACGCGAGTAGTACCCCCACGGGATACCGGCACGGTCGGTCCCGGACGGCGGCCGCCCCGCCCTCACCTCTCCCGGACGGAGCGGCCGCCCCTCATTGCCCGTCTCCCCAGCTCTCCGTCGCCCTCGGCTACCCGCGTGCGTACGCGGTCACTCTGTGGGACGGGCCACAGGGAGCCCGGCCGTGCGCGCCGACGGATGCGCGATAGCCTGACCGCTGGATCTCTCTTGACGCCAAGAGATCGATCATTCGAACCGGTGATCGATCATCGTGGCGGCCACCGGTCACGAGCCGGAGCGGGGATCCCGCACCAGGGGGCAGGGACCGCCCCACCGCCAGCTGTCATACGGAGAACGCCATGACCCGCACTCCCGTGAACGTCACCGTCACCGGCGCGGCCGGCCAGATCGGTTACGCCCTGCTCTTCCGCATCGCCTCCGGCCAGCTGCTCGGCGCGGACGTGCCGGTCAAGCTGCGCCTCCTGGAGATCACGCCCGCGCTGAAGGCCGCCGAGGGCACGGCCATGGAGCTGGACGACTGCGCGTTCCCGCTTCTGCAGGGCATCGAGATCACCGACGACCCGAACGTCGCCTTCGACGGCTCCAACGTCGCCCTCCTCGTCGGCGCCCGCCCCCGCACCAAGGGCATGGAGCGCGGCGACCTCCTGGAGGCCAACGGCGGCATCTTCAAGCCGCAGGGCAAGGCCATCAACGACCACGCCGCGGACGACATCAAGGTCCTCGTGGTCGGCAACCCGGCCAACACCAACGCCCTGATCGCCCAGGCCGCCGCCCCGGACGTACCGGCCGAGCGCTTCACCGCGATGACCCGCCTGGACCACAACCGCGCGCTCACCCAGCTCGCGAAGAAGACGGGCTCCACGGTCGCCGACATCAAGCGCCTGACGATCTGGGGCAACCACTCCGCCACCCAGTACCCGGACATCTTCCACGCCACGATCGCCGGCAAGAACGCCGCCGAGGTCGTCAGCGACGAGAAGTGGCTGGCCGACGACTTCATCCCGACCGTCGCCAAGCGCGGTGCGGCGATCATCGAGGCCCGTGGGGCCTCCTCCGCCGCCTCGGCCGCCAACGCCGCCATCGACCACGTCCACTCGTGGGTCAACGGCACCGCCGACGGCGACTGGGTCTCCATGGGCATTCCGTCGGACGGCTCCTACGGCGTCCCGGAGGGCCTCATCTCCTCCTTCCCCGTCACCTGCAAGGACGGCACGTACGAGATCGTCCAGGGCCTGGAGATCAACGAGTTCTCCCGCACCCGCATCGACGCCTCCGTCGCCGAGCTGGCGGAGGAGCGCGACGCGGTCCGCGGCCTCGGCCTCATCTGAGCCCGGCCACCACGGCCTTCGCGGGGCCCCGTACCGGTTCGTCCGGTACGGGGCCCCGTGCTTCGCACGGTCTCGTCGGCCCCTGTGGTCAATCCGGTTCGCGTCCGCCCGCCCTTCCCCTATGCTGATGCCCCGTCACTCCACGTGGTGGTGACGTCGATTCGCGTATCGGGGGATCCGCGTGAGCACTGCCTTCGTGCCCCAGCAGCAGCCACAGCACCCGGGCGGGACGCCGGACGGCCCGCCGCCCGTGCCCCCGTACGCCAGTGAGGCGTCCCGGCTGCTGTGTGCGGGGACCTACCTGGACGCCGGCTACCGCGACCGGGTCGTCGAGGAGCTCTACCTGCACGAACAGCGGGTCGTCGCGCCCTCGCTGGGCTTCGACGCGGCCCGCGTCCTCGCGCACGCGCTGCGCGCCCGGCGGCTGGAGATGCTGTGGGCGGCCGCCGTCGTCGGCCTGTGGATCGTCGGCGCATTGGTCAGCGGCGGCCTGCTCGCCTACTTCCTGATCCCCAGTCTGCTGCTCGCCTTCGCGCCCCTGGCGCCCCGGGCCGCCGCGCCTCTGGTCCGCTGGAGCGGCCGCGTCATCAGCGCGTTCCTCCTGTACAGCCTCGGCGCCGCCGCTTTCGGCGGGGCGGACGGCGGCTCCGGGTACGAGTCCTCCTACGAATCCGGCGGTGACAACCCGCTGAGCGCGATCAGCGACGGCCTCGCGGGAAGCGCCGAACCCTGGCAGGCGTGGTTCGGGATCGGCGTGCTCGTGGTGATCGGCCTGTGCGTTGCGGGACGGCGTGACCAGTTCGCCCGCGTCCTCGCCGAGGAACTCTCCAGGGACCGCTTCCCCGACGCCGCCGGCGACCGCGCCGAGCAGTCCGGAGGGCACCGCCTGCGGAGACTGATCCAGCGCATCCGGCTGGAGCAGCACACGCCGCTCGTCATGTACCACGAGGCGCGCCCCTTCTGCGGGGCGGGCGCGCCGCACGACACCTGGGTGCTCGCCGTCGAACTGCGGCCCGACGAGGACGCGGACCAGCAGCCGCTGAGCAACCGGGCCATCCTCGACCGGGTCCGGCCCCTCATCGAGCAGCTGAGGATCCCGGCCGAGCACGCGGGCCCCGGCGTACGGGACCGGCTGCGGCGGCTGGAGGTCGACGAGTGCGTGTTCCTGCCCGTCGAAGGGTTGCTGCGCCGGGACGAGGCGCCGTACGCGCCGGACGACTTCGAGCAGCACCGGACGCGGGCCGTCGAGGAGGGCGGCGAGAAGCGGAGGCACTTCCTGCGCGTCCGCGTCGCCGGCTGGGAGGAGGAGCTGGTCGTCACCGTCTTCGTTCGCGTCCACACCCAGGGACGGATGCTGATGCTGGAGATCGCGCCGCACGTGCTGCTGCCGGTCCGCGCGGACTTCAAGGACGCCGACCGTGCCTACCAGGATTTCCGTGACGACCGGACGGGCAGGATCGCCGGCGCCGCCGTCCTGGTGCCTCGCTCCGCCGGTGAAGCGCTGATCACACTCGGCCGGGGCCTGCGCTTCGCGTGGCGGCTGCTGACCGGCGGCCACGCCCACGCGCTGCCCGACGGGCCCGCCCTGTCCGTGCGGGAGCTGGCCGAGGCGCCCGCCGGGTCCACGTTCCAGGACATGGACGTCGCCCGGTACCTGCGCAGCGTGCAGGACCGCATCAGCCGCGGGGTGCGGCTGGCGCTGGGCGAAGCCGGCTACGAGACCGGCGAGTTCGTGCAGAAGATCGTCAACATCAGCAGCGGCGCGGTGCACATCGGGCGCGCCGACAACTCGTCGTTCGCCTTCGGTGACCACGCGCGCGCCCAGACCACGACCGGCGGCCCCGAGCCGCAGAAGGGATCCGACTGACGATGGCAACCGACGACCCGAACGTCAGCATCGGCCGCGCCGACAACTCCTCCTTCGCGTTCGGCGCCAACGCCCGCGCCGAGACGCACAACACCACGGCCCCGGCGCGCGACGAGACCGCCGAGCAGTTGCTGGCCGCCGTGCGGGAACTGCGCGAGGACCTCGCCCGGCTTAGGGAGAACGAGCAGGTCGCGCGGCTGGACTCCACCCTCGCCGACACCGAGGAGGAGATCACCCGCACCGGGGCCGCGGGCGAGGGCCGCATACAGCGGCTGCGCGAGGCACTCACGGACGCCCAGAGCGTCCTGACCCTGTTCTCGTCGGCCGGGGCCGTCGCCGCGCTGCTGGGGATGTGAGAGGGGCGCCATGAACGGCGGACAGCGGTACTGGAACGAGGACACCCAGCGCTGGGAGGGCGGCGGCGAGGCCGCCCCGGTGACTCCGCCGCCGCCTCCTCCGCCGTCCTTCCAGCCGGTCGTGCCCCCGGCCGCCCCGGGCGGGGTGACCGATCCCGACGCCCCGGTCGGCGGGGGGTGGTCCGTCCCGGAGCCGCCGAAGCCGGGAGTGCCCGACGCCGGGCGTCGGCGGATGGTGTGGGGTGTGCTGGGCGGGGCCGCGGCGGTGGGGGTCGCGGTGGCGCTCGTGCTGAGCCTGGTCGTGGGGGACGACGGGGAGGGCGGCGGCGCGGACGACCGGGCGGGGGGTACGGATACGAGCACCGCGCAGGTGTCGCCGTCGCCGGTGGGGGAGTCGGATGCGGTGCCCACGGAGTCCTTCGAGCCGTCCGAGTCGTCCGAGTCGTCGGAGTCGCCCGGGGGCGAGGCGTCGCCGCTGCCCGAGGGGTTCGAGCTGCACCAGGATGCCGAGGGGTTCACCATCGCCCGGCCCACGGGGTGGGAGCGGGAGACGGTGCCTTCGCAGCACGGCTTCGACGTCGTGAACTACCGGAGTCCGGACGGGTTCCGGCGGCTTCAGGTGTACGAGATCGCCGAGTCCACGCCGGAGGAGTCCTTCGAGCTGTACCTGTCGGAGGACACGCCGAAGCCGGACGGCTTCCAGCGGGTCGAGATGGTGCGGCTCGACGAGGAGGGCGTGGACGGGATGCGTCTCGCGTACCTTGCCGACTCGCTGCGGGGCGAGCCCGACGTGGGGAGTTGGCACGTGCAGGACGTGCGCTTCCGGTCGCCGCACGACGGGAAGGTGTACGCGATCGCGGCGTACGCGGCCCCTACGGACGGGATCGATCCGGAGCTGGAGCTCGCGCTGACGGCGGTGAAGCGCTTCTGTCCGCCGTCCGCGGTGTGTGGCTCGCCGTGAACTGACGTTCTGTCGGCCGCGACAGGCACCGGCGTCGGTGAGGGCGGGGGGGTGTTCGCGCAGCTCGGCGCCGACGTGGTGCCGCCGCGCCCGCCCTCGCCCACTCTTGACTGCGCTCGAGCGGGAGGTACCCCCATCGCCCCGGGAGTGCCTCCCAGGCCCTCAAGGCACTGGGGGAGGCACGCATGCCCTGGGGGAGGCACGCATGCCCGCGGGTGGCGGAAGGGGGCGCCGACGTGCCCACCACTGTTGCTACGGGGACGCCCCCACGCCCTCAAGTCACTGGGGGGGAATCGCCCGCGGGGGGCGGAATGGATGCCCCCCGGCCACGTGGCTGCCGGCGCTTGGCGTGATCGCATGCCGCCCCGGCCCCGGCGAGTGCCTGCGGGTGGCGGGGCAGGGTGCCGTTTCGTCCGGGCGATTGCCTGCGGGTGGCGGGGCAGGGTGCCGCTGCGTCTCTGCGATTGCCTGCGGGTGGCGGGGCAGGGTGCCGCTGCGTCCGGGCGATTGCCTGCGGGGGGCGGACAGAATGCCGCTGCGTTCCTGCGAGTGCCCGCGGGTGGCGGACCGGGTGCCGCCCTCGCCGTGGTTTTGGCCGCAGTTGGCGGGATCGCGTCCCGACCCGGTCGTCCGGGTCGGCCGGGGTCGGGGGCGCGGGCCCCCTCAGAGGGCCGCGTGACGAAGCGCACTTCGCGCGGGGATTTCGCATGTATGGCGCCCGGCAGGGCAGGCGCACCCGGTCTCGCGGGTAACAGGCATGTGACTCACGGGCGCGGAAAAGAACGGAAGGCAGCACCGATCATGGCGGACAGCACAGCATTGCGGGCGCGCGACACCATCTACGCGGGGGGCGAGTGGCGGGCCGCCGTCTCCGGGGCCACCCGGGAGATCCTCGACCCGGCGGACGCCCGGGCGTTCGCCGTCGTCGCGGAGGGCGACGAGAAGGACACCGACCTCGCCGTGGCGGCGGCGCGCCGCGCCTTCGACGAGGGGCCCTGGCCGCGCACCCCCGTCACCGAGCGGGCCGCGCTGCTGCGCCGTGTCGCCGACCTCCTGGTCCGGGACCGCGAGGAACTGGGCCTGCTGGAGGCCCAGGACGCGGGCAAGACCGTCGAGGAGGGCCGCGTCGACATCGACTGCGTGGCCGACGCCTTCCGTTACTTCGCCGACCTGGTCGCCGCCGAGGCGCCCGGCCGGGTCGTGGACGCGGGCTCGCCCGACATCCACAGTGTGGTCGTGCACGAGCCGGTCGGCGTCTGCGCCCTTATCACCCCCTGGAACTACCCTCTTCTGCAGGCCAGTTGGAAGATCGCCCCGGCGCTCGCCGCGGGCAACACCTTCGTGGTCAAACCCAGCGAGATCACCCCGATGACGACCGTCGCCCTGATCGGCCTGCTCACCGAGGCGGGTCTGCCCGCCGGCGTCGCCAACATCGTCACCGGCCCCGGTCACACCGTCGGCGCACGGATGGCCGAGCACCCCGACGTGGACCTGGTCTCCTTCACCGGCGGTCTGGTCAGCGGCACCAAGGTCGCCCAGGCGGCCGCGCCGACCGTGAAGAAGGTCGCCCTCGAACTCGGCGGCAAGAACCCCAACGTCGTGTTCGCCGACGCCTGCGCCACCGAGGAGGGCTTCGACACCGCCGTCGACCAGGCCCTCAACGCGGCCTTCATCCACAGCGGCCAGGTCTGCTCGGCCGGTGCGCGCCTCATCGTCGAGGAGTCCGTGCGGGATCGTTTCGTCGCCGAACTCGCCCGCCGCGCCGAGAAGATCCGGCTCGGCCGGGGCACCGAGGACGGCGTCGAATGCGGCCCGCTCGTCTCCGCGCAGCAGCGCGAGAAGGTCGAGTCGTACGTCGACTCCGCCCTCAAGGAGGGCGCGGTGCTGCGCTGCGGCGGCAAGCGGCCCGAGTCGGCGCCCGAACGCCCCGCGTCCGGCTACTTCTACGAGCCGACCGTCCTCGACCGCTGCCACCGCGAGATGCGCGTCGTGCGCGAGGAGGTCTTCGGACCGGTCCTCACCGTCGAGACGTTCCGCACCGAGGACGAGGCCGTCGCCCTCGCCAACGACACCGAGTACGGCCTGGCCGGCGGTGTGTGGACGGCCGATCCGGGCCGCGCCCGCCGGGTGGCCGGACGGCTGCGCCACGGCACCGTGTGGATCAACGACTTCCACCCCTACCTCCCGCAGGCCGAGTGGGGCGGCTTCGGCAAGAGCGGCACCGGGCGCGAACTCGGACCGGCGGGGCTCGCGGAGTACCGCGAGACCAAGCACGTCTACCAGAACCTGGCGCCGGCACCGGTTCGGTGGTTCCGCGGCTGAGGCCGCCGCGTCCCGGCGGTGCCGCGTCGCTTCGTGGGCGGGTGCGGCGCCGCGGGGGCCGATCGCGCAGTTCCCCGCGCCCCTTCGGGGCGCCTCATGTCCTGGAGTCTCCATGAACACACCTGTCTACGACTACGTCGTCATAGGCGGCGGGACCGCAGGTTCCGTCATCGCCTCCCGGCTCACCGAGAACCCGGACGTCACCGTCGCCGTCATCGAGGGCGGCCCCAGCGACGTCGGCCGTGACGACGTGCTGACGTTGCGCCGCTGGATGGGCCTGCTCGGCGGCGAGCTGGACTACGACTACCCCACCACCGAGCAGCCACGCGGCAACTCCCACATCCGGCACAGCCGCGCCCGCGTCCTCGGCGGCTGCTCCTCGCACAACACGCTCATCGCGTTCAAGCCGCTGCCGTCCGACTGGGACGAGTGGGAGCAGGCCGGCGCCAAGGGCTGGGGCGCCGTGCAGATGGAGGCGTACTACGCCCGGCTGAAGAACAACATCGTCCCGGTCGACGAGAAGGACCGGAACGCCATCGCCCGCGACTTCGTCGACGCCGCGCGGACCGCGCTCGAGGTGCCCCGCATCGAGGGCTTCAACAAGAAGCCCTTCGCCGAGGGCGCCGGCTTCTTCGACCTCGCCTACCACCCCGAGAACAACAAGCGGTCGTCCGCGTCGGTGGCGTACCTGCACCCGGTGATGGACGAGCGGACCAACCTGACGCTCTGGCTGGAGACCTGGGCGTACAGGCTGGAGCTGAACGGCACCCGCGCGGAGGGCGTCCGTGTGCGCACCAAGGACGGCGAGGAGGTGCTGATCCGCGCCCGCAACGAGGTGGTGCTGTGCGCCGGCGCCGTCGACTCGCCGCGGCTGCTGCTGCACTCCGGCATCGGACCGCGCGAGGACCTGGAGGCGCTCGGCATCCCCGTGGCGCACCACCTGCCGGGCGTCGGCGAGAACCTGCTCGACCACCCGGAGTCGGTGATCGTGTGGGAGACCGACGGGCCCATCCCCGAGAACTCGGCGATGGACTCCGACGCCGGTCTGTTCGTGCGCCGCGACCCCGAACACGCGGGCCCCGACCTGATGTTCCACTTCTACCAGATCCCGTTCACGGACAACCCGGAGCGACTGGGCTACGAGCGGCCGGAGTTCGGGGTCTCCATGACGCCGAACATCCCGAAGCCGAAGAGCCGCGGCCGGCTGTACCTGACCAGCGCCGACCCCGAGGTGAAGCCGGCGCTGGACTTCCGGTACTTCACCGACGAGGACGACTACGACGGCCGCACGCTCGTCGACGGCATCCGCATCGCCCGCGAGATCGCGAAGACGGAGCCGCTCGCACACTGGCTCAAGCGCGAGGTGGCGCCCGGGCCCGACGTCACCGGTGACGAGGAGCTGAGCGAGTACGCCCGCAAGGTCGCGCACACCGTCTACCACCCGGCCGGCACCTGCAAGATGGGCGCCGCCGACGACGAGACCGCGGTCGTCGACCCCGAGCTGCGGATCCGGGGCCTTCAGGGCATCCGCGTCGCCGACGCCTCCGTCTTCCCGACCATGACCGCCGTCAACCCGATGATCGGCGTACTGATGGTCGGCGAGCGGGCCGTCGATCTCCTCGGCGGTGATGCCCGATGAGCGCGGCGACAGCGGCCGTCCCCGCCGCCGGCTCCGCCCCCGCGTCCGACGCCGGGGCCCCGCCCGTCTTCTCCGTCGAGGGACTGTGGAAGGTCTTCGGGCCCCGCGCCGACAGGGTGCCCGCCGACCCCGCGCTGGCCGCGCTCGACGCCGCCGAACTGCGCGCCCGCACCGGCTGCACGGCCGCCGTGCGGGACGTCTCCTTCGACGTCCGCAAGGGCGAGGTCTTCGTCGTCATGGGCCTGTCCGGCTCCGGCAAGTCCACGCTGGTGCGCTGCCTGACCCGGCTGATCGAGCCGACCGCGGGCCGTATCGCCATCGACGGCGAGGACGTCCGCGCGATGGACGGGACGCGGCTGCGGGAACTGCGGCGCCATCGCGCCGCCATGGTCTTCCAGCACTTCGGTCTGCTGCCGCACCGCACCGTCCTCGACAACGTCGCCTACGGCCTGGAGATCCAGGGCATGGGCCGCGCCGCGCGGCGCGAGAGGGCTGCCGAGGTCGTCGCCAAGGTCGGTCTCGCGGGCATGGAACAGCGCAGGCCCGCCCAGCTCTCCGGCGGCCAGCGACAGCGGGTCGGGCTGGCCCGCGCGCTCGCCGTCGACCCCGAAGTACTGCTGTTCGACGAGCCGTTCAGCGCGCTCGACCCGCTGATCCGGCGGGACATGCAGGACGAGGTGGTGCGGCTGCACCGTGAGGAGGGCCGCACGATGGTCTTCATCACGCACGACCTCCAGGAGGCGCTGAAGCTGGGCGACCGCATCGCGCTGATGCGGGACGGCCGTGTGGTGCAGCTCGGCACACCCGAGGAGATCGTGGGCGCGCCCGCCGACGACTACGTGCGCGCGTTCGTCCAGGACGTGCCGCGCGAGCAGGTCCTCACCGTCCGGACGGCCATGCGCCCCGCCTCACCGGCGGAACGGACGGCCACGGGCCCGACGGTCACCCCCGACACCACGGTGTCGCAGGCGATCACCACGGTCTCCCGCGAGGGCGCCCCCGCCCGCGTCCTGGACGCGGGCGCATGCGTGGGCGTCGTGGACGCGGAGACGCTGCTGAACGTGGTGGCAGGCCACCCCGCCACCGCGCCCGCGGACACGCCCGCCGCCCTGAGCGCGGCCGCGTCCGCGGTTGAGGACGTGGGCGGCAATTCCGCCGTGTCGGACGCGGGCGGTCCCGCCGACGAAGTGCCGGCCGGGCCGACTGCTGTTGCCGGGGGCGCCGACGGCTCCGCCGTCCGGGGCGCGGACGTGTCCGCCGGGAGGCCGGCCGCAGGCGGGGAGGCTCCCGCGGGCCGGGGCGCGGACGCGTCCGCGGTTGAGGACGTGGGCGGCAATTCCGCCGTGTCGGACGCGGGCGGTCCCGCCGACGCAGGGTCGGCCGGGCCGGGAGGTGCCGACGGCTCCGCCGTCCGGGGCGCGGACGTGTCCGCCGGGAGGCCGGCGGCAGGCGGGGAGGCTCCCGCGGGCCGGGGCGCGGACGTGTCCGCGGTTGAGGCCGTGGGCGGCAGTTCCGCCGTGTCGGACGCGGGCGGTCCCGACGACGCAGGGTCGGCCGGACCGGGAGGTGCCGACGGCTCCGCCGTCCGGGGCGCGGACGTGTCCGCCGGGAGGCCGGCCGCAGGCGGGGACGCTCCCGCCGGCCCGGGCGCGGACGCGTCCGCCGATGAGGCCGCGGGCGGCAGCTCCGGCGTCCCCGCCCCGCCCGCCGGCAAGGAGTCCGTCTGATGGCGACCCTCGCCGCCACCGCGCGGGAGACCGCGACATCCGGCGTCCTCGGCAACCCCCTCGTCCGCAAGCTCGGCGTCCTGCTCGTCCTCGCCGTCGTCGTCGTGCCGTTCGCGGCGAGTCGGTGGGGGAGCGGGGCGTGGCCCGGGGCGTTGACCGTCGACGTGTCCGGGCCGCTCGGCACCGTCAGTGACTGGATCGTCGACAACCGAGACTCCCACCCCCTGTTCCTCTACTTCCTCGGCCACGTCAGCAACGCCGTCGTCATCGCCGTACGCGCCGTCTATCTCGCCCTCCTCGCTGTCGGCTGGGCGGGAGTGACGGCCGTGGCCGCGCTGACCGCCTGGCGCGTCGCGGGGATCCGGCTCGCGCTGGGGACCGCCGCCGCGTTCCTCGCCTGCGGGCTGCTGGGCATGTGGGTGCCCACCATGCAGACGCTCGCGCTCATGGTGGTCGCGGTCACCGCGTCCGTCGCGGCGGGCGCTCTGCTCGGGCTCGCGGCCGGGCTGTCCGACCGTATGCACCGGGCGCTGCGCCCCGTCCTCGACACCATGCAGGTCCTGCCGGCCTTCGCCTACCTGCTGCCGGTCGTGCTGGTCTTCGGCATCGGCGTCCCCGCGGCCGTGCTCGCCACGGTCGTCTACGCCGCCCCGCCGATGGCCCGGCTCACCGCGCTCGGGCTGCGTGGCGCGGACAAGGAGGTGCTGGAGGCGGTCGAGTCGCTCGGGACGACCGCGCGCCAGCGCCTGCTGACCGCCCGCGTCCCGCTGGCCCGCAAGGAGCTGCTGCTCGGGCTCAACCAGACGATCATGATGGCCCTGTCCATGGCCGTCATCGCGTCGGTGATCGGCGCGGGCGGCCTCGGCGACCGCGTCTACCAGGCGCTCGCCTCGGTCGACGTGGGCGCCGCGCTCGCCGCGGGCGTCCCGATCGTGCTGCTGGCGGTCGTCCTGGACCGGGTGACCGGCGCGGCCGGCGCCCGGCTCGGCGACGCGCCCGCCCCCGACGCCCGTCTGCTCGGGGCGTGCGCCCTGGCCGCCGCGGCCGTCGTCGCGGTCGCCGGACGTCTCGCGGGCCGGCTGGAGTGGCCGGAGAGCTGGGTCGTCGGCATCACGGAGCCGGTCAACCGGGCCGTCGACTGGATGACCGCGCACCTCTACTCGGGCGTGCCCGTGGTCGGCGGCACCGCCGACTGGGCGGGCCGCTTCACCACCTGGGTGCTCGACCCGCTCCGCGACGGACTCCAGTGGCTGCCCTGGTGGGCCGTGCTGCTGATCGTCGCCGCCCTGGCCTGGCTGATCGGCACCTGGCGCACCGCGCTCACCGCCGTGCTCGCGATGGCCGCCATCGGTGTGCTCGGTGTGTGGGGGCCGTCACTGGACACGCTGTCGCAGGTCCTCGCCGCCGTCGCCGTGACCCTCGTCATCGGGTTCGCCGCGGGCATCGCCGCCGCGCGCAGCGACCGCGTCGAGCGGCTGCTGCGCCCGGTGCTGGACGTGTTCCAGACGATGCCGCAGTTCGTGTACCTGATCCCGGTGGTCGCCCTGTTCGGCGTGGGCCGCGCCCCTGCGGTCGCCGCCGCGGTCGTCTACGCGCTGCCCGCCGTCGTCCGCATCACCGCGCAGGGGCTGCGGCAGGTCGATCCGGCCGCCCTGGAGTCGGCGCGCTCGCTCGGCGCAACCGGCGCCCAGCAGCTGCGGCAGGTGCAGCTCCCGCTGGCCCGCCCGGCGCTGCTGCTCGCCGTCAACCAGGGCGTCGTCCTGGTCCTCGCCGTGGTGATCATCGGCGGCCTGGTCGGCGGCGGCGCCCTCGGCTACGACGTCGTCTTCGGTCTCGCGCAGGGCGACCTGGCGACCGGTCTGGTGGCCGGCGCCGCGATCGTCTGCCTGGGGCTGATGCTCGACCGGGTCACCCAGCCCACCGGACGCCGCGCGACGAAGGGAGCGTGACATGCGGATCCGTACGATGCCCGCCGTGGCGGCGGGCTGCGCGCTCCTGCTGCTGACCGGCTGCGGGGCCGCCGACATGACCAAGCAGGCCTCGCCGTTCGCCAACGCGCGGGGGGCGAAGACGGTCACCCTGTCGGTGCAGTCCTGGGTCGGCGCCCAGGCCAACGTGGCCGTCGCCCAGTACCTGCTGGAGCACGAGCTGGGCTACCGCGTCGACACCGTGCAGGTCGACGAGGTGCCCGCCTGGGACGCCCTCAGCCAGGGCCGCGTGGACGCGATCCTGGAGGACTGGGGCCACCCCGACCAGGAGCAGCGGTACGTCGAGGAGAAGAAGACGATCGTGAACGGCGGCGACCTGGGCGTCACCGGGCACATCGGCTGGTTCGTGCCGACGTACTTCGCGAAGCAGAACCCGGACGTCACCGACTGGAAGAACCTGAACAAGTACGCCGACAGGTTCCGCACCGCGGAGAGCGGCGGCAAGGGCCAGCTCCTCGACGGCTCCCCCTCCTACGTCACCAACGACAAGGCGCTGGTGAAGAACCTGAAGCTGGACTACCGGGTGGTGTTCGCCGGCTCCGAGGCCGCGCAGATCACGCAGATCCAGCAGTTCGCCAAGGAGAAGAAGCCGTTCCTCACCTACTGGTACACGCCCCAGTGGCTGTCCGAGCAGGTGCCGATGACGGAGGTGGAACTGCCCCCGTACGAGGAGGGCTGCGACGCGGACCCGGAGAAGGTCGCCTGCGCCTACCCGCACACCCCGCTGCAGAAGTACCTCAACGCGGACTTCGCGCGCAGCGGCGGCAAGGCGGCGGAGCTGCTGAGGAACTTCGAGTGGACGACCGAGGACCAGAACGAGGTCTCCCTGATGATCGCCGAGCAGAAGCTGTCGCCGCGCGAGGCGGCGGAGAAGTGGGTGGACAGCCACCGCTCCGTCTGGGAGAAGTGGCTGCCCTGAGACGCGGCTAGTGGTGCTGTCCCGGCTGGTAGTGGCCGGGCGTCATCCGGCAGGTCACGCCGAACCGGTTCCAGGCGTTGA
This sequence comes from Streptomyces sp. BJ20, assembly GCF_022869105.1. Taxonomy (NCBI): domain Bacteria; kingdom Bacillati; phylum Actinomycetota; class Actinomycetes; order Kitasatosporales; family Streptomycetaceae; genus Streptomyces; species Streptomyces sp. BJ20. The sequence continues at coordinate 823,505 of NZ_CP094918.1, forward strand.
TCACCGCGATGGCGGCGATCAGCTGGGACAGCTCCGCCTCGTCGAACTGCTTCGCGGCCCGCTCGTACACCTCGTCCGGCACGAAGCCCTCGGTGAGGACGGTGACCGCCTCGGTCAGCTCGATCGCGGCGATCTCCTTCTCCGTGTAGAAGTGCCGCGACTCCTCCCACGCGGACAGCTGGACGATCCGCTCGACGCTCTCGCCCGCCGCGAGGGCGTCCTTGCTGTGCATGTCCAGGCAGAACGCGCAGTGGTTGAGCTGGGAGGCGCGGATCTTGACCAGCTCGGCCAGTTTCGGGTCGAGACCCTGCCGGGCCGCGGCGTCCAGCCGGACCATCGCCTTGTAGACCTCGGGGGCGTGCTTCGCCCACTCCATGCGGGCGGGCTCCTCCGCCGCGTAGGAGAGCGTCCCGGTCGTGTCGGTGTTCGTCATGCCGTCGAGCCTAGGAGCCGGGCAGCCCAGGGGTATGGTCCAGTTCCATGGCGGAACGCTGGGCCACTTTCGGCATCGACCTGCATCTGGACCCGAGCGGTCCCGGGCTGCGGCGCGGCCTCACGGACGCCCTGCGGGAGGCCGTCCGCGGCGGCCGGCTGGCCCCCGGCATCCGGCTGCCCTCCTCCCGCTCCCTCGCCGCCGACCTGGGCATCGCCCGCAACACCGTCGCCGACGCCTACGCCGACCTGATCGCCGAGGGCTGGCTCACCGCGCGCCAGGGCTCCGGCACCCGCGTCGCCCCGCGCGCCGTCCCCGAGCGCCCGGCCGCCCCCACGCCCCGCCGCACCCCGGGCCGGCTCCCGTACAGCCTGATGCCCGGCACCCCCGACCTCGCCTCCTTCCCCCGCGCCGAGTGGCTCAGGGCCACCCGCCGCGCGCTCGCCGCCGCGCCCCACGACGCCCTCGGCTACGGCGACCCGCGCGGCCGGCCGGAACTCCGCGAGGCCCTCGCCGACTACCTCTCCCGGGTCCGCGGTGTGCGTGCCGACCCCGGGCACGTCGTCGTCTGCTCCGGCTTCGCCCACGGCCTCCAGCTGCTGTCCGAGGTGCTGCGTGCCCGCGGCGCCCGCACCCTCGCCGTCGAGCCGTACGGCCTCGACGTCCACTGGGACCTCGTCCACCGCGCCGGCCTGGAGACCGCGCCGCTCGCCAGGGACGCCCTCGGCACCCGCGCCCAGGACCCGGGCGACGCCGACGCGGTGCTGCTCAGCCCGGCCCACCAGTTCCCGCTCGGCGGGGCCCTCCTCCCGGAGCGCCGGGCCGCCGTGGTCGAGTGGGCGCGCCGCACCGGCGGCCTGATCCTGGAGGACGACTACGACGGCGAGTTCCGCTACGACCGCCAGCCCGTCGGCGCCCTCCAGGACCTCGACCCCGGCCGGGTGGTGCACCTCGGCACCGTCAGCAAGTCCCTCGCCCCCGGCCTGCGGCTGGGCTGGACGGTGGTGCCGCCGTGGCTGCTGCCGGACGTCGTCGACCACGGCGGCGGCCGCACGGTGAGCGTCGTGGAACAGCTCGCCCTCGCCGAGTTCCTGACCTCCGGCGCCTACGACCGCCAGGTCCGCGCCGCCCGTCTGCGCTACCGGCGCCGCCGCGACGCCCTCGTGAAGGCCCTCGCCGCCGGGGCGCCCCACGTCCGCGTCACCGGCATCGCGGCCGGACTGCACGCCGTGCTCGAACTGCCGCCCGGCACCGAGCGGTCGGTCCAGCGGTCGGCCACCTGGCAGGGCCTCGCCGTGAAGGGCCTGGACTCCTTCCGCCACCCCGGCGTCACCGACCCCGTCGGCGACGCCCTGGTGGTCGGCTACGCCACCCCGCCCGACCACGCCTGGACCGGCACCCTGGACGCGCTGCTCCGCTCCCTGCCGTGACCGCGCCCGAGCCGCCTTCCGCGGCCGGGCACCTGTGGATCTTCCGTGAGCGCCCACGGCCATATCCCGTCGCACGGTGACAAAACGTCAGTCGTGACGGGGGCGGGCCCGGGGGCTCCCGTGCGTCCCGGCCGGACGGTCTCTAGGCTGTCCGCCGCGAGCCGGGCGACACGGGAACGGTCCGGCGCGACACGAGGGGGAGCGAAGGGCATGGCGCAGACACGGCGACGGCTGCGGTCCAGCACGGTGGTGCTGGGCGGCATGGGTGTGCTCGCGGCGGCACTGTCGGCCTGCGGGTCCGATCCGGACCGGCGGTGCGTGGACCGCAACAGCTACACGCTCGGCGACGGGTACGAGGTCGTCTCCGACAAGAACTGCTCCGGCGGCTCCTCCGGCTCCCTCGGCAAGAGCAGGTCCCGCTCCACCGACGCCGACTGGTACTACGACTCCGACGTCCGCAACGGCTACGCCGAGCACGGCACCTTCAGCCGCAGCGAGGCCGTCGACCGGGGCGGCTTCGGCTGCTCCGGCAGCGGCGGGGGCTGAGCCGCCGTGGAACGGCGCACCACCGAGCCCCGCCCCGGCTGGCAGCGGACCGTCGAGGAGCAGGGGCTCGTCTACCCGTTGACCCGCTACCCCGACGACTCCCTGCGCCCCTACTGGGACGAGAGCGCCTACTACGTCTTCGGCCTGGACGAGGTCGAGGCGCTCGAGGAGACCGTCGAGGAACTGCACGCGATGAGCCTGGCCGCTGCCGGGCACATCGTCGCCGAGGGCCGCTTCGCCGACCTCGGCATCACCGACCCCCGGGTCGTGGACGCCGTGACCGAGTCCTGGCGCCGCAGGGACGAACTGCCGTCCCTGTACGGCCGCTTCGACCTCCGCTACGACGGCACCGGCCCCGCGAAGCTCCTCGAGTACAACGCGGACACCCCGACCTCCCTGGTGGAGGCGGCCTCCCCGCAGTGGTTCTGGATGGAGGAGCGCTTCCCCGGCGCCGACCAGTGGAACTCCCTGCACGAGCGGCTCGTCGACGCCTGGAGGAAGCAGTCCGCGCTGCTCCCGCCCGGCAGCCCGCTGTACTTCGCCCACACCGCGGGCGACGAGTGCGGCGAGGACCTGATGACGGTCGCCTACCTCAAGGAGACCGCCGAACAGGCCGGCCTGGAGACCGACTGGCTGTCCATGGAGGAGATCGGCTGGGACCGCCTCTCCGGCCGCTTCGTCGACAACCGTCTGCGGTTCATCCGCAGCATCTTCAAGCTGTACCCGTGGGAGTGGCTCACCACCGACCGCTTCGCCGGCCACGTGCTCGACACCCTGGACAACGGCGGCGGCACCGGCTCCACCCTGTGGATCGAACCCGCCTGGAAGATGCTGCTCAGCAACAAGGCCCTGCTGGCGATCCTCTGGGAACTCAACCCCGGCCACCCCAACCTCCTCCCCGCCCACCTCGACGGCCCCCGCGAACTCGCGGAGACCACGGGCTGGGTCGCCAAGCCCCTGCTGGGCCGCGAGGGCGCCGGCGTCACCGTGCACCAGCCCGGCACCGCGCCGGCCCTCCGCGACGAACCCTGCTGCTACCAGCAGCTCGCCCCGCTGCCCGAGTACGACGGCAACCGCGTCGTCCTCGGCACCTGGGTCGTGGAGAACGAGGCCGCCGGCCTCGGCATCCGTGAGTCCTCCGGCCTGGTCACCGACACGTACGCCCGCTTCCTGCCGCACGTCATCCTCTGACCGTCGTCCCCGCCGCCGGCAGGACGCCGGGCACTCCCGCATCGCGGACACCCGCCGCGCCGGTGCGGCCCACCCGGTAACCTGGCCCGCGGGCCGTGACTGGCGCGCTGGGATGGGACCAACCATCGGGGAGCGGCCCGCGAGAAACGTGCCGTGCGCCTGGGCCATCCGTACCGTGAACGCTGAACGCTACGTCCGGAGGTCCCCATGTCTGCCGAGCCTTCGCTCACCCCCGAGTCCACCGCCTTCCGCTCCGCCCTCGACGTGATCCGCGCCGTCGAGCCGCGCGTCGCCGACGCGATCGGGCAGGAGGTCGCCGACCAGCGCGAGATGCTCAAGCTGATCGCCTCCGAGAACTACGCCTCCCCGGCCACCCTGCTGGCGATGGGCAACTGGTTCAGCGACAAGTACGCCGAGGGCACCGTCGGCCGCCGCTTCTACGCCGGCTGCCGCAACGTCGACACGGTCGAGTCGCTCGCCGCCGAGCACGCCCGCGAGCTGTTCGGCGCCCGCCACGCCTACGTCCAGCCGCACTCCGGCATCGATGCCAACCTGGTCGCCTTCTGGGCCGTCCTCGCCGACCGCGTCGAGGCGCCCTTCCTGGAGAAGACCGGCGTCCGCCAGATCAACGACCTCTCCGACGCCGACTGGGCCGAACTGCGCCAGGCCTTCGGCAACCAGCGCATGCTCGGCATGTCCCTGGACGCCGGCGGCCACCTCACCCACGGCTTCCGGCCCAACATCTCCGGCAAGATGTTCGACCAGCGCTCCTACGGCACCGACCCGGCCACCGGCCTGATCGACTACGAGGCGCTGCGCGCCACCGCCCGCGAGTTCAAGCCGCTGATCATCGTCGCCGGCTACTCCGCCTACCCCCGGCTCGTGAACTTCCGGATCATGCGGGAGATCGCCGACGAGGTCGGCGCCACGCTCATGGTCGACATGGCGCACTTCGCGGGTCTCGTCGCGGGCAAGGTCCTCACCGGCGACTTCGACCCCGTGCCGCACGCCCAGATCGTCACCACCACCACCCACAAGTCGCTGCGCGGCCCGCGCGGCGGCATGGTGCTGTGCGACGACTCCCTCAAGGACCAGGTCGACCGCGGCTGCCCGATGGTCCTCGGCGGCCCGCTGCCGCACGTCATGGCCGCGAAGGCGGTCGCCCTCGCCGAGGCGCGCCGGCCCTCGTTCCAGGACTACGCGCAGCGGATCGTCGACAACTCCCGCGCGCTCGCCGAGGGCCTGATGCGCCGCGGCGCCACCCTCGTCACCGGCGGCACCGACAACCACCTCAACCTGATCGACGTCGCCACCTCCTACGGCCTCACCGGCCGCCAGGCCGAGGCGGCGCTGCTCGACTCCGGCATCGTCACCAACCGCAACGCCATCCCGGCCGATCCCAACGGCGCCTGGTACACCTCCGGCATCCGGATCGGTACCCCGGCGCTGACCACCCGCGGACTCGGCACCGCGGAGATGGACGAGGTCGCCGGTCTCATCGACCGCGTCCTCACCACCGCCGAGCCCGGCACCACCAAGTCCGGTGCGCCGTCCAAGGCGTCCCACGTCCTCGACGAGAAGGTCGCCGACGAGATCTCGCGCCGGGCCACCGATCTGGTCGCGGGCTTCCCGCTGTACCCGGAGGTCGACCTCGGCTGAGGCCGCCCGCCGGGTTCCGGCCGGGTGACTCGGCCACACGCCGAGCAGCTGCCGGCGGGGGCCGTCGCCCCGGTTCGCCTGTGACGCACCGGCCGGTGCGGTGGGGTTCCCGTCGGGTTTCCTCGCCCCCGCCGCCCCTTCCCTTCCCGTCCCTGGGGCTGCGCCCCAGACCCCCTTTCGGCCCTTCGGGCCTCGTCCTCAAACGCCGGACGGGCTACGTGCAGCCCGTCCGGCGCTTGAGCGAGCCGCCGCGCTCACCGTGTGTTCCTCGTCTCATCGGCCATGATCGACAACAGCCACGGGGCGTGCCGCACCACATGCTCCGCGACCTCACTCCCTTGTCGTACCGCACGGAACGGCTCGGTTCCCACCTGTTCCGGACTCGTTCCTGACCGCCTTCCGGAACCTGAGAGAATGGTGTGCATGGCGACTGACCGACCCCGCGTGCTCTCCGGAATCCAGCCCACGGCAGGCTCCTTCCACCTCGGCAACTACCTCGGCGCCGTCCGCCAGTGGGTGGCGCTCCAGGAGACCCACGACGCCTTCTACATGGTCGTCGACCTGCACGCGATCACGGTTCCGCAGGACCCCGAGGAGCTGCGGGCCAACACCCGGCTCGCCACGGCCCAGCTGCTGGCCGCCGGCCTCGACCCGGACCGCTGCACGCTCTTCGTGCAGAGCCATGTGCCGGAGCACGCCCAGCTCGCCTGGGTGATGAACTGCCTCACCGGCTTCGGCGAGGCCTCCCGCATGACCCAGTTCAAGGACAAGTCCGCCAAGCAGGGCGCCGACCGCGCCTCCGTCGGCCTGTTCACGTACCCGATCCTCCAGGTCGCGGACATCCTGCTCTACCAGGCCCACGAGGTGCCGGTGGGCGAGGACCAGCGCCAGCACATCGAGCTGACCCGCGACCTCGCCACGCGCTTCAACGGCCGGTTCGGCGACACCTTCACGCTCCCGAAGCCGTACATCCTCAAGGAGACGGCGAAGATCTACGACCTCCAGGACCCGGCGGTCAAGATGAGCAAGTCGGCGTCCACCCCCAAGGGCCTGATCAACCTGCTCGACGAGCCGAAGGCCACCGCCAAGAAGGTCAAGAGCGCCGTCACCGACACCGACACGGTGATCCGCTACGACGTGGCGGAGAAGCCCGGCGTCAGCAACCTGCTCACGATCTACTCCGTTCTCACCGGCACCGAGATCGCGGACCTGGAGGAGAAGTACGCGGGCAAGGGCTACGGCGCGCTCAAGACGGACCTGGCCGAGGTCATGGTCGACTTCGTGACCCCGTTCCGGGAGCGCACCCAGCAGTACCTGGACGACCCGGAGACGCTCGACTCGATCCTCGCCAAGGGCGCCGAGAAGGCCCGCGCCGTCGCCGCGGAGACCCTCGCCCAGGCGTACGAGCGGGTCGGTTTCCTGTCCGCCAAGCACTGAGAGCACCGCGCCGGTCACGGCGCCGGCGCGGTGAACGGGCCCACGGGCCCCGTCCGTACCACCGCACAGCGCTGTACATCACTCCGACTGCGCCTGCCCGCATCCGGGTCGTGGCCGTACAGTCGAGAACGGGTGGCCGCTTCGGCGGCCACCCGGACGCGCATCCGTTCCACCACCGCGCTTCACCACCACAACGACAGGAGACGACGTGGGGACCGTAACGATCGGTGTGTCGATCGCGGTCCCGGAGCCTCACGGCAGCCGGCTTCAGCAGCTGCGCGCGGGCTTCGGCGACGCCGCCGCCTACGGCATCCCCACGCACGTCACCCTGCTGCCGCCGACGGAGGTCGCCGACACGGCCGTCCCGGCCGTCGAGGCGCACCTCGCGGAGGTCGCGGCGGCGGGCAGGCCGTTCCCGATGAGGCTGTCGGGCACGGGCACCTTCCGGCCGGTGTCGCCGGTGGTGTACGTCAGGGTCGTCGAGGGCGCCGAGGCCTGCACGCGGCTGCAGCAGCAGGTCCGCGACCCCGCCGGTCCGGTCGCCCGCGAGCTGCAGTTCCCGTACCACCCGCACGTCACCGTGGCGCACGGCATCGACGAGGCGGCCATGGACCGCGCCTACGAGGACCTGGCGGGCTACGAGGCCGAGTGGCCCTGCACCGGCTTCGCCCTCTACGAGCAGGGCGCCGACGCGGTGTGGCGGAAGCTGCGCGACTTCCCCTTCGGGACCGTCGTGGTGCCACCGCAGGCCGGACACGCCGACCGGGGCTCGGTCTCCGCGCGTTGACCCGGGCGGCCGGCCCTCACACCGGCAGCCGGCGGAACACGCCCCGCGGCAGATGCCGCAGCGCCGACATCACCACGCGCAGCGCGCCCGGCACCCACACCGTCTCCGAGCGGCGTCGCAGCCCCAGCTCCACGGCCGTCGCCACCGCCTCCGGAGTGGTGGCCAGCGGCGCCTCCGGCAGCCCCGCCGTCATCCGGGTGCGCACGAACCCGGGGCGCACCACCATCACGTGCACGCCCGTGCCGTACAGCGCGTCGCCGAGGCCCTGCGCGAACGCGTCCAGGCCGGCCTTGCTGGAGCCGTAGATGAAGTTGGCGCGGCGGGCCCGCTCGCCCGCGACGGACGACAGCACCACCAGCGAGCCGTGCCCCTGAGCCTGGAGCGCGCCCGCGCAGACCAGGCCCGCGGAGACCGCACCGGTGTAGTTGGTCTGCGCGACCCGCACCGCGGCCCCCGGGTCCCGCTCGTCGCGCGCCTGGTCGCCCAGCATGCCGAAGGCGAGCAGCACCATGTCGACGTCGCCCTCGGCGAACACCTTGCCGAGCGCGTCCTCGTGGCCGGCCGGGTCGAGCGCGTCGAAGTCGACGGTGTGCACCTCGGCGCCGAGCGCGCGCAGCTGCCCGGCCGCCTCGTCGAGGCCGGGGGAGGGGCGGCCGGCCAGCCACACCGTGCGGGTGCGGCGGGCGATCAGCCGCCGCGTGACCGCCAGCGCGATCTCGGAGGTACCGCCGAGCACGAGCAGGGACTGGGGGAGGCCGAAGGCGTCCTTCACGACAGCTCCTCAGGGGGCCGGGAGAGGGGAGGGGGTCACAGGCACAGGCGGCGGGACAGGTCCGAGGTGAACACCCCGCGCGGATCCAGCTCGGCGCGCAGGGCGCGGAAGTCGTCCAGCCGGGGGTACATGGCCGCGAGCAGGCCGGGGCGCAGCCGGGAGTCCTTGGCGAGGTAGACGCGGCCGCCGGCGGCGGCGACCTCCTGGTCGAGCTCGTCGAGGAAGGCGCCGAGGCCCGGCAGCGACGCCGGGATGTCCAGCGCCAGGGTCCAGCCGGGCAACGGGAACGACAGCCAGCCGGGGTCGGCGTCCCCGAACCGCTTGAGGACGGCGAGGAACGACGGGCAGCGGCGCTCGGAGATGCGGCGCACGATCCGGCGCAGGGTCTCCTCCCGGCCGTGCCCGACGACGAACTGGTACTGCACGAAGCCGCCCCGCCCGTAGATCCGGTTCCAGTGCGGCACACCGTCCAGCGGGTGGAAGAAGGCGGGGATCCGCTGGAGCTCCCCGGTCCGCGCACGGGGCGCCTTGCGGAACCACAGCTCGTTGAACAGCCCCACGGTGGTCCGGCTGAGCAGCCCCTCCGGCACGAAGGCGGGCGGGGCGGGCAGACGCGAGGTGCGGAACGACAGCGGCTCACGGCGGGCGGAGCGCGGCAGGGCCTCGAGCGGGGCGTGGTCGCCGCGGGTGAGGACGGCGCGGCCGGTGGCCTTCCCGCGCGCCAGCAGGTCGATCCAGGCGACCGAGTAGCGGTAGCGGTGGTCGGTGTCGGCGAGACGGGCCATCAGATCGTCAAGATCGGACGCGCGTTCGGTGTCGACGGACATCCAGGACGTCCGCACGGGCTGGAGCCGGACCGTCGCGGTGAGGATCACCCCGGTCAGTCCCATGCCGCCCGCGGTCGCCTCGAACAGCGGCGTGCCCGGAACCACCGTGCGGACCTGCCCGTCGGCGGTGAGCAGCTCGAACGACAGCACATGGCGCGAGAAGGACCCGCTGACATGATGGTTCTTGCCGTGGATGTCGGCGCCGATCGCCCCGCCGACCGTCACGTACCGGGTGCCGGGCGTCACCGGCACGAACCAGCCGAGCGGCAGCAGCACCTCCATCAGCCGGTGCAGGGACACGCCCGCGTCGCACAGCACGGTGCCGCCGTCGGCGTCGATCGCGTGGATCCGGTCCAGGCCGGTCATGTCGAAGACCTCGCCGCCCGCGTTCTGCGCGGCGTCCCCGTACGCCCGGCCGAGACCGCGCGCGATGCCGCCGCGCGCCCCGCACCCCCGGACGGCCAGGGCGGCCTCCTCGAACGTCCGCGGACGGACCAGCCGGGCGGCGGACGGAGCGGTGCGGCCCCACCCCGTGACGGAAACGGTGTCGGCAGGCATGACGGCGACCGTATCGCCCCTCTGTGGGCCGTTGGTTTTGAAACGTCAATCCCGTCCCCGAAACGGGTGATTAATGGGATGTCGTCCCGAAGTGATGGAATTCCGGTGCGCCGGAGGTGAACAGTGAGCCACATGGACGACCAGCACGACCTCTTCCGGCCCCGCGGTCTCCACGGGGTGGACCACCGGATCGTCTCCGCGCTCAGGGCGTGCGGCTCCGATCCGCGCGTGGCCGGGGCCGCGCGCGCCCTGTCCTGGGCGGGGGAGCACGGCGCCGTATGGGTCGCGGCGGGCCTCGCGGGCGCCGTCGTGGACCGTCCCCGGCGCGGCGCCTGGCTGCGCGGCACCGCGCTCACCGCGGGCGCGCACGCGGCGAGCTCGGTGGTGAAGCGGGTCGTGCGCCGCCCCCGTCCGGCGCACGTCGAACCGCTGGTCGGCACCGTCGGACGGCACTCCTTCCCCAGCTCCCACGCCACCTCCGCCGCGGCCGCCGCCGTCGCCTTCGGGACGCTCGGCGCCCGCGCGGTGCCTCCGCTGGCCGCCGCCGTGTGCGTGTCCCGGCTGGTGGCCGGCGTCCACTACCCGTCGGACGTGGCCGCCGGCGCCGCCCTCGGGGCGCTCACCGCCAGGCTCGGCGCCCGCTGGATGACGGGAGGCACGGCGTGACGCTGCTCGGCGAACGCTCCGACCGCGGGCAGGCCACGCCGTCCGTCCGGGGCGGGCTCCTCATCGGTCTGCTGCGCACCGCGCGCCCCAAGCAGTGGGTCAAGAACGTCCTGGTGGCCGCCGCCCCCGCCGCCGCGGGCGTCCTCTTCACCGCGCACGCCCTGACCCGGCTCGCCCTGGTGTTCGTGCTGTTCACCGCCTGCGCCGCCGCCGTCTACCTGGTCAACGACGCGCGCGACGCCGAGGCCGACCGCGCCCACCCCGTCAAGTGCCGCCGCCCGGTGGCCGCCGGACAGGTCCCGGTGCCCGTCGCCTACGCCGCCGGGACCGCCCTCGGCGTGCTCGCCCCGGCCGCTGCCGCGCTGCTGTGCCCGCCGGAGCTGGCCGCGCTGCTCGCCGGCTACCTCGTGATGCAACTGGCCTACTGCGTCAGCCTCAAGCACGTCCTCGTCGTCGATCTCGCCGTCGTCACCGCCGGGTTCGTGATGCGCGCGACGGCGGGCGGGCTCGCCCTCGGCATCCCGCTGTCCCGCTGGTTCCTCATCACCACCGGCTTCGGCGCCCTGTTCATGGTCGCCGCCAAGCGCTACTCCGAGGCCGTGCAGCTCGCCGGGAACGGCGGCGCCACGCGCGCGCTGCTCACCGAGTACACCACCGGCTACCTGCGGTTCGTGTGGCAGCTCGCGGCCGGGGTCGCCGTCCTCGGCTACTGCCTGTGGGCCCTGGAGGAGGGCGGCGTGCCGCACACCAGCGTTCTGCCCTGGCGTCAGCTGTCCGTCGTCGCCTTCGTCCTCGCCGTGCTGCGCTACGCCGTCTTCGCCGACCGGGGCACCGCGGGCGAACCGGAGGACGTGGTGCTCGGCGACCGCGCCCTCGCCCTCATCGGACTGGTGTGGGCGGCGATGTACGCCCTGGCGGTGGCCGACTGGTGAGGGACCGCCTGCGCCGGCACCGGCGGGAGCTCCTCGGCTTCGCGACCGCGGGACTCCTCGCCTACGCCGTCGACCTCGCCCTCTTCACGTATCTGCGCGGCCCCGGCGGACTCGGGCCGCTCACCGCGAAGGCGCTGTCCTTCGTCGCCGGCTGCACCGTCGCCTACGCGGCCAACGCCCACGGCACCTACCGCGACCGGCGCGTGCGCGGCGCCCGCCCGTACGCGGTGTTCTTCGCCGTCAACCTCGCCGGCGCCGCCGTACAGCTCCTCTGCCTCGCCGTCAGCCACTACGGGCTGGGCTACACCTCGCAGCGCGCGGACACCGTGTCCGGTGCGGTGGTCGGCATGGCACTGGCCACCGTCGTCCGTTTCTGGGGCACCAGGACATTGGTCTTCCGTGACGCGGGCAGAGTCGGATCGTGGACTGGCTGAGAAAGCTCCCGGTGGTGGGGCCGTGGGTGACCCGTATGTCGCTCACGCACGCGTGGCGGTCGTTCGAGCGGCTGGACCGGGTGCACTGGACGCGGCTCGCCGCGGCGATGACGTTCCGCAGCTTCGTCGCGCTGTTCCCGCTGCTCACCGTGGCCGCCGCGATCGGCGCGGCGACCCTCGGCAAGGAACGCCAGGACACCCTTCAGGACAAGATCACCGACCAGGTGCCCGGCATCTCCGACCAGATCGACGTCGGGGAGCTGGCGGCCAACGCGGGCACCGTCGGCCTGATCGCCGGCGCCGCCCTGGTGTTCACCGGGATCAGCTGGGCCGGCCTCATGCGGGAGTGCCTTCGCGTGGTGTGGGAGCTGCCCGACGACGACGAGAACCTCCTCCTGCGCAAGGCCAAGGACGCGGGCATCCTCGTCGGCCTCGGCGGGGCGATCCTCGTCACACTGGCCGCCTCCGCCGTCGCCACCGCGCTGGTCGGCCGGATCAGCGACGCCGCCGGACTGGAGAAGGGCGGCTGGGGCGGAATCGTCCTGCAGACCGCCGCGTTCGCCGTCGCCGCCGGCACCGACTTCCTGCTCCTGCTCTACGTCCTCACCCTGCTGCCCGGCGTCCAGCCGTCCCGGCGCCGGGTGACCGTCGCCGCGCTCACCGGGGCCGTCGGCTTCGAACTGCTGAAGCTGCTGCTCAGCGGCTACATCCAGGCCGTCGCCGCGAAAAGCATGTACGGCGCGTTCGGCGTCCCCGTGGCGCTGCTGCTGTGGATCAACCTCACCACGAAACTCGTCCTGTTCTGCGCCGCCTGGACGGCCACGCCCAGCAAGGAGGACGAGCCCGACGAGGTCAGGGACGGGGACGACGGCGCACCAGGTCCGGCAGCGGCCAGCGCCGGTTGACCAGGAACACGCCGCCCGCGAGCAGCGCCACCACCCCGCCGGCGATGCCCAGCGCCACGCCCATGCCGTCGGCGCCGCCGCCGGTGTGCGCGCTCGCCACCGGCTTCGACCCGGCGCCGGTGCCGCCGCCCGCCTGGCCGGGCGACGCGGACGGACCGGCCGCGGCGTTCGCCTCCTCGACGCTCTTCGGCGGAACCAGCTCGCCGACCGGCTCGACCTTGCCGGCCGCGGCGAAGCCCCAGTCGAAGAGGCGCGCGGTCTCCTTGTAGACCTCGTTCGACTCCTTCTTCACCGGGTTCATCACGGTGACCAGCAGCACCTTGCCGTCGCGTTCGGCGACGCCGGTGAAGGTCGCCCCGGCGTGGGTGGTGTTGCCGTTCTTGACCCCGGCTATGCCCTGGTAGACGGGCACGTCGTAGTCGCCGCTGAGCAGCCGGTTGGTGTTCTGGATCTCGAAGGAGCCGCGGACCCGCTTGCCCTTCTTGTTCTTCCTCGTCTCCCCGGGGAACTGCGCCCGCACCGTCGAGCAGTACTCCCGGAAGTCCTTCTTCTGCAGCCCGGAGCGGGCGATCAGGGTCAGGTCGTACGCGGAGGACACCTGGCCCGGGGCGTCGTAGCCGTCGGGGCTCACGGCGTGCGTGTCGAGGGCCTGGAGCTCCTCGGCGTGCTCGTTCATCTCGTCGACGGTCTTCTCCACGCCGCCGTTCATCGCGGACAGCACGTGCACCGCGTCGTTGCCGGAGCGCAGGAAGACGCCGAGCCACAGGTCGTGGACGGTGTACGTCTCGTCCTCCTTGACGCCCACCATGCTGGACCCGGAGCCGACACCCGCCAGGTCCGAGGGCTCCACCCGGTGCGTCGTCGTCCGCGGCCACTTCGGCAGCAGCGTGTCGGCGAACAGCATCTTCAGCGTGCTCGCGGGGGCCAGCCGCCAGTGCGCGTTGTGCGCGGCGAGCACGTCGCCGCTCTCGGCGTCCGCGACGATCCACGAGCGGGCGGACAGCTCCTTCGGCAGCACCGGCACCCCGGCGGCCAGGTTCACCTGGGTCCCCGGCCTGCCCAGCCGCTCGCCGCCCACGGTCGACATGCGGGCCGGCGGTGCGGCGGACGGGGACGTCGTCGGCTTGGGCGCCGCGAGGGCGGCCGGCGCGGTCAGCGCGGTGGACAGCAGGACGGCGGAGGCGACCAGCGCGGAGCGCCGTACGGTCTTCTCGGTAGCGGGCACGGTCCGCAAGGTACATGCCATCTCGGTGGACGTCCCTGCCCGGTCCCCACCCCGCGACGGGAACCGGACACCGCGTGGCGATACTGGACGCATGAAGCTCAGCCGCCCCGTCTCCTGGTTCCTGCTCGCCTTCGGGGTGTGGAGCTGGGTCATCTGGATCACTTTCGTCAAGAACCTGGTCAAGGACAGCAGTGGGCTCGCCTTCGACGACGGGCACCCCACGGCGTACTTCTTCGTTCACCTGACGCTCGCCGTCGTCTCCTTCGTACTGGGGACGGTCGTCGGGGGCATCGGGTTGCGCGGTCTGCGCGCATTGAGCCGGACGTCACGAACCTCGTGACGCCGTAACGGGAAACAGGGGAAGTCCGCCTCGTGGCCATCGTCTTCGTATTCGTCGCACTGCTGGTCGTCGCCGTCCTGGTGACGGGCAACTGGTATGTGTGGCGCCGACTGTTCCGGGACACCACGGCGGGGCCCGGCCCCGTGCGCCGCATCGGCGCGGCGGTGGTCGTAGGAGGGTGGCTGCTGTTCATCGGCGGCATGGTCGCCTCCCGCACGGAGGCTCCGTTCACCCTCCAGCGCCTGCTGGCCTGGCCGGGGTACCTGTGGCTGGCCCTCACCCTGTACCTGCTGCTGGCCCTGCTGGCCGGCGAACTGGTCCGCCCCGTGCTGCGCAGGGTGCTGGAGCGCCGGGCACGGGCGTCCGCCCCGGAGCCGGCCCGCGACTTGATACCGGCGGGCCGGGCGGCGAGCGCGGACCCGGAGCCGGTGCAGAGTCCGGAGGCGACCGGCTCGGCGCAGGACACCACGAAGGGCCCCGAGGCGGGCGCCACGACGGAGGAGGGCTCCGCGACGGACGGTTCCGGCCCCTCCCGTCGGCTGTTCGTCTCCCGGGTCGTCGGCGGAGCCGCCGCGGCGGCCGCGGTCGGGACCGTCGGGTACGGGACCTACGGCGTCCTGCGCGGACCGAAGGTGAAGCGGGTCACCGTGCCGCTGGCCAAGCTGCCGCGCGCCGCGCACGGATACCGGATCGCCGTGGTCAGCGACATCCACCTGGGCCCGGTGCTGGGGCGCGGCTTCGCGCAGAAGGTCGTCGACACGATCAACTCGACCCAGCCCGACCTGATCGCGGTCGTCGGCGACCTGGTCGACGGCAGCGTGCAGGACCTCGGCCCCGCGGCCGCCCCGCTGGCCCAGCTGACCGCACGTCACGGGTCGTTCTTCGTCACCGGCAACCACGAGTACTTCTCCGGCGCCGAGCAGTGGGTCGAGGAGGTCCGCCGGCTCGGCCTGAACCCGCTGGAGAACGCCCGCACGGAGCTGCCCCACTTCGACCTCGCGGGCGTGAACGACGTCGCCGGCGAGGACGAGGGCCAGGGGCCGGACTTCGCCCGCGCCCTCGGCGACCGGGACCGCGCGCGGGCCTGCGTGCTGCTGGCCCACCAGCCGGTGCAGATCCACGAGGCCGTCGACCACGGCGTGGACCTCCAGCTCTCGGGCCACACCCACGGCGGCCAGCTCTGGCCGGGCAACCTGATCGCCCGCGGCGCGAACCCGACCCTGGCCGGCCTCGACCGCTACGGCGACACCCAGCTCTACGTCAGCCGAGGCGCCGGCGCGTGGGGCCCGCCCACCCGCGTGGGCGCCCCCTCCGACATCACGGTGATCGAACTGGCCTCCCGCCAGGCGTAGCCCCGACCGACGCGTTCCCCTCCGGCGACGGGCCGGCGGGTCCCCCGCGGGGGACGACCGGCGTGTTGCCCGGGGATGCTCGGGGTTCGGCTGGTCGGTGTGTCCGTGGCCGGTTGGCGCTGGGTCGGCGGCGGTCCGTGATCGGTCGGCGGGGCCGGTAGGTGTGGTCGGCCCAGGCTTTCCGGGCCGGTCGGGGTGCCCGTCATCGATGTTCCCCGGGGTGGCCGGCGACCCGCGTGTTGCCCGGGGATGCTCGGCCTCCGGCCGGTCGGGGTGTCCGTGGCCGGTTCGTGATCGGGCCGTAGGGCCGGTCGGCGGGCCCGGTCTCGGCTCCCCGGGCCGCGGAGGGAGCGTCCGCCTGCCGCGCTCCCCGGGGCGGCCGGCCCCACTCAGGGCGCCCGCTCAGTCCGCCCGCGTGAATGTCTCCGTGCACGGCGGCAGCGTCACCGTGACCGTCAGGCCCTCCCCCGGGGCCGTGTCCACCGTGACCTCGCCGCCGTGGGCGTGGACGACACCCTGCACGATCGCCATGCCGAGGCCGCTGCCCGCGCCGCCGCCCGCGCGGAAGAAGCGGTCGAAGACCCGGCCCGCGTCCTCCGGGGCGAGACCCGGGCCCTCGTCCGCGACCCACAGCCGCACCTCGCCGTCCGCGCGGGCCACACCGAGCCGTACCGGCACGTCGGCGGGGGTGTGCGTGCGGACGATGCCGACCAGGTTGCCCAGGATCTGGCGGAGGCCCGCCTCGTCGGCGTGGACCAGGACCGCACCCTCCGCGTCCACCCGCACCGGACGGTCCGGTTGCTGCACCCGGAGGTCCTGCGCCGCGTCCCGCGCCAGCCGGCACACGTCCACGTTCCGCTTCCGCAGCTCCGGACGCTGGTCGAGGCGGGCCAGCACCAGGAGTTCGTCGACCAGCCGTCCCATCCGGTCGGACTCGGTCGTCATCCGGTCCCAGGCCCGCCTGCGCTCCGTGGGGTCGCGCAGCATGCCCCGCTCGTAGAGCTGGAGGTAACCGCGGATCGCCGCGAGCGGAGTGCGCAGCTCGTGGGAGGCGTCGGCGACGAACCGCCGCAGCTGCGCCGCGCTGCGCTCCCGGGTGCGGTACGCCGACTCCACCTGCTGGAGCATCGAGTTGAGCGCCAGCCGCAGCTGCTCCACCTCCAGGGAGGTGTCGCAGCTGGAGGGCACCCGCCGGGTCAGGTCGCCCTCGGCGATCGCCGACGACGTCTCCACCATGTCCTCCAGCGGCCGCATCCGCCGCCGTACCGCCATCATGGTGAGGCAGGCCAGCACGAGCAGCAGCAGCGTGCCGATGGCCAGGTCGAACCTGACCGCCTTGGCGACGCCGTCGTGCAGCGGCTCGGTGGAGCCGGCGATGAGGACACCGGTGCCGTCGGCGAGGCGGGCGGCGGTGACCCGGTAGGCGTTGCCGCGCACGGTGAGGTCCTGCGGCTCCGGGTCCCGGATCAGCGCGCCCGGGTCGCCCACGGCGTCCGCCAGGTCGCGCTGCGCCCGGGACGGGGCGAAGCCGAACACGGGGACCGGCTCGCCTTCGCGGTCCACGGCGGCGAAGACCGAGTCGGGGGCGTCGTCGTCCTGGTTCCATTCGGGATCCACCCGGTCGCGGAGGAAGCGCAGCGCGCTCAGCGAGTCGATCTGCCGCAGCGTCAGCTCGGAGCCGCCGAGGGAGTCGCGGGTGCGGACCAGTTCCGTGTCGATCTGGTCGAGCAGGTAGTAGCGCATGCCGAGGACGCTCACCGCGGTCGCGGCGACGATGCCCAGCGCCAGCAGCACCACGTTCGCCAGCGTGAGCTGCGCGCGCAGCGACCGCACCCGGGGGCGGCCGGGGTGCGGCAGGCGTGTCCGGCGTGTCACGTCAGCCCGTACCCGACGCCGCGCCGGGTGGTGATGACCGGCGGGCCGAGGGTGTCCAGCTTGCGCCGCAGATAGCTGATGTAGGTCTCCACGACGGTCGACTCCTGCGGGACGTGCTCGTACTGCCAGACGTGCCGCAGCAGTTGCTCCTTGGGCACGACCCGGCCCGCGTTGCGCACCAGGAAGCGCAGCAGCGCGTACTCGGTCGGGGTGAGCTCGACGCTGCGGCCCGCGCGGCGCACCGAGTACGTCGTCTCGTCCAGCTCCAGGTCGCCGTGGCGCAGCGGCGCCCGCTGCGGCAGCACGTCGGCGGGGCGGGTACGGCGCAGCACGGCCGTGATGCGGGCGACCACCTCGTCGATGTTGAACGGCTTGGTGATGTAGTCGTCGCCGAAGCCGAGCGCCCCCACGATCTCGGCCGGGGCGTCCCGCGCGGTGAGGAACACCAGCGCCGTCTCCGGCCTGCGCTCGCGCAGCTCGCGGCCGAGGGCGCGGCCGTCGCCGTCCGGCAGCATCACGTCGAGCAGGGCGCAGTCGGGCCGGGTGTGCTCGGTGAGGGCGAGCGCCTCGCGGACCGTGCCCGCGGTCATGACCTCGAAGCGGTGGTAGCGCAGCGCGATCGCGAGGACGTCCGCGATGCTCTCCTCGTCCTCCACGACGAGCACGGTGCCGGGAGCTGTCGTCATGTCCCCAGTATCGGCGTGACCGTCCGGCGAAGTGCCGGTTGTCGCTTTGGAGTTCCTTGAGAGTCCCGGGCGAGTCGTGTCCCCGGGCGGGCGCCGCCGTCGATTCTGACGCCAGGACCCGGGGGACCGACGGAGCGACGAAGGAGCGGACACGTGGCGGTATTGGCACGCTGGTGCTATCGGCATCGGCTGGTGGTCCTGGTGCTGTGGGTGGGGGCGCTGTTCGGACTGGGCGTGACGGCGAGCAGCGCGGGCACGAACTACGCGGAGGTCTTCTCCCTCCCGGACACGGACTCCAAGCGGGCCTACGACCTGATGCGCAAGGCCTTCCCGGAGCGCGCCGGGGACACGGACACCGTGGTGTGGAAGACCGACGAGGGCACCGTGCGCGACGCGGCGGTGCGCTCCCGGATGGAGGACGCGCTCGCGGAGATCGGGCGCATGGAGGGCGTCGGCGCGGTCGCCGGGCCCTACGACGAGCGGGGCGCGGCGCAGATCAGCGAGGACGGGCGGATCGCCTACGCGCAGGTGACGTTCGCCGAGCAGGCGGACGCGGTGCCGAAGGCGCTGGTGCAGGACGTGGTCGACACGGCGCGGGCGGCGGCCGGTGACGGGCTCCAGGTGGAGCTCGGCGGCCAGGCCATCACCCGGGTCCAGGAGCCGCCGACGGGCACGGCCGAACTGGTCGGCATCCTCGCGGCTGCCGTGGTGCTGTTCCTGGCGTTCGGGTCGGTGTTCGCGATGCTGTTGCCGATCGTGGTCGCCGTGTTCGGCGTCGCGGGCGGCATGTTCGGCACGCAGCTGATCAGCCATGTCACCGACGTCCCCGAACTGGCCTCGCTGCTCGCCACGTTGATCGGTCTGGGCGTCGGCATCGACTACGCCCTGTTCATCGTCACCCGGCACCGGAAGGGCATCCTGAGCGGCAAGGACCCGGAGGAGGCCGCGGTCGCCGCGCTCAACACCTCGGGCCGGGCGGTGCTGTTCGCGGGCGGCACGGTGTGCATCGCGCTCGCCGGGATGCTGGTGACCAACCTGCGGTTCCTGGACGGCGTCGTCATCGGCACCTCCCTGACGGTGGTGCTCAGCGTGCTCGCCGCGATCACCCTGCTGCCCGCCCTCCTCGGTGTGCTGGGGCACCGGGTGCTCAGCCGCCGTCAGCGCCGCCGGCTCGCGGCTTCGGAGACGAAGGGCGAGCAGGTGAGCGGTCTCGCCGTGCGCTGGTCGGCGACCGTGC
Source organism: Streptomyces sp. BJ20 (assembly GCF_022869105.1). NCBI lineage: Bacteria > Bacillati > Actinomycetota > Actinomycetes > Kitasatosporales > Streptomycetaceae > Streptomyces > Streptomyces sp. BJ20. The sequence goes on from NZ_CP094918.1 coordinate 842,797, forward strand.
AGCGCAGGCCGCGCGCGGTGGCCGCCGTGGCGGTGGTGCTGATGGCCGCGCTCGCGGTGCCGCTGCTGTCGCTGCGTCTGGGCACCGTGGACCAGGGCAACGACGACGCCTCGACCACCACCCGCAAGGCATACGACCTGCTGGCCGAGGGCTTCGGTCCCGGCTTCAACGGCCCGCTCCAGGTGGTCGTGGACGGCGAGGCGCCCACCGGACTCGTCAAGGCGGTCGAGGACACCGAGGGCGTCGCCCAGGTGGCGGCGGCCCCGCCCGCGAACGGGGTCAGCGTCATCCAGGTCGTGCCCACCACCTCCCCGCAGGACGTGGAGACGGACCGGCTGATCGACACCCTGCGCGAGGACGTCATCCCCGCGGCGGGCGTTCAGGCGCACGTCGGCGGTGTGACGGCGGTGTCCAAGGACTTCGCCTCGGTGACCGGCGACCGGCTCCCCCTCTTCGTCGGCACGATCATCGGTCTTGGCTTCCTGCTCCTGCTGCTCGCGTTCCGCTCCCTGGTGGTGCCGCTGACGGCCGCCGTGATGAACCTGCTCGCGGCGGCGGCCTCGTTCGGCGTGCTGGTCATGGTGTTCCAGTGGGGCGTCGGCCTGGACGTGCTGGGGCTCGGCACGGAGGGCCCGATCGCGTCGTTCCTGCCGATCATCATGCTGTCGCTGCTGTTCGGGCTCTCCATGGACTACCAGGTGTTCCTGGTGAGCCGGATGCACGAGGAGTGGGTGCACACCCGGGACAACGCCCGCGCGGTGCGGGTCGGACTGGCGGAGACCAGCCGGGTCATCAACTCCGCCGCCCTCATCATGGTCTGCGTCTTCCTCGCCTTCGTGCTCAGCGGCGACTACGGCGCCGCCATGGCCGGCGTGGGACTGGCCGCAGCGGTCGCGCTGGACGCGTTCGTGCTGCGCACCGCGCTGGTCCCGGCGGTGATGCATCTGCTGGGGCGGGCCAACTGGTGGCTCCCGGCCGGGCTGGAGAAGCGGCTGCCGCACCTGGCGGTCGAGCCGAAGGAGGAGGACGACGACGGTCCGCCGGCACCCGCGCCGGAGGAGAAGGCCGTGGACGGGGCCGCCTCGGTGGTGCACGGCTTCGTGCGCACCCCGGAGGGCGAGCCGGTGCGGGGCGCGGCCGTCACGCTGCTCACCCCCGGCGGCCGTCAACTGGACCGGGTGGCGTCCCTGGCGGACGGGGCGTACGTCGTGGCGGTCCCGTCGCCGGGCACCTATCTGCTGGCGGTGTCGGCCTCGCCGCACGGGGCGCGGGCGGCGCACGTGACCGTGGGGGAGGGGCCGCTCGTCCACGACGTGGAGCTGGCGCCCGGCGGGGTGGACGTCGTCAGCTGACGGAGACGGCCCGACGGGGACGGCCGAGGGCGAGGTCAGCCGTCGTCGCCGGGGCGCTTCTCCCCGTCGTCCCCCGCGCCCTCGCCCCGCCGGCCGGAGTTCCTCCGGCCGGCGGGGTCGGGCAGCGCCCGGGTCATCCCGGGCAGGAACTCCGTGAACAGCTCGTGCACGTCCCGCACCAGCGGCCGCAGCACCCGGAACCGGGCCAGGGCGACGCCCCGCGCGGTGAGCCGGGCACCGCGCTCGGCGAGCCGGTAGCTGCGTTCGCGGCCCTCGGTGCGGTCGAAGATCCAGTACAGGCACAGCCCCATCTGGGACAGCCACATCAACTCGGGCAGGATGTCCCGCAGTTCCTCGGGCACCTTGGTCCTCGTCCCGGCCAGCACCGCCCGGTGCACGCTGATCGCCTCCTCGCGCGCGTGCTCCGACTCGGGCGAGAAGGGGCTGAGCGGGCTGTCCGGGTCGGCGGCGTTCTTGAAGAACTGCACCGCGAACTCGTGGTACGGCGTGGCGATGTCCAGCCACGCCTTCAGCACGCCGGCGAGGCGGGCCTCCAGGTCGGTCTCCCGGGCGAGCACGTCCCGGACCGCAACCTGGTGCTCGGCGGCGATCCGGTCGTAGAACCCCTGGATCAGGTGTTCCTTGCCCTCGAAGTAGTAGTACGCGTTGCCGACGGAGACCCCGGCCTCCTTGGCGATCGCCCGCATGGTGGTCCGGTCGTAGCCGCGCTCCTGGAACAGCCGCATGGCGGTCTCCAGGATCAGGGCGCGGGTCTGCTCGGACTTGCTGAGGTGGGCGCCGGGGTCGGGGCCGTCGTTCTTCGCGGGCACGGGAACAGAGCCTAACGTCCGCCGCCCGGGCTACGGGGCGGCGCAGGCCTCGGAGCCGCAGCCGGGCGGGGTGTGGTGCCAGCCGTCACGCGGGTCGTACGTCCACCCGTCGGCCCGGCGGTGCACCCGGCCGCCCCCCGACGCCGTTTCCCCGCGCCACTTGGCGGCGGCCAGCACCGCACCCTTGGCGAACCGCATCCCGGAGGGGGTGCTCAGCCGGTGCGCCAGCCGCCGGTGGTCGCGCAGCGCCCACAGGGTGACGATCCAGGCGGCCGCGCCCCGGTACACCTGCCCGCCGTCCCCGACCACGGTGATCTCGGACAGGGTGGACCCGTGGTCGAGGCCGGGGAAGCGGGTCCGGGCGGCGGGTGACCCCGCCGGGACGAACTCCAGGGGGACGAGCTGGGGCCGCTTGATGAGCCAGTTGCGGACATACGTGCACAGGGGGCAGTCCGCGTCGTACAGCACGGTCAGCCTGCGGAGCGGGAGGCGGCCGGCGTCGTACTCGCGGCCGAGGGGGTGCCTCGCGGTGTCGTACGCCCGGTGCGGCCCGTCGGGGGCTGGGCGCGCAGTTCCCCGCGCCCCCGGGGGCGTCGGCCCGCCGGCGACCGCGTTCACGCCTGGGCCGCCGGGACGGTCCAGCCCTGCGGGGGCACCGGCGGGTTCTGCTCCCGCTCCATCACCCCGCGCCGCCGGATGCGGTTCAGCACGTACACGTTGGCCAGGTGCATCACGCCCAGGACCAGCAGCACCACGCCCAGCTTGGTGGAGAGCGCCTCGAAGACGCCGCGGGTGTCGGTGACGGTGTCGTCGTCGCTCAGGTAGAGGGCGACGAAGCCGAGGTTCACCAGGTAGAAGCCGACCACCAGGAGGTGGTTGACGGCGTCCGCGAGCTTCTCGTTGCCGTGCAGCACGTCGGCGAGGAAGACCCGCCCGTTGCGGCTGAGCGTGCGGGCCACCCAGACGGTCAGTCCGATGCTGACGACCAGGTAGATGACGTAGGCGATGACGGTGCGGTCCATGCCCCACCCCTTCTTGAACGCGTTCAAAACGCTGACGGGATGACTGTAGCGGCTTCTTTTGAACATGTTCAACTCCTTGCGCCGGCGGCCCGTGTCGTCTCCCGGCACCAGGACGGCGGCCCGACCGGTGCGCGCGCACCAGGTGAAGACGGTGACGGGCGACGATGCCCGTGGGGGCCGCCGGACGGAACTGTGGGACGTGCTCACCGACCCCTACGAGAACGGGACGTCCATGTCCGACACCCTGCTCCCTCCGCCGCGTCTACCGCGGCCCGCGATCGCCGCCCTCGGGGTGCTGGCGCTCGCCCTGGGCGCGCTCCAGTCCGTGGTGGAGCCCGCGCTCCCGCTGCTCCAGCGTGAGCTGGGGCTCGGCCCCTCCGAGGGCGCGCTGGTCGCCAACACCCTGCTCGTCACCGGCGCGGTCCTCACCCCCGTCGCCGGGAAGCTCGGTGACCGCTACGGCGGCAAACGCGTGCTGATGAGGCTGATGGCCGTCGTCGCGGCCGGCGGGCTGCTGGCCGGGCTGGCCCCCGGACTGCCGGTGCTGCTGGTCGGGCAGGTCCTCCAGGGAGCCATGGTCGGCGTGCTCCCGCTGTCCTTCATCCTGGTCCGCGCCCATCTGCCGGCCGGACGCACCCAGGCGGCCATCGGCGTGGTCGTCGCCCTGTTCACCGGCGGCGGCATGCTCGGCATGCTCGGTGCCGGACTGATCGCGGAGCACCTGTCCTGGCACTGGATGTTCGTGCTGCCCACCCTCGTGGTCGTCGCGGCGGCCGTCTTCGTGGCGCGGCTGATGCCGTCCGACGAACCGGTCCGGCAGGGCGAGCGGATCGACTGGCCCGGCGTCATCCTGCTGAGCGCCACCCTGCTCGCCTTCGTGCTCGGCCTCGTCCTGCTGACCGGCGGCGGTCTTCCGCCCCTCGCCGCGGGCGCGTTGCTCGTGCTCGTGGCCGTGCTCGCCACCGCCTGGGTGCGCGTCGAGCGCAGGGCCGTCTCCCCGATGGTCGACCTGCGCATGCTCGCCCGGCCCGCGATGTGGCAGGCGGGCCTGCTCACGCTGCTCGTCACCATCACCCTCGGCATGGTCACCCTGCTGCTGCCGCAGCTCCTCGCCGTGTCGGGCGACGGCTACGGCTTCGACGCCGACACCACGGACATCGGTCTCTACCTGCTGCCCGGCGCGATCGCCGGGGCCATGAGCGACGCGGTCGGCGGGGTCGCCGCCCGACGGTTCGGTGCCCGTGCCGTGGTCGTCGTGGCCGTCCTCGCCACCGCCGCCGCCATGTTCGGGCTGGCGGCCCAGCACGACTCCGCCTGGCAGCTCGCCCTCGCCAAGACGCTGACCGCGTTCGCCGCGGGCCTCGCCACCACCGCGCTGCTGGCCAACACCGCCACCGCCGTCGACCCCGGGGACACCGGCATCGCCACCAGCCTGCTCGTGGTCACCCGGGTGATCGGCGTGATCGTCGGCACCCAGATCGCGGGCGCCCTGCTCACCGCCGGGACCGAGGCCGGCACGAAGGTGCCCGCCGAAGCGGCCTTCACCATCGGCTTCGCCGTCACCGGCGTCACCGCGGCGCTCGGCCTGCTCCTCGTCCGCGCCACCAGGGTCGCGCGTGGCACCGGGACCCAGGGCACCACCGGGTCCGCGCGTCCCGTCGAGTCCTCGCGGACCACCGAGCCCGCGCACCCCGTCAGCCCCGCGCACCCCGCCGGGGCCGCGCAGGCCTCCGTGTCGCACACCCCCGGGGCCGCGCAGGCCTCCGTGTCGCACACCCCCGGGGCCGCACAGGCCTCCGTGCCGCACGCCCCCGAGGCCGCACTCCCCGCGCCGCACACCCCCGAGGCCGCTCACACCTCCGCGAAGAAGGGAACCCGCTCATGACCACCCCGCGCACCGTCCTGATCTCCGGAGCCAGCGTCTCCGGACCCGCCCTCGCGTACTGGCTCCACCGGGCCGGGTTCGCGGTCACCGTGGTGGAGAAGGCCGGCGCCCTGCGCGGCGGCGGCTACCCCGTCGACATCCGCGGCACGGCGACCGAGGTGGTCCGGCGGATGGGCCTGTGGCCGCGGCTGCGCCAGGCGCACGTCGGCCCCCGGCGCGCCACCTTCCTCGACGCCGCCGGCCGCACCGTCGCCACACTCCGGGCCCCGGCCGACGAGGGCGAGCCCCGCGATCTGGAGATACGGCGGGGCGACCTCGCCGACGCCCTGTACGGGCTGGTCCGTGACGACGTGGAGTTCCTCTTCGGCGACTCCGTCTCCCGCTTCGAACCGGCCGGGCACGGCGTGGACGTCACCTTCCGCAGCGGGCGCCAGGGCACGTACGACCTGGTGATCGGCGCGGACGGCATGCACTCGGCCACCCGCGCCGCCCTGTTCGGGCCCGAGGAACGCCACCACCGCTATCTCGGCCACTGCTTCGCCCTCTTCACCCTGCCGAACCCCGCGCACCTCCACCGCGAACTGGTGCTGTGGAACACCCCGGGGAAGGCCGCCGCCCTCTACGCCACCGGCGACGGCCCCGAAGTGCACGGCTTCCTCACCTTCCACCGCCCGGAACCACCGCTCGGCGTCCTCCGCGACCCGGACGCCCAGCGCGCCCTGGTGGCCGGGGTGTTCGCGGGGGAGGGCTGGGAGATCCCGCGCATGGTGGCGGCCGTGCGCGACACCGACGACCTGTTCTTCGACACGGCCGGACAGATCCGCATGCCCCGCTGGACGCACGGCCGCGCCGCCCTCGTCGGCGACGCCGCGTACGCCCCGTCCTTCCTCACCGGGCAGGGCACCAGCCTCGCGCTGTCCGGCGCCTACGTGCTCGCCCACGCCCTGGCCGCCCACCGGGACCACACGGCGGCCTTCGCCGCCTACGAGCACCGTATGCGCCCCTACGTGACGGCCAACCAGGCGCTCGTCGACGAGGGCGGCGCCACGCTCTTCCCCGTCACGGCCCAGGCCCTGGAAGAGCGCGACGCGCGGCTGCGCACCCTCGACACACTGCCCTCCGCGCGGCCCCGCCCGGCCCACACCGCCCTGACCCTGCCCGACTACGAGGGGCGTCCGGCCTCGTCCTCCGGGGTGACCCGCGCCAGGCCGGTCCGGTAGGCGATGACGACGAGCTGCGCGCGGTCGCGGGCCTCCAGCTTCGTCATCGCGCGCTGCACATGGGCGCGCACGGTGAACGGGCTGAGGACCATCCGCTCGGCGATCTCCTGGTTGGACAGGCCGGTCGCCACCAGCGCCACCATCTCGCGCTCGCGCGGGGTGAGCACGGCCAGCCGGCCGGCGTCCTGCGACGGGGTGCCGGCCGGCGCGGCCAGGAACCGGGCTACCAGGGAGCGGGTCGCGGCCGGGGACAGCAGCGTCTCGCCCTCGGCGACCGTCCGCACCGCGTCCGCCAGGTCCTCGGCGCCGATGCCCTTCCCCACGAAGCCGGCGGCGCCCGCGCGCAGCGCCCGCGCCACGTTCTCGTCCGTCTCGTACGTGGTGAGGATCAGCACGCGGGTGGCCCGCAGGTCCGGGTCCGCGCAGATCTCCGTGGTGGCGGCGAGACCGTCCGCCTCCGGCATGCGGATGTCCATCACCACGACGTCCGGGCGCAGTTCGCGGGTCAGCCGCACCGCCTCCCGGCCGTCGCCGGCCTCGCCCACCACGGTGATGTCCTCGGTGCTCTCCAGCAGCAGCCGGAACGCGCCGCGCAGCAGCGCCTGGTCGTCGGCGAGCAGCACTCTCAGCGTCATGCGGTCCGTCCTTCGTCCGCAGCGGTCGTCTCACCGTCCGCCGCCGGGTCGCGTAGGGGCAGGAGGTGCCCGTGCGGCCGCGGTGCGCGGGCCGGCCGCACCGCCCCCCGGCCGTCGGCGGGCGGCACTGCCGGCGTCATGCGGTCCGTCCTTCCTCGTCGGTCGTCGCCGGTTCCCGTACGGGCGGCAGGGGCAGCCGGGCGGTCACCAGGAAGCCCCCCTCCGGGCGCGGGCCCGCCGTCAGCTCCCCGCCCACCGCGGCGGCGCGCTCCCGCATGCCGATCAGCCCGTACCCGGGCGGCCGGTCCGACAGGGCGGGCGGCCCGGCCGCAGCGCCCCCGTCGTCGGAGACGGTGACGGTGAGCCGCCCGCCGCCCCAGTCGAGTCCCACCCGGGCACCACGGCCCGCCGCGTGCTTGGTCACGTTGGTCAGAGCCTCCTGCACGATCCGGTACGCCGTGAGGTCCACGCCCGGCGGCAGCGCCCGCGCCGCGCCCTCCTCACGCACCGACACCTCCAGCCCGGCCCGCCGGAAGGACTCCAGCAGGTCCGGCAGCCGGTCCAGCCCGGGCGCGGGCCCGTCGGGCGCGGCCGTGTCCCCGGTCTGCCGCAACAACCCGACCGTGGCGCGCAGTTCGTCCAGGGCGTGCCCGGTGGTCTCGACGAGTTCGCGCAGGCTCACGCGGGTCTGCTCCGGGCGGCTGTCGAAGAAGTGGGCGGCGACCGTGGCCTGCGCGTTGGCCAGCGTGATCTGGTGCGCCACCAGGTCGTGCAGCTCACGGGCGATCCGCACCCGCTCCTCCGCGACCCGCCGCCGCGCCTCCAGCTCCCTGCTCTCCTCGGCCCGCCGCGCCCGCTCCTCCACGGCCGCGAGATACGCCCGCCGGGTCCGCACCGCGTGCCCGATCAGCCCCGCCAGCAGCGGCGCCGCCACCACCGTCCCCATCCGGCTCGCGTCCCGCCAGGAGAGGTCGGCGGCCAGCGGACCGGACCCGGCCAGCAGCGTCACGGCTGCCAGCGTCACGGCGCCCGCCGCACGCCGTTCGCCGGGCACGTGCAGCGTGCAGGCGTAGGCGGCGACGAGGGCGGGTGCGATCACGAGCGGACTCAGCAACAGGCCGAGAGGCTGGGCGGCGACACCGGCCGCGGTGGTGAAGGCCAGCACAGCCAGGGGACGCCGGTGCCGCGCGGGCAGCACGGCGCAGGACACCAGCGCGAGCAGCCAGGAGGCCGGCGGCGGCGCGGTGAGCGTGTCCTCGACCCGCACGGTCCCCCCGAGCAGACAGACCACGAACGCGGCCGCGACGACCGCCCCTTCCCGCCACCGGCGGGTGCCGGTAGGCGTCACCACCGGGTTCACCGCGGGCCCGCCGGGAGCCGCGCCGGGACGCACCGGACCGGTGCCTCACCCGCGACGTCCGGACCTGGCAGCACGCGGCCCAGGATAGGGGGCGGCCACCGGAGCGCGAAGGCGCCGGGGGCGGGGGAGCGTGTCAGGCACGGACCGGATCGCATGCTTCCCACCCTCCGGTCCCGCCGCCGGCCGGGCATCGTCCCGCGGTGCCGTCCCCTCTGGTGCACGGGCACCGGACGGGCGCACGGCCTGGTGCGGACGCACTACACGCGGGCAGTGGCGCCCGCACGCGGTCACCGCGAACGCCCGAGGGCCCGTCTCCGGATCGGAGACGGGCCCTCGGGGTGGTACGGCGCCGTGCCTCAGTAGCGGCGCGTGATGAGCGCGCGCTTCACCTCGGCGATCGCCTTGGTGACCTCGATACCGCGCGGGCATGCGTCCGTGCAGTTGAACGTGGTGCGGCAACGCCACACGCCGTCCTTGTCGTTGAGGATCTCCAGGCGCTGCTCGCCGGCCTCGTCACGCGAGTCGAAGATGAAGCGGTGCGCGTTGACGATCGCGGCCGGGCCGAAGTACTGGCCGTCGTTCCAGAACACCGGGCACGACGAGGTGCACGCGGCGCACAGGATGCACTTGGTCGTGTCGTCGAAGCGCTCACGGTCCTCGGCGGACTGGAGCCGCTCACGCGTCGGCTCGTTGGTGTCCTTCGTGATCAGGAAGGGCATCACGTCCCGGTACGCCTGGAAGAACGGCTCCATGTCCACGACCAGGTCCTTGAGGACCGTCAGGCCCTTGATGGCCTCGACCGTGATCGGCTTCTCGGGGTTGATGTCCTTGATCAGCGTCTTGCACGCCAGGCGGTTCTTGCCGTTGATCCGCATGGCGTCGGAGCCGCAGATGCCGTGGGCGCAGGAACGGCGGAAGGTCAGGGTGCCGTCCAGATCCCACTTGATCTTGTGCAGCGCGTCGAGGACACGCTCCTTGGGGTCGATCTCCAGCTGGAAGTCTTCCCAGGTCGCCTCCGCGGAGATCTCCGGGTTGAACCGGCGGATCCGCAGGGTGACGGTGATGTAGGGGGAGTCGGCGAAGCCGGGCTCGGGGGAGCCGGCCGCGTCCGCCTTGTCCAGTACGGGGGTAGCCATCAGTACTTACGCTCCATCGGCTGGTAGCGGGTCTGGACGACCGGCTTGTAGTCCAGACGGACGGTCTCGGTGCCGTCGGCGCCGACCTCGCGGTACGCCATCGTGTGGCGCATGAAGTTGACGTCGTCGCGGTTCGGGTAGTCCTCGCGGTAGTGACCGCCGCGGGACTCCTTGCGGGCCAGCGCGGACACGGCCATGACCTCGGCCAGGTCCAGCAGGTTGCCCAGCTCGACGGCCTCCAGCAGGTCGGTGTTGAACCGCTTGCCCTTGTCCTGGATGGCGACGTTCTTGTAGCGCTCGCGCAGCTCGGCGATCTTCTCGACCGCCGTCTTGATGGTCTGCTCGGTGCGGAACACCATGACGTTCGCGTCCATGGTCTCCTGCAGCTCGCGGCGCAGCTCGGCCACCCGCTCGTTGCCGGTGGAGGACCGCAGCCGCTCGATCTGGCCGACCACGAGGGACTCCGGGTTTTCCGGCAGCTCGACGAAGTCCGCGGTCTGCGCGTACTCCGCCGCCGCGATGCCGGCCCGCTTGCCGAACACGTTGATGTCCAGCAGCGAGTTGGTGCCCAGACGGTTGGCGCCGTGCACCGACACGCAGGCCACCTCGCCGGCCGCGTACAGACCGGGGACGACCGTGGTGTTGTCCGCGAGGACCTCACCCTTGACGTTGGTGGGGATGCCGCCCATCGCATAGTGCGCGGTGGGCTGGATCGGGATCGGGTCCGTGTAGGGCTCGATGCCGAGGTAGGTCCGCGCGAACTCCGTGATGTCGGGCAGCTTGGCGTCCAGCTGCTCCGGCGGGAGGTGCGTGAGGTCCAGGTAGACGTGGTCGCCCTCGGGACCGCAGCCGCGGCCCTCGCGGATCTCCGTGTAGATGGAGCGGGAGACGACGTCGCGCGAGGCGAGGTCCTTCATGACGGGCGCGTACTTCTCCATGAAGCGCTCGCCGTCCTTGTTGCGCAGGATGCCGCCCTCACCGCGGGCGCCCTCCGTGAGCAGGATGCCCATGCGCCAGATGCCGGTCGGGTGGAACTGGAAGAACTCCATGTCCTCCAGCGGCAGACCCCGGCGGTACACGGCGGCCTGGCCGTCACCGGTCAGCGTGTGCGCGTTCGACGTCACCTTGAAGAACTTGCCGGTGCCGCCGGACGCGTAGATCACGGACTTCGCCTGGAAGACGTGGATCTCGCCGGTCGCCAGCTCGTACGCCACGACGCCGGACGACTTCTTGACGCCGTCGACCTCGGTGATCAGCTGGTCCAGGACGTAGAACTCGTTGAAGAACTCCACGCCCTCCTTGACGCAGTTCTGGTACAGCGTCTGGAGGATCATGTGGCCGGTGCGGTCCGCGGCGTAGCAGGACCGGCGGACCGGGGCCTCGCCGTGGTTGCGGGAGTGGCCGCCGAAGCGGCGCTGGTCGATGGTGCCGTTCGGGGTGCGGTTGAACGGCAGGCCCATCTTCTCCAGGTCGAGGACGGAGTCGATGGCCTCCTTCGCCAGGATCTCGGCGGCGTCCTGGTCGACCAGGTAGTCACCGCCCTTGACCGTGTCGAAGGTGTGCCACTCCCAGTTGTCCTCCTCCACGTTGGCCAGCGCGGCGGCCATGCCGCCCTGCGCGGCGCCCGTGTGGGAGCGGGTGGGGTAGAGCTTGGTCAGCACGGCGGTGCGGCTGCGCTTCGTCGACTCGATGGCGGCGCGCATACCGGCGCCACCGGCGCCGACGATGACTGTGTCGTACTTGTGGATCTTCACTGATCTCGCCTCACTGCGGGGCTTTGTCGGAGACGGTGGTGCGAGCATCCGCCGGGGGTCCGGGGGTTGTCCTCCGGGAAATGCAGCATGATTCTCGCAGCCCCGTGCCTAGCGGATGTTCGGGTCGAAGGTGAAGATCACCAGCGTGCCCAGCAGGATGGTGAACACCGTGGCCGTGTAGAGCAGGCCCTTCAGCCACAGGCGGGTGTTCGGCCGCTCGGCGTAGTCGTTGATGACCGTGCGCAGGCCGTTGGCGCCGTGCAGCATCGCCAGCCACAGCATCGCCAGGTCCCAGACCTGCCAGAAGGGGCTCGCCCAGCGGCCCGCCACGAAGGCGAAGCCGATCTTGGAGACACCGCCGTCCAGCACCAGCTGGATCAGCAGGTGGCCGATGACCAGCACGACCAGGACGACACCGGACAGGCGCATGAACAGCCACGCGGCCAGCTCGAAGTTGCCGCGGGTGCTCTTCGGGGTCTTCTTGGTCCGCTTGCGCGGCGGCTCGATGACCGGCGCCGGGTTGTCGACGGAGTACAGCGAGGCGCCTTCGACGGGGCCGACGCCCGAGGCGGAGGTTTCAGTCGTGGACATCTGCGTCAGCTCCCGAACAGTTCACGAGCGGCGTGGCCGAGGACGGGGTAGATCGCCCCGAGCATCAGCACGATCCACACGGCGACGACGGTCCAGAGCATCTGCTTCTGGTACCGGGCGCCCTTGATCCAGAAGTCGACGGCGATGACACGCAGGCCGTTGAGCGCGTGGAAGAGGATGGCGGCGACGAGGCCGTACTCCAGCAGCGCGACGATCGGCGTCTTGTACGTGGCCACGACGTCGTCGTAGGCCTGCGGGGACACCCGCACGAGAGCGGTGTCCAGCACGTGAACGAACAGGAAGAAGAAGATGAGGACGCCGGTGACTCGGTGAGCCACCCAGGACCACATTCCTTCCCGGCCGCGGTACAGCGTTCCAGCCGGCACGGAAATTTCCTCCGGGAGCGGGGATTGGGGCCGCGCCGGCTTTCCTTGTCGGTCGGGCCCGGCCGGGTACGGTCCACCGGCCCCCAGCATGGTAGCGACGGTTGCCTGCGGCGCTTACGGGGGGCCTGCCGGTGTGATCAAACTTGCACCCGAAAAGGGGGCCTGTGGTGTGGACGCGGCCACGGATATGGGGTGTTTGCGGTCATTTGCCGGGTGCGGTGGTGTGGGGGCTGCTCGCGCTCACGCGGCGGAGTCGCACATCCTCACAGCCCCGCGCCCCTGAGGGTGTTGGTCAGGCGCTCCCTGGCGAGCAGGCGGAGTTGGTCCCTGGTGGTCTGGTGCTCGTCCTCGGGATCGTTCGCCAATCGTGACCGGATGTTCTCCAGGACGCGGTCGAGGACCTCGTCCTCGGGGACGCCGTCCAGGCAGAGGACGAAGACGTGGCCGAACTTGGCCTCGTAGGCCGCGTGGGCGGCGTTCAGGGCGGTGTGGGCGGCCGAGTAGGTGTCCTCGGGGAGCGAGGGCAGGCGCTCGGAGGCCAGGGATTCGGCGATCTCCTCCGGGGAGAGGTCGTACGCCGCCTCGTCCGCGGCTGCCAGGAGGGACGCCGTGTCGGGGTAGGGGCGGTGGCCGGCCAGCAGGCGGGCCCAGCGGGGGCTGTGCAGGCAGGACAGCAGGACGCGTTCGGCGTCCGGCCCGGGAGCGTCGTTGAACCACTCCAGCGGGGGCGGCGTTCCGGGCGTGCCGCGGGACTGTTCGGGTATGGCGACTCGGCCGGGGAGCTCTGGGAGTCGGTGCGCAGGCAGCGTGGCTCCTCGTGGGCGTCGCGTGAGTGTCGTTGGCGGATGCTGTGAGAGTTGTGACGTCACGTTATCGAGTGAGTCCGAGACGTGTCCGATCGGTACCCCCATTTCACCCGGACGGCAGAGTTTGAGAACGGCATGTGGACGCTTCTCACCCGAACGGGTCGTACGTTGGCAGGGTGAGTCGGCACAGGCACCACAGGCAGCACGGTCAGCGCAGGCGCGGTCCCGGCGCGGAGGCGACGGCGAGGCGGCGGAGGGTCACCGCCGTCGCGGTGGCCGTGGGGGCGGTGGTGGTGGCCTCCGGCGTGGGCCTCGGCCTGTGGGCCTCGAACGACGACGGCGGTCCGGCGGCCGCCCCCTCCTCGCCGTCGCCTACGCCGAGCCCCACCCGCAGCTACCCGCTGTCCGAGGCGCCCCGGACCATACCCGCCGTGCGCGAGCACACCGCGGAGCGCGGCCCCGGCTGGCGGCCCGTCCCGGGGCACCGGGTGGTCGTGTCCGACCCGGCGCTCGCCGACGAGGGCCGGCTGACCGCGAGGGAGCTGGGCCTGACGTACGCGGGGGAGAAGGACGACGAGCGGCCCGGCGACGTGCGCCTGGAGCTGAACCGCGACTCCGGCGCCGACCCGGAGTCGTACGCCCTGACCGTGCGCGGCGGGCGGGTCACCGTCAGCGGGCCGGGGGAGGCGGGCGTCTTCTACGGCACCCGCACCCTCAAGCAGGAGATACGCGGGGCCGGCGCCGCCCCCGAGGGCGTGGTGCGCGACGAACCTGCCAAGCCGCGGCGCGGCATGATGCTGGACATCGCGCGCAAGCACTACGACGCCGGCTGGATCGAGGACCGCGTCCGCGAGCTGGGCGACCTGAAGTACAACGAGATCGGTCTGCACTTCTCCGACGACCAGGGCTTCCGCATCGCGTCCGACTCGCATCCGGAGATCGTGTCCGAGGACCACCTCACCAAGGCGCAGGTCCGGAAGATCGTCGAGCTCGCGGAGAGCCGGCACATCACCGTCGTCCCCGAGATCGACTCGCCCGGCCACCTCGGCGCCGTCATCGACGCCCACCCCGACCTCCAGCTGCGCACGGCGAACGGGGAGGCGGTGCGCGGCGCCATCGACATCGCGAACCCGGAGTCCGCCCGGATCGTCGACGACCTGCTGGACGAGTACGCCGGCCTCTTCCCCGGCGACCGGTGGCACCTCGGCGGTGACGAGTACCAGGCCCTCGTCGTCCCCGACCCCGAGGCGACCTTCCCCGGACTCGCCACCGCGGCCCGCGAGAAGTACGGCTCCGGCGCCACCGTCGAGGACCTCACCACCGGCTGGCTCAACGACCGCGCCGCCACCGTCCGCGCCCACGACCGCGTCCCCCGCGCCTGGAACGACGGCTTCTTCTCCGGCGGGTCCGTCCAGGCCGACGAGGACATCCGGGTCGCCTACTGGACCGGCAAGGAGATCGGTGCGCGCAAGCCCGCCGAGTACCTGGCCGAGGGCCGCGAGGTGATCAACTACAACGACGAGTTCCTCTACTACGTCCTCGGCGAGCCGCTCACCTTCGTCTACCCGACCGGCGAGCGCATCTACGAGCAGTGGACCCCGCGGGTGCTGCGCGGCACCGAGCCCGTCCCCGCCCGGTACGACCGGCAGATCCTCGGCGGCTCCTTCGCCGTCTGGGGCGACCTGCCCCGCTCCCAGACCCAGGAGCAGGTCGCGGCCGGCATCCGGATGCCGTTGCGGGCCCTCTCCCAGAAACTGTGGGACGCGGACGAACCCACGCTGTCCTGGGCGGAGTTCCGCATCCTGGCGGGCCGGCTCGGCTGACGGATTGCCGCGAACGCCTGCGAACCCCCGTACGGCTGTGGTGGTGTTCTGGGCGAGCCGACGGCTCGGCACGCCGGGCCGGGAACCGACATGCGGGGGGAACACCGGCACATGGGCTACTGGGGTTATTTCGTCGTGGGCCGCGCGGAGCGGCCGCTGACAGGACTGGACGCGCTGGCCGGTGCGGCCGGGGAGCTGACCCTGCGCACGGAGGCCCCGGACGGCTGGCAGGTGTGGGAACTGCCGGGCCGCGAGGGCGAGCTGGGCAGCATGAAGGAACTGGCGAAGGAGACGGGTGCGCCCGCGCTGTTCGGCTACGTGATGGCCGGCGAGTGCGTGGCCGTGGAGGCCGCGTCCCCCGAGAGCGGGGTGTGGACGGCCTGCCTCGGCCGGGACGCGATGGCCGGGTACCTCGACGGACGTCAGGAGGGCCTCACCGTCGACGACTACTTCCTGGAACCGGCCGACGCCGCCGAGCGGGCCGTCTTCTGGGCCGAGGAGGCCGGGCGCGAGGTCGCCGCCGAGGACGTCCTGGAAGTGCTGACCGCCGACCCCGGGCCGATGGCCGAAAACGGTTTCTTCCGGCTGCTCGACCGGTTGCGCGTGGTGCCCGAGTGACACTCCCGGCTTGTCGCACGCAGTAAGGGGAAATGCGGGCTCCGTGAGGGACGACGCCCGTCAAGGCCTCATCAGGGGGCCTGCGGAACCCGCAGAGGGAGGCGTGGATGAGCCTGGAGGAACTGATCGCACAGGCCGACGAGCGCGGACTGGCCGTCAGCGGGGTGGCTTGTTTGGATCGGTGCGTGCCGCTGCTGGGCGGTGACGACGAGGCGCTGCGGCCGCTGTGGGGCACCCTCGCCGGGGGTCCCTCCGACGGCGACTGGGGCGAGGTGCTCCAGCAGACGCGCGAAAAGCTGGACGCGGCGGCGGGCGAAGCCGCGGGCGGCGGCGCCGGCGAGGCGGCGGAGCTGGCGCGGGGCATGCTCGCCACCGCCCCGCTGGACCGGTCCGGGACGGCGCTGCGGCAGTGGGCCGACGGGTGCTCGGCCGGCGCGCTGCGGATCCACCTGCTGCTGGACGGCGGCGGCGACGCCGAGGTCACCGACCTGACGGCCGCCCGCCGTGAGGGCCGCACGGACGGGCTGTCGCCGCTGCTCGCCGCCGAACTGCGGCGGCAGACCGCCGTCCTGGAACTCGTCGCCGCCCACGGAGCGGCCGGCCTGCGCAGCGCGCTGGAGGTGTCCACGGAGGGGCGCCGGGTGCTGCGCGCGGCGGTCTCGCGCCGCAGCCGACGGGATGCCTGAGAGCCCTCTCGGGACCCGGGTCCGGGACATACGGCGAGGGCCCTGTGAGCGTCCTGGGGCGGTCGTGCACCCGTTGTGGGGAACCGCGGGATCGGGGTGACGAAACGCTTCGCCGCAGCGCTCTCCAGAGTGTGACGACTGCGACGACTGTGACGACACAGCAGGAGACCAGGCCCTCGGCGGCGACGAAGCCGGTCCGCTGGGCGGCGGACGCGGTGGCGGCGATGCGCGAGGGGGCACGGCTGCGCCTCGACTACTCGGCGCGCAGTCTGTGGAGCGTCGACCGGATGATCGAGGACATCCGCCGCGAGTCTGCCCCGTACGCCGCCGTGGAGCTGGTGCTGCGGGGCTTCGGGGCCTACGCGGGCGAGGTGATCGTGCGCCAGGCCGGCGGCGAGTGGTGGGCCTCCGGCGGCGACCACTGGGTCCGCACTCCCGACGGCCGCCTCTGGGACCCCATCGACGAGGCCCGCCGCTGCTACACCCAGGACGGCTCACTCCGGCTCCTGTGCCGGGACGCGACGACGGGGGCGCGGCCGGACTGAGCCCCGCCGGGCCGGCCTCCAAGGGTCTCCGGGGGTGTCCCGGGGTGGTGTGTCGCCGTGGCGTGTGGGGGCCGTGAGAGGCCTGGGACGTGGGTTGACCTGTGACACTTTGGCCGCCCCGCACGCTGAGGTCGCTGGGGGGTGTGGCACGGCGGACGTGCACACGTCATGCGAGGCGCATCGCGCTCGGTACGGACGAGGACGGTTCTTGGGCCACGGAGGGGAATCCCGCCGCACGCAGGCGTTCGACGGGGAACTGGGTGACGCCGTCGCGCGCGCCCAGCAGGGCGACGAGGCTGCGTTCGCCGTGGCCTACCGGCTCGTGCAGCCCGGACTCCTCGCGTACGTCCGGGGACTGGTGGGCGCAGACGCCGAGGACGTGATGTCCGACGCCTGGCTGGAGATCGCCCGTGACCTCGGCCGGTTCAAGGGCGACGGCGCCGGCTTCCGCGGCTGGACGGCCACCATCGCCCGGCACCGCGCCCTGGACCATCTGCGCCGCCAGCGCGTACGCCCCCGCGCGTCCGCACTGGAGCAGGACGTCCTGGAGCTGCCCGCCCCGCACAGCACGCACGATCAGGCGATGGAGGCCATGTCCACCGAGCAGGCCCTCGCCCTCGTGGGCGGGCTGTCCCGGGACCAGGCGGAGGCGGTGCTGCTGCGCGTCGTCGTGGGTCTCGACGGGCCCGCCGCCGCCCGCGTGCTCGGCAAGCGGCCGGGCGCCGTGCGGACGGCCGCGCACCGGGGTCTGCGGCGCCTGGCGCGGCAGCTCGAGGCCGACGGTGTGACGGATGAGGCGCCCAGGACGCTGGGTGAGTCGACGTGACCGTGGGCCGGAACGGCGGTCGCGCCGCACGGCGGGGCCTTGGCGGCCGCTGCGGCGGCTGAACGGGCCGGGCGGACGGAACGTATCCGTTTGTCCGGGACCCGCACGGCACCCCGCTGGTGGGAGGGGGTGCGCACCGTCCGTCGAGCCGGGGCCGCGGGGCCGCGGGGCCGACGGACGGAACCGGACAGGCCGGGCAGGCCGGACACGATCGAGCAGGGACGGAAACGGCATGGGTGAACGGCAGAGCGACGGCGGGCGGGCCGGCCGCCGGCGTGTGCGCCCAGAGCGTTCCGTGTGCCCCGTGGGCGTGCCGGCCGCGGCCGGGCGTGCCGCACCCGTCTCCGTCGAGGGGCCGGCCGGTGACACGGCCCGGCTGGAGGCGCTGCTCGTCGCCGCCCTGGTGCGTGACGGCGTGGACGCCGGGGCCGAGCAGCGGGCCGTCGCCGCGTTCGTGGCCGCCCGGGAGGCGGGGGCGCATGGCGCGCGCACCCGCCGCCGGGACGACTGGCGGGCCTCTCGACGGCGGTTCGGCGGGCGGTCGCTGCGGGCGACGCTGGGAGCCCTGGTCGCCGGCTGTGCCCTCAGCGGGGTGGCCTGGGCCGGGATCCAGGCGGCGGGAACGCCGGGCGGAGGGCGGTCCGAGGACACCGGGCCGACCCGTACGCCGTCCGCGAGCTCGGCGCCTGCCGTACCGGACGTATCCGGAACCTCCGGTGCCGGTGAGGCCCCGGGGGTGTCGGCATCGGCGTCCGCCGCGGAGTCGGCGCGGGACGGCGCGCGGCACGGCTCGGGGCCGGCGGAGGCCGCGGGGGACGTCGAGGCGCAGTGCCGGGCGTACGAGCGGGCCGCCGGTCGGGGGCGGGCGCCGGACGCGCCGGTCTGGGAGCGGCTGGTCGCCGCTGCGGGGGGCGCGGCGCGGGTCGACGCGTACTGCGCGGGGCGCGCCGGGGGCGCCTTGCCCACGGCTTCCGCGCCGGCGCCGGCGAGTGTTCCTCCCGTGGCGAGGGGTGAAGCGGGTGCCGGCCGCCCCACGGGGGAGGCGGCCGGCACCGGATCCTCTGGCGAGGGCAAGGGGAGGGGTGAAGGCGAGGGGGCCGGGCGGAAGCCCTGAGGGCCGACGTGGGTCATGTGGACTCGGGTGTTCGCGCCGACCGGCGCTCGCCGGTGCCGTCGCGCCCACCCTCCCCCACTCCCGGCTTCGCTCGAGCGGGGGCTCCGTCGCCCCAAGCGGCACGCATGCCCCGCAGCCGCGGATGCCTCAGGGGCGCGGGGAACCGCGCGGCCAGCCACGGACCGCCCGCACCCGGCGCTCACGGGGTGCCGCCCGCTTCCACCCCTGCTGCCCCGAGTGGAACGTCTTCGCGGAGACGGCCGGGGCCGCCACCCCCCACAGGAGAGGCCCCGGCCGTCGCGCGGTACGGGCCGCGCGCGACCCGTATCTTCTACAGCGCCGGGCATGCGTTTTCTGTCACACGTCCCGTGTCACGGGTTAGTTGCATCTTGTACGGTCATGGACGGGGAGCGGTTTCAGGTCGTAACGTGCCTTTCGCGCCAGGCCGCGGGAGACAAACGACCACAACCTCCGCGAGCGGCCTTGAGACCGCAACGACCGATTGAGCAATGACAACGGCGAGCAACCCGGCCCGCGAGAGCGGCGCCGGCTTAGGCGCAGAAGGGCGCACGCGTGCTGGGGGACGACGCGGAGCTGACCGCCGCGGTGCGCGCGGCACAGGACGGGGACGAGACCGCGTTCCGGACCGTGTACCGCGCCGTGCATCCGCGGCTGCTCGGGTACGTCCGGACACTGGTCGGCGAGCCCGACGCCGAGGACGTCACGTCCGAGGCCTGGCTGCAGATAGCCCGTGACCTGGAGCGGTTCTCCGGCGACGCGGACCGCTTCCGCGGCTGGGCCGCCCGTATCGCCCGCAACCGCGCGCTCGACCACATCCGCATGCGCGGCCGCCGCCCGGCGATAGGCGGCGACGAGACCGAGCTGACCGGGCGGCCCGCCGAGTCCGACACGGCCGGCGAGGCGATCGAGGCGCTCGCCACCGACGATGCCTTCACCCTGATCTCCCGGCTGCCGCAGGACCAGGCGGAGGCCGTCGTCCTGCGCGTGGTCGTCGGCCTCGACGCCAAGACGGCCGCGCAGACCCTGGGCAAGCGCCCCGGCGCCGTACGGACGGCCGCGCACCGCGGCCTGCGCCGGCTCGCCGAACTGCTCGGCGACGATCCGGACGGCCATCCGGAATCCGCGGGTGTGCTCGACGCCCTGCCACCCCAAAGAGAACCACGCCGTCGTACGGTGACGTCCGCGAGTGTGACGCAGTTGCGAGCGCGGACGCAGAAGGACTTGTGATGGCCGATGAGCGGTACAGGTGGCTGGACGCGGAGGCGGCGGAGCGCCTGCTGAGCGGTGAGTCACCCCGGGCTGCCGATCCACCCGCCGGTGACCAGGCCGAACAACTCGCCGGAGTACTCCGCGCGCTTTCCGCGCCTCCGCCGACGGCCGAAGGCGAACTCCCCGGGGAGGCGGCCGCGCTGGCCGCCTTCCGCGCGTCGAGGGACGGACGGACAGGGCAGGCCGACTCGGCCCCGCACACCGGTCACGGCACCGGCACCGGGGACTCCGACGTCGGCCTGATCCGTCTCGGCGCTCCGCGCACCGGCCGTAACGGAACGCCCGGCGGAGCCCGCGGACCGCGTCCCGCCCGGCTCATGCTGGCCGCCGCGCTGGTCGCCGGCATGGTCGGCGGCACCGCCGTGCTCGCCGGGACCGGGCTGCTGCGCACACCCTTCGACGACTCCCGCTCCGGCCCCGCGGGCGCCGCCACGGCCACGCACCCCCAGCGTCCGCTGATCTCCCCGCCCGCCCAGGGCGCCACTCCGGACGACCGTCACCAGGGCGACGCCGCCGACGAGGGCCGTGACGGCGCCCAGGGCGGCGAGGACCCCGGCCGCACACCCGCGGCCCCGGCGCCCGGCGACGGCAAGGCCGCCCACGGCGCCCGCTGGAAGCTCGTCGTCTCCGCGTGCCGGTCCTGGCACCAGGGCCGGCCGGTGAACGGCGAACGCCGTCGCGTCCTGCACGAGGCGGCCGGCGGCGCCTCCCGCGTCGCCGCGTACTGCCGCGGCGTCACCGCCGAGGAAGGCGCCGGCACCAAGGACGGCACGGCGGACAAGGGCGACAAGGGCGCCGGGGGCGGTATGCACGACGCCGAGACACGCCTCGACGGTGACGAGGGCGAGCCGCAGAACACCCTCCCCGGCCAGGGCGCCGGCCGCCCGGACACCGGCGACGAAGGTGAGGGCAAGGGCAACAACGGCAACGGGAAGGGCAACGGGAACGGCGGCGGTCGCGGCCCCAGCGGCTCCGACGCCGACGACCACCCTGCCAAGGGCCAGGGCAACGGGAACGGCAAGGGAAGCAACGGGAACGGAAACGGCAACGGCAACGGAAACGGCAAGCGGGACTAGGGGGAGAGGCCGAGAACCCACAGGCTTCCGGACTCCTCTGACCTGCGCAGACGCCCACGCGCCCCGCGAACGTACCGACCGGTGTGACACTTCCGGCCCTTGTGACGCAGTACTGAGTGAGCCGACTGGTCATCGGCCGTAGCACTGAGCCGGGGTTCCCCCCGTACCCACGGCTCGTGCACCTGGCGCGGGCGGGACACGTTCCCCCGGTCCCGCCCGCGCCCCTCTCTCCTCAGGTCACATCGGTCACTTCTGGTTCACCAGTGGACGACGACCTTGTCGCCGTCCCGCACCTGCTCGTACAGCCGCGCGATCGCGTCCTCGTCGCGTACGTTCACACAGCCGTGCGAGGCGCCCGCGTAGCCCCGGGCGGCGAAGTCGGACGAGTAGTGCACCGCCTGCCCGCCGCTGAAGAACATCGCGTACGGCATCGGCGAGTCGTACAGCGTCGAGACGTGGTGCCGGGACTTCCAGTAGACGCGGAAGACGCCCTCGCGGGTCGGTGTGTACTCCGAGCCGAAGCGGACCGGCATCGTCGACACCGTCCGGCCGTCGATCATCCAGCGCAGGGTGCGGCTGGACTTGCTGATGCACATCACCCGGCCGGTCATGCAGCGCGGGTCGGGCGGGTCGGCCGGCTGGCCGCCCATCAGATACAGCTCCCAGCGGCCCGGCTCCCGCGTCATCGCGAGCAGCCGCTGCCAGGTCACCGTGTCCGTCACGCCCGTTTCCGGCAGTCCGCGCTTGCCCTGGAAGCCGCGGACCGCCTCCGCCGTCAGGTCGTCGTAGGTGCCGGTGGGGCCGTGGAATATCCAGGCGATCTGCCGCAGCCGCGCCTGGAGTTCACGGACGTCACGTCCGTCGTCGCCCGGCGACCACAGCACCCGGGCCGGCGTCGGACTGCTGGACGGCTTCGCGGCCGAAGCGGACGGCGACGGCTTCGCGGGCGCCTCCGGTGTCCGGCTCGGCGACGCGGGCCCGCCCGGTGCGTCCGGCGTCCGGGACGGCACCTCGATCCGCACCGGCGGCGCGCCCTCCCCGCCCGCCCCGGCCGGCTGCACCGTGCACCCGGCCGCACCCACGGCCACCGCGCCCAGCGCCGCCAGCACGGCTATGCCTTTCCTCCCCCTGCGGGCCGTACTCCTCCGGCCCGTGCCCCTCCGGCTCATGCCCCTCCCGCGCACCCCAGCCCCCGTCGTCCCGCCGCACCGGTCCTGCCCGGTCGTCACCTGTGTTGTACCCCGGACGTGACCGGGGCGGAACCAAGGGGCATGGTGGGAAGTGACCGGACGTGAACGGCGTCGGGTCGGGCCTGTGAGCGGGGTCCCACGGAGGTTGTGAGGAAGGTCCCAGCGTGTGCCCCTCCACCAGGCCGCACGCGCACCGCTACAGTCCGTCGAAGGGTCGGCCTGTACTGGTGAGTAACCGGTGGGTAACCGGCGAGTGACCGGCGATCGGATCGAGCAACGCTGCTCAGCGGGAGGCATGCACATCATGGCGCGTGAGTCGGAGTCCGGACTGCCCATCGAACCGGTCTACGGACCGGAGGCTCTCCAGGGCTGGGACCCGGCCGGGAAGCTGGGTGAGCCGGGCGCGTACCCGTTCACGCGGGGCGTGTACCCGACGATGTACACGGGCCGCCCCTGGACGATGCGTCAGTACGCGGGTTTCGGCACGGCGACGGAGTCCAACGCCCGGTACAAGCAGCTGATCGCGAACGGCACGATGGGGTTGTCGGTCGCGTTCGACCTGCCGACCCAGATGGGCCATGACTCGGACGCGCCGATCGCGAGCGGTGAGGTCGGCAAGGTGGGTGTGGCGATCGACTCGATCGACGACATGCGGGTGCTGTTCGGCGGGATCCCGCTGGACAAGGTGTCCACGTCGATGACGATCAACGCGCCGGCCGCGCTTCTGCTGCTGCTGTACCAGCTGGTCGCCGAGGAGCAGGGCGTCCCGGCGGACAAGCTGACCGGCACGATCCAGAACGACGTGCTGAAGGAGTACATCGCCCGCGGCACGTACATCTTCCCGCCGAAGCCGTCGCTGCGGCTGATCGCCGACATCTTCAAGTACTGCAGGGCCGAGATCCCGAGGTGGAACACGATCTCGATCTCCGGCTACCACATGGCGGAGGCGGGCGCCTCGCCCGCGCAGGAGATCGCGTTCACCCTCGCCGACGGCATCGAGTACGTACGCACCGCGGTGGCGGCGGGCATGGACGTGGACGACTTCGCCCCGCGTCTGTCGTTCTTCTTCGTGGCCCGCACCACGATCCTGGAGGAGGTCGCGAAGTTCCGTGCCGCGCGCCGGATCTGGGCGCGGGTGATGAAGGAGGAGTTCGGGGCGAAGAACCCCAAGTCGCTGATGCTGCGCTTCCACACGCAGACGGCCGGGGTGCAGCTGACGGCCCAGCAGCCCGAGGTGAACCTGGTGCGCGTCGCCGTGCAGGGCCTGGCGGCGGTGCTGGGCGGCACGCAGTCGCTGCACACCAACTCCTTCGACGAGGCGATCGCGCTGCCGACGGACAAGTCCGCCCGGCTGGCGCTGCGCACCCAGCAGGTCCTCGCCTACGAGACCGACGTCACCGCCACGGTCGACCCGTTCGCCGGCTCCTACGTCATCGAGAAGATGACCGACGACGTGGAGGCCGCCGCGAGGGAGCTGATGGAGAAGGTCGAGGACCTCGGCGGCGCGGTCAACGCGATCGAGCGCGGCTTCCAGAAGAACGAGATCGAGCGCTCCGCCTACCGCATCGCGCAGGAGACCGACTCCGGCGAGCGCGTCGTGGTCGGCGTCAACCGCTTCCAGCTCGACGAGGAGGAGCCCTACGAGCCGCTTCGCGTCGACCCGGCCATCGAGGCCCAGCAGGCCGAACGCCTCGCCAAACTGCGCGCCGAGCGCGACCAGGAGGCGGTCGACACGGCGCTGGCCGCGCTGAGGAAGGCCGCCGAGGGCGAGGACAACGTCCTCTACCCGATGAAGGACGCCCTGAAGGCCCGCGCCACGGTCGGCGAGGTCTGCAACGCCCTGCGCGAGGTGTGGGGCACCTACGTGCCGAGCGACGCCTTCTAGGCTTCCCGGCAGCGTTCTCGCAGGTCGAGACAGGGACAAGGAGTGTCGCACGGCGTGCGACACTCCTTGCCATGTTCGGTGTCGTCGACCTTCCCACCTACCTCGCGGGCCTGGTGCTGATCATCCTGCTGCCGGGGCCCAACTCGCTGTACGTCCTGTCCGTCGCCGCCCGCCGCGGGGTGCGCTCCGGTTACACGGCCGCCGCCGGCGTCTGGTGCGGGGACGCCGTCCTGATGACGCTGTCGGCCGCCGGTGTCGCCTCCCTGCTCCAGGCGAACGCCGTGCTGTTCGGCATCGTGAAGTACGCCGGCGCCGGCTATCTGGCGTGGCTGGCCGTCGGGATGCTGCGCGCCGCGTGGGGCATGTGGCGCGGACGCGGGGAGGAGTGCGCGGAGGAGACCGGTCCGGCCGCCGCGCCCGGTGAGCGTCCGTTCCGCCGCGCGCTGGTCGTCAGCCTGTTGAACCCGAAGGCGATCCTGTTCTTCATCGCCTTCTTCGTGCAGTTCGTCGACCCGGCCTACGCCTACCCGGCCCTGTCCTTCGTGGTGCTCGGCGCGTTCGCCCAGGTCGCGAGCGTGCTCTACCTCAGCGCGCTGATCTTCAGCGGCACCCGGCTCGCCGCCGCCTTCCGCCGTCGCCGCAGGCTGTCGGCGGGCGCCACCTCGGCGGCGGGCGCCCTGTTCCTGGGCTTCGCGGCGAA
The DNA here is from genome assembly GCF_022869105.1 of Streptomyces sp. BJ20. Classification (NCBI taxonomy): domain Bacteria; kingdom Bacillati; phylum Actinomycetota; class Actinomycetes; order Kitasatosporales; family Streptomycetaceae; genus Streptomyces; species Streptomyces sp. BJ20. The sequence continues at coordinate 867,527 of NZ_CP094918.1, forward strand.
GCTGTCCACGGCGAGCGCGTAGGGCGTACGCGGCCCGGCGTGCGCGGACGTGCCGTCAGCGCCTCCCGAACCGGGCCAGGCACGCGCCGAGACCGTCCGGGGTGTCCCCGGCCCAGCCCACGTAGCCGTCCGGGCGGACCAGGAACAGGCCCGTGCCGTACGTCCGGCCGGTGGGACGGGCCGCGCACGAGCCGTAGACCCTGGGCGGTCCGGGGCGTCCGTGCCCAGCGACGGCAGGGCCCAAGTGCGGACCGCGGAAGGCGTCGAAGAGGCGTGGGCCGTCCACGCGGCCGTCCGGGGCCCGGTCGCCCGGGTGCACCGGTGCCGGCCCGGCGCGCGTCTCCGCGCCGAGGGCGGGGTCCCGGTGGCCGGGGTCTCCTCGCAGGGTGGGCTCCACGGCATGGTCGCCGCCCGGTGGCGGTCGTGGCGGCCGGCCCGGCGTCAGCCGAGCAGGCGGCGCAGGTTCAGTCGGCCCCACAGGAGGCTGGCGGCGAACGACAGGGTCGTCACCGCGACCAGCAGACCGGCCAGCAGCAGCGCGGCGGCGGGCCCGCTCAGATCCGGCGACACGAGAGGGGCGGCGATCTCCTCGACGACCAGCACGTGCACCATGTACGCACCGAGCGCCGCACCGGCCAGTGTCCGCAGCGCCGGCCGCCACCGCTCCGGCACCCGCACCCTGCCGATCAGCAGCAGGACACAGACGCACATGAGGGCGACGAACAGGTGGGCGTTGGGCATCACGTAGTGGACCTGCGTGTTGTACCAGAGCGCCCCCGTCATGGAGAGCGGCAGCAGCACCCACAGCGGCCACCGCGGCCGTACCGTCCCGGCCGGCAGGGACAGCAGCAGCGCGCCGACCACCGCGTACACGATCGCGTAGAACCCGAACCCCCAGGAGGACTCGGGCATGTCCCGGCCCGTCACCTCGGCGGCCGTGGTGAGCACGCTCGGCGTCACCGCGACGCCGAGCAGCGCCGCGCCCAGCGCCCAGGGCCGGCGGCCCGCCCGCAGCAGGGCCACGAACGCCAGCAGCGCGATCACCGGGATGTAGTCGTACATGAACCACAGGTGGTAGGCGGGCCGTACCGAGCCGAAGAGCGAGTCCGCCGCCAGCTCCGTCATGGGCCGCTCGTTGCGGTCGCGCAGCCAGGCCCACACCAGGTAGACGCCCGTCCACACGAAGAGCGGCACAAGGTTGCGGACGATCCGCCTCTGCATGTGCGCGCCGTCGCGTGGGGGCGCCCCCACGAGCACCGCCCAGCCGGCGATCGCGAAGTACACCGGGACGGCGAACGGGTTGACCGCCTCGGCGACGTGGCCGGCCCAGTAGGAGCCGGCGCCGTTCGCCGGGTCGTTGCCGGTCGCGTGGATGAACAGGGCGCCGACGTGGCCCACCATGATGGTCGCGGAGCAGACCAGCCGCAGCAGGTCGACGTCGTAACGGTGCTCCCGTCCGTCGGTCCGCGCCGGGGCGGAACCGGTTACGCGCTGCTGCGGCAGGCGTACGACGGTGTCTTCGATCACCGCCCTACCGTGCACCGGCGGCGTGTACGGGAGTTGACGGGCCGGTGGCTCGTCCGTGGCCGGTGCGTTTCGGATGTGCCGCGCGGGAGTGCCGGGACCACGCTCGCGGCCCCGCTTCACTGCGCCCGGGTGCGGCGGACCGCACGCCCCACCTTCCGCTTCGCGCGCGCCGCGCGGACCCGCGCCCGGGTGGCCGGGCTGCTGCCGGGCAGGCCCAGCTCGGCCAGGCGCAGGGCGGGGAAGTACGGCGCGGGGCTGCCGGCGAGGTGGGCGCGCAGCCACGCCTCCGCCTGTTCTCGCAGCGCCGGATACGTCCGGGGCTGCATGCAGAAGCCCATCGTCCGCACCAGCGGATCCAGCGACGCGGGCGCCGCGCCCAGCACGGCCGGGGTCTCGTCCCGCTCCAGGTCCGGCACCAGGTGGTCGACCAGCGTCAGCGGGATCCGGTTGCTGTTCTGGTAGGGCCGCAGCCGGTCCAGCACCAGCGCCGTCCCGACCCGCGCCACGGGCACGTCGTAGTAGGCGGACGCGGTCACCATCGCCGTGGAGAAGCAGCCGACGACCAGCTCCGGGCGGGCGTGGTGGTACAGCGTCTCCGCGAGCAGCGGCGCGTCCAGCACGGTGAGCCGCACCCCGGCGTCGGCCGCCGCCTTGTGCAGCGCCGCCGAGTAGCCTGCGGGGGCGGTCGGATGGGGCTTGAACACGAGCGAGCGGTGCCCCGCGCGCACGGCCCCGGTGAGCATGCGCACGTGCAGGTCCTCCTCCTCTCGCGCGCTCAGGATGCCGATCGCCGCCAGGTACTGCCCGAGCAGCACGGCCGTCGGCCGCTCCTCGCGCACGGGCCCGAGGAGCGGGTCGTCCGCCGCCTCCCGGGCGACCTCGTCCAGCACGGCGCGGAACGCCCCGTCCGGCACGATCACCGGCTCCACGCCGTACTCGGAGAGCAGCAGAGGCCGCAGACCCGGCACCAGGGCGAGGTGCAGCAGGCGCCGGACGCGCCGGCCGAGGGTCAGCGGCAGCTTCTCCCGGGTCGGGCCGTAGCTCATCAGCCCGTCCGCGTACACGTCGACGGACGCCTCGGAGAAGATCGCGACCAGCGCGCGGGCCGGGTTGGCCTGGATCGACTCGACGGCCAGGTCGACCCGTTCGTCCTCGCCGATGTCCCACAGCAGCCGCAGCGCCCGCTGCCACAGCACCGTGTCGGAGCCGCGCGGGCCCCAGGCGCTCGGGTGGTACGGGCTGATCGCCTCGTTCCAGCTCACCACCTCGTCGAAGCGGGCGGCCAGCGGACCGTAGCCGCGCATCTCGTCCAGGCGCAGCGCGGTCTCCGGGACGGCGGCGTTGTGCGAGACCAGCAGGATCCGGCGGGCCGCGCCGCCCGGTCCGAACAGGCCCGCGTCCAGCGCCGCGGCCAGGGTGGCGGCGCCGTAGAGGGTCGAGACCTGGAAGATCTGGGTCGTGCGGTGCATGGGTCAGGCAGCCTTCCGCCCGTCGCGCAGGCGGCCGAGCAGCCTGCTCCGGGTGCTGTCGATGGTGGCCAGGGTCTCCTCCAGCGCGTCCTGCGGCATCCGCAGCAGCGCCTCCCGCGCCTCCTGCCGCAGCCGCCGGGCCGCCGACGGCTCGTACGCGTCCGCCTTGCCGAGATGGAAGGCGATCATGGCGCAGTAGGTGCGCATGGCCTTCGGCAGGAAGCGGTCGCGCTCCGGGTCGCCCTGTACGTCTTGCAGCAGCAGGTCGTAGGCCGGGATGAAGTCGAGCTGGCGGGAGTCCTTGATCTGGGTGAGGGAGGTCGCGACGCCCCGCCGGTAGAACACCCCGTGCAGTCCGAGGGAGGCGTAGGTGCGCGCCGTCAGGTGCAGCCGCCAGATCCACAGCCGGTCCTCGGCGGTGCGCAGTTCGGTGACGAAGCGCATCCCGCCGTCGTCGAAGAGGTGCCGGCGGTACACGCCCGCCCAGACGAACGGGTAGTCGACCATGGTCTCCGTGTCGGCGGGCGCGATCCCGTCGCGCGGGTCCATCACCGCGTTCCGCACCGGCGCCGGGGGCCGCTTGATCACCCGCTCCGTGCCGGTCACCTGCACATGGTCGGTGCGGGCGAAGTCGCAGCCCAGCTCGTCCATCGCCCGCACCAGCGCGGCCAGATGGCGGGGCCCGTACCAGTCGTCGCCGTCGAGGAACGCCAGGTACTCCCCTTCGGCCGCGTCGATGCCGGAGTTCCGCGCCTGCGCGATCCCCTGGTTGGTGTCGTGCCGGATCACCCGCGCGCCCGGCAGCTTCTCCGTCCACCGGTCGATCACCGACGGCGTGGCGTCGGTGGAGCAGTCGTCGACGATCAGGAACTCGACGTCCGGATGCGCGTTGGCGGCGAGACTGCGCAGGGTGCTCTCCGCGAACGCCTCCACGTTGTGCATCGGGACGACGACGGACAGTTTCGGCACGGGGTTCTCTCTCTCGGGGCGGGAAGCGGCGGCGGGGCGGTGGCTCAGACCGGTGCGAACACCTCTCTCAGCTCGGCGAGGTTGGCCCGCGTGGTCTCCCACAGGGGCCGCTGCGCGGCGAGCACGTCCGCCACCGCGCCCGGATGGTCGTCGAGGACCGTCTCGGCCCGCTCGAGGAGCAGCGGCCCGAGGTCCCGGTCGTGCACCGAAAGGCCCCACTCCGCACGGCCGATGTCGGACAGGAAGTAGGCGAGCTTCGGGTGCGAGACGAGGCTGAGGACCGGTGTGCCGCAGCCGAACGGGATCATCCCGGCGTGCCCGCGCATACCGATCACCAGCCGGGACCGCCGGAACAGCGCGCGGATGCCGTCGTTCGTCCGGTCGTAGAGCTGCTCCACGGGCAGCGTGAGGCCGTGGACGCGGCGCAGGTCGTCCACGAACCGCTCGTCGGCGGGCATGTGCGCCGCGTACCGCACGTCGGCCCGCTCCCGCAGGCCCCGCAGCGCGAACGCCATCTGGCCGAGGAAGTGCCCGTAGTCGTGCCCGAAGCGCAGCCCCGCGCGGTCGTACGCGCAGTTCACCAGCACCGTGTCGTCCCGCTCGGCCGGGTCGGTCCAGCCGGGTACCAGATGGCGGGCCACGGTGGTGGGGCAGGGCTGGTAACGCACCTTGTCGCGCAGCGCGGCGGGGAGCAGTTCGCGTACGCGGTCGATGGAGCCGTGGTTGCGCAGGCCGAAGAACGCCGACCGTTCCACCAGGACGCGCAGGCTCTCCGCGAACCGGGTGCGGCGGTAGAGCTGCCCGTCGAACACGTTGTAGCCGACCGCGAACACCGCGAGGGGAGCGGTGAGCCGCTCCAGCAGGGCGTCCGGGACGTTCCACTGCCAGTGGCTGTGGCCGTTGGGGGAGGTGTCCGGCAGGAACAGCCCGCCGCCTCCCACGACCACCCCGCGCCGCGCGTTCAGCTCCTCCAGCGCCGCCTCGTCCACCAGCCGGTGCACGGGCTGCGCGTACCAGTGGCGCGGCCCGGTGCCGGGCCCGAAGCACAGCCGCACGGCCTCCGGGAGCACCTTGTCCCCGGCGTTCTCCCGCCCTTCGGCGAACAGCGCGACGTGCGCGAGCTGCCCGCCCGCGGCCACAGGCTCCCCGCCGCCGTCCGCCGCCGCGCGCTCCGGCCGGGTGCGGACCTGCCAGGCGTGGCAGCCGGCGTCGGTGGGGTCGGCGTCCAGGCCCTCCAGGGCGTACCGGCGCGCGTCCTCGTCGCGGCCCAGGATCCAGGCGAGCCGCGCCAGCTGGGCGTAGGCGCGAGGCGCGACGTCGGGGGAGGCCGCCGCGAGCAGCAGCCGCGCCTCCGCCTCCGCGTAGCGCGACAGCGCCATCAGGCACACGCCGAGCGTCTCCTGGCAGCGCGGGGCGTCCAGCCGGTCGCCCACCACCGGGGCGAGCACCTCGACCGCCTCGTCGTACCGGCCCTGCCTGCGGTACACCTCCGCGACCGTCCGGGCCAGGTCCAGCGAGGGACGGGCCGTCAGCAGCGGCGGCGCGAGGTGCGCGAGCAGTTCGGGGTGCTTCTCGCCGGGCAGCGCGCAGTACGCGGCCCGGAACGCGTCGTCGTCCGACGCGAACCGGCGCCACGCCTCGGCGGCGGGACCCGACGCGGGCACGCCGGACGCCCCGGGGAAGCGCAGCACCGCCACGTGCGGCGGCACCGGCAGGTCGTCGCCCAGCCGGGCGGCGGGGAAGTCGTACCGCCCGTCGACCGGGGTCAGCACCTTCTCCAGCACCGTCCGAGGGTCCTCGCCCGCCGCGAGCCGCGCGAGGAGCACGTCGTCCAGGTCGGCGCGCTGCACCACCAGCAGGCCGTCGAGCAGCCCGCCCCGCACGTCGTCCGCCCCGCAGCGCGGCACCGCGCCGACCCCGTGGCGCAGCCGCAGCAGCGGGCCGATGTCGCCCAGCACCACCGTGTCCGGGGTGAGCACGACGACCGTGTCGTACCCGGCCGGACGCAGCAGGTCCGCGAGACCGGCGTCGCGGCGCGCGACCACGCGGGGATGCAGCCGGCGCAGCGGGTCGAACGCCGGGTCGGGCAGGCCCGGGTGCAGCACCACCACGTCCTCGCAGACGCCGGGGGCGGCGAGGGCCAGGCTGCGCAGCAGGGCGGCCGTGCCGGGCAGTCCGGCGGCGTCGGTACGGACGGCGAAGGCGATCCGGCGCCGGCCGGTGACGGCGCTCCGGTCGTCCGCCTGGGCGTGGTTCATCGCAGGGCGGTCCTCATCGTGCGGTCGTCGACGTGCGTGGCGCGGTCCCGGACCCATGCGGCCTCCCGCGGCCGCAGCGTGCCTCCGTCGTCGAAGCCGATCAGGTCCAGGCGGGGCGTGACGTCCAGGAAATCCAGCAGGCGCAGGACGGTGAAGGCGGTGGTGGTCGCCGCGTCCCAGCCGTCCTCGCCGAGCAGCGCCGGGTCGCCCAGCGGGCGGCGCAGCGAGGCGTCCCCGACGTGCTCCTGCGCCCCGGCCGCCAGCCGCTGCCGCAGGGCGCGCCGCCATGCGGCCGCCGGGTCGCCGAACACCAGCCGGATCCCGGCCGGGCGGGTCCAGGCGGGCCCCTCCCACGGGGTGTCGCCGCGCAGCGTCACCGCGTGCAGCCCTGTGCGCTCCCCGGTGCCCTCGGCGCGGAGCCGGAACGCGTCGCAGCGCACCACGACGTCGTAGCCGTCGATCAGCCCGCCCAGCGTGCCGCCGGCCACCGCCGGGGTGCCCGACACCAGGCACACCGTCCGGCCCGCGAGCAGCCGCCGCAGCCCTGTGACGCCGACCGGCTCGGCCCCGCCCAGCAGCGGGTCGGACAGCGCGGACCGCTCCAGCAGCCGCCGGTAGGCGGCGTGCAGCGCCAGCAGCCGCCGTACCGCGGGATCGTCCGGCCCTCGCTCGGACAGCCGCGCCCGCACGAAGGCGGCGAACTCCGCCGCCGTGCCCGCCGTCGACCGGCCGGCCGGGCCGAGCAGCGTCCCCGCCGACCCGGGGAACAGCGCGGCGGCCTCTTCCAGGCAGGCCCGGCGGCGGCGCAGCGTGTCCACCCGGCGGGCGACCTCACCGGCCGCCTCCGCGCCGAGCTCCAGGCAGCGCTCGTAGCACTCCAGCGCCTCCGCCTCGCGCCCCAGCCGGTCCAGCGCGAGACCGCGCAGCCGCCAGGCGCCCTTGGACCGCCGGCGGATCTCCACCGCCGTGTCCGCGACGCCCAGCGCCAGCTCCGGCGCGCCCGGACCGCCCGACTCCAGGGCCCGCTCGCCGACCCGCAGCAGGGCGTCGAACGGGTCCGCCGACGGTCGCGCGAGCGCCCCGGCGTACCCGCCGATCGCCCGGAGCAGCCGCGTGCCGCCCGGACCGGACCCCTCGCCCCGCTCGGCGAGGTGGTCACCGACCAGGTGCAGCCCCCGGGCGAGGAGTGCCTGCCCGGCGGCCTCCTGCCGCCGCGCCCTGAACAGTCCCGCCAGGGAGTTCGTCATCCGTGCCACCGTCCTCGTTCCGGACGCCGAATGTGCCCCGGCACGGCGGGCCGCCGGTGGCGTCCGGATGGACACGCGGTGAACAGTCCCCGGACAGCAGCCGGCCGCGACGGCGGGCGCGCTCACCGCCCCACGGCCTTGCGTACCGCCCGCGCCCGCCGCACCACCCGCCGGGCGACCCGGCTCCGCGGCAGGAACGCCAGCCGCCTCGGCACGCCCCCGGGCAGCCCCAGCGCGGTGAGCCGCCTGCGCGGGAACCACCGCCGGTCCCACGACCCCGCCGCGAGATACCGCTCGGCGTCGGCCCGCAGCGAGGGGCGCACCTGCGGCCGCATGGTGAACGCGAGGGCGGCCAGCAGACCACGCGGGTCGCCGTCGACGGGCGCCTCTCCCGGCAGCACCGCCTCCGCCAGCACCAGGGCGGCCCGCCGCGGGTGGTGATACGGCGTCAGCCCGTCCAGCAGCCGCCGGGTGCCGACGCGTGCGACCGGCAGGCCGTACAGCGCGGACGCCGTGAACACGGCGGCCGACGCGCAGCCGACGACCAGCGCCGGGCGGGAAGCCTCGTACAGCGCCTCCACGGGGACGGGCGTGTCCAGGACCGTCAGGTCCACGCCCAGGCGGGCCGCCTCCGCCCGCACCGCGCCGGCGTGCCGGGACGGGGAGGCGGGGTGGGGCGCGAACACCACATGGTGGTGGCCGCGTCCGACGGCCGTCCGCACCATTTCCGCGTGCAGCGCGTCCTCCTCGCCCGCCGTGCCCGACGGTCGCTCCCCGACGACCAGTGCCGCCCCCTCCGGCACCCCCGTCACCGCCGAGGCGGCCTCGCCCGTCACCGCGCGGAAGGCGTCCGCCGGGATCACCCGCGTCGGCGCCCCGAACTCGCCCAGCAGCAGGGGCGTCAGGCCCGGTATCAGGTCCGGGTGCAGCACCTGCCGTACCCGCGTGCCGATCAGCGGGTCCAGCTTGCCGCGCGTGGGCCCGTAGTCCGCCGGTCCGCCCGCGCACACGTGCAGGGGCGCGCCCGTGAACACGCGGGCCACCGCCTGCGCCGGAGGGGTGTCAGGGGCGCCGAGGACCAGCTCCACCCGGTCCTCCCCGAGCCCCCACGACCGCCGCAGGTGCCGTTCGAGGAGCGGCACGTCCTCCGTGCGGGGCGTCCAGGCCGCCGGGTGGAAGGGCCGTATCGCCTCGTTCCAGGACAGCACCGCGTCGAAGCGGGCCCGCAGCCGCGCGAAGCCCGGCACCTCGTCCCAGGGCGGGGCCGCCTCCGGGACCGGCGCGTCGTCGCACACCAGCAGCACCCGCCGCCCCGCCTCCGGCAGCAGCCCCGCCTCGACCGCCGCGGCCATCAGCACCACCGCCGACGGACTGCTCGCGCAGAACACCTGCGTACCGGCCGCCCTCACGCGACCCCCCTCCCCGCGCGCAGGGGCGCCCTTCGCAGCCGTCGCAGCCGCCCCGCCCGTCCCGCGTCCATCGAGTCCAGCACCTCGTCCAGCACGTCCCGCGGCAGCCGCCGCAGCGCGTCCGCGCACAGCGCCCGCAGCCGCGCGGCCACCGCCGGCTCGAACTTGTCCCGCTCGGCCAGGTGACGGTCGATCACCGCGCAGTACGTCCGCACCGCCTTCGGCAGCAGCCGGTCCGCGTCCCGGTCCTCCGCCGTCTGAGCCACCACCCGGTCGAAGGCGGGCACGAAGTCCAGCTGCCGCTCGTCCCCGACGCGGGTGAGGGAGGAGGCGACGCCCTTCCGGTAGAACACGCCCAGCAGACCCACCACGGCGAACGACTCGGCCTCCCGGTGCAGCCGCCAGATCCACGGCCGGTCCTCCGCCGTGCGCAGCCCGTCCGGGAAGTGCAGCAACCCCCGCTCCAGCAGCCGCCGGTGATAGACACCGGCCCACGCCTGCGGGTAGTCCACCGCGGTCGTCCGGTCGGCGGGCAGGATCGCCTCCCGCGGGTCCAGCACCTCGTCCCGCAGCCCCACCGGCACCCGGCGCACGGTCCGGACGCGCCCGGTGACCCGGACGTGGTCCGTGCGCAGGAAGTCGCAGCCCAGCCCCTCAGCCGCCGCCACCAGTCGGGGCAGATACCCGGGGGCGTACCAGTCGTCGCCGTCCAGGAAGGTCAGGTACTCGCCCTCCGCCGCGTCCAGGCCGGCGTTGCGCGCGGTGGCGATCCCGCCGGGCCGCTCCCGGCGGAGGACGCGCACCCGCGCGAGCCGGGACAGCTCCTCGGCGGCCCGCTCCACGAGGTCCGGGGTGTCGTCCTCCGAACCGTCGTCGACCAGAACGAACTCGAAATCCGGGCGGGCATTCGCGCGCAGACTTCTCAGCGCGTCCGGCGCGTACGGCCGGACATCACGGAAAGGGACGATCACGGAAAGCTTCGGCACCCGCAGAACATTAGAAGGCCGCCCGGCGCGCTTTATTTCCACCGGCCGTACGGACGGTGAACTCGATGTGTCGGTCCGGTGGACCGCTTCTACCTCGGGTCATTTCCCGGGCCGGTTCGGTTCTCGGTGGGGTGTTGTTAACTTTTCGTTGAGGCGCGGTTGGGCAGTTCGCGGAATTCGATTCCTAGCGTCCTGGACGTGCCAGCAAGTGCAAACAAGCCCCTCAGGGTGGCGGTCCTCGCGGATTCCGACACCCGCTGGAAATGGGGCACTCTCACCGCGAAACGCATCGCGCCGCGTGACATCCGCCTGGACGGATTCCTGCTGCGGGGCCGCGCCACGCCCACCGCCCGCCAGCTCGGCGAGGTCGGGGTCCGCGCGGACTCCCTGCGGGAGGTCACCGCGGCCGAGTTCCTGCGCGCCATGGACGAGGAGCCCTGCGACGTCCTCGTGCTCGCGCTGGTCGGCGGCGGGGTGCAGGCGATGCTGCACGGGCTGCGCGGCGTCTGGCGGGACCGGCCCCGCCGGCCCGTCGTCGTCACCGGCTACGTCGGCGTCGTCTACGAGAAGCTCACCGACGGCCTGCTGCTGCGCCACGGCGCCGACCTGGTGCTGGCCAACTCCCGCCAGGACGCGGAGCGTTTCCGCGCCGTGTACGAGGGCGTCGGCGCCGACGCGGACGCGGTCACCGAGGTCGCGCTGCCGTTCCTCGGGGGCGATCCCCACACCGGCGGCCACACGCCGTACACGGTGGTGTTCGCCGCCCAGCCGTCCGTGCCGGACACCCGCACGGACCGCACGTACCTGCTGAACAGGCTGGTGGAGCACGCCCGCCGTCACCCCGAGCGCGAGGTGCTGCTGAAGCTGCGCTCCCGGCCCGGCGAACACACCACGCACATCGAGGAACTGCCCTACCAGAAGCTGGCCCGCGGCCTCGACCTGCCCGCCAACCTGCGCCTCGTCTACGGGCACATGGGCGAGGTCCTGGACCGCACCGACCTGCTCGTCACCGTCAGCTCGACGGCCGCTCTGGAGGCCCTGCACCGGCGCATCCCCACCGCCGTCCTCACCGACCTCGGCATCCGCGAGGCGCTCGGCAACCACCACTTCGTCGGCTCCGGCTGCCTCGCCTCCTGGGACCAGCTCGACGCCGGACACCGCCCAGCGCCCGACGAGAAGTGGCTGGCCCGGCAGGGCGTCGCCGCGGACGGCACGTACGCGACGGCCTTCGACACGGCCCGCGCCCGCATCGCCGAACTGCTCGGCAGGACCGGCGGACTGCCGCCGCTCGCCCCGTACTACACACCCGTCACCGCGCCCGGCTACCTGCCCGGCGTCCTCGCCCGCCACCACCTCGGCCCCGACGGGACGCCGCTGCCCGGCGCGCCCGCCGCGGACCGGGACCCCGGCCCGGTCCGGCGGATCGTGCGCCGCACCGCACGCGGCGTCTACCGCCACGGCGTGCAGCGCGTGGCCCCCGTGATCCGCCGCATGGGCGAGCTGTGACCGCCCGACCCCTCCACCGAGCCCCCCATCGAGGAGCTGACCCCATGCCCGAGTCAACGGCCGCCGTCCGCCGGGTGCTAGCCGTGATCCCCGCACGCGGCGGCTCCAAGGGCGTCCCCGCCAAGAACCTCGCCCCCGTCGGCGGCGTGCCCCTCGTGGCCCGCGCCGTACGGGAGTGCCGCGCCGCCCGGCACGTCACGGACGTGGTCGTCTCCACCGACGACGCGGCCATCGCCGAGACCGCGCGGCAGGCGGGCGCCGAGGTCGTGCTGCGGCCCGCGGACCTCGCCGGGGACACCGCCACCTCCGAGGCGGCCGTGCTGCACGCCCTGGACGCCCACGAGGCGCTGCACGGCGCCCGCGTGGACGTCGTCCTGCTCGTGCAGTGCACCAGCCCCTTCCTCACCCGGGAGGACGTCGACGGGGTGGCCGCCGCGGTCGCCGACGGCGGCGCCGACACGGCGGTGACCGTGGCCCCGTTCCACGGCTTCCTGTGGCGCGAGGCGGGCGCCGGTGCGCCGGGCGCCGACGTCCCCGCCGGTCACGGTCCGGTGCCGGGCGCCGGCGTGCCCTCCGGCCCCGGTGACGACCCGGCCGCCGCCCGCGCGGAGCCTGCCGCCGGAGGCCATGGTGTCAACCACGACAAGTCCTTCCGCCCCCGCCGTCAGGACCGCCCGCAGGACTTCCTGGAGACCGGGGCCGCCTACGCCATGGACGCCGCGGGGCTGCGCGAGCACGGCCACCGCTTCTTCGGCCGCACCGACCTCGTGCGCACCGACCCCGCGCGCGTCCTGGAGGTCGACGACCCGCACGACCTCGCCCGGGCCCGCGCCCTCGCGCCGCTCCTCGACGCCGGCCGCACCGGCCTGCCCACCGCCGACGACATCGACGCGGTGGTCCTCGACTTCGACGGCACCCAGACCGACGACCGGGTGCTGATCGACGCGGACGGACGGGAGTTCGTCTCCGTGCACCGCGGAGACGGCCTCGGCGTCGCCGCCCTGCGCCGCGGCGGCCTGAAGCTGCTGATCCTGTCCACCGAACAGAACCCGGTCGTCGCCGCCCGCGCACGCAAGCTCAAGATCCCCGTGCTGCACGGCGTCGACCGCAAGGACCTCGCCCTCAAGCAGTGGTGCGAGGAACAGGGCATCGCGCCCGAACGCGTGCTCTACGTCGGCAACGACGTCAACGACCTCCCGTGCTTCGCCCTCGTCGGCTGGCCCGTGGCGGTCGCGAGCGCCCACGACGCCGTACGCGGCGCCGCCCGCGCGGTCACCACCCTCCCCGGCGGTGACGGCGCCGTCCGAGAGATCGCCGGCTGGATCCTCGGTCCCTCTCTCGATTCCCTCCCCCAGTAAGGAAACCCCTGGTCATGAGCGACTCCCGCATCCGCACCCTCGGCAACCGCGAGGCCGGACCCGGCCGCCCCGTCTACGTCACGGGCGAGATCGGCATCAACCACAACGGCGACCTCGACAACGCCTTCCGGCTGATCGACGCCGCCGCCGACGCCGGCTGCGACGCCGTCAAGTTCCAGAAGCGCACCCCGGAGATCTGCACCCCCCGCGACCAGTGGGACATCGAACGCGACACCCCCTGGGGCCGGATGACGTACATCGACTACCGGCACCGCGTGGAGTTCGGCGAGGACGAGTACCGGCAGATCGACGCCCACTGCAAGGAGAAGGGCATCGCCTGGTTCGCCTCCCCGTGGGACACCGAGGCCGTCGCCTTCCTGGAGAAGTTCGACGTGCCCGCCCACAAGGTGGCGTCCGCCTCCCTCACCGACGACGAGCTGCTGCGCGAACTGCGCGCCACCGGCCGCACGATCATCCTCTCGACGGGGATGTCCACCCCGAAGCAGATCCGGCACGCGGTCGAGGTGCTCGGCAGCGACAACATCCTGCTCTGCCACGCCACCTCCACCTACCCGGCCAAGGCGGAGGAGCTGAACCTGCGCGTCATCAACACCCTCCAGCAGGAGTACCCGAACGTCCCGATCGGCTACTCCGGCCACGAGACCGGCCTGCAGACCACGCTGGCCGCCGTCGCCCTCGGCGCGGTCTTCGTCGAGCGTCACATCACCCTCGACCGCGCCATGTGGGGCTCCGACCAGGCCGCCTCCGTCGAACCCCAGGGCCTCCAGCGCCTCGTCCGCGACATCCGCACCATCGAGGACTCCCTCGGCGACGGCGTGAAGAAGGTCTACGAGTCCGAGCTCGGCCCGATGAAGAAGCTGCGCCGGGTGGCCGGTGTCGTCGCCGAGGCGGAGATCGCCACGGCCGCCGGCGAGCCCGTGTCGGTCTGACCCGCCCTCACCCCCACCCCTACGACGGGAACGGTCGTACGTCGATGAGCCCCCGCGCCGGCCGCACCGGCCCCCGCACGCTCGCCTTCGTGGAGAGCCCGGTCCAGCTGCTCAACGTGCTGGAGTGGGCGCACGCCCACGCGCCCGGCGCGGGACTCGCCCTCGTGGTGCTGTCCCCGGTCGATCCGATGACCCGCGGTCAGCTCCGCCGCATGGCCGAACTGGCCCGTGAGGAGGGGCACGACGTCCGCTGGGAGGAGGCGCGCGGGGGAGCGTCCGCCCCGCTGCGCACCATAGGCGGCCTCGCCGTGCCGCTGCGCCGGGCCCGGCGGGTCGTCCTCGGCGACCCGTTCTCCCGGTACGTGCAGCTGCTGCTGACCATCACCCGGGCGCCCGAGGTGGTGGTCGTCGACGACGGCACGGCGACCATGGAGTTCGCCGGCCAGCTCGCCCGCGGCGAACGCCTGGTGCGCTGGCACCGCAAGGGCGGCCGCCCCGGACCCCGCGACCTGGCTCTCGCCCCGGTGTCCGCCGCCGCCCGGCGCCGGCTCAGCCCCGGCGACGGCCGCACCGTGGAGGTGTTCACCTCGATGCCGATGGAGGACGTCCCACCCGGCGTCACCGTCCGCGCCCACACCTTCGCCTGGACCCGCGACCGCTTCGGACCGCCGCGCGTCACCCGCGGGGCCGACCTGGTGGGCACCTCCCTGGTCGAGACGGGCGTGGTCGACGCCGACGCCTACGTGGCGGCGGTCGGCGCCCTTGCCCGGACCCACGGCGCCCGGCGGTACTTCGCGCACCGCCGCGAGACCACCGAGAAACTCCACCGGCTGGCCGTCGAGACCGGCCTGGAGATCGTCCGCCCCGAACTGCCCCTGGAACTCGTCGCCCGCCGCGGTCCCGTGGGCCGCACGGTCGTCAGCTTCCCCTCCACCGTCGTCCACACCCTGCCGCTCGCCCTGGCCGGAACAGGTGTGCGGGTCGCGGTGTGCGACATCGACCCCGCGTGGCTCACCGCCCACGCCTCCCCGCGCGCCCGGGGCTTCCTCGCCGACGTCGTCGGCACCGCGCGCGGCGCCCACCCCCTGCGCCCCGCCGCGCCCCCGGACACCGGCCCGCTGTCCGCCAGATGAACCGCCCGGCGTGGGTTGGGCCGGACGTGGTAACCGTGGAGGTACGGAAGGTGCCGACGCCCGCGCGGGGGCTGTGACCGGCCTCATGGCCCCGCAGGCCGAGCGCCCCTACCCTCCCGAAAGGGCGCTGAGTGTACCCATCTCGCTGAACGGCTATGCGTAGGGCAGCCGGATTTTCTCCCTCCAACGGGCTGATTTTTCTTGATCAGGGGTCGGTGGAGCGCTTCGGAGCCCTACTCTTCAAAGGGTGAAGCCACTGATGTCACTGGAGTCCGAGATCGATCTCCCCGGGGGAGCGGTGCTCCCCGGCGCGCTGCCCGAGGCACTGCGCGCGGAACTCGTGGCGTTCCGGCGAGACCTCCACATGCACCCGGAGCTGGGCAACCTGGAGTTCCGTACGACCGCCGCGATCAAGGAGCGCCTGCAGCGCGTGGGCCTGCGCCCCCGCGTACTGTCCAGCGGGACCGGGGTGATCTGTGACATCGGGACGGACGAGGAGGCCGGCACCGACGCCGCCATGCTCGCCCTGCGCGCGGACATCGACGCCCTGCCCATCCCCGACATGAAGGCCGGCTGCGCCTACCAGTCCACCGTGCCCGACCGCGCCCACGCCTGCGGTCACGACGTGCACACCACCGTGGTGCTCGGCGCCGGCCTCGTGCTGGCCGAGCTGCACCGTCAAGGCCTGCTGCCCCGCCCGGTCCGGCTGATCTTCCAGCCCGCCGAGGAAGTGCTGCCCGGCGGTGCCGCCGACGTCATCGCCGACGGCGCGCTCGAGGGCGTCGGCCGGATCCTCGCCGTGCACTGCGACCCGCGCGTCGACGCCGGGAAGATCGGACTGCGCCAGGGCGCCATCACCTCCGCGTGCGACCGGCTGGAGATCGCCCTGGAGGGCCCCGGCGGCCACACCGCCCGCCCGCACCTGACCACCGACCTGGTCACCGCCGCCGCCCGGGTCGTCACCGACGTGCCCGCGCTGGTCGGCCGCCGGGTCGACACCCGCAGCGGGCTCGCCGTCACCTGGGGCCGGATCGAGTCCGGCCACGCGCCCAACGTCATCCCGCAGCACGCCGAACTCTCCGGCACCGTCCGCTGCCTGGACCTGGAGACCTGGCGGCAGGCGCCGGACCTCGTGGTCGCCGCCATCGACGAGGTGGCCAATCTGCACCGCGCCAAGTCGGAGATCAACTACGTGCGGGGCGTCCCGCCGGTCGTCAACGAGGCCGGGGCCACCGAGCTGCTGCGCGACGCGATGATCGCGCGCCGCGGCACGGAGGCCGTGGAGGGCACCGAACAGAGCCTGGGCGGGGAGGACTTCTCCTGGTACCTGGAGCGCGTCCCGGGCGCCATGGCCCGCCTCGGCGTCCGCACCCCCGGCGAGCGCATCGTGCGCGACCTGCACCAGGGCGACTTCGACGTGGACGAGCACGCCATCACCGTCGGCGTGGAGCTGTTCACCGCGGCGGCCCTGCTGGACGCGCTGCGGTAGACGGCGCGGGTGCCTCGCGACCAGGCGCACCCCCGCTCACGAGGGCGGCCGTGTCCCCGGTGGACACGGCCGCCCTTTCGCGTGCCGCCTCCACCCGGCCCCCTCCGCTTGCGAGGCTGCCCCCGGGGGTGCAGCGTGGGGGCCGTGCAGACGCGTGTGCCCGTTTCGCTCCCCTGCGACCCCCTGGTTCACAAGGGCGTAACCGGCCATCGGCACGAATGGATAACGGCCCCGCTCGACCCCGTTCCCAGGAGTGTCTACGCGCGTTAATGTGCGCCGAACCGAGCACCCGCTGCGGGGCTTTGGAGAATGGGGAACTTCAGATGCGTCGGATATCCAAACTGACCCGCGTAGCGGTGGGGGTCGCTTCGCTCGCGCTCGCCGCCACCGCCTGCGGCGGAACCAGCAGTGACAACGGTGACAGCGGCGGTTCCAAGGACGACCTCGGCGTCGCCATCGCCTACGACATCGGCGGCAAGGGCGACCAGTCCTTCAACGACGCCGCATTCGCCGGCCTCACCAAGGCCAAGGACGAATTCGGCTTCAAGACCGCCGACGTCGAGCCCACCGAGGGCGAGACCGACGCGGACAAGGAGCAGCGCCTGGCCTCGCTGGCCCGCCAGGGCTACAACCCGGTCATCGGCGTGGGCTTCGCCTACGGCCCCGCGATGGAGGCCGTCGCCGCCAAGTACCCCGACACCACCTTCGGCATCGTCGACTCCGTCGTCGAGGGCGAGAACGTCGCCTCCCTGGTCTTCGCCGAGGAGCAGGCCTCCTACCTCGCCGGTGTCGCCGCCGCCAAGGCCACCAAGAGCAACACCGTCGGCTTCGTCGGGGGCGTGGACATCCCGCTCATCCACAAGTTCCAGGCAGGCTACGAGCAGGGCGTCAAGGACACCGACGCCAAGGTCAAGGTCGTCTCGCAGTACCTGACGCAGACCGCGGAGGAGGGCGGCTTCTCCAGCCCCGACAAGGGCAAGGCCGCCGCCGAGGGTCAGATCGAGAAGGGCGCGGACGTCATCTACCAGGCCGCCGGCCTCTCCGGCCAGGGCGTCATCGAGGCCGCGGCCAAGGCCAAGGTCTGGGCGATCGGCGTGGACTCCGACCAGTACAACCAGGAAGCCCTCGCCGGCTACAAGGACTACATCCTCACCTCCGCCCTGAAGGACGTCGGCGGCGCCGTCTACACGCTGACCAAGTCGGTCCAGGACGGCAAGCCGCTCACCGGCACCCAGGTCTTCGACCTCAAGGTCAACGGCGTCGGCCTGTCCGACAGCAACCCCAAGATGGCCGAGATCCCGGGCCTGAAGGAGGCCGTGGACGAGGCCAAGAAGGGCATCATCGACGGCACCATCAAGGTCAACACGGAGTGACCCCGCCGCCGGACCCGGTCCGGCGCCGGCCTCCCGTACGAAGCGGGCGGGCGCACTCGCGCCCGCCCGCTTCGTCGTCCCCCGGACAGGCCGTCCGCACGCGGCCCGGGAGGGCTCCGGCGTTCACCCACCGCCACCTTCCGTTCGCGAACAGCAACGCCTCGTCCCGGCAGGCGGAACCGGCTTGAACACGGGCGCATAACAAGGTGGACAGAAGGGGTTTTCAGGCAGGTCTACGCGCGTTAATCTGCGGCGAAGCCAGCGCCGTACTCCGTACCGTTCCCGGCGCTTGTAAGACTAGGAGCACCACACATGCGCCGGATTTCCCGGATCACGGTCGCAGGCGCAGCGACCGCCTCCCTGGCCCTCGCCCTCTCCGCCTGCGGCGGCACCTCGACCTCCTCGGGCTCCTCGGAGTCGAAGGAGGGCAAGGGCCTCGCCATCGCGTACGACGTCGGCGGCAAGGGCGACCAGTCCTTCAACGACGCCGCGTACGCGGGTCTGGAGAAGGCCAAGAAGGAGTTCGGCTACGAGACGGCCGACGTCGAGCCCACCGACGGTGAGACCGACGCCGACAAGGAGCAGCGTCTCGCCTCGCTGGCGAAGCAGGGCTACAACCCGGTCGTCGGCGTCGGCTACGCCTACGCGTCCGCCGTGAAGGCCGCCGCGGAGAAGTTCCCCGACACCACCTTCGGCATCGTCGACGACGCCACCGTCGAGGCGAAGAACGTCGCCGACCTGGTGTTCTCCGAGGAGCAGGCCTCCTACCTGGCCGGTGTCGCCGCCGCCAAGAGCACCAAGACCGACGTCGTCGGCTTCGTGGGCGGTGTGGACATCCCGCTGATCCACAAGTTCCGCGCCGGCTTCGAGCAGGGCGTCAAGGACACCGACCCCAAGGTCAAGGTCATCTCCCAGTTCCTCACGCAGACCGCGGAGGAGGGCGGCTTCTCCAGCCCCGACAAGGGCAAGAGCGCCGCCGAGGGCCAGATCGAGAAGAAGGCCGACGTGGTCTACGCGGCCGCCGGTCTGTCCGGTCAGGGCGTCATCGAGGCCGCCGCCGCCAACAAGGTGTGGGCGATCGGTGTCGACTCCGACCAGTACAAGCAGGAAGCCCTCGCCAAGTACAAGGACTCGATCCTGACCTCGGCGATGAAGGACGTCGCCAAGGCGGTCTACAACCTGGCGAAGTCGGTCGAGGACGGCAAGCCCGCGACCGGTATCGTCAAGGGCGATCTCAAGACGGGTGAGGTGAGCCTGTCGAACTCCAACCCGAAGTTCGCGGACGACGCCGAGCTCCAGAAAGCCATCGAGACGGCCAAGGAGAAGATCATCAGCGGCGAGATCGAGGTCAAGTCGAGCTGAGTCACACCCTGAACCACCGCGGGGTCGCGACCGCTCGACGGGGTGCGAGGAGCCTGGCTCCTCGCACCCCGTCGGTCAGGTGTGCCACCCCTTTGTATGCCGAAGGGGCGCTACGCGCGTAGACGGCCCCCGTCCCCAGGAGAGTGCGTCATCAACGCGTCCAGCAGCCCTCCGACCGGAGCGGCGGTCCACAAGACGGTGACCGCCGTGGAGCTCGCCGGGATCACCAAGCGCTTCCCCGGTGTCGTCGCCAACCACGACATCCACCTGACCGTCCGCAAGGGCACCGTCCACGCTCTCGTCGGCGAGAACGGCGCCGGCAAGTCGACCCTGATGAAGATCCTCTACGGCATGCAGAAGCCGGACGAGGGCACCATCACGGTCCACGGTGAGCAGGTGAACTTCTCCTCGCCCGCCGACGCCATCGCGCGCGGCATCGGCATGGTGCACCAGCACTTCATGCTGGCCGACAACCTCACCGTCCTCGAGAACGTCGTCCTCGGCAGCGAGAAGCTCCACGGCATCGGCGGCAAGGCCCGCCGCCGCATCAAGGAGCTGTCCGAGCGCTACGGCCTGGACGTGCGCCCCGACCTCCTGGTCGAGGAACTGGGCGTCGCCGCCCGCCAGCGCGTGGAGATCCTCAAGGTCCTCTACCGCGGCGCCACCACCCTGATCCTCGACGAGCCGACCGCCGTGCTCGTCCCGCAGGAGGTCGACGCGCTCTTCGACAACCTGCGCGAGCTCAAGGCCGAGGGCCTGTCCGTCATCTTCATCTCCCACAAGCTGGGCGAGGTGCTGTCCGTCGCCGACGACATCACCGTGATCCGCCGCGGCACCACGGTCGGCACCGCCGTGCCCTCCGAGACCACCCCGCGCCAGCTGGCCGAGCTGATGGTCGGCAGCGAGCTGCCCACCCCGGAGACGGCCGAGTCCACGGTCACCGACCGGCCCGTCATCACCGTCGACAAGCTGCGCCTGGCCGCCCCCGGCGGCAAGGCCCTCCTCGACGACATCTCCTTCACCATCCACGAGGGCGAGATCCTGGGCATCGCCGGCGTGGAGGGCAACGGCCAGACCGAACTGGTCGACGCGCTCATCGGCCTGCGCCACGCCGACTCCGGCGTCATCCGGCTGGCCGACGAGGAGATCACCGCCTGGCCCACCCGCAAGCGCCGCGAGGAGGGCATCGGCTACATCCCCGAGGACCGCCACCGCCACGGCCTGCTGCTGGAGGCGCCCCTCTGGGAGAACCGCATCCTCGGCCACGTCACCGAGAAGCCCAACGCCAAGGGCATCTGGCTGGACCCGAAGGCCGCCCAGGAGGACACCCGCCGCATCGTCACCACCTACGACGTCCGCACCCCCGGCATCGACGTCACCGCGGCCTCCCTGTCCGGCGGCAACCAGCAGAAGCTGATCGTCGGCCGCGAGATGAGCCACAAGCCGCGCTTCCTGATCGCCGCCCACCCCACCCGCGGTGTGGACGTCGGCGCGCAGGCCGCGATCTGGGACCACATCCGCGAGGCCCGCCGCGAGGGCCTGGCCGTGCTGCTGATCTCCGCCGACCTGGACGAGCTGATCGGCCTGTCCGACACCCTCCGCGTGATCTACGACGGCAAGCTGGTCGCCGACGCCGACCCGGCCACCATCACCCCGGAGGAACTCGGCACCGCCATGACCGGCGCCGCCGAGGGCCACCTCGAACACGAAGAGACCCCTGCCGAGACCCAGGCCGACGTGTCCAAGTCCGCCGAGTCTCCGGAAGACGAGGCCCGCTGATGAAGAAGTTCGACAAGGAGCGCGTGCTCCTCGCGGTGGCCGGCCCGGTCATCGCGCTCGCCGTGGCCTTCGTGCTGAGCGCGATCGTCCTGGTCGCCTCCGGCAAGAACCCCGTCGAGCCGTTCGCCCTCATGTTCGAGCAGGCCGGGTACGCGGACGTCCAGGTGCTGATCATCAACCAGGCCTCGATGTACTACATCGCGGCCCTGGCGGTGGCCATCGGCTTCCGGATGAACCTGTTCAACATCGGCGTCGACGGCCAGTACCAGCTCGGCGCGATGATGGCCGCCATCGTCGGCGCGCACGCCAACCTGCCGGCGTTCCTCCAGGTGCCGCTGCTGCTGCTGACCGCCGTCTTCACCGGCGCCTTCTGGGCCGGCATCGCCGGCTTCCTCAAGGTCACCCGCGGCGTCAGCGAGGTCGTCGCCACGATCATGCTCAACGCGATCGCCACCTCGCTGATCGTCTACATGTGGAAGCCGGACGTCTTCGGCGTCAAGATCGGCAACAACAGCACCACCGGCGAGATGTACGAGTCCGGCTGGATCCCGGGCATCGACCTAGGCGCGGCCGGCGAGATCTACGGCCTGGTCATCCTCGCCGTGCTCCTCGGCATCGGCTACTGGCTCACCCTCAACCGCACCCGCTTCGGCTTCGACCTGCGCGCCTCCGGCGCGTCCAGCTCCGCCGCGGCCGCCAGCGGCGTCGACCCCAAGCGCATGGTCCTCACCGCCATGCTGCTCTCCGGCGCCATCGCCGGCCTCGCGGGCCTGCCGATCCTGCTCGGCGACTCCCACACGTACAACCTGAACTTCCCCACCGGCATCGGCTTCCTCGGCATCGGCATCGCCCTGCTCGGCCGCAACAGCCCGGTCGGGATCGTCTTCGCCGCCCTGCTGTGGGCCTGGCTCGACAAGGCGTCGCCCGAGCTGGACTTCCACGGCTACGACAAGGAGATCGCGGTCATCATGCAGGGCCTGATCGTCCTCTCGGTGGTCGTCTCCTACGAGGCCGTCCGCGAGTGGGGCCTGCGCCGCCAGCAGCGCCGGGTCGGCGCGGAGCTCGCCGCCGGCCACGTCCTCGGCGCCAACAACACCACGAAGGAGGTGGCCGGCCGATGACCGCTCCGACCACAGCGACCGACGTCAACCAGCCGTCGCTGGAGCACGCCCCGCAGACCGGCCGCCGCCTGTCGCTGCCCGTCCTGATGCTGGTCATCGCCGGAGCCCTGGCGCTGACCTCGATCGTGCGCCTGATCACCGGCGCCGACGGCATCACCAACGTCAGCCAGATGTCCACCGCCCTCCAGCTCGCCGTGCCGATCGGCCTCGCCGGCCTCGGCGGCCTGTGGGCCGAGCGCGCGGGCGTGGTGAACATCGGCCTCGAGGGCATGATGATCCTCGGCACCTGGTTCGGCGCCTGGGCCGGATTCCAGTGGGGCCCGTGGACCGGCGTCCTCGTCGGCCTGATCGGCGGCTGCCTCGGCGGCCTGCTGCACGCCATCGTGACCATCACGTTCAACGTCAACCACATCGTCTCCGGTGTGGCGATCAACATCCTCGCCCTCGGCGCCACCCGCTACCTGGCACCCCTCGCCTTCGAGGGCCACCAGGGCGGCTCCGCCAAGCAGTCCCCGGCGGTCGAGTCCCTCGGCCACTTCACCGTGCCAGGACTGTCCGACTGGCTGACCGACCTCAACGCCAAGGGCTGGTTCTTCGTCTCCGACATCGCCGGCCTGCTCGGCGGCCTGGTCACCGACGTCTCCTGGCTGACCCTGATCGCCATCGCGCTGATCCCCGCCACCTGGTGGATCCTGTGGCGCACCCCGTTCGGTCTGCGGCTGCGCTCCTGCGGCGAGAACCCGGTGGCCGCCGAGTCCCTCGGCGTCAACGTCTACAAGTACAAGTACCTCGCCGTGATCATCTCCGGCGGACTGGCCGGCCTCGGCGGCGTCTTCCTCTCCATCGTGGCCAACCCCTTCTACCTGGAGGGCCAGACCAGCGGACGCGGCTACATCGGCCTCGCCGCGATGATCTTCGGCAACTGGATGCCGGGCGGTCTCGCCATCGGCGCCGGCCTCTTCGGCTACACCGACAGCCTCAACCTGCGCGGCGGCTCCACCAACGTGCACGCCCTGCTGCTGCTCGGCGCGCTGCTGCTGATCATCGGCGCCGTCTGGCTGGCGATCCGCAAGAAGTACGTCCAGGCGGCCGTCACCCTGGTCGTCGGCGCCCTCGTCTTCGCCTGGTACGCCGGCACCAACGAGGTCCCGAGCCAGGTCGTCGCCGCCACGCCGTACGTCGTCACCCTGGTCGTCCTCGCCCTCTCCGCCCAGCGGCTGCGCATGCCGAAGGCGAACGGCATGCCGTACCGGAAGGGACAGGGCAAGTGACCGCGGCCGCCGACGTCGACTGGGAGGCGCTGCGCGCGGCGGCGCGGGACGCCATGTCCTACGCCTACGCCCCCTACTCGGGGTACCCGGTCGGCGTCGCGGCCCGGGTCGACGACGGACGCACGGTCACCGGCTGCAACGTCGAGAACGCGTCGTACGGACTGGGCCTGTGCGCCGAGTGCGGACTGGTCTCGGAGCTGCAGCGCACCGGGGGCGGCCGGCTCACGCACTTCACGTGCGTGGACGGCGGCGGCGAGATCCTCGTCCCGTGCGGCCGCTGCCGTCAGCTGCTGTACGAGTTCGGCGGGCCCGGACTGCTGCTGGAGACGCCCGAGGGCATCCTGCCCCTGTCCGAGATGCTGCCCCAGGCCTTCGGCCCCCAGCACCTCACCAAGTAACTCCCGTGCGGCCCCTCCCGACGACGCCCGGCAACCCGGACGGCGTCGAGCGGAGGGGCCGTGCTCTTCGCACCCCGGAAGGAACGCCAGCCATGGCCATGGACGTCATCTCCGTCATCCGCACGAAGCGGGACCGCGGCGAACTCACCGACGAGCAGATCGACTGGGTCATCGACGCGTACACCCGCGGGGAGGTGGCCGACGAGCAGATGTCGGCCCTCGCCATGGCGATCCTGCTCAACGGCATGAACCGCCGGGAGATCGCCCGCTGGACCGCCGCGATGATCGCCTCCGGCGAGCGCATGGACTTCTCGTCCCTGTCCCGCCCCACCGCCGACAAGCACTCCACCGGCGGCGTCGGCGACAAGATCACCCTGCCGCTCGCGCCGCTGGTCGCCGCCTGCGGTGCGGCCGTCCCGCAGCTGTCCGGCCGCGGCCTCGGCCACACCGGCGGCACCCTCGACAAGCTGGAGTCCGTCCCCGGCTGGCGCGCCCTCCTCTCCAACGAGGAGATGCTGTCCGTGCTGGACACCACCGGCGCGGTGATCTGCGCGGCCGGCGACGGCCTCGCCCCGGCCGACAAGAAGCTGTACGCGCTGCGCGACGTCACCGGCACGGTCGAGGCGATCCCGCTGATCGCGTCCTCGATCATGTCGAAGAAGATCGCCGAGGGCACCGGCTCGCTGGTCCTGGACGTGAAGGTCGGCTCCGGCGCCTTCATGAAGACGATCGAGGACGCCCGCGAGCTGGCCTCCACCATGGTGGGGCTCGGCACGGACCACGGCGTGAAGACGGTCGCCCTGCTCACCGACATGTCCACCCCCCTCGGCCTCACGGCGGGCAACGCCCTGGAGGTCCGCGAGTCGGTCGAGGTCCTGGCGGGCGGCGGCCCCGCGGACGTCGTCGAGCTGACGATCGCGCTGGCCCGCGAGATGCTGGACGCGGCCGGCATCCGCGACGCCGACCCGGCGAAGGCCCTCGCCGACGGCTCCGCGATGGACGTCTGGCGCCGCATGGTCGCCGCACAGGGTGGCGACCCGGACGCGCAGCTCCCGGTCGCCCGCGAGCAGCACGTGGTGAAGGCCCCGTCCTCGGGCGTCCTCACCCGCCTGGACGCCTACGACATCGGCGTCGCCGCCTGGCGCCTCGGCGCGGGCCGCGCCCGCAAGGAGGACCCGGTGCAGGCGGGCGCGGGCGTCGAGATGCACGCCAAGCCCGGCGACGAGGTCACCGAGGGCCAGCCCCTCCTCACCCTCCACACGGACACCCCGGACCGCTTCGAGTACGCGCTGCAGTCCCTGGAGGGGGCCTTCGACATCGGCTCCAGCACGGACTTCACCGCCACGCCGGTGGTCCTGGAACGCATCGCCTGACCAGCGCTTTCTCCTTTCGGGTGAACGGGACCGGTGGACCCCCGCCGGTCCCGTTCGTCATGCTGTACTCGGCGACGTACCGATAGGAGACCGCCGTGAGCGCACTCACCGTGAGCCAGGACCCCGAGCAGAGCTGGGACGACCTCGTCCGGTTCTGGGAGGAGATGGAGTGGCCCGAGGGCAGCAAGGTGGAGATCATCGAGGGGATCGTCACCGTGTCACCCGCTCCCGCGTATCGCCACAATCTGATCGCTGAGAGTATTCAGCGGCGCCTGTACTCAGTGATCCCGCGGGACTGGGGAATCTTTCAGACACTGGCGATCGCAGTCCCGTCGCGCCTGGGCATGCTCATCCCGGACCTTGTAGCCGCTCCCAGGCGGGACCACACCGAGTCCGAGACCCACATCCCGGCCGGCCTGGCCGAACTGGTCGTCGAGGTCACCTCGAAGTCCAATGCCCGCCATGACCGCGTCAGCAAGCCCGCCGCCTACGCGGCCGCCGGCATCCCTCTCTACCTGCTGGTCGACGCCTGGGCCCCCGGCGGTCCGACCGTGACGCTCTACGGGGAACCGAAGGACGACGTCTACCGGCCGCTGAGGTCCGCGAAGTTCGGCGAGCCGATCGCGCTTCCCGCCCCCTTCGACCTCGTCATCGACACGGCCGAGTTCCCCGGGGCCTGATCACCCCAGCACCGCCGCCACTGCCACCAGGACGGGGACCGAGAGCGCCGTCGAGATCAGGATGGACTCGCGGGCCAGGCGTTCGCCGACGCCGTAGCTGCTCGCGTAGGTGAAGAGGTTCTGGGCGGCCGGGAGGGCCGAGGTCACCACCACGTCGAGCAGGTGCGCCCCGCGCAGGCCGAACACGCCCACCGCCAGCGCCCAGGCGGCCAGCGGCTGGCCCACCGCCTTCAGGCCCACGGCCAGCAGCACCGCGCCCCGGTCGCCGCTGCGCAGCGGCAGAGTACTGCCCCGCAGCGAGATGCCGAAGGCGAGCAGCACCGCCGGGACCGCCATGTTGCCGATGAGCTGCACCGGGTCCCACACCGGGCCGGGGATCCGCACCCCCGCCGCCGACACCGCCACCCCCGCCAGCGACCCCAGCGCGACCGGGTTGCGCAAGGGGGTGAGCAGCCGCCGCCACAGGGGCTGCGTCCCGCCCGCCGTCGACAGGTCCAGGATGGTCAGCGCGACCGGCGTGACCCCGACCAGCTGGAACAGCAGCACCGGCGCCACCAGCGAGGCGCCCCCCAGCACGTACACGGCGATCGGGATGCCCAGGTTGCCGGAGTTGACGTAGCTGGAGCACAGGGCGCCGATGGTGGTGCGGCCCACGCCCCAGCCGCGCGCCACGCCCACCGCGACGAAGACGCCCGCAACCGCCGCCGTGCTCAACGCGGTGACCAGCAGCCGGCCGGAGAAGACCACCGAGAGATCCGCGCGGGCGAGCGTGGTGAACAGCAGCGCCGGGGACGCCACATGGAACGCCAGCTTGGTCAGCACCTCGCTGCCCTGTGCCCCGAGATTTCCCCGCCGTCCGATGACGTAGCCGACGCCGATGACGACGGCGATCACCAGGAAGCCGCTCAGCACCCCCTGCACGGCGGCTCCCCGTGACGGCCGAGGGCACGGGACACCAGGCGGGACGGTGATCTGTGGCGCATACAGGCAACCCTCCGGCGAGGGCCGCGCCCGGGTCAATGTGATCCTCGGCGCCGGGCGACGGGACGCCGCCCGATGAGTTACGGGCGCCCGGCCGGTCTACCGCTCGTGGACGCCACGACACCGCCCGTACTCGTGATCAGCGGCCCCCTCACCCCGGGAGAGGTGAGCGGGCCGTGCGAGGCGCTGCGCGCCCTGCTGGACGGCGGAGGGCGCGGCCGTGTCGTGGTGTGCGACGTCGCCGGGCTGGGACCACCGGGCCTGGACGCCGTGAACCTGCTGGCCCGGCTCCAGCTCACCGCCCGCCGGGCCGGCGGGCGGATACGGCTGCGCGACCCCTCACCCGCGCTGTGCGCCCTGCTCGACCTCGTCGGTCTCCGCTTCGAGACGGAGGGGCAGCCCGAACAGCGGGAACCACCGCTGCGTGTCCAGGAAGCAGTGGAACCCGGTGATCCGGCCGTCTGAGATCTCCAGCGCCTGGACCGCCCACGGCGTGTACCCGCCGTTGTCCGGGTCGGGCTTGTACTGCGCGAACCCGGGCAGGCCGTTGACCTCGACGGGCACCAGCTTCGAGTGCGCGCAGGCGGCGCCCAGCGTCGTCATGAAGCCCGTGATGTCGTCGGCGCCGGTCAGCCACAGGTCGAACGGCGGCATCGTCATGACGGCGTCCTCGTGCAGCAGGGCGGTCAGCGCCGACATGTCGTACCCCTCGAAGGCGGCCACGTACCGGTCGAGGAGCTTCTTCTGGTCCTCGTCCAGCGGGTCGGAGACCGACGCGTCGGCGCCCGGCTCCCGCCGCTCGGCGAGCGTCGCCCGGGCCCGCTGCAGCGCGCTGTTGACCGACGCGACGGACGTGTCCAGCAGCTCGGCGACCTCGCTCGCCTTCCACGCCAGCACCTCGCGCAGGATCAGCACCGCGCGCTGCTTCGCGGGCAGCCGCTGCAGCGCCGCCATGAACGCCAGCCGTACGGACTCCTTGGCGACCGCGGCCTCCGCCGGGTCGGCGGGGGTGGGCAGCACCCGGTCGTCGGGCATCGGCTCCAGCCAGGTGTGGTCCGGGCGGGGGGACAGGGCGGCCTGCGCGAGCGGCGTGGATTCCGTGAGGTCCATCGGACGCGCGCGCTTGTTGCCCGCGGACAGCATGTCCAGGCAGACGTTCGTCGCGATGCGGTAGAGCCAGGAGCGGAGGCTGGAGCGCCCCTCGAACTTGTCGAGGCTGCGCCAGGCACGGATCATCGTGTCCTGCACCGCGTCCTCGGCCTCGAAGGACGAACCGAGCATCCGGTAGCAGTACCCGGTGAGCTCCACCCGGTACCGCTCCAGCGTGGCGTCCAGGTCCGTCGTCGCCGTGCCGTTCGTCATCGTCCACCCACCCCAAGCGGCCTCATGGCGGCGCGCCGTCGCGCCCACCACCTCGGAAGCTACCGCAGCCCACTGACAACGGCCCCCCGAGTGGACGAATCCGCAGGTGAAGGGTGGTGCGGACCGGTCGGGCGCGCGCCCCGCCCCGGCCGTCAGGCGGGGGCGCCCTCCCCGGCCCGGGCCGCCGCCCGGGTCCCGGCCAGGGTGATCGCCGCGACGCCCGTCACGGCCACCAGACCGACCGCCACCGTCCCGGACCAGCCGCCCGCGTGGAAGGCCAGCGCGCCCGCCGCGCTGCCCGCGCTCGACCCGATGTAGTACGCGGACTGGTACAGCGCGGCTGCCTGCGCCCGGCCCTCCGTCGCGGTCCTGCCCACCGCCGACGAGGCCACCGCGTGCCCCGCGAAGAACCCGGCCGTGATCAGCACCAGACCCAGCAGCACCAGCGGCAGCGTGTCCGCCAGCGACAGCAGCAGCCCGGCCGCGGTGGTGGCGCCTCCCGCGTACAGGGCTCCCCGGCGGCCCAGCCGGCCCACCAGCCGTCCGGCCGCGGACGCCGACACCGTGCCCACCAGGTACACCAGGAACACCGACCCGGCGACGCCCTGCGGCAGCGAGAACGGCTCCTCGGTCAGCCGGTACCCGATGACCGTGTACACGCCCCCGAACACCGTCATGAACAGCGCGCCGATCGCGAACAGCCGCCGCAGCAGCGGGTTCCCGACGTGCCGGCGGACGGCGCCGGCCAGCACGCGGGGTGCGAGCGACCCCGCCTTGAAGTGCCGCGGCGCGGGCAGCAGCAGCCGGAACGCCACCGCGCACGCCACCGCGACCAGCCCGATCACACCGACGGCTGCCCGCCAGCCCCACTCCTGCGCCACCCAGCCGGTGATCACCCGGCCGCTCATCCCGCCGACGCTGTTGCCGGCCACGAACAGCCCGATCGCCGTCACCAGCGCCCTCGGCGTGACCTCCTCCGCGAGGTACGCCGTCGCCGAGGCGGGCAGCCCGGCCAGCGCCGCGCCCTGCAGCGCCCGCAGCGCCACCAGCGCCCCGAGCGACGGGGCGAACGGCACCAGCAGCCCGAGGGTCACCGCGACGGCCAGCGACGCGGTCATGACCGTACGCCGCCCGAACCGCTCGGACAGGGCGCTCATCGGCAGCACGAACAGCGCCAGACCGCCGGTCGCCGCCGACACGGTCCAGCTCGCGTCGCTCGCGCTGACCGCGAGGTCGGAGGAGACCAGCGGCAGAAGGGCCTGCGTGGAGTAGAGGAGCGCGAAGGTCGCGACACCCGCGAGGAACAGGGCGAGACTCATCCGGCGGTAACCGGGACCGCCCGGGGACATCCGGGTCTCGACGGCGGGCGGCGGGGCGGAGGGAACGGATGCGACGGCGTCCACGCGGGTGGACGCCCCGGTACTGGCGGGAGTCATGCCTCGAACGTACGGAGGTCTCCGCTGATCCGTCCAATGCATGGAATCGTCATAATCGTTCCCATGGTGCATCAGCAGAGGTCGGACGGTCGCCTGTCACGAACCGGTGACACACGAGACAGGGAAGAGATGGCGCGCCTGCTCGCCCCGCGCCTCGCCCACTTCGCCGGGGTGGCCCGCACCGAGCACGTCACGCGGGCCGCGCAGGAGATGCAGGTGCCGCAGTCCACCCTCTCCCGCGCCCTGGTCCGCCTCGAGGAGGACCTGGGCGTCGAGCTGTTCGCCCGGCACGGCCGCACCGTCTCCCTCACCCCGGCGGGCCGCACCTTCTACGCCTCCGTCGACCGCGCCCTGGACGAGATCGGCCGCGCGGCAGAGGCGGTCCGCGCCGACGCCGACCCCGCCACCGGCAAGGTCGCCTTCGGCTTCCTGCACACCATGGGCGCCGAGACCGTCCCCGGCCTGCTGCACGCCTTCCGCGCCGACCACCCCGGCATCCGCTTCAGCCTCGTCCAGAACTACGGCGAGGCCATGCTGGAGGGGCTGCGGGGCGGCGAGCTCGACCTGTGCCTGACCTCGCCGGTGCCGTCCGCCCCGGACCTGGTGGCCCGCCGCCTCGACGAGCAGAAGCTGCGCCTCGTCGTCCCCGCCGACCACCGCCTCGCCTCCCGCCGCCGGGTCCGCCTGGCCGAGGCGTCCGACGAGACGTTCGTGACCCTGGAACCGGGCTACGGGCTGCGCCGCATCACCGACGACCTGTGCGCCGAGGCCGGCTTCGCCCCGCGCATCGCCTTCGAGGGCGAGGAGGCCGAGACACTGCGCGGTCTGGTCGCGGCGGGCCTGGGCGTCGCCCTGCTGCCTCCGCCGCCCTTCCCGCGGCCCGGCGTGGTCGAACTGACGGTGACCGCCCCCAGGGCGGCCCGGGAGATCGGCGTGGCCTGGCTCGCGGGCCGCCCGGACACCCCGCCGGTGGCGGCGTTCAAGAAGTTCCTGCTGTCGAAGCGGGGGAGACTGCTGCCCGGGTAGCGGGGCGTCCTCAGTGCCGTAACGTCGTCCCGAACCCCGCCGCCAGCGGCATCCGCAGCCCCAGCGGCGGGGGAGCCGCCAGCGCGTCCTGCACCGGGCGGGAGAAACCCCGGCCGAACAGCGCGCCCATCAAGAAGTCCTCGGCGAGCGCCAGCACTTCGTCCCGGTACTGGTTCAACCCGTGGCCGTCCGCGTGGACTTCGAAGCGGCACACCTCGCGGTTCGCCTTCTTCGCCCGGGCCGCCAGGCGGAAGGACAGCTCGGGGTCGGTGCGCGCGTCGTTCGTGCCGTGCACGATCAGCACATGGCGGCCGGCGAGCTGCTTCACCGGCTCGGCCGGGGCCGTCCCGTCCTCCTCCGGCAGCCAGGGGGCCAGCGCCACCACGGAGTTGACGGCCGCGTGGTCCGCCGCGCGCAGCGCCGCCCTGCCGCCCATGCCGAGGCCCACCAGGCAGACGGGCACGTCCCCGTAGCGCCGTACGGCCTCGTCGGCGGCCCAGGCGGCGTCGTGCGCGAGGTGCGCCTCGTCGCCGTTCCAGCCGCGGTAGCGGTAGTGGACGACATGTGTGGCCAGATGCTGGTCGTGTCCCGCGCGGGCCAGCCGGCGTCCCAGGCCCCGTACGGAGACCGCGGCCAGCGGTGACGGTCTGCGGGCGGAGGACTCCTCGCCGTT
The DNA here is from genome assembly GCF_022869105.1 of Streptomyces sp. BJ20. Classification (NCBI taxonomy): domain Bacteria; kingdom Bacillati; phylum Actinomycetota; class Actinomycetes; order Kitasatosporales; family Streptomycetaceae; genus Streptomyces; species Streptomyces sp. BJ20. The sequence goes on from NZ_CP094918.1 coordinate 898,663, forward strand.
CGGGAGCAGCAACGCCACCCCGTTCACCGTGGCCGGCTCCGAGCCGAGCGTCCTCCCCAGCCGGGCCGTGCGTACCGGCGTCGCTTGCTGTGCCATGGCAGAACATTCTCAGAAGACGGGGTGGACGCGACCCGTCCGTGCGGTCACCTTTCCGTATCGGCGCTTCCGGGCGCCGGGTGATCTACGCGCGTAGGAGTTATGGTGCGGAAATGACGAGCCAGACCATCGCGAACGCCCCGACCTCGGACCAGATCCGCCGGGCGCCCAAGGTCCTGCTGCACGACCACCTCGACGGCGGACTGCGCCCCGGCACCGTCGTCGACCTGGCCCGCGGGACGGGCTACACCGACCTGCCCCACACCGACCCCGACAAGCTCGCCCTCTGGTTCCACCAGGCCGCCGACTCCGGCTCCCTGGAGCGCTATCTGGAGACCTTCACGCACACCGTCGGCGTCATGCAGACCCGTGACGCGCTGGTCCGGGTCGCCGCCGAGTGCGCCGAGGACCTCGCCGAGGACGGCGTCGTCTACGCCGAGGTGCGCTACGCGCCCGAGCAGCACCTCGAGGGCGGGCTGACGCTGGAGGAGGTCGTCGAGGCCGTCAACGAGGGGTTCCGCCTGGGTGAGCGGCGGGCCAGGGAGAACGGCCACCGCATCCGCGTCGGCGCCCTGCTCACCGCGATGCGGCACGCCGCCCGCGCCCTGGAGATCGCCGAACTCGCCAACGCCTACCGCGACCAGGGCGTCGTCGGCTTCGACATCGCGGGCGCCGAGGCCGGCCACCCGCCCACCCGGCACCTCGACGCCTTCGAGTACCTGAAGCGGGAGAACAACCACTTCACCATCCACGCCGGTGAGGCGTTCGGGCTGCCGTCCATCTGGCAGGCGCTCCAGTGGTGCGGCGCCGACCGGCTCGGGCACGGGGTGCGGATCATCGACGACATCCAGGTGCGCGACGACGGCACGGTGGAGCTCGGCAGGCTCGCCGCCTACGTCCGCGACAAGCGCATCCCGCTGGAGCTGTGCCCCAGCTCCAACCTCCAGACCGGCGCCGCCTCCTCGTACGCCGATCACCCGATCGGGCTGCTGCGGCGGCTGCACTTCCGGGCCACGGTGAACACGGACAACCGGCTGATGTCCCACACCAGCATGAGTTGCGAGTTCGAGCACCTGGTCGAGGCCTTCGGATACACGCTCGACGACATGCAGTGGTTCACCGTCAATGCGATGAAGTCCGCATTCATTCCTTTCGATGAACGGCTGGCCATGATCAATGACGTGATCAAGCCCGGATATGCAGAACTGAAATCCGAATGGCTGTTCCGTCAGACCGCTTCCACCAGCGCTTCTTCCCTCACGGAAGGCTGAAAGGGGCGTCACTGGGAAAGGTGAACGCGCAACGCTTTCACCATCCGTCCGCATTTCGATGTTTGCGGCGGACGGGGGCGCCTGATTACGGTCGCAGCACCGCTCACATCCCCGTATCCCATTTCGAGGACGCCTTTCATGAAGCAGTCTGCTGTCAAGACCCTCGGTGTCGCCGCTCTCGGTGCCGCCTTCGCCGCCGCCGGTGCGGGTGCCGCCCAGGCGGCCCCGGCCCTGCCGGACGCCGCGCCGGGGCTGGACACCGTCACCCAGGCTCTGCCGGCGGACCAGGCGGCCGGCGCGCTGCCCGGGACGGCCGAGGCGCTGACGACGGGCCAGGACGTGGCCGGCAAGGGGCTCGGCGCCGCCAAGCCGGTCGCCGGCGAGCTCGGCTCCCAGGTGCCGGGCGCCGGCCTCCTCGGCGGGCTGCCGGTGAACCAGCTGCCGACCAAGGGGCTCAACGTCAACGGCCTCCCGCTCGGCGGCCGCTGACCCTCCCGGCCGGAGACAGGCCGATGGGGCGCACCCGGAAACGGGTCGCGCCCCATCGGCGTGCTCGGAGGTCCACGGCCCCGCGCGAGGCCTCAGGGAGATGATGCCGCGCAGGGGCCGGGAGGCCGGCGTCGTACGGCGCCTCGGGGGTGAGGGCGCCGCGCGGGCCGCCCTACCAGGCCGTGCGGGCCTTGTCCTCCGAGGGCAGCAGGATCCACAGCGCCAAGTACAGCAGGAACTGCGGGCCCGGGAGCAGGCACGAGACCAGGAACACGACACGCATCGTCTTCGCGGAGGTGCCGAACCGCCGGGCCAGCCCGGCGCAGACACCGCCGATCATGCGGTCGTCGGTGGGGCGGACGAGGCTGCTCATCGCGACTCCTTCGTGAACGGTGCGAGGCATCCCGTGCGGCTGCCTCCGTACCTCCACGTTACGGAGACGAAGGGGGCAAAACGTCGCTCCACGGGGCGATCCCGACCCTGGGAATCGTCGGGGTCCGGCCCTGAGGGGCCTCCTCCCTCCGGACGGCCCCGTCCGCCGCCGGGAGGAGCGTCCGCCGGCGCAGCCAGGCGCGTCCGGCGGGCACCACGGCGGCGTGGGCGAGCGCGGCGCCCGCCGTGTTCAGCAGCAGCGAGTCGACGTCCACCACCTGGCCCGGCACCGCGGTCTGCAGCAGTTCCACGGCCAGCGACACCAGGGCGGTCGCGGCCATGGTGCGGACCAGCGAACCCAGCCGGGACACCGCCTGCCGGCCCCCCGCCATCGGCAGCAGCACTCCCAGCGGCGCGAGCAGCGCCATCGACTCCCCGGTGCGCCGCAGCCCCGTCGCCCAGCCCAGCGCGAAGTCGGCGCGGATCCCGTCCAGCGGCCGCAGATTGGCGGGCATCACCCACGGGACGTCCAGGGGGCGCAGCGTGTACCAGGCGACGAACGCCAGATGCGCGGCCAGGAGGACGCCTCCGGTCACACGGATACGGGATGCGGCGGTGCCGCCGATGAAGCCTTGACGCTGCACGCTCCCCAAGACGCGGCGCGCGCCTCGGCCGGTTCCGGGATGTCACCCGTTCAACCGCTGAGGCGTGCACCACACTGTGGCGCCGCCCCCGCGGGCGACCGCAGGGTCAGCTTCCGGTGGCCTCGGTGGAGGGCGGCTTCCCGGCCGCCGGACGGGCCCGTACGTCGTCGGTGCAGCGGTAGCGGCGCGGTGTCGCGTCGTCGGGGCCGCCCAGGATCACCGAGCCGTTGCCCTCGGCCGCCGCCGAGTCGGAGAAGGTGCACACGATCTGGGCGAGCGCCGTCGCGGACAGCTCGGCGGGCGGAGTGCTCAGCCGCAGCGTGTCCTCCGGGTCGCCGGCCCGCGGTCCGGTCACGGTCGTCCCCTGCCGCACCCGCGTGGTGTAGCCGGCCTCCCGCTCGGGCTCCGTCGGCTCCCGCGTCAGCTCGTCCATCAGGCCCTGCGCGACCAGCACCCGGCGCGCGTCCGTCGCCCCGTCGGCCACCCGCACCGCCCGGTCCACGGCCACCAGCGACGGCCCGCACACCAGGAACACCTGCACCGGCAGCCCGCGCTCGCCCTGTCCGGCCCCCTCGGGCTCGCCCAGCGAGCAGCGCACCCGGGAGGGCGCGGGACCGAAGTCGGTCGGCACCTCGGTCGCACGGATACCGCACCCGGACAGCAGCGCGCCCAGCGCCACGACCCCGGCGAGGGCCGGCAGGGCGGCCCGGTGTCGTCCGTGTCGTCCGTTCATCAGGCGTCCCCCTCGGCGCCCTCGTCCCCGGCGTCGCCGGACTTCTCCCCGGACTCCGCGGCGGACACGTCCCGCGGCAGCCGCAGGGTGAACACGGCGCCGCCCTCGGGGGAGTTGGCCGCCGTGATCTCACCGCCGTGGATGTGCGCGTTCTCCAGCGCGATGGACAGGCCCAGACCGCTGCCCTCGGAGCGCGGACGGGAGGCGCTGGCCTTGTAGAAGCGGTCGAAGACGTGCGGCAGGACCTCCTCCGGGATGCCCGGACCGTGGTCCCGCACCTGGATGACGACCGAGCCGCCCGACGCGTCCCCGTCGTCGCCGGGCTCCTCCCGCACCGAGACCCGCACCGGCGAGCCGCCGTGCTTGAGGGCGTTGCCGATGAGGTTGGCGAGGATGACGTCCAGGCGGCGCGGGTCGATCCGGGCGTGGATGCCGCGCGCGGCGTCCAGCTCCACCGCGTCCAGCCAGGCGCGCGCGTCGATGCAGGCGGTGATCTGGTCGGCGACGTCGACGTCGTCGAGGACCAGACGGGCGGTGCCCGCGTCGAAGCGGGTGACCTCCATCAGGTTCTCCACCAGGTCGTTCAGCCGCCGGGTCTCGCTCACCACCAGCCGGACCGCGGGCTGGATCATCGGGTCGATACCGCCGCCCTCGAACTCCAGCTCCTCCTCGAGGACTTCCGTCACGGCGGTGATCGCGGTCAGCGGCGTGCGCAGCTCGTGGCTCATGTCCGCGACGAACCGGCGGGACGCCTCGTCCCGCGCCGCCATGTCCGCGACCCGCTTCTCCAGCGCCTCGGCGGCCTTGTTGAACGTCCGGGACAGATCAGCCAGTTCGTCGGTGCCCGACACCCTCAGCCGGGTGTCCAGCTTCCCCTCCCCGAGCCGCCGCGCCGCGGTCCCCAGCCGCTGCACCGGCTTCAGCACGGTCGTCGCGGCGGCGTGCGCGAGGAGGGCGGAACCTATCAGCGCCAGCCCGGTGGCGATCCCCAGCGACCAGGCCAGCGAGCTCAGGTCCTTCGCCTCGGGCTCCAGCGACTTCAGCATGTAGCCGGTGGTGCCGCCGCCGATCAGCTCGGTCCCCGCCACCAGGTACGGGGTGTCGTCCTCGACGATCCGCTGCCAGTACAGGTGATGCGGGTACTTGTTGTTCGACGTGACCTTCTGCCGCTCGGTCACCGCCTCGCGCAGCGACTCCGGCACGTCCCCCAGCGAGAAGCCGTTCAGGCCGCCCGAGCTGCCGTACACCGTCTGTCCCGCGGGGTTCTCGGCGACGAGCAGCACCGTGAAGCGCTGGCTGCTGTTGGCCATCTGGCCCGCCGTGCGCTGCAGTTCGTCCTGCGTGGGGTGCTCGGGCAGCGCGCCCGCGCGGTTCTGCATCTCCTGCTCGAAGGCGCGCAGCACCGCGTCCTGCGTACGCGTCAGCACCGACTCGCGGTTCAGCCAGTACGCGATCCCGGACGCGGACACGGCGGCCGTCAGCGCGACCAGGCCGAACACGACGACCAGCCGCAGGCGCAGGCTCGTGAAGCGCAGCCGCGACCAGACTCCCTTGCGCGCCGCGGACCAGCCGCGGCCTCCCCCTTGGTGTTCCTGTGTCACTGAGGCGGATCCAGCCGGTAGCCGACACCGCGGACGGTACGGATCAGCGTCGGGGACGACGGCACGTCCTCGACCTTGGCGCGCAGCCGCTGGACGCAGGCGTCCACCAGCCGGGAGTCGCCCAGATAGTCGTGCTCCCACACCAGCCGCAGCAGTTGCTGACGGGAGAGCGCCTGTCCGGGCCGCCGGCTCAGCTCGAGGAGCAGCCGCAGCTCCGTCGGCGTGAGCTGGAGGTCCTCGCCGTTCTTCGTCACCGTCATCGCCGAACGGTCGATGACCAGGCTGCCGAAGGTCGCCGAGTCGCTCGACTCGCGTTCCCCGCGCCGCAGCACCGCGCGGATCCGGGCGTCCAGCACCCGGCCCTGCACGGGCTTGACCACGTAGTCGTCGGCGCCGGACTCCAGGCCGACCACGACGTCGATGTCGTCGCTGCGCGCGGTGAGCAGGATGATCGGCAGCTGGTCCGTGCGCCGGATGCGACGGCACACCTCGAAGCCGTCGATGCCGGGCAGCATCACGTCCAGCACGATCAAGTCCGGCCGCTGCTCACGCAGCAGCTTCAGACCGTCCTCACCACTGGCAGCGGTCGCCACGCGGTGACCCTGGCGCGTCAGTGAGAGCTCCAGGGCCGTGCGGATGGCGTCGTCGTCCTCGATCAGCAACAGGGAAGGCACGCGCTCATTCTGGCCCATGGAGGGCTTCCTGTTCGACCCGTGCGCGGCGGGTGCCCCTTGGGCCCGGATACGTGCCGCTTCGCACCCGCCGAGCTGTGGAGGAAGTGTGCGGTCACGGTGACCGACCCCTGTGACACGTCTGTGACAGTCGGCGGACACGGCCATGAAAGTGGCGCGGCAAGCTTTTCGGCACAGCACAACCGCAGGCGAGAGCACCGGAAGTCCACGACGGGGGGCGCGAGATGAACACGCTGCACGGCACCAGCACCAGCGCAGTTGTCACGCGTCTGCACGACGTGCACCGGGGTTCCGAGAAGTCCGGCGCCGCGGGCATGCGGGGGTGCGCTCGCGGCGCCGGGCGTCAGCACACCGCCATCATGACGGTGGTTGACGCGTCCACGGGGGACACCGACGGGGGAAGCGCCTACAGGGAGGGACCGGGGGAGCGCCGCTCGGTGAGCGAGGCGGAGTTCACCGCCTACGTCCAGGAGCGCCGCGCCTCCCTGTACGCCACCGCCTACCACCTGACCGGCGACCGCTTCGAGGCCGAGGACCTGCTGCAGAGCGCGCTGTTCTCGACCTACCGGGCCTGGGACCGGATCAGTGACAAGGCGGCGGTCGGCGGATACCTCCGCCGCACCATGACCAACCTGCACATCAGCGCGTGGCGCCGCCGCAAGCTGAACGAGTACCCGACCGAGGAGCTGCCGGAGACGGCCGGCGACACGGACGCGATGCGCGGCACCGAGCTGCGCGCGGTCCTGTGGCAGGCGCTGGCCCGGCTGCCCGAACTCCAGCGCACCATGCTGGTCCTGCGCTACTACGAGGGCCGCACGGACCCGGAGATCGCGGACATCCTCAACATCAGTGTCGGCACGGTGAAGTCCAGCATCTGGCGGTCGCTCCGCCGGCTGCGCGAGGACGAGGTCCTCAGCTTCGGCCGTGACGAGGAGAACGCCTTCGGGGAGCTCGTCGCCTGAGGGTTCGGGGGACACGGGGGAGAACCGGGGGGACCGCCAGGACGTCGGGGGACGTCCGCGCGGTGAACGGGGATCGGGGGATCCGGGGGAACACAGCGGGGGGAGCACGGGGGAACAAGGAGGGGGAGCACCACAGGGGGGTGCGGAAACAGCGGGACTGCGCGGGGCCGGGGGGCCCGTCACGCGGTCCCGCTTTTTCGTTCACCATCCCACTACACACTCTGTGTATACGTCGTGTGTATAGTGCGATCCATGACGACCCTGACCGCGCCCCGCCGGGGCACACCCGCCGTCACGCTCGCCGCCGTGACGGCCTTCGGGCTGCTCCTCGGCTGGGCGACGTACACCTTCCACGGCACGACGCCGCTGCTGGAGCGGGCCACCAACTCGGTGTCCACCTGGATCGTCTGGACCGCCCTGGCCGGGGCGCTCGTCCGCACACGGTGGCTCGCCGTCTGGAGCGGCGGCCTGATGATGCTCGCCACCTGCGCCGGCTACTACCTGACCGCCGGGGTCGGCGACACGCTGGGCACCGCCGTCGTCTGGTCTGCGGCCGGACTCGCGGGCGGGCCGCTGCTCGGCTGGGGCGGCTGGACCGTACGGCACGGGCAGGGCGACGCGCGGGCGGCGGCGGGCGCGGCCGTGACGATGGTGGTGCTGGGCGAGGGTCTCTGGCTGGGCCTGACACTCCACTACTGGGGCGAGGCCGCCGTGTACCTCGCCGTTGGCGCGCTCCTCACCGCCGGCCTGAGCTGGTACCTCGCGCACGCCGGGGTGCGCCGGTGGTGGCTGTGCGCCGTGCTCGCGCCCCTGTTCGCCGGGGCGTTCTACCTCGCCGAGTTCTTCGTCCTGGACCGGCTGATCGGCGCGTTCTGACGGCTGGCACGGCCCTCGGAACTCACGGCGTGCCCGTCGGCGCCGGCCGTCCGGCGACCGCCGCCGCGGCCAGACGGGTCAGCGCCTCCTCGCGGTCGCAGGCGTACGCGCCCAGCGCCGTCTGACGGGTGATGATCGACCGCTCCAGACGCATCAGCCGCCAGCCGCGCCGCAGCAGGAACGGCACCGACTTGCGGCCCTCCTTCAGATCCCGCAGGAACCGGCGCCGGAAGGTCCGCACCGGACCGCGGCTCAGGCACAGCGCGTCGGCCAGCAGGCCCAGTTCGCGGCAGCGCTCGACGATCTCCGCCGCGAAGATGCCCTCGGCGATGAACAGCGGCGTCCCGCCGATGTCCACGGTCGTCTCACCGGTACGGGCGCTCAACGAGATGTCGTACACCGGGACCTGCGCCGTGCGCGTCCTGCACAGCCGCTCGATCGCGGCGACCGCGGTGTCCGCGTCCCACGAGGCGGGGTCGTCCCAGTCGATGTCGGAGGTGCCCGCCACCAGCGGCAGCGTCGGGTCGTCGCCCTCCTTGTAGAAGTCGTCCAGGCGCAGCACCGGAAGGCCGGAGCGGGCCGAGACGAGGGACTTGCCGGAGCCGGAAGGGCCGCAGAGCAGCACGACTCGCGCGGATATGGGCGACTGGGAACTCACAGGACACCAGTGTGAGGCATCGCGCGGGTGGCGTACGACCCGGCGGCCCGACTTTGAAGCGCGCCTCACATCTCAACTACGCTGCGCGTCTGACCGTTGACCCTGCGAAGCCAAGAGGTGGCACAGCGATGGCCCGACACAAGGCACCCAGGACGCCCGTCGTCCGGCGCTCCATGGCCGTACTGGCGACGGCGGGAGCGGCGCTCGGCGTCGCGGCCGCAGGAGCGTCCGCCGCGGAGGCACAGGTGCTGCCCGACGACGCCGGCCAGGTCGTCGGGACGGTCGCGGACCTCAAGCCGAACCCGCTCGCCGGCACGGGTGTGGACCCGCTCGACAACGGCGTCGCCACGCAGGTCGCCGACTTCCGGGGGCTGGACTCCCGCGAGGTGACCGGCCCGGTCGCCCAGGCGGAGTCGGTGGGCGGCATCCCGGTGGCGGGGCGGGCGACGGACGCCCTGCGGGGCTGACGGGCGCGTACGACACGACGGAGCGCCGTGCCCCTCCCGGACGGAGCCAGGGGCACGGCGCTCCCGCTGCGGGGCCTGCGTGCGGCTCAGTAGGCGGAGCCCGACGCGCCCAGCGAACCCGTGGGGTGCCAGACCGTCTTGGTCTCCAGGAAGGCCGTCATGCGGTCCGTGCCGGGCGCCGCCGACCAGTCGTCCACAGGCTGTGGACGGAGTACGCGCTTCAGGTTGTCCGCGGCCGCGACCTCCAGCTCCTTCGCCAGCACCTCGTCGGCGCCCGCGAGGTCGATCGCGTTGACGTCCTGGTGCGCGGCGAGCGGCGCGGCGATCTCCGCCGTACGGCCGGAGAGGATGTTGACCACTCCGCCGGGCAGGTCGGAGGTGGCCAGCACCTCGCCGAGCGACAGGGCGGGCAGCGGGGCCTTCTCGGACGCGATCACGACCGCCGTGTTGCCCGTCGCGACGACCGGGGCGACCACCGAGACCAGGCCGAGGAACGACGACTCCTGCGGGGCCAGCACGGCGACCACGCCGGTCGGCTCCGGCGAGGACAGGTTGAAGAACGGGCCCGCGACCGGGTTGCCGCCGCCCACCACCTGGGCGATCTTGTCGGTCCACCCGGCGTACCAGACCCAGCGGTCGATGGCCGCGTCCACCTGCGCAGCCGCCCTGGACTTCGACAGGCCCTCGGCCTCGGCGACCTCCCGGACGTACTGGTCCCGGCGGCCCTCCAGCATCTCCGCGATCCGGTACAGGATCTGGCCGCGGTTGTACGCCGTCGCGCCGGACCAGGCGCCGAACGCCTTGCGGGCCGCGACCACCGCGTCGCGGGCGTCCTTGCGGGACGACTGCGGTGCGTTGGCCAGCCACTTGCCCTTGGCGTCAGTCACCTCGTACACCCGGCCGCTCTCGGAACGCGGGAACTTACCCCCGACGTACAGCTTGTAGGTCTTGAAGACGGAGAGGCGCTCGTTCTTCTCGGTCTTCTCGTTCTTGTCAGACATCGAGGTACGCCTCCAGGCCGTGGCGGCCGCCCTCGCGGCCGAAGCCCGACTCCTTGTAACCGCCGAACGGCGAGGTCGGGTCGAACTTGTTGAACGTGTTGGACCAGATCACGCCCGCGCGCAGCTTGTTCGCCACCGCCAGGATCCGCGAGCCCTTCTCGGTCCAGATGCCCGCCGACAGGCCGTACGGCGTGTTGTTGGCCTTGGCGACCGCCTCGTCCGGCGTGCGGAACGTCAGGACGGACAGGACCGGGCCGAAGATCTCGTCACGGGCGATCGTGTGCGCCTGGGTGACGTTCGTGAACAGCGTCGGGGCGAACCAGTAGCCGTTCTCCGGCAATTCGCATGCCGGGGACCAGCGCTCGGCGCCCTCCGCCTCGCCCTGCTCGGCCAGCGCGGTGATCCGGGCCAGCTGCTCCGCGGAGTTGATGGCGCCGATGTCGGTGTTCTTGTCCAGCGGGTCGCCGAGGCGCAGCGTGGACAGCCGGCGCTTCAGGGAGTCCAGCAGCTCGTCGTGGATCGACTCCTGCACCAGCAGGCGTGAGCCCGCGCAGCAGACCTGGCCCTGGTTGAAGAAGATGCCGTTGACGATGCCCTCGACGGCCTGGTCGATCGGCGCGTCGTCGAAGACGATGTTGGCGCCCTTGCCGCCGAGCTCCAGCGTCAGCTTCTTGCGGGTGCCCGCGACCGTGCGCGCGATCTCCTTGCCGACGGCGGTCGAGCCGGTGAAGGCGACCTTGTTCACGTCCGGGTGGGCGACCAGCGCGGCTCCGGCGCGGCCGTCACCGGTGACGATGTTGACGACGCCCTTCGGCAGGCCCGCCTGGCGGCAGATGTCCGCGAAGAACAGCGCGGAGAGCGGGGTGGTCTCGGCGGGCTTCAGCACCACCGTGTTGCCGGTCGCGAGCGCCGGGGCGATCTTCCACGCCAGCATCAGCAGCGGGAAGTTCCAGGGGATGACCTGGCCGGCGACGCCGAGCGGGCGCGGGTTCGCGCCGTAACCGGCGTGCTCCAGCTTGTCGGCCCAGCCCGCGTAGTAGAAGAAGTGCGCGGCGACCAGCGGGAGGTCCGCGTCGCGGGTCTCCCTGATCGGCTTGCCGTTGTCCAGCGTCTCCAGGACGGCCAGCTCACGGCTGCGCTCCTGGATGACGCGGGCGATGCGGAAGAGGTACTTCGCGCGCTCGGAGCCCGGCAGCGCGGACCACTTCTCGAAGGCCTTGCGGGCCGCCCGCACCGCGCGGTCGACGTCCTCCTCGGACGCCTCGGCGACCTCGGACAGGACCTCCTCGGAGGAGGGGGAGACGGTCTTGAGGACCTTGCCGCCGGCCGCCTCGGTGAACTCGCCGTCGATGAAGAGGCCGTAGGACGGGGCGATGTCGACGACCGAGCGGGACTCGGGCGCCGGGGCGTAGTCGAAAACAGGTGCCATGGTGATCAGTCCACCGTCACGTAGTCGGGGCCGGAGTAGCGGCCGGTGGCCAGCTTCTGACGCTGCAGCAGCAGGTCGTTCAGCAGCGAGGAGGCGCCGAAGCGGAACCAGTGGTTGTCCAGCCAGTCCTCGCCCGCGGTCTCGTTGACCAGGACCAGGAACTTGATCGCGTCCTTGCTGGTGCGGATGCCCCCGGCCGGCTTCACACCGACCTGGATCCCGGTCTGCGCGCGGAAGTCGCGCACCGCCTCCAGCATCAGGAGGGTGTTCGCCGGGGTCGCGTTCACCGCGACCTTGCCCGTCGAGGTCTTGATGAAGTCCGCCCCGGCCAGCATGCCGAGCCAGCTCGCCCGGCGGATGTTGTCGTACGTCGACAGCTCGCCCGTCTCGAAGATGACCTTCAGGCGGGCGTCCGTCCCGCAGGCCTCCTTCACGGCGGTGATCTCGTCGTACACCTTCATGTAGTTCCCCGCGAGGAACGCGCCGCGGTCGATGACCATGTCGATCTCGTCCGCGCCGGCGGCGACGGCCTCGCGGACGTCCGCCAGCTTCACGGAGATCGGGGCGCGGCCGGCCGGGAACGCGGTGGCGACCGAGGCGACCTTGACGGTGGAGCCGGCGACGGCCTCCTTCGCCGTGGCCACCATGTCGGGATAGACGCAGACCGCGGCCGTGGCGGGCGCCGAGCGGTCGGTCGGGTCGGGGCGGACCGCCTTCGCGCCGAGCGCCCGGACCTTGCCCGGGGTGTCCGCGCCTTCCAGCGTCGTCAGGTCGACCATCGAGATGGCGAGGTCGATGGCGAACGCCTTCGCGGTCGTCTTGATCGAGCGGGTGCCGAGGGAGGCGGCACGCGCCTCCAGGCCGACCGCGTCGACGCCGGGCAGCCCGTGGAGGAAACGGCGCAGCGTGCTGTCGGACGCGGTGACGTCGCTCAGAGCATGGGGTGCAGTGGTGGGCATGGTCACCAGACGAGCATATCTACGCGCGTAGCGGCTGTACAGCCCCGAAACGGATCCGGGGCTGCGGAGTCTGGCCGGGGGCCGAGGGGGAGGGGGCGGGACGAGCGGCCTTCGGGTCCGGTGCGCGGGTCGTGCAGAATCGGGGGCATGACGACCCCCGACCCGTCGCGCGTGCCGGAGCCCACGAAGCCCGCCGGGACCGCGACGACCCCGTACAAGGACCGCGTCTACCGCTCGCCCGCCGGCGTCGTCGGAGGCGCGCTGGTGCTCGCCATCGTCGCCTGGCTCGGCATCGACGCGGTCGTCGTCGGCGAGGGCCGCACGCCGTGGCTCGCCCTCGCCACCATGCTCTTCCTCGGGCCCGTGGTGTTCGCCTACACCCTGCGGCCCGCCGTCTTCGTCAACGACGACGGACTGCGCGTCCGCAACCCGCTGCGGCTGATCGTGCTGCCGTGGGGGCAGGTCGCATCGCTGCGGTCCGGGTTCTCCAACGAGGTCGTCGACGACTCCGGCACCAAGTACCAGCTGTGGGCGCTGCCCGTCTCCGTACGGGCGCGCAGCAAGGCGGCACGGCAGGACGCGCGGGCCGCCCGTGCGGCCGCCCGCGCGGACGCCCGCGCCGGGCAGGGCGGGTCCCTGCGCGGCGGTGCGGTGGGTGCCGCCGATCTGGGGGCGGGTGCCGCCCTGGCCGCCGACGGGCCGCGCCGGGCCGAGACGGACCGGGCCATGGACGAGCTGCGCGAGCTGCACGAGCGGCGGCAGGGGGAGCCGGGGACGCAGGGGGAGGTCACCGTGCGGTGGGCCTACGAGATCATCGCGCCTGCTGTGGCGGGGGCTGTGCTGTTGGGTGTGCTGTGGGGGCTGGGCTGAGAGGGCTGGGCTGAGGGGTGGGCTCGGGCGTGTGAGCTGTGAGTTACGGCGGGGCGGCCCGGGTTCGGGCCGCCCCCCGCATTTTCCGATGCTCGCGGCTCCGGGTTCTTCGATGCCTGCGGCTTCCGGTTCGGACGCCTGCGGCTTCGGATTTTCGGATGCCTGCGGCTTCGGTCTCTCAGATGCCCGCCGCTTCGGACAGGTCCTGCTTGACGGCGGTCAGGAGGGCCGTCGCCTTGGTGCGGGCCTCGGGGAGGTCCGCCTTGGCGGCTACCGGGATCACGACCTCCAGGTAGCACTTCAGCTTCGGCTCCGTGCCGCTGGGGCGGACGACGACCCGCGCGCCGTCCAGGGTGTAGCGGAGGCCGTCGGTGGGCGGCAGCTTGTCCGTGCCCTCGGTGAGGTCCTCGGTCTTGGTGATGCGCAGACCCGCCAGTTCGGTGGGGGGCTGCTCGCGCAGGCGGCGCATCGCGGCGGCGATCAGGCCCAGGTCCTTCACGCGGACGCTGAGCTGGTCCGTGGCGTGCAGGCCGTGCTCCACGGCGAGGTCGTCGAGGAGGTCGAGGAGGGTGCGGTCCTGCGACTTGAGTTCGGACGCCAGTTCCGTGAGGAGGAGGGCGGCCGTGATGCCGTCCTTGTCGCGTACGCCGTCCGGGTCCACGCAGTAGCCGAGGGCCTCCTCGTAGCCGTAGCGCAGACCGTCGACGCGGGCGATCCACTTGAAGCCGGTCAGCGTCTCCTCGTACGGGAGACCCGCCTTCTCGGCGATACGGCCGAGGAGGGACGACGAGACGATCGACTCCGCGAACGTGCCGGTCGCGCCGCGGCGCACCAGGTGGGCGGCGAGGAGCGCGCCGACCTCGTCGCCGCGGAGCATGCGCCAGTCGCCGCCGTCCTGCACGGCTGCGGCGCAGCGGTCGGCGTCGGGGTCGTTGGCGATGACCAGGTCGGGGTTCGTCTCGCGGGCCTTCGCGAAGGTGAGGTCCATCGCGCCGGGCTCCTCCGGGTTGGGGAACGCGACGGTCGGGAAGTCCGGATCGGGGTCGGCCTGCTCGGTGACGAGGTCGGGGGCGGGGAAGCCCGCGCGGGCGAAGGCGGCGAGGAGGACGTCCTTGCCCACGCCGTGCATGGCCGTGTAGACGGTGCGGGCCGTGCGGGGGGAGTCCTCGGAGAGGACGGCGTCCGTGCGGGCGAGGTAGGCCTCGAGGACGGTGTCGTCGAGGGTGTCCCAGCCGGTGGTGGGGCGGGGGACGGTGGTGAGGGACGCCACGGCGTCGATCTCCGCGGCGATCTCGGCGTCCGCCGGGGGGACGATCTGGGAGCCGTCGCCCAGGTACACCTTGTAGCCGTTGTCACGGGGAGGGTTGTGGCTGGCGGTGACCTCCACGCCGGCGACCGCGCCGAGGTGCCTGATGGCGAAGGCGAGGACGGGGGTGGGGAGGGGGCGGGGGAGGACTGCGGCGCGGAGGCCGGCGCCGGTCATGACGGCGGCGGTGTCCTCGGCGAAGGTCTGTGACTTGTGGCGGGCGTCGTAGCCGATGACGACGAGGCCGGCCGTGTCGTTCCCGTGGGGGGTCCCCTGCTTCTTGAGGTACGCGGCGAGGCCGGCTGCGGCGCGGATGACCACGGAGCGGTTCATGCGGAGGGGGCCGGCGCCGAGTTCGCCGCGGAGGCCGGCGGTGCCGAACTGGAGGGTGCCGGCGAAGCGGGCGGTGAGTTCGGCGTGGTTGCCGTCCTCGATGAGGCGGGCGAGTTCCTCGCGGGTGTCCGGGTCGGGGTCCTCGGCGAGCCATGCCTGGGCCTGTGCGATGAGCGCGTCGTCTTCCACGGTCGGTCGGCCTCTCTTGGTCGGTGGGGTGTCAGGTTCGCATGGGGGGCGGGGGGTGCGTGCCTGGGGCACGGGGTCCGCCGGGTGGGGGGGCCTGCGGCGCGTGCGGTGTGGGGTTCGCCCGGTGGGGGCTGGGGTCAGTTGCCTGCGACGGCCGGTGGGGGTTGCCGTTTGATGCCTGCGGCGCAGGGTTCTGTGCGGTGGGGGTTGCTGTAGCGCCCAGGGTGGGGTGGGTGGTGCGGGGCCGCGGTGGGGGCGGTCGTCCTCGGTCTGGCGCGAGAGTGCGTGCTGGAGAGGTTCGGGGCGTGGACGCGCCAGCCGCTGCGGGCGCCCACCCCCACCCCGTCCCCTCCCCGCCGTGGGCGGCTGCACCGACACCGGTGGCGGCCGCAAGTTGTCGCCAACCGCGGGCATTCGTGCCGCTTAGGGCGGCACGGGTGGGCGCGGCGGCACCCTGTCGGCGCCAGGTGCGCGAACACCCCCCGGCCCGCACCGACGCCGGCGCCTGTTGCCCCTGCCCATTGTGGGCTTGAGGGCCTGGGAGGTGCCCCAGGCGATGGGGTACCTCCCGCTCATGGGGGAGAAGCCGAGAGTGGGGGAGGGTGGGCGCGGCCGCACCTCGTTGGCGCCGAGGTGCGCGAACACGCCCCGGCCCCCACCTACGCCGGGTCTCATCGGAGTCCACCCTCGCCGAAGGCACCCGCGTCCACGGAAGCGCCGCGCTGCGAGCAGGTGGGTTACAAACGCCCCAGCACCTGGGTGAGCAGCGCGCCCATGCGTGTCGCCGAGTCGCGGCCCGCCTGGAGGACCTCCTCGTGGTTCAGCGGCTCGCCGGTCATGCCGGCGGCGAGGTTGGTCACCAGGGAGATGCCCAGGACCTCCGCACCCGCCTCGCGCGCGGCGATCGCCTCCAGGACCGTGGACATGCCCACCAGGTCCGCCCCGATGACGCGCGCCATGCGGATCTCCGCCGGCGTCTCGTAGTGCGGGCCGGGGAACTGGGCGTAGACGCCCTCCTCCAGGGAGGGGTCGATCTCCTTGCACAGCGCGCGCAGGCGCGGGGAGTACAGGTCGGTGAGGTCGACGAAGTTCGCGCCGACGATCGGCGACGTCGCCGTCAGGTTGATGTGGTCGCTGATCAGGACCGGCTGCCCGGGGCGCATGCCCTCGCGCAGCCCGCCGCAGCCGTTGGTCAGCACGATCGTCTTCGCGCCCGCCGCCACGGCCGTGCGGACGCCGTGCGCGACGGCTGCCACCCCGCGGCCCTCGTAGTAGTGGGTGCGGCCCAGGAAGACCAGGGCACGCTTCTGCCCGATGCGGTAGGAGCGGATCTTGCCTCCGTGGCCCTCGACCGCCGGCGGCGGGAAGCCGGGCAGCTCGGTGACCGGGTGCTCGGCCTCGGGGGTGCCGAGCGCGTCCGCTGCCGGGGCCCACCCGGAGCCCATCACGAGGGCGACGTCGTGGGTCTCGGCGCCTGTGAGTTCGCGCAGGCGGGCTGCGGCGGCGTCGGCTGCGGCGTACGGGTCGCCCTGGATGTCGTCCGGAAGAAGAGAAGCGTTCACGTCGACGAGGGTAGCCGCAATTCGCCTACGCGCGTAGATGTGGAAGGTGACGGGATGGCGATCGTTGTCTTGTCGTTTCCGTCAGCAGGGGCGCTTACGGAGCTCCATCACGTAGTCGTGGGGCGCCCCCGCGGACTCCGCGGCGTCGGCGATCTCGCCCAAGTAGCGGGCGGAGGGCAGACCGCCCTCGTAGGAGTTCAGGACGTACGTCCAGGCGTGTTCCTCGCCGTCCAGGGTGTGCGCCCGGACCCGCGTGCGGCGGTAGATGTCCAGGCCCGTGCCCTCCCAGCGGTCCATGGACTCCTCGTCCATGGGCGCGATGTCGTAGAGGGCGACGAAGACCTGGGAGAGCGGGTCCTCGACCAGGGTCGCGAGTGCGCCCTCCCAGCCCATGTGCTCGCCCCCGAACGTCAGCCGCCAGCCGTTGAGCCAGCCGGTGGCCCGCAGCGGCGAGTGCGGGGCGCGGCGGGACATCAGCCGGGCGTCGAGGTTGCCGGCGTAGGCGGCGTAGAGCGACATGGGGGAAGGGTACGGCAGGGGGTGCCGCGACGGTCGTGGCTCGGGGGATGCACCCCCGGGCAGGCGCACGGTGAAGTGTGCGGGACAATGGAGTACGTGACTCGGATCGTGATCATCGGTGGCGGACCCGGCGGATACGAAGCGGCGCTGGTCGCCGCGCAGCTCGGCGCGGAGGTGACCGTCGTCGACTGCGACGGCCTGGGCGGTGCGTCGGTGCTGACCGACTGCGTGCCGTCCAAGACCCTGATCGCCACGGCCGAGGTGATGACCACCTTCGACTCCTCCTACGAGGAGCTGGGGATCATCGTCGCCGACGACACCCCGCCCCTGGAGCAGGCCGCCCGGGTGGTCGGTGTCGACCTGGGCAAGGTCAACCGGCGTGTGAAGCGGCTCGCCCTCGCGCAGTCGCACGACATCACCGCCTCCGTGACGCGCGCCGGCGCGCGCGTCATGCGCGGGCGCGGGCGGCTGGACGGGATGCAGGGGCTCGACGGGTCGCGGAAGGTCGTCGTGACCGCCGCCGACGGGAGTGAGGAGACGCTCACGGCGGACGCGGTCCTGATCGCGACCGGTGGGCATCCCCGGGAACTGCCCGACGCACAGCCCGACGGCGAGCGGATCCTGAACTGGACCCAGGTGTACGACCTGGACGAGCTCCCCGAGGAGCTCATCGTGGTCGGTTCCGGCGTCACCGGCGCCGAGTTCGCCGGCGCCTACCAGGCACTCGGCTCCCGTGTCACGCTGGTGTCCTCGCGCGACCGCGTGCTGCCAGGTGAGGACCCGGACGCCGCCGCCGTGCTGGAGGACGTCTTCCGGCGGCGCGGCATGAACGTCATGGCCCGCTCGCGCGCCCAGTCCGCCAAGCGGGTCGGTGACCGGGTCGAGGTCACGCTCGCCGACGGGCGGGTCATCACCGGTACGCACTGTCTGATGGCGGTCGGCGCCATCCCGAACTCCGCGGGCATGGGTCTGGAGGAGGCCGGGGTGCGGCTGCGCGACTCGGGGCACATCTGGACCGACAAGGTGTCGCGGACGACGGCTCCGGGCGTCTATGCGGCGGGTGACGTCACGGGCGTGTTCGCCCTGGCCTCGGTGGCCGCCATGCAGGGGCGCATCGCCATGTACCACTTCCTCGGGGACGCGGTCGCTCCGCTCAACCTGAAGACCGTCTCGTCGAACGTCTTCACCGATCCCGAGATCGCCACCGTCGGGTACACGCAGGCCGACGTGGACGGCGGGAAGATCGACGCGCGGGTCGTGAAGCTGCCGCTGCTGCGCAACCCCCGCGCCAAGATGCAGGGCATCCGCGACGGCTTCGTCAAGATCTTCTGCCGCCCCGGTACCGGCATCGTCGTCGGCGGTGTCGTCGTGGCGCCGCGCGCCTCGGAACTCATCCACCCCATCTCGATCGCGGTCGACAACAACCTGACCGTCGAACAGATCGCGAACGCCTTCACCGTGTATCCGTCGCTGTCGGGCTCGATCGCCGAGGTGGCACGGCAGCTGCACACGCGGAAGGCGGGCGGCGAGGCCTGACCCGGCCCTATACCACTTGCCGTGGGGCCGTGCGAACAACTTCTGCTATTCAGCGCAAACTGCTGAAAGCAGACGGTCGTCGGCGTTACTGTCAGTTTCGTGTTCGCTGCAGAACGTCGCCAATTGATCCTCGAAATGGTGCGAGCGAACGGGGCCGTGTCGCTCCGTGAGCTCGCCCGCGTCGTCCAGACCTCCGAAGTGACCGTACGGCGGGACGTGCGCGCGCTGGAGGCAGAAGGACTCCTCGACCGCCGGCACGGTGGTGCGGTGCTGCCGGGCGGTTTCACACGCGAGTCCGGCTTCCCGCAGAAGTCGCACCTCGCCACCGCCGAGAAGACCGCCATCGCCGACCTCGCCGCGAACTTCGTGGAGGAGGGCGAGGCCATCGTGGTCGGCGCGGGCACCACCACGCAGGAGCTGGCCCGTCGGCTCGCCCGGGTGCCCGGGCTGACGGTCGTCACCAACTCCCTGCTGGTCGCCCAGGCGCTCGCCCACGCCAACCGGGTCGAGGTCGTGATGACCGGCGGCACGCTGCGCGGCTCCAACTACGCCCTCGTCGGCAGCGGCGCCGAGCAGTCCCTGCAAGGGCTGCGGGTGTCCAGGGCGTTCCTCTCGGGAAGTGGCCTGACCGCCGAGCGAGGGCTGTCCACGTCCAACATGCTGTCGGCGTCCGTCGACCGGGCGCTGGTGCAGGCCGCCGCCGAGGTGGTGGTCCTCGCCGACCACACCAAGCTCGGCACGGACACCATGTTCCAGACGGTGCCCACGGACCTCATCACCCGGCTGGTCACCGACGAGCCGCCCGCGCACGACGACCGCGCGGCGACCGAGCTCCAGGCCCTCGCCGACCAGGGTGTGCAGATCGCCGTCGCGGGGGCGCCGGGGGGAAACGGCAGCGCGGGGGGTGACGGCCCTCCGTCGGGGCGGCAGCGCCGTGACGTCCCGCTGCCCGGCCCGAGGCGCCAGGCCCCCGGGCTGCGCACGGCCGTCGCGCTGGGCGCGGCGTCCGACCAGGGGCAGGGCGCCGAGCGGGCCGCCAGGGTGGCGGACATGCGGCGGCGCTGAGGGGCCCGCGGACGTACGACAGCGCCCGGCCCCCCGTGGGAGGGTGCCGGGCGCCGTGACGTGAGCGTCAGTCCTTGATCTCGCAGATCGCCGCGCCGGACGTGACCGAGCCGCCGATCTCGGCGTTCAGGCCCTTGACGGTGCCGGAGCGGTGGGCGTTGATGGGCTGCTCCATCTTCATCGCCTCCAGGACGACGACCAGGTCGCCCTCCTTGACCTCCTGGCCCTCCTCGACCGCGACCTTGACGATCGTGCCCTGCATCGGGGAGGCGAGGGTGTCGCCGGAGGCCGCCGGGCCCGACTTGCGGGCGGCGCGGCGCTTCGGCTTGGCGCCGGCGGCCAGACCCGTGCGCGCCAGGCTCATGCCGAGCGAAGCGGGCAGGGAGACCTCCAGGCGCTTGCCGCCGACCTCCACGACGACCGTCTCGCGGCCCGCCTCCTCCTCGGCGTCCGCGTCCACGGCCGAGGCGAAGGGCTTCAGGTCGTTGACGAACTCGGTCTCGATCCAGCGGGTGTGGATCGTGAAGGGCTCGGTGGAGCCGGTCAGTTCGGGGGCGAACGCCGGGTCCTTGACCACCGCGCGGTGGAACGGGATGGCCGTGGCCATGCCCTCCACCGTGAACTCCTCAAGGGCGCGCGAGGCGCGCTGCAGGGCCTGCTCGCGGGTGGCGCCGGTGACGATCAGCTTCGCCAGCAGGGAGTCCCACGCCGGGCCGATCACACTGCCGGACTCCACGCCCGCGTCCAGACGCACACCCGGGCCGGACGGCGGGGCGAACGTGCTGACGGTGCCGGGCGCGGGCAGGAAGTTACGGCCCGGGTCCTCGCCGTTGATGCGGAACTCGAAGGAGTGACCACGCAGCGGCGGGTCGTCGTAGCCGAGCTCCTCGCCGTCGGCGATGCGGAACATCTCGCGCACCAGGTCGATGCCGGAGACCTCCTCGGTCACCGGGTGCTCCACCTGGAGGCGGGTGTTGACCTCGAGGAAGGAGATCGTGCCGTCGTTGCCGACGAGGAACTCCACGGTGCCCGCGCCGACGTAGCCGGCCTCCTTCAGGATGGCCTTGGAGGCGCGGTACAGCTCGGCGTTCTGCTCCTTCGACAGGAACGGCGCTGGGGCCTCCTCGACCAGCTTCTGGTGGCGGCGCTGGAGGGAGCAGTCACGGGTGGAGACCACGACCACGTTGCCGTGGCTGTCGGCCAGGCACTGGGTCTCCACGTGGCGCGGCTTGTCCAGGTAGCGCTCGACGAAGCACTCGCCGCGGCCGAAGGCGGCGACCGCCTCGCGCACGGCGGAGTCGTACAGCTCGGGGACCTCTTCGAGGGTCCGGGCGACCTTCAGGCCGCGCCCGCCGCCGCCGAAGGCGGCCTTGATGGCGATCGGCAGGCCGTGCTCCTCGGCGAACGCGACGACCTCGTCCGCGCCGGACACCGGGTCGGGCGTGCCGGCCACCAGCGGGGCGCCGGCGCGCTGGGCGATGTGCCGGGCGGCGACCTTGTCACCGAGGTCGCGGATGGCCTGCGGGGGCGGGCCGATCCAGATCAGGCCCGCGTCCAGCACGGCCTGGGCGAACTCGGCGTTCTCCGAGAGGAAGCCGTAACCGGGGTGGATCGCGTCGGCCCCCGACTCCCGCGCGGCCTTCAGCACCTTGTCCATGTCGAGGTAGCTGGTGGCCGGAGTGTCACCGCCCAGGGCGAACGCCTCATCCGCTGCGCGGACATGCAGAGCGTCCCGGTCCGGGTCGGCGTAGACGGCAACGCTCGCGATTCCGGCATCCCGGCAGGCCCGGGCAACGCGGACAGCGATTTCGCCACGGTTGGCGATGAGCACCTTGCGCACGATTGAGGCTCCCTCCTTGAAACAAGCCGAGTTTAGGGACTGCCGACACGGCACTTCGACCCGTCCCCAGTGGTGAGCTTGCCCACACGGAGCGTGATGCGAGGCTCGCTCGACCCGCGAAAGCCCTTGTCGCACCTCGGTACGCAGGGCTCCTCCCGGAAACCCTAGCCCCGTCGTGTGGTCAAGGTCTCTGTGAGAGCGTGCTGCGGCCCACTTCGTTTCTTTGTGGAGTCCCTACGAATGGCCCAATGATTCTTTGCCCGCCGCACGCCCCTTGTCCCGAGGTTTACCGGTTAGTAGCCTTCGCGTCGTCCCGAACGTACTCGGGGTAACCACAGTCGTGTTCGGAAGTGGGTGGGGGCCGGTGGTCCGCAGACCGGTGGCGTGGATCGTCGCGCTCGTGCTGTTCGCCGAGGCGCTGGGCGTGCTGGGGGTGAACTGGTTCCTGGGTGTCGTCGTCGACCGGCAGGACATGTCGCTGGCCGGCCTCGACCCGGACGTGATGTCGGTGTCGTCGAAGGCCGGCGGAGTGGTCTTCGGGCTCTACTTCGGCCTGTGCGGCGTGGTGTCCCTGCTGGTCGCCCTGCGCGACCGGGCCCCGGCCGGCTTCGGCAAGGTGCTGCTGATCAGCGCGGCCGTGGTGCACGCGCTGCTCGGCGCCTTCGCGTGGGGCCTGATCGGGTGGACGGCGTTCCTCTTCATGGTCGTCGTCCTCACGCTCATCGTGCTGCTCCTGATGACGTACGACGGGCGGCCGGGGGAGCCCGACGAGCCCGTCGACGCCGGAACGCCCGTCAGTCCTCCCGCGGCGCCCACAGCTCCGTGATGCCGACGCCCAGTTCGGCCAGCAGGCGCCGCACGAGCGGCAGGCTGATGCCGATCACGTTGCCGTGGTCGCCGTCGATGCCGTCGATGAACGGCGCCGAGCGGCCGTCCAGGGTGAACGCCCCCGCCACGTGCAGCGGCTCGCCCGAGGCCACGTAGGCCGCGATCTCCTCGTCCGAGGGTTCACCGAAACGGACCACCGTGGAGGCGGTGGCGGAGGCGTAACGGCCGCTGAGGGTGTCGTAGACGCAGTGGCCGGTCTGGAGCGTGCCCGCGCGGCCCCGCATCGCCTTCCAGCGCGCGGTGGCCTCCTCGGCGTCCTTCGGCTTGCCGAGGGCCTGGCCGTCCAGCTCCAGCACCGAGTCGCAGCCGATCACCAGCGCGCCCTTCACCTCGGGCCTCGCCGCGACCACGGACGCCTTCGCCTCGGCCAGGGCCAGCGCCAGATCGGCGGGGGTGGGGGCGGAGACGGCGTCCTCGTCGACGCCGCTGACGATCACCTCGGGCGTCAGCCCGGCCTGGCGGAGCAGCCCGAGCCGGGCGGGGGACTGGGAGGCGAGAACGAGGCGGCGACGCGGCTGATCTGTCATACGGTCAGCGTATCGGCGTCGCCCGGACGCCTCATCCCGCGTCACGGAGTCTCGCGCAGGGGTGGGCGGCGCGTCTCACCTCACGCCGATCACCAGCATCGCCAGGACCATGGCCAGTGCCATGAGAACGCCCAGCCGCCGCAGCATCTCCTGCGTGTCACGCAGTTCCTTCGGCGGCTTGTTCTCGGGGTCGGACCACAGCATTCCTCCAGCGTGCGGCGGAGCCGGCGGGGGGCGCCTGAGTACGCGTACTCAACTTGGTGACAGACGCCGGACACGCCCGGACGGGCCGTACGCGGTGCGTACGGCCCGTCCGGGACGTGGTGTGGTGTCAGCCGCCCGGCCAGTACGTCCGTGACCACGACGCCGGGCCCGGCTGGGGCACGCGGCGCGCGGCGATGCGGGACGGGTCGGACCATGCGTCGGGGATCGTGGGCGCGTCGGACGGCAGGGCGGCCGCCGCCGCGGCGCGCGCCCGGACCACCGCCAGTGCGGCGGCCAGCTCCTCCGGGGTCGGGTTGCCCCGTACGACCTTGATCGTCACAGCGGCTCCTTACAGGGGGATGTTGCCGTGCTTCTTCGGGGGCAGGCTCTCGCGCTTGGTCCGCAGCTGACGCAGACCGCGGACGACGTGGCGGCGGGTGTCGGACGGCATGATCACCGCGTCGACATAACCCCGCTCGGCGGCGACGTAGGGGTTGAGGAGGGCGTCCTCGTACTCCTGCATCAGCCGGGCGCGGGTCGCCTCGGCGTCGTCCGACTCGGCGATGGTGCGGCGGTGCAGGATGTTGACGGCGCCCTGCGCGCCCATCACCGCGATCTGCGCCGCCGGCCAGGCCAGGTTGAGGTCGGCGCCCAGGTGCTTGGAGCCCATGACGTCGTACGCGCCGCCGAACGCCTTGCGGGTGATGACGGTGATCAGGGGGACCGTGGCCTCCGCGTAGGCGTAGATCAGCTTCGCGCCGCGGCGGATGATGCCGTCGTGCTCCTGGTCCACACCGGGCAGGAAGCCGGGGACGTCGACGAAGGTCAGCACCGGGATGTTGAAGGCGTCGCAGGTCCGCACGAAGCGGGCCGCCTTCTCCGACGCGGTGATGTCCAGGCAGCCGGCGAACTGCATCGGCTGGTTCGCCACGATGCCGACGGGACGGCCCTCGACGCGGCCGTACCCCGTGAGGATGTTCGGCGCGAACAGGGGCTGCGTCTCGAAGAACTCCGCGTCGTCGAGGACGTGCTCGATGACCGTGTGCATGTCGTACGGCTGGTTCGCCGAGTCCGGCACGATCGCGTCGAGTTCGCGGTCCTCGTCGGTGATCGTCAGGTCCGCCTCCTCGGGGAAGGCGGGCGGCTCGGAGAGGTTGTTGGAGGGCAGGTAGGAGAGGAGCTGCTTGACGTACTCGATCGCGTCCTTCTCGTCGCCCGCCATGTGGTGCGCGACGCCGGAGGTCGAGTTGTGGGTGCGGGCGCCGCCCAGTTCCTCGAAGCCGACGTCCTCGCCGGTGACCGTCTTGATGACGTCCGGGCCGGTGATGAACATATGGCTGGTCTGGTCGACCATGATCGTGAAGTCGGTGATCGCGGGAGAGTAGACCGCGCCGCCGGCGCAGGGGCCGACGACCAGGCTGATCTGCGGGATCACGCCCGAGGCGTGGGTGTTGCGGCGGAAGATCTCCCCGTACGCGCCGAGGGAGGCCACGCCCTCCTGGATACGGGCGCCGCCGGAGTCGTTGATGCCGATGACGGGACAGCCCGTCTTGAGGGCGAAGTCCATCACCTTGACGATCTTCTGGCCGTAGACCTCGCCCAGGGCGCCGCCGAAGACGGTGAAATCCTGCGAGAAGACGGCGACCGGACGGCCGTCGACCGTGCCGTAGCCGGTGACGACGCCGTCGCCGTACGGGCGGTTGGCGTCGAGGCCGAAGTTGGTGGAACGGTGCCGGGCGAACTCGTCCAGTTCGACGAAGGAGCCCTCGTCGAGCAGGAGGTCGATCCGCTCACGGGCCGTCAGCTTGCCCTTGGCGTGCTGCTTTTCGACGGCACGTGCGGAGCCGGCGTGCGTCGCCTCTTCGATACGACGCTGGAGATCCGCGAGCTTGCCCGCGGTGGTGTGGATGTCAGGCTGCTGCTCTTCCGGCTCGGACATCGGGATGCGGCTCCCTGCCTGCTCAAAAGGGGGGACGGTTACTCATCCGTAGCGTAGTGGGGGGCTGTGTGTTCGGCAGTGCGGTGTTTCCCACACCTAGTGTGGGTTGCATGACACCCCGAGATGACTCCGGATCCCCTGAGCCCCGTCGTAGCCGGTGGTCCGACCTTGACCGGCCCCCGTTGAACGCCGCCGCGTTGCGGCGGGCTCTGGTGCGGGAGGGGGGTTTGTGGCGGGAGCTGGACGTGGTGCAGCGGACCGGGTCCACGAACTCCGACCTTGTGGCGCGGGCGGCGGGGGGCGGCCGCGGCTTGGGGGAGGGGGTTGTCCTCGTCGCCGAGGAGCAGAGCGCCGCGCGGGGGCGGCTGGACCGGAAGTGGGTGGCTCCGGCTCGGTCGGGGCTGTTCTTCTCCGTGTCGCTGCGGCCCGGGGATGCCGGTGTGCCGATGGAGCGGTGGGGGTGGCTGCCGCTGCTGACGGGGGTCGCCGTGGCTACGGGGCTGGCTCGGGCCGGGGGTGTGGATACGGCGTTGAAGTGGCCGAACGATGTCCTGGTGACGGTGAGGGGAGAGGAGCGGAAGGCCGGGGGGATCCTGGCGGAGGCCGCCGGGGACGGGGGTGTGGTGGTGGGGGTCGGCGTGAATGTCAGCCTGCGGGCCGAGGAACTGCCCGTGCCCACGGCGGGGTCGCTGGGGCTGGCGGGGGCCGTGAGCACGGACCGGGATCCGCTGCTGCGGGCGGTGCTGCGGGGGCTGGAGGACTGGTACGGGCGGTGGCGGGCGGCCGGCGGGGACGCCGGGGCATGTGGGCTGCAGGAGGCGTACGCGGCGGGGTGCGCGACGCTGGGGCGGGTTGTGCGGGCGGAGCTGCCGGGGGATCGGGCGCTGGTGGGGGAGGCGGTCGCGGTGGACGGCGACGGGCGGTTGGTGCTGGCTACGGAGGCGGGGGTGCAGGAGCCGGTGGGGGCGGGGGACATCGTGCACTTGCGGGCGGCGGGGTGAGGGGACGCCGGGGGCGGCCGGTGGGGGCGGGCGTGGCGCCTGCGGTGGGTGGGTGGTGCGGTGAGGACTTGGGTTTGACGCCTGCGGCGTGGGGGTGTGGTGCGGTGAGGGCTGCGGGTTGACGCCTGCGGAGCGGTGGGGGTTGAGGTCGTGTGCCTGCGGCGCAGGGTTCTGTGCGGTGGGGGTTGATGTAGCGCCTACGGCGGGTGGGTGGTGCGGGGCCGCGGTGGGGGCGGTCGTCCTCGGTCTGGCGCGAGAGTGCGTGCTGGAGAGGTTCGGGGCGTGGACGCGCCAGCCGCTGCGGGCGCCCACCCCCACCCCGTCCCCTCCCCGCCGTGGGCGGCTGCACCGACACCGGTGGCGGATGCCGCCATTCGCCGCCCCCGGGCGCGCGGTGGCGTTCGCGAGTGTCGCCAACTGCGTGCAGTCGTGCCTCCGCCAGTGCCTCAAGGGCCTGGGAGGTGCCCCCAGGGCGATGGGGGTACCTCCCGCTCATGGGGGTCTCCCCGCTCGAGCGGAGTCGAGAGTGGGGGAGAAGCCGAGAGTGGGGGAGGGTGGGCGCGGCGGCACCCTGCTGGCGCCAGGTGCGCCGACTCCCACCGGCCCGCACCCGTGCCGCGTACCTACGCAGCACACGGGGTGTGCAACACCCCCGCACAGACCCGCGCCGGGTGTGCAACGCCCACCCCCGCCACACGACCGTGGCTGAAAACGCACCCCCGGCGCGTAGGTGGAGGCACGCCCCCCCACACCTCACCCACGGCCCAACCTGACGGAGTGAGCTACCGCACACCTGCCGTAGAGTTGAGCCCGGTCGAGACATGGCCGTGACAGATCGGAAGGGCAGCAACGCGTGAGCGTCGACGACTCGGGTTCCGGTGCGGACGCGCAGGGCGACGGCGAGGATCCGCTTGCTCTGCGCCTCGAGCAGCTCATTCTGGGCGCCGAGCGCCGGTACACGCCGTTCCAGGCGGCCCGCAGCGCCGGCGTCACGATGGAGCTCGCCACCCGCTTCTGGCGTGCCATGGGCTTCGCCGACGTGGGTCAGGCGAAGGCCCTGACGGAGGCGGACGTCCTCGCCCTGCGCCGCCTCGCGGGTCTGGTGGAGGCCGGCCTGCTGAGCGAGGCCATGGCCGTCCAGGTCGCCCGGTCCACCGGTCAGACCACCGCGCGTTTGGCCGAATGGCAGATCGACTCGTTCCTGGAAGGGCTCACGGAGCCGCCCGAGCCCGGTATGACCCGCACCGAGGTCACGTATCCGATCGTCGAGCTGCTCCTGCCCGAGCTGGAGGAGTTCCTGGTCTACGTGTGGCGGCGGCAGCTCGCCGCCTCGGCCGGGCGTGTCGTGCAGGAGGCCGACGACGAGGAGATGGTCGACCGGCGGCTCGCCGTCGCCTTCGCCGACCTCGTGGGCTTCACCCGCCTCACCCGGCGGATGGAGGAGGAGGAGCTCGGCGAGCTGGTCGAGGCCTTCGAGACGACGGCCGCCGATCTGGTCGCTGCGCGCGGCGGGCGGCTCATCAAGACCCTCGGCGACGAGGTGCTGTACGCCGCCGACGACGCCGGGACCGCCGCGGAGATCGCCCTGCGGTTGATAGAGACCATGGCGAACGACGAGACCATGCCGGAGCTGCGCGTCGGCATGGCCTTCGGCACCGTCACCACCCGGATGGGCGATGTCTTCGGCACCACCGTCAACCTCGCCTCCCGGCTGACCTCCATAGCCCCCCGCGACGCCGTTCTTGTCGACGCCGACTTCGCCCATGAGCTGATCCGCACCGGTGACGCGCCGGCCAGTGAGGCGGCCGCCGCCGAGGCTGCGGCCGCGGCGGAGAAGGAGGGCGAGGAGCCGCCCACGTACCGGTTCGCCCTCCAGCCGATGTGGCAGCGGCCCGTCCGTGGTCTCGGCGTGGTCGAGCCCTGGCTGCTCACCCGGAGGACTCCCCCGGAGGCGTCCTCCGACTGACCGTCGGCGCGGTTCTCAGCCGCCCAGGCAGATGTTCAGCAGCGGGAGGCAGAGGCCGCGGTCATCGTCGTCGTCCTCGTCGTCGGGTGGCGGGGGCGGGGGTGCGGGTGTCGTTGCCGGCGGTGACGGTGTCGGCTTCTGCTCCGGTGGGGGCTCGGGCGTCGGTGACGTCCGGGGTGGCGGGGGTGTCGCCGCGTGCGGGCTCGGTGGCGCCGTGGACGGCTGCGGTGGTGCGGGCGGCTGCTGAGTGAGCGGAGCCTGTGCCTTTCCTCCCTGCGCCCTCGGTGACGTCGGGCTCGGGTGGGGCGCGGGCGGGCGTGTCGTGCCCCCTGGGGGATTGGTTTCTTCGCTCGGTGCGGTGGCGGCGCCGCTCTCCTCCGGAGAGGGGAGCGAGACCGCCGTCGTGTCCCTCGGCGGGGCGTCCGGCGTCGACAGGTGGATGAGCGTCGCCGCGCCCGCCGTCAGGGTCAGGGCGCCCGCGGCCAGGAGGGCGCGGCGGTGGCGGGGTTTGCGGTGGCGTCCTCGGGGGACGGCGCGTGTCTCGTCCGGTGTCATCGTCTGGCTCCCCCCTGCGCGCGCCCCCGGCGCGCGCGGTGTGCGCACGGTATGCGGCGGGGGCGGTGCGGCTCAGGCGAGTCGGTCGTATGTCACTCGAACGGGTGGACCCTTTTCCTCTGTGGCTCGCGGCTGCCATGATCGGGGCGAGCCAAGTTAACCCGCGTTAACCGGAGGGTGTCATGAGTGAGGAACGGTTCGGGGAGTTCGTGCTGGTGCGGCGGCACGAGCGGGGGCATGTCGCGGAGCTCGTCCTCGACCGGCCGAAGGCCATGAACGCGGTGTCGACCGAGATGGCCCGTTCGATCGCCAGGGCCTGCGCGGCGCTGGGCGAGGACCGTGACGTACGGGCGGTGGTGCTGGCCTCGTCGCACGAGCGGGCGTTCTGTGTGGGGGCCGACCTGAAGGAGCGGAACTCGTTCAGCGACGCTGATCTTGTGCGGCAGCGGCCTGTGGCGCGGGCCGCCTACACCGGGGTGCTGCAACTGCCGGTGCCTGCCGTTGCCGCCGTGCACGGGTTCGCCCTGGGCGGTGGGTGCGAGCTTGCTTTGTCGTGCGACGTGATCGTGGCCGACCGTACGGCCGTCATGGGGCTGCCCGAGGTGTCCGTCGGCGTCATCCCGGGCGGGGGCGGTACGCAGCTGCTGCCCCGCCGGGTCGGGTCGGCGCGGGCGGCCGAGCTGATCTTCACCGCGCGGCGGGTCGAGGCCGGGGAGGCGCGGGAGATCGGGCTCGTGGACGAGTTGGTGGAGGAAGGGCGGGACCGTGAGGCGGCGCTCGCCATGGCCGCGCGGATCGCCGGCAACTCGCCCGTGGGGCTGCGGGCCGCCAAACGGGCGCTGCGGCTGGGGCACGGGCTCGACCTGCCGGCCGGTCTCGAGGTCGAGGACGCGGCCTGGCGGTCGGTGGCGTTCTCCGGGGACCGGGCGGAAGGGGTCGCCGCTTTCAACGAGAGGCGGCGGCCGGAGTGGCCGGGGGAGTGACTCCCCCGTCGCCCTCGATGTCTCGATAAGCGGAAAATCTCCCTAATCTGGGGGAATGGGTGAGGAGAGCCGCCTGGCGGCCGTGGTGGCGCTGGCTCAGGGCATGGCCGCCGCGCACAGTTCGCGGGAGGCATGGCGGGCCGCCGCCGGCGGGGCCCGCCGGGCCCTGGGCGGGAGCTTCGCCGCGCTGTCGGTGTGGGAGCGGGAGCTCGGACGGCTGCGGGTGCTGGTGAACGTCGGGGAGCTCGCCGAGGGGGAGGAGGAGTTCCCCGAGGACGAGTCGTACCCGGTGCACCAGTTCGCCGAGATCACCGAGTTCCTGCACGAGCAGTGGGCCGGCGGAGGCGAGCCCGACGCCTGGGTGGAGACCGCGCAGGGCCCCGAGGAGGGGCGCGCCGGGTACTGCCACCAGCGGGTGGCGGCGCTGCGGCGGCGCGGGCGCGGCTGCTGCGTGGTCGCGCCGATCGTGCTGCACGGGCGGGCCTGGGGCGAGCTGTACGTGGCCCGGCCGGTCGGCGAGCCCGTGTTCGGGCGGGCGGACGCCGACTTCGCGACCGTGCTGGCCGCCGTGGTGGCCGCGGGGATCGCGCAGACCGAGCGTCTCGAGGAGGCGCGGCGGCTGGCCTTCACGGACTCGCTGACGGGGCTGGCGAACCGGCGGGCCGTGGACGCCTGGCTGGACGAGGCGGTCGAGATTCACCGGCGTGACGGGGCCGTCGTCAGCCTGGTGGTGTGCGACGTCAACGGGCTGAAGCGGGTCAACGACACCCTGGGGCACTCCGTGGGGGACCGGCTGCTGGAGCGGTTCGGGGGCGTGCTGTCACTGTGCGGGGCGATGCTGCCGGGCGCCCTGGCGGCGCGGCTCGGCGGGGACGAGTTCTGTCTGCTGGCGGTGGGACCGTCCGCCGACGAGGTGGTCAAGGCGGCCGACGAGGTGTGCCGGCGCGCCGTGGAGCTGGGCATCGGCGACGGTGTCGCGTGCGGGGTGGCGTCCACGGACGACCCGATCGGGCCCGTCCACTCGGCGCGGCGGCTGTTCCGGCTGGCCGACGCGGCGCAGTACCGGGCCAAGGCCGAACGGGCCGCGCACCCCGTGGTGGCCGGGCGGGCGGGGCCGGACGACCCCGTGGTGCGGCTCGCGGACGAACCCTCGCGGGAGGCCGACGGGGAGCGGCGCCGGTTCCGCGGGCGGCACGCGCCCGGGTAAGGGGCGCGGACCGGGTCCGGTGGTGACAGTGGGGCATTCACTGCGTAGGCTCCTGAATATGGATATGCGCACAGTGGTGGTGGGGACGTCGGGCGTGACCGCGTCCGACGTGCTGGCCGTGGCGCGCGACGGCGCCCGCGTCGAACTGTCCGAGGAGGCGGTCGCCGCCCTCGCCGCGTCCCGCGAGATCGTGGACGCCCTGGCCGCCAAGCCGGACCCGGTCTACGGGGTGAGCACCGGCTTCGGCGCCCTGGCGACCCGGCACATCAGCCCGGACCTGCGCGCGCAGCTCCAGCGCAACATCGTCCGCTCGCACGCCGCCGGCATGGGGCCGCGGGTGGAGCGGGAGGTCGTCCGCGCGCTGATGTTCCTGCGGCTCAAGACCCTCTGCTCCGGGCGCACCGGCGTCCGGCCCGAGGTCGCGCGGACCATGGCCGACGTGCTGAACGCCGGGATCACCCCGGTGGTGCACGAGTACGGCTCCCTCGGCTGCTCCGGCGATCTCGCCCCGCTCTCGCACTGCGCCCTCGCGCTGATGGGCGAGGGGGAGGCGGAGGGCCCCGACGGCAGCGTGCGGCCCGCCGGCGACCTGCTGGCCAAGCACGGGATCCGGCCCGTCGAACTGCGCGAGAAGGAAGGACTCGCCCTCCTCAACGGCACCGACGGCATGCTCGGCATGCTGGTCATGGCCCTCGCCGACCTGGACCTCCTCTACCGGTCCGCCGACGTCACCGCCGCGCTGAGCCTGGAGGCGCTGCTCGGCACCGACAAGGTGCTCGCGCCCGAGCTGCACGCCATCCGCCCGCACCCCGGTCAGGCCGCCAGCGCCGCCAACATGCTGGCCGTTCTACAGGGTTCGGGTCTGACCGGGCATCACCAGGACGACGCGCCTCGGGTCCAGGACGCCTACTCCGTGCGCTGCGCCCCGCAGGTCGCCGGCGCCGGACGCGACACCCTCGCGCACGCCCGGCTGGTCGCCGAGCGGGAACTCGCCGCCGCCGTGGACAACCCGGTGGTTCTGGCTGACGGGCGCGTCGAGTCCAACGGCAACTTCCACGGCGCTCCGGTCGCCTACGTCCTGGACTTCCTCGCCATCGCCGCCGCCGACCTCGCCTCCGTCACGGAGCGCCGTACCGACCGGCTGCTGGACAAGAACCGCAGCCACGGACTGCCGCCGTTCCTCGCCGACGACGCCGGCGTCGACTCCGGGCTGATGATCGCCCAGTACACGCAGGCCGCCCTGGTCGGCGAGCTGAAGCGGCTCGCCGTGCCGGCGTCGGCGGACTCCATCCCGTCGTCCGCGATGCAGGAGGACCACGTCTCCATGGGCTGGTCCGCGGCACGCAAGCTGCGCACCGCCGTCGACGGCCTGACCAGGGTCGTCGCCGTGGAGCTGTACGCCGCCGCACGGGCCGTGGAACTGCGCGAGGGCCTCACGCCCGCCCCGGCGACGCGGGCGGTGCTGAAGGCGCTGCGGGAGGCCGGTGTGGGCGGTCCCGGCCCCGACCGGTACCTGGCGCCCGACCTCGCCGCCGCGGAGACCTTCGTGCGCGACGGGCGGCTGGTCGAGGCCGTGGAGCGGGTCACAGGGCCTCTGAGGTGAAACGGCCGGGGCCCCGCGGACGACTCCGCGGGGCCCCGGTACGCCGTGGGGAGGGGGCGCTCAGAACTCCAGGCGCTCCCGGCGGACCGAATAGACGACGAAGCCGGCGCCGAGGGCCAGACAGGCCGTGCCGCCGACGATGTACGGGGTGCTGTCGAAGCTGCCGGTGTCCGCGAGGCGGACCTCCTGGCCGGTGCTCTCCAGGTTGGCCGTCGTCGCGCTCGACACGCTTCTCGCCTGCTCGGTGACCTGCGGGGACGGGCTCGCGGACGGCGAGGTCCTGGCCGGGGCGTCCGAGGTCGCGTTCGCGGACGGGACGAACCACAGGGCGCACAGCAGGGTGCCCGCGGCGGTGGCGGTCAGCAACGGACGGAGCGCGGATGACACGGAATATCGATCCCCTTGTGGCGCTGGCGAATTGGCCGTGTGGGCTGATGGTAGTGAACCGCGCGGGTCACAGGAAAGTCACGGGAGCCCTTCTCTGTGCGCTCCGGCGGTGAGTCCGCGAGGTGTGTGGGGAATTGCCCGGTTTCGCCCCAAGGGGAGGATGCGCAGGTGGTGAACGAGCTTGCGCACAAAGGCTTGTGACCGAGGCCACAGTAAGAATCCCCGTGCTCTCTTACGTATCCGTTCGTACTGGTCGGCGGGGGTTCCGGGGGGTCGGCCGGGGTGGAGGGTGTGAGGCGGTGGACGGTTGGATCACGACCCGTACTCGCGTGAAGGGGGAAAGGGCGACGAGGATGGCGACCGGTTCGACGAGGACTGCGAAGACGAGTCCGACGACGAAGAGTCCCACCACGACGCGTCCCAGGCGGCGGGTTTCGCGCCGGCTGAGGCGACTTGGGGAAAAGTTGACCCCGGGGGGCAACCGACGTCCCGGGGTTGCACGTCTCAATCGGCGCACTGACCGGCGTTCCCGCGGTCCGCAACGGCGGACGTGGTGAGTCCCACATGCGTGGGACTCGGGAACCGGATCACCCGGTCGTAGCGTTGAAGGTTGTGGACGAGGCGTCTCGGCTCCCGCCAGGGGCCTCGTGGGGTTGGGATTCTGGCAACGATGGAGAAGCGTGTGATGACGGACGGTAAGCGGCGGCGCAGGGGTCTGGCGGCCGCGTCCGCTCTGCTCGGCGGAGTTCTGGTGCTCTCGGCGTGCTCCGGCGGGGGCGACGACGCCGCGGGGTCCGACAGCAAGGACACCTCGCAGGCGCAGGTCGACGAGGCGGCGGCCAAGAAGTCCTCCGAGGCGCAGATCAAGATCACGCCCAAGGACGGCTCGACGAACGCCTCCATCAACAACTCGGCCACGGTGACCGTCGACAAGGGCGAGCTCACCGAGGTCACCATGACCACCGCCGACGGCACCGCCGTCGAGGGCCAGATATCGGCCGACAAGAAGAGCTGGAAGCCCAGCGGCCAGCTCGAGCGCGCCACCACCTACAAGCTGTCGGCCTCCGCGAAGGACTCCGAGGGCCTCGTCGCCCACGAGAACGCGTCCTTCACGACGGTCTCCCCGTCCAACAGCTTCATCGGCAACTTCACCCCGGACGACGGCACCACGGTCGGCGTCGGCATGCCCGTGTCGATCAACTTCGACAAGGCCATCACCAACAAGGCCGCCGTGCAGAAGGGCATCGAGGTGTCCTCCAGCAGCGGCCAGGAGGTGGCCTGCCACTGGTTCAACGCCAACCGCATGGACTGCCGCCCCGAGCAGTACTGGCAGGAGGGCTCCACCGTCACGCTGAAGCTGGCCCTCGACGGGGTCGAGGGCGCCGAGGGCGTCTACGGCGTCCAGCAGAAGGCGGTCACCTTCAAGATCGGGCGCAACCAGGTCTCCTACGTCGACGCCAAGACCAAGCAGATGAAGGTCACGCAGAACGGCAAGACCGTCAAGACCATCCCGATCTCCGCCGGCGCGCCCGAGAACAAGACGTACGAGGGCCAGATGGTGATCTCCGAGAAGTTCAAGGAGACCCGGATGAACGGCGCCACGGTCGGCTTCACCGACGACGACGGCAAGGGCGAGTACGACATCAAGGACGTGCCCCACGCCATGCGGCTGAGCACCTCCGGCACCTTCATCCACGGCAACTACTGGGGTGCGAAGTCCATCTTCGGCAGCGTCAACACCAGCCACGGCTGCGTGGGCCTCGCCGACACCAAGGGCGCCAACGACCCGAGCACGCCGGGCGCCTGGTTCTACAACAACTCCATCGTCGGTGACGTCGTCGTCGTGCAGAACACCGGCGACAAGACCATCGCCCCGGACAACGGCCTCAACGGCTGGAACATGAGCTGGGAGCAGTGGAAGGCGGGCTCCGCGGTCTGACGCCCCCTCCGCCACGACGGACCCACACCACCCGGCCGATGCCCTCGTCCCCTCCCTCGGGAGCGGTGACGGGGGCATCGTCCGTCTCTGCCCCTCCCGCCCCAACCACGCGATTCTGTAACGGAGTTCCGACGGCCACATCACAGTCACCCGGCGACTTCGCGACCACTCCCGATCCCCCTTGAGCCGCTTGATCACCGGTCGGCATACTCCGAGCACCGGGGGGTGCGCGCAGGCGTACGAGACCACCCCCGGCCGGGTGACACTTCTGCCGCCCGGAGATCTCGCTAGGGGGAACCTTGCGCAGACAAGTCAAAAGAGCATGCGCGGCCACGATCGCCACGGCGACCGCTGTGGCGCTCGCGGCGGGCATGGCCGGCCCCGCGTCGGCGAACGGGGAGGGCGGCACGGCCGCCGGCTCGTCCGCCGACGCGGCCGCGCTCAAGGGGAAGCACCGGGTCACCCTCATCACCGGTGACCGGGTCGCACTGGACGCCAAGGGCCGCGTCGTGGGCCTGGAGCCGGCCGAGGGCCGGGAGAACATACCCGTCCAGATCCGCCGCAGCGACGGCCGCACGCTGGTCGTCCCGGCCGACGCCGCGCGGCTGGTCGCGACCGGCAAGCTGGACCAGCGTCTCTTCGACGTCACCGAGTTGAACAAGGCGGCGACCCGCACCGCGCACCGCGGCGGTCTGCAGGTCATCGTCGGCTACCGGGGCGCCGCGAAGACCGCCAAGGCCGACGTCCGCGACGCGGGCACGGTCCGCCGGGCGCTGACGTCCCTGAACGCTGACGCGGTGCAGACGCCGCGCGAGGCCACGGCCGAACTGTGGGAGGCCGTCACCGACGGCGACCGCACCGCCTCCGGTGTCGCCCGCGTCTGGCTGGACGGCGTCCGCAAGGCGTCCCTGGACACCTCGGTCGGACAGATCGGCACCCCGAAGGCGTGGGAGGCCGGCTACGACGGCAAGGGCGTCAAGATCGCCGTCCTGGACACCGGTGTGGACGCGGCCCACCCGGACCTCAAGGGCCAGGTGACCGCGGCCAAGAACTTCACCTCCGCGCCCGGCACCGGTGACGTGGTCGGCCACGGTACCCACGTCGCGTCCATCGCGGCCGGCACGGGCGCACAGTCCAAGGGCAAGTACAAGGGTGTCGCGCCCGGCGCGAAGATCCTCAACGGCAAGGTCCTCGACGACTCGGGCTTCGGCGACGACTCCGGGATCCTCGCCGGCATGGAGTGGGCGGCCGCCCAGGGCGCCGACATCGTCAACATGAGCCTCGGCGGCATGGACACCCCGGAGACCGACCCGCTGGAGGCGGCGGTCGACAAGCTGTCCGCCGAGAAGGGCATCCTGTTCGCCATCGCGGCGGGCAACGAGGGCCCGCAGTCGATCGGCTCGCCGGGCAGCGCGGAATCGGCCCTCACCGTCGGCGCCGTCGACGACAAGGACAAGCTCGCCGAGTTCTCCTCCACCGGCCCGCGCCTCGGCGACGGCGCCGTCAAGCCGGACGTCACCGCCCCCGGCGTGGACATCACGGCCGCCTCGGCGAAGGGCAACGAGATCGCCAAGGAGGTCGGCGAGAAGCCGGCCGGCTACATGACCATCTCCGGCACCTCGATGGCCACCCCGCACGTCGCGGGCGCCGCCGCGCTGCTCAAGCAACAGCACCCGGAGTGGAAGTACACGGAGCTGAAGGGCGCGCTGACCGCCTCCACCAAGGACGGCAAGTACACCCCGTTCGAGCAGGGCTCGGGACGTGTCCAGGTGGACAAGGCGATCGCGCAGACCGTGATCGCGGAGCCGGTGTCGCTGAGCTTCGGCGTGCAGCAGTGGCCGCACGCCGACGACAAGCCGGTCACCAAGAAGCTCACCTACCGCAACCTCGGCACAGAGGACGTCACGCTGAAGCTGACGTCGACCGCGACCGGCCCGAACGGCAAGGCCGCCCCGGCCGGCTTCTTCACCCTCGGCGCCTCCACCCTGACCGTCCCGGCGAACGGCACGGCCTCCGTGGACGTCACCGCGGACACCCGCCTCGGCGGCACGGTCGACGGCACGTACTCGGCGTACGTGGTCGCCACCGGCGCCGGCCAGAGCGTGCGCACCGCCGCCGCGGTGGAGCGCGAGGTCGAGTCCTACACCGTCACGCTGAAGGTCCTCGACCGCTCCGGCAAGGCCACCGCGAACTACTCGGCGTACCTGTCGGGCCTCACCGGCCTCGGCAAGGACCGGTCGTACGCGCCGTACGAGGCCGACGGCACGGTCAGCGTGCGCGTGCCCAAGGGCGGTTACGTCCTGGACGCCAGCGTGTTCGTGGGCGCCGACCCGGAGAAGTGGCGGGGCGCCGACTGGCTCGCGCAGCCCAGGCTGGACGTCACCAGGAACACATCGGTGACGCTGGACGCCCGCAAGGCCAAGCCGGTCAAGGTGACCGTGCCGGGCAAGGGCGCCAAGGCGCAGTTCGCCGCGACCGACTTCACGATCGAGACGAACGACGGCGCGGTCTCCTACGGCTGGTGGCTGGACAGCTTCAGCGGCTTCCGCACCGCGCACCTCGGCCCGCAGATCACGAACGGCACGCTGAGCCAGCAGTGGAACGCCCACTTCAGCAACGGCGCCAAGGCGCAGTACAGCGCCGTCAGCGGCGGCAAGGTGAAGAAGGTCGCCACCGGTTACACCCGCGCCTTCAAGGCCAAGGAGTTCGCCACCGTCCAGGTCGGCATGGGCGCCGCGGCGAGCGGCAAGAAGGGCGCCGTCGGCGCGTTCGGCTGGCTGCCAGGCGGCTCGGGCGCGACCGGCTTCTCCCAGGAGCAGAAGCTGCCCAGCACCCGCACGCTGTACCTGTCCACGGTCAACGGCGTGACGTGGGACCTCGACTTCGAGCAGCTCGGCGGGGTCGACGAGGAGGGCTGGCCCGTCTACGAAGCCGGCTACAGCATCGGCGCCGGCAGGACCTACAAGGGCGGCAAGACCTACAAGGAGACCGTGAACACGGCCGTCTTCGGCCCGCGTCTCACCTCGTCCTACGGCGTCTTCCGCGACGGCAACAGCATCTACGGCCTGATTCCGCTGTTCGCGGACGGCAAGGGGCACGCGGGCTCCTCGGACTTCTCGTCCGCCGTCACGACCCTCTACCGCAACGGCAAGAAGGTCGGCTCCAACAACGACCCGCTGTTCGGCGAGGAGGGCTTCACCGTCCCGTCCGGTGACGCCGCCTACCGGCTGACCACCTCGGTCAGGCGGAGCGCCAAGGTCGCCGCCGCGTCCACCCGCATCGACGCGAGCTGGACCTTCCGCTCCAAGAAGACGTCGGGCGAGAAGCAGCTGCCCGTCTCCTCGGCCCGGTTCGCCGCGGTCACCGGGCTGGACAGCAAGGTCCCGGCCGGCAAGAAGGCCACCTTCCCGGTCGTCGTGGAAGGCGCCGCCCGGGGCAAGAACCTCAAGTCCCTGGCGGTCCACGTCTCCTACAACGGCGGCAAGACCTGGAAGAAGACCACGGTCACGAAGGGCAGGATCACCGTCAAGAACCCCGCGAAGGGGAAGGCGGTCTCCTTCCGCGCCAAGATCACCGACAAGAAGGGCAACGCGTCCCTGATCACGGTCCACAACGCCTACTACGGCAAGTAGTCCGCGACCGGTGACGGCCCGCCGGAGGCGCCTGCCTCCGGCGGGCCGTTGCCGTTTCCCTGCCCGTCCCGCCTCTCAGGCGGCCGGTGTCCGCGGCCCGTCCGCCGGCGCGTGCGCGTTCCAGCTGCCCAGCAGGCGCAGCGCCTCGGCCGACGGCGACCCGGCCTCCGCGCAGTACGTCACCAGCGACTGCTCGGCCTCCCCGGCCGGGCGGAGCGACTCCCACAGCAGCGTCAGCTCACCGACCAGCGGGTGCCGCAGCCGCTTCACGCCGTGGCTCTTCTCCTTGACGTCGTGCCGCGCCCACAGCGTGCGGAACTCCTCGCTCTTCACGGACAGTTCGCCCACCAGGGCGGACAGCGCGGGGTCGTCCGGGTGTCGTCCCGCGTCCATGCGCAGATAGGCGACCATGTCGCAGGCCTTCTGCTCCCACTCCACGAACAGCTCGCGCTGCGCGGGGTCGAGGAAGACCATCCGCGCCCAGTTGCGCTCCTGCGGCGGCAGCGCGCCCCAGTCGCCGAAGACCGCCGTCGCCATCCGGTTCCAGGCGAGGATCTCCGAGCGCCGGCCCACCACGTACGCCGGCACCGTCTCCATCGCCTCCAGCAGCTGCCGCAGCGCCGGACGGGTCTGACGGCTGCGGGGCTCCGGGGGCCTGCGGCGCCGGCCCGGCCGGGCGAGATGCGTCAGATGCGTGTGCTCGGCGTCGCTCAGCCGCAGCGCGCGGGCGATCGCGTCGAGGACCTCCGCCGACACGTTGCGCCCGTTGCCCTGCTCCAGACGTGTGTAGTACGCCACGGACACCCCGGCGAGCTGCGCCAGCTCCTCCCGGCGCAGACCGGGCACCCTGCGGTGCCGTCCGAGGTCCGGCAGCCCCACGTCCCGCGGCTTCAGCCGGGCCCGCCGCGTGCGCAGGAACTCGCTCAGCTCGGCACGCGGGTCCAGGCCGCCCCGCACGCCGGCCGGGTCGTCCCTGTGCTCGTCCATAGGTCCATGGTGCCCGTTCGTACGCACCTCGTGCCTGTCCCCGCCAGTGGTAGGCACAGCGTGCGTAGGCAACCGGGAAGTCCGGGTACGCGCCGCCCGTTGTCGCAGGCTGGACACCGTGCGGGCCCGGGAGGAGAGATCCCGGGCGCACGACCCTTCGAGGAGGAGAACCTTCGTATGACCACTGTCGCCGCGTACGCCGCGCCCGCCGCCAAGGCACCGCTGGAGCGCACCACCGTCGAGCGGCGGGCCGTCCGCGAGCACGACGTGCTGATCGACATCAAGTTCGCCGGGATCTGCCACTCGGACATCCACCAGGTCCGTGAGGGCTGGGGCGAGGCGATCTTCCCGATGGTCCCCGGCCACGAGATAGCGGGAGTCGTCTCCGAGGTCGGCCCCGGCGTGACCCGGTTCAAGGTCGGCGACCGGGTGGGCGTGGGCTGCATGGTCGACTCCTGCCGCGAGTGCGAGATGTGCCGGGCGGGCAAGGAGCAGTACTGCCTGAACGGCCAGACCCCGACCTACAACGGCATCGGCCGGGACGGTGAGCCCACCTACGGCGGCTACTCCGAGAAGGTCGTCGTCGACGAGAACTTCGTCGTGCGCATCCCCGACGGGCTCGCCCTCGACGTCGCCGCGCCGCTGCTGTGCGCGGGCATCACCCTGTACTCCCCGCTGAAGCGCTTCGGTGCGGGCCCCGGCCGCAAGGTCGCGATCGTCGGCATGGGCGGCCTGGGCCACATGGGCGTGAAGATCGCGCACGCGATGGGCGCCGAGGTGACGGTGCTGTCGCAGTCCCTGCGCAAGAAGGACGACGGGCTGCGGCTCGGCGCCGACCACTACCACGCCACCAGCGACCCGAAGACCTTCGAGGAGCTGCGCGGCTCCTTCGACCTGATCGTGTCGACGGTGTCGGCGCCGCTGGACTTCGCCGCGTACCTGTCGCTGCTCAAGCCCGAGGGCACCCTGGCGAACGTGGGCGCCCCCGAGGAGCCGATCTCGCTGAACCTGTTCTCGCTGATCGGCGGCGGCCGGTCGCTGGCCGGCTCGATGATCGGCGGCATCTCCGAGACGCAGGAGACGCTGGACTTCTGCGCCGAGCACGGCATCGGCGCGGAGATCGAGCTGATCGCCGCGTCCGAGATCAACGAGGCCTACGAGCGCGTCGAGAACAGCGACGTCCGCTACCGCTTCGTGATCGACACGGCCACGATCTGAGTCCGCGCGCACCGTGCCGTCGCGGCCGTGCCGCCGCGACGGCCCGGTGCCGGACGGACTACTGCGCCGTGGCCCGGGAAGGTGGCACGGTGACGATCAGCCCACCGACCGGCCCCACCCGGCCGCAGCCGTCGCCAGGAGGCCCCGGTGCAGGAAGGACCCGACGCGCCCGAGAACGCGCCCGCCCCTCCCGACGCGGAGGAACCGGAGGAGGAGGGCCTGTCCCTGGACGCCCTGCCGGCCGCCTGGACCGCCTGAGCCGCCCGCCCCTCCTCCGGGAAGCGCCGTGACCCTGGACATCACGCGTCCGTGTACTCCACGTACAGAGGGCTCGCGACCAGCAGGCCGGGCAGCTTCGTGGCGGGGAAGCCCGTGGTGACGCGGGCGTAGCCGCGCATCGTCGCCGCCGTCTCCGGGTGGGTCTGAGCGTCGATGCGGGCCAGCAGGGCGTGGAGCGCGGTGACCAGGGAGGGGCGGCGGCCGTCCGGACCGGTGCCGAGGTCGTCGGAGAGGGCGGCGAGCAGCGCGCCGGGCGCGCTGGCGTCCGAGCCCAGCAGATTCCGCACGAGCGTGCCGGACTGGCGGGTCTCGTCGGTGACGCGGGCCGGCGGACCCGCGATCAGATGGTCCACCGAGCCGTGCAGCAGCAGCCGGACCGGGCGGTCCGGCACCGGGGCGTCCGCGAAGAACACCATCGTCGGGTCGGCGCCGTCCAGGACGAAGTAGTTGAGCGGCGCCTCGAAGGCGATCCACTGCCCCGGCCGCACCCCCGCCTCCGTGTACCAGCGCGCCGACTCCTCGACCCGGCGAACCACCCGCAGCAGATGCCTGCCCCACAGGTCGGACGCGGGGCCGGGCGACGGGTCCACCTCCACCCCGCCGAACGGCATGGAGACGCTGACCCGCTGCCGGGGCCAGGCGGACCGCAGTCCGGGCAGAAACTGCGAGAGTTTCCGGTCGGACAGGTAGATGACTTCCTGCACTCCTGCTCCGTTCATCACACGTCCCGTTCTTCGGCACGTCCCCGCTCGTCACACGTCCTGGAGTCCGAGGAACTCGAAGGCCGCCGGCGGCAGCAGCTCCGAGGGCCGGTACAGCCCGTCCGGGCCCGGCTCCATGTCCCGCACGATGCGGTCCAGCAGTTCGTCCAGACCGGGGCGCCCGTCCGGGGCCGGCCGCAGACAGGGCGCGACCACGTCCACGAAGGCCTCCGGCACCCCGCTCAGGTCGGGCGCCTCGGTCTGCATGCGGAGCATGGTGCGCACCGGGTCGCTGCCCGGGTACGGGCTGTGCCCGGTCGCGGCGAACACCAGCACCGCGCCCAGCGCGTACACGTCGCTCGCGGACGTCACCTTCCGGGCGTCCAGCGCCTGCTCGGGCGACATGAAGGCGGGCGTCCCCAGCGTGGTGTGCGCGACGGTCAGCTTGCTGGCCGCGGCGGCCGCCGCCAGGGCGAGCCCGAAGTCGATCACGCGCAGGCCGTCCACGCCGACCAGCACGTTGGACGGCTTGAGGTCGCGGTGGACGATGTCCGCCGCGTGCACCGAGCGCAGCGCCTCGACCAGCTGTGCGGCCACCCAGCGCAGCGCCCTCAGCGGCAGCGGCCCGCACGCGTCGACGAGGTCCTTCAGGGACGGCGCCGAGACGTACGCGGTGGCCAGCCAGGGGATGTCCCCGGTGGTGTCCGCGTCCACGACGGGTGGTGCGTAGAAGCCGTTCACGCCCCGCGCGGCGGCCACCTCACGCTGGAAGCGCCCGCGGAACTCCAGGTCGTCGGCCAGCTCCTCCTTGACGACCTTGACGGCGAGCAGCCTCCCGGCCGGGGTGCGCCCGAGGAACACCCGGCCCATCGACCCGCTGCCGATCCGCCGCAGCACCGTGTACGGCCCGACCCGGCGCGGGTCGAAGGACTGCAGCGGCTTCCAGCGGGACGTGGGGTCCCACTCGTGGTGCGTCGGCCGCAGCACCGAACCGGCGGGCGGCGCCGCGGGCGGCGGCACCCGGGGCAGGGACGCGGCCGTCTCCCGCACGACTCCCAGGGCGTCGATCAGCTCCCGGACCACCGGCGCCTCCACGGTGGCCGACGCCGACCGCACGAAGTGGCCCAGTTCGGTCATCTTGTCCAGGACGACCTCGCTGTCGACCCCGACCTTCTTGGCCAGCTCGTAGACCCGCACGTTCGCCACACCCGACTCCTCCACCGGAGGCCCGTTGTGGCCTCGCAGGGGTCAAGAATATGGGTGCGGACGGGTCAAAATACGGACAAACACCGGGGCGTCGCGCGGGTGTTGACGTCAGTGCGGCAGCGTGGCCGGGCTGCCGCCGTTCGCCTCGTAGCCGGCGACCGCCAGGGCGCGGTACACCGCGAACTCGGCGGCCGGGTCCGGGGAGAGCGTCCACGGCAGGGCGCCGACGTGCCCGTCGACGTGTACGAGCTGGCCCATGGCCTCCGCCCAGCGCTC
Organism: Streptomyces sp. BJ20; assembly: GCF_022869105.1. Lineage (NCBI taxonomy): Bacteria > Bacillati > Actinomycetota > Actinomycetes > Kitasatosporales > Streptomycetaceae > Streptomyces > Streptomyces sp. BJ20. Next base: position 941,631 of record NZ_CP094918.1, read on the forward strand.
GGAGCGCACCAGGAAGAAGATCAGCATGTGCCGTGCGTGCGCGAGCATCGGGTCGTCCGGGCGGGCCGAGTGCACCGCGTGCAGCGCGCCGTGTATCGCCTTGGAGACGACCTCGGTCTGGTAGAACCCGCTGACCAGATTCACCTCCGGGAGGTGCTCGAACACCGCGAACAGCGGCATCGCGGCCAGCAGCGACCCCTCGGGCGCCCGCGCCGCCGCGGCCTCCGCGAAGTCGTACGCCTGCTGCCGAGAGCCGTGCCACTTCTCGCACCAGTAGTGCAGCGCGGCCAGGTGCGCGCCCATGTGCGCCGGGGCGCGGTCCAGGATCTTCAGCCAGACCTGCTCGAACTCCTGCTGCGAGTAACCGAGTCCGCGCGCCACGGACAGCTCCACGATGTACGGCACCGGGTCGCCGGGGGCCAGCAGGGCGGCCTCGCCGCACGCCGCCTTCGCCTCCTCCATGATGATCCGGAACTCGTCCGAGCCGGGCGCGGCCGTGCGCCACGCCTGCTGCACCAGGAACTCCGCGTGGACCGCGGCGCCGCCCGCGTCCTTGGGCATCTCCGAGCGCCACACCCGCAGCCACTGGCCGCCCGGCGCCTCGGAGACCCCGCCGGGCCGCTGCGCCAGCTCCAGGGACGCGGCGCCCGCGAACGCCTGCACCCGCTGCCAGCGCTGCTCGCCGTCCGCGGGTGTGCCCGCCAGCAGCTGCTGCGCCGCGCGGTAGTCCTGGGTGCGCTGGACCACGTCGAGGACGTCCAGCAGGTCCTGGTCGGGGCCGGGCATGCGGATGTCCAGCTCCTCCTGGCGCGCGAAGCCGTAGTTCGCCGGGTCCGCCGCGTCCGGGTGGCCGGCCGGGACGAGACCCACGGCGCCGCGCCGGCGCCGCAGGAACGGCAGCAGCACGAAGCCGATCATGAGGAGGGCGATCAGAACCCACAGAATCTCCATGTCACAAGCGAACCAGACCGCGCGGCCGAATGGCCAACCCGTGGCCCGTACCTGTGGAAAAACCCCGGCGCCCGCCCGAAAAGGCCCCTTCGCCCCGCCCGGACCGGCGGCGGACGTCATCACACCGTTCCGCGCACTACCCTCGGGCGCATGAGCGACAGGCACATCAGTCAGCACTTCGAGACGCTCGCGATCCACGCGGGCAACACCGCCGACCCCCTGACGGGCGCGGTCGTCCCGCCGATCTACCAGGTGTCCACCTACAAGCAGGACGGCGTCGGAGGCCTGCGCGGCGGTTACGAGTACAGCCGCAGCGCCAACCCGACCAGGACCGCGCTGGAGGAGAACCTGGCCGCCCTCGAGGGCGGCCGCCGCGGGCTCGCGTTCGCGTCCGGACTGGCGGCCGAGGACTGCCTGTTGCGCACGCTGCTCGCGCCCGGCGACCACGTGGTCATCCCGAACGACGCGTACGGCGGCACGTTCCGCCTGTTCGCGAAGGTCGTGGCGCGCTGGGGCGTGGAGTGGTCGGTGGCCGACACCTCCGACCCGGCGGCGGTGCGGGCCGCGATCACCCCGAAGACCAAGGTGGTCTGGGTGGAGACCCCCTCCAACCCGCTGCTCGGCATCACCGACATCGCCGCCGTGGCCCAGGTGGCGCGGGACGCCGGCGCACGGCTGGTCGTCGACAACACCTTCGCCACGCCGTACCTCCAGCAGCCGCTGGCGCTCGGCGCGGACGTCGTCGTGCACTCCCTGACCAAGTACATGGGCGGCCACTCGGACGTCGTCGGCGGCGCCCTGGTCACCGCCGACGCGGAGCTGGGCGAGGAGCTCGCGTTCCACCAGAACGCGATGGGCGCGGTAGCCGGGCCCTTCGACTCGTGGCTGGTGCTGCGCGGCACCAAGACGCTGTCGGTGCGCATGGACCGCCACAGCGAGAACGCGACCCGCGTCGCCGACATGCTCACCCGCCACCCGCGCGTCACGAGCGTGCTGTACCCGGGTCTGCCCGACCACCCCGGTCACGAGGTCGCCGCCAAGCAGATGCGTTCCTTCGGCGGCATGATCTCCTTCCGCGTCGAGGGCGGCGAGCAGGCGGCCGTCGAGGTCTGCAACCGTGCGAAGGTGTTCACCCTGGGTGAGTCCCTGGGCGGCGTCGAGTCGCTGATCGAGCACCCGGGCCGGATGACGCACGCGTCGGTGGCCGGCTCGCAGCTGGAGGTACCGGCCGACCTGGTGCGTCTGTCCGTCGGCATCGAGAACGCCGACGACCTGCTCGAGGACCTTCAGCAAGCACTCGGCCGCTAGAACGCTGCCGGACAGCGGAGAAAGGCCCGGTCACCAGCCGGTCAGGGGTGGGGTCGTGTCGGACGGCGGCTCCACCCAGGGCCGGGCGGTCAGCGCCCACACCGTGAACACCACGGCCGCCGCGCACAGCAGCAGCCACAGCACGCGCCGGGCGCAGGTGCGGCGCCGGAGCTTACGGGCACCGCGCCGCACCGCCTCCGCGGCGAGGTCGGGCGGCAGCGCCGGCGGGCCCGCCACCATCAGCCTCCGCACCCGCTCCTCACGGTGTGAACGGTTCACCGGCCGCCCCCTCCCCGGTCATGACGGCACCGTGCCGGCGCGGCCCAGCGAGGGGGCGGGCCTGGGCGCGGGACGCAGCACGACGGCCATCGCACGGTTCTGCACGGCCCGTACGCGCTCCGTCGGCAGGCCCAGCAGGGCCGCCGTCTGGTCCTCGCCGATGCCCTCGTGCAGCCGCATCACCAGGATCAGCCGCTCCTGCGGGCTCAGCCCGGCCAGCGGGCCGCCGGGCGGCGGCCGGAAGGGGAGCCGCCCGCCGTACCGCAGGGTGCTGAGCGCGAACCTGATCATCAGATAGCGCCGGGTGTGGTCGTACGGGTCCTCGCCGTGCAGACGGTCCCAGCAGGCGTACGTACGGGTCAGGGCCAGGGTGAGCAGGCGCTGGGCGCGCGGGTTGGCGTCCCGGGGCTCGGCGGTCAGCAGGGTCGCGGTGTGCAGCAGCCGTCCGCCCGCGCCCGCCACGTACGCCCGGAACTCCTGGGCGCGACGGACGTCGTCACACGCATGCCGTGGTCGCACCCGCACCTCCCGAAGCCCCCGCGGAGAGCCGCCCCGCGCCGTGCGCCGGACGAGGTCCCCCTCCACATATCAGGCCAGGGCGCGCCCCGGGTCAAGAGGCGCGCACGCTGCGGGAGCGCTGCCGGGTCAGGAGTCGCCGCGGTCGTGCCCGGCCATCCGGGCGGACAGCGCGCCGTTGAACCGGGTGAGCAGCGCGCAGAACGCCTCCCGCTCCTCCGGCGCCCAGTCCTCGGTCAGCTCGGCCATCAACTGCCGCCGGGAGGCGCGTACTTCCTCCAGGCGGGCCTGGCCGCGCGGGGAGAGCTGGAGCACGACGGCGCGGCCGTCGTCGGGGTGCGAGGTCCGCGTGACCAGGCCGGTGTCCACGAGCGGCGCCACCTGCCGGGTGACGGTGGAGGAGTCGATCCCCATGCTCGCGGCCAGGGCCTTGACGCCCATCGGGCCTTCCTTGTCCAGCCGGTTGAGCAGCAGGTAGGCGGCGCGGTCCATGGAGTTCCGCACCTGGCCGACCCCGCCGAGCCGGGTCTGTTCGGCGCGGCGGGCGAAGAGCGCCACCTCGTGCTGCAGAGTGTCGAGAAGACCGGTGTCGCCGACCGCGGTCAGATCGGGCGTCATGTCCATCGACATTTCAGGTGTAGTGGGCATGGCGGGGGGCTCACTTCGTGATGGGCTGCTGATGGGACGACAGGGTACGCGGCCGGGGCGCGGACCGTACCGGGGCTGTGCAAAGCGGTCGTCCGCGGGTTGGTCACACCGGGGCCGTCCCTGTGGAAACTGCGATGCTGGAGGCATGAGCTACAGCACGGCCGACCGTCTGCGCACCGTCACCCTCGACGACGTGCGCGGCGCTCACAAGATGCTCTCCGGCGTGGCCCGCACGACCGCGATGGAGGGCAGCCGGCACCTGTCCGCGCAGGTGGGCGCGCCGGTGCTGCTGAAGTGCGAGAACCTCCAGCGCACCGGCTCCTTCAAGCTGCGCGGCGCGTACGTGCGGATCGCCGGGCTGCTCCCCGAGGAGCGGGCCGCGGGGGTCGTCGCGGCGAGCGCGGGCAACCACGCGCAGGGAGTGGCACTGGCCTCGTCGCTGCTCGGCGTGCACTCGACGGTGTTCATGCCGAAGGGCGCCCCCCTGCCGAAGATCAGCGCGACCCGGGAGTACGGCGCCGAGGTCCGCCTGCACGGGCAGGTGGTGGACGAGTCGCTGGCCGCGGCGCAGGAGTACGCGCGCGAGACGGGCGCGGTGTTCATCCACCCCTTCGACCACCCGGACATCATCGCCGGGCAGGGCACGGTGGGTCTGGAGATCCTGGAGCAGTGCCCCGAGGTGCGGACGATCGTCGTCGGGGTCGGCGGGGGAGGGCTGGCGGCCGGGATCGCGGTCGCGGTGAAGTCGCTGCGGCCGGACGTGCGGATCGTCGGCGTGCAGGCGGAGGGCGCGGCCGCCTACCCGCCGTCGCTGGCCGCCGGGCGCCCGGTGTCGTTGAACCACCCCGTGACGATGGCCGACGGGATCAAGGTGGGGCGGCCGGGTGACGTGCCGTTCGCGCTGGTCGGCGAGCTGGTGGACGAGGTGTGCACGGTCACCGAGGACGAGCTGTCGGCCGCGCTGCTGCTGTGCCTGGAGCGGGCCAAGCTGGTCGTCGAGCCGGCCGGGGCGAGCCCGGTCGCGGCGCTGCTGAGCCGGCCGGAGGCCTTCGAGGGACCGGTGGTCGCGGTGCTGTCCGGCGGGAACGTGGACCCGGTGCTGATGGAGCGGGTGCTGCGGCACGGCATGGCGGCGCAGGGCCGCTACCTGGCCGTACGACTGCGCCTGACAGACCGGCCGGGCGCCCTGGCCTCGCTCCTGGGGGCGTTGTCAGTGGTCGACGCTAACGTCCTCGACGTGAGCCACGTGCGGACGGACCCGCGGCTGGGACTCACGGAGGCGGAGGTCGAGCTGCACCTGGAGACCAAGGGACCGGCGCACTGCGCCGAGGTTCAGCAGGCCCTGCGCGACGCGGGTTACACGGTCATGGGCTGACGCCGGACGCGGCTTCACCCCTTCGGGTAATCCCATTGAGAGACGCGATACATCGCGTTATGGTGTGTGCTCTGTCACGGTGTGACCGTCGGCGATCCCCGCCCTCCTCCCGGGGCGGCGCCCGGCACACGCAGGCACACGAACCTAGGCTTTTCCGAAGAATCACGATGACGTGGAGATTCATATGCCAGGTGCCATCCAAGCCGAAGGTCTGGTGAAGACCTTCGGAGACGTCAAGGCACTGGACGGCGTCGACCTCGAGGTCCCGCAGGGGACCGTCCTGGGGCTGCTCGGGCCGAACGGCGCGGGCAAGACCACCACCGTCCGCTGCCTCACCACGCTTCTGCGTCCCGACAGCGGCAGAGCCGTCGTCGCCGGGATCGACGTGCTGAAGCACCCCGACGCCGTGCGCCGCTCGATCGGTCTGTCCGGTCAGTTCGCCGCCGTCGACGAGTACCTCACCGGCCGGGAGAACCTCCAGATGGTCGGCCAGCTGTACCAGATGAGGGCCAAGGCCGCCCGGGCCCGCGCGGACGAGCTGCTGGAGCAGTTCCACCTGGCGGACGCGGCCGACCGCACGGCCAAGACCTACTCCGGCGGCATGCGCCGCCGCCTCGACCTGGCCGCCGCCCTGGTCGTCTCCCCGCCCGTGATGTTCATGGACGAGCCGACGACCGGACTCGACCCGCGCAACCGCCAGCAGCTCTGGGACGTGATCAAGGACCTCGTCTCCGGCGGCACCACGCTGCTGCTCACCACGCAGTACCTGGAGGAGGCCGACCACCTGGCGCACGACATCGCGGTCGTCGACCAGGGCAAGGTCATCGCCCAGGGCACCTCCGACCAGCTCAAGGCCCGCACCGGCGGCGAGCGCGTCGAGGTCGTGGTGCACGACCGCGAGCACATCCGCACCGCGGCCGCCCTCCTCGACAAGTACAGCCTGCGCGGCATCGGCCAGGGCGACACCACGGTCGAGGAGCACATGCGCAAGATCACCACGCCGGTCTCCGGCGGGGCCAAGCTGCTCGCCGAGATCATCCGCGAGCTCGACGCCGAGGGCATCGAGATCGACGACATCGGCCTGCGCCGCCCCACCCTCGACGACGTGTTCCTCTCCCTCACCGGCCATGTCGCCGAGTCCGCGCAGTCCGACGACGAGGAGGCCGCGAAGTGAGTGCCGTCACCGAATCCGTGCGGGTCGCGTCCCCCGGGAACGCGTTCAGCCGCTCCGTCCGCGACTCGCTGGTCGTCGCCAAGCGCAACCTGATCCGCATGGTCCGCATCCCCGAGGTGGTCATCTTCGGGCTGATCCAGCCGATCATGTTCGTGGTGCTGTTCTCGTACGTGTTCGGCGGCTCGCTGGACATCGGCGGCTCCACCAGCCCGCAGGTCTACCGCGAGTTCCTGATGGCCGGCATCTTCGCCCAGACCGTCACCTTCGCCACGGCGGGGGCCGGCGCGGGCATCGCCGAGGACATGCACAAGGGGCTCATCGACCGCTTCCGCTCCCTGCCGATGGCGCGCGGCGCGGTGCTCACCGGCCGCACCCTCGCCGACATGGTGCAGACGGCGCTCACCCTGCTCGTGCTCGCCGTCGTCGCCCTGCTGGTCGGCTGGCGCACGCACACCAGCTTCGGCGAGGTGCTCGGCGCGTTCGGCCTGCTGCTGCTCACCGGGTACGCGTTCACCTGGATCGGCGCGGTCATCGGCCTGTCGGTCCGCACGCCCGAGGCGGCCACCTCCGGCGGCCTGGTCTGGCTGTTCCCGGTCACCTTCGTGTCGAACGCCTTCGTCGACTCCAGCAACATGACGCCCTGGCTGCGGCACATCGCGGACTGGAACCCGTTCAGCGCCACCGTCCAGGCGTGCCGCGAGCTGTTCGGCAACCCGGGCGTCTCCACCTCGGACGCCTGGCCGATGCAGCACCCGGTGTGGGCGTCGGTGATCTACTCGGTGCTGATCATCGCGATCTTCCGCACCCTGGCCGTGCGCAAGTACCGCTCGGCGGCGGCATGACGAAGCCCCCGGCGCCGCTCGGGGCGCCGGGGGCCCGTGGGGACTCGCGCGCGGCGGGTCAGCCGTCGTACGGCACGGCCTTGAGGATCGTCACCGAGGCCTTCTTGCCGTTCGGCAGCTCGTACTCCGCGTCCTCGCCGACCTTGTGGCCCATCACGCCGGAACCCAGCGGGGACTGCGGCGAGTAGGTCTCGATCTCGGAGCTCGCGTACTCGCGGGAGGCGAGCAGGAAGGTCAGCGTGTCGTCCTCGTCACCGTCGAAGGCGATCGTGACGACCATGCCGGGCGCCACCTCGCCGTCGGTCGCCGGGGGCGTGCCCACCTTGGCGTTCTCGAGAAGCTGGGTGAGCTGGCGCACCCGGAGCTCCTGCTTGCCCTGCTCCTCCTTGGCCGCGTGGTACCCGCCGTTCTCACGCAGGTCGCCCTCCTCACGCGCGGCGGCGATCTTGGCGGCGATCTCCGTGCGCGCGGGACCAGTAAGGTACTCAAGCTCGTCCTTGAGCTTGTTGTACGCCTCCTGGGTCAGCCAGGTGACGTTCTCGCTGGTCTGGGTCACAGGTGCTCCTCGTAGGTACTGGGAATACAAAGCATCGCCCTCCCCAGAAGGATGGTCCCCCAGGGACGGGCGAAACCACGAGCCTAACAATTCAGTGCCCGCAGGGGGAGGACATAAGCCACTGTTTTCACGTCAGCGCAGGTCAGTGGCCGGGTATTCCCCGCCCGGTCATTCGGCGTGACAGCCGACGAGCTCCGCGCTGGTGCCGGGGGAGGTGGTGCGCAGCGTGACCACCTGGTCGATACGGGTGGCGTCGCCGTCGAAGCGGAAGTCGGCCCGGCCGACCTCGGCGCCGTCCGAGGCCTGGGAGCGCACGGTGCAGTAGCCGACGACGCCGGCGTCCTTGTGCACCTCCAGGTGCACCTTCACCGCGTCCTGGCCGGTCTCGAAGCGGATCAGCTCGGCGCTGATCTCGTTCTGCGCTACGTAGTGGTAGCCGAACCAGCCGATCAGGGCGGTGAACAGGACGGCGAGCACACCGCCGACGACCTTGAGGGTGCGGTCGGCACGCTGGTCCGAGGAGCGGCCGTAGCGGCCCTCGGGCAGCCGCGTGCTCGACGTACTCATGATCGTCTCCTCGGAAGGAAGGGGCCCGCGTCCCCGGACCGTCCCCGGGAGCGGCGCTCCGGAATTTTTCGCCCCCCGGTTCCGTCACTATAGAAGCCTGCGACTGCGCCGCCGCACACAGGGCGCCCAACGACTTGAGGATTGAGTCTTGACCGACAAGCTGCGACTGATGGCCGTGCACGCCCACCCCGACGACGAGTCGAGCAAGGGCGCGGCCACCATGGCGAAGTACGTGTCCGAGGGGGTGGACGTGCTGGTGGTGACCTGCACGGGCGGGGAGCGCGGCTCCATCCTCAACCCGAAGCTCCAGGGGGACCCGTACATCGAGGAGCACATCCACGAGGTGCGCAAGAAGGAGATGGACGAGGCCCGCGAGATCCTCGGCGTGAAGCAGGAGTGGCTGGGTTTCGTCGACTCGGGCCTGCCCGAGGGCGACCCGCTGCCGCCGCTGCCGGAGGGCTGCTTCGCCCTGGAGGACGTCGACAAGGCGGCGGGCGAGCTGGTGCGCAAGATCCGCTCCTTCCGGCCGCAGGTGATCACGACCTACGACGAGAACGGCGGCTACCCGCACCCCGACCACATCATGACCCACAAGATCACGATGGTGGCGTTCGAGGGCGCGGCGGACACCGGGAAGTACCCGGAGGACGAGTTCGGTCCGGCGTACCAGCCGCTGAAGGTGTACTACAACCAGGGCTTCAACCGGCCCCGCACCGAGGCGCTGCACAACGCGATGCTGGAGCGCGGGCTGGAGTCGCCGTACGGGGACTGGCTGAAGCGGTGGGAGGAGTTCGAGCGGAAGGAGCGGACGCTCACCACGCACGTGCCGTGCGCCGACTTCTTCGAGATCCGGGACAAGGCGCTGATCGCGCACGCCACGCAGATCGACCCCGACGGGGGCTGGTTCCGGGTGCCGCTGGACCTCCAGAAGGAGGTCTGGCCGACGGAGGAGTACGAGCTCGCGAAGTCGCTCGTGGACACCTCCCTCCCCGAGGACGACCTCTTCGCGGGCATCCGGGACAATGGCTGACATGAGCGCAAGCGCAAGCCTGGCAATGACGCACCTGGTCCCCCTCGCCAAGGAGTTCGACGAGGACAAGGTCACCCCCGGTGTCCTCGGCTTCATCGTCTTCGCGGTGATGGCCCTGGCGGTCTGGGGCCTGATGAAGTCGATGAACCGGCACATGGGCCGCGTGAACTTCGCGGAGGCGGACGACAAGGCCGCGGACGGCGCCGTCCCCGACACCGGCAAGTCCACGGCCTGATCCCGGGCCGCGCCGTACGGCACCCGGCATCCACGCCGGGTGCCGCACCCGTGTGCCCGGGGGTGCGGCACCGCCGTCGCGGCTGAGCGTCCCGGGGTGAGCCCCGGCGCTGGGCTCACCCGCCTTGCCCACGACCTCGCGGGGCCACGCCCGTCGCGCGCACGATGCGGCGCGCCTGGCGTGGCGCGCCGACGGCGGCGCTGAGCGACCCCGGCGGGCCCCGCACCCCGGACGCACCCCGCGGGGACCCTCACGCGTCCAGTGGCACAGCCACCCCCATCACCTCCCGGGCGTGGCGGGTGGGGACCAGGCCCAGGTGCCAGGGCTGCCAGCCCGTGTCGAGGCTGACGCCCCGCTCCAGGAGGAGCCGGCAGGCGTCGACGCAGTCGGTCAGCTTCGGATCGCGGGCCGGGTGGGACGCGGCGGCCAGTTCCGTGAGTTCCTGCTGGGCCACCGCCGTGCCGACCTCCGTGCCGCCCGGCGCCGCGTACGGCAGGAGCGTGCAGCGCAGGAAGCGCGCCCAGTCCTCGCCGCGCCGGTCGCCGTAGGAGGCGAACAGCGCGACCGCCTCGTCGCACAGCGCCAGCGCCTGCTGGATGCGCGCGTTGCCCGCGTCGACGACCGCCAGCTCCAGGCACGTCCACGCCTCACCGTGCGCCACCCCGATCCGCTGGAAGTCGGCGCGCGCGTCCACCAGCAGCTGCCGGGCGAACCCGGAGTTGCGCAGCGAGCCCGTCTGCGCCGCCCGCTGGTCGCGGGTGACCCGCGCCGAGTGGTGCCGGGCGCAGGCCAGCCCGTAGACGTCCCGCATGCGGGAGAACATCGTGCGGGCGCGTTCCAGCTCGCGCACCGCGCGGTCCAGGTCGCCGCTCTCCTCCAGCGCCTGCCCCAGGTAGTACAGCGTCCACGCCTCGCCGCGCGCGTCCTCGTTGTCCCGGTGCCGGGCGGCGGCCCGGCGCAGCTCCTCCACCGCGGAACCCGCGTCCCCGTCGACCAGCCGGGCCCGCGCCAGCTCGGTCAGCGCCCACGCCTCGCCGCGCGCGTCCCGGGTGCGGGCGTACAGGTCGAGGGCGGTGCGCAGCTCGCCCTCCGCGCGCGGCACGTCCCCGCGCCGCAGGTGCAGCTGTCCGAGCTGGAAGTGCGCCCACGCCTGCCCGTGCAGGGACTCGCCCGCGCGGTGCAGCACCAGCGACTCCGTGAGCAGCTCCAGCGCCTCGGCCAGCCGGGCCCGGTCCCGCTCCACCGCCGCCAGCGCGTGCATCGTCCAGGCGCGGTCGGCGGCCAGCGCGTCGGACGCCTGGAGGTCCAGCGCCTCCCGCAGCCGTGCCGACGCCTCCGTCAGGTTGCCCTGGTGGTGCAGCGTGATGCCGAGCGAGGTCAGCGCCCGCGCCTGGCCCGCCTCGTGCTGTGCCTCCCGGTACAGGTCCACCACCGACGTGAGCGTGGTCCGCGCCGTGTCCAGCTCGCCGAGCTGACGTGCCGCGATGCCGGTGCGCCACTGCACCGAGCGGACCAGCAGCCCCTCGTCGACGGCCTGCGCCAGCTCGTTGATCTCGCCGAGCCGGTAGAGGTCGCCGCGCAGCAGGCAGTAGTCGCACAGCGCGCCCAGCAGGTTCAGCACCGCCCCCTGGTCGACGCCCTCGGCGTGCCGCAGCGCGGCGGTGATGAAGCTGGACTCGTCGTCCAGCCAGCGCAGCGCCTCGTCCAGCGAGGTGAAGCCGTACGGGCCGAAGCGGTCGGAGCGGGTCGACATGTTGCCGTCGACCAGCCGCAGCACCGAGTCGGCGAGCTCGGCGTAGTTGACGATCAGCCGCTCCTGCGCGGCGGCGCGCTCGTCGGGGTCCTCCTCGTCGAGAAGGCGGGCGTGCGCGAACGCCCGCACCAGGGCGTGCAGCCGGTACCGGCTGTGCCGGACCCGGTCGATCAGCCCGGCCCGGTGCAGCGCCTCCAGATGCCGGGTGGCCTCCGCCTCGTCGGTGGAGAGCAGCGCCGCCGCGGCGGCCGCGCCGAGCGAGGCGCGCCCGGCCAGCGCCAGCCGCCGCAACAGCCGCCGTACGGTGTCGGGCTGGTCGGTGTAGCGCAGCCACAGGGCCCGCTCGACCGGCTCGACGGGCCCGTAGGCGCCCAGGTCGGTGGCCAGGGCGAGCGGGGAGCGCGGCCCGAGGGCGGCGCCGGCCAGCCGCAGCGCCAGCGGCAGGCCCCCGCACAGCTCCCGCACCCGCTCCGCGGACTCGGCGTCGTACGGCCCGGAGGCGTCCTGCGCGGCGGCGGTCAGCAGCTCCTCCGCCCCCGCCGCGTCCAGCGGCTCCACCGCCAGCCGGTGCACCCGGGCGGGCAGGTCCTCGGGCAGCCCGAGCGGGGAGCGCGAGGTGACGAGCACCAGGCTGTCGGAGCGCTCCGGCAGGAGCGTGCGCACCTGCTGCGGGTCGGAGGCGTCGTCGAGGACGATCGTGACGGGCGTGCCGGTCAGATGCTGGTGGTACAGCTCGCCCAGCCGCTTGACCTGCTGCTCCGGGGAGGTCCGCTCCCGGAACAGCAGCTGTTCGCGGGGCGCGCCGAGCCGGTTCAGCAGATGCAGCAGCGCGTCCCGCGTGGACAGCGGGGGCTCGCCTGAGCCGTCACCGCGCAGATCGACCACACAGGCCCCGCGGAAGTAGTCCTTCAGCTCGTGCGCGGCCCGTACCGCCAGCGTCGTACGGCCGCTGCCGGGCTCTCCGTGCAGCACCACCACCGTGGGCCGGGTCTCCGTGCTCGCGCGGGCCGACTGCACCCACTGCCGGATCCGCGCCGTCTCCTGCCGCCGCCCCGCGAACGGGCCGAGTGGCTCCGGGAGCTGCCCGAACGACTGCTCCAGGACGCTTCTCCCACGGGCCGCCGCGCTCTTGTCGGTGCCGCGCAGCCGCGGCCCGGTCCGCTTCGGCGCCGTGGACGCGGCGAGGACCCGCTGCTGGTCGAGGAACGGCCGGATGCCCCGCACCTCCAGTGCGGTCAGCCACTGCAGCCGCAGCTGCTCCACCCCGCCCGGCTGGCCCGCCGCGCCGGCCTGGTGGTGGGCGGCGGGCAGGTGCGCCCCGGCGACCTTCACCACGGTCGCCGCCGCCCCGGCCACGCCGACGGCCACACCCGCGCCGAGCGCGGTCCCGGTGTCCGTGCCGAACGCCAGGTCGGCGACCACCGCCGCGACGCCCGCGACCCCGGCCACCAGTAACGGCGTCCCGCCGCCCTCGCGCGCGTACCGCTGCCGGAACGACAGCCGGCCCGCCTCCGCCTCGTCCAGGGCGCGGGTGTACGCCTCGTACTCCTCGGCCGCCGTGCGCGCCATCGCGTCCAGCGCCCCCCGCGCCCGGGACAGCAGCACCTTCCCGTCGGTACGCCCGCCCGACCGGCGCACCTCCTCCTCCACGGCCCGCGCCAACAGCCGTTCGGCGTCGGCCCGATGACCGTCCCTCATGTCCCGTCCCCCTCCGGCGGCGATCGTGTCGCTACGAGTGTCCTGCGGACACGCCCGCCGCGCGAGGGTGCGGCGATCAACGGCCGCCCCGTCAAGATCCCCTCACACGTCGGGGCGTACGACGGGCCGCGTCCCCGCCCGTCCCGCGCCGGGCGGGCGGAGTGCGTCAGGATGGAGACATGGCGAACCGACTTGCGCAGGCCACGTCCCCCTACCTCCTCCAGCACGCCGACAACCCCGTCGACTGGTGGACCTGGTCCGAGGAGGCCTTCGAGGAGGCGCGGCGGCGTGACGTGCCGGTGCTGCTGAGCGTCGGCTACTCCAGCTGCCACTGGTGCCACGTCATGGCCCACGAGTCCTTCGAGGACCGGGCCACAGCCGACGAGATGAACGCGCACTTCGTCAGCGTCAAGGTGGACCGCGAGGAGCGCCCCGACGTCGACGCCGTGTACATGGAGGCGGTGCAGGCGGCCACCGGGCACGGTGGCTGGCCGATGACGGTGTTCCTCACGCCGGACGCCGAGCCGTTCTACTTCGGCACCTACTTCCCGCCCGCCCCCCGGCACGGCATGCCGTCGTTCCGGCAGGTGCTGGAGGGCGTCCGGCAGGCCTGGCAGGAGCGGCGGGACGAGGTCGGCGAGGTCGCTGGGAAGATCACGCGGGACCTGGCGGGCCGGGAGCTGTCCGTGGGCGGCGACGAGGTGCCCGGCGAGCAGGAGCTGGCGCAGGCGCTGCTCGGGCTGACCCGGGAGTACGACCCGCAGCGCGGCGGGTTCGGCGGGGCGCCGAAGTTCCCGCCGTCCATGGTCATCGAATTCCTGCTGCGGCACCACGCCCGCACCGGCGCGGAGGGCGCGCTGCAGATGGCGGCGGACACCTGCGAGCGGATGGCGCGCGGCGGCATCTACGACCAGCTCGGCGGCGGCTTCGCCCGCTACTCCGTGGACCGCGACTGGGTGGTCCCGCACTTCGAGAAGATGCTCTACGACAACGCCCTGCTGTGCCGGGTCTACGCACACCTGTGGCGGGCCACCGGCTCGGAGCTGGCGCGCCGCGTGGCGCTGGAGACGGCCGACTTCATGGTCCGCGAGCTGCGCACACCGGAAGGCGGCTTCGCCTCCGCGCTGGACGCCGACAGCGACGACGGCACTGGGCGGCACGTCGAGGGCGCCTACTACGTGTGGACGCCCGAGCAGCTGCGCGAGGTGCTGGGCGACGCGGACGCCGATCTGGCCGCGCGGTACTTCGGGGTGACCGAGGAGGGCACCTTCGAGGAGGGCGCGTCCGTGCTGCAGCTGCCGCAGCGTGACGAGGTGTCCGACGCGGCCCGGATCGACGGCATCCGGGAGCGGCTGCTCACGGCGCGCGGCCGGCGGCCCGCGCCCGGCCGGGACGACAAGGTGGTCGCCGCCTGGAACGGCCTGGCGATCGCCGCGCTCGCCGAGACCGGTGCCTACTTCGACCGGCCGGACCTGGTGGAGGCCGCGGTGGCCGCGGGCGACCTGCTGGTGCGGGTGCACCTGGACGAGCAGGCCCGTATCGCCAGGACCAGCAAGGACGGGCAGGTGGGCACCAACGCGGGCGTGCTGGAGGACTACGCCGACGTCGCCGAGGGCTTCCTGGCGCTGGCGTCGGTGACCGGCGAGGGCGTGTGGCTGGACTTCGCCGGCCTGCTCGTCGACCACGTCCTGGCCCGCTTCCTGGACGCCGGGTCGGGCGCGCTGTACGACACGGCGTCGGACGCGGAGCGGCTGATCCGGCGCCCGCAGGACCCCACGGACAACGCCACCCCGTCCGGCTGGACCGCCGCCGCGGGCGCGCTGCTGGGCTACGCGGCGCACACCGGCTCCGAGCCGCACCGCACGGCCGCCGAGCGGGCCCTGGGCGTGGTGAAGGCGCTCGGCCCGCGGGTGCCGCGGTTCATCGGCTGGGGGCTGGCCGTCGCCGAGGCCGCACTGGACGGGCCGCGCGAGGTCGCGGTGGTCGGGCGGGGCGCGGACGACCCGGCGACCGCGGAGCTGCACCGCACCGCCCTGCTGGGCACCGCGCCCGGCGCGGTGGTCGCCTTGGGCACGGAGGGCAGCGACGCATTCCCGCTGCTCGCCGACCGGCCGCTCGTCGACGGCGCCCCCGCCGCCTACGTCTGCCGCAACTTCACCTGCGACGCCCCGACGACCGACCCGGGCCGTCTGCGCACGGCGCTCGGCGGACGGGCGTAGGCGGGGGACAGCAGGGGGAGCGCTCAGGCGCCGCGGTCCGCCCGCGACGCCACGGCGCGCTCCACGATCGCCTCCAGCTGCTCGAGGTGCGCGCCCTTCCAGTAGGCGCGCCCGCAGCCGGTGCACTGGGCGAACACGTCGTACGTGCGGTGGGTGCCCTCCTCGAGCTGGTCGGCGACGTCCTCCTTGCCTGCCGCGCGCAGCAGCCCGTTGCAGGCGGTGCAGCGGGTCCAGGGCCGCAGCTCGGGGTCGAAGCGGTCGAGGACGTACGTCAGTTGTTCCTCGGGGCGGGTGCTGTAGACGAAGGCGCCCGCCCACAGCTCGCGGCGGCGCAGCAGGCCCCGGTCGCGGCTGAGCATGACCCGCTTCTCGGCTGCCGAGCGGGCGGCCAGTGCCGGGTCGCCGATGTCCGTGGACTCGTACGCCGTGTCCACGCCCAGCAGCCGCAGCCGGCGGGCGAGCGTGCCGAGGTGGACGTCGAGCAGGAAACGCATGGGAGCGCCGGGTACCCGCTGCGGATGCGTGTGGGGGCGGACGGTCACCGACTCGCCCGCGGCCGGGACGTGCCCGGTGGGCGCCTCGCGGCCGTCCACCAGCAGGGTGCCGACCTCGGTCAGCGGGACGCCGAGGGACTCGACGACGTGACCGAGGCTGGAGAAGCCGTCGGTGGCCGTCCTGAGGCTGCCCGTGGTGCGTGCCGCGGGGACGAAGACGAGCAGCTCGGGAGCGAACTCGACGCAGATCTCTGGACCGTTCACCCGGTCAGGATGGCACGACGGGGACCTGGTGCCTCAGCTTTTTCCGGTGGGCAGGCCGTGCTCGATCACGTCGATCGCCCGGTCGACGAGGTCGGCGTAGTCCTCGCGGTGGCCGTGCTCGGCCCAGTACATCGTGGCCTCCAGCAGGCCGCCGATCAGGGACATGGCGTGCACCCGCGCCTCCAGTCCGTCCGGGGCGAGCCCGGTGCGGCCGGCGATGGCGTCGGCGAGCGTCCGCCCGATGCCCGTGAGGGTCTCCCGCATCCGCGCGCGGACCGCGGGGACCTCCAGCATCAGCCGGGCGCGGAGCGTGGTGATCTCCGGCTGCTCGGTCACGGCGAGGTGGACGGCCTTGCGGATCACGTACCGGACGGAGTCGGTCCAGGGTTCGTCGGCGGGCCGTGCGGCGAGTTCGGCGAGCAGCGGCTCGTCGTACTCGTCGGTGATGACGATGTCCTCCTTGGTGGGGAAGTAGCGGAAGACGGTCGACGCGGACACCTCCGCGCGCTCGGCGATCTGCTCGATCGTCGTGGAGTCGTACCCCTGCTCCGCGACCAGCGCGTAGGTGGCGCCGCGGATGGCCTCCCGTGTCTTGATCTTCTTGCGTTCGCGCAGTCCGGGGCGCGGCGGGGCGTCGGGGGCGAGGGGGGCTCGTGCGGCCGTCATGACGTTCATTGTCCGGCACCGGCCTACGCCCCGGCCATGTCCTCGTCAGCGGCTCCCGCCCCCGTCGCGGGCCGGTGGCCGGGCAGCCTGCCATGTACTGAAAGCAACTTTCAAAGGGTGGCTACTGTCAGTGCGTGGAAGGGCGGGCACGGAAAAGGCCGCGGCGTCGATGCCGCGGCCTTGCGTGCGGGGCGGGGGGCGGGGGCCGCCCCATGCGTGCCCCTACGCCTGCTGGTACGCCACCAGTGAGATCCCCACGTAGTGGGCGATGAAGGCGGCCAGGGTGAAGGAGTGGAACACCTCGTGGAAGCCGAACCAGCGGGGTGAGGGGTTGGGTTTCTTGATGCCGTAGACGATGCCGCCGGCGCTGTAGAGCAGGCCGCCGACCACGACCAGGACGAGCACGGCGATGCCGCCGTTGCGCATGAAGTCCGGCAGGTAGAACACCGCAGCCCAGCCCATCGCGATGTAGCACGGCGTGTAGAGCCAGCGTGGGGCGCCGACCCAGAAGACCCGGAAGATGATCCCGGCGGCGGCTGCCGCCCAGATGCCCCACAGCAGCCAGCGGCCCTTGGAGTCGGGCAGCAGCAGGATCGTCAGCGGGGTGTAGGTGCCCGCGATGATCAGGAAGATGTTGGCGTGGTCGAGGCGGCGCAGCACCCCGTCCATGCGGGGGCTCCAGTTGCCCCGGTGGTACAGCGCGCTCACGCCGAACAGCAGGCAGGCCGTCAGGGCGTACACACCGCAGGCGAGGCGGGCGCGGGGGGAGTCGGCGAACGCGGTGAGGGCCAGTCCCGCGACCAGCGCGGCCGGGAACATGCCGAGGTGGAGCCAGCCGCGGAGCTTCGGTTTCACGGGGTGGGGCAGAGAGGTCACCACCGGGCCCCGGCCTTCGGCCTGAGGGTCCTTGGGCGTGTCGGGGGCGAACGCAGTCATGTCCGCATGGTACCTACGGGACCGTAAGTTACACCTCTGGGTGTCCTGTTGGGCCACGTGAAGTGGCCATCCTCTCATGGCGGGCCGCGCCGGCCGTCATGCAAAAAGTCGGTTTCCTTCACTCAACGTGCGTGTAAAGCCGCACGACAACCGTGGTCAGCGTCACGTTGCTCACCTGTGCGGCCCTCTGGACAGATGGGCGCACGCGTCGGATGATCAAATGAGTGCGGTCGACACCGGATGAGCGCCAGAGTCACCACTTTCAGCATCCGGGTCGCAGCCCCCACGGGGCCTCCAACCACAAAACCCTCATTTAGGAGCAAACGTGGCGCGCGACATCGCGGAACCCGGCGTCCCCACCACCCACCAGGGACTGATCTCCTGGGTCGACGAGATCGCAGAGCTGACGCAGCCGGACCGTGTGGTCTGGTGCGACGGCTCCGAAGCCGAGTACGAGCGCCTGTGCGAGGAGCTCGTCGCCAAGGGCACGTTCACCAGGCTCGACCCGGTCAGGCGTCCCCACTCCTACTACGCCGCCTCCGACCCGACCGACGTCGCGCGGGTCGAGGACCGGACGTTCATCTGCTCCGAGAAGGAGGAGGACGCCGGCCCGACCAACCACTGGAAGGCCCCCGCCGAGATGCGGGAGACCTTCCAGGGCGAGAAGGGCGTCTTCCGCGGCTCCATGCGCGGCCGCACCATGTACGTCGTCCCCTTCTGCATGGGCCCGCTCGGCTCGCCGCTGTCCGCGCTCGGTGTGGAGATCACCGACTCCGCGTACGTCGCCGTCTCCATGCGCACCATGACCCGCATGGGGCAGCCCGTCCTCGACGAGCTCGGCGACGACGGCTTCTTCGTCAAGGCCGTGCACTCCGTCGGCGCCCCCCTGGAGCCCGGCCAGGAAGACGTCCCCTGGCCCTGCAACCGGACCAAGTACATCTCGCACTTCCCCGAGGACCGCGAGATCTGGTCCTACGGCTCCGGTTACGGCGGCAACGCCCTGCTCGGCAAGAAGTGCTACGCCCTGCGCATCGCGTCCGTCATGGCCCGCGACGAGGGCTGGCTCGCCGAGCACATGCTCATCCTCAAGCTCACCCCGCCGCAGGGGGAGAGCAAGTACGTCGCCGCGGCCTTCCCTTCCGCCTGCGGCAAGACCAACCTCGCCATGCTGGAGCCGACGATCTCCGGCTGGACCGTCGAGACCATCGGCGACGACATCGCCTGGATGCGCTTCGGCGAGGACGGCCGCCTCTACGCGATCAACCCCGAGGCCGGCTTCTTCGGCGTCGCGCCCGGCACCGGCGAGCACACCAACGCCAACGCCATGAAGACCCTGTGGGGCAACTCCGTCTTCACCAACGTCGCCCTCACCGACGACGGCGACGTGTGGTGGGAGGGCATGACGGAGGAGACCCCGGCCCACC
The DNA here is from genome assembly GCF_022869105.1 of Streptomyces sp. BJ20. Taxonomy (NCBI): domain Bacteria; kingdom Bacillati; phylum Actinomycetota; class Actinomycetes; order Kitasatosporales; family Streptomycetaceae; genus Streptomyces; species Streptomyces sp. BJ20. The sequence goes on from NZ_CP094918.1 coordinate 960,566, forward strand.
TCACCGACTGGAAGGGCAACGACTGGACCCCGGAGTCGGGGACCCCGGCCGCCCACCCGAACGCCCGGTTCACGGTGCCCGCGTCGCAGTGCCCGATCATCGCGCCGGAGTGGGAGGACCCCAAGGGCGTGCCGATCTCCGCGATCCTCTTCGGCGGACGCCGCGCCACGGCCGTCCCGCTGGTCACGGAGTCCTTCGACTGGAACCACGGCGTCTTCCTCGGCGCCAACGTGGCCTCCGAGAAGACCGCCGCCGCCGAGGGCAAGGTCGGTGAGCTGCGCCGCGACCCGTTCGCCATGCTGCCGTTCTGCGGCTACAACATGGGCGACTACATGGGGCACTGGATCGACGTCGCCAAGGACAAGGACCAGTCCAAACTGCCGAAGATCTACTACGTCAACTGGTTCCGCAAGAACGACGAGGGCACGTTCGTCTGGCCCGGCTTCGGCGAGAACTCCCGCGTCCTGAAGTGGATCGTGGAGCGACTGGAGGGCAAGGCGGAGGGCGTCGAGACCCCGATCGGCATCCTGCCGACGAAGGACTCCCTCGACACGGACGGCCTCGGCCTCTCCGACGGCGACCTCGACTTCCTGCTCACCGTGGACAAGGAGGTGTGGCGCGAGGAGGCCGCCCTGGTCCCCGAGCACCTCAACACCTTCGGCGACCACACCCCGAAGGAGCTGTGGGACCAGCACCGGGCGCTCGTGGAGCGCCTGGGCTGACCACGCCCGCACAGACCCCGCGGCCGGCCGGTATGAGGATGCCCTGACCAGCGATCGTCACGCCACGGCCGGCCGCGGAACACACCGGCGGGGCCCCGCACAACGGCGTGCGGGGTGCCGGTCCCGGCGCCGTCCCTCCCGTCCGCCCCGACGGGAACCCGCGTCACCGGGCCCACCCCCGCCCCCTTCGGCACGGCCCGCCCAGGGGCTCACGAACGTGCCGAGACCCGACGGACGCCCCGGTCCATCCGGACCGGGGCGTCCGGCTGTGCATGCGCTTTCGCGACGGGCGCTCAGGCCGCGTGGTCGTGCGCAGTGAAGGACACGCGCGTGTCGTCGTCGTCCAGGGCGATGTTCAGCGTCGCGTCGAGTGCCGTCGCCAGCTTCGCGAGCAGCGGCAGCGTCGGGACGGTGTCGGACCCCTCGATCCGGGAGATCTTCGCCTGGGTGAGACCGGCACGGTCGGCCAGTTCGGTCTGGGTCAGTCCGAGTTCCGTCCGACGGTCGTGGACGGCCTTCGCGAGCGCCATGGACAGCCGGATCTCGCGCCGGGCCTCGGCCACGTCCTCCGGTTCGGTCAGACCTTCGGCCAGCTTCCGCTCGCGCAGGCTCTTCCAGCGGCTGTGGCTCATTGCCTCACCTCTCCCTCGCCGACGGTTCGGATGAACTCCTCGTGCGCCGGTTCGTGTTCCGCCTCGCACACCTTCTGTACGAGTTTCGCGCGCCTGACTTCGGCGTCCTCCCGCATTCTCGTCTTCCGGAAGACGGTCAGCAGGACAGCGGTGCGTTGGGGTGTGAACCAGTAGGTGACTCGTATGGCGGCGCCGTCGAGTGTCGGACGCAGCTCGCGGACACCGTCGCCGAGATACCGGGCATAGGGCTCGCCCAGCTCGGCGCCCTGCTCCGCCAGCAGACCGACGTACTCGTCGATCTTGAGGAAGTGCTTGGCCGACAGGGTGTCCAGCCAGTCGCGCACTTCGGGTTCCAGCTCGATGGTGAACAGTCCATCCACGCCGTCACGGTATATGTCGTAAACGACATACGCAATGTGCCAGTGGGCCTGCGCGAGGTCAGATGACGCGGAACAGGTCCGCCGTGGTGTGGACGTCCGTCAGGTCGTCGACCGTGCGGAGGTTGTCGCAGAGGGACTCCAGGACCGAGCCCGAGGCGGTGGCCGTGCCGGGGGTGGCGATGGCGATGCCGAAGAGCCGGAAGTCCAGGCGGCGTTTGATCTCGTTCCACAGGCGGGTCCAGTTCTCCGAGACCTCGGAGGCGTCGTCGGTGATCAGGACGATGTCGCCGCGGGCGCGGGACGCGGAGTCGAACTCCTCCTCCAGGATCTTCGCGGCCGTGCCCAGCGGGCGCTGGAAGTCGGTGCCGCCGCCGAGGAACGTCTCCGCGAAGTCCAGGACGTCCGTGACGGGGGCGGGCCGGCCGCCCGGGAAGCGGAAGACCTGGAGCTTGTCGGAGGCGGAGAACAGGATGCCCACGAAGTCCCGGCCGCCGTGGCGCGCCTGGTCCAGCAAGGCCAGCGCGCACGCCTTCGACCATGCCTCCCGGGTGACCCCGCCGGGCCCTTCCGCGTACATGGAGTGCGAGGTGTCCACGCAGGCGATCACCGCGCCCTTGCCGGTGCCCTGCTCGCCCCGGCTGTCGTACAGCATCAGCTCCCCGGCGGCGTACCGCGCGGCGAACACCGCGCGCAGTTCCGGCACGCCGAGGACCGCCAGCTCGGAGGGGATGACGCGGGAGAGGTCGTCGCCGAGGGTGACACCGACCAGCTCGCCGGTGGCGTCCTCCACCTTGCGGGCGCGTTCACCGGCCGCCATCTGCCGGAAACGGCCGATCAGTTCGGCCCATCGCGCGAGCCGTCCGGAGCGCAGCCGTTCGGCGAGGCGGGCGCGCTCCTCGAACGGCATCCGTTCCGTCTCGCCCGGGTCGACGCCCCACGCCCGCATCAGCGCGGCCTCCTGCCTGACGGCCTCGGCCGCCGCCGACGCCGCGTTCCGGGCGGCGGACCGGATGCCGGGGACCGCCGCCGCCATCGCCCGCGCGGCGGCGCCGTCCTCCCGCCGGGCGCTCTCCTCGGCGTCGCGAGCCGCCTCGACCGCGCGGCGCACGGCGGCGGCGGCCGGGGCGGGCACGTCCCCCTGCCCGTCGGCCTCCTCGGCGGCCCGCCGCAGCGCCTCGCCCACGGCGGTCGCCGCGGCCTCGGCCTCCTGCCGGGCCCGGTCCGCCCGCCCGGTCCGCTCCCGCGCCTCCCGCGACCGCTCCAGCAGCCCGCGCAGCGCGGACGCCTGGGCGAGGACGGCCATGGCGGCGGCGTAGGCGTCGCCCGCCGTGTCCCGGCGCAGGGCGGCGAAGTCGGGGGACTGCGTCAGTGCGGTGACCACCTGGTGGTGGACCAGGTGGGACGGGGCCATGACGGCGCGCTCCCGCAGGCGCGGGGCCGCCTGGTACGCGCACAGGAAGACGTCCCTCAGCAGGTCGGGCGCGTGCGCGTGCCGGGTGAGGAGCTGCGCCGACAGCTCACGCAGCGCCGCCGACCGCGCGTGGACGTCCCGCCACGCCACCCGGTCGTACGGGCCCGCCACCACGGCCGTCGTGTGCCGTTCGGCGGGGGCGGCGGCCAGGGCCAGCCACCGGCCGGCCTGCCGCGTGAGCGCGTCGAGCCGCTCGGTCCCCTCGTCCATGCGCGCCTCAGAGCTGGGTCGGCACCATGGACGCGTCCACGCCCAGCGCCTCGGTGAGCACCCGGGCGCGGACCGCGCGCTGGCGGCCGGTCACCCGGTCGATGGCCGCCGTGGACCGTCCGGCCCCCGCCGCCTCCTCCCGCAGCCGCTCCAGCCGCTTGCCCGCCATGGCCAGCTTGTGATGGGCGTTCTTGATGACCCACTCGCTCAGCGCCTCCCGCGACTGACCGGCCATCGCGTCGAGCTGCGCCTCCAGCTCCTCGACGACGTCGGCGAGGTCGAGCGCCTCCTTGGCGTCGGGGTTCACGAGGTGCAGCACCTCCCGCTCGACGACGGGGCGTTGCGCGGGGGAGTCCCACAGCACGTGGGTCAGCACCGACAGGTCGGTCTCGGCGACCTCCGTCCGCCCGTCCAGGTACGCGGACGCCTGGAGCAGCCCGACCGCCTGCCGCCACCGCCGGTCGGAGGCGACGAGCTCCTTGCGGCGCAGGGCGGCCCGCAGTGTCACCACCGCGTCCACGATCGCGTCGGGCACGTCCACCGCCGGGACGCCCTCGGTCACCGCCCTGCGCAGCGCGCCCAGTTCGAGGGTGGTGCGCGGTGCGGACTCGGCGGGGCGGCCGACGGCGGACCGTACGAGCGCGGCGAAGTTCGACGGGTCCTCCAGATAACCGACCTCGATCCGCACCAGCAGCCGGTCGTAGATCGCGGCGGAGTCCTCCCCGTCGGGGAGTTCGTTGCTCGCGGTGATGGCGCCGATCAGCGGGCAGTGGATCGGGGCGCCGCCGTTCTCGGGGTGGTAGATCCGCTCGTTGAGATAGCCGAGCGTCTCGTTCAGCGCGGCCGTCGAGCACTTGAAGATCTCGTCGATGAAGGCGACGTGCGCGGTCGTCGCCCGCCCGTCGTACACCTGCCGGTACTCGCCCCGCGCCAGCGCGGCCACGTCGATGGGCCCGAACATCCGCGTCGGCGCGGTGAACTTCGACAGCAGGATCTCCCAGTACGCGGCCCCGTCGATCCGGCCCGTCAGCTCCCGCGCCAGCTCCGACTTCGCCGTGCCGGGCGGGCCCAGCACCAGCGAGTGCTGCCCGGCCAGCAGCGTCACCACCAGCGTCCGTACGACGTCGTCCCGCTCGAAGAACCGCTCCGACAGCTCCTCGCAGACCGCCCGCAGCCGGAGCGCCGTGTCCTGCGCGTCCCCCGCCATGCCGTGTCCCTCCCCGTCCCGCCCCGCCCCGCCCCAGGAGCGTCCTCGGTCACCCGTCCGGCCTACGCTACCTACGCTCCGGCCGCTCCGGGCGCGGGAAGCGGGCGCGGATCGCGTCGATGCAGGTGTCGCGGGAGGTGGGTCCGCCGAAGCGGAGGCGGTCGTAGGCCGTGAACGCCGGTTCGAGGGCGTCGAGCTCGTCGACCAGGGCGTGCAGGTGCGCCGCGGGGGCGTCCGGATCGTCGATCGCGGCGCCGATCGCGGCCGTCAGTTCGTCCTTCCGCCGGATGGTGGCCGGGGTCACCGCGTGCAGACACACGTACTGTCCGCTGAGGTACGCGTCCCACTCCGCCTTCCCGGTGGCCGGGTCGGCCCAGTGGGCGGTGAACCAGGCTTCGAGCAGGTCGGCCCCGCCGGCCTCGTCGGCGAGCGCGAACAGGTCGGCCGGCACCATCTCGGCGCCGTCGGACCGCAGATAGCCAGGGAGCGGGAGACGACCGTCCAGCATCAGCCGCCGCACCTCGTCGGCGTCGCGGCCCTGTACCGCGCACAGCTCCTCCATGACGACGAACTGCGCGCTGACGTAGGCGTCGTCCGCGTCGGTCATCGGATGGTCCCCGTTGACTTCCCGGAACCGCTGGGCGAGCTGCTGCTTCAGATCCGTCTGCGACACGGGGCGCCTCCGGCCTCCTGGGGCGCGGGCGTCTCCCGCGCGGGAATTCGGACGCTACGGGCCGGACGGTTCGGCACTCACCGAACTGTGGACGGAGTCCCTCACGTGGAAAGACGGGGAGCCGGCGGCAGCGGAGTCGCCGCCTCCGGCGCCGGTGCCGCGCGGAACGCCTCGATGACGTAGGCCGCGTAGCGGCGGGAGGCGGCGGCCCTGGCCGCTCGTGGAGTGTCCTGCAGGCCCCGGTGGGCCATCAGGACCAGCACCAGGTCGTCGACGACGAAATCCGGCCGCAGCCGGCCCGTCCCCTGCGCGCGGCGCGCCAGCTCGGCCACCGCGCGCACCGTCTGCTCCCGGTCCGCGGCGAAGTCCATCGACTCCGGGAACGCCGTCATGAAGGCGTCCGCGAACCCCCGGCTGTGGGCGTGCAGTTCGCAGACCCGCTCGATCAGGGTGCGGAAGCCGCGCCACGGGTCCGGGTCCGCGAGCGCGTCCCGGACGGCCGTACGGCAGGCGCGCCGCTGCTCGGCGAACGTCTCCGCGAGCAGGTCCCGCTTGGCCGGGAAGTGCCGGTACAGCGTGGCGGGGCCCACGCCCGCCCGCCGGGCGACCTCCCGCATCGGCGCGCCCAGGCCCTCCTCGCCGAACACCGTGCGCGCCGCTTCCAGGATCCGGGCCCGGTTGTCGCGGGCGTCGGAACGGACGGGGTGAGGCACTTCGGGGGTCATCGTCTCTCACTTCGGTCGAGCGGACGGGGGCGTCCGTTACGGTCCGACGGCGGTGCTGCCACCGACCTTAAGGAGCGGAGATGAAAGCCGTGGTGATCCGCGCGTTCGGAGCGCCCGAAGGGCTGGAGGTCGTCGACCTTCCCGTGCCCGTCCCCGGACCGGGGCAGGTGGTGGTCGCCACCGGGGCGATCGGGGTGGGCGGCGTGGACGCCGTGATCCGCCGGGGTGCCCTCGCCGCCTACGGGTTCCGCGAGGGGCACCTTCTCGGCAGCGAGGTCGCGGGGACGGTCACCGCCGTGGGGGAGGGCGTGGACGCCTCCTGGACCGGGCGGCGGGTGTGGGCCTTCACCGGACTCTCCGGCGGGTACGCGGAGCGGGCCGTCGCCCGCGTCGAGGACGTGCTCGCGCTGCCCGACGGGCTGAGCGGAGCGGACGCGGTGACCCTCGGCGGCTCCGGAATCGTCGCGCACTTCGCCCTGCGCAAGGCCCACTTCGCGCCCGGCGAGACCGTGCTCGTGCGCGGGGCGGCGGGAAGCATCGGGATCACGGCCGTCCAGCTCGCCGCACGGGGCGGCGCGGGCGCCCTGGCGGTCACCACCTCGTCCGAGGAGCGGGGCGCACGGCTGCGGGAGCTGGGCGCCACCCACGTACTCGACCGCTCGGGCAAGAGTGACGACCCGGACGCGCCGACCGGCTTCGACGTCGTGATCGACGTCGTCGGCGGGCCCGGACTGCCGGAGGCCCTTGACGCGCTCAACGCCGACGGGCGGTACGTGCTGGTCGGCGTCGTCGGCGGGCAGCCGCCGGAGGAGTTCGGCATGCGGCTGGTGCACGGCTTCCGCAAGTCCCTGACGTTCGCCACGTTCAGCGCCGACACCGTGCCCGGCCCCGACCGTCAGGCCGTCCGCGCGGAACAGTTCGCCGAGGCCGCGCGCGGTGAGCTGCGCACCGTCGTGCACGACGTGCTGCCGCTGGACCGGGCGGCGGACGCCCACCGCGCGATGGACGCGGGGGAGGTGTTCGGCCGGGTGGTGCTCACACCCTGAGCCGGGACGTGAAGGACGCCCGGGCCGCTCGTCGCTCCGTGAGGGCGCGCGCGAGCCCGGGCGGGTCGGCCGCTCCCACCCGCGCCGGCCGGCCCGGGGGCGTGATCGCGTGACCTCTGGTGCTCACAGCACCGTCGCCCGTCAGGCCGGAGCGGCACGGAGGCCGTTGCAGACGCGCGGACGGGCAGGGCTCCAGGACGCACAGCGGACGCACAGGACGTGCCCGCGCCCGCATGCCTTCCTGTGGCATCGCGCACGTCCGTGGGTCGTGACGCTTCCGGGAACGGATCCGCTGGACTTCGCGGGGAACGGGCGAACGTTCTCCCCGATTCCAACGGAACGGAGTGGTTCCCGTGAGCGACGTGGGCGAACACCTGATGCACGCGGAGGAGATGCGGGCGCGTGCCGCTGCCTTCGTCGGACACGCCACTGCCGGCAATCGGCTCCCCCTGGACTACTCCGAGGCCAGCCTCCGCCTCGTCGACTTCCTGATCGACGGACTGCGCAAGCACGGAGCGGACGAGGCACGGGTGAGCGGTGTGCTGACGGGGCTCGGAGCGTACGTGGGAGAGGTGCTGGTCCGCCGGGCCGGCGCGACCTGGGTCGACTTCGACGCCGACCAGCGGGCGTACTTCGTGCAGCCGGTCGGCGTGCGGATGCCGGACGGGCGGGTGTGGAGCCCTCTCGGCAAGGTCCGCAACTGCTTCGAGGCGGGCAGTCGGCGCGAGTCGCTGCGCACCTTCTACCTCACCCTGCACGGCCGGTCCCGGCAGACCGCGCGCTGACCGGCCGTGCACCGGGGGCCGTCCCGCAGCAGGACGGCTACTGCGGGTCGCGGCCCGCGGTAGCCGTACGACCGGGCCCTCCGGCGGATGCCACGGGCACCGCACCGCCGCCCGGACCCCCCTCCAGCTCGCACCACACGGTCTTGCCGCGGCCGGGCCCGTATGCCACGCCCCACCTGGCCGCCAGCGCGTCCAGCAGCGCCAGCCCCCGCCCCGACTCCTCGTCGGCGCCCACCGACGCCCGCAGGACGGGCAGCGCACGCGGGTCGGGATCGGTCACCTCCAGGCGCGTGCGCCCGCCGTCGTCGCACCACACCCGGACGGTGACGGGGACACCCTCCCCGAGGTGCTGGACCACGTTCGTGACGAGCTCGCTCGCGCAGAGCTGGACGTCGGCGCCGTACGCGCTCAGGGCACGCCGTACGCCGGACACCTCGGCCGGCGTCGCGAGCAGTTCCAGCGTCGTGGCCGGTCGCATCACGCGGCCCCCTTGCGGAGGGCGGCGGTGAGGGCCTGCGCGGTCAGGACGTTGCAGTTGCCGAGCGCGATCAACGGCCGGACGGGGCAACGGGAGGCGAACGTGGGGAGGTCGACGCCGAGGGACGGCAGCGTGATGCCGTGCGCGGCGAGCGCCGCCCGCAACTCCTCGGCGCAGGCGTCGGCTTCGGTGGGGCTGTGCATGGGGTTCACACCTTTCAGTGCGCTGTGTGACGAACCGCTCACACTGTGCCGCCGGTCGGCGTAGCGTGACAGACCTTCGGCATCCCGGCCCTGAACTGCACGTATGAGGTGCGGGAAGAGGGAGCGGGCGGTAACGGCAACCCATGGACGGTGAACGATGGGGCAGCGCAAGGACATCGACGGTTCGACCGGCGTCCCGACCTTCTACGGCAGCGAACTGCGCTGGAAACGGGAGGAAGCGGGGCTCACCCTCCAGCAGTTGGTGGAGGGCAGCTTCTACGGCCCGAGCCACCTCAGCGAGATCGAGCGGGGGACGCGCCGGATGCCGGCGGAACTGGCCGAGCACGTGGACAAGGTGCTCGGCACGGACGGCTTCTTCCGGCGCCGGTGCGAGGACGTGCGGCGGGCGAAACGGCGGGGGCACGCGAGCTATTTCGAGCGGGTGCTGGAGGCGGAGAAGCACGCCAAGTCCATCGAGGAGTGGTGTCCGACCTTGATTCCCGGCTTGCTCCAGACGGACGCCTACGCCCGGGCGCTCGTCCAGGCGGCCATGCCGCTGGCGCAGGACGAGGAGGTGGAGGAAAAGGTCAGCGCCCGACTGGCGCGGGCCCGCCTTTTCGAGGACAACCACAAGACGCCGATGTACTGGGCGATCCTGTCCGAGGTGCTGCTGCGGCAGCCAGTCCTCCCCCCGGAGCAGACGGCCGAGCAACTGGAGCACGTGGCTGCGCTGGCGCGCCGCCGCCGGATCGTTCCCCAGATTCTTCCGTGGAACTGTGGGCCCCACCCGCTCATGATGGGCATGGCCAAGGTCATGACCTTCCCGGATGCTCCACCGTTGGTCTACTTGGAGTCACAGCACAGTGGGGACACCATCGACGATCCGGCCCTCGTGGAGGAGTACCGCAAGTCGTACGATCTGCTCAGGGCCGCCGCACTGCCCCCCGAGGCGTCCCTGGCCCTTATCGAGCAAGCTGCTGAGGATGTGCGAAATGGCAAGCAATGCGAATGACTTGAGCACCGCCGTCTGGCGCAAGAGCAGCTACAGCAATGGAACAGGCGGCGACTGTCTGGAGGTAGCCGAGGCCTTCCCCGGCGCCGCCCGCTGGCGCAAGAGCACCTACAGCAACGGCGACGGCGGCGACTGCCTCGAAGTCTGCGACGCGCACACCGCCGTCGTCCCCGTCCGTGACTCCAAGGTCCCCCACGGCCCGGTCCTCACCGTCACGGCCCCGGCCTGGACGTCGTTCGTCACCTCCCTCAAGTGATCCGGGGTCAGTTCTGGTTCACCGGGAAGACGGCCGCCGGAGCGCAACCCTTCGGGCTGGCGGCGGCTGTGGAGCCTCCCAGAACCAGGGCACGAGGCGGCCGTCGGCCGTGACCGGGTCGGACGAGCGCCATTCGCTCGGCGCCAGTCCGTCCGTCCTGGCTCACCGGCAGGCGTCTGAGCCGACGTGATCCTGGGACCGCCCACTGACATGGAGCGGGGCAGTCGCCGGACGGTGCTCCGGTCGTCCGGCGCATGAGCGATGAGTTCGGGCTGCAGACGGAGTCTGCTCTGTCATGACTGGTCACACCACCACCGTCACAGCCAACGGCGTCACCTCGGGCGTCGAGTCGTTCGGTGCCGACGACGCGCCGCTCGTCCTGCTCGTCGGCGGGACGACGATGCTCTCCTGGCCCGACGCGCTGTGCGAGCGCCTCGCCGACGGCGGGCGCCGCGTCGTGCGCTACGACCTGCGGGACAGCGGCGCGTCGACGACGCGCGACCCGGAGGCTCCCGCCTACACCCTGCGCGACCTCGCCGCCGACGCGGCGGCCCTCGCCGACGTGCTCGGCGGCCGGCCCGCGCACCTCGCGGGGATCGGCGTCGGCGGGATGGTCGCCCAGGTCGTCGTGCTCGACCACCCGGACGCCTTCTCGGCGCTCACGCTGGTCGGCACCCGCGCGGTCGCGCCCGGCCCGCCCGACGACGACCTCCCCGACCACGACCAGGCGACGATGGGCCGGCTGTTCGCGCACGCGATGCCCGACTGGAGCGACAGGGAGGCGGTGGCGGACTTCGCCGCCGCCGGTGCGGAGATCCTCGGCGACGACCCCGTTGCCGCACGTGAGGTTGCCGCGCGCATCTGGGACCGCACGCCCGGCACCGCCCCGGCGGTCCAGATGGCCAACCAGCTCGGCATGGTGTTCTCCAGGCTCGACTGCACACCCCGCTGGCGCGAGCGCCTGCCCGAGATCAAGCTCCCCACACTCGTCGTCCACGGCCGCCGCGACCGGTTCTTCCCCGTCGGCAACGCCGAAGCGATCGCACGCGAGATCCCCGGGGCGAGGCTGCTCGTCCTCGAGGAGGCCGCCACGACGATCCCCGATACGGCGGTCGGGGAGATCACTCGGGCCATGCTCACGCTCGCATAGCGGACGGCACTGACGCCGCCGCTCCATCTGATCTACTGCCTCCCGGCAGACGCAGACCGGGAGGCATGCGATGGGTGTTCTGACCGACTACTTCCGCGCACCGAACAGCGCGGCGGTGGTGCAGTCGCTGGAGGAGACGGACGGCGGGTCCCCGCTCTCGACGGAACCCCCTCGGTTCGAGGGAGTCGACGCCAAGGGCATGGATCCGGCTGTGGTCCTCGGGCAGTTGATCGCCGCCATCCGTGGCACCGCATGGCGCGTGGGCCTGGTGGAGGAGACAACCGTGTGGCCGGCCTCCCCGGCCCCGGGACCGGAGGGCCGCGAGTCCGAGGACGACCCGTGGACGACCGGGCCGTGGGTGTCGGAACTCTCTCCCCAGGTACGGGACACGCTGGCCGGAGTGCGTGACTTCGAAGTGCCCGCGGTCGTCGCGAGGTGGGTGCAGGCGGAAGAACTCGAAGGAGCGAGCGCCGAGAGTATGCGGCCACTCGCCGATGAGCTCTTCCGTCTCGCCGGACGGGCCCGAGACGCCGAGGAACAGCTCTACTGCTGGATGTCGTTGTGAGGCCGGCCGGCCGGATCGAAGAGGGCCACCGCAGGGGCGAGCAGATCAAGGCGCGCCGGGAACAGCCAGGGCGCGGGATCTCCGGCCACTGCCATGCCTACGCCACCCTGTGCCCGGGCGCCGCGCTCCACTCGGCGCTTCCGGAGATCCGCGGTGCGGCGGGCGCGTCGGTGTACGCGGGCCGGCCGGGGAAGTGAGAGGGCACCCGGTCCGCGCGTCGCTGCGGGTGCGCGCGGACCGGGGCCGTACGTGGGGAGCCCGGTGAGGGGCTCAGTGTGCGGAGGACGCGAGCGGGCGCGGCTTCAGAGCCGCGGTGTGCGCGTCCATCCGCTCGGCGGCCAGGATCGCCGCCGCCGTGTCCGCGCGGGACGCGGCGACGACCAGGGCGCGCCCGGCGAGCGCGTGCGCCTTGCGGTGCAGGGCCGTCGCGTCCGGCTCGCGGCCGCGCGTGGACGTCGTCGCACGGGCCGGCGTGCGTCCTCCCCGCAGGCGGGTGATCTCCTGGGTGAGCCGCTCGGCCGCGGTGTCCAGATCGGCCGAGGGGGCCGCCGCCCGCAGTTCGTCGGTGACGGTGAGCAGCGCGGCGAGATGGCCCGCGAGCTGGATGTCCAGCTCCTCCTCGCGGGACCTGTGGGGGAAGTCGTCGGGGCCGGCCATCGTGCTGTGGACCGACTTGGAGCGGATCGGTTCGTACATGGATGGCCTCCTGGGTGCTGACAGGAAGCCATCCTAGCTTAGATTCTGTCTAAAGTTGAGCCGTGCTCGGAAGTGATCAGTCCTCAGTGCGGAGTGCGAGGGTCTCAGTGCTGGCTGTAGCCGTCGAGGAAGCGTGCGATGCGGCCGACCGCGTCCCGCAGGTCGGTGACCGAGGGCAGCGTGACCACGCGGAAGTGGTCCGGCTCGGGCCAGTTGAAGCCGGTGCCCTGCACGACCATGATCTTCTCGCGGCGCAGCAGGTCCAGGACCATCCGCCGGTCGTCCTTGACCTTGAAGACGTCCGGGTCGAGGCGCGGGAAGAGGTACAGCGCGCCCTTCGGCTTCACGCAGCTCACGCCCGGGATCTGGGTCAGCAGCTCGTACGCCGTGTCCCGCTGCTCGCGCAGCCGCCCGCCGGGCAGGACGAGGTCGTTGATCGTCTGGCGCCCGCTGAGCGCGGCGACCACTCCGTGCTGGCCCGGCATGTTCGCGCACAGGCGCATGTTCGCCAGGATCGTCAGGCCCTCGATGTAGGAGTCGGCGTGGGCGCGCGGGCCGGAGATCGACATCCAGCCCACCCGGTAGCCGGCCACCCGGTACGCCTTCGACATGCCGTTGAAGGTGAGGGTGAGCAGGTCGGGGGCGACCTTCGCGGTCGGCACGTGCTCCGCGTCGTCGTAGAGGATCTTGTCGTAGATCTCGTCGGAGCAGACCAGCAGGTTGTGGCGGCGGGCGATGTCGGTGAGGCCCTTGACGACCGCCTCGTCGTAGACCGCGCCGGTCGGGTTGTTCGGGTTGATGATGACGAGGGCCTTGGTGCGGTCGGTGACCTTGCGCTCCACGTCGGCGAGGTCCGGCATCCAGTCGGACTGCTCGTCGCAGCGGTAGTGCACCGCCGTGCCGCCGGAGAGGGAGACGGCCGCCGTCCACAGCGGGTAGTCCGGGGCCGGGACCAGTACCTCGTCGCCGTCGTCCAGCAGGCCCTGCATCGCCATCACGATCAGCTCGGACACGCCGTTGCCGATGAAGACGTGCTCGACGTCGGTCTCGATGCCCAGCGTCTGGTTGTGCATGACGACGGCGCGGCGCGCGGCCAGCAGACCCTTCGCGTCCCCGTAGCCGTGCGCCGACGACACGTTGCGCAGTATGTCCTCGAGAATTTCGGGCGGGCACTCGAAGCCGAACGCCGCCGGGTTGCCCGTGTTCAGCTTGAGGATGCGGTGACCGGCAGCTTCCAGCCGCATCGCCTCCTCGAGCACCGGGCCCCGGATCTCGTAACAGACGTTGGCGAGCTTGGTCGACTGGATCACCTGCATGCTGGGAGCTTACGGCCCGGTATGGCCCTTCGGGCCGTGTTTTCCGCCACGTGGGACGCGTCGGTTCGGGTGGTTTGTCCTCTCGCTGTCCTGGAGGGCCCCGACCTCCCTACAATGCGCCGCCATGTCCAGCCCACTCCCGTACGCCGACAGGGGGAACGACGCGTCGGATCCCCGGACTCCGCCGAGCGTCTACCTTCCGCAGGCCGCCCCGCCTCCGGCGTACGACGCCTACGCCGATCCGGCGGCCGCACACGGCTGGCAGAACGCGTACGACGAGACACGCGAGCTGCCGCCGGTCGCGGCCGGCGAGCCGGCGCCGCCCGGGCGGGCCGACGGCGAGCCCGCCCCGCCGGGGGAGGCGCCGCCCTCCGGCGGCGGGCGCGCGGCGGGTGACGCTCCGGACCGGCCGCGCGGTGGCCTTCCGCGCCCGGGTCCCGGCGGGCGGGGCCGGCGCAGGGCCCCCGCGCCACCGCGCACGCGTCGCGCGGTGGCGGCCGTGTCGGCGGTCGGCGCCGTGTCCGTGGCGGCGCTGATCGCCGGTTTCGCCTTCTCGGGGTCGTCGTCCAAGGGCGCCGGGGAGCAGGGTGACCGTGAGGGGGCGACCACCGGGCGATCCGACGTGCCGTCCCCGGAGGCGGACGCCTCCGCACAGGAACGCGGGCCGGATGCCACCGGCACCCCGTCGGCCGGGTCCGCCTCTCCGGGTGCGAGGGCCTCCGGCGGGGACCGGGAGGCCGGTGGGTCACCGTCCACGCCTGCCGCGAGCGCCTCCACCACTTCCGCACCGAGCCTCCCCACGGCGGCCCCCACTGTCTCCACCTCGCCGGGCGACCCTGGTCCGGCCGGCGGCGACGACCGGCCGGGCCGGGGCCGGGGACCGAAGTGGACCAGGTAGACAAGGTGGACACGGTCCCGTTCGGTGCCGCCTTCGTGCGGGCGTGTGCCTGGCGGGTGGGCCGACCCGGTTCCGCCCTGTCGGGGGAGCTCGGGATCGTCGTGTTCCAGGCGGGCGCGGGTGCGGTGGCCGCCTCCGTGCGGGCCGGTGTCCGGTGGGTGGGCTTCGGCTCCGCGCTGCCGGGCGGCCCAGGGGGCGTCGTGTTCCGGGTGGGCGCGGTTCTGTGCGGTGCTGCCTCCGTGCGGGCCGGTGTCCGGTGGGTGGGCTTCGGCTCCGCGCTGCCGGGCGGCCCAGGGATCGCCGTGTTCCAGGCGGCCGCGGGCGTGGTGGGCCACCTTCGTGCGGGCCGGTGTCCGGTGGGTGGGCTGATCCGGTCCCGCCTGCCGGGCGTCCTGGGGACCGCCGTGTTGTAGGCGGGCGCGGGTGCGGTGGGCCGCCCGGGCGTCCGGGTGGGCCGGCCCGGCGATCGCGCGCACCGGCGGAACCCCCACTGGTGGGTGGCACCCCTGTCGGGCCGTGTCGCACGGTGGCGTTACCGGCGGAAACACGGCCTTGCCCCGCCGACGTCCCCGTGCTGACAATGCGCATGACAACTTTATGGGCGGCCGGAGCCATCCGGCCGCCCGACGCCGCATTGAGGGGACCCCCATGAGAAAACCTCTCGTCGTCGCGCTCTGCGCCCTGGCACTCGCCGGCGCGGGCGCGACCCCCGCGGTCGCCGCCGCGCCATCCCCCACGGGCGCGGACACGACCACGGGCACGGCCCCGGCCACGTCGCTGACGGACGTCGTCAACGACACGGCCGGGGCCGTCGCGGACACCCTGTCGGGGATCACCGCGCCGAAGTCGGCCGCGGTGAACTTCGCGGGCACCGTCTCGCTGAGCAACTGCTCCGGCTCCGTCGTCCGCATGCCGGACTCGGCCGCCTCCGACCCGGCGCTGGTGCTCACCAACGGCCACTGCCTGGAGAGCGGCTTCCCCGCGCCCGGCCAGGTCCTCACCGACCGGGCGTCCAGCCGCACCTTCGGCCTGCTGAACGCCTCCGGCGCCAAGGTCGCCACCCTGCGCGCCGACAGGCTGGTCTACGCGACCATGACCGACACGGACGCGGCGATCTACCGCCTGAACACCACGTACGCGCGGATCAAGAGCGCGTACGGGATCGACCCGCTCACCCTCAGCGGCTCCCGCCCGGCAGCCGGCACCGCCATCAGCGTGGTCTCCGGCTACTGGAAGCGGATCTACAGCTGCTCCGTCGACGGCTTCGCGTACCGGCTGAAGGAGGGTGACTGGACCTGGAAGGACTCGGTCCGTTACACCTCCGCCTGCGACACCATCGGCGGCACCTCCGGCTCCCCGGTGGTCGACGACGCCACCGGCAAGGTGGTCGCCGTCAACAACACCGGCAACGAGGACGGCGCCCGCTGCACGGTCAACAACCCGTGCGAGGTCGACCAGAACGGCGGTGTCACGGTCCGCCAGGGCATCAACTACGCCCAGCAGACCTACCCCTTCACCGCCTGCTTCACCACCGGCAACCGCCTCGACCTGAGCGCCAGCGGCTGCACCGTGCCCAAGCCTTGACGGGCCCGGCGCGGCGGGCGGTCAGCGCGGGGTCCCGCGCACCGCCCGCCCCGCCAGCACGTCCGTGCGCCGCCCGTCCTCGATCACGAACCGCCCGTCGACCAGCACGTACGGGATGCCCGTGGGCAGGGTCCGCGGCTCGGCGAAGGTCGACCCGGCGTCCACCGTCCGCGGGTCGAACAGCACCAGGTCCGCCTTGTGGCCCTCGCGGACCAGTCCCCGGTCCGGCAGCCCGAGCCGCGCCGCCGGCCGCGAGGTCAGATGCGCCACGCACTCCTCCAGCGACAGCACTCCCAGCTCCCGCACGTAGTGACCGAGATAGCGGGGGAACGTCCCGTACGCGCGCGGGTGCGGCTTCGCGCCCTGGAGGATGCCGTCCGAGCCGCCCGTGTGCACCCGGTGGCGCATGATCGCCCGCACGTTCTCCTCGTGGCCCACATGCTGGAGGATCGTCGGGGCGAGCCTGTCCTTCAGCAGCAGCTCCCGCGCCACCGTCCAGGGCGTCTCGCCACGCGCCCGAGCCGCGTCCAGCACCGTACGGCCCACGTACTCGTCCAGCGCCGGGTCGCCGACCCCGGAGATCTCGATGGTCTCCCACTCCACCGGCACCCCGTGGCAGCCGTCGGAGCCGGTGACCTCCAGGTCGTGCCGTATCCGCTCGGCCGTCGCCTCGTCCGCGAGCCGCCGCAGGATCGCCTCAGGGCCGCCCTCGCTCGCCCAGCTCGGCAGGAGCGCCACCAGGGTCGTGCAGCCCGGGGTGTACGGGTAGGTGTCCAGGGTGATGTCGGCGCCCGCGTCCAGCGCGTCGTCCAGCAGCGCCAGCAGCTCGGGCGCCCGGCCCTTGTTCACGCCGAAGTTCATGGTGGCGTGGGCCAGGTGCAGCGGACAGCCCGCCTCCCGGGTCAGCGCCACCATCTCCGCGTACGCCTCCAGCGCGCCCGCGCCGTAGGACCGGTGGTGCGGGCAGTAGTAGCCGCCGTACGACGCCACCACCCGGCACAGCTCGGTCAGTTCGGCGTCCGGGGCGTACATGCCCGGCGTGTACGTCAGCCCCGACGACATGCCGACCGCGCCCTGCTCCATGCCCTCCGCGACCAACCGCCGCATGCGGTCCAGCTCGTCCGGGGTCGCCTCGCGGTCCTCCCAGCCGACGGCGAGGGCGCGCACGGTGCCCTGCGGGATCAGGTACGCCGCGTTCACCGCGACGCCCCGGTCCAGCCGGTCCAGGTACTCGCCCACCGACCGCCAGTCGAAGTCCACGTCGTCACCCGGGCCGTTCCACCCGGCGATCGCCCGCCGCACCTCGCCCAGCGTCCGGTCGTCCACCGGCGCGTACGACAGGCCGTCCTGGCCCAGCACTTCGAGGGTGACGCCCTGCGCGGCCTTCGCGCTGTGGTCGGGGTCCCGCAGCAGCGCCAGGTCGCTGTGCGCGTGCATGTCGATGAATCCGGGGGCCAGCACCAGCCCCTCCGCGTCCAGTTCGCGCCGCGCCTTCGGACGCTGGCAGCCCGCGTCCGCCGCCTCCTTGACGATGGAGACGATGCGTCCGCCGTCCACCACCACGTCCGCGCGGTAGGAGTGGTCGCCGGAGCCGTCGACGACGTCCGCGTCCCGGATGACGAGTTCTTCCACGGCCCTGCCTCCTAGAAGAAGGTACGGATGTAGTCGACGACCGTGCCGTCCGCCTCCGCCACGGGGATCAGCGCCCATTTGTCGAAGGACGTGCAAGGGTGCGACAGACCGAGGCCCACCCAGTCTCCCACCTCCAGATCCGCCTCCGAGGAGGTGCGCAGCCACGCGTGCTGGTCGGACAGACCGGTCACCTCGATGCCCGTGGCCGGCCGCTCCACCCCGTCGCGGCGCACCACCCGGGCCACCGGCAGATCCAGGTCGTACGCGGCGTCCCGCTTGCCCGCGTTGGTGAACGCCTGCTCCGCCGACGGCCGCGACACCACCTGCGTCCACAGCCGGAACGCCGGCTCAAGACCGCCCTCGCCCGGCACCCGGTTGAACGGGGTCAGCCGCTGGTAGTGCCCGTCGTCGTGCGACACGTACGCCCCGGACCGCAGCAGCTTCAGCACCGGCGCCGACAGCTCGGGCACCTCCGCGAAGACGTCCGCCACCGCGTCGAACCAGGCACTGCCGCCCGCGCTCACCACGATCTCGTCCAGCGCCGCGAACCGCCCCGCCTCGTCGAAGTCCACGGCCAGCGCCACCAGCCGCCGCAGCCAGGCCCGCACCCGCTCCGGGTCGGCCTGCGGCACCTCGCCCTCGTACCCGGCCACCCCCACCAGCCGCAGCGCCCGCGCGCCCGCCACGGCGTCGGCGACGGCCGCGCACTCCGCCTCCGTCCGCACCCCCGTGCGTGCGCCCTCACCGGCGGCCAGCTCGACCACCACGTCCACCGGCCGGGACGCCCCGTCCAGCGCCGCTTCCATCAGCTCCACCCCGCGCACGGAGTCGACGTAGCAGACGAAGCGGAAGCCGGGGTCGGCGTCCAGCTCGGCGGCGACCCAGCGCAGGGCCGCCGCGTCCACCAGCTCGTTCGCCAGGAAGACCCGCTCGACCCCGAACTCCCGCGCGACGCGCACCTGGTGGGGGACCGCGAGCGTGACGCCCCACGCGCCGCGCTCGATCTGGCGCTGGAAGAGCTGCGGTGCCATGGAGGTCTTGCCGTGCGGCGCGAACGCGAGTCCGTGCCGCTCGGCGTACGTCTCCAGCGCCGCCAGGTTGTGCTCCAGACGCTCGGCGGACAGCGCGAGCACGGGGGTGGTGAAGCCGTCGGTGAAGAGGTTCCGGCGCTGCGCGGCCAGCTCGCCCACGGTGAGGTCCGCGGCGTCCGGCGGGAGGCCCTTGAAGCGGTGGCCGACCCGTTCCTCGGCGAGGCGGGCGAGAGCATCGAGGACCATGACAGCCTCCCTGATCAGCGGTGTTGCACTTACTGCAACACCCATTGCGTATATCGCTCACCGCTGTCTAACATCTCCGCCACACGCGGTCAACGGACACCGCGTCCCCGCCCCGACGAGGAGCCCCGCCATCGTGACCGTCACCGGAACCGGAAACGCCCCCGACGTCGTGGACGTCGTCGCGCTCGGCGAGTCCATGGTGACGTTCCTGCCGACGCGGCCCGGCCGCCTCGCCGACGTCCCCTCCTTCCACCGGTCGATCGGCGGCGCGGAGTCCAACGTGGCGTGCGCGCTCGCGGTGGCCGGCCACACCACCCGCTGGGTCAGCCGGGTGGGCGCGGACGGCTTCGGCGACCACCTCGTCGAGGCGATCGGCGCGTACGGCGTCGACGTGGCGTACGTCCGCCGCGACCCGTCCCGCCCCACGGGCGTCTACTTCCGCACGGCGGGCGACCGGGCGGGCGACACCCACGAGGTCGCCTACTACCGGGCGGGCTCGGCGGCGTCGGCGATGTCGCCGGCCGGCGTGGACCTGGACGCCGTACGTGCCGGACGCGTCCTGCACCTGTCGGGCATCACGGCGGCGCTCTCGCCGGACTGCCTGGACCTCCTGAGGGAGCTGACCGCCCCCCATCCGAACCGCCCCCTGATCTCCTTCGACGTGAACCACCGCCCGGGACTGTGGGGCGACGCGTACGGCCCGGAGGTCCTGCTGGACCTGGCCCGCGGGGCGGACATCGTCTTCGTGGGAGAGGACGAGGCAGAGGAAGCCTGGGGCCTCACGGGCGGCCCGACGGCCATCCGAGAAGCCCTCCCGGAACCGGGCACCCTGGTGGTGAAACAGGGCAGGGAGGGTGCGGTCGCATTCCGCGCCGGTCGCGGGCAGTCGGGCCTCCCCCAGTGCCTCAAGGGCCTGGGAGGGACCCCCAGGGGCGATGGGGGTCCCCCCGCTCGAGCGAAGCCGGGAGTGGGGGAGGGTGGGCGCGACGGCACCCCGCAATCGCCGGGCTGCGAAACGCCCCCCCACCCAGCCGCAACGGCCGCAGCCCTGAAAGTCGACGTGGTCGCCACAACCGGCGCAGGCGACGCGTTCGCAGCGGGCTTTCTCTCAGCAACCCTGCGCGGCCTCCCGCTGACAACACGGCTGAGGCACGGCCACCTCACGGCCGCAGCCACCCTCACCGCCCCAGGCGACCTGGCGACACCCCCGCCCCGGCCCCTGGCCGACCGCCTTGCCGCTCTCGACGACCCCGCATGGGAGACACTGCGTCTCGGCCCCGGCTGGACAGACGCCGACGCAGAGGCCGCAGAGGAGGCACGCACCCCATGAGCCAGACCGTAGACCGCGCCCTGAGCATCCTTCCGCTGCTCGCGGAGGGCCCCGCCGACCTCGGCCAGGTCGCCGACCGCCTCGGCGTGCACAAGTCCACGGCCCTGCGCCTGCTGCGCACCCTCCACGAACACGGTCTGGTCTACCGCCAGTCCGACCAGCGCTACCGCCTCGGCGCCCGCCTCTTCGCGCTCGCCCAGGAGGCGATGGAGAACCTCGACGTGCGCGAGATCGCCCACGCCCACCTCGTACGCCTCAACGAGCAGTGCGGGCACACCGTCCACCTCGCCGTGTACGAGGAGAACGAGGTCCTTTACATCGACAAGGTGGAGAGCCGCTATCCCGTGCGGATGTACTCCCGCATCGGCAAGCCCGTCGCCATCACCGTGGCCGCCGTGGCCAAGCTGCTCCTCGCCGACCTGCCCGAACACGAGCGCCGCGCCCTCGCGGAGAAGCTCGACTACCCCATGTACACGCCCCGTTCGACGCCCCACGCGGCCGCGTTCCTCCAGGAGCTGGCCAAGGTGCGCGAACAGGGCTGGGCCACCGACCTCGGCGGCCACGAGGAGTCCATCAACTGCGTCGCCGCGCCGATCCGCGGCGCCGACGGCCGGGTGGTCGCCGCGATGTCGGTCTCCGCGCCGAACGTCGTCGTCACCGCCGACGAGCTCCTCACCCTGCTCCCTCTGGTGCGCCGTACCGCGGACGCCATCAGCGGCGAGTACTCCGGCCGGACCCCGGCAGAACCGAAGTAAGGACATCCCCCGCATGACCGAGAAAGTCGCGCTGACCCCGAAGACCCACACCACCCCGCCCGCGAAGTTCTCGCACGGCGTCCGCAAGGGCAACATCCTCCAGGTCGCCGGCCAGGTCGGCTTCCTGCCCGCCGAGGAGGGCAAGCCGCCCACGCCCGCCGGTCCCACCCTGCGCGAGCAGACCCTCCAGACCCTCGCCAACGTCAAGGCGATCCTCGAGGAGGGCGGCGCCGGCTGGGACGACGTGATGATGATCCGCGTCTACCTCACCGACGTGGACCACTTCGCGGAGATGAACGACCTCTACAACGCCTACTTCGAGGAGCAGGGCCTCACCCAGCCCCCGGCCGCCCGCACGACCGTCTACGTCGGTCTCCCCGCCGGCCTCCTCATCGAGATCGACGCGCTCGCCGTCCTCGGCTGAGCCCTTTCCTCACCCGCACCTCGCACGTCGTCACGGCACGGCGTCCCGCACCCCGGGACGCCGTGCCGCGATCCCCCCTGCCCGGCTGTGCCTTCTGGGGGGACCCCCAGACTCCCCGAGACCATGCCCTTACCCAGAGGACCCCCGATGTCCCATCCGTCCCTCCCGCTCGCAGCCTCCGCGCCCGCGGAGACACCCCCGCACACCGGAGGACTGCTCCTCCTGATCGACGGCACCGCGGGCCTGCTCACCGTGGCCGCCGTCGGCATCGCCCTGCTGCTGTTCCTGATCATCAAGGTCCGCCTCCAGCCGTTCGTCGCGCTGCTCGGCGTCTCCATAGCCGTCGGCCTGCTCGCGGGACTGTCCGTCACCGAACTCTTCGGCACCGTGCAGAAGTCGGACGCGGTGTCCACCATCGAGTCCGGGATGGGCGGCATCCTCGGCCACGTCGCGATCATCATCGGCCTGGGCACCATGCTCGGCGCGATCCTCGAGGTCAGCGGCGGCGCCGAAGTGCTGGCGTCCCGGCTGCTCGGGCTGTTCGGCGAGAAGCGGGCGCCCCTCGCGATGGGCCTGACCGGCCTCATCTTCGGCATCCCGGTCTTCTTCGACGTCGGCATCTTCGTCCTCGCCCCGATCGTCTACGCGGCCGCCAAGCGCTCCGGAAAGTCGATCCTGCTCTACTGTCTCCCCCTCCTCGCCGGACTCTCCGTCACCCACGCCTTCCTGCCCCCGCACCCGGGCCCGGTGGCCGCCGCCGGACTGCTGCAGGTCGACCTCGGCTGGGTCATCCTCATGGGCGTCGTCTGCGGCCTCCCCGCCGTCGTCGCCGCGTGGGTCTACTCCGCCTGGATCGGCAAGCGCATCTTCGTCGCCGTGCCGCAGGACATGGTCGAGGCCGCGCAGGAGGCCAAGGACGCCGTCGCCGCCGAACAGCGCGCGTCGGGCGTGCAGCCGCGGGAGACGCCGGTGCCGCTCGGCACGGTCCTCGGGATCATCGGCACCCCGCTCCTGCTCATCCTCGCCGCGACCTTCTCCTCCATCGCGCTGGACCCCTCCACCCTGCGCTCGGTCATCGAGTTCTTCGGTCACCCGTTCGTGGCGCTCACCCTCGCCCTGTTCCTCGCGTACTACTTGCTCGGCATCCGGCGCGGCTGGTCCCGCAAGTCCCTGGAGACCGTGTCCACTTCGTCCCTCAAGCCGGTCGGCAACATCCTGCTGGTGGTCGGCGCGGGCGGCGTCTTCGGTGCCGTCCTCAAGGGCAGCGGCGTCGCGCAGGCGCTGTCGGACACCTTCAACGACGTCGGCCTGCCGGTGATCGTGCTGTCGTACCTGATCTCCGTGGTGCTGCGGGTCGCGCAGGGCTCGGCGACCGTCGCCATCGTCACCACGGCCGGCATCGTGGCGCCGCTGCTCTCCGAGGGCGACCACTCGCAGGCGTTCGTCGCGCTCGTCATCATGGCCATCTCGGCGGGCTCCATCTTCGCCTCGCACGTCAACGACGGCGGGTTCTGGATGGTCGCCAAGTACTTCGGCATCAGCGAGCGGGACACGCTCAAGACGTGGACGGTGCTGGAGAGCGTGCTGTCCGTCGCCGGGTTCGCGGTCGCGGCGGCGCTGAGCCTGGTGGTGTGACCCCGGCGGGCGCGGTGACGCGTGGTGCCCGTGTAGGCGTCTGATAACGAAGTCGGGGCTGGCTGTGACGCGCACAGGATCGTCGACCATACTCCTGCGGTGTGGAGCAGCGCATAGGTTCGAGCAGCAGCAAGCCCCTGGAGGGCGCCGGGTTCGACCCGGCCTTCATCCCCGGGCTCACCGCGCCCGCGACCGGCCGCGAGGAGGACGCGAAGGACACGAAGGACGCGCCCGGCACGGACGAGGGCGGGGGCGTCGACGACACCGCGACGGAAGCCGCACCGGACGAGGTCGCGGCGGCCCGGGAACCCTCGGGCTCCCCGGCCGCCGGGGCCGACGAGGGGACCGGGGACGACGAGCCGGAGAACGCCCCGGACGGGCCCGCCTTCGAGGCGTCCGACCGCCGTGCCGCCCTCGTCGCCGACCACCGCGGCGTGCGGCTGAGGCTGGACGACCAGGAGTGCGAGTTCCGCTGGGACGAGATCGGCGCGGTGGAGACGGAGACGGCCCGCTTCGGCAAGCGGTTCACCGTCACCGTCCACACCCCCGACCGGCGTTGGTACCCGATCGAGATCGAGGCCGACTCACGCCGTCGGTTCGCCGAGTGGGACGCAGCCCTGGACGAGGTCCTCGACGCGTACTTCGACGACGGCGCCGAGGCGCCGGACGAGAAGTCCGAGGGGGAGGACCACCAGGACGACCCGTCCGGCGAGAAGGACAAGGCCGAGGACGCCGACCGCGCCTAACGGCAGTACTGTCCCTCCTTGCCGATCGCCCGGTACATGCAGTCGGCGTTCTCCAGCAGCTGGAGCACGGCGTCGCGGTTGCGGGACGTCTCCCGCTCGATGACCTCGTCGGGCGGGTAGAACCCGCCGCCGGACGCCGACCTCGGGTACATCTCGAAGGTGTAGCCGAAGATCTTGTGGGTGCCCCAGAGGTAGTCGTCGATCGATCCGTCGGTGATGTACAGGTCGCTGGACTGCTGGGCCGTGTAGCCGTTGCTCGCGGCCATCTTCTGGCCGACGGCCTTGAACGCGGCGTGGTCGTCGGCCGTCATGCCGGTGGTGGTGTCGGAGTACGTGTAGCCGAACGGCCACAGCACCAGCTCGCTGTAGGTGTGGAAGTCGATGCCGGCCTTGATCTGCTGCACCCCGCCGACGACCCGGCTGCGCACGAAGTCGGCGACCACCTTCACCTCGGGGGCCGACTCGGGCGCCGGACCCCGGTACGTCTCCGAGGACTTGCTGCCCGAGGAGCCGCCGCAGCAGCCCCAGCGATAGTCCCAGTTGCGGTTCAGGTCGGTGCCGACGTACGACGAACCGGAGTTGGGCTGGCGGTTCTTGCGCCAGGAGCGGTAGGAGCCGGTGGCGATGTCGTACTCGCCGCCGTCCGGGTTGAGGTCGGGGACGATCCAGATCTCCCGTTCCCGCACCATCTTCGTGATCCGGGCGTCGCCGCCGTAGCCGGCGCCCAGCTCCCGCAGCAGGTACAGGGCCATCTCCACGGTGAGGTGCTCACGGGCGTGCTGGTGGTGGGTGAAGAGGACCTCGGGCTCGGCCTCGTCGGTGCGGACGTTGTCGCTGACCTTGACCGCGACGATGTCCCGGCCCTGGTACGACCTGCCGATCACGCGCTTGCTCATGATCGACGGGTAGGCCGCGATCCGCTGGTCGATCTCCGCGTTCATCTCGGCGTAGTTGTGGTAGCGGGAGTCCGCCGAGGGGAAGTCGAACAGGCGCGGCCCGTCGGCGGCCGTGGAGCGGTCGGGGGCCGCGCCCAGCGGGGTGATCTCGTAGCCCTGCCGGCGGAGTTGGCGGATCTGGTCGGCGCGGCCGGAGACGACCACGGTCTCCTCGTCGGCCTCGTCCACGGTGACGCCGGCCCGCTGGATCGCCGTGCGGGTCACGGGCGTGGTGTGCTGGTGGATCTCGTACTGGCGGATGTCGTCCGCCGAGGGGGCCGCCGCGTGTGCCCCGTCGGCGCCGGCCGGGGCGGCGGCGGTGAGTGACAGGGGCGCGGCGAGCGCGAGGGCGAGGAGTGCGGCGAGCGCGGCGGGGCGTCTGCCGCGGGAACGGAGTCGCATGAATTCTCCTTGTGAGGAGGTGGGGTGGTTCATGGCGACGTGCGTGGTGCGGTGCGGTCATCGTCGAGAGCTGACATGATCAGGTCAAGAGCGCGGAGTCGGCCGCCCCGCCAGGGGGAACCGGTGAAGATCCCGGCACGCCCTCTTGTGGGACCGGCACCCGTCCGCTTTCTTGGCCCCATGGCGGACACCACGGGCAACACCCAGGACCTCGGCGCGAAGGACGGGCCCGGCCCCCAGCCGCGCCGGTCCAGCTGGCGCTACATCGGCCCCGGCATCGTCGTCGCCGCGACCGGCGTGGGCGCCGGCGACCTCGTGGCCACCCTCATCGCCGGCAGCAACTTCGGCTACACCCTGCTGTGGGC
The DNA here is from genome assembly GCF_022869105.1 of Streptomyces sp. BJ20. Classification (NCBI taxonomy): domain Bacteria; kingdom Bacillati; phylum Actinomycetota; class Actinomycetes; order Kitasatosporales; family Streptomycetaceae; genus Streptomyces; species Streptomyces sp. BJ20. Next base: position 986,076 of record NZ_CP094918.1, read on the forward strand.
CGCCGTCGTCGGCTGCCTGGTGAAGATCTCCCTCGCGGAGGCGTGCGGACGATGGCACCTGTCCACCGGGCGCACCCTGTTCGACGGCTGGGCCAGCCTCGGCTCCTGGACCACCTGGTTCTTCGCCGTCTATGCCGTCGTCTGGGGCTTCGTCTACGGCGCCGCCGCCATGTCGTCCAGCGCGCTGCCGCTCCAGGCGCTGTTCCCGAGCGTGATGGACCTCGAGTACTGGGGCATCGCCTGCGGCCTCGTGGGCCTGGTCTTCGTCTGGTTCAACAAGTACGCGGTGTTCGAGAAGGTCATGACCGTCCTGGTGGGCGTCATGTTCGTGGTCACCGTCTACCTGGCGTTCCGCGTCACGCCCAACCTGGGCGACGCCTTCGCCGGCCTCCTCCCCGTGGTGCCCGACGAGAAGGACTCCATCCTCAACACCCTCGGCCTGATCGGCGGCGTCGGCGGCACCATCACACTGGCCGCCTACGGCTACTGGGTCAACGCCAAGGGCTGGACCAACAGCGGCTGGATGAAGGTCATGCGGCTGGACAACCGGGTCGCCTACCTCACCACCGGCGTCTTCGTCGTCGCGATGCTCTTCGTCGGCGCGGAGCTGCTGCACTCGGCGAACATCGCCCTCTCCGGCGGCGACCAAGGCCTCGTCCAGCTCGGCGACATCCTGGACGACCGGTACGGGACGACCACCGGCACCCTGTTCCTGGTCGGTTTCTTCGCCGCCTCCTTCACCTCGCTGATCGGCGTCTGGCACGGCGTGAGCCTGATGTTCGCCGACTTCCTCGCCCGGCGGCGCGGCGAGCGGCAGGCGCGCGCCGACGAACTGGCCTCCGGCCGCCGGGAACGCTCCTGGACCTTCCGCGCGTACCTGCTGTGGCTGACGTTCCCGCCGATGATCCTGCTGTTCCAGGACGAGCCGTTCCGCCTGATCATCATCTACGGTGTGCTGGGCGCGGCGTTCATGCCGTTCCTGGCCCTCACCCTGCTGTGGCTCCTGAACTCCTCGCGCACCCCGCGCGAATGGCGCAACGGACACCTCAGCAACGGCATGCTGGCCGCCGCGGGCCTGCTGTTCCTGGTCCTGGCGGTCAAGCAGATCTGGGACCAGCCGTGGTCGGAGTTCTTCTGACGCTCCGCCGGACCCGCCTCACGCCCCCGCGTCCCACACCGTGCTCAGCGCGATCTCCCGCAACTGCTCCATGGTGAGCGCGGGGGTGTCGCGTGTGGCGTCCTGGTGCTGCGCGGGCGTGTTGAAGGCGCTGATGACGACGCGCAGTCCGTCGGGGCGCAGGGTGTCCACCGTCCACATGACGACGCCCTCGGCGCCCTTCTCCCCGGGCGACTGCCGGGTGGTGACCAGCCTGCCGTCGGCCAGCTCCTCGGCGTCCTCGAACAGTACGCCGGCCATGTCCGACATGCCGGGCTGCACATTGATCTGGACGAGGCTCCCGCCCTTGCCGTCGTCGACGACGAGGTAGGCGTACTCGCTCTCCTGGCCACCCTCACCGACGATGTTCAGCTCCCTGGGCAGCAGACCGGCGAGCGTGTCGCCGATCGTCTTGTCCCGCGTCCCCGGCGAGGGCGCCTCGCCGGTGGCCGACCGGTCCCCGCGCGACGGCATGGAGTCCACCACCCGCGGCCACACGTCGGCGGTGACGACCTCCTTCAGCTGCTCCACGGACAGCGGGGGCTGTGGCCGGGACACCGGGGCGCCCTTCTCGGCCGGCGCGTTCCACTCGGTCAGCAGCACGTGGTGCCCCTCGGGCGTGAGCAGTTCGGCGTACCAGCGCTTGGTGTCCGCCCGCTGGTCCGCGTACTCGTAGCCCTGGAACAGCGCGAGCCGGGAGCCGTCGGGCAGCTTGGCCGTGGTGCAGTCGTCGTACTTGACGAGTGCCTTGTCCGGACAGGTCGCCCGCTGCCGGGCCTGCTCGCTGCCGGGCTCCACGCGGCCGAAGCTCAGCCCGAGGGCCGCCGCACCCCTGCCGTCGTCGAACACCACGTGCGCGTACGGGGGCATCAGCGAGTCCGTGCCCTGGGCCTGCTCCTCCTTGTACGCGCCCTGCGGCAGAAGCTCCTTGAGCGAGCGCAGGATGTCGTCGCCCGTGAAAGGCTCGGCGGGCGAAGGGCTCGCCGCCGAAGGGCTCGCGGTCGCGGCAGGACCGGCCGCGGCGGAGGTCCGCCGGGGGTCGTGCACGTCGGGCGCCAGGAGCAGCGTCGCGCCCACGCCGACCAGGGCGACACCGGTCATCCCGCCCAGCACGGCCGTACGCCGCAGCAGCTGCTTGCGTCGCCCGCGCACCTCGCCTCTGCCGACGAGGGCGGCCGGGTCGTCGGTACGGAAGCTGTGGCCGGTGTCGCGCAGCGCTGCGGCGAACCGGTCCTCGAAGGGGTCCTCGTGCTGGTTCTCGGGCATGACGAACCCACCTTTCTGCGGGTACGGGCGTATGAGGTGATGGAGCGGCCGGGGTCAGGGGCGGGAGAACTCGTGGAGGTCCTCGCCCAGCAGCTCCCGCAGCCGGCCGAGCGCGCGGACGCACCGCGTGCGCACCGCCGCCGAGCTGACGTTCAGCACGTCGGCGGTCTGCTCCACCGAGCGGTCCTCCCAGTAGCGCAGGACGACGACGGCGCGGTCCTTGGCGGGCAGCCGGGCGAGCGCGGCCATCAGTGTCAGCCGCAGCGGTGCGTCGCCGTCGGCGGCGCCGGGCAGGTCGGGGAAGGTGTCGGTCGCCCGCTCCCGGCTGCTGCGCAGCCGCCGGTGGGCGAGGAAGGTCCGGGTGAGCACGGTCTGCGCGTACGCGGCCGGGTTCTCCGCCCGCGAGACGCGTCCCCAGCGGACGTACAGCCGGCCGAAGGTCTCCTGGACGAGGTCCTCGGCCAGGTGCGTGTCCCCGGCGGTGAGCAGGCACGCGGACCGGTACAGGTGTCCCGCCCGCGCGGAGGCGAACTCCGCGTAGTCCGCGCTGCGCTGCTGTCCCATTCCGTCCCCCGTCGTGCTCCCCGAACCGCTCTCACCTCATTGATGCGGTGGACCCGGAGAAATGTTTCATGGGGCGGCGGACACGGCGCGCGGTCCGTTGTCGGTGGCCGCTGTCAGGACGACCGCGTCCGCGCCGCCGCCAACGCCTTCGCCGCCACGCCCCCCCGCCCGACTCACCGAGGGCGTCACCCCGGCCGACCTGGCCGCGGCGGGCATCTACCCGACGATCGTCCGGGAGCGCGGTGAGCCGCTGGACGTGGTGACGGCCCACTACGGGGCCTTGGTGCCGTACTTCCGCGCGGCGGCCCGTGACGGGGACGGCGTCCTGCTCCGGATCAGCTGATCCGGAGCAGGACGCCGTCGTGGGGGAGAGGGACGTGCCGGTTACGGCAGCGCGTGGACGTGCGGGCCCACCGCGTTCGACCAGGCGTTGCCCGCCGTGGCGTCCCAGTTGGTGGACCAGGTCATCGCGCCGCGCAGGGCCGGGTAGGTCTTCGACGGCTTGAACGAGCCGCAGCTGGTGCCCCGGGTCAGGCAGTCCAGGGCGGCGTTCACCACGGACGGTGCGACGTAGCCGCTCCCCGCGCCCCGCGTGGAGGCCGGCAGGCCGAGGCCCACCTGGGACGGGTCGAGGCCGTTCTCCAGCTGGATGCAGGCCAGCGCGGTGAGGAAGTCCACCGAGCCCTGGCTGTAGACCTTGCCGTCACAGCCCAGCATGGAACCGCTGTTGTAGTACTGCATGTTGACGACCGTGAGGATGTCCTTCACGTTCAGCGCCGTCCGGAAGTAGGAGTTGGACGTCGACTGCATGTCGATGGTCTGCGGTGCCATCGTGAGGATCATCGACGGACCCGCCTTCGCGGACAGCGCCCGCAGCGCCTGCGTCATGTAGGTCGCGTTGAGGCCGTTCTCCAGGTCGATGTCGACGCCGTCGAAGCCGTACTCCTGCATCACGGCGTACACCGAGTTGGCGAAGTTCGTCGCGGAGGCGGAGTCGTTCACCGCGACGGTGCCCTTCTCGCCGCCCACCGAGATGATGACCTTCTTCCCGGCCGCCTGCTTGGCGCGGACGTCCGCCTTGAACTGGTCGACGGTGTAGCCGTTCAGGCCCGCCGAGTCCAGGTTGAAGGTGACGGCGCCCGGGGTGCCGGTGGCGTCGGCGAAGGCGACCGCGATGATGTCGTACTGGCCGGGCACGTCGGAGATCTTCTGCACGGCCGCGCCGTTGTTGAAGTTCTGCCAGTAGCCGGTCACCGCGTGCCGGGGCAGGTCTCCGCCCCCGCCGCCGTTCTCCCGGGTGCGCACGGACACCGCCGCGGACTTCGCGGACTCGCCCGCCGCGTTGGTCGCCGCGACCTGGAAGCTGTACGACGTGGCGGCCGCGAGCCCGGTCACGGTCGCCGAGGTGCCGGTCACGGCGGTCACCCGGGTGCCGTCGCGGTAGACGGCGTAGCCGGTCGCGCCGGACACCGCGTTCCACGCCAGCGTCACCGAACTGGCCGTCGTGCCGGAGACGGTGAGCCCTCCGGGGGTGGCCGGGACCGTCGGCTCCGGGTCACCGCCGCCGCCCCCGTCGGGGCCGAGGACGGACACGTCGTCCACGTAGTAGGGCTGCTGGCCGTACCAGCCGTGGGTGTACACCGTCACAGACGTGGTGTTCGAGCCGGTGGAGAAGCTGGTCGACAGCTGCTTCCAGGCGGAGGAGTCCGGCGTCCAGGTGGACACGTCCGTGGTGCCGGTGCCGGTCACGCCCAGGTAGGCGTACCCGCCCTGCACCCATCCGGTCAGCCGGTACGTGGAGTTGGGCCGCACCGCGACCGTCTGGGAACAGCGGGCGTTGTCCTGACCGGCGGGCGTGGCCTTCAGCGCGGCCGCACCGCCGTGCACGGGGGAGGAGACGACGCTGCCGCTGTTGGCGGAGCAGGTCCAGCCGCTCAGGCCCGACTCGAACCCGGCGTTCTTCGCGTTGTTGACGTCGGCCGCGGTCGCCTGGCCCGCTCCGGCGAGCGGGAGGGCGAGGGCCAGGGCGGAGACGAGGGCGGCCGCCCAGGGGCGTCTGCCGCGTCCGGGCGTACGGGGTGCGCGGTCCACTTGGGGCCTCCGGTGGGGGAGTTGGGGAGGGAAGCGACGGTGGCCACCGTTGATGCGTCACACCGTGGTCCAGACCAATCCGCTTGTCAATAGGTCCAGACCGGAAACGGCGGCGCTCGTGGGTGCGTAGGGCGTCGGGCGGGTGGGAAGCGTGGCCCGGAGGGTCCGGCGCGGGTCCGGCGTCAAGCCGGGTGCACCAAACCCACACGGTCGGTGCCGTATTGAGACCGGCGAGATGATCGGCCTGCCCCGATTTGGCGCATTGTGAGGACCAGAAGTTGCTGTTCGGCTGCCCAAAGGCTGTTCTCCGGTCACAGACCCGCGGATACAGTGCTGAGGTAGTCACGCAGTGAAGTCACGAGGGTGCGCCGGAGTAACACCCGGTGGACCGACGGGCATGGGGAGAACGGGGAGCCGCGCGTGCCAACTGCCATTGCCGTGACCGGCGCCGACATGGCGCTTCCGGCGCAGGACGAACGGACCCTGCCCGCCGTCGTGCTGCGCGACGTCGGCACCCGCCCGCTCGACGAGGTGCTGACCGAGATCCAGGCCGTCGTCGAGGCCCACGGCCATGTCGTCGTCGTGTGCTCCCCGGCCACCCCGGCCTCCGTCCTGCGGCGGCTCCACACCCTGCGCTCCCTGCTGGAGAGCGACCGGATAGCCCTGTTCCGCCCCGACCTGCCGCCGCTCGCCGTGGCCGTACTGGCCCGCCAGTTACGGCAGCTCGCCTCCTGCGACATCGGACCCGGCGTGCTCGCCTCGGCCGGCCGGCTGCTCACCCACTACCTGCACGCCGGGGCGCTGCTGGGCTCCGTCACCCGACTCGACCGGGTCCCCGTCGACCTCAAGCAGCACGCCAAGTCCTGGCTGCCCGGCAGCCAGTTCGCCGTCCTCGCCCATCCCCAGCCGCAACTCGTCCGCCTCGGCCCCGACGCCAAGCTGGACGGACCCGAGTTCGGCACCTGGATGCTCGTCGCCCGGGGCCAGCTCCCGTCCGACTGGGTCACCACCACCCTGGCGCCCGCCTGGCAGGTGCAGGGCCTGCGCGAGGCACGGCTGCCCGCGGAGTCCGGGCGCTGGTGGGGCACCGGCAAGCTCGTCGAGTTCTGCACCTTCCTGCCCGACCTGTCCGTGCTCTACCAACTGGTCACGTCCGTACGGCGCGGCACCTGCCACTGGTGCGGCATCGACGTCATCGGCGACCGCTGCGTGTTCTGCTCGGCCACCCCGCCCGCCCCCGAGGCCAGACCGGCCCTCACCCGACGCACCTGACCCGTCCGTCCACCGCACGAGCCCGCACCGTCCCGCTCGACCGCCACCCCCCAACGAGGTTGCACGGTTCATGAACTCCCGTCAGCGCCGCGGCGTGATACTCATCCTCCTGTCGGTCCTGTGCGCCCTCGGCGCGTTCGCCGGCGTGCTCTCCGTCATCAACGACGTGCGCTCCAAGGTCGGCCCCGAGGTCGCCGCCTACCGGCTGAAGACCGACATCGCGCCCTACACCACGCTCGGCGCCGACCAGTTCGAGCGGATCGAGATGCCCGAGCGCTGGCTGTCGGAGAACGCCGTCACCGACCTCGACGACCTCCGCGGCAAGATCGCCGTCACCACCCTGCGCAAGGGCTCACTGCTGCAGACCGACATGATCGTGGACCGGCCCGCCCTCCGGCCGGGGCAGCAGGAGGTCGCCATCATGATCGACGCGGCGACCGGCGTGGCCGGCAAGATCACCCCTGGCTCCACGGTCAACGTGTACGCCACCTTCGAAGGGCGGCGCGAGGGCGACCCCGACCAGTCGAAGATCATCGTCACCGGCGCCAAGGTCCTCGACGTCGGCCGGCTCACCGCCCTCCAGCCCGACGAGGACGACCGCCGCGGGCCCGCCGACGCCGTCCCCATCACCTTCGCGCTGTCCCCCCTCGACGCCCAGCGCATCACCTACGCCGAGTCGTTCGCCCAGCGGGTGCGGCTCGCGCTGGTCGGACCCGGGGGCGACACGGGCGTCCCCGAGAAGGACCGGACGTACGAACTCGCGCAGGACAAGTGAGAGGCCCGCATGTCCACCAGGATCCTCCCGGCAGTCGGTGACGCGGACGCGGTCCGGTCCCTCACCACCCTGATCGGCCAGCTCCCCGACGCGGAGCCGCTGGCCCCGGTGACCGACTCCACGCAGCTCGTCGACACCCTCTCCCGGCTGGCCGCCGAGTCCCTGGACGAACTGCCCGAGGTGGTCGTCGTCCACGAACGGATCGGCCCCGTCCCCGCGCTGGAACTGATCCGCGAGGTCGCCCTGCGCTTCCCCGCCGTCGGCGTCGTCCTCGTCACCTCCGACGCGAGCCCCGGCCTCTTCCAGGCCGCCATGGACCACGGCGCCCGCGGCCTGGCCGCCCTCCCGCTGAGCTACGAGGAACTCGCCAGCCGCGTCCAGGCGGTCGCCCAGTGGTCGGCCGGCGTACGACGCCACCTCGGCGCCGGCGGCGACCCGGTCCCCGGCGCCGGCGGCACCGTCGTCACCGTCAGCGGCGCCAAGGGCGGGGTCGGCGCGACCCTCACCGCCGTGCAGCTCGCGCTCGCCGCCCAGACCTCCGGACGCGCCACCGCCCTGGTCGACATGGACCTCCAGACCGGCGACGTCGCCTCCTACCTGGACGTCCAGTTCCGCCGGTCCGTGGTCGACCTCGCCGCGATCAACGACATCTCCCCGCGCGTCCTCGCCGACGCCGTCTTCCGCCACGACAGCGGACTCGCCCTGCTGCTCGCCCCCGCCGAGGGCGAACGCGGCGAGGAGGTCACCGACCGGGCCGCCCGCCACATCGTCGGAGCCCTGCGCTCCCGCTACGAGGTCGTCGTCGTCGACTGCGGCGCCCAGCTCGGCGGCGCGGGCGCGGCGGCCGTGGAGATGGCCGACCGGGCCCTGCTGGTCACCACCCCCGACGTCATCGCCGTACGGGGCGCCAAGCGCACCGTGCGGATGTGGGACCGGCTGCAGATCCGCAAGGCGGAGGAGACCACGGTCGTCGTCAACCGGCACACCCGGTCCACGGAGATCCAGCCGCCGCTCATCGCACGGATCACCGGCACCGCGGTCGCCGCCACCACGGTCCCCGCCCACTTCAAGGAACTCCAGGGCGTGGTGGACGCCGGGCGCGTGCACGAACTGGAGGCGAAGAGCACCGTGAAGCAGGCGATGTGGGCGCTGGCCGGCGAACTCGGCCTGGTACGGGCCCCGCAGACCGGTCACAAGGGCGGCCGGCCGCGCGGCGACCGGGGCGCGGCCGGCTTCCGGCGGCGCAGGGACGGCACGGGATGAGCGGCGGCAGGCGGGCGAGGGCGACCGGGCCGCACCGCGACCGGGGGCAGGTGACCGTCGAGTTCCTCGGCATGACCCCGACGATCCTCGTCACACTGGTCGTGCTGTGGCAGCTCGTGCTCGTCGGCTACACCTTCACCCTCGCCGGGAACGCCGCCGACGAGGCGGCCCGCGCCGGGACCGCCGCGCCCCCCGGCGCACGCCAGGGCGCCTGCCAGGCGGCCGGCACGGCCAAGCTGTCGGGCGCCTGGGGCAGCGGCGCCACCGTGACCTGCGCGACGGGCGGCGGCATGGTCACCGCCGACGTGAGGATCAGGGTGCCGATCCTCTTCCCCGGCACCCTGTCGTTCCCGTTCGACGTGACCGGTCACGCGGGCGCGGTCGAGGAGGAGACGGACTGATGGCCCACCGACCCGACATGCCGTACGCACCCGACCGGCCGGACCGACGCGGGGACGGCCGCCGCCGTGACCGGGGGCAGGTGGCGATCGAGTACCTGGGCTTCCTGCCGATCCTGGTGATCGTGGCGATGGCCGGGGTGCAGCTCGGCCTGATCGCCTACACCGCCCAGCAGGCCGGCACCGCCGCCCGCGCGGGCGCCCGCAGCGCCTCCCTGGACCGGGGCGCCCAGGCCGCCTGCGCGGCCGCCGTCAGCTCCTGGCTGGCCGGCGGCACCTCCTGCGGCACGTCGGGCGGCGACGACGAGGTCACCGTCACCGCCCGGGTCGACATCCCGTCCGTCGTGCCCGGCTGGGACTTCGGATCGGCGGGGAGGAGCGCCACGATGCCCGTCGACCACTGACCCCACCACCACCGTTGCGCCCGGCGAACCAGGAACGGGACGAGGACGACGAGGAGCGAGCCACTCATGAGCCTGCGGGCACGCATCAACTCCCCCGAGGAGAGGACCGGGCGGGGCGAGGACGGCCACCTCGTCGCGTCCTTCCGCGCCAAGCTCCTCGAGGAGATCGACCTCGCGGAGATGAGCGCGCTGTCCCCGGCCGAGCGCCGGGCCCGGCTGGAGCGCGTCCTCGGCCACATCATCAGCCGCGAGGGTCCCGTCCTGTCCACGGTCGAACGCTCCCAGCTGATCCGACGCGTCGTCGACGAGGCCCTCGGCCTCGGCATCCTCGAACCGCTGCTGGAGGACCCGTCCGTCACCGAGATCATGGTGAACGGCCCCGACGCCGTCTTCGTCGAGCGGGGCGGCCGGGTGGAGCAGCTGCCGCTGCGGTTCGCCTCCCACGACCAGCTGATGCAGACCATCGAGCGCATCGTCTCCACCGTGAACCGCCGCGTCGACGAGTCCAACCCCATGGTCGACGCCCGGCTGCCGTCCGGGGAGCGCGTCAACGTCATCATCCCGCCGCTGTCCCTCACCGGCGCGGTCCTCACGATCCGCCGCTTCCCACGCTCCTTCACCCTCCAGGAGCTGATCGGCCTCGGCTCGCTCGACGAGCCCATGCTGTACCTGCTGGCCGGGCTGGTGCAGGCCCGCCTCAACATCATCGTGTCCGGCGCCACCGGCACCGGCAAGACCACCCTCCTCAACGCCCTGTCCGGGCTGATCCCCGAGGGCGAACGCATCATCACCATCGAGGACTCCGCCGAGCTCCAGCTCCAGCAGCCGCACGTCATCCGCCTGGAGTCCCGCCCGCCCAACGTCGAGGGCAAGGGCCGCGTCACCATCCGCGACCTGGTCCGCAACTCCCTGCGGATGCGCCCCGACCGCATCGTCGTCGGCGAGGTCCGCGGCGGCGAGTCCCTGGACATGCTCCAGGCGATGTCCACCGGCCACGACGGCTCCCTCGCCACCGTCCACGCCAACAGCGCCGAGGACGCCCTCACCCGGCTGCAGACGCTCGCCTCCATGTCCGACGTGGAGATCCCCTTCGTCGCCCTGCACGACCAGATCAACAGCGCCGTCGACGTCATCGTCCAGCTCACCCGGTTCGCCGACGGCGCCCGCCGCATCACCGAGATCGCCCTGCTGGAGAGCCACGGCGGGGAGCCGTACCGGCTGGCCACGGTCGCCCGCTTCGACGCGCTCCCGATGACCCACGACGGCCGCGTCCACGGCTCGTTCGTCCACCACCCCCTGCCCCGGCGGACCGCCGACCGCCTCTACATGGCCGGCCAGCCCGTCCCGCAGGCGTTCGGCATCGCCCACTCCGCCGACCAGCTCGCCACCCGAGAAGCCAGGTAGGTACCGCCCCCATGGAGCTGCAGAACCTGATCACGCTGACCACCGGGGTCACCCTGCTCGCCTGCGTCCTCGCGGTCGCCGGCGTACACGTCCACGCGGCCGGACGGGCGCAGCGGCAGGCACTGGTGGACCGGCTGTCGGCCACCGGTGAGCTCCCGTCCGGCCGCCGGCGCCGCTTCCCCACGCTGGACCGCCGGCTGCGCCGCACCCGCCTCGGCCGCAAGCTGGAGCTGCGCCTGCTGGCCACCGGACTGGACGTCACACCGGGCGAGTTCTTCGTGGTGATGCTCGTCGCCGTCGCCGGGCTGTGGATGGCCGGGCAGGCCGCCCTCGCGCCCTTCTTCGGCCCGATCGCGGGACTGCTCGGGGTGTGGGCGGCCGTGCAGTTCCTCGACTGGCAGCGGCAGAAGCGCATCGAGCGGTTCATCAACCAGCTTCCCGAGCTGGCCCGCATCCTGGCCAACGCCACCCAGGCGGGCCTCGCCCTGCGCACCGCCGTCGGCATCGCCGCGGAGGAGCTGGAGGCCCCGGCGGGGGAGGAACTCGCGAAGGTGGCCAACCAGCTGGCGATGGGCGCCTCCATGGAGGACGCCCTCGGCGAACTGTCCGACCGGCTCCCCTCCCGCGAACTCGTCGTCCTCGTCACCACGCTGGTGCTGGCCAACCGGGCGGGCGGCCAGGTGGTGAGCGCCCTGCGCAACCTCACCGAGACGCTGGAGGAACGCAAGGAGACCCGGCGCGAGGTCCGCACCCAGCTCTCCCAGGTCAGCATGACCTCGTACGCCGTGCCCGTGCTCGGCGTCGGCTCGCTGTTCCTGATGAACGGGGTGAAGGACGGCGCCCTGGAGCGTATGACCGGATCGACGGCCGGACAGATCGCGGTCCTCGTCGCCTTCGGCCTCTACGCCGTCGGCTTCCTGCTCATCCGCCGCCTGTCCCGCATCGACGTCTGAGCCGGGAAGGGGACGACGACATGGCACTCCTGCTCGCCGCGCTCATGGCCCTCGCCGTGTGCGGCATCTTCGCCGGCATCCGCATGTACCGGGCGGAGGCGAAACTCCCCGGAGACCTGATGCTCGCCCTGGAGGTCGGCTCCACCCGCACCGGCGCGGTCGACTCCCTCATCGACCGCATGGGCATGCGCTACGCGCCCGCCGTGCTGCGCCTCATGGGACCGAAGCAGGTCGCCAAGTACCGCCGCAAGATCGACCTGGCGGGCAACCCCGGCGGCCTCACCATCCACCGCTACGCCGCCCGCCGCGCCGTCTACGGCGCCCTCGGCGGCTTCGGCTTCCTGGTGTTCCTGATGCGCGGCCAGCTGTTCGTGGCGCTGCTGCTGCTCGCGTTCGGGGCGTTCTGGACGGAGGTCGGCATCTGGTCGGCGATCCGCGTCCGCAAGGACGTCATCGAGCGGACCCTGCCCGACTTCCTCGACGTGCTCGCCGTCGTGGTCAGCGCGGGACTCGGCTTCCGGCAGGCCCTGGAACGCGTCTCCTCCCAGTACGAGGGCCCCTGGGCGGACGAACTGCGCATCACCCTCCGCCAGATGGACCTCGGCATGAGCCGCAGACAGGCCTTCGCCGAGCTGCGCCGCCGCAACGACTCCGAACAGGTCGCCATGTTCGTCACCGCCCTCCAGCAGGGCGAGGAGCTGGGCGCGCCCATCGTCGACACACTGGTGGCGCTCGCCAAGGACATGCGCCGCACGGACGCGCAGAACGCCCGCCGCAAGGCGGCCCGAGCGGTCCCCAAGGCCACCTTGATGATCACCACGTTCATGGTCCCGGCCACGATGATCCTCCTCGGCGCCGGCCTGATCCTCGGTTCCGGCACCGACTTCGGCTCACTCACGGGCGAGTGACGGGAGGCGGAGTGCGATGACGACGACTCGGACACGGAGAGGACGGGCATGGCGGCGACGCCGCGGCCCGGCCGTGCGGCGGCGGACGGGGGCGGGGCCGGTCGCGGCGGGCGCGCAGGGCGCGCAGGTACCGCAGGGCGCGCAGGTCACGGCGGTCACAGCGGCCCCGCCGGTCACGGCGGTGGCGGCGGTGGCGGCGCGTGCGCGGACGCCGCAGGGAGTGACGGGGGCGGGGGGCCCGGGGGCCGAGCCTGATGCCGCTCGCGTACTTCAGAAGCCGCCTGCCGCACCGGCCACGGGGACTGTCCGGGACACGGAGACCGTGCCGGACACGCAGTTGCAGGTGAACGCCCTCCAGGCGCTGTGCCGGCAGGCCTTCGGCTTCCGGCTCGCGATGATCGCCGTGGCCGCCCCGTCCGCCCTCCTCAACGCGGGCCCTGGCTGGGGCGTACGCCTGGTCGGCATCGCCGTCGTCGTCACCTTCATGGTGTCGTACGCCCTCTTCCGCGACTGGGAGCGCTTCGGTCCCCTCCTCCTGCGCCACCCCACGCTCCTCGCGGCGGACACCCTCTTCGGCGCCCTGCTGCTGGTCTCCGCCGGACCCGACACCACCCTCGCCTACGTCAGCGTCTGCACGCCCCTGCTCGCGGGCCTCATCTACGGCTGGCGCGGCGCGGCCGTCTTCGCCTCCCTCCAGGGCGTGATCCTGCTGCTCGTCCACGCCACGCTGGACAACCCGCACACCGAACCCGCCGAGACGCTGATCCTGCCCGGCCTGTGCGTGATCGCGGGGGCGGTCGGCTCCAGCCTGCGCAAGCTGATGCTCCACCTCGGCGAGGCGACCCGCGCCTTGGCCGCGGTCCGGGCCCGCCTCGCGGTCACGGAGGCGGTCGACGCCGAACGGGCGCGTCTGGCACGGGAGATGCACGACTCGGTGGCCAAGACGCTGCACGGGGTCGCCCTGGCGGCGGACGGCCTGGCCTGCTCGGCGGGGGCCGCACGCATGGACCCGGCGCTGGTGAAACGCCAGGCGGAACTGGTGGCACGGTCCGCGCGCAGGGCGGCCGCGGAGTCGCGGGAACTGCTGACGGACCTGCGGAGGGAGGGGGAGCCTGGGCGGGAGGTGGACGTCCTGGCCGAACTGGAGGACGCGGTGCGGACTTTCGGGGCCCGCTGCGGTGCGCCGGTGACGTACAGGAGGACGGATGAGGGCGGCGCGGGCGGCGGGCTCCCTTCGGTCCCGCCGGCCGTGGCCCGCCAGCTCCTCTCCATCACCGAGGAGGCGATGGAGAACGCCCACCGCCACGCACGTGCGGCGCGGGTGGACGTACGGGCCGGCGTTCGGTGCGGCGTCCTGACGGTCGGTGTCCGCGACGACGGCACGGGCCTGCCCGGCCTCCCCGCCGCTCCCGACCTCGACCGCCTGCGCCGCTCGGGCCACTTCGGCCTGGTGGGCATGGCCGAACGGGCCGCCTCGGTCGGGGCGCGCGTCAGCTTCGGACGGGGCGAGCGGGGGCGCGGCACGGAGGTGCGTGTGGAGTGGCCGCTCGCGTCACGGAGGACGGAGGCCGGCCATGACCGGTGAAGCGGACCCGTTCGGGGAGGTGCGGCCTCCCGAGCCTCTGCGGGTGGTCGTGGCGGACGACAACCCGGTGGTGCGCGCGGGGTTGTCGGCCCTCCTGACCGGGAGGGACGGCCTGGAGGTCGTCGCGGAGGCGGCGGACGGCAGGGAGGCGTACGAGGCGACGCTCGCCCACCGTCCCGACGTGGTCCTGCTGGACGTCCGCATGCCGGGGGTGGACGGCCTCACGGCCCTCCCGCACCTGGTGCCGCTGACGGCGGTGCTGATGCTGACGTACAGCGGCGAGTCGGAGATCGTCCACGAGGCACTGCGCCGAGGCGCCAACGGGTATCTGGTGCACGGGGAGTTCACGCCGGACGAGCTGGTGACGGCGGTACGGGACGCGAGGCGGGGGAGGCCGCACTTGACGCCGACGGCGGCGGGGAGGTTGCTGGCGCAATTGCGAGAGGGGGGTGCGGAGGATTCCACTTTCAGCGATGCACCCGAGGGGAGTTGGCCGCTCTCCGGGCCTACTTCTACGAAAAACCTTTCGCAACTGCAACCGGATGTGGCACAGTCGGTGTCTGACAGGTCGACGTACGGGCTGAGTGCGAGGGAGGCGGAGATCATGGAGCTCATCGCGTCCGGCATGAGCAACCAGCAGATCGCCGCCACCTGCTTCATCAGCGAGAAGACGGTCAAGAACCACATCAACCGCATCTTCGCGAAGCTGCACAGCACGAGCCGCGCCGAGGCCACGGCGAAGTGGCGCGGTGACGGGCGGAGTTCGACGCGGGACGGAGGTGGCCGGTGGTGAGGCGCACGCCGACGACGCGATGGGCCCGCTTTTGGGCCCGGAAATGGGCCCCGGGACCCTTGAGGGGCCTGACCAACCCCTCGTACGGTGCCGAGGTCGACGGCGGCCCCGTGACCCGGGCCGCCACCGGGTCAGTCGGAGGGGAACACCATGGGCAACTGGATCAACACGACGGTCAGGTACCTCCAGTCCCGCGCATCCCGCCGCGACGACCGCGGGCAGACGGCGGTGGAGTACCTGGGGATTATTGCGGTGGTGGTGGCGATTGTGCTGGCGATCACGGGGACGGACATCGGGCAGACGATCTTCAATGCCATCACCGACAAGATCAGCGAGGTCACCGGCATCTGACCCGTCGACGGCGCTTCGCCGATTCCGGGCAGGCCTTTCCCATCTACATCACGGTGGTGGGGGGTCTGCTCTTTCTCGCGTTCGCGTACCTGGCCGTCGGTCAGGCTGCTGCGAACCGGAACGGTGCGCAGACCGCCGCCGACGCTGCGGCTCTCGCAGCCGCACAGGAGAGGCGCGACCAGCTGTCCGGTGCGTGGGTGAAGAACCTCCTCGACCCCGAGAAGTGGCAGGACATCTTCGATGGCATGGCGGAAGGGCTGACACCGTCGTGCTGGAGGGCCGAGCAGCTGGCCGCCGCCAACGACGCGACGGTCCTTAACTGCGATGCGGATGGTCTCCTCGGCTACACGGTCGAAGTGCGGACGAACAAGACGGTCGGCGATTCCATCGTGCCCGGTACCGAGACGAAGAAGTCGCGAGCAACGGCCAGCGCGGTGATCGAGCCACGCTGTGGTTTCGAACTCCCCGCAGAGGGTGAGGGAGCCGACGAAGAGCAGGAGCTTCCGACGCTCAATTGCAAGGGCGGGACCGACTGGGAGCTGGACCCTGAGGCGCCGAAGGATTTGCTGCCGAAGCCCGAGGACCTTTTCGACGTTCACCTGGCGGACTGACAAGCTAACGACGAGTGACTGAGGATGCAGGGTATGAGCGTTCGGTTCACAACGAGGGCCCGTAGCGGGGCCGTCGCGCTGGTGGTTGCGGCCGGACTGGCCCTGGGCGTGGCCGGCTGCGGCGGTGGCGGAGACGACGACGGCAAGCCGGAGAGCGCCGCGTCCACATCACAGGAACGCGGATCCGAACCGAGCGCTCAGGAGAACGAAGACACGGAGACGCTCGTGGAGCTCAGGGGGCCGGACGGCTTGCTGCTCCAGGTGACCTCGGCCCAGCGGGACGACGGCGGATTCGTCACGGTCAACGGGACCCTGAAGAACGACAGCGACAAGTCGTTGAACCTGCCCGCGCAGCTGAGCGGCAACGAGACCGAGGTCATCCGCAACGGCCGGTCGCTCGGCGGGGCGACGTTGGTCGACAGCAAGGGCAAGAAGCGCTACTACGTCCTGCGCGACACGGACGGCCGCCCGCTGACGACCACCGGCATCACCGGAATCAAGTCGGGCGAGTCGGTGCCGGTCTTCATGCAGTTCCCCGCGCCGCCCACTGACACGGTCGAGGTGTCCCTCCAGTTGCCCATGTTCGCCAGCGGCACCATCCAAATCTCCGGGTGAGGCCGGGATGACACACACGCGCCTCCTACTCATCGGCACGGTCGCCACCCTGCTGGCCGCCGGCCCCGCCGTGGCCCGGGCCGACGACGGACCGAGCGTCCCGCCGGGCACGGAAGCCAGCGCGTCCGCGCCGGTGGAACTGGACCCCAACGATCCCGACCTGAAGCTCCCCGACGGGGCCACGCTCGCCGAGCCGAAGGTGCTGGACATCAAGTCCGTCGTCGAGGACCAGAGCGGGGACGAGCGCCGCGAGGACACGAACACGAACGTGACGTTCGCCCTCCAGGCGGAGGTCCTCTTCGGCAAGGACAGCGCCAAGATCTCCGCGCAGGCGAGGGCACGCATCTCCGTCATCGCGAACGAGATCAAGACGCAGAACGCGACCCGCATCCGCGTCTTCGGCTTCACGGACAACCTCGGCTCGTCCGCGCACGGCGACGTGCTGTCCCGTAAGCGGGCCAACGCGGTGCACGGCATCCTCGAGCAGGAGATGAGCGACGCGGACATCACGTACGAGGTGCGCGGTTACGGCGAGGACTACCCGATCGCCGACAACTCGACGGAGGAGGGCCGGAAGAAGAACCGGCGGGTGGAGATCTCGTTCCCGCGAGGGGCGAACTGAGCTGACTCAGCGGAGTGCGCGCACCTCCGCCACCGCGCCCACGCGGAGCCCCCACCCTTCCATGGCCCCCGCCTCGGCCTCGAGGACATGCCGTGCACGGACGCGCGGGCGACCCAGCCGTCCGGGCGGCATGGTGCGTACGGCGAGGACGCGGAGCCGCCGGTCCAGGTAGGCGACGTCGATGGGCATGCGCATACGGAAGGTGTGGATGCTGTTGGCGGGCGAAAGCAACAGCGCGCCTTCGAGACTCTCCCGCCCGAGCAGTCCGCGCGTCCGCGCCCGGTAGGAAGCCGCGATCTCCAACGGCACCCGGGCGCTCACGCCCTCGTCCGGCGACCCTCGCACGACCAACTCCCCACGCCCGTCCCGCCACCGCACGACCTTGCCTCCCCTCACCCCGCCGACCGTACCCCGCGTCACTGGATAGCGTGACCCCACCAATGCGACGCCTCGCCCCACCGGGAGCTTCCTTGAACCGCCGCACCGCCTTCCTCACTACGCTCGCCGTGACCACGGCCCTGAGCTTGGCCGCGTGCGGCAGCGAGGACCCCGACGCGCCGGCCAAGGGCAGCGGCAAGGAGACCCCGTCCACGGCGCCGGCGTCGTCTGCCCCAGCGTCGGACGGGCGCCCGGCGGTCGAGTTGCCCAGCGACCTCTCCTACACCTTCGACTGGCCGAAGACCGGCGACAAGGAGAAGGACGCGGTCCTGGCCGACAGCGAGCAGTCCATCAAGGCCGTCGACCAGGCGATCGTGAACCAGAACGCCTTCGACAAGGCGTACCTCTACTACTACGAGGGTGAAGCTGCCGCCACCACTGAGAAGTTCGTGCAGAACTACGTGGATCACAAGGCCGGCATCACAGGCTCCTACCGCTTCTACGCACCTGAAGTGAGCGTCGACAAGGACGGCACGGCGTCCTTCAGCTATTGCGAGGACCAGGGCAAGGCGTATGTGAAGTACCTCGAGACCGACAAGATCGAGGAGACCGAGGTGACGGCCAAGAGCTATGTGAGCTACCACAGCTCGCTGAGAAGGGACGAGGGTAAGGGCGTGTGGGTGATCCAGGAGATCGTTTCGCAGTCCGGGAGTGAGAAGTGCCGGCCTTGACGGGCGTTCGCGTCCCAATTCGGTACTAGCTGTGTTGCAGTTGACCCAACCTCTCTGGTGTCGCACTGCGACGGCTGGATAGCGTTGGCGTGCTGATGTGACGCCTCGCCCCACCGGGAGCCGACTGTGAACCGCCGTCCCACCCTGCTCGCAGCGCTTGCGCTGACCGCCACCGCGGCGTTGACGCTGTCCGCGTGCGGAAGCGACGACGACAGTCCGTCCAAGGGTTCCGACGAGATCGCCGGCGCCGACACCGGGGGTGGGAAGTCCGCGCCCCCGAGTGCATCGGCCGCAACGCCCACAGACCGACCCAAGATTGAGCTGCCACCGGACCTCAAGCTGACCTTCGAGGGCGGTGAGACGGGGGACCCCGTTAAGGACGCGATCCTTGCGGACAGCGCGGAGCGGATGCGTGCTGTGGACGCTGCCATCACGGGGACGGACCCCAAGGGCGAGGCCCTCGCCTTCTACAACACGGGTAAGGCTCTGGAGGCCGCGCTGAGCTGGGTTGCCCAGTTCGAGGAGGCCGGGGCCACCATGACAGGCGAGGCCCGCTACTACGACCGCGAGGTGACGCTCAAGAACAAGAACTCCGCGACGTTGGTCTTCTGCGCGGACGAGAGCAAGGGCTTCAGCAAGGACAAGAAGACCAACAAGATTCACAAGACGCCGGTCACGAAGAACAGCTATGTGCTGTACAACACGAGGCTCGACAAGAACGCTGAAGGCGTCTGGCAGACATCCCAGATCATCTCTACGAGGGGGGCGGCTCAATGCCAGCCGTAGCGAGGATCTCGGTGGGGGCGGCACTCATGGCCGCGCTCACTGTGCTGGCCTCAAGCCCGATGGCACGTGCTGACTTCGTGCCGGGCGGCAAGGGAACGGGAAGCGAGACACAGGTCGACGGCGACCAGGGTGACGGGACGATCTCGGCCTCGGCCGGAGCCGTCGTGTTCGACCGCTCGAAGAACGGATCCGGTCCGAAGGCCGGCGCCGTCACCTCCGCCACCACCTGGACCCCGCCCGCCTGCTACTACGCGCCGAAGTACACCCCGGAGCAGCTGCAGAAGTATCTGGAGCCGATCTGGGAGGCGGGGAGTACGGGACACGAGTGGGACCTCTCGCAGCGCAAGCGGTATGTCGAGGGCGAGCCCTACAAGGACTTCAACAAGGAGAAGACCGGCGAGGGCTACTGGTGGGATTCCTATGTCACGCCGGGCCGCATCGGTGACCCGGGGGCGCTCGACTGCGACGAGCCCTTCTTCTGGGTGGACACCAACGACGATCCGCCGGCCGACATCCCGCAGGCCATCACCCCCGAGATGCTGGCGCAGCTCGCCTACGCCGAGATCCGCGTACCCGGCACCGAGGTGGATCTCGCTCCGAACGGCGCGACCAAGGTGAATCTGCCGACCTGGATGTGGCTGGACGGGGCGGACTTCAAGCCGGTCTCGGTCACGGCGTCCGTGCCCCTGCTGGGTGTCCAGGCGACCACTACGGCCGAGCCGGTGTCCGTGAGGATCGAACCGGGTACCTCCGACGCGGAGACGTACCCGGCCTCCGGTGTCTGCGAGATCGACAACGGCCGGATCGGTGAGCCGTACGCCGAGGGTAAGGCGAACCGCACGCCGCCGTGCGGGGTGAAGTACCTGCGCTCTTCGGGCGACGACGCCTACAAGCTCCAGGCCACGGTCACCTGGAAGATCCACTGGACCGGCACCGGAGTCGCTGATGAGCAGCCGCTCCCGGACGGCACGTTCGGCGGCGAGCAGGACGTCGTCGTCCAGGAGATCCAGTCCGTCAACCGCTGACCGGACGCACACCGCCCCCGCCCGCCCCGGCCGAGGTTTTCCGGGGCGGGCCCCCGTGGGTAGGTACACCCGCATGACGACGACACTCGGCGCTGTGTTCCGCCCCCAGCTCGCCCCCGAGCGGCTGCGTTCCGTCGTGCGTGCCGCCGACGCGGCCGGGCTCGACGAGTTGTGGCTGTGGGAGGACTGCTTCCGGGAGGGCGGTATCTCCACCGGCGCCGCCGCCCTCGCGTGGAGCGAGCGCCTGCGCGTCGGCATCGGACTGCTGCCCGTCCCCCTGCGGAACGTCGCCGTGACCGCCATGGAGGCCGCCTCCCTGCACCGAATGTTCCCCGGCCGCCCGATCCTCGGCGTCGGGCACGGCGTGCAGGACTGGATGGGGCAGGTCGGCGCGCGCGTCGAGTCGCCCCTCACCCTGCTCCGCGAGCATCTCCGCGCCCTGCGCGCGCTGCTGGCCGGCGAGACGGTCACGACCAAGGGCCGCTACGTCGCCCTCGACGACGTCACGCTCGACTGGCCTCCGCCCGGCCCCGTCGACGTCCTCGCCGGCGGTATGGGCCCCCGCACCGTACGGCTCACCGGGGAGGCCGCCGACGGCACCATCCTCACCGCCGACACCTCCGCCGACGGCGTCCGGCAGGCGTGCGGGCTGATCCGGGAGGGCCGCGTCGCGGCCGGGCGTGACCCGGACGGCCACCGGGTCGTCGTCTATCTGCTGACCGCGACCGGCGACGGGGCGCGCGAGCGGCTGGAGGCCGAGCTGGTCGCCGAGGGGCACGCCGCGGACGCAGGCCTCGGGGTCGCCGGGGACGCCCGCGCCGTCGCAGACGCCGTACGGCGGCTGGCCGAGGCGGGCGCCGACACGGTCGTCCTCCAGCCCACCGGCGACGAACCCGACCCGGAAGGCTTCGTCCGCTTCGCCGCGGAGGACGTGCGGCCGCTCCTCGCGTAGTCCGTCCCGCCGAGGGCCGGGGAAAAGCACGCGACGAGCCGCCCCGCCCTCGGGCATCCTCGCCGCATGAGCCAGCCTCGACCCCGCCCCCCGGCCCGTACGTTCGACGAGCTCCTCGCCGAAGGCGCCTCCGTGCCCACCGAGGGGTGGGACTTCTCCTGGTTCGAGGGGCGCGCCACCGAGGCCCGGCCGTCCTGGGGGTACGCCACCACCGTCGCCCGCAGGCTGGGCTCGGTCGACGGGCCCGTCCTCGACGTCCAGACCGGCGGGGGAGAGGTCCTCGCGTTCTCCCTCGGCCGGGCGTCACGGCAGCCCCCGCTGGTCGCCGCCACCGAGGGCTGGCCGCCCAACGTCCGCAAGGCGGCGCACACGCTCCGGCCGTACGGCGCCACCGTCGTCGCGGCAGCCGAGGAAGCGCCGCTGCCCTTCGCCGACGCGTCCTTCTCCCTCGTCACCAGCCGGCACCCCGTCCGGCCGCACTGGCGCGAGACCGCCCGTGTGCTCCGGCCCGGCGGCACCTACCTGGCCCAGCACGTCGGGCCCGCCAGCGCCTTCGAACTCGTCGAGTACTTCCTCGGCCCGCTGCCGGAGGACAGCCGCACCGCGCGCGACCCGGAACGGGAGCGGCGGGACGCCGAGGCGGCCGGTCTTGAGGTCGTGGACCTGCGGGCCGAGCGGCTGCGCATGGAGTTCCACGACATCGCCGCGGTCGTGCACTTCCTGCGCAAGGTGGTCTGGTTGGTCCCCGGCTTCGCGGTCGAGGCCTACCGGCCGCGACTGCGGGAGCTGCACGAGCGGATCGAGGGCGAGGGGCCCTTCGTCGCCCACAGCTCACGGCACCTCGTCGAAGCCCGCAGGTAGGGAGGAGCGCCCGCGGTCCACGCGCGTAGTGTCCGCATCGTTATGGGTGAGGGCTGGTCTCCGTGGCGACGCATCGCTTAGGTTCGGACCAATTGATTCGCGCGAGCAAAGCTGCGCGGAAGGGTCACCGCGCAGTGGAGGGGGCTGCGCGGTGGCCGCGCTCCCGGGCTCGCACCGCCCCCTCTCCTCCTTGCCCCCTCTCCTCCCGGCCGCCTCTCCTTCCCATCGCTGCGTCCCGCCTCCGGGTCAAGCCGCGGCCTTCGTCGGGGTCACCCGTCGGGGGGACGGCCGGAAGAGTGGCCGGAAAGGTGCAGGGTTGGTGTCACACCGTGCACAGAGTCCCCTCAGCGCTCTTTTTTCGCGCGATTTCGCCGGGTTCCGGCCACAAAGACCCCCTGAATCGGCCTCTCCGAGGGCTTCCGGGCGTCGTCGGACGGTTTCGGAGAGTAGTTGTGTCGCGCCGATGCACGCAGCATCACTTACGAAGGGTTATGGTGGAAACCCCCCCTCGGGCCGGTCCGTCTCCCCCCCACGGACCGGCCCGTTTTTTCATGCCCGCTTTCCGGGCCTCCGCCGGACGCTGCCCCGCCGCCAGCCGCCAGCCGCCAGCCGCCAGCCGCCCAGCCCGGTTCCCCCCGGCCCAGCGGCCGATCCCTCCGTGCCACGCCGTTCGTCATGCTCACGACCTCCGGGATCGGCGTGCTGCTGTGACCGCACAAACGGCGTGCCGCCACAGCACAGCTGACAAAAGCGCGTCAGCCCGGACGTTGGGGACCCCCGCCCCGGCGGGGGTACGCTTCGCCTCTGGGGACCGCCATACGGGCAGGGGCCGCCCGCGGCCGAGACCGGGCCGCTTGCCGCGCGACGCGGCGGGGTGCCGCGCCTGTCCGATCCGCACGGAGGGGCTGACGATCACGTGAACCTGCGCGACAAGCTGCGGAGCCTGCTGGTCAGGCTGTACGCGCGCCGGGTGGAAGGCCACCTGGACACCGCTCAGGTGCCGAAGCACATCGGCGTCATCATGGACGGCAACCGCCGCTGGGCGAAGGCCGCCGGTTCCAGCACGATGCACGGCCACCGGGCCGGCGCCGAGAAGATCGAGGAGTTCCTCGGCTGGTGCTCCGAGACGGACGTCGAGGTGGTCACCCTGTGGCTGCTGTCGACGGACAACTTCGACCGGCCCAAGGAGGAGCTGGTCCCGCTCCTCGGCATCATCGAGGACGTGGTGCGCACCCTCGCCGCCGACGGGCGCTGGCGGGTCCACCACGTGGGCACCCTCGACCTCCTGCCCTCCGGGATGCAGACGGTCCTGAAGGAAGCGGAAGCGGCCACGGCGCACGTCGACGGAATAGTCGTCAACGTCGCCATCGGGTACGGCGGGCGCCAGGAGATCGCCGACGCCGTGCGCTCCATGCTCCTCGAGGCCCACGACAAGGGCCTCCCGATGGACGAGCTCGCCGAGTCCGTGGACGTCGACATGATCGGACGTCACCTCTACACCAAGGCGCAGCCCGACCCGGACCTCGTCATCCGTACGAGCGGCGAACAGCGGCTGTCCGGATTCATGCTCTGGCAGACGGCCCACTCGGAGTACTACTTCTGCGAGGTCTTCTGGCCGGCCTTCCGCAAGGTGGACTTCCTGCGAGCGCTGCGCGACTACGCGGCCCGTCACCGCCGCTTCGGCGGCTGAGCCCGCACCCGGCCTCCACGCCCCGTCTCCCGCTCCTCCTCTCCCCGCACCACCGCGTCATCGCGTCACCGCGGGGCACCTCCCGCATCACCCCGCTCCTCCGGCGCCCCCCGTGTGTCACCAGGGGTCACGCGCCGTTCACCCGCGCGCCGTCACGGGCTGTGGCATGGCAGCGCTTGTTCGAGGGCATAACTCAGTCAGGTCGACGCCCGAACCACGGGTGTCGGATCTCAGCGGACGGCACGGGAGCCGTCCGCCCGGGAGGCCCTTTGCACCAGCCCGACCGTGCGGTCACGGCACGGAAGAAGCGGCGGAGGGCCGGTTCTCGGCCCGTCGTGCATCAGGGCCGTCGACCGGTCCAGCTCCGCCTCGTCGCTCCCCGACCTCATCCGAGGGGGTTCGTCCTTCCGTGGTGACCAGCGCAAAGCGCCACAAGCCAGACCGGCGCACCTACGTTCTCGACACCAGCGTCCTGCTGGCCGACCCCCATGCCCCGAGCCGCTTCGACGAGCACGAGGTCGTGCTCCCCGTCGTCGTGGTGACGGAGCTGGAGGCCAAGCGGAACCACCCCGAGCTCGGCTACTTCGCCCGCCAGGCCCTGCGCCTGCTGGACGACTACCGGGTGCGGTACGGCCGTCTCGACGCCCCCATCCCCACCGGGGAGCTCGGCGGGACCCTGAGGGTCGAGCTCAACCACTCGGACCCCAGCGTGCTGCCCAGCGGCTACCGCCTGGGGGACAACGACTCCCGCATCCTCGCGGTCGCCCGCAACCTGCAGGCGGAGGGGTTCGACGTCACCGTCGTCTCCAAGGACCTCCCGCTCAGGATCAAGGCGTCCTCCGTGGGACTCCTCGCCGAGGAGTACCGCGCGGAGCTCGCCATCACGGACTCCTCCGGCTGGACCGGAATGTCCGAACTGACCCTGCCCGGCGAGCAGGTGGACATCCTCTTCGAGGAAGGCCATGTGTACGTGCCCGAGGCGGCCGAGCTGCCCGTGCACACCGGCCTGACCATCCAGTCCGAGCGCGGCAAGGCGCTCGGCCGGGTCACCCCGGAGGGCAACGTCCGCCTGGTGCGCGGCGACCGGGAGGCGTTCGGCATCAAGGGCCGCAGCGCCGAGCAGCGGATCGCGCTCGACCTGCTGCTCGACCCGGACGTCGGGATCGTGTCCATGGGCGGCCGGGCCGGCACCGGCAAGTCGGCGCTCGCGCTGTGCGCGGGCCTGGAGGCCGTGCTGGAGCGGCGGCAGCACCAGAAGGTGATGGTCTTCCGCCCGCTGTACGCGGTGGGCGGGCAGGAGCTGGGCTATCTGCCCGGTTCCGAGGCCGAGAAGATGAGCCCCTGGGCCCAGGCCGTGTTCGACACGCTGTCGGCGGTCACCAGCCGGGAGGTCATCGAGGAGGTCACCGCGCGCGGCATGCTGGAGGTCCTGCCGCTCACCCACATCCGGGGCCGCTCGCTCCACGACGCGTTCGTCATCGTGGACGAGGCCCAGTCGCTGGAGCGGAACGTCCTGCTGACCGTTCTGTCCCGGATCGGGGCCAATTCCCGGGTCGTCCTGACGCATGACGTGGCACAGCGGGACAATCTGAGGGTCGGCCGGTACGACGGTGTGGTCGCCGTCGTCGAGAAGCTGAAGGGGCATCCACTGTTCGCCCACGTGACCCTGAACCGGTCCGAGAGGTCCCAGATCGCGGCCCTTGTGACCGAAATGCTCGAAGACGGTCACATCTGACCCTCGCGTCCCAACGCGGGGCGGTTACGCGCGAGTTGGCGCCGTCCGGGAAAGGCGTAGAGCCTAGCCGGGCGGCGTCGGCGCGTGTGTGGCTTTCCGATAATCACCAGGGCCAAACGGCATGTGAGCTTTCACACGCAACAGAGAATTGCCTTGCGCCGCCCGGTTACGGCAGAGTCTCACTCCTGTCAGGCCCCGCATACGACACAGCTGCAACCCCAGCGTTGCAGAACCACCAGGAACACCGTTTCAACTCCATAGCGTCGTCGTATGCCGCCCGAGCACCACGCGGCGCTCCTGTCGAGGGAGTTGCCCACCGGGCCCGTGCCTCCCGTGACCCGTAGTTGGGGAGGCCAGTGTCAGGGGCACGATTGCGTCCGCGAGGGTCACCGAAGCGGGCGACGCTGGAAGGAAACCGTGTGAGCCGGATCTCGGTCCGGGGATTCGCAGTGGCCTCGGCCACGGCGGTCACCGCTGTCGGAAGCGTCGTCGGCGTTGCCACAGGCAGCACCGCAGCGCAGAACAACGACGCCGAAGCGACGGCAGCCGGCACCACGCTGCTCGCGGACATCCCCGCAGGGCAGCAGGCGCAGGTGCAGACCGCGTCGCTGACGCAGCAGGCCCAGACGATGGCCATCGCCGCCGACGCGACCGCCAAGAAGGACGCGGAGGAGGCAGCCCGCAAGGCCGCCGCCGAGACCGCGATCGCGAAGAAGAAGGAAGCGGAGAAGGCCGCACAGGAGGCCAAGGAGCGCGAGGAGGCCGAGAAGGCCGCCAGCCGCTCCGCCGTGCGTGACGCGTCCTCCTTCGCCGCCCAGGCCTCCTACTCGGTCGCCGACGTCCAGGCCATGGCCCGCCAGATGGTGCCCGCCGACCAGTTCCAGTGCTTCAGCAACATCGTGGACCACGAGTCCAGCTGGAACTACCAGGCCCAGAACCCCTCCTCCGGCGCCTACGGCCTCGTGCAGGCCCTGCCGGGCTCCAAGATGGCCTCCGCCGGCGCCGACTGGCAGACCAATCCGGCCACCCAGATCAAGTGGGGCCTCAACTACATGGACAGCCGCTACGGCAGCCCGTGCGGTGCCTGGGAGTTCTGGCAGGCCAACCACTGGTACTAGGTCCTCAGGACCGCCCCGCCGCCCCGCGGCGCGCTCGACTCCGCGACAGCCCCGCACCGTCCTACGGTGCGGGGCTGTCGCCCTGTACCGTCTGACCGACGGTGCCAGGGGGACTGGTGGGCGGAAACGGGGGAAGAGGACGGATCATGTCGCGACTGCCAGGGTGGCTCGACCGGGTCGGAGCCGGACTGACGAAGGTCGGCAGACGACTGGAGGAGCGCCGCGCCGAAGTCACCCGCGACCAGGGGCCGGACGACGACTCCGCGCGCTACACCGCCGACCCCGACCGGACACTCCCGCCCCCCGAGTACACCCCGGTGGTGCTCCCGGCGCGCCCCGACCCGGCGCAGGCCGTGCCCTGGGGCGTCAGGGTCGCCGCCGAGGCCGGCTGGCGCCTGCTGATCCTCGCGGGCACCGTCTGGGTGCTGATGCGCATCATCAGCGCCGTCCAGCTGGTGGTGCTGGCGTTCGTCGCCTCCTTGCTCATCACCGCGTTGCTCCAGCCCACCGTCGCCCGGCTGCGGCGGCTCGGGGTGCCGCGCGGACCGGCCACCGCGCTGACCGCGCTGTTCGGCTTCGTCGTGATCGGCCTCATCGGCTGGTTCGTGACCTGGCAGGTCATGGAGAACGTCGACACCCTCGCCGACCAGATCCAGGACGGCATCGACGAGCTGCGCAACTGGCTGCTCAACAGCCCCTTCCACGTCACCGACAAACAGATCAACGAGATCGCCAAGAACCTGCGCGAGGCGGTCGGCGCCAACACCGAGCAGATCACCTCGGCCGGCCTGGAGGGCGTCACGGTCGTCGTCGAGGCGCTCACCGGCATCCTGCTGGCGGTCTTCTCGACGCTGTTCCTGCTCTACGACGGCAAGCGGATCTGGCAGTGGTCGCTCAAGCTGGTCCCGGCCGCGGCCCGTCCGGGCGTCGCCGGCGCCGGCCCGGTGGCCTGGCGCACGCTCACCGCGTACGTGCGGGGCACGGTGGTGGTGGCGCTGATCGACGCCATCTTCATCGGGCTCGGCATCTACTTCCTCGACGTGCCGCTGGCCGTGCCGCTGGCCGTCTTCATCTTCCTGTTCTCGTTCATCCCGCTCGTCGGCGCGGTGGTGTCCGGCGCGCTGGCCGTCGTCGTCGGGCTCGTCACCCAGGGCGTGTTCACCGGTGTGATGGTGCTCGTGGTGGTGCTGGCGGTCCAGCAGATCGAGGGCCACATCCTCCAGCCGTTCATCCTCGGGCGCGCGGTGCGGGTCCACCCGCTCGCGGTGGTGCTGGCGGTGGCCTCCGGAGGTCTGGTGGCGGGCATCGGCGGCGCGGTGGTCGCCGTGCCGCTGGTCGCCGTCTCCAACACCGTCGTCGGCTATCTGCGGGCGTTCTCCCACGAGGCGGCCCTCGCCCAGTCGCCCCGGCCGCGGGGCGCGACGGCCATGTCCGCCCCGGACGCCCCGGGCCCGGCGCACTCCGAACCGCAGCCCCCGGCCACGGAGTCCGAGCGGCCCGGGGAATCCGACCGTCCCTCGGGCGAGCGCTGACGCGGGGCGCCTGCGCGCGAACGGCAGCCGCTCACGGCGCCCGTGGCGGGCGCGCCCCCCACGGACCGGCGCCCACGAGGCGCGTGGAAACGGCGACGGGCCCGTCCACCCCTGCGGGGTGGACGGGCCCGTACACGACGGGGCGGGCGCGGAGTTACTCCGCGAGGGCCGCCTCGGCGTCGAGGGTCGCGGCGACGGCCTGGACCACCGCGGCGATCTTGAACGCCTCCTGGACGACGTCACGGTCCAGGCCGGCCTTGCGCAGCACCTGCTCGTGCGAGTCGAGGCACATGCCGCAGCCGTTGATCGCGGAGACCGCGAAGGACCAGTACTCGAAGTCGACCTTGTCGACGCCCGGGTTGCCGATGACGTTCATCCGCAGCCCGGCCCGCAGGTTGCCGTACTCGTGGTCCGACAGCAGGTGGCGGGTGCGGTAGAAGACGTTGTTCATCGCCATCACCGCGGCGGCGGCCTTGGCGGCCGTGTACGCCTCGGGCGACAGGTTCGCCTTGGCCTCCGGCTCCAGCTCGCGCAGCACGATCGGGGAGCGCGAGGCGATCGCGGTCGCCAGCACCGTGCCCCACAGCTGCTGGGCGGGCAGGTCGGAATTGCCGATGACCGAGCCCAGGTTGAGCTTCAGGTCCTTGGCGTAGTCCGGTATGCGGGACTTCAGGGAGTCGAGGGACATGTCAGCTCACTCCCCCGACAGCAGCGCGACCGGGTCCAGGGTCTCGTCGCCCTTGGACCAGTTGCACGGGCAGAGCTCGTCGGTCTGCAGGGCGTCCAGGACCCGCAGGACCTCCTTCGGGTTACGGCCGACGGAGCCGGCGGTCACCATGGAGAACTGGATCTCGTTGTTCTGGTCCACGATGAACACGGCGCGCTTGGCGTAGCCGTCCTCGCCCTCGATGCCGAGGTCGCGCATCAGCTCGTGCTTCGGGTCCGCCATCATCGGGAACGGCAGGTCGCGCAGGTCGTCGTGGTCCTTGCGCCAGGCGTGGTGGACGAACTCCGAGTCACCGGAGAAGCCCAGGACCTGGGCGTCGCGGTCGGCGAACTCGTCGTTCAGCTTGCCGAACGCGGCGATCTCGGTCGGGCACACGAAGGTGAAGTCCTTGGGCCAGGCGAAGACGACCTTCCACTTGCCCTCGTAGGTCTTGTGGTCGATCGTCTCGAACTCCTTGCCCTTCTCCAGCGAGACGCAGGCGGTCAGTTCGAACTCGGGGAACTTGTCACCGACAGTGAGCACGCGCTCTCCTTGCAGCGAAGAAACACCCCGATTGCGGGTGTTTCCCATGGGTTGGACCTGGTTGATGTTGGCACAGAGTGCATTGATCAGTGAAATAGCTACACTCGGTCGGGTTGATCGGAGGGACCTATCAGTGACTGTCGGTGACCGGCGCAGGCAGCCGAGCCTGGCCCAGCTGCGGGCGTTCGCGGCGGTGGCCGAGCATCTGCACTTCCGCGACGCCGCCGGAGCCCTGGGGATGAGTCAGCCCGCGCTGTCCGGAGCGCTGTCCGCGCTGGAGGAGACGCTGGGCGTGACGCTCGTGGAGCGTACGACACGCAGAGTGCTGCTCACCCCGGCCGGGGAACAGCTCGCCGCACGCGCGAAGTCCGTGCTCACGGAGGTCGGCGCGCTCATGGAGGAGGCGGACGCGCTGCGGGCGCCCTTCACCGGGGTGCTGCGGCTCGGCGTCATCCCGACCGTGGCGCCGTATCTGCTGCCGACGGTGCTGCGGCTGGTCCACGACCGCTATCCGCGCCTCGACCTCCAGGTGCACGAGGAGCACACCGCGAGCCTGCTCGACGGGCTGGCCGCGGGGCGGCTCGACCTGCTGCTGCTCGCCGTGCCGCTCGGCGTCGCCGGGGTCACCGAACTGCCGCTGTTCGACGAGGACTTCGTGCTGGTCACCCCGCCCGGACACCGGCTCGGCGGGCGCGACGGCATACCCCGCACGGTGCTGCGCGAGCTGAACCTGCTGCTGCTCGACGAAGGGCACTGCCTGCGCGACCAGGCCCTCGACATCTGCCGTGAGGCCGGCAGCGCGGGGGTCGCGGCAACCACCACGGCGGCCGGACTCTCCACGCTGGTCCAGCTCGTCGCGGGCGGCCTCGGCGTCACCCTGCTGCCGCGCACCGCCGTCGAGGTGGAGACCAGCCGCGCCGACCGCCTCCTCACCGCGCGCTTCGCCGACCCCGCCCCGAAACGCCGCATCGCCCTCGCCATGCGCACGGGCACGGCGAGGGCGACGGAGTACGAACAGCTGGCGGCGGCGCTCCGCGGGGCGATGCGCGACCTGCCGGTCCGCACGGTGGAGGACGGGGCGGGGTCCTGACGCCCCCGGAGGTCACTCCGTACGGAGACCGTCCGGGCGCATCATGCGCAGCAGGGGCGGGAGGCTGAGCGCGGTCACCAGGGCGACCACGCCCGCGCCGACGCCCGTCATGCCGAGCACGCTGCCCCAGTCCACCCGGACCGGTGTCGCCGTCATGCGCAGCAGCACCGCGCCGAGGATGGTGCCCACCACCGCCGACAGGGCGAGGCCCAGCCCGATCGGCACCGCCGTCTGCCACAGCACCGACAGGCTCAGCGTGCGGCGCCGGGTGCCGAACGCGACCAGGGCCGACAGCAGCTTGCGGCGCTCCCGCAGCTGCTCCAGCTGCGAGACCAGCAGGCTCACCCCGATGAGCACCAGCACTGCGGTGGCGCCGACGAACAGGCCGGTGCGGATGGAGTCGAACCGAGTGGTGCGCTCGGTGGCGACCCAGGTCGAGGTATGGGCCAGCGGGTCGACGGAGGCGGCCGTGTTGCGCACCAGCTCCTGGGCGTCGGCCACCGACTCGTCGATGCCGAGCCACAGCCTTCCGGACACCCGCTTCTCGACGCCGGGCGTCACGGCGCCCGGCGTCAGCAGGAATCCGCTGCTCAGATTCCCGGTGGGGTCCTGGACGGCCGCCGCGCTCTTCACGCCCTCGGGCACGGTCCAGACGACGTCCTGCTGAGGGGCGGTGGGATCGCCGACAGGCTGCATGTGCAGGGCGCGGCCGGGCTTGTTGAGGGCCGGCGTGTCCGTGTCGTAGTCCGCGCCGGTGAGCGCGAAGACGTCACCGTCCCGGCAGGCGGTCAGCTTCGCGAGCATGCGCAGGGCCTCGCAGTCGCCGACGGTCAGCTGCGCTCCCCGCGCCGCTTCCTCGGGGTCGTCGGTGAGCTTCTCGTAGGCGTATCCGTAGGACAGCGCCTGGACGTCGCGCACGCTCTCGGTCTTCTCGAACGCCGCCGCGGCCGGGGCCACCGGGACGCCGTCGGGCAGCTCGACCTGCATCTGCGCGCGGGACACGTCCTGTCCCGTGTCGCGGGTGTACTGGCTGTCGATGCCGGTGAACAGCATCTGCAGGGCGATCGCGCCGGCCACGGCCACGGCGATGCCGTTGACCATGCGGGCCGCCGTGCCGCTGCTCAGCTGGAGCCGGCGCACGGCGAGCTGCCAGGCCAGACCGCCCGCGCCGAGCCTGGCGACGACCGCCTCCACGAGCCACGGCAGCAGCGCGGTGACCCCGACGAGGAGGCACAGCACACCGCCGACGACGAGGTACTGGTTGAAGTCGCCGTTGTGGCGCCCCTGTCCGAGCATCGGCACGAGCATGCCGACACCGGCGAGCGGCAGCAGCAGCCGCCACCACAGCCGGCGGCGGGCCGGCCGCGCCGTGCGGACCACGCCCAGCGGCTCGATCACCACGCCGCGCAGCGCGAGCAGGGTGACGACCACCGCGGCGGCCGGGACCGCGGCCGCGACCAGCAGCACAAGGAGCGGGGAGGGGTTGAGGTCGCTCGGGAAGACGCTGATGCGGAACAGCTCGACGGATGCCGCGAATTCGCGTCCGGCCAGGAAGAACACGGTACCGAAGAGCAGCCCGAGCACCGCGCCGGCGAGCGCCTCGCCCGCGGCGATCCGCCGGGTCATCCGGCTGTCCGAACCGACCAGCCGCAGGGCGGCGAGCCTGCGGTCGCGCCGCTCGCCGCCGAACCGCACGGCGGTGGCGATGAACACGCCGACCGGCACCAGCAGCACCACGAAGATGACCAGCGTCAGCATCACCAGGACCGGGTCGAGCGGTTCTGTGTACTGGCTGGGGTCCGCGCCGAAGGCGTCGATCCGCATGACCGTCGGGCTGCCCAGCTGCTCGGCCAGGCCCGTTCCGCCCGCGTACCAGGCGAGTTCCTGGGAGCCGATCAGTCCCGGGTCGCCGATGGTGCCCACGATGTCGTACGGCAGCCGGTCCCGCAGCAGCCTGCCCTCGTCGGACCCGAGCAGCTCCTTCAGCGCGGGGGAGACCACCATCGTGCCGGGCTTCGGCAGTTCGTTCACGCCGGGCGGCACCGGGGCGTCCGGCCCCTCGGGCTCCACCAGCCGGCCGCGCAGGTCGCTGCCGCGGAAGTCGCTGTTGGCGTGCGCGATGAGCAGGGTGTCGTCCGACGGGCGCAGGGTGTCCTGGGCGTATGCGTGGTCCTGGCGGGAGTCCTCCCGCCGGTCGCGTCCGTCGAGCAGGTTCGGCACGGCGGCGGTGAGCAGCAGCAACGCCACACCGAGGCCCACGCCCACGGCGGTGAGCAGGGCCCGGGTCCAGCCCTCGCGGCCGCCGGTGACGGCGAAGCGGGCGCCGAGCGCGAGGTCCCGAGCCCACTGACGGGTGCTCATACGGCCCGCTCCATGTCGCGCGCCTTGCCGTCGCGGACGACGACCTCGCGGTCGGAGTACGCGGCGACCCGCGCCTCGTGGGTGACGAGGACCACGGCGGCGTTGGTGGAGCGGGCGGCCTCGGTGAGCAGCTCCATCACGCGCTCGCCGTTCAGCGAGTCCAGCGCGCCGGTCGGCTCGTCGGCGAACACCACGCGCGGTCCCGTGACCAGCGCGCGGGCGACCGCGACCCGCTGGCCCTGACCGCCGGACACCTCGCCGGGCCGCTTCCCGCGGACGTCGTCGACCTCCAGGCGCTGCATCCAGGTGAGGGCGGTGCGCTCGGCCTCCTTGCGGGGGGTGCCGTTCAGCCGCAGCGGCAGCGCGACGTTCTCCACGCAGGTCAGCTCCGGAACGAGCTGGCCGAACTGGAACACGAAGCCGAACTCGGAGCGGCGCAGGGCGCTGCGCCCGGAGTCGTTCATCGTGGTCAGCTCGCGGCCGTTGTACGTGATGGATCCGGCGTCGGGGGTGACGATCCCGGCGAGGCAGTGCAGCAGGGTCGACTTGCCGGAGCCGGAGGGGCCCATGACGGCGACGACTTCGCCCGGGTGGATGGAGAACGCGGCCCCGTCGAGAGCCTTGGTCGGACCGTACGTCTTCTCCAGGTCCCGTGCGGCGAGCAGGGAACCGGCGGGTGCGGACAGGGTCATCGGGCCACCGCCTCACGGAGTTTGTCGAGGCGCGCGGCGGTCAGTTCCAGCCAGCGCAGGTCGGCCTCGAGGTGGAAGAGGGCGTGGTCGCAGATCAGCTGGTCGGCGAGGTCACCCTTGCGCTTGCGGTCGGTGAGCACGCGCATGCTGCGCAGATGCTCCGAGCGCTGCGTGTCGAGGACGTCGGCGGCGTCGCGCTCGGTGAGGAGGGCGAGGACGACCTTGGTGTAGAGCGTCGACTGGAGGTACGGCTCGGGCTTCTCGGGCGTGGCGAGCCACTGGGCGACGTCGGTGACGCCGGCCTCGGTGATGGCGTACCGCTTGCGCTCGGGGCCGCCGCCGGCCTCGATGCCGTCGACCTCGACGAGGCCGTTCTTCAGCAGCCGCGACATCGTCGAGTAGACCTGGCCGTAGTGCAGCGGCCGGTCGTGACCGAATTTCGCGTCGAAGGCGCGCTTCAGGTCGTAACCATGACGCGGCCCGGACTCCAGGAGCCCCAGGAGGGTGTGACCGATGGACATGCGGAGCACTCTACACACCGTGTATACGCGGCATGTATACGCGGTGTGCGCAGATCACGGCCGAACTGCGGACACCGCAGGTGAGGGCCCGTTGTCACGGTTCTGTCACTGAGGTCGGTCATGCGTCCGGCCCCCGCCTCGCGGGGCGGGGGCCGGTTCAGTCGGAGGGTGGGGTTCCGCCGGTCGGGGGGCGGGTGCCAGGGGGGCGGCCCCGGCGGGGGAGTGGGCCCGTTTCGCCGGGGAGGCGGCCCGCCTCCGCGAGGGCGCGGCGCAGCAGGAACTCGATCTGCGCGTTCGCCGAGCGCAGCTCGTCGCCCGCCCAGCGGGCCAGCGCCTCGTACACCGCCGGGTCCAGCCGCAGCAGCACCTGCTTGCGCTGCGGCCGGCGCTGCGGGGCCGGGCCCCCGGACGGTGCCGTCACTGGTAGAGCGTCCCGGTGTTGAGGACCGGCTGCGCCGAGCGGTCACCGCACAGCACGACCATCAGGTTGGACACCATCGCGGCCTTCCGCTCGGGGTCGAGGTCCACGATGTCCTGCTCCTGGATGCGGGCCAGGGCCGTCTCGACCATGCCCACGGCGCCCTCCACGATCTGCTGCCGCGCCGCGACGACCGCGCCCGCCTGCTGTCGCTGGAGCATCGCCGAGGCGATCTCGGGGGCGTAGGCGAGGTGCGTGAAGCGGGACTCGATGATCTGCACGCCGGCCGCCTCGACGCGCGCGTGCAGCTCGACCGCCAGCTTCTCGGTGATCTCCTCGGCGTTCCCGCGCAGCGACAGGCCGTCCTCGTCGTGGGCGTCGTAGGGGTACTCGATGGCGATGTGCCGCACGGCCGCCTCGGTCTGGGTGGAGACGAACTCGACGTAGTCGTCCACCTCGAAGGTGGCCTGGGCGGTGTCCTCGACCCGCCACACCACGACCGCGGCCAGCTCGATCGGGTTGCCGTAGGCGTCGTTCACCTTCAGCACTGCGGTCTCGTGGTTGCGCACCCGGGTGGAGATCTTGGTGCGGGAGGTGAAGGGGTTCACCCAGCGCAGGCCGTCCTGGCGGATGGTGCCCCGGTAGCGGCCGAAGAGCTGCACCACCCGCGCCTCGCCCGGCGCCACCATGTTCAGCCCGCACATCGCGACGAACGAGGCGAGCGCGACGAGGATGCCGCCGGTGATGAGGCCGGCCTTCGCGCCCGTGCCCTCGACCGCCGTGGCCACGACGATCATCGCCACGCCGCCCAGCAGTCCGACCAGGCCCAGCAGCAGGGCCAGTCCGCCGCCGATGCTGTGCGCCGGGGTCTCCCGGACGCGTGGGGCCGGCATCTCGGGCACGTCGGCCGTGACCTGCGCGTCGTGTGTGGTCATGGAGGATCCCCCGCTTCTCCGCGCGCCTCGGCGCGGTCTTCCGTGTCTCTGTCGCTCGGTCTGTCAACGTTCTATCTAAGTGATATCACATTATCTGTTCATGGCAACCTCGGGCGTCTCTCGTACGTCGGTTCCGTTGAAGTGGGTGCTGATTGTCACGTCCGTAAAGGCCGGATCGGCGGCCCTTTGTCATAGCTCCCGGTGTTAGCTTGCTGAGCTGACCTGAGCGGCGAACGTGTGTGCCGCATGAGCGCACAGATACGAAGCGGAGCGGAACAGGCGTATGGGACGAGCGGAAGAAAGACGCGCACGACAGCGCGGCGGGCGCCGTGCGGCACCCAAGGGCCGCCGCGCTGCCGCCGCGGGCGGCCGCACCGGCATACGCCGCCTCTTCACCTGGAAGAAGATCGTCGGCACCTTCTTCGCCCTGTGCCTGCTCGGCATGGGCGCCTTCATCGTGCTGTACATGATGATCGACATCCCGGAGGGGAACGCCGACGCCGAGCTGCAGAGCAACGTCTACGAGTACAGCGACGGCAGCCTCATGGCCCGCGACGGCGACCGCAACCGCGAGATCGTCGACCTCGCCCGGGTCCCCAAGCCCGTGCAGCGCACGTTCGTCGCCGCCGAGAACAAGACGTTCTACAAGGACTCCGGCGTCGACCTGAAGGGCACCGCCCGCGGTGTCCTCAACACCCTGTCCGGCAAGGGCGCGCAGGGCGGCTCGACGATCACCCAGCAGTACGTCAAGAACTACTACCTCACGCAGGAACAGACCGTCTCCCGCAAGCTCAAGGAGCTGGTCATCTCCCTGAAGCTGGACCGGGAGAAGTCCAAGGACTACATCCTCGCCGGATACATCAACACCAGCTACTACGGCCGCGGCGCCTACGGCATCCAGGCCGCCGCCCAGGCCTACTACCGCGTCGACGCCGAGGACCTCACCGTCGAACAGGGCGCCTACCTCGCCGCGCTGCTCCAGGCGCCCAACCAGTACGACTGGGCGATCGCCAGCGACCGGGGCAAGAAGCTCGTCCAGGAGCGCTGGGACTACGTCCTGGACAACATGGTCGAGCAGAAGTGGCTGGACGCCGGCGAGCGCGCCGGCATGAAGTTCCCCGTGCCGAAGGAGCCCAAGGCGGCCCCCGGCATGGAGGGCCAGACCGGCTACCTGGTCGAGGCGGCCAACACGGCCGTCAAGCAGCAGCTCGTCGAGCAGGGCGTCGCCGAGGACCTGGAACAGGCCAAGGCGCTGCTGGACCGCGGCGGCTACACGATCACGCTCAACATCGACAAGAAGAAGCAGAAGGAGCTGGAGAAGGCGGTCAAGGACCGGCTCACCAGCAAGCTCGACCCGAAGAAGCGGGCCGTCGACGCCGACGTCCAGGCCGGCGCCGTCTCCGTCGACCCGAAGACCGGCAAGGTCGTGGCCCTGTACGGCGGCGTCGACTACGTGAAGCACTACACCAACAACGCCACCCGCAAGGACTACCAGCCGGCGTCCACCTTCAAGCCGGTGATCCTCGCGGCAGCCCTCGAGCGGGGCGCCGAGACCCAGGACGGCGTGCCCATCACGGCCGACACGCTCTACGACGGCGACAGCAAGCGCCCCGTGGTCCAGGACGGCGAGAAGGTCGGCTTCGCCCCGCCCAACGAGGACGACCGAGACTACGGCGACATCACCGTCCAGGAGGCGATGAACAAGTCCGTCAACTCCGTCTTCGCGCAGATGGGCGTCGACGTCGGCATGACGGACGTGATGAAGACCGCGTCCGCGCTCGGCATGAGCGACAACCTCGACCCGTTCCCCGCGCAGACGCTCGGCACCATGGGCGCCAGCCCGATGCAGATGGCCGGCGTCTACGCCACCCTCGCCAACCACGGCAAGCAGGTCACGCCGTCGATCGTGAAGTCGGTCGAGCACAAGGACCGCACGATCGAGATGCCCGACCCGGTCGGCGGGTCGGTCATCAGCCGGCGGGCCGCCGACACGGTCACCTCGGTGCTCACCGGCGTGGTCGACGACGGTACGGCGAAGGCGTCCGTGCGGGACAACCCGCTGCGCGACGGCCAGCAGGTCGCGGGCAAGACCGGCACCTCCGACGACAACAAGTCGGCCTGGTTCACCGGCTACACGCCAGGCCTGGTCACCTCCGTCGGCCTGTTCGGCGAGGACCCGAAGACCGGCAAGCAGGTCCCGATGTACAAGGCCGGCGGCGTCGACTACCGCGTCAACGGCGGTGGCTTCCCGGCCGAGATCTGGTCCGCGTACACCTTCGGCGTGATGAAGGAGGTCTCCGAGTTCGACCTGGAGACCGAGCAGGGCGCGGGCGTGGCCCCCACCCGAAGCCCGTCGCAGTCGGAGACACAGTCGGAGACGCCGTCGCAGACGCCGACGACGGAGGAGCCGACGACGTCGGCCCCGCCGACCACCACGTCCCCGCCGCCGACGACGGAACCCCCGTCCCAGACCCCGACGTCACCTCCGCCGTCGCAGACGCCGACGACCTCGCCGCCCACCTTCGAGCTCCCGGGCGGCCCGGACGAGCCCCAGGACAACGACCGCGAATAGGGCCCAACACACGCAGTTCCCCGCGCCCCTTCAGGGGCGCGGGGAACTGCGCGCTCAGCCGACGACAACCCGCACCCGGCACAGCCGAGCAACCCCTACGGCGGGTCGCGCCTTTTCAGGGGCGCGGGGAACTGCGCGCTCAGCCCACGCCAGGCCGCACCCGGCAGCGGGCCGGCAACGCCGCGGCGGGTCGCGCCCTTTCAGGGGCGCGGGGAACTGCGCGACCAGCCCACGACAACCCGCACCCACCAGCAGGCCGGCAACCCCCGCGGCGGCGACCCACACAAAAGGGGCGCCCGGTGACCTCACCAGGCGCCCCCCTCACGCGTCAGCAAACCGCTAGCCGTGGTTCAGCTCGAACCACACCACCTTCCCCGTGCTCAACCGCGTCGCCCCCCACCGCCGGGCCAGCCGGTTCACGAGATACAACCCACGCCCGCCCTCGTCCGTCGCACGGGCTTGCCGCAGCCGCGGCAGCTGCGGCACGTCGTCCCCGACCTCGCACCGCAGCACATCCGTGCGCAGCAGGCGCAGCGTCACCGGCCGCGACGCGTACCGAACGGCATTGGTCACGACCTCACTGACCAGCAGCTCCACCGAGTCGCTCAGCTCGTCCATGCCCCAGCGGGACAGCTGCCGCCGGGCCAGCCGCCGCGCCCGGCCGGGCGCCGCGTCCTCCGGCTCCAGGAACCAGTACGCCACGTCGCTCGGCGCGATCCCGTCGAAGCGGGCGGCGAGCAGCGCGATGTCGTCGTCCCGGTCGCCCGGACCGAGCATGTCGAGCACCTCGTCGCACAGCGCCTCCAGCGGCGGCGGATGATCGGGCCCGGTGAGCTGCGCGGTCGCGGCGAGCTTCTCCCGCAGCTGCTCGATGCCGGTCCACACGTCACGCAGCCGGGACTCGACCAGGCCGTCGGTGTAGAGCAGCAGGGTCGCCCCGGCGGGCGCCTCCAGCTCCACGGCCTCGAAGTCCACCCCGCCCACGCCGATCGGGGCGCCCGCGGGCACCCGCAGCACCTCCGCGCGTCCGCCCAGGTGCAGCAGCACGGGCGGCGGATGGCCGGCGTTGGCGACGGTGATGCGGTGGGCGACCGGGTCGTACACCGCGTAGAGACAGGTCGCCATGCGGTCCACGCCGAGCCGCTGGGCCTGCTCGTCGAGGTGGTGCAGCACCTCCTGCGGCGGCAGGTCGAGCCCGGCGAGGGTCTGCGCGGTGGTGCGCAGCTGACCCATGATGGCCGCCGACGTCATGGAGTGGCCCATCACGTCGCCGACCACCAGCGCGACCCGGCTGCCCGGCAGCGGGATCGCGTCGTACCAGTCGCCGCCGACCCGAGCGGTCTCCGCGGCCGGCAGGTACCGCGACGCCAGCCGGACGCCGGTGCAGCGCGGCAGCGTCTCCGGCAGCATCGTGCGCTGGAGCTCGTCCGCGATGTACGCCTCACGCCCGTACAGCACCGCCTTGTCGATGCCCAGCGCGCTGTGCGTGGCGAGCTGCGCCGCGACCAGCAGGTCGTCGGCCTCGAACGGGATGCGCTCGGGACGCCGCAGGAACAGCGCCGCGCCGATCACCCGGCGACGGCCGCGCAGCGGCGCGAGAACCGCCCGCTGGCCGTCCGGGACGGCCGCCGCGCCCTCCTCGCCGAGGAGTTCGGGCAGCGCCGCCCGTGCGGCCGGGGCGTCCGTGAACACCGGCCGGACCCCGCGCAGCACCTCGGCGAGCGCGCTGCCGGGCTGCACCGTGCACAGCTCCTCGCCGACCGAGTCCAGCTCGGACGGCTGTTCCGGCGGCGCGATCGGCATGAACCCGCCGCCCTCGGTGTCCCGTTCGGGCGGGATCCGGTCGGTGCGGCGCAGCCGCAGCACCAGCGGGCCCGTCGGCCGCTCGTCGCCGACCGGCAGCGGGTCGCGCAGATACACCAGGATCGCGTCGGAGAAGGTCGGCACGGTCGCCCGGCACAGCCCCATCACGATCTCGTCCAGGTCGATGCCGCGGGCGATCCGCCGGGTGGCCGCGCCGACGAAGCGCAGCCGGTCCCCGTCCCGCCGCATGGGCGTGGGACGGCCCGGCCGCGTCACCTGGCCCGTTCGGCGCTCCGCGCCGCCCGGGGCCCGGTCCACCCGGCCCTGTCCGTCGGCCGGCTGCACCGGGATGCCGTCCGGCGCGGGCCGCGGACGGTGGGCGTCCGGCTCCGCGTCCGGGCCGGCGCCCGGCTGGGAGTGCTCGGACGCGGGACCGTCCGCCGCGTCGGGCGCCGGCCCGCCGGGGGTGGCGGCGCCGGGCGCGGGCGGCTCACCGCCGGAGCGGCCCTGTGCCGGTAAGGCGGCCCCCGTACCGGCCGCGGGAGCCGGGGAACGCAGGAACGCCCCGCGGGGATCCGCGGGGTCCACGCCCGGCTGGGGGCGCTCGAAGGAGGTCGGCTGCTCCGTCACGCGTGTCGAGTCCATCCGTCCGGCGCACGCCGTGCGCGCGGTTCGATCCGCCGAAACTCCGATACCCGGAACAGGCGCCCCCGGAACGGATTTCGCGTGTGGTCAGAGGTTGTTCCTGCG
Organism: Streptomyces sp. BJ20; assembly: GCF_022869105.1. Classification (NCBI taxonomy): domain Bacteria; kingdom Bacillati; phylum Actinomycetota; class Actinomycetes; order Kitasatosporales; family Streptomycetaceae; genus Streptomyces; species Streptomyces sp. BJ20. The sequence goes on from NZ_CP094918.1 coordinate 1,026,306, forward strand.
ACGCCGGCGGGCCGTCGTCGGCCCGTGCCGGTGTTTCCGTACCCCTCGCTCACGTCCTGCCGCCCCTCGGTGACGTCCGGTCAAGCTTCGCGCGCGCTCCCGTGGTTGCTGCTCCGCGCCCTTGCGGACGACGATCCTACGTTTCCTGCCCGGGGGCGCAGCAAGGGTCTCACGGGGACGCGTGCGCCGCCGTGCGGTCCCAGTCCTGTGGAAGTGACGGTACCGTCCAGGACGGATCCGGACGCCAGTTCTCCCAGCCGTCCGAGAACGGCGGCCCCCAGGCGTCGATCACCGCGACCGCGGCGCGCCCTGCCTCGCGCACCCGCCGGGCCGGCGCGGGGGCCATCAGGCCGTCCAGCTGGGCCTGCGCGAACTCGTCCTCGTCCCGCCAGTGCCAGCTCCCGTCCGGCCGCACGGAGATGTCCAGGAAGTGGTCCTCGGAGTCCACCCCGCCCGCCCAGCGGACGAGCGGCTCCTCCAGGTTCACGTACCAGTTCTTGAACCGCCAGCCCGGCTCCCAGAACAGCCACACCGACCAGGGATCGCCGGGCCGGGCCAGTTTCAGCACGCCGGTGCCGAACCAGCGGTCCTTCTGCACCGTGCGCGGCTTGGTGTAACGCGTGGCGAGGGGCTCCCGGTGGACCGGGGTGCCGTCGGCGAGGACGGGCTTCACGCACTCGGTGCCCGGCGCCATCCAGACGGCGAGCAGCTCCGAGTCGTCGCGCACGACCGTGACGGGGCGCGCGATGTGGATGCGCGCGCCGCCGTTCTCCCGGTACCGCCACAGGATCTGCGTCCCGGGCTCCCAGTGACGGGCCGCTCCGCCCGCGTGGCCGCGCATCGTGGTTCCACCCTCTGTCATGCGCAGATATTAGGTGGCCGGACCACACAGCGCTGTGGCACCCATTACGGTTCACCCCGGGCGCGCCAGGCTTTACGGCCGTGTCATCCGCAGGACATCCAGCGCCTCGTCCAGCTGTTCCACGGTCAGGTCGCCGCGCTCGACATAGCCGCCCTCGAGTACGACCTGACGGATGGTCCTGCGTTCCGCGAGCGACTTCTTGGCGACCTTGGCGGCCTCCTCGTAGCCGATGTACTTGTTCAGCGGGGTGACCACGGACGGCGAGGACTCGGCGTACTCGCGGGCCCGCTCCCGGTCGGCGACGATCCCGTCGACCGTGCGGTCGGCGAGGAGGCGGGAGACGTTGGCGAGCAGCCGCACCGACTCCAGCACGTTCTTGGCGATCACCGGCAGCATCACGTTCAGCTCGAAGTTGCCGGACGCGCCGGCCGTGGCGACGGTCGCGTCGTTGCCCATGACCTGGGCGCACACCATGAGCACGGCCTCCGGGATCACCGGGTTGACCTTGCCGGGCATGATCGAGGAGCCGGGCTGGAGGTCGGGCAGGGCGATCTCGGCGAGGCCGGTGCGCGGACCGGACGCCATCCACCGCAGATCGTTCGCGATCTTCGTCAGGCCGACGGCGATCGTGCGGAGCTGCCCGCTGGTCTCCACCACGCCGTCCCGGGCGCCCTGCGCCTCGAAGTGGTTCCGTGCCTCGGTCAGCGGCAGCCCGGTCGCCCGCGCCACCTCCTCGATGACGGCGGCGGAGAACCCGGGCGGGGTGTTGATACCGGTGCCGACGGCGGTGCCGCCCAGCGGCAGCTCGGCCAGCCGGGGCAGCGACGCGTGCAGCCGCTCCACGCCGTAGCGCACCTGGGCGGCGTAGCCGCCGAACTCCTGGCCCAGCGTGACGGGCGTGGCGTCCATCAGATGGGTGCGTCCGGACTTCACCACGTCCGCGAACTCCTCCGCCTTGCGCTCCAGGGCGTCGGCGAGGTGCTCCAGCGCCGGAACCAGGTCCCGGGTGACCGCGGCGGTGGCGGCGATGTGCAGCGACGAGGGGAAGACGTCGTTGGACGACTGCGAGGCGTTGACGTGGTCGTTGGGGTGGACGTCCCGGCCCAGCCGCTCGGTGGCGAGGGTGGCGATCACCTCGTTGGTGTTCATGTTGGACGAGGTGCCGGACCCGGTCTGGAACACGTCCACCGGGAAGTGTTCGTCCCACCGGCCCTCCGCGACCTCCGCGGCCGCCTCCTGGATCGCCTCGGCGATGTCCTTGTCCAGCACCCCGAGCCGGGCGTTCACCTTGGCCGCGGCGCCCTTGACGCGGGCCAGCGCCTCGATGTGGGCGCGCTCCAGGCGCTGCCCCGAGACGGGGAAGTTCTCCACCGCGCGCTGGGTCTGCGCCCGCCACTTGGCGTCCGCGGGGACCCGCACCTCTCCCATGGAGTCGTGCTCGATGCGGTAGTTCCGGTCGTCGTCCGTCGTCGTCATCGTGTACCTCCGTGGAGCACAGCAGCGGTGTCGGACGAGCGTATTCCCCGAAAACGCCGTCCGCCCCGCCGCGCGTCGCGCGGCGGGGCGGGGACCCGTGGGGGGTGTCAGGAGCTCTGCAGGCTCACGTCGTCCAGCAGGAAACCGGTCTGCAGGCTGTAGTCCTCGGTGGCGGTGAAGGCCACGGTGACCGTCTGCCCGGCGTACGCGGACAGGTCGGCCGACCGCTGGATCCAGCCTCCGCCCGCGTGCACGTTGGACCAGGTCGCCAGCGTGGACCCGTTCACCCGGACGGTGAAGGTGTCGTACGCCCGGCTGCCGGACTCGGCGGTCTCGATCTGCAGCCAGAAGACCAGCGACGCGCGCGTGCAGTCCGCCGGCACGGTCACCGTCTGGCTCACCGATTCGGTGCTCGTGGAGCCGTTGCCGCCGAGCCAGGCGAAGCGGGTGCCGCCGTGCGCGGTCCGGCCGGAGTGGGCGGCGATGACCGCGGTGGTCCCGGTCCAGGGCGCGGTCCCGCTCTCGAACCCGCCGTTGCCGACGACCCCGGCCGGGTCGCAGGTGCCCCCTCCGCCGCCGGTGCCGACGGCCTGCTGCCACAGGGTGTACGCGATGCCGTCGGCGGCGCGGTCGAGACCGGTGGTGTTGATGTTGGTCAGCGTGTCGCACGCCCGGTGGTAGCAGGGGTCGTACGCCGAGCCGGAGGTGCCGCCCCACTTGGCGGCCTGCGTGGAGGTCTTGCGGGCGCTCGCGCCCATCGCGTAACCGGAGGTGGGGATGGAGTACCGCTCGAAGGAGTAGTCGTCGCTGCGGCCGGCGCCCTCGGTGTTCTCCTCGGGCCGCAGGCCGAGCGAGTCCCAGTACGCCTTCATCGGCGCGGCGGCCGCGGAGGTGATGTGGTTGATGAAGTAACCGCCGTTGAGCGAGGCGACCATGTCGAAGTTGTAGTACGCCTTGATCCTGGCGCGTTCCGCCGAGGACAGCGTACGGACGTAGAAGTAGCTGCCGTTGAGGCCCTGCTCCTCGTCGGTCCACCAGGCGAAGCGGACGCGGTTGCGCATGTCCGGGTTCTCCCGGGCGAGCGTCAGGGCGTTCTCCAGCAGGGCGGCGGAGCCGGAGCCGTTGTCGTTCATGCCGGGTCCGGCGGAGACGCCGTCGAGGTGGGCGCCGAACATGTAGACGTTGTTCGCGTCGCCCCGGGGCCACTCGGCGATCAGGTTGGGCCCGGCGCCGCTGGTGCAGCCGGAGGTGCAGGGCTGCTCGGTGACGGTGTAGCCGGCGGCCTGCAGCCTGCCCTTCACGTAGGCGACGGAGTCGCGGTAACCCTGGGTGGTGGACCGGCGGTTGCCGCCGTTGCGGGCGGCGATGGCGCTGAGCTCGTCGAGGTGGGCCCGGACCGCGGTGATGCTGATGTCGGGGGCGGCGAGAGCGGCGGGGGTGGAGGCGGGGGACGTGCCGGACGGGGTGGCCGCGGCGGGGAGTGTGCCGAAGCCGAGCACGAGGGCGAGCAGGGTGCCCGCCATGGCGAATCTTCGTTTCACCTGGACTCCTCCGGACGGTGGCTGTGGGGTTGCCACGCGGTGGCCCGTGCATGGCATGTGCATGCCGGGCTGTCAGGAAGGGTCACAGTGGTTGTTGATCGAATCAACGGCACAGGGTGGGCAGGGCCATGTTTGTCCGAAAGCAGCACGGGGATTCCGGTATGCGGACACGGGCTCTGCACCGGACCCCGCTCCTCGAACGCCGGACCGGCTACTTGTAGCCCCTCCGGCGTTCGAGGGCGAGGCCCGTCAGGGCCGATACGAGCTCAGGCGAGTCCGGGCCCCCGCACCGGGATCGACGTGAACGTCGGCTGCGGGGCCGGGTCCTGGAAGAAGTCGTTCCCCTTGTCGTCGACGACGATGAACGCGGGGAAGTCCTCGACCTCGATCCTCCAGACCGCCTCCATCCCCAGCTCCTCGTACTCGACGACCTCCACCTTCTTGATGCAGTCCTGCGCGAGCCGCGCCGCGGGACCGCCGATGGAGCCCAGGTAGAAGCCGCCGTGCGCGGCGCACGCGTCGGTGACCTGCTTGCTGCGGTTGCCCTTCGCCAGCATCACCAGCGAACCGCCGGCCGCCTGGAACTGCTCCACGTAGGAGTCCATCCGCCCGGCCGTCGTGGGTCCGAAGGAGCCGGACGCGTAGCCCTCGGGCGTCTTCGCGGGGCCGGCGTAGTACACCGGGTGGTCCTTGAGGTACTGCGGCATCTCCTGGCCCGCGTCCAGCCGCTCCTTGATCTTGGCGTGCGCGATGTCGCGCGCCACGACCAGCGGGCCGGACAGCGAGAGCCGGGTCTTCACCGGGTACTTGGACAGCTCGGCGAGGATCGCCTTCATCGGCTGGTTGAGGTCGATCCTCACGACGTCGCCGGACTCGTCGAGCTGCTCGTCCGTCGTCTCCGGCAGGAAGCGCGCCGGGTCCGTCTCCAGCTGCTCAAGGAAGACGCCCTCGGCGGTGATCTTCGCGACGGCCTGGCGGTCGGCGGAGCAGGACACGGCGATGGCGACGGGGCAGGAGGCGCCGTGCCGCGGCAGCCGCACCACGCGCACGTCGTGGCAGAAGTACTTGCCGCCGAACTGCGCGCCGATGCCGATCCTCTGGGTCAGCTCGAAGACCTTCTCCTCGAGCTCCTTGTCCCGGAAGCCGTGCCCGAGCGGCGAGCCCTCGTCGGGGATCTCGTCCAGGTAGTGCGCGGAGGCGTACTTCGCGGTCTTCAGCGCGTACTCGGCGGAGGTGCCGCCGACGACGATCGCCAGGTGGTACGGCGGGCAGGCGGCCGTGCCCAGCGAACGGATCTTCTCCTCCAGGAACTTCATCATGGAGGCCTCGTTCAGGACGGCCTTCGTCTCCTGGTACAGGAACGACTTGTTGGCGGAGCCGCCGCCCTTGGCCATGAAGAGGAACTTGTAGGCGTCGCCGTCCGTCGCGTACAGCTCGATCTGCGCGGGGAGGTTGGAGCCGGTGTTCTTCTCCTCCCACATGGTGAGCGGAGCCATCTGCGAGTAGCGCAGGTTGAGCTTCTGGTACGCGTCGTAGATACCCCGGGAGAGGGCCTCCTCGTCGCGGCCCGCGGTCAGCACGTTCTGCCCGCGCTTGCCCATGACGATCGCCGTGCCGGTGTCCTGGCACATGGGCAGCACGCCCGCCGCCGCGATGTTCGCGTTCTTCAGCAGGTCCAGCGCGACGAACTTGTCGTTGCCCGACGCCTCGGGGTCGTCGATGATGCGGCGCAGCTGGGCGAGGTGCGCGGGGCGCAGGTAGTGCTGGATGTCGCGGATGGCCTCCTCGGCGAGCTTGCGCAGCGCCTCCGGCTCGACCTTGAGGAACGTCCGGCCGTCGGCCTCGAAGGTGGACACACCTTCGGAGGTCACCAGCCGGTAGGGGGTGGTGTCCTCTCCCATGGGGAGCAGATCGGCGTACTCGAACTCAGGCATCTCGCCCATTCCTCACTCGACGGAAGACCGCCCGCCTCCGTCGGCGGGCCTTCCCAGCCTAGGACCTGCCTCGGACGCCGATCCTGTGAGGTTGTCCTCAGTTGTCCGCGTCGCGGGGTAGTCGCGATCTATCGCGTTTGGGTACGCTGCTGCCGTGGACCTTCAGAAGCACGCCCAGCAGCCGGACACGACGCCGCGGAGCACCGAGCTGCGCGCCTCCGACGCCGACCGGGACCGCATCGTCGAGCTGTTGCACGACGCGCACGCCGAGGGCCGGCTCACGGCCGACGAGCACGCCGAGCGCGTCGAGGGCGCGCTGACCGCCAAGACGCTGGGCGAGCTGGAAAGGTTCATCCAGGACCTTCCCGCCGCCCACGAGCGGCGCGCGGCCCCCCTCTCCGCGCCCGGGCGCCCCGCCGCCGGCGTCTTCCCGGTCGACCCCGACGACAGCGTCGTCGCGGTGTTCAGCGCCGCCGCCCGCAAGGGCCGCTGGCGCACCGGCCGCCGCATCCACGCGTACGCGGTCTTCGGCAGCGTGGAGATAGACCTCAGCGAGGCGCTGTTCGACCACCAGCAGGTGATGATCAAGGCCTTCTCCGTCTTCGGCAGCGTCGAGATCCGCGTCCCGGAGAACGTGTCGCTGCGCGGCACCGGCGGAGGCGTGCTCGGCGCCTTCGAGGTGGTCCCGCAGGACTCGCCCGACGACAACGCCCCCGTGATCTACGTCGACGGCTGGGCAATCCTCGGCAGTGTCGAGGCCCGGCCCAAGCGCGGCAAGCTCGTGAAGGACATCCTGGACCGCGTGCAGCGCACGGTGGACCGCAGCATGCGCAAGCACCTGGGGCACTGAACGCGGCGCCGGCCGGAGCCCGTTGGGGACTCTGTGCATAGGCGCGCGCACATCGGGTAAGCCTTGACGCATCGTCTCCTTGGAGGGCGCCAGGGATTCACGCCGGGGGCCGACCCGCGTGCATCCACGGCACTCGCCAGCTCGCGAAGCCGTCGTCAGGAGTAGACCGTGCTGCAACCGCCGCATTCGTCCCTGCAGGTAGCCGCCGTTCCGGCCCAGCGAGTGGCAGCGCGGGACAGGGACCAGGACGCCCCCTGGCACACCGAGGCGGTGTGCCGGCGTGACGAGGCGGGCCTGTTCTTCGCGCCGTCGAAGGAACCGACCGCCGCGCGGCTGTCCCGCGAGGAGGCGGCCAAGCGGGTCTGCGCCCGCTGTCCGGTCATGGTGGAGTGCCGCGAGCACGCCCTGCTCCAGCCCGAGCCCTACGGCGTCTGGGGCGGCCTGACCGCGGCGGAGCGCCGCGTCGTCCTGGCCCGCCGCAGGCGCCGCGAGATGGAACTGAAGAAGGCCGCCCGGCAGAACCGCATAGCCGCGGCGGGCTGACCGCCAGGCAAAAGGGGCGCCCCTCCGCACAGGGGGCGCCCTTTCGGCATCGGCTTCTTCCCGCCGCGGGGCGGAACAACTCCTCAGTGACGCGGGGCCGCCGGTTCCTCTTCGCCACCGGGAAGACCGACTCCCCCAGGGGCGCGGGGAACTGCGCGATCAGCCCCGACGCACCCGCACGCACCCGCGAGCCGCAGACCCCCCGCTTACCCGGCACGGGCACCTCATGGCACCGGGCGAAGCGACTCCCCCAGGGGCGCGGGGAACTGCGCGATCAGCCCCGACGCACCCGCGCCCGCCCGCGAGCCGCAGACCCCCGCCTTCCCGGTGCGGGCACCTCATGGCGCCGGGCGAAACGACTCCCTCAGGGGCGCGGGGAACTGCGCGATCAGCCCCGACGCACCCGCGCCCGCCCAAGCGCCTCAGCCACCCACGCCACTACTTGGCGCGATCGAAATCGATCGCACTGTAAGCCCGCAGCTTGCTCAACCGATGCTCGGAGTCGATCCGCCGCACCGTCCCCGACTTGGACCGCATCACGATCGAGTCGGTCGTCGCCGTCTCCGAGCGATACCGCACACCCCGCAGCAGCTCACCGTCGGTGATGCCCGTCGCCACGAAGAACACGTTGTCCCCGGTGACCAGGTCCTCCGTGGTCAGCACCCGGTCCAGATCGTGCCCCGCGTCGATCGCCCGCTGCCGCTCCTCGTCGTCCTTCGGCCACAGCTTGCCCTGGATCGTGCCGCCCAGGCACTTCACCGCGCAGGCCGAGATGATGCCCTCGGGGGTGCCGCCGATGCCCAGCAGCAGGTCGATGCCGGTGCCCTCGCGCAGTGCCAGGATCGAGCCGGCCACGTCACCGTCGGAGATCAGCTTGATGCGCGCCCCGGTCTCCCGGATCTCCTTGATGATGCCCTCGTGCCGCGGCCGGTCCAGGATCACCACGGTGACGTCCTCGGGAGTGACCCGCTTCGCCTTGGCGACCCGGCGGATGTTCACGCTCACCGGGGCGTTGATGTCGACGAAGTCCGCCGCCTCCGGGCCGGTGACCAGCTTGTCCATGTAGAACACGGCCGACGGGTCGAACATCGAGCCGCGCTCGGCCGCCGCCAGTACCGCGATGGCGTTGGTCATGCCCTTGGCGGTGAGCGTGGTGCCGTCGATCGGGTCCACCGCGATGTCGCACTCGGGGCCCGTGCCGTCGCCGACGCGCTCCCCGTTGAAGAGCATCGGGGCCTCGTCCTTCTCGCCCTCGCCGATGACGACGACGCCGTTCATCGAGACGGTGGAGACCAGGGTGCGCATGGCGCGCACCGCGGCACCGTCGGCGCCGTTCTTGTCGCCGCGCCCTACCCAGCGGCCGGCGGCCATCGCGGCCGCCTCGGTGACCCTTACGAGCTCCAGGGCGAGGTTGCGGTCGGGGGCCTCGGAGGGGACATCGAGCTCGGACGGCAGGTGGTGGTGTTCGGTCATCGGAGCGCACCTTTCTGTACGACGACGGCCGGATGAGGGTATGGCCATGACTCTATCGCCAGGCAGACAATATGAGCAGGGGGACCCACGGATGAGCGCGCAGGGGACCCCACGGAAGAGCGCTCCGAGCACCTGCGACGATAGGGGGCGTGGCAGGAACGAACAGCATGCAGAAGACCGCCAGGGACATGGTTCTCTCCCTGGCCCTCATCGTGCTCGCGGCGGGAGTGGTGTGGCTGTTCATCCCGCACACGGACGGTGAGCCCGAGATCAAGCGCGTCGACTACCGGGTCGACCTGCTGACCGCCCGCCGCGCCGCCTCCTACCCCGTAGCCGCACCGGAAGGGCTGCCCGAGACCTGGAAGCCCACCTCCGTGCGCTACCGCGGCGCCGAGGACGAGGCCTGGCACCTGGGCTTCCGCACCCCCGAGGGCGAGTACGCGGCGGTCGAGCAGTCCGCGGGCAAGCGCGAGAACTTCATCGAGGACAAGACGCTGCGCGCCGAGGGGACCGGCGCGACGCAGCGCATCGACGGCCGTACCTGGACGCGCTACGAGGGCGAGCAGTACGACGCCCTGGTGCTGGAGAGCACCCCGGGCTCGACGACCGTGGTCACCGGCACGGCGTCCTTCGCGGAGATGACGAAGCTGGCGGAGGCGCTGCGCACGGAGTGACCGGCGTGCACGCGCACAGGGGCGGGGCCCCGGATCGGACGATCCGGGGCCCCGCCCCTTCGTGCCGGGCCGCTCGGGCTCAGACGGTGGTGACGACCTGCTCGTAGTCCAGGCGCGGGCTGCGCGGGAACCAGGCGTCGGGGCCGGGGCGGCCGATGTTCACGACCATCAGCGGGGTGTGGTCGTCGTCCAGGAACTCCTTGCGCACGCCTTCGAAGTCGAAGCCGGTCATCGGGCCGGCGGCCAGGCCGGCGGCGCGCACTCCGATGATGAAGTAGGCGGCCTGGAGGGCGGCGTTCAGTGCGGCGGAACCCTCACGGACCGGGCGCTCGGCGAAAACGGCGTCCTTGGCCTGGGGGAAGTGCGGGAAGAGGTGCGGCAGCTCCTCGTGGAACTCGTTGTCCGCGGACAGGATCGCCACCAGCGGGGCGGCGGCCGTCTTGGGCTGGTTGCCCTCGGCCATGTGCCGCACCAGCCGCTCGCGCGCCTCGGCGGAGCGGACCAGCGTGACGCGCAGCGGCGACTGGTTCATGGACGTGGGGCCGTACTTGACCAGGTCGTAGATCGCCCGCACCTGCTCGTCGGTCACCGGCTCGTCGGTGAACGTGTTGGCGGTGCGCGCCTCGCGGAACAGCAGGTCCTGAGCGGCGGGGTCGAGAACGAGAGACATGCGTGAACCTCATCGGGGATTCGGCGGTCCGTAGGGGCATTAGCGGACCGCGGTCCGGTTTACCGCACCGACAGTACCTCTATGAAGTTCAATGTTCAACCGCCTACCGCTCGCCGTCGTCCGCCTCCCCTCGCTCCTCCTCCGCGAGCGCCGCGTCCAGCCGGGCCCGCGCCCCGTCGAGCCAGCGCCGGCACACCTTCGCCAGCTCCTCGCCCCGCTCCCAGAGCGCGAGCGACTCCTCCAGCGACGTACCGCCCGCCTCCAGGCGGCGCACGACCTCGATCAGCTCGTCCCGCGCCTGCTCGTAGCCGAGCGCCTCGGCCACCGCCGTCTGCTCCGTCTTTCCGGTCATTCCGCCCACCCTATGCATCGACCCGTACCGTGAACTCGCCCGCGGACACCCGCGCCCGGAGCATCTCGCCCGCCTCCACCTCACCGGGCGCGCGCACCGCGTGCCCGTCCTCCCGCTGCAGCACGGCGTACCCCCGCTTCAGCGTGGCGGCGGGGGAGAGGGCCACCACGCGCGCGTGCGTGTGCGTCAGCTCGGAGTCGGCCCGGTCCAGCTGGTGGCGCAGTGCCCGCCGCCCCCGGTCCAGCAGCGTCGAGACCTCCTCGGCGCGCGCGTCGATCATCCGGTGCGGGTCCTGTATCGACGGCCGGGCCAGCGCGTGCGCCAGCCCTCGCTCCTCCCGCTCCAGCAGGGCGCCCACACAGCGGCGCGCGCGGTCCCGCAGCATCCGCACCCGCTCGTACTCCTCGCCCACGTCCGGCACCACCTTCTTGGCGGCGTCGGTCGGCGTGGAGGCGCGCAGATCCGCCACCAGGTCCAGCAGCGGGCTGTCCGGCTCGTGCCCGATCGCCGACACGACCGGCGTCCGGCAGGCCGCCACCGCGCGCACCAGCTGCTCGTCGGAGAACGGCAGCAGGTCCTCCACGCTGCCCCCGCCCCGCGCGACGACGATCACGTCCACGTCCTCGAGCGCGTCCAGCTCCTTCACGGCCTGGACCACCTGCGGCACCGCGTGCACCCCCTGCACCGCCACGTTCCGCACCTCGAAGCGGACCGCCGGCCAGCGGTGCCGCGCGTTCTCCAGCACGTCCCGCTCGGCCGCCGACGCGCGCCCGCACACCAGCCCGATCAGCTGCGGCAGGAACGGCAGCGGCTTCTTCCGCTCCGGCGCGAACAGTCCCTCCCGCGCCAGCGACTTCTTCAGCTGCTCCAGCCGCGCCAGCAGCTCCCCGACCCCCACCGGGCGGATCTCCGCGGCCCGCAGGGACAGCTGCCCCCGGGGCGCGTACCACTCCGGCTTGCAGTGGACGACCACCCGCGCGCCCTCGCTCACGACGTCCGCGACGGCGTCGAACACCTGGCGGTAGCAGGTCACCCCCACCGAGATGTCGTACGAGGGGTCGCGCAGCGTCAGGAACACCACGCCCGCGCCCGGACGCCGCGACAACTGGGTGATCTGCCCCTCCACCCACACCGCGCCGAGCCGGTCGATCCACCCGCCGATGAGCCGCGACACCTCTCCCACCGGCAGGGGGGCTTCCGCGGACGTGTTCACAGCCATGCCCGCGAGCGTAGTGCGCCCCGCCGACACCGGTGCGCCGCCACCGACGGCGCACCGTGCCAGGACCCCGCGCACACGGCCCGTACGATGGGACGCATGACCGCTTCGACTGGCCGCCGTGTCCTGCTCGCCGCCCCCCGGGGCTACTGCGCGGGGGTGGACCGCGCCGTGATCGCCGTCGAGAAGGCCCTCGAGCAGTACGGGGCTCCCGTCTACGTACGGCACGAGATCGTGCACAACAAGTACGTCGTGCAGACCCTGGAGAGGAAGGGCGCGATCTTCGTCGAGCGGACGGAGGAGGTGCCCCCCGGCAACATCGTGATGTTCTCCGCGCACGGCGTCGCCCCCGTCGTCCACGAGGAGGCCGAGCGCGGCCGCCTCGCCACCATCGACGCCACCTGCCCGCTGGTCACCAAGGTCCACAAGGAGGCGGTCCGTTTCGCCAACGAGGACTACGACATCCTCCTGATCGGGCACGAGGGCCACGAGGAGGTCATCGGCACCTCCGGCGAGGCCCCCGACCACATCCAGCTGGTGGACGGCCCGGCCGACGTGGAGAAGGTCGAGGTCCGCGACCCGTCGAAGGTCGTCTGGCTCTCCCAGACCACGCTCAGCGTCGACGAGACCATGGAGACCGTCGACGCCCTCAAGGAGAAGTTCCCGCAGCTCATCTCCCCGCCCAGCGACGACATCTGCTACGCCACGCAGAACCGCCAGCTCGCGGTGAAGCAGATGGGCGCCGAGGCCGACCTGGTCATCGTCGTCGGCTCCCGCAACTCCTCCAACTCCAAGCGCCTGGTCGAGGTCGCCAAGCTGGCCGGCGCCCGCGAGGCGTACCTGGTGGACTTCGCCGACGAGATCGACGAGGCCTGGCTGGAGGGCGTCACCACGGTCGGCGTGACCTCGGGCGCCTCGGTGCCGGAGGTGCTGGTCGAGCAGGTCCTCGAGTGGCTGTCGCAGCGCGGCTTCGAGGACGTGGAGATCGTCAAGGCGGCCGAGGAGTCCATCACCTTCTCCCTGCCGAAGGAGCTCCGCCGCGACCTGCGCGAGGAGGCCGCCGCGCTGGCGGCCGAGCGGGGCGGCGCGGGCAGCGAGGCCTAGGCCCTTCGTTCGGTCGTCCCGGCGACGCGGGCCGGCCGAGTCGTCCCGGCATCGCGGGGCGGCCGAGGACACGCCGTACCTCACAGCCGGCCCGATCCGGACGAAAGTCCCTACCACGACGCCGGCCCTCATGGGCGGTCGCCGCCACGACGACCGGTGGGCTTCCCCCGGTCGTCGTAACGTGGTGCCATGGAGATCTTCGGCGTGGACATCGGCGGATCCGGGATCAAGGGCGCCCCGGTCGACCTCGACAAGGGGGACCTGGCGCAGGAGCGCTGCAAGGTCCTCACCCCGCACCCGGCCACGCCGGACGCGGTGGCCGACGGGGTCAAGCAGGTCGTCGACCACTTCGGCTGGACCGGCCCGGTCGGCGTCACCTTCCCAGGAGTCGTCACCGACGGCGCCACGATCCGCACCGCGGCCAACGTCGACAAGAGCTGGATCGACACCGACGCGCGCGTACTGCTCGGCGACCGCCTGGGCGGCCTGCCCGTGACGGTCGTCAACGACGCGGACGCGGCCGGCGTCGCCGAGATGCACTTCGGCGCCGGACGCCACCGCAAGGGCACGGTGATCGTGCTGACCTTCGGCACCGGCATCGGCAGCGCCCTCTTCGTGGACGGCGTCCTCGTCCCCAACACCGAGCTGGGTCACCTGGAGCTGAAGGGGCACGACGCGGAGAAGCGGGCCGCCACCAAGGTCAAGGAGGACCACGACCTGTCGTGGGACGAGTGGGCGCGCCGGGTGCGGAAGTACCTCGCCCACGTCGAGATGCTGTTCTCGCCCGAGCTGTTCGTGATCGGCGGCGGCGTCAGCCGCAAGGCGCACAAGTTCCTGCCGAAGCTCGAGGGCATCAAGGCGGAGATCGTCCCGGCGCACCTGCAGAACAACGCGGGCATCGTCGGCGCGGCGATGCGGGCCGCCACGGGGGTGTAGGGGCCTTGAGGCGAGTGCCTCGGCAGGCCCCTCAGGCCGGCGCCTTGCCCGCCCGGTTCCGGGCGGGGCGACGGCCGGCGGTCCTGACCCGCCGCACCCGCCTCACCCGGCGGACGAGCACCAGCGCGCCCGCCAGCAACGTCCCGCCGTAGAGCCAGCCCGCCTGGGTGGCGAGGCCGGTCACCATGCCCATCAGCCGGTCCGGCACGCTCCCGCCGCCCTCGTCGGCGACCGGCACCAGACCCACCGCGAAGGCGATCGGCACCACGACGGGCGCGATGAGCACGTCCCCCTCGCGCACCCACAGCGCGGTCAGCACGCACACCGGCAGGAACAGCACCCCGTAGACGGTCAGGGACGCGCCGAACAGCGCCTCGGTGAGCAGCCCGAGCACCAGCATCACGGCTCCGCAGAACAGTCCGCCGCCCAGCCCGGTGAGCCGGGGCCCGGGCACGCGCCGCGCGGGCGGCGAGGGAGCGGGCCGGCGTCCGGCCGGCCGCGGGGACCGCTGGGGCCGCTGGGCGCGCGGGGACCGGGCGACCCCGCCGCCCGCCGCCCGTCCCGCCTGCGGGGGCAGCGGAGGGCCGTGCGGCCGTGACGTCCGGGGGGTCGCCGACGGGCCAGGCGCCGGCTCGCGTCGCGGTACGTGCTGGGCGGGTCGCGTCCTGTGTTGCTCCACCGGACCAACTTAGGTCGTTTTATGTGTCCGGCAGCCCGTCAGACACGCCGGGATCCGGTCGTCGGCCGGGCGTTCGACACAGCGGCCGGTCGGTCGCGGGCACGCCGTAGACTGGTGGATCGGTCCACGCCGGCCGCTCGGCCGGCCCTCGCCCCCCTCCTCACGTACGGGAAGTCGCAACGTGTCGCTCACGATCGGAATCGTCGGTCTGCCGAATGTCGGCAAGTCGACCCTGTTCAACGCCCTGACCAAGAACGACGTGCTGGCGGCCAACTACCCGTTCGCCACGATCGAGCCGAACGTGGGCGTCGTCGGCGTCCCCGACCCCCGGCTGACCACGCTGGCGGAGATCTTCGGCTCGCAGCGGATCCTCCCGGCGACGGTCGACTTCGTCGACATCGCCGGCATCGTGCGCGGCGCGTCCGAGGGAGAGGGCCTGGGCAACAAGTTCCTCGCGAACATCCGCGAGTCCGACGCGATCTGCCAGGTCATCCGCGCCTTCAAGGACGAGAACGTCGTCCACGTCGACGGCAAGGTCTCGCCGAAGGACGACATCGAGACGATTAACACCGAGCTGATCCTCGCCGACCTCCAGACCATCGAGAAGGTCCTCCCGCGCCTCCAGAAGGAGTCGCGGATCAAGAAGGACGTCGCGCCCAAGGTCAAGGCGGTCGAGGAGGCCAAGGAGATCCTGGAGAAGGGCGACACGCTGTTCTCGCAGGGCATCGTCCAGGGCTCCGAGCGCGCGGAGCTCCTCCACGACCTGCACCTGCTCACCACGAAGCCCTTCCTCTACGTCTTCAACGTCGACGAGGACGAGCTGACCGACGAGGACTTCAAGAACGAGCAGCGCGAACTGGTCGCCCCCGCCGAGGCGATCTTCCTCAACGCCAAGCTGGAGGCGGACCTCGCCGAGCTGGAAGAGGACGAGGCGCTGGAGCTGCTCCAGTCCGTCGGCCAGGAGGAGCCCGGCCTCGCCACCCTCGCGCACGTCGGCTTCCGCACGCTCGGCCTCCAGACCTACCTGACGGCCGGCCCCAAGGAGTCCCGCGCCTGGACCATCAAGAAGGGCGCCACCGCCCCCGAGGCCGCCGGTGTCATCCACACCGACTTCCAGAAGGGCTTCATCAAGGCGGAGGTCATCTCCTTCGGGGACCTGGTCGAGTCCGGCTCGGTCGCCGAGGCCCGCGCGAAGGGCAAGGCCCGCATGGAGGGCAAGGACTACGTCATGCAGGACGGGGACGTGGTGGAGTTCCGCTTCAACGTCTGATACGTCCGGCGAAAGGCCGTCCGACCTACGGCGGAGTGGGTTGGGCGGCCTTTGTGGTTCGCGCGGAGTGCGCAGCGTGGTCGCGGTGCGCGGTTGACTCGGTCAGTCCGTGGGCGTCAGAAGGGGGCCGCTGACCGGACCGAATCCGACCGACCGCGGCACACGGGGACCGAAGATCCACCTGACGTACCGAGCTGAACGGACTCTCACTGCCCCACCTCTTGAGAGGTGGGGGGCGAGTCCAAGGGCGTGCGCTGCGGCCGTGACCGGCTTCGGGCGGAGCGGGTGCGGTTCGGCACGACCTTCCTGTGCGCAGGTAGCGTGACCGGCATGTCCGATGAGTTGCCCGGTTTTCCCTACCACCCCGACCCCTTGGCGACCGGGGCGGTCGTTGCGTCCGGCACGACGTGCGTCTGCTGCGGGAGGGCGCGGGGGTTCATATACGCGGGCCCGGTGTACGCGGTCGAGGAACTCTCCTACCTGCTGTGCCCGTGGTGCATCGCGGATGGCAACGCGGCTGCGAAGTACGGCGCGCACTTCATAGGTGACCCGATAGGGGACGATGTCCCGCTTGAGGTTGTGATGTCCGTCGATGCGTGTACGCCGGGCTTCTCCTCCTGGCAGGACCCGCAGTGGTTCTTCCACTGCGGTGATGGTGCGGCGTTCATGGGGGCGGTAGGGGCGGCCGAGCTGGTCGCTTTCCCGGATGCCCGGGAGGAACTGCGCAGCGAGGCCGACGCGTGGGGGTGGTCCGCAGAGGCGGTGGAGAGCTACCTGGGTGCTCTGGACAAGGACAGTCAGCCCACCGGCTACCTCTTCATGTGCCGCACGTGCGGTCGGTACATGGCGTACGCGGACTCCACCTAGCCGCGGTCAGGTGGCTGCGGCCGGGACCAGCCGTTGGCGAATCCGCACCGGAGGTCTGTCGAGCGGCGCAGCTCGACGGGGGTGAACGCGGGGTAGCCGCGGAGGTGGGCCAGGGCATTGACCCACTGGTCCCAGAGACCATCAGGCTGGGTGAAGCGGTCCGCATGGTGGGTGCCGAGGTGGGCGTCGAGGCGGAGGAGGGCGCCGAGGGCTGCGGGCTGGTCGTAGCGGAGGTCGGTGCGGGGGAGGTAGTGGTCGAGGTAGGCGCTGAGGATCTCGGCGTCCGCGTGAGTGCCGAAGCGGGCCAGGGCGAAGCAGTAGGCGCTGCCGGAGAAGCAGACTTCGCTGGCCAGGAGCAGGTCGCCGATGCGTTCGCGGAACCGTTCGCGGCGGTCGACGCCGATCAGCCATGCGGCGGTGAGGCGCGAGCGCCACTCGTAGCCGAGGAGGGCTTCCAACTCGGCGTCGGTGATCGTGGTCGCGTCGTCGACGAGATGATGGGCGAAACGTTCGCCGTGAGGCCACTCGGGCCGCAGGAATCGACCACTTTTCAGGACGAGGTAGCGCGCATGGCCCGAGTCCTTCCTTGCCGCGTAGCGCTCGATCACGTAGCCGTAGCCGATCTCCTCGGGGTGCTGGAACGGCATCGGTCACCTCTCCGGGTGCAGGTCGGTACGGTCGATCCAGGTGGGAGCGACGAAGATGTCGTCGCCGGCGGGGGCTTCCGAGGCTTCCAGCAGGGACCAGCTGCGGGACTCCTCGACCAGGTGCTCCCAGGACGCGGTCCAGTCGAGTTCCCAGTCCAGGGCGGGGCCGGAGATGCCGTATGTGCCGCCGGCGTCCACGCGCCAGAACTGGGAGTAGAGGATCACCTGGGCGTGGTCGGCCAGGTCGTTGATGATCTCGGTGAAGTGGGTCGAGGGCCAGCCCGGGGCGTTGTCTGCCGCGGTGGTTCGTAGGCGCGCGGTGAGCGGTGGGACGACGGGGGTGCGTGCGCCGAGTTCGGTTAGGGCCCAGCGGATGCCGACAGACTCGGTCCAGTCCGGTGGGGTTGCCCGTTCCAGACAGGCGCGGTAGGCGCGGCGCAGGGGCTCGACGGCACCGTTGATCTCGAGGCTCGCCAAGGCCATGGCCGCCCATTCGCGGACGGTCGGGTTGTCGCTGTTCAGCAGGTCGATGAGAGCGGGGCCGCAGCGGGGATCGCCCACCTCCTCGAAGACCTCGATGGCGGTCAGCCGGCCGAAGCCGCCGAGGGAAGGCAGGCCGCTGATGATGGCGGGTATGGCGTCGGCGCCGATCCAGATCAGCTCCGCGCGGGCGTCGGAGGACTCGTCGGCCTTGCCGTCGAGCTGCTGGACGAGTGTCTCGATGGGGGAGGTCATGACGCGGAGTGGTCCCGGCGCCAGAAGGTGGGCAGCCACCAGCAGAGCACCGAGCGGTCGTCGGGCCACGGGGCGCGGTCCTCGGCTTCCCAGTCCTCAAAGGAGTCGCGCGTCAGGTCGATGGGGCGCCAGGCGGGGTCGAGCGGCTCGTCCTCGGCCGGAGGGCGGACGTACTGCCGGCCGTGTTGGTCGCAGGCGCCGAAGTCCTGGTAGTTGCGCTGGGCCTCGATCAGGGAAACCTTGTTCGCGCCGCCGCTCATGGTGGGCCAGCGGAACTGGACCCCGTCGTCCTCCCAGAAGCAGACGGGGCAGATCTCGCACGAGTCGGGCATCGCGTCCAGCACGCGGTGCCCGCAGCAGGGACAGGGGTCGGAGTCGCTCACCTGCGCAGTCTCCTTGCAGGCCCCACCGGTGTGCCAGGGATTTCACAGCCTCGGAGCCCCCGGCCAGTCCGCAGCCAGTCCGCAGGACACCCGTAAACAGCCGTCGTGAGCCAACGCGTGCCAACCGGGGAATCCCAGGTCAGAGCCCTGGATGGGGCTCCGTCGCGAGTCAGGATCAGCCCGCAGACATTCCGCTTCAACGTGTGACCGTATCGTCAGAGGCGGTCTGACCTGCGCGAAAGCCGGTCAGGCCGTCTTGCTGTCCGTAGGGGTCCGCAGACCTTCGAAGGTCAGACGGTGCGGATGACGGGAGCGGGCTTGACGTCCTGGGCGTCGATGAGGGCGCGGATGCCGTACGGGTCGGAGGTCCAGATGATCGCCCCGAGACTGGCAGCCATGACGACGACGGTGGCGTCGACGATGTCCGCGGTGCCGGCCTTGCCGCAGAGATGCGGGCGGGGCTTCGCCGCAGGTCAGCAGCAGGCCGCAGGCATTCAGTGCCAACGTGTGGTGAAGCCACGGCTCGTTCTGGCCGAGCTGGCACGCGTGCAGGTCAGCGGGGTCGGCCCGGTTTCGGTCCGGCCTCGTCGACATTTCCCCGGTGCTGGGTTCCTACCGGCTGGCGTGTGGCGGTTTCGTCGGCCGTGGAAGGCGAATGTGGGGCTCACAGTCAGACTTTGATGACGGTGACACCCCCGGTGCAGAGCATCTGGAGGTCTTCGGGGTCGGAGGTGAGCACGGTCGTGGGGCGGGGCGAGGCGAGCGCTGTCGCCGCGACGATGGCGTCCAGCGCGTACTTGTGACCGTGCAGCCCCGTCTCGGCGAGCAGCTTGCTCGCCTGTCGGGCGATGGCCTCACCGGGTGGGACGATGTTGACGCGCGAGACGGCGTAGTCGAACTGTGCCTGGTGGACTCGCGGATCCCGCGCCTCGACGAGGGTGACCGAGCTGGTCACTACCCGGACGTCCTCGGCGTCGGCTGCCGCGAGCCATTCGGTCAGCTCGGGATCCCGGCGTACGAGCTTGGAGAGACCTTCGCAGTCCAGGACAAGGGTCCCGCTCACGCGGCGTCCGCCGAGCTTGCCGCGTCACCGCGCAGAATCTCCCGCTTGGCGTCGACCGCCCGCTGGTCCGCCGGACCGTGCTCGGCCTCCGCGGCGGCGATCAGCTCACGCAGGCGTTCCCGCTCCAGTTCCCGCTGGATGAGGCTCTCGACGTAGGCGGACATGCCGCGTCGACCGGTGCGCTGCTTCAGGGCGGCGATGGTGCCTTCGTGCAGGGACACGGACACGGGACGGACGGGTCCTTCACCGGGGGCCGGTGCGATCTCAGTCATGCCGACCATTTTAACAAACCAATTGTTATTTTGGAGGGTATATATAGCTCTGGTGCCACCGCAGCTGGTTGATCGCTGGCCATGTCGCCGAGGGGTACACGTCCGCCAACCGCCCGGTCATGTGAGGGATGCATTCGACCGGGACGTTGCTAACCTCAACGCCTCCCAGTCGGACCGGGACTGTTCCCGTAGGGCCTCACGGACCTCACCCGTGGCGCGCGCGTGGAGAAGACGTGGTCCGGGACGGGCGCGGCACCTGGAACGGGGTCCGGTCAGGCCCGTACGGGAACCCCGTCGACCACGACGATCGCGGCCCCGCGTGGCGCCACCCGTGCGCCGGTCCCGCTCAGCGCGCGGAGCGCAGCGCGCACTCCGCCGCCGCCAGGACCGTACGGGACTGGAGGTCCACCTGGTCGCGCACCGGGACCCAGCGCAGGCCCGACTCCCGCGCGAAGTCCGCGCACCAGGCCGTGAACAGGGCGTGCAGCTCGTCGTGGAGCGAGGGCGCCGCAGGGTCGTCCGAGGCCGACAGCAGGCGCAGCAGCAGACCTGCCGCGCGGAGCGGCTGGCGGCGGGCCACCACGTCCAGAGCGCAGATCTGGGCCGTGGTGAGGCGCTCCCCGCCCGCGGCCGCCTGCTGGGCCAAGGGTTGCCAGGAGGTGGCGACCAGGTCGTACAGACCGTCCGCCATCCACTCCAGCACGCGCCGGGGCGCGCTCTCCTCGGGCGGCGGCAGGAAGCCGCGCGCCTTGTCGAGGACCGCGGTCACCTGCTCGCCTCCGTCCCGCACCAGCCGCGACAGCCCGCGCAGGGCGCTTACGGCGTCGGGGCGCGGGGAGGGATCGTCGGCCCACGCGCTCGCCCACATCGGCACCTCGACGATCGCGGTGACACCGCCGTACCGCCGGGGTGCGCACCACGTGGACCGGCCGATGTTCTCGGAACCGGCCGCGAGCCGCCCCGTACTCTCCGGCGGGGGCAGGACATGGACGCCGGGGGCGGGGTTCTCCCAGTACAGGGCGTCGAAGGTGCCGTGCTGGACCGGGACGGAGAGGCCGGCGGCCGCCGTGTGGAAGCCCTCGGCGAAACCCGGCAGGTCGTCCGTCAGCTGGGCGAAGGCGCCACCCGCCTCGATGCCGTGCAGGGAGCACTGGAGGACCGGCCGCCGGTCGTCGATCAGGTCGAACAGGGCCCCGCTCTCCGGGAGGCGGGCCGACTCGATCGGCGCCCACTCGGGCTGCTCCGCCGCGACCGGGCGGAACGCGGCGCGGAAGTAGCGCTCCAGGGCGGGCGCGGGACCGGCCGTCACCTCCTCGACGCCGTCGCTCAGCGCTGCCCCGTCCGGGTCGAGGCACAGCACGACGTCCCAGGTGACGCGCGCCGGATCGGTGGCCGGGGTGCGCCCGTCGCCGCGTGCCACCCGCTCGGCCAAGGAGAGCGCGGTGACGGCGCCGACCGGTTCGTCGGGGTGCGGACGGGCGACCACCAGGACGTGCGCCGGGCCGTGCCCGACGGACAGCATCTCCAGCGGACGCCCCGCGCGGGACGTGCCGACACGGCGCAGACGGCCGGCCCCCGGGTACCGGGAGACCAGCCGCCGCGCCGCTGCCGAGACCTCCGCGACCGTGAGGTAGCGGTCCATCCTGTCCGTCCGTCAGCTGCCGCCGTTACCACCGCTGTCGCCGGTGGTCTCCTTCTTGTCCAGCGGACGGATCTCGATCTTGTTCGCCATGCCGTTCCTCCCGTTGTCCGTTGCCGTGCGAAGGACCAGATGTGCCCTTGCCAGCGTTCGCCGACCGGGTGATCGTTGTCAATGTGCGTTGGAGGAGCGGTAGTTGAGACCAGTGAGATTGGCGCGAAGATGACGGTGCGGACCACGGACCGGGCCACGGTCCGGACGATGCGGCGGCCCCGGATCAAGCCCGAGCACCGGGCCTACCGGACGGTCGACGGCGACGTGCGGATCGGCAGCGTCGTCCACGGCATCGGCGCCGAGATCCTCGACCCCGACGGCTGGGTGTGGACCCTGGTCGAGGCCATGGACGGCACGCGCGGACCGGACGACGTCGTCGCCGAGGTCACCCGGCGCCACGTCCGGCTCGCCCTGGACGACGAGGACGTCACCGGGGCCATGGACGACCTGACCGAGGCCGGTTACGTCGAGGACGCCGGCGCCCCGCCGCCCGCGGAGCTGACCGCGCGGGAACGCGAGCGCTACGGCAGGGGGATGACCCTGATGCGCTGGATGGACCTGCGTCCCCGCACCAGCTCCTGGGAGCCGCAGGCGCTGCTGCGCCGCGCCCGCGTGCTGCTCGTCGGCGTCGGCGGCACCGGCGGGGCCGCCGCCCGCGACCTCGTCGCGTCCGGCGTGGGACACCTGCGCTGCGTCGAGCCGGACGTCGTCGAACTGTCCAACCTCAACCGGCAGACCCTCTTCCGTGAGGACGACGTGGGCCGGCCCAAGCTCGACGCGGCGCTGGCCGCGCTGCGCGCCCTGAACGCGGACACCACGCTCACGGGGGAGCGCCGCGAGGTGCGCGGCCCGGACGACCTGGAGGACCTGCTCACGCGGGCGCCCGACACCGCGGGAGACCCTGACCGCCCGTACGACCTGCTCCTCCTCGCCGCCGACCGCCCCCCGGAGATCCGCAGATGGGCGAACCGGGTGTGCCTGGCCACCGGCACCCCGTGGGCCGAGGCGGGCTACCGCGGGCCGCTGGTCAGCGTCGGCGTGTTCGCCCCCGGCCGCGGCGCCTGCTGGCAGTGCCTGCGCGACGCCGAGGCCGAGCGGCGCGACCTGCGCCTCGCGCCCGGCCAGGACGAGGACGTGGCGTCGCCGCGCATGCCGTGGAACCCGGTCAACGCCGTGACCGCGGGCCTGTCCGGCAGTCTGCTCGCGCACGCAGCGCTCACCCTGCTGTGCGGCATACCGCCCGTGGAACCCGGCTGCCGCTTCGGCCTCAACCTCATGGTGCCGGGCGACCCGGTCCTGCAACGCTCCGAACGGCGCGACGACTGCCCCGCCTGCGGCACGCGGCCGGCGGTGACCGCGCCGGACGGGGAGGCCCGGTGACGGACACCGCCGCCGAGGCACAGCCGCGCGTCGGGCCGGCCTCCCGCGTCGCCCTGCACGAGCTCTCGATGCGGCGCGACCGCGACGAGTGGATCGTCGGACGCATGGCGACCCGCACCTTCGTCGCCCTGCCGTCCGCCGGGGCGCGGGCCGTGCGCCTGCTGGGCGAGGGGCTGAGCGTGGCCCGGACGCAGGAGCGGCTGCGCGCGGACACGGGCGAGGAGTTCGACATCGCGGACTTCGTCGCGGACCTGGCCGCCCTCGGGTTCGTCGCGCGGATCGACGACCGTCCGCTGCCCGACCCGACGCCGCCGCGCGCCTCGCTGCCATGGCTGCGCCCCCGTCATGTCCGGTTCACCCTGCACCCGGTGTTCCCCGTCGCCGTCGCCGTCCTGCTGGCGGTCGCCGTCGTCATCCTGCTGCTCCGCCCCGGCCTGCTGCCCGGCTACCGCGACCTGCTGTGGAGCCCGCACGGCAGTGTGGTGCTGCTGAGCGGGGCGGCGGCCGGATGGACGCTGCTGCTCGCCCATGAACTGGCCCATCTGGTCACCGCCCGCGCCGCCGGGGTGCCGGGGCGGATGCGTCTCGGCACACGGCTGCAGTTCCTCGTCATGCAGACCGACATCAGCGGCATCGAACTCGCCCCGCGCCGCCACCGGCTGACGGCCTACCTGTCCGGCATCGCGCTCAACCTGTCCGTCGCCTCCGCGCTCGTGCTTGTCCTCGCCGTGACCGACCCCGCGTCGACGGTCCACCGGCTGTCGGCGGCCGCCCTGCTGCTCGCGCTGATGCCGCTGCCGTTCCAGCTCATGGTGTTCACACGGACAGACGTGTACTTCGTGCTGCAGGACCTCACCGGCTGCCGGGACCTGTACGGCGACGGGCTCGCCTACGCCCGGTACCGGTACCGCCGGGCGCTGCGCGCGCTGCGTCCCGGCGCCCGCACGGCGGCGGGGGAGGGGGACCCTGGCGCCCGGCTGCCCCGGCACGAGCGCCGGGCGGTCCGCGTGTACAGCGTCGTCCTCGTCGTGGGCACGGCCGCGTGTCTCGCGTTCATGGCCGCCGTGACCCTGCCCCTCGACATCGCCCTGCTGGCCCGCGCCGTACGGGGGCTGGCGCCCGGCAACACGCCCGCCGGGTACGCCGACTCGGCGGCGGTGCTGGTCACCCTCGGCGGGGTCAACGTCCTCTGGCTGGTCACCAAATGGCGCGACCACCGCTCACGCCGGCGCGCGGAAGAGGTGGCGCGCCCCGGGACGTGACGCGCCGTCGTTCAGACCAGCTCCGGCTTCGCGTCCGTCGCGCCGGACTCCCCGGTCGTGCCGGTCCCGGTCGTCGCAGTTTCGGCCGCCCCCGCCGAATCCGTGGGTTCCGCCGACGCCGACGCCGACGCCTCCGCCTCCGGTACCGGCCGCTGCCGCGGCACCCCCGGCTTCGGCTCGCGCTCGCGCTCACGCGCCGCCCGCGCCGTCCGCGCGTACGCGTAGATCACCGCGCCCGTCACCAGCAGCAGGAGCGGGCCGTAGAGCCAGGGGCGGGCGGCCATCTCCGTGGGCAGCCAGCGGTACGACGCGAGCTGCGCGGCGAAGACCGTCAGGCCGAGGGCGACCACGCGGACGCCCGCGCGGTCCCAGCCGTGGGCGGAGCAGCGCATCGCCGTCTCGATGGTCAGGGCGAAGACCACGCCGGCGAGCAGGTCGGCGCCGTAGTGGTAGCCGAAGCCGAGGGTCGCCGTGAGGGTGCCGACCAGCCAGAAGGTGCCCGCCCAGCGCATCGCCCGGGAGCCGTCACGGGAGTGGATGAACAGGGTGACCGCCCACGCGGTGTGCAGACTGGGCATGCAGTTGCGCGGGGTGATGCCGTCGAACGGGATCGGCTGCGGGTCGGTGACCGGCGGCAGGACGTCCGGCCAGAGGTTCGCCGTCGCCCAGGCGCCGCCGTCCGTGCCGTACGCGAAGACGGGGCCGACCACCGGGAAGATCATGTAGATCGCGGGGCCGAACAGGCCGATCACCAGGAAGGTGCGCACCAGGTGATGGGCCGGGAAGCGGCGCTCCACCGCCACCCGGCGCAGCTGGTAGAGGCCGACGAGGGCGGCGGCGAGCGGGAGCTGGCCGTAGACCACGTGCAGGATGCCCGTGCTGACCGGCGCGGTCGCGTTCAGGAAGCGGCCCACCAGCCACGACGGGTCGGCGAGTGCGTGGTCGGCGGCGGCCACGTAGGCGTCGAGGACGGTCGCCCGGGTCTTCGAGGTGATGAGCAGCCAGGTGTCGCCGGTCTTGTGGCCCGCCACCAGCAGCAGGCCGAGACCGGTGCCCTTGAGCAGCAGCAGCCGTTCCTGCCCGGTGCGGCGCGTGAGGCCGAGGACCGCCACGCCCAGCACCACCCACAGCGCGCCGTTGCCGAAGTTCATGTCGGCGTCGAGCGCCCATCGCACCAGGAAGAACGCGACGTCCACGCCCGCCGCGATCCCCAGTGCGATCAGCCGCTGCCGCCAGGTGAGGACCACCATCGTCAGCGCCAGGCCGCCGTAGAGCAGCGGACCCGACTCGGGGGCGAAGATCACCTCCCGCGACTGCTCGGTGATCGGCCCCGAGAAGCCGTAGCCGCGCGCCACGATCTCCAGCGCGACGAGGAAGCCGAGGGTCGCCACGCCCGCCGCGGTCCACAGGACCACGCGGGGCCGGCGCCACGGGGCGGGCTGCGTCCCGCGGTCGTCCCGCGGCGGTATTCGAGTGGGTTCGGTTATCAACTGGTTCGCCTGGTGATTCGGTTGCGGGCAGGTGGCTTTGCGGGCAAGTGGCGCATCGCGCGGGAGGACAGGGTCTTCCGGTGGACAGCCGGTGAATGAGGACATCCGTCGTGAGTTCGAACATGTTAACGGGGGTGGACGGGGAGTCCATGGGCCGGCTGTGCCGTCTCCGTGCCGGACATCGGTGTGCCGTGGGGGCGCGGCGTCGGTGTCCGAATCGGAACGGCGAGGTCCGTAGGCCGCCGAGGCACTCTTGTGGAATTCCTGTGGAACCCTCAATCTTTCGGCTGACGCACCCGGACGCGGCGGCCCTGCTTGTCATGCTCCCGACATGGATGGCCGTGCGCCCCCGTGCGTCACCGCACCACCCCCCACACGAACGCGCACCACCGATTGAGGAGGAACCCTCCATGGCAGTGATGCGTCACCCCCGGCGAAGACTGGCCGTCCTCGGCGCCGCGGCCTCCGCGGCGCTCGTCGCGAGCCTGGTCTCCGCGCTCCCCGCGGGGGCCGCCCCGGCCGCACCCGAAGGCCGTGTCCAGTACGCGGGCGCCGCGAACGCCGTCGCCGACAGCTACATCGTCACCCTGAAGGCCGACGCGGCCCGCTCGACCACCGCCAAGGGCCGCGCCCTGGCCGAGAAGTACGGCGCCGCCGTCGAGCGCACCTACTCCAAGGCGCTCAACGGCTACGAGATCGAGGCCTCCGAGGCCGAGGCCAAGCGCCTCGCCGCCGACCCGGCCGTCGCCTCGGTGGTGCAGAACCGCACCTTCACCGTCTCCGCGACCCAGTCCAACCCGCCCTCCTGGGGCCTGGACCGCATCGACCAGCGCAACCGCCCCGTCAACCGCGCCTACACCTACCCGGACTCGGCCGGGCAGGGCGTGACGGCGTACATCATCGACACGGGCGTCCGTATCAGCCACAACGACTTCGGCGGCCGTGCCTCCAACGGCTACGACGCCGTCGACCGCGACAACGTCGCCCAGGACGGCAACGGCCACGGCACCCACGTCGCCGGCACCGTCGCGGGCAGCGCGTACGGCGTCGCCAAGAAGGCGAGGATCGTCGGCGTCCGCGTCCTGAACAACTCAGGCTCCGGCACCACCGCGCAGGTCGTCGCCGGCATCGACTGGGTGGCGCGCAACGCGGTCAAGCCCGCCGTCGCCAACATGTCGCTCGGCGGCGGCGCGGACAGCACGCTCGACGCGGCCGTCCGCAACGCCGTCGCCGCCGGCGTCACGTTCGTCGTCGCGGCCGGCAACGAGTCGACCAACGCCTCCACCAAGTCCCCGGCCCGGGTGAGCGAGGCGATCACGGTCGGCGCCACCACGTCCACCGACGCCCGTGCCAGTTACTCCAACTACGGCTCGGTGGTGGACCTGTTCGCGCCCGGTTCCTCCATCACCTCCACCTGGCGCACCAGCGACTCGGCCACCAACACCATCTCCGGCACCTCGATGGCCAGCCCGCACGTCGCCGGCGCCGCCGCGCTGTACCTGGCCGGCAACCCGTCGGCCACGCCCGCGCAGGTCTCGTCCGCGCTGACCTCGTCCGCCACCACCGGCGTGGTCACCAGCCCGGGCAGCGGTTCGCCCAACCGCCTGCTGTACGTGGGCTGAGCACGTCCGCGGCGGTGCCGGCTCCGGCCGGTCCGCCGGACCGGCGCCCCGCTCCCGGGAGGCATCCCCGGGGGCGGGGCCCGTCACCGTCCGCCTACGATGCGCGTCGTGTCGATACCTCCGCCCGCCGGGCCGCAGTTCGAAGGCGGCGCCCAGCCGCCGCACTTCCCCCACCAGGGCCCGCCCGGTCCCGGGCCGTACTTCCCCTACGGCCCGTACGGGCCCCGGCCGCCCGCCGCCGTCAACGGTGTCGCCATCGCCGCCCTGGTCTTCGGAGTGCTGTGCTTCCTGCCCGCCGTGGGGCTGGTGCTGGGGGTGATCGCGCTGCTCCAGATCAGACGGCGGGGCGAGCGCGGGAAGGGGATGGCGGTCGCCGGCGTCACACTGTCCTCGCTCGGGCTGGCGCTGTGGACGGTCGCGCTCGTCACCGGTGGCGTGGCGGCGTTCTGGGAGGGCTTCCGGGACGGGGCGCGCTCCGACAGCGTCCTGTCCCTGCGCAAGGGCGACTGCTTCACCTCGCCCGGCGGACTGGAGGGCTGGACCGTCAAGGCCCTCAAGGTTCCCTGCACCGACGAGCACGACGGCGAGGTCTTCGCCCTCGTAGCCGTCCCCGGGAGCGACTTCCCCGGCGACGACAGCCTCGTCGAGCTGGGCGAGGACCGCTGCTACGAGCGGCGGAGCGCCTACGTCATGGACGGCTGGTCCCTGCCGGAGGAGATCGGCGTCTACTACTTCGCCCCGTCCGAGCAGAGCTGGCGCTTCGGCGACCGCTCCGTCGCCTGTGTGCTCGGCCGCGAGGACGGGACCCGCTTCAGCGGGTCGCTGCGCAGCGACGCGACCACCCTCGACGCCCATCAGCAGGCCTACCTGGAGGCGGCCGAGGTGCTCAACGTCGCGCTGGACGAGGTGCCCGCGTCCGACTACTTCGACGACGACGTCAGCGACGACCGGGAGTGGGCCGCACAGGTCGAGGAGGCGGTCACCGAGCAGGTGCGGCTGCTGCGCGCGCACTCCTGGCCGGTCCAGGCGCGGGAGCCGGTGGACGAGCTGGTCGCCGACCTGGTCGCGGCGCGGCTCGCCTGGGGCCGCGCGGCGGGCACGGCCGACCCCGACGCGTACTGGATCCGTGAGGAGGAGGCATGGGAGGCGACCGACCCCTCCCTGTCGATCACCGTGCGCGAAGCTTTGGGGCTGGCGACTTCACCGCCCGCTTACGACGAGGAGGTCGAGCGAGAGCCGGAAGCCGGTGAGATGGAGGTGTGAGCGCCTCCATAGCGGGGAGAAAGTGCCTGCGTAAAGCCCTCCCGCGGTAAAGGTCATCACATCGAGTGATTCTCTGGCCTTTGCTTGCTTCGGACAACCCAGGGTTGCCACTCTGTTGCTGTCTGTACAACCCGATGGGAGCGGCCAGTGACATTCGGTGAGCAGCCGGCGTACCTGCGCGTCGCGGGTGATCTCCGCAAGAAGATCGTCGACGGTCAGCTGCCGCCCCACACCCGGCTCCCCTCGCAGGCCCGCATCCGCGAGGAGTACGGCGTCTCGGACACGGTCGCGCTTGAGGCGCGCAAGGTGCTGATGGCCGAGGGGCTCGTCGAGGGCCGCTCGGGGTCGGGGACGTACGTGCGGGAGCGGCCCGTGCCGCGGCGGGTCGCCCGGTCCGGGTTCCGCCCGGAGCGGGGGGCGACGCCGTTCCGGCAGGAGCAGGCCGACATCGGTGTGCGCGGCACCTGGGAGTCCAGCAGCGAGCAGACGGACGCGAGCGCGTCGATCGCCCAGCGGCTGGGCGTCGACGCGGGAGACCGCGTGATGCGCACGAAGTACCTGTTCCGGGAGGCCGGCGAGCCGATGATGCTCTCCACGTCCTGGGAGCCCCTCGCCCTCACCGGGCGCACGCCGGTGATGCTGCCCGAGGAGGGCCCGCTGGGCGGCATGGGTGTGGTCGAGCGCATGCGCGCGATCGACGTCGTCGTGGACAACGTGACGGAGGAGGTCGGGGCCCGCCCCGGCCTCGCGGAGGAGCTGATGCTGCTGGGCGGCGTCCCCGGCCACGTCGTCCTGGTCATCCAGCGCACGTACTTCGCGTCGGGCCGTCCGGTGGAGACGGCGGACGTGGTGATCCCGGCGGACCGCTACCGGGCGGCGTATCACCTGCCGGTGAAGTAGGAGAAGGCGGGCGCCCCTTGCGCCGGGCCCGGCGGGCAGGCGCCCCGTCCGCAGCGCGCCCGCCCGCGATCTCGCCGTGGCGCGCCCGCCCGCGTCCTCGCTCCGTCCCCATGCCGCCCGCCCAGGGCAACACGCCTCCTCAGCCGCCCCATCGCCCCCTCGCGCTCCCCTTCGCGCCCCGCGTCCTGGTTCCGCCCCGGCGTGGGGCTCGGCCCGCGCCGGGGCGACGGACGAAGGGATTTGGCCGTTCTTGCAGGTCGCCCCAAGGGCCGGGCGAGGAAGGTCATACGGCGCTGACCGGACATGTCGCCCTCGGCGCACGGCGCATCCGCCACCGTGCGCCCCCTCCGTGCTGGCCGGTTGCGTGCCTGTTTGTGAAAAGGCGTATTCGCTCAGTGAAGGTAAGGCGTAGGCTCGGGCATATGCGGACTGCGGTTTCCTTACCGGGCGGGGCGCGGCACAGGTCGCGGAAGGCAAGTGGAGGGGAGCGATGAGCGACGGCACGGTGACTCTTCCCTGGCTCGTCGTGCGTCAGGACGACAACGGCAACCGCTACCGGGTGGGCCGTTACGCGACACGCGCCGAGGCGGAGAAGATCGCGGACAGCCTCGACGGCCGCGGCCACAAGCAGCTCTACTGGGTCGAACGCATCGGCCAGAACGGCTCCACCGTCAGCTGACCCGCCCTCTGGTCCGCCGCGGAGCGCCGGCCCGTCTCCCGTAGGCTCCGCCGTATGAGCGAGCGGATCGTGGTGGTGGGTGCCGCCCTGTGGCACGAGGGGCGGCTTCTCGTCGCCCGCAGGAGCGCGCCCGCCGAGCTGGCCGGGCTCTGGGAGCTCCCCGGCGGCAAGGTCGAACCGGGCGAGGCTCCGGACGCCGCCGTCGTGCGCGAGCTGCGCGAGGAACTCGGCGTCGACGCCGAGGCCGGGGAGCGCGTCCCGGGCCAGTGGCCCCTGCGGACGCCGTACGTCATGCAGGTGTGGACCGCCCGCCTGCGACCGGGGTCCGCCGCCCCGCGCCCCCTGCAGGACCACGACGAGCTGCGATGGCTCGCCCCCGACCGCGTCTGGGACGTCGACTGGATCGAGCACGACGTGCCCGCCGTGCGGGACGCCCTCACCCACCTCGAAGCGCGCGACGACGTGTGACGCGATCCCGGCGTACCGCCGCGAGATGACGATCCGTGAGCGCGCCGTCGGCAGTCGCCCGCGTACGAGGTGCGCGCCACGCGCCGTTGTGCGCGGTACTCCGTCCGGGATATCGGGTATGTGGCTATTGACCACATGAAACCGGACACGGTCGGACTGCCTGACTCCCTCGGCGGGGGAGGTGATCCGCGTGACCGACACCGACGGCGACCGGGCCACGTGGACCTTCGCCGCAGACCCGAACGCGGTGCGGGCAGCCCGTTGCGCCGTGCGCGAACAGCTCCGCCGGTGGGAGCTGGACGGCGCCGCCGATCTCGCGGAGCTGCTGGTCAGCGAGCTCGTCACCAATGCCCTGCGGCACGCCGCCGGACCCGTCGGCGTGTGCCTGACCCGGCCCGCCGGACGGACCGGGGTGCTGCTCGTCGAGGTGTCCGACCCGGTCCCCGAACCGCCCCAGGAACGCGTCGTCCGGCCCGACGACGAGGGCGGGCGCGGACTCCAGCTCCTGGCCCGCTCCTCCCGCCGCTGGGGGCACCGGTCCGGGCCGCACGGGAAGACGGTGTGGTGCGAACTCGTGGTCCCCCGGTGAGGTCCCGCACGGCCGTTCGCAGCTGTGCGCGGGCCCTCGCCGCGCTCCGTGACCGGCCACCGTCCATGACGGTTGTCGAACGGGGGATTCGACGGCGTGTCCGCTGGTTAGAAGACTGGAAGTGTTCTCACGGCGTGGACCGAAAAGCATCGGGACCGTGCTGTGATCGTGAACACCGTGTTGCGCGGCGCCGTAGTGCTGGATACTGCGGGCAGCCGCCCCCGGTGACCGGTGCCGGACGCGGTGAGCTGGAGGGGACGGTTCGCGTGAGCGAGATACCAGCGAAGGCCACGGAGTCCGAGGACTCGTCGGGCGGCCCGAAGGACGAGGCCGCCGACGGCCTCCTATCCGGCGATGCTCCGTCCGGTGACGCCATGTGGCAGACCGCCCCGCCCGGCTCCATGTACGACTACATCAAGGTGGCGTCCTTCTCGATCGGCCCCGACGGGCTGGTCGACCAGTGGAGTCTGCGCGCCGAGCAGATCTTCGGCATCCCCGCGGAGCGCGCCGTCGGCGCCGACCCCATCGAGGCGTTCCTCGAGCCCGTCCGCAGGGAGCGCGGCCAGCGCAAGATGGCCGAGATCCTCGACGGCCGCGAGTGGACCGGCGTGGTGCCGTTCCGGCTGCCCGCCCACCTGGCCGGGGACGACCGCGACCGGGAGGGCATCGCCGAGGTCTACGTCATGCCGACGCGGACCGAGGCGGGCGAGAAGGCCGCCGTCTGCATCGTCGTCGACGTCCGCACCCTGCGCCGTATCGAGACGGATCTGGCCGCCTCGCAGGCCATATTCGGCCAATCCCCCTTCGGCTTCGTGCTGATCGACCGTGACCTGCGGGTCCGCCGGGCCAACGAGCGGTTCGCGTCCCTCTTCGGCGGCACGCCCGACGACCACCGCGGCAAGGGCGTCCACGACTACCTGCCGCGCGGCGAGGCCGAGCGGGTCGCCGCGACCCTGCGCAGGGTGCTGGAGACCGGCGATTCCATCACGGACATGCACGTCACCGGGTTCGTCCCCGGCTCCGACGAGCGGCGCCACTGGTCCGTCAACCTCTACCGCGTGCACAGCGGCAGCGGCCGCCCCATCGGCATCGCCTGGCTGGGCATCGACATCACCGCCCGCCGCGCCGCCGCCCGCGAGGCCGCCGCCGCACGGCGCAATCTCGCCCTGCTGAACGAGGCCGGCGCGCGCATCGGCAACTCCCTCGACCTGGAGACCACCGCGCGTGAACTGCTCGACGTGGTCGTGCCCGGCTTCTGCGACCTGGCCACCGTCGACCTCTACCAGGGGCTGCTGGTTGGCGACGAGACCCCGCCCGGCCTCGCCGACGGCAGCGCCGAGGTGCGCCGCGTCGCCTTCGCCAGCGCCGTGTCCGACGGGCCCATCGGCGGCACCGAGGAGCCGGTGAAGCTGGGCGCCGTCCACCACTACCCGTTCAACTCGGCCTGCGCGGACGCCCTGCGCACTGCCCGCCCGCAGACCGTGCCCGGCGAGGACGGCGGCCTGGTGCAGTCCACGCTCGCCGTGCCGATGGTCGCCCACGACACCGTGGTGGGCCTCGCCCAGTTCGCCCGCACCAAGGGCAGCGAGCCGTTCGGCGACCGCGACCGCGACCTGGCCGTGGAACTGGCCGCCCGCGCCGCCGTCTGCATCGACAACGCCCGCCTCTACCGCCGCGAGCACGAACGCGCGCTGATACTGCAGCGCTCACTGCTCCCGCCCGGCGACCCGGAGGCGTCCGGTCTCGACATCGCCTGCCGCTACCTGCCCGGCAACGCGGCGAGCGGCCGCACCGGCGAGGTCGGCGGTGACTGGTTCGACGTCATCGAACTGCCCGGGCACCGCACCGCGCTGGTCGTCGGCGACGTCATGGGCCGTGGCCTGCGCGCCGCCGTCGCCATGGGCGAACTGCGCACCGCCGTGAGGACACTGGCGCAGCTCGACCTCGAACCGGCGGAGGTGCTCAGCCAGCTGGACGAGATCGCCCGCGGTCTGGGCGCGCCCGGCGGCCCCTCCCAGGCGTTCACCGGAGGCGTCCAGCAGGCCACCCGCGCCGCCCGCCGCCCCCGCGAGGCGGACCTCTCCGAGGTGTACCTGGCCACCTGCGTCTACGCCGTCTACGACTCCGTCACCCGCCGCTGCACGTTCGCCAACGCGGGCCATCTGCCGCCCGTCCTGGTTGAGCCGGGGGAGAACGCGCTGATGCTCGACGTGCCGCCCGGCATGCCGCTCGGCGTCGGCGGTGAGCCCTTCGAGGAGGTGGAGGTCGAACTGCCCGAGGGCGCCCTGCTGGCGCTCTACACGGACGGCCTGGTCGAGAGCCGCGACCACCCCCTCGACGAGGGCCTCCAGGCGTTCGTGGGCGCGCTCACCGACCCGTCCGCGCCACTGGAGGACGTCTGCGACCACGTCCTCAACACGCTCGACACCCATCACGGCGAGGACGACATCGCGCTGCTGATGGCACGTGTACAGGGCCTGCCCGCGGACTCCGTGGGCGACTGGACACTGCCGCGCGAGCCGCGCAGCGTGGGCCGTGCCCGCGAGTACGCCCGCGCCCAGCTCCTCGCCTGGGACATGGAGCCGCTGGTCGACACGACGGAGCTGCTGGTCAGCGAGCTCGTCACCAACGCCCTGCGGTACGGCGAGGGGGAGATCAGACTCCGGCTGCTGCTGGACCGCACCCTGGTCTGCGAGGTCTGGGACTCCGGGCTGGTCCAGCCCCGCCGACGGCGCGCCCGCGACACCGACGAGGGCGGCCGCGGCCTCCAGCTCGTCGGCCTGCTGAGCGCCGCCTGGGGCTCACGCCGTACGCCCCGGGGCAAGACGGTGTGGTTCGAACTGCCGCTGCCCGGGGCCGACACCGGCCTCACGGACCCGGCGGAGGCGCTGCTCAGCCTGTTCTGACGCTCCGTAGACCCCGACGTGACCTTTCGTGATCATGAAGCCGTAGGCGCAACCGCACCGCCCGTTCCCCTCGTCCTCACCCCCAACATCCGACGACGAGGGGAACGGCGGCATGGACCACACGGAGTCGCGGGACGGCACGGACGAGCCCACGGACGACACCCGGACAACGCCCGAGCCCGAGCCGGCGCCTGCGCCCGAGTCGGCGTCCACGTCCGGGTCCGCGTCCGGACCCACGCCCACGCCCGCGTCCGCGTCCGCGCCCGAGCCTGAGCACGTGCCCGAGTCGGCCAAGAAGCGCCGCAGACCCTGGGTGCGCCGCGTCAGACGCGCCGTCCTCGTGCTCGCGCTGGTGCTGATCGTGCCGCTCGTCGCCGTCGAGACTGCGCTGCGGGTCAACTACATGGGCGACCCGGCCGACGGCACCTACACCCGCGACCGGGACGCCATGTGGCTCGGTCACGCCTGGGTCGACGGACGCAAGAAGGACGCCGACGTCACCGCTCTCGCCGGCCGGCTCAAGGACACCGGCGTCCGGGACCTGTACGTCCACACCGGCCCGCTGGAGCACGACGGCACCCTGCCGAGGTCGGTGTATCCACGCGCCCGCTGGTTCATCGACGCGGTGCACCGGGAGCTGCCCGGGGTGCGCGTCCAGGCGTTCCTCGGGGACGTTCTCGCCAACGGCGGCCCCGAAGGCCTGGAGCTGAGCGACGCCGCCACCCGTGCCGAGGTGGTGCGCAGCGCCGGCCAGGTCCTCGACACCGGCTACGAGGGCGTCCACCTGGACCTGGAGCCGCTGCACTCCGGCGACGGGCACTACCTCGACCTGCTGGACGATCTGCGGAAACTCACCAAGGACCGGGACGCGCAGCTGTCCGTTGCCGCCCACCAGATCGACCCGCTGCCGCACCTCCACTCGGTCGCGGGCCTCGTCGCCGACCACCCCAAGTGGTGGTCGCAGGAGTTCTTCGGCCAGGTCGCGCGGCGCGTCGACCAGATCGCCGTCATGTCGTACGACACCGCGCGCCTCTTCGAGAGCACCTACGGCGGGTACGTGGCCCAGCAGACCTCGCTCGCGCTGGAGGTCACCCCGCCCACCACCCACCTGCTGATGGGCCTGCCCTTCTACTACGAGAGCAACCCCAGCCACTGGGGGCACGCCGAGACCGTCGGCGCCGCCGTCCGGGGCGCGCGTCTCGGCCTGTCCCGCACGGATCCCGACCGGGAACTCTTCGGTCTCGCCCCGTACATCGACTTCGCGGCGACGGAGACCAACTGGAAGGAGTTCAAGGACGGCTGGGTCCGCTGACCCCTCCTCAGGCTCCCCGGCGGCGGATCTTGTCGCCCAGCCAGACCAGCGGGTCGTACTTGCGGTCCACCGCACGCTCCTTCAGCGGGATCAGCGCGTTGTCCGTGATCTTGATGCCCTCGGGGCAGACCTCCGTGCAGCACTTGGTGATGTTGCAGTAGCCGAGGCCGTGTTCGTCCTGGGCCGTGCGCTTGCGGTCCAGGCCGGACTCCTCGGCCGCGTCCAGCGGGTGCATGTCCAGCTCGGCGACCCGCATCAGGAACCGTGGCCCGGCGAACGCCGGCTTGTTCTCCTCGTGGTCACGGACGACGTGGCAGGTGTCCTGGCACAGGAAACACTCGATGCACTTGCGGAACTCCTGCGAGCGGTCCACGTCCTCCTGCATCATCCGGTACTCGCCCGGACCCACCCCGGCCGGTGGCACGAACGCCGGGACCTGCCGGGCCTTGGTGTAGTTGAAGCCGACGTCCGTCACCAGGTCCCGGATCACCGGGAACGCCCGCAGCGGCGTCACCGTGATCGTCTCCTCGCGGCCGAACACCGACATGCGGGTCATGCACAGCAGGCGGGGGCGGCCGTTGATCTCCGCCGAGCACGAACCGCACTTGCCGGCCTTGCAGTTCCACCGCACGGCGAGGTCGGGGGCCTGGGTGGCCTGGAGGCGGTGGATGATGTCGAGGACGACCTCTCCGTCGTTCACCTCGACGCGGAAGTCCTCCAGACCGCCTCCGTCGACGTCCCCCCGCCACACCTTGAAGCGGGCCTCGTAGCTGCTCACTCGTAGAGCTCCTCTTCGGCCAGGTACTTGACCAGCTCGTCCTTCTCGAAGAGGGCGAGGAGGTCGGGGCGGATGGGATCGGTGGTCTCACGGGTCAGGGTGATCTGCCCGCGCACCGCGTCGGTGGCGGCGAGGCCGCCGGAGGGGTCGGTCAGCGAGCACAGCAGGTTGACGTTGCGCCAGGCCCGGTCCATGACCGCGTGGTCCTCGCGGGTGTGGCCGCCGCGCGACTCGGTGCGCTCCAGCGCCGCGCGGGCCACGCACTCGCTGACCAGCAGCATGTTCCGCAGGTCCAGCGCCAGGTGCCAGCCCGGGTTGAACTGCCGGTGGCCCTCCACGCCCGCACGCCGGGCCCGTGCCCGCAGCTCGGCGAGCTTCTCCAGGGCCTGCCGCATCTCGTGCTCCCGGCGGATGATGCCGACCAGGTCGTTCATCGTCTGCTGGAGCTCCTGGTGCAGCGTGTACGGGTTCTCCGGCGGGCCGTCGGCCGGCTCCCCGCCCTCCGCGGAGAACGGGCGCAGCGTCTCCGCCGCCGCCGCGTCCACCTGGGCGTCGTCCGCGCGGGGCCGCGTCCCGGCCCGGGCGCGCGCGTGGTCCGCGGCGTGCAGGCCCGCCCGGCGCCCGAACACCAGCAGGTCGGACAGCGAGTTGCCGCCCAGCCGGTTGGAGCCGTGCATCCCGCCCGCGACCTCGCCGGCCGCGAACAGCCCCGGCACCCCGCGCGCCGCCGCCGAGTCGGAGTCGACGGCGATGCCGCCCATCACGTAGTGGCAGGTCGGGCCGACCTCCATCGGCTCGGCCGTGATGTCGACGTCCGCCAGCTCCTTGAACTGGTGGTACATCGACGGCAGCCGGCGCTTGATCACCTCCGCCGGCATCCGCGTGGACACGTCCAGGAACACCCCGCCGTGCGGGGAGCCGCGGCCCTCCTTGACCTCGGCGTTGATGGCGCGGGCGACCTCGTCGCGGGGGAGCAGCTCGGGCGGGCGGCGGTTGTGGTCCGGGTCGTCGTACCAGCGGTCCGCCTCCTCCTCGGACTGCGCGTACTTCTCCTTGAAGACGTCCGGGACGTAGTCGAACATGAACCGCTTGCCCTCGGAGTTGCGCAGCACCCCGCCGTCGCCGCGCACCGACTCGGTGACGAGGATGCCCTTCACCGACGGCGGCCAGACCATCCCGGTGGGGTGGAACTGCACGAACTCCATGTTCAGCAGCGGCGCACCCGCGAGCAGCGCCAGCGCGTGCCCGTCGCCCGTGTACTCCCACGAGTTCGACGTGACCTTGAAGGACTTCCCGATGCCGCCGGTGGCGATCACCACGGCCGGGGCCTCCAGGACGAAGAAGCGGCCGGACTCCCGCTCGTAGCCGAAGACCCCGCTCACCTGGTCGCCGTCCTTCAGCACCCGGGTGGCCGTGCACTCCTGGAAGACCTTCAGCCGGGACTCGTAGTCACCGGTCTCCGCGAAGTCCTCCTGCTGGAGCGCGACGATCTTCTGCTGGAGGGTGCGGATCAGCTCCAGGCCGGTGCGGTCGCCGACGTGCGCCAGCCGCGGGTACTCGTGGCCGCCGAAGTTGCGCTGGGAGATCCGGCCGTCCTCGGTCCGGTCGAACAGCGCGCCCCAGGTCTCCAGCTCCCACACCCGGGCAGGCGCCTCCTGGGCGTGCAGCTCCGCCATCCGCCACTGGTTGAGGAATTTCCCGCCGCGCATGGTGTCGCGGAAGTGCACCTGCCAGTCGTCGCCGGAGTTGACGTTGCCCATCGCCGCCGCGATGCCGCCCTCGGCCATCACGGTGTGCGCCTTGCCGAACAGCGACTTGCAGATCACGGCCGTACGGGCGCCCCGCTCGCGCGCCTCGATCGCGGCGCGCAGGCCGGCGCCGCCGGCCCCCACCACGACGACGTCCCACTCCTGTCGGTCGACCACGGACATGGATGAAGGCCCCCAGCTAGAAGAAGCGCGGGTCGTCGAAGACCCCGGACGCGACGAGATAGACGTAGAGGTCGGCGACCGCCACGCTGACCAGCGACGCCCAGGCGAGCTGCATGTGCCTGGCGTTCAGCCGGCCCACCCACTGCCACATCCGGTAGCGCACGGGATGCTTCGAGAAGTGCTTGAGCTTCCCGCCGACGATGTGCCGGCAGGAGTGGCAGGACAGGGTGTACGCCCAGATCAGGACGATGTTCACCAGGAACACCAGGGTGCCGAGCCCCATGTGGCCCCACGCGTAGTCCTCGTCGCGGAAGGCGAGCACGGTGTCCCAGCTCAGCACGCAGGCGACCAGCAGCGCCGCGTAGAAGAAGTACCGGTGGACGTTCTGCAGGATCAGTGGGAAGCGGGACTCGCCCGTGTACTTCGCGTGCGGTTCGGCGACCGCGCAGGCGGGCGGTGACGCCCAGAAGCTCCGGTAGTAGGCCTTGCGGTAGTAGTAGCAGGTCAGCCGGAAGCCGAGCGGGAAGATCAGGATGATGATCGCCGGCGAGATGCCCCACCAGCCGCCGAACAGGTCCCAGTTCGGGCCGCCGCGCATCGGCTCGCAGTTCTCCGCGAGGCAGGGCGAGTAGAACGGCGAGACGTACGGCGCCGCGTAGTAGTCGGCGTTCGCGAAGGCCCGCCAGGTCGAGTAGACGACGAAGGCGAGCAGCCCGGCGGCGGTGGCGGCGGGGGCCAGCCACCAGCGGTCGGTCCGCAGGTGCGGGGCGGAGATCGCGGCGCGCGTGCCGGATCTCACGCCGCCGCGGTGCTCGGGTTCGGTCGCAGGGGGTTCCGTACCAGTGGCCACGTCGTCCACTCCGGTAGGGGTCGGGGGGCGCCAGGTCGGCGGGGCGGCGGTCGGGCGGGGGTCAGGGCGCGCGGCGGTCGCGGGCGCCGAGGCCCTCGTCGTCGGTGTCCACCCACAGCGACACGTCGTAGGGGGTGTCGGAGATCGTCACGAGGTCTGGCCGCTTGGCCGGGCCCGCCGAGGTGACGGCGGTGTCCCGGAGCAGCGCGAGGCTCTCGCGCAGGTGGTTGGTGTCGGAGCGGACGCGGCGCAGTTCCAGACTGCCGCTGCCCAGCTGCTTCTCCAGGCGCCCCACCGACCTCATCAGGTCGTCGAGACAGCGCTGGACGGTCGCCAGTTCATCGTGCACGGACATGACGTGACCTCACTTCCACGGGTCCTTCGAGGCCCAAGGCGGTGCAACGGTCATGCGCCTGCGAGTGTTGCGCGTCACACCTTGCGCTGTGAAGGGATGTGCATCGATTGGCCGAGGCGCATGGGTGCATCGTCCGGTGCGA
The DNA here is from genome assembly GCF_022869105.1 of Streptomyces sp. BJ20. Taxonomy (NCBI): domain Bacteria; kingdom Bacillati; phylum Actinomycetota; class Actinomycetes; order Kitasatosporales; family Streptomycetaceae; genus Streptomyces; species Streptomyces sp. BJ20. The sequence continues at coordinate 1,065,473 of NZ_CP094918.1, forward strand.
AGCCGCGTGGCGCCGGGTGCGTTGCGCCGCATGGGTGGGCTTGGCGTCCGTGGCCGCCGTGTCGACCGGGAACGCGGAACCCTTTCCCCTTCAGTGGGCCGCATACATCGGATGAACGCCCCATACCAAGTGTGATCACCATGCCCGCGGCTTTCCGGAGGTACCCAGAGATGTCCCACGACGGCATCGGACCGCGCGCGGTCCTGCGCTCGGTCGCCTTCCTCACCGCCGGCATGCTCACGGTGCCCGCCCTGGCCGGATGCGGCTCCGAAGACCCCGCGGGCGAGCCCCTCGCGGGCGCGGACGTCGCGGGCGCGGACCGGTCCGACATCGCCGACGGCGGGACCCTACGCTGGGCCGTGGACACCGTCCCGGACACCCTGAACACCTTCCAGGCGGACGCCGACACCACCACCGCCCGGATCGCCGAGGCCGTCCTGCCGTCGATGTACCGCTCCGACGGCCGGGGCCGGGCCGTGCGCAACGCCGACTACCTGGCCTCCGCCGACGTCGTCGACACCGAGCCCAAGCAGGTCGTCGTCTACCGGCTCGCCCAGCAGGCCGTCTGGAGCGACGGCCGGGAGATCGGCGCCGCCGACTTCGCTGCCCAGTGGCGCGCCCTGTCCGGCAAGGACACCGCCTACTGGACCGCCCGCAACGCGGGATACGACCGCATCGAGAAGGTCGAGCGGGGCAAGAACGACCTCGAGGTCAAGGTCACCTTCAGCCGCCCCTACGCCGACTGGAAGTCGCTGTTCAGCCCCCTGTATCCCAAGGAGGTCATGGGCACCCCGGACTCCTTCAACGACGGGGCGCGCAAGAAGCTGAAGGTCACGGCCGGACCGTTCACGGTGGACAAGGTGGACACCAAGGAGGACGAGGTCGTCCTCGCCCGCAATCCCCGCTGGTGGGGCAGGACCGCCAAGCTGCGGAAGATCGTGCTGCGAGCCGTGCCGCACGACAAGCGCGTCTCCGCCCTCAGCGACGGCACCCTCGACCTGGCCGAGATCGACCCCGAGGCCGCCCGGCGCATCACGGTCGCCGCCCTCCCGCAGGAGGGGAACACGCCCCTGATGGGCCCCGAGGCCGACCGCTCCGCCGCAGACGCGCTGCACTCCTGGGCGGTCGCCAACGGCTCCGACGAGGACGCCGCCGACGAGGAGATCTCGGCCCGCGAGAAGCTGCGCAAGAAGGCGGAGAAGTACGCACGGCAGCAGAAGGCGCTCGGCGGGTTCGAGGTGCGCAAGTCCCTGGAGCCCGCCTACACCCAGCTCGCCCTGAACGGCGCCGAGGGTCCCCTGTCCGACGAGCGGGTGCGCCGCGCCGTGGCCCGCGCCCTGGACCGCGAGGACCTCGCCGGGGCCGTGCTGAAGCCGCTCGGCCTGCCCGCCGAGCCCGTCGGCAGCCACCTCGCGCTGTCCGGCCAGGCCGCCTACGCCGACGGCAGCGGCGCCCTCGGCAAGCCGGACGCCAAGGAGGCCCGGGCGCTCCTCTCGGACGCCGGGTGGGTGCCGGGCGGCCCGGTGAAGGAGGAGAAGAAGGACACGAAGAAGGACGAGGACGAGGAGGCGGCCGGCTCCGAGGCGGACAAGGAGGGCAAGGAGGACACGAAGGGCTCGGGCGGCTCGGAGGACTCCGGCGACGGCGACGACGGCACGTACATCGTCGGCGAGGACGACGGCAAGAACCACGGGACGGGCGACGGCAAGGCCCCGCACGACTCCGGCACCGGCACCGGTCAGCTGAAGCAGGGCGGCGCCCCCGCCGGCGCCTACGCCCCCAAGGGCACCGCGGCCCCGGCCCGTGCCGACACCGCCCCGGTCGCCAAGGACGGCAAGGCGCTGGTGCTGCGGTTCGTGCTGCCGTCGGGGCCGGGCTCGAAGACGCTGGAGACGGTGGCCGGCCGGATCGCGACGATGCTGGAGAGGATCGGCATCCGCACCGACATCTCCAAGGTCGACAACGACAGCTACTTCAAGGACCACATCGCGTCCGGCGACTTCGACCTGGCCCTCTACTCCTGGCCGGCGACCGCCTTCCCCGCCACCGACGCCCGCCCGGTCTACTCCAAGCCGGTCGCGGCCGCCGACGGCTCGCTGAACGTGGAGCAGAACTGGACCCGGGTCGGCACCGACCAGGTCGACCAGCTCTTCGACCAGGCCATCGCCACCCTCGACGACTCCGAGCGCCGCGACCTGATCCGCAAGGCCGACTCCCGGATCTGGGCGGCGGCCGGCTCCATCCCCCTTTACCAGCGCCCGCAGCTGGTCGCGGCCCGCGAGAACCTCGCCAACGCCGGCGCCTTCGGCTTCGCCACCCCGGTGTACGAGGACATGGGCTTCCTGAAGAAGTCGGCGCAGGGTCCTGAGGGCTCGCCGGGGGCGAAGGACAGCGGGTCCGGGAGCTGACCGGACCGGCCGGAAACGCGACGCGGCCCGGCGCCCCACCAGGGGCGCCGGGCCGCGTCGCGTGCGCGGTGCGGTGATCAGCCGTGCTTGGCGCGGCTCGCGGCGCGGGCGCGCTCGCGGGCGTCCAGGTTCACCTTGCGGATGCGGACGGCCTCCGGGGTGACCTCGACGCACTCGTCGTCGCGGCAGAACTCCAGGGACTGCTCCAGCGACAGCTTGCGCGGCGGGACGATCGACTCGGTCACGTCGGCCGTGGACGACCGCATGTTGGTGAGCTTCTTCTCCTTGGTGATGTTGACGTCCATGTCGTCGGAGCGGGAGTTCTCACCGACGATCATGCCCTCGTACACCTCGGTGCCGGGCTCCGTGAAGAGCACGCCGCGCTCCTGGAGGTTGGTCATCGCGAAGGCGGTGACCGCGCCGGCGCGGTCGGCGACCAGCGAGCCGTTGTTGCGGGTGGTCAGCGTGCCGAACCAGGGCTCGTGGCCCTCGTGGATGGAGTGGGCGATGCCGGTGCCGCGGGTCTGGGTGAGGAACTCCGTCCGGAATCCGATCAGACCGCGGGAGGGCACCACGAACTCCATGCGCACCCAGCCGGAGCCGTGGTTCGACATGTTGTCCATGCGGCCCTTGCGGACGCCCATGAGCTGCGTGACCGCGCCCATGTGCTCCTCGGGCACGTCGATGGTCATGCGCTCGACGGGCTCGTAGACCTTGCCGTCGACCTCCTTGGTGACCACCTGGGGCTTGCCGACGGTGAGCTCGTAGCCCTCGCGGCGCATCTGCTCGACCAGGATGGCCAGCGCCAGCTCGCCGCGGCCCTGCACCTCCCAGGCGTCGGGGCGCTCGGTCTCCAGGACGCGGAGCGAGACGTTGCCGATCAGCTCGCGGTCCAGGCGGTCCTTGACCTGGCGGGCGGTGACCTTGCGGTCCTTGACGGCCGCCTTGTTGTCGGCGCCCTTGCCGGTGCCGCCGCGGCCGACCAGCGGGGAGGTGTTGGTGCCGATGGTCATGGAGATCGCCGGCTCGTCCACCGTGATCAGCGGCAGCGCGACCGGGTTCTCCTGGTCGGCCAGGGTCTCGCCGATCATGATGTCCGGGATGCCCGCGACCGCGCAGATGTCACCCGGGCCGGCCTTCTCGGCGGGCTTGCGGGTGAGCGCCTCGGTCATCATCAGCTCGGAGATGCGGACGTTGGAGACGGAGCCGTCGCGCTTCATCCAGGCGACGGTCTGCCCCTTCTTCAGCTCGCCCTGGTGCACGCGCAGCAGCGCGATACGGCCGAGGAAGTTGTCGGCGTCCAGGTTGGTGACGTGGGCCTGGAGCGGGGCGCCCTCCTCGTAGGTGGGGGCGGGGATGTGCTCGAGGATCGTCGAGAAGAAGGGCTCAAGGGAGTCGGAGTCGCCGGGGACCGTGCCGTCGTCGGGCTTGGTCAGCGAGGCGATGCCGTCACGGCCGCAGGCGTAGACGATCGGGAACTCGATCTGCTCCTCGTCCGCGTCCAGGTCGAGGAAGAGGTCGTAGGTCTCGTTGACGACCTCGTCGATCCGGGCGTCGGGACGGTCCGTCTTGTTGATGCACAGGATGATCGGCAGCCGCTGCTGCAGCGCCTTGCGCAGCACGAAGCGGGTCTGCGGCAGCGGGCCCTCGGAGGCGTCCACCAGCAGCACCACGCCGTCGACCATCGACAGACCGCGCTCGACCTCGCCGCCGAAGTCGGCGTGGCCGGGGGTGTCGATGATGTTGATCGTGATGGGCTCCCCGCCGTCCTTGGGGTGGTACTTCACCGCCGTGTTCTTGGCGAGGATCGTGATGCCCTTCTCACGCTCCAGGTCGTTCGAGTCCATCATGCGGTCGTCGACCTGGTCGAGCTGGTGGGCGGCGAAGGCGCCGGCCTGCTTGAGCATGCCGTCGACGATGGTGGTCTTGCCGTGGTCGACGTGGGCGACGATGGCGACGTTGCGGATGTCGTGACGCGTTACAGACGGTGCCATGAAAGGCGTACTCCCGGAGGTGGTGAAGGTTGCCCGCCGCAGACGTCTGTGGTGCGAGGGCCCTGCCGGGCTGGACACGCCTCGGCCTGCCTCCATGGTACGGGGCCGCCACCACGTGTGCCCGCGCGTGCCGGGGGGCCGGGGTTCCGGGGGGCCGGCGGGCGGGAGCGGGGGGCGTCTCGGGTGTTCTCACGTGCTTCCGGCAAACGCAACATCTCGTTCGGATATCGGTGATCGCGCGTGCGGGTTTCGGACATGTAAACCAAAAACGCGCACCTAATGTCCGGATTGTCGAATTCTGTTCAGAGGTGTCAAGCGCGCGCAGGTGTCGATCTCTGCAATATTTCCTCAAAAAAACGACGGTAGGGAGATCCCTATGTCGTACGCCCTTGACGCGCGTTGAGTCTCTTGGCGAAAGTTCCCCCAAACCGCAGAACCTGCCGGTATCTGCGCTGCGCTCAACTCTCCAACCCCCCGGGGGACGAACACGATGACCAGTCCGACTAAGGCCGAGGACACCGGGTCCGCGGCTGTCTTGGACCCTGAGCTCAAGGCGACCACCGATGTCGTCAAGGGCGAGAAGCAGTCCGAGGGTCGTTCCCCCGGCCAGTTGATGTGGCAGCGCTTCAAGCGCGACCGTACCGGGGTCGTGTCCGCGTGCGTAGTGATTTTCTTCTTCGTCGTCTCAGCGTGTGCCCCGCTCATCGCGAAGCTGTACGGGAAGAACCCCTACACCCTGTACGCGCAGGAGCCGGAGTACCCGTTCCTCCTGGACGACTTCGCCATGCCGACGGGCTCCTTCGGCGGCATGTCGGGCGAGTTCTGGTTCGGCGTGGAGCCGAAGCTGGGTCGTGACGTGTTCACGATGCTGCTGTACGGCATCCGTACCTCGCTGTACATGGCTGTGGTCGTCACGACGCTCTGTGTGATCACGGGCGTGGTCATCGGCCTGGTCATGGGCTACTTCGGCGGCCGGGTGGACTACTGGCTCGGACGGGTCACCGACTTCTTCCTGGCCTTCCCGCAGCAGCTCTTCTTCATCGCCTTCATGCCGGTCGTGGTCGCGATGTTCGTCGACCCGCAGGACGAGACCCCCACCTACCTGCGGGCCATAGCGATCACCCTGGTCATGTGGTTCCTCGGCTGGATGGGCCTGGCCCGTCTGGTGCGCAGCTCCGTGCTCTCGCTGGCCGAGAGGGAGTTCGTCGAGGCGGCCAAGGTGTCCGGTGCCTCTCCGTGGCGCATCGTGCGCAAGGAGATCCTGCCGAACATCGTCACCCCGATCCTGGTGCAGGCCACCTACATCCTTCCGGGAACGATCCTCTCCATCGCCTTCCTCTCGTACATCGGTGTCGGCTTCGTCGAGCCGACGCCCGACTGGGGCCGGATGTTCGCCATCGGCGCCGACGTGTACGAGCAGGACCCGATGTTCATGTTCTTCCCGGGCGTGGCGCTGGTGGTGTTCGTTCTCTGCTTCAACCTTCTCGGCGACTCCGTCCGGGACGCATTCGACCCCAAGACCGGACGCTAACCGTCCATTGGTGGTGGGGGAGCTGCCGCCCCCGTGCCGGGTGACCGGACCGTCAGGCAGCACTCGTGGACAACTAATGACAGGTAGGTGCATCGGCATCATGAAGCCCATCAGAACGCGTACCGCGCGTGCCATCGCAGTCGCCATCGTGGCCGGCTCGCTGGCGCTGACCGGCTGCTCCAGCGACAACGGTGGCGGCAGCAAGGGCAAGGACGACTCGAAGAGCCAGAAGGACGCAGCCGAGCAGCAGGATCCTGTCGCGTACGGTGACGCCGCCGCCTCCACCGGCCCGGCCGACGAAGTCCCCGGAGCCAAGCCCGGCGGCTTCATCAACGTCTACATGCAGTCGGACCTGACCCACATGGACCCGGGTCAGATCTACGTCTCCGACGCCGGTCAGTTCGCCAACCTGATCCACCGCGGCCTGACGAACTACGAGGAGGACGCGGACGGCAACCTGACGGTCGTCGGTGACATCGCCACCGACTCCGGCAAGTCCTCCGACGGCGGTAAGACCTGGACGTACACGCTCAAGGACGGCGTGAAGGACGAGGACGGCAACGTCATCACCTCGGCCGACGTCCGCCACACCATCGAGCGTCTGTACTCGAAGGTCATCTTCGACGGCCCGACCTTCGTGCAGTCCTGGCTCTCGGGCAACGACTACCGCAAGGCGCTGCCGGACGGCCCCTACAAGGGCAAGCACCTGCCGGACACCGTGCTGGAGACCCCGGACGCCAAGACGGTCGTCTTCCACTTCGACAAGCCGCGCCCGGACCTCCCGCAGGCCCTGGCCATGGCCGGCTACGCCATCGTCCCCGAGAAGGCGGACACGAAGGAGAAGTACGACGACGCCCCGAAGGCGCTCGGCCCCTACAAGATCGCCGAGTACAAGCCGGGCAAGTCGATGAAGCTGGTCAAGAACGACCAGTGGGACCCGAAGACGGACTCGGTGCGTCACCAGTACGTCGACGGCTACAACTTCAGCTCCACCATCGACCAGGCCAGCCAGACCAAGCGTCTGATCGCCGACCAGGGCGAGGCCAAGAACGCCATCCAGTTCACCGACCCGGTGGACCCGGCGCAGCTGTCCACCGTCATCGGTGACGCGAGCGCCAAGAAGCGCACCATCCAGGGTTACCAGCCCTATGTGTGGCAGCTGACCTTCAACCTGGACCGGATGAAGGACAAGAAGATCCGGGACGCGATCACCTACGCGATCCCGAACCAGTCCATGGTCCAGGCGGACGGCGGCCGCTACGGCGGTGAGGTCGCCGGCGGTCTGCTCGCCCCGACCCTGCCGAACTTCGACCCCGAGTACGACCCGTTCGGCAAGCTGAAGAAGCCCAACGGTGACCCGGCGAAGGCCAAGGAGCTGCTGAAGGAGGCGGGCTTCAAGGAGGGCACGAAGATCACCTACGCCTACTCCAACACGCCGCGCGGCCAGGCCCAGCAGCTCATCATCAAGGACGCGCTCGAGAAGCTCGGCTTCGACGTGCAGTCCAAGGAGATCGACCGGGCCAGCTTCTACGAGCAGGTCGGCAAGCTCAACAACCCGTACGACATCTACATGACCGGCTGGGGCCAGGACTGGTCGTCGCCGTCCACGGTCATCACCCCGGTCTACGACGGTGAGCTGGTCGCCGACGGTGCGTCGAACTACTCGCACATCAACGACGCGAAGGTCAACGAGCTGATCCAGAAGGCCCTCGTCCAGCAGCCGGAGGAGGCCGCCAAGACCTGGGAGCAGGCTCACCACCGCATCGTGGAGGAGATCAACCCCGCGGCCCCGGTCTACTACTCGAAGCAGATCCAGCTCTACGGTTCGAACATCGGTGGCGCCAGGTACAGCACGGAGTCGAGCTACATCGACATCAACGACCTGTTCCTGAAGCAGCCGTAATCCGTCAGCTCGGCTGACCGCGGGGGTGTGCGCCAGGCGGAGCGCACCCCCGCGGACGGTTCCCCCTCCATGCCGCCGCGTTTCGAAGAGAGCATCCACCCGCCATGCTTCAGTTCCTCATCCGCAGGCTGATCGGCGCCGTCGTCATCATGTTCCTGATCGGTGCCTTCACGTTCTTCCTGTTCTATACGGTTCCTCAGGACTTCGCTGCGTTGTCCTGCGGCAAGAACTGCTCGCCCGAGAACCTCGCCGTGATCCGCGAGAACCTCGGCCTGGACAAGCCCATCACCACCCAGTTCTGGGAGTTCATGTCGGGCATCGTCACCGGGCGGGACTTCGCGACCGGCCACTGCGCCGCCCCCTGCCTCGGTCAGTCCTTCGAGACAAAGCAGTTCGTCTGGGACTCGATCATGGACCGCTTCCCGCTGACGCTGTCGCTGACCGTCGGCGGTCTGATCATCTTCCTCATCGTGGGCCTCGGCGCCGGCATGCTGGCCGCGTGGAAGCGCGGCACGGTGGCCGACAGGGCGGTCAGCGGTGCGTCCATCGTGCTGAGCTCCTTCCAGATCTACTTCCTCGGCCCGATCGTCCTCGGCATCGCCGTCTACCAGACGGGCTGGATGGAGAACCCCAAGTACTCTCCCTTCACGGAGAACCCGCTCGCCTGGGCCACCGGGATGCTGATCCCGTGGGTGGTGATGGCCACCATCTTCACCGCGCAGTACACCCGTATGTCGCGCTCGACGATGATCGAGCAGCTCCAGGAGGAGCACGTCCGCACCGCGCGTGCCAAGGGCATGAAGCAGAGCTACGTCTTCTTCCGTTACGCCTGGCGCGGTTCGCTCATCCCGATCGTCACCATCCTGGGTATCGACCTCAGCGCTCTGCTGTCCGGCGCCGTGGTCACGGAGTTCACGTTCGACCTGGCCGGAATCGGCCGTCTCGCGGTGGATTCTTCGCTCACGAAGGACCTGCCGGTGACCATGGGCGTCATGCTGTTCGGGGCGTTCTTCATCCTGCTCCTGAACATCCTCGTGGACCTCGTCTACGCGTACATCGACCCGCGCGTGCGGCTCAGCTAGGAGAAACACCGTGACCACACTGACCAAGACCGAAGGCGACAAGGCCCCGACCGGGCCTGGCTCCTTCCTCTCGGTCCGCGACCTGCGGGTGCGGTTCTCCACCGAGGACGGCATCGTCAAGGCGGTCGACGGGCTGTCCTTCGACGTCGAGCGCGGTAAGACCCTCGGCATCGTGGGCGAGTCGGGCTCCGGCAAGTCCGTGACCAACCTGACGGTGCTCGGCCTGCACAACCCCAAGACCACCACCGTCGAGGGCGAGATCGTCCTCGAAGGGCAGGACCTGGTCACCGCCTCCGAGAAGGAGATGGAGAAGCTCCGCGGCAACAAGGTCGCGATGATCTTCCAGGACCCGCTGACGGCGCTCTCGCCGTACTACACGGTGGGCCGGCAGATCGCCGAGCCGTACATGAAGCACACCGGCGCCTCCAAGAAGGAGGCCCGGCAGCGGGCGATCGAGATGCTCACCAAGGTCGGCATCCCGCAGCCCGCGACCCGGGTGGACGACTACCCGCACCAGTTCTCCGGCGGTATGCGCCAGCGCGCGATGATCGCCATGGCGCTGGTCTGCGACCCCGACCTGCTGATCGCGGACGAGCCGACCACGGCCCTGGACGTGACGGTCCAGGCGCAGATCCTCGACCTGCTCAAGGACCTTCAGCAGGAATTCGGTACGGCCATCATCTTCATCACCCACGACCTCGGCGTCATCTCCGACATGGCCGACGACCTGCTGGTGATGTACGCGGGCCGGGCCGTGGAGCGCGGCAGCGTCCGCGAGGTGCTGCGTCAGCCGAAGCATCCCTACACCTGGGGCCTGCTCAGCTCGATGCCGCGTCTGGGGGGCGACACCTCGCAGGCGCTCAACCCGATCCCCGGGTCCCCGCCCAGCCTGCTCAACCCGCCGTCCGGCTGCCCCTTCCACCCGCGCTGTGCCTTCACGGACAAGGTGTCGGGCGACCGCTGCAGCACCGAGCGCCCGGCGCTCGGCGAGGGCCGTGCCGCTGCCTGCCACCTGACGGCGGAGCAGAAGCAGACCATATTCATCGACACGATCCAGCCCCGGCTGCGCTAGGGAGAGATCCGAGACATGAGCGACAACCTCACCCTCCCCGCACAGCAGGGCTCCACCGGCGCGTCCACCGAGACGCTGCTGAAGGTGGAGGGCCTGACCAAGCACTTCCCGATCTACGGTGGCTTTCCGATCAAGCGGAAGGTCGGCGCCGTCCAGGCGGTCGACAACGTCGACCTGACCGTCGGCGTCGGCGAGAGCGTCGGACTGGTGGGTGAGTCGGGCTGCGGCAAGTCGACCACCGGCCGGCTCATCACCCGGCTCCTGGAGCCGACCGGCGGCAAGATCGAGTACGCGGGTCAGGACATCACGCACGCCAAGCGCAAGCAGCTGGCGCCGGTCCGGTCCGAGATCCAGATGATTTTCCAGGACCCGTACTCCTCGCTGAACCCGCGTCAGACCGTCGGCACGATCATCAAGTCGCCGATGGAGGTCAACGGGATCAATCCCGCGGGCGGCCGGGAGAAGCGGGTCCGCGAGCTGCTCGAGCTCGTCGGCCTGAACCCGGAGCACTACAACCGCTTCCCGCACGAGTTCTCCGGCGGTCAGCGTCAGCGCATCGGCGTCGCCCGGGCCCTCGCGCTGAACCCGAAGCTGATCGTCGCGGACGAGCCGGTCTCCGCCCTGGACGTGTCCATCCAGGCGCAGGTCGTCAACCTGCTGCAGAAGGTGCAGGAAGAACTGGGCATCGCCTTCCTGTTCATCGCCCACGACCTGGCGGTGGTCCGGCACTTCTCGCAGCGCGTGGCCGTGATGTACCTGGGCAAGGTGGTCGAGGTCGGGGACCGGGACTCCATCTACAACCGCCCCCGGCATCCCTACACCCACGCCCTGCTCTCGGCCGTGCCCGAGGTGGCCATGGACGACGAGCCGCAGGACCGGGAGCGCATCCGCCTCTACGGTGACGTCCCCTCGCCGATCTCCCCGCCGTCCGGCTGCCGCTTCCGCACCCGCTGCTGGAAGGCGCAGGACAAGTGCGCGACGGAGGAGCCGCCGCTGGTGCAGCTCTCCGGCAGCCGTGACGGCCACCTGACGGCGTGCCACTTCCCGGAGGAGCCCACCGTCGGGGCGCGCTCCGAAGCCGTCGTGATGGACCCGGCCCTGAAGGCGCTGGAGAAGGACGGGGACGTCTCCAAGGGCTGACCCCTTCTCACCGAAGGACGCACGACCCCGAGGACCGGGGGCGGGAGGACACCTCCCGCCCCCGGTCCTTGTCCGTGCCCGGCGCCGTGCCCCCGTCCGGTGGATCTTGCGCCCCGTACGGCCCCGGCGGGCGTGCGCGCCGGGGGCCCCGCTTCCAGGCTGGCCCGGTAAGGGACCCGGGCACGAGGAGGCACCCCATGCGCACCAGTACACACGCCAGGTGGGCCGTCTGCGCGATGGCGCTCGCCCTCGCCACCGCGGGGTGCGGCGGCGGGGACAGCGGTGACTCCGAGGCCGTGCTGAGCGCTTCCTGGGGCGATCCGCAGAACCCGCTGGAGCCGGCGAACACCAACGAGGTGCAGGGCGGCAAGGTCCTCGACATGATCTTCCGGGGCCTGAAGCGGTACGACCCGGAGACCGGCGAGGCGCAGGACATGCTCGCCGAGAAGATCGAGACCTCCGACTCGCAGAACTTCACCATCACCGTCAAGGACGGATGGACCTTCAGCAACGGCGAGAAAGTCACCGCCCAGTCCTTCGTGGACGCCTGGAACTACGGCGCGAGCCTGCGCAACAACCAGCGCAACGCCTACTTCTTCGGCTACATCGAGGGCTACGACCAGGTGCACCCGGAGGAGGGTGAGCAGACCGCGGACACCATGTCCGGGCTGAAGGTGACCGGCGATCGCACCTTCACCGTCAAGCTGACCCAGAAGTTCTCGACGTTCCCCGACACCCTGGGCTACAACGCCTTCGCCCCGCTGCCCCGGGCGTTCTTCGACGACCACGACGCCTGGGTCAACAAGCCCGTCGGCAACGGGCCCTACCTGGTCGATGCGTACACCCGCGGCTCGCAGATGTCGCTGCGCACGTGGGACGACTACCCCGGCGACGACAAGGCGCAGAACGGCGGCGTCGACCTGAAGGTCTACACCGACAACAACACCGCCTACACCGACCTGCTGGCCGGCAACCTCGACCTGGTCGACGACGTGCCCGCCGCGCAGCTGAGGAACGTGAAGAACGACCTGGGCGACCGCTATCTGAACACCCCGGCCGGCATCATCCAGACCCTCGCCTTCCCGTTCTACGACGACGCCTGGAACACCGACGGCGCGACGAAGGTCCGTCAGGGCCTGTCCATGGCGATCGACCGCGAGCAGATCACCGACACGATCTTCCAGAAGACCCGCACCCCCGCCACCGACTGGACCTCCCCGGTGCTCGGCGAGGACGGCGGCTTCCAGGCCGGACTGTGCGGGGAGTTCTGCGAGTTCAAGCCCGACGAGGCGAAGAAGCTGATCGAGGAGGGCGGCGGGCTGCCCGGCGGCAGGGTGACCATCACCTTCAACGCCGACACCGGCTCCCACTCCGAGTGGGTCAACGCCGTCTGCAACTCCATCAACAACGCGCTGGACAACGAGCGCGCCTGCACGGCCAACCCGGTCGGCACCTTCGCGGACTTCCGCAACCAGATCACCGACCGGAAGATGACCGGGCCGTTCCGGGCGGGCTGGCAGATGGACTACCCGCTCATCCAGAACTTCCTCCAGCCGCTGTACTACACCAACGCCTCGTCCAACGACGGCAAGTGGTCCAACCAGGAGTTCGACGACCTGGTGGACCGCGCCAACCAGGAGACCGACACCGCCAAGGCCGTCGACCTGTTCCAGCAGGCCGAGGAGGTGGTCCGCGACAACATGGCGGCGATCCCGCTCTGGTACCAGAACGGCAGCGCCGGCTGGTCGGAGCGGCTCTCCGACGTCAAGCTGAACCCCTTCAGCGTCCCCGTGTACGAACAGATCAAGGTGAGCTGATCCGCGATGGGGCGCTACGTCGTCCGGCGACTGCTCCAGATGATCCCCGTCTTCATCGGGGCCACGCTGCTGATCTTCCTCATGGTCAACGTGATGGGCGACCCCATCGCGGGACTGTGCGGGGAGCGGCAGTGCGACCCGGCGACGGCGGCCCGTCTGGAGCAGGAGTTCGGCCTCGACAAGCCGGTCTGGCAGCAATACCTGACGTACATGGGGAACGTCTTCACCGGCGACTTCGGCACGGCCTTCAACGGCCAGGGAGTCACCGAGCTGATGGCGACGGCGTTCCCCGTCACCATCCGGCTCACCCTGATCGCGATCCTCTTCGAGATCGTCATCGGTGTCACTCTCGGCGTGGTCACCGGGCTGCGCCGGGGCCGGCCGGTGGACACCGGGGTGCTGCTGCTGACCCTCGTCGTCATCTCCGTGCCCACCTTCGTCACCGGTCTGCTGCTCCAGCTGCTGCTCGGCGTGAAGTGGGGCTGGATCCGGCCCTCGGTGTCCTCCGACGCGCCCTTCGACGAGCTGATCCTGCCCGGCCTGGTGCTCGCCTCGGTCTCCCTCGCCTACGTCACCCGGCTGACCCGCACCTCCATCGCGGAGAACCGCCGCTCCGACTACGTCCGCACCGCCGTCGCCAAGGGCCTGCCCCGGCGCCGGGTCGTCGTCCGGCACCTGCTGCGCAACTCCCTGATCCCCGTGGTGACGTTCATCGGCGCCGACATCGGCTTCCTGATGGGCGGGGCGATCGTCACCGAGCGGATCTTCAACATCCACGGCGTCGGCTACCAGCTCTACCAGGGCATCCTGCGGCAGAACACGCAGACGGTGGTCGGTTTCGTCACCGTGCTGGTGCTGGTCTTCCTCGTCGCCAACCTCGTCGTCGACCTCCTGTACGCCGTACTCGACCCGAGGATCCGCTATGTCTGACCGTCACGAGGAACCCGAGGCCGTCATCGCCGGCACCAGCATGGGCGGCGCCATGGACCTGGGCGTCGACGAGGCCGAGACGCTGGAGAAGCGGCCGGGGCCGGACGGCGCAGGGCCGGAGGACCGGCCGCGCTCGCTGTGGTCGGACGCCTGGCGGGACCTGCGCCGCAACCCCGTGTTCATCGTCTCCGCGCTGGTCATCCTGTTCCTGGTCTTCATCTCCCTGTGGCCGTCGGCGATCACCTCCGGCTCCCCCCTGAAGTGCGACCTGTCCAAGGCGCAGGAGGGCTCCCAGCCGGGCCACCCCTTCGGGTTCGACGGGCAGGGCTGCGACGTGTACACCCGCACCGTCTACGGGGCCCGCACCTCCGTCGCGGTCGGCGTGCTCGCCACCCTCGGGGTCGCCGTCCTCGGCAGCGTGCTCGGCGCGCTCGCCGGGTTCTTCGGCGGGATCTCCGACTCGGTCCTGTCCCGGATCACCGACGTCTTCTTCGCCATCCCGGTCGTCCTCGGCGGTCTGGTGCTGCTCTCCGTCATCACCAGCAACACCGTCTGGCCCGTCATCGGCTTCATCGTGCTGCTCGGCTGGCCGCAGATCTCCCGCATCGCCCGCGGCGCCGTCATCACCGCCAAGCAGAACGACTACGTGCAGGCCGCGCGGGCCCTCGGCGCCTCCAACTCCCGGCTGCTGCTGCGGCACATCGCGCCCAACGCGGTCGCCCCGGTCATCGTCGTCGCGACCATCGCCCTGGGCACGTACATCGCGCTCGAGGCGACCCTGTCGTACCTCGGGGTCGGGCTGAAGCCGCCCAGCGTGTCCTGGGGCATCGACATCTCCGCGGCCTCGCCCTACATCCGCAACGCCCCGCACGCGCTGCTGTGGCCCGCCGGGGCGCTGGCGATCACGGTCCTGGCGTTCATCATGCTCGGCGACGCGGTGCGCGACGCCCTCGACCCGAAGCTGAGGTGAGCCGCGGTGCTGCTCGAAGTGCGCGACCTGCACGTGGAGTTCCGGACCCGGGACGGTGTGGCGAAGGCGGTCAACGGGGTCACCTACGGCGTCGACGAGGGGGAGACCCTGGCCGTGCTGGGCGAGTCCGGCTCCGGCAAGTCGGTGACCGCGCAGGCGGTCATGGGCATCCTCGACACCCCGCCCGGCCGGATCACCGGCGGGGAGGTGGTCTTCCAGGGCCGGGACCTGCTGAAGCTCAAGGAGGAGGAGCGCCGGCGGATCCGGGGCGCCGAGATGGCGATGATCTTCCAGGACGCGCTGTCCGCGCTGAATCCGGTGCTCACCGTGGGCGACCAGCTCGCCGAGATGTTCACCGTGCACCGGGGCATGTCCCGCAAGGACGCGCGCGCCAAGGCGGTCGAGCTGATGGACCGGGTGCGCATCCCGGCCGCGCGGGAGCGGGTGCGGCAGTACCCGCACCAGTTCTCCGGCGGCATGCGCCAGCGCATCATGATCGCGATGGCGATCGCCCTGGAGCCGGCGCTGATCATCGCCGACGAGCCGACCACCGCCCTCGACGTCACCGTCCAGGCCCAGGTGATGGAGCTGCTGGCGGAGCTCCAGCGGGAGTACCGGATGGGGCTCATCCTCATCACCCACGACCTGGGCGTGGTCGCCGACGTCGCCGACCGCATCGCGGTGATGTACGCGGGCCGGATCGTGGAGTCGGCGCCGGTGCACGAGATCTACAAGGCCCCCGCGCACCCGTACACCCGGGGCCTGCTGGACTCCATCCCGCGCCTGGACCACAAGGGGCGGGAGCTGTACGCCATCAAGGGCCTGCCGCCCAACCTCACCCGCATCCCGCCCGGCTGCCCGTTCCACCCGCGCTGCCCGCTGGCCCGGGACGTGTGCACGACCGACGATCCGCCGCTGTACGAGGTCTCCGGCACGCGCGGGAGCGCCTGCCACTTCTGGAGGGAGTGCCTGGATGGCTGAGCCGATCCTGGAGGTCAGCGGCCTGGTCAAGCACTATCCGCTGACCCGGGGCATCGTCTTCCGCAAGCACGTCGGGGCCGTGAAGGCGGTCGACGGCGTGGACTTCCGCCTGGACGCGGGCGAGACGCTGGGCATCGTGGGGGAGTCCGGCTGCGGCAAGTCGACGGTCGCGAAGACGCTGGTCAACCTGGAGCGGCCGACGGCCGGTTCGATCCGCTACAAGGGCGAGGACATCACCCGGCTCTCCGGCAAGGCGCTCAAGGCGGTGCGCCGCAACATCCAGATGGTCTTCCAGGACCCGTACACCTCGCTCAACCCGCGGATGACGGTCGGCGACATCATCGGGGAGCCGTACGACATCCACCCCGAGGTGGCGCCGAAGGGGGACCGGCGGCGCCGGGTGCAGGAGCTGCTGGACGTGGTGGGCCTGAACCCGGAGTACATCAACCGCTATCCGCACCAGTTCTCCGGCGGCCAGCGGCAGCGCATCGGCATCGCGCGGGGCCTGGCGCTGCGCCCCGAGGTGATCGTCGCCGACGAGCCGGTCTCCGCGCTGGACGTCTCGGTGCAGGCGCAGGTCATCAACCTGATGGACCGGCTCCAGAGCGAGTTCGACCTGTCCTACGTCTTCATCGCGCACGACCTGTCGATCGTCCGGCACATCTCCGACCGGGTCGGGGTGATGTACCTCGGCCGGATCGTGGAGACCGGCACGGACACCGAGATCTACGACCACCCCACGCACCCCTACACGCAGGCCCTGCTCTCCGCGGTGCCGGTCCCCGACCCGCGGGCCCGGGAGCACCGGGAGCGGATCGTGCTCACCGGGGACGTGCCGTCGCCGACGAACATCCCCTCCGGCTGCCGGTTCCGCACCCGCTGCTGGAAGGCGCGGGAGCGGTGCGCGGTGGAGGTGCCGGCGCTGGCGGTGCCGCCCTGGTTCGCGGAGGCAGGAGGCCCGGCGGCGCACGACTCGGCGTGCCACTTCGCGGAGACCGTATCGATGAGGCGCTGACGCGCCGGGGCACGTGGTGCCGACGGAGGACGGCCCTCGGTGAGGGCGCGTCGGTGCTGAACGGGGTACGGGCCGGGGTGACATGGCGCACCCCGGCCCGCTCACGGCACCCGCACGGCCGTACGCTGACCAGCGTTCCCTGTCCGTATATCGGTACCGCTTCCGTCGAGTTGCCCCGGTGTTAACACGTGGCGGATGTGTCCGGGAGGGACAGGGCGCGCCTGAGGAAGCCGAGCTGGAGGCGGAGCAGGTTCTCGGCGACCTCCTCCTGCGGGGTCATGTGCGTGACGCCGGACAGCGGCAGCACCTCGTGTGGGCGGCCGGCCGCGAGCAGCGCGGAGGACAGCCGCAGGGAGTGGGCGACCACCACGTTGTCGTCGACGAGGCCGTGGACGATCATCATGGGCCGGTGCGGCTCGGCCGCGTCGACCAGGCCGGCGTCGTCGATCAGCGAGTTGCGGCGGTAGACCTCCGGCTGCTCGTCCGGGTGCCCGAGGTAGCGCTCCTGGTAGTGGGTGTCGTACAGGCGCAGGTCGGTGACCGGGGCGCCGACCACGGCCGCGTGGAACACGTCGGGGCGGCGCAGGACGGCGAGGGCGGCCAGGTAGCCGCCGAAGGACCAGCCGCGGATCGCGACCCGGTCCAGGTCCAGCGGGAAGTCCCCGGCCAGCGCCTGCAGCGCGTCGACCTGGTCCTGGAGGACGACGGCGGCGATGTCGTCCTTGACGGACTTCTCCCAGGCGGGGGAGTGTCCCGGGGTGCCGCGCCCGTCGGCGACGACCACGGCGAAGCCCTGGTCGGCGAACCACTGGGAGGTCAGGTGCGGGTTGTGGGCGGCCGCGACCCGCTGGCCGTGCGGACCGCCGTAGGGGTCCATGAGCACCGGCAGAGGGGTGTCACCGGCGTAGTCCCGAGGCATAAGCACGGCGCACGGGATGCGGCGTGCGCCCCCCTGTGTCAGCGTCACACGGGGGGACAAACCGGGGTCTTCGGCGTGACTGGGGACAGTCGCCGTCTGTTTCCCGTCACGGAGCACCCGGACCCGAGAACCTGGCCGATCCAGGGTCGCCGAGACGAGCACCGTGACCCCTCCGGAGCGCACCGCGGTGTGCACGCCGGGTTCCTCCGAGACCCGCTCCACGCCCAGTTCGTTCACCCGGTAGACATGGACCTCGCCGATTTCCGGAGCGGCCGCCTCCGTGCCCGCCGACGCCGAGACCAGCACGTCGTCGTCCGAGACGTCGAGCACCGCACGGATGTGCAACTGCGGTCCGGTGAGCGGACGTTCACCCACGGCGAGGCGCCGGGCGCCCCCCTCGTCGGCGATCCGCACGAGCTGCCCCGAAGGGCTCCAGCAGGGCACACCGGGGAAAAGTTCCAGCCATTCCGGATCTTCGTCGGCGTGCACCATCCGCGTCGCCCCCGTGTCCGGGTCGACGGCCAGGATCAGCTGCGCCCGCTGGTCGCGCGCCTGTACGAGCAGCAGCGGGGCACCCGCCGCTGACCAGTGCACTCGTGCCAGATACGGGTAGCGCGCCCGGTCCCAGGAGACCTCCGTGCGCGTCCCCTCCAGGTCCACGACGAACAGCCGTACGTCCGCGTTCGGGGTGCCGGCCGCCGGGTAGCGGACGCGGTGCGGTTCACGGTCGGGGTGGGCCGGGTCGGAGATCCACCACTGCCGCACCGGCGTGTCGTCCACCCGCGCCACCAGCAACCGGTCCGACTCCGGGGACCACCAGAAGCCCCGCGAACGGCTCATCTCCTCGGCAGCGACGAACTCGGCCAGACCGTAGGTCACCTCCTCCGCCTCGGGGGTGGTGAGCGCGCGGTCGTCCGCTCCCTCCGCCGACACGACCCGCAGGGCGCCCCGCGCGACGTACGCGACATGGCGCCCGTCGGGCGACGGACGGGGGTCGATCACCGCTCCCGGCGTGGGCAGTTCACGTGCCGTGCCGGCCCGCAGCTCGGCCGTGAAAAGCCGCCCTGACAAGGCGAAAGCCGCCAACTCCACCGCCGCGTCGGTGGCGTAGCCGACGATGCCGGCGCCTCCCTCACGGCTGCGTTCGCGCCGCGCGCGCTCCTCGGCGGAGAGCTGCTCCGACGCGCCGCCCAGGAGGGCGCGCGGGTCGGCGGCCACGCGCTCCCCGCCCCCGTCCGTGTCGAGCACCCAGAGGGCGTTGGCCCGGTCCGTGCCGGAACCTGAGCGGAGGAACACGACACGTGAGCCGTCGGGCGCCACGCTGAAGGAACGCGGCGCGCCGAGGGTGAAGCGGAGGGTGCGGGCGTGCCGCCGGGGGAAGGAGTCCGTCTCGGTCGTCATGCCTTGACCATATTGGCCATGCGCCCCCTTGTGCGGCTGTGCGCCGATCGATGCGCACGTACGGATAGTTATGATCGTTAGCACATAGTGGGTAGGAACCTGCTGCCTGCTGTGTGGACGTACTGCCCCCATATTCCTGCCCCCCCCGCGCCCCTGGGATCCTTGGAGGTGAGCCGCCGTGGCACTCTCGATTTCGGCGGTGGTGCTGCTGGCGATCGTCGTCTTCCTGCTGGTCAAGAAGTCGGGTCTGAAGGCAGGGCACGCGATCGTGTGCATGCTGCTCGGCTTCTACCTGGCCTCGTCGACGATCGCGCCCACGATCAACGAAGTCACCAACAACATCGCGGGGATGATCGGCAGCCTCAACTTCTGAGCGCGGCCGTCGCCGGCCTCTCGCGTGTTACCCGTCGGTAAGCAATGATGGGCGGGCCAGCATTCACGCGCGCAGGGCGGAGCCGACGGTGACGACTTCCGAGGAACAGAGCCAGGGACGCGAGCAGGCGCGGACCAGGGTCCACGTCTTCCGTGACGACGCCCTGGGCGACCTGGACGCGGTGGGCCTCGCCGCGGCGATCCGGCGGGGCGAGGTGAGTGCCGCCGAGGTGGCTCGGGACGCGGCGGCCCGGGTCCGGGACGCCGACGCCCGGCTGGACGCCGTGCAGGTGCACCTCGACGTCCCGGCCCATCACGCCTCCGACGGCGGTGCGTTCGCCGGGGTGCCGACCTTCGTGAAGGACAACACCGACTTCGCGGGGCTGCCCACGGGCCACGGCAGCGCCGCGTTCGTGCCGCGCCCGGCCCGCCGGCACGCCGCGTTCACCCGTCAGCTGCTGAGCACGGGCGTCACGGTGCTCGGCAAGACGCGGCTGCCCGAGTTCGGCTTCAGCCCCACCACGGAGTTCGAGGAGGGCCCGCCGGTCCGCAACCCGTGGAACACCGGCCACTCGGCGGGCGGTTCGTCCGGCGGCAGCGCGGCCCTGGTCGCCGCGGGCGCCGTGCCCGTCGCGCACGCCAACGACGGCGGCGGCTCCATCCGCATCCCGGCCGCCGCCTGCGGGCTCGTCGGCCTCAAGCCGACCCGTGGCCGGACCGTGCCGAACGCGCAGGGCCGCCAACTGCCCATCGACATCGTGGCCGACGGCGTCGTGAGCCGCACGGTGCGGGACAGCGCGGCGTTCCTCGCGGCGGCGGAGCTGCATCACCGCAACCCGAAGCTGCCCTCCCTCGGGCTCGTCGAGGGCCCCGCGGACCGCCGGCTGCGGATCGGGCTCCTCGTCGACTCCCCGAACGGCGCCCGCACCGACGACGCCACCCGCGCGGCCGTCACCGACACGGCCCGGCGGCTGGAGGGGCTGGGCCACACGGTGACCCCCGTCGAACTGGCCATCGACCCCCGCTTCACCGAGGACTTCCTCACCTACTGGGGCCTGCTGTCGTTCCTCATCGGCGCCACGGGACGCACCATGGGCGCGGAGTTCGACCGTCACCGCATGGACGGTCTGAGCCGCGGCCTGCGCGCCACCTACGTCGCCAACTGGAGCCGTACGCCCGGGGTGCTGCGGCGGCTGCGGCGGACCCGGGAGGCGTACGCGGCGGCGTTCCGTGGCCAGGACGTCATCCTGTCCCCGGTGCTGGCCCACACCACCCCGCCGCTGGGCCACCTCAGCCCGTCCGTCCCGTACGCCACGCTGGTCGAACGCATCCTGGCCTACGTGGCGTTCACCCCGGTCAACAACGTCGTCGGCACCCCGTCGATCTCCCTGCCCGCCGCGTCCACGACGCCGGACGGCCTGCCGGTAGGCGTGATGTTCTCCGGCCGTCCCGGCGCCGAACGCACCCTGCTGGAGCTGGCGTTCGAGCTGGAGGCGGACCAGGCGTTCCCGAGCATCAAGGACGCCTGACGTCTTGGTCACAGCAGGAGCAGGGCCGCCGCGCCCCAGAGGACCGTCAGGGCGACCAGAAGCGGGCCCACCGGCATCCCCTGGCGGTCGGAGAGGGCCTCGTCCGTCGGGCGGAGGTCCGGGCGCAGGAGAAGGGCGCGGAGTTCGTCGGCGACGCGTTCCGCGCCCGGCTCACGGCCCAGGCGCCGCTCCAGCCAGGCCCAGCCGGTGGGGGAGACCCGTACGGCGTCGTCCTCGGCGCGGCCGATGTCGATGCCGTCCTCCCGGTGCGTCACGGACAGCGTCACGTCCCACGGGACCCGCCGCACGCGCCAGGCCGTCAGCACCCACAGTCCGTCCCGGTCGGCGGTGATCCGCCAGGTGGTCGCGGTCGCCACGGATGTCACCAGCCACGGCAGCGCCACGGCGAGCATCAGCCAGTGCCAGGACGGCCCGTCCTCCAGCGCGGCCCACACGCCGCCGCCCTGCACCACCAGCAGCCCCGCGCCGAGCCCTCGCGAGAAGCCGTGCGCCCGCCACACCCGCGGCTCCGCCGAGGGCGTCAGACCGGCGGCGATCTCCTCGACCGGCCGCCGGGGGTGCTTCCGCCCGCGCGCCTGTTGACCGCCCGTGTTCCACAGGGGGACGGCCGGTTTCACCGAGGTGACGCTGCACTCGACCGCGACCTCCGGATCGTCCTCGTCGTCCCGCGCCACGAAGGCGACCTCCGCGCCGGTGTACGGGGCGCCGTACAGTACGGCCTCCCGCAGCGGCGGGGCGGGCCCGTCACCGCGCAGCACCTGCGCGACCTTGTCCAGGCCGAAGTCGCCGTCGTCGTCGCCGGTTCCGAGGTCGTCCTCGTCCTCCTCGGCGCCGTCGTCGTCGGCGTACAGCGAATGGAACCAGAGCACGGGCCGGCGGCCCTCCGTGTCGTCGGCCGCGAACACCCAGGTACGGCCGTCCTCCTCGCCCTCGCGCACCATCACGTGCAGCACCGGCAGCGGCCCGCGCCGCAGCCGCCGCGCGCCGAGACGCCCGGCGACGCCGTTCACCAGGAACGCGAGTCCGGTCACCGAGCCGGTCAGCACCAGCAGTTCCCAGCCGAACGCGTCGTACGGCTCCGCGACCAGCACGGCCTGGTCGCCGTCCACGATGAGATCGACGCGGCTGTCGACAGGGAAGTCCTCGGGGAAGGCCGTCCCGGTGCGGTAGGTACGCCCCTCGGCGGTGACGGTGAGGAGGCCGTCGTCCTCGTCCACGGCGGTGACCTCACCGGAGAGGTGGGAGGCGGAGACGGCGCGCTTCTCGTAGGCGTCGGCGATCCCGAGGGCTTGGTGGACGCCGAAGCCGGCGACGGTGAGGAAGAGGGCAGCCAGTACGAAGGACATCCGTCCCCGGCGGAATGTGCGCGCGGCGTCGGGGAGCGGCTGGGCAGCCGACCCGGCGGCCTCCAACGCCAGCGCGCGCTGGCGTCCGGCGACGGCCAGCCGGTGCACGAGCCCGGACACGGCGAACCCGGTCGCGACCAGATACGCGAGCGCGGACGGCCGGGCGAACACGGTGACGCCCTCCTCGACGGCGAGCGCGACCACGGTGACGGCGAGCCCACCGATCGCGAGCCGCGGCTGCCGCCACACCCAGTACAGGGACAGCACGAGAACGACGGCCACCGCGAGCCCCGTCCAGTCGCTCCCGCACGGCTCGGCGGACGTACAGGCGGGCACGGGTGCCGCCGTCACCTCCCAGGCGACGGAGACGGCCAACGCGAGGAGGGCGAACAGTGGATGCGCCCAACGGGCGGGCACGGCGTCGAGCCAGCGGAGGACGTCGGCGGTCCGCCACTCGGGCGTCCCGGGGGGTATGTGCTCGGCCGGCAACGGCACGGGTCGTCTGGACACCCGCGCATTATGACCGGAGCTGGGGGTCTGTCCGTGTTGACCTCAGACGACCGTGAAGTACGCCTGCCCGTACAGGGCCCACATGCAGAGGACGCCGTGCTCCTCGCGGAGTTGCTCGAGGGACTTCTCACCGTGGTGCCGGGTGACGCGAGTCCGTACGGCCTTGGGAGCGACATAGGGGGCGACCTTCCCCTCGTCCGTGTCCCAGTGCAGCGACTCCGCAATCCCGTCGGCGGAGAGACCGTCCGGCAGAGGGAACGAGCGGTGGATCTCCGCTGCGGCGTCCTCGGGGTCCCCGTCCGTGGAGAAGATGATGAAGGCGGACATCCGGCAGGTCATCGACTGCCGCCTCGACGGGCTCGCACCGAAGAAGCTGATGTGGTTGCTGCGGACGTCGACGCACTCGTCGCGGATCACGACGTCGAGCGGCCGCAGCCACGGCACGCCCGCCTCGATCTCCCGCACGCGGGTGAGCAGTTTCTCCTCGGCCGCCTCGCGCTCGGCCCGCACCTCGGCCGAGGCGGCGATCCGCCTCAGCATCCACCTCGGCGGCCAGACACGGGAGAGCCCCACGACCGTGAACACGAGCAGAAGCCCGAACGCCTCACCGGTCCTGCGCGGCAGCGACCTCACGCCGGACCATCGCGGTCCACGGAGGTGAGAAAGCCGGCCCAGGCGGCCGGGGTGAAGGTGAGGCGGGGGCCGTCGGCGTTCTTGGAGTCGCGGACGTGGACGGTGGCGGGTTCCGTGGCGATCTCGACGCAGGAGTCGCCCTCGCTGCCGCTGCTGTAACTGCTTTTGAACCACACGAGGTCGCAGGGCGTGCTCCGGATCATGTCTCCCCCAGCAGATCTTCGACGAAGGCGATGGATTCGCGCGGTGTCAGTGCCTGAGCGCGGATGATGCCGTAACGCAGCTCAAGAATACGGAGCTGCCGCAGGTCCGACACCGCTCGGCCGCCGGCCACGGCCGGTGAGCGTCCGACCGCCGTACCGTCCGCGAACTTCAGCATCTCGATGCCGCCGTCCACTCCGGCGTGCTCCTGCCGATCGGTCGGCATCACTTGGAGCTCGACGGTGGGCAACACCGCGACGGTCAGCAGGTGTTCCAGCTGCGCGCGCAGTACCTCCCTCCCGCCCAGGGGACGCCGGAGCGTCCACTCCTCCAGGATGAAGCCGAGTTCCGGCGCGGGATCACGGTCGAAGACCGCACGGCGGGCCGCGCGCGCCGAGGCGAACCGCTCCACCTCCTCGGCCGAGTACGCCGGTCGCCGCATGGACAACAGGGCTCGCGCGTACTCGGGCGTCTGCAACAGGCCGTGGATGTGGAGCGGATCGTAGAGCTGAAGCTCCACCGCCCGCGCCTCCATCTGCGCGAGATCCCGCACCTTCTTCGGGTACCGGACCTTCCTCACGTCCTCCTTCATCGCCGCGACGAGGCCGCCCGCCCTCAGGATCTCGTCCGCCGTGTCCAAGTACTCGGGGCGGGGGATCCGCCTGCCGCTCTCGATCTTGTAGACGAGGTCCTCGCCGTACCCGACCGCCACCGCGAACTCGGGCACGCGCATGCCCACGGCCTCCCGCCGCAGCTTCAACTGACGTCCCACGGTGGCCACCACGGCCAGCGCCCAGTCGTCGTCCGGGTCCACCTCCCAGCCCGGCTCGTCCGCCCGGCCCGTACCGGGACCGACCCGTACCGCCTCACCGTTCACCGACATGCGCGTGCCCCTCCGTGGTGCCGTTCCGTGATCGCGGGTGCCGCGCGCGGGTCCGGCCGACAGTCCGGACATCCCCGGACAAGCAGTGGACGGTCACTCTACGCAGCGCTGCGATCACTCATCACGGTACGGCCGTTCGGCCACGCTGAGTCACGTGAATCAGAAAATCGCCCTCACGGGGACCATGCGCCCCGACGGCCAAGTGCGGCACGTCAGCGTGCTGTTGTCGTCGACCGCGCGGGGAGCGCGCCTCGCGCGGCTGCTCGCGGTGGACGCGCTGCGGAGCTGGGAGGTCCCGTACGAGACGGCCGGCCAGGTCGTCGCCGAACTGGCCGCCAACGCCGCCACGCACGGCCGCGTGCCCGGCCGCAGCTTCCGGCTGACGCTGTACGTGGTGGGAGCCACGCTCCGCATCGAGGTCACCGACACGCGCGGCGACCGCCGGCCGGTGCTGCGCGAGCCGGACGGTGTCGCCGAGTCGGGCCGCGGGCTGTTCCTGGTGGACGCGCTCGCCGATCGGTGGGGAGTCGCCGAGGGCCGCCACCCCCGTAAGACGGTGTGGGCGGAGATCGACCTCACACCGGCACCGGAACGCGGAACTTCGCGCTTCGGTGACGTCGGCGGCTGAGAGACCAAGAAACTCCGGGAGAAAGCACCCCGCCAAGCCCCACCCCTCCCGCCCGCGATCCCGCTCACTCGGGCGGGTGAACCGTGTCGAACTGGCTGGATTTCCTCGCCGTCCAGGCCCGACGCTCAGCGCAGGGCAACGCACAACGCCCCACCACGACCGCAGACATGAGACGGCCCCCGCCGGGACGGCAATCCCAATGCGAGGGCCTGACCACCGAGGAAGAACGGACCTTCCTGATGGATACGCAGAACCCTAGCGCGCCCCCGCGCGCCCACGTCCGGGTTGCAGGCAACACGCACCCCGGCCGGGCCCACCGCACCGGCGGGCTCCAGCACGACAACACCCGCCACACCACCCGCTTCGTGGTGATCGGCAACCACCTGGCCCAGCACCCGGAGCTGTCGCTCCTCGCCATCGGCCTCGGCACCCACCTCCAGTCCCTGCCGAAGGGCGCCCCTGCCGACATCAAGACCCTCGCTGCGCGCTTCCCCGAGGGAGCGACCCGTATCGCCGCCGCTCTGCGGGAGTTGGAGTCGCACGGCTATCTGCGGCGGGAACGCGTCCGCACGTCCTCCGGCCGCATCGTCACCCGCACGATCTCCTGCAACCAGCCGGCCGCAGTGCGGCAGCAGACGGAGCAGCCGTGCCGGGAGAGCACGACGCCCGCACCGCACCTGCCGCACGCACCGCGCAAGAAGCCTGCACGCAAGGCGCTCCCCGCCGTGCCGCGTCCCGCGTACTCCGGTCCCGGGATCCTCCAGGCCGCCACCGACCTCCTGACGGACCTGCGCCGCCACGACTCCCGCCTGCTCCTCTCGGCCGACGACACCGCCCACCTGGCACCCGGCGTCGCGGCGTGGCTCGAACGCGACGTGGCTCCAGCGGCCGTACGCAGAGCCCTGACGGTCGACCTCCCGCCCGAGGGAGTGCGGCGCCCGGCAGCCCTGCTGGCCCACCGCCTCGCCTCACAGCTCCCGCCGCCGGCCCCGTTCCGGGCGCAGGCCGCCGCCCCGCCGCCGCCCGTCCGCCACCCGCTCCGGAACTGCGACGGCTGCGACCGCGCCTTCCGCGCACCCGCCCCCACGACCCACTGCCGCGACTGCCGAACCGACCTTCAGGAGGCCGCCTAGCATGAATGTGACGATCCTTGCCCCTGGGCACAGACCACGAGGAGCGAGCGCCATGACCATCGCACCCGACGACGCTCGGCGCGACAGTTCGCCCCAGTACCGGGCCATGAGGGACGTCGTGCAGTCGCTCGACGACACCCTCCCCGGGAAATTCGAGGTCACCAAGGAAGGGATCGTGCACGACATGATGTCGCCGGGGGGCCCGCACGAGGTTACGGCCGCGCACGTCAGCCGCCGTCTGGAAAGGGTCATGCCGGACGAGTTGCTGGCCCACAACGGCACTCCCGACGTAGAGGGCGAGCCCGAGGGCATCATGCGGCACCCGGATGTGATGGTGATCGCCTGGGAAGATCTCGACGTCGAAGGATCCATCGACCCTCGTACGGTCCACGCAGCCGTCGAGGTCGTCTCCCGCTCCAACCCGGAGAACGACTGGGTGGGCAAGATGCGCGACTACGCGTTGCTCGGCATCCCGGTCTACGTCATCTTCGATCCCCGCACCGGCACCGGCGCCGTCTTCACGGACATCCACGCGACCCCCGACGGTCCCCGCTACGCCACCCGCAAGGACTTCGTCTACGGCGAGGACGTCACCATCGGCGAATGGACCATCCCCACGGACGGCCTGCCGCGCTACCGCGACGATGAGAGCGGTCAGGACCCTTCGAGCGGTTGACCGGTCATATGTAAGTGGTCTATTACTTATCCATTCGCTGATCATGGCGGATGCCTCATGTGCCAGTCCCCGTCAGCCTTGACGGGGCTTGTCTTTGGTAGCCAAGTAAGTGATTAACCGCTTACATGTCACCCGGAATGGAACTTCCAGTCATGACCCACACTCCCACCCGCGCCGTCGCCCGCCAGGCCTTCCTCGACCACCTCGACCACCTCACCTCCGGCCGGGCCGACGAGTGGGCGGCACTCTTCACCGAGGACGGCGTCCTCGAGTTCCCGTACGCGCCGCCCGGCTACCCCACCCGGCTCCAGGGCCGCGACGAACTGCGTGCGCACATGGCCAACTTCCCCAAGGCGTTCCGCATCGAGATGAAGGACGTGCGGATCCACGAGACCGTCGACCCGACCCTCGTCATCGCCGAACTGCGGTGCGAGGGCGTCGCCCTGGAGACCGGGCGGCCGTACGACCAGACGTACATCTCGGTCGTGGAGACCCGGGACGGGAGGATCAGCCGGTACGTCGACTACTGGAACCCGCTGGTCGCGATGGAGGCCCTCGGCTCCGCCGACGACATGGTCGCGGCGTTCAGCCGAGACTGAGCCCACGGCGGAAGCTTTGACGCCACTTTCTTGGAAGTGGTTGATTACTTCCATGGAAACCAGGACGCGGCAGCGCTCCACCGCCGACGAGCGCCGGGCCACGGTCATGCGGACGGCCATCAGGACGTTCGCCGCCCGGGGCTACTACGGAACCTCCACGACGGACGTCGCCAAGGCGGCCGGCATCTCGCAGGGGTACCTGTACCGGCTGTTCAAGGACAAGGAGGCGCTGTTCGTCGCCCTGGTCGACCATTGCTCGGACCGGCTGCGTGAGGCCGCCGCCACCGCGGCGGCCTCCGTGCGCACCACCGACCCGCAGGCCGTCGTCGACGCGCTGACCGCCGCGTACGACGAGGTCATCGGCGACCGGGACGTGCTGATGATCCTCATGCACGCCCAGGGCTGCGCGACCGAGCCCGGCATCGGCGAGGCCGTGCGCCGGTGCTATGCCAAGCAGGTCGAGTACCTCCGCGCCGTGTCCGGCGCCTCCGACGAGCAGATCCGCCGCTACTTCGCGGACGCACTGCTCAGCAACGTGCTGGTCGCGATCGACGCCGCCGCCGTCGACGCCCCCTGGGCCCGCACCCTGCGCGGCCGGACGGGGCCCGCGCGAGAGCCCCGCGCCACATAGGGTTGGGCGCATGACGGAACTGCCCGAGCGGCGTCTGATGCTGGTGCACGCGCACCCGGACGACGAGTCGATCAACAACGGCGCGACCATGGCGCGCCACGCGGCCGAGGGCGGCCACGTGACGCTGGTCACCTGCACCCTCGGTGAGCGTGGTGAGGTCATCCCGCCCGAGCTGCGGCACCTGAGCGGCGCCGCCCTCGGCGGACACCGGCTGGGCGAGCTGCGTGAGGCCATGGCGGCGCTCGGTGTCACGGACTTCCGGCTGCTCGGCGGGGCCGGGCGGTACAGCGACTCCGGGATGATGGGGCTGCCCGACAACGACGACCCCGGCTGCTTCTGGCAGGCCGACGTCGACCAGGCCGCCGGGCTGCTCGCCGACGTGATCCTCGATGCGCGGCCGCAGGTGCTGGTCACCTACGACGACAACGGCGGCTACGGCCACCCCGACCACATCCAGGCCCACCGCGTCGCCATGCGCGCCGTCGAGCTGGCCGCCGGGCGCGGCTGGGACGTGCCCAAGGTCTACTGGAACCGCGTGCCGCGCTCCGTGGCCGAGGACGCCTTCGCCCGGCTGGAGCGCGACCTGCCCGGCCTCCCCTTCGACAAGGCGGCGTCGGTCCGGGACGTCCCCGGCGTGGTCGACGACGAGCGGATCACCACCGCCGTCGACGGCACCGCGTACGCCGGCGCGAAGGCCGCCGCGATGCGCGCCCACGCCACCCAGATCACCGTCGCCGACCAGCCGTACTTCGTGCTGTCCAACGAGCTCGCGCAGCCGCTGTTCACCACCGAGTACTACGAGCTGGTGCGCGGCGGGCGCCCCGCGGGCCGTGAGGACGACCTCTTCACGGGCGTCGCCACGGGAGAGACGACATGAGCGGCGACCGCGCGCCCCTGATGGCGCAGCCCCTGCGCCCCCCGTCCGCGGGGCGCGCCGCCGCGCTGCTCGGGCTGCTGGTGCTCGGCGCCCTCGTCGGCGTCGCCGGGGCGCTGGTCCAGCCCGCGTGGTTCCCCGGCGGGCTGCTGCTCGCCCTGGCCGGCGAGGCCGGGACCGTGCTCGGGGCGGCGCGGCTGATCCGGAGCCGGTCCGGCGGGATCGCCGTCGCCGCCGGCTGGATGATCACCGTCGTCCTGCTCACGGTCAGCCGTCCGGAAGGCGACTTCCTGTTCGCCGCGGGCAGCGGTTCCTACCTCTTCCTCCTCGGTGGCATCGCCGTGGCTGTGATCTGTGCCACCTTCGGGCCCGGGAGGCAACCGGACGGGGGCCCCGCCCGACTTCGCAAGTGACGTACCACTTCGCCGTGCCAGGGGCGTGATGGTCCGGTGTGGGTTTCCCCGGCGGTACTGGGATACGGGCCGGATATGGCCAGTAAGGTGGTGCGCGCCGCCGAGCCTCCCTCGACCCTCGGCCTCGCCCGAGCTGGGAGGACCCCCACCGTGAGGTCGTGACGGGCGGCGGAGCCAACCGGGAGAACCTGCCTTGAGTCGTGAAACTGACACTCCGTCCTCCGGGCCCAACGGGCGCGGCGGAGCCGCCTACCCGTCGGGCACCCCGCCCTACGGGATCCCGGCGATTCCGGACGAGGGCACGGACGCGGGCCGTCCGGCCGCGCGGCCGGAGGAACGCAAGACCGAGACCACGCTGACGACCCGGATCCGGATCAACATCCCCGGGTCGCGCCCGATTCCGCCGGTCGTCGTGCGCAAGCCCGTCACCGACGCGGACGGCAGGAAGGCGGCCGCCGACACCGAGGCGGCCGCCGGGCCCGCTCCCGCCGCACCCGCCGCCGACCCCGTCGAGCCGCCCGCGCGGCCCGAGACGGCCGACAGGCCCGCCGCCGAGGAGAAGCCCGCGAGCGACTGGTTCGCGCCGCGCAAGTCCTCGGCGGGCAAGCCCGGTCAGGCCGGCGGCGCGGCCAACGGCGCGCCCGCGCCCGGCACTTCCGGCGCGCCCTCCGACGCGCCGTCGGGTGCCGTTCCCAAGGCCCCGGGCGGCGCTCCCAAGGCGCCGGGCGGCCCGTCCGCCCCGAGCAACGCCGGACGTCCCGGCGGCGTGGTCGGCTCCATGGGCGCGCCCGGCGGACCCCGCCCCGGCGGCCCGAAGGCGCCCGGACCCACCGGCGCGGCCGGTGCGACCGGCGGAC
Source organism: Streptomyces sp. BJ20 (assembly GCF_022869105.1). Lineage (NCBI taxonomy): Bacteria > Bacillati > Actinomycetota > Actinomycetes > Kitasatosporales > Streptomycetaceae > Streptomyces > Streptomyces sp. BJ20. The sequence continues at coordinate 1,095,942 of NZ_CP094918.1, forward strand.
CCGTGGCTCCCGGGCACGGCGGCGGCACCGGCTCCTTCGACGTGACCGAGGCGCTGGCCGGCGCTCCCGGCGGCAACCGCGCCGACCGTGGCGGCGAACCCCGCCGCGACGACCTGCCGTACTTCGCCGACGATGCCAAGGGCGGCCCTCAGCGCGGCCCCGGCGCCCCCGGAGCCCGTCCGGGCGGCGGCGTGCCCGGACCCGGTCCCGGCGGCCCGCAGGCGCCCGCCGGGCCCACCGGCGGCCCGGTCACCGGGGACGGCCCGATGACCCCGCCTGGCGGCGGCGCGCCCTTCACGGAGGAGCGCACCGGCTCGCACGCGATGCCCGGCGGCGGCCTGAGCGACGACACCGCGATCCTCACCCCGCAGAAGCCCGCCGACCGCGGCTACGCGCGCCACGACAACGTCTCCGGGCACACCGTGACCAGCGGCATCCCGGTGATCCCGCCGAGCGCCTCCTTCGACGCGCCCGGCACGGGCCCGAACGCCCCGGGCCCGCACACCCCGCCCAAGCTGCCCGAGCCGGTCAGCCCGCCCCCTTCGGGCTCCGCCAAGGCGCCGAAGAAGAAGGGCCGCAGCAAGCTGGTCCTCCTCGCCACCGGCGTCGTCCTCGTCGCCGGCGTCGCCTACGGCGCGGGCCTGCTGATGAACCGTTCCGACGTGCCCAAGGGCACCACGGTGCTCGGCATCGAGATCGGCGGCGGCACCCGCGACGAGGCCGTGAAGAAGCTCGACGGCGCGCTCGACGGGCGGCTCGACAAGCCGCTCAAGCTGTCCGTCGACGGCAAGACCTTCGCACTCCAGCCGGACAAAGCCGGTCTCCAGGTCGACATCGACGCGACCGTCGGCAAGGCCGCCACCAGCGACTACAACCCGGTCAACGTGATCGGCTCGCTGTTCGGCCAGTCGCGCGTCGTCGAGCCGGAGATCCCGGTCGACCACGAGAAGCTCCAGGCCGCCCTGGAGAGCGCCGCGGGAGGCGCCGGCACGGTCAAGGAGGGCTCGATCACGTTCGAGTCCGGCAAGGCCGTCCCGGTCTACCCGCAGGCGGGCAAGGGCGTCGACGTCGCCAAGGCGGCCGACGTGGTCGCCGCCGCGTACCGCACGCAGGTGGAGACCGGCGCCGCCGCCGCGGTGAGCGTCCCGACGACGACCCAGCAGCCGAAGGTCACCAAGGCCGAGGTCGACCGGATGATGAAGGAGTTCGCCGAGCCCGCGATGTCGGACCGGGTCACCGTGCAGACCGACCCGGCGCACTCGGTGCCGATGAGCCCCGAGAAGTCGCTGTGGAAGTTCCTGCGCGTCGAGGCGGTCAACGGCAAGCTCGTCGAGAAGCCCGACCTGAAGGCCCTGGAGAACCTGTACGGCCAGGCCTTCGACGGCGTGCTCATCACCCGCGGCAACGGCGAGAAGACCCCGGTCACCCCGCAGGACGTCTACGGCGCGCTGCGCCAGGCGCTGGTCAGCGAGGGCGACCGTACGGCCGTCATCGAGACGAACGCGAGCTGATCCCGGCCGACGACGACAGCGGCGCCGCACGGAACTCCCCGTGCGGCGCCGCCCTCGTGTCCGCGGGCGCTCGGTGCGTGGCGACCTGGGCGGGGGGCCTTGGCGCCGGCCCTCTCGGGGCAGCGGTGGCGGATGCCGGCCACGGCGGCCTCGGCGCCGACCAGGTCGTCGAGGCGGCGAACGCCGGCAAGCAGGGCTGCGTGACCCCACCGCGGCTCGGCGGTACTCGCGCCGGTGCCCCCGCCGAACGTCGGGCCGGCGAGGCGACGGCGACGGCCGGGCGGAGACGTGCTGTGCCTCGGCGGCAGTCCGGGGCGTCTCAGTTGAGCAGGGCCCGTGCGGCCAGTGCCTCCCCTCGGATGCGGTCCGCGGCCGTCGGGTCCACCGCCGCGACGACCTCCGCGTACGTATCCAGTTCGGCCGCGCCCGTCAGGAACTCGCCGCGCTGGACGAGGAGCTGGGCGCGTTCGTAGCGCAGGCGGGCCGGGTGGGAGGGGAGGAGCAGGGCGAGGTCCAGGGCCCAGAGGCCGACGTCGGTGCGCTCGGGGCGGGTCGCCGCCCAGGCCCGGACGTTGTTCAGGACGCGCGCCACCACCTCCAGCGTCCCCGCGGGGGTCAGCATGGACGGCTCCAGCGGGCCTCCGGTGGCCCCGGCGACCAGCAGCTCCGCGTCCGGTCCTGTCAGCACCCGCCCCCCGTCGAACGGGTCGGCCAGCACCTGCCCGGCGCCTGCCCCGCCCGGGTCGCCGAAGCCCACGACGAAGTGCCCGGGCAGCGCCACGCCGTACACCGGCGCCCCCGCCCGCCGGGCCACCTCGATCCACACCACCGACAGCAGGATCGGCAGCCCGCGCCGCCGCCGCAGCACCTCGTGCAGCAGCGAGGACTCCAGCCGCCGGTAGTCGTCCGCCAGACCGTGGAAGGCGTACCGCTCTCCCAGCAGGTCCCGCAGCGCCACCGCCCACGCGTGCGGCGAGCCCGGCCGGTGCGGCAGCTCGCCCGCCAGCCGGTCCAGCTCGATCTCCACCGCGTCCATGCCGGCCTCGTCCAGCGTGCCGTCGCCCTCCGCTGCCACCAGCAGACACAGCGCGGACAGGCCTGGCCGCTCGCAGCGCACCTCCTCGGCGAACCGCCTGCGCAGTTCGGCGGAGCGCCCGGGCGGCGGGGGACAGGGGGAGCGCATACCCGGTTCGTGCCCGCTCACGACGTCCCGTCACCCGCCGGGGCCGACGAATCCGGAGCAGATCCTTCCGATGCGGGTTCCTCCGGTGCGCGGTAGTGGTGGTACGCATGGTGCGGGGCGAAGCCCAGACGGTCGTACAGTGCCCGTCCGCCCTCGTTGTCCGTCTCCACCTGCAGCCAGGCCGCCGAGGCGCCCTCCTCCAGGGCGCGGGCGGCCAGCGCCGCCATCACGGCCGTGGCCAGACCCTCCCGCCGCCGCGCCGGATCCACCTCGACCGCCGCGAACCCGGCCCACCGGCCGTCCACGACACACCGCCCGATCGCGGCCGGCGCCTCGGCGCCCGGCTCTCCCGGCACGGTCGCGAACCACACGGACGGCTCACCCGGGGCCGGGGCGCCCGGAGATTCTCCGCCCAGCACCCGCAGGGCCACCTCACTGACGCCCTTACGCTGGTACCGAGCCAGCCACGCCTCGTCCGCGTCCCGGGACAGCAGCACCCCGGACGTGCCGTCACCCAGGTCGGCGACCGGGGCCAGTCCGCCCGTCCACAGCTCGGCGGTCACCTCGCGGAGCCACCCGCGCTTCTCCAGCTCCGCGCACAGCAGCTCCTGCGTGCCCTGCGCGCCGGTCGCGGTCTGCGCGTACGCCGGCAGCCCCCGGGCCGCGTACCAGCGGCGTACGGCCGTCAGCGCGTCGTCGAGCGGCAGGCCGGGGTCGCCCAGCGGCAGCACCGAGTTGGCCCGCCGCGTGAACCCCGCGGCCGCCCGCAGCTCCCAGTCGCCGAGCCGCTCGCTCTCCACGGGCCGCCAGCCCCGCGCGGTGATCCGCGCCAGCTCCTCGTAGGACGCGGCCGGACCGCGACGACGCGCCGGGGCGGCCGGGACGACCTTGCCCGCGACCAGCGCAGACTCGGCGACGCGAACACTTTCCCCGCTCTTCCTTGTGATCCGCAACACACCGTTGTCCCATGATGTGAGAACCCCGACCGCGTCGCTGAACTTCTCACCCGAGGGACCATGTTCGATCAAGCTCCTCACGGAGACCCGTTTTCCCACGTCAGCAGCGGTGATACGGACCTCGAGGCGCCCGGCGGCTGAGATTTCCACAGGTCAGTTCACCCCTCCTGTTCGGATCATGCTCCGGAACGGAGATACTAGGGGCGGGCATCGACGACGCCGCGCTCCCGCGCGCCAGGCGGCGGAGCCTGAGGAGGCCCGCCAGCGCCCTATCGAGGAGGAACGACAGCGTGACCTACGTCATCGCGCAGCCTTGTGTCGACGTCAAGGACAAGGCGTGCATCGAGGAGTGCCCGGTCGACTGCATCTACGAGGGCCAGCGGTCCTTGTACATCCACCCGGACGAATGCGTCGACTGCGGCGCCTGTGAACCGGTCTGCCCGGTCGAGGCCATCTTCTACGAGGACGACACCCCGGAGGAGTGGAAGGACTACTACAAGGCGAACGTCGAGTTCTTCGACGAGCTCGGCTCCCCGGGCGGCGCCAGCAAGCTCGGTCTGATCGAGCGGGACCACCCGTTCATCGCCGCGCTGCCGCCGCAGGCCTGATCGTCCCGCAGCGGTCCCGCACCGACGCGTCGCCCTCGGTCCCGTACGGCCTGCCCGCCGTACGGGGCCGAGGCGTTCGCCGAACCAGAAAGTGAGTCCCCCGCCCGTGTCCGCAGTCTCCGACCGGCTGCCCGCCTTCCCCTGGGACAAGCTGGAGCCGTACAAGAAGACGGCCGCCGCGCACCCCGACGGCATCGTCGACCTCTCGGTCGGCACGCCCGTCGACCCGGTGCCCGAGCACATCCAGAAGGCGCTGATCGCCGCCGCGGACTCGCCGGGCTACCCCACGGTGTGGGGCACCCCGGAACTGCGGGACGCGCTCACCCGCTGGGTGGAACACCGGCTCGGCGCCCGCGAGGTGACCCACCGGCACGTCCTGCCGGTCGTCGGCTCCAAGGAACTCGTCGCCTGGCTCCCCACCCAGCTCGGCCTCGGCCCCGGCGACCAGGTCGCCTTCCCGCGCCTCGCCTACCCGACGTACGAGGTCGGTGCCCGCCTGGCGCGCGCCGAGCACGTGGCGTACGACGACCCGACCGAGCTGGACCCCTCGCGGCTGAAGCTGCTGTGGCTCAACTCGCCGTCCAACCCGACGGGCCGGGTGCTGGCCAAGGAGGAGCTGACCCGGATCGTCGCCTGGGCCCGCGAGCACGGCGTCCTCGTCCTCTCCGACGAGTGCTACATCGAGCTCGGCTGGGAGGCGGACCCCGTCTCGGTGCTCCACCCGGACGTCAACGGCGGCTCCTACGACGGCATCGTCGCCGTCCACTCCCTGTCCAAGCGGTCCAACCTGGCCGGCTACCGCGCCGCGTTCCTGGCCGGCGACCCGGCCGTGCTCGGCCCGCTGCTCCAGATCCGCAAGCACGGCGGCATGATGACCCCGGCGCCCACCCAGGCGGCCGTGGTGGCGGCCCTCGGCGACGACGAGCACGTCCGCGTCCAGCGCGAGCGGTACGCGGCCCGCCGCACCGCCCTGCGCGACGCGCTGCTCGGCCACGGCTTCCGCATCGAGCACAGCGAGGCCAGCCTCTACCTGTGGGCCACGCGCGACGAGTCCTGCTGGGACACCGTCGCCCACCTCGCCGACCGCGGCATCCTGGTCGCCCCCGGCGACTTCTACGGCCCCGCCGGCGACCGCTTCGTCCGCGTGGCCCTGACCGCGACGGACGAACGGGTGCGGGCAGCGGCCGCCCGCCTCACCGCCTGACCGCGCACCGAGACCGTCCGCGGGCACACCGAGGCCGTTCCAGGTACTCCGAGACCGTTCCAGGCGCACCGAAGGGGCCCGGGGGGAGAGATCCCGGGCCCCTTCGGTTTCGCCGGGGGTCGCCTTCGGCGCAGGGGTCAGCCGAGGGGCAGGCCCTTGACCGGCAGGTTCTTCGTCGGGCCGCTCTTGCCGAGGGAGTCGGTCGGCAGCTCCTTCACCACCGGCACGGCCTTCTTCACGGTCTTGCCCGCGGCCGGGGCCACCTCGGTGGCGTCCGGGGTGGTCTTGTCGACGCCCCGCGTCACGTTGTCCACGGTCTTGCCGGGCGCACCGTCCAGGGCGCTCAGCCCGAGGTTCGGGGCGGACGGCAGCGCCGGCGCCGCGCTCGCGGAACCGGCCGCACCGACCCCGGCGGCCGCTCCCGCAGCGACGAGCAGCGCGGCACTGGCGATCCGACGGGTCAGGGGGAGGGACATGGTGCTCCTTCGACGGCAGACAACGGTGGTGTCCGGGCGGACGGTCAGGACCGGCCGACCGGACGCACTGATTACCGCCCGACCGCCGAGAAGGTTGCGCGCGTGTCCGGCAAAGAGTCGGCAATGCGGCGCAATGTCGGACCCGTGCAACGCCTCCGGGTGATCACTCGCACGCCTGCTCGGCAATGCCCCGGGCTACCGCCCGGTGGTGATCCGGACCGAGTCCGCTTCCCCGTCCGATCCCGCCGGCGCCTTGCCGTCCAGCGGCCGCCACTGACTGTCGGTGTGCCCGGCGACCCACTCCCGGCCGGCGTAGGAAACACTCCGTATGTGCAGCTCGGAGGCGTTGGCCACGGCCCAGTGGGCCAGCTGCCAGCCCCGCGCCCCGGCGTCCCGCCGGTCGCCGGCAACGGTGGTGACCGGCAGCGTCACGATGCCGTCGCCGGATTCCGCTTCCGTGCCGGACGGCTCCGGGGAGGAGGCCCGCCCCTTGCCGTCGTCCACCTCGGCGCCCGCCGGCTCCAGCACGTCCCGCCCGAAGTCCCGGGCCAGCGCGGCCCGCACCGCGTGCGCGCCCTTCGCCCGGGTCGCCGCCGGGCGGCCGTCGCACGTCAGCGTCGCCCCCGAACGCCCGGTGAGGGCGGCCGCGAGCAGCGTGGCGTCCGGCTCGTGCTTGGCGTACGCCTGCGGGAAGCCGCTGCGCTGCACCTTCTGCGCGGCCACGGTGAGCGGCAGCCGCGTGTAACCCGGCACCTGCTCCAGGTGCTCGTAGAACTTCACCGACGCGTACGCCGGGTCCATGATCTGCTGCGGCGTGCCCCAGCCCTGCGAGGGACGCTGCTGGAACAGGCCCACCGAGTCACGGTCGCCGTAGTCGATGTTGCGCAGCGCGGACTCCTGGAGGGCCGTCGCCAGCGCGATCGTCACCGCCCGCTCGGGCAGGTCGCGCGCGGTGCCCACGGCGGTGATCGTCGCCGCGTTCACCGCCTGCTCGGGGGTGAACGCGTAGGTCGCGCCGTCGCCCTTGCCGGACACGACCTTGCAGCCGGGGCCGCCCGTGCCTCCGGTGACGTACTGCACCACGAGGTAACCGGCGACCGCTGACAGCACCGCGAAGGCCGCGCCGCAACGGAGCAGACGGCCACGGCGCTTGCGCTGGGGAGTGGGGGACGGCTCTGGCACGCGTACAAGGTACTGGAGAGTACGGTCCTGTGTGACCCAGGTGTGGACAGTGGTCCGTGAGCCGCCCGCGCTAGGGTCGGCGGCATGTCCGACACCCCGCTTGACCTCACGCTGGACGCCGCGCGCCTCACCGCGCAGCTCGTCGACTTCCCCTCCGAGAGCGGCACCGAGAAGCCGCTGGCGGACGCGATCGAGACGGCGCTGCGCGCGCTGCCGCACCTGACGGTCGACCGGCACGGCAACAACGTCGTGGCCCGCACCCGTCTCGGCCGCCCGGAGCGGGTGATCCTCGCCGGCCACATCGACACGGTGCCGATCGCCGGCAACGTGCCCTCGCGCCTCGACGAGGACGGCGTCCTGTGGGGCTGCGGCACCTGCGACATGAAGGCGGGCGTCGCCGTCCAGCTGCGCGTCGCGGCCACCGTCCCCGAGCCCAACCGCGACCTCACCTTCGTCTTCTACGACAACGAGGAGGTCGCCGCCGACCTCAACGGCCTGGGGCACGTCGCCGAGGCGCACCCCGACTGGCTGGAGGGCGACTTCGCGGTCCTCCTGGAGCCCTCCGACGGGCAGGTCGAGGGCGGCTGCCAGGGCACCCTGCGCGTGCTGCTGAAGACCTCCGGCGAGCGTGCCCACTCCGCGCGCGGCTGGATGGGCGCCAACGCCATCCACGCCGCCGCCCCCATCCTCCAGCGCCTCGCCTCCTACGAGCCCCGGTGGCCGGTCGTCGACGGCCTGGAGTACCGCGAGGGCCTCAACGCGGTCGGCATCTCCGGAGGCGTCGCCGGCAACGTCATCCCCGACGAGTGCGTCGTCACGGTGAACTTCCGCTACGCCCCCGACCGCACCGAGGAGGAGGCCCTGGCGCACGTGCGGGAGGTCTTCGCGGACTGCGGCGTCACCGAGTTCGTCGTCGACGACCACAGCGGCGCGGCCCTGCCCGGCCTGTCCCACCCGGCCGCGGCGGCCTTCATCGAGGCGGTCGGCGGCACCCCGCAGCCCAAGTACGGCTGGACCGACGTCTCCCGCTTCTCCGCGTTGGGGATCCCCGCCGTGAACTACGGCCCCGGCAACCCCCACCTGGCCCACAAGCGGGACGAGCGCGTCGACACCGCCAAGATCCTCGCGGGGGAGGAACGGCTGCGGTCCTGGCTGACCGCCTGACCCCCGTACGGGCGGATGCGCGTTTGGAAGGCTCTCCCGTGGACATGCTGACGTCCCCCGCACGTAACCCGCGTAGATCTACGCTGAGGCGGTACGACCTGGCACACGGAGGGAGCGCACATGGCTACGGGCAACCCTGAGGGGAAGCGGCAGCCGCCGGAGGAGAAGCGCCTGGGGCCGGTCCTCCGCCGGCGCGGTCAGGTGGACTCCAGCACCACCGACCAACGGCTGCTGGACGAGCGCGCGCCGAGCGACTGGGTGCACACCGACCCCTGGCGGGTGCTGCGCATCCAGTCGGAGTTCATCGAGGGCTTCGGCACCCTCGCCGAGCTCCCGCCCGCGATCAGCGTCTTCGGCTCCGCCCGCACCCCCGCGGACTCGCCCGAGTACGACGCGGGGGTGCAGCTCGGCCGCGGCCTGGTCGAGGCGGGCTTCGCCGTCATCACCGGCGGCGGCCCGGGCGCCATGGAGGCGGCCAACAAGGGCGCCCTGGAGGCCGACGGCGTGTCGGTCGGCCTCGGCATCGAGCTGCCCTTCGAGCAGGGCCTGAACCGGTACGTCGACATCGGTCTGAACTTCCGGTACTTCTTCGTCCGGAAGATGATGTTCGTCAAGTACGCGCAGGGCTTCGTCGTCCTGCCCGGCGGCCTCGGCACGCTCGACGAGCTCTTCGAGGCGCTCACCCTGGTGCAGACCCAGAAGGTCACCCAGTTCCCCATCGTGCTGTTCGGCACCGAGTACTGGGGCGGCCTCGTCGACTGGCTGCGCTCCACGGTGATCGGCCAGGGCAAGGCGGCCGAGAAGGACCTGCTGCTGTTCCACGTCACGGACGACGTGGACGAGGCCGTGGCCCTGGTCTCCAAGGAAGCGGGCCACTAGAGGCCCACGGGCCCGCGGGGCGGCCGGGGCGACGACCCGGCTGCCCCGGCTTCCGTCACGCCAGCCCGCGCCGCGCCACCGCCGGCTCCCGGTCCCCGGCGATCGACGACACCATGTCCAGCACCTGACGTGTCTCGGCGACCTCGTGCACCCGGTACACCCGGGCGCCCAGCCACGCCGACACCGCCGTCGTCGCGAGCGTCCCCACCACCCGCTCCTTCACCGGGCGGTCCAGCGTCTCGCCGACGAAGTCCTTGTTGGACAGCGACACCAGCACGGGCCAGCCGGTGGCCACCATCTCGCCGAGCCGCCGGGTCGCCTCCAGGCTGTGCCGGGTGTTCTTCCCGAAGTCGTGCCCCGGGTCGATCATCACCGACTCCCGCTCCACCCCCAGCTCCACCGCCCGCTCGGCCAGCCCCAGGGTCACGTCGAGGATGTCCGCCATCACGTCGTCGTACGTCACCCGGTGCGGCCGGGTCCGCGGCTCGGACCCGCCCGCGTGCGTGCACACCAGCCCCGCGCCGTACCGCGCGGCCACCTCCGCCAGACGCGGGTCCACGCCGCCCCACGCGTCGTTCAGCACGTCCGCGCCCGCCTCGCACACGGCCTCGCCGACCTCGTGCCGCCAGGTGTCCACGCTGATCACCACGTCCGGGAAGCGGCGGCGCACCTCGGCCACGAAACCGGCCGTCCGCCGCACCTCCTCCTCGGCCGACACCTCCTCGCCGGGCCCCGCCTTCACCCCGCCGATGTCGATGATCGCGGCGCCCTCGGCCACCGCCTGCTCCACGCGCGCGAGCGCCGGCTCGTCGCGGAAGGTGGCGCCCTGGTCGTAGAAGGAGTCCGGGGTCCGGTTCACGATCGCCATGATCACCCGCTCGTGCGGTGCGAATTCCCGCCTGCCCAGCCTGAGCATCCCTCGGAACCTCTCCTCGTCCGGCCGTCCGGGCCGCCTCCGTCCGCCCGGCGGTCCCGACTGTCAGACTCGCATGGCACGATCGGAGCCACACATCCGACTCCGACTCATCCGACCGTGGGGGCCCCGGCGATGGTTATGTTCCTGTTCCTGGTCGTCGCGCTGGCCGTCGTGGTGGGCGCGGTGACCCTCGCCGTGGTGGGCGGCGGCGACAACGCCCCGCTGCCCGAGGCGGCGCCGGAGCGGCTCCAGGACTCCCTGCCGCCCGACCGGCCGGTCAGCCGCGCGGACGTCGACCGCCTGCGCTTCCCGCTCGCCGCCCGCGGCTACCGCATGGCCGACGTGGACGACGCCCTCGGCCGCCTCGCCGCCGAACTCGCCGAGCGGGACGCCCGCATCACCGACCTGGAGTCCGCGCTGGCCGGAGCCCGCGCCGCCGGGGAGCACCCGTCCATGGACAAGCCCGCCGCGCACCCGGAGGACGATCAGCGGTGAGCGACCCCGTCGGCGAGAAGCCCCTCGGCCCGGACGGCCTGCCGCGCTGCCCCTGGGCGCTGTCCGCCCCGGACTACCTCGCCTACCACGACGAGGAGTGGGGCCGCCCGGTGCACGGCGACGACGCCCTCTTCGAGCGCCTCAGCCTGGAGGCGTTCCAGTCCGGGCTGTCGTGGATCACGATCCTGCGCCGCCGCCCTGGCTTCCGCGCCGCCTTCGCGGACTTCCGCATCGCCGACGTCGCCGCCTTCACCGACGCCGACCGCGAACGCCTGCTGACCGACACGGGCATCATCCGCAACCGCGCGAAGATCGACGCCACGCTGGCCAACGCGCGCGTGCTGGCCGAGTGGAAGCCCGGTGAGCTGGACACCCTGATCTGGTCCCACGCCCCCGAGGAGCCCGGCCCGGTCCCTCGCACCCTCGCGGACGTCCCCGCGGTCACGAAGGAGTCCACGGCCCTGGCCAAGACCCTCAAGAAGCAGGGCCTCCGCTTCGTGGGCCCCACAACGGCCTACGCCCTGATGCAGGCCTGCGGTCTGGTCAACGACCACTTGGAGAAGTGCGCAGCGAGAGAAACGCCCTGAAGGGGCGCGGGGAACTGCACGACCAACCCACCCCTGAAGGGGCGCGGGGAACTGCGCGACCAGCCACGACGAACCGTCACGCGCGGGCCCGCCGCAGCCCTCACCCCCTAGGAGCGCGGGGAACCGCGCGACCAGCCACGACGGAGCCGCACCTCCGCGACCCCGCCGCGACCACCCTCACCGCCCCGAATACCTCGGCTCCTCCTTGTTCACGAACGCCCTGACCGCGATCCCGTGATCCTCGGAGGACCCCGCCCGACTCTGCAGCTCGTCCTCCTTCTCCAGCGTCTCCGCGAGCGAGTGGCTCATCCCGAACGCCACGGACTCCTTCAGCGCCGCGAAGGCAACCGTCGGCCCCTGGGCCAGCCCCCGCGCCACCTTCTCCGCCTCCGCCCGCAGCTCGTCCGCCGGCACGACCCGGTTCGCGATCCCCAGCTCGTACGCCTCCTGCGCGGAGATGTTCCGCGGGAACAGCAGCAGATCCGTCGCCCGGCTCGGCCCGATCACCCGCGGCAGCGTCCAGGAGATGCCCGAGTCCGCGGTCAGCGCGACCCCCGCGAACGACGTGTTGAACTTCGCCGTCTCCGCCACGATCCGGTAGTCCGCGGCCAGCGCGAACCCGAACCCGGCCCCCGCCGCCACGCCGTTCACGGCGGCCACCACCGGCTTCGGCGCATCCGTGATCGCCCGCACGATCGGGTTGTAGTGCTCGCGCACCGTGGACATGGTCTGCCCCGACCCGTTCTCCCGGTCGGCGGCCAGCAGCCCGATGTGCTCCTTGAGGTCCTGCCCGACGCAGAACGCCCGCTCGCCGGCCGCGGTCAGCAGCACGGCCCGTACGGCGTCGTCGTCCGCGGCGGCCCTGACCGCGTCCCGGAGGGCGACCTTCGCCGCGACGTTCAGCGCGTTCATCGCCTCGGGGCGGTTCAGCGTGATCGTCGCGAGTCCGTCGCTCACCTCGTAGAGCACGGTGTCGGCCATGGTCGTATCCCTCCGTGTGCGGCTCGGGACGTACTGACGAGTACGTCCTCTTCCGGAGGACAGCATGACCCAGTTCAGGGATCCCGGCGGACGGCCCGGGTGTGACCTGCGTCAAACCTTCGTGTCGGGATTCCGGCGCCCGAATGTCCATGCGAGGGCGCAGTATGGCAGCCACATCGCCGAATTGAGTGGTTTTGCTCGCGTGCGTTGCCCAAGCGATGCCAACTGATGTTGGTCATCGGGTCCCGCCATGCGGGATAATGGCCTGGAAGCAATGTGTTCGATGCCGGTGGCGTGTGTCCTGCTTCAGGGACCGCAGGTGCCCTTCAGTGGGCCGTCGGCTCAGACGGTTTAGCTGGGTTTCAGGAAGGGGAACGAGCATGGCGGCCATGAAGCCGCGGACGGGTGATGGCCCGCTCGAGGTGACCAAGGAGGGGCGGGGCATCGTCATGCGCGTTCCGCTCGAAGGCGGCGGTCGGCTCGTCGTCGAGCTGACCCCGGACGAGGCCGACGCGCTCGGCGACGCCCTCAAGAAGGTCGTCGGCTGACGCGCAAGCGACCATACCCTTTCAGCCGCCCCGGTGCCGCACGCGGTGCCGGGGCGGCTGTTTGCGCACACGTCCGGGGGAACCGACGTCCATAAAAGGTGGCGCGACACGGCAGGTCACCGCTTCACGGCGCACAGCAGCCCGTCCCCCACGGGCAGGAGCGACGACACCAGCTCCTGGCTCTCGCGAACGGTCCGCACCAGTTCCCGCAGTCGCAGCACCTCCGTCGGCTGGGGGCCGGAGTCCACGGTGCGCCCGTTCGCGAAGACGCCTTCGAAGGCGACCAGGCCTCCAGGGCGCAGAAGGCGCAACGATTCGGCGAGATAGTCCTGGTACTCCTGCCGGTCGCCGTCGCAGAACACCAGGTCGTAGCCCGAATCCGCGAGACGCGGCAGCACGTCCAGCGCGGGGCCGGGGATGAAGCGGGCCCGGTTGCCGGCGAACCCGGCCTCACGGAAGGCCTGCCGGGCCGACTGCTGGTGCTCCGGCTCCTGGTCGACCGTCGTCAGTACCCCGTCCGGGCGCATGCCGTGCAGCAGATGGATCCCCGACACGCCGCAGCCCGTGCCGATCTCCGCCACCGCCTTGGCGTCCACGCTGGCGGCGAGCAACCGCAGAGCCGCGCCCGTGCCGGGCGACACCGAGCGCAGGCCGGCCTCGCCGGCCCGGTCGCGGGCCCAGCGCAGCGCCTCGTCCTCGGCGACATAGGCGTCGGAGAACGCCCAGCTCGTCTGCCGGTTGGCGGTAATGACCCTCTCCTGTCCCCGTGGTTGCCTGGGCGTGACTGTATCCGTTGGCGTCGGGAACCCGCAGATGGGACCAGTCGTTCAAAGGGACAAGAGAGAGGCGTGTGCCGGGAAGGGGGGCGAGGAGTGGACGCGGACGCCGAGCAAGTGCGGGCGCAGTCGTACGAGCCGTGGCAGCCCGAATCAAATTCTCGTAAAACCGCTTATCCGGAGCTAACGGGCGAGGTGGCTATGGTAGGGGCTCCACTGGACACCACCAGAGCCGACAGGGGAGGTGCGGCTGCGCCCGTGGATCGTGCGGGAGTGCTGCGGCGCTTCCTCGGGTCGGCGGGCAGGCCGAAATCCGTGAACAACACCGCTGCTGACCATGACCGCGCCGGCGACCCGGCCCAGACCGCGACCTTCTCCGGCGACGCGGACGGGCAGGCGTGGACTCCGCCCACGTGGGAGGAGATCGTCAGCATGCACAGCGGCCGGGTGTACCGGCTCGCCTACCGTCTCACGGGCAACCAGCACGACGCCGAGGACCTCACGCAGGAGGTCTTCGTCCGTGTCTTCCGCTCCCTGTCGACGTACACGCCGGGCACCTTCGAGGGCTGGCTGCACCGCATCACCACGAACCTCTTCCTGGACATGGTCCGCCGCAAGCAGCGCATCCGCTTCGACGCGCTCGGCGAGGACGCGGCCGAGCGGCTCGCCAGCAAGGAGCCCTCGCCGCAGCAGGTCTTCAACGACGCGCACTTCGACGCCGACGTCCAGCAGGCCCTCGACACCCTCGCCCCGGAGTTCCGCGCCGCCGTCGTCCTGTGCGACATCGAAGGACTGTCGTACGAGGAGATCGCGGCCACCCTGGGCGTGAAGCTCGGCACCGTCCGGTCCCGTATCCACCGCGGCCGTTCCCAGCTGCGCAAGGCCCTCGCGCACCGTTCGCCCAAGGCGCGCGCGGACCGCCCCTCCTTCGCGCCGCGTGTTCCCGCACTGGGAGGAGGGGGCGCGAGCGCGTGAGCAGTTCACTGCCGAAGTCCCCCGAGGGGCACCTCGCGGAGCATCACCTGGGAGACCGGCTCGCCGCCCTCGTGGACGGGGAGCTGGGTCATGACGCGCGTGAGCGCGTACTGGCGCATGTCGCCACCTGTGCGAAGTGCAAGGCGGAGGTGGACGAGCAGCGCCGCCTGAAGAACGTGTTCGCGGCCGCCGCGCCGCCGCCGCCCTCCGAGAGCCTTCTGGCGCGCCTGCAAGGGCTGCCCGCCGGAGGCGGATTCGGTGACGGCGGCTCACCGCTGGGCGGCTCCGCGCTGCCCGGCGGCTCCACCGCGGGAGTCTTCGGGGCGCGGCGCGGCGAGCGCTTCGAGTTCGCCTACGCGCCCGTGCGGCGCCACCAGCCCGCGGCCGCCGCCGCTGCGGGCCTCGCCGCCGCCCGGCCGTCCTCGCGTGGTCTGCGGCTCGCGTTCGTCGCCGCCGGAGCGGTGTCGCTGGCCGCGATCGCCCTCGGCGGCGTCTCCACCGTCACCCCGGTCGACGTGGAGACGCGCGGCCAGGGCAAGGGGAGCAACGTGACACCGGCGCGCACGCAGGGCGCGGGCGCGGCCACCGCCCCGGACTCCCGGCGCCGAGGCGTCGGCCCGCTGCTCGGACAGGTCGCCGGCGGCCAGAGCGCGCTCGGTTCGGGTCCCGTCGTCCCCACCGGCGTCGCGGCCCCCCTGCTGCCCGGCATCCCGTCGCCCTCGCAGGGCGGCGCCACGGCGGTGTCCCCGCACATACGTCCGCTGAACTCGGTCCCGCCGTTCGGACTGGGCGCATGGGCGTCGGCGGTCGGGCTGAAGAGCCCCGGCCTGGTCACGGCCGCGCCGTCACCGGCACCCTCGCCCACGCACAGCGCGCGGGCCGCCCGCTGACCGGGCCCCTGCGCGCGGGCGCGCGAACCTGATTAGATTCCGGGTGGCGCGCCCAGGCCCACTGCGGCCGGGCGCCGAGCCGGGCTCCACCGCGCGGGCGGACCGGAGCACGGTGCCGACGATCCGTGCCGGTCCAGCCGTGGGGAGAGCATGAACGAGGGGAAGCCGGGCACGCCTGGGGCGTCCGAAGAACCCGACGGCGACTTCGAACTCGCCCGCCCGAACAGCATGCGGTCCCCCCGCACAGGGCCCGACGGCGACTACGAACTGGGCCGCCCCCTGAGCGGGGCGCCCGCCCGGACGGACGGGGCTCCCGACGGCGCCGGGGCTGCCGATTCCGCGGCTCGGTACCGGGCCCCGGACACCGAGCCGGCCTCGGCCCGGGCGGAGGGCACCCCTGGCGGCGGCGGGGACGCCGTTTCCCAGGCTTGGGACCGGTCGTCGGACACCGAGCCGGCGTCGGCCCGGACGGAGGGCACCCCTGGCGGCGGCGGGGACGCCGTTTCCCAGGCTTGGGACCGGTCGTCGGACACCGAGCCGGCGTCGGCCCGGACGGAGGGCACCCCTGGCGGCGGCGGGGACGCCGTTTCCCAGGCTCGGGACCGGTCCTCGGACCCCGAGGTCGCCCCGGCCCGGGCGGACGGCACCCCTGGCGGCGGCGGGGACGCCGTTTCCCAGGCTTGGGACCGGTCGTCGGACACCGAGCCGGCCTCGGCCCGGGCGGAGGGCACCCCTGGCGGCGGCGCGAGCACCGATTTCCCGGCCTGGGACCGGACCTCCGACCCCGAGCCCGCCCCGGCCCGGGGGGACAGCACCCCTGGCGGCGGCGGGGACGCCGGCTTCGCGGCCGGGGATCGGATCCTTGGCACCGAGCCTGTCCCCGCCCGGACGGACGGGGCTTCCGACGGCGGCGCGGGGCCCCACTCCCCAGCCTCGGACCAGGCCCCGAGCCCAGGAACGGGCGACGAGACCGCATCAGGTGCGGGAGCCCTTGCGCACGGCACTCCGGCCGGCTCTGGCGCCGAGTCCCTCGCGGATCACCCGGCGGGTGCGGCGGACACCGCGCCCGGCAGTGGGCCCGACGCCGCCGGTACGGGCGTCGAGTACATCGCGGACGGCACGGCCCAGGCGGCTGGACAGCCCACCGCGTCCGCCCCTCACCCGGCCCCGACCGAGGCGCCTGCCTCCGGCGCAGGCACCGCAGTCCCCGGGCAGGGCGTCGGCCCCGCCCCCACCGTGCCCGCACCGGCCGCTGAGGTCCCCGCGCCCGGTGTGACCGGCACCGTCCCCGCCCCTGCCGGCGCCCCGCTGCCCGCAGCCGAGCAGCCCAAGCCGCTCCACGACCCCGACCCCTACAGCACCCCGCCCTACGGGGAGCCCGGCCCCTGGGCGCCTGCTCCACCTGTGCAGCATCCGGCGGCCACTCCCGCGCACGGCGTGCCCATGGGCGCGTCTCCTGTGGCGCCGGAGGCCGTTGCCGGACTGGGCGCGCCTCCTGCGGCCCCGGCGGCCACTCCCGCGCCGGCCACTCCCGCGCCGGCCACTCCCGCGCCGGCCGCTCCCGCGCACGGCGTGCCCATGGGCGCGTCTCCCGCGGCCCCGGAGGCCGTTGCCGGGCCGGGCGCATCTCCCGCGGCCCCGGAGGCCGCTGCCGTGCCGGGCGCGCCTCCTGCGGCCCCGGCGGCCACTCCCGCGCACGGCGTGCCCATGGGCGCGTCTCCCGCGGCCCCGGAGGCCGTTGCCGGGCCGGGCACGCCTCCTGCGGCCCCGGAGCCCGCCCCCGCGCCTCAGGACGCCCCCGCGGCCGGCCCCTGGGCGCGCTACGACCCCTGGGCCGCTCCGGCGGCCGTCGCCCCGTTGCAGCAGGCCGACCCCGTCGAGGAGGACGTGAAGCGCCGGCGCGGTCGCCGCAGGCGCGCGCTGGTCGGCGGCGCCCTGGTCATCGCGCTCGTGTCCGGCGTCGGCGGCGGTGTCGTCGGCGTGCAGCTGGAGCGGAACGGCGGCATCGGCGCCGTGGAGCTGCCGCAGGCCGGTGTGGAGGCGCCCGACCGGGACCCCGACAGCGTCGCCGGGATCGCCGCGCAGGCGCTGCCCAGCGTCGTCACCCTGCACGTCAGCGGCGGCGGCAAGGCCGGCACGGGCACCGGCTTCGTGCTGGACGACCGGGGCCACATCCTCACCAACGACCACGTCGTCGAGCCCGCCGGGAAGAACGGCGACATCACCGTCACCTTCCACAGCGGCGACACCGCCGAGGCGACCGTCGTCGGCCGGGACAGCGGCTACGACCTCGCCGTAGTACGGGTCAAGGGCGTCCGAGGGCTCACCCCCCTGCCGCTCGGCAACTCGGACAACGTGCAGGTCGGCGACCCCGTCGTCGCCATCGGCGCACCCTTCGACCTGGCCGGCACCGTCACCTCCGGCATCATCAGCGCCCGCGAGCGGCCCATCACCGCAGGCGGCGAGAACGGCGACGGCAGCGACGTGTCGTACGTCGACGCCCTGCAGACCGACGCGCCCATCAACCCCGGCAACTCCGGCGGACCGCTGCTCGACGGCAAGGGCCGGGTGGTCGGCATCAACTCGGCCATCCGCTCGGCCGACGGCGGCCTGGACCCCGAGGGCGGCCAGTCCGGCTCCATAGGGCTCGGCTTCGCCATCCCGATCAACCAGGGCAAGCGGGTCGCCGAGGAGCTGATCGAGCACGGCAAGGCCACGCACCCGGTGATCGGCATCACCCTCGACATGGAGTACGGCGGCGACGGCGCCCGCGTGGCGGCCGAGGGCAGCGACGGCGGGCCCCCGGTCAGCACCGGCGGCCCCGGCGCCAAGGCGGGCATCCGCCCCGGCGACGTCATCACCGAGGTCGACGGCCGCCCCGTGCACTCCGGCGAGGAACTGATCGTCAAGACCCGCGCCCACCGCCCCGGCGACCGGCTGGAGCTGACCCTGGAGCGCAACGGCGAGGAACGCACGGTGTCGCTGGTGCTCGGATCCTCCGACGGCGACTGACGCGCCGCCCGTCCGACGCCGCCGGGACGCCGGGACGGTACCGGTGGTGCGGGAGGTCCGGGTACCGTGGACCCGGCCCGGACCACGGAGGGCGAACGACCGGCACCGAGGGCCGAGGACCGAAGGCATCGCGAGGAGCTTCAGGTGTTCAATGACATAGGACCGCTCGAGCTGGTGACGCTCATCGTCCTCGCCGTGCTCATCTTCGGTCCGGAGAAGCTTCCCAAGGTCATCCAGGACGTGACCCGCACGATCCGGAAGATCAGGGACTTCTCGGAGAGCGCCAAGCAGGACATCAGGCAGGAACTGGGCCCGGAGTTCAAGGACTTCGAGTTCGACGACCTCAACCCCAAGACGTTCATCCGCAAGCAGCTGGACAACGACGACCTGGGGCTGAAGGAGATCCGCAACGGCTTCGACCTGAAGAAGGAGATGGCCGAGGTCACGGACGCCGTCCACGGGCGCGACGCCGATCCGGCCCCCTCGCCCGCCGCCCCCGGCGGCCGGGTGGACATGACGAAGAAGCCCGAGACGCCGGCCGCCGGCGACCGACCGCCCTTCGACATGGACGCCACCTGACCGGCCCACAGGGCGTGCGCCGGCGCGTACGTGACGCGTTTCATACTCCACCCGGGCTGCGGACGGCCTGATCCGGGCGTCCGAACGCCCTACGCGCCGGGCGGTTTCCCTGCCTGTGGCGGCAGGGTGGTTATGCTGCCGAGTTGTTGTGCGGAACGGACGAGTACGCCCGAAAGGGGGGCGGGCCGCCCGGTCCGACGAGAGCGAGGAGGCGTCCGGGCACATGGAGACGACGAGTTCTGCAGTCGCGCAGGCGCCGGCCGCGGAGGACGGACAACCAGTCCCCTCCGCCCGGCGTACGGTCGACGGCTACCTGCGTGCGCCCTTCCCCTGGTACGGCCTCGACGAGGCCTTCACGGGGCCGCGCTGGCTGATGCAGGTCGGCCACTCGGCCGACGGGGCCGTGGAGCACGGATCGGTCGGACACGGCGACGAGCCGTCCGTCCGCAGCGAGTTCGCGGCCGGGGGTGACCAGGACGCCAAGGAGAAGTTCGCGGTCGTGGTGACCGTCGCGGCCAACCCGGTCCGCCGCAGCGCCGACGGCACGGGACTGCTGGAGGCCACCTCGGTGTCCTCCGCCGCCTGGCTCGCCGGGGTGGGGCTGCTGTCCTTCACCTGGCCCGGCCACATGGACCACTCCCTGCGCGACGACTGGCTGGAGCAGCAGACGGAGACCGCCTGGGTGCTGGCGGACGATCTGGAGGGCGAGGACTGGTCGACGCTCTCCCTGCCCGTGGACGGCGTGCCCACGCCGTTCCACTACCGGGAGTCCGAGTACGGCTGGGTGCTCGCCGGTTCCACCCAGGCCGGCGTCCACGTCGGCGCGTACGGCCGGGGGATGAGCGCGTACGGGCTGGGCTTCGCCGTGGTGAAGGACATCGCCGCCTACCAGGGCTGAGCGAGCCGCCCGGAAACGCCACGAGGGCGCCGTCCGCAGCGGACGGCGCCCTCCGGCGTGTGTGCGGGTCTCAGAACTTGTTGCGCGGGGTGATCCCCAGGGACATGCCCGACAGACCGCGCTGACGGCCGCCCAGCTTGCCCGCGATGGAGCGCAGCGCCGAGCCCGCGGGGGACTCCGGGTCGGACAGCACCACGGGCTTGCCCTCGTCGCCGCCCTCGCGCAGCCGCACGTCGATCGGGATGGCGCCCAGCACCGGCACGTTGGCGCCGGTGGTGCGGGTCAGGCCCTCGGCGACGGTCTGCCCGCCGCCGGTGCCGAACACGTCGACCATCTCGCCGCAGTGCGGGCAGGGCAGCCCCGACATGTTCTCGACCACGCCGACGATCTTCTGGTGCGTCTGCACGGCGATGGAGCCGGCGCGCTCGGCCACCTCGGCCGCGGCCTGCTGCGGGGTCGTGACGACCAGGATCTCCGCGTTCGGCACGAGCTGCGCGACCGAGATCGCGATGTCGCCGGTGCCGGGCGGCAGGTCGAGCAGCAGCACGTCCAGGTCGCCCCAGTACACGTCCGCCAGGAACTGCTGGAGCGCGCGGTGCAGCATCGGTCCGCGCCACACCACGGGCGCGTTGCCCGGGGTGAACATGCCGATGGAGATCACCTTCACGCCGTGCGCCGACGGCGGCATGATCATGTTCTCGACCTGGGTGGGACGCCCGTCGGCGCCCAGCATGCGCGGCACCGAGTGGCCGTAGATGTCGGCGTCCACGACGCCGACCTTCAGACCGTCGGCCGCCATCGCCGCCGCCAGGTTCACCGTCACCGAGGACTTGCCGACGCCGCCCTTGCCGGACGCCACCGCGTACACCCGGGTGAGGCTGCCCGGCTTGGCGAAGGGCACCTCGCGCTCGGTCTGGCCGCCGCGCAGGGCGTTCGCCAGCTCCTTGCGCTGCTCGTCGCTCATCACGTCCAGCGTCACGTCGACCCGGGTCACGCCCTCGACGCCGGAGACCGCGTCCGTCACGCGCTGCGTGATGGTGTCGCGCATGGGGCAGCCGGAGACCGTCAGGTACACGGTGACCGCGACCGCACCGTCCGCACCGATCTCCACCGATTTGACCATCCCGAGCTCGGTGATGGGCCGGTTGATCTCGGGGTCGTTCACCGTCGCCAGTGCTTCGCGCACCGCGTCTTCCGTAGCCATAAGGACGATGGTACGGCTCCGGGTACACCGGCCGGTAAGGACGTCAGCGGTCGTCTGCGTCACGTCCCGGCGGGTGTTCCGCCCGCATCGCCGGATGCGTACCGTGATGCTCCTTATGGCCGTTCTGTCGGATCTCCAGCTCCTTGACCAGGTCCTCCAGCTCCGAACGGATCCAGTCCCGGGTGGCCACCTCGCCGAGCCCGATCCGCAGCGCGGCGATCTCACGGGTCAGATACTCGGTGTCGGCGATCGACCGCTCGTTCTGCTTGCGGTCCTGTTCCAGGTTGACCCGGTCGCGGTCGTCCTGCCGGTTCTGCGCGAGCAGGATCAGCGGGGCCGCGTAGGAGGCCTGGAGGGACAGCGCCAGCGTCAGGAAGATGAACGGGTACTCGTCGAACCGCAGCTCCTTCGGCACGGACACGTTCCACAGCACCCACAGGATGATGACGACCGTCATCCAGACGATGAACCGCCCGGTGCCCAGGAAACGCGCGATGCGCTCCGAGAGCCGCCCGAAGGCGTCCGGGTCCCACTCGGGCACGATCCGCCGCCGGGGAGGGCGCGGCTGGTCCAGCCGCGGCGCGCGCGGCCGTCCCGCCGCCGTGGCCCCGGCCAGGGTCCGCTCCCGCAGGGCGTCGCGTTCACCCGCCATCGGGCGCCTCCCCCTCCTCCAGGTGGAACTCGGTCTCCCGCCAGTCGTCCGGAAGCATGTGGTCCAGCACGTCGTCCACGGTCACCGCGCCCAGCAGCGACCCGGCCTCGTCGACGACCGGCGCCGCCACCATGTCGTACGTGGCGAAGAACCCGGCGACCACGGGCAGCGTCGCCTCCGGGTCCAGCGGCCGCAGGTCGTCGTCGAGCATCGAGCCGACCAGCGTGTAGGGGGGATCGCGCAGCAGCCGCTGGAAGTGCACGGTGCCCAGGTACTTGCCGGTCGGGGTCTCCTCCGGCGGCCGGCACACGTACACCTGCGCCGCGTGCGCGGGCGACAGGTCCGGCTCGCGGATCCGGGCGAGGGCGTCCGCGACGGTCGCGTCCGGCCGCAGGATGATCGGCTCGGTGGTCATCAGCCCGCCCGCCGTGTGCTCCTCGTACGACATCAGGCGGCGCATGTCGGCCGCGTCCGCGGGGCGCATCAGGCTCAGCAGCCGCTCCTTGTCCGCCTCGGGCAGCTCGCCCAGCAGGTCGGCCGCGTCGTCGGGGTCCATCGCCTCCAGGACGTCCGCGGCCCGCTCCTCCGCCAGCACGCCCAGGACCTCGATCTGGTCGTCCTCGGGCAGTTCCTCCAGGACGTCCGCGAGCCGCTCGTCGTCCAGGGCGGCGGCCACCTCCGCCCGCCGCTTGGGGGAGAGGTGGTGCAGCACGTTGGCCAGGTCGGCGGGGCGCAGCTGCTCGAAGGTGGCGAGCAGGTTCTCCGCGCCCTGCCCGGCTTCCTCCAGCGAGAAGCCGGTGACGGCGGACCACTCCACGGTCAGCGTCTCGCCCTTGCCGCGCCGGAACGCGCCGCCCTTCCTTCCCTTGCGCACGAAGACCCGGTCGATCTCCCACTCGCGCCGCGCCTGCAGTTGATGCACCGACAGGTCCAGGACGGTGACCTCCTCGCCGGTCTCCACGAGGGTGACGCGCCGGTCGAGCAGCTCGCCGAACACCAGCCGCTCCGTGGGCCGCTGCTCGAAGCGGCGGACGTTGAGCACCCCGGTGGTGATGACCTGGCCGGCCTGCACGGACGTCACGCGGGTCATCGGCAGGAAGATGCGGCGCCGGGTGGAGAGTTCGACCACCAGGCCGAGCAGCCGGGGCGGACGGCGGCCGGGACGCAGGATGACGACGAGATCGCGCACACGGCCCACCTGGTCGCCCGCCGGGTCGAACACGGCGACGCCGGAGACGTGGGAGACGAAGAACCGGGGTGCGCCCGATGCCATTCCGGCGGCTCCTTTGCGTGCGTGCGGAGGTCTTCCTTGCCGTGTGCTGCCCGGTGCGTCTGTTTTCCGGATTGCCCGCTCGGACGGGCTTCAGGCTAGCCCGTCCCGATCGGTGCCGCGCTGGCGGCCGGTCCGGACGGACTGGCTCCGTCCGGCCCCACCGGTCCCGGTACTCTGCGGTACGCCGTTCAGGTCCCCCCTCAGAGAGGCAGCCCACCTGTGATTCCGATCTCCCCGGGCCGTTCCCGCAGGGCCACGCTGGCCGGCGCCGTGTGCGCGCTGCTCGTGGCGGGGACGGCGCTCACGGGATGCTCCGAGGATCCGAACGAGGGAACGAACGGCGTCGGCAGACTCCCCGCCGACCAGATCCAGACCAAGGCGCAGAAGGCGGCCGCGTCCGCCGGCACCGTGCGGCTGCACGGCTCGGTGCAGACCAGCGGCCGCACCTACACCCTCGACATGCGGCTGAAGCCGCAGGGCGGCATCGGCTCGGTCAGCACCGAGGGGGAGACCTTCCGGCTGCTGCGCGTCGGCCAGGAGCTCTACCTGAAGGCCGACGCCGCCTTCTGGGGCAAGGGCGGCGACGGGGACGGCGACTCCAAGGCGGCGGACAAGCTCGCCTCGAAGTACGTCAAGGTGCCCGAGGGCGACCCCTCGTACACCAAGTTCATCGGCTTCACCGACAAGAACGTGCTGCTCGGCGGGTTGCTGACGCTGCACGGCAAGCTCAGCACGGACGGCCACCACGAGCAGGGCGGGACCCGCACCGTCCGGGTCACCGGCGACGACGGCGCCGGCGGCACCCTGGACGTCTCCCTCGAGGGCACGCCGTACCCGCTGCGGCTGGTGCGCGCCGGGCAGGCCGGCACCCTCACCTTCTCCTCCTGGGGCACCGACTTCCCGCTGGAGAAGCCCGCCAAGGACGACACCCTCGACTACGGCAAGCAGCTCCCGACCTCTTAGGCCGCGTTCCCAGCCCCGTCGGCCGAAGACGAAGCGCGGCGACCGCCGAGCGAGCGCGCTCACCGGCCGTCCGGGCACGAGGCGGGCACGTCGGTCACCCTGCCCCGAGCCCCGGCCCTCTCGCTGATCTGCGACGATTCCGGGCCCGGCACACGGCCGCAACCGTCATCGACGACACAACGAGCCCCACGGCGAGCAGGCGCACCAGCCCCACGGGCCAGACCTCCTCGCGTCCGGCGAGGCCGAACCCGCCGAGGGCCGTGACCGTGACCCCGAGCAGCACGAAACCGACGGACCAGCAGCGTTGCGTCCACCGGGGACCGCCCGACGCCACGTGGGGGATCTCGTCCGGTCTGCGCAACGTGCTCCAGCCGGCCCCCGCGATCAGCGGTCCCATCAGCAGCGGGACCGCGTTGACGACCACATCGACCACGGACTCGACCACCGCGTCTCCCTCCCTGGCTTCACCGGCCTTTGAGCCGGACCGGCCTGACGCGGTGCCGGTGCCGTCGGATGCGCGGGCCCGCGCCACCATGATGATCGAGCCGCTCGCCGCGCACCTCGGCGGGCCACGGCAGCCTCGAGGGCAACACCCTGCCGGAACCCGGCAAGCATCGGGGGCCGGTCGCCATCCGACGGACGTGACAGGGAGCGACCGTCACCGCCTGGAGGTGTGTGCCGCCACCGGAGCGCCGAACGTGTTCAGGGGAATCCTCCGAAGGGCACGGGCCGCGGGCCGCTGCCGCCTCAGCCGCGCCGCCTGCGCTTCGTCAGCAGGCGCGGCAGCCCGGCCGGCATCGGCGTCCTGGTCGTCGCCGGGGTGGGCAGCGGGGCCGCGGAGAGGTCACCGTCGGGCAGCGCGCCCGTCGCGCCGGTCGGCTCCAGACGCAGCACCCGGCACTCGCGGGCCCAGCGCTCCGGCATGGCCTCGCCGTCGGGGGCGTTGAGCCGCTTGCCCTTGAGGGCGTCGACGGCCGCCGTCCACTCCTCGGAGCCGGAAGCCAGTTCGCGGACGGTCGCCGTCCAGGTGGCCAGCCGGCCGCCCTTGTCCTTGCTGCGCACCGTCACCTCGGCCCCCGCCCCGTCGGCGAGTCCCGTCAGGGGCTGTTCGCCGGGGCCGTCGCCGACCACGCAGACGGCGCCCTCGTGCCACACGTGCCACAGCGGCCGGGCCGGGGCGCCGGGTCCTTCGACCCAGATGAGGCCGGACTTCTTCGAGGCCTCCTCGATGAGGGCCCGGTCGAGCAGCTCGCCAGTCATGCCCCCAGCCTATCCAGGCGGGGCCGGCCGTCTCAGAGCCAGCCGTTGCGCTTCAGCGTGCGGTGGATGCCGAGGCAGATGGCGACCGTGACGCCGAGGACCACCGGGTAGCCGTACTTCCAGTGGGTCTCCGGCATGTAGTCGAAATTCATGCCGTACACCCCGCAGACCATGGTCGGGACGGCGATGATCGCGGCCCACGAGGTGATCTTGCGCATGTCCTCGTTCTGCGCGACGGACGCCTGCGCGAGGTTGGCCTGGAGGATGGAGTTCAGCAGCTCGTCGAAGCCGACGACCTGCTCCTGCACCCGGGCGACGTGGTCGGCGACGTCCCGGAAGTACTTCTGGATCTCCGGGTCGATCAGCCGCATCGGCCGCTCGCTGAGCAGCTGCATCGGCCGCAGCAGCGGCGCCACGGCCCGCTTGAACTCCAGCACCTCGCGCTTGAGCTGGTAGATCTCACCGGCGTCGGTGCCGCGCGGGGTGCCCTTGCGGCCGGGGGAGAAGACCTTGGTCTCGACCTCGTCGATGTCGTCCTGCAGGGCGTCGGCGACCGCGATGTAGCCGTCCACCACGTGGTCGGCGATGGCGTGCAGCACCGCCGAGGGGCCCTTGGCCAGCAGCTCGGGGTCGTCCTGGAGACGGTGGCGCAGGGCGCGCAGGGAGCCCTGGCCGCCGTGCCGGACGGTGATGAAGAAGTCCCGTCCGGTGAAACACATGACCTCGCCGGTCTCCACGATCTCGCTGCCGGAGGAGACACGGTCGTGGTCGAGGTAGTGGACGGTCTTGAAGACCGTGAACAGGGAGTCGTCGTAGCGCTCCAGCTTGGGCCGCTGGTGGGCCTGGACGGCGTCCTCCACGGCCAGCGGGTGCAGCCCGAACTCGGCGGCGATGCCCGCGAATTCGGCCTCGGTGGGCTCGTGCAGGCCGATCCAGACGAAGCCCCCGTCGCGGCGCACCCGGCGCATCGCGTCCTGAGGGGCGAGCGGGCCGCCCTCGGTCTCCTGGCGGCGGCCGTCCCGGTAGACGGCGCAGTCGACGACGGCGGTGGCCGCCGCGCGCTCCCGCGAGGTCTCGTACGGGCCGCTCTCCTTGCGGAGCGAGATGCGGGAGGCGGGACGGACCACGGCGCGCAGGTCACGGATCATCGACATGGCGGGCTCCTTCGCGAACGGGCAACGAGAGGCGCCGGGGCGACGGGTGGAACAACCCGGAATGAGGACGTCCTGGACTGCGCATGTTTGGCACGTCCACAAAGCGGGGAGCACCGCACCGTCGCGGTGGCGAGCTTCGTCGCTGATACAGCTACTGGGGCAGATCAGTCAGAACGAAACGAGTGCTCTTCCGATGAAGACGCGCGAAGCGAAAGGCGGGAGCCGAAAGGGGAACAGCTACCTCAGCGGGCGGAAGAGCGGGTGATACTGCACGGTCGACTTCGGTCCATGTCAGCCCCACCTCCTCCGGCCGGTCCCTCGTGAGGGACGATCACGATCCCCTGGGGGATCCCCCGATGAGCGGGGAGTGTCACACAGGCGTTCAGGCAGTGTCGGAACGCTTGACGCGTGCTGCCCGAACCACCGGCCAAGCGTATCAGCCGACTGCTGTGTCAAGGCTCTGCTTTGCCCGGTACTGACGAGTTCTATGCTCGCCGCATGGCTGATGTTCTTCCTCTGGTCGAGGCCCGGCTGCGCAGCGCGCTGGGCGAGCCGGACGCGCGCGCCGCGGTCACCTTTCTGGGCACGGACCGTATCGAGGTGCTGCGGTTCCACGAGGGGGACATCGTGCGCTACGCGTCCCTCGGCATGTCCGCGCAGCCCATGACGGACCCCACGGCCGTGATCGCCGACCCGGTCGCCGGGCCCCGCGCCGAGCTGGTGCTGTCCGTGCGCGGCGGCGTCGCCGACACCGACAAGGTGCTCCGTCCACTCGCCGTGCTCGCCGCGTCCCCGCAGGTCGAGGGGCTCGTCGTGGCCCCTGGCGCCTCGCTGGACGTGGGGGAGCCGCTGTGGCCGGGCGCACCGTTCACCTCGGTGCTGGTCGCCGAGCCGGGCGGCCTGGTGGAGGACCTCGAACTCGACGCGCCCCTGGAGCCCGTGCGCTTCCTGCCGCTGCTGCCGATGACGCCGAACGAGGCCGCCTGGAAGCGCGTGCACGGCGCCCAGGCGCTCCAGGAGCGGTGGCTGAACCACGGCACGGACCTCAGGGACCCGTCTCGGAAGTCCGTGCCGCTGGACTAGCGCCGGAGTGAGGAAGCTCACCAACGCCGTTCCGACGAGGCTCAGTTGGCGAAGACGCCCACGCCGTCCTCGGTGGCGTGCCGGGGGCGGAGCTCCTCGGCCTCGGCGGTGAGCGACCGGCGCCGTACCAGCACCACCAGCGCGCCCAGCACCGCCGTCACCGCGGCGACCGTGAACGGCATGTGGACGTCGCTCCACTCCTCGATCCTCGGCGCGAAGAACGGCGCCGCGGCGGCCGCGAACCAGCGCACGAAGTTGTACCCGGCGCTCGCCACCGGACGCGGCGCTTCCGACACCCCGAGCGCCAGCTCCGTGTACACCGTGTTGTTCACGCCGATCAGCGCGCCGGACAGCACGGTGCAGGCGACGGCCGCGGTGTGGCCGCCATGGCCGAGCACCAGCACGTCCACCGCGAGCAGCACCAGCGAGCCGCCCAGCACCCGCAGCGAGCCGAACCGCTTCTGCAGCCGGGGGGCCACGATCACCGAGAACACGGCGAGCAGCACGCCCCAGGCGAAGAACACCGCGCCGGAGCGGTAGGGGGACATGTCCAGCACGAACGGCGTGAAGGCCAGCACCGTGAAGAACGTGTAGTTGTAGAAGAACGCCGAGACGGCCGTGGAGGCCAGCCCGCCGTGCCCGAGCGCCTTGACCGGGTCCAGCAGGGAGGTCTTGCGGGCGGGCCGGGGCTGCTCCTTCAGGAACGCGGCGATGCACGCGAAGCCGACCGCCATCAGGGCGGCCGTGCCGAAGAAGGGGTAGCGCCAGCTCGCGTCGCCGAGCAGCGCGCCCAGCAGCGGACCGCAGGCCATGCCCAGGCCCAGGGCGGACTCGTACAGCAGGATGGCGGCCGCGCTGCCGCCCGCCGCGGCGCCGACGATGACGGCGAGGGCGGTGGAGACGAACAGCGCGTTGCCCAGTCCCCATCCGGCGCGGAAGCCGACCAGTTCGCCGACCGACCCCGAGGTGCCGGAGAACCCGGCGAACACCACGACCAGCGCCAGGCCCAGCAGCAGCGTCCTGCGCCCGCCGATGCGGCTGGACACGAAGCCGGTCACCAGCATCGCCAGCGCGGTGATCAGGAAGTACGAGGTGAAGAGCAGGGAGACCTGTCCCGCTGTCGCGTCGAGGCCCTCGGCGATGGACGGCAGGATCGGGTCGACGAGGCCGATGCCCATGAAGGCGACGACGGACGCGCCGGCGGTCGCCCACACGGCTTTCGGCTGCCTGAGGATGCTGCCCGATCCCGTGTCGATGGGGTCCATGGGTGCTCCAATCCCGGGACGTGGGAGTGACGGCCGCCGGAGAGAAGGTGCAAGGACGGCCGCGCGAAATGGTTGGGATACGAACACGGTAGGTTAGCCAACCTAATTAATGCAAGCTACATCTATCTTCGTTCGTGGGCCGCCGTTCCGCCCGGTCGGGTGATCGTCCTTGACGTGGCGCCGTGGAGCTAGGACCGTGGGGCTCTATGAGGGGCGAACCCAGTTGCCCGAAGTGCGGTGGCCGGGTCAGGGCTCCCGGCCTCTTCTCGGACGCGTGGCAGTGCGACGTGCACGGCACCGTGCACCCGCTGCAGCCCGTGATACCGCCGAGCGTCGAGGCCCTCGAAGTCGTCGTGCACCGCACCAAGGTGCCGGTGTGGATGCCGTGGCCGCTGCCGGTGGGCTGGCTCTTCACCGGTGTCGCGTCCGCGGGGGACGACCGCAGCGGGGGCCGGGCGACGGCCGTCGCGTGCACCGGCCCCGGGCCGCTCGGCGGGATGGGCGAGCTCATCCTGGTCGCCGAGGAGCTCGGTGTCGGACTCGGCGCGCGGTACGCGGGCATCGACGGCCCTGACCCCGGACCCTTCATGGACGTCGAGAAACCGCCCCAGGCCAAGGTGCTGGCGGCCGGCCGCCCCACCCCGCTCTGGCATGTCGCCCGCACGCCCGACGACCGCGCCGTGTTCGCGGGCGAGGCGCTCGGCCTGTGGCTGTGGGCGGTGGTGTGGCCCGAGCAGTCGGGTCTGCTGATGTACGACGAGCTGGTGCTCGCCGACCTGCGGGACGCCGGCGCCGAGGTCGAGCTGGTGCCCTGCGGAGCGCTGTCCCCGCGTCTGCTGGAGAAGTAGCGCGGTGTCATCGGTGATGTAGGGGGCGCCCGCCGGGTTCGGGTGTGACAGGAGTGGCCGAAAATCCGGTTATCCTGGAGCGTCCCCGTCCGTCCGCCCCGCTTGGAGTACCGCGTCGTGCGCATCGACCTGCACACCCACTCCACCGCGTCCGACGGTACGGACACCCCGGCCGAGCTGGTCCGCAAGGCCGCCGCGGCCGGGCTCGACGTCGTGGCCCTCACCGACCACGACACCACGCGCGGCCACGCCGAGGCGCTCGCGGCGCTGCCCCAGGGCCTCACCCTGGTCACCGGCGCCGAGCTCTCCTGCCGCCTCGACGGCGTCAGCATGCATCTGCTGGCCTACCTCTTCGACCCCGAGGAGCCCGCCCTGCTCGCCGAGCGCGAGCTGGTCCGGGACGACCGGGTGCCACGCGCCAAGGGCATGATCGCCAAGCTGAACGAGCTGGGCGTGCCCGTCACCTGGGAACAGGTCGCGCGGATCGCCGGGAACGGCTCGGTGGGCCGCCCGCACGTGGCCAGCGCGCTGGTCGAGCTCGGCGTGGTGGACAGCGTGAGCGACGCCTTCACGCCCGAGTGGCTCGCCGACGGCGGCCGGGCGTACGTGCCCAAGCACGAGACCGACCCCTTCGAGGCGGTGCGGCTGGTGAAGAACGCGGGCGGCGTCGCCGTCTTCGCGCACCCCGCCGCGGTGAAGCGGGGCAGGACCGTGCCGGACTCCGCGATCGCGGAGCTGGCCCGGGCCGGTCTCGACGGCATCGAGGTCGACCACATGGACCACGACCCCGGCACCCGGGCGCGGCTGCGCGGCCTGGCGGGCGAGCTGGGGCTGCTGGTCACCGGGTCGAGCGACTACCACGGCAGCCGGAAGACCTGCGTCCTCGGCGAGTTCTCCACCGACCCCGAGGTCTACGGCGAGATCACGCGGCGCGCGACCGGGGCGTTCCCGGTGCCGGGGACCGGCGGAGCGGTCTGACACCCGCGGTGACCGCCGGGTCCGGCGTCCCGCTCCCACACGCCCTTTCTCTTTCACTTTCGTTCTCGCGCTAGGCAGTCATGTTCGACGTCGCCGTCTTCGGCTCTCTCTTCCTTACCCTTTTCGTCATCATGGATCCCCCTGGGATCACCCCGATCTTCCTCGCGCTGACCGCGGGCCGCCCGGCCAAGGCGCAGCGGCACATGGCCTTCCAGGCGGTGTGCGTGGCGGGCGGCGTGATCGTCGTCTTCGGTCTGCTCGGTCACCAGATCCTGGACTACCTGCACGTCTCCATACCGGCGCTGATGATCGCCGGCGGTCTGCTGCTCCTGCTGATCGCGCTGGACCTGCTCACCGGCAAGACCGACGAGCCCCAGCAGACCAAGGACGTCAACGTCGCGCTGGTCCCGCTGGGCATGCCGCTGCTGGCCGGTCCCGGCGCGATCGTGTCGGTCATCCTCGCCGTGGAGAAGGCCGACAGCGTGGCGGGACAGGTCTCCGTGTGGTCGGCGATCCTCGCCATCCACGTCGTCCTGTGGCTGGTGATGCGCTACTCGCTGCTGATCATCCGGGTCATCAAGGACGGCGGCGTGGTCCTGGTGACGCGGCTCGCGGGCATGATGCTCTCCGCGATCGCCGTGCAGCAGATCATCAACGGCGTCACGCAGGTGATCCAGGGCGCGTGACGTCCGGCCGCGAGCACACCGGAGCCCCCGTACCCGAGTGGTACGGGGGCTCCTCAAGCATGCGCACAGATTACGAGGCCGATGTGTCGGCCGGGCGGATCCACAGGCGCTGCCCCACGGCGGCAGCCTGCTGAACGATGCGGTTGACGGAGGCGGCGTCCACGACGGTCGAGTCCACGGCCGTGCCGTCGACGTCGTCGAGTCGCATGATTTCGAAGCGCAAGGGCTTCTCCCTTCGTCTGGTCATCCTCCTGAAGGAGAACTACTGGGTGAAGGCCCACGGACCGGACGGGCCCGTGTGCCGCACATGGCCCAACGGGCTGTGTCATGCAAACATTCCCTACGCTAAGGAAAATTTTCGAGCAGCTAAATACTGACGGGTAAGGTTTTCGAACGGGACCGACCGGGACCGGTTGTGTTCGTAGCGTGACCGGCGGAACAATGAGAAGCGATGAACGACGACCTCGCGGCTCTGCACGCCCGTATCGACCGCACGAACGAGCTGCTCCAGCGCATGCTCGCCGAGGTGGCCAAGACACCCTCGACGCACGCGATCTTCGTGGACGCCGGCTATCTCTACGCGGCCGCGGGGCGGCTCGTCGCGGGGACGGAGGACCGCCGCGCCTTCGACCTCGACGCCGAAGGACTGATCGACGCGCTCATCGACCGCGCCCGCACCGTCTTCGCCGACAGCAGGCTGCTGCGCGTTTACTGGTACGACGGCGCCCGGCGCCGCATCCACACCGCCGAGCAGCAGTCCATCGCCGAACTGCCCGACGTCAAGGTCCGCCTAGGCAACCTCAACGCCAACAACCAGCAGAAGGGCGTCGACTCCCTGATCCGCTCCGACCTGGAGTCACTGGCCCGGTACCGCGCCATCAGCGACGCGGCCCTGCTCGGCGGCGACGAGGACCTGGTCTCCGCCGTCGAGGCCGCCCAGGGCTACGGCGCCCGTGTCCACCTGTGGGGCATCGAGGCGCCGGAGGGCCGCAACCAGGCCGAGCCGCTGCTCTGGGAGGTCGACAGTCAGCGCACCCTCGACCTCGACTTCTTCAAGCCGTACGTCTCCCGGCGCACGGCGCCCGCGTACGAACCGGCGGGCGGCCGGCCCACCCGCGAGGACGTGCGTTTCGTCGGCGCGCAGATCGCCGCGAAGTGGCTGGTGTCGCGCGGACGCGAAACCATGACGGAGCTGCTCCCCGGCCACCCCTACCTCCCCGGCTCCGTCGACCAGGACCTGCTGGTCGAGGCCGAGGGACTCCTCCAGTACTCCCTGCGCGGCCAGGCCGACCTGCGCCGCGCCCTCCGCGACGGCTTCTGGGACCACCTGCAGACGCAGTACTAGGCCCCTTCGCCGGGCCCCCGCCGCCGGATGGAGGGCTCCTCCTCGGGATCGCCCCGGCCGACGGCCCCCGCCCAGGTCACGCCGGGCGGCGCGGTCACGTGCACGGTACCGGCCAGACGGGCGGCCGGGACGGCGAAGTCGACGCCCCTCTCGGGGAGATCCCCCCTGTCGCACTGGATCGGGAAGTTCGCGTGCAGTACCGGGATCCGCACCTTGAGGCTCCCGGAGCCCTGGCACTGGAAGGAGAAGCGCAGGGGGACGTCCCGGACGCCGGCCGCGTAGCTGAAGACCGCGCTGCCGCGGGCGGGGCCGTACCTGCCGGCTTGGCTGTCGAGTCGCGGCGGGGTCACCGTGTCGCTCGGCAGTGGGTCGGGGCTGACGCCGGCGGAGGTGGCCGGAGGCGAAGAGGCCACAGGCTCGGGGGTGGCCGCCTGCGACGTGCAGCCGACGGCCGCCGTGAGCAGGAGAAGTACGGCCGCACTGCGAGCGTGGTTCATCGGACCGCCAAGGTGTCGAAGAAGTCGGCGAGGTACTGCGCCGTCGGGGTGGGGCGGTCGGTCATGGGGGTGTGCCCGGCGCCGTCGACCACCGTGCGACGGGCCTCCAGGCGGCGGGCCATGGCGTCGAGGCCGGGGACCGGCCAGGTGTCGTCGTGCGAGCCGGACAGCACGTGGAACGGCAGCGGGACGGCGGCCAGTTCCGCGACCCGGTCCGGCTCGGCGCACAACTGTCGCCCAGTCGCCAGCAGTTGGGCGGGCTTGGTGGACAGCCAGCGCTTTTGGAGCTGCTCCGGACCGCCGATGCCCCGTGCGGGTCCGCCCACTTCCTCCGGCGGGCCCATCGCCAGGATCGCCTCCCAGCACTCCTCCATCGACATCACCGCGAGGGCGTCCCGCAGCAACGTCACCCGCTGCTCCTGCGAGGCGGAGACGCGTGCGGCGCCGGAGGAGACGAGCGTCAGTGAGCGGAACGGGGTGTGGTCCAGCAGCACGGCGGCACGGGCGACCTGACCGCCCATCGAATGCCCCACGAGATGCACGGGGGCGTCGAACGCGCGCGCCTGCGCCAGTACGTCCTTCGCCAACTCGTCCTGCGCGTAGGCGGATTCGTCGTCGGCGGGACCGTCCGAGCCGTGCTGGCCGCGTCCGTCCACGGCGACGGCACGGTAGCCGCGCGCGGCGAGCGGCTCGAGGACCAGGGTGAAGTCCTCCTTGCTGCCGGTGTAGCCGGGCAGCAGCAGCACGGTCCCCCGCACCGTGACACCGGCACGCGGCGTCACGTCCAGGACGGCGAACTCGCCCCGTGTGGTGGGGAGTCGGCGAGGACTGAGCTCGGGGAGGTGAGCGGGGGAGAGGGCGGTGATCACCCGGGTGAGGGTAACGGGTGCGCACACGCCGACGGCCCGGCCCCCCACGAGCGGGGACCGGGCCGTCGGCGTCGGTGCGGTGTCAGCTCTCCGCGGAGTCCACGGGGGCCGCGGCCTTACGGGTGCGGCGCGCCCTCGGCTCCGCCGTCTCCGTGGCCTCCGGCGCGGACGCGGCCGTCTTACGGGTCCGGCGACGCGGCGCGGCGGCCTCGGCGACCTCCCCTTCCGGAGCGGTCTGCGCGGGCACCGTCTTGCGGGTCCGGCGGCGCGGCGTGGCCTCGGCGCCTTCAGCCGTGTCCACGGCGGCCTCCGCCTTCTTGGCGGCGGTCTTCCGGGCGCGCTTCGGCTTCTCCTCGGCCACGGGAGCCTCGGTCGCGACGTCGGCCTCGGCCGCCACCGCCTTCTTGCGGGTGCGGCGCGGCTTGGCCTCGGCGGGCGCCTCGACGGTGCCTTCGGCGGTGTCGACGGCGGCCTCCGCCTTCTTGGCGGCGGTCTTCCGGGTGCGCGTCGGGGCGGCCTCGGCCGTCTCCGTCGTGCTCTCGGCGGTCTCGACCGCCGTCCCGGCGGCCTGGGCCGCCTTGCGGGTACGGCGACGACGCGGCGCGGCCTCCTCCACCGCGACGGAATCCGCCACCACGGGCTCGGCGGCGGGAGCCGGAACCGACGGCTGCTCCGTCACCGCCGGGGCCTGCTCGGCCGACCGGCGCGTGCGACGACGGCGCGGCTTCTCGACGCTCTCGGCGGGCTCGGCGGTCTCCACCGACGGGCCCTCGGCCGTGTCGACGGCGGCCTCCGCGGCCCCCTGCTCCACCGTGCCCACGGCGCCGGTGGCCCCGCCACGGGTGCGGCGACGACGGCGCGGGGTGCGCGGGACCTCACCGGTCTCCGTCTCACCGGCGCCCACGGCGGCCTGCGCGGCGGACTGCTGCCCGGCCGCGTCGAGCGGCGCACCGCCACGGGTGCGGCGACGGCGGCGCGGCGTGCGGGTCGACGCCTCGCGCTCGTCGGAACGCTCGGACCGGTCGGAACGGCCACCGCGGCGCCCGTCACGGCCGTCCCGGCCGCCGCGGCCGCGCGGCCCGCGACCGCCGACCTCGCCCAGGTCCTCGATCTCCTCCGCGTCCAGACCGGCCCGGGTGCGCTCGGAGCGGGGCAGGGTGCCCTTGGTGCCCTCGGGGATGCCCAGGTCCGTGTACAGATGCGGGGAGGTGGAGTACGTCTCGGCCGGGTCGCCCAGACCCAGGTCCAGCGCCTTGTTGATCAGCTGCCAGCGCGGGATGTCGTCCCAGTCGACCAGCGTGATCGCCGTACCCTTCGCCCCCGCGCGGCCGGTGCGGCCGATGCGGTGCAGGTACGTCTTCTCGTCCTCGGGCGTCTGGTAGTTGACGACGTGCGTGACGCCCTCGACGTCGATGCCGCGCGCGGCGACGTCGGTGCAGACGAGCACATCCACCTTGCCGTTGCGGAAGGCGCGCAGCGCCTGCTCGCGGGCGCCCTGGCCGAGGTCGCCGTGGACCGCGCCGGAGGCGAAGCCGCGCTGCTTGAGCTGGTCGGCCAGGTCGGCGGCGGTGCGCTTGGTGCGGCAGAAGATCATGGCCAGGCCGCGGCCGTCGGCCTGCAGTATCCGCGCGACCATCTCGGGCTTGTCCATGTTGTGCGCGCGGTAGACGAACTGCTTGGTGTTCGCGACCGTGGCGCCCTCGTCGTCCGGCGCGGTGGCGCGGATGTGCGTGGGCTGCGACATGTAGCGGCGGGCCAGACCGATGACCGCCCCCGGCATGGTGGCCGAGAACAGCATGGTCTGCCGCCTCACCGGAAGCAGGTTGATGATCTTCTCGACGTCGGGCAGGAAGCCCAGGTCGAGCATCTCGTCGGCCTCGTCCAGGACGAGCGCCTTGACGTGCGACAGGTTGAGCTTCTTCTGCCCGGCGAGGTCGAGCAGCCGGCCCGGGGTGCCGACGACCACGTCGACGCCCTTCTTCAGCGCCTCGACCTGGGGCTCGTAGGCACGGCCGCCGTAGATCGCGGTGACGCGCACGTTGCGCACCTTGCCGGCGGTCAGCAGGTCGTTGGTGACCTGCGTGCACAGCTCGCGGGTGGGGACGACGACCAGCGCCTGCGGCGTGTCGGTGAGGTCCTCGGGCTTGGCGCGGCCCGCCTCCACGTCGGCGGGGACGGTGACGCGCTCGAGGAGCGGAAGACCGAAGCCGAGCGTCTTGCCGGTGCCGGTCTTGGCCTGGCCGATGACGTCCGTGCCCGTGAGGGCCACGGGGAGCGTCATCTCCTGGATGGGGAAGGGGGTGGTGATGCCGACGGCTTCAAGGGCTTCGGCTGTCTCGGGAAGGATCCCGAGCTCTCGGAACGTCGTAGTCAGGGTGCTGCCTCTTCTGTGTGCGCGGTGCGAGGCGAGCGCGGGGGTCGTGTAGGGACCGTGCCGGGGACGACGGCTGCCATACGGTCGCGGCCGTAGGACACGGGACCACTGCCGACGCTCGAGCGCTCGTACCGCTGAGGTGTCCCTCCGCATCCCGTACGCGATGTGCCGTACGAACAGAGGGCTGTCGGGTCGGAGCCGATCGGGCCACCGACCGGGCATCCTCATACATGCTGCGGCCCGTCGAACACATCCGAGTACGTCAGAGTGCTCAGCAGGCGCATTACCACCATACCCCGGATTCGCGCACACGCCATGGCCGATTTGGTCACGTAGTCGTCGTCACACTGATCGACCAGGACCTTCCGGGGCAGGCCGAGCGGGCTATTGTGCGCTGCATGACGAGCTCTGACAGCCCTGACAACGCCGCGGAAACCTCCGAGACCCCTGCCGCACGGACCGGCGTCGCCGCCATGGACTGGGCGGCCGCCTCCGCCGACCCCCAGTACCGTGCCGCTGTCGTGGATCTGCTCGGCGCGCTCGCGTACGGGGAGCTGGCGGCGTTCGAGCGGCTCGCGGAGGACGCCAAGCTGGCGCCCACGATGGGGGACAAGGCGGAGCTGGCGAAGATGGCCTCGGCCGAGTTCCACCACTTCGAGCGGCTGCGGGACCGGCTGGCCGAGATCGGCGAGGAGCCGACGCAGGCCATGGAGCCGTTCGTGGCCGCCTACGACGGCTTCCACAAGCAGACGGCGCCGTCGGACTGGCTGGAGGGCCTGGTCAAGGCGTACGTGGGCGACTCCATCGCCAGCGACTTCTACCGCGAGGTCGCGGCGCGCCTCGACTCCGACACCCGCGCGCTGGTCCTGGCCGTCCTGGACGACACGGGGCACGGCGGATTCGCCGTGGAGAAGGTACGCGCGGCCATCGAGGCCGACCCGCGCGTCGGCGGCCGGCTCGCCCTGTGGGCACGCCGCCTGATGGGCGAGGCCCTGTCCCAGTCCCAGCGCGTGGTCGCCGACCGGGACGCCCTGTCGACGATGCTCGTGGGCGGCGTGGCGGACGGGTTCGACCTGGCCGAGGTCGGCCGCATGTTCTCCCGCATCACGGAGGCGCACACGAAGCGGATGGCGGCACTGGGGTTGGCCGCCTGACGGCGATCCGTTGCACGGCCTCGGGCCGGCCGGGACGGCCGACGCCGGACCTTGTGGCAGTCACGCACGTGACAGTCCGCCCGCCGGGCGGACTGTCAGCCCGGTCGCGGCGCCCGGAAGACGGCGGGCGACCGCCCGGCAGGGCGGCCGGCCCGATGAGAAGCGCCCGGCGGTCGCCCGCATGACTGTGCCGGAAGACGGCCTGGCTGACGGCGACGGGGCGTCGCGCCTGGCCGGAACGGCGTGACCGTCTGCCGGGCTGCGGGGCCGCCGGGCTGCGGGTCTGCGGGGTGGCGCACGGGGGCGGCAGAGGCGGAGCTGCCGGGCCAGGTGGTCGTGGCGAGTCGGCGCCCACTGCCGAAGAGGGTGGGTGACCGCCCGCCGGCGGTCAGGCCGTGGCCGAGTGGCGGAGCCTGCCCGCCGGGCGCAGCAGCAGGGAGAGGGAGGCGGTCGAGACGATCGCCGCGCCCACCAGCATCGTCAGCAGATTCCCCGCGTCCAGCGCGGTGTTCATGACGAAGGCGCCGAACAGAGCCCCCGCCACACCGGTCGCCAGCACGAGGGCACGCCGGGGGAGCCGGTGCGACAGGCGGTGGTACGCCCCCCAGGCCAGGGCCAGGCCGAGAATCGCGGAGCTGAGCGCTTCCAGAAGCATGTCGGGGTCCCTCCCACACGGCCGGCCTGCTCGTCCCTGTCTTGGTCCTGTCCCGGTTTACCCCTGACCTGCGGAATCCAATCCTCCCCACGCGGCCTCGCCTGTAGGCCGTCCGGGGGTTTCGAGGGCGCATGCCCTCAGGCACGCGGAAGGGCCCGGCGGTGACAACCGCCGGGCCCTTCCGCCACGCATACAGCCCTACAGCGCGCCGAAGCCCACCTTGCGCGGGGCCGGCTCGCCGATCTCCACGTAGGCGAGACGGTCGGCCGGGACCAGGATCTTGCGGCCGTGCTCGTCCACGAGGCTCAGCAGCTGCGACTTCCCGGCCAGCGCCTCGCCCACCACGCGCTCGACCTCCTCGGCGCTCTGACCGCTCTCCAGAACGATCTCGCGGGGCGCGTGCTGCACGCCGATCTTGACCTCCACGGCTATGTCCCTCCGACGGTCAGTGAAGTGCGCGACCTTCCGCGCCGTACCTGCACACATTAGCCCGGTGAGGGGATCCGCACGCTTCGCCCGGCAACGCCAACAGCGAACAGCCGACGGGAACAAACGACCGCCGGCCGCGCCGGTCAGTGCTGCTGGTCGCTGCCGTGCAGCGGGAACCCGGCGATGCCCCGCCAGGCCAGCGACGTCAGCAGCTGCACCGCCTGGTCGCGCGGCACGCTGCGGTCGCTGTGCAGCCACGACCGCGCCACCACCTGGGCCAGCCCGCCGAGTCCCGACGCCAGCAGCGTCGACTCCGCCCGCGACAGGCCGGTGTCCTCGGCGATGACGTCGCAGATGGCCTCCGCGCAGTCGTTGGTGACCTTGTCGACCCGCTCGCGCACGGCGGGCTCGTTCGTCAGGTCCGACTCGAAGACCAGGCGGAACGCGCCACCGTCGTCCTCGACGTACGCGAAGTAGGCGTCCATGGTCGCCCGCACGCGCTGCTTGTTGTCCGACGTCGACGCCAGCGCGTGCCGCACCGACTGGATCAGCGCCTCGCAGTGCTGGTCCAGCAGCGCCAGGTACAGGTCGAGCTTGCCGGGGAAGTGCTGGTACAGCACCGGCTTGCTGACACCCGCGCGCTCGGCGATGTCGTCCATCGCCGCCGCGTGGTAGCCCTGCGCGACGAAGACCTCCTGGGCGGCGCCCAGCAACTGGTTCCGCCGGGCACGGCGCGGAAGGCGTGTACCCCTCGGGCGTACCGCGTCCGTCTGCTCGATGGCTGTCACGCCGCCTCCCATAGTCGTCCACATGCGGGATCAGCCGCGTCGCCATCGTACTTTTCGGTAATCCTGATGTGCGCGGTGCGCGTGCAGAATTTCACGGACCGGACAGCGGGAAAAGTGGCACGGACGGTTTCAGAAGCTGTCAGAGCGGGCAAAACACGTCCCCTTCCGAACGGCTGTCGCCCCGGCCGACGCATCTCTCACCGGTAGTCGTCCTCGTCGAGCTGGACCACGCGCGCCTGTTC
Source organism: Streptomyces sp. BJ20 (assembly GCF_022869105.1). Lineage (NCBI taxonomy): Bacteria > Bacillati > Actinomycetota > Actinomycetes > Kitasatosporales > Streptomycetaceae > Streptomyces > Streptomyces sp. BJ20. The sequence continues at coordinate 1,135,481 of NZ_CP094918.1, forward strand.
CACCAGGTCCGCCTCGTTGGCGCGGTCGGGGTCGACATCCTCCAGCGGGTCGTCCTGCTCCGGCCGTACCTCCGTCTGCTGCTCGGCCGCGTCGACCTCCGGCGCCTCGACGTCGTACTCCAGGCTCTCCTGCACGTCCTCGTCCTCCTCGAACGTCTCGGGGTCGGTCGGATCCACGGCCATCGCTGGGCTCCCTTCCTGGTCACACCCCTGAGGCAGGCAGGGGTCACGTACGGGTGCCCTCAGTACGAGCCTAGGAGACACCCGATTCGGTCGCCATGCCATCCTGTGACGCCGAACACATGAACCACGACGTGATCGTCTCGTAACATTGCCGCATGTCTTCGACCGAGCTGCCGTCCGTGCCGCCGACGAGCGTGCTGCCCGAGCCGGCGGCGGTCCGGGTGGCCGAGGGCGAGCGGCTGAGGTCGGTGCGGGTGCCCGGCGTCACGCTCACGGTCAGATCCCGGCCGCCGGTCCGCGAAGGACGCCCGCCGGCCTTCTACGTCCACGGACTCGGCGGCTCGTCGCTCAACTGGTCGCCCCTGATGGCCCTGCTGGAGGACGCCGTCGACAGCGAGGCCGTGGACCTCCCCGGGTTCGGCGACTCCCCGCCGCCGGACGACGGCGACTACTCGATCACCGCGCACGCACGCGCGGTGATCCGCTGTCTGGAGGCGTCCGACCGCGGACCGGTGCACCTCTTCGGCAACTCCCTCGGCGGTGCGGTCGCCACCCGGGTCGCCGCCGTGCGACCCGACCTGGTCCGCACCCTCACGCTCGTCTCCCCGGCCCTGCCGGAGCTGCGCGTGCAGCGCTCCGCCGTCCCCACCGGACTGCTGGCCGTGCCCGGCGTCGCACCCCTGTTCACCCGGCTCACCCGTGAGTGGACTGCCGAGCAGCGCGTCCGAGGCGTGATGAACCTCTGTTACGGCGACCCCTCACGGGTGGCGCCGGAGGGCTTCCGGCACGCCGTGCAGGAGATGGAGCGGCGACAGCGGCTGCCGTACTTCTGGGACGCGATGGCGCGCTCCGCCCGGGGCCTCGTCAGCTCCTACATGCTGGGTGGCCAGCACGGACTGTGGCGTCAGGCCGAGCGGGTGCTCGCGCCGACCCTGCTCGTCTACGGCGGCCGCGACCAGCTCGTCGGCTTCCGCATGGCGCAGCGAGCCGCCCGCCACTTCCGGGGTTCCCGGCTCGTGACACTCCCGGACGCGGGACACGTGGCGATGATGGAGTACCCGGAGACCGTGGCGTCGGCCTTCCGTGAACTCCTGAGGGATGCGACCGGTCCTGCGGACGAGGGCGATACTGTGCAGCCGGACGCAAAGGGCGATCCGGGTCCGTCCGCCGACACCGGTGGCCCGACCGCCACGATCGAGACGACAAGGGGCTGAGGCGCGACATGGGACGCCACAGCCGGCGCGGGCCCGCCCCCAAGGGCGACACCGCGGACCCCACCACCGCAGCCGCCGCCGCACGCGGCGTACGAGACGCGCCCGAGGCGCGGTTCGACGACCGCCGGGACACCGGCCAGGGCGCGGCGCTGCCGCGGCAGCAGGCGCAGGGCACTCCGCCGCACGGCACCCCGGTGCACGGGTACGGGGCCCCGGGGCGCGGCAGACCGGCCCCGGGCGTACCGCCGGTGCCGGACGGATGGCAGCAGAGCGGAACCCCGGCGCGCGGCGTCCCCCGGTACGGCGGTCAGTCGCAGGGTGCGCCCGGGTACGGCGGTCAGTCGCAGGGCGCGCCCGGGTACGGCGGTCAAGGCCAGGGGGCGCCCGGGTACGGCGACGGCACCCCGCCGCGCGGTGTGCCGCAGTACGGCGAGGGGACTCCCCCCCACGGCTTCCCGCGCCACGGAAACGCGGCTCCCGCACAGGGCCCGCCCCGCCCTGGGGGCGGACCTCCTCCGCAAGGCGGGCCGCGCCACGGGGACGGAACCCCTCCGCACGGTGTTCCCAGGTACGGCGATGGCACCGCTCCGCACGGTGTTCCGCGCTCTGCGGACGGCACCCCCGCGCACGGCACTCGCCGGGTCCGGGGCGGGCACCCCGAGCAGCAGGAGACCGGGGGCGGCTGGGGGAACCTGCACGGACGTACCGCCGCCGGCGCCGGGTACGGCGCGCCGGCCGCCGGGCAGGGGGTGCCCCTGCCGAGGCAGCGCCAGGCGCCCGTGGAGGGGCCGCGCCGGGACTACGTGGAGGCGTTCGACGAGAGCGACGACCTCTTCACCCCGCGCAAGCCCGTGACCCGCGGCCCCGGGGACCCGTACGCCGCCGTCACCGACTGGGACGGCGCCCCGGACACCGGCGTCCCCTCGGACACCGACACCGACGCCGTCGACGACGAGCCGCCGACGGGTGTCCCCGCACAGACCGGGGGCGGCAAGGGGCGCGCGTTCACCGGTATAGCGGCCGCCGCCGTCACCACCGTGCTGGCCGTCGTCGTCGCCGGGCAGGTCGCCGACGAGCACGACAGTCCGAGCGTCCAGTCGCAGTCCGCCGGCGAGCAGGCGCGCGACGCGCGCGAGTCGGCCTCGCGCGGCGACGACAGGGCGACGCCCGACGCGCCCACGGCGAAGCCGCTCACGTACGAGCAGCAGATGGACCGCACGTTCCCGTTGGCCGCCACCCGCGCGGGCACGGGCACGTTCTACGCCGTCAAGGGGATCGACAAGGCGCCCGGCAAGGGGCGGAAGGTCACCTACCGCGTGGACGTGGAGCGCGGGCTCGACCTGGACGGCGCGCTGTTCGCCGAGGCCGTGCACCGGACGCTCAACGACAGACGGAGCTGGGCGCACGACGGCCTGGCCTTCGAGCGGATCGAGACCGGCGACGCCGAGTTCGTGATCACCCTGGCCAGTCCCGAGACGACCGCCGACTGGTGCGCCAAGTCGGGCCTGGACACCACCCAGGACAACGTCTCCTGCGACTCCGCGGCCACCGAGCGGGTGATGATCAATGCCTATCGCTGGGCGCAGGGCGCCGAGACGTACGGCGACAAGATGTTCGCGTACCGCCAGATGCTGATCAACCACGAGATCGGCCACCGCCTCGGCCACAACCACGTCACCTGTGACAAGGACGGCGACCTGGCCCCGGTGATGCAGCAGCAGACCAAGTTCCTCGAGTACGGCGGGATCAGCTGCCGGCCCAACGCCTGGCCCTATCCCAAGGGCTGACCCGCCCCGCCGACCGGGCCGGCCCTCCGCGGCGGGGGCGCGCGCCGGGTGGTGGCCCCGGACCGGGCGAGCGCCCGTAGTACGCCGGTCTCAGCACGGCCAAACGCGATTCGCACGGGAAAGTTACGCCCGTTCACCCCTTCTGGTGGCGTGATGGACAACCGTCCATCACGCCACCGTCCTGTCCGCATACGTTCGTCCCGCTGCGAGCCGCCGGGCCAACGGCGGCTCCCGACGGGAGAACGGGGGTGCACACGTGCGCATCGGACTGCTTACGGAGGGTGGCTATCCGTATGTGGGCGGTGAAGGCGGGGTGTGGTGCGACCGCCTGGTGCGCGGGCTCGACCGACACGAGTTCGACGTCTACGCGTTCAGCACCGGCCAGGCCCAGGAGGACGCGGGATGGGTCGAGCTGCCGCCCCAGGTTCAGCGAGTGCGCACGGCGCCGCTGTGGGTCGCTGAGGAGGACGGGGTGGTCCACGGCCGCCGCGCCCGCCGGCGCTTCACCGAGCACTACGGCGAACTGGCCGCCGCCCTCTGCACCGCCGCGGAGCCCGGCACCGCCCAGGGGCCCGGCACCGCCCAGGGGCCCGGCACCGCCCAGGGGCCCGGCATCGCCGAGAAGCCCGGCACCGCTGAGGCGGACCGTTTCGCCAACGCGCTGCACGGGCTCGCCGAGCTCGCCCGCGACGAGGGCGGACTGGTCGCCGCGCTGCGCTCCGAGCAGGCCGTGCGCGCCCTGGAGCGTGCCTGTCGAGCGCCCGGAGCCCGCCGCGCCGCGCGGGAGGCCCGCGTCTCCGACCTGCTGACCGTCGCCGACCACCTGGAGCGCGCCCTGCGCCCCCTCTCGCTCGACTGGTACGAGGAGGACGGCCTAGGCGCCGTCGATCTCTGCCACGCCGCGTCCGGCGGCATCGCCGCGCTCCCGGGCCTGCTCGCCCGCCACTTCTTCGGCGTCCCGCTCGTGGTCACTGAGTACGGCGTGCGTCTGCGCACCCACTACCTCACGCGCCCCGACGCCTCGCCCGCCGTGCGGTCCCTGCTCGCCGCCTTCCACGGCCTGCTGACCGCCGAGACCTACCGTGCCGCCTCCTACCTCGTCCCCGGCAACGCCCACGCCCGTCGCTGGCAGGAGCGCTGCGGCGCCGACCGGGCCAAACTGCGCACCATCCACCCCGGCCTGGACGCCACGCCCTTCGCGCGCGTCGGCGAGGACCGCCGGCCGGGGGACCGGGAGAAGGACGAGAAGCGGGAGAAGCAGGAGAGGCAGGAGAAGCAGGAGAGGCAGGAGAAGCAGGAGCACGCCGGGCCGCACACCCTCGTCTGGTTCGGCCGGGTGGAGCCCGCCAAGGACCTGGTCTCGCTGCTGCACGCCTTCGCGGAGGTCCGCGCGGCCGAGCCCGGCACCCGGCTGCGCATCGTCGGCCGCCCCTCAGGGCCCGAGGGTGAGGCCTACCTCGGCCACTGCCGGGCCCTGGCCGCCCAGCTCTTCCCGGACGAGGCCGACGGCCCGCACGCCGTGGGGCGGAACCCGGTGTCCTTCGAGGAACCCGGCGGCCCCGGCGCCGAGACCACCGCCGACGTCCACGCCGGCGGGGCCGTCACCGTGCTGTCCAGCGTCGTCGAGGGGTTCCCGGTCGGGCTGATCGAGGCGATGTTCTGCGGACGCGCGACGGTCTCCACGGACGTCGGCGCGGTCGTCGAGGTGATCGGCGGCACCGGCCTCGTCGTACCGCCGCGTAATCCGCGGGCGCTCGCCGAGGCGTGCGTCTCGCTGCTGCGCGACCCCGAGCGCCGTGCGCGCCTCGGAGCGGCCGCGCGAGCCCGGGCGCTGGAACTGTTCAGCGTCGAGCAGAACGTCGCGGCGTTCCGCGGCCTCTACCTCGAGACCGTCGCCCGCACCCCGGTACGCCGGCCCGTCCTCGACGGCGCCGGAGACCCGCAGCCCTTCGCCGCGCCCGCCGAGGCCCACGTCCCCGGCCACTGGACCGAACCCACCCCCCGCGCCGTCCCCACCTGGGCCGTGGAGACGCCGGAGCCCGTCACGGAGACCGTCCGATGACCGACCTGAGCGAACTCGACCGCGGCGCCGCCGACCCGGTCAAGGTGCTGCTGCACCGCCACCGCGAGCTGTGCGAACGCGCCGTGGACCCGCTGGAGATCGCGGCGGGCCTGGAGGCCCACGGCATCACCGACAGGACCGCCGCCCGCTTCCGCCACCGCGACGTCTTCTCCCTCGCGGAGGAGCTCTACGCCCGCGTCCCGCGTGACGCCGACACCGCGGCCGACGCATCCGCCGCGCCGGCACGCGAGGGAGACCGCCGCCGGTCCGTCGCCGTGCTTCTGCTCCCGCTGCTGCCCGGCACGCTGTGCGCCGCCGCGCTGATCGCCCTGGCCCGCACCCACGGCCAGACCCGCCTGTACGCGGCCGCCGCCGGCGTGGTCGCCGTCGCCCTCGCCCTGCGCGCCGCGCTGCGCCGCGGACCGCTGGCCCTCCCCGACGCCCTCGCCTCCCGGTCGGCGACCGGCTCCTGGACCTGCTGGCTCCTCGTCTACGCCGTGCTGGGCGACGGCCTGCTGCGCACCGCCGTCGCCGGTGGCCCCGACGGACTGCCCGACGGCACCGCCGACGGCGACTGGCCCGTGGCCCTCGCGCCGCTCCTCGCCCTCACCCTCGCCGTCGCGCCCGCGACCTGGACGGCCGGTCTGTTCCTCGCCCACGCGCGCCGCAAGCTCGCCGCCAGCCGCGGCCTGGAGGACTTCGCCGCCTCCGTCCGGCCCGTGCTGCTCGGCGCCGTGGCCCTGTTCCTGGGGGCGCTGGCCGCGCTCGTCGCCCTGTGCGCGCCGTTCCTGGACGCGGGGCCCGTCTCCCCGGCGGTCCTCGCCCTCGGTGTCCTCCTCTTCGTCGCCCGGCTGCTCACCGTGCACGGCTTCACCCACGCCCCGCGCGTGATCCTCATGCTCACCGCCGTCGCCCAGGTGCTCGCGCCCGCCACCGTCTTCGCGGCCCGGCTGCCCGGCTGCGCCGCGCTGGGCGCACCGGTGGAGGCCCTCACCGCCGCCTCGGGCCCCTCCGCCGTACCCGTCCTGACCTGCGGTGCGGGCGCCCTGACCCTGCTTGTGCACGCCTCCCGCACCCTCGCCCGCGCCTCGGCGCACCTGCGGCCGGAGCAGGCGCGGTGACCGGCCGCGACCGCCGCACGGCTCGGACGACCGCGGCCCCGGAGCCCTCGACCCCCCTCTAAGGAGAACCTCGCATGACCTGCCGTCCCGTCACCGACCGCCGCGAAGGAGCCGACCGATGAGGGTCCTGCTGATCGGAGCCAACGGCTACCTCGGCCGCTTCGTCGCCGACCGCCTGCTCGCCGACCCCGCCGTCCAGCTCACGGCCCTCGGCCGGGGTGACGACGCCGACGTCCGCTTCGACCTCGCCACCGGCAGCCCGGGCGCCCTCACCCGCTTCCTCGACGCCGTCCACCCCGGTGTCGTCATCAACTGCGCGGGCGCCACCCGGGGCGGCGCCCGCGAACTGACCCGGCACAACACGGTCGCCGTCGCCACCATCTGCGAAGCACTGCGCCGCAGCGGCTGCGGGGCACGGCTCGTCCAGATCGGCTGCGGCTCCGAGTACGGCCCCAGCCAGCCGGGCTCCTCCACCGCCGAGGACGCCGTCCCCCGCCCCGGCGGCCCGTACGGCGTCAGCAAGCTCGCCGCCACCGAGCTGGTCCTCGGCTCCGGCCTGGACGCCGTGGTGCTGCGGGTCTTCTCGCCCGTCGGACCCGGCACGCCGGCCGGCTCCCCGCTCGGCCGGCTCGCAGAGGCGATGCGCCGCGCCATGCAGTCCGGCGACGGCGAACTGAAGCTCGGCGGCCTCGGCGCCCAACGTGACTTCGTCGACGTCCGCGACGTGGCCCGCGCCGTGCACGCCGCCTCGCTCTCCGCCGCGCAGGGCGTCATCAACATCGGCTCCGGCCGCGCCGTCCGCCTCCGGGACGCCGCCGGGATCCTCGCCCGGGTGGCCGGCTACGGCGGCGCCCTCAACGAGCTCGACGGCCTGCCCCACCCCGGGCCCGTCCACGCCACCCACACCGCCCACGCGACCCACCTGCGGGCGACCATCGGACACCCGCGCGCCGAGGCGGAGCACCACGCCACCGCCGCCTCGCCCGCCGCGTTCCCGTACCCCGACGGGTGCGGGACCTGGCAGCAGGCCGACGTACGCACCGCACGCGACCGCCTCGGCTGGCGCCCTCGCATCAACCTCGAGGAGTCGCTCGCGGACATCTGGATGGAGGCGGCATGCCGTATCTGACCCGGTCCAGACAGGGCCGCACCGCCACGGGGCTCGGCACCGGCCTCGGCATCCCGGGCGTGGCCCATCCACTCCTCGCCCCTGACGAGTGGAACCGGCTGGGCCGCCCCGGCACCCCCCTGCACTGGGTGGTGCTCAACGTCGCCGACGGCCCCGGCGTCCAGCCCGACCCGCACTGCCTGGAGGCGGCGGGCCGACTGCGCAACGCGGGCGTCCGCGTCCTCGGGCACATCGACACCGCCTACGGGCTGCGCGGCTTCGGGGAGATCATCTCCGACGCCCACCGCTTCCACGACTGGTACCGGGTCGACGGCTTCCTCCTGGACCGCTGCCCCGCCGGCCGCGAGGACCTGCCCGAGGTGCGGCGCACCGTCGCCACCCTCCGGGTCGTTCACGAGGACGCCCACGTCGTCCTCGGGCACGGCACCCATCCGTACCCCGGCTACGCCGAGCACGCCGACCAGCTGGTCACCTTCTCCGGCCCGTGGAGCGACTACCGCTGGTCCCAGGTGGCCGAGTGGACCGCCGACCACCCGCCGGAGCGGTTCTGCCACTTCGTGCACGGCGTGCCCCGGCCGCACCTGGAGGAGGCGCTGCGCATCGCCCGCTGGCAGGGCGCCGGCACCATCTACTTCACCGACCACTCGGACCGGGGCACCGGCCGCGCGGCACCGGGGGATCCCTGGGGGCCGCTGCCCGGCTACTGGGACGACATCGTCTCGCGTGTCGGGACGGGTGTCTCGGAATGAAAAAGGGCATGGCAGTGTTAAGCGGAGAACAACCGTAGTGATTGACCGACCAACGGAGTCCCCGTGTCGCTGCCACCCCTGGTCGAGCCGGCCCCCGAGCTCACCGTAGACGAGGTCCGCAGGTACTCCCGCCACCTGATCATCCCCGACGTGGGAATGGACGGGCAGAAGCGGCTGAAGAATGCCAAGGTGCTCTTTGTGGGCGCCGGCGGCCTGGGCTCGCCGGGTCTGATGTACATGGCCGCGGCGGGCGTGGGCACGCTCGGCATCGTGGAGTTCGACGAGGTCGACGAGTCGAACCTGCAGCGCCAGATCATCCACAGCCAGTCCGACATCGGCCGCCCCAAGGCCGAGTCCGCCCGTGACACCATCAAGGGGATCAACCCCTACGTGAACGTGGTCCTGCACGAGGAGCGGCTCGAGGCCGACAACGTGATGGACCTGTTCAGCCAGTACGACCTGATCGTCGACGGCACGGACAACTTCGCGACCCGCTACCTGGTCAACGACGCCTGCGTCCTGCTGAACAAGCCGTACGTCTGGGGCTCCATCTACCGCTTCGACGGCCAGGCCTCCGTCTTCTGGTCCGAGCACGGCCCCTGCTACCGCTGCCTCTACCCGGAGCCCCCGCCCCCCGGCATGGTCCCCTCCTGCGCCGAGGGCGGCGTCCTCGGCGTGCTCTGCGCGTCCATCGGCTCCATCCAGGCCAACGAGGCCATCAAGCTGCTGGCCGGCATCGGCGAGCCCCTCGTCGGCCGGCTGATGATCTACGACGCCCTGGAGATGCAGTACCGCCAGGTCAAGGTCCGCAAGGACCCCGACTGCGCAATCTGCGGCGAGAACCCGACCGTCACCGAGCTCATCGACTACGAGGCCTTCTGCGGCGTCGTGTCCGAGGAGGCCCAGGCGGCGGCCGCCGACTCCACGATCACTCCCAAGCAGCTCAAGGAGTGGATCGACGACGGCGAGAGCATCGAGCTCATCGACGTCCGCGAGCCGAACGAGTTCGAGATCGTCTCCATCCCGGGCGCCCGGCTGATCCCGAAGAACGAGTTCCTCATGGGCAACGCCCTGGAGAGCCTGCCGCAGGACAAGAAGATCGTCTTGAACTGCAAGACGGGTGTCCGCAGTGCGGAAGTCCTCGCGGTCCTGAAGTCCGCGGGCTTCTCCGACGCCGTCCACGTCGGCGGCGGCGTCATCGGCTGGGTCAACCAGATCGAGCCGGAGAAGCCGGTCTACTAGGCGGCACCGGACGGAGAGGTCCGCACGACCGCGCCGGCCGTCACCGGGTCCTCGTCGGGGGCTTCGGGCACCACCTCGGGGTGTGCCCGGAGCCCTCGACGCCGTTACGAGCAGACCTTGCCGTCCTGAGGCACCGTGCCGTCGAGCAGGTAGGCGTTCACCGTCGAGTCGACACAGTCGCTGCCGCTGCCGTAGGCGCCGTGGCCCTCGCCCTTCCAGGTCAGCACCACCCCGACGCCCTCGCCCAGCTCGTCCGCCATCCGCCGCGCGCCCTCGTAGGGGGTGGCCGGGTCGCCCGTGTTGCCCACGACCAGGATCGGCTCCGCGCCCGGGGCGCTCACCTCCGGCGTCTCGAACTGGCCCGGCACCGGCCAGTCGTGGCACCAGCCGGCCGTGTCCCAGCCCAGGAACGGGCCGAAGACGGGGGAGAGCTTCTCGAACTCCGGCAGCAGCTTCTTCGTCTCCTCGACCGTCGGCCGCTGCTTGTCGTCCAGGCACGATATGACCCGCTGCGCGTGGGTCGTGGTGCCGTAGCCGCCCGAGGCGTCCCGCTCGTTGTACCCGTCCGCGAGGGCCAGCAGCTCCGTGCCGTCCCCGTCCTGCGCCGCGTCCAGCGCGCTGGTGAGCGCCGGCCAGCTGGCCTCGCTGTAGAGGGGCAGCACGATGCCGATGATCGCCAGCGACTGCGTCAGCTCGCGGCCGGAGGAGGACGTCGGCAGCGGTTCGGCGTCGACCCGGTCCAGCAGGTCCGCGATCTCCCGCGAGCCCTGCTCGGGGTCGCGTCCGGTGGACCGGAGGTAGTTGTCGAGGGCGGTCTGGAAGCCGCGGGTCTGGTTCTTGGCGTGGCCGATCGCGTCGGCCGTCGGGTCGACCACCGCGTCCAGCGTCATCCGGCCGACCTTCTCGGGGAAGAGGTGGGCGTAGACCCCGCCGAGCTCGGTGCCGTAGGAGATGCCGAAGTAGTGCATCCGGTCGTCGCCGAGGGCCTGCCGGATGCGGTCCATGTCACGGGCGGTGTCGGTGGTCGAGACGTGCGCCATCAGCTTTCCGGCCGCCTTCTGACACCCCTTGCCGAAGTCGGCCGCGTCCTCGAGGAAGACCCGCTCCTCCGCCGGGGTGTCCGGCGTCCAGTCCACGGAGGACTCGGCGGCCTCGATGGCCTTGTCGTCGCGGCAGCGGACACCGCCGCTCGCGCCCGTCCCACGCGGGTCCCAGCTCACCAGGTCGTAGCGCTCGCGCAGGTCGGCGGCCATGTCGGCGTAGGCGGGGAGGGTGGAGACGCCCGAGCCGCCAGGACCGCCGAAATTGAACAGCAGGGAGCCCATGCGGTCGTCGCCCGTCGCCTCGGCGCGGATGAGGGCGAGGTCGATCGTCTCGCCGTCCGGCTGCGACCAGTCCAGCGGCACCTCGAGCGTGGCGCACCGCCATTCGTCGCCGGGCGCCGGACCGTCCTCGGTCGCCTCGCAGTGCCCCCAGTCGATCGCGCCGGCGCCGCTTGCCTTGTCGTCCTCGCCTGCGTCGTCCTTCGACGGTCCGCCCCCGCTGCAGCCGGCCGTCAGCAGTGCGGCGGCGGCGGTCAGGGCCGCCCACCGTGTGAACCGGGTCATCTGCACATCCCCCCTCGTGGTCCGTCCGCGTCGTGCGGCGAACGGCTGTCCCGACATCGTAGGCAGGTCCGGCGTCGGCCGGGGAGGCCTGTGGAAAACCCTCTGAGCTGGGCCTTTCGTCGTCGGTCCTGCCTTTGCGCCCAGCCGTCGCACGGCCGGGCGGGTCAGGGGCAGACCGCTTCGGCCGCAGGCACCTTGCCGTCCAGCAGATAGCCGTGGACCGCGTTCCGCACGCAGCGGTCCTCGCTGTTGTAGGCGCCGTGCCCCTGCCCGTTGTACGTGAGTTCCACGCCGACCCCCTCACCGAGCGCCTTCGCCATGCTGCGCGCGCCCTCGTACGGGGTGGCCGGGTCGCCGGTGTTGCCGATCACCAGGATCGGGTCCGCGCCCGGAGCGCTGACGTCCGGTTGATCGGCGGCGCCCGGCACGGCCCAGTCGGTGCAGGTGATCATTCCCCAGGCCATGAAGTCACCGAAGAGCGGGGAGGCCTCGCGGAACTCGGGCAGCAGCCGCTCCACGTCCGCCGGGGTGTAACGGGGTTTGGCGTCGGCGCAGTTGATGGCGACGTTGGCGGGCACCAGGTTGCTGTACTCGCCGTTCTCGCTGCGTCCGTTCATCGAGTCGGCCAGCACCATCAGGATCGTGCCGTCACCGTCGTACGCCTGCTCCAGACCGTCGGTGAGGAACGCCCAGAAGTCCTTCGAGTACAGGGCCTGAGCGATGCCGCTCGTCGCCATCGTCTCGGTGAGCTGGCGCGGGAAGACGCCGGGGATGGGCCGGCGGTCCAGGTCCCGCAGCAGCTTGGCGATGCGGTTCTTCACGTCCTGGACGCTGTCGCCGACGGGGCACTCCTCGACCTGGGAGACGCAGTCCTCGGCGTAGTTGTCGAGGGCGCGCTGGAAGCCCCGGGCCTGTCCGAGCGAGGCCTGCTCGTAGTCCAGCGCCGGGTCGACGACCGCGTCGAACACCGCGCGGCCCACCTTGTCGGGGAAGAGGTGGGCGTAGACGCCGCCGAGTTCGGTGCCGTAGGAGATGCCGAAGTAGTACAGCTCGTCGTCGCCGAGGACCTGGCGCATCAGGTCGAGGTCGCGGGCCGCGTCGGTGGTGCGCACGTGCGGCAGGACCCGCCCGGAGTTGTCCTCGCAGGCCGCGTTGAACTCCTTGGTGCTGTCCAGCAGTTCCGTGCGTTCGGCGCTGTCGTCGGGGGTGCCGTCCTGCTGGAAGTGCTCGTCGAGCTCCTGGTCGTCCTCGCAGGTGACGGGCGCGCTGCGGCCGACCCCGCGCGGGTCGAAGCTCACCAGGTCGTACCGGGTGCGCAGGGTGGCGTAGTCACTGCCGAACGCGGGCAGCGTGGTGACGCCGGAGCCGCCGGGACCACCGAAGTTGAAGATGAGCGAGCCGATCCGCTGCCCTTCCGGGCCGCTCGACCGGACGCGGATCAGCGCCAGGCCGATGGTGTCGCCGTCCGGGTCGTCCCAGTCCAGGGGCGCCTTGAGCGTCGCGCACTCCCACTGACCCCGGGCACCCGGAAGCGGCGACGGCGACGCGCCCCCGCCCTGGGCCTCGTCGGGGGCCGGGCAGGCATTCCAGTCCAGCTTCTGCCGCGTCAGGTCCTGGGCCGGCTCGTCCCCCTCGGCACAGCCCGCCAGCAGTGCGGGCATCAGGAGGGCACAGGCGGACAGGGCTGCGGCACGGAGCCGGAAGGGGCGGGACATGCCCCCATCCTGCGGTCGCCCGCGCCGTGGCGCGCGGGACACGGGCCGTCCGAGGGAGGCTCGCGTCCGGCCGGCGTCTCAGCCGGTCACAAGGCCGCTTGGCGGGATCGGCCGGTCACAAGGCCGCTTGGCGGGATCGGCCGGTCACAGGGCCGCTTTGCGGGTGAGGTGATTGAAGGCGAGCCAGCCCGGCAGCACGGGCAGCCACAGGGTCAGCAGCCGGAAGAGCAGCACGGCGGGCGCGGCGACCTCCTTGGGCAGGCCGACCGCGATCAGGCCGACGGTGAGGGTGGCCTCCACGGCGCCCACACCGCCCGGCGTCGGAGCGGCGGACCCGAGGGCGTTGCCCGCGAGGAAGACGACGGCGACGCCGGCGATGCTCACCGAGGTCGACTCGTCGCCGAACGCCCGGATCGAGGCGTCCAGGCACATCACGAAGCAGGCGGTCAGCAGCAGCATGCCGCCGATGCCGGTGACCAGCTTCTGCGGCCGCTGCAGGACGTCGAGCATGCGCGGCACGACGCCCGCGAACAGCGACCGCACGCGCGTGACGACGAACTTCCGCAGGAACGGCACGGAGGTCACCACGAGCACCAGCACCGCGACCGTCAGCAGACCGCCGATGACCGTGCGGGACGGCGACAGCGAAGGAGTCTTCTCGGTACCGGTCAGATAGCCGAACGCCAGCAGCATCAGGATGTGGCAGCCGAGCCCGAACAGCTGCGACGCGCCGACGCTCGCCACCGCGAGCCCCGGACGCACGCCCGCGCGCTGGAGGAAGCGGGTGTTCAACGCGACGCCGCCGACCGCGGCCGGGGCGACGATCTTCACGAAGGAGCCGGCGACCTGGGCCGCCACGGTGCGCAGGAACGGCACCCGTTCCGGCACGAACCCGAGCAGCGCCATCGCGGCCGCCACGTAGCTCAGCGCCGAGAACAGCACCGCCGCGGCCACCCAGCCCCACTCCGCGTTGGAGATCAGCGGGCCGAACTCGATGTGGGTGAGCTGCGTCAGCAGGAAGTACGCGCCGATCGCGCCCGCGATGAGGCTGATCAGCGTGCGCGGGCGCACCCGCTCCAGCCGGGCCGGCTCGACCGGGGCCTGCGGCCTGATCCGCAGCACCTCCTGCCGGATCTGGCTGAGCATGTCCTCCTCGCGCGCCTCGTCGAGAGCCTCGTCGATGGCCCGCTTCTCGGCCCGCTGTTCCGCCCGTACGGCCTTCTTGCCGGCCTTGTCGAGCACGACGGGGCGGGAGTCGTCCGCCTCGTGCGCGCGGGGCGGGCGGGAGTGACGGGAGGCCTCCAGGACCGCCTCGCGTTCCCGCTCCGCGCGCTCCCGGGCGAGCCGGCGCAGCGTCGCGCGCGTGGAGCGGCTCAGCGCGATCGGCTGGAGCATCGGCAGACAGTCCGCCACGGCGTCGGGGCCGAGGACGCTCAGCGCGGACGCCACCGCGCGCTCGGCGCCCACCCGCAGCCCCAGCGTCACCAGCAGCTGGGAGACGTCCATACGCAGCAGCAGGTCGCCGGCCGCGATCTCCCCGCCGCGCAGGTCGGTGAGGATCACCGTGCCGGAACGGTCCACCACGATGGCGTCGCCCACCAGCCTGCGGTGCGCGATACGGCGGGACTGCAGCGCCTTCACCTGGTGCCAGGTGTCGCGCAGCAGTTCGTCGGTGATCTCCTCGTCGTCCAGGGAGTCCAGCGTGCGTCCGCCGGTGTGTTCGTAGACCAGCATCACCGCGTCGGGGCCCAGCTCCGACGTGGCGATCAGCTTGGGCGCGTTGGCACCGGCCGCGATGGCGGCGTAGGCCAGCAGGGCCTCCTGCTCCAGCGCCTGGCGCAGCGACTGGAGGCTCCGGCGGGTGGCGAAGCCGCGCAGCGCCAGGTTGCGCCAAGCCCGGTAGAAGAAGCCCTGAGCCTGCTGCTCGCGGTCGACGACGGTGACGTCGAGGGGCGGGCCGTCCTCCAGGGTGACGAAGTAGCGCCGCCCCCGGTCGCCGCCCTCGGCCGCGTCGGCCGCCTCCTCGCGGGACGCGGTCACCGGACGGAAGCCGACCGTGCGGAGCCCCGCCATCAGGGTGCGGCCGGTGGGCCGGACGTTGGGCGAGCCGACCGCGTAGAGCGTGCCGTAGGCGACGGTCCAGCCGATCAGCACGGTGAGGATGATCGAGAACGGGGTGGTGTACCCGGTGACCAGCATCGAGAAGGCGTCGAGCAGGAGCACCACCCACAGGACCGCGCGCCACCGTGGTCTGCGGGACATGCCGACGGCGGTCATGTACGCGATGACGGGCGCGAGGTAGCCGTGCACCGGGTCGGTGAGGGCGTGGATGTCGCCGGGGGAGGGCTGGGTGAGCGCGTCCTGGATCGAGTCGGGGGCGGCCCGCGCGACCCACAGGTCGGTGGCGAGCGTCACTCCGTGCGCCAGCACGGCGGCGAGCACGCCGTCGGCGATCCGCAGCCCGTCCCGTTTGATCAGCCGTTCGATCGCGAAGGCGACCGGGACGAGCAGGATCGCGATGCTGGAGGCCAGGCCCGCGATCTTGATGAGCAGATCGGGCGCCTGTCCGGTGCCCTTGTTGATGTCCTGTTCGAGACCCGAGGTGGTGCCGTGGGCGAAGGCGGCGATCGCCAGCAGTACCACGACCGCGAGCACGCCGCCCACCAGCCGCATGAGGTCGGACGGACGGTGCACGCGCGCGGGGAGCAGCGGTTCGTCGCCCTCCACCTCGTCGATGTGCGCGACGTCCCGGTGCGCGCCGCCGGGCTCCTTCGCGGTGTCCGGGCGCGACGAGGCGTCAGGGGTGCCCTCCGTGTCCTCGGGGTGCGCACCCTGCTGCTTCATCGTCTCTTCTCGATCTCGTATCACCGGTCACCGCCCGCACGATGGTGGCATGCCGTACCGCCACAAGGGGGCATCAGGGTCCACAAGCGGGGCGGCACAGTCTGCCCGAAGCGGTGCTCCGGGGCGAGTCGCCCGCCCGTGTCCGCGGAGGCGCCGCGTTGTCGGTGGGGTGGGGCAGGATGGTCCGGATGAGCCAGGAAAGTCTTCCGTCCGACGGGGGTCCGGAGCACCCGGACGCCCTGCCGGCGTACGCCGAGCGGGTCCTGGAGGTCGCCGAGCTGATCCCGCCGGGACGCGTCATGACGTACGGGGACGTGGCCGAGTGGCTGGGGGAGGGCGGGCCCCGGCAGGTGGGGCGCGTGATGGCGCTCTACGGCGGCGCCGTCCCCTGGTGGCGCGTGGTCCGCGCGGACGGCGTGCTGCTGCCCGGCCATGAGCTGCGGGCCCTCGGCCACTACCGCGCCGAGGGCACACCTCTGCGGGAGGCGGGCCGGGCGGCGGAGGGCCATGTGCCACGCCTCGACATGAGACGCGCGCGGTGGGACGGCGGCGCGGACACCGGGGGTCACACCTGACAGCTTCCGCCATCCCCGCCGCCGCCGTGTGACGTGTGATTCACCAGGGGGACATGAGGCACATCCGCGGCATGACGTACGTTCGTGGGTCGAGGGGCGCGGGTGCCCGGAGTGACGGGAGGGAAGAAGCGGAAACGCTGCTTCCGTTCCGGTCCCCGGCGTAGCGTCGGCTGCGCGTGGCCCCCTCACCCTCCGACCACCGCCCCGCACACGCGGCGCAGCGCCCCACAGCACACCCACCAGGACCGGCGAACCACGTGAGCTCCTTCTCCTCCACCAGCGGCCTGTCGCACCCCCCGGTGCGGCGGGGGAGCCGTGGCGCCTATCGACTGGTGCGTACCCCGCCGGCCCGCGTGGACCCCCCTCCACTGGACGCCGCCCAGCGTTCCGTGGTTGAGCACGGCTCCGGGCCGCTGCTCGTCCTCGCCGGTCCCGGCACCGGCAAGACCACCACGCTCGTCGAGTCCGTGGCCGCCCGTGTCGCGCGCGGCGGCGACCCCGAGCGCATCCTGGTGCTCACCTTCAGCCGCAAGGCCGCAGTCGAGCTGCGCGACCGCATGGCGCTGCGCATCGGGGCCGCCCGTGCCCCCCAGGCGACCACCTTCCACTCCTTCTGCTACGCCCTGGTCCGCGCCCACCAGGACAGCGAGCTGTTCGTGGAGCCGCTGCGGCTGCTCTCCGGACCCGAGCAGGACGTCACCGTGCGCGAGCTGCTCGCCGGGCAGGTGAACCTGGAGCGGTCCGGACTCTCCCACGTCCGCTGGCCCGACGAGCTCCGCGCCTGCCTGACCACCCGCGGCTTCGCCGACGAGGTCCGCGCGGTCCTGGCCCGCAGCCGAGAACTCGGGCTCGGCCCCGGGGCCCTGGACGCCTTCGCCCGCCGCATCGGCCGCCCCGACTGGCGCGCCGCCTCGGCCTTCCTCGCCGAGTACCTGGACGTCCTCGACCTCCAGGGCGTCATCGACTACGCCGAGCTCGTCCACCGCGCGGTGCTCCTCGCCCGGCGCCCCGAGACCGCCGGACAGCTCGCCGACCGCTACGACGCCGTCTACGTCGACGAGTACCAGGACACCGATCCCGCCCAGGTACGGCTGCTGCACGCCCTGGCGTCCGGCGGCCGCACCCTCGTCGCCTTCGGAGACCCCGACCAGTCGATCTACGCGTTCCGGGGCGCCGACGTCAACGGCATCCTGGAGTTCCCGTACGCCTTCCCGCGCGCGGACGGCCGTCCGGCGCCCGTCCAGGTGCTGCGCACCTCCCGGCGCTCCGGCGCCACCCTCCTCGAAGCCACCCGGCTGATCACCCGGCGCATGCCGCTGCCCCGGCTGCCGGCCGAGAAGGTCCGCCTGCACCGGGAGCCGGCACCCGTGCGCGACGGCGGCCGGGTCGAGGTGTACACCTACCCGACGGCCGGCACCGAGCTGGACAACATCGCCGACATCCTGCGCCGCGCCCACCTGGAGGACGGCGTCCCCTGGAACGACATGGCGGTCCTGGTCCGCGCGGGCGCCCGCACCCTGCCGGTGGTCCGTCGCGCCCTGACGACCGCCGGCGTCCCCGTCGACGTCGACGGCGACGACCTGCCCCTGCGGCACGAGCCGGCCGTCGCCCCGCTGCTGACCGCCCTGCGCGCGGTGGCGAGAGCGGAGGAGAACCGACGGCCGGACGCGGTGGACGCTGAGGACGCGCGGGGTGCGGGGGATGCGGCGGACGCCGGGGCGGGCGAGGCGGATGCCGGTTCTGGTGAGGCGGGCCGCGGTGCAGGTGCGGGTGCCGGTGCGGGCGCGGGTCCCGGTGAGGTGGTCAGCGGTTCTGTTGAGGCGGACGCCGGGGCGGGCGAGGCGGACGCCGGTTCTTATGAGGCAGGCCGCGGTGCAGGTGAGGCGGACGCCGGTGCGGGCGAGGCGGACCGTGGTTCGGCCGGGACCGATGCCGGTGCGCGCGCCGGTGCCGGCGAAACGGGCGCCGGCACCGGCGACGAGGGGACCGGTACGGGCGAGGCCGACCGTGGCTCCGGCGAGGCGGGCACCGCAGCCGAGCCGGGAGCCGGGCCGGGCGGTTCGGGGGGCGGCGGCGACGAACCCTGCTGGCTCGACACCGAGACCGCCCTCACCCTTCTCACCTCCCCCCTCGCCGGCATGGACGCCGCCGACCTGCGGCGGCTCGGACGCGCGCTGCGCGAGGAGGAGCGGGCGGCCGGGAACGCCCTGCCACCGCCCTCGGACGAACTGCTCGCCCGCGCGCTGGCCGAGCCCGAGCGGCTCGCCGTGCACGACCCCGTCTACGCGCGCGGGGCGCAACGGCTCGGTGCCCTGCTGCGCCGGGCCCGCGCATGCCTGGCCGACGGCGGCACGGCCGAGGAGGCCCTCTGGGAGCTGTGGGACGGCACCCCCTGGCCGCAGCGTCTGGAACGCGCGGCCCGCCGCGGCGGCGCGGCCGGCCGCAACGCCGACCGCGACCTCGACGCCGTGTGCGCGCTGTTCGCCACCGCCGCGCGCGCGGAGGAGCGCACGGGCGGGCGTGGTGCCCTCAACTTCCTCGAGGAGATCGAGGCCGAGGACATCGCCGCCGACACCCTCACCCGCCGCCCCGCCCGCCCCGACGCCGTCCGCCTGATGACCGCGCACCGCTCCAAGGGCCTGGAGTGGGGCCTGGTCGTCGTGGCCGGCGTGCAGGAAGGCCTGTGGCCGGACCTGCGCCGCCGCGGCTCCCTGCTGGAGGCCGACCGCATCGGCCGCGACGGGCTCGCCGAGCCGCTCACCCCCGGCGCGCTGCTCGCCGAGGAGCGCCGCCTGTTCTACGTCGCCGCCACGCGCGCGCGTGACCGCCTCGTGGTGACGGCCGTGAAGGCGCCGTCCGACGACGGCGACCAGCCCTCCCGCTTCCTCACCGAGCTCGGCGTCGAGCCCCGGGACGTCACCGGCCGCCCGCGCCGCCCGCTGTCCGTCGCCGCGCTCGTCGCCGAGCTGCGCGCCACCACGGTCGACCCCCGTGTCTCGGACGCCCTGCGCGAGGCCGCGGCCCGTCGGCTGGCCCGGCTCGCCGCTCTCACCGACGAGGACGGCCGTCCCCTGGTGCCGTCCGCGCACCCCTACCGCTGGTGGGGCATGTACGAACCCACGCACAGCAAGGTGCCGCTGCGCGACCGCGACCGGCCCGTGATGCTGTCCGGCAGCGCCCTCGACCAGCTGGCCAACACCTGCGCCCTCCAGTGGTTCCTGGGCCGTGAGGTGAAGGCCGACGCGCCCGCCACCGCCGCCCAGGGCTTCGGCAACGTCGTCCACGTCCTCGCAGACGAGGTCGCCTCCGGGCACACCCCCGCCGACCTCGACGTCCTCATGGAGCGCCTCGAGTCCGTGTGGAACGCCCTCGCCTTCGACGCGCCCTGGAAGTCGGCGCAGGAGAAGGAGAACGCGCGCGTGGCGCTCGAACGCTTCCTGAAGTGGCACGTCATGGACCGCACCGGCCGCACCCCGGTGGCCAGCGAGCACGACTTCGACGTCACTCTGGAGTCCGGCGACTACCAGGTCCGCATCCGGGGCCAGATGGACCGCGTCGAGGCCGACGGCGAGGGCCGCGCCTACGTCGTCGACTTCAAGACCGGCAAGCAGGCGCCCAGCTCCAAGGAGGTGGAACGCCACCCCCAGCTCGCCGTGTACCAGCTCGCCGTCCGCGAGGGCGCCGTCGACGAGGTCTTCGACGGGACGCGCCCCGAGCCGGGCGGCGCCGAACTCGTCCAGCTGCGGCAGGGCGCCGCCAAGCGGGACGGCGGCGAGACCCTCCCCAAGGTGCAGGCGCAGGAGCCGCTGGAGGGGGAGTGGGTCGGCGATCTGCTGGCCACCGCCGCCGGCAAGGTCCTCGACGAACGCTTCACCCCGACCGCGGGCCAGCACTGCGCGCACTGCGCGTTCCGGGCGTCGTGCAGCGCCCGCCCCGAGGGCCGCCACGTCGTCGAGTGAGGCGTCGGGCGAAGTGCTCCCCCAGGCGTGCGTGACATATCGCACCACCCTCGCCGACCTGCGCTTCTTCCCTCCCGGCGGGCCCGGTGGGCCCGCGTTGTCGGTGGCCGCCGCTAGATTCTCGGTGTGCCCGCCCGTATCAGCCGTCCCGACCAGCTCAAGGAGCTGCTCGGGATCCCGTTCACCCCGGAGCAGACGGCCTGCATCATCGCGCCGCCCGCCCCGCAGGTGATCGTGGCCGGAGCGGGCTCCGGCAAGACGACGGTGATGGCGGCCCGCGTGGTCTGGCTGGTCGGCACCGGTCAGGTCGCTCCCGAGCAGGTCCTCGGCCTCACCTTCACCAACAAGGCCGCCGGCGAACTCACCGAACGCGTCCGCACCGCGCTGATCAAGGCCGGCGTCACCGACCCGGACCCCCTCCCGTCACCCGGCCACCACCCCTCGACGACGGCGCTTCGCACCGGCCCCTCCCCGTCGGACCCGGACAACCCCCCGGGCGAGCCGGTGATCTCCACGTACCACGCCTTCGCCGGCCGGCTGCTCACCGACCACGGGCTGCGCATCGGCCTCGAACCGACGTCCCGGCTGCTCGCCGACGCCACCCGCTACCAGCTCGCCGCGCGCGTGCTGCGCGAGGCGCCCGGCCTCTACCCGGCCCTCACCCGCTCCTTCCCCGACCTGGTGGGCGACCTCCTCACCCTCGACGCGGAGCTCTCCGAGCACCTGGTGCGCCCGGAGGACGTGCGCGCCCACGACGCCGAGCTGCTGCGCGCCCTGGAGAACGCCAAACTCAGCAACGCCGACCTGCGCAAGGTCCCCGAGGCCGCCGCCGCCCGCCGTGAACTCGCCGAGTTGGTGCAGCGCTACCGGAGAGCCAAACGCGAACGCGACCTGTTCGACTTCGGCGACCAGATCGCCCTGTCCGCCCGGCTCGCCGGCCTGCCCGAGGTGGGCCGCGTGCTGCGCGACGAGTTCCGGGTGGTCCTCCTCGACGAGTACCAGGACACGTCGGTCGCCCAGCGCGTCCTCCTCGCGGGCCTCTTCGGCGGCGGCACCGGCCACCCGGTGACCGCCGTGGGCGACCCCTGCCAGGCCATCTACGGCTGGCGCGGCGCCTCCGTCGCCAACCTCGACGACTTCCCCGAGCACTTCCCCCACGCCGACGGCCGCCCCGCCACCCGCCAGTCGCTCAGCGAGAACCGCCGCAGCGGCGGCCGGCTGCTCGACCTGGCCAACGGCCTCGCCGAGCCGCTGCGCGCCATGCACGCGGGTGTGGAGGCCCTCCGCCCGGCGCCCGGCGCCGAACGCGACGGCATCGTCCGCTGCGCCCTGCTGCGCACCCACGCCGAGGAGATCGACTGGCTCGCCGACTCGATCGCGCACCTCGTGAACACCGGAAAGGCGCCCGGCGAGATCGCCGTGCTGTGCCGCACGGCGACCGACTTCGGCGAGATCCAGGCCGCGCTGGTCGCCCGGGACGTGCCCGTCGAGGTCGTCGGCCTGTCCGGGCTGCTGCACCTGCCGGAGATCGCCGACCTGGTCGCCGTCTGCGAGGTCCTCCAGGACCCCGGCGCCAACGCCTCCCTCGTCCGGCTGCTGACCGGCCCGCGCTGGCGGATCGGCCCCCGCGACCTAGCCCTGCTCGGGCGCCGCGCGCGCCGGCTGGTGTCCCACGCGCGCGTGGACGGCGACGACGACCCCGACCGGCGGCTCGCCGAGGCCGTCGAGGGCGTCGACCCCGCCGAGGTGATCTCGCTCGCCGACGCCCTCGACACCTTCCTGGAGACCCCGCTGGAGGGCGGTGGGGACGACGACGGCCTGCCCTTCTCGCCCGACGCGCGCGTCCGCTTCGCCCGTCTCGCCGCCGAGCTGCGAGACCTGCGCCGCTCCCTCTCCGACCCGCTGATGGACGTACTGCACCGGGTGCTCGCCGTCACCGGACTCGAGGTCGAGCTGTCCGCGTCCCCGCACGCGCTGGCCGCCCGCCGCCGGGAGACCCTGTCCAACTTCCTCGACGTCGCCGCGTCCTTCGCCTCCGGCGACAACGAGGCCACCCTGCTCGCCTTCCTCGGCTTCCTGCGCACGGCCGCCCAGTACGAGAAGGGCCTGGACAACGCGCTGCCGGGAGGCGAGAACACCGTCAAGGTGCTCACCGCCCACAAGTCCAAGGGGCTGGAGTGGGACGTCGTAGCCGTCCCGGGCCTGGTCACCGGTGCCTTCCCCAGCGACCGGGGCCGCGAGAAGTGGACGGCGCAGGGCAAGGTGCTGCCGCACGCGCTGCGCGGTGACGCCGACACCCTCCCCGACGTGCCGTCCTGGGACTCGCGGGGCCTGAAGGCCTTCCACGAGGCGATGAAGGAACACCAGCACACCGAGGAGCTGCGCCTCGGCTACGTCACCTTCACCCGCCCCCGCTCCCTGCTGCTCGGCTCCGGCCACTGGTGGGGCCCCAGCCAGAAGAAGCCGCGCGGCCCCTCAGAGTTCCTGCTCGCCCTCCACGACCACTGCGCCGCCGGGCACGGCGAGATCGAAGCGTGGGCGGAGGAACCCGAGGAGGACGAGGAGAACCCGGCGCTGCGGCAGGCCGGCGACGTCCAGGCGTGGCCGCTGCCCCTGGACGACGCGGCCCTGGCCCGGCGCCGCGCCGCCGCCGCGACCGTCCTCGCCCACCTCGACCGTCTCGCCGCCGACCCGCACGGCGCGGCAGCCGTCCACGACCCGGGCGCCCACGACGACCCGGACTGGCCGCCACCGCCGGACGACGAGGAGCCGTACCCGGAGGACCACGCCGACGATCCGTACCCGCAGGAGCCCGGCGCGGTGGACGCCGCCGACTGGGACTCCCTGCCCACCGAGCGCCCCGTCGTCCCCCACCAGGCGACCGCCCCGGACGAGTCCGCACCGTCCCGGCCGGACCTCCCCGCGCCCGCCGAGGCGCCCCTCACTCCCGAGGAGGCCCGCACCGTCGCCTCCTGGGACCGCGACCTGGATGCCCTCACGGGGGAGCTGCTGCGCGCCCGCGACACCGTCACCGAGGTGCGGCTGCCCGCCTCCCTCACCGCCTCCCAGCTGCTCCGGCTGGCCGACGACCCCGACGGCTTCGCCCGGGAGCTGGCCCGCCCCATGCCGCGGCCGCCCCAGCCCGCCGCGCGCCGGGGAACCCGCTTCCACGCGTGGGTCGAGGCGCGCTTCGAGGAGCTGACCCTGCCCATGCTCGACCCGGACGAGCTGCCGGGCGCCGACGCCGAGATCGCCGACGAGCGCGACCTCGAGGAGCTCAAGGAGGCCTTCGAACGCACCGAGTACGCCCACCGCACGCCCTACCGCGTGGAGGCGCCGTTCCAGCTGTCGATCGCCGGCCGAGTCGTCCGGGGCCGCATCGACGCCGTGTACCGGCACGAGGGCGCCGAGGACGGTGACGCCGTGACGTACGAGATCGTCGACTGGAAGACCGGCCGGGGCCGCACCGCCGACCCGCTGCAGCTCGCGGTCTACCGGCTCGCCTGGGCCGAGCAGCAGGGCGTCCCCCTGGAGTCGGTCACCGCCGCGTTCCTGTACGTCCGCACCGGCGAGGTGGTCCGACCGGAGCGGCTTCCCGGCCGTGCCGAGCTGGAGCGCCTGCTGCTCGACGAACCGGACGCTGAGATACCGCACCCCGGACGGTGAGACACCGCACGTCGCACGGTGAGATACCGCACTCCGAGGACACCCCCGCGTGCCGATAGGCTCGTAGACATGAGCCAGCACGTTGACAATGCCGTCGACGCCGTCCGTACGTACATCGCAGACCACCGCACGGCGTTCCTCGACGACCTCTCCGCGTGGCTCCGCATCCCGTCCGTCTCGGCCCAGCCCGATCACGCCCCCGACGTGCGCCGCAGCGCCGACTGGCTGGTCGCCGCCCTGAAGGACACCGGCTTCCCGGCCGCCGAGGTCTGGGACACCCCCGGCGCCCCGGCCGTCTACGCCGAGTGGCCCAGCGACGACCCAGGGGCGCCGACCGTCCTGGTGTACGGCCACCACGACGTGCAGCCGGCCGCCCGCGAGGACGGCTGGAACAGCGACCCCTTCGAGCCCGTCGTCCGCGGCAACCGCCTCTACGCGCGCGGCGCCGCCGACGACAAGGGCCAGGTCTTCTTCCACACCCTGGGCGTGCGCGCCCACCTCGCCGCCACCGGCCGCACCAGCCCCGCCGTCCACCTCAAGCTGCTGATCGAGGGCGAGGAGGAGTCCGGCTCCCCGCACTTCCGGGAACTCGTCGAGCGGCACGCGGACCGGCTCGCCGCCGACGCCGTGATCGTCTCCGACACCGGCATGTGGGCCGAGGACACCCCGACCGTGTGCACCGGCATGCGCGGCCTCGCCGAGTGCGAGATCCGCCTGTACGGACCCGACCAGGACATCCACTCCGGCTCCTTCGGCGGCGCGGTCCCCAACCCGGCCACCGCGGCCGCCCGGCTGGTCGCCGCCCTGCACGACGAGCAGGGCCGGGTGGCGATCCCCGGCTTCTACGACGGCGTCGTCGAGCTCACCGACGAGGAACGCGAGCTCTTCGCACGGCTGCCCTTCGACGAGGAGCGGTGGCTGCGCACCGCCAAGTCGCACGGCACCGGCGGCGAGGCCGGCTACAGCACCCTCGAGCGCATCTGGGCCCGCCCCACCGCCGAGGTCAACGGCATCGGCGGTGGCTACCAGGGCCCCGGCAGCAAGACGATCATCCCGTCCTCCGCGATGGTGAAGCTGTCCTTCCGGCTGGTCGCGGGTCAGGACCCCGTGCACATCCGGGACGCGGTCGCCGCCTGGGTGCCCGGCCGGCTGCCCGAGGGCGTCCGGCACGAGATCAGCTTCAGCCCGGCCACCCGACCCTGCCTCACCCCACTCGACCACCCCGCCCTCCAGTCGGTCGTCCGCGCGATGGGCCGCGCCTTCGACTCACCTGTGCTGTTCACCCGCGAGGGCGGTTCCGGACCGGCCGCCGACCTCCAGGACGTCCTCGGCGCACCCGTGCTCTTCCTCGGCATCTCCGTCCCGTCCGACGGCTGGCACGCCCCCGACGAGAAGGTCGAGCTGGACCTGCTGCTCAAGGGCGCCGAGACCAGCGCCCACCTCTGGGGCGACCTCGCCGAGCACTGGCGGCACGCCCCCTGACCACCCGCGCCGTCCGAAGCGGGCGTCCGCGCGCGGCACACTGGAAGAGCCGCGCCACCGTTGCGCCCGCAGGAGCCGGTCCCTCCCGCCCTCGTCCGCCAGACCGCCCGCGACCCGATCCGTTCCCCCGGGGGAGTTGGAAGCACCCGTGACCACCAGGACCGACCACACCGCCGACCGACCCATCTCGCTCACCGCCCCGAGCGGCATCGACCGCGCCGCGCACCACCGGCTCGACGAGGCATGGCTCGCCGCGGCGTGGAGCCACCCCTCGACCCGCTGCTTCGTGGTCTCCGGCGGCCAGGTCCTCATCGACGAGACACCGGACGGGCGCACCGAACTCGTCATGACCCCGACCTTCGAGGCCCCGCTCACCGAGGCCCACCGCTACTTCCTCGGCATCGACGAGGACGGCGTCAGCTACTTCGCCCTGCAGAAGGACTCCCTGCCCGGCCGCATGGACGACTCCGCCCGCCCGGCGGGCCTGCGCGAGGCCGGGCTGCTGCTGTCCCCGCGCGAGGCGGGCCTGATGGTGCACGCCGTCGCGCTGGAGAACTGGCAGCGGCTGCACCGCTTCTGCTCGCGCTGCGGCGAGCGCACCGTCATCGCCGCAGCGGGCCACATCCGCCGCTGCCCCGCCTGCGGCGCCGAGCACTACCCGCGCACCGACCCCGCGGTGATCATGTCGGTGATCGACGACAAGGACCGCATCCTGCTCGGCCGCCAGGTCCACTGGCCCGAGGGCCGGTTCTCCACGCTCGCGGGGTTCGTCGAGCCGGGCGAGGCCATCGAGCAGTCGGTGCGCCGCGAGGTGCACGAGGAGGTCGGCATCGCTGTCGGCGCGGTCGAGTACGTCGCCAGCCAGCCCTGGCCGTTCCCCTCCAGCCTGATGCTCGGTTTCGTCGCCCACGCCACCTCCTCCGAGATCACCGTGGACGGCGACGAGATCCACGAGGCCCGCTGGTTCTCCCGCGACGAACTGCGCGCCGCCTTCGAGTCCGGCGAGGTGCTCCCGCCCTACGGCATCTCCATCGCGGCCCGGCTGATCGAGCAGTGGTACGGCGAGGAACTGCCCACCCGCAGCGCCTTCTGAGCCCGGCGCCCCGCACACGACGAAGCGGGCGGCCGGTCCCGTGAGGGACGGCCGCCCGCTTCGTGCGTCCGCGGGACGCTCAGACGCCGATCTTCTGCTTGACCTGCGCGAGCGAGGGGTTGGTCAGCGTCGAACCGTCGGGGAACAGCACGGTGGGCACCGTCTGGTTGCCGCCGTTCGCCTTCTCCACGAAGGCCGCCGACTCGGGGTCCTGCTCGATGTTGATCTCGGTGTACGCGATGCCCTCACGGTCCATCTGGCTCTTCAGCCGACGGCAGTAGCCGCACCACGTGGTGCTGTACATCGTCACAGTGCCCTGCATGCCTCTCGCGCTCCTTCGGCGGCTCGGGTAAGTCCTCGGTCTGTCGGAGGAACGTACTTGAAAGCGAAGGCATTCCCGCCGTCCCCCGGCCCCTGAAGCCGGAGACGTGACGCTTGTCGCATTTGTACGACCGCGAGCACCTCCCTGTGGACAACCGGCTCACCTGTCCCGGGCGACCTGGCAGCATGGCGGTGTGACAGCAGCAACGCACTCCACCCTCTTCCCGCGGGTCCCGGACTCGGCCGACGCGGTGCTCGAAGGTCTCGACCCCGAGCAGCGCGCCGTCGCGACCGCGCTGCACGGACCGGTGTGCGTGCTGGCGGGCGCCGGCACCGGCAAGACCAGGGCGATCACCCACCGCATCGCCTACGGGGTGCGCGCCGGGATCCTCCAGCCCTCCAGCGTCCTCGCCGTCACGTTCACCAACCGCGCGGCGGGGGAGATGCGCGGCCGGCTGCGCCAGCTCGGGGCCGTGGGCGTCCAGGCGCGGACGTTCCACTCCGCGGCCCTGCGCCAGCTCCAGTACTTCTGGCCCAAGGCGGTCGGCGGATCCCTGCCCCGGCTCGTCGACCGCAAGATCCAGCTGGTCGCCGACGCGGCCGCCGCCTGCCGGATCCGCCTCGACCGGGGCGAGCTGCGGGACGTCACCGCCGAGATCGAGTGGTCGAAGGTCACCCAGACCGTCCCCGCCGAATACACGGCCGCGGCCGCCAAGGCCGACCGGGAGACGCCCCGTGACCCCGCCGAGATCGCCCAGCTCTACTCCGCCTACGAGGAGCTCAAGCGCGAGCGCTCCGTCATCGACTTCGAGGACGTCCTGCTGCTCACCGTCGCCGTCCTCCAGGACCGGGCCGACATCGCCGAGCAGGTGCGGGCGCAGTACCAGCACTTCGTCGTCGACGAGTACCAGGACGTCAGCCCCCTCCAGCAGCGCCTGCTGGAGCTGTGGCTCGGCGACCGGGAGAACCTGTGCGTGGTCGGCGACGCCAGCCAGACCATCTACTCCTTCACCGGCGCGACCCCGGACCATCTGCTCGATTTCCGAGTCCGCCACCCGGGCGCCACCGTGGTCAAGCTCGTCCGCGACTACCGTTCGACCCCTCAGGTGGTCCGCCTGGCCAACGGTCTGCTCGCCCAGGCGAAGGGCCGAGCCGCCGACCACCGGCTCGAGCTGGTCTCCCAGCGCCCCGCGGGACCCGAGCCGGTCTTCACCGAGTACACCGACGAGCCCGCCGAGGCGGAGGGCGCCGCCCGCCGCATTCGCGAGCTGATCGGCTCGGGCGTCCCGGCGAGCGAGATCGCCGTCCTGTTCCGCACCAACTCCCAGTCCGAGACCTACGAGCAGGCCCTCGCCGACGCGGGCGTGCCCTACCAGCTGCGCGGGGCCGAGCGGTTCTTCGACCGTCCCGAGGTGCGCAACGCGATCACCGCGCTGCGCGCCGCCGCCCGCTTCGGCGGCAACGACGCGCTCCTCGACGACGCCCCCGACCTGCCCTCCCAGGTGCGGGCCGTGCTCTCCGGCAAGGGCTGGACGCCCCAGCCGCCCGCCGGGTCGGGCGCGGTGCGCGAGAGCTGGGAGTCCCTCGCCGCCCTGGTGCATCTCGCCCAGGACTTCGCCGCCGCCAAGGCCGGCGCCACCCTCGCCGACCTCGTCGTCGAACTGGACGAGCGGGCCGGCGCCCAGCACGCCCCCACGGTCCAGGGCGTCACGCTCGCCTCGCTGCACGCGGCCAAGGGCCTGGAGTGGGACGTCGTCTTCCTGGTCGGCGTCGCCGAAGGAATGATGCCGATCACCTACGCCAAGACGGACGAGCAGATCGAGGAGGAGCGCCGTCTCCTCTATGTCGGCGTCACCCGCGCCCGTGAGCACCTTCACCTCTCCTGGGCGCTCGCCCGCTCCCCGGGCGGCCGCGCGAACAGGCGCCCCAGCCGCTTCCTCGCCGGACTGCGCCCCGGCTCGCAGGCCGTCGCGGGCCGCGCGGGCGCTGCGGGAGCGGGCGGAGTGGAGCGCGGCTCCTGGACGGCGGCGGCCACCGCGGGCCCCGAGCAGGCGCCGCGCCGCAGGCAGCGCACGCCCGCTCGCTGCCGGGTCTGCGGCCGCACGCTGACCGACGGCGGCGAGATGAAACTGATGCGCTGCGAGGACTGCCCCTCCGACATGGACGAGGGGCTGTACGAGCGACTGCGCGAGTGGCGCGGCGAGCAGGCGCGACGCAGTGGTCAGCCGGCCTTCTGCGTCTTCACCGACAAGACGCTGATCGCCATCGCCGAGGCGGCCCCCGACGACGCGCACGAACTGGCCCGCATTCCCGGGGTGGGCATGCGCAAGCTGCGCCGTTACGGCGCCGACGTGCTGGCCCTCTGCGCGGGCCGGGACCCCGCCGATGGACAAGATCAGGACTGATACGAACTCGTCGGAAAAATAGTTTGCGCATGCCCCGGGAATCCCCATAGGTTCTTAGCCACGGGGACAGCGGCCTTCTCGGAGGCCCTGATTCCGTGTTGTACTTGCGTATCCGCGGACCGGTTCGCCCGGTCCCCCAGACGCCGAGAGGAGGCGAGTCCAGTGATCAGCATCAACACCAGCACCAGCGTCAAACTGACCGATCGCTCGGCCGTCTCCCTGTGCATGCTCGGCGCCTCGAACCAGGGCACCGGTCTGTCCGGCATTCGTGCCGTCCGTCCGGCGTCCTCCCTCGCTCCCGCGGGCCTTGTCGTCCGTGAGCGCGATGAGCGACCGACCAAGGCACTGGAAGCAGCAGTAGTGGCACAGGCGCAGGCCTATGCCTTTGCGGCGGCCGGTGCCGGATTCCGGAAGCAGACGACGCAGCACCACCTGATGTGGGCCTTCCGTGGGCCAGAACCCTGGAGTGATCCAGCCTGATTTATCAGGCCGGCGCCTTCAGGGCCGCGGAACCCCATCCGGGATCCGCGGCCCTTCTGTTTGCCCCGAACGGGGAGACAGGACAAGGCGCCTCGGGACAAGAAAAGAACCCGGTACCAGCCGCACACCCGGCCGACCGGCCGGAAACGACCAGACGAGGAAGACCCGACGTGCAACTCGAAGCGCACGCCCCGTCCGTACCGCCTTCCGACACGATCCCCAAGCCCGGCTCCACGGAGGACCCGACCTTGACTCCGCTCACCGCGCTCACCGCGCTCGACGACGCCATCGAGAACCTCGGCGTACCCGTCCCGTGCCGCTCCTACGACCCGGAGGTCTTCTTCGCCGAGTCGCCCGCGGACGTCGAGTACGCCAAGTCCCTCTGCCGTACCTGCCCGCTGGTCGAGGCCTGCCTCGCCGGCGCCAAGGAGCGGCGTGAGCCCTGGGGCGTCTGGGGTGGCGAGCTGTTCGTCCAGGGCGTTGTCGTCGCCCGGAAGCGGCCGCGTGGCCGCCCGCGCAAGAACCCGGTCTCGGCATGAACACCCCCGGAACGATCGACCGCCCCCTCACGCACGACCCCCAGAAGCAGGCCCCGATGACGCCGTCCACCCACGAGCCCGCAGGCTCCGCGACCGAAGACTTCACCACCAGCGGTGCGAACGACTCGCGCCAGAACAGGACCCGAGAGATGCAACTCATCCCAGAAGCCCTGGCTCGTGCGCATATGCACGACCGACTGCGGGAGGCGCAGCGGGAGAGGCAGGCCAGCGGCCTGCTGACCGCGCGCCGGATGCAGCGCCGGGCCGAGCGCGCCTCGCGGCGCGCCCGCCGGGCGCTCGCCATGGCGGTCATGCAGTAGGGCACGCCGCCCGAAGCGACGGTCTCCCCAGCCGGAGGCCCTGATCTTCCCCGCGGGGGCCGGTCCGTGCGAACGGACCGGCCCCCGCGGTGCGTTGAGGAAGCGCCGCGCTCGGCACAGCGTTATCGTCACCGCGTGACCAGTCCTCACGACGGCGACGACGAGGGCTCCGCCACGGAGTCCAAGCCGCTTGCCTGCGCCCGCTGCGATGTCCGAGCCGACGGTCCGCCGCCGACCTGGACCCTCTCTGTGGAGAACGGCGTCCGGCTGCACTACTGCGAGCGCTGCTCCCGGGAGAACCTGCGCGCGATCGAGGGGCGCCTCGACTCGCAGTGGTGGTGAACGCCCCGGCTCCGCCGGGACTCGGGCACGCCGGCCCGGGCGCGCTCAGGCCTGAGCCGCTTCCTCCTCCTCGCCCGGCTCCCCGGGGACGAACTCCGGCAGCCAGTCCTCCAGTTCGTCCCGCAGCCGCACCGTCGCCCCGAGCTGGCACAGCACACCGATGGTGCTCAGCGTGACCCGGTGAATCAGCAGATAGGCCGGCGGCAGGTTGAGCTGCTTGGCCAACTGGTGGGCGGGGGAGCGGACGTCCGCTATCCGTGCCGCCTGACGGCGCATCCAGCCTCGGGTGAAGGTGAACGCCTCGACCCGCGCCGGCTCGATGATCGGTTCCAGGTAGTCGAGGACCGCGTCGGGGTCCAGCTCGACGGATTCCTTGACGAAGCCCTCCGCGCAGAGCATCTCGTAGACGGCCTCCGCCTCGCCGTCCAGCGTCATCCGCAGCGCCTCGCCGATGGGGGCGGGCAGCCCGCCCGGGAGCCGGTCGACCGTGCCGAAGTCCAGGACGCCCAGGCGCCAGTCGTCCTCGCCGCCCGGGCCTCCGGGCAGCAGACGGAAATTGCCCGGGTGCGGGTCGGCGTGCAGCAGACCCGTGCGGGCGGGGCCGGAGAAGAGGAAACGGGCCAGGAGCTGTCCGGCCCGGTCGCGCTGCTCCTCGGTGCCGTCCGCGATGACCTCCGACAGCGGGGTGCCGTCGATCCATTCGGTGACCAGCACCTGGTCGCACTGGTGCACCACGTCCGGCACGACCACGTCCGGGTCGCCGGCGAACTCCTCCGCGTGCGCCCGCTGCGCCTGCGCCTCCAGGCCGTAGTCCAGTTCCTCGGAGACCCGGTCCTTGAGCTCCGTGATGAGCGGCTTGACGTCCATGCCGGGTACCAGCGGCCCCAGCAGCCGGGCGAAACGGCTCAGCTGGTTGAGGTCGGACAGCAGGGCCTCACCGGCGCCCGGGTACTGCACCTTGACCGCGACCTCACGGCCGTCGTGCCACACCGCCCGGTGCACCTGGCCGATGGAGGCCGCCGCGGCCGGCTTGTCGTCGAACGTCCGGAACAGCTCCTGCCAGTCCTCGCCCAGCCGCTCCGCCAGCACCCCGTGGACCGTGCGGGTCGGCATCGGCGGGGCGGCCTCCTGAAGCTTGGTCAGGGCGGCTCGGTAGGGTCCTGCGACCTCCTCGGGCAGGGCCGACTCGAAGACGGACAGGGCCTGGCCGAACTTCATGGCGCCGCCCTTGAGCTCGCCCAGCACCTTGAACAGCTGGTCGGCGGTGCGCTGCTGGAGCTCCCGGCCGACCAGCTCCGCGGACTCGCCCACGATCCGCTTGCCGAGTCCCCAGGTGGCCCGCCCGGCGAAGCCGAGCGGGAGCGCGGCCAGCTTGGCGGTGCGGGTGACCGCCTTGCGGGGAAGATCAGACATGCGCCCTCCAGGTCCCTGCCGGCCGCTCCGCGTCCGCCTGACGGCGTGACTCCTTCGACGGCCCGTGCCCGGCCATTGTCTCGTGCGACCCCCCGTCGGCGGAGGTGTGTTCTCCCTTACCTTTCTCCGGGCCCCCGTCACCCGCGCCCGGGCCGGTGCCCGCGGCTCCGCAGGGGCAGCGGCGGTGCGGCACGAGCGGCCGGGGCTGCCAGTGCAGCTGAGGCAGGGACACCTCCCAGCGGGCGCCCGCGCTGGACGGCACCCGCCCGTCGAGGAAGGCCAGCGCGTGCGTGGCGGCCAGTCCCGCGACCGTCGCGGCGAGCGCGAGATCACAGGCGCCCACCCTGCGCTGCCGGCCCGAGCGCCACTGGGCCACCAGCCGCGGCCACGCCGGGTCCCGGTCGATCCGGTCCTCCTGGAGACAGCCCGCGCACGCCGACTCGCCGGGCAGGACGAGTGGACCCACCACACCGGTGCCCTCCACCACCCCGGCGTGGAGATGCGGAGTGCCCGACACCAGAAGCGGTTCGGCCGACACCGGATCCGGCGCGTGCACGGCGACGTCGTCCCGCGGGGCGAGCACCACCAGGGAGCGGCCGGTGACGTCACCGGCCAGGGGCGAGCGGACCGAACCGCGCGGAGAGCGGTCCGGCGCGCACCGGCGTACGACGCGGCGGGCCGCCTCCTCCCTGCGCTCGCCGACCGCGTCGGCCGGCAGCCCGCCCGGCGCCACGTCCCACGGCTCCACCCGGCCGACGTCCCGCACCTCGACCTCGCCGACGCCGGCTCCCGACAGCAGCGCCGCCACCGTCGCGCCCACCCGGCCCACGCCTCTGACCTGCACTCGCATACTCCGCCGCGCCGCCAGCACGCGCAGCGGGTCACCCGGCCCGGCGGTGGTCAGGCCGAGCGACGCCCAGTCCGGGCGGAGCCTGTCCAGCGCCTCGGGTCTCCCGCGCAGGGCGTCGGCGGCCGGCCCTCCGCCCCGGGAGTCGTCCAGCAGCCCCGCCCGTGACAGCCGCCGCACCAGCCGGTCGACATGACCGTCGGGCAGTTCCATGCGCCGGCCCTCCTCGCGCAGCAGCTCCAGGCCTCGCGTGCCGTCGAGCATCTCCAGCAGGCTGCCCGTGGCCGTGTCCACCGGGCCCAGGGTGAGCGCCTGGGCCGGCGTCATCCCGAACTGCACGGTGTTGCGGTCGCGCCAGCCGCGCCTGAGAGCGGGCTTGAGCATCGGATGCATGACTGACCCCCGTCTGTCCTGACACGCGCCTGATCCATCGGCGACCAGGCGTGACACTGCTCACCGGCCGTCCCGGACCCGTCGCGGGTCCCGGCCGGCGCTGCCAGCATGCCCGGGTCCGCCGGGGGGACGTCGAGAGTTGTCCACAGGTGCCCGAATTTGTCGTACAAATCCGGCGCTCGGTGACGGGATCGCCGGAGAAGCGTCCCGGAGCCGGGACTTCCCCCGGTCCAGCGGGTACGGTCGGGACGTGCCCGCCGACCCACTGCACCGCGCCGGAACGTCTCAGCGCAGCGCGAAGAGCCAGCCGACGGACGGCTCACGGGCGAGCGCGATCGAGGTCCGCAGGAGTGCCCGCCGACGCCGGACGGTCTCCGCGTACCGCGAGGGCGATCGCACCGTCGTGCTCATCCCCGCCCGCATGTCCGAGGCGGAGGAGCAGCGCTGGGTGCGCGTCATGCTCGACAAGCTCGCCGCCCAGGAGAGCAGACGGACCCTCGGGGACGCCGAGCTGGCCGAGCGCGCGCGGCGCCTGTCGGAGCAGTACTTCGACGGGCGGGCCCGCCCCCGCTCGGTGCGCTGGGTGACCAACCAGAACACGCGCTGGGGTTCCTGCACCCCCTCCGACGGGAGCATCCGGCTGTCCCACCGGCTCCAGGGCATGCCGGAGTACGTCGTCGACTACGTGCTCTGCCACGAGCTGGCGCACCTTCTGGTGCCGGGGCACGGACCCCGGTTCTGGCGGCTCCTCGAGGCGTACCCGCGGACCGAACGGGCCCGCGGCTACCTCGAGGGCGTGGTCGCGGCCGAGCGCCTGCCGCACGTCCCAGGCGCCCGGGACGAGTGACACCGCCCCGCACCGGCACCCCCGGACGCCTCCCGGTGCGGACGCGGAGCGAGGGCTCCTGCGCGTTGTGTACCGGGTCTGTACCGACTTCTTCCGCTGTCGGGGATTGCCGTTAGCCTGGCGCGACGCACTCACATTCGGGATGGGGGACGGTCGTACGTATGGCCAGGGAATTCCAACGCGGCCACAAGGCCAGGATCAGTGACCTCACCGCGGGCACGGACCTGTACGTCGGGGTACAGATCGCCGGCCCGGGGCTCAGCTTCGACATCAGCTGCTTCGGACTCGACGCCGACGAACGGCTCTCCGACGACCGGTACTTCATCTTCTACAACCAGCCGAAGTCCCCCGAGGAGTCCATCCAGCTGCTGGGCGCCCAGGCGGGCGACACGGAGTCCTTCCGCGTGACGCTGGACCGGATCCCGCAGCAGATCAAGAAGCTCTCCTTCACGGCGACCATCGACGGCGCCGGGCAGATGTCGCAGATCGGTCCCGGGTACATCCGTATCGTCGCCGGCGGCGAGGAAGTGGCGCGGTACCCGTTCAACGGCTCGGAGTTCACCACCGAGCGGGCCGTGATGCTCGGCGACTTCTACTTCAAGGACGTGTGGCGGTTCGCCGCCGTCGGACAGGGCTTCGACGGCGGTCTCGACGCGCTCCTGCGGAACTTCGGCGGCGAGGTGGCCGAGGACGAGCCCGCGGCGTCCGAGCCGCAGCAGGCCCCGCAGCCGCAGGCCCCGCAGGCCGCACCCGGTTTCGCCCCGCCCGCGCAGGCCGCCGCGCCGCCCGCGTTCGGCGCCCCCGGAGGCAGCGCGCCGATCCCCGGTCCGGCGCCCGCGCCGCAGCCCGCCCAGGGCTTCGCGCCCCCGCCGGCCCCCGCCCCCGCCGCGCCGCCGGTGCACTCCGCACCGACCATCGTGGCGCCCATGCAGACCCCGCCCGGAGGCTCGCCGGTGCCGCCCCCGGCCCCGGCTCCCGCTCCTCACGGCGGCCAGACGCCCCCGCCGCCCCCGGGGTACGGACAGCCGCCCGCCCCGCCGCAGGCCCCTGCCCCGCCGCCGGGCTACGGCCTGCCCCCGGCCGCGCCGCAGGCCCCCGCGCCTCCGCCCGGCTACGGCATGCCGCCCGCCGCCCCGCAGGCGCCCGCCCCGCCGCCCGGCTACGGACAGCAGCCCCCGCCCGGACAGATGCCGCCGGGCCAGATGCCCCATCAGCAGGCCCCCTACGGCGCACCCCAGGGCATGCCTCAGGGCGCACCGCAGGCGCCCGGCGTGCTCGGCGCGCTCCAGCAGTTCAAGGAGACGCCCACCGGACAGCGCTGGACCCAGCAGAACAAGAAACTGGTCCGCGCCGACCTGGGCATCGGCGGCACGCCCGTGCTGGCCCGCCAGGGCAGCATGGTGCTCTACCAGGGCAAGGTCGACTTCAGCTACAAGGGCGCCGGCTTCACCGGCCGCATCGTCGGCAACGCCACCGGCCAGGAGATGCAGCTGATGCGCTGCACCGGCCAGGGGCAGGTGTTCTTCGCCGAGAACTCCACGATGCTGCACCCGATCGAGCTCCAGGGTGACGCCGTGTGCGTCTCCGCGGAGAACGTCCTCGCCTTCGACGAGGGCCTCCAGTACGAGGTCCGCCGTATCGAGGGGCACGGCATCCCCGGCGGCGCGCTGTTCACGATGCAGTTCCAGGGCACCGGCACGATCGTCGTGAAGACGCACGGCATCCCCGTGGTGCTGCCGGTCACGCCCACCACGTTCGCCGACGCCAACGCCGTCGTGGCCTGGTCGGCCGCCGCCCAGGTGGTCGTCTCCAGCCAGGTGCGGATGCGCCGCAACTCCTACCCGGGCGCCACGGGCGAGAGCGTGAACCTGCAGTTCCGGGGAGCGCCCGGCAACTTCATCGTCGTCCAGCCGTACGAGATCTGAGGGAGCCCGTCATGAACCAGCCACTCGCGGGCTACGCCCCCGCACCCGTCACCGCCCGCATGGAGAACCACGGCAACCACATGCTGAAGGTCGCCATGCAGACCGGGCACGACCTCTTCGCGCGCGTCGGCTCGATGGTCGCCTACGAGGGCTTCGTCCAGTACGAGCCCAACCCGTCCGCCGTCCGCCAGATCGCCAAGGACTGGCTCACCGGGGAGGGGGCGCCTCTGATGAAGTGCTCCGGCGACGGCCTGCTCTACCTGGCCGACTACGGCGCCAACGTCGTCGTGATCAACCTCAACGGCGAGGGCATCTCCGTCAACGCCACCAACCTGCTCGCCTTCGACGCGCACCTCACCTGGGGCGTGGAGCGGGTCAAGGGCCTGGCGAAGTTCGCCGGGCAGGGCCTGTGGAACACCAAGATCTCCGGCCAGGGCTGGGTCGCGCTGACCTCGCGCGGCAAGCCCATCGTCGTCGACTGCGGAGGCGGCGAGGACGAGACGTACGTCGACCCGGACGCGCTGGTCGCCTGGTCCCCGAACCTCAAGGTGAAGGGCAAGCGCAGCTTCCGCGCCCAGTCGCTGATCGGCCGCGGCAGCGGCGAGGCCTACCAGATGGCCTTCTCCGGTCAGGGCATCGTCGTCGTCCAGCCCAGTGAGGACAGCACCGACCGCCTCCGGGTCCGGGGCTGAGGGGGAACAGCACACCATGCAGAGTCCGCTTTTCGCGCACAACGAGCAGCAGACCCAGGACCGCTGGAGCCTGCAGAACGGGCAGATGCTCCGGGTCGCCCTCGAAGCGACCGACGACATCCTCGCCCGCAAGGGCGCCATGGTCGCCTACCAGGGTCTCGTCGAGTTCGACGCCGAGTACCAGAGCAACCAGCAGTCCCGCGCGCGGGCGCACACCGGCGAGGGCCTGGACCTGATGCGCTGCCACGGGCAGGGCACCGTCTACCTCGCCAACCTCGCCCAGCGCATCCACATCATGGACGTCGAGCAGGACGGCCTGACGGTCGACAGCAGCTACGTCCTGGCGATGGACTCCTCGCTGCACCACGAGGTCATCGCCGTCGACAGCCTCTACGGCATTTCCGGCTCGGGGAAGTACCAGCTCAACATCACCGGCCGGGGCAAGGTCGCGCTGATGACCTCGGGCATGCCGCTGCTGCTCCAGGTGACGCCGGACAAGTACGTCAACTGCGACGCGGACGCCATCGTCGCCTGGTCCACGTCACTGCGGGTGCAGATGCAGGCCCAGACGCACTCCTCCGGGGTGTGGCGGCGCCGCGGCAACACCGGCGAGGGCTGGGAGCTCAGTTTCATGGGCAACGGGTTCGCGTTGGTCCAGCCGAGTGAACTGCTGCCTCCGCAGAACGCCCAGATCGGCGGCGGCCTCGCCGCGCAGTACGGCATGGGCCAGCAGGGCGCCCGCGGGCAGAACCAGGGCAACGTCTGGAGCTGACCCCCCCCGCACGCACGCAGGGGCCGTACCCACGGAAGGGCGCGGCCCCTTCGCCCGTCTCAGATGTCGAGCCTCGTGCGCGTGGCGTCGAGCAGCCGTACGACCGAGTCGTCCGCCACCTCCGGCACCTCGTCGTACGGGAACCAGCGCACGTCCAGGGACTCGTCGCTGACCGCGTGCACGGCGTCCGGCGTGGCCAGGGCCGCGTACTGCACGTCGAAGTGGCAGTGGCAGGGCGGCGGGACG
The DNA here is from genome assembly GCF_022869105.1 of Streptomyces sp. BJ20. Classification (NCBI taxonomy): domain Bacteria; kingdom Bacillati; phylum Actinomycetota; class Actinomycetes; order Kitasatosporales; family Streptomycetaceae; genus Streptomyces; species Streptomyces sp. BJ20. Next base: position 1,173,451 of record NZ_CP094918.1, read on the forward strand.
GGGTGCCGGTCCAGCCGCACGGGACCGCCCGGGAGCAGCGTCAGATCCGCGACGCCGGACTCCTCGGTCGCCTCCCGCAGCGCCGCCGCCGCGAGGGTGGCGTCACCGGGCTCGCAGTGGCCGCCCATCTGGAGCCACATCCGCAGCTTCCGGTGCAGGGTCAGCAGCACCCTGCCGCGCTCGGGGTCGACCACCAGCGCGCTCGCCGTGAGATGCCCGGCCCCGCATGCCTTCCACAGGCCGTCCGGATGCGCGGCCAGATGCTCCAGGTACGCGTCCCTCAGATCGGTCTGGCCCTCGTACGCCTTGAGGACCAGCACCGCGTCGTCGTGGAGGCTCACTCGGTGCTGTCGCCCTTGCCTTCGTCGTCCTTGCCGTCCTTGTCCGCGGCGTCCGCGTCCTTGGCCTCCCCGGCGTCCTTCTTGCGCAGGTCGGGCTTGTCGGCGGCCTCGCCGAGCATCTTGTCCAACTCGGAGAAGTCGATCTGCTCCCGGTGCACAAAACCGTCCGGGTCGTCCAGGTCGGTCGCCGTCGGCAGCATGTCCGGGTGCGCCCACAGCGCGTCCCGGCCGTCCACCCCGCGCGCGTCGGTGAGCGAGGCCCACAGGCGAGAGGCGTCGCGCAGCCGGCGCGGACGCAGCTCCAGGCCGATCAGCGTGGCGAACGTCTGCTCGGCAGGACCGCCCGAGGCACGGCGGCGGCGCAGCGTCTCCCGCAGCGCGTCCGCCGACGACAGCCGCGGCTTGGCCGCCGCGTGCACGACCGCGTCCACCCAGCCCTCGACGAGTGCCAGGGCCGTCTCCAGACGGGCCAGGGCCGCCTTCTGCTCGGGCGTGTCCTCCGGCTGGAACATGCCCTGCTGGAGCGCCTCCTGCAGCTGCTCCGGGTTCTGCGGGTCGAACTGGCCGACCACGTCCTCCAGCTTGCCGGTGTCGACCTTGATGCCGCGGGCGTAGCCGTCGACCGCGCCGAACAGGTGCGACCGCAGCCACGGGACGTGCGCGAAGAGGCGCTGGTGGGCGGCCTCGCGCAGGGCGAGGTACAGCCGCACCTCCTCCTGTGGGACGCCCAGGTCCTTGCCGAAGGTCTCGATGTTCAGCGGCAGCAGCGCGGCCTTGCCGGCCGGACCCAGCGGCAGGCCGATGTCGGACGAGCCGACGACCTCGCCGGCGAGCACGCCGACGGCCTGGCCGATCTGCGTGCCGAACATGGCGCCGCCCATGGAGCGCATCATGCCGATCAGCGGGCCGGCCATGGCCTGCATCTCCTCCGGCAGGACGTCGCCCATGGCGTTCCCGACGCGCTCGGCGACCGGGTCGACCAGCTCCCGCCACGCCGGCAGGGTCGCCTCGACCCACTCCGCGCGACTCCAGGCCAGCGCGGAGTTCGCACCGGACGGCAGGGAGGTGGCGTCATCCAGCCACAGGTCGGCCAGCCGGACGGCGTCCTCCACGGCCCTGCGCTCGGCGGGGCCGACGCTGGCGTCCTTGGAGCCCTGCGCGGTGCCCTGGGCGACCGTCTGGCGGGCGATCTGCTTGGCCATGTCCCAGTTCACCGGCCCGCCCTCGTAGGAGAGCATCTGGCCGAGCTGCTGGAACGCGGCGCCCAGATCGCCCGGGTTCATCGACCCGAACATCGCGGCGAACGGATTGTCCGCGCCGGAGCCGCCAAAGCCGCCCGCCCCGGGCGTGCCGAAGCCGAACGGGTTGGCCGGGCCCTGACCACCGCCGCCCTGCGGGTCCTTCTTCTTGCCTTCGTCGCCGTCGTCCGGCTCCTCCGGCGGAAGGCCGAATCCGAATGGGGTGTCACTCACGGGTTTCCTCGGCTTGTAGGGCCACCGGTTCTTTCCGGCGGCACGGCTGCCCGACAACACCACCCAGCGTAGACACCTGAGACGGTTCGGGCCTCGGTGCTTCGCCGACAGGAGGCCTGCGGCAGGATGGATGCCACCTGGTACGTACGCGTCGCTTGCGCTCGTACTGAAGACAACCGCTGGAGACGCCCGGTGAGTTCCCCAGATCCGCAGGTTCGCGCAGCGCGAAACAAGTCAACCAGTCCTCAGCCCCGCGGGCCCGTCGTGGCGGTCACCGGTGCCGCCTCCGGCGTCGGGGCCCTGCTCACCGAGCGGCTCGCCGCGTCGGAGGAGGTCAAGCAGGTCGTCGCCATCGACGAGCGGCGCGGCGAGTGCGCCGAGGCCGAGTGGCACATCCTGGACGTCCGCGACCCCGCGATCGCGGACCGGCTGCGCGGGGCCGACGTAGTCGTCCACCTGGCCCTCGACCTGGACCTGGAGACCGACGCGGCCGCCCGTACGGCCTACAACGTGCGCGGCACGCAGACCGTGCTCACCGCGGCCGCCGCCGCCGGAGTGCACCGGGTCGTGCTGTGCACCTCGACCATGGTCTACGGGGCGCTGCCCGACAACGAGCTGCCGCTGTCCGAGGACGCGGAGCTGCGCGCCACTGCCGAGGCCACGGGCGTCGGCGACCTCCTGGAGATCGAGCGGCTGGCCCGCAGGGCGCCCCGCGCGCACCCCGGGCTCAACGTCACCGTGGTGCGGCCCGCCGTGCTGGTCGGCGGCACCGACACCGCGCTGACCAGGTACTTCGAGTCGCCACGGCTGCTGGTGGTGGCCGGTTCCCGGCCGGCCTGGCAGTTCTGCCACGTCGACGACCTGTGCAGCGCCCTGGAGTACGCCGTGCTGGAGAAGGTCGACGGCGAGCTGGCCGTGGGCTGCGACGGCTGGCTGGAACAGGAGGAGGTCGAGGAGCTCAGCGGCATCCGGCGGATGGAGCTGCCGTCGGCGGTGGCGCTCGGCGCGGCGGCCCGGCTGCACCGCATCGGGCTCACCCCGTCCCCGGCCGGAGACCTGGCGTACACGATGTACCCGTGGGTGGTCAGCGGCAGCAGGCTGCACGACGCCGGGTGGCGTCCCGCGTACACCAACGAGGAGGTGCTCGCGCAGCTGCTCGACGAGGTGTCCGGACGGCACACGGTCGCGGGCCGCCGGCTGGGCCGCAAGGACGCGACTGCCGCTGGCGCGGCGGGCGCGACGGTCGCGCTGCTCGGGGCGGCGGCGGTGGTGCGCCGGGCACGGAAGGTGCGCCGCCGGATCTGACCGCGGCCCGGCCCCCGCGGAGGCGTCTCCTTGGAGAACCCTCCGAAGCACCACGCGCGCGTCATGGGCGATCCGGCTGTTCCGCACTGTCGGCGGGGTGGGGCACGATGGAGGCATGGCACCCGTGACGGACCACCCCGGTGAGCAGCCCGCCCAGGACCCGATCAAGCTGATCGCGATCCGTGACACCGCGCTGTCGGTGGACGAGATCCTGCGCGCGGTCGGCGACGACGCGGCCGGCGGCACGGCGCTCTTCGTGGGGACCGTGCGCAACCACGACGGCGGCGCCGACGTGGACGAGCTGGGCTACTCCTGCCATCCGAGCGCCCAGGAGGAGATGCGGCGGATCGCGGAGAAGGTCGCCGCGGACTTCCCCGTGCGGGCCCTGGCCGCGGCCCACCGGGTGGGGGATCTGCGGGTCGGGGACCTCGCCGTGGTCGCCGCCGTGTCGTGCGCCCACCGGGGCGAGGCGTTCGAGGCCTGCCGCCGGCTCGTCGACGACATCAAGCACGGCGTGCCCATCTGGAAGCACCAGCGCTTCTCCGACGGCACGGAGGAATGGGTCGGCGTCTAGCACGCCTTCCCTTCCCGCGCAGCACGCCTTTGCCGTGCGGTTGCGTAACCGCACCCCTGAGGTGAGCGTTGTCACTGCGGATGGTTAATCTGCTGATCAGTCAGTGTTGCGGACGCTCATGGGGATGGGAGGCCGGCATGGCGGCGCTTGCCTGGTTGCTGATTCCGCTGGTGGCCGCGGTCGGAGCGGGACTGTGGGGCAGTTGGGCCAACCGGACCCGCAAGGTGCGCAGCGACGGTCCCGAACTCATCGGTTACGCCCGTTTCCGTGAGGCGATGGAGAAGGAGCGGACGAGCGGCTGAGCCCGCACACCGCAGGCCGGGACGGACGCGGGGCCGGGGCCGCTCGACCGGGCGGCCCTGACGGTGCGCTGACAGGTCCGTCCCGTACTGTCGTGGCATGCCACGCCGTACGGCGACGATGCTCGCCTCCACCCTGATGCTGATCGCGCTCCTGTGCGCGGGAGTCTTCATCCCCGTGCCCTACGCGGAGATGTCGCCGGGGCCGACGGTGAACACACTGGGCGAGCACGACGGCGAGCCGGTGCTCCAGATCGCCGGGCGCAAGACCTACCCGACGGACGGTCACCTCAACATGACCACAGTGCGGGTCACCAGCGCCGACTACCGGATGAACCTGGTCGAGGCCGTGTACGGCTGGCTCGCGCACGACACCAAGGTCGTCCCGCACGACACCCTCTACCCGGACGGCAAGACGGAGGAGGAGTCGACCCAGGAGAACGCCGAGGAGTTCAGCCAGTCCCAGGAGAGCGCCAAGGTGGCGGCGCTGAAGGAACTGGACGTCCCGGTGAAGTCCTGGGTGATCGTCTCCACGGTCGTCAAGGACGCGCCCGCCGAGGGCAAGCTGCACGCGGGCGACGTGATCAAGGCCGTCGACGGCCAACCGGTCAAGGAGCCCTCCGACGTCGCCGACCTGGTGACCGAGCACCGGCCGGGCGAGGACGTCGTCTTCACCATCGTGCCCGCCAAGGAGCAGGCCGCCGCCGAGAAGGAGAAGCGGACGGCGGCGAAGACCGAGAAGGTCACCATCACCACCCGGGCCTCCGACGACGCCGGAGAGAAGCGCGCCGTCGTCGGCATCTCGGCGGGGACCGACCACACCTTCCCGTTCACCGTCGACATCAAGCTCGCCGACGTCGGCGGCCCGAGCGCCGGACTGATGTTCGCGCTCGGCATCTACGACAAGCTCACCCCCGGCAGCATCACCGGCGGTTCGTTCGTCGCGGGCACCGGCACCATCGACGACGAGGGCAAGGTCGGGCCGATCGGCGGCATCGAGATGAAGACGGTCGGCGCGCGAGACAAGGGCGCCGAGTACTTCCTCACGCCCGCCGACAACTGCGCCGCCGCCGCCAAGGACACCCCCGACGGCCTCACCCTGGTGAAGGTCGGCACGATCGACGACGCCCTGGACGCCCTGAAGGACATCCGCGCGGGCGACACCGCCGACCTGCCGACGTGCACCGCGTCCTGAGACGCCGAGGCTAGTCCTCGAACGTCGCCGTCAGCGCCCGGGCCAGACCCGGCACCAGGTCCGAGCCGGTGAGCACCTCGGTCGGGGAGTCCTTCTCCCGCAGCCGGAGCGCCGACTCACGGGAACCGTCACGCAGCACCGCGACCGTCATCCGGACCTCCTGACGCTCCGGGTGCTCCGCCACCCACTTGGTGAGGGCGGCCTCGCCGAGGTCCTTCGGAACCTCCGCCTCCGCGGACGGCGGCAGCATCAGCCGCTCCACGGTGAGCGCGCAGCCGGTGACCGCGTCGGGCCAGGCGATGGTGCCGAGGAACTCGTCGAGCGGTTTGCCGGCGGGAATCTCCTCCTGCTCGATCGGGGTGAGGGCGGCGGACTCCTCCCCGCCGTCCAGGCCGAGGCGGTCCGCGAGAGAGGGCTGTTCCGCCCGAAGCCGGGCAGTGTCTACGAGGGCGAACAGTCGGGCGGGCTGGTCCCAGCCCAGCCCGGACACGTACTCGTCGATCTCGAGCACGGCCCGGGTGAGGGGGTTCGCGGCCATGGGTGTGTTGGACATGGTCACAATCCTCTCTCGTTCCTGGCCGGAATCGGGAACCGAGTAAAGGGTGAGTAAGTTGCATAGGTGTGGACCCGCGATCAGGGGGGCCCACGACGGTCCGTGAAGACGCGGGCTCGACGAATCAACAGCGAACTTCGAGGTGCCTACCTTGGCTTTCCAGATGCCGGACCGCGGCGGAGGCCCGACGGGGCCACGGATCAGAGTGGGCCGGCCGTCCCGACGGGTCCGGACCCTGCTCATGACACTGGGCGTCCTTGCCGTCCTCGGCATGGTGTTCACCATGTTCGCGGGGTTCTGGACCGACTGGCTGTGGTACCGATCGGTCGACTACTCGTCGGTCTTCACGACGACCCTGTCGACCAAGATCGGGCTGTTCGTCGTCTTCGGTCTGCTCATGGCCGTCTCGGTCGGCTTCAACATCTGGCTGGCCCACCGTCTGCGGCCGCCGCTGAGCGCCATGTCGATGGAGCAGCAGAACCTCGACCGGTACCGGATGGGGATCGCGCCCTACAAGAAGTGGCTGCTGCTCGGCATCACCGCCCTGGTCGGCCTGATCGCGGGCGCCTCGGCCTCCAGCCAGTGGCGCACGTGGCTGATGTGGGTCAACGGCGTGTCCTTCGGGCAGAAGGACCCCCAGTTCAACCTGGACGTCTCCTTCTACGCCTTCGACCTGCCCTGGTACCGGTTCCTGCTGGGCTTCGGCTTCGCCGCCGCCATCCTGGGGCTGATCGCCGCCGCGCTCACGCACTACCTCTACGGCGGACTGCGCATCACCAGCCCCGGAGCGCGCGCCACGGCGGCCGCCACCGGACACCTCTCGGTGCTGCTCGGCATCTTCGTCGCCCTCAAGGCGATCGCGTACTGGCTCGACCGGTACGGACTGGCCGTGAAGTCCAGCGACTTCAAGGCGACCGACAGCTGGACCGGTCTGCGGTACGTCGACGCGAACGCCTACCTGCCCGCGAAGACCATCCTGTTCTGCATCGCCGTGATCTGCGCGCTGCTGTTCTTCGCCACCCTGTGGCGGCGCACCTGGCAGCTGCCGGTCATCGGCTTCGGCCTCATGGTGCTGTCGGCGATCCTCATCGGCGGCCTGTACCCGGCGATCGTGCAGAAGTTCCAGGTCCAGCCCAACGAGCAGGCCAAGGAAGCGCCGTACGTCGAGAAGAACCTCGCGGCCACGCGTGAGGCCTACGGCATCGACGACTCCCAGGTCACCGAGTACCCGGGCGTCGCCGAGACCAAGGACCAGGCGAAGCTGCGGGACGACGTCGCGAGCGCGGCCAGCATCCGCATCATGGACCCGAACATCGTCTCGCCGACGTTCCAGCAGCTCCAGCAGATCAGGAACTACTACGCGTTCCCGACCAACCTGGACGTCGACCGGTACGCCAAGGACGGCAAGGAGCAGGACACCGTCATCGGCCTGCGCGAGCTGAACTACGCGGGCATCCCGAAGCGGAACTGGATCAACGACCACTTCCGCTACACCCACGGCTACGGCGTCGTCGCCGCCGAGGGCACCAGCGCCGACGCCGGCGGACGCCCGGCGTTCACCGAGTCCGACCTGCCGTCCAAGGGCGACCTCGGCACGTACGAGCAGCGCGTGTACTACGGCGAGCGGACGACCACGTACTCGATCGTCGGCGGTCCCCAGAAGGAGATCGACTACTCCGACGACAGCGGCGAGAAGACGTACAGCTACAAGGGCGACAGCGGCGTCAACCTCGACAACCCGATGAACCGCGCCGCCTACGCGGTCGCGTTCGGCGAACCGCAGATCCTCTACTCCGGTGCCATCGGTGAGGGTTCGCGGATCCTGTACAACCGCACGCCCAAGGAGCGCGTCGAGGCGATCGCGCCCTGGCTGACCATCGACGGCGACGCGTACCCGGCGGTCATCGACGGCCGCATCCAGTGGATCGTCGACGCCTACACGACCACCAACGGCTACCCGTACGCGTCCCGGACGACGCTCGGCGACACCACGGCCGACTCGCTGACCGCCACCAACGACCAGCGCGCGGTGGTGGCCCAGCAGAACCAGGTCAACTACATCCGCAACTCGGTGAAGGCGACCGTCGACGCGTACAGCGGCGAGGTCAAGCTCTACCAGTGGGACACCCAGGACCCCGTCCTGAAGACGTGGATGAAGGCGTTCCCGGACACCGTGGAGCCGCGGAGCGAGATCTCCCGGGACCTGATGGACCACCTGCGGTACCCGCAGGACCTGTTCAAGGTCCAGCGTGAGCTGCTCACCCGCTACCACGTGAAGGACGCCAACACGTTCCTCTCCGGCAGCGAGGTCTGGCAGGTGCCGGACGACCCGACGAACAAGACGGGTGAGACGGTCCCGCCGTACTACCTGAGCATGAAGATGCCGGACCAGGACGAGCAGGTGTTCTCGCTCACCACGACGTTCACGCCGAACGGCCGTGACAACCTGAGCGCGTTCATGGCGGTCAACGCCGATCCGGGCACCGGGGACTACGGCAAGATCAGAATCCTGAAACTGCCGACCAGCACCACGGTCTCCGGACCCAAGCAGGTGCAGAGCCAGTTCAACTCCCAGCAGGACATCGCCGAGACGATCAGGCTGCTGCGAGGCGGCGACTCCGAGGTCGAGTACGGCAACCTGCTGACCGTCCCGCTGGACGGCGGACTGCTCTACGTGGAGCCGGTCTACGTACGCGGTGGCGGACTGAAGTACCCGCTGCTGCGCAAGGTGCTGGTGACCTACGGCGGCCAGACGGCGTTCGAGGACACGTTGGAGCAGGCGCTCGACAAGGTCTTCGGCGGCGAGGGCACACCCGTCGAGCCGCCGGCCGACGAGGGCGAGGACGAAGGCACGGACGAGGGCACCACGCCCCCGCCGAGCACCCAGCAGCCCTCGACGGTCCAGGAGGCCCTGAACGACGCGCAGAAGGCCTTCGAGGCCGGCCAGGAAGCCCTGAAGAACAACGACTGGGAGGCCTACGGCCGGGCGCAGGAGGACCTCGAGGACGCGCTGCGCAGGGCCGAGGAAGCGCAGTCCGGCGGAGCCGGCGGCGCACGGAGCAGCCCGAGCGCGAGCCCAGGCTCGAACAGCTGATCCGAAGGCCTGGTCACAGGCCCACCCCGCGCCGTGCTACGGTTGCAACACAACGGCGCGGGGTGGAGCAGCTCGGTAGCTCGCTGGGCTCATAACCCAGAGGTCGCAGGTTCAAATCCTGTCCCCGCTACTGACGTCGCGACAGCGACACCAAAGGCCCGGATTCCCAAGGGAATCCGGGCCTTTGTGGTGGGCGAACGCATGTGCCCCGCTTCTCGACGGCCCTGCCGCCGACGGGAGTTGAGCGATCTGTGTTTGACTTGTCTCTCTGTGGGCATGTCGACAAAACGCTGAAGTGACCTCACTGGCTGCGGTATACCAGGTGTACCCAGGTTGCAGGTGGTGCGACGATGGATGTTATGGGGGACAAGGCAACTCTGTTCGAGTCAGGGCGTTTTGTGCAGTCCTCCCCTCGGGAGGAGACCCCCGACGACGCGGGGGAGGCGGCCGACGAGGCGGCGGAGGAGCTGCGCCGCCGGCTCGCCGCCGAGGCCGGTGACGTCGAGGCGATGAGCGTCCTCGGCGCCATGCTGCTGCGCCGTGGTGACCTCGACGGTGCCGAACCCCATCTGCGTGCCGCCACCGCCGCGGGCGACCGCGCCGCCGCCAACAACCTGGGCGTCCTGCTGCACCAGCGGGGCTACCCCGACGAAGCAGCCGGATGGTGGCGGATCGCCGCCGTCGCCGGTTCCACGGCCGCGGCCCACGCGCTCGGCCGGCACCACCGCGAGCGGGGCGACGAACCCGCCGCCGAGTACTGGCTGCGCCAGTCCGCCGAACAGGGCCACACCCTCGGCGCGTACGCCCTCGCCGACCTCCTGGAGCACCGGGGCGACGCCGAGGGCAGCGAGCGCTGGATGCGCGCCGCCGCCGAACGCGGCCACCGCGAGGGCGCCTACCGGCTCGCCCGCGCCCTGGACCGCAAGGCCGCGCGGACCTCCGCCGACCAGGGCACGGCACTGGTCGAGGAGGCCGAACAGTGGTACCGGCAGGCCGCCGCGCGCGGACACCGCCGGGCCGCCCTGCACCTGGGCACGATCCTGGAGAGGCGCGGCGAGCTGAAGGAGGCCGGGCGCTGGTACCTGACCTCCGCCAAGGACGGCGAGCCGCGCGCCGCCTGTGCGCTCGGCTTCCTGCTGCGCGACGCGGGCGACACGGAGAACGCCGCCGTGTGGTGGCTGCGCGCCGCCCAGGACGGCGACGGCAACGCCGCCAACGCGCTGGGCGCCCTGCACGCCGAGCGCGGCGAGACGCAGACCGCCGAGCGGTGGTACCGGGCCGCGATGGACGCCGGCGACATCAACGGCGCGTACAACCTCGGTCTGCTCTGCGCCGACCAGGGGCGCACCACCCAGGCCGAGCAGTGGTACCGCCGCGCCGCCTACGCCGGGCACCGCGAGGCGGCGAACGCGCTGGCGATCCTGCTGCTGAGGGCCGGCGACGAGACCGGCGCGGAGCCGTGGTTCTCCAAGGCCGCGGAGGCCGGCAGCGTCGACGCCGCGTTCAACCTCGGCATCCTGCACGCGGGCCGGGGCGAGAACCGGGCCGCGCTGCGCTGGTACGAACGCGCCGCGGCCGCCGGGCACGCCGAGGCGGCGCTCCAGGTCGGCATGGCGCGGCTGCGGGACGGCGAGGAGGGCGAGGCCGAGCGTTTCCTGCGGTGCGCGGCGGGGGGCGGCAGCGCGGAGGCCGCCTACCGGCTGGCGACCGTGCTGGACGCCCGCCGGCCGCCGGAGCCCGCGCACGAGCTGGGGGAGCCGGTGCACCGGCGCAGCGAGTGCGAGGAGTGGTACGAGCGGGCGGCGTCCCAGGGGCACCGGCGGGCTCAGGTGCGGGTCGGCATGCTGGCCGCGGCCCGCGGTGACGTCGTCGAGGCGGCCCGGTGGTACCGGGAGGCAGCGGAGGCCGGGTCGCGCAACGGGGCGTTCAACCTGGGGCTGCTGCTGGCGCGGGAGGGGAGCGAGCCCGAGGCGGCGGCGTGGTGGACCCGGGCGGCGGACGCGGGGCACGGGCGTGCGGCGCTGCGGCTGGCTCTGGTGTACGCCCGGCGCGGCGAGCTCGCGGAGGGGCAGCGGTGGGCGGACCGGGCGGCGGAGCTGGGGCCTCCGGCGGTCACCGAGAGGGCGGCGCGGCTGCGGGACGCGCTTCGGGAGGAACTGTCCGCCTAGCCGCGGGCACTTCGGGGACTTCGCCCCCGGACCCCCGTCGCGCAGTTCCCCGCGCCCCTGAAGGGGCACTGCCCCGGCCCTCTTCGCGTCGAGCTCTGCGCCCCTGCAGGGCACTGCCCCCGGCCCCGTTCGCGGAGGAAACCGCGCCCCTGTGGGAATCGATTTGCTTCTGTCGGGCACCTTGACGTAGCTTTGAGACATCGCCGCGGGGTGGAGCAGCTCGGTAGCTCGCTGGGCTCATAACCCAGAGGTCGCAGGTTCAAATCCTGTCCCCGCTACTGATGGCCGAGGGCCGGAATCCGAAAGGGTTCCGGCCCTCGGTCGTTTCTGCGACGGACGCGTCCGGCGCCCGGGCGTGACGAGGCCCCGGACACTCGGAAGTGGCCGGGGCCTCGTACAAGCCCTAGGCGCCGGTCAGACCGACGCGCAGTTGGGGCACAGGCCGCGGTACGTCACCTCGACGTCGGACACCGTGAAACCGAACCGCTCCGTGTCGGGCAGGTCGGCCAGCGGGTTGCCGGTCGGGTGGACGTCGCGGATCGCCCCGCACTGTGCGCACACCAGGTGGTGGTGCGGGCGGTGCGCGTTCGGGTCGTAGCGCTTGGCCCGCTTGTCCGTCGCGACCTCCAGCACCTCGCCGAGCGAGACCAGCTCGCCCAGGGTGTTGTAGACGGTCGCCCGGGAGATCTCGGGCAGCTTGGCGACAGCTCTGGCGTGCACCTCGTCGGCCGTCAGGTGGACGTGTTCGCCGTCGAGGACCTCGGCCACCACACGGCGCTGCGCGGTCATCCGCCAACCGCGTCCGCGAAGTCGTTCCAGAAGGTCACTCATAGGCACCAGCCTAACAGCAGGGGGGAGTCGGATCCCGAACGGGTGTGACTTTGGAGCTCTACTTGACTTAGACAATGTCCATTGTAGGATCGAGCTCGGCTTTAGCCAAGGCACAAGTTGCAGTGATGACGCAGGAGGCGCACGTGACGCAGGGACCGCTTACGACGGAGGCCGGAGCCCCGGTCGCCGACAACCAGAACAGCGAGACCGCGGGCGTCGGCGGCCCGGTCCTCGTCCAGGACCAGCTCCTGCTCGAGAAGCTGGCGCACTTCAACCGTGAGCGCATCCCGGAGCGCGTGGTCCACGCCCGCGGCGCCGGCGCGTACGGCACCTTCAAGGTGACCGCCGACGTCACGAAGTACACCCGGGCCGCGTTCCTGTCCGAGGTGGGCAAGGAGACCGAGGTCTTCCTGCGCTTCTCCACCGTGGCGGGCAACCTGGGCGCGGCGGACGCGGTGCGCGACCCGCGCGGTTTCGCGGTGAAGTTCTACACCGAGGAGGGCAACTACGACCTCGTCGGCAACAACACCCCGGTGTTCTTCATCCGGGACGCCATCAAGTTCCCCGACTTCATCCACACCCAGAAGCGCGACCCGTACACCGGCTCGCAGGAGGCGGACAACGTCTTCGACTTCTGGGGTCTGTCGCCCGAGTCGACCCACCAGGTGACCTGGCTGTTCGGCGACCGCGGCATCCCGGCGTCCTACCGCCACATGGACGGCTTCGGCTCCCACACCTACCAGTGGACCAACGAGGCCGGCGAGGTCTTCTGGGTCAAGTACCACTTCAAGACGGACCAGGGCATCAAGAACCTGACCGCCGAGGAGGCCGAGGTCCTCGCGGGCAAGGACCCCGACTCGCACCAGCGCGACCTGCGCGAGGCCATCGAGCGCGGCGAGTACCCGTCCTGGACCGTCTACGTCCAGGTCATGCCGGCGGCCGAGGCGGCCACCTACCGCTTCAACCCGTTCGACCTGACCAAGGTCTGGCCGCACGCGGACTACCCGCCGATCGAGTTCGGCAAGCTGGAGCTCAACCGCAACCCGGAGAACATCTTCGCCGAGGTCGAGCAGTCGATCTTCAGCCCCGCCCACTTCGTGCCGGGCATCGGTCCCTCCCCGGACAAGATGCTCCAGGGCCGTCTCTTCGCGTACGGCGACGCCCACCGCTACCGCGTCGGCATCAACGCCGACCACCTGCCGGTGAACCGCCCGCACGCCACCGAGGCGCGCACCCACTCCCGTGACGGCTACCTGTACGACGGCCGCCACAAGGGCGCGAAGAACTACGAGCCGAACAGCTTCGGCGGCCCCTTCCAGACGGACCGCCCGCTGTGGCAGGGCGTCCCGGTCACCGGGGTCACCGGCGAGTCGGTCACGCCCGTCCATGCCGAGGACAACGACTTCGTCCAGGCGGGCAACCTGTACCGCCTGATGACCGAGGACGAGAAGGAGCGCCTGGTGAAGAACCTGGCGAACGCCATCTCGGGCGTGACGCGCGACGACATCGCCGAGCGCGCGATCAACAACTTCCGCCAGGCCGACGAGGACTTCGGCAAGCGGCTGGAAGCCGCGGTGCAGGCCCTGCGCGGCTGATTCCGGCGCTGGACCGTTTGCCGATCGACGGGCCGGATCCCCTCACGGGGGTCCGGCCCGTCCTCGTGTCCGTCAGGCGGGCACCTGCGGGGCCCGCACCCGGGCGGGCGCCCAGAGGCGGATGATGTCGCGGACCGACACGATGCCCGCGGGCTCGCCCCGGTCGAGGACGATCAGATGCCGGAAACCCCCGTGGGCCATGGCGGCCGCCGCTTCCTCGACGGTCCAGGAGGGGGTGGCGAAGACGACGTCGGTGGTGGTGTGGGCGTGGGCGCGCTCGGCGTCCGGGTCCTGGCCCAGGCCCACGGAGTTGAGGACGTCCCGTTCGGTGAGGATGCCGATCCCGGTGCCGTCGGGGTCGAGGACCACGGCCGCGCCCACCCGGCGCGCGGACATCAGGGCGGCGGCCTGGCGGAGCGTATGGGCGGGGCCGATGGTGAGGACCACGGTGCTCATGGCGTCACGGACGAGCATGGATGGAGCCACCTCCTACCGGAAAACACGAGGTCACGGGCTCGGACGCTCGCTCGTTCGCGTTTTCACAAGTTCACAAGTGGGGGAACTCTCAGAGTGGCAGGCAAAGCGGGGGTCAACAAGAGGGCGCACGCGGCCGTCCGGGGGCGCTCGGCGCGACCGCGGCCGGTTCAGTACCGCTGGTTGAGATACCCCAGCAGCTCGTCGTGGAGGAGGCCGTTCGACGCGGCGGCGTTGCCGCTGTGCGGGCCCGGGCGGCCGTCGAGGCCGGTGAAGGTGCCGCCGGACTCGGTCACCACGATCGCCGTGGCCGCCATGTCCCACAGCGACAGCTCCGGCTCCGCGCAGATGTCCACCGAGCCCTCGGCGACCATCATGTACGGCCAGAAGTCGCCGTACGCGCGCGTGCGCCACACGTCGCGGGTGAGGTCCAGGAAGCCGTCCAGCCGCCCCTGCTCCTCCCAGCCGGTGAGCGAGGAGTACGCGAAGGAGGCGTCGGAGATCCGCGAGACGCGGGAGACCTGGAGCCGGGTGGCCGAGGACAGGCTGCGCCCGGCGTAGGCGCCGTGGCCCTTCGCCGCCCACCAGCGGCGGCCCAGCGCGGGCGCGGACACCACGCCGACGACCGGCTGGAAGCCTCCCCCGCTCTCGACTCCGCTCGAGCCGGAGGCACCCCCACCGCCCGCCTCCATCAGCGCGATCAGCGTGGCCCACACGGGCACGCCGCGCACGTAGTTCTTGGTGCCGTCGATCGGGTCGATCACCCAGCGGCGCGGGCCGGTGCCCTCCACGCCGTACTCCTCGCCCAGCACGGCGTCGCGCGGGCGGGCACGCTGGAGGTGGCCGCGGATCAGCTCCTCGGCGCCCTTGTCCGCCTCACTCACCGGCGTCATGTCGGGTTTGGTCTCCACCTTGAGATCGAGAGCCTTGAACCGGTCCATGGTCGCGGCGTCGGCGGCGTCCGCGAGGACATGGGCGAGACGCAGGTCGTCGAGGTAGTCGGGCATGCAACGAACGGTAGCGGCCGAGATCGGTTCGGGGCCACCGGGGGCCGGTTCCGCGACCCCTTGACAGTCCCCGACACCCCGTCAAATCTGAACCGCAGGGTCCCGGCCGTTCGCCCCGAGGGAGGCGATGATGCCTGCAGCGCGGGAATCACTGCTGGACGCCGCGTACACCGCTCTCGCCCGCCGTCCGTGGTCCGCCGTGCGGATGGTGGACGTCGCCGCCGCGGCCGGGGTCTCCCGGCAGACCCTCTACAACGAGTTCGGCAGCAAGGACGGTCTCGCGCGGGCCCTGGTGCGCCGGGAGGCCGACGGCTACCTGGCCGGCGTCGACCGGGCCCTCACCGCGCACGCCGACCCGCGGGACCGCCTCACCGCGACCGCCGAGTGGACCACGCTGATCGCCCGCGAGAACGCCCTGGTGCGGGCCATGCTCACCGGCTGCTGGAGCGAGCGCCTGCCCGAGCCCGGCCTCGCGGCCGTCGCGTCCGGGTCACCGGTGCCCGCGCAGCGCCGCGCCGACGGACCGCTGCCCTCGCCCTCCGACTTCGTGCACCTGGTCCGGGACCGGGCCGTCGCCGTGCTCGCCGGTCCGGGGCACGCTCGCGGCGACACCGCCGACCTCGCCCGGTCCTGCGAACTGGTGATCAGACTCGCCGTGTCCTGCGTCGTCGCACCCCCGCCCGACGACGGCGTGGCCGAGCTGGTCCGGGGCGCGCTGCAGCGGCAGCCGGTGCCGTAGCGAGGGTCCCTCTCCACAGACCTTCTTCACATGAGGTTTCTCTCACCAGGCCCTCTTGACCGGGTAACGGCTCAGTGCGCCGAACCCGAGAGCTGGAGCCCGATCACCCCGACGATCACGAAGGTGATCGAGACGATCTTCAGGGTGGACACCAGGTCCCCGAGGAACACCATCCCGTAGATGGCCGTCCCCGCCGCCCCGATGCCCGTCCACACCGCGTACGCCGGTCCCACGTCCAGCTTCTTCAGCGCCAGGGTGAGCAGTCCGAAGCTGCCCAGGGCGAACGCGCAGAAGGCGATGGTCGGCCACAGCCGGGTGAACCCGTGCGACAGTTTCAGACACACGGCGAAACCGGTCTCGAGCAGCCCGGCGACGATGACCAGCAGCCACGCCATGTGTCCTCCCGCATTCCCCGCGTACAGTGACCGCTTCGTCTGGTTCGTGTCCGGCTCGGTGCGATTATGCACTTACCGGCGACACCACGGGGCAAACACGACGTGCCTCAGTCCCCGTCGGTGCGCTCCCGCGCGGCGAGCAGCCGCCGCAGCGAGTACAGCCGCGCCGGGTCCGCGTGGCCCTCCGCCACCCAGTCGTCCAGCGCGCAGTCCGGCTCGTCGTGACTGCACGCGCGCGGACAGCCCTCCGTGCCCGGCTCCAGGTCGGGGAAGGCGTGGATGACCCGCGACGGGTCGACGTGCGCCAGCCCGAACGACCGCACGCCCGGGGTGTCGATCACCCAGCCCTCGGCGCCCGCGAGCGGCAGTGCCAGCGCGGACGTCGTGGTGTGCCGGCCGCGCCCGGTCACCGCGTTGACGTGACCGGTGGTGCGCCGCCGCTCCTCCGGGACCAGCGCGTTGACGAGGGTCGTCTTGCCGACGCCGGAGTGGCCCACGAACGCCGTGATCCGGTCGTCGAGCTGCTCGCGCACCCGCTCCACCGCCTCGCCGCTCTCCAGCTCCGCGCGGCTGGTGACGACGTACGGGATGTCCAGGTCGCCGTACAGCTCCAGCAGTTTGTCGGGCGGGGCCAGGTCGGACTTGGTCAGCACCAGCAGCGGCTCCAGGCCACCGTCGAAGGCGGCCACCAGGCAGCGGTCGATCAGGCGCGGCCGGGGCTCGGGGTCGGCGAGGGCGGTGACCACGGCGAGCTGGTCGGCGTTGGCGACGACCACCCGCTCGTAGGGATCGTCGTCGTCGGCGGTGCGGCGCAGCACCGACGAGCGCTCCGCGATGCGCACGATCCGGGCGAGGGTGTCCTTCCTGCCGGACAGATCGCCGACGAGGGCCACCCGGTCGCCCACCACGGCGGCCTTGCGGCCCAGCTCGCGGGCCTTCATCGCGGTCACGACACGGTCCTCGACGAGGCAGGTCAGCCGGCCCCGGTCGACCGTGAGCACCATGCCCTCGGCGGCGTCCTCGTGCTTGGGCCTGATGTGGGTGCGCGGCCGGTTGCCCTTGCGGTTGGGGCGGGAGCGGATGTCGTCCTCGTCGGTGTGCTTGCCGTAGCGGCGCATCGTGAACCCCTATGCCCCGAGCATCCCGGTCCACAGCTCGGGGAAGTCCGGCAGGGTCTTCGCCGTGGTCGCCACGTTCTCGATCTGCACACCGTCGACCGCCAGGCCGATGATCGCACCGGCGGTGGCCATGCGGTGGTCCTCGTAGGTGTGGAAGACCCCGCCGTGCAGCCGGCGCGGGCGGATGTGCAGGCCGTCGGCCGTCTCGGTGACGTCGCCGCCCAGCTCGTTGATCTCCTTGGTGAGCGCGGCCAGACGGTCCGTCTCGTGCAGCCGCAGATGGGCCACGCCCCGCAGGGTCGACGGGGAGTCCGCGAGGGCCGCGACCGCCGCGATGCCCGGCGTCAGCTCGCCCACCTCGCCGAGGTCCACGTCGATGCCGTGCACCGCACCGGAGCCGGTGAAGACCAGCCCGTACTCGGTCAGCTCGCAGGAGCCGCCCATCTCGGTGAAGATCTCCCGCAGCCGGTCGCCGGGCTGGGTGGTGCGCGCGGGCCAGTCGGGGATCACCACCCTGCCGCCGGTGATCAGCGCGGCCGCGAGGAACGGCTGCGCGTTGGACAGGTCCGGCTCGATCGTCAGGTCCCGGCCGAGCAGGGCGCCCGGGGTGACCCGCCAGACGTTCGGCTCGCCGCCCGACTCGGGGGTGTCGACCTGGGCGCCGACCGCGCGGAGCATGTCGACCGTCATCCGGATGTGCGGCATCGACGGCAGCGTCGCGCCGGTGTGCCGCACCTCCACGCCCTGGTTGAAGCGCGGCGCCGACAGCAGCAGGGCGCTGACGAACTGCGACGACGAGGAGGCGTCCACCTCGACCGTGCCACCGTCCAGCGCGCCCCCGCCGTGCACCGTCATCGGCAGCGCGCCCCGGTCGTCGTCGTCGATGCGGGCGCCCAGCCGGCGCAGCGCGTCGATGACGCCGTTCAGGGGACGCTCGTAGGACCGCGGGTCGCCGTCGAAGCGCACCGGGCCCTCCGCCAGGGTGGCCACCGGAGGCAGGAAGCGCATCACCGTGCCCGCGTTGCCCACGTCCACCGTGGCCGGGCCGCGCAGACCGGCCGGCACCACACGCCAGGCCTCACCCGTCCCGTCGGGACCGACGCCCTCCTCGATCTCCACGCCCATCGCGCGCAGCCCGCCCGCCATCAGCAGCGTGTCGCGCGAGCGCAGGGGGCGGCGCAGCCAGCCCGGCTCGGAGGCGAGGGCGGCGAGGACGAGAGCGCGGTTGGTGACCGACTTGGACCCGGGCACGTGGACCGTCGCGTCGACGGCTCCGCTCGCGTGCGGGGCGGGCCAGAGGGCGGTGTGCGTGGGGTTCGGGGCCATGGGGCCACTTTATAAGGAGGTGAGGAGCCCGGCCGTTCCGTGCCCGCCAGGCGGAACACCGCCCGCTCACCCGCCGGCCCGCCCGGTCACAGACCCAGCAGCCAGCGTCCCCCGCCCAGCAACGAGCACACCGACACCGCGTGGAAGAGGAACAGCCACAGCCCCGCCGGCACGTGCGTCAGCCGGGACAGCTGGTCCGCGTCCGAGTCCCCGGCGCCCCCGTGCCGCCGCTTGGCCTGGAGCTCGAACGCCGGACGCACCCCGCCCAGCAGCAGGAACCACACCACGGCGTACGCGAACGCCGCCTGCACCTGCGGTCCCGCGAGCCACGACACCAGCACGAACGTGCCCCCGGTGACCAGCACCGACACCGCACCGTAGGCGTTGCGGATCATCACCAGCACCGCCAGCAGCAGCGCGGTGGCCAGCCACAGCAGCAGCGTGATGCGCCCCGCGCCGAGCAGCGCCGCCCCGCCGAGGCCCAGCAGCGGGGGAGCGGTGTAGCCGGCGGCGGCCGTGAGGATCATGCCGATGCCGGTCGGCTTGCCGCGGCTGAGGGTCAGGCCGCTGGTGTCGGAGTGGAGGCGTATGCCGGTCAGGGTGCGGCCGGTGAGCAGTGCCACCAGGCCGTGCCCGCCCTCGTGCGCGATGGTGATCGCGTTCCGTGCGACCCGCCAGGGCGCCTGCGGCACCACCACGGCGAGGGCCGCCACCAGGGTCGCGACGACCACCCACAGGTCCGGGTCGGGCTGGGTGCCCGCGACCTCGTCCCAGAGGGAGGCGAGGGACGCGGACGCGGTGCTGACCATGCTCGTCATGTGTGTTGGATCGCTCCCTGTGCGCGTGCGGAGTCTGGCAGTGTTGCACGTATGTGCGGACGGTATGCAGCGAGTCGGAGGCCCGAGGATCTCGCCGGGATCTTCGAGGTCGAGAAGTGGGAGCCCGAGGAGACCCTGGAGGCCGACTACAACGTGGCGCCGACCAAGGAGGTCTACGCCGTCCTCGACCGTCCTCTGAAGGACGCGGACGACCCCCGCCCGGTTCGGCAGCTGCGCACGCTGAAGTGGGGACTGGTGCCCTCCTGGTCCAAGACCCCCGAGGGCGGCGCCCGGATGATCAACGCGCGCGCGGAGACCGTCCACGAGAAGCCGTCGTACCGCCGTGCCTTCGCCTCCCGCCGCTGCATCCTCCCCGCCGACGGCTACTACGAGTGGGTCACCGGCAAGCAGGAGCGCGACCTGGAGGTCGAGGGCAAGAAGAAGCGGCCCCGCAAGCAGCCCTACTTCGTCACCCCGGCCGACGGCTCGGTCTTCGCGATGGCCGGACTGTACGAGTTCTGGCGCGACCGCACCCTGCCCGACGACCACCCGCGGGCCTGGTGGGTGACCTGCTCCGTGATCACCACGGAGGCGGAGACGAGCCCGCTGGCCGTGGCCCCGGCGGACGGCCCGCACACGCTGGCCGAGATCCACCCGCGGATGCCGCTGATGCTCACCCCGGACCGCTGGGACGCCTGGCTCGACCCCTCCCGCACCGACCCCGAGGACCTGCGCGGGCTGCTCGCCCCGCCGGAGCCCGGCCTGATGCGCGCCTACCCGGTCACCACCGCCGTCAGCAACGTCCGCAACAACGGTCCGGAGCTGTTGAAGGAGCTGGCCGCCCCGGAAGAGGGCACACTCTTCTGACGTGACACCCGAGTCCGAAGTGACACCTGAGTCCGAAGCGACATCCGAGTCCGAAGTGACACCCGAGTCCGACGTCACCACCGAGACGATCACCACGGACGCCGGCGACGCCCGCATCACCTGGCACCACGCCGGGCGGCCGCGCCTTGTCCTCGCCGTGGGTCACGGCGCGGGCGGCGGCATCGAGGCCCGCGACCTCGCCGCGCTCGCCGCCGTCCTCCCCGCGCACGGCGTGACCGTCGCCCTCGTCGAGCAGCCCTGGCGGGTGGCCGGGAAGAAGGTCGCCCCGGCGCCGAAGACCCTGGACACCGGCTGGCGCGGCGTCTGGCCCGCGCTGACGAGGCCCGGTCTGCCGGTGGTCTCCGGCGGACGCAGCGCCGGCGCCCGCGTCGCCTGCCGCACCGCCGTCGAACTGGACGCGCACGCCGTGCTCGCGCTGAGCTTCCCGCTGCACCCGCCGGGCAAGCCGGAGAAGTCCCGCGCCGGGGAACTGCTCGGCGCGGGCGTCCCCACGCTCGTCGTCCAGGGCGGCAACGACCCCTTCGGGAAACCCGCCGAGTTCCCCGAGGGTGATCACGAGCTGGTGGAGGTGGAGCGGGCCGATCACGGCTTCGCCGTGCCCAGGCGGGCGGACCTCACACAGGAGGAGGCGCTCCACGTCATCACGGACGCGGTCGTGCGGTGGACGGCGGGCCTCCGCTGACGGGCGCCGGGAATGCGCGGACCGCCCCCGCTGTTGTGGGGTGCGTACGTGCCGGTCGAACGGCACCGCCGCCGTAGGAGAGGAAGTCCACCGCATGGGTTCCACGTTCTGCCCGAGCCGCAGTGCCCGCGCCGACCTCGACTGGACGGTGCTGCACGCGGCCAAGACCGCCCCGATTCGGGCGGCGGGCGGACCGGATCGTCGTCTATCCTCCGATTCGGGTGAGGCCGGTCTCGGTCTCACGACGACACTTGAGGAGGTGGGTCCGGTTCCCGGTACCGACGCAGGGACCGAACACGGCCAGGCGGAGCAGCCCGAGGGCCAGGGCGACACGCGCGCGGAGTCGACAGCGGAGCGCAGCGCGCGCTTCGAACGGGACGCGCTCGAGTTCCTCGACCAGATGTACTCGGCCGCGCTGCGCATGACGCGCAACCCGGCCGACGCCGAGGACCTGGTGCAGGAGACCTACGCCAAGGCGTACGGGTCCTTCCACCAGTTCCGCGAGGGCACCAACCTCAAGGCGTGGCTGTACCGGATCCTCACCAACACCTTCATCAACTCGTACCGCAAGAAGCAGCGCGAACCCCAGCGCTCCGCGGCCGAGGAGATCGAGGACTGGCAGCTCGCGCGCGCCGAGTCACACATGTCCACGGGTCTGCGCTCCGCCGAGTCGCAGGCGCTGGACCACCTGCCGGACTCGGACGTGAAGGAAGCCCTGCAGGCGATCCCGGAGGAGTTCCGCATCGCGGTCTATCTCGCCGATGTCGAGGGCTTTGCCTACAAGGAGATCGCCGACATCATGGGGACACCCATCGGAACGGTGATGTCCCGCCTTCACCGGGGACGTCGCCAGCTGCGCGGCATGCTCGAGGACTACGCGCGCGAGCGCGGACTGGTCCCGGCCGGTGCCGGAGAGTCGAACGAAGCGAAAGGCTCGGGGTCATGAGCTGCGGAGAGCCGCACGAGACGGATTGCAGCGAAATCCTCGATCATCTCTACGAGTTCCTCGACCGTGAGATGCCGGATGCCGACTGCCGGAAGTTCGAGCACCACTTCGAGGAGTGCTCGCCCTGCCTGGAGAAGTACGGCCTGGAGCAAGCGGTCAAGAAGCTCGTGAAGCGGTGTTGCGGGCAGGACGACGTGCCCGGCGACCTCCGCTCGAAGGTCATGGGCCGGATCGACCTGATCCGCTCCGGCCAGAACGTGCCCGAGCAGGACGTGACGACCGCTCCGCAGGAGTCCTGACACCTCCCCACCCTCTGGGCCGCGTCACCCGATTGTGCTAATCCGCGGGCGGTCCGCCCGCGGCGGCGCCCTCCCCCGTCCTAGGCTCCAGAAGCCGGCGGGCGACGGAAGGCGCGCGCGGCACGGTCGGGGGAGGGGCTCATGGAGGCGTTACCGGCGCGGGCCCGGGTCTATCTCGTCGGCGTCACCCTGCTGGGACTGTGCTGTCTGCTCCCTCTGACGGGCGTCCCCCGGCCCGGGGTGCTGTCGTCCCTGCCCGACCCGCGCGTCCCCTGGTGGCCGGTCGTCCTGCTCGCCGCCCTGTACGCGGGCTGCGAGCGTCTCGCCCGGTCCCGACTCGTCGCGGGACCACACCCCGGCGGGACCTTCCACCCCGTGCTGCTCGCCGGGGCCTTCCTGCTGCCGCCCACCGCCGCCGCCCTCGTCGCGCTGCCCGGGGCACTGCTGCTCCCCGTCGAGCACGGCCCGCGTCTCGCACGCCGGCTGTGGCGCACGGGCCGGCTCGTCGTCGCCGTGTGGGCCGCCGGCCTGGTCCATCTGAAGACCGGCGGCCGCGACGCGGTGGCGCACTGCGACATGCCGGGCGCCCTCGCCACGGCGGGCGCCGCCGTGCTGGCGTTCTGCCTCGTCCTCACCCTGCTCGACGGCGGCGTCCTGGTGCCCGCCCCCGGTGGTCTGCCGCGCGGCCGTCCGGTGGCCGCCTGGTGGCGGCTGTTCCTCGGCTCCCTGGCGCCGCTCACCGTGCACGGCCTGGCCGGACTGATGATGGCCCTGCTGTGGCGCAGCCCCTACGGGCCGGTCGCGGCACTGCTGGTGCTGCTGCCGATGGGCGTCTCGTGGTGGGCGTTCGCCCAGTACCACCGGGAGCGCGCCGCCCACCAGGCCACGATCCGCGCGCTGGTGCAGGCCGTCGACATCAAGGACGGCTACACGCGCGGCCACAGCGAGCGCGTCGGCCGCGCCTCCATGCTGATCGCGCGCGAACTCGGCATGGACGACGAGCGGGTCGAGACGCTGCGCTTCGCGGGCATCCTGCACGACGTCGGCAAGCTGGGCGTGCCCACCCGGCTGCTCACCAAGAACGGCCCGCTCACCCCCGAGGAGCGGCGGGTCATCGAACTGCACCCCGAGTACGGGCACGAAATGGTGCGCGGCATCTCCTTCCTCGGCGAGGCACGCGCCGCCGTGCTGCACCACCACGAGCGCCTCGACGGCACCGGCTACCCCTACGGGCTGGCGGGAGGTCAGATCCCGGAGTCCGCGCGGGTGGTCGCGGTCGCCGACGCCTTCGACGCGATGACCTCCACCCGCAGCTACAGCAGGGCGCGCCCGGTGCCGGTGGCGCTGGAGGAACTGGAGCGGTGCGCGGGCACGCACTTCGACCCGCGGATGGTGAAGGCGCTCGTCACCGCGATCGGCCGTACCGGCTGGCACCCCGCGGTGACCGCCGACGAGCCGCGGCGGACGGCCGTGCCCGGTCCTGCCGGACACGTCACCGGCCGTCCCGGGGCGCGCCGGTGAGGCCCCGCGCGCACGCCGTCCCGCTGCACACCGTCGTGCATCTGTGCGCCGCGGTCCTCGCGGCCGGGTCGCTGGGCACGACGCTCTACCACGGCGTCGAGGACCGCTCCGTCGCCCTCGCCTTCGGCACGCTCGTCGCGGTCGGCGAGCTCACCCGGCGGGGCGGCCGGGGGATCCGGGAGCCCGCGCCGGTGGCCGCGGCAGGATCGCTGGCGTACGCGCTGCTCGGCGAGGTCGCGGGGCGGCCCGCCGGGCACGGCGCCGCCCAGGTCGTCACCGTGGTGCTCGCCGCGTCGCTGCTCGGCAGCGTCCCGCACGTCGGACGCGGCGACGGGCCCGCCCTGGACCCGGTGACCCGCAGGGTGCTGACCGTCGGCTTCGTCGCCGTGTGCTTCCACCCGCTGCACGCCCGGGGCGCGTTCGACGACTTCAGCGGGCCGGGGCACGCGCTGCTGCTGCTCGTCCTGCTGACCCTGACCGCGCTGTGCGACGCGGTGCTCGCCGCCGCGCTGGCCCACTCCCGCACCGGCTGGCCCTTCCCGCCGCTGCTGCGCGACGAACTGCGGTCCGTGCCCGGCATCGGGGCCGCCGTCGTCGCGACCGGCGCGGTGATGGCGCTGGGCGCGGCGGTCGTGGGGCTGTGGGCGCTGCCCGTGTTCTCCGTGCCGCTGCTGCTCGCGCAGCTGTCCCACCGGAGGTACACGGCGGTGCGCGCCACCTACCGGCAGACCATCGCGTCCCTCGCGCGCGCCACCGAGATCGCCGGGTGCACCCCGCACGGGCACTCGCGCCGGGTCGCCGCGCTCAGCCAGGCGGTGGGCCGGGACCTCGGGCTGACCGAGCCGGAGCTGACCGTGCTGGAGTACGCGGCACTGATGCACGACATCGGGCAGCTCAGCCTCGTGGACCCGGTGCCCGAGGGCGCCACCGCCGGACTGCCGCCCGCCGAGCAGCGGCGCATCGCGCTCCTGGGCGGCGCGGTGGTGCGGCAGACCGGGGTGGACCCCCGGGTCGCCGGGATCGTCGAACGCCAGGCCGACCCGCACGCCGAGCAGCCGCTCGCCGCCCGTATCGTCCGGGTGGTGAACGCGTACGACGAGAAGTGCAGGGAAGGAGGGCCCGGGGGGCCGCTGACCGCGCTGGAGGAACTGCGGCTCAAGGCCGCCGGGGAGTACGCGCCGGAGGTCGTCGAGGCCCTGGCCAGGGTTCTGTCCCGGGACACGGAGGGGACGCGTGAGCAGATGGACCGGTCGTGGTGAGAGGGCGGACCGGGCGGTCTGGTTCCCGGCAGAGCTGGGTAACCCATGGGTAATGAGCGCCCTCGCGGCCGTACGTGGTTGGATGCGAAGGAGAGGGTGGCCGGGGGTGCCGACCGCTGCGGCCGGCCCACCGAACGGAACTGGCAGGCGGGAATCGTGAGGATCTTCGGCAAGGGACGTCACCGGCCCTCCGCCTCCTGGCGGCAGGCCACGGACCGCGCGTTCACGCTCATCGGCGACGGCCGGTACGAGGACGCGGGCGCGCTGCTGACGCGGGCCGCCGATCTGGAGCCCTGGCTGTCGGAGTCCTGGTTCAACCTCGCGCTGCTGCACAAGTTCCGGCACGACTGGGAGCAGGCGCGCGCGGCCGGGCTGCGTGCCGTCGCCCTGCTCGACCGCGACACCGGGGCGCCCGACTGGTGGAACGTGGGCATCGCCGCCACCGCCCTCCAGGACTGGCCGCTGGCCCGCCGTGCCTGGCAGGCGTACGGGCTCAAGGTGCCGGGACCAGCGACCGACTCGGGCGAGCCTCTCGGCATGGACCTGGGCAGCGCGGCCGTACGGCTGTCACCGGAGGGGGAGGCCGAAGTGGTGTGGGGGCGGCGGCTCGACCCCGCCCGCATCGAGGTGCTGTCCATCCCGCTGCCGTCCTCCGGACGCCGCTGGGGCGAGGTCGTCCTGCACGACGGGGTGCCGCACGGCGAGCGGAGCACCGCAGCCGGGCACACCTACCCGGTGTTCGACGAGATCGAGTTGTGGGCGCCCTCGCCGGTGCCGACCTGGGTGGTGCTGCTGGAGGCCGCGTCCGAGGCCGACCGGGACGCGCTGGAACAGCTCGCCTCCGACGCCGGGTTCGCGGCCGAGGACTGGTCGTCGTCGGTGCGGCTCCTGTGCCGGATGTGCTCGGAGTCACGGATGCCGTCCGACGAGGGGGACGGGGAGCATCTCGATCCTCACGATCACAGTGAGCCGGGGCACCCCGGGCCGTTGGGGCATCGGACGGACGGGCAGTTGTGGGTGCCGGAGAGGGAGTGCGGGATTGCCGCGCCTGCGGCTTTGGTGCGGGGGTTGTTGGACGGGTGGGTCGCTGACAGTCCTGATTCCAGGGATTGGCGGGATCTCGAAGAGGTTTGCTAGCACCGTCGCCGGGTGCGGGGGCCGTGGGGGCTGAGCGCGCAGTTCCCCGCGCCCCTTCGAGGGGCGCTGCACTTACCCTTGTCACAGCATTCTCGGTCATCTCAGGAAGGCACACGTCGGTCATGGCTCAGCAGGACACCGATCAGCAGCACGCGGGCGTGCTCCCCGTCGACGACGAGGGCTACGTCATCGACACGGAGGACTGCGAGAAGCGCGAGGCCAAGTGGCGGGAGCGCGGCACCTCGCGCCCGATCACCGTGGTCGGCAACCCGGTGCTGCACAAGGAGTGCAAGGACGTCACGGACTTCGGCGAGGAGTTCCAGCAGCTCGTCGCCGACATGTTCGCCAGCCAGCGCACCGCCGAGGGCGTGGGTCTGGCCGCCAACCAGATCGGTGTCGACCTGAAGGTCTTCGTCTACGACTGCCCCGACGACGAAGGCCTGCGCCACGTCGGTGTGGTCTGCAACCCCAAGCTGGTCGAACTGCCCGCCGAGAAGCGCCGGCTGGACGACAGCAGCGAGGGCTGCCTGTCGGTGCCCACCGCGTACGCGCCGCTGCCCCGGCCCGACTACGCCGAGGTGACCGGTCAGGACGAGAAGGGCAACCCGATCCGGGTACGCGGAACGGGCTACTTCGCGCGCTGCCTCCAGCACGAGACGGACCACCTGTACGGCTACCTGTACATCGACCGTCTGTCGAAGCGCGAGCGTAAGGCCGCGCTCAAGCAGATGGCCGAGAACGAGCCGCGCTACCCCGTGGTCGCCAACGACTGACCGCCCTCACGGCTCCCTTCACATCACGCGCACGGCGCCCGATCCGGCACATCCCGGACGGGCGCCGTTCGTCTGTGTGCATCCAAAAGGAGTGAAAGAAGCAAATCCGTTCCCAGAACGGTCAGTTGTGGTGCTGAATGGAGGTACGGGGATACGCACGGCGTACGCCCGGCTCGGGGGGCGGGCGCTCAACTGGCGGCTGAGAGGGGAATGTTCGTGCATGCTTTGTCACACGGCTCCACGTCGACACCGACCACCATCGCAGTTCCACCGGCGCTGTCTCTTCCGGTGATCGAGGCGGCGTTTCCCCGGCAACTCCACCCGTATTGGCCGAAGCTCCAGAGGGAGACCCGGGCATGGCTGCTCGAAAAGCGGCTCATGACGCCGGAGAAGGTGGAGGAATATGCCGACGGCCTGTGCTACACGGACCTCATGGCGGGCTACTACATCGGCGCGCCCGACGACGTCCTCCAGGCGATAGCGGACTACAGCGCCTGGTTCTTCGTCTGGGACGACCGTCACGATCGTGACATCGTGCACGGCCGGCCCGAGGCCTGGCGACTGCTGAAGGACCTGCTGCACAGCGCCCTCGACCGCCCCGGTGACCACCTGGGCCACACGGACCCCGTGGTCGCGGGCCTCGCCGACAGCGTGCGGCGGCTCCACGCATTCCTTCCGGACACCTGGAACGCGCGGTTCTCGCGCCACTTCCACGCCGTGATCGAGGCGTACGACCGGGAGTTCCACAACCGCACCGAAGGCATCGTCCCGACCGTCGAGGAATACCTCGAACTGCGCCGCCTCACGTTCGCGCACCGGATCTGGACGGACCTTCTGGAACCGAGCGCGGGGTACGAACTCCCGGACGCGGTGCGGAAGAACCCGGCCTATCGGAAACCGGCGCTGCTCAGTCAGGAATTCGCCGCCTGGTACAACGACCTCTGTTCGCTGCCCAAGGAAATCGCCGGAAACGAGGTGCACAATCTCGGCATCAGTCTCGTCACCCACGAGGGAATGACCCTCGAAGAGGCGATCG
Source organism: Streptomyces sp. BJ20 (assembly GCF_022869105.1). Taxonomy (NCBI): domain Bacteria; kingdom Bacillati; phylum Actinomycetota; class Actinomycetes; order Kitasatosporales; family Streptomycetaceae; genus Streptomyces; species Streptomyces sp. BJ20. The sequence goes on from NZ_CP094918.1 coordinate 1,201,296, forward strand.
CCGACGTGCGGCGCCGCGTCGAGGAATGCATCAGCGAATTCCTGGACGCGGAACAGGAGGCATTACGGTTCGCCGACCGGCTCGACGACGGGACGGTGGGCGGAAAGGAGACGAGCGCCGCCGTGCGCGCCTGCGTCGGCAACATGCGGAACTGGTTCAGTTCCGTCTACTGGTTCCACCACGAGTCCGGCCGGTACCGGGTCGACAGCTGGGACGACCGGTCCACGCCCCCGTACGTCGACAACGCAACGGAAGGTGAGAAATGACCGTCGAGTCCGTACGCCCGGAGGACGCCACCACGACGGCCGAGCCGCCTGTGGCGGGCGGCGCCGTCCCGCTCCTCGGCCACGGCTGGCGCCTGGTGCGCGACCCGCTGGCCTTCCTGTCCCGGCTGCGCGACCACGGCGACGTGGTGCGCCTGAAACTGGGTCCCAAGACCGTCTACGCCGTCACCACCCCCGCCCTCACCGGAGCGGTGGCGCTCAGCCCGGACTACATCATCGCCGGGCCCCTGTGGGAGTCGCTGGAGAGCCTGCTCGGCAAGGAGGGCGTGGCCACCGCCAACGGCACGCTGCACCGCCGCCAGCGGCGCACCATCCAGCCGGCGTTCCGGCTCGACGCGATCCCCGCCTACGGCCCGATCATGGCGGAGGAGGCCTACGCGCTCGTGGAGCGCTGGCGGGACGCGGGCGGGGTGCTGGACATCACCTACGAGTCGTTCCGCGTGGCCGTGCGGGTCGCCGCCCGCTGCCTGATGCGCGGCGGCTACATGGACGCCCACGCCGATCGCATATGCGCCGACCTCACCACCCTGTTCGCGGGGATGTACCAGCGCATGGTGGTGCCGCTCGGACCGCTCTACAAGGTTCCGCTTCCGGCCAATCGGGAATTCAACCGCGCACTGGCCGATTTGCATGTCCTGGTCGACGAGATCGTCGCCGACCGACGGGCGAGCGGTCAAAAACCGGACGATTTGCTGACGGCTTTGCTGGAGGCGAAGGACGACAATGGCGACCCCATCGGGGAACAGGAGATCCATGATCAGGTCATCGCCATCCTGACCCCCGGTGCCGAAACCGTCGGGTCCACGGTGATGTCACTCCTCCTGGTTCTCACCGAGCACCCGGAACTCGGTGACAAGATCCGCGACGAGGTGAAATCCGTGGTCGGCGACCGTCGGGTCGCATTTGACGACGTGCGCCGGCTGACGTACACCGCGAATGTCGTCACGGAGACCCTGCGGCTGTATCCGGCCGTATGGATATTGACCCGCCGCGCGGTCGCCGACACGGAACTCGGCGGTTACCGCATTCCGAAGGGCGCGGACCTCATCTACAGCCCGTACGCGATCCAGCGCGACCGGCGGTCGTACGAGCGGAACGAAGACTTCGACCCGGACCGCTGGCTCCCGGAGCGGTCCAAGGACGTGCCCAAGTACGCGATGAGCCCGTTCAGCGTGGGCAACCGCAAGTGTCCCAGCGACCACTTCTCCATGGCGGAGCTCACGCTCATCACCGCCGTGGTCGCCCACGCCTACCGCTTCGAGCAGGCGCCGGACTCCGACCCCCGGCCCCGCATCGGCATCACGCTGCGGCCCCGCCGGCTGATGCTGCGGGCGCGGCCCCGCTGACGTCCCGCCGTCCGGCGCGCGGTCAGGCGGCCTCCGGGCCCCGGAACGCGCGCCGGTAGGACTGCGGGGTGGTCCCGACCGCGCGCACGAAGTGGTGGCGCAGCGCGGCCGCGTTGCCGAAGCCGGTGCGGCCCGCGATCGCGTCCACCGTCTCGTCCGTCCGCTCCAGCAGGTGCTGGGCCAGCAGCACCCGCTGGCGCAGGATCCAGCGGTAGGGCGTGGTGCCGGTCTCCTGCTGGAAGCGGCGGGCGAAGGTGCGCGGCGACATGAGGGCGCGGGCGGCGAGCTGCTCGACGGTGACCTCCTCGTCGAGGTGCTGCTCCATCCACACCAGCACCCCGGCGACCGAGTCGCCCCCGGGCTCCGGCAGCGGACGCTCGATGTACTGGGCCTGCCCGCCGTCGCGGTGCGGGGGGACCACCATCCGGCGGGCGATCCGGTTGGCCACCTCCGGGCCCTGTTCCTTGCGCACCAGGTGCAGACAGGCGTCGATGCCCGCGGCGGTGCCCGCCGAGGTGATCACCGGGTCCTCGTCGACGTAGAGCACGTCGGGCTCGACCGTCAGGTGCGGATAGCGGCGGCTCAGCTCCTCCGCGTGCTTCCAGTGCACCGCGGCCCGCCGCCCCTCCAGCAGCCCGGCGGCGGCCAGCACGAACACCCCCGAGCAGACGCTCAGCACCCGCGCGCCCCGGTCCACGGCCCGGCGCAGCGCGTCCAGCATCTCGGGCGGGAACTCCCGGGCGGCGTAGGAGGCGCCGGCGGGCACGGTGATCAGGTCGGCCGTCTCCAGCCGCTCCGGGCCGTACTCGGTCTGGAGCGTGAAGCCGGTGCTGGTACGCACCGCCGGCCCCTCCGCCGAGGCGACGGCGAAGTCGTACACCGGCAGCCCGTCGTCGCTGCGGTCGATGCCGAAGACTTCGCACACCACGCCGAGTTCGAACGGATTCACGCCGTCGAGCAGGACGGCCGCCACATTCCGGAGCATGACTCCAGTGTGCCTCGCCGTTGGCAGTAAATCGAGGGTGTACGGCAGTCCTGCCACTCCCGGTCAGGAGTGTCCGGCGCCACAGTGGTGTCCATGAACACGACGCAGACAGAAGCACTGATCGCGATGGTGGCCGTTCTCGGCCTGTTCGTCCTCATGGTGGCGCCCGCCGTGATCGGCATCCTGCGCGACCGCCGCATCGACCGGCAGATCCGGCGGGCCGAGGCGGCGCCCGTCACCGAACCGCCCGATACGCGGGCCGCGTCCCGCCCGGAGCACCGGGCCGCCTCGCACCACCACGCACGGGCGGCGTGAGACGGCCCCGGCCCGGGCCCTAGAAGTCCTCGTCCAGGTCGACCGTGCCCTCCACGGCGACCTGGTACGCGGACGGACGGCGCTCGAAGAAGTTGGTCAGCTCCTGCACGCCCTGCAGCTCCATGAAGGAGAACGGGTTCTCCGAGCCGTACACCGGCGCGAAACCCAGCCGCACCAGACGCTGGTCGGCGACGCACTCCAGGTACTGCCGCATCGACGCGGTGTTCATGCCGGGCAGCCCGTCCCCGCACAGGTCACGGGCGAACTGCAGTTCCGCCTCGACGGCCTCGCGCAGCATGTCGGTGACCTGCCGTCCGAGCTCCTCGTCGAACAGCTCCGGCTCCTCCTTGCGCACGGTGTCCACCACGTCGAAGGCGAAGCTCATGTGCATCGTCTCGTCGCGGAACACCCAGTTGGTGCCGGTCGCCAGGCCGTGCAGCAGGCCCCGGCTGCGGAACCAGTAGACGTAGGCGAACGCACCGTAGAAGAACAGGCCCTCGATGCAGGCCGCGAAGCAGATCAGGTTCAGCAGGAAGCGGCGCCGGTCGGCCTTCGACTCCAGCCGGTCGATCTCCTCCACCGAGTCCATCCACCGGAAGCAGAACTCCGCCTTCTCCCGGATGGACGGGATGTTCTCCACGGCCGCGAAGGCCGCCGCCCGGTCGTCCGGATCGGGGAGATAGGTGTCCAGCAGGGTCAGGTAGAACTGGACGTGCACGGCCTCCTCGAACAGCTGCCGCGACAGGTACAGCCGCGCCTCGGGCGAGTTGATGTGCTTGTACAGCGTCAGCACCAGGTTGTTCGCCACGATCGAGTCGCCGGTGGCGAAGAACGCCACGAGCCGGCCGATCAGATGCTGCTCCTCGGGCGTCAGCTTCGCCAGATCGGCGACGTCCGAGTGCAGGTCCACCTCCTCGACGTGCCAGGTGTTCTTGATCGCGTCCCGGTAGCGCTCGTAGAAGTCCGGGTAGCGCATGGGGCGCAGGGTCAGCTCGAAGCCGGGGTCGAGCAGGTTCTTGGTCGTGCTGGTGGTCACTGGCAGGCCTCGCAGGATTCGGGGTTCTCGAGGGAGCAGGCGACGGCCTCGGGGTCGGCCGGCTGCTGGACGGGGACGGCGGCGCGGGCCGCGCGGGCGATCCGGGTCGCCGGACGGGAGCGCAGGTAGTAGGTGGTCTTGAGCCCCTGCTTCCAGGCGTAGGCGTACATCGAGGAGAGCTTCCCGATGGTCGGCGTCTCCAGGAACAGGTTGAGCGACTGCGCCTGGTCGAGGAACGGGGTCCTGGCGGCGGCCAGGTCGATCAGGCCGCGCTGCGGGATCTCCCACGCCGTGCGGTACAGCCGCCGTACGTCCTCGGGGATCCACGCGAAGTCCTGCACCGAGCCGTTCGCCTCGCGCAGCGCCTCACGGGTGCGCGCGTCCCACACGCCGAGCCGCTTGAGGTCCTCCACCAGGTACGAGTTGACCTGGAGGAACTCCCCGGACAGCGTCTCGCGCTTGAACAGGTTGGACACCTGCGGCTCGATGCACTCGTACACGCCCGCGATCGACGCGATGGTCGCGGTGGGCGCGATCGCCAGCAGCAGCGCGTTGCGCAGGCCCGTCGCGGCGATCCGGGTCCGCAGCGCCTCCCAGCGCTCCGGCCAGGCGAGCTCGACGCCGTAGTGGTCGGGGTGCAGCACGCCCCGCGCGGTGCGGGTCCTCTCCCAGGCGGGCAGCGGGCCGTGCCGCTCGGCCAGACCGGCGGACGTCTCGTACGCGGCGAGCATGATGCGCTCGGCGATCCGGGTGGACAGCGCCTTCGCCTCGGGGGAGTCGAACGGCATCCGCAGCCGGAAGAACACGTCCTGCAGCCCCATCACGCCCAGGCCCACGGGGCGCCATCGGCTGTTGGACCGGGACGCCTCCTCGGTCGGGTAGAAGTTGATGTCGACCACCCGGTCCAGGAACGTCACGGCGGTGCGGACCGCCGCGTCCAGGCGCTCCCAGTCCATGCCGTCCGGGCCGGCGAAGGCCGCGAGGTTGACCGAACCGAGGTTGCAGACCGCCGTCTCCCCGTCGTCGGTGACCTCCAGGATCTCCGTGCACAGGTTGGAGGAGTGGACGACGTGGCCCGGCTCGGCGGTCTGGTTGGCGGTGCGGTTGGCGGTGTCCTTGAAGGTCATCCAGCCGTTGCCGGTCTGGGCGAGGGTGCGCATCATCCGGCCGTACAGCTCGCGCGCCGGAAGCGTCCTGCGGGCCAGGCCCTTCGCCTCGGCGGCCCGGTAGGCGGCGTCGAACTCCTCACCCCACAGGTCGGCCAGCTCGGGCACGTCCACCGGGGAGAACAGCGACCACTGCGCGTCGTCGGCGACCCGGCGCATGAACTCGTCCGGCACCCAGTGCGCCAGGTTCAGGTTGTGCGTACGGCGGGCGTCCTCACCGGTGTTGTCGCGCAGCTCGAGGAACTCCTCGATGTCCGCGTGCCAGGTCTCCAGGTAGACCGCGGCGGCGCCCTTGCGCCGACCGCCCTGGTTCACGGCGGCGACCGATGCGTCCAGCGTCTTCAGGAACGGGACGATGCCGTTGGAGTGCCCGTTGGTGCCGCGGATCAGCGAACCCCGGGCGCGGACGCGGGAGAAGGACAGGCCGATGCCGCCGGCGTGCTTCGAGAGGCGGGCGACCTGGTGGTAGCGCTCGTAGAGGGAGTCCAGCTCGTCCTTGGGGGAGTCCAGGAGGTAGCAGGACGACATCTGCGGGTGGCGGGTGCCGGAGTTGAACAGCGTGGGGGAGGAGGGCAGGTAGTCCAGCCGGCTCATCAGCCCGTACAGCGCGGCGACGTCCTCCAGCGCCCGCTCGCTCTCGTCCTCGGCGAGCCCGCAGGCGACCCGCAGCAGGAAGTGCTGGGGCGTCTCGACGACCTTGCGGGTGACAGGGTGGCGCAGCAGGTAGCGGCTGTGCAGGGTGCGCAGGCCGAAGTAGCCGAACCGGTCGTCGGCGTCCGCGTCGACCAGCGCGTCCAGCCGGGCCGCGTGGAGCCGGACGAACGCGGCGGTGCGGTCGCCGATCAGGCCCTCCCGGTGACCGGCGGCCACCGAGCCGGTGAACGAGGTGACGCCCTGCGAGGCGGCTTCGGCGCGGATGCCGAGGGTGAGCAGCCGGGCGGCGAGCCGGGAGTAGGCGGGGTCCTCGGAGATCAGCCCGGCCGCCGCCTCGGTGGCCAGGTCCCGCAGCTCCGCCTCGTCGGCGGCGGCGGACCGGCCGCGCAGCGCGGCGGCGGCCACCCGGCCGGCGTCGGTGTCGGGCAGGTCGGCGGTCAGCTGGGTCAGGGTCCGCAGCAGCGCGGCCCCGGGGCCGTCGCTCTCCTCGGTCACGCGGGTCGCTGAAGCCGGATCGGCTGGCGCGATGGTCACGTGTGGCTCTCCCTCGCTCGGCACGGGGGCCTCGAAGAGCGCAGGGGGCAGCACACGAACGCACGCGGCGTCGCGTCCACCGGCCCATTCCGCGAGGCCCGGACGTCAGGGCACCCGGACCGGAAGGGCCGGGCGCACTGTCGGCAGGTCCTCGGACTGACTCCCGTGCGCGCCCGTGGGCAGGCATGGGTACACCGTTGCGGGACAGTTCCGGATTCGCACCGGATTCCCCTGCGGCGACAGCGAGCATGAGCATACATCTTGTGTCGGGTGTCGCCGACAGGCCCATATGTTGTGTCGCGCTGGGGTGAGGGTGCGGCCGGGCGGAAGGGCCGTACGGAGCCGTCAGAGGGTCAGTTCGTAGACGAGCAGCATGATGTCGTCCAACTCCGGCAGCGGGTTCCAGTCCCGCCCGGGGGCGCGCGTGAAGCCCAGCCGCTCGTAGACCCGGTGCGCGGAGTGCATCGTGCGCTGCGTGGACAGGACCATCCGCGTGCGGCCGAGCGCTCGCGCCCGGTCGGCACAGGCGCGCACCAGGGCCTCGCCGGCGCCCCGGCCGCGGTGGGCGGGGGAGACGGCCAGCATCCGCATCTCGGCCTCGCCGGGCTCCGCGATGTCGGCCATGGGACCGGGGCCCGGCACGAAGGTCACCCCGCCCAGCAGCGTGCCGTCCGCCACGGCGACCAGAACCTCGGCGGCCGCCGCCCGTTTGCCCACGTCCCGCAGCTGGCCCAGGTAGGTGTCGGACTCCCCGAAGTCCAGCAGTCCGTCGCCGAGATAGGCCTGCGCGGTGATCTCACCGAGTTCCGCGTGCTCGCCGGGCGTCGCCGGCCGGATGACGATGTCCATGCGGGGGAGTCTGCCGTACGGGAACGACAGCGGGCCGCCGGTTTTCCACCGGCGGCCCGCTGCCCTGTGCGCGACGGCGTCAGTGCGCGCTGCCCGCCGTGGCCGGCGGAAGCTCCACCTGCACGCCCGGGTCGCCGGCGTCCGCCGTGTAGTCCCGCGGCTCGGTCTCGTCGACGCCCTCCGGCGCCTTGACCGCCCGCATGACGAAGGTCAGGACGACCGTGACCAGCACGTTGATCACGAAGGCGGTGAGACCGATGTAGCCGATCTCCCCGATGCCCGGGATCTCCTTGGCGGAGCCGCCGAAGTGCTTCTGCGTCGGCGACGCCACCCCGTACGCGGCGACCGTGCCGTAGATCATGCCGACCGCCCAGCCGCCGATCAGCGCCCAGCGGTGGAACCAGCGGGTGAACAGGCCGCCCACCAGCGCCGGGAAGGTCTGCAGGATCCAGATGCCGCCCAGCAGCTGGAAGTTGATCGCGACGGTCTTGTCCATGGTCAGGACGAAGGCCAGCGCGCCCACCTTCACCAGCAGGGACACGACCTTGGAGACCGCGGTCTCCTGCTTGGGGGTCGCGTCCGGCTTGATGAAGTCCTTGTAGATGTTGCGGGTGAACAGGTTCGCCGCCGCGATCGACATGATCGCCGCCGGCACCAGCGCGCCGATGCCGATCGCCGCGAAGGCCACACCGGCGAACCAGTCCGGGAACATGTTCTCGAACAGCTGCGGGATGGCCAGCTGGCCGTTCTGCACCTTCACCCCGGCCGCGATCGCCATGAACCCGAGCAGCGCCAGCAGGCCCAGCATCAGCGAGTACAGCGGCAGGATCGTGGTGTTGCGGCGGATCACCTCACGGCTGCGCGAGGACAGCGTCGCGGTGATCGAGTGCGGGTACATGAACAGCGCGAGCGCCGAACCCAGCGCCAGCGTGGCGTACGTCCACTGGCCCGCCTCGCCCGGCACCAGCGAGCCGCGCGGCGCGCCCGTGGCCGGGTTGGTCTCGCTGTACGCCTCCTGCGCGGAGGCGAAGATCTCGTCGAACCCGCCCAGCTTGATCGGGATGTAGATGATCGCCACCGCGATCACGATGTAGATCAGCGTGTCCTTGACGAACGCGATCAGCGCGGGCGCCCGCAGCCCCGACGAGTAGGTGTACGCGGCCAGCACACCGAAGGCGAGGAGCAGCGGCAGGTCCTTGATGAACCAGTTGGTGTTCTCGCCGCCGCCGACGCCCATCACGTCCAGCACGGCCTGGATACCGACCAGCTGCAGCGCGATGTACGGCATCGTCGCCAGGATGCCGGTGACCGCGACGGCCAGCGACAGCCCTTTCGAGCCGAACCGCCCGCGTACGAAGTCGGAGGTCGTCACATAGCCGTGCTTGTGCGACACCGACCACAGCCGGGGCAGGAAGGTGAAGATCAGCGGGTACACGAGGATCGTGTACGGCACCGCGAAGAAGCCGGCCGCGCCCGCCGCGTAGATGGCCGCCGGGACGGCCACGAAGGTGTACGCGGTGTACAGGTCGCCGCCGAGCAGGAACCAGGTGACCCAGGTGCCGAACGACCGCCCGCCCAGGCCCCATTCGTCAAGGGTGTGCTCGTTCGCCGCCTTGCGCCAGCGCGCGGCCAGGAAGCCCATCACGGTGACGAGCACGAAGAAGAAGAGGAAGACGGCGAGTGCCACGCCGTTCACGCCGTCGTTCACTGCTCCGCACCGCCCTTCGTGGCCGAGCGGGCGCGCTGGTCACGCTGCCAGAGCTTGTACGCGATCATCGTCAGCACGGTCGAGATCAGCACCCACAGCATCTGGTACCAGTAGAAGAACGGGATGCCGATGACCACCGGGTCGGTCTTGGCGTAGGACCCGACCCAGAGCATGGCGACGAATGGTGCGAGCAGACAGAGGCCGATGACGACGCGCATGGGCGTCACCACCGGCCCTGGTGTTGTTTGCGGGCTGTGCGACATCAGACGGCTCCCGTCCCCTCACTGATCGCCGACGTTGGCTCGCGGCAATGTAGGTGAGGGTGCGGGGCGGTCGTAACCCCCCGTAAGAGGGGCGGTATGCAGCAGCAGCGCAACCGCAAGGCAACAGCAACGAAAATCCTGTCAACCACCCGCTCTGTCGGGATATGCGGTCGCGTGGCGCGCCGTCCCGCGGCCGTACGGTCTCAGTCCTGGGGGCGCTTGAGGCGCGCGACGAACTTGTACCGGTCGCCCCGGTACACCGACCGCACCCACTCCACGGGCTGCCCGTCCCGGTCCAGCGAGTGCCGGGACAGCATCAGCATCGGCAGGCCCACGTCGGTGCCGAGCAGGCCCGCCTCGCGTGGCGTGGCCAGGGACGTCTCGATGGTCTCCTCGGCCTCCGCGAGATGGACGTCGTACACCTCGGCGAGGGCCGTGTAGAGGGAGGTGTACTTGGTCAGGCTGCGGCGCAGCGCCGGGAAGCGTTTGGCGCTGAGGTGGGTGGTCTCGATGGCCATGGGCTCGCCGTTGGCCATGCGCAGCCGCTCGATGCGCAGCACGCGGCCGCCGGCGGTGATGTCGAGCAGGCCGGCCAGCCGGTCGTCGGCCGTGATGTACCCGAGGTCGAGGAGCTGCGAGGTCGGCTCCAGACCCTGCGCGCGCATGTCCTCGGTGTACGAGGTGAGCTGGAGCGCCTGGGACACCTTGGGCTTGGCGACGAAGGTGCCCTTGCCCTGGATCCGCTCCAGACGGCCCTCGACCACCAGTTCCTGGAGCGCCTGGCGCACGGTGGTGCGGGAGGTGTCGAACTCGGCCGCCAGGGTGCGCTCGGGCGGGACCGGCGTGCCGGGGGGCGCGGTCTCGGTCATGTCGAGCAGGTGTTTCTTCAGCCGGTAGTACTTGGGCACGCGCGCCGTACGGACCGCGGTCCCACCCTCGTTCTCCGCACTGCTGACGTCGGTGCTCATGCTCTGCCTTCCCGGCTCCGGCTGCCGAAGCGGCCGACAGACCGTCGGCCGCGGCTGACATCGTGGCACGGCTCCGGGCGGGGGACGGCCCCTCGCGCGCTCCGTGATCCCTTTTGTATACCCCTGTGACCAGTGATGGTCCAGACCACGGGCGGTGGTCAGAGGCCCTGCCACTCCGGCTTGTTGGCGTAGGTGTGGCGGAAGTAGTCGGCGAGCTTCAGCTTGGAGGCGGCGGCCTCGTCCACCACCACGGTGGCGTGCGGGTGCAGCTGGAGCGCGGACGCCGGGCACACCGCGGCGACCGGGCCCTCGACGGTGGCGGCGACCGCGTCCGCCTTGCCCTCGCCGGTGGCCAGCAGCACCAGGTGCCGGGCCTCCAGGATGGTGCCGATGCCCTGGGTGATGACGTGGTGCGGCACCTGGCCGATGTCGCCGTCGAAGAAGCGGGCGTTGTCCACCCGCGTCTGCTCGGTCAGCGTCTTGATCCGGGTGCGCGAGGCGAGCGAGGAGCACGGCTCGTTGAAGCCGATGTGCCCGTCGGTGCCGATGCCGAGCAGCTGGAGGTCCACGCCGCCCGCCTCCGCCAGCTCACGGTCGTAGCGCTCGCACGCGGCCTGCACGTCCTCGGCCGTGCCGTCCGGCCCCAGGAAGGCGTCCATCGGGATGCCGAGCGGCTCCAGGACCTCGCGCCGCAGCACCGAGCGGTAGGACTCGGGGTGGTCGGCGGGCAGCCCCACGTACTCGTCGAGCTGGGCCACGCGCGCCCGGGACGTGTCGACGGCGCCGGCGCGGACCTGCGCCGCCAGCGCCTCGTAGACGGGCAGCGGCGTGGAGCCGGTCGCCACGCCGAGCAGGGCGTCGGGCTTGTGCCGCAGCAGCCGCGCCATGGCCTCGGCGACGAGCTCGCCTCCCGCCTTGGCGTCCGCAACGATGACAACTTCCACGGTGGGCCTGCCGATCTTCCGGTGGACTCGACTGGGACGGGCCCCGCAACGCCGGGGCCATGTGGTTTAGACCAATCTCAATCTAGCAGAGCCCCGCCCGGCCGCCGAGGCGGAACGGGCACCCGGCCCGAAACCGCTCCCGGTGCCCGGGTGCCCGGAAATCGTGGCCTCCGACCGGCCCCGCGCGGACCCCTGTCGGGTTAGGCTGCGTGGTGGACCCGTCTGCGTCCGCCAGGGGCGCGGGGCGACCGTCGAAGAACGCCGTACGACGCATTTACAGGCGCAGTGGTCTAGTCCACAATGCGTAGCAGGACACACAGACCTGCCTTCCCCGCACAGGAAGGCGGACCGAGGATCCGAGGCTCTCTGCCCTGACTGCCCCGGCTCCTCATCCTTCGGCCGACCGGGACCGCACACCCCACCGGCCGATATTGCTCCGGGCTGCGGTGCCGGGAGGGTTGAGGGTCCCTCCCAGGCGCCGCGGCCCGCGGGTGTTCCCAGGGGTCACAAACACACAGGTACGCTCGCTGACGTGCCCTCCATGAACGAACTCGTACGCCAGCACACCGCCCTCGACGACACCGACCTCGAGTGGCTCCACCTGCTGGTCTCGGAGTGGCAGCTGCTCTCCGACCTCTCCTTCGCCGACCTGGTCCTGTGGGTCCCCACCCGCGACGGCACGCGCTACGTCTCCGTCGCCCAGATGCGGCCCAACACCGGCCCGACCTCCTACCAGGACGACATGGTCGGCCATCTGGTCCCGCGCGGCCGCCGCCCCATGCTGGACGCGGCCCTGGACGAGGGCCGCATCGTGCGCGAGGGCGACCCGGAGTGGCGCGAGGAGGTCCCGGTCCGCGTCGAGTCCATCCCGGTACGGCGCGAGGGACGGGTTCTCGGCGTCATCGCGCGCAACACCAACCTGCTCACCGTGCGCACCCCCAGCCGGCTGGAGCTCACGTACCTGCAGAGCGCCTCGGACCTGGCCCAGATGATCGCGGCCGGCGCCTTCCCGTTCGCCAACCAGCAGCTGGAGATGGACGCCTCGCCGCGCGTCGGTGACGGTCTGATCCGGCTCGACGCCGACGGCGTCGTCCAGTACGCCTCGCCCAACGCCCTGTCCGCCTACCACCGCCTCGGCCTCGCCGCGGACCTGGTGGGCCATCACCTCGGGCGGACCACCGCCGAACTGGCCCCCTCGCGCGGGCCGGTGGACGAGGCGCTGGCGAAGGTCGCGAGCGGTTGGGCGCCCCGCGAGTTCGAGATCGAGTCCGACGACGGCGTCATCCAGTTCCGCGCGATCCCGCTGAAGCCGAAGGGCACCCGCATCGGCTCCCTGGTGCTGCTCCGGGACGTGACCGAACTGCGCCGCCGCGAACGCGAGTTGATCACCAAGGACGCCACCATCCGGGAGATCCACCACCGGGTGAAGAACAACCTCCAGACCGTGGCCGCCCTGCTGCGGCTCCAGGCCCGCCGGATCGGGTCGGAGCGCGGACGGGCGGCGCTGGAGGAGGCCGTGCGGCGGGTCGGGTCCATCGCCATCGTCCACGAGACGCTGTCCCAGAACCTGGACGAGCGCGTGGAGTTCGACGAGATCGCCGACCGGGTGCTCGCCATGGTCGCAGAGATCTCCCCGGGCAAGGTCAGCGGCCGGCGCTCGGGTCGCTTCGGGATACTCGACGCCGAGGTGGCCACGCCGCTGTCGATGGTGCTGACCGAGGTGCTCCAGAACGCCCTGGAGCACGGCTTCCGTGAGGGCGAGACCGGAACCGTCGAGGTGTCCGCGGTGCGCGGCGGCACCTCGCGGGAGGCGCGCCTGCTGGTCACCGTGCAGGACGACGGCGTGGGCCTGCCCGAGGGCTTCGACCCGCACACCGCGGGCAACCTGGGCCTGCAGATCGTACGGACGCTGGTGGAGGGGGAGTTGGGCGGCACCTTCGACATGGTCCCGGCGCCGGAGCGGGGGACCCGGGTGATCCTCGACATCCCGGTGCAGGCGGACTCCTGACCGCCGGGGCCCGGCGCGCTCCGGGTCCCGCACACCCTGGGGGCGGCGACAGGCCCCGGAACAGCAAAAGACCCCGGACCATGGTCCGGGGCTGATGCTCGTTCCTCGCTTCCCCTGCCCGATCGGGACGGGCGTCGGGGGAACTTCGCGCTGCGGCTCGGGGCGGGAGATGCGTGCGCGCCGTCCACGGAATCATCCGGACGGGCGCACACGCGCCGCCAAGCTCAGGCTGTTTGCTGGGGCGGGGTCGTCAGGCGGAGGCCTGACGCGCCCGGTTGCGGGCAGCGCGGCGCTTCATCGCGCGACGCTCGTCCTCGCTGAGACCACCCCAGACGCCGGAGTCCTGACCGGACTCGAGCGCCCACTGCAGGCACTGCTCGATCACCGGGCAGCGGCGGCAGACGGCCTTGGCTTCCTCGATCTGCAGCAGCGCGGGACCGGTGTTGCCGATGGGGAAGAAGAGCTCGGGGTCTTCCTCGCGGCAAACGGCGTTGTGACGCCAGTCCATGGCTGCTACCTCTCCTTGGTATTACTGCAGGTGCTTGTGAATGTGAACGCTTTCACGAATCCCCCAACAAGTGAAGGGCCGACCGCCAGGGTGCCTGGCGTGGTCCTTGAGTTTGAAGAGGGGTTCCGGTGATCTGTGGAGGCCGGTGTTGCGGGCCGTCCCGATCGCCAAGAAGAGACTCGCAAACCTCGGCGGCGGATACAACCCCTTCCGGAAAGTTTTTTTTGATTCTTCGGTGTCGACTAGGTCACAGCCGTACTTCCATGGGGTGGATCCTGGCCTAAACGTTCGACTGAAAGGACTTTGGCCCTTTCTGCTCACACAATCACACGCAGTGCACGGCGAACGCCTGTGAACGTCACGCTGGTACGCAGCCCGAGGTGGTCACCGTCCATCTGAAGGGGCAGCGGCACCTTCGAATGCAAGGTGAAGCGTGTCAGATCGTGCCGCACCACGGCGTGCTTGCCGCGGGGTCCGCGCTCCGGGGACGAAGTGAGCAACTGCGTGCCATACCGGGCAACCGCGGGCGTGGACATCCGGGTGAGACCGAAGAGATCGAGTCCCGTGTCGAACGACGCCTGGGGCGAGGCGTAGATCGGACGGTTGCCGAGGAACGTCCACGGCGAGGTGTTCGAGACTATGGACAGCACCAGGTCCTCGACCGGCTCCTCGCCCTCGAGGTCCAGTGTGATCACGCCGTTGCGGCGGTGCGGGTCGCCCAGCAGCTGACGCACCACCTGGCGCATGTACAGCGCGTGCGTCGACCGCCGGCCGCGCTCCCGCTGCTGCTCCACCCGGCCGACCACGCCGGCGTCGAAGCCCAGCCCCGCGTTGAAGGTGAACCAGCGGGCGGGCACCGCCTCGTCCTCGGTGCCCGGCGTGCCCGAGGTCAGCCCCAGGCCCACCGTCCGCTCCCGGCCCTCGCGCAGCGCGTCCAGCAGCGCGCCGGTCGCCTCCACGGGCTGGTTGGGCAGACCGAGGGCACGGGCGAAGACGTTGGTGGAGCCGCCGGGGACCACGGCGAGACCGGGCAGGTGCTCCGGGTCGGGTCCCGCGTGCAGCAGGCCGTTGACGACCTCGTTCACCGTGCCGTCGCCGCCCAGGGCGACCACCAGGTCGACCTCGCCGCTCTCCGCCGCCTGCCGACCCAGGTCCCGGGCGTGACCGCGGTACTCCGTGGTCACCGCGTCGAGTTTCATCTCACTGGCGAGCGCGTGGATCAGCACGTCGCGCGTGCGCGCACTGGTGGTGGTTGCCGCCGGATTGACCACGAGAAGTGCACGCATGACGTGCAGCGTACCTACTGAGCGGTACCCGGCCCAGACCGAGGCCCCGCCCCGTGGACGGCTCGGGCGTGAACCTCGCCACGGGACGGCTGCCCGGCGGCGGCTACCCTGCAGGGGTGAGCAGCGAGCAGACCCCCACCACCAGCCCCGACGACACCGGCGCCCGTCCGCGCCGTCTGACGTACGCCGCGGTCCTCGCCGCGCTGGAGGGGCTCGCGCTGGTGGTCGGCGGCGTCTGGCTGCTGGTGCTCGGTCTCGCGGGCGAGCCGGACGACCGGCAGCAGTCCGTCACCGGCGGGGTCACGCTGATCGTGCTGGCGCTGCTGCCGCTGCTGGCCGCGCGCGGCCTGTTCGCCCGGCGGAGCTGGAGCCGCGGGCCCGCCGTCATCACGCAGATCATGGCGCTGCCCGTCGCCTACAACATGCTGACGTCGGACGGCGTGGCCATCCCCGCCGGGATCGCGCTCGCCGTCGTCGCCGTGACCGCGCTGGTGCTGCTGATCAACGCGGAGACCACCCGGGCCCTCGGCATCCGCGGACCAGGGAACGCGGGCGACGCCGCGCAGTGACGCGCCGCGCCGGCGCCTACTCCTCGACGAGCAGCTTCTCCCGCAGCTGGGCCAGGGTGCGGGCCAGCAGCCGGGAGACGTGCATCTGCGAGATGCCGACCTCCTGCGCGATCTGCGACTGGGTCATGTTGCCGAAGAAGCGCAGCAGCAGGATCCGCTTCTCGCGCGGCGGGAGGTCCTCCAGCAGCGGCTTGAGCGATTCCCGGTACTCCACGCCCTCCAGCGCCTCGTCCTCCGCGCCGAGGGTGTCGGCGACCGCCGGGGACTCGTCGTCGGTGTCGGGGACGTCCAGGGACAGCGTGGAGTAGGCGTTCGCCGACTCCAGGCCCTCCAGGACCTCCTCCTCCGAGATCGCCAGCTTCTCGGCGAGCTCGTGCACCGTGGGGGAGCGGCCGTGCAGCTGGGACAGCTCCGCCGTGGCCGTGGTGAGCGCCAGCCGCAGCTCCTGGAGCCGCCGGGGCACCCGCACCGCCCAGCCCTTGTCGCGGAAGTGCCGCTTGATCTCACCGACGACCGTCGGGGTGGCGTACGTGGAGAACTCCACGCCCCGCTCCGGGTCGAAGCGGTCGACGGACTTGATCAGTCCGATGGTGGCGACCTGCGTGAGGTCGTCGAGCGGCTCGCCGCGGTTGCGGAAACGGCGCGCCAGGTGCTCGACGAGCGGCAGATGCATCCGCACGAGCCGGTTGCGCAGCTCCGCGTACTCGGGGGTGCCGTCCTCCAGCGTGCGCAGTTCGAGGAAGAGGGCGCGCGCCCCGCTGCGGTCCTGCGGGTCGTGGTGCGCGTGCGTGCCCGGCACACCCGGTGTGCTCCGTGCGCCGGAGGCAGGCGCCGCCTGTTCCTCGGCCTCTCGCTCGTGCTCGCTCATCGTCCCGCCCGTCGCCCTTCCCCGAGCGCTCGCCTCGTCCCCCGCCACCGGCTCGGCCAGGGCGGGGGCCTCCCCGCCAGGAGCGGCCGGCCCGGCCGCGGACGTGTCCCGCACGGCACCGCCGGCCTGCCCGCCGCCCGGCCCGACGCCCCTCGCGGAGTCGTCCTCCGGATGCGGCCGGGCCTGCTCGGGGATGCCGTCGATACCGTCCGGCACGCGCTCGGCCGGCAGCTCCCGTGTGCCGCGTTCTTCGTCCCGCACCGGCCCGTCCTCGCTCCTCACGCCGGCCCGGGTCCCGCGCCGCGCTGTTTGTAGAGGCTGATCGACACGGTTCTGTCCTCGTCCACGGCGGAGGAGACCTTGCCCGCGAGCGCGGACAGCACGGTCCAGGCGAAGGTGTCCCGCGAGGGGGCGTGGCCGTCCGTGGTGGGCGCCGAGACGGTGACCTCCAGCGAGTCGTCGACGAGCCGGAAGACGCAACTGAGCACCGACCCCGGCACGGCCTGCTGGAGCAGGATCGCGCAGGCCTCGTCGACCGCGATGCGCAGGTCCTCGATCTCGTCGAGGGTGAAGTCCAAACGGGCCGCGAGGCCGGCCGTGGCCGTACGCAGCACCGACAGGTAGGCCCCCGCGGCCGGCAGCCGGACTTCCACGAAGTCCTGGGTCGCGGGCTCGCCAGCGATCTGGGACACCCTCACCTCCAAGGTGGTACAAGCGTTTCAGGGCCTGTGTCGCCCCCGGGCAACGCGCTACGTGGTTCAGCGGTGACGCTATCGCGCTCCCGGCGGTCCTGTCGCCGGGACCCCGACCCGTTGCTGTCACTCATAGTAAAACCGCGAACACGCTCCGTGGCTAGGGGTCTGCGACGGCCAAATGGGAAGAGCGCGCGCCGCATTGACGTACCCAGGCGCCGGACCGTCGAACCGTCCGGCACCGTGGTCCCGCCACGTCACACCAGTACGTGGTCGACGAAGCACCAGCGCCAGTCCTCACCCGGCTCGAAGGTCCGCATCACGGGATGGCCGGTTTCCCTGTGGTGCCGCGCCGCGTGCCGGTTCGGCGAGGAGTCGCAGCAGCCGACATGGCCGCAGGTGAGGCAGAGGCGAAGCTGCACCGGGTCCGTCCCCTCCCGCAGACACTCCGGACACGTCTCATCGAGCGCGGCCGGTTCCGGGTGCGGCAACGCCTCGACGTGCGTGCACTGTTTCATGATTGCCAGATTACGACGGTCGTGCGCACGGCCGCGCGGAAAAACGAGGGTGGGCCCGACATGGACGTGATGCCCCTGCTGCTCCTGGTCGCGGGCAGCGCCGCGGTGGCCGCCGCCGCCCGGCGGACTCCGGTGCCGCCGCCGCTGGTGCTGGTCGCGGTGGGCCTGGTGGTCAGCTACATCCCGGGCGTGCCCGAGTACGAGCTCGACCCGCACATCGTGCTGCCGCTGATCCTCCCGCCCCTCCTCTACACGGCGGCCGTGGACAGCTCCTACCTGGACCTGCGGGCGCAGCTGCGGCCGGTGGCCCTGCTGTCCTTCGGGTACGTGCTGTTCGCGACGCTCGCCGTGGGCTGGGTGCTGTACCTGCTGGTGCCGGACCTGCCGCTCACCGCGGCGCTGGTGTTCGGCGCGGTGGTGGCGCCCCCGGACGCCGTCGCGGCGACGGCGGTGGCCCGCAGGGTCGGCCTGCCCTCGCGGATCACGACCATCCTCCAGGGCGAGTCGCTGTTCAACGACGCCACCGCCATCACCGCGTTCCGGGTCGCCGTGGCCGCGTCCGTCGGCGAGGGCGTGAGCTGGGCCGGGGGAGTGGGGGAGTTCCTGCTGGCGGCCGTCGGCGGCGTGGCGGTCGGCCTGGTGCTGATGGCGCCGCTGCACTGGCTGCGCACCCATCTGCGCGAGACGCTGCTGCAGAACACGCTGTCGCTGCTCATCCCGTTCGTCGCGTACGCCGTGGCCGAGCAGGTGCACGCTTCCGGGGTGATCGCCGTCGTGGTGGTCGCGCTGTACCTCGGGCACCGCGCGTGGGAGGTCGACTTCGCCACCCGGCTCCAGGAGGGCGCGGTGTGGGGCATGGTCGCGTTCGTCCTGGAGTCGGCCGTGTTCGCCCTCATCGGGCTCCAGCTGCCCGTCGTCATGCGCGGGCTCGGCGAGCACGAGGGCATCGCCTCCGCCTGGTACGCCGTGGCCGTCTTCGCGGTGGTCGTCGCGGTGCGGTTCCTGTGGGTCTATCCGGCGGTCTGGCTCCCGTGGCTGGTCTCCGCGCCGATCAGGGCGCGCGAGCGGAGGCCCGGCTGGAAGGGGCCGTTCGTGATCTCGTGGGCGGGGATGCGCGGGGTGGTGTCGCTCGCCATCGCCTTCTCGATCCCGGTCACCGCGGAGGGCGAGGACTTCCCGCACCGGTACCTGCTGCTCTTCCTGACCTTCACCACCGTCATCGGCACCCTCGTCGTGCAGGGCCTCACCCTGCCCCCGCTGATCCGGCTGCTGAGGCTGCCCGGGCGCGACCCGCGGGGCGAGACCCTCGCCGAGGCCAACGCGCAGGCGCAGGCGTCCCGGGCCGCAGAGGAGCGCCTCGACGCACTGCTCGCCGACGAGCGCAACGCCCTCCCCGCGCCGCTGGCCGACCGGCTGCGCAGCGTCCTGGAGCGTCGCCGCAACGCCGTCTGGGAGCGGCTCGGGCAGGTCAACCCCGTCACCGGGGAGTCGGTGGACGACACCTACCGGCGGCTGTCCCGGGAGATGATCGGCGCCGAGCGCGAGGTGTTCGTGAAGCTGCGCGACGCGCGCTACATCGACGACGAGATGCTGCGGACGCTGCTGCGTCGGCTGGACCTGGAGGAGGCCGCGGCCTACCGGGAGGCGGACTAGGCCTTCCCGGAGCGGGCGCGTGCTTCAGGGGAACGGCCGGCCGGTGATCACCGCGGCGACCGTGCTCCCACGCGGGAAGGCGCCCTCCCCGGCCAGGGTGACAAGGGCACGAAGCAACTTGGCGACATAGATACGTTCCACAGGGACGCCGTGACGCTGTTCGAAGTCCGCGGCGAACGCCTCCAGGTCCGCCGGCACGCGCGCGTAGCCGCCGTGGTGGAACCGCTCGTCCAGGCTCCACGCCCCGCGCGGCCCGCCGAACGCCTCCGTCTGAAGGGTCCGTATCTCTCCCGTGAGGAAGCCGCCCCTGAGCACCGGTATGCCGAGCGTCCGCGCGCTCCCGGCGAGCCCGGCTGCCAGTCCCGCGAGCGTGCCGCCCGTGCCGCACGCCACCGCGGCCACGTCCGCCGCGCCCGCCAGCTCCCGGCCGAGCTCCACGCACCCGCGCACCGCGGCGGCGTTGCTGCCGCCCTCGGGCACGACGTGGGCGTCCTCCGCGTCCGCCGCGCGCAGCACGGCCGCGAGCGTGTCCGGATCGGTCTTGCGGCGGTACACCGAGCGCGCCACGAAGCGCAGCCGCATGCCGTCGGCCGCGCAGCGCGCCAGCGACGGGTTGAGCGGCCGGTCCGCCAGCTCCTCGCCGCGCACCACGCCCACCGTGCGCAGCCCGAGCAGCCGGCCTGCGGCGGCCGTGGCCCGCAGATGGCCGGAGTACGCCCCGCCGAAGGTGAGAACCGTCCGCCCGCCGGCCGCGGCCAGGTTCGGGGCGAGCTTGCGCCACTTGTTGCCGACCAGCTCGGGGTGGACGAGGTCGTCCCGCTTCAGCAGCAGCCGCACCCCGTGCCGCTCGAACCGCGCGTCGACAGCCTCCTCCAGAGGCGAGGGAAGCCGCGGGCGCAGGCCGGCGAGGGCGTCGGAGCTGGTCATACGGGCCATTGTCGCCCGAGGTGAGGGCAGGCGCGGGGGCCGGTGTTCCGCGTGGGGGGCGCCTCGGGGGCGGAACACCGGCGACGAGCGCCGCGGCGCCGGTCACGCCGGGCGGTCACACGGTCCGGTCACTTCAGACGGTCACGGATCCGCTTGCGCATCGACGCCATGGTGAACCCGCGCGGGTCCACCTTGCCCGGCTGCCACTCCAGGTGGCCGATCACCGACTGCTCGTTCCAGCCGTGGTGGCGGCAGACCGCCGCCGCGGCCTTCTCGACGGCCTCCAGCTGCGCCGCCGGCCACGGGTCCTTCCCGTCGCCGAGGTTCTCGCACTCGAAGCCGTAGAAGTGCCGGTTGCCGTCGGTGTTGGCCTCGTTGTCCGGCGGGAACGTCTTCTTCTCGGCGATCACCGCCCGCAGCACGTCGTCGTCGCCGAGCCCCGCGTGATTGGCGCGGCCGTAGCCGACGAGGTGCACCCGGCCGTCCTTGGTGATCACGCCGTGGCACAGCGGCCCCGGCAGACCCGAGTAGCCCTTGCGGCAGATGTCGACCGTCGCCTTGCTGCCCTTGGTCACGGTGTGATGGATCATCACCCCGTGCACCGGCCCCCAGGGGCCCTTGTGGTTGCGGTTGTGGTCACGCCAGTCGCCGACCTCGACGACCGTCAGACCCTCCGCCTTGAGCGCGCGCAGGAACGCACTCGCGGACATGGGTGGGGCCATGCCGCCCTCCTTCGTACCGGACGACGGCCGCTGGGCGCGGCCGTCTGGTACAGGGGCTATAGCCGAAAGTCGGCCTTTCAAGTACTCGTTCGGCTGCTGTGCGAGCCGATCCGGACAATCTCCTTCCCGACGGCCGCCGTTGTCGCCGTCGGCAGGCCGGTCACTCTGCCCAGACCCGCCAAGATCCAACCCCGCTCGATCGGGTAATGGCGCGGACACGATGCGTGAGGAACGCTTGATCACGCACCACGACGCCCGGCACGGCCGGGCGTGGATCTATTGGGGAGGGCAATTCTCTATGTCGGTAGGCGAAGAGGTCCGCACGGAGCAGACCAGGCAGCAGCAGAGCCTCGGTACGGCGGCGGCGCGGAACCTGGCCACCACGACCAAGTCCGTGCCGCAGATGCAGGAGATCAGCTCGCGCTGGCTGCTGCGGATGCTGCCCTGGGTCGACGTGCAGGGCGGCACGTACCGGGTCAACCGGCGGCTGACCTACGCCGTGGGCGACGGCCGGCTGACCTTCGTGAAGACGGGCGACCGGGTGGAGATCATCCCCGCCGAACTGGGCGAACTGCCCGTGCTGCGTGACTACGAGGACGAGGAGGTGCTCAGCGAGCTGGCCTCCCGCTGCCGGCAGCGGGAGATCGAGGCGGGCCAGGTCATCGCCTCCTTCGGCAGCCCCGCCGACGAGGTGTACCTGCTGGCGCACGGCCGGGTGGAGCGCGTCGGCACCGGACCCTACGGGGAGGACGAGTCCCTCGGAGTGCTCGCCGACGGCGCGTACTTCGGCGAGCAGGCCCTCCAGGACGACGACGCCATCTGGGAGTACACGGCCCGCACCCTCACCGCGTGCACGGTCCTGGTGCTGCCCCGCGACGCGGTCGACCAGGTCGCCGAGCGGTCCGAGACCCTGCGCGAGCACCTGCGCCGCCGGGCCGACATCCCGCAGCAGCCCACCAACAAGTACGGCGAGAAGGAGATCGACCTCGCGGCCGGCCACAGCGGCGAGCCGGACATCCCGCACACGTTCGTCGACTACGAGGCCCGGCCCCGCGAGTACGAACTCAGCGTCGCCCAGACCGTGCTGCGCATCCACACGCGCGTGGCAGACCTGTACAACCAGCCGATGAACCAGACGGAGCAGCAGATCCGGCTGACCGTCGAGGCGCTGAAGGAGCGCCAGGAGCACGAGCTGATCAACAACCGCGACTTCGGCCTGCTCCACAACTGCGAGTACGACCAGCGGATCCAGCCGCACGACGGGGTGCCCGGCCCCGACGACATGGACGAACTGCTCAGCAGGCGCCGCGGCACCCGGCTGCTGCTCGCCCACCCGCGTGCCATCGCCGCGTTCGGCCGCGAGCTCAACAAGCGGGGACTCGTCCCGGAGACCGTCGACGTCGGCGGCAACCGCATCCCCACCTGGCGGGGCGTGCCCATCTACCCGTGCAACAAGATCCCGGTGACCGAGGCCCGCACCACCTCCATCATCGCGCTGCGCACCGGCGAGGAGGACCAGGGCGTCATCGGCCTCCGCGCGGCCGGCATCCCCGACGAGATCGAGCCGAGCCTGTCGGTGCGGTTCATGGGCATCAACGAACAGGCCATCATCAAGTACCTGGTCACGGCCTACTACTCGGCGGCGGTGCTGGTCCCGGACGCGCTGGGCGTCCTGGAGAACGTCGAGATCGGCCGGTGGCGGTGACCGTCCGCCGGCTCGCGCGACGCGCGCCGTGTCCCCGCCCTCCCGGGCGGGTACATCTGGGGGGAACGTGCTCGACGGGTGCGGAAGCGCCGTCCCTCCGTGCCCTCACCGAGTCGGTCCCAGGGGGAAGTCGATGACGGAGTCCATGGCCCGGCCGACCACGGGCCGCCCGGAGCAGCGCACGGCACGCACCGCGCCCGACAGCACGCCCGGGCCGGATCCGCACGCCGGGGACGGGCACGAGGCGGCCGCCCTGCTGGAGCGGACCCGGGCCGCCGTCGACCCGGTGCTGCGCACGGCCCTCGGGTCGCTGCCCGCGCCGCTGCGCCGTCTCGCGCTCTACCACTTCGGCTGGCAGAACGCGGACGGCACCCCGGCCGCCGGTGGTTCGGGGAAGGCGCTCCGGCCCGCCCTGGTGCTCGCGGCGGCCTCCGCCCTCGGCGGTTCCGCCGCACGCACGGCGGCTCTGCGGGCGGCGGCCGCGGTCGAGCTGGTCCACAACTTCACGCTCGTCCACGACGACGTGATGGACCGGGACACCACCCGCCGCCACCGCCCCACGGTGTGGACGGTGTTCGGGGACGCCGACGCGATCCTCCTGGGGGACGCCCTCCAGGCGCTCGCCCTGCGGCTGCTCGCCGAGGACCCCCACCCGGCCGCCCCGGCCGCGGCCGCCCGGCTCACCCAGTGCGTGGTCGAGCTGTGCGCCGGGCAGCACGCGGACACGGCCATGGAGCGCCGCGCACCCGACGAGGTCACCCTGGAGGAGACCCTCGCCATGGCGGAGGCCAAGACCGGGGCCCTGCTCGGCTGCGCCTGCGCCCTCGGCGCGCTGTACGCGGACGCAGGGGACGAGGAGGTGGCGGCGATGGACGCCTTCGGCCGGGAGGCCGGGCTGGCGTTCCAGCTGATCGACGACGTGATCGGCACGTGGGGCGACCCGCGCCGCACCGGCAAGCCGGCCGGTGCGGACCTCGCCGCCCGCAAGAAGTCGCTGCCGGTCGTCGCCGCGCTCACCTCCGGCACTCCGGAGGCGGCGGAGCTCGCCGCCGCGTACGCCGCCCCGCACCAGAAGGAGGAGGTCGAGGAGCTCACCCGGCTCGTGGAGCGGGCCGGTGGCCGTGACTGGGCGCAGACCCAGGCGGCGGACCGGATGGCCCGCGCGATGCAGGAGGTGGCCCGTGCGGTGCCGGACCCGGAGGCGGCGGGAGGGCTGCTGGCCCTCGCCGAGTTCGTCACCCGGCGCACCACCTGAACGGACGGCGCAGGCCGTCCCCCCGACCCCGGGACCACGTGCCGCCGTGCGGACCCTGACCCGTACGGCTTCCGTGGTCCCGGAGCGGCGGGTCCCGCACTTCCCCACGGTGTGCGGGGCCCGCCCCCTGTTCCCCCGCCGGTCCGGCTAGTCTCAACCCCCGTACGGGCGGCGACCGTTGAGACGAAGGGGCGGACATGGGCGTGGCGATCCGGACGGCCGGCGGGGACGACCGGGAGCTGGTGGTCCGGCTGCTGGACGAGGCGTTCCAGGACGATCCGGTCAGCAGCTGGGTGTTCCCCGGAGCGGAGTACCGGCGTGTGACGCACCACCGGCTCATGGCCGCCTTCACCGATGCCACCCTCGCCGACGGCCGCGTCGACCTCGTCGAGGACGGCTCGGCGTGCGCCCTGTGGATGTCCGTCCCGGCGGGGGACCCCGGTCACGGCGGGGCGGACGGGGGCGACGACGAGTTCGCCGCACTGCGCCACGCCGTCGACCCGGACAACGAGCGGGTGGAGATGATCGGCCGGCTCACC
Source organism: Streptomyces sp. BJ20 (assembly GCF_022869105.1). Taxonomy (NCBI): domain Bacteria; kingdom Bacillati; phylum Actinomycetota; class Actinomycetes; order Kitasatosporales; family Streptomycetaceae; genus Streptomyces; species Streptomyces sp. BJ20. The sequence continues at coordinate 1,225,598 of NZ_CP094918.1, forward strand.
GCGGGCATACACCCCCAGGGCCGCGCCCACGAGTACTTGTGGATGATCGGCGTGGCCCCCGGCCGGCAGGGCGAAGGGCTCGGCACCGCGCTGATCGGCTCCGTCCTCGACCGCTGCGACCGCGAGGGCCGCGCCGCGTACCTGGAGGCGAGCAGCGAGCGCAGCGTCCGGCTGTACCGCCGCCTCGGCTTCGAGCTCACCGGCGAGCCCCTGCGCCTGCCCGGCGGCCCGCTCATGTACCCGATGTGGCGCGAACCCCGCGCGGCCGGCGCCCAGGCCTGACCGGACGCCCCCCCACCTGGCGAAGTGAACCCTCGTCGTACAGGACGTTCGGCACGTGCGGACGTACCGCGGGCAGCGCTGAACGGGCCGGCGCCCGGCAGGCTCTCAGTCCACGGGGCGCTCCAGGAAGCGCACCATGTTCCCCGCCGGGTCGCGGAACGCGCAGTCCCGCATCCCGTACGGCTGGTCCACCGGCTCCTGGAGGACGTCGACGCCCGCGGCCCGCACCCGCTCGAAGAGGGCGTCGCAGTCGGTGGTGGTGAAGTTGACCCCGCGGAGCACGCCCTTGGCGAGCAGCTCGGCCATCGCCTGCTTGTCGGCGGGGGAGATGTCCGGGCTCGCGGCCGGCGGCTCCAGGACGATCTCCACGTCCTGCTCGGGGGAGGCGACGGTCACCCAGCGCATCCCCTCGAACCCCACATCGTTGCGTACCTCGAACCCCAGCACGTCGCAGTAGAAGGCCAGCGCCTTGTCGTGGTCGTCGACCGCGACGAAGCACTGGGCGAGCCGTACGTCCGTCGCCCTGTCCATCCGTGTCCCGTTTCTTCTAGAAGTTCCCGCTCGGGTCGACCCGCCGCCGGACCCGGACCGGCCGGGTGTACGTCCGCACGACGCACGGCGGGATGACCGCGCTCTCCTCGTGCGAGCGGGCGCGATAGGCGCTCGGCGTCTCCCCGACCAGCTCGGTGAAGCGCGAGCTGAACGACCCGAGCGAGGTGCAGCCGACCGCCAGGCACACCTCGGTCACCGAGAGGTCGCCCTTGCGCAGCAGCGCCTTGGCGCGCTCGATGCGCCGCGTCATCAGATATGCGTACGGCGTCTGCCCGTACGCGGCCCGGAAGCTGCGCTGGAAGTGGCCCGGCGACATCAGCGCCGTCCGCGCCAGCTCCGCGACGTCGAGCGGCTCGGCGTACTCCCGGTCCATCCGGTCCCTGGCCCGCCGCAGCCGGACCAGATCCTCCAGCTCCATGCGCCCAGCATCCCACGGGTCCCGCGGACGGCGCCGGGAAACACCGAAGGGGCCCCGCCGCGTGAAGCGGCGGGCCCCCTTCGGAAAAGCCCCAGGACCTGCGATGGTGCACCGATCGCCGGCCGCTGGGAGCGGCGAGGCCGGGTCAGGCCTTCTTGGTCTCCCAGAAGATCTTGTCGATCTGGGCGATGTAGTCCAGCGCCTTCTGGCCGGTGGCCGGGTCGGTCGACCCCTTGGCGGCCGAGAGGGCCTTCAGGGTGTCGTTGACCAGCTGGTGCAGCTCCGGGTACTTCTCGAAGTGCGGCGGCTTGAAGTAGTCGCTCCACAGCACGGAGACGTGGTGCTTCGCCAGCTCGGCGCGCTGCTCCTTGATGACCGTGGCACGGGCCTGGAAGTGCGGGTCGTCGTTGCCGGCCATCTTCTCCTGGACAGCCTTGACCGACTCCGCCTCGATGCGGGCCTGGGCCGGGTCGTACACACCGCAGGGCAGGTCGCAGTGCGCGCTGACCTTGACCGTGGGGGCAAACAGGCGGGAAAGCATGAAGCGTTTCCTTCCTCGTGATCGTCTTCTCACAGGGGACATTACTCCGTGACGGACCGGTTTTCGCGAGTGCCCCCGTGGGCTTAGGACAAAAGTCCGGGGTCAGACTGAGACTGGTGGGAGAAGAACCGGGGAGGTGCCGGGAGATGCCGGAGCTGTCGCAGGACGCCGAGCGGGTGAGGGCGCCGCTGCCCTTCGGGGTGGCCGAGGTGACCGGGCCGTCGATGGTGCCCACGCTGCGCCACGGGGACCGGCTCCTGGTCCACTACGGGGCGCGGGTGAGACGCGGCGACGTGATCGTGCTGCGTCATCCGTTCCAGCAGGACCTGCTGGTCGTGAAGCGGGCGGCCGAGCGGCGCGACGGCGGCTGGTGGGTGCTCGGGGACAACGCCTACGCGGGCGGCGACAGCACCGACTACGGCGTCGTCCCCGACGAGCTGGTGCTGGGCCGGGTCCGTTTCCGCTACCGGCCGCGCTCCACGGCCCGGCGGTCGCCGCTTGGGCTGCTGGTCTGGCTGCTGACGTCGGCCCGTCCCGTGCTCTCCGACCGGTCCGCCTCCAGGCGTTTGCGGGCCCGGTAGGCGGCCACGTTCGCACGGGTGGCGCAGCGGTCCGAGCAGTAACGCCGGGAGCGGTTGGTCGAGGTGTCCAGGTAGGCGTTGCGGCAGGGCGCCGCCTCGCACAGACCGAGGCGGTCGACGCCGTACTCGGTGAGGTGGAAGGCCAGGCCCATCGCGGCGATCGCGGCGTACCCGGCGGTCGCGTTGGACGGGTGGTCGGCCAGGTGCATGTGCCACAGCGGACGGCCGTCGTCGTCGCGGAAGTCGTGGCCGGAGATCTGCGGGCTCACCGGGAACTCCAGCAGCAGGGAGTTCAGCAGGTCCACGGCGAGGGTCTCGTCGCCGTCGTCGGCCGCCGCGAAGACCGACCGGAGCCTGGCCCGGACCGAGCGGAACCGCGTCACGTCCGCCTCGGTGGCCCGCCGGGCGGCCGACCGGTTGCCGCCGAACAGGTCCCGCACGGCCTCGACCGAGGTGAGCACGTCCGTGCCCCGGACCGGCTCCTCGGTGTTCACGAGACGTACGGCGTAGTCCGAGTAATAGGCCAGTTCCACTTGTAGTCCTTACGCAGGGGCTCTATGGTCGTGCGTGCGGTCGGGTAACAGACGATCGTGCGTCCAGGGTATTACGGAGTGCACCGCGAGGGAGGGGCCATGACGGACTCGCACACCACCACGGCCGGCGCCGACTGGCAGGCCTGGCAGGAGAGCTGGGACCGACAGCAGGAGTGGTACATGCCCGACCGGGAGGAACGCTTCCGGGTCATGCTCGACATGGTGGAGGCCCTCGTCGGCACCGCCCCGCGCGTCCTCGACCTGGCCTGCGGCACCGGCAGCATCACCGCCCGGCTGCTCGACCGCTTCCCCGAAGCCACCAGCACCGGCGTCGACCTCGACCCGGCGCTGCTCGCCATCGCCGAGGGCACCTTCGCGGGCGACGAGCGGGTCACCTTCGTCACCGCCGACCTCAAGGACCCCGGCTGGGCCACACAGCTCCCGCACGACTCCTACGACGCCGTGCTCACCGCGACGGCCCTGCACTGGCTGCACCGGGAACCCCTCGCGGACCTCTACGGACACCTCGCGGGCCTGGTCCGCGAGGGCGGCGTCTTCATGAACGCCGACCACATGATCGACGAGACCACCCCCCGGATCAACGCCGCCGAGCGGGCCCAGCGCCACGCCCACATGGACCGGGCCAAGGAGCGGGGCGCCCTCGACTGGTCGGAATGGTGGCAGCTCGCCGCGAAGGACCCCGTCCTCGCCGGCCCCACCGCCCGCCGCTTCGAGATCTACGGCGAGCACGCCGACGGCGACATGCCGTCCCCTGCGTGGCACGCGCGCGTCCTGCGCGAGGCGGGCTTCGCGGAGGCCCGCCCGGTGTGGTGCTCGCCGTCGGACACGCTGCTGCTGGCGCTGAAGTAGCGGGCCCGGAACACGCGGAAGGGGCGGTACGGAGGAATCCGTACCGCCCCTTGGCCGAGCGGGCGCCGAGGTCAGAGGACCTTGGACAGGAACGACTTGGTGCGCTCGTGCTGCGGGTCGGTCAGCACCTCGCGCGGGTGGCCGGACTCGACCACCACACCGCCGTCCATGAACACCAGGCTGTCGCCCACCTCGCGGGCGAAGCCCATCTCGTGGGTGACGACGATCATCGTCATGCCCGACTCGGCCAGGTCGCGCATGACGTCGAGGACGTCACCGACCAGCTCCGGGTCGAGCGCCGAGGTCGGCTCGTCGAACAGCATCAGCTTCGGGTCCATGGCGAGCGCCCGGGCGATCGCCACCCGCTGCTGCTGGCCGCCGGAGAGCTGGGAGGGGTAGTTCCCGGCCTTGTCGCCGAGGCCCACCCGGTCCAGCAGCTCGAGCGCCCGCTGCCGGGCCGCGGACCGGTTGAGGCCCTTGACCTGGACCGGCGCCTCCATGACGTTCTCGACGGCCGTCATGTGCGGGAACAGGTTGAAGCGCTGGAAGACCATGCCGATGTCCCGGCGCTGCTGGGCGACCTCGCTGTCCTTCAGCTCGTAGAGCTTGTCGCCCTTCTGGCGGTAGCCCACCAGCTCGCCGTCGACGTAGAGCCGGCCGGCGTTGATCTTCTCCAGGTGGTTGATGCACCGCAGGAAGGTCGACTTGCCCGAGCCGGAGGGGCCGATGAGGCAGAACACCTCGCCCTGCTCGACCTCCAGGTCGATGCCCTTGAGGACCTGCACACCGCCGAAGGACTTGTGGACGCCCTCGGCCTTCACCATGGCCGTCATACCGTGCTGCTCCTCTCGCGGCTGAAGGCCATCATGTTGGCCTTGATCTTCTGCCACGGGGTCGCGGGCAGGTTCCGGGACGAGCCGCGCGCGAAACGGCGCTCCAGGTAGTACTGGCCGACGCTGAACACACTGGTGATGACCAGATACCAGACGCACGCCACGAACAGCATCTCCATCACGGCGTACGACGTGGAGCCGATCGTTGAGGTGGCACGCAGCAGTTCGTTGTAGGTCACGGCGTACACCAGCGACGAGGTCTTCAGCATGTTGAGGAACTCGTTGCCGGTCGGCGGCACGATCACCCGCATCGCCTGTGGAATCACGATGCGCCGCAGCGTCTTGCCGTGGCTCATTCCGAGCGCGTGCGCCGCCTCGGTCTGGCCGTCGTCGACGGACTGCAGGCCTGCACGGCAGATCTCCGCCATGTACGCCGCCTCGTTCAGGCCGAGACCCAGCAGGGCCGCCATGAACGGCGTCATGACGTCGACCATCTCGTCCTTGTACAGCGGACCGAGGTTCAGCACCGGGAAGATCAGCGCCAGGTTGAACCACAGCAGCAGCTGCACGTAGACCGGGGTGCCGCGGAAGAACCAGATGTACGCCCAGGCGACCCAGCTGGTCACCGGGTTCTTCGACATGCGCATCACGGCGAGGACCACGCCGAGGACCACGCCCATGACCATGGCCAGGACGCTGATCAGCAGGGTGCGGCCGGCGCCGGCCAGCACGGTGCCGTCGAAGACGTAGTCGCCGACGGCCTGCCACTGGATCTTCTCAGCGGTGGCGAAGGCGTTGATCAGCAGGCCCACCAGGGCCAGCACGACGACGGCGCTCACGTAGCGGCCGTAGTGACGGACCGGGATGGCCTTGATCACCGCGGGCGCCACGGGGGCGGGCCCTTCGTCCTTGGAGACGGTGGCCGCCGGTCGGGCGCCGTCCGTCCCCTTGTCGAGTTTGTCGGTCACTGTGACTGCCCTTCAGTCGTGCCCGGGACCGTCACTTGCCGCCGTTGATCACGGCCTTGTCGATGGCGCCGGTCTCGGCGCCCCACTTCTCGAGGATCTTCTTGTACGTGCCGTCCTCGATGATGGCGTTGACGGCGGCCTCCAGGGCCTCCGTGAGCTGCTTGTTGTCCTTGTTGACCGCGATGCCGAACGGACCGGCGTCCACCTGCTCGCCGACGATCTCGAAGGCGTTGCCGTTGTCGGCCTTGCGGACCAGATCGACCGCGACCGGGTAGTCGTTCACACCGGCCACCGCGCCGCCGGACTTCACACGGGTCTGCGCCTCGGTGTCGTTCTCGAACGGCTGGATCTTGATCGCCTTCTTGCCGGCGTCCGTGCACTTCTTGGACTGGTCCTGCAGCGCCTTCTCGTACGTGGTGCCGCGCTGCACGGCGGCCGGCTGACCGCAGAGGTCCTCGATGGAGTTGATCCCCTTGGGGTTGCCCTTCTGGACGTACACGGCGGTGCCGGCCACGAAGTAGTCGACGAAGTCGACGCCCGGACCGAGCTTCTTGCCCTTGTCGTCCAGACCCTCCTGGCGCTGCTTGTTGTCCGTGATGGACGACATCGCGATGTCGTAGCGGCCCGAGTTCAGCGCGGTGATCAGGCCGTCGAAATTGCCGGAGGTGAACTCGACCTCGACACCCAGCTTCTCGCCCAGCGCGGCGGCGATGTCGGGGTCGACGCCGACGATCTTGCCGCCCTCCTGGAACTCCATCGGGGCGTACTCGGCGTTCGTGCCCGCCTTCAGGACGCCGGCGTCCTGGATGTCCTTGGGCAGCTTGTCGAACAGCGGGGCGGAGTTGGTCTTGCCCGATCCCTTGGTGTCCGAGCCTCCGCTGCCTTCGGTCTGGTCACCGCAGCCGGTGAGAAGCAGTGCGCCTGCGACCGCGATCGCGCCGACCGCTGCAATCCGTGAGCGCGCGGCGGTGGTACGACGGGTGGTGCTTGCGGTCATGGTGGATTCCTCCGGCGGATGGGTGGAGTGCCGATGGGGCCGGCGACTGCCTGTCGGTATCGCCGCGGGGTCGACAAGGGCACACACCTTCGAGTGCCGCGACCTCGTGTGATTACCGCATCTTGCCATTCGGATTGGACCGTTCAGGGGGCTTGCGATGTCAAAATCGGATAACGGCGGGCCCTCGAACCCGGCCACTTGGGTACAACGCGACCGCAGACTCTCCGGGAATCCTTCATTCCGGCCGCAAGATCTTCGCCGATATGCCTGTTGAGCGGGCGACCCGCCGAGCCGGAGGGGTACTTGCGGGCTTGCTGGGACTTCGTCCAGGTCTTGTCCTGATATCGGACGATGCTTCATGGCGTCGGCATGTGACCTTCGCGTTATGGACTCGTCGCCGACCGCGTCCGTCCGGTAAGAAGGTTCTTTACACCCCTCATCCGGGGCTCAGGGCGCGTGTGCGGCGCGCCCGTCGTGTTCGGCCCGTACGCATCAACCCCTCCGGGCCTGGCGCGGTCCCGCCCACCCCTCACCAGGAGTGGCAACCCTCAAACAATGAACACTTAAGGGGTAAAACCAAGTGGCAGCGGAGATTGTCAATCCTCGCAGCGACAGCGAGAACCGGGACGCTTCCGAGCGGGACGGCGGGGCAGAGCCCCTGGAGTCCTTCGACCCGGCGTTCGCGCTGCACCGCGGCGGCAAGATGGCCGTGCAGGCCACCGTGCCGGTCCGTGACAAGGACGACCTGTCCCTGGCGTACACGCCCGGCGTCGCGAAGGTGTGCAGCGCGATCGCCGAGCAGCCGGAGCTGGTCCACGACTACACGTGGAAGTCCTCGGTCGTCGCCGTCGTGACCGACGGCACGGCCGTGCTGGGGCTCGGTGACATCGGCCCCGAGGCCTCCCTCCCGGTGATGGAGGGCAAGGCCATCCTCTTCAAGCAGTTCGGCGGCGTGGACGCGGTCCCGCTCGCGCTGAACTGCACCGACGTCGACGAGATCGTCGAGACCGTGGTCCGGCTCGCCCCCTCCTTCGGCGGGGTGAACCTCGAGGACATCTCGGCGCCGCGGTGCTTCGAGATCGAGCGGCGGCTCCAGGAGCGCCTGGACATCCCGGTCTTCCACGACGACCAGCACGGCACGGCGGTCGTGACGCTGGCGGCCCTGCGGAACGCGGCGCGGCTCAGCGGACGTCCGCTGGGCGAGCTGCGGGCGGTGATCTCCGGAGCGGGCGCGGCGGGTGTCGCGATCGCCAAGATGCTGGTCGAGGCCGGCATCGGGGACGTCGCGGTGGCCGACCGCAAGGGCGTGGTCTCGCGGGACCGCGAGGACCTCACGCCGATCAAGGCGGAACTGGCGTCGTTCACCAACAAGGCCGGGATCTCCGGCACGCTGGAGTCCGCGCTGGCAGGCGCCGACGTCTTCATCGGCGTCTCCGGCGGCACGGTCCCCGAGCCCGCCGTGGCGTCGATGGCGGAGGGTGCGTTCGTCTTCGCCATGGCCAACCCGAACCCGGAGGTGCACCCGGAGGTCGCGCACAAGTACGCGGCCGTCGTGGCCACCGGCCGGTCGGACTTCCCGAACCAGATCAACAACGTCCTGGCGTTCCCCGGCATCTTCGCCGGCGCGCTCCAGGTGCGGGCCTCGCGGATCACCGAGGGCATGAAGCTCGCCGCGGCCGAGGCGCTGGCCGCCGTCGTCGGTGACGACCTCGCCGCCGACTACGTCATCCCGTCCCCGTTCGACGAGCGGGTCGCCCCCGCGGTGACGGCCGCCGTGGCCGCGGCCGCCCGGGCGGAGGGCGTCGCGCGGCGCTGAGCGCACAGATGTGAGGGCCCCGTCCGCGCCGTGGGCGGGGCTCACGCATGTCCGGGGTTCTTTCGTGAGGGCCCCGGTCCGGCGCAAGAGGGCGTGTGTCACAGGGGGGCACGGTTCCTTAGGCGGGGCGCGGAACCTATCGTCAAGGTCATGTTCGCTGTCTACGCCGCCCGAATCGACCGCGACCAGCCGCTCACGGGGCTGGAGTCGGGAGAGCGACCCGCTCCCGAGTCCCGTCCGGGCTGGAGCACCGTCACGGTCAAGGCCGCCTCCCTCAACCACCACGACCTCTGGTCCCTGCGCGGCGTCGGCCTCGCGGAGGACAAGCTGCCGATGATCCTCGGCTGCGACGCAGCGGGGATCGACGAGGACGGCAACGAGGTCGTCCTCCACTCGGTGATCGGCCAGACCGGTCACGGCGTGGGACCCCGGGAGCCCCGCTCCATCCTGACCGAGCGCTACCAGGGCACCTTCGCCGAGCAGGTCTCCGTGCCGACCTGGAACATCCTGCCCAAGCCGAAGGAGCTGTCCTTCGAGGAGGCGGCCTGCCTGCCCACGGCCTGGCTGACCGCGTACCGGATGCTGTTCACCAACGCGGGCGTGCGCCCCGGTGACTCCGTGCTCGTGCAGGGCGCCGGCGGCGGGGTCGCGACCGCCGCGATCGTCCTCGGCAAGGCGGCGGGGCTGCGGGTCTTCGCCACCAGCCGGGACGAGGCCAAGCGCAAGCGGGCGCTGGAGCTGGGCGCCGTGGAGGCCGTCGAGCCCGGCGCGCGGCTGCCGCAGCGGGTCGACGCGGTGATCGAGACCGTGGGCGCGGCCACCTGGTCCCACTCGGTGAAGTCGCTGCGCCCCGGCGGCACGCTGGTGATCTCCGGCGCCACCAGTGGCGACCGGCCCTCGCACGCCGAGCTGACCCGCATCTTCTTCCTGGAGCTGAAGGTCGTCGGCTCCACCATGGGCACCAAGGACGAGCTGGAGGACCTGCTGTCCTTCTGCGCCGCGACCGGGGTGCGTCCCGTCATCGACGAGGTACTGCCCCTGGACCGGGCCCGCGAGGGCTTCGAGCGGATGGCGTCCGGCGAGCTGTTCGGGAAGATCGTGCTCACCAACCCCTGACCTGCGCCTCCCTGCTTCCGCGGCCGGCCCGGTGCTCCGGGCCGGCCGCAGTCATGTCAACCATCGTTGACAACGAAGGCGTGTCAACGTAAGTTGACGCCATGACTGAGGCAACGGATCTCGCCGAGCGGGCGGGCGACCGCGACCCGCGAGTCGGCCTACGGGCCGTCGCCGCGCTGCGCAAGCTGCTCGAACAGCTGGAGGCCGTGCAGGTGCGCAACGCGCGCAACCACGGCTGGTCGTGGCAGGAGATCGCCACCGAACTCGGAATCAGCAGGCAGGCCGTGCACAAGAAGCATGGGAGGCATTGATGTTCGAACGGTTCACCAAGGATGCCCGGGACGTGGTCAAGGAGGCCGTCGCCCACACCGAACGGACGGGAGCGGCCCGCGTCGGCACGGAGCACCTGCTCCTCGCCCTGCTCGACCGGGAGGGCAGCCGCGCCTCCTTCGCCCTGACCGCCCTCGGGCTCGACGAACGCCGCGAGCCCGTACGGGATGCCCTGGAGCAGGCGCGGCGGCGGGGCGGCCTCACCCAGGCCGAGACCGACGCCCTCGCCGGACTGGGCATCGACGTCCCGGAGATCGTCGCCCGGGTGGAGGACACGCACGGCCCCGGCGCCCTGTCCGCGGAGCCGGCCCGCACCCGGTGGCGGGGACACCGCCCCTTCGACCGGGCGGCCAAGGACGTCCTGACCGGCGCCCTGCGCGCCGCCACCGCCCGTGGCCACCGCCACATCGGCGACGAGCATCTGCTGCTCGCCCTCACCGCCCGCCCCGGCCTGCCCGCCGAGGTCCTCGCCGACCACGGCGTCACCCACGCGTCGGTCACCCGCGTGCTCTACGGCGACGGCGAGGCCAAGGCGGGCTGAGGGCCCCTCAGGGCTCCGGCGCCCGGGTATCGGCGTCAGGGCTTCGGCGACCGCAGCAGCGCCCCTATGCGGGCGGCGGCCTCCGACAGATGCCGCCGGGCGTCGCGCAGCTGCTCCTCGGTGACCCCGTGGTCCCGCGCGGCGTCCCGGACGTCGTCCCGGAAGCGGTCCAGCAGCCGCTCCAGGTCGCGCGCCGGGTCGCCCGTGGACTCCGCGGCGCTCTCATGACCCCAGGAGGGCGCGTAACCGGCCGGGAAGTCCTCAGGGGTCGTCGAGTACGACGGACGGGAGTCCGGACCCTCGGCGGAACCCGAACGGCCGAATCCGAAGTCCTTCCCGAAGTCGCCCATCTCCTTGACCAGTTCACCCAGGCCCTCGCGCAGTCCGGACGGCCAGTCGCCGCGGGCGAAGTGGCCCTGCACCTGCTCCTGGACCTGCCGGGCGATGCGCTGCACCTGCTCCTGCGCACGGTCCTGGGCCTCCTTGGCCTGGCGGCGGGCGCGCTGGGCCTCCTCACGGGAGCGCCGGCTCTCGTCCTTGGCGCGCCGGGCCTGCTCCTTCCACTCCTGCTTGGCCCGGCGCATCTCCTCCTTGGCGGCCCGCCAGGCCTCCTTGTCGCCGAACATCGAGAAGTCGCCGAGGTCGAAGTCGCCGAAGGGGGCGTCCTTGCCGCCGGACGCGGAGCCGCCGCGCGGCTGGCGGGCCCGCCCCGCCGCGGCGCGCATCTCGCGGCGCAGGTCGCCCGCCGCGCCGCTGACGTCGGCCCGGATCTCGGCGGCCAGCTCGGCGACCGACTCGCGGATCTCCAGTTCCAGGTCGGCCAGCTCACCGCTGCGGTCGGCCAGTTCGGCGCGGCCGGCGTCGGTGATCGAGTAGACCTTGCGTCCGCCCTCGGTGGTGTGGGTGACGAGTCCTTCCGCCTCGAGCTTGGCCAGCCGGGGGTAGACCGTGCCCGCGGACGGCGCGTACAGCCCCTGGAAGCGCTCCTCGAGGAGGCGGATCACCTCGTAGCCGTGCCGGGGGGCCTCGTCGAGCAGCTTCAGCAGGTAGAGGCGGAGGCGTCCGTGGGCGAAGACGGGGGGCATGTCAGAGCACCTTCTTGTCGGTCGTACCGGCATTGTCCCCCGGGCCGCCCCGCAGGTCGGGCTCGTCCTCGCGGGGCGGGCGGCGCAGCAGGGCGATGGAGCCGGAGACGGTGGTGGCCCGCAGCTTGCCGCTGCCCGCGCCGAGGCGGCCGGTGAGCTTGTGGGCGCCCCACATCCCCTGCACCCGGAGGGTGTCGAAGGCGTTGGAGATGGCGCCGCTCGCCGTGTTGGCCTCCACCTCGGCGTCCGCCGGGTCGGGCAGCCGGACGGCGATCTCGCCCGAGACGCTGGTCAGCCGGACGTCGGTGGGGCCCTCGGGGTCGAGGTCCACGATCATCGAGCCGCTGACCGTGTCCGCCCGGACGGAGGGGCCGGAGCCCTCGACGACCGTGAGGTCGCCCGAGACCGAGGCGAAGTGGAGGTCGCCGGTCACCGACTGGGCCTCCACGCTGCCGGAGACGGTGTCCGCGCGGACGGGCCCCGACAGGGCGACGAGGGTGGTGTCGCCCGCGACGCCCTTCACCGCGGCGGGGCCCCGGATGCCGGAGACGACGGCGCCTGCGCCGACGACGCCGACCTCCACGCGGGTCTGTGCGGGGACCGCGAGGGAGACCACCGCGCTGCGGCGCCAGCCCTTGCGGTCGAGCCACTTGAGGAAGCCCTTCCAGGGGAGGTCGTCGTAGGCGACGGTCAGGACGCCGTCCTCGTGGGTCACGACGAGGGGTGGGCCTTCCACGTCGGAGATCTGGAGGTGGGCCTCCGGGTCGTCCGTGCCCACGACGTTCACCGTGCCGTTGACGATGCGGACGTTGAGGCGGGTCAGGGGGGCGTCGAAGGTGAGGTTCGTTTTGTCCTGGACGGACCACTCGGGCATGGACGGCCTCCTGATCGCGGGCGCCTCGGCGTGGATGCGGCAGCATTGCGTCATATCGCGTATTACTCGATTCACGATATATCGCGGCAGGCAAAAGTCAAGGCACACGTTCGTGTGAACGGTGCCTTGGGTGTGCGACAGGGGAGGTGTGTCCCGCCACGGCGGGCGCGACTGCCTGCGGGGAGCGGACTACTCGTCCTCGTCCTCGTCGTCCAGACGGGCCAGCCATGTGGCCAGGCGTTCCACCGGGACCTCGAAGTCGGGGTTGAGGTCGACGAAGGTGCGGAGCTGTTCCGCGAGCCACTCGAAGGTGATCTCCTCCTCGCCGCGCCGCTTCTCCAGTTCCTCGATGCCACGGTCCGTGAAGTACATGAGGTCAAGGATATGTGCCGGGAAACGCGGCGGGCCGCACCCCCGGGAAGGGGGTGCGGCCCGCTCACGTACCGCGTACCGGCGCGGGTCAGGCCTCGAAGACCTCGCGCACCAGCTGCTCCTGCTCGGCCTGGTGGCGCTTGGCGGAGCCGACCGCCGGCGACGAGCTGTGCGGCCGCGAGATGCGGCGCAGACGCTCGTCGTGCGGCAGGTCGGCGCCGACCGCCAGGTCCAGGTGGTCGATCAGGTTGAGCGCGATGAACGGCCAGGCACCCTGGTTCGCCGGCTCCTCCTGCGCCCACAGGTACTTCTCGGCGTTCGGGTACTTCTTGATCTCCGCCTGGAGCTCGGCACCCGGCAGCGGGTACAGGCGCTCGATGCGGATGATCGCCGTGTCGTCCGCGCCGCGCTTCTTCTTCTCGGCGGCCAGGTCGTAGTAGACCTTGCCGGCGCAGAAGACGACCTTCTTCACGGCGGCCGGGTCGACCGTGTCGTCGCCGATGACCGGGCGGAACTGGCCCGTCGTGAACTCGTCCGCCTTCGCCGCGGCGGCCTTGAGGCGCAGCATCGACTTCGGGGTGAAGACCACCAGCGGCTTGTGGTGCGGGTTGTGCACCTGCCACCGCAGGAGGTGGAAGTAGTTCGACGGCGAGGTCGGCATGGCGACCGTCATGTTGTTCTGGGCGCAGAGCTGCAGGAAGCGCTCCGGGCGGGCCGAGGAGTGGTCCGGGCCCTGCCCCTCGTAGCCGTGGGGGAGGAGCAGGACCACACCGGAGGTCTGGGCCCACTTCTGCTCGGCCGACGAGATGAACTCGTCCACGACCGTCTGCGCGCCGTTGACGAAGTCGCCGAACTGCGCCTCCCAGAGCACGAGCGCGTCCGGCCGGGCCAGCGAGTAGCCGTACTCGAAGCCCATGGCCGCGTACTCGGACAGCAGGGAGTTGTAGACGTTCAGCCGCGCCTGGTCCTCGGAGAGGTACTGCAGCGGCGTGTACTCCTCGCCCGTCTCACGGTCGATGATGACCGCGTGACGCTGGCCGAAGGTGCCGCGCTGCGAGTCCTGGCCGGCGAGCCGGACCGGGACGCCCTCCAGCAGCAGCGAGCCGAAGGCGAGGGTCTCGCCCATGCCCCAGTCGATGGTGCCGTCCTCGACCATCGACGCCCGGCGCTGCAGCTGCGGCAGCAGACGCGGGTGGACGGTGATGTGGTCGGGGATGTTCACCTGCGACTCGGCGATCCGCTTCACGACCTCCGTGCTCACCGCGGTGTTCACGGCGACCGGGAACTCGGCCTGCGGGTCGGACGGGGCGACCGTGGCCGGCTGCGAGGTGGCCTCACGGACCTCGGTGAAGACCTTCTCCAGCTGGCCCTGGTAGTCCTGGAGCGCCTGCTCGGCCTCTTCCAGGGTGATGTCGCCGCGACCGATGAGGGACTCGGTGTACAGCTTGCGCACCGAGCGCTTCTTGTCGATCAGGTCGTACATCAGCGGCTGGGTGAAGGCCGGGTTGTCCGACTCGTTGTGACCACGGCGGCGGTAGCAGATGAGGTCGATCACCACGTCCTTGTTGAACGCCTGGCGGAACTCGAAGGCCAGGCGCGCGACGCGCACGACCGCCTCCGGGTCGTCGCCGTTCACGTGGAAGATCGGGGCCTCGATCATGCGGGCCACGTCCGTCGCGTACATGGAGGAGCGCGAGGACTCGGGGGCCGCGGTGAAGCCGACCTGGTTGTTGATGACGACGTGCACGGTGCCGCCGGTGCGGTAGCCGCGCAGCTGCGACATGTTCAGGGTCTCGGCCACCACGCCCTGGCCCGCGAAGGCCGCGTCGCCGTGGATGGCCACCGGCAGGACGGTGAAGTCCGTGCCGCCCTTGTTGATGATGTCCTGCTTGGCGCGGGAGACGCCCTCCAGGACCGGGTCGACCGCCTCCAGGTGCGAGGGGTTGGCGACCAGCGAGACCTTGATCTGCTCGCCGTCCAGGCCGGTGAAGGTGCCCTCGGCGCCCAGGTGGTACTTCACGTCGCCGGAGCCGTGCATCGACTTCGGGTCGAGGTTGCCCTCGAACTCGCGGAAGATCTGCGCGTACGACTTGCCGACGATGTTGGCGAGGACGTTGAGGCGGCCGCGGTGAGCCATGCCGACGACGACCTCGTCCAGACGGGACTCGGCGGCCGAGTCCAGCACCGCGTCGAGCAGCGGGATGACGGACTCGCCGCCCTCCAGCGAGAAGCGCTTCTGGCCGACGTACTTGGTCTGCAGGAAGGTCTCGAAGGCCTCCGCCGCGTTCAGCCGGCGCAGGATGCGCAGCTGCTCCTCGCGCTCCGGCTTGGTGTGGCCGCGCTCGACGCGGTCCTGGATCCACTTGCGCTGCTTGGGGTCCTGGATGTGCATGAACTCGATGCCGGTGGTGCGGCAGTACGAGTCGCGGAGCACGCCGAGGATGTCGCGCAGCTTCATCATCGACTTGCCGGCGAAGCCGCCGACGGCGAACTCGCGCTCCAGGTCCCACAGGGTGAGGCCGTGCTCGACGATGTCCAGGTCGGGGTGCTTGCGGACCTTGTACTCGAGCGGGTCGGTGTCGGCCATGACGTGGCCGCGGACCCGGTAGGAGTGGATCAGGTCGAAGACCCGGGCGGCCTTGGTGACGTCGTCGTCGTGGCTGGCGTCGATGTCCTTGAGCCAGCGGACCGGCTCGTAGGGGATGCGCAGGGCCTCGAAGATCTCGTCGTAGAAGTTGTTCTCGCCGAGCAGGAGGTTCGCGACCTGGCGCAGGAACTCGCCGGAGGCGGCGCCCTGGATCACCCGGTGGTCGTAGGTCGACGTGAGCGTCATGACCTTCGAGATGCCGAGCTTGTTCAGGGTGTCCTGGGAGGTGCCCTGGAACTCCGCCGGGTAGTCCATGGCGCCGACGCCCATGATCACGGACTGCCCGGGCATCAGACGCGGCACGGAGTGGACCGTGCCGAGGCCGCCGGGGTTGGTCAGGGAGACCGTGACGCCGGTGAAGTCGTCCATCGTCAGCTTGTTGTCGCGGGCGCGACGGACGATGTCCTCGTAGGCCTGCCAGAACTCGAAGAAGTTCAGCGTCTCGGCCTTCTTGATCGCCGCGACGACGAGCTGGCGGTCGCCGTTGGGCTTGACCAGGTCGATGGCGAGGCCGAGGTTGATGTGCTCCGGCTTCACCAGGGTCGGCTTGCCGTCCACCTTGGCGTACGCGTGGTTCATCGACGGCATGGCCTTGATGGCCTGGACCATGGCGTAGCCGATGAGGTGCGTGAAGGAGATCTTCCCGCCCCGCGCGCGCTTCAGGTGGTTGTTGATGACGATGCGGTTGTCGAACAGCAGCTTCACCGGGACCGCGCGCACGGACGTGGCCGTGGGCAGCTCCAGCGACGCGTCCATGTTCTTCGCCACCGCGGCGGACGGGCCGCGCAGGGTGACCTGTTCGGGACCGCTCTTGGCCTCGCCCGCGGGCTCGGCCTTCCTGGCCGGGGCCGGCTTGGCGGCGGGAGCGGCCTGCTTCGCCGGCTGGGCCGGGGCCTTCGCCTGGGCCGGGGCCTTGGCCGCCGGGGCGGGCGCGGCGGGCTGAGCGGGGGCCTGGGCCTTCGCGGGCGCGGCCGGCTGGGACGGAGCGGTGGGGGTCACCGCGGCCCCCGCGGCCGCGTCACCCGCCGGAGCCGAGGACGCGGGAGCGCCCGGCTTGTAGTCGGCGAAGAAGTCCCACCAGGCTCGGTCCACCGAGTTCGGGTCCTGGAGGTACTGCTGGTAGATCTCGTCGACGAGCCATTCGTTGGCACCGAAGGCCGCAGCGGGGTTCTTTCCCGCTTGGTCGGTGTCGGTCGAGATGCTCGAGTTACTGGGGGACTGTGGCGACACGGCGTCAACCGCCCTCTTCCGCTTCGCAAGATGATGGACAGCGGAAATAAAGGCTACGCCTCCCCGCGCGAGAAGGTCAGGCCGGGCCCGTGCAACGTCGTGCACATCACATCTCAGCGGGTGTTTCGGCGCTGGATTTGGCGGGAAACAAGCGAGGTTCCGCTTCTTCCGACGGTATCAGGCATCGCTTGACCAGGGCCCGTCGCGCCCCGCGCGCGGGCCTGTGCCTGATCACACGTGTCCGCCAGGGCGGACACAGATGGATCTTGAGGCTCCGGTTCGAACTTTACGTCAACTTGGCACAGAAGAGGGCCCCGGAAGAGTGATCAGAATCCGGCAACCGCGCTCGGATTCCGCCACCCCGATCCGGCCGCCGTGCAGGTCCACGGCCCAGCGGGCGATCGCGAGGCCGAGACCGGTGCCGCCGTCGCTGCCGGGGCCGTGCGGCCGGTTGACGTTGCCGCGGTTGAACCGCTCGAAGACCCGGTGCCACTCGGTGCGCGGGATGCCCGGACCCTCGTCCAGGACCTCCAGCTCCAGCGACTCCGGCTCGGCACCCTGCCGGGCCCGCACGGTCACCCGGCCGTGCGGCGGGCTGTGCTTGACCGCGTTGTCGATCAGGTTGGCCACCACCTGGTGGATCCGCTCCGGGTCGGCGTGCGCCGCCAGTTCGGGCGGCGAGACGTCCAGGTGCAGATGCACGTCCGTACGGGTGTGGCTGCCGGAGCCGGAGGCCATGCTCGCGCGGGCGGAGGCGACCATGTTGGCCTCCTTGAGCACGCCCGACAGGTACGGCCACACCTCGAAGCGGCGCTTCTTCAGCGGCACCACGCCGTTGTCCAGGCGGGACAGGTCCAGCAGCGTCTCCACCAGGCGGCCGAGCCGCTCGGTCTGCTTCAGGGCCGTGCGCATCGTCTCCGGGTCGGCCTCGGTGACGCCGTCGACGATGTTCTCCAGCACCGCGCGCAGCCCCGCGATGGGCGTGCGCAGCTCGTGCGAGACGTTGGCCACCAGCTCCTTGCGCTGGCGGTCCTGGGCTTCCAGCTCGTCGGCCATGACGTTGATCGTCTGGGCCAGGTCGCCCAGCTCGTCGCGGCGGCTCTCGCGCACCCGGCGGGTGTAGTCGCCGTGCGAGATGGACCGCGCGACGGCGTTCATGTCGTCCAGCGGAGCGGTGAGGGAGTGCGCCACGAACTGGGTGATCAGCAGCGTGGCGATCATCGAGAAGACCGTGATGAAGCGCAGCTCCGTCTTGGTGTGCACCGCGATCACCGAGAGTCCGGTGGTGATCAGGACCGAGACGACGACCAGCGCGCCCAGCTTGGTCTTGATCGAGAACGGCCGCACATTGCCCCAGGGTTGCTTCCTCCCCTGTCCGCGTCCCGCCGGACCTGCGCTCATGGCGTCGGCGTCTCCAGGGCGTAGCCCACGCCGTGCACCGTGCGGATGCGCTCCGCGCCGATCTTCCGGCGCAGCGCCTTGATGTGGCTGTCCACGGTGCGGGTGCCGGAGGCGTCCGCCCAGTCCCAGACCTCGGCCAGCAGCTGCTCACGGGAGAGCACCGCGCGGGGGGTGTTGGCCAGGCACACCAGGAGGTCGAACTCGGTGGGCGTCAGGTGGACGTCCTCACTGCGCACGCGCACCCGGCGCTGCGCGTGGTCGATCTCCAGTTCGCCCAGGCGCAGGATGCCGCTGCGCGGGGTGGTGGCCGCGAGGGCCGCGCGCTCCATGCGGCGCAGCAGCACGTGCACCCGCGCCGCCAGCTCGCGCATGGAGAACGGCTTGGTCATGTAGTCGTCGGCGCCGACGCCGAGGCCCACCAGCATGTCGGTCTCGTCGTCGCGCGCGGTGAGCATCATCACCGGCACCGGCCGCTGGGCCTGCACGCGCCGGCAGACCTCCAGGCCGTCGAAGCCCGGCAGCATGATGTCGAGAATCAGCAGGTCGGGCTGCCAGGCCTCCGCCGTGTCCACCGCGGACGGGCCGTCGCCCGCCGTTTGCACCAGGAATCCCTCGGCACGCAGGCGGGTCGCGATGGCGTCCACGATCGTCGCGTCGTCCTCGACCACCAGGACCCTGCGCTGCGCGCCGGGGGTGGTCGTCGCCGTGCCGTTGTGGGAGGTGTGTGTCTGCTCCATCGCCCGCCCCTGAGGTGTGCTTTTTCCGGAATCCGTGGGGTGATCCGTCGTCTGCGCATCACTGCGATTGACGCTTGAATGATCCGCGTCAGGGCAGCAGCGTACGGGGATGCACCACGGGTTTGCTATCCAGGGCGGACGCCGATGTGCACGACGTCCGGAACGCCCCGGGCAACGGGGATCTCTTCGGTACGCACTTGCCGGAATCCGGCATTCCGCAAGGTTCCCTCGAATTCCGGTGAAGGCTTCGCGGACCATACCGCGAGGACCCCGCG
The DNA here is from genome assembly GCF_022869105.1 of Streptomyces sp. BJ20. NCBI lineage: Bacteria > Bacillati > Actinomycetota > Actinomycetes > Kitasatosporales > Streptomycetaceae > Streptomyces > Streptomyces sp. BJ20. Next base: position 1,244,597 of record NZ_CP094918.1, read on the forward strand.
CGGCTTCAACACCCTTGCACATGCCGCGAGTCCGTCCGGCGAATAAAGGCCCTCGTTGCCCTCGTCGACGGTCCAGTCGGGCCCGTTGTCGATGTCGAGGCACAGTGCGTCGAATGTGTCGGACGTCTCGTTGACGTAAGCGATCACGTCCTGCTCGACGATCTGCGTCCGCGGATCGGCGAGCGCCGCGCCGGAGAACTCGGCCAGCGGGCCCGAGCGGTGCCACCCGATGACGGCGGGCTCCCGCTCCACGACCGTGATCCGGCCCCAGCGCTCCTGTCCGGCCGCGTGCGTCAGGGAGAATCCGACGCCCAGCCCGCCGATGAGCACCGAGGGGTCCGTGACCTCCGGGCCCAGGGCCGCCAGGGCCGCGTCCACGAGCAGCCGCTCGGAACGCCCGTCGGAGGTGTCCATCAGGAAGCAGCCGTTGGCGATGATCTGCAGCAGGCCGCCGTGTCTGCGCAGCACGACCTCGCCGTACGGGCCCTCGCGACGGTCCAGGACCTCAGGAGCTTCGGGAATGCCGTAGGGGGTGGACATGCGTTCATCCTGGCAGGTCCCGCGGTGCGGGAGCCCGGCCCCTCGGAGCCCGGCCCGGTGATCGCTCAGAGCGAACGCGGCCCCGGGAACATTCGGCCGCTCCCCTGCATTGAGTCGATGTAGCTCAACTTGACTGCCGAAGGGGAGATCATGGCTGCTGAGTCCACACCGCTCGCCCTGCCCGTGCTGCCGCTCGACGACGAGGTCGTGCTGCCGGGGATGGTGGTTCCGCTGGACCTGAGCGATTCCGAGGTGCGCGCGGCGGTGGAGGCCGCCCAGGCCGCCGCCCGCGACGAACCGGGCAAGCCGAAGGTGCTCCTCGTGCCGCGCGTCGACGGCACCTACGCCGGGATCGGCGTGCTGGGCACGGTCGAACAGGTCGGCCGGCTGGCCGACGGCGACCCGGGCGCCCTGATCCGCGGCCGGGGACGGGTGCGCATCGGCGCAGGCACCACCGGGCCGGGCGCGGCGCTGTGGGTGGAGGGCACCCGCATCGACGAGAGCGTGCCCGACCCCCTGCCGGGGCACGCGGCCGAACTGGTCAAGGAGTACAAGGCGCTCGCCACCGCCTGGCTCCGCAAGCGTGGCGCCTGGCAGGTCGTGGACCGGGTCCAGGCCATCGACGACGTCTCCGCGCTCGCCGACAACTCCGGCTACTCGCCGTTCCTCACCACCGAGCAGAAGGTCGCCCTGCTGGAGACCACCGACCCGGTGGCCCGGCTGAAGCTCGCCACCCAGCAGCTGCGCGACCACCTCGCCGAGCAGGACGTCGCCGAGACCATCGCCAAGGACGTCCAGGAGGGCGTCGACAAGCAGCAGCGGGAGTTCCTGCTCCGCCGCCAGCTGGAGGCCGTCCGCAAGGAGCTGCGCGAGCTGAACGGCGAGCAGGACGGCGAGGAGTCCGACGACTACCGGGCCCGCGTCGAGGCCGCCGATCTCCCCGGGAAGGTCCGCGAGGCCGCCCTCAAGGAGGTCGACAAGCTGGAGCGCTCCTCCGACCAGTCGCCCGAGGGCTCCTGGATCCGCACCTGGCTCGACACGGTTCTGGAGATGCCGTGGAACGAGCGCACCGAGGACTCCTACGACATCCAGGGGGCCCAGGCCGTCCTGGACGCCGAGCACGCGGGTCTTCAGGACGTGAAGGAGCGCATCACCGAGTACCTGGCCGTGCGCAAGCGGCGCAGCGACCGGGGTCTGGGCGTCGTCGGCGGGCGGCGCGGCGGCGCGGTGCTGGCCCTCGTGGGCCCGCCCGGCGTCGGCAAGACCTCGCTCGGCGAGTCCGTCGCCCACGCCATGGGCCGGAAATTCGTCCGGGTCGCCCTCGGCGGCGTCCGCGACGAGGCCGAGATCCGCGGCCACCGTCGCACCTACGTCGGCGCGCTGCCCGGCCGGATCGTGCGGGCGATCAAGGAGGCCGGCTCGATGAACCCGGTCGTCCTGCTCGACGAGATCGACAAGGTCGGTTCCGACTTCCGCGGCGACCCCGCCGCGGCCCTGCTCGAGGTCCTCGACCCGGCGCAGAACCACACCTTCCGGGACCACTACCTGGAGGTCGAGCTCGACCTGTCCGACGTGGTGTTCCTCGCCACCGCCAACGTCCTGGAGGCCATCCCGGAGGCCCTGCTCGACCGCATGGAGCTGGTCCGCCTCGACGGCTACACCGAGGACGAGAAGATCGTCATCGCCCGCGACCACCTGCTCCCGCGCCAGCTGGAGCGCGCCGGCCTCCAGCCGGACGAGGTGACGATCGAGGAGGGCGCCCTGCGCAAGCTCGCCGGCGAGTACACGCGCGAGGCGGGCGTGCGCAACCTGGAGCGGTCGGTCGCACGGCTGCTGCGCAAGGTCGCGGCCCAGCACGAACTGGGGGAGCGGGAGCTGCCGTTCACCGTGGCCGAGGACGACCTGCGGGGCCTGATCGGGCGGCCGCACCACGTGCCGGAGTCCGCCCAGGAGCCCGCCGAGCGGCGCACCGCGGTGCCCGGCGTCGCCACCGGGCTGGCCGTGACCGGCGCCGGCGGTGACGTCCTCTACGTCGAGGCGTCCCTGGCCGATCCGGAGACGGGCGCGGCGGGACTGACCCTGACCGGCCAGCTGGGCGACGTGATGAAGGAATCGGCGCAGATCGCGCTGAGCTTCCTGCGCAGCCACGGCGCCGAGCTGGAGCTCCCGGTCGGCGACCTGAAGGACCGGGGCGTGCACATCCACTTCCCGGCGGGCGCGGTCCCCAAGGACGGCCCGAGCGCGGGCATCACGATGACCACGGCCCTGGCCTCGCTGCTCTCCGGGCGCCTGGTCCGCACGGACGTGGCGATGACCGGCGAGGTGTCGCTGACCGGGCGGGTGCTGCCGATCGGCGGGGTGAAGCAGAAGCTGCTCGCCGCGCACCGGGCGGGCGTCACCACCGTGATCATCCCCAAGCGCAACGAGCCCGACCTGGACGACGTCCCGGCGGAGGTGCTGGAGAAGCTCGACGTGCACGCCGTCACCGACGTCCGCCAGGTCCTCGAGCTGGCGCTGTCCCCGGCGACGAACGGGGCGGCGCCCGAGGTTCCGGTGGCCGCGTGACGGAGGTCATCGGATGAGGGAAGGCCCGGGCTCCCTGAGGGAGGCCCGGGCCTTTCCCGTACCGCCGCCCGGGTCAGCTCCCGGCGGCGAAGATCCGCACCCCGTCGAGGGTGCCGTTGAAGCGGTCGTGGTCGCCGACCGTCGGCCCCGTCGAGGTGTACTGCCACATCGTGTACGTGTCCCAGCCGGCGGGCAGTTCGCCGACGGTGGAGGCGTACCGGGCGATCCACAGCGGGGTGGTGGAGGCGAAACCGGCGTAGTTGCCGGTGCACTGCTTCCACCAGCTGGTCGCGGTGTAGATGACGGCGTCGCGGCCGGTGCGGGCGCGGTAGCGGTCGAGGAAGTCGCGGATCCAGCTCACCATCGAGCTCGCCGACTTCCCGTAGCAGTCGTCGCCGTACGGGTTCCACTCGATGTCCAGGACACCCGGCAGCGTGCGCCCGTCGGCGGACCAGTCGCCGCCGCGGTCCACGAAGTAGTCCGCCTGGGCGGCGCCGCTCGTGGTGTCGGGAGTGGCGAAGTGGTAGGCGCCGCGGACCATGCCGACGTCGTAGGAGCCGTTGTACTGCTGCGCGTGGTACGGGTTGGTGTAGTACGTGCCCTCCGTCGCCTTGGCGTAGGCCCAGCGCACCCCGCTGTTCCACAGGGTGGTCCAGGCGACGTTGCCCTGGTGGCTGGAGACGTCCACGCCCTCCGTCTGGGTGGAGCGGGAGGTGGGCAGGCCGGCCTGGCCGTCGTGGGCGAGGACGCCCATGCCCATGTGGGCGGAGCCGCGCGGCGGGACGGAGGGGGAGGCGCCGTCGGCGACGGCGGAGGTCCCCGGGAGGGCGAGCAGCGTGAGCAGGACGGCGCCGGCGGTGCCGAGCGCGCGTATGCGGACGAGTCGGGATCTGTGCACAGGCATGACGCATCTCCGAACGGTCATGGGGCGAACCCGGAATGTGACCCACATCGCATGTAGTGGGCATGCCACGTAATGGCCTGGTAGAGAAACTGCGGACGCCGACCGTGGCGGCGGGCGGGATCGTCGCGCACTGCCGTTGGTCTACGCCTGCGAAATACTTATGGAGCTGGGGCGACGCCGCCACTCGGCCAGAACTTTCAGAACGGGAAACCGAGGCAGGGGCCAACGTGCACGAAGACGGAAACGGCGGCGAGAAGCACGCCGACTCGCCGGAGCCCGCGTCCGGCGTCGAACAGCCCGCTTTCCTGGCGCTGGAACGCGAGTTGACGGTCCTGCTGCGGCGCGCCCGGGCCAGCCAGGGGGAGATGGCGCGCGAGGTCCACCCCGACCTCGAGCCGTCCGCGTACGGGCTGCTCGTCCGTCTGGAGGAGTGCGGGCGCCAGCGGGCCACCGAGCTCGCCTCCTACATCGGCGTCGGCAAGGCGACCATGTCGCGCCAGCTGCGCGCCCTGGAGGAGCTCGGGCTCGTCGGCCGCGAGCCCGACCCCGCCGACGGGCGCGCCTGGCTGGTCACCCTCACGGAGGAGGGCCGTCGCCGCGTCAGCCGCGTCCGCGAGGCCCGCCGCACCCGCTACGCCGGCCGCCTCGCCGACTGGGACCCGACGGAGGTCGACGAACTGGCACGGCTGCTGCACCGGCTGAACCGCGGAATGGAGAAGTAAGGGTCCCGCTGGGCGGGCGCGTCCTCACGGGGCCCGGCGCCTGCGTACCGCCCCGTCGCGGTCCGTCTGCAGTCATGGCGCCTGCAACCCCCTCAGGGGCGCGGGGAACTGCGCGACCAGCCGCCACCGGCCTGCGGGCGAAGGATCGGCGGAGGCGCCGTCTCCGGCAGTGCGGTCACTGCGACCCCCGAAGGGCGCGGGGAACTGCGCGATCAACCCCTACCGGCCCGCGGGCGAAGGGCCGGCGAAGGTGTTGCGGCGACGGCGTCCGCAACCCTGTGAGGGGCGCGGGGAACTGCGCGACCGGCCCCCACCGGCCCGCGGGTGAAGCGGAGGCCCACCTCGGCCGGCCGGGTGACGAGTCGCACCCCGCGTCAAAAGTGAGGCCCCGTCACCGGTCGGCCGTGCGGGTGAACCCGCTGAACCTCCTGAACCCCCTGAACCCGCCCACGCCGTCAGCCGGCCGGTGGCAGCTCGACGTGGACGACCGTCGCGTCGTCATGCGCCTTCCCCCCGAGCGGCCGCTCCCGCTCGAGCGCGCGCACCCGCCGCACCAGCCCCCGCGCCCCCTCCTCGCGGATCACGGCGACGCAGTCCGCCCAGTCACCCTCCCCGAACCGTTCCACCCAGCGCGTCGCGCCGTCCGTCAGCGCGGTCAGGGCGCGCACCCGGTCCCGGGGCAGGGAGGCGGTCACGGCACGTGACGACACGGCCGGATCGGCCGCGGCCGTGAAGAAGCCGCCCTCCTTGTTCCGCAGCGTCGTGTCCACGACCGTGTGGCTGGACAGGGCCGAACGGGGCAACCGGTCCAGCCGGTCGTCCCGGACCGCCGTGACCGTGCCGTCCGGCGACTCGACCAGCAGGACCGAGTCCGACAGCACCAGACAGTCCACCGAGTCGGGTGACCAGCGCGCCAGCACCACCGTTGCCTGCGGCGTTCGGGGGTGAGAAAGGTCACAGGTGGAGGCATGGCTCTCGGCCGTGCGCGCGATCCCCCGGGACAGCAGCCCGGGCGGCGGCACATCCGGGAGGGAAACGGTCAGTTCGGTCAGCGCGCCGCCCAGCCGGGCGGTGAACCAGGGCACCGAATGCAGACACCCGCCCCCGTCCGACGGCGGCGTCACACCGTCGAGGACCACGAGCGCGCCGCCCTGTCCGGAAGCCGGGAGCGCGACGCTCGCGAAGTCCTCGTTGGGACGTCCAGGATCACCGGGTTCCGAAACAAGCTCCGTGCGCATCCGGCCAGTCTGCACGAGCCCCCCACAACAACCCCCGGAGCCCGGCAATCGACGCCCGTTCTCCACAGGCGCGCAGGTCAAGCGCCTGATTTGGGAGGGAATGAAGGTCTCCGGGAAGGCGTGGCGGCGAATATTGCCACCGCCCGCCGCAGACGTCCAACCGGCTTACCACGGAGGTCCGCTGCGGCGCACAACGGAACTTGCCCCTCAACTCGCCTCCGATGTTCACTCCTTCGAGTGGCGGGTCAGGTGATGCGCATCCACTGTCCACGGGCACTGGGAGGGTCGGGGAGCGTTGGGGGCGCCTCACGGTCCGAGCGCGCCCAGCGGCTCGGGGAGAGCGCCCGCGCCCGTTGACGGAGCGTCACCCGGGCCCACGGGTACACGAGTCAGGAATGCGAGCACCGGTGCAGAAGACGCGGCCTCGTCGCAAGGACAAGCAGGCGGCCCTGGCGGGGGACGCGCAGCAGACGCCCACCGTAGGCAAGGGCCGCCCCACCCACGTACGCAACCGCCTCGTCGTGGCCGTCGCCGTGGTGGCCGCGGCGATCGCCGGGGCCGGTGCGCCGTCCGTGCTGGCGGCGTCCCAGCAGCTGCACGACTCCCAGGAGCTGGTGACGCTCGCCGAGCGCACCCAGGACGCGCTCACCCTGGCCCACTCCCTGGCCGACGAGCGTGACGAGGTCGTCCCCTACATCGCGGCGGGCCGCCCCAAGTCCAAGGCGCCCTCCGAGGAGCACAGCGCCCGGGTCGACCGGCAGGTCGAGGAACTGCGCGCCGACGAGGAGACCTCGCAGGCCCTGCGCGACGAGCTCGACGCCGTCGCCGCCGTGCGCCGCGCCGCCCTCACCGGCAAGTCCGGCCCGCTGGAGGCCCACCAGGCGTACTCCGACGCCGTCTCCCAGCTGCACAAGCTCGCCGCGCGACTGGCCGACGCCACCCCGCCCCGCGCCGGCTCCGGCGCCCACGCGCTCACGGAGCTGGACACCGCCGTCCAGCAGGCCGCCGCCACCCGCGGGCTGCTGCTCGCCGCGCTGAACGTGCCGAGCTCCACCGAGACCGTGATCGACCCGGTCACCGGACTGCCCGTCATCGCCGACGGCGCCTCCGAGGAGGACGAGGAGCGGCGTGACGCACTGTCCGCCGCCGCGCTCCAGGCCCGCGTCCGCTCCGACGCGGCCCTCGCCGACTTCCGCGACGCCGCCCCCAAGGCCGCCCGCGCCTCCTACGACACCACGGTCACCGGCCCCGAGGTCGACACCGCCGACCAGTACCTCGGCAAGCTCACCGACAAGCCGACCCTCTCCGACGGCGAGACCAAGACCAGCCCCAAGAAGCTCGCGGCGGCGCTCACCGCGCGGATCGACATGATGCGCGGTGTCGAGGCCTCGCTGTTCGAGCAGCGCACCAAGGACCTCGCCCAGCTCCGTGACGAGGACGTCACCGAGCTGGAGATCCGGATCGCGGTCCTCGGCGCCCTGCTGCTGCTCGCGGTCGGCGTCGCCACCGCGATGGCCCGCACTCTCACCCGGCCCCTGTCGGTGCTGCGCCGCGGCTCCGCCCGGCTCGCCGAGGCGGAGGACCCGGCGGCCGAGGAGCCGATCACCTTCACCGGCCGCAACGACGAGTTCGCCCAGGTCGTCCGCTCCGTCAACGCCCTGCACGCGCACGCCGCCGGGCTCGCCCAGCGGATCGCCACGCTGGAGGCCGACCGCAAGCACCTCGTCGGGCAGCGGCAGAAGATGGCCGACGCCCGGGAGGAACTGCGCGGCGAACTCGCCGAGGCCACCGCCCACATGGAGCGGATGCGGCACAGCATCGGCGGCACCTTCGTCAACCTCGCGCTGCGCACCCTCGGCCTGGTCGAGCGGCAGCTCGGCGTCATCGAGGGTCTTGAGGAGCGGGAGGACGACCCGGACCGTCTGGCCACGCTGTTCAAGCTCGACCACTTCGCCACGGTCATGCGCCGGCACAGCGAGAACCTGCTGGTCCTCGCCGGCACCGAGCACGGCCGGCACACGGCCGGTCCGGTCCCGCTGGTCGACGTCGTGCGGGCCGCGGTCAGCGAGATCGAGCGGTACGAGCGGGTGCGGATCGCGGCGCTGCCGCCGCACGCGCACATCGCCGGGTTCGCCGCGGACGACCTGTCCCATCTGCTCGCCGAACTGATGGAGAACGCCACCGCGTTCTCCCCGCCCGACATGCCCGTCGAGGTCTCCGCCTGGCTGATGGAGAACGGCGAGGTGATGCTCTCCGTGCAGGACGAGGGCATCGGCATGGCCGAGGAGCGGCTGGAGCGGCTCAACACGCGGCTCTCCGAGTTCGACCCGGAGGCGGCGTACGACGCCGAGTCCGAGGAGGGTCTCGGTCTCGGCCTCTACGTCGTCGCCCGGCTCGCCCACCGGCACGGGGTGCGGGTGCAGCTGCGGAAGCAGAAGCAGGGCGGGATCGCCGCGGTGGTCGTCCTGCCGGACCCTCTTCTTGCTCCGGCCACACCCGCCGCCGTCCCCGCGTCCGTCCCGGGCGTCGCCCACACGGTGTCCCTGCCGGGCGCCGACGCGGAGGCCAACTCCAACGTCCTGCGCGGCCGCGACAAGTCGGGCGACCCCCTGGTCGACCTGGCAGAACGCTCCATCGAGGCCCGAGCGGCGGCAGAGGCGGCCACGCCTGAGACGCCTACGGCGCCGGAGGCGGAGGTTCCGGGCGCTGCCCAGGCCACCGCCCGCCCGGACACCCCTGTCGCCGCCTCGGAGCCGACTCCGGGCGATGCCGGGGTCGCTGTGCAGCAGCCGCAGACGGGCGCGCCCGCGCAGTCGGATGCGCCGTCTGCCGCGGACCCCGCGGCGACTTCGGGCTCCGACCTCGCCGCGGACCGGGTGGACGCTGCCGCGTCGGCCGTCCTGGGTGAGGCCGTCCGAGTTGCCTCGGAGGAGCCGCAGGCCGGCGCCCGGACGGAGGCCGCTGCGTCGGCGGGCCCGGGGCAGGCTGCCCCGTTTGCGGGGACCGAGGCGGGGCCGTCGGCCAAGCACGGGGTTGCTCCCGGCGCCGCCGTTGAGCCGACCACGGGCGAGACCGCCCCTGTCGCTGCGGAGGAGCCGCAGGCCGGCGCCCCGGCGACGTCGGCCACGGCGTCTGCCGCGGACACCACGGCTGTTCCGGGCGGCGCCCCCGCCGCCCGGCGGACGGACGCTGCCGCGTCGGCCGACCTGGGCGAGGCCGGTCCCGCCGCCCGCACCGCCGACCAGAACGGGATCGTCGCACCCGACGCGCCCGCAGGCGTCGGCGTCGACGAGGCTCGGTCGCACGAGGTCCCCCCTGCCCGGTCCAGCGAGCCGGTTGCCCCCGCGGAGCGGCCCGCCGAGACCACCATGGAGCTGTTCATCCCGGCGCAGCCGGAAGGCCGTGCCCCGGCGGTCGAAGGGCACGCCGGTTCAGCCGCGCCCGCCGACGAGGGCGTGCGCCCGGGTGCCGGGCACGCGCCCGCGTCCCCGTCCGCACCCGCGCCCGAAGCGGCACCGGCACCCGGGGGCCACGCCCCCGAATCGGCCGTACCGGCACCCGGGGGCCACGCCCCCGAGACGGCCGTACCGGCACCCGGGGGCCACGTCCCCGGCACAGCCGCCCCCGACACCCCCGCCGGCAGGCCCGAGCACGCGCGGGTCGCCGACGGGGGCGGGGACGGGGCCGTCGACGAGGAGCCCGTCACCGCCAAGGGACTGCCCAAGCGGACGCCGAAGATCACCGCGCCGGTCGCTCCCCCGCGGCCGCGGTCCGGTTCGGTGGACGCCGAGGCCCTGCGCAAGCGGCTCGGCGGGTTCCGCCGGGGCGCGGACGCCGGGCGGCGGGACGTCGAGGCGGAGCTGGCGGCCGAGCGGCCCCGCGGGGACGACACAACCGAAGAAGCCACGGGGGGCACTGTCGAGGAGGCAAGCAGTTGACCGCGCCCAGTACCTTCGGACTGAGCAGTGAGGCCCGCAACCTGCACTGGCTGCTGACGAACCTCGTCGAGGAGGTGCCCGGCATCCTGTCCGTCGCCGTGGTCTCCTCCGACGGCCTGCTGCTCCTCTCCTCCGACGAGACACTCGCCCGCGCCCGCAGCGGCCCGGGCTCGCAGGGGCGGGGCCCGCGCGGCTCCTCCGCCGACCTGGCCACCGTCGTGTCCGGCATCGGCAGCCTCACCGTCGGCGCCTCGAAGCTGATGGACTACGGCCCGGTCAAGCACACGATGGTCGCCATGGACGAGGGCAGCCTCTTCGTGATGTCCATCAGCGACGGCTCGCTGCTCGGCGTGCACGGCTCGGCGGACTGCGACATGAGCGTCGTGGCCTACCACATGGCCCTGTTCGTCGGCCGCGCCGGCCACGTCCTGACCCCCGAACTCCGCAGCGAGCTCCGCCGGAACCAGGAGACCGCGAAAGGCGCGGAGCACGAGTCCGCCGGGAGCCCTCGATGACCAGCGCCCCGAAGAAACACCTCCCCGTCCGCGGCGGTGACCGCAAACCCGCCCGCGTGCGCCCCTATTCGCTCACCGGGGGCCGCACCCGCTTCGGCCACGTGCTGCTGGTCGAGACGTTCGTCGGCGCCACGGCCGGCACGGCCGCGCTGGAGGCCGCCGAGGACCGCAGGGAACTCACCTCCGGCGGTCTCGCCCGGGTCATGCCGGAGGTGCGCGCCATCGTCGAACTGTGCCGCCGCATGCGGACGGTGGCCGAGATCGCCGCGCTGCTGCACATGCCGCTCGGCGTGGTCCGCGTCCTGCTGAGCGACCTCGCGGACCAGGGAAAGATCCGTGTCTACGGGACGGGCACCGGCCACGGCACGGGCCGCCCGGACCGCGCGCTGCTGGAAAGGGTGCTGAGTGGACTCCGCCGTCTCTGACGCCGCACCCGGCGTCACCCCGCTCGTCGAGGGGGACGAGCCCCTGCTGCCGTGGCAGACGGACCCCACCCGGGCTCCGATCGCCACGAAGATAGTCGTGGCCGGCGGCTTCGGCGTCGGCAAGACCACCCTCGTCGGCTCCGTCTCCGAGATCACGCCTCTGCAGACCGAGGCGCTGATGACCGAGGCGAGCGAGGGCACCGACGACCTCACCGCCACGCCGGGCAAGTCGACCACGACCGTGGCCATGGACTTCGGGCGCATCACGCTCGACGACGACCTGGTGCTGTACCTGTTCGGCACGCCCGGCCAGCAGCGGTTCTGGTTCATGTGGGACGACCTGGTGCGCGGCGCGATCGGCGCCGTGGTGCTGGCCGACACCCGCAGGCTGAAGGACTGCTGGCCCGCGCTGGACTACTTCGAGAGCTGCGGACTGCCGTACGTCGTGGCCGTGAACCACTTCGACGGCAGCGAGCAGTACGAACCGGAGGACGTGCGGGAGGCCCTCACGATCCCCGCGCACATACCTGTCATGATCATGGATGCGCGCCGCCGGATCTCGGTCATCGAGACCCTCTTGTCCCTCGTGGGCCACGCGCTCGACGAAACCCCCGAGTAGCCCCCTTAGGAGCGTCCCCCGTATGCGGAAGATACTCGTCGTCGGGGCCGGCCAGTCCGGTCTCCAGCTCGCCCTGGGACTCCAGTCGCACGGGTACGAGGTCACCCTCATGTCCAACCGGACCGCGGACGAGATCCGCACCGGGCGGGTCATGTCGACGCAGTGCATGTTCCACACCGCGCTGCAGCACGAGCGTGACCTCCAGCTGAACTTCTGGGAGTCGCAGGCCCCGAAGATCCAGGGCCTCGGCGTCTCGGTCGCCGCCCCCGGCTCCTTCGACCCGGGCCCCTCGCAGCGGGCGATCGACTGGCTGGGCCGCCTCGACGGGTTCGCGCAGTCGGTGGACCAGCGGGTCAAGATGGCCGGCTGGATGGAGACCTTCGCGCAGCGCGGCGGACAGCTCGTCATCCACGGCGCGGCCGTCGGCGACCTCGACTACCTCTCCCGCACCTACGACCTGGTGCTCATCGCCGCGGGCAAGGGCGAGCTGGTGCAGATGTTCTCCCGCGACCCGGAGCGCTCCCCGTACAGCACCCCGCAGCGCGCCCTCGCCGTCGCCTATGTGCACGGTCTCGGCCCGCGCCCGGAGCACCCGGACACCGAGGCGGTCCGCTGCAACCTGGTCCCGGGCGTCGGCGAGATGTTCATCATGCCGACGTACACCACGTCGGGACGCGCCGACATCCTGTTCTGGGAGGGCGTCCCCGGCGGCCCGCTCGACGCCTTCGCGGACGTCAAGGACCCGGCCGAGCACCTCTCCCTGACCCTGGAGCTGATGGAGAAGTTCCTGCCCTGGGAGTACGCGCGCGCCACCAAGGTGGAACTGACCGACGCCGGCGGCACGCTGGCCGGCCGCTACGCCCCGACCGTCCGCAACCCCATCGGCCGGCTGCCCTCGGGCGGCCTGGTGCTGGGCGTCGCCGACGTCGTCGTCGCCAACGACCCGATCACCGGGCAGGGCTCCAACTCCGCGTCCAAGTGCGCCGCCGCCTACCTCGCCTCGATCCTCGAGCACGGCGACAAGCCGTTCGACGAGGACTGGATGCGGGGAACCTTCGACCGCTACTGGGACACCGCCCAGCACGTCACCAAGTGGACGAACGCCATGCTGGCCCCGCCGCCGGAGCACGTCCTCAACCTGATCGGGGCCGCAGGACAGCTCCAGCCCGTCGCCGACCGCTTCGCCAACGGTTTCAACGACCCGGCCGACTTCGAGAACTTCTTCTACGAGCCGGAGAAGACGAACGCCTACCTGGCCGAGGTGTCCGGCGCGGCCGGCGCGTAGACGGCGCCGTACCCCTCGTCCGACCCGTCCGTCGCCCCCTCGGGGAGTTCCGGTGGCACATAGTGCTCCACGGGCTCCCCGCCGGGGTCGGGCCGCACCGCGCCCAGCACCGGGTTGGCCGCGATCGGCGACACCTTGATCCGCGCGCCGGGCCGGGGCGCCTGCACCACCATCCCGTCGCCCAGGTAGAGGGCGACGTGCGTGGCGTCGTGGAAGTACACGACGAGGTCGCCGGGCCGCAGGTCCACCAGGTCGATCCGCTCCAGCCGCGCCCACTGCTCCTGGCTGGTCCGCGGCACCTCCGCGCCCGCCGCGCGCCACGCCTCGGAGGTGAGCCCCGAGCAGTCGTACGTCTCGGGGCCCTCCGCGCCCCATTCGTACGGCTTGCCGAGCTGCTCCACCGCGTACCGCACGGCCCGCTCTCCGGCGGCGGACGGGGCGCCCGCGCCGCTCAGCGCGCCGGACGCCACCAGCTCCCGCTGCGCCTCGTCGACCCGGCCGCGCTCCAGCTCGGCCAGCTCGGCGAGCTGGTCCGCGGTGAGCGACGCCAGCAACTCCTCGACGTCCCGCAGCCGTTCCACCACCTCGTCGCGCTCCTTCCTCCGCCGCTCGGTGAGCGCGATCCGCACGTCCAGCGCCTTGCGCGCGCGGCGCGCCAGCTCGTCGGCCTGCTTCGTGTCCCCGGTCAGCCGGCCCACCGTGTGCGCCCGCTCCCGCGCGAGCTGCCCGATCACATGCCCCTGCTCCAGCGCCCGCTGCGGGTCGCGCGCCAGGAGGAGCCGGACGTAGGGGGAGAGGCCGCTCAGCGACTGGTACTGCTGCCGGGCGAGCCGCCCGGCGGCGCCCTTGCTGTCGTGGAGGGAGAGCCGGGTGCGGGCCAGCGCCTTCTCCAGCCGCTCCGTCTCGGCGCGCTGCTTCTCCAGCGCCTCCTCGGTGGCGTTGTAGCGCTCCGTGGCCTTCTCGGCCTCCCGGTACACGGTCTGAAGGTCCGTCAGCAGTTCGGGGACGGAGCGGCCGCCGGACGGGCCGCTGCCGCCGCCCGGTTCCGGGACGGCCGCCGCGGGCAGGGGCGCCAGCACGGTCCCGGCCGCCAGCGCCGCCGTGCACACCAGACGCAGAAGCATTCCTGACACGCCATCACCTCCGACGCGGGGCGGCTCGTCCGCTCCGCACCGCGAGCATCAGGGGGGCGTGCGCGGTCCGCTCGCCGAGTGTGCGCGGTTCGGCGCAACCGGGTCACCCGTCGGCGTCGTCCGGCTTGCCCTGCGGCGTGGCGTCTGGATGCGGCGCGGGCCTCGACCAAGGCCAGCGGCGTTCGCTCCCGGCCCGGCCGGCGGGGTCGTAGAGGTACTTCCAGCGGGCGGTCAGACCGGTGAGCGTGCTGTTCCCGCGCGGCACCCTCCGGTACACCAGCACGGTGGGCGGGCCGCCCTCCGGGGCCGGGACGGGGATCCGGTACGTCTTGGGCGGGTGCCCGGTGATGCCGAGCAGCACGGGCAGGACGCGCCCGTCCATGGGGCCGCCCTCGAAGGGGGTGTCTTCGCTCTTCACCCCACCAGTCTCGGCCATCGGCCGGGGCGCCGGTTCAGGTCACAGGTCCGCGGCCAGCGCCTGGACCAAAGTGTCGGTCTGCGCGTCCCGCCGCGCGGTCACCGTCAGCATCGCCACGAACTGCTCCACGAGCCAGTCCCTCAGCTCCTCGGGGGGAGGTTGCTTGTCCTCGTCCAGCCAGATCAGTGAGGCGGCCTCCACGGCCGTGATCCACATCCGGATGGTCATCCACAGCCGGGGCCCGGGCTCCTCCACGCCGAGATGACGCAGGATGTGCTCGGCCGCGGCCCGCCGCACCCCGTCCACGATCGCGGTCGTACGGGAGGTCTCCACCACGCTGCCGCCCTGGAGCAGGGCGCTGAAGCCGGCGTCGTGCCGGCCGACGAAGGCGAGGTAGCGCTCCACGGCCCGGGTCAGCCGGGGGAGCAGCGGACCCTCCTCCGGTTCGTCGAAGCAGTCGCGCAGCTCGTCGGCTGCGGACTTCAGGGCCGCCTCGTAGAGCTGCTGCTTGCCTCCCGGGAAGTAGCGGTAGACCAGGGGCCGCGACACACCGGCCGCCTCCGCCACGTCGTCCAGCGACACCTCCTCCGGCGCCCGGTGGGCGAAGAGGGACAGCGCGGCCTCCAGCAGCTGGCTGCGGCGCTCCTCGACACTGAGGCGCCGGTAGGCGGGGGTGGGGGCCTGCGAGGTCATGCCCGCAGCGTAACCGGCCGTGGCCGGCGCACGCCGGGCGCGGCCGCCCGCCCCGGCCGGATTCCGCCCCGGCCCCGCCCGGTGGAACGCCTGGTCAGGCCAGCAGACCGGAGGAGCGCCAGAGCCGGCGGCCCACACCCCGCAGCACGCCGATGTCGTCGAGGAAGTCCGTCAGCTTCTTCGCGCCCTGCTGCATCACCTCGCGGCGGTGGGCGCTCGTCCGCACCTGGGCGACGGCCTCGCGCCGGTCCAGGCCGACGTTCGTGTAGACCTCCGGGTTCACGAACGCCACCGAGAACACCCGGGCGAACTCGCCCGACGACACCCGGGTGAACTCCTGCGACCAGCGCGGCGCCGTCATCATCTGCCGCCGCAGCTCCTCACGCGCGTACCGCACGTGCCGCGCCTCCTCGATCACGTGGATGCGCGTGACGCCCCGGATCAGCGGCTGCACCCGCTCGTCGGGGAAGGTCAGCCGCTGCATCCAGTCCAGGACCTCCTCGCCGAGGAGGGTCGCGGTGAACGAGCCGGGCGTGGTGGAGATCGTCTTGAACAGGCGCCCCAGGTTGTGGTGGACGCGGGTCACCGGGTACCAGGGGGTGCCGCTGTGCGCGATCACCCGGGCGAACATCTTGGAGTGCCGGCACTCGTCCTCGATCTCGGTGAGGGCGTAGCGCACGTGCGCGCTGGTCGCGGACTTGTCGTAGATGTGGCGGACCAGCAGCTGCATCAGGATCAGCTCGAACCAGATGCCGAGGGAGGCGAGCGCGGCGGCCTCGTGCCGGGAGAGCAGCATCCGCTGCTCCTCGCCCATCCGCCGCCACAGCGGGGTGCCGTACAGCGACACCAGCTCCGGCGGCCAGAACCACTTGCCGTCCTCGAAGGGCGCGTCCCAGTCGAGCTCCGTGTCCGGGTCGAAGGAGTGCTTCGCGGAGGACTCCAGCAGCCGCAGGGCCACCGTCTCCCGGTTCTTGAGCTGCCCGAGGGCGTCCCGCAGGCCGTCGAGCGCGTCGGTCTCCGACAGGGTCGTCATGACGGTTCCACCTCGGGGCGTCTCGGGTTACCGGCAGGTCACCTTTATGAGACTGCCTGTCAGCAAGCCCGTCAATCCCTCACGCAGGACTTGTCGCCGACCGGTCCGCTCCCCGTGCTCCCCCGTCCGCGCCGGGCGGGAAGGGGGTGCGCAGGGTGAAGGCGTACGGGGCCGGGCCGTGGGTGCGCAGGTGCAGCAGCCGGTCCTCGGCCTCCGCGACGGTGGGGCGGTGGCCCGCGGGCACCCACCAGAGCGTGGTCATGGCCTCCTCGACGCGCTGAAACCACTCACGCCTCCGGCTCAGCATCTCCCGGTGCCGGCCCTGGTACATGAACGCCGTCAGCGCGTCCGGGTCCCGCCACACCGACATGTTGACGATCAGCCACGGGTCGTCGAAGACGGAAATGGCCGTGGCGTCGCCGTCGTCGCTCTGGAGCCGCCACACGAAACCGTCGGCGGCGTCCGCGGCGGCGTTGACCGGGTCGAGGTTGTCGACGAAGTCCTTCAGCAGGGGAGTGTCCAGCGGCGCCTTGAGCCGGGCGATGTTCACCTGGGCGAGTTCGTATGCGGTCATGGACCGAACGTTAGGTCGGGGATCGCGGGGCGGGACACCCCCGTCTCATCAACCGAGCGCCAAGGGCGGGGAGTTCGGTCACGCCCCTCACTCGGGCCGCAGCACCGCCTCCATCACCGCCCGCGCCACCGGGGCGGCCGTGCCGCCGCCGCTGATCTGGCGCCGGCTGCCCTCGCCGTCCTCCACCACCACGGCCACCGCCACCTTCGGCTCCAGTTCGTCCTCGCGCTGCGCCCAGGAGATGAACCAGGCGTACGGCATCCCCGAGTTGCCCAGCCCGTGCTGGGCGGTGCCGGTCTTCCCGCCGACCACGGCACCCTCGATCGCCGCCTTCCCGCCGGTGCCGTCCTCCACCACCCCGCGCATCAGCTCCCGCAGCCGGCTCGCCGTCGCCGGGAGCATGGCCCGCCGCACCGCGCCCGACCCCGCCGCGGACACCGTGCCGCCGCTCGCCCGCGTGGTCCGCTCCACCAGGTACGGCTCCCGCACCTGTCCGCCGCTCGCCACGGCCGCCGCGACCATCGCCATCTGCAGCGGCGTGGCCCGCGTGTTGAACTGCCCGATCGAAGACAGCGCGAGCTGCGCCGCGTCCACGGTGGTGTCGAACGTGCTGGGCGCCACCTGGAAGGGGACGCGCAGGTCCGCGTCGTTGAAGCCGAAGCTCTCCGCGGTCCGCCGCAGCCGCTCCACCCCCGTGGTGACCCCGAGCTGGGCGAACACCGTGTTGCAGGACCGCACGAACGCGACCCGCAGCGTGGCGTTCCGGCACTTGTCCGTCCCGTTGACCAGCCGGGTCGTCGTCCCCGGCAGCAGATACGGGTCGGGGGAGCGGGTCGGCTCGTCGGGGCCCTTCAGCACGCCCGCGTCCAGCGCCGCCGCCGCGGTGACCACCTTGAACGTCGATCCCGGGGGGTAGGTGCGCTGCACCGCACGGTTCAGCATCGGCTTGTCCGGGTCGGCGTTCAGCCGCGCCCACGCCTCCCGCGCCGTCCTGCCGTTCCCCGACAGCGGTTCCGGGTCGTACGACGGCACCGACACCAGCGCCAGGATGCGCCCGGTCGACGGCTCCACCGCCGCCACCGCGCCCTTCCGCCCCCGCAGGCCCTCGTACGCCGCCCGCTGCGCCCGGGGATCGATCGTGGTCAGCACGTCACCGCCCGCGCTGCGGGAGCGGGTGAACTCGTTCCACAGCGGCAGCGGCTGCAGCACCGGGGCGGCCCCGGAGAGCACCGCGTCCTCCGTGGCCTCCAGCAGTGTCGTGCCGTACTCCTGCGAGGCGAAGCCCGTCACCGGCGCGTACAACGGCCCTTCGCTGTACGTCCGTTCGTAGCGCAGATGCTCCCCGGTGTCCCGCGACCCGGTGACCGGACGGCCGTCGACCCAGATGTCGCCGCGCGGCTGCTGGTACCGCACGATCGCGGCACGGCGGTTGGCCGGGTTGGCCTCGTAGTCCTCCGCGTGCAGCACCTGCACCCGGGCCGCGTTGACCAGCAGCGCGACCAGCAGCAGCGCGCAGAACAGCGCCGCGTGCCGGATGTGCCGGGTCACCGGGCCGCACCCGGGGCGTCCTGCCGCCGCGCGCTGTCGCTGAGCCGGACCAGCAGCGCCACGATCGCCCAGTTGGTCACCACCGAGGAGCCGCCCTGCGCCAGGAACGGCATGGCCATCCCGGTCAGCGGGATCAGCCCGGTCACCCCGCCCGCGATCACGAACACCTGGAGCGCCACCAGCGAGGCGAGCCCCACGGCGAGCAGCCGGCCGAACGGGTCGCGCAGCGCCAGCCCGGCCCGGTAGCCGCGCTCCACCAGCAGCCCGTACAGCAGGATGATCGCGGACAGCCCGGCCAGGCCCAGCTCCTCGCCGGCCGTCGCCAGGATGAAGTCGGACTTCACGGCGAAGCCGATCAGCACGGAGTGCCCGAGCCCCAGCCCCGAGCCCAGGATGCCGCCCTCGGCGAAGGCGAACAGCGACTGGGCGATCTGGTTGGGGCCCTCACCCGCCTCGATGGAGGCGAACGGGTGCAGCCAGGTCTCGATCCGGTGGTGCACGTGCGGCTCCAGCCGGCCCACCGCGACCGCGCCCAGCGAGGCCAGCAGCAGCCCCAGCGCGATCCAGCCGGTGCGGCCGGTGGCCACGTACAGGAGGACCACGAAGAGACCGAAGAACAGCAGCGAGGTGCCGAGGTCACGCTCCAGGACCAGCACGCCCACGCTCACCAGCCACACGGCGACGATCGGCCCGAGCACCCGCCCGGTGGGCAGTTGCATCCCCCAGACACGGCGGCCCGCGTACGTCAGCGCGCCGCGGTTCGCGGCCAGGTACGCGGCGAAGAACACCGCCAGCAGCACCTTCGCGAACTCGCCCGGCTGGATGGAGAAACCCGCCACGCGGATCCAGATACGGGCGCCGTTCACCGCGGGGAAGAGGATCGGCACGGTCAGCAGCACCAGCGCGACGGTCACGCACAGGTAGGTGTAGCGCTGGAGCACCCGGTGGTCGCGCAGCACCAGGATCACCGCGATGAACAGCGCCACCCCGAGCGTCGACCAGATCAGCTGGGCGGGGGCGGCCCGGTCGCCGGGCGTCTCCAGGTCCAGCCGGTAGATGAGCACCAGGCCCACCCCG
This sequence comes from Streptomyces sp. BJ20, assembly GCF_022869105.1. Lineage (NCBI taxonomy): Bacteria > Bacillati > Actinomycetota > Actinomycetes > Kitasatosporales > Streptomycetaceae > Streptomyces > Streptomyces sp. BJ20. The sequence continues at coordinate 1,263,824 of NZ_CP094918.1, forward strand.
TTGAGCAGCACCCCGATCGGCAGCGGCAGCGGGTCGGCCAGCGGGGCCCGCCAGCGCACCGCCAGATGGGCGAGCACCGCGATCACACCGAGCCCGGCGCCGTAACCGGCGGCGCCGGGCGGGACGGTGCCGTTCCTGGCGAGGCCGACGGCGCAGTAGCCGTACACCGACAGTCCGACGGCCAGGACGATGAGGGCGAGTTCCACGCCGCGGCGCCCGGTGGGACGGACGGCGGGCGCGGGCGGATCCGCCGTCGCCAGGGTGATACCGGCCTTGCTCATGTCCGGAACTTACCCATATGCGACGCTTCGCGTGGTGCGCTCATCAGCACCAGCGTGGCGCGGGACCGATGTTGTCGATGTGCCGGGCCGGGCCCCAGGCCCAGGTGCCGTCGGTGAGCAGGTACCAGAGCGGGTTGCCGTCGACCTTGTCGCCGGGCACCTTGCAGAAGATCGAGACGACCTCGCCCTTGTGGGCGTACCGGATGACCTGTGAGCCGCGGTTCGGGGCGCTGCGCAGGGCCAGCTTCTGGGCCGTCACCACGCCGCGATACCGCCCCTGGTCGCCGTGGTTGCCGCCGGCCTGGTTGCCCCAGTCGCCGCCGTTGCCGCCCTGGTTGCCGCCGTTCTGGTTGCCTCCGCTCTGCTGGGCGTTGTTGTTGCTCTGCTGGTAGGAGCCGGTGCTGTTGCCGGAGCCCGTGTTGTTGCCGTTGCCGCCCTGCTGGCTCCAGTCGCCCTGGCCGCTCTGGCTGTTGCCCTGGTTGCTCTGACCGCTCTGGTTGTTCTGGCTGTTCTGGTTGCCCTGGCCCGGGTCGTCGGCGGCGAGCGCGGGGGTGACGGCGGTCGCGACCGCCAGGGCGCCGGCGGCGAGCGCTATGGGCAGACGGCGGGTCAGCGGGGGACGCGGGCGTCGTAGGGGCATGGCGGTACCTCCATGGGGGGAGACAACAGGTCGAAGGTGACTTGTCGCCACATTAGGAGCGCCCCCCGGCACACGCCCGCCCTGCTGCGCCATCGGGGAGGGCGCTCCGCCTACCGGGTCACACACCCGCGGCCCGGCGGCCGGTCCTCCGTCACTCCGCCAGCTCCTCCAGCATCCGCGCGGTGACGAGCCCCGCCCGCAGGTAGTCGACGAACAGGTCGTTGTGCAGGGCCCAGGGGGAACGGCGGGACCGGATCAGCCGGATCGCCTCCTCCGCCGAACGGCCCCTGCGCATCAGGGCGTGCGCGACCACCAGACCCGACCGGTTGTAGCCGTGCCAGCAGCGGACCAGGACCGTGCGCCCCGCGTCCAGGGCCTCGCACGCCGCCTCGGCCAGCCGGATCACGCCCGCGAGCTGGGTGCCGTCGAGCGGGCCGTCCGGGACGGGCCACACCTGATGCTCGACCCCCGGGTCGGGGCCGTGGTCCGGCAGCCGCAGCAGGGTCTGCACCAGGTCGAACTGGCGGTGCACCACCACCTGCTCCACCCGCCCGGCGGGCCCGCACACCTGGTGCCCGCCCATCCACAGACCGGGCTCGATCTCGTCCCACGGGCTCTCCGGAGCCGGTACGCCGGGTTGACTCTCGCGGGTACGCAACGGCGCCTCCCACTCTCATCGCCCAACCGCTGTCCACGGTATCCGGCTTCTTGCCCGCGCAGCACCCCGCCTGTTCCCATGGAGGCGGGGTGATGGCGCATGGACCGACCACGCGTCGTGCCGGCCCGCCGGCACGGCAGGGACCGGCTCTACGTCCGCCTCCCGGACGGCAGGAACATCGCCTGGTACGACCGTGAGGCGGCCCGGGTGAACCTGCTCGACGCCGAGCGCGAGGACGAGGTGCTCGCCGCCCTGGCCCCGTACCTCACCGGCCCGGTCGCCGTCGGCCCGCCCCCCGTCCCCACCCCCGTCGATCTCGCCCGGCTCTCCCTCCACCCCGACGACGACCTCGCCCCGAACCGTCCCGGCGAGGCTCTGCTCGTCGACCTCGACCGCGCCCCCGGCCCGGCCCGCCGGCTGCGCCCGGACCCGCGCCGCGCGGAACTGGACGCTCAGCGGACGGTCGGCGACGCCCTCGACGCCATGGGCGGCGCCGGCGGGCACGCCCTGCACTCCCTGCCGCTCCCCGGCGGCCACCGCGTCCACCACCTGCTGATCGGCCCCGGTGGCCTGTACGCCCTGCACGTCCGCTCCGCCCACCGGCAGCGGGTGACCGTCGCGGAGCCGCAGGTGCGCATCGGCCGGCGTCCGCCCGAACCCGTGCTGCACCGTGTGCGCGCCGACGCCGACCGGGCCGCCCACGCCCTCACCGCCGAGGTCCGCCCGGTGCTCGTCCTGGCCGGCGCCCGCCGCGTGACGGTCGCCGCCGCGCCGCGCGGGGTGCGGATCCTGACGGACGCGGACGTGCCGGAGCTGGCCCGGGGCGGAGGCGTCCTGAAGCCCGCCGACGTCGAGGCGCTGTACGCGGCGGCACGGGATCGGAGGACGTGGGCGGGGCTGTGAGGTGCGGGACGGGGCGGGGCTGTGAGGGTGCGGGACGTGGGCGGGGTTGTGAGGGTGCGGGGCTGACGGCCGCGGAGGGCCGGGTGGCGGTCCCGCGGAGGGTCAGGCCGTGGTCAGGGCGGCGTGACCGTCTCGTCCGGGGTGGGCGCGGGGCTGGCGGCCTCCGCGGACCGGGCGGCGGTCAGGGCAGCGTGCCCGCCTCGTCCGGGGCCAGCAGCGGTGCCAGCAGGTCACCGAAGTCCTGGAGCCGTGGCGGGATGTCGGGCGCTTGCAGCGCCATCCCGCCCGGCGACCGGCAGTCCTCGACCTCCTGCCAGGTCACCGGCGCCGACACGAGCGGCTCGGCGCGCGCCCGCAGGGTGTAGGGGGCGGCCGTGGTCTTGCGCGCCGCGTTCTGGCTCCAGTCGACGAAGACCTTCCCCGGCCGCAGGCTGCGCTTCATCTGGTGCAGCACCAGCCGGGGCATCGCCTTCTCCGCCTCCACGGCCAGCGCCTTGGCGTATTCGGACACTTGTTCGGAAGAGGAGCCTCGTACCGCCGTCAGCAGGTGCAGCCCCTTCGACCCGGACGTCTTCGCGTACGCCTCGAACCCGTCCTCGGCCAGCCGCTCCCGCAGCCACAGCGCCACCTCGCAGCAGTGCACGACCGTCGCCGGCGGCCCCGGGTCCAGGTCGAACACGATGCGGTCCGCCTCGCCCGGGTCGGTGATCCGCCACTGGTGGGTGTGGAACTCCGCGACCAGGTTCGCCGACCACATCAGGCTCGGCAGGTCCTCCACCAGCACCATCCGCGCGGGCCCCTCCGACCTCGGCACCTCGGCGGTCGTGACCCAGTCGGGCGTACCGGGCGGCACGTTCTTGGTGAAGAACACCTGCCCGTCGGGCCCGTCCGGATAGCGCAGGAACGACACCGGCCGCTCCCGCAGATGCGGCAGCAGCACGTCGGCCACGGTCGCGTAGTAGTGCAGGACCTCCGCCTTGGTGAAGCCGGTGGCGGGATACAGCACCTTCTCCAGATTGCTGAGCGGGAGCCGTCGCCCCTCCACCTCCGTGATGGGAGCCATACGATGAGAATCTCACGCAAACCATGACAAAGGCTCCGACATCGATCGGCGGACGACCGGAGAGGTGCTGCACGTGAGGTCCATCTGGAACGGCGCGATCTCGTTCGGGCTGGTCAGCATCCCGATCAAGCTGGTGAACGCCACCGAGAACCATTCGATCTCCTTCCGCCAGATCCACACCGAGGACGGCGGCCGGATCCGCTACCGGAAGTTCTGCGAGCTGGAGGACCGGGAGGTCGGCAGCCAGGAGATCGGCAAGGGCTACGAGGACTCGGACGGCACGATCATCCCGATCACCGACGAGGACCTGGCCGGGCTGCCGATCCCGACCGCCAAGACGATCGAGATCGTCGCCTTCGTGCCCGAGGACCGCATCGACCCGCTCCAGATGGACGCCGCGTACTACCTCCAGGCGGGCGGTGCCCCCGCGGCGAAGCCGTACACGCTGCTGCGGGAGGCGCTGAAGCGGAGCAAGAAGGTCGCGATCACGAAGTACGCCCTGCGCGGGCGGGAGCGGCTCGGCATGCTGCGCGTGGTGGGCGACGCGATCGCCATGCACGGCCTGCTGTGGCCCGACGAGGTCCGCGCCCCGGAGGGCGTCGCGCCGGACGCCGACGTCACCGTGCGCGACAAGGAGCTGGACCTCGCGGACGCGCTGATGGACACGCTCGGCGAGGTGGACCTGGAGGACCTGCACGACGAGTACCGCGAGGCGGTGGAGGAGGTCGTCGCGGCGAAGGCGGCCGGCGAGACCCCGAAGGAGGCCCCGGCGCCGGAGTCCGGCGGCGGCAAGGTCCTGGACCTGATGGCGGCCCTGGAGAACAGCGTCCGGGCGGCCCGCGAGTCCCGGGGTGAGGACGCCGAGGTCAAAGAACTGCCGCCACGCAAGACGAGCCGCTCGTCGCCGAAGGACACGGGCGGCAAGAAGTCGACGTCGACGGCGAAGAAGAAGACGGCGTCCTCGCCGCGGAAGTCGACGTCGAAGACGTCACAGGCCGAGAAGAAGAGCACGAAGAGCACGGCGAAGAAGACGGCGGCGAAGAAGGCCCCGGCGAAGAAGACGACGCCCCGCAAACGCTCGGCCTGACCTCCGCGGGTGGGTGGGGGGTGCGGTCGGACGCCTGCGGCGCAGGGCGACCCTCGCCGACCGCGGGCAGTCGTGCCGCTGGGGCGGCACGGGTGGGCGCGGGCGGCACCCCCGTAGCGCCGGGCTGCGCGACACCCCCGTTCCGCACCAACACCCGGCGCCCGGAAACCGCGCCCGGCGCTAAGCCGCCCCCACCCGCCGCAACGCCAGCACCGCGTTGTGCCCCCCGAACCCGAAGGAGTTGCTCAGCACAAGATCGCCGCTGTCCGGCAGCGGACGCGGGGCCTCACGGACGACGTCCAGCTCGATCCCGTCGTCCACCTCCCCACACCCCACCGTCGGCGGCACCATCCGATGGTGCAGCGTCAGTACCGCCGCCACCGCCTCCACCCCGCCGGCGGCCCCCTGCAGATGCCCCAGGTGCCCCTTCAGCGCGGTCACCGGAACACCCTGCCCGCCGCCCAGCACCCCCCGCAGCGCCCGCGCCTCGGCGAGGTCACCGTCCACCGTGGCGGTGGCGTGGGCGTTCACATGCACGACGTCGGCCACCTCGCCCCCCGCGTCCCGCACCGCCCTCCGCAGCGCGAGCGCGATGCCGTCACCGGACGGGTCCGGGGCCGCGACGTGATACGCGTCCGCCGACAGCCCCCACCCCGCCGCCTCGCAGTAGATCCGCGCCCCGCGCGCCCGGGCGTGCTCCTCGGACTCCAGCACCAGCACGCCCGCGCCCTCACCGTTGACGAACCCGTCCCGGTCCTTGGCGAAGGGACGCGAGGGCGACCCCTCCGACGGATCGCCCTCCGCGAGCGCCCGCATCGCCGCGAACGACGCCATGATCGCGGGCGTGATCACCGCCTCGGCGCCGCCGGCCAGCGCGACGTCGACCCGGCCGTACCGGATCCGGTCGACGGCCTGCCCGATCGCCTCGGTGCCGGAGGCGCAGGCGCTGGTCACGGTGCGTGCCTCACCGGTGATGTGCAGGTCGAGCGACACCTGCGACGCGGCCTGCGACGGCACCGTCATCGGCGTGGTGAGCGGGGACACACCCCGGGCCCCGCGCTCCCGCAGCTTCCGGTCGCCGCCGACCAGCACGGACGCGTCCCCGAGGATCGCGCCGAGGCTCACCCCGACCCGCTCGGGGTCCAGCCCGCTCTCCCGGGTGCCGCCGGCGGCGTACCCGGCGTCGGTCCACGCCTCGCGCGCGGCCAGCACCGCGAACTGCGCGGCCCGGTTCATCCGGCGCGCCGCCTGCCGGGGCAGCAGCGAGGCGGGGTCGACGGGCACCGTGCCGGCGGTCCGCACCGGCAGCCCGTCGAACTCCGGGTCCGTCAACTCCCGTATGCCGTGCCGTCCTTCGAGCAGCCCGTCCCACAGCTCGCCGGCGCCCACGCCCAGCGGGGTGACCGCGCCGAGCCCGGTGACCACCACGCGCCGGGGCCCGGCCGCCCGCGCCTGACGCACGGGACGCGGCTCGTGCCGTACGACCGTGCCCTCGCGGGCGGCGCCGGCGGCCCAGCGGCGCACCTCCGCGTCGGCCGCGGCCTGGGCGTCGGCGGATTCCGTGGTGTCCCGGTGCCAGGCGCCCCAGCGGCGTACGTAGGTCACCTCGGCGGCCAGCGGGTCCACCGCCCGCAGGACGGTCAGCCGGTCGCCGTCGCGGAACTCCACGCTCTCCAGGGACTCCGGCTCCACCAGCGGCACCGCGTCCACGTCGACCCGCCGCCCGGCGACGACAACCGTCCGCTCGCGCCGCAGGTCCTCCTCGTGGTCCACCCCGCCGAGCGGCGGCCGCAGCGTGACCCGGATCACCTCGGGGGATACGGGGAGCGTGTGCGTGACGACATGCCAGCGGCGCTCGGCTGCGTCCTCGGGGGTCAGGGCGTACAGGTCGCCGGGGACGACCTCCGCGGCGGTCACCTCGTGGGGCCGTATGGGTACTTCAGGCGTTTCGGGGGAGTGGGTCATGGCCGAGCATGCTCTCTTTGGTCCGAACTGTCGTACTGCGGGCGGTTCCGAGTGTTCTGTACGACTCACGAAGGGGCCACGATCCACTTCACGGGGTGTCCGATTCGTCCCGATCTACCAGGCGGGTGACGCGGAACACATTCGCCAAGACGCTGACGAATGGGCAGAGTTACCGGAACGTACTGGCACTGTGGAAAACGTCACGAAGCCCGTGTGCGCGGCCGAGCCCGCCCCCGCGGAACGAGACGCGCATCACGTTCCGCGCGGTCGCCCCACCGGGCTCCGTCCCACCGGCACGGCGGTCCGACTGATCCCCGAGGCCGGTTCCGGCGTCTTCCCACGGGGGCGCGTTCCGAAGGACGCGACGCGACCTGCCGGGCCCCGGCCCGCGGGACGGCGGCGGGCGGGCCTCACAGGTGATCGGAGACTGCGGTGGAGGGCATGGACGAGGACGAGTTCGACGCTTTCTACGCGGCCGCCTTCCCCCGTCTGACCGGCCAGCTCTTCGCCTTCACCGGGGACCTCGGCGAGGCCCAGGACGTGGTGCAGGAGGCGTTCGTGCGTGCCTGGGACCGGCGCCACCGGCTGATGGCCGACGAGGCGCCGGAGGCCTGGGTACGCACCGTCGCCATGCGCCTCGCCGTGAGCCGCTGGCGCCGCGCGAAGCGCTGGCTGGAGCTGGTACGGCACTCCCCGCCGCCCGAGGCGACGCCCGGTCCTGGCCCCGATCGCACCGCGCTGGTGGCCGCCCTGCGCCAACTCCCGGAGTCCCAGCGGATGGCGGTCGTGCTGCACCATCTGTGCGACCTCAGTGTCGAGCAGGTAGCCTCCGAGACCGGCGCGCCGGTGGGCACGGTCAAGGCCCGCCTGTCCCGGGGGCGGGCGGCACTGGCCCGGCATCTGGCGGTGGACGAGGCCGAGGAGCCGGCCTGGGAGGGGGGCGGCCGTGTCCGATGAACTCGGCGGCGCTCTGCGCGAGTTGGCGGCGCGGCACGAGACCCCGCCGCCCCTGCCCGCCGCCGATGTCCGGGACCGCGCCCGGCGCCGCTCACGCCGCCGCAGGGCCGGCCTCGCGCTCGGCACCGCGGCCACGGCCGCCTGCGCCGTCACCGTGGTGACCCTCACCTTTCACACCGACCACCCTGCCGGGGAACGGCACCGCCCCGGCGCCACCCCGGCCACCTCGCCCGCCCCCGCCCGGACCCCCAACGCCTCCGCCCCGGCCCGCGTGCCCCGCCCCTCCGGCCGGCTCGACGTGGACCTGCGCACCCTCACCCTCGCCGGCCGCGTGCTGCGGGTCGACCTGCGCGCCGCCGGCCGCCTCCCGTCCGGCACCCGCCTCACCGTGGTCGCCCGGACCTCCGGCGCGGTGCTGCCGCTCAGGAGCAGGACCGAGGTCCGCGAGGTGAAGGTGCCGTACCTGGTGGAACTGCGCGCCCTCGGCGGCCGCCCCGTCTACGCGGGAGCCCTCTCCTTCGACGCCAAGGTGCTGCGCGCCCTCTTCGGCACCACGGGCTGGGTGGGTCTCAGCGCGCGGGACGCGGAGTGGCTGCACGACCGGCTGCGCGACGGCGACCAGATCGAACTCACCACCACGCGCTGAGAGTTCAGCTGACCAGCCCGCGCCGGTACGCGTAGACGACCGCCTGCACCCGGTCCCGCAGCTGAAGCTTGGACAGGATGCGGGACACGAACGTCTTGACCGTCTCCTGGCTGATCACCAGCGCCGCCGCGATCTCGCTGTTGGACAGCCCGTCCGCGATGAGCCGCAGCACCTCCAGCTCGCGCGGGGTCAGCGGAACCTCCCGGTCACCGCCGTCCTCCGACGGCCGGATCCGGGACGCGTACCGGCCGACGAGCTGCCGGGTCACCTCCGGGTCGAGCAGCGCCGCGCCGGAGGCCACCGTCCGGATGCCGTGCAGCAGCCGGTCCGGCGGCGCGTCCTTCAGCAGGAATCCGCTCGCCCCCGCGCGCAGCGCCTCGTACACGTACTCGTCGAGGTTGAACGTCGTCACCACGAGCACCTTCACGGGGTCCCGCACTCCGGAGCCGGCCAGCAGCCGGGTCGCCTCGATGCCGTCCAGCACCGGCATCCGCACGTCCATCACCACGACATCCGGGCGCTCCTTCCGGGCGAGGCCGACGGCGGCGCGTCCGTCCGCGCACTCTCCGGCGACCTCCATGTCGGGCTGCGCGCCGATGATCGTGACCAGTCCGGTGCGCACCAGCATCTGGTCGTCGCAGACCACCACCCGCACCGGCCGTGCCGGTGCACCGGTCACGGCCGGCTCCCGGTGGGTATCCGCGCCCGCACGGCGAACCCCCCGCCGGGACGCGGCCCCGCCTCGAACTCGCCGCCGAGGACGTCCACCCGCTCACGGAGGCCGGCCAGCCCCCGCCCGCTGCCGCCCGGCGAGGTGACGGGCCGCTTCCCGGGGCCGTCCGTGCCGACCTCCACCGTGATGTCCCTCTCGCTGTGCCGCACAAGAACCGAAGTAGCCTGCCCGTGAGCGTACTTGAGGGCGTTGGTGAGGGCCTCCTGCACCACCCGGTACGCCACCAGGTCCGCGCTCCCTGTCGACGCCGCCGGGGTGCCCTTCTCGGTGAACTCCACCGGCTGCCCGGCCCGGCGCGTCTGCTCCACCAGCGTCAGCAGCCGGCCCACGGGCGGGGTCCGGGAGCCCTCGCCGTGGTCGGGGTTCAGCAGGTCGAGCAGGTGCCGCAGGTCGGCGACGGCACGCCGCCCGGTGTCGGTGACGGCGGTCAGCGTCTCGTCGAGCCGTTCGGGCGCCGCGGTCAGATACCGTGCCGCCTCCGCCTGCACCACCATCGCGGTCACATGGTGGGTCACCACGTCATGCAACTCACGGGCGATCCGCGCCCGTTCGGCGGCCCGCGTCTGCTCCGCCACCTGGTGACGCCGCTCCGCCTCGGCGATCCGCGTCGACCGCAGCCACGCCCCGCCGCCCCACAGCAGGCACATCGCCACGTAGAACGACACGAACTCGGCCGCCGGCTCGTCCGTCCCGCGCCGCACCAGCTCGGCCACGAACAGCACGTACGCCACCGAACCCATGGCGACGGTGGTGCGCCGGTACCGCTCCAGATGTGCGCCCGTGCTCAGCAGGGCGAGGGGGAGCGCACTGCCCGCGACCGTGTGGTAGCCGTGCAGCTTGTCCAGGACGAAACCGGCCGCGACCAGGGCCAGGCAGACGACCGGCCACTGCCGCCGCAGGGTCAGCGAGAGGGCCTGGAGCCCGACCGCGACGGCGGCCAGGGCGTCGTACGGGCGCTCCGCCACCGCGCCGATGTCGGTGCCGCTGCCGCGCAGGCCCGGGACGAACGCCAGGGAGAACAGCAGCACCGCGAACGGCAGGTCCCGGGCCGTGACGTGCAGTCGGCCCCAGACCTGCCGCAACCCGTGCGGACGGGTCACCGGGCGAGCGCGGCCGCGTCGGCCCGCTTCGAGCGGCGGAGCGTCAGCCGGCCGCGCCGCCGGGCCAGCCACAGCAGACCGAAGGTCACCAGCGCGCAGAACACCAGCGTGTACAGGCTCGCCTCGGGCCCGAACGCACCGCCGCTGATCAGGGTCGGCCCGGAGGTGGAGGCGTCCAGCAGACCCTGCTGCGTGTCGTTGCCGGAGACCTCGGTGCTGAAGATGCCGGACGCGGCGAAGTTCCACCCGAAGTGCAGGCCGATCGGCAGCCACAGGCTGCGGGAGGCGACGTACGCGGCGCCCAGCATCGGACCCGCCGACAGCGCGATGACGGCGGCCCCCCACAGGCTCGCGTCGGGGTTCGCCAGATGCCATGCGCCGAACAGCACACTGGTGGGGACCAGCGCCCCCCAAGTACCGAACCCCTCCTCCATGGTCCTGAACAGTACGCCGCGGAACAGCAGTTCCTCCGTGACGGAGGCGCCGGCCATGAACCCGGCCAGTCCCACCGCGCCGGTGTACGACCCCCAGCCGCCCACCTCGTAGTGCCCGACGAAGGCGATATTCGCGACCACGGCGGCGAACACCAGCGTCCCGATCAGCACACCCCGGCCGACCGCGCCGACCGCGCCCTTCCGGGCCACCTCCGTGACCGCGCGCTTCTCGGTGCGCCCCACGACCCATGCGTACACGTACACGGACAGCACCGACGCCACCAGGCCCAGGCCGAGCGTGGCCCACGGATCGTCCTCGGCCGCGGCCACACTCTGTCCCGCGACCATGGACACCAGCACCACGGCCAGCAACTGCCATACGACACGCACGTCTTGCTCCTCGACTGGGGGGACGGCGGCGGTGAGACGACCGCCGCTCCGACCGCCCCGACGCTACGGATCCGCGTCGCGGGAAGCGTCACCAGCGCGTGGACACCCTTGCGTAGCTCCTACGGGGGACAGGGAGTGTGCTGTCCCCCGTGGGGAAGGGCCGACGCGGGCGCTTCGCCGGGTCACCCCTTCACGGCGCCGGAGGTGAGCCCGCGGATGAAGGACCGCTGGAGCGCGAGGAACGCCAGCACCGACGGCAGCATCGCGAGGAAAGCGCCCACCAGCAGCACGCCGATGCCCACCTGGTCGTCGGAGCGCAGGGAGCGCAGCGCCAGCGGCAGGGTGTACTGGGCGGGGTCGGTGGCTACCAGCAGAGGCAGCATGTACTGGTCCCAGATCATCGTGAAGCCGAAGATGCCGATGACACCCAGCGCGGGCCGGCACAGGGGCAGCACGACCTGCCAGAACACCCGGAACTCGCCCGCGCCGTCCAGCCGCGCCGACTCCTCCAGCTCCTTCGGGATCTCCTTCATGAACTCCGTCATCACCAGGATGGAGAACCCCCAGGCGGCCACCGGCACGATCATGCCGACGAGCGAGCCGACCAGGCTGACGTGCAGCAACGGCAGGTCCGCCAGCAGCACCGACAGCGGGACGGCGAGGACCTCCTCGGGCAGCATCATCGTCGCCAGGATGAGCACCAGCACGACCGCCGAGCCGCGGAACCGCTTGCGGGCCAGGGCGTACCCGGCGAACACGCTGACCAGCACCTGCAGCGCGAGTCCGCCGCCCACGACGAGGAAGGAGTTGAGCAGATAGTCGAGCACGTTGCGGTCGACCGCCCGCTCCAGGTTGTCCAGGGACAGCCGGTCGGGCCACAGGGTGAACTGGGTGGGGTCCACGGTCGGGGTGAACGCGCCGACCATCAGGGCGAGCAGCGGTCCCGCGAACACCATGAACAGGGCGGTGTACAGCACGGACCGCAGCACCCGCGCCCAGGGCCCACGCGCCTCCGCCAGCCCGAGCGCCGTCTCGTTCCTCATCGGACCTCCCTCCGGCGCAGCCGCGAGGCCACGGTCAGCACCAGCAGCACCAGGAACAGCAGTACGGTCCCGGCCGCGGCGACCCCCAACTCGTTGCGCTCGAGCCCGAGTTTGTACGTCAGGGTCAGCAGCACCTCGGTGGAGCCGTCCGGCCCGCCGTTGGTCAGCAGGAACACCTCCGTGAAGATGCGCAGGCCCCGGATCGCGGCGAGCGTGAGCAGAATGGCGAACACCGGCCGCAGCCCCGGCAGGGTGACGTGCCAGATCCGCCGCCACCGCGAGGCGCCGTCGACCGCGGACGCCTCGTAGAGCACCCGGTCGACCCCCGCCAGACCGGCGAGGAAGATCATCATGTCGTACGGGGCGCCCCGCCAGATGCCGACGAAGGCGATGGACGCGAGTGAGCTGTCGGGGGAGTTGAGGAACTCGCTCGGCCCCAGACCGAGCACGCCGAGCACGGAGTTCAGGGCGCCGCCCTCGGCCGGGTAGTACATGACCCGCCACACCTCGGCGACCACCGCCATGGCCGTGACGACCGGCAGGAAGACGGCCGAGCGGACGAACCACAACGAGCGGGTCTGCCCCTCCAGCAGCAGCGCCAGCGCCAGTCCCAGCAGGATGGAACCGGCGGTGGTCGCGACCGCCAGCACGACCGTGTGCCACACGGCGGCCCCGAAGTCGGAACTCCCCGCTATCTCGGCGTAGTTCTCGCCGCCGACATAGGTGTTGCCGAGGAACGGCCGCACCTCCTGGAAGCTCATCCGCACGGCCTGCGCCATGGGGATGAACTTGAAGTACAGGAAGAGCAGCAGCGCCGGCGCGAGGAACAGCCACGGCGTCGCGCCCCGCCGCAGCCGCGACCGCACCGGGGGCGCCGTGCGGGCCGGGCGCCGCGCCTGCGTCTTCCGTGACGCCGCCCGCGCCTCGGTCACCGCCATCAGCCCTTGGCCCCCTGCTTCTCGAGCTCGGCGTCGATCTCGTCGGCGAGTTCGCCCATCGCGCCGGCGACGTCACGGGAACACTCGGAGACCACGCCGTTCAGCCCCTCGGACGAGATCTGCCGGACGGTCGCCCAGTTGGGGAGCGCGGGGGCGTTGCGGCCGTGCTCGTCGTACACCTTCTGGAAGACGTCCCAGCGGGGGTCCTTGCGCTCGGCGGCGCCGTCCAGGGTGGTGTTCACGGGCAGCCGGACGATGATGCCGCCGTTGTCGAGCCCGAGGCCGATCTTCTGCCCGGCGGGCGAGGCGGCGAACTCGGCGAACGCCTGCTGCCCCTTCTCGTTGCCGGACCCGGCCATCAGATAGACGTTCTCCCCCTCGGCGAGGGCGGCCGCCGCGCCGCCGGCGCCGGGCGGGGCGGCGACGACCTCGTACGTGTCCTTGCCGAGCGACCCGTCGAACCGGGGCAGCATGTAGGGCCCCGTGAGGTAGATGCCGCCCTTGCCGCTCTCGAACACGGTGTGGGTGGTGGCGGAGTCGGCGGTGGTGGCGCCGGGCTGCACGACCTTGGAGTCGCAGAACATGGCCTGGAGCTTCTCGACGGCCTTGACGGAGGCGGGGTCGTCGACGGCGGCGCTGAACCCGTCCCCCTGCTTCTTGACGAAGTCGCCGCCCTCGGACCAGAGCATGGTGGAGAACCACCAGGTCAGATACCCACGGGTGGTGCTGCCGGGCACGACCATGCCGGCGGTGTCCTTCTTGCCGTTGCCGTCGGGATCGTCGTTGGTGAACGCGGCGGCGAGCTGGACGAGTTCGTCCCAGGAGGTAGGCAGCTGGGCCCCCACCTTCTCCCGCCAGTCCTTCCGTATGAGCAGGGCGAAGGCTTGTGAGTTGAAGGGCACCCCGTAGTACTTGCCGTCGTACCCCTGCGCGGCCTCCCATGCGCGGTCGGCGAGATCTCCGCTCCCGGCGGTGTCCTCCCGGTCCACCTCGCGCACGAGCCCCTGGGTCACCAGGTTGCCCAGCTGGCCGGTGTCGTTGATGACGATGTCGGGGAGGTCCTTCTGCGCGGTGCGCTGCTGGAGCTTGGTCTCGAAGTCGTTGACGCCGACGGCGACCAGCTTCGCCTCGATGCCGCTCTTCTCGGAGAACTCCTCGGTGAGCGCCTCGGCCGACTCCGCGGCCGGACTCCCGGCGTCCTGCCGGATCCAGACCTCCAGCGGCTGTGACGCGTCCTGCTCCGTCCCGGACAACCCCGAGGAACACCCGGCGGCGGTGACGACGGCTGCGACGACCACGGCACCGACTGCACCGAGCCGCCGCGTTCGCACTGGCTTACGGAGTTGCTTCGACACGGGAGGCTCCGTCCATTCCGTACGGGCGAGGTGGCGGGACTCTATGCAGAGAGGTGGCACCGACTCAATAGAATGAACAGTATTTACATACATGAACGGAGGTTGGTCGCCCCTGGGGCCTCTTGCGGCGCGGCTGCCGCAAGTGGCTGCCGCAAGTGGCTGCCGCAAAGGGGGCGCGGGATTCGCCGGGGTGGGGGCACGATGTCCCCATGGCGGACACTCCCCTCACGAACACTGCGAACACCGCGAACACCGCGAACACGCATCAGTACGAGGCCTGGAACGGCTACGAGGGCCGGCACTGGGCCGACCACCAGGCCCGCTACGACGCGCTGAACGACGGCATGAACGCCCCGCTGTTGGAGGCGGCGGCGCTCAGGGTCACGGACTCGGTCCTGGACATCGGGTGCGGCAACGGCAGCGTGACGCGCCTGGCGGCCCGCCGCGCACGACAGGCGGTCGGCATCGACCTCTCCGCACCCATGCTGGAACGCGCGCGAGCGACGGCCGAGGCGGAAGACCTCCCCCATGTCACCCACGTCCAGGGGGACGCCCAGGTTCACGCTTTCGAACCGGCGAGCTTCGACGTGGCGGTGAGCCGCTTCGGGGTGATGTTCTTCGCGGACCCGGTGGCGGCGTTCTCGAACATCGCCGGCGCGCTGCGACCGGGAGGCCGCCTGGCCTTCGTCTGCCCCCAGTCCTTCGACAGCCAGGACCAGGCGAGGGTGTTCGCGGCGGTGTCGGAGCACGCGCCGCTGCCGGACCTGACGGCGGCGTCGGAGACGGGCCCGGCCTCTTTCGCCGACCCGAACCGGGTGAGGGCGGTGCTGTCGGCGGCGGGCTTCGAGGGGATCGAGGTGACGCCTCTGGAGGCGGAGCAGGTGTGGGGGAGGGACCCGTCGGACGCGTCGGAGTTCCTCTTCGGGTGGGGGCCCATGCGGCATTGGCTGCGGGAGGTGCCGGAGGATGCGGTGGAGCGGGCGCGGGAGGCGGCGACGGAGGTGTTCAGGGCGTATGCGACGGGGGAGGGGGTGCGGCTGAAGATGAGCTGCTGGCTGGTGAGGGCGATTCGTGCCTGAGAAGTCCGGCGACCTCGCCCCGGAGTGGACGGACATCTCCAACAACGTGTGCGGCATCCTGCACGGCCACAGGGACGCCGCCCCTATGGCCGAGCGCTTCGAACGACTCGGCTGGAGATCGAGATCGTCGTCCTGGTACGGCTACGAGGTGGGCACCACCCGGTGCGAGGTCGAACTGGAGCCCGTCGACGGGCAGGACGTACTCCTGAACGGGGTCGTCGACCCGTCCCACTTCGACGACCTGGCCGCCCTGCTCACGCGTTGCGGGGCGACGACGTACACGCTGGAGCTGTACGACGAGGACAACAACCTGCTCAGGGAAACGCATGGCTGACCCAGCAGGAGGCCGCCCCACGGCCAGGCCGCCGGCCGGCTCTACAACAGGTGGTCGGCCTTCCCGGCCTTGATGTCGGTGATGAGGGTGCGCAAGGCCTCGAGGGAGTCGGTGAGGGGACTCTCCTCCTGACCGACGACGGCTATGTACCCGTTGCCGTCGGCATCGGTACCGAGGCGGAAGCAGGAGCTGCCCTCACCGCAGAACGGGGCTTCCCAGGTGATTTCAGCCATGTGGTCACTCCTCATAGGTGATGAGCGATCTCGCGGATGTAGTCGCGGGACCGTTCCGGTGACAGTGCCAGACCTTCCAACAGGTCGAGCTGTGCACGGTATTTCGCGAGCTGGGCCTCCGCGTACAAGAAATCGGGCCCATGGGAGTTGTCGATCTGCACGGTGTCGAGCTGTCTCACAGGCCCTTCCGCGTAGACCACCGTCTGTCCCGATCCTGGGAAGGCGCCGTGGGTGAAGGGAAGCACAAGGACGGTGACGTGGTCCCACTCAGAGACTTCCAGCAAGTACTGCAACTGCCCTCGGGCAACGGCTCGTCCCCCGAACTGCATCCGAAGTGCCGCTTCATGGATCACGGCTACGTACGGGACGGGGTTGTCGCGGTTGATCACACTCTGGCGCTCCGAACGGTGGGCCAGTCGGAGAGCGACCTCATGCTCAGGAAGCTGTGGTACGACGGCGCGGAAGATGGCCATCGCGTGCTCAGGCGTCTGCAACAGCCCCGGCACATGAACGGTGTTCGCACCTCGCAGGCCCGCCGCGTACGCCTCGGTTTCCGAGATGTCCAGTAAACCCTGCGGCAGGCTGCCCCGGTAACGCTCCCACCACCCAGCCTGGCTCGGCTCCGCCATCTCGACGAGGGCATCGATGTACGTCTCGTCGGTGCAGTCACAGTTGCAGG
This sequence comes from Streptomyces sp. BJ20, assembly GCF_022869105.1. NCBI lineage: Bacteria > Bacillati > Actinomycetota > Actinomycetes > Kitasatosporales > Streptomycetaceae > Streptomyces > Streptomyces sp. BJ20. Next base: position 1,280,342 of record NZ_CP094918.1, read on the forward strand.
CCAGTTTGCGCAGCCGTTCGGCGTTGATGCCGCGCTGCCCGGACTCCATGTTGGAGATGCGGCTCCGGTCGACGCCGAGGAGCCCGGCGGCGTATTCCGCGGACATGCCGGCCGCGGTGCGCATCCTGCGCAGTTCACTGCCCAGACGCTTCTGACGCTGCGTGAGAACCGTCCTTGGGGGCATGACGTTTCCTTCCGTACGGTCTGGCGTCCGGATCAGTCCTATAAGCACAGCTTCACCGTATCGAGGCCATTGTTCCGGACTGCATGGCAAATATGGCCCCTGCTGCTCTACCGTCAGTATTGCGCAAGTTACACAACGCGATGCCGGAAGTGCACCGCGCGAGCACGCCCGCCTGCCCTGGGACGGGTGTGCCCGCGACCAGGGCGGCAGGCCACCGGCGCATCAAGAACCCTGTACGAGCAAACGGAGTTCGCCATGCCTCGAATCCCTCTGGTGCCCCTCCACTGGCATCTCCCCGCCCACCCCACGTCCGTACGACGGGCCCGCCACGCCGTGACCGCATCTCTGCCGCACGCACTCCGCCCGGACTTGGGCGACGACCTCGGACTACTGACGTCCGAACTGGTCACCAATGCCATCCTCCACGGAGCGGACGGCAAGGACGGGGACCTGATCGAACTCGTCCTGTGGCCGGCCGACGGCCACTACTGGCTCGCTGTCTCCGACCCCGGCAACGGCAAGCCGGCGCTGGCACACCCGAGCACAGACGCAGAAAGCGGCCGCGGCCTGCTCCTCGTCGACCACATCGCCGCCGCGTGGACCGTCCGCCCCCGCCCTACTCGCGGTACCTCCGTGGTCGCCGGCCTCTCATACCGCTGAGACGGTTGGCCCGGCGGAGCGATCGGCCTGCCGGCACGGTTCTTACCGCGCTGACAGGCCGAGCGCCTCGACGGAGCGGGACTAGTGTCGTCGAGTGCCTTAGGACTTCTGGTGTCCCGTCAGGAGCCGCACCACAGCCCGATGTCTCAGCTCGTTGATGAGCCGATCTCCGCTATGTCCTCCCGACAGCTCCGCCAGCCGATGTCCGTGATCAACGCGCGGACCCCGGTTACCCGGTCAAGGGACTGGAACCCGCAGCTATGGCTGCACAGACCCCACTGTCACCCCAACCTGCGGCAGTCCCTCGAGCACTGTTAGCGCACGTCCGAAGACGCGAGCTTCACGAAGTGCTCCAGCGACTCTCGTGCCTGGTTGCCACGCGCACTCAGTTCCGTCTTGTCGGATGCCTTGTGTGCCTTGGCCGTCAGCTCGTAGGCCCGCTGTGCGGCATCGATCACCGTCTGGCTGCTTGCGATGAGCTGGACTCGGAACAAGGCGTGGAGGGCGGTCCCGCGAAGGCGGTATGCCTCGACGCGAGCCTCGAAGCAGGCGGGACCTTCCGGGTCCTCGTCCTTGCGATGCCAGCGGTCGTGTTGGCCTCGCCGGAACTCGGTCACTGCTCCGGCGAAGTCGCTGTATACGGTCATTCGCTCAGAGCGGAGCTGCTGCTGAGCCGCGAACATCTGGTCACGAGCAGCCGCTCGGCGCTGGAACAGGTGCGTCACGGAAACGCCGAGCAGAGTCCCCACGACTGCGATCAAGGCTGAGAGAACACCGGTCACGGGGAGCAGGACACCACAAGTTCTTCTTTGTGCCCAGACGTACAGGCTTCCGCACGGCCCGGGAAGGTGACCCCACCTGCCAGGAAGTGCGCCAAGATCATCACACGGCTGTCACTTGCCCACTGTCCTGGCGCTGCATACAGCCGTGTCCGGCTGCGCATACGAACAAGCCCCCGCACCCAGCTGACTCGCTGGTAGCGGCATCTTCAGGCACGCCATGCGAGTGCCCCGGTGGGATTCGAATCTGCGCATGCGGCTTCGGAGGCCGCTTCGGAGCTCGGTAACGCGGCAGGTCACGGCCTTACCGGCGGCAGTTGAGGGTGGACGAGTCCGCGGATAGTCCATGGCTGGCTGAGCACCGCTTCAGGAGTTCGCTCAGGCAGACGGCTACGGTCTCCGGGCGCTATGAAAGCTCGCGAAACATGCCTTCAATCGCCCCACGCTCGGAAGGCGATACAGAGGTGCCTCGGAATCCGTAGACCATCCCAGACGGGGGCTGATCGCGGGCATACTCGTCGTCTGCGTAACGTTTTTCAATCGAATCTCGAGCAGACGCAATGTCTGGTCTCAAGTCGTCGATGACACCAACCCTAATCGCCAGCCTTTCAACGTCACTAACCCACTGATGATCAGAATCACGATCCTGCTCATTTCCGGACAAGTTCTCCAGCTCCTGTCGTAACCCAGACCAGACGCTCTCGTAAAATTTTTCACTAGGGTCGAACTGTTGCTTCAAGGTTGACCCGTACGACGCAAAGAAATCCTTGAATTCCGTCACGTCATCTAGCGTGTACAGACATTCACCCCAGCTTTCGAAGGCCCATCGCAGATCATCTCGAACAGGACCTGGATCTTCCACGTAGCGCATCATCAAGGCCACATTGAAGGACCTCCAATCATCCGGCTCCATAAACCTCGAGGCTGAGCCCTTAAGAAGTTCGATTGTCACTGCTAGGAGCTCATTGAATGATTCACCTAGCAGTCGATGCGCTGGCTGAAGAGAGTCAAGAAGGGGTTTAACTGTCCGCCGATAGATCCGAGCTAGTCTGCGTGAATCGACTTCACTGGCCTCTTTTTCTTCGGCGATGAGCTCCATCATCTTCTTGAAGATGGAGCTTGTGTGGCGAGTAACTATTTCGGCGCAATTCGGGAAGCGGAGCTTACCGTCAAGCTCGGATACCGCGTATTCCAGGAGCGTACTCACTTGAGCCAGATGCCTTGCGTCCCCAACGATGGCCATCAGGTAGTCCGGCTCTTCGTCAAGGAAAGCGAGAGTGAAGTCACGTACGCTTGGATTGGCGTAGGCGATCACCGTGTCCCCGTCACGCCCTTTTTCCAAGCTGACAAAGGTGCCTTCTAGTACTCGAAGTGCGCTCGTATACTCCGTTGGCTTCGCCTCTTTTTTGACCAAATTCTTGAGGTCTCTGGAGTCGGCGCCATAAACAGGAAATGAGGCAAGTGTAAGCGTTAGCCGTTGCGCAAGATCCGACAATCCATTGTTGAATACCATTCTCCATAGGTCCAGTGGATGGTCAAGCGTGCGATTGAGGGCGCGCGCGAGTTCATCTGCCGACGAGTGAGGCCGCTTGATGACCAATTCCAGGATCCGCGGGGAGAAGTTCTTATGCCTAACGACTGTCCAGTAGGATGAATTCTCGACGTACTTCCTGACGACTTCTCGCGGCAGGGCGGAAAAGTAGAGATGATTGTACAGTATGCGGGCTCGTTGGACCGCCCCGTACTCAGCTACCTTTAGCACGAACTCAACAACTCGTAAGTCTGCATGTGCGATCGGCTCGCTGGTCAGCCGCGCTTGTTGAAGGATCTGCGATCTCGTAGTCATGACAAGCCGCTTGTCTGGGTTCCGCGCCACGCGGTCCATTAGACGTATGACCGAACTGTCCTTCGCGCGCCTTTCGCTGAGGTCAGTCTGCCCGAGGAAATCGTCATACAGGAACACCTGCTTGCGACCCGACTTGTATGCCTCCCATGCGTCGTCAACGTCGGTTCCCACTGATACGATCTGCCAGTTTTCGTGCCAATACCTTAGAGCGAGCATTTCGGCGAGCATGCTCTTGCCGACTCCCGGCGAACCCGTTAGGATGACCACATGCTTAGCGTCGAGTAGTTCGTATGCCGTTTGGAAGCTATTGGTTGGAACATATAGCTTCACTCGATCCCTGATGTCCTCAAGCAGCGCTTCACTCCGCTCCCAGACGCCGCTCCGCACAATGCGTTCCAAGATAGTTGTAGAGGCGAGCCAAAGCTTGAAATGTTGCTGCTCTACCAATGGATGCCGCGTGATTAGGCCATTGATATCGGCTTGGGTCAGTAGGTCGGCGGTGTCAGAAAGCCACGGCTGGAGGTCACCAGCGAGGGTGTCTTTCTGTGTCCTATTTAGATCTTGGGACGTGACGAAGAGATAGCGGTCGGGCTTCTCTTTGTCCATCTTTGGCACTTCGCGACGTGCCGACGCGCGAAGATCCGAGAAAGACGAGCCCAGGTAGTGCTTACACTGGACGACGACCTTTCCTGCTGCCGTTCTCGCCCGTAAGTCGATGCCTCCGTCGCGACCACGACCGAACGCCTCCAAGCGCCAGCGAAACTCGGCTTCGAGGAGATCACGAATCAATAATTCGAAGTCGTTAGGCGAGAGAGTGCGGAAGTCGTAGTCGGCCAATTTGTAACCTCCAACAGAGGTAGCGATCCGCCAGCATGCGCGCCGGCGGAAGGAGCATCAACTATACCGACGCTAGCGTTGGCCGCCGATGGTTTGTCAGATCACGGGAGAACTGGCTTCGACCGGTGCTGCCATGAGCTGGGCTCCTGCGTTCGATGTGCGGACCACCTGTCGCCGTTTGTCGACGTTGGTCACTGTCGGACGGCCCGGGGACAGCACAGCGACGGGGTGCCTGCCGACGGCGACGAGTATTAGATCAACTCCACGCCTCCGGGGCACGGCCTACACCGCTCCGATTTGAGAGGATAAGCCCATGACCGAGAATGAGGTTGTCGAGGCAGGGCGCTGGTCGCGGGCCTCCGAGGGCTTTGGTCATTCGCCCGCGGTCGTCGCCGGTTGCTTCGCTTCTGTACAAATACCGCTGATATTGGTGGCGAGGGCCCGCCAGATGAGCTTGCACGCAGGTGATCGAGGATGCCGTCAGACGCAGGCTTCGAGAGGCCTAAATTCAATGGCCTCGCAACTCCACCAGGCCAGCCTGGCGAACTGCACGTCGCTGAGACTCAGAAGGGCTCGAACTGTCCAGTTTCATCCGCTAGGACCAGCTACGCATCCCGGCCAAGCCCCATCACTCCCGAACTTCCGGAAAGCCTCAGGGTAGTTCGTATTAATATTCTTCATCCCAATATTCTGCATCCCCCTCTGATACCAGTTCATCGAATTTCCGCAACAGCGGGAAACCCACGTCCGGCTCAACTGCGGCGATATAGCACGCCCAGCCCAAGAGGCGACGCCGGCGCATCCCCTCCTCCCTGCCGCCGAACTCTGCCATATAGGTGTCGTAACCAAATGTCGATATGACATGCAAGATCCATCGCATCTTACGCTTGAGCTTGCGCGGAATCCGAGGCCCGTCCGACTCTCCCACATACAGGCCGGTTACGTATTGCGGTCCGCCACGGCGCATGAAAACGGTCTTACGCGTGTTCACCGACCAGCCAGCCTCGTCGAGAATTCGAGCAATGTCCGTTGCGTGGCGGTCAGTGACGTCGCCGGAAAACGTGAGATCGTCCACATAGCGCGTGAACGACAACCCCTCCGACTGGGCATACTCGGCAAGAGAGTGGTCCGTGGTCAGGAAGGCCAAATTCGACATGAGGGGCGACGTACTGAGTCCGATGGGGAGCTTGCCGCCGATAGTGACGAGACTGGTAGTAAGGTCTGCGACCTTTCCCTCATATCCTTGCTCTCGCAAGATCGTCTGCACTGTTGCGGCACCAATCGAAGGAAAGAAATCCTCTAGATCCATACGCAGTACGCACTTCTTAGCCAAGTGTTGACTGGCATTGGTGATTGTAGAACGTTCGCGAACGAATCCGTGGACATGATCGGGAGCCGTATATGAGAACAGCCGCGTGAAGCTCCGATATAAGTTTTTACTGACGGTATCGAATGGCCGCTTCGGTTTGAATACTTCGCGTACTCCGCCGTGCCTCTTGCGGTATATTCGCTGCTCGTAAAGGCGGCCGAAACCGGTAGGGATCTCCGAACTCAGCCACTCGAGAATTTCAGTCGATACGTCAGCCTGCTGCGCCAGGTCTTCAACCGAGTATGGCACTGGCCCCTCCCTGGTGAAAGGTGAGAAGGTAGGGTCGCACTCCCGTGCAAGGGCTATCCTGCAACGCACGCGAACTCGCGCACAAAGATGACCGCGACCCTACCTTCGCCGGGCATTTTAGCATACCTCAGTGAAGCGGGTCCCTTCTGCTGGAGATGCGACCGTCCTCGAACGAATAAAGCAGGGAAATGGAGGGTTCAATTTCTTTGAACGATCTATAAGCGTACGATTCCGCAGATGTCGTGCGGTTCTCCCTAAGCCATCTGCTTACGGCTGCCATAACGTAGTCAATAATGGCCGTAGACATGTAGTCACGCTTACCGACCGTTTGAGCGTTTAGTCGTGGCAGCGAAATCGGTTGTCCGGCTGTTTTGCGCGCCTGCTTGGCGACACTGTCGGGAAGTCGAGTTAGAATCGACTTCATTTCTTCGCTTTGCTCTATGAAGCAAAGCAATTCGGCTTCACGGCGATGCCGGATTGATAGATCACTCAGCAGTTTCACGTACATGAGCTCAATCAGCTCAGATTCCGCGACATTCTGCAATTTCACTCGATTGGTCGTGACCATATATGTCCGGAAAAAAATCCTCCGCATGAGGTCTTTGAACGGACCGGAGACCTCTAAGGGATCAGTCGAGCTATGGAAACCGTTCTCGCGGAACTTTTCGAAGCTCGGAAGTCCGGCCAAGCTCCTTCTTGCGGATAGGTCTCGGTGCAGATCCCGAATCTTTTTCTCTATGTAGTCTGCATCTTCACCAAGCTCAACTACACCTACGATCAGCGGCTGAGATGGATTCCCGTTACCTGACTCGTCCATAAAGAGCTTCAGCATAATTAGCCTTTCATGAGGCCTGCCAATGCCGCCAAAACGTCCACGTCGTCGCGACAATGCAGCCGCAAGAGTAACGCGTGGGCCCTACATAGAATAGGGCAATGCGCTCTGCGGTTGCGCCGGAATCGGCGAGGCGGTTGGTACTCACCTGGGATGGGTTGGGTGATCCGAGGCAGATCAAAGCGTTCTACGGTCTGGGCGAGGCGCAGTTTGTCAGGGGACGGCATTGGTGCTACGTCGCGGCGGTTACGGTCAGCGTGGCCGACCGCCCCAGCCACGACGCACCCCTTCTCTGACTTCAAGCGATTGATCGCTGTGAGCGCGGCACGGCCGCCGGTCGGGCTGGAGCGGGGCGGAGACAGGAGCGCAGGCACGGCCGGGGGCCGTGCCGCGTGCGGGGAGCGGAGCGAGCCGCCTTGATGACGTAGAGAAAATCTGAGCCAACTCGGCTGTGCTACAGCCGGAACGACAGCTCCAGCTCGTCGCCCGGAAGGTGGAACTCCTCTAGGGCGAGGGGCCTGTCAGGCTCTGTGAGGGTCACGCGGATGACGTGCAGCAGCGGAACCCCGTCCGTGAGACGGAGGGCCTGAGCCTGGTCCGGGAGGGGCATGCGGGTGCGGACGTACTCCATGAAGTGGAGTTCGTGGCCCAGGTCGACAAACGCTGCGTAGAGGTCCGGGGCCGGCGGCGGGGCCTCGTCTTCGTACTTGGTGTCGATCAGTACCGAGAACGGGATGTACGTCCGGCGGAGCTGGCGGAGGTGGCCGTGGTCTGCGGTCTGCAACGCGTCGTACGTAAACATGGGCTCGCCCGGCGGGATGCGGAGTAGGTCCGCGAGGGCAAGCGGGGCGTCGGTGCGTGTGGCTACCGGTGGTTCGGCGTCGGTCCAGCGGATGCCGTCGGCCTCGATGTACCGGCCGTCAGATGCTCTGCGTACGCCCCGCGGGCGTGTGTGACTAGGTCGGCTGTGCGGGGAGCGGGCGAAGGTTCCACGGCCCATGATGGCCTCGACGAGACCGGATGCCCGTAGCTCGCTCAAGCCCTGGCGCACCGTAGGGCGCGTCACACCGAACTGCTTCGCCAACGCCTCCTCGGAGGGCAGGGGTTGGCCGGAGGGGAAGGTGCCGTCCAGGATGCCTCCGCGCAGGTAGTCGGCAATCTGCCGGTACTTCGGCTGCGTGTTCTTCGGCGGCATGCGGGCCCTCCACGGTCGTGGACAACTGCTTCTTTCTGTCGTGACAGATGGCTGTCTGTCACGACAGAAAGAAGCTTCCCTCACCTCAGAGCGGTTGACAACCCGTACTACGGGTGGGCAACCTTGCCTGAGCCTCCCGTACTACGGGTGGTCTAGCAGCCCGAAGGATCCCCCTTCGGGTGCCCAAGTGATGAGGAGAACCGAACTGTGGCAAGCCTTCCGATCGACACCACGAAGTACACGGGGATCATCTGCGCAGTCCCCCCGGCGCCGCGGGTCGCCAACCGTGAGACCGGTCAGCTCCGCGTCGACCGCGAGACCGGCAAGACGGTGTACCAGGTCGGTCTCTGCCTGATGGCGGGGACGTCGGCCGACGTCGTGAACGTGAGCGTGGCCGGTGAGCCGGCCGGTGTGCAGCTCGGCATGCCCGTGGCCGTGCGGGACCTGGTCGCCACGCCGTGGGAGAACGACGGGCGGCACGGGATCGCGTTCCGCGCGGCGGAGATCCGGTCCCTGAGCGCTTCCGCCACCTCGGCGGGCAAGGGAGCCGGGCAGTGATGGAACTGGCCTCCGCTACTTCGGCCGACGCGACGTGGCCGAGCTGGGTTCTGGTGGTGGCCGCCGTGCTGGTTCCGGGTCTGCTTCTGGCGGGCCCGGCCCTGCGCAGCCGCTATCCCGGCGCTTGGTGGTTGTTATGCGGCTTCCCGGCCGTGGCCTTCCGGGTCGTGCAGACCTGGCGGCCCCTGATGGCGGGCTGCGGGCTCGCCGTGAGCCGTCGGCCGGCGTTGACCGTGGTGTCCGGGCTCGTCGGCAAGGGGGCGCCTCCGCCTCAGCCGCGGGTGCCTCGCCGGGGGCTCATACGCCCGACCTCCGGCGGCTTCGTCCTGCTGGTGAGGCTGCTGCCGGGTCAAGTGCCGGAGCACCTCGTCAAAGCAGCCCCCGCCATGGCGGAAAGCTGGCAGGTGCACGCGGTGCGGGTGACCTCCTGGAAACCGGGGGTCGTACGGATCGTCGCGTCGGCGGTCGACCCGTTGGCAGACCCGCAGGTGCCGAAGCAGCGAGGGCCCGGCCATCTGCTCCGGGTGACCGTGGGTGCCCTGGAGACCGGGGCCGCGTGGGTGGTCGACCTGCGAAGCGTCCCCCACTGGTTGATCGTCGGGGCCACGCGCTCGGGAAAGTCGACGCTGATCAACGCCCTCGTGGCGGGCCTCGCGCCGCAGCCCGTCGCCCTGGTCGGCATCGACTGCAAGGGTGGCATGGAACTGTCCCTCTACGAGCCTCGGTTGTCCGCCCTCGCGACGAACCGAGAGCAAGCAGTGCGGCTGCTGACCGCCCTCGTTGACCTGACCCTCGACCGGATGTCCCTCTGCCGGGCGGCCCGCGTTCGGAACATCTGGGGTCTGCCCGACAAGGAACGCCCGGTCCCCGTGGTCGTGATCGTCGACGAGATCGCGGAACTCTTCCTCGTGGCGAACCGGAACGAGAAGGACGAAGCGCACGCGGCCGGTACGGCGCTGATCCGGCTGGCCCAACTCGGAGCCGCACTCGGGGTGTTCCTCGTTGTGGCCGGCCAACGTGTCGGCTCCGACCTCGGGCCCGGTGTTACGGCTCTGCGGGCGCAACTGGGCGGCCGGGTGTGCCACCGCGTGGCCGATCCCGGTACGGCAGAGATGGCGCTCGGCGACCTCAATCCCGACGCGCTGAAGGCGGCCCAGGCCATCGCCCCGGAGCAGGCCGGTACCGCCGTCCTCGCTTCCGGCGACGGCTGGGAGCGCGCCCGGTCCCACCTGATCACGGAAGCGGACGCGGAAGCCGTGGCCGCCGAGTACGCGCACCTGACTCCCGTCCTGTCCGAACTGCACGTCGAACCGTGAGAGGGGCTTGCCGTGCTGGTGTCCATGTCGGCCGTTCTGCTGCTCGGCCTGCTGATCTGGTTCCTCCTGCGCATCCGGTACCTCAGGTGGGCCGACGCGCTGCTCTGCGGGACCTTCGGCTTCCTGCTCGCCCGGACCGTGGCCGCGCCCGTGGTGCAGGCCCTCCTTGGCGGAGTGAACGGCTTCCTCGGCGAACTCCGCCTTCTGACCAACCCACTACCGACCGACAAGGGGAATCCCTGTGTTCAACCACGTCATCCGCTCCGGCGACCGAGCCGCCTTCCTGGCCGGCCTGCGGGAGCTGGTCGACTTCCTGACCGCCCATCCGGACGTGGTCGTACCGCGTCATGCGTCCCTCGTCGTCCTGGTCGACGCCCCCGGCTCAACGGCGCGCCTCGACGGCGTGCAGTCCGTCGCCGCTCCGCTCGGTGTGCCGGCGGAGGACATCGGCCGGGGCTACTTCGGCGCCCGCCGCGACTTCGGACCGATCTCGTACGGCGTCGTCGGGGTTCCTCCCGAGGAGCGGCAATGACCGCCCGTACGACGGGCTCCCGACGGGGCGCGAAGTCGCCAAACCCGACCCCGTCAGGAACCCACTCCATCCGCCACGTGAGCAGTGAAAGGAGCACTCACACTTTGTCCACCGCGCATCGTCCGCGCAAATCCCCGCCGCCCGCCTGCGACCTCAAGCAGCGTGACGCGCAGGTCCCGACTTGTGCCGGACGGGAACAGATCGTCCTCGTCGAACTCGACGGAACCGAGCAGTGGCTGTGCCCCGCGCACGCCGCCGCCCTCTGGCTCACTGACCCGACGCTGCGCTTCAGCGCCAAGACACGGCCGGAGGGCATCTCGGCCGTGATGGGGCAGGCGTTCGGCGACGGCGGCAAAGGAAGTGGTCAGCGATGACCACAGCCCTTCCGCGGAGTGTCTCGGCGCTCGTCGCCAGAGCCTCGGACCCGGATTTCGCCGCCTGGCGCCGGAACATCGTCCGCCTCGGCGGCTGCACCAACCCGATTCACCTGGTCGGCGCGGCCACCGTCTACGACACGACGACCGGCGCTGCTCTGCTCTCCTACGGATCGGATGCCTATGGCGGTCGCCTGCTCACCGCGTGCGGCAACCGGCGGGCGACGGTCTGCCCGACCTGTTCGGCCCTGTACCGGGCGGACACCTACCAACTCGTCCGGGCCGGGCTCGTCGGAGGGAAGAACGTCCGCGAGGCGGTGAGGGATCACCCACGGGTGTTCGCCACGCTCACCGCCCCCGGGCTCGGCCCGGTCCACACACGCCGCGAACGTGACGGGCACGTGCGACCCTGCCGGCCTCGCCGGACAGGTGACCACTGCGCGCACGGGGCTCCGGCTGGGTGCCGGGAGCGCCACCCGGCGGGCGATCCCCGTCTCGGTGAACCTCTCTGCCCGCGCTGCTACGACTACGCGGGGGCGGTCCTCTGGCACGCGTTCGCCGGTCAGCTCTGGCACCGGTTCGGGCTGGAGCTGCGGCGGGAGGTCGCCCGGCGGGTCGGCCTGTCACGTACGGAGTTCGGAGAGGTCGCCCGGCTCTCGTACGCGAAGGTCGCCGAGTACCAGCGCCGGGGCCTGGTCCACTTCCACGCCGTGATCCGCCTCGACGGCCCGGACGGACCCGACTCGCACCCGCCCGGCTGGGCCACGGTGCCGCTCCTCGTGGACTCCGTGCGGGCCGTGGTCGGAAAGGTGCGGCTGACCGCCCCTGGCTCGGCGGTCATCGGGCCGCGGGTGCTGCGCTTCGGCACCCAAGTCGACGTACGGCCGGTCACCTCGTCCGGACGGACAGCGGGGGAGCGGCCTGCCTCAGCGGCGACCGTGGCGGGCTACATCGCCAAGTACGCCACCAAGGGAGCGGAGACCGCCGGCGCCGTGGACGGCCGAATCCACCACGCACGGGACATGGTCATGCTGCCGGTTCGCGCTCACGTGCTGCGCATGATCAGTACGTGTTGGTGGCTCGGCGGTCTGCCGGAGTTCACCCCGCTCGGGCTGCGGCGCTGGGCCCACATGCTCGGATACGGCGGCCACTTCTCCACCAAGTCGCGCCGCTACTCGACTACGCTGACCGCCCTCCGGCAGGCCCGTGCCGACCATCGCGCGGAGCAGCAGCGGGACGCCCTCGGCCTGCCAGAACACTCGACGGTCACGGTCGGCCACTGGCGTTACGCGGGGCGCGGCTACTCGCCGGAAGCGGCACTCCTGGCGGCCTCCGTGCGGGAGGGCGGTGCTCGTCATGGCACGTGACACCCGTACGAAGGCGACAGAACTGCTCACCGTGCGGCAGGTGCTCGACGAACTGGGCGGCATCTCCCGCCGAACCTTCTACCGCTGGCGGGAACTGCGGATCGCCCCGGCCTGCATCCGCCTTCCGAACGGCGAACTGCGGGTCCGGCGTGACGTGCTCGACGAGTGGTTGGAGGAACGGGCGGAGGGGGCGGCGTCGTGAAATCCTACAAGGCTTCCGTGTGGAAGCTCTCGGTCAACAAGACCACCAAGAAACCGACCTACCTGGTGCGCTGGGTGGTCGATGGTCAGCCCTTCAGCGAATCGCACAAGACCAAGGCATTGGCCGACCGCTTCCGCGCGAAGCTAGTCCGGGCGCTCGATAAGGGCGAGCCGTTCGACACCGTGACCGGACTGCCCGACTCCCTGCGGGGTGGCAAAGCGGCACTGTCCTTCCTCGACCCAGCGGTCAAGTACGTCGACGCCCGGTGGGCGGAGGCGTCCGCCAAGCAGCGGGACAGCATGACGGACGCCTTGGCGACGTCGTTCCCGTCCTGGTCAAACCGGGGCGGGGGCGGCCCGCTCCGGAGGTGCTGCGGCGGGCGCTGCGCTCGTACATCCTGCCTGTGCCGCGCAGGGAGAGGGAGCGGCCGGAGGAGATCGCCTCCGCCGTGCGGTGGATCGAAAGGGCGTCGCTTCCGGTCGGAGAGCTGCAAGAGATCACCCGCGTACACGAGCTGATCGACGGATTGAGCCGGAGGCTGGACGGCAAACCCGCGGCGACACAGACCTACCGGCGTCGGCGGGCTGTTGTCTTCAACGCCCTGGAGTTCGCGGTGGAGCTGGAACACCTCACCTCCAACCCGCTGAGCCGCGTCCGGCGCAAGCGGGGCAAGCGGGCGGTGCAGGAGGTCGACCGCCGGGTGGTGGTCAATCCGCGGCAGGCTCGGGAGCTGCTGACCGCGCTCACCTACGTGGGTGGCTACGAACGGGCCAGTGGCCGGCGGCTGCGGGCCTTCTTCGGGTGTCTGTACTACGCGGCCATGCGGCCGGGGGAGGCACTGGGGCTTCGTCGCTCCGACTGCACGCTTCCGGCACAGGGCTGGGGCCGTATCGAGCTGGCGGAGACCCGCCCCACGGCCGGGAAGGCGTGGACCGACTCAGGCGAGGCGCACGACCGGCGGGGCCTGAAGCAACGGGCCCAAGGAGAGGTACGTACCGTGCCGATTCCGCCCCCGCTCGTGAGGTTGCTCCGCGAGCACCTGGACGAGTTCGGCACGGCGGAGGACGGGCGGCTGTTTTCCAGCGAGCGGGGCAACGTGATCGCCGCGTCGTCGTACTCCCGTGCCTGGAAACAGGCTCGGGAACTGGCGCTCGTCCCCGATCAGGTGTCCTCGGTCCTCGCGTTCCGGCCGCACGACCTCCGGCACGCGGGCGTCTCCCAGTGGCTCAACTCGGGTGTGCCCGCCCCAGAGGTCGCCGCACGGGCCGGCCACTCCGTGGACGTGCTGCTGAAGATCTACGCCAAGTGCGTCGACGGCCAGGAGCAGGAGATGAACGACCGGATCATGCAAGGGCTGGGGGAGGACGACACCGAGAGCTGAGGACGGTCATGACCAACGGGCCGGAAGCCTTGGAGAGATCCGGGGCCTCCGGCCCGTCCACGTATGGCCCACAGCGCTACGCTGAGGGCCTTCGGAACTCGTGCCTGCGGCGGAGCACTTCAAGATCAACACGCTATTACAACGTGATCACTGGCAAACGGCTGCTTCCGGCGGCACTCGCCTGCACATACGCGAAGACCCCGTTCTCAGCGTTTCCGCTGGTGACGGGGTCTTTGGGCACCTCATACAGGGTGCCCCCGGCAGGATTCGAACCTGCGCACACGGCTCCGGAGGCCGTTGCTCTATCCCCTGAGCTACGGGGGCGTGTCGGTCGCGGTGATCGCGGCGACGGGTAGAACACTACCAGTTCTCCCGGGGTGGTCATGAACCACTTTCCGCGTCCGGCGGCGTCCGTCCCGCGTGTCGCCCGTACCCCGGTCGGGGTGGAAGTGGGGAAACACCGGACGCGATGGCCGGTCCCGACCTACTCTCGAGTCGTGCCGAGCACTTCGGGCCGGGTTCTTGTGGTCGACGACAACAAGGTCATCCGGCAGTTGATCAGGGTCAACCTCGAGCTGGAGGGCATCGAGGTGGTGACCGCGGCCGATGGTGCCGAGTGTCTGGAAGTCGTTCAGCAGGTGCGGCCCGACCTCATCACCCTGGATGTCGTCATGCCCCGGCTCAACGGGCTCAGGACCGCCGCCCGGCTGCGGTCCGACCCCCGCACCGCCGGCATTCCCCTCGTCATCGTCAGCGCCTGCTCTCAGCACGAGGTCGAGAGTGGGCTCGACGTCGGCGTCGACGCCTTCCTCGCCAAGCCCTTCGAGCCGCAGGAGCTTGTGCGGGTCGTGCAGTCGCTCATCGATTCCCCGACCGGGCGGGTGCGGGGGAGCGGGGACGCCGAGGCTGCCGCCGGGCACGCCGGCAGCTGACGCCGAGCCCACCCAAGCTGTCCACGCCCGTCCACATCCCGGGACAGGCGCCCAGCCTGTTCGCCTACTCACCCCCCTCCTCGCCTACGCTTGTCCCGTGACCCCCGTCGAGCTCTCCCGCACCGTGCTGCACGCGGTGCGTCGTGCCGTCGACGAGGGAGAACTCGCCGTGGCCGTGCTGCCCGAGCGGGTCGTCGTCGCTCCCCCCGGGCCCGGAGGCTGCGGCGACTACGCCACCAACGTTGCCCTCCAGCTCGCCCGCCCGGCCGGGCAGCCCGCCCCCGCCCTCGCCGAGCTGCTGCGCACCCGACTGCTCCGTACCGACGGGATCAGCGACGTCGTCGTCACCTGGCCCGGGTTTCTCAACATCTCCCTCGACGGTGATGCCGACGGCCGCCTCGTCCGCGACATCCTCCGCGCCGGTCTCCGGTACGGGCACAGCGACACCCTCGCCGGGCAGACGGTGGAACTCCACGCCGCCCATGACGCCCGCGCCGTCGTCCTCATGGACGCCGTCGCCCGCGTGCTGCGGTCACAGGGGGCTCGGCCCCGCCTCACCTGCGCCGGGCCGCCCGAGGACGCCTGGGTGCGCATCCTCGGCGTCCCCAGCGACATTCCCAGCGACATCCCCGCAGGCATCGGTACCGGCATCGGCACGGGCGCCCCCCTCCGCCCCGTCCCCGCCCCCGCCGACCCCACCCCCCTCGGCCGCGATGCCGCCCGCTGGGCCCTGCTCCTCCCCGCCCCGCACGACCGCCCCCACATCGGCGACAGCCGGAGCGAGCAGCACCTCGCCCAGCGGGAGACCAACCCCCTCTTCCGCGTCCGGTACGCCCACGCCCGCACCCGCGCCCTCCTCCGCAACGCCGCCGACCTCGGCTTCACCCCCGAGCCCGGCCCTCTCACCCCCGAGGGCGACGGCCCCCTTACCCTCGAGCCCGGCCCCCTCAGCTCCGACGGCGACGGCCCCGTCACCGTTGACGGAGAGGCCCAAGGCCTCATCCAGCTCCTCGCCGACCACCCCCGCGTCCTGGCCGCCACCGCCGCCCACCGTGCCCCCGACCGGCTCGCCCGGCACCTCGTCGCCGTCGCCGACGCGCTCGCGCCCCTGCTGCCCTCCGTACTGCCGCTCGGCGACGAGAAACCCTCGGCCGCCCACCGTGCCCGGCTCGCCCTCGCCGAAGCCGCCGGGACGGTGCTGGCCGGTGGCCTGTCCCTGCTCGGCATCGACGCACCCGAACATCTCTAGGAAGAGCAAGACCTGCCATGAGCCGTTCCGCACACCCCGCCGGGCCCCGTCACGCCGACGTCCTCCCCGAGGGGCACTACCTCGCGCCGCCCGCCGCGCCCAACGCCCTCGACCCCAAGGTGTGGTCCGAGACCGTCACCCGTGACGCCGACGGCGTGCTCACCGTCGGCGGGATCGACGTCAAGCGGCTCGCCGAGGAGTACGGCACCCCCGCCTACGTCCTCGACGAGGTCGACTTCCGCTCCCGGGCCCGCGCCTGGCGCACCGCCTTCGGCGAGAACGCCGACGTGTTCTACGCCGGCAAGGCCTTCCTGTCCCGCGCCGTCGTGCGCTGGCTGCACGAGGAGGGGCTGAACCTCGACGTCTGCTCCGGCGGCGAGCTGGCCACCGCGCTGTCCGCCGGGATGCCCGCCGAGCGCATCGCCTTCCACGGCAACAACAAGTCCGTCGCCGAGATCCGTCGCGCCGTCGAGGCCGGCGTCGGCCGCATCGTGCTCGACTCCTTCCAGGAGATCGTCCGCGTCGCCCACATCGCCCGCGAGCTCGGCGTCCGGCAGCGCGTGCAGATCCGTATCAC
This sequence comes from Streptomyces sp. BJ20, assembly GCF_022869105.1. Taxonomy (NCBI): domain Bacteria; kingdom Bacillati; phylum Actinomycetota; class Actinomycetes; order Kitasatosporales; family Streptomycetaceae; genus Streptomyces; species Streptomyces sp. BJ20. Next base: position 1,296,781 of record NZ_CP094918.1, read on the forward strand.
CGTCGGCGTCGAGGCGCACACCCACGAGTTCATCGCCACCGCCCACGAGGACCAGAAGTTCGGCATCCCGCTGGCCGGCGGTCAGGCCGCCGAGGCCGTGCGGCGCGCGCTGCAGCTCGACGGCCTGGAGCTCATCGGCATCCACTCGCACATCGGCTCGCAGATCTTCGACATGTCCGGCTTCGAGGTCGCCGCGCACCGTGTCGTGGGCCTGCTGAAGGACATCCGCGACGAGCACGGCGTCGAGCTGCCCGAGATCGACCTCGGCGGCGGCCTCGGCATCGCGTACACCAGCGACGACGACCCCCGCGAGCCGCACGAGATCGCCAAGGCGCTCACCGAGATCGTCACCCGTGAGTGTGAGGCCGCGAAGCTGCGCACCCCCCGCATCTCCGTCGAGCCGGGGCGCGCCATCGTGGGGCCGACCGCGTTCACGCTCTACGAGGTCGGCACCGTCAAGCCGCTCGACGGGCTGCGTACGTACGTGTCCGTCGACGGCGGCATGTCGGACAACATCCGCACCGCCCTGTACGACGCCGAGTACAGCGTCTCCCTCGTCTCCCGCTCCTCCGACGCCGCGCCCATGCTCACCCGGGTCGTCGGCAAGCACTGCGAAAGCGGTGACATCGTGGTGAAGGACGCCTTCCTGCCGGGCGACCTGGCGCCGGGCGACCTCATCGCCGTGCCGGCGACCGGGGCGTACTGCCGGTCCATGGCCAGCAACTACAACCACGTGCTGCGGCCGCCGGTGGTCGCGGTGAAGGACGGCCAAGCGCGTGTCATCGTCCGGCGTGAGACGGAGGAGGACCTGCTCCGGCTCGACGTCGGCTGAGACACCGCAGAAGGCGGCGACCGCGTCGACGGAAGATCTTTCGTCGGCGCGGTCATGGAAATGAAATAGATGTCTCACGATCCGGACTTTGCACAGAAAGTCCCGTTCGGTGAGTGAGACTGGTGCAACCGAGACGGTAATCAGGAAACGAGGTCGGATGATGCGTACGCGTCCGCTGAAGGTGGCGCTGCTGGGCTGTGGAGTGGTCGGCTCAGAGGTGGCGCGCATCATGACGACGCACGCCGACGACCTCGCCGCCCGCGTCGGCGCCCCGGTCGAGCTCGCCGGCGTGGCCGTACGGCGGCCGGACAAGGTGCGCGAGGGCATCGACCCCGCGCTGATCACCACCGACGCGACCGCCCTCGTCAAACGCGGCGACCTCGACATCGTCGTGGAGGTCATCGGCGGCATCGAACCCGCCCGGACCCTCATCACCACCGCCTTCGAGCACGGCGCGTCCGTCGTCTCCGCCAACAAGGCCCTCCTCGCCCAGGACGGCGCCGCGCTGCACGCCGCCGCGGAGGAGCACGGCAAGGACCTCTACTACGAGGCCGCCGTGGCCGGCGCCATCCCGCTGATCCGCCCGCTGCGCGAGTCCCTCGCCGGCGACAAGGTCAACCGGGTGCTCGGCATCGTCAACGGCACCACCAACTTCATCCTCGACAAGATGGACAGCACGGGGGCGGGTTATCAGGAGGCCCTCGACGAGGCCACCGCCCTGGGGTACGCCGAGGCCGACCCGACCGCCGACGTCGAGGGCTTCGACGCCGCCGCCAAGGCCGCCATCCTCGCCGGGATCGCCTTCCACACCCGCGTACGCCTCGACGACGTCCACCGCGAGGGCATGACCGAGGTGACGGCCGCGGACTTCGCCTCCGCCAGGGAGATGGGCTGCACCATCAAGCTGCTCGCCATCTGCGAGCGGGCCGAGGACGGCGCGTCGGTCACCGCGCGCGTGCACCCGGCGATGATCCCGCTCAGCCACCCGCTGGCCTCCGTGCGCGGCGCCTACAACGCCGTGTTCGTCGAGTCCGACGCCTCCGGACAGCTGATGTTCTACGGCCCCGGCGCGGGCGGCTCCCCGACCGCCTCCGCCGTCCTCGGCGACCTGGTCGCGGTCGGCCGCAACCGGCTCGGCGGCACCACGGGACCCGGCGAGTCCGCCTACGCGGCGCTGCCCGTCTCGCCGATGGGCGAGGTCGTCACGCGCTACCACATCAGCCTGGACGTGGCCGACAAACCGGGTGTTCTCGCCCAGGTCGCCACCGTGTTCGCGGAGCACGGTGTCTCGATCGACACGGTCCGCCAGCAAGGCAAGGACGGGGAGGCGTCGCTCGTCGTCGTCACCCACCGTGCGTCCGACGCGGCCCTCGGCGGGACCGTGGAGGCGTTGCGCAAGCTCGACACCGTGCGCGGTGTCGCCAGCATCATGCGGGTTGAAGGAGAGTAACCAGCAATGACCCACCAGTGGCGCGGAATCATCGAGGAGTACCGGGACCGGCTTCCGGTGTCGGACACCACGCCGGTCGTGACGCTCCGTGAGGGCGGTACGCCGCTCGTGCCCGCGCAGGTGCTCTCCGAGCGCACCGGCTGCGAGGTCCACCTCAAGGTCGAGGGCGCGAACCCGACCGGGTCCTTCAAGGACCGCGGCATGACGATGGCCATCTCCCGGGCCAAGGAGGAGGGCGCGAAGGCGGTCATCTGCGCCTCCACGGGCAACACCTCCGCCTCCGCCGCCGCGTACGCGGTGCGGGCCGGGATGGTCTGCGCCGTCCTGGTGCCGCAGGGCAAGATCGCGCTGGGCAAGATGGGCCAGGCGCTGGTGCACGGCGCGAAGATCCTCCAGGTCGACGGCAACTTCGACGACTGCCTCACGCTGGCCCGCTCGCTGAGCGACAACTACCCGGTGGCGCTGGTCAATTCGGTCAACCCGGTGCGCATCGAGGGCCAGAAGACGGCCGCCTTCGAAATCGTGGACATGCTGGGTGACGCCCCCGACATCCACGTCCTGCCGGTGGGCAACGCGGGCAACATCACCGCGTACTGGAAGGGCTACAAGGAGTACGCCGCCGACGGCGTCAGCTCCCGCACCCCGCGCATGTGGGGTTTCCAGGCCTCCGGCAGCGCCCCGATCGTGCGCGGCGAGGTCGTTAAGGACCCGTCGACCATCGCCACCGCCATCCGCATCGGCAACCCCGCCTCGTGGCAGCTCGCGCTCGCCGCGCGGGACGAGTCGGGCGGCCGCATCGACGAGGTGACGGACCGTGAGATCCTGCGCGCCTACCGGCTGCTGGCCTCTCAGGAGGGCGTCTTCGTCGAGCCCGCATCCGCCGCGTCGGTCGCCGGTCTGCTGAAGGCGGCCGAGCAGGGCAGGGTCGACCCGGGCCAGAAGATCGTGTGCACGGTCACCGGCAACGGTCTGAAGGACCCCGACTGGGCCGTCGCCGGCGCCCCGCAGCCGGTCACCGTCCCGGTCGACGCCGCGACCGCCGCCCAGCGGCTCGGGCTCGCCTGACCCACGGCGGCCCTGGGCTCGTCGGGCCCACGGCGGCCCTGGGCTCGTCGGGCCTGCGGCGGCCTCGGGTTCGTCGGGCCCACGGTGCCCGGTTCGTCCGGCCCGTGGCGGCTCGGCTCGTCGGGCCTGCGGCGGCCTCGGGTTCGTCGGGCCCAGGGCGCCCGGTTCGTCCGGCCCGTGGCGGCTCGGTTCGTGCGGCCTGCGGCGGCCCCGGGCTCGCCTGACCCGCGGCGACTCGGCTCGTGCGGCCAACGGCGGTCCCGGGCTCGTCCGGCTCACGGTGGCCCGGTTCGTCCGGCCTACGAGGGCTCGGCTCTTCCGGCCCGTGCGAACCCGCGTGCTTACGGCGAAGCGACCCCGCGCGTTTCCGGCGACGCGAACCCGCCGAAACCGGCGTAAGGACGCGCCGCAACCGGCGTAAGGACGCGCTGGCCCGGGGACGCTTCCCACAGGGGGTGCACAGGGGGCTTGCGACACGCATCGTGCGCCTTCTGTGCGCCCTATGTCGCAGGTGAACCTTCCTTCGATAGGCTGTAGGAAACCCGCCCGCCGCATATGCCGCGGCAGTGCGTCGTCCCCAGGGTCCCGCCAGTGATCCGGGACGGCCCGGAAGCGGCCGGCCAGCCCGGTCGGCGGCGGCCCCAGGGTTCTCGTACGTCATCGAATGTCCATCGAACGTCATTCGACAGTCCACGCAGCTCAAGGAGAGTCTTCGAGCGATGGCCGGTCCCGCGTTCCGCGCCGCCGCCGTCCGGGTGCGCGTCCCCGCCACCAGTGCCAACCTCGGCCCGGGCTTCGACGCCCTCGGCCTGGCGCTGGGTCTCTACGACGACGTCGTCGTCCGGGTGGCCGACTCCGGGCTGCACATCGACATCGCGGGGGAGGGCAGCGAAACCCTCCCGCGGGACGAGAGCCACCTTCTCGTACGCTCCCTGCGCACCGCCTTCGACCTGCTCGGCGGGCAGCCGCGCGGGCTGGAGATCGTCTGCGCCAACCGCATCCCGCACGGCCGGGGCCTCGGTTCCTCCTCGGCCGCCATCTGCGCCGGGATCGTCGCCGCCCGCGCCGTGACCATAGGCGCCGAGAGCAAGCTCGACGACACCGCGCTGCTCGAGCTGGCCACAGAGATCGAAGGCCACCCCGACAACGTGGCCGCCTGTCTGCTCGGCGGTTTCACCTTGTCCTGGATGGAGGGCGGCGCCGCCCGGGCGATCAGGATGGAGCCCGCCGATTCCATCGTTCCGGTGGTTTTCGTGCCCGCGAAGCCGGTCCTCACCGAGACCGCGCGCGGACTGCTCCCGCGCACCGTGCCGCACGTCGACGCCGCCGCCAACGCGGGCCGTGCCGCCCTGCTCGTCGAGGCCCTCACCCGGCGCCCCGAGCTGCTGCTGCCCGCCACCGAGGACCGCCTGCACCAGGAGTACCGCGCCCCGGCGATGCCGGAGAGCGCCGCACTGGTGGAGCGGCTGCGCGGGGACGGAATCCCCGCGGTCATCTCCGGCGCCGGACCGACGGTCATGGCGCTGGCCGACGCGGGCACGGCCGACAAGGTCGAAGCGCTCGCCGGCGCCGACTGGGCCGCCAACCGGCTGAGCCTGGACGTCCAGGGAGCGAGCGTCCTTCCGCTCGCCACCTGACACGGTTGCCGGATTTGGAGAGGGGGAATGTTTGTTGGATCCGGTAGTGTTAACCTCAAGTCTGCACCCGACCCCACCATGGCGAGGTGCCTCGTGTCCCCGTCCGGGACAGACATTCTTCCGGGAGCCCCCCAAGCCGCACTGTGTTCACTGCTACGTACGCGGGCAGTACGTCGTACGCGGACACTGAACGGCCCGCAGGCGGGGGCACCCCCTCTGGGGGAGCTTCGGAATCGGTGCGACCACGCCACGTGACACCGGGTGCCACGGCTCGAGGTAGCGCCATCACCAGATATCTCTTCCGCCGCGCAGGCGGACAACCGCCCCGGCACGGTCCACACATCAGGGAACGATGCCGGACAGCACAACCGGTCGCCGAGCCAGACAGGCCGACGTCCGCTCCAGGGAAGGACCCTTCGTGAGCGACACCACCGATCTGATGGGCGCACGTGTCGAGGAGACCGCTGCCGCGCCCGCCACGGACGCTTCCGCGCCTGCCTCCGGTGCCGGCTCCCGGCGGCGCCGCGGTACCGGCCTCGAGGGCATGGTGCTGGCCGAGCTGCAGCAGGTCGCATCCGGCCTCGGTATCAGGGGCACGGCGCGCATGCGCAAGAGCCAGCTGATCGAGGTCATCAAGGAGGCGCAGGCCGCCGGTGGAGGCGCCCCTTCCGGGGACGCCCCGGCCAAGGCCGAGTCCGCCGAGACCAAGCCCAAGCGCCGCGCGACCTCCCGCACGCGCACGGGTGACACGGCCGAGAAGGCCGAGAAGAAGACCGAGGCCAAGGACGAGCAGGCGCCCGCCGACAAGGCCGCGGCCCAGCAGCAGATCGACATCCCCGGTCAGCCCTCGCCGAAGGCCTCCGCCGCCGAGCAGGCCCCGGAGGGCGCCCCCGAGCGCCGCCGCCGTCGTGCCACCGCCGACGCGGGCGCCCCGGCCGCCGCGACCGAGACGATCACGGCCGAGGCGAAGACCGAGACCAAGTCCGACGCCCCGGCGCAGCAGCAGTCCCAGCAGGGCGAGGGCAAGTCCGACCACGACGGCGGCGAGGGCCGCCGCCGCGACCGCCGTGAGCGGGGCCGCGACCGCGGCGACCGCGGTGACCGTGGCGACCGCCGCAGCAAGGGCGACGACCAGCAGCAGAACCAGGGCGGCGGCCGTCAGCAGAGCCAGCAGGGCGGCGGGGGCCGTCAGGACGACGGGTACGACGACGACGGAGGCGGCCGCCGTGGCCGTCGCGGCCGCTACCGCGACCGCCGTGGCCGCCGTGGCCGCGACGAGGTGCAGGAGCCGCAGATCAACGAGGACGACGTCCTGATCCCGGTCGCGGGCATCCTGGACATCCTCGACAACTACGCCTTCATCCGGACCTCCGGCTACCTGCCCGGCCCGAACGACGTGTACGTCTCCCTCGCCCAGGTCCGCAAGAACGGCCTGCGCAAGGGCGACCACATCACCGGTGCCGTCCGTCAGCCCAAGGAGGGCGAGCGGCGCGAGAAGTTCAACGCGCTGGTCCGCCTGGACTCCGTCAACGGCATGGCGCCCGAACACGGCCGCGGTCGCCCGGAGTTCAACAAGCTGACCCCGCTGTACCCGCAGGACCGGCTCCGCCTGGAGACCGACCCGGGTGTGCTGACCACGCGGATCATCGACCTCGTGTCGCCGATCGGCAAGGGCCAGCGCGGTCTGATCGTGGCCCCGCCGAAGACCGGCAAGACCATGATCATGCAGGCGATCGCCAACGCGATCACGCACAACAACCCCGAGTGCCACCTGATGGTCGTCCTCGTCGACGAGCGTCCGGAAGAGGTCACCGACATGCAGCGGTCGGTGAAGGGCGAGGTCATCTCCTCGACCTTCGACCGCCCGGCCGAGGACCACACCACGGTCGCCGAGCTGGCCATCGAGCGTGCCAAGCGCCTGGTGGAGCTGGGTCACGACGTGGTCGTGCTGCTCGACTCGATCACGCGTCTGGGCCGTGCGTACAACCTCGCCGCCCCGGCCTCCGGCCGCATCCTGTCCGGTGGTGTCGACTCGACCGCCCTGTACCCGCCGAAGCGGTTCTTCGGTGCGGCCCGCAACATCGAGGACGGCGGCTCGCTGACCATCCTCGCCACCGCCCTGGTGGACACCGGGTCCCGCATGGACGAGGTGATCTTCGAGGAGTTCAAGGGCACGGGCAACGCGGAACTCAAGCTCGACCGCAAGCTCGCCGACAAGCGGATCTTCCCCGCGGTGGACGTCGACGCGTCCGGCACCCGTAAGGAGGAGATCCTGCTCGCCAGCGACGAGCTCGCCATCGTCTGGAAGCTGCGCCGGGTGCTGCACGCCCTCGACCAGCAGCAGGCGGTCGAACTACTCCTCGACAAGATGAAGCAGACGAAGTCGAACGCCGAGTTCCTGATGCAGATCCAGAAGACGACGCCGACGCCGGGCAACGGCGACTGACGTCACCCCCTTCTCGGGCCCCCGCGGGGCCACGCGAACGGCCGTCCCTTCACGGGACGGCCGTTTTTCGTGCACGGATGTGGTCGGACAGGTGTACGATCACGCTGCTTCGAGCTGTCCCTGAACGGGACCCGACGCTCGAACTCAGCATCCCGAGGGGGGAATTGCATGGTTACACCCATGTCCGGACCCGGCCGTCGCAGACGCCGGTTCGCCGTGGCCGCGGCCGGTGCCGCCGTGGCCGTCGGAGCGGCGCTCCTGTCGGCGCCGGCGGCCCAGGCGGCGCCCGCGCTGCCCGAGCCGAACGTCACTCCGGCGACGGAGTCACCGTCCCAGTCCGAGCTGATCCGTCGCGTCGTGGACGCGATGGCGGCGGACGAGGCCGCCCGGGCCAAGGACAAGGCGCCGCTCAGCACGAGCGGCAAGGCCGACTCCGGCATCGACGCGAAGATCATCGGTGGTACCACCACCACGATCTCCGCGGCGCCCTGGATGGCGCAGCTGCACTACTACGACCCGGTCTACGACGAGGGCTTCTTCTGCGGCGGCGTCGTCGTCGCGCCGACGAAGATCCTCACCGCCGCGCACTGCGTCAAGGGCTACAACTGGTACCAGAACGGCGCCGTCGTCACGGGCGCCACCCAGCTGCCCTCCGCGGACGGCGACCTGCACGGCGGCACCGCCACCGGTGTCTGGCGGCAGTGGCACAACCCGGCGTACAACGAGGCCACCATCGACAACGACATCGCGCTGCTCACGCTGCCGGTGCCGGTGAAGGCCACGCCGCTGCGCATGACGACCGCGGGCGACACCGCGTCGTACGCGGCGGGGACCAACGCCCGGGTCTACGGCTGGGGGCGCACCACCTCCACCAACAACGAGATCTCCGAGTACCTGAAGACGGCGACGCTGCCGATCCAGTCCGACGCCACCTGCGGCGCCTACTGGGGCAGCGACTACGTCCGCGGTCACATGGTCTGCGCGGGCGCGCCGGCCACCGGCAGCGACGCCGGCACCACCACCGCCTGCAACGGCGACTCCGGTGGTCCGCTGGTGGTCAACAACCGGATCGTGGGCGTCGTCTCCTGGGGCGTCAGGGACTGCGTGGAGAAGGGCGCCTTCGGCGTCTTCACCAAGGTGACGAGCTACGTCGGCGTCACCTACCCGCGCATCGACGACACCGACATGAACGGCGACCACCGCGCCGACCTGTGGGTCCGCAACAAGTCCACGGGTGTCGGTTACTCACGGAACTCGCTCAGCTCCCGGTTCTCCGCCCAGGAGGAGTGGGGGGACTGGAGGGGCGTCAACGTCGTCCTCCAGACCGACCTCGACCGGGACGGCTACCAGGACCTCGTCTACCGCGCCACGGACGGGAGCCTGTACTGGGCGCACTACGTGATCTCCAGCAACAGCTGGGCCACCAAGCGGCTCAGCACCGGCTGGAAGTCCGTCCGCCAGATCGTCACCCCCGGTGACGTGACCGGCGACTACGTGCCCGACCTGCTGATGGTGGACTCGGCGGGCGTGCTGTGGACCTACCCGGGCAAGGGCAACGGCACCTTCTCCACCCGTCTGAAGACGGGCACGGGCTGGGCCGGGTTCGACGTCCTGCGCGGCCACGGCGACTTCACCGGCGACGGCCGGGCCGACCTGGTGGCCCGCGTCCGCAGCACCGGCGACCTGTACCTGTACAAGGGCACGGGCAAGGCCGGCGCCGGCTCCTTCACGGGCCGCACCAAGCTGGCCACGTGGAAGAGCACCACGTACAACGCCGTCGTCACCGTCGGTGACGTCAGCGGCGACGGCAAGGCGGACCTGCTGGCCCGCACGCCGAGCGGCACCCTGTACGCGTACCGGGGCACCGGCCGCAACGCGGCGCCGTTCTTCTCGACGCGCGTCTCCATGGGCACCGGCTACCAGAACTACGACCTGCTGGGCTGAGCGCGACGCCGTCCGTGAGGACCGCGGGGTGGCCCCGGGAATGATCCCGGGGCCACCCCCGTTTTGGGAGACGGCCCCAGTCCTGGCAGACTGGTACGTCGGCTCCGGTTCACGCTCCCGCACCCCGCGGGCGGCGACCCGGCGCCCTCCCGGAACCTAGGAGACACCTTGAAGCGCGACATCCACCCCGAGTACGTCGAGACGCAGGTCAGCTGCACCTGTGGCGCGTCGTTCACCACCCGTAGCACGATCTCCAGCGGCAACATCCGCGCCGAGGTCTGCTCCGAGTGCCACCCGTTCTACACGGGCAAGCAGAAGATCCTCGACACCGGTGGCCGTGTGGCCCGCTTCGAGGCCCGCTTCGGCAAGGCTGCCGGCTCCAAGAAGTAGCGAGCACCGATTCGCCGGTCCACGGCCGCGCCCCCGCCCGGGGGCGGGCCGGGACCGGCGTTTTTGGTCGCCCGCCCTTCATCCCCGTACCAGCAGCAGGAGCCCACCATGTTCGAGGCCGTCGAGGAACTCGTCGCCGAGCACGCCGACCTGGAGAAGAAGCTCGCCGACCCGTCGGTCCACGCCGACCAGGCCAACGCGCGCAAGCTGAACAAGCGCTACGCCGAACTCACCCCGATCGTCGCCACGTACCGCTCCTGGAAGCAGACCGGCGACGACATCGAGGCCGCGCGCGAACTGGCCGCCGACGACCCGGACTTCGCCGCCGAGGTCAAGGACCTCGAACAGCAGCGCGAGGAGCTCACCGAGAAGCTGCGGCTGCTGCTGGTCCCGCGCGACCCCAGCGACGACAAGGACGTCATCCTCGAGATCAAGGCGGGCGCCGGCGGCGACGAGTCCGCCCTGTTCGCCGGCGACCTGCTGCGCATGTACCTGCGGTACGCCGAGCGCGTCGGCTGGAAGACCGAGATCATCGACGCCACCGAGTCCGAGCTGGGCGGCTACAAGGACGTCCAGGTCGCGGTGAAGACCCGCGGGCAGACCGAGCCCGGCCAGGGCGTGTGGGCCCGGCTGAAGTACGAGGGTGGCGTGCACCGCGTGCAGCGGGTGCCGGCCACCGAGTCGCAGGGCCGCATCCACACCTCCGCCGCGGGCGTCCTGGTGACCCCGGAGGCCGAGGAGGTCGACGTGGAGATCAACCCCAACGACCTGCGCATCGACGTCTACCGCTCCTCCGGCCCCGGCGGGCAGTCGGTGAACACCACGGACTCCGCCGTGCGCATCACGCACATCCCGACCGGCGTCGTCGCCTCCTGCCAGAACGAGAAGAGCCAGCTGCAGAACAAGGAGCAGGCCCTGCGTATCCTGCGCTCCAGGCTCCTCGCCATGGCACAGGAGGAAGCGGAGCGCGAGGCCGCCGACGCCCGCCGCAGCCAGGTCCGCACCGTCGACCGCTCCGAGAAGATCCGGACGTACAACTACCCGGAGAACCGCATCTCCGACCACCGCGTCGGCTTCAAGGCGTACAACCTGGACCAGGTCCTGGACGGCGACCTCGACGCGGTGATCCAGGCCTGCGTCGACGCGGACTCGGCCGCCAAGCTCGCCGCCGCCTAAGCACCCGAAGACAGCCCGGAGGACCAGTGAACCTGCTGCTCGCCGAGGTGGCCCAGGCCACTCAGCGGCTCGCCGACGCGGGCGTGCCCTCGCCGCGCACCGACGCGGAGGAGCTCGCCGCGTTCGTGCACGGCGTCAAGCGCGGCGAGCTGCACACGGTCAAGGACGCCGACTTCGACGCCCGGTACTGGGAGGTCATCGCCCGCCGCGAGGCCCGCGAGCCGCTCCAGCACATCACCGGACGGGCGTACTTCCGCTACCTGGAGCTCCAGGTAGGCCCCGGAGTCTTCGTGCCCCGCCCGGAGACCGAGTCGGTGGTCGGCTGGGCCATAGACGCGGTGCGCGCCATGGACGTGGTCGAGCCGTGCATCGTCGACCTGTGCACCGGCTCCGGAGCGATCGCCCTCGCCCTCGCCCAGGAGGTCCCCCGGTCCCGCGTGTACGCCGTGGAGCTGTCCGAGGACGCCCTCAGGTGGACCCGCAAGAACATGGAGGGGTCCAGGGTCGAACTGCGTCAGGGGGACGCCCTGACGGCCTTCCCGGACCTCGACGGCCAGGTCGACCTGGTCGTCTCCAACCCGCCGTACATCCCGCTCACCGAGTGGGAGTACGTCGCCCCCGAGGCCCGCGACTACGACCCCGAACTGGCCCTGTTCTCCGGCGAGGACGGCCTCGAACTGATCCGCGGCCTGGAGCGCACCGCGCACCGGCTGCTGCGCCCCGGCGGCGTGGTCGTCGTCGAGCACGCCGACACCCAGGGCGGGCAGGTGCCGTGGATCTTCGCGGAGGACCGCGGCTGGACCGACGCGGCCGACCACCCCGACCTGAACAACCGCCCCCGGTTCGCCACCGCACGCAAGGCGCTGCCGTGACCGGCACGGCGCATACTTCTTCCCCCCAGCAACACGCGTACGAGGAGGCCCGCCAAATGGCTCGGCGATACGACACCAACGATGCGACCGACCGCGCGACCGGTCTGCGTGAGGCCGCGTCCGCGGTGCGCCGGGGCGAGCTCGTGGTGCTGCCGACGGACACCGTGTACGGCATCGGCGCCGACGCCTTCACCTCGGAAGCCGTCGCCGACCTGCTCCAGGCCAAGGGCCGCGGCCGCAACATGCCCACGCCCGTCCTCATCGGCTCCCCGAACACCCTGCACGGCCTGGTCACGGACTTCTCCGAGATGGCCTGGGAGCTGGTCGACGCCTTCTGGCCGGGCGCGCTGACCCTGGTCGCCCGCCACCAGCCGTCCCTCCAGTGGGACCTCGGCGACACCCGCGGCACGGTCGCGGTGCGCATGCCGCTGCACCCGGTCGCCATCGAGCTGCTCACCGAGGTCGGCCCGATGGCCGTGTCCTCCGCCAACCTCACCGGCCACCCGGCGCCGGAGAACTGCGACGCCGCGCAGGAGATGCTCGGCGACTCCGTCTCCGTCTACCTGGACGGCGGTCCCACCCCGGGCAACGTGCCGTCGTCCATCGTCGACGTCACCCGCCCGGTGCCGCTGCTGCTGCGCGAAGGCGCCCTCTCGCCCGACGAGCTGCGCAAGGTGGTACCCGACCTCGAGGTGGCGAATTGACGGCCCCTGAGGCGGGGCGTGGCATAGGCAACGGGGAACGAGCCGCGGAGATCACGACCACCTTCGTAGGGCTCCCGCGCGACACCTTCCGGATCCTCCACGTCAGCACCGGGAACGTGTGCCGCTCGCCCATCACCGAGCGGCTGACCCGGCATTTCGTGCACCAGCGCCTGGGCGTCCTGGGCGGTGGGCTGATCGTCGAGAGCGCCGGCACCTGGGGCCACGAGGGCGCCCCGATGGAGGCGCACGCGGAGACCGTGCTGGCGGAGTACGGCGCGGACGCCTCCGGCTTCACCGGCCGGGAGCTGCTCGACGAGCACGTCATCCGCGCCGACCTCGTGCTGACCGCGACCCGCGACCACCGCGCCCAGGTCATCTCCATGGGCCACTCGGCGGGGCTGCGCACCTTCACGCTGAAGGAGTTCACACGCCTGGTCGACGCGATCGACCCGGCGACCCTGCCTCCCCTGGAGGACGGCCTGGTCAAGCGCGCCCGCGCCCTGGTCCGCGCGGCCGCCGCGCTGCGCGGCTGGCTGCTGGCGCCCACGGCCGAGGCCGACGAGGTGCACGACCCGTACGGCGCCCCGCTGACCTTCTTCCAATCCATCGGTGACGAGATACACCAGGCGCTGGACCCCGTGGTCACGGCGCTGACCGGAGTGCCCGCGCGGACCTGAGCGCCCGACGGAGCCGCGGGACGGATGCAAGAACTCGGGCGTACCGGGACGGGCGGGCCTACATTGGTCGTACGTCAGTGCCGACGTCCGGGAGTCCACCATGACGGTCACCCCTGCGCGCGAGGCCGATGTCCTGCGCCGGCAGGACCCCGAGCTCGCCGAGGTGCTGCTCGGGGAGCTCGAGCGGCAGTCCACCACGCTCCAGCTGATCGCCGCCGAGAACTTCGTGTCGCCCGCGGTGCTGGCAGCCCTGGGCTCGCCGCTGGCCAACAAGTACGCCGAGGGCTACCCGGGCAACCGGCACCACGGTGGCTGCGAGATCGTCGACGTGGCCGAACGGCTCGCCGTGGACCGCGCCAAGGCGCTGTTCGGCGCCGAACACGCCAACGTCCAGGCGCACTCCGGCTCCTCGGCGGTGCTCGCCGCCTACGCCGCCCTGCTGCGCCCCGGCGACACCGTCCTCGCCCTCGGCCTGCCCTACGGCGGGCACCTCACCCACGGCTCGCCGGTCAACTTCTCCGGCCGCTGGTTCGACTTCGTCGGCTACGGGGTGGACGCGGAGAGCGGCCTGATCGACCACGAGCAGGTCCGCACTCTGGCCCGCGCCCACCGCCCCAAGGCGATCGTGTGCGGCTCCATCTCCTACCCGCGCCACATCGACTACGCCTTCTTCCGTGAGGTCGCCGACGACGTGGGCGCCTGTCTGATCGCGGACGCGGCGCACCCCATGGGCCTGATCGCCGGGGGAGCGGCGCCCAGCCCGGTGCCGTACGCGGACATCGTCTGCGCGACCACCCACAAGGTGCTGCGGGGGCCGCGCGGCGGGATGCTGCTCTGCGGCACGGAGCTGGCCGAGCGACTGGACCGGGCGGTGTTCCCCTTCACGCAGGGCGGGGCGCAGATGCACACCATCGCCGCCAAGGCGGTCGCCTTCGGGGAGGCGGCCACGCCTGTCTTCGCCGCGTACGCCCACCAGGTGGTCACCAACGCGCGGGCGCTTGCCGCCGCGCTCGCCGCGGAAGGGCTGACCGTCACCACCGGGGGCACCGACACCCACCTGATCACCGCCGACCCGGCCCCGCTCGGCGTCGACGGGCGCACCGCGCGCGGCCTGCTGGCGGCGGCGGGCATGGTCCTCGACTGCTGTGCGCTGCCGCACGACGACGACCGGGGGCTGCGGCTGGGCACCGCGGCCGTGACCACGCAGGGCATGGGTACCCGGGAGATGACGCTGGTCGCCGGGATGTTGGCGAGCGTGCTGCGCGGCGGCACGGACGCGGCACGGGCCCGGGAGGACGTCCGCGACCTGGTGTCGGCCTTCCCGCCGTACCCGCGCTGAGCCGTCCCCGGCCGCTTCACGGGCCCGTCCGTGCAACCATCGTCACCACCCGGCAGTCCCCACACGTATCCACCCCTCGCTAGGGTGTGGGGCTGTGAAGGCCAGCGAGATCTGTGGGGAAGCCCGTGCGTGAATACCTGCTGACGCTCTGCATCACGGCCGCGGTGACGTACCTCCTGACGGGACCGGTGCGTAAGTTCGCGATCGTGGCGGGGGCGATGCCGGAGATCCGGGCACGTGACGTGCACCGGGAGCCCACTCCGCGGCTCGGCGGGATCGCGATGTTCTTCGGTCTGTGCGCGGGTCTGCTGGTCGCCGACCACCTGACCAACCTCAACACGCTGTTCGAGAAGTCCAACGAACCGCGGGCGCTGCTCTCCGGGGCCGCGCTGATCTGGCTGATCGGCGTCCTGGACGACAAGTTCGAGATCGACGCGCTGATCAAGCTGGGCGGGCAGATGATCGCCGCCGGCGTGATGGTCATGCAGGGTCTGACGATCCTGTGGCTGCCGATCCCCGGTGTCGGCTCGGTCGCGCTCACCCAGTGGCAGGGCACGCTTCTCACCGTCGCCCTGGTGGTCATCACCATCAACGCGGTCAACTTCGTCGACGGCCTGGACGGTCTCGCGGCCGGCATGGTGTGCATCGCGGCGGCGGCGTTCTTCCTGTACGCCTACCGCATCTGGTACTCGTACGGCATCGAGGCGGCCGCCCCGGCGACGCTGTTCGCGGCGATCCTGATGGGCATGTGCCTGGGCTTCCTGCCGCACAACATGCATCCGGCGCGGATCTTCATGGGCGACTCCGGCTCGATGCTCATCGGGCTGGTGCTGGCGGCCGGCGCAATCTCCGTCACCGGGCAGGTGGACCCGGACGCGCTGAAGCTGTTCGCCGGTTCGGAGAAGGAGGCCGTGCACCAGACGGTGCCGGTCTACATCCCGCTGCTGCTGCCGCTGACCATCATCGCGGTGCCGGCCGCCGACCTGATCCTGGCGATCGTGCGGCGCACCTGGCGCGGCCAGTCGCCGTTCGCCGCGGACCGGGGGCATCTGCACCACCGGCTGCTGGAGATCGGGCACTCGCACAGCAGGGCGGTGCTGATCATGTACTTCTGGTCGGCGCTGATCGCCTTCGGCGCACTGGCGTACTCGGTGAACTCGGCGTCGATGTGGATCGTGCTGAGCGTGGTGATCCTCTCGACGATCGGTCTGGTGCTGCTTCTGCTGCCGCGCTTCACCCCGCGCGCCCCGCGCTGGGCGGAGGCGTTCGTGCCGCCGCGCTACCGGCGCGGGAGCGCGGCGGAGGCCGACGTCCCGGAGACCGCCGCGGAGGCGGACGCCCAGGCCGTGGAGGGGCTCCAGGAGAACGCCGCGGGGGACCGTATGCCGGTGGCCGCCGGTGTCTCCGGCGTCAACGGCGCGAGCGCCGTGGGATCCCGCGCACGCCTGGCCGACCGGTCACGGTCAAGGTAAGAATTCGACTAGAGCATTGCCAAGTCGTGGGGGACCTATGGGACGGAGTTGGGTTCACCAACCGCCCCAATATCAGACATAGGGGTCCGGTGCACGCTCGGACGTGCACGTTCGCCCTCACGTGTGACTCCGCGCACACCATTCAGGTAAAGACTGCATCAAATAGTTTGTGATACCGTTCACGAGTCCCCGGAAAGAGCCGACGAGCCGCCCTCTGACGGCTCACCGGTGCGGTGAAATCGCACCCGGCCCGGGGGTTTACGCTCGTCCATGACGACACCACGCCCCCTGTGAATTGCGGAGTTGCCGCCATGCCGTCCAATGACGCCCGGATCCTGGCCCAGGCCGCCGTGCCCACGGCTGCCGTCGGAGCCGTAGCCGTGCTCGTCAGTGGCCTGACGGTGGGCGGCAAGGGAGCGATCGGCGCGGTCGTCGCCACCGTCGTGGTGGTCCTGTTCATGGGCCTCGGTCTCTACGTCCTGCAGCGCACCGCCAAGTCGCTCCCTCACCTGTTCCAGGCGATGGGGCTGCTGCTCTACGCGACGCAGATCCTGCTGCTGTTCGTCTTCCTGGCCGTGTTCAAGAACACCACGCTGTTCCACCCCAAGGCCTTCGCGATCACGCTTCTCGCCGGCACCCTCACATGGATCGCGGCGCAGACGCGGGCCCACATGAAGTCCAAGATTCTCTACGTCGAACCCGAGTCGACGACGGACACGAAGTCCGAAAAATCGGGGCACTCGTCGTGACGGGTAGGGCCGGGATAAAGAGGCATGCACAACCCTGCTATCGTCCGGTGCCAACTGCGGCATCGCGGGCGCGGGCATCCCAGCTGACGCCTGCTCAATCGCGAGGCGAGATGCCCCCCAGCCGCCCCCACATCCGTAACACCAGTCCCGTGCCGAACCGCGGCTCAGCGCCGCGCCGACACAACGAGGTTGCCGTACCTATGCGCCACGCTGAAGGAGCCCGCGGTGAGTGCTGACCCGACGCAGGTGCTCGCCTTCGACACCAACTGCCACCTCTTCGACGGGTGTGGCTTCGCGGAAGTGTCTCCGGGCCTGCACTCGTTCCTGTTCCAGCCCCTGTGGGGCGACGGAGACAGCAACCTGTACTTCAACAAGACGATGCTGCTGGCGCTGCTCGGCTCGGTGATCATCATCGGCTTCTTCTGGGCCGCCTTCCGCCGTCCGCAGGTCGTCCCCGGCAAGCTCCAGATGGTCGCGGAGGCGGGGTACGACTTCATCCGCCGCGGCGTCGTCTACGAGACGATCGGCAAGAAGGAGGGCGAGAAGTACGTTCCGTTCGTCGTCTCCCTCTTCTTCTTCGTCTGGATGATGAACCTCTGGTCGATCATCCCGGTCGCCCAGTTCCCGGTGACGTCGATCATCTCGTACCCGCTGGTCCTCGCCCTGGTCGTGTACATCACCTGGGTCGTGCTGACCTTCAAGCGACAGGGCTTCGTCGGCTTCTGGAAGAACGTCACCGGCTACGACAAGTCGCTCGGCCCGGTGCTGCCGCTGGCCATGCTGATCGAGCTCTTCTCGAACCTGCTGATCCGGCCGTTCACCCACGCCGTGCGACTCTTCGCGAACATGTTCGCGGGCCACACCCTGCTGCTGCTGTTCACCATCGCCACCTGGTACATGCTGAACGGCATCGGCATCGCCTACGCGGGTGTCTCCTTCGTGATGGTGATCGTGATGACGGCCTTCGAGCTGTTCATCCAGGCCCTCCAGGCGTACGTGTTCGTGCTGCTGACCTGCACGTACATCCAGGGCGCCATGGCCGAGCACCACTGAGCCACTGCCCTCCACCTCCACAGATCGTCCGGTGGCCAACCCCCACCGGTCCGTAAAGAAAAGGAAGAACTGGCATGTCTGCGACCCTTGCTGCTGTCGAAGGCTCCCTCGGCTCCATCGGTTACGGCCTCGCCGCGATCGGCCCGGGCGTCGGCGTCGGCATCATCTTCGGTAACGGCACCCAGGCGCTGGCCCGCCAGCCCGAGGCCGCCGGCCTGATCCGTGCCAACCAGATCCTCGGCTTCGCCTTCTGTGAGGCGCTCGCCCTCATCGGTCTGGTCATGCCGTTCGTCTACGGCTACTGAGCCACCAGACCAGTCCAGCCGACTAGACGAAAGGCACTCACATGAGCCAGCTGCTCATCGCGGCGAGCGAGGGGGAGAACCCCCTCGTCCCGCCGATCCCTGAGCTTGTCATCGGCCTGCTCGCCTTCGTCATCGTCTTCGGCTTCCTCGCCAAGAAGCTCCTCCCGAACATCAACAAGGTTCTGGAAGAGCGCCGCGAGGCCATCGAGGGCGGTATCGAGAAGGCCGAGGCCGCCCAGACCGAGGCCCAGAGCGTCCTGGAGCAGTACAAGGCCCAGCTCGCCGAGGCCCGGCACGAGGCCGCGCGTCTGCGCCAGGAGGCGCAGGAGCAGGGCGCCACGCTCATCGCCGAGATGCGCGCGGAAGGCCAGCGGCAGCGCGAGGAGATCGTCGCCGCCGGTCACGCCCAGATCGAGGCGGACCGCAAGGCCGCCGCGTCCGCGCTGCGCCAGGACGTCGGCAAGCTCGCCACCGAACTGGCCGGCAAGCTCGTCGGCGAGTCCCTCGAGGACCACGCCCGGCAGAGCCGCGTGATCGACCGCTTCCTCGACGAGCTCGACCAGAAGGCAGAGGCCGCACGATGAACGGAGCGAGCCGCGAGGCCCTGGCAGCCGCACGTGAGCGTCTCGACGCGCTGACGGACTCCACGTCCGTGGACGCGGCCGCGCTCGCCGACGAGCTGGCCGCCGTCACCGCGCTGCTCGACCGCGAGGTGTCGCTGCGTCGGGTCCTCACCGACCCGGCGCAGGCCGGTGAGGCCAAGGCCGACCTGGCACGGCGCCTGCTCGGCTCGCAGGTCAGCGGCACCGCCGCCGACCTGGTGGCCGGCCTGGTGCGCTCCCGCTGGTCGCAGTCCCGCGACCTGGTGGACGCGCTCGAGGAGCTGGCGAACATCGCCGACCTCACCGCGGCCCAGAAGGCGGGCGCGCTCGACGGTGTCGAGGACGAGCTGTTCCGGTTCGGCCGGATCGTCGCCTCCGACACCCAGCTGCGCGCGGCACTCACCAACCGGTCCGCCACCGCCTCCGCCAAGGGCGAGCTGCTCCGCAGCCTGCTCGGAGGCCGGGCGAACGAGGTCACGGTGCGTCTGGTGACGCGCCTCGTGACCGCGCCGCGTGGACGTAGCCTGGAGTCGGGACTCGAGTCCCTGTCCAAGCTCGCCGCCGGGCGCCGGGACCGCATGGTGGCCGTGGTCACCTCCGCGGTGCCGCTCAGCGACGGACAGAAGCAGCGCCTGGGCGACGCCCTGGCGAAGCTCTACGGCCGTCGGATGCACCTCAACCTCGACGTCGACCCCGCGGTCGTCGGCGGGATCCGGGTGCAGGTCGGTGACGAGGTCATCAACGGCTCCCTGGCGGACCGGCTCGAGGACGCGGGCCGCCGCCTGGCGGGCTGAGCACCACATACTTCATAGGCAGTACGTACTTACGGCCCTGGTTGGGCCGTGCAGAGGATTCACCTCCTGTAGGGGGGAGTCCCCATCCCCCCCAAGTGAAACTTCGGGCCCAACAAGGAGAGCAGGGAACTCAGATGGCGGAGCTCACGATCCGGCCGGAGGAGATCCGGGACGCGCTGGAGAACTTCGTCCAGTCGTACAAGCCGGACGCGGCCTCGCGCGAGGAGGTCGGTACGGTCACCCTGGCCGGTGACGGCATCGCGAAGGTCGAGGGCCTGCCCTCGGCCATGGCCAACGAGCTGCTGAAGTTCGAGGACGGCACCCTCGGCCTCGCCCTCAACCTCGAGGAGCGCGAGATCGGTGCCATCGTCCTCGGTGAGTTCAGCGGCATCGAGGAGGGCCAGCCGGTCACCCGCACCGGCGAGGTGCTGTCCGTCGCCGTCGGCGAGGGCTACCTCGGCCGCGTGGTCGACCCGCTCGGCAACCCGATCGACGGCCTCGGCGAGATCGAGACCGAGGGCCGCCGCGCCCTCGAACTGCAGGCCCCCACGGTCATGCAGCGCAAGTCGGTGCACGAGCCGATGGAGACGGGCTACAAGGCCGTCGACGCCATGACCCCGATCGGCCGTGGTCAGCGTCAGCTGATCATCGGCGACCGCCAGACCGGCAAGACCGCGCTGGCCGTCGACACGATCATCAACCAGCGTGACAACTGGCGCACCGGCGACCCGAAGAAGCAGGTCCGCTGCATCTACGTCGCCATCGGCCAGAAGGGCTCCACCATCGCGTCGGTCCGCCGCGCGCTGGAGGAGAACGGCGCGCTGGAGTACACGACCATCGTCGCCGCCCCGGCGTCCGACCCGGCCGGCTTCAAGTACCTGGCGCCGTACACCGGCTCGGCCATCGGCCAGCAGTGGATGTACGAGGGCAAGCACGTCCTGATCATCTTCGACGACCTGTCGAAGCAGGCCGACGCCTACCGCGCCGTGTCGCTGCTGCTGCGCCGCCCGCCGGGCCGCGAGGCCTACCCGGGTGACGTCTTCTACCTGCACTCCCGTCTGCTGGAGCGCTGCGCGAAGCTCTCCGACGACATGGGCGCCGGCTCGATGACCGGTCTGCCGATCGTCGAGACGAAGGCCAACGACGTCTCGGCGTTCATCCCGACCAACGTCATCTCCATCACCGACGGCCAGTGCTTCCTGGAGTCGGACCTCTTCAACGCCGGTCAGCGCCCCGCGCTGAACGTCGGTATCTCCGTCTCCCGAGTCGGTGGTTCCGCCCAGCACAAGGCGATGAAGCAGGTCTCCGGCCGTCTGCGCGTGGACCTCGCCCAGTTCCGTGAGCTGGAGGCGTTCGCCGCCTTCGGTTCCGACCTGGACGCGGCCTCCAAGGCGCAGCTGGAGCGCGGTCAGCGCATGGTCGAGCTGCTGAAGCAGGACCAGTACCAGCCGATGTCGACCGAGGACCAGGTCGTCTCCGTCTGGGCCGGCACCACCGGCAAGATGGACGAGGTGCCGGTCGCCGACATCCGTCGCTTCGAGAAGGAGCTCCTGGAGTACCTGCACCGCAAGGAGCAGGGCCTCATGACCTCCATCCGCGAGGGCGGCAAGATGTCGGACGACACCCTGCAGGCCGTGGCCGACGCGATCGCCGAGTTCAAGAAGCAGTTCGAGACGAGCGACGGCAAGCTGCTCGGCGAGGACGCCCCGTCCGCCGCCAAGTGACGTAAGGAAGGGACCTGACTCATGGGAGCTCAGCTCCGGGTCTACAAGCGTCGCATCCGATCCGTCACCGCGACCAAGAAGATCACCAAGGCGATGGAGATGATCGCCGCCTCGCGCGTCGTCAAGGCGCAGCGCAAGGTGGCGGCCTCCACGCCGTACGCGCAGGAACTCACCCGCGCGGTCACGGCGGTCGGAACCGGGTCGAACACCAAGCACCCGCTCACCACGGAGGCGGACAACCCGACCCGTGCCGCGGTCCTGCTCCTCACGAGCGACCGCGGCCTGGCCGGCGCCTTCAACGCCAACGCCATCAAGGCGGCGGAGCAGCTGACCGAGCGCCTCGAGCGCGAGGGCAAGCAGGTCGACACGTACATCGTCGGCCGGCGCGGTGTGGCCCACTACAACTTCCGTGAGCGCACGATCGCGGAGACGTTCACCGGCTTCACCGACGAGCCCTCGTACGCGGACGCCAAGAAGGTCGCGGCGCCGCTGATCGAGGCCATCCAGTCGGAGACGGCGGACGGCGGCGTGGACGAACTCCACATCGTCTACACCGAGTTCGTCTCGATGATGACGCAGACGGCGGTCGGCTCCCAGCTGCTGCCGCTGCGTCTCGAGGAAGCGGCCACGGAGACCGCCGGCAAGGGCGAGATCCTTCCGCTGTACGACTTCGAGCCCTCGGCGGAGGACGTCCTTGACGCGCTGCTGCCGCGGTACGTGGAGAGCCGGATCTACAACGCGCTGCTCCAGTCGGCCGCTTCGAAGCACGCCGCCACGCGGCGCGCGATGAAGTCGGCCACCGACAACGCGGGCGAGCTGATCAACACGCTCTCCCGTCTTGCCAACGCGGCCCGCCAGGCCGAAATCACCCAGGAAATCAGCGAGATCGTCGGTGGCGCCAGTGCCCTGGCCGACGCGAACGCGGGGAGTGACAACTAATGACCACCACTGTTGAGACCGCGACGGCTACGGGCCGCGTCGCCCGGGTCATCGGCCCGGTCGTCGACGTGGAGTTCCCCGTCGACGCCATGCCGGACATCTACAACGCCCTGCACGTCCAGGTCGCCGACCCGGCCAAGGAGGGCGAGCTCAAGACGCTGACCCTCGAGGTCGCGCAGCACCTCGGTGACGGCCTGGTCCGCACCATCTCCATGCAGCCCACCGACGGTCTGGTCCGCCAGGCCCCGGTGACCGACACGGGCTCCTCCATCTCCGTGCCGGTCGGCGACTTCACCACCGGCAAGGTGTTCAACACCCTCGGTGAGGTGCTGAACACCGACGAGGAGTACACGGGCGAGCGCTGGCCGATCCACCGCAAGGCGCCGAACTTCGACGAGCTCGAGTCGAAGACCGAGATGTTCGAGACCGGCGTCAAGGTCATCGACCTGCTGACCCCGTACGTCAAGGGCGGCAAGATCGGTCTGTTCGGCGGCGCCGGCGTCGGCAAGACGGTGCTCATCCAGGAGATGATCTACCGCGTCGCCAACAACCACGACGGTGTGTCGGTGTTCGCCGGTGTCGGTGAGCGCACCCGTGAGGGCAACGACCTCATCGACGAGATGAGCGAGTCGGGCGTCATCGACAAGACCGCGCTGGTCTTCGGCCAGATGGACGAGCCCCCGGGCACCCGTCTGCGCGTGGCCCTGGCCGGTCTGACCATGGCGGAGTACTTCCGCGATGTGCAGAAGCAGGACGTGCTGTTCTTCATCGACAACATCTTCCGCTTCA
This sequence comes from Streptomyces sp. BJ20, assembly GCF_022869105.1. NCBI lineage: Bacteria > Bacillati > Actinomycetota > Actinomycetes > Kitasatosporales > Streptomycetaceae > Streptomyces > Streptomyces sp. BJ20. The sequence goes on from NZ_CP094918.1 coordinate 1,319,740, forward strand.
CCCAGGCCGGTTCCGAGGTGTCGACCCTGCTCGGCCGTATGCCCTCCGCGGTGGGCTACCAGCCGAACCTGGCCGACGAGATGGGTCTCCTCCAGGAGCGCATCACCTCGACCCGTGGTCACTCGATCACCTCGATGCAGGCGATCTACGTCCCCGCGGACGACCTGACCGACCCGGCCCCGGCCACCACCTTCGCCCACCTCGACGCGACGACGGTTCTCTCCCGTCCGATCTCGGAGAAGGGCATCTACCCGGCCGTGGACCCGCTGGACTCGACGTCCCGGATCCTGGACCCGCGCTACATCGCGCAGGACCACTACAACGCGGCCATGCGCGTGAAGAACATCCTGCAGAAGTACAAGGACCTGCAGGACATCATCGCGATCCTCGGTATCGACGAGCTGGGCGAGGAGGACAAGCTCGTCGTCCACCGTGCCCGTCGCGTGGAGCGCTTCCTGTCCCAGAACACCCACGTCGCCAAGCAGTTCACCGGCGTCGACGGGTCGGACGTCCCGCTGGACGAGTCGATCGCGGCCTTCAACGCGATCTGCGACGGCGAGTACGACCACTTCCCGGAGCAGGCGTTCTTCATGTGCGGTGGCATCGAGGACCTGAAGAAGAACGCGAAGGAGCTGGGCGTCTCCTGACCCCCGCGCTCTGAAGTGAGCCGAACGGCTCACCCTTGAGGGGGCGGGCACGTCCCGCCCCCTCTGCCACGCCCACTAGACTTGTAACCAACACCCGGCACTACCGCCGGGTGGTGACCCGAGGAGCCACCTTGGCTGCTGAGCTGCACGTCGCGCTGGTCGCGGCCGACCGAGAGGTCTGGTCCGGCGAGGCCACCCTGGTCGTCGCGCGCACCACGTCCGGCGACATCGGCGTCATGCCCGGTCACCAGCCGCTGCTCGGTGTGCTGGAGTCGGGCCCGGTGACCATCCGCACGCCCGAGGGCGGGACGGTCGTCGCCGCGGTGCACGGCGGATTCATCTCGTTCGCGGACGACAAGCTGTCGTTGCTGGCCGAGGTCGCCGAGCTGTCGGACGAGATCGACGTCCAGCGCGTGGAGCAGGAGCTCGCCCGCGCGAAGGCGGAGGACGACGCCGAGGCCCAGCGTGCCGCGGACGTCCGTCTGCGGGCGGCGACGGCGGGGCGCTGATTTCGGCGCGGTGAGATGACGTCACTCAGCCGCGGCCGGCACCGGAGCGATCCGGAGCCGGTCGCGGCTGAGGCAGATCTGGATGATTTTTCCGTTCCGTTACCTAGGAGACGAGGAGGTCGGTGCCGATGGTCCTCGCTCTGACTGTGTGCGGAATCGTCGTGGCCCTCGTGGTGGTGGCGCTCTTCGTCTTCGGCCTGCGGCGCCGGCTCATCCAGCGGTCGGGCGGCACCTTCGACTGCAGCCTGCGCTGGGACGCGCCCGAGAAGGGCGACGTCGGCGGCAAGGGCTGGGCGTACGGGGTGGCACGCTACAACGGCGACCGGGTCGAGTGGTTCCGGGTCTTCTCCTACGCCCCGCGTCCGCGCCGCGTGCTGGAGCGCTCCGCGATCGAGGTGGCCGGCCGCCGCGTCCCGGAGGGCGAGGAGGAGCTGGCGCTGCTGTCCGACGCGGTGATCCTCGCCTGTCTCCACCGGGGCACGCGTCTGGAGCTCGCGATGAGCGAGGACGCGCTGACCGGTTTCCTCGCCTGGCTGGAGGCGGCGCCTCCCGGGCAGAGGGTGAACGTCGCCTGATCACCCGCTGAAGCACATCGCCCCTCCTCCCGGCAGGGAGGAGGGGCGATGTGCTTCAGCGGGTGCGCGTTACTTCAGTCCGGCGTCGACGGCGGAGGCCAGCTCACCGTTCGCGGTGTCGCCGCTGAACTCCCAGTAGAAGGCGCCGCCCAGGCCCTGGGACTTCGCCCACGCCATCTTGGAGTTGATGGTGGCGGGGGTGTCGTAGGACCACCAGTTGCTGCCGCAGTGGGCGTACGCGGTGCCGGCGATCGTGCCGGTGGCCGGGCAGCTGTTCTTGAGGACCTTGTAGTCCTCGATGCCCGCCTCGTAGGTGCCGGGCGCGGCGCCCGTCGCGGTGCCGCCGGGGGCGGACTGGGTGACACCGGTCCAGCCGCGGCCGTAGAAGCCGATGCCGAGCAGCAGCTTCTTGGACGGGACGCCCTTGGCCTTCAGCTTGGCGATGGCGTCGGCCGAGTTGAAGCCGGCCTGCGGGATGCCCGGGTACGACGTCAGCGGCGAGTGCGGGGCCGTCGGCCCCTGCGCGTTGAAGGCGCCGAAGTAGTCGTAGGTCATCACGTTGTACCAGTCGAGGTACTGGGCGGCGCCGCCGTAGTCGGCCGCGTCGATCTTGCCGCCGTTGGAGCCGTCCGCCGTGATGGCCGCGGTGACCAGGTAGTTTTGGCCGAACTCGGCGCGCAGCGCCTGCATCAGGGTGCGGAAGGCCGCCGGACCGCTGTTGTCGCAGGTGAGACCGCAGGCGTTCGGGTACTCCCAGTCGATGTCGATGCCGTCGAAGACGTCGGCCCAGCGCGGGTCCTCCACGACCTGCTTGCAGGAGCGGGCGAAGGCGGCGGCGTTCTGCGCGGCCTGGCCGAAGCCGCCGGAGTAGGTCCAGCCGCCGAAGGAGTACAGCACCTTGATGTGCGGGTACTTGGCCTTCAGCTGGCGCAGCTGGTTGAAGTTGCCGCGCAGCGGCTGGTCCCAGGTGTCGGCCTGTCCGCTGACGGACTGGTCGGCGGTGTACGCCTTGTCGTAGGCGGCGTAGGTGTCGTCGACGGTGCACTGACCGTTCTTGACGTTGCCGAAGGCGTAGTTGATGTGAGTGATCTTCGAGGCGGTGCCCGAGGTCACCAGGTTCTTGACGTGGTAGTTGCGGCCGTAGACGCCCCACTCGGTGAAGTAGCCGAGCTTGACCTTGTCGCCGGTGGGCGGCTCGGTGGTGCCTCCGGTGGTGCGCACCGCGCGGGCGCCGCCGACCGGGCCGAGCTGGTCGGCGGTGTCGCGTGCCTGGACGGTGTACGAGTAGTCGGTGCCGGCGGTGAGCCCGGTGTCCGTGTACGAGGTGGCGGTCACGGTGGCGACCTTGGCGCCGTCGCGCAGCACGTCGTAGTTCTTGACGCCCTTGTCGTCGGTGGCCGCGCTCCAGGACAGCTTCACCGAGGTGTTGGTGACGTCCGAGGCGCTGGGGGTGCCGGGGGCGCTCGGCGGGTTGTCACCGGGGTTGGTCGAGCCGCCGTCGCAGCTGCCGCCGTTGAGCTTGCAGTTGGCGGGGGAGCCGGAGCCGGCGCCGTTGAAGCCGAAGCTGACGGAGGCGCCGGGGGCGAGGGTGCCGTTCCAGGCCTTGTTCTTCGCGGTCCAGTGGGTGCCGGAGGAGGTGACGTCGGCGTCCCAGGCGGAGGTGACCGAGGTGCCGGCGGGGAAGTCCCACTCGACGGTCCAGGAGCTGAGGCTGGTGGTGCCGGTGTTCTTGACGGTCCACTTGCCCTCGAAGCCGGAGCCCCACTCCTGGGTCTTGACGTAGGTCGCGGTCGCCGACGTCGCCGCCTGGGCGGGGTTCGCGAGGCCGACGAGGCCGGCGAAGGGGAGCACGAGGGTCGCGATTCCGGCCGCGACTCTGTGTCTGAAGCGCATGCCGCGCCTCCTTCTGGGGGATGGGGGCACGACTGAGCCTTCGTGCCCACGGTGCGGCGAGAATAGAAAGGTCTGGACCACGGGTCAATAGGTCTGGACCACTGTGCGCAACTCTTTCGCTTCTAAACCTTCACGACGCCTTCAGATGCCCAATTCCTGGGCCAGCACCGCCGCTTGCACCCGGCTGCGCAGCTCCAGCTTCGCCAGCAGCCGGCTGACGTGCGTCTTCACCGTGGCCTCGGCCATGTCCAGGCGCTCCGCGACAGCGGCATTGGACAGCCCTTCCCCGAGGCACGACAGCACCTCCCGCTCCCGCCGGGTGAGTGCGTCCAGCACCGACGGGTCCGCCGTCACCGGCCGGGCGGGCTTCGAGGCGAACTCGGCGATCAGCCGCCGCGTCACCGCCGGGGCGACGATCCCCTCCCCGCCCGCCACCGTGCGCACCGCAGCGATCAGGTCCTTCGCCTCGGTGTTCTTCAGCAGGAACCCGGCCGCCCCGGCCCGCAGCGCCCCGAACACGTACTCGTCCAGGTCGAAGGTGGTCAGCACCAGCACGTCCGCGAGGTTCTCCCCGACCACCTTCCGGGTCGCCGACACCCCGTCCAGGCGCGGCATCTGCACGTCCATCAGCACCACGTCCGGGCGCAGTTCCCGGGCGAGCGCCACCGCCTGCTCGCCGTCGGCCGCCTCGCCCACCACCTCGACGTCCGGCGCGCTGCGCAGGATCAGCACCAGCCCCGCGCGGACGGCGGACTGGTCCTCGGCGACCAGGACCCGGATCATCACATTTCTCCTTGCTCGACGTCGGTGACCGGAAGGGTGGCACGCACCACCCAGAGCGTGCCCTCGGGGCCGCCCTCCGGGCCCGCCCCGAAGGAACCGTCCAGCAGGGCCGCCCGCTCCCGCATCCCGACCAGACCGGCGCCCGAGCCCGGCGCTCGAGGGCCGTCACGGTCGCCGTAGGGGCTGGTCACACGGATCTCCAGGGCGTCGGGCGAGCGGTGCAGGGACACGCTCACCCGGCCGGGAGCGGCGTGCTTGAGCGCGTTGGTCAGCGACTCCTGCACGATCCGGTACGCGGCCAGCTCGACCGGCGCGGGCACGGCACCCGGCTCGGCGTCCAGGGCGACGTCGAGGCCGTTGGCGCGGGCGTTGTCGGCCAGCCCGCCGAGCCCGTCGAGGGTCGGGGTGGCGGCAGGCTCCCGGTCGTCGGCTCCGTCGCGCAGGATGCCGATGAGCCGTCGCATTTCGGACAGACCTTGGACGCTGTTCTCCCGGATCACCGCGAGCGCGTCCTTCGAGGTCGCCGGGTCGTCCAGGGACAGGGCGGCGGTGGAGTGGATGGCGATCGCGGAGAGGTGGTTGGCGACCAGGTCGTGCAACTCCCGCGCCATCCGCGAGCGTTCCGCGGTGACCGCCTGGACCCGGTCCATCTCCGCCAGCAGCGCGGTCTGTTCGGCCTGAAGACGGGCGGCGACGGCCGCGTCCCGGTGGTTGCGCACGATCAGACCGGTCGACGCCGGCGCGAAAGTCACCGCGCCGACCACCAGACCGATCAGCAGCGCCTCGGGCACCCGGTACACGGCGTACGGCACCAGCATCCCGGCCAGTGTGAGCACCCCGGTGATCCACGGCAGCCGGCGGGCGGTCGCGGGGGAGCCGTAGACCACGGCGGCGTACATCAGGTCGGTGTACATCACGATCGTGGCGATGCTGCCCTGCGTCATGACGTCCGCGGCCAGCGCCAGCGTGCCGACCGCCAGCGCCGTGCGCGGGGCGGTGCGCCGCAGCAGCTCGCAGCACGCCGTGACGCCGAGCGGCACCAGCAGCGCCCACCGGCCGCCGAACAGCACGATCGGGTCGCTGTCCGGCCGCACGCCCAGCCCGAACCCCCACAGCAGCAGCCCGCCCGCGAGGCCGGCGAGCGCGACGGACACGTCGAAGCGGGGCGGGCGGAAGGGTCGTACGGCCATGGATCCCATCCAACACGGTGCGCGCGGCGTGCGCCTGATCCCCGAGGCCGGTCCTGGACTGCATCTTTCGATGTACCGCGGACTCGTCGGCGACGACGACGCGCCGAGCCGGGGCGCACGGAAGCCTGGAAGGGTGACCGAGAGGAGCGAACCGTGATCGTCGCCTTGATCATCGCCTGCGAGATCGGGTTCTGGGTGCTGCTGGCGGCCGGCCTGGCCTTCCGCTACCTGCTGCGGATGCCGCGCACCGGCCTGGCGCTGCTGCTGTGCGAGCCGGTGCTGGAGGTGGTGCTGCTCGTCGCCACCGCGTGGGACCTGAAGAACGGCGCCGAGCCGGACTGGACCCACGGGCTCGCCGCGCTCTACATCGGCTACACCGTCGGCCACGGCCACCGCACGGTGAAGTGGCTCGACGGGCACGCGGCGCACCGCCTGGACGGACGCCCGCTGATCCGGCCGCCGCGCTACGGCCCGGCCCGCGCCCGGCACGAGACCAAGGTCTGGCTGGGCACCCTGATCGCCGCCGCCGTGGCGACCGCGCTGCTCCAGCTCGCCATCTGGTACGTGGGCGACCCGAGCCGGGTCACCTCCCTGGAGTCCTGGCGGTCCACCGCCTGGCGGGCGGCCGGCATCCACGGCCTGATCACCCTCACCTACTGGCTGTGGCCCAAGAAGGCCCCGAGGGACGGCGCCGGTGCCGAGCCGGGCGCCGCCGACCGCGAGCGGGTGGGCCGGTGAGGCGGGCGGCCGAGCACTGCGCCACGGGCGCGGGCACGGTACTCGGGGGCCTCGCCCTGTGGCGCTGGACCCAGGAGGTGGAGCTGCCGGTGATGTCGCTGCCCAAGACGGGCGTCGTGCTCATGCTCCTCGGTGGCGCGGAGATCCTGCTGGGCCTGTACCGGGTCGTGCGCCGGTAGAACCTGTCCGGCGGATCACGTCGGGGGAAGGACGCGGCGCCGTGCGACCCAGGTGACCCCGCGTCTCCGGCATGATCCGCCGGACAGGCCCTGGGCTCAGCGCTCGCCGCCCGGCACCCACAGGACGTCGCCGGTCTCCTTGTTGGCGATGCGGGCCAGGATGAAGAGCAGGTCCGACAGGCGGTTCAGGTACGTCGCGGTGAGGGGGTTCATCGTCTCGCCGTGCGCGTCCAGAGCCGCCCACGTCGAGCGCTCCGCCCGGCGCACCACCGTGCACGCCTGGTGCAGCAGGGCCGCGCCAGGCGTGCCGCCCGGCAGGATGAAGGAGCGCAGCTTCTCCAGCTGCTCGTTGAAGCGGTCGCAGTCCTCCTCCAGCCGGTCGACGTAGAACTGCTCGACCCGCAGCGGCGGGTACTTCGGGTCCTCCACCACCGGGGTCGACAGGTCGGCGCCCACGTCGAACAGGTCGTTCTGCACGCGTGTGAGGACCGCGACCACCTCGTCCGGAAGAGCGCCCAGGGCGAGCGCCGTGCCGATCACCGCGTTGGCCTCGTTGGCGTCCGCGTAGGCGGAGATCCGCAGATCGGTCTTGGCGACCCGGCTCATGTCCCCGAGGTGGGTGGTGCCCTTGTCGCCGGTCCGCGTGTAGATGCGTGTCAGATTGACCATGAGGTCAGCCTAGTGACGCACCGGCGACACGGGGCTCCCGTGTGCGCACTGTCACGGTGCGGGCGACGGCGTCAGCAGCAGCACCAGCAGGCCCTGCACCCGGGTCCCGTCCGGCGCGTCCCACGCCCCGGTGACATGGCCCGCCGTGCCCGGCTCGGCCTGCGGGGCGCCGTCCGGGGCGGGGTGCGGGGTGCGCAGCACGCGCAGCACCGTGCCGTCCGGCGCGGTCAGCTCGGTGTGCTCCTCGGTGTCCTCGACCGCCGGGAACTCCGCCGGCACCGGGCCCTCGCCCGCCAGGGCGCGGCTCACCTCACGGTCGGGCGTGTGGCTCACGCTCTGCGCCTGCGGCTCCGCCCGGCCCTCGACCAGCGCCGCCAACTCCGCGACTGCCACCGGGTCGTGGCAGGCGTCGTAGACCCAGCGGCGGCCCAGGACCCCGTGCTCGGCGGTGCCGACGAGGGCCGTGTCCGCCCCGTCGAGCGGCGCGGCGCGGTAGGTCAGCGGCACCAGGTAGTCGACCGGGGTGTCGCCCGACTCGTCCCGGACCACCATGAACTCGATGCCGACCTCGCCCTCGGGGTCGTCGAGCCGGAAGCCGCCCGCCTTGCTCAGCTTCGGCTCCTGGGGACCGCCGCGGTACCAGGGCCGGGTGGGCAGCCAGCCGGTCAGCAGCTCCAGCTTGGCCGGCTCGAGGGTGGTGCGGTGGATGACGGACATGCCGGGGGCTCTCCTTCGACGGGCGGACACACCGGCCCCCACCCTCGCACCGGCGGCGCTCCCGCGCGACGGCTTTCCGCCGGACCACCGGCCCGCCCGGCCGTACCGGGCCTAGGGACGGCGGGCGCCCGCGACCTGACGCTCCGTCGGCTCTCGCCGCGTCTGCCGCCGGTGTGATGTCCGTCATGTGAGACGTGACGCGCGTTACTTACCGGTCACAGGGCTCCCCGCGAACGCTAATGTCCGCTCCTGGAGAACATGGACAGCGCGTATCAGGGGAGTCGCACAGTGGCACGCAAGCTCGCCGTCATCGGGGCCGGTCTCATGGGGTCCGGCATCGCCCAGGTCTCCGCTCAGGCGGGCTGGGACGTCGTCCTGCGCGACGTCACCGACGAGGCGCTGACGCGGGGCACGGACGGGATCAAGGCGTCGTACGACAAGTTCGTCGCCAAGGGGAAGCTCGAGGCGAAGGACGCCGAGGCCGCCCTCGGCCGGATCAGCACGACCACCGATCTCGACGCCTGCGCGGACGCGGACGTCGTCGTCGAGGCCGTCTTCGAGAAGCTCGAGGTCAAGCACGAGATCTTCCGCACGCTCGACAAGCTCGTACGCGAGGACACCGTCCTCGCCTCCAACACCTCCGCCATCCCGATCACCAAGATCGCGGCCGTGACGGAGCGCCCCGAGCGGGTCGTCGGCACGCACTTCTTCTCACCGGTGCCGATGATGCAGCTCTGCGAGCTGGTCCGCGGCTACAAGACCAGCGACGAAACCCTCGCCAAGGCGCGGGAGTTCGCCGAGTCCGTCGGCAAGACCTGCATCGTCGTCAACCGCGACGTCGCCGGCTTCGTCACCACCCGCCTCATCTGCGCCCTCGTCGTCGAGGCCGCCAAGCTGTACGAGTCGGGCGTGGCCAGCGCCGAGGACATCGACCTCGCCTGCAAGCTGGGCTTCGGCCACGCCATGGGCCCGCTGGCCACCGCCGACCTCACCGGCGTGGACATCCTGCTCCACGCCACGAGCAACATCTACACGGAGTCGCAGGACGAGAAGTTCGCGGCACCCGAGCTGATGCGCCGGATGGTTGACGCCGGTGACATCGGGCGCAAGAGCGGGCAGGGCTTCTACGAGCACTGAGACCGCGCACACCCCGGCGTGCATCACACGCCGGGGTGAATTCGGTATCGGTTCGCTCACAGCCAGCAACCTCCGCGGCCGTCACGCAGTCAGAGGTTGCAACACCGGCCGTCAGGACACCGCGGAGCACACCACGCATCACGGGGAGCGCATATGCACATCAGGGGCGACCACGCCGAGCTGGTCGTCGGGGGCCGCCTCGACGTCCGCAGCGCGGCGGACGCCCGTACGGTCCTGCACTCGGCCGTCGACGACGGAGTCGGCGACCTGGTGCTGGACCTGTCCGAACTGGACTCCTGGGACGCCACCGGACTCGGGGTGATCATGGGGGCCCACCGACGGGCCGGCCGCTGCGGCCGGCGCCTGGTGCTGCGCGACGTGCCGCCGCAGATGCAGCGCCTGTTGGTGGCCACCCGGCTGCACCGCATCCTGGCGATCGAGGGGGGCATCGGGGTGGACACGCTGCCCCGCGTGTAAGGGCGTACGGGTGCACGACGGACGAGCCGGAGAAGCCGGGCCCAGGCCCGCGAACCCCGGGCCGCGCGCACAATCCTCACGAGACCGTGACCAGTCGGACGCCCTGGCACCCCGGACTGTCGTGGATACTGACCGAAGGTTTAGGGTTCGGCTGCCCGCTGCCTTGCAACCCTCGAGCGGGCCCGGACCAGAAGCGACAGCGCGGTGTGCAGCGAGGCCGGGGAGGGCTTCAGCCACGACGCTTTTGGGGGGCTAGGACCTATGGACCCGAACCACACGGGACCCGAGGAGTACGGCCACGGCGGCGACACGCCGCGCCAGCGCCCTCCCAGGGAATCCCTCACCTCCGACCTCGGACAGCACACGCCCGTGCCCGCCCGCACGGTGCAGCTCGTCTCCGGGGACTTCCTGCTGACCGTCAACCCCGTCGACGGCAGCGAGATCGAGCCCTGCCCGCCGGCCGAGCGGCCCGCCCGCCCCGGCAGGCTCACCGAGTCCGAACGCGCCGAGGTGGAGCGCGCAGCCGCCCCGCCCCTTCCCCCGGGCCCCGCGCAGCCCGCGCTGCCCCTGCTGGCCCGCCAGGACGAGCGGGAGTCGCTGGTGAGGCTGCTCGCCCGCGGCCGCTCCGTGCGTCTCGTCGGTCCCGGCGGCTCCGGCCGCACCCGGCTGCTCGACGTCGTCGCCGAGGACTGCGCCGACCTCGCGCCCGACGGTGTGGTCCGCCTCAACGGCCACCGCCGCACCGCCGACGACCTCGTGCACGACCTCTTCCACGCGGTCTTCGACGCGCCCCTGCACCGCCCCGACCGGGACGAACTGCTCGAGAGCGTCCGCGAGATCGGCGCCGTCGTCGTCCTGGACGACCTGGAGTTCGGCGGGGCCGCCCTCGACGAGCTGCTGGACGCCACCCCCGAGTGCGCCTTCCTGTTCGCCGCCACCCCGGACGTGGCCGACCCCTCCGCCGACGCCGGCGTCGAGGACGTCGAGCTGTCCGGCCTCGACCGCGCGGCCGGCCTCGACCTGCTCGGGCACGCCGTCGGCCGCACCCTCACCGACGAGGAGGCCACCTGGGCGGGCGACCTGTGGTTCGAGTCCGAGGGCCTGCCGCTGCGCTTCGTCCAGGCGGGCGCCCTGCTGCGACAGCGCGACCGGCTGCGGGCCGGCACCAGCGCCGTCGACGAGTTCGGCGTCTTCGAGGACGTACGGCCCGACGAGGCGCCCTACGACCCAGCCGACGGCGACGAGGTCCCGCTGCCCTCCCTCGGCGAGGCCGCCGCGCCCGCCCCGCTGCTCGCCTCCCGGCTCAGCGCCTCCGCCCGCGCCACCCTGCGCTTCGCCGTCGCGCTCGGCGGGGAGGTGCCGCACCAGGCGCACCTGCCCGCCCTGGTGGGCGACACCCACGCCGACGCCGCCCTCGGCGAACTGGTCTCCTGCGGGCTGGTCTCCCCGGTCGGCGCCCGCTACCGGCTCGCCGCGGGCGTCCCCGCCCAGCTGGAGGCCGCCGGGTACACCGACGACGCCGACGCCCGCATCCGCGAGGCCGCGCAGCACTACGCCTGGTGGACCGGGCACCCCTCGGTCACCCCGGAGCGCGTCTGCGCCGAGTCCGACGCGATCCTCGCCGCGCTCACCGCACTGTCGCCGCTCGCCGCCGGCCCCGCCGACGAGCCCAGTACGGCCGTGCGTCTGGCCCGCACCGCCGCTCCCGCCTTCGCCGCCGGGCTGCACTGGAGCGCCTGGGAGCGGGCGCTCAGGGCCGGCGCGGAGGCCGCCCGCATCGCCGGGGACGTGGGTGAACAGGCCTACTTCCACCACGAGCTGGGCATCCACGCGCTGTGCGCGGGACAGCTCGACCGGGCGCGCGCCGAACTGGAGGCCTCCATCGGCCTGCGCGGCGCCCTCGCCGACAAGCGCGGCACGGTCGCGGGCCGCAGGGCGCTGGCGCTCGTCGCCGACCGTTCCGGCGTCCCGCTCGCCATCGCGCCCACCGCGGCGGAGGAGGTGCCCGAGGCGCACGTCGAGGAGTCGGCGTCCCCGCCCCGCGGGGTGCCGATGGCCTTCCCCGACCTCCAGCCGCCCGCCGACACCGGGCTGGTCGTCCCCGGCGTCGTGCCGCCCGCGACGGTCCCGCAGCGGACCAAGGACGGCGTCCCGGGCGGCCTCAAGGGGCTCGCCAAGCGGAACCTGGTCGCGGCGGGGGCGGGCGCGCTGCTCGTCGCCGTCCTCGGCACCGTCGTCACCCTCGGCGCCACGTCCGGCAACGACCCCGCGTCGCCCTCGGAGAACGTCGGCGTCAACCCGTCCGCCAGCCAGGGCCTGGACGACGGCAGCCTCGACGCGGACCCGGCGGCCGGCAACAAGGGCGACACGGGGAAGGCCACCAGCCGACCCACCGACCCCGGTCCCGACGGCACGCTCGGCACCGCGGACGACCCGACACCGACGGCCACGGAGTCCGACGAGCCGTCGGACGACGACACCGGCAGCAAGGAGCCGGGCGAGCCGACGAAGTCGACCTCGCCGGACACCGAGCCGACCAAGTCGCCGAAGCCGCCCACCTCGAACTCGCCCGACCCGACGGAGACGGGCACCGAGGAGCCCACCGGTTCGCCGTCGTCCCCCGACACCGAGGAGCCCACGGAGGAGCCCACCCCGTCCGGCGAGCCGACCACCAGCGACTCCGCCAGCGGTCCCGCCTCCTCCGCCCCCATCGAGACCTCGGCGAGCGCGGACCAGAGCACCGACCCGGGCACGCCTGACGGTGACGAGACGATGATCTGACCCACCGGACGCACCTGGGGGCCGGGTTCCGCACGGAACCCGGCCCCCAGCCCTTGCGGGCGAGCATGCGCGTGCCGTCGTGGCGCGCCGCTCAGAACAGGCGCAGCTTGTCGTCCTCGATGCCGCGCAGGGCGTCGTAGTCGAGGATCTGGCAGCCGATGCCGCGGTCGGAGGCGAGCACCCGCGCCTGCGGCTTGATCTCCTGGGCGGCGAAGATGCCGCGCACCGGAGCGAGATGCGGGTCGCGGTTGAGCAGTTCGAGATAGCGGGTGAGCTGCTCCACGCCGTCGATCTCGCCGCGCCGCTTGATCTCCACGGCGACGGTCTGCCCGTCGGCGTCCCGGCACAGGATGTCGACCGGCCCGATCGCCGTCATGTACTCACGGCGGATCAGGGTGTAGCCCTCGCCGAGGGTCTCGATGCGGTCGGCGAGCAGCTCCTGAAGGTGCGCTTCCACGCCGTCCTTGATCAGGCCGGGATCGACGCCGAGTTCGTGCGACGAGTCGTGGAGGACCTCCTCCATCGTGATGATGAGCTTCTCGCCCGCCTTGTTGACGACGGTCCAGACGCCCTCCTCTTCGCCGGCGCCCTCCTTCAGGGTGCACGGCGGCGACATCCAGTTGAGGGGCTTGTAGGCCCGGTCGTCGGCATGGATCGAGACGCTGCCGTCCGCCTTGACCAGGATCAGACGAGGTGCGGACGGCAGGTGCGCGGTGAGCCGCCCGGCGTAGTCCACGGAGCAGCGGGCAATGACGAGACGCATGGTCGGCAACGCTACTCGACCGGCCGGGGTGGACGCGATCCGCCCTCACAGGCGCCCCTCGAAGCCCATGAGGCGCGTCCTGTATCTCCTGGAAAACGCGTGTTCCGCGATGGCCGATTCCCGGCCTACAGGAAGTTCCGCATCCACCCGTTCTCCTGGTGCGGTCACCGTCCCGTGCTTACGGTATTGAACGGGAGGTCGCGAACTGTGTACGCAGCGTGCCCGTTTTCGCGCACTCCCTTATCTGTCAGGCAACCCCCGAGTGCTGGGGGTGCGAGAGGAGAACCCATGTCGCTCGACGTCTCACCGGCCCTACTCGAACAGGCCGAGCGAGGCGAGGTCGACGAAGCTGCCTTCGTCGACTGCGTCCGGACCTCCCTGCCCTACGCGTGGGAGATGATCAGCTCCCTGGTGGCCCAGCTGAAGGTGGACGGCGGTACCTTCGCCGACAACCAGACGCCCCCGCCGGACGAGCAGGCACGCGGTCAGCTGCTGCGTGCGCTCGCGAGTGACGCGATACGCGGCGCGCTGCAACGGCACTTCGGTGTTCGGCTGGCCTTCCAGAACTGCCACCGAGTGGCCGTGTTCCCGCTTGACTCCTCGGTCGACGAGACGCTGGCCCGCTTCACCTCGGTGCGCAGCCAACTGCTCAACCAGTCGCCGGAACTGCGCGACTGCTGACGCTCCATCGATAGCTTGCCGCTCCGTACGCGGGAGGTGCAGTCTGTACCGGGGCGGCAAGCATCCCTGGACGTCCCGACCGGTCAGGTGAGTTGGGGGAGGACCTCGGCCCCCAGCCGCCGTACGTTCTCCTCCGTCGCAGCCAGGTCGCCGGAGCCCTCGACGAGCAGCGCGAAACGTGAGATGCCGGTCCGCTCGCTGGTCGCGGCGAGCCGGTCGGCGCACAGCCGCGGGGTGCCCACCGGGTGCAGCCCGCACAGCAGCTCGGTGTAGGCCAGCGGGTCGCGCATACCGCGCTCACGGCCGTCGACCGTCACATGCGCGTCCAGTCCCTGCTTGAGCCAGCCCGGCATGGCCTTCAGCAGGGTCTCGGCCGCGTCCGGGCGACGGTCCGCGATCTGGCAGACTCCGGCCGAGACATGGGCCGCGCCCTCGACCTCGGCGGAGGTGCGGCCACTGGCCCGCGCGTGGCGCCGCCACAGGGCGACCATCTCGGCCTTCTCCTCGTCGCCGACGTGCATGCCCAGCAGCATCGGCAATCCGCGCTCGGCGGCCAGCCGTACGCTCGCGGGGGAGGTGCAGGCGACCACGACCTCCGGGCCCTCGGCCTCGGTGAGCGCTTCCGAGGGGCGGGGGACGACGGGCACCTCGCGGAACCGGTACCGCTCGCCGTCGGCTCCCACGGACGGCTCGCGCAGCCAGCGCAGCAGCAGGTCGAGCGCCTCCGGGAACCCCTTCTCGTACGCCTCCAGACCGGCCCCGAAGACCTCCAGGTCGACCCACGGGCCGCCGCGGCCGAGGCCCAGCGAGAACCGTCCGCCGCTGGCGACGTGCAGCAGGGCGGCCTGCTCGCCGAGCGCGACCGGGTGGGCGGTGGGCAGCACACTGACCGCCGTGCCCACGCGCAGCCGCCGGGTGCGGCCCAGCAGCATGGCCGCCAGGGTGACGGCGGACGGGCAGGTGCCGTAGGGCACGAAGTGGTGCTCGGCCAGCCAGACCGTGTCGAGCCCCGACTCCTCGGCCACTTCGGCGGAGCGGACCGCGCGGTGCAGCGCTTCCCCTTCGCCCTGCCCGGGGAACCGGGCGGCCAACACGAAACTTCCAACGCGCATTGCTCTTCCTGCTTCCTTGGCTCCGACGCGGAGCTCCCCCGCAGGGCATAACCCCCCGACACGTGCCGAGGACACGGCCGGGTGAGCGATTTTGCGGATTGTCTGCAGAATGGGCCGCTCTCACGGGGCCGCCGCGCGCCACGGAGTGACTTGTGACGATTGGCGGCGTACGCGTACCCCGGTCCGCGGCGGCTAGGCTGGACGCGGTCCGTGCATCCTGTATAGCCCCGTGAGGTGTCCTGTGTCCCCGCGTCGCAACCGACCCAAGGGAGCCGGTTCGTCCGGCCGGAGCGCCGAGGACGACCGCTCCGGGAGGTACGGCGGCTGGCAGTCCACGGAGTCCTGGCAGGACGAGAACTGGAGCGTGCGGCACGTGGCGGGCAGCAGCGCCCGCGGCAAGTCCTACCGGTGCCCGGGCTGCGACCAGTTGATCCCGGACGGGGTGCCGCACGTGGTGGCCTGGCCCGAGCACTCCGGCGTCGACGAGCGCAGGCACTGGCACAAGGCCTGCTGGAACGCGAAGGACCGCCGCACCACGCGGGTGCAGCGGTCCCGTAACGCGCCGAGGTTCTGACGGACCTCCCGGTCTTCGGACGTCCCTAGACGTCCCGCTTCCGCAGCAGGGCGAACGCGGCGCCGAGCGCGGCGCCCGCGGCGACCAGCATGATCCACAGCGGGTCCCAGCCCGACGGGCCCGACTCCGACAGGGAGTTGGCGTAGAAGATGCTCATCTGGTTCGGGATGGAGTACTCGAACAGCGCCTGCTGCACGTCCGACAGCGACGGCGAGAACATGAACAGCGCGATCACCAGCGGGGCGAGGACCAACGCGATCATGATCGTGATGGCGCCCGCCGAGTGCCGCACGATCGACCCGACCGCCAGCGACAGGGTGCCGAGCAGCGCCAGGTAGAGCGAGACGCCGACCGTGCCCTTCAGCCATTCCCCGCCGGTCGGCTCCGAGGCGTTGTACCCCTCCAGCAGCGACACGTGCAGCAGGCCCACGACCGACGCGCACACCAGGGTCACCACGAAGGCGACCAGGAAGAACACCAGGGCCTTGGCCGCGAGCACCCGGCCGCGGCTGGGACAGGCGACCATCGTCGTGCGGATCATGCCCGTGCCGTACTCGGAGGCGGTGGTCAGCACGCCGAGCGTGATGAGGCACATCGAGCCGAGCAGCAGCCCGAAGAAGCCCAGGGACAGCGGGCTCTCGCCGCCCAGGTCGGGGTCGGCGTTGGCGATCACCAGACCGGTGAGCAGGCCGATCCCGACCACGAGCGCGACGAGGACGCCCAGCGTCCACATGGTCGAGCGCACCGACCTGATCTTCGTCCACTCGGAGGCGAGCGCGTGCCCGAGGTGGGTGCGCACCACCGGGATGGGCGACGTGTAGGTGGGGTACGCCGGGGCGGGGGCGGAGGGCGCGGCACCGGGGGCGGCCGGCCACTCGGCTGCGGCACTCTGCGGCATCGGGGGCTGGGGCGTGCTCATCGGGCGTCCTCGGACTTGGTCGGCTCGGCGGAGGGGGCGGACTGGGGAGCGCTCTGCGGCGCCTGCGGAGGCTGCGCGTACGGGTTCGCCGCCGGGGCGGCCGCGGGGGCCGGGGGAGCGCCGTAGGGGCCCGCGGGAGCGGCCTGCGGCGGGGCGAAGGGCTGCCCGCCCTGCTGGGGCGGCGGCGGGGCGTACCAGCCGGGCTGGCCCTGGCCCGGCACCGGCATCGGCGGCTGCGTGCCCGGCGGCAGCTGCTGCTGGAGCCCTTCCTTCTGGTCGACGGTCGAGCGGTAGTCGACGGCGCCCTGCGTCATCCGCATGTACGCCTCCTCCAGGGACGCCTGGTGCGGCGACAGCTCCCACAGCCGTACGTCGTGATCGTGGGCGAGGTCGCTGATCCGGGGCAGCGGCAGTCCCGTCACCCGCAGCGCGCCGTCCTGCTCGGGCAGCACATGGCCGCCGGCCTCGGTGATCGCCGCCGACAGCTTCTCGCGCTGCTGCGGCTCGCTGTCGGGCGTGCGCACCCGCGCGAAGTCGGCGGAGTTGTGGGAGATGAAGTCCCGCACGCTCATGTCCGCCATGAGCTGGCCGCGCCCGATCACGATGAGGTGGTCGGCGGTCAGCGCCATCTCGCTCATCAGGTGGGAGGAGACGAAGACCGTACGGCCCTCGGCCGCCAGCGCCTTCATCAGGTTGCGCACCCACAGGATGCCCTCGGGGTCGAGGCCGTTGACCGGCTCGTCGAACAGCAGCACCTGGGGGTCGCCCAGCAGCGCGGCGGCGATGCCCAGGCGCTGGCCCATGCCGAGGGAGAAGCCCTTGGACCGCCGGCCCGCCACCTCGTGCAGGCCCACCACGCCCAGCACCTCGTCCACCCGGCGGGCCGGGATGCCCGACAGCTGGGCCAGGCTGAGCAGGTGGTTCCGGGCGGACCGGCCGCCGTGCACCGCCTTGGCGTCCAGCAGCGCACCCACCTGCCGAGGAGCGTTGGGCAGCTTGTCGTACGGGTGGCCGCAGATCGTCACATGGCCCGCCGTGGGGTTGTCCAGACCGAGGATCATCCGCATCGTCGTCGACTTGCCCGAGCCGTTGGGGCCCAGGAAGCCGGTGACGGCGCCGGGACGCACCTGGAAGGAAAGGTTGTACACAGCGGTCTTGTCGCCGTACCGCTTGGTCAGGCCGACTGCCTCGATCATGCTCCGCACCCATCGAAAGGTTCAGGACAGCGGGGCATACGCCCCCCGTAAGGGTTAGGAGCTTATCGGGGCGCTGACGGTTCCGCTCAAGGGTGCATCACGGGCGGACCGGAACCGTTCCCGAACGGTCGTTCACTGCGCGTCACGCCGCTTCAGCAGCACGTAGCCGCCGGCGACCGCCGCGATCACCCACAGCGCCATGATGCCGAGCCCGCCCCAGGGGCCGTACGGGGTGTCGTCGTCCACCGGGGTGACCACCCGCATGATCCTGCTGCCCGCCTGGTCGGGCAGGAACCGGCCGACCTTCTCGGTGGCGCTGACGTTGCCGAGGATGTTGGAGATCAGGAAGAAGAACGGCATCAGGATGCCCAGCGAGAGCATGGGGGAGCGCAGCATCGCGGCCACGCCCATCGAGAACAGCGCGATCAGCGTCATGTAGAGCCCGCCGCCGACCACCGCGCGCAGCACCCCGTCATCCCCGATGGACGCCCTGAGGTCGCCGAGCATCAGCTGGCCGAGGAAGAACGTGGCGAAGCTGGTCGCCATCCCGACCACGAACGCCAGCGCGGTGGCCACCGCGAGCTTGCTGAACAGGAAGACGCCCCGCTTGGGCACGGCCGCCAGCGAGGCCCGGATCATCCCGGTGCTGTACTCGTTCGACACCACCAGCACCCCGAACACGATCATCGCGAGCTGGCCCAGGCTGGTCCCGGCGAAGCTGATGAACGTCGGGTCGAAGGAGAGCTGCTCCCGCTCGCCGAGGTTGTCGAACTCGTTCTTCGAGAGCGCCGAGATCAGCATGCCGAGCGCGATGGTGACGACCACCGCGGTCGACAGCGTCCACACGGTCGACGCCACCGACCGGATCTTGGTCCACTCCGACCGTACGACCTGTCCCGTCGCCATGCTCAGCCCTTCCTCCAGCTCTCGCCCCACTGCTGCTGTTGCTGTTGCTGCGGGGGCAGGGGGGCGCCGGTGTGCGCGTGGTACTCCACCGACTCCGCCGTCAGCTGCATGAAGGCCTCCTCCAGGGACGCCTGCTGGGGGCTCAGCTCGTGCAGCACCACCCCGTCGCGGGCGGCCAGCTCGCCGATCGCCTCCGCGGGCGTCCCGTCCACCTCCAGCGTTCCGTCCGCGCCGTCCACGGCGGTGACGCCCGCCCGGTGCAGCGCGTCCAGCAGTGCCTCCCGCTGCGGGGTGCGCACCCGGACGTAGGAGCGGGAGTTGCGCCGGATGAACTCCGCCATCGAGGTGTCGGCGAGCAGCCGGCCCTGCCCGATGACGACGAGGTGGTCCGCCGTCAGGGCCATCTCGCTCATCAGGTGGGAGGAGACGAACACCGTGCGCCCCTGCTCGGCCAGCGACTTCATCAGCGTGCGGATCCAGTGGATGCCCTCGGGGTCGAGGCCGTTCACCGGCTCGTCGAACATCAGGATCCGCGGGTCGCCGAGCAGCGCGGCGGCGATGCCGAGCCGCTGCCCCATGCCGAGCGAGAACCCCTTGGCCTTCTTCCGTGCCACCGCCGTCAGACCGACCTCGTCCAGCACCTCCCGCACCCGCCGTTCGGGGATGCCGTTGCTCTGCGCGAGCCACAGCAGATGGTTGTAGGCGCTGCGCCCCGGGTGCACGCCCTTGGCCTCCAGCAGGGCGCCGATGTCCGTCAGCGGGTCCTTCAGCCGGTCGTAGTGCGTGCCGTCGACGCGTACGTCCCCGGCCGTGGGGTGGTCGAGCCCCAGGATCATCCGCATGGTGGTCGACTTGCCGGCGCCGTTCGGGCCGAGGAAGCCCGTGACGATGCCCGGGCGGACGGTGAAGGTCAGGTTGTCCACCGCGACCTTCTCGCCGTACCGCTTGGTCAGCCCCTCCAGCTCGATCATGCGGCCACGCTAGAACGGGGCGAAGCCCTCTGCCACCGCAGTGGCAGAGGGCTTCGCCCTGGGTCCGTTCGCCGGTGCTCCGGTGGAGTTACCGGGACTGCTGCGCCGGGACGCCGCGGGAGACGGGCTCGTCCTCGGTGGCGGGCGCGCCGGTGGCGGCGACCGCGGCACCCGTGAGGGTCGCCAGCATCTCGCGGACGTTGGTCAGCTGGGCGTTGATGGAGTCGCGGCGGTTGGTCAGCGCCGCCAGCTCGCGCTCGGACTCCGAACGGATCCGATCGGCCTTGGCGTTGGCGTCGGCCACGATGTCCTCGGCCTGGCGCTGGGCGGTCTCCACCGTCTGGCGGGCCCGGCGCTCGGCGTCGGTGCGCAGCTTCTCGGCCTCCAGGCGGAGCTGCTCCGCGCGGTGCTCGATCTCCGCGAGGCGCTTCTCGGCCTTGGCCTGACGCGAGGCCAGGTCGCGCTCGGACTGCTCGCGACGCTTCGCCAGGTTCGTCTCGAAGTCCGCGGCGGCCTGGGCGGCCTTGGCGCGGGTCTCCTCGAAGAGGGCGTCCGCCTCCTCGCGCTTGGACTGGGCGTCCTTCTGCGCGTCGGAGCGGAGCTGGGCGGCCTCGCCCTGGGCCTTCTCGACGATCCGGGCGCCTTCGTCCTCAGCCTTGGCCTTGCGCTCGGCGGCGTAGGACTCGGCGTCGTTGCGCACCTGCTGGGCGGCCGACTCGGCGAGCTCGCGGTGCTGCTCCGCGGCGCGCCGGGCCTCCTCGCGCAGGTCCTTGGCCTCCTCCTCGGCGAGACGGAGGATCTTCTCCACCCGCGCGCCGAGACCCGCGTACGACGGCTCGGCGTCGTTGATCTGGGCCTGGGCGTTCTGCGTCTCGAGGTGGAGCTCTTCGATGCGCTTTTCCAGAGCGGTGATGCGGGCGAGAGCGCTGTCACGGTCGGAGACGAGCTTGGAGATACGTTCGTCCACCTGAGCGCGGTCGTACCCACGCCGCACAAGCTCGAAGCCGTAGGGGGAAGTGTCGCTCATGGGGTTCCTGTCGAATGAGACCGGTGAGGTGATAGGTGGAATCCTAGGGGCCGAAGCGCTGTGTCATCGAGCGGATGCACGTTTGATACGGAAGATGACACCCCTTTTGAGTGGCTCGCCGCCGGAAGCCTTGCCAAAGCCATGGTCAAAGCCCTCACCGTACAAGGGATTTAGCCCGGTTTGCTAGTTCTCGGCTGACTTGCCACCCGTACGGGTAGCGCCGGCCGCGGCCCCCGCCTTGACGCCGTTGTCCTTGCCGCCCGCCGGGGCCTCGAAGGACTCCAGGGCCTCCAGGACGTCCTGGACGCGCGAGATCTCCGCGTTGATGTCCTCGCGGCGCCGGACGAGGACCTCCAGCTCGCGCTTGCCCTCCTCGACGGTGCGCCGTGCCTCGCGCACCGCCTCGGCCTTCAGCTCCTCGGCCTCCTTCACGAGCGTGGCCTTCTTCTGCTCCGCCTCCTTCAGAAGGCCCTCGGCCTTCTTCACGGCGGCGATGCGCACCTTGCCCGCCTCGGAGTTGGCCTCGGAGACGAGCTCCTTCGCCTTGGCCTCCGCCTTGGCAAGCTGCTCCTCCGCGGCCTTGATCAGCGCGTCGCAGCGGTCGCCGGCGGACTTCATGGTCTCGGCGGCCTCGCGCCGGGCCCGCTCGTGCAGCTCCTCGATCTCGGTGGTGATGCGGTCGCGCAGCTCCTCCGCGCGCTCCCGGATCTGCGTCGCGTCCCGGCGCGCGCCGACCAGCAGCTCGTCGGCGTCCGTACGGGCCTTCTCCACCAGGGAGTTGCCCTCGACCCGCGCCTCGGACACCAGCCGCTCGGCCTCGCTGCGGGCCGCGCCCACCATGGTGTCCGCCTGCGACTCGGCGTCGGCCGTGGTCTTCAGCGCCTGCTGCTGCGCCTCCGTGAGCAGCTTGTCCGCCTCGGCGGTGGTCTCCGTGATGAGGGTGTCGACCTGCTCGGCCGCCTCCGAACGCCGCTTGTTGGCCTCCTTGCGGGCGTCGTCCAGCGTCCGCTCGGCCTCCTCGCGCGCGGAGGACACCAGCCGCTCCGCCTCCGACTCCGCGTCCGCCTTGACCCGCTCGGCCTCGTGCCGCAGCCGCTCCGCCCGCTGCTGGGCGGACCCCACGGTCTCGGCGGCCTCGGCGCGCAGCCGCTCCGCGTCGCCGGTGGCGTCCGCGATCAGCTTCTCCGCCTTGGCCACCGACTCCGAACGCACCCGCTCGGCCTCGGTGACCGTCTCGTCGGTGAGCCGCTCCGCCTCGCTGCGCGCCTCGGTGATGAGCGTGTCCGCCTGCGTCGCCGCGTCCGAACGGATCCGGTTGGCGTCCTCGCGGGCCTCCGCCCGGGTGCGCGCCGCGGCCTGCTCGGCCTCGGCGACCGTGTCGGACGCCTCGGTGCGCAGTCGCTGCGCGTGCTCGGAGACCTCGGCGCGGATCCGGTCCGCCTCCGTGATCGCCTCCGAAACCGTGCGGTCCGCCAGGGACTTGGCCTCCTCGGCCTCCCCCTGCGCCTCGCGCCGCATCCGGCCCGCGTCCTCGCTGGCCCGCTCCCGCTCCGCGTAGGCGTCGGCGCGGACCCGGTCCGCCTCCTCCTCGGCCTCGCGCCGGGTGCGCTCCGCCGCGTGCTCGGCGGCGCTGCGCAGCCCGGTGATCTCCTCCTGCGCCTGCTCGTGCAGCCCCGCGACGGAGTCCCGCACCTGCTGGGCGTGCTGTTCGGCCGCCGACACCATCTCCGTGGCGCGCCGGTCCGCCTCCTCGACCAGCCGTACGGCCTCGGTCTGCGCCTCCTCCACCCGGGTGCGCGCCGCCGCCAGCAGCTCCTCGCTCTGCTCGCGGGCCCGCCGGCGCTCCTCGTCGGCCTCCTCGCGGGCCGCCCCGAGGAGTTCCTCCGCCTCCCGGCGCCGCCGCGCGGCCTCCTCCTGCGCCGCCGCCAGCGTCTCGGACGCCTCGGTGCCGATCCGCTCGGCGGCCGCCTGGGCCTCCGCGCGCATCCGGTCCGCGCTGTCCTGCGCCTCGGCCTTGAGCCGCTCCGCCTCGGCCGCGGCCTCCGACCGCAGCCGCACGGCGACGGCCTCGCCCTCCGCCCGGGACGCCGACGCGTCCGCGGCGGCCTCGTCGCGCAGCCGCTCGGCCTCCTGTTCGGCCTGCTGCCGGAGCGTACGGATCCGCTCGGCGGCCTCCGTGCGCAGCCGCTCGGCCTCCTCGGACGCCTCGCGGCGGATCCGGGCGGCCTCCTCGCGCGCGTCGCTCAACGCCTGCTCGGCCGAGGCGAGGCGCTCCTCGGCCTCCGTGTGCAGCCGGGTCAGCTCGTCGGCCGCCTCCGCGCGCCGCGCCTCGACGGCCCGCTCGGTCTCCTCGCGCAGCTCGCGCGCGGCCCGCTCGGCGTCCTCCTTGAGCGCGTCGGCCTGCTCCACGGCCTCCGCGCGGTGCCGCTCGGCCTCCTTGCGGGTGCGCTCCAGGGTCTCCTCGGCCTGCCGGCGCAGCGTCGTGGCGCGCTCGATGGCCTCGGTGCGGACCTTCTCGCTGTCCGTCTGCGCGGTGGACCGCAGTTCGTCCGCGTCCGCCTTGGCCTTGGCGAGCAGCTCCTCGGCGGATGTGGCCGCCTCCTCGATCTGCGCCACGGCCTCCTTACGGGCCTCCGCGCGGATCTTCTCGCCCTCGGCGACCGCGTCGGCGCGCAGCTGCTCGGCCTCGCCGCGCAGCCGGCGCGCCTCCTCCTGCAGCTCGACCGTCTTGGCGCGGTACTCCTTGGTGTCGTCCTTCGCCGCGCCCTTGAGCTCCTCGGCGATGTCGTGCGCCTCGGCGCGCAGGCGGTCCGCCTCGGCTTCCGCCTCGCGGCGGATCCGCTCGGCCTCCTCGGCGGCCGCCTTGGTGGTCCGCTTGGCCTCCTCGGAGGCCTTGTTGAGCACGTCCTCGGCGGTCTTGGCCGCCTTGGACAGCTGGGTGGCCGACTCCTCCGCGGTGAGCGTACGGGCCTTCTCCGCGGCCTCCGCGACGATCTTCTCGGCCTCGGCGCGGGCGTCGGCGACCAGCTGCTCGGCGTCCGCCTTGGTGGACTCGGCCTCCTTGGTGGCCTCGCTGACCAGCCGTGCCACCTGCTCCTTGGCGGTGCGTGTGCGGGTCTCGTTGGCGGCCTCGGCGGACGCCAGCGCCTTGGCGGCGGCCTCCTTCGCCTCGGCGAGCACCTTCTCGGCCTCGGAGCGCGCCTCGCGCAGCGCGCTCTCCGCCTCGGCCATCCGCTCCTCGGCGGCCCGGCTCATCTCCTGCGCCTGGCGGCGCGCCGACTCCGACTCGGTGACCGTCGAGGTGCGCAGCTGCTCGGCGTGTTCGGTGGCCTCCTGGGCCTGCGTCGACGCGGCGTTCAGCAGCCGCTCGGCGTCCGTGCGGGCGCGGCGCAGCAACTGCTCGGCCTCGCTGCGGGCCGCCTCCGCGTCGCTCTGCAGGCGGCGGCGGGCCTCGGCGGTCAGCCGCTCGGCCTCCTCGCGCGCGGCGGCCAGGGCCTGCTCCCGCTCGGCGCGGGTCTCCTCCATCAGGCGGCGGGCCTGCTCCTCGGTGCGGGCCCGCAGCTGCTCCGCCCACGCCACGTTCTCGTTGACGTGCGTCTCGACGGTCTGGCGGCGCTCCGCCAGCTCCTGGTCGAGCTGCTGGCGCCGGGTCACCGCCTCCTGGTGCAGCTCCGCCTGGAGGCGGGCGGCCTGCTCGGCGTGCTCCTGGAGGATGCGCTGGGTCTGGGCGCGGGCCTGGCTCAGCTCCCGCTCGGCGTCCGCGCGCAGCTGGTCGGCCTGCAGCTGCGCGTTGCGGAGCAACTGCTCGGCCTGGTAGCCGATGTCGCCGCCGTCGTAGGCGGGGCGGGACATGATGGTGCGCCGCGCCTCGTGCAGCTTGGCGCGCAGCACCTCGACCTGGTAGCCGAGGTCCTCGGCGTGCTGGATCGCCTTTTCCCGCTCGGTCTTCAGCCGCTTCATCTCGGCTTCGAACCGAGAGAGGTGGTCGACGTCAGCCGCCGGCTCTCGCTCCTGGCTCTCGTAGCCCCGCACTGCGCGGTCCCATCCGTCCCCTGGTCGCAAGTCTGGCCGAGCTCCGCCCATCCCGAACGGAGCCCCCGGGGAATGGTGTCAGATCATCGGCGGAGCATGGGCTGCTGCCCCGCGCTCGCCCCCCGCCACCCGGCCCCGGCGATCCCGTCGCCGAACACGACGGGACCCGGTCACCACGCTTCGAGCGGCGACCAGACCCAACCCTACCGGCCCTTATGTACGTGGGTCAGTGCTCGGACGACTCAACGGGCGCGGAAGTGACCAGTTCTGTCAGTACGCCGTGGCAGTCCTTCGGGTGCAGGAAGGTGATCCGTGACCCCATGGAACCGCGCCGGGGCTCTTCGTACAGAACGCGTACGCCCTTCTCCTTGATGTCGGCCGCCTCCGCGTCGACGTCCGCCGTACCGAAAGCGATGTGGTGGACGCCCTCGCCGTTCTTCGCGAGCCACTTGGCGACGGTGGAGTCCTCGCGGGTCGGCTCGAGGAGCTGCAGGTAGGAGGCCCCGCCGTCCGAGGTCTCGTTGATCTTGAGCATGGCCTCGCGCACGCCCTGCTCCTCGTTGACCTCCGAGTGGAAGACCTCGAAGCCGTAGGTGGAGCGGTAGAACTCCACGGTCTTGTCGAGGTCGAAGCAGGCGATCCCGATGTGGTCGATTCGCGTCAGCATGGATTCAGTGCAGCGCGCCCGGGGCGGTTACGCAACGTGCGCGCGATCACACCGAAAGGCCGATGACGGGGTCGCCCGCACGTCAGTACATTCGAAGTAAACCCTCGTTCACTCCTCGGCTGTGCAGCCGGAAGGGGACCGCAGCTCATGACTTCTGCATCTTCTGCATCATCCGCAACGAACGGCACGACGTCCGTCATCGTCGCGGGCGCCCGCACCCCGATGGGTCGGCTGCTCGGTTCGCTGAAGTCGTTCTCCGGAGCCGACCTCGGCGGCTTCGCGATCAAGGCCGCCCTCGACCGTGCGGGGATCGGCGGCGACCAGGTCCAGTACGTGATCATGGGGCAGGTGCTCCAGGCCGGGGCGGGGCAGATCCCGGCGCGCCAGGCGGCCGTGAAGGCCGGCATCCCGATGAACGTCCCGGCGCTCACCGTCAACAAGGTGTGCCTCTCCGGCCTCGACGCCATCGCGCTGGCCGACCAGCTCATCCGCGCGGGCGAGTTCGACGTGGTCGTGGCGGGCGGCCAGGAGTCCATGACCAACGCCCCCCACCTGCTGCCGAAATCCCGCGAGGGCTACAAGTACGGCGCGGTGCAGATGCTCGACGCGATGGCGCACGACGGCCTGACCGACTCCTTCGAGAACATCGCCATGGGCGAGTCGACCGAGAAGCACAACACCCGTCTCGGCATCGCCCGCCCGGAGCAGGACGAGATCGCCGCCCTGTCCCACCAGCGGGCCGCCGCCGCGCAGAAGAACGGCGTCTTCGAGGCCGAGATCACCCCGGTCGAGATCCCGCAGCGCAAGGGCGACCCGGTGCTCTTCAGCAAGGACGAGGGCATCCGCGGCGACACCACCGCCGAGTCCCTCGGCAAGCTGCGCCCCGCGTTCGCCAAGGACGGCACCATCACCGCCGGCTCCTCCTCGCAGATCTCGGACGGTGCGGCGGCCGTGGTCGTGATGAGCAAGGCCAAGGCGCAGGAGCTGGGCCTGGAGTGGATCGCCGAGATCGGCGCCCACGGCAACGTGGCCGGCCCCGACAACTCGCTCCAGTCGCAGCCGTCGAACGCCATCCGCCACGCTCTCAAGAAGGAGGGCATGGAGGTCTCCGACCTCGACCTGATCGAGATCAACGAGGCCTTCGCCGCGGTTGCCGTCCAGTCAATGAAGGACCTCGGCGTTTCCACCGAAAAGGTGAACGTCAACGGTGGCGCCATCGCCCTCGGTCACCCGATCGGGATGTCCGGCGCGCGGCTGGTGCTGCACCTGGCGCTGGAGCTGAAGCGGCGCGGCGGCGGTGTCGGCGCCGCGGCGCTCTGCGGTGGCGGCGGCCAGGGTGACGCGCTGATCGTGCGAGTACCCAAGGCCTGACCCGGTTGTTGCCGACTTCCCTTACGCGAACGGAGCTGTGATGCAGGACGTCTCCACTCTGGTGGCCCAGGCCAGAGAGGGCAGGCCACGGGCCGTGGCCCGGCTGATCTCCCTGGTGGAGGGGGCGTCACCGCAGCTCAGGGAGGTCATGGCGGCCCTCGCGCCGCTCGCGGGCAACGCCTACGTGGTCGGTCTCACCGGCTCCCCGGGCGTCGGCAAGTCGACGTCCACCTCGGCGCTGGTGACCGCGTACCGCAAACAGGGCAAGCGGGTCGGCGTCCTGGCCGTCGACCCGTCCTCCCCCTTCTCCGGGGGCGCCCTGCTCGGCGACCGCGTCCGGATGTCGGAGCACGCCTCCGACCCGGGCGTCTACATCCGCTCCATGGCCACCCGCGGCCACCTGGGCGGCCTCGCCTGGGCCGCGCCGCAGGCCATCCGCGTCCTGGACGCGGCCGGCTGCGACGTGATCCTCGTCGAGACGGTGGGCGTCGGCCAGTCGGAGGTGGAGATCGCCTCCCAGGCCGACACCTCCGTGGTTCTCCTCGCCCCCGGCATGGGCGACGGCATCCAGGCCGCCAAGGCCGGAATCCTGGAGATCGGCGACGTCTACGTGGTCAACAAGGCCGACCGCGACGGAGCGGACGCCACCGCCCGCGAGCTGAACCACATGCTGGGCCTCGGCGAGTCCCGCGGCCCCGGCGACTGGCGCCCCCCGATCGTCAAGACGGTCGCCGCCCGCCAGGAGGGCGTCGACGAGGTCGTCGAGGCGCTGGAGAAACACCGGGCGTGGATGGAGGAACGGGGCGTCCTCACGGAACGCCGCCG
The DNA here is from genome assembly GCF_022869105.1 of Streptomyces sp. BJ20. Classification (NCBI taxonomy): domain Bacteria; kingdom Bacillati; phylum Actinomycetota; class Actinomycetes; order Kitasatosporales; family Streptomycetaceae; genus Streptomyces; species Streptomyces sp. BJ20. Next base: position 1,347,079 of record NZ_CP094918.1, read on the forward strand.
CGCCCGCGCGGCCCACGAGGTCGAGACGATCGCCGTCACGGCCCTGCGCCGGCGCATCGGAGACCTCCACGGCGACCGTCGCCTGGGCGCGCTCGCGGAGCGCATCGTCGCGGGTCAGCTTGACCCGTACCGGGCGGCGGACGAGCTGGTCGAGGGTCTGACCCAGGGTGGCTCGTCCGACGGCTGAGCACGGCGTTCTCGCCCCCGCCGCCCCTTCCCGTCCCGACCCGGGGCTCCGCCCCGGACCCCGCTCCTCAAACGCCGGAGGGGCTGATTCTCAGCCCGTCCGGCGTTTGAGGACGAGGCCCGCCAGGGCCGATGGGGGTCTGGGGGCGCAGCCCCCGGGGACGGGACGGGAAGGGGCGGCGGGGGCGAGGAAACTCTTGGTCAGTCGTCGTCGCGGTCAGCCGTGACCGAAGCGCTCGTCAGGCCGACGCTCCAGTCCCGCTCGTCCCCGCCGGAGGCACGGGTCTCCGCCTCCCAGCCCCGGTCGTCGCCGTCGTCGTCCAGATCCACGGAGACGACGGTCCCCTTGGCGGCCGCGGCCTTCGCCGCGTCCTCGGCCGTCACCGAGGCACCCTTGAGGGCGGCGCGCACCTCCGCGGCGTCGTCCTCGTCGTCCTTCTGCGCGCCCAGCACCTTGCCGCTGTCCGGGGCGATCCTGACCGTGTGCCAGGTGTCGCCCTCGGCGAGGACGTCGACCTCCCAGGAGCCGTCGTCCAGTTCGGCGGAGACGGCCGTACCCGGCGTGTGCTTCAGCGCGGCGGTGATGGCCTCGGCGGCGGTCACGCCACCGGCGGCGGCGCGGACCGCACCGTCGTCGTCATCGCCGTCCCGGTCGTCCGAGTGGTCCTCAGCGCGGTCGTCCCGGTCGTCCGAGCGGTCCTCACCGCGATCGTCCCGGTCGTCGTCCGTCCGCGTCACCGACGTCGTGTCGTCGTCGTCCCCCGCGACCGCCAGGGCCGTCGCCGTGCCCCCGCCCACCAGTGCCGCGGCCGTGACGACGGCGATCACGATGTTGCGCTTCATGTGCGTTCCTCCCGAGTCGGTGTGCTTCGCGCTGTACTGCCATCAAGGTCGCCCACCGACGCTGAGCGGAGGCTGAAGCAGCCTGAAGCGATCTTCAGCTTCCCCCTGCGACCCTGGGTCCCATGCGACTCCTGATCGTCGAGGACGAAAAGCGCCTCGCCCTCTCCCTCGCCAAGGGCCTCACCGCCGAGGGGTACGCCGTCGACGTCGTGCACGACGGCCGGGAGGGGCTGGACCGGGCCACGACCGAGCCGTACGACCTGGTGATCCTCGACATCATGCTGCCCGGCCTCAACGGCTACCGGGTGTGTGCCGCCCTGCGCGCCGCCGGGCACGACGTGCCGATCCTGATGCTCACCGCCAAGGACGGCGAGTACGACGAGGCCGAGGGCCTGGACACCGGCGCCGACGACTATCTGACCAAACCCTTCTCCTACGTGGTGCTGGTCGCCCGGGTGAAGGCGCTGCTGCGCCGCCGGCGGACCGCGGGCGCGTCCCCGGTCCATGTGCACGGTGACCTGAAGGTGGACACCGCCGCCCGCCGGGTGTGGCTCGGGGAGGAGGAGGCCGAGCTGACGGCCAAGGAGTTCTCGGTGCTGGAGCACCTGGTGCTGCGGGCCGGCGAGGTGGTGTCCAAGGCCGACATCCTGGAGCACGTCTGGGACTTCGCGTACGAGGGCGACCCCAACATCGTCGAGGTCTACGTCAGCGCCCTGCGCCGCAAGCTCCGCGCAAACCTCATCCGCACGGTGCGCGGCGCCGGATACCGGCTGGAGACGGCGCCGTGAGCAGGCTGTTCGGCTCGGTCCGCTCCCGGGCGACGCTCGGCGCCACGCTCGTCGTCGCCGTGGCCCTCGTCGCGGCCGGCACGGCCCTCCTGCTGTCCCTGCGCGCCAACCTGACCGGCGAGGCGGGCACCCGGGCCGAGCGTTCCGCGCAGGCCGTCGCCTCCGAACTGGCCGCCCGTACTCCGCTCGACAAGCTCTCCGGGCTGGACGCCGAGGACACCCCCGTGCAGATCGTCGACGAGGACGGCGTCCTGCTCGCGGCCTCGGAGGACCTGGAGCGGATCAGCGGCACGGGCACCTCCGAGGTGACCCCCGCGCCGGCCCCGTCCGACGAGGACGACCGTGACGACCCCGACGACCGGGACGACGACCGCGACGACCGGGACGACGACTCCCTCGACCCCGGCGAGATCGCCCCTGGCGCGAGCTACACCAACGGCACCGCCACCATCGACGGCGACACCGAGGACTACCGCTTCGCCGCCGTCGAGGTGGAGACCCCCGACCGGGGCCGCCTCACCGTCCACGCGGGCGCCCCGCTGGCCGCGGAGCACAGCGCCGTGGGCACCGCGCTGACCGCCATGCTCATCGGCTTTCCGCTGCTGCTCGGCGTCGTCGCCGCGGTGACCTGGCTGGTCACCGGCAGGGCCCTGCGGCCCGTCGAGGGCATCCGCCGGGAGATGGCCGCGATCACCGCCTCCGAGGACCTCCGCCGCCGCGTCCCCGAACCGGCGACGCACGACGAGGTCGCCCGGCTCGCCCGCACCACCAACGCCACGCTCGCCGCGCTGGAGGCCTCCGTGGAGCGGCAGCGCGCCTTCGTCGCCGACGCGTCCCACGAGCTGCGCAGCCCCATCGCCTCGCTGCGCACCCAACTGGAGGTCGCGGCCGCCCACCCCGAACTGCTCGATCTGGACGGCGCGGTGGAGGACACCGTACGGCTGCAGAACCTCGCCGCCGACCTGCTGCTGCTCGCGCGGCTGGACACGGGGGAGCGGCCCGCCGGCACCCGGGTGGACCTGGCCGCGCTGGCCCGGGAGGCGGCCGCGGGACGCGAGGGCGTCACGGTGGAGGCGGAGCCCGTCGAGGTCTCCGGGTCGCGCGGCCAGCTCTCCCGGGTGCTCGCCAACCTGCTGGACAACGCGGAGCGGCACGCCCGTGAGCGGATCACGGTGACCGTGCGGCGGGAGGGCGGCGCGGCCGTGGTGGGCGTCGCCGACGACGGCGAGGGGGTGGCGGAGGCCGACCGCGAGCGGATCTTCGAGCGGTTCGTACGGCTGGACGCGGCGCGCAGCCGGGACGACGGCGGGGCCGGTCTCGGTCTGGCGATCGCGCGCGACGTGGCCGTACGGCACGGCGGCACGCTCACCGCGGGCGCGGCGCCGGCGGGCGGAGCCCTCTTCGAACTCCGCCTGCCGCTCGCCGGCGCGGACCGGGGCACGCCTCGGGCGTAGGCGTCAGGAGGACGCCGGGGACGTCAGAGTCGTCCCCGCTGCCCCCGCAGGTGCTCCGCGATGGGCTTGAGGGCCTTGTCGAGCTCGATCAGGGCCTCGGGGGAGAGCAGGTCGATGAAGTGCCGGCGCACCGACGCCACGTGGTGCGGGGCGACCTTCTGCATCGTCTCCATGCCGTGGTCGGTGAGAACCGCGTAGAGGCCGCGGCGGTCCGACTCGCAGTTCTCCCGGCGGACCAGGTGGGCGTTCTCCATCCGGGTGATCTGGTGGGAGAGCCGGCTCTTGGACTGCATCGTGGCGGAGGCGAGGTCGCTCATCCGCATCCGCCGGTCCTCCGACTCGGACAGGTTCACCAGGATCTCGTAGTCGTTCATTGTCAGGCCGAACGGCTGCAGATCCTTCTCGAGCTGGTAGGTCAGCAGCTTGTTGACCTCCAGGTGGGTGCGCCAGGCGCACTGCTCCGCATTGGTCAGCCAGCGGGTGGCCGTCTCGGTCTCCATGAATGAAGTCTACCTAAGGAAGTTGAAAGGCGAACTAATAGGGCTTCCGTGTGACACCACGTGCAGGCGTTCGATGTCACACCCCGCACATTACCGCTCACAGCCCGAAGCGACGCTGGAGGTCTCCCAGCTGTCCGGGAAGGCGCGGTCCGCCTGCGCCAGGTCCGGCCCCGCCCGGTCCGCCCCCGCCGGGCACCCCGGGCTGCTGCGGAGGCGCCCCCGTGGCCTGCTCCGTCATCAAGGCCTCGGACGACTGCAGCAGCACCGTGCCGGCGCCGACGAACTCGAACTGGTGCTCCTCGCCGGACGCCCCGCCCAGGCCCGTCATCGCACGTAGACCGCCCAGGAGGCCGGTCATGTAGCCGTGGTCGTAGTGGTGGCACGGTGACGGGCAGTCCGCCCAGCCGACCAGCGCCTGCGGGTCGACCCTGATCGGCGGTTCCATGAACACCACCGGTCCGTTGGACGCCGCCACGAACTTTCCGGTTCCGATCAGTGTCAGAAAACCTGGCACGATCGACTGCTTCAGCGACAGACTTGGCTGAAAAGCGAGCAAGTTGCCCGAGCGAATGGTCAGATTGCCGTCGTCCAAGTCGTACGAATTGACGTCGAAGGCCCGGTCGGCGAGCAGCATCTTGCCCGAGCCCTCCGCCACGACCCAGTCGCTCGCGTGCAGTGGCGAATGAAACGCCTTCCGGACAAGTCGGTCGAGTCGCCCGTGCCCGATGCCGTTGAACTCGATGGCGCCGTAGTAGGCGATCATCTTCCCCTTCTGCATGAACCACTGGGTGCCCTTGAGCTCCACGCAGAAGGTGTAGTCGTTGACGCTGTCGTCGGACGGCAGCGTCATGGGGTCGAAGGCCGCGGCCCCGGCGCCCGGCGTTCCGTACGTGCTCACAGCTTCTCCTCCGAGGCCTGGACGTAGACCGCGCCGCTGCCGCTCAGCTCCAGCTGGAAGGCCTCCCCGGAGCCGCGTCCCACCATGTCCCGCCAGCCGAGCGCCGTCGAGAGCTTGTTGCGTACGTCGCCGTGGTGGGCGACGTACGCCTGCGGGTCGACGTGCACCGGACGCTGGGGCGTGATCGGCACCTCGATCACCCCGCCGTGCGCCATCACGGCGACCGCCCCGTGTCCCTTGAGCGTGGTGGTGAACAGGCCCTGACCGGAGACCTGGCCCCGGACCATCCCCATCACCCCGCCCTGGGAACCGAGGAACACCGTGCCCTGCTCGAGCGTCCCCTCGAACGCCAGCAGCCGGTCCGCCTCGACGTACAGGGTGTCCCCGGAGAGGTGGATCACCTGGACGTGGTGGCCGCCGTGCCCGAACAGCACCGTGCCGCTGCCCTCCACGGTCATCAGGGGCGTGTCCTCGTTCGCCACACGCCGGCCGATCATCGACATCACCCCGCCCTGGCCGCCGCGCAGGTTCGGGGTGAAGCTCACCTCGCCCCGGTACGCGAGCATCGCGCCGCGCTGGCTGAACAGCCGCTGACCGGGCGCGACGGTCGCCTCGACGATCTTGGTGTTGATCTCCCGGAAGCCCATGTCAGACGTCCCCCGCGATCGAGTTGCGCTCACTGGGCTGGACGTGGACCACCCCGTCGCCCTCGAAGCGGATCTGGAAGGCCTCGCCGCCGCCCTCGCCCATGAACGTGCGGAACGTCACGCCGGACTGGAAGGACTGCCGCAGGTTCCCCTGGTGCGCGACGTACGCGCCCGGGTCGACGGTCAGCGGGTACTGCGGGCTCACCCGCAGCAGCACGGCGGGACCGTCCGACATGATGGCCGCCTGGCCGTGGCCCTCGACCGTGGTCGTGAACAGCCCGTTGCCCTGGGAGGCGCCGCGCAGGCCCGTGAACGTGGTCCCCGTGCGCAGGCCGCCGTCGGTCGCCAGCAGGTTGCTGGACTCGACGTACAGCTTCTCCCCGTTCAGGGTCACCAGGTTGATCTCGGAGGCCCGGTCGGCGAAGAAACAGGTGCCGTGCCCCTTCACCTCCATGAGCGTCATCTGCTCGCCCGTGAGCCGCCGGGTCACCATCCCCCGGATGCCCTCACCGCCGCCTGTGAGCTTCTTGAAGGCCATCTGCCCGTCGTACGCGACCATGGAGCCGTTCTTCGCCTTGACGGCGTCCCCGGTCATGTCGACGGCGAGAACCTTGCTGCTCTGAAGTCGGAACATCGCCACGTGTGCGACGGTAGCGGCCCTTTTGCGCCGCGCCCAGATCCTGAGGGAGGAGTCGCACCCTGATACGGCCCCGACCCCCTGCGGTGATCGCCCACGGAGTTTGCCACAATGGCTACGCTTGTGCGCGCGTTCACAAGCCGACAGCATCGTCGACGCCGACGTCTCTCCCTTCCGAAGGTGACCCGTGGACATCAAGACCGCCTCCGCACTCCGCCGCCTCCGCCTGGTCTCGGGCCCCGAAGCGATCTCGTTCCTGCTGCTGCTCGTCTGCGCGGTTCTGAAGCGGACCACCGAGTTCAACGCCGTCCCGGTCTTGGGCCCGGTCCACGGCATCCTCTTCGTCCTCTACGTCATTTTCTGGGCCGACGCCTGGAACCGGGCGAAGTGGTCGCTCGGGACCGCCGCCTTCTACTTCGTGATGTCGGTGCTGCCGGCCGGCGGCTTCTTCGCCGAGCGGCGGCTGAAGCGTGAGGCCGAGGACGCGGTGATCGCGTCCCGCGCCCGCAACGAAGGGGTGGTGAACGCGTGATCGTCGCCTTCTCCGTGACGCCGCTGGGCGTCGGCGAGGACGTGGGGGAGTACGTCGCCGACGCCGTACGGGTGGTCCGCGAGTCCGGGCTGCCGAACCGCACCGACGCGATGTTCACGTCGGTCGAGGGCGAGTGGGACGAGATCATGGACGTGGTGAAGCGCGCCGTGGCCGCCGTGGAGGCCCGCGCGCCGCGCGTCTCCCTCGTTCTCAAGGCGGACATCCGCCCGGGCGTGGAGGACGGGCTGACGTCGAAGGTGGAGACCGTCGAGCGGCACCTGGCCGGCTGACGGGGCGCCGCCGGCCCTGTCTCCCGTCCGCCTCGCGGACCGAAGGGCGAGACAGGGCTGACCGGCATCTGACCCGCCGGTAGGGTCTGGTCCGTGCCCAAACCGCTCAGTCTCTCGTTCGATCCCATCGCCCGTGCCGACGAGCTCTGGAAGCAGCGCTGGGGAAACGTGCCGGCGATGGCCGCCATCACCTCGGTCATGCGGGCCCATCAGATCCTGCTGGCCGAGGTCGACGCGGTGGTCAAGCCCTACGGGCTCACGTTCGCACGGTACGAGGCGCTGGTCCTGCTGACCTTCTCCAAGTCCGGCGAGCTGCCGATGTCCAAGATCGGCGAGCGGTTGATGGTGCATCCGACGTCGGTGACCAACACCGTGGACCGGCTGGTGAGGTCCGGGCTGGTCTCCAAGCGCCCCAACCCCAACGACGGCCGCGGCACCCTGGCGTCCATCACGGACAAGGGCCGCGAGGTGGTCGAGTCGGCGACCCGGGACCTGATGGCGATGGACTTCGGCCTGAGCGCGTACGACGCGGAGGAGTGCTCGGAACTCTTCGCCATCCTCCGGCCCCTGCGCGTGGCGGCGGGGGACTTCGAGGAGGGGTGACCCTGCGGAAGATCGCCCGGAACGTGCCGTTACGCTCGATCCTATGAAGAAGAGCGTGCTGACCCGCTACCGGGTCATGGCCTACGTGACCGCTGTCATGCTGCTCGTGCTGTCAACCTGCATGGTGTTCAAGTACGGCTTCGGCAAGGGCGAGGACATCACGTTCGTCGTCTCCCAGGCTCACGGCTTCCTGTACATCATCTATCTGATCTTCGCGTTCGACCTCGGCTCCAAGGCCAGGTGGTCGTTCGGCAAGCTGCTGTGGGTGCTGCTGTCCGGGACGATCCCCTTCGCCGCCTTCTTCGTCGAGCGCAAGGTGACACAGCAGGTGGAGCCCCTGACGGAGGGCCCGGAGCCGGCCGTCGCCAAGGCCTGACGCCCCGCGTCGCACCGCCGTACGGACGAGCGTACGGCGGTCTCCCATCGACATTTACTTGGACGTCCTAGTAAATTCGAGGGTATGGACGCTGACGCCATCGAGGAGGGCCGCCGTCGCTGGCAGGCCCGGTACGACGCCGCGCGCAAGCGCGACGCAGACTTCACCACGCTCTCCGGGGACCCCGTGGAGCCGGTGTACGGGCCGCGGCCCGGGGACCGCTACGACGGGTTCGAGCGGATCGGCTGGCCGGGGGAGTACCCGTTCACCCGCGGGCTGTATCCGACCGGCTACCGGGGGCGGACGTGGACCATCCGGCAGTTCGCCGGGTTCGGGAACGCCGAGCAGACCAACGAGCGGTACAAGATGATCCTCGGCAACGGCGGAGGCGGTCTGTCCGTCGCCTTCGACATGCCGACGCTCATGGGCCGCGACTCCGACGACCCGCGCTCGCTGGGCGAGGTCGGGCACTGCGGGGTGGCCATCGACTCGGCGGCCGACATGGAGGTCCTGTTCAAGGACATCCCGCTCGGTGACGTCACCACCTCGATGACCATCAGCGGGCCCGCCGTGCCCGTCTTCTGCATGTACCTCGTGGCCGCCGAGCGCCAGGGCGTCGACCCGGGCGTGCTCAACGGCACGCTGCAGACGGACATCTTCAAGGAGTACATCGCCCAGAAGGAGTGGCTCTTCCAGCCCGAGCCGCACCTGCGACTCATCGGCGACCTGATGGAGTACACCAGCGCGCGCATCCCCGCGTACAAGCCGCTGTCGGTCTCCGGCTACCACATCCGCGAGGCGGGCTCGACGGCCGCGCAGGAGCTGGCGTACACGCTCGCCGACGGCTTCGGGTACGTCGAGCTGGGCCTCAGCCGCGGCCTCGACGTGGACGTCTTCGCGCCGGGGCTGTCCTTCTTCTTCGACGCGCACGTCGACTTCTTCGAGGAGATCGCCAAGTTCCGCGCCGCGCGCCGCATCTGGGCGCGCTGGATGCGGGACGTCTACGGCGCCGGGAGCGAGAAGGCGCAGTGGCTGCGGTTCCACACCCAGACCGCCGGCGTCTCGCTCACCGCGCAGCAGCCGTACAACAACGTCGTCCGCACCGCCGTCGAGGCGCTCGCCGCGGTGCTCGGCGGGACCAACTCGCTGCACACCAACGCCCTCGACGAGACCCTCGCGCTGCCCAGCGAGCAGGCCGCCGAGATCGCCCTGCGCACCCAGCAGGTGCTGATGGAGGAGACCGGCGTCGCCAACGTCGCCGACCCGCTGGGCGGTTCCTGGTACGTGGAGCAGCTCACCGACCGCATCGAGGCGGACGCCGAGAAGATCTTCGAGCAGATCAAGGAGCGCGGCCTGCGCGCCCACCCCGACGGCAAGCACCCCATCGGGCCCATCACCTCCGGCATCCTGCGCGGCATCGAGGACGGCTGGTTCACCGGCGAGATCGCCGAGTCGGCGTTCCGCTACCAGCAGGCGCTGGAGAAGGGCGACAAGAGGGTCGTCGGAGTCAACGCCCACACCGGCTCGGTGACCGGCGACCTGGAGATCCTCCGGGTCAGCCACGAGGTGGAGCGCGAGCAGGTACGGCTGCTCGGCGAGCGCAGGAGCGCCCGCGACGACGCGGAGGTGCGCGGCGCGCTCGACGCGATGGTCGAGGCGGCCCGCTCCGGCGCGAACATGATCGAGCCGATGCTCGACGCCGTACGCGCGGAGGCGACGCTGGGCGAGATCTGCGACGCCCTGCGCGACGAGTGGGGCGTCTACACGGAGCCCGCCGGCTTCTGACCCGCCCGGACACCGACGCCCGCCCCGTCGGACGAACCGCACCGCCCCGGCAGGCCCCGCGCCTGCCGGGGCGCGGCGCGTTCACGGCTAGCGGGCGACCGCCCCGTACCGGGAGGCGACCGCGTGCTCGTCGACGGTCTCCCCGACCGCGGGGTCCGGGTGCCGGTCGGTCAGCCGGACCACCCCGGACCACCCCTGGCCCGACGGGCTCGAGGCCCTCGAGGAAGCGGGCGATCTCCATGCGGGAGCGGGGTGCCAGGGTGACGCCCCCGGGAGCGGCCACGGTCATCGCAGCGGGTGACCGCGGGGTGACAGGCGGGTATCGGCCGACCGTGACCCGTTCTCCCCGGGGCTCAGCGCGCGCTCGCCGCCAGCCCTGACAGCAGCACCCGGGTCAGCCCGTGCACCCACTCCGCGTCGGCCGGCTGGTTGCTGACCAGGGTCCGGTGCACCACCGAACCCGCCACCATGTCGAAGATCAGGTCGACCGCGCGGGCCGAGCGCTCCGCGTCGGACTCCGGGGGGAGTTCGCCCCGTTCCTGGGCGCGGGCGCGGCCCGCGATCACCAGGCGCTTCTGCCGGTCGACGATCGAGGCGCGGATCCGCTCGCGCAGCGCCTCGTCGCGGGTGGCCTCGGCGACCACCGCCATCAGCCCGCTGCGGGCCTCCGGGCGGGCCAGGATCGCGGCGAACTGCAGCACCACGCCCTCGATGTCGGCGGCCAGCGAGCCGCGGTCCGGCAGTGTCAGCTCGTCGAAGAGCTCGGCGACGGCGTCCACGACGAGCTCGTTCTTGCCGGCCCAGCGCCGGTACAGCGTCGTCTTGGCCACCCCGGCGCGCACCGCGACGTCCGAGAGCGTGAGCTTGGACCACCCCAGGTCCACCAGCGCCTGCCGGGTCGCGGCGAGGATCGCTGTGTCGGCCGCGGCGCTGCGGGGACGCCCGGTGCGACTGGCTGGATGGCGGCGCTGCATGGCACGACCATAACCGGCGGATTCCGTGCGGTCGTGAGGGAGATCACCGGGAAGCGGCACCGCGCACCGGGCTCCTGCCATTACGCTACGACTCGTAGCGAAAGCACGTGAGCACCTGACGTGCCCGAGCGACGACCACCGCGCCGGGTGGGGACCAGGCGCAGCAGCACCACACGTACGCCTGGGTTTTCCTGGGCGCTTTTCACACTCACGCGGAGTACGGGGGAGGATAGACGCATGCAGCCACGGAACATGTCCATGAGCGGAGTCGTCGACCTCGCCGCGGTGAAGGCGGCCCAGGAGGCCAAGGCGAAGGCGGAGCAGGCGCGCGCCGAGGCGGCCCGTACGGGCGGCACCGGCGCCGTCTCGCCCGCCGATCTCGTCATCGACGTCGACGAGGCCGGTTTTGAACGCGACGTCCTGCAGCGTTCCACCGAGGTCCCGGTCGTCATCGACTTCTGGGCCGAGTGGTGCGAGCCCTGCAAGCAGCTGAGTCCCGTCCTGGAGCGGCTCGCCGTCGAATACAACGGCCGTTTCCTCCTCGCCAAGATCGACGTCGACGCCAACCAGATGCTGATGCAGCAGTTCGGCATCCAGGGCATCCCCGCCGTCTTCGCGGTGGTGGCCGGACAGGCCCTCCCGCTCTTCCAGGGCGCCGCGGGCGAGGCGCAGATCCGTCAGACCCTGGACCAGTTGGTGCAGGTCGCCGAGGAGCGCTTCGGTCTGACCGGCCTGACCGTCGACCCGGAGGCCGAGCCGGGCGGCGCCCCGGCGGCCGACGAGGCCCCTGTCGGCCCGTACGACGCCCTCCTGGAGGCGGCCGCCCGCGCGCTGGACGGCAACGACCTGGACGGCGCCGTCCAGGCCTACAAGAACGTGCTCGCCGAGGACCCGGCCCACCCCGAGGCGAAGCTGGGCCTCGCCCAGGCCGAACTGCTGCGCCGCGTGCGGGACATGGACCCGCAGCAGGTGCGCAAGGACGCCGCCGGGAGGCCGGGTGACGTGCAGGCGCAGATCGCCGCCGCCGACCTGGACCTGGCGGGCGGTCATGTCGAGGACGCCTTCGGGCGACTGGTCGACACCGTGGCCCGCACGGCGGGCGACGACCGGGAGACCGCGCGCGTGCGGCTGCTGGAGCTGTTCGACGTGGTCGGCGCTGACCACCCGGCCGTGGTGACCGCGCGCCGGGCCCTGGCCCGCGCGCTGTTCTAACTCCCCGGGTCCCGGAGCCCGTTCTGCCGCTTTCGCCCGTTACGGCGACGGACGGGGCACGAGGTGCCGGCTGGCCGACAGAGGACGAAGCGGCCGCGCTTTGCCAAATCTTGGTAATCGCGGCCGCTGTTACTTCAAGTAAGTCAAGCGAGTTGATCTGTCGGCTTATGTCCACGGATCAATAGTTTTGTACACCCCCATCGGTGCACCCAGCGTCGCCGCTCGGGTCCGCCGGGTCGTCCCGCGGTTATCGTGCCGTTACTAGCCAGTAACGAACCCCCTTGTGCGGGCGGCGAGAATGCACCACGATCGGCCACGCTCGGTCCATCACCCGTACCCCGACAGCCGGTCGGGCCGCGGGAACTCCTGGGTCCCCACCGAGCAGGAGCGCCGGCAATGACGTCGCTCCTTGGACAGGGGGGTCTTCGCCCGTCAGGCGAAGCCTGTCCAGCAGGGTTGTGCGTGATGCGTGTCAGGCGCGACCAGTGGTTGTCGCTCGGGGGTGATCGCCGGTGATTCGGGCGCGTACCTCGCGTCGCCGAATGCGGGCGCTCTCCTTCCCGAGGACGTAGCACTTCTCCCATCCCTGCCCGACTCGGCCGCCGTTCAAGGCGGCGAGCCAGGACAGGAGATGTACGTCCGAGAAGGAGGAAATATGGAGTCCCAGGTGCGTGGCGGGACCAGATGGAAGCGGTTCGCTGTGGTCATGGTGCCCAGCGTGGCCGCCACGGCGTGCATAGGTGTCGCTCTCGCGCAGGGCGCCCTCGCGGCGTCGTTCAGCGTTTCCGGCCAGTCGTTCAAGGTGACCACGAAGGAGCTCGTCGGCGAGGGCTTCTCGCAGTACGGCGCTCTGGACGAGGGTTACACCCTCGACGGCAAGAAGACGGCTCACCCCGTCGCGGTGTCGGCGTTCAAGTCGGCGACCATCAAGAGCCTGTGCCAGTCGGTCGTGACCCCGAACATTCCGGTGCTCGGGAACGTCAGCCTGATCCTGCGTGCCGGTGACGGCGCTCAGCCGGTCGAGGCCAAGAACCTGTACATCGACGTCGCCGACCTGAACGCCGATGCGACGTTCACGAACATCGACATCGGTGTTGCCGCCAAGGACGCCAACAAGGGTCCGGGCATGAAGGGCGGCGGCGAGCAGGCCAACCCCTTCGGGTTCGCGCAGCAGGCCGACAAGGCCGTGCTGAAGGACGTGAAGCAGACGGCGTGGGCGACCACCGCCGGAACCTTCAAGCTCAGCGGCCTGAAGATGTCGCTCTCGACGGGCGTCAAGGAGTGCTACTAAGCACTCGCTGACGGGCGGGGGAGCCGGTGGCGCCCCCGCCCGTCCACCTTCCCACCGCGCTTTCACGCGCGGCGCACATCACCACCACAGCAACGCCATCCAGGGAGCTGTTTTCCATGAGCGCCGAGACTCCTGCCGCCTCCGGCCAGTTCATTCGCCGTCGGCTGCAGTTCCGCGCCTGGCGTGGCCAGCGGCCCTTCTGGGCCGGTCTGTTCATCATCATCGGCGGACTCCCCATCGCCTACTTCCCGTACGCGAACCTGCAGATCGGTCACCTGACCCTGGCCATGGCGACCACCGCGGGCGCCGGGTCCCTGATCATCGGCGTGCTGCTCGTCGTCCTCGGCGTCAGCCTCTGGTTCCAGAAGCACATCCGCGTGTTCGCGGGTGTCGCGGCGATTCTGCTGGCGTTGGTGTCCATCCCCGTGTCCAACCTCGGCGGCTTCCTCATCGGCTTCCTCTTCGCCCTCGTGGGCGGGGCGATGGCCGTGTCGTGGGTGCCGGGCGAGCCGCCCGAGCAGGAGCTGAGGGCGGACGAGGGCGTGCACGGCGGCGCACCCGAGGGCGCCTTCCCCGAATCCACGGTCTCCGGCCCCGCAGAGGGCGCCGCGGCGACGGGTGAGCCGAACGATCTGTCAGGAACGAGCCCGGCGAACGGGGCGAACGGGAGGCACAGTGCCGGCTGACGAGGTGACCCACGGGGCTGATGTGGAGGCGTCCCGTGTGAGAACCGGGCCGCGACACGCGGCACCCAAGAAGCCGCTGTTCACCAGGTTCCACATGCCCGCCGGGAAGGCGATAGCCATAGCGGCGATGCCGACCGCGGTCCTGATGGGGATGGGCTTCACCCCGACGCTCGCCCAGGCCGACGACCAGCCGTCGTCGAGGAATCTCACGGCCGACGAGTTCAAGGAGTGCCTGGAGGCCATCGAGCAGGCGGAGAAGGGCGACGCGAGCGCGTCGCCCACGCCCTCCGCCACCGCGAGCGAGAGCGCCTCCGAGGACGACGAGGAGCCCTCGGCGGACCCGACCGGCTCGGCTCCCGCCCAGGAGGCCCCGGACGAGGACGCGGGCAAGGGATCGGACTCTTCGCCGGATTCAGGTTCCGACGACGAGGCCGAGCCGACGCCCACGCCCTCCGCGACCGCGGGCGGACAGGCGGCGGACACCGAGCCCGCCCCGTCCCCGTCGGAGACCGACAAGAACCTGCTGGAGCAGGTCGGGGACGCCATCAAGGACGTCTTCACGCCCGGCGAGAAGGCGGAGGAGACCCCGAGCCCCAGCCCGTCCGCCTCCGCGTCGTCGTCCGCCCCCGCCGGGGAGCCGGACGCGGGCGAGGAGACCGCGCAGAAGCCCGCGGAGAAGGCCGCCGAGACCGCCGGCGACGCCGGTGAGAAGGCCGCCGACGCGGCGGAGGACGCCACGGAGCAGACCGAGGAGCCGGAGCAGGAGGAGACGAAGGAGCCCGAGGCCACCGCCTCGCCCAGCCCTTCCGAGTCCTCCGGCATGGACCTGGAGGACTGCCCGGTCGCCACCGACGCCGAGGGCGGGGTCGACAACAACGTCCCGCTCCCCGACGACCCGTGGTATCTGAACGCCAGCTCGCTGCTGCTGAAGGGCGCCGACTACAAGGGCATCGTCGAGGTGCGGACCGCGAACGGCACCAAGAAGAAGGTGCTGAAGTACGTCATCTCCGACGGCACCGACATCGGCGACCTGCACCAGACGGTCAAGGACGAGCAGTCCGGCAAGACGTACCACGTCCAGGCCGCCAAGGGCTCGACGTCGACCATCCGCGACGGCGACACCGTGATGTACACCGAGAGCATCTCCGGCAACCTGCTGGGCCTGATCCCGGTGACGTTCGACCCGGAGAACCCGCCGCCGCTGAACATCCCGCTGATCTACTTCACCAAGGTCACGGTCCAGCAGGCGGGCCAGTTCGGCGGCACCCTGCACATACCGGGACTCCACCAGTACGTCACCGACTGACCCTTCGGGTCTCTCCGGGAGCCGCCGGAGACGGTGCCCCGCGGGCTACCGCCCCGTGGGGCACCGTCCTTTTTCGGCCGTTCCCAGAAGTTCCATGGCAGCGGCCGCTACGCGGCCAACAAGTGACACGGGGAGGAGACGCCTGTGAGAACGCAGCTCAGACTCACCCGTGACGGCGACGCCCTGGTGGCCAGGCTGGCGCCTTCCCAGGCATCGGCGATGTACGAGGCGCTGAGCCATGTCCGGGAACGGGAACTGGGCGACACGGAACTGGCCCTGCTGGTCGGCGCGGACCGGGAGACAGCCGGAAGGCTGACGGACCGCCTCGCCGGACCGCACGTGGAATCCGCGGACTTCCGGTTCACGGTCGGGGAACTGCACATGGTGCACAGCGCGCTGACCTCTGTGCCCACCATGTTCCTGGTCCGGGGCGGGGCGTTCACGGAGGAGCCCTTCCACATCAGCACGGGCTTCTACCGGGAGAACTTCGACGCACTGGCCCACGGCCTCCTGGAGGCGGCAGCCGGGCTCTGACCCCGGAGGCGGACCGCACGGAGTGAAAGAGGAGGGCGCCTCCTGCAGGAGCAGGGGGCGCCCTCGGGTGGCCACCGGGTGCCGGGTCAGGCGGTCGCCTCGCCCAGGTGGTGGACGCGGACCATGTTGGTGGTGCCGGGGACGCCGGGCGGGGAGCCGGCGGTGATCACCATGATGTCGCCGTCGTTGAAGCGGCTCAGGCGGACCAGTTCCTGCTCCACCAGCGCGACCATCTCGTCGGTGCTGTTCACGAACGGCACCACGTGCGGCTCCACGCCCCAGCTCAGCGTGAGCTGGTTGCGGGTCGACTCGTCCGTGGTGAACGCCAGGATCGGCTGCGCGACACGGTAACGGCACAGCCGGCGGGCCGTGTCGCCGGACTGCGTGAAGGCCACCAGGCCCTTGCCGCCGAGGAAGTCGGCGATCTCACAGGCCGCGCGGGCCACCGAACCACCCTGCGTGCGCGGCTTCTTGCCCGGCACCAGCGGCTGCAGGCCCTTGGACAGCAGCTCCTGCTCGGCCGCCTGGACGATCTTCGACATCGTCCGGACCGTCTCGACCGGGTACGCGCCGACCGAGGACTCCGCCGACAGCATGACCGCATCCGCGCCGTCCAGGATCGCGTTGGCCACGTCGGAGGCCTCGGCGCGGGTCGGACGGGAGTTGGTGATCATCGACTCCATCATCTGGGTCGCCACGATCACCGGCTTGGCGTTGCGCCGGCACAGCTCGATCAGGCGCTTCTGCACCATGGGGACCTTCTCGAGCGGGTACTCGACGGCCAGGTCGCCACGCGCGACCATCACGCCGTCGAACGCCATCACGACGTCCTCCATGTTCTCCACCGCCTGCGGCTTCTCCACCTTGGCGATGACGGGGACGCGGCGGCCCTCCTCGTCCATCACGCGGTGGACGTCGGCGACGTCCTTCGCGTCCCGGACGAAGGACAGGGCGACCAGGTCGCAGCCCATCCGCAGGGCGAACCGCAGGTCCTCGACGTCCTTCTCGGACAGCGCGGGCACGTTCACGGCCGTGCCGGGCAGGTTGATGCCCTTGTGGTCGGAGATGACGCCGCCCTCGATGACGATCGTCTTGACCCGGGTGCCCTCGACGTCCAGGACCTTCAGCTCGACGTTGCCGTCGTTGATCAGGATCTGGTCGCCGCGGGAGACGTCGCCCGGGAGGCCCTTGTAGGTGGTCCCGCAGATCGTCTTGTCACCGGCGACGTCCTCGGTGGTGATGGTGAACTCGTCACCGCGCACCAGCTCGACGGGGCCCTCGGCGAAGGTCTCCAGGCGGATCTTGGGGCCCTGGAGGTCGGCGAGGACGCCGACGGCCCTGCCCGTCTCCTTGGCGGCGGCCCTGACCCGGTCGTACCGGCCCTGGTGCTCGGCGTGCGAGCCGTGGCTGAAGTTGAAGCGGGCCACGTTCATGCCGGCTTCGATCAGAGCGACGAGCTGCTCATGGGAGTCGACCGCGGGGCCGAGAGTACAGACGATTTTCGAACGGCGCATGGGGCGATCCTATCGGTTTGTTTCGCTCCGGAATATTCCGTCTGGCGGAATGTACACATGAGGTTCCCGCTGCTCAGTTGTCCTTTCCGACCAGTGCGTATGTCTGCTGTGCGATCTCCATTTCCTCGTCCGTGGGTACCACGGCGACCGCGATCCGAGCCCCCTCGGGCGAGACCAGCCGTGCCCCGCCGCCGCGCACCGCGTTGCGCTCGCCGTCGACCGCCAGGCCGAGCCCCTCCAGGCCCGCCACGGCGGCCTCGCGCACCTCGGCGGAGTTCTCGCCGACACCGGCGGTGAAGGCCACCGCGTCCACCCGTCCGAGAACGGCGTAATAGGCGCCGATGTACTTCCTCAACCGGTGAATGTAGATGTCGAAGGCGAGCTTCGCCCGTTCGTCGCCCTCGGAGATACGACGCCGGATCTCCCGCATGTCGTTGTCCCCGCACAGCCCGACCAGCCCGCTCCTCTTGTTCAGGAGGGCGTCGACCTCGTCGGCGGACATTCCGCCGACGCGCATCAAATGGAAGATCACGGCCGGGTCCATGTCACCGGACCGCGTACCCATCACGAGCCCCTCCAAGGGGGTGAGTCCCATGGAGGTGTCCACGCAGCGGCCCGCCCGCACGGCCGAGGCGGACGCCCCGTTGCCGAGGTGCAGCACGATCACGTTCACCTCCTCGGGCGCCTTTCCCAGCAGCCGCGCCGTCGCCCGGGAGACGTAAGCGTGCGAAGTGCCGTGGAAGCCGTAGCGGCGCACCCGGTGCGCGTCGGCGGTCTCCACGTCGATCGCGTAGCGCGCCGCCGACTCCGGCATCGTCGTGTGGAACGCGGTGTCGAAGACGGCGACCTGCGGCAGGTCCGGGCGCAGCGCCGTCGCCGTGCGGATGCCGGTGAGGTTGGCCGGGTTGTGCAGCGGCGCCACCGGGATCAGCCGCTCGATCTCGGAGAGCACCCGTTCGTCGATCACCGTCGGCTCGGTGAAGTACTTGCCGCCGTGCACCACCCGGTGGCCGATCGCCAGCAGCTCGGGGGAGTCCAGGCCCAGCCCGTCCGCCGCCAGCTCCTCGGCCATCGCCTTCAGTGCGGCGTCGTGGTCGGCGACCGGGCCGGTGCGCTCCCGGGTCTCCCCGCCGGACACCAGCGGGGTGTGGCGCACCAGGGAGGTGCGTTCGCCGATCCGCTCCACGAGACCGGACGCCAGCCGGCTGCTGTCGCTCATGTCCAGCAGCTGGTACTTCACCGACGAGGAGCCGGAGTTGAGGACGAGGACACGAGCTGGAGGGGTCGAGCGAGACTCGTCGGACGGGGTGGTGGCGGGAGACGGGCGGACGGAACTCACTGGGCGGCTGCCTTCTCGCTCGGGGCCGGGGACTGCGCCTGGATGGCGGTGATCGCGACGGTGTTGACGATGTCCTGCACCAGGGCGCCCCGGGACAGGTCGTTGACCGGCTTGCGCAGGCCCTGGAGGACCGGGCCGACGGCGATCGCGCCGGCCGAGCGCTGCACGGCCTTGTAGGTGTTGTTGCCGGTGTTCAGGTCGGGGAAGATCAGCACGGTCGCCTGCCCCGCCACCTCCGAGTCCGGCAGCTTGGTCGCCGCCACCGACGGCTCCACGGCGGCGTCGTACTGGATCGGCCCCTCGATGCTCAGGTCGGGCCGGCGCTCGCGGACCAGCTCGGTCGCCCGGCGCACCTTGTCCACGTCGGCGCCGGACCCGGACGTGCCCGTCGAGTACGACAGCATCGCGATCCGCGGCTCCACCCCGAACCGCGCCGCCGTGACCGCCGACTGCACCGCGATGTCGGCGAGCTGCTCGGCGTCCGGGTCCGGGTTGACGGCGCAGTCGCCGTACACCAGCACCTTGTCGGCCAGGCACATGAAGAACACCGAGGAGACGATGTCCGCGTCGGGGCGGGTCTTGATGATCTCGAAGGCCGGACGGATGGTCGCCGCCGTGGAGTGCACCGAGCCGGACACCATGCCGTCGGCGAGGCCCTCCTCGACCATCAGCGTGCCGAAGTAGTTCACGTCGGACACCACGTCGTACGCCAGCTCCACGGTGACGCCCCGGTGGGCGCGCAGCGCCGCGTACTTCTCCGCGAAGGCGTCGCGCAGCTCCGACGTGGCCGGGTCGATCAGCTGGGTGTCGCCCAGGTCGACGCCCAGGTCGGCGCCCTTCTTGCGGATCTGGTCGACGTCGCCGAGCAGCGTCAGCTCGCACACGCCCCGGCGCAGCAGCACCTCCGCCGCGTGCAGCACCCGCTCCTCGGTGCCCTCCGGGAGCACCACCCGGCGCAGGTCGGAGCGGGCCTGCTCCAGCAGCTTGTGCTCGAACATCATCGGGGTGACGCGGTCGCTGCTGGGCGCGGACACCTCGCGGGTGAGCTCGGCGGTGTCGGTGTACCGCTCGAACAGGCCGAGCGCCCGCTCCGCCTTGCGCGGGGTGCCCGCGTTCAGCTTGCCCTCCAGGGAGAACAGCTGCTCGGCGGTGGGGAAGCTGTTGCTCGGCACCGAGAGCACCGGCGTACCCGGCGCCAGCCGGTCGGCGAGGGTGAGGATGCGCTCGCCGGGCACCTCGTCCAGGGTCAGCAGCACCCCGGCTATCGGCGGGGTGCCGGCGCTGTGCGCGGCCAGCGCGCCCACCACCAGGTCGGCCCGGTCGCCCGGGGTCACCACCAGGCAGCCAGGGGTCAGCGCGGCGAGGAAGTTGGGGAGCATCGCACCGCCGAAGACGAAGTCCAGGGCGTCGCGGGCGAGCCCGGAGTCGTCGCCGAGCACCACCTTCGCCCTCAGGGTGTGGGCGATCTGGGACACCGTGGGCGCGGACAGCGCGGGCTCGTCGGGCAGCACGTAACAGGGCACGGGCAGCCGGGTGGCGAGCCGCTCGGCGATCTCGTCCCGGTCCTCGCGCGCGACCCGGTTGACCACCACCGCCAGTACGTCGCAGCCGAGCGTGTCGTAGGCGCGGTAGGCGTTGCGGGTCTCCGCGCGCACGGACTCGGCGGTCTGCCGGCCTCCGCCGACGACGGGGATGACCGAGGCGCCGAACTCGTTGGCGAGGCGGGCGTTCAGGGACAGCTCGTCCGGGAACTGCGTGTCCGCGTAGTCGGTGCCCAGCACCAGCACCACGTCGTAGTCACGGGCCACCAGGTGGAACCGGTCGACCAGGGTGGACACCAGCTCGTCCGTGCCGCGCTCGGCCTGGAGCGCGGAGGCCTCGGCGTAGTCCATGCCGTAGACGGTCCCGGGGTCCTGGGAGAGCCGGTAGCGGGCGCGCAGCAGTTCGAAGAGGCGGTCGGGCCCGTCGTGCACCAGGGGGCGGAACACGCCCACCCGGTCGACCTGCCGGGTCAGCAGCTCCATGACCCCGAGCTCGACGACCTGGCGGCCGTCGCCGCGGTCGATTCCGGTCACGTACACGCTGCGGGTCACGCGCGCTCTCCGTTTCGTCGAGGGGCTTCGTCGGGGGCCGCGAGGGCGACGGCGGGGCCTCGAAACCGCCCACACAGGTGAGCGGATCCCTCTTGACAATACCTGCGGCGCTGGCTAGGACGCCCGCGCATCGGGGCGTCGGCGGTGCTCCGGGGGACATGAAACAATCGGCAGTGGCTCACCGGTATCGACAGCGACCAGGAGACACAGCACGATGCGTATAGGAGTCCTCACCGCAGGCGGCGACTGCCCTGGACTGAACGCAGTGATCCGGTCGGTCGTGCACCGGGCGGTGGACAACTACGGCGACGAGGTCATCGGCTTCGAGGACGGCTACTCCGGCCTGCTGGACGGCCGCTACCGGACGCTGGACCTCAACGCGGTCAGCGGCATCCTGGCGCGCGGCGGGACCATACTGGGTTCCTCCCGGCTGGAGCGCGACCGGCTGCGCGAGGCCTGCGAGAACGCCTCGGACATGATCCACGAGTTCGGCATCGACGCGCTCATCCCGATCGGCGGCGAGGGCACGCTGACAGCGGCCCGCATGCTGTCCGACGCCGGTCTGCCGGTGGTCGGCGTCCCCAAGACGATCGACAACGACATCTCCTCCACGGACCGCACCTTCGGCTTCGACACGGCCGTCGGCGTCGCCACCGAGGCGATGGACCGCCTGAAGACCACCGCCGAGTCGCACCAGCGGGTGATGGTCGTCGAGGTCATGGGCCGGCACGCGGGCTGGATCGCCCTGGAGTCCGGCATGGCGGCCGGCGCCCACGGCATCTGCCTGCCCGAGCGCCCCTTCGACCCGGCCCAGCTGGTCAAGATGGTCGAGGAGCGCTTCGACCGGGGCAAGAAGTTCGCGGTGATCTGCGTCGCCGAGGGCGCCCACCCGGCCGAGGGCACCATGGACTACGGCAAGGGCGAGATCGACAAGTTCGGCCACGAGCGCTTCCAGGGCATCGGCACGGCCCTGGCGTACGAGCTGGAGCGGCGCCTCGGCAAGGAGGCCAAGCCGGTCATTCTCGGCCACGTCCAGCGCGGCGGCGTGCCGACCGCGTACGACCGCGTCCTCGCCACCCGCTTCGGCTGGCACGCGGTGGAGGCCGCCCACCGGGGCGACTTCGGCAGGATGACCGCCCTGCGCGGCACGGACATCGTGATGGTGCCGCTGGCGGAGGCGGTCACGGAACTGAAGACGGTCCCGAAGGACCGCATGGACGAGGCGGAGTCGGTCTTCTAGACCGGTCTCCTCGTCCCGCGGGGCGAGTGCGACCCGGCCGCGGGCCGGTCGGCGACCGGGGCCGGAGCCTTCGGTACGCGCCCTGCGGGACGGCGGGCCGGGAAAGCGGCAGTCCCGTGCGGGACGGTCCTTTGCCGTCCACAGGTGATCAGTCGCTGCGAGCGACCGGGCGCGCAGGCGCAGGACCCGCCGAGGGGGCCGACGGTGTCGGCGCGTCCAGCGGCGCGCCTCCGTGCGACCGTGTGGTCCCTCCCACGGGACGGTCCGTGGGAGGGCGCTTCTCGCGGGAGCCCGGGCCGGTGGAGGTCAGCCGCCTTCCGCCGAGACCGCCGTCCAGAAGTGGTCGACGACGTGGGTCAGGAAGTCGCGGCCCGGGTCGGACGCGTCGGCGGGGCCGCCGCCCCAGCTGAGCGTGGCGGCCATGTGGCCCTGGTAGTCCCGGTGCAGCCGGTGCAGCACCTCCTCCAGGACACGCCGCTCCAGCGGGGCGATCTTCGACACCGGCCGGACGTACGCCTGCCAGCGCGTGGTCACCGCGTCGCGCAGCAGCTCCGCGAGGCGCTCCTCACGGCCGGTGACGGTGAGGACGTCGGCCAGGGACAGACCCCGCACCCGGGTCAGGGCGGCCGTCTGGCGCTCGGTGCCGCGCCACCGGCCCGTCTCCTCCATCCGAAGATAGACCTGGAGTTCGTGCCCCACGGTGTGGGCGACGTCCTCCGGGGCCAGGCCGCGGGCCATCCTGTGCTCCCGCAAGGTGCGCGGCCGGCCTATGAGTTCGCCCGGGGAACACCACAGCACGCCCGCGAGAGCGGTGAGTTCGGGGTGGGACGGCGAGGCGCTGCCGTGCTCCCACGCGGCGACGAGGGCCGGCGTGACGTACGGCAGGTCGTAGGAGGCGCGCAGGGCGTGGGCCACATGGTCCGGGCCCAGCCCCAGCGCGGCGCGCAGCCGCCGGGCGGCGGGGGCGTTGAACGGCGGGGGCGGATGGCGGTCGCTGCGAGGGGGAGGTCGGCGCACGGCCCACAAGCTAGGCCCGCCCGCCGGAGGTGACTACGGTCTGTTCGGCCAGGAACACGGATCGTAGGAAGGTACGGCTACCGGCCGGTCGCGTTTCGGCGGGAGGGCCGGGCCGGTCGCGGAGCGAGGTGCTCCGTAGGGCGAAACGGCAAGCTCAGTGGGCATATGCGTCTTCGCACGCCCTCGGCCCGCGCACGAGCCGGACGGAACGGACGCCCGCCCCTCGCACCCCCGTGCGAACCCCGCGCCCCGTGCGCCCCTCCGCCCGCGTCCCCGCGCGCGGCGCGAATCCGCCGGTCACCCCTTCACCGCACCACCCGGCGCGAACCCCGACCCCAGCCGTCGGGAGAGCAGCACGTACAGCAGGATCACCGGCGTCGAGCAGACGATGGAGAACGCGGCGAGCCGGTCGTACGCCACCATCCCGCGGTTGCCGAAGAAGTCGTTGACGCTCACCGACGCCGGCATCAGGTCCGGGCTGAGCAGCAGCATGAACGGGACGAAGAAGTTCGGGGGGCCGATGGTCGCGCTGTCCGTGCCGGAGGCGCTCACCGTGGCCGGGCTCGCCTCGCGGGTCGCGCGGTGCGCGCGGGCGGTGTGACGGCCCGCGTCAGTGGCCCGGCACCCACCGGTACTGCAGCTCCGGCCGCCCCACCGTCCCGTACTGGGGCCGGCGGCCCGCGCAGCCGGCGTCGACCAGGTGTTCCAGGTAGCGGCGGGCCGTGATGCGGGAGATGCCGACCGCCTCCGCGACGCCCGTGGCGGTGAGGCCGTCGGGGGCGTCGCGCAGGGCCGTTGAGACGCGTTCCAGGGTGGGGCCGCTGAGGCCCTTCGGGAGGGCGGCCGGGCCGGGGGCGCGCAGGGTCGCCAGCGCGCGGTCGACCTCGTCCTGGCCGCTCGCCTCTCCGGCCGAGGCGCGGAACTCGGCGTACCGGAACAGCCGGTCGCGGAGCGTCGCGAAGGTGAACGGCTTCAGCACGTACTGCACGACGCCGAGCGACACCCCCTCCCGCACCACCGCGAGGTCCCGCGCGGAGGTCACCGCGATCACGTCGGCGTGATGGCCGGCCGCCCGTAGCGTGCGGGCCAGCTGCAGCCCGTGCACGTCCGGCAGGTGCAGGTCGAGAAGCAGCAGGTCGACGCGGGTGCGGTCGAGCGCCCGGCGGGCCTCCGCCCCGGTGTGCGCCTTGCCGACGGCGACGAATCCGGGCACCCGCCCCACGTACATCACGTGCGCGTCGGCGGCCACCGGGTCGTCCTCGACGACCAGCACCCTGATCGGCTGCCCGGTCACACGGCACCGCCCGCGCCGTTCACGACCGCACCGGCCGTCTCCCGCAGCGGGATCCGCACGTCGAACACGGCGCCGCCGTCCTCGCCGGAGGTCACCGCGAGGGTGCCGCCGTGCCGGGACGCCGCCTGCCGGACCAGGGCGAGGCCCAGGCCTCGGCCGCCGGGGCCGGACGGCTTGGTCGTGTAGCCGAGCCGGAACAGCTCCTCGGCGCGGTCCGGGTCGACGCCCGGCCCGGTGTCGCCGACCCGCAGGACCAGCTCCGAGCCGTCCTCCTCGGTCAGCGCCGTCACCGTCACCCGCGGCCGGACCCCGCCCTGCGCCGCGTCCACCGCGTTGTCGATCAGGTTGCCGAGGATGGTCACCAGGTCGCGGGAGGGCAGCGCCCCCGGGAGCAGACCGTCGTCCAGGCGGCTGTCCGGCGACACCACCAGCTCCACGCCCCGCTCGTTGGCCTGCGCGGTCTTGCCCAGCAGCAGTGCCGCAAGGACCGGCTCGCTCACCGCCGCCATCACCTGGTCGGTGAGGGCCTGCGCCAGCTCCAGCTCGGCGGTGGCGAACTCCACGGCCTCCTCGGCCCGGCCCAGCTCGATCAGCGACACCACGGTGTGCAGCCGGTTGGCCGCCTCGTGCGCCTGGGAGCGCAGCGCCTGCGTGAAGCCCCGCTCCGAGTCCAGCTCGCCCATCAGCGACTGCAGCTCGGTGACGTCCCGCAGGGTCACCACCGAGCCGCGCCGCTGGCCGCCGGTGACCGGTGAGGTGTTCACCACCAGCACCCGGTCGGCCGTGAGGTGCACCTCGTCGACCCGGGGTTCGGAGGCGAGCAGCGCACCCGTCAGCGGGGCCGGCAGACCCAGCTCCGCGACCGACCGGCCCACCACGTCCTCCTCCTGGTCCACCCCGAGCAGCTCCCGGCCGCCGTCGTTGATCAGCGCCACCCGGAACTGCCCGTCCAGCATCAGCAGTCCCTCGCGCACGGCGTGCAGCGCGGCCTGATGGTAGTCGTGCATGTGGCTCAGCTCGGTCGCGTTCATCCCGTGCGTGTGCCGGCGCAGCCGCGCGTTGATCACGTACGTGCCGATCGCGCCGAGCCCGAGCGCGCCCGCCGCGACCGCCAGCAGCGCGGCGAGCTGCTCCTGCACCCGCCGGCCGATCTCCTCGACCCGTATGCCCGCGCTGACCAGGCCGACGATCCGGTCGCCGTCCCGCACCGGCGTCACGGCCCGCACGGACGGGCCGAGCGTGCCGGTGTAGGTCTCGGTGAAGGTGCGCCCCTGAAGCGCCGGGCCGGTGTGCCCCTGGAAGGGCAGGCCGATCTGGGCCGGGTCGGGGTGGGTCCAGCGGATGCCCCGCGGATCCATGATCGTGACGAAGTCCACGTCGGTGTCGCGCACCACCGCCACCGCGTACGGCTGGAGCCGCGCCGACGGGTCGGTCGAGCGGATCGCCTCCCGCACCGACGGCGAGTCGGCGACGGAGCGGGCCACCGAGGCGGCCTGCCGTCCCGCGGCCTCCTCGGCCTCGCTGCGGTGGCTGAGATAGGTGGCCAGCGCGTACCCCGCCACGACGACCGTGATCAGCACGGCCTGCATGGCGAAGAGCTGTCCCGCGAGACTGCGGGGCCGGGGGAGGGGGAGGCGCATCCAGCCAGTCTGCCTCGCGCCGTCGCGGTGAACTAAATGAACGGAAGGGTGACCGCACTCACAGGGCGCGACATAGTCACCGCGTTCCCCCGAACCATCCCCCGGACGTGAGCCGCACGCCGGTGATGCCGACGACGACGTCAAGGAGGGCCGCCGTGACCAGCACCGCCGATACGGCACCAGCCGCACCCGAGGCCAAGCGGGACCGCACGCACTATCTCTACATCGCGGTGATCATCGCGGTCGCCCTCGGCATCGCCGTCGGCCTGATCGCGCCGGACTTCGCGGTCGAGCTGAAGCCGATCGGAACCGGCTTCGTGAACCTGATCAAGATGATGATCTCGCCGATCATCTTCTGCACCATCGTGCTGGGCATCGGGTCCGTGCGGAAGGCCGCCAAGGTCGGCGCGGTGGGCGGCATCGCCCTCGGCTACTTCATGGTCATGTCGGTGGTGGCGCTCGCCATCGGCCTGGTCGTCGGCAACATCCTGGAGCCGGGCACCGGCCTCGCGATCACCGACGCGGTCAAGGAGACCGGCCACGCACAGGTCGACGCGGAGGCGAAGGACACCACCGAGTTCCTGCTCGGCATCATCCCGACGACCATCGTGTCCGCGTTCACCCAGGGCGAGGTGCTGCAGACCCTGCTGATCGCCCTGCTGAGCGGCTTCGCCCTGCAGGCCATGGGCAACGCGGGGCAGCCGATCCTGCGTGGCATCGAGCACATCCAGCGGCTGGTCTTCCGCGTCCTCGCCATGATCATGTGGGCGGCCCCGGTCGGCGCGTTCGGCGCGATGGCCGCGGTCACCGGCTCGGCCGGCCTGGACGCGCTCAAGAGCCTCGCCGTGCTGATGCTCGGCTTCTACGTCACCTGTGTGCTGTTCATCTTCGTGGTGCTCGGCGCGATGCTGAAGATCGTCGCCGGCCTGAACGTGTGGACCCTGTTCAAGTACCTGGGCCGTGAGTTCCTGCTGATCCTGTCCACCTCCTCCTCCGAGTCCGCGCTGCCGCGGCTCATCGCGAAGATGGAGCACCTGGGCGTCAGCAAGCCGGTGGTCGGCATCACCGTCCCGACCGGCTACTCCTTCAACCTCGACGGCACCATGATCTACATGACCATGGCCTCGCTGTTCATCGCCGACGCCATGGGTACGCCGATGTCGGTCGGCGAGCAGATCCCGCTGCTGCTGTTCCTGCTGGTCGCCTCGAAGGGCGCCGCCGGTGTCACCGGCGCCGGCCTCGCGACCCTGGCCGGCGGTCTGCAGTCGCACAAGCCCGCCCTCGTGGACGGCATCGGCCTGATCGTCGGCATCGACCGCTTCATGAGCGAGGCCCGCGCGCTGACGAACTTCGCCGGCAACGCGATCGCCACCGTGCTGATCGGCACCTGGACGAAGGAGATCGACAAGGAGCGGGTCGCCGAGGTGCTGGCCGGCCGCGCCCCGTTCGACGAGAGCACGCTGCTGGACGACCACGGCCACGACCACGGCGCCGGCCGGGGCGACGGCGCCGAGGCGTCCGAGCCGGGCAGTGAGAAGGAACTCGCCAAGGCCTGAACCGGGCCGAGGCGCCGCACACCCCGGCCGGCCGGGCCGCACCCCCGTCGCTCCGGCCGGCCGGTCTCCGGAGGCCCACCCCCCGTCAGGGCCTCCCACCGGGCGGCCGGACTCCTCCCCCGTGAGTCCGGCCGCCCGGCCTTTTCCCGTCCCCGGCCCCCGCCCTTGCCCTGACGCCCGCGTCAAGCTCTACGTTCGACGGCATGCGAATCGGCGAGCTGGCCGCACGCGCCGGGACCACGACGCGGACGCTGCGGTACTACGAGTCCCGCGGGCTGCTGCCCGCACGGCGGAACGGGAACGGACACCGGACGTACGACGAGTCCGACCTGAGGCTGCTGCGGCAGATCCGCACGCTCCAGGACTTCGGGTTCGGCCTGGAGGAGACCCGGCCGTTCGTGGAGTGCCTGCGCGCCGGGCACCCCGAGGGCGACTCCTGCCCTGCCTCGCTCCAGGTCTACCGGCGCAAGCTCGGCGAGCTCGACACGCTCATCGCCGAGCTGGGCGCGGTGCGGGAGCAGGTCGGGCGGCAGCTGGCGAGGGCGGAGGCGGCCCGTGCGGCGTTGGCCGCCGACGCGGCGGTCCCGGGTGGTCCGGTACCGGAGTGCGAACTGGGAGGGGGACCGCGATGAGCGGCGTGCCCGAGGTGACCGACGCGGATTTCGCGGAGGAGGTGCTGGGCGCCGGGCTTCCGGTGCTGGTGGAGTTCACCGCCGACTGGTGCCCGCCGTGCCGGCAGATGGCGCCGGTGCTGCGTGAGCTGGCCGCGGCGGAGGAAGGCCGGCTGAAGGTGGTCCAGCTGAACGTGGACCGCAATCCGGCCACGACCAACGCGTACAAGGTGCTGTCGATGCCGACCTTCATGGTGTTCCGCGACGGTGAGCCGCTGCGCTCCATGGTCGGCGCGCGGCCGGGCCGGCGGCTGCGGGAGGAACTGCGCGACGTGCTCTGACCCGCCGCCCTCCGCACCGCACGAAGAAAACCCCCGGGTAATTGCGCCCGGGGGTTTTCCTTGCGTATATTCGTTGATTCACGCCTTCGTTATGAGAAGTCGCGAAGAAGTTCAGTGAGCACAGTATATCCGGGCGGGAGTGGAATTGTCAAACACCGAATATCCGGACGATGAATTGCGGCAGGAACAGGAATTCATCGACGGACTGTACGCACGGGTGGACGTCCTGCGGGGCGACGCCGAGGCCGGTGTGGCGGACGCCCTCGCCCAGGGGCACACACCCCGGCAGGCCCGGCTGGAGCGGGACATCCTGGTCGCCGAACGCTCCGGGCTGCTCGCCGCGCTGAACGCGGTGGACGGCTCCCTCTGCTTCGGCCGCATCGACCTCGCCTCGGGGCAGACCCACCACATCGGACGCATCGGCCTGCGCGCCGACGACGACGAGCTCACCCCGCTCCTCATCGACTGGCGGGCCGACGTCGCCCGCCCGTTCTATCTGGCCACCGGTCATACCCCGATGGGGCTGCGCCGCCGCCGGCACATCGCCACCGAGGGCCGCCGGGTCACCGACCTGCACGACGAGATCCTCGACCTCGGCGACGACACCCGCACCGGCCACGAGGACCCCACCGGCGACGCCGTGCTGCTCGCCGCCCTGAACTCCGCCCGCACCGGCCGCATGGGCGACATCGTCCGCACCATCCAAGCGGACCAGGACCGCATCATCCGCGCCCCGCACCGGGGCGTCATGGTGGTCGAGGGCGGCCCCGGCACCGGCAAGACCGCCGTCGCCCTGCACCGGGCCGCGTACCTGCTCTACGAGCACCGTGAACTGCTCGCCCGCCGCGCCGTGCTGATCGTCGGACCCAACCCGGCGTTCCTCGGCTACATCGGCGAGGTGCTGCCCAGCCTCGGTGAGACCGGGGTGCTCCTCGCGACCGTCGGCGAGCTGTTCCCGGGCGTGCGGACCACCCGTACGGACGCCCCGGAGGCCGCCGCCGTCAAGGGGCGGGCGGAGATGGCCGGCGTGCTCGCGGAGTACGTCCGCGACCGGCAGGCGCTGCCCGACCCGGTCATCGCCATCGAGCACGACCGCGAGGTCCTGATGCTCGACGACGGCCTGGTGAACGTCGCCCGGGAGCGCACCCGCGCCACGAAGCTGCCGCACAACCTCGCCCGCGAGCACTTCGAGGGACACATCCTCAACACGCTCACCGACATGCTCGCCGAACGCATCGGCACCGACCCGTACGACGGGTCCAACCTGCTCGACCCGAGCGACATCACCCAGATCCGCGACGAGCTGGCCGAGAACCCCGAGGTGTGGTCCGCGATCGACCAGCTCTGGCCGCGCATCACCCCGCAGCGCCTGGTCGCGGACTTCCTCGCCGCCCCCGAGGGCTACCTCCCCGACGAGGAAGCCGCCGCGATCCGCCGCCCCGTCACCCGGCACTGGACCGTCTCCGACGTGCCGCTGCTCGACGAGGCCGCCGAACTCCTCGGCGAGGACGACCGCCTGGCCCGCGAGCGCGCCGAACGCGAGCGGCAGCGGCAGATCGCCTACGCCCAGGGCGTGCTGGACGTCTCCTACGCCTCCCGGACCTTCGAGTTCGAGGACAAGGAGGAGGGCGACCCCGAGTCCTCCGAGGTGCTGTCCGCGCACGACATCATCGACGCCGAGCGGTTCGCCGAACGGCACGAGGAGGACGACCACCGCAGCGCCGCCGAGCGTGCCGCCGCCGACCGCACCTGGGCGTTCGGCCACATCATCGTGGACGAGGCGCAGGAGCTCTCCCCGATGGCGTGGCGGCTGCTGATGCGGCGCAGCCCCACCCGGTCGATGACGCTGGTCGGCGACCCGGCGCAGACCTCGGAGGCGGGCGGCGTCGGCTCCTGGGAGGGCATCCTCGCCCCGTACGTCGAGGACCGCTGGGAGCACCACCGGCTCGGCGTCAATTACCGCACCCCGGCGGAGGTCATGGAGGTCGCCGCCGCCGTGGTCCGGGACGCTCACCCCGGCTTCGAGCCGCCCAGCTCGGTCCGCGCCACCGGGGTGAAGCCGTGGGCCCGCGCCGCCGCGGACCTGCCCGCCGCCACCGCCGAGGCGGTCGAGGAGCTCACCCCCGAGGAGGGCCGTCTCGCGGTCATCGCCCCCCGCGAGCTGCACCGCGCCCTGGCCGCCCGCCTGGACGGGGTCACGGCGGGCGCCGAGCCGGACCTCACCCACCAGGTGGTGCTCCTCGACCCGCGCCAGGCCAAGGGACTCGAGTTCGACTCGGTCCTGGTGGTCGAGCCGGGCCGCTACGGCACCAGCGACCTGTACGTGGCGCTCACCCGCGCCACCCAGCGGCTCGGCGTGCTGCACACCGAGCCGCTCCCGGAGCCGCTGGCCGAGGCGCTCGCGTAGACCGCCCGCCCGCCGTCACGCCGGGCGCAGCCACACCGTCGCCAGGGGCGGCAGGGTCAGCCGGATGCTCGCCGGCAGGCCGTGCCACCCCTGCGGCTCCGGCTTCACCGTGTCGGGGTTGGGGACGTCGGAGCCGCCGTAGCGGGCCGCGTCGGTGTTCAGGGCCTCGTGCCAGGCGGGCACGTCGTCCGGGACGCCGATGCGGTAGTCGTGCCGCACCACGGGCGCGAAGTGGGACACCGCGAGCAGCGGCGAGCCGTCGGCGTCGTACCGCAGGAACGCCAGCACGTTGTCGTCGGCGGCGTCCCCGGTCACCCAGCGGAAGCCGGCCGGCTCGGTGTCGTACTGCCACAGCGCCGGGCTGGCCCGGTAGACGGTGTTGAGGTCGCGCACCAGGTCCCGCACGCCGCGGTGGTCGGCCTCCGCGCCGTAGTGCGGGTCGAGCAGCCACCAGTCGGGGCCGTGCGCCTCCGACCACTCCGCGCCCTGCGCGAACTCCTGCCCCATGAAGAGGAGTTGCTTGCCGGGGTGGGCCCACATGAAGCCCAGGTAGGCGCGCAGGTCGGCGCGCCGGCGCCACCAGTCGCCGGGCATCTTCGACACCAGGGACCGCTTGCCGTGCACCACCTCGTCGTGGGAGATCGGCAGCACGTAGTTCTCGCTGTACGCGTACACCATCGAGAACGTCATCTCGCCGTGGTGGTACCGGCGGTGCACCGGCTCGTGGCTCATGTACTCCAGCGAGTCGTGCATCCAGCCCATGTTCCACTTCAGCCCGAAGCCCAGCCCGCCGAAGCCGCTCGGGCCGCGGTGGTGGGTGGCGCGGGTGACGCCGTCCCAGGCGGTGGACTCCTCGGCGATCGTCACGACCCCCGGCACCCTGCGGTACACGGTGGCGTTCATCTCCTGCAGGAACGCCACCGCGTCCAGGTTCTCCCGGCCGCCGTGCTCGTTCGGCGTCCACTGGCCGGGCTCGCGCGAGTAGTCCAGGTAGAGCATGGAGGCGACCGCGTCGACCCGCAGCCCGTCGATGTGGAACTCCTCGCACCAGTACAGGGCGTTGGCCACCAGGAAGTTGCGCACCTCGCGCCGCCCGAAGTCGAACTCCAGGGTGCCCCAGTCGGGGTGCGCGGCGCGCAGCGGATCGGAGTGCTCGTACAGCGGGCGGCCGTCGAACTCGGCCAGCGCCCACTCGTCACGCGGGAAGTGCGCCGGCACCCAGTCCATGATCACGCCGATCCCCGCCCGGTGCAGGGCGTCCACCAGGTACCTGAAGTCGTCCGGGGTGCCGAGCCGGGCGGTCGGCGCGTAGAACCCGGTGACCTGGTAGCCCCACGACCCGCCGAAGGGGTGCTCGGCGACCGGCATCAGCTCGACGTGCGTGAAGCCCAGGTCCTTCACGTACGCGGGCAGCTGCTCGGCGAGCTGCCGGTAGGTGAGCCCCGGCCGCCACGACGGCAGGTGCACCTCGTACACGGAGAGCGGCGCCCGGTGCGCGGGCACCTCCGCCCGCCGCTCCAGCCACTGCGCGTCGCCCCACTCGTACCGCGACGACGTGACGATCGACGAGGTGGCCGGGGGCACCTCCGTGCGGCGGGCCATCGGGTCGGCGCGCAGGGTCTTCGAGCCGTCGGGGCGGGTGATCTCGAACTTGTACAGCTCACCCTCGCCGATCCCCGGCACGAACAGCTCCCACACCCCGGACGAGCCCAGCGAGCGCATCGGGAAGCCGGTGCCGTCCCAGAAGTTGAACGAGCCCGCGACCCGCACCCCGAGCGCGTTCGGCGCCCACACCGAGAAGCGGGTGCCGCTCACCCCCTGGTGGGCCGTCGGATGGGCGCCCAGCACCGTCCACAGCTCCTCGTGCCGGCCCTCGCCGATCAGATGCAGGTCCAGCTCGCCCAGCGTCGGCAGGAAGCGGTAGGCGTCCTCCGTCTCCACCTCGGTCCCCTCGTACGCGACGCGCAGCCGGTACGCCGGGACCTCCCGCAGCGGCAGCAGCCCGGAGAAGAAGCCGTCGCCGTCGTCGTGCAGGCCGACGGTCATGCCGCCGGACACCACGGTCACCGCCCGCGCGTACGGCCGGAACGCCCGGAAGGCGATCCCGCCCGGCACGGGGTGCGCGCCCAGCACGGAGTGCGGCGCGTGATGGGTCCCGTGCAGCAGCCGCTCCCGGTCGCCGGCGTCCACGGCGGGGGAGACGGCGATCTCCGCCTCCGGCGGGGCGAGCCGTTGGGCGTCCTCCGGCACGGGGTCCGTCGACGCTGCCGGTGTCGAAGGCCCCGGTGTCGTCCGCGTGGCGCCACGGCCGCGGGTCCCGGCGGCCTTTCGACCCCCCGGCGCCCGTTGCGCGTCACCCGTCCCGGTGGGCGTGGCCCCGGGGACCGCCGGCCCGGCAGGCGCCGTCGTCCCGCCCGGGGCCTCCTCCACGGCGGGAGCCCTGTCGGCCGGAGTCTTCCCAGACGGCGTCGTGCCCGCCGGTGCCGAACCGGCCTGCCTCCTGCCGGCCGTCTTCCTCGCCGTCGCCTTCTCGGCGGCGGCCTTCCGCACCGTGGCCTTCGCCGCCGGCGCGCTCCGGGAGGCGGCGGCCGTCTTCTTCGAGGGCGTCTTGCGCGCGGCGGGCTTCTCCGTCGCGGCCGAAGCGGGCTGCTTCTTCGCGGGCGTCTTCTTCCGCGCGGGCGCCGGTGGCTCGGTGTGCCGCCGGTCGGCCGGCTGTTCCGGGAACGGACCGCTGGACTCGGGGCGGGGGGTCACGGGCGAAGCCTCCTGGACGCGGGTCGGGTGGATCAGGTCGGGTCGGCCGAGGCGAGCCGGTGCAGCGCCGCCATCGGCACGGGCAGCCAGTCGGGGCGGTGCCGGGCCTCGTAGACCGCTTCGTAGACCGCCTTGTCGGTCTCGTACGCGCGCAGCAGCACCGGCTCGGTACGCGGGTCGCGGCCTGCGGCCTCCGCGTACCCGGCGCAGTAGGCCGCCCGGCAGTGGGTGGCCCAGTCGGGCTGCGGCGGGTCCGTCGTGCGCGCCGCGTAGTCGAAGGAGCGCAGCATGCCCGCCACGTCCCGCACGGCCGGCTGCGGCATCCGGCGCTCGGCCAGCGGCCGGGCCGGCTCCCCCTCGAAGTCGATGAGCGACCAGATGCCGGCCGGGGAGCGCAGGCACTGCCCGAGGTGCAGGTCGCCGTGGACCCGTTGGGCGGTCCAGGTGCGGCCCTCGGACGCGAGGTCGTCCAGCGCGGTGTACGCCGAGCGCAGATCCTCCGCGTACGGCCGCAGCGCGGGCACCGCGTGCACGGCCGTCTCCAGCCGCTCGGTCATGCCGTCGACGAGGGCGCGCATCTGCGCATGACCCAGGGTGACCGCGGGCAGGGCGCGCGCCAGCGCGGTGTGCACCTCGGCGGTGGCCCGCCCGATGGCCCGCGCCTCGGCGGCGAAGTCCTCGCCCTTGGCCAGCTCCCGCAGCGCCAGCTCCCAGCCGTCGGTGGCGCCCTGCACGAACGGCTGGAGCACACCCAGGACGTACGGCTCGGCCGTGTGCGACGGCCCGGCCGTGTCCTCGGCGTCGGCGACCAGCCACGCCGTCGGCGGGGGCACCCGGGGACAGCCCTCGCGGGCCAGCGCCAGCGGCAGCTCCAGGTCGGGGTTGATGCCGGGCACCACCCGGCGCATCAGTTTCAGGATGAACGTGTCGCCGTAGACGACGGACGAGTTCGACTGCTCGGCGGTCATCAGTCGCGGCACCAGCCCGGGCCGTATCTCCTGGCGCGGGTCGCGCTCGAAGCGAAGCCCGCCGATCCGGGCCTGGGTGCGCAGGGCCTCAAGGAGCAGATCGGCGGGCCGGGTGTCGTGCAGGGCCTCGTAGACCGTCCGTCCGGCCAGGGGGCCCTGCGACACATGACCGATCAGCGCGGGCGCCAGCCGGGGCGGCAGCGCCTCGCGCACGCCTATGAACAGCTGGTAGCAGTCGCCCGGCTGCTCGTGCCCGACATGGCCGGGCTGGAGGGGCTGATGGGCGCGCACCAGCAGGTGGTAGAGGCCGAGCTTGCCACCGGCCGGCAACAGCTCGGTGGCCGCGACCAGGTCGAACCCGGTGACCGGGCGGCCCTTCCCGGCGAACCACCGCTGTCTCGGCAGCCACTCCCGCAACAGTGGATCCAGTGACGCAAGGAGGCCGGGCGGGGTCGTGACGGTGCGTGTGACGGCTTCCGACATGGCGTCGCGTCCTTTCCCCTCTGTCGGCGCGCCACGGGGCGCCGCCGGTGGGCGGGGTGTTACTCATGCGTGCCCCGGGCGGGGCGGGGGAAACCGCCCCGCCCCGGGTTCTACGCGGCGTCCTTCCGGAGCCGGAACCAGTAGAAGCCGTGCCCCCCGAGCGTCATCAGGTACGGCAGCTCGCCGACGGCCGGGAACCGCACCCCGCCGAACAGCTCCACCGGGTGCCGCCCCTCGAAGGCGCTGAGATCCAGCTCCGTGGGCTGCGCGAAGCGGGAGAAGTTGTTGACGCAGAGGACCAGGTCGTCCTCGTACTCGCGGAGGAAGGCGAGGACGGCGGGGTTGGAGGAGGGCAGTTCGGTGTAGGAGCCGAGGCCGAACGCGGGGTTCTGCTTGCGGATCTCGATCATGCGCCGGGTCCAGTGGAGCAGGCTGGAGGGTGAGGCCATGGAGGCTTCGACGCTGGTGACCTGGTAGCCGTAGACCGGGTCCATGATCGTCGGCAGGTAGAGGCGGCCGGGGTCGGAGGAGGAGAAGCCGGCGTTGCGGTCGGGGGTCCACTGCATGGGGGTGCGGACGGCGTCGCGGTCGCCGAGCCAGATGTTGTCGCCCATGCCGATCTCGTCGCCGTAGTAGATGATCGGCGAGCCGGGCAGGGACAGCAGGAGGGCGTTGAAGAGTTCGATCTGGTTGCGGTCGTTGTCGAGGAGGGGGGCGAGGCGGCGGCGGATGCCGATGTTGGCGCGCATGCGGGGGTCTTTGGCGTATTCGGCCCACATGTAGTCGCGTTCCTCGTCGGTGACCATCTCCAGGGTGAGCTCGTCGTGGTTGCGCAGGAAGATGCCCCACTGGCAGCCGGAGGGGATGGCGGGGGTCTTGGCGAGGATTTCGGAGACGGGGTAGCGGGACTCGCGGCGGACGGCCATGAAGATGCGGGGCATGACGGGGAAGTGGAAGGCCATGTGGCATTCGTCGCCGCCGGCGGTGTAGTCGCCGAAGTAGTCGACGACGTCCTCGGGCCATTGGTTGGCCTCGGCGAGGAGGACGGTGTCGGGGTACTGGGTGTCGATCTCCTTGCGGACCCGCTTGAGGAACGCGTGCGTCGCCGGGAGGTTCTCGCAGTTCGTCCCCTCCTCCTGGTACAGGTACGGCACCGCGTCCAGCCGGAACCCGTCGATCCCGAGGTCCAGCCAGAACTTCAGCGCGGAGATCATCTCCTCCTGCACGGCCGGGTTCTCGTAGTTCAGGTCCGGCTGGTGCGAGAAGAAGCGGTGCCAGTAGTACTGCTTGCGTACGGGGTCGTACGTCCAGTTCGACGCCTCGGTGTCGACGAAGATGATGCGGGCGTCCTGGAACTGCTTGTCGTCGTCGGCCCACACGTAGTAGTCGCCGTACGGACCGTCGGGGTCGCGCCTGGACTCCTGGAACCACGGGTGCTGGTCGCTGGTGTGGTTCATGACGAAGTCGATGATCACGCGCATGCCGCGCTGATGGGCGGAGTCGACGAACTCCACGAAGTCGGCGAGGTCGCCGAACTCGGGCAGCACGGCGGTGTAGTCGGCGACGTCGTACCCGCCGTCGCGCAGCGGCGACTTGAAGAACGGCGGCAGCCACAGACAGTCGACGCCCAGCCACTGCAGGTAGTCCAGCTTGGCGGTCAGACCTTTCAGATCACCGATGCCGTCCCCGTTGCTGTCCTGGAAGGAGCGGACGAGGACCTCGTAGAAGACGGCGCGTTTGAACCAGTCGGGGTCCCGGTCCTTGGCGGGGGTGTCTTCGAAGGTGTCCGGGACGGGTTCGTTGACGCTCATGTGGCGGATGACCCTCCGATCTGCGGGGTGGACGGTCGCAGAACCGTGCTGTGCGTCCCGGGAGGCCCGTCCCCGGACCTCCCGCCGACGACGAGTACATGTGCCCCGCCCGGACCGAGACGCACATAGTTGGCGCTGCCCCATTGATAGGTCTCGCCGGTGAGCTCGTCGCGCACCGGCACCGACTCGTGCCAGTCCAGGCCGAGTTGCGGCATGTCCAACGAGACCGTCGCCTCCTGGGTGTGCCGGGTGTCGAGATTGGCGACCACGAGCACCGTGTTGCCGTCCCGCCGCTTCGAGTAGGCGATGACCTCCTCCTTGTCCGCCTGGTGGAAGTGGAGGTCGCGCAGCTGCCGCAGGGCGGGGTTCTCCCGGCGGATGGTGTTGAGGCGGGTGATCAGAGGGGCGATGGTGCGGCCCTCGCGTGCGGCGGCTTCCCAGTCGCGGGGTTTGAGCTGGTACTTCTCGCTGTCGAGGTACTCCTCGCTGCCGTCGCGCAGCGGGGTGTTCTCGCACAGTTCGTAGCCGCTGTAGATGCCCCAGGCGGGGGAGAGGGTGGCGGCGAGGACGGCGCGGACCTCGAAGGCGGGCCGGCCGCCGTGCTGGAGGTAGGCGTGCAGGATGTCGGGGGTGTTGGCGAAGAAGTTGGGCCGCATGTAGGAGGCGGCCTCCCCCGACAGTTCGGTCAGGTACTCCGTCAGTTCCTGCTTGGTGTTCCGCCAGGTGAAGTAGGTGTAGGACTGCTGGAAGCCGATCTGGGCCAGGGTGTGCATCATCGCCGGGCGGGTGAAGGCCTCCGCCAGGAAGATGACGTCGGGGTCGCCGGCGTTGATCTCCCCGATGACGCGTTCCCAGAACACGACGGGCTTGGTGTGCGGGTTGTCCACCCGGAAGATCCGCACCCCGGCGTCCATCCAGTGCCGAAGGATCCGGCAGGTCTCTCTGACCAGGCCGTCCATGTCGGCGTCGAACGCGATCGGGTAGATGTCCTGGTACTTCTTCGGCGGGTTCTCCGCGTACGCGATGGAGCCGTCGGGGCGGTGGTGGAACCACTCGGGGTGCTTGTGCACCCACGGGTGGTCCGGCGAGCACTGGAGGGCGAAGTCGAGGGCGACCTCCATGCCCAGGTCCCGGGCGCGGTCCACGAACCGGGTGAAGTCCTCCAGCGTGCCCAGGCGCGGATGCACCGCGTCGTGGCCGCCCTCGGGGGAGCCGATGGCCCACGGCACGCCCACGTCGTCCGGGCCGGCGTCCAGGGTGTTGTTCGGGCCCTTGCGGAAGGTGGTGCCGATCGGGTGGATGGGGGGCAGGTAGACGACGTCGAAGCCCATCGCGGCGATCGCCGGGAGCCGGCGCGCGGCCGTCTCGAAGGTGCCGTGCGGCTGCTCGGGCGTGCCCTCGGACCGGGGGAAGAACTCGTACCAGGACCCGAACAGGGCGCGCTCCCGCTCGACGAGCAGGGGCAGCGGCTCACTGCTGGTGACCAGCTCCCGCAACGGGTGCTTCGCCAGCACCGCGTCCACCTCCGGCGTCAACGCCGCCGCCAGCCGGGTGGCCGCCGGGCGTTCCGTGTCACGCAGGGCCGCCACGGCCGCGCGCAGCACCTCCCGGCCACCGGGGCCGGGCACCTGTTCCGCCGCCCGCTCGTGCAGCCGGGCGCCCTCCTCCAGCACCAGCTCGGTGTCGATGCCCGCCGGGACCTTGATCTGCGCGTGGTGCCGCCAGGTGGTGACCGGGTCGCCCCACGCCTCCACCGCGTACGTCCACAGGCCCGTGCCCGTCGGCGTGACGGTCGCCCCCCACCGGTCCGTGCCGGGCGCCAGCTCCCGCATCGGCGTGAAGGGCCCGGGGCGTCCCTGCGGGTCGCGCAGCACCACGTTCGCCGCGACCGCGTCGTGCCCCTCCCGGAACACGGTCGCGGTCACCTCGAACGCCTCGCCCTCGACGGCCTTCGCGGGCCGGCGCCCCTGCCGCACCAGCGGCCGGACGTCCAGCAGGGGGATACGTCCCACGGAGGTCTCGGGGGCCGCCGGGGGCGCGGTGGCGCGTGTGAGGGACGGTGCGGCCTCGGTGCGGGACGGGCGGTCGCGCGCGGGCGCTGGGCCGGGGCGGGCGGACGCCTTGGCGCCGGACGGCGAGGGGGATGACGAGTGGTGCTTGGCGGGCATGACCGCTCCTGTCCGCGTCAACGAGGGTGGGCGGATGACTGTGGGGAGGTGGGTCCTGCGAGGTCTCAGTGGGGTGTACCCGCAGGAGCCTTCCCACACCGTTCGGGTGGGCAATCCGGCCCTTTGTTAACTACTCACGCGTATGTCGACACACAAGACCGGCCGGAGCCCTTCGGCGCCCTGGGGGACCGGAGCGCGCCCGTGCTGGGCTCGTTCCCACCGGTCGCGGGCCCTTCGAAGCGCGTACGGCGCCGCGGCGCACGCGGGCGCCGCGGCGGACGGGGCACGAGCCGCGGGTGCGCCGCCTGCTCCGTGCGGTGACCAGCGGCTTCGCCGCACGCGCCGCCCGTCGCCCGTCCGGGGCGCGTCGACGTGCCCGCGTCGCGCGTCGGCGGCGGCACGTGACCGGTGGGACAGGCGGGGCGGAAGGGGCGTGCGGGGCGCGAACACCACAGGTGACGTGAGGGCGAATCCGGCGGCCGGCGGAAACGGCCGGTTTCTTGTCCTGCCCGGCGGCCTGCCCGGGGCGCGCGGTGCGCGACAGTCGCGGAGCGGCGGCGCGACGCGGGGTGTGAAGTACGACAAGGAGGCACACGGGGCCGGAATCGGCCATGTCCACCGTGCGGTGAATCGTTTGGACGGAGCAGGCGAGGTACCCGTGTCCCCCGGCTTCCCCCGCGGACGGTGTCCGCGCCGGTACTGTCGGCTGCGATACCCGGACGCACACCGCGTCTCTCACGAACGCGCCGAGGTGGCTTGTGAAGGCTATCCGTCGATTCACCGTCCGACCCGTACTCCCCGAACCCCTCCGGCCGCTGAGCGATCTGGCCCGCAACCTGCGCTGGTCCTGGCACGCCGGAACCCGTGACCTGTTCCGCTCCGTCGACCCCGGACGCTGGGCCGCGGCCGGGGGCGATCCCATGCGCCTGCTGGGCAGCGTGCCGACCGAGCGGCTCACCGAACTGGCCGGCGACCGCGATTTCCTCGACCGCCTCGCCGCGGTCGCGGACGACCTGGACACCTACATGACCGGCGACCGCTGGTACCAGCGGCAGAGCGGCCGGCTGCCCGCCGCCGTCGCCTACTTCTCACCCGAGTTCGGCATCACCGCCGCCCTGCCCCAGTACTCCGGCGGGCTCGGCATCCTGGCCGGCGACCATCTCAAGGCCGCCAGCGACCTGGGCGCCCCGCTGATC
Organism: Streptomyces sp. BJ20; assembly: GCF_022869105.1. Lineage (NCBI taxonomy): Bacteria > Bacillati > Actinomycetota > Actinomycetes > Kitasatosporales > Streptomycetaceae > Streptomyces > Streptomyces sp. BJ20. The sequence goes on from NZ_CP094918.1 coordinate 1,387,053, forward strand.
GGCGTCGGCCTGCTCTACCGGCACGGTTACTTCCGCCAGTCCCTGTCCCGGGACGGCTGGCAGCAGGAGCACTACCCCGTCCTCGACCCGCACGAGCTGCCCCTGGACCAGCTCAAGGAGGCCGACGGCGCCCCCGCCCGGATCACCCTCGCCCTGCCAGGCGACCGCTCCCTGCGCGCCCGCGTCTGGGTCGCCCAGGTGGGCAGGATTCCGCTGCTCCTGCTCGACTCCGACATCGAGGAGAACGACCTCATCGAGCGCGGGGTGACCGACCGGCTCTACGGCGGCGGCAGCGAGCACCGGCTGCTCCAGGAGATGCTCCTCGGCATAGGGGGTGTCCGCGCCGTCCGCACGTACTGCAGGCGCACCGGGCACGCGGCGCCGGAGGTGTTCCACACCAACGAGGGGCACGCCGGGTTCCTCGGCCTGGAGCGGATGGCGGAGCTGCGCGCCGAGGGGCTCGACTTCGACGCGGCCCTGGAGGCGGTCCGCGCCGGGACCGTGTTCACCACGCACACGCCCGTGCCGGCCGGCATCGACCGCTTCGACCGCGAACTGGTCGCCCGGCACTTCGGCCCGCACGCGGAGCTGCCGCACCTGGAGGTCGACCGCATCCTGCGGCTCGGCATGGAGACCTACCCCGGCGGCGAGCCCAACCTGTTCAACATGGCCGTGATGGGCCTGCGCCTCGCCCAGCGGGCCAACGGCGTCTCCCTGCTGCACGGGCAGGTCAGCCGGGAGATGTTCGCCGGACTGTGGCCCGGCTTCGACCCCGAGGAGGTGCCCATCACCTCCGTCACCAACGGGGTGCACGCGCCCACCTGGGTCGCCCCCGAGGTGTACCGGCTCGGCGCCCGGCAGATCGGCACCCAGCGAGCGGAAGAGGCGCTCAGCATCGGCGACTCCGACCGCTGGGACTCCGTCGCCGACATCGCCGACCAGGACATCTGGGACCTGCGCCGGTCGCTGCGCGAACTGCTGGTGCTGGAGGTACGGGAACGGCTGCGCGCCTCCTGGCGGCAGCGCGGCGCCGGCACCGCCGAACTGGGCTGGATCGACGGCGTCCTCGACCCGGACGTGCTCACCATCGGCTTCGCCCGGCGCGTCCCGTCGTACAAGCGGCTGACGCTGATGCTGCGCGACCGGGACCGGCTGATGGACCTGCTGCTGCACCCCGAGCGGCCCGTGCAGATCGTGGTCGCCGGCAAGGCCCACCCGGCGGACGACGGCGGCAAGCGGCTCATCCAGGAGCTGGTCCGCTTCGCCGACGACCCGCGGGTGCGGCACCGGATCGTGTTCCTGCCCGACTACGGCATGGCGATGGCGCAGAAGCTGTACCCCGGCTGCGACATCTGGCTGAACAACCCGCTGCGGCCGTTGGAGGCGTGCGGCACGAGCGGGATGAAGGCCGCGCTCAACGGCGGGCTCAACCTGTCGGTGCTGGACGGCTGGTGGGACGAGTGGTTCCAGCCCGACTTCGGCTGGTCCATCCCCACGGCGGACGGCGCGGGGACCGACCCGGACCGGCGTGACGACATAGAGGCCGCGGCGCTGTACGACCTGCTGGAGCAGCGGGTGACCCGCACCTTCTACGAGCGCGGGCGCAGCGGGCTGCCGGACCGGTGGATCGAGATGGTCCGGCGGACGCTGAGCCTGCTGGGGCCGAAGGTGCTGGCCGGGCGCATGGTGCGGGAGTACGTGGACCGGCTGTACACGCCGGCCGCGCACGCGCACCGGGCGATGGACGCGGACGCCGCACGGGAGCTCGCGGAGTGGAAGGCGGCGGTACGGGGTGCGTGGCACGGGGTGACCGTCGACCACGTCGAGACGTCCGTGGCCTCCGCCACCGCGGAGCTGGGCAGCACGCTGGCCCTCCGGGTGCGGGTGGGTCTGGGCAGCCTGCGGCCGGAGGACGTGGAGGTGCAGGCCGTCGCGGGGCGGGTGGACGAGGAGGATCGCATCACGGATGCGGCCGCCGTGCCGCTGAAGCCGGTGGGGTCGCCCGGGGCCGGGGGTGAGTGGGTCTACGAGGGCCCGCTGTCCCTGGACCGGACGGGGCCGTTCGGCTACACGGTGCGGGTGCTTCCGAGCCATCGGCTGCTGGCGTCGGGGGCGGAGCTGGGGTTGGTGGCGGTGCCACCGGAGGACGTCGCGGAGGCGGCGGGCTTACTCATGCGGTAGTCGCCCCGCAGGGGCGCGGGGAACTACGCGACGAGCCCCCGACGGCCCGCACCCGGCGGTGAACAGTGCTTGGCACCCCGGTGGCCGTGGGGGCGTTGCGCTGCTCGGCGCTGGGAGGTGCCTCCTCCGGAGGGGGTGCCCCCAGCGCCCACCCGTGCCGCCCTGGGGGTGCCTCCCAGGCCCTTAAGGCACTGGGGGGCACGAATGCCCGCAGGCTGCGGACTGCGCGCCCAGCACCGAACGGCCCGCACCCGGCGATCGACAGGCCCCGGCACCCCGGTGGCCGTGGGGGCGTTGCGCTGCCCGGCGCTGGGAGGTGCCTCCCCCGGAGGGGGTGCCCCCAGCGCCCACCCGTGCCGCCCTGGGGGCGCCTCCCAGGCCCTTAGGCGCCGAGGGAGCACGAATGCCCGCAGGCTGCGGACTGCGCGCCCTTCAGGGGCGCGGGGAACTGCGCGACCAGCACCGAACGGTCCGCACCCGGCGATCGACAGGCCCCGGCACCCCGGTGGCCGTGAGGGGAGGGGGGCGTTGCGCTGCTCGGCGCTGGGAGGGGCCTCCCCCGGAGGGGGTATCCCCAGCGCCCACCCGTGCCGCCCTGGGGGTGCCTCCCAGGCCCTTAAGGCACTGGGGGGCACGAATGCCCGCAGGCTGCGGGTGGCTGCGCGCCCTTCAGGGGCGCGGGGGACTGCCCGCAGGCTGCTGCTAGGCGTCCTCCACGCCCCGGGTCGCCAGGCGGCGGAGGGTCTTGCCGGCCCGGCGGGCGTACGCGTGCTGGAGGGACCGGGTGGCCGGGCCACCAGCCCGGGCGTACCAGCGGGCCGGCCGGCTGAACGCCGAGACGGTCAGCCACACCGTCCCGTCCCCCGTACGGTGCACGACGAACGCCTCCTCCCCGCTCTCCGGATGCCCCGCCAGCGTCCCGTACGCCCACCCCGCCTCGCGGTACTCCTCCGCCGCCCACACCACCCGGCACGGCGCCTTCACCAGCCCCGCCAGGCTGACGGTGACGCCGACGTCGGGCGCGGCACGGTCCGCCGAGGCGTCGATGCCGACCCCCATCTCCCGGTGCATCTCGAAACTGAACAGCGCGTCCACGGCCTGCCGGAACACCTTCTCTCCCTCGCCGAGCCGGGTGCGCTCCCTCAAGTGGTGAAATCCCGGAGGGCAGAACTCGGGATCCCGGCTCGCGCCGACGTGGTCGTAGGTGAAGTCCGCCGAAGACATGGGACCCAAGCCTAAGCGGTGGCCCCGAACGCACCGGCGGCACCCGGAGCGAAGCGCTCCGGGTGTCGCGCGGTACGGGGGAGGGCCGGCCTCGGCTGACGCCGACCGCCTTTCAGGCCGCGTCGACCGCCTTGTACTCCGTGCTGTTCGCGGTACGCGGTCAGCGCCTTCTACCAGATCCGGAGCGTCTTGGCGCGGCCCATGCCGGTGACGGTGGAGCCGTCGTACGTGGGCGAGTTGCAGCTCACACGGTTGACGGTCCTGGCGCCGCTGCCCTCGGCGAACAGAGCGGCGCCGTTCCGGGCGGTGGGAACCACCCGGGACGGCGCCGCGACGGGTCGTCCGACGGAGACCGTCCGACGGGTGGGCCCGCCTACGGGAAGGTCAGGCTCCAGCCGTTGATGTAGCCGGTGTCGTAGCGGGCCACGTCCTGGACCCGCAGCTGCCAGGTGCCGTTGGCCGTCTCCGACGACGCGTTGACCGTGTACGTCTCGTTGATGTTGTCCGCCGAACCGCCGGTGCGGTTGCGGAGGCGGTACGAGGTGCCGTCCGGGGCCACCAGGTCGACGACCAGGTCACCGCTCCAGGTGTGCACGATGTCCACCGCGACCTGGAGGTTGCTCGGCGCGTTGCCGGTGCGGCCGGTGACGGTGATCGCGGATGTCACGGCGGCGCCGGCGTCCGGGATCGCCACGTCGGTGGTCGACTCGAAGGTGGTGCCGCCGCCCCCGGGGCCGCCGGAGCGGGTGCCGACGTTGACGGCCGCCCAGGCGTCCTGCACCGCCTTGTACTCGGCGCTGTCCGTGCCGTACAGCTCACCGGTCGCCGCCAGGGTGCCGGTGCGGGCCGCCGCGTAGTTCGTCGTGGAGGTGAACTTCGTGGTGAGCGCGCGGAACCAGATCTTCTCCGCCTTGGCGCGGCCGATGCCGGTGACCGGCAGGCCGTCGGAGGTGGGGGAGTCGTAGGTGACCCCGTTGATGGTCTTCGTTCCGCTGCCCTCGCTCAGCAGGTAGAAGAAGTGGTTCGCCACGCCCGACGAGTAGTGCACGTCGATCGAGCCGATGCCGGAGTACCAGGAGTCCTTGGACCGGCCGTCCTTGCTCGGCTTGTCCATGTAGCGCAGCGGGGTGCCGTCCCCGTTGATGTCGATCTCCTCGCCGATGAGGTAGTCGCCGACGTCGGAGGAGTTGTTGGCGTAGAACTCGACGGTCGCGCCGAAGATGTCGCTGGTCGCCTCGTTGAGGCCGCCGGACTCGCCGCTGTAGTTCAGGCCCGCGGTGTTCGAGGTGAGGCCGTGGGTCATCTCGTGCGCGGCCACGTCGATCGAGGTGAGCGGGTTGGCGTTGCCGGAGCCGTCGCCGTAGGTCATGCAGAAGCAGCTGTCCGACCAGAAGGCGTTGACGTAGTTGTTGCCGTAGTGGACCCGGGAGTACGCGCCGACGCCGTCCCCGCGGATGCCGCTGCGGCCGTGCACGTTCTTGTAGTAGTCCCAGGTCAGCGCCGCCCCGTAGTGGGCGTCCGCGCCGGCCGACTCCGCGTTGGAGGGGCTCCCGTTGCCCCAGACGTCGTCGGAGCCGGAGAACAGCGTCCCGGTGCCGGAGGTGCCGCGGTTGAGGTTGTACGTCTTGTGCCCGCCGCGCGCGCCGTCGGTGAGGTTGTACGTCGAGCCCGACTGGGTGGTCGTCAGGTCGACGGTGCCGCTGTAGACGGTGTGGCCGGTGCCGTTCTGCACGGCCTGCCACTCGTACAGCTTCTCGCCCGTGGTGGCGTCGGTGACGACGTGCAGCTCCTGCGGGGTGCCGTCGTGCTGGAGACCGCCGACCACCGTCTCGTACGCGACGACCGGCTTGCCGTCCGCCGCCCAGATCACCTTGCGCGGGGCCCGGTCGACGTCCGCGCCTTCGGCCTTCTCGGCCTTCGCGGCGGACAGGGCCTGCGCCTCGGCCTTCGCGGCCGGCACCTTCGCGGCGGTGGTGGCGGGCTTCACCGCGGTGCGGGACGCCTTGACGACCTTGTCCGCCTCGCCGGCGGTGTCACCCTGGACGATGAGGTCGCCGCCGAGGACGGGCAGCCCGTCGTAGGTGCGCTCGTAGCGGACGTGCACGGTGCCGTCGCGGTCCTTGAGGACGTCGCGGACGACGAGCTTCTCCTTCGCGCCCAGACCGAGGTCCTTCGCGGTCTCGGCCTTGACGGAGTCCGCCTGGCGCATCAGCGCGGCACGCTGGGCGGGGGTGAGCTTGACCGACTCCGAGCCGGGCGCGGCGGCGCTCGCGGTCCGGGTCGCCGCGTCAGGGGCGGCGGTGGCGGCGCCGGACTGGACGGCCGTGGCGATCAGCGCGGCCACGCCGGCCAGGGCGACGGCGGCGACGCGGCGCTGCGCGGTGCGGGGGGTGCGTCTGTGGGACGTCCTGCTTCTCAACGCTGACTCCTTCTGCGGGGCCGCGGGGTTGCGCGGCCTGGGGAGACCGGCCGGCGGGTCAGCCGGCCGGGCAGAACGGAAGTGCTCCGAGCAGTGACCGCCGCACAACGGGCAGCCGAAGCTGTGGGGTTGCTGTGAAGCGGACGTGGGAAGAGTGGCAGGGGATCGCGGTTTCTGTCAGGAGCGCGTCAGAAAGTTGGCCGGATCCCGTTCGGTCTCCGGGAGGAGGTGTCCGCTCATCGGACAGCGGCGGGACGGCGGCGCTCCGGCACCCCGGGTTCGGCGGCCACCTGCCGGTCCCCGGGCACATCGACACGTGCCGATCCCTGGGCACACACGCACGTGCCGGTCCCTGAGCCCGCCGCCACGTGCCGGCCCCCGGGCCGGCCACCGTGACCGGCCGGCCCCAGGGCCCGCCGTCACCACCGGCCGGTCCTCGGGTCCGTCGGCACCATCGGAGGGTCCTCAAGCCAGCCGCCACCACCGGCAGGAGGGTCCTCAGGCCCGCCGGCACCACCGGCAGGGTCCTCAGGCCGGTCGGCATCGTCGGCCGGTCCCCGGGCCGGCCACCGTGACCGGCCGGCCCCAGGGCCCGCCGTCACCACCGGCCGGTCCTCGGGTCCGTCGGCACCATCGGCAGGTCCCCACCCCCGCCGTCACCCGCGGCCGGGTCGCCGGCCTTCCGCTACTGCGGGCCGATTCTCAGGCCCGCCGCCACCGCGTGTTCGTCCTGACCCTGCCGTCATCATGTGCCGGTCCCGGGCCGGCGGCATCACGGCCTCGGTCCTGGTGCCGGTCCCGGGCCGGGCCGGCCGGCACCACGGCCCCAGCCCTACGTCCCGCCGCCGACCGCCCCGTCCCCGTGCCACGATCGCCACAGCGCCGCGTACACCCCGTCCGCCGCCACCAGGGTGTCGTGCGTGCCCAGTTCGGAGAGGCGGCCGTCCTCCATCACGGCCACCCGGTCCGCGTCGTGCGCGGTGTGCAGCCGGTGCGCGACGGCGACGACCGTACGGCCCTCCAGCACGGCGGCCAGCGCGCGCTCCGCGTGCCGGGCGGTCGCCGGGTCGAGCAGGGCGGTCGCCTCGTCGAGGACCAGCGTGTGCGGGTCGGCCAGCACCACGCGCGCCAGGGCGAGTTGCTGCGCCTGGGGGCCGTCGGTGGGGTGACCGCCCTCGCCCAGCTCGGTGTCCAGCCCGCGCGGCAGCTCCCGCACCCAGCCGTCCGCGCCCACCACGGCCAGTGCCGCCCACAGCCCCTCGTCCCCGGCCTCCGGCGCGGCGATCCGCAGATTGTCCCGGACCGACCCCAGGAAGACATGGTGCTCCTGGGTCACCAGCACCACCTGCCGCCGCAGCCGCTCGGGATCCAGTGCCGCCACCGGCACCCCGCCCACGGTCACGCTCCCGGCGGCCGGCGCGTCCACCCCCGCCAGCAGCCGGCTCAGCGTGGTCTTGCCGGCGCCCGACGGCCCGACCACCGCCAGCCGTTCGCCCGGCGTCAGCGTCAGGTCCACCCCGCGCAGCACCTCGCCGCCCCCGTCGTACGCGTAACGCACGCCGGTCACGTCGATGCGGTCGTCCGCCGGGTCGGGGGCGTCGCTGCGCCCGGCCGCGCGCGGCGCCCGGGCCAGGCCCTCCACCCGTGCGAACGAGGCGCCGCTGGACTGGAGTTGCTCCAGCCGCATCAACACCTCGTCCAGCGGGCCGCTCAGTTGCAGCAGGTACAGCGAGGTCGCCACGACCGCGCCCAGGCTCACCGCGTCCCGCGCGTGCAGCCATCCGCCGCACAGCAGCACCCCCGCCACCGGCACGATGTACGACAGCTCGACCACCGGGAAGAACACCGAGCGCAGGAACAGCGTGCGCATACGGGCGCGGCGGGACGACTCCAGCGCCTCCCGGCTCGCCCGGATCCGCCGCTCCTCCATCCGGAACGCCTCCACCGTGCGGGCGCCCACCGCCGTCGACGCGACCACCTCCGCCACGTCCGAGTTGGCCGCGCCCTCGGCGAGGTACGCGTCCCGGGCCCGCCGCAGGTACCAGCGCAGCACCAGCCAGATCGGGGTGAGACACAGCAGGCCCAGCGCGCCCAGCAGCGGGTCCACGACCAGGATCGCGACCATCACGAACAGCGACTGCACCAGGTTGACCAGAAGGGAGGGCCCGGCGTCGCGCAGCGTGGTGCCGACGGCGGTCACGTCCGCCGTGCCCCGCGTCGTCAGATCGCCGGTGCCGGCCCGCTCCACCACGGCGGAGGGCAGCGCCAGCGCCCGGTCCACGAACCGCTCGCGCACCCGCGCCAGCGTCCGCTCGCCGAACCGGTGGCCCACGTAACGGGCCCAGCGGGACAGCAGCAACTGCGCCACCGCGCACGCCAGGATGACCGGGGCCAGCCGGTCCACCACGGCGGTGCCGCCGCCCGCCCGCACCTCGTCGACGATCCGCCCGAGCAGCCACGGCCCGGCCAGACCGGCGAGGGCGGCCGCGCCGTTCAGCGCGAGCACACCCGCGAAGACCCGCCCGTCGGCCCGCGCCAGCTCCCCGGCGGCACGCCGTACATCGGCCGGTTCCGCCACCGGCAGTCGTTCCCCGCTCATCGGGCCGCCTCCTCGGGGGTGTCCTGCTCGGAGTCCTGGGCGACCCGGCACCGGTGTTCCGGCTCGTCGAGCAGTCGGCGGTGGGCGCCGCTCGCCGGTGCCTTGGCGTCAGTCAGGGGAAGCACACGGCCGGCCCGCACCAGCTCCCCGGCGGCACGCCGTACATCGGCCGGTTCCGCCACCGGCAGTCGTTCCCCGCTCATCGGGCCGCCTCCTCGGGGGTGTCCTGTTCGGCGTCCCTGGCGACCAGGCGCCGGTATTCCGGCTCGTCCTCGAGCAGCCGGCGGTGGGCGCCGGCCGCCGTCACCTTGCCGTCGGCGAGGAACAGGACCCGGTCGGCCCGGTCCAGGACCAGTGGTGAGGTGGTGACCAGCACCGTCGTCCGGCCCTCGCGCGCCGCGCGCAACCGGTCGGCGACCAGGGCCTCGGTGTGCGCGTCGAGCGCCGAGGTCGGCTCCACCGCCAGCAGCACCTCCGGGTCGGCGAGCAGCGCCCGCGCCAGCCGGACCCGCTGCCGCTGTCCGCCGGACAGGCTGCGGCCCTGCGCGGACACCACCGAGTCGAGACCGTCCGGCAGCCCGCGCACCACCTCGTCGGCGGCCGCCGCGTGCAGCGCGCCCAGCACCTGGGCGTCGGACGCCCCGCCCCGGCCCGCGACCACCTCGCGTAGCGGGCCGGCGAACAGCGCGGCCTCCGGTTCGGCGACCAGGATCCGCTCCCGCACCCGGGCCGGTGCGATCTCGTCCAGCCGAACCCCGCCCCACCTGGCGTCGGACGGTGTGTACCGGCCCAGCCGGTCCACCACGGCCGCCGCGTCCGCCGGCCGGGCGCAGACCAGCGCGGTCAGCCGCCCCGGCAGCACCCGCACCCCGGACTCCGGGTCCTCCAGCGTGGAGGGCTCGGCCGGCGGGTCGGCGGTGGCCGCGTCCGGCGGCGGCTGGATCCGCAGCAGGGCCGCCACCCGGCCCGCCGCGACCACGCCCCGGCTGAGGTAGTAGCCGCACTCGATCAGGAACATCACCGGCCACACCAGGACCGTCACGTACCCGTACACCGACACCAGTTCGCCGATGGTGATGTCGCCCTGCGCGGCCTGCCGGGCGGCGATCCACGTCACCACGGCGAGGAACAGCGTCGGCAGGCCCGCGGCCAGCGCCTGCATCCAGCTCGTCACCGCCCCCACCCGGTAGCCCTGCTCGCGCAGCCGCCCCGAGTCACGGCGGAACGCGTCCGCGACCAGCCCCTTGCCTCCGAGCCCGCTCAGCACCCGCAGCCCGCCCGCGAGATCCCCGATCCGCGCGGTCAGCACGCCCTGCCGCTCCCGGTACTCCGTCTCCGCGCCCTGCAGCCGCCCGGCGAGCGGTCCGACCACGAGCCCGATCACCGGCACCCCCAGCAGCACCACAGCGGCCAGCAGCGGAGACACCGTCAGGAGCAGTCCCGCCACCGCCGCGTACGCCACGACCGCGCCGATTCCCGGCCCCACGGCGGTGAGGGACTGGGCGATCACCTGCACGTCTCCCACGCCGATGGTGACGACCTCCCCGGCAGCCGCCCGCCGGTCCAGCGCCGCACCCAGCCGCACGGTGTGCCCGACGACCACCTTCACCGTGCGGAAGTTGGCGTCCATCCGCACCATCGTCATCGTGCGGTGCCGCATCGTGCCCAGCCAGGCGTTGAACGCGGTCACCAGGACCAGCAGACCGGCCCAGCCGGCCAGCGCCGTCATGTCGCCCGTCCCCAGCCCGTCGTCCACCGCCCGGGACATCAGGTACGGCGTGGACGCCAGCAGCACCATCCACACGCTGCCGTACACCGCCCCCGCCAGACAGCGCCCAGGCTGCCTGCGCACCAGCCACCACAGATAGCGGGCCCCGCCGCGCCCGTCGGGCGTGCCGGGATCCCCGTAGGTGTCGATCACGTGCGACTTCCTCCCCCTGCGGCCCGGCGGCCGGCGTGCCTCGTCGGTCGTCTCACGGGCGCTCCCGGAACGGAGCGAGCGTGGCCCGTACGTGTGCGGCGGCGCCCCAGTCGGGCTCGAACTGGGCGATCACGGCCAGGTGCTGACGCAGCTGGAGGATGGGCATCCGTTCCCGCCAGCCCGCGTCAAGACCGGTGAGCTCCGCGTACCGCTCGAAGAACACCCGTGCCTCGGGCGGCGGCGCGGTCGTCCACAGATGGGCGAGGTCCACCTCGGCCCAGGTGTACGACACGGCCGGGTCGATCAGCGCGGGCCGGCCGTCGGGGGCGGCCATCACGTTCTGCGCCCACAGGTCGCCGTGGGTCAGGCAGGCGGGCCGGTCCGGCAGCAGCTCGGGCAGCCGGTCGCACAGCCGCTCCAGCGCGCGGCGGTCGGCGGCGTCCAGCGCCTCACGGACCCGGGGCTCCTCCAGCCAGCGCAGCAGACGGTGCCGGGCGAAGAACTCGAAGCCGTCGTCGGTCCAGGTGTTGACCTGGCGGCGCCGGCCCAGCCAGTTGTCCCGGTGCCAGCCGAACCGGTGGTGCGCCGTGGCCGTGTGCAGGTGGGCGACCGCGTGCGCGCACTCCTCCCAGAACACCTCCGTGTCCGGCCGGGGGCGCAGCACCGACAGCACGAGCAGGTCCCGCTCCGCGAGCACCACCTCCGGCGTGACCGCACCGCCCGCCTCGCGCAGCACCCTCAGCCCCTCGGCCTCGGTGGCGAAGGCGTCGTCCGCCGGCGGTTCGCCGAACGCCTTCACGAACAGCGGGGTGCCGTCCGCGCGGCGGGCCAGACCCGCGGTCGCGGCGAGACCCCCGGAAGCCGGCTCGACCGCGCCGACGTCCGTGAGACCCGCCGCGTGCAGCCGCGCGAGCAGCATCGACGTCGCCTCCGTCACGGGTGTGCTCCTCTCGGTCGGTCCCCCGGCGCGCCCCCGGGAGCGGGCCCGCGACGGCGGCGGTCAGGCCAGGCTGTCCCGCCAGGCCCGGTGCAGGTCCGCGAACCGGCCCGAACCGCCGATGAGTTCGTCCGGACTGCCGTCCTCCACGATCCGCCCGTGCTCCATCACCAGCACCCGGTCCGCGATCTCCACGGTGGACAGCCGGTGCGCGATCACCACCGCCGTACGGCCCTTCAGCACCGTGGCCATCGCCCGCTGCACCGCCCGCTCGCCGGGGACGTCGAGCGAGCTGGTCGCCTCGTCGAGGATCAGCACCGCCGGGTCCGCGAGCAGTGCCCGCGCGAACGCCACCAGCTGCCGCTGTCCCGCCGAGATACGGCCGCCTCGCTTGCGGACGTCCGTGTCGTAGCCGTCGGGCAGCGCCGTGATGAAGTCGTGCGCGCCGATCTCCTTGGCCGCCTGCTCGATCTCCTCGCGGGTGGCCTCCGGACGGCCGATGGAGATGTTCTCGGCGACCGTCCCGGAGAACAAGAACGCCTCCTGGGTCACCATCACCACCTCGCGTCGCAGGTCCCGTCCCGTCAGGTCGCGCAGGTCGACGCCGTCGAGCAGCACCCGCCCGTCGCTGGGGTCGTAGAACCGGGCGAGCAGCTTCGCCAGCGTCGACTTGCCCGCGCCCGTGGAGCCGACCACGGCGACGGTCTGCCCGGCCGGCAGGGTGAGGCCGAAGCGGGGCAGCACCTCGCCGCCGGTGCGGTACGCGAACCGCACGTCGTCGAAGACCACCTCCCGCCCGGGGAGACCGGAGCGCCGCCCCGGCAGCTCGCGGGGCGCCGCCGGCTCGGGCACCGACGGGATCTGCGCCAGCAGGCCGGCGATCTTCTCGAGCGAGGCCGCCGCCGACTGGTAGGAGTTGAGGAACATGCCCAGCCGGTCGATCGGGTCGTACAGCCGCCGCAGATAGAGCACGGCCGCCGCCAGCACACCGAGCGCCAGTGTCTCCCCGGCCACCCGGTAGGCGCCCCACAGCACGATCAGCGCGACCGTGGTGTTGGCGGTCACCCGGGAGCCGACGACGTAGCGGGCCATCTCCAGGAGCGCGTCGCCGTTGGTCTTCTCGTGCCGCCGGTTCAGCACCGCGAAGTCGGCGTCGTTGGCCTTCTCGCGGCGGAAGGCGCGCACCGGGCGGATGCCGTTCATCGTCTCGACGAACTTCACGATCACCGCGGCGATCGCCGTCGACCGCTTCCGGTACACCCGCTGCGCCCGCCGCTGGTAGGACCGCACCAGCAGGTACAGCGGCACGAACGACGCCACCGCCACCGCGCCGAGGCCCAGGTCCAGCCAGAGCAGCAGCACCGAGATGTACACGGCGGACAGGATGGTCATCACCAGTTCCTGCAGGCCCTCCTCCAGCAGCTCCCGCAGCGACTCGACGTCGGTGGTGGAGCGGGAGATCAGCCGGCCGGAGGTGTAGCGCTCGTGGAAGTCCACGCTCAGCGCCTGCGCGTGCCGGAAGATCCGGCCGCGCAGGTCGAGGAGCACGTCCTGGCTGACCCGGGCGGAGGCGGTGATGAACGCGTACTGCAGCGCCCCGGCCGCCGACGCGCACAGCAGATAACCCGCCGCCACCGCGATCAGCGGCCCGTGGTCGCTGTCGCGGAACGCGGGCACCGCACGGTCGATCGCGTACGCCACCAGCAGCGGGCCCGCCTGCACGGCGGCCTGCTGGAGCAGCAGCAGCAGTGCGGTCAGCGCCACCCGGCCGCGCATCGGCGCGAGCAGGGAGCGCAGCAGCGCGCCGGTGGCGCCCGGGGGAGCGGGCAGCACGTCCCGGTCGAAGGGGTCGCCGCCGCTCTGCTGCGGTGTCCGGTCGTCGTCCTCGTCGCGGACCGGTGCGGTCGTGGCCGCCGTCATCGCTGCTCCTCCAGTTCCTCCGCCGGGTCGCCCGACATCAGGTGGGCGTACTCGGCATTGCCCCGCAGCAGTTCGTGATGGGTGCCGACCGCCGTGATCCGCCCGCCGGACAGCAGCGCCACCCGGTCGGCGAGCAGCACCGTGGACGGGCGGTGCGCCACGATCAGCGCCGTGGTGTCGGCGAGCACCCGGCGCAGCGCGGCCTCGACCGCGGCCTCCGTGTGCACGTCCAGCGCGGACAGCGGGTCGTCCAGCACCAGGAAGTCGGGCCGTCCCACGACCGCGCGGGCCAGGGCGAGCCGCTGCCGCTGCCCGCCGGAGAGGCTCAGACCCTGCTCGCCGACCTGGGTGGCGGTGCCCTGCGGCAGCGCGTGGGCGAAGTCCGCCTGGGCGACGGCCAGCGCGCGGTCCAGGTCTTCCTCGCCGCTGCCGCCGCCCATCAGGACGTTCTCGCCGACGGTCGCGGAGAAGAGTGTGGGCTCCTCGAAGGCGACGGCGACACGGGAGCGCAGCTCCTCCCGGGACATGTCCCTGATGTCCCGCCCGTCCAGGGTGATGCGCCCGTCGGTGACCTCGTGCAGCCGGGGCACCAGCGCGGTCAGCGTGGTCTTGCCGCTGCCGGTCGCCCCGACCAGCGCCAGCGATTCGCCGGGCCGGATGTGCAGGTCGACGCGGTCCAGCACGGGCGGCGAGCCCTCGGGCGCGTCCGGGTAGCGGAAGGTGATGTTCTCGAACCGCAGCCCGCCCTCCCGGGGGCCGCCGTCCTTCGCCGGGGACGCCGTGGCGCCCGACTCCGGCTCCGCGTCCATCACCTCGAAGTACCGCTCGGTGGCCGTCGCCGCCTCCTGGCTCATCGCCAGCAGGAAGCCGATCGAGTCCACCGGCCAGCGCAGCGCCAGCGCCGTGGACAGGAACGCCACCAGGGTGCCCGCCGACAGCTCGCCGTCCGCCACCTGCACGGCGCCCAGCACCAGCGCCGCGCCGATGGCCAGTTCGGGCAGCGTCACGATGATGCCGAGGATCGCCGCCAGCAGCCGCGCCTTGTGCAGCTCCGTGCCCCGCAGCTTCCCCGACAGCTCGCGGAACGCCCGCGCCTGGCTGCGGTGCCGGCCGAACCCCTTGATGATCCGGATGCCGAGCACGCTCTCCTCGACCACGGTCGTCAGATCGCCCACCTGGTCCTGCGCCTGCCGGGCCGCCCGCGAGTACTGCTTCTCGAACACCACGCAGGTGATCAGCACGGGCACCGCCGGCACCAGGATGACCAGCCCCAGCGTCCAGTCCTGCACCAGCATGATGATCACGCCGACCAGGATGGTCACGCCGTTGACCAGCAGGAAGGTCAGCGGGAACGCGAGGAACATGCGCAGCAGCATGAGGTCCGTGGTCGCCCGGGACAGCAACTGGCCCGAGGCCCAGCGGTCGTGGAAGGCGATCGGCAGCCGCTGGAGATGCCGGTACAGGTCGGCCCGCATCTCCGCCTCGACGTGCGACAGGGGCCGCGCCACCAGCCAGCGCCGGAACCCGAACAGCAGCGCCTCCGCCAGCCCGAGCAGCAGCAGGTACAGCGCGCCGAGCCACACCCCCGCCGGGTCGCGGTCGGCGATGGGTCCGTCGACCATCCACTTGAGCACCAGCGGGATGACGAGTCCTATGCAGGACGCCAGGACGGCGATGAACGCGGCGGTGAACAGGCGCGTCCGCACAGGCCGCACGTACGGCCACAGCCGTAGCAGCGTCCGCACGGTGGAGCGGGGTTCCCGGGGAGAAGGTGTAGTGGACATCAGCAGTGAGAGTACGGTTCGCCACTGACGCTGCCCACCGAATTCCGGCCCGGTCCGCCTCGGCCGTGAGTCCTACGACCGGCGCCGCGGGACCGCCCCACCTCGGTGAACGCCCGTCACGGGCCCGGGAGTCGTACCACTCCATCGGCCGATCGGACGATGCGCGGCCGAGCGGGACGGCCGATGTCCGCGCGCCCCGTCCACCGCGACACTGACCGTCATGTCCGTCATCGACGTCACCGACCTGCGCAAGGCCTACGGCGGCCGGCCCGCCGTCGCCGGGGTGTCCTTCTCCGTCGAGGAGGGTGAGATCTTCGGGATCCTCGGCCCCAACGGCGCCGGCAAGACCACCACCGTGGAGTGCGTGGAAGGGCTGCGCGTCCCTGATTCCGGCCGGGTCCGGGTCGCCGGACTCGACCCCGTCGCCGACCACGACGAGGTCACCCGCGTCCTCGGCGCGCAGCTTCAGCAGAGCGGACTCCAGCCGAAGCTGACCGTCCGCGAGGCCCTGGAGCTCTACGCCTCCTTCCACCGCCGCCCGGCCGACTGGCGCCCGCTCACCGAACGGCTCGGCCTCACCGAGAAGCTGACCACCCGGTTCGCGAAGCTGTCCGGCGGCCAGAAGCAGCGCCTGTTCATCGCGCTCGCCCTGATCGGCGACCCGCGGATCGTGGTGCTGGACGAGCTGACCACCGGTCTCGACCCGCGCGCCCGGCGGGACACCTGGGAACTGATCGAGGACGTCCGCGCCGGCGGCGTCACCGTCCTGCTCGTCACCCACTTCATGGAGGAGGCCCAGCGCCTCTGCGACCGGATCGCGGTCATCGACAAGGGACGCGTCGCCGCCCTCGACACCCCCGCGGGACTCGTCCGCCGCTCGGCCGGGGCCACCGTCATCAGCTTCACCCCGTCCGCCCCGCTCGACGACGCCGACCTCAACGCGCTGCCCGGGCTCACCTCGATCGCCCGCAAGGACGGCCGGATCACCCTGTCCGGCACCGACGACACCGTCGACGCCGTCCTCACCCTCCTCGCCCGCTCCCGCGTCACCGCCCACCAGCTGCGCGTCACCGACGCCACCCTGGACGACGCCTTCCTGGACCTCACGGAGAGCCCCGCATGAGCACCGGACCGGTCAACACGGCGGTGCTGCGCACCGAGTTCCGCCTCTTCCGGCGCGAACCCGCCGGCATCTTCTGGACCATGCTCTTCCCGACCCTGCTGCTGGCGATCCTCGGCTGCATCCCGTCCTTCCGGGAGGCCGACCCCGCCCTCGGCGGACTGCGGCCGGTCGACGCCTACGTACCGGTCGCCCTCCTCCTCGGCCTGATCATCGGCGGACTCCAGGGCATGCCGCCCACCCTCACCGGCTACCGCGAGACAGGCATCCTGCGCCGGATGTCCACCACACCGGTCCGCCCCTCCGCCCTGCTCGCCGCGCAGATGGCGGTGCTCGGCGCCGCCTCGCTGATCTCCGCGCTGCTCACCCTCGCCGTCGGCCGCCTCGCCTTCGACGTCGCCCTGCCGAGGCAGCCGCTCGGCCACCTGCTCGCGCTGCTGCTCGCCCTGGCCGCCTCCCTCGCGCTCGGCGCGCTGCTCAGCGCCCTGGCCCGCACGGCGAAGATCGCCACGGCGGCCGGCTCCACCGCGCTGTTCCCGGCGATGTTCACCGCGGGCGTGTGGCTCCCCGTCGAGGCCATGCCCGACCTGATGGCCGACATCGTCGGCCGGACCCCGTTCGGCGCGGCCGCCCAGGCCCTGAACGAGGCGTCGGCGGGCCACTGGCCGGGAGCGGGACACCTCGCGGTGACGGCGGGGTGGGCGGTGCTGCTCACCGCGGGCGCGGTGCGGTGGTTCCGCTGGGAGTGAGGACGGGCGTGGCGGACACTGGTGCGATGCCGCACGTGACGGACGTGACACGGAACGGGCCGGGGGTCGAGCAGCGGTGGGCCCTGTTCTACCGCTGGGGTCCGTACGTCCTGCTGGGCACGGGCACCGTGCTGGCGGCGTTCACCGCGGCGCCGCTCGGCATGAGCCGCGCGGAGGTGTACGCCTGCGGCGTCCTGGTCGTCGCGGCCCTCGTGCTCCAGCTGTGGTGGGAGCGGGCGTCCCGCGGTGCCGAGGGACCGACCCGCACGAGCACGGTGTACTTCGCGGTCCGCATGGCCATCGGCTTCGCCCTCACCTGGATGAACCCGCTGTTCGCCTTCCAGGTGGCCGTCAACTACTGGGACACCGGGCGGCTGTTGCCGAAGAGGCTCGTCGTCCCCGGACTGCTGGCGGCGGCCGCCACGGTCGCCGGCTCGCAGAGCGGCGGGCTGCCGCCGGACGGCCCGACCGGCTGGCTGGTCTTCCTCGGGCTCATGGCCGTCAACCTGGGCCTGCTCCTGCTCTTCTCCCACCTCGCCTGCCTGGAGGAGGACCGCGCCCGCACCCAGGCGGCGACCATCGCAGAACTGGAGCGCACCAACACCGCGTTGCAGCAGGCGCTCGACGAGAACGCCGCCCTCCACTCCCAACTGCTCGTCCAGGCGCGGGAGGCAGGGGTCGCCGACGAGCGCCGCAGGCTCGCCGCCGAGATCCACGACACCCTGGCCCAGGGCCTGACCGGCATCATCGCCCAGCTCCAGGTCGCCGCGAGCACCCCCGACCCGGCCGCCGGCCGCGACCGTCTGGACCGGGCCCTCGCCCTGGCCCGGGAGAGCCTCGGCGAGGCCCGCCGCTCCGTGCACAACCTCGCCCCGGTCGCGCTCGCCGACGGCGGACTGCCCGGCGCGCTGAGACGGACCGTTGTCGAATGGGGCGAACGCAGCGGTGTGCGGACCGAGTTCACCGTCACCGGGACCGCCGAGCCGCTGCACGACGAGATGGCGGCCACCCTGCTGCGCATCGCCCAGGAGGCCCTCGCCAACACCGCGCGCCACGCTGGGGCCTCCCGCACCGGCGTCACCCTCTCCTTCATGGGCGACGAGGTCACCCTCGACATCCGCGACGACGGCCAGGGTTTCGACCCGCTCGCCGTCCCCGCGCACACCTCCGCCGGCGGCTTCGGCCTCGACGGCATGCGGGCCCGCGCCGAACGCGTCGCCGGGTCCCTCACGGTCGAGTCCGAACCGCGCGGCGGCACGGCGGTCTCGGCCCGCGTACCGTTGGTCCGCCATGACCCGTGACGCCGCCCCCGGCCAGGCCGCCGACGCCGTGCCCGTGATCACCCTGCTCGTCGTCGACGACCACCCCGTCGTCCGCGACGGTCTGCGCGGCATGTTCGAGTCCGCGCCCGGCTTCCGCGTGCTGGGCGAGGCGTCCGACGGCTCGGCGGCGCTCCGGCGAGCGGCGGAGCTGGACCCCGACGTGATCCTCATGGACCTGCGCATGCCCGGCACGGGCGGCGTGGAGGCCATCCGGGAGCTGGCCCGCCGGGGCGCCCGCGCCCGGGTGCTGGTGCTCACCACGTACGACACCGACTCCGACACGCTGCCCGCGATCGAGGCGGGGGCGACCGGCTATCTGCTCAAGGACGCCCCGCGGGAGGAGTTGTTCACGGCCGTCCGCGCCGCGGCCGAGGGGCGTTCCGTGCTGTCCCCGGCCGTCGCCTCGCGGCTGGTGTCCGCCGTCCGCGCGCCCCGCATTCCGGGCGCCGAACCGCTGTCCGGGCGGGAGCGGGAGGTGCTGGCGCTGGTCGCCAAGGGCACCTCCAACCGGGAGATCGCCCGCGAGCTGTTCATCAGCGAGGCCACGGTGAAGACGCATCTGACGCACATCTTCGCCAAGCTGGGCGCCAAGGACCGCGCGGCGGCCGTGGCCACGGCGTACGACCGGGGCATCCTGGGCTGACGGCCGCCCGTCAGGCCGCCACCCGCAGCAGCAGCACGGTCCTCCCCGGCACCGTGACCGAGGTCCCCGCCGGGTACGTCACGTCCGGCGGTCCGCTCTGCTCCTCCCGCCCGGTGTCGACCACCACCTCGTACCGCTCCGCCCACGGAGACCCCGGCAGCGCGAACTCCACCGGCTCCGCGCCCGCGTGCAGCACGGCCAGGAAGCTGTCGTCGAGCACCGGCGCCCCCTGCTCGTCGCGCCCCGGGATGTCCCGCCCGGAGAGGTACATGCCGAGCGTGGCGGCCGGCGCGTACCAGTCGCCCTCGGTCATCTCCCGGCCGTGCGGGGTGAACCACGCCAGGTCCCGCAGCCCGTCCGCGGAGTGCGCCCGGCCGGAGAAGAAGGAGCGGCGGCGCAGCACCGGGTGCCGGTGCCGCAGGGCGACCAGCCGCGAGGTCAGTTCCAGCAGCGGTTGCCATTCCGGGTCGTCGCGCAGGCTCCAGTCCACCCAGCCGGTCTCGTTGTCCTGACAGTAGGCGTTGTTGTTGCCGCGCTGGGTGCGGCCCATCTCGTCGCCCGCCACCAGCATCGGCACCCCCGTCGACAGCAGCAGCGTGGTCAGCAGGTTCCGCAGCTGCCGCCGCCGCAGGGCGCGCACGTCCGGGTCGTCCGTCCCGCCCTCCGCGCCGCAGTTCCAGGACCGGTTGTCGTCCGTGCCGTCGCGGTTGCCCTCCCCGTTGGCCTCGTTGTGCTTGCGGTCGTACGACACCAGGTCGCGCAGGGTGAAACCGTCGTGCGCGGTGACGAAGTTGACCGACGCGTACGGCCGCCGCCCGCCCCAGGCGTACAGGTCGCTGGAGCCGGACAGCCGGTAGCCCATCTCCCGCACGTCCGGCAGCGCGTGGCGCCAGAAGTCCCGCACGGCGTCCCGGTAACGGTCGTTCCACTCCGTCCACAGGGGCGGGAAGGCGCCCACCTGGTAGCCGCCGGAGCCGACGTCCCACGGCTCGGCGATCAGCTTCACCCGGCGCAGCACCGGGTCCTGCGCGATCACCGCGAGGAACGGGGAGAGCATGTCGACGTCGTGCATGGAGCGGGCCAGCGCCGCCGCCAGGTCGAAGCGGAAGCCGTCGACGCCCATCTCGGTCACCCAGTAGCGCAGCGAGTCCGTGATCAGGCGCAGCACGTGCGGCTGCACCACGTGCAGGGTGTTGCCGCAGCCGGTGTAGTCGGCGTACCGGCGGGCGTCGGGCGGGAGGCGGTAGTAGCCGCGGTTGTCGATGCCTTTCAGGGACAGCGTGGGGCCCAGCTCGCCCGCCTCGGCGGTGTGGTTGTAGACCACGTCGAGGATCACCTCGATGCCGGCCGCGTGCAGCGCGCGCACCATCCGCTTGAACTCGCCGACCTGCTGCCCCGCCGTCCCGGAGGCCGCGTAGGCGGCGTGCGGCGCGAAGTAGCCGATGGAGTTGTAGCCCCAGTAGTTGCGCAGGCCCCGGCGCAGCAGATGGTCCTCGTGCGCGAACTGGTGCACCGGCAGCAGCTCGACGGCCGTGACGCCCAGCTTCACCAGGTGCTCGACCGCCGCCGGGTGCGCGAGCCCCGCGTAGGTGCCGCGCAGCTCCTCCGGGATGTCCGGGTGCCGCTTGGTGAAGCCGCGCACGTGCAGCTCGTAGATGACCGAGTCGGCCCACGGGGTCTTCGGCCGCCGGTCGTCCGCCCAGTCGTCGTCGTCATGCACGACCACCCCCTTCGGCACGTACGGCGCCGAGTCCCGGTCGTCCCGCACGGTGTCCGCGACGTGCTGCTCCGGCCAGTCCCGGACGTGCCCGTACACCTCGGGCGGCAGCACGAAGTCCCCGTCCACGGCGCGCGCGTACGGGTCGAGCAGCAGCTTCGCCGGGTTCCAGCGTCCGCCCGTCCACGGGTCCCAGCGGCCGTGCACCCGGTAGCCGTACCGCTGCCCCGGCATCACCCCCGGCACGAATCCGTGCCAGATGCCGTGCGTCAGCTCGGTCAGCCGGGCCCGGCTCTCCCGCCCGTGCTCGTCGAACAGGCACAGCTCCACGCCCTCCGCACCGCCCGCCCAGAGCGCGAAGTTGGTCCCCGCCACCCCGTCGGGGCCCGTGCGGAACCGGGCGCCCAGCGGCGTCGGCCGGCCCGGCCGGACGGGCACCGTGGGCACGGGCGGCGCCGGCCGCGCGCCGTTCACGACGACGGCCGGGCGCCCGTCCCCGGTGGCCCGTTCTCCGGCCACCGCCTCCTGCTCGGCTGCGCTGGACACCTGTCAGCCTCCCGCGGCTCGTGGGGGACGACGGCGGACAGGTGAGCCACGGCCCGTGCGGCTCGGCCGCGGCTCCCCGGTGCGTCGTCCTCCCACAGTTCTGCCCAGAGCGCGCCTCGCACTCACGTTTCCCCGAGGGGCGGCACGGTCGTTTCCGGATGCGAGGCCCGTCGTTGGGTACCGCGTGAGGCACGTACAAGGGCGCGCACGGCGCGCGAGGGCCGCGCTGGCCGTCGTAGTGACATGGGCAGGACTGCTGACCGCGACCGCCGGGTGCAGCTCGGAGGGTCCCGTCCCGGGGGCGTTCGGGCCGCCGGGGCGCGAAGAGACCATCCAGGTGTCCCCGCGCGACGGCAGCAAGGGCGTACGCCCCGGCGACGCGCTGCGGGTGCGGGTGACCGAGGGCCGGCTGGAGTCGGTGAAGGCGGTCGTGTCGCAGGACGCGCGCGAGTCACCGGTCCCGGGCCTGATCTCCGACGACGGGCGCACCTGGAAGCCGGACGACGAACGCCTGGCGCTCGCCGCGAAGTACACCGTCGACACGGTCGCCGTGGACGGCTCGGGACGCCGCTCCGCCCGGCACACCACGTTCACCACGCACGTCCCGGAGGAACGCTTCATCGGTTACGTCGCCCCCGAGGACCGCTCCACCGTCGGCACCGGGATGATCGTCTCCCTGGAGTTCAACCGGAAGATCACCCGCCGTGCCGCCGTGGAGCGCGCGGTCAGGGTGACGGCGCGGCCCGCCGTCGAGATCCGCCCCCACTGGTTCGGCGACACCCGCCTGGACTTCCGCCCCGAGGACTACTGGAAGCCCGGCACCGAGGTCACCGTCGACCTGAACCTGCGCGACGTCGAGGGCGCGCCCGGCGTCTACGGCCTCCAGCGCCGCACCTTCACCTTCACCGTCGGCCGCAGCCAGGTGTCCGTGGTCGACGCCGCCGCCCACACCATGCGGGTGCGGCGGGACGGGGAACTGCTCACCACCGTGCCGGTCACGGCGGGCGCGGCGAAGACGCCCACGTACAACGGCAAGATGGTGATCACCGAGATGCTCGAGGTCACCCGCATGAACAGCCGCACGGTCGGCTTCGGCGGCGAGTACGACATCCCCGACGTCCCGCACGCCATCCGCCTGACCAGCTCCGGCACCTTCCTGCACGGCAACTACTGGGCCGCGCCCGAGGTGTTCGGCAGCGACAACGTCAGCCACGGCTGCGTCGGCCTGCGCGACGTGAAGGGCGGCGGCGCGGACACCCCGGCGGGCTGGTTCTTCGACCGCAGTCTGATCGGCGACGTCGTCGAGGTGGTCAACAGCAAGGACCGGACGGTCGCGCCGGACAACGGACTCGGCGGCTGGAACATGAACTGGAAGGAATGGAAGGCGGGCGGCGCGGTGAACCGCCGCTGACCGCACCCCCTCGGCCGGGCCGTTGAACTTGGAACGGAACGGTGACAAAACCGCCGCCTTCCAGGCCCCTGGCCAGTGGTTACCATTCGCCGTGTGCGCGAGAGGCGCGCTGGGGGGCCGGGTCCGGCCGGACCCGCCGAGGGGAGAAACAAGTGAACGTGGGGCCGATATCGGGGGCGTCGGTGGGCGCGCGGCGCGGCGGCAGGAAGCTGGCGGCGCTGGCACTCGGGGTGATGCTGGCGGTCACCGCCTGCGGCGGGGGATCGGAGCCGGGGTCCGCCTCGGAGGGCGGCAAGGGCAAGGGCAAGGACTCCACGGCGGCGCGCAGCACGCAGTCCGAGGCGCGCGTGACCGTCGCGCCGCGCGACGGCGCCAAGTCGGTGGAGACCAGCGGTGAGCTGAAGGTGACGGCAGCCCAGGGCAAGCTCACCGAGGTCGTCGTCAAGAACGCCAAGGGCAAGGCCGTCGAAGGCGCGATATCCAAGGACGGCGCCAGCTGGACGCCGTCCACCCACCTCGCCGCCTCCACCAGCTACACGGTGCACGCGGTCGCCGAGGACGCCGAGGGCCGCACCACCACGCAGGACTCCCGCTTCACCACCCTGACGCCGAAGGAGACGTTCATCGGGCACTTCACCCCCGAGGACGGCTCCACCGTCGGCGTCGGCATGCCCTTCTCCCTCAACTTCACCCGGGGCATCACCAACCCCGACGACGTCGAGAAGGCCATCCGCGTCACCACCGAGCCGGCCGTCGAGGTCGAGGGCCACTGGTTCGGCAACGACCGCCTGGACTTCCGCCCGCAGACGTACTGGAAGGCCGGCACCAAGGTCACTGTCGACCTGAACCTCGACGGGGTCGAGGGCCGCGACGGCGTCTACGGCGAGCAGTCCAAGAAGGTCTCCTTCACCATCGGCCGCAGCCAGATCTCCGTGGTCGACGCCAAGAAGCTCACCATGAAGGTGATCCGCGACGGCAAGGTGATCAAGAAGATCAAGGTCACCACCGGCGCCCCGGGCTACGAGACCTGGAACGGCAAGATGGTCATCAGCGAGAAGCTGACGGTCACCAGGATGAACGGCGAGACCGTCGGCTACGGCGGCGAGTACGACATCAAGGACGTCCCGCACGCCATGCGCCTGTCCACCTCCGGCACCTTCATCCACGGCAACTACTGGGGCGGCGACGCCTTCGGCAACCGCAACGCCAGCCACGGCTGCGTCGGCCTGCGCGACGTGAAGGGCGGCTGGGACAAGAAGGCCCCGGCGGCCTGGTTCTTCGACAACTCGCTGATCGGCGACGTGGTCGAGGTCAAGAACAGCGACGACGCGGTGATCGCGCCGGACAACGGCCTCAACGGCTGGAACATGTCCTGGGAGAAGTGGAAGGCGTAAGCCCGTCGTTCACCCGACCTACGGCCCCGGTGTCCGCACCGGGGCCGTAGGCGTGTCCGGCGCCGGAAAGCGGGTGTGAGCCACGGCACCGGCGCGGGGAGCGTCAGCCACCGTGCTGTGCTTGCCCGGCGGACAACCCCCGGACCCCCGGCCGGGTGTGAGCCACGGCACCGGAGCGCGTGGCGTTAGTCACCGTTAACCTGCTGGCATGACCGTACATCTCGAAGTCGCCGAAGGCGTCGGCACGCTGCGTCTGGACCGCCCGCCCATGAACGCGCTGGACGTCGCCACGCAGGACCGTCTGAAGGAGCTCGCCGAGGAGGCCACGCGCCGCGAGGACGTGCGCGCCGTGGTGATCCACGGCGGCGAGAAGGTGTTCGCGGCGGGCGCGGACATCAAGGAGATGCAGGCCATGGACCACACCGCGATGGTCCTGCGCGCCCGTGCCCTCCAGGACTCCTTCACCGCCGTGGCCCGCATCCCCAAGCCGGTCGTCGCCGCCGTCACCGGCTACGCGCTCGGCGGGGGCTGCGAGCTCGCCCTGTGCGCCGACTACCGGATCGCCGGGGAGAACGCCAAGCTCGGCCAGCCGGAGATCCTGCTCGGCCTGATCCCGGGCGCCGGCGGCACCCAGCGGCTGGCCCGGCTCATCGGCCCGTCCAAGGCCAAGGACCTGATCTTCACCGGCCGCCAGGTGCGGGCCGACGAGGCGCTCGCCCTCGGCCTGGTGGACCGCGTGGTCCCCGCCGACGAGGTCTACACCCAGGCGCACGCCTGGGCGGCGAAGCTGGCGCAGGGGCCGGCGCTCGCGCTGCGTGCGGCCAAGGAGTCGGTCGACACCGGCCTGGAGACGGACATCGACACCGGGCTCGCGGTGGAGCGCAACTGGTTCGCGGGGCTGTTCGCCACGGAGGACCGCGAGCGGGGCATGCGCAGCTTCGTGGAGGAGGGCCCCGGCAAGGCGAAGTTCCTGTGACGGACAGTTGAAATCCCAGCAAGGGCCTTGCAATTGACGTCATGTCTGATCCGGCCCTCTCGGCGGCACGCATTATGGGAGCCTTAACGCACCCTTAAGCCGTTTCCGACGAGGGGGCCCGTCGATTGCCCGAGCACGAGTCGTTTTCGCAGGTCCAGCAGGCGCTCGGGGGCATCGGCATGCCTGTGGCACATGCCGGCGGACCAGGAGCGGACGGGGGCGCAAGGGGGGCGTATTCCCCCGGAACGGCCCCGGCCGTCCCGGCGTGCGGCCATGATGGGGCCATGGCGGGGCTGGAGGGCATGGAACAGCCGCGGGGAGACGGACGCGCCATCGCGTCACGCTGGTCGCCGACGGTCGAGGACGAACGTGCCGTGCGCGCGCTGGAGGTGCACGGCGACCCCACGGAGGGTGAAGTTCCGCTCCCGTCCCTGCCCGAGTCCGCCGCCGTCGCCCGCCGACTGGTCCAGATCGTCATCCTGCGCCGGTGGGGCCTGACCCCCAAGCTCACCGAGGACGCCGTGCTGCTCGTCTCGGAACTCGTCGGCAACGCCGTACGCCACACCGGGGCCCGCGCCTTCGGTCTACGCATGCGGCACCGCCGGGGCTGGATCCGCGTCGAGGTCCGCGACCCGTCCCGCGCCCTGCCCTGTCTGATGCCGGTGCAGGAGATGGACATCAGCGGCCGCGGCCTGTTCCTCGTCGACAAACTCGCCGACCGCTGGGGCGTCGACCTCCTCTCCCACGGCAAGACCACCTGGTTCGAGATGCGCGTGGACCGCTGACACCCCCGCTCCGAGGCGTCCGGGAATCACGCACCACCGCGCGGCTTGAGTCTCCACCCGCTGGAAGGCCCAGACTCCCCGACATGACCCACGACGGCACCGGGCTCCTCACCATCGGGGCGCTCGCCCGCGCCACCGGCCTGTCCGTGCGCACCATCCGCTACTGGTCCGACGAGGGCGCCCTGCCGCCCGTGGCGCGGTCCACGGGCGGCTACCGGCTCTACGACGCCGGCTCCGTCGCCCGGCTGGAACTGGTACGCACCCTGCGCGAACTGGGCCTCGGCCTCGACGACGTGCGCCGGGTGCTCACCGGCGAGACCACGGTCGCCCAGGTCGCGGCCGCGCACGTGGCCGCGCTGGACGCGCGGATCCGGTCGCTGAAGGTGACCCGCGCCGTGCTGTCGACCGTGGCCCGCAGGGGCTCGACCGCCGAGGAGACGACCCTGATGAACCGACTCGCCCGCCTGTCCGCCGCCGAGCGCGCCCGCATCCTCGACGACTTCATGGCCGAGATCTTCCGGGGCCTCGACACCGCGGACCCCGACATCCGGCAACGCCTGCGGTTCGCCGCGGCCGACCTGCCCGACGACCCCACGCCCGAGCAGGTGGACGCCTGGGTGGAACTGGTCGAGCTGATCCAGGACCCGGAGTTCCGGACCGTCATGCGCAGGATGATCGAGTTCAACGCCGCGGACCGGGGTCCTGACGTGCCCGGCGGCAGCTCCCTGTGGTTCATGAGCCGCCTGATCCGCAGCGCCGGCGAGGCCCTGCGCGACGGCGTCGAGCCGGGAACTCCGCGCGCCGCGGCCGTGCTGCGCGACCTGATCGGCGACGCCGACCCGGCCGCCGTGCTGAAGCGCCTCGCGGCGGTGGCCGACCCGCGCCTCAACCGCTACCGCGAACTGTCCGCCGTGGTGAACGGATGGGACCGGCCCTCCGCCCACACCGAGCGGTTCGGGTGGGTGGTCGCCGCACTGGAGGCGCGGGCCGCCGGATAATCTTGCCCGCGTCAGTACCAGTACGGAAACGAGGGGCGGATCGGTGGCGGACATCGAGGAAGCACGCAAGCAGTTCGAGCGGATCGACACGAACGGGGACGGGTTCATCACCGCTGCCGAGTTCAAGACCGCGCTGGCCCAGGGCGGCGACTGGAACGTCACCGAGGCGGTCGCCGAGGCCGTCATCAAGTCGCGGGACCTCGACGGTGACAAGCTCCTGTCCTTCGACGAGTTCTGGGTCCACCTGAACAAGTAGGACCGGACCCGCGGGAACGGACGTTCCCCGGCGCCGGAGTCCCGGCGCCGGGGATCCGCGCGGACGCCGCGCAGGGGCCGTACGGGCGACAGCGCCCGGAATGGTCCGCCCGTCCCCGGGGTTGGTGGCGATGATGGAGGTTTCCCCGGAAACCCCGGCGACATCGACCCCCGGAAGGGCGAGGCGAGCAGACATGAAGATCGGCATCATCGGCGCGGGCAACATCGGCGGAAACCTCACGCGACGGCTCACGGCCCTCGGCCACGACGTGTCCGTCGCCAACTCCCGCGGCCCGCACACCCTGAAGGAACTCGCCGACGAGACCGGCGCCACCCCGGTACGGGCCGAGGAGGCCGCGCGCGGCGCCGAGATCGCCGTCGTCACCGTGCCGCTCAAGGCCGTGCCGGACCTGCCCTCCGGGCTGTTCGACGAGGCCGCCGACGGGCTGGCCGTCATCGACACCGGCAACTACTACCCGCAGCGCGACGGCAGGATCGCCGGTATCGAGGACGAGGGCCTCACCGAGAGCCGCTGGACCGCGCGCCAGATCGGCCACCCCGTCGTCAAGGCGTTCAACGGCACCTACGCCCAGGACCTGCTGGACCGGCACCGCCCCGCGGGCGACCCCGAGCGCATGGCCCTTCCCGTCGCCGGCGACGACGAGGCCGCCAAGCGCAAGGTCCGCGACCTGATCGAGGAACTGGGCTTCGACACCGTCGACGCGGGCGGCCTCGACGACTCCTGGCGCCAGCAGCCCGGCACCCCCGTCTACGGCCTGCGCGGCGGCGTCGACGCCGTGACCCGCGCCCTCGCCGAGGCGTCCCCGGAGCGCCCGGAGGAGTTCCGCGGCTAGGGTCTTCCGTTCGGATCAGGCCGGATCAGGGAGCGGGGTCTGGTGCCGTGCGTCGCAAGGCGGAGGAGGGCGGCAGGGCGGAGCCCTGGCAACCGACGACAACGCGGCGAGGCGCGGTGCCAGGGCCCGCGAGCCCGGACTGATCCGAACGAAGGACCCTGGGCCCGAGCCCTCAGGCCCCCGCCCATTCCCGTAGCGCCGACCCGCTGGAGAAGTCCGCCACGTTCTTGTCCAGCGGGTCGTCCGTGTACTGGTGGAAGCGCCACTTCGCCTGGATGCGGGGCTTTCCGGCGGTGACGTAGTCGGCGATCCAGAGGCCGTCGCCCGCGTAGGACGTGGTGTCGTAGCTCAGCCAGAAATGGCGGTTGGTGTAGAGGACGACCTTGTGGTGGGGGCGCAGTTCCTTCACCTCGCGGATGAAGCGGTCCTTCTCGGAATTGCTCGCGTGCGAGCCGTCCCCCGTCGTCTCCCAGTCCACCGCGAGGATGTCCCCCCGCGTCTCGGGCGCCTTGCTGACGAAGTACTCGGCCTGTTCGGTGAGATTTCCCGGCCAGAGGAAGTGGTAGAACCCGACCACCAGGCCGGCGTCCCGCCCCCTTTTGGTCTGGGCGGCCATTTTCGGATTCACGTACGAACGGCCTTCCGTCGCCTTCACGAAGACGAAGGAAAGGCCGTCCGTGTCGTACGAGGAGGACTGGTAGGAACTGACGTCGATGCCACGCAGCATGCAGGTTCTCCCGTGTGGTGCTGTGGGGACGGGACGTGATGATTCCCTGTTTCAACCTGCTTGACGCAAAGCCCTGTTCGGCGAGGAGTTCTCAGCACTCGATGATGTTCACCGCGAGCCCGCCGCGTGCGGTCTCCTTGTACTTCACCGACATGTCCGCCCCGGTCTCCTTCATCGTCTTGATGACCTTGTCCAGGGACACCTTGTGCGAGCCGTCACCGCGCATCGCCATCCGGGCGGCGGTCACCGCCTTCACCGCGGCCATGCCGTTGCGCTCGATGCACGGGATCTGCACCAGGCCGCCGACCGGGTCGCAGGTCAGCCCCAGGTTGTGCTCCATGCCGATCTCGGCCGCGTTCTCCACCTGCTCCGGGGAGCCGCCCAGCACCTCCGCGAGCGCGCCCGCCGCCATCGAGCAGGCGGAACCCACCTCGCCCTGGCAGCCGACCTCGGCGCCGGAGATGGAGGCGTTCTCCTTGAAGAGCATGCCGATGGCGCCGGCCGCGAGCAGGAAGCGGACCACGCCCTCCTCGTCGGCGCCCGGCACGAAGTTCATGTAGTAGTGCAGGACGGCGGGGATGATGCCGGCCGCGCCGTTCGTCGGAGCGGTGACGACCCGGCCGCCGGCCGCGTTCTCCTCGTTCACCGCCATCGCGTAGAGGGTGATCCACTCCATCGCGAGCGCCTGCGGATCGCCCTCGGAGCGCAGCTTGCGGGCGGTGGTGGCGGCCCGGCGGCGGACCTTCAGACCGCCCGGCAGGATGCCCTCGCGGGTCATGCCCCGCTCCACGCAGGCCCGCATCACGCGCCAGATCTCCAGCAGCCCCTCGCGGATCTCCTCCTCGGTCCGCCAGGCGCGCTCGTTCTCCAGCATCAGCGCGGAGATCGACAGCCCGGTCTCCTTGGTGAGGCGCAGCAGCTCGTCACCGGTGCGGAACGGGTACTTCAGGACGGTGTCGTCCAGCACGATACGGTCCGCGCCCACCGCGTCCTCGTCCACGACGAAGCCGCCGCCCACCGAGTAGTACGTCTTGGCCAGCAGCTCCGCGCCGGAGGCGTCGTACGCCCACAACGTCATGCCGTTGGCGTGGTAGGGCAGCGCCTTGCGGCGGTGCAGCACCAGGTCGTCGTCGTAGGCGAAGCCGATCTCGTGCTCGCCGAGCAGCCGGATCCGGCCGCCGTCCTTGATCTTCTCCACCCGTTCGTCGGCCGACTCCACGTCCACCGTGCGCGGCGAGTCGCCCTCCAGGCCGAGCAGCACCGCCTTGGGTGTGCCGTGGCCGTGTCCGGTGGCGCCCAGGGAGCCGTACAGCTCCGCCCGCACGGAGGCGACGGAGTCCAGAAGGTCCTCGTTGCGCAGCCGCCGGGCGAACATCCGGGCCGCCCGCATCGGGCCGACCGTGTGCGAGCTGGACGGGCCGATGCCGATCGAGAACAGGTCGAAGACCGAGATGGCCACGGGAGGACTCCTCAGGGTTCGGCGGACGACGTTGTCCGCCGGGGAAGGGCGGTTCACTGGGTCGGGCGGGGTGATGAATCGTTCATGCGCTGCATGGTGCGGGGCACCGCGCCCACCGACCCAGTGTGCGCGATGCCCCCTACGTCCGTACAAAAAGCGGACGGAATTACCGCAGACCGGGGTACAGCGGGTGCTTCGCGGCCAGCGCCGCGACCCGGCCCCGGAGCGCCTCGGTGTCGTACGACGGCTTCAGCGCCTCCGCGATCACGTCCGCGACCTCGGCGAAGTCCTCGGCCGTGAAGCCGCGGGTGGCGAGGGCGGGCGTGCCGATCCGCAGGCCCGAGGTGACCATCGGCGGACGCGGGTCGTTCGGGACCGCGTTGCGGTTGACGGTGATCCCGACCTCGTGCAGCCGGTCCTCGGCCTGCTGGCCGTCCAGCTCCGAGTTCCGCAGGTCCACCAGGACGAGGTGCACGTCCGTGCCGCCGGACAGCACGTCCACGCCCACGGCCTTCACGTCGTCCCGCACCAGGCGCTCGGCCAGGATGCGGGCGCCCTCCAGGGTGCGGCGCTGGCGCTCCTTGAACTCCTCCGAGGCGCACACCTTGAAGGCGACCGCCTTGGCGGCGACCACGTGCTCCAGCGGACCGCCCTGCTGGCCCGGGAACACCGCGGAGTTGATCTTCTTGGCCAGCTCGGCCGTGGAGAGGATCACGCCGCCACGCGGACCACCGAGGGTCTTGTGCGTGGTGGTGGTCACCACGTGGGCGTGCGGCACCGGGTTCGGGTGCAGGCCCGCGGCGACCAGGCCGGCGAAGTGCGCCATGTCGACCATCAGGTACGCGCCGACCTCGTCCGCGATCCGGCGGAACGCGGCGAAGTCCAGCTGACGCGGGTACGCCGACCAGCCGGCCACGATCAGCTTCGGCTTGTTCTCCTTGGCGAGACGCTCGACCTCGGCCATGTCGACCTGGCCGTCGTCGCCCACGTGGTACGCGACCACGTTGTAGAGCTTGCCGGAGAAGTTGATCTTCATGCCGTGGGTCAGGTGCCCGCCGTGCGCGAGGTTCAGACCCATGATCGTGTCGCCCGGCTTGAGCAGCGCGAACATCGCGGCGGCGTTGGCCTGGGCGCCCGAGTGCGGCTGGACGTTGGCGTGCTCGGCGCCGAACAGCTCCTTCACCCGGTCGATGGCGATCTGCTCGATCACGTCGACGTGCTCGCAGCCGCCGTAGTAGCGGCGGCCGGGGTAGCCCTCGGCGTACTTGTTGGTGAGGACCGAGCCCTGGGCCTCCATGACCGCGACCGGGGCGAAGTTCTCCGAGGCGATCATCTCGAGGGTGGACTGCTGCCGGTGCAGCTCGGCGTCGACCGCGGCGGCCACCGCCGGGTCGAGCTCGTGCAGGGGCGTGTTCAGAAGCGACATGCGGATCCGGCTCCTCAGCCCGCGACGAACGCGTCGTACTCGGCGGCGGACAGCAGGTCGGCCGGCTCGTCGGTGACCCGCACCTTGAACAGCCAGCCGCCCTCGAAGGGGGCCGAGTTCACCAGGGCCGGGTCGTTCACCACGTCCTCGTTGACCTCGGTGACCTCGCCAGAGACGGGGGAGTACAGGTCGCTGACGGACTTGGTGGACTCCAGCTCGCCGCAGGTCTCGCCCGCGCTCACCGTGTCACCGACCTCGGGGAGCTGGACGAAGACCACGTCGCCGAGCGCGTTGGCCGCGTGCTCCGTGATGCCGACCGTCGACACGCCGTCCTCGGCGGCCGACAGCCACTCGTGCTCCTTGCTGTAGCGCAGCTGCTGGGGGTTGCTCATGGCCTGAATTCTCCTGTACGCGGGAAACTGCTGATGACGGGGAGGGCACGCGAAGCGGCCGGACGGGTGGGGTCTCCGAGCCGCTGACGCGCGAAAGCCGCCCGGGGGCCGGCTACGACGGTGTCACTTCTGCCGCTTGTAGAACGGCAGCGCCACGACGTCGTACGGCTCGTGGCTGCCGCGGATGTCCACACCGACGTTCCCGGTGCCCGGCTCCGCGTGGCCCGGGTCGACGTAGGCCATGGCGATCGGCCTGCCCAGGGTGGGGGAGGGGGCGCCGGAGGTGACCTCGCCGATCTTCTCGCCGCCGGCGACCACCGCGTATCCGGCGCGCGGCACCCGGCGGCCGTGGGCGACCAGGCCGACCAGGACGCGCGGCGGGTTCTTCCCGGCGCGTTCGGCGGCCTCGGCGAGGGCGGCGCGGCCCACGAAGTCGCCCTCCTTCTCGAACTTCACCACCCGGCCGAGACCGGCGTCGAAGGGCGTGAGGGAGGTGCTCAGCTCGTTGCCGTACAGCGGCATGCCCGCCTCCAGGCGGAGCGTGTCCCGGCAGGACAGACCGCACGGGACCAGCCCGTGACCCTCGCCCGCCTTGGTCAGCGCCTGCCACAGCTCCACGGCGTGCTCCGGCTTCACGAACAGCTCGAAGCCGTCCTCGCCGGTGTAGCCGGTGCGGGCGATCAGGGCGGGGACCCCGGCCACGGTGCCCGGCAGACCGGCGTAGTACTTCAGGCCGTCCAGGTCGGCGTCGGTGAGGGACCGCAGGATCGCCGGGGACTCGGGGCCCTGCACGGCCAGCAGCGCGTAGGCGTCGCGGTCGTCGCGCACCTCGGCGTCGAAGCCCGCGGCCCGCTCGGTCAGCGCGTCCAGGACCACCTGGGCGTTGGAGGCGTTGGCCACGACCATGTACTCGGTGCCGCCCAGCCGGTAGACGATCAGGTCGTCCAGGATGCCGCCGTCCTCACGGCAGATCATCGTGTAGCGGGCGCGGCCCGGCTTCACGCCCGAGATGTTGCCCACCAGCGCGAAGTCCAGCACCGCGGCGGCCTGCGGGCCGGCGACCGTGATCTCACCCATGTGCGAGAGGTCGAACAGGCCGGCCCTCGTGCGCACGGCGTTGTGCTCGTCCCGCTCGGAGCCGTAACGCAGGGGCATGTCCCAGCCGGCGAAGTCGGTCATCGTCGCACCGAGCGACCGATGCAGGGCATCGAGCGCGGTGCGGCGGGGTTCGTTACTGCTCATCGGTCGGTCTCCCAAGGGGGCATGACAGCGAGGTCGTTCCTCCCCATCTGTCATCGGAACCTGAGAGGTTCGCCATGACCACCGGTGACGGCGATCAGGACTTGCACCTTGGGTGGGGCCCCGGAGCACTGCCACGGCGGCCCGCTTTTCAGATGTGCCTCGCCCGCGCGGTAACGGTGCCTGAGAGATTCAAGGGAGGGACTTGCTCCTTCGGCGCCCCGGCGGCACACGGTGCCGGGGACTCTCCCGCGCGGATTCAAACGGCCGGTATGCAGTTGGCGCGCACATCATTGCACGCATCGTGGGACATCGGCAGGGGGACCCTTGCCGGGCGTGCACCGCTCGTGCAGGCTCGGTCACAGGGAGCTGTGACAGGCCTGTATCGGTATGAGCACGCAACCGAGAGCGACCTGGCATTACCTTCTCTTTACACGCTGCGGGGACCGGATCCCTTATCCGGCCCCAGGGGGAGGACGACCACGGTGAACAGGCCCACGGCGTACGCCGGCACCACAGGCGTGGCGCTGCCGCCGCAGCACGCGCACCGGGCCGACGGCGCCCCTGACACGGCGCCCGCCCCGCTCGTCCAGGACCTGCGCTCCCGCTCCGGACGCAGTCCCCGCGCCCTGCTCTTCGGCCCCCGCGACCTCGTCGTCGTCACCGGACTGCCCGGCAGCGGCAAGTCCACGCTGATGCGGCGCACGGTGCACGAGGACCGCGTCGACTCCCAGGACGCCCGCGACCGCTGGGACCGCCGCATGCCCCGCCTGCTGCCCTACGGGGTCTACCGGCCGCTGGTCCGGCTCGCCCACTACGCCGGGCTGCGGCGCGTGCTGCGCTCCGGCCGGCCGGTCGTCGTGCACGACTGCGGCACCCAGGCCTGGGTGCGGCGCTGGCTGGCCCGCGAGGCCCGGCGCCGCGGGGCCGCACTGCACCTGCTGCTCCTCGACGTCCCGCCCGAGGAGGCCCTGGCCGGGCAGCTGGAGCGCGGCCGGGGCGTCTCGCGCTACGCCTTCCGCCGGCACCGCACGGCGTGCGGACGGCTGCTCGACGCGGTGGAGTCCGGCCGGGTGCCGGAGGGCTGCGCCTCGGCGGTGCTCGTCGACCGGGACGCCGTGAACGCCCTGCGCCGGATCGGCTTCACCGGCTGACCGGCTAGCCTTTCCGCCAAGCAGCGGCATCAGGCAGACGGTGGGCGACAGATGGACTTCCCGGCGGACAACCCGGAGCGGACGCACTTCCACCCGCACGGCGGGTGGCCCGGCAACGAACTGGAGGAGGCGCTCTCCGCCTCCCTCGGCGTTCCCTCGGCGGGAGCCCGCATCGTCGAGGTCCTCGGCCGCAGCTTCGTCTGGGTGCCCCTGCCCAACGGCGGCGGCCCGCACAGCGGCCCCCTCGACCTGCCCACCATGGACCTGGACGGCCAGGCGTACGTGCCGGTCTTCAGCTCCGAGGAGCAGTTCCGCCAGGTCGTCGGCTCCCACATGGGCTGCACCATCGCGCCCGCCGT
Source organism: Streptomyces sp. BJ20 (assembly GCF_022869105.1). Lineage (NCBI taxonomy): Bacteria > Bacillati > Actinomycetota > Actinomycetes > Kitasatosporales > Streptomycetaceae > Streptomyces > Streptomyces sp. BJ20. The sequence continues at coordinate 1,421,564 of NZ_CP094918.1, forward strand.
GGAGTTCGCCCGCGGACTGCCCCCGCAGGCCGGCCTCGTGGTCAACCCGGGCGGCACGGTCGCCGTCCCGCTGCCGCCCCCCGCGGTGGCCGAGCTGTGCCGGACCGGTCGTACCCCGCTCGACGGCGGCGCGAGCGGCGGCCGGGTCCGGCTGTTCGAACCGGACTGGCAGGACGACCCGGTGGATTTTCTCGCCGCCGCCTCGCAGGAGTTCGACGCCCTCGGCGTGGTGGCGACCGCCCGCCGCTGCCTGGCCGCCGTCGAGACGGCCGACCCGGTGCTGTTCGTCGGGGTGGAGCTGCTGCACTGGGAGGGCGACCCGCGAGCGCTGCCGCTGGACGCCCTCGGCCGGGCACTGGGCCGCAGCCCCGCCCGCTGGCCGGTCAACCTCGTCGTCCTCGACGTGGCCCAGGACCCGGTCGCCGACTGGCTGCGCGCCAAGGTCCGCCCCTTCTACCAGCGCGCCTGACGCGCCCCTCTGATCCGCCGCAGGCCCTCACCTTCCGCGCACTGACCGCAGACCGCCGGAGGCCGTCGGCATAAGCTAGGGAGCATTGGCCGGCAGGGTGTTGTACGGAGGGGCGATACAAGTGAGCGCTGGCACCGCGGCGGCCGGACAGGTCGAGCACATGCTGCGCCAGGTGACGCCCGGGCGTTACGACGCCTACGAGGCCTTGCTGCGCGCCCTCGCCACCCCCTCGTCCGGCAGGGTCTGGATGCTGCTCTGGCACGGCCAGGCCGGCTCGCCCGACGCCCAGTACGGGACCATGGAGGTCGAAGGGCACGGCTACGCGCCCTGCGTGACCTCCGCCCAGGAGCTGTCCGCCAGTGGCTGGAACCGTTCGTACGAGGTGGTCGACGGGCTCGAGGTGGCCCGTGCGCTTTATCCGGACCGCCACGGCCTCTGGCTCAACCCGCACGCGCCCGGCGGCGGCGTCGGCATCCCCTGGCTCGACCTGCGCCGCATCGCCGGCGGGCTCGACCAGCAGCCCGCAGGACCGCTGCGGCTGTCCGAACCGGCCATCGAGATCCCGCAGTTCTACGCGCTCCTCGCGCAGAACGCCCACCGCACCCCGGCCGTGCGCGCGCTGCGCCGCGCCTGGGTGCAGCCCGCGCTGGGCGCCCCGTACCTCGCCATCGGCCTGGACGTGTACGACACCTCGCCGCCCGCCGTGGAGTCGGTGCGGCAGATGATGCGGCAGTCGCTGCCCGCGGTGCCCGACGGTCTGCCGGTCTCCACCGTCGCCCTGTCCGACGAGCACGACCCGGTGGCGATGTGGCTGCGTGTCAACGGGCGTCCGTTCTACGACCGTGAGGCGCACGCCCCGGCCCCCGCCGCGGGCTACGGCTATCCGCCCGCGCACCACCTCTGACCGGTACGTCTACCCGAGGCGGCACGGCGCGGCAGCCCCGCCGCCGGAGGTCTCGCGCATGGTGACGCAGCGTCACGGTGTCCAGCATGTGGACAATGGGCGCGGGTGTGGCTCCTGTCCCGGGGCGTCCGTCGCTGATTTTGCGTCAGATTCCGTCGGATGCGATCAGCTACCTGACGATGACCCCCTGTCACCTGCGGTTTCACTGCGTCTTCACGCCATCCGAGGCCGCGTCGGCGGTACTTGGGCCACCGTCATTTGTGTCCCCGGTGTTAAATCACCGCGCGAAGATGCCGGATCAGTCCCTTATGTCGACTGTTCAGATCTCAGGTAGGTATCACCGCTATCCGGACTGTTCCTGACTCACTGCGAACGTCTGTAGTGTTCGGCCGGTCAAGATGCATCCACATAGCGGACCCGGAGTGGCCCCAGTATGCGCATATTCAAGACCCGAGCCGCTCGGGCGATCACGGCCGCGGTCGCGGTCGGCCTGATCGCCACGGGCTGCGCCAGCGAGCGGGACAGCGACAACGAGAGCGGCGGCAAGAAGGACACCTTCGTGTTCGCCGGTGCAGGCGACCCGGGCTCCCTGGACCCTGCCCTCGCGAGTGACGGTGAAACCTTCCGCGTGACCCGCCAGGCGTTCGAGGCCCTCCTCGAGCACGAGTCGGGCGGCACCAAGCTGGTCGGCGGCCTCGCCGAGACCTGGTCGAGCAACGACGCGGGCACCGTCTGGACCTTCAACCTCCGCAAGGGCGTGAAGTTCCACGACGGCGAGGCGTTCAACGCCGCCGCGGTCTGCGCCAACTACGACCACTGGTTCAACTGGAAGGGCACCTACCAGTCGAGCGCGGTCTCCTACTACTGGCAGACCATCATGGGCGGGTTCGCGAAGAACGAGGACCCGGAGACGCCCGAGGCGAACTACAAGAGCTGCACCGCGAAGGACGAGAACACCGCCGTCATCGAGGTCAAGCAGCCCTCCGCCAACCTCCCCGGCGGCTTCTCGCTGAACGCCCTCGCCATCCACTCGCCGAAGGCGATCAAGGAGTACGAGAAGCAGGAGGCGACCGCCAAGGGCGACGCCATCACGTACCCCAAGTACAGCCAGGAGGCCGGCACGGTCGCCGGTACCGGTCCGTACAAGATCGTCAAGTGGAACAAGGGCAACAAGGAAGTCACCCTCGAGCGCTTCGACGACTACTGGGGCGAGAAGGCCAAGATCAAGAACCTGGTCTTCCGCACGATCGACACCGAGGAGGGCCGCCGCCAGGCGCTCCAGGCCGGTGACATCGACGGCTACGACCTCGTCGCCCCGGCCGACGTCAAGACCCTCGAGAACGAGGGCTACGTCGTCCCGACCCGTGGCGTCTTCAACCTCTTCTACGTGGGCATGAGCCAGTCGGCGAACCCGGCCCTCAAGAAGAAGGAGGTCCGCCAGGCGATCGCGCAGGCGATCGACAAGGAGAACCTGGTCAAGACCCAGCTGCCCGAGGGCGGCAAGGTGGCCGACCAGTTCATGCCGGACACGATCGCGGGCTACTCCAAGAACGTCACCAAGTACCCGTACGACCCCGCCGCGTCCAAGGCGCTGCTGAAGAAGGCCGGCGCGCAGAACCTCACCATCGAGTTCTGCTACCCGACCGAGGTCACCCGCCCGTACATGCCTGCCCCGCAGGACCTGTTCGAGCTGATGAAGGCCGACCTGGAGAAGGCCGGCATCAAGGTCAGGCCGAAGGCCATGAAGTGGGCCCCGGACTACCTGGACGCCACCGAGGCCGGCTCCTGCGCCCTGCACATGCTCGGCTGGACCGGTGACTTCAACGACGGCTACAACTTCATCGGCACCTGGTTCGCCGGGTTCGACAAGCAGTGGGGCTTCAAGGACAAGAAGGTCTTCGACGCGGTGAACGCCGGCTCGAAGATGGGCAAGGCCGAGGAGCGCACCGCGGCCTACCAGAAGGCCAACGAGGTCATCATGGACTACCTGCCCGGCGTCCCGATCTCGTCGTCCCCGCCGGCCATCGCCTTCGGCAAGAACGTCAACCCGCCGAACGTGTCGCCGCTGACGCAGGAAGTCTTCGCCGAAGCCTCCTTCAAGTAGGCGTACCGGCAGGAAATCGATAACGGGGGGGTCCGCCCGGCCGTCGCAACTCGGCGGCCGGGCGGGTCCGTTCATGTAAGACAACACGCAAGAAAGGGGCAAGCGGGGTGCTGCGTCTCGTCGTACGAAGACTGCTCCAGCTCATACCCACGCTGCTCGGCCTGTCGGTTCTGCTCTTCCTGTGGCTCGACCGGCTGCCCGGTGGACCCGCCTCAGCGATCCTGGGGGAGAGGGCCACCGAGGCCGAAGTGGCGCGCATCAACCGTGCGCTCGGGCTGGACCAGCCCATTTACGTCCAGTACTGGCGCTTCCTCAAGCGCATCTTCCAGGGCGACCTGGGAACCTCCGTCCAGACCGGGCAGCCCGTCACGGACGAGTTCTTCCTCCGGTTCCCGGCGACGGTGGAGCTGTCCCTGCTGGCCATGCTCATCGCTGTGGCGATCGGCATCCCCCTCGGTTACCTCGCCGCCCGCAAGCGCGGCGGCTGGCTCGACGTCGGCGCGGTCTCCGGCTCGCTCGTGGGCATCTGCATCCCCGTCTTCTTCCTCGGTCTGATCCTCAAGGAAGTCCTCGCCGTGAAGCTGGGCCTCTTCCCCAGCTACGGACGCCTGGACACCGGCATCAACGCCACCGACGTGACCGGCTTCGCCGTCCTGGACGGCGTGCTCACCGGCGAGTTCGACGCCTCGTGGAACGCGATCCACCATCTGATCCTGCCGGCCGTCACCCTCGCCTCCATCCCGCTCGCGGTCATCGTCCGTATGACCCGCGCCAGCGTGCTCGAGGTGCAGGACGAGGACTACGTGCGCACCGCCCAGGCCAAGGGCCTCAAGCAGAGCGTCGTCCGCGGCCGGCACGTGCTGCGCAACGCCCTGCTGCCCGTGATCACGTCGGTCGGTCTGCTCACCGGCTCCCTGCTGTCCGGGGCCGTCCTCACCGAGTCCGTGTTCTCGTTCAACGGCATCGGCAACTTCATCAAGACGTCGATCGACGGCCGTGACTACCCGGTGCTGGTCGGGTTCATCATGTTCATCGCGATGGTGTACGTCCTGATCAACCTGCTGGTGGACGTGGCGTACAGCATCATCGACCCGAGAGTGCGGGTGCACTGACATGGCTGTCGCCACCAAGTCCGAGAAGATCCAGCGTCTCGCGGAACTGACGGCCGTCAGCGAGACCAGCACCGGCGCCAGCCTCTGGCGGGAGGCCTTCCGCCGGCTGAAGTCCAGCAAGATGGCGATCGTCGGCGCCGTCATCATCGTCCTGTTCGTGCTCGTCGCCGTCGTCGGGCCGTTCCTCGCGCCCTACTCGCCGAGCGCGCAGACCTGGCGCAACGAGGTCTTCCCCAACCAGGGCAAGTTCGTCGGAGCCCGCGACGGGAACTGGTTCGGCCTCGACCACCTCGGCCGCGACCTGTTCTCCCGCATGCTCGTCGGCGCCCGCCAGACGCTCCTCGTCGGCATCGTCGCCACCCTGATCGGCCTGGTCGCCGGCTTCCTGATCGGCATCGTCTCCGGCGCCGCGGCCACCCTCGGCGGCGACACCGGACGGCGCGTCGACTCCGTCATCATGCGCTTCATCGACATGATGCTGGCCCTGCCCTCGCTGCTGCTGGCCGTGTCCATCGCCGCCGTCATGGGGCAGTCGCTCACCACCGTGATGATCGCGGTGGGTGTGGTCCAGGTACCGGTCTTCGCCCGCCTGCTGCGCGGCTCGATGCTGGCCCAGGGCAACGCGGACTACGTGCTCGCGGCCCAGTCCCTGGGCGTGCGCAAGCGGCGCATCGTGCTCTCCCAGATCCTGCCCAACTCGCTCAGCCCGGTGATCGTGCAGGCCACGCTCTCCCTGGCCACGGCGATCATCGAGGCGGCCGCCCTGTCCTACCTGGGTCTCGGCAACCCCGACCCGGCGATCCCCGAGTGGGGCGTCATGCTCGCCCAGGCGCAGCGCTTCTTCAGCTACGCCCCCGCGATGGCGGTCTACCCCGCCGTCGGCATCATCATCACCGCCCTCGGCTTCACCCTCCTCGGCGAGGCCATGCGGGAAGCCCTCGACCCGAAGCTGAGGGGCTGAACCACCATGTCTCTGCTCACTGTCGACGAACTGACCGTCACCTTCGGCGGCCGCGGCCGCAAGGAGTCCCGGGCGGTCGACGGCATCTCCTTCGAGGTCGACCAGGGCCAGGTCGTGGGCCTGGTCGGCGAGTCCGGCTGCGGCAAGTCCGTCACCTCCCTGGCCCTGATGGGCCTGCTGCCCTCGAAGGGCCTCACCATCGGCGGCCGTGCCGAGTTCGACGGCACGGACCTGTTCACGATGAGTCCCGCCGCCCGCCGCGACCTGCGCGGCAGCGAGATGGCGATGATCTTCCAGGACCCGCTGTCCTCGCTGAACCCGGTCGTCCCGATCGGCGTGCAGGTCACCGAGATCCTGGAGCGCCACCGCGGGATGAAGGGCGAGGCCGCCCGCAAGGAGGCCGCCCACCTGCTGGACCGGGTCGGCATCCCCGACCCCACCCGGCGGCTCAAGGAGTACCCGCATCAGCTGTCCGGCGGTATGCGCCAGCGCGCGCTGATCGCCATGGCGGTGGCCTGCGCCCCGCGTCTGCTCATCGCCGACGAGCCCACCACGGCGCTCGACGTGACGATCCAGGCGCAGATCCTGGAGCTGCTCAAGGAGCTCGTGGACCAGGAGGGCACCGCCCTGCTGATGATCACCCACGACCTCGGCGTGGTCGCCGGCCTCTGCGACCAGGTCAACGTGCTCTACGCGGGCAAGGTCGTGGAGTCCGCCGTGCGCCGCGAGCTGTTCGCCCACCCCACCCACCCCTACGCGCACGGACTGCTGGGCTCCATCCCGCGGCTCGACGCGCCCCGGGGCGAGCCGCTCAACCCCATCCGCGGCTCGATCAACGACCGCATCGCCTGGGCCGACGGCTGCGCCTTCGCGCCCCGCTGCGACCGGTACGAGATGGGCTGCCTGACCGGCACCCCGCAGCTCGGCGAGCCCCGCGAGGCCGGTCACCAGGTGCGGTGCGTCAACCCCGTACTCGACGACGCGAAGGCCGAGGAGGTCCCCGCATGAGCCTGCTCGAACTGGACGGCGTCAAGGTCCACTTCCCCATCAAGAAGGGCGTCCTGTTCGACCGCACGGTCGGCCACGTGTACGCCGTGGACGGGGTGTCGCTGAAGGTCGAGGCCGGCGAGACCTACGGCCTGGTGGGCGAGTCCGGCTGCGGCAAGACCACCCTCGGGCGGTCCGTGCTGCGGCTGGTGGACATCACCGAGGGCTCGGTCGTCCTCGACGGCACCGACCTGGCGAAGCTGCCCGGCGAGGAGATGCGCCGCTTCCGGCGCCGGCTCCAGATGGTCTTCCAGGACCCGCTGGGCTCGCTCAACCCGCGGCAGAACATCGAGTCGATCCTGTCCGAGGGCATGATCGCCCACGGCATCGGCAAGGACCAGGAGGAGCGCCGGGAGAAGATCAAGGCCATCCTCGACAAGGTCGGCCTGCCCTCCAACGCGTTGGCCCGCTACCCGCACGAGTTCTCCGGCGGTCAGCGGCAGCGCATCGGCATCGCCCGCGCCCTCGTCCTCGAACCGGACGTGATCATCTGCGACGAGCCGGTCTCCGCGCTCGACGTGTCGGTCCAGGCCCAGGTCATCAACCTGCTGGAGGAGCTCCAGGAGGAACTCGGCCTGACCTACCTGGTGATCGCCCACGACCTCGCGGTGGTCCGGCACATCTCCGACACCATCGGCGTGATGTACCTGGGCTCGCTGGTCGAGGAGGCGCCGAGCGACGCGCTCTACGCCGAGCCGAAGCACCCGTACACCAAGGCCCTGATGTCGGCCGTGCCGGTGCCGGACCCGGAGGTGGAGGACAAGCGCGAGCGGATCCTGCTCACCGGTGACCTGCCCTCGCCGGCCAACCCGCCGAGCGGCTGCCGGTTCCACACCCGCTGCCCGTGGGCCCAGGCCGAGCGCTGTGCGACCGAGCGTCCCCAGCTGCGGGACATCGGCGGCGGCCACCGGGTGGCGTGCCACTACGCGGAGGACATCGCGTCCGGGAAGCTCTCGCTGAATCAGGGCGAGGTCGTCCCGGCGACCCGTGAGGGCGTCGACGACACCCCGGAGCAGGACGCCGAGGCGGAGGACGCCCCGGCCAAGGTCCCCGCCCAGGCGGAGAAGGTCTCGGAGGACGAGAAGCCGGCGACGGCGGAGAAGGTCTCGGAGGACGAGAAGCCGGCCGCGGCGGAGAAGGTCGCCAAGGCCGACGAGGAGTCCGAGAAGGCTGTCTGATCGACCCCGGAAGAAGCCCTCACCTTGCTTTGCAAGGTGAGGGCTTCTTTCTACGCCACAATATGCAAGTGCTTCAGCAACTCTTCAGCCCGTCCGTCCTGCACACACTCGATCTGATCGGCATCTTCGTCTTCGCCATCTCCGGCGCGCTGCTGGCCGTCCGGAAGAACTTCGACGTGTTCGGGATCGCCGTGCTGGCCGAGATCACCGCCCTCGGCGGCGGTCTCTTCCGCGACCTGATCATCGGCGCCGTCCCGCCCGCCGCCTTCACGGACCTGGGGTACTTCGTCACCCCGCTGCTGGCCACCGTCCTCGTCTTCTTCCTGCACCCGCACGTCGAGCGGATCCAGGTCGCCGTCAACGTCTTCGACGCGGCGGGCCTCGGCCTCTTCTGCGTCGTCGGCACGACCAAGGCGTACGACTACGGGCTCGGCCTCACCGCGTCCGCCTGTCTGGGCCTGGCCACGGCGGTCGGCGGCGGTGTCCTGCGGGACGTGCTCGCCAACGAGGTGCCCTCGCTGCTGCGCTGGGACCGCGACCTGTACGCGGTGCCGGCCATCGTCGGCGCGGCCATGGTCGCCCTCTGTCTGCGCTTCGACGTGCTGAACCCGGTGACCAGCACCACCGCGGCCGTCACCGCCTTCGTGCTGCGACTGCTGGCGATGCGCTTCCACTGGCGTGCGCCCCGCGCCTGGCACCGCCGTTCCACGGTCAGCGAGGAATGAACAAAGCTACCGCTTAGTATTATCTTCTTGTACTGTTCACCCATGCCAGAAGCAGCCTCCGCCCAGGCCACCCGGGCCGTCATCGGTGACAGCGAGTTCGACCGCGACACCGCGCTCACCGCGCGGGAACCCGGCGTCTACGACATCGACCTCTCCGCCGGCTGGACGATCATCAACGCCGTCAACGGCGGGTACCTGCTCGCCGTCCTGGGCCGCGCGCTCGCGGACGCGCTGCCGCACTCCGACCCCTTCACGGTCTCCGCGCACTACCTGACGGCCTCCCAGCCGGGTCCGGCGGTCGTCCGCACCGAGACCGTCCGCACCGGACGCACGCTCTCCACCGGCCAGGCGTCCCTCTTCCAGCGTGACGAGCGGGGCAACGAGGTCGAGCGCATCCGGGTCCTCGCCTCCTACGGCGACCTGGACTCCCTCCCCGACGACGTCCGTACGACCGCCGTGCCGCCCGCGCTGCCGCCGATGGACCAGTGCTTCGGCCCCGAGGACGGCCCCGCCCCGGTGGACGGAAGCTCCGAGATCGCCGGCCGGCTGATGCTGAAGCTCGACCCGTCGACCCTCGGCTGGGCCCTCGGAAAGCCGTCCGGCAACGGCGAGATGCGCGCCTGGTTCGGTCTCGCCGACGGCCGGGACCCCGACCCGCTGGCGCTGCTGCTCGCGGTGGACGCACTGCCGCCGACCGCCTTCGAGATGGGCCTGACCGGCTGGGTGCCCACGGTCGAGCTGACCGTCCATGTGCGCTGCCGCCCGGCGCCCGGTCCGCTGCGCGTGTCCATCACCACCCGCAACCTCGCGGGCGGCTTCCTGGAGGAGGACGCCGAGGTCTGGGACAGCGCCGGCCGTCTCGTCGCGCAGTCCCGCCAGCTGGCCCGGGTCCGCCTGAGCTGAACCGACGGCCGTCCGGGGCGTAGGGGCGGTGCGGGGTCACGGGTGACTCCGCACCGCCCCTTGCCGTGTCACCGGCCCCCGGCCGCGCCCGTCCCGTCGAGCCAGTGCCGCCGGCCCACATGGATCAGCCGCAGCTGACGCGCCGCCACCTTCGACACCCGCTCCCGCGCCTCGGGCGAACTCGCCGGCGCCTCCAGGTAGAGCGAGGCGACGATGAGCATCTGGTCCACGTAGAGCTGGGCCAGCATCAGCAGGTCCTCCTCGCTCCAGCCCGCCGACTCCGCGTCCCCGGCCAGCGCCTCGCCGACCTCCGCCGTGAACCGGGCCAGCTGTTCCTGTATCGCCTCGCGGACCGGACGCACCCCGCCGTGCCGCTCCCGGGCGATGAACCTCACATGGGCCGGGTGCGCGTCCACATGACCGGCGATCAGCTCGATGGCGCGCGCGATGCGCTCCTCTCCCTCGCCGGCCGGGGACACCGTCGTCCGGATCATCGGGTGCAGGCTGCCCAGCGCCTCCTCGACCAGCGCCACGCCCAGGTCCTCGACCGACCGGAAGTGCCGGTAGAACGCGGTCGGGGCGATTCCGACGGCGCGGGTGACCTCACGCAGGCCCAGGCTGCTCAGGCTCTGGCCCTCCAGCAGCTCGAGCGCCGCGTCGAGGAGCGCCTGCCGGGTCTTCTGCTTCCGGGCCTGCCGGATGCCGGGCGTGTGACTCATGCCATGCAGTTAACAACTGTTCTCCTACATTGAGAAGTGAGGACGCCGCTAGACTGGGAAGTCAGTGAACAAGTGTTACCGCAACCGTTCACCCACATCATGGGGGTCCGACTCATGCTGTTCCTCGTCGCCGCGCTGCTGCTGCTGGGCGTCGTCCTCGGCACCGTCGCACACGCGCCGCTCACCTTCTCCGTCGCCGTCGGCGCCGTCATCGCCGTCTGGCTCGGCGTCTTCGCCCTGCGCGAGCACCAGGGCCGCGACCGCGGCACCTCCGCGCACTGACCCACGCCGCCCGCCCGACCGCCTTCCGACCGCAAGGAGTCCGGTCACCATGCAGCTCACCGCACCGGCCGGCCGCCGCACCGGGATCCGCGACACCGACGGCATGGCCGTCGCGTCGTTCGTCCTGGGCCTGCTCGGCCTGCTCGTCCTCAACGTCTTCCTCGGTCCCGTCGCCATCGTGCTGGCGTCCGTCGCCCTGTGGCGGGGCACCGCCCGCCGTGGACGCGCCCTGCTCGGCCTCGGCCTCGGCGTCGCCGACCTCGTCGTCCTCGCCGCGTTCATGCAGGCGGACGGCACGATCTCCTGGAGCTTCTGACGCGCGGACCCGCCGCACCGGCCGTACGGGCGTCACATCCCGGCCACCGGGATCCGTGGCTTATGCACCGGGCCCCGTAGAATCGGCCCCACCATGGCTTACCTCGACCACGCCGCGACCACCCCGATGCTGCCCGAGGCGGTCGAGGCGCTCACCGCGCACCTGGGCGTCACCGGCAACGCCTCCTCCCTGCACGCGGCCGGCCGCCGCGCCCGGCGCACCGTCGAGGAGGCCCGCGAGACCCTCGCCGAGGCCCTCGGCGCCCGCCCCAGCGAGATCGTCTTCACCTCCGGCGGCACGGAGGCCGACAACCTCGCCGTCAAGGGCCTGTACTGGGCGCGCCGCGACGCCGACCCGGCCCGCACCCGGGTCCTCGCCAGCCCCGTCGAGCACCACGCGGTCCTCGACGCCGTCGACTGGCTCGCCACGCACGAGGGCGCCACCGTCGAGTACCTCCCCGTCGACGCCCACGGCCGGGTCCACCCCGACGCCCTGCGCGAGGCCGTCGCCCGCAACCCCGACGACGTCGCCCTCGCCACCGTGATGTGGGCCAACAACGAGATCGGGACGATCCTGCCGATCACCGAACTCGCCTCCGTCGCCGCCGAGTTCGGTATCCCCCTGCACTCCGACGCGGTCCAGGCCTTCGGCCAGGTCCCCGTGGACTTCGCCGCGTCCGGACTCGCCGCGATGACGGTCTCCGGCCACAAGATCGGCGGCCCGTACGGCATCGGCGCCCTGGTCCTGGGCCGCGAGCACACCTCCGTGCCCGTGCTGCACGGCGGCGGCCAGGAACGCCACGTCCGCTCCGGCACCCTCGACGTGCCGGCGATCGCCTCGTTCGCCGTCGCCGGACGGGTCGCCGCCGAGGAGCGGGAGCGGTTCGCCCTGGAGATCGGACGCCTCCGCGACGACCTCGTCGCCGCGGTCCTGGAGGCGGTCCCCGACGCCGTCCTCGGCGGCGACCCCGCCCCCGGCGGACGCCTTCCGGCCAACGCCCACTTCACCTTCCCCGGCTGCGAGGGCGACTCCCTGCTGCTCCTCCTGGACGCCCAGGGCATCGAGTGCTCCACCGGCTCCGCCTGCACCGCCGGCGTCGCCCAGCCCAGCCACGTCCTCCTCGCCACCGGCACCGACCCCGACCTCGCCCGAGGCACCCTCCGCTTCTCCCTCGGCCACACGTCGACGGACGCCGACGTGAAGGCCCTCGCCAAGGCCATCGGCCCGGCGGTGGAGCGTGCGCGAGCGGCGGGGCTGAGCTGAGCGGCCGTCGCGTCCCGCAGTGGTCGGAGGGCCGTCGTCCCTCAGTGGCCGGGGGCCGGTGCGGGCGGGCCGGCCCGGCCCCGGGCGGCGACGGCTGCCGAGTGATGCGTGCCGCCGGAGCGAGCGGAAGGCCGCGACCTCGGCCCGCTCGCCGCGACCCGTGCGTGCTCGCCGCGACTCCGGCCCGCTCGCCGCGACCCGTGCGTGCTCGCCGCGACTCCGGCCCACTCGCCGCGACCCGTGCGTGCTCGCCGGGGGACCGGCCAGGGGGCCGGGTTCAGCCGCCCGTCGGAGCGGGCGTGCGGCCCTGTCCTGCCTGCGCCGTGCCGGCCCGGCGGACCAGATTGAGGTAGCGGTCCCAGTCCCAGTGGGGGCCCGGGTCCGTGTGGTCCGTGCCCGGGACCTCGACGTGGCCGATGATGTGCTCGCGGTCCACCGGTATCTCGTAGCGCGCGCATATGCGGGCCGTCAGGCGGGCCGAGGCCGCGTACATCTCGTCCGTGAAGTCCTCCGGGCGGTCCACGAAGCCCTCGTGCTCGATGCCGACGCTGCGCTCGTTGTAGTCGCGGTTGCCCGCGTGGTACGCCACGTCCAGCTCGCGGATCATCTGTGTGATCCGGCCGTCCTTGCCGACGATGTAGTGCGCCGCCGCCTTGTGGCCCGGATTCTGGAACGCCTTCACCGCGCTGTCCAGACTGCCCTGCGTGACATGCACGACCACCATGTCGATGCCGAAGTCGTCCGGGCGGTCCGCGCCGCGCCAGTTGGCGTCCGAGGCCGCGACCCAGCGGGCGCCCGCGAAGTCGACCTCGCCCGGCGTGCGCGGCTTCTCGACCCCGGGCAGCCGCCACCACAGCCGCGCCAGTTCGTCACGGGCCAGCGCCGCCGTCCCCGCCGCTGCCGCCAGCCCGCCCACGATCAGGGCGCGCCGCCCGATGCGCCGGTCGCCGTCCTCGGATGCTCCCTTGGCCCCCATGTGATCGTGAACGCATATCCGGCGGCCGTGGTTCCCGCGCCCCCCGTACCCTGGAGGGGCTATGACTGACACCCCGCAGCGCACCCGCCCCCTCCGCGTCCTGGCCGCCATGTCCGGAGGCGTCGACTCCGCCGTCGCCGCCGCCCGTGCCGCCGAAGCGGGTCACGACGTGACCGGCGTCCACCTCGCGCTCTCCGCGAACCCCCAGTCGTTCCGCACGGGCGCGCGGGGCTGCTGCACCATCGAGGACTCCCGCGACGCCCGCCGCGCCGCCGACGTCATCGGCATCCCCTTCTACGTGTGGGACCTCGCCGACCGCTTCCGCGAGGACGTCGTCGAGGACTTCGTCGCCGAGTACGAGGCCGGCCGCACGCCCAACCCGTGCCTGCGCTGCAACGAGAAGATCAAGTTCGCCGCGCTGCTCGACAAGGCGCTCGCGCTCGGCTTCGACGCCGTCTGCACCGGCCACTACGCCAAGGTGATCCTCCGCGAGGACGGCACCCGCGAACTGCACCGCGCCTCCGACATGGCCAAGGACCAGTCGTACGTGCTCGGCGTGCTCGACGACCGCCAGCTCGCCCACGCCATGTTCCCCCTCGGCGACACGGTCACCACCAAGGAGGAGATCCGCGCGGAGGCCGAGCGCCGCGGACTCGCCGTCGCCAAGAAGCCCGACTCGCACGACATCTGCTTCATCGCCGACGGTGACACCCAGGGCTTCCTCGCCAAGCGGCTCGGCAAGGCCGAGGGCGACATCGTCGACGAGTCCGGCGCCAGGATCGGCACCCACGAGGGCGCGTACGGCTTCACCATCGGCCAGCGCAAGGGCCTGCGCATCGGCACCCCCGCCCCCGACGGCAAGCCGCGCTACGTCCTCGACATCTCCCCGGTGGACAACACCGTCACCGTCGGCCCCGCCGCCTCGCTGGACGTCGGAGCCCTCACCGCGATCAAGCCCCGCTGGTGCGGCGCCGCCCCCACCGGCCCCGGCGCCTACACCGCCCAGCTGCGTGCCCACGGCGACGAGACCCCGGTGACCGCCGAACTCGTCGGCGGTCAGCTGCGCGTGCGGTTCGCCGAGCCGGTCCGCGGTGTCGCCCCCGGCCAGGCGGTCGTCCTCTACGACGGCACGCGTGTGGTGGGCTCGGCGACCATCGCCTCCACGGAGCGGGCCACGGCGGACGTGGCCTGAGCGGCGCCGCCCCGGCCGGTCACCGGGATCTCGGGGATTCCCGGGATCACCGCGAGAAGAACTCCGCCAGCACCGGCGCCAGGACGTCCGGTTCGACCATGTGGGTCTGGCCCTCCAGGGTGCGGTACGCGCCTCGGGGGACCGACTCCGCGATCGCCTTCGCCGCCTGACGCATCCACGCCGGGCTGGCGTCGCCCGCGATCGACAGCACCGGCACCTCGATCGACGCGAGCATCTCCCGAGGCACGCCCCCGCCGCCCATCACGGCGTCGTCGTACGCCAGGCTCGGCGCCAGCGCGTCCATCCCCGCCCACATCGGTGACTGCCGCGCGCTCTGGATCACCGCGTCGTCCAGCCCGGTGAGCTGGAGGAAGAGCTCGACCGCGTCGCCCCGCCGCCCCTCCTCCAGGGCCGCCGTCAGCCGCTCGGTGTACCGGGCGCGCTCCGCCAGGTGTTCCTCCGACATCGCGTACGGCGTCTCGTACACCGCGACCTGCCGCACCGGCAGCCCGCTCGCCGCCGCCCGCAGCGCCAGCGCGCCGCCCGAGGAGACGCCGTACAGCGCCGCCTCGCCGCCCGTCGCCTCGATCAGCGCCGCCAGGTCCTCCACCTCGCGCTCCACGGCGTACGGCGGCGTGTCTCCGCTCGCGCCCCGGCCGCGGCGGTCGTATACCACCACCCGGAACCGCTCGGAGAGCGGCGCGGCCAGCGGCGCCACCGTGGCGCCCGTCGACATCGCGCCGCTGACGAGGACGATCGTGGCGCCGCGCCCGGCGCTCTCGTGGGCGAGGGTGGTCCCGTCGCGCGAAGAGATGTTCTGGTCCATGTCTCACGAGACTGCCGCACGGCGCGGAGATCGTCGGTGAGGCGGGCCGCGCGTCCGCCGATCACGTCCCGCGAGGAGCGGTCAGTCACGTCCACGTCGTAGAAGCACAGGTGGTCCTTGATCGACGCCACCGCCGGCTTCGGGTCCGGGTACGACCACACCAGGTCGGGAGCGTCCGGCAGCGACCAGTACGACGCGGTCCCCTTGAACGGGCAGTACGTGTGCGTCGCGGACGGCGTCAGCAGGTCGAGCCGCACGTCCTCCGGCGGGATGTACCAGCGTGCGGGGCATCCCGTCTCGTGCAGCACCAGCGCCCGGTCGCTCTCCGCCAGCACGCGTCCGTCGCGCACCACGCGCACGTGCCGGTCGCCGGGCTCGACGGTGATGCGATGGCCTGTGGTCACGGTGTCCTCCTCGTGGGTCGGTCCACCCCGTACAGCGTCCCTCGGGGCGGCCTTCTTCCCGGGCGTAGGCTGGCGCCCGTGAACATCTGCGTCTTCCTCTCCGCCGCCGACCTCGACGACCGCTACACGGGCCCCGCGCGCGACTTCGCGCGCCTGCTCGGCAAGGGCGGGCACACCCTGGTCTGGGGCGGCTCGGACGTCGGCCTGATGAAGGTCGTCGCCGACGGGGTGGAGGAGGCCGGCGGCCGGCTCCTCGGCGTCTCGGTGGAGTTCCTCGCGGCGAAGGCGCGCCCCGGCGTGGACGAGATGGTGGTCGCCAAGGACCTCGCCGAGCGCAAGCGGCTGCTGCTGGAGAAGGCCGATGCGGTGGTGATCATGGTCGGCGGCACCGGCACCCTCGACGAGGCGACCGAGATCCTGGAGCTGAAGAAGCACGGCCACACCGAGAAGCCGGTGGTGCTGCTCAACACCGCGGGCTTCTACGACGGCCTCAAGGTGCAGTTCCGCCGCATGGAGGACGAGGGCTTCCTGCCCCGGCCGCTCACCGAGCTGGTCTTCTTCGCCGAGGAGCCGGCCGGCGCGCTGGCCTACCTGGAGGAGAGCCTGGGCGTGGCCTGACCGCGCGGTGATGCGAGCATGGCGGTCATGGCTACACATGTGATCACCGGAGCCGGCTCCGGCATCGGCGCGGCCGTCGCGCGCCGCCTCCACGCGCGCGGGGACGACCTCGTGCTCCACGCGCGCGACGCCGGCCGCGCGAAGGAGCTGGCCGCCGAGTTCCCCGGTGCCCGCACCCTCGTCGGCGACCTGGCCGACCCGGACCGGCTCAGCTGGGCCTTCTCCCACCAGTCGCTGCCCGACCGGGTGGACTCGCTGCTGCACGTCGCGGGCGTCGTCGACCTGGGCCGCGTCGGCGACCTCACTCCGAAGAGCTGGCGTCACCAGCTCAACGTCAACCTCGTCGCCCCCGCCGAGCTGACCCGCCACTTCCTGCCCCAGCTCCGCGCGAGCCGCGGTCACGTGGTCTTCGTCAACTCCGGCGCGGGCCTCGCCGCCCACGCCGACTGGTCCGCCTACGCGGCCTCCAAGCACGGTCTGAAGGCCCTCGCCGACTCCCTCCGCCACGAGGAGCACGCGAACGGCGTCCGCGTCACGTCGGTCTACCCGGGCCGCACCGCCAGCCCCATGCAGGCCAAGGTGCACCAGCAGGAGGGCAAGGACTACGACCCGGGGAAGTGGATCGACCCCGAGTCGGTGGCCACGGCGATCCTCATGTCCCTCGACCTGCCGAGGGACGCGGAAGTGAACGACCTGACGGTCCGACCGGGCAACTGAGCCGGTCCGGCAATTCCAGCCCGTCCGGCGCTTGAGGACGAGGCCCGAAGGGCCGAAAGGGGGTCTGGGCGCAGCCCCAGGGACGGGACGGGAAGGGGCGGCGGGAGCGAAAACCCCTGCCGCTCACTGCGTACGCTTCCGGTGTGAACGACACCCCGCACCTCCCACCCGCCCTCGCCACCGGCGTCGGCTCCCTCCCCGGTACGGACGCGAGAGAGGCCGCCAAGGCGGCCACCGGCGGCTTCGAGGACTTCCCCCACCTCCCCGAACTCCCCGCCCGCGGCCCCGGCGCCGACATGATCGGCCGCACGGCCGGCCTGCTCGTCGAGCTCTACGCGCGCGTGGAGCCCAGCGGCTGGCGGATCGGCGACCGTCCGGGCCGGGACACCCGCCGCGCCCGCTCCTGGCTCGGTGAGGACCTCGATGCGCTGGAGGAGTTCACACAGGGCTACGAAGGACTCCTGAAGGTTCAGGCGGTGGGGCCCTGGACCCTCGCCGCGGCCCTGGAGCTGAAGAACGGCGAGGCCGCCCTCTCCGACCCCGGCGCCTGCCGCGACCTCGCCGCCTCCCTCGCCGAGGGCCTGCGCCAGCACCTCGAGGAGGTGCGCCGCCGCGTCCCCGGCGCACGGCTCGTCCTCCAGCTCGACGAACCGTCCCTCACCGCCGTCCTGCGCGGTCAGGTGAGGACGGCCAGCGGCTACCGCACCCACCGCGCGGTCGACCGGCAGACCGTCGAGGCCACCCTGCGCGACGTGGTCGGCGTGCACGACGGCGGGCCGGTCGTGGTCCACTGCTGCGCCCCGGACGTCCCGTTCGCCCTGCTGCGCCGGGCGGGCGTGGCGGGCATCTCGTTCGATTTCTCCCTCCTCACCGAGCGTGACGACGAGGTGATCGGCGAGGCGGTCGAGGGCGGCACCCGCCTGTTCGCCGGTGTCGTCCCCGGCACGGACGCTCCATTGTCGGACCCTGCCGGTAGCGTCATGGGTGTCAGGACGCTCTGGCGCAGGCTGGGGCTGCGGCCGGGACTCCTCCCGGAGGCGGTCACGGTCACCCCGGCGTGCGGACTCGCGGGGGCATCTCCCGGGTACGCGCGCTCGGCCTACGCCCATTGCGTCCGGGCGGCGAGATCCCTCGCGGACAACCCTGAGTAACGGGAGGACACACGGTGGCCGGCGACAAGCAAGCGGAGACGACGAGCGTGCCCGCACAAGCGCGGGAGCAGCACGCCACGCTCGCCGAGCAGATCGAGGAGCACCGCTTCCGGTACTACGTGAACGACGCGCCCGTCGTCAGCGACGCGGAGTTCGACCGCCTGCTGCGGGAGCTCGAGGAGCTGGAGGAGCGCCACCCGGAGCTGCGCACGCCGGAGTCACCGACCCAGAAGGTCGCCGGGGCCTACGAGACGGAGTTCACCTCCGTCCAGCACCGCTCCCGGATGCTGTCCCTGGACAACACCTTCAACGACGAGGACCTCGCCGCCTGGGCCGAGCGCATCCACCGCGAACTGGGCGACCAGGCCTTCCACTTCCTGTGCGAGCTGAAGGTCGACGGCCTGGCGGTCAACCTCACCTACGAGCGCGGCCGGCTGGTCCGCGCGGCGACCCGCGGCGACGGCCGCACGGGCGAGGACATCACGCCCAACGTCCGCACCATCGCCGAGATCCCGGACCGCCTCGAGGGCGACAAGGTCCCCGACGTCGTGGAGATCCGCGGCGAGGTCTACTTCCCGATGGAGAAGTTCCAGGAGCTCAACGCCCGCCTGGTGGAGGCCGGCGACAAGCCCTTCGCCAACCCGCGCAACGCGGCGGCCGGTTCGCTGCGCCAGAAGGACCCGAGGGTCACCGCCACCCGCCCGCTGCACATGGTGGTGCACGGCATCGGCGTGCTCGAGGGCTACAAGGGCCTGACCCGGCTCTCCCAGGGCTACGACCTGCTGAAGGAGTGGGGCCTGCCGACCTCCCCGCACAACAAGGTGGTCGACGGCCTGGAGGGCGTGCGGGAGTTCATCGCCCACTACGGCGAGAACCGCCACTCCGTGGCCCACGAGATCGACGGCGTCGTCGTCAAGCTCGACGAGATCCCCCTCCAGGGACGCCTCGGCACCACCTCCCGCGCCCCGCGCTGGGCCATCGCGTACAAGTACGCGCCGGAGGAGGTCAACACCAAGCTGGTCAACATCCGGGTGGGCGTCGGCCGCACCGGCCGCGTCACGCCGTACGCGCAGGTCGAGCCGGTGACGGTGGCCGGCTCGGAGGTCGAGTTCGCCACGCTGCACAACCAGGACGTGGTGAAGGCCAAGGGCGTCCTCATCGGCGACACGGTGGTGCTGCGCAAGGCCGGCGACGTCATCCCCGAGATCCTCGGGCCGGTGGCCGACCTGCGGGACGGCAGCGAGCGGGAGTTCGTGATGCCGTCCGAGTGCCCCGAATGCGGCACGCCGCTGCGGCCCATGAAGGAGGGCGACGTCGACCTGCGCTGCCCCAACGCCCGCGCGTGCCCCGCCCAGTTGCGCGAGCGGCTGTTCTACCTGGCCGGCCGCAAGGCGCTGGACATCGAGCACTTCGGGTACGTCGCCGCCGCGGCCCTCACCGGCCCGCTGGAGCCGGAGGAGCCGCCGCTGAAGGACGAGGGCGACCTGTTCGACCTCACCGTCGAGCAGTTGCTGCCCATCAAGGCCTACGTCCTCGACCAGGACAGCGGACTGCCCAAGCGGGACCCGAAGACCGGCGAGGAGAAGGTCGTCACCGTCTTCGCCAACCAGCAGGGCGAGCCGAAGAAGAACGCCCTGGCGATGCTGGAGAACATCGCCGCGGCCAAGGAGCGCCCCTTGGCCCGGGTGCTCACCGCCCTGTCGATCCGTCATGTCGGCCCCGTCGCGGCGGAGGCGCTGGCCCGCGAGTTCCGCTCCGTCGACCGCATCGAGCAGGCCACCGAGGAGGAGCTGTCGGCCACCGAGGGCGTCGGTCCCACCATCGCCGCCTCCCTCAAGGAGTGGTTCGCCGCGGACTGGCACCGGGAGATCATCCGCAAGTGGAAGGCGGCCGGAGTCCGCATGGAGGACGAGCGTTCCGGCGAGGACGAAGGCCCCCGTCCGCTCGAAGGGCTCACGGTCGTGGTGACCGGGACCCTGGAGAACTTCACCCGGGATGGCGCGAAAGAGTCCCTGCAGAACCGGGGCGCCAAGGTGACCGGATCGGTGTCCAAGAAGACGTCGTTCGTCGTCGTGGGCGACAACCCCGGGTCGAAGTATGACAAAGCGATGCAGTTGAAGGTGCCGGTTCTGAACGAGGACGGTTTCCAGGTGCTGTTGGAGGAGGGACCCGACGCCGCGGCCGACGCCGCCCTTTCGGCCGAGGAGTAGCGGTTGAAGGCACCCCGATCGGCGCATACCAGATGCATACGGGTGGCTGGGGCGCATTCGGGCAACCGTCGGCGACCGGTGCCCGTACACGCCTTCCGCGGCCTACTGTTGAGATGTGCGCCTGCCGTGCCCAGTTGCGGTCGGGGCAACCCCCGTACCCGTGACGGGTCCGGGGAAGGGCTTTCCACGGCGGAGCCGCTGAGGGATGTCGGGCATCGGGCCGCGTGGCGTGGGCACCGCCGGCTGTGAGAGGGACGGGAATGGAACCGACCGAGAGCGCCGCCCCGGGCTCACGGCTGCGCCTGCGCCGCCTTGCGGTCGTCCGGCGGCGCGGCCGTGAGGACGGGCGGCCCGCGGAGCGACCGGACGCGCGGGGGCGCACCGGGGCACGCGCCGCGGACGCGCGCGAGACCGGCGCGGCACGCCCGGCCGGCGGGCACGGCGGCGGAGAGCCCGCCACGGAGACCGAACGGCACCCGTCCTGGCCCGCGTTGCCCACCGCGGTCGTCGCGGCCGCCGGATTCGTCCTCGGCGCAGGCTTCCTGCGCGCCTTCACCGGCGGCCACGCCCTCTTCCCGTCCGGCACGGTCGGCTGGTCGCTGGCCGTGCTCACCGGCATCATCGTCGGCCACCTCGTGATGCTGGGCCGCTCCCGCTGGTGGGGCGGCACCGGCTCCGGCGCGGCCCTCACCCTCGCCGTGCTGCTGCTCTACGGCTGGGTCCCGGCCGGCATGGTCAGCCTCACCGTCGTCGTCCTGGTCGGCATAGCCCGCCGGGGCCGCTGGCGGCAGGGCGTGCTGCACGGCGCGGTCGACCTGCTCGGCATCGGCGCCGGAGCGCTCGTCCTCGCCGCGTTCGGCACCGTGCCGTCCGTGGAGTCGCCGTCCACCCCCGACACCTGGACCCTCTACACGGGTCCCGGGGTGGTGCTCGTGGCCACCGCCTATCTCGCGGTCACCCGCACCTTGCTGTGGTACCTGCACACCCCGCGCTCGGGCCTGCCCACCGTCGCCCGCACCGCCCTGGTCCGCCAAGGGCTCGTCGCGGTCGCCCTGCTCGGCATCGCCCCGCTGGTGTGCGTGGTCGCCGACGCCAAGCCCGTGCTGCTGCCGCTGTTCGCCATCCCGCTGATCGCCCTCGACTCCACCCTGTGGATAGCCCGCGCGCGGGCCGAGGAGCAGCTGCGCGACCCGCTGACCGGACTGCCCAACCGGCAGTGGCTCCAGGAGCGCATCTGGACCGCGCTGGACGACGCCGAGCGGGCAGGGTCCCGCGCCGCGCTCATGCTCATCGACCTCGACCGCTTCCGGTCGGTCAACGACACCCTCGGCCATCTCGCCGGCGACCGGCTGCTGCTGCAGATCGCCGACCGGCTGAGAGCGGCCCTGCCGCGCGGGGCGGAGGCCGCGCGGCTCGGCGGCGACGAGTTCGCCGTGTTACTGCCCGCGGCGGACTCCACGACGTCCGCGACCCGCGCCGCCCGCGGACTCGTCGCGGCCCTCAGCTCCCCGCTCGACCTCGACGGGCTCACCCTCGTCCTGGAGGCGAGCGCGGGAGTCGCCGTCTTCCCGGACCACGCGTCCGACGCCGAAGGACTGCTGCGGCGCGCGGACGTGGCGATGTACCAGGCCAAGCGGGACCGCACGGGCGTCGAGGCGTACGAGTCCAAGCGGGACTCCAACACCCCCGACCGCCTAGGGCTGCTGGGCGATCTGCGCCGCGCCCTCGACGCGCACGAGGTGGAGCTGCACTACCAGCCCAAGGTCCGTTTCGACGGCCAGGTCTCCGGCCTCGAGGCGCTGGTGCGGTGGGTGCACCCGGAGCGCGGGCGGGTCCCCCCGGACGAGTTCATAGCGATAGCCGAGTCGTCGGGGCTGATGCCCCAGCTCACGGAGTACGTGCTGGAGACCGCGCTCGGGCAGGTCGCCGCGTGGCGCGCCCAGGGGCTGTTCGTGCCGGTCGCCGTCAACGTCTCGCCGCGTGACGTCCACAGCCCCGGCTTCGCCGGCTCGGTGGCCGCGCGCCTGGCCCGGCACGGGGTGCCCGCGGGAGCGCTCCAGCTGGAGATCACCGAGCACGTGCTGCTGGAGGACCCCACGCGGGCCGCCGACACCCTCAACGCGCTGACGGGCCACGGCGTGAAGATGTCCCTCGACGACTTCGGCACCGGCTACTCGTCGCTGGTGCACCTGCGGCGGCTGCCGGTGAGCGAGCTGAAGATCGACCGCTCGTTCGTGGCCCGGCTGGCCGTCGACACGGAGGACGCGGAGATCGTGCGCTGCACGATCGACCTGGCCCACTCGCTGGGCCTGCTCGTCGTCGCCGAGGGCGTCGAGGACGACGAGACCTGGGAACGGCTGCGGGATCTGCGGTGCGACGCGGTCCAGGGGTGGCTGGTCGCGGCCGCGATGCCGCCGGACGAGACCACGGCGTGGCTGCTCGCCCGGGGGTCGCGGGGGTGGCAGCGGCCGGCGGCGGCGTTGCCGGCGGCCACGGGCACGGCGGAGGACTAGGAAGGGCACGGCGGCCCGGGCCGGGTCCCGTGACTGCCCGGACGGCTACGAGTCCTCCCCGCGGCACGAGGCACGGTAGATCGCGAGGATCGCAGAGCCGGCCAGGACGAGGAGCGTCGCGACAGCCACGGGCAGCAGGGACATCGACATCGGTGTGCGCTCCTTCGGGACGAGGCGCGCGTCACGGCGACGGGTCCCGCGGGGTCGGCCGTGGCCGTGGTGCGGGCGTGACAGGTGTGCGGGGACTCGACCCTGCCATCGGGAGCGGACGCTCCTCACGGCCCTGAGCCGGACACCGTCCGCCTCTCACCTTTCCGGGTCCCGGAAGACAGGCTCCTCAGCGGTGCCAGGACGGGGACGGCCGGCTTGACCGCGCTCCCCTGTGCCGGCGCGTCCCGGCCTGCCGGACCGGAGACATCTCCCCTTCGGCGCCTGCGGCGGTCCTCCGGTGCCCCGCGGCCGGCCGTGCAGGCCGACCGCGTTCGCGCGTGTCACGGGAGGATCCGTGGTCCGGGTCACACCGCGCGCTCGGCAAGGGCCGCTTCGTCATCCTGCTGGGCCCGCAGCAGTTCCCGGCGCTTGGCGACGCCCCCCGGAACGCGGTGCAGCCGGAACGTTCCCGGCCGCTTCGCCTCCTTGACCAGATGCCCGAGGATGCCCGTGCAGACCGATTCCTTGATCCTGGCGCCCAGGCCGGCACCGATGTGGACTCCCACCGCGACGTCGGACCTGGTGGCGAACTGGTAGATGCCCGCCTTCCGGCCCAGGCTGATGCACTGGGCGTAGAGTCCCTGGTGCAGGGGGTCCGGCTGCCTGCCCGCGAGCCGGCTGAGCACCGTGTCGGCGGCCCGCGCCCCGAGCGGCGTCGCGTTCAGGCAGCTCATGCGCAGCGGCAGGCCCGACGGGGCTGCCGAGTCCCCGGCCGCGAGGACCCGTTCGTCGTCCACGCTCGTCAGCGTCTCGTCCGTCAGCACACGGCCCAGCGCGTCGGTGCTCAGCCCGCTGCGGGCGGCCAGGTCCGGCACGGCGAAGCCCGCGGTCCAGATGGTGACCTCGGCCGGCAGCTCACGGCCGCTCACGAGCCGCACGGCGTCGGAGGTGACGGCGCTCACCTCGGTGTCGGAGCCCTCGAGGACCGTCACCCCCAGCTTGGCCAGTCGCCCGGCGACCGAGCGCCTGCCCCGGTCGTGCAGGTACGGACCGAGAGCGCCGCCGCAGACCAGGGTCACGGCGCGGCCCTCCTCCGCCAGCTCGGCGGCGGTCTCGATGCCGGTGGGGCCGGCGCCGACCACCGTCACGCGGGCTGTCGCGGGCGTGCGGTCGAGAACCGCCCGCAGCCGCTGGGCCTCCTCCAGGACGGACATCGGGTAGGCGAACTCGGCGGCCCCGGGAACAGTCGGTTCGGCGCTCCTGCTGCCCGCCGCGTAGATGAGGTAGTCGTAGCCGAGCCTGCCGCCGGCCGCCAGCGTCACGCTGCGTTCGGCCGCGTCGATCCGGGTGACGGTGTCGGCCACCAGCCGGATCCTCTCGGCCAGGACGTCCCGATAGGCGACGAGCGCGTCGTCGGAGCCGCCCACCAGCTGGTGCAGGCGGACCCGGTGGACGAGTTCCTCGCGCGGATTGATCAGCGTCACGGTCACGTCGTCGCGCTGTGTCAGCCGGTTCGCGGCCATGACGCCCGCGTAGCCGCCGCCGGCCACCACCACATGTGTGTTCCCCGTCATGGTGCCTCCTCCGTTTCAAGGTGTCGGCCTCAAGACGCCGCGCTCCGGACCCTTGTGACGCGATGTGACGCGCGTCTCACCGCTGCCCGCTGGAGTCGCTTCCCGTGTCGGCCCGCCGGGTGCCGGGCTGGTCGTGCTCGTTCCTCCGAACCCGGTCGGACCCGGTCGGACCTGGTCAGGACTCCGGCCGGCGCCCGAGGGCATGCGCAGACGGGGAAGGGGCGGACGACCGCGCGGTCCCGTGCCGCCGTCGGCCGGCATGGTGGTCGGACTCCCCGCCGCCCTTCCTTGCCGTGCGCTCCACGTATCGGGCCCCCCGCCGCCCTCCTTGCCGTGCGCTCCACGGCATCAGGCCCCCACCTTGCTCCGGGCCTGTTCCGCACCGGATCCGCACGGAGAGCCCCGGTACGCCCGAGGAGCGGGACCTGCGGGAGCCGGTGATCCCGCTGTTCGTGAGGGCGCGGCCCGCAGGACCGCCCGGCGCCGGGCGAAGGGTTTCACGCGCATGGGTGCCCGCCCCATAGGATTGGTCCCAAACACACACACTCACCCCAGAGGATCGCTGCATGCCTGGCATCACGCGCGAGGAGGTCGCCCACCTCGCCCGGCTGGCGCGTCTGGAGCTGAAGCCCGAAGAGCTCGACCACTTCGCGGGCCAGCTCGACGACATCATCGGCGCGGTCGCCCGCGTCAGCGAGGTCGCCGACCAAGACGTACCGCCGACCTCGCACCCGCTCCCGCTGACGAACGTCATGCGGGCCGACGAGGTCCGTCCCTCGCTCACCCCCGAGCAGGCGCTCTCCGGCGCCCCGGCCCAGGAGCAGCAGCGTTTCAAGGTGCCGCAGATCCTGGGGGAGGAGTAAACCGCCATGAGCGATCAGATCATCAAGCTCACCGCGGCCGAGACCGCAGCGAAGATCGCCTCAGGCGAGCTCACCGCGGTCGAGGTCACCGAGGCCCATCTGGCCCGTATCGAGGCCGTCGACGAGAAGGTGCACGCCTTCCTGCACGTCGACCGTGAGGGCGCCCTCGCCCAGGCCCGCGCCGTCGACGCCAAGCGCGAGCGCGGCGAGAAGCTCGGCCCGCTGGCCGGCGTGCCCCTGGCGCTGAAGGACATCTTCACCACCGAGGGCATCCCGACCACCGTCGGCTCCAAGATCCTCGAGGGCTGGATCCCGCCGTACGACGCGACGCTCACCAAGCGCCTCAAGGCCGCCGACGTCGTCATCCTCGGCAAGACCAACATGGACGAGTTCGCCATGGGGTCCTCCACCGAGAACAGCGCCTACGGCCCGACCGGCAACCCGTGGGACCTCACCCGCATCCCCGGCGGTTCCGGCGGCGGCTCCTCGGCCGCGCTCGCCGCGCACATGGCGCCGCTCGCCATCGGCACCGACACCGGCGGCTCCATCCGCCAGCCGGCCGCCGTCACCGGCACGGTCGGCGTGAAGCCGACGTACGGCGCGGTGTCCCGGTACGGCATGGTGGCGTTCTCCTCCTCCCTGGACCAGGGCGGCCCCTGCGCGCGTACGGTCCTGGACGCGGCCCTGCTGCACGAGGTGATCGCCGGGCACGACCCGATGGACTCCACCTCCGTCGACGAGCCGGTCCCGCCGGTCGTGGAGGCCGCCCGCAATGGCAGCGTCCAGGGCATGCGCGTCGGCGTCGTCAAGCAGTTCCGCGGCGAGGGCTACCAGGCCGGCGTCGTCCAGCGGTTCGACGAGTCGGTCGAGCTCCTGAGGGAGCTGGGCGCCGAGATCGTCGAGCTGGACTGCCCGTCCTTCGACCTGGCGCTGTCCGCGTACTACCTGATCGCGCCCTCCGAGTGCTCCTCCAACCTCGCCCGCTTCGACGGCCTGCGCTACGGCGCGCGCGTCGGCGACGACGGCACGCACTCGGCCGAGGAGGTCACCTCGCTGACCCGCGAGGCCGGCTTCGGCGACGAGGTCAAGCGCCGCATCATGCTCGGCACGTACGCGCTCAGCTCCGGCTACTACGACGCGTACTACGGCAGCGCCCAGAAGGTCCGCACGCTCATCAAGCGGGACTTCGACAGGGCCTTCGAGCAGGTCGACGTGATCGTCTCCCCGACGACCCCGACCACCGCCTTCCCGATCGGCGAGCGCGCCGACGACCCGATGGCGATGTACCTCGCGGACCTGTGCACCATCCCGACCAACCTGGCGGGCAACGCCGCCATGTCGCTGCCCTGCGGCCTCGCGCCGGAGGACAACCTGCCGGTCGGGCTGCAGATCATCGCCCCCGTCATGAAGGACGACCGCCTCTACACGGTGGGTGCCGCCGTCGAGGCCGCCTTCGTGGAAAAGTGGGGCCACCCGCTGCTCGAGGAGGCTCCGTCGCTGTGAGTGCACTGACCAAGGCCAAGGGGTTCAAGAAGTCCCGGTCCGGTACGTACCTGTCCATGGCCGCCACCGCGTTCGGCGCGTTCGGCGTCGCCAAGCGGCTGAAGACGGCGCGCGCCGAGAAGGACACCCTGGTCCTGATCGACGCCACCGTGTCCGCCGCCGCGATCGTCACCGGCCTCGCCATCCTCTACCGCGAGCTGAAGCGGCTGGGCGACGACGACGTCCTGCTGGGCTGAGAGGGAAGTTTTCACCGTGACCACCACGACCGACCTGGTGTCGTACGAGGACGCGCTCGCGTCGTACGACCCCGTCATGGGCCTCGAGGTCCATGTCGAACTCGGCACCAAGACCAAGATGTTCTGCGGCTGTTCGACGGCCCTGGGCCAGGACGCCAACACCCAGACCTGCCCGGTCTGCCTCGGCCTGCCCGGCGCGCTCCCGGTCGTCAACGCGACCGGCGTCGAGTCCGCCGTCAAGATCGGCCTCGCGCTGAACTGCGAGATCGCCGAGTGGTGCCGCTTCGCCCGGAAGAACTACTTCTATCCGGACATGCCGAAGAACTTCCAGACCTCCCAGTACGACGAGCCGATCGCCTTCGACGGCTACCTCGACGTGCAGCTGGAGGACGGCGAGGTCTTCCGTGTGGAGATCGAGCGCGCCCACATGGAGGAGGACACCGGCAAGTCGACGCACGTCGGCGGCGCCACCGGCCGTATCCACGGCGCGTCCCACTCCCTGCTGGACTACAACCGCGCCGGCATCCCGCTCATCGAGATCGTCACCAAGCCGATCGTCGGCGCGGGCGAGCGGGCTCCCGAGGTCGCGCGGGCGTACGTCCGTGAGCTGCGCGAGCTCATCCGCGCGCTCGGCGTGTCCGAGGCCCGCATGGAGATGGGCCAGATGCGCTGCGACGTCAACCTGTCGCTGATGCCGAAGGGCGCCGAGAAGTTCGGCACCCGCAGCGAGACCAAGAACGTCAACTCGCTGCGTTCCGTCGAGCGGGCCGCGCGCTTCGAGATCCAGCGGCACGCGGCCGTGCTGTCGTCCGGCGGCACGATCGTGCAGGAGACCCGGCACTTCCACGAGGACACGGGGTCCACGACCTCGGGCCGCGTGAAGGAGGAGGCCGAGGACTACCGGTACTTCCCCGAGCCGGACCTGGTGCCGGTCGCCCCGGCCCGCGAGTGGGTCGAGGAACTGCGCGCGGGCCTGCCCGAGCTGCCGCTGGTGCGCCGCAACCGGCTCCGCGAGGAGTGGGGCATCTCCGCCACCGACATGCAGGCGATCCTCAACGCCGGTGCGCTGGACCTGATCGTCGCGACGATCGACGCCGGCGCCGACGCGGCCTCCGCCCGCAAGTGGTGGATGGGCGAGCTGGCCCGCGCGGCCAACGAGTCGCAGAAGGCGCTGGACGAGCTGGCGATCACCCCGGCTCAGGTGGCCCGCGTCACCGAGCTGGTGGCCAAGGGCGACCTGAACGACAAGCTGGCCCGCCAGGTCATCGAGGGTGTCCTCGCGGGTGAGGGCACCCCGGACGAGGTCGTCGAGAAGCGCGGTCTGAAGGTCGTCTCCGACGAGGGCGCGCTCACCGCCGCCGTCGACGAGGCGATCGCCGGCAACCCGGCCGTCGCGGACAAGATCCGCGGCGGCAAGGTCGCCGCGGCCGGCGCGCTGGTCGGCGCGGTCATGAAGGCCACGCGCGGCCAGGCGGACGCGGCCCGGGTGAAGGAGCTGATCCTTCAGAAGCTGGGCGTCGAGGGCTGAGCACGTACGGCATGACGGAAGGGGGGCGCACCCGCCGGGTGCGCCCCCCTTCCCGTGTGACGAGCGGTCAGCGGCGGCGGCCCACCACGCGGGTGAAGCCCAGCGTGCGGCCCTGGTCGGCGCGCACCAGTCGCGCGTTCTCCCGGCTCATCCGCACATGGAACTCGTCCGGGTGGTGCTCGGCGACGGCCTCGCTCCACAGCAGCCACTCCCGCCAGCCGCCCTCCAGCCAGTCGGCCGCCAGGACGTCCACCGCCCCGCTGCGGGTCCAGTGGCGGCGCCACCAGGCGGGGCTGTGGAAGCACCAGAACGCGGGCTCCCAGAAGGGCCGCAGATGCTCCGGCGGGTCACTGCCCTCGATCTCCTCGGACAGGGACGGGACGACGACCCCGATCCGGCCGCCCGGCGTCAGCAGCCGGGTCAGCGTGGGCAGGTACAGGTCGTCGGTGCCGAAGTACTGGTAGGCGTCGACGGAGATGATCGCGTCGAAGGTCTCCGCGCCGAACGGCAGGTCGTGCGCCTCCGCGAGGACGGGCTGGACGCGGTCGGCGACGCCCGCCTCGGCGATGCGGCGGGCGTTCTCGTCCGGCTCGATCCACAGGTCCGCGGCGGTGACCTGGACGTCGTACTCCCTGGCGAGGAAGACGGAGGTCATGGCGCGGCCGCAGCCCAGGTCGAGCACCCGGGCGCCGGGACGCAGGGTGTCCAGGCCGAGGGCGGGGGCCAGCCACTCCAGCAGCCACAGCGCGTGCGGGCCCATCTGGTTGTCGACGGTCCACTGCGGGTCATAGGCGCTGCTGCGCGGGTAGCGGGGCAGGCTCAGGCGGCTGGCGAGGTCGTCGTGCGAGGTGTCCGGTGTGATGTCCGACATCGGTGAGCGGGCTCCTTGAGGCCGTGAAGAGGGAAAGGGTCGCGTCGTCGGTCGGACGGACAAGCATCAAAGCACCTGCTTCGGCCGGCGGCGGAGTGCCGCGGGGGTGTCGGACCGACGGACGCTAACAGCCGTCCGGGCGGACCCGCATCCGGGTTTCCGGAGGTGAGGCGCTACGCTCCGGCGCCATGAGTGGACGCCCTGATTCCGACCTGCCCCCGGACACTCAGACCGTGGAGGACCTCCGCGAGGACCTCGCCGAGGCCGATGACAAGGACCTCCGCGACGACGGCCTCCTCGACGAGCAGGCCCGCCGCGCCCGCTGGGCCGCCGCCGGCACCGGCGTCGTGCTGGCCCTCGCCGGAACGGCCGCCGCGCTGCTTCGTGCCTCCGGGACCGCCCCGGCCCTCGTCCCCGTCGCCTACGCCTGCGGGGCGGCCGTCTGCGCCCTCGCGGCGGTGCTGGGCGCGCGCGGCCGCACCCGCAGGGCGCTGTGGGCCGCCGTCGCGGGCGTCATGATCATGGCGCTGGGCGACCAGTTCGACTGAGACGGACGGTCCCGGGACCGCCTGTGACCGGCCCCGAAGAATAAATGTGACTTAGTCAACGAAGGCGACAAACGATCATTTTCACCTGCAACAGTGGCAGGGCATTGCTCATGCGTTCTTTGCGGGCCGTTCGGCCGTCCGCCGCCCGGTGCCCGCTCAAAGATCCACCCCGAGCCATACCGGGAGCACGCCTGTGGCAGCCCTAGCACGTTGGTGCGTTCAGCGCCGTCTCTTCACCGTTCTGCTGTGGCTGCTCGCCCTGGTCGGGATCGCGGCGGGCGCCTTCGTCGCCGGCTCCGCCTACTCCAATGACTACAAGGTGCCCGGCACCGAGTCGGGGCGCGCCACCGAGCTGCTGAAGGAAGGCTTCCCCTCGCTGGGGGGCGACAGCGACAGCGTGGTCTGGCACACGCCCTCCGGCACCGTCCGGGACAGCGGCGTCGAGCAGACCATGACGCGCACCCTCGACCGGATCGAGGAACTGCCCGGCGTCGCCTCCGTGAGCGGCCCCTACGACGACGGGGGCGCCGGACGCGTCAGCGCCGACGGCCGTACCGCCTACGCCACCGTGACCTTCGAGCACTCCGGCAAGGACATCACCAGCGGTGAGGCCGAGGCCGTGGTCAAGGCGGCGAAGGCCGCCGAGACCGACGGGCTGGACGTCGAACTGGGCGGCAGCGCCGTCGAGCTGAGCGAGCCGTCCGGCGGGCACACCGCCGAGATCGTCGGCGTGGCCGTCGCCGCCGTCGTGCTGTTCCTCGCCTTCGGTTCCCTCGCCGCCTCCCTGCTGCCCATCGCCACCGCGCTGGTGAGCGTGGGCACCGCCTACGCGGGCATCGTGCTGCTCGGCCATGTGATGACCGTCGCGGACTTCGCGCCGATGCTCGGCCTGCTGATCGGGCTGGGCGTGGGCATCGACTACGCGCTGTTCATCGTGACCCGGCACCGGCGCGGACTGAAACGCGGCCTGAGCGTCACCGAGGCCGCCACCAACGCCGTCGCCACCACCGGCCGGGCCGTCGTGTTCGCGGGTGCGACCGTCTGCATAGCCCTGCTGGGCATGCTGATCCTGCGCCTGAACTTCCTCAACGGCGTCGCCGTGGCCGCCTCGCTCACCGTGGTGCTCACCGTCGCCGCCTCCGTCACCCTGCTGCCCGCCCTGCTGTCGCTGATCGGCACCCGCGCCCTCAGCCGCAGGGAGCGGCGCCGGCTCGCCGAGCACGGGCCGGAACCGGAGTTGCCCACCGGGTTCGCCGCCCGCTGGTCGGCGTTCGTGGAGCGCCACCCCAAGCTGCTCGGCGCGGTCGCCCTCGTCGTGATGGCCGTCCTCGCGCTGCCCACCTTCTCGCTCCACCTGGGCACGTCCGACCAGGGCAACGACCCGAAGACCTCCACCACCCGCCAGGCCTACGACCTGATCGCCGACGGCTTCGGGCCGGGCGTGAACGGACCGCTCACCCTCGTCACCGAGGTCGACGACGCCCAGGACCGGCTCGCCCTGGACAACCTGGGCTCCACCCTGCGCACCACCGAGGACGTCGCCTCCGTGTCGCCGGTGACGTACAACCAGGGCGGCGACACCGCCTTCCTCACCGTCGTACCGGAGTCCTCCCCGCAGTCGAAGCAGACCAGCGACCTGGTGGACCGGCTGCGCGAGGACGTGCTGCCGCGCGCCGAGTCGGGCACCTCGCTCGACGTGCACGTCGGCGGCGTGACGGCCGGCTACGACGACTTCGCCTCCGTCATCGTCGAGAAGCTGCCCCTGTTCGTCGGGGTGGTGATCGGCCTGGGCTGTCTGCTGCTGCTCCTCGCCTTCCGCTCCATCGGCATCCCGCTCAAGGCCGCCGCGATGAACGTGGCCGCGGTCGCCGGCGCGTTCGGCGTGGTCGTGATGATCTTCCAGTGGGGCTGGGGGAGCGACCTGCTCGGCCTCGGCAGTGCGGGCCCCATCGAGCCCTTCCTGCCCGTGATCATGGTGTCGGTGCTGTTCGGGCTGTCCATGGACTACCAGGTCTTCCTGGTCAGCCGGATGTACGAGGAATGGCTGGAGACCGGCGACAACCGGCGGGCCGTGCGCGTGGGTCTCGCCGAGACCAGCCGTGTGATCAACTCTGCCGCCGTCATCATGATCTCGGTCTTCCTCGCCTTCGTGCTCAGCGGCGACCGCGTGATCGCCATGTTCGGCATCGCCCTCGCCGCGGCCGTCGCCCTCGACGCCTTCGTGCTGCGGACCCTGCTCGTGCCCGCGCTGATGCATCTCCTCGGCGGTGCCAACTGGTGGCTGCCGAAGTGGCTGGACCGGATCCTGCCCCGGATCAGCATCGAACCGCCCGAGTGCCGTGCCGCCCATGAGAGGCTGGCCGCCGTCACGGACGCCGAGGTCGCGGACGTGCTGGCGGAGGAGGAGCGGCAGCGGGATGTACGCGATACGACTGGGTGACGACGGCGCCGAGATGCGCCCCCTGGAGATCTGGCACGCCGAGGAGTTCCTCGCGCACCTGGACCGGGGCCGTGAGTTCATCAACCGGTTCGTCCCCTTCGGCTCCCGCGCCACCGACCTGGACGGCGCGCGGGAGGCGCTCCAGCGGTACGCCGACCTGCGCGCCGCCGACACGGCCTCGCTGCACGGGCTGTGGCTCGACGGCACGCTGGTCGGCGGGGTCCTCACCCTCAACTTCGACGCGGCGGCCGGCACCTGCGAGGTCGGCTGCTGGCTGGAGCCCGCCGGCACCGGACGCGGACTGGTCACCCGCGCCATGCGGGTCCTGATCGACTGGGCCGTCGAGGAACGCGGCATCCACCGCGTCGAATGGGTCGCCGCGTCCGGCAACACCGCCAGCGTCGCCGTCGCCCGCCGGCTCGGCATGACCCGCGACGGCGTCCGCCGCGAGGCCCACCTCCACCACGGCGTACGGCACGACCTGGAGGTCTGGTCTCTGCTCGCCCCCGAGTGGCGCGCTGCGCGCGAACTGCTCGAAAGGCATTAAGCGGAATCTCAGACGGCCTCCGTACGGTGCGGAGTATGGCTGAGAAGACAGAGGACGAGACCGTAACCGGAACCACCGCGGCGACCGCGGTGGAACCCGATGCGCAGACGGCGGAGCGCCCGGAGGAGGCCGCCGCCGGGCCGGAGGACACCGCCGCCGAGGAGCACGCCGAGCCGGCCGGGGCCCCCTCCGCGACCGGACAGGGCGCGGCTGCGGTCGTCTCCGTGGCGCTCGGCCTGGTCTCCCTCACCGGCGGCTGGCCGGGCACGGTGGCCGCGGCCCGCGAGACCCTGGTGGGCCAGCTGCGCACCGCCGCCGACGCGAGCGTCGCCACCCAGATCAAGGAGGTCTACGGCGACGCCTGGAACACCACCGCGCTGTGGGGCGGCCTGTTCGCCCTCGTCGCGCTGATCACCGGCGTGGTGGTCCTGGTCCGGCCCGCGTTCGGCGCGCCCGGCCGCACCGTGCAGGCGCCGTGGACCAGGTCGGTCGCCTGGGCCGGCGTCACCCTCGGCGTCATCGGGCTGCTGCTCGCGGCGCTCACGTACACGGGCGTCTTGCTGGGCCTGCCCGCGGCCTCCTGAGGGGTCCTAGGCACCCTCTTAGGTGCCGGCTCCACGGGTCCGCTCCTACCGACGCGACTTCTAAGGCCTCACCCCCCGTGGAGATATGGAACTCTCCCGATGCGGCCCGCCCGCCTTGGAGACGAAGGTGGAGGCATCGCAGAACGCGATGCCGACACCGGATCCCAGGGGGGAACCATCATGTTCGAGATCGAGCTGCACCGGCTCCGCCACGACGACCTGGTCCGCCAGGCCGAGGCGGAGCGCCGGGTCCGCGAGGCGGTACGGGTCCGCCGCGCCGCCCGCCGGGGAGCCGCCGCACGCGGCGCCGAGCCCGAGAGCCATACCCGGCGCCGGTCCTGGTTCGCCCGGACCGCATGAGCACCGCCCGGGGGCGGCGGCCGTCAGGAAGCGACCGCCGCCCCCTCGTCGGCGCGCACGGCCGGAGGAGACGTCCGGGACGAGAGGAAAGGGGCCCCGTGCCGGTGCACCAGGAGAAGAAAACCGCTGCGCCGCCGCCGCGGGCGCATGCGATGCTCGGAGGCGTGGAGACCAAGTCCGTCAGTCCCGTGTTCGTCGGCCGCACCGGTGAACTCGCCACCCTGATCGACGCGTTCGCCCGGGCCGACGCCGGTGAACCGCAGGCGCTGCTGGTCGGCGGCGAGGCCGGGGTGGGCAAGACCCGTCTCGTGGAGGAGTTCGCCGCCGCCGTCCGCGACCGGGGCGGGGTCGTCGCCCTCGGCGGATGCGTGGAGATCGGCGCCGACGGCCTGCCCTTCGCCCCCTTCTCCACGGCCCTGCGCCAGCTGCGCCGGGAACTGCCCGAACAGCTCACGGCCGCCGCCGAGGGGCAGGAGGAGGAGCTCGCCAGGCTGCTGCCCGAACTCGCCGTCGCCGCCGCCCGCGAGGCCCGCCGCGACGAACAGGGCATGGCCCGCCTCTTCGAGCTCACCGCCCGGCTGCTGGAGCGGGTCGCCGCCGAGCACACCGTCGTCCTCGTCCTGGAGGACCTGCACTGGGCCGACGCCTCCACCCGCCATCTGCTCTCCTATCTCTTCCGCACGCTGCGCACCGGCCGCCTCGTCGTCCTCGCCACCTACCGCTCCGACGACATCCACCGCCGCCACCCGCTGCGCCCCCTCCTCGCCGAACTCGACCGGCTGCGTACCGTCCACCGCGTCGAACTGGGCCGGTTCAGCCGCGAGGAGGTGCACCGGCAGATCGCCGGCATCCTCGACCGCGAACCCGAACCGGACCGCGTGGACGACATCTTCGAACGCTCCGACGGCAACGCCTTCTTCGTCGAGGAACTCGCCGTCGCCGCCGACGAGGGCTGCCGCACCGGCCTCACCGACTCCCTGCGGGACCTGCTCCTGGTCAGGGTCGAGAACCTGCCGGAGAGCGCCCAGCGGGTCGTCCGCACCGTCGCCGAGGGCGGCTCCACCGTCGAGGACCGGCTGCTCGCCGCCGTCGCGGGACTCGGCGAGGACGACCTCATCGAGGCCCTGCGCGCCGCCGTCAACGCCGGCATCCTCACGCCCGCCCCCGACCGCGACGGTTACCGCTTCCGGCACTCCCTGGTCCGCGAGGCCGTCAGCGACGACCTGCTGCCCGGCGAGCGCTCCCGGCTCAACCGCCGCTTCGCCGAGGCCCTGGAGGCCCATCCCGCGCTCGTCCCCGCCGACGAGCGGCCCACCCGGCTGGCCAGCTACTGGTACCACGCCCACGACGCCGCCAAGGCCCTGCCCGCCGTCCTCGACGCCTCCGTCGTGGCCCGCAGGCGTCACGCCTACGCCGAGCAACTCCGCCTGCTGGAAAGGGCGATGGAGCTGTGGGACGCCGTCCCCGACGCCGTGCGCGCCGGACTGCGGCCGCTCGACCACGCCGAGGCCTACCCGCCCCCGCCGCCCGGCTGCGACGAGGGCCCCCGCGCCGACGCCGCCGCCACGCGGCCGCTGCGCCACCTCGACCTGCTGGCCGAGGCGGCGGTGGCCGGCCGCCTCTGCGGCGAACGCGAACGCTCCCTGAAGCTCACCAGGCGGGCGCTGCGCCTCCTGGACGAGGACCCCGACCCGCTGCGCGCCGCCTGGTTCTGGGTGCAGCGCTCCCGGCTCACCCAGGCCCTCGCCCGCGGCGACGGCTGGGAGGAACTGGGCACCGCGCAGGAACTGGTACGCGGACTGCCGCCCTCCGAGGTGCACGCCGAGGTGCTCGCCTCCGTCGCCGGCTGGTCGATGCTGCACGACCCCGGCCCCGACGCCATGGCCGACGCGGAACGCGCCGTCGAGTACGCCCGCATGGTCGGGGCCCACGACATCGAGCTCCACGCCCGGCTCACCCTCGGCGGCCTCATGGTCGACGCCGGCGACATCGAGGCGGGACTCGCGGAGATGTACGAGGTCAAGCAGCGGGCGACCGACCTGGGCGTCGACATGGTGCTGGCCCGCGCCTTCGTCAACCTGCCCTCCGTGCTGGAGGGCGTCGGCCGCTCGGAGGAGGCCGTGCGGCTCCTCGAGGAGGGGGTCGGGGTCACCCGGCGGCTCGGCCTGCTGGACTCCGAGGGATGGGTGTGGGGCAACCTCGCCGAGTCCCTGCTGTCCGTCGGGCGCTGGGAGGACGCCGCCCGCGCAGCGGCCAACTCGCAGCGGATCGAGCAGAGCGCCAAGCCGCGCGCCGGCGGCTCTATGCGCCTGGCGCATCTCGCCCACCTGCGGGGGGACACCGCCGAGGCGGCCCGCTGCCTCGCCGAGGCGCGCGCCCACTTCGGCACCCACGACCCGATGCCCCAGTACGCCCTGCCGATGAAGTACGTCGCCCTCCGCGTCGCCGCCGCCGAGGGCCGCCCCGAGGACGCCCGCGCCGAACTGTTCGCCGCGCTCGACGCCGGCTTCCCGCCCGGCACCCAGCGCTACGCCTGGCCCCTGCTCCTCGCCGCCACCACCGCCGAGGCCGACCGGTACGGCGACCCCGCCACCGAACCGGGCCGTCCGGAGGTCCTGGACCGCATCCGGGAGGCGGCGAGGAACCTCGCCACGGGGGTGCCCCTGTGGCAGGCCCACGACCAGTGGCTGCGCGCCGAACTGCTGCGCGCCGAGGGCAAGGGCGAGCCGGACGCCTGGGCCGAGGCCGTCGCCGCGCTGGAGCCGCTGGGGCGGCCCCACGACCTCGCCTGCGTCCGCCTCCGGCTCGCCGAGGCGTTGCTGGCCGCCGGCGGGGGCGAGGACGAGCGGGCCCGCGCCACCGAGCTGCTGCGCCTGGTCGACGCCGTCGCCACCCACCTGGGCGCGGCGCCGCTGGCCCGGGACGCCGCTCTGCTGGCCCGCCGGGGCCGCCTGGCGCTGACGCCCGCCCCGCGCGAGGTGCCGGCTCCGGCGCCCGTCGACCCGGCCGAGGCGCTCGGTCTGACCAGCAGGGAGCGGGACGTGCTGCGCCTGGTGGCGGCCGGGCACACCAACCGGCGGATCGCCGAGGAGCTGTTCATCTCGCCGAAGACGGCCAGCGTCCATGTGTCGAACATCCTCGCCAAGCTGGGCGTCTCCGGCCGCGGCGAGGCGGCGGCGGTGGCCCACCGCCTCGGCCTGTTCCCGGACGGTTCTCCCGGCGGATCCGGAAATCTCGCCGCCGCGCGACAATCGGTGTAGGACACAGCGGCCCGGGCCCGGGGCGCCCTGCGAAAGGGGAGCGATGTTCAACGCCTTCGAGGAACTGTTCTCCCCCGGGCGCAAGCACACCCAGGACGAGCAGAAGCGCCTGGCGCTGACCCGGGAGGACGTCGGCGACGCCGACCCCGGACGCGGGCCGATAGACCTCGCCTCCGGGAAGGTCACCGTCCGCCGCCCGGCCCCCGCGGACGAGGAGACGGACGGCACCGGGGACGCCGCCCCGGACCTCCCGCGGAAGGCGCAGTAGCCGCTATTCGACCCGCAGCTCCAGCACACGGTCGTCCTCCGGCGTCGGATCACCCCGGCCGTCGGTGTTGCTGGTCACCAGCCACAGCCGGTCGCCGCCCGCCGCGACCACCGTGCGCAGCCGACCGTACTCGTCCTCCAGGAACGCCTGCGGCTTCGCGGAGGCCTCCGTGCCCTTGAGGGGGATCCGCCACAGCCGCTCGCCCCGCAGCCCCGCCATCCAGACGGACCCCTCGGCGTACGCGATGCCGCTGGGCGAGGCCTCCTCGGTGCTCCACTGGGCGATCGGGTTGTGGAAGCCGCCCTCGTCCGCGTGGCCCTCGGCCTCCGGCCAGCCGTAGTTGTCGCCCGGCGCGATCGCGTTCAGCTCGTCCCAGGTGTTCTGCCCGAACTCCGATGCGAACAGCCGCTGTTCACCGTCCCAGGCCAGGCCCTGCACATTGCGGTGGCCGTAGGAGTACACGGGGGAGTCGGGGAACGGGTTGCCCGGGGCCGGTTCGCCGTCCGGGGTCATCCGCAGGATCTTGCCGCCGAGGGACTTCTTGTCCTGGGACAGCCCGGTGTCGCCGCTCTCGCCCGTGCCCGCGTACAGCATGCGGTCCGGGCCGAAGGCGATCCGGCCGCCGTTGTGGATCACGCCCTTGGGGATGCCCCGGAACACCGTGTCGGGCGCCCCGAGCTGCTCACCCGCCGGCTTCCGCTCGTTGTACAGCATGCGCACGATGCGGTTGTCGGAGGCCGAGGTGAAGTACGCGTAGATCATGTGGTCCGAGGCGAAGTCGGGGGAGAGGGCGATGCCCAGCAGGCCCCCCTCGCCGTCGGGCGCCACCCCGGGCACCTCGCCCAGCTCCGTCTTCTTCCCCGTCTTCCCGTCGACCCGGGTGATCGTGGCCTCGTCGCGCGAGGACACCAGGAGGTCGCCGTCCCCGACCGGGGCCAGGCCCCAAGGGCTGGCCAGCCCCGTGGCCACCTCGCGGACCACCGTCACCGAGCCCTTCGCGGGCGGGGTCTCCTCCGCCTTCCCGGACGGGGAGGACGGGGCCGCGGCGGCCGAGGAGGCGGCCGCGTCCTTCTCCTGTGGCGCCCCCTCGTCGGAGGAGCAGCCGGCGGTCAGCAGGAGCGCGGCGGCGGCCAGCACGGCCGGCACGGCTCGTCGTTGCACGATGTCGTCCCTTCGACGCGGCGGGTTCTGTCTGTCATACACCGCTCGCGCCTCACAGGTTCCCGCTTCGCCGGCCCCGAACCTCGGGACACCGCGGGGGCGGGGCCACTCAGTCCCACGACCCCTGGGCCGGAGGCAGGCCCGCGATCTCCGCCAGGTCCTCGTCGGCCAGCCGGAGCCCGGCCGCCGCCGCGTTCTCCGCCACCCACCGCTCCCGCTTGGCTCCCGGCACCGGGATCACCTGCCGGCCGCGGCTCAGCACCCAGGCCAGGGCGACCTGCGCCGGGGTGACGTGTTCCCCGTGCCGGCGCGCGATCCGGCGCAGACCGGCCACGATCGGCTGGTTCGCGGCCATCATCTCGGCCGTGAACCGCGGGTGCCGGGCCCGCAGGTCGTCCGCCTCGAACCCCTCGCCCGGCGTCAGCGTCCCGGTCAGGAAGCCGTTCCCCAGCGGCATCGCCGCCAGGAAGCCCACGCTCCGCGCCTCGCACCAGGGCAGCAGCGTCTCCAGCGCCTCCGGCGACCACACCGACAGCTCCGCCTGTACCGCGCTCACCGGGAACACCTGCTGCACCCGCTCCAGCTGCCGGACGGTCGCGTCGTGCAGCCGCGCCCCGGGCCGCCGCGACGAGCGCGCCCCGACCGCGCACAGGCCCAGCGCCCGCACCTTGCCCGCCCGCACCAGCTCCGCCATCGCCCCCCAGGTCTCCTCGACCGGGACCTCCGGGTCGGCCCGGTGCAGCTGGTAGAGGTCGATCACATCGGTCTGCAGCCGCCGCAGCGACGCGTCGCAGGCCCGCCTGACGTACCCGGGACGGCCGTTGGCCACGATGTGCTGGTCGCCCACCAGCAGCCCGACCTTCGTCGACACGAAGGCGTCGGCACGCCGCTCCTTCAGCACCCGCCCGAGCAGCAGCTCGTTGGTGAACGGGCCGTACATGTCGGCCGTGTCGAGGAGGGACGAGCCCGCGTCCAGCGCCCGGTGCACCGCCCTCAGCGACTCCTCACCGCGCTGCCTGGACGTGCTGTAGGCCCAGCTCATCGGCATGCATCCGAGGCCTACCGCGCCCACCGAGAGCGCCGCCGCGCCGATCGTCCTGCGCTCCACCTGCTCGTGACCCTCCCTCTCCGGTCCCCCAACCTAACCTCTGCCGTCCGGGCGGCCTGAACTAGCCTCCGTGGCATGACTCCTGACGTGTGGCTTCCCCTCCCTCCGGACGAGATCGACGGACTCCCCGAGGGTCCGCGCTACCACTTCTGGGACGGCGGCGAGACGTACCCGGCCGACCCCGAGGAGTGCGACTTCTACGTCGTGCCGTACATGAAGCCCGCCGAGGTGTGCCTGCGTCCGCTGCCCCGGATGCGGTCCGTGCGCGTGGTGCAGACCCTGTCGGCCGGCATCGACCATGTGCGGCCCGGCCTGAAGGACCTGCCCTCCGGCGTGCGGCTGTGCAACGCGCGCGGGGTGCACGAGGCCAGCACCGCGGAGCTCACGCTCACCTTGATCCTCGCCTCCCTGCGCGGCATCCCCGGCTTCGTGCGCGCCCAGGACCGGGGGGAGTGGCAGGGCGGCTTCCGGCCGGCGCTCGCCGACCGGACCGTGCTGATCGTCGGGTACGGCTCGATCGGCGCGGCCGTCGAGGACCGGCTCGTACCGTTCGAGGTCGCGCGGGTGGCGCGCGTCGCGCGCTCCGCGCGCACAACGGAGCGCGGGCCGGTGCATCCGCTCACCGAACTTCCCTCCCTGCTGCCCGAGGCGGACGTCGTCGTCCTGACCACCCCGCTGACCGAGGGAACCCGGCACCTCGTGGACGCCGCGTTCCTGGCCCGGATGAAGGACGGGGCCCTCCTCGTGAACGTCGCCCGCGGACCGGTCGTCGACACCAAGGCGCTGCTCACCGAGGTGCAGAGCGGCCGCATCACCGCGGCCCTCGACGTCACCGACCCCGAACCCCTGCCCGCCGACCACCCGTTGTGGGAGGCGCCCGGCGTCCTGGTCACCCCGCACGTCGGCGGACCCACGTCCGCGTTCCTCCCCCGCGCGAAGCGCCTGCTGCGCGACCAGTTGCGCCGATACGTGAACCACGAGGAGCTCGGGAACGTGATCCTGGTGACGGGAACGGAAGACGTGTAGTCCGCTTCGGGTACCGTCCGCGACCCCTCGGGAGCGGTGGGTACTCGGCGATCCCTTGATCGTCACGGAGCGTAGAAGACCTATGTCCCTGAGTGACGATACTGGTGTATCGTCCGGACAGGGGCTGCGCCGCCGACCAACGGCGCGGGGGAGCGACACGGAGACTGTGAGGGGGGCGACGGGCGATGCACGGCCAGACGACCAGCGATCCGACGCGGCGGATGCGTCGGCGCCGACACGCGCACGCGGACACGCACAGGCACGGTCAGCACATCCGGCGCGGCGGACGGACCGACGGCGCCGGCCCTCAGGACCCGCCCCGGCGGACGGGCCGCCCGACCCGGGCCCAGGCGCACCGGGGCCCCTGGAGCGCGGAGGCGGCGCGGACCGGGAGGGACCGGTGAGCGCGCCGCCGACCCCCACCCTCGACGGTGCGCTGCGTCCCGCGTCCGCCCCGCGGACCCTGCTGTCGGCGAAGGGCGCCGGCCGCCGCCCCGGCCCCGCGGCCCAGCTGGTGCTCGCCCTGGTCTGCGGTGCCTACGCCGTCGGCGCCGCGTTCGGCTGGGGCTCGGAGCGACTCGCCCTGATCATGGGGGACTTCGGGCTGAGCGCCGCCGCCGCGGCCGCCGCCGTCTCCTGCGCGGTCTACGCCCGCGACCGCCGCACCCGGTACCGGTCCGCCTGGATGCTGTTCGGGATCTCCTCGGCCATGGCGTCCCTGGGCAACCTGGTCTGGGGCTGGTACGAGGTCGTGCTGCACCGCGAGGTGCCGAGCCCCAGCTACGCCGACCTGTTCTTCCTCTGCTTCGCGCCGCCCGCCATCGTCGGACTGCTGGTGCTCGCCAAACGGCCCGTGACCAGGGCCGGCTGGGTGTGCCTCGGCCTCGACGCCTGGCTGATCGGCGGCTCGCTGCTGACCCTGGCGTGGAGCCTCGCCCTCGCCCAGGCCGCCCAGGCCGAGGGGCCGGGCGTCGCGCACACGGCGCTGTCCCTGGCGTACCCGCTGCTCGACATCGCCCTCGTCAGCATGGTCCTCGCGCTGCACTTCCGGCGCTCGTCGGTCAACCGCTCGGCGGTGAACACCGCGATCGGGGCGCTCGCGCTCACCGTGATGTGCGACGCCCTGTTCACCTCCCCGCTGGTGCACGCCGACTACCGCTCGGGGCAACTGCTCGACGCGGGCTGGTTCGCCGGGTCGCTGCTGCTGGCCTACGCCCCCTGGACCGCGCCCCGCCGCGGCGGACCCGACCGGGAGACGTCCACGCGCGTGGTCCGCGAGCACCTGCCCGGGCAGCGCGCCGCCCCCGACCGCCCGTACGGGCCACCGACCGGTGGGGGAGCGGTCCGGTACCAGCTCTCCCGGCCCGTCACCGGTTCCCTCGCCGCGCTCACCCCGTACCTGGCGGCGGCCGTGTGCACTCTCGGGATCCTCTACAACGTCCTCAACGGCCGCAGCGTCGACCGGGTCGTGCTGATCACCGGGGGCACCGTGGCGCTCGCGCTCGTCGTGCGCCAGGGCATCATGCTCCTCGACAACATCACCCTCACCCAGGAACTGGCCCAGGCGGAGAACCACTTCCGCTCCCTGGTGCAGGGCTCCAGCGACGTCATCATGATCGCCGCCCCCAGTGGCGTCCTGCGCTACGTCTCCCCGGCCGCGGCCGGGGTGTACGGCCGGCCGGCGGAGGACCTGGTCGGCACCGAACTGGCCTCCCTGATCCACCCCGAGGACCTCGGCTGTGTGGTGCACGAGATCCGGCGGTTCCTCGCCGCCGACCCGGTGGAGGAGCCCACCACGCGCATCGAGTGCCGCTTCCGCTCCGGCGGTGGGGGAGAAGCCGGGAGCGGGGGAGGCTGGCTCAACGTGGAGTCCACCGTCAACCGGCACCACGGCGGCCTCATCTTCAACAGCCGTGACGTCACCGAGCGGGTCCGCCTCCAGGCCCAGCTCCAGCACAACGCGGAGCACGACCCGCTGACCGACCTGCCCAACCGGGCCCTGTTCACCCGGCGCGTGCAGCAGGCCCTCTCCGGCCGCCGCGCCTCGGACCGGGGCGCCGCCCTGCGCGGGACGGCGGTGCTCTTCATCGACCTCGACGGCTTCAAGGGCGTCAACGACACCATCGGCCACCAGGCCGGTGACGAACTGCTCGTGCAGGCCGCCCGCAGACTCCAGGACGCCGTCCGCAAGGGCGACACCGCCTCCCGCCTCGGCGGCGACGAGTTCGCGGCGCTCATCGCCGGCGACGGCGTACGCGACCGGGACGCGCGCGAGCGGCACATCCTCGAACTCGCAGACCGGCTCAGAGTCACGCTCTCCCAGCCCTACCTCATCGACGGCAACGATGTCCGCGTCAACGCCTCCATCGGCGTCGCCTTCGCCGAACCGGGCATCGGCGCGGGCGAGTTGCTGCGCAACGCCGACCTCGCGATGTACCGGGCGAAGGCCGCGGGCAAGGGCCGCGTCGAGCTGTACGAACCGCACATGCAGCAGGACGTCGTCCGCAAGGCGGAGCTGGCCACCCGGCTGCGCGCGGCGCTGCACCACGGCGAGTTCGCCCTGCTGCACCAGCCCGTGGTGTGCCTGGCGGACGGCCGGATCACCTCCGTGTGCGCCCAGGCGCGCTGGCGCTCCTCCCAGGGCGTGCTGTTCACGCCCGCGGAGTTCCTGCGCGTCGCCGAGGACAGCGAGAAGACCGCCGAGCTGGGCCGCTGGGTGCTGGAGGAGGCCGTCGAACAGGCCGCCGAACGGCACGCCACCGGCCTGCCCCTGCCGGTCGCCGTACGGCTGAGCGCGCGCCGGCTGCTGGACCGCTCGCTGCCCCTCGGCTCGGTCGAGGCGCTGCTCACCCGGCACGGTCTGCCGTCCGGCTCGCTGATCGTGGAGCTGGCCGACACCGATCCCCGGGTGTCCCTCGACGAGCTGGAGCGGCGGCTCACCGTGCTCAAACGGCTCGGCGTACGGATCTCCCTGGACGGCTTCGGCAGCGGACGCGCGGCGATCACGGCACTCCGGCGGCTGCCCGTCGACATGCTGAAGCTCGACCGCAGCCTGGTCGACGGGGTGGCGGAGTCCGCGAGGCTGTACAAGATCACCCATGGGCTGCTGCGGATCGCCTCCGACCTCGGACTGCAGACCGTGGCCGACGGCGTGGACCTGCCCGAGCAGGCCGAGGCGCTGCGCGCGATGGGCTGCACCCACGGGCAGGGACTGGCCTTCTCGGGGCCGCTCGACGAGTACCGGCTGCGCCGGGCGCTGGCCGCCGGGCACTACCCGATGCCGCACGGCCCGGCCGAGCCGGTGCTGGCCGGCGGAGGCGGTTCCCACGTGTACTCCACGGGGGTGACGGCGGTGCTCAAGAGCGCCACGACACTCCGCTCACATGATGAGACTCCCGTCCCACCCACT
Source organism: Streptomyces sp. BJ20 (assembly GCF_022869105.1). NCBI lineage: Bacteria > Bacillati > Actinomycetota > Actinomycetes > Kitasatosporales > Streptomycetaceae > Streptomyces > Streptomyces sp. BJ20. The sequence goes on from NZ_CP094918.1 coordinate 1,465,590, forward strand.
TGACAGTGAGTGTGCGCCGGGGGGAGGGTCAGTGCCATGCGCACCCGAATTCTCGTACTTGGACAGCGCGTCGGCTGACGCTGAGCGACGAACGCTCAGCGACCCACCACCCGGCGCGCTCCCCTCGCTTGCCTTACGGCACGAGGGGTTTTTTGTTGCACAGGCACCTGCCGAGCAGCACGCGTAACCCGCACGAACTTCGCAGAAACCCTCAGCATCGAGAAGAGAATGCCGATGACCGAGCAGGCCACCGGGGCCCATCACCCGCAGCCGCGGCCCCGTACCGGAGGACAGCAGTCCGCCCCCGTCGAGCACGTCACGGGCGCGCAGTCCCTCATCCGCTCTCTCGAGGAGGTCGGCGCCGACACGGTATTCGGCATTCCCGGCGGTGCGATCCTTCCGGCGTACGACCCGCTGATGGACTCCACGCGGGTGCGCCACGTGCTGGTCCGGCACGAGCAGGGCGCGGGTCACGCGGCCACCGGCTACGCGCAGGCCACCGGCAAGGTGGGCGTCTGCATGGCGACCTCGGGTCCCGGCGCCACCAACCTGGTGACGCCCATCGCCGACGCGCACATGGACTCCGTCCCGATGGTGGCGATCACCGGGCAGGTGGCCTCCAAGGCGATCGGCACGGACGCCTTCCAGGAGGCGGACATCGTCGGCATCACCATGCCGATCACCAAGCACAACTTCCTCGTCACCAAGGCCGAGGACATCCCGCGGGTCATCGCCCAGGCGTTCCACATCGCCTCCACCGGCCGCCCCGGCCCGGTGCTGGTCGACATCGCCAAGGACGCCCTCCAGGCGAAGACCACCTTCTCCTGGCCGCCCGTCATGGACCTGCCCGGCTACCGGCCCGTCACCAAGCCGCACGCCAAGCAGATCCGCGAGGCCGCCAAGCTCATCACCTCCGCGAAGCGACCGGTCCTCTACGTCGGCGGCGGGGTCATCAAGGCCCGCGCCACCGCCGAGCTGAAGGTCCTCGCCGAGCTCACCGGAGCGCCCGTCACCACCACCCTGATGGCGCTCGGCGCATTCCCCGACGGCCACTCGCTGCACGTGGGAATGCCGGGCATGCACGGTTCGGTCACCGCCGTCACCGCGCTGCAGAAGGCCGACCTGATCGTCGCCCTCGGAGCCCGCTTCGACGACCGCGTCACCGGCAAGCTGGACAGCTTCGCCCCGTACGCCAAGATCGTCCACGCCGACATCGACCCGGCGGAGATCGGCAAGAACCGCGCCGCCGACGTGCCGATCGTCGGAGACGCCCGCGAGGTCCTCGCCGACCTCATCCAGGCCGTCCAGAAGGAGCACGCCGACGGCCACCGCGGTGACTACTCCGCCTGGTGGAACGACCTGAACCGCTGGCGCGACACCTACCCCCTGGGCTACGACCAGCCGGCGGACGGCTCGCTCTCCCCGCAGCAGGTCATCGAGCGCATCGGGCAGCTCGCGCCCGAGGGCACGATCTTCGCGGCGGGCGTCGGCCAGCACCAGATGTGGGCCGCGCACTTCATCCAGTACGACAAGCCCGCCACCTGGCTGAACTCCGGCGGCGCCGGGACGATGGGCTACGCGGTCCCGGCCGCCATGGGCGCCAAGGCCGGCGCGCCCGGCCGCGCCGTCTGGGCGATCGACGGCGACGGCTGCTTCCAGATGACCAACCAGGAGCTCACCACCTGCGCCCTGAACAACATCCCGATCAAGGTCGCCGTCATCAACAACGGCGCCCTCGGGATGGTCCGTCAGTGGCAGACGCTGTTCTACAACCAGCGGTACTCCAACACGGTCCTGCACTCCGGTCCCGACGACGTCAACCCCGAGGCGAGGGGCACCCGCGTCCCCGACTTCGTGAAGCTGTCGGAGGCCATGGGCTGTTACGCGATCCGCTGCGAGGACCCCGCGGACCTCGACAAGGTCATCGAGGAGGCGAACAGCATCAACGACCGGCCGGTCGTCGTGGACTTCGTCGTCCACGAGGACGCGATGGTCTGGCCGATGGTCGCCGCCGGCACCTCCAACGACGAGATCATGGCCGCCCGGGACGTGCGCCCCGACTTCGGCGACAACGAAGACGACTGAGCGAGAGAGACCGAAGAGATCATGTCCAAGCACACGCTCTCCGTCCTGGTGGAGAACACCCCCGGCATCCTGGCCCGGATCGCCGCCCTGTTCTCCCGCCGCGGCTTCAACATCGACTCGCTCGCCGTCGGTGTCACCGAGCACCCCGACATCTCCCGCATCACCATCGTGGTGAGCGTCGACGAGTTCCCGCTGGAGCAGGTCACCAAGCAGCTCAACAAGCTCGTCAACGTGCTGAAGATCGTCGAGCTCGAACCCGGGCAGGCCGTCCAGCGCGAACTCGTTCTGGTGAAGGTGCGCGCCGACAACGAGACGCGCTCCCAGATCGTCGAGATCGTCCAGCTGTTCCGCGCCAAGACCGTCGACGTCTCCCCGGAGGCCGTGACCATCGAGGCCACCGGGAGCAGCGACAAGCTGTCCGCCATGCTCCGGATGCTGGAGCCGTTCGGCATCAAGGAGCTGGTCCAGTCCGGCACCATCGCGATCGGACGCGGTGCCCGATCGATCACGGACCGGTCGCTGCGCGCCCTGGACCGGTCGGCCTAAGACACGGAACGGGCGGCCGGGACACGGTCGGCCGCCCGTATCGCGAGACCCCCAACCTTCCCCCTCCCTCACCGTCATACGGTGGGACGCGACACCTGCACACAAGGAGAGAACCCAGTGGCCGAGCTGTTCTACGACGCCGACGCCGACCTGTCCATCATCCAGGGCCGCAAGGTCGCGGTCATCGGTTACGGCAGCCAGGGCCACGCCCACGCCCTGTCGCTGCGCGACTCCGGCGTCGACGTGCGCGTCGGTCTGCACGAGGGCTCCAAGTCCAAGGCCAAGGCCGAGGAGCAGGGCCTGCGCGTGGTGACCCCGTCCGAGGCCGCCGCCGAGGCCGACGTCATCATGATCCTCGTCCCGGACCCGATCCAGTCCAAGGTCTACGAGGAGTCCATCGCCCCGAACCTGAAGGACGGCGACGCGCTGTTCTTCGGCCACGGCTTCAACATCCGCTTCGGCTTCATCAAGCCCCCGGCCGGCGTCGACGTGTGCATGGTCGCGCCCAAGGGCCCGGGCCACCTGGTGCGCCGTCAGTACGAGGAGGGCCGCGGCGTCCCCTGCATCGCGGCCGTCGAGCAGGACGCCACGGGCAACGCCTTCGCGCTGGCCCTGTCGTACGCGAAGGGCATCGGCGGCACCCGCGCCGGCGTCATCAAGACCACCTTCACCGAGGAGACCGAGACCGACCTGTTCGGTGAGCAGGCCGTCCTCTGCGGCGGCACCGCCGCCCTGGTCAAGGCGGGCTTCGAGACGCTGACCGAGGCCGGCTACCAGCCGGAGATCGCCTACTTCGAGTGCCTGCACGAGCTGAAGCTCATCGTGGACCTCATGTACGAGGGCGGCCTGGAGAAGATGCGCTGGTCGATCTCCGAGACCGCCGAGTGGGGCGACTACGTCACCGGCCCGCGGATCATCACCGACGCCACCAAGGCCGAGATGAAGAAGGTCCTCGCCGAGATCCAGGACGGCACCTTCGCCCAGACCTGGATGGACGAGTACCACGGCGGCCTGAAGAAGTACGACGAGTACAAGAAGCAGGACTCCGAGCACCTCCTGGAGACCACCGGCAAGCAGCTGCGCAAGCTGATGAGCTGGGTCGACGAAGAGGCCTGAGCCCGACCGTCCTGAGGGCCGGGGCGCCACGCCCCGGCCCTTCGGGCGAACCAGCGGTAACGTCGGTAGCACGGCGTTGTCCGTCCCGTCCGCCACGGACGGGTGATCCTTCCGAAGCGGCGTAAGACGACGCCCTCGGCGCCACTACACTGCTGCACTACATACGCGTCAGGCCCACAGCGTCGTGCGTCTTCCACGCGGCTAGCACTTCTTCACCGCCTGCGGCCGTCGGGACGGCCGTCCGCATTGGGACTTGTGAGGACTCACGTGAGCTCGAAACCCGTCGTACTCATCGCTGAAGAGCTGTCGCCCGCCACCGTCGACGCACTCGGCCCGGACTTCGAGATCCGGCACTGCAACGGCGCGGACCGCGCCGAACTGCTCCCCGCCATCGCCGACGTGGACGCGATCCTCATCCGCTCGGCCACCAAGGTCGACGCCGAGGCGATCGCCGCCGCGAACAAGCTGAAGGTCGTCGCACGAGCCGGCGTCGGCCTCGACAACGTCGACGTCTCCGCCGCCACCAAGGCCGGCGTGATGGTCGTCAACGCCCCCACGTCGAACATCGTGACCGCCGCCGAGCTCGCCTGCGGTCTGATCCTCGCCACCGCGCGCAACATCCCGCAGGCCAACGCCGCGCTGAAGAACGGCGAGTGGAAGCGGAGCAAGTACACGGGCGTCGAGCTCGCCGAGAAGACCCTCGGTGTCGTGGGTCTGGGGCGGATCGGCGCCCTCGTCGCGCAGCGCATGTCCGCCTTCGGCATGAAGGTCGTCGCCTACGACCCCTACGTGCAGCCCGCGCGGGCCGCGCAGATGGGCGTCAAGGTGCTGTCGCTGGACGAGCTGCTCGAGGTCTCCGACTTCATCACCGTCCACCTGCCGAAGACCCCCGAGACGCTGGGCCTGATCGGCGACGAGGCGCTGCGCAAGGTCAAGCCGACCGTGCGCGTCATCAACGCCGCGCGCGGCGGCATCGTCGACGAGGAGGCGCTGTACTCGGCGCTCAAGGAGGGCCGCGTCGCCGGCGCCGGCCTCGACGTGTACGCGAAGGAGCCCTGCACGGACTCCCCGCTCTTCGAGTTCGACCAGGTCGTGTGCACCCCGCACCTCGGCGCCTCCACGGACGAGGCCCAGGAGAAGGCCGGCATCGCCGTCGCCCGCTCCGTGCGCCTCGCCCTCGCCGGTGAGCTGGTCCCCGACGCGGTGAACGTCCAGGGCGGCGTCATCGCCGAGGACGTCAAGCCGGGCCTGCCGCTCGCCGAGCGCCTCGGCCGGATCTTCACGGCGCTCGCGGGCGAGGTCGCGGTCCGTCTCGACGTCGAGGTGTACGGCGAGATCACCCAGCACGACGTGAAGGTGCTGGAGCTGTCCGCGCTCAAGGGCGTCTTCGAGGACGTCGTCGACGAGACCGTCTCCTACGTCAACGCCCCGCTGTTCGCGCAGGAGCGCGGCGTCGAGGTGCGGCTGACGACCAGCTCGGAGTCGGCCGACCACCGCAACGTCGTCACCGTGCGCGGCACGCTGGCCGACGGTGAGGAGATCTCGGTCTCCGGCACGCTGGCCGGTCCGAAGCACGTCCAGAAGATCGTCGCGGTCGGCGAGTACGACGTCGACCTGGCGCTCGCCGACCACATGGTCGTCCTGCGGTACGAGGACCGCCCGGGTGTCGTCGGCACCGTCGGCCGCATCCTCGGCGAGGCCGGCATCAACATCGCCGGCATGCAGGTCGCCCGTGCGACGGTCGGCGGCGAGGCGCTCGCCGTGCTCACCGTCGACGACACGGTGTCGACCTCGGTGCTGGGTGAGCTGGCCGCGGAGATCGGGGCGACCTCCGCGCGGTCCGTGAACCTGGTCTGACCGATCCTTCGTCGGGCTCACACGCCGGACGGGCTGAGTTCCTCGGCCTGTCCGGCGTTCTCCGTGCCGGGCCGCACCCGCACCCGGCGCAGCGTCACCGACGCCAGGACCGCCGCCCCGGCGAACACCGAGGCGCCCGCGATCGCCGCCGCGTTCATCCCCTGGGTGAAGGCTTCCCGGGCCGCCGCCGCGAGGGCGTCTCCCGCCTGCCCCGGAAGCCGCTCGGCGACGGCGAGCGCGCCGCCCAGCGTCTCGTGCGCCGCCGCCGGAGCGGAGTCCGGCATCCCGTTCCGGTACACGGCGGTGCCGATGGAGCCGAGGAACGCCATGCCCAGCGCCCCGCCGAACTCGGTGCCGGTCTCCATCAGGGAGGAGGCGGAGCCCGCCCGTTCCACCGGAGCGGCGCCCAGCGCGAGGTCCATGATCTGGGACATCACCGCGGTGACGCCCATGGCGAGCACACCGCAGGCGACCAGGACGAGCACCAGGTCGTCCGTGTCCACGGAGGCCAGCAGCGCGTAACCGCACACGGCGGTGGCGAATCCCGCCGTCACCACGTGGGCCCGATTGACGCCCTTCTGCACCAGATACGTCGCGAAGGGGGCCGCGAAGCCGATGGGAACCGACGGCAGCAGGGCCCACAGGGCCGCGTCCAGAGCGCTCTTGCCGAGCACCGACTGGATGTACTGGCTGGTGAAGAACGCCGAGCCCATCATCCCGAACATGGTGACCAGGTTGAGGGCGGCGGCCGGTCCGAAGCCGCGGCCCCGGAACAGGGCCGGGGAGATCATCGGGGAGGCGGCCGTCCGCTGCCGGTGCACGAACAGGGCCGCGAAGAGCAGGCCGACGGTGACCGAGACGACGTACCGCACGTTCCAGCCTTCGGACGGGATCTCCTTCAGGCCGTAGATGACGGGCAGCACGGCGGCCATGGACAGCGGGACGCTCATCCAGTCGAAGCGGCCCGGATCGGGGTCCTTGGACTCCGGAAGCAGGAGCGGGCCGAGGATCAGCAGCAGGGCCATCGCCGGCAGGTTCACCAGAAAGACCGAGCCCCACCAGAAGAACTCCACCAGCAGCCCGCTCAGCACCGAGCCGAGTGCCACGCCCGCCGTCATCACGGCGGACCAGATCGCGATCGCCTTCGCCCGCTGCGCGGGATCCAGGAAGAGCGAGCGGAGCAGGGCCAGCGTGGAGGGCATCAGGGCGGCGCCACCGATGCCGAGCAGCGCGCGGGCCGCGATCAGCGTCTCGGCGCTGTGCGCGTACGCCGCCACCAGGGAGGCGGCGCCGAACGCGGCGGCGCCGATCAGCAGCAGCCTGCGACGGCCGATCCGGTCGCCCACCGAGCCCATGGTGATGAGGAGGCCGGCCACGGCGAAGGCGTAGATGTCGAAGATCCACAGTTGCTGCGTACCGCTCGGACGCAGGTCCGCGCTGATCTCCGGGACGGCGAAGTAGAGGACGGAGACGTCCATCGAGACCAGCAGCAGCGGAAGCATCAGCACGACCAGCGCGGTCCACTCACGGCGGCCGGCCCGGTGCGGGTTCGGTGTCATGACGCCGACTGTACGCACGTCTTATACAGCCGTCTAGAACGATCGTGTAAGACGGTCGTATGGGGTGCGGGGTAGGCTGCGGCCATGGGACACCGTGAGGATCTGCTCGAGGGGGCCAAGCGCTGCCTGCTCGCCAAGGGGTTCGTGCGCACCACGGCGCGTGACATCGTCAAGGAGTCGGGCACCAACCTCGCGTCCATCGGCTACCACTACGGCTCCAAGGACGCGCTGCTCGCCCAGGCCTACGTCTCCCTCGTGGAGGGCATGGGTGACGCCTTCGACGGCGACGGCACCGTGGACCAGGCCGCGCCCGGATCGCTGGAGCGGTTCGAGCGGGTGTGGGCGAACATCATCGCCACCATGAAGGACCCCGGCTCGGTGTGGCGGCTCAGCATGGAGGTGCTCGCCATGGGCGACCGGCTGCCCGAGGTGCGCGCGCACCTCACGGCGGCCCAGCGCGAGGCGGGGCGCGGTCTGGTGCCGCTGCTGATGGGCGGCCGGGAGGAGGACGTGTCCGACGCGACCGCCGACACCGTCGGCGCGTTCTACGTGACCCTCATGACCGGACTCATCGCCCAGTGGACCTTCGACCCGGCCGGCGCCCCCGACGCGGAGCGGCTCACCGCCGGTCTGCGCCAGGTGGTCGAGGCGGCCACGGGCGCGGCGTCCGCCGACAGCACGTCTACAGACGGTGCGCCTTGAGCGCCATGTGCAGCAGCAGCCGGTCCTCGCCGTCGTCCAGGTCCAGGCCGGTGAGCCGTTCGATCCGCGACAGCCGGTAGTACAGCGTCTGCCGGTGCACACCCAGCTCCGCCGCCGTGCGCCCGGCCTGGCCCGCGCAGTCGAGGTACACCTCGGCGGTGCGGGCCAGTTCCGCGTGCGCGGGGGAGAGCAGCGGGCGGACGGCGGGGTCCTGGGCGGCGCCGGGGGACAGCGCGGTCAGCAGACGGTAGGGGCCGATCGACGCCCAGCGGGCCACCGGTCCGAGGCGCGGCTCGGCCAGCGCCGCCCGCGCCGACGCCGACGCCTCGTCCCAGGCCGTCCCCAGACCGGCCAGGCCCGTACGCGGCGCGGCGATCCCCGCGGCCGCCGGAGGCGGCCCGGACGGGCCGGCCGCCCTGCCGTCCCGGACCCGTTCCAGCAGCCGCCCGGCCGCGGTCTCCGCCGCCGTCAGCACGTCGGCGGAGCGCAGCCGCATCAGCAGCGCCAGCGACACGGCCGTGGCGCCCCACGGCAGGGTGCACAGCGCCGTCGCACCCGGCACCGTGCGGACCGAGGGCGCGTCGTCGGGGTCGGCGGACGGCCAGGGCGCGACGCAGACCACCGTGTGCAGGCCCTCCGCGCGGGCGCCGAGCGCGGTGCGCAGCTCGGCCACCGCCATGTCACGCTGCCAGCCACGCTCCGCCGTCAGCACCGCCCGCAGCTCACGGGTGAGGTCCGCGCCGTGCTGCGCCTCGTCCGCGAGCAGCGCGCCGATCCGCGCCGTCACCCGCATGGCCGCGTCCAGTTGCTCCGCCGTAGGTCCGGGGTCGTCCTCCAACAGCCACACATAGCCGAGGGCCACCCCGCGATGCCGTACGGGAAGGCACACGCGTCCCCGGTGCACGCCCGCCTCCGGCGTGCGCGGGATGTGGACCGGGCCGGTCGCGCGGGTGATGCCGAACCCCTCGAACCAGGTGCGGACGGCGGGTGTGGAGCGCCGGGTCAGGATCGAGCGGGCCCGCACCGGGTCCAGCGCCGACGGGTCGAGGTCGCCCTCGCTGTCGTACGCGCCGAAGGCGATCAGCTCGAAGTCGCGGTTCTCCAGGGTCGCCGGAGCGCCGAGGAGCTCCGAGATCTCGTCCACCAGCTCCTGGTAGTCGTCCTTGTGTTCCGACGTCACCCGGGCATTCTGCCGCAAGAACCGGCGCCCTTCATACATCTGTCTGAGATCTCGCTCAGGGATGCGTGACGTCTGTCGATGGCCCAGGATCAGGGTCATCCTTAGGTTTCACGGTGGTTCTCCGTGCCGTCCCCGAACCGTCGGGTGGCGGCCTCTCGCAGCTTGTGGAGGTGCCCCGTGCTGGGTCCCGTGATTCTCGCCGCGTCGCGCAGCGACCGGATGCGACGCCTGATCTCGGCGGCCCCGGTGACCAAGCGGGTCGTCGACCGCTTCATCCCCGGTGAGACCGTGGACGGCGTCCTGCCGATCGTGCGGGAGCTCACCGACAACGGCCTCGAACTGACCATGGACGTCGTCGGCGAGGACATCACCACCCCGGAGCAGGCCGAGGCGGCCCGCGACGCCTACCTGGAGCTGATCGACCGGCTGAAGCCACTGGAGCTCGGCGAGCGCGCCGAGATGTCCGTGAAGCTCTCCATGTTCGGCCAGGCGCTCCCGGGAGGCCACGAGCTGGCCCTCGCCAACGTCCGCCCGGTCGTCGAGGCCGCCGCGGAGATCGGCACCACGGTCACCCTGGACGCGGAGGACCACACCACCCTCGACTCGATGTTCGCCATCCACGAGGAGCTGCGGAAGGACGTCCCGGGGACGGGTTGCGTCATCCAGGCCTACCTCTTCCGCACCGAGGAGGACGCGCGCCGGCTCGCCGCCGCGGGCAGTCGCGTACGGTTGGTGAAGGGCGCCTACAAGGAGCCCGCCGAGGTCGCCTACCAGCAGAAGCACGAGATCGACAAGGCGTACGTGCGCATCCTGCGGACGCTGATGGAGGGCGAGGGCTACCCGATGATCGGGTCCCACGACCCGCGTCTGATCGCCATCGCCCAGGAACTGGCCCGCACCGCCGGACGCAAGCTCGACGAGTACGAGTTCCAGATGCTCTACGGCATCCGCAGCGAGGAGCACCTCCGGCGCGCCGCGGAGGGCCACCGCATGCGCGTCTACACGGCCTACGGCACCGACTGGTACGGCTACTTCATGCGGCGTCTGGCGGAGAAGCCGGCCAACCTCCGGTTCTTCGCCCGCAGCATGATCACCAAGGGCTGACACCACACCCCGCTCAGACAAGGAGTTACGGAACCCATGGACGCTGTGACCCAGGTCCCCACCCCCGTCAACGAGCCGGTGCACGGCTACGCCCCCGGAAGCCCCGAACGGGCCCGACTCGAGGCCAAGCTCAAGGAGCTGGCCGACAACCCGATCGAGCTGCCCTGCACCATCGGCGGCGTCCGGCGGATGGGCGGCGGCGAGCGCTTCGACGTCGTGCAGCCGCACAACCACAAGGCCCGCCTCGGCACCTACGCCAACGCCACCCAGCAGGACGCCCAGGACGCCATCGACGCGGCCCTCGCCGCCGCCCCGGCCTGGCGCGCCATGTCCTTCGACGACCGCGCGGCGATCATCCTGCGCGCCGCCGAGCTGCTGGCCGGCCCCTGGCGCGAGACCATCGCCGCCTCCACCATGCTCGGCCAGTCCAAGACCGTGCAGCAGGCCGAGATCGACAGCCCCTGCGAGCTCGTCGACTTCTGGCGCTTCAACGTCCACTACGCGCGCGGCATCCTCGCCGAGCAGCCCCCGGCCAACTCCCCGGGCGTGTGGAACCGCCTGGACCACCGGCCGCTGGAGGGCTTCGTCTACGCGATCACGCCCTTCAACTTCAGCGCCATCGCGGCCAACCTGCCGACCGCGCCCGCGCTGATGGGCAACGTCGTGGTGTGGAAGCCGTCCCCGACGCAGACCCACGCCGCCGTGCTGCTGATGCAGCTGCTGGAGGAGGCCGGGCTGCCCAAGGGCGTCATCAACCTGGTCACCGGCGACGGCATCGAGGTGTCGAAGGTCGCCCTGGAGCACCGAGACCTCGCGGGCATCCACTTCACCGGCTCCACCAAGACCTTCCAGCACCTGTGGAAGACGGTCGGCCAGAACATCGAGAAGTACCGCACCTACCCGCGTCTCGTCGGCGAGACCGGCGGCAAGGACTTCCTCGTCGCCCACCCGAGCGCCGACCGCGCCGTGCTGAAGACCGCGCTCACCCGTGGCGCCTTCGAGTACCAGGGCCAGAAGTGCTCGGCCACCTCGCGTGCCTACATCCCGGCCTCGATCTGGAACTCCGGCTTCAAGGAGGAGTTCGCGGCCGAGGTGGACGGCATCACGATGGGTGACGTCACCGACCTGTCCCACTTCATCGGCGCCGTCATCGACGAGCGGTCCTTCGCCAAGAACAAGGCCGCCATCGACCGCGCCGAGGAGGACCCGGCCTGCACGATCGTCGCGGGCGGCACCTACGACGACTCGGTCGGCTACTTCGTCCGCCCGACCGTCATCGAGTGCGGCGACCCGGAGAACGAGGTGTTCCGCACCGAGTACTTCGGCCCGATCCTCGCCGTCCACGTCTACGAGGACGACAAGTACGACGAGATGCTGACCCAGATGGAGTCGGTGTCGGACTACGCCCTCACCGGCTCGGTCGTCGCGAACGACCGTGCGGCGGCGGCGTACACGATGGAGAAGCTGCGCTACGCGGCCGGCAACTTCTACATCAACGACAAGTCGACCGGCGCCGTGGTCGGCCAGCAGCCCTTCGGCGGCGGCCGTGCCTCCGGCACCAACGACAAGGCCGGCGCCCCGCAGAACCTGATGCGCTGGACGCTGACCCGCGCCATCAAGGAGACGCTGGTCCCGCCGACCGACTACACGTACCCGCACATGGGCTGACGTCCGTCATGACGTGACAGGGGCCGGGCGCACGGCGCGCCCGGCCCCTGCGCGCTGTCCTGGGGTCAGCCCGGCATCTCCGTCCGCTCCCACCACTCGTACACCGGCAGCCGCCCCTCCGCCGTGTCCGCCTGGCGCGAGCTCGGGCGGAAGTGCTCGTAGCCGTTGCGCAACTCGACCTTCACATCGGGGCCCGGGTCGGGGGCCGGGACGATCCGCTCGGGCAGATCTTCCGGCCCGCCTTCGAGGAACACCTTCGCCGTGTCGTTCATGCCGGTCACCGTTCCCCTCCCGGCGGGGACAGTCGCCCGCCGGGCGCCGGGATCAGTCGAGTGGCCCAGTCGGCATCGGTGAAGGCGCAGGTCGGCCGGGTGGTGAGGGTGCCGCCGTCTCAGATAGTAGGAAGCCCAAGTAATTGTGCAGACAGATGCGGGCGCCGCCCTTACTTTTGTAGGAGCCGAACGCATCGCTCGATCCAGCGAACGGCGGTTGTGAGCAGGCCCCGTGCAGGCGACCCCTGCGGCCGTGGCTCCCCGCCTCTTCCGGCGTCTCGTCACCCTCCGCGCATCTTCGAGTCCGCGCGTCTTCCCGAAGGAGTCGATCCGCCATGCCCGAGACGACCGCCCGCCGCCGTGTCCGCCGCTCCGTCCGCAGCGTCGAGAGCGACCGCAAGAACGCCGCCGCCGCACTGCAGCGTGCCCTCGACCGCCGGGACAACGGCGGCTCGACCGGCCACTGAGCAGCCGCCGGCCTCCGACACACCCGAGCTGTCCGCATGACGGACGCCGCATGTCATCCCGTGGGACGAGGAGTAGGGTGCCCGCATGTCTCGCAGCATCAATCTCGCAGTGATCCCCGGTGACGGCATCGGCCAGGAGGTCGTGGCCGAAGGCCTGAAGGTCCTCTCCGCCGTCCTTCCGCAGGATGTGAAGCTGGAGACCAAGGAATACGACTTCGGCGCCCGGCGCTACCACGCCACCGGTGAGACCCTCACCGACGCCGACCTCGACGCGCTCGAGCGGCACGACGCGATTCTGCTCGGCGCCATCGGCGACCCGAGCGTGCCGTCCGGCGTCCTCGAGCGGGGCTTCCTGCTGAAGCTCCGCTTCGCCTTCGACCACCACGTCAACCTGCGTCCGTCCAAGCTTCTGCCGGGCGTCGCCACCCCGCTCGCCGGACAGCCCGAGATCGACTTCGTGGTCGTCCGCGAGGGCACCGAGGGCCCCTACACGGGCAACGGCGGCACCATCCGCAAGGGCACCGAGCACGAGGTCGCCACCGAGGTCTCCGTCAACACGGCCTTCGGTGTCGAGCGCGTGGTCCGCGACGCCTTCGCCCGCGCCCAGGCCCGCCCGCGCAAGAAGCTGACGCTGGTCCACAAGAACAACGTGCTGACCTTCGCCGGCCACCTGTGGACGAACATCTTCGACAAGGTGGCCGCGGAGTACCCGGACGTCACCACCGACTACATCCACGTCGACGCCGCGACCATCTACCTGGTCACCGACCCCGGCCGGTTCGACGTGATCGTCACCGACAACCTCTTCGGCGACATCATCACCGACCTCGCCGCGGCCGTCTCCGGCGGCATCGGCGTCGCGGCCTCCGGCAACATCAACCCGAGCCGCGAGTTCCCGTCCATGTTCGAGCCCGTGCACGGCTCGGCCCCGGACATCGCCGGACAGGGCAAGGCGGACCCCACCGCCACCGTCCTGTCCGTCGCCCTCCTGCTGCGCCACCTCGGCCACGACGCCGAGGCCGCCCGCATCGAGGACGCCGTCTCCGCCGACCTCGCGGACCGCGGCGGCCTGCCCGCCCGCAGCACCTCTCAGATCGGCGACGCCCTCGCCGCACGAGTAGCCGGCTGACCCGGCGCCCACCTCGACACACTCGAAGCCGCCGGGTCGCATCCGCACCCGGCGGCTTCGACGTGTTCCGCCGCCGGGTGTGGCGTCAACGACCACCGGGCCGCATTCACCCTGTTTCTTCCGCCGCCTCCGCCGGGCGATAATCGAACGCGGAGCCGCGGATTGAGGGAATGCTCGGACGTCCTAGTACTGGCCACAGGCCGTACGGGCGTGTGCGCGGCCCGTCACTACAACCGGTGAAGGACAACCACTCATGACGACGCCCACGATCGAGCTCAAGCCCTCGGCCCACCCGCTCTCCGCCGCGGAACGCGAAGCGATCCTGGCCAACCCCGGCTTCGGCCGCCACTTCACCGACCACATGGTGACGATCAAGTGGACCGAGGGCCGCGGCTGGCACGACGGCCAGCTCGTCCCGTACGCGCCGATCTCCCTCGACCCGGCGACCACGGTGCTGCACTACGCGCAGGAGATCTTCGAGGGCCTGAAGGCCTACCGGCAGCCCGACGGGTCCGTCGCCACGTTCCGCCCCGAGAAGAACGCCGAGCGGTTCCAGCGGTCCGCCCGCCGTCTCGCCATGCCGGAGCTTCCGGTCGAGACGTTCATCGAGGCGTGCGACGCCCTGGTCGCCCAGGACCAGGCGTGGGTGCCCGCGCACGGCGGCGAGGAGTCGCTCTACCTGCGCCCCTTCATGATCGCGACCGAGGTCGGGCTGGGTGTGAAGCCGGCCAACGAGTACCTGTTCCTGGTGATCGCCTCCCCGGCCGGCGCCTACTTCCCGGGCGGCGTGAAGCCGGTGTCCATCTGGGTCTCCGAGGACCGCGTCCGCGCCGTCCCCGGCGGCATGGGCGACGCGAAGACCGGCGGCAACTACGCGGCGTCCCTGCTCGCGCAGGCCGAGGCGGCCGCCAAGGGCTGCGACCAGGTGTGCTACCTCGACGCCGTCGAGCACACGTGGGTCGAGGAGCTGGGCGGCATGAACCTGTACTTCGTGTACGGGAACAAGATCGTCACGCCGGCCCTCTCCGGATCCATCCTGGAGGGCGTCACCCGTGACTCCCTGCTGGGCGTCGCCCGCGACCTCGGCTACGAGGCGGTCGAGGAGCGCGTGTCGGTCGAGCAGTGGCAGCGCGACTCGGAGAACGGCACGCTGACCGAGGTCTTCGCCTGCGGTACCGCGGCCGTGATCACGCCCGTCGGCACGGTGAAGCGCGCGAGCGGCGAGTGGCAGCAGGGCGGCGGCGAGCCGGGCGAGGTCACCCTCCGCCTCCGCCAGGCCCTCCTCGACATCCAGCGCGGCACGGCGGAGGACAAGCACGGCTGGATGCGCAAACTGGCCTGACGGGCGAGGGGTCCGGGGCCGCCGCTCCGGACCCCTCGTGCCTGGACGGCGCTGTCAGACCCGCTCGTCCTCCAGGGCCCGTACGGACGCCGCGGGTGCCGGGGCCTCCCGGGTGCTGCGCGTCGCCAGGACGTACGCCGCCCCGCCCACCGCGCCCGACAGCAGGAAGCTCGCGTCCACCCCTCCCGTCAGGGCGACCAGAGGGCCCTCGTAGGAGGGCAGCGAGACGGCCAGGAGGCCGACGAGGGAGCCCAGGGCCCAGGAGGCCGTCGCCGGGATGTTCCAGCCGGCCGTGTACCAGTACGCCCCGCCCCGCGCGCGGCGGTTGAAGACCTGGAGGGCGTCCGCGTCGTAGACCCCTCCGCAGCGGACCGAGCCGATGAGGGTGATCACCGCCCAGGGCGTGCCCACGGCCGTGAGCAGCAGCACGAACGACGTCATCGCGTCCTGCGCGGTCGAGAGGTGGTGGCCGGCGAAGACGCAGACCGTCGCGACGACCGCGACGACGTACGTCGCCGTCGTCCGGGACGCGCGTGGCAGGATCGCGTCCAGGTCCAGCCCCATCGAGTACAGCATCAGCCCCGCGTTCCCCACCGACCCCGCGGACGCGGCCAGCAGCAGCGGCACCAGGTACCAGCCGGGCGCCGCGTCGACCAGCGGCCCGGCGTAGTCGAGGGCGGCGCGGGCCGCGTACGCGGTGAACGTGCCGAACAACTGCGGCACCAGGAGGCCCAGCATCAGCCCCAGCCAGGTGGCCCGCAGCACGCGCCGGGAGGAGAAGCGGGCGGGGGAGATGTAGCGGGTGTAGTCACCGAGCAGGGTGATGAAGGCGATCGGCCCGGACAGCCCGGCGGCGACCGCGGCCAGCAGCCACGTCGGCCAGTACCCGTCCAGCAGGTAGCCGCCGGTCTCCGGCAGCGCCTCGGTGGTGAAGTGCGGCGCGTACGCGAACACGCCCAGCACCAGCAGCGCCGTCATGCCGAAGGCCAGTACCCGGGACATGGCGAGCAGTACCCGGTACCCGTACACCGCGCCCGCCACCGTCGCCGCCGCGAGCAGCGCGTAGACCACGGTGTACGCCGTCCCGTCGGCCGGAAGCCCGAACAGCCGGCCCAGCACGCCCACCATCACGTCCCCGCCGATCCACACGGTCAGCGCGGTGTAACCGAGGGCCAGCAGCAGTCCCACGACCGACCCCACCAGCCGCCCCCGCACGCCGAACTGCGCGCCGGACGAGGTGGACAGGTTGGTCGCGGTGCGCAGCGAGACCAGGGCCAGCGGGGCCGTGAACAGCGTGCCGACGACGGTGCCGGTCACCACCGAGGTGACGGACGACCACCAGTCCAGGCCGAAGGACGGCGGCAGCCAGCCGAAGACGATCACGCCCAGGCAGAGGTTGGAGCCCAGCAGGATCGAGACGAGGTCGCGCGGGCCGCTGGTGCGTTCCGCCTCGGGGATGGTGTCGACTCCGCGCAGTTCCCTCGGCATGGGCAGCTCTCCTTCAACGGTGCGTCGACGACTTTTGAGTGACGTTCAATGTGTCTTCTTCTGTCGTCTGCGTCAATGGCTCCGTTCCTGGACGCTCAGGTTTAGAATGATGCTCTAATTTTGGGACGAGGGAAGGCAAGGAGGTGTTCACGGCGTGAGACTGACCCCGACGGAACGCGACCGGCTGCTGCTCTTCGGCGCGGCCGAGCTGGCCCGGGCCCGCCGCGCCCGGGGACTCAGGCTGAACGTCCCCGAGGCGACGGCGCTGATCGCCGACACCGTCTGCGAGGCCGCCCGGGACGGCGCACGCCTGGCGGAGGCCGTCGAGCGGGCCCGGTCGGTGCTGGGGCCGGACGACGTGCTGCCCGGGGTGGCGGACGTGGTCACCGAGGTGCACGTGGAGGCCGTGTTCGACGACGGCTCCCGGCTGGCCGTCGTCACCCGCCCCATCGGCGGCGGACTCGGCGCGGACGCCCCGGGCGCGCTGCTGCCCGGACCCGCGCACGGCGACCCCGCGCCGGTGACGACGGTGACCGTCACCAACACGGCCGCCGTGCCCGTCTCGGTCACCTCCCACTTCCACTTCTTCGAGGCCAACCCCCGCCTGGAGTTCCCCCGCGCCGACGCGTACGGCATGCGACTCGCGGTGCCCGCCGGCTCGTCGGTCCGCTTCGGACCCGGCGAGACCCGGCAGGTCGGTCTCGTGCCGATCGGCGGGGACCGCGTCGCCGTCGGCTTCGCCGGACTCGTCGACGGCCCGCTCGACGCGCCCGGCGCCGAGGCGGAGGCGCTGCGCCGTGCGGCGGCCTGCGGCTACCTGGGCGCCACCGCCCCCGACGACGACCGCCCCGGCGCCCCGGAAGGAGCGACGCGATGAGCCGCACCCTCGGCCGCGAGACCGGCGAGTACGACGGCCTCGACCCCCATGCCTACGCCGCCACCCACGGCCCCCGCGCCGGCGACCGGCTCCGCCTCGGCGACTCGGGCCTGGTGATCCGGGTGGAGTCCGACGCCCAGCGGTACGGCGACGAGTTCCTCGCCGGGTTCGGCAAGACCGCCCGCGACGGACTGCACCTCAAGGCCGCCTCCGTGCGCGAGACCTGCGACGTCGTCATCAGCAACGTGGTCGTGATCGACGCCGTCCTCGGCATCCGGAAGGTGTCCGTCGGCATCCGGGAGGGGCGGATCAGCGCGGTCGGGCGCGCCGGGAACCCCGACACCCTCGACGGCGTGGACGTCGTCGTCGGCACCGGCACCACGATCGTCTCCGGTGAAGGGCTCGTCGCCACCGCCGGCGCGGTCGACACCCACGTCCATCTGCTGTCGCCGCGCGTCATGGAGGCGTCCCTCGCCTCCGGGGTGACCACGATCATCGGGCAGGAGTTCGGCCCGGTGTGGGGCGTCGGCGTCAACTCGCCCTGGGCGCTGCGTCACGCGTTCTCCGCCTTCGACGCCTGGCCCGTCAACATCGGGTTCCTGGGCCGGGGTTCGTCCTCCCACGAGGCCCCGCTGGTCGAGGCGCTCGCCGAGGGCGGCGCGTGCGGCTTCAAGGTGCACGAGGACATGGGCGCCCACACCCGGGCCCTGGACACCGCGCTGCGCGTCGCCGAGGAGCACGACGTCCAGGTGGCCCTGCACAGCGACGGGCTGAACGAGTGCCTGTCCGTGGAGGACACCCTCAAGGCGCTGGAGGGCCGCACCGTGCACGCCTTCCACATCGAGGGCTGCGGCGGCGGGCACGTCCCGAACGTGCTGAAGATGGCGGGCGTGCCGAACGTCATCGGCTCCTCCACCAACCCCACGCTCCCCTTCGGCCGGGACGCGGTGGCCGAGCACCACGGCATGATCGTCTCCGTCCACGACCTCAAGCCGGACCTGCCCGGCGACGCCGCCATGGCCCGCGACCGGGTGCGCGCCGGAACCATGGGCGCCGAGGACGTGCTGCACGACCTGGGCGCCATCGGCATCACCTCGTCCGACGCGCAGGGCATGGGCCGCGCCGGGGAGACCGTCCGCCGTACCTTCGCCATGGCCGGGAAGATGAAGGCCGAGCTGGGCGCGGACGGCGACGACGACAACGAGCGGGTGCTGCGGTACATCGCCAAACTCACCGTCAACCCGGCCATCGCGCACGGCCTCTCCCACGAGGTCGGCTCCCTCGAGCCGGGCAAGCTCGCCGACATCGTGCTGTGGCGCCCGGAGTGGTTCGGCGCCAAGCCCCAGCTCGTCCTGAAGGCCGGCTTCCCCGCGTACGGCGTCACCGGCGACCCCAACGCGGCCACCGACACCTGCGAACCCCTCGTCCTCGGCCCGCAGTTCGGCGCGTACGGCGCCACGCCCGCCGAGCTGTCGGTGGCGTTCGTCGCCCGCGCCGCCGTCGAGCAGGGCCACGACACGATGCCCACCCGGCGCCGCCGCGTCGCCGTGCGCGGCACCCGGGGCATCGGCCCCGCCGACCTGCTGCGCAACTCCCGCACCGGCGCCGTCGACGTCGACCCGCGCACCGGTCTGGTCACCCTCGACGGGGAGCCGCTGCGCTCCCGGCCCGCCGACACGGTCTCCCTCAACCGCCTCTACTTCCTCTGAGGACCCAGATGAACACGCCCGCCGCCGACGGCTTCCGCATGCCCGCCGAGTGGACCCCGCACGAGCGCACCTGGATGGCCTGGCCAGGACCCAACCCCACCTTCGCCGACCCCGGCGCCCTCGCCGCAGCCCGCACCGCCTGGGCCGCGGTCGCCCGCGCCGTGCGCCGCTTCGAGCCGGTCACCGTGGTGTGCGGACCAGGTCAGTCGGCGCGGGCGCGCGCACTGCTCGGCCCCGGCGTCGACACCGTCGAGCGGGAACTGGACGACGCGTGGATGCGGGACGTCGGACCCACCTTCCTCACCGACGGCACCGGTCGGCTGGCGGCCGTGGACTGGACGTTCAACGGCTGGGGCGCCCAGGAGTGGGCCCGCTGGGACCACGACGCGAAGATCGCCGCGTACGTCGCCGACCTCGCCGGCGCACGGACGTACGCCACGGACCTCGTCAACGAGGGCGGCGGGATCCACGTCGACGGGGAGGGGACCGTGCTGCTCACCGAGACCGTCCAGCTCGGCCCCGAGCGCAACCCCGGCCGGACCCGGGAGGAGGTCGAGACGGAGATCCACGCCCACCTCGGCACCCGCAAGGCGATCTGGCTGCCGCGCGGCCTCACCGCCGACTATCCGCCGTACGGCTTCGGCACCCTGGGGCACGTCGACATCGTCGCCGCGTTCGCCCGGCCCGGCGTGGTCGTCGCCCACCACCAGCCGGACCCGGCCCACCCCGACCACGAGGTGACCGAGGAGGTCATCGGCATCCTCCGCTCCGCGACCGACGCCCTCGGCCGCCCCCTGGAGGTCGTCCCGGTCCCCGCCCCCGCCGTGCTGGAGGCCGACGGCCACTGGGCCGACTACTCCTACATCAACCACTACCTGTGCAACGACGGCGTGGTCCTGTGCGCCTTCGACGACCCCCGCGACGAGGAGGCGGCCGCCCTCTTCCGCCGCCTCTTCCCCGCCCGCACGGTCATCCAGGTCGACGCCCGCCCGGTCTTCGCGGCCGGCGGCGGCATCCACTGCATCACCCAGCAACAGCCGCGCACGCCGGTCCGGTAGAACGTACGGGTGAACGTACTGCTCCGTGAGACGCCCCGGCCCGCCGCGGGCGCACCCGCCCCGGAGGCCGCCCAGTGACCCCCCGGCGCCGGACCCCCGCGCCGCCCCGTGAGGACGTGCTCGCCGCCGCCATGGCGATGATCGCCGAGCGAGGGCTGGAGAAGCTCACCATGGCCGCGCTCGGGCGGGAGGTCGGGATGAGCAGCGGACACCTGCTCTACTACTTCCGGTCCAAGGACGAACTGCTGCTGCGCACCCTGGAGTGGAGCGAGGGACGGCTCGGGGCCGGGCGGGCGCGGCTGCTCGCGCGGCCGGGCACCGCCCGCGAGCGCCTCGACGGCTATGTGGAGCTGTACGTGCCCGACGGTCACCGCGACCCGCACTGGACGCTGTGGCTGGAGGTGTGGAACCGCTCGCAGAACGCGGAGGCCGAGGCGCGCGACCGGCAGGCCGCCATCGAGGGAGCCTGGCACCGGGACCTGGTGGCGCTGCTCGCCGAGGGCGTCTCGCGGGGCGAGTTCCGCCCGGTGGACGCCGACCGTTACGCCGTCCGGCTGCGTGCCCTGCTGGACGGTCTCGCCATCCACGTGGCGATCGGCCTGCGTGGGACCGGCCGGCCCCAGGTCCTCGACCACGTACGGGAGTTCCTCGACGAGACGCTGGCCGCGGACGCCTGAGCCCCGGCCGGAGAGCGCCGGCCCGCGTCTCACCGCGGCGCGCCGGACGCCCGCATCCTGAGACGGGCGGTGAGCGGGCGGGCGGGTTGTGCCAAAATCCCCCCGTGCTCTCGTTCGCCACGATTATTGGCAGCAGGCGCGCCGGTCCGCAGTGACCGCACGTACGACACCGTACGGGCGGACACCGTCGTCCTCGACCCGCGCGCAGACCTCTCGCACCCGCGAGAGGTTTTTCTGTTTCTCGGCCCACCCGCAGCCGGGAACCGGGCGCGAGGGACCATGGGGGAACGGTGGAACCGGTCATTCCGGTAGACCGAGATCCAATACAGGAGCCTTCAGACCATGACCGCAACCAGCGAGCCCGACGACTCGTTCCACGTCTTCGACACCACCCTGCGCGACGGCGCCCAGCGCGAGGGCATCAACCTCACGGTCGCCGACAAGCTGGCCATCGCACGGCACCTGGACGAGTTCGGCGTGGGCTTCATCGAGGGCGGCTGGCCCGGCGCGAACCCCCGCGACACCGAGTTCTTCGCCCGCGCCCGGCAGGAGATCGAGTTCCGTCACGCCCAGCTGGTCGCCTTCGGCGCCACCCGCCGCGCCGGCACCACCGCCGACCAGGACCCCCAGGTCAAGGCGCTCCTCGACTCCGGCGCGCCGGTGATCACGCTGGTCGCCAAGTCCCACGACCGGCATGTCGAGCTCGCCCTGCGCACCACCCTCGACGAGAACCTGGAGATGGTCCGCGACACCGTCTCCCACCTCCGCTCCCAGGGCCGCCGCGTCTTCGTCGACTGCGAGCACTTCTTCGACGGCTACCGCGCCGACCCCGCCTACGCCAAGGCCGTCGTCCGCACCGCCCACGAGGCCGGCGCCGACGTGGTGATCCTCTGCGACACCAACGGCGGCATGCTCCC
Source organism: Streptomyces sp. BJ20 (assembly GCF_022869105.1). NCBI lineage: Bacteria > Bacillati > Actinomycetota > Actinomycetes > Kitasatosporales > Streptomycetaceae > Streptomyces > Streptomyces sp. BJ20. The sequence goes on from NZ_CP094918.1 coordinate 1,487,343, forward strand.
CGCGCAGATCCAGGCCGTGGTCGCCACCGTCCTCGCCGACACCGGCGCCCGGCTCGGCATCCACGCCCAGGACGACACCGGCTGCGCGGTCGCCAACACCCTCGCCGCCGTCGACGCGGGCGCCACCCACGTCCAGTGCACCGCCAACGGCTACGGCGAGCGGGTCGGCAACGCCAACCTGTTCCCGGTCGTCGCGGCCCTGGAGCTGAAGTACGGCAAGAAGGTGCTCCCCGAGGGCCGGCTGCGCGAGATGACCCGCATCTCCCACGCCATCGCCGAGGTCGTCAACCTCACCCCCTCCACCCACCAGCCCTACGTCGGCGTCTCCGCCTTCGCCCACAAGGCCGGACTCCACGCCTCCGCGATCAAGGTCGATCCGGACCTGTACCAGCACATCGACCCCGAGCAGGTCGGCAACACCATGCGGATGCTGGTCTCCGACATGGCCGGCCGCGCCTCCATCGAGCTCAAGGGCAAGGAGCTCGGCATCGACCTCGGCGGCGACCGCGAGCTGGTCGGCCGGGTCGTGGAGCGGGTCAAGGAGCGCGAGCTCAAGGGCTACACCTACGAGGCCGCCGACGCCTCCTTCGAGCTGCTGCTGCGCTCCGAGGTCGAGGGCGGGCCGCTGAAGTACTTCGAGGTCGAGTCCTGGCGCGCGATCGTCGAGGACCGCCCCGACGGCAGCCACGCCAACGAGGCCACCGTGAAGCTGTGGGCCAAGAGCGAGCGCATCGTCGCCACCGCAGAGGGCAACGGCCCCGTCAACGCCCTCGACCGCGCCCTGCGCGTCGCCCTGGAGAAGATCTACCCGCAGCTCGCCAAGCTGGAGCTCGTCGACTACAAGGTCCGCATCCTGGAGGGCAAGCACGGCACCCAGTCCACGACCCGGGTGCTGATCTCCACCTCCGACGGGGCGGGGGAGTGGTCGACCGTCGGCGTCGCGGAGAACGTCATCGCCGCCTCCTGGCAGGCTCTCGAGGACGCCTACGCCTACGGGCTGCTGCGCGCAGGGGTGGAGCCCGCCTGAGGTCCTGAGACATCCGGACCGGAGGGGAGAAGGACTTCCTCCGGTCCGGATGTCCGTTTCGCGGCGTATTCCGGTAGCGTCGAAGATATGAAGGCCGCACCGATGCGCACCCTCGTACGCCTGCTGCTCGTGCCGGTGGCCGCCCTCCTGGCGGTCCTGATGGTCGGCACGCCGGGGGCGCAGGCGGCCACGGACGTCTCCGTCGTCGCCGAGAAGCTGCGCGAAAGCCCCGTCTACGTCGATCCCGAGGCCCGGGACATCCTGTCGGAGTCCGACGCCGAGGCCCTCGCCGACAAGATCGAGGACGCCGACAAACCCATCTTCGTCGCCGTCCTCCCGGCCGACTTCCCCACCCAGAACCTCTTCCGCGACCTGCGCACCGAGACCGGCGTCACCGGCCTGTACGGCGTGCGCCTCGGCGACCGGTTCGACGCCCGCGCCGACAGCAGCGTGCTCAGCCGGCAGGGCGTGTCCAACCTGGTCGGGTCCGTGCAGGACGCCGGGGACGCCAAGGCCCAGCTCAACGATTTCGTCGACACCGCGGTCCGCAGCATCGGAGGCGGGGGGCCCAACTCCTGGAGCGACGGCTCCGGCGACGTCCCCGTCGGCGGGCTGATCACGGTCGGCGCGCTGGTGGCGGCCGGCGGCGCCGGCGCGTATGCGGTGACCCGCCGCCGCAGGCGCCGTCACGAGGAGGAGCAGGCGGCCGCCCTGGAGAAGCTGCGTGTCGTGGTGGACGAGGACATCACCGCGTTCGGCGAGGAGCTGGACCGCCTCGACTTCCACCCGGGCGAGCCCGGCGCGGACGACGCCATGCGCGCGGACTACGCACGCGCGCTGGACTCCTACGAGCAGGCCAAGTCGTACATGGCGGCGGCCCGCAAACCGGAGGACGTCCGGGCGGTGACCCAGGCCGTGGAGGACGGCCGGTTCGCGCTCGTGTCGCTGGCCGCCCGGCGTGCGGGCAGGCCGGTTCCGGAACGCCGCCCGCCGTGCTTCTTCGACCCGCGCCACGGCCCCTCCGTCGCCGACGTCCGGTGGACCCCGCCCGGCGGGGCGGAGCGCGAGGTGCCGGTGTGCGCGGCCGACCAGGCCCGGCTGGCCGAGGGCCTCGACCCCGCGGTCCGCGAGGTCGACACCGAGTACGGCCGCCGCCCCTACTGGGAGGCGGGACCGGCGTACGGCCCCTGGGCCGGCGGCTACTTCGGCGGCGGGCTGCTGCCCGGACTGCTGGTCGGCACCCTGCTCGGCGGCATGATGGCCGGCCCCGGCTACGCGTCGGACTACGGCTCCGGGTACGGCGACTTCAGCGGCTACGGAGGCGGTGACGTCTCCGGCGCGGACTTCGACTCCGGTGACTTCGGCGGCGGGTTCGGCGGAGGCGGCTTCGGCGGGGGCGGCGGCTTCGGAGGCGGCGGCGACTTCGGCGGAGGCTTCTGACCCGGGCCGCGCCCCAGGTGCGCCGTCCCGCGCGGACACGCCGAGCGCCCGCCCTCCCGTACCGGGAGGAGCGGGCGCTCTCGGGTGCGGCGGGACGTCAGCCCTTGCGGATCGCCGAGATGTCGAAGACCAGCTTGATCTTGTCGGAGACCAGCATGCCGCCCGTCTCCAGCGCCGCGTTCCAGGTCAGACCCCACTCGGAGCGCAGGATCTCGCTCTTGCCCTCGAAGCCGACGCGCTCGTTGCCGAACGGATCCTTCGCGGCGCCGTTGAACTCCAGGTCGATGGTGATCGGCCTGGTGGTCCCGAGGATCGTCAGGTCGCCGGTGATGCGGTAGTCGTCGCCGCCCAGGGCCTCCGCCTTGGTGGAGCGGAAGGTCATGGTCGGGAACTCGTCGATCTTGAAGAAGTCCGCGCTCTTCAGGTGACCGTCGCGGTCGGCGTTGCCCGTGTCGATGCTGTTCATCGCCACGTCGATGGAGGCCGTGGAGCTGCTCGGGTCGGCACCGTCGAGGTGCAGCGTCCCGGAGAACTCCGCGAAGTGGCCCTTCACGTTGGTGACCATCGCGTGGCGGGCGACGAAGCCGATCGAGGTGTGCGCCGGGTCGAGCTCGTAGTCTCCGGTCAGTGCTGCCAGGTCCGGGGTCACCGCGGAGTCGGTGGCGCCCTTGTCGTCGTCCTTGCGGCCGAAGAGACCCATGGTGTTCCTCCTGGGGACGGGTAGGGGGACGGATATGATCCCGTTGAATGTTCAACTACTCAACACGGCTCACCGTAGACCCATTCCCTTCAAAGTTCAACATCTTTCGGGGAAGGTGTCGCGATCCGTTCGCTCGCACGAGTGAGAACGAACGGCCGGGGTGCGAGGGCCCGGGGCGTGAGGCCCGCCCGGCCTAGTCCGGCAGCCGGCGGGTCGGGGCGCCCTGGGTCGCGCCGCGGGTGTGGACGTACAGCTGGCGCCGGTCGCCCACGTCGAGCCGCTGGGGGAGCGGCAGCTCGTGACGCACCGGACGCGCGTGGTCGGCGAGCTGCCGGCGCGGGTTGTAGACCTGGTTGAACTTCCACAGCATCCGGGCGAAGTTCGTCTGCCCGTGCGCCAGGTTCCTGGCCAGCACCTGGGCCGCCCCGAACGCCGTGCGCAACCCCAGGTGCTTGCGGTTGATGACCGCCTGGGTGCGCACCAGCTCCTCGTAGAAGCGGTCCAGCGGCAGCGTGGTGGGCACCACCGCGTGCTGGATGTCGAACAGCCGGTAGTCGCGGGTGGTGAGCCGCCGCGACTCGGTGTGCCAGATCTCCGTGCCCGGGTACGGCGTCATCACCGTGAAGTGCACGATCTCCGGCACGGCCATCGCGAACTCCCGCACCACCCGGAAGCGCTCCTCGTCCCAGGCCGGGTCCACGATCAGGTTGATGGCGACCCTGATGCCCATCCGCCGGGCCGTCTCCAGCGCCTTCAGGTTCTCGTCCGGACTGACCCGCTTGCGGTACAGGTCGAGCCCCTCGGCGTCGATCGCCTCCATGCCGAGGAACATGTACCGCAGCCCCAGCCGCGCCCAGCGCTCGAACACCTCCGGATGGCGCAGCAGCACGTCGGAGCGGGTCTCCAGGTAGTACTGCTTGCGGATGCGGCGCCGCTCCACCTCCGCGGCGATGGCGTCGCCGTGCTCCGGCCGGATGAAGGCCACGTCGTCCACGATGAACACGTTCGGCTCGCGGATCGCCGCAAGGTCGTCCGCCGCCGCCTCCGGGGACGCCTTGCGGTAGCTGCGGCCGTAGAACGTCCACGCGGAGCAGAACGAGCAGTCCCAGGGGCAGCCCCGGGTGAACTCGATCGACGCGCACGGGTCCAGCTCGCCGATGAAGTACCGGCGCCGGCTGCGCATCAGGTCCCGGGCCGGCAAGGGCTCGTCGATGCTGTGCAGCATCAGCGGGGCGGGGCCGCGCCCCGATGCCGTGACGACACCCGGCACCCCGTCCACACCACCGTCCCGCACCGCCTCGAGCAGCGGCCCGACGGCGGGCTCGCCCTCGCCCCTGACCACGGCGTCCACGGCGCCCTTCGCCTGCTCGATGACCTCCTGGGCGACGAACGAGACGCTGTGCCCGCCGAGGAACACGAAGCAGTCCGGCAGCTCCTCCTTGACCCGCTCGGCCAGCCGGATCGCCTCGGGGATGTTCGCCAGGTAGTTCAGCGAGATGCCGAGCGCCTCCGGGCGGAACGACCGCACCTCGTCGCGCAGCCGCCGCACGCTCAGCACCTGGAGGTCGACCACCCTCACCTCGTGACCCGCCTCGCGGGCGGCGCCGGCCACGCGCTCCAGCCCCAGGGGTTCGAGCCGGAGGAAGATCTCGGAGTACATCAGGGCGCTGGGGTGGACGAGCAGCAGGCGCATGAGGGGACCTCGTCACGGGTGCCGGAAACAGGACGGGACGTCCCTTTCGTAACCCGGCGCGGCGGGTCGCGTACTGCCCGTACGCCCGCATGGCCCACCCGGCGGCACGCAGGAGTGGTTGCGCGGCGCGGCGCACCGGCCCCCGCGACCCCGCGATCACCGGTGGATGCGCCCGCAGGAGGCCCGCCGCCGGGACTGCCGCGAACGGGCCGCTGCGCTGGCGCGGTCCCCCGGACCGGGGGTGTCCTGGATGGCGAGGCCCGCAGCGAAGCGCATGGGAGACCGTACTCGTGACCACCACCGGCTCCGATTCCACCTACGACCCCCCGGCCGACCCCGCCGCCTCCGCCGCGGCCGCGGCGGTCGAACAGACCCCGCCCCGCACGGACCGCCGCGTCGCCCTCGTCACCGGCGCGTCCTCGGGCATCGGCGCGGCCACGGCCCGGCGCTTCGCCGCCGGCGGGTGGCACCTGCTGCTCAGCGGACGCGACAGGCGGCGGCTGGAGGAGACCGCGTCCGGCACGTCCGCGGTCCTGCTGCCCGCCGACCTCGCCGCACCCGACGGGGGGAAGATGCTGGCCGAGGCCGCGCTGCGGGAGGCCGGACGGATCGACCTGCTGGTCGCCGGGGCGGGCATCGGCTGGGCGGGCCCCTTCCTGACCATGCCGCACACCGACATCGACCGGGTGCTCTTCCTCGACCTCAACGCCACCCTCCACCTCGTGCGCGAGGTGCTGCCCGCGATGGTGGCGGCCGGGAGCGGCCGGGTGGTGCTCGTCGGGTCGGTGGCCGGAGCGGTGGGCGTCCGCGAGGAGGCGGTGTACTCCGCCGCCAAGGCGGGCCTCGCCGCGTTCGCCGAGGCCCTGCGGCAGGAGCTGCGCGGCACCGGCGTCGGCGTCACGCTGGTCGTGCCCGGCCCCGTCGAGACGGGCTTCTTCGCCCGCCGCGGCCGCCCCTACCACCGCTCCCACCCCCGCCCCACCTCGGCAGGACGCGTCGCGGCGGCGGTCTGGGACGCGGTCAGCGAGTCCCGTGACGACACGTACATCCCGTCTTGGCTGTCACTCCCGTCCCGCGTGCGCGCACTGACACCCGGCCTGTACCGGAGGCTCCTGAACCGCTTCGGCTGAGGCGGCGGGCGCTTCCGCCGACGGGGGTGGCGAGTACCGCCCCCGGGTCCGGTGCCGTCGCGGCTGAGCATGCGTGTCTTCTGCCGGGTGGGCAAGCGCGACCCGGTCCCGGCACGGGGAGGTGGCGGGTGCGCCGCGCCCTCGTCCATGGGCCTCTGCCGGGGGCCTCCGGACCGCTGCGGACGAGGCCGTGCGGCCCCCTCGGCCACAGGGGCGGGCACTGGGCGAGGCGGCTGCCCGACGGGGCGGGCGGCACCCGGTCCGACGTCAACGCGGGCGCCCGGCCCGAACGCCCCACCCGCCGTCGGCAGAACCTCTGGCTCGACCACGGCACCGACCCGGCCGACGCCCGCTACGCCTTCCTGCCGGGCGCGGCCCGCGACGGGGTCGCGCGCCGCGCCGTCGGCCCAAGGCGGCCGCGGGTCCTCGCCGACGACGCCTCCCGGCAGGCCGTGGAGGCCCTCTCCCTCGGCCTCACCGCCGCCGCCTCCTGGTGGCCAGGCAACGCGGGAGGGCTCACCGTCTCCCGCCCGGCAGCCGTGCCGCTCCGCCGCCAGGGGCGTACCGGTACGCTCTCCGTGAGCCACCCGACCCGAACGGGGGAACCCCAGGAACTTGAATGGGGCCGCCCCGTACGGAAGGTGCCGGACCACCCGGACGCCGTGGAGATTCTGCCCACCGGGCCCGTCCGCGGCTGCGCGTCACTCGGGGGGAGGCATGCGCGACCCCGCGTGTGAGGCGGCTCCCAGCCGCTGAGCTTTGTGCGACCCCCACAAGCAGCAGGCCCTCTGAGCAGTCGAAACGCCTGCACAGCCGCCTGGTTCTGTTCAGTGCTACCAGGAAAACACCCCGGAGACTGTGAGGAGTCGACGGCTCGCAATCAGCGGCGGGCTTCGTAAGGTCACTACATGACCGTTTTGGATGAGGCGCCGGGTGAGCCGACCGACGCACGCGGACGCGTGGCCGAACTGCACGAGATCCGTGCGCAGGCACTGGCCGGCCCGAGCGAGAAGGCGACCCAGGCGCAGCACGCCAAGGGCAAGCTGACCGCGCGGGAGCGCATCGAACTGCTGCTGGACGCGGGGTCCTTCCGCGAGGTCGAGCAGCTGCGCCGGCACCGGGCCACCGGCTTCGGTCTGGAGGAGAAGAAGCCGCACACCGATGGTGTGATCACCGGCTGGGGCACGGTGGAGGGGCGGACGGTCTTCGTCTACGCCCACGACTTCCGCATCTTCGGCGGCGCGCTGGGCGAGGCGCACGCCACGAAGATCCACAAGATCATGGACATGGCCATCGCGGCCGGGGCGCCGCTGGTGTCCCTGAACGACGGCGCAGGCGCGCGTATCCAGGAGGGCGTGTCGGCTCTCGCGGGCTACGGCGGGATCTTCCAGCGCAACACCAAGGCGAGCGGTGTCATCCCGCAGATCTCGGTGATGCTGGGCCCGTGCGCGGGCGGCGCCGCCTACAGCCCCGCCCTCACCGACTTCGTGTTCATGGTGCGGGACACCTCGCAGATGTTCATCACCGGCCCGGACGTCGTCAAGGCCGTCACGGGTGAGGAGATCACCCAGAACGGCCTGGGCGGCGCGGACGTGCACGCCGAGACGAGCGGTGTCTGTCACTTCGCCTACGACGACGAGGAGACCTGCATCGCCGAGGTGCGCTACCTCCTCTCCCTCCTGCCGCAGAACAACCGCGAGAACCCGCCGCGGGTGGACAGCCCGGACGCCGCCGACCGCCGCAGCGACGTGCTGCTGGACCTGGTCCCGGCCGACGGCAACCGCCCCTACGACATGGCGAAGGTCATCGAGGAGATCGTCGACGACGGCGAGTACCTCGAGGTCCACGAGCGCTGGGCCCGCAACATCATCTGCGCGCTGGCGCGGATGGACGGCCAGGTCGTCGGCATCGTCGCGAACCAGCCGCAGGCGCTGGCGGGCGTGCTGGACATCGAGGCCAGCGAGAAGGCCGCACGCTTCGTGCAGATGTGCGACGCCTTCAACATCCCGATCCTGACCTTCCTGGACGTGCCCGGCTTCCTGCCGGGCGTTGACCAGGAGCACGGCGGCATCATCCGCCACGGCGCGAAACTGCTCTACGCGTACTGCAACGCCACGGTGCCGCGGATCTCGCTGATCCTGCGCAAGGCGTACGGCGGTGCGTACATCGTCATGGACTCGCAGTCCATCGGCGCCGACCTGACCTACGCCTGGCCGACGAACGAGATCGCGGTGATGGGCGCGGAGGGCGCGGCGAACGTGATCTTCCGTCGGCAGATCGCGGAGGCCGAGGACCCCGAGGCCATGCGGGCGCGCATGGTCAAGGAGTACAAGTCCGAGCTGATGCACCCCTACTACGCCGCCGAGCGCGGTCTGGTCGACGACGTGATCGACCCGGCCGAGACCCGCGAGGTGCTGATCCGTTCGCTGGCGATGCTGCAGACCAAGCACGCCGACCTGCCGTCGCGCAAGCACGGCAACCCGCCCCAGTAACTGGGAGAACTGACGATGACGACACCTGACATCCGTGTGGAGAAGGGGCATGCCGAGCCGGAGGAGGTCGCGGCGATCGCGGCGATCCTGATGGCTCGTGCGGCCAACGCGCCGACGCCTGCGCCGGCTCACCGGGGCCGTCCCCGGGCCGGCTGGCGCCGTCTGGAACGCGAACCGGGCTTCCGAGCCCCCCACAGCTGGCGCTGACCCAGAAGGGCCCCACCTTCACTCGAAGGCGGGGCCCTTCTGCAACCCCCTGAAGGGCCCGGGGAACTGCGCGGGCCACCACGGATCACCCGCACCCGGCGTCTCGGTGGCCGTAGGGGGTGTCTCGCACCTCGGCGGGAACATGGTTGCCGCCCGCGCCCACCCGTGCCGCCCCAGCGGCACGACTGCCCGCGGGCTGAGCGGCCCCTGAAGGGGCGCGGGGAACTGCGCGAGCGGCCAGGGACCACCCGCACCCGGTGCTGCAGAGGTGCCGTCTGCCCGTAGGGCAGCAGGGGCGCGGGGAACTGCGCGAGCGGCCCGCGCGCGCCCGCACCCGGCATCGAAACAGAGCCCGGCGTTGTGGTAGCCGCACCCACGGAAACAGCCCCCGTGCCACAAAGCACCGGGGGCTGTTCTCGCGCGGAGAGCGCCTAGCGGAGCCGCGCCATCAGCGCGTGCTCAACGAGCGTGATGAGCGTCGACTTCGCATCGGCCCGATGCCGCGCATCGGTCGTGATGATCGGCGTGTCCGGCCCGATCTGAAGAGCCTCCCGGACCTCGTCCGGGTTGTACGGCTGCTGTCCGTCGAAGCCGTTGAGGGCGATGACGAAGGGCAGCCCGCTGTTCTCGAAGTAGTCGACCGCGGGGAAGCAGTCGGCGAGACGGCGGGTGTCGACGAGCACGACCGCGCCGATGGCGCCGCGCACCAGGTCGTCCCACATGAACCAGAAGCGGTCCTGGCCGGGGGTGCCGAACAGGTAGAGGATCAGGTCCTGGTCCAGGGTGATACGGCCGAAGTCCATGGCCACCGTGGTGGTGGTCTTGTCCCCGGTGTGGGTGAGGTCGTCGATGCCTGCCGAAGCAGACGTCATGACGGCCTCCGTGCGCAGCGGGTTGATCTCCGAAACGGCCCCGACGAACGTGGTCTTGCCCACGCCGAAGCCACCCGCCACCACGATCTTCGCCGAGGTGGTGGAGCGGGAAGGACCGCCGCTAGAGCTTGCGAAGTCCACTGAGCACCCTTTCGAGCAGTGTCACGTCTGGCTGGCCGCCGGCGTTCTCGTCGCCGCCGGGCTGATGGATGGCGACCAGTCCCGCCTCCGCCAAGTCGGCGACGAGGATCCTGGCCACGCCGAGAGGGATGGTCAGCAGGGCCGAGACCTCGGCCACCGACTTGATTTCCCGGCAGAGGTTGCAGATCCGCTGATGCTCGGGCAGCTGGCCCTGCATCTGGTGCGGCTGCGCGGTGGTGTGCACCAGCGCCTCGATGGCGAGCTGGTACCGCGGCCTGGTGCGGCCGCCCGTCATCGCGTACGGGCGCACCAGGGGGTTGTTCGACGCCCCTGCGGGCGCCGCCTCGGGTGTCCGGCGCTGCGGCTGCACGGGCTGGATGCGCGGGCTGTGCGGCTGGTCGTACGGCGAGGGGCCGGGGCCCTGAGGCGCGTACGGCTGACCGTGCTGCGGCGTGGAGGGGTAACCGTACCGGTTCTGGGAACCGTCGTTCTGACCCTGGGCAGGGCCGTACGACCAGTTGCCCGCCGATGAACCGTCTGGGGGTGTTGCCACTTTCTCCTCCTCCGACTGTGCCTGGCACCCATCTCTGTGGAGCCGCGTCCCGAAACCTTACGGCCCCGGGACGCCATATCGCACCGTCCGTTTGTCAGTTGAGAAGGCTCCCCTGGAGCTCCGCTCGAAGGTCCGGCGTGAGGACCGTACCCGCTCGATCGACCAGAAGGGCCATCTCGTAACCAATGAGACCGATGTCTGCCTCGGGATGTGCGAGAACCGCGAGTGACGAACCGTCGGAAATGGACATGATGAAGAGGAATCCCCGCTCCATCTCCACAACCGTCTGATTCACGCTGCCGCCCTCGAAGATCCGAGAGGCGCCGGCTGTGAGTGAGGTCAGACCGGAGGCGACGGCCGCGAGCTGGTCGGCGCGGTCGCGGGGGAAGCCTTCGGACATCGCCAGAAGGAGTCCGTCGGCGGAGACCACCACCGTGTGGGACACCCCCGGGGTGTTGTCCACGAAGTTGGTGATCAACCAGTTCAGGTTCTGTGCCGCCTGGCTCATCGGGCTCACACTAACGCTCCTGGTTGTAGGTGCTGTCAGGACCGAAGCCCTGGCCGTTCGTTTCACTGCCTGCGGTGCGGCCTCGTTGGACGCCGCGCCGCAGGTTGCTCAGCCTGCCCCGGACGTCCTCCGGGGCTCGGGAGACCTGTGGGCCCCCCTGGGGGGTCGTTTCGGCGGCTCCCTGGACCAGGTTGGCCTTCGGGACCCTCCGAGGCAGACCGGAGGAGGTCACTCCGCCCGCCTTGGGCTTCCGGAGCGCCGACGCCTGCTCCCAGCGCTCGTCGTTCGCCGAGCGCCAGGTGTTGTCGCCGTTGCTCTCCGCGGTGGTGGCCGGCGGCTCCTGGTCGCGGCGTCCCGTGCCGCCCGTGCCACCCGCGCCGTTCGCGGAGGATCCGCGGCGCGGAAGCCCGGCATCGGTCAGCGCGTGGGCGTCGGAAGAAGCCGGTCCCGGACGGTCGAAGCCTACGCTGTCCGACTCGCGCGCGTCAGCGGCCTGCGAGGATTCCCCCTCCGGGGCCTGAGCAGGGTACTGGTCCTGGTAGCCGTTGCGGTAGCCGTCGTGCTGCGGCCAGTCGTCCTCCTGGCGCCGCTCGCCGAAGCCCGGGAACGAGCCCGTGGCGCCGGCGGGGGCCTGGCCGCCCTGGCCCGGCTCGGCGTAGGAGCCGTTCCGGTAGCTGCCGTTCTGCTGGTAGCCGCCGTTCTGCTGGAAAGCGTCGTTCTGCTGGAAGGCGTCGTTCTGCGGCAGGTTGCCGTTCGGCGTGTAGTAGCCCTCGCCGTACGACTGCTGCTGGTCGTCGTAGCCGCCCTGCCGACCGTCGTCGTACGCCTGCTGGTCGTACCCGGCGCCCTGCTGCTGGTCCTGGTAGCCGTTGTCGTAGCCCTGGGCGTCGTACCCCTGGCCGTCGTCGAAGCCCTGCTGCTGCCCGGCGAACTCGTCGCGGTAGCCGCCCTGCTCGTCGCCGTCCTGGGCGTCGCCGGCGGTCAACTCGCCCTGCTGCGGCTGCGACTCCAGGGCCGCTCGCCGCTCCTCGCGCATCAGGGACCGGCCGACCGGGTCCAGCTCGCGGATGTCGTCGGGGACGTCCGAGTAGCGGCTGTCGTCGAAGCCCAGCTCCTCGGCGGTGCGCATCGGCTGGCCGAAGTTCTCACCCTGGAAGTTCTGCTCCGGGATGATCTGCGAGACCGTGAACTCGTCGTGGGCCGGGGCCGCCTCGCCGCCACCGCCGTGGGTGATGGCGTCCGGCAGCATGACCAGTGAGGTGGTGCCGGCCTGCTCGCCCGAGGGGCGGAGCTGGACGCGGATGCCGTGCCGGTCGGACAGCCGGCCGACCACGAACAGACCCATGCGCTGCGAGATCGCGGCGTCCACGGTCGGCGGGTTGGCCAGCTTGTGGTTGATGTCCGCGAAGTCCTCGGCGGTGAGGCCGATGCCCTTGTCGTGAATCTCGATCATGATGCGGCCGTCGGGCAGACGGGTCGCGGTGACGCGCACCTTCGTCTGCGGCGAGGAGAACGTGGTGGCGTTCTCCAGCAACTCGGCGAGCAGGTGCACGAGGTCGGTGACCGCGCGGCCGTGGATCTCGGCGTCCGGCACGCCGGACAGCTCGATGCGCTCGTACTGCTCCACCTCGGAGGAGGCGGCGCGCAGCACGTCGACCAGCGGGACCGGCTGGTCCCAGCGGCGGCCGGGCTCCTCGCCGGCGAGGACCAGGAGGTTCTCGCCGTTGCGGCGCATACGGGTCGCGAGGTGGTCCAGCTTGAAGAGGTTCTCCAGCTGGTCCGGGTCGGCCTCGTTGTTCTCCAGGTCCGTGATCAGGGTCAGCTGGCCCTCGATCAGCGACTGGTTGCGGCGCGACAGGTTGGTGAAGATCGCGTTGATGTTGCCCCGCAGCAGGGCCTGCTCGGCGGCGAGCCGGACGGCCTCGCGGTGGACCTGGTCGAAGGCGCGGGCGACCTCGCCGATCTCGTCCGTGGAGTTGATCGGGATGGGCGCGACCTTGGTGTCCACCCGGCCCGGGTCGGTCCGGGAGAGCTGGTCGACCAGCATCGGCAGGCGCTGCTCGGCGATGCCGAAGGCGGCGTTGCGCAGCTGGCGCATCGACTGGCTCATCTGGCGGGCGACCATGCCGGCCAGGATGAACGCGGCGAGCAGCGCGACGACGACCGCGGCGCCGGTGATGAAGGCGTCCCGCTGGGCGTCGGAGGCGATCTGCGAGGCCTCGCTCACGGCGGTGTCGGCGAGGTCGGACTCGATCTCGCGGTAGCCGTCGAACTTGAGGGTGTTCATCGCCCACCAGTTCTCGGGCGTGATGCCCTTGGCGGCGAGGTCCTCGCGGGCGGACTCGTCCGTGGTGGACAGCCGGCCCAGTTCGGAGATCACCGTCTCCGGCTTCGCGGGCGGCGGGACGTAGTCCGGGTCGTTCTGCGCGGCGGTCTTCGCCATGGCGGCGCCCTCGGCCTGGATGCGCGCGGCGACCTCTTCCAGCTTGGTGTTGTCCGCCTCGGTGCCGCCGCCCTTGTACTCGTCGAGAGCGATGCGCTCGAGGTAGGCGTACGACAGGAAGGCCACGCGCTGGCTGGCGAGCTGGCTGTCGGTCGGGCCCGGCTTCACCAGCAGGTGCATGCCGATGGAGCGCTGGAGCGACGAGGCGGCCTTGGTCAGCGAGATCGCGTAGACCGTGCGGCCGTAGCTGGTGACGTTGCCGGTGCCGAGGCCGAGCTCGTTGGCGATCTCCATCAAGGGGTGGGCGACGGCGACGTAGCCCTCCTCCGTCTCGACGCCCTTGAGCTTGGAGGTGTAGGCACCGGCGCGCAACGCGGACAGCTTGGGCTCCGCCTCGCGGACGAGCAGGAGGCGGCGCTGCAGACCGGGCTTGTCGGGCACGCTCTGCGCGGCCTCGTCGAAGGCGTCGGCGGCCTGGTCGGTCGCCTCGCGCGCCTTGGAGACGTCCGGGTCGTCCTCGCCCTTGCCGCTCAGCAGCGGCACGGCGCTGACGTCGCGCTCGTTGTAGAGGGCGTTGGCGTACGTGAGGGAGGCGCGCACCAGGCGGGCGGTGTTCTCGGCGTCCTGCGCCTCGGTCCACGTGTCGATCGAGCTCTTCACCTGGAAGCCGCCCATGACAAGGCCGACCAGCACGGGTATGAGCAGGATCGCGTTGAGCCTCGTGGCCACGCGCCAGTTCCGCGGGGACATACGTCCTCCGCTCTGGGCGGGCGGGGCCTTCGGCTCGGGACCGGGCACGGGGGCGGGCGCCGCTGTGCGCGGCGGCGGCGTGAAGTTGCCCCGGGCCGACGGCTCGGGACTGTTCTTGCTTCGCCTCACTCGACCAACAACCTCTCGGCGGTCGGCACCTTCGTCGTGCCGCAGTGTCTCAGAGCCCGGCATGCCATCGACTACTGAGTACGTCTTTGACCCATGGGCAGTTCAGGCATTCCAGCATGCCGACCAGCGCTCTTCCAAACATGGAAAGGCGAGGATTCCGAGTGATGTAAGCCCCAGATAAAACGGTCATAAAGAGCGAGGGCCGCCAAATGGCGAGGTCTCCGTGTGCACAGTGGTACCGCGCGACCGCGTCGCGTGTCGGCCTCACCCGATTCCTCTGCCGAAACGTTATGAACACCGGGGCCGGCCGTGTCAAAGGACACAGCCGGCCCCGGTACGTCTACGACAACTTCAGTATGCCGCTTCTGATGTGCCGCTACCGCAGTCGTGCCATGAGGGCGTGCTCGACCAGGGTGATCAGCGCACTCTTGGCGTCCGCGCGATGGCGGGCGTCCGTGGTGATGATCGGGGCGTCGGGTCCGATCTGCAGCGCCTCGCGCACTTCCTCCGGGTTGTACGGCTGCTGTCCGTCGAAGCCGTTGAGGGCGATGACGAAGGGCAGCCCGCTGTTCTCGAAGTAGTCGACCGCGGGGAAGCAGTCGGCGAGACGGCGGGTGTCGACGAGCACGACCGCGCCGATGGCGCCGCGCACCAGGTCGTCCCACATGAACCAGAAGCGGTCCTGGCCGGGGGTGCCGAACAGGTAGAGGATCAGGTCCTGGTCCAGGGTGATACGGCCGAAGTCCATGGCCACCGTGGTGGTGGTCTTGTCCCCGGTGTGGGTGAGGTCGTCGATGCCTGCCGAAGCAGACGTCATGACGGCCTCCGTGCGCAGCGGGTTGATCTCCGAAACGGCCCCGACGAACGTGGTCTTGCCCACGCCGAAGCCACCCGCCACCACGATCTTCGCCGAGGTGGTCGCACGGCTCTCGGAGACCGTCCCGCCGCTAGAGCTTGCGAAGTCCACTGAGCACCCTTTCGAGCAGTGTCACGTCCGGGGCGCCTGTCGCCTCGTCGCCGCCCGGCTGGTGCACGGCGACGAGTCCCGCCTCCGCCAGGTCCGCCACCAGGATCCGGGCGACGCCCAGCGGCATGTTGAGCAGTGCCGAGACCTCGGCGACCGACTTGACCTCTCGGCACAGGTGGCAGATGCGCTGGTGCTCGGGAAGGAGCCCCATGAGCGCTGCCGGGTCGGCCGTCGTACTGATGAGTGCCTCGATGGCCAGTTGGTAACGCGGCCTGGTCCGGCCGCCGGTCATCGCGTACGGACGAACCAGCGGCTGGTCGCCCTCGTCCTCGTACGGCTCCGCGTACGGATCATGAGAGGCGGTGGGCGGGGTCATGAATCCTCCGGGCGGGACAGCAAGCGGTCAGTCAAGCTGTGTGATGGGGCCGGTGGGGGGAATTGTGGCGGCCGGACGGTGATTTGGTGAGACGGGTGGTGCCGGGGCCGTTCAGTGGAGCAGACTTCCCTGTAGTTCGGCGCGCAGGTCCGGAGTGAGCACCGCCCCCGCGCGGTCGACCAGGAGCGCCATCTCGTAGCCGACGAGGCCGATGTCGCACTCGGGGTGCGCGAGCACGGCGAGGGACGAGCCGTCGGAGACGGACATGAGGAAGAGGAATCCCCGCTCCATCTCCACGACCGTCTGAGCGACGTTGCCGCCCTCGAAGATCCGGGAGGCGCCGGCCGTCAGGGAGGTCAGCCCCGAGGCGACGGCCGCGAGCTGGTCCGCGCGGTCGCGCGGGAAGCCCTCGGAGAGCGCCAGGAGGAGACCGTCGGCGGACACGACGACGGTGTGGGACACACCTGGGGTGTTGTCCACGAAGTTGGTGATCAACCAGTTGAGGTTCTGTGCCGCCTGGCTCATCGGGCTCAACTAACGCTCCTGCTGGTGAGTGGGGTGCGGGAAGCTGCCGGTCTGTCCGGACCCGGCCTGACGACCCTGTGCGATACCCCGACGGAGATTGGTCAGCCGGCCGCGCACGTCATCGGGGGCGCGCGAGACCTGAGGACCGCTCTGGTGGTTCTGCTGCTGAGCCGTGCCCGGGACGAGGTTCGCCTTGGGCACCCGGCGCGGCAGGCCGGAGGTGGTGACGCCGCCCGCGGCCGGCTTGCGGACGCGTTCGGCCTGCTTGACGAGCTCGTCGTTGGGCGAGCTGCGCCAGGCGGCGTTGGACCGCTGCGAGCCGGTCGGGCTCTGCGGTTGCGGGGACTGCTGGGGCTGCTGGGGCTGCGGCGGGGCGGCCGGCGCGGAGCCGTTGGCCTGCTCCTGCGCACCGCCCTGGCCGCCGTGGAACCAGTTGGTCTCCAGCGTGTCGTACAGCGGCGTACGGCCGTCGCCCGGGCCGGAGGCCGGGGGCAGCGCCCACTGGTCGGACGGCTGGCGCTGCTCCTGCTGCTGCGGGGGCTGCGGACGCGGGGGGACGGGGCCGGCGCCGTGCGTGCCGTTCATCCGCGGACGCTCGAACTGGCCGGTGTTCGACGGGTCGGAGCCCGGGCGGCCGGGCAGCGGGTAGTGGCCGGTCGAGCCGTTGTCCTGGCCCGGGGCCGGGTACTGACCCGTGCCGTTGTCGTAGCCCTGCGCGGCGGGGAACTGGCCCGTGGCGGCCGGGTCCTGCGCGCCGGGACGGCCGCCCTGCGGGGCGCCGAAGATGTCACCGCGGACGAACTGGCCCGTGGCCGGGGCGCCGTTGGCGCCGGGGCGGCCGTACTGGCCGGTGTCCTGTCCGGGCGCTTGCTGCTGCTCGTCGAACCGGGGGATCTCCGCCGTGGCGCCGGGGCCCTGGCGGTCGTCGAAGCGCGGCATCGCGGCGGTGCGGGAGACGTCCGGCTCGTCGTGGCCGCGCGGGGCGTCCATCGAGGGACGTGGCGCCGGCGGCCGGGCGTTGTCGTCGCTCCAGCTCGGCGTGCGCTGCTGCTGGTCGCCGCCCGGCAGTTCCGGACGGGCGCCGCCGCGCGGCGGGAGCTGGGGGCGGCGGCCACGCTCGGGGGCGTTGCCCCGCTGCTGCGGCACCTGGCCCTGGTTCCCGGACGGGGGCGCGGCCTGCGGGGCGGTCGGGCCCTGCTGCTGCCCGAAGCCGGCGCCCGCCGGAGCGGGACGGCCCTGCGGGGGAGCGGAGGGAGCGCCCTGGTCGAAGAGGGAAGGAGTCTGGTTGCCCGCCGAGGGACCCTGCGGTCCCCGGCCGCCGGGGCGGCCCGAGCCGTCCCGCCCGGGCAGCGCGGCCCGCGGGCCCTGACCGGCCCCGAGACGCCCGCCGGGCGCACCCGCGCCGAGCGAACCGCCGCCGGACTGGCCGGCCCCGGCGGAGCGCCGCGCGGCGGCGGCGCCCGCAGCGGCCTGCGCGGCGGCCGGACCGCCCGCGCCACCCGGCTGACCGGGCTTGCCCTGGGGCTTCTTGCCGCCCTGGGCGAGGTCGACGGGCAGCATGACCAGCGCGGTCGTACCGCCGGAGTCGGACGGGCGGAGCTGGATGCGGATGCCGTGGCGCTGCGACAGACGGCCGACCACGAACAGACCCATGCGGCGGGAGACGGAGACGTCCACGGTGGGCGGCGAGGCGAGCCGCTCGTTGATCGCCGCGAGGTCCTCGGGGGACAGACCGATACCGGTGTCGTGGATCTCGATGAGCACCCGGCCGTCGGGCAGGGCGTGACCGGTGACCTTGACCTTGGTCTGCGGGGAGGAGAACGAGGTCGCGTTCTCCAGCAGCTCGGCGAGCAGGTGCACGAGGTCGTTGACCACGCGGCCGGCCACCTCGGTGGACGGCACCGCGGCCAGCTCGATGCGCTCGTACTGCTCCACCTCGGACGCGGCGGCGCGGAGCACGTCGACCAGCGGGACCGGACGGGTCCAGCGACGGCCCGGCTCCTCACCGGCGAGGACGAGGAGGTTCTCACCGTTACGGCGCATGCGGGTCGCGAGGTGGTCCAGCTTGAACAGCGAGGACAGCTGGTCCGGGTCGGCCTCGCGGGACTCGAGCTCGGAGATCAGCGACAGCTGGCGCTGGATCAGACCCTGGGAGCGGCGCGAGAGGTTGGTGAACATCGCGTTGACGTTGCCCCGCAGCAGGGCCTGCTCGGCCGCGAGGCGGACCGCCTCGCGGTGCACGTCGTCGAACGCCGCGGCCACCCGGCCGATCTCGTCCCGGGAGTGCACACCGACCGACTCGACGGTGGTGTCGACGTCCTGCGGGTCCGACTCGGAGAGCTGCTTGACCAGGTCGGGCAGGCGCTCCTGGGCGACCGTGGTCGCGGTCTCCTCCAGGCGGCGCAGCGACCGGATCATGGACCGGGCCACGACGAAGGCGCCGACGAGGGACACACCGAGCACGAGGAGGATCAGCGCACCGGAGATGATCGCGTCGCGCTCGGTGGCGCTGCGCAGCTCACGGGCCTTCTGTTCCATCTCCTCGAGCAGCCGGAGCTCGATGTTCTTCATCTGCTGGATCTTGGTGGAGCTGTCGTCCAGCCAGTCACGGTAGGAGCGCGCGCCCACCGACTGCAGACCGAACTCGGAGGCCAGCGCGCGGCCGGCGTACTCGTCGGTCGCCTTGATCGTGGGGTTGCCCTCTTCGATGGGCAGCAGCAGGTCGGCGGCGGCGTCCTCGCCGTAGATGCTCTTCAGGGCGCGGAGCTCGGACTTCTGGCTCTCCAGCGCGGACTGCGCGTAGAGCCGGTCGTTCTCGTTGAGCTTGCCCTTGGTCGTGTTGCTGGCGGGCAGGGCCGCGGCCAGGACGGCGCGCTGGACCGACGCGTACTCCTTGGCGGAGGAGAAGGACGACAGGGCACGCGTGCGCTGGATCATGTCGGGGTTGCTGGTCGCCTCCGCCATGTCCTGCGAGAGGTCGATCAGGTTCTCGATCAGGCGGTGGTAGCCCTCGACGGTCTGCGTGGAGTTGTTCTCCTGCTGGAACGCCGTGTTGCGGATCTTGGCGAGCTCGCTCAGGTCGCCGGCCAGCTGGACGAGGTTGTCGCGGACGCCCTTGAGGTTGCCGTCCTTGCTCGCGGAGTCGATCTCCTCGGAGCTGTCGAGGAAGTTCGACATCGCGCGGTCGGTCTTCTCGCGGTAGCCCTTGACCGAGAAGTCCGTGCCCTTGCCGCCGTGCGCGAGCGGACCGGCCGACTGGTCGCGCTCCTCCTGGAGCGCGTGCGCCAGCTCGGTGGCCTGTTTGGTCATCTCCGTCAGCAGCTTCATGTTGTCGAGCTGCTGGATGTCGTCCATCGACTGCTGGATTCGCAGCGCGCCGAGCGAGGTGGCCGCGACCACCGGCAGCGCGAGCAGCGACACCAGACGGGTCGAGATCCGCCAGTTGCGCAGGGCTATTCGCGAACCCGGGCCGGTCGGACCGGCGGGGGAGGCCGGCGGGGTGGCCGGGGGTGCGGACGGAGCGCCGGGGCGCTCGCCGCCGTTGCCACCGGGCGGGGTCGGCCCCTGGCTCTGGGCGTGCTGGGGCGAGGAGCTGACGGCCTTGGGGCCAGTCCCGCCCTGCGGCTCCGGCTCCGCCGAAGCGCTGCCATCCCTCTTGAAACGTCCCTGCACTAGCGTCGCAACCTCTGAACCAGGCACCCCTCCGCGAGAACGGTGAGGCACGGTGTCGGCGTCATAGGGGCGCCCTGAATACGCCCCCGTGGTGGTCGTGATGGTCCGGCGCCGGTTCCCCCATCTCGCCGCCGCTCGGCGCGTGGTCGCGCCCCCTGTGCGCCGGCTCGATCCCTGCGGCGGTCCGTGAGATTCCAGCACAGTGCCGGATCTCCAACAAGGCCCGTGGGCTTACCCGTGACATACGTGACACCTCGTGTCCACCGAATCACCGGACGTAGAGCGGGATCTTGTTCATTCCGGGCATATCTGCCCGGACCGGCGGGGGCGGGGTCGTGTCCCAGTCGGCATGATCAGGAGCGGAATGGTCGCTTCAGTGGGTCAATGTCCGATTCCGGTCACCGTGGTGTGCGCCCGAGATGCCCGGAATGTCAATCGGATCGTGAGCAAACTCACACCGAGATCATCGCTCCCCGCCCCGGGCCGCCGGGAATCGAGTGTTTAGCCTGACGCTTTACAGGGACGGCAGAACTGACAACCCGCGCCCGTCCGAGGTTCTTCCCGGACCTCCGGGCGCCCGTGCACAGGACAGGGTCAAGTAAACAGTGAAGACGACGACGATGTTCCACAAGATCGCCAACCCGCGGCGCACCACGCTCGCGCACCTCGACGGTGCCGACGATCTGCAGAAGCCGGTCCAGCAGGAGCACTCCGTCGAACTCCCGGCCCAGACAGCCAACCCCAAGCGCACCGTCCTCATGGAGATCCCGGTCACGGCAGGCGCCGCGAACTGACACCGGTCCATACGCGCGGCCGCCGCGAAACGCTCAACGCGCGCCGCGCACCGACGAGGGGCGCCCCACCGGCCGAGGTGGGGCGCCCCTCGTCGGTGCGCGGCGCCGGGACCCCTGCGCGTTAGCCTGGAGCGTCAGACTCCAGCCGCTTCAGTCAAGGGGACCAGCATCCCGTGCGCATCGCCAGATTCTCCATCGACGGGAACGTCGCCTTCGGCGCGGTCGAGGGCGAGAAGCAGGACGAGCTCGTCCTGGACATCATCAAGGGCATCCCGTTCGCGGACTTCGAGCTCTCCGGCACCAAGGTGCCGGTGAGCAAGGTCAGGCTGCTGCCCCCGGTGCTCCCCAACAAGGTGGTGGCCTTCGGGCGCAACTACGCGGACCACGCGAAGGAGATGGGCAACGAGGTGCCCGACGCCCCCTTCGCCTTCTTCAAGCCCGCCACCTCGGTCGTCGGCCCCGGCGACGAGATCCAGTACCCCTCCTTCTCGCAGGACGTGCACCACGAGGCCGAGCTCGCCGTCGTCATCGGCCGGCTCTGCCGCGAGGTCCCGCGCGAACGCGTCAAGGACGTGATCTTCGGCTACACCTGCGCCAACGACATCACCGCGCGTGACGTCCAGAAGCGCGAGAAGCAGTGGGCCAGGGCCAAGGGCTTCGACACCTCCTGCCCGCTCGGCCCCTGGGTGGAGACGGAACTGGACCCGCACGACCTGACGATCCAGCTCACGGTCAACGGCGGCCAGCGCCAGCTCGGCCGCACCAGCGAGATGATCCACTCCATCGAGGACCTGATCGTCAACATCTCCGAGGCCATGACCCTGCTCCCGGGCGACGTCATCCTCACGGGCACCCCGGCTGGGGTCGGCCCCCTCCACGTCGGCGACGAGGTCGCCGTCACCATCGAAGGCATCGGCACTCTCACCAACAAGGTTGTCAAGCGTGGCTAGCGCATCCGGCTCCTCCGTACGCGTCCGTTTCTGCCCCTCGCCCACCGGTAACCCCCACGTGGGCCTGGTCCGCACGGCCCTGTTCAACTGGGCGTTCGCCAAGCACCACGGCGGCACCCTGGTCTTCCGCATCGAGGACACCGACGCGGCCCGCGACTCCGAGGAGTCCTACAACCAGCTGCTGGACTCCATGCGCTGGCTGGGCTTCGACTGGGACGAGGGCCCCGAGGTCGGCGGCCCGCACGCGCCGTACCGTCAGTCGCAGCGCATGGACATCTACAAGGACGTCGCGCGGAAGCTCCTCGACGGCGGCCACGCCTACCACTGCTACTGCTCCCAGGAGGAGCTGGACACCCGCCGCGAGGCCGCCCGCGCCGCCGGGAAGCCGTCCGGCTACGACGGCCACTGCCGCGAGCTCACCGCCGCGCAGGTCGAGGAGTACACGGCGCAGGGCCGCGAACCGATCGTCCGCTTCCGGATGCCCGACGAGCCGATCACCTTCAGCGACCTCGTCCGCGGCGAGATCACCTACCTGCCGGAGAACGTGCCGGACTACGGCATCGTGCGCGCCAACGGCGCCCCGCTGTACACGCTGGTCAACCCGGTCGACGACGCCCTGATGGAGATCACCCACGTCCTGCGCGGCGAGGACCTGCTCTCCTCCACCCCGCGCCAGATCGCCCTGTACAAGGCGCTGACCGAGCTGGGCGTCGCCAAGGAGATCCCCGCCTTCGGCCACCTGCCGTACGTGATGGGCGAGGGCAACAAGAAGCTCTCCAAGCGCGACCCGCAGTCCTCGCTCAACCTCTACCGCCAGCGTGGCTTCCTGCCCGAGGGCCTGCTCAACTACCTGTCGCTGCTCGGCTGGTCGCTCTCCGCGGACCAGGACGTCTTCTCGATCGACGAGATGGTGGCGGCCTTCGACGTCACCGACGTCAACCCCAACCCGGCGCGCTTCGACCTCAAGAAGTGCGAGGCGATCAACGCCGACCACATCCGCATGCTCGACGTGAAGGACTTCGCCGAGCGCTGCCGCCCCTGGCTCCAGGCCCCCCACGCCCCCTGGGCGCCGGAGGCCTTCGACGAGACCAAGTGGCAGGCGATCGCCCCGCACGCGCAGACCCGCCTCAAGGTGCTCTCCGAGATCACCGACAACGTCGACTTCCTGTTCCTGCCGGAGCCGGTCTTCGACGAGGCGTCCTGGAACAAGGCGATGAAGGAGGGCTCCGACGCCCTGCTGCTCACCGCCCGGGACAACCTGGAGGCCGCCGACTGGACCTCCGCGGAGTCGCTGAAGGAGGCCGTCCTGGCCGCCGGCGAGGCCCACGGCCTCAAGCTCGGCAAGGCGCAGGCCCCCGTCCGCGTCGCCGTCACCGGCCGTACCGTCGGCCTGCCGCTCTTCGAGTCCCTCGAGGTGCTGGGCAAGGAGAAGTCCCTGGCCCGCATCGACGCGGCCATGGCGAGGCTCGCCGGCTGACCGCGCACCCGCCGCGCAGGGGCGGCTCCCGGAGACGTCCGGGGGCCGCCCCTCGGCGTTCCCCGGTGCCCTCCGGCCCGTCCCGGTACCGTCGGTGCCATGGACATCCGCGCCGTGGTCTGGGACGTCGACGACACGCTGTTCGACTACACCTCCGCCGACCGTGAGGGCATGCGCGCCCACCTCGTCGCCGAGGGACTGCTCGCGGGGCACGGCTCCGTGGAGGAGGCGCTGGCGCGCTGGCGGGAGATCACCGACCAGCAGTGGGCGCGGTTCGCCGCAGGTGAGGTGGACTTCGAGACCCAGCGCCGCGACCGCACGCGGGTGTTCCTCGGGCGCGAGCTGACCGACGCCGAGGCGGACGACTGGTTCGACCGCTACCTGGTCCACTACGAGTCCGCCTGGAGCCTGTTCCCGGACGTGCTCCCCGTGCTCGACGCCCTCGCCGCCAGCCACCGGCACGCGGTGCTCTCCAACTCCAGCCTCCACGTGCAGGACCGCAAGCTGCGGGTGCTGGGCGTGCACGACCGCTTCGAGGCGATCCTGTGCGCCGCCGAGCTGGGCGTCTCCAAGCCGGAGCCCGGCGCCTTCCTGGCCGCCTGCGACGCCCTCGCGCTGCACCCTGAACAGGTCGCCTACGTCGGGGACCACCCGGAGATCGACGGCCGGGGCGCCGCCGAGGCCGGACTGCTCTCCGTGTGGATCGACCGCGCCGACGCCCACGCCACCCTCGAACCGCCGACCGGTCCGCGCCGCATCGCGTCCCTCGCCGAACTGCCCTCCCTGCTGCGTGGCGATACTCGTTTTGGAGCGTCGTCGTCCTTCAGGTAATGTTCTTCCTGCGCCGCGGGGAGCGGGCCGGAAGGCCGGAGCCCCGAAGCGCGGAACTAGAACGAGATCCCCTCCGGGGCTTGCGTTCCAGTGGCCTATGGTGTAATTGGCAGCACGACTGATTCTGGTTCAGTTAGTCTTGGTTCGAGTCCAGGTAGGCCAGCTCGCAGAGCTCATCTGCACTTGCGGATCGCATCCGCAAGCCCCCGTTGTGTAGCGGCCTAGCACGCTGCCCTCTCAAGGCAGTAGCGCCGGTTCGAATCCGGTCGGGGGTACAGATCCTTCCCGCGAGGACAGTCAGGGTAGCTCCCCCTGTCCTTGATGCAGGATCGCTAGGGCCCCCGTTGTGTAGCGGCCTAGCACGCCGCCCTCTCAAGGCGGTAGCGCCGGTTCGAATCCGGTCGGGGGTACTGACTGGTCTAAACCATCATTGGTCTATGGTGTAATTGGCAGCACGACTGATTCTGGTTCAGTTAGTCTTGGTTCGAGTCCAGGTAGACCAGCAGGATCTGCGGAAACGCGTGATCCACGCCCCCGTTGTGTAGCGGCCTAGCACGCCGCCCTCTCAAGGCGGTAGCGCCGGTTCGAATCCGGTCGGGGGTACACCTGCGAAAGCCCTCCACCTCGGTGGAGGGCTTTCGTGCTGTCCGCCACTCGATGCCGTACCGACCGGCTGACTCGGGTCGTCCTCGTCCGGCTCCGGGCCCTGCGGCAGCGCCCACAGTGCCGCGCCCAGGCGGATCGTGCGGCCCAGCGAGTCGTCGTCGATGTGACTCAGCACCTCACGGGCCCTGGCCACCGGGATGCCGCCGACCTGGATCAGCGCGCACCGGCCGCAGCCGGCGCAGGTGCTCCTCGCCGTGGTCGGCCGTGGTCGCGTCGACGCCGCAGGGCGCCTGCGAGGCGATCCACGCCGACATGCCGCGTTCGGACTCGCCGCCGCGCACGGGCGGATCGCGCTGGAGAAGCGCGGCCGGCGCGCCAAGGACCGCTTCGCGTACCGTCCGGAGCGGCGCGCACAGCCGGAAGCGGCGGAAAGGACCGCGCCGTCGGCGGTGGCCGACGGCGCGTGAGGCGGGAGAGGGGGCCGCCGCGGCGTTGAGGCGGACCCGCTCCCGCGGGGCGGGTGCGGTGGACGGGAGAGACGTTCAGGAGCGCCGGAGCGCCTCGGAGAGGCGGCCGGCGGCGTCGATGACGGCCTGGGCGTGCATCCGGCCCGGGTGACGCGTCAGCCGCTCGATGGGGCCGGACACCGACACGGCGGCCACCACACGGTTCGACGGGCCGCGCACCGGCGCCGAGACGGACGCCACGCCCGGCTCGCGCTCTCCGATCGACTGCGCCCAGCCACGGCGCCGTACGCCCGAGAGGGCCGTGGCCGTGAACCGGGCGCCCTGGAGGCCGCGGTGCAGCCGCTCGGGCTCCTCCCAGGCCATGAGGATCTGCGCCGACGAGCCGGCCTTCATGGTGAGGGTGGAGCCCACCGGCACCGTGTCCCGCAGTCCGGACAGGCGCTCCGCCGCGGCCACGCAGATGCGCATGTCGCCCTGGCGGCGGTAGAGCTGGGCGCTCTCGCCCGTCACGTCGCGCAGGTGCGTCAGCACCGGGCCCGCCGTGGCGAGCAGCCGGTCCTCGCCCGCGGCCGCGGCCAGTTCGGCCAGGCGCGGGCCGAGGATGAACCGTCCCTGCATGTCACGCGCCACCATGCGGTGGTGCTCCAGCGCCACCGCGAGACGGTGGGCCGTGGGTCGTGCCAGTCCGGTGGCACCGACCAACCCCGCGAGGGTGGCCGGGCCGGACTCCAGGGCGCTCAGGACGAGTGCTGCCTTGTCCAGAACGCCGACGCCGCTACTGTTGTCCATGCAACGATACTTGCGTCTCACTCTGTGAAACGCAAGTTCAATTTCTCGTGGAACCCGCCACTCTTGAAGCACGAAGCAACGCGGCCCGTGGACCACCGGGCCTGACGGCGGACGCCCGGTGTCAGGGGCGCGGGCGCCGTCTCACAGATCTCTAGTTGGGCCGGAGGGCAACGTGCCGGCCGGAGGGAAAGCGATGGGTAGGACACTCGCGGAGAAGGTCTGGGACGACCATGTCGTCCGGCGCGCCGAGGGCGAGCCCGACCTCCTCTTCATCGATCTGCACCTGCTGCACGAGGTGACCAGCCCCCAGGCCTTCGACGGCCTCCGTAAGAACGGCCGCCGGGTGCGCCGTCTCGACCTCACCATCGCGACCGAGGACCACAACACCCCGACCCTCGACATCGACAAGCCCATCGCCGACCCGGTCTCCCGGGTCCAGCTGGAGACGCTGCGCAAGAACTGCGCCGAGTTCGGCGTCCGGCTGCACCCGCTGGGCGACGTCGAGCAGGGCGTCGTGCACGTCGTCGGCCCGCAGCTCGGTCTGACCCAGCCCGGCATGACCGTGGTGTGCGGCGACTCCCACACCTCCACCCACGGCGCCTTCGGCGGACTGGCCTTCGGCATCGGCACCTCCCAGGTCGAGCACGTCCTGGCGACCCAGACGCTGCCGATGGCCCGCCCCAAGACCATGGCGATCACGGTCAACGGCGAGCTGCCCGAGGGCGTCACCGCCAAGGACCTGATCCTGGCGATCATCGCGAAGATCGGCACGGGCGGCGGTCAGGGCTACGTCCTTGAGTACCGCGGCGAGGCCATCGAGAAGCTCTCGATGGAGGCCCGCATGACCATCTGCAACATGTCGATCGAGGCCGGCGCCCGCGCGGGCATGATCGCCCCCGACGAGACGACCTTCGCCTACCTCGAGGGCCGTCCGCACGCCCCGAAGGGCGAGGACTGGGACGCGGCCGTCGCGTACTGGAAGACGCTGAGGTCCGACGACGACGCCGAGTTCGACGCCGAGGTCGTCATCGAGGCCTCCGAGCTGTCGCCGTTCGTCACCTGGGGCACCAACCCGGGCCAGGGCGCGCCGCTCTCCGCGTCGGTCCCCGACCCCGCTTCGTACGAGGACGCCTCGGAGCGGCTCGCCGCCGAAAAGGCTCTGGAATACATGGGGTTGGAGGCCGGGCAGCCGCTGGGCTCCATCAAGGTGGACACCGTCTTCGTAGGCTCCTGCACCAACGGCCGCATCGAGGACCTGCGCGCCGCCGCGGACATCGTCAAGGGCCGTAAAGTCGCCGACGGCGTACGGATGCTGGTCGTGCCCGGCTCGGCGCGAGTGGGTCTGCAGGCCGTCTCCGAGGGTCTGGACGTGGTCTTCAAGGAGGCCGGCGCCGAGTGGCGGCACGCGGGCTGCTCGATGTGCCTGGGCATGAACCCGGACCAGCTCGCCCCCGGTGAGCGCTCCGCCTCCACCTCCAACCGCAACTTCGAGGGCCGGCAGGGCAAGGGCGGCCGGACGCACCTGGTGTCCCCGCAGGTCGCCGCGGCCACCGCGGTCCTCGGCCACCTGGCCTCCCCGGCCGACCTCGCCGCCGACGACCGCACGCCCGCTGGAGTCTGATCAGTCATGGAAGCATTCACCACCCACACCGGCCGGGCCGTCCCGCTGCGCCGCAGCAACGTCGACACCGACCAGATCATCCCGGCCCACTGGCTCAAGAAGGTCACGCGGGACGGGTTCGAGGACGGGCTGTTCGAGGCCTGGCGCAAGGACCCCGAGTTCGTGCTCAACCGGCCCGAGCGCGAGGGCGCCACGGTCCTGGTGGCCGGCCCCGACTTCGGCACCGGCTCCTCCCGTGAGCACGCCGTCTGGGCGCTGCAGAACTACGGCTTCAAGGCCGTGATCTCCTCCCGCTTCGCCGACATCTTCCGCGGCAACTCGCTGAAGAACGGCCTGCTGACGGTCGTCCTCGACCAGAAGATCGTCGACGCCCTGTGGGAGCTCACCGAGGCCGACCCCACCGCCGAGATCACCGTCGACCTCGAGGCCCGCGAGGTGCGCGCCGAGGGCGTCAACGCCCCCTTCGAGCTGGACGAGAACTCCCGCTGGCGGCTGCTGAACGGCCTCGACGACATCTCCATCACGCTGCAGAGCGAGGCGGACATCGCCGCGTACGAGACGAAGCGCCCCTCCTTCAAGCCGCGGACCCTCACGGCCTGACCCCTCGCGCCGCCGAAGTCCTCGGCAGAGGTCGACTTTCGGCCACCGCGTCACCCCGCCCGTACCCCCGATCGGACCGATCGGGGGTACGGGCGTCTTTGCACCCGTCCGGCTCCGCGTGCCGTCTTGGGATCCGCCAACTTGCCACGTTAAGAAGGTGGTTGCCGGGGTACACGTGTCACGTGCCCGTGGGTCCGGGGTGTGTGCGGACGGCCGTCCGGCGCGGCAGTTGCCCCCTGCGCAGGCGACAACTCGCCCCAGATGGCACAATCTGTGCATGGGACACGACGGCCAACTCCAGCTCTATACGGCGGTCGCGGTCCGGCTCAAGGAAGCGCACTCGAGGGTGCGCGCACTGCAAGTCCCGGAGGGCGTACGTATGGCGCTGACCCGGAAGCTGTTGGTCATTACGGCCGCGGCCAAGCACGATCTCGCCGGTGCGGCAAGGCGTCTGGAGCGGTTCATGGCGGACCTCGACGAGGGACGGATCCCCGGCGAGGAACGCTGAACCGCTCGGGACAGCCGAGTTCGTTGCGGCACAAGGGTGATTAGCCCGTTTCGTGTTTGATTTGCGGTATATATCTGCCTAACGTGCGAAAAAGCTTGAACACATTCGTTCTGGCGATGTCTCCGAAGGGGAAGACGTGAACAAGGCGCAGCTCGTAGAAGCGATTGCCGACAAGGTGGGCGGCCGCCAGCAGGCCGCCGACGCCGTCGACCACGTACTGGACGCCATCGTCCGCGCGGTCGTCTCGGGGGAGCGGGTCTCGGTCACCGGCTTCGGTTCGTTCGAGAAGGTCGACCGCCCCGCCCGTTACGCCCGCAACCCCCAGACGGGCGAGCGGGTTCGGGTCAAGAAGACCTCCGTCCCGCGTTTCCGCGCGGGTCAGGGCTTCAAGGACCTGGTCAGCGGCTCGAAGAAGCTGCCGCGCGGCGGCGAGGTCGCCGTGAAGAAGGCTCCCAAGGGCAGCCTCACCGGCGGCGCTTCGGCGACGGTGAAGAAGGCCGCGGCCAAGAAGACGACGGCCAAGAAGGCCGCCACCGCCAAGAAGGCGGCCGCGAAGAAGACGACGGCCAAGAAGGCCACCGCCAAGACCACGGCGAGCAAGACCACGGCGAAGAAGGCCCCCGCCAAGTCGACTGCCGCGGCCAAGAGCACCGCCGCGAAGAAGACCACGGCGAAGAAGGCCCCGGCGAAGAAGGCGACGGTCAAGAAGGCCCCCGCCAAGAAGTCGACCGCGCGCAAGACCACCGCCAAGAAGACCACCGCCCGCAAGAAGTAGCGGACGCCTCGTCCCCCCCTTCGGGCAAGCGGTACTCACGTGTCGGGCCGGACTCCCCGGGAGCCCGGCCCGCGGTGCGTCCGGGGCCGCCCGCGCCCGTCAGAACGTCTGCAGCGTCACCAGCGTGATCCTCAGGGACGCGCCCTCGCCCTCAGTCTCCAGCCGCACCCGCTGCCCGGGACGCAGCAGCCGGAGACCGCCCGCGTCGAACGCCGCGGCGTCGAAGGGGACCGGGGTGCCGTCGTCCAGCAGCACCTGACCGCTGCGGCTGTCGGGGTCGTAGGTGTACGCGGTGGCCTGCATGTGCGGCAGCCTACTGCTGCCCGGCGGGCAGCCGCGCGGCGGCCGCGGCCGTGCGGGGGCCGACGCCCAGCGCCAGCGCGGCCCGCAGGTCTCCGCCGGTGTCCACGTCCTGGCGTACGGAGTCGACAGCGTCGAGCGTGAGCTCCACCGCGCCGGACGCCCGGTGCCGGGCGCGTGAACCGACGCCGAATTGCGGACGCAGTTCACGGCCGCGCCTCGCGGCGAGAAGCGTCGTGCCGAGTCCGGCGGAATCCGCGAGAAAGGACCGCGGGAATTCCGCCGCCGCGTCCAGCACCCGGGCCAGTTCCGCGGGGCGCAGCGCCGGCAGATCCGCGTTCAGGGCCGCCACCGGGGCCGCGCGGCGGGCGGCGCCCACCACCGTCGCGGCATGGACGAGCGCGGCGTTGAGCCCGGCCCGCGGAAGGTCCGGGACGGTCCCGGCGCCCAGCGCCGCCAGCTCCCTGGCCGCCAGGGCGTCGTTGGTGACGACCACCACATCCCGCACCGCCGGACAGCCGAGCGCGGCGGCCACCGTGTCCTGCGCGAACGCCAGCGCCAGACCCGGCCGCAGACCGTCGTCCGCGGTGTCCGCCAGCCTGCTCTTCGCCTGCGGCAGGGGCTTCAGGGGTACCACCAAGGTCCACTGCACGAGTGTTGCGTCCCTCTCTTGTCACGGCCATTGTCACCCGGGGCGGCCGACGGCCGGGGGACCGGGCGTACGGTGTTCTCGACAGACCGGCGGCCCGGGGCGACACTTGTGCGGCCCGCCCGGCCTTGAGGGGGCCGGGACCTGGGCCCGTCGTCCGTAAGAGGAAGGTGTACTCGTGCCGCGCCGCAGAATCGGCTTCTGGTACCGCTTCGCCGCGGTGATCTGCAAACCGCCGCTGGTGGTACTGCTCAAGCGGGACTGGCGCGGAATGGAGAACATTCCGGCCGAGGGTGGATTTATCACCGCGGTGAACCACAATTCGCACATCGATCCTTTGGCCTACGCGCACTTCCAGTACAACACCGGCCGTGTTCCGCGATTCCTCGCGAAGAGCGGGCTTTTCAGCAAGGGCTTCGTCGGCGCCGCGATGCGCGGCACCGGGCAGATCCCCGTCTACCGCGAGAGCACCGACGCGCTGAGCGCCTTCCGCGCCGCCATCGACGCCGTGGAGCGCGGGGAGTGCGTCGCCTTCTATCCCGAGGGCACCCTCACCCGGGACCCGGACGGCTGGCCCATGACCGCCAAGACCGGCGCCGCGCGCGTCGCGCTGCAGACCAAGTGCCCGGTGATCCCGGTCGCCCAGTGGGGCGCCAACGAACTGCTCCCGCCGTACGCCAGGAAGCCGCGGCTGTTCCCGCGCAAGACCAGCAGGGTGCTGGCCGGCCCGCCGGTCGACCTGTCGCGCTTCCACGACCGGGAGATGACGCCGGAGCTCCTCAAGGAGGCCACCGAGGCGATCATGGCCGCCGTGACCCGCCAGCTGGAGGAGATCCGCGGCGAGAAGGCCCCCGAGACCCCCTACGACCCGCGCCTGGAGCGCATGGAACAGCGCCGCAGGACGCACACGCAGCGCAACCGGCGGCAGGACGGCACCCGGGGCGAGCGCGCCGCCGTCCGGGAAGTACGCGAAGAGGGGCTGGGCACGTGAGCGAGCCGGTCAAGGCGGCCGTCTTCGGCACCGGATCCTGGGGGACGGCCTTCGGCATGGTCCTCGCCGACGCGGGCTGCGACGTCGTGCTGTGGGGACGGCGCCCCGAACTCGCCGACGCGATCAACTCCACCCGCATCAACCCCGACTACCTGCCCGGGGTCGAACTCCCCGAGAACCTGCGGGCCACCTCGGACGCCGCCGAGGCCGCGCGCGGCGCGGACTTCACCGTCCTCGCCGTGCCCTCGCAGACGCTCCGCGGCAACCTCGCGCAGTGGCGCGACCTGCTCGCGCCGCGCACGGTGCTGGTGTCCCTGATGAAGGGCGTGGAACTCGGCTCCGCGATGCGCATGAGCGAGGTGATCGAGGACGTCGCCAAGGTCGGCCGGGAGCGGATCGCCGTGGTGACCGGCCCCAACCTGGCCCGCGAGATCGCCGCCCGGATGCCGGCCGCCGCCGTCGTCGCCTGCACCGACGAAGAGGTCGCCCGGCGGCTCCAGACCGCCTGCCACACCCCCTACTTCCGGCCGTACACCAACACCGACGTCATCGGCTGCGAGCTGGGCGGCGCGGTGAAGAACGTCATCGGTCTCGCCGTCGGCATCGCCGACGGCATGGGGCTCGGTGACAACACCAAGGGCTCGCTCATCACCCGCGGCCTCGCCGAGACCACCCGGCTCGGAGTCGCGCTCGGCGCCGACCCGCTGACCTTCTCCGGACTCGCGGGCCTGGGCGACCTGGTGGCCACCTGCTCCTCGCCGCTGTCCCGCAACCACACCTTCGGCACCAACCTCGGCAAGGGGCTGACCCTGCAGGAGACCATCGCGGTCACCAAGCAGACCGCCGAGGGCGTCAAGTCCTGCGAGTCGGTGCTGGACCTGGCCCGCCGGCACGGCGTCGACATGCCGCTGACCGAGACGGTCGTCGGGATCGTGCACGAGGGCAAGCCTCCTCAGGTGGCCCTGAAGGAGCTGATGTCGCGCAGCGCGAAGCCCGAGCGACGCTGAGCGACGGGTCGGGCGCCGGACCCCTCCGTTCGGCCCACGCACGGCGTTGCGGGCGCTGTGTCCCGGCTCCGGCAGCGGGTACGCTCGTCGCGATATGAGCACCGAGAACCTCCCCCAGAGCCCCGACTCGCCGTCGCGCAAGCCGCGTGTGGCCGTCGTGTTCGGCGGGCGCAGCTCCGAGCACGGGATCTCCGTGGTCACCGCCGGCGCCGTCCTCAAGGCCATCGACCGGACCAGGTACGACGTCCTGCCGATCGGCATCACCCAGGACGGCCGGTGGGCGCTCACCGCCGACGAACCGGAACGCATGGCGATCGCCGAGCGCCGCACGCCCAGCGTCGACCAGCTGGCCGAGTCCACGGAGGGCGCGGTGGTGCTCCCCGTCGACCCCGCGGACCGCGAAGTCGTGTACAGCGAGCCGGGATCGGTGCCCAAGGCACTCGGTGAGGTCGACGTGGTCTTCCCGGTGCTCCACGGCCCCTACGGCGAGGACGGCACCCTCCAGGGGCTGCTCGAACTCTCCGGCATCCCCTACGTGGGCTCCGGTGTGCTGTCCTCGGCCGTCGGCCAGGACAAGGAGTACATGAAGCGGGTGTTCACCTCCTTCGGGCTCAAGGTCGGCCCCTACCTGGTGATCCGGCCGCGCGAGTGGACGCAGGACGAGGCCGCCGCCCGCAAGCGGATCGTGGACTTCGCCGGCGAGCACGGCTGGCCGCTGTTCGTGAAGCCCGCACGGGCCGGCTCGTCCATCGGCATCACCAAGGTCGACGGCCTCTCCGGCTTGGACGACGCCGTCGCCGAGGCCCGGCGCCACGACCCGAAGATCCTCGTCGAGGCGGCGCTGCGCGGACGCGAGATCGAGTGCGGCGTGCTGGAGTTCGAGGACGGTCCGCGCGCCTCGCTGCCCGCCGAGATCCCCCCGCCGGACACGCACGCGTACTACGACTTCGAGGCGAAGTACATCGACTCCACGCCCGGCGTCGTGCCGGCGCCGCTGACCGACGAGGAGACGGCCGAGGTGCGCCGGCTCGCGGTCGAGGCGTTCGACGCGGCCTCCTGCGAGGGCCTGGTCCGCGCGGACTTCTTCCTCACCGAGGACGGCGAGTTCGTGATCAACGAGATCAACACCATGCCCGGCTTCACGCCCATCTCGATGTACCCGCAGATGTGGCAGGCGACCGGCGTGAGCTACCAGGAGCTCGTCGACCTGCTGATCCAGGCGGCGCTGCGCCGGTCCACCGGACTGCGCTGAGCCGCGCCCCGCGTGCGTGTCAGGAGGCGATCCCTTCGGGGATCGCCTTCTTCACGGCCGGGGCCAGGTCGATCAGCACACCCGTGCTGTCCCGCCCGTCGGCCACCTCGACCTCGACGTACGCCTCGCGGTTGGCGGTGGTGAAGCGCTGGACGCCGTCGCCCTGCCGCTCCATCAGCCAGTCGACGCCGTTGACGCCGCCGGGCACCGCGTCGGCGTCCTGGCCGTTGGCGACCTTGGGATCCGTCATCTTCGGCGGCCGCCCGACACCGCACCGCAGTATGATCGCCACGCCGCCCCAGCCCGCGGTCAGTTCGGACGCGGGTTCGGGGTCGTCGCGGCTCTCACCGTCCACCGTCGCCGGCAGGACCTCGTCCAGGTTCTGACACAGCTCGGTGACCTTCGCGTCCGGGCTGGGAACCGCCGCGGACACGTCGTCGTCTGCCGAGGAGCAGCCCGCGACGGTGATCAGCACCGCGAGGGCGGAGCAAACGGCGTGCCGGTGACGGAAGGAGTTCACCGGGACAGGGTAGACGGGGGCTACAGATGCACCACCGGGCAGGTCAGGGTGCGGGTGATGCCGTCCACCTGCTGGACCTTGGCGACGACCATGCGTCCCAGGTCGTCGACGGTGTCGGCCTGGGCGCGCACGATGACGTCGTAGGGACCCGTCACGTCCTCGGCCTGGACGACTCCAGGGATCTTGCCGATCAGATCGGCGACGGTCGACGCTTTGCCGACCTCCGTCTGGATCAGGATGTACGCCTGTACCACGGAACCTCCAGGGCGGCCACGAGGATCATGTGGGGAAAAGGAACGCCACGGTATCGCGTCGCCGCTCGTCGCGGGGAGACCTGCGGGAACCGGGGCCCCCGCGCCGGGGTACAGGGACGAGAGAAGTCGGCGGTCAGTTCGACCGTAGCGAGGACTCGGACGACCCGCGACCGGGCACGGACAGGGATAGAAGGGGCGTAAGGGAAATGAAGGGCACTGTTGGTGAGCTCGGGGAGTTCGGGCTCATCAGGGAGCTCACCTCCCGTCTCACCACCACCCCGGCGGTCCGGGTCGGCCCCGGCGACGACGCCGCGGTGGTCTCCGCGCCCGACCGGCGGGTCGTGGCCAGCACCGACGTCCTGGTGGAGGGGCGCCACTTCCGCCGCGACTGGTCCACGGCCTACGACGTCGGCCGCAAGGCCGCCGCCCAGAACCTCGCCGACATCGCCGCCATGGGCGCCGTGCCGACCGCGCTGCTGCTCGGCCTGGTCGTGCCCGCCGAACTGCCGGTGACCTGGCCCAGCGAACTCATGGACGGCCTGCGCGACGAGTGCCAGGTGGCCGGCGCGGCGGTCGTCGGCGGGGACGTCGTGCGCGGTGACACCATCACGGTGTCCATCACCGCGCTCGGCGACCTGCGCAACCAGGAGCCCGTCACCCGGGGCGGGGCGCAGCCCGGCGACATCGTCGCGGTGACCGGCTGGCTCGGCTGGTCCGCGGCCGGGTACGCGGTGCTCTCCCGTGGCTTCCGCTCCCCGCGCGCCTTCGTCGAGGCGCACCGGCGCCCCGAGCCGCCGTACCACGCGGGCCCGGCCGCCGCAGGACTGGGCGCGACCGCCATGTGCGACGTCAGCGACGGGCTGATCGCCGACCTCGGCCACATCGCCGAGGCCAGCAAGGTGCGCATCGACGTCCGCTCCGGGGCGATCGACATCCCCTCGCAGATGAACGACATCGGGCAGGCCGTCGGCGTCGACCCCATGCAGTGGGTGCTGACCGGCGGCGAGGACCACGCGATCGTGGCCACCTTCCCGCCGGACGTGAAGCTGCCCGCCCGGTGGAAGGTCATCGGGGAGGTGCTCAACCCGTCCGCGCTGCCGCAGGTGACGGTGGACGGGGCGCCGTGGACCAGTCAGGGCGGCTGGGACCACTTCGGGGACATCGAGTCATGAGCGCGCCGCCCCGGGTGCTGACGGTGGCCGGCTCCGACTCCGGAGGGGGAGCGGGCATCCAGGCCGACCTGAAGACCATGCTGGCGCTCGGTGTGCACGGCATGAGCGTGCTCACCGCGGTGACCGCGCAGAACTCCGTCGGCGTGCAGGGCGCCTGGGAGCTGCCGGTGGAGGCGGTGCGCGCCCAGTACCGCAGCGTGGTCGACGACATCGGCGTGCAGGCGGTCAAGACCGGCATGCTGTCCTCGGCCGAACTCGTCGGGACGGTCGCCGACTTGCTGGCCGGCACGGACGCGCCGACGGTCGTGGACCCGGTGGGCGTCTCCAAGCACGGCGACGCGCTGCTGGCGGCGTCGGCGCTGGACTCCGTCCGCACGAAACTGCTGCCGGTGGCGACCGTGGTCACCCCCAACCTGGACGAGGTCGCGCAGCTCACCGGCGTGCGCGTGGCCTCCGAGCCGGACATGCGGCGGGCCGCCGCGGCCGTGCTGGAGTTCGGCCCGCGCTGGGTGGTGATCAAGGGCGGCCACCTCGCCGGCGGCGCGTCGCAGGAGGCCGTCGACCTCCTCGCGAACGGCACGGAGGAACACTGGCTCCGCGCCCCCCGCCACGACAACCGCCACACCCACGGCACCGGCTGCACCCTGGCCTCCGCCATCGCCTCGTACCTCGCCCGGGGACACACGGTCCCAGAAGCGGTGAACGCGGCGAAGGCCTACGTCACCGGGGCGCTGGCGTCGGGCTTCTCCCTCGGCGGGGGGATCGGCCCGGTGGATCACGGGTGGGCGCTGCGGCATGGAGAGGCGTAGGACGCCTGGACGACCGACGGGCGTCGGCCGGCCCGCCGGGACGGGAGAACGAACGTTTCCGTCGCTCCCGCCATCCGGGCCACGTGGTGCCGCGTCGGCCTTGGGGGCGGACCGAACCGCGCCGCCGGGCGGCACCCGGACCGCGCGACTGGCGCATCCCGCAACGGCCGCCGGGCGCCGGCCGCTCAGGGGCGCGGCGGTCCGCCTGACAGCCGGGTGACCGCCGCGTGCCGAGCACGGGGGCGCTCGAGTCTCCCGTGCGTCACCCGGCCGTCCGGCCGGCGCCCTGCCGCTGGGTACAGCAAAAAGCCGGTCCACCCTGAGGTGGACCGGCTCGTTGCGGCGATACCGGCTGTGGCCGCGCGCTCAGCGATTGCGTCAGCGCGAGACCTTGCCGGCCTTGATGCACGAGGTGCAGGCGTTCACGCGCTTCGGCGTCCCGCCGACCACGGTACGCACACGCTGGATGTTCGGGTTCCAGCGGCGGGGCGTACGGCGGTGCGAGTGCGAGATGTTGTTGCCGAAGCCCGGCCCCTTGCCGCAGACGTCGCAGTTGGCAGCCACGGGTCACTCCAAAGACTTCAGATGCACTTACGGTTGATCCCGGCAGGCCGGGATACAGATCCTGAGCTCGAAGAGCCGGGCGGATCTGAGTGGCGTTGCCAGGGGAGACGCCCGATCGGATCGGGCAACCGGAGCAGCATACAACGGCTGCACCCGTAGGACGAAACTAGCATGCCAGCTCACAGGGCCGCCTGCGGCCCTCTTCCGGCAGGCGGGGGCCCACCGTCTACGCTGCGTGCCACGTCCAGCAGCTCGAGGAGGCGCAGGTGCCGCAGGTGCCGCAGACGTTCGATGCTCTCGCGGTGCGTGCCTGGTGCGGTCTCGCGCTCGACGCGCTCGGACGGGCCCGCGAGGAGATCGACGCGATCAACGTCTATCCCGTGGCGGACGGTGACACCGGCACCAACCTCTATCTGACGCTGGAGTCCGCGGTCACGGCCGTGGAGGCGGTGTTCGCCGGTCACGAGGCGGGCGGTGGCGGGGACCCCGGCCGCCCCACCCTCGCCGACGCGGTACGAGCGATGGCGCACGGCGCGCTGATCGGCGCGCGCGGCAACTCCGGGACGATCCTCGCCCAGCTGCTGCGCGGCATGGCCCAGGTGCTGGCCGGCGACGACGCCCCGGCGCACGCCGACGGCACGGGCCTCGGGCTCGCCCTGCGGCACGCGGCCGACTCCGCCCGGCAGGCGGTGGCGCACCCTGTCGAGGGCACGGTCCTCACGGTCGCCTCGGCCGCCGCCGACGCGGCCGGGGCCGCCGACGGCGACTGCGGCGCGGTGGCCCGTGCCGCCTACGAGGGCGCCCGCACGGCGCTCGCCGAGACCCCGGACCGGCTGGACGTCCTGCGGCAGGCGGGCGTGGTCGACGCGGGCGGACGCGGCCTGGTGACCGTCCTGGCGGCGCTGGTGGAGTCGCTCACCGGGGAGACGCCCCGGGGCCCGGCGGCACGCGGGCCCGGACCGTACCCGCGCACCGAGGCGGCGCACACGGTCGCCGCTCCCTGCGCGGACGACGACGCCCCACCGCGGCCCGGAGGTCCCGCCTTCGAGGTGATCTACCTGCTGGAGGCCGAGGACGCGGCCGTCGCCCGGCTGCGGGAGCGGCTCGACGCGCTCGGCGACTCCCTCGTCGTGGTCGGCGGCGACGGCCTGTGGAACGTCCATGTGCACGTCGACGACGCCGGCGCCGCCGTGGAGGCGGGCGTCGAGGCGGGACGGCCGTACCGCATCCGGATCACCCACTTCGGCATCGGGGACGCGCACGCGCCGGGGGCCGAGCGGACGCCCGCCGAGCGCGTCCAGCGGGCCGTGGTGGCCGTGGTGCCCGGTGAGGGCCTGGCGGCGCTCTGCACGGAGGCCGGCGCCACGGCCGTGCTCGCCCGGCCCGGGGAGCCGCCCGCGAGCGGCGAGCTGGTCCAGGCCGTACGGCGCGCCCACGCACGCGAGGTGGTGCTGCTGCCCAACGACGCCGAGCTGCGCCACACCGCCGCCGCGGCCGCCGAGCAGGTGCGGGCGGAGGGCGTCCGGGTGGCGCTCATCCCCACCCGCTCCGCGGTGCAGGGCATCGCGGCGCTCGCGGTGCACGAGCCGCAGCGCCGCTTCGACGAGGACGTGGTGGCCATGACCTCCGCCGCCGGCGCGACCCGCTACGCGGAGGTGACCGTCGCCGAGCGGCAGTCCTGGACCATGGCCGGCATCTGCCAGGCCGGCGACGTCCTCGGCCTGGTCGACGGCGACGTGGCGGTCATCGGCCAGGACCTCACCGAGACCGCGCTGGCCGTTCTGGACCGCATGCTCGCGGCCGGCGGGGAGCTGGTGACGCTGGTCGTCGGCGACGGCGCCCCGGAGTCCGTCGCCGAACGCCTTCAGGCGCGGGTCCGCGAGGCCTACCTGGCCGTCGACACCGTCGTCCACCACGGCGGCCGGCAGGGCTCCGTCCTCCTCATCGGCGTCGAGTGACCCGTCCGCCGTCGCCCGGCGCGGACCGGGGAGGCGGCCCCGCCGTCCCCGCTCTGTCAGTGGAGTGGTGTCCAATGGATTCCGTGCCCGCACTGGACGAACCACTGAAGAAAGTGCTCGGCCCCGCCACCGCGAAGGTGATGGCCGAGCACCTCGGCCTGCACACCGTCGGCGACCTGCTGCACCACTACCCCCGCCGGTACGAGGAGCGCGGCCAGCTCACCCACCTCGCCGACCTGCCGATGGACGAGCACGTCACCGTGGTCGCGCAGGTCGCCGACGCCCGGCTGCACACCTTCGCCTCCAGCCGCGCCCCGCGCGGCAAGGGCCAGCGCCTGGAAGTGACGATCACCGACGGCAGAGGCCGGCTCCAGCTGGTCTTCTTCGGCGCCGGCGTCCACAAGCCGCACAAGGAACTTCTGCCGGGCACCCGCGCGATGTTCGCCGGCAAGGTCTCCGTCTTCAACCGCCGCCTCCAACTCGCCCACCCGGCCTACGAGTTGCTGCGCGAGGACGCCGAGGAGACGGTAGAGACCTGGGCGGGCGCGCTCATCCCGATCTACCCGGCCACCGCCAAGCTGGAGTCCTGGAAGATCGGCAAGGCGCTGCAGACCGTGCTGCCCAGCGCCCAGGAGGCCGCCGACCCGCTGCCGGAGTCGCTGCGAGAGGGCCGCGGCCTGGTCCCGCTGCCCGAGGCGCTGCTGAAGATCCACCGCCCGCACACCAAGGCGGACATCGAGGAGGCCCGCGCCCGCCTCAAGTGGGACGAGGCGTTCGTCCTCCAGGTCGCCCTCGCCCGCCGTCGGTACGCGGACGCCCAGCTCCCGGCCGTGCCCCGCCGACCCCGGCCCGACGGCATCCTCGCCGCCTTCGACGACCGTCTCCCCTTCACGCTCACCGAGGGCCAGCGCAAGGTCTCCGAGGAGATCTTCGCCGACCTCGCCACCGACCACCCCATGCACCGCCTGCTCCAGGGCGAGGTCGGTTCCGGCAAGACCCTGGTCGCCCTGCGCGCCATGCTCGCCGTCGTCGACGCGGGAGGCCAGGCGGCGATGCTCGCGCCCACCGAGGTGCTCGCCCAGCAGCACCACCGCTCCGTCACCGAGATGATGGGCGAGCTGGCCCAGGGAGGCATGCTCGGCGGCGCGGAGAACGCCACCAAGGTGGTCCTGCTCACCGGCTCCATGGGCGCCGCCGCCCGCCGCCACGCCCTGCTCGACCTGGCCACCGGCGAGGCCGGCATCGTCATCGGCACGCACGCGCTCATCGAGGACAAGGTGCAGTTCCACGACCTCGGCCTGGTCGTCGTCGACGAGCAGCACCGTTTCGGCGTCGAGCAGCGCGACGCCCTGCGCGGCAAGGGCAAGCAGCCGCCGCACCTCCTCGTCATGACGGCCACGCCCATCCCGCGCACGGTCGCCATGACCGTCTTCGGCGACCTGGAGACCTCCGTCCTCGACCAGCTCCCGGCCGGCCGCTCGCCCATCGCCAGCCATGTCGTCCCGGCCGCCGACAAGCCGCACTTCCTCGCCCGCGCCTGGGAGCGCGTGCGCGAGGAGGTGGAGAAGGGCCACCAGGCGTACGTGGTCTGCCCGCGCATCGGTGACGAGGAGGACGGGGCCAAGGCGAAGAAGAAGTCCGACGAGGACGAGGCGGAGAAGCGTCCCCCGCTCGCCGTCCTCGACACCGCCGAGCAGCTCGCGCGCGGCCCGCTGGCCGGACTGCGCGTCGAGGCCCTGCACGGCAGGATGCAGCCCGACGACAAGGACGCCGTGATGCGCCGGTTCGCCGCCGGTGAGGTGGACGTCCTGGTGGCCACCACCGTCATCGAGGTCGGCGTCAACGTCCCGAACGCCACCGTGATGGTGATCATGGACGCCGACCGCTTCGGCGTCTCCCAGCTGCACCAGCTGCGCGGCCGCGTCGGCCGCGGCTCGGCCCCCGGACTGTGCCTGCTGGTCAGCGAGATGCCCGAGGCGAGCGCCGCCCGCCAGAGGCTGGACGCCGTCGCGTCCACCCTCGACGGCTTCGAGCTCTCCCGCATCGACCTCGAACAGCGCCGCGAGGGAGACGTGCTGGGCCAGGCCCAGTCCGGCACCCGGTCCAGCCTGCGCATGCTCGCCGTCATCGACGACGAGGAGGTCATCGCCGAGGCCCGTGAGGAGGCCACCAGGATCGTCGCCGCCGACCCGGACCTGGAGCGCCTGCCCGCCCTGCGCACCGCGCTGGACGCCCTGCTGGACGAGGAGCGTGAGCAGTACCTGGAGAAGGGCTGACAGACTGGGACGCGGCCACCGGCCCGCACCCACCGACCCGTACTCACGGACAAGGACCGAGGACATGACCCGCGTGATCGCCGGCACCGCCGGCGGACGCCGCCTGGCCGTCCCGCCCGGGCAGGGCACCCGCCCCACCTCCGACCGGGCGCGCGAAGGGCTCTTCTCCACCTGGCAGTCGCTGCTCGGCGGCCCCCTCGACGGCGAACGCGTCCTCGACCTCTACGCCGGCTCCGGCGCCGTCGGCCTGGAGGCCCTGTCCCGCGGCGCCGGACACGTCCTGCTCGTCGAGGCCGACGCCCGCGCGGCGCGCACCGTCCGGGAGAACGTGAAGTCGCTCGGCCTCCCGGGCGCCGAAGTGAGGTCCGGCAAAGCGGAGCAGATCGTCCGGACCGCGGCGCCGGAGCAGCCGTACGACCTCGTCTTCCTCGACCCGCCCTACGCCGTGTCCGACTCCGATCTTCGGGAGATCCTCCTCACACTCCGCTCCCAGGGGTGGCTCACCGACGACGCCCTCGTCACCGTGGAGCGCAGCACCAGAGGCGGAGAATTCGCCTTCCCGCCGGGTTTCGAGGCCATCCGGGCCCGTCGTTACGGCGAGGGAACGTTTTGGTACGGTCGCGCCGCCTCTACGTGCGAAGACGCACGATGACCGGACCGGAGAGCGAGGGACCACCAGTGCGCCGCGCCGTATGTCCCGGGTCGTTCGACCCGATCACCAACGGACACCTCGACATCATCGCCCGGGCCTCCCGGCTGTACGACGAGGTCTACGTCGCGGTGATGATCAACAAGTCCAAGAAGGGCCTGTTCGAGATCGAGGAGCGGATCGACCTGATCCGCACCGTCACCGCCGAATACGGCAACGTCCGGGTCGAGGCCTTCCACGGCCTCCTCGTCGACTTCTGCAAGCAGCGCGACATCCCCGCCATCGTCAAGGGCCTGCGCGCGGTCAGCGACTTCGACTACGAGCTGCAGATGGCCCAGATGAACAACGGCCTCTCGGGCGTGGAGACCCTCTTCGTCCCCACCAACCCCACCTACAGCTTCCTGTCCTCCTCGCTCGTCAAGGAGGTCGCGGCCTGGGGCGGAGACGTCTCCCACCTGGTGCCCGCCGAGGTCCTGACGGCACTCACCGAACGCCTGAACAAGGACTGAACGCGCCCCGGCGCCACGGACGGTGAAGGGCATCCGTTGTCCACCGGCCGCCCCATGGCCGTACAGTCGTCCCGTCCGTCTCCAACACAGCTGTAGAGAGTGGCGAGCACACGGTGGACGTGCAGAAGAAGCTGGACGAGATCGTCGCCGCGGTCTCAAGCGCCCGGTCGATGCCCATGTCGGCGTCGTGCGTGGTCAACCGCGCCGAACTGCTCGCCATGCTCGACGAGGTGCGCGCGGCGCTGCCCGACTCCCTCGCCCAGGCCGAGGAGTTGATCGGCGGCCGCGAGCAGATGGTCGAACAGGCCCGCCAGGAGGCCGAGCGGATCATCTCCGAGGCCCACGCCCAGCGCGGCTCGCTGGTCGCCGAGACCGAGATCGCCCGCCGCTCCCAGGCCGAGGCCGACCGGATCCTCGCCGAGGCCCGCCAGGAGGCCGAGGAGATCCGCGCGGAGGCCGACGACTACGTGGACTCCAAGCTCGCCAACTTCGAGGTCGTCCTCACCAAGACCCTCGGCTCCGTCGGCCGCGGCCGCGAGAAGCTGCTCGGCACCGGCCCCGGCCTCGACGAGCAGGGCTACGAGGACGAGGACGCCCCCGAGCGCAGCCACGACCCGGAGACGCTGCGCCGCAACGCGGACGCCTACGTCGACGTCAAGCTCGGCGCCTTCGAGGCGGTGCTCGCCAAGACGCTGGAGGCGGTCGGCCGCGGCCGGCAGAAGCTGCACGGCCGGATCGCCACCGACGACCTGGGCGCGCTGGCCGACGACCCCACCACCGTCCAGCACTCCAGCGACGCCGACTACCTCGCCGACCTGGCCTCCCTCGCCGAGCAGGACGCCCGGGGCCGCCGGTCCGAGCCGCAGCAGCCGCCCCGGCCCCAGCAGCCCCCGCAGCCGCAGACACAGCCGTACGCCCAGCCGGAGCCCGCGTACGGCTACGACGCCCAGCAGGCCGACCCCTACGGCGGCTACCAGCAGCAGTACGGCGGCGCCCAGGACCCGTACGCCCAGGCGGGCGGCTACGCCCAGGCCAACCCGTACGCGGCCTACCAGGGCTACGACGCCTCCCAGCAGGCGTACGACCCCGGCCAGGCCGCCCAGCACGTGCCGCAGCAGCAGGGGTACGCGCTGGACGAGACGAGCCTGTTCGACACGAGCATGATCACGCCCGAGCAGCTCGAGGCGTACCAGCGCGAGCGGGGCCTCTAGGGGCGGATTGGGCCGAGAGCGAAAGGTCCAGTATCCTTGCTCTTCGGTCGCGCGTATGACCGCGATCCACGCTGCCCGGGAACGCACCGTACGGCAGCGACACCCTCTGAGCTCGAAGATCGAAAGCAGGAATGGCTCTGAACGCCCGCCTCGACCACCGCAACCCCCTCGTGTTCGACACGCACGAGCTGGGGCGGCGGCCCGGTGCGCTGCAGCGCCTGACCCGTACGGTCGACGCTCCCCAGGACCTCGGTATCGCGGGAGTGGTCGGAGTGCCGGAAGGCGCCCCGGTGGAGCTCGAACTCCGGCTCGAGTCGGTCATGGAAGGTGTGCTCGTCACAGGCACCGCCCGTGCCAAGGCCGAGGGGGAGTGCGTAAGGTGTCTGGAGCCGCTCGAGCTGGAGCTCGAAGCGGACTTCCAGGAGATGTTCTCGTACCCTGACGCCGACGACCGGGGCCGCGTGATCGCGGAACCGGGCGACGACGCCGAGGACGACGAGGACCGGCTCCTCCTCGAGGACGGCCTGTTCGACCTCGAGCCGGTGCTGCGCGACGCGGTGGTGCTCGCACTGCCGATGCAGCCGGTGTGCCAGGAAGACTGCCCGGGACTGTGCTCCGAGTGCGGAGCACGGCTGGCGGACGACCCGGACCACCATCACGACGCCGTCGACATCCGTTGGGCGGCATTGCAGGGACTCGCCGGCACCATGAAGGACGGCGAGAAGGACGAGATGAGCGGCGCCGATGCCGGCGTCGACGAGAAGCAGGAGAAGTAGCCGTGGCTGTTCCGAAGCGGAAGATGTCGCGCAGCAACACGCGCCACCGCCGGTCGCAGTGGAAGGCTGCGGTCCCCACCCTGGTTGCGTGCGAGCGCTGCCACGAGCCCAAGCAGCAGCACATCGCGTGCCCGTCTTGCGGCACTTACAACAAGCGCCAGGTCCTCGAGGTCTGAGCGGCTGGTGAGAGGCACTGTGTCCACGCCGAAGAAAAACTCTGCGGACAACCAGGCCTCGTCCCCAACGCTTCTGGAAGGGCGGCTCGGCTACACGGTCGAGTCCGCCCTTCTGGTGCGTGCGCTGACCCACCGTTCCTACGCGTACGAGAACGGCGGTCTGCCGACGAACGAGCGGCTGGAGTTCCTCGGGGACTCCGTGCTCGGCCTCGTCGTCACCGACACGCTGTACCGCACCCACCCCGACCTGCCCGAAGGCCAGCTGGCCAAGCTGCGGGCCGCGGTGGTCAACTCGCGTGCGCTGGCGGAGGTGGGCCGCGGGCTCGACCTCGGCTCCTTCATCCGGCTCGGCCGCGGTGAAGAGGGAACGGGCGGCCGGGACAAGGCGTCCATCCTCGCCGACACCCTCGAAGCGGTGATCGGCGCGGTCTATCTCGACCAGGGCCTGGAATCGGCGGCGGAGCTGGTGCACCGCCTGTTCGACCCGCTGATCGAGAAGTCCTCGAACCTGGGAGCCGGCCTGGACTGGAAGACCAGTCTCCAGGAGCTCACCGCGACCGAGGGGCTCGGCGTTCCCGAGTACCTGGTCACGGAGACCGGCCC
Organism: Streptomyces sp. BJ20; assembly: GCF_022869105.1. Taxonomy (NCBI): domain Bacteria; kingdom Bacillati; phylum Actinomycetota; class Actinomycetes; order Kitasatosporales; family Streptomycetaceae; genus Streptomyces; species Streptomyces sp. BJ20. The sequence continues at coordinate 1,532,062 of NZ_CP094918.1, forward strand.
CGACCACGAGAAGACCTTCACTGCTGCCGCCCGCGTCGGAGGCGTCTCGTACGGCACCGGCACCGGCCGCAGCAAGAAGGAGGCGGAGCAGCAGGCCGCCGAGTCCGCATGGCGGTCCATCAAGGCCGCGGCGGACGAGCGGGCCAAGGCGGCTCAGGAGGCCGAAGAGGTCGTCCAGGCCGCCGAGGCCGAAGCCTCCGGCAAGAGCGCCGACGCCCCGTCGGCCTCCGCCTGACGTAGCACGCACGGCCCGAGCGCCCGTCCCCGCACCGGGGCGGGCGCTCGGTGCTCGTTCCACCGGTCCTGGGAGGACGTCATGCCCGAGCTGCCCGAGGTCGAGGTCGTCCGGCGCGGACTCGAGCGGTGGGTCGCCCACCGGACCGTCGCCGACGCCGAGGTCCTGCACCCGCGCGCCGTGCGCCGCCACGTCGCCGGCGCGGACGACTTCGCGCACCGGCTGAAGGGCCACCGCATCGGCGTCCCGCGCCGCCGCGGCAAGTACCTGTGGCTGCCGCTCGAGGACACCGACCAGTCGGTCCTGGCCCACCTCGGCATGAGCGGCCAGCTGCTGATGCAGCCGCACGCCGCGCCGGACGAGAAGCACCTGCGCATCCGCATCCGCTTCACCGAGCCGCAGTCGCCCGACGAGGGCCCGGCGGGCGACACCGAGCTGCGCTTCGTCGACCAGCGGACCTTCGGCGGTCTGTCGCTGCACGACAACACCCCCGAGGGCCTGCCCGACGTCATCGCGCACATCGCCCGCGACCCGCTCGACCCGCTCTTCGACGACGAGGCCTTCCACCAGGCGCTGCGCCGAAAGCGGACCACGATCAAGCGGGCGCTGCTCGACCAGTCGCTGATCAGCGGCGTCGGCAACATCTACGCGGACGAGGCGCTGTGGCGCGCCCGCATCCACTACGAACGCCCGACGGCCGGCCTCACCCGCCCCCGCACCCTGCAGCTGCTGGGCCATGTCCGCGACGTGATGAACGCGGCCCTCGTCGCCGGCGGCACCAGCTTCGACAGCCTCTACGTCAACGTCAACGGCGAGTCCGGTTACTTCGACCGTTCCCTGGACGCGTACGGCCGCGAGGGTCTGCCCTGCCGCCGCTGCGGGTCGCCGATACGCCGGCGGGCGTGGATGAACCGCTCCAGCTACTTCTGCCCGCGCTGTCAGCGGGCGCCGCGCGCCGCGTCGTAACGCTCCCGGGCCTCGAGGACGGTGTCCATGCTGTCCTCCAGGAGACGGATGAGCGCCAGCAGGTGCTCGGCGACCTCGCGGCCCAGCGGGGTCAGTTCGTAGTCCACCCGGGGCGGGTTCGTCAGCTGCGCCTCGCGGTGCACGAGCCCGTCGCGCTCCAGCGCGTGCAGGGTCTGCGACAGCATCTTCTCGCTGACGCCGTCGACCCGCCGGCGCAGCTCGTTGAACCGCAACGAGCCCTCGTACAGCGCCCCCAGAGTCAGCGCCCCCCAGCGCCCGGTCACGTGTTCCAGCGTGCCGCGGGACGGGCAGGACTTGGCGAACACGTTGAACGGGAGGTCCCGGTCCTCCGGGGCCGACTGCGCGGTCGTCATAGGTTCAGCGTACTTCAGAGCAGCGCTCACCGAAGGGTGGCGCTTACTGCTGGTAAGCGAAGGGGGAGAGTGACCGTGCTGCCTCAGGGCGAGGCGGGCCGCCGTCGAGAGGACGGCGCCGCCCACCTGAGACAGGCCGAGGGCGCCGGCCCGCAGCCCACCCGAAGAGGGTGGCGCTGCCGGCCGGCGCCCGGGCCGAGTCGTCCGCGGAGGACTCAGTAGCCGAAGTTCTGCGTCCACCAAGGGCCGCCCGGGCCCAGGTGGACGCCCACGCCGAGGGTCTTGAAGTCGCAGTTCAGGATGTTCGCCTTGTGGCCGGGGCTGTTCATCCAGGCCTGCATGACGGCTTCGGCGTCGGCCTGGCCGCGGGCTATGTTCTCGCCGCCGAGGTTGCTGACACCGGCCGCCTGTGCGCGGTCCCACGGGGTGTCGCCGTCGGGGTCCGTGTGGTCGAAGAAGCCCCGGTCGGCCATGTCGTCGCTGAACGCCGTGGCCAGCGAGGTCAGTGCGCTGTCCGCGGTGACCGGGCTGCAGCCCACCTTCGCGCGCTCGGCGTTGACCAGTCGCAGCACCGCCGCGGCGGCGGTGGACTCGGCCGAGGTCTGGCCCTTGCCCTGGCTCTGGTCGCCCGCCTTCCTCTCGGTGTCGGGCGCCGTCCTGCGGTCCTGCGCCTGCTCCTCGGTCTTCTCCGGGGCGGCCGCGGACTCCGTCTTCTCGGGCGTCTTCTCCGCCTCGGGCGCCGTCGTCGGCGCGGCCGGGGCGGACGGCGTCGCCGAGGGCGCCGGGGAGGTGGCGCGTCCGCCGTCGCGGCTCGCGGGAGTCGAGGCGTCGCGGCTCGGGGCTTCGGCGGAGCCGGAGGTACCGCCCTGCTCGGTCGGCAGGTTGGTCGCCACACCGGCGCCGGCCTGCACGTTGTCGCTGGGGCCGCGGTCGCCGCCGAGCTTGTAGTTCTCCAGGCCCGGCACCGCGCCGGTGGCCACCGCGACCGTGCCGATGGCCACGGCGGCGGACACGCCGAGCAGCCCGGTGCGGACCGGCGTCGCGGCCTTCTTCTTCTTGCGGCGCCGTCCGTTCGCGGGCCGGTCGTCCGCGCCGACCGACGAGGTCACGGTGGTGCGGGCGGTCCGTACGGGGCGGGGCCGGGGCGTGACGTCCCACTCGGGGAGCGGGCCGTCACCGGCGAAGGAGTGCCCCGTGAAGTCGTACTCGGCGGTGCGGGGGCCCGGGACGGTCGGGGCCGCGACGGTGTCCGCGGGGGGCGCGGTGTGGGCGGGGGGCGCCATGCGGGCGTACGCCGGGGCGGGGCCCGCGTCCGGGTGGCCGCCAGGGGGGAAGCCGGTGCCGACGGGGACCGCGGTCTCGTCCGCCGCGTACAGGTACGCCTCGCTGCGGGCGTACGTCTCCGCGTAGGCCTCCGGGTTCAGGTACGGCGCGGTGCCCATCGTGGGCGGGCCGTCGGTCAGGTACGGCGCGGTGCCCATCGTCGGCGGGCCGTCGGTCCCGGCGCCTCGCGGGTCCAGGCCTTCACCGTAGGAGCCGTCGTGGTGGGTGACCCCGGCGGCGCGGCTCGTGGCGGCGCGGCCGGCGTCGGAGCGTCGGTGGCGTCCCATGTATGGCCTTCCTCGTCCTGGCGGTCGGCCGCGTCCCGCGACCAGCCCGAAACTCGACGATCACGAAACTCACACGAACGAGTGAGTTTCATATGAGATTCATGGGTGGGGACGCTACCGCATGGCGCAAGGGGGAGGAGTGCCCGGTGTGACTTTGTCCGGTTAGGTTGCAGGCATGAGCGAGGATGTGCGACTGGTTGCCTGGGTCCGTGGACATGTGCAGGGCGTGGGCTTCCGCTGGTTCACCCGGGCCAAGGCCCTGGAGATCGGCTGCCTGCAGGGCTTCGCCCTGAATCTCGGAGACGGCAGGGTGCAGGTGGTCGCCGAGGGCCCCCGCGACCGCTGCGAGCGACTGCTGGAGTGGCTCCAGGCCGGCGACACGCCCGGGCACGTGGACGGTGTGACCGAGATCTGGGACACACCTCGCGGCGGCTACGACGGCTTCGCGATCCGCTGACGGCGCCTGCCGGGCGGGCGTACCGAGGTCCGCACAAGACCCGCCGCGAACCGTCCGGACGGAAAAAGTCCTGGTGATCGAAGCGAACGGCTTGCCAGCGGCAACTGCGCCCGCCAAGATGATCGCCACGCCCCGAGGACCCGCGAGGAACGCGACGCCGCCGCCGTCCGGCCGTATGCGCCCGGTTGTCCCCCAATACGGGGCGTGATCGTGTTGACCCTCAAACTTTTTGGTGAGACGCTGAAAGCCCCGCGCACCTTAGCTGTTTGGCATGGCTGAACGGCAGCACAACTCCAGGCCTGCCAAGCACCGCGGGTGCTCATCCCTCACGACCCACACCGCATCGGTCGGTCACTCATTGTGGAGGACCATCCATCATGGCAAAGGCGCTTCTCGGTTACGTCGGCGGCTCCGACCCGCGACTCCTCGCCGAGATGCGACGGCTCCAGCAGCGCGTCCAGGACCTGGAATCCGAGCTCGTGCGGATCCAGGCCGAGAAGGACGCCCTGAAGGCTGCCGCTTCTCACGACAGGATCATGGAGAGCGTTGACGCACACCAGGCGGAGCCTGCGCTCACCTGATCACTGCACGCTCCACGAACAGCACCGCAGTGGTCGGGCTTGCCCGTCACCACCGCCGAGCAGTCAGAACTGCAAGGGACGCTTCGGCGTCCCTTCTTTCTTCACCCCTCCGCGTCCCGAACCGCTGAGCCTGCCGTCTGTCCGCGGTTGACCCCCGCGACCCCCGCGCGGCGCACTCTCTGTCCCGCGCACCTTTTCACCTTCTCAACGTCTGGCATGCCCTGCGCGTTCACCCGCGAAACCGCGCGCTCATGGAGTGAGACATGCCCGCCGGGTAGAGTCCGACGGCGTGCACCTCAAGGCCCTGACCCTCCGCGGCTTCAAGTCGTTCGCCTCGGCGACCACGCTCCGGTTCGAACCGGGCATCACGTGCGTCGTCGGTCCGAACGGCTCGGGCAAGTCCAACGTGGTGGACGCGCTCAGCTGGGTCATGGGCGAGCAGGGCGCCAAGTCGCTGCGCGGCGGCAAGATGGAGGACGTCATCTTCGCCGGCACCACCGGCCGCCCGCCGCTCGGCCGCGCCGAGGTGTCCCTCACCATCGACAACTCCGACGGGGCCCTCCCCATCGAGTACGCCGAGGTCACCATCACGCGGATCATGTTCCGCAACGGCGGCAGCGAGTACCAGATCAACGGCGACACCTGCCGCCTGCTGGACATCCAGGAACTGCTCTCCGACTCCGGCATCGGCCGCGAGATGCACGTCATCGTCGGCCAGGGCCAGCTCGACTCCGTCCTGCACGCCGACCCCATGGGCCGCCGCGCCTTCATCGAGGAGGCGGCCGGCGTCCTCAAGCACCGCAAGCGCAAGGAGAAGGCGCTGCGCAAACTGGACGCGATGCAGGCCAACCTCGCGCGCGTCCAGGACCTCACCGACGAACTCCGCCGCCAGCTCAAGCCGCTCGGCCGCCAGGCCGCCGTCGCCCGCCGCGCCGCCGTCATCCAGGCCGACCTGCGCGACGCCCGCCTGCGCCTCCTCGCCGACGACCTCGTCACGCTGCGCGAGGCGCTCCAGGCCGAGATCGCCGACGAGGCCGCCCTCAAACAGCGCAAGGAGGCGGCCGAGGCCGAGCTGAGGAAGGCCCTCCAGCGCGAGGCGCTCCTGGAGGACGAGGTCCGCCGCCTCACCCCGCGGCTGCAGAACGCCCAGCAGACCTGGTACGAGCTCTCCCAGCTCGCCGAACGCGTGCGCGGCACCATTTCGCTGGCCGACGCGCGCGTGAAGAGCGCCACCTCCGCGCCCCCCGACGAGCGGCGCGGCCGGGACCCCGAGGACATGGAGCGCGAGGCCGCCCGCATCCGCGAGCAGGAGGCCGAACTGGAGGCCGCGCTCGAGGCGGCAGAACGCGCGCTGGAGGACACCGTCGCCCACCGCGCCGAACTGGAGCGCGAACTCGCCCAGGAGGAACGGCGCCTCAAGGACGTCGCCCGCGCCATCGCCGACCGGCGCGAAGGTCTCGCCCGGCTCAAGGGCCAGGTCGGTGCCGCCCGCTCCCGCGCCGCCGCCGCCCAGGCCGAGATCGAACGCCTCGCCGCCGCCCGCGACGAGGCACGGCAGCGCGCCGTGGCCGCCCAGGAGGAGTACGAGGCCCTCCAGACGGAGGTCGACGGACTCGACGCGGGCGACGCGGAACTCGCCGAGCGGCACGAGGAGGCCAAGCGCGGACTCGCCGAGGCCGAGGCCGCCCTGACCGCCGCGCGCGAGGCGGTCACCGCCGCGGAGCGGAAACGCGCCGCGACCCAGGCACGCCACGAGGCCCTGGCGCTCGGCCTGCGCCGCAAGGACGGAACCGGCGCGCTGCTCGGCGCGAAGGACAGCCTCACCGGGCTGCTGGGCCCGGCCGCGGAACTGCTGACGGTGACGCCCGGCTACGAGGTACCGCTCGCGGCCGCGTTCGGCGCGGCGGCGGACGCCCTCGCGGTCTCCTCCCCGTCCGCCGCGGCCGACGCGATCCGGCTCCTGCGCAAACAGGACGCGGGCCGGGCCGCTCTCCTCCTGGCCGGCCCGTTCCCCGACACCGCGCACGAAGTCCCCTCCGGGGGCGCGGGGAACGGCGCGTCCAGCCACGAAGCACCCGCACCCGCCACTCCCTCCGGAGCCCTCCTGCTCGGAGCGCGCACCCCCCTCCCCGCGGAGCGCCTCGTCAGCGGCCCCGACGACCTCATGCCGGCCGTACGACGGCTCCTGCACAACACCGTCGTCGTCACCACCCTCGAGGACGCCGAGGAACTCGTCCACGCCAAGCCCGGCCTCACGGCCGTCACCGCCGAGGGCGACCTGCTCGGCGCACACTTCGCGCACGGCGGCTCGGCCGGCGCCCCCAGCCTGCTGGAGGTGCAGGCGTCCGTCGACGAGGCCGCCGCCGAGCTGGAGGAGCTCGGGGTGCGCTGCGAGGAGCTGGCAGAGGCGCAGGAGGCGGCATCGGCCCGGCGCCGGGAGTGCGCGGCCCTCGTGGAGGAGCTGGGGGAGCGGCGCCGGGCCGCCGACCGGGAGAAGTCCGCCGTGGCCCAGCAGCTCGGCCGCCTCGCCGGACAGGCGCGCGGCGCCGCCGGAGAGGCCGAACGCGCCGGTGCCGCCGCCGAACGCGCGCAGGAGGCCCTCGACAAGGCGCTCGCCGAGGTGGAAGAACTGGCCGAGCGGCTCGAGGCGGCCGAGGAGCTGCCGTTCGAGGAGGAGCCCGACACCTCCGTGCGTGACCGGCTCGCCGCCGACGGGGCCAACGCCCGCCAGACCGAGATGGAGGCCCGCCTCCAGGTCCGTACGCACGAGGAGCGGGTGAAGGGGCTGGCCGGGCGGGCCGACTCCCTGGACCGGGCCGCCCGCGCGGAACGTGAGGCACGCGCGCGTGCCGAGCAGCGTCGCGCCCGGCTGCGCCACGAGGCGGAGGTCGCCGCCGCCGTCGCCGCGGGCGCCCGCCAGCTGCTCGCGCACGTCGAGGTGTCCCTGTCCCGCGCCGCCGAGGAGCGCACCGCCGCCGAGGCCGCCAAGGCCCGCCGCGAGGAGGAACTCGCCCGCGCCCGCGGCGAGGGACGCGATCTCAAGGCGGAACTCGACAAGTTGACGGATTCGGTTCACCGCGGGGAGGTACTCGGCGCCGAGAAACGGCTGCGGATGGAGCAGCTGGAGGCGAAGGCGCTGGAGGAACTGGGTGTCGAACCGGCCGGGCTGGTGGGGGAGTACGGCCCGCACCAGCTCGTACCGCCCTCGCCCCCCGCCGACGGCGAACAGCTTCCGGAGGATCCGGAGCATCCGCGCAACCAGCCCCGTCCCTTCGTGCGGGCCGAGCAGGAGAAGCGGCTGAAGGCCGCCGAGCGCGCCTACCAGCAGCTCGGCAAGGTCAACCCGCTCGCCCTTGAGGAGTTCGCGGCGCTGGAGGAACGCCACCAGTTCCTCAGCGAGCAGCTGGAGGATCTGAAGAAGACGCGCGCGGACCTGCTCCAGGTCGTCAAGGAGGTCGACGAACGCGTCGAGCAGGTCTTCACCGAGGCCTACCGGGACACGGCCCGGGAGTTCGAGGGCGTCTTCTCGCGGCTCTTCCCGGGCGGCGAGGGACGCCTGGTGCTGACCGACCCCGACAACATGCTCACCACGGGCGTGGACGTCGAGGCGCGTCCGCCGGGCAAGAAGGTCAAGCGGCTGTCGCTGCTGTCGGGCGGCGAGCGGTCGCTGACCGCGGTGGCGCTGCTCGTGTCGATCTTCAAGGCGCGGCCCAGCCCGTTCTACGTGATGGACGAGGTCGAGGCCGCCCTCGACGACACCAACCTCCAGCGGCTGATCCGGATCATGCAGGAGCTGCAGGAGGCCTCGCAGCTGATCGTGATCACGCACCAGAAGCGCACCATGGAGGTCGCCGACGCGCTGTACGGCGTCTCCATGCAGGGCGACGGCGTGTCCAAGGTCATCAGCCAGCGTCTGCGCTGAAGCGGCTCAAACTCTTCAAGATGTGAACCCTTGGTGGGTCCGACCCCGGGCTCCTGCGTCTCGTAACTCACAGCCGACGACCTATTGACTTCAAGAATTGAAGACATAGTCTCTGCAATGTTGTTTTTACCTTCAGGTGCCTATGGCAGAAACCTTGAAGGGCTGACCCCCCACCCGGCGATGTTGCCGGTGGCCCGAGGAGTACACGTGACCAGCACCGCGCAGGCACAAGCGTCAGGAGCCAGGACGGCTCACCCCGAACATCTCGGGCATGTCATCTTCATCACCGCTGCCGCCGCCATGGGCGGCTTCCTCTTCGGCTACGACAGCTCCGTGATCAACGGCGCGGTCGAGGCGATCCGCGACCGCTACGACGTCGGCTCCGCCGCGCTCGCCCAGGTCATCGCCATCGCGCTGATCGGCTGTGCCATCGGCGCCGCCACCGCCGGCCGGATAGCCGACCGCATCGGACGCATCCGCTGCATGCAGATCGCCGCGGTCCTCTTCACGGTCAGCGCCGTCGGCTCCGCGCTGCCCTTCGCGCTGTGGGACCTCGCCTTCTGGCGGGTCGTCGGCGGCTTCGCCATCGGCATGGCCTCCGTCATCGGCCCGGCCTACATCGCCGAGGTGGCCCCGCCCGCCTACCGCGGCCGGCTCGGCTCCTTCCAGCAGGCCGCGATCGTCATCGGCATCGCCGTCTCCCAGCTCGTCAACTGGGGCATCCTGAACGCCGCCGACGGCGACCAGCGCGGTGAGCTGATGGGCCTGGAGGCCTGGCAGGTCATGCTCGGCGTCATGGTGATCCCCGCCGTCCTCTACGGGCTGCTCTCCTTCGCCATCCCCGAGTCGCCCCGCTACCTGATCTCCGTCGGCAAGCACGAGCGCGCCCGCCAGATCCTCTCCGAGGTCGAGGGCAGCGAGGTCGACCTCGACGCGCGCGTCACCGAGATCGAGACCGGCATGCGCCGCGAGGAGAAGTCCAGCTTCAAGGACCTGCTCGGCGGGAGCTTCTTCTTCAAGCCGATCGTCTGGGTCGGCATCGGCCTCTCGGTGTTCCAGCAGTTCGTCGGCATCAACGTCGCGTTCTACTACTCCGCCACGCTGTGGCAGTCGGTCGGCGTCGACCCGTCGGACTCGTTCTTCTACTCGTTCACCACGTCGATCATCAACATCGTCGGCACCGTCATCGCGATGATCTTCGTCGACCGCGTCGGCCGCCGGCCGCTGGCCATCATCGGCTCCGTCGGCATGGTGATCGGTCTCGCGCTCGAGGCCTGGGCGTTCTCCTCGAACCTCGTCGACGGTCAGCTGCCCGCCACGCAGGGCTGGGTGGCCCTGATCGCGGCCCACGTCTTCGTCCTCTTCTTCGCCCTGTCGTGGGGTGTGGTCGTGTGGGTCATGCTCGGCGAGATGTTCCCGAACCGGCTCCGGGCGGCGGCGCTCGGTGTGGCCGCGGCGGCTCAGTGGATCGCCAACTGGGCGATCACCGCGAGCTTCCCGTCGCTGGCGGACTGGAACCTGTCCTTCACGTACGTGATCTACACGGTGTTCGCGGCGCTGTCGATTCCGTTCGTGCTGAAGTTCGTGAAGGAGACGAAGGGCAAGCGGCTGGAGGAGATGGGCTGACGCCCCTCTGCCCCCTTGGACCCGAGGGGTGGGGTCACCTCCCCGCTGCCCCGCCCCTCGTGTGCGCCACCCCCCACCCGCCCCGGTTCGGTGTTGTCCGAGCCGGGGCGGCGGCGTGTCCGGGGCAGGTGCGGGTGGGTGAGGGCTGATCGCCCAGTTCCCCGCGGCTCTCAGGGAGCGGCGGTTGCCGTGGAGTTGTGAGGTGCGGCGTCCGCCGGGGCTGAGCGCGCAGTTCCCCGCGCCCCTGTCGCGCCTCGGACGGCGCGCGTCTGTATGGGGGGCGTGGGGGGAGCATGGCTGATACTGGACGGGTTATGGACATCGTCATCCTTGCTGTAGTCATCGCCGTGGTCGTGCTCGGCACGCTCGGCGGGCTGATCGTCGGGAGCCGGCGCAAGAAGCCGCTGCCCCCGCCGCCGCCCGCCGCGCCCGACATCACCGCCCCGCCGGCCGAGCCGCACGTCGGCGAAGAGGCCGAGACGCCGCGGGAGGAACCGCGGCGCACCATCGAGGAGGTTGATCTTCCGGCGGGCGCCGGTCCCGTCGTCATCGAGGAACCGCCCGCCGCCGAGGCTCCCGAGATCGAGATCCCGGAGCCCACCGCCGGCCGTCTGGTCCGGCTGCGCGCCCGGCTGTCCCGGTCGCAGAACGCCCTGGGCAAGGGCCTGCTCACCCTGCTGTCCCGAGAGCACCTGGACGAGGACACCTGGGAGGAGATCGAGGACACCCTGCTCACCGCCGACGTCGGCGTCCAGCCCACCCAGGAGCTGGTCGAGCGGCTGCGCGAGCGGGTCATGGTGCTCGGCACCCGCACCCCCGAGGAGCTGCGCGCGCTGCTCCGCGAGGAGCTGATCACGCTGGTCGGTCCCCAGATGGACCGCACCGTGCACACCGAGAACCCCGACGGAGGCCCCGGCGTCGTCATGGTCGTCGGCGTCAACGGCACCGGCAAGACCACCACCACCGGCAAGCTCGCCAGGGTCCTGGTCGCCGACGGCAACACCGTCGTCCTCGGCGCCGCCGACACCTTCCGCGCCGCCGCCGCCGACCAGCTGCAGACCTGGGGCGAGCGGGTCGGCGCCCACATCGTGCGCGGTCCTGAGGGCGGCGACCCGGCCTCCGTCGCGTTCGACGCGGTCAAGGAGGGCAAGGAGATGAGCGCCGGCGCGGTGCTCATCGACACCGCCGGCCGGCTGCACACCAAGACGGGCCTCATGGACGAGCTCGGCAAGGTGAAGCGGGTCGTGGAGAAGCAGGCCCCGCTGGACGAGGTGCTGCTGGTGCTCGACGCCACCACCGGCCAGAACGGTCTGGTGCAGGCGCGGGTCTTCGCCGAGGTCGTGGACATCACCGGCATCGTGCTCACCAAGCTCGACGGCACCGCCAAGGGCGGCATCGTCGTCGCCGTCCAGCGCGAGCTGGGCGTCCCGGTCAAGCTGATCGGGCTCGGCGAGGGCGCGGACGACCTGGCGCCGTTCGAGCCCGAGGCCTTCGTGGACGCCCTGCTGGGGGAATGACCCCCGAGCCGTCCGGCCGTACGCGAGGAAGCGCCCGCCCCCGAGAGCGATCGGGGGACGGGCGCTTCGCCGTACCGGGAGGGGCGGGCGCGCGAGCGGGAAGGGCGTCAGGTGCCCGAGCGGTGCGCCACGTACGCCAGTGTGCCGAGCAGCAGCCGGGCCTCCGGAGGACGGGAGGCGGAGTCCAGGGCGGGGGAGCGCAGCCAGCGCACCGGGCCGAGGCCGGCGCGGTCCGACGGCGGCGCCGTGACGTGCGTCCCGCGTCCCAGGCCGCGCAGGTCGAGGGCGCCCGGGTCGTCCCAGCCCATGCGGTACAGCAGGTCCGGCAGGGCCGCCGCGGCGCCCGGGGCGACGAAGAACTGGGCCCGGCCGTCCGGGGTGGCGGCGACCGGTCCGACCGGCAGGCCCATCCGCTCCAGCCGCGCCAGGGCGTGACATCCGGCGGGCTCCGCCACCTCGATCACGTCGAACGCCTGCCCGACGGGCAGCATCACCGAGGCGCCCGGGAACTCCGACCAGAGGGCGGTCACCTCGTCCAGCGGCGCGCCCGCGCGGATCACCGGCGCGTGCTCCAGGGGATGGGCGCCCGGCGCCCGGCAGCCCGCGCGGCCGCAGGAGCAGGACCCGGCGACGGCGCGCACACCCGGCACCACGTCCCAGCCCCACAGTCCCGTGTACTCCGCCACGACCGTGCCGTCCGAGGAGCGGCCGCGCCGCCGCGAGCCGGACCGGATGTCACGGATGCCCCGACTGATGCCGATCGTGAAGCCCATGCCCCCTCCAACGGGTCCGACGTACCGGTGGTTACGTAGCGGACGCAGAGTGTGACTCTCTGTTTCCGGCTTCCCGGGTGCGACCTGAGCCAACCAGCGCCTCGATGTGCGTGGGGTGGTGCGGTGGGTGTTCGCGCGCCTCGGAGTGCACCGCTGCATCCACTCTTGTCCGCCCTGTGTCAAGTCAATCGCGGGACGGCGACGGTGCGTTCATTCGAAGGGGTGGCGAATGGTGGCGATTGAGGTTCCGCCATGGTGGGACGGGTGATCATAGGGTTACTGTGTGTGCACGGCTTGGATGGGGCACATGCACGCGTGGGTATGCCGGAGGCAACTCGGCTTTACGTTCGGAGGGTGGCAACCGCCGGACGGGCGGCCCCAACTACCGGCATTCTGATAGGGCTTGGCGCACTCAGCGGCAAGTGGTGTTCAGGGATGGGGGCGTTCCAGTGAGCGGCAACGGCGGTGGCGGGACGAGTTCTGCGAGTGCGGAGAAGCGCCCGAACGAGCTGCTCACCTCGTGGTTCGTCCGCAGCGGCTGGTCCAAGGGTGAGCTCGCCCGCCAAGTGAACCGCAGAGCCCGGCAGTTGGGCGCCAACCACATCTCCACCGACACCTCCCGGGTGCGCCGCTGGCTGGACGGGGAGAACCCGCGCGAGCCGATCCCGCGCATCCTCTCCGAGCTGTTCTCCGAGCGCTTCGGTGTCGTCGTCTCCGTGGAGGACCTGGGCCTGCGCACCACACGCCCGGCGCCCTCCGCGACCGGCGTCGACCTTCCCTGGACGGGCCCGCAGACCGTGGCCCTGCTCAGCGAGTTCTCGCGCAGCGACCTCATGCTGGCGCGGCGCGGCTTCCTCGGGAGCTCGCTGGCCCTCTCCGCGGGCCCGTCCCTCATCGAGCCCATGCAGCGCTGGCTCGTCCCCTCCCCGTCCAGCCCGCTGCCCAGGCCCGAGCCGGACGTCGCCCCCTCCTCGGCGCGCGCCCGCGGCCGGCTCTCCAAGCCGGAGCTGGACCTGCTGGAGACCACCACCGTGATGTTCCGGCAGTGGGACGCCCAGTGCGGCGGCGGACTGCGCCGCAAGGCCGTCGTCGGCCAGCTCCACGAGGTCACCGACCTCCTCCAGGAGCCCCAGCCGGACGCCACCACCAAGCGGCTGTTCAAGGTCGCCGCCGAGCTCGCCGAACTGGCCGGCTGGATGTCGTACGACGTCGGGCTCCAGCCCACCGCGCAGAAGTACTTCGTGCTCGCCCTGCACGCCGCGAAGGAGGCCGGCGACCGGCCCCTCGGGTCCTACGTCCTCTCCAACATGAGCCGCCAGATGATCCACCTCGGCCGCCCCGAGGACGCCCTGGAGCTCATCCACCTCGCCCAGTACGGCAGCCGCGACTGCGCGAGTCCCCGCGTCCAGTCCATGCTGTATGCGATGGAGGCCCGCGCCTACGCCAACATGGGCCAGCCCGGCCGCTGCAAGCGCGCCGTCCGCATGGCAGAGGACACCTTCGCCGAGGCCGACGAGTGGGACGAGCCGGACCCCGACTGGATCCGCTTCTTCTCCGAGGCCGAGCTGTACGCGGAGAACAGCCACTCCTTCCGCGACCTCGCCTACGTCGCGGGCCGCAGCCCCACCTACGCCTCGCTCGCCGAGCCGCTGATGAAGCGGGCCGTGGAGCTGTTCGGCCAGGAGGGCGGCGAGCACCAGCGCTCCTACGCCCTCAACCTGATCGGCATGGCCACGGTCCATCTCCTCCAGCGCGAGGCCGAGCAGAGCACGGTTCTCGCCACCGAGGCCATCAAGGCGGCCAAGAAGGTCCGTTCCGAGCGCGTCAACACTCGTATCCGAAAGACCGTCGACACCGCCGTGCGCGACTTCGGTGAGCTCGCCGAGGTCGTCGAACTCACCGAGCGGCTCGCGGTCGAGCTGCCCGAGACCGCCCAGGCGGTCTGACCCGCCGAAACACCCTGGACCCCGGCCGCGGCCGGCCCTCCCGAACTGCCCGACTCGGCTCCCCCATGCCAGTCATTCGGAAGGCCGGCCGCGGCCGGTCGTGTGTCTCCCCGGCCGCGGTTGCCCGCCGTACACCGAAGATTGCGCCACGATAACGATCGGCGCACCCCGGATCCGGCGGTTCACCGACCCGTAACACGCCGGGTGCCTTCGTCACGGCGGCGAAACAACGAGGGGCTTCCACCGAAACGGCGCTGCGCCAATCTCATGGCGCATAACCGGCCCACCCCTCAATCCGCTCAAGGCTTCGCCCGCACGGGGCCGTACCAACGACGAGGAGACGCCGATGGCACAAGCCATCACCCTGGCAGCAGACGCGCCCACGCTGTCCGCCGCCAACACAGGGTTCATGCTCATCTGTTCCGCCCTGGTGATGCTCATGACCCCCGGTCTGGCCTTCTTCTACGGAGGCATGGTCCGGGTCAAGAGCACGCTGAACATGCTGATGATGAGCTTCATCAGCCTGGGCATCGTCACCATCCTGTGGGTGCTCTACGGATTCTCCGTCGCGTTCGGCGACGACAAGGGCAGCCTCGTCGGCTGGAACTCCGACTGGGTCGGCCTGAGCGACATCGGCCTGACCGAGCTGTGGGACGGCTACACCATCCCCGTGTTCGTCTTCCTGGTCTTCCAGTTGATGTTCGCCGTCCTCACGCCCGCGCTGATCAGCGGTGCCCTCGCAGACCGCGTGAAGTTCACCGCGTGGGCCCTGTTCGTCGCCCTGTGGGTCACCGTCGTCTACTTCCCGGTGGCCCACTGGGTCTGGGGATCCGGTGGCTGGGCCTTCGAGCTCGGCGTCATCGACTTCGCCGGCGGTACCGCGGTGCACATCAACGCCGGTGCGGCCGCCCTCGGTGTCATCCTCGTCATCGGCAAGCGCATCGGCTTCAAGAAGGACCCGATGCGTCCGCACAGCCTCCCGCTGGTCATGCTCGGCGCCGGTCTGCTGTGGTTCGGCTGGTTCGGATTCAACGCCGGCTCGTGGCTCGGCAACGACGACGGCGTCGGCGCGCTGATGTTCGTCAACACCCAGGTCGCCACCGGTGCCGCGGTCGTCGGCTGGCTCGCCTACGAGAAGATCCGCCACGGCGCGTTCACCACGCTGGGCGCCGCCTCCGGCGCGGTCTCCGGTCTGGTCGCCATCACCCCGGCGGGCGGCGCGGTCTCCCCGCTCGGCGCCATCGCGATCGGCATCATCGCCGGTGTCCTGTGCGCCATGGCCGTCGGCCTCAAGTACAAGCTGGGCTACGACGACTCCCTCGACGTCGTCGGCGTCCACCTCGTCGGCGGCATCATCGGCTCCCTGCTCGTCGGCTTCTTCGCCACCGGCAAGGGCCAGTCCGACGTCGCGGGCCTCTTCTACGGGGGCGGTCTCGACCAGTTCTGGAAGCAGTGCGCCGGTGTCTTCGGTGTCCTCGCCTACTCCTTCGTCGCCTCCGCGGTCCTGGCCCTCCTGATCCACAAGACCATGGGTATGCGAGTCTCCGAGGACGAGGAGGTGGCCGGCATCGACCAGGCCGAGCACGCCGAGACCGCATACGACTTCAGC
Organism: Streptomyces sp. BJ20; assembly: GCF_022869105.1. Classification (NCBI taxonomy): domain Bacteria; kingdom Bacillati; phylum Actinomycetota; class Actinomycetes; order Kitasatosporales; family Streptomycetaceae; genus Streptomyces; species Streptomyces sp. BJ20. The sequence continues at coordinate 1,547,678 of NZ_CP094918.1, forward strand.
GGCGCGGGCGGCGGCGCGGCCCGTACGCCGGCCAGCAGCCCCGCCGTCCCGGCCGAGAGCAAGAAGGTGGACGCATGAAGCTCATCACCGCCGTCGTGAAGCCGCACCGGCTCGACGAGATCAAGGAGGCCCTCCAGGCCTTCGGAGTGCACGGTCTGACCGTCACGGAGGCCAGCGGCTACGGCCGCCAGCGCGGCCACACCGAGGTCTACCGCGGCGCCGAGTACACCGTCGACCTGGTGCCCAAGGTCCGCATCGAGGTCCTCGTCGAGGACGACGACGCCGAACAGCTCGTCGACGTCGTCGTCAAGGCGGCCCGCACCGGCAAGATCGGCGACGGCAAGGTGTGGACCATCCCCGTCGAGACGGCCGTACGGGTCCGGACCGGCGAGCGCGGCCCGGACGCGCTCTGACAGCAGACCGACCGAACAGGAGTCGCCGGGTGACGAGGACGGACATGCACCATCAGGCAGAGGACTCGGGACCCGGCGGCTACGCGGCGGCCCGGCTGCGCCTTCTCAACGAGAAGGCGCGGTCCGGGCCGCCGCGCCGTTCCGCGCTCGCCGGCCTCACCGACGAATGGCTCGCCGGACTCTTCGCGGCCGGCGCCCCCGCAGCGCGCGGGGTGTCCCTCGTCGCCGTAGGCGGCTACGGACGCGCGGAACTCTCCCCGCGCAGCGACCTCGACCTGCTGCTGCTCCACGACGGCAGCGACCCCGGGACCGTCTCGAAGCTCGCCGACCGCCTCTGGTACCCGGTCTGGGACCTCGGCCTCGCCCTCGACCACTCCGTCCGCACCCCGACGGAGGCCCGCAGGACAGCGGGGGAGGACCTCAAGGTCCAGCTCGGCCTGCTGGACGCCCGGCACGTCGCGGGCGACCTCGGCCTCACCACCGCCCTGCGCACCACCGTCCTCGCCGACTGGCGCAACCAGGCCCCCAAGCGGCTGCCCGCCCTGCGGGAGCTGTGCGAGGAGCGCGCCGCACGCCAGGGCGAACTGCAGTACCTCCTCGAACCCGACCTCAAGGAGGCCCGCGGCGGACTGCGCGACGCCACCGCCCTGCGCGCGGTGGCCGCCTCCTGGCTCGCCGACGCCCCCCGCGAAGGGCTCGCCGAGGCCCGCGGCCGCCTCCTCGACGTACGGGACGCCCTGCACCTGACCACCGGACGCGCCACCGACCGGCTCGCCCTCCAGGAACAGGACCAGGTCGCCGCCGAACTCGGCCTGCTCGACGCCGACGCCCTGCTCCGCCAGGTCTACGAGGCCGCCCGGGTCATCGCCTACGCCGGCGACGTCACCTGGCGCGAGGTCGGCCGCGTCCTGCGCTCCCGCTCGGTACGGCCCCGGCTGCGGAAACTGGCAAGGGAGCGAAGCGACTTCCTCAGAAGGGCGGTGGCGGGCGACGGGAGGGCGCTGGGCGGAGGCAAGCCCGCGCCCGAGCGGTCCCCGCTCGCCGAAGGGGTCGTGGAGCAGGACGGCGAGGTGGTGCTCGCCCGCGCCGCGCGCCCCGACCGCGACCCCGTGCTCCCGCTCCGCGCCGCGGCCGCCGCCGCCCAGGCCGGCCTCCCCCTCAACCTGCACGCCGTACGCCGCATGGCCGCCGGCGCCCGCGCCCTCCCCTCGCCCTGGCCCGCCGAGGCCCGCCAGCAGCTCCTCACCCTGCTGGGCTCCGGCCGGCCCACCGTCGACGTGTGGGAGGCGCTGGAGGCCGAGGGCCTGATCAGCCTGCTGCTCCCCGACTGGGACCGGGTGCGATGCCGCCCGCAGCGCAACGCCGTCCACCTGTGGACCGTCGACCGGCACCTCATCGAGACCGCCGTGCGCGCCTCCGCCTTCACCCGCCGGGTCAGCCGCCCCGACCTGCTGCTCATCGCCGCCCTGCTGCACGACATCGGCAAGGGCTGGCCCGGCGACCACTCGGTGGCCGGCGAGGTCATCGCCCGGGACGTGGCCGCCCGCATCGGCTTCGACGCCGACGACGTCACCGTGATCGCCACCCTCGTACGCCACCACCTGCTGCTCGTCGAGACCGCCACCCGGCGCGACCTCGACGACCCCGCCACCGTGCGCTCCGTCGCCGAGGCCGTCGGCTCCCCCGGCACGCTGGAGCTGCTGCACGCCCTCACCGAGGCGGACGCCCTCGCCACCGGACCGGCGGCCTGGTCGTCCTGGCGCGCCGCACTCGTCGCCGACCTGGTCAAACGGGTCGCCGCCGTGCTCGCGGGCCAGGCCCCGTCCGACCCGGAGGAGGCCGCGCCCACCGCGCAGCACGAGCGGCTCGCCCTGGAGGCCGTCGCCACCGGCGCGCCCGTGCTGTCCCTGCGGGCGCAGACCGAGCCGCCCGCCGAGCCCTCCGGGGACCCGGAACCGCTCGGGGTGGAGCTGCTGATCGCCGTGCCCGAGCAGGCGGGCGTGCTGCCCGCGGTGGCCGGCGTGCTCGCCGTGCACCGGCTGACGGTGCGCACGGCCGAGCTGCGCTCGCTGGATCTCCCGGACGGCGTCGACGGCTCCGTGCTGCTGCTGGACTGGCGGGTCGCCGCCGAGTACGGCTCGCTTCCGCAGGCCGCCCGGCTCCGCGCCGACCTGGTCCGCGCCTTGGACGGCAGCCTGGACATCGCCGGCCGCCTCGCCGAACGGGACGCCGCGTACCCGAGGCGCCGCGGGGTGGTCGCCCCGCCCCCGCGGGTGACGGTCGCCCCGGCCGCGTCCCGGCACGCCACGGTCATCGAGGTCCGCGCACAGGACGCCCCCGGCCTGCTGTTCCGCATCGGGCGTGCGCTGGAGGACACGGCGGTACGGGTGCGGAGCGCGCATGTGAGCACGCTGGGGGCGAACGCGGTGGACGTCTTCTACGTGACGCAGGAGCAGGGTGTGCCTCTGCCGGGTGAAGAGGCGGTGGCCGTGGCAGGGAAGCTGGAGGAGGCACTACGGGTGTGACCCCCCCCGTGCCGCACGGAAGCATGTGCGGCACGGCCTCGCCCCCTGCCGCCGGCCACGGCAGGCGGGGGCGATTTGCTTGCGGGGCCGGATACCCTGGAGGGCAGCCCAGTTCCGCCCCCGACCTCGAGGACCGACGCCACCGTGTTCGATACCCTCTCCGACCGCCTCAGCGCGACTTTCAAAAACCTCCGCGGCAAAGGCAGGTTGTCCGAGGCGGACATCGACGCCACGGCGCGTGAGATCCGCATCGCCCTCCTCGAGGCCGACGTGGCCCTGCCCGTCGTCCGCTCGTTCATCAAGAACGTCAAGGAGCGTGCGCTCGGCGCGGAGGTCTCCAAGGCGCTGAACCCAGCCCAGCAGGTTCTCAAGATCGTCAACGACGAGCTCGTCCAGATCCTCGGCGGGGAGACGCGCCGCCTCCGCTTCGCCAAGCAGCCCCCGACCGTGATCATGCTCGCGGGTCTGCAGGGTGCCGGCAAGACCACCCTCGCGGGCAAGCTCGGCAAGTGGCTCAAGGACCAGGGCCACTCCCCGTTGCTGGTCGCCGCCGACCTCCAGCGGCCCAACGCCGTCAACCAGCTCAGCGTGGTCGCCGAGCGGGCGGGCGTCGCCGTCTACGCGCCCGAGCCGGGCAACGGCGTGGGCGACCCGGTGAAGGTCGCCGAGGACTCCATCGACCACGCCCGCGCCAAGGTCCACGACATCGTGATCGTGGACACCGCCGGCCGCCTGGGCATCGACCAGGAGCTGATGCGGCAGGCCGCGGACATCAGGGACGCCGTGAGCCCTGACGAGATCCTCTTCGTCGTCGACGCGATGATCGGCCAGGACGCGGTCAACACCGCCGAGGCCTTCCGTGACGGCGTCGGCTTCGACGGCGTGGTGCTGTCCAAGCTCGACGGTGACGCCCGCGGTGGTGCCGCCCTGTCGATCCGGCAGGTGACCGGCAAGCCGATCATGTTCGCGTCCAACGGTGAGAAGCTCGACGACTTCGACGCCTTCCACCCGGACCGGATGGCCTCCCGCATCCTCGACATGGGTGACCTGCTCACCCTGATCGAGCAGGCGGAGAAGACGTTCAGCCAGGAAGAGGCCGAGCGGATGGCCTCCAAGCTGGCGTCGAAGAAGGGCCAGGACTTCACCCTGGACGACTTCCTCGCCCAGATGGAGCAGGTCCGCAAGATGGGCTCCATCTCCAAGCTGCTCGGCATGCTCCCGGGCATGGGCCAGATCAAGGACCAGATCAACAACCTGGACGAGCGGGACGTCGACCGCACCGCCGCGATCATCAAGTCGATGACGCCCGGGGAGCGCCAGGACCCGGCGATCATCAACGGCTCGCGCCGCGCCCGTATCGCCAAGGGCTCCGGTGTCGAGGTCAGCGCGGTGAAGAACCTGGTCGAGCGGTTCTTCGAGGCGCGCAAGATGATGTCCCGCATGGCGCAGGGCGGCGGCATGCCGGGGATGCCCGGGATGCCGGGCATGGGCGGCGGCCCCGGCCGGACGAAGAAGAAGCAGAAGCAGGCCAAGGGCAAGCAGCGCTCGGGCAACCCGATGAAGCGCAAGCAGCAGGAGCAGGAGGAGGCCGCGCGCCGGGCCGCGGCGGCCGAGGGCGGCAACGCCTTCGGGCTCCCGCAGCAGGGCGGCAAGGACTTCGAGCTGCCCGACGAGTTCAAGAAGTTCATGGGCTGAGGCCCGCGCACGAACGCCGCAGGGGCGCTCTCCTCGTCGGAGGAGGCGCCCCTGCGGCGTTTCCGCGTGCCGTGCGCGCGTCAGGGCACGCGCGCCACGAGGTACCGGAACACGTTCGGCATCCACACGGTGCCGTCCGCGCGCTGGTACGGGTGGAGGGCCTCGGCCAGTTCCTTGTCGACCTGCACCTGGTCGGTGGCGGTGATCGCCGGGTCGAACAGCCCCGTCGACCTCAGGCCCCGTACGGCGCTGTCGGCGTCCGCGTAGCCGAAGGGGCAGGCCACCCGTCCTGAGCCGTCGGGCCGGAGGCCCGCGCGCTCGGCGACCCGCTCCAGGTCGTCGCGTTCGGCGGGCCGCCAGGCGTCAGCGCCGCGCAGCGGTTCCGCCAGCTTGGCGGCGACCCGCAGCACCGTGGAGGTGGCGCAGCGCTCGGGCGGACCCCAGCCGGCCAGCACCACGGCCGCCCCGTGCCCGGCCAGCGGGAGCGCCTCGGCGAGCAGGTCGCCCAGCCCCTCCGCGTCGCCGGCGAGGCACCCGATCGGTTCGAAGGCGGTCACCACGGTGTACCCGGCGGCGTCGGCGGAGGCCGCCTCGGCGGGGGAGCCCCGCACGATCCGGGCGTCCGTCCGGGTGGGGGTGTCCCGCTCGTCCGGCAGCAGCCGTTCCCGGGCGAGGGCGAGCCGGTCGGACGAGGTGTCCACACCGGTGATCGCCGCGCCGCGGGAGGCCGCCATCAGCAGGGCCAGTCCTGAGCCGCAGCCTAGGCCCAGCAGCCGGGTCGCGGGGCCCACGTCGAGTCGCTCGTACACCGCTTCGTAGAGCGGTACGAGCATCCGCTCCTGGATCTCGGACCAGTCACGCGCGCGTGCCCGCAGGTCCACGCGCGGGGCCGCCCCCGTGCGTGACGGGTGCTGCCGCACGAGCGTAGGTGTCATAGGTAAGCGCCCCAATCAGCCGAGAGTTGCCGCAGTGCCGTTTCCTGGCCCCCGTGCAGTGCGCCCGCACACCCCCCGTATGCCAGGTAACTCCGCCCTCGACGTGTCGTCCAGTGGAAGGGGGCGGCCGTTTGGTAGTTGCTCGTGCCAGTGGCAAGAATTCACATTCCGGTAATCAGGGGCCGCCCGGCACGTCACGGCGGGGACGGTCCGCGGAACGGTTCCGGCCATCGGCGGCGGGGCGCCGGGGGTCAAGGGAGGCCCGGTTCGCGCTGGCGGGGGCGGGCCCGGTAGGTTCTGCCGTCACGGCGTTCCGGGTGAACCGGACGCAGCCTTCCACCGCGAGGGCGTCCGAAAGGGCTCTTGCGCGTCGGTGGGGCGCACGCGCGCCGGCGCGTACAGACCGGATACACGCGGGGGCGTACGTCAGCCTACGCACCACCTTGCGGTGAGCTGCGAGGCTTCTCCGCAGATCGGCGCACCCGTGTTCGTCAGGACGCATGAGTGGCAACTGACGGGTACGTGCAAAATATTTGGGATGCCCCGGAATCGGAACACAGAGGCACCCAGGCTCGTTGTCATTACGTGAGCACGACACAGACACCACCTGTTCTCGCCGCAGAGCTGGCACAGGCGTGGGCCGACATTCAGCGGTACCACCCCGAACTGCCCGATCTTGCCGCGCCCGAGTCCCTGATCGGAGAGTCGTCGTCCGCGTGCGGGCACGAACTCTCCTTCGAGCGACTGCTGCACGAGGCAGTCCACGGCATCGCCGCCGCGCGCGGCGTGCGCGACACGTCCCGAGCCGGGCGGTACCACAACCGCAGGTTCCTGGCCATCGCCGAGGAGCTGGGCCTGGACCACCCCGAGGAGCCGCACCCGAGCAGCGGCTTCTCGCTGGTCACGCTCACCCCCGAGGCGAAGCGCCGGTACCGCCCGACGACGGAGCGGCTCCAGCGTGCCCTCAAGGCCCACACGGCGGCGACGGCGGGCGACACCTCCCGCAGCTTCCGCGGTCCGGCCGCGCGGCACGGCTCGTCCGGCGGAGGGGTGCGTGTGAAGGCGGTCTGCGACTGCGGCCGCAACGTGCGCGTCGTCCCGTCCGTGCTGGCGCAGGCGCCCATCGTCTGCGGCGGCTGCGGGAAGCCGTTCCGCATTCCGGAAGTCGTCGCGGCGAGCTGAGGCCCCGGCACCTCGTGGGTGCCGGGGCCTCGGCCCCGCAGGCCACCGGGCGCACCCGACGCGAAAAGCAGCTCGCGCCGGGTGCCGCTTCGTCGTGCCCACGTGCCCTCACCCCGCGGCCGTCCGGCCCCTCGGGGTGTGGCACAATGGCTAGCTGTACTCGACAGCCGCACAGGACCCCTCTCTCCTCCGGCTGACGCGTCCATCGGGCACTCGGGTACCGCAACCCCACGCGGCCTTCCCGCCGTGCCCAACCACGTCAAATCCAGGAGAACCCACTCCCGTGGCAGTCAAGATCAAGCTGAAGCGTCTGGGCAAGATCCGTTCGCCTCACTACCGCATCGTCGTCGCCGACTCCCGTACCCGCCGTGACGGCCGGGCCATCGAGGAGATCGGCAAGTACCACCCGACGTACAACCCGTCGGTGATCGAGGTCGACGGCGACCGCGTGGCGTACTGGCTCTCCGTCGGCGCCCAGCCGACCGAGCCCGTGCTCGCCATCCTGAAGAAGACCGGCGACTGGCAGAAGTTCAAGGGCGAGCCCGCCCCGGCGCCTCTGCTGCAGCAGCCCGAGAAGCCCGCCCGCCCGTCCTTCGAGGCCATCGGCGGCGAGGACGAGGGCAAGGGTGAGGCGATCACCCAGAAGAAGAAGGCTGAGAAGAAGGACGAGGCCCCCGCTGAGTCCGCGTCGACCGAGGCCTGAGCATGCTCGAGGAGGCTCTCGAGCACCTCGTGAAGGGCATCGTCGACAACCCTGACGATGTGCAGGTCGCCTCGCGCAACCTGCGTCGCGGTCGCGTGCTCGAGGTCCGGGTCCACCCGGACGACCTCGGCAAGGTGATCGGCCGCAACGGCCGCACCGCACGCGCTCTGCGTACCGTCGTGGGCGCCATCGGCGGCCGCGGTGTCCGTGTCGACCTCGTCGACGTGGACCACGTCCGCTGACGCCGTAAGCAGCACCGGCTCGGGCCGGGGAGGGCCACTGGGCCGTCCCCGGCCCGCAGTCGTATGACAGGAGAACGAACACCGTGCAGCTGGTAGTCGCGCGCATCGGCCGCGCCCACGGGATCAAGGGCGAGGTCACCGTCGAGGTCCGCACCGACGAGCCGGAGCTGAGGCTCGGCCCCGGCGCCGTGCTGGCCACCGACCCGGCCTCCGCCGGGCCGCTCACCATCGCGAGCGGCCGGGTGCACAGCGGCCGCCTGCTGCTGCGCTTCGAGGGCGTCCACGACCGCACCGGCGCCGAGGCCCTGCGCAACACCCTGCTGATCGCCGACGTCGACCCCGAGGAACTGCCCGAGGGCGAGGACGAGTACTACGACCATCAGCTGATCGACCTGGACGTCGTCACCAAGGAGGGCGAGGAGGTCGGGCGGATCACCGAGATCTCCCACCTGCCCACCCAGGACCTCTTCGTCGTCGAGCGCCCGGACGGCAGCGAGGTGTTCGTGCCGTTCGTCGAGGAGATCGTCGCCGAGATCGACCTCGAGGAGCAGCGCGCGGTGATCACCCCGCCGCCCGGCCTGATCGACGACCGCGCCGAGGTCGCCTCCTCCCGTGACGCCGCCGGGACCGGGGACGACGCCCGATGAGGCTCGACGTCGTCACGATCTTCCCCGAGTACCTCGACCCGCTGAACGTCTCCCTGGTCGGCAAGGCGCGCGCCCGCGGACAGCTCGGCGTGCACGTCCACGACCTGCGCGACTGGACGTACGACCGGCACAACACCGTCGACGACACCCCGTACGGCGGCGGACCCGGCATGGTCATGAAGACCGAGCCCTGGGGGGACGCGCTGGACTCGGTCCTGGCGGACGGCTACGAGCGCGGCTCGCACGGGCCCGCGCTGATCGTCCCCACCCCGAGCGGCCGCCCCTTCACGCAGGAACTGGCCGTCCACCTCTCCGAGCGGCCCTGGCTGATCTTCACCCCGGCCCGCTACGAGGGCATCGACCGCCGCGTCGTCGACGAGTACGCCACCCGCATGCCGGTGTACGAGGTGTCCATCGGCGACTACGTCCTGGCCGGCGGCGAGGCCGCGGTCCTGGTGATCACCGAGGCGGTGGCGCGGCTGCTCCCGGGCGTCCTCGGCAACGCCGAGTCGCACCGCGACGACTCCTTCGCGCCCGGCGCCATGGCCAACCTGCTGGAGGGCCCCGTCCACACCAAGCCACCGGTCTGGCGCGGCCGGGAGATCCCGGACGTGCTGCTCAGCGGCCACCACGGGAAGATCGCCCGTTGGCGGCGCGACGAGGCACTGCGACGGACCACCACGCACCGCCCCGACCTCATCGAGCGCTGCGATCCCAAGGCCTTCGACAAGAAGGACCGGGAGATGCTGTCCATCCTCGGCTGGGAACCGGACCCTGAGGGCGAGCCGTACGGCCGATTTTGGCGCAGGACCGGCGGCGTGGAAGAATAGGCCGCTGTTGTGCGCCGTCAGGCGAGCGCCCCTGCCGCAGGGGGACACGACGCCCGCCCCGCATCGCGCAGCCCGATCCGTTACCTAGTGCCGTTGATGACCTGCGGCATCAGCGAAGAAAGCAGACACGATGTCTCACCTGCTCGACTCCGTCGACTCCGCGTCGCTCCGCAGCGACGTCCCGGGCTTCCGTCCCGGCGACACCGTCAACGTCCACGTGCGCGTCATCGAGGGCAACCGCTCCCGTGTGCAGCAGTTCAAGGGCGTGGTGATCCGCCGCCAGGGTTCCGGCGTGCGCGAGACCTTCACGGTCCGCAAGGTCTCCTTCTCCGTCGGCGTCGAGCGCACCTTCCCGGTGCACACCCCGATCGTGGAGAAGATCGAGCTCGTCACCAAGGGTGACGTCCGCCGCGCCAAGCTGTACTACCTCCGTGACCTCCGCGGCAAGGCCGCGAAGATCAAGGAGAAGCGCGAGAACTGAGCGCTTTACCGGCGTCATATCGCGGCCGGATAGCATCTGGCCCCGATGGACACCGAAGCACAGCCGACGGAGCGCGATCGCTCCCTCCCCCCGGACCCCGAGGACTCCTCGGGCGCGCCGGGGCCGGAGGGGCGGTCGCGTTCCGCGTTGGTGTCGCGCTTCGCGGACGGGCTGCCCGGCGGGCGGATCACCCTGACCCTGCTGCTCTGCCTGCTGTTCCTGCTGGCGGTCAACGTGTTCGTGGCGCGCCCCTTCGAGATCCCGAGCGGATCGATGGAGAAGGGATTGAGGGTCGGGGACCGCGTTCTCGTAAACAAGTTGGCATACACCTTCGGTGACGGGCCGGCCCGCGGCGACGTGATTGTGTTCGACGGCACCGGGTATTTCGGTGACGCCGACTACATCAAACGGGTTGTCGGGGTGGGCGGGGACCATGTCGTCTGCTGCGACGGGGAGGGGAGGATCCGGGTGAACGGCCGGTCGGTCGACGAGTCGGGCTTCCTGTTCCCCGGCGACAGCCCTTCCACGGTGCGGTTCGACGTGGTCGTGCCCGAGGGACGGCTGTTCGTCCTCGGGGACCACCGCGGCAGCTCCAGCGACTCGCGTGACCGTCTCGGGTCGCCCGGTGGCGGGATGGTGCCGGTGGAGAAGGTCGTCGGGCGTGCGGAGGGCGTCGTGTGGCCGTTCGGCCGCGCCGGCCGCCTGGAACCGACGGATGCGTACGCGAAGGTGCCGGCGGGGGAGGCATCCGCGCACGCGGCAGCTCCGACGGGAGGCGGCCATGGGTAACCGCGGCAAGCCTCGCGGGGTGCCGGAGAGCGCCGCCGAGAATCTGCTGCCCACCGGGTCCCGCCGGGCCGTAGCCCGGGGCTCCGGCCGCACCCGCGCCGAGCGTCGCAAGCTCCAGCGCAAGGTCAAGCGCCGCCGCAGGCGCAGCGCCGTCAAGGAGATCCCGCTCCTCATCGGCGTCGCCGTCCTGATCGCGCTGGTGCTGAAGACGTTCCTCGTGCAGGCGTTCGTCATCCCGTCCGGCTCCATGGAGCAGACGATCCAGATCGGCGACCGCGTCCTCGTCGACAAGCTCACCCCCTGGTTCGGGTCCAAGCCGCAGCGCGGTGACGTCGTCGTGTTCAAGGACCCCGGCGGCTGGCTCCAGGACGAGCGGACCACGGTGAAGAAGGAGGACCCGGTCGGCATCAAGCAGATCAAGGAGGGCCTCACCTTCATCGGTCTGCTGCCGTCGGAGAACGAGAAAGACCTGATCAAGCGGGTCGTCGGTGTCGGCGGCGACCGCGTCCAGTGCTGCGACACCCAGGGCCGCGTCACCGTCAACGGCGTCCCCCTGAACGAGGACTACCTCTACCCCGGCAACGCCCCCTCGCTGACTCCCTTCGACGTCACCGTGCCGGAGGGCCGCCTGTGGGTGATGGGCGACCACCGCGCCAATTCCGCGGACTCCCGCTCGCACCAGGACACCGACTACGGCGGCACCGTCTCCGAGGACGAGGTGGTGGGCCGCGCCATGGTCATCGCCTGGCCCCTCGGCCACTGGAACACGCTCGACGAACCCACGACGTACGCCTCCGTGTCCGACTCGGCGCCCGGGTCGATCGCCGGGGCGCCGCCGTCGCATAGGGTTGCCCCGGACGATCCCGGCCAACGTGAAGAGATGGTCCAGCTCCCGAGCCCTGCGGAACTCCCGCTCGTTATGGGAGTGGTGGGCCTGCGCCGGGCATGGCGCGGGCGGCGGCAGAGAGTGAGGAGTCGGCGTGGGGGATGTGGCGGTAGGCGCACGGTCCGGTCAGGGAGGCGAGGAGCACCGCGGACGCCCCGCGGGGCCGGGCGACCCGGACCCGGACCACGCCGCTTTCTCCGGGAATGACGGGCGTGCGGTCGAGGACGGCGGAGTGAACGAGGACGGGACGCGGACGGGCGGTCAGGGACCGGACGGCCCGGAGCATGGCCGGCCGAAGAAGCAGCAGCGCTCCTTCTGGAAGGAGCTGCCGATCCTCATCGGTATCGCCCTCGTCCTGGCGCTGCTGATCAAGACGTTCCTCGTCCAGGCGTTCTCGATTCCCTCCGACTCGATGCAGAACACCCTCCAGCGGGGAGACCGGGTCCTGGTCGACAAGCTGACCCCGTGGTTCGGCTCCGAGCCCGAGCGCGGCGAGGTCGTCGTCTTCCACGACCCCGACAACTGGCTGGCGGGCGAGCCGACCCCCGACCCCAACCCGCTGCAGAAGGCTCTCAGCTTCATCGGCCTGATGCCGTCCGCGGAGGAGAAGGACCTGATCAAGCGGGTCATCGGCGTCGGCGGCGACACGGTCGAGTGCAAGGGCACCGGCCCGCTGAAGGTGAACGGCAAGGCGCTCAACGAGCCCTACGTCTACCCGGGCAACACCCCGTGCAGCCAGGACGACCAGGGCGGCCAGTTCAAGGTGAAGGTCCCCGAGGGCCACATCTGGGTCATGGGCGACCACCGGCAGAACTCGCGGGACTCCCGCTACAACACGGCCGACAACAACCAGGGCTTCGTCCCCGTCGACAAGGTCGTCGGCCGTGCCGTGGTCATCGCCTGGCCGATCAACCGCTGGACCAACCTGCCCGTCCCGGACACGTTCGACCAGCCCGGTCTGAACACCCCGGCGCAGGACGCGGCGGCCCTGACGGTCGCGCCTCCCGCGCTCGCGCTGGCCGGCGCGGTGCCGTTCGCGCTGTGGCGGCGCCGTCGCGCCTGACGGCCGGGACCCGCCCGGGAGAGGGAGGGCGCGGGGAGGGCTGACCCGCCCGGGTACCGCCGGGTAGGGTGCCGCCCATGAATGGTCAGAGCACGACGCGTACGGTCCCGGGCAGCGGCGGTTCCGGCACGGCACGAAGCGGCCGGACCGGGCAGGTGCTGTCCAACGTGGCCGTCGCGCTCGGGCTCGTGCTGTTCCTCGGCGGGTTCGCCTGGGGAGCGGTGGTCTACCTGCCCTACACCGTGCCGACCACCTCCATGGCCCCGACGATCGACGCCGGCGAGCGGGTGCTGGCGGAGCGCGTCGACGGCGGCGAGGTCCGCCGGGGCGACGTCGTCGTCTTCCGGGACGCCACCTGGTCGAACGCGCCCATGGTCAAGCGGGTCGTCGCCGTCGGCGGCGACACCGTCTCCTGCTGCGAGGACGGCAAGCTCACGGTCAACGGCAAGGAGATCGACGAACCGTATCTCCCCGACGACCCGATGGCGCGGTCCGCCGTCTTCCCCGAGGTGACCGTGCCGAAGGGACGCCTGTTCCTGCTCGGCGACGAGCGCTCCGGGTCGGTCGACTCCACGGCCCACCTGACCGACGCCGCCAGCGGCACCGTCGCCCGCGACGCCGTCCAGGCCCGCGTGGACGCCGTCGTCTGGCCGATGGACGGCATGCTCGCCAAGCCCGCCGGTTTCCAGGCTCTCGGCCCTCTCTCCACGCCGGGACCGCTGCCGAGCGTGCTCGCCGTGGTGGTCGGCGGGGCGGTGCTGGTGCTGGCGGGAGCCGCCTACGGACCGCTGGCCAAGCGTGCGGCCGCCTCCCGGGCCCGGCGCGCCACAGGGAGCACCGGTGGCCGCTGAGCCGGCGCCGGCCGCACCGGACACGTACACGGGCGGGCTGCGCAGGGTCGCCCGGGTGGTCCTGCTCGACCCCCAGGACCGCATCCTGCTGCTCCACGGCCATGAACCGGACGACCCCGGCACGGACTGGTGGTTCACGCCCGGCGGCGGCGTGGAGGGCGACGAGACCCGTGAACAGGCCGCCCTCAGGGAACTCGCCGAGGAGACCGGCATCACCGACGTCGACCTCGGCCCCGTGCTGTGGCGGCGGCGCTGCTCCTTCCCGTTCGCGGGCCGCCAGTGGGACCAGGACGAGTGGTACTACCTGGCCCGTACGACACAGACGGCCACCGCCGCGACGGCCCTGACCGAGCTGGAACGGCGCAGTGTCGCCGGAGCTCGCTGGTGGACCTGCCCGGAACTGCTCCACGCCCGTGAGACGGTGTACCCGACCAAGCTCGCCGGGCTGCTGCGGACACTGCTCGACGAGGGCCCCCCGGCCGCGCCCGTCACCCTGGACACCGAAATCGTCCGGTGACTTGCGGGACTGGCGCACAATGGTGGGATCGCACGGCTGAAGGGGAACATGCCATGAGCGCCGAGGACCTCGAGAAGTACGAGACCGAGATGGAGCTGAAGCTCTACCGGGAGTACCGCGATGTCGTCGGTCTGTTCAAATACGTGATCGAGACCGAGCGGCGCTTCTACCTCACCAACGACTACGAGATGCAGGTCCACTCGGTGCAGGGTGAGGTGTTCTTCGAGGTCTCCATGGCGGACGCCTGGGTCTGGGACATGTACCGGCCGGCCCGTTTCGTGAAGCAGGTGCGGGTGCTCACGTTCAAGGACGTGAACATCGAGGAGCTCAACAAGAGCGATCTGGAGCTGCCGAGCGGCTGAGGCCGTGGCTGAGGCCGTGAGACGTGAGGCTGTGGCTGAAGGCCGTGAGACGTGAGGCCGTGGCTGAAGGCCGTGAGGTTCACCCTCGCGGGTGGCGGGGTTGTCCACAGTCGCCGGGTTGTGCACGGGGCCCGGCGGGGTCCCGGGTGATGCGTGACGGTTGGCGCCGGAGGTGGTGCCGACATGGACGCACGACAGGACACGCAGGTACGCGGTGAGGGCGGCGGCGGGCAGGCCCGCGGGGCGCTCGGCAGGTACGGGGAGACACTGGCCGCGCGGCGGCTGACCCAGGCAGGGATGACGGTGCTGGCGCGCAACTGGCGCTGCGGCAGGACCGGCGAGATCGACATCGTGGCGCGGGACGGCGACGCCCTGGTCGTCTGTGAGGTGAAGACCCGTCGCGCCGGGTCCTTCCAGCACCCGATGGCGGCGATCACCCAGGCCAAGGTGAGCCGGCTGCGGGGGCTCGCGGAGCGCTGGCTCAAGGAGCACGGGGGAGCACCGCCCGGCGGCGTCCGCATCGACCTGGTCGGCGTGCTGCTTCCGAGGCGCGGCGCCCCCGTCGTCGAGCACGTCAGGGGGGTGGCCTGAATGGGATTCGCCCGTACGTGTTCGGTGACGCTCGTCGGCGTCGAGGGCGTGGTCGTCGAGGTGCAGGCCGACCTGGAGCCGGGAGTCGCCGCGTTCACGCTGGTGGGGCTGCCGGACAAGAGCCTGACGGAGAGCCGCGACCGGGTCAGGGCCGCCGTGGTCAACTCCGGCGGCGAGTGGCCGCAGAAGAAGCTCACCGTGGGACTGAGCCCGGCGTCGGTGCCGAAGGGCGGCAGCGGGTTCGATATCGCCGTCGCCTGCGCCGTCCTCGGAGCCTCGGAGCGGATCGACCCCCGGGTCCTGTCCGACATCGTGATGATCGGCGAGCTGGGCCTTGACGGCCGGGTGCGGCCGGTGCGCGGCATCCTGCCGGCGGTGCTGGCCGCGGCGGACGCCGGCTTCGAGCAGGTCGTGGTGCCGGAGTGCGCCGCCGCCGAGGCCGCCCTGGTGCCGGGCGTGTCCGTGCTGGGCGTGCGCACCCTGCGGCAGCTCGTCGCGGTCCTCACCGACGAGCCGGTGCCCGACGAGGAGCCCCAGGAGCCGGACCGGCCCGATCCGTTGATGGCGGGGCTGCGCGACCTCGGCGGCGGAGCGGTCACCGGCACGAGGGGCGGTCCCGGCCGGTACGACCAGGGCCACGACCTCGCCGACGTCGTGGGCCAGCACACGGCGCGCACGGCCGTCGAGGTCGCCGCGGCGGGCGGTCACCACCTCTTCCTCGAGGGCCCGCCCGGCGCGGGCAAGACGATGCTCGCCGAGCGCATGCCGTCCGTCCTGCCCCCGCTGGACCGCCAGGCGTCCCTGGAGGTGACCGCCGTGCACTCGGTGGCGGGCCTGCTGCCGCCGGGCCGCCCCCTGATCGACACCGCGCCCTACTGCGCCCCGCACCACTCGGCCACCATGCAGGCCCTCGTGGGCGGCGGCCCGGGGACGGCCCGGCCGGGAGCGGTGTCCCTGTCCCACCGAGGTGTTCTGTTTCTGGACGAGACCCCCGAGTTCAGCAGCAAGGCGCTGGACGCCCTGCGCCAGCCGCTGGAGGCGGGACACGTGGTCATCGCGCGCAGCGCGGGCGTCGTGCGCTTCCCGGCACGCTTCCTCATGGTGCTCGCGGCCAATCCGTGCCCGTGCGGCCGGTTCTCGCGTACGGACGACCGGTGCGAGTGCCCGCCCTCGGCGATCCGCCGCTACCAGGCCCGGCTCTCCGGGCCGCTGCTCGACCGGGTCGACCTGCGGGTCGAGGTGGACGCCGTCACCCGGCGCGAGCTGAGTGCGGTCGGCGCCCGGGGCGAGACCACCACCGTGGTCGCGGACCGGGTGCGCTCGGCCCGCGAACGGGCCGCCGCGCGGTTCCACGGCACTCCGTGGCGCCTCAACAGCGAGATCCCGGGCCGGGAGCTCCGCAGCCGCTGGCAGGCCGCGCCGGGCGCCATGGACGAGGCCGAGCGGAGCCTGGAGCGGGGCGTGCTGACCGCGCGGGGGATCGACCGTGTGCTGCGGGTCGCCTGGACGGTCGCCGACCTGTCCGGCCACGACCGCCCCGACGCCGGCGATGTCGCACTCGCGCTGCAGCTGCGGACAGGCGTGCCGCGCGGGGTGCCGATGGCGATCGGGGCGGGGGCATGAGCGGTGGGACCGGGCCGGTCGCCCCGCTGGGGTGCGGTGAGTCGTCGGGGGCGGCCGGGGGAACGGGGCAGGAGGGCTCGCGCCGACCGACCGAGTCAGGCGGCCCGCCCGTAGCGTCCGAACACGGCGGCCCGCCCCCGCCGACCGACCACGGCGGCCTCCTGGGCCGGATCTTCCTCACCCGTGTCATCGAACCCGGTGACGAGACCGGCGGGCGCTGGGTGCGGGAGTTCGGGGTGGACGGTGTGGTGCGGCGGCTGAGGCAGCGCGGGGAACCCTTGCCGGGCGTCAGCCGGAAGCGGTGGGCCGGGCTGCTGGCGCGGGCCGAGCGGGCCGACCCGCGGCGGGACCTCGCCGTCGCGCAGGACGCAGGCGTGCGGTTCGTGTGCCCAGGGGACGCCGAGTGGCCCGGCCAGCTCGACGACCTCGGGGACGCCCGCCCGCTCGGCCTGTGGGTACGAGGCACCGCGGACCTGCGGCTCTGGGCGCTGCGCTCGGTCGCCCTCGTCGGCGCCCGCGCCTGCACCGAGTACGGGGCGTTCATGGCCGCCACCCTCGCGGCCGGACTCGCCGAGAAGGGATGGATCGTCGTCTCCGGCGGTGCCTACGGCATCGACGGCGCCGCCCACCGGGGGGTCCTCGGCGCGGGCGGCGCGACCGTCGCCGTGCTGGCCTGCGGGGTGGACCGCCCCTACCCGCGCGGACACGCCGGACTGATCGGCCGGATCGCGGAACAGGGACTCGTGGTCGGCGAATTGCCGCCGGGCGAGCATCCGACGCCCAGCCGCTTCATCCTCCGCAACCGCGTGATCGCCGCCCTCACCCGGGGCACGGTCGTCGTCGAGGCGGCCCTCCGCAGCGGCTCCCTGGTGACCGCCCGCGCCGCCCGCCGGCTCGGACGCCACACGATAGGAGTACCGGGCCCGGCCACCAGCGGCCTCTCCGCCGGCGTGCACGAACTGCTGCGGCAGGACGCCGTCCTCGTCACCGCCGCCGACGAGATCGTCGAACTGGTCGGCGACATGGGCGAGCTGGCCCCCGAGCGCAGGGGACCCGTCCTGCCCCGCGACCTGCTGGACCCGGCGGTACGCCAGGTCCTCGCCGCGCTGCCGGCCCGCAGGGCGGCACGCCCGGACGACATCGCCCGCACGGCGCAGACCACCCCGGACGACGCGATCGCGAAACTGTACGAACTCCGAGCACTTGGTTACGTCGAACGACACGGCGATCGCTGGAAGTTGACGCGCCAGGCGACGCTCTCGGTCCGGGGCGGCGCCGATGTCAGCTGACGCAGCGTGTTCGGCCGTCCGGGGGAACCCCGACACGCCCTGGAGAATACGTCAGTTGGGGTATCCGGGTGATCACTCAGAGCGACGGGTGTGCCCCGGCGGGGCGGCCCCCGGAACGTATCTGCGCACGGCCCGGCCCTCGTTCTTCGCACACCGCGACGCCACAGTCACGCTACGCTCACGAGGACCCAGACACGGACGGCCCAGAACGGGCACGAGAACAGACATCGGACAGACGACGCACCCAGGCAGTACCAGCCCACGGCAGAACGGCACTAGGCGACGAATGCCCCAGCACACCTCCGGGTCCGACCGGGCGGCGATCCCCCCAGCCGCCCGCGACGGTGGCAGCGTGCGGCCGCCCGCTCCCTCGACGCTCGACGAGCTGTGGCGGTCGTACAAGGCGACGGGGGACGAACGTCTGCGGGAGCAGCTGATCCTGCACTACTCACCGCTGGTGAAGTACGTCGCCGGCCGGGTCAGCGTGGGGCTGCCGCCCAACGTCGAACAGGCGGACTTCGTCTCCTCCGGGGTCTTCGGGCTGATCGACGCGATCGAGAAGTTCGACGTCGACCGCGAGATCAAGTTCGAGACGTACGCGATCACCCGGATCCGCGGCGCGATGATCGACGAGCTGCGGGCGCTGGACTGGATCCCCCGCTCCGTGCGGCAGAAGGCGCGCAACGTGGAACGTGCCTACGCCACCCTCGAGGCGCGGCTGCGGCGCACCCCGACGGAGAACGAGGTCGCCGGCGAGATGGGCATCACCGTCGGCGAGCTGCACGCGGTGTTCAGCCAGCTCTCCCTCGCCAACGTCGTCGCCCTGGAGGAGCTGCTGCATGTCGGCGGTGACGGCGGCGACCAGCTCAGCTTCATGGACACCCTGGAGGACACCGCCGCCGACAACCCGGTGGAGGTCGCCGAGGACCGGGAGCTGCGCCGCTTCCTGGCGCGGGCCATCAACACCCTGCCCGAGCGCGAGAAGACCGTGGTCACGCTGTACTACTACGAGGGCCTGACCCTGGCCGAGATCGGCAACGTGCTCGGCGTCACCGAGAGCCGTGTGAGCCAGATCCACACCAAGTCGGTGCTCCAGCTGCGCGCCAAGCTGGCCAGTTTCGGCCGCTGACCTCCGGCGGCGTCCGGAGTGACCGGCCGGCCGAACCCCTGGCCGCGGTGGGCAGGGCGTCCGTAAAGTGGACGACGTGCCAAGGATTCGAGCGGCCTCCGTGGCCGAGCACCGGTCGATGCAGCGAGCCGCCCTGCTGGACGCGGCACGCTCCCTGCTCTCCGAGGGCGGTACGGAGGCGCTGACCTTCCCGGCCCTCGCAGAGCGCACGGGCCTCGCCCGGTCGTCCGTGTACGAGTACTTCCGCTCGCGGGCGGCCGTCGTCGAGGAGCTGTGCGAGGCCGACTTCCCCGTCTGGGCGGCCGAGGTCGAGGCGGCGATGGCGGACGCCGAGGGCCCCGAGGGCAAGATCGAGGCGTACGTCCGCAAGCAGCTCGAACTGGTGGGGGACCGACGGCACCGCGCGGTCGTCGCCATCTCCGCGAGCGAACTCGACGCCGGGGCCCGGGAGAAGATCCGCGCGGCCCACGGCGGGCTCGTCGCGATGATCGTCGAAGCGCTCGCCGGACTGGGGCACGCCGAGCCGCGCCTCACCGCCATGCTGCTCCAGGGAGTGGTCGACGCCGCGGTGCGCCGCATCGAGCTGGGGGCGGCCGAGCATCCCGACGTGATCGTCCGGGCGGCGGTCTCCCTGGCCCTCCACGGCGTCCGGGGCTGAAGCACCGCCCGGGCGTCCCGGTCCGTCCCGGTCCTCTCAGGGCAACGGCACACCGAGCACCGGCAGGAGCCGGGACGGACCCCGGTGAAGCAGCCACGGGGGCAGCAGGGAGAGCGGGTCCAGGTAGGTCCCGCCTCGCAGCAGGCCCCAGTGGACGCAGGGCGCCGTGCAGTGCGAGCCGCCCGCCTCCACCGTGCCGATCACCTCGCCCGCCGTGACTTCCGCGCCCTGCCGCACCGAGGCGCGGACGGGTTCGTAGGTCGTGCGCAGCGGCGGGTCCCCGGTGCCTGCCAGCTCCACCGACACGACGCCCTTCCCCGCCACCCGGCCCGCGAACGACACCCGGCCGTCCGCCACCGCCCGTACCGGCGTCCCCGGCGCCGCGGCGAGATCGACACCCCGGTGCCCGGGCCCGTAGACGGTCGCCGGCGGTTCCCAGCCGCGCGGGACCCGCGGACGTACTCCCACCGGCCACGTACGGCCGACGGCCGGGACGGTGTCGTCGTCCGCGGCGGGGCGCGCCCCCGTGACGGCCCCCGCAACGGCCTCCGGCGGCGCGGTCGCGCCCGCCGCGAACAGTCGTGACGCCGGCGGCGCCAGCAGCGCCGCCACGGTCAGGGCCACCACCAGCACCAGCTGCACGCACCCCCGGATCCACCTGCCCGGCCCGCCCCCGCCACTCGCTTCACGCCACTTCACGCCACCCACGTCCCTCGCTCCGTCCCAGTCGTCGCATGGCGGAAGCGTCTCCCGGGGACGTGATCTCCGCCGGGACCTGTGGACGGACGGCCGGGTTGTGGACAACGGCGTCACCCGGCGCCCTCCGGGTCCCGTACACTTCTGGTGGCGACCCGGGCCACCGGGTCGACTTCGCACGCCCCGACATCGGGACCGGTCACGGCCGTGGCCCGGTGTCAGCGCCCCTCGGTCCTTCGTGGCACGGCGCGTCGTGGGCGTCAGGCGCGGGAGCCGTCCGGCACCCGCGGCACAACCGAGAAATTCAAGGAGATACGGCCATGGCCGTCGTCACGATGCGGGAGCTGCTGGAGAGCGGCGTCCACTTCGGTCACCAGACCCGTCGTTGGAACCCGAAGATGAAGCGCTTCATCTTCACGGAGCGCAACGGCATCTACATCATCGACCTGCTCCAGTCGCTGTCGTACATCGACCGCGCCTACGAGTTCGTCAAGGAGACCGTTGCCCACGGCGGCACGGTCATGTTCGTCGGCACGAAGAAGCAGGCGCAGGAGGCCATCGCCGAGCAGGCCACCCGCGTCGGCATGCCCTACGTCAACCAGCGCTGGCTGGGCGGCATGCTCACCAACTTCTCGACCGTCTACAAGCGTCTGCAGCGCCTCAAGGAGCTCGAGCAGATCGACTTCGAGGACGTGGCCGCCTCCGGCCTCACCAAGAAGGAGCTGCTGGTCCTCTCCCGCGAGAAGGCGAAGCTGGAGAAGACCCTCGGCGGTATCCGCGAGATGCAGAAGGTGCCCAGCGCCGTCTGGATCGTGGACACCAAGAAGGAGCACATCGCGGTCGGCGAGGCCCGGAAGCTCAACATCCCGGTCGTCGCCATCCTCGACACCAACTGCGACCCCGACGAGGTCGACTACAAGATCCCGGGCAACGACGACGCGATCCGCTCCGTCACCCTGCTCACCCGTGTGATCGCCGACGCCGTCGCCGAGGGCCTCATCGCCCGCAGCGGTGGTGCCGAGGGCAAGGGCGAGAAGGCCGCCGGCGAGCCGCTGGCCGAGTGGGAGCGCGACCTGCTCGAGGGCGAGAAGAAGGCCGAGGAGGCCGCTCCGGCCGCCGAGGGCGAGAAGAAGGCGGAGGAGGCCGCTCCGGCCGCCGCCGAGGGCGAGAAGCCGGCCGAGGCGCCCGCCGCCGAGGCCCCGCAGGCCGAGACCAAGGCCGAGCAGGCCTGACCGCTCCGTCAGAGCCGATGACGGCGGGAGCGGTGACATGACGTCCGCTCCCGCCGTTCACCCGTAGACCGGCGGTGGCCCGGGACCTGCCCACGAAGCGGTCCCGCCCCGCCGATCTTCGAACCTCCAGACTTCGAGAAAGATTCACAGACTCATGGCGAACTACACCGCCGCCGACGTCAAGAAGCTCCGGGAGCTCACCGGCGCCGGCATGATGGACTGCAAGAAGGCGCTGGACGAGGCCGACGGCAACGTCGACAAGGCCGTCGAGGCGCTCCGCATCAAGGGCCAGAAGGGCGTCGCCAAGCGCGAGGGCCGCTCCGCCGAGAACGGCGCCGTGGTCTCGGTCATCGCCGACGACAACTCCTCCGGTGTCATCGTCGAGCTGAAGTGCGAGACGGACTTCGTCGCCAAGGGCGAGAAGTTCCAGGCCGTCGCCACCGCGATCGCCGAGCACGTCGCCAAGACCTCGCCGGCCGACATCGAGGCCCTGCTCGCCTCCGAGATCGAGGCCGGCAAGACCGTCCAGGCGTTCGTGGACGAGGCCAACGCCAACCTCGGCGAGAAGATCGTGCTGGACCGCTTCGCGCAGTTCGCCGACGGCTACGTGACGGCGTACATGCACCGCACGATGCCCGACCTGCCCCCGCAGATCGGTGTGCTCGTCGAGCTGGACAAGCCGAACGCCGAGATCGCCAAGGGCGTCGCCCAGCACATCGCCGCCTTCGCGCCGAAGTACCTCTCCAAGGAGGACGTGCCGGCCGAGGTCGTCGAGTCCGAGCGTCGCATCGCCGAGGAGACCACCCGCGCCGAGGGCAAGCCCGAGGCCGCGATCGGCAAGATCGTCGAGGGTCGTCTCAACGGCTTCTTCAAGGACGCCACGCTGCTCGGCCAGCCGTACGCGCTCGACAACAAGAAGTCCGTCCAGAAGGTGCTGGACGAGGCCGGTGTCACCCTGAAGCGCTTCTCGCGCATCAAGGTCGGCATCTGAGTCCGCACCGCGACGGGCGCGCGACCCCGATAGGGTCGACAGCAGTCGTTCGGACACGCGTCCACGCACGCGCGCGTGCCGGGCGACAGCAGATCTGACGAGGAGGCCATTGCCGCATGGGATGCGAACCACGCCCCACCGGCAATGGCCTTCTTCGTATGTGCAACACGTGAAAGAGGCGGGATTCGACCATGACGACCAAGGCTGAGAAGAGCGACGACGGCAAAGTGCGCGGCCGGTTTCTGCTGAAGCTGTCCGGAGAGGCCTTCTCCGGTGGCGGAGGCCTGGGCGTCGATCCCGACGTGGTGCACGCCATCGCCCGTGAGATCGCGGCCGTCGTACGGGACGGCGCGGAGATCGCGATCGTGATCGGCGGCGGCAACTTCTTCCGCGGAGCCGAGCTCCAGGTGCGCGGCATGGACCGCGCCCGCTCCGACTACATGGGCATGCTCGGCACGGTGATGAACTGCCTGGCCCTCCAGGACTTCCTGGAGAAGGAGGGCGTCGACTGCCGCGTGCAGACCGCCATCACCATGGGCCAGGTCGCCGAGCCCTACATCCCGCTGCGCGCCGTGCGCCACCTGGAGAAGGGCCGCGTGGTCATCTTCGGCGCCGGTATGGGCATGCCGTACTTCTCCACCGACACCACCGCCGCGCAGCGCGCCCTCGAGATCGACGCCGAGGCGCTGCTCATGGGCAAGAACGGTGTCGACGGGGTCTACGACTCCGACCCCAAGACCAACCCCGACGCCGTCAAGTTCGACGCCCTCGGCTTCGGCGAGGTCATCACCCGGAACCTCAAGGTCGCCGACGCCACGGCCGTCACCCTCTGCCGTGACAACAACCTGCCGATCGTCGTGTTCGAACTCCTCAAGGAGGGCAACATCGCCCGCGCCGTCAAGGGTGAGAAGATCGGCACGCTGGTGGGCGACCAGGCCGGGCGCGACTGACCGGGGGATGGACAATGTCCTGCCGGTCGTGAACCGTGCAGGAAGAAGACGCGACGCAGCCGGCCGCCGCCCCGACCGAGGACCGCAGCCGGGCCTACTCAAGACACGCAGGAGCAAGTGGTGATCGAAGAGACCCTCCTCGAGGCCGAGGAGAAGATGGAGAAGGCCGTCGTGGTCGCCAAGGAGGACTTCGCCGCGATCCGCACCGGCCGTGCGCACCCGGCGATGTTCAACAAGATCGTGGCCGACTACTACGGCGCGCCGACGCCGATCAACCAGCTGGCCTCGTTCTCCGTGCCCGAGCCGCGCATGGCCGTGGTGACCCCGTTCGACAAGAGCGCCCTGCGCAACATCGAGCAGGCGATCCGTGACTCCGACCTGGGCGTCAACCCGAGCAACGACGGCAACATCATCCGAGTGGTGTTCCCCGAGCTGACCGAGGAGCGGCGGCGCGAGTACATCAAGGTCGCCAAGGGCAAGGGCGAGGACGCGAAGATCTCGATCCGCTCCGTGCGCCGCAAGGCCAAGGAAGCCATCGACAAGCTGATCAAGGACGGCGAGGTCGGCGAGGACGAGGGCCGCCGTGCGGAGAAGGAGCTCGACGACACCACGGCGAAGTACGTCGCCCAGGTGGACGAGCTTCTGAAGCACAAGGAAGCGGAGCTGCTCGAGGTCTGATGAACGACTCTTCCTGGGGGACGCCGCAGACCGGGTACTGGGGGCCGTCCGACCAGGGACCCGGCCGGGGAGCTGTCCCGGCGGGTCCCGCGTACGATGCGCACCAAGCACAGCAGACGCGGCCCATGCCCATCGTGCCCGATGTACCCGAACACGGCGGAGACCAGGATGCGGACCGGGGGGTTGCTCGGCTGAGCGGCCCCCTGTTCCGAGACGAGCCGACGCGGGCCCGCCCCTTGCCGGGGGAGGTGCCGCAGAATCCGGAGCCCATGCCCCACGCCCCGCAGCCGGCCCCCGCACCGCAGAAGAAGAGCGCGGGGCGGGACCTCGGCGCGGCGATAGGCGTCGGCGTCGGACTCGGCGCGGTGATCGTCGCGTCGCTGTTCTTCGTGAAGGCCGTCTTCGTCGGGGTGATCGCGGTCGCCGTCGTGGTGGGCCTGTGGGAGCTGACGACGCGGCTGGACGAGCGCAAGGGGATCAAGGCGCCCCTCGTCCCGCTGGCGCTCGGCGGGGCCGCCATGGTCGTCGCCGGGTACGCCCGGGGCGCGGAGGGCGCGTGGCTCGCCATGGCGCTGACCACGCTGGCGGTGCTGGTGTGGCGCATGACGGCGCCGCCGGCGGGCTATCTCAAGGACGTCACGGCGGGCGTCTTCGCGGCGTTCTACGTCCCCTTCCTGGCGACGTTCGTCGCGATGCTGCTGAAGGCCGAGGACGGCCCCTGGCGCGTGCTGACCTTCCTGCTGCTCACCGTGGTGAGCGACACCGGTGCGTACGCGGTCGGCTGGCGCTTCGGCAAGCACAAGCTCGCCCCGCGCATCAGCCCCGGCAAGACCCGCGAGGGCCTGCTGGGCGCGATCGGCTTCTCGATGGTGGCGGGCGCGCTGTGCATGCAGTTCCTCATCGAGGACGGCCAGTGGTGGCAGGGCCTGCTGCTGGGCCTCGCGGTCGCCGCGAGCGCCACGCTGGGTGACCTCGGCGAGTCGATGATCAAGCGCGACCTCGGCATCAAGGACATGGGCACGCTGCTGCCGGGCCACGGCGGCATCATGGACCGCCTGGACTCCCTCCTGCCGACGGCGCCGGTGGTGTGGCTGCTGCTGGCGATCTTCGTGGGCACGGGCTGAGATCCCGCCCCTGGTGCCATGACTCCTGGGCCCCCGTCCGGCTGGGACGGGGGCCCAAAGTCTGTGTGCATGCCGATCACGACCCGCGGTCGCGGCGCGGACCTGACGGAGGCGGTTGCGGGTCAGTAGGCGCGTGCCACGACGGCGATGTTGCCAGGCTGGTCGTCGCTCTCGGGAACGGAACCGTCCGCGGCGACCAAGCACCGCACGGTGACGCCCTGTTCGGCGAGGATTGCCTCACCCTCCACGCCCAGCGTCTCCCACGCGATGCGCGCCCAGCCGGTGCTCGCCGCCTCCGCAGCCTCCTCGACCGTGGTCACCTCGACGGTGCGGTCGGTGCGACGCTCACGTGACTGCGCCAGCAGAAGCGCCTGGTCGTCCTCCAGCACCGTGGGCAGGATCTCGGACAGTGCCCCGATCGGCGTCGGCTCCTTGGTCCCGGTTACGCGGCGGACCAGCACGGCGGTCCCGCTCTCCACGTCACGCGGCCCGACCTCGATGCGTACCGGCACCCCCTTGAGCTCCCAGTCGACCGCGCGGCGGCCGAACGGCGTGTCGGTGCGGTCGTCGACGTGTACGCGGACACCAGCCGTCTTCAACCGGTCACCGATCCCGCGGACCGTGTCCAGGACCGCGTCGTCGCCCTTGACGGCCACGACGACCACCTGAACCGGGGCCAGACGCGGCGGGACGCGAAGTCCGTCATCGTCGCCGTGCATCATCACCAGTGCGCCGACCATCCGGGTCGTGGAACCCCACGACGTCTGCCAGACGTATTCCTCACGGCCGTCCTTCGACAGATAGCGCGTCTCGAACGCCTTGGCGAAGTTCTGGCCCAGTTCGTGGCTTGTGGTCAGCTGGAGGGCCTTGCCGTCGCCCATCATGCCTTCCAGGGTGAGCGTGTTGATCGCGCCGGCGAACCGCTCCCTGGCCGTCTTGCGGCCCGGTACGACGTCCATGGCGAGGACGTTCTGCAAGAAGTCGGCGTACACCTCCTGATGGATGCGTGAGGCGTAGTCCCGGGCGTCCTCGTAGGTGGCGTGTGCCGTGTGGCCCTCCTGCCACAGGAATTCCGTCGTGCGGAGGAACACCCGCGGCCTCAGCTCCCAGCGGACCACGTTCGCCCACTGGTTGATCAACAGCGGAAGGTCGCGGTAGCTCTGCACCCACTTGGAGAAGTAGTCGTTGACGATCGTCTCGGACGTGGGGCGGACGACGACGGGCTCTTCCAGCTCCTTGCCTCCGCCATGCGTGACCACGGCCAGTTCGGGCGCGAAGCCCTCGACGTGCTCGGCCTCCTTCGTCAGGTACGACTGCGGGATGAAGAGCGGAAAGTACGCGTTCTGCGCGCCGGCCGCCTTGATCCGGGCGTCCACCTCCTGCTGCATCCGCTCCCACAGGCCGTATCCGTACGGTCGTACGACCATGGTGCCGCGCACCGGCCCGTTGTCGGCCAGTTCTGCCTTGCCGACCAGATCTTGGTACCAGCGGGGGAAGTCGTCAGCACGGGGTGTGAGAACGGGTGCTTTTGCCATGGCGCGCAGAGTAGGACGCGGCTCCACCAAGGCGCGACCTGATTACGGGACGTGATCAGCCGTCCTTCGGTCGTCCAAGGCCGCCCAGCAGCGACCGGTGGCGACCCCTGAGGGCAGCCGTGGCGGACGACACCCGCAGCTCACCCATCCGGATCTGCGACACTGGTACAGCCATGCCTAAGCCCGGAGAACTGGCACTGCACCATCAGCAGGAGGGCTTCAGCCTGGGCAATCAAGACGGGGAGCCACCGGTTACAGCTCGTTGGGCCGTCCCTGGGCCGTCGGTTGGTTCGTGATGACCCGACTGGCACCGTCAGTTGCGCGGAGTTGACACATGGCGTGCAAAAGGGCGCTACGGTAGTGCCATCACGCGCATCTGCAGATGCGCGTCGGTGGAGCAAGGGTTGATACGAGACCGTCTGCTCCATAGGCAAGGGGGCCCCTCCGCCTAGGCAGCATCAGGGCCCCCGGTGAACTAGCGGCCTAACAGCTGGGTCAGGGCGCTCGTGGCGGTGGTGGCCGCCACCATCACGAGCACCTCCCTGGCTAGGCGTTTCACACGGCCGTAAGTTTTAGTGCCGCGCATGCGCGTGTGCCAGAGCCGACTTCGCTGAACGACCGCTAACCATTGAGCCTTCAAGCGGCCCCACGGGCTGACCATGTTGCTTCCTCCATACAGCGAGCCTGTGTCGACTCCCGGACGGGTGTCGGTGTGCGTCAGTGCTCGCAGAACGCAGGAAGCATCGACAGTTAGCGTTCGCTCATAGTCAACCGGATCAGCAGGTACCCATGCGCCGCTTTTGGGAGATTCGGTAGAACGAACCAGCGAGAGGCCCTATGTATCGCTGTCCAGAAGAGCCGCATCGATGGCCCTTTGAGTTCGTCGTCTACTCGACGGCATCAGGTGCGCATACACCCGCAGTGTCAGCCCCGGGTCCGAGTGGCCCAGGTACTCGCTCACGGCCTTGACGCTCTCGCCAGCGTCCAGAAGCACCGAGGCGTAGAAGTGCCGAAGCGCGTGCATGCCGTGCTCGCGAGCAGACTGGTGCTTGCCGTCCGTCCCGGCCTCCGCGATCAGGCCCGCCGCCGCGAGCGCAGGCTTCCACACCTGGACGTTGAAGTTGCTACGCCAGACGAGGCCGCCGACTGTGTTCGTGAACAGGAGGCGGGCCGACACCTTAGGGCCGTCCGGCTTGCGCCACGGCAACGTGATCTCGACCGGCTTGTAGGCGTCCATGTGAGCCCGCAGTGCGTCGGCCACCGAGGGCGGCAACGGGACGTCGCGTTCCTTGTTGCACTTCGGCGGCGCGTAGACGGCCTTCCCGCGGATCAGCTTCACCTGCCGGACCACTCGAAGGAGGCCACCGTCGAAGTCGAGTGCGTCCTCAGCCAGCCCCACGATCTCGCCCTGGCGGAGTCCGCACCCGGCGCCCACGTCGACCATGGGGCGGTACCGCTGGGGGAGCGCTGCACGAACCGCCCGAACTTGGCTGGGCAGCCATGGCACCACGCGGCGCTGCTCGGCGGCCGGCGGGCGGACGGACTTCGCGGAGCACGGATTGCGGGGCAACAGCCCGTCGTCGACGGCCGCACTCAGCACGGCTCGTACGTCGCCGTAGATGTTGCGCGCGTAGCCACCACTCACGGCCGGATCGTTCTCCAGCGCACTCACCAGCTCGCGAATGTGCTCCGGTCGGAACGAGTCCAGTGGTCGGGAGCCGATCAACCGAAAGGCATGCAGGCGTAACCGCTGCTCGACCACCACCTGGCTGGCGGGGTCGATGCCATGCGTACGGAGCCACCTCTCCGCGTAGGTCTTGAAGGTGATCCGAGCTGCCCGTGGGTCGATGTACCGACCGCGAGTCATGTCCGAAGCGATCTCTGTAAGCCACTGCTCAGCGAGCCGCTTCTGTCGGTCCGGGAAGCTCTTGGACTTCTCGGTGCCGTCGGGACCGATGTACCGGGCGCGGTAGCGCATGCCGGTGCCGTACCGAGGGGTCTTGACCTTCACGGGCTTGCCGTCTGGCCCCGGCTCGGTCTTGTACCAACGGTCTTGGATGTGCCCGGCCATCAAGCCGCCTCTTCAATCCGGGAGTCGACCCAGGCCCGTACGTCGATGGGGTCGAAGCGGAGGTGCCGGCCGACGCGGAAGCCGCGGGGGCCGGTGCGCTTGCGGCGCCACTGGTAGACGGTCTCGACGCTGGGGAGTTCGAACATCTCGACCAGGTCCTCAGGGGTCAGGAACCGGTTCGGCAGCTCTGAGGCCATGGTCAGCACTCCCTTTCGTCGGCTAGTTGGTCTTGCAGGGCTTCGCGGGCGGTCTCGCGGTTGAGTTGGAGGTCGCGGGCGATGGTGGCGGCGAGGGCGGATTCGCCGGGGGTGTGGCCGTGTCCGGCGTACTGCCAGTCGGCGAGGACGAGGACCGTGTCCGGCTCCTGGTCGTCGAGGCCGAGGGCGGCGTGTTCCTGGGCGGCGCGGTAGTCGGCGCGTGCCTGGCGGAGTTCGCCGAGGGTGGTGGAGTAGCGGCGGGACTTGGTGGAGAAGTGGCCGCGGAAGCCGAGCATGTGGGCCCAGGCCCAGAGCCGCCGGTCTGGGTAGAGCGGGTCGAGGGTCTTGCAGGCTTCGATCAGGCGGCGGGTGTGGTCGGGGACCTGGTGGCGGTCGAGCTCGGCCAGCTCGCCGATGCGGCGGTCCAGGGTGCCGGTGTTCTCGGCCGCTTTGGTGGCGTACTTCGCGACGTAGGAGGCAACGGCCTGCTCGGTCAGTTCGGAGCCGTCTCCGAACGCCTTGACGGGCCGGACGTCGAGTTGGGTGCCCCAGCGGAAGGTGCGGGCCGGTTGGTCTTCGGCAGCCGGGACGGATACCGAGGTGTAGGGGTGCGCGGCGGCGGCGCGGATCGCGTCGGCGAGCAGCTGCACGGTGGCCCAGGAGGGCGGTGCGGTGTCCGGGCCGTCGGGGCCGTCGAGGCGGACCACGGCGTGGAAGTGGACCGCACCGCGCTTCTGGAACTCCGCGACCTTGCCGTACGAGACGCGACAGTGGTCGGCGAGCTGGCTTCGGGAGAGGCCGGCGCGGGCTGCCAGTTCCCGCCGCAGACGGGTGGTGAAGCGTTGCCAGAGCTGTCCGGCGTGATTGTTGAACAGCACGGCGCCCGCGTAGTCGTAAGTGGCGGGGTCGAGGGCGGTGCCCAGTTCCGGCGCGTCGGGGGCGTGGCGGGTGCCGCAGCGGCAGGTGCCGTGGTCGGGGCGGTTGTGGACCGGGCCGAACGAGGGGGCCGTGAGGGTGAGGAAGACGCGGGGATAGTCGCGGACGGTGGCGGGGATGTCGCGGCGTTCGTCCCCGGCGAGGCCAGCGCGGATGAGGTGGTAGGTGTCGCCCGCGTACGTCCAGGCGCAGGATGGGCAGCGGGAGGCGCGGCGGTTGCCGCAGGCGATGCGCAGGCGTCCGCCCGGCTCGCCCTCGGTGGAGTAGCGGTGCAGGATCTCGCCGGTGGTCTTGTCCTTGTGGAGGGTCCAGCCGGTGAGGTGGATGGGGTCGGCGCAGCCGCCAGTGCGGCGTATCTGTTCTTCCCAGCGGTGGTAGTCGACGGCCGAAGCCACCCTCAGCAGGTCGCCGAGGGTGGTCGGGTCGAGCAGCGTTTCAGGCACCAGCGCCCTCCCGGACGCGGCGAGCAGTGACCGTGCCGGTGCCGTGGCAGGCAGGGCAGTGGACGGTGATGGTGCGCAGGTGTCCGTGCCGGTCGCGGCCGCCCAAGGTGATGGCGGCGGTGGCGAAGCCGTCGCAGGACGGGCAGATCCGTCGTGCGGGCGGGGTGCGGTGGGTCATGATGGTGGTTCCTTTCGATTGCGGTTGGAAGGAACGGCCCCGGGTGGCGGCGTGCTTGGCGGCTTGTGCGCCACCCGGTGGCCTCTCAGTGGGAGGGGCGTGTGCCCCGGCGGCTGCGGCCCTTGGCCGCGTACATGGCCGCGTCGGCGGCGGCGAGCGCATCGCTCAGCGCCGGTACCGGCAGTTCGGCCACGTGGCAGGCCCCGATGGAGGCGGCCAGCGGCAGCGACATCCCGGCGTGGTTCAAGGGCCGGTGGAGTGCGGTGGTGAGTGCGTCGAGGTCGGCGGTGGTCATGTCGCGGACGACGGCCACGAACTCGTCCCCTCCGAGGCGTCCGGCGGTGCCGTTGCGTCCGCACCAGGTACGGAGCCGGTCGGCGACTGCGATGAGGGCCGCGTCTCCGGCGGCGTGGCCGTGCGTGTCGTTGAGGGTCTTGAAGTGGTCGAGGTCGACCAGGAGCACGGCCGCGGACGGGTGCCGGCGGATGCAGTGTTCGGCGCGGGCGGTCCATCCGGCGCGGGTGTGCAGTCCGGTCAGCGGGTCGCGGCGGGCGGAGGCGAGCCGGTGAGTGAGGACGCTTCCGTGGACGGCCCAGCCCAGTAACGGCACCAGGGCGGCGGCTATGTGAGCTTCCATATGCGTTCTTCCTTTCGGTGATCGCGGTTGGAGTGGTGCGGGGTCCGGGAGGCGGCGGCGTGCTTGGCGGCTTGTGCGACGCCCTCCGGGAGTGGTCAGCGGCGCTTGGCGTCCGAGGCCAGGAGCGAGCGCAGCACCAGGGCGCAGACGGCGACCGAGACGGCGGTGACGGCGACGGCCAGGAGCATGGAGACCAGGACGGCGCCGACGACCAGGACCACGGCGGTGCCGCCGCCGACGAGGGCGAGCGCGGTGCCGGGGGTGAGCTGTACCGCCGGCCGGGACGGTGCCGGGGCAGGCGCGGCGGGTGCCGTCGGGGTCGGGGTGCCGGGGGTGATGGTGGTCGGGACGACGACGGTCGGCGGGGTGGCCGTGCCGGTCGGCTGGGGCATGGTGGGGAGCTTGGGCCGGAACAACAGCGGATCTCCTTACTTGACGGCGGTGTCGATGACGGGGGCCAGGAGGCTGTCGGCGAGGAGGTAGCCGCCCAGCAGGAGCACGGCGATCAGCCACCAGGGCGGGCGGATGAGCTTGACGCCGAGGACTCCGACGACGAGCAGGGCGAACCAGAGGGGGACGTCCACGGGGTCTCCTAACGGACCTTGCAGCGGTGGGTGCGGGCGGCGAGCTGGGCGGCGGTCTGGCTGGTGTAGTCGGCGGACCAGCCGCAGCCGTCGGCGCTGCATACGGCGGCGTGCTTGGTCTGGCCGTTGCGGTCGCGGTGGGTGCCGATCTGCACCGGACCGATCCGCATCACGGAGTGGAAGAAGTCGCGGGCGGGCATCGACGGGTGTCCTTTCGGGTCAGGTGAGCTGGGCGGCTATGGCGTCGGCAAGCTGGGGCGGGACGCCGAGGCGGGCGCGGAGGGTGTCGGTGTCGATTCGGGAGCCGGTGCGCTGCTGGTGGTCGGCGGCGACCTTGCGGGCGTGGTCGACCAGCGCGGCCGGGACCGGAACTGTTGGACGCGGCTTGGCAGTCGGCAGGGCCGGGGCTTCCTCGCGGGCCGGGACCGTCGCGGGCTCGGGGTCCGGCTCTGGGACGGCTACCGGTGCGGGTTCCGGGTCCGGTTCGGTGACCGGATCGGCGGGTGCCGGCCTCTGCTCCCGGCTGGTCGCCGAGTGGGCGAGGAGGGTGCCGCCCATGAATGCCAAGGCGGGCCAGGCAGCGACGAGGATGCGCAGCCAGGCCGGAACGTCGTCCAGGTCGAGGAGTCCGGCCGTGGCGACGTTCGCCCCGAGCGAGGCCACCAGGGCGATCAGGAACCAGCACCAGGCCAACCGAGACGGCCCGTCCGTGCGCAGCCGTCGCCACGCTGCCACCAGGAGCAGGTCGACCGAGACCGGGTAGGCCCAGGCCTTCCAGCCGTCCTGTCCGGCAGCGGCGGCCAGGTCGTGCAGGTGGGCGAAGGACAGCGCCCCGGCGATGACCGCCTGCACCAGCACGGCATCGACGCGGAAGGGCGGGCGCGGCATCAGCACTGCCCTCCGGGGTAGCGGGGGCCGTCGGTGGGGGCGTAGCCGGGCGGGAAGACGCCGGGCGGCGGCTCGGGCAGGGAGGCTGCCAGGGACGGGCCGACGGCGTCGACGAAGACGGGGTCGGCTCCGTAGGTGTGGGCGTACAGGGCCAGGGCGCTGAGCAGCTGGACCGTGCGGTTGAAGTCCTCGCGAGGCTGCACGGGTTCACCTCCGGTTTCTGGCATGGGAGGGGTAGGGACCTGGCGCGAAGCGGTCGCGCCGACCGATCAGGCGGGGTGGTTCAGGCGGCGGCCGGGGCTGACTCGACAGCCGGATCCTGAGCCGGGACCGGGGCGAGGGTGCCGAGCGCAGGCCGGAACGGGGCCAGGGCGGGCAGGTCCGGCGTCAGGTGCGCGTACTTGTTGCACACGTTCACCGCTTGGCGCAGCGAGGTGTGCGGGGCACGGATGCGGTGCCAGCCGCCGGTCGAGTCCCCGGCGATGGCCAGGCCGCGGATCTCCGCCGGGATCTGGATGGCGGCCAGGACGGCGTCGGGGGCGATGTCACCGAAGGCCATGTTCGCACTGGTCTCGTCGTTGACGCGGTGGGCGGTGCGGCCGGTGAGCTGGGCGCGGAGCATGGTGATGCCCTTGCCGAGTTCGGAGCCGAAGCGCTGCCCGCAGATCTCCAGGTAGATGCCGGCCGCGCGGCCGAGCTGGGCGAGGCGGACCAAGGCGGTGATGATGCGGTCCCGTCGCTTCTCCTCCTCCTTGGTGGTGAAGAGGGCGAGTTCGGCGACCTCGTCGACCAGGACCACGATCGGCACCGGGCGTATGTCCTCGGGCAGGTCCCAGATGTCGGCTGCGATCTCGGCATCCGGCACATCAGCGGTGATGCGCTGCTC
Organism: Streptomyces sp. BJ20; assembly: GCF_022869105.1. Classification (NCBI taxonomy): domain Bacteria; kingdom Bacillati; phylum Actinomycetota; class Actinomycetes; order Kitasatosporales; family Streptomycetaceae; genus Streptomyces; species Streptomyces sp. BJ20. The sequence continues at coordinate 1,581,115 of NZ_CP094918.1, forward strand.
AGACCGGATGAGCTGGTACACGTCCGCCATGTGCGAGACCAGCGCCTCCAGGAGCTCCAGCGCGCTGTCGGGGTTGTCGGCGAGCGCGGAGAACCGGCGCGCCAGCGGGAACAGCTCCACCCCCTGCTTACAGTCGATGCCCACCAGGGCCACGTGTTGCGGGGCGAGCCCGGTGACGAGGTTGCGCTGATACACCGACTTGCCTGACTCCGTCGCCCCGAGCGTGAGACCGTGCGGGACCACGCGGTAGTCGCGGTAGTGCACCGAGCCGTCGGCCCGCAAGGCGACCGGCACCCGCATCGGACGCGTGTCGACCTTGGCGGGCATCTGCACTCGCTTGAGCACGTCGTAGCCGGTCATCCTCAACTCGACCACCCCCGAGCGCAGTTCACGCGAGGTCACGCCGTACATCCCGAAGGAGTGGCGCAGGCGGTCCGACGCGGCGGCGAAGTCGAAGGCGTCCTGGCCGGGCCGCAGCTTGAGCCGAAGGGCCAGGCCGGTACGGGTAGGACGCAGCCGCAGGATGCGCGGGGCGCGGTGCTCCGGTGCCGGACGGTCGAACGTCCGGGCCAGAGCCAGACGCCAGCGGGAGGGCGGGACCGTCAGGCCGCAGGCTTCCATGACCGAGGCGTAGCGGACCAGGACTCGCAGGATGGCGAAGGTGACGCCGAAAGTCAGCCAGTACCAGGCGGGACGCCGCCACCGCAGGAGACCCGCAGCGACGACGACCACCAGCAGTAACAGCGTCGGCCACGTCATGGCTCAGGCCGCCTTCGAGGCCGGGTCGGCGTCGACCAGCGAGGTGACCGCGACAGCGCGGAAGGCGATGCCGTGGCGCTTCTGGCCGTTGAACTCGTTCTCCCACGGCCGGGCGATCAGGCCGGTGAGGGCGACCGGGGTGCCCATCGTGAGGTCCTCGGAGATGCCGCTCTCGGGGACGGTGATGGACAGGATCTCCACCTCGTTGTTGGCCGCGAACATCACGTCCACGGTCATGAGCTTGGCACCGGTCTCGGCGTCCGTGGCGATCTCGCCGGTTCGGCGGTCGCGCACCTGGGCTGCGGGGCCCTCGCGACCATCACGGTGGCACCGGCGGTTTCCACAGGGATCTGACGCACAGCGGATCACTCCTCTATAGAGGCTCGACTCCGTCACTCATGTATATGAGTGACATGAAGAAGAGTGTACGACTCCTATACATGAGTCAACCCGCCGCGGCTGCGAAGTCGCGACGGGCTGCGAGGAGTTGAGCGAGCGTCAGTCCGCGGCAGGAATCCTGTACTCGAAGATGAACTGGTCAGCGGCCATGAGGGTGTCGCACACCTCGACCACGACACCCGCAGTCGTACGCGCCTCACGGATCAGGTGAACCACCGGAGCACCGGAGCTGAGAGCCAGCTCCGTGGCCTCCGCCTTGGAGGCCGGCCGGGCTTGCAGCGTCTCGACGAACTCCGCGAACTCATGGCCGTGGTCCTCGAGCCGGGCGTAGATGCCGCCGCCACCGGGGTTCTCGGCAAACAGCTCGGGGATGTCCTTCACGACGTCCCACGGCAGGTACGAGGTGGCCGTCTCCGTCGGGGTCCCGTTGCGGAAGTAGAGGCGTCGCCGGGCCAGCACCTTGGTACCGACGGGGACGCCGAGTCGACTAGCGGCGTCCTCGGGGGCGTCCATCGGGCCGATGTAGAGGACGCTGACCTTGGCTTCGGCGCCGGACTGGGCGGACTCGGCCAGGTAGGCGGCTTTGCCGCCCTGCCGCAGCGAGCGCCGGAAGCGGTCGGAAGAACGGAGCCGGACCGGAGGGCGGTCCTTCACGATCGATCCCTTGCCGTGCCGGGTCTCGACGAGCCCGCTTGCGCGCACCTCGACCATGGCCTTGCGGATCGTGCCGCCGGAGACGCTGTAGCGATCGACCAGCTCCGACTCACTCGGCACCATGTCGCCGGGCTTGAGCACACCCGCTCGGATTTGCTGCACGATCTCGTCGGCGATCTGCACGTACCGGGGTCCCGACCGCTCGCCTCCTACCGCAGTTTCCATAGTCCTTCTCTGCCTCCTATGCTCCTGTATATGAGTCAACCACAGGAAGCAACGTCCTCGCCGCTGCACTCCGTATCCGTGGCCGGAGTCGTCGTGCGGGAAGACGGGCGCCTGCTGGCGATCCGCCGGGCGGATAACGGCACCTGGGAGCTGCCCGGCGGCGTGCTCGAACTGGCCGAGACCCCGGAGGCCGGCGTAGCGCGCGAGGTCCTGGAGGAGACCGGCATCCACGTCGAGGTGGACGAACTCACCGGCGTCTACAAGAACACGACGCGGGGCATCGTGGCCCTGGTCTTTCGGTGCAAGCCCTCAGGCGGCACCGAGCGCACGTCGAGCGAGTCGACGGCCGTTTCCTGGCTCACGCCCGAAGAGGTCAGCGAGCGCATGTCCGAGGTCTTCGCGGTCAGGCTGCTGGACGCCTTGGACGGCAACGGCCCACACGTGCGGAGCCACGACGGCAAGCAGCTCATCCCAGCGGGATAAGACTTTCCCTACTTCATCAAGGCCCGCGCACGGCGCGGGCGCGCGCCGCCTCTGCGGCGCGGCCTGCCTCCTGTCTGCGCCCCGGCTGGCCGCGCCCGGCGGCGCGCTCGGCGGCTGCGGGCATGAAGTGGGGAGACACCCTCTGTGGCTGGGGCGGTCGGCTCCACGGCTTTAGGCAGCCACTTTGGGGCGAGCCTCTAAGATCTTGGCCCCAACGTCGTGCTTTAACGGGCAGGTCCACAGACTGCCCGACTCGCCGGAAGCTTACGGGGCCAAGATCACTCGCCCCAAAGCAGCTCCAGCCCAAAGCCGCTCCACCGACCTACGCGGTACACCTATCCCAGTGCACCACCGAGAGACACACTAAAATGCCGCTTCATCATCAAACTCGATGAAGCCGACAAGGGAGAGATCTCTCTCTCCCACGACAGCCAGCACGTCCTTATAGCGTTTGGACTGTCTGAAGGTGCGAATCCGCGCAGCAGGCTCCCCGTACACCCTGAAGACACTAGAAGCCGTCACCACAGAAACACTATCAAAGAGTTCGATAGCGAACCCTGACGCCAGATCGCGGGTAGAAAGGATCTCCGATCCCCCAAAGTCCTGCAGATTGACTTTTCCGAAGTCTAGGTTCTTCTTGACGGCAACATCCCGATTCTCGAACGCCGAGACGTTCACAACCTCCAGCACATCGCCCTTTTTTACGAGTAGGCGATGATTTGAGTTTCCCAGAACTTCGGCACCATCATCCCAATCAGACACAACATCATCTCTCACACCGTACGGATCCCTGAAATCCAATGCCTTATATGTAAGCTCTTGGATGCTCCTCTCCTGCTCATACCCCGTGACCATCCATTCTTCGAATTGCGCCCTCTCGTGAGACCTGCCCCTTACGTCGTGAGCCCTAAGAAATCCAGGAATAGGCGCATCCGTATAGTTCAGAAGATGCCGCGCCGCAGATGAGCAGGCGGAAGAGTAGTCCGCCACTTGCTCCATCCGATTATCTGACCTTCGAATGGGGGTGGCAGGATACCCTTCCTCATTCTCACCGAGGACATCCCAGTATTCATCCTCCGCGTACCCGTAGTCGTCACGATCAAAGAGCCTGATAGGGGCAAACCACAGGCCACGCTCTTCGGCAGAAGCGTTGACCGCCATATACTGTGCGGACACACATCTTGTCTCGTGCTCGAGGAACTGCATGAGCGGCATTTCATCGATTTCATGGTTCGGGTTGAAGTGCGACTCGAAGAGACCCTCACTAGTCGCTTGATATAGACGGTTTGCATAAATCGCAGAGTCGAATAGGTAGCCAGGCGTGTTTTCATGCCCGATCTTGATCGGCTCCAGACTTACAGTCAGATCGAGCTCGTTTCCCTCAATGCGGAAATCCCGGAAAAACGCTGACGCCACCTCGGGCATACTCATGATCCGCCGGAACGCTGAACTCGCCTTCCAGTCATTTCTCAGGATAAGGTAATCCAGAAGGCCAGCCCGAGAGGGGCCGTGCTTCGCAAGCACCGCCTTGGAAATTCTTTCCATATCCAGCATGTACAGGGATCCATCTCGCCCCCAGAGGAGCACATGCTCCTTGTAGAGCCAGGCATCACGCCACTCCCCTGGCACTCTTAGGCGGAATACACCAGCTTTCGACACTAGATCCTCCCTGTCATGAGGCGCTCATAAGTAACGTTATTAATCCTGCCAGACTTCAACCACAGGTCGAGAATAGCCTTAGGGGGCCTATACTTCCTTGCACCACCCCGGCCTGTCACCGGGTAACCGTGGCGAGGATCCGAGCCATTCTGCGCAACGGGGAAAAATGCGACTCGCTCCTGACAGTCCCCCAGCACTTTGAGCGCATCTTTCGAGATGAACCAATGATTCCCACTAGCATCAATCCAACTAGATATCTCCGATTCACAAAAACAATGACACTCATCCCTTACTGATACTACCCAGCAGGCCTTACGTTTCTTAGTACCGCTCGCGCTGCGATGGTAATTCAGTGACTTATACGAACCATCCGAGCAGGTGATGAAAATAATCCCGTCCGGCTCAACTTTATCCTGCTCGCAGCTTCTCTTATTCACATTTCCCCCCTGCGTCAAAAGGGCTCGCGCACTCGTCTCAGAGGATAGACCGCACATGTGGAGGCAGGGGCTGCATTGCAAGGATCTGAGTCTGGCGCAGCCTCGCGCTGGTGGGGCCGGGTTGGACGCAGCCCCGGACGAGGCGCTTGCTGCATGCAGTACTCACACAACGAGCGCCCTCCCGGGCCGTCCTCGGGTCGTGGAAGGGCGCTCAGCGTTGACCAACGTCGACAGCTACCGACAGCTCAGCAGCAGGTCAGCGTGTTGATCGATAAGGCGGCCGCAGGTCACGGCCGCCGGTGATCAGTTGTGGCTGAATTGAGTGCAGTCGGTATAACGCCGAGGCGCTACCGGGGCAGCAGTGGGGGCGACACCCTTGAGAAGCACGCACTGAAGATGTGAACATGTGTTCGACGTTCGGTCTCAAGGCTTACAGTCTGGGTGCCGGATGGTTGGATGCCGGTGTCCGGTGGTCTGATGGGTCGTTGGACAGCTAGCGGGCCGTGGCCGTGCCGTCGGTGGGTGGGTTCGGTTCGAGGGGATGGAGGGCCGGCCGGTGAGTGACCGCAGTGCGATCGAGTGGACCGAGGCGACGTGGAACCCGACCACGGGGTGTGACCGTGTCTCCCGAGGATGCGACAACTGCTATGCGCTGACCCTAGCGAAGCGGCTGAAGGCGATGGGGTCGCCGAAGTATCAGGCTGATGGTGACCCGCGCACCTCCGGTCCTGGGTTTGGGTTGACGTTGCACCCGGATGCTCTGCGCGTGCCGTACGGGTGGAAGAGTCCGCGGACCGTGTTCGTGAACTCCATGAGCGACTTGTTCCATGCACGGGTACCTCTCGAATACGTGCGTCGCGTATTCGAGGTGATCGCGGACACGCCTCAGCACACCTACCAGGTGCTGACCAAGCGGGCTCGGCGCCTACGCCAGGTTGCGGATAAGTTGGACTGGCCTGCCAACTTGTGGATGGGCGTGTCGGTTGAGACGGCCCGAGAGTTGCCGCGTGCCGATGACCTTCGCCTAGTTCCAGCTGCGGTCCGCTTCTTGTCGTGTGAACCACTCCTCGGCCCCCTGGATGGCTTGGATCTTGACGGGATCCATTGGGTCATCGCTGGAGGTGAGTCGGGGCCCCGCGCTCGGCCGATGGAAGAAGAGTGGGCAACGTCGATCCGTGATGCCTGCCAGGACGACGGCGTGGCGTTCTTCTTCAAGCAGTGGGGAGGGCGCACCCCTAAGGCCAACGGCCGCCTTCTCCAAGGTCGCACCTGGGACGAGCTGCCCACGGCAGCTACCGTCTGAGATCACCTCACTGCCTGGCGAGCGAGTTCTTCCAAGTGATCGCCGCAAGGTGGATGCGCCTGCACGCAAGCTCCCTCAAAATGTCTAATGCGACTGCATCTCAGACGGAGGGGCGGGATTTTGGTCGAGCCGGAGCGCGTAGAGGATGAAGAGCTACTTCTCAGTGGCGAAGAGGCCGGCGAGGAAGTCACTGACGCCACGCGCCAGTTCTTCGTGAGCAAGAAGGCCGCCGCCCTCCTGAAGCACGAGATCCTGCAACGGTACGTCAAGCCGTTTGCAGCGAAGGTGGGCAAGTGGGCACCTGGCGGCCGCGTCGTATACCTCGATGGCTACGCAGGACCCGGCCGCTACGAGGACGGGACTCCCGGGTCGCCAGCACTGATCTTGGAGTCCGCAGCCGATGTGGCGAGTATCCGCCAGCTTGACTGCTACTTCGTCGAGCGCCGGCCTGCAGACTTCAAACGTCTCGATCAGCTTGTTGCAGAGGCCCGGGAGCGCGGCCTGTCTGCACAAGCTCTCAAGGGCAAGGTCGAGAAGCACTTGAGTTACGTTCTGGAGCAGGCAGAGGGATCGCCGCTCCTGGCCTTCATCGACCCCTTCGGTCTCGGACTCAGCTTCGACGCGCTGACCACCCAGCTTTTTGGGTCAAGGGAACCGGCGGGAGCCACCGGCCGGGATGCGACCGAGGTGTTGCTGAACTTCAACGCCAACGCAGTACGCCGCATTGGCGGGCTACTGGTCAGCTCCAGGGAGCCAAAGGGAAAGCAGGCGACACTAGCAGCGATGGATGCTGCCTGCGGAGGAGACTGGTGGCGTAGCGAGTACCTGGCCTCGGAAGACAACCGGGAGGCCGTCGAGCGCATAGCGAACGGCTTCGCAGAACGAGTCGGTGCCGCAGTGAAGGCACACTCATGGACCATCCCGGTGCGCAACCGTGAACATCACCAACCGGCCTACCACCTGGTGTTATTCAGCCGACACAAAGACGGCCTTTGGCTCTTCGGTGAGGCGATCAGCCATGCTCAAGCGCAGTGGCGTCGTGAAATCCTCCCGCCGCCCATGGACGGCATGCTGTTCGATGAGGAGGCCATGTTCGAGCTGGACGAGAAGCAGCGAGAACGTGGCTGGGTGGCTGAGATTAAAAAGAACATCCTCGGTCTACTGCAAGAACACTCTGCCTTGAGCGTTGATCGCTACCACGCCGAGATCATGGGAAGTGCACTTGGTGAGGCGCGGCAAATGCACATCCGTGCCGCCATCAAAGAGCTGCATCGTGAGGGCAAGACCTCGTGCACGGGAAAGGGGGAAATACCCAGCATGCAGATCACTCGCCCTTAGTCTGTCGGGCGCCGCGCAGAGGTCTGGGGTTTGCAGCCCGGAGGTCGTCGTAAGCTGCCTATGCCTTACACCGACGCCACTTCCATCGGCGCACCGACGTAAGCATGAATGCCAGTGGGCCTGACACAGGAGTGGCAGGCCCACTGGCAGCGCTACCGGAAGAGATGCACCGGCACCGTGAACCTGTCCTCCAGGTTCTTCCAGAGGGTGTCGCCGGTGACCAGGGGCTGGTTCAGGCGCTCGCCGAGAGCGATGCACATGGCGTCGCCCAGAGCGAGCGTCCGACCGCCATAGTGCTGCCGGTCACGGTGAGACTCGTTGATGAGCTTCCCGGCCCGAAGCGCCTCGTTCACACTGGAGGGCTCGACAGACAGCCCCAGTGCCACGAGGTCCTGGTGCAGCTGCTCAGGCGGATTGAGATATCCGCGGCGGAGACACACAGTCGTCACTTCGGCGAAGTTGGAGGTCGACATCGTCGCCTGCGGCAGCAGTTCATCGACGAAGTCAGCTCCCTCCTCACGGAAGACCCACGCCAGAACAGCGCTGGAGTCAAGGACGACGGGGGTTTCGCGATTCACTCTCATTCTCCTCGGGAAGGTCATCGGGGTTGGGTGGGCCAGCGCCGGAAGCGGGCTGGCTTAGAAACTCCCGAGAAGCGCCGAGATGGTCGAACCGGGTGGCGTCGACGTCGCGTAGCGTGCGGATGTCACCGACAGCGTCGAAGTATTCCGTCTCCGCAGTCGGTGGGATGCCGGCGCGAATACGATCCTTGATTGCCTGCGGGGTCTCCATGATGACGACGCCGGGGCGCAAGGCCCGGAGAATCACCTCGGCCCCCTCGGTGAGGCCGACGGCCCGCTGAAGGGCGACGGGGACCGTCACCCGGCCACGGGGGCCGACCTTGGTGCGAGTGGGCTCACTCATGCTGGCTGCTCCTTGTAGGGGGCCGGTTCCGTACGCGTGGCTTTGCCGAGCCATGTGTACGGGACCAGGCTGCGAATCCCCCGTCGCTATTCCGCTTAGGAACGGCGTCCATCCGGAATGCCCGGCAGCTTGCTCTCACTGGAGGGCAAGTCTTTCCCCCGCCACTGGCGAGGGAGCGCCGCTCATTCTTTAGGGGAGGTCTCCTTAGCTTCTTAGTTCCCGTACCCGCACCAACTTCGAACTGCTGGGCGGGCTGCGGAAGAGTAGTGTGGGTCTGTAGAAGTCATGATACACAAAAATCAGAGCGTGTCACGACTGAGATCATGTCCCACAAGTTCCACCTTGTGGGTCTGCTTGTAATCGACGCGGCCCTGTCTGTAGGACCCGGAACGCAGTCGAGGTCAAGGCTCGGCACCCCTCCAGCGTTCTCCTGCGCGTAGCCGGGGGGCGAACGACGCCATAGCGCTGGTGACGCTCACATCCGTGCCGCATGGAGTTGGCTTCCCGACGCTTGGGGTCGTTTTAAGTAATGCGGTCTTCCTGGGTGCGGACCAGGTCAAGGTCCGGCTCGACGAGTGGCTCGCAGCAGGCGAGTGATCATCCCTGGGCCGTCTCTGGGCCGTCCGAGGGCACCCAAGGGCGACCATCGACGACCAACGCCGACAGGTGTGGCAGCCGACACCCGCAGCTCACCCATCCGGATCTGCGACACTGGTACAGCCATGCCTAAGCCCGGAGAACTTACATTCGTCGCGCCGCGCGGAGTCAAGAAGCCGCCGCGGCATCTTGCCGATCTCACGCCTGCCGAGCGCAAGGAGGCGGTTGTCGCGGTCGGTGAGAAGCCGTTCCGTGCCAAGCAGCTCTCGCAGCACTACTTCGCGCGGTACGCGCACGATCCGGAGCAGTGGACCGACATCCCCGCCGGTTCGCGCGGCAAGCTGCAGGAAGCGCTGCTTCCCGAGCTGATGAGCGTCGTGCGGCACCTGTCCACCGACCAGGGGACGACCCGCAAGACGCTGTGGAAGCTGTTCGACGGGACGCTCGTCGAGTCCGTGCTGATGCGGTACCCGGACCGGGTCACCATGTGCATCAGCTCGCAGGCCGGCTGCGGCATGAACTGCCCGTTCTGCGCGACCGGGCAGGCGGGGCTGGACCGGAACCTGTCCACCGCCGAGATCGTGCACCAGATCGTCGACGGCATGCGGGCGCTCCGCGAGGGCGAGGTTCCCGGCGGGCCCGCGCGGCTCAGCAACATCGTGTTCATGGGCATGGGCGAGCCCCTCGCCAACTACAACCGCGTCGTCGGCGCCATCCGCCGCCTCACCGACCCCGAGCCCGACGGCCTCGGCCTGTCGCAGCGCGGGATCACCGTGTCGACGGTGGGGCTCGTCCCGGCCATCCACCGGTTCTCCGACGAGGGCTTCAAATGCCGGCTGGCGATCTCGCTGCACGCCCCCGACGACGAGCTCCGCGACACCCTCGTCCCCGTGAACACGCGGTGGAAGGTGCGCGAGGTGCTCGACGCCGGGTTCGAGTACGCGGCGAAGTCCGGGCGCCGGCTGTCCATCGAGTACGCGCTGATCCGGGACATCAACGACCAGGCGTGGCGCGGTGACCGGCTCGGGCGGCTGCTCAAGGGGCGTCCCGTGCACGTCAACCTCATCCCGCTCAACCCGACGCCCGGCTCCAAGTGGACCGCGTCGCGGCCCGAGGACGAGAAGGCGTTCGTCGAGGCGATCGCCGCGCACGGTGTGCCGGTGACGATCCGGGACACCCGTGGTCAGGAGATCGACGGGGCGTGTGGTCAGCTCGCCGCCACCGAGCGGTAGTCTGACCGGCGTCAACACATCTGCATATTCCGACAGGGGAGCGCCACAGCGCTGAGAGTGCGGCACCGGCCGCAGACCCTCCGAACCTGGCCCAGGTCATTCTGGGTAGGGAGATCGGTCATCACTCGAGCTGTTGCGCCCTGCCCGGGCCCCGACCGGGGATCCCGGGCAGGGCCGCGTCTCTTCCTGGTCACTCCAGGAGGAATCAAGTGGGCATCACCAAGAAGGTCACCGTCCTGGCCGTCGGGCTGGGGCTCGTCACGCTGTCCGCCTGCGGGTCGTCCGGCGGGGACGGCGGCGGCAGCGGCGAGGGCTCCAAGACGGTGACCCTCGTCAGTCACAACTCGTGGGCCGTGTCCGAGGACGTCGTCGCCGCCTTCGAGAAGCAGTCCGGTTACAAGCTCAAGGTCCTTGAGGACGGCGACGCCGGGCAGGCCGTGAACAAGGCGATCCTGACCAAGGACAACCCCCAGGGCGACGTCTTCTTCGGCGTCGACAACACCCTGCTGTCCCGCGCCCTCGACAACGGCCTCTTCCAGTCCTACGAAGCCAAGGGCTCCGACCTGATCCTGCCCGAGTACCGGGTCGACGAGGAAGAGCACCGGGTCACCCCCGTCGACACCGGTGACGTCTGCGTCAACTACGACAAGGCGTGGTTCGAGAAGAAGAAGCTGACCCCGCCCGAATCCCTCGACGACCTCGTCAAGCCCGCCTACAAGGATCTCCTCGTCGTCGAGAACGCCGCCACCTCCTCGCCCGGTCTCGGCTTCCTGCTCGGCACCGTCGCCGAGTACGGGGACGACGGTTGGGAGAGCTACTGGGGGAAGCTCAAGGACAACGGCGTCAAGGTCGTCGACGGCTGGGAGCAGGCGTACAACGAGGAGTTCTCCGGCTCGGCCGGCGGCAAGAAGGCCAAGGCCGACCGCCCGCTCGTCGTGTCGTACGCCTCCTCGCCGCCCGCCGAGGTGATCTACGCCGACCCGCGGCCCGACACGGCGCCCACCGGCGTCGCCGAGGGCACCTGCTTCCGGCAGGTGGAGTACGCGGGCCTGCTGAACAACGCCGAGAACCCCGAGGGTGGCAAGGCGCTGCTGGACTTCATGGTCGGCGAGACCTTCCAGGAGGACATGCCGCTCAACATGTTCGTCTACCCGGTGCGTGAGGGCGCCCAGGTGCCGGAGGAGTTCGTGAAGTTCGGGCCGCAGGCGAAGGAGCCGCGGACCATGGACCCGGCGAAGATCGCCGAGAACCGTGACCAGTGGGTCAAGTCGTGGACCTCGCTCGTACTGAAGTGACCCCGCCCGACGTGAGCCCGCCCGAGGCGAGCCCGGGCCGCCCCGGCTGGTGGCGCCGGAACGCGGCCCGGCTCGGCCTCATGGCCGTGCCGGCCGCGTTCTTCGCCGTCTTCTTCGCCTATCCGGTCGCCGCGATCGTCGCCCGGGGGCTGAAGGCCGACGGCGGCTGGCAGCCCGGGCGGATCGTGGACGTGCTCGCGCAGTCCGACATCCGCCAGGTGCTGTGGTTCACCACCTGGCAGGCGCTCCTCTCCACGGCCCTCACCCTGGTGATCGCCCTGCCCGGCGCCTACGCCCTGGCCCGCTTCGACTTCCCCGGCAGACAGGTGCTGCGCGCGGTGATCACCGTGCCCTTCGTGCTGCCGACGGTCGTCGTCGGCACGGCGTTCATGGCGCTCGTCGGGCGCGGCGGGCTGCTGGACGAGCTGTGGGGCGTGCGCCTGGACACCACGGTCTGGGCGATCCTCCTCGCCCATGTCTTCTTCAACTACGCCGTCGTCGTCCGTACCGTGGGCGGGCTGTGGGCGCAGCTCGACCCGCGGCAGGAGGAGGCCGCGCAGATGCTCGGCGCCTCCCGCCTCACCGCCTGGCGGACCGTGACCCTCCCGGCGCTCGCGCCCGCCGTGGCCGCCGCCGCGCTGATGGTCTTCCTCTTCACCTTCACGTCGTTCGGCGTGGTGCAGATCCTCGGCGGACCCGCCTTCTCCACCCTGGAGGTGGAGATCTACCGGCAGACCGCCGACCTCTTCGACCTGTCCACGGCCGCCGTCCTCACGCTGATCCAGTTCGTCGCCGTCGGCGCGATCCTCGCCCTGCACGCCTGGACCGTGCGGCGCCGGGAGACCGCGCTGAGGCTGGTCGACGCCTCGGTGACCGCCCGCCGCCCGCGCGGGGCCGGGCAGTGGGCGCTGCTCGGCGGAGTCGTCGCCACGGTCGTCGTCCTCCTGCTGCTGCCGCTCGCCGTGCTGGTGCAGCGGTCCTTCGGCGGTGCCGGCCTCGCCTACTACCGGGCGCTGACCGAGGCGGACGGCGGCGTCTTCCTGGTCGCCCCGATCGAGGCGATCGGCAACTCCCTGCGCTACGCCGTCACCGCCACCGTGATCGCCGTGGTGATCGGCGGTCTCGCCGCCGTCGCGCTGACCCGGCGGGACGCGGGACGGCTGGTGCGCGGCTTCGACGCGCTGCTGATGCTGCCCCTCGGCGTGTCCGCGGTGACCGTGGGCTTCGGCTTCCTCATCGCCCTCGACGAACCCCCGCTGGACCTGCGCGCCTCCTGGATCCTGGTGCCGCTCGCGCAGGCGCTGGTCGGCGTCCCCTTCGTCGTACGGACCATGCTGCCGGTGCTGCGCGCGGTGGACGTGCGGCTGCGGGAGGCGGCGTCGGTGCTGGGGGCGTCGCCGTGGCGGGCGTGGCGGGAGGTGGACCTGCCGCTGGTGCGGCGGGCGCTGCTGATCGCCGCCGGGTTCGCCTTCGCGGTGTCGCTGGGGGAGTTCGGGGCGACGGTGTTCATCGCGCGGCCGGACAACCCCACCCTGCCGGTGGCCGTGGCACGGCTGCTGGGACGGCCCGGGGACCTCAACTACGGGCAGGCGATGGCCCTGTCGACGATTCTGATGATCGTGTGCGCCGTGGCTCTGCTGGTGCTGGAGCGGCTGCGGACCGACCGGACGGGGGAGTTCTAGATGCCGACCGACAGCCAGCCGCCGACCGGCAGCCAGTCGCCCGCCGACAGCCGGCCGCCCGCCGGCAGCCAGCCGCCCGCGGACAGCCTGCCGCCCGCCGTCAGCCAGTCGCCCACCGACAGCCCGCCGCCCACCGACAGCCCGCCGCCCGCCGGCAGCCGGCCGCCCGCGGACAGTCTGCTGCGTCTCGAGGACGCGACCGTCCGCTTCGGCGGCCGGGCCGTGCTGGACTCCGTCGGCCTCGATGTCGCCGAGCACGAGATCGTGTGCGTGCTCGGGCCCAGCGGCAGCGGCAAGTCCACACTGCTGCGCGCGGTCGCCGGACTCCAGCCGCTGGACGCCGGGCGGATCCTGCTCGACGGACGGGACCAGGCGGGTGTGCCCGCGCACCGGCGGGGCGTCGGGCTGATGTTCCAGGACCACCAGCTTTTCCCGCAGCGGGACGTGGGCGGCAACGTGGCCTTCGGCCTGCGCATGCACGGTATGCCGCGCGCCGAACAGATTCGACGCGTGCGGGAGTTGCTGGACCTGGTCGGGCTGCCCGGTGCGTCCGGGCGGGGCGTCGCCGCCCTGTCCGGGGGTGAGCAGCAGCGGGTGGCGCTGGCCCGCGCGCTCGCGCCCAGCCCGCGGCTGCTGATGCTCGACGAGCCGCTCGGCCAGCTCGACCGGTCGCTCAGGGAGCGGCTCGTCGTCGAACTGCGTGAGCTGTTCGGCCGGTTGGGCACCACGGTCCTGGCCGTGACGCACGACCAGGGCGAGGCGTTCGCGCTCGCCGACCGGGTGGTGGTGATGCGCGACGGGCTGATCGCCCAGTCCGGCACGCCGCTCGAGGTGTGGCAGCGGCCCGCCGACGCCTTCGTGGCCCGCTTCCTCGGCTTCGAGAACGTCGTCGAGGCGACCGTCACCGACGGCGTCGCCGTCACCCCCTGGGGCAAGGTGCCGGTGCCGCGGGACGCCCCCGAGGGCACGCGGCCGCTGCTGGTCCGGCCGGCCGGGGTACGGCTGGTCCCGGCCGGGGAGGGACTGCGCTGCACGGTGACCGCGCGCACCTTCCGCGGCACTCATGTCGCCGTGCGCCTCCAGCCGGAGGACGCGCCCCCGCTGGAGGCGGCCTGCGCGCTCAGGGACGCGCCGGAGGTCGGGGACGTCACCGGCGTGGAGTTCGACGGCGCGGAAATCGCTGTGCTGGGCTGATCGTCGCTGCCTAGGGTGAGCGGTATGACACGTCTGGCCCACGAGCGCTACTGCGACGAGATCGCCCATCAGGTCGGCGAGTTGAGGTCGGTGGTGACCTCGGGGACGGACCTGTCCCGCGCCGTGCCGACCACGCCCGACTGGTCACTGGAACAGCTCGTACGGCATCTCGGCGGCGCCCTGCGCTGGGTGGCCCTGATGGTGCGGACCGGGGCCGAGAGGGAGACCCCCGAGGAGGACGTGCCGGGCTTCGACGGGCCCGAGGCGCGCGGGGACGCCGCCGCGCTGGACGCCTGGCTGGCGGAGAGCGGCGACCTCGTCGTCGGCGCGCTGAGGGAGGCCGGGCCGGACGCCCGGGTGTGGAGCTGGGCGGGCGTCGCGAACGCGGGCTTCTGGGCACGCCGTATGACCCATGAGGTGACCGTGCACCGCGCGGACGCCACGCTCGCCGCCGGACTGCCCTACGACGTCGCGCCCGAGGTGGCCGCCGACGCGGTGGACGAGTGGCTGGAGATCGTGGAGTGGGCGCAGCGGACACTGCCCGACGACGAGGTGCACGGGCTGCGCGGACCCCTGCGCACGATCCATCTGCACGCCACCCACACCGCGCCCGACGGAGCAGCGGAGTGGCTGATCAGGCTGGACGAGGAGGGGGTGTCCTGGAGTCATGGCCACGAGAAGGCCACGGTCGCGCTGCGCGGGCCGCTCACCTGGGTGCTGCTCGCCTTCTACCGCCGCGTCCCGCTGGACGACCCCCGCATCGAGGTCCTCGGTGAGCGCGCGGTGCTCGAACACTGGCTGGAGCGGGCCACGTTCGGCTGACGGCCACCTCGACGGCGAGCGGCCCGCCCCCGGTCTCGGGGACGGGCCGCAGGCGTTTCCGTGAGGCGTCAGCGCTGGCTGTTCGCCCCGCGGCGGCGCATGCCGAAGAAGACGGCGCCGCCACCGATGGCGACCAGGGCGGCCGCGACACCGGCGATCACACCGGTGTTGGAGTTGGCGCCGGTCTCGGCGAGGTTGGACTCACCGGCCGGGGACGGGGCGTTGTCCGACGTGTCCGCCGGGGGAGCGGCGCTCTCGCTCTCGCTCTCCGACGGGGCCGGGCTCGGCTCCTCGCTCTCCTCGGCCGGGGCCGAGGTCTCCTCCGACGGCGTCGGCTCGGGGGCCGGGGACTCCTCCTCGTCCTCCTTGCACGGCGTCGACGGCGTCACCAGGTTCGGCTTGATGTCCTCGTCCACGTACGGCTTGGCCGTGACGTGGATGCGGTACTCGGCGTTGGGCTTCCAGTCCTCCTCGAAGGTGATGGTGGTGCCCTCCTTGGAACCCCGGACCACCTGCTCGCCGACCTTCTCGATGTCGGCGCCGTTGTTCTGCAGGAACACGGTCACGGTCGCGGGGACGCCGGCCGGGTCGACGTCGGTGACGGTGATGACGCCCTTGTCACCGTCGCACTTGGCCTCGGCCGAGAACTCGTTGATGTTGCACGCCGCGGCGTTGCCGGCGGCACCGAGCGCGAGCGCGGCGGACGCGGAGACGACGCCGAGGGCGCGCACGGAGCGGGTCACGGTACGGCGTGATACGGACAGAACTGCCACGTTTGTCCTTTACATGATGCGCAAATGCGGGGGGTTGAGGGAGGCGTGATGGAGAATCAGCACTCCCATGAGGCTCCCAGGTCTATAAGCGCCGCATAAGTAGTGTCAACGCATATGCCTACCGGGGACCCGGGCTTTGCCTATTTGTTAACCACCCGCACGTTTACGCGCCCTTGGGACCGCATCGATCCGGCCGCAGCGTCCGAGAACGGTCACCGACCGTGAACGGAGGCGCAGTTGGGACGGCGGCAGGGCGACAACCCTGCCGCCACCCTACGTTGGCCTCAGCCCTCCACGGCCGCCGGGTCCATCCAGACGACCTCCCAGGTGTGGCCGTCGAGGTCATCGAAGGAGCGGCCGTACATAAAGCCGAGGTCCTGGGTGTCGCCGGCCACGGAGCCGCCCGCCGCCAGGGCCTTCTCCACCAGCTCGTCGACCTTCTCCCGGCTCTCGGCGCTCAGCGCCAGCAGCACCTCGCTGCTCGTGCGGGCGTCCGCGATCTCCTTCTTCGTGAACTGCGCGTACTTCTCCTTCGTCAGCAGCATCGCGATGATCGTGTCGCTGATCACGACGGACGCCGTGGACTCGTCGCTGAACTGCTCGTTGATGGAGTAGCCGAGCGCCGTGTAGAACGTCCGCGACGCGTCGATGTTCTCGACGGGCAGGTTCACGAAGATCATCTGCTGGTACATGACGGGGCCTCTCCCTGTAAGTGTTGCCGTTCGAGGGGGTAGACCCCGGGGCCGAGCGGAACTCATCGCCCAGGGGGAAGGTTTTTTCGGCCGTCTCGGCTCAGCCGCCCAGCGGCCACGCCGACAGCTCGGCCACCGCCACGGTGAGCGGCCCGAACAGGGCGAGCAGCGCGGCCGCGCGCAGGGCGGCGGCCCGGCGCAGTGTCCCCGCGGGCGCCCCCAGCCGCCGCAGCGAGGCCGTGGTGTCCGCGTGCGCCTGCTTCGCCTCGACGGCCGCGGTGAGCAGCGTCGCCACCGTGCAGCCGGCCACCAGCAGCACCCCGAGCACCACGAGCGGACCGGCCGACGGGTCGTCCCGGTCGTGCAGCGACGCCATCGCGTACGCGGCCGACACCACGGCGCAGACCACGCCCAGCGGGCGTCCGATGCGCGCCGCCTCCGTCATCAGCACCCGCCCGGCCAGCAGCCGCAGCGCACCCGGCCGCACCGCCTGGAGCAGCCGGCCGCACAGATGGGTGAGCCCGGGGCCGACCAGGGCCAGTCCGAGAGAGGTGAGGGCCAGCCCGAGGAACGCCGCCGGACCGCCCTCGGAGCCGGTACGGCTCGTCAGCGCCTCCACCGCCAGCCCCACCGCGAGCACCGCGATCCCCCAGGGCAGCCCCGACGGGGCGGCGGTCGGTACCGGGGGCGGGACGACGGCGGGGGAGCCGTCGGCGGCCTCCGCGCCGGTGACCTCGGCCGCGTCGGCCGGTGCTCCGTCCTGTTCCCGCGCGGGCGCCTCCGTGTCCGTGCGCCGCCCGCGCGCGGCGGCCCCGAGCTGCCGGCCGAACCGCCCGTACGCGCCGAAGGACTCCCGCACCGGGGTGCGCCGATAGGCGCCGAACCGGCCGTACGCCCGTGCCGCCCGGCCCGCGCCCGAAACAGGCTCGCGCGGCCGCAGCGTCATCGCCGCCGCGGCCGACGCGCTCAGCGGCACCAGGGCCAGCAGTGTCAGAGCGGCCGGCAGCGGCAGGGGACGCCCGGCGGCCAGGAACTCCTGCGCGTCCCCGCCGAGGGACATGCCGGTCAGGTCGCCGCGCAACTGGAGGAAGACCAGCAGCGCCAGCACCGAACCGAGTACACAGGACAGGGCCGTGGTCGCCGCGGAGACGGCCATCAGCTTGACCGGGCCGAGCCCGACCGCCGACAGACCGGGCCGGGGCCGGGTCGCGGGATCGGTGCGGGCGACCGCGACCGCGAGATAGACGGTGGCCGCCAGCGGGGCCGTGCACCAGGCCAGCCGGAGCGCGGAGGCGGCGGGGTCGGGGTGGCTCAGCGCGTGGCCGAGTGCACTCAGCAGCAGGAAACCCGTGCCGGCCGAGGCGCTCGCGACGAGGAGCCGGCGGACCTGTACGGCGGGCTGGGCCCCGAGGCTCAGACGGAGAGCGAGCACGCCGCCCGGCCTTCCGACTCGGCCGGTCCGGAGACCGGGGGGAGGTGCACGGTCCGCACGCACCGCCCGTCGAGCAGCGACACCGTACGGTCGGCGAGTGCCGCGGTCCGCGCCTCGTGCGTCGCGAGAACCACGGTGATGCCGTGCGAGCGGGCAGCCGTGGTCAGTGTGCGCAGCACGTGTGCGCGGTCGACGCGGTGCAGCGGCGCGGTCGGCTCGTCGGCGAACAGCACCGACGGCGCCGGGGCCAGCGCGCGGGCGATGCACACCCGTTGGCGCTCCGCGTGGGTCAGCTCCACGGGGTGCCTGCGCGCCCGGTCGCCGACGTCGAGACGCTCCAGCCACTCCAGGGCGGCCGCCTTGGCGCGGCGGCGCCCGGTGCCGCGCAGCATGAGGGGCAGCGCGGCGTTCTCCCAGACGTTCAGCTCGGGCACCAGCACCGGGGCCGGGTCGATCCAGCCGAACCGGTCGCGGCGCAGCCGCTCCCGGGCCGCCGGGCCCATGGTGTGCACGGGCACGCTGTTGAACCAGACCTCGCCGTCGTTCGCGGGCACCAGGCCGGACAGGCAGCGCAGCAGGGTCGACTTGCCGCTGCCGCGCGGGCCTGAGACGGCGAGGATCTCGCCCTCCCGGACGCCGAGCGAGACCCCGCTCAGGCCGGGCGAGCCGTCGTCGTGACGGAAGTGCAGGGCGCGCGCCCAGAGCACGTCGTTGTCCGGTGGGGCCACCATGGCGTACACCTCGGTTCGGATCGGAAATGCCGTGCGCTCTTCGGGTTTATCCCCCGTCCGGGGGAACGAAGGGCGGGCCGATCGGTCACTGGGCACGCTAGGCAGGCGGTGGCGGGCGGTCGGACAGCACGCGGCCCCGGGACGCCGTTTCTCACTCGAACGGGCGGCACCGGGGCCGGTGTTGATCATTCAAAGGGAAGATCGGTACCTCGGACGGCCTACGTCCGCGATCAGCTCGTCGGCCTACAGCTTCGTCCATGCCTCCGTGAGGGTCGCGCGCAGGATCTGCTCGATCTCCTCGAACGTCTCCTGGTCCGAGATCAGCGGCGGCGCGAGCTGGATGACCGGGTCGCCGCGGTCGTCGGCACGGCAGTACAGGCCGTTCTCGAACAGCTTCTTGGACAGGAAGCCGTACAGCACGCGCTCGGTCTCGTCGGCGTCGAAGGACTCCTTGGTCGCCTTGTCCTTGACCAGCTCGATGCCGTAGAAGAAGCCGTTACCGCGGACGTCGCCGACGATCGGCAGGTCGTGCAGCTTCTCCAGGGTGGAGCGGAACGCGCCCTCGTTGTCGAGGACGTGCTGGTTGAGGCCCTCGCGCTCGAACAGGTCGAGGTTGGCGAGACCGACCGCCGCCGACACCGGGTGGCCGCCGAAGGTGTAGCCGTGCAGGAAGGTGTTGTCGCCCTGGTAGAACGGCTCGGCGAGCCGGTCGGAGACGATGCACGCGCCGATCGGCGAGTAGCCGGAGGTCATGCCCTTGGCGCAGGTGATCATGTCCGGGACGTAACCGAACTTGTCGCAGGCGAAGGTGGTGCCGAGCCGGCCGAAGGCGCAGATGACCTCGTCGGACACCAGCAGCACGTCGTACTGGTCGCAGATCTCGCGGACCCGCCGGAAGTAGCCGGGCGGGGGCGGGAAGCAGCCGCCCGCGTTCTGCACGGGCTCCAGAAAGACGGCGGCGACCGTGTCCGGGCCCTCGAAGAGGATCTGCTGCTCGATCTGGTCGGCGGCCCAGCGGCCGAACGCCTCCGGGTCATCGCCGTGGATCGGCGCCCGGTAGATGTTGGTGTTCGGCACCTTGTGCGCGCCCGGCACCAGAGGCTCGAAGGGAGCCTTCAGGGCCGGCAGGCCCGTGATGGACAGGGCGCCCTGCGGGGTGCCGTGGTAAGCGACCGCGCGGGAGATGACCTTGTACTTGGTCGGCTTGCCGGTCAGCTTGAAGTACTGCTTGGCGAGCTTCCAGGCGGTCTCCACCGCCTCGCCGCCGCCGGTGGTGAAGAAGACCTTGTTGAGGTCGCCGGGGGCCTCGTGCGCGAGCCGCTCCGCGAGCTCGACGGCCTTGGGGTGGGCGTAGGACCAGACCGGGAAGAACGCCAGCTCCCGCGCCTGCTTGGCGGCCGTCTCGGCGAGCTCCTGGCGGCCGTGGCCGGCCTGCACCACGAACAGACCCGCCAGGCCGTCGAGGTAGCGCTTGCCCTTGTCGTCCCAGATGTGGGTGCCCTCACCGCGGACGATGGTGGGGACGGGCGCGTTCTCGTACGACGACATGCGGGTGAAGTGCATCCACAGGTGGTCGTACGCGGACTTGCTGAGGTCCTTGGGGGTGTCGGTGCTCACGGTTATCGGGTTCCCCACATGTAGGTCTGCTTCTTGAGCTTGAGGTAGACGAAACTCTCGGTCGAGCGCACACCGGGCACGGCGCGGATGCGCTTGTTGATGACCTCCAGCAGGTGGTCGTCGTCCTCGCAGACGATCTCGACCATCAGGTCGAAGGAGCCGGCGGTCATCACCACGTACTCGCATTCGGCCATCTCGGCCAGCGCGTCGGCGACGGCCTCCACGTCGCCCTCGACGGTGACGCCGACCATCGCCTGCCGGCGGAAGCCCACGGTGAGCGGGTCCGTGACGGCGACGATCTGCATCACGCCCTGGTCGAGCAGCTTCTGCACCCGCTGGCGCACGGCCGCCTCCGACAGGCCCACGGCCTTGCCGATCGCGGCGTACGGCCGGCGGCCGTCCTCCTGGAGCTGCTCGATGATGGCGAGGGAGACGGCGTCCAACTGCGGTCCGCCGCCGTATCTGGACTCGCGGGAGTCCTTGGGGTCTGCGCTTCGACTGGCCACGAGGTCACTGTGCACGACGTATCGACAGTTTCGCAAGGCTCGATCGATGAAATCCGTTGTTAACGAAGCTCAGGCTTGCGGATTTCGCAGATGCGGGGGGATCGGGGGTGTTGAAAACGTCAGCCGTCCGTCTAGGGTGGGTGTCTCAGGGGTTGGACACCTCTACCCGTAATCACCCGACACCCCGGGCACCCACGAGGAACACCAGGAGGGCCTGCAGTGAGCACCGAGCTGCGTCGTCTGCGCAACTACATCGGCGGTGAGTTCCGGGACGCCGCCGACGGACGGACCACCGAGGTGGTCAATCCCGCGACCGGCGAGGCGTACGCGACGGCTCCGCTGTCCGGTGCCGCGGACGTCGACGCCGCGATGGCGGCCGCCGCCGAGGCCTTTCCCGGCTGGCGCGACACCACCCCGGCCGAGCGGCAGAGGGCGCTGCTGAAGGTCGCGGACGCCTTCGAGGAGCGCGCCGAGGAACTCATCGCCGCCGAGGTGGAGAACACGGGCAAGCCCACCGGGCTGACCCGCACCGAGGAGATCCCGCCGATGGTGGACCAGATCCGCTTCTTCGCGGGCGCGGCGCGGATGCTCGAGGGCAAGGGCGCCGGCGAGTACATGGAGGGCCTGACCTCCTTCGTGCGCCGTGAGCCGGTCGGCGTCTGCGCCCAGGTCGCGCCCTGGAACTACCCGATGATGATGGCCGTGTGGAAGTTCGCCCCGGCGATCGCCGCGGGCAACACGGTCGTCCTCAAGCCCTCGGACACCACCCCGGCCTCCACCGTCCTGATCGCCGAGATCCTCGGCTCGATCCTGCCCAAGGGCGTCTTCAACGTCGTCTGCGGCGACCGTGAGACCGGCCGTCTGATGGTCGAGCACCCGACCCCGGCGATGGCCTCCATCACCGGCTCGGTGCGCGCGGGCATGGCGGTCGCCGAGTCGGCGTCCAAGGACCTCAAGCGGGTCCACCTGGAGCTGGGCGGCAAGGCCCCGGTCGTCGTCTTCGAGGACGTCGACGTCGCCAAGGCAGTGGCGGGCATCTCCGAGGCGGGCTACTTCAACGCCGGCCAGGACTGCACGGCCGCCACGCGCGTGCTGGTGCACGAGTCGGTGCACGACGAGTTCGTCCAGGCGCTCGCCAAGGCCGCCTCCGGCATCAAGACGGGCATGCCCGACGACGAGGACGTCCTCTACGGCCCGCTCAACAACCCCAACCAGCTCAAGCAGGTCGAGAGCTTCATCGAGCGGCTGCCCGCCCACGCGCGCGTCGAGGCCGGCGGCAAGCGGGTCGGCGACAAGGGCTACTTCTACGCGCCGACCGTGGTCTCGGGCCTCAAGCAGGACGACGAGATCATCCAGAAGGAGGTCTTCGGCCCGGTCATCACCGTCCAGTCCTTCACGGACGAGGACCAGGCCGTCGCGTACGCCAACGGCGTGGAGTACGCGCTGGCGTCGTCGGTGTGGACCAAGGACCACGCCCGCGCGATGCGGATGTCGAAGAAGCTGGACTTCGGCTGTGTGTGGATCAACACCCACATCCCGCTGGTCGCGGAGATGCCGCACGGCGGCTTCAAGAAGTCGGGCTACGGCAAGGACCTGTCGGCCTACGGCTTCGACGACTACACGCGGATCAAGCATGTGATGACGTCCCTGGAGGACTAGCGGACAGGGCGTCGGCCCCGGGCGGTGTAGCGCACCACCCGGGGCCGACGTGTTTCCGGAGAGCACCGGCGAATATTTTTGAACATGTTCAACTTCGGGCGTACGCTCCTGCCATGAGCGAAAGAGCCGCCCTGCTCAAGGGCATTCGCGTGTGGCTGGTGTTCTTCGTCATCTGCCTGGTGCTCAGCGGGGTCACGGCCTTTCCGCTGGTGCACGAACTGCGCTGGACCGAGGAGGTGTTGCGGTCCCTCGGGGCGCCCGACCACCTCCCCGGCCTCATGGAGTGGATCGAACGCGTACGGGACGGGCTCGACACCGCCGACGCCGACCACCCCTTCCTGCTCTACGGCACCGACTGGCTGGCCTTCGCCCACCTCGTCATCGCGGTCGCCTTCCTCGGCCCCTACCGGGACCCCGTACGCAACGTCTGGGTCGTGGAGTTCGGCCTGATCGCCTGCGCCGGGGTCCTCCCTCTCGCCCTGATCTGCGGACCGATCCGCGGCATCCCCTTCTGGTGGAGCGTCATCGACATGGCGTTCGGGGTGTTCGGCGCCGTCCCGCTGTACGTGGTCAGGAAGAAGATCAAGCGGCTGGAGGCGCTGGCGGAGGCAGCTGTTCCGGCGGGCGCCGCCGCGCCCGCCCCGTAGGTCGGGCGCATGACCGGTGAACGGGGGGGCGGAGCCGTCACATGGGGGCTCCCGGGCGCATGGGTCGTGCACGATCTCGAGGAACCGGCCACCGTGCCGGGATGGTTGCGGCGCAACGTGCCCGGGTTGCGGAAGCGGTTCCCCTCAGGTGCCGGAGGAGGTGTGGCGGCGGGCCGAGACCATGGGCGCGGCCGAGTCCGCCACCGCCGTGGGGGTGATGGGGGCCGTCGTCGGAACCGCCGCGGCCGCCGGACGCCTCACCGGCGGACGGTCCGGGTTCTGCCAGTCCGTGCTGACCGGCTTCGGACTGCACGGCGTGATGCACCTGGCCCAGGCCGCCGCCGTACGCGGCTACACCCCCGGCTCGGTGACGTCACCGCTGGTCGTCTTGCCGTTCACGCCGTGGGCGCGGGGGCGGCTGCGGAAGGCCGGGGTGCTGCGTCCCGCACGGCCGCGTGACACGGTGGCCGGGTCGGCGGCCGCAGGGGCGGGCCACGGTCGCCTCGCACGTCGTGGCGCGCCGGCTGCTCGGCTCGGCGCGCCGGCCGTCATGACGTGAGACGCTCGCGCAGCGCGCACAGGACGTCGACGCGGTTGGTGGTGATCGAGTCCACGCCCGCCGCCAGCAGGCGGCGCATCGAGCGGCGGCTGTCCGGGGTCCACGCCGACAGCAGGAAGCCGTCGCGGTGCACGCGGTCCGCGAGGGCCCGGTCCACCAGGCTGAAGCGGTAGTTGAGCCAGCGCGGCCGGACCGCCTCCAGCACTCCCGCGCGCACCGGCGCGCGGGAGGTGTGGGTGAGCGCGATCTCCGCGTCCGGGTCCACCGCGCGCACGGCCAGCATGGCGGGGGCGCCCGCGCAGTAGTACACGCGGTCCCGCGCGCCCTGCTGCCGGACGACGTCCACGATCCGGCGCACGGCGCGCTCGCCCGGGACGCCGGGCAGGTCGATCATCACCCGGCTGCCCTCGGTCACCGCCAGCGCGTCGGCGAGGGCGGGCACCCCGCCGTCCGTCACCTCGCGCACCTCGTCCCAGGTGAGGGACGCGAGGGGACGGTCGTGGTCCCACAGGCGTTCGAGCGTCGCGTCGTGCAGCAGCACCGGGACGCCGTCCCGGGTGAGCCGTACGTCGATCTCGACCGCGTCCGCGCCCCGCCGGGTCGCGGAGCGCAGGGACGGGAGGGTGTTCTCCCGGACCCGGTAGGGGTCGCCGCGGTGGGCCACGGCGGTCACGTTCTGCATGGTGCCCTTCGCAGGAGGGTCAGGGGGCGAGCCAGGAGGCGGTGTACGAGTCGATCTCGGCGGTGATCCGCGCCTTGCCGGCCGGGTCGAGGAAGGACGCCTCGACCGCGTTCTTCGCCAGGCCCGCGAGGCCGTGCTCGTCGAGGTCCAGCAGACGGGCGGCGACCGCGTACTCGTTGGCGAGGTCGGTACCGAACATCGGCGGGTCGTCGGAGTTGACGGTCACCAGCACACCGGCCCGGGTGAACTCCTTGATCGGGTGCTCGTCCAGGGTGGTGACAGCGCGGGTGGCGATGTTGGACGTCGGGCACACCTCCAGCGGGATGCGCCGCTCGGCGAGGTGCTGGAGCAGCTTCGGGTCCTGCGCGGCGCTGGTGCCGTGGCCGATGCGCTCGGCGCCCAGTTCGTTCAGCGCGTCCCAGACGGTCTCCGGTCCCGTGGTCTCGCCCGCGTGCGGCACCGAGCGCAGGCCGGCGGCGATGGCCCGGTCGAAGTACGGCTTGAACTGCGGGCGCGGCACGCCGATCTCGGGGCCGCCCAGGCCGAAGGAGACCAGGCCCTCCGGGCGCAGCCGGTCGTCGGTGGCGAGCCGCGTGGTCTCCTCGGCGGCCTCGAGACCGGCCTCGCCCGGGATGTCGAAGCACCAGCGCAGCACGGTGCCCAGCTCGCTCTCGGCCGCCTTGCGGGCGTCCTCGATCGCGTCCATGAAGGCACGCTCGTCGATCCCGCGGCGGGTCGAGGAGAACGGGGTGATGGTCAGCTCGGCGTACCGCACCTGCTGCCGGGCCAGCTCACGGGCCACCTCGTAGGTCAGCAGCCGCACGTCCTCGGGGGTGCGGATCAGGTCGACGACGGACAGGTACACCTCGATGAAGTGCGCGAAGTCCGTGAAGGTGAAGTAGTCCGCGAGGGCCTCGGGGTCGGTGGGGACCTTGGAGTCCGGGTGGCGGGCGGCCAGCTCCGACACGATGCGGGGGGAGGCGGAGCCGACGTGGTGCACGTGCAGTTCGGCCTTGGGCAGTCCGGCGATGAAGGCGTGCAGGTCACGGACCTGTCCGGCGGTGGCCGCGGTGTCGTGGCGGTCGGTCAAGGTTCCTCCCCGGGAACGGCGTCCGGTCCGGGTCGCGGCGGGACGCGGGTGATCGGCTGATCGGTGGTGCGGGGATCATCGTAGGCCCGGCGTACGCGCGAGCGGCGCGGGCCGTAGCATGACGGTTCGTCCGAGGAAGGGGTCGCAGCGCATGTCCGACGACGCACCGGCACCGGGGGCAGGGGACCGCACGGGGGACGGAGCGCCTCCGGCGGGTTCGCCCACCCCTGACGCGTGGCCGGCACCGGCCGACGGCGGGGCGCCGCACGTGGCCCCCCTGGACGGCTCGCTGGTGGACGCGCGGACCACGGAGACGCGGCGCGCGGCGCCCCCGCCGCGGGACCGGGACGCGGAGGCGTCCGCGGCCGATCCCTGGGCGCTGCCCGGGGACCGCGCGGCGGGCTCCGGCGGTCCGGGCGAGACCGTGGTGGCGGGGGAGAGCGCGCCGTGGTCGTCGCCCACCGTGCACGACCGGTCGGCGCCGGGTGCGTCCGGGGCCTCCGGGGCCTCCGCCGTGCACGACCAGCAGACGGTGACCTCCTTCCCGGCCCCCTCCGACACGACGCCGCCCGCGCCGGTGTACGGCGGTCCGTGGGCCGGGCCCTCGGGGACGGCCGGGCCCGTGCCGCAGGCCGCCGCCCGCCCGGCGGGCGCCGACCCGTTCGCGCCCCCGGCCGCCGGTGCGGCCGTTCCGCCGCCGCCCATCGGGCCTGAAGGGCCGGGGCAGGTCCCGTACGGCTATCCGCACGCCGGGTACGCGGGCACGCCTGCCCAGGGATACCCCGGCTGGGCCGGGGTCCCGCCCCTCCCGAGCAACGGCATGGGCGTCGCCTCCCTGGTGCTGGGGATCATCGCGGCGGCCGCGTTCTGCTTGTGGCCGGTGGCCATCGTGCTGGGTGTCCTCGCGGTGATCTTCGGGGCGATCGGTCGCGGCAAGGCGAACCGGGGAGCGGCGACGAACGGGGGGCAGGCCCTGGCGGGGGTGATCTGCGGGGCCGTGGGGAGTGCGTTGGCACTCGCCTTCGGCGTGATCGTGCTGGTCACCTGAGCGGGGCTCCTTCGAACGGGGTTCACCTCCGAGGCGTGGAGGTGCGCGGTGTGCCGTTGACCGTCCCGGCGTTGGAACGGTGCCGCTGCGCCCACCCGTGCCGCCCTGGGGGTCCCCCCAGGCCCTCAAGGTACTGGGGGAGGCACGAATGCCCGCAGCGGCGGCGAGTCACTTGCAGCAACCCTGGCGGAAGCACCCTCCAGGGGCGCGGGGAACTGCGCGATCAGCCACGGACCCCCGCGGACTGCGCCGAATCACGCCCCCCGCAACCGCCTCCGCGCCTCCATCAGCGCGAACCCCAGCAAGTTCGGGCCGCGCCAGCGAACCGGGTCGTTCGCCCCCTCCGCGTCGGCCGCCAGGCCTGTGCCCCACACCCGGTCGACGGGGCTGGCCTCGACCAGGACGCGGTCGCCCGTGCCCAGCAGGAAGGACCGCAGCTCACCGTGAGCAGCGAACTTGTGCACGCTGCCCTCCACCACGATCCCGAACCGCTCCCGCCGCCAGACCTCCTCGTCGAAGCCCCGGACCAGGCGTCCGGCCTTCTTCGCCGCTGAGGGGTGCCCCGCGGTCAGGACGCGCCGCTCGCCCTCCGCGTCCCCGAAGAGGCGGGCCTTGGCCGCCATCATCCAGTGCTCCGCCGTCGCGTACTCCACGCCGTCGACGGTGAAGGGGGACGGCCACCACTGGCTCAGGCAGCTCGCCCCGACGCGTCCGTCGGGCAGCGGCCTGTGGCCCCAGAAGTGCAGGTACTTCACCCGCTCCCCGGCCCGCACCGCCTCGATCAGCGCCTCCCGGGACGCCACCGTTCGTACGGTTCCGTCCACGCTCATCACCCCCCATGTCGATCCGTGCGCAGAGCAGTCTCGCAGGCACCACCGACATTCCGTCCTGCCTTTTCCGTTGCCACTCGACACCTGGTCGACAGATTCCGTCGCGTAACCAAATGGCAACAACGGAATCACTTGTTGGAGTGCCTCTGCTCTGTCAGGATCGGCACTCAAATCGAGCTCAAGCCACGCCGCCCCCCTCGGGGACACGGAGGAGAGCGACATGCACGAACCCGGCTCCACCCCGCAGGACCGCTTCCCGGCCGCCGAACGTTTCGCGGACGGCGCGCAGTTCATCGCGGGCCGCCTGACGAAGGGCACCTCGGGACGCACCCACGCGGTGGTCGACCCGGCCACCGGCGCGGAGGTGTACACCTACGACCTCGCCGGCTCCGACGACGTCGACGCGGCCGTCGCCGCCGCACGGGAGGCGTTCCCGGCCTGGGCGGCCGCCACCCCCGGCGAGCGCTCCGACCTCCTGCACCGGTTCGCCGCCGTCGTCGCCGAGCGGGCCGAGGACTTCGCCCGCGCCGAGTCGCTCCAGTGCGGCAAGCCGCTGAAGCTGACGCGTGAGTTCGACGTGCCGGGCACGACCGACAACATCGCGTTCTTCGCGGGCGCCGCCCGCCACCTCGCGGGCCAGTCGGCCGGCGAGTACTCGGGCGATCACACCTCCTACGTCCGGCGTGAGCCCATCGGCGTCGTCGGCTCCATCGCCCCCTGGAACTACCCGCTGCAGATGGCCGCGTGGAAGATCCTCCCGGCGATCGCCGCGGGCAACACCGTCGTGCTGAAGCCCGCCGAGCTCACCCCCCTGACCTCGCTGCTGTTCGCGCAGGCCGCCACCGACGCCGGCATCCCGGACGGCGTCGTCAACATCGTCACCGGCACCGGCAAGGAGGCGGGCGAGCACCTGGTCGGCCACCCCGACGTGGCCATGACCTCGTTCACCGGATCCACCGCCGTCGGCAAGCGCGTCGCCGAGATCGCCACCGCCACCGTCAAGCGCCTCCACCTGGAGCTCGGCGGCAAGGCCCCCTTCCTGGTCTTCGACGACGCCGACCTCGACGCGGCCGTCAACGGCGCCGTCGCGGGCGCGCTCATCAACACCGGCCAGGACTGCACGGCCGCCACGCGCGCGTACGTGCAGCGCCCCCTGTACGACGCGTTCGTCGAGCG
Organism: Streptomyces sp. BJ20; assembly: GCF_022869105.1. Lineage (NCBI taxonomy): Bacteria > Bacillati > Actinomycetota > Actinomycetes > Kitasatosporales > Streptomycetaceae > Streptomyces > Streptomyces sp. BJ20. The sequence continues at coordinate 1,609,560 of NZ_CP094918.1, forward strand.
CACCGCCGCGCTGATGGAGACCGTCCGGCTGGGCGACCCCTTCGCCCCCGGCACCGACCTCGGCCCGCTGGTGTCCCACGCCCAGCGCGACCGGGTGGCCGGTTTCGTCGACCGCGCGCGTGCCTACGCGCGCGTGGTGACCGGCGGTGAGACACCTCTGGGCGATCTGTCCGACGGCGCGTACTATCGCCCCACGCTGATCGCCGGCGCCGGGCAGGACAGCGAGGTCGTGCAGTCGGAGATCTTCGGACCGGTGCTGGTCGTCCTGCCCTTCGACACCGACGACGAGGGCATCGCACTCGCCAACGACACCCCGTACGGGCTCGCCGCCTCCGCCTGGAGCCGCGACGTGTACCGCACGGGGCGGGCCACCCGCGAGATCAAGGCGGGGTGCGTGTGGATCAACGACCACATCCCGATCATCAGCGAGATGCCGCACGGCGGCTACAAGGCGTCCGGCTTCGGCAAGGACATGTCCGCGTACTCCTTCGAGGAGTACACCCAGATCAAGCACGTCATGTTCGACAACACCGCGGTGGTCCGCAAGGACTGGCACCGCACCGTCTTCGGGGACCGATAGCAGCCAGGCCGCCCGACCCGCGGCCACTTCCCGAAAGGGCACCACGCGCATGGAGCAGTACGAGCCCGACCGCCTCTCGCCGGTCCAGCAGGCCGCGATACGGCGCAGTTTCCGCAACGGCAGGGCGGCCCTGTCCCGCCGCTCCCTGCTGCGCGCCTCGACGGGCGGCGCGCTCGCGGTCGGCGGCCTGGGCGCGCTGAGCGCCTGCGGCATCCCCCCGGCGGGGAACACCGAGGGCGGCGTCTCCGCGGAGGACCACTCGGCCGAGGAGAAGAGCGTGAACTTCTCCAACTGGACCGAGTACATGGACATCGACGAGAGCGGCCGCCGGCACCCCACGCTGGAGGCGTTCACCAAACGCACCGGCATCAAGGTCAAGTACACCGAGGACATCAACGACAACACCGAGTTCTTCGGCAAGATCAAGCCGCAGCTCGCCGCGCGCCAGGACACCGGCCGCGACATCGTCGTCCTCACCGACTGGCTGGCCGCCCGGCTGATCCGCCTCGGCTGGGTGCAGAAGCTCGACGCGTCGAACCTGCCGCACGCCTTCGCCAACGTGGCCTCCTCGTACCGCACCCCCGACTGGGACCCGGGCCGCGCCTACTCGTACCCCTGGCAGGGCATCGCGACGGTCATCGCGTACAACAAGAAGGCGCTCGACGGGGTCGAGGTGAAGACCCTGTCCGACCTGCTGGACAACCCGAAGCTCAAGGGCCGGGTCGGGCTGCTCACCGAGATGCGCGACACCATGGGCATGACGCTGCTCGACATGGACAAGGACCCGCGGTCCTTCAGCGCCGACGACTACGACGCGGCCCTCGCCCGGCTGCAGAAGTCCGTCGACAAGGGCCAGATCCGCCGCTTCACCGGCAACGACTACACCTCGGACCTCACCAAGGGCGACCTCGCCGCGTGCGTCGCGTGGGCCGGCGACGTCGTCCAGCTCCAGGCCGACAACCCCGACATCGGCTTCGTCATCCCGGACAGCGGCTACATGCTCTCCAGCGACAACATGCTGATCCCCAACAAGGCCCGGCACAAGACGAACGCCGAGCGCCTGATCGACTACTACTTCGAGCCTCAGCCGGCCGCCCAGCTCGCCGCCTACATCAACTTCGTCTGTCCGGTCGACGGGGTGAAGGAGGAGCTCGCGAAGCTCGACGAGGACGCGGCGGACAACCCGCTGATCCTCCCCGACAAGGCCATGCAGGCCAAGTCCCGTGCCTTCCGCTCGCTGAGCTCCGAGGAAGAGACGGCATTCGAAGGCAAGTTCGCGAAGCTCACTGGGGCGTGACGAGATGAAGACCACCGAAGAGACCACCGCCGGCGGCGGCGACGTCCGCCTCACCGGGATCAGCAAGACCTACGGCGACTTCACCGCCGTGCACCCGCTCGACCTGACCGTCCCCGAGGGCTCCTTCTTCGCCCTGCTCGGCGCGTCCGGCTGCGGCAAGACCACCACCCTGCGCATGATCGCCGGCCTGGAGGAGCCCACCGCGGGCACCGTCCACCTCGGCGACCAGGACGTCACCGCGCTGCCGCCGTACAAGCGGCCGGTGAACACGGTGTTCCAGTCCTACGCCCTCTTCCCGCACCTCGACATCTACGAGAACGTCGCCTTCGGCCTGCGCCGGCGCGGCATCAAGAGCGTGAAGAAGCAGGTCGAGGAGATGCTGGAGCTGGTCCAGCTCGGCGAGCAGGCGCGCAAGAAGCCGCACCAGCTCTCCGGCGGCCAGCAGCAGCGCGTCGCGGTCGCCCGCGCGCTGATCAACCACCCGAAGGTGCTCCTCCTCGACGAGCCGCTCGGCGCCCTGGACCTGAAGCTGCGCCGCCAGATGCAGCTGGAGCTCAAGCGGATCCAGACCGAGGTCGGCATCACCTTCGTGCACGTCACCCACGACCAGGAGGAGGCCATGACCATGGCCGACTGCGTCGCGGTGATGAACGCCGGCCGGGTCGAGCAGCTCGGCACCCCCGCCGACCTGTACGAGAACCCCCGCACCACCTTCGTCGCGAACTTCCTCGGCACCTCCAACTTCATCGGGGCCGAGGTGGACTCCACGTCCGGCGACGACATCGTGCTCAAGGCGGGCGGCGGCAAGCTGGTGCTGCACCGGGCGCGCGCGAGCGCGCCCGCCACCACGGGCGGCAAGATCCTGGCCGGGGTGCGCCCGGAGAAGATCTCCCTGACGCACGCCGACGACGCGGGCGGGATACCCGAGGGCCGCAACCGGATCACGGGCCGCATCACCGAGTCCAGCTTCATCGGCGTCTCCACGCAGTTCGTCGTCGACAGCCCGGTCTGCCCGGACTTCGAGGTCTACGTGCAGAACGTCGACCGGGACGCCCGGCTGGTGCCCGGCGCCGAGGTCGTCCTGCACTGGAACCCCGCGCACACCTTCGGTCTCGACGCGGCTCAGGATGTCGACGCGGGCGTCGGGACGGCCGAGGAAGAGGTCGCCTGATGGCCACGGTCACCGAGGCGCCGCCGACGCCGGCGCCCGTCGCCCCCGAGAAGAAACCGCCGCGCAAACGCGGCCGCTGGACGCCGTACCTGCTCCTGCTGCCCGGTCTGCTCTGGCTCGTGGTGTTCTTCGCGCTGCCGGTGATCTACCAGGCCTCCACGTCCGTGCAGACGGGCTCCCTGGAGGAGGGCTACAAGGTCACCTGGCACTTCGCCACCTACTGGGACGCGCTGTCCCAGTACTGGCCGCAGTTCGTCCGCTCGGTGCTCTACGCGGCCTCCGCGACCGTGCTGTGCCTGCTGCTCGGCTACCCGCTGGCCTACCTGATCGCCTTCCGCGCGGGACGCTGGCGGAACCTGATCATGATCCTGGTGATCGCACCGTTCTTCACCAGCTTCCTGATCCGCACCCTCGCCTGGAAGACGATCCTCGCGGACGGCGGCCCGGTGGTCGGGGCCCTGGACGCGCTGCACGTCCTGGACGTCACCGCCTTCCTCGGCTGGACCGCCGGCGACCGGGTGCTCGCCACCCCGCTCGCGGTGGTGTGCGGTCTGACGTACAACTTCCTGCCGTTCATGATCCTGCCGCTGTACACCTCGCTGGAGCGGATCGACCCCCGGCTGCACGAGGCCGCCGGCGACCTCTACGCCAAGCCGTCGACCACCTTCCGCAAGGTCACCTTCCCGCTGTCGATGCCGGGCGTGGTCTCCGGCACGCTGCTGACCTTCATCCCCGCGTCCGGCGACTACATCAACTCGGACCTGCTCGGCTCCACCGACACCCGGATGGTCGGCAACGTCATCCAGTCCCAGTTCCTGCGGATCCTGGACTACCCGACGGCCGCGGCGCTCTCGTTCATCCTGATGGCCGCGATCCTCGCCGTCGTCACGGTCTACATCCGCAAGTCCGGCACGGAGGATCTGGTTTAAATGGCCTTCGTCACTTGGTTCAAGCGCAACGTCGTCGTCATCGCGGGTCTGCTGACGCTGGCCTACCTCCTGCTGCCGAACATCGTCGTCACGGTGTTCTCCTTCAACCGGCCGAAGGGCCGCTTCAACTACCAGTGGCAGGAGTTCTCCACCGACGCCTGGCGGGACCCGTGCGGGGTCTCCGGGCTCTGCGAGTCGCTGGGCCTCAGCCTGCAGATCGCCTTCTGGGCCACGCTCGGCGCCACGCTGCTCGGCACGATGATCGCGTTCGCGCTGGTGCGCTACCGCTTCCGCGCCCGCGGCGCGGTCAACTCGCTGATCTTCCTGCCGATGGCGATGCCCGAGGTGGTGATGGCGGCCTCGCTGCTCACCCTGTTCCTCAACATGGGCGCCGAGCTGGGCTTCTGGACGGTCCTCATCGCCCACATCATGTTCTGCCTCAGCTTCGTCGTGGTCGCCGTGAAGGCACGCGTGATGTCGATGGACCCGCGTCTCGAGCAGGCCGCGCAGGACCTGTACGCCGGCCCGGTGCAGACGTTCCTGCGGGTCACACTGCCGATCGCCGCCCCTGGCATCGCGGCGGGCGCGCTGCTCGCCTTCGCCCTGTCCTTCGACGACTTCATCATCACCAACTTCAACGCCGGTTCGACCGTCACCTTCCCGATGTTCGTCTGGGGCTCCGCGCAGCGCGGCACGCCCGTCCAGATCAACGTCATCGGCACGGCCATGTTCGTGGTCGCCGTGCTGCTGGTGCTGGTCTCCATGGCCGTCGGCAACCGCCGTAAGCGGCAGAAGGCATAGCCCGCCGTTCCACAGTCCGCAGCAGGGAGTTGAGATCATGGCCCCGAGCGCCATGAGCCGTTGGACGCAGTCCCTCTCCGAGGCCCGGCCGGTCTCCTACTGGCTGGACGACCCCGGCCGCCCCGCCCCCGAACCGGCCCTTACCGGGCGGACCACCTGCGACCTGCTGGTCGTCGGCGGGGGCTACAGCGGACTGTGGACCGCGCTGATCGCCAAGGAGCGCGACCCCTCCCGGGACGTCGTGCTCGTCGAGGGCCGCGAGGTGGGCTGGGCCGCCTCCGGCCGCAACGGCGGGTTCTGCGCCGCCTCCCTCACCCACGGCCTGTCCAACGGGCTGGCCCGCTGGCCCGACGAGATCCACGCCCTGGAGCGGCTGGGCGCCCGCAACCTCGACGCCATCGAGGAGACGGTCGCCCGCCACTCCATCGACTGCGACTTCGAGCGCACCGGCGAGATCGACGTCGCCACCGAGCCGTACCAGGCGGAGGAACTGCGCGCCTGGTACGACGAGATCGGCGCGCATGGTCTCGCCGACGGCATCGAGTACCTGGACGCCGACGCGGTGCGCGAGCAGGTCGACTCGCCCACCTTCCTCGCCGGACTGTACGACCGCCGGGGCGTGGCCATGCTCAACCCGGCCCGCCTCGCCTGGGGCCTCAAGCGCGCCTGCCTCGACCTCGGGGTGCGCGTGTACGAGCACACGCCCGCGCTCACCTTGCGGCAGTACGGCGCCGGCATGTCCGTCCGCACCCCGTACGGCGCGGTCCGCGCGCGCCGGGTCGCGCTCGGCACCAACGTCTTCCCGAGCCTGGTCCGCCGGGTGCGGGCGTACACCGTCCCGGTGTACGACTACGCCCTGATGACCGAGCCGCTCACCGACGAGCAGCTCGACTCCATCGGCTGGAAGAACCGCCAGGGGCTCGGCGACAGCGCCAACCAGTTCCACTACTTCCGGCTCTCCTCCGACCACCGCATCCTGTGGGGCGGATACGACGCGATCTACCCGTACGGCGGCCGGGTGCGCGCCGAGTACGACGACCGGCCGGACACGTACGCCAGGCTCGCGGGCCACTTCTTCGCCTGCTTCCCGCAGCTGGAAGGGGTGCGTTTCACCCACGCCTGGGGCGGCGCGATCGACACCTGCTCCCGCTTCTCGGCGTTCTTCGGCACCGCCCACGCGGGCCGGGTGGCGTACGCGGCGGGCTACACCGGGCTCGGCGTCGGCGCGACGCGGTTCGGCGCGGAGGTGATGCTGGACCTCCTGGCGGGGGAGCGGACCGAGCGCACGGAGCTGGAGATGGTGCGCAGCAAGCCGCTGCCGTTCCCGCCGGAGCCGTTCGCCTGGACCGGCATCGCCCTCACCAAGTGGTCGCTGGCCAGGGCGGACGCGCACGAGGGCCGGCGGAACCTGTGGCTGCGGACGATGGACCGGCTGGGGCTGGGTTTCGACAGCTGAGCCTTCTCGATGGCGGGCAGGGGAGTGCGGGGGTGCTGCGCGGGGTCTTGACAACCGAATTGGTCTGGACCAAATTGAGCGCGCTCCACCCCTCCAACTCCCCCCTGCCCGGAGGCCCTTGTGGACCGCTCCAGACCCCACGCCCGCCGCCCCCTCGCCGTCCTGCTCACCGCCACCGCCGTCGCCGCGGCCGGCGTCACCGCCCTGACGCCGGACGCCCGCGCGGCCGACGCCGACCTCGCCCGCAACGGCGGCTTCGAGACCGGCCTCGACGGCTGGAACTGCCCGGCCGGCGCCACCGTCACCTCACCCGTCCACAGCGGCGCCTCCGCCCTGAAGGCCACCCCGGCCGGCTCGGACAACGCCCGCTGCGCCCAGACGGTCACCGTGAAGCCCGACTCCGCCTACACCCTCTCCGGCTACGTCCGCGGCGCCTACGTGTACCTCGGCGCGAGCGGCACCGGCACCACCGACGTCTCCACCTGGACCCAGTCCGCCCCCGACTGGCAGAAGCTCACCACCACCTTCCGCACCGGCCCCTCCACCACCCGCGTCACGATCTACACCCACGGCTGGTACGGCACCGGCGCCTACCACGCCGACGACATCACCCTCGTCGGCCCCGGCGGCGAGACAGGGCAGCCGCCCGCCCCGCCGACCGGCCTCACCGCGTCCGGCGCGACCTCCACCAGCGTCGCGCTGTCCTGGTCACCGGCCGCGGGCGCCACCTCGTACGCCGTCTACCGCGACGGCGCGCGGATCCGCACCGTCACCGGCACCTCCACCACCGTCACCGGACTGTCCCCCTCGACGGCGTACGCGTTCCAGGTGGCGGCCCTCAACGACGCGGGGGAGTCGGCCCGTTCGGCGACCGTCACCGCGACGACCTCGGCGCCCGACTCCGGCGGCGGCGACTCCGGTCTCCCGGAGCACGCTCTGGTCGGCTACCTCCACGCGAGCTTCGCCAACGGCTCCGGTTACACCCGGCTCGCCGACGTCCCCGACAGCTGGGACGTCATCGACCTGGCCTTCGGCGAGCCCACCTCCGTCACTTCCGGCGACATCCGCTTCGAGCGCTGCCCGGCGACGGAGTGCCCCGGCGTGGAGAGCGACGCCGAGTTCAAGGCGGCGATCAGGGCCAAGCAGGCGGCGGGCAAGAAGGTGCTGATCTCGATCGGCGGGCAGAACGGCCAGGTCCGGCTCACGACGACCGCGGCCCGCGACACCTTCGTCAGTTCCGTCTCCCGCATCATCGACGAGTACGGACTCGACGGCCTCGACATCGACTTCGAGGGCCACTCCCTCTCCCTGGACACCGGCGACACCGACTTCAGGAACCCGAAGACCCCGGTGATCGTCAACCTGATCTCCGCCCTGAAGACGCTGAAGGCGAAGTACGGCGACGACTTCGTCCTGACCATGGCCCCGGAGACCTTCTTCGTCCAGCTCGGCCACCAGTTCTACGGCAGTGGGCCCTGGGGCGGCCAGGACCCGCGCGCGGGCGCCTACCTGCCCGTCATCCACGCCCTGCGCGACGACCTCACCCTGCTGCACGTCCAGGACTACAACTCCGGCCCGATCATGGGCCTGGACGGCCAGTACCACTCCATGGGCGGCGCCGACTTCCACATCGCGATGACCGACATGCTGCTCACCGGCTTCCCGGTCGCGGGCGACGCGAACCACGTCTTCCCGCCGCTGCGCCCCGACCAGGTCGCCATCGGCATGCCGGCCACGGTCAACGCGGGCAACGGTCACGTGTCCCCGGCGGAGGTCGTCAAGACCCTCAACTGCCTGACGAGGAACACCGACTGCGGCTCCTACCGGACGCACGGCACCTGGCCGTCCCTGCGGGGACTGATGACCTGGTCGATCAACTGGGACCGCTTCGGCGGCTGGGAGTTCCAACGGACGTTCGACGGCTACTTCGGCTGACGAGCACCACGCCGGTCAGCAGCATCGTGCCGAGGCACCAGCTCCCCACCACGTCCAGCGGCCAGTGGTAGCCCCGGCGCACCAGCCCGTACGACGCGCCCAGGACCAGCAGGGCGCACAGTGCGATCAGACCCCGGCGGACGGCCGGTGACCCGAGCAGCGGGAGGAGCAGCAGGGTCGCCGTGCCGTACGCGACCGTCGCCGTGGCCGTGTGGCCGGAGGGGAAGTAGCCGGTCGCCGGGGGGACGGCGGGGGTGCCGGGGCGGTCGGTCCAGGCCTTCACCGGGGCGACCAGCACGGGGACCAGGACCATGGCCGCCGCGCCGGCCGCGGGCGGCAGCCACCAGCGGTCCGTACCCGTGGCGCGCAGCCGCCACGCCGTCACCGCCAGCGCGAGCGCGAGGACGGGTACGGCTACCTCGACGTTGCCGAGGTCGGAGAGGAGTTCGGAGGCCCGGTCGGGGCGGACCAGCGCGTCGCTCAGACGCTCGTCGAGGCCGAGGAGCGGACCGTCGGCGAGGACCTGCCAGGTGATCAGCAGGAAGAGGAGGAGCGGCACGACCAGCAGCAGCATGCGGGACAGCTTCGCAGGCGGCAGGGTGCGGATACACCGGAGGGCCGGCACAAAGGGGGGGCGCCGGCCCTCCGGGGAACGGCTTGCCGTGTCCGGTGCCCGGACGGCCGTCCGGATCGGAACGTCGCGCGCCCCGGGGGGTCTGGGGCGGGCGACCGTCCGATCGTGAGGAGACCCGGGGCCCTCCGGCCCCGGTTGTGTGCGCGAGGCACGACCAGGTCGAAGCTGGGGAGGCCTCGGCCTGAGCCGCCCACAGTCCCCTGTGGGCGGGGTGTATCTCTCATCCGGGTAGAAACCTACGGCAGGGGGTGGCCCGGCGACAGGGCTCACGGGCTCCTGTCATCCACCCCCCACACGTTCTTCACACGCTCTGCCGCTGTCCGGATCCGGACGGGTCGCCGGACGGGCGTCCGGGCGGGCGTCCGGGCGGTCAGACGCGGGCGAAGGCCTGCTCGAGGATGTCGAGGCCCTCGTTCAGCAGGTCCTCGCCGATGACCAGCGGCGGCAGGAAGCGCAGCACGTTGCCGTAGGTGCCACAGGTCAGGACCAGCAGGCCCTCCTGGTGGCAGGCCTTCGCCAGCGCGGCCGTGGCCTCCGGGTTCGGCTCCTTGGTGGCGCGGTCCTTGACCAGCTCGATGGCGATCATCGCGCCGCGGCCCCGGACGTCGCCGATGACGTCGAACTTCTCCGCCATGGCGGTCAGGCGGGCCTTCATGACCTCCTCGATCCGCTGGGCGCGGGCGTTGAGGTCCAGCTCCTTCATCGTCTCGATGGCGCCGAGCGCGCCCGCGCAGGCCACCGGGTTGCCGCCGTAGGTGCCGCCCAGACCGCCGGAGTGCGCGGCGTCCATGATCTCCGCGCGGCCGGTGACCGCGGCCAGCGGAAGACCGCCCGCGATGCCCTTCGCCGTGGTGATCAGGTCGGGGACGATGCCCTCGTCCTCGCAGGCGAACCACTGGCCGGTGCGGCAGAAGCCCGACTGGATCTCGTCGGCCACGAAGACGATGCCGTTGGCCTGGGCGAACTCGCTGATCGCCGGCAGGAAGCCCTTGGCGGGCTCGATGAAGCCGCCCTCGCCGAGCACCGGCTCGATGATGATCGCGGCGATGTTCTCCGCGCCCACCTGCTTGGACATCTCGTCGATGGCCTGCGCGGCGGCCTCCGGGCCCGCGTTCTCCGGGCCGGTCGGCCAGCGGTAGCCGTAGGCGACCGGCACGCGGTACACCTCGGGCGCGAACGGACCGAAGCCGTGCTTGTACGGCATGTTCTTGGCGGTCAGCGCCATCGTGAGGTTGGTGCGGCCGTGGTAGCCGTGGTCGAACACGACGACCGCCTGACGCCTGGTGTACGCGCGGGCGATCTTCACCGCGTTCTCGACGGCCTCGGCGCCGCTGTTGAACAGCGCGGACTTCTTCGCGTGGTCGCCCGGGGTCAGCTCGGCCAGCGCCTCGGCGACGGCCACGTAGCCCTCGTACGGCGTCACCATGAAACAGGTGTGGGTGAAGTCGGCGAGCTGCGCGGAGGCGCGGCGGACGACGGCCTCGGCGGACGCGCCGACGGAGGTCACGGCGATGCCGGAACCGAAGTCGATCAGGCGGTTGCCGTCGACGTCCTCGATGATGCCGCCGCCGGCCCGCGCGGTGAACACGGGCAGCACGGAGCCCACGCCCTGCGCGACCGCGGCGGTGCGGCGGGCCTGCAGCTCCTGCGACTTCGGGCCGGGGATGGCGGTGACGACGCGGCGCTCCTGCGGAAGTGCGGTCATGCGGGGCTCCTGGGGGGTGTAACGGACGCTCGATGCTTCTTTTCTCGCAGGCTAGGGCGGGGGGAGAAGGCTGGGCATGCTCCATGTGGGCGTTGTCCGGGGTTCCGGGTTGTCCGTCGTGGACATACCCGCCGGGCGGCGGCCGTGCCGACGCGGCGCGAAGATTGCGTCCCGGGCGGATGATGAGCCCGGCCGTGCCATCGCTGGACCGCGCCTGTCGGGGCGTTAGATTGACATGTCTGTAGGCGTACGAGGCGGCTGCTCAGGGGGCAGGGGCGATGGACAGCGAGGGTACCCAGGACGCGCGGGCTACGCAGGCCGGCCCCGTGCCGCGCCCGGCGGGACCACCTCAGGTACCGGCGGCGCCACCGCGCCCCGCGCACGCTCCGGGCGCGCCGCCGCCCGCGGACGGCTCCGCGTTCCTCGCCTGGCTGCGCACCGCACGCCCGGAGACGCTCCCCGGCATCTGGCGGTTCGGCCACCTGTCCCGCCCCGAGGAGGAGCCGGAGCGCGTCCCCGGCCGCCAGCTGTTCAGCGGCGCGCTGATCGCGTTCCTCGTCGGCTGGCTGATCTGGTCGCTGCTGTGGAACGGCTACCTGGGCGGCTGGTGGCTGCTGCCGCTGTACGCGATGATCCCCGACTCCTGGGCGGAGCCGCACAGCTTCGCCTCCGTCGTGGTCGTCTACACCTACTACGTGCTCGTCGCCGGGATCATCATGGTCGGCGTGGGCCGGCTCGGCCGCTGGGGCGAGATCTGGCGACGCTACGGCCCGCCGGCCTGGCGCCGCACCCCCCGCACCGAGCCCCCGCCCGCCGCCGAGGAGGACCCGGCCGCCTGGCCCGCGCTGCGCGCGGCCGGTGCCGTCGACGCAGCCGAGCGACTCGCCGCCGACGCCCGCGCCGGGCTGATGCGGGACGTCGACCACGCCCGGATCGCCCGCGCCTGGCAGGGCGTGCGCACCGGCCGGCACAGCCTCGCCACCTTCACCGGGGCGGTGCTGGGGGACGGCGCCGCCGCCTGTCCGCACCCGTCCGGCGCCCGCGACCTGCCCGTCAGGCAGGCCCGCCACGACCTGCTCACCGGCCAGGTGAGGCTCGGCACCACCGCCGACGACCCGCGCAACCCCTACGCCTACCGTGGCGCCGGCCTCGCCCTCGGAACCGACCTGCTCGGCACCTCCATGGTCGTGGTCGGACCGGCCGGGTCCGGCAAGACCGGCGGCGTGGTGCGGCCGGTCGCCGAGTCGCTGTGCCTCCAGGCGCTCGCCGGGCGGACCGCCGTGGTGGTGGTCGGCGCGGCCGGCGCGGGTCTCGGGCCGGCCGACGCCTACGACGTCGTCATCCGCATCGGCAGCTCCGAGTCCGTGTACGACCTCGACCTGTACGGCGGGACCACCGACCCGGACGAGGCCGCCGCCGTGCTCGCCGAGGCGCTCGTCGGCGACCTCGCGGACCCGCACCCCGGCAGCGACACCCGCCGCTCCACCACCGTCCTCGCCCAGCTTCTCGGACCGTTCCGCGCGGTGCACGGCCGCTTCCCCTCGGTGCCGGAGCTGCGGCAGCTGCTCGACGGCGCCCCCGCGCCCCTGGCCGCCCTGCGCCAGGGCCTCCAGGACGCCGGCCAGGACTCGCTGCTGCGCGAACTCGACGCGCGGGAACGGCAGATGGGCCACCCCGGAGACGTGGGCGGCATCCTCGCCGACCGGGTGGCGTTGCTGGACCGGCCCGCCTTCGCCGGGTTCTTCGACACCTCCGGCGAGTCCCGGCCGTTCACCCTCAAGGCGCTCGACCACCCCGTCCGGGTGCGCGTGGACCTGCCCGAGCGGGGCCACGCGGACGCCTCGCGGATGCTGGCCCGGCTGGTCCTCGCCCAGTTCACGGCGAGCGTCACGGTGCGCGAGGACCGCTCCCTGTTCGCCTGCCTGGTGCTGGACGACGCCACCGGCGTGATCACCCCCGAGTCCGTGCGCGGCATCCAGCGGCTGCGGTCCGCGAACGCGGGCGTGCTGCTCACCCTGCGCACCCTGGACGACGTGCCCCGGCCGCTGCGCGGACCGCTGCTCGGCGCCACCGGCTGCCGTATGGCGCTGTCCGGGGTCACCCCCTGGGACGGGCAGGACTTCGCCGAGGTGTGGGGCAAGGAGTGGACCGAGGCGCGGGACGTCACCGACCGGCAGATCATCGCCGAGAGCCCCGCCGGCAAGGCCGTGCACGCGCTGCGGCGCGCCATCACCGGCAAGGCGCCCACCGCGCGGGCGGTCACCGTCCGCCAGGTGGAGCGGGAGCGCTGGTCGGCGTCCGAGCTGGCGCACGCGGTGCCCGCGGGGCACGCGGTGCTGTCGCTGACGAACGTGAAGGGGGAGCACGCGCCTCCGCTCCTGGTGGACCTGCGGGAGTGAGCGGTCGCGGCCGCCGGGGACCGTACGGTGAGGCAGAATCGACACAGGCCGTTCATACGAGACGGCCAAAAGATCACCGTTCTCGCACACCGCCCCCCGGCCGCCGAACCGAAGGCTCACCGCCCCGATGCCCCCGACGCTCGCCTCGCTCGTCCACCACTCCGCGCTCAAACTGACCGTGCGCGCGGGGGAGGACCGTCTCGACGCGCCCGTCCGCTGGGCACACGCCAGCGAGCTCGCCGACCCCGTGCCGTACATGGAGGGCGGTGAGCTGCTCCTGATCACCGCGCTGAAACTCGACGCGGAGGACCGGGAGGCGATGCGCCGCTATGTGAAACGGCTGGTCGGCGCGGGCGTGGTCGGACTCGGCTTCGCCGTCGGCGTCCACTACGACGACATCCCCGAGGCGCTGGTCGAGGCCGCGTGCGAGGAAGGGCTGCCGCTGCTGGAGGTGCCGCGCCGTACCCCGTTCCTCGCCATCAGCAAGGCCGTGTCCGCCGCGATCGCCGCCGACCAGTACCGCGCGGTCACCGCCGGGTTCGCCGCCCAGCGGGAACTCACCCGGCACACCCTCACGGACGGCCCGGAAGGGCTGCTCACCGCGCTCGCCTCCCAGGTCGACGGGTGGGCCGCGCTGTACGACGCCTCGGGGGCGGTCGTCGCCGCCGCACCCGACTGGGCGGGCCGGCGTGCCGCCCGGCTCACCGCGGAGGTCACGCGGCTGCGGGAGCGGCCCGCGCCCGCCTCCTCGGTGGTCGCGGGACCGGAGAACGAGGACCGGGTCGAGCTGCACTCCCTCGGCACCGGACGGCGTCCCCGCGCCGCGCTCGCCGTCGGCACCGCGTCCGCCCCCGGCACCGCCGAGCGCTACGCCGTCCACTCCGCCGTCGCGCTGCTCACCCTCACGACGGAACGCTCCCGCTCGCTGCACGCCGCCGAACAGCGCATCGGCGCGGCCGTGCTGCGCATGCTGCTCGCGGGGGAGCCGGACCACGCCCGCGCGGTCGCCGGCGACCTGTACGGGGGGCTGCTCGACGCGCCGTTCCGGATCATCGTCGCCGAGACCGGGGCGTCGGCCGCCGCCCGCGCCCAGGGCGAGGCGAACGGCGACGTCCTCGGGGCTCTCGCCGAGGTCGCCGAGTCCGCCGCGGCACGGTCGGGTGAGGCGGTGCTGGTGGTACCGGAGGGGGAGCGGCTGGTCGTGCTGGCCGCGGACGGCGGCACCGTCGTCGGCGCCTGCTGCGACCACGCGGCCGCGCGGGAGGCCGCGCGGAAGACGGACGACGAGCTGGTCGTCGGGCTGTCCGCGCCGGCCGGACCGATCACCGCGTCCGCTGCCTACAAGCAGGCCGAGCAGGCGCTGTCCGTGGCCCGGCGGCGGGGCAGGGCGCTGGTGGAGCACGAGCAGATGGCCGCCGGGTCCGTGCTGCCGCTGCTCGCCGACGACGCGGTGAAGGCGTTCGCGGACGGGTTGCTGCGGGCGCTGCGGGACCATGACGCGACCGGGCGTGGCGACCTTGTCGCCTCTTTGCGGGCTTGGCTGTCCCGTCACGGGCAGTGGGACGCGGCGGCAGCGGATCTTGGTGTGCACCGGCACACGCTTCGCTACCGGATGCGGCGGGTGGAAGAGATTCTGGGGCGGTCGCTGGACGACCCGGACGTGCGGATGGAGCTGTGGCTCGCCTTGAAGGCGACGACGGCGGACACGGGGTGAGGGGGGCTGCCGCCGGCGGGTGCGGGCTTGTGGGGGTTCGGCGCGCAGTTCCCCGCGGCCCTTGGGGTGATGGTGTGCACGGTCGTCTCCACGGCCGCGGGTCGGTGAGGGCTGGGCGCGCAGTTCCCCGCGCCCCTGGGGGCTGGTGCCAAAGTGGCATGGAAGCCCCGGGCACTACTCCGCCCCGGACAAACGCCGTCCCGGCGCCCCGGACCTACCGTGGTGGCCAGCAACCCACGTACACCTCCAACGCGGAAGGGCCGGGACTCGACATGACTTCCACCCACGCCTTCTGGCTCGCCGGCCGCCAGGCCACCGGCGAGACCGCCTTCGACGTCACCTCCCCCTGGGACGGCCGGGTCGTCGGCTCCGTGAGCGTGCCGACCGAGGCCCAGGTCGAGGAGGCCGTGGCCGCCGCGTACACCGTGCGGGACGAGTTCGCCGCCACCCCCGCCCACGTCCGTGCCGCCGCCCTGGACCACGTCAGCCGCCGGCTGGTCGAGCGCACCGAGGAGATCGCGCGGCTGATCTCCGCGGAGAACGGCAAGCCGATGAAGTGGGCGCGCGGCGAGGTCGGCCGGGCCGTGTCCGTGTTCCGTTTCGCCTCCGAGGAGGCCCGCCGCTTCAACGGCGGTGACGCCCAGCGGCTCGACACCGACGCGGGCGGCCAGGGCCGGCTCGCCTTCACCCGCCGCTTCCCCAAGGGCGTGGTCCTCGGCATCGCGCCGTTCAACTTCCCGCTGAACCTGTGCGCCCACAAGGTGGCCCCCGCGATCGCCGCCGGCGCGCCCATCGTCCTGAAGCCGGCGCCGGCCACCCCGCTGTCCGCGCTGATCCTCGGTGAGCTGCTGGCCGAGACCGAGCTGCCCGCCGGCTCCTGGAGCGTCCTGCCGGTGCCCAACGACCGTATGCCCGCCCTGGTCCAGGACGAGCGTCTGCCGGTCATCTCCTTCACGGGCTCCGAGAAGGTCGGCTACGCGATCATGGACTCGGTGCCGCGCAAGCACTGCACCCTGGAGCTGGGCGGCAACGGTGCTGCCGTCGTCCTCGCCGACTTCGCGAGCGACGAGGACCTCGACCGGGCCGCCGCCCGCATCGCCACCTTCTCCAACTACCAGGGCGGCCAGTCCTGCATCTCCGTGCAGCGCGTCATCGCGGACGCCTCCGTGTACGAGCGGCTGCTGCCGCGCATCGTCGCCGCCGTGGAGGCGCAGGTCACCGGTGACCCGTCCGACGACGCCACCGATGTCGGCCCGCTGGTCAGCGAGGACGCAGCCAAGCGCGTCGAGTCCTGGGTGAACGAGGCCGTCGAGGCCGGCGCCGCCCTCCTCACCGGCGGCAAGCGCGACGGCGCCTCGTACGCGCCGACCGTGCTCACCGACGTTCCCGCCGACGTGACGATCTCCTGCGAGGAGGTCTTCGGACCGGTGCTGACGGTACAGAAGGTGAACGGCGAGGAAGAGGCGTTCGCCGCGGTCAACGACTCCAAGTACGGCCTCCAGGCGGGCGTGTTCACCCATGACCTGCAGACCGCCTTCCGCGCCCACCGCGCTCTCGAGGTCGGCGGTGTGGTCGTCGGCGACGTGCCCTCCTACCGCGCCGACCAGATGCCGTACGGCGGCGCCAAGCAGTCCGGTGTGGGCCGCGAGGGCGTGCGGTTCGCGATGGAGGACTACACCTACGAGCGGGTGATGGTCCTCACCGGTCTCGCCCTCTGACGGCGACACACCGGCCACGGGAAGGGCCCGGCACCGAGGCGTTCGGTGCCGGGCCCTTCCGTGTGCCGGGCCCTTCCTTCCGCCGGGGATCTCCTGTGCCCGGCCTCAGGCCGTGAAGCCCACCCGCGCCACCCGCAGCGCCCCCCGCACCCGCAGCCGCACGTCCCGCACCCCGCCGGGCTCCGCGGCGACGGGCGTGGTCATGGTGACGTAGGTGTACGGATCCGCCGTGGGCGCCTCCGGGGAGAGGGCGGCGAGCGACGGGCCGCCGTCAAGGGCGACCTCCACCGTGCCCGTGCCGGACATCTCCACCGACACCTCCCGCACCCCGGCGCCCAAGTCGCACCGGCGGTAGAGCAGTTCACCGTCCTTGCCGCCCAGCGGTGTCACCGCGTCGCCCGACTCCTTCGTCCGGTCGACGATCTCGGTGCCGCTCTGCTCGTCGAAGTCGGCTGCTTCCAGGCCGCGTTCGACGACCGGACGAGGTTCGCCCGGCTCACCCACCAGGGTGATCGTGGTGCTCAGCCGCACGTCCTCGCTGGACGCGCCGGCCAGCAGCTCGTACGCCCCCGGCTCCACCCGCAACCGCCCCGCCGCCACGTCCCAGAAGGCGAACGCGGACAGCGGCAGGTCGAAGAGGAGGCGGGTGCTCTCGCCGGGAGCGAGCGTCACCCGGCGGTGGCCGAGCAGTTCGCGGCGCGGGCGCCGCACCGACGGGTCCACGGCCCGCCCGTAGAGCTGGGCCACCTCGTCGGCCGTGACCGCCCCGGTGTTGGTCACCTCGAACGCCGCCCGCACCCCGGACTCCGTCACGTCGGCCGTCAGCTCCCCGTAGGCGAAGGCCGCGTAGGACAGACCGTGGCCGAAGGGGAACAACGGAGTGCCCTCGAAGTAGAGGTAGGTCTGGCGCCCGCCGATCACGTCGTAGTCGAGGAGTTCCGGCAGGTCGGCGTCGTCGGCGTACCAGGTCTGCGGCAGCCGTCCGGCGGGGGAGACGTCCCCGGCGAGCACCCTGGCCAGGGCGGTGCCGGCCGCCTGGCCGCCGTGCGCGGTCCACAGCGCCGCCGGGAGGTCCGCCGGGTCCACCGCGTACGGATAGGCGGACACCAGGGTGAGCACCGTGCGCGGATTGGCGGCGCGGGCGGCGTGCAGCAGGCGTTCCTGCTGGGCGGGCAGGCGCAGGGTGGTGCGGTCCTCGGTCTCCCGGCCGTTGATGTGCGGGTCGTTGCCGGCGACCACCACGACCACGTCGGCCGCGACGGCGGCGCGGGCCACGGCGTCCTCGCCGCGCTCGGTGACGACCAGTTCGAACACCGCCGGTCCGCCCTCGGCGGCCCGCACCCCGTCCGGGGTGACCCGCACAGGGTGCCCCGTCCCCAGGTGGCGCAGCAGATGGCCGTCCCCGTGCGGTTCCAGCCGGAACGTCTCCCGCACGATCCAGCCGCCCGGCTGATCGGCGGAGGCGCGCAGGTACCCGTCGTCGGCGACCGACAGGTACCGGCCGTCCGGGGCGCGCAGGGTGAGGACGCCGTCGCCCCAGTCGACGAGGGCGAGTTCGGTGCCGTCCGGCCCCGCGGTGAGCGGTGGAAGGTCGGTGCGGCCCGCGAGCAGCGCGGGGTCGAGGGCGCCTTCCTCGCCGCGCGCCGCCTCGGGGGCGTCCGGCGCGGGCGGCACGTGCAGGAAGGCGCCGGCGGAGGTGCGCAGCAGGACGCGGTCGACGCCCTCGGCGAACTCCACACGGTCGGCGCCGAACCGCTCGTACAGGCCCTCCAGCGGGGTGGAGCGGTGGATGAGGCTGCCGCTGTACCAGTCGAGCTTGCACTCGTCGGCGAGCGGTCCGACCACGGCGACCCGGGCGCCCGGGTCGAGCGGCAGCAGGCCGTCGTTCCTCAGCAGCACGACCGCCTGCTCGGCGGCCTCCCGGGCGAGCGCCCGGTGTTCGGGGGTGTCGAAGGCCCGCTCACCGGCGTACGGCTCCCGGCCCGGGTCGAACTCGCCGAGCCGGAACCGCACGGAGAGCTGCCGCCGGACGGCTCTGTCGACGTCCTCCTCGCTCAACAGGCCCTGGTCCAGCGCTCCCTTGACCCGGGCGACGATCTCGGAGCTGTCGGTGCCGTGGTCGGTGAAGCTGTCGACGCCCGCGCGCAGCGCCGCCGCCGTGGCCTCCTCGTGCGTGTCGAAGTAGTGCTCGGAGTCGACCAGGTTGGACGGCGCGCCGGCGTCGGAGCAGACGAGCAGCTCCTCGTCGGTCCAGGCGCGCAGGTGCTCGCGCAGGTACGGGGACACATGGTTGGGGCGGCCGTTGACCAGGTTGTACGCCGGCATCACCCCGGCCACCGCGCCCGCCTCCACGGCGTCGCGGAAGGCCCGCAGGTCGTATTCGTGCAGCACGCGGGGCCGGACCGAGCTGGACGAGGTGTCCCGGCGCGTCTCGTTGTTGTGCGCCAGCCAGTGTTTGAGGACGGGTGCGGTGCGCCAGTACACCGGGTGGTCGCCGCGCAGGCCGCGGGTGTAGGCGGTGGCGATCGCCGAGGTGAGGCGCGGATCCTCGGAGTAGCCCTCCTCGTTGCGGCCCCAGAGCGGGTGGCGCAGCAGGTTCACGGTCGGCGACCAGACGTTGAGGCCGACCCGCTCGTCGCGTGCGCGCATCGCGCGGACCTCCCGGGACACGGCCTCGCCCACCCGGCGCACCAGGTCCTCGTTCCAGGTCGCCCCCAGTCCGACGGCCTGCGGGAAGACGGTCGCCGGGCCCATCCAGGCGACCCCGTGCAGGGCCTCCTGGCCGGTGCGGAACGCGGCGACGCCCAGCCGCTCGACGGCGGGACCGAACTGGTGCAGGAAACCGATCCTCTCGTCCAGGGTGAGCCGCGACAGCAGGTCGTCGATGCGCTCGGCGAACGGCAGGTCCGGGTCGCGGAACGGCGGCGTGGGCGGGGTGGGTGCGGTCACGTGGGGTCCCCTCGGAATGGAGCGCTACGGCGCTTTCGAAGCGCTTCGATGCTCGATGCGGCCGGGTCGGGTGTCAAGGGATCCACGATGGTGGGCCACTCCGTCGCCGCGGCACCCGACGCCTCAACTCACTTGCCTCTCCTCCCTCGTGATCGCGCGTCCGTCACAGGAATTATCGGAGCGGGCCTTGTGTGCCTCTGGGTGTTCACTTAACCTCGCAGCAACATCGAAGCGCTTCGACAGCGACGCCGCCGTGATGGCGTGCACCTTCCGCCGGACGACCGCTTCCGATCGGCCAGTTCCACCGAAGACACCACAGCCGACGGCCACCTGCCGGGTGTCCTGGTGCGCCATGAAGGGTTGACGCAATGACGCCGAACGCCGCTTCCTCCTCCGGGCCGAGCCGGAGAAGCTTCCTCACCTCCACGGCGGTCGCCACCGCGGCGGTCGCCGTGGGGTCGCCGCTGCTGGCCGCCTGCGGCGGCGGGGGCCAGGAGGGCCGCAAGGAGGGCACCACCTCGGGCAAGGAGGCGGCGAAGATCCTCCCGGCGTTCGTGGCGTCGAGCGTCGTCACCCCCGACATCCCGGCGAAGAACGGATCGGCGGCCGGCTTCACCCGGGCGATCCCGACGGACCGGCTGAAGACCTCCGTGCCGAGGACGCTGGGCAGCGGCGGGAAACTGACGGTCATGTCCCCCTTCTGGGGCACTCCGCCGAACGGCGACAACCCCTACTACACGGCGATGAACAAGGCCGTCGGCGTCGACGTCACCTGGCAGAACCAGGACGGCGTCACCTACGACCAGAAACTCGGCGCGGTGCTCGCCTCCAGCGAGATCCCGGACGTGGTGGTCGTCCCCGGGTGGAACCTGATGGGCCGCATCCCCAGCGCCGTCAACGCCAAGTTCGCCGACCTCGGCCCCTACCTCTCCGGCGACAAGGTGAAGGACTACCCGAACCTCGCCGCCGTCCCCACCGAGGCGTGGCAGCGCGGCATCTTCGGCGGGCAGCTGCGCGGCATCCCGATGCCCGCCCCGTACGTCACCGACATCGCGCCGCTGTACCGCAAGGACCTGTTCGCGAAGAAGGGCTACGCCGTCCCGGGCAGCCCGGCCGAGTTCCTGGCCTGGGCGAAGGAGGCCACCGACGCCAAGTCCAAGCTATGGGCCTGCGACGACATGAAGTGGACGGCGTTCAACGTCTTCGGCGTCCTCTCCGGTGGCGACAAGGCGCTCTGGTGGAACCTGGAGGGCGACAAGCTGGTCAACCGCATCGAGACCGAGCAGTACCTCGAGGCGCTGGAGTGGACCCGCAAGCTGTACGCCGCCGGAGTGGTCCACCCCGACGCGGTGCAGGGGAAGGCCGGCGGCGACGCGGGCAACCGGTTCACCGCCGGCGAGGTGCTGGTCTACAACCAGAACATCTCCGACTGGTGGGGCAAGACCGCCGAACAGCGCACGCAGAACGCCGACTTCGAGATGGCGGCGTTCGACTACTTCGGCCCCGACGGCGGCGATCCCACGCTGTGGGCGGTCCAGCCGGCCAACATCTTCACCTTCGTCTCCAAGAAGGCCTCCGAGCAGCAGGTCAAGGACTTCCTCGCCCTCTGCAACTTCTGCGCCGCGCCGTACGGCACCAAGGAGTTCATGCTCACCGCCTACGGCGTCGAGGGCACCGACTACACGGTCGAGAAGGGCCTGCCGGTCAAGACCCAGCAGGGCGTCAACGAGGTCAACGGCGCCTACGACTACACCGGCAACCCCGCTCCGTACATCGCCTACCCCGACCTGCCCGAGGTCACCAGGGGGATGGTCGAGTGGCAGCAGCGCATGGGCGCCTTCACCAAGAAGTCCTCCTTCTTCGGGCTCACCGTCACCGAACCCAACCGCTGGTCCAACCTCGCCGACGACTTCGAGCAGCTCGAGGACGACGTGGTGCGCGGCCGCAAGAAGATCAGCGACGTGCAGCAGGCCGTGTCCGACTGGAGGGGCAGGGGCGGCGACGGACTGCGCGACTGGTACCGCAAGCTGCTCGACGACAACGGCTCGGCCGACTGACCCGGAGCGAGGCGAGGAGACGGCCGTGTCGCACAGCACGGTGCCCCGGGGGACGACCGAGGCGCAGACACCCCCGCACGACGACGGCGGGACGACCGGGACCGCCAAGGGCCCGGCCCCGTCCGGGAAGGGCGGGCGCGGGCCCCGCGCGAAGAAGGCCGGACGGCTTCCGTTCCGGATCAGATGGCGGCGTGACCGGACGCTGATCCTGATGACCGTGCCCGCCCTGCTGCTGGTCCTGGTCTTCAACTACGTGCCGATCCTCGGCAACGTGGTCGCCTTCCAGGACTACGACCCCTATCTCAGTGAGAACGGCTTCGTCGCCGTCTTCGAGAGCCCGTGGATCGGCTTCGAGCAGTTCGAGCGGATCTTCGCCGACTCCGCCTTC
The DNA here is from genome assembly GCF_022869105.1 of Streptomyces sp. BJ20. Classification (NCBI taxonomy): domain Bacteria; kingdom Bacillati; phylum Actinomycetota; class Actinomycetes; order Kitasatosporales; family Streptomycetaceae; genus Streptomyces; species Streptomyces sp. BJ20. The sequence continues at coordinate 1,631,293 of NZ_CP094918.1, forward strand.
TGGCACGCGGTGCGGAACACGTTCGTGCTGTTCTTCCTCCAGCTGGTGCTCTACTTCCCGATCCCGATCCTGCTCGCGCTGCTCATCAACAGCGTGGTGCGGCCCCGGGTGCGGGCGGTCGCCCAGGCGATCATGTACCTCCCGCACTTCTTCTCCTGGGTGCTCGTCGTCACCGTCTTCATGCAGATCTTCGGCGGCGCCGGCATCATCGCGCAGACCCTCCGCCGCCACGGCTACGAGGGCTTCGACCTGATGACGAACCCGGAGATCTTCAAGTACCTGGTGACCGCCGAGACCGTCTGGAAGGACGCCGGCTGGGGCATCATCGTCTTCCTCGCCGCCCTCTCCTCCGTCTCCAACGACCTGTACGAGGCCGCCGCCATGGACGGCGCGGGCCGCTGGCGCCGCATGTGGCACGTCACCCTGCCCGCGCTGCGTCCGGTGATCGCCCTGCTGCTGGTGCTGCGCGTCGGCGACGCCCTCACCGTCGGCTTCGAGCAACTGCTGCTGCAAAGACAGGCGGTGGGCGTCGACGCCTCCGAGGTCCTCGACACCTACGTGTGGTGGAACGGCATCCGCAACCAGGACTTCAGCTACGCCGCAGCGGCCGGACTCGTCAAGGGCGTGGTGGGCCTCGGCCTGGTCCTCACCGCCAACAAGGTGGCCCACCTCATGGGCGAGCAGGGGGTGTACAAGAAATGACCGCCGTCCTCGGCACCCGCCCGGACCCCGGGAAGACCCGGGTGAGGAAGCCCGGCCGCTGGTCCGCGCCGCCCCGCCCGGTGTGGGAGGAGGAGCCGTCCCCCGCCGGACAGGCCGGCAAGGGCCTCGCCCTCGGCCTCGCCTGCCTGGCCATCCTCTTCCCGCTGTGGATCGTGATCGTCACCAGTCTGCAGACCAAGCGGACCATCGACGAGGCGGGCGGCCTGGTGGTGATCCCCAAGGGCGTCACCTTCGTCGCCTACCAGGAACTCCTCGGCGGCGGACAGGTGCAGCGCGCCGCCCTGGTCAGCGTCGGCGTCACCGTCGTCGGCACGCTGTTCAGCATGGCCGTGTCGGTGCTGTGCGCCTACGGCCTCTCCCGCAGCGGTTCCCTGGGACACCGCTGGATCCTGATGTCCCTGCTCGCCACCATGTTCTTCGGCGCCGGCCTCATCCCGACCTACCTGCTGGTGCAGGCGCTCGGGCTGACCGACACCTATCTGGCGCTGATCCTGCCGAGCGCCGTGAGCGTCTTCAACATCCTGGTGCTGCGCGCGTTCTTCATGAACATCTCGCAGGAACTCGTCGACAGCGCCCGCATCGACGGGGCGGGGGAGTGGCGCATCCTGTTCCGCATCGTGATGCCCCTGTCCCGCGCGGTCGTCGCGGTGATCTCCCTGTTCTACGCGGTGGGCTACTGGAGCGCCTGGTTCAACGCCTCCATCTACCTCACCGACCAGGACATGATGCCGCTGCAGAACGTCATGATCCAGCTGGTGCAGAAACAGGAACGCCCCGTCGGGCTGTCCGCACAGATCAACACCGGGCAGCTGTCGCCGCTGGCCATCCAGATGGCCGTGATGGTGCTGGCCCTGCTGCCGGTGGCCGTGCTCTCGCCCTTCGTCCAGAAGCACTTCAAGAAGGGGATGCTCACCGGCGCGGTCAAGGGGTGACCCCCGCGCGGGGCGCCTTCGGGCGTCCCGCACCCGCGCTCGCGTCCTCCCCGTCCACCCCTTGCCCGAGGACCTGCCATGTCCGTGCCCTCCTTCCACCGGTCCGGCGCCCGACCCCACGGGGCCGACTGATGCCCCGCCTGGACGACGTCACCCGCGGCCGCATCCTCTACGGCGGCGACTGGAACCCCGAGCAGTGGCCCGAGGAGACCTGGGAGGAGGACGTCCGCCTGATGCGTGAGGCGGGCGTCAACTCGGTCACCCTCGGCGTCTTCTCCTGGTCCCGCATCGAACCCCGGCCGGGCGAGCGGGACTTCGGCTGGCTGGACCGGCTGATGGACCTGGCGCACGGGAACGGCATCGGCGTCGTCCTCGCCACCCCCACCGCGTCACCGCCGCCGTGGACGGGCCGGCTGCACCCCGACACACTGCCGGTCGACGCCGACGGCCACACCGAACTGTGGGGCGGGCGCCAGCACTTCTCCCACTCCAGCGCCACCTACCGGCGCCTCGCCGCCGCGATCACCGAGGACCTCGCCGCCCGCTACGCAGCCCACCCCGCGCTCACCCTCTGGCACATCAACAACGAGTACTGCACCTACGACCACGGCGACGAGGCCGCCGCCCGCTTCCGCACCTGGCTGCGCCACCGGTACGGCAGCCTCGAAGCCCTCAACACCGCCTGGGGCACCGCCTTCTGGAGCCAGACCTACGGCGACTGGGAGGAGGTGCTGCCGCCCCGGCGCACCCACTACCTGAAGAACCCCGCGCAGGTCCTGGACTTCCGGCGCTTCACCTCCGACATGCTCCTGGAGTGCTTCACCGCCGAGCGCGACATCGTCCGCCGGCACACCCCGCACCTCCCGGTCACCACCAACGTCATGCCGCTGTGGTCCGGGCAGGACGCCTGGCGCTGGGCCGAGGAGGAGGACGTCGTCTCCGTCGACCTCTACCCCGACCCGGACGACCCGTCCGGCGCGCAGCACGGCGCGCTCGTGCAGGACATGACCCGCTCGCAGGCGCGCGGCCCGTGGATGCTCATGGAACAGGCCGCCGGCGCGGTCAACTGGCGTCCGGTGAACCGCCCCAAGCCGCGTGGCCTCAACCGCCTCTGGTCGCTCCAGGCCGTCGCGCGCGGCGCGGACGCCGTCTGCTACTTCCAGTGGCGGCAGTCCCGGCAGGGCGCCGAGAAGTACCACTCCGGGATGCTCGGCCACGCCGGTCCCGAAGGGCGCGCCCACCAGGAGATACGCCGGCTCGGCGCGGACCTGGCGCGGATCGCCCCGCACGTCGTCGGCCGCGCCGTCACCGCCGAGGTCGCCGTGCTGCACGACTGGCACGCCTGGTGGGCGAGCGACCAGGAGGGCCACCCGTCCCGGGAGGCGGGCCACGCCGAGATCCTCGGCGCCTGGCACCGCGCCCTGTGGCGGGCCCACCTCACCACGGACGTCGCCCACCCCGAGCACGATCTCACCGGATACCGCATGGTCGTCGTCCCGCGGCTGCACCTCCTCACCGACCCCGCCGCCGACAACCTCGTGGCCTACGTGCGCGGCGGCGGCACCCTGGTCTGCGGTTTCGGCACCGGCGTCGTGGACGAGGACGACCGGGTGCGGCCGGGCGGCATGGACGAGCGGCTGCGCGCCCTCTTCGGCATCCGCACCCTGCACGAGTGGTGGCCGCTGGAGCCCGGCGCGACCGTGGAGGCGGACGGCGGCCTGCGCGGCACCCTGTGGTCGGAGGAGCTGGAGCCCGACGGCACCGCCGACGAGACCCTCGTGTACCGGGGCGGCGAACTGGAGGGACTGCCCGCCGTGCTGCGCAAGGGCCGCGCCTGGTACGTCTCCACCCTCCCCGGACCGGATGCCCTGCGGGACCTGCTCACCCGTGTCGCCGACGGGGCGGGTGTGCGGCCCGTGCTGGAAGGGCTCCCGGACGCGGTGGAGGCGGTGCGCCGGGGCGGGCTGCTGTTCCTGCTGCACCACGGCAGGGGCGAGGTCGCCGTGGACGTCCCCGGCACCCACCGCGACCTGCTGACCGGCGCCACCGTCACCGGCCGGGTCACCCTCGGCCGCTACGGCGTGGCGGTGCTGGCGCCATGACCGGCGGACCCGTGCACGGCACCTGGGAGCCCCGGCCGGCCGCCCGCTGGGAGGACGCCTTCCTGTGCGGCAACGGCCGGCACGGCGCCCTCGTCCTCGGCGACCCGGACGACGACCGGACCGTCGTCACCCACCACACCCTCGTCCGCCCGAACGACGACGCGGGCGGCCGGCACCGGCTGCCGCCCCTGCTGGCCGACCGGCTCACCGACGTCCAGGACCGGCTGCTGTCCGGCGACCTCACCGCCGCCGAGGACTTCACCGACGGACGCCCGCTCCAGTGGGTGCGGCCCTTCCACCCCGCCTTCCGGATCCGCCTGCGCCATCATGAAGGCGCCCCCGACCTGACCGGTCACCGCCGCGAGGTCGACTTCGCCACCGGGGAGGCCACCGCCCGCCACGACGGCCGCACCAGCCGCGTCTTCGTCTCCCGCGCCGATGACGTGATCGTCCAGCACGTCACCGGCCGCGACCTCACCCTCCGCCTCTCCCTGGACCACCGGCTGCCGAACGCGCCCGCCACCCTGCGCGTCGGGCACGGCGCCGTCCTCACCCCGGAGGGCGCCCTGCTCAGCCTGCGCGTCCGCCACCCCGGCAGCGACCTGGCGTACACCGGGGTGACCGTGGCCGCCGTCACCGGCGGACGCACCGAACTCGCCCCGCCCGGGGTGCGGATCACCGGAGCGCGCTCGGTCCTGCTGCTCACCCGGATACTGCGGCACACCGGCGAGGCGGACGTGGCCGCCGAGGGCCGCGTCCTGCGCGACCTGCTCACCACGGACGAGCCGGCGTACGACACGCTCCTCGGCCGGCATCTCGCCCTGCACCGCACCGCGTACGAGCGGGTCACCCTGGATCTCGACGCCGATCCCGCCGAACGGGCCCTGCCCGGCTCGGCGTTGCTCGCCCGGCCGCGCAGCACCGCCCTGCTGGAGCGGCTGTTCGCGGCCGGCCGCTACCACCTTTTGTCGTCCAGCGGGACGCTCCCGCCCCGGCTCACCGGACTGTGGACCGGCGACTGGGACACCGCCTGGTCGGGCGCCTTCACCCTGGACGCCAACCTCAACCTCCAGACCGCGTCCGCCGCCGCGGCCGCCCTCCCGGAGGTCACCGAGGCCCTGGCGATCCTGATCCAGGGGCAGTTGCCCCACTGGCGGGACAACGCCCGCGCGGTCTTCGGCGCCCGGGGCGTGGTCGCGCCCGCGCACACCGACGGCGCGTCCGGGCACAGCTACCACTTCAGCCGCGAGTACCCCCTGCATCTGTGGACCGCGGGTGCCGACTGGCTGCTCAAGCCGCTCGTCGACCACGACGAGACCTACGGCGCCCGCGACCCGCGCACCGCCGCAGCGCTCGCCGAAGTCGCCGACTTCTACGAGGACTTCCTCACCCGCACCGGCCCGGACGGCAGGCTGGTCGTCGTCCCCTCCTACTCGCCCGAGAACCGACCCGCGAACGGCGGCTGGGGCGCGCTGAACGCGGCCATGGACCTGTCCGCCGCCCGGCACGCCCTGCACACCGCCGCCGCGTACCACCCGGACCGCGCGGACCGCCTGCGCGCCCTCGCCGACCGGCTGCCCCCGCACCGGGTCAACGCCGACGGAGCGCTCGCCGAATGGGCGTGGCCCGGCCTCGAGGACACCTACGACCACCGTCACCTCAGCCACCTCTACGGCGTCTGGCCCCTGGACGAGATCTCCCCGTACGACACCCCGGAGCTCGCCGAGGCGGCCCGCCGCGCCCTCCAACTGCGCGGCCCCGAGAACGGCTCCGCGCACGGCCATCTGCACCACGCCCTGATCGCCGCCCGGCTCCGGGACGGCAGGCGGGTCGCCGACGGGCTCGGCCGGGTCCTCGACGGCGACTTCTTCCACGACTCCCTGATGAGCGCCCACTATCCGCGCCGGAACGTCTACAACGCCGACGCCGCGCACACCCTGCCCGCCCTGCTGATCGAGGCGCTCGCGCAGTCCACCCCGGACCGGCTGGTGCTGCTGCCCGCCCCGCTTCCTGCGCTCCCGAGCGGCCGGCTCACCGGGATCCGCACCCGCTTCGGCGCGGCACTCGACCTCACCTGGACGCCGGACGGCGGCACCGCCGTGCTCCGGCCCGACCGCACCGCCCGTATCGCCCTGTGGACCCCCGCCGGCGCCCAGCCGCTCGACCTGGTCGCCGGCGAGGAACGCGTCGTCCCGCTGCCGCCGGCGACGCGATGGCCAGGCACATCCCCCCCACCCATGGAAGGAACACCATGGCACCGAAAACCCTGCGCGGGACCGTCCGCGCACTGATCGCCCCCGCTCTCGCCCTCGCCCTCGCCGCGACGGTCGGACCGGCCTCCGCGCCCGCGCACGCCGCCGTCTGGAACTCCTGCGACCAGTGGGGCAACACCACCCTGGACGGCTACATCCTCTACAACAACATCTGGGGCTCCGGCGCCGGCTCCCAGTGCGTCTGGGCCAACTCCGGCACCAACTGGGGCGTCTGGGCCGACCACCCGAACACCGGCGGCATCAAGTCCTACCCGAACAGCAAGAAGGTGATCAACAAGCCGATCTCCTCGCTGAGTTCGCTCACCAGCACCTACCGGGTCACCGTCCCGTCCGCGGGCGCGTACAACACCTCGTACGACATCTGGGACACGGACCACGACTACGAGATCATGCTCTGGGTCAACCACCACGGCGCGGTCGGTCCGCTCGGCACCGCGCAGGGCACGGTGAGTCTCGGCGGGCACACCTGGAACGTGTACAAGGGGAGCAACGGCGCCAACGAGGTCTTCTCGTTCCTGCGCACCTCGGACTCGACGTCCGGCACAGTGAACATCCTCCCCGTCCTGAAGTGGATCAAGGACACCAAGGGCTGGATGGGCGACGAGACCATCGGCGACGTGCAATTCGGCTACGAGATCACCTCGTCCGCCGGCGGCCTCGACTTCCGCACCGACAGCCTGACCGTCTCGGGCGGCTGAGGCTCACCTCCTGTGCCGTCCGTACCGTGCGGACGGCACAGGACCGGTCAGCGCAGCGGCGCGGGGCCCGAACTCGCCCGGACGGTCAGCGCGGGCGGCAGCAGCACGACCTCGTCGCCGCCGCGTCCGTCGAGCTTGGCGACCAGTTGCTCCACGGCGTGCCGGCCCATCTCCTGGGCGGGCAGGGACACCGACGTCAGCCGCACCGACGCCTGCACGGCGACCTGCTCCGGGCAGACCGCGACCACCGAGACGTCCTCCGGCACGGCCCGGCCCTGCTGCCGCAGCAGGGCGAGGAGCGGCTCCACCGCCGCCTCGTTCTGCACCACGAAGCCCGTGGTGTCCGGGCGCTCGTCGAGGATCCGGGCGACCGTCACGGCCGTCGCGTCGTACCCGCCCTCGCAGGGGCGGTGCAGCAGACGCAGCCCGGTCTCGCGGGCGCGGGAGCGCAGCCCGTCCAGGGTGCGCTCGGCGAAGCCGGTGTGCCGCTCGTAGACCGCGGGGGCCTCCCCGATGACGGCGACGTCCCGGTGGCCCAGCCCGGCCAGATGCTCCACGCAGAGCGCGCCGGTCGCTTTGAAGTCGAGGTCGACGCAGGTCAGTCCGGTGGTGTCGGCGGGCAGCCCGATCAGCACGGCCGGCTGGGCGGACTCGCGCAGCAGCGGCAGGCGTTCGTCGTCCAGCTCGACGTCCATGAGGATCATGCCGTCGGCGAGACCGCTGCCGGCCACCCGGCGGACCGCGTCCGGGCCCTCCTCGCCGGTGAGCAGGAGCACGTCGTACCCGTGGGTGCGGGCGGTGGTGGCGACCGCTATGGCGATCTCCATCATCACCGGCACGTACATGTCGGTCCGCAGCGGCACCATCAGGGCGATGATGTTGGACCTGCTGCTGGCCAGGGCGCGGGCGCCCGCGTTGGGGTGGTAGCCGAGCTCGCGGATGGAGCGCTCGACCCGCTGCCGGGTGGTCGCGGAGATCGACCGCTTGCCGCTGAGGACGTAGCTCACCGTGCTCGCCGAGACTCCGGCGTGCTGGGCGACCTCGGCGAGGGTGACCATCCGGCATCTCCCAGGGATGTGAAGCGCTTCGACAGTGCGCGAGAACGGTAAAACAGCTTATGAATGCGCGTCCGACCCTAGCTCCCGCAGGGTCGTGATGTCCAGGCAGTCGAAGCGCTTCGACAGGAGAGTTCTCCATCGTCGCCGCAGCGCGGGGATCGGCCGGACGGCGGCACGAAGGGTGGTGGGGTCGCTACGAATCGGGTACATACGATCGAGTAGCACCGGTCCGTACCGCAATGACTCCATCCTATTCGCGGCGAGGTGAGCCTCATGTCCGCAGTACCCGAGACACCCGCGGCCCCGTCCAGGCCGACCGTCACCGAACGTGAGGCCCGGGAGGTCGCCGAGGCGGCGAGGGAGCAGGACTGGCGCAAGCCCAGCTTCGCCAAGGAACTGTTCCTCGGACGCTTCCGGCTCGACCTGATCCACCCCCACCCGCTCCCCGCCGACGAGGACGTCCGGCGCGGCGAGGAGTTCCTGGCCAAGCTGCGCGACTTCTGCGAGACGCGGGTCGACGGCGCCCTGATCGAGCGCGAGGCGCGCATCCCCGACGAGGTGATCAACGGGCTCAAGGAGCTCGGCGCCCTCGGCATGAAGATCGACACCAAGTACGGCGGCCTCGGCCTCACCCAGGTGTACTACAACAAGGCCCTCGCCCTGGTCGGCTCCGCCAGCCCCGCCATCGGCGCGCTCCTCTCGGCGCACCAGTCGATCGGCGTGCCCCAGCCGCTGAAGATCTTCGGCACGCGCGAGCAGAAGGAGACCTTCCTGCCGCGCTGCGCCCGCACCGACATCTCCGCCTTCCTGCTCACCGAGCCGGACGTCGGATCCGACCCGGCCCGCCTCGCGACCATGGCGGTACCGGAAGGCGACCACTACGTGCTGGACGGCGTGAAGCTGTGGACCACCAACGGCGTGGTCGCCGACCTGCTCGTCGTCATGGCCCGCGTCCCGAAGTCCGAGGGCCACCGGGGCGGCATCACCGCCTTCGTCGTGGAGGCGGACTCCGAGGGCGTCACCGTGGAGAACCGCAACGCCTTCATGGGCCTGCGCGGTTTGGAGAACGGCGTCACCCGCTTCCACCGGGTCCGCGTCCCCGCCTCCCACCGCATCGGCGAGGAGGGCCAAGGCCTGAAGATCGCCCTGACCACGCTCAACACCGGACGGCTCTCCCTGCCCGCGATGTGCGTCGGCGCCGGCAAGTGGTGCCTGAAGATCGCCCGCGAGTGGTCCGCCGAGCGCGAGCAGTGGGGCAAGCCGGTCGCCCTGCACGAGGCCGTCGGCTCCAAGATCGCGTTCATCGCGGCGACCACCTTCGCCCTGGAGGCCGTCGTCGACCTCTCCTCGCAGATGGCCGACGAGAACCGCAACGACATCCGCATCGAGGCCGCCCTCGCCAAGCTCTACGGCTCCGAGATGGCCTGGCTGATGGCCGACGAACTGGTCCAGATCCGCGGCGGCCGCGGCTTCGAGACCGCCGACTCGCTGCGCGACCGCGGCGAACGCGCGGTCCCCGCCGAGCAGATGCTGCGCGACCTGCGCATCAACCGCATCTTCGAGGGCTCCACCGAGATCATGCACCTGCTGATCGCGCGCGAGGCCGTCGACGCCCACCTGTCCGTCGCCGGCGACCTCATCGACCCCGACAAGACCCTCGGCGACAAGGCGCGGGCGGGCGCGAGCGCGGGCGCCTTCTACGCCAGGTGGCTGCCGAAGCTCGTCGCCGGACCCGGACAGCTCCCGGGCACCTACGGCGAGTTCAGACACGGCATCGACCTCTCCCCGCACCTGCGCTACGTGGAGCGCACCTCCCGCAAGCTGGCCCGCTCCACCTTCTACGCCATGTCCCGCTGGCAGGGACGGATGGAGACCAAGCAGGGCTTCCTCGGCCGGATCGTCGACATCGGCGCCGAACTGTTCGCCATGAGCGCCGCCTGCGTCCGCGCGGAGCTGCTGCGCGGCCGCGGCGACCACGGCCGTGAGGCCTACCAGCTCGCCGACGCCTTCTGCCGCCAGGCGCGGCTGCGCGTCGAGGAACTGTTCGGCCGGCTCTGGAGCAACACCGACGACCTCGACCGCAAGGTCGTGAAGAACGTCCTCGGCGGCTCCTACACCTGGCTGGAGGACGGCGTGATCGACCCCTCCGGCGAGGGTCCCTGGATCGCCGACGCCGCCCCCGGCCCGTCCGCCCGGGAGAACGTCCGCCGCCCGATCAGCTGAGCGGCCCGGGGAGGGGCCGCCCACGGCGCGCGTCCCCTCCCCCCGCTCCCCGCGTACCACGGACACGCCCCCGGGGTACCGGGGCGGGGGCCCGACGGCCGCCGCGACCGGACACAATGGGGCCCATGACCGACGCTCCAGCCCCCCTCGCCGACCCGCACCTGGTGTACGACCCCGTCGCGGGAGACGGCCCCAAGGACGTGGTGATCCTCGGCTCCACCGGGTCGATCGGCACCCAGGCCATCGACCTCGTGCTGCGCAACCCCGGCCGCTTCCGGGTCACCGCCCTGTCCGCCAACGGCGGCCGGGTCGCCCTCCTCGCCGAGCAGGCGCACCGCCTGCGGGTGCGCACGGTCGCCGTCGCCCGCGAGGACGTGGTGCGGGAGCTGCGCGAGGCGCTCACCGCGCGGTACGGCGCGGGGGAGCCGCTGCCGGAGATCCTCGCCGGGCCCGACGCGGCCACCCAGGTCGCCGCCTCCGACTGCCACACCGTCCTGAACGGCATCACCGGCTCCATCGGGCTCGCCCCGACCCTCGCCGCCCTGGAGGCGGGCCGCACCCTCGCCCTCGCCAACAAGGAGTCGCTCATCGTGGGCGGCCCGCTGGTGAAGGCGCTGGCCAAGCCCGGTCAGATCATCCCGGTGGACTCCGAGCACGCCGCGCTGTTCCAGGCGCTGGCCGCCGGCACCCGCGCCGACGTCCGCAAGCTGGTCGTCACCGCCTCCGGCGGGCCCTTCCGCGGCCGCACCCGGCAGGAACTGGCGGCGGTCACCGTCGAGGACGCCCTCGCCCACCCCACCTGGGCCATGGGCCCGGTCATCACGATCAACTCCGCGACCCTCGTCAACAAGGGCCTGGAGGTCATCGAGGCGCACCTCCTCTACGACATTCCCTTCGACCGCATTGAGGTGGTCGTGCATCCCCAGTCGTATGTCCACTCGATGGTTGAGTTCACGGACGGATCGACACTGGCCCAGGCGACGCCCCCCGACATGCGGGGCCCCATCGCCATCGGCCTCGGCTGGCCCGAACGGGTCCCCGACGCGGCCCCGGCCTTCGACTGGAGCAAGGCGTCCACCTGGGAGTTCTTCCCTCTCGACAACGAGGCCTTCCCTTCGGTGAACCTCGCCCGGCGCGTCGGCGAACTCGCGGGGACCGCCCCCGCGGTGTTCAATGCCGCGAACGAGGAGTGCGTCGAGGCCTTCCGCACCGGCGCGCTGCCGTTCCTCGGCATCATCGACACGGTCACCCGGGTCGTCGAGGAACACGGAACGCCCGCCGCGGGAACCTCACTGACCGTGCCGGACGTCCTCGAAGCGGAGACCTGGGCCCGCGCGCGGGCCCGCGAACTGACAGCCCGGACGGCGAGCGCGGAGGCGCGTGCATGACGACCCTGATGTTCATCCTCGGCATAGTCGTCTTCGCGGCCGGCCTGCTGTTCTCCATCGCCTGGCACGAACTGGGGCACCTGTCCACGGCCAAGATGTTCGGCATCCGCGTACCGCAGTACATGGTCGGCTTCGGCCCGACCCTCTGGTCGCGGCACAAGGGCGAGACCGAGTACGGCGTCAAGGCGATCCCGTTCGGCGGCTACATCCGCATGATCGGGATGTTCCCGCCGGGACCCGACGGGAAGCTGGAGGCCCGCTCCACCTCCCCGTGGCGCGGCATGATCGAGGACGCCCGCTCCGCCGCCTTCGAGGAACTGCGGCCCGGCGACGAGAAGCGCCTGTTCTACACGCGCAAGCCGTGGAGGCGGGTCGTCGTCATGTTCGCCGGCCCGTTCATGAACCTGATCCTCGCGGTCGTGCTGTTCCTCATCGTGCTGATGGGCTTCGGCATCCAGCAGCAGACCACGACCGTCAGCTCGGTCTCCCAGTGCGTGATCTCGCAGAGCGAGAAGCGCGACGACTGCCAGAAGTCCGACCCGCAGTCGCCCGCCGCCGCGGCCGGCATGAAGGCCAAGGACAAGATCGTCGCCTTCGACGGGGTCCGCACCGAGGACTGGGGCACGCTGTCCGACCTCATCCGCGACAGCGCGGGCAAGAGCGTGCCGATCGTCGTCGAGCGCGACGGCAAGGAGGTGACGCTGCAGGCCACCATCGCCACCAACATGGTCGCGAAGAAGGACGGCAACGGCACCTACGTCGAGGGTGAGTACGTCAAGGCCGGCTTCCTCGGCTTCAGCGCCGCCACCGGCGTCGTCAAGCAGGACTTCGGTGAGTCCGTGTCCTGGATGACCGACAGGGTCGGCGACGCGATCGACTCCCTGGCCGCGCTGCCGTCGAAGGTCCCCGCTCTGTGGGACGCGGCCTTCGGCGACGGACCGCGCGAACCCGACTCCCCGATGGGCGTCGTCGGCGCCGCCCGCGTCGGCGGGGAGATCGCCACCCTCGACATCCCGGCCTCGCAGCAGCTCGCGATGTTCGTGATGCTGCTCGCGGGCTTCAACCTCTCCCTGTTCCTGTTCAACATGCTCCCGCTGCTGCCGCTCGACGGCGGACACATCGCGGGCGCCCTGTGGGAGTCGCTGCGCCGCAACCTCGCGAGGCTGCTGCGCCGCCCCGACCCGGGACCCTTCGACGTGGCGAAGCTGATGCCCGTCGCCTACGTCGTGGCGGGGATCTTCGTCTGCTTCACGATCCTCGTCCTGATCGCGGACGTGGTGAACCCGGTGCGCATCTCCTGACCCGACCGCACCACGACACCCGTTGTTCACGACGGCCCGGAACCCTGGCGTTCCGGGCCGTCGCCCTTTGGGTGGGTTTAGGGGAGCGATGTGCTCGAGCCTTGGCCATTGCCGTAATCTCGGAGCCCGGAGCCCGCTGCTCACGGGGAGCCGGACCTTGATCCACGACTTGGGGTTGCACAGCAGATGACTGCGATTTCTCTCGGCATGCCGTCCGTCCCGACCACGCTCGCCGTGCGCCGGAAGAGCCGGCAGATCCAGGTCGGCTCCGTGGCGGTGGGCGGGGACGCCCCGGTGTCGGTGCAGTCGATGACGACGACGCGCACGTCCGACATCGGCGCGACGCTCCAGCAGATCGCGGAGCTGACCGCGTCGGGCTGCCAGATCGTGCGGGTGGCCTGCCCGACGCAGGACGACGCGGACGCGCTGCCGGTGATCGCGAGGAAGTCGCAGATCCCGGTGATCGCCGACATCCACTTCCAGCCGAAGTACGTGTTCGCCGCGATCGAGGCGGGCTGTGCGGCGGTGCGGGTGAACCCGGGCAACATCAAGAAGTTCGACGACCAGGTCAAGGAGATCGCGAAGGCGGCGAAGGACCACGGCACGCCGATCCGTATCGGGGTGAACGCGGGCTCGCTGGACAGGCGGCTGCTGCAGAAGTACGGCAAGGCCACCCCCGAGGCGCTGGCGGAGTCGGCGCTGTGGGAGGCGTCGCTGTTCGAGGAGCACGACTTCCGCGACATCAAGATCTCGGTGAAGCACAACGACCCGGTGGTGATGGTCGAGGCCTACCGTCAGCTCGCCGAGCAGTGCGACTACCCCCTGCATCTGGGTGTCACCGAGGCGGGTCCGGCGTTCCAGGGCACGATCAAGTCGGCCGTCGCGTTCGGCGCGCTGCTGTCGCAGGGCATCGGCGACACCATCCGTGTGTCCCTCTCGGCGCCGCCGGTGGAGGAGATCAAGGTCGGCATCCAGATCCTGGAGTCGCTGAATCTGCGCCAGCGCGGTCTGGAGATCGTGTCCTGCCCGTCGTGCGGGCGTGCGCAGGTGGATGTGTACAAGCTGGCCGAGGAGGTCACCGCGGGTCTGACCGGCATGGACGTGCCGCTGCGCGTCGCGGTCATGGGCTGCGTCGTGAACGGTCCGGGTGAGGCGCGTGAGGCGGACCTGGGTGTGGCCTCGGGCAACGGCAAGGGGCAGATCTTCGTGAAGGGCGAGGTCATCAAGACCGTGCCCGAGTCGAAGATCGTGGAGACCCTGATCGAAGAGGCGATGAAGATCGCCGAGCAGATGGAGAAGGACGGTGTGGCCTCCGGCGAGCTGCAGGTAGCGGTGGCCGGCTGACCCGGTCCTCGCAGCACCCGGGGATCCGGGGGCGGCGGCCCCCGGCATCCGCGGGTACAGTGCGGAAATCAGGCAGAACCCTTTTGTGTGAGGCCCCGCACGTGTTGACGCAGACCACTTCCCGGGTCCTCGAACCGAGCGACCTGGACGCCGCACTCGCCGTACTCGACCGCGACCCGGTCGCGAACGCCTTCGTGGCCGCGCGCGTGCAGATCGCCGGCCTCGACCCGTGGCGGCTCGGCGGCGAGATGTGGGGCTGGTACGAGGACGGCATCCTGACCTCGATGTGCTACGCGGGCGCCAACCTCGTCCCCATCTGCGCCACCCCCCGCGCCGTCCGCGCCTTCGCCGACCGCGCCCGCCGAGCCGGCCGCCGCTGCTCCTCCATCGTCGGCCCGGCCGAGCCCACCGCCGCCCTCTGGCAGCTGCTCGAACCCCGGTGGGGTCCCGCCCGCGAGGTCCGCGCCCGCCAGCCGCTGCTGGTCACCGACCGCGTGCCCGACGCCGTGGCGCCCGACCCGTACGTCCGCCGCGTCCGCAAGGACGAACTCGAGACGATCATGCCGGCGTGCGTGGCCATGTTCACCGAGGAGGTCGGCGTCTCCCCACTGGCCGGCGACGGGGGACTGCTCTACCAGGCCCGGGTCGCCGAGCTGGTCGGCTCCGGCCGCTCCTTCGCCCGTTTCGACGCCGACGGCAACGTGATCTTCAAGGCGGAGATCGGCGCCGCCACCGACCGCGCCTGCCAGATCCAGGGCGTCTGGGTCGCCCCCGAACACCGGGGGAACGGCGTCGCCGCCCCCGGCATGGCCGCCGTCCTGCGGTACGCCCTCGCCGACGTCGCCCCCGTGGTGAGCCTCTACGTCAACGACTTCAACACCCCCGCCCGCCGCACGTACGCCACGGTGGGCTTCCGCGAGGTCGGCGCCTTCATGAGCGTGCTGTTCTGACGGGCGCGTCCCTGTAGTCTCCCCGGCATGCTGCGCTTTCCCGGTCACGGCCGCCCCGAGCCCGACGACATCGTGATCGGCCCCCTCGACCTCCCCGGGCACGTCGACGAGGCGCTGGCCGTCCAGGCGGTGGCGTTCGGACTCGGCCCCGACGAGGTGGCCGTACGCCGGCAGATCGTGCTGCGCCACATGACCTTCCCCGGTGCGCGGGCCTTCGGCGCCACCGTCGGGGGACGCCTGGTCGGCTTCGTCTACGGCATGCCGAACGACCGCTCCCACTGGTGGTCCACCGTCGTCGAGCCGTACCTGCGCGCCGGCGGTCACGACGACTGGCTCGACGACTCCTTCGTCATCACCGAGCTGCACGTCCACCCCCGGCACCAGAAGCACGGCATCGGCCGCGCCCTGATCACCACGATCACCGACGGCGCCGACCAGCAGCGGTCGCTGCTGTCCGCACTGGACGTCGAGAGCCCCGCCCGCCACCTGTACCGCTCGCTGGGCTACGAGGACCTCGCCCGGCAGGTCCACTTCCCGAGCGCCCCCACCCCGTACGCCGTCATGGGCGCCCCGCTGCCGCTCCCGCGCGCGTAACCGATTTCCGCCGTCCCGTCCCACCCGGCTAACCTCGCCCTCATCACCTAGACGCAGCAGGAGTACGAGAACCATGGCGAACGCACCGGTCCAGCGCATGTCCCAGTTGATGGCGAAGACGCTGCGCGACGACCCGGCCGACGCCGAGGTCCTCAGCCACAAGCTGCTGGTCCGCGCGGGCTACGTCCGCCGCACCGCCGCAGGCATCTGGACGTGGCTGCCCCTCGGCAAGAAGGTGCTCGCCAACGTCGAGCGGATCGTGCGCGAGGAGATGGACGCCATCGGCGCCCAGGAAGTGCTGCTCCCCGCCCTCCTGCCGCGCGAGCCCTACGACGCCACCGGCCGCTGGGACGAGTACGGTGCCGAGCTGTTCCGCCTCCAGGACCGCAAGGGCGGCGACTACCTCCTCGGACCCACCCACGAGGAGATCTTCACGCTGATGGTGAAGGACCAGGCGTCCTCCTACAAGGACCTGCCGGTCATCCTCTACCAGATCCAGACGAAGTTCCGTGACGAGGCCCGCCCCCGCGCCGGCATCCTGCGCGGCCGCGAGTTCCTGATGAAGGACTCGTACTCCTTCGACCTGGACGACGACGGCCTGGCCCAGTCGTACGACCTGCACCGCCAGGCCTACCGGCGGATCTTCGAGCGCCTCGGCCTCGACTACCGGATCTGCGCGGCGACCGCCGGCGCCATGGGCGGCTCCAAGTCCGAGGAGTTCCTCGCGCCCGCCGAGGCCGGCGAGGACACCTTCGCCGACTGCCCCCACTGCGACTTCGCCGCGAACACCGAGGCCGTCTCGTACGAGTTGAAGCCGGTGGACGCCGCCGGGGTGCCCGCCGCCGAGGACATCCCCACGCCCGACACCCCCACCATCGAGACCCTCGCCGCGCAGCTCGGCGTCCCCGCCTCGGCCACGCTGAAGAACCTGCTGGTCAAGGTCGACGGCGAGATCGTCGCCGTGGGCGTGCCCGGTGACCGCGAGGTCGATCTGGGCAAGGTCGAGGCGCACTTCGCCCCGGCCGAGGTCGAGATGGTCACCGAGGCCGACTTCATCGCCCGCCCCGACCTGGTGCGCGGCTACGTCGGCCCGCAGGGCCTGGGCAAGGTGAAGTACGTCGCCGACCCGCGCGTCGCCCCCGGCACCGCCTGGATCACCGGCGCCAACAAGGCCGACACCCACGCGAAGAACGTCGTCGCCGGCCGTGACTTCGAGGTCGACGAGTACGTGGACGTCGTGGTCGTCGAGGAGGGCGACCCCTGCCCCAAGTGCGGCACCGGTCTGAAGCTGGACCGCGCCATTGAGATCGGCCACATCTTCCAGCTCGGCCGCAAGTACGCCGACGCCCTCAAGCTCGACGTCCTCGGCCAGAACGGCAAGCCCGTCCGCGTCACCATGGGCTCCTACGGCGTCGGTGTCTCCCGCGCGGTGGCCGCCCTCGCCGAGCAGACCGCCGACGACAAGGGCCTGTGCTGGCCCGCCGAGGTCGCCCCGGCCGACGTCCACGTGGTCGCCGCAGGCAAGGCGCTCCAGACCGAGCTGGCGCTCGAGGTCTCCGAGAAGCTCGCCGCCGCGGGCGTCCGCGTCCTGGTCGACGACCGTGCGGGTGTCTCCCCGGGCGTGAAGTTCACCGACTCCGAGCTGATCGGCGTCCCGCAGATCCTGGTCGCGGGCCGCCGCTCCGCCGACCGCGTCCTGGAACTGAAGGACCGCCGCACGGGCGAACGCGAGGAGCTCACGGTCGACGAGGCCATCGCCCGCCTGACGGCGCGCTGACCCTCACGGGTTCCGTCCCGGCCACCGATGTCACCACCGTCCGCGGCCGGGACGACGCACGTCCGGACGGTGTCCCCATGGCGCGGACACCTTCGTCCGGCAGCGATCGACGGCGAGCGTTTCCGTCCCGGCCACCGACGTCACCACCGTCCGCGGCCGGGACGACCCACGTCCGGACGGTGTCCCCATGGCGCGGACACCTTCGTCCGGCAGCGATCGACGGCGCGCTGACCCTCACGGGTTCCGTCCCGGCCACCGACGTCACCATCGTCCGAGGCCGGGATGACGCACGTCCGGATGGTGTCCCCATGGCGCGGACGCATTCCGTCAGGCAGCGATCGACGGCGCACGTTTCCGTATCGGCCGGGCCGGGACGTTCCGCGGTGGGCGGCGCTGTCGACGCGCGGGGTGCCGTCCGCAGGTCCGGCGCGGCGCGGGGCCGGGCGGCGGCGATCCGACGCCGTCGCCGGTTGGGGACCGCGGTGGCCGCGTCAGGCTGTCCGACGCCGGTCGCGGGCCGGGGCGTTCGGCGGTGGGCGGCGCCGTCGACCGCGTGCGGTCGGTCCGCAGCCCTCGGCGGGGCCAGGCGGCCGGGCCTCGCGTCGTTGCCGCGTGCGCCGGGGCGGCCGGGTCAGGGCGAGGGGCCGTCCCCGGTCGAGGGCGTCGTTCCGCAGCGAGGAGGCCGTGTCGGCCGCGCGGTGTGCCGTCCGCAGGACTGGCGGGGCCGGGCGCCCTGGGGTGGTGGGGACCTGGAGTCGTTGTCGCCCGCGGGCCGATGTGGGGGGTCAGATCGCGGCGACGCCGGTGCGACCGGGGCGTCCCGGTGCAGGCGGCGTTGTCGGCCGCGCGGGGTGTCGCCCGCAGCACCTGGCGCCGTCCGCCTGCGGGCAGGGGCGGGCCGGGTCAGCGCGTGGGTGCGCCGTCACCGGGCCCGGGGAGTCCGTAGCGACGGCCGGGGCGGCGTCCGTGGGTCCGGGGTCGCCCGCAGAGGGACCCGGAGACGAGAGCGGCGGGCCGGAGGGCCGCTTCTCAGCATGCCTCCGCCGTCAGCGCGCGGCTCAGAACGCTCGCCGGCAGGTCGACGTGTTCGCCGCAGAAACAGAGGAGGGCCGTGCCCGTGCCCTCGGGGGCGCCGAGGTCGATCGTGAGGAGCGCGCGCAGTTCGCGGACCACGTCGAGCAGATGGGCGCCGCGCGCCACCAGCACGCTGACCTCGTCCGGGTCCCAGACCACGATGTCCGGCAGGTCGTCCGCCGTGTGAACGCGAATGCACATGACTGTCTCCCCAGGGGTGCGCGAGGGCACGGTGTTCCGCTTCGGGAGGCCAGCGGCTTCCGATCGTAGCGATGCCGGTGCGCACCTGTGGGGCTTTCGGGACATTCGTGGGGCGTCGGGAGGTTCCGGCCGCACGGGGAGGTTCAGGTGATCCTGCTGACCTGCAGCATGGCCTCCGCGTCCTTGATCAGCGCACGCTGCCGGGCCTCCGGGAGCTGCCGGTACAGCTTCAGCAGCCGTGCCTCGCGCTCGTCGCGGCTGGGTCCCGGTACGGGACGCCCGACCGCCTCGAAGAACTCCTTGGGTGTCGTCCTCACGCCCCACCGCCGGAACACCTCGACCATCGCCCGCAGCTTCTCGGGCGGGATACGGGACGTGCCGCGCGTGCGGTTCATCCAGGCGTTCAACGTCGGGTAGGAGATGCCGGCCTCGCGCGCGAGGTCCTTCTGCGTACCGCTCCGGGGAAGTGCGAGGAGGCGCTCCAGCAGCGCCGCCAGATCCTCGCCCGGGGACTCCGGACCGCCCTCGGCGGTCCCGGGCGAAGGAGGCAGTGTCTGTCGGCTCGTCACGCGTCCGAGCATCGGTCATGCCCATCTACAAGCGCAAGTAGATTGCAGATCGACGGCCGGATCAGGTGGTGCACGCCGGTGCGTTCGGGGGCACTCGCGCTACCCTGCCCCGCCCTTCGATCCTCCGTCCGCCCCCTCTGCGCCCTTTCACCCATCGGTCGGAATATGCCCCGCCAACCTTGACCCGATCTTCATCTACATGAAGACTGTAGACGCCTTCGGGAGTCGGAACCCCTAGCGTCGACGGTCGGCCGCGTCGGCCGGACCCGTTCCGGCGTGCGCGCATCCCCGCCCGCCGGTCCACGTCGGACGCCCACCCGAAATCTACATCTACATGAAGATCGCAGACGTCGTGCGGTCGTGCCGTGCGGCCCGCCCGTCCCTGCCCACCCCTTACCGAGGAGCACCGAACGTGTCCTTAGCGACCACTTCATCCACCGCGGAGAGAACCGCCCCGAACGCCTCGGAACCGGCGTGGCTGACCCGGGCCCGCACCGGGGACCCGGAGGCGTTCGCCTTTCTCTACCGCGAGTACCGCGGCACGGTGTACGGCTATCTGCTGGCCCGCACCCGGGACCGGCACCTGGCCGAGGACCTGACCCAGGAGGTCTTCGCCCGCGCCCTGCGGAACATCTCCGGCTTCACCTGGCGCGGCACCGACCCCGCCGCCTGGCTGACCACCATCGCCCGCAACATCCACCTCGACGAGCTGGGCCGCAGCCGCCACCGGCGCGAGATGCTGGTCGCCGAGTTCGGCGACCCCGGACAGCCGGGTCCGGAACCGGAGACTCTGGTCCTGCGCGACCTGGACGCCGTCGACGCCCGCGAGACGGTGCACCGCGCCCTGAGCGCCCTCGCCCCGTCCCAACGGGCCTGCGTGGAACTGCGGTTTCTCGGCGGGCTGTCCATCGAGCAGACCGCGCACACCATGGGCCGCACCGTCGGCGCGGTCAAGGCGCTGACGCACCGCGCCATGTGCCGGCTGCGCTGGGCGGCGGGGGCGGTGCACGCGTGAACGAGTACCCGGACGCCGTTCCCGTCCTCCGCGTGACCGTGGCCGTGCCCGGCCTCCGCGACCTGTACCTCGCCTCCTCCTCGCCGGCCGAGGAGCTCGCCTTCCCGGCCGGCGCCCTGCCGCACCCGAGCCTCCTCCCGCCGCACGGCGCCGTGCCGCCCGGCGCCGACGCCGGGCACCCGCCGGGGACGCCCCCGCCGACCGAGCTGGAACGCCAGGCCCTCGCCTGGGACACGGCACGCGCACGCGCCCGGTCCGTCGCCCTGACCATCGAGCGGGAGGTCGGCACCCACCCGGACGTCCGCACCGTGCGGGCCAACGGCGACACCGTGCACGTCCTGCTCCGCCTCGAACCGCCGTACGCCCGCTGGCCGGGCTGGTGCGCGTACTTCGGCATCACCGCCACCGCCGAGTGCACCGCGCCGCACATCCTGGCGGGGGAGGGCAGCCGGGACGGGGTGCGCGTCACCGCCGCGGTCCAGCCGCTGCCGTCCGGCCCGGACGGTGAGCCCGAGCAGACACACGCCAGGGGGGCGGACCCCGGGGCGGAGGGGACCCCGGAGGCCGCAAACCCCCACCCGGCGGTCGACCCGCTCGACCCGGCCGGCACCGACGAGGCGGACGAGCCGGACCCCGACGGCCCGCGGCCGCCCGGGCCGGCCGGGCTCATGCGCCCCTTCCTGCTCGGCGGAGCGGCGTACGACCTGGCCCTGCCGTACCGCGACGTGCACGGCGAGACCTGGTACTTCCAGGGGCAGCGCGCCTACGACGGGATGCCGCTGATGTCGCTCGACGGCCGCCCGGAGCGGTGCTCGCTGGCCCACGTGGCCGAGTACGCCGGTCCGCTGACCCCCGTGACGGAGCCGTCGTCGGAACCGGCCCCGGACGAAGGGGACCGATGACCACGCACGCGCGGGAGGGCCTGCTCAGCCGACTGGTGCGCCCTCGCCGCCCCGCGGCCGAATCCGTGGACCGGCTGCGTCTGGAGCACGAACTGGCGGTGAGCCGCCTGCGGCTGGCGCGCTGGCAGCAGCACGCCGACGCCTACGAACGCCGGCTGGGCGACGCCGAACGGGAACGGGCCCACCTGCTGTCCTGGCTCGCGGCGCTGCACCCCGCCAGCGCGGTGCTCACCCCGCTGACCGGACCGGAGCACGAGGGGACGCACCGGCTGTGCCTGATCGCCGGCGGCTGGCATCTGTCCTGGCACATACCGCCCGCCGACCTCGCGCTGTTCGCGCACGTGCCGTTCCGCGCGGAGTCCGTCGACGCGCATCCCGTGCCGGACGCCGTGGACCAGGGCGCGCTGATCCGCCGTCATGTGCGGCTGCTGGCGATGGAGGGAGCGGTACAGGCGGGCCTGGCCGGGCGGACCCCCTGACCTCCGGTACGGCACGGCCGAGAGACTCCGGCCGGCAAGCTCGGGAGGCACGCCGACCGGACCCCGAGCGCCCCCCTGCCCGTGCAGGGGGGCGCGCCGAACGTCGTCTGCGGGCCGCGGAGGGCCGGTCGCGCAGTTCCCCGCGCCCCTGACGGGGCGCTCCCACCCGTCGCCGCGGGCAGTCGTGTGGGGCTTCCCCACCCGTCGCCGCTGCGGGCAGTCGTGTGGGGCGCTCCCACCCGCTGCCGCTGCGGGCAGTCGTGCCGCTTGGGGCGGCACGGGTGGGCGCGGCGGCACCCCCGCGGCGCGGCACTTTCGTCACGGCGCCAGGCCCGGCCGACCGCAGCGGCCGGCGCCGGGTTCTCACGTTGAGTGTCGGCCGCGGGCCGTCGTGTGCGGGTCGCGCAGTTCCCCGCGCCCCTGGAGGGGCCCTGCACCCGACGTCGTGGGCAACCGTGGGCCGTCGTGGGCCGGGCGCGCAGTTCCCCGCGCCCCTGGAGGGCCACCTACAGCCAGGTCGCGAACTCCAGCAGGAGTTCCGCGTCCCGTTCGCGACCCACCCGCCGCGCGCGGACGCCCGACTCGACCGCTCGGAACAGGGTCCAGCCCCGAAGGCGTTCCCGGTCGACCTCAAGCGACTCCGCGAGGCGCCGCACGCGGCGGCGGGTCGTCGTCGCGCCCGACGGCTGGGCGATCAGGTCCTCCACCCGGTCGCGGACCAGCCGCGCCAGATCGAAGGCGTGCTCGCCGACCACCGGGTCGGGACCCACCGCGAGCCACGGCATCCGGTCCCCGGAGAGCACCTTGCTCTGCCGGAACGTGCCGTGCAGCAGCCGGTGTTCGGGCGGCGAGTCCAGCAACTCCTCGCGGGCCGACAGCGCCGCGTCCACCAGCGGGGCCACGTCGGGAGCCGCGTCCGCCCCGGCCCGCATCGCCTTGGCCTGCCGTCCGGTGCGCTCGGCCACGGTCTCGAACACGTGGTCCTCCGGCGGATCGACCCACAGCCTGCGCAGGGTGCCCGCCGCCTCCAGCAGCGCCTTCGCCTCAGGGAGCGTCCGCACCGAGACGTCCGGGTGGAGCCGCTCGAGCAGCAGCACCCCCTCGGTGCCCTCGGACACCGGCTCCAGCAACTGCACCGCACCCAGCCCGCCCCAGTGGGCCAGCGCCACGCGCTCGCTCTCCGGGCGCGCACGGGGCGGCGCCAGCTTCAGCACGGCGGGTGTGCCGTGGACCGTGCGGACGAGCACCACCAGGCTGCTGCGCCCGCCCGGCAACTGCACCCGCTCCACCGTCAACTCGCGCCGGTCCACGGCCTCACGCGCCAGCGCGGGCAGCTTCTCCAGCCAGTCGTCACCCTCGGGCGCCGTCTCACCGAGCGCCCTCACCAGACGCCGCGGCGGTTCGAATGCCATGCGCGAGTCGTTCCTTCCCTGCTGTCACACGGTGCCGGAGCCCTCCGTCATGTCACGGCGCCGGCGCCGGGCCGCCCGCAGCCGTTCCACTCCGCTCGGCGAGCCCAGGGAAGGCTACGCTCTCCCCGCTCCAGCGCACCGACCGCACCGCCGCCTCACGCATCGCCTCGGCCGCCGACCTGCGTCGTTCGCCGCCGCTCGACCGCACCACGTCGGCGTAGACGCCCGCCACCCGCATCTCCAGCTCCGCCGCCAGCCGTACCGCCGCGGCCGCGTCCGGCACCGGGAACGGCAGCGCGTACCCGGCCGCCGCGGCCACCGGCGTACCGCCGGCGTCCTTCACGTCCCGCACCAGCGCGTCCCTGCGCGCCCGGTGCGCGTCGTACGCCGTGCGCGCCTCCGTGCGCCGCTGCTCGCCGATCCGGCCGCCGACCACGCCGTAGCCGTACACCGCCGCGTGCTCCGCGGCGAGCGCCGCCTGCAGCGCCCGCAGCACCTCGTCCTGCGCGTCACTCACCGTCGGGCCTCCGTCAGCAGGTACACGTGCGCGGCGCCGGACGCGGACACCGACGCCAGCAGCCGGGCCAGCTCGGCCGGCGCGGTCACCAGCTCCTCGGCCCGGCGGTCGGCGATCTCCCGCTCAGCGGCCGCCAGTTGGGCGAGCGCGTCCTTCTCGTTCGCGGGCACCGCGGGCGAGGCGGGAGCCGGCGGGGCCGACGACGGCGCGGCCGCCGCGGTCGCCCCGGCCGAAGGAGCCGCGGGAGCGGAAGAGGCGGACGAGGCGGAGGCGGACGGCGCGGGCGACGCCGAGCCGTCCGCGCCCGCCTCGAACGCCTCCGCGTGCCGCACCACGTCCGCCCGCAGCGGACGCAGACGCTCCGCCAGCTTCGGATGCGCGGCGGCGACCGCGTCGTACCGCGCGGCCAGCGCCCGGCTGTCCCGGGCCGCGCGCGCCCGGGTCCGCTCGGCGGCCGAGGGCCGCGCGGCCGCGGGACCGCCCGGATCGTCGGACCCGGCGGAACAGCCCGCCACCAGCAGGGCCGCCGGGGCGGCGGCGAGCAGACTCCTTCTGCGCGGCCCCGAACGGGCGCGCGGAGACAGGGGGAACGACACGGCAGACGTCCTCGGGGGGCTCGTGACGAACGGGGCGGGAACAGGAGATCGGGCGGGGCCCGCGATCACGGTACCCGCAGGTCCGCCCGGCGCCCCTCAGCGGCACCCTCGCCGACCGGGTGGACGGCAAGGGTGGACGGCAACACCCCTTGCGACCGGATACCCTTTGTGCAGACACGCGCACCGTCCCACAACAGCACACGCGGCCGAGGAGTCACCCGGATGAGCACGACCCAGAGCGAGAGGCTTCGAGAACTTCTGGAGCCGCTCGTCAGCTCCCAGGGCCTGGATCTCGAGGAGATCGCCGTGGACACGGTCGGCCGCAAGCGTGTGCTGCGCGTCGTCGTCGACTCCGACACCGGGGCCGACCTCGACCGGATCGCCGATGTGAGCCGCGCGCTCTCGGCGAAGCTCGACGAGACCGACGCGATGGGCAGCGCGGAGTACACCCTCGAGGTCGGCACCCCCGGCGCGGAGCGCGCGCTGACCGAGCACCGTCACTACGTGCGCGCCACCGGCCGACTGGTGCGGTTCCAGCTCGCCGAGGGCGGCGACCTGGTCGCCCGCATCCTCGCGGCCGACGAGGACGGCCTCGACCTCGAGGTGCCCGGCGTCAAGGGCCGCAAGGCCACCACGCGCCGACTCGCCTTCGACGACATCGCCGGGGCGCGTGTCCAGGTCGAGTTCAACCGCAAGGACGACGCGTCCGAGAAGAACAACAAGAAGGAAGAGGAGGCGTAGCCGTGGACATCGACATGAGCGCCCTGCGGGGCTTGGTACGGGAGAAGGAGATCTCCTTCGACCTGCTGGTCGAGGCGATCGAGGCGGCCCTCCTCATCGCCTACCACCGCACCGAGGGAAGCCGCCGGCACGCGCGCGTGGAGCTCAACCGGGAGACCGGACATGTGACCGTGTGGGCGAAGGAGGACCCCGACGACCTCGAGGAGGGCCAGGAGCCCCGCGAGTTCGACGACACCCCGTCCGATTTCGGCCGTATCGCCGCCACCACGGCCAAGCAGGTCATCCTGCAGCGCCTGCGCGACGCCGAGGACGACGCGACGCTCGGCGAGTACGCCGGCCGCGAGGGCGACATCGTCACCGGCGTGGTCCAGCAGGGCCGCGACCCGAAGAACGTGCTGGTGGACATCGGCAAGCTGGAGGCCATCCTGCCGGTGCAGGAGCAGGTGCCCGGCGAGACCTACCCGCACGGCGCGCGCCTGCGGTCGTACGTCGTCCGGGTGGCCAAGGGTGTGCGCGGTCCGTCCGTCACTCTTTCGCGTACGCATCCCCATCTGGTGAAGAAGCTGTTCGCCCTCGAGGTGCCGGAGATCGCCGACGGCTCCGTGGAGATCGCCGCGATCGCCCGTGAGGCGGGTCACCGCACCAAGATCGCCGTGCGCTCCACCCGCTCCGGGCTGAACGCCAAGGGCGCCTGCATCGGCCCCATGGGCGGCCGTGTGCGCAACGTCATGGCGGAGCTGAACGGCGAGAAGATCGACATCGTCGACTGGTCCGACGACCCGGCCGACATGGTGGCGAACGCCCTGTCCCCGGCCCGTGTCTCCAAGGTGGAGATCGTCGACCTGGCGGCCCGGTCCGCCCGGGTCACCGTGCCGGACTACCAGCTGTCGCTCGCCATCGGCAAGGAGGGGCAGAACGCCCGTCTGGCCGCCCGGCTCACCGGCTGGAGGATCGACATCCGGCCGGACACGGAGCAGGCCGGGGAATAGATCCAGGCCGCGATGGGCTGAGATCACGACAGCTTTGCTCGTGGCGGTGTTCGATTCTTGCCCCGGAGGGGTGAGGTCGGTTCGGGGAGGTAGACTGAGGAGTGTCTGGCCGGACACAGGCTGGCGTGTGCCCCGAACGCACGTGCGTGGGGTGCCGTGAGCGAGCGGTCAAGGGCGAGCTGCTGCGGATCGTGGTGATCGAGGACGCATGCGTCCCGGATCCACGCGGTACGCTGCCCGGCCGGGGTGCGTATGTGCACCCCGTACCGGCTTGTCTCGACCAGGCGGTGCGCCGCAGGGCGTTCCCGCGGGCGTTCCGCGTCCCGGGACCGCTCGACGTAAAGGCGTTGCGCCACTACGTCGAGCAGGCACAAGGTTGCTGAGCAGCGGCTCCGTGCCGACTGACAGGCAACACGTAAGAACTTGCCGTACGGAAACCCCCGTGCGGCCTGGTACCTCGCGAGTCGAAAGCAGGTCGAGATTGCGATGAGCACTCGATGAGTACGCGATGAGTACGCCCATGAACTAGCGACGGTCCGGACGCAACCCGGACCTCAAAGGAGCGAAGTGGCTAAGGTCCGGGTATACGAACTCGCCAAGGAGTTCGGTGTAGAGAGCAAGGTCGTCATGGCCAAGCTCCAGGAACTCGGTGAGTTCGTCCGTTCGGCGTCTTCGACCATCGAAGCGCCCGTAGTACGCAAGCTGACAGACGCCTTCCAGCAGGGCGGGGGCAACGGCAGGTCCGCCGCGAAGCCCGGCGCGCCCAAGAAGGCCGCCCCCAGGCCCGCCGCGCCCTCTCCGGCGCAGGCCGGGGGCCCCTCCCGCGCCGCTGGGGCAGCGGGAGAGCGTCCGGCTGCTCCGAAGCCGCCGGCCGCCCCCAAGCCCGCCGCGGCCCAGCCGCCGGCGGCTCCCTCGGCGCCCGCGCCGTCCTCCGGTCCGCGTCCGACCCCGGGCCCGCGCCCCGCGCCGCGTCCGGCGCCGGCCGCCCCCGAGTTCCAGGCCCCGCCCGCGGCGTCCCCGGCCCAGTCCGGTCCGAAGCCCGGCGGCGCCCGTCCCGGCGCTCCCAAGCCCGGCGGCCGTCCCGCCGGTCCCGGTCAGGGCCAGGGCGGCCAGGGCCGTCCGGCAGGCCAGGGTCAGCGTCCCGGTGGCGGTGCTCCGCGTCCGGGCGCCCGCCCGGCCGGTCCGCGCCCCGGCAACAACCCGTTCACCTCGGGTGGCTCCACCGGCATGGCCCGTCCGCAGGCTCCGCGCCCGCAGGGCCAGCGTCCCGGTCCCGGCGCCCCCGGCGCCGGTCCCCGCCCCCAGGCCCCCGGCCAGGGCGGCGGCCCGCGTCCGCAGGCTCCGGGCGGTTCGCGTCCCACTCCGGGCGGCATGCCCCGTCCGCAGGGCGGTCCCCGTCCCGGCGGTGGCCCCGGCGGCGGTCCCGGCGGCCCGCGTCCGAACCCCGGCATGATGCCGCAGCGTCCCGCTGCCGGCCCGCGTCCCGGCCCCGGCGGCCGTGGTCCGGGCGGTGCGGGCCGTCCCGGCGGTGGCGGCGGCCGTCCCGGTGGTGGCGGCGGCTTCGCCGGCCGTCCCGGCGGCGGTGGCGGTGCCGGTCGTCCCGGTGGCGGCGGCGGCTTCGCCGGCCGTCCGGGCGGCGGTTTCGGCGGCGGCGGTGGCCGTCCCGGCTTCGGTGGCCGTCCCGGCGGTCCCGGTGGCCGCGGTGGCACGCAGGGCGCCTTCGGCCGTCCCGGCGGTCCCGCGCGTCGTGGCCGTAAGTCGAAGCGGCAGAGGCGCCAGGAGTACGAGGCCATGCAGGCCCCGTCGGTCGGCGGCGTGATGCTGCCTCGCGGCAACGGCGAGACCATTCGCCTGTCGCGCGGTGCGTCGCTCACCGATTTCGCGGAGAAGATCAACGCCAACCCGGCGTCGCTCGTCGCGGTCATGATGAACCTCGGCGAGATGGTCACCGCGACCCAGTCCGTCTCCGACGAGACGCTCCAGCTCCTCGCGGACGAGATGAACTACACGGTTCAGGTCGTCAGCCCGGAGGAGGAGGACCGCGAGCTCCTCGAGTCCTTCGACATCGAGTTCGGCGAGGACGAGGGCGACGAGGAGGACCTGATGGTCCGCCCGCCCGTCGTCACCGTCATGGGTCACGTCGACCACGGCAAGACCCGGCTCCTCGACGCCATCCGCAAGACGAACGTCATCGCGGGCGAGGCCGGCGGCATCACCCAGCACATCGGTGCCTACCAGGTCGCGACCGAGGTCAACGACGAAGAGCGCAAGATCACCTTCATCGACACCCCGGGTCACGAGGCGTTCACCGCCATGCGTGCCCGTGGTGCGCGGTCGACGGACATCGCGATCCTCGTCGTCGCGGCCAACGACGGCGTCATGCCGCAGACGGTCGAGGCGCTCAACCACGCCAAGGCCGCCGAGGTCCCGATCGTCGTCGCGGTCAACAAGATCGACGTCGAGGGCGCCGACCCGACCAAGGTGCGCGGTCAGCTGACCGAGTACGGCCTGGTGGCCGAGGAGTACGGCGGCGACACCATGTTCGTCGACATCTCCGCCAAGCAGGGTCTGCACATCGACTCCCTGCTGGAGGCCGTGGTCCTCACCGCCGACGCCTCGCTCGACCTGCGGGCCAACCCGAACCAGCCCGCGCAGGGCATCTCGATCGAGTCCCGCCTCGACCGCGGCCGCGGTGCCGTGTCGACGGTCCTCGTCCAGCGAGGCACCCTGCGGGTCGGCGACACCATGGTGGTCGGCGACGCGTACGGCCGCGTCCGGGCGATGCACGACGACAACGGCAACAGCGTTGCCGAGGCCGGCCCCTCGACGCCGGTTCAGGTCCTCGGCCTGACCAACGTCCCGGGTGCGGGCGACAACTTCCTGGTGGTCGACGAGGACCGTACGGCCCGTCAGATCGCCGAGAAGCGTGCCGCCCGTGAGCGGAACGCCGCGTTCGCCAAGCGCACGCGCCGCGTCTCCCTCGAGGACCTGGACAAGGTGCTCAAGGCCGGCGAGGTCCAGCAGCTGAACCTGATCATCAAGGGTGACGCCTCCGGTTCGGTCGAGGCCCTCGAGTCCTCGCTGCTCCAGCTGGACGTCGGCGAAGAGGTCGACATCCGCGTCCTGCACCGCGGCGTCGGTGCGGTCACGGAGTCCGACATCGACCTGGCGATGGGCTCCGACGCCATCGTGATCGGCTTCAACGTGCGCGCCGCCGGGCGTGCGCAGCAGATGGCCGAGCGCGAGGGTGTGGACGTCCGGTACTACTCGGTCATCTACCAGGCGATCGAGGAGATCGAGGCGGCCCTCAAGGGCATGCTCAAGCCGGAGTACGAGGAGGTCGAGCTCGGCACGGCGGAGATCCGCGAGGTCTTCAAGTCGTCCAAGCTGGGCAACATCGCGGGTGTTCTCATCCGCTCCGGCGAGGTCAAGCGGAACACCAAGGCGCGCCTCATCCGCGACGGCAAGGTGGTCGCGGAGAACCTCAACATCGAGGGTCTGCGTCGCTTCAAGGACGACGTCACCGAGATCCGCGAAGGCTTCGAGGGCGGTATCAACCTCGGAAACTTCAACGACATCAAGGTCGACGACGTCATCGCGACGTACGAGATGCGCGAGAAGCCGCGCGTCTGACCGCAGCAGCACGATCGGGGCCGGTCGGCGGAAGCGTATTTCCGTCGATCGGCCCCGGCCGTTGCGTGTACGGTTCCCGTACCGGCGCCGCTGCGGCGCCCTTCCCCGGAGTACCGGCTCCGTCCGGGCCGGGGAGGTCCCTGATCCCGAACCGGCGGGTCATCCGGATGCACACATGTATGTGGGGACTCTGTCCTTCGACCTGCTCCTCGGCGACGTCCACTCGCTCAAGGAGAAGCGCTCCGTCGTCCGTCCGATCGTCGCCGAACTGCAGCGGAAGTACGCGGTCAGCGTGGCGGAGACCGGGAACCAGAACCTGCACCGCAGGGCCGAGATCGGCCTCGCGGTGGTCGCCGGGGAATGGGACCGCATCACCGACGTCCTCGACCGCTGCGAGCGGCTGGTCGCCGGACGGCCCGAAGTGGAACTGCTCTCGGTTCGACGCAGGCTCCACAGCGACGAAGACTGAAGCAAGACGTTAAGCACTTAAGGAGACGGACCAGTGGCCGACAACGCGCGTGCCAAGAGGCTGGCTGACCTCATCCGAGAGGTGGTGGCCCAGAAGCTGCAGCGCGGGATCAAGGACCCGCGGCTCGGCTCGCACGTCACCATCACGGACACCCGGGTCACCGGTGACCTGCGGGAGGCGACCGTCTTCTACACGGTGTACGGGGACGAGGAGGAGCGGGAGGCGGCCGCGGCCGGCCTGGAGTCCGCCAAGGGCGTGCTGCGCTCCGAGGTGGGCCGTGCGGCGGGCGTGAAGTTCACCCCCACCCTGACCTTCGTCATGGACGCCCTGCCGGACACCGCGCGCAACATCGAGGACCTCCTCGACAAGGCGCGCCAGTCCGACGCCAAGGTGCGCGAGGCGTCCGCGGGCGCCGCGTACGCCGGCGGAGCCGACCCGTACCGCAAGCCGGAAGACGACGAGACGGACGACACCGCCGAATGACCCAGAAGCAGACCCCGCCCGACGGCCTTGTCATCGTCGACAAGCCGTCGGGCTTCACTTCGCACGACGTGGTCGCCAAGATGCGCGGCATCGCCCGCACCCGCCGGGTCGGCCACGCCGGCACCCTCGACCCGATGGCGACCGGTGTGCTCGTCCTCGGCGTCGAGCGGGCGACCAAGCTCCTCGGCCACCTGGCGCTGACCGAGAAGGAGTACCTCGGCACGGTCCGGCTCGGCCAGACCACCGTCACCGACGACGCCGAGGGGGAGATCACCGCCTCCGCCGACGCCTCACGCGTCACCCGCGAGGCCATCGACGCGGGGATCGCCGCCCTGACCGGCGACATCATGCAGGTGCCGTCCAAGGTCAGCGCCATCAAGATCAACGGGGTGCGTTCCTACAAGCGGGCGCGGGACGGCGAGGACTTCGACATCCCCGCCCGGCCGGTCACCGTCTCGTCGTTCTCCGTGTACGACGTCCGCGAGGCCGTCGCCGAGGACGGCACCCCGGTGCTGGACCTGGTCGTCTCCGTCGTCTGCTCCTCCGGCACCTACATCCGCGCCCTCGCCCGCGACCTGGGCGCGGGACTGGGCGTCGGTGGCCATCTGACCGCGCTGCGCCGCACCCGCGTCGGGCCGTACCGGCTGGACGCGGCGAAGACCCTGGACGAGCTCCAGGAGAAGCTGACGGTCATGCCGATCGCCGAGGCCGCGGCGGCCGCGTTCCCCCGCTGGGACGTCGACGAACGCCGCGCCAAGCTGCTGACGAACGGCGTCCGCCTGGAGATGCCGGAGGAGTACGCCGGCCGGGGGCCGGTGGCGGTCTTCGGGCCGGAGGGGCGGTTCCTGGTGCTCGTGGAGGAGCAGCGGGGGAAGGCGAAGAGCGTGGCGGTCTTCGCCACGTGAGGACGGCCCTGCGGGGCCAGTTCCGCGGGGCCGGCCGCCCCGGGGCGAGATACCGCGCCGGGCACCAGGTCTCAGGGCCCCGGACCCCGCTCCTCAAACGCCGGAGGGGCTGAGTTCAGCCCGTCCGGCCTCGTCCTTCGAAGGCCCGGAGGGGCCACTTCCTGCCCGTCCGGCGTCTGAGGACGAGGCCCGCCAGGGCCGACAAGGGGGTCTGGGGGCGCAGCCCCCAGGAGGAGGCCGTCCGTGGAGCGGCGCGGCACGGGGTCGGCTCTGCGCCGCTCCACGGCCCCCCTCGGTTCCCCCACGCCTAGGGTCTATCCATCACCCCCTCCCTGTTCACCCTCACGTGCGGGCGCTCGGAGTGAAGTGGGGGAGTGGAAGGGGGCGCGTTCTCCTGCCACGCTGCGCTGCTGATCTTCGGGGCCCTAAGGTCACGGGCAAGGCACCAGGTACGGCACGGCAGGAGGTTCCATGATGCCGTCGCTCGACGCCCCGGGGCACGCCCTCGAGCGGTTCCGGCCCACCGCGGACCCCGGGCTGGTCGCGCTCCACGACCTGGCCGGCCGCCCCCGCGGCACCGGTTTCGTCGCCGACCGCCACGGCACCGTGATCACCAGCCACGAGGCCGTCGACGGCCTGCCCCGTCTCGTGCTGCACGGCGCGGAGGGCCGCCACAGCATCGTGACCGCCGACGCCGTCGTCCCGCTGCCCGCCCTCGGCCTGGCCCTGGTCCGCGGCGGCGACCTCGGCGTGGCCCCGCTCCCCGTCACCTCGCGGGACACCGTGCGGACCGGCGCGTACGTGCGGATCCCCGCCGGGGGCTGGCGCGAGGCGCGGGTGCTCGGGACGACCACGGTCACGTACACCGCCACCGACCGCGCCCACCGCGTCCCCGGCGCCCTGGAACTGGCCGTCGGCACGGCCGGGCGGGACGCGCTGCGGCTCGGCGGCGGGGCGGCGGGCGGCCCCGTGCTCGACCCGGCGACCGGCACCGTCGTCGGCGTCCTCGGCACCGCGCTGCGCACCGCCGCCTCCGACGTCGGTTTCGCCGTCCCCCTCCGTCCCACGGTCCCCGCCCTCGCCGCGCTGCTCATGGACAACGCGGCCACGGTCCCCGCGTACGGGACCGACCTCAACCTCGCCGGGCTGGTCGGGCTCACCGCCGCCTCGGCGGCCCGCCACGGCCCGCAGCCGATCGTGGAACCGGTCGAACGGGTCGGCGTCCGTGCCGAGTTGTACGCATTCGAGCAGGGCGAGGCGACCGTCCTGGGCCTCGTCGGGCCGCCCGGCAGCGGCCGCAGCACCGAACTCGCCGCGCTCGCCGCCCGCCGTCACCGCGCGGGCCTGCCCACGCTGTGGCTGCGCGGGGCCGACCTGCGCGAGGACGACACCTCGGTCGCGGACGCCGCCCGCCGCGCCCTCGAGCGGGCCGCGGCCGACGTGACGGCCTCGCTGCCGTTCCCGCCGCAGGACCTCGGCGATCTCGCGCCCGAGCGTCTCGCCGCGCTCGCCCGTACCGCCGGCCGCCCCCTGCTGCTCCTCCTCGACGACCCCGAGCAGATGGCGCCCGGCCTGTACCGGCGGCGCGCCGCGTGGACCGAGGAGACCGTGCGCCGGCTGCACGCGACGGGCACCCGCCTGGTGGTGTCCTGCGGCGCCGCGCACTGGGAGGAGGCCGGCTACCCGCCCGCCCTGCTGCACTATGGCAGCGCGGGCCCCGAGGGCCTCCCGCCGTGCGTGGTCCTCGGCGACCTCACCGCCGACGAGGCACGCGAGGCCCGCGCCCGCCACGGCATCCCCGAGGGCGCCGTCACCGACGCCGACGCGGCCCACCCGCTGACCCTGCGGCTGCTCGCCGAGGTCCGCTCCGACGTCGCCGCGACGACGCCCGACGGCCCCGTCGACCGCGACGACGTGCTCGCCGCCCACCTGGACCTGACGTGCCTGCGGATCGCCCAGCGCCTCGCCGGAGGACTCGGCGCCCGCGGCACCGCCGTACGCCGACTGGCAGTACGGGCCGCCGGGAAGGCGCACGAGGCGGCCCGCCGCTGCCTCGGCACGGAGGACGGGGTGCTGGACCGCGCGTCGTTCGGGGAGCTGTTCCCCGCCTCCGGACCCGGGACCGCCCTCGACGAGCACGGCGGCACGGCGCCCGGATGGGCGGACGCCGTGCTCGCCGAAGGGCTGCTCGTCCCGGCCGGGCACGGCCACCGGTTCGGGCACGAGGAGCTCGCGGACTGGCTCCAGGGCGCCCACCTCGACCTCGACGGCGCCCTGCACACCCTGGTGCACGCCCCCGCCGCCGACACCGACCCCGTGCCCCGCCACCGCATCGGCCCCGTCGTCGAGGCGCTGCTGTGCCTCGCCCGCCGGCACGGCCCCGCCCGGCTCGCCTCCCGCCTCGCGGACCTGACGCACGCCCTGGACGCCGACCCCGGCTCCTGGTGGGCCTCACGCCTGCTCACCGGCGTCCTCACCCGCGTCCCCGACGCGAGCCCGTACACGGACGTGCTGCGGCTGCTCGCCGACCGTGTCGTGGCCTGGCGCGAGCAGCGGCGGACCGTCCCGCCCGAACTGGGTCCCGCCTTCTGGACGCGGCTGCGGCTGCCCGTGGAGGCGCGCTGCGCCCTGCTGCGCCGCCTGGTCCTGGCCGACGGGCCCCCCTGCGAGAGCGGCCCCCGCTTCCTCGACGCCGTCGCCGGGCTGCTCACCGCCGACCCCGCGACCGTCCTGCCGTACGTGATCCGCTGGTTCGACGACGAGCGGCCCCTGCCGGCCACCCCGCACGCCACCGTGGCGACCGCCGCACAGGCCCTGCTGCACACCCACCGCCACGCCGCGCCCGACGCGCTGACCGATGCGCTCGTCGACAGCCCGCACCGGCGCGCCGACGAACTCCTCGCCGTGCTCGCCGAGGAGGAGCCGGGCGCCCTGTGCAGGGCCGTCGACCGCTGGGCGGAGGACCCGCGCCCCGCGCGCCGCGCCGCGGCCGTCACCCACGGCCTGCGCGTCGCGCCGTACGCCCGCGACCTCGGCGACCGCACCCTGCTGCGGTACGCCGCCCTCGCGGTCCTGGTGCGCACCGCCGACCGCGCCCTGCACGGCGGCGCCCTCGCCCTCCTCGTCCGCGACCCGGACAGCAGGGGACGCCACCTCGCCCGCGCCCTGGAACGGTTCGCGGCCGGCGACCCGCACTTCCCGCCCAGCGCGCTCACCGACGCCCTCACCACGCACACCGAGCCCGTCCTCGACGCCTTCCGCGCACGGCTCACGCAGGGCACGGACCCGGACGACACCTTCCGCGCCCTCGCGGACGCCACCACGCCCGCCCTGGCCCGGCCGGTCGCCGCCCTCGTCCGGGAGGCGACCGTCCGGCGACCCGAGCTGACCGGCTGTGTCGCGGAGTACGCCGACCGCCGCCTCGACCTCGGCCCCGCTGTCCGCGCGGTGCTGCGTCTGCTGCTCACCGAACTGCTCGACGGCGGCCCGCGCCTCCTGCGGCAGTCCCTCGCCGGCGTCCTCGCCGCGCCCTGCACCTCCGCCTCCCGCCCCCTGCGCCGCGGCCTGCTCGACACGCTCCTCGACCGGGAGACCGACCCCGGCGTGCTCGACGCGGTTCTGCGCGCCGCCGCCCGCAACACCGGTCCCGAGCTGCGGGTGCTCGTCCACCGCACGGCACTGCTGCTCGTCCGCACCGCCGAGGGCACCGTCCGCCTCGACCGCACCCTCGCCGATCTGGCCCGCCACGTGCCGGGCCTCGCGACGGCGGTGGCCGGCTGGCTCACGGACGCCCCGCACGTCTGGGGACCGCTCGTCGGACCCGCCACCCGGGAGGTGATCGACGAGCTGACGGGCGTGGCCGTGCCCGTCTGACGCCGCCCGGCGCGTGCACGTCGTCACACAGCCCCCATGCCGATGCGAGACGGGGCGGCCCGGCATGGCACTCTTAGAGCTGCGCAGAGAAGTCCACGGACTCGGGTTCGTCCGACAAGGTTTCGACAAGGAGCAGTCACAGTGCAGCGCTGGCGTGGCTTGGAGGACATCCCCCACGACTGGGGGCGCAGCGTCGTCACCATCGGCTCCTACGACGGGGTGCACCGCGGTCACCAGCTGATCATCCGGCACGCCGTGGACCGCGCCCGCGCGCTCGGCGTCCCCGCGGTCGTCGTCACCTTCGACCCGCACCCCAGCGAGGTGGTCCGCCCGGGCAGCCACCCGCCGCTGCTCGCCCCGCACCACCGGCGCGCGGAGCTCATGGCGGAGCTGGGCGTGGACGCGGTGCTGGTGCTGCCCTTCACCACCGAGTTCTCGAAGCTGTCGCCGGCCGATTTCGTGGTGAAGGTGCTGGTCGACAAGTTGCACGCCAAGGCCGTCGTCGAGGGCCCCAACTTCCGCTTCGGCCACAAGGCCGCGGGCACGGTGCAGTTCCTCGCCGAGCAGGGCAAGGTGTACGACTTCGAGGTCGAGGTCGTCGACCTGTTCGTGTCCGGTGAGGCGGGCGGCGGCGAGCCGTTCTCCTCCACGCTGACCCGCCGGCTGGTCGCCGAGGGCCAGGTCGAGGGCGCCGCCGAGATCCTGGGCCGCCCGCACCGCGTGGAGGGCGTCGTCGTCCGAGGCGCCCAGCGCGGCCGCGACCTCGGCTTCCCCACGGCCAACGTGGAGACGCTCCCGCACACCGCGATCCCCGCCGACGGGGTGTACGCGGGCTGGCTGCACGCCCAGGGCGAGGCGATGCCGGCGGCGATCTCCGTCGGCACCAACCCGCAGTTCGACGGCACCGAGCGGACCGTCGAGGCGTACGCCATCGACCGCGTCGGCCTCGACCTGTACGGGCTGCACGTCGCCGTGGACTTCCTGGCGTTCGTGCGCGGCCAGGCGAAGTTCGACACGCTGGACGAACTGCTGGCGCAGATGGGGCGGGACGTCGAGCGGTGCAAGGAGCTCGTCGCGGCCGCCGAGCAGGACAAGGACGCCTGAGCCGTCGCCCTCCGGTCGGCGTGCTGCCGCCCGGTGGCACGCGGCCTGAGCGGTGCCGTCGCCGCTCAGGACCCCTGGGACGCGTGCCCGGTACGCCTCGGTCACTCCCGCCCGTTCCGCCTCGTCGCCCGCCGGGATCTGGCAGCGCGCGTGGAATCGGCAGCCGGACGGGACGCGGGACGGGTCCGGCGGCTCACCGGTGAGGACCACGGGGGCGCCGGGCGCCTCGGGGAGCACCGACAGCAGCGCCTGCGTGCAAGGGTGCCGGGGAGCGGTCAGCATCTGCTCCACCGGGCCCGTCTCCACGATCCGGCCCAGTTACGTCACCGCCACCTGGTCGGCGATGTTCCAGGCCGGCCCCAGGCGATGCGTGACGACCAGCGTGGACAGCCCGAGTCCGTCGCGCAGGCGCAGGAGCAGCGCCAGGGTCTCGCCGCGTACGGACCCGTCGAGGGACGCCACCGGCGCGTCGCCGAAGGGGAGTTCGGGTTCGCTGACCGCAGGACAGCTCGTGAGGATGGCGAAGGAAGAAGCGTTCCGGCGGCCGCAGCCCGGTCCGGGACAACGCCTCGGTCACGGCCGCCTGTTCGTCACCGTGGTGGCCGTGGGTGCGCAGCTCTTCGGCCACCGCGTCGTACACGGTGTGCCGGGGGTTTGAGTGAGCGGCTCGGGTCCTGCAACGCCAAGTGCGCCTGCTCGCGGTACGCCTTCAGGGAGCGCCCGGAGTACTCCAAGGGCCGTCCGTCGAAGACGACGCCGCCCCCGTTCGGAGCGACGAGTCCCAGCAGTGTGCGGGTCAGAGTGGTCCTGCCGCACCCCGACGCACCGACCAGGGCGACGATCTCGCCGCGCCGGATGCCGAGATCGACCCCGTCCACGGCCAGGGCGTCGGGCGCGCCGTGCCGCCCGGGCAAGGCGACGCGCACGCGGTTCGCGCTGAGCAGCGCGGTCTTCATGGGAGTCATGGGGTGCGGGGCCTCGCCTCCTTGCCGGGGTGTGGGACGCCCTCGCGCCGCCGGACCGGCCCCGCGCCTTCGGCCCGCGAGCCGCCCGACTCGTACGCAGGCCGCCCGCCACCCCGCCCGCGCGTCACGCAACGGCTGGTCCTCGACCGCGCAGGAGTCCAGCGCCGAAGCGACCCCTCGTTCGGAGGGGCCGCATTCCTGTACGGGCGGTGGGGATGGGGTCCGGTTGTGCCCTGGCGCCCTACTGCTGCGCGGGGCCGGGCTGGCCGGGGTACGGCGGGTAGGGCTGCTGGCCGGGGGCCTGCGGGTAGGGGTGACCCGGCTGTGGCTGCTCGCCCGGGTGGGCCGGCTGATCTGCGTGGGGTTGCTGGCCCGGCTGGGCCTGCTGGCCGGGGTGGGGCTGTTGGCCCGGCTGGGCCGGGGGCTGGCCGGGGTGACCCGGCTGTCCGTGTCCCGGCTGTCCCGGCTGTACCGGGTGTCCCGGGTGGGCGTAGGGCTGGCCCGGTTGGGGCTGAGGTGCCTGTGGGGCTTGCGGCGCCTGCTGGGGGTGCTGCGGCGGCTGAGGCTGCTGCGGGTACCCGCCCGGCTGGCCTGGGACGGCCTGACCCGGCACGTACGGCCCCGGGGCGGGCTGCCCGGGCATGGGCTGTCCGGGAACCGGCTGACCGGGGTAGGGCTGGCCCGGGACCGGCTGGCCCGGCATGGGCTGGCCCGGCAGGGGCGGGGCGGCGACCGGCGGCGGGTTGCCGTCGGACGTCCACAGCCCGTGCGACTGCTGGTGCCGGACGAAGTCCTCGGCGACCATCGCCGCGAGGTTGAAGTACGCCTCGCGCACCTTGGGCCGCATCATGTCGAGGTCGACCTCGGCGCCGGCGGCCAGGTGCTCGTCGAACGGCACGACGATCACACCGCGGCAGCGCGTCTCGAAGTGCGACACGATGTCGTCGACCTTGATCATCTTGCCGGTCTCGCGCACACCGGAGATGACGGTGAGGGACCGGGACACGAGGTCCGCGTAACCGTGCGCCGACAGCCAGTCCAGCGTGGTGCTGGCGCTGCTCGCACCGTCCACGGACGGCGTGGAGATGATGATGAGCTGGTCGGCGAGGTCCAGCACCCCGCGCATGGCGGAGTAGAGCAGACCCGTGCCGGAGTCGGTGAGGATGACCGGGTACTGCTTGCCGAGCACGTCGATCGCGCGCCGGTAGTCCTCGTCGTTGAACGTCGTGGAGACGGCGGGGTCGACGTCGTTGGCGATGATCTCCAGGCCGGAGGGCGCCTGCGACGTGAACCGCCGGATGTCCATGTAGGAGTTGAGGTACGGGATCGCCTGGACGAGGTCACGGATGGTGGCCCCGGTCTCGCGCCGCACACGGCGGCCGAGCGTCCCGGCGTCCGGGTTGGCGTCGATCGCCAGAATCTTGTCCTGCCGCTCGCTGGCGAGCGTGGCGCCGAGCGCGGTGGTGGTGGTCGTCTTGCCGACGCCGCCCTTGAGGCTGATGACGGCGATGCGGTAGCAGGACAGCACCGGCGTGCGGATCAGCTCCAGCTTCCGCTGCCGCTCGGCCTCCTCCTTCTTCCCGCCCAGCTTGAACCGTGACCCGCCGGTCGCGGGACGACTGCTCTTCGCCTTCTGCTTCTTGCTGTTGAGCAGGCGGTCCGACGACAGCTCGACGGCGGCCGTGTAACCGAGAGGCGCGGCACCGGGGTTGACCGGCTGACGCTGGTCGTGCTGCACGGGCTGCGGCCAGGCGGTGCCGGTCCGCGGGTCGACGGGCGGCTGCGGAGCCTGGGCTGCCTGCGGGACCTCCGGGGCCTGGGGCGCCTGCGGGGGCTGAGCCTGGGGTGGTACGCCGGGGTGGGCCGGCTGGGGCTGGCCGGGGTGCGGCTGCGGCTGCGGCTGTGCGGGCGGGGTGGGTTGCTGAGGGAAGCCGTAACCGCTGGGCTGGGCCGGGGGAGTTGGCCCAGCCGGAGCGCCGGCGGCGGGACCGGGTTGGGGGAAGCCGTACCCGGCGGGCGGGTTGGGAGCACCCGGCTGCGGCTGGGGCTGCGCCGGTGCGGCGGGCTGCGGGAACCCGTATCCGGGCGGCTGTGTGGGCCCGGCGGGCGGGAAGCCGTATCCGGCGAGGGGTGCGGGTGGTGTCGGAGCCTGCGGCGGCTGCTGTGCGGCGGGTGCGGAGGGCTCGGCCTGGGGCTGCGCCGGTGTGGCGGGCTGCGGGAAGCCGTATCCGGGCTGTTGGGCGGGTGGCTGTGTGTGCCCGGCGGGCGGGAAGCCGTATCCGGCGGGGGGTGCGGGTGGTGTCGAAGCCTGGGGTGGCTGCTGTGCGGAGGGCTCGGCCTGCGGCTGCGCCGGTGCGGCGGGCTGCGGGAACCCGTATCCGGGCGGCTGTGTGGGCCCGGCGGGCGGGAAGCCGTACCCGGCGGGAGGCGCGGGTGGTGTCGGAGCCTGCGGCGGCTGCTGCGCCGCAGCTGCCGGCTGTGTCGGCTGTGCCGGAGGCACCGGCGGGGGGTTCCAGGCAGCCGGCGCCGGTTGGGGCGCCTGCGGCTGGAACGGCGCCTGCGGAGCGGTCGCGCCGCCCTCCGGCGCCTGCGGCTGCGGAGGCCGCACGGACCAGTCGCCACCCGTCGGCGGAACAGTCGGGAACGCGGGCGGAGCCGAAGGCGCCTGAGGAGCGTCGACCGACGCCGGGACGGCATCCTCGGGCTCGTCCTTCTGCTCGTCAACGCCGGCGGGGACGGAGTCCTCGGGCTCGTCGTCGGACGGCACGGAGTCCTGAGGCTCGTCCTCGCCCTCGGCCACTGTCGGAACCTCGTCCGCGACGTCGTCGGCCGCCTCGTCCTCGTCGTCCGCGTCGACCGCAGCGGCGCTTTCGACGTCCTCGGGACCGAAGGAGTCGGCGTCGAGCCCTTCTCGCTCGTCGGCGTCGTCACCGGACTCGGCCGAACCTTCGGAGGCTTCGAACTCCACGACCACAGGCTCAACCGAAGCCTCGGAGTTGCCGGTGTCGACGCGGCTGTCGGAACCGGGAACGGCCTCGGAGACGGTCTCGGCCCCGGCGTCGGTCTCGGCCCCGGCGTCGGCCGCGTCGCCGGCCCCGGAGGTGGCCTCCTCCTTCGCCTTCTCCGCCTCGGCAGCCGCCGCGTCGCGCTCAGCGATCTCACGCTTCAGGGCGGCGGCAGAGAAACGAATGGTGGCGCCGCTCTCGATGTCGCCCTTGTCGGTGCCGTCGGACGGCTCGATGTGCTGCGACGGCTCCTGCCCGACCGGCATGACGGGCACGGCGGCAGGAGACGGAGAAGCGTCCGAGGGAGGCGTCTCAGGCTCCTTCTCCTCCTGCTTCTCCTCGTGCGCGCCCGGCTCCGGCTGCTGAGGCTCGAAGCCGCTCCCCACCGGCAGCCGCGGCACGGCGGCGGGCCCTCCGGAGGGCGGCAGGGGAGGCGTGAACGGCGCACCGGGCGCGGGCGCGGGCGGCGTGAACGGGGCGCCCGGAGCGGACGCCGGCGCGGGGGGCGTGAAGGGCGCCCCGGGAGCCGGCGCCGGGGGCACCGGAGGCGTCGGAAGGGCGGACGGCCCGGAGGCCCCCACGGCATGTGGCGGCGGAGTCAGCCCCGGCAGCGGCGGAACGGCCCCGGCGGCCAAGGAGGAGGAACCTTCAGAAGCCCCCGAAGCCGAAGCCCCCGAAGCCCCCGAAGCCCCCGAATCACCGGAACCCGCAGGCGAATTGGACCAGTCACCAGAACCGGAGCCGGACTCGGGCTCGGGCTCGGGCTCGGGCTCGGATACGGAATCCGAGTGGGGGGCGGAAGTGGAGGAACCGGCGGCCGAGGCCGGAGAAGACGCCTCCGAGGCGTTCTGCGTGTACCAGGCCGGCGGCGCGTAGTCGATGGTGAACTCGCCCGTCGTCTCGACGGCGGACTCCGCGTCGGGCTGGTCATCGCCGGGGGTCGCCCAGCTCCCGTGCGTACCGTCCCGATCGCTGCTCACAGTTCCTCCTGGTTGGTCGAGCACCCTTGTGCCGTGCTGGGGGCGACCATCTGCCCTCCCCGTCAGGACGCCCGTACCCGTACGACAGGTTCTGGCGTCACACCGGTACCAGCCTAATCACCACGACGGTCCCCCCGGGAGGCCCGCCCTTCGCTCGGTCTCCGACGCCCGCGGCACGCCTGCGTCACGCCCGCGAGGCAAGGGCGGCCCGCACTCCCGGAACCGGGACGAAAGCGCGCCGACCCCACCGAAATTCCGTACCCCGGACGTCAGTTCATCCACCGCGGTGTGCCGAGAAGCCCCACTTCCGCATCGGTCGGCTGCGTCGTGACGTACTGCCGGCCGCGGCCTGGACCGCCGACCCGCAGCACGACATGGACAACCTCCGGTGTTCTCGCGGGCGTCGCCGGTCTCCTGCTCGTCGTCCTCGGCTGCGTGCGTGCCCGCGTCCACGACGACCGCGCCGGAGCCGTGGTGCTGGGCCTGCTGCCCAACATGGGCGTGGCGGGTTCAGGACTGCTGTCGCTCTCCCAGGGACAAGGGGGGACAGGGCATCGGAAGCTGCAGTTTCTTCTCGCCTGTGCGGCCGTGCTGGTGGCCTCGTTGATCCTCACCCTGTGCTCCCCGAGCGGCGACGGCCCGTTCGTCGCTTCCTCCGTGACCTCGGGCCTCGCGCTGCTCGCCTCCTTCG
The DNA here is from genome assembly GCF_022869105.1 of Streptomyces sp. BJ20. Lineage (NCBI taxonomy): Bacteria > Bacillati > Actinomycetota > Actinomycetes > Kitasatosporales > Streptomycetaceae > Streptomyces > Streptomyces sp. BJ20. Next base: position 1,673,259 of record NZ_CP094918.1, read on the forward strand.
CGGCTCTGCTGAGGAACTGGACCCCGGACGAGATCGCCGCCCTGTGCGCCCCGGTCGCCGTCGGCGCCCTCGCCTTCCTGCCGGGCGTCTCCCTGCGGTTCGCCCGGTTGCCCATCGGCTTCGAGATGCCGGACACCGCCCCGCGCAGTACCTACGGCAACGACCCCCGGCCCCACGAGCCGGTCGACGCCGAGCGCATCCGGGCTCAGGCCAGGCGCGGCCATGAACTCCTCGTCGGCCTGGCCGACGGCTGCTCGCTATCTCCGGCGGCGGGCGCGGCCCTGGTGCTCGCTGTCTCCGGCGGGCTCTGGGCGCAGCTGCTGGCCCTCGCCACGGGCGTGGCCGTGCTGATGCGCGCACAGCTGTGCCGCATGACGAGGCGCGGCGTCCGACGGAGAACCGTCGGACGCCGAACCCCCAAGCGGACGACTACGCCTCGCGCTCCGTCGGCTCCAGGTCGAACTCCCCGTCGCGCGCGCCCAGCACGAACGCGCGCCACTCCGCCTCGGTGTACCGCAGGACGGTGTCCGGGTCGAGCGAGGACCGCATGGCCACGGCGCCGCCGGGCAGGTACGCGATCTCCACCCGTTCCTCGTGCTCCTCCGTGCCCGGCGCGCCGTGCCACTCGACACCGGAGATGTCGAGGGCGTAGAGCTCGTTCTTCTCCCGCTCCTTGCGTGCCTTGATCTCCTCAGCCGTCTCCGCCATGCCCCAGCGACCCCTTCCCGACGTACGATCGATCCGAGCGCTCACCCTAGTGGCCAGCCCCTTCCCTTCCGGCGGGTTCGACCGACCGGGGGAAAGCGGCCCGTCACCACCTGGTACTCTGGCCGACGGCCGTATGTGTACGCACCCCCGGAGCCACCCGCTCTGGAGGCCGCGCCCAGCGGATCCCCGCCTTCCGAGTCATGGAAGACCCCCCGAGAAGCAGACCGGGGGCACTCGGTGGCCACTCACAGATCACGAGGAGTACGCGTGTCGCTCGACGCCGCAGTGAAGAAGCAGATCATCTCCGAGTTCGGCACCAAGGAGGGTGACACCGGCTCCCCCGAGGTCCAGGTCGCTCTGCTGTCCCGTCGGATCTCCGACCTGACGGAGCACCTGAAGACCCACAAGCACGACCACCACTCCCGCCGTGGCCTGCTGATCCTCGTCGGTCAGCGCCGCCGGCTGCTGCAGTACCTCGCCAAGAAGGACATCCAGCGCTTCCGTGCGCTGGTCGAGCGCCTCGGCATCCGCCGCGGTGCGGCGGGCGCCAAGTAAGACGCCGTGAAGGGAGCGGTTCCCGGGACAACGGGGCCGCTCCCTTTGCTGTACGTGCGGAGTGTCACTCCGCCTTTGTAGTGTGGTAGCACAACGCAAGAACTACGACTCAGCGTGATGACCCGCGCCGCATCGGGTATGCGACCCACGGACCATCACACCGGACGTCACCCGACGTCCACACCGGACGCCGTCCTGACGTCCACCGGACGTCACCCGACGTCCCCCGTACGAGGGGAAGCGCACCTCGCCGCCGCCGGTCCTCGGTAGTGGCCCCCGGGAGAGTCAACCCCGGGTGCTTCGATCGAAGACCGGCCCGCACCAGTGGAGCGCTTCTCCGCCCCGTCCCCTCGCCACACGGGCGAGCGGGACGAAAGACGACAAGTAACGGAGAAAACGCTAGTGGAGAACGAGACCCACTACGCCGAGGCCGTCATCGACAACGGCTCCTTCGGCACCCGCACCATCCGCTTCGAGACGGGCCGCCTGGCCCGTCAGGCCGCCGGCTCCGCCGTGGCCTACCTGGACGACGACACCATGGTGCTGTCGGCCACCAGCGCTTCCAAGAACCCCAAGGACCAGCTCGACTTCTTCCCCCTCACGGTGGACGTCGAGGAGCGGATGTACGCGGCCGGGAAGATCCCCGGCTCGTTCTTCCGCCGCGAGGGCCGTCCCTCCGAGGACGCCGTCCTCACCTGCCGTCTGATCGACCGCCCGCTGCGCCCGTCCTTCAAGAAGGGCCTGCGCAACGAGATCCAGGTCGTCGCCACGATCATGGCGCTCAACCCCGACCACCTGTACGACGTCGTGGCGATCAACGCCGCCTCCGCGTCCACGCAGCTGGCCGGCCTGCCCTTCTCCGGCCCGATCGGCGGCGTCCGCGTCGCGCTGATCCGCGGCCAGTGGGTCGCCTTCCCGACGCACACCGAGCTCGAGGACGCCGTCTTCGACATGGTCGTCGCGGGCCGCACCCTCGAGGACGGCGACGTCGCGATCATGATGGTCGAGGCCGAGGCCACCGAGAAGACGATCAAGCTCGTCGAGGGCGGCGCCGAGGCGCCGACCGAGGAGGTCGTCGCCGCCGGTCTGGACGCCGCGAAGCCCTTCATCAAGGTGCTCTGCAAGGCCCAGGCCGACCTCGCCGCGAAGGCCGCCAAGCCGACCGGCGAGTTCCCGATCTTCCTCGACTTCCAGGACGACGTCCTGGAGGCGCTCACCGCGGCCGTCAAGCCCGAGCTCGCCCAGGCGCTCACCATCGCCGGCAAGCAGGAGCGCGAGGCCGAGCTGGACCGCGTCAAGGGTCTCGCCGCCGAGAAGCTCCTGCCGGAGTTCGAGGGCCGCGAGAAGGAGATCTCCGCCGCGTACCGCGCGCTGACCAAGTCCCTGGTCCGCGAGCGCGTCATCAAGGAGAAGAAGCGCATCGACGGCCGCGGTGTCACCGACATCCGCACCCTGGCCGCCGAGGTCGAGGCCATTCCGCGCGTGCACGGCTCGGCGCTGTTCGAGCGCGGTGAGACCCAGATCCTGGGCGTCACCACGCTGAACATGCTGCGCATGGAGCAGCAGCTGGACACCCTCTCCCCGGTGACCCGCAAGCGCTACATGCACAACTACAACTTCCCGCCCTACTCCGTCGGTGAGACCGGCCGCGTCGGCTCCCCGAAGCGCCGCGAGATCGGCCACGGCGCCCTCGCCGAGCGCGCCATCGTGCCGGTGCTGCCGACGCGCGAGGAGTTCCCCTACGCGATCCGTCAGGTGTCCGAGGCCCTCGGCTCCAACGGCTCGACGTCCATGGGCTCGGTCTGCGCCTCCACCATGTCGCTGCTGAACGCCGGTGTGCCGCTGAAGGCCCCCGTCGCCGGTATCGCCATGGGCCTGATCTCCCAGGAGATCAACGGCGAGACGCACTACGTCGCCCTCACCGACATCCTCGGTGCGGAGGACGCCTTCGGCGACATGGACTTCAAGGTCGCCGGCACCAAGGACTTCGTGACCGCCCTCCAGCTCGACACCAAGCTGGACGGCATCCCGGCCTCCGTCCTGGCCGCCGCCCTCAAGCAGGCCCGTGACGCCCGCCTCCACATCCTCGACGTGATGATGGAAGCGATCGACACGCCGGACGAGATGTCCCCCAACGCGCCGCGGATCATCACCGTGAAGATCCCGGTCGACAAGATCGGCGAGGTCATCGGCCCCAAGGGCAAGATGATCAACCAGATCCAGGAGGACACCGGCGCCGAGATCACGATCGAGGACGACGGCACCATCTACATCGGCGCCGCCGACGGCCCGGCCGCCGAGGCCGCCCGCGCCACGATCAACGGCATCGCCAACCCGACGATGCCCGAGGTCGGCGAGCGCTACCTGGGCACGGTCGTCAAGACCACGACCTTCGGCGCGTTCGTCTCCCTGCTCCCCGGCAAGGACGGTCTGCTGCACATCTCGCAGATCCGCAAGCTGGCCGGCGGCAAGCGCGTGGAGAACGTCGAGGACGTCCTCGGCGTGGGCCACAAGGTCCAGGTCGAGATCGCCGAGATCGACTCCCGCGGCAAGCTCTCCCTGATCCCCGTGATCGAGGGCGAGGACGCCTCCGACGACAAGAAGGACGACGCCGACAAGTGACGTCCCGTGGCTCCAAGGCGACGGCCCGCACCTCCTCGGAGGCGCGGGCCGTCGCCCGTACCCAAACCCTCATCAAGGGCGAGAACGGCATCGGCACGGTCCGCAGGACCACCCTCCCCGGAGGCCTGCGCATCGTCACCGAGACCCTGCCCTCGGTCCGCTCGGCGACCTTCGGCATCTGGGCACACGTCGGCTCCCGCGACGAGACCCCGGCCCTGGGCGGCGCCACCCACTACCTGGAGCACCTGCTCTTCAAGGGCACGGCCACCCGCTCCGCACTGGACATCTCCGCGGCCGTCGACGCCGTCGGCGGCGAGATGAACGCGTTCACGGCCAAGGAGTACACGTGCTACTACGCGCGCGTGCTCGACACCGACCTGCCGCTCGCCATCGACGTGGTGTGCGACATGCTGACCGGCTCGGTGATCCGCGAGGAGGACGTCGACGTCGAGCGCGGCGCCATCCTCGAAGAGATCGCGATGACCGAGGACGACCCGGGCGACTGCGTGCACGACCTGTTCGCGCACACGATGTTCGGCGACAACCCCCTCGGCCGCCCCGTCCTCGGCACGGTCGACACGGTCAACGCCCTCACCGCCGACCGCATCCGCCGCTTCTACAGGAAGCACTACGACCCCACGCACCTGGTGGTCGCCTGCGCGGGCAACGTCGACCACAACAAGGTCGTCCGCCAGGTCCGCGCCGCCTTCGAGAAGGCCGGCGCGCTCAAGGACCCCGAGGCGCAGCCGATCGCCCCGCGCGGCGGCCGGCGCGCCCTGCGCACCGCCGGGCGCGTCGAGCTCCTCGGCCGCAAGACGGAGCAGGCGCACATCGTGCTCGGCATGCCGGGCCTCGCCCGCACCGACGAGCGGCGCTGGGCGCTCGGCGTGCTGAACACCGCCCTCGGCGGCGGCATGTCCTCCCGGCTGTTCCAGGAGGTCCGCGAGAAGCGCGGCCTGGCCTACAGCGTGTACTCGTACACGTCGGGCTTCGCCGACTGCGGTCTGTTCGGGGTGTACGCGGGCTGCCGGCCCTCCCAGGTGCACGACGTGCTGAAGATCTGCCGCGACGAGCTGGACCAGGTAGCCGCGCACGGGCTGCCCGACGACGAGATCGAGCGCGCCATCGGCCAGCTGAAGGGCTCCACCGTCCTCGGCCTGGAGGACACCGGCGCGCTGATGAACCGTATCGGCAAGAGCGAGCTGTGCTGGGGCGAGCAGATGTCGGTCGACGACATGCTGTCCCGGATAGCCTCGGTCACCCCGGACGACGTGCGCTCGGTCGCCCGCGACATCCTGGGGCGGCGGCCCTCCCTGTCGGTCATCGGCCCGCTGAAGGACAAGCAGGCGGCCCGGCTGCACGAGGCCGTCGCCTGACCACCCCGGCACCACACCCGGTAAGGAAGCAACAGACATGAGCAAGCTGCGCGTGGCGGTCCTCGGCGCCAAGGGCCGGATCGGCTCCGAGGCGGTACGGGCGGTCGAGGCCGCCGAGGACATGGAACTGGTGGCCGCCCTCGGCCGGGGCGACAAGCTGGAGACCCTCGCCGAGACCGGCGCCCAGGTCGCCGTCGAGCTGACCACCCCCGCCTCGGTCATGGGCAACCTCGACTTCTGCGTGCGCCACGGCATCCACGCGGTGGTCGGCACCACCGGCTGGACCGACGACCGCCTCGCGCAGCTCAAGGGATGGCTCGACCAGTCCCCGGAGACGGGCGTGCTCATCGCCCCGAACTTCTCCATCGGTGCCGTGCTGACCATGAAGTTCGCCCAGATCGCCGCCCCGTACTTCGAGTCCGTCGAGGTCGTGGAGCTGCACCACCCCAACAAGGTGGACGCGCCCAGCGGCACCGCCACGCGTACCGCCCAGCTCATCGCCGAGGCCCGCCGCCAGGCCGGCAGCGCCCCCGCCCCGGACGCCACGGCCACCGCCCTCGACGGCGCCCGCGGCGCGGACGTCGACGGGGTCCCGGTGCACGCGGTGCGGCTGCGGGGTCTCCTCGCCCACCAGGAGGTCCTGCTCGGCGCTGAGGGCGAGACCCTCACCGTCCGCCACGACTCCCTGCACCACAGCAGCTTCATGCCGGGCATCCTGCTCGGCGTGCGCCGCGTGGTGACCACTCCCGGCCTCACCTTCGGCCTGGAACACTTCCTCGACCTGAACTGAGCCGGTCCCACCCCTATGCGCGCGAAGATCTCCTACGCCCTGACGGCCGCCGTCCTGGTCGTCTACTTCGTCCTGGTCGGCAGCCGCGGCGTGCTGCTCATCAAGGCCGGCACGCTCCTCACGGTCACCTTCGGCGTGGCCGTGCTGATCCTGCCGGTCATCGGCGTGTGGTTCCTCTGGAAGAACACCCAGTTCGTCCGGGACGCCAACCGGCTCGCCGCCGAGCTGGACGCCGAGGGCGGCCTGCCCGTCGACAACCTCAAGCGGCTGCCCAGCGGCCGCGTCGACCGTGAGTCGGCCGACGAGGTCTTCGCGCTGCGCAAGGCCGAGACGGAGGACGCGCCAGACGACTGGCGCAGCTGGTTCCGGCTCGCCGTGGCCTACCACGACGCCCGGGACACCCCGCGCGCCCGCAGGGCGATGCAGCGGGCCATCGCCCTGCGCAAGACCGCCTCCTGAGCGCGCGGGCGGACCTCAGTCCCGCCCGTATTCGTCCGCCCAGGCCTCGACCGTGTCGGCCGCCCGGTCGAAGGCCAGCGGGTCGCGCCCCAGGAAGTCCGCGTTGTGCGAGGTCAGCAGCGGCACCGGGCCGTCGGACGAGCGGCCCCGCCGGTTCATCACCAGCGCCTGCCCCTGCACGGTCCTCGGCAGCCCCAGCCAGCGCACCGGCTGCTGCACCGTACGCACCGCCGTGACCTGGTCCCAGGGCGTCGTACGGGTGCTGACGAGGGCCACGTGGCGCAGCCCCCGGGCGCTGACCCACACCCCCATGCGCAGCAGCCGCAGTGCGGCCACCACGATGACCAGCGCGAACCCGAACACGGTGGCCGCCGACGCGGGCGTGGCGGTCGCCGCGATGACCACGGACGAGAACAGCACGAACGAGGCGAGCAGCAGCAGGACCGCGGCCGCGCCCACGCGCCAGGGGCCGGGTCGGTAGGGACGCCGCCAGCGGTCCCGGTCGTCGTACGGCAGCGCGACGTCGTCCGTGGTGTCGAAGGCGCGGTCGGCCGTCAGGAAGGGCAGGGGCACGGTGGTCCTCACTCGATCCATGCAGGGGCTGTGCCCGGTGAGGCTATCGATCTGTGTCCCCGGTCACCACCCTCGGGGGTCCGGACGGCCCCGCGTCCGCGCCGTAGAGTGGGCGGCGCCCCAGAAGTGATGGAAGGACCCTCCGCGCCGTGACCGACACCCCTGCCGACGACCTCAAGCCGAGTTTCCGCAGCGATGTGACCGTCGAGCTGGTGAAGCACACCGCGTCCGACGCCGACGTGCTGTTCGCCGCCCGCGTCTCGACCCTCGGCGAGCAGTCCCTGGACGAGCTGCAGAAGGACCCCGAGCGGTCCAAGGGCCTGATCAACTACCTGATGCGGGACCGGCACGGCAGCCCCTTCGAGCACAACTCGATGACCTTCTTCGTGAGCGCCCCGATCTTCGTCTTCCGCGAGTTCATGCGGCACCGGGTCGGCTGGTCGTACAACGAGGAGTCGGGCCGCTACCGGGAGCTCCAGCCGGTCTTCTACGTCCCGGACACCGACCGCAAGCTGGTCCAGGAGGGCCGCCCCGGCAAGTACCGCTTCGTCGAGGGCACCAAGGAACAGCAGGAGCTCGTCGGACGCGCCATGGAGGACTCGTACCGGCAGGCCTACGAGGCGTACCAGGAGATGCTGGCCGCCGGCGTGGCCCGCGAGGTCGCCCGCTCGGTCCTCCCCGTCGGCCTGTACTCGTCGATGTACGCGACCTGCAACGCCCGCTCGCTGATGCACTTCCTCGGCCTGCGCACCCAGCACGAGCTGGCGAAGGTGCCGTCCTTCCCGCAGCGGGAGATCGAGATGGTCGGCGAGAAGATGGAGGCCGAGTGGGCCCGCCTGATGCCGCTGACCTACGCCGCCTTCAACGCCAACGGGCGCGTCGCCCCGTAGCGGCGCCCTCCCGCGCCCCGGCGCGGCTGCCGAGTACAGATGTACGCATCAGCCGCGCGAAGTGTCCGTATTGCGGCATTTCGTGAAGTTCATCTAGCCTGATCAAACGGGCCCGGCACTGCCTGAACCCCCGAGCAGGCAGTGCCGGGCCCCCTTCGCACCCCTCCGTCGCCTCCCCCGAGGGAGGACCCCGACCTGAGCAACGAGTAGCGTGTAACCCATGGCTCCGACCTCGACTCCGCAGACCCCCTTCGGGCGGGTCCTCACCGCCATGGTCACGCCCTTCACGGCGGACGGCGCACTCGACCTCGACGGCGCACAGCGGCTCGCCACCCACCTGGTGGACGCAGGCAACGACGGCCTGATCGTCAACGGCACCACCGGCGAGTCCCCCACCACCAGCGACGCGGAGAAAGCGGACCTCGTACGGGCGATCGTGGAGGCGGTCGGCGACCGCGCCCACGTCGTGGCCGGTGTCGGCACCAACGACACCCACCACAGCATGGAGCTGGCCCGCGCCGCGGAGCGCGCCGGCGCCCACGGCCTGCTGGTCGTCACGCCGTACTACAACAAGCCCCCGCAGGAGGGCCTCTACCGGCACTTCACGGCCGTCGCCGACGCCGCCGGGCTGCCCGTGATGCTCTACGACATCCCCGGCCGCAGTGGCGTCCCGATCAGCACGGAGACGATCGTCCGCCTCGCCGAGCACCCGCGGATCGTCGCCAACAAGGACGCCAAGGGCGACCTCGGCCGCGCCGGCTGGGCCATCGCCCGCACCGGGCTCGCCTGGTACTCCGGCGACGACATGCTCAACCTGCCGCTGCTCTCCATCGGCGCGGTCGGCTTCGTCTCCGTCGTCGGTCACGTCGTCACGCCCGAGCTGCGCGCCCTGGTCGAGGCGTACACCTCCGGTGACGTCCAGAAGGCCACCGAGATCCACCAGAAGCTGCTCCCCGTCTACACGGGCATGTTCCGCACTCAGGGCGTCATGACCACCAAGGCGGCGCTCGCACTCAAGGGCCTCCCCGCCGGCCCCCTGCGCGCCCCCATGGTCGAGTGCACGCCCGAAGAGATCGAGCAGCTCAAGATCGATCTTGCCGCGGGCGGGGTAGAACTCCAGTAATCAGACTTGGCGCGCCCCGGGCGCGCAGATCGACTCCACAACTGAATACGCGGGCCAACCGGTGCCCGCATCACCCACGACAACTGCTTCTGCACGAACGTCATGCGCGCCACGTGCCCCACCGGTACGTGGCGCGTGTGGTGAGGAGAGTCTTTTGAGTCATCCGCATCCTGAACTCGGCCCGCCCCCGCCGCTGCCCGAAGGCGGCCTGCGGGTCACCCCGCTCGGCGGCCTCGGCGAGATCGGCCGCAACATGACGGTCTTCGAGTACGGAGGCCGCCTGCTGATCGTCGACTGCGGAGTGCTCTTCCCCGAAGAGGAGCAGCCCGGAATCGACCTGATCCTGCCCGACTTCTCGTCCGTCCGGGACCGTCTCGACGACATCGAGGGCATCGTCCTCACCCATGGCCACGAGGACCACATCGGCGGCGTCCCCTTCCTCCTGCGCGAGAAGCCGGACATCCCGCTGATCGGCTCCAAGCTCACCCTCGCCCTCATCGAGGCCAAGCTCCAGGAGCACCGCATCCGCCCGTACACCCTCCAGGTCGCGGAGGGTCAGCGCGAGCGCATCGGCCCCTTCGACTGCGAGTTCGTGGCGGTCAACCACTCCATCCCGGACGCGCTGGCCGTCGCCATCCGCACACCCGCCGGCATGGCGGTGCACACGGGCGACTTCAAGATGGACCAGCTCCCGCTGGACAGCCGCCTCACCGACCTGCACGCGTTCGCCAGGCTCAGCGAGGAGGGCATCGACCTCCTCCTGTCCGACTCCACGAACGCCGAGGTCCCGGGCTTCGTCCCGCCCGAGCGCGAGATCTCGGGCGTGCTGCGCCAGGTCTTCGCCGGCGCCCGCAAGCGGATCATCGTGGCCAGCTTCGCCAGCCACGTCCACCGCATCCAGCAGATCCTGGACGCGGCCCACGAGTACGGCCGCCGGGTCGCCTTCGTCGGCCGCTCGATGGTGCGCAACATGGGCATCGCCCGTGACCTCGGATATCTGAAGGTTCCGCCGGGCCTGGTCGTGGACGTCAAGACGCTGGACGACCTCCCCGACAGCGAGGTGGTCCTGGTCTGCACGGGTTCCCAGGGCGAGCCGATGGCCGCGCTGTCCCGCATGGCCAACCGCGACCACCAGATCCGCATCGTGGACGGCGACACGGTGATCCTGGCGTCGTCGCTGATCCCCGGCAACGAGAACGCGGTCTACCGCGTGATCAACGGCCTGACCCGCTGGGGCGCCAACGTCGTCCACAAGGGCAACGCCAAGGTGCACGTCTCCGGACACGCCTCGGCCGGTGAGCTGCTGTACTTCTACAACATCTGCCGCCCGAAGAACCTGATGCCGGTCCACGGCGAGTGGCGCCATCTGCGCGCCAACGCCGAGCTGGGCGCCCTCACCGGCGTTCCGCACGACCGCATCGTCATCGCCGAGGACGGCGTGGTCGTCGACCTCGTCCAGGGCAAGGCCAAGATCTCCGGCAAGGTCCAGGCGGGCTACGTCTACGTCGACGGCCTCTCCGTCGGCGACGTCCGCGAACCGGCGCTCAAGGACCGCAAGATCCTCGGTGACGAGGGCATCATCTCGGTCTTCGTGGTCATGGACGCCTCCACCGGCAAGCTCACCGGCGGACCGCACATCCAGGCCCGCGGCTCCGGCATCGAGGACTCCGCGTTCGGCGACGTGATCCCGCGGATCACGGAGACGCTCGAGCGCTCGGCGCAGGACGGGGTCGTCGAACCCCACCAGCTGCAGCAGCTCATCCGCCGCACGCTGGGCAAGTGGGTCTCCGACACCTACCGGCGCCGGCCGATGATCCTCCCCGTGGTGGTCGAGGTCTGACGGAGCGTCGGACTCCACACACGCGTCAACCGGCAGCGGGGCGCCTCGATTTGCATCGGGGCGCCCCGCTCCAGTACGTTTACAGCTCCTCCCGAGCGGGCACCCGACCACTTCACGCGGTCGGACACCACTGCCCGGTGAGGGTGGGAAAACCGGCTCAGAATCTCTGATAAAGTCGGATCCGCCGGAAAGGAAAGCGCGAAAGCGTTGACCTGGAAAGCACCGAGGAAATCGGATCGGAAAGATCTGATAGAGTCGGAAACGCAAGACCGAAGGGAAGCGCCCGGAGGAAAGCCCGACAGGGTGAGTACGAAGGAAGCGTCCGTTCCTTGAGAACTCAACAGCGTGCCAAAAGTCAACGCCAGATATGTTGATACCCCGTCCATCCGGTTTCGGATGGTCGAGGTTCCTTTGAAAAAACACAGCGAGGACGCTGTGAACGTCGGGACTATTCCTCCCGATGTTCCGCTCTCGTGATGTGTGCACCCGCGCTTTTAATTAAGCACTGTCGGGTAAACATTCACGGAGAGTTTGATCCTGGCTCAGGACGAACGCTGGCGGCGTGCTTAACACATGCAAGTCGAACGATGAACCTCCTTCGGGAGGGGATTAGTGGCGAACGGGTGAGTAACACGTGGGCAATCTGCCCTGCACTCTGGGACAAGCCCTGGAAACGGGGTCTAATACCGGATACTGACCCGCTTGGGCATCCAAGCGGGTCGAAAGCTCCGGCGGTGCAGGATGAGCCCGCGGCCTATCAGCTTGTTGGTGAGGTAATGGCTCACCAAGGCGACGACGGGTAGCCGGCCTGAGAGGGCGACCGGCCACACTGGGACTGAGACACGGCCCAGACTCCTACGGGAGGCAGCAGTGGGGAATATTGCACAATGGGCGAAAGCCTGATGCAGCGACGCCGCGTGAGGGATGACGGCCTTCGGGTTGTAAACCTCTTTCAGCAGGGAAGAAGCGAAAGTGACGGTACCTGCAGAAGAAGCGCCGGCTAACTACGTGCCAGCAGCCGCGGTAATACGTAGGGCGCGAGCGTTGTCCGGAATTATTGGGCGTAAAGAGCTCGTAGGCGGCTTGTCACGTCGGTTGTGAAAGCCCGGGGCTTAACCCCGGGTCTGCAGTCGATACGGGCAAGCTAGAGTTCGGTAGGGGAGATCGGAATTCCTGGTGTAGCGGTGAAATGCGCAGATATCAGGAGGAACACCGGTGGCGAAGGCGGATCTCTGGGCCGATACTGACGCTGAGGAGCGAAAGCGTGGGGAGCGAACAGGATTAGATACCCTGGTAGTCCACGCCGTAAACGGTGGGCACTAGGTGTGGGCGACATTCCACGTCGTCCGTGCCGCAGCTAACGCATTAAGTGCCCCGCCTGGGGAGTACGGCCGCAAGGCTAAAACTCAAAGGAATTGACGGGGGCCCGCACAAGCGGCGGAGCATGTGGCTTAATTCGACGCAACGCGAAGAACCTTACCAAGGCTTGACATACACCGGAAAGCATCAGAGATGGTGCCCCCCTTGTGGTCGGTGTACAGGTGGTGCATGGCTGTCGTCAGCTCGTGTCGTGAGATGTTGGGTTAAGTCCCGCAACGAGCGCAACCCTTGTCCCGTGTTGCCAGCAGGCCCTTGTGGTGCTGGGGACTCACGGGAGACCGCCGGGGTCAACTCGGAGGAAGGTGGGGACGACGTCAAGTCATCATGCCCCTTATGTCTTGGGCTGCACACGTGCTACAATGGCCGGTACAATGAGCTGCGATACCGCGAGGTGGAGCGAATCTCAAAAAGCCGGTCTCAGTTCGGATTGGGGTCTGCAACTCGACCCCATGAAGTCGGAGTCGCTAGTAATCGCAGATCAGCATTGCTGCGGTGAATACGTTCCCGGGCCTTGTACACACCGCCCGTCACGTCACGAAAGTCGGTAACACCCGAAGCCGGTGGCCCAACCCCTTGTGGGAGGGAGCTGTCGAAGGTGGGACTGGCGATTGGGACGAAGTCGTAACAAGGTAGCCGTACCGGAAGGTGCGGCTGGATCACCTCCTTTCTAAGGAGCACTTCTCACCAACTCCGGTTGGTCAGAGGCCAGTTCATCAGCGAACGTCTGATGCTGGTTGCTCATGGGTGGAACGTTGACTACTCGGCCAGGTTCTGGGCCGGAGGCTGCTAGTACTGCTCGCAAGAGCGTGGAACGCATGATCTCCGGGCGGGAGTTGGCCGGGCACGCTGTTGGGTGTCTGAGGGTACGGCCGTGTGGTCGCCTTCAGTGCCGGCCCCAGTGCACTCGAGCCGTTTGGCTTGGGGTGATGGGTGGTTGGTCGTTGTTTGAGAACTGCACAGTGGACGCGAGCATCTGTGGCCAAGTTTTTAAGGGCGCACGGTGGATGCCTTGGCACCAGGAACCGATGAAGGACGTGGGAGGCCACGATAGGCCCCGGGGAGTCGTCAACCAGGCTTTGATCCGGGGGTGTCCGAATGGGGAAACCCGGCAGTCGTCATGGGCTGTCACCCTTGCCTGAACACATAGGGCAAGTGGAGGGAACGCGGGGAAGTGAAACATCTCAGTACCCGCAGGAAGAGAAAACAACCGTGATTCCGGGAGTAGTGGCGAGCGAAACCGGATGAGGCCAAACCGTATGCGTGTGAGACCCGGCAGGGGTTGCGCATTCGGGGTTGTGGGATCTCTCTTTCATGGTCTGCCGGCCATGAGACGAGTCAGAAACCGTTGATGTAGGCGAAGGACATGCGAAAGGTCCGGCGTAGAGGGTAAGACCCCCGTAGTCGAAACGTCAGCGGCTCGTTTGAGAGACACCCAAGTAGCACGGGGCCCGAGAAATCCCGTGTGAATCTGGCGGGACCACCCGCTAAGCCTAAATATTCCCTGGTGACCGATAGCGGATAGTACCGTGAGGGAATGGTGAAAAGTACCGCGGGAGCGGAGTGAAATAGTACCTGAAACCGTGTGCCTACAAGCCGTGGGAGCGTCGCGTTGAGTGCTTGCACTCAACGTCGTGACTGCGTGCCTTTTGAAGAATGAGCCTGCGAGTTTGCGGTGTGTTGCGAGGTTAACCCGGGTGGGGAAGCCGTAGCGAAAGCGAGTCCGAACAGGGCGTTTCAGTAGCACGCTCAAGACCCGAAGCGGAGTGATCTAGCCATGGGCAGGTTGAAGCGGAGGTAAGACTTCGTGGAGGACCGAACCCACCAGGGTTGAAAACCTGGGGGATGACCTGTGGTTAGGGGTGAAAGGCCAATCAAACTCCGTGATAGCTGGTTCTCCCCGAAATGCATTTAGGTGCAGCGTCGTGTGTTTCTTGCCGGAGGTAGAGCACTGGATAGGCGATGGGCCCTACCGGGTTACTGACCTTAGCCAAACTCCGAATGCCGGTAAGTGAGAGCGCGGCAGTGAGACTGTGGGGGATAAGCTCCATGGTCGAGAGGGAAACAGCCCAGAGCATCGACTAAGGCCCCTAAGCGTACGCTAAGTGGGAAAGGATGTGGAGTCGCACAGACAACCAGGAGGTTGGCTTAGAAGCAGCCACCCTTGAAAGAGTGCGTAATAGCTCACTGGTCTAGTGATTCCGCGCCGACAATGTAGCGGGGCTCAAGCGTACCGCCGAAGTCGTGTCATTGCAGCAGATAGCCCCAACGGGTGCTGTGATGGGTAGGGGAGCGTCGTCTGCCGGGTGAAGCAGCCGCGGAAGCGAGTTGTGGACGGTTGACGAGTGAGAATGCAGGCATGAGTAGCGATTCACACGTGAGAAACGTGTGCGCCGATTGACTAAGGGTTCCTGGGTCAAGCTGATCTGCCCAGGGTAAGTCGGGACCTAAGGCGAGGCCGACAGGCGTAGTCGATGGATAACCGGTTGATATTCCGGTACCCGCTGTGAAGCGTCAAACATCGAATCCAGTGATGCTAAGCCCGTGAAGCCGCCGGCTGAGTCTTCGGACGAGGTCGGAGTGGTGGAGCCGGTGACCCGAGCTGGTAGTAGGTGAGTGATGGGGTGACGCAGGAAGGTAGTCCATCCCGGGCGGTGGTTGTCCCGGGGTAAGGGTGTAGGACGTCAGGTAGGTAAATCCGCCTGGCATGTGTCTGAGACCTGATGCCGAGCCGATTGTGGTGAAGTGGATGATCCTATGCTGTCGAGAAAAGCCTCTAGCGAGTTTCATGGCGGCCCGTACCCTAAACCGACTCAGGTGGTCAGGTAGAGAATACCGAGGCGTTCGGGTGAACTATGGTTAAGGAACTCGGCAAAATGCCCCCGTAACTTCGGGAGAAGGGGGGCCACGTCCGGTGATGAGCTTCGCGCTCTGAGCTGGGGGTGGCCGCAGAGACCAGCGAGAAGCGACTGTTTACTAAAAACACAGGTCCGTGCGAAGCCGTAAGGCGATGTATACGGACTGACGCCTGCCCGGTGCTGGAACGTTAAGGGGACCGGTTAGCTTGGATTCGTCCAGGCGAAGCTGAGAACTTAAGCGCCAGTAAACGGCGGTGGTAACTATAACCATCCTAAGGTAGCGAAATTCCTTGTCGGGTAAGTTCCGACCTGCACGAATGGCGTAACGACTTCTCGACTGTCTCAACCATAGGCCCGGTGAAATTGCACTACGAGTAAAGATGCTCGTTTCGCGCAGCAGGACGGAAAGACCCCGGGACCTTTACTACAGTTTGATATTGGTGTTCGGTTCGGCTTGTGTAGGATAGCTGGGAGACTTTGAGCATCGGACGCCAGTTCGGTGGGAGTCGTCGTTGAAATACCAGTCTGGTCGTGCTGGATGTCTAACCTGGGTCCGTGATCCGGATCAGGGACAGTGTCTGATGGGTAGTTTAACTGGGGCGGTTGCCTCCTAAAGGGTAACGGAGGCGCCCAAAGGTTCCCTCAGCCTGGTTGGTAATCAGGTGTTGAGTGTAAGTGCACAAGGGAGCTTGACTGTGAGACCGACGGGTCGAGCAGGGACGAAAGTCGGGACTAGTGATCCGGCGGTGGCTTGTGGAAGCGCCGTCGCTCAACGGATAAAAGGTACCCCGGGGATAACAGGCTGATCTTCCCCAAGAGTCCATATCGACGGGATGGTTTGGCACCTCGATGTCGGCTCGTCGCATCCTGGGGCTGGAGTCGGTCCCAAGGGTTGGGCTGTTCGCCCATTAAAGCGGTACGCGAGCTGGGTTTAGAACGTCGTGAGACAGTTCGGTCCCTATCCGCTGTGCGCGTAGGAGTCTTGAGAAGGGCTGTCCCTAGTACGAGAGGACCGGGACGGACGAACCTCTGGTGTGCCAGTTGTTCTGCCAAGGGCATGGCTGGTTGGCTACGTTCGGGAGGGATAACCGCTGAAAGCATCTAAGCGGGAAGCCTGCTTCGAGATGAGGACTCCCACCCACTTGATGGGGTAAGGCTCCCAGTAGACGACTGGGTTGATAGGCCGGATATGGAAGCACGGTAACGTGTGGAGTTGACCGGTACTAATAGGCCGAGGGCTTGTCCTCAGTTGCTCGCGTCCACTGTGTTGGTTCTGAAACCACGAACAACCCCATGCCATGGTCACGGCATGCCGGCGGTTGTCAGTTTCATAGTGTTTCGGTGGTCATAGCGTAGGGGAAACGCCCGGTTACATTCCGAACCCGGAAGCTAAGCCTTACAGCGCCGATGGTACTGCAGGGGGGACCCTGTGGGAGAGTAGGACGCCGCCGAACAATTCTTACAAGGGTTGGTCCCTGAACTTCGGTTCAGGGACCAACCCTTTTTTGTTGTCCGTCACTTGACGTTCACGTTGCCCGCCGAGCATCTCCGGCATGGGAACTGCTGCACTGCTCAGGGCGGCCGGCGTAGGAGCCGGTGACGAGGTCGTCGTACCGGCCTTCGGCAACGTGGAGGTCGCGCGGGCCGTGACGCTTGCGGGTGCGCTGCCCGCGTTCGCGGACATAGACCCGGCGACGTACTGCCTCGACCCCGCCGCGGTCGACGCGGCGCTGACTCCACGGACCGCGGCGGTCGTTGTCGTCCACCGCTTCGGACACCCCGCCGACCTGGGGCAGTTGCGCGCGCTCGGGCAGCGGCACGGTCTTCTGGTGCTGGAGCACACGGAGCTGGACGCGTCCCGCGACGAGACGGCGCGGCGACGGGAGCGGGCCGCGTATCTCGACACCCGGCTGCGAGGCGTGCGGACTCCTGAGCGAGGCGCCGGCCACAGCTGTCTGGAGTACGTCGTGCGGGTGCCCGGGAACGGGCGGCCCGACCGGGACGCCTTCGCACGCGCCGTACGAGCCAAGGGAGTTGCGTGCCGGATACCCGTGCAGACGCCCGTGCACCGGCTGCCTGAGTTCCGCCGTTGCGTGTCGCTGCCCGAGACCGAGAGGGCTGCCGACGAGACGCTCGCTCTGCCCGTCGACGGCTCCCTGACGAAGCGGGACATGCAGCGGACCGCGTCCGTGTGCAATGCGCTGGGAGGACTGCTCGCGCCGGCCCTCTGAGCGTGGTTGGGAGCACGGCTCCGCACAGGGTATGATCTATTCCGTTGCCGCGAGGGAAGCCGAAGCGGCGACAGGCCCCTATAGCTCAGTCGGCAGAGCGTCTCCATGGTAAGGAGAAGGTCAACGGTTCGATTCCGTTTGGGGGCTCAGCCAGAAAGGCCCCGCCCAATTGGGCGGGGCCTTTCTCATGCCCTGGCGTGGTGGGGGGATCAGTCCTGCTGGAGGCCCGGCACGCGCATCGCGAGAATCGCCATGTCGTCCGACGGCGCGTCCGAGGCGAAGCGTTCCACCGCGCGCATGATGCGCGCCGCGACGGCGCCGGCCGTCAGCCCCGTACATGTCGTCAGAACCTCGGCGAGGCCGTCGTCGCCCAGCATCCTGGAGCCCTCACGGCGCTCGGTGACGCCGTCCGTGACGCACAGCAGGACGTCACCCGGGTCCAGAGTCACCGTTTCCTCGCGCAGCTCCAGGTCCTCCAGGACGCCGAGCAGCGGCTGCGGCTCGGCGGCCGGTTCGACCGTGCCGTCCTGGCGGAGGCGCAGCGGCAGCGGGTGGCCCGCGCAGACCACCTTCAGTTCCGCGCTGCCGTCCTCCTGCGGGCGCATCTCGCCGTACAGAAGCGTGAGGAAGCGGCTGCGCTCGCCCTCGTCGAGGATCGCGGAGTTCAGGCGCTCCAGGACCGACGGGCCGCTCAGGCCCTCCCTGGCGAGCAGACGCAGCGCGTGCCGGGCGAGGCCGGTGACGGCCGCCGCGTTCGGGCCCGTGCCGCAGACGTCGCCGATGGCGAAGCCGTAGGCGCCGTCGCTGATCGGGAAGAGGTCGTAGAAGTCGCCGCCCACTTCGTTGCCCTCGCCGGCCGCGCGGTAGATGACCTCGACCTCGACGCCGTCGATCTGCGGCAGCTCCGGCGGCAGCAGACTGCGCTGGAGGGACTGGCTGATGGCCGTGCGCTCCGAGTAGAGGCGGGCGTTGTCCAGGGCCAGTGCGGCCCGGCGGGACAGGTCCTCGGCCAGTTCCAGGATCTCCTGGCGGAAGTGCTCGTCCGTGGGCTTGCCCAGCGTCAGCATGCCGATGACGCGGTTACGGGCCACCAGGGGCAGCACCACCGTCTCGCCGCCGACCGCGGAGGCCGTGGCGAGGGTGGGGCCGATGCCTGTGGTGACGTGCCGGGTGGGGCCGCCGCTCAGGCCGAGGCTGCGCATGGACGTGCGCAGGGCCGCCTGGTGGGCGATCTCCGCGGGCGCCGACCAGACGCGGGCGCCGGGCGTGGGTACCGGGTCCGGCGGGGCGATCTTGGACAGCAGGGACTTGATGCCGTCGATGAGCTCCTCGTCCTCGTGCAGCACGTAGGACAGGTCCGGCTCGGAGGACTGGTCCGCGATCGTGTAGACCGCACACCAGGTGGCGAGCGTCGGAACCGTCATCTGCGCCATCAGGGCCAGGGTCTGGTCGCGGTCGAGGGTGCCGGCCAGCAGGTCGGACGCCTCGACGAGGAAGCTGAGGGAGCCGCGGCGCAGCCGCTCCAGCTCGCCCAGGCGGGCGGACTCGACGGCGAGGGCGATGCGGTCCGCGGCGAACTGGAGGCGCAGCGCCTCCTCGTTGGAATAGCGGCCGGGGGCCTCGGCGGCGACGCCGAGGGAGCCGGTGAGGCGGCCCTCGACCTTGAGGGGCACGGTGACGACCGAGCGCATCCCGGTGCCGTTGAGGAGCGGCACCGCGCCCGGGACGGCCGCGAGGTCCTCGTGGACGGCCGGCATGCGTGCGGAGCCGTAGCGGCCGGGGCCGCCCTCCACGGGGACGCGTGCGAAGCGCTGGCGGGCCGAGGGCAGGCCGGTGGAGGCGCGGACCTCCAGCTCCGTCTCGTCGTCGGTGGCGAGCAGCAGGAAGGCGGAGTCGCCGTCGAGCATGTCGCGGGCGCGCTCCACGGTGCGCTGCAGCAGGCTGTCGAGGTCGTCGGGGGCGGGGGAGCCGATGAAGACCTCGAACGGGTCGGCGCTCGGGCCCTCGGAGCCGCCCGAGGAGTCGGTGGAGGGGGCCCGGAGCGGGGTCTGCAGAACCGCCCGTTCGTGGTCGCGAACCAGGAGACACACGGTTGACGGTTCGCCGTCGGTGTCCCGGACGCGTAGGTGGGAGGCGTACACCGGGATGACGCGGCCGTGGGCGCCGCGGACGCCGTAGGAGCCCTCCCAGCGGGAGAGCTGGAGGGCGTCGGCGATGCCGGTGCCGGTGCCGGGGGTGTGCGGCCAGGCGGCGAGGTCGGTGAGCGGCTTGCCGGTGACCTGCTCCGCGGTGTAGCCGAACAGTTCCTCCGCGTCCTCGTTCCAGGCGGTGATGGAGCCGGAGCGGTCGATCTGGACGACGGCGACGCGGACCCGGGTGTCGGCGAGCGGCAGCAGATGGGCGGGGAGGGCGGGGCCCGCGGCGCGGGTGCCGACCGGCCGCTCGGGGAGGTCGAGCTGGAACCAGACGGTCTTGTGGGTGGGCGTGTAGTCGACGCCCCAGTGGCCGGCCAGGGCGGCGCAGAGCTGGAGGCCGCGTCCGCCCTCGCGGTCGGGGTTGCCCATGTCGACCGGGAAGCCCTGGAGAGGGACCTCACGCTCGGGATACCGGTCGGCCACCTCGATCCGGACGCCGTCCTCGCTGCGCAGGCAGAGCAGGTCGGCGGAGGTGCCCGCGTGCACGACGGCGTTGGTCACCAGCTCGCTGGTCAGCACCACGGCGTCGTCGACGATGTCGCCGAAGCCCCAGCCCTGGAGGGTGTCACGGACGAAGGACCGGGCACTCGCGACGGATCGTCCGACGGGCTCGAAGCTGGCGGCCGCGCGCGCGGTGATCACAGAACTCCTCGACCGGTTCTCGACGGGCATGGCTCCCTGGCCGGCCGGCTCGTGCCGCTGGTGCGGCAGGCCGTCCGTCGGCCGTGGGTCGTCCGGGGGCTGCTCCCCCGGGATCAGTCCGGTGGTCATGTTGTGCGGCCGCCCCTCCGATGCCCGCTCGTGCTCGTGCCACCGCCCAGGCCGGACGCGCCGGCGTGGCTGGACAGCCGCATGCAAGGTTACTTACCTTCGCGGTCCGAGCGGATGCCGGTCTGCAGTGTTTCCGTCCGAGGTGTTCGCCGTCCGGCGGGTGTGCGGACGATGTGCGAAGCTGCCGAACTGTTATGGCCTGGTTCCGCGGGGGTGAAACACTGGGCAGGCTTGTAGGGAAGGTCCGGGCAGGCAGTGTGGCGCCGGGGCCGGGTGGGCAGCAGCCTCCTGGCGCGCCTCGGAACGTCGGGCAGGGCATCTCGGTCCAACAGGAAAAGCAGTCAGGAGCAACGGGAGCACCCTGGACGGTGTGACCGGGCACAGCGGTAACGGTCGACCCCTGCGGGAGGGACACAGTGGAGTCTGGCGCAGCGACGCGGAGCACGAAGACGACGCGCGCGAAAGGCGGACAGTCCCTGAGTAAGGCGGGGAAGGCCCGGGGCGGCACGGTGACGGTGGAGGCGGCCGCGATGAACCGCCTGCTGGGCGCCCTGGTGTCGATGCGGGACGGGAACTTCCGCAAACGCCTCACGGTGACCGGCGACGGTGTGATGGCGGAGATCGCCGCCGTCTTCAACGAGGTCGCCGACCGGAACCTGCACCTCACGGGCGAGCTGGCGCGCGTGCGCCGCATGGTGGGGCGTGAGGGAAAGCTCACGGAACGGCTGGAGACGGGGCCCTCGGAGGGCTCCTGGGCGGCCGCGATCGACCACTCCAACGCCCTGGTGGACGATCTCGTACGGCCGGTCTCCGAGGTGAGCCGGGTGCTGTCGGCGGTGGCGGAGGGTGATCTGTCGCCGCGGATGGAGCTGCGGACGCAGGCGCCGGACGGGACCGGGCATCCGTTGCGCGGCGAGTTCCTGAAGGTCGCGCGGACCGTGAACAACCTGGTCGACCAGCTCTCGACGTTCACCGACGAGGTCACACGCGTGGCCAGCGAGGTGGGCACCGAGGGCAAGCTGGGCGGTCAGGCGCAGGTGCGGGGCATGTCCGGGTCCTGGAAGGACCTGACGGACTCCGTGAACACGATGGCGGAGCGGCTGACGGCGCAGGTGCGCGACATCGCGCTGGTGACGACGGCCGTGGCGCGCGGTGACCTGTCGCGCAAGGTCACGGTGCACGTCGAGGGGGAGATGCTCGAGCTGAAGAACACCGTCAACACGATGGTGGACCAGCTCTCCGCGTTCTCCTCCGAGGTGACACGCGTTGCCCGCGAGGTGGGCACCGAGGGCGCCCTGGGCGGTCAGGCGCAGGTGCCGGGTGTCGACGGTGTGTGGAAGGAACTCACCGACTCCGTCAACACCATGGCCGGGAACCTCACCGCGCAGGTGCGCGGGATCGCCGAGGTGACGACGGCGGTCGCCAACGGTGACCTGTCGCGCAAGGTGACGGTGCCGGCGCGCGGCGAGGTGGCGCAGCTCGCCGAGACGATCAACCAGATGACCGAGACGCTGCGGATCTTCGCGGACGAGGTCACGCGGGTCGCCAACGAGGTCGGCGCCGAGGGGCGTCTGGGCGGTCAGGCGAACGTGCCGGGCGCCGCGGGCACCTGGAAGGACCTCACGGACTCCGTCAACACGGTCTTCCGGAACCTCACCACCCAGGTGAGGGACATCGCGGCGGTCACCACGGCGGTGGCCAACGGCGACCTGTCGCAGAAGGTCACCGTGGACGTGGCCGGCGAGATGCTGGAGCTGAAGAACACCGTCAACACGATGGTCGACCAGCTCTCCGCGTTCGGCGCCGAGGTGACGCGGGTGGCGCGGGAGATCGGTGTCGAGGGCGAGCTGGGCGGCCAGGCGCAGGTGCCGGGCGCGGCCGGCACGTGGAAGGACCTGACGGACTCCGTCAACACCGCGTTCCGCAACCTCACCGGACAGGTGCGCAACATCGCCCAGGTGACGACGGCGGTGGCCAACGGCGACCTGTCGCAGAAGGTCACCGTGGACGTCTCCGGCGAGATGCTCCAGCTGAAGAACACCGTGAACACGATGGTGGACCAGCTGTCGAGCTTCGCCGACCAGGTCACGCGGATGGCGCGGGACGTGGGCACGGAGGGCCGGCTGGGCGGTCAGGCGCAGGTGCCCGGGGTGTCCGGCACCTGGAAGGAGCTCACCGACTCCGTCAACTCGATGGCCGGCAACCTCACCTCCCAGGTGCGGAACATCGCCCAGGTCACCACGGCCGTGGCGCGCGGCGACCTGTCGCAGAAGATCGACGTGGACGCGCGCGGGGAGATCCTCGAGCTCAAGAACACCATCAACACGATGGTCGACCAGCTGTCGTCGTTCGCCGACCAGGTGACCCGGGTGGCCCGCGAGGTGGGCACCGAGGGCCGTCTCGGCGGTCAGGCGCAGGTGCCCGGTGTGGCCGGCGTGTGGCGTGACCTGACGGACTCCGTGAACGGCATGGCGTCCAACCTGACCGGCCAGGTGCGCAACATCGCGCAGGTGGCGACGGCGGTGGCGCGCGGTGACCTCTCGCAGAAGATCACCGTCGACGCGCGCGGGGAGATCCTCGAGCTCAAGAACACGCTGAACACGATGGTGGACCAGCTGTCGTCGTTCGCCGAGGAGGTGACCCGGGTGGCCCGCGAGGTGGGCACCGAGGGCATCCTGGGCGGCCAGGCGGAGGTGCAGGGCGTCTCCGGCACCTGGAAGGACCTCACCCAGTCCGTGAACGGCATGGCGAACAACCTGACCCTTCAGGTGCGCAACATCGCCGAGGTCACCACGGCGGTCGCCAAGGGCGACCTGTCGAAGAAGATCACCGTCGACGCCAAGGGCGAGATCCTGGAGCTGGTGACCACCGTCAACACGATGGTGGACCAGCTGTCGTCGTTCGCGGAGCAGGTGACCCGGGTGGCCCGCGAGGTGGGCACCGAGGGCATCCTCGGCGGTCAGGCGCACGTGCCGGGCGTCACGGGCATCTGGAAGGACCTGAGCGACAACGTCAACCTGATGGCGAAGAACCTCACGACCCAGGTGCGGAACATCTCCCAGGTGTCCGCCGCGGTCGCCAACGGCGACCTGACGCGTCAGGTCAGCATCGAGGCGCGCGGCGAGGTGGCGCAGCTCGCGGACACCATCAACACGATGGTGAAGACGCTGAGCGCGTTCGCCGAACAGGTCACCAAGGTGGCCCGTGAGGTGGGTACGGACGGCATCCTGGGCGGTCAGGCGCATGTGCCGGGTGTGGCGGGCACGTGGAAGGACCTCACCGAGTCGGTGAACGGCATGGCCTCCAACCTGACCGGCCAGGTCCGCAACATCGCCATGGTCACCACGGCCATCGCCAAGGGTGACCTGACGAAGAAGATCGACATCGACGCGCGCGGGGAGATCCTCGAGCTGAAGACGACGATCAACACGATGGTCGACCAGCTGTCGTCGTTCGCCGAGGAGGTCACGCGTGTGGCCCGTGAGGTGGGCACGGAGGGCCAGCTGGGCGGCCAGGCGCGGGTGCGGGACGTGGACGGCACCTGGCGGGACCTGACCGAGTCGGTGAACGAGATGGCCGGGAACCTGACCCGGCAGGTGCGCGCCATCGCGCGCGTGGCGACCGCGGTGACCCGCGGCGACCTGAACCTGAAGATCGACGTGGACGCGTCCGGGGAGATCCAGGAGCTCCAGGACTACATCAACAAGATGATCGCCAACCTGCGCGACACCACGATCGCCAACAAGGAGCAGGACTGGCTGAAGGGCAACCTGGCCCGCATCTCGGCGCTGATGCAAGGCCGGCGTGACCTGGAGGACGTCGCCTCGCTGATCATGAGCGAGCTGACCCCGGTGGTGTCCGCGCAGCACGGGGCGTTCTTCCTCGCGATGCCGCTGGTGGACGGCGAGGACCTGAACGCGGCCGCTGAGGAGCAGTTCGAGCTGCGGATGCTCGGCTCGTACGGCTACTCCATGGGGTCGATGCCGACGTCGTTCCAGCCCGGTGAGGGGCTGATCGGGACGGCCGCGATGGAGAAGCGCACGATCCTGGTGGACAAGGCGCCCAGCGGCTACCTGAAGATCTCCTCGGGGCTCGGGGAGGCGCCGCCGGCCCAGGTGATCGTGCTGCCTGTGGTGTTCGAGGGGAAGGTACTCGGCGTCATCGAGCTGGCGTCGTTCACGCCGTTCACGGCGATCCAGAAGGACTTCCTCAACCAGATCGCCGAGATGATCGCGACCAGCGTCAACACCATCTCGGTCAACACCAAGACCGAGCGGCTGCTGGCGCAGTCCCAGGAGCTCACCGAGCAACTGCGGGAGCGCTCCGCGGAGTTGGAGCAGCGGCAGAAGGCGCTCCAGGCGTCCAACGCCGAGCTGGAGGAGAAGGCCGAGCTGCTGGCCCGTCAGAACCGCGACATCGAGGTGAAGAACACCGAGATCGAGGAGGCGCGGCAGGTCCTGGAGGAGCGCGCCGAGCAGCTCGCGGTGTCGATGCGCTACAAGAGCGAGTTCCTGGCGAACATGTCGCACGAGCTGCGCACGCCGCTCAACTCGCTCCTGATTCTGGCCAAGTTGCTCGCGGACAACGCGGAGGGGAACCTCTCGCCGAAGCAGGTGGAGTTCGCCGAGACGATCCACGGCGCAGGGTCGGACCTGCTGCAGCTCATCAATGACATCCTCGACCTGTCGAAGGTCGAGGCGGGCAAGATGGACGTCTCCCCGACGCGTATCGCGCTGGTGCAGCTCGTGGACTACGTGGAGGCCACGTTCCGGCCGCTGACGGCGGAGAAGGGGCTGGACCTGTCGGTGCGGATCTCGCCGGAGCTGCCGGCCACCCTGCACACCGACGAGCAGCGGCTGCTCCAGGTGCTGCGGAACCTGCTGTCCAACGCGGTGAAGTTCACCGACTCCGGATCGGTCGAGCTGGTCATCCGGCCCGCCCGGGACGAGGTCCCGCAGGCCATCCGGGAGCAGCTGCTGGAGGCCGGTTCGCTGGCCGACCCCGACGCGGACCTGATCGCGTTCTCGGTGAGCGACACGGGCATCGGCATCGCGGCAGGCAAGATGCGGGTGATCTTCGAGGCGTTCAAGCAGGCCGACGGCACCACCAGCCGCAAGTACGGCGGCACGGGCCTGGGGCTGTCCATCTCGCGGGAGATCGCGCAGCTGCTCGGCGGTGAGATCCACGCGCAGAGCGAGCCGGGCCGCGGCTCGACGTTCACGCTGTACCTGCCGCTGCACCCGAGCGAGCTGCCGCCCAACGGCTACCAGCAGCCGCCCATGCCGGCGCTGGGGGCCGGGGACCTGGTGGCGTCGGCCGAACTGCCCGCGGCGCCGGAGGAGACCCCGGCGGAGGTGACGTCGTACCGGGAGGCGCAGAACGGTCCGGCGGCGCTGTTCCGGCGCCGGCGCCGGGTCTCGCTCCGGCAGGACCAGCGGCCCTCCGCGGAGCTGGAGGAGTGGCCGGCCGTCGAGCAGGAGGCGCAGGCGGCGCGCACGCCGCGCCAGGGCATCCGCTTCGGCGGGCAGAAGGTGCTGATCGTCGACGACGACATCCGCAACGTCTTCGCCCTGACCAGCGTGCTGGAGCAGCACGGCCTGTCCGTGCTGTACGCGGAGAACGGCCGCGAGGGCATCGAGGTCCTGGAGCAGCACGACGACGTGGCGGTCGTGCTGATGGACATCATGATGCCCGAGATGGACGGGTACGCGACGACCACGGCGATCCGGCGGATGCCGCAGTTCGCCGGGCTGCCGATCATCGCGCTCACCGCGAAGGCGATGAAGGGCGACCGGGAGAAGGCCATCGAGTCGGGCGCCTCCGACTACGTCACCAAGCCGGTCGACCCCGATCACCTGCTGACGGTCATGGAGCAGTGGATGAGGGGGGAGTGAGACCGGCGGGGCGTGCGAAGGTGACGGGAAGCTTCCGAGGACGCGCGGAGTTGTCCACGCGTCGTGCGCGAAGTCGTGTAGAAGTGC
This sequence comes from Streptomyces sp. BJ20, assembly GCF_022869105.1. Taxonomy (NCBI): domain Bacteria; kingdom Bacillati; phylum Actinomycetota; class Actinomycetes; order Kitasatosporales; family Streptomycetaceae; genus Streptomyces; species Streptomyces sp. BJ20. The sequence continues at coordinate 1,699,608 of NZ_CP094918.1, forward strand.
GGTATACGGGGAACCTTCTGGTCTCCTGCGGCGTTTCCGCTACGTGCACAGTGACATCGCGGTGACAGGGTGTGGCGACGAGCGGGGTGCGGCTACGATGACCGGCACAAGGACGGGCGGCGCAAGGGAGTCGTCCCCTGGGGCGGCACCCGCGGGTGCTGTGCCAGGTCCTGCGGACAGGGAGGGCCCCAAGCCGGGGCGAGGAGGGCGGGCCATGGTGCAGAAGGCCAAGATCCTCCTGGTCGATGACCGGCCGGAGAATCTGCTGGCGCTCGAGGCGATCCTCTCGGCGCTGGATCAGACGCTGGTGCGGGCATCGTCCGGGGAGGAAGCGCTCAAAGCACTGCTCACGGACGATTTCGCGGTCATTCTGCTGGATGTCCAGATGCCGGGCATGGACGGTTTCGAGACCGCCGCGCACATCAAGCGGCGGGAGCGGACCCGGGACATCCCGATCATCTTCCTCACCGCGATCAACCACGGCCCGCACCACACCTTCCGGGGATACGCGGCGGGCGCGGTGGACTACATCTCCAAGCCGTTCGACCCGTGGGTGCTGCGCGCGAAGGTCTCGGTCTTCGTCGAGCTGTACATGAAGAACTGCCAGCTGCGGGAGCAGGCGTCGCTGCTGCGGCTCCAGCTCGAGGGCAGCGAGAAGGACTCGGGGGAGTCCAAGGAGTCCGCGGGGCTGCTCGCCGAGCTGTCGGCGCGGCTCGCCGCCGTCGAGGAGCAGGCCGAGGCGCTCACCAAGCAGCTGAACGACGAGTCGACGGACGCGGCCGCGGTGGCCACGGCGGCCCATCTGGAGCGCAAGCTCACCGGATTGCGGCGTGCGCTGGACGCCCTGGATCCCGGGACGGGGAGCGCGTCGTCGGTGTCCTCGCAGAACTGACCGCGCCGGCGCGGTCCTTGCCCGGCGCCGGAGTCGGCCCTCTCCCTGATGGGGCGTCAACTTGGCGCCTCGCGGACACCACGCGTCAGCATCACGCCTCGAAGTGGGCGACACGAACGGGTGAAGCATCCGCCACGCGTGTCACGTGCCGTCTCCCCCGGTAACCTCACACCATGGCCTCACGTCCCTCCGCAGCCAAGAAGCCGCCCGCGAAGAAGGCGGCCGCTTCCGCGAAGGCTCCGGCGAAGAAGGCCGCCGCCAGGAAACCTCCGGCGAAGAAGGTGCCCGCCAGGAAGGCTCCGGCGAAGAAGCCCGCCCCCGCGCCGGCCCCGAATCCGACCGGCGCCGTCTACCGGCTCGTCCGCGCCCTGTGGCTGGGGCTCGCGCACGCCGTCGGCGCGGTGTTCCGTGGCATAGGGCAGGGCGCCAAGAACCTCGACCCGGCCCACCGCAAGGACGGTCTCGCGCTGTTGCTGCTCGGCATCGCGCTGATCGTCGCCGCCGGCACCTGGGCCGACCTCGAGGGGCCCGTCGGCGACCTGGTGGAGATCCTGGTCACCGGCGCGTTCGGCCGGCTCGACCTGCTGGTGCCGATCCTCGTCGCCGTCGTCGCCGTGCGGTTCATCCGGCACCCGGAGAAACCCGAGGCCAACGGACGGATCGTCATCGGCCTGTCCGCGCTCGTCATCGGCGTCCTGGGGCAGATCCACATCGCCGTCGGCTCGCCCGCGCGCGCCGACGGCATGCAGGCCATAAGGGACGCAGGCGGCCTCATCGGCTGGGGAGCCGCCGCGCCGCTGTCGTCCACCATGACCGACGTGCTGGCCGTGCCCCTGTTGGTGCTGCTCACCGTCTTCGGTCTGCTGGTGGTCACGGCCACCCCGGTGAACGCGATCCCGCAGCGGCTGCGTCAGCTCGGCGTGCGGCTGGGCCTGGTGCACGAGCCGGAGGAGTACGGCGAGGACGACGAGCGCTACGAGGAGCAGTGGCGCGAGGCGCTGCCCCAGAGCCGCCGCAGGCGCCGCCCCGCGAGCGAGGAGTACGACCCGGAGCGCGCGGAGGGGGAGGCGCCGTCGCGTCGGCAGCGCCGCCCGCGACGGTCCGCCGTGCCGCAGCCCGACGCCGACCGGGCCATGGACGCCGTGGACGTGGCCGCCGCCGCGGCCGCCGCGCTCGACGGCGCCGTGCTGCACGGTATGCCGCCCTCCCCGGTCGTCGCCGACCTCACCCAGGGCGTCAGCACCGGAGACCACGAGCCGACCACCCCGACGCCGGTCCCGTCCGTCCGCCCGCAGCAGGACTCGCCCAAGAAGGGCAAGTCCCGGCGGGACGCGCCCGCGAAGGACGAGGGGGCCGAGCAGCGGGAGCGGCCGCCCGCGGGCGTGCTCGACATGACCAAGGCGCCGCCGCGCGAACCCCGCGACCTGCCGCCGCGCGCCGAGCAGTTGCAGCTCTCCGGCGACATCACCTACTCCCTGCCCTCGCTCGACCTCCTTCACCGCGGCGGTCCTGGCAAGGCACGCAGCGCGGCCAACGACGCCATAGTGGAGGCGCTGCGGAAGGTCTTCACCGAGTTCAAGGTGGACGCCGACGTCACCGGCTTCACCCGCGGCCCGACGGTCACCCGGTACGTCGTGGAACTCGGCCCGGCCGTGAAGGTCGAGCGGGTCACCGCGCTCACCAAGAACATCGCGTACGCCGTCGCCAGCCCGGACGTGCGGATCATCAGTCCGATCCCCGGCAAGTCCGCGGTGGGCATCGAGATCCCCAACACCGACCGGGAGATGGTGAACCTCGGCGACGTGCTGCGGCTCGCGGAGTCCGCCGAGGACGACGACCCGATGCTGGTCGCCTTCGGCAAGGACGTCGAGGGCGGCTACGTCATGGACTCGCTGGCGAAGATGCCGCACATGCTGGTCGCCGGCGCCACCGGCTCCGGCAAGTCGTCCTGCATCAACTGCCTGATCACGTCGATCATGATGCGGGCGACCCCGGAGGACGTCCGGATGATCCTGGTCGACCCCAAGCGCGTCGAGCTGACCGCGTACGAGGGCATCCCGCACCTGATCACGCCGATCATCACCAACCCCAAGCGGGCCGCCGAGGCGCTCCAGTGGGTCGTGCGCGAGATGGACCTGCGCTACGACGACCTGGCCGCCTACGGCTACCGGCACATCGACGACTTCAACCGCGCGGTGCGCGAGGGCAAGGTCAAGCCGCCCGAGGGCAGCGAGCGCGAGCTCCAGCCGTACCCGTACCTGCTGGTGATCGTGGACGAGCTGGCCGACCTGATGATGGTCGCCCCGCGTGACGTCGAGGACGCCATCGTGCGCATCACCCAGCTGGCCCGCGCGGCCGGCATCCACCTGGTGCTGGCCACCCAGCGGCCCTCGGTCGACGTCGTCACCGGTCTGATCAAGGCGAACGTGCCGTCCAGGCTGGCGTTCGCCACGTCCTCGCTCGCCGACTCGCGGGTCATCCTCGACCAGCCCGGCGCCGAGAAGCTGATCGGCAAGGGCGACGGGCTGTTCCTGCCCATGGGGGCGAACAAACCCACGCGTATGCAGGGCGCGTTCGTGACCGAGGAGGAGGTCGCGGCGGTCGTCCAGCACTGCAAGGACCAGATGGCGCCCGTCTTCCGGGACGACGTCGTCGTCGGCACCAAGCAGAAGAAGGAGATCGACGAGGACATCGGTGACGACCTAGACCTGCTGTGCCAGGCGGCCGAGCTGGTCGTCTCCACCCAGTTCGGGTCCACGTCGATGCTCCAGCGCAAGCTGCGCGTCGGCTTCGCCAAGGCGGGCCGGCTGATGGACCTCATGGAGTCCCGTAACATCGTCGGACCGAGCGAAGGTTCGAAGGCTCGTGACGTTCTTGTGAAGCCTGATGAGCTGGACGGCGTGCTCGCGCTGATCCGCGGGGAGTCTGAAGGGTAGACGGCGGGGGCACGGTCGTCGCGCCGGGACGTCCGGCCGGGTGATCGTGACCCTTCCGTAAGCGATCAACGAGCAACCGTATCCCGTCGGCGCACGTCACATTGAACGAAGTGTCAGGCAGCAGGACGACCATCGGAATGTCGGGCCATTCCGATGGCGTACAAAGTACGAACGCCCGGTTGCCCCACCCCTTCGTACCCCACCTAGACTGAACCTCCAGCACAGGCGGCTACACGCTCGAAAGGCGCCCCCGTGTCCATCGGCAACTCCCCTGAAGACGAGCGTCCGTTCGAAGACGTTTCCGAGGAAGACCGCCCTTCCGTCTCGGTCGGCCGTGCGTTGCAGCAGGCGCGCATCGCCGCCGGGCTCACCGTCGACGACATCAGTACCGCCACCCGCGTCCGCATCGCCATCGTCCACGCCATCGAGCAGGACGACTTCGCCCCCTGCGGCGGCGACGTGTACGCGCGCGGGCACATCCGTACGCTGGCCAAGGCCGTGAAGCTCGACCCGGCCCCGCTGCTCGCCCAGTACGAGGCCCAGAACGGCGGCGGCCGCCCGGCGCCCACCCCGGCCGCGCCCCTCTTCGAGGCGGAGCGCATCCGTCCGGAGCGGCGCGGACCCAACTGGACCGCCGCCATGGTCGCCGCGATCGTGGTCGTGATCGGCTTCGTCGGCTTCACGATGGTCAACGGCGACGACGAGGGCGGGACGAACGTCGCCGGCGACACCGAGCCGACCGAGTCGCCCACGCCCAGCCCCACCACCAAGACCGCCAAGCCCGTCGTGCCCGCGCCGGATCCGTCGGACAGCGCCATCGCCGCGGCCCCGCAGGACAAGGTGACCGTCAAGGTCGTCGCCGCCGACGCACCCAGCTGGATCTCGGCCAAGGACCACAACGGCAAGGTGCTCTTCGCCGAGCTGCTCAAGAAGGGCGAGGACAAGACCTTCCAGGACAGCTCCAAGATCGACCTGGTCCTCGGCGACGCGGGCGGCCTCGACCTGTTCGTCAACGGCAAGAAGATCGAGGAAGACTGGCAGCCGGGCGCCGTGGAGCGCCTCACCTACACCAAGGGCGACCCGCAGGCCGGGTGACCGGCTTCCGCAGAGGCGCTCACCACGGGGTTGGCCGGGTCCGGCCAACCCCGTCGACGTGGGGCGTCGCCGGGACGAAGTAGTCTTGAGCCCATGCCTGAACGCCGTACCGTCGCACTGGTCACCCTTGGCTGCGCCCGTAACGAGGTGGACTCGGAGGAGCTCGCAGGCCGTTTGGAGGCGGACGGCTGGCAGCTCGTCGAGGACGCCGAGGAAGCGGACGTCGCCGTCGTCAACACCTGTGGATTCGTCGAGGCCGCCAAGAAGGACTCCGTCGACGCCCTCCTGGAGGCCAACGACCTCAAGGGACACGGGAGAACCCAGGCGGTCGTCGCCGTCGGCTGCATGGCCGAGCGGTACGGCAAGGAGCTCGCCGAAGCCCTTCCCGAGGCCGACGGCGTGCTCGGCTTCGACGACTACGCGAACATCTCCGACCGCCTGCAGACCATCCTGAACGGCGGCATCCACGCCGCCCACACCCCGCGCGACCGGCGCAAGCTGCTGCCCGTCAGCCCGGCCGAGCGGCAGGATTCCGCCGCCGCCGTCGCGCTGCCCGGACACGGCCCGGCCGACCTGCCCGACGGCCTCGCCCCCGCCTCGGGCCCCCGTGCGCCCCTGCGTCGCCGCCTGGACGGCTCCCCGGTCGCCTCCGTGAAGCTGGCCTCCGGCTGCGACCGGCGCTGCTCCTTCTGCGCCATCCCCTCCTTCCGCGGCTCCTTCATCTCCCGCCGCCCCAGCGACGTCCTCAACGAGACGCGGTGGCTGGCCGAGCAGGGCGTGAAGGAGATCATGCTGGTCTCCGAGAACAACACCTCCTACGGCAAGGACCTCGGCGACATCCGCCTGCTGGAGTCCCTGCTTCCCGAACTCGCCGAGGTCGACGGCCTGGAGCGGGTGCGCGTCAGCTACCTCCAGCCGGCCGAGATGCGCCCCGGCCTGATCGACGTGCTGACCTCCACCCCCAAGATCGCCCCCTACTTCGACCTGTCCTTCCAGCACTCCGCGCCCGACGTGCTGCGCGCCATGCGCCGCTTCGGCGACACCGACCGCTTCCTGGAGCTGCTCGACACCATCCGGAGCAAGGCGCCCCAGGCCGGCGTGCGCTCCAACTTCATCGTCGGCTTCCCCGGCGAGTCCGCGGCCGACCTCGCCGAGCTGGAGCGGTTCCTGGGCCACGCCCGGCTGGACGCCATCGGTGTGTTCGGCTACTCCGACGAGGAGGGCACCGAGGCCGCCGGCTACGACGGCAAGCTCGACGAGGACGTGGTCGCCGATCGGCTGGCCCGCGTCTCCCGGCTGGCCGAGGAACTCGTCTCGCAGCGCGCCGAGGAGCGGGTCGGCGAGACCGTGCACGTCCTGGTGGAGTCCGTCGACGAGGAGGAGGGCGTGTACGGCCGTGCCGCGCACCAGGCCCCCGAGACGGACGGCCAGGTGCTGCTCACGAGCGGCGAGGGACTGAGTGTCGGCCGTATGGTCGAGGCGAAGGTGGTCGGCACGGAAGGTGTCGACCTGGTGGCCGAGCCGCTCTTCGAGGGCTCGCCCGCGCGCATCGAGGAGGCGGGCAGATGACGGGTGTCCCGGCATCGGCGGCAGGTGGCCCCTCCGGCGCGAGAAGGGCGAAGGGCCCCGCGTCCGGGGGCGTGACACCGGCGTCCGGCCGCGCGCTCGCGCGGGAGGCCAGGGACACGGCTCCGGGCGATTTCGGAGACGGGCGGGCACGGCGTGACGCGCCGAGCCCCGAGGAGGTCCGCCCGGCGGCCCCTTCCTCACCGCAGTCCCCCCAGGGGAGCGCCGGGACCGCCGAGGGACAGGGCTCCACGCGCGCCCCGCGCGGCGGCAAGATCGCGGCCGCGGCCGTGGACCAGGCCAGCGTCTGGAACATCGCCAACCTGCTGACCATGCTCCGGCTGCTGCTGGTACCGGCGTTCGTCATGCTGATGCTGGCCGACGGCGGCTACGACCCGGCCTGGCGCTCGCTGGCCTGGGCGGCCTTCGCCATCGCCATGATCACCGACCTGTTCGACGGTCATCTGGCGCGCACCTACAACCTGGTCACCGACTTCGGGAAGATCGCCGACCCCATCGCCGACAAGGCCATCATGGGCGCGGCGCTGATCTGTCTGTCCGCGCTGGGCGACCTGCCGTGGTGGGTCACGGGCGTGATCCTCGGCCGGGAACTGGGGATCACCCTGCTGCGTTTCCTCGTCATCCGTTACGGGGTGATCCCGGCCAGCCGGGGCGGCAAGCTCAAGACACTCACCCAGGGCGTGGCCGTCGGCATGTACGTGCTGGCGCTGACCGGGTGGCTGGCGACGCTGCGGTGGTGGGTGATGGCCGCGGCGGTGGTGCTGACCGTGGCGACCGGACTCGACTATGTGAAACAGGCCATTGTGCTCCGCAGTCAGGGAATCGCCGAGCGCAAGGCGGCGTTGGAGGAGACGGAAGAGTGAGTTCAACGGCCACCGAGGTGGTGCGACTACTCACCGTGAACGGAGGGACGCTCGCGGTCGCCGAGTCGCTGACCGGTGGTCTGGTGGCGGCGGAGATCACCTCTGTCCCCGGGGCGTCCAAGGTCTTCAGAGGCTCGGTGACGGCGTACGCCACGGAGCTGAAGCACCGGCTGCTGGGCGTGGACGCCACTCTGCTGGCCCAGCGAGGAGCGGTGGATCCGCAGGTGGCGGGCCAGATGGCGGCCGGGGTGCGCAAGGCTCTCGACGCCGACTGGGGCATCGCCACCACCGGAGTGGCCGGCCCCGACCCCCAGGACGGACAGGCCGTCGGCACGGTGTACGTGGCCGTGGACGGCCCCTTCGCGGACGGTGACGGTTCCGCCTCTGGCGGAAAAGTGCGCCGCCTGCGGTTGAACGGCGACCGCGCGGAAATTCGTATGGAGAGTGTACGGAGCGTACTCGCACTGCTCCTCGCGGAGCTTGCGGGCGAACAGACCGGGAATGAGCGAGCACAGGATACGGAACGGAACGGGGGGTTTTGATGTTTGCAGCCCAGAGTGAACACGACATCGCTCCCCGCACGGCCGCGGCGCGAGGCGGTACGGTGGGGCGAGAAGGATGCGGCTACGCGGTCCGAGGAGGGAGCCACCGATGATTCTGCTCCGTCGCCTGCTGGGTGACGTGCTGCGTCGGCAGCGCCAGCGCCAGGGCCGTACTCTGCGCGAAGTCTCCTCGTCCGCCCGAGTTTCGCTCGGCTATCTCTCCGAGGTGGAGCGGGGGCAGAAGGAGGCTTCCTCCGAGCTGCTCTCCGCGATCTGCGACGCGTTGGACGTACGGATGTCCGAGCTCATGCGGGAGGTGAGCGACGAACTCGCTCTCGCCGAGCTGGCCCAGTCTGCTGCAGCGACCCCCAGCGAGCCCGTACCCACGCCGGTTCGACCGATGCTGGGTTCCGTGTCGGTGACCGGTGTGCCACCGGAACGGGTGACCATCAAGGCGCCCGCCGAGGCGGTGGACGTCGTCGCCGCCTGAGCGCGGTGTCCGGCGCCCGCGCGGTGTGAAGGTGTGAGATGCCCCGGTGAGGGCTCCTCCGGAAGCTTCCGGAGGAGTGCTACCGGGGTTTTCGCATGCCCGGACGGACGTGGGGGAGCGGGGCGGGGCTGCGTTTGCCGGTGCGGCGGCGGGCCGTCATCGTGGAGACGGAGGCGGGGGACCAGCCACGGAGGTGCGGATGTACGTCGTGAAGAGCCCGTTGTCCGACGAGAACCTGAAGACTGTTTCTGAGGCACTGCAGGGCGCCCTGGTCGATCTCATCGACCTCTCCCTGGTGGCCAAGCAGATCCACTGGAACGTGGTCGGACCGCGCTTCCGCTCCGTTCATCTCCAGCTCGACGAGGTCGTGGCCACCGCACGCGGTCACTCCGACACCGTCGCCGAGCGCGCCGCGGCGCTGGGCGTCTCGCCCGACGGGCGGGCCGCGACCGTGGCCGTGGGCAGCGGCATCGGCGTCACGCCCGAGGGCTGGGTCGACGACGCGGCGGCGGTGAGCGCGCTGGTGGACGCGCTGGGCGCGGTCATCGCCCGTATGCGGGAGCGGATCGCGGCGACCGAGGAGCCCGACCCGGTGACCCAGGACATCATCATCACCATCACCGCGGACCTCGAGAAGCACCACTGGATGTTCCAGGCCGCGAACGGGTGACCCGGCCGCGGGGCCCAGCCCTGGCGCGGAGAAACGGGCCCACGGGGTACCGGTGGGGCGCCTGCGTGGCGTTCACCGCCCTGTGGTGGTGGGCGGCGGCACGGCTGCTGCTCGCGCCGGACGCCGGCGCCCTGGAGGGTACGGTCGCGGCCGGCGGATGGGGACTGAGCGTGCTTCCGGTGCACTGTCTGCCCAAGGCACGGGCGGACGGGGCGCTCGCCGCGGGACGCTGGCGGCGGGCCTGGCGCGCCGCTCGTCGTGAGCCCGGGGAGGAGTGACGCCCTCCCCCCGGGCGGCTGTGTCGGCTAGCGGGCGGGGCTTCGGCGGTCTCGCGGCGCGGGATCCGGGGCCGGTCCCGGCTGGCAGACGGGGCACCAGTACGTGGGGCGTTCGCGTGAGCCGTCGCCCTGCTCGGCCACCCGGATCGGCGTGCCGCAGCGCAGACAGGGGCGGCGGGCGCGGCCGTACACGTAGAGGTCCTGGCCACGCCGGCCCGTGGTGTTGCGGATCGGGCGGTCGCGGTTGAACTCCAGCAGCTTCCTGGCCAGCTCCGGGAGGCTCGCCATCCGGTCGGCGGGCAGCTCGCCGACGGGGAGCCAGGGCGTGACGTTGAGCAGGAAGCACAGCTCGCTCTTGAACACGTTGCCGATGCCCGCGAGGTTCCGCTGGTCCAGCAGGGCCTCGCCGAGTTCCCGGTCGGGGTCCTTCCCGAGGTTGGCGAGAGCGATGTCGGCGTCCCAGTCGGGTCCCAGCAGGTCGGGGCCGAGGTGGCCGACCGCGCGGTCCTCCTCGTCCTCGGTGCGGATCAGCTCCAGCACGGGGAGCCGGTAGCCGACGGCCGTGCGTTCGGCGTTGGCGAGGACGGCGCGGATCTGGTGCGCCGGGCCGCCGTTCCAGCGCTGCCCGGGCGCGAAGATCCGCCACGAGCCGTCCATCCGCAGGTGCGAGTGCAGGGTCAGGCCGCCCTCGATCCGGGTCAGCAGGTGCTTGCCGCGCGCCGTGACGTCCAGCACCGAGCGTCCGGTGAGGTCGGACGTGGCGAAGCGGGGCACGCGCAGATCGCTGCGGACCAGTACTCTGCCCGCGAGGGCGTCGTGCAGCCGTCGCGCGGCCTGCCAGACCGTGTCTCCTTCGGGCATGCGTCAAGGGTGACACGGCCGGCCCGCACCCGGTCAGGCGCGCAGCCGCAGCCCTCTCGGGGTGGCCACGAAACCCGCGGTCTCCAGGAGGGCACCGAGCGGGGACGTGAGGGCCGGGGTGCCGTTGACGCGCTCCACGGTGACCGTGCCGAGGGAGCCCGCGCGGGCCGCGTTCGCGAGCGCCTCGGCGGCCACCGGCAGCCTCGGGTCGTCGGCCGGGTCGGCGCCGGGATCGGCGGGCCAGGCCAGCACGGTCTTGCCGCCGCGCTCCATGTAGAGCGTCAGCTCGCCGTCCACCAGCACCACCAACGAGCCCGCCTTGCGGCCCGGCTTGTGGCTCGCGCCCTCCGGCGGCTCCGGCCAGCCCAGGGCCGCCCCGTAGGCGTTGGCCGGGTCGGCGGCGGCCAGTACGACGGCCCGGGAGCCGCGGTCCGGCCCCGAACGGCGTCCGGCGAACGGGTCGTACGAAGGACCCCCGCCGTTCTGCCAGGGCTGCGAGCCCTGGGCGGCGAGGTCGCGCGGCGAGACGTACTCACCGGGCCGCGAGGGCAGGTACGACACGTCGTCCTGGCCCTGCCCGAGCCCGTAAGGGTCGGACTGTCCGCCGAACGGAGCGGGCGCGTCCGGGACCGGGTGTCCCTCGCCGCGCTCCCGGGCGTTGGCCGCCGCGCGCAGGCGGTCCACGGCGCCGTCCATCGCGAACTGGGCGGCGCCCAAACCCTCCACCACGTAGCCACGACGGGCCTGCCCCGTCTCCTCGAACGCGGACAACACCCGGTACACCGCCGAGAAGCCGCCCTCGACGCCCTCCGCCGCGACGGCGCCCCGGGTCACCACACCGTGCCGGTCCAGCAGGGTGCGGGCCAGGGCGTGGGCGCGGACCGTGGTGTCGCCCTCCCGGTCGGGCAGCAGCGCCCAGCGGCCGGCGACCGTGGGCGGGCCCGTGCGGGAGGCGCTGCGGGCCGCCGCCGTCAGGGAGCCGTAGCGTCCGCGCGGGACCGCGCGCTTGGCCCGGTGGGCCGTGGACCCGGCGGTGCGGCCGGAGCCGAGCAGGGCGCGCAGCGGGTTGAGCGTGTCGTTGGTGAGACGCCCGGACCAGGCGAGGTCCCACAGGGCGTCGGCCAGCTGCACGTCGCTCGCCTCGGGGTGCGTGGTGGCGCGGACTTGGTCGGCGATCTGACGGAAGAACAGGCCGTAGCCGCCGGACAGGGCGGCCAGCACCGACTCGTGCAGCGCGGTCGTCTCCAGCGGATGCGGGGGAGGCAGCAGCAGGGGAGCCGCGTCCGCCAGGTACAGCGAGACCCAGCCGTCCTTGCCCGGCAGGGAACCCGCGCCCGCCCAGATCACCTCGCCGGACGCGGTCAGCTCGTCGAGCATCGCCGAAGCGTAGTTCGCCACCCGCGACGGCAGGACCAGCTTCTCCAGGGCGGAGGCGGGCACGGACGCGCCTTGGAGCTGCTCGACGGCCCGCAGCAGTCCGTCGATGCCCCGCAGGGAGTGGCCCTTGCCCATGTGCTGCCACTGAGGGAGGAACTGGGCCAGCGCGGCGGGCGGCACCGGCTCCAGCTCGTGCCGCAGCGCGGCCAGGGAACGGCGGCGCAGCCGGCGCAGCACCGCCGCGTCGCACCACTCCTGACCGATCCCGGCCGGGTGGAACTCGCCCTGCACGACCCGGCCGGCCGCCGCCAAACGCTGCAGGGCGCCCTCGGTCACGGCCACGCCCAGCCCGAAGCGGGCGGCCGCCGTCGCGGAGGTGAACGGGCCGTGCGTGCGCGCGTACCGCGCGAGGAGGTCGCCCAGGGGGTCCTTCACGGGCTCCGTGAACGCCTCGGGCACGCCGACCGGCAGCGCCGTGCCCAGCGCGTCCCGCAGCCGGCCCGCGTCCTCCACGGCCGCCCAGTGGTCCTCGCCCGCGATGCGCACCCGGATGGCGCGCCGCGCGGAGGCCAGCTCCCGCGCCCACTGCGGCTCGGCGCCCCGTTCGGCCAGCTCGGCCTCGGTGAGCGGACCGAGCAGTCGCAGCAGGTCGGCGACGCTCTCCGCGTCCTTCGCGCGCCGGTCCTCGGTGAGCCACTGCAGCTCGCGCTCCAGCTCCGTGAGCACCTCGGCGTCCAGCAGCTCCCGCAGCTCCGCCTGGCCGAGCAGCTCCGCGAGCAGCCGCGAGTCCAGTGACAGGGCGGCCGCACGGCGCTCGGCGAGCGGGGAGTCGCCCTCGTACAGGAACTGGGCGACGTACCCGAAGAGCAGGGAGCGGGCGAACGGGGACGGCTCCGGGGTGGTGACCTCGACCAGCCGCACCCTCCGGGACTCCAGGTCGCCCATCAGCTCGACCAGGCCGGGGACGTCGAACACGTCCTGGAGGCACTCGCGGACCGCCTCGAGGACGATCGGGAACGACCCGAACTCGCCGGCCACCTGGAGCAGCTGGGAGGCGCGCTGACGCTGCTGCCACAGCGGCGTGCGCCGGCCGGGGTTGCGGCGCGGCAGCAGCAGCGCGCGGGCGGCGCACTCACGGAACCGGGAGGCGAAGAGGGCCGAGCCGCCGACCTGGTCGGTGACGACCTGGTCGACCTCGCCCTTGTCGAAGACGACGTCGGCGGCGCCCACGGGTGCCTGGTCCGCGTCGTACTCGGCGCCGGCCTTCACCGGCTCCTGGTCGAGCAGGTCCAGCCCCATCAGGTCGGCGTCCGGCAGGCGCAGCACGATGCCGTCGTCGGCGTGCATCACCTGGGCGTCCATGCCGTACCGCTCGGACAGACGGGCGCCGAGCGCGAGCGCCCACGGGGCGTGCACCTGAGCGCCGAAGGGGGAGTGCACGACCACCCGCCAGTCGCCCAGCTCGTCGCGGAACCGCTCCACCACGATCGTGCGGTCGTCCGGGATGTGCCCGCAGGCCTCGCGCTGCTCCCTCAGGTACGACAGCACGTTGTCCGCGGCCCAGGCGTCCAGCCCCGCGGCCAGCAGCCGCAGCCTGGCGTCCTCGTCGTCCAGCGAGCCCACCTCGCGCAGGAACGCGCCCAGCGCGCGGCCCAGCTCCAGCGGGCGGCCCAGCTGGTCGCCCTTCCAGAACGGCAGCCGGCCCGGCACGCCCGGCGCGGGGGAGACCAGGACCCGGTCGCGGGTGATGTCCTCGATGCGCCACGAGCTGGTGCCGAGCGTGAAGACGTCACCCACCCGCGACTCGTAGACCATCTCCTCGTCCAGCTCGCCGACCCGGCCCCCGCCCTTCTTGGGGTCGGCGCCCGCCAGGAACACGCCGAACAGACCGCGGTCCGGGATCGTGCCGCCCGAGGTCACGGCCAGGCGCTGGGCCCCCGGACGGCCGGTGATCTCACCCGTGACCCGGTCCCACACCACGCGCGGACGCAGCTCCGCGAAGGCGTCCGACGGGTACCGCCCGGCGAGCATGTCCAGCACGGACGTGAACGCGGACTCGGGCAGCGAGGCGAAGGGGGCCGCCCGGCGCACCGCCGCCAGCAGGTCGTCGAACTGCCAGGTGTCCATCGCCGTCATCGCCACGACCTGCTGCGCCAGCACGTCCAGCGGGTTCGACGGGACGCGCAGGGCCTCGATCTCGCCCGTGCGCATCCGCTCGGTGACGACGGCGGCCTGCACCAGGTCGCCCCGGTACTTCGGGAACACCACGCCCGTGGACACCGCGCCCACCTGGTGGCCCGCGCGGCCCACGCGCTGGAGGCCGGAGGCGACCGACGGCGGCGATTCGACCTGCACCACCAGGTCGACGGCGCCCATGTCGATGCCCAGCTCCAGGCTGGACGTGGCGACCACTGCGGGCAGCCGGCCCGCCTTCAGATCCTCCTCCACCTGGGCGCGCTGCTCCTTGGACACCGAGCCGTGGTGCGCCCGCGCGATGACCGCGGGCGCGCCCTGGGCGGCCCCGGAGCCGCCCATCAGCTCGGCGGGGGAGTGGTGCTCGTCCAGGGGCTCGCCGGTGGCGCGCTCGTAGGCGATCTCGTTGAGCCGGTTGCACAGCCGCTCGGCGAGACGGCGGGAGTTGGCGAACACGATGGTCGAGCGGTGGCTCTGCACCAGGTCGGCGATCCGCTCCTCGACGTGCGGCCAGATCGAGGGCTTCTCCGCGCCCTCCGAACCCTCCGAGACGGGCGAGCCGCCCAGCTCGCCGAGGTCCTCGACCGGCACCACGACGGAGAGGTCGAACTCCTTCCCCGACTCCGGCTGCACGATCTCCGTCTTGCGCCGCGGGGACAGGAAGCGGGCCACCTCGTCCACGGGGCGCACCGTAGCCGAGAGGCCGATGCGGCGGGCCGGCTTGGGCAGCAGCTCGTCCAGCCGCTCCAGGGACAGTGCCAGGTGCGCGCCGCGCTTGGTGCCCGCGACCGCGTGCACCTCGTCGAGGATCACCGTCTCCACGCCCGTGAGCGCGTCGCGCGTGGCGGACGTCAGCATCAGGAACAGCGACTCGGGCGTGGTGATCAGGATGTCCGGCGGCCGGGTGGCGAGGGCGCGGCGCTCGGCGGGCGGGGTGTCGCCGGAGCGGATGCCGACCTTCACCTCGGGCTCGGGCATCCCGAGGCGCACGGCCTCCTGACGGATGCCGGTCAGGGGGCTGCGCAGATTGCGCTCGACGTCGACGGCGAGGGCCTTCAGCGGCGAGACGTACAGCACCCGGCAGCGCTTCCTGGGGTCGGCCGGCGGGGGCGTCGAGGCCAGCTCGTCCAGGGCGGCGAGAAACGCGGCCAGCGTCTTGCCGGAACCGGTCGGTGCCACCACCAGCACGTCCGAGCCCGCACCGATGGCCTGCCAGGCGCCGGCCTGGGCGGCCGTGGGCGCGGAGAAGGCCCCCGTGAACCAGCCACGGGTCGCGGGGGAGAAGCCGTCCAGGGCGCGGCGCGGATCGCTGACCATGCGTCCATCGTGCACCCGGCCACTGACATCCGGGCCGGTCCGGGGCGCCGGCCGGGCGGCGTGACAATGACGGTATGGCGGAAACGCGCGGGGAACGGGCACGGCACTGGCGGTACGAGGAACTGCCCGGTGTCGACCTGCTGCGTGCCCACTACATCCGCAAGTCCTTCGTCCGGCACACCCACGAACACTTCGTGATCGCCGCCATCGCCGACGGCGTCGAGGTCTTCCATCACGGGAGCGGTGACCAGTACGCGGGCGCGGGCGCCCTCGCCCTGGTGAACCCGGACACGCCCCACACCGGCCGGGCGGGCGTCCCCGAGGGCTGGCGGTACGGTGCCGTCTACCCGTCGCCGGACGTCGTGGCCGCTATCGCCGCCGAGACCACCACCCTGCGCGGCACCCCCGGCTTCGTCACCCCGGTCCTCGACGACCCGTACACCGTCCACCTGGTCCACCAGGTGCTGCGGGCCACCGACGAGGGCAACCCGCTCGCCGCCGACACCCTGCTGCGGGTCGTCGTGACCCGGCTGCTGCGGCTGAACGGCGGCACGCTGCCCCGGCGCGAGGTCCGCACGGCCGGGGCCCGGACCGCGGCACGCGCGCGTGCCGTGCTCGAGGAACGCATGGCAGCGCCACCCACCCTGCAGCAGCTCGCCGCTGGCCTCGGCACCAGCCCCTTCGCCCTGCTGCGCGCCTTCCGCGACACCTACGGCATGCCCCCGCACACCTGGCTCACCGACGCGCGCGTGCGGCGCGCCCGGCGGCTGCTGGACGCGGGGACGGCACCGTCCGAGGCGGCCGTCACCGTGGGGTTCACCGACCAGCCGCACCTCAACCGGCACTTCAGCCGCATCGTCGGCGTCCCGCCGGGCGCCTACCAGCGCGAGCGCAAGAACGTACAAGACGCGCGGGGGACCGTTCCGTAGCGTCCGGGGCGTGGCAGTGGAACGGACAGCAGGGCATGAGCACACGGACATACGGCCCGGTGACGGAGGCGGCGCGCCCTCCGAGGGCGCAGGGAACGCGCTCCCGCAGGGAGGGGAGAAGCCGGACGGCGCCGTGGTACGGGACGCACTCGGCGTCGGGGTCGCCGTCGGACTCTCCGGGTTCGCCTTCGGCGTGACCTCGGCGGGCAGCGGGCTCAGCCTGCTCCAGACCTGCGCGCTCAGTCTGCTGGTGTTCACCGGTGCCTCCCAGTTCGCCCTGGTCGGGGCGCTGGCGGCGGGCGGCGGCGCCGTCACGGCCGCCGCGGGCGCGTTCTTCCTCGGTGTGCGCAACGCCTTCTACGGGCTGCGGCTGTCGCAGCTGCTGGCGCTGCCCCGCGTGGTGCGGCCGTTCGCCGCGCAGTGGGTGATCGACGAGACCACCGCCGTCTCGCTCGCCCAGGCCACCCGCCGCGCCGCCCGCATCGGTTTCCTGGTCACCGGACTCAGCCTCTACGTCCTGTGGAACCTCACCACGCTGCTCGGCGCGCTGGGCGCGGACGCCATCGGGGACACCAAGGTGTGGGGCCTGGACGCAGCCGGTCCCGCGGTGTTCCTGGCGCTGCTCGCCCCCATGCTGCGCACCGGCACCGAGCGGGCCGTCGCCGCGCTCGCCGTGCTGCTGGGGCTCGGCCTGCTGCCCGTGCTGCCGGCCGGCGTCCCGGTCCTGGTGGCCGCCCTGGCCGCACCGCTCGTTCTGTGGGCGCACGGCCGCGGGATCGCGTCGCGCGGTGACGTGGAGGAGGGGCGATGAACATCTGGCTCGCGATCGGCCTGACCGTCGTCGGCTGCTACGCCGTGAAGCTCGCCGGGCTGCTGGTGCCTGCGGGCGTCCTCGAACGGTCCCTCGTCCGGCGCCTCGCCGCGCTGCTCCCCGTCGCCCTGCTCGCCGCCCTCACGGCCCAGCAGGCCTTCGCGGACGGCCGCGCCCTGGTGCTGGACGCGCGCGCGGCCGGTCTGGCGGCTGCCGCCGTGGCGCTCCTGCTGCGCGCGCCGTTCCTGCTCGTGGTGGCGGCGGCCGTGCTCGTGACGGCGGGGGTGCGGGCGCTGGGCGGGTGAGGCAGGGGCCTTGCCGGGCTCTGCGGTCCGCCTGGGGAGGCTGCGTGTGGCCGAGGTGCGTAGTACTCCGCCCGGGTGATGGCGCGGGCTTCGCAGCAGGCGCCCAGAGGCGGGTTCCGGCAGCCGACGGGTCGGGTCCCCTGGACCGCCGTGCACGCCGCGGGTTGTCCAAGGCGAGGGGCAGACGTACACGGCCGAGGTGCGCGGCGCCTCGGTGGTCGCGGCGAGCCGGGCGTCGGGCGGACGGACGACGGGCGCTTCGTCCGGCCTTCCGGGGGCGTCGGACGCGGGGCGTCGGACGCCGCTCAGGCGAGGCGGCCGTACGCGGCCAGAGTGCGCAACGCCTCGATCGTGGCGATGGAGCGAGTCTCCAGGAGCGCGCCCGGGGTGAACTCCGGGGCGCCCGGGAGCCGGCGGGCCGGCCAGCCTCCGTCGTCCCGCTGCGCGGCCGCGAGGGCGTCCAGGGAACGCTCCACCTCCGCGTCGGTGAACCACGCGCGCGCCAGTGAGTCCGGGGTGCGCGCGTAGTCGTGGGGGAGCTCGCCGGAAGCGTGACCCGAGCCGTCCGGGTCGAGCACCACCAGCCGTTCCCGGCGCACCAGGCGGCCCAGCCGCTCGGCGGCGGCCTCCGCGCGGATGCGGTCCGGGGCGTGGTCCAGGAAGACGACCGCGGCCTCCACGTCACCGGGGCGCGCCGCCTCCAGCGACTCCACGGCCTGCCGGCAGAAGTCGGTCGCGCGGAACAGCCACGGGTGCCACACCTCGTTGCGGTGCAGCAGCCCCACCGCCGGCGCGGTCGCCGCAAGCGAACCGGGCAGACGGGCCGCCCCACCGCCGCTCACGTGCGTCCCTACGGCCGGAAGCGCGCCCTCCGCCGTCGAGACGGACGTCAGATAGCGGCACACGCCCTCCGCACGGCGCGCGTCGCAGCGCCCCACGGCGTCCAGTACGTGCAGCGCGCGTGCCGTGTGCGCGGGCAGGCTGGCCGGTCCGCGCAGGGCCGGCTCCAGGGCGTGACCGTAGCCGCCGTCGTCGTTCCGGTACGCCTCCAGGGCGGTCTCCACCGGAACCGCGGCGCCGTCGCGGAAGTGATGGGCGAAGAGGCGCTGCTCCAGTACGCGCGCGGTGAGCCACACGAAGCGCTCCGCGCGCGCGAGCGTGCCGCGCGGAGGGGACGCCGGGGTGAGCGGTACGGCTGCGATGTCGGCCATGGCACCGACCGTAGGGGCACGGCGGAGCCCCGCGGGGCCCGTGGCAGGGCGCCACCCCCGCAGGCGGGATACTGGAAGCATGCGGTTGACGGTTTTCTGGGAGCGCATGTCGGAGTACTTCGGCACGGGGTACGCCGACACCTTCGCGCGCGACCATGTCATGTCCGAACTCGGCGGACGGACCGTCCACGAGGCGCTGGAAGCCGGCTGGGACGCCAAGGACGTCTGGCAGGTGGTCTGCTCCGTCATGGACGTCCCCCGGGAACTGCGCTGATCGTCACATAAGCCCCGCGGGAGCGGACAGTTGTCGTGGCCGTGGGCGAGACTTGGGCCGTGGCAGCCACCGACGAGACCGGGCCCGCGGGCCGGAACACGACCGTGCCCGGCACGCCCCCGACCGCCGGCCCGCCGACGGACCCGGCGCCCCGCACCGGCGCCCGGATGCCGCGATGGCTGCCGCGCGCCATGGTGCTCGCGCTCGCGCTGATCGCCGTCTTCCAGTTCGGCAGCTGGGCCTTCCACCAGCTCACCGGGCTGCTGATCAACGTCCTGATCGCGTTCTTCCTGGCGCTCGCCGTGGAACCCGCGGTGAGCTGGATGGCCGCGCGCGGGGTGCGCCGGGGGTTCGGCACCTTCCTCGTCTTCGTGGGCGTCCTGGTGGTGGGCGCGGGCTTCGTCACGCTGCTCGGCTCGATGCTCGCGGAGCAGATCATCAAGATCGTCGAGGACTTCCCGCAGTATCTCGACTCGGTGATCAACTGGATCAACACCCACTTCCACACCGAACTGCGGCGCGTCGACATCCAGGAGAACCTGCTGCGGTCCGACTGGCTGCGCAATTACGTGCAGAACAGCGCCACCGGCGTGCTGGACGTGTCGGCGCAGGTGCTCGGCGGGCTCTTCCGGCTGCTCACCATCGCCCTGTTCTCCTTCTACTTCGCCGCCGACGGGCCCCGGCTGCGCCGCACCATCTGCTCCGTCCTGCCGCCTGCCCGGCAGGCCGAGGTGCTGCGTGCCTGGGAGATCGCCGTGAACAAGACCGGCGGCTACCTCTACTCGCGCGGCCTGATGGCCCTGATCTCGGGCCTCGCGCACTACGTCCTGCTCGAGTTCCTCGACGTGCCCTACGCACCCGTGCTGGCCGTGTGGGTGGGGGTGGTCTCGCAGTTCATCCCCACCATCGGCACCTATCTGGCGGGCGCGCTGCCCATGCTGATCGCCTTCACGGTCGCGCCCTGGTACGCGGTGTGGGTGCTGGTGTTCGTGGTGGTCTACCAGCAGTTCGAGAACTACGTGCTGCAGCCCAAACTGACCGCCCGGACCGTCGACATCCACCCGGCGGTCGCCTTCGGCTCGGTCGTCGCGGGCACGGCCCTGCTCGGCGCGGTCGGCGCCCTGATAGCGATCCCCGCCGTGGCCACGCTCCAGGCGTTCCTCGGCGCGTACGTGAAGCGGTACGACGTCACCGACGACCCGCGGGTGTTCGGGCATCGCGGCTCGGGCGGGACGAGTGCCTTCGGCCGGCGGGTCCGGGGGCTGTGGGCCCAGCGGCGCCCGGAGGATGACGGTGCCGGGCCGGCGGCCGGGGCCGGGGCGGCCGGCGCGGGTGCGGCTGGTGCCGGGCCTGGCGAGGGTGGGACGGCCGGAGCGTCGTGAAGGGCCGGGGCTTCTGACATCGCGGGTGCGGATCCCCGGCGGTGCGGCTTGACACGAAAATCGAACATCTATTCTTATGGGGGAGCCGGTGAGGCTCAACGCCGGGCGTTCTGCCCCAGTCGGGGCGGGTATGGGCCCGGGTTATCCACAGGCCGGACGTGCGTCGGGGCGCGTTGTCAGTGGCAGGCGTTAGCGTCTTTGACGTGAAGCGATCGACTCAAGCAAACCGGGTGGAACCCATGGCAGGAACCGACCGCGAGAAGGCGCTCGACGCCGCGCTCGCACAGATTGAACGGCAATTCGGCAAGGGCGCGGTCATGCGCATGGGCGAGCGGTCGAAGGAGCCCATCGAGGTCATCCCGACCGGGTCGACCGCGCTCGACGTGGCCCTCGGCGTCGGCGGCCTGCCGCGCGGCCGTGTGGTGGAGATCTACGGGCCGGAGTCCTCCGGTAAGACGACCCTGACCCTGCACGCGGTGGCGAACGCGCAGAAGGCCGGCGGCCAGGTCGCGTTCGTGGACGCGGAGCACGCCCTCGACCCCGAGTACGCGAAGAAGCTCGGCGTCGACATCGACAACCTCATCCTGTCCCAGCCGGACAACGGCGAGCAGGCCCTGGAGATCGTGGACATGCTGGTCCGCTCCGGCGCCCTCGACCTCATCGTCATCGACTCCGTCGCGGCGCTCGTGCCCCGCGCGGAGATCGAGGGCGAGATGGGCGACAGCCACGTGGGTCTGCAGGCCCGTCTGATGAGCCAGGCCCTGCGGAAGATCACCAGCGCGCTCAACCAGTCCAAGACCACCGCGATCTTCATCAACCAGCTCCGCGAGAAGATCGGCGTGATGTTCGGCTCGCCGGAGACCACGACCGGTGGCCGCGCGCTGAAGTTCTACGCCTCCGTGCGCATCGACATCCGCCGTATCGAGACCCTCAAGGACGGCACCGAGGCGGTCGGCAACCGCACCCGTTGCAAGGTCGTCAAGAACAAGGTCGCGCCGCCCTTCAAGCAGGCCGAGTTCGACATCCTCTACGGCCAGGGCATCAGCCGTGAGGGCGGTCTGATCGACATGGGCGTGGAGCACGGCTTCGTCCGCAAGGCCGGCGCCTGGTACACGTACGAGGGCGACCAGCTCGGCCAGGGCAAGGAGAACGCCCGCAACTTCCTGAAGGACAACCCCGACCTCGCCAACGAGATCGAGAAGAAGATCCTCACGAAGCTGGGTGTCGGCGTACGGCCCGAGGAGGCCGCTGCCGAGGCAGGCGCGGACGCCGCCGCTCCGGCCGAGCCCGCGGCGGTGCCGGTCCCGGCGGCCAAGGGCTCCAAGGCCAAGGCCGCGGCGGCCAAGAGCTGACCCGTGACCCGACGAACCGACTGGGCCGAGTACGAGTACGACGCTCCCGGTGTCCCACGGGGGAGGGACACCGTGGGCGGCGACGCCACGGCCGTCGGCGGTGACACGGCGTACGACGACGCGGACCCCGGCCTCCAGGAAGCGGGCGGTGGCGGAGGCCGGCGGCGCGGCGGTCGTACGGCACGGACGGGTGGCTCGCGTGACGGCGGGCCGCACGGTGGACGTGGGCGCCGACGCCGCTCCTTCGGCGAGGCGGCCGCGGCGGACGGAGGCGCCTCCGACTCGGTGAGGGCAGAGCGGGAGGAGCCTCCGGGGGACCCGGTGGAGCGGGCGCGGGCGATCTGCCTGCGGCTGCTCACCGGGACCCCGCGCACGCGGAAGCAGCTCGCCGACGCCCTCCGCAAGCGGGAGATCCCCGACGAGGCCGCCGAGGAGGTGCTGTCCCGGTTCGAGGAGGTCGGACTGATCAACGACAGCGCCTTCGCGGACGCCTGGGTGGAGTCCCGGCACCACGGCCGCGGGCTGGCCCGGCGCGCCCTGGCCCGGGAGCTGCGCACCAAGGGCGTCGACTCCGCCCTGATCGACGAGGCCGTCTCCCGGCTCGACTCCGAGCAGGAGGAGGAGACCGCCCGCGAACTGGTCGCCCGTAAGCTGCGCGCCACCCGCGGGCTCGACCGCGACAAGCGGATACGCCGCCTCGCCGGCATGCTCGCCCGCAAGGGCTACCCGGAGGGCCTCGCCCTGCGCGTGGTCCGCCAGGCGCTCGAGGAGGAGGGCGAGGACACGGACCTCCTCGGCGAGGAGCCGTTCTGAAGCGGCGGGGACCGCACCGGTCGCCCGGTCCGGCGGCTCACCCGGCAGGGACCGAGTACACCAGCAGATTCCGCTGGTAGCCGCCGCGTTCGCGGTCGTACGGTGGCGCGCAGGTGACCAGGGTCAGGACGGGTCGGCCATGGCGCCGGAACACCTCGTCGGGGAGCTGGTCCTTGTCGACCACCTCGCGGGCCGTCACCTCGTACCGGACGGGAGGCGCGTCCTCGCGGGCGACGGTGATGGTGTCGCCCTTCCGGACCCCGTACAGCTTCGCGAAGGCGCCCAGGTCGCCGGTGTGGTCGTCCACGTGGCCGATCAGGACGGCGGAGCCCTCGGGGGAGCCCGGTGCGGGCCCGAAGCGGTACCAGCCGGCCTGCCCCGCGTCGTCGGGAACCTCCACCGTGCCGTCGCCCCGGACGCCGACGCCCTGGACCCGGGCCTCCAGGGAGACCCGGGGGACGTGCAGCGCAGTCGGTTCGGACACGGGGCCGGATGTCTTCCTCTCGCCCGGCGCGTCGTCGAGGGTCCCCGACGACATCCCGGTCACGGGCTCCAGGGCACGCGGACGGGTGCCGAAGTCAGACGGCATCGAGACCCCGGACGGCCACAGCGACCAGACCAGCGCCGCCGCCAGGACGACGGCGGCGACCGCGGCGGCCCCGACGGCCGTCACGGTGGGCCGCCGCAGCGGCCGTCGGGGTCCTGTGCGGGAACGCACGGCCGTCAGTCGCCCCGGGCGCGCAGACGGCGGGCGGCCAGCAGACCGGCGACCGCGACGGCACCCGCGGCGCTCCAGGCCAGCCAGGCGGTGGCGGACTCGTTGTCGGAGGCCATGGCTCCGCTCTCGCCGGCGTCCACACCGTTCGGCGCGGAGTCCATGCCGCTGATCGTCTGAGTCTTCAGCGCGAGGTTGTCGTCCTCGGCGCTGCCCCAGGCGTAGACGACCGTGCTGGTGCCCTCGGCCAGGTCGAGGTCGGCGGGGCCGATGGCCACGGTGTCGGTCCCGGCCAGGACGACGTCGGCGTTCACCGTGCCGGCGGGCACCTCGAGCGACTTCTCGTTCGGGTTGGTCAGGTCCCGGATCACCGGCTCGCCGCCCGCCCGGACGTCCACGGCGGGTGCCGCGGCCACGTGACGGACGGTCAGTCGCGCCTGGCCGGCCGGAACCTCGGAGGTGTCGTTGACGAACGCGGTGAGCGTGGGGTCGCCCTGCGCGTCGAGGTGGGCTGCGAGCGTCGCGTTCGCCCCGGCCGGGACATCGACGCTCTTCTGGATGGCGGGGGTGCCGTCGGGGCCCTCGCCGTCAGGGAAGATCTTGATGTCGTAGGTGCCCGGGTCCAAGGGCTGGGGCTCGGTCAGGGTGCCGGGCTTGAAGTCGGGAAGCAGTTCGTCCCCGTTGGCGAACACGTCGACGGTGAGGCCGGGAACACCGTGAAACACGGACACGGAGGCCTTGCCGTCCTCCTGAGCCGGACTCTCCGCGGAGGCCGGAACGGCCACGGCGAGGGACAGGACGCAGGCACCGGCGGTGGCGGCGACTGTCCTACTGCTGCGCTTCGTCATCGGGACTCCCTTCGTGGGGGCCGGTTTGCGCTGCCGCGGTCGTCATCACGAACCCCGTGGCGGCGCCCTGTCCATAGTGAGAAGCTCTGAGAATTTCCGCCACTTGTGTCACTTTGAGTTACTTATGCCTCAAATGCACCATGCTGCCGGCCGGTGTGGGCCGGTCCGTGCCGAGCCGCGAAGGCGGTGATGGAGGCGGCCGCCACCATCAGGGGTGGCCCGTCCGGCCGCGCGGCCTCGCCGACGTCCGGGACGCCGGGGGGCTTATGGGGCGGCGTGTCCGGACTCGGCCGCCGGAGTTTCCTCGCGGTGTGAAGGTCGTCAGCGGCACCCCGGCGGGATGGTCGGCCTCGGCGGGATGGCGCAGCAGGGCGCCGGCGAAGCCGGGTCCAGGCCCTCCGAGTGGTGGGCGTTGGTCCGGGTCGGCACGCACGGCTCCGCCGAGAACGGCTCGGGACCGGACGGCACGCTCAGCAAGGACGCCGCCGCGAGCGCCGACATCGTCCTGTGCGAAATATGTTTGGCGAATTATTTTTCGCGTAAGTGTTGACGGGTTTCGAGGTGTCGGGCGAGGATGAATACATCGCTGGATGTCCCTATTCAGCCTCTTTTGAGAGGGTTCTCGATGTCCGTCCGTCCCCAGCCCCGTCCCGCCGTGATGCGGACCGGGGAGACGCCGGCCCGGAGGCGACCGCCCGCCGTCTCCCCGGTCCGACTCCGTCCGAGGAACTCGACGTCCCATGAATGATCTGTCGTTCGCCGTCCCGCTGTGGGTGTGGGTCGCGGTCTCGCTCGTCATCGCCGTCATGCTCGCCGTCGATCTGATCGCCCACCGTGACAACCACGTCATCGGGTTCAAGGAGGCGGCCGTCTGGTCCGGGGTGTGGATCGCGATCGGCCTGGCCTTCGGGCTGGTCCTGCTCGCGTGGCAGGGCGGAGAGGTGTCCTCCACCTACTACGCCGGATATCTGATCGAGAAGGCACTCTCGATCGACAACGTCTTCGTCTTCGCCTTGGTCTTCTCGTTCTTCGCCGTGCCTGACGCATACCAGCACAAGGTCTTGTTCTGGGGCGTCATCGGCGCTCTGGTGTTCCGACTGGTGTTCATCTTCGTCGGCGCCGAACTGCTGCAGCTCTTCTTCTGGACCGCCTATCTGTTCGGTGCGTTCCTCATCTGGACCGGCTACAAGATGGCCGTCTCCAAGGACGAGGAAGTCCACCCGGACCGCAACATCGTCGTCCGCCTGGTCAAGAAGATCATCCCCACGGACCCGAGCTTCCACGGTGGCCGGTTCTTCACGAAGATCAACGGGCGGCGCGTGGCCACCCTGCTGTTCGTGTCCCTGGTCGCGATCGAGGCCACTGACCTGATCTTCGCCGTCGACTCCGTCGCCGCGATCCTCGCGATCACCACCAACACGTTCCTGGTGTGGACCGCCAACGCCTTCGCGGTGCTCGGCCTGCGCAGTCTGTACTTCTGCCTTGCGGGCCTGCTGCGCCGCTTCGCCTATCTCCACTACGGGCTCGCGGTGCTGCTCGCCTTCGCCGGCGTCAAACTGATCCTGTCCGAGACTCCCGTGGGCAAGCTGCCGATTCCCCTGACTCTCGGCGTCATCGCCGTCACCATCACGGTGTCCATCGGCTGGTCCCTCATCGCCACGCGCGACGACCACGGCGACCACGGCGGCGCCACGCCGGGTACGGGCGGCGCGGACGCCGCCGACACCGGCCGGGCGACCGGCCCCGGCTCTGCGCCCGCCGCCCGCTCGCACGGTTCGAAGCCGCCCCGACCGTAGCGCTCACTCCCGCTCCGCCGCCCTCGCCGCGGGTGCCGCACCCGCGGTGCCCACGGCCCGCTGACGGTACCGGGGCCGAGGGCCGGCTGCCGGGCGCGGAAGCGACGCGGCGGGACGCAGGCTCTGAGTCTCAGCGCGACGCCGCCCCGGCGTCCGCCTTGGCATCCGTCTTCGTCTCCGCCGCGCCGGGTGCGCCGAGCACGGCCTCGGCCGCCGTGTACATGTCCGCCGGGCGGACCCCGCTCAGCGCGGTGACCAGGTGGCCGTCGGGCCGTACCAGCAGCACGGTGTGGGCCGCCGCACCCGGATAGCTCTCGGCGACCAGGAGTTCCGCGCGGTGCGGCAGCGCGGAGACGGCGGCCGCCAGGCGCGGCATGATCCCGGCGGACACCCAGTGACGGCGTTCCCACACCCCCGTGCCCGGCGCGATCAGCACCACCAGCAGGGCACCCCGCCCGAGCCGGTCCCGGAGCCGGACGAAGGTGCCGTCCTCGGCGGTGACGATCACGTCCGTGACGGTCGCCCCCGGTGCCGTGGCGACCGGAGCCTCGCCCTCAAGGCGGCCGGGTGCGAGGGGCGAGGCGGCGTACGTACCGGGCGCGCCCAGCGCTCCGCGCCCGAGGTGACCGTCCATCAGGAGCGTGTCGAGGCTGCGCGAGGAGCCGGGGACGTAGGTGCGCAGTCCTCCGCCGCCGCGCAGCAGGGGCAGGGCCTGGTCGGCGGCGCGCAGCCGGGAGGCGACGAGCGCGCGGCGCTCGGTCTGGTAGCTGTCGAGCAGTGCCTCGTGGGGGCCGTGGTGCCAGGCGAGGGCCAGTTTCCAGGCGAGGTTGTCGGCGTCGCGGAGCCCTTCGTCCAGCCCGTGCGTGCCCAGTGCGCCGAGCAGATGGGCCGCGTCCCCGGCGAGGAAGACGCGCTTGGCCCGCCAGCGCCGGGCCAGCCGGTGGTGGACGGTGTGCACGCCGGTGTCGAGGAGTTCGTACGGGGGCACCGTGCCGCCGTTCCAGCCGGCCAGGGTCTCCCGGATGCGGGTGAGCAGCATCTCGGGGGTGACCAGGTCCTTGCCCGGAGGCAGCAGCCAGTCCAGCCGCCACACCTCGTCCGGCAGCGGGCGGGCGATGATCTCCCCGGCGGAAGGGCCGGAGGTGCGCCACGGCGGGGAGCGGTGCAGCAGCGCCTCGTCCTGCCAGGGGAGTTCGGTGCGCAGGGCGGCGACGGCGTGGCGTTCCACCGCGGTGCGGCCGGGGAAGCGGATGTCCTGGAGCTTGCGCACGGTGGAGCGGGGGCCGTCGCAGCCGACCAGGTAACTGCCGCGCCACCAGGTCCCGGTGGCGCCCCGGGTGCGGGCGGTGACGCCGGACCGTTCCTGCTCCAGGGTGTCCAGCCTGCTGTCCACGGCGATCTTGACGAGCCGTTCGTTCTCCAGGGCTGCGCGCAGGGCGCCGGTCAGAACGTGCTGGGCGATGTGCAGGGGAGCGGCCTCGGCGTCCTCGAAGGCGACCTCGTTCGTCACCTGCTTGCGCCGCATCGACCGCCATCCGGCCCAACGGAACCCCGCGTGGTCGAGGGGCAGACCGGTCAGCCGCTCCATCAGCGCGGCGGTGTCCTCGCGCAGCACGACGGTGCGCGCGGGGCGGGGCTCGTCCTTGCCCGGCCCCTCGTCCAGGACCACGCACGGTACGTCCTGCCGTGCCAGCGCCAGTGCCAGCGTGAGCCCGACGGGCCCCGCTCCGACGACGATCACCGGGTCCACGGCGCGGCGCTCCCTGCTCGGAGTGACGTCGGGGAGGACGTGAGGGAACAGGAAGATGGAGCAGGGTGCGCGATCACAGAACGTATGCAACCCATTGCCGGTGCTTGCGTCAAGTGACCGAAGGGCGGTGGCGATCATGAGCCGCCGCGGGAGAGGTCCCAGCATGTGACAGTTCATCACATGAGCCCACGGTGCATCGCTCTTCCGTCACGGTGACGACGGCCGTTCACCGACATGACTGTGGCCCGCCGTTCCCGGCGGGCCACAGTCATGTCGGTGAGGAGTCGTGCGTCAGACGCCGTCGGTCTTGTGCGGACCGCCGACCTCGGCCGCGTTGATGTCGTCGACGTCGTCGGCGCCGAGCACCGCGCCCGTGCCGCGCTTGCTGCGGCGCAGGCGCGCCTCGAGCCAGGAGGCGAACGAGGTGAGCGCGAAGTTCAGCGCGATGAAGAGCACGGCGACCACGGTGAAGCTGGCGATCACGTTGGCGCCGTAGTAGCCGCTCATGGTGTTGGCCGAGGCGAGCAGTTCGGGGAAGGTGAGGACGGCGCCGCCGAGGGCGGTGTCCTTCACGATGACGACGAGCTGGCTGACGATGGCCGGGAGCATCGCGGTGACCGCCTGCGGCAGCAGGACCAGCCGCATCAGCTGGTTCTTGCGCAGGCCGATCGCCATCGCGGCCTCGGACTGGCCCTTCGGCAGCGACAGGATGCCGGCGCGCACGATCTCCGCGAGCACGGAGGCGTTGTAGAGCACCAGGCCGGTGACGACCGCGTACAGCGGACGGTCGTCGGAGCTGACGCTGGTGTACTCGGCGAACAGCGCCAGGCCGAAGATCATCAGGACCAGCACGGGGATGGCGCGGAAGAACTCCACCACGATGCCGGCCGGGACGCGGACCCAGGCGTGGTCCGAGAGACGGGCGATGCCGAGGACCGCGCCGAGCGGCAGCGCGATGATCACCGCGAGTACGGCGGCCTTCAGCGTGTTCTGCAGACCCGGCCAGATGTAGGTGGTCCAGGCCTCGGTGCCGGTGAAGAACGGCTTCCACAGGGCCCACTCGAGCTGGCCCTTGTCGTTGAGGGTGCCGAACACCCACCACAGCAGGGCGGCGAGGGCGAGGAGGAAGACCACCGTGAAGACGGCGTTCCGCCGCTTCGCCCGGGGGCCCTGGGCGTCGTACAGAACGGAGCTCATCGCTTCACCGCCACCTTCTTGCCCACCCAGCCGAGGAACAGGCCGGTCGGCAGCGTCAGAACCACGAAACCGAACGCGATGACCGCCGAGATCAGCAGCAGCTGCGCCTCGTTCTCGATCATCTCCTTCATCAGCAGCGCCGCCTCGGCCACGCCGATCGCGGCGGCCACCGTGGTGTTCTTGATGAGCGCGATGAGGACGTTCGCCAGCGGTCCGACGGACGAACGGAACGCCTGGGGCAGCACCACGAGGCCCAGCACCTGGTTGAAGCTCAGGCCGAGCGCGCGGGCCGCCTCGGCCTGGCCGACCGGAACGGTGTTGATGCCGGAGCGCAGCGCCTCGCACACGAAGGCCGAGGTGTACAGGATCAGACCGAGGACGGCGAGCCGGAAGTTGATCGTTTCGAAGTCGTCCGCGCCGAGGGTGACGCCCAGGGTCTGGTTGAGGCCGAGCGACGTGAACAGGATGATGACCGTCAGAGGGATGTTCCGCACGGTGTTCACGTACGCGGTCCCGAAGCCGCGCATCAGCGGCACCGGGCCGACGCGCATGGCGGCCAGCAGGGTGCCCCAGATCAGGGAGCCGACGGCGGAGAGCACAGCGAGCTGCACCGTCGTCCAGAAGGCCCCCAGCAGGTCGTAATCTTCAAGAAAGTCGAACACGATCTCCCGCGCTTCCGCGTGTAGGGATGCATGCCCCGGTGCGCCGCCCCGCGTCGGGGGCGGCGCACACGGTCAGGCGCTGCCTCAGCTCTTGATGTCGCCGATCTTCGGAGCGGGCTCGTTCTTGTAGTTGGCCGGGCCGAAGTTCTCCTTCACGGCCGTGTCCCAGCTGCCGTCGGCGACCATGTCCTCAAGGGCCTTGTTGATCTTGTCCTTGAGGTCGCTGCCCTTCTTGACGCCGATGCCGTAGTTCTCGTTCGTCAGCTTGAAGCCGCCGAGCTTGAACTTGCCCTTGAACTGGTCCTGGGCCGCGTAGCCGGCGAGGATCGAGTCGTCCGTGGTCAGGGCGTCGACGGCACCGTTCTGCAGACCGGGCAGGCAGGCCGAGTACGCCGGGTACGGCTGCAGCTGGGCCTTGGGGGCCAGCTTCTCCTTGACGTTCTGCGCCGAGGTGGAGCCGGTGACCGAGCAGAGCTTCGCGTCGTTCAGGTCCTCCGGCGACTTGATCTTGTCGTCGTCGGCGCGGAGCAGCACGTCCTGGTGGGCGAGCAGGTAGGGGCCGGCGAAGTCGACCTTCTCCTGACGCTCCGGGGTGATCGAGTAGGTGGCGGCGATGAAGTCGACGTCGCCACGCTGCAGCATCGTCTCGCGGTCGGCGCTCTTCGACTCCTTCCACTCGATCTGGTTCTCCTCGTAACCGAGCTTCTTGGCGACGTAGGTGGCGACGTCCACGTCGAAGCCCTCGTAGCCCTGCGGGGTCTTCTGGCCGAGGCCCGGCTGGTCGAACTTGATGCCGACCGTGATCTTGTCCTTGCCGCCGCCCGAGGACTCGTTGTCCGAGTCGCCACCCCCGCACGCGGTGGCGGTCAGGGCGAGGGCGAAGACGGTGGCCGAGGCGGCGGTGACCTTGCGGAGCTTCATGGTGCACATCCTTTGACTGGTGAAGTGATGCGGCCCGGTCAATGTCCGGTGACGCAGGTCGGCAGGGGCGCGGAGCCGCGCCTCAGTGGTGAAGGATCTTCGACAGGAAGTCCTTGGCACGGTCGCTGCGCGGGTTGCTGAAGAACTGGTCCGGCGTCGCCTGCTCGACGATGCGGCCGTCCGCCATGAACACCACGCGGTTCGCGGCGGAACGCGCGAAGCCCATCTCGTGGGTCACGACGATCATCGTCATGCCGTCACGGGCGAGCTGCTGCATGACTTCGAGAACCTCGTTGATCATCTCCGGGTCGAGAGCCGACGTCGGCTCGTCGAAGAGCATGACCTTGGGCTCCATCGCCAGGGCCCGCGCGATGGCGACGCGCTGCTGCTGACCACCGGAGAGCTGTGCGGGGTACTTCTCGGCCTGTGCGGCCACGCCGACCCGGTCGAGGAGGGCACGCGCCCGCTCCTCGGCCTCCTTCTTGTCCTTCTTGCGGACCTTGACCTGTCCGAGTGTCACGTTCTCGAGCACGGTCTTGTGCGCGAAGAGGTTGAAGGACTGGAAGACCATCCCGACGTCGGCACGGAGCTTCGCGAGCGCCTTGCCCTCGTCGGGCAGGGGCTTGCCGTCGATCGTGATCGAACCGGAGTCGATCGTCTCCAGACGGTTGATGGTGCGGCACAGGGTGGACTTGCCGGACCCGGAGGGTCCGATGACCACGACGACTTCGCCACGCGCGATCGTCAGGTCGATGTCCTGGAGAACGTGCAACGCGCCGAAGTGCTTGTTGACGCTCTTCAGGACGACCAGATCGCCGGTCGCGGCCACATCTTCCTTGGCCACCGATACTTCGGTCATCGCTCTCAGGCTCCGTCCTCCTCGGTTTCGGAGGACAGTAGTAATCCTTCAGACCTGCGTCATTACATCTGAGGGGAATCTGAGCATCACGATCGGATAGCAATCGGACACCTGTCGTAGCACTTGTGAGCTGGAACGCGTCCGCGCGAGGCACCGGTACCGAAGCGCAACCGGAACCCTCTTGACGTGGTCGTCCCTCATCGGCGTGACTGCAAGGTGCACCCGGCTGTGCCCATGATGGACACACCCGACAAACGGCCGATGAACCGAAGGGGGCCCTGGTGAGACTGCTGCTCGTCGAGGACGACAACCACGTCGCCGCGGCCCTGTCGGCCGTACTGGCCCGCCACGGCTTCGACGTCACCCACGCGCGCAGCGGCGAGGAGGCCCTCCAGGCGCTCGTCCCCGAGAGTGACGGCTTCGGTGTCGTCCTGCTCGACCTCGGCCTGCCCGACCAGGACGGGTACGAGGTCTGCGGCAAGATACGCAAGCGCACCAGCACCCCCGTGATCATGGTGACCGCGCGCTCCGACGTGCGCTCCCGCATCCACGGCCTCAACCTCGGCGCCGACGACTACGTCGTGAAGCCGTACGACACCGGGGAGCTGCTCGCCCGGATCCACGCCGTCAGCCGGCGCAGCGCCCAGGAGGAGGTCACCGGCTCCACGGAGACCCAGGTGCTCCTCGGCCCGGTGCGCATCGAGCTCCCGACCCGGCAGGTCAGCGTCAACGGCACGCCCGTCCAGCTCACCCGCAAGGAGTTCGACCTGCTCGCGCTGC
The DNA here is from genome assembly GCF_022869105.1 of Streptomyces sp. BJ20. Classification (NCBI taxonomy): domain Bacteria; kingdom Bacillati; phylum Actinomycetota; class Actinomycetes; order Kitasatosporales; family Streptomycetaceae; genus Streptomyces; species Streptomyces sp. BJ20. The sequence continues at coordinate 1,731,314 of NZ_CP094918.1, forward strand.
TGGCGCAGCGGCCGGGGGTGGTCTTCCGCCGGGAGCAGATCATCAGCGAGGTGTGGCGCACCAGCTGGGAGGGGACCGGCCGCACCCTGGAGGTGCACGTGGCCTCCCTGCGCTCCAAGCTGCGCATGCCCGCCCTGATAGAGACCGTGCGCGGCGTCGGATACCGGCTCGTCGCGCCCGCGGCGTAGCGGGGCCGGGTGCACACACGTCTGCTGCCGCTGCTCATCGTCCTGATGGCGGCCGTCCTGCTCGCCCTCGGCGTGCCCCTCGCGGTCAGCCTCGCCGGCGCCCAGCAGCAGGAGGTCGTCGTCGACCGGATCGACGACACCGCCCGTTTCGCGGCCCTCGCCCAGTTCGTCACCGAGCCGGCCGACACCTCCGGCAACGACGTCAACGAGCGCCGCGAGACCCTCAGCGCCGAGCTGCGCAGCTACTACGAGGTCTACGGCATCCGCGCCGGCGTCTTCTACCGCAACGACGCCCCCATGGCGCACGCCCCCGACTTCTTCCTGCCCCGCGCCGGCGAGGTGCGGGACGCCTTCGAGGAGGCGCTGCTCAGCCGCCGCAGCCACGACCCCGAGCAGGTGTGGCCCTGGCAGCGGAGCACCCTCGTGGTCGCCTCGCCGGTGATCCGGGACGGCGACGTCGTGGCGGTCGTGGTCACCGAGTCGCCCACCGGACAGATGCGGTCCCGCATCCTCCAGGGCTGGCTGGTCATCGCCGCGGGGGAGGCGGCCGCGATGCTGCTGGCCGTCGGCGCGGCGCTCCGGCTCACCGGCTGGGTGCTGCGCCCGGTGCGCGTCCTCGACGCCACCACCCACGACATCGCCACCGGCAGGCTGAAGTCCCGCGTCGCGGAGGCCGGCGGACCGCCCGAGCTGCGCCGCCTCGCCCGCTCCTTCAACGAGATGGCGGACAACGTCGAGAACGTGCTGGAGCAGCAGCGCGCCTTCGTCGCCGACGCCTCCCACCAGCTGCGCAACCCGCTGTCCGCGCTGCTGCTGCGCATCGAGCTGCTCGCCCTGGAGCTGCCCGAGGACAACGAGGAGATCGCCTCCGTGCGGGCCGAGGGCAAACGGCTGGCGCAGGTCCTCGACGACCTGCTCGACCTGGCCCTCGCCGAGCACAGCGCTCCCGACCTGCGGATCGTCGACATCGGCGCGGTGGCCGCCGAGCGGGTCGCCGCCTGGTCGCCGTCCGCCGACGCCAAGGACGTCACGCTGACCGGCGTCTGCCCCCCGACCACCGCCTGGGCGGACCCGGTGGCGCTGTCCAGCGCGCTGGACGCGGTCATCGACAACGCGGTGAAGTTCACGCCGTCCGGCGAGACGGTCGAGGTCACCGTCGCCTCCAACGGCGACACGGCGACCGTCGTCGTCACCGACAACGGCCCCGGACTGACCGACGAGGAGCTGACCCGCGTCGGCGACCGCTTCTGGCGCAGCGGACGGCACCAGAACATCAAGGGTTCGGGCCTCGGTCTGTCCATCTCCCGGGCGCTGCTCGTCGCGGGCGGCGGCTCCCTCTCCTACGAACGGCACGAGCCGCACGGGGTGAGGGTGACCGTGAGCGTGCCGCGCAACGCCCCCGCGGGTGAGGCGGACGGTCAGGGCTTGACGGAGCGGTAGTACCGGCGGGCGCCCTCGTGCAGCCGCAGCGGGTCGGTGTAGATGGCGGTGCGCACGTCGACGAGCTGCGCGGAGTGCACATGGGCGCCGATGCCGTCACGGCTCTTCAGCACGACCCGGGTCAGCCACTCGGTGAGCCGGGGGTCCGCGTCCGCGCGCGTGATCAGCACGTTGGACACCGCCATGGTCGGCACGGCCGAGCCGAGCTGACTGCCCGGATAGGCCGACTCCGGGATGCTGGTCGCGCGGTAGTGGCGGGTGGCCCCGCCCTGCTCGTGCACCTTCGCGACGAGGGAGGCGTCGATCGGCACGAACCGCAGCGCGGAGTCCTCCGTGTACTTCTTCAGTCCGTCCGTGGGCAGCCCGCCCGACCAGAAGAAGGCGTCCAGGCCGTGCCCCAGACGTCCGGGCCCGGTGTCGATGCCGTCCGCGGACGGGACGATGTCCCGCTCCGGGTCGATCCCGGCCGCCCGCAGCAGCCGGTTGGCGATGAGCCGCACCCCGGACTTCGGCGGCCCTATGGCGACCCGCTTGCCCCGCAGGTCGGCGACGGTGCGGATGCCCGAGCCGGGCGCGACGGCGAGCTGCACGTAGTCGTCGTACAGGCGCGCCACCCCGCGCAGCCCCTCGGCGCCGGTGCGGCCCTCCTGCCGGTACGTCTCCACGGCGTCGGCCGCCGCGAAGGCGAAGTCGGCCTGCCCGGTGGCGACCCGGCGGACGTTCTCCCAGGAGCCGTCGCTGGTCTCCAGCCGTACGTCCAGCTCGGGCATGTCCTTGCCGAGCGCGGTCCGCAGCAGCTCGCCGTACTTCTGGTAGACGCCGGCGCGGGTGCCGGTGCTCATCGTGATCGTCCCGCCGGGCGCTTCCTCGCGCCACGGCGCCGCCCACCACAGCAGCAGCCCGAGCACCACGAGACCGGCGGCAGCGCCCCGCAGGGCCCGCCGCCTGCCGATGCGGGACAGCACGTGGGACATGGCCGCGATCCTGCCAGCCCGGTGCCCCGCTGACCAGGGCGGAACTCACAGGGCAGGGTGGTGGACGGCGACCACGGCGCGGCGCCGGACGCGGGGGCGGTACCCGGCGGCACGGACGGGCGGGACGGCCGCAGGGCACGCGGACCGTGAAGTGGGTGAACCCCGCGCCGAGTTGACGTGATCGCTGTAGCCTCCACCGATGACGTCCTCCACCGAGTCCGCGCCGACGCCGTCCGCCTCCGACGCCGAGTGCCTCGCGCTCACCCGGCAGCTGCGGCGCCGGGGCACCGTCGTGCTGTCCGTGTTCGCGCTGGCCTGGGCCTTCGCGGGCGCCTCCGGCACCGGACCGGCGGCGGACGTGGTGCCGGTGGCCGTCGAGGCGGCGGCGCTCGTGATCACGGCGGTCGTGCTGTACCTCGGTCTCCGCAAGGACGCCCGGCCCTCGCCCCGGACGGTGGACCTGCCCCCGAACTGGGCCCGCGGGGTGGGCATGGTGAACGGCGTCGAGCTGCTGGCCGTCGTCGCCGTGATCGCCGCGGCCAACGCCTCCGGACGCCCTGCGTACATCCCGGTCGGCATCGCGCTCGTCGTGGGCCTGCACTTCTTCCCGCTCGCCCGGCTCTACGACCAGTGGCAGTACCGGTGGACCGGCGCCCTGATGACGGCGGTGGCGGTCGTCGGCGCCGTGCTGGCCCTGGCCGGTCCGTCCGCCGGGTCCGTACGGGCCGTGGTGGGTCTGGCCTGCGCGGCGGTCCTCTGGGGCTCCGCCTGCCACCTGGCCGTACGCGGCTGAGCCACCTGGCCGTACCGGGCGGAGGGGGAACACCGGGCGGAACCGCTCCGGGAAACGCCTACCCTTGTTGCCATGACCAGCAGCAGTGACCGGAGCCCCGCCGTGGACGTTCTCTCGACCAGGACCTACGAGATTCGCACCTACGGGTGTCAGATGAACGTCCACGACTCCGAGCGCCTCGCCGGGCTGCTGGAGGACGCCGGGTACGTCCGCGCCTCCGAGGACTCCGACGGCGAGGCCGACGTCGTCGTGTTCAACACCTGCGCCGTGCGCGAGAACGCCGACAACAAGCTGTACGGCAACCTGGGCCACCTCGCCCCGAAGAAGGCGAGCCGCCCGGGCATGCAGATCGCGGTCGGCGGCTGCCTCGCGCAGAAGGACCGCGACACCATCGTCAAGCGCGCCCCTTGGGTGGACGTCGTCTTCGGCACGCACAACATCGGCAAGCTGCCGGTGCTCCTGGAGCGCGCCCGCGTCCAGGAGGAGGCGCAGGTCGAGATCGCCGAGTCGCTGGAGGCGTTCCCCTCCACGCTGCCCACCCGCCGCGAGAGCGCCTACGCGGCCTGGGTGTCGATCTCCGTCGGCTGCAACAACACCTGCACCTTCTGCATCGTCCCCGCCCTGCGCGGCAAGGAGAAGGACCGCCGCCCCGGCGACATCCTCGCCGAGATCGAGGCGCTGGTCGCCGAGGGCGTCTCCGAGATCACCCTGCTCGGCCAGAACGTCAACGCCTACGGCTCCGACATCGGCGACCGCGAGGCGTTCAGCAAGCTGCTGCGCGCCTGCGGGACGATCGACGGCCTGGAGCGGGTCCGCTTCACTTCCCCGCACCCCCGTGACTTCACCGACGACGTCATCGCCGCCATGGCCGAGACGCCCAACGTGATGCCGCAGCTCCACATGCCGCTCCAGTCCGGATCCGACCCGGTCCTCAAGGCCATGCGCCGCTCCTACCGCCAGGAGCGCTTCCTCGGGATCATCGAGAAGGTCCGCGCCGCGATCCCGCACGCGGCGATCAGCACCGACATCATCGTGGGCTTCCCCGGCGAGACCGAGGAGGACTTCCAGCAGACGCTGCACGTCGTCCGCGAGGCCCGCTTCGCCCAGGCGTTCACCTTCCAGTACTCCAAGCGCCCCGGCACCCCGGCGGCCGACATGGACGGGCAGATCCCCAAGAAGGTCGTCCAGGAGCGGTACGAGCGTCTTGTCGCCCTCCAGGAGGAGATCTCCTGGGAGGAGAACAAGAAGCAGGTCGGCCACACCCTGGAGCTGATGGTCGCCGAGGGCGAGGGCCGCAAGGACGACACCACCCACCGCCTCTCCGGCCGCGCCCCCGACAGCCGCCTGGTGCACTTCACCAAGCCCGGCCAGGAGGTCCGCCCCGGTGACGTCGTCACCGTCGAGGTGACCTACGCGGCCCCGCACCACCTCCTCGCCGAGGGCCCCGTCCTCGACGTCCGCCGCACCCGCGCGGGCGACGCCTGGGAGAAGCGCACCGCGGAGAAGGCGGCCAAGCCCGCGGGCGTGCTGCTCGGCCTGCCCAAGGTGGGCGTGCCCGAGCCGCTCCCGGCGGTCACCGGCGGCTGCGCCGTCGACTGACCCCGCTGCCTGGGACCCGCCCCGACGGGCGGGTCCGTACGGCCGCAGTAGGCTGCTGATCATGCTTGTCGCCGCCGCAGCCTGCCCCTGCCCGCCGCTGCTCGTGCCCGAGGTGGCGGCCGGCGCCGCCTCGGAGCTGGACGCCGCTCGTGCCGCCTGCACGGACGCGCTCGGCGTGCTCGCCGCCGCCCGCCCCGACCTGCTGGTCGTCGTGGGCCCGGACGACGGCGCCGGGGCGCGCGAGTACCCCGCGGGGACCCCGGGCTCCTTCCACGGCTTCGGCGTCGACCTGGACGTACGGCTGGGGGAGGGCGACGGCGTGACCGGCGGGGAACTGCCGTACGGACTCGCCGTGGGCGCCTGGCTGCTGGGGCGGACCGGGTGGGCCGACGCCCCTGTCGAGGGGCGGGGCGTGGGGGAGTCCCTCGCACCGGACACGTGCCTCGCGGAGGGACGCCGGCTGGCGGGCCGGGCCGACCGCGTGGCGCTGCTGGTGATGGGCGACGCCAGTGCCTGCCGCACCCTGAAGGCACCCGGCTACCTCGACGAACGCGCGGCGCCCTATGACGCGCAGATCGCCCGCGCGCTCGGCTCGGCCGACATCACCGCGCTGCGCGCGCTGGACGCCGGGACCGCACGCGAGCTCAAGGTGTCAGGCCGTGCGCCCTGGCAGGTGCTCGCCGGAGCGGCCGAGGGCGGCGCCGACCTGTCCGGCGCGCTGCTCCACGAGGACGCCCCGTACGGCGTGGGGTACGTGGTCGCCACCTGGTCGTAGGCGGGCGGACGGCAACGAACGGCGGACGGCCGGGGCATCACGCCCCGGCCGTCCGCCGTTCGTGCCGCTCAGGAGGCGGGCGGAGGCCCGGCCGGCGGCGTGGTGCCGCCCGCGTCCGGACCGGGATCGTTCTTGTGGGTGAAGCGGTCCACGGCCTGCTTGGCCTTTCCCGTACCCGACTGGATCCTGTCGCTGTACTTGCCCTTGGTTCCCCGGTCGACGGTGTGCGCCGCCTTCTCCAGGCCGTGCTGGATCTTGTCCTCGTGCTGCTGCGCGAGGCCGGAGACCTTGTCCTTGGCAGGGCCGAGCTTGGCCTTCAGATTGTCCAGGAGACCCATGATGTACCTTTCCTCGCGGCACGCTACGTGCGGGCGCCCTCGCCGGCCTCGGTGTCGGCGGCCTTGCCGGACTGCTGCTTCGGGATGTCGACGCTCTCCGTGACGCCGGCCTCGTCGGACCCCTTCACCGGGGTCTCGGAGGCGGCCTCCGCTTCGTCGGCCGCGGCCTCGGCCCCAGGCGTCGCCGCCGTGTCGTCCGTACCGGTTCCGGTCTTCTCCCCGTCGGTCCGGGTCTCGGCCGCCGCTGTCTCTCCCGTGGTCTTCGACCTCCGAAAAAGTCGTGCAAAAACGCCCATATCCACTCCATACGTTACTCGTGCGGGCGAGATTCCGCGTAGCCCGGTGTGTCCATCCGTGTGAGCCGGGCGAGCGCCGCCGCGATCCGGCGGCAGGAACCTCGAACGGGCAACGACCCGGCGGACCCCACGTCACGTAACCCGATCGAGAGCGGTCCGTGAGGTTTGGGAGACTGGATCGGTGAGCAGCGCACCCCACGCCCCCCGCGTCATCGCCGTCGTCGGTCCCACCGCGGCCGGAAAATCCGATCTGGGCGTTTTCCTCGCCCAGCGGCTGGGGGGCGAGGTCGTCAACGCCGACTCCATGCAGCTCTACCGGGGGATGGACATCGGCACCGCCAAGCTGACGCCCGAGGAGCGCGGCGGCGTCCCGCACCACCTGCTCGACGTCTGGGACGTCACCGAGACCGCCTCCGTCGCCGAGTACCAGCGGATGGCCCGGGGGCGGATCGACGCGCTGCTCGCCGAAGGACGCTGGCCGATCCTGGTCGGCGGCTCCGGCCTGTACGTCCGTGGCGCGGTCGACAACCTGGAGTTCCCCGGCACCGATCCGGAGGTCCGGGCGCGTCTGGAGGATGAGCTGGTGCTGCGCGGCCCGGGCGCGCTGCACGCCCGGCTCGCCGCGGCCGACCCCGACGCGGCCCGCGCGATCCTGCCGAGCAACGGCCGCCGCATCGTCCGCGCGCTGGAGGTCATCGAGATCACCGGGCGGCCCTTCACCGCCAACCTCCCCGGCCACGACTCGGTCTACGACACGCTCCAGATCGGCGTCGACGTGGCACGCCCCGAACTGGACGAGCGGATCGCCCGCCGGGTCGACCGGATGTGGGAGACCGGGCTCGTCGAAGAAGTGCGCGCACTCGAGGCGCAGGGGTTGCGCGAGGGGCGTACGGCGTCGCGCGCCCTCGGCTACCAGCAGGTGCTCGCCGCACTCTCCGGCGAGTGCACCCTGGAGGAGGCACGGGCCGAGACCGTCCGTGCCACCAAGCGCTTCGCGCGCCGTCAGGATTCATGGTTCAGGCGCGATCCGCGGGTGCACTGGTTGAGTGGGGCCGCGGCGGACCTCGGGGAACTTCCGCAGCTCGCGATGGCGTTGGTCGAACGACCGGTTACAGCCTGATCACGTCCTGGCATCGGGACGCCCAGGCCGTCATCCGGGCCTGTGGCGCCGTGCCATCATCAAGCTTCGATCGACCAGTGGAGTCCTAAGTTGGGAGGGCGCGTGGCGATGGAGGCCGGCCCTCGCGACACCGCACACAGCACCGATCACCTCACCACCGAGCGGGATGCCCCGGACCCGGAGTCGGGGAGTCTCAGCCCCGACGGGCCCGAGGAGACGCAGGGCGGTGTGACCGACGACGGTCCCGAGCCGGAGGAGATGTTCACCGGCGGGGACGAGGTCGAGGTCGAGCTGCGCCCGCAGCGCCGGCTGCGTGTCTGGCAGCTCGCCCCTATCGTCGGCCTCGGCGCGCTCGGCTCCCTGATGTTCGCCTTCCCGCTCGCCTTCGACTTCGGCGACAGCGGCGCGGTGATCGCCATGCTGGGCCTGCTGATCTGCTCCTGCGCGGCCGGCTGGGGCATGATGGCCGCCCGCAGGGTCGGCTACACCTGGCCGGGCCTGACCGCACGCGGCTCGGACCGCAAGTCCGACTGGCGCGTGGTGGCCGCGTACGCGGTGATGGTCGCGGCGGTGGTGGCCCTCGCGGTCTGGCGAGTGGCCCGCCTGCGCTGAGCCCCCCCCCGCGACGTGGGGACTGGTTTCGTGCCCTGCACGATCCCGCGCCCCGGCTCGTGCGAACCCCCGCTCCTGCGGGCCGCCTGCGCCGAAGCCCGCGGTTGTCCGCGCAGATCTCCACACGCCCCGCCTTCGCCGCCGCCGCAACGCTTGATCCCCGACATCGTCCGCGCCGGCCCTGCGGCTCGGCGCCCGCGAAGCCGGGGCACCGGGCTCCGCGGGGCACCGGCTCCGTGGTTCTCGCGGCCGGGCGCATGCCGAACTGTGGCCTCCGGGCAGCTCGCGCCGACCTCGGCGAGGCCGCGGCCCGCCCACATCGGCGCCGCCCTTCGGCCTGCTCGCGTCGGCCCCTGCCATCCGGAAGCCGGAGCGCCCCCCGCGCGCCGGTCCTCGCGGATCCACGGCCCGCCAGGGCCACGTTCACCTTCTGGCCGCATCGGCTCCGGCCTCCGACGCCGGGGCCCGTTGGGGCTGCCCCCGGCGCCCCCGGTACCGCCCGAACCGCCCCGCGCCTCCGCCGTCCACAGCGCCCGACGCCACCCCGCCCCCACCCCGTAGGATCGAGGAATGAGCACGCGGATCGCCTTCCTCAAGGGGCACGGTACGGAGAACGACTTCGTGATCGTGCCGGACCCGGAGAACGCCCTCGAGCTGTCGGCGGCGGCCGTCGCCGCGTTGTGCGACCGGCGCGCGGGGATCGGGGGAGACGGGCTGCTGCACGTCGTGCGGTCCGCCGCGCACCCCGAGGCGCGGGCCATGGCGGACGAGGCCGAGTGGTTCATGGACTACCGCAACGGCGACGGATCCGTCGCCGAGATGTGCGGCAACGGCGTGCGCGTCTTCGCCCGCTACCTCCAGCACGCCGGGCACGTCGGCGAGGGCGACCTCGCGATCGCCACGCGCGGCGGCGTGAAGACCGTCCACATCGCCAAGGACGGCGACATCACCGTCGGCATGGGCCGCGCGGTCCTCCCCGAGGGCGACGTCACCGTGGCCGTCGGGGAGCGCGGCTGGCCCGCGCGCAACGTCAACATGGGCAACCCGCACGCCGTGGCCTTCGTCGCCGATCTGGCCGACGCGGGCAGTCTGTTCGCCGCGCCCTCCTTCGCCCCGGAAGCCGCCTATCCGGACGGCGTGAACGTGGAGTTCGTCGTCGACCGGGGCCCTCGGCACGTCGCGATGCGCGTGCACGAGCGCGGGGTCGGCGAGACCCGCTCCTGCGGCACCGGGGCGTGCGCCGTCGCCGTGGCCGCCGCCCGCCGCGACGGCGTCGACCCGCGCGACACCGGCCTGCCGGTGACGTACACCGTGGACCTCCCCGGCGGCACTCTCGTGATCACCGAACAGCCGGACGGCCGGATCGAGATGACCGGTCCCGCGGTCATCGTCGCCGAGGGCGCGATCGAGGCCGAGTGGCTGGAGAACGCCCTCGGCTGAACGATGCGCTGCACGATCTTCCGCCCTCCGCCCCGCCCCGCCGTCGATCCGCAGGCCGGAGCGGGTGTGAGGCTACGAGATCATGGCGCACCGCCCACCCGATGGCGTGAAAACGACCATGAACGCCCCGTCGCTCTTTGGAGTGATCCGTTTCACGGTCGGCCGGAGGCGGCCGGTCCGCCCCCTTGCGGCTGGATAGCATCAGGCACCGGCCCGGACGGGGGACCAACGCCGTCTCCCAGGCCCGAGTCCGCCCTGGGGCGCCGTCCGCCGGACCCACGCAGCCGGAGGTGCACATGAACGCGGAGGCCGCGAAACCTGCGACCCCGGGCCCGCTCGCACCGGGTCACGTCACACCGGCCGGGGCGCGCCGCAAGTCCCGCCCCCGGCTCGACCTGCGCCGGCTGGGCCGCGCCGCCCTGCTGGGGACGTCCTCCGCCCGTGACCGGCTGCCCGACGCCATCGGCCACGTCGTCGAGGCCCATCGCGCCCACCATCCCGACGCCGACCTCGAACCGCTGCGCCGCGCCTACCTCCTCGCGGAGTCCTCGCACCGGGGCCAGATGCGCAAGAGCGGCGAGCCGTACATCACCCACCCGCTCGCCGTCACCCTCATCCTGGCCGAACTCGGCGCCGAGACCACGACGTTGACCGCCTCGCTGCTGCACGACACCGTCGAGGACACCGACGTCACCCTCGACCAGGTGGGCGAGGAGTTCGGCGAGGAGGTGCGCTATCTCGTCGACGGCGTCACCAAGCTGGAGAAGGTCGACTACGGTGCCGCCGCCGAGCCCGAGACCTTCCGCAAGATGCTCGTCGCCACCGGCAACGACGTCCGCGTGATGTCGATCAAACTCGCCGACCGGCTGCACAACATGCGCACCCTCGGCGTGATGCGCCCCGCCAAGCAGGAACGCATCGCCAAGGTGACACGTGACGTGCTCATCCCGCTCGCCGAACGCCTTGGCGTCCAGGCGCTCAAGACGGAGCTGGAGGACCTGGTCTTCGCGATCCTCCACCCCGAGGAGTACGAGAAGACGCGCGAGTTGATCCTCCGCAACGCCGCCCGCGAGGACGACCCGCTCGCCGACGTCGCCGACGACGTCCGAAAGGTGCTCCGTGAGGCCGACATCCCGGCAGAAGTCCTCATCCGGCCGCGGCACTTCGTCTCCGTGCACCGCGTCTCCCGCAAGCGCGGACCACTGCGCGGCGCCGATTTCGGCCGGCTGCTGGTGCTGGTGAACGAGGACGCCGACTGCTACGCCGTGCTGGGCGAGCTGCACACCTGTATGACGCCGGTGGTCTCGGAGTTCAAGGACTTCATCGCCGTCCCCAAGTTCAACCTGTACCAGTCGCTGCACACCGCGGTGGCGGGCGACGACGGCCGGGTCGTCGAGGTCCTCATCCGCACCCACCAGATGCACAAGGTCGCCGAGGCGGGCGTCGTCGCCCTCGGCAACCCCTACGCCGTCCCGCCGGAGGAGCAGTCCGCGGGCGACGGCGAACGCGTCGACCCGACCCGCCCCGGCTGGCTGTCCCGGCTGCTCGACTGGCAGCAGGCCGCGCCCGACCCCGACACCTTCTGGTCCACGCTCCGCGAGGACCTCGCGCAGGACCGGGAGATCACCGTCTTCCGCCCCGACGGCGGCACCCTGGGCCTGCCCGAGGGGGCGACCTGCGTGGACGCCGCCTACGCGCAGTACGGCGAGGACGCGCACGCCTGCATCGGCGCGCGGGTCAACGGGCGGCTGGCCAGGCTCAGCACCGTGCTCAAGGACGGGGACACCGTCCAGCTGCTCATGGACCAGGACGCGGCCTCCGCGCCGTCCCGCGAGTGGCTGGACCACGCCACCACCCCGGCGGCCCGTATCGCCATCCAGCGGTGGCTCGCCGCCCACCCCACCGCGGAGGACGGCGACGCGCGCTCCCTGGCGGAGGACGTGGAGCCCCCCAGGCCGCCCGGGACGGAGGCCCCCCAGCCCTCCGGCGCCGACGACACGGACCCTGGGCGTCCCGCCGCCGCCCAGGTGCTGGTCGACCGGGACGGCGCGACCGTACGGCTGGCCGGCTGCTGCACACCCGTACCGCCCGACGAGGTCACCGGGTTCGCGGTGCGCGGGGGAGCGGTCACCGTGCACCGGACGGAGTGTCCGGCGGTGGAGCGGATGAGGAGCGACGGCCGCACCGAGGTCGGCGTGCGCTGGGGCGAGGGCGCCGAGTGCCGGGTCACGCTGACGGCGGAGTCGTTCGTCCGGCCGCACCTTCTCGCGGACCTGACCGAGGCGATGGCCACCGAGGGAGCGGAGATCGTCTCCGCGACCGTCGAACCGCCGGACCGGCAGCAGGTGCGCCACACCTACACCGTGCAGCTCCCGGACGCCGCCCAGCTTCCCGCCCTGATGCGCGCCATGCGCAACGTGGCAGGCGTGTACGACGTGAGCCGGGCGCAGCCGCAGACGCCGGACGCCTGAGAGCGGCTCCTGCCCTGACCACGCCCGGTGACGGCACCCGGCGCACAGACCCTGCGGTGTGATTACCCGATCGGGTGGGTCGGGAGCGCGCCGCCGCAGCGGCGCCCGCCCGCGCTGATAGCCGTGAGGCATGCCGCTCACCTCCCGCCACCCCGCCCAGCAGACCCCCCGACGCGCGGCGCCGCCCCGCGCCCGCCGTCGTACCGCCCAGGCCCTGCTCGCCTCCGCCGTCGGCGTCTGCTTGGTCGCCGCGAGAGCCCCCGCCGAGCCGCTCGGCATCGGCGACCCGCTCTTCCCGCACCTCGGCAACCCCGGCTACGACGTGCGGGCGTACGACCTGGACCTCACCTATTCCGGCAGCAACGACCGGCCGCTCGAGGCCGTCACCACCGTCGACGCCCGCATCACCGCCCAGCTGGACCGGATCAACCTGGACTTCGCCCACGGCACGGTCCGCTCCGTCGAGGTCGACGGCGAGCCGGCCGTCTTCACCGGCGTGGGCGAGGACCTGGTGATCACCCCCGACGACGGCCTCGACCCGGGCGACTCGGTGCGCATCACCGTCCGGCACACCAGCGATCCCCGGCCCGGCGACCGCGAGGGCGGCTGGGTGCGCACCGCCGACGGTCTCGCCCTCGCCAACCAGGCGGACGCAGCCCATCTGGTGTTCCCGTGCAACGACCACCCGTCCGACAAGGCGATGTTCACCTTCCGCATCACCGTCCCGGAGGGACACACCGCCGTCGCCAACGGCCTGCCCACCGCCGTCGACCGCGCCCCCGGCACCACCACCTGGAGCTACCGCACCCGCAACCCCATGGCCACCGAACTCGCCCAGGTGTCCATCGGCCGCTCTACCGTCCTGCACCGCACCGGACCCCACGACCTGCCCCTGCGCGACGTCGTCCCCACCGAGCACCGCACCGACCTCGAACCCTGGCTGGCGAAGACCCCGGCGCAGATCAGATGGATGGAGGACCGGGTCGGCCGCTACCCCTTCGCCACCTACGGCCTGCTGCTCGCCGAGGCCTCCACCGGCTTCGCCCTGGAGACCCAGACGCTCTCCCTCTTCGAACGCGACCTGTTCACCGACCCCGCCCTGCCCGCCTGGTACGTCGAGTCGATCATGGTGCACGAGCTGGCCCACCAGTGGTTCGGCGACAGCGTCAGCCCTCGCACCTGGGCCGACCTGTGGCTCAACGAGGGGCACGCCACCTGGTACGAGGCGCTGTACGCCGAGAAGCGCGGCGGCAGGACCCTGGAGGCCCGCATGCGGGCCGCGTACGAGTCCTCCGACGGCTGGCGCGCCGCGGGAGGACCACCCGCCGCGCCGAAGCCGCCCGAGCCGGGCCGCAAGATCGGCATCTTCCGCCCCGGCGTCTACGGCGGCGCCGCGCTGGTGCTCTACGCCCTGCGCCAGGAGATCGGGCAGGAGGCGTTCGACCGCCTGGAGCGCGCCTGGGTCGACCGGCACCGCGACGGCAACGCCTCCACCGCCGACTTCGTCCGGCTCGCCTCCGAGACCGCGGGACGCGACCTCACCGGCTTCCTGCACGCCTGGCTGTACGACGACACCACCCCGCCGATGCCCGGTCACCCCGACTGGCGCTCCTCCGGGCGTGCCGTGACGGCGGAGCCCGGCCCCCACACCCGCGAGCACCCGCACGGGCACCTGCCCGGCCCGCACGGGCATCGGCCGGACGCCGGCGGGGAATAACACGGTGACGAGACGAGCCGTACCGTGCGACCATCGTCAGGTCCGCGCGGCAGGGGAAACGGGAATCTCCCGGGGTACCCGGACGTTGTGGACAGTGACGGAAGGCCTCTCGGCCGTGTCCGTCGCCGCAGACGGCATCCCAACGACGTAAGGACCCAATGACCTCCTCTTCTTCCCCTTCCCAGGACACCAACCGCTTCGCGCACAGCCAGGCCGAGGGTCTTCGGGCCGATGCCCTGATGGAAGAGGACGTCGCCTGGAGCCTCGAGATCGACGGAGAGCGGGACGGCGACCAGTTCGACCGCTCCGAGCGCGCGGCACTGCGCCGCGTCGCCGGCCTCTCCACCGAGCTCGAGGACGTCACCGAGGTCGAGTACCGGCAGCTCCGCCTGGAGCGCGTCGTGCTCGTCGGGGTGTGGACCTCGGGCACCGCGCAGGACGCCGAGAACTCCCTCGCGGAGCTCGCAGCCCTTGCCAAGACGGCAGGCGCCCTCGTCCTCGACGGCGTGATCCAGCGCCGGGACAAGCCGGACGCGGCCACCTACATCGGCTCCGGCAAGGCCGTGGAACTGCGCGACATCGTGCTCGAGTCGGGCGCGGACACCGTCATCTGCGACGGTGAGCTCAGCCCGGGCCAGCTCATCCACCTCGAGGACGTCGTCAAGGTCAAGGTCATCGACCGTACGGCCCTGATCCTCGACATCTTCGCCCAGCACGCCAAGTCCCGAGAGGGCAAGGCGCAGGTCGCACTCGCGCAGATGCAGTACATGCTGCCGCGGCTGCGCGGCTGGGGTCAGTCGCTGTCCCGGCAGATGGGCGGCGGCAAGGGCGGCGGCCTCGCCACCCGTGGTCCCGGTGAGACCAAGATCGAGACGGACCGGCGCCGGATCCGCGAGAAGATGGCGAAGATGCGCCGCGAGATCGCGGAGATGAAGACCGGCCGCGAGATCAAGCGCCAGGAGCGCAAGCGCAACAAGGTGCCGTCCGTCGCCATCGCGGGCTACACCAACGCGGGCAAGTCCTCGCTGCTCAACCGCCTCACCGGCGCGGGCGTACTGGTGGAGAACGCCCTGTTCGCCACCCTCGACCCGACCGTGCGCCGGGCCGAGACCCCGAGCGGCCGGCTGTACACGCTGGCGGACACCGTCGGCTTCGTCCGGCACCTGCCGCACCACCTGGTCGAGGCGTTCCGCTCCACCATGGAGGAGGTCGGCGACTCCGACCTGATCCTCCACGTGGTGGACGGCTCGCACCCGGACCCGGAGGAGCAGCTCGCCGCCGTGCGCGAGGTGATCCGGGACGTCGGCGCCACCGACGTGCCCGAGATCGTCGTGATCAACAAGGCGGACGCGGCGGACCCGCTGACCCTGCAGCGGTTGCTGCGGGTGGAGCCCCGCTCCATCGCCGTCTCGGCCCGTACCGGCCGGGGTATCCAGGAGCTGCTCGCCCTGATCGACAGCGAGCTGCCCCGCCCGTCGGTGGAGATCGAGGCCCTCGTGCCGTACACCCACGGCAAGCTGGTCGCCCGTGCCCACGACGAGGGCGAGGTCCTCTCCGAGGAGCACACCCCGGAGGGCACCCTGCTCAAGGTGCGGGTGCACGAGGAGCTGGCGGCGGAGTTCGCGCCGTACGTTCCCACCCCGGCCGGCTGACCGGACCGCGGACATGCGAGAGGGCCCGCCTCCTGCCGAGCGCAGGGGGCGGGCCCTCGTCGCGTGCGGTTCAACGGCCGCCGTGGGTCCTGCTCATGTTCTGGTACAGCGCCTCGGCGTCAGGGCCGAGCCTCGGCCCCGCGAGCCAGGTGTGGTCCAGCGGGCCGATCGAGGTGTTCGACACCAGGACCGTCCCGCCGTTCGCCACGCGGAACCAGCCGCCGCCGGACGAGCCGCCGGTCATCGTGCAGCCGATGCGGTACATGTCCGGCAGGTTCGGGGCGAGCGAGAAGCGGCCCGGGGTGTCCAGGCACTTGAACATCCGCAGCCCGTTGTACGGAGGCGCCGCCGGGTAGCCCCAGGCGCCCATCGTGCCCGCCTCGGCGGCGGCCGGGCCGGAGAAGTCCACGTCCAGCGCGGCGCCGACGGTCTCCTCCAGGGACTTCGAGCCCTGCTCCGGCCGCACGTGCAGCACGGCGTAGTCGTACGCCGCCCCGTCGCCGCCGCTCTCCGAGCCGCCCTGGATCCAGCCGTTCGACGTCGACGCCCAGTCGGCCCACCAATTGCCGTACGGGGCGATCTCGGAGGCGCCCGCCCGGCTCAGCTCCGCCTCGGACCGGCCGTGGTCGTTGTAGGCCGGGACGAAGACGATGTTGCGGTACCAGCCGCCGTTCCCGCCTGCGTGCACACAGTGCCCGGCGGTCCACACGAGGTTGGACCTCCCCGGGTGGTTGACGTCCTTGACGACCGTGCCGGAGCAGACGGCCGGGCCCTCGGGGGAGTCGAAGAACACCTTCCCGACCGGGGCCGCGTTCTCGTGGTACGGCGTCCTCTCCGCCTGCGCCGTCACCGGCGCCGGCTCCGGGTCGCTCAGTCCCCGGGCTGCGGAGGCGTCCTTCGTGGTGACCGTCTTCTCGGCCTCCTCGGCGGACCGCATCCGCTCCGGCTTCCAGAGGCCCTCGATGACCGGATTGACGAAGTCCCGCGCGTCGCGCAGCCACTCGTCCTTGTCCCAGTCCTTCCAGCCGCCGTCCCGCCAGCGGTCCACGTCGATGCCGTGGTCCTTCAGACGGTCGGCGAGGTCGGCCGGGACGCGGACGCCGCCGCCCGCGTCGTCCCCGGCGCGGCTCGCCGCGGCGTCGGGCCGGTCGGCCGCCTTGTCCTCCGTGGACCCGCCGCAGGCGGTCGCGGTGAGCGCCACGGCGGCGAGCAGCGCGCTCGCGGCCAGTGCGGTCCGCCGTCCGCGCGGGCGCGGGACGGACGTGGAGAGTGAACGCATGCTGTGGTGACCCCCGTCACTGCTCGAAGTTCGTGTGCCGCCGCTGCGGTGCTGCGTCGTCCGCCCCGGGTGCGCGGCGCCACCCGGGGCGGACGGTCCGGTCACTGACCGGCGAACTTCTCACTCACCGCGTCGTAGACGCCCTCGGCCTCCTTGCCGAGCCGCGGCCCGGCCAGCCAGCCGGTCGTCACCGGGCCGATGGAGGTGTTGGAGACCAGCGTCGGCTTCCCGTCCTGCCCGGCCGCGATCCAGCCGCCGCCGGAGGAGCCGGCGGTCATGCTGCACCCGATGCGGTACATCGTCGGGTCGGACGCGCTCAGCGACAGCCGGCCCGGCTTGTCCGCGCAGGTGTACAAGGACTGCCCGTCGTACGGCGGCGCGGCCGGGTAGCCGACCGCCGTCATCTCCTCGATCTTCGGCACGGCGGGCGCGTTGAAGTCGACCGGCATGGCCGCACCGACCGTCTCCTCCAGCGACGTGCCGCCGCTGCCCTTCTCCGGCGTCACATGGATGACGGCGAAGTCGTACGAGGCGCCGTCACCGCCGGTCGCGCCGCCCTGCTCGATCCACTGGTCCGAGGTCTGCGCCCAGTCGCCCCACCAGACGCCGTACGGAGCGACCTCCTCCTTCGCGGCCCCGCCGATCTCCTGCGCCGACATGCCCGAGTCGTTGTAAGACGGCACGAAGGCGATGTTGCGGTACCAGCCGCCCTTCTTGCCCGCGTGCACGCAGTGCCCCGCCGTCCACACCATGTTGGACTTGCCGGGGTTGGCGGGGTCCTCGACCACCGTCGCGGAGCAGACCATCGTGCCCTCGGGGGAGTCGAAGAAGACCTTCCCCGCGGTGGGCGCGCTCTCGTGGTACGACGGCGGCACGGACTTCGCCTGCACCGGATCCGGCGTCGGGTCGGTGACGCCCTGGTCACCGGAGATGTCGTTCTCGTCGACCTCCGGCTGGTCCGGCTCGTCGGCGTCCCGCATGCGGTCCGGGTCCCACAGGTCCTCGATGACCGGGTTGACGAAGTCCTGGGCCTCATGCAGCCACTTGTCCTTGTCCCAGTTCTTCCAGGCGCCGTCCCGCCACTTGTCGAGGTCGATCCCGTGTTCCTTGAGCCGGTCCGCGAGGTCGTCCGGGATCTTGAACTTGCCGTCGTCGGCGGCGGCCGTCGCGGAGGCGTCCGCGCTCGCGTCGGTGTCGCCCGACTCGCACGCGGTGGTGGTCAGGGCGAGCGCGGAGACGAGGGCAACTGCCGCCAGCACGGGGGAGGTTCTGGGCGACCGCCTCACCTCGCGGCGTGCGGTGGACGACGGCCGTATGGATCGCATGATCTGAACTCCCCCTGGAATGCACGATGGTGGTACGACGCCCGTCTTCGCATCCGACTCGGACGAGTCGCTTGGCTGCTCCGACGGTTTGGGACAACGGCACCACACACTAGGCGTTCGCCGTGGGGGCCGTCCGACGGAACGGCAACGGTTCGGCTACAAGGCGTCTGACCTGGCCGGTCGCGTGCGGACCTCGTGGAGCGGGGGCGTGGGGGCGCGGGGCGTGGTGGCGGTGGCGGTCCTTCCGCGCGCCGCGCGCGGGGGCGGTGCTTCGGGCGCGGGGCGCCGGCCGCCTCGGCCGCCCTCCGTGTGCGCGCACGTTTGTCGGTGGGGGGCCGTAGGGTTGGTCGGGCTATGACTCAGCCCTCACTCCCCGAACTCCTGCATGCTGCCGTCACTGCCGTCGGCGGCACGGAGCGCCCCGGTCAGGTGGCCATGGCCGAAGCCGTCGCCGAGGCGATCGACGACGGCGCCCATCTGCTCGTCCAGGCCGGCACCGGCACCGGTAAGTCCCTGGGCTACCTGGTGCCCGCGCTCGCGCACGGAGAGCGGGTCGTCGTGGCGACGGCGACCCTGGCGCTCCAGCGGCAGCTGGTGGAGCGGGACCTGCCGCGCACGGTGGAGGCGCTGCATCCGATTCTGCGCCGCCGCCCGGAGTTCGCCATGCTCAAGGGCCGGTCGAACTACCTGTGCCTGCACCGGCTGCACGAGGGCGTCCCGCAGGACGAGGAGGAGGGCCTCTTCGACCAGTTCGAGGCGGCCGCGCCCACCAGCAAGCTGGGCCAGGACCTGCTCCGGCTGCGCGACTGGTCGGACGAGACGGAGACCGGCGACCGGGACGACCTCACGCCCGGCGTGTCCGACCGGGCCTGGTCCCAGGTGTCGGTGTCCTCGCGGGAGTGCCTGGGCGCCACGAAGTGCGCGTACGGCGCGGAGTGCTTCGCCGAGGCGGCCCGCGAGCGCGCCAAGCTGGCCGAGGTGATCGTCACCAACCACGCGCTGCTCGCCATCGACGCCATCGAGGGCGCGCCGGTGCTGCCGCAGCACGAGGTGCTGATCGTGGACGAGGCGCACGAGCTGGTCTCCCGGGTGACCGGGGTGGCCACCGGCGAGCTCACTCCCGGGCAGGTGAACCGCGCGGTGCGGCGTGCGGCGAAGCTGGTGAACGAGAAGGCGGCCGACCAGCTGCAGACGGCCGCCGAGGGCTTCGAGCGGCTGATGGAGCTGGCCCTGCCCGGCCGGCTGGAGGAGATCCCGGAGGATCTCGGCTACGCGCTGATGGCGCTGCGCGACGCGTGCCGCACGGTGATCTCCGCGATCGGCTCCACCCGCGACAAGTCGGTCCAGGACGAGGACGCGGTGCGCAAGCAGGCGCTGGCCTCGGTGGAAAGCGTCCATGACGTGGCGGAGCGGATCACCCACGGCTCCGAGTGGGACGTCGTCTGGTACGAGCGGCACGAGCCCCGCGGCGGAGCCGCATATCGGCACAGTGGGGCTTCGCTGCGGGTCGCGCCCATGTCCGTCTCGGGGCTGCTGCGCGAGAAGCTGTTCACCGACCGCTCGGTCGTGCTGACGTCCGCGACGCTGAAGCTGGGCGGCGACTTCAACGGCGTGGGGGCGTCACTGGGTCTCGGCCCCGAGGGCGCGGAGGGGGACGACCTCCCGCTGTGGAAGGGCGTGGACGTCGGCTCGCCGTTCGACTACCCCAGGCAGGGCATCCTGTACGTCGCCAAGCACCTGGCCCGTCCGGCCCGGGACGGGGACCGCAAGGACATGCTGGACGAGCTGACGGAGCTGATCCAGGCGGCCGGGGGCCGCACGCTGGGGCTGTTCTCGTCGATGCGGGCGGCCCAGCTCGCGGCGGAGGATCTGCGGTCGCGGATCCCGGAGTACCCGATCCTCCTCCAGGGCGAGGAGACGCTCGGTGAGCTGATCAAGAACTTCGCGGCGGATCCGCGGACGTGCCTCTTCGGCACGCTGTCGCTGTGGCAGGGCGTGGACGTCCCGGGGCCGAGTTGCCAGCTGGTGGTCATGGACAAGATCCCGTTCCCGCGTCCGGACGACCCGTTGATGAGCGCGCGGCAGAAGGCCGTGGAGGAGGCCGGTGGCAACGGCTTCATGGCGGTCGCGGCGACCCACGCAGCCCTGCTGATGGCCCAGGGGGCGGGTCGCCTGGTCCGCGCCTCGGGCGACCGCGGAGTGGTGGCGGTCCTGGACCCCCGCCTGGCGACGGCGCGCTACGGCAGCTATCTGAAGGCATCGATGCCGGACTTCTGGTACACGACGGACCGGAACCAGGTGCGGAAGTCCTTGGCGGCGATCGACGCGGCGGCGAAGCAGGCGGACTAGGACCGGGCCTGGGGCCCGGTGCCTTCTTGGGGCGGGGTGGGGGCTCGCGCTTGGGGCGGGGTGGGGGCTCGCGCCCTTTGGAAGGTCGGAGGCGGGGCCGTCCGAGGCTGCGGTGAGCCTGCTCGTACGCGGCGGAGCCCCCAGGCCGCCTGGCCCAGGCGTCCCGGCGGCTCCCCTCAGGGGACGGGTTCGCCACACGCCCGCGCAGTCCGCCAGGCCGCTTGGCGTGCCGAGCCCGAGTGGCCGGACGGCCCTGCCGTGGCCAAGCCGCGCGCGGGAGACCGGGTCCGGCCCGCGCGGAGCGGCGCCCCGGCGGCCCGTCGACGCCACTGCCGGCCCGCACGGGGCCACGGTGCCCACGTACGCCCCGGGGGGCATCGGGGCGTGAAGCGGCGTCCCGACAAGGTTCCCGGGGCGCGCCTGGAACGCGTCCGCAACCCCGTCCGCCTGCGGGTCACAGCGCGGCGCTCGAGGCGCCCTCAGGCACCACAGGACCCCGGAACCGGCGCAGGGGTTCCGGGGTCCGGTCAGGGGGCGGGGAGGGCCGAGGGAGTGGCCCGGCGTCCCGCCGGGGTCAGACGCGGCGGAGGACGGCCACCACCTTGCCGAGGATCGTCGCGTCGTCGCCGGGGATCGGCTCGTAGGCCGCGTTGTGCGGGAGCAGCCACACATGGCCGTCCTCCCGCTTGAACCGCTTCACGGTCGCCTCGCCGTCGAGCATCGCCGCCACGATGTCGCCGTTCTCGGCGACCGGCTGGCGGCGGACCGTGACCCAGTCGCCGTCGCAGATCGCGGCCTCGATCATGGAGTCACCCACGACCTTCAGCACGAACAGCTCACCGTCGCCGACGAGCTGTCGGGGCAGCGGGAAGACGTCCTCGACGGACTCCTCCGCGAGGATCGGGCCACCGGCGGCGATCCGGCCGACCAGCGGCACGTAGGACGCGGCGGGCTTGCCGGCGGTGTCCGTCGGCTGCACGGACGCGGCCTGGTCGGACCCCCGCACCTCGTACGCGCGCGGACGGTGCGGGTCACGGCGCAGGAAACCCTTGCGCTCCAGCGCCATGAGCTGGTGCGCGACGGAGGAGGTGCTGGAGAGCCCGACCGCCTGGCCGATCTCCCGCATCGACGGCGGGTACCCGCGCCGCTGCACCGAGTCCCTGATGACCTCGATGACCCGGCGCTGGCGGTCGGTGAGTCCGGAACTGTCCGCCCGGATGCCGGGAGGTCGGCCCGGCAGGGAGCGCTTGTGCGCTTCGGGATTCGTGGCTTCGTTCATCGCATGCACCGGCTCGATGCGGCCCTGGGAGCGGTCCTGGGCAGTGATGGCGGCACTGTCTGCGGTGGTGGTCACGGTCGGCCCCTCTCGATGGTCTCCCTGCAGCACAACGGTAGATGCTTTCGAAAGGTTGCGCCAAACACACGTTCGAGTGAAAAATCGCGAATTGCGGCACGCGTTCTTTCGCCGAGGTGTATTGGTCGCCGCACTTCCTGCCGGACAAACGGGCCATTTGTTGTACTCTTCACCGCCGAGGTGTCCGCCGGGGCGGCGGTCTCGCGGCGCGCGGTCTCAGTCTGCCATCGTGGGCCCCCGCGCGCGTGAAGCGGCCCCGCCCTGTTCCGGAGCGGCACGCCCTCTCTTCGTACCCGGCACGCCTTCTCCCCAACGGGCGGAGCTCCCGGAGTGCACCGGCTCACGGCCCGCCGGCCCCGCGACGGGCATGGATCCCAGGCCGTCTTCCCGCTCAGGCGCGCGACACGCGTGCGGGCCTCGTTGTATGAGCCAATCCCCACATGTAGTGGTTGGATTGCGACAGCAGCCCAGAAGTTGTGGTCCCCCCGGTCTTCAAGGCTTCCGCGATCGCCTATGCTGGTGCTGCTTCGTGAGGCCCCTGAGGCCTGGCGAGGTCATTGAGTCTGCTGTGAGGAGGGTTGGGATCCATGCACTGCCCCTTCTGCAGGCACCCCGACAGCCGTGTCGTCGACAGTCGTACGACCGACGACGGCACGTCGATCCGCAGGCGCCGCCAGTGCCCGGACTGCTCCCGTCGTTTCACGACCGTGGAGACGTGTTCGCTCATGGTGGTCAAGCGTTCGGGAGTCACCGAGCCGTTCAGCCGCACCAAGATCATCAACGGTGTGCGCAAGGCGTGCCAGGGACGGCCCGTCACCGAGGACGCCCTCGCCCAGCTCGGCCAGCGGGTCGAGGAAGCGGTGCGGGCCACCGGAAGCGCCGAGCTGACCACCCACGACGTGGGGCTGGCCATACTCGGCCCGTTGCAGGAACTCGACCTCGTGGCCTATCTGCGGTTCGCGTCCGTCTACCGGGCGTTCGACTCGCTGGAGGACTTCGAGGCCGCGATCGCGGAACTCCGGCGGGCGGAGCGGCCCGCCGAGGGCGACGGGGGCGGCGACGGGGCCGCCCCGGGGAGCCAGGAAGACGACAGCGGGCAGGAGGGGGCCGCGCAGGTCCCCGCGCCCGCTCCCGCCGCCGGCTGAGCGGCGGTCCGGCCCCGGACGCGAGGGTCCGGGACCGGTTCGACCGGCGGCGAAGAAGACCTGTTGCGGGCAGGCGAGTGGGTGCCCGCAGCATCAGACAGAACACCGTGCCACGGGAACATCGGGGCACTTCAGGGCGTTTTCGCCCGTATCAGGGAGGCGGCATGACAGAGACGGCGAGCGGTCCGGCACGTAGTTCCCGAGCCAAGGCGAGCAAGGCCGGCAAGGGACTGCGGGTCGAGCGCATCCACACCACCCCGGGGGTCCACCCGTACGACGAGGTGGCCTGGGAGCGCCGTGACGTCGTCATGACCAACTGGCGCGACGGCTCGGTCAACTTCGAGCAGCGCGGCGTGGAGTTCCCCGACTTCTGGTCGGTGAACGCGGTCAACATCGTCACCAGCAAGTACTTCCGGGGCGCCGTCGGCACCCCGCAGCGCGAGACCGGCCTCAAGCAGCTGATCGACCGCATCGTGAAGACGTACCGGAAGGCCGGCGAGGACAACAGGTACTTCGCCTCGCCCGCCGACGCCGAGATCTTCGAGCACGAGCTGGCCTACGCCCTCCTGCACCAGATCTTCAGCTTCAACAGCCCCGTGTGGTTCAACGTGGGCACGCCCCAGCCGCAGCAGGTCAGCGCCTGCTTCATCCTGTCCGTCGACGACTCCATGGAGTCGATCCTCGACTGGTACAAGGAAGAGGGCATGATCTTCAAGGGCGGCTCCGGCGCCGGCCTGAACCTCTCCCGCATCCGCTCCTCCAAGGAGCTCCTCTCCTCCGGCGGCAACGCCTCCGGCCCCGTCTCCTTCATGCGCGGCGCCGACGCCTCCGCCGGCACCATCAAGTCCGGCGGCGCCACCCGCCGCGCGGCCAAGATGGTCGTGCTCGACGTCGACCACCCCGACATCGAGGACTTCGTCGAGACCAAGGTGAAGGAGGAGGAGAAGATCCGCGTCCTGCGCGACGCGGGCTTCGACATGGACCTGGGCGGCGACGACATCGCCTCCGTCCAGTACCAGAACGCCAACAACTCCGTGCGCGTCAACGACGAGTTCATGGAGGCCGTCGAGAAGGGCGGCAGGTTCGGCCTGCGTGCCCGCATGACCGGTGAGGTCATCGAGGAGGTCGACGCCAAGACGCTCTTCCGCAAGATCGCCGAGGCCGCGTGGGCCTGCGCCGACCCGGGCATCCAGTACGACGGCGTCATCAACCACTGGCACACCTGCCCCGAGTCCGGCCGGATCACCGCGTCGAACCCGTGCAGCGAGTACATGCACCTGGACAACACGTCCTGCAACCTGGCCTCGCTGAACCTGATGAAGTTCCTCAAGGACGACGGCCTGGGCAACCAGTCGTTCGAGACCGAGCGCTTCCAGAAGGTCGTCGAGCTGGTCATCACCGCGATGGACATCTCGATCTGCTTCGCGGACTTCCCGACCGAGAAGATCGGCGAGAACACCCGCGCCTTCCGTCAGCTCGGCATCGGTTACGCCAACCTCGGCGCGCTGCTGATGGCCACCGGTCACGCCTACGACTCCGACGGCGGCCGCGCCCTCGCCGGGTCCATCACCTCCCTGATGACCGGCACCGCCTACCGCCGCTCCGCCGAGCTCGCCGCGATCGTCGGCCCGTACGACGGCTACGCCCGCAACGCCGACGCCCACAAGCGCGTCATGAAGCAGCACGCCGACGCCAACGGCGTCGCCACGCGCATGGACGACCTGGACACCCCGGTGTGGGCGGCCGCCACCGAGGCCTGGCAGGACGTCCTGCGCCTCGGCGAGAAGAACGGCTTCCGCAACGCCCAGGCGTCGGTGCTCGCCCCGACCGGCACCATCGGCCTGGCGATGTCCTGCGACACCACCGGTGTCGAGCCCGACCTCGCCCTGGTCAAGTTCAAGAAGCTGGTCGGCGGCGGCTCGATGCAGATCGTCAACGGCACCGTCCCGCAGGCACTGCGCCGCCTGGGCTACCAGGAGGAGCAGATCGAGGCGATCGTCGCCCACATCGCCGAGAACGGCAATGTGATCGACGCCCCCGGCCTCAAGACCGAGCACTACGAGGTGTTCGACTGCGCCATGGGCGAGCGCGCCATCTCCCCGATGGGCCACGTCCGCATGATGGCCGCGATCCAGCCGTGGATCTCCGGCGCCATCTCCAAGACGGTCAACATGCCGGAGACGGCGACCGTCGAGGAGGTCGAGGAGATCTACTTCGAGGCCTGGAAGCTGGGCGTCAAGGCGCTCGCCATCTACCGCGAC
Organism: Streptomyces sp. BJ20; assembly: GCF_022869105.1. Taxonomy (NCBI): domain Bacteria; kingdom Bacillati; phylum Actinomycetota; class Actinomycetes; order Kitasatosporales; family Streptomycetaceae; genus Streptomyces; species Streptomyces sp. BJ20. Next base: position 1,756,442 of record NZ_CP094918.1, read on the forward strand.
AACTGCAAGGTCGGCCAGCCCCTCTCCGCCAAGACCAAGGAGAAGGAGAAGGCCGAGGTCACGGAGAAGGCCGAGGAGACCATCCGCGCCGCGGTCGAGAAGGTCGTCGAGTACCGCCCGGTCCGCAAGCGCCTCCCCAAGGGCCGTCCCGGCATCACCACCTCCTTCACGGTGGGCGGCGCCGAGGGCTACATGACCGCCAATTCCTACCCGGACGACGGTCTCGGCGAGGTCTTCCTGAAGATGTCCAAGCAGGGCTCCACGCTCGCCGGCATGATGGACGCCTTCTCCATCGCCGTCTCGGTGGGCCTCCAGTACGGCGTGCCGCTGGAGACCTACGTCTCGAAGTTCACCAACATGCGCTTCGAGCCGGCCGGCATGACGGACGACCCGGACGTGCGGATGGCGCAGTCGATCGTCGACTACATCTTCCGCCGCCTGGCGCTGGACTTCCTGCCGTTCGAGACGCGCTCCGCGCTCGGCATCCACTCCGCCGAGGAGCGCCAGCGTCACCTGGAGACCGGCTCCTACGAGCCGACCGACGACGAGGTCGACGTCGAGGGCCTGGCCCAGTCGGCCCCGCGCGCCCAGGAGCTGAAGGCGGTCTCCACGCCGAAGGCCGAGACCGAGGCGGCCAAGCCGGCCCCGAAGCAGGCCCACACCAGCGCCGAGCTGGTGGAGATGCAGCTGGGCATCCAGGCCGACGCCCCGCTGTGCTTCTCCTGCGGCACGAAGATGCAGCGCGCCGGCTCCTGCTACATCTGCGAGGGCTGCGGCTCGACCAGCGGCTGCAGCTGACGCCGACCCGCCCGGGCCCTGCCCGGCGGTGAGACGGTGAGGGCGGTGGCACCGGGTAACCGGTGCCACCGCCCTCGGGCGTTCCGCGCCCCTCTCCGTGGGCCGTCCTTCGGGGTCAGGCCCGGCGGGCCGCGCCCATGGCGCGCGTGAAGTCCACCGGGTCGCCGTCGAAGCCGTGCACGCCCGCGCGGAACTCCCAGGGGCCCGAGCCCTCACGGACGAACTCCGCGACCGTGGCCGCCGTTGCCCCCGGCGCCCCGCCGAAGTCGTCCTCCGCCAGCACGTCGTAGCCCTCGCGGATGCGAAGCCCCGGGTTGCGCACCCCCGAGAACGTCCGCGGCGCCTGCTGTTGCTGGATGACCACCCCGACCACCACGCGCGCGTAGCGCGGGTCCAGGCGGTCCAGCTCCAGCGTCATGACCTCGTCGTACCCGAAGCCCTTGCCGTCCTGGCTGTCCCGGTCGAGCGTGATGGTGCCGTCGGGGGAGCGGCTGTCGAAGTGCACCACGTAGGCGGGGTCCCCGTGCGGGGCGTCCGCCAGGTAGGGCGCGGCGACCAGATCGAGGTCGGTGGAGGGCTCCTCCGACGGGCTCGGATCCCACCGCAGCGCGATCTCGACCTTGCGGATCCCCTTGTTGAGGCCGTTCACCAGTTGTCCCCTTCCACGTGACCGTCCTGCCGGCGCACCCCAACTACCGCGAAACCACGGCAGTTTGTCCATCCTGCCACGCATGCGCTCCCGGGCGCCGGTACGCAGTCCTCGCGAGGGCGACCGGGGCCGCGCTCCCTGGCCTTACGATGGCGCGGTGCTGGTCAAGTGGATTCGCTGCACCGTGGTGGACCGTCGGGGGTTCGAGCGGGGACAGCGGAAGTGGGCGGGGCTTCTGGGGGAGCCGGGGTTTCGCGCGCAGGGTGGCGGCTGGAGCCGGGGCCGGCAGGACGTGGCGCACGTCTTCTCCTTCTGGGAGAGCCGCGCCTTCTACGACTCCTTCATGGCCCGGTCCCACGACCGGCTGGCCTCCTCCCAGGCGGGCACCTTCAAGAACGCCCAGGTCAGGCTGTTCGACCACCGCTTCGACGTGAAGACGGGGTTCGAGGCCCGCTTCACCGACGCCGACCTGATCCGGGTCGCGCTGTGCCGCGTCCACGAGGAGCGCGCCGAGCACTTCGTCCTCATGCAGGAGAAGGTCTGGAACCCGGCCATGGCCGGCTCGCCCGGCATGGTGCGAGGTCTGTTCGGCGAGGCGCCGGGCAGCGAGTACCTCGTGCTCTCGATGTGGCGGTCCGCCGCCGAACACGGAAAGTACCGGACCGAACGAGTGGAGCGACTGGCGTTGAGGGCGCAGACCGAGGCGGACGTCGCGGCCCTCGCGGGCGACATCGTCGACATGGAGTCCGCCTGGACGGTGTGAGCACGCTTCCGTGGCCCGGCGCGGCGAAGATGTGTGACAAATGCCGTACGGAGCCCGCACGAGTGCCCGAAGCGCCCTCGCCCGATCTAGGGTTTTGGCATGGCACGACCACGGCGCATCGTCCTTGTCCGGCACGGTGAATCAACGGGCAATGTTGACGACACCGTCTATGAGCGCGAGCCCGACCACGCCCTCGGCCTCACCGAGCGGGGCAGAAAGCAGGCCGAGGGGACGGGCGAGCGGCTCCGCGACCTCTTCGGCCAGGAGCGGGTCAGCGTCTACGTGTCCCCGTACCGACGGACGCTCGAGACCCTGCACGCCTTCCACCTCGACCCGGACCTGATACGCGTCCGGGAGGAGCCCCGCCTGCGCGAACAGGACTGGGGGAACTGGCAGGACCGCGCGGACGTCCGCCTCCAGAAGGCCTACCGGGACGCCTACGGCCACTTCTTCTACCGCTTCGCCCAGGGCGAGTCCGGCGCCGACGTCTACGACCGCGTCGGCGGCTTCCTGGAGAGCCTGTTCCGCAGTTTCGAGGCCCCGGATCATCCGCCGAACGTCCTCATCGTCACCCACGGCCTGGCCATGCGGCTGTTCTGCATGCGGTGGTTCCACTGGACCGTGGCGGAGTTCGAGTCGCTGTCCAACCCGGGGAACGCCGAGGTGAGGATGCTCGTCCTGGGCGAGAACGGGAAGTACGCGCTCGACAAGCCCTTCGAGCGCTGGCGCGAGCCGGGGCGTTACCCGATCACCGGATAGACGAGATGTACTGGAGTCGGCGAGAGCCGGATGGGAGAGTTGCGAGGCGATGACCACTGAACGTTCCCCAAAGGCGCGGCTGGGGCGCGCGCTGGCGAGCCTGCGCGGCCTGTCGGTGGGGGATGCGCTCGGCTCGCAGTTCTTCGTGCCGGTGAACTACCCGCTGCTCAAGCGCCGCGAACTGCCCGAGGGCCCTTGGCAGTGGACCGACGACACCGAGATGGCGTGCTCCGTCGTCACCGTCCTGGCCGCGCACCACCGCATCGACCAGGACGCCCTGGCCCACTCCTTCGCCCACCGCCACGACTTCGACCGGGGGTACGGCCCCGCCGTCAACCGGTTGCTGCGCCTGGTCCGCGAGGGCGGCGACTGGCGCGAACTGGCCGCCGCGCTCTTCAACGGCCAGGGCTCGTGGGGCAACGGAGCCGCCATGCGCATCGCGCCCCTGGGCGCCTGGTACGCCGACGACCCCGAGCAGGCCACCCACCAGGCGGAGATCTCCGCCTACCCCACGCACCAGCACCGCGAGGCCGTGGTCGGCGCCATGGCCGTCGCCGCGGCGGCCGCCCTCGCCGCCGCGCCGGACGGGCCGCCCGGCGCCGAGGACCTCCTCGACGGGGTCGTCGCGCTGATCCCCGCACGCAGTGCGGTCGGCGCCGGGCTGCGCCGGGCGCGCGACATGCTCGACTACGGTGACGCGGCCACCGTCGCGGCCGTCCTCGGCTGCGGACGTCGTACGACCGCGCACGACACTGTGCCCTTCGCGCTCTGGTCCGCTGCCCGCTCCCTGACCGACTACGAGCACGCCTTCTGGACGACCGCGCAGGTGGGCGGGGATGTCGACACCACCTGCGCCATCGTGGGCGGGGTGGTCGCGGCCGGGTCGGCGGGGGCGCCGCCGGAGGAGTGGGCGGAGCGTGTGGAGGCGTTGCCGGAGTGGGTCATGCGGTCGGTGGCGGTCTGAGGCGTCCACGCCGGTCCGACCTCTCGGGACTCCCCGTCTCGGACCTCCCTGTTTTGGACCTCCCTGTCCTGGGCCCCCCTGTTTCGGAACTCTCCGTGCAGAGTGGGAACTCTGTGTGACCGGCGGTCGTTGTCGGGGTGTCGGCTGCGGGCGGTGCGAGGTGCTGTGGGCCCTGTGCGGTTCCGCGGAGGCTGACACGTGTCGGCGCGGGGTGCGGGTACTACGGGGAAAGGGGTGCTGGATGACTGTGTGGGCGGGGGTGCTCATCGTGCTGTGCACCGTGCTGCTGTCGTACGCGCGCCGCCGGCCCGGCGTCGCCCGGCCGACCCCCGTGAAGTCGGCCGGTGCGTCGCCGGGCCGGGCGCGTGCGGTGTTCTCCTCAGCCGATGCCGGGTCCCGTCGTGCCGGACAGCGCCTCCAGGTCGCTCTTGCGGACCCGGATGACGAGCCAGGCGACGGCCAGGGCCAGCACCGCCATCGCGGCGGCCGGGACGAAGGCCGAGGAGATGCCCTGCGCGAGCACCTCGTGCCCCCACGGCGCCGGAAGCTGCTGCGTCCGGGCGAACTCCGCCTTCTGCTCCGCCGTCCCTTCCGCGAGGAAGGCCGGCACCTGCTTCTCCGCCTCGTTCCGGCTGGCCGTGCCGAACACCGTGGTGAGCAGCGCCAGGCCCACCGATCCGCCCACCTGCTGGGTCGCGTTGAGCAGACCGGAGGCCGCCCCGGCCTCGTGCTGGGCCACGCCGGAGACCGCGGTGAGCGTCAGCGTCACGAAGTTCAGGCCCATGCCGAAGCCGAAGACCAGCATCGGCCCGAGGATGCCGCTGACGTAGGAACTGTCGGAGTCGATCAGCGTCTGCCAGGCAAGACCCAGCGCGGCCAGCGTCGAACCGATGATCATGAAGGGCTTGGGGCCGAACACGGGCAGGAACCGCTGCGAGATCCCCGCCCCGGCGGCGATCACGACCGTCACCGGCAGGAAGGCGAGACCGGCCTCGATCGGGGTGTAGCCGAGGACGTTCTGCACGAAGAGCACGATGTAGAAGAACATGCCGAACATCGCCGCGGCGAGGCTGAGCATGATCACGTACGTGCCGGATCGGTTGCGGTCGGCGAACATCCGCAGCGGCGTGATCGGTTCCTTGGCGCGCGACTCGATCAGCGCGAAGCCCGCCAGCAGGATCGCCGAGGCGACGAAGGAGCCGATGGTGACGGTGTCGCTCCAGCCCTCCTCGGCCGCGCGGATGAAGCCGTAGACGAGCGTGGCCATACCGGCCGTCGAGGTCACCGCACCCGCGATGTCGAAGCGTCCGCTGTGCCGTTCGGACTCGTTGATGTACATCGGCGTGAGGACGGCGATCAGCAGACCGATGGGCACGTTGACGAAAAGCACCCACCGCCAGTCGAGCCACTCGGTGAGCATGCCGCCCGCGAGCAGTCCGATGGCGCCGCCGCCCGCCGAGACCGCGGCGAAGACGCCGAAGGCGCGATTGCGTTCGGGGCCCTCCGGGAACGTGGTGGTGATGAGCGCCAGCGACGTCGGCGAGGCGATCGCGCCTCCCACGCCCTGCAGAACACGTGCCGCGAGCAGTTGCCACGGCTCCTGGGCGAGCCCGCCGAGCAGGGAGGCCGCGGTGAACAGCAGGATGCCGCTCATGAAGACGCGGCGCCGGCCCAGGATGTCGCCGGCCCGGCCGCCGAGGAGCAGCAGTCCGCCGAAGGTCAGGGTGTAGGCGCTGACCACCCAGGTGAGATCGGTGGTGCTGAACTGCAGGGCATTCTGGATGTGCGGGAGCGCGATGTTCACAATCGTCGCGTCGAGTACGACCATGAGTTGACAGGCCGCGATGACGGCGAGGGCGATGCCGGGACGCCCTGGCCGGCGAGCCGCACCCGGCTTTGGATCCTGGAGCAAAGGAGAGGTGGTCACGATGGGTCCCCCACGGAAGAGTTAGTGAACGAGCGCGTTCACTGTTGCGTCAACGTTAGGAGACCCCGACAGTGAACGCAAGCGTTCACTGAATGGCCGTCGTGTCGGCGCGTCCCCCTTCGGCGTCGTGCGGCGGGTGCTTCATCCCCGAATGCCCGCTTCCTCTGCTCGTTGGAGAGAGTCAGATGGTTACTTCGAGCTGGGCCGCCGCCCAGGCTCAGACGGCCGCCTCCCGCCGCCGCGGCGCCGTGCTGGAACGCGCGATCCTCGAGGCCGCGCTGGAGCAGCTCAGCACGGTCGGCTGGAACGGCCTGACGATGGAGGGCGTCGCCGCGGGCGCCCAGACGGGGAAGGCGGCCGTCTACCGGCGCTGGCCCTCCAAGGAGGACCTCGTCGCCGACGCCCTGCGCGCCGCGCTGCCCGACTTCCACGAGGCGCCGGACCTGGGAAGTGTGCGCGAGGACCTGCTGGAGCTGTGTCGCAGGGCCCGGGAAGCCATGTTCTCCAAGCCGGGATTCGCCCTGCGTGCGGTCATTCACGAGTGCGACAGCGCCGAGGCCGAACGCTTCCACGCGGTGATCTTCAACGGTGTCGTGGAGCCGACCCTCACCATGCTCCGCGAGGTGGTCGAGCGCGGTATCGAGCGGGGAGAGGTGCGGCCCGACGCGGCCAATGGGTACGTCTTCGACGCCATCCCGGCGATGATGATGTACCGCTCGAAGATGTGCGGCAGCGAATGGTCGGACGTCGATCTGGAGCAGATGATCGACCAGTTGATGGTTCCGCTGCTGCGTCGGCACGCCTCCTGATCACAAGGTGGTGACGGTGGTGACCACAGTCCGGGAACCGGGGTGTCGGACGCCGGACCGGGCGGCGTACGCTAAGGGCGCCATGCCGTACGAACCACCTACTCACACCGTCGAGCGCTCACTCCGCGCCACGACCGGAGCGAAGATCGTTGCAGGTGTCGACGAGGTGGGGCGTGGTGCGTGGGCCGGCCCGGTCACCGTCTGCGCGGCGATCACCGGACTGCGACGGCCCCCCGAGGGGCTCACCGACTCCAAGCTCCTCACCGTCAAGCGCCGCACCGAACTCGCCGAGACGCTGCGGAGCTGGGTGACGTCGTACGCCCTGGGGCACGCGTCGCCCGAGGAGATCGACGACCTGGGGATGACCGCCGCGCTCCGGCTGGCGGCCGTCCGTGCCCTGGAGGGTCTGCCCGTCCGGCCCGACGCGGTCATCCTCGACGGCAAGCACGACTACCTCGGCTCGCCCTGGCGGGTCCGGACGGTCATCAAGGGCGACCAGTCGTGCGTGGCCGTGGCGGCGGCGTCGGTCATCGCCAAGGTCCAGCGCGACAAAATGATGGCCGAACTGGGCGCCGACCATGCAGACTTCGGTTTCGCGGACAACGCCGGGTATCCGTCCCCCGTGCACCGGGCCGCGCTGGAGGTCCGGGGACCCACCCCGTGCCACCGGCTGTCGTGGGCGTATCTTGATGCGCTGCCCCAGTGGCGGCACCTCAAGAAGGCCCGCGCCTGGGCGGAGGCGCGCGTCCCGGAGATCGAGGGCCAACTCGGCTTCGACTTCTGACCGGACGCTCGCACTGATGTGCCACCCGGCGACGCCGGCCGTGCCACCGTTTGATAAAAATCAGCTCATGCCTCTCATTCCCGAGGAGCCTCAGATTCACGAGAGTGCCCAGGGTCCCCGCGCCACGCCGGCCAGTGGCCGCACCGCGCCGACCCCCCGCCCCGTACCCGGTCCCCGCCCTGCGGCTCCGTCGCGTCCCGGTCGTCCCGGCCCGCCGCGGCCGGCGCCGCCGGCCCAGCGCACCTCGCGTGACGCGGCCCCCGCGGCCAAGCCCGGCCCTTCGGCTGCGCCCGCCTCCGACGGCCCGCAGATCCAGCTGATCCCGGCCTCCGTCGAAGGGGCGCTCGACGCCGCCGAGGAGACCGTCGACCTGCTCCTGGACTCCGGCCGCACGCCCGGCGACGTGCTGGTGATCACCACCGGCGAACAGCACCCGTGGGCCACCCACGAACTGTCCTTCGGTGAAGCGTCCTACTGGGCGCAGCACGACGCCGGCGACGACGTCTTCTACACCGACGCCCAGGTGGCGAAGCGTGCCGAGGCGCGTCCCGTCGTGGTCGTCGCCGTCAACGGCGGCCCCGAGTCCGTGACCGCCACCGCCCTGAAGGCGGCCCACGCCCGGGCCGGGTCGCTGCTGATCGTCTGCGGGGACCCGCAGCGCATCAACTCCGTGCTGGGCGCCGGGGTCTGAGCGGACGCCGCGGCGTCGTCAGCCACCCGGCCGGGGCCGGCGTGTCCGTGTGAACGCCGGCGGTCGCGGTGCCTTCCGCGCCGCCGGCCGGTCGGCGTGCCCGGGCGCGGTCGTGCGTCCGGGGTCGGGTGAGCCGTTTCGTACTTCGGTGCGGCTTGCGGCTTTCGTGGGCGTCGTTCGCGGGTTTTGGGCGGCGGCTTTCCGGACCTCGGGGACGGCTTCACGGTGCCTCGGGGTCTCTGAGGGGCGGCCGACTCGCGAGGCGTGCGTCGTCCACGGTCACCTCTCCGTCGCGCCGCGCCGGGGTGCCGGCGCCACCGGCACACACGAGGGACGCGCGGCCGTCGGCACGTGGGCGGGCGAACGGCCCGACGTCAGCGGGCCGCAGCGCGCCGCAGCACGTCCGACGCGGCCCCGCCGGTGCGCGGGATCCGCGGCGGCGCCTCGGACATGGCGACCGGTTCCGGCTCCGAACCGGCGCTGGGATGGCGACCGCCCCGGCCCTCGCCCAGGACCTGCCAGCCGTCACGGGTCAGCGTGATGTACGCACCGCAGCGCAGCCCGTGCAAGGTGCAGGCGTCCCGCAGCCCCCACATCCAGGCTCCGTCCTCCTCCGTCCAGCGGCCGTCGCCCTCACGGCAGTAGAGCAGGACGGCGGTGCGCACCGGCGTGCGGCGCCGCAGGTCGTGCGGGATGACCCGGCGAAGCTGGGACAGCAGCGTGTTGCGGTACATCCAGCCGTCGGCGGAGGCGGAGCGCCGCGTGAACGACGCGCTCGCCCGCAGGCGTTCGTCCGGGTCGAGCACGGCGACGACCGCGGTCGTCAGGCCGGGACGATGCCGGGCGTGCAGTCCGCTGACGACCTCGCGCGGACTGCGCAGCAGCGGGATGCCCGCGGCCGCCCACTCCGCAGGCTCGAGCACGCGGTTGGCGGATGCGGCGGACGTCGGCAGCGAAGCCGCCGAGGACGGAGCGAATCCGAAGGTCACGGTCCTCCCTTCGGCTACGCCCACACTGCGGGCGGGTCGGATTCGGGGGAGCGCGCACGCAACAGAGCCCTACCTGGTCGGCGGGCAAGCCGTGCGGGTGCGTCCTTCAATTCTTCCTGTCGAACTTGGATGCGGCAACGAGCAATTGGGGCAGGGGACCGTTATCGGATGATTCGCGGCTAATATCCCCAGCTGCCGAATGCGGGCTTCCGCTCAGCCCTGTACGGCCAGTACCAGCGGCAGCACTCCCTGCGCACCCGCACGCCGCAGCAGCCGTGCCGCGACGGCGAGTGTCCAGCCCGTCTCGGTGTAATCGTCCACCAGAAGCACCGGTCCTCCGGCCCGCGCGAGCGCCTCCGCGAGCTCGGGCGGGACGGTCAGCGCACCGGCGAGCGCCTTGAGTCGCTGCGCGCTGTTGCTGCGGGGAAGCTGATGTTGCTCGCCCGTGCTCTCCACCGCCCCGAGCAGCGGCAGCCTCCCCGTCTCCGCGATGTGTGACCCGAGCGATCGGACGAGCTGCGGCCGTGTACGCGAGGCGACGGTCACCACACCGACCGGCCGGGGCTGTGCGTCGTCCACCCCCGGCGCCCAACCACCCTGCCCTTTGGCCCAGTCGGCGAGCACGCCCACCGCGGCCCGGGCGATGTCGTCGGGCACGGGTCCGTCCGGAGCCTGCGGTGCGAGCAGCGGACGCAGCCGGTTGCCCCAGCCGATGTCCGAGAGCCGGCCGAGGGCCCGCCCCCGAGCAGCCTGCTCACCCGCCGGGATACGGCCCTTCAGTTCCACGCCGATCGCGGGGAGTCCGGTGGGCCACATGCGACGCGGCTCCACCTCGACACCGGCCCGGCCGAGGTCGGCGCGGGCCGCGTCGAGCGCGACGGCGGACGCCCCGGCCGTGTAGCGGGCGCCCGCGCAGTTGTCGCAGCGGCCGCAGGGCTTGGCGCCCTCGTCGTCCAACTGCCGCTGCAGGAACTCCATCCGGCAGTCCGTCGTCGACACGTAGTCGCGCATCGCCTGCTGCTCGGCCGCGCGCTGACGCGCCACCCACGCGTACCGCTCGGCGTCGTACGACCAGGGCCGGCCGGTCGCGATCCAGCCGCCTTTGACCCGCTTCACCGCCCCGTCCACGTCGAGCACCTTCAGCATGGTCTCCAGGCGGGAGCGGCGCAGCTCCACGAGCGGTTCGAGTGCGGGGAGGGACAGAGGGCGTTCAGAACGCGCGAGCACGTCGAGCGTACGGCGCACGGTCCCCTCCGAGGGGAAGGCGAGGGAGGCGAAGTACTCCCAGATCGCCTCGTCCTCCTTGCCCGGCAGGAGCAGCACCTCCGCGTGCCGGACACCGCGGCCCGCGCGGCCGACCTGCTGGTAGTAGGAGATGGGCGACGACGGGGACCCCAGGTGGACCACGAAGCCCAGGTCGGGCTTGTCGAACCCCATACCGAGGGCGGAGGTGGCGACGAGCGCCTTCACCTTGTTGCCCAGCAGGTCCTCCTCGGCCTGCTGCCGGTCGGCGTTCTCCGTCCGCCCGGTGTACGAGGCGACCGCATGCCCGCGCCGGCGCAGGAACGCGGTGACCTCCTCGGCCACGGCCACCGTCAGCGTGTAGATGATCCCCGACCCCGGGAGCTGGTCCAGGTGGTCGGCGAGCCAGGCCATGCGGTGTGCCGCGTCCGGCAGGCGCAGCACGCTCAGACTGAGGCTCTCCCGGTCCAGCGGGCCCCGCAGCACCAGCGCGTCCGAGGAACCGCCCGTGCCGAGCTGCTCGGCGACGTCGGCGGTCACCCGGGCGTTGGCCGTGGCGGTGGTGGCGAGGACGGGCACTCCCTCCGGCAGGTCGCTCAGCATCGTGCGCAGCCGCCGGTAGTCCGGGCGGAAGTCGTGGCCCCAGTCGGAGATGCAGTGCGCCTCGTCGACCACGAGCAGACCGGTCGCGGCGGCCAGCCGGGGCAGCACCTGGTCGCGGAAGTCCGGGTTGTTCAGCCGCTCGGGACTGACCAGCAGCACATCCACGTCACCCGCCTCGATCTCCGCCCGGATGGCGTCCCACTCCTCGCTGTTGGAAGAGTTGATGGTCCGGGCGCGGACCCCGGCGCGGGCCGCGGCCTCGACCTGGTTGCGCATGAGCGCGAGGAGCGGGGAGACGATCACGGTCGGTCCGCTGCCCTGGGCCCGCAGCAGAGCCGTCGCCACGAAGTACACCGCGGACTTGCCCCAGCCCGTGCGCTGGACGACCAGGGCTCGGCGCTTCTCGGCGACCAGCGCCTCGATCGCCCGCCACTGGTCGTCGCGCAGCCGTGCGGTGCCCGTGTCGTCGCCGACGAGACGGGCGAGCACCTCGTCGGCGGCCGTCCGGAGATCCGTGTTGCTCGTGTGCTCCATGGGTCCCATACAACAGGACGGCGCCGACATCGGCTCAGGGCTGTGGACGAAGACCGGCCTGCGGCGACCGGGGTGGCATGGACCTGATCCAAGTTGTCCACAGGAAAACCGGAATGTCGCAATCTGCGAGAAGGTCGCGGCATGACGAACCACAACGGGACGACCGGTCCCTCAGAGAACAGTGACATCCCGATCCAGGGCGGGGACATCCCGATCCAGGGCGGGCGCGACGCGGCGGCCCCAAGCCCGGAAGCGACCGCGGCCAACCCCGGGACGACCGTGCCGGTGGGCCGGGAGGACCGCCCTCCGCTCCCGCCGGACGTGACCTGCACCGCGTACGAGAGCCACGGCGACCCGCAGCAGGTGACGCTGCGCACCCCGGCCGAGCTCGCCGACGCCGTGCCCTACCTCCTCGGGTACCGCCCGGAGGACAGCATGGTCCTCGTCTCCCTGCACGACACCGGAGGGAGGGGCAGGTTCGGCGGCCGGGCCCGGCTCGGTATCCCCGCCGACCCCGGCGACTGGCCCTCGGCCGCCCGCCAGCTCGCCCAGGGCCTGGTGACCGGCAGCGAGCGCCGGGGCTCCCGGCCGGAGCAGATGGTCGTCTTCCTGTGCCAGGAGCCGGGACAGGGCGAGACCGGCCCGCAGGTCAAGGAGCGGCTGGGGCCGCTGGCCCACGCCCTGCGACTGGAGTGCGGAGCCCTGGACGTGCCCGTGGTCGAAGCCCTCTGCGTCTCCGACGGCCGCTTCTGGTCGTACTGCTGCGACGACCAGTCCTGCTGCCCGGCCGAAGGGACGCCGATGGGACTGCCCGGCACGTCCGTGCTGGCCGCCGCAGCCGCATACGCCGGGCTCCAGGTCCGCGGTTCCCTGCGCGAACTGCACGCCCGGCTCCAGCCCTGGGAGACCTCCGCCGCCCACGACCAGCGTCGCGCACTGGACGAGGCCGCGCTGAAGCTGCTGCCCCGGATCGTCGACGCGGAGGACCGGAGGGCCGTCGCCGACGAGACGATGGAGCTGGCCGAGCGCCTCATGCGCCGCCTCGCCGACGCGCCGGCCGTCTCCGGCACCCTCCCGGCGGACCTGCGCGATGACGAACTGGTCGAGTACGACGAGGCGGCCATGGTGCTCCACGGCCTCCAGGACCGCACCACCCGCGACCGCGCCGCCGCGTGGATGGAGGGCGACGAAGCGGCCCCTGCCCTCCGCCTGTGGCGTACCTTGGCACGCCGCTGCGTCGGCCCGTACGCGGAGTACGCCGCAGCGCCCCTCACCCTCGCCGGATGGGTCGCATGGTCCTCCGGCGACGAACTGGAGGCTCGGGAAGCACTCGCCATGGCTCTCGGTGCCGACCCGGACTATCTCTTCGCGCGCCTGCTGCACCAGGCGTGCAACGAGGGGCTCGACCCGGAGTCGATCCGCCGCTGCTTGCGGGGAGAGGAGGAGAGCGAGGACGGCGGCGTCTCCGAGGTGAGCGAGGCGCCCGGCCACGGTGGTGCGGGCGAGGCACCGCGGCGGGACGCGTGCCAGGAGGCTCCCGGTGGCGATACGGAGCCCGCTTCCCGCAGGCGCCGGATGCGGGCGGCCGTCCGCGCGGGGCGGTCCGCTCCCCGGGGAAGCGCCGGGACCGGGCGGGTGCCGCGCCCTCGTATGTCACCGGGCGGGGTTCGGCCCAAGGGTGCCACGCATCCCGGCGCGGCGAGCCGGCGCGTGCACCGTCAGGAGGGTGCGCACTCGACGCCACGTAGGGAGGAGACGGAGGAGTAAGGGAGGAGGCGGAGGAGTAGGGAGATGCCTGGACAGGCGCAGATCGGCCGACGATCCGGCCGGTGAAGGGAGTGTTTATCGTCAGGCAGACGACTATGATCGCCGCATGCCCTACGACCCGTCAGCCTTTCCGCCTTTCGCCGTCACCGTGGACCTGGTCGTGCTCACCGTGCGACGTCACGCCCTGTGTGCACTGGCGGTGCGCAGGGGAGAGTCCCCGTTCCAGGGGCGCTGGGCGCTCCCCGGAGGGTTCGTGCGGGCCGATGAGGACCTGGCGCAGGCGGCGGCGCGGGAGCTGGCCGAGGAGACGGGACTGCGGGTTCATGATCCGGCCGTCCCGGCCCAGGACCACGGCGCCCATCTCGAGCAGCTGGCCACGTACGGGGACCCCAAGCGAGACCCGCGCATGCGGGTGGTCAGCGTCGCGCACCTCGCGCTCGCCCCGGACCTGCCGGCGCCTCGGGCGGGCGGCGACGCCAGCAACGCGCGCTGGGCGCCGGTGGACGAACTGCTCGAGCAGGGCGGTTACGGCAGGGACGGCGAGCCGGTGGCGCCGCTCGCCTTCGACCACGCGCAGATCCTCTCGGACGGGGTCGAGCGCGCCCGCTCGAAGATCGAGTACTCCTCGCTGGCGACGGCGTTCTGCCCGCCGGAGTTCACCGTCGGTGAGCTGCGCCGGGTCTACGAGGCGGTCTGGGGCGTGGCGCTCGACCCCCGTAACTTCCACCGCAAGGTGACGGGCACCCCGGGCTTCCTGGTGCCCACCGGCGGCACCACCACCCGGCAGGGCGGCCGTCCCGCCCAGCTCTTCCGGGCCGGCGGCGCCACCCTGCTCAACCCGCCCATGCTGCGCCCCGAGGTCTGACACGGGAGAGGGGCGGTTCCGGGACGCGTTCCCGGACCGTTCTCCTGCCGTGCGACGGGCCCCGTGGTGCCCGAAAAACCCGTTATGGCGCGCTATCTTGCATCGGGTGATCGAGGCCATCGGACTGACCAGCATCCCCCGCAAAGAGCAGCCGCCCGCCGTCGACAACGTCTCCTTCGAAGCGCACACGGGCCGCGTCACCGCGTTGCTCGGAGCACCGGGCGCCGGAAAGACGACGGCGTTGAGGCTGATGCTCGAACTGCAACGCGGGCGTGGGATCACCTACTTCAGAGGCCGCCCCCTGCACGGCATCCCGCACCCCGCGCACGAGGTCGGTGTGCTGCTGGGCGACGTGCCGGGGCACCCTGCCCGCTCGGTCCGCGGACATCTCCGCATGCTGTGCGCGGCCTCCGGGGTCCCGGCCCGGCGCGCTGACGAAGTACTCGAAGCGGTGGGCCTGGTGAGCCTGCGCGACGAACGCCTCGGCACCCTGTCCCGCGGTTTGGACCGCCGCCTGGGCCTGGCCTGCGCCCTCCTGCCGGACCCGCACACCCTCGTGCTCGACGACCCCGCGCGAGGGCTCGCGGTGGGGGAGAGGCGCTGGCTGTACGACATGCTGCGGGAACACGCGGCGCAGGGCGGGACGGTGCTGTGCAGCACGGCCGATCCCAAGGAGGCGGCGCGGTTCGCCGATCACGTGGTCACGTTGGACGGCGGCCGGGTCGTCGCCGACCAGCGGGCCGCCGACTTCGCCCGCACGCGGTTGCGCCCGCGCGTCGTCGTCCGCAGCCCGCACGCCGCTCGCCTCTCCGTGCTGCTCGCCCAGCGGGCCCGTTCCACGCAGCGGTCCGTGGAGGTCGTACGGGAGGGCGGCAACCGCCTCTGCGTCTACGGAAGTACCTGCGCCGAGGTGGGGGAGACGGCCTTCCGGAACGGAATCGTCGTTCATCAACTGGCGGACGAGGTCGGGGACATGGGCCCAGGGGTCGGTGCAGGGGCTGAAACCTCGACGGCGCAGGAGCCCCAGCCCTCGTCGGCTGCGATCGACTCACAGACCGGTCCCGACCCGGAGCCCGAAGCCGCGGCAGCCCTCGACCCCAGCCCCGAGCCGAAATTCGCACCCCCCGCTCCCGGCTCCGAGCTGGAACCTCAAACCCTCGCCCCCGGCTCCGGCCCCGAGCCGGAATTCGCGCCCCCCGCCCTCGACTGCGGCCCCGAGCCGGAATTCGCGCCCCCCGCCCCCGGCTCCAGCCCCGAGCCGGAAGCCGCACCCCCCGCCCCCGACTACGGGCCCGAACCGGAACCCTCGGCCCCCGCAGCCGCAGCCGTACCCGCACCCGAGGCCGTCCCCGCCGCGTCAACCACGCTCGAGCCACCCCAGGAAGCGCCCGCCGACGACACCCCTCAGGCAGCACCTTCACAACAACTCACCACCCCCCGCCCCACCACCGTCGCTCTCCCGCCCCCCGTTCTCGTCCGTCCCGCGCCCACCCCTCTGCGGCCGGTCCGCTACGAGATCCGGCGGGCCGCAGGGGTGGCCACGGGGTACATCGTCGGGGCCTGTGTCCTCGCCGTGTCCGCCCTCACCGCCGTGTTGCTGGCCCGTATCGGCCACACCCCGCAGCCGCGGCTGCTGGCCGCCTGGCCCGCGGAGTTGCCGCTGCCGCCCGCCGCGCTCGGGGCGGGGCTGCTCGGCGCACTGGCGTTCGGCGACGAATTTCGCCACCCCGCGCTCGCGGTGGACAGGGGCACCGTTCCCCGAAGGCTGGGCTTGCTGACCGCGAAGCTCTTCGTCGCCTCGCTGACCGCCCTCGCCCTGGCCGTGCTGACGGTCGGATGCACCGCGGAAGTGCTGTATCTCGTCTACGGGAGCGAGCTCGTGGCGCTCCCGGCGGACTGGCCCGCTCTCACCGCCGGGTGGCTCGCCCTCGTCACGGGCTGCGCGTGGGCGGGGGTGCTGGCCGCGGGCGTCTTCCGGTCCACCACCGCCGGTCTCGCCGCGGTCGTCGCCGTGCCGCTTCTCGTCGTACCCGCCGTGCACAAGATGACGGAGGGCACTTCGGCGCGCGGTCCGGTGCCGTTCGCCGGGCGGTTGAAGGGCGGGCTGCCGCCGCGCTGGCCCTTCGGGGGCGAGCAGCAACTGGAGGCGCTGCTGCGGTTGCTGGCCCAACCCGTGGGCGGTGCCATGGCGTTGTCGGTGCTGGCACTCCTGTGCGCGTACGCGTTCACGGGTCTGCGAAGCCGAGTCCGATGACGTCCGATGGCGACCGAGTTTGCGCTTCTCGGACTCTCCCTGATCGCAACTCCCCGTGAAAGGCTCATTTCTTTCCGATAAGGCGTCAATTGCGACGAGGTGAGCGATCACCCTTTCGTGTGCTTTTCACCAAAGACCTCAAGGGAGTTGGAACCGACGCCGACAAAAGATGCGTGAGTACCCTTGCGCACACCATGATGACCGCCGCCCGCTCCGCCGACTCCGGCCTCGCGACCCCGGGCGAACTCGACCGCTACCCCTACGCGGAGGCGCCCGGCACCGACCGGGGCACCGGATGGGACACGGCGGAGCCGGATCTGGGCCGCGTGGGCCGGCGGACCGCGGGCAGCCGCGGACGCGGGCTGCACGGACAACTCGTCCAGCAGCTGGGACAGATGATCGTCTCCGGTGACCTGGGCGCCGACCGCCCGCTGGTGCCCGAGGAGATCGGCCAGCGTTTCGAGGTGTCCCGTACCGTCGTCCGAGAGTCGCTCCGCGTCCTGGAGGCCAAGGGCCTGGTCAGTGCCCGGCCGAACGTGGGCACGCGGGTGCGCCCGGTCAGCGACTGGAACCTCCTCGACCCGGACATCATCGAGTGGCGGGCCTACGGGCCGCAGCGGGACGACCAGCGCCGGGAGCTGAGCGAGCTGCGCTGGACGATCGAGCCGCTCGCCGCGCGCCTGGCGGCCGGGCACGGCCGGGAGGATGTCCAGCAGCGGCTGACCGACATGGTGGGGATCATGGGGCACGCCCTCGGACAGGGCGACGCCCTGACCTTCGCCCGGGCCGACAACGAGTTCCACTCCCTGCTCATCCAGGTCGCCGGCAACCGCATGCTGGAGCACCTGTCCGGGATCGTGTCCGCCGCGCTCCAGGTGTCGGGAGGCCCGGTCACCGGCTGTGAGCGGCCGAACGAGACCTCGCTGGCCCACCATGCCCGGATCGTGGACGCCCTCGCCGGCGGCGACGGCGCCGCGGCCGAGGCGGCCATGCGGCAACTTCTCACGGTCCACCCCGAGGTGGAGCGCGTGGTGCCCGCACCGCGCGAGCACTGACCGCATTTCCCCGACGGCGCGGTCCGGCCTGCCATCCCCCTCCTGTGGCAGAGTCGCGCCCGTGGGCCGTCCCCCGTCGGACCCCGCGGAGCCGTCGACGGTTCCGCGGGGTCCGACGGTACGAAAGGCCCGCTTCGGCCCCGGGGCGGCGACCGCATCGACCCTGGTGCACACTTCTGTCATCGTCTGCCAGGTTTTGACTGGTTACGGGGTGTGACTCGGGCCACGCGGAATGGGCGTAACGCTCCTGGGAAGAACGCGATGACCTAAGAGGTGACAGCCGCGGAGGGAATACGGACGCCGTTCATGGCGCTGTGCATCTTCCCGGCCCCCGCCCGCACCGTCGGCCCATCCCCAAGCCGGCGGTCGGCCCCTGTCCACTGTGGACGGAGCCGGAAGCCGTTTTCCAACGTTCCGAGAGGTTGTTCGTGTCGGCCAGCACATCCCGTACGCTCCCGCCGGAGATCGCCGAGTCCGTCTCTGTCATGGCGCTCATCGAGCGGGGAAAGGCTGAGGGGCAGATCGCCGGCGATGACGTGCGTCGGGCCTTCGAAGCTGACCAGATTCCGGCCACTCAGTGGAAGAACGTACTGCGCAGCCTCAACCAGATCCTCGAGGAAGAGGGTGTGACGCTGATGGTCAGTGCCGCAGAGCCCAAGCGCACCCGAAAGAGCGTCGCAGCGAAGAGTCCCGCCAAGCGCACCGCCACCAAGACCGTGGCGGCCAAGACGGCGCATCCCCGGAAGGCCGCCGCCGCGTCCGCGGCCCCGGCCGCCGACGAAGCCGCCGAGGAGGAGGCGGCGCCCGCGAAGAAGGCGGCCGCCAAGAAGACCACCGCCAAGAAGACGGCGGCGAAGAAGACCACGGCCAAGAAGACCGCCGCGAAGAAGACCACCGCCAAGAAGGACGACGCCGAGCTGGCCGACGAGGAGGTCCTCGAGGAGCCCAAGGCCGCGGACGAGCCCGAGGGCACCGAGAACGCCGGCTTCGTGCTGTCCGACGAGGACGAGGACGACGCGCCGGCCCAGCAGGTCGCCGCCGCGGGCGCCACCGCCGACCCGGTCAAGGACTACCTCAAGCAGATCGGCAAGGTCCCCCTGCTCAACGCCGAGCAGGAGGTCGAGCTCGCCAAGCGCATCGAGGCGGGCCTGTTCGCCGAGGACAAGCTGGCGAACGCCGACAAGCTGGCGCCGAAGCTGAAGCGCGAGCTGGAGATCATCGCGGAGGACGGCCGCCGGGCCAAGAACCACCTGCTGGAGGCCAACCTCCGACTGGTGGTCTCCCTGGCCAAGCGCTACACCGGCCGCGGCATGCTGTTCCTGGACCTCATCCAGGAGGGCAACCTCGGTCTGATCCGCGCGGTCGAGAAGTTCGACTACACCAAGGGCTACAAGTTCTCCACGTACGCCACCTGGTGGATCCGACAGGCGATCACCCGCGCCATGGCCGACCAGGCCCGCACCATCCGTATCCCGGTGCACATGGTCGAGGTCATCAACAAGCTCGCGCGCGTCCAGCGCCAGATGCTCCAGGACCTGGGCCGCGAGCCCACCCCGGAGGAGCTGGCCAAGGAGCTCGACATGACCCCGGAGAAGGTCATCGAGGTCCAGAAGTACGGCCGGGAGCCCATCTCCCTGCACACCCCGCTGGGCGAGGACGGCGACAGCGAGTTCGGTGACCTCATCGAGGACTCCGAGGCCGTCGTCCCGGCCGACGCCGTCAGCTTCACGCTGCTGCAGGAGCAGCTGCACTCCGTGCTCGACACCCTGTCGGAGCGCGAGGCGGGCGTCGTCTCGATGCGGTTCGGTCTCACCGACGGTCAGCCGAAGACCCTCGACGAGATCGGCAAGGTGTACGGCGTCACGCGTGAGCGGATCCGTCAGATCGAGTCGAAGACCATGTCGAAGCTGCGTCACCCGTCGCGTTCGCAGGTGCTGCGCGACTACCTCGACTAGGACGTCGCCCCCGCCGCGACGCCTGTCACGCGCCGCCGTCCGTGAAGGCCCGGCCCCCTTCGGAGGGGCCGGGCCTTCACGCTGTCGCGCGGGTGCGTGCGGTGACCACTTCCCTCACTGTGGGTGTCCAAGGTTCACCCCAGTGTGAGGAGCGTGCATGCGACGTCGACTTGCCAGGGCCCTGGCCCGGCCGCTGACCCTCGTGGCCGCGGGGACCGTCATACCACTGGCCTCGGCCGCTCCGGTGGCCGCCGACAGCATCGTCGTCGGCGGCTTCCCCGTCGATGTGAGGCAGAGCCCGTACACCGTGGCGCTCTCCAGTCGTGACCGGTTCGGCGGTACGCGGGCGGGGCAGTTCTGCGGAGGTGTGGCGGTCGGACGGACCACCGTGCTCACAGCCGCCCACTGCATGGACCGGGAGGTGCTCGGCGCCTCCCCGGAGCGGGTGCGGGACCTCAAGGTCATAGCCGGGCGGACCGAGCTGCTCTCGGAAAGCGGCCAGGAGGTCTCCGTACGCGAGGTCTGGGTGAACCCGGACTACGACGGCGACACCAACTCCGGCGACTTCGCCGTGCTCAGCCTGGCCGAGCCGCTCCCCGCCGCCTCGGTCATAGGCATGGCCGGGCCCGGCGACCCGGCGTACCGCGCGGGCACGCCCGCCACGGTCTACGGCTGGGGGGACACCACCGGCTCCGGCAGCTACGCAGGCAGCCTGCACGGGGCGCGGGTGCGGGTGCAGCCCGACGCCCTGTGCGAGAAGGCGTACTCCGGGGGCTCCAACGGCACCTACCGCGCCGAGACGATGCTGTGCGCGGGCGAGGTGGCCGGGGGCCGGGACGCGTGCCAGGGCGACAGCGGGGGGCCGCTGGTCGCCCAGGGGCGGCTCATAGGCCTCGTCTCCTGGGGGGCCGGCTGCGGCTGGGCGGGCAGCCCGGGGGTCTACACCCGCATCGCGGACGTCCTTGACACACTGGGGTGGCCTGCGACGGCACAGGGCTGAGAGAGGGCGCCGTCTGCCGCTGTGGGGCTTGGACGGCGTCGCCCCTCCTGGTCCCCCGGTGGGCACGGCGCGGCGCGTGTGAGCGGCATCTGTGGCACCCGGGGAGCCATCCGCCGCCGGAGGCCGCGCCCGATGACATCAGGGGCCCCGCCCGACCACATACGGCATGATCCCGACTCCGGTCCAAGGCACGCGCCGCGGATCAGACGCTGAGGACCGGCCGCGCAGGCGGGCCTGCGGGTCGGTGTCGCGGGGCCCGCGAACTCAGGAACGCGGGCGCTGAGGGCTGGCCGCGCAGGCGGGCCTGCGGGTCGGTGTCGCGGGGCCCGCGAACTCAGGAACGCGGGCGCTGAGGGGCAGCCGCGCAGGCGTGTCCGCGGGTCGGAGTCGCAGGGCCCGCGAACTCAGGAACGCCGGCACTGAGGGGCAGCCGCGCAGGCGTGTCCGCGGGTCGGTGTCGCGGGGCCCGCGAACTCAGAAGCGCCGGCGCCTAGGGGCAGCCACGCAGGCGGGCCCGCGGGTCGGTGTCGCAGAGCCCGCAGGCTCAGCAAAGCGCTTCTGCCCGCACCGCAGGCGCGTCCGACGGCCCCCCACGCCCCGGCGCGTAACGCCCCCACACCCTCACCGCAGCGGCAGCGGCAGCGGCAGCGCGCACGCAGACGGGCGGCGTCCTCCGTAGGGAGAGGACGCCGCCCGTCCGCCGGCCTGTGCCGGGCTGGCTGCTCGTCGTCGGACGTGAAGTCTCAGCGCTCCTCGTCAGGAGTGGCCTTCGGAGCGGTCAGCCGCTCCGTCTCGTCCTGTATCTCAGCGGCGATCTTCTTGAGTTCCGGCTCGAACTTGCGACCGTGGTGGGCGCAGAAGAGCAGTTCTCCACCGCTCAGCAGGACGACGCGCAGGTAAGCCTGGGCGCCGCAGCGGTCGCAGCGATCGGCGGCCGTCAGCGGGCTCGCGGGGGTCAGAACAGTAGTCACGTCGCCTCTTCTCTAGCTCGACGAGCTGTCGTACCAGGGTCAACATCCAACCAGCCCCAAAACGTTCCCGCTCGAGGCTTTTCCTCGAAAAAAATCTCCGAGGCGGCCGGCTGCTGCCGGTTGGCGGCGAATGTGCCGTAGTGCGTGTCTCTGTGTCGTACGGATTCGCGTCGTATCGGTGGTCGGCCCTCCCGGCTGGGTTGCCGGTTGTTCATGAGGACGTGCCCGGAGCCTAAATGGTTCATGCCTCGATGGGAACGTGATGTGTGCTTCACTCCATCGAGGGATCGAACACCCATGCGACTCTCGACTAGGGTGGGACCGAGACGAGGGTGGCGTTACAACGGCTCTACCAGGCCTCGGTACCCTCTCACCGGTGAACCAAGCCGCGCCCTTACCCACGAGGGCCCCATCTGAAATTCAGCGAGGAGCGAACCGCGTGACCGCCGAGACGTCCGTGCCGTCGTCCACAGCGCTGCTGGCAGGAGCAGACCGGGACGGTTCCAACTACACCGCGCGGCACCTGCTCGTCCTCGAGGGGCTCGAGGCCGTGCGCAAGCGCCCCGGTATGTACATCGGGTCCACGGACAGCCGTGGCCTGATGCACTGCCTCTGGGAGATCATCGACAACGCCGTGGACGAGGCCCTCGGCGGCTACTGCGACCGCATCGACGTCGTCCTCCACGACGACGGCTCGGTGGAGGTCAGGGACAACGGCCGCGGCATCCCGGTCGACGTCGAGCCCAAGACCGGCCTCTCCGGTGTCGAGGTCGTGATGACCAAGCTGCACGCCGGCGGCAAGTTCGGCGGCGGTTCCTACGCCGCCTCCGGCGGTCTGCACGGCGTCGGCGCCTCCGTGGTGAACGCGCTCTCCGCGCGTCTCGACGTGGAGGTCGACCGCGGGAGCCACACCCACGCGATCAGCTTCCGCCGCGGTGTCCCCGGCGCCTTCTCCGCCCTCGGTCCGGACGCGAAATTCGAGGCCAAGAGCGGCCTGCGCAAGGTCAAGAAGATCCCGAAGACCCGCAGCGGCACCCGCGTGCGCTACTGGGCCGACCGCCAGATCTTCCTCAAGGACGCCAAGCTCAACCTGGACACCCTGCACGCGCGCGCCCGGCAGACCGCCTTCCTGGTGCCCGGCCTGACCATCGTCGTTCGCGACGAGTACGGGCTCGGCGAGGGTGGCAGCAAGGGTGAGGAGTCCTTCCGCTTCGACGGCGGCATCTCCGAGTTCTGCGAGTTCCTCGCCTCCGACCGGCCGATCTGCGACACGCTCCGCTTCACCGGGCAGGGCTCCTTCAAGGAGACGGTCCCGGTCCTCGACGAGCACGGTCAGATGACGCCCACCGAGGTCACCCGTGAGCTCGGCGTCGACGTGGCGCTGCGCTGGGGCACCGGGTACGAGACGACCGTCAAGTCGTTCGTCAACATCATCGCCACCCCGAAGGGCGGCACCCACGTCGCGGGCTTCGATCAGGCCGTCGCCAAGACGATGAACGAGGTCCTGCGTACCAAGAAGATGCTGCGCGTGGCCGAGGACGACGTCGTGAAGGACGACGCCCTCGAAGGTCTCACCGCGGTGGTCACGGTCCGCCTTGCCGAGCCTCAGTTCGAAGGGCAGACCAAGGAGGTGCTCGGCACCTCCGCGGCCCGCCGCATCGTGAACAACGTGGTGTCCAAGGAGCTCAAGGCGTTCCTGACCTCCACCAAGCGGGACGCCGCCCAGCAGGCCCGCGTGGTCATGGAGAAGGTCGTCGCCGCGGCCCGTACGCGTATCGCGGCCCGTCAGCACAAGGACGCGCAGCGCCGCAAGACGGCCCTGGAGTCCTCCTCGCTGCCCGCCAAGCTCGCCGACTGCCGCAGCGACGACGTCGACCGCAGCGAGCTGTTCATCGTCGAGGGCGACTCCGCGCTCGGCACGGCGAAGCTCGCGCGGAACTCCGAGTTCCAGGCGTTGCTGCCGATCCGCGGCAAGATCCTCAACGTGCAGAAGTCGTCCGTCACGGACATGCTCAAGAACGCCGAGTGCGGCGCGATCATCCAGGTCATAGGAGCCGGGTCCGGCCGGACCTTCGACATCGACGCGGCGCGCTACGGCAAGATCATCATGATGACCGACGCCGATGTGGACGGCTCCCACATCCGCACGCTGCTCCTGACCCTGTTCCACCGCTACATGCGGCCCATGGTCGAGGCCGGCCGGGTCTTCGCCGCGGTGCCGCCGTTGCACCGGATCGAGATCGTCCAGCCCAAGAAGGGCCAGGACAAGTACGTGTACACGTACTCGGACCGGGAGCTGCGGGACCGGCTCATGGAGCTGCAGAGCAAGGGCATCCGATACAAGGACTCGATCCAGCGCTACAAGGGCCTCGGCGAGATGGACGCCGACCAGCTGGCAGAGACCACGATGGACCCGCGTCACCGCACCCTGCGCCGGATCAACCTCACCGACCTCGAGGCCGCCGAGCAGGTCTTCGACCTCCTCATGGGTAACGACGTCGCGCCGCGCAAGGAGTTCATCTCCAGTTCCGCGGCCACGCTGGACCGCTCCCGCATCGACGCGTAGGAGCACCGAGCCCGAGAGGCGCCGTTCCGGACCGGGGCGGCGCCCCTGAGCCGTCCTCCCGGGCCTCCGCACACCCCGGTCACCTGATGGGGTGAAGCAGTACGGGAAGAAGCGTCAGGGAACTTCCCGTTCTGTCCATCCTTGGGCATGCAGCGAAGCAATGCGGGGGACGTGACCTACGACGATCCCTGGTACGACGCCCTGGCCTCGGGCTGGGGCGAATCGGCCGCGGCCGTGGCCCTGCCGCCGGCCCGGCCCGAACCGGAGGCCGCACCCTCGGCGGCGGCCGACATCTACCTCGAGGTGCAGCGCAGCGCGGCCTTCCAGGAAGTACGCCGCCGCTACCGGCGGTTCGTGGTCCCCGGAGCCGTCGCCTTTCTTCTCTGGTACGTCGCGTACGTCGTCACCGCCACCACCGTCCCCGGACTGATGGCGCGCCCCGTCGCGGGCGCGGTGAACGTCGGGATGCTCGCCGGTCTCGGCCAGTTCCTCACCACCTTCCTGCTCACCTGGGCCTACGTCCGCCACGCCCGGCTGCGGCGCGACCGCGCGGCGCTCGAACTGCGCTGGGACACCCAGGAGCTGACGCGAGGCAGAGGCGGCGCGTCATGACGACCGACCACCGCACCACCGCCCTGCTGCTGTTCAGCACGTTCGTCGCCGTCACCCTGATCATCACCACCTGGGTGAGCCGCCACCGCCAGGGCTCCGCCGAGGAGTTCTACGCGGGCAACCGTCTCTTCTCGCCGATGGAGAATGGTTTTGCCCTCGCCGGCGACTACATGTCGGCCGCCTCCTTCCTCGGTGTCTCCGGACTCATCGCCCTCGTCGGCTACGACGGCATGCTCTACTCGGTGGGCTTCCTCGTGGCCTGGCTGGTGGTGCTCTTCCTGGTCGCCGAACTGGTCCGTAACTGCGGCCGGTTCACGCTCGCCGACGTGGTCGCCGCCCGGATGCGGGAGCGGCCGGTGCGCATCGCCGCCGGCACCTCCTCCGTCGCCGTGTCCGTGCTGTACCTGGTGGCGCAGATGGTCGGCGCGGGAAGCCTCGTCGCGCTGCTCCTCGGCGGCACCGGCGAGGCCGTGCAGGCCTGGACCGTGGTCGGCGTCGGCGCCCTCATGGTGATCTACGTGTCGCTCGGCGGCATGCGCGCGACCACCTGGATCCAGATCGTGAAGGCGGTCCTGCTGCTCGGCGGCACCATCACCCTGACCGTCCTCGTCCTGCTGCGTTTCCACGGCGACGTCAACCGCCTGCTGCACACCGCCGCCGAACGCAGCGGCCACGGCGACGCGTTCCTCGCCCCCGGCCTCGCCTACGGCGGAGACTGGACCGCCCGCTTCGATTTCATCAGCCTCGGACTCGCCCTGGTACTCGGCACGGCGGGTCTGCCGCACATCCTGTCCCGCTTCTACACCGTCCCCACCGCGCGCGCCGCCCGGCGGTCAGTGGTCTGGGCGATCGGACTCATCGGCGGCTTCTACCTGATGACCATCGTGCTCGGCTTCGGCGCCGCCGCACTCATCGGCCCGTACGCCGTGCGCGCCTCGCACGCGTCGGGCAACACGGCAGTGCCGCTGCTCGCGCTCGACCTGGGCGGCGGCGCCGGCACCACCGGCGGCACGGTCCTCTTCGCGGTCGTCGCCGCCGTCGCCTTCGCCACCATCCTCGCCGTGGTCGCCGGGATCACGCTGGCCTCCTCGGCGTCCGTCGCCCACGACCTGTACGCCTCCCTGCGCCGCCCCGGCGGCAAGCCCCGCAGCGAGGTGGCCGTCGCGCGCGTCGCCGCCGTCGGCATCGGAGTCGTCGCGATCGCCCTCGGCCTGCTGGCCCGCGACCTCAACGTCGCGTTCCTCGTCGGCCTGGCCTTCGCCGTCGCCGCCTCCGCCAACCTGCCCGTGCTGCTCTACTCGCTGTTCTGGCGCGGCTTCACGACCCGCGGCGCCGTGTGGTCCGTCTACGGCGGTCTGATCCCGGCGGTGGTGCTGGTGATGCTGTCTCCGGTGGTGTCCGGAAGCCCCGACTCCCTGTTCCCCGGTGCCGACTTCCAGCTCTTCCCGCTGCAGAACCCGGGACTGGTCTCGATCCCGCTGGGCTTCCTCGCCGGCTGGCTCGGCACGGTCACCTCCACCGAGGTCCCCGACGAGGCCCGCCACGCCGAGACCGAGGTGCGCTCACTTACGGGCGCGGGCGCGGCCTGAAGGACGGGGCGGCCGCCCGGAGACGGACGGCGCCGGCATCCGTAGGGAAGAGGGGCACGGTTCCTTCCCCCGCCCCCACGGGCCGTGCCTCAGGCGCGGGTCGCCCACACGTAACGGTGTTCCGGGCGGCCCGCGTCCCCGTACCGCAGGGTCAGCGTGGCCCGTCCCGTGCGCTCCAGCAGCTTGAGATAGCGCTGGGCGGTCTGACGGCTCACCCCGGTGCGTTCGGCGATCTCCTGAGCCGACAGCGGCTCTTCGGCGGCCGTCAGAGCCCGCCGTACGAGGTACGCCGTGGTGGGGGAGTGCCCCTTGGGCAGTTGCGGCTCGGTCGCCTCCGACAGCGCGCCGAAGATCCGGTCCACCTCCGCCTGCTCCGCCTCACCACCGCCGTCCAGCGTGCGGCGCAGCCGCGCGTACGCCTCCAGCTTGCCCCGCAGCCCCGCGAACGCGAACGGCTTGACCAGGTACTGCAGCGCGCCGTGCCGCATCGCCGCCTGCACCGTCGCCACGTCCCGGGCCGCCGTCACCATGATCACGTCGGCCTGGTGGCCGCGTCGCCGCATCTCCCGGACGACGTCCAGACCCGTCTCGTCCGGCAGGTAGTGGTCCATGAGGACGAGGTCCACCTGGGGCAGCGCCTCCACCCGCTCCAGCGCCTCGGCCCCGCTGTGCGCCGGACGTACGGCGTGGAAGCCGGGCACCTTGTCGACATAGGCCGCGTTGACCCGCGCCACCCGGACGTCGTCGTCCACGACCAGGACCTCGATCACCGCGCCTCCCCAAGTTCGGCGGCCTGGGAGGGGGCGTCCGTGAAGGCGGCCGACGGCCCCGGCTCGCTCAGCGCCTCCGGCAGGACGACCGTGAACTCGGCGCCCCCGCCCGGCGCCTCGCCCACACGCGCGTCGCCCCCGTGCCGGTGCGCGAGCCGGCGCACCAGCGGCAGCCCGATGCCCCGCTCACGGTGGCCGGGCGGCTCCTTGGTGGACCAGCCCTCGGTGAAGATCAGCTCCCGCCGCTCGGGCGGCACACCGGGACCGGTGTCCCGCACCACGAGCACCGCCGTGCGGCCCTCCGCACGCAACTCGACCTCCACGCGCGCGTCGGGCGTGCCGGCGACGGCGTCCAGCGCGTTGTCCACGAGGTTGCCCACGACGGTCACCAGCCCGCGCGGGTCGACCAGCCGGTCCGGCAGACGGGACCGGTCCGACAGCCGCAGCGCCGCCCCGCGCTCGGCCGCCACCGTCGCCTTGCCCACCAGCAGCGCCGCCAGCAGCGGATCCCGGATCCTCTCGGTGACCTGCTCCGACGTCGCCCGGTGGTCGCCCACCACCTCGCCGACGAACTCCACCGCGTCCTCGTACATCTCCAGCTCCAGCAGCCCCAGCAGGGTGTGCATACGGTTCGCGTGCTCGTGGTCCTGGGCGCGCAGCGCGTCGATCAGCCCGCGCGTGGAATCGAGCTCCCGGCCCAGCTGGTCCAGCTCGGTCCGGTCGCGCAGGGTCGCCACGGCGCCGCCGTCGTCGGTCGGCATACGGTTCGCGACCAGCACCCGCTGCCCCCGGACCGTGAGCAGGTCGGTACCGGTCACCCGCCCCGCCAGCACGTCGGCCGTGCGGCCCGCGCCCAGCGCCTCGTCCGGTGAGCTGCCGACGGCCTCCTCACCGATGCCCAGCAGCCGCTGCGCCTCGTCGTTCAGCAGGCGGACGCGCCCGTCGCGGTCAAGGGCCACGACGCCCTCCCGGATGCCGTGCAGCATCGCCTCGCGCTCCGCGAGCAGCGCGGCGATGTCGGAGAAGGCCAGGTCACGGGTCTGCCGCTGGACCCGCCGGGAGATCAGCCAGGCCGCGAGCGCACCCACCGCCAGGGCGCCGCCCGCGTAGGCGAGCAGCCCCGGGATGGCGTGGATCAGCCGCGCGCGGACGCTGTCGTATGCGATGCCGACGGAGACCGCGCCGATCACCTCGCCGTCGGCGTCCCGCAGCGGGACCTTGCCGCGCGCGGAGCGGCCCAGGGTGCCCTCGTCGATCTCCATGACCTCACGGCCGGCCAGCGCCTCGCCGGGGTCGGTGGACACCAGGCCGCCGATCCGCTCGGGGTCGGTGTGCGACCAGCGCACGCCCCTGTGGTCCAGCACCACCACGTACTCCGCGCCGGTGGCCTGCCGGATCCGCTCCGCCTCCCGCTGCACCGGCCCGTCGGGCGTGGGCTCCGTGGCGCGCAGGTCCTCGGCGATCTGCGGCTGCTGCGCGGTGGTCTGCGCGATCGCGAGGGCGCGGCGCATCGCCTGGTCGTCGAGCTGCTCGCCGAGCGGCGCGAGGAACAGTCCGGTCGCCAGGACGGCGACGCCCGCCGCGATCGCCACCTGCATCAGCAGGACCTGGGAGAACACCCGCCGCGGCAGGCCGAGGCGCAGACGGCGAGCGGGGGTCGTGGGGGTCATGCCCCGACGGTACGTGGGGGAGGCGGGGACGCCGTAGGGGGTGTGACGTGCTTCTCCCGCGCTTCTCCCGGCGGTCAGCCGGCGAGGCTCGCCGGGGTGAGGGCACGGACGTCGAGCACGTCCATCCGTGCGGGCGAGCCGAGCGCCGAGCCGCAGCTCTCGGGGCGGGGCGGCCGGGACGCGCCCTGGGCGACCTCGACGCGCCACCGTCGCCCGTCCACGTGGGCGACGGTCACCTCCCAGTGGGGCGCCTCGCCCTCGGTCCGTACGACGCTCAGCACCTGCGCGGCGTCCTCGCGCACGGCGCGCCGCACGGCCAGCTCGGCCGCCTGGCCGGGCCGCTCCCACGCGGAGCAGCCCCGGCAGCCCTCGGTGACGACGCGGCCCTCCTGCACGCCGTGCAGCACCTCCTTGACGGCGTGCGCCTCCGCTCGCCCGTACGCGTAGCCGTACGGCAGCACCAGCACGGTGGGGGAGAAGCGGTGACCGCCGAGGTGGGTGACCTCCCAGACGCCGTCGACGCCGGAGGAGGCCAGCTCGGCCGCGAGGGGCCTGCCGAGCAGGGCGCAGCAGCGGTCGCGCTTGCCGTTGGTGCAGACGAGGGCGAGGGGGTCGCCGGCGTGGGGTGCGCCGCCCAGCACCGCGTCGAAGCCTGCGGCCTCGCCGCGGCCGAGTGCCGTGAGGTCGAGGTCGAGCAGAGGGGCGGGGTCGGTCGTGGTCGCGGAGTGCAGCCAGACGTTGCCCGGGACGGTGTGGGCGACGTACACGCGGCGCGTGGCGGGCATACGGCTGTCCGCGTGGCGTCCGGGACGCCGGATGAGGGCGATGCGTACGCCGGTGCCCTTGGCGGCGGCCTCCAGGGCGCGGCCCAGGGCGGGGTCGAGATGGCTGGACGTGAGCGCCTTGGCCCCCCACGGGCCGGGCTGCTCCAGCAGAAGCCAGGTCCGCGCGGTGGCCGCGGTCCCCGCGACGGGCTCGTCGAGCTCGCGGGAGACGGTAGAGCACGTGCTACTCACACAGGTGAGCCTAACCTGAGTTGCACTCCGGTGCCTTCTTGGCCCACCCGCACTTGCGCCGCCCGCAGGCAGAGCGTGAAACGTGACGAACTCCAAGAACGGGGCCATCATCGATTCTTCGCTTACTCATCACTCTTGGGGATCATTCCTCAGTCCTCGAGTGCCTTCACGCCTTCGGGTGATAGGAATGCCGCAAGCTATCGCGTCTGCTGCGGTGCTCACGGTTTCCGTGTGCCTGTTGCAGTGCTTGCTGCCCGTGTACGTCCGATGCGGTACAGACGGCTCCGGTGGCGCGTGCCAGCGTTCTTGTGGCGAGGTGGACCTGCGAAGATACGCTCGCGCGTTGCGTGGCAGCGGGCGCTGGTGCTCGCGCCAAGAGAAAACAGAGGAACACAGTGAGTCAGATCGTTCGCCGTCTCGGCGTCGCTCCGCGTTTTCGAGGCAGTGCCACTGCGGCCACCTGCCCCGATCTCTTCGAGTTGGCGGATGGGAACTTCGCCGTCATCGGTACGGACGTCACTGATTCATTGGACTCACAACTACCTGCAGACGCGGCGCGTGCCGATTACGAGCGCATCGTTGTGATCACCAGGGAGACCCTGATCAAGGCGAAGCCCGACATTCCTGACGCATAGGTCACGCGTCGGTGGGTGGATCGCCAACCACCCACCATTCTTCGGTGTCCGCATCGTCCAACTGGAACAGCCAGTCGTCGATCAGCTGGCCAAGCTCTGCCTCTTCCGTTCCCTTCAAACTGGCGCGGTGTGGGCGTGTGGCCTCCCAGTAGTCCCGGACGATCGGGTTCTGAAACATGCCCCGGGCGTGCTTGAAGAACTCCTCCCGGGTGAGGTTGCCGATGCGGTGGTAGCAAAGCAGGTTGGTGTACAGCGCGTTGGCGAACAGGTACTGACGGTGCTTCTGTATGGTGAGCGGCTGATCGTACAGATCCAGCACCTCGGCCAGTTCAGGGTCGTCGATCGCCTTGCTCAGCAACTCCCAGTGCTGCCGCTGCTGCATGGCCAGGTTGGCCCGCTGCTGATTGCCGGCCTGTTCTTCCAGACGCTCAAGGCGCCGATTGATCGCGTCCAACGCGTTCCGCTGCGCTGCCACCGCAGCGATTACCCCTGCAACCATCCCCAGGCCGGCTGCGGTGGCGGAGTGCAGCCCCCGCGACCCCACGCTCATTGTGCCCATGTCAAATACCCCCGATCAGGCCGCCGTCCGCCGGTCGTCGGGTGGTGGGTCGACTTCAGGGAACCGGCGAGCGGTGGGCGGCGCTTGCCGCCTTCCAGGGTGCCGAGCGGCTCTGATCGGCGGGAAGGCGGAGAGGAGGCGCACAGAGGGAAGCGAGGGTCGCACAGTCCGGCGCCTTGCCAGACGTCTGCCCCGCGGATGCTGCTAACAATCGTTCACTTCGGGGTCGTTACGGGTACTCGTATCCTGGACCGTCAGTCGTTCGTCCGTGCGCACGCCGTCAGCGAGCCGGTGTGCGCTCAGGTGTGAGAGGGGTCGTGTGTCGGAGCGGAGCAGCGGGCGGCAGATTCCGGTGGTCGTGCTGGCCGGATTCCTCGGCTCGGGAAAGACCACCCTGCTCAACCACCTCCTCCACCGCAGCGGCGGCAGCCGCATCGGCGCGCTCGTGAACGATTTCGGGGCCGTCGAGATCGACGCCATGGCGGTCGCGGGCGCACTGGGGGACTCGACCGTCTCGCTCGGCAACGGATGCCTCTGCTGCGCCGTCGACGCCAGTGAGCTCGACGAGTACCTCGAGCGGCTCGCCCGCCCCTCCGCCGGCATCGACGTCATCGTCATCGAGGCGAGCGGCCTGGCCGAACCGCAGGAGCTCGTCCGTATGGTGCTCGCCAGCGAGCTGCCGAACATCGTGTACGGCGGCCTCGTCGAGGTCGTGGACGCCGCCGAGTTCGACGAGACCCGGGCCGCGCACCCCGGCATCGACCGGCACCTCGCGCTCGCCGACCTCGTGGTCGTGAACAAGATCGACCGGGTGGACGACCCGGAGCCCGTGCTGAAGACGGTCGGGGACCTCGTCGACCGCGCGGCCGTGGTGCCCGCCACGCACGGCCGGGTCGACCCCGAGTTCCTCTTCGACTGCCGGCCGAGCGAGGAGCGCATCGGGCAGCTGTCCTTCGACGACCTCCACCGGGACGACCAGGAGCACGACGCGCACCCCCATCTGCACGCCGGGTACGACACCCTCTCCTTCGTGTCCGGGCGCCCGCTCGACCCCCGGCGTCTCATCGCCTTCCTCGACAGCAGGCCCCCCGGTCTGTACCGCATCAAGGGGTACGTCGACTTCGGCCCGTACGACGTACGGAACCGGTACGCCGTGCACGCCGTCGGCCGCTTCCTGCGCTTCTACCCGGAGCCCTGGCCGGCCGGCGCCGGGCGGGCGACGCAGCTCGTGCTGATCGGAGCCGGCCTCGACACCGGCGCCCTGCGCGCCGAGCTGGAGCGATGTGTGAGCGACGGAGCCCCACACACCGACGACGAGGCCGGCATGTGGGGCGTCCTGCGCTACGTCCAGGAGACCGAGGACCCCGCGGCCTAGACCGGCCCCGCCACCACGGCGACCGTCCTGCCCAGGGACACGCCCGAGCCGTCGCGGCGCGGGTCGGTCTCCGGGAGGTCCACCGCCGCGCCGTTCTTCTGCGCCGCACGCGCCGGGGCGGGACCCGCCCAGGCCAGGGACAGGCAGTCCTCGCCCTTCAGGAACCGCTGGCAGCGCACGCCGCCGGTGGCCCGGCCCTTGCGCGGGTACTGGTCGAACGGGGTCAGCTTGGCCGTCGTCTGGACGGAGTCGTCCAGCGTGCCGCGCGAGCCCGCGACGGTGAACACCACGGCGTCCGCCGCCGGGTCGACCGCCGTGAAGCTGATGACCTTCGCGCCCTCACCGAGCTTGACGCCGGTCATGCCGCCCGCCGGACGTCCCTGCGGACGCACGATGGAGGCCGGGAAGCGCAGCAGCTGCGCGTCGTCGGTGATGAAGACGAGGTCCTCCTCGCCCGTGCGGAGTTCGGTCGCGCCGACGATCCGGTCGCCCTCCTTGAGGGCGATGACCTCCAGCTCCTCCTTGTTGGAGGGGTAGTCGGGCACCACACGCTTGACCACGCCCTGCCGGGTGCCGATCGCCAGGCCCGGCGAGGACTCGTCGAGCGTGGTCAGGCACACCACCTCCTCGTCGTCCTCCAGGGACACGAACTCCGCGAGCGGCGCGCCGCCCGACAGGTTCGGCACCGGCATCGACTCGGGCAGCTGGGGCAGGTCGATCACGTTGACCCGGAGCAGCCGGCCCGTCGAGGTGACCACGCCGATCTCGCCGCGCGCGGTCGCCGGGACGGCCGAGACGATCACGTCGTGCTTGACGCGCTTTCCGCCGGAGGTGTCGGCGAGCGGCCGGTCGTCGGCGGTCCGCGCCAGCAGTCCTGTGGACGACAGGAGCACGCGGCACGGGGTGTCCGCCACCTGAAGCGGCACCGCGGCCGGGGCGCCGGCCGACTCCAGCAGCATCGTGCGCCGCTCGTTGCCGAACTTCTTCGCCACCGCGGCCAGTTCGGACGAGACCAGCTTGCGCAGCTCCGCGTCCGACTCCAGGATCCGGGTCAGCTCCTCGATCTCCGCGTTCAGCCGGTCCTTCTCGGCCTCCAGCTCGATCCGGTCGTACTTGGTGAGGCGGCGCAGCGGGGTGTCCAGGATGTACTGCGTCTGGATGTCGCTCAGCGAGAAGTGCTCGATGAGCCGCTGCTTGGCCTGCGCCGAGTTCTCACTGGAGCGGATCAGGCGGATGACCTCGTCGATGTCGAGCAGGGCCGTGAGCAGTCCCTCGACCAGGTGCAGCCGGTCGCGCTTCTTGCCGCGGCGGAACTCCGAGCGGCGGCGCACCACGGTGAAGCGGTGGTCCAGGTAGACCTCGAGCAGCTCCTTGAGGCCGAGCGTGAGGGGCTGGCCGTCCACCAGCGCCACGTTGTTGATGCCGAAGGACTCCTCCATCGGCGTCAGCTTGTACAGCTGCTCCAGCACGGCCTCCGGCACGAAGCCGTTCTTGATCTCGATGACCAGGCGCAGGCCGTGCTCGCGGTCGGTGAGGTCCTTGACGTCGGCGATGCCCTGGAGCTTCTTGGAGCCCACCAGGTCCTTGATCTTGGCGATCACCTTCTCCGGGCCGACCGTGAACGGCAGCTCGGTGACGACCAGGCCCTTGCGGCGCGCGGTCACGTCCTCCACGGTCACCGTCGCGCGGATCTTGAACGTGCCGCGGCCGGTCTCGTACGCGTCCCGGATGCCGTTGAGGCCGACGATCCGGCCGCCCGTGGGCAGGTCGGGGCCCGGCACGTGCTTCATCAGGGCGTCGAGGTCGGCGTTCGGGTACCGGATCAGGTGCCGCGCGGCGGCGACGACCTCACGCAGGTTGTGCGGCGGCATGTTGGTGGCCATGCCGACGGCGATGCCCGAGGCGCCGTTCACCAGGAGGTTGGGGAACGCGGCGGGCAGGGCGACCGGTTCCTGCTCCTGGCCGTCGTAGTTGGGCGCGAAGTCGACCGTGTCCTCGTCGATGGACTCGGTCATCAGGCTCGTGGCCTCGGCCATGCGGCACTCGGTGTACCGCATCGCGGCGGGCGGGTCGTCGTTGCCCAGCGAGCCGAAGTTGCCGTGGCCGTCCACCAGGGGCAGGCGCATGGAGAACGGCTGCGCCATGCGGACCAGGGCGTCGTAGATCGACGCGTCGCCGTGCGGGTGCAGCTTTCCCATCACCTCGCCCACCACGCGCGCGCACTTGACGTAGCCGCGCTCGGGGCGCAGGCCCATCTCGTTCATCTGGTAGACGATGCGGCGGTGCACCGGCTTCAGACCGTCACGCGCGTCGGGCAGGGCGCGGGAGTAGATGACCGAGTACGCGTACTCGAGGAAGGAGCCCTGCATCTCGTCGACGACGTCGATGTCGAGGATCTTCTCCTCGTACGGGTCGTCGGGCGGCGGGGTCTTCGTGCTGCGGCGGGCCATCGCTGCCGGCTCCTTGCTGAAGCGTGGGACGGGATCTGACGCGGACCATTGTGGACCTTCGCACTGACAGGGCGGGACCAGGACCCGGGTCCTGCCGACCGGTTCGGCGCGGTACGGCGGCGCGAGCAGGCTACGCGGCTCCGTCGCCGCGCACTGCGCGGGGTCGCTCCGCGGACGGCGTCCACCCCTCCGCGCGCCCGCCCCGCGACCGGCGTGGCCCCTCTCGTGCGTACGGCAGGACACCCTCCGGCGCACCCCCACGACCCCTGTCCCCAGAGGCGCACGACGGCGCATCCCAGGGAGCGACCCGGCGCACACCCCCCGTCACGCGCCGTGCGCTTCCCTCACCCCCCGCACCGCCCGCACCACCCGCCTCACCAGGTTCTCGCTCTCGGCGTAGCGGCCCGGTCCGGGAACTCCACCGGCTGTCCGCACGCTTGCATACAGTGGCAGGACCGGCAGAAACGGCGGTGTCGACGACGACCGCCTCCGCGATCGAAGGGACGTACATGCCCATGGGTCACACGGCCACAGCCCAGGCAGGCTCCGGGGGCCTGACAGCGACCGAACACCGCCTGGCCAACGGCCTGCGCGTGGTGCTCTCCGAGGACCACCTGACCCCGGTCGCGGCGGTGTGCCTCTGGTACGACGTGGGCTCACGGCACGAGGTCAAGGGCCGTACCGGCCTGGCTCACCTTTTCGAGCACCTGATGTTCCAGGGGTCCGCCCAGGTGAAGGGCAACGGCCACTTCGAACTGGTGCAGGGCGCCGGCGGCTCGCTCAACGGCACCACCAGCTTCGAGCGGACCAACTACTTCGAGACCATGCCCGCCCACCAGCTGGAGCTCGCCCTCTGGCTGGAGGCCGACCGCATGGGCTCCCTGCTGACCGCCCTGGACGAGGAGTCCATGGAGAACCAGCGGGACGTCGTGAAGAACGAGCGCCGTCAGCGCTACGACAACGTCCCCTACGGCACCGCCTTCGAGAAGCTGACCGCCCTCGCCTACCCGGAGGGCCACCCCTACCACCACACCCCGATCGGGTCGATGGCGGACCTGGACGCGGCGACCCTGGAGGACGCCCGCCAGTTCTTCCGCACGTACTACGCGCCGAACAACGCGGTGCTGTCCGTCGTCGGCGACATCGACCCCGAGCAGACGCTCGCCTGGATCGAGAAGTACTTCGGCTCCATCCCGTCCCACGACGGCAAGCCCGCCCCGCGTGACGGCTCGCTGCCGGACGTCATGGGCGGGGAGCTGCGCGAGGTCGTCGAGGAGGAGGTCCCGGCGCGTGCGCTGATGGCCGCCTACCGGCTCCCGGAGGACGGCACGCGCGCGAGCGACGCGGCCGACGTGGCGCTCACCATCCTCGGCGGCGGCGAGTCCTCGCGGATCTACAACCGCCTGGTGCGCCGGGACCGCACCGCCGTCGCGGCCGGGTTCGGTCTGCTGCGGCTGGCCGGGGCGCCGTCCCTGGGCTGGCTGGACGTCAAGACGTCCGGCGACGTCGAGGTACCGGTGATCGAGGCCGCCATCGACGAGGAGCTCGCCCGGTTCGCCGAGGAGGGCCCCACCGCCGAGGAGATGGAGCGCGCCCAGGCCCAGCTGGAGCGCGAGTGGCTCGACCGGCTCGGCACGGTCGCCGGCCGCGCCGACGAACTGTGCCGCTACGCGGTGCTGTTCGGCGACCCGCAGCTCGCCCTGACCGCCGTGAGCCGGGTCCTGGAGGTGACGGCCGAAGAGGTGCAGGAGGTCGCCAAGGCGCGCCTGCGGCCCGACAACCGCGCGGTGCTCGTCTACGAGCCCGTCGCCCAGGCGGCCGGTGACGCCGCCGACGAGACCGAGGAAGCCGCCGCAGCCGGCGCCGACGAGAACGAGGAGGCGGCGAAGTGACCGAGCTCGCCACGATGGAGTTCCACCCCCGGCCGCAGGCGGGCGAGGCCAAGCCCTGGGCCTTCCCGGCCCCCGAGCGCGGCACCCTCGACAACGGCCTGACGGTGCTGCGCTGCCACCGCCCCGGCCAGCAGGTCGTCGCCGTCGAGGTGGTCCTCGACGCGCCCCTGGACGCGGAGCCGGAGGACCTGGACGGTGTCGCCACGATCATGGCGCGCGCCTTCTCCGAGGGCACCGACAAGCACTCCGCCGAGGAGTTCGCCGCCGAGCTGGAGCGCTGCGGCGCCACCCTCGACGCGCACGCCGACCACCCCGGCGTCCGCCTCAGCCTGGAGGTGCCCGCCTCGCGGCTCGCCAAGGGGCTCGGACTGGTGGCCGACGCCCTGCGCGCGCCCGCCTTCGCCGACAGCGAGATCGAGCGGCTGGTCCGCAACCGCCTCGACGAGATCCCGCACGAGCTGGCGAACCCGTCCCGCCGCGCCGCGAAGGAGCTCGCCAAGGAGCTGTTCCCGGCGAGCGCGCGCATGTCCCGCCCGCGTCAGGGCACCGAGGAGACCGTCGCGCGCATCGACTCCGCGGCCGTGCGCGGGTTCTACGAGAAGCACGTCCGCCCGGCCACGGCGACCGCCGTGGTGGTGGGCGACCTCACCGGCGTCGACCTGGACGCGCTGCTCGCCGACACCCTGGGCGCCTGGACGGGTTCCCAGGCGCAGCCGCGGCCCGTCCCGCCCGTGGTCGCGGACGACACCGGCCGCGTCGTCATCGTGGACCGTCCCGGCGCCGTGCAGACGCAGCTGCTGATCGGCCGTACCGGCCCGGACCGCCATGACCGCGTGTGGCCCGCGCAGGTGCTCGGCACGTACTGCCTCGGCGGCACCCTGACCTCCCGTCTGGACCGCGTCCTGCGCGAGGAGAAGGGCTACACCTACGGCGTACGGGCGTTCGGCCAGGTGCTGCGCTCGGCCCCCGACGGCACGGGCGCGTCGATGCTGGCCGTCAGCGGCTCGGTCGACACCCCCAACACCGGGCCCGCGCTGGACGACCTGTGGACCGTGCTGCGCACGCTGGCCGCCGAGGGCCTCACCGACGAGGAGCGTGACGTCGCCGTGCAGAACCTGGTGGGCGTGGCGCCGCTCAAGTACGAGACGGCCGCGGCCGTCGCGAGCACGCTGGCCGACCAGGTCGAGCAGCATCTGCCGGACCACTACCAGGCCGACCTGTACCGGCAGTTGGCCGCGACCGGCACCGTGGAGGCCACGGCGGCCGTCGTGAACGCCTTCCCGGTGGACCGTCTGGTGACCGTGCTCGTCGGCGACGCCGCGCAGATCAAGGCGCCCGTGGAGGCGCTCGGGATCGGCGAAGTCACCGTCGTCACGGCCGAGTAGGCCGCAGCGGCACACGCGCACGCGAAGGGCCCCGGTGGCGGGAACGTCACCGGGGCTCCCTTATGCCCGAATTGGGGCGGAGGTTGCCTGTCTGCCCTGTGGGATGCGCTACAAAACCCGGGATTCGTTTGAGGATTGTGAGATGACCCGCTTAGTTTCGTCCGGGCTGTTCGTCGGGCAGTGCGCCGCATCCGCGGCACCGGACAGTCATCGCCGAGTCCCCGTACGGCGCGAGCCAGGGGAGCCGGGGACCCACACGAAGTCCCTGGGGTGAATCGGACGCCCGCGCGTGTCGCGAGGGGGTCCGTAGGAGACCTTCCTGCTCCGAACCCGTCAGCTAACCCGGTAGGCGAGAGGGAAGGAAAGGACCAGCCTGTACATGGCGTTCACCCGCGCCACCGGGAAGCACCGTCGTCCCAGCCGCGTCCAGCGCGGCACCGCCCGCGTCGCGGGCGTCGCGGCCCTCGCGGGCACCGGCGTCGTCGGCTCCCTCGCGGCCCCCGCGCTCGCCGCCGAACCGGCCGCGGCACAGACCGGCCTCACCCCCGTCGTCACCCTCGGCGACGTGGTCGCCGACCGCGTCGACGCCCAGGCCGCCGCCCAGCACGAGGCCGCCCGCGTGGCGGCCCAGGAGGCCGCGCGCAAGGCCGCCGAGGAGGCGGCCCGCGAACGCGCGGTCGAGGAGGCCGAGAAGGCCCGCGCCGAGAAGGAGCGCGCCGCGCGTGAGGCGGAGCGCAAGCGCCTCAACACCTTCGTCTCACCGATCCCCGGCTCGTACGTCTCGACGGCCTATCAGAGCGGCGGCGCCATCTGGTCGTCCGGCAGCCACACCGGGATCGACTTCCACGCCGCGAGCGGCACCCCCGTCCAGTCGGTCGGCGTCGGCACGGTCGTCGAGGCCGGCTGGGGCGGCGCGTACGGCAACCAGGTCGTCATCAAGATGCACGACGGCACGTACACCCAGTACGCGCACCTGTCGTCCGTCTCCGTGTCGGCGGGGCAGGAGGTCACCGCCGGCCAGCAGATCGGCCTGTCCGGCGCCACGGGCAACGTCACCGGCGCCCACCTGCACTTCGAGGCGCGCATGTCCGCCGAGTACGGCTCCGACCTCGACCCGGTCTCCTACCTCCGGTCGCACGGCGTGAACATCTGAGGCGCACCCTCCCGCCTCCACGGCCCCGGCTCCCACGAGCCGGGGCTTTCGCCGTTTTCGAACCCTTCCGCGCGGGCGCCGCCTGTCCAAAAATTATGTATGGATTCCGGTCCGCCGTCGGAAATTGTCGTCGATTGCAATAGAGTCACGAACGGACGTCAATCGTCGGCGTTTCACGGGGATTAAGCCGGAGGTCGGTCATGCGTATTCCCGCGCACTCGGTGTGCACGGCGATCCGGGACGACATCGTCGCCGGTGTCTACGAGCGCGGGGGCCGGCTCACCGAGGAACTGCTCGCCCGCCGTTACGGAGTCTCCCGCGTCCCCGTCCGTGAGGCGCTGCGCACCCTGGAGGCCGAGGGGTTCGTGGTGACCCGGCGGCACGCGGGCGCGTGCGTGGCCGAGCCCACCGAGCAGGAGGCCGCCGACCTGCTGGAGATGCGCCAGCTCCTGGAGCCCCTGGGTGCCTCCCGGGCGGCCCAGCGGCGCACCGACGCCCATCTCAAGGTGCTGCGCGGCCTGGTCAGGCTGGGGCAGGAACGCGCACGTCAGGGCAACAGCGACGACCTGCGCTCACTGGGCGGCTGGTTCCACGAGACGCTCGCCCAGGCCTCCGGCAGCCCGGCCCTGACGTCGATGCTGACCCAGCTCAGGCACAAGATCGCCTGGATGTACGCGGTCGACGGGCCGCCCGACCCGGTCGCGTACTGGGCGGAGCACGGCGCGATAGCGGACGCCGTGGCGCGCGGCGACGGCGAGCGGGCGCGGTCGCTCACGGCGCTGCACACCGAGCAGGCGAACGCCGGACACCGGCTGCGGTTCGGCTCCGGCGCCGACCGAGCCGTCCGCACGGACCGTGTGAGGAACTCGCAACATCCCGTAAACATGCCGAGCCTGCGCCATTAACACGAGTCCCGTATACAAAGAGGGCGTAAATGGCGGGGGCTATTTCTGCTGCCCGTAAATGGGAAAGGGAAAGGCCCGCCCGGTGATCCGGGCGGGCCTTTCCGTGCCGCACGGCCGTCGCGTGCGGAATTGCGGTTCAGACGGTCTCGGGGAGTTCTTCGAGGCCCTCGGCGACCAGCTTCGCCAGACGGTCGAGGGCGGCGTCCGCGCCCTCGGCGTCGGAGGCGAGGACGATCTCCTCACCGCCCTGGGCGCCCAGGCCCAGGACGGCCAGCATCGAGGCCGCGTTGACGGGGGTGCCCCCGGCCTTGGCGATCGTCACCGGGACGCCTGCGGCCGTGGCGGCTCGGACGAAGATGGAGGCGGGGCGGGCGTGGAGACCCTCGGCCCAGCCGACGTTGACGCGGCGCTCAGCCATGTGTTGCTGCCCTTCGCAGTTCAGGGTTGTCTAGACCAGTCTTCCATATCGTGGCGCGCGTGCCCGGAGCGGCGTCCGGGACGGCCCCCCGACCGCCGGGCCGCGGCCTCGGCCCGGCGGTCGTCCACCACAGACTGCCTCGCGCCGCCGCCGAAAGCGAGCCGTACTCTGGGGCCCATGCAGACCTCGTCGGACCGCCACGAGTACCCCGCCCACTGGGAGGCCGACGTGGTGCTGCGCGACGGCGGCACCGCGCGCATCCGCCCCATCACCGCCGACGACGCGGAGCGCCTGGTCAGCTTCTACGAGCAGGTGTCCGACGAGTCGAAGTACTACCGGTTCTTCGCGCCCTACCCGCGGCTGTCCGCCAAGGACGTGCACCGCTTCACCCACCACGACTTCGTGGACCGGGTCGGGCTCGCGGCGACCGTCGGGGACGAGTTCATCGGCACCGTGCGCTACGACCGCATCGGCGCCGGCGGGCGGCCCGCCACCGGCGCGGAGGCCGACGAGGCCGAGGTCGCCTTCCTGGTGCAGGACGCCCACCAGGGCCGGGGCGTCGCCTCCGCCCTCCTGGAGCACATCGCCGCGGTCGCGCGGGAGCGCGGCATCCGCCGGTTCGCCGCCGAGGTGCTGCCCGCCAACACCAAGATGATCAAGGTGTTCACCGACGCCGGGTACACCCAGAAGCGGAGCTTCGAGGACGGCGTCGTCCGCCTGGAGTTCGGCCTCGAACCCACCGACCGCTCCCTGGCCGTGCAGTACGCGCGCGAGCAGCGCGCGGAGGCCCGCTCCGTGCAGCGGCTCCTCGCCCCCGGCGCGGTCGCCGTCATCGGCACCGGCCGCGCCCCCGGCGGCGTCGGACGCAGCATCCTCGGCAACATCCGCGACGGCGGCTTCACCGGCCGCCTCTACGCCGTCAACGGGGCACTCCCGGAAGGACAGAAGGAGCTCGACGGCGTCCCCGCCTTCCGCTCCGTACGCGACATCGACGGGCCCGTGGACGTGGCGGTCGTCGCGGTGCCCGCAGAACGGGTCCCCGAGGTCGTCGCCGACTGCGGTGAGCACGACGTCCAGGGCCTCGTCGTGGTCTCCGCCGGCTACGCCGAGTCGGGTCCCGACGGCAGGGAGCGCCAGCGCGCCCTCGTCGGGCAGGCCCGCAGCTACGGCATGCGGATCATCGGACCGAACTCGTTCGGCGTCATCAACACCTCGCCCGAGGTGCGGCTGAACGCCTCGCTCGCCCCCGACATGCCCCGCGCGGGACGCATCGGCCTGTTCGCCCAGTCCGGCGCCATCGGCGTCGCGCTGCTGTCCCGCCTGCACCGGCGCGGCGGCGGCGTCACCGGCGTCACCGGCCTGTCCACGTTCGTCTCCTCCGGCAACCGCGCCGACGTCTCCGGCAACGACGTCCTGCAGTACTGGTACGAGGACGCCGACACCGACGTCGCCCTGATGTACCTGGAGTCCATCGGCAACCCCCGCAAGTTCACCCGCCTCGCCCGCCGCACCGCCGCCGCCAAGCCGCTGGTCGTGGTGCAGGGCGCGCGCCACGGGTCGGGACCGCGCGGGCACGCCGTCCGCGCGACCCAGCTGCCGCACGCCACGGTCTCCGCCCTGCTGCGCCAGGCCGGTGTGATCCGTGTGGACACCATCACCGACCTGGTCGACGCCGGCCTGCTGCTCGCCCGCCAGCCCCTCCCCGCCGGACCCCGGGTGGCGATCCTCGGCAACTCCGAGTCCCTGGGCCTGCTCACCTACGACGCCTGCCTCGCCGAAGGGCTGCGCCCGCACCCGCCGCAGGACCTCACCACCGCCGCCTCCGCGGCGGACTTCCACGCGGCGCTCTCCCGCGCCCTGGCCGACGACTCCTCCGACGCCGTCGTCGTCACCGCCATCCCCTCGGTGGGCGAGGGCTCGGTCGGTGACGCGGCACTGGCGGAGGCGCTGCGTTCGGCCGCCGCCGAGCAGCCGACCAAGCCGGTCCTCGTGGTCCACGTCGAGCTGGGCGGCCTCGCGGAGGCCCTGTCCGCCGCGACGAGCACGGCGCCCCAGCCGGGCGCCGCCTCCGGCCCCGACCCGACCCCCCACACAGGGGAGCGCGTGAAACCCCGCGCGGCGGCGGACGAGGGCGCCCCGGCGGACGACGAAGGCGCGCCCGCTCCCGCACCACCTCCCGAGGGCACCCACCCCCTCCCCGCCTACCCCGCCGCCGAGCGCGCGGTCCGGGCTCTCGCGCAGGCCGTGGCGTACGGGCAGTGGCGGCGGGACGCGGCCGACCCCGGCAAGGTGCCCGAGTACGAGGACATCGACGAGCGGGGCGCCGCCGCACTCATCGAAGGGATGCTCGCCCGCGGCCAAGGCCTCACCCTCACCACCGAGGCCACCTGCGAACTGCTCGCCGCCTACGGTGTCCACGTCCACCGCGCGCTGCCCGCGCCCACCCCGGACGCCGCCGCCGAGGCCGCCCGCACCCTCGGCCACCCGGTCGCCCTGAAGGCGACCGCCCCGCACCTCAGGCACCGCGCCGACCTGGGCGGCGTCCGCCTCGACCTCGCCGACGAGGAGCAGCTGCGCCGGGCGTACGCCGAGCTCACCGAGCTGTTCGGCAGCCCGGAGGAGCTGCGCCCCGTGGTGCAGCGCATGGCCCCCCGCGGGGTGGACACGGTGGTCCGCGCGGTCATCGACCCCGCGGCCGGAGCCGTGCTGTCCTTCGGGCTCGCCGGGGCCGCCTCCCAGCTGCTCGGCGACATGGCGCACCGCCTGATCCCGGTCACCGACCGGGACGCCACCTCGCTGGTCCGGTCGATCCGCACGGCCCCGCTGCTGTTCGGCTGGCGCGGCTCGGCGCCCGTCGACACCCCCGCGCTGGAGGAACTGATGCTGCGGGTGTCGCGCCTGGTCCACGACCACCCGGAGGTCGTCGCGGTCACCCTGGAGCCGGTCGTCGTCGCCCCGCACGGCATCAGCGTCCTCGGCGCCTCCGTACGTCTCGCGCCGCCGCCCGCCCGCGACGACCACGGGCCCCGGACACTCCCCGCGTACTGACCCGGGGCGAGCGGTGCCTCGCAGTCAGTGCCCACCCGTAGGATGGGCCACATGGCCAAGACCAGTACGACGACCCAGGGGCTGCGGGCGGCGATCGAGCGCAGCGGCTACTACCCGGCCCTCGTGGCCGAGGCGGTGGAGGCCGCCGTGGGCGGCGAGCCCATGCGGTCGTATCTGGTCCACCAGGAGACGACGTTCGACCAGAACGAGGTGCGGCGGCACGTGACCGTGCTCGTCCTCACCGCCAACCGCTTCATCGTCAGCCACACCGACGAGCAGGCCGCGGACACCACGTCCCCGACCCCCTACGCCACCACGTCCACCGAGTCGGTCAAGCTCGGCCGGATCTCGTCGATCGTGGTCAGCCGCGTGGTCGCCAACCCGGAGTCGTACACGCCGGGCACGCTGCCCCGCGAGATCGTGCTCACCATCGGCTGGGGCGCGGTCTCCCGCATCGACCTGGAGCCGGCCGCCTGCGGCGACCCCGACTGCGAGGCCGACCACGGCTACACGGGCAGCTCCACTGCCGACGACCTGAGCCTGCGCGTCAGCGAGGCAGGCGACGGCCCGGAGACCGTGCGCCAGGCGCTCGCCTTCGCCCAGGCCCTCTCCGAGGCGACCGCGGACCTGCGCTGATGGCACACCCCCCGCCCGCCGCCCACGACCGCGGACACCTGACGCCCGGCGTCTGGGACACCCACCCGGAGCCCCTCCCCGTCGGCTCCGCGCCCGTCCCGGCCTACGGCACCGGCTCCCTGGCCGACCTGCTGCCCACCCTCGCCGCCGGACTCGGCGTCCCCGGCATGACCGCGGGCATCGGCGAGCTCACCCCCGCCGACCGCAACTGCGTCTTCCTCATCGACGGCCTCGGCTGGGAGCAGCTCAAGGCCCACCCGGAGGAGGCGCCGTTCCTGACGTCCCTGCTGTCCGCCTCGCGCGGCGGCACCGGACGCCCGATCACCGCCGGCTATCCGGCGACCACCGCGACCTCCCTCGCCTCCGTCGGCACCGGCCTGCCCCCGGGCGCCCACGGCCTGCCCGGTTACACC
The DNA here is from genome assembly GCF_022869105.1 of Streptomyces sp. BJ20. Classification (NCBI taxonomy): domain Bacteria; kingdom Bacillati; phylum Actinomycetota; class Actinomycetes; order Kitasatosporales; family Streptomycetaceae; genus Streptomyces; species Streptomyces sp. BJ20. The sequence continues at coordinate 1,800,913 of NZ_CP094918.1, forward strand.
GTGCGCGACCCGGACACCGGCGAGCTGATGAACCAGCTGCGCTGGCAGCCCTGGACCCCGCCGGGCGCCTGGCAGCCGTACCCGACGGTGTTCGAGCTGGCGCACCGCGCGGGCGTGCACGCCGCGCAGGTGTCCTCCCCGACCTTCGCCAACACCCCGCTGACGAAGGTCGCGCTGAGCGGCGGCACCTTCCAGGGGCGGCTGTCCGGCGAGGACCGCATGGACGCCGCCGCCGAGCAACTGGCCGCCGCCGACCGCGCCCTGGTCTACACGTACTACGCCGAGGTCGACGGCGCCGGCCACCGCTTCGGCGTCGACTCCGACACCTGGCGCGGCCAGCTCATGTACGTCGACCGCCTGGTGCAGCGCCTCGCCGAGCAGCTCCCGCCGCGCAGCGCCCTCTACGTCACCGCCGACCACGGCATGGTCGACATCCCCTTCGACGAGACGCACCGCATCGACTTCGACGAGGACTGGGAGCTGAAGGCGGGCGTCGCCCTGCTCGGCGGCGAGGGCCGGGCCCGCCATGTGTACGCGGTGCCGGGCGCCGCGGGCGACGTGCTGGCGTGCTGGCGCGAGGTGCTCGGCGAGCAGTTCTGGGTCGCCTCCCGCGACGAGGCGATCGCCGCGGGCTGGTTCGGGCCGGAGGTCGACGAGCGGGTGTACCACCGGCTCGGCGACGTGATCGCCGCCGCGCGGGACGACGTCCTGCTCATCGCATCCGAGCGGGAGCCCAGGGAGTCGGCGATGGTGGGCAACCACGGTTCCATGACCCCTGCCGAGCAGCTGGTACCCCTGCTCGAAGTACGCTCCTGACGCGCTCCGCCCTCCCTGACTCCTGCCGAAAGGTTGCCGACCCCTGATGTCCGAGCTGGTGTTCTTCTGCGGAACGATGGACTGCGGGAAGTCGACCCTCGCTCTGCAGATCGAGCACAACCGGTCGGCGCGCGGCCTGGTCGGCATGATCTTCACCCGTAACGACCGGGCCGGCCAGGGCAAGCTCTCCTCCCGCCTGGGCCTGGTCACGGACGCGGTGGAGGTGGAGGACGGCGCCGACCTGTACGCCCACCTCGTCGACCACCTCTCGCAGGGCCGGCGCGCGGACTATGTGATCGCCGACGAGGCGCAGTTCCTGGCGCCCGAGCAGATAGACCAGCTCGCGCGCGTGGTGGACGACCTGGACCTGGACGTCTATGCCTTCGGCATCACCACCGACTTCCGCTCCAAGCTGTTCCCCGGCTCCCAGCGCCTGGTCGAACTCGCCGACCGTGTCGAGGTGCTCCAGGTCGAGGCCCTGTGCTGGTGCGGCGCCCGCGCCACGCACAACGCCCGCACGGTCGGCGGCGTCATGGTCGTCGAGGGCGCCCAGGTCGTCGTCGGCGACGTGACCGGCTCCACGGACGAGATCGGCTACGAGGTGCTGTGCCGGCGCCATCACCGACGCCGGATGACGGCGGCGACGGCGCGGGCGGCGGCGCTGGCACCGGACGTGCTGCCGGTGTCGTCGGGCTGAGGGCGCGGCGAGGGCGACTCAGCCCGACGCTTCGAGCAGCAACTCGCTCAGTTCGACCGGCATCGTGATCATGCAGTCGTGCCCGGTGGGCAGTTCGCGTACCCGCGACGGCGTCCCGTTGGGCTGGAGCGCCGGCACCGGGCGCCGCACTATGCCCTCCGGGGCCGCGCCCACGCAGTGGACGTGCGTGCGCGGGACCTCACGCAGCCCGGGGTTGTCCAGGCGGGCCGGCTGTCGCAGGCACAGCACCGGGTGGTCGGAGAGCATGCCGCGCAACCACTCCTGGTCCGCCGGGTCGGTCACTCCGAACAGACCGAAGGGCGGCGGCAGTTCCGGCAGGGGCGGGATGCGCCACGGGGTGTCCGTGGACGCGGCGGCGTCGATCAGCCGCTGGGTCACCGGCTGCGCGTCGACCGCGGTCTCGCCGTGCTCCGGCACCATCGCGTCCAGATACACCAGGTGCGCGATCCGCTCCGGGACCTCGTTCGCCGCCGACGAGATCACCAGGCCCGCGTAGCTGTGGCCGACGAGGACGACGTCGGTCAGGTCCTCGTCCTTGATCAGCCGGACGACGTCCTCGACGTGGGTGTCCAGGCCCACCTCGGGGCCGAACAGGTGCGCCTTGTCGCCGTAGCCGGTCAGCGAGGGGCGGAACACGCGGTGGCCGGCGGCCTCCAGCAGCGGAGCCGTCCGGTCCCAGCACCGGCCGTCGTGCCAGGCGCCATGGACAAGAAGATAAGTCGACACAGGGGTGCCTTCCAAGAAGGGGCGTGAGGAAAGAAGCGGTTCCCTTCCGTGCCTCGGTACGCTTCGGGAACCGCCCTTTCATCGTGGTGCACCCGCCCGACCTGGGGCAATAAGGCACATTCCGGTGACCCGGTTCCCTGGAGGTAACCATGACCGCAGCCGACGGCCCGTCGTCGATGCCGCACCGGCAGGACCCGTGCCGCACCAGCGATGTCCTCGGCATCGTCGGCGACAAGTGGTCCCTGCTCGTCGTCCGCAACCTCAGCCAGGGTCCGCGCCGCTTCACCGAACTCAAGCGCGCCACCACCGGCATCAGCCAGCGCATGCTCACCGTCACCCTGCGCGGCCTGGAACGCGACGGCATCCTCACCCGCACAGTCGTCAACGTCATGCCGCCGCACGTCAGTTACGCGCTCACGCCCATGGGCATGACCCTGCGCGAGGCCACCGCGCCGTTGCTGGAGTGGTCCCTCGGCAACCTGGACGGCATTCACGCCGCCCGCGCTGCGTACGACTCCCGGGCGGAGGCGGCCCCGCCGGCGCCCTCCTAGTCCGCCCGCCCGTGCCGCCGCCGCAACCCCTCCGCCAGCGGGTTTTCGCGAAGGCGCCCGCCGTCACCCGCGCCGCGACCGTGCGGCGAACGACGCGGTCGGCCAGGGACGGGGCGTGGCGGGCCAGGGCCATCTCCGCCCGGCCGCGCCGCGTCGTCGCCACGTCGCGCGGGCCCCGGCGCGCGGTCACCGCGGTGACCACCGCCGACACCACGCCGTCCAGCGGTTCCGGCCGCGACATCCCGTCCAGGGAGAGGCCCGCCTCGCAGGTACTGTCGTGGATCGTGCTGCGCACCATGCTCGGGTAGACGGTCGTCACGCCCACGTGCGTGCCGGCCTCCAGCCGCAGCGTGTCCGCGTAGGCGGCGAGGGCCCGCTTGGACACCCCGTACGCGGCGGCCAGCGGCAGTGGCAGGACCCGCCATCCGTGAGGCGATGAACACCACCCGGCCGCGCGCCCGTTCGAGGTGGGGGAGGGCGGCGGCCGTCACGTCCCAGGCGCCCAGCAGGTTGAGGGCGAGCTGCGCGTGGACCTCCGTGGACGGCCGCAGCTCCGCCGGCGCCGGTCCGCCCCGGCCCGCGTTGTTCACCAGCACGTCCACGCCGCCGCCGAGCAGCCGTACCGCCTCCTCGACGCCCTTGGTCACCGACTCCGGGTCGGTCAGGTCGCAGCCCACCACCGGCACCGGTGCCGAGGCGTCGGCGTGCAGGTCCGATCCGACGACGCGGGCGCCGAGTTCGGTGAAGCGCTCACCCAGCGCCCGCCCGAACGTCCCCGCCGCTCCCGTCACGATCACCCGCCGCCCGGCGAGCGGCGTCGCCCTCCGCACGCCCTCCAGGTCCCGCGCCACCTGGCGCAGGTACTGGTCCACGTCGATCCGCATGTGCGGCCGCCTGTCGCCCCAGCGTTCCCGCGCCGCGTGCGCTTCGGCGGTGACCGATGCCGGCATCCGGTCCCGCGACGGCCTGCTCAGCCGCCCGGTCACGTACGCGGCGAGCAGCCGGCTCTGCACCTCCACCACCGGCAGCGCCGACCCCGGCGACTGCATCAGCCCCACGAAGGACAGGGCGTCGTCGTCCAGCGGGAACGCATGCCGGTACAGCGGCAGCCGGGCCGGATCCGGCACCAGCGCGGGGTCGAGGAACGGCACGGTCGCCCGGTACCCGGTGCACCACAGCACATGGTCCACCTCGTCCTCCCGCCCGTCCGTGAAGCGCACCCGGCGGCCCTCGAAGCTGGACCGCGACGGAGGCGACGGGCGTGGCCGCCGGCCCTTACCTCTACTCGGCGGCCCTCGCCCTCGGCGGATACGCGGCCGCGCGGGCCGACGAGGACGTCACCCAGACGGGTGGCGCGCACACGGCCATCCTGCTCGGCTTCACGCTCCTGCCCGCCCTCCTCATGGCGGCGGCCCTGGCGGTCCAGTCCCGCTACAGCCTCGACGCCCGGTTCACGGCGCCCCGCTGAGAGGCGCCCGCCCGGAGCCGCCCCGCCCGGAGCCGCCCCGCCCGGAGGCGCCGCGCTGGGAGGCGTCACCCCGCCTTCCGTACCAGCGCGAACCGCGCCCCCTCCGGGTCCGCCACCGTGGCGACCCGGCCGTGCTCGGTGTCCCGGGGACCGCCGAGCACCTGGCCGCCGAGATGCAGCACCTGGTCCACCGCGTCGTCGGTGTCCGCCACCGTGAAGTACGTCGTCCAGTACGGCCCCCGGTCCCGGGGCAGAGCGTTGCCGACGCCGTGGACGCCGGTCACCGGGCGGCCGTCCAGGCGCAGCGTCACGTAGTCCAGGTCGGCGGATACGACCGGATCCTCGTCGTAACCGAACACGGTCTCGTAGAACTTGGCCACGTTCGTGGTCTCGAAGGTGGTCAGTTCGTTCCAGGCCGGTGTGCCGGGCCGGCCGGTGACGCCCGCGACGGCACCGTCGGCCGCCTGCCAGATACCGAAGACCGCACCGCTCGGGTCCGAGGCGAGCGCCAGCCGCCCCGCGTCGTCGGCGTCCAGCGGCCCCACGCCCACGGTCCCGCCGCAGGAACGCACCGACTCGGCCGTCAGATCCACGTCGTCCGAGGCGAAGTACGGCGTCCACGCCACGGGCAGCCGCCGGTCCGGGGGCAGCACCCCGATCCCGGCCACCGCGTGCCCGTCGAGCACGGCACGCACGTACGGGCCCAGCGGCCGCGGTCCGGGACGGAACTCCCAGCCGAACAGCGCGCCGTAGAACTGCTCGGTCGCGGCGAGTCCGCGGGCCATCAGGCTCACCCAGCACGGTGTGCCTGGCGTGTGCCGGGCGGACCCGTCGCGGTTCGGGCGGGCGTTCCCCCGTGCGTCGGTCATCGTCACTCTCTTCTCGGCCGCCCGTACGTCGGCCGTGTCCGCTCGCCCCTGCAAGGGGCCGTCCCGTGCCCGGCCCGGCGGATCGTTCCCGCACCGCGGCCGACACCGTATGTGCCCGATCCCGTACGCCTGGTGACCGGATGTGCCCGGCCGAGCAGAGTAGCCGGACCGGGACGAGTCGGCCACCCCGTGCGCGAGGATGGTGACCATGAACGCCATCATCTCCGCATCCGAACTCGCCGACGCGCTGCGGTCGGAGCGTCCTCCGGTCCTGCTCGACGTCCGCTGGCAGCTCAGCACGGCCGCCGCGAGCGGTCAGCCGTTCGACGGCCGGGCCGCGTACGCGTCCGGCCACATCCCCGGCGCCGTCTTCGTCGACCTGGACCGCGAGCTGGCGTCCGCGCCGGGCCCGCGGGGACGCCATCCGCTGCCGGACCTCGACGTGTTCGGCGCGGCGATGCGGCGGGCCGGTGTGTCCGCCGGGACGCCCGTGGTCGCGTACGACGGAGGCATCGGGTGGGCGGCGGCCCGCGCGTGGTGGCTGCTGCGGTGGACCGGTCACCCGGACGTACGGGTCCTGGACGGCGGACTGTCCGCCTGGGACGGCCCGTTGGAAACGGAGACGGAAACGGAGGCGTCGGTGCCGGCCGAGGGCGACTTCGTGCCGAAGCCGGCGGAGGGCGCTGTGCTGGACGCGGACGGCGCGGCGGCGCTGGCGCGGTCGGGGGTGCTGCTGGACGCCCGTGCGGGGGAGCGGTACCGGGGCGAGGTGGAGCCGATCGACCCCGTCGGCGGCCACATCCCGGGCGCGTTGTCCGCCCCTACCTCCGACAACGTGGACGCGGACGGCCGCTTCCGGCCCGCCGCCGAACTGCGCGCCCGCTTCGGCGAGCTGGGTGCGACGCGGGACGTTCCGGTGGGGGTGTACTGCGGCTCGGGCGTGTCGGCGGCGCACGAGGTACTGGCGCTGGAGGTCGCCGGTATCCCGGCGGCTCTCTACGTCGGCTCCTGGTCCGAGTGGACCTCGGACCCGGCGCGACCGGTCGCGGTGGGCCCGGATCCCCAGTAGCGAACCCGAACATTCCGCCCCGGGGCTCAGCCTCGGGCCCCGCTTCTCAGGCGCCGGAGGGGCTGGGGTGCGGGGCAGCGCCCCTGAACTCCGCTTCTCGGGCGCCGGAAGGGCTTGAAGAGCCGGGGCTCCGCCTCCCCGCCCCGCTCCTCAAACGCCGGAGGGGCTCGTTCCAGCCCGTCCGGCGTTTGAGGACGAGGCCCGTCAGGGCCGACAAGGGGGCGGCCTGCCTGCGGGGAGGTGGAGGGGGCACCCCCGTCAGGGACAAGGGTTACGGGCCGGCAAGCCGGCCTACTCCTGCTTCTTGCGCCGCGTCCCGAACACGATCTCGTCCCAGCTCGGGACCGCCGCGCGGCGGCCCGGGCGGACGCCGTCCGCCTCGGCCTGGCGGTCGGTCGAGCCGACGAGACGGTCCCGGTGGCCGCCCACCGAACGGGGCATCAGCACATCCGCGTACGCGGCACCCGCGGACGCGGCCGGCGCCGGCGGCTCCTCCGCTTCGGGCTCGGACTCCGGCTCCTCGGCGGCCGGTTCGGTGCGCTCGGGCACCACCAGGTCGCCGCGGAAGCTCGGCACGGCCTCCAGCAGACTGGTCAGCGAGTCGCGCTCGCCGGAGGCGGTGGCCGCCGTGGACTCCTCGGCCGGCTCGGACGCCTGCGCCGGCAGACTGGGCCGCTCGCGGTCGGCCGGACGGTCCAGCGGGCGGTCCCGCGGCAGCCGGGCGATGCGCGGCACGAACGGGAAGCTGGGCTCGGGCGCGGCGAGGTCGTCGGACTCGCCGATCAGCGAGCGTGCCTCGTCGTCGACGGCCTGGACGAGCCGCCGGGGCGGGTCGTACGTCCAGCTCGCCGAGTGCGGCTCGCCCGCGACCCGGTAGACCAGCAGGACCTCCCAGGTGCCGTCGTCGCGGCGCCAGGAGTCCCACTGCACGGTGTCCTTGTCGGCGCCGCGCAGCAGCAGCCGCTCCTGCACGGCCTCGCCCAGCGGGGGGCCGGAGTTCTCACCTGGGCGGCGGACCGGCGTCTTGCGGGCGCGCTCCGCCATGAAGGCGCGCTCGGCGAGGACGGGGCCCTCGAAGCGCCGTACGCGGTCCACGGGGATGCCGGCCATCTGCGCGACCTCTTCCGCGGTCGCGCCCGCCCTTATACGGGCCTGGATGTCGCGGGGGCGGAGGTGGCTCTCCACCTCGATCTCGATCTGGCCGAGGCGGGGACGGTCGCCGCGCACGGCGGCGCGGAGCCGTTCGTCGATCGGAAGCGTGTACTCCGTGCTGTCCGCAGCCTTCAGCACCAGCCGTGTGCCGTCATTCGAGACGGCCACGACACGCAGTTCGGGCATGGGGACCTCCCGGGTGGTGCCTGCCGACGTCACGTGCGTCGCTGCTTCCGCTAGTCGAGTGTGGCCTGCCCGGGTGCAGCCTGCCACAACCTTGCCGAGTTGCCCGGCGTGTCGGGCGCGGGCCCTGGATCGCCGTTATGGCACGGTTACCTATTCGCAACGCTAAGTGACCAAATGCGTCACCCTGTGCAACTAGCCCCCTCCCGGCGGTCCTCCGAGGACCCGGGCACCCTGACGGGAGTCCGGACCCAGGGCTCGCAACAGTACTCCATTTGGGCCACGTGCGTGGATTGGCACGCCGTGCGAGTTCACGCAAGAGGTGGGACTTGGCCGCCGTTGCCCCACTCATCCGCCCCTGGACGTAGGGGACTTGTGGGGAACTTCACGCAATCGCCAGAAACGCAGGCAATGTCCGCGGGACCGGGGCGTGCGCCCGGTTCGTACCGCGTGCCCCGGACTACGCGCCCAGGACCCGCCGCAAGTAGTCGTTACGGAACCGCCGTTCCGGGTCCAGCCGGTCCCGCAGCGCGACGAACTCGCCGAAACGCGGATACACCCGTGAGAGGTACTCGGCGTCACGCGTGTGGATCTTCCCCCAATGGGGTCGTCCCTCGTGCGCGGTGAAGATGCGCTCGGCGGCGGTGAAGTACCGCTGGTACGGCGTCCCCTTGAACATGTGGACCGCCACGTAGGCGGTCTCCCGGCCGGACGCCGTGGACAGGGTGATGTCGTCGGCCGGCGCGGTGCGCACCTCGACCGGGAAGCTCACCCGCAGCGGGGACCGGTCCACCATCGCCCTCAGCTCCCGCAGCGTGTCCACGAGCGCCTCGCGCGGCACCGCGTACTCCATCTCCACGAAGCGCACCCGGCGCGGGGACGTGAACACCTTGTAGGGGATGTCGGTGTACGTCCGCGCGGACAGCGCCCGGCTGGAGACCTGCGCGACGGCCGGGATCGTCACCGGTGCGGCGCGGCCCACCCAGTTGACGACCTGGAACACCCCGTTGGAGAGGAACTCGTCCTCGAACCACCCGCGCAGCGGCGGCACGGGACGCTCGGGGCCCGCACTGCGGTTGTTGCGCTTGGTGTTGGTGTTGCCGGTGTGCGGGAACCAGTAGAACTCGAAGTGCTCGTTCTCGGCGTGCAGCGCGTCGAACTCGGCGCACACCCGGTCGAACGTCATGGGCTCCTCGCGCGCGGTGAGGAGGAAGAGCGGCTCCACCGCGAAGGTGAGGGCGGTGACGACGCCGAGGGCACCGAGGCCGATCCGGGCAGCCGCGAAGACGTCCGGGTTCTCCCTCTCGGAGCAGGTGAGCACCGAGCCGTCGGCGGTGACCAGTTCGAGGCCCTTGATCTGGGCGGCGATGGAGGCGGACTCACGGCCGGTGCCGTGGGTGCCGGTGCTGGTGGCGCCGGAGACCGTCTGCTCCATGATGTCGCCCATGTTGGTCAGCGACAGACCCTCGCGCGCGAGGGCGGCGTTGAGCCGCTTCAGCGGGGTCCCCGCCTCGACGGTGACGGTGCCCGCCTCGCGGTCGATCCTCCGGATCCCCGTCAGCAGCTGAGGGCGCACCAGCAGGCCCTCGGTCGCGGCTATGGAGGAGAAGGAGTGACCGGTTCCCACCGCCTTCACCGGCAGACCGTCCTCGGCGGCCCGGCGCACGGCGTCGGCCAGCTCCTCGACCGAGGCCGGCGTGACCTCCCGGGCCGGCCGGACGGAGACGGTGCCTCCCCAGTTACGCCACGTGCCGTTCCTCGCGCTCGTCGTGCTGACCAACGAAGCCTCCCCGACCCGGCGCCGGCCGCTTGAGCCGGCGGTACCCGAGGAAACCGACCGCGACCGCGACGGCCCCGGCGGCCGCCGGAACCCCGTACCCGGCGCGCGCCCCGGCCGCGTCGATCACCCAGCCGCCGGCGGAGGAGCCGAGGGCGATGCCGACCGCGAGCCCGGTGCTCACCCAGGTCATCCCCTCGGTGAGCTGCGCGCGAGGTACGTGCTCTTCGATGAGGGACATGGTCGTGATCATCGTGGGAGCGATGGACAGACCCGCAACGAACAGCGCCACGGCCAGAAACGGCAAGTTCCCGACCAGTAGGAGTGGGATCATACTCACGGCCATGGCGCAAACGCCGAGCAGCCACCGGCGTTCCGGCGCCCCCGCGAAGTGCAGCAGCCCGAACACCAGGCCCGCCACGCACGAGCCCAGGGCGTACACCGCGAGCACCACGCTGGCCGCGGCCTTGTGTCCCTCCTCCTCGGCGAAGGCGACCGTCACCACGTCCACCGCGCCGAAGATCGTGCCCGTCGCCACGAACGTCGCCACCAGCACCTGCAGACCGCGCGAACGCAGCGCCGTGCCGCCGCCCTTCCGCTCACGGGGGTGCGGCTCCGGCTCGGTCGCGCGCTGCGCGGTCAGCCAGAAGACGCCGAACGCCAGGAAGCAGGCCGCCAGCAGCGGCCCGGCCTCCGGGAACCAGGCCGTGGACAGCCCGATGGAGACGATCGGGCCGACGACGAAGCACACCTCGTCGATCACCGACTCGAACGAGTAGGCGGTGTGCAGGCTCGGGGTGCCGCGGTACAGCGCCGCCCAGCGGGCCCGGACCATCGCGCCGACGCTCGGCACGCAGCCGATGCCCACGCACGCGGCGAACAGCACCCACTCCGGCCAGGAGAAGTGCACCGCGAGCAGCAGCACCGCCGCCGCGGACAGCGACAGCAGCGTGGCCGGACGCAGTACCCGGCGCTGCCCGTACTGGTCCACCAGCCGCGAGACCTGAGGGCCCACAAGCGCGGCGGACAGCGCGATGGTCGCCGAGAGGGCCCCCGCCAGCCCGTACCGGCCGGTCACCTGGGAGATCATCGTGACGACGCCGATGCCCATCATGGACAGCGGCATCCGGCCGAGGAACCCCGCGGCGGAGAAGGCCTTGCTGCCGGGGGCGGCGAACAGGGCGAGATAGGGGCTGGGCACGGAGTTCTCCGGAAGATCAGTAAGGCGCCATCGCCGTCGATACAGATTACCGGCGGCGTCACCCGCTTGCGCCGGTGAGGTACGGCACCTCCCCGCGACACCCCCGGCCCCTGTCCCCGCTGTCGGTGCCGGGTGGGAGGATCGAGACATGTCTGACGTGCTCGATGCCAGTCCCTACGACGCCCTGCTCCTGCTCTCCTTCGGCGGCCCGGAAGGCCCGGACGACGTCGTCCCGTTCCTGGAGAACGTGACGCGCGGGCGGGGCATCCCCAAGGAACGCCTCAAGGAAGTCGGGCAGCACTACTTCCAGTTCGGCGGGGTCAGCCCCATCAACGACCAGAACCGCGCCCTTCTGGACGCCCTGCGCAAGGACTTCGCCGAGCACGGCCTGGACCTGCCGGTCTACTGGGGCAACCGCAACTGGGCGCCCTACCTCACCGACACCCTCCGGGACATGGTCCGCGACGGCCGGCGCCGCATCCTGGTCCTCGCCACCAGCGCCTACGCCTCCTACTCCGGCTGCCGCCAGTACCGCGAGAACCTCGCCGACGCGCTCGCCACGCTGGAGAAGGAAGGGCTGGAGCTGCCGAAGATCGACAAGCTGCGGCACTACTTCAACCACCCCGGCTTCGTCGAGCCCATGGTCGACGGGGTGATCCGGTCGCTCGACGGCCTCCCCGAGGACGTCCGGGACGGCGCGCACATCGCCTTCTGCACCCACTCCATCCCCACCGCCGCCGCGGACACCTCCGGCCCCGTCGAGGCGCACGGCGACGGCGGCGCGTACGTCGCTCAGCACCTGGACGTGGCCCGGCTGATCGCCGACGCCGTCCGCGAGCGCACCGGCGTCGACCACCCCTGGCAGCTCGTCTACCAGTCCCGCTCCGGCGCCCCGCACATCCCGTGGCTGGAGCCCGACATCTGCGACCACCTCGAGGAGCGGAAGGCCGCCGGCGTCCCCGCGGTCGTCATGGCCCCCATCGGCTTCGTCTCGGACCACATGGAGGTCCTGTACGACCTCGACACCGAGGCCACCGCCAAGGCGGAGGAGCTCGGCCTGCCGGTGCGCCGCTCCGCGACCGTCGGCGACGACCCGCGGTTCGCCGCCGCCGTCCGTGAGCTGGTGGTGGAGCGTGCCGCGGCCGAGAGCGGGCGGGACGTCACCCGGTGCGCCCTCGGCGCGCTCGGCCCCAGCCACGACCTGTGCCCGGTGGGCTGCTGCCCGGCCCGCGCCCCGCGTCCCGCCGCCGCGGGCGCCGACAGCCCCTACGCCTGAGGAGCCCCGTGACCGACCCCCTGCACGCGGAACTGCTGGAACTGGCCCGGGAGGCCGCCCGGCGCGCGGGTGAGCTGCTGCGCGACGGCCGTCCGGCCGACCTCGCGGTCGCCGCCACCAAGTCCAGCTCCGTCGACGTCGTCACCGAGATGGATCTCGCGGCGGAGAAGCTGATCACCGGGCTGATCGCCGAGCGCCGCCCGGAGGACGGCGTCCTCGGCGAGGAGGGTGCCTCCACGGCCGGCAGCAGCGGCGTCCGCTGGGTCGTCGACCCCCTCGACGGCACGGTGAACTACCTGTACGGCCTGCCCACCTGGGCCGTCTCCGTGGCGGCCGAGCAGGACGGCGTCGCCGTGGCCGGAGCGGTGTTCGCGCCGATGCGCGGCGAGGAGTACCACGCGGTGCTGGGCGGCGGGGCGTGGGCCACGGGCGCGTGGGAGGGCGAGCGGCGCCTGGCCTGCCGGCCGTCGCCGCCGCTGGACCAGGCACTGGTCTCCACCGGCTTCAACTACGTCGCCGACGTCCGCGAACAGCAGGCCGAGGTCGCCCGCCGGCTGATCCCGCTGGTGCGGGACATCCGCCGCGGCGGCTCGGCGGCGATCGACCTGTGCGACGTGGCGGCGGGCCGCCTGGACGGCTACTACGAACGCGGCCTCCACCCGTGGGACGTGGCGGCGGGCGCCCTGATAGCCCGCGAGTCCGGCGCCCTGACGACCGGCCGCCGCCCGGACAGCCGGCCGTCGGCCGACATGACGGTCGCCGCCTCCCCGGGCGTGCTGAAGCCGCTCCTGGGCCTGCTGGAGGAGTTCGGGGCGTAGGAGGCGGCTGACGCCGCCGACCACCGTGAACGTGTTCACGCTCTCGGCGATCGCCCGCCCGACGACCGACTCCCGACGGGTCCGGACCGCGTTCGCGGAGAAGTCGGTCGGCCCCGGCCGACGCGGCAGCGGCCGGCGGGCCGGGCGGCGGCGGACGGTGAGTGCTGGCCGGTGGTTGTCGGTGGGGCCGATGCGGCTGACGGCGGTTGCCCGCGGGGGCCGATTCCCGGCTCGGTCGGATCGTGTCCGGGGTGAAGTCGGTTGGCCGTGGCCGACGAGGCAGCGGCCCGCCGGGCCGGGTGGCGTCGGTGGGATCCATGCCGCCGACCGGGCGCCCGTGGGGCGGTTCGTGCGTCGACGGCGCCCGTATGACGGCTCGCCGAGCCGGGCAGAGGCGGAGGCGGCGACCTTCGGTGGGACCGAGCCCGTGGGCGGACGGCGGGCGTCGAGTGTCCGTCGGTCGTACGCCCAAGGCGTGTCCCCCTCCTCCGCCCGGTGACGGGTGGCTCGCCCGGCGGACTGGCGTGCGGGCGGGGCGCCGTCAGCCCCTAGCGCCACGGCTGTCGTGGGCGTGCCCGTGAGGATCGACGGCGGGCCCCGGTGGAGTGATCCACCGGGGCCCGCCGGGCGCTTCCGTGCTGCGTCGGTCAGACGCTGTGGGCGCCGACTTCCACGCCGTGTTCGGCCGCGAGGCGGCGCAGGTCGTCGAGTTCGCCCTGCTCCACTTCGACGAGGAAGTCGTCGCCCTCGTCGCGGGCCCGCGACAGGTCGGACTCGGTCGCCTTTATACGCTGCAGAAGTCCTGCGGTGAATGCGTCCATGCTGCGCCCCCTCGTCCTGGGTCGGTGGGTCGGTGGCACGGGGGTGTGCCGTGGGAAGGGACGATCACGTCCGTGGCGGATGCCCGGCGCCGCTCGGCCGGGCGGCGACGGTACCGGACATCCACGCCCGCTCTGCGGAAGCGGACTGTGTGCACCGCATGGTGGTGCGGTACAAGCAGAGCGTGATCGCGGGATGTAAACCCGTCCTCCCCAAGCTCCCTCCCGCGGAAACCTGACCTCGCGAGAAATTCTCGTATTCCCGCCCCGTTCGTCCGCACGTTCCCCGGTCGCGGGGCCGCCGGTCACCCCTGCTCCGGTCGCCTTACAGCCGACTTACGGCCGAAAAGGGCAGGATGGAGGCAACAACACCCACCCGTACCCCTGCCCGCGTGCGCGCCCTCGCGGCCCGCCGGGCGGGTCATGAGGAAGGACAAGCGACGTGCGCGTACTCGTCGTCGAGGACGAGCAGCTGCTCGCGGATGCGGTGGCCACCGGACTGCGCCGGGAGGCCATGGCGGTCGACGTCGTGTACGACGGTGCGGCCGCCCTGGAGCGCATCGGTGTCAACGACTACGACGTGGTCGTCCTCGACCGCGACCTCCCCCTCGTCCACGGCGACGACGTCTGCCGCAAGATCGTCGAGCTCGGCATGCCCACGCGCGTGCTGATGCTCACGGCGTCCGGCGACGTCAGCGACCGCGTCGAGGGACTCGAGATCGGCGCCGACGACTACCTGCCCAAGCCGTTCGCCTTCAGCGAGCTCATCGCCCGCGTGCGGGCGCTCGGCCGGCGGACCAGCGTGCCCCTGCCGCCCGTCCTGGAGCGGGCCGGGATCAAGCTGGACCCCAACCGCCGCGAGGTCTTCCGCGACGGCAAGGAGGTCCAGCTCGCGCCGAAGGAGTTCGCCGTGCTGGAGGTCCTCATGCGCAGCGAGGGCGCCGTGGTCTCCGCGGAGCAGCTGCTGGAGAAGGCCTGGGACGAGAACACCGACCCGTTCACCAACGTGGTCCGTGTGACCGTCATGACGCTGCGCCGCAAGCTGGGCGAGCCGCCGGTCATCGTGACCGTGCCCGGCTCCGGATACCGGATCTGATCACCGACCATGGCTGCCACTCCCGCGCCCCCCACCGCGCCCCCCAAGCCCACCTGGGACCCCCGGTCGCCCACGCCGATGCCGTGGCTGCGGCCCACCATCCGCATACGGCTCACGCTGCTGTACGGCGGCATGTTCCTGATCGCCGGCATCCTGCTGCTGTCGATCATCTACCTGCTCGCCGCGCAGGCCCTGCGCACCGGCAGCCAGCCGCTGTTCAAGATCGTCGACTTCGACGGACTGAAGGTCTCCAGCAACGACTGTCCGGGCATCGCCGACGGCAACCTCTCCCTGACCGAGTTCAACAACGCGATCAGCGAGTGCATCGACGACCAGCGCCAGGTCGCCCTGGACAACCTGCTCAGCCGATCCCTGCTGGCCCTGCTCGGCCTCGCCGTCATCGCGTTCGCCTTCGGCTACGCCATGGCCGGGCGCGTGCTGTCGCCGCTGGGCCGCATCACCCGCACCGCCCGCGCGGTGGCGGGCTCCGACCTGTCCCGCCGGATCGAGCTGGACGGCCCGGACGACGAGCTGAAGGAGCTGGCCGACACCTTCGACGACATGCTGGAGCGGCTCCAGCGCGCGTTCACCGCCCAGCAGCGCTTCGTGGGGAACGCCTCGCACGAGCTGCGCACCCCGCTGGCGATCAACCGCACGCTGCTCGAGGTGCACCTCTCCGACCCGAACGCGCCGGTGGAGCTCCAGCAGCTCGGCAAGACCCTGCTGGCCACCAACGAGCGCAGCGAGCAGCTCGTGGAGGGCCTGCTGCTGCTCGCCCGCAGCGACAACCAGATCGTGGAGCGGGGGCCCGTCGACCTCGCGGAGGTGGCGGGCCAGGCCATCGACCAGGTCGCCTCCGAGGCGGAGTCGCGGCACGTCACGATCCGCGGCACCCGCCGCCCCGCCGTGGTCAAGGGCAACGGCGTGCTGCTGGAGCGGATCGCCCTGAACCTGGTGCAGAACGCCGTGCGGTACAACGTCCCGGAGGACGGCTGGGTGGAGGTCACCACGGACGTCCAGCACGGCCAGGCGGTCCTCGTGGTGTCCAACACCGGCCCGGTCGTCCCCGCGTACGAGGTCGAGAACCTCTTCGAGCCGTTCCGCAGGCTGCGCACCGAGCGGACGGGCAGCGACAAGGGCGTGGGACTGGGGCTGTCGATCGTGCGGTCGGTCGCCCGGGCGCACGGCGGGCACATCTACGCGCAGCCGAGGGAGGGCGGAGGACTCGTGATGCGTGTCACCCTTCCGATCTGACATCATGCCCCGCCCTCGATCCGTGTTCGCTCTGGGCGGAATTTCTGAGCACCCCCGCAATCGAATTCATGTGTGATCGATCACAGGGGTGCCGATCCGGCCATCTACTCTCCGTGATCATGAACCCCGTCGGAAGGCCGGAAAAGTCCCGGTTTTCAGGGGTCCCGTTCACGGGAAGTACACGGTGAGGTGCCTTTGTAGTGCGGCATCGGGACCGTGTACGGTCCCCATCGCCATCCCAGCCGATCACTCGTGAGGAGTCCGGTTGGGTGTCGATTGAGTAACAGACCTTGATGTGAGGCAAAATCTCCGCCTCAGGTCGGGCACAAGTCCGGCCTCTCACGCGTTACGTGCGCTGGAGACACCGCATACACCCAGAGGGGGAGAGTGACATGGCTACCGACTACGACACTCCACGCAAGACCGACGACGACGTCGACTCGGACAGCTTGGAAGAGCTGAAGGCCCGGCGGAACGACAAGTCGGCCTCGGCCGTGGACGTCGACGAGTTCGAGGCCGCCGAGGGCCTCGAACTGCCCGGTGCGGACCTCTCGAACGAGGAGCTGGCCGTCCGGGTCCTGCCCAAGCAGCAGGACGAGTTCACCTGCATGAGCTGCTTCCTGGTGCACCACCGCAGCCAGCTGGCCCGTGAGAAGAACGGCCAGCCGATCTGCCGCGACTGCGACTGAGGCGGGGTCGGCCGTGACTGGCTCGACCCCACCGCGGAAGCGCCGCTTCTTCTCGAAGGGAGCGGACCAAGGGTCCACCGAGGACCCACAGCACGACACGCGTGAACCCGAGCGAGGCTGGACCCGAGACGGGGCGGCCTCGCTCGAAGCGCCGGACGGCCGGGGTGACCTCCCGGTGCCTGTGGAGGTCACCGCGCCCATGGCGCGCAGGCGCACCGCCGTCGTCCGGGGGAAGGCCCTGGAGGGCGTCCGCAAGGGCGGCGCACGCGCCCGCGCGGGTCTGGCGCACCTCGCCGACCGGATCATCGACATCGCCCCGCGTGTGCCCGTACGGGACCTCACGACCCTGCGGGAGCAGTTCCCCGGGCTCGGTCCCGAGGAGATCGCCGACAGGCTCGTGGCGGGCGCCGCGAAGGCCACCGCGACGGTCGGGGCCGGCGTCGGAGCGGCCGCCATGATGCCGGTACCGCCCGCGATGCCGACGGAGCTGGCCGCCGAGGTCACCGGCGTCGCCGCGATCGAACTCAAACTGATCGCCGAACTGCACGAGGTCTACGGCGTACGTCCCGCGGGCACCCTCGCCCAGCGCAGCACCGTCTACCTCAACTCCTGGTCCCAGGAGCGCGGCATCGAGGCGACCAAGCCCTCCACCGTGAGCGCCGCGATGAACAGCCGCATGAAGCGCGAACTGCGCCAGCGGATCGTGAAGCGCACGGTGCGCAACCTGCCGAACCTGATGCCGTTCCTCGTGGGAGCGGCCGTGGGCGCCGTGATGAACCGGCGCGACACCAGAAAGCTCGCCGCCCGCATCCGGGACGACCTGCGCAAGGTCCAGGTCCCCTGGGACGAGCTGCCCGCGCTCCCGGCGCTGGAGCGCCCCGCCGACGCCCTCCCCGAGCACGCGCTGGAGCTCGACATGGGCGCCGGCCGCCACCGGAAGGACGACGACCCCGGGTGACCCGCCCGGCGGCCTGCTGACGGGCCCCTACGACGCGTCCGCCCCGTCCCTCGCCGCCCGGAGCGCCTGCGCCAGCCGCTCGGGCTCACGGGTGGACAGGAAGACGTACGGAGTGGGGTCCTGCGGGTCCGTGACGGCCACCCGCAGCGCACCGGGGACGTACGCGCGCAGCAGCATGAACGCGCGCGGGTCGGCCTTCGGGCCGCGCCAGGCGCGCGCCTCCTCGGCGTCCAGCACCTCCGCGTCACCCAGCGCGGACGCCGGGATCTTCGCCTCGCCCGCGATCAGATGACCGTTCACGACCCGGATCCGCACCGAGCCGTACGCGCTCACCACGACCGCCGCCGCGGCGGTCCCGCCGGCCAGCCCGGCCAGCATCGGCAGGGTGCCGAACGGCAGCATGATCAGCGCGAAGGAGGTCCCGGCCAGGAGGCACAGGAACCACCAGGAGCGCGGAGCGGTGAGGCGTTCTTCGTACGGGGCCGCGGAAAGCTGCATGAAGCCAAGCTTGGCACGCTTCCCGCGGGGGTCCCGCGCCAGGGCGGACGCATGCCCAGCCGCCTCGCGGCGGGCGGGTAAGGTCTGCGGCTGTGAGTGGTAATTCCGCAGCTCTTCAGCCCCCCGCCGACGCCGTGCCGCCCGTGCGCCACCCCGACGCCCCCGCACCGGGCGAGCTCCTGGGCGCCCACTACGGACAGTGCTTCGGCTGCGGCGACGAACAGCCCCACGGGCTGCACCTCCAGGCGCGCGCCGGCGAAGGTGTGTCGATCACCGCCGAGTTCACCGTGCAGTCCGCGCACCAGGGCGCCCCCGGACTCGCCCACGGCGGCGTGCTGGCCACCGCCCTCGACGAGACGCTCGGCTCGCTGAACTGGCTGCTCCGCACCATCGCGGTCACCGGACGGCTGGAGACCGACTTCGTCCGGCCCGTGCCCGTCGGCACCGTGCTGCACCTCAAGGCCGAGGTGACCGCCGTGGCGGGACGGAAGATCTACTGCACCGCCACCGGACACATCGGCGGCCCCGACGGACCGGTCGCCGTCCGCGCGGACGCTCTCTTCATCGAGGTCAAGGTGGACCACTTCATCGACCACGGCCGCCAGGAGGAGATCCAGGCCGCCATGGAGGACCCCGACCAGGTCCGCCGGGCCCGCGCCTTCGAGGTGAACCCGTGAGCGCCGGCCGCGAAGCGCTCGAGGTGCTCATCCGGCGCGTCGACCCGGACGTACCGCTTCCGGCGTACGAGCACCCCGGCGACGCCGGGGCCGACCTGCGCACCACCGAGGCCTGCGAGCTGGCCCCGGGGGAGCGGGCCGTGCTGCCCACCGGGGTGTCTGTCGCGCTCCCGGAGGGGTACGCGGCCTTCGTGCACCCGCGATCCGGCCTTGCCGCCCGCTGCGGCGTCGCCCTGGTGAATGCCCCGGGGACGATTGATGCCGGGTACCGTGGGGAGATCAAGGTGATCGTGGTGAATCTCGACCCGCGCGAGTCCGTGCGGTTCGAGCGCTTCGACCGGATTGCCCAACTGGTCGTCCAGCAGGTCGAGAGGGTGCGCTTCGTGTCGGTCGCGCAGCTGCCCGAATCGGCCCGGGCCGAGGGGGGCTTCGGATCCACCGGCGGCCACGCCGCGGTGGAAGGCAAGAGCGGCACAAGCGTTCAGGCCGCCAAGGGCGGTGCAGCGGGTGGGAATCGATACGCTTCGGTCGTATCCGACCGGGAAGGACAGTGACGTGTTCGGACGTCGCAAGAAGAAGGATGCCGCCGACGGTGCGGCCGGCGAGGCCGAGCAGGTCGTCGACGGTGTCGACGCGGAGGCGGACGAGGAGGGCGGGCGCGTGAGGCTCGAGCCCGCGCCCCGGCCCGACGGGCCCTGGGACAGCTCCGAGGTTCGCGAGCCCGGCGAGGGCCGGGTCGATCTGGGCGGTCTGTTCGTGCCCGGTGTGGACGGCATGGAACTGCGCGTGGAGGTCGCGGGTGACGCGATCGTCGCGGCCACCGTCGTGCTGCAGGACAGCGCCGTCCAGCTTCAGGCCTTCGCCGCGCCCAAGCGTGAGGGCATCTGGGGCGAGGTGCGCGAGGAGATCGCGTCCGGCATCACCCAGCAGGGCGGCATCATCGACGAGGTCGAGGGTCCGCTGGGCTGGGAGCTGCGCGCCCAGGTGCCGGTGCAGCTGCCGGACGGCACCGGCGGCTTCCAGGTCGTGCGGTTCGTCGGTGTGGACGGCCCCCGCTGGTTCCTGCGCGGAGTGATCTCCGGTCAGGGCGCGGTGCAGCCGCAGGCGGCGGGTCTGCTGGAGCAGATCTTCCGGGACACGGTCGTGGTGCGCGGGGACGGGCCCATGGCCCCGCGCGATCCGATCGTCCTGAAGCTGCCGAACGACGCGCAGATGGTGCCGGAGAACGTGCAGCAGGAGGAAGGGTCGCGGTTCGCGGGCGGGATGAGCCGGCTGCAGCGGGGGCCCGAGATCACGGAAGTGCGCTAGCGCGGTCCGTCTGTCGTGGCCCGCGGGGCCGGTCGTTCGCGGCCGGTCGCCGCGGGTCGCTGTCGTTACCGAGGCTCCGCCCCGGACCCCGTTCCTCGAACGCCGGAAGGGCTGTATCCAGCCCGTCCGGCGTTGGTGGCACCGACATGTTCGTCGCCTGGGAGACCCTCAGCCACCGGGACGACCCCGCCTGACCCTGTTGATCTGCCGGGCGCCGGACGGCGATACTGGCGCCCGGTTCACGGGGGAGGGCAGCCATGGGGCAGACGATCACCGACGCCATGGTGCGCGTCGAGGACGTGCACAAGTCGTACGGTGGCGGCGCCGCCGCCGTGCACGCCTTGCGGGGCGTCTCCTTCGAGGTCCCGCGCGGCGAGCTCGTCGCCCTCAAGGGGCGCTCGGGATCCGGCAAGACCACCCTGCTGAACATCGTCGGCGGCCTGGACACCCCCGACCGGGGACGGGTCGACGTCGACGGCCGCGACCTCGCCGGCCTCGACGAGGAGGGCCTGCTCGCCCTGCGCCGCGACCGCGTCGGCTTCGTCTTCCAGTCCTTCGGCCTCATCCCCATCCTCAGCGCAGCCGAGAACGTCGGCGTCCCGCTGCGGCTGCGCGGCGCGGACCCCCGCGAGCGCGAGGAGCGGGTCGAGCTGCTGCTGTCCCTCATCGGCCTCGCCGACCACGCCGCCCAGCGGCCCGGCGAGCTGTCCGGCGGCCAGCAGCAGCGGGTCGCCGTCGCCCGTGCCCTCGCCAACAACCCCTCCCTGCTCATCGCCGACGAGCCCACCGGCCAGCTCGACGCCGAGACCGGGCACGCCGTGATGGAGCTGCTGCGCGCGGTCGTCCGCACCGAGAACGTCACCGCGCTCGTCGC
This sequence comes from Streptomyces sp. BJ20, assembly GCF_022869105.1. Classification (NCBI taxonomy): domain Bacteria; kingdom Bacillati; phylum Actinomycetota; class Actinomycetes; order Kitasatosporales; family Streptomycetaceae; genus Streptomyces; species Streptomyces sp. BJ20. The sequence continues at coordinate 1,821,709 of NZ_CP094918.1, forward strand.
CACCCACGACACCACCCTGCTCGACCTGGCCGACCGGGTCCTCGAACTGAGCGACGGGCAGATCGTCGGGCACTGACCGGCCGGCCCCGGCGTGCGCGTCAGGGTTGCGTCAAGGTCGGACCCCGCGCCCCCGCCGGCCGTCCGGCCGCCGTGCAGGGCGGCCTAAGGTCGACTGCGCCAGGAGCACGACCGGGAAGACAATGGGGCCATGGGACGCGGCAAGCTTCGGATCCACCTCGGCGCCGCGCCGGGGGTGGGCAAGACCTACGCGATGCTCGCCGAGGCGCACCGCCGCGTCGAACGGGACACCGACTGCGTCGTCGCCTTCGCCGAGACGCACGGCAGGCCCCGCACCGAGGCCCTGCTGACCGGCCTGGAGCAGGTCCCGCACCGGCGGCTGGAGCACGGCGGCGTGACCGTGGCCGAGACGGACCTCGACGCCGTCCTCGCCCGCCGCCCCCGCGTCGCCCTGGTCGGCGAGTTCGCCCACGCCAACGCGCCCGGCTCCCGCAACGCCGAACGCCGGCAGGACGTGGAGGAGCGTGTCCGGGAGGCCTCCGGCATCGAGTCCGCCACGCTGCTGGAACGCGCCGGGGACGTCGAGCCGTGGACCTGCGCGGGCCGGGCGGGCCGAGGCCGCCCCGTCGAACGGCCCGAGGACGCCGATGTCCAGGTGCCCGTCGGCGACCACATGGCGCCGACGCTGACCGGCCGGGTGCCGCCCGCCGAGGACCGCAGGGTCCTGGCCGCCTTCGCCGCGCAGGCCGCTGTCGTCCTGGACCGCCGGCGGCTGCGCGAACAGACCGACCGCGCCCTCGCCCTCGCCGAGGGCAACCGCATCCGCACCACGCTCCTCGCCGCCGTCAGCCACGACCCGCGCACCCCGCCGGCCGGGATCAAGGCGGCCGTCTCCTCCCTGCGCTCCGAGGACGTCGAACGGTCCGACGAGGACCGCGCCGAGCTGCTGGAGGGCATCGAGGACGGCGCGGACCGCCTGGACCATCTGGTGGGCAACCTGCTCGACACGTCCCGCCTGCACACCGGTACGGTCACCCCGCTGATGCGCGGCACCGACCTGGACGAGGTGGTGCCGCGCGCCCTCGGCGGGGTGCCCGAACACACCGTCGTCCTGGACGTTACCGAAACCCTGCCCATGGTCGACGCCGACCCCGGACCGCTGGAGCGGGCGATGGCCAACGTGATCGAGAACGCGGTGAAGTACAGCCCGCCGGGGGAGAGGGTGCCGGTCGCCGCCAGCGCCTTCGCCGACGGGGTCGAGGTGCGGGTCGTCGACCGCGGCCCCGGCCTGTCCGACGAGGCCAAGGGGCGCATCTTCGCGCCGTTCCAGCGGCACGGGGACGCGCCGCGCGGCTCCGGCGTCGGCCTGGGCCTGGCCGTCGCCCGCGGCGTCACCGAGGCCATGGGCGGCACCCCGAACGCCGACGACACCCCCGGGGGCGGCCTCACCATGACCCTCACCCTGCACGCGGCGGACGCCCGGCCGGAGGACGGCCCGGACGACAGCGGGCGCGGCCTCGTGACCGCCCAGGACGAAAGGCGAACCTCATGACCCGCGTGCTGGTGGTCGACGACGACCCGGCCATCGTGCGGGCCCTGGTGATCAACCTCAGGGCCCGGCAGTACGAGGTGGACTCCGCCGACGACGGGGCGGGCGCCCTGCGCGCAGCCGCCGCCCGCCACCCGGACGTGGTGGTCCTCGACCTGGGCCTGCCCGACACGGACGGCGTCGACGTCATCCGGCGGCTGCGCGAGTGGAGCCGGGTGCCGATCCTGGTGCTGTCCGCGCGGCACGCCTCGGGCGAGAAGGTCCAGGCGCTGGACGCGGGCGCCGACGACTACGTCACCAAGCCCTTCGGCATGGACGAACTGCTCGCCCGGCTGCGGGCCGCCGTACGGCGCGCGGAGCCCGCCGACGGGGGAGACGTGGTCGTGGAGACCGAGGCGTTCACCGTCGACCTCGCCGCGAAGAAGGTCCACCGCGACGGACGTGACGTACGGCTCACGCCCACCGAGTGGCATCTGCTGGAGGCGCTGGTGCGCGCCGGAGGCCGGCTGGTGGGGCAGAGGCAGCTGCTGCGGGAGGTGTGGGGGCCGTCGTACGGGACGGAGACCAACTACCTGCGGGTCTACATGGCGCAGCTGCGCCGCAAGCTGGAGGCGGACCCGTCGAGGCCGAGACACCTCATCACCGAGCCCGGCATGGGATACCGCTTCGAGAAGTGACGGCGGGCCGTTCGGACCGGGGAAGCAGGGGGTACGTAACCGTCAGTGCACCCCGGTACGCTTCAGATATGAGTGCTGTTCCTCGGTCCGAGAAGCCGGCAGGCCGGTTCCGCCGCATGCTCGACCGGCTCTCGTCCTCCCAGGAGGACCTGGAGTCGGAGGAGCTGCGCGAGGACGCCGCGACGGCCGGCTGCACACGGATAGGTGACTGCCAGGACCGCGAGATCGTCACGGTAACTGGTACCTTGCGCACGGTCACGCAGCGGCCGCGCGCGGGAGTGCCGGCTCTGGAGGCCGAGCTGTTCGACGGCTCCGCCGCGCTGGACGTGGTGTGGCTCGGCAGGCGCTCCATCACGGGGATAGAGCCGGGGCGCAAGCTGATCGCATCGGGCCGGATCGCCATGAGCCGTGGTCGCCGGGTGCTGTTCAATCCGAAATACGAACTGAGACCCCTCGGACGGGAGTAGCCGGTGACGTCGCTCGACAGGCCGACAACCGAAGAGACCTCCGCGGACACGTCCGCGGACGACGCCCGGGCGGTGACGGAAGCCGCCCTGTTCGAGGCGTTCGGCGGTGTCCGGGGCATGGTCGAGACGGTGCTGCCGGGACTGCTCTTCGTCAGCATCTACACGGTCAACAAGAACCTGCACATGTCGGCGCTCGCGGCGCTCGGCGTGGCGCTCGTCATGGTCGTGGTCCGGCTGGCCCGCAGGGACACCGTGAAGCACGCCTTCAGCGGTGTCTTCGGCGTCGGCTTCGGCGTGGTCTTCGCGATGATGACCGGCAACGCCAAGGACTTCTACCTGCCGGGCATGCTGTACACCCTGGGCCTGGCCCTGGCGTACATCGTCACGGCGATGGCGGGCGTCCCGCTGATCGGCCTGATGCTGGGCCCGGTGTTCAAGGAGAACCTCTCCTGGCGCACCAGGAACCCGGGCCGCAAGAAGGCGTACATCAAGGCCAGCTGGGCCTGGGGCCTGATCCTGCTCGCCAAGTGCGCCATCCTCTTCCCGCTGTACTGGTGGGCGGACACCACCCAGCTCGGCTGGGTGCTGGTGGCGCTGAAGATCCCGCCGTTCCTGCTCGCCGTCTACCTGACCTGGGTGTTCCTGGCGAAGGCCCCGCCGCCGATCGACGTCTTCGCCGAGATGGAGGCGGAGGAGCGCGCGGAGGAGGAGCGGAAGGCCGCCGCCGAGGAGGAGGGCGAAGGAGCCCCGGCCGGCCGGCACCGCCGCCAGTCCTGAGCCTCCCGCATGCGTGAGTGAGGGGCGCCCGGATCACTCCGGGCGCCCCTTCTCCACTCCTAGGGATGTTCCCGCTCCTACGACTCCTTGCGGACCGAGAGCAGGTCCTCCAGCTGCTCCTCACGGGCCTGCGCGGCCACGAAGAGCAGCTCGTCGCCGGCCTCCAGGGAGTCCTCGCGGGTCGGCGTCAGCACCCGCGTGCCGCGGATGATCGTGACCAGCGAGGTGTCCTGCGGCCACTCCACGTCCCCGACCTGGGTGCCGGCCAGCGCGGACTCCTCCGGCAGGGTCAGCTCCACCAGGTTGGCGTCGCCGTGGCTGAAGCGCAGCAGCCGGACCAGGTCGCCCACGCTGACCGCCTCCTCCACCAGCGCCGACATCAGACGCGGGGTGGAGACGGCGACGTCCACGCCCCACGACTCGTTGAACAGCCACTCGTTCTTCGGGTTGTTCACCCGGGCGACGACGCGGGGCACGCCGTACTCGGTCTTCGCCAGCAGCGACACGACCAGGTTGACCTTGTCGTCGCCGGTCGCGGCGATGACGACGTTGCAGCGCTGGAGCGCCGCCTCGTCCAGGGACGTGATCTCGCAGGCGTCGGCGAGCAGCCACTCCGCCTGCGGGACGCGCTCCACCGAGATCGCGGTCGGCGCCTTGTCGATCAGCAGGACCTCGTGACCGTTCTCCAGCAGCTCGCCCGCGATCGAGCGGCCGACCGCGCCGGCTCCGGCAATGGCGACCCTCATCAGCGACCGCCCTCCTCTTCGGGTCCCTTGGCGAAGGCCGCCTCGACCCGGTCGATCTCGTCCGTGCGCATCATCACGTGCACCAGGTCACCCTCCTGCAACACCGTCTGCGAGCTGGGCAGGATGGCCTCCCCGAGCCGGGTGAGGAACGCGACCCGCACGCCCGTCTCGTCCTGGAGCCGGGAGATACGGTGCCCCACCCACGCCGTGGACGTGTGCACCTCGGCGAGCTGCACCCCGCCGGTGGGATCGCGCCACAGCGGCTCGGCGCCCGAGGGGAGCAGCCGGCGCAGCATCTGGTCGGACGTCCAGCGGACGGTGGCGACGGTGGGGATGCCCAGGCGCTGGTAGACCTCCGCGCGCCGGGGGTCGTAGATCCGGGCGGCGACGTTCTCGATGCCGAACATCTCGCGGGCCACGCGGGCGGCGATGATGTTGGAGTTGTCGCCGCTGGACACGGCGGCGAAGGCGCCGGCGTCCTCGATGCCGGCTTCGCGCAGGGTGTCCTGGTCGAAACCGACGCCGGTGACCCGGCGGCCGCCGAACGAGGAGCCCAGCCGGCGGAACGCGGTGGGGTCCTGGTCGATCACGGCGATCGTGTGCCCTTGTTCCTCCAGGGCCTGGGCCAGGGCGGAACCGACCCTGCCGCAGCCCATGATGACGATATGCATCGCGTTACACCGCGCTTCCTGCAGGCCGTGCGACCTTCATGACCTTCGTGCTCATGTCTCTCTTTCGGCTCGCCAGGCAACACGTCGCGGCCTGTTGGCGGCCGCCGGGCAACATCATGCCGGGGTCCACCGACCCTGACGCCCCTCGGGGGCGGTCCTGCCCGCCGTAACCGACGGTACGCGGGGGTCGCCGCGAATCGTCCGCGGCGCGGTGGGGGCTCGGCGCGCAGTTACCCGCGCCCCTTCCCGGGCGCCTCCACGGCAGCGCCCTCAGGGGCGCGGGGAACTGCGCGAGCGGCCCACGACGACCCGCACCCGAACGCGGCCTGAACCGCCACGGCGGGATACGGGGCCCCACAACCTAGCGGCGCGTGATGCTGCGCACGCTCGCGATCGCCAGGACGCCGAGGACGACGAGGCCGGCCGCCGCGCCGATCAGTTCTGCGGTCGTGTGCATGGGACCTCCACGAGACGTGGCGACAACGGCCGGGCATGTGGTCATACAGGCATGGGACTCCCCCGATCTGCCCAATCCGCACCCGGGCGCCCCGACTTTTCACCCGGAGGGCAGCGGCCGTATGGATGCCGTATGGATCGGGGGTGGCGGGTGCGTCACCCGCCGCCGGACGGCTTACGATCCTCACTTGTGTCCAAACTGACCGACGTGCCCAAACGCATCCTCATCGGGCGCGCACTACGCAGCGACCGGCTGGGCGAGACGCTCCTGCCGAAGCGCGTCGCACTCCCCGTGTTCGCCTCCGACCCGCTGTCCTCCGTGGCGTACGCGCCCGGCGAGGTGCTGCTGGTCCTGTCCATCGCGGGCCTGTCGGCGTACCACTTCAGCCCCTGGATCGCCGTCGCGGTCGTCGTGCTGATGTTCACCGTGGTCGCCTCCTACCGGCAGAACGTGCACGCCTACCCCAGCGGCGGCGGCGACTACGAGGTGGCCACCACCAACCTCGGCCCGAAGGCCGGCCTGACCGTCGCGAGCGCCCTGCTCGTCGACTACGTCCTGACCGTCGCCGTGTCGATCTCCTCCGGCATCGAGAACCTCGGCTCGGCGATCCCCTTCGTCGTCGAGAACAAGGTGGCCTGCGCGGTCGGCGTGATCGTGCTGCTGACGCTGATGAACCTGCGCGGCGTCCGGGAGTCGGGGACACTCTTCGCGATCCCCACCTACGTCTTCGTCGCCGGCGTCTTCCTCATGATCGCGTGGGGCGCCTTCCGCGGGGGCGTCCTCGGTGACGACATGCGCGCGCCCACCGCCGACTTCGAGATCAAGCCCGAGCACCCCGGCCTGGCCGGCTTCGCCCTCCTCTTCCTGCTGCTGCGCGCCTTCTCCTCCGGCTGCGCCGCGCTCACCGGCGTCGAGGCGATCTCCAACGGCGTCCCCGGCTTCCGCAAGCCCAAGTCGCGCAACGCGGCGACCACCCTCGCCCTGATGGGCCTGCTCGCCGTCACCATGTTCTGCGGCATCATCGCGCTGGCCGGCGCCACCGACGTACGGATGGCAGAGAACCCGGCGAAGGACCTCGTCCACAACGGCGTGCCGCTCGGCCCGGACTACGTCCAGGACCCGGTCATCTCCCAGGTCGCCGAGGCCGTCTTCGGGCACGGCAGCTTGCTGTTCGTCGTCCTCGCCGCCGCGACCGCGCTCGTGCTGTTCCTCGCCGCGAACACCGCCTACAACGGCTTCCCGCTGCTCGGGTCGATCCTCGCCCAGGACCGCTACCTGCCCCGTCAGCTCCACACCCGCGGCGACCGACTCGCCTTCTCCAACGGCATCGTCCTGCTCGCGGGCGCCGCCGCGCTGCTGGTGTCGATCTACGGCGCCGACTCGACCCGGCTGATCCAGCTCTACATCGTCGGCGTGTTCGTGTCCTTCACGCTCAGCCAGACCGGCATGGTCCGGCACTGGAACCGGCTGCTCGGCACGGAGAAGGACCCGGCCGAGCGCCGCCGCATGGTCCGCTCCCGGGCCATCAACGCCTTCGGCGCCTTCTTCACCGGCCTGGTGCTGGTCGTCGTGCTGCTCACCAAGTTCACCCACGGCGCCTGGGTCGCGCTGCTCGGCATGTGCATCTTCTACGCGACCATGACGGCGATCCGCCGCCACTACGACCGGGTCGCCGACGAGATCGCCGCGCCGGACACCCCGAGCGAGGACACCGTGCGGCCGTCCCGCGTCCACTCCGTCGTCCTGGTCTCCAAGGTGCACCGCCCCGCGCTGCGCGCCCTCGCCTACGCCAAGCTGCTGCGCTCCGACACCCTGGAGGCGCTCACCGTCAACGTGGACGCCGAGGAGACCAGGGCGCTGCGCGAGGAGTGGGAGCGGCGCGGCATCGACGTACCCCTGAAGGTGCTCGACTCCCCGTACCGGGAAGTCACCCGTCCGGTGATCGAGTACGTCAAGAGCCTGCGCGCGCAGTCGCCGCGGGACGTGGTGTCCGTGATCATCCCGGAGTACGTGGTCGGCCACTGGTACGAGCACTTCCTCCACAACCAGAGCGCGCTGCGGCTCAAGGGCCGGCTGCTGTTCACGCCGGGCGTGATGGTCACCTCGGTGCCCTACCAGCTGGAGTCCTCCGAAGCGGCGAAACTGCGCGCCCGTAAGCGGCAGGACTGGGCAGCGCCCGGCTCGGCGCGCAGGGGACCCGCGGAGCGGGCGAAGGACACCTCGCCGCGCACGTAGACTGGTGGGCTGTTGTCCCGGGCCGCCAGGCCCGCCCGCCCGTACCCGATGTTGTGGAGTCACCCCGCCATGCAGGCAGAACCGAGGAAATCACTGGTGGGGGAGGAGTACGAGGTCGAGATCGGCCCCGTCGCCCACGGCGGCCACTGCATCGCCCGTACCTCCGAGGGGCAGGTCCTCTTCGTCCGGCACGCCCTGCCCGGCGAGCGCGTCGTCGCCCGTGTCACCGAGGGCGAGGAGGGTGCGCGGTTCCTGCGCGCGGACGCGGTGACGGTGCTGGAGGCGTCCAAGGACCGCATCGACGCGCCTTGCCCGTTCGCCGGCCCCGGCCGCTGCGGCGGCTGCGACTGGCAGCACGCCAAGCCGGGCGCGCAGCGGCGGCTCAAGGGCGAGGTGGTCGCCGAGCAGCTCCAGCGGCTGGCCGGGCTGACGCCCGAGGAGGCCGGCTGGGACGGCACGGTGATGCCCGCCGAGGGCGACAAGGTGCCGGCCGGCCAGGTCCCGTCCTGGCGCACGCGTGTGCAGTACGCCGTGACCGCGGACGGCCGCGCGGGACTGCGCCGGCACCGCTCGCACGAGGTCGAGCCGATCGACCACTGCCTGATCGCCGCGGAGGGCGTCAGCGAGCTGGGCATCGAGAAGCGGGACTGGACCGGCATGGACTCGGTCGAGGCGATCGCCGCGACCGGCTCCCAGGACCGCCAGGTCGTTCTGACCCCCAAGCCCGGCGCCCGCCTTCCGCTGGTCGAACTGGACCGCCCCGTCTCGGTGCTGCGCATCGACGAACGCAACGGCCAGGTGCACCGCGTGCACGGCCGCCCGTTCGTCCGCGAGCGCGCCGACGGCCGCACCTACCGGGTCGGCAACGGCGGTTTCTGGCAGGTCCACCCGAAGGCCGCCGACACCCTCGTCACCGCGGTCATGCAGGGCCTGCTGCCGCGCAAGGGCGACATGGCGCTCGACCTGTACTGCGGCGTGGGCCTGTTCGCGGGCGCGCTGGCCGACCGGGTCGGCGAGCAGGGCGCGGTGCTCGGCATCGAGTCCGGCAAGCGCGCGGTGGAGGACGCCCGGCACAACCTGGCCGACTTCCCGCGCGTGCGCATCGAGCAGGGCAAGGTCGAGTCGGTGCTGCCCCGCACCGGCATCACCGAGGTCGACCTGGTCGTCCTCGACCCGCCCCGCGCGGGCGCCGGCCGCAGGACGGTCGAGCACCTCTCCTCCCTGGGCGCCCGCCGCATCGCCTACGTCGCCTGCGACCCGGCCGCCCTGGCCCGCGACCTCGCGTACTTCCGCGACGGCGGCTACAAGGTGCGGACGCTGCGGGTGTTCGACCTGTTTCCGATGACCTCGCACGTGGAGTGCGTGGCGATTCTTGAGCCTGCCCATAAGGGGCTGTGACCTGCGGTTTTATCGGGTTCTTCAGGTGTGCTCGGCGGTGCTCGACCTGTTTCCCGAAGTGCATGGTGTGGAGACTTGCCGTATGTCCGGGACCGCTTCCGACCTGCAGTTTCGACCAGCGGCCAAGAGGGCGCCGGGTCTGGAACGTGATATTCGCATGGACGGCAGGTGGCCCCTCGTGACGCTCATCCGACGCTCGTTCTGATGTCATGTCAGGACCTGTCGCCGGGTGGTCCGAGGCCGAAGGGTGGGGGAGGCGTAGCGCGGGGGCGGCCTTCGTCGGTAGGGCGACGTCAAGGAAGACGTGCTGGGCCCCACCGGGGGGCGACATCGCGCGTACCGTCATGGCGGATGGTGAGATGGAAGCCTGCCCGGAGCTGTTGAACCGGGCCGGTGGGCATTGGGCCCCCTCCCGGCCCGGCAGCCTCAGGACGTTCAGCGCAGGCGCTGGTGCCGGCCGGAGCCTCGCATGTGCATGCCCAGGTACACCAGGGCCGTGACCAGCACCACGATGCCGATGACGAGCAGGTAGAACAATCCTTCTGCGGCCACGCCGATGATGCCCAGCACGATGGCCGCGATGACGAGGAGGAGGAAGAGCCTCATGAGGTAATGCACCTCTTCGATTCGGCGGGGTCGGTCAGCGTCGGGCGAGTTGCCGCTCACCGTTCGCACCGGGCTGATAGGGCAGGCCGTAGTGCGCGAACACCGCCGCCTCGTCCTCGACGGGCAGCACGTCGTCGGTCCCGATCGCCGGGCACTTCTTCACCAGCGCCCGTTCGTAGGCGACCTTCACGTAGCCCGGTCCCACGACCGCGCCGTGCAAGGGGACGAAGACCAAATGGCGGCGGGTGGGCAGTCCGACCTGAACGGTGCCCATGGCCGGCTCGTCGGTGCTGGTGTCCACGTAGACGGCCTCCAGCGTGCCGATCTTGTGGCCACCCGCGTCGACGACGTCGTGGGCGCGCCACTCGCGGATGTCCGCACTGTGGATCATCCTTCGGCTTCCCTTCGCGCGGCGGTGTACCCGAAACGGGCACTTCGCCGAGTGCCCGTACCAGCCGTGGTGACACTTCCCGTCGCAGGATGGCGCAGACCGGTGCTGTGGACCGGGACGGCCGGGGCGCCGGAAAGCCCGACGCGTGGCCCGACTCCCGGACCGGCGGGCTCGTCCATCAGGCAGCCTGTCGGGGAACCTCATGTCGCGCCCTCACCCGTTGAAGGCATCGCCCGTGATAATCGACAGACATGCCTGAAAAGTCCCCCGAGGCCGCGGACCGTTCGTTTCGGTTCGGGCGGCTGCGCCGCGCCGTCAGCCGTTCGCCGGTCGGGCGCGGATGGCGACGGGGCGCGCAGATGGAGCTGGGGTCGCGTTCGCTGGGCTTTTCGGCGCTGGGGTTGCTCACGCTGGTGCCTTTGCTGATCATCGTCTCCTCTGCCGATCCCGAGCACGGCCGGGGGTTCGCGCAGTGGCTGGGCGAAGGGCTGGGCGTGTCGACGGCCGCCAGGGAGCAGGTCGAGAGGTTGTTCGCTCGGCCCGGCCAGGCGCTGCGGAGCACGACCGTGTTCGGTATCGCCGCCCTCGCCCTGTTCGGCCTGGCTTTCGGGGCAGCGGTGCAGACCGGCTACGAGAAGGTCTGGGACCTGCCGCCGGCTCGCTGGTGGGCCAGGTGGCGGCACGTGGTCTGGCTCAGCGTCCTCACCGTCTTCCTCTTCGCCTCCGCCACCACCACACTACGGCCGGAACCGCTGGCAGGCGGGGCTGTCGCATCGCTGAGCGCTGTCCCGTTTCTCTGGTGGTCCCAGCACCTGCTGCTCGGCGGGCGCATCCGCTGGCGCGCCCTGCTGCCGGGTGCCGTGGCCACCGTGATCGGGCTGCTCGGTCTGAGGATCTTCTCCGCCCTCGTCTTCTCGCCGCTGATCGCATCCAACGCCGTCGCCTACGGACCCGTCGGAACCCTCCTGGTCGTCGAGTCCTGGCTGCTCGGCGTGGGAGTCGTGATCTTCGGTGGCGCGCTGGTCGGCCGATTGTTCTACGAGGAGATCCCCCGCGTGACACGCACATGGAAACGACGCAGGTGAGGAGGGGGGCATCAGACGCTCATCCCGCCCGGGGCAGACGATCCGACCTGAGCCGGGTCGAGGCCGTACGCCGTCCCGACACGGGGTGGGCGGACGATCAGTCGCACCCGGGCTCCTGACCGGTGTGTCCGGTCGACCGGCTGGACTCCAGCCACGAACGGGCGGGCTCGGCCGCGCGGGTGGTGTCCACGGTGAGTTCGAGACGGGTGCCGCCCTCGCCGTTCGCCGGATAACTGCGCTGTTCGGTGGCGGCGAAGCAACGACGGAGAACTTCCGCCACCCGCCGTGCGTCCTCGGGCGACGCGGCGACGACGTGAACCTCGGCATACCCGGCCGAGGGCGCTTCCTGGGACTCCATGGCGACCTCACTGCGCGGCTGGATGTGATCGGACCAGAGCGCCGATCACTCTAGTCGCACACATCACCCGCCTCGGACCTCGACGCCTCTCCTCGGGCCGGGTGGTCCGAGGAACACCGTGCGGGGAAGGTCCCGGAGGGCCGGGGGCGGGTGCTGCCGCCCGTTCGGGTGTTTCGGGGAGTACGGTAGGGAGCACCGAGAATCCTTGGGGCACCGGCATCCGTACCTGTGTCGTTTTCGGCGATCGAATACGCCGGGCCGGCTACGACCGGTCCGGGGCAGGGCCGGCGTCATGAATGTGACCATCTCCCGCCCGACGACATCCGAAGGTCGGCCGGCCCCCTCTCGTCCGCGCCTTGCTCTCGCACCGGCCGGCTCCGTGCCGGCACTGCTGGACGGCGCCTGGTGGCCGCGCTCGTCCGACCTCCACGCCGAACTGCCCGCACTGGCGGCCGTGCTCGATCCGCTGTGGGGGCGGATCACCCGGATCACGGTGAACCCCGCCCGGTGGCCGGTTGTACCGCGCAAGGTCACCGTCGCCGGGCACGTGGTGAAGGTGGGCTGGTTCCGGGCCGAGCAGGACCCGTACGAGCTGCTGCTGCTCTCGTACCGCGTGGGCCGCTGGAACCTGCTGGTCGTTCCTCCGGGGACGGATCCGGTTCGGGCCGCGTGGCTGATGGCCGCTGCGAGCGACCCGCGGCGCAGCGATTCCGCGAGCCGGCTGACGGCGGACGCCCCGCGGCCGGTGACCGAGGACGACCGGACCGCACAGGCGGCCTGGGAGTCCGAAGGCGGACGCGAAGCCTCGGACCCGGCTGCTCGCGCACCGGGCCGGACGGCCGCCGCTGTGCAGGCGGACCAGTCGGAGAGGCCGTGACGGCGGCAGCTGGTTCTGTCTGTCGCACGGCGTCTTCGAACGATTCTCGGAACGAGGAGCCATGTCCCCTCCACTGCCGGACGTCCCCCGCCGGGACCGCGGCCCGCGCGCTCTGATCGCCCTGTCCGGGGAGATCGACCTGACCACGATCCCGCTGGTGCGCAGCGTGCTGGTCGAGGGTCTCGGCGACCACACCCGCACCGTCGACATCGACCTCTCCGCAGTCACCTTCTGTGACGTCAGCGGGTTCAACCTCTTCCTGGAGATGGCGCAGCTCACCGGACGTTCGGGAGCACTTATGCGCCTGCACCGGCCTCCGCGGTCCCTGGTGCGTATCACCGAGATCACCGGCTCCGGTTTCCTGCTCCACTTCGTCCGCCCTGGCCCGAGACCGCCCCACGACGTTCCGGCCACCGCGGAGGGCTCTGTGGGCTGACCGCTCGATGGCGGGCAGGAGCCATGAGGTCGGGGGAGTGCTCCGTTGATGCCCCTGACCTGCGCAGGAGAGGGCTTCGGCGGACCGGTACTGCGCCCGCGACCGGCGTCGGCCGCGGGCGCCCGGGAGTTTCTAGGCGGGGAGGCGGTTGTGCCGGAGGGGCGCTCCCGCCCTATGGAGGCTGGTGAGTGCCTGTCGGTAGGAGGCGATCAGTCCGGTCTCCAGGTAGTCCACGCCCAGTTCCTCGCAGTAGCGCCGGACGAGGGGCCGTGCCTTGCGCAGGTTGGGGCTGGGCATGCTGGGGAAGAGGTGGTGTTCGATCTGGTGGTTCAGGCCGCCCAGGGCGATGTCGGTGAACCAGCCGCCGTTCACGTTGCGTGAGGTGAGTACTTGGCGGCGGAGGAAGTCCGGGCGGTCGTCGCCTTTCAGGATCGGCATGCCCTTGTGGTTGGGGGCGAAGAGGGAGCCGAGGTAGAGGCCGAACAAGCCCTGGTGGACGGCGAGGAAGGCGATGGCCATGCCGGGCGGCAGGACCCAGAACAGGGCGGTCAGGTACGCCGCGCAGTGCGCGGCCAACAGAACGCCGTCGAGGGCCCGGTGCTTGAGCGAGCGGTTGGCGACCGCCCTACCGCTCGACACGTGCAGGTTGAGGCCCTCCAGCGTGAGGAGGGGAAAGAACAGGAACGCCTGCCAGCGACCGATGAGACGGGGGAGTCCGGTGGCGGCGCGGGCCTGCTCCTGGGACCAGACCAGCAGGTCGGGGGCGACGTCGGGGTCGAGGTCCTCGTTGTTGGGGTTGGCGTGGTGACGGGTGTGCTTGTCCTGCCACCAGCCGTACCCCATCCCGATGCCCGCTCCGGCGATCCGTCCGGACACCTCACTGGCCCTGCGCCGGCGGAACACCTGACGGTGGGCCACGTCATGGGCGACCAGGGCCACCTGCCCGAAGACGACAGCCAGGAAGACTGCGACCGCCAACGTCCACCATGAGCGGCCGACGAGTGCGAAGGCGATCCATCCGGTGGCGTAGAGCCCGGCCACCGCGGTGATCCGGAGTGTGTAGTAGCCGGGGCGGCGTTCCAGCAGTCCGGCATCCGCGATTTTCCTCGACAGCCGGGCGAAGTCGCTGCCGGAACTCTCGGAACGCGGAGCGCGGACGGTGACACTCGTCATGATTGGGTAAACTCTCTGCTAGCTGCGCGGGCGGCTCCGGGCCGCCGCCCAGTGAGTTCTGGTGGCGGTCGCGGACGCTGACCGGAGAGGTGCCGCCAGCAGCGTCGGCCCATCGTGACGCTGCCCCTCGTACCGGCCGGGTTCCCAGCCGGGCGCGTCTTACTCGGTCGGGGGCGGTCTTTCCGCGAACATTCCCCGTGCATGCAGGTGAACGGAGCGTCGGCTGCCGGGTTCAGCTGCCCCCCTTCGGCATCGGATCGGAAGCCGCCGGCGCCGGAGGGGGTCTGCTCACTCCGGGCGATGTCGTCTTCGAACCCCGTGACGCTCGTTTGACGCTCTGGGCGCCTCAGCGTAGCGGCGATGAGCCGTGAAACCGCCTATGACCTGCCGTTTTTCGGGCCTTGTCCGGACCGACACCCTTCCGATGACGTCGCACGTGGAGTGCGTGGCGATCCTTGAGCCTGCTGAAAAGGGCCGATGACCTGCTAGTTTGCTGATTGTCCAGTTTCGGGTGGGTCGCGCCCACATGTTTCCATGGGCATACGACGTGAACGTGCGTCGCTTGTCGGGCAAACACTTCTGACCTGCGGTTTCGACCAGGGAACGGGGGGATCGCAGTGATGTCCTCCGGTTACCGCGGAGCCAGCGCAAGACAATCTCGACGCTCGTTTGACGCTCGTTCTGCCGGGGCGTCAGATGTGTATGAGGGCGACGGTCAGGGGCATTCGACTCATGTGTCAATGATCAGCGGTCCACTGCCGACGAGCCGCTGCTTCGCTCACAGGTCGAATAGTGCGTCGCCCGCGTCCGACTTCGCCTGCAGTGCCTTGGTTGCCTCTGTGGGCACGGGAAGGATGCCCGCTGTGGTCAGGTCCGTCACCGTGATCAGTGGGCCCGCGCACACCTCGTTCAAGAGGTCAGCCTGCGCTGGCTCCTCCCGTTTGAGCAGGCCGAGGACGTTCAGCAACTCCAGCAGTTCCGTGGTCCATGAGGGAAGCCAGCGCGTAGCCACCACGTGGTCCAGTTCGAGGCGTCGCTTGCCGGCGGGATTCCTCCGGCGGTAGCCGAACCACTTGTCGAGAACGTTCATCCCGGACACTTCGTATTCCCGGACCGTGCGAGGTACCGGACTGATCCGTCCACTGCCGACGCACAGGTCCTGCGTCACGGGGTCGTATGCCAGTTTCTCCGGCATGGCTTCCACATCGTCTGGGATCTCCGTGACGCATCGGGGGCGGTCGTGTGGTAGCAACACTCTGCCGTACGGCCTTCCGGCCGTCTCGTCGGCGTACCGCTCGCCGTAGGTGTGCAGCCACAGAACTCGGCGGCCGATGGCAACCGCCCGCTCCCACAGGCAAGGGGCGGCGGTGAGGGGTATCCGCGCGCCCGGGACTTCGAGGTCTTCCTGGATCGAGCTGTGTACTCCGGGTGGGACGCGATCGCGGCGATGTAGGCCAGCAGGTCTTCGGCGACGACCGGTATGCCGAGCCGCCCGGCGAGCAGGGGGAGCAGACCGGGCGTGACGTTGGGCAGCGTACCGGCAGCGTTGCGGTGGAGAGGACGGGCGCAACCGCTGCGGTTGTTGAAGTAGTGCATGTCGGGAATGAGGGCGCTGAAGACCAGTGCCGGACCGTTGGCCACCGGGTGGGCGTTCTGCTCTACGGTGTAGATCTGGCGGTCGCTGCGGACTCGCCAGAGGTCTGCCCTGCCTCGTTCCATCAATCGACTGTCCGGCAGTACATACTGCCGGTCGAACGACCGGAACCCGATGCGCACCGTTTGAGTGTTTGTCCTGTGCTCGGCGGCGAGTGGTATCCGCCCGTGGGATTCAACCCCGGGCAGGGGCGGGACATTGTCTCCAGGCGTTCGCTCGCCAGAGGGTCCGAGCATCTCGGTGCGCCGGTCGGTGTCCGCGGCGACAAACCGCCGCCACCGTTCATGGAGCGTGCCCTCGTCCGGTGCATAGACCCACATGCGCCCGGGGGTGACGCCACGCGACGACCACGGCATCAGGTCTCTCAGCTGCGGGCAGGACTCCCACAGGTCGCTGCCGGGTGGCAGGAAGGCGTCTGTCTCGCCTGTGGCGCACTCGCGCCATTCCGGGTCATCGAGCCTGAGGGTCGTCAGGCGTTCGACCTTCTCGCTGCGGCGCCCGCCGATCTTGAGGTGTCTTACTTCTGCGGCCCGCCGGTCTGTCCGCGGCCTGGGGCTGTCCCGCCATCGTACGAAGATCGCAATGCACAACTCCTGGGCGACCTCGGGGAAGATACGGGTCGCGCCATCTGCGCGGTGGCCCTCGGGGGACAGGTCGATGATCCAGCCCTCATCGGCGGTTTCACGCAGGTAACGCCGCATTCCGGCGAACGCCCGCCCCTTGAGCCATGCCTTCGGTGTGATCAGCGCGACCACACCGAATGGCGCGTCGTCGTGTGCGTCGAATACCTTCCACGTGGCCCAGCGCCAGAAGTAGACGTAAAGGTTGGCGATCTTCGACTCGTACCTACCGTTACCGGGTTGCCGGAAGGCCCTCAGCGGGGCGGGGATGTCCGCCTCGGGTTCCCCCCCCGTTCCACCCACTTGCCGGCGCCTCGACTTACAGCGTCGTGAGGGGGGTTGCCCATGACGACCATGACACGCTCGTCCCGCTTGACCTGGTTGGCCTGGCGGCGGGATTCGGCGAGCGCCCGGTAGGTATGAGGGATCCAGTTGAACTCGGCTGTCGGGCTGTCCAGAGCATCAGCCACCAGCAGTCTGAGACCTTGGGAGGGGGCCGCGGACCCGTACTGCTTGAGCATGGCGTGCATACGCAGTTCTGCGACGGCGAACGGACCGACCTGCATCTCGAAACCGACCAGCCGACGTCCCACCATTTCTCGCAGACGCGGTCCCACCGCGCCCGGACCCTCTTCTTCGGCGATGGTCTCGGCAGCGAGCTCTAGCGACGACAACAGGAAAGTGCCGGTACCCATGGCCGGATCGACAAGGACCACATCGGGAGAAGCGAAGCCGGACGGAATACGGAATCCCTCCCGTCTCAGGACGTCCTCGACCAGCCGTACCATGGCCGAGACGACACCACGCGGTGTGTAGTACGAGCCAGTGCGTATCCGCAGATCAGGGTCGTGAATATGGAGGAAGTGCTCGTAGAGCAGGAAATAGGCGTCGCCCGTTCCGTCGTCCAGCACGTCCCATCTGACCGCGCCGATGACACGGAGCAGTGTGTTGAGTGTGGTGGACAGCCCAGCGACCGAGTCTCCGGCGAGGGCGTCCAGTGCCTGGCCCATCAGCGAGTGCTTCTTGCCCAGCTTCGTGGCGATACTGTGCATGGTCTCGCCCTCGAAGGTGATCTCCTCCACCCGAGCCAGCAGAAGGGCGAACACGACGGCTTGACCGTACTGTTCGACGAACTCGGCGTCGGTAGCCTCCGGGAACAGCAAGTGCCGCCAGTCCTTGGCCAGTTTCGTGAAGGCCGGCAGACGGCGTCGGCTCTTTTCCTGCTCGATCGCCTCACCGACCTCTTCCGACAGAAGTTGGCATAGCCCGGCGACTGCTCGGATGAGCTGACTGGTGGTGCGGGGTGTCTGCGGCTCCCAGGTCAGGAAGTCGTACAACACCCGCGCAAGCGCCCCGTCGGCGGGCGTAAGCCGGGCGCCGGAGGTGAGGACCGAGCCGCGCAGGTAGGCCACTTCGCCAATCTGCTGGCCCTGCTGGTGGACGGAGAACTCGTTTCCGTCACAGAGCAGTACGTTGTTGAGCAGCCGCAGTTTCGCCCACTGTTCGGCGTTGCGGCCTGTGTAGACGGACGGGTCGGCCTGGCTGCCCGGCTTCTTGAGCTCGATGTAACCGACGAGAGCGCCGCCGACCTCAACCGCATAGTCAGGGCGGGCTCCCATGTCGACGAGTGGAACCTCGCCGATGAGGGTGACGTCCAGACCGAGGCCACGGCACACGGACCGGATCATGTTCTCCAGCGGCCCCCGAAGCTGGTCCTCCTGCCACCCGCTGCCTCTCAGCTTCGGCGTGACCTCCGCTCCAAACGCGGACACAGCGGATTGGACTGCCTGCTCGAAGCTGTCATGGATCCTGCGTCGGGCACTCATACCGCCCCATCCCCAAGGCGGGCAGATCCGGCCGACGTCAGGTCGGTGCGGCTATCTGCCGCACCTTGCTCCCGTCGGGGCCGGACTTCATTCCAGCCCTCCCTTTCCACGACCGTAGGAGGGGAGCGTGGGGCGCAACGAGGGTGCATGTGGGGGCGCGCGGAGGCGCGTAGGCATGCAAGATGCGCCATCGGAATGCCTGCGCGTTGCACTGCCGACATCGCCAAGGGCGGCAGACTCACCTCCAGATACATCAGTGCAGTGTGGGGCGGAGCCTTGGGGCGGCGTGTGGTGCTCCGGCTCTGTGCTGCGCAGGTTCTTACGCTCGGCGCCGGCCGGGTGCTGCGGCATTGGATGCGTCAGGCGGGGGCCGGTTCTGCTGCACGATCGGGATGCATCGCTCATGGAGCGCTCAGGCGCAATAGACATACATCATTGTGGTACATACGCTAGTCTTGGTACATGTCGATGAAGCGCACTAACGTCTACGCCGATCCGGAAGACCTCGCGATCATCAAAGAGGCTGCGAAGCGGCGCGGTATCAGCGAGGCCGAGATCATCCGCCAGGGCATCCATCTCGCGGCCATGGCCAACCGTGTATGGGACGAGCCTCTCTTCTCCCGCACCTTCCGGGGAGCGGGACGCACTCCCGGTAAGCCTGACGTGCGTGACGCTGTCGCCGACGCGGTGCGCCGCGAGACCGGGACCGGGACCGCTGCGTGATCGTCGTCATCGCGGACACCTCCGGGCTGCTTGCGGCGCTCGACTCCTGCCACCCCGAGCACCAGGCGTCGAACGAAGCCATCATGGTTGCAGGGCTCCTGGTGATGTCCCCGCTGCTGCTCGCAGAGATCGACCACGTCGCCACGCGCGAGCTCGGTCGTGAAGCGGCCCTCAGTGCGGTCGACGACATCCGCCACTGGGTGGGCCGCGGCCGTGTCGTTCTGCCCGAGATCACGGAGGATCACCTGGGTGTCGCCCAGTCGGTGCGCGCCCGCTATCGCGACTTGGACCTGGACCTCGCGGATGCGGTGAACGTGGCCCTTGCCGCTGAGTACGACACCGACGCGGTACTCACGCTCGACCGTCGCGATTTCCGGGCTGTGCGCCCGTTGGGCCGGCACAAGGCGTTCCGGGTGCTGCCCGACGACTTTCCGATCTGATGTCGGATCTGTCCGGCTGTGTCGTCAGATTCCGTTGGTCGTGACGCTCGCGTGACGCTCGCGGCGCGCGTGGACTCTCCGATGAGGCGGGAAAACCTATCTGACCTGCAGTTTCCCGGATGCGGTTCCGGCTGACGTCTTCTCGATGACGCATCATGTGGAGTGCGTGGCGATTCTCGAGCCCGATCAGAAGGGGAACTGAGCTGCGGTTCTCTTGGGTTCCCCAGGTGCGGCCAGTAGTGCGCGACCTGATACCCGAGGTGCACGGTGCGGAGACTCGTCCTGACGGCAGGTCGGTGAGGCTGCCGCCGGACCCGCCGGACGCACTGTGGGAGTCCGCGGGGCGGACACACGTACGCCCATCCGGGGGAAACCCGTCCCTGACGCACGAGACGAGCAGGCCGGCCACGCGGGCGTCGTTCCGGTCTGGCCCGCACGGCCCACAGGTCCTGTGGTCCGTGGGCGCCGGCGCGGTCAGCGGTCGGCTCACTACGCGCTGGATGTGTCGGCGTCCCGCCGGGCCGCGGGCAGCGGTTGCTCCTGGGAGCGTGCGACCGCGTTGGCGCCGCCCATGGCGCCGTACCGCCCGTTCCCGGGCAGGGGCGGTGCCAGTCATGCGGTCGTCCTGGTCGAGGGCTGCGGGTTGCCCGGCATCCTCCTCAGGCGCGGTCCAGTGACTCCCCGGTATCGGCACAGGCGCGTGCGTCGTGCCCGTCGAGCGCGGCGCCCACGGTGGGGAAGACGGGGAGGAGCGTGTCGAGGCCGAGGATGCGCCACACCTGCTGGTAGTGGTCGCTGAGGGCGGCGAGGCGCAGGGCGCCCGCATGGCTGTCGAGCGCGCTGGACAGCGCGACGATCACGCTGACACCCGAGGAGTCGAGGTACTGCACGTCGGAGGCGTCGAGTACGAGGGTGGCGCAGCCCTCTTCGATCAGCTCCTGGCACCGGGCGCCGATGTCGGAGGCGTTCTCGTGGTCGACCTCGCTCGGCAGCCGGACAACCGTCGTGTCCGCGTGCCGTACCCGCACCCTCAGCATGGAGAACCGACTCCCATTCCCATCGTTCCCGCCCGTGCTCCGGCGCCTGTCCGTGCTCCGGCGCCTGTCCGTTCGCCGCACTCGCGTCTACCCCGGGGCGACCCCGGCACGCGTGCCTTGGAGCGCCGCGTCCTCGGGCAGACCCGTGGCCGCCGCCGGCGGGCTCACCCGGGCAGCTCGGTGTGCAGGCGGATCGTGGTCCCGTCGTGCGGCGTGGACCGGATCTCGACGAGATCGCAGAGCTGGTGGACGAGCCACAGTCCGCGACCACCCACCTGCCTCGCGGTCGGCATCGCACGTCCGGTCAGTGGGTCCTCCAGGTAGCCGGCGTCGCGGAACTCGCAGACGAGCCGTCGCGCCTCGCTCCACGTGCGCAGCACGCCGTGTCCGCCGCCGTGACGAATGCTGTTGGTGGCCACCTCCGTCGCGGCCAGATGCAGCTCGCGCAGGCGCCGGCCGGTCAGGCCGTGCTGCTCGGCGCAGGCGGCGATCTTCTCCCGGAGGGCGGGCAGGTCGCCGCTGGTGTAGAGGAACTCGTCGTACGGATCGCAGGGGTCGGTGAGGGCCGCGAACTCGTACGGTGCTCGCGGGTCGTAGTCCTCGGACAGCACCGTCCGGCCGTTCCTGCGGATCTCGGGGTGGCAGCGTGCCATCTGGGTCAGGGCGGCGTCGTCACGTGCGACGTCGTAAGGGCACAGCAGCCACCAGGCCGGGCCCTGGGCGAAGGCCCTGTTGAGCAGCCACTCGTGGTAGCGCAGTTCCGAGGCCTCGGCCGCACTGCCGACCTGGTCCCAGGGGGATTCGCCGATCCCGCGGACGGGCCGCCCCTCCGAGACGCGCTCCTTGATCCATTCTTGCCAGGCGGCGATGAGCCGTCCCGGATGATGCGCCACCCGACTGGTGTCGACATAGCGCACGGTGTCCCCCTCACGGACCTGGGCACGCAGCAAGGACGCCTTCTCCTGCGGCACGGCCACGACGACGGCCTCGTCACCGTCGAGCGCCTCCTGGATGAAGTCCACGGCGCCCGCGACGAACTCGTCGCTGCCGGAGTACGGATACAGCTCGTGCCGGTACCCCGTGCTCCCGGCGGGAACGGATGAGGAGGATGTCACGGCGCCATCACCACCGGAACGTCGGGAACCGCGAAGCCCGAGAGCTTCCAGGCGAGCCGCACGGTCTCGTTGGTGCCTTCCAGGACCACTTTCCGATCCGGAAGGTGTCTGGCGGCATCGGCCAGCGCGCTCATCCCGGCGGCGTCGAAGAACTCCAGGGTCTGGCAGCGCAGACGCACCGTCGGCGTGTGGGCGAGGAGGGTGCACAGGATGGTGCGGAAAGTCACCGCGCCGTCACTGTCGACGGTCCCTGTCACCGTCCAGCCTTCCTGCTCGGTTCGGTACACCCGGAACGCGGGGGAGACCGGTCGGCTTCCCACATGATGGGGATGCACACACATGATCTGCTGCAGCACCGGCAGGTCCCAGTCGGCACTGCTGTAGGCGCAGACCACCATGGCTCCGGTGTCGGCGGCGAACTCCTCGAGGTCGAGCTCGCTGCGCAGCCACCCGCCGCTCCGGTCCGCGCCCGGGCCGGGCACGACATGGTGCAGCACACGAAGGGAGCGGAAGCCCTCCCGGTCCGCCACCGCCGCCTCCCGGCGGACCGCGGAGAGAAGAGAACCCTGCAACCGCGCAGGGTCGAGCACGAGCGGGGCGAACTCGCTTCGCGTCCGCGGGGCGGGTCCGACGATCACGACCTTGTCGCCGTGCAACGCACCGTCCGCGACGAAAGCCCGGCTGCGGTCGACGACGTCGTCGGTACGACCCAGCAGGTGGCAGACATGATCGCTGATGTCGACCGCGTCCAGGGTTGGCAGTACGCGCGGCGTTCTCACTACTCCTCCCTCGCTTCCTCCTCACTCTAATGCTCCCGCACCTACACCTCGCATACTCCCCGATCGCGTGAGGGCTGCGGTTCAGCGGTTCAGCAGTTCAACGGTTCTGGGGGACGAGGGGGCGGGTGGTGGCGGGTGTGTCCGTCTCGCACACGGTGCCGTCGGCGGGGAGGGTGCCGTGGACGAGGGCAGCGTCGACCGCGCTGCCGACACACGCGTTGGTGCCGTAGGAGCCGTGTCCGACTCCTTCACGTGTGAGCAGGACCGCGGAGTCCAGGGTGCGGGTCATGGTCTCGGCCCAGTGGTGCGGGGTGACGGGGTCCAGCCGGCCTGCGACCACCAGTGCGGTCGGCGTACCGGCGCCGGTGAGCGGCTCGGTGACGCGGTCCTTGTTCGGCGCCGGCCACCGAGCGCAGTTCAGGGCGGAGTAGGCGGCCCGGGGTCCGATCCGCTCGGCCTCGGTGACGGCCTTGGTGGCCGCGGCCTTGTGCGCGGCGATGCCGGCCGGGGTCTGCCAGTCGGCGCAGCGCACCGCGGTGTGGGTTTCGAACATCGCAGTGGGGACGGGGAAGGGGGAGACCGTGACACTGCTCCACATGGTGTGCAGGGGTGCGCCGTTGCCCTTCTGCGCGGCCAGCAGGGCCGAGGTCAGCAACGGCCAGGTGTTCTGGTCGCCGGCCAATGCCCGGGTGGCCTCGAGGGCCATGGCGCCGTCGAGTTCACCGCCCGGCGTGACCCCCTCGACGGGGGCTATCTTCAGCGGTTTCGCCTCCAGTGTGTCGATCAGTGTGTCGAACGCCGCCTGGGGGTCCCCCGTTCCGAACGGGCACACCGCGGTCCCTTCGGTGCGGCAGGTCTCGAACCAGGCGTCGAGCGTCCGTTCGCTTGCCACGGCGACCTCCTGCTGGAAGGGGAGGGGGTTGCCGAACCACTGGTTGGTGTCGACGGGTGCGTCGAGCACCATCTGGCGGACCCGGTCGGGGAACAGGGTGGCGTACATCGGTCCGACCACGGTGCCGTAGGACAGGCCGTAGTACGTGATCGTGTCCTCGCCGAGGGCGGAGCGCACCTGGTCGATGTCACGGGCCACGTTGTCGGTGGACAGGCCGGCCAGGAACTTCTTGCTCTGGTGCTTGGCGCAGCCGTCGGTGAACGCGACGGCGTCGGCCAGCAGTCGCGGCAGGGGCTTGCCCCCGGGGACGGCCGGGTCGAAGCCGGTGCCGGCGGCGTCGGCCCGCTGCTCGTCGGTCAGGCAGCGGACGGCCTGCGATCGGCCGACGCCGCGCGGGTCCATCGCGATGATGTCGAATCTGGCGAGCACTTCGGCTGAGAAGGCGCCGGGAGTACCGGTCGTCCTGGGCAGATCGCGCAGTGTCTCGGTGGCGGAGACTCCGGGTCCGCCCGGGTTGAAGACCAGGCTGCCGATGCGGCGGTCGGGATCCGTGGCCCGGTGCCGCATGACCGCGAGCGGGATCTGCCTGCCGTCGGGCTCGGTGTACTCCTGCGGCACCTCGAGCGTGGCGCATTCGAGCTGCTTCCCGCACGTGCTCCACGTGAGCGGGCCCGGTGAGGGAGCCGGGACCGATGCCCCCGCCGCGGACGTGCCGCGCGGCCCCGAGGCTCCGGACGAACACCCCGTCAGGACCACGAGGGCCGCGGCGAGCGTCACCCCGTACCGGGCGGTGAGCCGTGACCTCGACCGGATCATGATGATCTTCCCCTTCTCCGTACTCGTGTCGTTCGGCGCGAACGGACCGTGCCGGTCGCGCGGGAGGCCGGCCGGGGAGGGGCCCGGCGCCGGTTACTCACTAGTACAGCGTGTTAGTGAGACGCTAACACACTGTACTAGTACGGCGTGCTAGTACAGTGAGGGGCGCTGGGAGAAGCGAAGGAGAGCGGGGCATGGACACGCGCGAGAGGATCCTCAAGGCCGCTGCGGAGATGATTGCCGAGGACGTGACGGCGAAGCTGAGCGTGCGAGCGGTCGCCGCGCGTGCGGGAGTGAGCACCGGCTCGCTGAGGTTCCACTTCCCCACCCAGCGCGCCCTGCAGGACAGCTTGCTCGCGCGGATCTACGGACACCTCCTGCCCGGCGACCCGATCCAGGACCGTTCGCTGCCGCCCCGCGAACGGCTGCTGAACTGCCTGCGGCAGGTCCTCGCACTGACCGGCACCAACGAAGAGGCGCGAGCCGCATGGGGTGCGACGTACAGGGCCTTCATCGAACCCGAGCCGACCGAGCCGGTGCGCGCCGCGTACCTCCGCCTTGAGCGGGAGGCGGAGCGCCGGGTCGAACACTGGCTGGCCGTGCTCGTCGAGGAGGGCGCCCTGCCCCCGGGAGACCACACCCGCAACGTCAGGTTCCTTCTCACCGTCCTCAACGGACTCTCGTTCGAACGCGCCATGCCCACCCGCGAATCCGTCTTCGTCGCCGAGACCCAGACCCTCAACGCCGCCGTCGATCAGGTCTTTTCCACCGGCCCCGCACCACCCGACGGGCCGGCTCTGCCGTGAACCGCACCAGCCCCCTCTGCACCTTCTGCGGCCTCCGCGACGTGCGGTACGAGCAGTGGCCCGTCCGAACGTGAACCCGACCCCCTTCGGGGTGTCGCCGACGGAGTAGGCCGGCATCGACTTCTCGCCCTGGATGGCGGGGTGAGCGGTGCACGGTGGCTCAGGCCACGAGCAGGCGCAGGCCCAGCTCGGCCGTGTCGAGGGCGATGAGGTCCCGGTTGCGATCGGCCCATCGGCCCGAGGAAAGGTCGTCGCGGAGGCTGTCCACCGCCCGCTGCTCGGCCTGCGGCCCGGCCCCGACGAGCATGTGCGCCGCGCCTCCCGTCCGATCCGTCGTCACGGACGCTCCTCCCGGACAACGGGCGGGCCCAACTCCTGCCGAATTCGCGCCCTTTACCGTGATGCGGATCACGGGGAGGATGCTGAGTGCCGGACGGGGGCCCTTCCCGTACTCCCTCATGACGGCGGAGCCAGGGATGCGAGGATGAGCCGCCATGACCGCTGGGTGGTGTTTCCGCATGCTACGGGCCGCGGTGTTCGCGGCCGTCTGCGTGCTGCTCGCCGCCCTGGGGCACGTCCTGATGTCAGGCACCGCGGTGCCCTCGTGGGCTCTCGCGGTGGCGGTGGCGGTGACCGGCGGCGCGGCCTGGTGCCTGGCCGGCCGGGAGCGCGGACTCCTCGTCGTCTCCTCCGTCGTGGTGGCGGCCCAGACCGCACTGCATGTGTGGTTCTCGTACGCCCAGGAACTGTCGCGGCCGCCCGTCCGCCCGATGCCCCCGATGTCCATGCACGGCATGGCCGCTGGTGAGGGAGCCTCCTCCCTGGACCACATGGCGTCGACGGCTCACATGGGGCACGCCATGCACGCCATGCACTCCATGACCCACGGTGGCCGTTCCGGGGGGTCGACGGACGCCATGGGTGCCATGAGCTCCCTGGACGCCATGCCCGCGACCGGGCACGCCCTGGGCGGGATGTCCTCCACGGGCATGCTCGCCGCCCACGTGCTGGCCGCACTGCTGTGCGGCCTGTGGCTCGCGCACGGTGAACGCGCGGCGTTTCGCATCCTGCGGGCCTTCGCCGGGTGGCTGGCCGCGCCGTTGCGGCTGCCGCTCACCCTGCCCGCGCCGCCGCATCACCCGCGCCTCCGCGTCCGCCGCAGCCGCGCGGCCCGTACACCGCGCCGGCTGCTTCTCGTCTGCACGATCACTTCTCGGGGTCCGCCCGCGGGGACCGCTGTCCTCTGAGACAGCCGGCTTCCCGACCACCGCCCTGGGCGCCCCGCGCCCGGACGGCTCGGGCAACGGGTGCGGACCGCCGAGCGCGCGTACACCCGCCACTCCCCACCAACACCGGAGCTGCGGCGAGTCGTGCGCGGCCCGGTTCCGCATGCCGGGCTTCCGCACGTCGGATCGCTCCATGCCGGACCTCTTCCGGACACCCGAGAAGGACACATGGTGATCAGTCCTGCCGTGTCTGTCGCATTCGACGAGACACCACACGCTGCGAGAACGAGTGACGAGAAGACATACGCGGACGAGTCGACAACGGCCTGGGCGCTCGCTGCCCGCGGCGGTGATCCCGCGGCCGTCGAGCACTTCGTCCGGGCCCTGCACCGGGACGTCCGCACCTACGTCACCTACCTCGGTGCCGACCCCCAGGCCGCCGACGATCTGGCCCAGGACACCTTCCTGCGGGCCCTCGGCAGCCTGCACCGCTTCGAGGGCCGCTCGTCGGCGCGCACCTGGCTGCTGTCCATCGCCCGCCGTGCGGTGATCGACAGCTACCGGCACGCCTCGGCACGGCCTCGCCTGGCCGACACCGACGACTGGCAGACCGTCGCCGAGTTCGCCCAGCCCCGCGGCCGGCTCGGCTTCGAAGAGGGCATCGCCCTCGCCGAACTGCTGGAGGCGCTGCCCGACGAACGCCGCGAGGCGTTCGTCCTCACCCAGCTCGTCGGCCTGCCGTACGCGGAAGCCGCCGAGCTCGGCGACTGCCCGGTCGGCACCGTCCGTTCCCGGGTCGCCCGCGCCCGCTCCTCACTGATCAAGTCCCTGCGCGAGGCAGAGCGAGCCGACCCTGTGGGCGCCGCGGCCTGACGGCCCCCGGAATCACCCGGTGAGGGGTCCACGCGACACGGAAGCTCCGGACGAACAGGCTCCGGAGCTTCCGTGGGGGACGGGGAACCAGTCCTGTGGTGAGGCACGCGAGCCTGCCGGCACGGCTCTTACGGGGTCGGTGTCCCGCGGCGCTTGAACCACCCACCCCCACGAGCCCCGGTCGGCACGATGAGGCCTGCCCGGAGAGAAACCCGAGTAGGGGCGAATGCCTCACGCGCCGGAGCGGGCTCACAAGTCGAAACCTGCCCGGTCACCGGCGTCCGCTCATCCTCCGGACGGGGCGCCGTCAGCGTTGCGTCAAAGCCGTGGGCCTCGCCGTAAGGGAGGCGTCAACGACCGGCCTGATCCGGCCACCGCTGCGCTTTCCTCGAATCGTCCGTTCCGACCGAACCTCACTCCAGGAGTTCGCGATGGCCGATCTGGCCTTCGTCGTCACCACGATCGCGGTCTTCGCGCTGGTGGCCCTTGTCGCCAAGGGGGTGACGAAGCTGTGACCGCCGAGAACATCGTCGGCCTCGTCGTGGCCGTCTCCCTGCTGTGCTATCTCATCCTCGCCCTGATCTTCCCGGAGAGGTTCTGAGACAAGAGATGGGTCCCGTACTCGCGGGCGTGCTCCAGCTGCTCGCCCTGATGGCGGCGCTGGCGCTCGCCTGCAAACCGCTCGGCGCCTACATGGCCAAGGTCTACACCTCCGACAAGCACCTGCGCGTCGAGAAGTGGATCTACAAGGGCATCGGTGCCGACCCCGACACGGAGATGCGCTGGCCCGCGTACCTGCGCGGCGTCCTCGCCTTCTCGGCCGTCGGCGTCCTGTTCCTCTACCTGCTCCAGCGGCTCCAGGGCCACCTGCCGGGCTCGCTCGGATTCGCCTCGATCGACCCGGACCAGGCGTTCAACACGGCCGTGTCGTTCGTGACCAACACCAACTGGCAGTCGTACTACGGCGAGCAGGCCATGGGCCACGTCGTGCAGACCGCCGGCCTGGCCGTGCAGAACTTCGTCTCCGCCGCCGTCGGCATGGCCGTCGCCGTCGCGCTCGTGCGCGGATTCGCCCTCCCCCACTCTCGGCTGCGCTCGAGCGGGGGGACCCCCATCCGCACCGGTGAGCTGGGCAACTTCTGGGCCGACCTGGTGCGCGGTGTCGTACGCATCCTGGTGCCCCTGGCGGCTGTCGCCGCGGTCGTGCTGGTCGCCTGCGGCGCGATCCAGAACTTCTCCGGGATCCACGAGGTCGGCCAGTTCATGGGCGGTACGCAGGAGTGGAACGGCGGCGCGGTCGCCTCGCAGGAGGCCATCAAGGAGCTGGGCACCAACGGCGGCGGCTACTTCAACGCCAACAGCTCCCACCCCTTCGAGAACCCCACCCCCTTCACCAACCTCTTCGAGATCTTCCTGATCCTGCTGATCCCGTTCTCGATCACCCGGACCTTCGGTTCGATGGTCGGCTCGGTGAGGCAGGGCTACGCGATCCTCGCCACCATGGCCACCATCTGGGTCGGCTTCGTCGCGCTCATGATGTGGACCGAGTTCTCCCACCACGGCCCGGCCTTCGAGGCCGCGGGTGGGGCGTACGAGGGCAAGGAGGTCCGCTTCGGCGTCGGCGCGTCCTCGATCTTCGCGGTCTCGACCACGCTCACCTCGACCGGTGCGGTGGACTCCTTCCACTCCTCCTTCACCGGCCTCGGCGGCGGTATCACCCTGCTCGGCATGATGCTGGGCGAGATCGCGCCCGGCGGTGTCGGCTCCGGCCTCTACGGCATCCTGATCCTGGCGGTCATCGCGGTGTTCATCGCCGGTCTGATGGTCGGCCGCACCCCCGAGTACCTGGGCAAGAAGATCGGCTCCCGCGAGATCAAGCTGGCGGCCTGCTACATCCTGATCACCCCCGCCCTCGTGCTCGTCTTCACCGCCTGCGCCATGGCGCTGCCGACCCCGGCGAACTCCATGACCAACAGCGGGGCGCACGGATTCTCCGAGATCCTCTACGCCTACACGTCCGGAGCCAACAACAACGGCTCGGCGTTCGCCGGCCTGAACGCGGACACGCAGTGGTTCAACACCACGATCGGCCTGGCCATGCTCCTCGGCCGCTTCGTGCCGATGGTGTTCGTCCTGGCACTGGCCGGCTCGCTCGCCGAGCAGAAGCCGGTCCCGGTGACCGCGGGCACCCTGCGCACCGACAAGCCGCTGTACACCGGGCTGCTGGTCGGCACGATCATCATCATCACCGGTCTGACGTACTTCCCCGCGCTCGCGCTGGGACCGCTGGCCGAAGGGCTGGCGTGATGACCACCGACGTAAAGAAGCAGGACTCCATGTCCACTGGCGCCTTCGCGCCCCACCAGGACCCACCCACCGGGCACAAGGCCCCCGAGGGCCGCGTGGGCGCGGGCCTCTTCGACCCCGGGCAACTGGTCAGGTCGCTGCCGGACGCCTTCCGCAAGCTCGACCCGCGGGTGATGGTCAAGTCCCCCGTGATGTTCGTGGTGTGGAGCGGGTCCGTCCTGACCACCGTCTTCTCCTTCACCGACCCGGGCGACTGGTTCGGCTGGACGATCAGCGCCTGGCTGTGGCTGACGGTGATCTTCGCCAACCTGGCGGAGGCCGTCGCCGAGGGCCGCGGCAAGGCCCAGGCCGACACCCTGCGCAAGGCCAAGACCGACACGGTCGCCCGCCGGATCAGCGGTTCCACCGAGGAGCGCGTGCCCGGCACCGAGCTGAGGATCGGCGACCTGGTGGTCTGCGAGGCCGGTGACGTCATCCCCGGTGACGGTGACGTCGTCGAGGGTGTCGCCTCGGTCGACGAGTCGGCGATCACCGGCGAGTCCGCGCCCGTGATCCGGGAGTCCGGCGGCGACCGCTCGGCGGTCACCGGCGGCACGAAGGTCCTCTCCGACCGGATCGTCGTCAGGATCACGACGAAGCCCGGCGAGACCTTCATCGACCGGATGATCAACCTGGTCGAGGGCGCGGCACGGCAGAAGACGCCGAACGAGATCGCGCTCAACATCCTCCTGGCCTCGCTGACCGTCGTCTTCCTGCTGGCCTGCGCCACACTGCCGCCCCTGGCGGACTACGCGGGCACGCACCTGACGATGGTCGTGCTGGTCGCCCTGCTGGTCTGCCTGATCCCGACCACGATCGGCGCCCTGCTCTCCGCGATCGGCATCGCGGGCATGGACCGCCTGGTCCAGCGCAACGTGCTGGCCATGTCGGGCCGGGCGGTCGAGGCCGCCGGCGACGTCTCCACCCTCCTGCTGGACAAGACCGGCACCATCACGCTGGGCAACCGGCAGGCGGCCGAGTTCGTGCCGGTGCGGGGCACGACAGAGGCGCAGGTCGCCGACGCGGCGCAGCTGTCGTCGCTGGCCGACGAGACACCCGAGGGGCGCTCCGTCGTCGTCCTCGCCAAGGAGGAGTACGGCCTGCGCGAGCGCCACCAGGGCGAACTGGCGGGCGCCGAGTGGATCGCCTTCACCGCGCAGACCCGCATGTCGGGGGTGGACGTCGGCGGACGCAGGATCCGCAAGGGCGCGGCCGGTTCGGTCGTCGCCTGGGTCGAGGAGCGAGGCGGCACGGTCGCCCCGGACGCCGAGGAGATCACCCGGCGCATCTCCGAGGCGGGCGGTACGCCGCTGCTCGTCGCGGTCGAGGATGCCCGCGGGGCCCGCGTCCTGGGTGTCATCCACCTCAAGGACGTCGTCAAGCACGGGATGCGGGAGCGGTTCGAGGAACTGCGCAGCATGGGCATCAAGACCGTCATGATCACGGGTGACAACCCGCTGACGGCCAAGGCGATCGCCGAGGAGGCGGGCGTCGACGACTTCCTCGCGGAGGCCACCCCCGAGGACAAGATGGCCCTCATCAAGCGCGAACAGGCCGGCGGCAAGCTCGTCGCCATGACGGGCGACGGCACCAACGACGCCCCCGCACTCGCGCAGGCGGACGTCGGCGTGGCCATGAACACCGGCACATCGGCCGCCAAGGAGGCCGGCAACATGGTCGACCTCGACTCCAACCCGACCAAGCTCATCGAGATCGTCGAGATCGGCAAGCAACTGCTGATCACGCGCGGCGCGCTGACCACGTTCTCCATCGCCAACGACGTCGCGAAGTACTTCGCGATCATCCCGGCGCTGTTCGCGGCCGTCCACCCGGGCCTGGACAAGCTCAACATCATGGGCCTGTCCTCGCCCGACTCCGCGATCCTGTCCGCGGTGATCTTCAACGCGCTCGTCATCATCGCCCTGGTGCCGCTCTCCCTGAAGGGCGTGCGGTACCGGCCGGTGAGCGCGGACAAGCTGCTGCGGCGCAATCTGACGATCTACGGCCTGGGTGGACTGGTCGTCCCCTTCATCGGCATCAAGATCATCGACCTGCTCATCTCCCTCACTCCCGGGATCGGCTGAGGCCATGAACAACTCCGTCACGAACACCGCCCGGCTGCTCGGGGCGGGCCTGCGCGCCCTCCTCGTGCTGACCCTGGTGACCGGTGTCCTCTACCCGCTGGTCGTCACCGGCATCGCGCAGGGGCTGTTCCCCGGCAGGGCGAACGGCTCCGAGATCAAGGCGGACGGCAAGGTCGTCGGCTCCTCCCTGATCGGGCAGGCGTACAACCTGCCGCCGGAGGAGGGCCGGGAGACCCCGGCACCGGACCTGAAGTGGTTCCAGGGCCGCCCGCAGAACGGCCTCGGCACCAACAGCGTCAACACCCGGTACAAGCTCGTCCTGTCCGGCGCGACCAACCGGTCCGGGGACGACGAAGAGCTCGTCCAGTGGGTGAAGGACGCCAAGGCCGCCGTCGTCAAGGACAACTCCACGGACACCTACAAGGTGAAGCCGTCCCAGGTGCCCCCGGACGCGGTCACCTCCTCCGGGTCCGGCCTGGACCCGGACATCTCCCCGCGGTACGCGGACCTCCAGGTCCACCGGGTCGCCGAGAGGAACGGCCTGTCCACCGCGCAGGTGCGGAAGCTCGTCGAGGAGCACACCGAGGGGCGCACCCTCGGCTTCATGGGAGAGCCGCGCGTGAACGTCCTCGAACTCAACGTCGCCCTGAAGGAACTCACGGCGAAGAGCTGACGACGTGACGCGATGTCCTCGGGAACCGGCGGGGCGGGGACGTCCCGGCCCCGCCGGCTTCCGCAGCAGCGACGTCGGGCGCCCCGCTTCCGGACGTGCAGGGCTCGACGTACGACAGGAGAGGCAGACACCCATGACCCGGGTGCTCGTGGTCGAGGACGACCCGCAGCTGGTGCGGGCCCTCGTCCTGAACTTGCAGGCACGTCACTACGGCGTGGACGCCGCGCCCGACGGCGCCACCGCCCTGCGGCTCGCCGCCGCACGGCAGCCCGACGTCGTACTGCTCGACCTCGGCCTGCCCGACTTGGACGGCGTCGACGTCATCAAGGGCCTGCGCGGCTGGAGCCGGGTGCCGATCCTGGTCCTGTCCGCCCGGCAGGCGTCCGACGAGAAGGTGGCCGCGCTGGACGCCGGTGCCGACGACTACGTCACAAAGCCGTTCAGCGTGAACGAACTGCTGGCCCGCCTCAGGGCCGCCGTCCGCCGCACCGAGGTCGTCCCGGCCGGTCCGGCGGAGACGCTCGTCGAGACGGAGGACTTCACCCTCGACCTGCTGGCCAAGAGGGCGGTGCGCGACGGCAGGGACGTGCGGCTGACCCCCACCGAGTGGCACCTGCTGGAGACACTGGTGACCAGCCCCGGCCGGCTGATCACACAGAAGCACCTGTTGAAGGAGGTCTGGGGCGTCTCGCAGAGCAGCAAGACCAACTACCTGCGGGTCTACATGGCCCAGCTGCGACGCAAACTGGAGAGGGACCCCTCCCACCCCCGCCACCTGATCACCGAGCCCGGCATGGGCTACCGCTTCGAACGCTGAACCGAGGGACGACATGGCACGAGGCACGCTCCGGATCTACCTCGGCGCGGCACCGGGCGTCGGCAAGACGTACGCGATGCTGTCGGAGGCCCACCGTCGCGTCGAGCGGGGCACCGACTGCGTGGTCGCCTTCGTGGAGCACCACCACCGGCCGCGCACCGAGGTGATGCTCCACGGCCTCGAACAGCTCCCGCGCAGGGAGATCGAGTACCGCGGCGGGACCTTCACCGAGATGGACGTGGACGCCGTCCTGCGCCGCGCCCCCAAGGTCGCCCTGGTCGACGAGCTGGCCCACACCAACATGCCGGGCTCCCGCAACACCAAGCGCTGGCAGGACGTCGAGGAACTCCTCGCCGCGGGCATCGACGTCATATCCACGGTCAACATCCAGCACCTGGAGTCCCTCGGCGACGTGGTCGAGTCGATCACCGGTGTACGGCAGCGTGAGACCGTCCCCGACGAGGTCGTACGGCGTGCCGACCAGATAGAGCTGGTCGACATGTCCCCGCAGGCGCTGCGCCGCCGTATGGCGCACGGCAACATCTACAAGCCGGACAAGGTCGACGCGGCGCTGTCCAACTACTTCCGGCCGGGCAATCTCACGGCCCTGCGCGAACTGGCTCTGCTCTGGGTCGCCGACCGGGTCGACGCCCACCTCACCGAGTACCGCAGCGAGCACCATGTCTCGGCCATATGGGGCTCGCGGGAGCGGATCGTGGTCGGCCTCACCGGTGGCCCGGAGGGGCGCACCCTGATCCGGCGCGCCGCGCGGCTGGCCGAGAAGGGCGCCGGAGGGGAGGTCATGGCCGTCTACATCTCCCGCAGCGACGGCCTCACCGCCGTGTCCCCGAAGGAGCTGGCCCTTCAGCGCACGCTCGTCGAGGATCTCGGCGGCACCTTCCACCAGGTCGTCGGCGACGACATCCCCGCCGCCCTGCTCGACTTCGCCCGGGGGGCGAACGCCACCCAGATCGTCCTCGGCGTCTCACGGCGCCGCAGCTGGCAGTACGTCTTCGGGCCCGGCGTCGGCGCCACGGTCGCCCGCGAGTCCGGCCCCGACCTCGACGTCCACCTCATCACGCACGCCGAGGTCGGCAAGGGCCGCGGACTGCCGGTGGCGCGCGGCGCACGCCTCGGGCGCTCGCGGGTGATCAGCGGCTGGCTGGCCGGCGTGCTCGGTCCCCTCCTGCTCACCTGGCTCCTGAAAAGCGTCGTGCCGGACATCGGCCTCGCCAACCACATGCTGCTGTTCCTGACCCTGACGGTGGCGGCGGCGCTGCTGGGCGGACTCCTGCCGGCGCTGGCCTCCGCCGTGGTCGGCTCCACGCTGCTGAACTGGTTCTTCACCCCGCCCGTCCACACCCTGACCGTCGCCGACCCGCAGAACATCGTCGCCATCGTGGTCTTCGTCGGCGTGGCCGTGGCGGTGGCCTCCGTGGTGGACCTCGCGGCCCGCCGCACCCACCAGGCCGCCCGGCTGCGGGCCGAGTCGGAGATCCTGTCCTTCCTCGCGGGCAACGTGCTGCGCGGCGAGACCGGGCTGGAGGACCTGCTGGAACGCGTCCGCGAGACCTTCGGCATGGAGTCGGTCGCGCTGCTGGAGCGGGCCGGTGAGAAGGATCCCTGGACGTGCGCCGGCAGCGTGGGCCCCCGGCCCGCCACGACCCCGGACGCCGCGGACGTCGACGTCCCCGTCGGCGACCATATGGCCCTGTCCCTGTGCGGCCGGGTCCTGCCGGCCGCCGACCGGCGGGTACTGGCCGCCTTCGCCGCCCAGGCCGCTGTCGTCGTGGACCGCCGGCGTCTCAAGGGCGAGGCGGACCGCGCGGAGGAACTGGCCGAGGGCAACCGTATCCGCACCGCGCTGCTCGCCGCCGTCAGCCACGACCTGCGCACCCCGCTCGCCGGGATCAAGGCGGCCGTGACGTCCCTGCGCTCCGACGACGTCGAGTGGTCCGAGGAGGACCAGGCGGAGCTGCTGGAAGCCATCGAAGAGGGCGCCGACCGCCTCGACCACCTGGTAGGCAACCTGCTGGACATGTCCCGCCTGCAGACCGGCACCGTCACGCCGATCATCCGCGAGACCGACCTGGACGAGGTCGTCCCCATGGCGCTCGGCGCCGTACCCGAGGACAGCGTGGACCTGGACGTGCCCGAGAGCCTGCCCATGGTCGGCGTGGACCGCGGCCTGCTGGAACGGTCGGTCGCCAACATCGTCGAGAACGCGGTGAAGTACAGCCCGCCGGGCGAGCGCGTCCTGGTCTCCGCGAGCGCCATGGCCGACCGGGTGGAGATCAGGGTCGTCGACCGCGGCCCCGGTGTCCCGGACGAGGTCAAGGACCGCATCTTCGAACCCTTCCAGCGCTACGGCGACGCCCCGCGCGGCGACGGGGTGGGACTCGGACTGGCGGTCGCCCGCGGCTTCGCCGAGGCCATCGGCGGCACTCTGCACGCCGAGGACACCCCCGGCGGCGGCCTGACCATGGTGCTCGCCGTACGGACCGCGCCCGGGCGCCGGCGGGAGCGGCCGGACGTGTCCCCCGCGGTCACGTCCTGATGGCCCGGGGAGCGTACGCGCGCACGCGGTCCCGACGAGGCGGACGGTCCTACGGGGGCCGGAGCCCACGCACCACCGAGAGGACTGTGCAGACATGAAGCCACCCCGGGAATGGGGTATGCGGTCCCGGATCGTCGGCCTCACGAGCGGCTCGGTCGTCCTGATCGCCGGGGGTGCTCTCGCTGACTCGATGTGGCTCATCGGCGTCGGCGCGTGGACGCTCATCGCAGCCGGGCTGCTGGAGATGATCTACCGGCCGTGATCGCCGCTGCAGCATCGGTCCACGGCGCGGCGAAGCCGGCAACCCGGGTACGCGCACGTCGCCGACCAGTGGCGTCGACGCTAGGGAGGAGTCAGTGCCGTTGCACGGCGTGGGCCTTCTCGTACAGCGCGCGGGTGACGGCGAGCCAGGTCTCCCTCGGGAGGTCGGGGATCCGGTTCTCCTCCGCGTCGATCAGGAGTTCCTGGAGGATGTGGTGGTCCTCCGGCGCGTCGGACGAGGCGATCGAGCGCAGGTACTTGGTGAGCCGGGGGACCTGGTACTTCGTGGTCCGGGGATCGACCAGCCACGTGAAGAACCAACGGACCATGCGGGCGATGCGCCGGGTGTGCAGGTCGGCCGCGTACGGGTCCGAGTGGTCCAGGCGAGGCGTGACGCGGAAGTCCACCGCCAGAAGTCCGGCGAGCAGGTCGCGCGCCGTCTCCTCCGTCTGGACCGCGTGCGGCAGGTGCTCGAGGACGATGCTCTGCGCCGCGTAGGTCAGGGGCTGGCGCAGGAGGGACAGCAGGTCCTCGTGGTGGGTCTGCGACAGGCGTTCCTCTGTTTTGTGCCGGAGGTCGGCGGCGTGTCCCGCACGGTTCGTCGCACAGGTCAGGTCGTCGGCCAGGGCACGGACCTGGGACATCTCCAGACGGGCCCGGCGGCCCCTGTGCCCCAGGAATTTGGAGACCGTCGACCGTCCCGCGACCGGCTGGTCGAAGAGCACCGGCAACGCCTCGTCCCGCAGCGCCCGTTGACGCTCCGGAGTCAGCCGGTCGGTGATCGCCCCCCGTCCCGGGACCGTGGTGAAACCCGCGCCGTCACCCGTAGTGCCACGGGCGGCGGGCGCGTCCACTCCTGGGTGGAACTCAGGGGGCGCGCTCGGCGGTGGCGGATACGGGGTCGGCGTGGTCGACGGCCCTGGGTGTCCATGGTGGGTGACGGGCCCCGACGGTACTCCGTGGGCGGGCCGTTCCCGCCGCACGGCCGGGACGGACCCGCACGGGCCCTGGGTTTCCGCGGGCCGTCCGTCCGGCGCTTCGAGTGAGCAGTCCGTCCCCTCCGCGGTACCCGTCGCGGCTTGCCCCGCTGCCTCCGGCTCCGGCTCCGTCTCCGGGCCCGGCTGCCGAGGGGCGGACCGCACGTCCTCGGCCTGCTGTTGCCGCCACTCCGACGGCGAGGTCCAGCTCGGGTCGGAGACGGATGCCTGTCCGGCCGGCTGACGGCTGGGGAACCGCTGGACGTCCGGCTGCGGCTGTCGCCGGTGGGTCGGAGCGGGGTCCTGGCTGTGTTCCTGGACCGGGACGGACGGGGCAGGGGCAGGTGAGGGAGCCGGAGCCCGCACCTGCGCCGGGGTGGCCACGGGGACGGGCCCCGTGTCCGTCCCTCCCGCCCCGTCGTACCTACCGGGCCACACGTCCCGGAGCAGGTCGTGGAAGCGCCGGTGCGCGGGGTCGGCCGAGTTCGGGTCGGTGTCCAGCAGACGCCGGTACTTCACGTCGGACCGCCAGTGCAGGTAGTGGTCCATGAGGGTGGTGGCGAGCTCGGCGGCCCGGTCCGCGCCGGGGTCCAGCAGATCGATCCGGCGCAGCCGGCCGCTCGTCCGCCCGGAACGTTCGCTCGACACTGATCCGGAGCAGATCCTTCCGCGCTTCGTCGCTGAGGGCGTCGAGGAACGTGCGGTCCTGCACCACCAGAGCCATGTATCCGTCGCTTCCGGCAGAGGCCGGCCATCCGGCCGAGGGGCGGGAGAAAGAATGAGGCGGACGGGTCTGACACTGTACTCGCGCCCCGGCCGCGACGTCCCGTCCCCGCCGCGCACACCCCGGTGGTGGCCATCGCCGGGGTGGCATGGCCGGGCGAATGCGGGGCACGGTGGACCGCGACGGACCGCCACGTTTCACGGCGTGGCGTGGGCGGAGCGCATGGCCGCGAAGGCGGGCGGGGTGACCGCATCGGACGAACACGGGCGTGGCCGAAGGCACCGGCCGGCATGACGGGAAAGGGTGTTGCGTGGAGCGATCAGGCCCGCCGGGAGACGGCGTCGGCGCGCAGGTGTTCACCTCCGATCCGGAGGTCGGCGCGGACCTCGCCCGGGTGGACTGGGCGGCCACCCCGCTCGGCCCGCCGGAGGAGTGGCCGCAGAGTCTGCGGACGGCCGTCAGCATCCTGCTCTCCTCCCGGTTCCCGATGTGGATGGCGTGGGGCGAGGAGCTGACGTTCTTCTGCAACGGCGCCTACCGGCGTGACACCCTCGGCCGTAAGTACCCCTGGGCGCTGGGGCGGCCCGCGAGCGAGGTGTGGGCGGAGATCTGGGGGGACATCGGGCCCCGCATCGAGGCCGTGCTGGGCACGGGCCGGGCCACCTGGGACGAAGGGCTGCTCCTCTTCCTGGAGCGGTCCGGCTACACCGAGGAGACGTACCACACGTTCTCCTACAGCCCGCTGCGGGACGATACCGGCGACGTCGTCGGCATGCTCTGTGTGGTCAGCGAGGAGACCGAGCGGGTGATCGGCGAGCGGCGCATGGCCACCCTGCGCGACCTCGGTTCCGACCCCAGTGTGATCCGCACCGAGCAGGAGGTGCTGGCCTTCGCCGACCGGCAGCTGTCCCGCAATCCGCAGGACCTGCCCTTCACCCTGACCTACCTGTTCGACGGCGACGACGCCCGGCTCGCCGGCGCGAGCGGCGTCACCCCCGGCACTCCCGTCGCGCCCCGCGTCCTCCCCGTGGGCGGCAACCGGACCGGCGACGAGAGCGGCGACGAAGGCGTCTGGCCCGTCGCCGCGCTGGCCGAGGGGGAGGCACGCCTCGTCCCGCTGACCGGCGCGCCCTTCGACGACCTGCCCGGCGGCGGCCGGTCCGAGCCGCCCGTGGAGGCGCTCGTGGTGCCCCTGCTCCAGCAGGGCAGCGCGCCGTACGGCTTCCTCGTGGCCGGCCTCAACCGCTACCGCGCCCTCGACGACCGCTACCGGGGGTTCGTCGAGCTGGCGGCCGGACACATCGCCTCCGGCATCGGCAGCGCCCGCAGCTACGAGGCGCAGCAGCGGCGCGCGGAGGAACTCGCCGAGCTGGACCGGGCCAAGACCGCCTTCTTCTCCAACGTCAGCCACGAGCTGCGCACCCCGCTCACCCTGATCATGGGCCCGGTCGAGGAGCTGCGGACCCGGCTCGCGGACGCGGGCGACGACGTAACGACGGAACTCGACGCCATCCACCGCAACGGGCTGCGGCTGGGCAAACTCGTCAACACGCTGCTCGACTTCTCCCGTATCGAGGCCGGCCGCATGCAGGCCCGCTACGAGCCGGTCGAACTCGGCGCGGTGACGGCGGAGCTGGCCAGCGTGTTCCGCTCGGCCGTCGAACGGGCCGGGCTCACCTTCGACGTGGACTGCCCCGCCCTCGACGAACCGGTGCACGTGGACCGCACCATGTGGGAGAAGGTGATCCTCAATCTCCTCAGCAACGCGCTGAAGTTCACCTTCGAGGGCACCGTCCGCGTGACCGTGCGCCGCTCCGGCCCGCACGCCGTGGTCACCGTGGCCGACACCGGGACCGGCGTGCCGGAGGCGGAGATGCCGCGCCTGTTCGAGCGTTTCCACCGCATCGAGAACGCCCGCTCCCGGTCGAACGAGGGCAGCGGCATCGGGCTGGCCCTGGTGCGGGAACTCGTCGGGCTGCACGGCGGCACGATCGACGCCGAGAGCGCCGAGGGCAAGGGCACCGTCTTCACCGTCCGCGTGCCGTTCGGCACCGCGCACCTGCCCGAGGGCTCCGTGGTGTCGGAGCCGGCCGCCGCCAGGGCCTCGGCCACCGCCGGCCCGTACGTCCACGAGGCCCTCCGCTGGCTCCCGGTGGGCGCGGCGGAAGGCGACGGCCCGGGGGAGGCGGCAGCCGCCCCGCTCGGGTCGGACGCCGGTCCCACCCGCAGCGCACGCGTGATGGTCGCCGACGACAACGCCGACATGCGCGAGTACCTCACCCGCATCCTGACCGCCGGGGGATACGAGGTCACCGCCGTCACCGACGGCGTCGAAGCCCTCGACGCCGCGCGCCGCCGCACGCCCGACCTCGTCGTCAGCGACGTGATGATGCCCCGGCTGGACGGGCTGGAGCTGGTGACCCGGCTGCGCGGCGACTCCCGCACGGCCTCCGTGCCGGTGCTGCTGCTGTCGGCCAGGGCCGGGCAGGAGGCGTCGATCGAGGGACTGCGGGCCGGTGCCGACGACTACCTGGTGAAGCCCTTCGCCGCCGCCGAACTGCTCGCCCGGGTCCGCGCCAACGTCGAACTGGCCCGGCTGCGCGGCCACCACCTGCGCTGGCGCACCGCGCTCGTCGACTCGCTCCAGGAGGCGTTCTTCGTCTGCGACGAGTCCGGCGCCGTCGTGGAGATCAACACGGCCTTCACCGACATCCTCGGCTACGGCCCCGAGGACCTGCCGTACGCCCCGGCCCACCCGTGGTGGCCGGACGCGGTCACCGACCCGGGCGCGCACGCGCAGGTCGGCGAAGCCTTCGCCGGCCTGCTGGTGAACCCGCGCGGCTCGTACACCGTGCCGGTCACCCGCCGCGACGGCCGCCGCCGGTGGGTCGCCGTGAACTACAACAAGGCCGAGGACCCGGACACCGGACGCCGGGTCACCGTCGGCACCTTCCGCGACGTCACCGCCGAGCACTACGCCGTCCAGCGGGAGACGGCGCTCGCGGCGCTCAGCACCTCGCTGTCCCGCGCCTCCAGCATGCCCGAGGCGCTGTCCGGCGCCCTGGACCAGCTGCGGTCGCTGTGGCGCGCGGACGTCGTGCTGGCCGCCGTCTTCGACGGGGACGACACCCCGGCGCTCACCGCGACCGGCCCGGACCTGCGCTGGGAGGACCTGCCGGAGGCTCGCCGGGAACGGCTCGACGCGCTGCGCGGCCGCCCCCCGCTCACCGTGGTCACGGAGGACAGCGGCGCGGGCGTCCTGCTGGAACACCCGCAGGGCCCGCTGACCCTGTGGGTCGACCTGGGCGGGAACCGGCCGTTCACCTCCGAGGACCGGCTGCTGCTGTCGCTGCTGTCCGGGCACCTCGCCCAGGGCCTGGTGCGGGCGCACCAGATCGACCAGCAGCGGGAGGCCGCGATCGCCCTCCAGCGCGCCATCCTCGGCCCCGCCCGGCTCCCCGACGGTTTCGCCGTACGCTACGAACCCGCCTCGCGCCCGCTGGAGGTGGGCGGCGACTGGTACGACACCGTCACCCTGCCGGACGGGCGCATCGGCATCGTCGTCGGCGACTGCGTCGGACGCGGCCTGGAGGCGGCCAGCGTCATGGGGCAGCTGCGCAGCGCCTGCCGCGCCCTGCTGCTGCAGGACCCGAGCCCCGGCCGCGCGCTGGAGGCGCTCGACCAGTTCGCGGCCGGCGTGGCGGGCGCGTTGTGCACGACCGTCTTCTGCGGGGTGCTCGACCCCGCCACCGGAGAACTCACCTACTCCAGCGCCGGACACCC
The DNA here is from genome assembly GCF_022869105.1 of Streptomyces sp. BJ20. Taxonomy (NCBI): domain Bacteria; kingdom Bacillati; phylum Actinomycetota; class Actinomycetes; order Kitasatosporales; family Streptomycetaceae; genus Streptomyces; species Streptomyces sp. BJ20. The sequence continues at coordinate 1,862,659 of NZ_CP094918.1, forward strand.
GCCGGGCATCCTCGTGCACCGCGACGGCACCGTACGGCTGCTGGAGGAGGGACGTGCGCTGCCCCTCGCCGTACGACCGGGCCGGACGCGCCCGGAGGCCACGTGCTCCCTGCCCGCCCGGGCCACGCTGCTGCTGTACACCGACGGTCTCGTCGAACGCCGGCGGCTGCCGCTCAGCACCGGCATCGCACAGGCGGGTGACGCCGTGCAGGAGGGCCGCGACATGCCGGTCGAGGACCTCGCCGGAGCCGTGATGGCGAGGCTCGAGCCGGACGGCGGGTACGACGACGACGTGGCGCTGCTGCTGTACCGCCACCCCGCCCCGCTGGACATCACCTTCCCGGCCGAGTCCTCCCAGCTCGCTCCGGTCCGCCGGGCGCTGCGGAGCTGGCTCGCCCGGTGCGAGCTGCCGCCGAACGCGGTGCAGAACGTCCTCGTCGCCGTCGGCGAGGCGTGCGCGAACGCCATCGAGCACGGCCACCGGCACGCCCCGGGGAACGACGTACGGCTGCGCGCCGTGGCCCTGGTGGACACCCTGCGGGTCACGGTGGCCGACAGCGGCCGGTGGAAGGACCCGCAGCCCGGCGCGGACACGCACCGCGGCCGGGGCATGTCCCTGATGCGGGCGATGATGCAGCACGTCACCGTCTCTCCCGGCCCGTCCGGCACCACCGTCGACATGCAGATGAGGATCGACTGATGACAACCCCGCTCACGCTCGCGCCCGGACGGGGCCCCGACGGCGCCGCCCGTCTCGCCGTCGGCGGCGAGATCGACATGAGCAACGCCGGTCGTCTGGCCGAGGCCCTGGACAGCCGCCCCGGCCCCCTCGTCGTGGACCTGACGGAGGTGGAGTACCTCGACAGCGCGGGGCTGAGCGTGCTGTTCGCCCACGCCGAACGGCTGGAACTCGTCGTTCCTCCGCTGCTCGAGCCCGTCCTCACCGTCTCGGGTCTCGCCGCGCTGGCCACCGTCCACCGCTCCGGGGTTCGGGACGGGCCGCAGGGTTGAGCGACCCGGACCGGGGAAAACGCACGGTGCCCGTCCCTTCCGGACGCCCGTGCGGCGGCGACGCCCCACCGCCGTACGCTGTTCCGGAGCCCGACCGTTCAGGAAAGTTGCCCCAGGTGAGTGAGGCCCTCGACACGACCGTCCGGTACACCGACAAGCACACCGCCGTGATCGTCGTCACCGGAGACGTCGACCTGCACACCGCCCCCGTGCTGCGGGCGGAGGCGCTGACCGCGGTGACGCGAGGCGCCCGACACCTCGTCCTGGACATGGCCGAGGTGGACTTCGTCGACTCCACGGGCCTCACCACCCTGATCGTCCTGCTGCACGCCACCGAGAAGGCGGGCGGCTCGGTGCGCGTCGCGCGCGTGCCCGAGCGTCTCGAGCGCATGGTGACCATGACCGGTATCGCCGAGCTGCTCCCCATGCACGACACGGTCGCGGACGCGCTGGCGGCGTTGGACGTGGCCGGGGGGACGGACGGCGACGCCGGGCACGAGGGCGTGGACGGCGCCGCGGAGCAGGGCGGGCGCGCGTCCGCCGACCGGGGCGCGGGCGTGTCCGTGACCGCATCCGTGGACCGGGGCGCGGGCGTGACCGTATCCGCGGACAGGGGCGCGGGCGTGTCCGCGCACGCATCCGCGGTCCCGGGCGTGGACGTGTCCGCGCACGCATCGGCCGACCGGGGCGTGGACGCCTCCGTGGCCGTATCCGCGGACCGGGGCGTGGACGCCTCCGCGATCGCATCCGACCCGGGCGTGGACGTGTCCGCGATCGCATCCGTGGACCCGGGCGTGGACGCATCCGCGATCGCATCCGGGGACCCGGGCGTGGACGCGTCCGTGACCGCATCCGTGGATCAGGGTGTCGACGATGCCTTCGGCGGTGCCGGGCCGTCCCGGTGAACCGCCCCTCACGGACCCCCGCCCTCGCACCGGCGGACGGTCCCTCCCCCCGCTCCGACCACCCCCGGCGGCGCCGCCGCCCTCGCGTTCGTTGCGCCACATCCCGTCATGGGCGGCGCCGTCCGGGGCAGCCGGGACGCCAGGACGCACGGGCCGGCCGCGGAAAACGGACCGGTTCCGGGGAAAGCGGCGCCGACCCGGCGCACGCGCCGGCGGAGGGAACGGGATGAGACCTGAACGGGAACCGCGGACCGGCGAGGTCTCGCGCCCGTCGTCGGCGGTACCGGACCGGGACGACGCTCTGTCGGTGCTGTTCGGCACGTCGACGGCGCTGTTCGCCTCCATGGCGGGGCCCGCCCATGTGCTGGAGGCCGCGAACCCGGCGTTCTTCACCGCGATCGGGGGCGGGCAGCGCGAGCGCACCGGTGTGCCGCTCGGCGATCTGATGCCCGAACTGGAGGCCCAGGGCTTCCTCCGGCTGCTCGACCAGGTCTACCGGACGGGGGAGCGGCACGTCGGCCGGGACACCCGCGTCGTCCTCGGCGTCGGCCGCCGGGCCCGCGAGGCGTACGTCGACTTCACCTACGAGGCCCGCCGCGACACCGGCGGCAACGTGGTGGGCGTCCGCATGATCGGGGTGGAGACCACCCAGGTCAAGCACGCCCGGCGGCTGGCCGCCGAGCAGCGCGCCCTCCTGGAGCAGATCGCCCGCCAGGCACCCCTGCCGGAGGTGCTGGAGGGCATGTGCCGGGTGATCGAGGAGCTGTCCCCCGACGTCATCGTCTCGGTGCTGCTCGCGGACGAGGAGGGCCGGCATCTGCACCACGGCGCCGCCCCCAGCCTGCCCGCCTTCTACAACCAGGCCATCGACGGCATCGCCACCGGTGAGGGCGCCGGCTCCTGCGGCACGGCCGCCCACCGCCGGCAGAAGGTGATCGTCACCGACATCGCCACCGACCCCCTGTGGGACGACTTCCGTGAGCTGGCCGGCCAGGCGGGGCTGGCCGCCTGCTGGTCCACCCCGATCCTCGGGCGCGACGGGCGGGTGCTGGGCACCTTCGCGATGTACCACCGCACACCGCGCGCCCCCCAGGACACCGACCTCGCGCTGGCCGGCCTGTTCGTCGACACCGCCGCCCTCGCCGTCGAGCGGCACCACGCCGAGCAGGCCCGGCGGACCGCCGACGCCCGGGAGAGGGCGGCCCGCGACGACCTCTCCTACCTGCTGACCGTGAGCACCGCGCTGGCAGGACCGCTGGACGAGGGGCAGACGCTGCGGCGCCTGGCCGAGCTGGCCGTCCCGGCGCTGGCCCCGCTCGCCGCGGTGGACGTCGTGGAGGCCGGACGGATGATCCGGGTGGCGTCCGCCGCCACGACCGGGCGCGCCCGTGAACTGCTCGCCTCCCACAGCGCCGTCCGCGAGACCGAGGACGACGCCGTCGCGCGGGTCCTGGCCACCGGCCTCACCGAAGTGGCCCGCCGCACCCCGCCCGGTCCCGGACCGTGGCAGGAACTGGGCGTCACCGGCTACGTCTGTGTGCCGCTCATGGACCGGGAGCGGCCCTTCGGCGTGCTGAGCCTCTACGCGACGGACGGCGCGTCCCTCGACGGCCACCGGATCGCGCTGGCGGAGGAGGTGGCCCGCCGCGCCGCGTCGGCCGCGCGCAACGCACGCCAGTACGCGCAGCGCGCCGCCCTCGCCCGCGACCTCCAGAGCGGCCTCCTGCTGCCGGACCTGCCCGACGTCCCCGGCGCCCAGGTGGCGGCCTTCTACCACCCGGCGGGTCAAGGGCTCGACATCGGCGGCGACTTCTACGACGTGTTCCCCCGCGGGGACGGCAGTTGGTCCTTCGTCCTGGGGGACGTCTGCGGGCGCGGCGCCAAGGCCGCCACCACGACGGCCCTGGTCCGGCACACCGCCCGTGCCGTCGCCCCGCTCCTCGCCGACCCGGTCGGCATCGTCAAAGCCGTCGACAGGGCCCTGAACGACCGCAGTTCCCAGGAGAACAACGGCTTCGTGACGCTCGTCTACGGCCATCTGACGCCGGTCGACGACGGACTCGCCGTCGAGCTCGTGCGGGCGGGCCATACCCTGCCCCTCCTGCTGGACGCCGGTCACACGGTGACCCCGGTCGAGGCCCACGGCGGCCTGATCGGCATCGGCATCCCGCCCCGGCTCGACGCCGTCCGCCTCACGCTGCGCCCCACGGAGAGCCTGGTGCTGTACACCGACGGCATCACCGAGTGCCGGGCCGCGGGCAGGGAACAGTACGGGGACGCACGCCTGCTCAAGGCCCTGGCCTCCGCCCCGGCCCGTCCGGCCGCGACGGACATCGTGCGGACGCTGACGGAGGACATCGAGGCGTTCACGAACGGGCGCACGGTCGACGACGACCAGGCGGCGCTGGTCGTGACGGCGGAGGGACCGTCACCGCGAGTGCGGTGAGGTCACCTCTCCGCACGGAGGAGCCGGTGCGGCCCGGCCGGGCAGCACGCGGCCCCGCCGGGGCGCGCCCGGCGGGGCCTGGAGTGGCTGCCTCGGACGGCGGCGCAGGACGCCGCCGTCCGAGGTGTGGTGCACCCGCGTCCGTCACCGCACTGCGTAGCCGAAGTACTCGCCGTGGGCGGGGAGTCCGTCCTGGCCCGGCCGGTACGTCGTGGCGGGCGCGCTGGTGCCGCCCGTCACGGCGTTCGGGAACGGCAGGACGTGCACGGCCCCGGTCGCGGCGGGCCCGTAGGGCATGCCGACGTAGAGGTTCCGCGGGGTGAAGTGGATGCTCGTGCCCATCTTGGCGCCGGCGCTCGGGGGCCCCGGGACGCCGTCGCCGTCGCCGGCCTCGATCCACGAGTCGTTCGCGCCCGCCGCGCCCATCAGGGAGAAGGTGTGGACGGCGCCGGCGTCGGTGACGCCCGCGAGGTCCTCACCGGGGACACCCACGGCGACCTTCAGCGTCTCGGCCGAACCGACCTGGCGCGGCGCGGTGTTGACGGCGCTCAGGGACGCGCCCGTGCGGTCGCCCGCCTCGATGGTGCCGGAGCGGTCGTCGGTCCCCGAGCCCTGGTTGAGCGCGCGCAGGTAGTCCCAGGTGCCGTCGCCCTTGATGTGCAGGAGGAGGACGTTGCCCGCCTCGGCCAGCTGCGCGCCGCCGGTCTCGGCCGCCAGGGCCTCGCCCGGCGCGCCGACCGCGAGGATCGAGTCGGTGGCCGCGGCCGCGCCGGCGGGGCGGTAGGCGACGAGCGCGAGGGCCTGACCGAACTTGTCACCGGCCTCGGCCCCGGCGTTGATCTTCTCGTTGTCCTGGTCCAGTCCCGTGACCAGGGTGGGCCGTCCGGCGGCGTCCAGCGTGTGGCTGAACACGGCGAGGTTGCCGGCGTTCGCGTCGCCGCCGATGGCGTCGCCGGGAGCGCCCATGGCGATGTAGTTGGAGTCGCCCGTCACGGCCGTGCCGAAGGCGTCGTTCGCCTCGGCCGCGCCGGGGACGCCGGGCGAGTCCTGGTTGATGTCGGTGCTGGTGTCGCCGTGCACGTAGAAGGCGGCGCCCGCCTTGGCGAGCGAACCGATCGACTCGCCCGGCGCGCCGATCAGGACCCACGGCCTGCCCTCGGCGGTGGTGCCCGCCTCGAGGGCGGCGCCCATCCGGTCGTTGCTCTCGGGCGTGGCGGTGCCGATGGAGCCGGTGCCGGCGCCCTGCTCGAGGTGGCGCGCGGCCGGACCGGTGCCGAGACCGTTCCTGCCGCCGAACAGGATGTCGACGAAACCGGCGTCGGTCGCGGTGCCGAGATCCTCCTCCGACGCGGACACCACGAGGTCGGTGTAGCCGTCCTCGTTGTAGTCGACGGTCGCGAGGTGGTTGCCGAAGTGGTCGCCGGGCTCGGAGCCGCCGGGCACCCAGTCGAGGTCCTGGGTGATCTCGGCGGTGCCCTTGCCGCCGCCGTACACGACCCGGACCAGACCCGCGGTGGTGTCGCCGCCGACCGTGGCCATCGGGTCGCCGACGGCTATGTCCTCGACGGCGTCGCCGTTGAAGTCGGTGATGCGGGTGGCGCCGGTCTTCTGGGCGACCCAGGCGGCGAGGTCGTCGACGCGCGCGACGACGCCCGCCGTGGAGGTCTGCGTCTCGTCGGTGCCGAGGCAACCGCCCTGGGACGACTGGCTGGTGAGGCCGACCAGCGTGCCGCCGGAGAGGACCGGGCCGCCGGCGTCGCCCATGCAGGCGGCGACCCCGCCCTTGCCGGTGACGTTCACTGAGGTGCCCGCGGTGGAGTCCACGGTGTGGACGCCGGTGTGCAGCTCGTTCGGCGCCCACACCGTCTTCGTCCGGCCGTATCCGGCGAAGGTCAGCTCCGCGCCGGCCGCGGGCGCGCCGCCGGCGAACGCCGCCGGGGTCACGGAGGTGACCGGCCGGCTGAGGCGGGCCAGCACCACGTCACGGTCCGTGCGCGGTACGAGCTCGACGACGCGGCGCTCGGCGCCCTGCGTGCCGGTGAGGTCGGACCGGCCGACCACCGCGGTCGTCGCCTTGGCGGGAACGCCGGCCGGGACGGCGAGCGAGGCGGCCGGGTCCTCGGCGAAGCAACTGGCCGCGGTCAGCAGCCACTCCGGGTCCACCAGGACGGCGGAGCAGCCGCGGTCGTGGGCGCCGACGGTGATCTTCGCCGTGTAGGCGTACGTGGTGTCCGAGGCGGCCACCGGCGTACCGCCGGTGACGGCGAGGGCGGGCGCCGCGCTCAGCGCGAGCGACCCGGCGGCCAGGACGGCGCAGAGCCCGGCCGGCCGAGGACGTCTGATGAAGGACATGAAAGTGGGTTCCTCAATCATGGGGAGGCGTGGCTTCAGTTGGTGACGTGGATCTCGACCAGTACGTGCTCCCGGCCGTCGACGGACTCGCCGACGCCCGCCCAGGTGTCCGCCGGGATGTCGTACTCGACCTGGTCGTCCTCGGCCGTCATCTCCAGGTGGGTGTTGGCGGAGTCGTCCGTCTTCACCCCGTGCACCGCGGGCAGTTCGAGGGTCAGGAAGCCGGTGTCGGCGGTGACCTCGAAGCAGACGTCCTCGCGGTCGCGGGCGAGGAACCGCAGCAGGTCGGCCCCGGCGGCGCAGTCGGCGAGCACGATGTGGCCGTCGCCGCGCTTGAGGACGATGTCCTGCTCGGCCAGGATCGTGTCGGCGTTCGGGTAGGCGTAGTCCTCGACGGCGTAGCCGGGCGTGTCGCCTGCGACGGCCTCGGTGGGGGAACCGGCGGCGCCGCCCTGGGCGAGCACGGCCCAGGCCAGCGCGCCGGCGGTGGCCGCGGCGCCCAGCAGGCGCACGAGTGCGTTGCGTGTCTTCATCACAGTCCTAGATGGTCGGATCTCTCGGGCTCGCGCCCTTGGGGAAGAGGGCGGCTCAGCTCGCCCTGTCGTACGTCTGCGTCACGGGACCGTCGGGATCGAGCTGGAAGTACAGCGTGTCCTGGTCCTCCACGTAGAGCTGGATCCCGCCGGTGGTCCCGAGCCCGCCGTCCTCCACGCCCAGGTACACGAAGTCGCCGGACGTGCTCGGCCTCTCGTAGTCCCAGGTGCCGCTGAAGTCGGCCGGCCCGGCGCCCTCGTCCGTGGTCACCCCGGTGGCCGTGAACGTCCCGTCCGCCGAGAGCTCGATCCGCCCGCCGTCGTCGTTCCGGTACACACCGGGCAGTTCGAGCGGGTCGACCTCCTCCGAGCACCCCGAGACGAGCAGGGCGGAAGCGGCGAGCACGGCGGACAGCCACCGTGCCCGTGCCGTCCCGCGCGTCACGGGCCGAGGGTGACGTCGAACTCGATCACCTGGGTCTTGGGCGACATCGGCCCCTCGTCACCTACGACCTTGTCGACGAACGCGCCCACGGTGTCGCTCCACCAGTCCGTGTACCCGATGACCGGGGGGTGCGTCGCCGACTCGATGTCCGACTCGTTGTACGCGGTGTACCGCCAGGTGACCGAGCCGTCCGCGTTCTCCCGGACGGGAGTCATACGGACCTGGTGCGAGCCCAGGAACGTGTACGCGAGGTTGCCGGTGAGCCCGGCCGTGGCGAGCGTGCCGTAGTCGGTGAGGTACTTGCCGACGCCGTCGAAGCCGCTGAGCTGGTAGTCGTACATGTAGGTCTTGCCCAGCTGGTACTTCCCGGTGCGCTGCCACTCGCTGAGGAAGTACGCGATCACGCCCCTGGTGTGCGCGTGCTCGCGGTAGAGACGGGTGAACTCGTCGTTCGGGCCGAAGCACTGCGCCCGGGGGCCGTCGCCGGTCAGCCAGCTCAGGCCCAGCTCCCACGGGTTGGTGCTGTTGCTGTGCTCGATCGGGTCGCCGAACGGCGTCAGACAGCTCTCCGCGCCGTCGGGCAGCCCGGTCTTGCCGTCGATCGGCACCTTGGAGTTGTCGATGGCGTCCTGGATCGCCTGCCGGATCGCGGCCTGGATCACCAGGATCCGCGCCTCGGTGGCGGCCCTCGCCGCCTGGGCGTAGGACTTGCCGGCCGCCAGCTCCGCCTGCCGCGCCTTCGTCGCGGAGGCCTGCGCGTCGGCGGCGTAGGCCGCGGCGGTCGAGGCGGAGCGCACGGCCCGGTTGGCCGCGTCCCGCGCCACGGCGCTCGCCCTGCGGGCCGTCGCGGCGGCGCTCGCGGCCGTCTCGGCGGACCTGGCGGCGGAGGCGGCGGAGGCTTCCGCGGCCTCCGCGTTCCTGCGGGCCTCCTCGGCGGAGGCCTTGGCGTCGGCCGCCCAGCCCTTCGCCTTGTCGGACCACTCGGTGGCCTCCTCGGCGGCCTGGCGGGCGAGCGCCGCGGCCTCGGAGGCATACGCCGCGTCCTCGAGCGCGTCCTGCGCGACCTTGGCCGCCCGGGCGATGGCCGCGCGGATCGCGCTGATGTGCGTGGCGTGGTCGTGGTCGATGCGCGCGAACTCGTACTGAGTCGTCCCGATGAACTGGCGCAGCATGTGCGTGTCGCCCTCGAGCGCGACCTGCGCAGCGGCCCGTACGTAGGGACCGCCGCTCGCCAGCAGCGTGGTGGCCGCCACCCGGTCGTCCTCGTGGACGGCCGCGGCGCGCTCCACGTGCAGGAAGGTGTGCAGCGCCTCGGCGGAGCCGTCCGCCAGGGCGGCCTCGGCGGCCCTGCGTACGGCGGTGCCGGTGGTGGGGTCGGCGAGGAGCGTGGTGACCTCCACCTCGTTGTCGTCCCGGGCCGCCTCGACCGCGCCCCTCTCCAGGAACGTCCTGATGGTGGCGGCGTCCTCGGCGCCCAGCGCCTTGGCGGCGGCCTCGGCCACGTTGCGCGTGGAGATCGCGGCGACGGCCGCCGCGTTCTCCGCGTTGTCCTGCTCCAGGGCGATCAGCCGGTCGGCCTCGATCCAGCGCAGGACGTCCTCGTCCGAGCCGGCCAGCGCGAACTCGGCGGCCTCCCGGGTCCACGTACCGGACCGGTCGAGGAGCAGGACGGCGGCCTGCCGCCCCTTGTCCACGGCCTCCCCGGTCCGGCCCTCGGCGAACGCCGTGTCCATCGCGGTGATCAGCGCGAGCAGTTCCTCGGAGAGCCGGGTCTGCTGGGTCCGCCGCTGGTTGGCGCGCTCCAGCAGGTCGGTCTCCTCGCGCCGCTGCTGCCGGGCGACCTCGATCGCTTCCTCGGTCTCCTCGTTCAGCCGGGCGATCTCGGCCTCACGGGCCTCCTGCTCGACCTCCCGCGCCTCGGTGACGGCGTCGTAGGCCTTGTTCGCGGCTTCGACGGCGGCGTTCGCGGCGGCCGTGGAGCGGTTGGCGTAGTCCACGGCCTTGCCGGCGTTGAGGGCCGCCTCCTCGGCGGCGAGGGCAGCCTTGTCCGCGTGGTCGGCCGCGCTGTCGGCGGCGGCGGCCGCGGTGCGCGCGGCGGCCGCCGACCTGCGGGACAGGGCCGAGGCCCGGCTCGCGGCCGCGGTGGCCCGTCCCGCCGCGGCCTCGGCGACGGCGGCCTGGCGCTGCGCCTCGGCGGCCTGGGACTGCGCGGCGCCGGAGGCCGCGGCGGCGTCGGCCGAAGCGCGCGCGGCGGCGGCCGAGTCGACCGCGGCACCGGCGGCGGCGAGGCCCGCGGACTCCGCGGCGTCGGAGGCGAGGGCCGCGAGCCGGGCCTTCGCGGCCACGGTACGGACCCAGCTGACCATCGCCTTCGCGGCCTGCGCCGCCTGGTTGGCGGCCTCCGCCATGTTCGCGTTCTTCGACGCGCTGATGGCGGCGTGGTAGGCACGCGACGCGGCGCGCCCCGCCGATGCGGCCGCGGCGGCGGCGGCGTTCGCGGCGGACACCGAGCGCCGGGCGGCGGCCTGCGCGGTACGCGAGGCGGACACCGCGGTCGAGGCGGCGGCCGCGGCTCCCTGGGCGGCCCGCGCCGCCTTGTTCGCCGCCTTCGCCGAGCGCTGCACGTCCTGTTCGGCGGCCAGGGCCTCGGCCTTCGCCTCCAGCGCGGCCGCCTTGGCCTTCTCGGCGGCCTGGACCGCCTGCTGCGACAGCTCGACGGCCTCGTCGGTCCTGCGCTCGGCGAGCTTGCCCTCCGACTCCACGATCTTGACCAGCTGCTGGATCGTGGCCGTCTCCTCGTCCCGCGCCCGGGCGATGTACTGCCCCGTCGTCAGGAACCACTGGATGGCCCGCGGTGACCCGTCGTCGAGCGCCCGCTCGGCGTACTCCCGCACCTGCGGCGAGGCGGTGACGAGGATCGTGGTCACCTGGACGCGCCGGTCCTCGTGGAGCGCGTCGTACTGCCCGCCGCTGAGGAAGGACCGCAGCGCGAAGTCCGTCCCGGCCGTCAGCGCCTCGGAGGACTCGCGCTTCACGGCCTTGCCGCCGTGCGCGTTGACCGTGGTGACGGCCACCCGCAGGTCCTCGCGCACCGCCGACTGGAAGCCGCCTCCCAGGTAGGCGGCGACGGCCGCGTCCCCGCCGGACAGCGCCTCCCCGATCCCCGCCCGCGTCGCCTTGCCCGCGCTGACCAGGGCCTGGGTGAGGACGAACCGGTTGTCCTCGGCCAGGGCCGCCGGCAGCCGCTCGCCGAGGAACGCGGTCACCTCGTCCGCGTTGCCCACGAGCGCCGCCGCCGCGGCCGTGCGCACCGCCCGGCCGCCCGTCCGGTACGCCCGCACGGCCTTGGCGCGGTCGGTGTCGGGCAGCCCCACGCCGCCGTCGGCCGGCGCCGGGTCCGCCGCGTACGCGGGCCGGGACCCGAACACCCCCAGGGGCAGCGCGGTACCCGCCGCGATCCCGCCCAGGATGGCCAATGACTGGCGTCTGCTGAATGTCTCCCGTGCCCCTGGCATCGAGACCCCCTTCTCGGCTCCGAGGGGACATCCCGCCACCCCCCGTGGTTCAAGTCCCTTATCGAATCCGGATCTTGGTGGCTCGTCCAACGTGATAAACGGGTGGAAACAGGGTTAACCCACGGTTACCGGGAGTGATGCCCGTCACCATGGGAAACAGTTGTAACGCTCTCGGTAACGAAGTGCTTCAGTCTCCGAATTGGCTGAAATGCAGCGGCTGACGTCAAGCGGCGCTTCGACCCGCGGCGTGGCGTGAACTCGCCGATGGCCGGTTCTCGCGGGTCGTGGGGCGGGCTTCGTTATCTCGGTGCGGCGAGCGGGTCCCGGTGGCCGTGGTGACGGGTGCACGTGCCTGTACCCGGGCGGCGAAACTTTCGATCCCTTCACACGGGCTTGCGCCTCGATTGTTTGGAGGTGCATGCATCCGGGCGAAGGTGTACGGCCATCGTGGTGCCTGACCTGTGCTTACACGGTGCGCGAGCCTTGAAGTGTGAAGGCGAAGTTTCCGAAAGGTTGCCGAAACTGTTGACACGCTCATGTCCGCCTACGAACACTGTGGCCACCGCACGACAGCCAACCCCCGTACCCCAGGCGTTACTTGGGCGTCACGGAGGTCGGCCCTGCAAGGCAGCGGGTGGCAGCAGCCGCCCAGCCCCCCACCAGCCTTCATCGGGAGGACGCATGAACCAGGACGGCAAGCGGTACGAGTCCGAGCAGAACCCGCCCCCCTTCAGCGGCCTGAGCCGGCGGGGCTTCCTCGTCGGCGCCGGCGCGGGCGCCGCCGCGGCCGTCGCCGGGTCCGGGCTGCTGCTGCCCGGCACCGCGCACGCCGCCACCACCATCACCACCAACCAGACCGGGTACGACGGCATGTACTACTCGTTCTGGACCGACGGCGGCGGCTCCGTCTCCATGACGCTCAACGGCGGCGGCAGTTACAGCACCCGGTGGACCAACTGCGGCAACTTCGTGGCCGGCAAGGGCTGGGCCAACGGCGGGCGCCGGACCGTCCGGTACACCGGCTGGTTCAACCCGTCGGGCAACGGCTACGGCTGCCTCTACGGCTGGACCTCCAACCCGCTCGTCGAGTACTACATCGTCGACAACTGGGGCAGCTACCGGCCCACCGGCGAGTACCGGGGCACCGTCCACAGCGACGGCGGCACCTACGACATCTACAAGACGACCCGGTACAACGCCCCCTCCGTCGAGGGCACCCGCACGTTCGACCAGTACTGGAGCGTCCGGCAGTCCAAGGTGACCAGCGGCTCCGGCACCATCACCACCGGCAACCACTTCGACGCCTGGGCGCGCGCGGGCATGAACATGGGCCAGTTCAGGTACTACATGATCATGGCGACCGAGGGCTACCAGAGCAGCGGCAGCTCCACCATCACCGTCTCCGGCTGACCCCGGACGCCACGTCCTCCCCGGCCGGCGGTCTCACCCTGCGAACCGCCGGTTGGGGAGCTCCACCCCGGGCCGCCATCATGTGGGCCATGCACAGGCCGCCGCCCCGTCTCCGCGCCCCCGAGTGGTTCACTGCCGACGGGTCGGTCCTGAACGTCGCCCTCGTGTACCCGATGCGGGGGCCCGCGGGCATCTTCGGGCCCACCTGCGAGTCCTGCGCACAGCTCGCCGCCGAGGAGGTCAACCGGTCCGGCGGTGTGCTCGGCAGGGAGCTACGGCTGGTGGAGGTCGACGGGGGCGCCGGCCCCCGGCAGGTCGCCGACGAGGTCGAGGCCCTCGTCGCCACCGGCGCCGTGCACGGGGTCACCGGCTGGCACATCTCCTCCGTACGCCAGGCCGTCGCCCCGCGCATCGCGCACCGCGTGCCGTACGTCTACACCGCCCTGTACGAGGGCGGCGAGCGCACCGACGGCGTCTACCTCACCAGCGAGACGCCCTCCTGGCAGCTGCTCCCCGCGATGCGGCTGCTCGCCGAGGAGCGGGGCGTGCGCCGCTGGTTCGTCGTCGGCAACGACTACGTGTGGCCCCGGCACACCGCCCGCGCCGCCCGGCGCTACGCCCGCGAGAGCCGGGGGCGCGTCTGCGGAGAGGCGTATCTCCCGCTCGGCACCGACGAGTTCGCCGGGCTGCTGCGGCGCGTCGAGCGCGCCGACGCCGACGGGGTGATCGTGCTCCTCGTGGGCAGTGACGCCGTCCGTTTCCACCGGGCGTTCGCCGCCGCCGGACTGGACCGGCGCTGTCTGCGGCTGTCCACGCTCATGGACGAGAACATGCTCCTCGCCAGCGGTCCCGAGGCCACCGTCGACCTCTTCAGCACGGCCGGCTACTTCGCCTCGCTCGCCGACCGCAACACCCTCGACTTCCACGGCCGCTACGCCGCGCGCTTCGGCGTCGACGCGCCCGTGCCCGGCAGCCTCGGCGAGTCCTGCTACGAGGGCGTGCTGCTGCTCGCCGCCCTCGTCGAGCGGGCCCGAACCCTCGACGTGTCCGCCATCGGCGCGGCCGCAGGCGACGTCCGCTACGAAGGGCCGCGCGGGCTGCTCGGTCTCGACGGACGGCATGTGCGCCAGCGCATCTATCTCGCGCAGGCGGACGGGCCCGACTTCACCGTCCTCGCTCAACTGCGCGCCCCGCACGAGCTCTTGTGATCCCCTCCGGAGTCTCCTCCCACGCGTCGCCGAGCCGGGCCAGCAGGGTCCGCAGCGCGTCCTCGTCCCCCGGGGCCAAGGGCTCCGCCTCCGCCCACTCCGCCCGCACCGCACGCGACACCTGCTGCCAGCGCTCCAGGCCCCGCGGGGTGAGCTGCGCCAGGACGCGGCGCCGGTCCGCCGAGTCGATACGGCGGAACACCAGGTTGTCGTCGACGAGCTGGTCGACCAGCTTCGTCAGCGTCGGCGCGGGCAGGAACGCGTGGTCGGCGACGGCGGTCATGTTGTGCCCCGCGCCGTCGGAGAGCAGGCCCAGCACCCGCCACGCCTCCACGGAACAGCCGAACTCGTCGAGCACGGACCGGATCCGCTCCGCCGAGAGGCGCTCGGCCCGCGTCAGCAGATGAAGCAGTTCCTCGGGCCGCCGGGGCCGCCTCGCCATCGCACTCCTCAGCATGCGTCCGGGGTACGTCCCCGCCCTGGGGACGGGCCGAGCGTACCTGCGAATCACGCTCGCATGACAGGGCATTGACGCGAACTGATCCTTTCCCGTGGAAGCAATAAAGGGGCGAACAAAAGCCGTTGGATACGGTTCGTCAATTGCGCGGAAACACCGGGGAAACAGTTCCGCCCCAGGCTGTGGACGCACTTCGGCGACCGGCCCGGAGAGTCCCCCCTCCGTCCCCACTTCCCTCAATCGCCCTTCCGGGCAAGGAGGTTCCGCATGTCCGGACTCAGCATCAGCAGGCGCGGTCTTCTGACCGGTCTCTCCGTCCTCGGCACCTCCGCCGCTCTCGGCGCATGCGGCGCCAAGACCGGAAGCGACACGTCCTCCGCCTCAGGCGCGAAAGCCGACACCTCCGGCGACACCGTGAAAGTGGGCCTGCTGAATTCACTGTCCGGCACCATGGCCATCAGCGAGGTGACCGTGCACAACGCGCTTCTTCTCGCCGTCAAGGAGATCAACGCCGCCGGCGGAGTCCTCGGCAAGAAACTGAAGCCGGTCAGCCAGGACGGCGCCTCCGACTGGCCCACCTTCGCCGAGAAGGCGCAGACCCTGATCACCGAGGACAGGGTCGTCGCCACCTTCGGCTGCTGGACCTCTGCCAGCCGCAAGGCCGTCAAGCCGGTCTTCGAGCGCAACAAGTCGCTGCTGTTCTACCCGGTGCAGTACGAGGGCCTTGAGCAGTCCCCGTACATCTTCTACGTCGGCGCCACCACCAACCAGCAGATCGTCCCCGCTCTCGACTACCTCAAGAAGCAGGGACTCACCCGGCTCTACCTGGTCGGCAGCGACTACGTCTTCCCGCGCACCGCCAACAAGGAGATCCGGGCGTACGCGAAGGCCAACGGCATGGAGGTGGTCGGCGAGGACTACGCGCCGCTCGGCTCCACCGAGTTCAGCACCATCGTCAACAAGGTCAAGGACGCCGGCGCGGACGCCGTGTTCAACACCCTCAACGGCGACAGCAACGTGGCCTTCTTCAAGGAGTACAAGTCCGCCGGGCTCGGCGCGAAGAGCCTGCCGGTGCTGTCGGTGTCGATCGCCGAGGAGGAGGTCAAGTCCATCGGCACCCAGTACCTGGAGGGGCAGCTCACCGCCTGGAACTACTACCAGACCACCCCCGGCGCGGCGAACGCCGCGTTCGTGAAGGCGTACCAGGCGGCCTACGGCAAGGACAAGCCGACGTCGGACCCGATGGAGGCCGCCTACACCTCCGTGCACCTGTGGGCGGCGATGGTCGAGAAGGCCGGCTCCTTCGACGTGGACGACGTGAAGGCCGCCGCGGACGGCATCACCTTCGACGCACCCGAGGGCAAGGTCACCGTCGACGGCGCCACCCAGCACGTCCACAAGACGGCCCGCATCGGCAAGGTCGGCGCGGACGGCCTGATCACCGAGGTGTGGAACTCGGGCGCACCGATCAAGCCGGACCCGTACCTGAAGGGCTACGACTGGGCCGCCGGCCTCTCCTGAGGCCGCCCGTCCCCCACGACGCCGACCCGGCCTCCCGCAGGCCGGGTCCGCCCCGCGCCCGCACCCTCCGTCCCCGATCCGGAGCCGCCTCATGACGGTCGTCCTCAACCAGTCCTTCACCGGCATCAGCATCGGTGCCGTGCTGCTGCTCATCGCCCTCGGGCTCACCCTCACCTTCGGGCAGATGGGCGTCATCAACATGGCGCACGGCGAGTTCATCATGGCCGGCGCCTACACCACCTACGTGCTCCAGCAGTCGGTCAGCGGCGCGGGCGTCTCCCTGCTCGTCGCCCTGCCGCTCGCCTTCCTCGTCGCCGGGGCGATGGGCGCCCTCCTGGAGTGGCTGCTCATCCGCCGGCTCTACACCCGGCCGCTCGACACCCTGCTGGTCACCTGGGGCGTCTCCCTGATGCTCCAGCAGCTCGCCCGGGACGTCTTCGGCGCCCCCAACGTGCAGACCACCGCCCCCGACCTGCTCACCGGGCACATCACCGTCGGCGGGGTCACCCTCGCCGGCAACCGGCTGTTCATCCTCGGCCTCGCCCTGCTGTGCGTCCTCGCCCTCACGCTGATCCTGCGGCTCACCCCGCTCGGGCGGCGCATCCGGGCCGTCGTCCAGAACCGCGACCTCGCCGAGGTGTCCGGCATCGCCACCGGACGCGTCGACCGCACCACCTTCTTCATCGGCTCGGGCCTGGCGGGCGTGGCCGGCGTCGCGCTCACCCTGGTCGGTCCGATCGGCCCGACGATGGGCACCAACTACATCGTCGACGCCTTCCTCGTCGTGGTCGTCGGCGGCATCGCCCAGCTCAAGGGCAGCGTCATCACGGCCTTCGCGCTCGGCGTGCTCCAGTCGGTGCTGGAGTACTCCACCACCGTCAGCGTCGCCAAGGTCGTCGTGCTCGTCGCGATCGTCGTGTTCCTCCAGTGGCGACCCCAGGGCCTGTACACACTCCGCACCCGGAGCCTCGCATGACCACAACGACACCCCTGGCCGGGAAGACGGCCACGAAGCCGCCGGTCTCCGAGCCCCCGGCGCCGTTCCTGGAACGCTTCCGCGTCCCCGGCGCCTTCCTCCTCGGCGCCCTGCTCCTGCTCGGGATCGCCCCGCTCGTCCTCTCCGACTTCCGGCTCAGCCTCCTCGCCAAGTACCTGTGTTACGCCATCGTCGCCGTCGGCGTCAGCCTCGCCTGGGGCCGCGGCGGGCTGCTGGTGCTCGGCCAGGGCGTCTTCTTCGGGCTCGGCGGCTACGCCATGGCGATGCACCTCAAACTCGCCGACGCCGCCGTCACCGGCCAGACCCTGCCCGACTTCATGCAGCTGTACGGCACCGGCGACGCCCTGCCGTGGTGGTGGAAACCGTTCGCCGACCCGGTGTTCGCCCTCGCGGCGACCGTGCTGCTGCCGATGGCGGTGGCCGCGCTGCTCGGCTTCTTCGTGTTCCGCCGCCGGGTGAAGGGCGCGTACTTCGCGATCCTCAGCCAGGCGCTGGCCGCCGCGTTCGCCATCTGGCTCGTCGGCCAGCAGGCCACCACGGGCGGCACCAACGGCCTCACCGACATCCAGGGCTTCTTCGGCTACGCCCTCGACGACCCGGTCAACCAGCGGATGGTGTACGTCGTCGTCGCGGCCGTGCTGCTGGTGCTGATGGCCGCCGCGCGCCAGCTGTTCGTCAGCCGCTACGGCGAACTCCTCGTCGCCGTGAGGGACTCCGAGGAGCGCGTGCGCTTCCTCGGCTACGACCCGGCCAACGTGAAGCTGGTGGCGTACGTCGTCGCGGCCGGCATGGCCGGCCTGGCCGGCGCCCTCTTCGTGCCCGCCGTGGGGATCATCTCCCCGGCGCTGATCGGCGTCGTGCCGTCCATCGGCTTCGTCATCGGCGCGGCCGTCGGCGGGCGGGCCAGCCTGCTGGGCGCGGTGCTCGGCGCGATCGCCGTCGCCTGGACCCAGTCCACGCTGTCGGACGCCTACCCCGCCGCGTGGACGTACCTCCAGGGGCTGCTGTTCGTGGTGGCGGTCGGCTTCCTGCCCGGCGGACTCGCCTCCCTGGTGACCGTACTGCGGCGGAAACGGCGTACCCACAACCCCGCGACGGAAGGAGCGGCATGAGCGGCGAGGGACTGACCGTACGGGACCTGCGGGTGACGTTCGACGGGTTCACGGCCGTCGACGGCGTCGACCTGGACATCCTCCCCGGCGACCTGCGCTTCCTCATCGGACCCAACGGCGCCGGCAAGACCACCCTCGTCGACGCGGTCACCGGGCTGGTCAAGGCCGGCGGGTCGGTCCGCTTCGGCGGTGAGGAACTGCTGGGGCGGCCCGTGCACCGCGTCGCGCGCCTCGGGATCGGCCGTACCTTCCAGACCGCGACGGTCTTCGAGGAGCTGACCGTCCTCCAGAACCTCGACATCGCGGCCGGGGCCGGGCGCGGCCCGCTGACGATGCTGCGGCGCAGGAAGGGAGTCCCCGAGGAGGTGGCCAGGGCGCTGGAGACCACCGGCCTCACCGACCTGCGCGACCGCCCGGCGGGCGTGCTCGCGCACGGCCAGAAGCAGTGGCTGGAGATCGGCATGCTGCTGGTGAAGGACGTACGGCTGCTGCTGCTCGACGAGCCCGTGGCCGGCATGAGCCACGACGAACGCGAGGCCACCGGGGAGCTGTTGCGGCGGATCAGCGGGGACCGCACGGTCGTCGTCATCGAGCACGACATGGACTTCATGCGGTCCTTCGCGCGCAGCGTCAGCGTCCTGCACGCCGGCAAGGTGCTGAGCGAGGGCTCGGTCACCGAGGTGCAGGCCGACGCCCGTGTCCAGGAGGTCTACCTGGGCCGCGCCTCGGAGCCGGAGCCCGCCGCCGTTCCCGTCGCCGAGGAGGCGTGACGCGCATGCTGCAGATCCAGTCCGTGCGGGCCGGGTACGACCGCACCACCGTGCTGCACGGTGTCACCGTCGAGGTGCCCGAGGACGGCGTCGCGGCCGTCCTCGGCCACAACGGCGCAGGCAAGAGCACCCTGCTGCGCACCGTCATGGGGATCGTCCCGGCGTCCGCCGGCACGGTCCTGCTGGACGGCGAGGACATCACCCGCCTCGCCCCGCACCGGAGGGTCGCCCGCGGGGTGGCGTACGTGCCGCAGGGACAGCAGTCCTTCCCGCACCTCACCACCGCGGAGAACCTCCAGCTCGTCGCCGACGGCCGTCCGGACGGCAGGGAGGCCGTCGCCGAGGCGCTGGACCTCTTCCCCGTCCTGCGGGAGCTGTCCGGACGCCGGGCCGGCCTGCTCTCCGGCGGCCAGCGCCAGCAGCTCGCCATCGCCCGCGCCCTGATCACCCGCCCCCGTCTGCTGCTCCTGGACGAGCCGACCGAGGGCATCCAGCCGTCCGTCGTCGCCGAGATCGAGGAGACCGTCCTCGCCCTGACCCGGCGCGGCGGCCTGTCCGTGCTCCTCGTCGAACAGCACGTCGGCTTCGCCATGCGCGCCGCCCGGCGGTACTACGTCCTGGAGGCCGGACGGGTCACCTCGTCGGGGGACGGGGGAGCGGAGGCGGAGGGGACGGTAAGGGCGGCGCTCAGCGTGTGACGCGTCAGGTGTTGAGCAGCCAGATCGACAGGTTGAGCGAGCCGGCGTACGTCACCCAGGCCGCGTACGGCAGGAGCAGCACGGCGGCGGCCCGGCGCCTTCGCGCGAACGCGACGACGGTGGCGACGAGCGCGAGCCACAGCAGGCAGATCTCGGCGAACGCCCATCCGTAGGCGTCGGCGGCGAAGAAGAGGGGCGTCCAGGCCAGGTTCAGCGCGAGCTGGACGGACCAGAGGACCATGGCCGGCCTGCGCCCGGCCCTCGTGCCGTCACCGCGCAGGGCGAGCCACGCGGCGACGGCGGTGGTGCCGTAGAGCACGGTCCACACGGGTCCGAAGAGCCAGCCGGGCGGGGCCCAGGAGGGCCGCTCGAGCGCCTGGTAGGTGTCGCCGGAGTCGGCGGCGGCCAGGCTGCCCAGCGCGGCCACGGCGTAGCACACCGCGAGCAGGAGCAGCAACGTCGGCCATCCCGGCCGGCCACGGTCGGCCGGCCCGCGGGTCTCCTCGCTCAGCAGGTCGGCCATGGGGCCCTCCGATCGGTCACCGGGAGCGGGTGCCCGGAGGGGGAGCACGTACACGGCGCGTGCCCCCTCCGGCTCCGCCAGGAGGCGACGCCGGTTCCGTCGGCCGGGGGACAGGGGCCGCCCGGAGGGGCTGTGCCCGCCGGTCGCGGGTACCGGCGAGGGGAGGGCCGCGCGGGCGGCCGCGTCCCGACCCTTCCCCGGCTGCGGCCGGGGAGCCCACCGAGGAGCAGCATGAGCGAGCACCACCGCGCGGCGCCGGACGTGATCGTCGTGGGCGCGGGCCTGGCAGGGCTGGCGTGCGCGCTGGACCTGTGCCGTGCCGGACGGCGGGTGGCGCTGCTGGAGGCGTCCGACGGCGTGGGCGGCCGGATGCGCACCGACCGGCGGGACGGGTTCCTGCTGGACCGCGGGTTCCAGGTGTTCAACACCTCCTACCCGCAGGTGAAGCGGCGCCTTGACCTCAGGAGTCTGCGCCTGCGGCCCTTCACCGCGGGCGTCGTCGCGCACACCTCGACGGGCCCCGTCCGGCTCGTCGACCCGACCAGGGAGTCCGGCGCGGCGGAGGCGCTGACGCCGGGGCGGCTTCCCGGGGCGCGCGACCTGGCCGCGCTGGCCGGGCTCACCGCCTGGGACGCCCTGCTGCCGGCGTCGGCCGTCCGACGGCGCCGGGACGGCTCCACCTCCCAGGCCCTGAAGCGGGCCGGGGTGTCGGACGCCATGGTCGACGAGATCCTCCGGCCCTTCCTCTCGGGCGTCTTCCTGGAGGACCGGCTGGAAACCTCCGCACGCTTCTTCCACCTGGTGTGGCGCAGCATGGTCCGCGGCTCCCTGTGCCTGCCGGCCCGGGGCGTCGGAGCCGTGCCCGCCCAACTGGCCGACGGACTCCCGGACGGCGTCCTGCGACTCGGCACGCCCGTTTCGTCGCTCACCGACGACGGGGTGCTGACGGAGAACGGGAGCGAGATCCCGGCCGGTGCCGTGGTGGTGGCGACGGAACCGGCGACCGCCGCCCGGCTGCTGCCGGGGCTTCCCGTGCCCGCCACCCGCACGGTCACCACGTACCACCACGCCGCCGACGCGAGCCCCGCAGTCGAACCGGTCCTCCGGGTGGACAGCACCGGCACGGTCCTGAACACCTGCGTGCTCTCCCAGGTCGCCCCCACCTACGCCCCCGCGGGCACCGCACTGGTCTCCACGTCCGTCCTGGGGGCCGACGACCCCGGCAGGGAACGGACCGTGCTCCAGCGGCTCGCCGAGCTGTACGGCACCGACACGGGCGGCTGGCAGCGGCTGGACGTGCGCACGGTCCAGGGCGCGCTGCCGGCGATGGCGCCGCCCTGGCCGCTGAGCCGCACCACCCGTCTGGGGCCGGGCCGGTACGTGTGCGGGGACCACCGGGCGACCGGCTCCGTGCAGGGCGCCCTCGCGTCGGGGACGCGCGCGGCACGGGAGGTGCTGGCCGACACGGCGGCGTGACCTGAGCCCCTGGTGTCTCAGTCGCGGCCCCGCGCGTGGCGGAAACGGGCGAGCCCTTCGGCGAGGTCGACCACAGGGTCGGGGTAGCCGAGGGCGTCGCGACGGTCCTCCGGGAGGCGCCAGGGCTCGTGGATCCGCCCGGCCTCGACGTCCGCGAGCTCCGGGACCCAGCGCCGTACGTACGTGCCGTCCGGGTCGAAGCGCTTGGCCTGGACCGTGGGGTTGAGGACCCGGTGGGGGCGGGTGTCGGTGCCCGTGCCGGCGGCCCACTGCCAGTTGAGCTGGTTGTTCACGACGTCGCCGTCCACCAGCAGGTCCAGGAAGTGCCGGGCGCCGATCCGCCAGTCGACGTACAGCGTCTTCGTCAGGAAGCTCGCCGTCAGCAGGCGCGCCCGGTTGTGCATCCAGCCCTCGTGCCGCAGTTGCCGCATGGCCGCGTCGACGACCGGGTAGCCGGTGCGCCCGTCCCGCCACGCGGCGATGTCCTCGGCGGCCTCTTCCTCGCCGCGCCATCGGTCGTCGCGGGTGCGGTAGTCCCGCCAGGAGGCCTCGGGGCGCGCCGCCAGCACCTGGTGGTGGAAGTCCCGCCAGCACAGCTGACGCACGAACGCCTCCGCGCCCGGACCTCCCTGCTTGCGTGCCCGGTGGACGGCCTCCGCCGCGGAGACAGTCCCGAAGTGGAGGTACGGCGACAGCCGCGACGTGGCGTCGCCCGCGAGGTCGTCGTGCCGGTCCTCGTAGGCGGCCATGCCGCCGGAGCGCGACCACCGCGCCAGCCGGTCCTGGCCGGCCGTCTCCCCTCCGGGCGGGAGACCGGGGGAGGTGCCGGACACGTCCGCGCGGCGGGGCGGCGGCTCACCGCCCACCCCGTCGGGGACGCGGACGGCACGGGGCGCCGCGAGGGGCCCCCGCAGGGTCTCCCGCGACCACCGGCGGAGGTACGGGGTGAACACGCCGTAGTGGTCCGAGCCGGACGGGGTCACGGCCCCGGGGGCGAGCGCGGTGATCACCGCCTCGTGCACGCGCAGCGCCACGCCCACGGCGCCGAGCTCCTTGCGCAGCCGCTCCTCCCGGCGGTGGGCGTACGCCGTCACGCCCGCCGCCATGTGCACCTCGGCGGCCCCGCACGCGGCGGCCACCGCGCACACCTCCCGGACGACCGGCCCCGAGCGGATCACGAGCCGGCCGCCGCGATGCCGCAGCGAGGCGTCGAGGTCGTGCAGGCAGTCGGCGAGGAAGGCCCGCCGGTTGGGCGCGTCGAAGCCGGCCGCGTGGATGCCGGGGTCCCGCACGAACAGCGGCACCACCTCGTCCGAGGACCGCAGCGCCGCGTGCAGCGGGGGGTGGTCGCGCAGACGCAGGTCGGCGGTGTAGAGGACCACGGAGACGGTCACGGTGTCACTCCGGAGGTCGGGCGGCGGGAAGCGTGCGTCCGGTGCCGCACCGCCGCGGGTATCCGCCGGTGCGGCACGGGAAACGTCGCCGGTGGCGGGCGGGGTGCGTGAGGCGGACTTGCGAGGTTACCCGTCCGGCATGACTGAGACACGGCCACTCGCACTGATCACCGGCGCGTCCAGCGGCATCGGCCTCGAGCTGGCCCGGCAGTTCGCGTCGCACGGATACGACCTCGTCGTGAACGCCGAGGACGAGGAGCTGGAGACCGCCGCCGAGCGGCTGCGGGAGGCGGGCGGGGAGGTGCGCGCGGTCCGCGCCGACCTGCGGACCGGCGAGGGACGCTTCCTGCTCCTCGACGCGCTCGACGGCCTGACCGTCGACGTCGCCGTCCTCAACGCCGGGGTCGGCCAGGGCGGCGCCTTCGTCGACACCGACCTCGCCGACGACCAGGCGGTCATCGACCTCAACGTCACCGCGACCGTACGGCTGGCCAAGCCGCTGCTGCGGGCGATGGCGGCGCACGGCGGGGGACGGCTCGCCTTCACCTCGTCCGTCGCCTCCCAGATGCCCGGCTCCTTCCAGCCGGTCTACAACGCGTCCAAGTCGTTCGTGCAGAGCTTCGCGCAGGCGCTGGCGGAGGAGGTGAAGGACACCGGGGTGACGGTCACCGCCTTCATGCCGGGCCCGACGGAGACGGAGTTCTTCGACCGGGCGGACATGGCGGACGACACCCGCATGGGCTCCATGAAGAAGGACCCGCCGGAGCAGGTGGCCGAGCAGGCGTTCGAGGCGATCGTGGAGGGCGAGAAGAAGGCCGTCACCGGGTCGCTGATGACCAAGGCGCAGGGGCTGGCCGGGAAGGTCCTGCCCGACGGCGTGAAGGCGGCGGCCCACCGGCGCCTCGCCGAACCGGGCACGGGCGACGGTTCACGCGACTGACCGGGTCGACAGCGCGTTTCGCCCCGCGCGCACGAGACACCCGGGGAGCGGCAGGCGCGCACGGACGCGCAGGCGACGCAAGGAGGAAGCCGATGTCGAACCCGCAACAGCCCGAGCTGCGGCGCAGCGACAAGGGCGGGGCCACACCGCAGGACAGTAGCGCCCGCAAGGCGTCCCAGCCCGGCCGGGGGGCGGGCGGCCACGCCCACGGCACCGACCGCGGCGACAAGGGCGGCGGCCGGGGCGGCGGCAAGCCGCCGGAGCAGCAGCCGGACCACCCGGAGTAAGGGATTCCCACCGCCGAGGGGCGCGCCGTGACCGACGGCGCGCCCCTCGGCGTGATCCGCCCTCCAACTCGCGTGCCCGGCACGTCGGTTAACCTGACAAGGGGGCGTTGCACGGGGGTGGGCGGCACGGTGACGGTGACGGACGGCAAGGTGACCGCTGCGGCGGTGCTGCCCGTGGTGATGCGCGGGCGTCTTGCCGTTGTCGCCGTGCTCGCCTCGCTCGTGGTCCTTCTGCTCGGCGTCCGGTACGCCGGTGACACCGGGCCCGGCCGGACGGACGCCCGGATCGGGGAGGCCGCGTACGGGGTCGGGGCGCCCTGGTGGCACCTCGCGCACGCGACGGACTTCCTGGGCGACCCCGGGGGCGCCCTGCTGCTGCTCACGGCCGGTGTCGTCGGTTGCCTGAAGGCCCGCAGGACCCGCGCCGCCGTGCTGCTGCTCGTCGGCCCCGGCCTTGCCGTCGGGGTGACGCGGCTGCTCAAGCCGCTCGCCGCGCGCACCATCAACGGCGAGGACAACCTGGCGTTCCCGAGCGGCCACACCGCCTTCCTCACGGCGTTCGCCCTCGCCCTGGCGCTGCTCGCGGCGGGGCGGTCCGGGCTCGGTCCGACGTCAGGGACCGTCCTCGCCCTGGCCGCCGCCTCGGCCGCCGGCGCCCTCATGGGCTGGGCCCAGGTCGCCACCGGGGCGCACTACCCGACGGACACGGTGGGCGGCTGCTGCACCGCGCTGGCGGTGGTGCCGGCGGTGGCATGGGCGGTCGACCGCCTGGCCGACGCCCGGCACCCGCACAAGGGCTGACGGCCCATCACTGTCAGCCATCGCCGTCAGCCTCGCGCCGGGACGCCTCGCGCCGGGACGCCTCGCGCCGGGACGCCTCGCGCCGGGACGCCTCGCGCCGGCAACGCGCCGCGTCGGGACGCCTCGCGTCGGGACGCGCCGTGCCGGCAACGCCCCGCGTCGGGACGCCTCGCGTCGGGACGCGCCGTGCCGGCAACGCGCCGCGTCGGGACGCCTCGTGCCGGGACGCGCCGTGCCGGCAACGCGCCGCGTCGGGACGCCTCGTGCCGGGACGCGCCGTGCCGGCAACGCGCCGCGTCGGGACGCCTCGTGCCGGGACGCGCCGTGCCGGCAACGCGCCGCGTCGGGACGCCTCGCGCCGGGACGCGCCGCGCCAGGCGCCCCGCGCCGGGCGCGGTCCGGCACCGGGGCAGCGCTCGCCGGGCACTCCCGGCCGCCCGGGGGAGGGGGCGTGGGGCACCGGCCCTGGAACGGCGCCCCACGCCACCCCCGTCTCACACCCTCCGCCGGAACACCGGCCGTACCGGCCTGCCCCCCAGCCACGGCGTCGGATCGCCCGCGTCCAGCGCCTTGCGGTACACCGCGCACGCCTGGCCGACCACGTCCACCGTGCGGTCGACGTCGGCCTCCTCCAGCGCGCCGCTCACCACGAACGACGGGGCCAGCACCCCGCCCGTCAGCAGGCTCCGCAGGAACAGCGTCCGGTACTCCTGCGAGGGCCGTCCCCGCGCGTCCAGCGTCGCGAAGACCAGGTTGCTGGCGCGGCCCCGGACCACGACATGTCCGGCGACGCCCATCGCGGCCGCCGCGTCCCGGACGCCCGCGGCCAGCCGCTCGCCCAGCGCGTGCAGCCGCGCGGTGACACCCTCCTCCACGTAGGTCGTCTGCACGGCCATCGCCGCCGCCAGGGCGTGCGTCTCCGCGCCGTGCGTGGTGGACAGCAGGAACACCCGGTCGCCGTCGTGCCGCAGCCCGCCCCACTCCATCAGCTCGCGGCGCCCGGCCAGCGCGGACACCGCGAAGCCGTTGCCCAGCGCCTTGCCGAAGGTGGAGAGGTCGGGGGTCACCCCGTACAGCCCCTGCGCGCCCGCCTCCGACCAGCGGAAGCCGGTGATCATCTCGTCGAAGACCAGCACACTGCCGTGGCGGTGCGCGAGGTCGCGCAGCCCTTGGAGGTAACCCTGCGGCGGCTCCGTCTGGGTGGCCGGCTCCAGGATCAGGCAGGCGATCTCGTCCGGATACCGGTCGAACAGCGCCTCCACCGCGGCCAGATCGCCGTAGGGGAACGTCACCGTCAGATCCGTGGTCTCCGACGGGATGCCCGCCGGCATCGGCGTGGTGCCGATGAACCAGTCGTCCACCGAGAAGAACGGATGGTCCCCGCAGAGCGCCACCCGCCTGCGCCCGGTGACGGCGCGCGCGAGCCGCACCGCCGCCGTGGTCGCGTCGGAGCCGTTCTTCGCGAACTTCACCATCTCGGCGGTCGGCACCGTGGCGAGGAACCGTTCCGCCGCCTCCGCCTCCACCACCGACGGGCGCACGAAGTTGCTGCCCCGGTCCAGCTCCCGCCGCACCGCCTCCAGCACCCGCGGATGGGCGTGGCCGAGGCTCACCGACCGCAGCCCGGAGCCGTACTCGAGGTACTCGTTGCCGTCGACGTCCCACACGTGGGCGCCGCGGCCGTGGTCGATGACCGGCGCCAGGTCCTGCGGGTACTGGTCGTCGCCCTTGGCGTACGTGTGCGCCCCGCCCGGAACCGCCGCGTGCAGCCGCTCGTTCACCGCCCGCGACCGGGGCAGCCTCAACTCCTCGCCGTTCATGGCGCCTTCACCTCCAGCGTTCTCAGCACCTCGGCCAGACCCGGCGCCTTGCGGTCCCGTTCGGACGTCACCGTGACCGGCAGCGGCCAGGGGACGGCCAGTTCGGGGTCGTCGAAGGCGATCGTCACGTCCTGGGAAGGGTCGTGCTCACGGTCGATGCGGTACGACGTGTCGGCGGTGTCCGTCAGCGCCTGGAAGCCGTGCGCGCAGCCCGCCGGCACGTACAGCGTGGCCTGCGTGTCGCCGGACAGCTCGAACGTGGCCCGGCGCAGATACGTCGGTGAGCCGGGCCGCAGGTCCACCACCACGTCGAAGATACGGCCGTAGGAGCAGCGCACCAGCTTGGCCTCGCCCTTCCCGGACCGCAGATGCATGCCGCGCACCACGCCCCGCACCGAACGGGACAGGCTGTCCTGGACGAAGGCGTCCGGGTCGATGCCCACGGAACGCGCCAGGTCCGCGTCGAACGTGCGGCAGAAGAAGCCTCGTTCATCGGTGAACGGTGTCGGCTGGAACAGAAATGCCCCGGCGATCGCCGGGACCTCGGTCACCTTCATGGGGTCTCCCGTCGTGCGTGGTCGGGTGCGGCGCCGGACGCCGGTAAGAGCGCGTTCAACGCCTCGAACTGCCGGCGGACCCGCCCGGCCAGCACCGGGTTGCCCTCGGCGAGGATCCGCCGGACCTCCGTCCGGTTCCGCTCCAGCGCGCGGAACTGCTCGAGGAGCCGGCCCGCGTCGATGTCCCGCGCCGGGTGGCAGTGCTCGCCCAGCCCCATGCCTGCCATCAGCCGGTCGCTCTTCGCCGCGTAGCTCACGGCGAGCGCCGGGGTGCCGACCTTCAGCGCGCACACCAGGTTGTGGTAGCGGGTCGCCACCACCGTGTCCGCGACCGCCATCTCCTTCATCAGATCCCCCAGCGACGCCGTCGCGGCGGCGGTGACCATCGGCGAGTCGACCGCCTCGAGGATCGCCTCGGTCACCGGCCGGTCCACGTCGTCGCCGGTGAGCAGCCGCACCGACCTGCCCTCTGCGGCCAACGCGCGCACGAACCGCGTCATGCCGTCCAGGTAGCGGCGGCGCAGTTCGTCCGCCCGGTCCCGTTCGTCGTTGCTGCCGCCGAAGTCCATGACGCCCACGCACACCGGTCCGGGCGGCCCCGAGGAGTCGCCCGGCGGGGGAGTCGGCAGGGCGAACACCAGGTCGGCGTACACCTCGTCGCGTCGGGTGTCCACGCCCATCGCCCGTATCGCGTCCCGCGACAGCGTGTCCCGGTAGGACCGGTACGCGGCCAGCCGCGCCGCCCACCGGGTCAGCGCCCGCACCGGCCGGCTGCCGGTCCCGGACGCCCCGACCCCGACCAGCGCGACCGGTGTGCGCAGCAGCCGTCCCGCAGCGCACACCAGGAACAGCGAGTACGGCATGCCCCAGGGCCGCAGCGGCAGGGTGCTCTCCAGGATGCCGGTGCCGGGCACGATCACCACGTCGTGCCGGCGCACCCAGGCCGCGATGCGGAAGGCGTCCACGAGCTTGCCCACGGCCTTGCCCGCGAGGTCGCCCGGGCGCGCCGCCGTGCGGTACTCGCCGCGGAACCAGTGCAGCCGTGCCGCCGGTATGCCGTACCGGGCCGTGACGGTCTCGGGGCCGCCGCACAGGGCGTCCACCTCGGCGCCGGGACGGGCCGCGCGCAGATGGTCCAGCAGGGCCACGAGCGATCCGTCGTTGCCGACGTTCCCGGAGCCGAAAAGACCGAAGAGGCCCACCCGGGGAGACGTCACGCGGCACCCCTCTCGCGGCCGGCGACCAGGGCGTCGACGGAGATGCCGAGCGCGGCCGGGTCCACCGGGGCCCGGTCCTCGACCCGCTCGCCCGCGCCCGGGCGGACGCGGCTGGTCGCCCATGAGGCCAGATGCCGGTAGCAGGCACGCCGGTCGGCGGGGGACAGCGGCGCCCGTTTCACCGCCGACACGAACCCCCACACGTACTCGGCGAGCAACCGGGGCGTCGGGTGCAGCGGTCCCGCCCGGCGCGGGTCCAGGTTGACGCAGCGGGCGCGCTTGGAGGGGTTCGCCCGCTCGGCGCGGGTGGGGTGGTCGCGGCGGAAGTACAGCAGCTCCGGCACCTGGTGGAAGGGGCCGTGCAGGGTGATCTCGGCGACGAACGTGCGGTCCGCGTGGTGGTAGCTGTCGTGCGGCTTGACCCGGCGCAGCACGTCGGCGCGCATCACGCCGTAGAAGTCGTCGCCGCCGGGCTCGAACAGCAGGCTGCGGAACCGCTCGGGCGCGTGCGGCGAGCCGGTGTTCAGCGTGTACGCGTAGGGCACCTTGACCTTGCCGCCCTCGTCGATGACGGCCTGGTCGCTGTGCGCGAGGATCACCTCCGGGCGTTCGTCGAGCGCCTCCACGCAGCGCTTCAGCAGGTCACGGGCGTACAGGTCGTCGTGCGAGGCCCACTTGAAGAGCTCGCCGCGGCACTGGGTGAAGACGTAGTTGTGGTTCGGCGCGGCGCCGATGTTCCGGGGCAGCCGGATGTACCGGATCCGGGAGTCCTGCTTGGCGTAGCGGCGGCAGATGTCCTCGGTCCCGTCGGTCGACGCGTTGTCGGTGATGACCAACTCGAAGTCCTCGTACGTCTGGCCGAGCAGGGCCTCCAGCGACTCGGCGAGGTATTCCTCGCCGTTGTACACGGGAAGGCCGATGCTCAGCCGTGGTTGCGCGGTCATGACGTCCTCACTTCACGGATGAGAGATCTCGGTGGTGCTCGCGCAGGGCGATCCTCAGATGCAGCCACCACGCGGCCGAACCGCACACGGACGCGGCGGCGGCGCCCCAGGCCGAGCCGACGGTGCCGCCGAGGGCCGCACCGCCGATCCCGAGGCCCACGTAGCACACGGAGGCGAAGATCTGGCACCGGAGACTGAGCCGGGCCGCGCCGAGCGCGCGCAGCCCGGCGGCCGCTCCGGTACCGACACCGGCCCCCGCGACACTGAGGGTGGCCGGAACGATGAGCTCCTTGGCGGCGGGCCAGACGTCGCCGAGAACCAGGTCCCCCGCCCGGTCCGGCATCAGCAGCAGCACGCCGCCCCACAGCAGGGCGGCGACCGCCTGACCGCCGCCCAGGAACAGACAGAACCGGCCGAGCCGGTGCGGGGCCTGCCGCAGCATCCGCGCCGCCTCGGCCACGGTGACCAGCGTCAGCCCCATCAGCACGGCCAGGAACGGACCCTGCAGCAGCTCGGCGCCCCGGACGACGCCGACCGCGCCGACGCCGACGATGGCGCCGAGCCCGTACGCGCGCAACTGGCCCGCGCCGCTCACGCAGGTGTTCTCGGCCAGGTAGCGGTAGCCGAGGTCACGGTGGTCGCGGATCCACAGCCGGGCCCCGGTGAGCCGGGGCCGGATGCCGGACTGCGCCCAGCCGTACGCCCCCGCCACCGCGGCCGAGCCGCCCCAGGCGAGCACGAACGCGGGCACGGTGCCCACGTGGGCCGCCACGACCATGGCGGGGACGAGCGCCACGCCCCACACCACGTCGTTGACGAACGCCTTGCGGCCGACGCCGGCCGCGAAGAACGAGTACCGCCAGGCGTCCTGGAGCAGCAGCCCGGGCAGCACCACGCCCAGGCAGGCGAAGGCGGCGCCCACACCGCCGCCGATCAGCGGCCAGGCCGTCAGACACAGCGCGCCGATGACCGCGCCCACGACCAGCGAGGTGCCCGTCGACCGGGACACCGCTTGGCGCCAGGACGCCTCGGACACCCCGCTGAACCGCACCACGAGCGGGTCGGTGGCCAGACCCCGGGAGACGCTGAGCACCACGCCGTAGGTCACCCAGGCCAGGCTGAACACGCCGAACGCGGTCAGTCCCAGCGAGCGGGCCACGTACACGCCCACGGCGAAGTTGGACAGGCTGGAGGCCGCCTGGTCGGCCAGCCCCCACGACAGCCGGCCGGCCACAGCCCGTGTCACGGTACGGGCCGGCCGCGCCGGCACAGTCGTCCCGTCCCCCTCGGCGGCCATCTGTGTCACGCCTTGACCAGCCCGGCGCCGTGCAGGGCGTCGGCCGCGGCGGCCACGGTGTCGAACGGCAGACCGGCCCGCTCGGCCACGTCCAGCAGAGCGTGCTCCCCGTCGGAGAGGCTGAGCACCCACAGCATCGCCAGCTGGGCCTCCTGCGCGTCGCTGCGCCCGCCGAGCGCCCCGTACAGCCCGCGCCGCCCCAGCTGCGGCTCCCCGTACGGGCTGAGGTTGACGTACCGCCGGTTGCGGTCGAGCACGGCGAACGCCTCCCGGCAGACGGCGAGGGTGTCCTCCATCGCCTCCGGCGTCACGAAGTCCAGGTCGTCCGCCGAGGTGTGGTACTCCGGGTAGCCGGCGTACGGGGTCCGGCTGAGCGACCCCACCCCGAGGTCGAAGCCCGGTGAGCAGAACTGCCGCTCGTCGTAGCCATACGGGGTGAACTCCCGTATCTCGTGCGGGCGTCCGGAGGTCTCCAGCACGTACCGCATGACCCGGTCGATCTCCGCGTCCCCGCGCCTGCTGCGCTTGTAGGTCAGCGAGCCGCGGTCGCCCGCGCAGGCCAGCACGAGACCGTGCTTCACCCGCTCCACCCGTCCGGCGTTGCGGGCCAGCCAGGTGATCGCCCCGACGGTGCCGGGCGCGAACAGGAACCGGTACGTGTAGTACGGCGTGCCCTCGGCCAGCGACCGGGCGAGGAAGGCCGCCACCGCGATGCCGGCCAGGTTGTCGTTGGCCAGCGACGGGTGGCAGACGTGACTGGAGACGATCACCTCGTCGGGCACCTGCCCCGGCACCACGTGCTCGGCGTAGGTGAGGTGCCCGTCCGCGAGCGTGGAGTCGATCCGCACCTCGTACTCGCCGTCCGGCAGCGCGTCCAGGGTCTCCTGCGCGAGACAGAAGCCCCAGTCGGGCTTGTAGTAACTGGTGCGGTACGGAACCCACTTCGGGTGCTCGGGCAGGGTGTGCAGATGCGGGCGCAGCTCGGACAGCCCCATCCGCGCCGACACCGGCACGCTGTACCCGAGCACGTGCAGGCTGGAGTCGGCGAGGTCGACGACCCGCCGCCCCGACGGGTCGGCGATCCACGCCTCCCGCACGTTCCACTCCTGCGGCACCGTCCAGTCGAGCACCTGCGTGCCGGTGGGCACCTCGCGCACCTCCAGCGGCAGATGCTCCCCGACGATGTCCAGGGTGGCGCGCACCCCGTCGCCGGTGATGCTCCGGCAGAGCGGGTACATCCGCTCCACCAGGGCGTGCATCTCCTCGCCCGGCGTGGTCACGACCGCCACCGCAGGGTGTCGTCGACCGTGCCCGCGTCGGACGCGGCGCGCAGCACGGCGAGCCGGGTGAACCGCTGCTCGAACGCCTCCCGGGTCAGCCCGTGCGTCCGGTAGGCGTCGGCGAGTTCCAGCGCGCCGCGCTTCACCGTCCACTCGCAGTCGAAGCCCGGGATCGCCTCACGGAACCGGGAGAAGTCCACCCGGTAGGAGCGCGGGTCGGCGCCCGTCTCGCCGGTGATGACCACCTTGGAGCCGTCCACCGCGTCCGCGACCTGCTGGGCGATCTCCGCGACCGTGACGTTGTTGACCTCGCTGCCGATGTTGAACGCCCGGTCGTGCACCGCCTCCCGCGGCGCCTGGAGGGCGGCCGTGAACGCGCGGGCGATGTCCGCGGCGTGCACCAGCGGCCGCCACGGCGTGCCGTCGGACAGCACCAGCACCTCACCGGACAGCAGGGCGTGGCCCACCAGGTTGTTCAGCACGATGTCGGCGCGCAGCCGCGGCGAGTACCCGAAGGCGGTCGCGTTGCGCATGTACACCGGGCTGAAGTCGTCGTCGGCCAGCTCGTGCAGGTCGTCCTCCACCCGCACCTTGGACTCCGCGTACGGCGTCACCGGGCGCAGCGGGGCGTCCTCGGCCACCAGCTCGTCGCCGCCCGCCGCGCCGTAGACCGAGCAGGTCGAGGCGTACAGGAAGCGCCTCACCCCCGCGTCCCGGGCGAGCTTCGCCAGCCGCACGGACGCGTGGTGGTTGATGTCGTAGGTCAGTTCCGGCGCCAGCGCCCCCAGCGGGTCGTTGGACAGGGCGGCCAGGTGGATCACGGCGTCCACCCCGGCCACGTGGTCGGCCGTGACGTCCCGCAGGTCCACCCGCGTCCCCGGAGGGTCCGCGGGCGTCGGCCCCAGCACGCAGTCGGCGAACAGGCCGGCGTCCAGCCCGACGACCTCGTGTCCGGCGGCCGTGAGCACCGGGGCCATCACGGTGCCCAGATAGCCCTGGTGTCCGGTGAGCAGTACGCGCAAGGTTTCAACCCCCCAGGTCGACAGTGAGTTTGGTGACGGCGAACGCCTCGGCGTAGCGCGCGTTGCTTTCGATGCCCCGGATCCGGGCGAGCCCGAGGAAGGCCTCCCGGTCGTACCAGGGCCGGTGCCGCTGCGAGGGGTAGTGCTCCTGCAGCAGCCGCACCTTGTCCTCGGCCGTCTCCGGCGCCAGCGGCTGGTACACCACCGGACGGCCCAGGTCCCCGTCCCACTTCACGATCTCGTAGCCCAGCACGAGATGGTCGCGGAACGCGGTGGTCATCAGCTTCGCGAGGCCCCGGTGGTCTTGGTGCGCGTCCTCGGTGCGCGGCGCGAGCACCAGGTCGGGCTCGGTGCGGGCGCGCAGTTCCTCGACCGCGGCCTTGGCCTCAGCCCAGTGCGCGGGCAGCCGGCCGTCGGGCAGCTTGTCCACGGTCAGCCGGAGGTCGGCGCCCGGGCAGAACGCTGCGAGCGCCTCCGCCTCCTCCTGCTCGCGCTCCGTGCCGCCGCCGGACAGCACCAGCGCGTCGACCCTGAGGCCCGGGCGGGCCAGGCACAGGGTCAGCAGGGTCCCGCCGGCGCCGATGGCGATGTCGTCGCAGTGCGCGCCCACCGCGACGATCCGCTCCAGACGCCCGGTTCCCAGCCGGATCACGCGCTCACCCCCGCCCCCGTACGCTCCCACACGGCCCACGGCCGGTCCCCCCGGGCGTAGGCCTCGTCCAGCGCCGTGCGCTCCTTCACGGTGTCGGTCGGCTGCCAGAAGCCGCGGTGCTGGTGCGCAACGAGCCTTCCCCGCTTGGCCAGTTGGGCACACCCGTCGGCGACGAGATCTCCGTTCTCGGGGATGTGGTCGAAGATCTCCTGGCGCAGCACGAAGTAGCCGCCGTTCTCCCACAGCGGCAGCTCGCTCACCGGGGTGATGCCGCCCACCAGGCCGTCCTGGCCCAGCTCCACGCAGTGGAACGACGACTGCGGCGGCACCACCATCATCGACGCCCCCGCGTCCCGGCGGGAGAACCGGTCGATCATCTCCGGCAGCGGGGCGTCGGTGAGCACGTCCGCGTAGTTGGCGAGGAACATCTCGTCACCGTCCAGGTGGTCCCGCACCCGGCGCAGCCGCTCCCCGATGGGCGACTCGATGCCGGTCTGCGCGAACGTGACGGTCCAGTCCGCGATGTCGGTGGACAGCAGCTCGGTGCGGCCGCCGCGCAGCACGAAGTCGTTGGAGACGGTCTCCTCGTAGTTGAGGAAGAAGTTCTTGATGTGGTGGGCGCCGTAGCCCAGGCAGAGGATGAACTCCTTGTGCCCGAAGTGCGCGTAGTAGCGCATCACGTGCCAGATCAGCGGGCGCGGACCGACCATCGCCATGGGTTTGGGGATGTCGTCGTTCGCCCCGGCGCGCATGCGCATCCCGTAACCGCCGCAGAACAGTACGACCTTCATCGCTCGACCTCGACAATGCTCAGTTCCGGGATGGGGAAGACCAGCCGGCCGCCCCACTCGTGCACGTACGCCAGCTGCTCGACCAGCTCGGCGCGCAGGTTCCAGGGCAGCACCAGCACGTAGTCCGGCCGGTCGGCGGCGATCCGCTCCGGCGGCAGGACCGGGATGCGCGTGCCCGGGGTGTACCGGCCGTGCTTGTACGGGTTGCGGTCCACCGTGTACGGCAGCAGGTCGGGCCGGATCCCGCAGTGGTTGAGCAGCGTGTTGCCCTTGCCCGGGGCGCCGTAGCCGACGACCGTCCTGCCCTCCTCCGCCGCGTCGACCAGGAACCGCAACAGGTCCCGGCGCACCTTCGCCACCCGCGCGGAGAACTCGGTGTACCCGGACAGCTCCTGGAGCCCGGCGGCCTTCTCCCGGGCCAGCACGTCCGCCACCCGCCGGCCCGGCTCCCCGGCCGCCTCCTCGGGCCGCGCCCACAGCCTGAGCGAACCGCCGTGCGTGGGCAGCAGCTCCACGTCCACCAGCGTCAGCCCGCCGCTCGCCAGCGCCCGGATCGCGGAGGCGACCGTGTAGTACTGGAAGTGCTCGTGGTAGATCGTGTCGTACTGGTTCTCCTCGATGAGGGTCAGCAGGTGCTGCACCTCGACCGACACCCAGCCGTCGTCCGCGACCAGCGCGCGCAGCCCCTTGGTGAAGCCGATGACGTCCGGGATGTGCGCGTACACGTTGTTGGCGACCACCAGATCGGCCGGCCCGTGCTCGGCGCGCACCGCCGCGCCCGTCTCGGGGCTCAGGAACGCGGTGAGCGTGGGCACGCCCGCCTCCCGCGCCGCCGCGCCGACGTTCACCGACGGCTCGACGCCCAGGCAGCGCACCCCCCGGTCCACCACGTGCCGCAGCAGATAGCCGTCGTTGCTCGCCACCTCCACCACGAACGAGTCCTCGCCCAGCCCCACCCGCGCCGCCGCGTCCTCGACGAAGACCCGCGCGTGCTCCACCCAGGAGGACGAGTACGACGAGAAGTACGCGTACTCGCTGAACGTCTCCTCCGGCGTGATCAGCGGCGGTATCTGCGCCAGCCAGCAGTCCGTGCACACCCGCAGGTGCAACGGGTACGTCGGCTCCGGCGCGTCCAGCCGCTCCGCCGCGAGAAAGCTCTCGCACGGCGGGGTCGCCCCCAGGTCGACGACGCTCTCCAGCGCCGTCGAACCGCACAGTCGGCAACGTGTCATCTGCTTCCCCCATCCCGCTCGCGCAGGTCCCCCCGGCGCGAACCCGTGTGCGTGTCCCCTCGCGACGGGTCCGCCCCGCCGCGTCCCGCGATCGCCGCGCGGTACCCCTCCTCCAGGCGCGCCAGCCCCACCTCGGGACTGAAACCCCGCTCGTACCGGAGCCGGGCCGCCCGGCCCATCTCCCGGTTGCCGTCGCCGTCCGCGGTGACCCGGCGCAGCGCTGCCGCCAGCGACGCGGCGTCGTCCGGCCGGTGCAGCAGCCCGGTCACCCCGTCCTCGACCAGCTCGGTGAAGGCGCCGTGCCCGGCGGCGACGGCCGGCACCCCCGCCGCCATCGCCTCCACGACGACCAGCCCGAACGCCTCCTTCCAGGTCGACGGGGCCACCACGGCCACCGCCCCCGCCACGGCCTCACGGCACCGCGTCCGGTCGTACAGGCCGACGTGGCGCACGTCGTCCCGGTCCGCCGCCCAGGCCGCCACCTCCGCCTCCAGCGGGCCCGTGCCGGCGATCACCAGCGGCACGCCCACCCCGCCGGCGGCGGCGAGCTCGTCCCACGCGGCCATCAGCAGCCGCACGCCCTTCACCTCCGCGAGCCGCCCCAGGTACAGCAGGTGCTCGCCAGGACCGGTGCGCCGCACGGGCGTCTCCGGCACGAAGTTGTGCTTCACCACGAGCCGCCCGGCCGGCATCCCCGCGTCCACGAGGACCTCACGCTGCGCCGCCGAGATGCAGAAGAACCGCTCCACGCCCGACCACCAGCGCCGCCGGTTGACCGACAGGCTCACCGCGAGCGGCACCGTCGCCAGCCGGGAGCCGCGGTAGCAGCCGTGCCGGACGGCGGGCAGCGGCGCCCGGCCCACGCACGCGGTGCACGGCGAGCCGTCCCGGTGCAGGGTGCCCGGCGGGCACACCTGGGTGTAGTTGTGCAGCGTGGCGACGGCCGGCACCCCGGCGTCCGCGCAGGCGGCGATCACCGCGGGCGACAGCAGCGGGAAGACGTTGTGCAGGTGCACCACGTCCGGCCGCTCGGCGCGCAGCCGCTCCGCCAGCCGGGTGCGCACCGCCGGGTTCCACGGCACCAGCAGCGGGATCGCGGCCTTGGCCGGCAGCGAGCGGGCGGCGATGTCGTCGCTGCGCCGCTCGAACACCCCGACCCGGTGGCCGGCCTCCCGCAGCAGCGCCACCTCCTGGTCGACGACCTTGTTCTCCCCGCTCGGCTGCGCCGACGCGTAGCGGTTGTGCACCACCATGACGTGCATTCACGCCACCTCCTTGCCGCGGACCGGCCGCGCGACGGTCCGGCGGACGGGATCCGGCGCCGGAGGACCGGCGTCGGACGCGGACGGGCCGGCGGGCGCCACCAGCAGCGAGGCCGCCAGGGCCAGGTGCAGCAGGTACGGCGAGGCGTCGCCCAGGCCGGCCTCGGTGTACGAGGCGAGCCCGCAGTAGGTGATCAAAAACAGCGCGCAGGCCCGCGCGAGCGACGGCGGCCGCAGCAGCGCGACCGTGGCCGGCACCAGCACGAACCCGGCCACCAGCGCCACGCCCAGCAGGCCCTGTTCGTGGTAGACGGCCAGCCAGCTGTTGTCGATGGGCAGCCCGTCGAACGACTTGTCGCCGAGCCCCACCCCGAACAGCCGCTCCGCGCCCGACCGGGGCGCGTCCAGCAGCGCCTCCCACACCTTGGCGCGGCCGGTCAGGGTGGAGAAGTTCTCCTCGGTCTGGCCGCGCAGGAACCACGCCTGGAGCAGCGACCCGAACGCGACCGCGGCGACCGCCGCGCACAGCGTCGCCCAGCCGAACCAGCGGCGGGCGGCGGCGCTGGTCAGCACCATCGAGCCGATCGCCACCAGCAGCCCGGCGAGCAGCCCGATCGTCGCCGTCCGGGTGTGCGTGAGGGCGAGCAGCGCCAGCGACGGCACGATCACCAGCGCGGCGCTCCGCCGGTCGGTGCGGCGCCCCAGCACCATCAGCACCGCGAGCCCCACGACCACCGCCGCGTACTGCCCGATCTGCGGCGGCGTCAGCGGCCACAGCGCGCCCACGAGACGTCCGCCGTAGAGGTCGGGCAGGGCGGCGCCCGGCGACAGCAGCAGACCGGCGGCGACCGAGCACAGCACCAGGAAGTACCAGCGGATGTGGTACCGCACGAACGTGGTGGACCCGTCCCACCAGCGGCTGATCAGCCACAGCGTGGCCACGAACACCGCGAACCGGCCGCACCGGAACAGCGCCCCGAAGCCGGCGCTCAGGTCCACGCTGGAGATCAGGCTCGGCACCAGCAGCAGACTGAGCAGCAGCAGGAACGCGCCGGGCCGCACCCGCAGCCGCGGGTTCATGGCCAGCGCCAGCGCGAACGCGGCGACCAGCGCGCCCATCGTGACCATCTGGATCAGCGACCGGGGCAGCGGCACGATCGTCTCCGCCCCGGTGGAGCCGAGGGTGTTGAGGACCAGCAGCCCCCATACGGTCCCGACCGTCCTCGGCGTGTGCTCCACCCGCACGTCAACCACCGTCCCCGGCACGGTAGGTGCTGCCCGCGTCCTGCCGGTACGGCGCGCCCTGCCACTCCCGGAAGTCCAGCTCGCCGCTCGGATCGTGCGCGACGAACGTCCACGGCCCCTCGTAGACGTTCTCGCGCCAGCGGTTGTGCTGCTTCAGCGTGATGGCGTCGGCGACCTTCTCGCCCATGTACGGCGACCAGTCCGGGTAGGTGCCGTAGTTGGCGAGGACCGCCATGCGGTCGCACATCGACGTGCAGTCCATCGCGGACCTGTCCAGCAGGAACCGGTTGTGGTGGACGTCCACCCGCTGGGTCCGCCACCGGCAGTCGGCGTACAGCGGCGCCTTGG
This sequence comes from Streptomyces sp. BJ20, assembly GCF_022869105.1. Taxonomy (NCBI): domain Bacteria; kingdom Bacillati; phylum Actinomycetota; class Actinomycetes; order Kitasatosporales; family Streptomycetaceae; genus Streptomyces; species Streptomyces sp. BJ20. The sequence goes on from NZ_CP094918.1 coordinate 1,901,127, forward strand.
TGATGCCGGGCCGCGCGCAGCGGTCGATGTCCTCGACGAGGAGGGTGCAGTCGGCCGAGGAGGTGTTGGCGGGGCTGTTGCAGAACCGGTCGGCGTTCTCCCACAGCGTGATCGCGTTCCAGTTGTCCTCGAAGAGGTTCCCGGAGATCTCCAGTGTGTCCGTGCGGGCCTTCACTCGGGGCTCGCCGCCGGACTCCGAGATGTAGACGGTGGCGAACGGGAAGGTGTCGCCGCGCTCGGCGTACCGCTTCCCCTCCGCCCAGTTGTTCCGCCGGATCGTGTTGTTCCTGATCACCGCGTTGTAGCTGGTCTCGTACATCAGGGCGGCACCCTGGTTGTCCTCCAGGACGTTGCCCTCGATCAGGAAGTCGTTGTTGTTGGTGTCCGCCCACAGACCGGTGCCGCGGTTGCCGTGCACCCAGTTGCCGCGCACGTCCGCCCCGTCGACGGCCCAGAACTTCACGCCGCCGGTGCAGCCGCAGCCGGGCCGCTTCTTCTCCCAGTCGTGCCGGTTGTTGTCGGTGATCTCGTTGCCCTCCAGCACGAGGTCACGCAGCGGACCCGACCCCTTGTAGGCGTTCATGCCGTACTGGCCGTTGCCGCGCAGACAGCTCGCCCGCACCTGCTGCCCCGACCCGGCCATCAGCCCGGCCCCGGAGTTGAACTGGACCCGGGAGTGCTCGATCACCCAGCCGTCGGCCGAGTCGTGGTTGACCACGCCCTCGTCGTGCGGCGCGACGAAGCCCTGCACGGTCAGGTGACGGATGGTGACGTCGGGCGCCCCTCCGCCGAAGGCGTACTGGTTGGTCCTCCGGCCGTCGAGCACCGCGCCGGGCGCGCCGAGGTAGGTGTTGCCCTTCTTGGGTTCCACCTGCGCGTACCGGTCGTCGGCCAGCCGGTGCCTGCCGGGCTTCAGCCAGAACGTGGTGCCCGCCGGGCTGGAACCGGTCTTCGCGGAGAGGTCGCCGGGCACCGAGGGGTCCACGGTCACCGCGCCGGACGGCGCCTTCGCCGGTCCGGGCTTCGGCCTCTCGCACACCCGGGCCACGGACCGCGGCGCGCCGCCGGAGCCCTCCGGCTGGGTGCGGGCGTCCGCCCGTGACCGCCCGTCCGGCTTGTTCGCCGGCTCGGGCTCGCTCTCGCAGCCGGCGGTCGCCAGCAGCGCCAGCGCCAGCCCGGCCGCCGGCGCCCAGCGCCGCCACCGGCGCACACCCCCTCCACGCAGCACCATCGGGCCCCCTAGCCGTCGAACCCGAGAACGGTGGTGAACTCGGCCGTGTTGTCGACGGATCCGCTGCCGACCAGCGTGGTGCTCGGCACCTTGCGCCCGAACCCGGGGGAGTACCAGCCGAGCGGCGGTGTGCTCTCGCGCCGGTGCGCCCGCCAGGTGAGCCCGGCCGGCAGGTCCAGCACGGCCGAGCGGTCCTCGCCGTCCCGCGTCCAGGTGAGCCGCGCCCGGCTCCCCTCCAGCTCGGCCGTGATGTCCGGACCGAGGTGGAACGCCAGACGCACCTCCCGGCGGTCGCCGCTCACCGTGTCGACCACCCGCACCTCACGGCGCTCGTGGGCGAGTTCCACCTGCCGCCGGTGGAGCAGCGGCCGGTAGCCGTCGTGCTCGGCGCACCAGCGCGCCGTCTCCCCGTCGGCGTCCACCTTCAGCACCCGGGTCGCGGCGTGCCGGGTCCACAGGAAGGGGCCGCCCGACACCGACTGGTCCCGGCCGCCCGCCTCGAGCGTGTTGTGGCCGAGCGTGGAGCGGAAGTAGCTCCGCCACTCGGGCTGGCCGTGGTAGCAGTACGTGCCCGGGTCCGCCAGCACGTCCACGCCGTCGTGCCGCACCTCCACCGACAGCGCGTCCGCGTGGGCGTGCGCGGCGATCGACAGGAAGCCGTGCGGTCCGCCGTCGCAGCGGCACCAGATCCCCCCGGGCCCCCGCAGCACGGTCAGTCCCGCGTCCGCGAAGTGCGCCGGCCGGCTCCCCGGACGCGCCACGCCCTCGCCGTACGGCTCGGTCAGCGAGGCCAGCAGCGGGGTGCGGACGTCGGCGCCGGGCACCTCCGGCCACCAGTCGAGCCGGCCGAACACCGCCTCGCCCGTGGCCAGCAGCGACCCCCAGCGGTCGGTGTCCGGGCCGTCCAGCACCAGCCCGTGCCCGTCGTCCGCGTCGCCTTGGCGGGGCGGGCGCAGCCGGTCGTCGACGACGGCCGCGAGCGCGTCCGTCATCCGCAGCAGCACCAGCCGCGTCGTCGCGGGCACGGCCACGCCCGCGGCGTCCGCCTCGGCCAGCGCGGCCAGGCCAAGCTCCAGCACCAGACCGTGGTACTCGCTCGCCAGCTCCCGGTTGATCCCGGACAGGAAGGTGTTGGCGCGCAGATGCCGGTCCAAGTCGCGCAGCGCCTCCGCCCGCCACCGCGGCGAGTACGGGAACCAGCCGAACGCGCAGGACGCGGCGAGCTGTCCGGCGGCCTCGGCGACCGCGTGGTTGTTCGCCGAGGAGCCCCGGCTGGGGAACGCGGCCAGCCAGCGCTGGTGGTGCCAGATCTGGTCCAGCGCGACCGGGTTCTCCTCGAACAGCGCGGGCGCGCCCGCCCAGCCGTCCAGCAGCCTGCGGATCCACACCCACGACAGCAGCCGGATGCCCAGCTCGATGCCGCTGACCCAGTGCGCGCCCCGCAGCGGCGGGTTGGCCTCCCACCACGACCGCAGATGCGCGGCCGTCCGCTCCGCGTACCGGTCGTTCCCGGTGAGCGCGTACGCGGCGGCCAGCACGGTCAGGTACTGGTGCCGGGACGGCTCCCAGATCTGCTTGATGTCGCCGACCGTCTCCTCGTCCCGGTAGGGCACGTCGAAGGCGTGGTCGAGCGGGGCGCGGCGGCCGGTCTTCGGGTCGGACTGCCAGTCCGGGTCCGTCATGTCGTCGCGTACCACCCCGAAGAACTCGGCGCGCCCCGCCGTCAGCCGGTCCGCCTCGGCGACCAGACGCTTCACCGCGTCCGGGTCCACCGCCGCGAGCGCGCCCTCGGGCAGCACGGCCGTGAACCGGACGCCCGTCACCGGGGGCCGCTCGGGCAGCCCCGACCGCCAGCGCCGTCGGCGCACCGCGTCGGCCGCCCGGCCGGCGGCCTCCCGCGGCCCCATCCGGGACAGCCGCCGCAGGTACCACCCCGCGCTCATGCTCATCGCGCCCCCGCCAGGGTGACCGGGACACCGCTCGCCAGCGCCGTGGGCACCGCGAGGGTGGCCGTCGTGGTGGCGGCCAGCGACTCCAGCGGCACCGGCATCGGCCCGCCCGTCCGCACGGCCCTCACGAACGCCGCCAGCTCCGCGTTCTGTCCCTTGTCGCGGGCCTTCGGCAGCCGCGAGCCCACCCACTGCCGGCGCCGCCCGTCGTACACGGCGGCCCGCGTGAAGTCGTCCAGCCGCAGCACCTTGCCGTCCGCCACGAGGTCCAGCGTCTCCTTCGGGAAGGACGAAGGACCCGAGGTGACGTAGCTGATCGTCGCCGTGGACCCGTCGGGGTAGCACAGCACGATCTGCAGGTCCTCGTTGCCGGCCGGGGCGGCCGCGTACACCGACACCGGGTCGGCGTCCAGCAGCCAGCTCGCGGTGTCGACGAAGTGCCCGCCCTCCCCGGCGAACCGGGACCCCTCGGTGTCCTGCCGCAGGTACCAGCTGCCGTGCTCAAGGCGGCCCGCGTTGACCAGGTAGCGCAGGCTCGCCGGGCCGGTGCGGGCGCCGAACAGCTCCCGGGCCTCCCGCAGCAGCGGGGCGAAGCGGCGGTTGAAGCCCACCTGGATCCGGTCGTTGCCGGACTCCTCCACCGCCGCCAGTACTCCGGCCAGCTCCTCCTCGGTGAGCGCCAGCGGCTTCTCCACGAACACCGCCTTGCCCGCCAGCAGCGCCCGCCGCGTCAGCTCGGCGTGCGAGCTGTGCCGGGTCACCACGAACACGGCGTCCACGGCCGGGTCGCCCAGCACCGCGTCCAGGTCGGTGGTGGCCTTCCCGAAGCCGAACTTGCGCCGCGCGTTGGCCGCGGACAGCGCCGTGGTGGTGACGACCGTGGACAGCTCCACGCCGTCGCGTCCCGTCAGATGCGGCAGCAGCATCGACGACGCGTAGTTCCCCGCGCCGACGAACGCCAGCCGCACCGGGCCCGAGCGTCGCGCGGGCGCCGTCCGGCCGGACGGCCGCGGCACCTCGGGCACCGTCATCTCCGGCGCCTCGACGGCGGGCGCGTCCCCGGCCGACGCGTACCGGAACAGCACGGCCACCGCCTTGAGGTCGCCCTCCTCGAGCCGCCGGTACGTCTCCACGGCGTCCTCGAAGTCCGCGACGTGCGACACCAGCGGCTCGACGTCCACGCTGCCCCGCGCGATCAGGTCGAGGAAGCACGCCAGGTTGCGGCGCTCGGTCCAGCGGACGTAGCCGATCGGGTAGTCGCGGCCCTGCAGTTCGTACTCCGGGTCGTAGCGCCCGGGTCCGTAGCTGCGGGAGAAGCGGACGTCGAGTTCCTTCTCGTAGTACGCGTTCCACGGCAGGTCGAGCCGGCACTTGCCGATGTCGATCACCCGGCCGCGGTCCCGGCACAGCCGCGCGGCCAGCTCCACCGGCTGGTTGCTGCTCCCGCCGGCCGCCAGGTACACCTGGTCCACGCCCATGCCGCCGGTGAGTTCGGCGACCGCGCTCTCCACGCTCGCCGAGCCCGGGTCCCCGCAGGCCGCCGCGCCGAGCCGCTCGGCCAGCTCGCAGCGCGCCGGGTCGGGGTCCACGCCGACCACCCGTACCCCGGAGGCGTTCAGCAGCTGCGTCACCAGCTGCCCGATCAGCCCGAGACCGATCACCAGGGCCACCTCGCCGAGCCGCGACTCACCCTGCCGCACACCCTGCAGCGCGATCGACCCGACCGTGCCGAACGCCGCGTGCCGGGGCGCGACCCCGTCCGGGACCGGGGTGTAGAGGTTCTTCGGCACCCAGTTCAGCTCGGCGTGCAGCGCGTGCTCGTTGCCCGCGCACGCCACGACGTCGCCGACCTTGACGTCGTCGATCCCGGCGCCGACCTGCTCGACCACCCCGCACAGCGAATACCCGAGCGGCGTGTACGAGTCGAGCTTGCCCATCACCTTGCGGTACGTCGCCGGCACCCCGTTGGCGGCGACGCTCTGCACGACCTTCGCCACCTGGTCCGGCCGCGACCGCGCCTTGCCCAGCATCGACATGCCGGCCTCGGACACCTTCATCATCTCGGTGCCGGTGGAGATCAGTGAGAAGGCGCTGCGCACCAGCACCCCGCCCGGCTTGCAGCGCGGCGCCGGCACGTCGAGCAGCGTCAGCTCGCCGCTCTTGTAGTTCTGCACTACCTGTTTCACGGAGTTCCTCTTGTCTCTACGCCGTCGAGGCGGGGGAGTCGTGGCCGGCCTTGGAGGTCGCGTCGCGGTACCAGTGCTCGAGGGTCAGCACGTGCCAGAGGTGCTTGGAGAAGTCCCGCTGCCCGGCGGCGTCCTCGGCGACCATGCGCGCCAGCGCGTCCCGGCGCAGGAAGCCGGAGCGGACCAGCAGACCGTCGTGCACCACCTCCCGCACCAGCGGTGCGAGGTCCCGGCTCATCCAGGCCCGCAGCGGGGCGCTGAACAGGCCCTTGGGCCGGTACACGATCTCCCGGGGCAGCACCGTCGTGGCGGCCTCCTTGAGCACCGCCTTGCCCTGCCGCCCGGCGATCTTGCGCGCGCCGGGGACCGCGAACGCGGCCCTGACCACCTCGACGTCCACGTACGGCACCCGCACCTCGGTCGACGCGGCCATGCTCGACCGGTCGGTGTAGGCGAGGTTGAGGCCCGGCAGGAACATCCGCGCGTCCGTCAGGCACATGCGGTTCACGAAGTCGTCCAGGGCGTTGTCCCGGTAGACGTCGGCGTGCTCGGTCAGCACGTCGTCGACCGCCGGAGCCAGGTCCGGGTCGAGCAGCCCGATCAGCTCCTCGCGGTCGTACAGGGTGTAGCTGCGGCGGAACGCGGTCTCCTCCGGCAGGCCCGCGAACGACAGGAACCGCTTCGCGAACCGCACCGACCGCAGACCGCGCCGGCGGGTGGCGACCGGCAGCCGGTCCACGGCGGCGGCCACCCCGCGCCGCACCGGCCCCGGCACCCGCCGGTAGCGCACCCCGATCAGGTTCGCCAGGTGCTTGCGGTAGCCGGCGAACAGCTCGTCGGCGCCCATCCCGGACAGCATCACCTTCACCCCGGCCTCCCGGGCGGCCGAGCAGATGAGGAAGGTGTTGATCGCGGCCGGGTCGCCGACCGGCTCGTCCAGGTGGTACGTCATCCGCGGCAGCAGGTCCTGCACGTCCGGGGCGATCTCGATCTCCCGCAGATCCACCCCGAACCGCTCCGCCACCTGCCGGGCGTAGCGCAGGTCGTCCGGCATCGCCTCGAACCGCGCGTCCTCCGCCCGGAACCCGATCGTGTACGCGGGGATGCCCGGCCGGTCGCGGGCCGCCAGCGCGGTCAGATAGCTGGAGTCCAGGCCGCCGGACAGGAACGTCGCCACGGGCACGTCGGACAGCAGATGGAGCCGCGTCGACTCCTCCACCACAGCCGCCAGGTCCGGCAGATCACCGGAACGGGCCCGCTCCTGCCCCTCGGCGGCGACCTCGCGCAGATCCCAGAACCGCCCGCGCTGCACCGATCCGTCGGGCCGGCAGCGCAGCCAGGTCCCCGGCGGCAGCTTCTCCGCCCCGCGGAACGCGCACCGCGAGTCCGGCACCCAGTAGTACAGCAGCGACGCCACCAGCGCCGCCGGATCCACCTCCAGCGACCCGCCCGTCACCGCCGCCAGCGCCTTCAACTCCGAGGCGAACAGCAGCCCTTCGCCGCGCCGCAGCAGGAACAGCGGCTTGATGCCGAGCTGGTCGCGGGCCAGCACCAGCTCACCGGTGCGCTCGTCGAACACGGCGAACGCGAACATGCCGCGCAGCCGGGGCAGACAGTCCGTGCCCCAGCGCCGCCACGCCTCCAGCAGCACCTCGGTGTCCGAGGTGCCCCGGAACCGAACCCCGGCGCCCTCCAGCTCGGCCCGCAGCTCAGGAGCGTTGTACAGCTCGCCGTTGTACGTCAGGGCCAGACCCTCCGACACCATCGGCTGGGCGCCGGTGCCGGACAGGTCGAGGATGGCCAGCCTGCGGTGCCCGAGGTGCACCTCGCCGTCGCCCAGCGCGTGGGCGTAGGTCCCGGAGCCGTCCGGGCCGCGGTGGGCGAGGGTCTCGGTGAGCCGGTCGGTGACCGCCTTGCCGTCCGGCCACCGGTACGTGCCTGCGATGCCGCACATGAGCTACCGCGCCTCCTGGTCGCTGTCGGGGACCCGCGCCGCCCACATCGGCAGCCGTTCCGTGCGCCGCGGACCGTCCGTGACCGCCTGCACGGTGGGGTTGGACCCCGTACCGTTCTGCCGGGCCGGCCGCCCCTCGCGGACGCGCGGCGCCGGGAACGGCCCGTCCCACAGCGTCCCGTCCGTCCGGTCACGCGGATCCGGGTCGAGCAGCACGACTCCGGCCACCTCCACGCGACGGTCGGCGAGCTGCCGCGCCACGGTGTGCAGCCACGCGGTCGTGCCGTGCCCCGCCCGGACGACCAGCACGGCCCGGCCCGCCAGGTCGGCGAGGTCGGACCAGGCCGCGCCGGGCGCCACCGACGCCACACCGATCCGGCGCCGGTCGGACGGCAGGGCCGCGGCCCGCTCCACGCCGACCACCTCCGGGTCGCCCGACTTCCGCCGCCCGCCGGCGAGACCGTGCCGGGGCAGGGCGTCGACCACGACCACCGGCTCGTCCGCCGCCAGCGTCCGCGCCAGGTCCAGGGCGATCACGCCCGCCCCGCGCGGACAGCCCAGCTCCAGCAGCGCCACCGGCTCCGAGGAGCCGCGCACCGTACGGGCCAGCGACGAGGTGAGCCGGGACCGCGCCGCGCGCCTGCGCCCGCGCCGCCACAGCGGGCCCGGCCGCAGCGCGGACCGGGACAGTTCCGCGGTGACCGAGGCGCCCAGGTGGCGCGCGATCTCCCGGCGCAGCACCGGGCGGTCGCCCACCACGGAGGCGACCGCGGCGATCACCAGGCCCAGCACCAGGCCGAGGACCAGCCCCATGCCGCCGTTGGTGGCGAGGGCGAGCGGCATCGAGTGCTTCACGGTGTGCGGGGCGTCGACGATCTGCGTGCCCGCGATCAGCCGGGGCGTGCCCACCCGGGCCTCCGCCGCACGCTGCGAGAAGTCGCTGACGCGGGAGCTGAGTTCGGCGCGGCGGGCGAACAGCGTCTCCAGGTTCGCCGACTCCTCCGGGCTGCCCTCCGGCGGCCCGTCGCCGATCGCCTCGTTCACCTGGTCGAGTTCCTTCTGCAGGCGGTCGCGCTGGGCGAGCAGCGTCGAGGCGTCGGCCGCCGCGGCCTGCTTGACGCGCCGCACATGGTCCGCGACGAACGCCTCGGCGACCGCCTCGGCGCGGGCCACCGCCTCCTCGCCGGTGTCACCCGTCGCCTTGATCTCCAGCAGGTTGTTGGTCAGGCCGGCGCCTTCGTACTCCTCCATGAAGTCCTCCGCGCTCGTCGAGGAGCCGAGGGACTTCAGGGCCGCGTCGGCGATCCGCGTGGTGTGCAGCAGCGCCACGTCGGTGAGGATCAGGGTGCCGGGATCGTTCGGCTGGTCGTCCTGGTGGGCGACCAGCACCTTCGTCACGGCGGTCGGCGGCGGGGGCAGCAGCACCGCCACCGCCGCCCCGAGCAGCAGCCCCAGCAGCGCCAGGGAGCCCCACAGACGCCGGCGTCTGCGCACCGACACCACCAGGGACTGAAGGTCCAGCAGGGGAGCGGCGGCCGTCGGCTCCGCGGTCGTACCCGTCATCGCGCACCTCCCCGCGCGCCGTCGCCGAGGGCGAGCGCCGGTGCCGCGGCCTCCCGCGGCGGGCCGGCGGACCGCGCCGGACGGGTCCGGACCGCGTCGGCCAGGACGACGCCGACGACGTCGTGGCCCGCGTCCGCGCACGCCTCGGCGACACCTGCCAGCTCGGCGGCGGTGCGGGTGCCCGCGCCCAGCACGACCAGGACGCCCGACTCCTCCTCGCGGTCGGGCACCAGCGGCGCCTCGGGGGAGACCTCCGTCAGCCGCAGCAGGGGGTCGCCCCCGGACTCCTCCGCCAGCCGTTCGGCGGCCCGCAGGGCGATGCCGTCGTCGTCGGGCACGACGAGCAGCAGCCGCCGCGCGCCCGGCACCAGGTCGCGGATGCGGCCGCACACCCTCCGGTAGCGGATCCCCAGGCTCGCCTCGTCCCCGGCGGCCGGCGGGGCGGGCGCGTTCCAGGGGGTGTCCAGACCGAGCAGGCGGCGGAACCGGTGCCGGGCGCCGCCCCTCTCAGGACGGTGAGCGCCCCGCCGCGCGGACACGTCGACGCCGCCCAGCAGCCCGGAGCCGAGCGCGGCGGCGATCTCCCGCTCGGAGCGCAGCCGGCGGTTCACCCGGGCCGCGGTGAGATGCCCGACCACCGCCAGCAGGAAGAACAGCACCGCCCCCGCGGCGATCAGCTGGACCCGGGACGGAGGCGCCTCACCGGTCGGCCTGGCCGCCGGACCCATCACGACCAGCCGGGAGCCGGCCGCGTTCGAGTCGGCCTGGCTCAGCTCGCCGACCGCCTCCTGCAGCGCGGTGCGCAGCTTGGCCAGCTCGGTGCGGGTCTGCACGCTCTCCACGGTCTGGCCGGGGTCGGCCGCGTCGGCCAGCTCGGTGATGCGGCGGCTGGTGGTGAGCACCATCTGCCGCAGCTGGTCGGGTCCGGCCGCCGCCGTCGGGTCCGCGGTCTCGTCGACGATCCGCGCGGAGAACGTCACGAACTGCCGGGCCAGTTCGTCGGAGAGCCGCTGCGCCTTCGCGGGGCTCTCGGCGGTACCGGAGATCTTGACGATGTTGCCGTCGGTGACCTCGGCGCGCACCCGCTCGCGCAGCTCCTCGCCGTCGACCCCGGCCCAGCCCAGCTCCTCGGCCGTGCGGTCGGTCACGACCGTGCTGGTGGCGATCTCCGCCTGGGTCAGCAGCACACGCTCCTCCCAGGCGCCCGGCAGGAGCACCGACGCCGACGTGGTGTAGCGCGGCGGGAACACCAGGGAGACGCCGAAGCCGGTCAGCGCCCCCAGCACGACGAGGACCGTCAGCAGCCTGCCGCGCCTGTGGAGCATGCGCCCGATGGTGACCAGGCGTATCGCGTCATCGCTCAAGGGACGTGCCTCTTTCCCGCCCGCTCCGGGCCGCCGCGCCGCCCCCGACGGCTGCCTCGTAGGCGGCCAGCAGCGCCGCCTGCGAGTTGCGCCAGGCCAGCGGGCCGTTGATCCGTTCCTGCCCGGACTTCCCCATCCGGGAGCGTTGTTCGGGGTCGTCCAGCAGCCGGGCGATGAGCGCGGCGAACTCGCCCTCGTCGTCGCCCTTCGCGTACACGGCGGCCTCGCCGGCCGAGACCCGCGCCTCCTTCAGGTCGAAGGAGACGATCGGCCGGCCCATCACCATGTACTCGAGGACCTTGTTCATGGTCGACACGTCGTTGAGCGGGTTGCACGGGTCGGGGGAGAGGCACACGTCCGCGGTGGACAGCCAGCGCACCAGGTCGGCGTCCGGCACGCGTCCCGTGAACTCCACCTGGCCGTCGAGTCCCAGCTCCCGGGACAGCTCCACCATCGCGTCGAAGGTGTCGCCCGCCCCGACGAACACCGCGTGCCAGTCGGTGCGGCCCACCTCGTCGCGGAGCTTCGCCAGCGCCCGCAGCGCGTAGTCGACGCCGTCCTGCGGGCCCATCACGCCCAGGTAGCACAGGAGATGGGGCTTGCCGCGCTTCAGCTCCGGCTCCGGGTCCACCGGGTGGAACCGCTCGGTGTCGGGCGCGCTGCGCACCACGAACACGTCCTCGGGCCGCCGCCCGCCGCGGCGCACGGCGACGTCCTTGTAGCTCTCGTTGGTGGCGAGCACCACGTCCGCCGCCCGGTACGTCGCCCGCTCCAGCGCGCACACGCCCCGGTAGAGCAGGTCCTTGCCCCGCCCGAACCGGGACAGGTACAGCTCGGGCACCAGGTCGTGCTGGTCGAAGACGAACGCCGCCCCCTGCCGCTTCAACCGTAGCGCGGGCAGGAACAGCAGGTCCGGCGGGTTGCAGGCGTGCACCACGTCCACCGGGCCGACCTTGCGGGCCAGGCGGGCGGTGTGCCACAGCGCGGCGCCGTACTCCTTGAGGTAGCCGGCCGGCCCCCCGGTGGCCGCGCGCAGCGGGTAGCGGTGGATCCGCACCCCGTCGATCACGGCCTCCGGCTCGGTGTCCCGCTTGGTGCCCTGCGGGCAGATGACGTCGACCTCCCAGCCCGCGTCGCGGAGCGTGCGGCATTCCTGCCACACCCGCCGGTCGAACGGCACCGACAGGTTCTCCACCAGGATCAGCGCGCGGCGGCCCCGCGCGCCCTTCGGCTCACCAAGCAAGGCCCACGTACCCGGGTTCGGCCCGGCGCGCGTCGGCGTCGGGGAGGCGGACGAGGTCGATGATCACGGGGTCGTCGCCGTGCGGCAGCGCGGACAGCACCGCCGGGTCCTTCGTGCCGACCAGGACGACCTCGGCGTGGTCCAGCACGTCCTCGACGGAGTCGGCGAGCAGCTGCGCCAGGTGCGGCAGCCGCGTCTCGATGTACTCGCGGTTCGCGCCGAGCAGCCGCGACAGGCTGACGTTGGCGTCGTGGATCCGCAGGTCGTACCCCTTGCCGAAGAGCCGCTCCGCCAGCTCCACCAGCGGGCTCTCACGCAGGTCGTCGGTGCCCGGCTTGAACGACAGCCCGAACAGGCCGACCTTGCGCTTCCCCGTGCGCTCCACCAGCTCCACCGCGCGCTGCAGGTGCTCCTCGTTGGACGGCAGGACGTGGGACAGGATCGGCACCGAGACGTCGGCCCGGTGCGCCGCGTGCACCAGGCTGCGCAGGTCCTTCGGCAGGCAGGAGCCGCCGAAGGCGAAGCCCGGACGCAGGTAGGCGGGGCTGATGTTGAGCTTGCGGTCGGCGAGGAACACGTCCATCACCTGGTGCGAGTCCACCCCGAGCGCCCGGCACACCGCGCCCAGTTCGTTGGCGAAGCCGATCTTCAGCCCGTGGAAGGCGTTGTCCGCGTACTTGATCGCCTCGGCCGTCGGCACCGGCACCCGGAACACCTCGCCCGGCAGGTCCTCGTACAGCGCCGCGACGATGTCGCCGCTCGCCGTGTCGAGTTCGCCGATGACGGTTTTCGGCGGGTCGAAGAAGTCCCGCACGCTGGTGCCCTCGCGCAGGAACTCCGGGTTGACCGCGACCCCGATGTCGACACCCGCGGTGCCGCCGACCTGCTTCTCCAGGATCGGCACCAGCAGGCCCAGGCAGGTGCCCGGCAGCATCGTGGAGCGGAACACCACCGTGTGCCGCCCGCCCCGCTCGGCCAGCGCCGCGCCGATCTCCTCGGTGACCCGCTCCAAGTAGGCCGTGCACAGACTGCCGTTGGGCTCCGACGGGGTGCCCACGCAGACGAGGGACACCTCGCTGCCCTCGATCGCCTCGCGCACGTCGGTGGTCGCGCGCAGCGCCCCGCTGCCCACGACCTCGGCGATCAGCTCGCCGATCCGTTCCTCGACGACGGGCGCCTTGCCGTCGTTGACCAGGTCCACCTTCACCGGGTTGACGTCCACCCCGACGACCTCGTGACCCATGCTCGCCAGGCACGCGGCCGACACGCAGCCCACGTAGCCGAGCCCGAACACGCTGACTCTCATGACCCGTTCCTCCCCCCGGGCAGGCCCTCTCGGCCTGCGGTCCGCACCCCGGCCGCCCCACGGCCGCCGCGCATCAGTACGCCCCCTGTCCCTGCACCACGGCGCGCAGCGTCTTCCACAAGATCACCGTGTCCAGGGCGAGGGACCAGTCCTCCACGTACCGCAGGTCCAGCCGGACCGCCTCCTCCCACGACAGGTCGCTGCGCCCGCTGATCTGCCAGAGTCCGGTCAGCCCCGGCTTCACCTTCAGCCGGCGCCGGATGTCCGGGCCGTAGGACGCGCACTCCTCCGGCAGCGGAGGCCGCGGGCCGACCAGCGACATCGACCCGGTGAGCACGTTGAACAGCTGCGGCAGTTCGTCGAGCGAGTAGCGGCGCAGCACCGCCCCGATCCGCGTCACCCGCGGGTCGCGGCGCATCTTGAACAGCGGCCCGGCGCCCTCGTTGCGGTCGGCGAGCGCGGCGCGTACGCGGTCCGCGTCGGGGATCATCGTGCGGAACTTCAGGATGGTGAACTCGCGGCCGTCCTTGCCGACCCTGCGCTGCCGGTAGAACACCCCGCCCCGGCTGTCCGTCGCCACGAGCAGCGCGACCAGCAGCATCAGCGGCGCGGACAGCACCAGCAGGATCAGCGCGCCGAGCCGGTCGACGACGCCCTTGACCGCGCGGCGGCCGCCGGTGAACGCCGGCATGCTGACGCGCAGCAGCGGTATGCCGAGGACCGCGTCGACGTGCAGCCGCGGCCCCGCCACCTCCATCAGTACCGGCGCGACGACCATCTCGGCGTCGGAGCCCTCCAGGTTCCACGACAGCCGCTGGAGCCGGTCCGGGGACCAGTGCGGGTCGGAGGTGACGGCGACGACGCGGTAGCCGTCGCGGCGGACGTGGTCGGCGACGTCCGCCAGCCGTCCCACCACCGGCACGCCGTCCAGCCGGCCGCCGTCGACGACGGGGCCGTCGGTGGTGCACACGGCGTCCACGCGCCAGCCCAGGTGCGGGTACTTGCGGGTGCGGGCGATCAGGTCGCGCACCGTGTCCGGGTTCCCGGCCGCGAGCACCGGACGCAGGCAGCGGCCCTCCTTGCGCTGCCGGTGCAGCCGCAGGCGCAGCAGGTAGCGCATCGTCATGGTGACGAGCGCGATCGCGGGGACCGCGACGAAGATCCAGAGTTTGATGTTGCGCGAGGTCAGGGCGATCCCGCCGAGCGCGAGCACGACGGTCGCCATGAACAGCGAGCGGCCGAGCCGCCGGAACTCCTCGGCGCCCTGGCCGAGCACGGTCGGCGACCAGGACCGGCTCACCGCCAGCGCCCCGAGCACCAGCAACCAGGTGCCGAAGGCGAGGATGCCCCACTTCTCGTGCCAGTCGGCGGCGTCCCGCACGCCGAAGAAGTTGCCGATCCCGGCGACGACGACGGCGGTCGCCACCGTGTCGCTCGTGATCACGGTACGGCGGTAGCGGTGCTCCCAGTCGGCCGTGCCACGGTTGAACTCCCCGTCCGCCAGATGACCCCGCTCCGACGGGAACGGGCTGACCAATCCCCCTTGCCGCACAGAACCCCCCAGGTTCCCAGTGATGCGACGTGTTCGCCTGACACTGTCTCCGCCGGGGGGACCCCACCCCCCGAACCGCGCTGTTCCTCGCCACGGGAGACCCCCGCCTCCCGCGCGCCGGCATGCCGGCTACGAACGGACGAAGAACAACGTGAACAACCTGTCGCGGCGGCAGCGGCACATGGCCGTGCCGGTCCATGGAGCCGAGCGAACCTGGCCGGTTCCTCGGGTGCGCCCCCGCACCCGAGCCCCCCCGGGGCCCAGCGGTGTGATCACCCCCACGCCTGGCGCCGTGGGACGAATTCCTCCCAGGGCGCCGGACTCAAAGATCATTCAATCGGTCGCCCCGGGCCCGAACGGCCGAAGCAGGGTCAATCTAGACCATCGCGGCCGGTAAGAAGAGAGGGTGTGGGGAAATTGTGTTCAGGCGGCGTGGCCGGATACGCCGTCCGGAACCCGTCCGCCCGGCTCTCGCGCCCGCGTCTCAACTCCCCTCGTACGACTGCGTGATGACACTTACGACCCGCGCCGAAGGCGTCTCGCCGGCCGCCCCGCGCCCCCCGTCGGGACGGTGACTGCCGAGGTCCGGGCACACATGTCGTTCACATGACCCCCCTGCCCCCGCCGGGCCGCGAGCGCCCCCTGCCTCCCCGGCCCAGGACCGGAACTCCACCCACCGCCCCCTGTTCGAACGATTTCGTGCACGCTCCACGGATGTCCGAGATATAACCGCTGAAGCGACCGTTCCGCGGGGTTGGCGGGCCGCGCCGCGAGGATGCGGCCGACGGCACACGAGGAGAGCGGCATGGGTACGTGGGGCACCGGACACTTCGACAACGACGCGGCGGCGGACTTCGCCGCCGGCCTCGACGAGGCCGAACCCGAACGGCGCGTGGCGATGGTCCGCGACGTCCTCGTCCGGACGATCGATGCCACGGACCTGTTCACGGACGCGGACGAGGCGGTCGCCGCGGCCGCACTCGTCGCGGCGCAGTGCCCCGGAGGGGCACCCGTCGACCCGGACGACGGGCCGCAGGAACCCATGCCCGCGTTTCCCGACCAGCTACGGAAGCTCGCTCACGAAGCCCTCGCCCGCATAGCCGCCGACCCGTGCGGCCCGGCGCCGAACTGGGTCGACCCGGACGACGCCAAGCAGTGGCAGGCCCTCCTCACGCGCCTTCGCACGGTGCTCGTCCCACCGCCCCCGACGGTCCCGCTCCCCGACGTCTAGCGGCCGACGTGACTTTCGAGGCGGCGCGGTCGGCCGCTTGTGCGCGTACCCGCGTCACCGTGCGGGCGGCCGACCGACACCGATGTCACGGCGCCGGACGCGTCAGAACGGCCGTGAACTTGTAGCGGGACCCCCGGTACACCGACCGCACCCACTCGACCGGCGTCCCGTTCTCGTCCCGTGAGTGGCGTGACAGCAGCAGCATCGGCAGGCCCACGTCCGTGCCGAGGAGGCCTGCCTCGCGGAGGGTCGCCGGGGAGGTCTCGATGGTTTCGTCGGCCTCCGCCGGCCGCACCCCGTACACCTCGGCGAGCGTGGTGTAGAGGGAGGTGTAGCGGGTCAGGTTGCGGCGCAGGCCTGGGAAGCGGCGGGCGGAGAGGTGGGTCGCCTCGATCGCCATCGGTTCGCCGCCCGCCAGTCGCAGCCGCTCGATGCGCAGCACCTTGCTCTCCGGCTCGACCTCCAGCAGTGCCGCCAGCTCCTCGTCGGCGGCGACGTAGCCGATGTCCAGCACCCGGGAGGCGGGGTTGAGGCCCTGCGCCCTCATGTCCTCGGTGTAGGAGGTGAGTTGAAGCGTCCGGTACACCTTGGGGCGCGCCACGAACGTGCCCTTGCCCTGGATCCGGTCCAGCCGCCCCTCGCTCACCAGCTCCAGCAGCGCTTTGCGCACCGTCGTACGGGACGTGCCGAACTCGACGGCGAGCAGGCGCTCGGCCGGCATCGGGGAGCCCGGGGTGCGCTCGTCCGTCATCTGCAGCAGCCGCTGCTTGATGCGGTAGTACTTCGGTACGCGGTCCCGGCGGCCCGGCGCCCCCGTGCCGAGCTGGGCGCTGCTGACGTCCGTGCTCATGTCCTGCCTTCCGGCTGCGGTGTCCGGCGCGCGGACGGCAGGGGCCGGCCGCGGTGCACGTCGGCGGACCGCCAGGGGATCGGCGCCGCACGCTCGGCGATCCCGTTATAACGGCGCGCTCTCGCTTTGGTCTAGTCCAACCCTACAACCCGTCCCTCTTTGGGCGGACATCTCCGCCCCATACATGGACCGTTGCCGTTACCCAGCCGTGAGTTGGACAACCCTTGACATGACCATAGGTCTAGGCCAAGCTCCCCTTGCTGGTCTAAACCATTTAGCGGAAGCCGGGTCCCAGCCCGCCGAGCTGTTGCGCCGTTGTCAGGGTCACCGCGAGGGCGTGGGTGTGCAAGGCATTCCTGAGGAGGGGTGGCGCGTGAAGCGCAAGCTGATAGCCGCGATCGGGGTCGCGGGCATGTTGTTCTCGGTCGCTGCGTGCGGTGGCGACGACGGCGGTGACGGCAAGAAGGCCGGCGCGGACGGTTACGCCGGGCAGACGCTCACCGTCTGGGTCATGGACGGCTCCTCACCGGACCAGTGGCAGAAGGACCTCGCCGCCGAGTTCGAGAAGAAGACCAAGGCGAAGGTCAAGTTCGAGGTCCAGCAGTGGAACGGCATCCAGCAGAAGCTGACCACCGCCCTGTCCGAGGAGAACCCCCCGGACGTCTTCGAGATCGGCAACACCCAGACCCCCGCCTACGCCAAGACCGGCGGCCTCGCCGACCTCGCGGACCTCAAGGAGGAGATCGGCGCCGACTGGACCGAGTCCCTCAACGAGTCCTCCGTCTTCGAGGGCAAGCAGTACGCCGCCCCCTGGTACTTCGCCAACCGCGTCGTCCTCTACAACAAGAAGGTCTGGGCCGACGCCGGCCTCAAGGACACCCCCAAGACCCGCGACGAGTTCTACGCCGCGCTCAAGACCATCGGTGAGAAGACCGACGCCGAGCCGATCTACCTCCCCGGCCAGAACTGGTACCACTTCGTCGGCCTGGTCATCGGCGAGGGCGGCGAACTCGTCAAGAAGGACGGCGACAAGTACGTCTCCAACCTCGACGACCCGAAGGTCGCCGCGGCCACCGAGACCTACAAGAAGTTCCAGGCCCTGTCCAAGGCCCCCAAGGACAAGGACGAGGCCACCCCGCAGCAGGGCGAGGTCTTCGCCAAGGGCAACGTCGGCGCCTTCATCGGCATGGGCTGGGAGGCCGGCATCGCCGTCGAGGCCAACCCGGCCATCGAGAAGGAGATCGGCTACTTCACCATCCCCGGCGCCACCGCCGACAAGCCCGAGGGCGTCTTCCTCGGCGGCTCCAACCTCGCCGTCGCCGCGGGCAGCCAGAAGCAGGAGCTCGCCAAGGAGTTCCTGAAGCTCGCCCTCTCCGACAAGTTCGAGGGCCAGCTCGCCAAGGAGAACGGCGTCATCCCCAACAAGGAGTCGCTGCAGGTCAACCTCAAGGGCAACGCGCCCGCCGAGGCCGCCGCGCCCGCCGCCGCCGTCGGCGGCACCACCCCGCTGATCCCCGAGTGGGCCGCCGTCGAGAACGACCCCAACCCGATCAAGACGTACCTGACCGCCGTTCTGAACGGCAAGTCCCCGGCCGCCGCCGCGAAGCAGGTCGAGGGCGAGTTCAACAAGCGCCTGGCGCAGCAGCAGTAACAGCGCACGCGCTCCGACCGGAGCGGGGACCGGCCGACGGGACGGTCCCCGCCCCGTGTTGAGCACGCCGAGAAGAGAGATCGCGAGCATGACCGTGCAGACCGAACGGCCGCCCTCCGGACCGGCGGACGTCCGCAAGTCGGACGACCCCGCACCCGCCGGGTCCCGACCCAGAGCCGCGTCGCGGGCCGGCGCGCTCGCCCCGTACCTCCTGCTGCTGCCCGCCTGCGCGGCCACCGTGCTGCTGCTGGGCTGGCCGCTGCTGAAGGACCTGCTGCTGTCGTTCCAGAACCTCAACATGGCGCAGCTGATCCAGCACGTCACCGAGTGGAACGGCATCGACAACTACAAGGAGGTCCTCACCGGGGAGGACTTCTGGCGGGTCACCCTCCGCTCCATCCTGTTCACGGCCGTCAACGTCGTCCTCACCATGCTGCTGGGCGCCCTCGTCGGTCTGCTGCTCGCCCGCCTCGGCAAGCGGATGCGGTTCACCCTGATGATCGGCCTGGTGCTGGCCTGGGCGATGCCCGTGGTCGCCGCCACCACCGTCTACCAGTGGCTGTTCGCGCAGCGCTTCGGCGTCGTCAACTGGGTCCTGGACAAACTCGGCTGGCACTCCATGGCCGACTACAGCTGGACCAGCAGCCAGATGTCGACGTTCTTCGTCGTCACCCTGCTCATCGTCTGGATGTCCGTGCCGTTCGTCGCGATCAACCTCTACGCGGCGACCACCACCATCCCCGGCGAGCTGTACGAGGCGGCCGCGCTCGACGGCGCCGGCGCCTGGCGCAGCTTCACCACCGTCACCCTGCCGTTCCTGCGGCCGTTCCTCTACGCCACGACGTTCCTGGAGATCATCTGGATCTTCAAGGCGTTCGTCCAGGTCTTCACCTTCAACGGCGGCGGCCCCGACCGGCTCACCGAGATCCTGCCCGTCTACGCCTACATCGAGGGCGTCGGCAACCAGCACTACGGCATGGGCGCGGCGATCGCGGTGCTGACCATCCTGATCATGCTCGGCCTGACCGCGTACTACCTCAGGATCGTGCTCAAGCAAGAGGAGGACGAGCTGTGAAGCGCTCGCTCTTCGGCCGTGTCTGGCCCAACGCCACCGCCCTCGTCGTCTTCGCCGCCTGCGTCTTCCCCGTGTACTGGATGTTCGCCACGGCGCTGAAGCCGACCGGCGACATCATCGCGGAGGACCCGGTCTGGTTCCCCACGGACATCACGTTCGAGCACTTCGGCACCGCGACGGACGCCGAGCACTTCTGGACGTTCGTCCGCAACTCGCTCACCGTCACCTGCCTGGCCGTCCTCTTCTCCCTCGTCATCGCGCTGGCCGGCTCCTTCGCCCTCGCCCGCATGCGGTTCAAGGGGCGGCGCGGCTTCGTCATCGGGTTCATGCTGGCCCAGATGGCGCCCTGGGAGGTCATGGTCATCGCGATCTACATGATCGTGCGCGACGCCTCCATGCTGAACAGCCTGGTGCCGCTGACCGCGTTCTACATGATGATGATCCTGCCCTTCACCATTCTGACGCTGCGCGGCTTCGTCGCCGCCGTGCCGAAGGAACTGGAGGAGTCCGCGATGGTCGACGGCTGCACCCGCGCCCAGGCGTTCCGCCGGGTCATCCTGCCGCTGCTCGCGCCCGGTCTCATGTCCACCTCCATGTTCGGCTTCATCACCGCCTGGAACGAGTTCCCCCTCGTCCTGGTGCTCAGCAAGGAGTCCGGCGGCGCGCAGACCCTGCCGCTGTGGCTGTCCAGCTTCCAGACCCAGTTCGGCGACGACTGGGGCGCCACCATGGCCGCCTCCTCCCTGTTCGCCGTGCCGATCCTGATCCTCTTCGTCTTCCTGCAGCGCCGGGCCGTCAGCGGCCTCACCGCAGGCGCCGTGAAGGGATAACGCCACCTGATGACGACATTCACCACCGGCGCCGGCACCCTCACCCGGGACGCGCTCGCCGTGCTGCAACCGGGGTTCACCGGCACCACCGCACCCGACTGGGTGCGGCGCAGACTGGCCGAGGGCCTGGTCTCCGTCGCCCTGTTCGGCCGCAACGTCGCCGACGCCGAGCAGGTCACCGCCCTTACCGCCGCGCTGCGGGCCGAACGGGACGACCTGCTGGTGGCCATCGACGAGGAGGCCGGCGACGTCACCCGCCTCGAGGTCCGCACCGGCTCCTCGTTCCCCGGCAACCACGCCCTCGGCGCCGTCGACGACCCCGCGCTCACCCGGCGGGTGGCCCGCGAACTGGGCCGCCGGCTCGCCGCGTGCGGAGTCAACCTCAACTGGGCGCCCTCCGCCGACGTCAACGCCAACCCCGACAACCCGGTGATCGGCGTACGCTCCTTCGGCCACGACCCCGCCCTGGTCGCCCGGCACACCGCCGCCTACGTCGAGGGTCTGCAGTCCAACGGCGTCGCCGCCTGCACCAAGCACTTCCCCGGCCACGGCGACACCAGTGTCGACTCCCATCACGCGCTCCCGCAGATCGACGTGGACGCCACCACGCTGCACGAGCGGGAACTCCGCCCGTTCCGCGCCGCCATCGAGGCCGGCACCCGCGCCGTCATGACCGCCCACATCCGGGTGCCCGTGCTCGACCAGGACCGCCCCGCCACCCTCTCCCCGCGCATCCTCACCGGCCTGCTGCGCGACGAGCTCGGCTACGACGGCCTCATCGTCACCGACGGCATGGAGATGGGCGCCGTCGCCGGCACCTACGGTCTCGAACACGGTGTCGTGCTGGCCATCGCGGCCGGCGCCGACGCGATCTGCGTGGGCGGCGGACTCGCCGACGAGGACACGGTGCTGCGGCTTCAAGACGCCCTCGTCACCGCCGTGCGCTCCGGCGAACTGTCCGAGGAGCGGCTCGCCGACGCCGCCGCCCGGGTCAGGTCGCTGGCCGCGTGGACCACCGGCATGCGGCGCCCGCCCGCCGCCGACGACCCCGCGCCGGAGATCGGCCTGACCGCCGCCCGCCGCGCGGTCACCGTCACCCGCGCGGCCGGTCCCGCGCCGGTCACGGACCCCGTGTACGTCGCCACGTTCAGCCCCGCCCCGAACATCGCGGTGGGCGACGAGACGCCGTGGGGCGTCGGCACGGAGCTGGAACGCCTGCTCCCGGGCACCGTCACCGGCCACTTCACCGGGCCCGACGCCGGGGCCGAGGCGCTGCGCGCGGCGGACGGCCGACGGGTCGTCGCGGTGGTCCGCGACGAGCACCGCCACCCGTGGATGGGGGCGGCCCTGGACACACTGATCGCCGCCGGCCCGGACACGGTGGTCGTGGAGATGGGGGTGCCCCAGTCGACTCCCCGAGGCGCGGTGCACATCGCGACGCACGGGGCGGCGAGGGTCTGCGGGGTGGCCGCGGCGGAGGCGGTCCTGGCGGGCTGACCGAACGCCGGAGGGGCTGAGAACCAGCGCCCCTCCGGCGTTCGAGGAGCGGGGTCCGGGACGGAGCCCTCGGGGCGGGAAGGGAAAGCGCGGAGGGGGCGAACACCCCCGCCGTTCATGGGTGCAGTTTCTCGCCCTCGGCCAGCATGGCCACGAACTTCTCGATCCGCGCCGCCCGCGTCTCCGCCCGCTTCGCCTCCTCGATCCGATGCAGGATCGCATACCGATTCCGGCTGTCCAGCGCGTCGAAGAACTCCCGCGCCTCCGCAGGCGCAGCGTCCAACGCCGCCCGCAGATCGTCGGGCACGGTCGCCGTCCGCTGACTCGCGTACGCGGCCTCCCACCGCCCGTCAGCCTTCGCCCTCTCCACCTCCCGCAGCCCGGCCGGCCGCATGCGCCCCTGCTCGATCAGATCCAGCGCCTTCCGCCGGTTGACCGCGGACCACCGGCTCCGCGCACGGCGCGGGGTGAAGCGCTGCACCCAGTGCGTCTCGTCCAGACTCCTCTTGTGCCCGTCGATCCAGCCGAAGCACAGCGCGGACTCCAGCGCGGTGGCGTAGTCGACGCCCTTCAGCCCGGACCCCTTCCGAGGAATCTTCAGCCACAGCCCCTCCGCGTCCCCCTGATGCTCCTCCAGCCACGCCTCGAAGTCCTCCTGGGTCTCGAAACCCAGCACCGGCCCTGTCGTACCGCCCGTCCCACCTGCCATGCGCCCATGCAAGCCCGGTTCGGCGGCCGGGTCAACGGCCGCCCGACACCGGGGTGTTGCGGGTGAAACGATGGCGGAGCGTGTCGTTATTGGGCCGAACGGGTGACCATGGGTAAGAATTGGCCGATGCAGACAGCCAGCGCGACAGGGGACGGAGCATGCCGGTGAGCAGCCACGATGTCACCGACGAACAGTGGGAGGGGCTCGCCCAGGTCGTGCCGCTGCGGGGCCGCGACGCATGGCCGTCCTCGGTCGGCCACCGCGCCGTGCCCGAGGCCCCCACGGAGGCGCGGCGCCGCTTCGTCGTCCTCCGTGTGAACGTGTTCGCGGACGCCCGGGAGGTCGCCGAGACCCTGATGTCCGGCATACCCGTCCTCCTCGACCTGACAGGCGCGGAACCGGACGTCGCCAAGCGCGTCCTCGACTTCAGCACGGGCGTCGTCTTCGGCCTCGCCAGCGGGATGCACCGTGTGGACCGCAACGTCTTCCTGCTGACACCGGAGGGCATGGAGGTCACCGGGCTGATGGAAGGCGTAGGGGCGCCCGGCGCGTGACGGTCCACGCGCCCCGCGCGCACGGATCGGCGCGCCGTCCGTTCGTAGGAACGACCCCCTGAGGGAACGGTTCGGCGGCAGCGGAAGCGTTTAGCGTCCGGCGCATGACCCCGCCGCCCCCGCCCCAGCCGGTCGCGACGACGCCCCCGCCGCCCGCCGCGCCGCCCACACACGCGCGCGTGGATGCCGGGCAGGCCCGGCGCCCCTCGCTGCCGCGGGTCACCGAGCTGCTGCTCTCCGCCTTCGCCGGGCACCGGGGCACCACGTTCCGGCTGGGCGACCTGACCCTGCTCGCCGGCCCCAGCGGCACGGGCAAGACCACCGCGCTGCGCGCGTACGAGGCGCTCGCCCGGCTCGGCGGCGGGGCCGAATTGGGTGAGGTGTTCCCGGACCCGTCGGCCTGTGTCCCGGAGCGGGCCCGGCCCGACGCCCAGCGTCGCCGCGGCTTCCGCATCGGCTGCACCGCCGACGGTCCCGAAGGCCTGGTCCGCCTGGAGGTCGCCGTCCAGGCGGAACCCGAACTGCGCATCGTGGGGGAGAGGCTGTCCGCCGACGGCCTGGTCCTGCTGGAGACCGCGCTGCGCGACCCGAGCCGGCGCTCCGTGCAGGCCGCCTGGCACACGGCGGGCGCCACCGCCGTCACCCGTGCGCCCCTCCCCGACGACCGTCTCGGCACCGCGCTGCTTCCCCTGCGCGTGGCCGGCACGACCGAGGGGCAGCTCCGCGTGCTGGCCGCGGCCGAGCAGATGCTGGTGGCGCTGCGCTCCGTCTTCCCCTGCGACCCCCGCCCCGAGCGGATGCGGGACCCCGTCCCGGCGGGCAGCGGGCGGCTGCTCCCGGGCTGCGAGAACCTCGCCGACGTGCTGTGGCGCACCCGCTCCGAGTGCACCCGCCGCCACGCCCTGCTCGTCGACGCGGTGCGCGTCGGCTGCGCCGGACCCGTCGCCGACCTGCTCGCCGAGCCGTGCGCCGGAGGGCGCCTGGTGCGGGCCGTACTGGACCGCGGCAACGGCGCCCGCACCACGCTGCGGCGGCTCGGCGACGGCGAACTGCGCTACACCGCCCTCGCGCTGGTGCTGCTGACAGGACCCGGTGTGCTGGAGGCCGACGTGCCCGGCGAGGTCCCGACCGCCCTGCAGTGCCTCACCGTCCTCGCCGACGGCCTGGACCGGGCGCAGGATCCGGCTCAGCGCGCGGCCCTGCTGGCGCTGGCGTCGCGGATGTGCGAGCGGGGGCACATCCGCCTGGTCGGCGCGGTGAGCGACGCGACCTGGGCCGCCGGGGTGTCCGGGGCGACCGTGGTACACCTGAGGCGTGACTGACCCGCACGACGACGCGTCCCGGCCCGCCGGCCTGCCCGCGCTCCAGCGGCGCCTCGCCGACTTCGCCGCCGCGCGGAACTGGCAGCCGTACCACACGCCCAAGAACCTCGTCGCCGCGCTCGGTGTGGAGGCCGCCGAACTGCAGGAGATCTTCCAGTGGTTGACGCCGGAGGAGTCCGCCCGCGTGATGGACGACCCGGACAGCGCGCACCGCGTCACCGACGAGGTGGCCGACGTGCTCGCCTACCTCCTCCAGTTCTGCGAGGTCCTCGGCGTCGACCCGCTGGCCGCGCTGGCCGAGAAGATCGACCGGAACGAGCACAGGTTCCCGCTGCCGGACCCGGAGCGGTCCGGCGCTCCGCCCCACGCCTAGGAGCCACCCCTTCCGCTCTTACGCTCCGTGGTCGAACATTCGACCCGACACCCAGGGCTGTCCACAGATTTCGGACTTCCTCTGGCCTTTTGTCTCACAGAGCTTCACTCTGGGTAGTGAACAAGGGAGTTCAACGGATGCGGACGCGTGGGCAGCGCGTCGGACAGACGGGGGCAGCGCATGGACGCTGTGCGGCTCATCGTGACGAGCAGGAGGGCCCTGGCCGCCGGCGGCGGGGTCCCGGATCTGCTGACCGAGGTGTGGCAGGCGCAGGCCCTGGCCCAGGCGATAGGGAGCCGCCTGGCCCTCGCGGGTCCGCCGCACCTGCGTGGTGAGGCAACAGGGTTGGCCGATCTGGCCGGCCACGGCATCGGCGTCCTCGACCGGGCGCCGCTGGATTCCGGTGAGCCGCGCGCGGCCCGGCTCACCGAGCTGGGCGACACCCGCGCGTGCCTGATGCACCTGGGCGGCCTGCTCGGCGACGTCGGCATCGCCCTGGTCGGCATCGCCTGCGCCGCCGACGACGAGGCGACGTACTGGAGCTGTGTCGAGGCCATCGACGCGGCGGACGAGGCCCGTGACCGCGTCCGGGACATGCTCCGCAAACTGGCGGAGCGGGAGGCGGCGCTACCTCGGCGGGAGGCAGGCTGACCGCCCGCCTCCCTCGCACCCGTCGGAGCACCCGCCGAAGCCGGCCGAACGCGACCTCGCAGTGCGGTCGCGGCGCCATCGGGGAGCAGCGCGGCTGGGACCTGTCCGGCACCCGGCGCCGTCTGGCCGCCGCGGCCGCCTGCGCCGCGGCCCTCGCCCTCCCGCTCCGCCCCGCCCGTCGGCGCCCTCGGCCGCGGTCCGCTTCAGACGTCTTCGGGCCCGCGCGGCCGCCCCGCCCGGTACAGCCCTCCTCGCTGTCGGGTCGTCCGTCGGCGCCCTCGGCCGCGGTCCGCTTCAGACGTCCTCGGGCCCGCGCGGCCGCCCCGCCCGGTACAGCCCTCCTCGCTGTCGGGTCGTCCGAGCCGAGGACGAAGAACAGGGCCGGGCGAACGTGCTGGGCGGCCCGCAGCCCGCCTCAGACGCCCGGACCGTTCCCCGAGCCCTCCCCGGCGGCCCCCCCGACCTCCGCCGCGCACCCTCCGCCTGACGGCCCTGACGGCCCTGACCCCCCTGACGCCTCGCTCTTCCCGCCGGCCCCCTGAAGCTCCGCGTCCAGCGCGGACAGGTCCGCGTTCAGCGCCGCCATCAGCAAATCCATCTGCGCGAGCAGACCCCCCTGCGGCCCTCCGGTTGCCGCCCCGCCCCGCTGCGGCACACTGCTCTGCTCGTCCGACATGACGGCCCCCTCGGCCCATGGCCCCGCCCGGGGCCGACACGGTGACGCCCCGGCGTCACAGGGCCGGCGCGGGCGCCGGACGCTCCGGCTCCGAACGAGCCAACGATCTTCCCCACCCCCGGTCACGACCGGCCGTACCACCGGCGTGCGACGAGGCACGCCGACGGCCCCCGCGCGCCCCCGTCCCGGGGAACGTGCAGGATAAGAGGCATGGATCTGCGCATCTTCACCGAGCCCCAGCAGGGGGCCACCTACGACACCTTGCTCACCGTCGCCAAGGCCACCGAGGACCTCGGCTTCGACGCCTTCTTCCGCTCCGACCACTACCTGAGCATGGGCTCCGGGGACGGCCTGCCCGGTCCCACCGACGCCTGGATCACCCTCGCCGGACTCGCCCGCGAGACCAAGCGGATCCGTCTCGGCACACTCATGACGGCCGGCACCTTCCGCCTGCCCGGCGTGCTCGCCATCCAGGTCGCGCAGGTCGACCAGATGTCCGGCGGCCGCGTCGAACTCGGCCTGGGCGCGGGCTGGTTCGAGGAGGAGCACAAGGCGTACGGCATCCCCTTCCCCAAGGAGAAGTTCGCCCGCCTCGAGGAGCAGCTGGAGATCGTCACCGGCCTGTGGGCCACCGAGGCCGGCAAGACCTACGACTTCCACGGCACCTACTACGACCTCACCAAGTCGCCCGCGCTGCCCAAGCCGGCCCAGTCCAAGGTGCCCGTGCTGATCGGCGGCCACGGCGCCAGGCGGACCCCGCGCCTCGCGGCCCGGTTCGCCGACGAGTTCAACATTCCCTTCGCGTCGGTCGAGGACTCCGCTGCCCAGTTCGAGCGGGTCCGCGACGCCGCCCGTGAGGCCGGACGCGACCCCGGCGAGCTCGTCTACTCCAACGCCCTCGTGGTCTGCGTCGGCCGCGACGACCAGGAGGTGGCGCGCCGCGCCGCCGCGATCGGCCGCGAGGTCGACGAGCTGAAGGCGAACGGCCTGGCGGGCTCCCCGGCCGAGGTGGTCGACAAGATCGGCCGCTACGCCGAGGCCGGCTCCCGGCGCGTCTACCTCCAGGTGCTCGACCTGTCCGACCTGGACCACCTGGAGCTGATCTCCTCCCAGGTCCAGTCCCAGCTGTCCTGACCGGAGCACAGGGCGGAGCCGTCCCACCCGGGGCGGCCCCGCCCGGCAGGCGCGCGAAAAATGCGCGGACCGCCGCGACGCCTTCCCTGTACGTTGGGCCGACACCGAAATCCCGGTGTGTCCCCCCAGCTCAGAAGGTGTCTCGAGGTGTGACTCCGTGTTCCTGACGATCAGTACCACCGGATCCGCGCAGCGCCCGGCGACCGACCTCGGTCATCTGCTGCACAAGCATCCCGAGAAGGCGCAGGCGTTCTCCACGTCGTACGGCACGGCGCACGTCCTCTACCCCGAGGCGGACGCCGAGCGCTGCACGGCGGCGCTGCTGCTGGAGGTGGACGCGGTGGCACTGGTCCGGCGCGGCAAGGGCAAGGGCCGCGGCGGCGCACCCGACGCCGCCCTCGCCCAGTACGTCAACGACCGCCCCTACGCGGCCTCTTCGCTGCTCGCCGTCGCCCTCGGCTCGGTCTTCTCCAGCGCCATGCGCGGCGTGTGCACGGCGCGTCCGGAGCTGCCGGGCGCCCCGCGGCCGCTGCGCATCGAGGTGCCCGCGCTGCCCGCGCG
Source organism: Streptomyces sp. BJ20 (assembly GCF_022869105.1). Lineage (NCBI taxonomy): Bacteria > Bacillati > Actinomycetota > Actinomycetes > Kitasatosporales > Streptomycetaceae > Streptomyces > Streptomyces sp. BJ20. The sequence continues at coordinate 1,928,589 of NZ_CP094918.1, forward strand.
CGGCGGCGCCGACCTGGTCCGCCGCCTCTTCGAGCCGCTCGGCTGGACGGTCACCGCCGAACCCGTGCCGCTGGACACCGAGTTCCCGGAGTGGGGCGACTCCCGCTACATACGCCTGACCCTTCTGGCCGCCGACCTCACCCTCGCCGAGGCGCTGCGCCACCTCTACGTGCTGCTCCCCGTCCTGGACGACGCCAAGCACTACTGGGTCTCCCCGGACGAGGTCGACAAGCTGCTGCGCGCCGGCGACGGCTGGCTGGCCGCCCACCCCGAGCGGGAACTGATCACCCGCCGCTACCTCTCCCACCGCTGGTCGCTGACCCGGCAGGCGAACGAGCGGCTGGAGCTGGTACGGCTGGCCGAGGCGGACGACAGCGAGGTCGAGGACCTCGACAACGCCGTCGCGCCGGAGGCCGAGGACGAGGAGAAGCCGACCCCGCTCGCCGTGCAGCGCCGCGAGGCGATCCTCGGCGTGCTGCGCGCGTCCGGCGCCGCCCGGGTGCTCGACCTCGGCTGCGGGCAGGGCCAGTTGGTGCAGGCGCTGCTGAAGGACCCGGCGTTCACCGAGATCGTCGGCGTGGACGTGTCGATGCGGGCGCTCACCATCGCCTCCCGCCGCCTGAAGCTGGACCGCATGGGGGAGCGGCAGGCGTCCCGCGTCACCCTGCTCCAGGGCTCCCTCGCCTACACCGACAAGCGCCTCAAGGGGTATGACGCGGCCGTGCTCAGCGAGGTGATCGAGCACCTCGACCTGCCGCGGCTGCCGGCGCTGGAGTACGCGGTGTTCGGGTCGGCCCGCCCTCGGACCGTCTGCGTGACCACCCCGAACGTCGAGTACAACGTGCGCTGGGAGAGCCTGCCGGCCGGGCACGCCCGGCACGGCGACCACCGCTTCGAGTGGACCCGTGAGGAGTTCCGCGGCTGGGCCCGCACCGTCGCCGAACGGCACGGGTACGCCGTGGAGTTCCTGCCCGTCGGGCCGGACGACCCCGAGGTCGGACCGCCCACCCAGATGGCCGTGTTCCGGCTCGGCACCCCGAAGGAGGCGAAGGCCGCATGACCACCACCGACACCACCGCGGCCGCGCGCGGCCGTGCCCTGCCGGTCACCGACCTGTCCCTGGTCGTGCTGATCGGCGCCTCCGGCTCGGGCAAGTCCACCTTCGCGGACCGTCACTTCAAGCCGACGGAGGTCATCTCCTCCGACTTCTGCCGGGGTCTGGTCGCCGACGACGAGAACGACCAGAGCGCCTCCCGTGACGCCTTCGACGTGCTGCACTACATCGCGGGCAAGCGCCTCGCGGCCGGCCGCCGCACCGTCGTCGACGCCACCAGCGTGCAGCAGGACGCGCGGCGCCAGCTGATCGACCTGGCCAAGCAGTACGACGTGCTGCCCATCGCCATCGTGCTCGACGTGCCCGAGGAGGTGTGCGCCGAGCGCAACGCGGCCCGCACCGACCGCGCGGACATGCCCCGCCGGGTCATCCGCCGCCACACCCGCGAGCTCCGGCGCAGCCTGCGTCACCTGGAGCGCGAGGGCTTCCGCAAGGTGCACGTGCTGCGCGGCGTGGAGGAGGTCGAGCACGCCACCGTCGTCACGGAGAAGCGGTTCAACGACCTCACCCACCTCACCGGCCCGTTCGACATCGTCGGCGACGTCCACGGCTGCTCCTCGGAGCTGGAGGCGCTGCTCGGCAAGCTGGGCTACGTCGACGGCGTCCACCCGGAGGGCCGCACCGCCGTGTTCGTCGGCGACCTCGTCGACCGCGGGCCCGACAGCCCCGGCGTGCTGCGCCGCGTGATGACGATGGTCAAGTCGGGCAACGCCCTGTGCGTGCCCGGCAACCACGAGAACAAGTTCGGCCGCCACCTCAAGGGCCGCAAGGTCCAGCTCACCCACGGACTCGCCGAGACCGTCGCGCAGATGGAGGGCGAGAGCGAGGAGTTCCGCGCCGAGGTCCGGGAGTTCGTCGAGGGACTGGTCAGCCACTACGTCCTCGACGGCGGCAAGCTCGTGGTCTGCCACGCCGGCCTGCCCGAGAAGTACCACGGCCGCACCTCGGGCCGGGTCCGCGGCCACGCCCTCTACGGCGACACCACCGGCGAGACCGACGAGTTCGGGCTGCCCGTGCGCTACCCGTGGGCGGAGGACTACCGCGGCCGGGCCGCCGTCGTCTACGGCCACACGCCCGTGCCCGAGGCGACCTGGCTCAACAACACCATCTGCCTGGACACCGGCGCGGTGTTCGGCGGCAAGCTCACCGCGCTGCGCTGGCCGGAGCGCGAGCTCGTCGACGTACCGGCCGAGCGGGTCTGGTACGAGCCGGTGCGGCCGCTGCGCACCGAGGCGCCCGGCGGGCACGAGGGGCGTCCGCTGGACCTGGCGGACGTGCACGGACGGCGGGTCGTGGAGACCCGGCACATGGGCCGGGTGACCGTACGGGAGGAGAACGCCGCCGCCGCGCTGGAGGTGATGAGCCGGTTCGCGCTCGACCCGCGGCTGCTGCCGTACCTGCCGCCGACCATGGCGCCCACCGCCACCTCGCAGCTCGACGGCTACCTGGAGCACCCGGTGGAGGCGTTCGCCCGGTACGAGCAGGACGGCGTGGCCCGGGTGGTGTGCGAGGAGAAGCACATGGGCTCGCGCGCGGTGGCCCTGGTGTGCCGTGACGCGGAGACGGCGGCCCGCCGGTTCGGCGCGTCCGAAGGCGGGACGGGCTCGCTGTACACCCGTACCGGCCGGCCGTTCTTCGACGACGCGGACGTCACCGAGGAGATCCTCGGCCGGCTGCGCACGGCGGCCGGCGAGGCCGGGCTGTGGGAGGAACTGGAGACCGACTGGCTGCTGCTCGACGCCGAGCTGATGCCGTGGTCGCTGAAGGCGTCCGGGCTGCTGCGCACCCAGTACGCGGCGGTCGGCGCCGCGGCCGGCGCGGTCCTCCCCTCCGCCCTCGCGGCCCTGGAGGGCGCCGCGGCCCGCGGGATCGACGTCGGTGAGCTGCTGACCCGCCAGCGCGAGCGCGCCGGTGCGGCGGCCGGGTTCACCGACGCCTACCGGCGCTACTGCTGGACCACCGACGGACTGGAGGGCGTGCGTCTCGCGCCGTTCCAGATCCTCGCCGTCCAGGGGCGCAGCCTGGCCGCGCTGCCGCACGACCGGCAGCTCGCCCTGATCGACCGCATGGTCGAGCACGACGCCACGGGCCTGCTGCAGACCACCCGCCGGCTCTACGTCGACACCGCCGACCCCGAGTCGGTGCGGGCCGGCGTCGACTGGTGGCTGGAGATGACCGGACGCGGCGGCGAGGGCATGGTCGTCAAGCCGGTCGGCGCCCTGGCCCGCGACGGCGCCGGACGGCTGGTGCAGCCGGGCATCAAGTGCCGCGGCCGGGAGTACCTGCGGATCATCTACGGTCCCGAGTACACCCGCCCGGAGAACCTGTCCCGGCTGCGGTCCCGCTTCCTCGGCCACAAGCAGTCCCTCGCCCTGCGCGAGTACGCCCTCGGCCTGGAGGCCCTGGACCGGCTCGCCGGCGGGGAGCCGCTGTGGCGCGTCCACGAGCCGGTGTTCGCGGTGCTCGCCCTGGAGTCCGAGCCGGTCGACCCGCGCCTGTGAGGCGGGCGGGGGCGGAGGGGCGACCCTCCGTCCCCGCCCGCGTCCCGCGTGCGGCGGACGGGATTCGGCAAGGGCAGGGGTGAACCCGGGTCCGGGCGGTCAGGATGGAGGCATGACCTACCACGTCGACTCCGAGGCCGGGCGGCTGCGCCGCGTCATCCTGCACCGGCCCGACCTCGAGCTCAAAAGGCTCACCCCGAGCAACAAGGACGCGCTGCTCTTCGACGACGTGCTCTGGGTGCGCCGGGCGCGCGCGGAGCACGACGGCTTCGCGGACGTGCTGCGCGACCGAGGCGTCACCGTCCACCTCTTCGGCGACCTGCTCACCGAGACGCTGGAGCTGCCCGATGCGCGCGCGCTCGTGCTCGGCCGGGTCTTCGACGAGAAGGAGTACGGCCCGCTGGCCACCGACCATCTGCGCGCCGCGTTCGAGACGCTGCCGGCGCCGGAGCTGGCCGAGGCGCTGATCGGCGGCATGACCAAGCGGGAGTTCCTCGACTCCCACCCCGAGCCGGTCTCCGTGCGCTTCCACGCGATGGAGCTGGACGACTTCCTGCTCCGCCCGCTGCCCAACCACCTCTTCACCCGCGACACCTCCGCCTGGATCTACGACGGCGTCGCCATCAACGCCATGCGGTGGCCGGCCCGGCAGCGGGAGACCGTGCACTTCGAGGCGATCTACCGGCACCACCCGATGTTCCGCAGGGAGTCCTTCCACCTCTGGTCCGAGGGGCAGGCCGACTACCCGTCCACCATCGAGGGCGGGGACGTGCTGGTCATCGGCAACGGCGCGGTGCTGATCGGGATGAGCGAGCGCACCACCCCGCAGGCCGTGGAGATGCTCGCGCACAAGCTGTTCGCGGCCGGCTCGGCGCGCACCATCGTCGCCCTCGACATGCCGAAGAGACGCGCCCTGATGCACCTCGACACCGTGATGACCATGGTCGACGGCGACACCTTCACCCAGTACGCGGGCCTCGGCATGCTCCGCTCGTACACCATCGAGCCGGGCGCCGACGAGAAGGAACTGAAGGTCACCGACCATCCGCCGGAGCACATGCACCGGGCGATCGCCGCCGCGCTCGGCCTGAGCGAGATCCGGGTGCTGACCGCCACCCAGGACGTGCACGCGGCCGAGCGTGAGCAGTGGGACGACGGCTGCAACGTCCTGGCCGTCGAGCCGGGTGTGGTCGTCGCCTACGAGCGCAACGCCACCACCAACACCCACCTGCGGAAACAGGGCATCGAGGTGATAGAGATCCCCGGCAGCGAGCTGGGCCGTGGCCGGGGCGGGCCGCGCTGCATGAGCTGCCCGGTCGAGCGGGACGCCGTATAGGACGGGCGGGGACCGGCTCTGTATAGAATTGCAGGTCGTCGTATAGACTTCCATGGTTCGTGTCCCCCAGTCCTGGAGCGCCCCCATGGCGACAGTCCCGACCCCCCTCGCCGGCCGCCACTTCCTCAAGGAGGCCGACTTCACCGCGGAGGAGTTCCGCGGCCTGCTGGAGCTGGCCGCGGAGCTGAAGGCCGCCAAGCGGACCGGGACCGAGACGCCTTACCTGCGCGGGAAGAACATCGCGCTGATCTTCGAGAAGACCTCGACGCGCACCCGCTGCGCCTTCGAGGTCGCCGCCGCCGACCAGGGCGCCTCCACGACCTACCTCGACCCGTCCGGCTCGCAGATGGGCCACAAGGAGTCCGTGAAGGACACCGCGCGGGTGCTGGGCCGGATGTACGACGGGATCGAGTACCGGGGCGACAGCCAGGCCAAGGTCGAGGAGCTGGCCGCGTACGCGGGCGTGCCGGTCTTCAACGGGCTCACCGACGACTGGCACCCCACCCAGATGCTCGCCGACGTGCTCACCATGAGCGAGCACAGCGACAAGCGGCTCACGGACATCGCCTTCGCCTACCTCGGCGACGCCCGCTTCAACATGGGCAACTCCTACCTGGTCACCGCGGCCCTGCTCGGCATGGACGTGCGGATCGTCGCGCCGAAAACGTACTGGCCGGCGCAGGAGGTGATCGACCGCGCCCGTGAGCTGGCCGCGGTGAGCGGGGCCCGCGTCACGCTCACCGAGGAGATCGCCGAAGGCGTCGCGGGCGCCGACTTCGTGGCCACCGACGTCTGGGTGTCCATGGGGGAGCCCAAGGAGGTCTGGGGCGAGCGGATCGCCGCCCTCGCGCCCTACGCGGTGACCATGGACGTGCTGCGCGCCACCGGCAACCCGGACGTCGGCTTCCTGCACTGCCTGCCGGCCTTCCACGACCTGGGCACCGCGATCGGCCGGGACGTGTACGAGGCGCACGGCCTGGAGTCGCTGGAGGTCACCGACGAGGTGTTCGAGTCGGCGCACTCGCTGGTCTTCGACGAGGCCGAGAACCGCATGCACACGATCAAGGCGGTCCTGGTCGCCACCCTCGGCTGACGCCGCGCGTCAGACCGGGCGCCGCTGGCCCGGCAGCCGGAACCACACCGCCTTGCCGGACTCGGTGGGGCGGTGCCCGCAGGACGAGCTGAGCGAGCGGATCAATAGCAGACCCCGCCCGTGCTCCTGCCACGGGTCGGGCAGGTCGACGTTCGGCCGGGTGAGGTCACGGGGCGGCTCCGGGTCGGCGTCGTGCACCTCCACCTGGAAACCGGTCGGCAGCAGCCGCAGGACCAGTTCGATCGGGGTGGCGCCGGAGGTGTGCTCCACGGCGTTCGCCACCAGCTCCGCCGTCAGCAGCTCCGCCGTGTCGCAGTCGGCGGAGTGCTCCCGCTCGGCGAGCGCCGTGCGCACCAGGGCACGCGCGACGGGCACGGCCGCGGTCGTGTGCGGCAGCGCGACGCGCCAGGAGGTGGGAAGGGCGGGGGGTTCGTGCACAGCGGTTCCGTTCATGGAGCGGGCGCTCCCGTGTTCGAGTGCCCATGGTACGGCGCGCCCCGACCGGTCCCGCTCCCGGGACGGGGAGCCACCGGAGCCCTGCCGGGCCCGCCGCCCGGGGCGCCGTGCCCCGGTATCCGCGGCCTACCCGCCCGGCGACCCCGCCTCGCATGCCCGCCCGCACCGTTACCGGGGCGTCGACGTCCCGTGACGTGTGTGACGGCGCCCGAACGGCGTATCGCGCAGTCGTGACGACAGTCACCAACCAGTGATAACTTCGAGTGGCAGACCTCACTGAGCCGCGCAGTGCCCGCCCGAGGAGGCCGCCCTCATGAGTCCTTTCACCGGCTCCGCCGCCCGCACCGCGCGCTGGGAGCATCTGCGCGTCGAGGTTGCCGACGGCGTCGCCCACGTCACCCTCGCCCGCCCCGACAAGCTGAACGCGCTCACCTTCGGCGCCTACGCCGACCTGCGTGACCTGCTCGCCGAGCTGTCCCGGGAGCGGGCCGTGCGCGCGCTGGTGCTGGGCGGCGAGGGGCGCGGCTTCTGCTCCGGCGGCGACGTCGACGAGATCATCGGCGCCACCCTCTCCATGGACACCGCGCAGCTCCTCGACTTCAACCGCATGACCGGCCAGGTCGTCCGCGCGGTACGGGAATGTCCGTTCCCGGTGGTCGCCGCGGTGCACGGAGTCGCCGCGGGCGCCGGCGCCGTCCTCGCGCTGGCCGCGGACTTCCGCGTCGCCGACCCCACCGCCCGCTTCGCCTTCCTGTTCACCCGGGTCGGCCTCTCCGGCGGCGACATGGGCGCCGCCTACCTGTTGCCCCGGGTCGTCGGCCTGGGCCACGCCACCCGCCTGCTGATGCTGGGCGAGCCGGTGCGCGCCCCGGAGGCCGAGCGGATCGGCCTGATCAGCGCGCTCGCCGACGAGGGCGGCGCGGACACGGCGGCCCGCGAACTGGCCCGCCGCCTGGCCGACGGCCCCGCCCTGGCCCACGCCCAGACGAAGGCGCTGCTCACGTCGGAACTCGACATGCCGCTGGCCGCCTCGATCGAACTGGACGCCTCCACCCAGGCCCTCCTGATGACAGGAGAGGACTACGCCGAGTTCCACGCGGCCTTCACGGAGAAGCGAGCCCCGAAGTGGCGAGGGAGGTAGCACCGATGCCACCAGCACCCCCGGGGGCGCGGGGAACTGCGCGACAAGCCCCCACGGCGCCGCACCTGAGCGTAGCCATCGTGGGCGGAGGCCCCGGCGGCCTCTACGCAGCCGCCCTCCTCAAACGCCTGGACCCGTCCAGGAACATCACCGTGTGGGAACGCAACACCCCCCACGACACCTTCGGCTTCGGAGTGGTCCTCTCCGACGAAACCCTCGGCGGCATCGAACACGCGGACCCGGAGGTCTACGCCGCCCTCCAGGCGGAATTCGTCCGCTGGGACGACATCGACATCGTCCACCGAGGCATCCGGCACACCTCCACAGGACACGGCTTCGCAGCCCTCGGCCGCCGCCGCCTCCTGGAGATCCTCCACCACCGCTGCCGCTCCCTGGGGGTGGAACTCCGCTTCCGCGAGGAGGCCCCCGACCCGGCCCGCCTCGCCCAGACCCACGACCTGGTGATCGCCGCCGACGGAGTCCACAGCACCACCCGCACCGCCTTCGCGGACGTGTTCCGCCCGCACATCACCGCGCACCGCTGCCGCTACATCTGGCTGGCCGCAGACTTCCCCCTCGACGCCTTCCGCTTCGAGATCGCCGAGACCGAGCAAGGCGTGATGCAGCTGCACGGCTACCCGTATTCCGCCGACGCCTCCACCGTGATCGTGGAGATGCGCGAAGAGGTGTGGCGCGCCACCGGGTTCGACGAGCTCGACGAGACCGAGTCCGTCGAACGCTGCGCCAAGATCTTCGCGGACGCGCTCGGCGGCCGCCCCCTGCGCTCGAACAACTCGGCCTGGACGACCTTCCGTACGGTCGTCAACGAACGCTGGTCGCACGGCAACGTCGTGCTGCTCGGCGACGCCGCCCACACCGCCCACTTCTCCATCGGCTCCGGAACCAAGCTCGCCGTGGAGGACGCCCTCGCGCTCGCCGCCTGTCTGAGCGAGCAGCCCACGCTCACCGACGCCCTGCGCGCCTACGAGGCGGAACGGCGGCCCGTGGTCGCCTCCACCCAGCGCGCGGCCCGCGCCAGCCTGGAGTGGTTCGAGAACCTCGCCCTGTATCTGCGCCAGCCGCCGCGCCAGTTCGCCTTCAACCTGCTCACCCGCAGCCGCCGCGTCACCCACGACAACCTTCGGCTGCGCGACGCACACTTCACCGAGGCGGTGGAGCGCGGCTTCGGCTGCCCGCCCGGCACGCCCCCGATGTTCACCCCGTTCCGGCTGCGCGGACTCACCCTGCGCAACCGGGTCGTCGTCTCGCCCATGGACATGTACTCGGCGGCCGACGGGCTGCCCGGCGACTTCCACCTCGTCCACCTCGGCGCCCGCGCGCTGGGCGGCGCCGGCCTGGTGATGACGGAGATGGTGTGCGTCAGCCCGGAGGGCCGGATCACCCCCGGGTGCGCCGGGCTGTGGAGCGGCCGGCAGGCGGAGGCGTGGCGGCGGATCACGGACTTCGTGCACACCCGCGCCCCGGGCACCGCCGTCGGCGTGCAGCTCGGCCACAGCGGCCGCAAGGGCTCGACCCGGCTGATGTGGGAGGGCATGGACGAGCCGCTCGACGACGACAACTGGCCCCTGGTCGCCCCGTCCCCGCTGCCGTACAAGCCGGGGAGCCAGACACCCCGCGAGCTGTCCCGGGCTCAGCTGACCGATCTGCGTGAGCAGTTCACGGCCGCGGCGGTGCGCGCCGCGCGGGCCCGGTTCGACCTGCTCGAACTGCACTGCGCCCACGGCTATCTGCTCTCCGGCTTCCTCTCCCCGCTGACCAACCGGCGCACCGACGCCTACGGCGGCACGCTGGAGAAGCGGCTGCGTTTCCCGCTGGAGGTGTTCGACGCGGTGCGGGCGGTGTGGCCGGAGGACCGGCCGATGACCGTGCGGATCTCCGCGACGGACTGGGCGGAGGGCGGCACCACGGCGGAGGACGCCGTCGCGATCGCCCGCGCCTTCGCCGACCACGGGGCCGACGCGATCGACGTGTCCACCGGGCAGGTCGTCGCCGACGAGGAGCCGGAGTTCGGCCGCTCGTACCAGACGCCGTTCGCCGACCGGGTGCGCAACGAGGCCCGCGTCCCGGTGATCGCGGTCGGCGCGATCTCCTCCTGGGACGACGTCAACTCCCTCATCCTGGCCGGACGTACGGACCTGTGCGCGCTGGCCCGCCCGCATCTGTACGACCCGCACTGGACGCTGCACGCGGCCGCCGAGCAGGGGTACGAGGGCCCGGGCGTGGTCTGGCCGCCGCAGTACCGCGCGGGCAGCCGCCCGCCCCGCACCGGCCGCACCGACGCCCCCAAGCCCCGGCTCACCTTGTCCGACCTGCCGTTCGCGGAGGCACCGGGCGCCTGACTCCGGACGGTACCTCAGCCGGCCTCGGAATCCGAGGCCGGGTTCGCGAACACCGCGCCCGCGTCCCGCAGCCGCTCGTGCAGCGCCCGGAAGACGGACGCCGAGCGGGTGCCCGGCCAGTCCGCCGGCAGCAGACCGGCGGGCAGGCCCGGGTCGACGTAGGGGAGGTGACGCCAGGAGTCCAGGGCGAGGAGGTAGTCGCGGTACGCCTCCTCGGGCGGGGTGTCCGTACGCCGCTCCCAGGCGCGCAGCACGGGCGCGTGCTGCTCCAGGAACGCCTCGTGCTCCTCCGCGATCGCCGTCAGGTCCCACCAGCGGGCCACCGCCTCCGCCGTGGCCGCGAACCCGAGGTGCTCGCCCCGGAACAGGTCGACGTACCCGTCCAGCCGCAGTCGCTCCAAGGTGTGCCGGGTCTCCTCGTACAGCCGGGCCGGAGCGATCCACACGCCCGGCGCCGCCGTGCCGAAACCGAGACCGGCCAGCCGGGAGCGCAGCACGTGCCGCTTCTGCCGCTCCGACTCCGGCACCGAGAACACCGCGAGCACCCAGCCCTCGTCGCCGGGCGGCGCGGTGGCGTAGATGCGCCGGTCGCCGTCCTCCAGCAACTGGCGCGCCTCGGGGGACAGTTCGTAGCCGGCCGCGCCCCGGTCGGTGCGGGCCGGGAGCAGCAGTCCGCGGCGCTTGAGCCGCGACACCGAGGAGCGCACGGAAGGCGCGTCGACGCCGACGGCGGCCAGCAGCCGGATCAACTCCGCGACGGGCACCGGGCCCGGCACGAACCGGCCGTAGGCGCCGTAGAGCGTGACGATGAGAGACCGTGGAGCATGCTGGTCGGACACGTTGATCATCTTAGGTCGTGCCCGTGGGCCCGCTTCCCCGGCATCAGCCCTGGTCGTCTCCGGCGCCGGTGCGCAGCCGGAACCGCTGGAGCTTGCCGGTGGCTGTGCGCGGCAGCGCGTCCAGGAAGACGATCTCCCGAGGGCACTTGTACGGCGCCAGCTCCTCCTTCACGAACGCCCGCAGCGCCTCCGCGTCCCGCTCGGCGCCCTCCTCGAGGACCGTGTACGCCACCACGACCTGGCCGCGTGCCTCGTCGGGACGCCCGACCACCGCGGCCTCCACCACGTCCGGGTGGCGCAGCAGCGCGTCCTCGACCTCGGGTCCCGCGATGTTGTACCCGGCCGAGATGATCATGTCGTCGGCGCGGGCCACGTACCGGAAGTAGCCGTCGGGGTCACGGACGTAGGTGTCGCCGGTGACGTTCCAGCCGTCCCGCACGTAGTCCCGCTGGCGCGGGTCGGCCAGGTAGCGGCAGCCGACGGGCCCGCGCACCGCGAGCAGCCCCGGCTGTCCGTCGGGCACGGGGACGCCGTCCGCGTCCTGCACGCGCGCCTGCCAGCCCGGCACCGGGACGCCGGTGGCGCCGGGGCGGACGTCGTCGTCGGCGGCGGAGATGAAGATGTGCAGCAGCTCGGTGGCGCCGATGCCGTTGATGATGCGCAGTCCGGTGCGGTCGTGCCAGGCCTGCCAGGTCGCGGCCGGCAGGTTCTCGCCCGCCGACACGCAGCGCCGCAGGCTGGACAGGTCGTGCCCGTCCGCCTCCGCCAGCATCGCCCGGTAGGCGGTGGGCGCGGTGAACAGGACCGACACCCGGTGCTGCTCGATCGCCGCCAGCAGCTGTGCGGGATGCGCCTGTTCGAGCAGCAGGGCGCTCGCGCCCGCACGCAGCGGGAACACCACCAGACCGCCGAGGCCGAAGGTGAAGCCCAGCGGGGGACTGCCCGCGAACACGTCGTCGGCGACCGGCTCGAGGACGTGCCGGGAGAAGGTGTCCGCGATGGCCATCACGTCCCGGTGGAAGTGCGTGCAGCCCTTGGGCTTCCCGGTCGTGCCGGAGGTGAAGGCGATCAGGGCGACGTCGTCGGCGGCCGTCGGCACCGCGTCGAACGGCCCGTCGGGGGCCGGGCGGCGCAGCAGGTCGTCGCGTGAGTCGCCGCCGAACACGGCGATGCGCAGCTCCGGGACCTCCGCCTTCACGAGGTCGTCGACGGAGCGCACGTCGCACAGGGCGTGCCGCACCTGGGCGAGCGCGCAGATGGTGGCCAGCTCGTGCGGCCGTTGCTGGGCCAGCACGGTGACGGCGACCGCGCCCGCCCTCAGCACCGCCAGCCAGCAGGCGGCCAGCCAGGGCGTGGTGGGCCCGCGCAGCAGCACCCGGTTGCCGGGCACCACCCCGAGGTCCGTGGTGAGCAGATGCGCCAGCCGGTCCACCCGCGCGCGCAGCTCCCCGTACGTCCAGACGCCGCCGTCGGGCGTGCGGAACGCCGGGCGGTCGCCGGGCTGGCCCCGGAGCAGCTCGGCGGCACAGTTCAGCCGCTCGGGGTAGCGCAGCTCCGGGAGGTCGAAGCGGAGCTCGGGCCACTCGTCCGGTGGCGGGAGATGGTCGCGGGCGAAGGTGTCGACGTGTGCGGTGGACCGTGGATTCATGTCGATCCGCCCCCTTGGCGTGGTGGGCTCGCAACAGGAGCGTATCGTGTTGGTGACGGCAGTCAACGGTTCGCGATAACCTCGGCGGGTGGCCCACCGGCGAGGGAAGGGACCGGCGATGACCGCATTCTCGCTCGAACCGTCACAACTCGCCCGGTGCGCGGAACTGCGCACCCTGGCCGCCGAACGGCTCCGGCCACTCGCCGAGAAGGGCGAGCCGGGCCGCGTGAACCGCGCGCTCGTCGCCGAGTTGGGCGCCCTCGGACTGCTCTCCCGGCTGTTCACCTCCGGCGCGCTGGACCTGTGCCTGATGCGCGAGTCGCTCGCCCAGGCGTGCACCGAGGCGGAAACCGCCCTCGCCCTCCAGGGCCTCGGAGCCCACCCCGTGCACGCCCACGGCACGCCCGGGCAGAGGGAGCGGTGGCTCCCCCGGGTGAGTGACGGCACGGCGGTCGCGGCCTTCGCCCTCTCCGAACCGGGCGCCGGCTCCGACGCGGCCGCCCTGTCCCTGGGCGCGGAGCGTGACGGGCCCGACGGGTGGCGCCTCACCGGCGAGAAGTGCTGGATCTCCAACGCCCCCGACGCCGATCTCTACACCGTCTTCGCCCGCACCACCCCCGGCGCCGGCGCCCGTGGCGTCACCGCCTTCCTGGTGCCCGCCGACCGGCCCGGCCTCACCGGCAGCCGCCTCGACATGATCGCCCCGCACGCCCTCGGGACCCTGCGCTTCGACGGCGTGCCGGTCACCGCCGCCGACGTCCTCGGCGAGCCCGACGCCGGCTTCCGGGTCGCCATGGACACCCTCAACCTGTTCCGGCCCAGCGTCGGCGCGTTCGCCGTGGGCATGGCACAGGCCGCCCTCGACGCGACCGTCGCCCACACCGCCACGCGGGACGCGTTCGGCGGCCGGCTCAGGGACCTCCAGGCGGTCGCCCACCAGGTCGCCGAGATGTCCGTCCGCACGGAGGCCGCCCGCCTGATGGTCTACGCGGCGGCCACCGCGTACGACGAGGGCGCGGACGACGTGCCACGGCGCTCCGCCATGGCGAAGCTGCTGGCCACCGAGACCGCCCAGTTCGTCGTCGACACCGCCGTCCAGCTGCACGGCGCGCGTGCCCTGTGCCGGGGCCATCTGCTCGAACACCTCTACCGCGAGGTCCGCGCGCCCCGCATCTACGAGGGGGCCAGCGAGGTCCAGCGCGGCATCATCGCCAAGGAGCTGTACAAGACCCTGGAGGCCCGGTGACCGCCGAGCGCGTCAACCCGCCCGACCTGTCCCCGCCCGCAGGCTTCTCCCACGCCGTCGTCACCACCGGCTCCCGCGTGGTGTTCCTGGCCGGGCAGACCGCCCTCGACGGCGACGGGAAGGTCGTCGGCGACACGCTCCCCGAACAGTTCACCCGAGCCCTCACCAACCTCCTCACCGCCCTCCGCGGCGCCGGCGGCGCCCCCGCCGACCTGGCCCGCGTCACGGTCTACGCCACCGACGTCGCCGCGTACCGCGGGCACGCGCGCGAACTCGGGCGGATCTGGCGGGACGTGGCGGGACGTGACTACCCGGCGATGGCGGTGGTGGAGGTGGTCCGGCTGTGGGACGAGGAGGCGATGGTCGAGCTCGACGGGTTCGCCGTCCTCCCGTGAGCCGCCGGGCGCGGCCCGCCCGCTCCTCCTAGCCTGGAGCGATGCCGGAGATCGAGCTGAGCGCGGGCACCGTCGCGTACGAGGACACGGGCGGCGAGGGGCCGGTGGTCGTGCTTCTGCACGGCCTGCTGCACGACGCCTCCGTCTGGCGCCATGTCGTCGCCGAACTGCGCACCGACCACCGCCTCGTCGCGCCGACCCTGCCGTACGGGGCCCACCGCCGGCCGATGAGCCGACCGCCCACGCCGGACCTGGTCAACGAGCTGATCGTCGAGTTCCTCGAACGGCTGGACCTGCGGGACGTCACGCTCGTCGAGAGCGACTGCGGGCGTGCCCAGACGGTCGCCGCCCGGCACCCCGAGCGGCTGGCCCGGCTGGTGCTGATCTCGTGCGAGGCCTTCGACAACTACCCGCCGGGGCTCCCGGGCAAGATGATCGGGCTCGCGTGCCGGGTGCCCGGCGGTGTTCCGCTGATGGTCCGTGTACTGGGCTGGAAGCCGCTGCGCCGGCTTCCGGTCGGCTTCGGCGCGCTGACGAAGCGGCCGTTGCCGGACGACGTGGTCGCACGGTGGCTCCGGCCGCTGCGGACGGACCCGGCGATCCGCCGGGACTTCCGGCACTACCACACGCATGTGCGGCGGACGGAACTCCTGGAGGCGGCGCAGGGCTTGCGGCGCTTCGAGCGGCCCGCTCTGGTCGTCTGGGCCACGGAGGATGTGATGATGCCGCGGGAGCACGGGCGCTTGCTGGCGGAACTGCTGCCGCGGGGGCGGTTGGTGGAGCTGAGGAACACCCGGACACTGATCGCGGAGGACCGCCCCCAGCGGCTGGCCTCGCTGCTGCGGTGGTTCGTGGCGGACGGGTGAGCGGTTCGCTCGGCGTGCCGGGGCTGGGCGCACCACCCGCGTGGAGGATGCGCGCCGGCCGGCGCCCGCGGTCCGGTGGGGGGTTGTTCGCGCAGTCCCCACGCCCCCATGGGCGCGCGGGGAACCGCGCGAACGGTCACTGCGGCGTGGGGTGTGGAGCCGGAAGGGTGACGACGAGTGGCCGCGTCCCCGCGCGGCGGGTACTGCTGGAGGGTCCCCTTCCGCTCACTTCGGAGGTCCCCCTCATGCCCGTACGCCCCCTCCTCGGCACGGCGTCCTGCGCCGCGCTGCTGCTGCTCGGCGCCGCCGCGGCGGCCCCCTCGGCGGCGGCCGCGCCGTCCACCCCCGCGGAGTACGTCACCGTCGACCCCGAGGGCCGGATCGCCTCCGACGGCACCGTCACCCTCACCGGCACCTACCGCTGTGTCGCCGGCACCGGACGGGTCTACGTCGGCTCCTCGGTCAACCAGAGCACGCCCAACGTGAACTACGGCATCGGCGGCTCCGTCGCGGTGTGCGACGGCGCGGAACACCGCTGGCAGAACAGCGGCAAGGCCCCGCAGAACGCCCTGAAGGCGGGCCCGGCCAAGGTGGAGGCGACCCTGCTGGAGCTGCGCGGCAGCGGCATCCTGATCATCCCCGTCCCGCACGCCGTCAGCCACCACGACGTCACCCTCGTCGAGAGCTGACCGCGCGCGGTACCGCTGCCGGGAGCCGGAAGCACCTCCGCCGACGTGCTGCCGGGCGTGGGCATGGACCGGAGCACCGCCCGGGCATCACCGTGTCCGCATGGTCCGTATCGCCCGCACCGTGGCCCTCGCGCCCGTCCCGCGTCCCTGGCTCGTCGACGCCCTCGGAGCTCTGACCGACCTCGCCGAGAGCACGACGGCGGAGGACGGGCGCCTCCTGCTGCCCGACGGCCGGCAGGTTCCGGAGCTGCGACTGGCCGAGGGACGCCATCTGCGGCCGGGCGCGGTGTACGAGAGCACCGAGGACGCCGACGCCGGCAAGGGGGAAGCCGGCGCCCGCGAGAGCGGGGCCGACGCCGGCAGGCGCACCGACACGGTACGGATCACCGTCGAGGAGTGGCGCCGTACCCGCGCCCTGCGGGTCGCCTTCACCGGGTCCGGGTCCGACGGCGACGTCACCGGGCGGGCCGCGCTGATCGGGCCCGACCGGCCGGACCGCGTCGAGCTGTCCGGCCGTGCGGCGCTCACGGGTGTCCGGTCACCGCTGTCCCGGTTCGACGCCGAGGCCGAACTGCGGTGCGGGGACTGGTGGCAGGCGGCAGAACAGGACGGCGGCGCCCGTAGGCCGCCGCTGCGGGCTCGGCTGACGTGCGGTCCGGCCCGCGCCGATCTGACGGCGGTCCCCCGTCCGGGACATGACCACGAGGACTGGGAGGTCACGGTCACCGTGCGCCTGCGCGGCCGCGGCCCGCTGCGCCCCCTCGTGTCGCTCGGCCTGGGCCTGGCCCGCCGTCCCCTCGCCCGCGCGGTCGCCGAGGCCGTGGACGACGCCGCCCGCGACTGGAACGCCGGGGTTCCGCAGTTGTCGGCCCTGGGTCGCGAGGAGTTGGGCCGTGGGTTTCTCTCCGAGCCGTAGGCTCTGTGCCGTCGGCGCGTCGGGTCGGTCCGGGGGGCGGGTCCGATGGTCGCCGTCTGGGCGACTGGAGCGCCGGGGTTCCGCAGTTGACGGCCCTGGGGGGCGAGGAGTTGGGCCGTAGGTTTCTCTCCGAGCCGTAGGCGCTATGCCGCCGCCGAGTTCGGCCAGTCCAGCAGCCGCGCCCCGATGACCGCCGTCTGCAGCATGTAACGGTGCGCCGGGTCGCCCGGATCGGCGCCGGTCAGCCGGTGGATGCGCTCCAGCCGGTACGTCAGCGCCCGCACGCTCAGCGACAGCCGCCGGGCCGCCTCGGCGGCGACACAGCCGGAGTCGAAGTAGGCGGTGAGCGTGTCCAGCAGCGGCCCGGCCCCACCGCGCGCCTCGGTCAGCGGGCCCAGGGTGTTGTGCACCAGGTCGGCCATGGCCTGACGGTCACGGGCAAGCACCGGGTACACCAGCAGGTCGGAGGCGCGCAGCACCGGGTCGTCCATGCCCAGCCGCTCGGCGATCTCCAGCGCGTTCAGCGCCTCCTCGTACGACTGGACCACCCCGCCCGGTCCTGGCTGCGGGCGTCCGAGGGCGACCTGGCCGCCGTCGGTGGCGGCGTGCGCCTGCTTGGCGAAGTGGATGAGCACCTCTCGCTGGTGGCCGGGCGCGATGCACAGCAGCCGCCCGTCCTTGGTGGTGAGCAGGATGCTGCGGTTGCCGAACCGGGTGATCAGGGCACGCTCCACCTGACGGGGCACCGGGTCGCCCTCCTCGTAGGCGACAGGGCCCCGGGCGACGGCGACCGCGTGCTCGTGGGACAGCCGCAGCCCGAACCGTTCGGCGCGCTCGGCCAGTCGGCCCAGGTCGCTGCGGCCGTACAACAGGTCGTCGATGAACTCCCGTCGCGCCGCCTCCTCCTGACGGACCGCCAAACGCTGTGCACGCTCGTACCCTTCGGCGAACGCGTCCACCGCCTGCTGCACGGCGGCGAGCGCGCCGTCGGCCGCGTCCGTGCCGCGGGCCGGCCAGGCGCCGCGCGCGGCTTCGAGATGCGCGATGACGAGGGAGCGCAGTCCGAAGCCGGCCTCCGCGGCCTGTTCGCCGAGGGCGCGGCGGGAGGCGAGTTCGTCGCGGGTGAGGCGCCGGCCCGTGGCGGCGACCTCGGTCAGTATCTGGGCGTAGCCCTCCAGATACTGCTCCGGAATCTCTCGTTCCGACACATCGTCCCCTCACGTTCCTGACGCCGTCCTGATGCGTTCATGGCGGCACACCGGCATGCAGACCCTAGTGAACTTTGCCGGAATCCGGCAATGCGCGATACGGGCCGGGCCGGGCAGCATGGCTCGCGGGGAGCACTGCGGAGGTTCCGGTGCCGGACACCGGCAGGTGTCCGGCACCGGGCCCGGAGGGGAGCAGTGCTGCCCGACGACATCGACCGTCGCACGCACGGACGGAAAGACGGAGAGGGGGCGGGCATATGAAGACCTTCGTGAACCGCGCCCACGGCCCGGCCGCCTCCCGTCGCACGGGACCGCTGCACCGCAGCGCCCCCGACGAACCCTGGCCGCCCCGGTCCCCGCGCACGCGCGGCGCGGACCGGGGCGGTGCGACACGCCTCCGCACGGAGGGCAACCCTCCGCGCCCGGCGCGAAACCGCGTCGACGGCTGAGCCGTCTCCATCACCACCGGACGTCACCGCCTCGCTCCGGAGCGAGGCCCCACACCCTTGAGGCCCTCGCCCGCGAGGCGCCGCACACATCCGACTTCTGCCCGTAAGTCAGCCCAGAAGGACGTGTCCCATGGATGCCGCCACCGTGGGCATCGCCGTACTCGTCGGCGCCGCCCTGTTGCTCGTGCTCATCGGCCTGCTGCTCGTCACCAAACTGTTCCGCAAGGTGGAACAGGGCAAGGCGCTGATCGTCTCCAAGCTCCGCAAGGTCGACGTGACCTTCACCGGCTCGGTCGTGCTCCCCGTGCTGCACAAGGCCGAGGTGATGGACATCTCGGTGAAGACCATCGAGATCACCCGCGCCGGCAAGGAAGGACTGATCTGCCGGGACAACATCCGCGCGGACATCCGCATCACGTTCTTCGTCAAGGTCAACAAGACCGTCGAGGACGTCATCAAGGTCGCGCAGGCCGTCGGCACAGCCCGCGCCAGTGACCGCAACACGCTCCAGGAGCTGTTCCACGCGAAGTTCTCCGAGGCGCTGAAGACCGTCGGCAAGCAGATGGACTTCACCGACCTCTACACCAAGCGTGAGGAGCTGCGGTACCGCATCATCGAGGTCATCGGCGTCGACCTGAACGGCTACCACCTCGAGGACGCCGCGATCGACTACCTGGAGCAGACGCCGCTCACCCAGCTCGACCCGGGCAACGTCCTCGACGCGCAGGGCATCCGCAAGATCACCGAGTTGACCGCGGTGGAGCACGTCCGCACCAACGAGGCGCAGCGCAACGAGGAGAAGGAGATCACCCGGCAGGACGTCGACGCGCGCGAGGCGATCCTGGAACTCCAGCGCCGGCAGGCCGACGCGGAGATCAAGCAGAAGCGGGAGATCGAGACCGTGCGCGCCCGCGAGGAGGCGGAGACCGCGCGGGTCGTCGAGGAGGAGCGGCTGCGGGCACAGAGCGCCTTCCTGCGCACCGAGGAACAGCTCGGCGTGCAGCGGGAGAACCAGGCCCGCGAGGTCGCCGTCGCCGCGAAGAACCGCGAGCGGGTCATCGCCGTGGAGAGCGAGCGCATCGAGAAGGACCGCCTGCTGGAGGTCATCGCCCGCGAACGGGAGACCTCGCTGACCAGGATCGCCGCCGACAAGGAGGTCGAGGCGGAGAAGCGGGAGATCGCCGAGGTCATCCGCGAGCGGGTCGCGGTGGACCGCACGGTCGCCGAGCAGGAGGAGTCCATCAAGAAGCTGCGGGCCGTCGAGGAGGCGGAGCGCCGGCGCCAGGCCGTGATCATCGCGGCGGAGGCCGAGGCGCAGGAGAAGCTGGTCAAGGACATCAAGGCCGCCGAGGCCGCCGAGCAGGCCGCCGCGCACCGCGCCGCCGAGGAACTCACCCTCGCCGAGGCCCGGTTGAAGACGGCCGACCTGGACGCCAAGGCCAAGCTGCGGCTCGCTGAGGGCGTCCAGGCGGAGTCCGCCGCCGAAGGGCTCGCCGCCGTCCAGGTGCGCGACAAGGAGGCCGAGGTCATCGAGAAGGCGGGCCGCGCCGAGGCCGAGGCCACCGAGGCCCGGCTGCGCGCGGAGGCCGAGGGAGCCCGGGCCAAGGCGCTCGCCGAGGCGGAGGCCGTCGGCAGCAAGCTGCGCGCCGAGGCGGCCGGCCTCACCGAGAAGGCGGCTGCGATGGCCGCGCTCGACGAGGCGTCCCGCGGCCACGAGGAGTACCGCCTGCGGCTGGAGGCCGAGAAGGACGTGCGCCTCGCCGGGCTCGACGTACAGAGGCAGGTCGCGGAGGCGCAGGCCACCGTGCTCGCCACCGGCCTGGAGAACGCGGACATCAACATCGTCGGCGGCGACTCGGTCTTCTTCGACCGCCTGGTGTCGTCCATCGCGCTCGGCAAGGGCGTGGACGGCTTCGTCAAGAACTCCGAGACCGCGCAGGCCCTCGCCGGGCCCTGGCTGGACGGCTCCGCGAGCTTCACCGACGACCTGAGCCGCATGCTCGGCTCCGTCTCCACCTCCGACGTCCAGAACCTCACGGTGTCCGCCCTGCTGATGAAGCTGATGAAGCAGGGCGGCGACAACACCGGGCAGTTCAAGCAACTGCTCGACAAGGCGGGTGAGTTGGGCCTGGCGGACACTCCGCTGGCCGTGCTGAACGGCCACACCAGGGCCTGACCACCACCCGGCCGGGAGCCGCCGCACAGGGGACGGCGGCTCCCGGCCGGCACCTTCCCGAGAGGCAGCCATGACCACCGGCACCCACGAGACCGACCACGACAGCGCCCGCCCCGGCGCCGCCCCGGAGACGACCGCCGGTACGACCCCGCGGCGGCCCGGCACGGCGGTCGACGGCGGCGCCTACCAGGTGCTGCGCGACCGCCTCACCGACCGCGCCTCCGAACTCGCGCGCCGGGCAGAGGCGTTGAACCGGCGCCGGACCGAGGAGTTCGGCGCGCCCGAGCTGCGCCTCACCGGCACCGAGCGGCTGCGCACCGAGCGCACCGCCGTGCCCCGGGACGTCGTCGCCGTCGGCGACGTGCTGCTCCTCGGCTACGAGACCCGGCCCCGCCCGGAGCGGGACACCACCGTCGGCGACGTCCTCGCCGCACACGACCGCGACCTGAACCGGCTGCCCGACGACGCCGTGCCCGGCCTGCTCGACGACCCCGCCTTCCAGCGGGAGTTCGCCGCCCTGCACCGCTACTACCGGCAGGCCCGCCTGCTGCGGCTGCGCCGCGTCGAGGGCAGGCTGCTCGCCGTCTTCCAGACCGGTGAGAAGCCCGGCGACATCCGCGTCCTGCGTTGGTCGGTGTCCGAGGACGGCCGCGCCGCCTTCCTCGACGCGCGCGGCGACCGCGACCACGCGCGCGTCCCGCCCGCCGACGTGGAGTGGACGCCCGCCACCCGCGAGGACCACGTCCTCGGCCGCCACCCGCACGTCTCCGTGCGGGGCGAGGTGTTCGTCGACACCCTCGGCGGCACCCTCACCGTCAAGGCGGAGAACGACACCGGCACGCCCGACGGCATCCACAGCGAGCCCGTCGACGAGCCCCTGCAGTCCCTCGCCGACGCCGACATCGCCCACGCCCGCGTCGGCCCGCTGATCCTGCTGCGGATCCTCCCGTACAAGGAGACCGCCCACCGCCACCTGGTCTTCAACACCCTCACCCGCACCGTCGTCCGCCTCGACGGCATCGGACAGGGCGTCCGCCGGCTGCCCGAGGACCAGGGCATCGTCTTCCCCGGCGGCTACTGCCTCGCCGCCGGCAGCCACAAGACCTACGACCTCGACACCGAGGGCATGGAGTTCGAGCGGGAGGTGCGCTCCCCGTACGGAGAGGACGTGCTCTACGCCTTCCACGCGCCCGCGCGGGGACGCGCCCTGCTGCTCTCCTACAACCAGATCCGTGAGGCCGTCGCCACCCCCATGGCCTGCCACGGCTGGGCCCTCTTCGACGACGGCCACCTCACCCTGCTGCGCCCCGAGGGCGACGAACCCGCCCGCGTGCACCCGGTGCAGCTGTGGGACACGCCGTACCTGTCCGACGCCCGCGCCGCCGCCCGGCCGGTGGGGGAGGGGCCGCTGGCCCGGGTGGGCAACGCCGACCTCGTCCGCGGCATCTCCGACTGCCTGTCGCTGGCCCGCTCCGCCGCCGAGACCACCCCCACCGCCGAGATCTATGCGACCCTGGCCGCTGCCTGCGTGCGGGCCCTGGACACCCACCACTGGCTGGGCGACCCCGAGGTCGGCGATCTGCGCTCCCCGCTGGAGGAGGTGCGCGCCACCGCCGAGCAGGTGCTCGCCGAGTTCGAGACGGTCACCGACCTCACCCGCCGGGCCGCCGAGGCGCTCGACGAGGCCGCCGGGCGCATCGCCGCCGTGGTGCGCCGGCTGCGCGGCGAACAGCCGCGCGAGGCCGCCGCCTGGGTGCGCGGCCTCACCGAACTCCGCCAGGCGCAGGGTCACCTGTTGACCCTCAAGGAGATGCGGTACGCGGACCATGAGCGCATCGACGCGCTCGCCGTGGAGGCCGAGGACGACCTCGGCTCCTTCGGACAGCGCGCCGTCGCGTTCCTCGCCCGCGAGGACGCCTTCGCCGCCCACCACACCGGCCTGGAGCGGCTGCACACCGACATCGAGGCGGTCACCACCACCGCCCAGGCCGTCCCGCTCGCCGCCCGGCTCGACGAACTCGCCGACGGACTGCGCACGGTCACCGAGGTGGTCGCCGGGCTCGACATCGCCGACGCCACCGTCCGCACCGGTGTCCTGGAGCGCGTCGCCGACGCCATGGGCGGAGTCAACCGAGCCCGCGCCACCCTCGACACCCGCCGCCGGGCCCTGCTCGACCGGGAGGCGCGCGCCGGTTTCGCCGCCGAGCTGACCCTGCTCGGCCAGACCGTCACCGGCGCCCTCACCGCCGCCGACGACCCGGACGCCTGCGACGACCAGATGGCCCGGGTCCTCGCCCAGCTCGAGGAACTGGAGTCGCGTTTCGCCGAGTTCGACGACGTCCTCGGCGAACTCGCCGACAGGCGCACCGAGATCCACGAGGCCTTCTCCGCCCGCAAGCAGAGCCTCACCGACGCCCGCGCCCGGCGTGCGGGGCAGCTCGCGTCCGCCGCCGAGCGGGTGCTGGAGACGATCGCCCGCCGCAGCGCGGCGCTCGCCGACGCCGACGCGGTGAGCACCTACTTCGCCTCCGACCCGCTGGTCGCCAAGGTCCGCCGCAGCGCCGACGAACTGCGCGCCCTCGGTGACCGGGTCCGCGCCGAGGAACTCGACGGCAAGCTGCGCTCCGCCCGCGAGGAGGCCGCCCGCGCCCTGCGCGACCGCACCGACCTCTATGCCGACGGCGGCCGCACCATCCGCCTGGGCGCCCACCGCTTCGCCGTCTCCACCCAGCCCTTCGACCTCACCGTCGTGCCGCACGACGACGGCCTCGCCCTCGCCCTCACCGGCACCGACTACCGCGTTCCCGTCACCGACCCGGCCCTGCTCGCCGACCGCCCCCTGTGGGACCGGCACCTGCCGTCCGAGTCGCCGCGGGTGAGCCGCGCCGAACACCTCGCCGCACGGCTGCTGCACGAACACGGCCCGGACGCGCTCGCCGCCGCCGACGACCTCGCCGCACTGGTCCGCACGGCCGCCGAGGAGGCGTACGACGAGGGCTGCGAGCGGGGCGTGCACGACCACGACGCCACCACGCTCCTCACCGCCCTGCTGCCCCTGTTCGACGGCGCCGGCACCCTGCGCCACGCCTCCGCCGCCCGCGCCCACGCCCTGCTGTTCTGGGCGCACGCCACCACGGAGCCGGAGCGCGCCGGCTGGGCCCGCCGCGCTCGCTCGCTGGCCCGGGTCCGGGACGCCTTCGGCGCGCCGCCCGCGCTGGACGCGCTGCGGGACGAACTCGCACGCGTGGTGGGGGAGTGGGACCCGGACGCCCCGGTCCGCCCGGAGGCGTGCGCCGCGTACCTCTTCGACGAACTGACCACCGGGCCCGAGGGGTTCGTGGTCAGCGCCCGCGCCCGCTCCCTGCTCGACAAGTTCCGCCGCACCGTCGCCGGCGAGGCGTACGACGAGGACCTCACCGCCCTCGGCGACCTCGGCGCGCGCCGTCAGCTCGTCGAGGCGTGGCTCACCGCCTACGCGCGGGCGGCCGGTGAGCAGGCGGACCCCGGGGACCTCGCGGAGGCCGTGGCCGCCGAGCTGTGCCCGGACGTGCACCGCCACGAGTCGGACGCGCCCCTCACCGTCACCGTCGAGGGCCTGGTCTCCACCCACCCGCGCATCACCGACCGCCGTCTCACGCTCCGCCTCGACGAGTTCCTCGCCCGCACCGACGCCTTCCGGGCGCGCGAGGTGCCCGCCTTCCGTGCCTTCCAGCGCCGCCGTGCCGCCCTCGTCACCGCCGAGCGGGCCCGGCTGCGCCTGGACGACCACCGGCCGCGCGTGATGGCGTCGTTCGTCCGCAACCGGCTGGTCGACGAGGTGTACCTGCCGTTGATCGGCGACAGCCTCGCCAAGCAGCTCGGCACCACGGGCGAGTCCGCCCGCACGGGCGCCGGCGGACTGCTGCTGCTCCTCTCCCCGCCCGGCTACGGCAAGACGACCCTCATGGAGTACGTCGCCCACCGCCTCGGCCTGGTCCTGGTGCGGGTCAGCGGCCCCGCGCTCGGCCACGGCGTCACCTCGCTCGACCCGGCGGAAGCCCCGAACGCCACCGCCCGCCAGGAGATCGAGAAGATCAACTTCGCGCTGGCGGCGGGCAGCAACACCCTGCTGTACCTGGACGACATCCAGCACACCTCGCCAGAACTGCTGCAGAAGTTCATCCCGCTGTGCGACGCCACCCGCCGGGTGGAGGGCGTCTGGCAGGGCGGACCGCGCACCTACGACCTGCGCGGCAAGCGGTTCGCGGTGTGCATGGCCGGCAACCCCTACACCGAGTCCGGCGAGGTCTTCCGGGTGCCCGACATGCTGGCCAACCGGGCCGACGTGTGGAACCTGGGCGACGTCCTCACCGGGAAGGAGGACGTCTTCGCGCTCAGCTTCGTCGAGAACGCGCTCACCGCGAACCCGGTGCTCGCGCCGCTCGCCGGACGCGACCGTGCCGACCTGGACCTGCTGATCCGGCTCGCCTCCGACGACCCGACGGCCCGCCCGGACCGTCTGCTCCACCCGTACGCGCCGACCGAACTCGACCGTGTGCTCGCGGTGCTGCGCCATCTGCTCACCGCACGCCGCACGGTGCTCGCGGTCAACGCGGCCTACATCGCGTCCGCGGCCCGCTCCGACCACGCCCGCACCGAGCCGCCGTTCCTGCTCCAGGGCTCGTACCGCAACATGAACAAGATCGCCCAGCGGATCCAGCCCGTGATGAACGACGCCGAGCTGTCCGCCGTGATCGAGGACCACTACACGGCCGAGGCCCAGACCCTCACCAGCGGCGCCGAGGCGAACCTGCTGAAGCTCGCCGAACTGCGCGGCACGCTCACGCCCGAACTGGCGGCTCGCTGGGCGGAGGTGAAGGCGGCCCACCTCCGCACCCTCACCCTGGGCGGTCCGGACGACGACGCCCTCGCCCGCGCGGTGTCCGCGCTCGCCCTGCTCGGTGACCGCATCGCGGCGGTGGAGTCGGCGATCACGCGCGCGGCCGATCCCCGGCGCCTCCTCGCGACCTCGCCGCGGCAGGAGGGGGAGGACTGAACGGGGGCGTCGGGAAGGGCCGTTCGGCCACACCGGATGCCGGGCCGCGCGGGGGGCGGCCCGGCACTTTTTTGGCCACAACGTTGGCGTGAACATGGCGCAGCCAAGGTTTATCTACGCGCGGAGCTGGATCGCCCGGATCAGTATTCGGGTCATAGTGGATGACTTTTCAACTGGTGGTTACCGCGCGGTATTCCGTCCTGCTACAACACCTGTTGCTCCCTCAACCACCGTCGCGAGTTTCGTCGTGAGAGGCGGATACACGTGTCAACGCGTTCACTGGGAACAACGCTCGCCACCCTCGTCCTCGGTGTGGCGACCGTCCTCGGCCTGGCGCACCCTGCCGCGGCCGCCGGCCACCACTACGTGGCGCTCGGCGACTCCTACTCCTCCGGAGTGGGCGCCGGGAGCTACACCTCCGAGAGCGGCGACTGCAAACGCAGCACCGCCGCCTACCCGCAGCTGTGGAGCAACGCCAACGCCCCCGCGTCGTTCAAGTTCGTCGCCTGCTCGGGCGCGACGAGCACGAGCGTGGCCTCCACGCAGCTGGGCGCGCTGTCCTCCACCACCACCCTCGTCAGCGTCACCGCCGGCGGCAACGACATCGGCTTCGCCGACGTCATGCAGACCTGCGTCCTGCAGAGCGAGGCCACCTGCGTCTCCGCCGTGAACAGCGCCGTCTCGCAGATGCAGAACTCCCTGCCGGGCAGGCTCGACTCGCTGTACTCCGCGATCCGCTCCCGTGCCCCGCAGGCCCGGGTCGTCGTCCTCGGTTACCCGCGCTTCTACAAGCTGTCCGGCAGCTGCGTCGTCGGACTCAGCGAAACCGAGCGCAGCGCCATCAACAGCGCGGGCGACACGCTCAACGGGGTGATCGCGAAGCGCGCGGCCGACGCCGGGTTCGCCTGGTCCGGCGTGGTCGACGAGTTCACCGGCCACGAGATCTGCTCGGGCGACGCCTGGCTGCACAGCGTCACCATCCCGATCGGCAACTCCTACCACCCGAAGGCCGTCGGCCAGTCCTCCGGTTACCTCCCCGCCTTCCGGTCGGCGGTCTGACGGAACACCAGCGGCACGCGCAGGCGGCGGCATTCCGATTTGTCCTCTGGCAGACGCGCGTAGACCCCGGGCATCATCTGTCTGCTCCGCCTGCACAGCCGTTCCCCCACGAACCCTGGCCCCGCAGCAGGAAGGTCCCCCACATGAAGACCCTCAAGGCCCCCAAACTCCGCTCGGTCCTGACCGCCCTCGCCCTCGTCGTCGCCCCGGGCGCGGCCGTCGTGGGCACCGCGGGGGAGGCCGCCGCCGTCACCAAGATCAGCCACGCCACCGCGACCTCCATGTTCAGCCAGGTCGGCATCACGTGGTCGTCCTCCGGAGGCTGCTCCAACCGCAACGTGTCCACCTGCACGTCGTTCGACCAGCTCAACCTGGCCACCGCCCAGGGCGCCCAGACCCTGAAGCGGGCCACCGGCTGCGCCCTGAACATCACCGGCGGCACCGAGACCGGGCACGCCTCCGGCACGTACTCGCACTGGAACGGCTACAAGCTCGACTACTCCAAGACCACCTGCGTCGGGAACTACATCAAGAACACCTTCACCTACATCGGCGTGCGCGGCGACGGAGCCCCGCAGTGGCGGTCCGGCTCGGGCAACGTCTACGCCGACGAGGGCAACCACTGGGACGTCACCTACTACAACTGCGGCGGCTGCTAGGCCCTAACCCCGCCTCCGGTCCCCGTACTCCGGCAGGGCGGCCACCGCCGCCAGTTCTTCCGGGGTGCGGGGACCGGCGTCCCCGTCCGTCCGCACCCCGTGCGCCCGCAGGAACAGCCCGGCCGCCACGCCCCACGGCAGCCTGAGCCCCGCCGCCGTGAGAAGGTCCCGCCGGGACAGCATCGCGGCCACCGGGCCGGTGTGGGCGCCCGACGGGGTCAGCAGGGCCGCGTCGTCGGCCCAGCGCAGGGCGAGGTCCACGTCGTGCGTGGCCATCACCACCGTCGTACCGCCCGCCCGCCGACCGTCGAGAGTGGCCAACAGGCGTTCCTGGCCGTCGGGGTCGAGGCCCGCCGTCGGCTCGTCCAGGATCAGCACCCGCGGCCGCATCGCGACCGCGCCGGCGATCGCCGTCCGTTTCCGCTGCCCGTACGACAGCAGATGCGTGGGCCGGTCGGCGAGCGCGGCGATGTCCAGCGCCTCCAGCGCCTCCGCGACCCGCGCACGCACCTCCGCGTCCGGCAGCCCCAGGTTCAGCGGCCCGAACGACACGTCCTGCCCCACGGATGCCGCGAACAGCTGGTCGTCCGGGTCCTGCACCACCAGCTGCACGGTGCTGCGCAGCACCGTCAGCCCCTTCCGGTCGTGCCGTACCGCACGGCCCGACAGCAGCAACTCCCCGCCGTGCGGCCGCAGTCCGCCGCTCAGCAGCCGCATCAGGGTGGTCTTGCCGCTGCCGTTGCGCCCCAGCAGCGCCAGCGCCCTCCCCTCGCGCACCTCGAAGTCGAGCCCGGTGAACACCGGCGGCCCCTCCTCGTACGCGAACGACACGTCCCGCAGTGACACCAGCCCGGATCCGCTCACGACAGGGGCCTTTCCAGTACGAAGGTGAGGGCGGCCAGCGCCGCGAGAAGCGTTCCGCTCGCTGCCGTGAACCGGACGGACACCCGGGCCTCCGGCACCAGCACGCGCAGGGCGCCGTCGTAGCCGCGGCCCGCGAGCCCGGTCTGCAGCCGCGCGGCACGGTCGAAGGACCGGACGAACGCGGTCGCGCCGAGCCCGCCGAGCGAACGCCAGGTCGCCGCGCGGGTGGTGTGGCCGAGCCGCGCCGCCTGTGCCCGGTGCACCCGGCGCACCGAGTCCAGCAGCAGGAAGCTCATCCGGTACGTCACGAGCGCCACGTCCACGAGCGGCGCGGGCACCCCGGCGCGCACCAGGCGTGGCAGCAGGTCCGACATCGGCGTGGTGAACGCGAACAGCAGCACGCCCAGCGAGGCGGCCGAAGTGCGCAGCAGCAACTCCCCGGCGCGCAAGGGCCCGTCGGGGGCGGGCGACAGGAAACCACCGGGCCCGCCCACCCGCACCAGCAGGGTCAGCGCCCCGGTGACGCAGAACCCCAGCGGCACCCGGTACGCCCGCCACAGCCGCCCGGCCGGCACGCCCGCCGGGCCGAGCAGCAGCACCAGCGCGGTGACCAGTACCAGTGCGGCGCCCGGCCACGGGGGCAGCGAGATCGCGAGGACGGTGAGGCCGAGACCGAGGACGGCCTTGTCCACGGGATGGCGGCGGCGCCAGCGGCTGCTGTGCGCCGCCGCGTCGATCGGCAGCACAGGCCTGTCAGTCCCGTCCGCCGTCGGCGCCGGTGGGCACTCCCGCGTCCGCGTCCTGCGCGCCGGCCGCCTCACGGGCCCGCGCCTCACCCTGCCGACGCCCGCGCCGCAGCCCGAAGTAGTACGCCAGGACGCCCGCGCCGAGCGCCGCCTGGAGGGCGAACAGCGCCGACTCGATCTCCCCGGACGGCGGTTCGTACAGCGGTGAGAACCACGGTTCGTAGTCCGGGTCGATCTCGGTGATCGCGGTCTCCGCCTCACCGTCCGCCCCGGCGAACGGCTCCTCCTTGTGGTCGCCGAGCCCGAGCGCCAGCGGGATCACGGCGAGGGCGGCGACCAGCAGCAGGAGCAGGGTGTTGATCCTCGCGTTGCGGCTCATCGGGCCACCGCCTCGGCCGACTCGGCGCGCTTGCCGCCGCCCACCGAGGTGACCAGCACCCCGAGCCGGGTCAGCTCGCCCCTGCTGGACTGCACCAGCAGGCGCATCACCAGCACGGTCAGCAGACCTTCGCTGACCGCGAGCGGGATCTGCGTGACGGCGAAGATGGAGCCGAACTTCCCCAGCGCGCCCAGGAACCCGCTGCCCGGGTCGGGGAACGCCAGCGCGAGCTGGACGCTGGTCACGCAGTACGTCGACAGGTCGGCGGCGAACGCGCCGCAGAAGACCGCGCCCATCAGCGGCACGCCGTACCGGCGCAGCAGCCGGTACACGCCGTACCCCGCCCAGGGGCCGACGACCGCCATGGAGAAGACGTTGGCGCCGAGCGTGGTGAGCCCGCCGTGGGCGAGCAGCAGCGCCTGGAACAGCAGGGTGATGGTCCCGAGCACCGCCATGACCGGCGGCCGGAACAGGATCGCGCCCAGCCCCGTGCCGGTGGGGTGGGAGCAACTCCCGGTCACCGAGGGCAGTTTCAGCGCGGACAGGACGAACGTGAACGCTCCCGACGCGCCCAGCAGCAGCGTGCTCTCGGGATGCTCTCTGACGTCACGGACGAGCGACCGGGCCCCGTGGACGACGAACGGCGCCGACGCGACGCCCCAGGCGACCGCGTGCGCCGGAGGCAGGAAACCCTCGGCAATGTGCATGGCTCAGCAGACCCTCTCCAGCACCTCGTGGATGGTTGACGCGCCTTGGCCGGTCTCCTGGCTGACGGGTACCACCGCCCGTGCTCCGCCTTCCCGGGTCCCGAAGAACCCAGTGGCTGCCCGTGAGGGCTGGAGCCGGACTTCCCGATCACAGTGGCGAGGGCCGCACCGGTATCGCACCGATTTCCCGTCACCAAGGCGTGGTGACAGTAGTCCCCGTCGCGGCCCCCTGACAAGCGGCGACGGGGGCGCGCGGAGGGCGCCCGGCGGCTCGGACTCCGGCGCGCACCTGCGCGTTCGGGCAGCGCGGCGACCGGGGTGACTGGGGGGCCTCCGTCCTGGGCAAGGTCTTCCTGCAACTAATATGCAGGAGCGATTTTCCGGCAAGAGGGATGTGAGGTTCGATGACGACCCGACGACGCATACGGGGTGCCGCCGCCGTGCTGGCGACGGCCGCGGCGGTCTCCGCCTGCTCGGCGCCGGGCTCCGGCACCACGGACGGCGCGGCGGCCGGCGAGTCCGTGGTGATCGGCGTCTCCACCGAGCCCGACACCCTCAGCCCGCTCCTCGGCTACGGCAAGGACGGCAACTCCAAGCTGTTCGACGGCCTCCTCGCCCGCAAGGCCGACATGACCCTGGAACCCGCGCTGGCCACGGCACTTCCACGGATCACGGACGGCGGACGCACCTACACGTACACCCTGCGCAAGGGCGTGAAGTTCAGCGACGGCAAGCCGCTGACCGCGCGGGACGTCGTCTTCACGTACCGCACGGTCCTCGACGACGACACCAACAACACCGCCAGAAGCGAACTCGCGGCCGTCAAGGACGTCCGGGCGGTGGGCGACGACACGGTCGTCTTCACCCTCCACCACCCCTACGCGCCGTTCGCCGCCCGCACGGTGCTGCCGATCGTCCCCGAACACGCCGCCGGCGGGCAGGACCCCAACACCGGCCCCTTCAACACGAAGCCCGTCGGCACCGGGCCGTACGTCCTCGCCGACTGGCGCAAGGGCGAGAAGCTCACCTTCAAGGCCAACCCGCACTACTGGGGCGGCACCCCGAAGGTGAAGAAGCTCACCATGGCGATCGTCGCCGACGACGACGTCCGCGCCACCCGGCTCCGCTCCGGCGACCTCGACGGCGCGGTCCTCCCGCCCAACCTCGCCACCACCTTCAAGAGCGACGACGACAAGAAGACCTACCGGGCCACCTCCTACGACGTTCGCGTCGTCACTCTCCCCAGCGGCAACCCCGTCACCGGTGACACCGCGATTCGCCGCGCCCTCGACCTCGCCGTCGACCGGCAGGCCATGGTCGACAAGATCCTCGACGGCGCCGGCCGCCCCGCCTACGGCCCGCTGCCCGTGGACGACCCGTGGTTCGCCAAGGACGTCGAGCGCTCGCGCGACCTCGCCGAGGCCGGCCGCGTCCTCGACGCCGCCGGCTGGACGAAGGGCGAGGACGGCATCCGCGCCAAGGACGGCCGCCCCGCCCGCTTCACGCTGTACTACCCCTCCGGCGACAAGGTCCGCCAGGACCACGCCCTGGCCTACGCCTCCGATGCCAAGAAGGCCGGCATCGACGTCCGGGTGGAGAGCGCCACCTGGGAGGTCATCGAGCCCCGCATGCACCGGGACGCCGTCCTCGCGGGCTTCGGCAGCACCGGCGACCCCGACTTCGGGCTCTACACGATGCTGCACTCCTCCCTCGCCGGCGACGGCTTCAACAACATGGCGCACTACGACAACCCGGCCGTCGACCGCGCCCTGGAGACGGGCCGCCGCGCCCAGGACCCCGAGGCCCGCAGGGCCGCCTACGACGCCCTCCAGCGCGCCCTCGTGAAGGACCCCGGATACACCTTCCTCACCCACATCGACCACCTGTACGTGCTCGCCGACCGCTGGAAGGGCCTCACCACCCAGACCGAACCGCACGAGCACGGCTTCGCCGCCGGCCCCTGGTGGAACGTCGAGGACTGGCAGCCCGCGGCATGACCCACGCCCCCTGGCGCCCCATGGCACGGCTCACGGCGCGCCGCGCGCTGTACGCCGTGCCGGTGCTCCTCGTCGTCACCTTCGGCGTGTTCGCCGTCGCCGCCGCCTCCCCGTTCGACCCGGTGAAGGCGTACGCGGGCACCGCCGCGCTCGGCGCCGACCAGGAGACCCTGGACCGGCTGCGGGAGAACCTCGGCGCGGACCGGCCGTTCACCGCCCGGTGGTGGGACTGGCTGACCTCCGCCCTCGGCGGCGACTTCGGCCAGTCCGCGGTCATGCGCCAGCCGGTGGCCGAGGTCATCGGCGAACGGCTGCTGTGGTCCACGCTGTTGTGCGCCGTCGCGTTCGCCGCGGCCGTACTGCTCGGCACGGTCCTCGGCGTGCTCGCGGCCCGCCGCCCCGGCTCCCTCGTGGACCGCGCGGTCACCTCCGCCGCGTACGTCCTGGAGGCAGCCCCGGTCTTCTGGATCGCGCTGCTCGCGGTGTGGCTGTTCGCCCTCCAGCTGGACGTCCTCCCGGCGGGCGGCCTCACCGACACCGGCAGCGACCGGGTCACCTTCGGAGGCCTGATCGAGCACCTGGCCCTCCCCGCCGGCGTCCTCGCCGTCTCCCAGCTGCCCTGGTTCACCCTCTACGTCCGTCAGGGCGTCGGCGACGCCCTCGCGGAGGATCCCGTGCGCGGGGCGAGGGCACGCGGCCTGAGCGAACGCACCGTGCTGCTCGGCCACGCCCTGCGCTCCGGGCTGCTGCCGGTGCTGACCCTCATCGGCTCCCGGGTGCCGGAACTCATCACCGGCGCCCTGCTGGTGGAGACCGTCTTCAGCTGGCCCGGCATCGCCTCGGCCACGGTGGAGGCGGCCACGGCGGTCGACTTCCCGCTGCTCGCCGCGCTGACCACGCTCGCCACCGCCGCCGTCCTCGCCGGCAACCTGCTCGCCGACCTGCTCTACGGGCTGATCGACCCGAGAGTGAAGCTGGAGGAGATGTGACGACCGACGTCGACGTGGCGGACAGGAAGCCGGCCTGGCGCGCGCACGGCGCCGCCCGCCGCTCCACGCACGTCCTGCGGCTGCGTGTCTCCGCCGCCCTGGTCGCCGTGACGGTGCTGGCCGTGCTGCTGGTCCCGCCGCTGGTCCAGCTCGACCAGCAGGCCGTCGACCTCGCCGCCAAGCTTCGACCGCCCAGCTGGGCACACCCGTTCGGCACCGACGACGTGGGCCGCGACCTCCTGCTGCGCTGCGTCTACGGACTGCGCGTTTCCCTGCTGGTGGGCGTGGTGGCCGCGCTCACCGCCACGGTGATCGGCACGGCGGTGGGAGCCGCCGCCGGGGCCCTCGGCGGCTGGGCCGACCGCCTGGTCATGCGCCTGGTCGACACCCTGTCCTCCGTGCCGCACCTGCTGCTCGGCATCTTCATCGTAGCCATGTTCCGTCCGGGCGTCTGGCCGGTGGTGATCTCCGTCGCCCTCACGCACTGGCTGTCCACCGCGCGCATCGTCCGCGCGGAGGTGCTGTCGCTGCGGTCCCGGCCGTTCGTCGACGCGGCCGTCTCCGGCGGGGCGAGCCGGTGGCGGGTGACCGTACGCCACCTGCTGCCCGGCGTGCTGCCGCAGGCCGGTCTCGCCGCCGTGCTGATGGTCCCGCACGCCATGTGGCACGAGTCGGCCCTGTCCTTCCTGGGACTCGGCCTGCCCACCCACACCGCGAGCCTCGGCACGCTGATCCAGGGCGCCCGGGGCTCCCTCCTCGCCGGCCAGTGGTGGCCCACCC
The DNA here is from genome assembly GCF_022869105.1 of Streptomyces sp. BJ20. Classification (NCBI taxonomy): domain Bacteria; kingdom Bacillati; phylum Actinomycetota; class Actinomycetes; order Kitasatosporales; family Streptomycetaceae; genus Streptomyces; species Streptomyces sp. BJ20. The sequence continues at coordinate 1,962,237 of NZ_CP094918.1, forward strand.
TCTTCCCGGGCCTGTTCCTGATCCTCCCCACCCTGGCGATCGCCGGCCTGGCGGGCGTCTGGCGCGAACGGATCAACCCCCGCCGCCGATCGGAGCTGATGCTGTGACACCCGAGCCCCTGCTCTCGGTACGCGACCTGTCCGTCCGCTTCCTGCTCCCGGGAGGGCGCCGCGTCGACGCCGTGTCCGACGCGTCGTTCGACGTCGCCCCGGGGGAGTGCCTCGCGCTCATCGGGGAGAGCGGTTGCGGCAAGTCCGTGCTGGCGTCCGCCCTGCTCGGCCTGCTCCCGGCCAACGCGCGCACCGCCGGCCACGCCCACCTGGGCGACCTCGACCTGCTCACGGCGGACGAACCCACCCTCGCCCGCACCGTACGGGGGCGCCGTGTCGGTCTGGTCCCGCAGTCACCTGCGGCGCACCTCACCCCCGTGCGCACGATCCGCTCGCACATCGAGGAGACGGTCACCCGCCTCACCGGTGTCCGCGGCCGCTCCGCCCGCCGCAAGGCGGCCGAACAGGCCTCGCTGCGTGCCGAGTTCCCCCTGGACCACCTCGACCGGCACCCGCACGAACTGTCCGGCGGGCTGGCCCAGCGCGCCGCGACCGCACTCGCGCTGATCGGCGACGCCCCGCTGCTGCTCGCCGACGAACCGACCACCGGCCTGGACCGCGACCTGGTGGACCGCACGGTCGACGAACTGCGCCGCCACGTGGACGACGGCCACGCCCTGCTGATGATCACGCACGACCTGGCCGCCGCCGAGCGCATCGCCGACCGCGTCGCGGTCATGTACGCGGGCCGCATCGTCGAACTGACCGACGCGGGCGCCTTCTTCGGCTCCCCGGGCCCGCGCCACCCCTACAGCCGCGGCCTGCTGGAGGCGCTCCCCGAGCGGTCCTTCACACCCGTCCCCGGCCTGCCCCCGGAACTGGGCAGTCTCCCCGAGGGCTGCGCCTTCGCCCCCCGCTGCGACCGCGCGACGGACATCTGCGGCGCGCTGCCGTTCTTCGAGAACACCGTCGCCTGCCACCACCCGGTACCGGCCCCCGCCGCCCCTCACGCGACCCGTACCCCGGAGGACACCCGTGCTTGAGCTGCGCGCCGTCACCGCCGGCTACGACCGCCGCGCCCCCGTCGTCCGCGACGCGCACCTCACCGTCGCCCCGGGCGAGGCGGTGGGCCTGCTCGGCCCCAGCGGCTGCGGGAAGTCGACCCTCGCCCGGGTCGCCGCGCTGCTGCACCGGCCGGACGCCGGGGAGGTCGTCCTCGACGGCACGCCCGTCCGCGGTTTCCGGCACCGCGCCCCCCGCGAACAGCGCACCGCGATCGGCGTGGTCTTCCAGCAGCCCCGCCTCGCCGCCGACCCCCGGCTGCGCCTCGCCGACCTGATCGCCGAACCCCTCCGGGCGACGGGCCGGCGCGCCTCGGCCGCCGACCGCGTGCGGGAACTGGCCGGCACCGTGGGCCTCACCCCGGACCTGCTCGGCCGCCGCCCGCACGAGGTGAGCGACGGCCAGCTGCAACGCGCCTGCCTGGCGCGGGCGTTGTCCTTGAAGCCCCGCTGGCTGGTGTGCGACGAGATGACGGCGATGCTCGACGCGTCGACCACGGCCGCGCTGGTGCGGGTCGTGGAGGACTACCGCGCGTCGACGGGCGCGGGCCTGCTGTCGGTCGGCCACGACCGCACCCTGCTGACCCGCTGGTGCGACCGTACGGTGCCCTGGGAGGCGGTGGCCGCGGGCTGAGGCCCGGGCGGCCCGGGTCCGCCTCCGGGGGAACGGGTCACCACATCTGGACGTCGCCCGCGAGGTCTCCCTCCTCGAACGAGGCGTCCCCGAACTCCTCGTCGGCGACTGCCCCGCCGAAGGCGCCGGAGAGCATGCTGGTCATCAGTTCCTCGATGTTCAGCTCGGTCGCCCCGGCGGGCGCCTCGGGCTTCTCGCCCTCGCTCACGCGCAGCACCAGCGCGAACTTCTTGACCTTCGCCGTCTCCGCCAGCTTGGCGAGATCGACGGACACCTCGGTCAGCTCGCCGTTCTTCAGCGTGAAGTCGGCGCTGACCTTCTTGTTCGGGGCGTCCGCGAAGTCCTTGGCGGTGGGCAGCTCGTCCCCGATCGGCAGGTCGTTCCGCAGCGGCTTCAGCGCCTCGAACATCTCGGTCACCAGCGTGCGGAACGGCGCGGTCGCCTTGATGTGCTCGGTGCCGTCCGAACCGCCGGAGGTGGTGAAGTCGACGTTCTCGGCGACGGCCTTCTTCAGCGCGTCCGTCAGCTTCTTCTGCGTCTTGGCGTCGAGGCTGGGCTCGGCGGACGGCTCCTCCGCCCCGAGGCCCTCCGCGCCGGACATGTTCTTGCCGGTCTCCTCCATCTCCTTCTTGGAGAGCTTGATCCACTCGCCGGCGAGGAGCTTCTTGAACGCCCCCGCCTCCGGAGGCAGTTCACTGGCCGGCGGCAGCGGGCTGCCCGACATCTCGCCGAGCGTCGCGGCGTCGACACGGGCGTAGATCCAGTCCCCGACCAGCCGGTACTCGAGGAGGGCGCCGTCCGGACCGCTGAGCTTCATCGCCATCGCCGTGAAGTCCTTCTCCTCGGACTCCTTGATGGGCTTCTTCGAGTGCATGGAGACGCTGATCGTCCCTTCGCTGAGCAACTCGGCGATCTCGGCGGGCATCTCCTCGCCCGGCTCCGACTGCTCGGCGTCCAGCGCCATCAGCGACTTCGCGTCGGTGTCGAGGTCCAGCTCGAAGGCGATCGAACGCTCCTCGCCGAGCTTCTCGAAGGCGTTGTCCAGCTTCTGTCCGGCGGACAGGTTCTCCACGGTGCCGCAGGCGGCGGTGCCGGCGAGGACCATGCCGGCGACGGCGGTGGTGGTCAGGGTCTTGCGCAGGGCGAAAATGACGATCTCCTTGTCAAGCGACCGGTCTGGTCGACATATCAGACGACCGAACAAGTCGAACGGTTGTATGGCAAAAGCAAGTTCACCGGAGAAAACGCGCACGGATGCGGCCCGCGCCCGACTCACCGGCCCGCACGCAGGGAAGAACCGGACCATGTCCACTCACACCACGGCCGCCGGAGGAGTCCAGGTCTGCTCCCTCAAACGGGACACTCCGCAGACGATCCCGGCGAACAGTCCGTACACGGTCATCCGGTTCCCCTTCGGGTCCGCCGAGTCCAGTGACGCCTTCGCCATGCACCAGGTCAACCAGCCCGACGGTTACGTGATCACCAACTGGGACTCCGACCCCCGCTCCGGCCTGATATGGCCCAGCGTGACCGGCTGGGGCACCCTCTACGCGATGATCCAGTGGGAGGCCGGCGCCTACGACGAACTCCGTGACCAGTTCGTCCGCGACCCTCTCGGTCTCACCCCCAACCCCAATGACACCACGGCCACGGAACACCGGCCGCCCAGCCCCGGCATGCAGTGCTGGACCAAGAGCTGGGGCATCTTCGTGGACCCGGCCGTCCCCCTCGCCGTACGCGCCACCCATGACGACAGCGTGGCGCGCAAGATCGTGCTGGCGGAGTTCAAGCTGGTGATCCACGAGGCCGCCTGACACACCCGGCGTGACGTGCCCCCGGCCGGGACCGCCCCCGGCGTGACGTGCCCGGCCGGGACCGCCCCGTCGGGGACTGGCGCCGACCGGGGCCGTTCCCGGCCGTGACCATCCCTGGCCGGGGTCATCGCGGGCTGATGGTCACCGTGGCGTACGCGAAGGCCTCCCCCTCCCGGGGTGCGCGGTTCCAGGACCGGGTGGTCAGCTCCGGCAGGATGCCCTCGGCCAGCGCGTGCCGGGGGAGGGAGAGCCCGAATTCCTCCTCCAGGGCGGCCAGCAGGCGCCGCTCGTGGTCCGTGCCGTCGGCACCGCTCAGCACCCCCGCCGGGTCGAGGGCTTCGGGCACCGGCCCCGAGCGCTCGACATCCGTGCCGCGCACCGTGAACGCGTACAGCGCCTCACCCCGCTCGGCGACGGAAAGATGGAACACCGCCGGGAGGTCGTCGCGACCGCGGCGTATCCACAGCACCACGGCGCGTCCGCCGCCGCGGGAGGCCTCGGCGGCGGGGGAGACGAAGAAGTGCCCAGGCCCCCGAGTCCGTGCGGCCGGGTCGAAGCCGAACGCCCACCCCGAACCCGTCCGGCCCACCGCCACCACCGCCCGGTCCTCCCACGGCGCCGACTCGTCCCGCTGCCGCCTGACGTCGTGGGGGAACCACCCGGCGGGACGGACGGGTGGGGCGGTCAGACCCGCACCCGCTTCCTCCCCGACGAGGCCGGGCAGGGCCTCCGGTTCCACGCCCTCCACCCACAGGCACCGATAGGAGCCGTACGGGGCGTTCCACCGCCGGGACTCCGCCAGCCAGCCCAGCCCCGGCGGGTCCAGGTCCGGCACCGGCTCGGGCACGGTGCCCGTCCGTCCGGCCCGGGGCGTCGCCAGCAACTCGCGCCCTCGCTCCTGCGTCACCACCGGCCCCAGCACCGGGTCGGCCAGCAGCCCGAGCGGCGCCAGCAGGCCCGGTGCGGGCGGTGACCAGGAGGGCATCGCGGCACGGAGCATCCGCCACGCGCCGTCCGTGTCCCCCCAACGCGCCACCTCCCGCGCCTCGGCGACGGCCCGCCCGAAGTCACCGTCCGGTGCGTAGCGGTAGGAGCCGTCGCGCACCCGGGCGTGTATCGCGTCGGCGGCCGCCCGGACGCCGTCGTCGGTCTCGACGCCGAGCACGAACGGCCGCTCGGGCCGGCCGGGGCGGCTGTCCCGCACGTGGGCGACGGCCATCACGGGCACCAGCTCGTCCGTGCAGCGCGGATCGGCGACGAGCCCGCCGAAATAAGCACGACCGTGCCCGACGCCCTGCGCCAGGACGTCGAGCTGCCCCAGCATGCCCCAGGCCCCCGGCCGCCCGTAGCGCTTCGCGGCGGCGAGCAGCTCCCGTGCGGCCTCCCACCTGCCGCTCAGAGCCTCCTCCCGCGCCCGCGCGACGTCGGCGTCCCGGGCGCGGGTGGTGTCGTTGACGAACTCCGGCAGCTGCGCCCGTTCGGCGTGGAAGGACTCGTACCGCCGCTGCATATAGGCACGGAACGACGGATAGCGGGTCGGGTACTCACCGCTCCAGCCGTGGTAGACGTACAGCGCCCACTCGCCGTCCTCGTCGGTGTCGCCAGGGTCCAGCAGCGCGTAGGACATGTCGGAGTCGGTCTCCAGCTGCAGTGCGCGCTCCCACATCCCGGCGAGCAGCACCTGCTGCTCGGTCGCCCGCTCGTCCAGGCTCTCCCGGTACATCGGCGTCATGCCGAACGGATCCCCGAACCAGCCGATCTCGTGCGCTGCTCCGAGCTGGTGGATCGAGTCGTCGCGGAGGCTCCAGCCGTTGCTCGCCAGGAGGAACCCCCGGTAGGACGGCGGCAGCCGGGTCCCCAGGCGCCGCTCGGCGTCGGCCACCTCGGCCTCGGACGCAGGCGGGCACGCGAGCGCCAGGTCGGCGAGGGTCAGGTCCCCCTCCGCCAGCTCCTCGGCCTCGTCCTCGCTCGGAACCCACTCGTCCTGCCAACGCCGCAGGAACGTCCCCCAGTCGAACCCGTTGTCGTCCATGCGCCGATGGTGGCACCCCCCACTGACAACGCCGCCCCCTCCTTCGTCCCGTCCCGAGAGGCCGGACGTGGGCGGGAGTCGCACGGCCGTCGACCTCCGCCCGATCCCTCACCCGCCGGCGCGCCGATCAGGTGACCCACGTCACATCCGGATGCTGTCAGGAACCGCGGCGCCGTCTCGTTCAAGGGGCACGCGAACGAGACAGGAGCATCGCCATGAAGCACCGCATCGTCGTACTCGGTGCCGGATACGCCGGGGCCTTCGCCGCCGGGAACCTGGCCCGCCGGCTTTCCCCCGCGGACACCGAGATCACCGTCGTCAACGCCGCGCCCGAGTTCGTCGAGCGGATGCGGCTCCACCAGCTCGCGGTCGGCCGTGACCTCACGTTCCGCAGGCTCGCCGACGTGTTCGCGGGCACCGGGGTGCGGCTGCGTCTGGCGCGCGTCACCGGCGTCGCCCCCGAGCGCAGGACCGTCTCCGTAACCGGAGAGGACGGCGACGGCGAGCTCGCGTACGACACCCTTCTCTACGCGCTCGGCAGCTCCGTGGCCCACCACGGCGTCCCCGGCGTGGCCGAGCACGCCTTCGACGTGACCGGCCTGTCCTCGGCGCTGCGTCTGCGCGAGCGCCTGGCCGGCCTGGACGGGGGCGGCACCGTGCTGGTCGTCGGCGAGGGGCTGACCGGCATCGAGACCGCCACCGAGTTCGCCGAGTCCCGGCCCGACCTCTCGGTCGCGCTCGCCGCCCGCGGCGAGCTGGGCGCCTGGTTCTCCCCGAAGGCCCGCCGCCACCTGCGCCGGGCCTTCGACCGGTTCGGCATCACCGTCCACGAGCACACCGCCGTCGAAGCCGTCGAGCCGACACGGGCGGTCGCCGCCGACGGCACGTCCCTCCCGGCCGATGTGACCGTGTGGTCGGCCGGCTTCGCCGTGCACCCCATCGCGGCCGCCAGCGGCCTGGAGGTCGCCGAGACCGGTCAGATCGTCGTCGACCGCACCATGCGCTCCCTCTCCCACCCGGACGTCTACGCCGCCGGTGACTGCGCGTACGCGATCGGCGAGAACGGCCGACCGCTGCCGATGTCCTGCGCCTCGGCCGGCGTCACCAACATGCAGGCGACCGCCGCGATCGTCGCGCGCCTGACGGGCCGAGAGGTCCCGACCACCGAGTTGAAGTACTACGGGAACCACATCAGCCTCGGGCGGCGGGACGCGATCTTCCAGGTGGTGGACGGGGACGTCCGGGCGAAGTCCTGGTACCTGGGCGGCCGAACGGCCGCGCGGCTCAAGGCGGGCGTGCTCAAGGGGGCCGGGTGGGGCGTCGCCCACCCGACCTTCGGCATGCCGAAGCGCAGGCGCCGCCTGACCACCGTGCCCGACCCGGCCGGTGCGTCCGACCGCGCCGGCGCGAGGACCACCGCCTAGGCTGCCGCACATGGACAGCGCAGCCGTCGAACGCTTCGAGGCCGGCCGGGGCCGGCTGGCCTCGCTCGCGTACCGTCTGCTCGGTTCGGCCGCCGACGCCGAGGACGTCGTGCAGGACACGTTCCTGCGCTGGCAGGCAGCGGACCGCGAACGGATCGAGGTACCGGAGGCGTGGCTGACCAAGGTCGTCACCCACCTCTGTCTCGACCGGCTCCGTTCGGCGCAGGCACGCCACGAGCGCGCGGCCGGCGCCTGGCTGCCCGAGCCGCTCCTGGAGGGCGATCCGATGCTCGGCCCCGCGGACACCGTCGAGCAGCGTGAATCGGTGTCCCTGGCCGTGCTGACCCTGATGGAGCGCCTCTCGCCGGTCGAGCGTGCCGTCTACGTCCTGCGCGAGGCCTTCTCGTACACCCACGCCGAGATCGCCCGGATCCTCGACGTCACCGAGTCCGCGAGTCAGCAGCACGCCCACCGGGCCCGGGTCCGGGTCGCCGCCGAGCGCCGCCGCGGCAGCGAGGAGGTGGACCTCGCGTCCGCGCGCCGGGTCGTCGAGGAGTTCCTCGCCGCCGCCACGTCGGGGCGCACCGAGCGGCTGGTCGCGCTGCTCACCGACGACGTGACGGCGGTCTCGGACGGTGCGGGGCGGGCCAAGCGGCTGCTGCGGCTCACGACGCGCGAGCGCGTCGCCTCCTACGTGCGGGCGGGGTTCAAGGCCACGCCGGTGAAGCGGCGGCTGGCCGGCGGCTCGCCCGTGTTCCACATCGCGGTGCTCAACGGCTCCCCGGCGGTCCTTGCCGTGGTCGACGACCGGGTCGTGGGCACCGTGGTGTTCGACGTCAGGGACGGCAGGGTCGCGTCGCTGTGCGGCATCGCCGCCGCGGACCGGCTCGCACGTCTCGACGAGGCCTGGCGGCAGCACGGGAGCGACGCACCGGTCGTCGCCGCGTGGTGACCGGCGCCCACGGGATCCGGCGACGCGTCCGGACCGCCGACTCCGCCACCACGCACGCCGGTTCGGGAATCGCGCGGTTCGGGGAGCACGTCACCACGGCCAGGAAGAGCGCACGGGGGACGGAAACATCTCATCAGTCCCGCCCGCACCGTCAAACACCTCCCGGCTTCCTGAGCATGCCCGCAGCCGGGTCGGCCGAGTGGTTCAACTTTCATATTATTGACACAAGTTGACTGTGATTCAATTCACCCGTGGAGCGTCTGTCCGCTCGCCTCGCGACACTAAACTGCGAGTAAAGAAAAGATCCGGGTGACGCGTCGGCGCAGCGATTGACCACCGCTGCCTGAGTGCGTGACCGCTTTGCCCTGCTGCGCCGCTTCCGGTCCGGCAGGGGTACGTACGCAGGGGGAGATTTCACTTGACCACGGTCGTAGAGACCCGGCCGTTCGACGTTTCCGTTGATGTGGAGACGCTGGCGAGCCTGACTGCCCGGGAACGTGAGGTGCTGCGCTGTCTTGCCAGAGGTGAGACGAACCGCGTACTCGCCCGGCAACTCGGAATCGCTGAACGTACCGTCCGAGCTCATGTCACCAGTGTGGTGCGCAAGCTGGGCGTGGGATCCAGGTTCGAGGCCAGTCTGCTGGCGTTCCATCATTACGAAGCCCTCACCGAGGAGGCAACCGCCTCCTGAGGCATTGCCGCATATGGCATCGCCGTATATGGCATTGCCGCAAGAGGCAATGGAAGAGTCCGCCACAGACTGGCAGGCTCGACGCCGTTGTTGGCCGCGCGTCGATACACACCCGGAACACCTGACCGGGCGCGCGGCCGTATCCACACCTGGATTACCGTCCTCGGGAGAAAACCCGCATGAACATCAAGAAGATCGTCACCGCCGCCGGTGCCGCCACCGCCGGTGTCGCCCTCTTCGTCGCCACTCAGGGCAGCGCCCAGGCCGCCCCGGCGCAGCCGGCCGCGCCCGTGGCCGCCGCCCAGCCGTCGCAGGGGAAGGCGCCGCAGGCCCTCGCCTCGCTCGTGGGCAAGGCCGCCAAGTCCGTCGGCAAGGCCGCCACCAAGGGGGCCAACAAGGCCACGGCCGTCGGCAAGGGCATGGCCGTGGTCGCGAAGAGCAACGCCGACAACATGCTGTCGCACGGCAGCATCTTCGCCCCTCCGGCCGATCTGCCGCAGGGCGTCTCGGCCGACACGGTCTTCGACCGGTAAGCACCACGTGACGCACTCGTACCGCACCACCAGGAGGGCGGCGCTCGTTGTCGGCGGCGCCCTCCTGTGCGCTCACATGACCATGGCAGCCCTGTCCCAGGCGCCACTCAACCCGGCGAAACTCGTCTACGGCGACCGGGTGGCGGAATACCTCGACCCGTACTTCTCGCAGAACTGGCAGCTCTTCGCCCCGACACCCCTTTCCGACGACCGTGGCGTCCTCGCGAGGGCGGCCTGTGCGGACGGATCGGTGACGCAGTACTACGACGTGTCGGCTCGTGGCGTGCAGAAGGTGCAGAGTTCCCGCTTCTTCCCCTCGCGGGAGAATCGCATCGTCTCCGCGCATCTCCAGAACCTCACCAGCAGCGAGGAGCTCCTCAGGAGAATTCGCCAGCAGCAGACCAACGACAAGAAGCCCCTGCTGCCCCCGCTGCCCTATGAGAAGGCCACCGAGGCCGATTCGATTGAAGGGCTGTCCCGGTACGCCTACGACCAGCTGCCCGCCGTATGCGACGGTGAGACGGAGAGAATCCAGATCCGTATGTACGTGCACGAGTTGCCGCCGTGGTCGAAGCGTCACGACCCCTCCGCCGAGGGGAAAGTCCTGGTGCACGATTTCGCCTGGCAGAAGACGGGGGATCTGCGATGAAGAAGTCCCTCGGAAACATCACCGACCGGCTGGACTTCTGGTCCCTGCGTCCCGTGGCCGTCACCGGTGTCTCGGGAACACGGGTGCTGCTGGGTTTCGTCGGGCTCATGTACTACGTGAGCCAGTACCAGGAACGGAACTACCTGTTCGGCCCCGACGGGGTGCTCCCGCACGAGGACTTCAAGGCACAGCTGACCGGCTTCAGCCTGTACACCCTGTCGGCGTCGCCCTGGTACTTCCAGCTCGTCTACCACCTGGGGATCGCTGCCGCGCTGGCGGTGATGCTCGGAGTCGGCGGCCGGCCCGGACTGGCCGTGCACTGGGCCCTGTTGTGGTCGGTCTACCAGCGGCAGCCGGGTCTCCTGGACGGCGGCGACAACCTCGCGTACGTCGTCATCCCCTTCCTGCTGCTGACCCGCTGCTACGACCGGTTCGCCCTGCCCGTCGGTCTCGCGAGCCGTCTCACCCGACGGGTCCCCGGACACCTGCGGGCGCTGTCCGTGCCGTTCCACAACCTGGGCGTCCTCATGGTCGCGGCACAGATCTGCCTGGTATACGTCGTCTCCGGCCTCTACAAGGTCATGGGTGAGGAGTGGCAGGACGGCACCGCGCTCTTCTACATCATGCGCGTCGCGGAATTCGAGCTGCCCGGCTGGTCGCACCTCGTGTACGAGAACGACGCCCTGGTCGTCCTCGGCACGTACGGCACGGTGGCTTTCCTGGTCTACTTCCCCGTGGGCGTGCTCGTTCCGGCACTCCGCCCCTGGGCGGCCGCCGCATCCATCTGCTTCCACCTGTCGATCGCGTTCTTCATGGGGCTGACCGGCTTCGCCCTGACGATGATCGCGTGCGATCTGGTCTTCCTGTCCGGCGCACTCGACCGTGCGCTGCTGTGGGGCCGGGGCAGGCTCCCCGGGTCCCGGGCGTCCCGGTCGGGCCGGACGTCTCAGGCCGACGCGGCGCCGGCGGACCCCGCGACGGCGGAGCGGCCGAGCGGAGAGAACACGACGCAGCCGTCCGCGCCCCAAGCCGAACTCGTCTGACCGACAGGAGCGACAGACAGCATGCCCACCCCTCTCTGCCTGTTGGGCGGTGCCGGTGTCGAGGACCGGGCCGCCCACGGCCACGACCGGGACCGGTTCGTGGAAATCGGTTCTCTCAGCAAGGTGTTCACGGGAACCGTCCTGGCCCAACTGGCGAAGGAAGGAGTCGTCGGCCTCGACACTCCGCTGGAGGACTGCCTGGAGGAGGTGCCCGCCGGGACGGGCATCACCCTTCGGCACCTCGCCGAGCACACCTCGGGCCTGCCGCGTCTGCCGCCCGGTCCCGCCGGTCCGCCCGACGACCCGTACGCCACCTTCACCGAGCAGGCTCTGCGCGCCTCGCTGCGCGAGCTGGACAGGGTGGCCACGGGCCCGCTGGGCAAGGAGGAGTACTCCAACCTGGGGTACGCCGTCCTCGGGCACGCCCTCACGACGGTCACGGAACGCTCGTACCAGCAACTCGTGGACGATCACGTCCTGCTGCCGCTGGGTCTCGGCGCGGGTGCCGTGACCGCGCTGCCCCCGCAGGAAGGGCGCCTCGTGCCACGGGGGCTGTTCGGCCGGCCCCGCCCCCTCTGGACGCTGACCGGGCCGATCCTTCCGGCCGGCGGGCTGTGGTCCACCTGCCGCACCCTGTCCTACATCGTGGTCGGGCTGCTCGTCGAACGCCGGCTGGGTTCGCCCGCCCCCAGCTGGCAGCGGAGCGCCCCGATCACGTGGCGCAACGGCGCCACGCGCGGCTCGTCCGTCGTGGCCGCCGCGCACGACGACGGCCGCTGGATCGTCCTGCACCGCCTGGGCGCCGCGGACCGCACCGACCGCCTCGCCAGAGATGCCCTCCTCGCGGCTCCCGCGCCGCACGGCGGGACCTGAACACCAACACCACCACCACGAAAGGGCCACGGGAGGCGTCGTGAGGATCACCTGGTTCGCCTGGCTGGCACAGCACGTCGACGAGTTCGGCTACAGCGACGGGCCGTTGCGCGCCTCGATCGGAACGGGCGCGGTGCTGGTGACCGCCGCGCTGTTCTGGTTCGCGCTGCACCGCAACCGGCCCGCCGCCATGGCCGCCGCCGGCCTCACCTGCGCCCTGGGCATCGGATGGCTGGCCTTCCACTGAGAGAAGGACGCTCATGACGGACGCCGTCGTCGTCGGCTCCGGGCCGAACGGTCTGGCCGCCGCGCTCACCCTTGCCCGTGCCGGGCTCCGGGTCGAAGTGTTCGAGGCACATGAGCGCATCGGCGGGGGGCTGCGCACGGAAGCGCTGTTCGACTCCGAGGTGTTCCACGACATTTGCGCGGCCGTCCACCCCATGGCACCGGCGTCCCCGTTCATGCGGTCACTCGACCTGGAGGCGCACGGCGTCGCGCTGCTGCACTCACCCGCCGCCTACGGCCACCCCCTCAAGGGCCGCCCGGCCGCCCTGGCATGGCGCGACCTCGACGCCACCTGCGCCGGGCTCGGCCGGGACGGGCAGCGATGGCGGCGGCTGATGCTCCCCTTGATGGAGCACTCCGCGGACGTGGTGGACCTGATGCTCTCCACACTGCGCACCCCGCCGAACCCGAAGGCCCTGGCCCTCCTGGCCACCCGCCTGCCTGCCCAGGCCCTGCGCGTCGGCGGAGGCCTGCGCACGGAGGCGGCCCGGGCGCTCCTCACCGGTGTGGCCGCCCACGGCATCGGCCGGCTCCCCTCACCGGCGTCCGCGGCCGTCGCCCTGCTGCTGGGGCACCTCGCCCACACCACCGGCTGGCCCGTCCCCCAGGGCGGCTCCCAGGCAATCGCCGCCGTCATGGCCCGGCAGATCGAAGGGCTCGGCGGCCGGATCCACACCGGGGTCCGGGTGAACAGCCTGCGGGACCTGCCGCCCCGCAGACTCACCCTCCTGGACGTCTCGCCCCGCGAACTGGCCCGCATCGCCCCGCTGCCCAAGGGGTACCTCCGCGCACTGTCCCGCTACCGGTACGGACCGGGAGCGGCCAAGGCCGACTTCCTCGTCGAAGGAACGATCCCCTGGGCCGACCCCCGCCTCACCCAAGCCGCCACGATCCACCTGGGCGGGGCCCACGGCACGGCATCGGAACTGGCCCGAGCCGAGACCGCGACGGCCCAGGGCGTGAGGGTCCCGCACCCGTACGTCATCGTGGTCGACCCGGCCGCGGCGGACCCGGCACGGGCCGTCCGCGGCAGAAGACCGGTGTGGGCCTACGCGCACGTACCCCAGGGCGATCCCCGCGACCCCCTGCAGATGATCCGTGCCGCCCTGGAACGCCACGCCCCCGGCTTCACCGACACGGTGATCGCCGAACGCGGCGTGTCGGCGGCCCAGTTGGGCGCGTACAACCCGAACTACGTCGGTGGCGACATCGCCTCCGGCGCGATGACCCTGTGGCAGACGCTGGCCCGTCCCGTCCCGCGCTGGAACCCCTACCGGACGCCTCTGCCCGGCACGTGGCTGTGTTCCTCGGCGACGCCGCCGGGTCCCTCGGTCCACGGGATGTGCGGGTACCACGCGGCCCGGGCGGCGCTGGACACCTGGCCGGAGGCGGACCGGACCGGATCCGCATCGCTGGAGCGGGACGAGCACCGGCTCGGAGGATGACGTCCTTCACGACGTCCGGAACGCCCACCCGGCCAGGCCGCCGCCTCCTTGGCCTCCTGCCGGGTGCCCCGCACCAGCGAGCGGGGCTTGACGAGCCGGTACGCCGTCTTCAGGGGCCGGAGGTCCGACGTGCGGAACTCCGACGGTGCGGGCGGGACTCAACGCGCCGTGCCCGGGCGGCACTCTCCGCCGATGCGTTCACGCGACGGGGCCGTGCAGGTCCGCGCGGACGGTCTTGCCGCTGGGCGGGCAGGGGACGCAGTCCCAGTGGTCGGTGAGGGAGGCGACGAGGGTCAGGCCGCGTCCGGTCGTGCTGAGCGGGTCGGACGCGGCGTCCGTGGGGCGGGGGAGCGGGCGGAGGTCTCCGCGGGCGTCGCTGACCTCGATGCGGAGGCGGTCGGCGGCCGGGTCGAGGACGAGCCTGAGCCGGAAGCAGCGGCCGGGCACGCGGCCATGAAGTACGGCATTGGCGGCGAGCTCCGCGACGACGAGTTCGGCGCGCTCGGTGAGGTCCGGGGAGGCGCCCCGGGAGCGCAGTTCGGTCACCGAGAGGAGCCGGGCGAGACGGGCGCCGCGCCGCGTGGACGACAGCAACTGGATGAAAGTGTGAACGGGCGCGCCGACGTGGGGTGTTGCGTGGTTCATGGCGCCAGAGTGGCGGCCGGACGCGGGCGGGGCGAGTGTGGCGCCCCGTACGGAAGTGAGCGTACGGAGGGGGAAGGCAGGCGGTACGCCGGATTCCCGCGCCGTCGTGTGAGGAACGCAGGAAGGCGGCAGCGGGTTCCCGGTGTCCCCGGAGCACGTCCGTGGCCGGGTCGGCCGAACGGTTCGGTGGTCGGTGGCCAGCGGGAAGCCTTCGCGGCGGCGTGGCGCCTCGGCTGACCCGGGCCGTGAACCGGGCGGGCCGCACCCCGGAGGGGGGTGCGGCCCGGTGGGTGTCCTTGGTGTCAGTTGGCCGAGGACTCGGGGTCCGTCAGTCCTTGGCTGGGGACTGCTGCGTGTTCCGGCCTCTGGGCGGGGGCGGGGACGCGGTCCGTGGAGGAAGGGGCGGCGAAGACCTCATCGAGGGTAGTGGCGTCGATGGCGCGGTCGAACCAGAGATCCAGGAGCGGCATGTCCGAGCAGGTGGTGACGCGCTGCCGGGTCTCTTCCGTCAACGAGAAGCCGCGGCGCTCCATGAGGCGCAGCAACTGCTCGGCCTTTCCGGCCACGCGTCCTATGTTCACCCGGCAGATGGACTCCGTGCTGCGGGTGGTCCGCCCCGACGGTGGCGCCCCGAAGCGTGCCTTGGGGCCGGTCCAGAGGTAGGCGTGGTGGTGCACGGGCTGCTCCCGGAGGGCGGTGCGTCGGCCGGACGCGGGGAGGGACCCGGTCCGGCCGGCGACAGGGGAGGGGAGGGAGGCGGGAGGGTCAGGCGCCGAGGCCGAAGCGGGCCGGGTCGATACCGGCGGCGTCCAGTTCCTCTGTGGTGAACCGCAGTGGCGCTGCGTCCGGCCGCTTGCTGTCGCCCAGCGCCCAGGCGTCCTCGCCGATCCGTGCCAGGGTCACGCACCCTTCCGTACAGGGCCGCCGCGCGCCTTCGTGAACGAGGCGGGTGACGGCGCGGCGCGAGAGGGGAACGCCCCTCGCCTATGCCGGGACAGGGTCCTCGAGCATGTTCAGGGCCTGGCGGGAGAGCAGGCGCTCCGCGGCGTCGTAGCTCCAGCCGCAGTCGACGACGAGCGATCGCCATGCCGACAGCCCCAAGCACAGCCACAGACGGTCCGCCGCACCGTTCACGTCGAGATGCGGAGCCACTGCGCCGATGGAGACCAGGTGCTCCGCGGCTTCCCGAAGTGCCTGGCGGTACTGCGTGACGACGTAGTCCCACACCTCCCGCGCCTTGGCGTCGTTCGCCATGGAGGAGTAGAGCAGGTCGATGGACGGAGCGAAGCGTTCGGTGTTGTCGCGGATGCCGTGCGCCAGGCATGCGACCGCCGAGGCGAGGTCCTCGCTCCGGAACACCTCATCGAGGAGTCCGGTGGTCCGTGAGTCCGCCACGTCCGTGGCCAGGAGGGCGTGCAGGAGTTCCGTCTTGGTCCCCACGCTCGCGTACAGCGTCTTGGTCGCGACGCCGGCCGCGCGAGCGATGTGCCCCATCGTCACCTGTGCGTAGCCCTGCGCGATGAAGAGCTCACGCGCGGCCGCCAGGATGTCCTGCCGGGTCTGAGCCGCGCCCCGCTCACGCCGTGGCGATCGGTAACTGCGGGTCGGTGCGGACATGCCTCCACCTTACCCCGAGGTAAGGGCAGGCGTATTCATTGCAGATGCTGTAACTTCAAAATGGGACTTCCCTTCCGGACGGGGAGACCGCGCACCATGCACCCCTCAACCCGAAGGTTTCGCACCCCATGGACATGAACGCCGGGCGTGACTCACAAGCCGTCGTGGAAACGCGGCTCACCCATGAGACGCACAGACTGGCCACCGGGCTGCTCGTGGACGCCGCCGGCCGCCCCTCCGTGCCTCGCCAAGCGCTCGCGCAGTTGAGGGATTTCCTCGTGGTGAACCTGCGTCACCACCACGAGACCGAGGACGAATGGCTGTGGCCGCTCATCCTGACCGCGGCGCCCGATGTGAAGCGCGCACTCGACGACCTGAGCGAAGAACACGAACGTCTGGACGCCGCGCTCGACCGCCTCGCCGGCATCGGCCTCACCGGCGCGAAGGACCATGACGGCGGCCATCTGGACGAAGACGACCGGCACGCACTGCGCGAGGCGGCCGTCGCGGTGCGCGACAGCGTGCGCGACCACCTGGACCACGAGGAACCCGTTCTGTTCCCCGCCCTGCGGGCGCACATCACGCCCGCGCAGTGGGCGGAGTTCGCCCAACAGGTCATCGCCACCACGCCCCCGGTGGCCGGGCATCTGATGATCGGCCTCCTCGACGAAGTGGGCACACCGGCCGAGGTGGAGTCGATATTCGTGAACATGCCGGCGCCGGTGAAGTCGCTGCTGCCCGCCCTGCGCGACCAGGCCGCCGCCGACCTGCGAGTGCTGCGAGGTACCGGCTCGTGACGGACACACACCTCACCTGGATGGACACGGCGTACGAGGCGTTCACGGGCGACCTGACCGTCGCGGTCGCCTACCTCACCCCCGCCGGAGGGGCGGTGGTCACCAGCGTCTCACCGGTAGGGCTCGCGAACCGGGCAGCCAACCAGGTCAGCTTCACCACCTCGCTGGGCTTCCCGAAGAAGCTGGAACGCATCCTGAACAACCCCCGCGTCGCCCTCGCCTATCACACGCGCACGCACGGATTCGCCGCCCACAGCCACTACGTCCTCGCCCAAGGCAAGGCGTCGGTGGACCTTCAGCCCTCGGCACAGCGGCTGGCAGAACTGATGGACGCCACAGAGCCGTTCCTCGGGAAGACCAAGCACGGAAGAGTGTGGGACTGGCTGCTGCGCGAATACCACCAGGAGCGCGTCTTCGTCGACGTCGGCCTGGAACGCATCACCACCTGGCCCCACCTCTCGGCACACGGACCGGCCACCGTGACCGGCCCGTCCTGGCCACAGCACCCCGCCGGACAGCGACCCCCGAAGAACGGCACGACACCCCGGATACCCGTCTCCCGGCTCGCCCGGCGGATCGCCGCCCTCCCGCATCGTCTGCTGGCGTACGAGGGGGCCGACGGCAGCCCCGTCATCCTCCCGGTGACGGTCACCGGACACGACGAGACCGGGCTGCGCCTCGGCGCACCACCCGAACTCCTGCCACCAGGCGGACGCCGAGCGGGATTCCTCGCCCATGCGTTCCGGCCGCAGTGCGTCGGTGTGAGCATGCGCACCGCCACCGGCTGGCTGACCGTCGACGACGGAGAGGCGTTGTACGCCCCCCACACATCGGTCGGCATGGCAGCGCCGCCCAGCAGGACGGTCATGACCGTGGCCAACGGCCTGCTGGCCAAACAGGGACTGCGCCGCGCACGACGCAACGGCACCACCGCGCACCTGCACAGCCTCGCGGCCGGCGTCCGCCCCGGCGCGTAGCCCGGATTCCGGAGCGACCTGAAACCACGTGAGGGTGACAGCTGCGTGGAGGTCGCGATCGCCGAACAGGCGGTTCACGTCCGGGACTCCAAGGATGTGACCCGCCCGTCCTTCGCCGTCGGCCGTGAAGACTGGGGGCAGTTCGTGCGGTTCGCGTCGGAACGCTGAGCGACTTCTGGGCGCGCCGTCCGCTTGAGTGGCGGGCGGCACGCCCTCACCGTGTCTCGTTCGCGGGGCCGTGCCCGAGGGCCGCGCGGTCGATGAAACGGTCACCGAGATCGCCCGCACGAGCGGTCCGCGTCTACGTGTTGAAGGTGTCAACACACTGCTCGCGCGTGAACTTCGCAGGCGTGTACGAAGTTGGGGCCCGGGTGGGCGTGACGTCGGTCCCCCTACTCCCCGAGCGAAGCCACCGCCTCCTCGTAACCCCCCGTCGGCGGAGCCGTGTCCGGCCCGTACACCAGGTTCAGCACCCCCGTGCCGAACGTCTCCGACTTCAGCAGCTTCAGCGGGATGGAGGGCTCCCCCTCGTCGAACAGGCGCATCCCCTTGCGCACGGCGATCGGGTGTACGAGGAGCTGCAGCTCGTCCAGCAGCCCGGCCGCGAGGAGCTGCCGGATGACCGAGATCGAGCCGCTCAGCCCGATGTCGCCGCCCGGTTCCCGCTTCAGCGCGGCGGCCACCTCGGCCACGTCACCTTGCGCCTGCTCGGAGTTGCGCCACTGGAAGTCGAGAGGGCTGCGGGAGAACACGATCTTCCGCATGTCGCCGAGCTGCTTGGCGAAGCCCGCGTCCTCCCCTCCCGCCGCCTCCCGTTCCGGCCAGGCGCCGGCGAAGCTGTCGTAGGTCACGCGGCCGAAGAGCATGGTGTCGGCGTTGCTGAGACCCGCGCCCACGGCCGCGCCCATCTCGTCGTTGAAGTACGGGAAGTGCCACTGGTCGGGCGCCTCGACGACGCCGTCGAGCGAGATGAACACGCTGGCCACGATCTTGCGGGACATGGGGCCCTCCTGAGGTGTCGGTCCGTGTACTGGTTACGACCGTGGCAGTCCCCGGAACTCATCGCTGGACGGCACGCGCATGCGTGACTCCGGACGGCCGCCCCGCCCCGCCCGTCCGGTGACGCCGGTCCGTGACACTGCCCAGCCAGCCCAGCAGGAACCCGGCCGGCACCGTCACCACCCCCGGGATCGTCACGTCCCACAGCCGGAAATCGTGGCCCGGCATGATCGACGTGGGCGTGCCCGAGGCGTACGGCGACACCACCAGCGCGACCACGCACACCGCCGTCGCGCCCCACAGGCACCACAGGGCGCCGCGGGCGGTGAACCCGGGCCAGTACAGGGCGTACAGCAGGACCGGAGCGAGGGCGGCGCCGCAGAGGGCCAGCCAGAGCGTGGAGACCACGACCAGGTTCCAGTCGGCGCACACGACGGCCACGGCCGCGGCGGCCAGCCCGGTCAGCGCGGCCGACCAGCGCGACGCGGTGCCGTCGAGCCGCCCGGCCTGCCGGTCACCGGTGGCGGCCAGTACGTCCCGGCCGAGAGTGATCCCGGCGGCCAGGGTGACGTCCACGACGGCTGCAAGGGCGGTGAGGAAGAGGACGCAGGCGAGGGCGGCGACCAGGAGGCCGCCGTCGTCCAGCGCCCGCCCCAGCAGCAGCGGCGTGAACACCTGCGCCGACGGACCGGCCTCCCGCAGCACCGTGCCGACCAGTGCAGCGGCCCCCACACCGACGACGGCGAGAGCCCCGTACAGCAGGACCAGCTCACCGAGCATCCAGCGGCCGACGGTACGGGCCCCGCGCGGGCTCTTGGTCGCGATGGCCCGCATCAGCACGGCGGGCATGGCGAGCGTGGCCATGGTCATGCCGAAGATCTGGCCGACCCGGTTCACCGCCCCGACCCACCCGTCACCGGTGTAGCCACCCGGCCGCAGGAACGCCTCTCCCGTCCCCGACCCGAGCGAGGCCGCGTCGAGCAGCCGCCCCAGGTCCCCGCCGAAACGGTGGAGGACGAGCACGGCGGCGACCACCAGCACGGGCAGCGCGATCGCCGACTTGGTGATCATCACCACCCCCGTGCCCCGGATGCCGCCGCTGACGGCCAGCGCGGTCATCACACAGCCGATGACGACGATGCACCCGGTCCGGGCTCCCGGCTGCCCGAGCAGCGCGGCGGCGACGTTCCCGACGACCACCAACTGCACGACCAGCAGCGGGAAACAGACCATCAGCGTCACCACACCCCACGCCACCCGCACGGCGGACCCGCCGCTGCCACGCGCGTCCAGCAGGTCCGGCGCGGTCAGCGAGGCGTGCGCCCGCAACGGCTCGATGACCAGCACGAGGAAGAGGAGCACACCGACGAGGCTGCCCAGCATGACGCCGAGTCCGTCGAACCCGGTCGTGGCGACCATGCCCACCAGCACGGTGACGGTCGCGACGGTCGTGGTGTCGCCGCCCATCGCGATGCCCTGCTGCCAGGAGCGCAGCCGCCGGCTGTCGGACCGCACGAGAGCGCGGTCGTCCTCGTCGGCGCCGGTGATGACGCACAGCATCAGGCAGATGACGACGAACACGGAGAACACGGCGAAGACGAGCGACCGTGAGGAGGAGTCGAGCAACGCGGTCATGCCCACCTCCGGTCGTCCGCCTCGTTCGCCGCGGCGATCCGCCGGTCGACCCGCCGCCCGTACACGAGAACCCCGTGCAGCCCGACCCCGAGCGGCACCAGGGCCGCGAGCGCCCCGAGACTCAGGCCACCGAGGACGTCCGTGCCGTACATCCCGGGCACCAGCGCGGCGCCCGCCACGTACACCAGCCACACCACGGCGATCCGCACGCCGACCCGCAGCCCCACCCCCAGCCGCAGACGCTCCGCTTCGTAGAACTCCACGACAACTCCACTCACATACGTCGATCACGCCGATACGGGAGGTCGTGGAGTCAACCAGGGGTGGAGGGGGCGTGGGCGGGGTATTGTTCCCGCGCCCAACCGGAACCGCGGGGGACGGTGCCGGAGCACTGCACTGCGCGAGCGAGGACCGCCGCGCCGGGGGCGAGGTCGCGCAGGGCGCAGGCGGGCGCCTTCGGACCCGCCGTCGTCGACTCCCCGCTGTCACGCAGGCCGTAGCGCATGACGCGGCGCCCGCCGACGACGAGGCGCTCGCAGAGCGCGTGGCCCGCCCCGAGCGAGCCCCTGC
Organism: Streptomyces sp. BJ20; assembly: GCF_022869105.1. Classification (NCBI taxonomy): domain Bacteria; kingdom Bacillati; phylum Actinomycetota; class Actinomycetes; order Kitasatosporales; family Streptomycetaceae; genus Streptomyces; species Streptomyces sp. BJ20. Next base: position 1,982,963 of record NZ_CP094918.1, read on the forward strand.
TCACACCCGGGAGACGTCGGGCTCCAGGAAGACCGCGACGAGCCGGTCGCTGAAAGAGCCGGCGGCGTCGGCGTCCGCCGTCCCCGCACGGTACGCACGGATCGCCGGGTCGCTGAGGGTGAGCGTCACCATCGGGCAGTCCGCGGCGTCGTTGGTGCCCTCGGGGAAGCACGTGCTGACGTCGCGCAGGCTGTGGCCCGGACACACGGCCCCGGCGGGCAACTCCACCTCCAGGAGCAGCTCCTCGCCAGGATCGACACGGAAACGGCCGGACGCCGGGACGTCCAGAGGCTTGCCCGTGTAACCGCCGTCCACCACGGTCGCGGTGAGACCGCGGGCGGACGCGCGGACGCCTTCCCCGTGGGGGCCGTAGAAGTCGAGCGTGACCCGGCCTTCGGCCACCGGTGCGTCGAGCACCAGCGGGCGGTCGCCCGTGCGGAGGGCCGCGTGGACGGTGAAGCGGGGTCCACCCGGCATCTTCGGCCCCGGGTCGTAGTAGCCCCAGCTGGTGAGCGCCAGCCGGGGGTCCTTGCTCTGCTCGGCCTTGCCCCGGGGTTCGGGGCGCGGCCACTCGTCCACCCCGCATCTGGAGAGCTGAGCCGTACCGCCCGAGGAGAGCGGACCGTCCCGCAACGGCTCGGCAGCGACCCGCCAGTCCCCGTCCGCGCGTGGCTCGGGCGTTGTGGCGGAGTACGTCAGTACCAGCACACCCACGACGGGCACGGCGAGGACCAGCCAGGAACGCAGGGAAGCGCGGAACACTCAGCCACGTCCTCGCGCTCGGCGGACCGCCCCGGCACCCTCACCAGGTCGCTCGCGGTCGTCTGTCCGGGAGGAGCATTCCATGACGTTCATGATCCTTCCTGCGCACGCGGCGGCAAGAACGTCACTGGGCCTGCCGGCCAGGGACTACGACCCGGGGCCGAAGGGACGGCGGGCAGACGCTGTTCGTGAGCATGCCACCTGGGGCGAGAGGGCGGGGGACACGGACGGGAGGGCAGCCGGTGCCCCGTCAGGGGGCCAGTTCGACGGCGGTCTCGGGCGGCTGGTGCAGGGTGTTGTGGACCGTGCAGTGCGAGGCCACGGCCAGCAGACCCGCGCGGCGCTGCTCGGGCAGCTCCGGCGGCGGGTCGATCACGAGGCGCAGGGCCGACACCCTGGCCGGCCGGTCGGTGGCCATGGTGAACTCGGTGCGGACCCGGAGTCCGGTGCGGGGCAGGCCGTGCCGGTGCAGGTAACGGCCCGCGTGGAAGGCCACGCAGGTGGCCAGGGAGGCCGCGAAGAGCTCCGTGGGGGTCGGCGCGGTGTCCGTGCCTCCCGCCTCCAGCGGCTGGTCGACCCGGAGGCGGTGTCCACGGACGTCCACCGTGTAGGCGTCCTGCTCGACGTGGGTGACCTCGAGACGGTGCACGTCCACGGGCTGGGGCGGTTCGTGTTCCCCGTCACGACCTGCCCGACCTGTCGAGCCGGTCATGACAAGTCGCTCTCGTGGGGCGCCCCAGGAGCATGTCCGGCGCGGAACTCCAGTAGAACGCATCCGACGCGTAATGAGCAGCAGGTCGGGGTGGGTGTGCGCATGGCTGGATGCCCGTGGTCTCAGTGGGCCGCGAAGAGGCGTGCCCGTCCGTTGCGCGAGAAGCTGTTGTCCACCCGCTCCAGGACATGAAGCGGAGTGGGACAACAGCTTCTGAGTATGCGTACGACGGATCGCCCGCAGGGGTTCGCGCTCCTCCTCCGCGGCCGGTCAGCCGTTGATGAGGTCGAACGACTCGGAGGGGCCGATCGTTGTGCGGTTGGCGCTGAGCGGGGCGGTTCCGGCGTTCCCGGCGCTGACGTACAGGTTGTTGGCCTGTGCGCGCAGGCTGGTGGTGCCGTCGGAGTTGTTCACGCGCTGGAAGGTCTCCCAGGGACCGACGGCGGTGCGGTTGGCGATGAGCGCGTTGGCACCGGCGTTCTCGGCGCAGACGTATCGGCCGTTGACGCGGGCGCGCAGTGCGACGGCGCCTCCACCGAGGTCGATCAGGTCGAATCGTTCCCAGTCGCCGATGGCGGTGCGGTTGGCGATGAGTGGGTCGGTTCCGGCGTTCTCCGCGCAGACGTACTGGTTGTTGGCCCGGGAGCGCAGGCTGACGATCGGCCCGGTGGGGAGGGGGGTGAGGACGGCTTCCCAGGTGGTGGTGCTGGTGTTGGAGGTGGCGTCGGCGGGGAGGCGGTCGCGGGCGGCGGTGTCCGCGTAGAGACTCCAGCGCATCCAGTCCACGTAGGTGGCGACGGTCTGGGTGTGGTTGTAGCCGCTCCATATGTACTGGTCGTGGCCCGTGCCGCGGTGGGTGAGGAACGCCTTGGGCGCGGGCAGTTCCCCGTACGCCTGGCGGGCGGAGGAGTACTGGGTGAGGGTGTCCTGATCGCCGTGGACGAAGAGGACCTTGGCGGCGACCGTGCTGCTGGGGTTGCCCATGTCGACACAGGCGAAGGGGACGGCGGCGGCTATCCGGCTGTCCGGCCAGGCCGTCAGCAGCCCGTGGGTGGTCATGCCGCCCAGCGAATGGCCCGCGACGCCGACGCCGGTGGTGGTGTCGAGGTGCCCGGCGAACGGGTCGCCGGCCGTGGTGTTGAGGGCGAGGGTGTTGGTGATGACCTGGGAGACGTCCATGGACTGGTTGCCGTTGTAGACGTCCTGGACGTTGCCCTGGGTGCCGCTGGAGGTGGTGGGGAAGACGGGTGCGGGGACGACGAATCCGGCCTCGGCCAGGGGCCGGACCAGGGGTGCGTAGCTCTCCGGGTTGCCGCCGAGGCCGTGGCTGAACTCGCAGATGGGGAAGACGCCGTCCGCGATGGGGGCGTTGACGACGGGATTGCCGCCCGGTGTGCCGGTGGCGGGGTAGAAGATCCGGGTGGTCAGCCGACGGCTGCCGCGGCTCCAGGCGTACTCCCTCACCCCGATGGCGAAGCGCTGGGTCGGCGCGTCTGCCGGGGCGAGCGAGGATGCCGTTGCCGCGGTGGTGCCGTACGCATGGACGGCGGCCACGGCTCCGGCTGCGCCCAGTCCCAGGAAGGTACGCCTGTTCATGGCCATGTTGTGCTCCTTGTCGATGGTGTGGGTGGACAGGGGAGTTCCGGGGCGGCGGGTCTGCCAGGAGGCGAGCGGGCCCGCGGGCCAGCGGTTGAAGCCTCCCTCGGTGGGAATTCGCCGGCTTCCACCAACGGAGAGCGGAGCCGCCGCCCGGCCGATCGCGTCTGCTCTCACGAGCGGGCAGCCGTATCGGGCGACCGTCTCCAGCAGGGAGAGCGGGTGGTGGCGAGCCCGGGACGGCAGGGGAGTCGGGTGTGGTCGCCGCCGTCCGGGTTTCAGACCCTGGTGAAGGAGCTGGACGTTTCAGGGCCCGATGGTCATGGTCCGGTCGGTGAAGCCGGGGAACGCCGGACTCCGTGCGCCGGCGGCCCCGACGAGGTGGAGAGCGCCGTGGCGCGCCACGTTGGCCGCGTGCGCGGCCCGGGCGGCGATGACATCGTGTGACGGCGTGTGATGCGACCCATGGGATTCCTCTTCTGTGTTCGCGCTGGCGCTGAGGTGCGGAAGGCGGCGATCAGTGGAGGTGTACGGGCGGGCGACGCGTTCTGGTGGACCACGGTTCGGAGTCCAGCAGTGTCGGGGGCGGCTCTTGACCGACGCTGGAACCGATGTGAGCAATCGTCTCTTGGGACGTCCCACCGACCCGCCTGACGATTGTTCGAGATATCGTTCAATGTTCGCCGACCTGAACGGAGAGTAGGTTGGGGCTGATGGGGTGTCAATCGCGGGATGTGGCGCCTTACGGTCACTTTTGGCGCGGCTCTGAGGTGACGTTCGAAGAGGTCACTCTTGAGTGGAGCGTGAGGAGCTACGAAATACCAACGAAATCCGAAGCGGGAGCCGACGATGCGGGAGATGGTTACCGGGCTGTCGGCGCTCCCGCAAGGTTCCACTTCCGAAACTCAACGAAATCGACCTGCCCGCTCGCTGTCCGAAACCGCTCCACGCCAGGAAGGGGAGGCTCCGCACCGCTCTGCGGTCGGCTGCGGCGATCGGCTGATCCAGAACGAGGGATTGCGCCTGCCGCCTGCTGCGGCTGCCCACCATACGAAGCCCGGGCCGCCGACACGATCGCCCGGGCCGAACGCGAGGGCCTTGTCCCGTGCGGGCTTACATGTCGTGGTGTCGTGCCCCTTGCCTCCAAGGGGCACGACACCACGACGATCAGATGTCCCGGAAGATCTCGATCTGCGCCCCGATCGAGTTCAACCGCTCCGCCAGGTCCTCGTAGCCGCGGTTGATGACGTACACGTTCCGCAGCACCGACGTGCCCTCCGCCGCCATCATGGCGAGCAGGACGACGACGGCCGGGCGCAGGGCCGGCGGGCACATCATCTCGGCCGCGCGCCAGCGGGTCGGGCCCTCGACCAGGACGCGGTGCGGGTCCAGCAACTGCAGGCGTCCGCCGAGGCGGTTGAGGTCGGTCAGGTAGATGGCGCGGTTGTCGTAGACCCAGTCGTGGATGAGGGTCTGGCCCTGCGCCACCGCCGCGATCGCCGCGAAGAACGGCACGTTGTCGATGTTCAGGCCCGGGAACGGCATCGGGTGGATCTTGTCGATCGGCGCCTCCAGCTTGGAGGGCCGGACGGTGAGGTCCACCAGCCGCGTACGGCCGTTGTCCGCGAAGTACTCGGGGGTGCGGTCGTGGTCGAGGCCCATCTCCTCCAGGACCGCCAGCTCGATCTCCAGGAACTCGATCGGCACCCGGCGGACCGTCAGCTCCGACTCGGTCACCACCGCGGCCGCCACCAGGCTCATCGCCTCGACCGGGTCCTCGGAGGGGGAGTAGTCGACGTCCACGTCGATCTTCGGCACGCCGTGCACGGTCAGCGTCGTCGTGCCGATGCCGTCGACCTTGACGCCCAGCGCCTCCAGGAAGAAGCACAGGTCCTGGACCATGTAGTTGGAGGACGCGTTGCGGATGACGGTCGTGCCGTCGTGCCGCGCGGCGGCCAGCAGCGCGTTCTCGGTGACCGTGTCCCCGCGCTCGGTCAGCACGATCGGGCGGTCCGGAGCGACGGCGCGGTCGACCACCGCGTGGTACTGGCCCTCCGTCGCCGCGATGTCCAGGCCGAAACGGCGCAGCGCGATCATGTGCGGCTCCACCGTGCGCGTGCCGAGGTCGCAGCCGCCGGCGTACGGCAGCATGAAGCGGTCCGTGCGGTGCAGCAGCGGGCCGAGGAACATGATGATGGAGCGGGTACGGCGGGCCGCCTCCGCGTCGATCGCCGCGAGGTCCAGCTCGGCCGGCGGCACGATCTCCAGGTCGACGCCGTCGTTGATCCAGCGGGTGCGCACGCCGATGGAGTTCAGCACCTCCAGGAGGCGGTAGACCTCCTCGATACGGGCGACGCGGCGCAGCACCGTGCGCCCGCTGTTGAGCAGCGAGGCGCACAGCAGTGCCACGCACGCGTTCTTGCTCGTCTTGACGTCGATGGAGCCGGACAGGTGCCGGCCGCCCACCACCCGCAGATGCATCGGACCGGCGTAGCCGAGGGAGACGATCTCACTGTCCAGCGCCTCGCCGATGCGGGCGATCATCTCAAGGCTGATGTTCTGGTTGCCGCGCTCGATCCGGTTGACGGCGCTCTGACTGGTGCCCAGAGCCTCCGCGAGCTGGTTCTGTGTCCAGCCGCGGTGCTGCCTGGCGTCACGGATGAGCTTGCCGATGCGTACGAGGTAGTCGTCTGCCATGAGGTTGAGGCTATCTCAGATATGAGATGGCACCTCTTGTGGGGTCCATTCGGGTGACAGTCGGGTGATGTGACGTCAATGTGCCCTGGTCATCCGCTGGTCCGACGGCTGCGGGTGGTGCGCCGCCATCCGAAAGGTCCGGGCAAATCCATCGATGTCGTACGACGTCCGGTACTGCTGCGTGTGTACCGGGGGCTGTTCTTCCCGCCCCCGGTGGTGATGGACCACGACTTCTTGTTGATGTTCAGCCGCACCCCCGGAAGGATCCGGAAACTCTTACGGAACGTGAGGGGCATCCTCGCCTCCCTGCTCGGGCCTGCCGTGACTGACTGTGTCTCAGTCGGATACCCCGGTCCTCGTCCGTCATGGCAGCCGCCTGTCGAGGGCCGCCGCCTGTCACGGCCGCCGCCGTCATGGCATCCGCCGTCTGTCACGGCCGCCGCCTGTCATGGCATCCCCCGCCCGTCATGGCCGCCGTCTGTCATGGCATCCGCCCGTCATGACGCCGCTCGCCGAGGCGCCCCGTCGGCCATGTCAGCCGTGGCGGCCATGTCGGCCATGTCGGCCGTGTCAGCCGTGGCGCCGAGCCCTCCGTGGCGGGAGGGTGGGGGAAGCAAGGGAAGCGAAGGGTGAAGGCGTGCCCGAGAGGGCACGGGAAGGGCGCACCGGAACCCGGGCACGGATGTCCTGTCTCATCGAAGTTTGTCGACTCCTGGGCGTTGACCTGTGCGGACTGTCTTCGTTGAGACGGGACGGTGGGCGGAAAGATGCCGCGACACGCCGCAGGCGCGCCGTGCGGACAGGGCTTCGTCGTCGTGAGCGTCGCGACGACGGTTCGTCTTCGTCCGATACCTCACTGCTGGGCGTTACGAGTAGCTGTTCGATTCGATGCGCAAGACCCGCCCAACAGCTTCCGTAACGGGCACGGCGATGTTCAGCAGCAGCGGCATGCCACCCACGACACATTTGAAGTGACGGATGGAGGTGCCACCAAGCCGACGCTGACAGCAGCCGCGACGACTATCTAGGGGAACAAGCACATCAACACAGCTCAGGGCTCCATAGGGCATGAAGGCACATGAGGCACGGATGAGTGTTGCGGTGTTCCGATCGGAACACCGCAACACTCATCCCCCCCGGCGGGCGGGCAGCCTTCGTCCATTGCCGTCAGTGGCAGAATGGCTTTCGGCCGGAGACTGGGAGGGGCCGAACCATGGTGTTGAAACGGGGCCGGAAAGGTGAGCTGGGGATCGAGGTTCTGCCCTTGATCGAGCTGGCCCTGGGTGAACCACCGGACGGCCAGACAGCAGCACTCCTGCGAGACCGGCACCCGGAGACCATCGCGGCTATCAGCCGCGCGCTGCGTGAGTCGCTGGACAACGTTTCCCGGCTCCAGGGTCACCAGACGCAGTACGCCTTTGAAGCAGTGACCGTGGCGCTGGGTGCGGTCCGCCTCATCAAGACTGAGGATGCTGGGCTGTACTACTTCGATGATGCCCAGGGCAAGCTGCTGCCGCCCGACTTTAGGATCGTGCTGCGTGACGGCACTGTGCTCCTGGTCGAGGTCAAGACGGTGGCGCCCGGCATGGAGAAGAAGGTCAAAGTACGGGCCGATGACATGGCCGCCGCACAGGCCTACGCCCGTATGACAGGCGGGCGCCTGCTGTACGCCCACTACTGGGCCGGGCCCAATCTGTGGACCCTTGTCGATCCCTCCAGGTTCGAGAAGGCGGGAGCGCAGCGGCGCCTTTCAATCTCTTCCGCCATGAAGGGAAACGAGATGGTTCTCCTCGGTGACGCTACGCTCGCAGGGACGTGGCCACTGACCATCTCCGTACTCTTCGACCCCGAACAGGAGCAGTCGGCGACTGGACCAGATGCCCAGGAGGGCGAGCGCCTGGTCGCGGTCACTGGCCTTCAGCTGGCCAACGCGGGACAGGTCATCACCGATCCCGTGGAAAAGAAACTGGCTTGGTTTCTCGCCCAGTACGCCGGATGGGTGCCAGAGGAAGCAACTCACACTGATGGTGACGGCCGCATCGTCAGACTGGACTACAACCTTTCCCCTGACGGTGATGAGGAAGCCTTCGCCACCTACACCCAGCAGGGTTTCGCCGTCTTTGGAGCGCTCAGCAGCGTCTACACACGGCGCTTTCTTATGAGCACGACCACCGAGAACGGTGACATCACCGCTCTCCGTCAGGAACCCAGCCCAGCATTGATGACCCAGCTTGTCCCCGACGACTACTGGGACAAAGGGCGGGAGCGTGTCCTCCGCCTTTGGCGGTTTCACCTGCAGCCCTCCTGATCCGGCAGTGGGGAGAGCCGCCCTTCCTTGCTGACAGGCGGGTCACGGCCCAGATTCGGGCTGCATGCCGTCGTGGCGATCGCGCTTGCGGGTGTGAGCGTCACCGCTGGGGTTGTGGTACGCCAACAGCCAGTACCGAGAGAGCTTTAGGTCAGCAGCGAAGCGCGCTCGGTGACCAGGGACACCAACGGCGGTGGCTGATCAGCTCAGCACGGCTTGGGCCTCGTAGTACGGGATGAGACTGGCCCGTCCGCCGTCCCTCATGACTACGGTGATGCGCTGCATCCTCGCGCTCTTCAGGTCGCCGGCGACCAGGATGCGGGGATTCTGCTTGTCCGGTGGGCAGTATCCATCTGCCCCAGTGATCAGGCCGGGCAGGGCAGCGGGCGTGGAGCTCATGTTGCTGTGCACCGTGTCAACCACGAAGGTGTGCGCCCCGCCGCCCGGATGCGAGGCGGTGATGCGGGAGCCGTCTGTCGCGGGGGCGACGGCAACGCGGTCGACGAGGTCGAGACGGATACGCTGCTCGTCGGTGACCTCGTCGGTCTTGCACTGGTCGGCCTCCGGAAACAGTACGTTGAAGTACACCATGGCCTGCGGGCGCGCGCGTAGCCAGGTGCCCAGCGGCCGGTCGGCTCCCAGCACTGCGTCCGGTGCCTCGATCCACGGAACGTCCCCGGGCGTGAGCGTGGTCACCCCGGTGGCTACCCGCACGAGCTGACGCCTGACCGCGGGCGGCAGGCATGAGTGCCGGACGCGGCCGGGGAAGACAGTCTGTCTTCCCCGGCCGCCGTCTGTCGGCGATGGCCGTGGTCATCCGGCCGGAATGAGAGGCCGCTGCGTCTCCTCCAGTTCCCGGACCATGCCGACAGCTAGCATCACCGCGGCGAGAGCGTTGGCGAGCGTGATCTGCGTCGGGCCTGCTGCGTGGGCAGTCGCGTGACGGTTGTACTCCTCGGGTACTGGCGGCCCGTAGTACTGCTCGTACGCCTTGTGGATGCTGCTGTTGATGCAGTACGCGCGGAACCGGCCGACCTGGGTGTCCGACGAGGCCTTCGGGAGCTGCGCGGCCAGGCTCTTGAAGTGGAACTGGCCCTTCTTGCCCTGAAGGCGGGGGTCCGCTCGGACCATGGCTCGCAGCACGGTGTCCAGGACGGAGGAGGCGAGGACTTGGGCAGCCGCGTGCTTGCCGCTGCCGATCAAGTCCAGGCAGTCGTTGAGGAAGTCGGCTTCTGCCGCGAGGTCGTTGCGGACGACGCTGCTTAGGACGGTGCGGCAGTGCTCGACGACGGCGGCCGCCTTTTGCTCCAGCACCTTGCGGCGGGCTGGAGCGTCCGGCGCGTCGAGCAGGTCGCGGATCACGTCCGCCGAGGGCGTCCACACCAGGGGGATGCCCTCTTCCATGATAGAGAGCATGTCGAGGCGCCTCAGCTGTTCCTCGCGCCAGTTCTCCGGGTCGAGTTCCTGCAGGCGTTCCCATAGTGTCGAACCGGCGAGACGGAAGGCTTCGTTGCGGCTCAGGGCCCCGCCGGGCATGAGGTTCCGGAGGTCCAGGTTGCTGAGTGCGGATTGCATGGCCAGGCTCGCCTGCACTGCGGATCTGACCGTGTTCTCCCGGATCGGAATGAATTGCTCCAGGGCAGCGGCCAGAGTAGTCAGGCCCCGGCTCAGGGCCACGCGGCGGACGGGGTCCTCCATCGCCTGACGCAACTTGGCTTCCATGGCGGCCTCGTCCAGCAGGGGCTTGCCGATGGCCTTCTCGATCTCCTCGGACACATCCCGGATGGTGTGGTGCGGCCGTCGCAGCGGTTCCTGCTCTTCGTTCTCCTGGTCGGCGCCCGAGGCCTGCCCGCCGTGTGGCTCCGCGGACGCCTCAGGATCGTGATCGTGCTGCTCGTCGGTCATGCCGGTCCCCCCGGATCTGGGTTGTGGTGTGCTGGCCGGGATGGCCAGGGGCAGGGTCAGTCGCCGCTGAGGATGGCCGCGATGGCCGCGAGTTTCTCGGCATCGCCCTTGGTGTTCAGGCGGCGCAGCGCGTCCTCAGCGCGGGCGAAGTTGTCGCCGCGTACGGCTTCGACGACGTCGGCGGCCGGGGTGCCGAGTTGGAAGAGGACCACCTCGTTCTCCTGATACGAGGGCAGCTCGGCGGGGAGATGCCCCAGGCCGACGCCAGCAAGGCGGCGGCTGATCTCGTTGCGGACGTGGATGCCCAGTCGCCCTGCGTTCTGCAACTCCCTCAGGTCAGCCATGTAGATGCGGAGCACTCCGCCGTTGTCCTCGACGGCCTTGCGCAGCTCGTCCCACGACTCCCCGTCGAACGCGTACGGCTCGCCCATGCTGAATCTCCCCTCATAGAGTGAAAGAAAAGCCCTGAACACAGGATATCTTTGAGTTTTTCCTCACGTCTAGGGATTTTCCTATCTCGGCGGGATGCCGGTCTGTCCGGTTCTTGATCTCGGCCACCGGTAGGCTCGCGGCGTGACAGATGAGACTGCGCGCGGCGCCTGGGGTCGAGCCCCAGAGCCGGAAGACAGAATGTCTTCCAGCGCCGAGGAGCCCGAGCCGGACTTCTGGACACGCGAGCCGGACATCATCGGCGCCCTCAGGAGCGCGAACCGGGAACTGGATGCTGCCGCGAAGTGGATGACGCTCGGCGGCAACCCCGTCCAGGCCGACGACCTGGCCGCACGGCTGCACGACCTGAGCAGATCGTTCTGGAGGGCACTGTTCGCCGTTCACCCCTGGCCTACGGCATTCGGGGACCTAGAGATCGAGGGCAAGATGGAGCGCGCCGCAAAGCTCGCCAATGAACTGGAGAAGGTCCTGGGAGAGTTGGCCAAGAAGCCGACGCGCGGCCCGGCCGGCTGACCCGACTTGCTGGAGAACAAGTTGAAGCCTGTGACCACCTCGTCAGTCGTGCACGAGCACGAGCGGGGCACCGCCGCGGACCTCGTGTCCGCTCGCGGCGGCTACCGGGGGATGGAGGAAAACGTCCGACGGGAACTGCGCGAGGACTCCCCGTGCGGTCTGGCCGACGTACCGGACTCGGACATCACCGTCACGTACACCGTGCGACGCGAGGACAGCTTCGGGGCACAGTGACGTGCAGGCCACGCTGTATGCAGGCCGACTTGGACGCGGCACTGATCAGCGCCGTGCACGCCCGGCTCGACGCCGCCGGCCGCCGCGCGGTCCAGAACGATCCTCTGGAGCGGGCTCTGAACGACTTCAGTGGCGAGTACCTAGGCGCCGCGCGGGCGCAGGTACCCGAGAAGTTGTCCCGGGCCGCAGCACATCGCACAGCGCTGACCGAACAAGCACGCAGCCGCTTCTCCCAGTTCGCCATGGAGGGATTCGCCGAGGAGCCGAAGCCGGCCTGAGGTACGGCGTGACCCGACGGGCAGAGCACCACCGCGGTCTCGACACCGGCCGTCGTTAGGCTTCGCGCATGGAGATAGATCACGAGCTAAAGGGCCCAACGCCGGCCGGTGGCGCCAGAACGGCTCTGAGTCCGCTGACCTTGGGATGAGGTTGACAACTCTAGACAACCATCGCACCCCGCGGCGCGATCGACGCGGCTGCACGCGGCCCGCGCCCGCCGCGCCACCCACACGTCCGAACACTGGATCGACTTCCTGAGTTCGGACTGGTCTGGGCCGCGACGGGCACGGGCGGTTGAGGTTCTGCTATCCCTGTCGAGCGCGTGGCAGCCAGGGGCGTCGTCCCGGAACGGCGGGCAGCCGTTCGTTGTCGAGCGGGTCCAGCGCACGCCCGACACGGCCCTCGCAGCGCAGCACCGCCTTGGCCTCCAGGGAGTCGGGAAGTTCTATCAGGGCTAACTGGGTCCAGGTTTCGCGCCGTCGGGGGTCCATACGGAAGTGATGTCGCATGCGGGGAGCCAGAGCGGCTTCTTGGCGGCGCACACTTCCGACGTAGGCCACGAACGCATCATTGGTGAGCGCCGCGTAGACGCCGGTGCGCACCTGCGCCCAGTGTTTCCGGTTCAAGACCTCGGCCATGGGGACGAGCCGGGGAAGTGACCATCCGCGAACGACCCCGTAGGGGCTGGGCTTGCCCAGATCACCCAGGCCGGGCACTTCAATGCTCATGAGACGGTCGACATGATCGGCCAGGTCGGCGTCGAACCGCACGGGGGCCCTCACTGGACGCCCTGATCGTCAACGCGGGCACGGTTCACGATGCGGTGGGTCATCGTCCAACGCTCGAGCCTCTTGGTGATCGTCTCCAGCTTCTCGACGCTCTTGTGTGTGTCGGGCCAGCCGCAGTCTTCGACATACGGGAGCACGGCGTCGTCGTCCTTGCGGCCCCCCATGCGGTCGACGCTGCTTTCGAGTTCCTCCACCGCGTCTCTGATGACGTCGGTGTCCTCGGCGACCTGCGCGGAGGCGGACGGATCCTCGATCTTTTCCGGCTTGGCCAGGGCCAGTTCCCTCAGTCCCTTGCCCGTGAACAGGTCCTGGTCTGCGGCGCGAGCTGTGTGTGTCTGGGCTTTCCGGTCCTCTCCCACGCGGCGAATCGGATGGCCTTGGCGTCCATCAAGGATGGCCTGGGCGAGTTGCTCGAGTCCTTGTGGGGTACGCGCGAGCCTGCGCAGCAGTTCGGCGGGTTCCTGCGCCTCGCCCTTGCCAGCGCCGTGCGCGCTGCGTTGAAGGACCGGTCCATCGTTGCCCTTGCCGCAGGTGAGGTAGAAGGCGGCACGCACCGCGATCTGTTGAGTGGCCGGGCCGAGGCCGGGGTTTCGTCCTCGGGATCGTTCTTCGACGGCCGCAGTCTGCTCCTGGCGGGCGTCGGCCAGGATTTCCTCGATTGGCCTCGTGTCGACACCCATGCCGCGCAGGTCGGTCATTCGCAGGGCGCGCTCCAGGGCCGAGCGGCGGCTTTCGCGTGAGTGGTCGGAGGTGATGGCCCGGGCCACGACATGGGCGGTGAGTTCGGAGCGGGCCTGGGAGCGCGCGGCACCAGTGACACCTCGGGTCTTGAGAGCGTTGCGGATCACCCGGTCTGATGGGGTGTTCGGGGTGGACAGCAGCGAAGACACCCCGAGCGCCGCGATGTCGTCCGCGTACAGGTCCGTGTTGGCTGCGTCCTTCGGGTGGTCGAGCCACTGCCTGACCGTAGCGGGCTGAACGCCCGGTGGTGTGGCCAGGAGGTTCTTTAGCTGCAGGGCCTCCAGGACCGCCTCCGCCCGGGTCTGCCACTCGGTGTCGGGGGTGAACGTGGTCGGACGGTCGAGGTGTTGCTGGGCCACCAGGCGACGGCGCGCTTCGTCCATCGTCGTGGTGCCGTCCACGGTCAGGACGACTTTGCAGTTCGGCATCACCGCCCGCATCAGCTTGGCTTCTTCGGCCTTGGTGACGGATGTGTTGGCGGCGATCACCTTGCCCGCGATCGACAGCAGTTCCGCCCGACGCTGCTGCAGTGGGTGCGTCCGCAGTTCTTGGGCGGTGGTGGGCACCATCCGCAGCCACTCCAAGACAGTGCTGGCTAGGATGCCTTCCGACTGCTGGACGAAGTAGGTGCGGCCGTAGCAGTCGGCCGTCTCGAACCCCCCGAGCCAGGGCTGTCCCGGTAGGCCGATCAGGAGGGGGAAGAGGATGCCGCCTTGCCGGACGCCGTTGTCCTTGATGTCGCTGCCGTAGGGGTTGGTGTTGTCGATCAGGCTGTCGATCTTGGCGAGTTCGGAAAACAGAGCCTGGTGGGCGGTGTCGAGATCCTTGCTGGCGCGCAGGTCGAAGGCGCACGCCCGGTTGCCCGGGGCTGCTGTATAACGCGGGAGGCGGAAACCTCCGCTGTAGCGGGCTTCGCCCATGCGCAGGTTCTCCGGTGCCCGGATCAGTGAGGCGATCATGGCGTCGAGTTGCGCCGTGATGCCGGTGACGCCGGGAGAGAGTACCTCACGCCGTGGACGCTTGAGCTGGTCGATCAGGGCCTGAGGATCGGCGGCCATCAGCGGCATGGTAGCCGCGACCTCCTCGGACAGACCAAGTCCGACGGCGAGTTGCCTGATGGCCTGGTACTGCTTCCAGGACAGATTGGTGATCTGGCCGGCGCGGACCCGCAGTTCGTCGCTGCGTCCCTCACGATCGGTTTCCGACTCCGTGGCGTCGGTGGTGTTGGTGAAGGTCTCCGGGATGTGGCCGGTGGAATCGTTGAATGGGAGCTGATCGCTCATCTGCCACCCTCTTGAGGGCTCAGGGCGTGCGGGCGTGGCACGCCGGTGGGCGTGCGATCAACGCACGGGCAGACGCGGACATCTGAGCCTCGGCGTGCCGACCGGACGGAGCGAGACAGTCTCGGACCTGACGGACGGAGCGCGCACGGTGTCACCGGAACGTTCGGCAGCCATGGAGAAGCCATGCTGGTCTCGTCGGCCGCGAATGGCTTTCGCGAAACGGCGCGTTCGGTTTTCCCGGCGAACCATCGCCAGGAACCACGCTATCAGTGAGCACCGACGCAAAGGACCTCAATTCCGTAATGAGTAGGGGAGTTGATCGGCCTTCGCGGCGGTGTGCTAGGCGGGGTCAGGACTGCCATGTCGGAGCGTAGCGCTGAGGGCAGCGCAAGCGGACGTAGTGGCGGAGCAGTGAGTAGGACACGGAGACGTCGTGGTCGTCCATGAGGTGCAGCCAGATCTGTTTCGGTCCGAGGCCCTGATCCAGCATGGCCTGGATGGGCTTCATGAGGTCGGCATCGAGATGCGAATGGTCCCGTTCGACTCCTCGGGGAGGCGGCTGCATCGTGTCTAGGGCGAGGCGGATAAGACGGCGAGGGAGACCGTGCCGCAGGGCCAGGTCCTGAATGGTGTGGCCTCTGCGGGCGTCGATGTAGATGAGCAAGGCGAGATGGGGCTGGCCGGGGAACAGCTCGGTTCTAGCAGTGCGCGGATTGGGTTTCATGCGGCCGCGCGGGGAGCTGGCGTCAGCGAGCGCCCGGTCCAAATGCTGCTCGGAGCGGCCGGAAACCGCAGCCAGGCGGTCCAGCTGGGGCTTGCCGAACCAGAAGGGTGGTCCGCTGAGGAAGCAGTGGAGGTAGCTCGGCTTGAGATGGTTCGCGCGCGCCAGACGACGGACGTAGGAGTCGGTGATCTCGCCGACGCAGGGGCGCAGCCGGACGGGCAGCGGAGCCAGCGGGCGAGGCAGCTCTGGCAGCGGGCGGGACACTTCAGCGGCCCTTCTTCGCCGCTTCTGCGGCATGGTCCAGGGGGATTGCGTCGAGCCCTGCCTTGGTCACGCGTTCTGTGCCGCTGAGGATCGCGTCGATCGCGGCGCCCCGGATCGCGTGGGAGAGCGCGCCGATCATGCCGTCGGCCCGCTTGTGGAGGTAGCGGTCCAGCTTGACCAGACTACCCGGCGGGTGATCATGGAGCAGCAGGGTCTTCTCCATGGTTGCGACCAGCCCCTTCCACTCGGCGCCGTAGGGAAATGGGCGGGTCGGGACGAGGGTGAATCGGCCTGCGATCTGGGCGCCCCGGGTGCCAGCCAAGAGCTCGCTCCTGTCGAGGTTGATGCCTGCGTAGACAAACGTCGCGGGGATGCGCTCGGAGAAGTACTTCAGGGTGTCGGAGACCTCGGCCCCGGCCCGTGTGACCTGCGAGACGTTGTGGATTTCGTCAACGAGAACCAGACCGGTGCGGGTGTCCATGCAGACGCCGACCACCGCTTCGATGATGTCGGTCATGTTTGATCTGGCCCGGACCGGCAGCCCCAGGAAGCGCGCGAACTCGGCCGCGACCATGCGGGCGGACGCCGCGGGCGGGACGGTGATATAGAGCACTGGGATGCGGTCGGTGACGTTCGGGTGGCGGGCCCGGTCGAGGAGTTCGTGGGCGAGCCCAAGCTGGGTGATCGCGCTGGTCTTACCCGTTCCGGGGAGCCCGGAGACCATCAGGCCGCGGCGGGCGCTGATCGCGTGCCGGTTGAGCAGGACCAGCCGTCGGCCGCAGACCACGGTCTTCTCGACGAACGAGGTGGCGACCACCAGCATCCGTGCGTGGTGGTCGAGCCGATCGTCGTCATAGAGCGCCCGCTCGGTCGGAGTGAGCCTGGCCAGTTCGGCGGGAGTGAGCAGGACGGGAGGGCTGGGTGGGCCGGCTGCGAACTTCCGCCATCCATCCAGGGTGGTCAACTGCCGGTTGGCCTCGGCATCTGCTTTCCGAAGCATGGTGTGCCGGATTGCCGGTTGGGAGATGGTCACGGACGCCTCCAGGGATTCGCGAGCGGGTCGAACAGACCTAGCGGGATGACTTCGGCCAGCTCGGTGTCCGCCTGGTCTTCCTGAACGGTCTCGTCGGCGGATGGATCGGGGGCCGGCCGTTCAGGGGCGGTGGCCCGGGTCCGTGCGGCGACGCGGCGGGACCGTTTCGCAGCGGGCCCCTTCTTCGGGGCGGGGCCGTCGTGGGCCCGCCGCAGCAGCGCGGCGGCAGCGTCCGCGATCTGCTCCTCGGTGCCGCCGGGCACCTGCTCGCAGGCGTGATCCCAGGCCAGTTCCCCGAACGGGACACCGACGCGGTGGAGATGCTTCCAGAAAACGGTGATCCACCGATTGCGTCGGCGGTCGCGTACCCAGATGCGGGAGATGTCGTAGGGATCGTGGTGAATTTCCCACAAGCCCTTCTTCTCCATCACCCCGGAGTGCTGGCGGCGTAGCGGGCCTAGTTCGCCGTCGTCGTAGGTGCGGTGCTTGATCCGGATGCCGTAGCTGTTGATCGCCTGCCACCGCTCGGGTAGCAGTTCGACGTAGTCCTCACCGTTCAGCGGAACCGGAACGTAGCCGCAGGACTGAAGCAGTGTTGCGTATTTCTCGTTCGGCGAGAACGCTCGCCTCGGCGCCTGCGGATCACGCAGCCCGTCATGCGGCCTGGTCTGCCAGACGGCGATGACCCACTCATCGAGCAGGTTCTGGAGTTCAGGCAGAGACCACAGCGGCCCGTCCTCCAGCTTCCGGCCACGGCGGTCCGTGGTCGAGCCGGTGTAGCCCGCGACGAACTGGGCGAACAGCGTGGCCACTGAGCCCAGAGTCTTCTCGATCGTGCCCTTGTCGGTCGGCGTCGCCTTGTGGGCCGGTTGCAGGTTGATGCCCAGATACCGGCAGGAGGCCCGGAAGTTCCGCGAGACGAACACCTTGCCGTGGTCGCAGACGATCGTCTCCGGCACGATCACCGGCCGTGCCGCCGCGTGCTCCAGGCGCTCGTCCAACGTCAGCAACCGCCGGTGCGGCAGCACCGAACGGGACATTCGCAGGGCCTCTGACCAGCCGGGCCGCATCGCCTCCGGGGTGACGCTGCGAGCCAGCAGCGCGGACGCGTCCGCAGCCTTCGTGGTCGGCCGCAGCACCGCCGCCGTGATCGACCTCGTTGCGATGTCGACCATCGCCGTCAACTCGACCTTCTCAGCGATCCCGTCGTCCAAGCGCACCAGCACATCCAGCGGGGTCGAGTCGATCTGCATCAGCTCGCCCGGGGCACTGGCCGGAACCTCCCCGAACGGACCGGACGGCCGTGCCTTGATCGACCGGCGTGTGCGGGCCGAACCCGTCGCATGCGTGCCCGCTGCTAACTTGCTGTAGAGCCGGTAGAGAGTGGCCCGGGAAGGAACCTCGACACCTGCGGTGTCCTCACGGCCTGCCAGGATCTCCTTGGTCCGCCAGGCGATGAATCCGATCGTTTTCGACGAGTCCTCGGCCGTCTCGTCGATCGCCTGCCGCATCGCCTCCACCACTGCCGCATCGACCTTGCCGAAGGCCGGCATCTGCTTGGCCGACCGGCCGTCGGCCAGTCCGACCAGCCCGTCACGCTGGTAGCGCTGGCGCCGCTGCTTGATCCCGCTGGCCGTCACCTTGTGCCCGGCCGCCGTCAACTCGGCCGCCTTGGCCCGCTCGCGCTCAGCCAACGAGTGCTGTCTCGGGTCGAACTCCGACCGGGCCACTGCCTTATCAGACGCCCCCGGCGGCAGCCCGTGCAGCACCTCCAGGATGTGATCCTCCCACCAAAGTGCCTGTTCAGCCGCTGTCTCGGGAAACTCCGCGAGCCGGGCTGTGGGCGGGACCTTCCGCCCCTGCCTGTTCAATGGCCACCCCTTTCGACCCGGCCCACGACCGTGCGCGGACCCAGCAAATGGATCGGCAGGTCCTCGGCAACCAGTTCCTGACGCCAGAGCAGATGGAACAGCGCGGGCAGCGTCGCGAGCCGGTCACCCGCCGTATCAGCCCCGGGCAGCAGCGGTCCCGGCGCCGCGAAGACCTCCCGCAGGCGGTCCGCAGCCATGGGATGCAGGCATCGCGGGTGCCGGTAGCGGGACAGCCACCGGACATTCGCCAGCAACACCGGCTCCGGCACCCCGACCCGCTCGAAGTGCCAACCCGCCTGAGCACAGGCCATCCGCGTCACCTCGAACGCCTCCACGTCCTTCGGCTCGATCCGCTCGTCTGCGCGGACATCGACGATCACCGCCGAGCCATCTACCCGGCGTGCGAAGTAGTCCGGAGCATGCCGACGCTCCCGTGCCCCGTCGTGCCAGTGCAGCCAGAACGGCTGCGAGGCGATCCCCGCCACCTGCGGATCGAAGTCCATGAGCACGAGCCGGTCCCGCTCCAGCCAGGACTCGAAGCCCACGTGCTGCCCAGTCGTCGCCGCCCAGTACCAGCCGGCGAAGTGACGCTCACCACGGGACCACCGGAACGGCCGTACCGGTGCCACGTCCTCGAACCGAGCCGTCACACAGTCCAGCAGAGGCCGGCGCTGCCACTGACGTACGGCGTCCACGTACGACAGCTCGACGTAAGGCTCTGTGAGATCCACCCCAGCCGGTACGGCCACCAGCACCCCCAGCTCGTTTAGCCCGTACGGCTAGGTTCACTGAGACGGAAGGCCAAATGACTGGGTTCGCTGAGTAAACGACTCGATTGGATGAGAGCGGTCAACGGAACCCGGGCATGACCATTCCGCGCCCGTGTACTAGAGTTATCTCGACATCGAGATATCTGCCGAGGCGCACCGCGGTCGCCACGCGAGTTAGGCCTACCTAACTTAGCCTGACCTCACCGGAACGGCCAAGCCGGCGTGGCGGCACGATTGACGGTGGTACGCGCACATCAATGAAGGAGACTGTCGTGTCGGCGAACAGCTTCGACGCCCGCAGCACGCTGCAGGTGGGCGACGAGTCGTACGAGATCTTCCGGCTGGACAAGGTCGAGGGCTCCGCGCGCCTTCCCTACAGCCTGAAGGTGCTGCTGGAGAACCTCCTCCGCACCGAGGACGGCGCGAACATCACCGCCGACCACATCCGCGCCCTGGGCGGCTGGGACTCCCAGGCGCAGCCGTCGCAGGAGATCCAGTTCACGCCGGCCCGCGTGATCATGCAGGACTTCACCGGCGTGCCCTGTGTCGTCGACCTCGCCACGATGCGTGAGGCCGTGAAGGAGCTCGGCGGCGATCCGGCCAAGATCAACCCGCTGGCCCCGGCCGAGCTGGTCATCGACCACTCCGTGATCGCCGACAAGTTCGGCACCAACGACGCCTTCAAGCAGAACGTCGAGCTGGAGTACGGCCGCAACAAGGAGCGCTACCAGTTCCTGCGCTGGGGCCAGACCGCGTTCGACGAGTTCAAGGTCGTCCCGCCCGGCACCGGCATCGTCCACCAGGTGAACATCGAGCACCTGGCCCGCGTCGTCATGACCCGCGACGGCAAGGCGTACCCCGACACCCTGGTCGGCACCGACTCGCACACCACGATGGTCAACGGTCTGGGCGTCCTCGGCTGGGGCGTCGGCGGCATCGAGGCCGAGGCCGCCATGCTCGGCCAGCCGGTCTCCATGCTGATCCCGCGCGTCGTCGGCTTCAAGCTCACCGGTGAGCTCAAGCCCGGCACCACCGCCACCGACCTGGTGCTCACGATCACCGAGATGCTGCGCAAGCACGGCGTCGTCGGCAAGTTCGTCGAGTTCTACGGCGAGGGTGTGGCCGCCACCTCCCTGGCCAACCGCGCCACCATCGGCAACATGTCGCCGGAGTTCGGCTCCACCGCCGCGATCTTCCCGATCGACGACGAGACGCTGAACTACCTCCGCCTGACCGGCCGCAGCGACCAGCAGGTCGCCCTGGTCGAGGCGTACGCCAAGGAGCAGGGCCTCTGGCTGGACCCGAAGGCCGAGCCGGACTTCTCCGAGAAGCTCGAGCTGGACCTCTCCACGGTCGTCCCGTCCATCGCCGGCCCGAAGCGCCCGCAGGACCGTATCGTCCTCGCCGACGCCAAGGCCCAGTTCGCCCAGGACGTGCGGAACTACGTCAAGGACGGCGGCGACGTCGACGAGGCGAGCAAGGAGTCCTTCCCGGCCTCCGACGCCCCGGCCATCTCCAACGGCGCCCCCTCCCAGCCGGTCGAGGTGACCGCCCCCGACGGCACCACCTACACCCTGGACCACGGCGCGGTGACGGTCGCGGCCATCACCTCCTGCACCAACACCTCCAACCCGTACGTCATGGTCGCCGCCGCGCTGGTGGCCAAGAAGGCGGTGGAGAAGGGCCTGACCCGCAAGCCGTGGGTCAAGACCACCCTCGCCCCGGGCTCCAAGGTCGTCACCGACTACTTCGAGAAGGCGGGCCTGACCCCGTACCTCGACAAGGTCGGCTTCAACCTGGTCGGGTACGGCTGCACGACCTGCATCGGCAACTCCGGCCCGCTGCCGGAGGAGGTCTCCAAGGCCGTCAACGAGCACGACCTGGCCGTCACCTCGGTGCTGTCCGGCAACCGCAACTTCGAGGGCCGGATCAACCCCGACGTCAAGATGAACTACCTGGCGTCCCCGCCGCTGGTCGTCGCCTACGCGCTCGCCGGTTCCATGAAGGTGGACATCACCCGCGAGGCCCTCGGCTACGACCAGGACAACAACCCGGTCTTCCTGAAGGACATCTGGCCCTCCGAGGCCGAGGTGAACGACGTCGTGGCGAACGCCATCGGCGAGGACATGTTCTCCAAGTCCTACTCCGACGTCTTCGCCGGCGACGCCCAGTGGCAGGCGCTGCCCGTCCCGACCGGCGACACCTTCGAGTGGGACGGCGAGTCCACCTACGTCCGCAAGCCCCCGTACTTCGAGGGCATGCAGATGGAGCCGGCCCCGGTCGAGGACATCACCGGCGCCCGCGTGCTGGCCAAGCTGGGCGACTCGGTCACCACCGACCACATCTCCCCGGCCGGAGCCATCAAGGCCGACACCCCGGCCGGCAAGTACCTCACGGAGCACGGCATCGAGCGCCGCGACTTCAACAGCTACGGCTCCCGCCGCGGCAACCACGAGGTCATGATCCGCGGTACGTTCGCCAACATCCGGCTGCGCAACCAGATCGCGCCGGGCACCGAGGGCGGCTACACCCGCGACTTCACGCAGGACGGCGGCCCCGTCTCCTTCATCTACGACGCCTCGCAGAACTACCAGGCCGCCGGCATCCCGCTGGTCGTCCTGGCCGGCAAGGAGTACGGCTCCGGCTCGTCCCGCGACTGGGCGGCCAAGGGCACCGCGCTCCTCGGCGTCAAGGCCGTCATCGCCGAGTCGTACGAGCGCATCCACCGCTCGAACCTCATCGGCATGGGCGTCCTGCCGCTGCAGTTCCCCGAGGGCCACACCGCCGAGTCCCTCGGCCTGACCGGCGAGGAGACCTTCTCCGTCTCCGGCGTGACCGAGCTGAACGACGGCACCACGCCCCGCACGGTCAAGGTCACCACCGACACCGGTGTCGAGTTCGACGCTGTCGTCCGCATCGACACCCCTGGTGAGGCCGACTACTACCGCAACGGCGGCATCCTGCAGTACGTGCTGCGCAGCCTGATCCGCAAGTAGGCGGCAGGCAGGGCGTGACCGAGGGCCGCATCCCCGCGCGGGGATGCGGCCCTCGGAGTTCCCGGGCCGTTCTCCGCGGCGGCTTCCCGCTCCGCGCCGGCGCCCGCGGCCGATACGCGCGATAACCGTTTACATCCCCGCCCCCCGGCGCTACGGTCCCTTCCACGGACGAGGTGGGAGCGCTCCCATTGAGCGTGGCGGACCGGAACCCGTCGCCGGGGTGCCACCGCCTCGTCCGCCCCCACAGTCGCGGACGGGAGTGTCATGACCACGCCATCAAGCGACCGCGTCGGCGCGGGGACGGCCCGGCGCAAGGGCGACAGGGTCCTGTTCGTCGTCCTCGTCTGTGTCCTGGCCGCGGTACCGGCGGCCGGCCTGGCCCTGACCTCGGGCGCCGTCACCCACACCCGTCCCGACACGCTGCCGCGCTCCGAACTGCGCGCCCTGCTCTGCCGGGCGGGCCCGCTCACCGCCCCCGGCGCACTCACGAGCCCAGCGCCGCGCGCAGCCATCCCAGTTGCCGCCGGACATGCACCGCGTCCCCGCCCTCATGCCCGTTGAACGGGTAGGCGTGCAGCACCTTCTCCTCCTGGCCGCCCGTCAGTTCCGCGTACCGGTTGAACGCCGCGTACGCCCCGCTCGGCGGGCACACCGTGTCGCGGAGGCCCACGCCGAAGTGGGCGGGCGCCTGGGCACGGCGGGCGAAGGAGATGCCCTCGACGTACGACAGGGTGCGGTACGCCGCCTCCTCCACGCCCCGGTGCACGGCGAGATACGCGCTGATCTCGCCGTACGGGGAGGCGTCCGTGAGGTCCAGCGCGCGGCGGATCCCGCACAGGAAGGGCGCGGTGACCAGGACCGCCGCGAGGCTCGGGACCAGTCCCGCGACCGCCAGCGCGACGCCTCCGCCCTGGCTGTTGCCCACCGCCGCGACCCGGGAGGCGTCCACGCCGGGCAGGGCGCGGACGGCGTCCACCGCGCGTACCGCGTCGGTGATCAGCCGGCGGTAGTGGTGGTCGTGCGGGTCGAACAGCCCCCGCGCGGCCGGTCCGGGACCGCCGGGCGCGCCGGCGTGCGGGTCGGGGGTGTCCCCGCCGCACCCGTACTGGCCGCCCTGGCCCCGGTTGTCCATCAGCAGATGCGCGTACCCGGCGTTCACCCAGGTGAGCCGCTCGTGGGGGAGACCCCGTCCGCGTCCGTACCCGGCGAACTCCACCACGGCCGGGAGCGGTTCGCCCGCTCCGGCGGGGCGGCTGAACCACCCCCGCACCGGATCGCCCGCGAACCCGCGGAACGTCACGTCCCAGGTCTCGGTCAGCCGCAGCCCGTTGTCCACCGGGTCGGCGGAGACCAGGACGTCGCCCGCGCCGGCCGCCTCGCCCAGCGTGCGCTTCCAGAACGCGTCGAAGTCCGCGGGTTCGGCGACGTCCGGACGGTAGCGCTCCAGGTCGGCCGGGGGCAGGTCGAACGCGGGCACGCGGCACCTCGCAGGCTCGGGCGGGCGGCACCACCGATCGTTGCGGGCGGACCGCAGGAAATTTCGGTGGACGGTAACAGATCACGGCGGGGTTCCACAGCGGTCCGTTCCGGACTTCCGTGCGGCCGTGACGTAGGCAAAAGGCTCCTGCGCACCACCCATTGACACCGCTTACTACGACTCATAAGTTGCCGCGAAGTTACCGACAGGCGCTCGAAAGTTTCGGTTCCGTCAGGCACGGGAGGCCCGGGCAATGAGCAGCTCCACCACGTCGGCTCCGCCTCCGGGCACCCAGGAGCCGCCGCCCGCGCCCCCGCCCCGCAGGCGCCTCCGGTCGCCCTCGCCCACCGGCTGGCGGCGCGCCCTGCGCAAGGACTGGCAGCTCTACTCGCTGGCCGTGCTGCCGCTGCTGTTCTTCCTGGTGTTCCGCTATCTGCCGATGATCGGCAACGTGATCGCGTTCCGCCGATTCGAGCCGGGCGGGTCGATCCTCGGCGAGTACTGGGTGGGCCTGCGCTACGTCGAGATGTTCCTGTCCGACCCGACGTTCTGGCAGGTCTTCCGCAACACCCTGTGGATCGGCGGGCTGACGCTCGTCTTCTGCTTCCCCGTCCCCATCGTGCTCGCCCTGCTGCTCAACGAGGTCCGCCGCAGGTCGTTGAAACGATTCGTGCAGTCGGTGTCGTACCTGCCGCACTTCCTGTCCATCGTGATCGTCGCCGGCATCACGATGCAGATGCTCGCCACGGACGGCCCGGTCAACCACGTCCTCGGCTGGTTCGGCCACGACCCGGTCCGGTTCATCCAGGAGCCCGACTGGTTCCGCACCATCTACGTCGGCTCCGAGATCTGGCAGACCGCCGGCTGGGGCACGATCCTCTACCTCGCCGCGCTCACCACCATCGACGAGGACCTGTACGAGGCCGCCCGGATCGACGGCGCGAACCGCTGGCGGCAGATCTGGCACGTCACCCTGCCCGGCATCCGCCCCACCATGATCACGCTGCTGATCCTCAACATCGGCACGTTCCTGGCCGTCGGCTTCGAGAAGGTCCTGTTGCTGTACAACCCGCTGACGTATCCCACCGCCGACGTGATCTCCACGTACCTCTACCGCACGGGTGTGGAGTCCAACAGCTTCAGCTACGCCGCCGCCATCGGCCTGTTCGAGGCGGTCATCGGTCTGGTGCTGATCACCTCGGCCAACCAGCTGTCGCGCCGCACGGTGGGGACGAGCCTGTGGTGAGCACGATCCGCCCCTCCCGGGGGTACCGCGTCTTCCAGGGCGTCAACGGAGTGATCCTCACCCTGGTCGTGCTGATCACGCTGTACCCGTTCGTCAACATCGTCGCCCGCTCGTTCAGCGGTGAGAAGGAGATCCGCGCCGGTGACGTGACGCTGTGGCCCAAGGGCTTCGACCTCACCACCTACGAGATCGTCTTCTCCGACTCGATGTTCTGGCGGAACTACGGCAACACCGTCTTCTACACGGTCGTCGCCACCGCCGTCGCCATGGTGCTGACCACCTGCTACGCCTACGTCCTGTCCAAGCACCACCTCAAGGGCCGCGGCGCGCTCGTCGGGATCGCCGTGTTCACCATGTTCTTCACCGGCGGCCTCATCCCCAACTACGTCCTGATCACCAGCCTCGGGCTGAAGAACAGCGTGTGGGCCATCGCCCTGCCGAACGCGATCAGCGTCTTCAACCTGCTGGTGATGAAGGCCTTCTTCGAGAGCCTGCCGTCGGAACTGGAGGAGGCCGCGCAGATCGACGGCCTCAGCACCTACGGCACCCTGCTGCGGATCGTGCTGCCGCTGTCCAAGGCGGTCGTCGCGACCATGGTGCTGTTCTACTCGGTGTCCTTCTGGAACTCCTGGTTCTCGGCGTTCCTCTACATGGACCGCAGCGAGCTGATGCCGGTCACGGTGTATCTGCGCAACCTCCTCGCCGGCGCCACCGGAGGCACCGCCGCCGGCGCGGGCACCGAGAACCTCACGCAGGTCAACGCCAACATCCAGGCGGTGACGATCGTGCTCACCTCGCTGCCGATCCTCTGCGTGTACCCGTTCGTGCAGCGCTACTTCGTCTCCGGCGTGATGCTCGGCGCGGTCAAGGGCTGACGGCCGAAGGCACTCCCCCCAAATCCACCCCCACGACAGGAGTCCCCGTGAAGAACGACGGACAGCTCTCCCGGCGCCAGATACTCGCCGCAGCGGGCTTCATCGGCCTCGCCGCCCTCGCCGGCTGCGGCAGCGGCGGCGAGGACACCAAGGACCTGTCGAAGAAGCGCACGGGCGCCATGAAGAACTACCGCGCGGGAGCGCAGTTCAAAGCCACCGAGCCGCTCACCTTCACCGTGCTGCACAACGACAACCCGGTCTACCCGATGAAGAAGAGCTGGCTGTTCTGGAAGGAGCTGTCCCGGCGCACCGGAGTCACCCTGGACGCCACCCCCGTCCCGCTGAGCGACTACGAGAAGAAGCGCAGCCTCCTCATCGGCGCGGGCGACGCCCCCCTGCTCATCCCCAAGACCTACCCGGGCGCGGAGACCGCCTTCGTCTCCTCCGGCGCGATCCTTCCGGTCAGCGAGTACACCGACCTGATGCCCAACTTCCGGGAGAAGGTGAAGAGATGGAACCTCCAGCCGGAGATCGACTCGCTGCGCCAGTCCGACGGCCGCTACTACCTGCTCCCCGGCCTGCACGAGAAGGTGCGCCAGCAGTACTCGCTGTCCTTCCGCACGGACGTCCTGGACCAGCACGGCCTCACCCTGCCCACCACCTGGGACGAGGTGTACACGACGCTGAAGGCGCTCCGTGAGGAGTACCCGGACCGCTACCCCCTCACCGACCGCTGGAGCACCAACACCCCGTTCCCGGCGGGCGCGTTGTTCCAGTACCTGGGGCAGGCGCACGGCGTCCGCGCCGGCTGGTCGTACCTCAACACCACCTGGGACGCCACGGCGGAGAAGTTCGTCTTCACCGGCGCCACGGACGCGTTCCGTCAGGTCGTCGAGTACCTGCGCACGCTGGTCGCGGAGAAGCTGATGGACCCGGAGAGCTTCACCCAGACCGACGAGGAGGCGGTGAGGAAGCTGCTGGGGGAGAAGTCCTTCGCGATCAGCGCCAACGCGCAGGAGCTGGTGCAGAACTACCGCTACAACCTCCAGCGGCAGGTCAAGGGCGCCACCATCGAGATGGTCCCGGTGCCGCTCGGCCCGGCGGGCGAGGTCGTCATGGGCGGCGGACGCCTGGAGAACGGCATGATGATCTCCAGCAAGGCGCTCGAGCGGGACGACTTCGTCGCCCTGATGCAGTTCGTGGACTGGCTCTGGTACTCCGACGCCGGCCAGGAGTTCTGCAAGTGGGGCGTGGAGAACACCACGTTCACCCGCTCCGGCGACGCGGGATACCGGCTCCAGCCGGGCATCTCCCTCATGGGCTCCGACCCGGGCGCCCCGAAGGACCTGCAGAAGGACTTCGGCTTCTTCAACGGCGTGTTCACCTACGGCGGCAGCTGGGCGCTGGTGTCCTCCTCGTTCAGCCCCGACGAGAAGAAGTTCACCGACGCGATGGCAGCCCGCGAGGAGCTGCCCACCGACCCGCCGCACCCGCTGCGCGCCGAGGAGCAGGAGCAGGCCACCCTCTGGGACACACCGCTGAAGGACCACGTCACCCAGAACGCCCTGCGCTTCGTCCTCGGCAAGCGTCCCCTCTCCGAGTGGGACGACTACGTCAAGGAGCTCAAGGCGAAGAACATGGACCGTCTCATCGAGCTGCACAACCAGGCGTACGAGCGCTTCCAGAAGGAGAACGCGTGATCCACGTGCCCGCGGAGCCGGCCGGCCGGCTGTCCGACGCCTGGCGCGCCTGCGTCGGCACCGGCCGGCTCGGCCTCGCCCTGCGCCGCGACTACCAGGACTCCCTCGCCCTGCTCCAGCGCGACATCGGCTTCCGCCGTCTGCGCGGCCACGGCCTGCTCAGCGACGACATGGGCGTCCACCGGCCCTACGAGTGGCAGGGCTCCCGCCGCACCCACCATTCGTTCACCTACCTCGACCAGGTCTTCGACGCCCTCCTCGGCACCGGCATCCGCCCCTTCCTCGAACTCGGCTTCATGCCGCGGGAGATGGCGTCCGGCACGCAGACGGTGTTCTGGTGGGAGGGCAACGTCACCCCGCCCGCCGACGAGAAGGAGTGGACCCGCCTGGTGCGCGCGGTCCTCACCCACCTGATCGACCGCTACGGCCTCGACGAGGTGCGCACCTGGCCCGTCGAGGTGTGGAACGAGCCGGATCTGCCACCGTTCTGGCAGGACGCGGACGAGGCGGCCTACCACCGGCTGTACGAGGCGACGGCGCACACCGTGAAGGAGGTGGACGCGGAGCTGGCGGTCGGCGGGCCCGCGCTGTCCCCGGCCGCCGACGGATGGCTGGAGCGGTTCGCCGAGTTCGCCGAACGCCGTGACGTGCCCGTGGACTTCGTGTCCCGGCACGCCTACGCCTCCGGGCCCGCGCGGAACGTCCCGTTCGGCACCCACCAGACCCTCGCCCCGGCGAGCACCCTGCTCGACCAGTTCGCCCAGCCGCACACGGCCCTCGCGGGCACCCCTCTGGCCGGACTGCCCGTCCACATCACCGAGTTCAACTCCTCCTACCGGCCGGACAACCCGATCCACGACACCGCGTTCCACGCCGCCTACCTCGCCCCGGTGGTGACGGCGGGCGGCGACCACGCCGACTCCTTCTCCTACTGGACGTTCAGCGACGTCTTCGAGGAGACCGGCATCCCCACCGCCCTGTTCCACGGCGGCTTCGGCCTGCTCACCCACCGCCAGATCCGCAAGCCGACCTACCACCTGTACGCGTTCATGGCGCGCATGGGTGAGCAGCAACTGGCGCGCGGTGACGACCACCTGGTCACCCGGCACGCGGACGGCCGGATCACCGTCCTCGCCTGGGCCCCCGTCGACCCCACAGGGGAAACCCCCGGTCCTGACGGGCACACCCTGCGCCTGTCCCTCCCCGTGGCCGGCGAGGGAGGCGGCGAGGTGTTCGTGCGCCGCTCCTCCGTCGACGAGGAGCGCGGCAACGCCTACACCGCCTGGCGGCACATGGGTTCCCCCCGCTCCCCGCGCCCCGGGCAGCTCGCCATGCTGCAGGAGGCCTCCGAGCCTGCCCGCAGCCACTCCCGGCTGCCTGTCGACAACGGCCGGACGGACCTCGCCGTTACCCTGGCTCGCCACGAGATCACCCTCGTCGAGCTGACCCCGGTGGACGACGAGACCCCGCCCTGGTGGGACGAGCGGCGGCTGCTCGGCGGGGAACCGGCATGAGCACCGTACGCGCCGACGCCTTCGGCACCGGCCCGCTGTCCCGGGCCGCCGCCCTGATCCACACGCTCGTCACCGTCGAGGCCCTGCTGCTGCTCACCGCGGCACCGGGCCTCGCCGGCCTCTTCCTGCTCGCCCCCGAACCCGCCAACCTGCCCCTCGCCGCCCTCTGCCTGCTGCCGCTCGGCCCGTCCGCCGTCGCGGCCCTCTACGCCCTGCACCACCGCAGCGGCGACCTCACCGAACTCCGCCCGGCCCGCGCCTTCCTGCGCGGCTGGCGGCTGGGCGCCGGCCCCGCGCTGAAACTGTGGGCGCCGCTGCTCGCCTGGCTCACGGTCATCGCGTTCACCCTCACCCACTTCCCGGCCACCGGACTGCCCGGCTGGTGGGCTTCCCTGCTCGCCGTGACCGGTGTGGGCAGCCTGCTGTGGGGCGCCCACGCGCTGGTGCTGACCGCCCTGTTCGCCTTCCGCGCCCGCGACACCGCCCGCCTCGCCGCGTACTTCCTGGCGAAGCGGCCGCGGGCCACCCTGGGCGCCCTGTCGCTGCTGATCCTCACGGCCGCCGGCACCGCGCTGCTCACGGAGGCGCTGCCCGCCCTGCTCTCCGCGCCGCTGCTGCTGTCCCTGCTGCACGCCGGCCGCCCGGTGATCGAGGAGACCCGGGAGCACTTCACGGCCTGAGGCCGCACGGGCGCTCAGTGGATCGTGCGCCCGTGCGCGTCCGGCACCCCGGACTTGCGCAGGAAGTAGCTGTTGATCTGGTCCCGCCACTCCCGGGCACCGCGCAGCTGCTCCGCGAACCGTTCCGCCACCCGCGCGTGCCGCTCCGGCTCCACGAGATCCGAGAGTCCCGCCCACACCCGACGGGCCTCCTCTGCCTCCTCCACGCCCTCGAAGTGGGTGTCGTAGATGTGCTGGATCACCGTCTTCCCGCTGTGCAGCACATGGCCGTACGGGACGTGGTGGAAGAACAGCAGCAGCTCGTCGGGGCAGGTGCCGGGGGACTCGTAGAGCTTCGCCCACGGCTCGGCGTACTGCCCGGCGAAGCCGGTGCCGGTCGCCACGGAGCGGTCGACGCCGACGCCGTCCCGGTCGGCGAAGTGGTAGGTGCCCCAGGGGCTGTACTCGTAGCCGTCCACGCCCGGCCCGTAGTGGTGGCCCGGCTGCACCATGAAACCCACCCCGAGTGGCGCCGTGTACTTCTCGTACGTCCTCCAGGAGCCGTCCAGGATCGCGTGCAGTCCCCCGGCCAGCCGGTGCGGGGCGTCCGGGTGGGTCAGCGCGATCCACTCGTCGAGCACGGCCCTCGGGTCCGCCGCCGGATCCCACGCCAGCCGCCCGAAGGTGTACAGGTTGGCCTGGGCGAGGGGGTGACCGGTCCAGAACCGGTCGTCGCCGGCGTTGGACACCGCGACCAGACCGTCCGCGAGCCGCCCGACGGGCACCTCGCCGTCCGGACGGAACCGCAGCACCTCGCTCCACATCGGTCCCAGCCAGCACACGTGCTGCTGCTGCCCGGTGTACTCCTGGGTGACCTGGAGCTCCACCGCGAGCCGGGTGTCCGGCATCGCGCCGATCAGCGGCGAGACCGGCTCACGCACCTGGAAGTCCATCGGCCCGTGCTTCACCTGGAGCAACGCGTTGTCGGCGAACTCCCCGTCCAGCGGGGTGAAATGGTCGTACGCGGCCCTCGCGCGGTCGGTCGAGCGGTCCCGCCAGTCCTGGCGGTGGTCGTAGACGAAGGCCCGCCAGTGCACCGTGCCGCCGTGCGGCTCCAGCGCCGCGGCCAGCATGTTCGCGCCGTCGGCGTGCGAGCGGCCGTAGGCGAAGGGGCCCGGCCGGCCCTCGGAGTCGGCCTTCACCACGTACCCGCCGAAGTCCGGGACCGCCTCGTACACGCGGGCGGTCGCCCTCGCCCACCAGCCGCGCACGGCCGGGTCGAGCGGGTCGGCGGTGTCCGGCCCGCCCAGCAGCATCGGCGCGGCGAAGCTGACGGAGAGGTGCGTGCGGATGCCGTACGGCCGCAGCGCGCCGGCGATCGCGGCCACGTCGCCGATCCGGTCGGTCAGCAGCCGCGCCTCCGTGGCGTGCACGTTGACGTTGTTGACGGCGACGGCGTTGATCCCGCACGCGGCCAGCAGCCTGCCGTACGCCCGCACCCGGCCGAGGTCGCCGCGCGCCTCGCCGTCCGACCAGAACAGGGAGCCGCCCGCGTAACCGCGCTCGACCTGCCCCATCACCGGGTGCACGGCCACGTTGTCCCAGTGGTCCAGCATGCGGGTGGCCAGGGCGGGCCGGTGCGTGCGCGGCGCCAGGTCCCCGGAGAAGGCGCCCTCGCCGAGCCGCACGACGTGGAACAGCCCGTACAGCAGCCCGCGCCCGCTCGGCGCGGTCAACGACGTGATCCCGTCCGCGCGTCGGAGTGTGTAGCTCTCGTCGTCCGGGCTGCCGCCGGTCACTTCCAGGAGGAACTCGGCCGCGCCCCCGTCCCGGATCACCTCCCCGCCGAACCGGGCACAGGCGTCGGCGAGTTCACCGCGCACCGTGTCCGCCAGCGGATCCGGGCCGCTCCGGACGAGTGAACGGCGGGCGCCGACCGCGCGGAACGCGGTGCCGGGCAGCCAGGCGGCGTCGAAGTCCCCCGAGTCCGTCATGGTTCCATTCTGGTGCACCGGCCGCTCCGGAGGTACCCGTGGTGATCCGGAAGCCGAGCGGGAACGGCAAGGAAAAGGCGGGCCCGGACCAGGTCCGGACCCGCCAGGTGGGCGCGGGTCAGCTCAGCAGCTCCACCTCCGCCAGCGTCGCCTCACCGGTCAGCACCAGCCGGTGGTGCTCGTACGGCTTCGGCTTCGCCACCGAGAAGACGCGGGTCTGCCGGTCCCAGCGGAAGGACTCGTCCGTCCGCCGGTCCAGGTCCTGCCAGGTCTTCCCGTCCGCGGAGCCCTGGAGCACCCAGCCGGTGGGCGCCTTCGCGGCGTCCGAGGAGGTCAGGGTGTACTGCACCGTCGCGGCGGCCTTCTCCACGGGCAGCTCGACCTCGGTCACCGCGGCGGCGGTCTCCGACGTGTTGTCGAACAGCGGGCCCTCGCCCTTCACCGCGTCCTCGCGCGGAGCGGGCACCTCGTCGTCCTGGGTGATCGACACCGGCGCCGCGTTCTCGCCGGTGCCCCACGACGACGGGCGCGGGCCCATGTCGAACTCGAGCACACCGCCCCTGGCGATCACCGAGTGCGGCAGCGCCGTGGAGTTCCACCGCTTGCCGTTGACCTTCAGGCCCTGCACGTACACGTTCTTCGCGCTGTTCTTCGGCGCCTTGACGACCAATTCGCGGCCGTTCTCCAGGTGCACGGTGACCTTGGTGAACAGCGGGGAGCCGATGGCGTACTCGCCGCTGCCCATGACCAGCGGGTAGAAGCCGAGCGAGGAGAACAGGTACCAGGCGGACTGCTCGCCGTTGTCCTCGTCGCCGTGGTAGCCCTGCCCGATCTCGCTGCCGGTGTAGAGGCGGGACAGCACCTCGCGCACGTTCTTCTGCGTCTTCCAGGGCTGCCCGGCCGCGTCGTACATGTACAGGGCGTGGTGGGCCACCTGGTTGGAGTGGCCGTACATGCCCATGCGGACGTCGCGCGCCTCGATCATCTCGTGGATGACGCCGCCGTAGGAGCCCTTGAGGTCCGGGGAGGCCGTCTCCGGCGTGGAGAGGTACTCGTCCAGCTTGTCGGCGAGGCCCTTGCGCCCGCCGTACAGGTTGGCGAGGCCCCGGCTGTCCTGGGCGGCGGTGAACGCGTAGCCCCAGCCGTTGGTCTCCGTGTAGTCGTGGCCCCACACGCGCGGGTCGTACTTCGAGGACTCCACCCGCCAGTCGCCCTTGAGGTTCCTGCCCTGGAAGAAGCCGGCCTCGGAGTCGAACAGGTTGACGTAGTCCTGCGCCCGGTCGAGGAAGTACGCCGACTCCTCCTGGTAGCGCTTGTCGCCCGTCTTCTCGTACAGCGCCTCGCCCATCTTGGCGATGCCGTAGTCGTTGAGGTAGCCCTCCAGGGCCCAGGACAGGCCCTCGTGGGTCTCGGTGCTGGTGTAGCCGAGGAACGGCGAGGTCGCCATGCCCTTGCGGCCCACACCGGACGACGGGGGCACCACGGTGGCGTTCTTCACCGCCGCGTCGTACGCGGCCTTCGCGTCGAAGCCGTCGACGCCCTTGACGTAGGCGTCCGCGAAGGCGACGTCCGAGGAGGTCCCGGTCATCAGGTCCGCGTAGCCGGGGGAGGACCAGCGGGAGGTCCAGCCGCCGTCCTTGTAGTGCTGCACGAAGCCGTCGACCAGCTCACCGGCCTTGGACGGGGTGAGGAAGGAGTACGCGGGCCAGGTCGTCCTGTAGGTGTCCCAGAAGCCGTTGTTGACGTACACCTTGCCGTCCACGATCTTCGCGCCCGTGTGGGTCGGGGTGTCCGGCTCCGGCATCCGCGAGAACGGCGAGGCGTACTTGTACTTCCCGTCGACCTTCTCGAAGCCCGAGTTCGGGTACAGGTACAGCCGGTACAGGCTGGAGTAGAGCGTGGTCAGCTGGTCCGGCGTGGCGCCCTCGACCTCGACCTTGCCGAGGACGCGGTCCCACTGGCGCCGCGCGTCCCGCTTGACCTTGTCGAAGGAGGTCTTGCGCCCGATCTCCTGGCGCAGGTTGTCCTTCGCCTGGTCCACGCTGATCAGCGAGGTGGCCAGGCGCAGGGTGACCGTGCGGTCCTTGCCCGCGTCGAAGCGCAGATGGCCGCGCTCGCCCTTCGAGTCGCCCGACACGACCTCCCTGTCGAACTCGCCGTAGACGAACATGCGGGTCGCGCCGGTCGACAGGCCGGACTTGACGTCCGAGTAGCCGGTGAAGGAGGCGTCCTCCTTGTTCAGCGTCAGCCCCGCCTCGTCGGTGACGTTGTCGAAGATCACGCTCGCGTCGTCACCGGGGAAGGTGAACCGCATCATCGCCGCGTGGTCCGTCGGCGCCATCTCGGCCTTCACGCCGTTCTCGAACCGCACCCCGTAGTAGTACGGCCGGGCGGTCTCGTTCTCGTGCCGGAAGGCCAGCTCGCGCGCGTCACGGCCGGTCTCCGGGGCGCCCTCCGCGGCCGACGGCATCACCTGGAAGGTCTGCCGGTCGCCCATCCAGGGGCTCGGCTCGTGGCTCGCGCTGAACGCCTGGATCATCGGCAGGTTGTCGTCGTTGTTGCCCGCCGCGTACTCGTACAGCCAGCTCTTGGAGGCGGCGTTGGTGACCGGGGTCCAGAAGTTGAAACCGTGCGGCACCGCCGTCGCCGGGAAGGTGTTGCCGCGCGAGAAGCTGCCGCTGGAGTTGGTGCCGCGGGTGGTCACCGCGTAGTCCGACAGATGCGCCTTCGGACGCTCGGGCCGCACCTGCTTCAACGCCACGTCGTCCAGCCAGCCGCGGAACTTCGCCGGGCCCTTGGGGGAGTCGTACGCCACCAGGATCCGGTCCACGGTCCTGCCCCTGGCCACGGAGCCGATCCGGGAGACCACGTTGTTCCACTGGTTGACGTACAGCACCTTGGACTCGCCCTGCCCGCGCGGGGTGAGCGGGAAGCCGTGCTGGTCGGTGGCGCGCAGGTCGCTCAGATAGGTGCCGTCGGTGAAGGCGAGGTCGACGGCGACGTTCGTGGCGTCGTAGTCGAGGTCGCCGTCCGCCATCGACGGGAAGACGCGGTAGGACAGCTGGGTGTCCCGCTCGACCTTCACGTTGACGTCGAACACCTTGTTGTACGAGTACGCCCGCCCGTCGGCGAGATGGCGGCCCGCGTAACGCAGCGCCCGTACGCCGGTGAAGCCGGCCCGGGCCTTGGCGGTCGGGGAGCCGGTCGGACCGCGGTCGACCAGCGACAGCATGTCCTCGGGCTCCGGCTCGTCCTCGCCGCCGGCCGCGAACTGCACATCGGCGAGCTGGACTATGTTCCCGCTGCCGTTCTTGGTGATCTCCAGCCGGAAGTGCCGGTACTCGCCGGCCACGGACGCGTCCAGCGCGTACGTCTTCGTCTGGAAGCGCTCCTCGAACGTCTCGCCCGTGCGGCTGTCGAGGGTCGTCCACTCCTCGCCGTCGGCGGAGCCCTTGAGGACCCAGTCGCGCGGGTCGCGCTCCTCGTGGTCGTTGGCGGAGGTGAGCGCGTACCGCTGCACCTCGACCGGCGCGTCGAAGTCGAACTCCACCCAGGCGGTGGGCTCGAAGGCCAGCCACTTGGTGCTGGACAGGCTGTCGACGAGGTGCTCCTTCACCTCCCGGCCGTCGGTGTTCTCCGCGCTCGCGCGGACCTCGGTGACATGGTCGGTGACGTTGCCGGGGATGCCGGCGCTGTACCCGCCGTTCACGTCGGAGGCGCGCTTGCCGCCGCCGCGTGTGGTCTCCACGGTGTTCAGCCAGTCCGGGGCGGGGTCCCCGGACTCGAACGACGAGGAGAACTCCCGGTCGGTCCTCGGCGGCGCCTCGGGGAGCGCCACGGCGACGCCCTGTGAGCCCGCGGCCAAAGCGAAGGCGGTCGTCGCGACGACCGCCGTTCCCCATCTGTGCCGAACCCTCTGTTGCATGCGCGAGCACCCTCCCTGCGCTGGACAACGTTGTCAATTGCAGTGCGCAAGGAACAGTAGTGGGTCAAGTGGACTGCGATGTCAAGGGGTTGATTGTGGCATTCGCAAGCGATGGCGCTGACTTTTCCGTTGCGTAAGGTGCCCGAGGCTCTTATTTCCGCGAGGTCTCAACTCGGAAAAGACGTACGGGGAACCTTGCATTCGATCTTGCTCCGTCGGCGTGAAGTGGACTATACCTGTCGGCACTCCGGGGCAGTCTTCACCGCACCCGACCAGTACCAGCCGCACTTCCTGCACGACCCAGCTTGACCCGAACGCGGTGCCGGGATGGATCCGGTTCACCGCCTGAGTCCTGGAGAAGGCGAGGACTTGAGCATGGGATCCACTTCCGGCGTAGGCCATGGCGAACTGATCAGGCGGAGTGCGACCGCCGCTCCGGCCCCGGCGACTGTGGTGCCGGCATCGCTCAGCTGATCACCGGAGCCGCACCGCGGCTCCGAGACGGCGACAACGCCCCCCGTGCGGCCGGCGCAGGATCGGTCCGGCCACGGCGGGCGCACACGCAGCACACCCGTACAGAGCCAATCGATCAGTGAGGATGCAGAGATGACCATTCGTGCCGGCTCTCTTGACAGGCGGACGCTCCTGCGCGGGGCCATCGCCACCGCGGCGGTGGGATCGTTCGCGGTAGCGTGCAGCTCTCCCTCCAGCAAGGACGGCGACGGCGCCGGCGGCCCGAAGGGCGAGAAGAGCGCCACGAACCCGTTCGGCGTCGCCGCGAACTCCACGGTCGAAGCGGCCATCTTCGACGGCGGCTACGGCACCGACTACGTCGACTACACCAACCAGGTGCTCGGGAGCCAGGTCAAGGGCCTCAAGGTCAAGGTCGACCCGGTCGTCGACATCGCCCCCCAGCTCCAGCCCCGCTTCGTCGGCGGCAACCCGCCGGACCTCATCGACAACTCCGGTGAGGACCAGATCGGCTTCCTGGGCATCCTCGACCAGTTGGAGGAGCTCGACGACCTCTTCGAGGCCAACACCTACGAGGGCAAGAAGATCGCCGACATCGTCTACCCCGGTGTCAAGGCCCCCGGCACGTTCAAGGACAAGTTCGTCGCTCTCAACTACGTGATGACCGTGTACGGCGTCTGGTACTCGAAGACGCTCTTCGAGGAGAACGGCTGGACCCCGCCGAAGACCTGGGACGAGGCGCTCGACCTCGGCCAGCAGGCGAAGAAGAAGGGCAAGTACCTCTTCGTCCACGGCAAGGAGGCGGCGACCTACTACCGCACGCTCCTGATCGACTCGGCGATCAAGGAGGGCGGCGACGAGGTCCGGCTCGGCCTGGAGAACCTGGAGAAGGGCTGCTGGTCGCACCCGGCCGTCCAGGGCGTCATCAAGGTCATGGAGACCATGGTCAGGCAGAAGATGTTCGTCCCCGGCGGCTCCGGCACCCAGTTCCAGAAGGCGCAGGCGATCTGGAGCAACGACCAGAAGGCGCTGCTCTACCCCTCCGGCGGCTGGATCGAGAACGAGATGAAGAAGGCCACGAAGGCCGACTTCCAGATGACCGGCTTCCCGTCGATGACGCTCACCGACAAGCCGGCGCTGCCCTGGGAGTCGCTCCGCGCGGCCGCCGGCGAGCCGTTCATCGTGCCCCGGCAGGGCAAGAACCCGGCCGGCGCCAAGGAGGTGCTGCGGGCGATGCTGTCGGAGAAGTCGGCCGCCAACTTCTCGAAGACGAAGCTGGCCCCGACGATCGTCAAGGGCACCGTGCCCGCAGACGGTTACGGATCGACGGCCCTCGTCTCGCAGACGACGATGCTGGAGGCCGCGGGCACCAACATCTTCAACTACATGTTCGTCGAGACCTACGGGATGAACACCGACCAGTTGGTGCCGTGGAACTCGTTCCTCGCCGGTGACCTCGACGGCAAGGGGCTGACCTCGGCCCTGCAGAGGATCTCCGACAAGGTCCGGGAGGACGACTCCGTCGACAAGGTCAAGGTCAGCTAGCACCGCGATGAAGGACACGATCCCCACTGCCGGAACCGCGAGCCGCCGGCCCGAGCCGGCCGCTCGCGGTGGGCGGCCACGGCGCCGCAAGCTCACGTTCGACCGGGTGACGTTCTTCCTCGCGTTCCTCGGTGTCCCGCTGGCCATCTTCGTGATCTTCGTCCTGATCCCGTTCGGCCAGGCGATCTTCTGGGCGATGACCGACTGGCGCGGCTTCAGCCCGGACTACAACTTCGTCGGCTTCGACAACTTCACGAAGATGTTCCAGGACGACATCTTCCTGAAGGCGTTGCGCAACGTCGCACTCCTCGCGGTCTTCGTGCCGCTGGTGACGCTGACGCTCGCCCTCGGGGTCGCCGTGGCCATCACCCTGGGAGGGCCTGGGAAGGGCCCCGTCCGAGGGATCCGGGGAGCGTCGTTCTACCGGATCGTCTCGTTCTTCCCCTACGTCGTGCCGGCGATCATCGTCGGTCTGATCTGGGCGCAGATGTACGACCCGAACGCCGGGCTGCTCAACGGCGTCCTCACGGGCCTCGGCCTCGACCGGTTCGACACGTTCGCGTGGCTGGGCGAGAAGGCGACGGCGATGCCGGCCGTGATGTTCGTCATCATCTGGGGACTCGTCGGGTTCTACGCGGTGCTCTTCGTCGCCGCGATCAAGGGCGTTCCCGCCGAGCTGTACGAGGCGGCGAGGATCGACGGGGCCGGCCGGCTGCGCACCACGATCTCGATCACCCTGCCGGCGATCCGGGACAGCGTGCAGACGGCGTACATCTACCTGGGCATCGCCGCCCTCGACGCGTTCGTCTACGTGCAGGCGATGGTGCCGAACGGCGGCCCGGACAACTCGACCCTGACGATCAGCCAGCGTCTGTTCAACGTCGCCTTCGCCAAGCAGCAGTTCGGCTACGCCACCGCGATGGGCGTCGTCCTCGCCGTCGTCACCCTGGTGTTCGCGGCGCTGGTGTTCCTCGTCAACCGCCTCACGGGCGGCGGCGAGGGCGAGAGCAAGAGGAAAGCACCTGGGTCCGCAGCTCGGCGTGCCGCAGCCAAGGGAGGTGCCGGGTGAGCGTCATCGCCGCCGACCGGAAGCCGGCCAGTGACCGTGAACCGGCGAGAGACCGGAGGCTGACGCGCGTCGCCGCGGGCAGCGACCGCAGATTCGCGGCGATCTCGCACGCCCTGCTGATCCTGTGGTCGGTGATCGTGATCGTGCCCATGCTGTGGGTGCTGATGTCGTCGTTCAAATCGACCGGCGAGATCCTTTCGTCGCCGTTCTCGCTGCCGGATCACTGGCGGATCGAGAACTACGCGAACGCGTGGACCGACGCGAACATCGGACGGTATTTCCTGAATTCCGTGATCGTCGTGGTCTCGGCACTGATCCTGGTGATGCTGCTCGGCGCGATGTGCGCCTACATTCTCGCCCGGTTCGAGTTCCCCGGCCGCCGGCTGATCTACTACGTCATGCTCGCCGGCCTCACTTTCCCGGTCTTCCTGGCGATCGTTCCGCTTTTCTTCCAGCTGCAGAATTTCGGGCTGCTGAACACGCGTCCAGGACTGATCCTCACCTATGTCGCGTTCGCGCTGCCGTTCACGATGTTCTTCCTCTACGCGTTCTTCCGGTCGCTGCCGCACGACGTGTACGAGGCCGCGTTGATCGACGGTGCCGGGGACTGGCGGGCGTTCTTCCAGGTGATGCTGCCGATGGCCCGTCCGGGCATGGCGGCGGTGGCGATCTTCAACTTCCTGGGCCTGTGGAACCAGTTCCTGCTGCCGGTGGCGCTCAACACCGACCAGGACATGTGGGTCCTCACCCAGGGCATGGCCGCCTACGCGTCCTCGCAGGTCTACGACATCGACTACGGCGCCCTGTTCGCGGCGATCGTGATCACGGTGGTGCCCGTACTGATCGTGTACTGCGTCTTCCAGCGGCGGATCGCCGGTTCGGTGTCACAGGGAACCTTCCGCTGAGACCACCGCCGCTCCACAGGGGCGACGCCCACCGCCGCTCCACCCGTCGTACACAGGGGTCCGGCCCCGGAGAGACACCTCTCCGGGGCCGGACCCCTGTGACGCACCGCACGTAGTCGGCCGGACACGGCCTGGAACCGATTTCTGTCAAGGTCTTGACGGCACTGGGCGATTCAGCGGAGCTTGGACTTCATAACTTGTACAAGGCCTCGTCACCCAAGGTGACGCGGGCCAGGGATGAGGGTGAGAGTCAATGGAGACTCCGGGGTCGCAGTCGTCGCTGCACCGAGCCAACCTGGAGCGGGTCGTCCGAGCAGTACGTCTTGCGGGTTCCCTGACCCAGGCGGAGATCGCGAGGACGACCGGCCTGTCCGCGGCCACGGTCTCCAACATCGTCCGGGAACTGAAGGAGAGCGGTACGGTCGAGGTCACCCCCACCTCGTCGGGCGGACGCCGGGCCCGCAGCGTATCGCTGAGCGGGGACGCCGGCATCGTCATCGGGGTCGACTTCGGGCACACCCACCTGCGGGTCGCCGTCGGCAACCTCGCCCACCAGGTGCTGGCGGAGGAGTCCGAGCCGCTCGACGTGGACGCCTCCTCCTCCCAGGGTTTCGACCGGGCGGAACAGCTGGTCAACCGGCTGATCGAGGCCACCGGCGTGGACCGGTCCAAGGTCGCGGGCGTCGGTCTCGGCGTGCCGGGACCGATCGACGTGGAGTCCGGCACCCTCGGGTCCACCGCGATCCTGCCCGGCTGGTCCGGGACCCGTCCCGCCGAGGAGCTGCGGGGGCGGCTCGGCGTGCCGGTGCACGTGGACAACGACGCCAACCTGGGCGCCCTCGGCGAGATGGTCTGGGGGAGCGGCCGGGGCGTGCGCGACCTGGCGTACATCAAGGTCGCCAGCGGTGTCGGCGCCGGCCTGGTGATCAGTGGGAAGATCTACCGCGGCCCGGGCGGCACGGCGGGCGAGATCGGACATATCACCCTGGACGAGTCCGGTCCGGTCTGCCGCTGCGGCAACCGCGGCTGCCTGGAGACCTTCACGGCCGCGCGCTACGTGCTGCCGCTGCTCCAGCCCAGCCACGGCACGGACTTGACCATGGAGGGCGTCGTGAGGACGGCCAGGGACGGTGACCCGGGATGCCGTCGGGTGATCGCCGACGTGGGCCGCCACATCGGCAGCGGTGTGGCCAATCTGTGCAACCTCCTGAACCCGAGCCGGGTCGTGCTCGGCGGCGACCTCGCGGAGGCCGGGGAGCTGGTCCTGGGCCCCATAAGGGAGTCCGTGGGACGCTACGCCATCCCCAGTGCCGCGCGCCAACTCTCCGTCCTTCCGGGGGCACTTGGGGGTCGCGCCGAGGTGCTCGGCGCCCTCGCGCTGGCACTGAGCGAGATGGGCGATTCGACCCTTCTGGACGGAACCGCGACGGGGTCCCTCGCCGCGTCCACACCTGCCTTCACTTAGAGAACGGATGGCACCGTTGCCATCTCGTTAAGGATTTACTTCTTGACGTCGCACGTGCGGCCGAGTTGACTTCCAGCCACCTCGGCCGCAACGACGCGGCCTCGTCAGGGAGGTTTGTAGAAGTGAACACGCGTATGCGTCGTGCCGCCTTCGCCATCGCCGCGGGTGCGATGGCCGTCTCGCTCGCCGCCTGTGGCAGCGCCGCCGAGTCCGGCGACAAGAGCGACTCGGGCGACTCCGCCGCCAAGGGCGACAACATCAAGGTCGGTCTGCTCCTGCCGGAGAACCAGACCGCGCGGTACGAGAAGCTCGACAAGCCCTTGATCGAGAAGAAGGTCAAGGAGCTCACGAACAACAAGGGCGAGGTCGTCTACGCCAACGCCAAGCAGGACGCCAGCCTGCAGAACCAGCAGGTCGACACGATGGTGACCAACAAGGTCGACGTCCTCATCGTGGACGCGGTGGACTCCAAGGCCATCGCCGGCTCCGTGAAGAAGGCCAAGGACGCGGGCATCCCCGTCGTGGCCTACGACCGCCTCGCCGAGGGCCCGATCGACGCCTACACGTCGTTCGACAACGTGACCGTCGGCAAGACGCAGGGCGAGGCCCTGCTCCAGGCGCTGGGCGACAAGGCCAAGAGCGGCCAGATCGTCATGATGAACGGCTCCTCCACCGACCCGAACGCCGCCATGTTCAAGCAGGGCGCGCACGAGGTCCTCGACGGCAAGGTCAAGATCGGCCGCGAGTACGACACCAAGGAGTGGAAGCCCGAGAACGCCAACGCCAACATGGAGGGCGCCATCTCCGCCCTCGGCAAGGACAAGATCGTCGGCGTCTACTCCGCCAACGACGGCATGGCGGGCGGCATCATCACCGCCCTCAAGGCCGCCGGCCTGAAGAACATCCCGGTCACCGGCCAGGACGCCGAGCTCGCGGGCGTGCAGCGCATCGTGACCGGTGAGCAGTACATGAGCGTCTACAAGCCGTACCCGCAGGAGGCGAACGTCGCCGCGGAGATGGCCGTCGCGCTGGCCCAGGGCAAGTCGCTGGACTCCATCGCCAAGGACAAGGTCGACAGCCCCACCGACAAGGGCATCCCGTCGGTGATCGTCCCGGTCGTCTCGCTGACCAAGGACAACATCAACGACACCGTGATCAAGGACGGCATCTACACCGTCCAGGAGATCTGCACGGACAGGTACAAGGCCGCCTGCGACAAGATCGGCCTCAAGTAGGCGCAGTCCCGCATCCCGTGACCGAGGGGAGTCCGCAGACCCGGACTCCCCCGACGGGACGACTGCCCAGCGCTTCCGCCGGCGCCCCGCACACACCAGCCCCGCAAGCTACGCGGGGCGCCGGACGGAACACCCCCCCAAATTCCTTGCACAACCTCCCGCCGGGTCAGGCGGCGAAGGAGATGGTTCACGTGTCCGCTACGCCCGTGCTGGCGTTGCGCGGGGTCTCCAAGCGGTTCGGTGCCGTCCAGGCGCTCACCGACGTCGAGCTTGAGGTCCACGCCGGTGAAGTGGTCGCCCTGGTGGGCGACAACGGCGCCGGAAAGTCCACGCTGGTCAAGACGATCGCCGGCGTGCATCCCATCGATGAGGGCGTCATCGAGTGGGACGGCAAGGCCGTCCAGATCAACAGGCCGCACGACGCCCAGAACCTGGGCATCGCGACGGTGTACCAGGACCTCGCGCTCTGCGACAACATCGACGTCGTCGGCAACCTCTACCTGGGCCGGGAGCTGCGCAGGCGCGGCGTCCTGGACGAGGTGGAGATGGAGCGCCGCTCCCGCGAGCTCCTCGACACCCTGTCGATCCGCATCCCCAGCGTCCGCATCCCGATCGCCTCGCTGTCCGGTGGTCAGCGCCAGGTGGTCGCCATCGCCCGGTCCATGCTCGGCGAGCCCAAGCTGGTCATCCTGGACGAGCCCACCGCCGCCCTCGGCGTCGAGCAGACCGCGCAGGTCCTCGACCTGGTCGAGCGGCTGCGCGAGCGCGGCCACGCGGTCATCCTCATCAGCCACAACATGGCGGACGTGAAGGCCGTGGCGGACAAGGTCGCCGTCCTGCGCCTCGGGCGCAACAACGGCATCTTCGAGGTCAAGTCGACCTCGCAGGAAGAAATCATCTCCGCCATCACGGGCGCCACGGACAACGCCGTGACCCGTCGTGCGGCGCGCACCAATGGGGAGATCAAGAAGTGAGCACCGAGAAGACCTCCACCCCCACCGCCGAGGACCACTCCGTGACGAACCCCGGCGCGGCCGCCAAGGCCGTCACCGCGGTCGACCCCCGGCTGCTGGTGCGCGAGCAGGGCCTGGCCGGCTACTGGAACGAGTTCAAGCGGAAGATGAAGGCGGGTGACCTCGGCTCCATTCCCGTGGTGATCGGCCTGCTGGTCATCTGGGCCATCTTCACCAGCCTGAACGGCAACTTCCTCACCGCCGGCAACTTCTCCGACATGTCCGTCGCCATGGTCGGCACCGGCATGATCGCCGTCGGCATCGTCTTCGTCCTGCTGCTCGGCGAGATCGACCTGTCGGTCGGTTCCGTCAGCGGTGTCGCGGGCGCCATGTTCGCCGTGCTGAACATCACGCACGGCATGAACGAGATACTCGCGCTCGTGCTGGCGATCCTCACCGGCACGGTCGCCGGCGCGATCCACGGCTTCTTCTTCGCCAAGATCGGCGTC
Source organism: Streptomyces sp. BJ20 (assembly GCF_022869105.1). Taxonomy (NCBI): domain Bacteria; kingdom Bacillati; phylum Actinomycetota; class Actinomycetes; order Kitasatosporales; family Streptomycetaceae; genus Streptomyces; species Streptomyces sp. BJ20. The sequence goes on from NZ_CP094918.1 coordinate 2,026,431, forward strand.
CCCGCCTTCGCCGTCACCCTGGCCGGCCTGCTGTTCTGGCAGGGCTTCATGCTCCAGGTCCTCGGCAGCAACGGCACCATCAACCTGGACTCCGAAGGCCTGGTCGTCAAGCTGACCAGCTACTACTTCAGCGACGTGGCCGCCGCGTACGGTCTGGCGCTGTTCGCGACCGCGGCGTACTTCCTGTCGGCGTTCTTCGACAACCGCCGCCGTGAGGCCGCCGGGGTGCCCTCCCGCCCGCTGAACGAGATCATCGTCCGGACGGTGGTGCTCGCGGTCCTGGCCTTCGCCGTGGCGATCGTGTTCAACCAGTACAAGGGCCTGCCGCTGGCCGTGGTGATCTTCCTGGCCTTCCTGGTCCTCACCGACTTCGTGCTGCGCCGCACCTCCTACGGCCGCAAGGTGTTCGCGCTCGGCGGCAGCGTCGAGGCGTCCCGCCGTGCGGGCATCAACGTGGAGATGGTCCGGATCTCGGTCTTCGCGATCGCCGGCACCTTCGCCGCGATGGGCGGTCTGTTCGTCGCGTCGAAGATCGCCTCCGCCAACCAGGGCGCCGGTACCGGTGAGTTCCTGATGAACGTCATCGCCGCCGCGGTGATCGGTGGCACGTCGCTCTTCGGCGGTCGTGGCCGCACGTGGAACGCGCTGCTCGGTGTGATGGTCATCGTGTCCATCCAGTACGGGCTGGCGCTGGAGGGCATCGCCTCTCCGGTGCAGTACATGATCACCGGTGGTGTGCTGCTGGCGACGGTCGTCATCGACGCCGTCACCCGCAAGACGCAGAAGAGCGCCGGGCGGGCTTAGCCCTGGTCGCCTGGCCGCGGGCCGGTTCGTGGCTGGTCGCGCCCACGCGGCGGAGCCGCATGTCGACACCGTCCCGCGCCCCTTTCGGGTGTGACCGTGCCCGGTGCCTTCACAGGTGCCGGGCACAGTCGTGTCGTAGGGGCGTCTCATGGGGGTACTGCCCGAACGGGTGATGTACGACGCACCGCCCTGGGAACGATCGGTTGAGCGGAAGATTAGACTCGACCCGCCCGGCAACAGCTCGATCAGCTCTACTGCAAGGAGGCACGGGTGCCGCTGCTGACCCGCATCAGGGGACCGCGCGATCTGGACCGGCTCACCCTGGAGGAGCTCGACCAGCTGGCCGGGGAGATCCGGACCTTCCTCGTCGACGCGGTCTCGAAGACCGGCGGCCACCTCGGCCCCAACCTCGGTGTGGTGGAGCTCACCATCGCCCTGCACCGGGTGTTCGAGTCCCCGAAGGACAAGGTCCTCTGGGACACCGGCCACCAGTCCTACGTGCACAAGCTGCTGACCGGCCGGCAGGACTTCTCCAAGCTGAAGATGAAGGGCGGCCTGTCCGGCTACCCCTCGCAGGAGGAGTCCGAGCACGACGTCATCGAGAACAGCCACGCCTCCACGGTGCTCGGATGGGCCGACGGCATCGCCAAGGCCAACCAGCTCATGAAGCGGGACGACAGCCACGTCGTCGCGGTCATCGGCGACGGCGCCCTCACCGGCGGCATGGCCTGGGAGGCGCTCAACAACATCGCCGACGCCAAGGACCGTCCGCTGGTCATCGTCGTCAACGACAACGAGCGCTCCTACTCGCCGACCATCGGCGGCCTGGCGAACCACCTGGCGACCCTGCGCACCACCGACGGCTACGAGCGCTTCCTGACCCGCACCAAGGACCTCCTGGAGCGCACCCCGGTCGTCGGCCAGGCCCTCTACGACACCCTGCACGGCGCGAAGAAGGGCCTGAAGGACTTCATCGCCCCGCAGGGCATGTTCGAGGACCTCGGCCTGAAGTACGTCGGCCCGATCGACGGACACGACATCGAGGCCCTGGAGTCCGCGCTGGCCCGCGCCAAGCGGTTCAACGGCCCGGTCATCGTCCACTGCATCACCGAGAAGGGCCGCGGCTACCAGCCCGCCCTCCAGGACGAGGCGGACCGCTTCCACGCCGTCGGCAAGATCCACCCCGACACGGGCCTGCCGATCGCCACCTCCGGCGCCGACTGGACGTCCGTGTTCGGCGAGGAGATGGTCAAGCTCGGCGAGGAGCGCGAGGACGTCGTCGCCATCACGGCCGCCATGCTCCAGCCGGTCGGCCTGGACAAGTTCGCCAAGCGCTTCCCCGACCGCGTCTACGACGTCGGCATCGCCGAGCAGCACGGCGCCGTCTCCGCCGCCGGCCTCGCCCACGCGGGCGTGCACCCCGTCTTCGCCGTGTACGCCACCTTCCTGAACCGCGCCTTCGACCAGGTGCTCATGGACGTGGCCCTGCACAAGTGCGGCGTGACCTTCGTGCTCGACCGCGCCGGCGTCACCGGCACCGACGGCGCCTCCCACAACGGCATGTGGGACATGTCGATCCTCCAGGTCGTGCCCGGCCTGCGGCTCGCCGCCCCGCGCGACGCCGACCAGGTCCGCGCCCAGCTCCGCGAGGCCGTCTCCGTCGAGGACGCCCCCACCGTGGTGCGTTTCTCCAAGGGCGCCGTCGGCCCCGCCGTGCCCGCCGTGGGCCGCGTCGGCGGCATGGACGTCCTGCGCGAGCCCGGCACCGACACCCCCGACGTGCTGCTGGTCTCCGTGGGCGCGCTCGCCCCGATGTGCCTGGAGATCGCCTCGCTGCTGGACCGCCAGGGCATCTCCACCACCGTCGTCGATCCGCGCTGGGTCAAGCCCGTCGACGAGGCCATGGCCCCGCTCGCCGCGAAGCACCGCGTCGTCGTCACCGTCGAGGACAACTCGCGCGTCGGCGGCGTCGGCTCCGCGATCGCCCAGGCGCTGCGGGACGCCGGGGTGGACATGCCGCTGCGCGACTTCGGCATCCCGCCGCGCTTCCTCGACCACGCCTCGCGCGCCGAGGTGATGGCGGAGATCGGGCTGACCGCCCCGGACGTCGCCCGTCAGGTCACCGGCCTTGTGGCCCAGCTGGACGGCCTCCCCCACTCTCGGCTCCGCTCGAGCGGGGGGACCCCCGCCGAGCGTTCCTCCGCGGACGCCGTCGACTCGGTGGAGCCCGCCAGGGACTGACCCGCCGTCCGCGCGCGACCCGCCGTCACCGGTCCGGCCGCGCGCACGTGGTCCGAACGGGCCGCGCGTGCCACTGTGAAGTGTGGCGCGCGCGGCCCGTTCGCGTGAAGGCGCCCGCGCCGGGGCAGACGAACCACGCCCCCTCTCGATCATGTCGAGGACGACAAGCGTGGGAGGTACCCGTGACAAGCCCCCTCTTCCGGACGAAGAAGGTAGAGCAGTCCATCCGCGACACCGAGGAGCCCGAGCACGCCCTCAAGAAATCCCTGTCCGCGCTGGATCTGACCGTCTTCGGCGTCGGTGTCATCATCGGCACCGGCATCTTCGTCCTCACCGGCACGGTCGCCAAGGACAACGCCGGCCCGGCCACCGCCCTGGCCTTCGTGGTGGCCGGTGTCGTCTGCGCGCTCGCCGCGCTCTGCTACGCCGAGTTCGCCTCCACCGTCCCCGTGGCGGGCTCCGCGTACACGTTCTCGTACGCCTCCCTGGGCGAGCTGCCGGCCTGGATCATCGGCTGGGACCTGGTCCTGGAGTTCGCGCTCGGCACGGCGGTGGTGGCGGTCGGCTGGTCGGGTTACATCCAGTCGCTCATGGAGAACGCCGGGTGGGAGATGCCCGCCGCGCTCGGCAGCCGTGAGGGCTCCGACGTCTTCGGCTTCGACATCCTCGCCGCCGTCCTGGTGCTGGTCCTCACCGGCATCCTCGTCCTCGGCATGAAGCTGTCCGCCCGGGTCACCTCGGTCGTCGTCGCCATCAAGGTGACCGTCGTCCTGGTCGTGATCATCGCCGGAGCCTTCTTCATCACCGCCGACAACTACGACCCGTTCATCCCGGACGCCCAGCCCGTGCCTGCCGGTGAGAGCCTCGACTCCCCGCTCATCCAGCTCATGTTCGGCTGGGCCCCGGCCAACTTCGGCGTGATGGGCATCTTCACGGCCGCCTCGGTGGTGTTCTTCGCGTTCATCGGCTTCGACATCGTCGCCACGGCCGCCGAGGAGACCCGCAACCCGCAGCGCGACATGCCGCGCGGCATCCTCGGGTCGCTGTTCATCTGCACCCTGCTGTACGTCCTGGTGTCCATCGTCGTCACCGGCATGCAGAACTACCGGGACCTGTCCGTGGACGCTCCGCTCGCGGACGCGTTCAAGGCCACCGGGCATCCCTGGTTCGCCGGCTTCATCAGCTTCGGCGCCGCCGTCGGCCTGACGACCGTCTGCATGATCCTGCTGCTCGGCCAGACCCGGGTCTTCTTCGCGATGAGCCGCGACGGGCTGCTGCCCCGGTTCTTCTCCCGGGTCCACCCCCGGTTCAAGACCCCGCACCGGCCGACCATCCTGCTCGGCGTGCTCATCGCCGTGCTGGCCGGCTTCACCCCGCTGAACGAACTGGCCGCGCTGGTGAACATCGGCACGCTGTTCGCGTTCGTCATCGTCGCGATCAGCGTGATCATCCTCCGCCGCACCCGCCCCGACCTGCACCGCGCGTTCCGCACCCCGTGGGTGCCGGTGCTGCCGATCGTGTCGGTGGGCGCCTCGCTGTGGCTGATGCTCAATCTGCCGGCCGAGACGTGGGTCCGGTTCGGCGTCTGGATGGCGATCGGCGTCGTCGTGTACTTCCTGTACAGCCGCAGCCACAGCCGCCTGGCGCGCGGCGAGGGGTCGGAATCCCCGGCTCCGCCGAAGCCCTGACGCGGCGCGCGCTCCACGGGCCTCCGGCCCCGCCTCCCGGACGTGCCGGGAGGCGGGGCCGGAGTGTGAGCGGGAACAGTCTCCGCCGGGCGCGCCGGTGCGACCGGGGCTCCGCGTCCGTGTGACGCGGGGCACGAGGTGAGCGCGGCTCGATGCCCGGAGGGGAGCGTCCGGCCCGTGACCGGTGGTCAGTCCGGGCGCGGCGCGGGCCGCACCGTACGCGGCCCCGCGACCTCCGCCCCCAGCTCCGTCACCCTGCGCCGCAGTTCGCGGTCGGCCGTGACCACCAGGACCGGCCGCCGGCCCGCCTCCGCCACGAGGTCCACCATCCGGTCGTCCCCGCTGCCGGGAGCCGGGTCGACCCGCACCCCGGGCACGGACTCCACGCCCCGGGCGGCGCCCTCCACCACGAGGACGATCTCCACCGGGCCCGGGAGGCCGGGCAGCCCGTCGGCGGCCAGCCGGTCCCGCAGCCGCTCGGCGGCGCCCCGGCGGTCCCGCCACCACCCGTCGGGCACCGACCCCACGACGTTCGCGGCGTCGACGATCACGAGCAGGGAACCGGCCTCTTCCATACGGTCAGGGTCCCACGCAAGCCCGGGCAATCCCCCCGCGGGGGAGGCCGTACGGCGGGATCCCCGCGCCCACGGCACGGACCGCAGTGCGTAAGGTGAACAGGTGAACGGCGACTGGCTTCTCCGCGGCCGCGACGGCCGCCTCACCGTCTATCTGAAATCGGACGACGCCGTCCTGTGCCGCGCGGAAACAGCTCCCGGCGGCCCCTGGGAGCCCTTCCGCCGGGCCGGCGGCGACCTGGGGCTCCGGCAGGGACCCGCGGCCGTGGGACAGGGCGCGGACGGGTACGCGCATCTGGCCGCGTGGCGGCAGGCAGGGTCGGGGGAGTCCCGGCTGGTGCACTGCACGCACTTCCGCCCGCTGCTCGCCCCGCTCGACTGGTCCCCGGTCGGACACCCCAACGGCAAGGGCGACCGAACGGGCACGCCCGCCGTGGCCGTGGACGACCGAAGGCGCGCGTACGTCTTCGTGCGCAACGCGGGCGGCGGGGTCAGCCTGCTGGTGCAGAAGGAGCGGGGCGGCTGGTACCCCTGGCGGGACCTGAAGGGCTCCGGCGTCCAGGACCAACTGGTCGCCGTGAGCCGGGAGTCGGGCCTGGTCGAGGTCTACGCGTCCACGCCGGACCGGATCCTGCACTGGTGTCAGGAGGAGCCCGGCAGGACGCCCACCTCGGGCGAGACGGCGGACGTCGCCGCCCGCCCCGGCACCCTGCGCGGGCTGCGCACGTCCGCCGAGCGGACCACCCTCTTCTTCACCGACCAGGAAGGGGAGTTGTGCGCCTGGCGTCCCGGCGGCAAGCCGGTGCCGCTGCTCCGGGCGGCGGGCCCCGGCCCGGTCGCGGCGGTGCGCTGCGAGATAGACGGGCACGACTGCACGGTGCTGGCGCAGCGCTCGGCGAGCGGCCGGGTGGCGTTCGCGGCGTACCCCACGGAGCAGGAGCAGGCGGGCGCCTGGTGGACCGAGTCCGGCCCGCCCCTCCCGTCCACGGCGGAGGTGGCCCTGGCGGTCGACGCCCAGGGCACCCTGGTCGCGGCCACCCTCGACCCCGCGACGGCCACCCTCCGCGTCACCCGGCGCAAGGAGGAGGCGGGGCTGGCGCTGGAGGGGTGGCGGGAGGTCTGAGCGCCTGGAGGGGCCGGCCCCGCAGCCCCCGCATCCCCGGACGGACCAGTTCCACACGGAGGCCATGCGCCGAAGGGGCGCAGGCGGAGCCGACGGACGCACCAAGTACTACCGGTGAACCGTGCACATATGATGTGCAAAATGCCGAGGTTCCGTGTCGGTGGCGCGGCGGGCTGCAGGAAGGTTTCACCAGGCGATGGGGAAGAGGCCGACACGTCTCACGGGTACTCCCGGCAAGGGCGGGCGCAACACTGGTGAGCACTCCGGGCCCGCCGTCGGAGCGGCCAACGGGCAGTGGCTCACCCGGGGCAAGGACGGCAAGCTGACGCTGTACGCGCTCGCTCAGGACGGCGTGGTGCGCTGGTCGGAGACCAGCGTCGGAGGCCCGGACTGGACGGGCCCGCAGGTCGTCCCGGCCCCCGGCCTCACACATCTCACGGTGCTCCAGGGAGCCAACACCTACGTGCACTTCCTCGGCCGCAGGGAACGCGTCGGCGCCGACGGCGCACGGAGCGCCGATCTCGTGCACGCCGTCCAGTACCAGACGGGCCTCGCCTTCTCCGACTGGCGTTCGCTCGGCAACCCGTACGCGGACGCCTCCGCCGCGCCTGCCGCACCGGCGGGGGCCGTCGCACGGGACGGCAGCGTGCACGTCGTCGTCCACGGCGACCGGGGCGGACTGCGACTCCGGCGCGAGGCGCCGAACGGCAAATGGCGGAACTGGGAGGTGCTACCCGGAGGTGCCGTCCACCACCCGCCCGCGGCGATCGCGCTGACCGACGGGCGCGTCGAGATGTGCGCCGCCGCGGAGACGGGCGTGCTGGTCTGGCGACAGGCCGAACCCGGCGGTGACTTCGCCGGTCCCCGCGCCTTCTCGCTGCAGCCGGAGCCCGGCACGGTGGCGGCTCTTGAGACGGGCCCCGGCCGCGCCACGTTCTTCTGGACGGACGCCGAGAGCGACGGCGCCACGGCTTGGCGGGTCGGCGGCTGGCCGGCTGCCCTGGGCGGCACCCCGGCCGACCGTCCGTACGCGGCGCTCCGCACCACCATCGACGGCTACGACTGCGTCGTCCTCGCCTACCGCAGCCGTGGCGGTGCCGCCGTGCTCGGCACGGGTGGCGCCGAGCAGGAGGGCGACGGGTTCTGGTGGTACGAGCTGGCCGAGACAGGCCAGGGCGCCCCGGCCCTGACGCTGGACGGTCGGGGCCGTGTGGTGATGGCCCTGATCGGCGCCGACGGGCGGCCGCGGGTCGCCCGGCAGGGCGACGGCGAAGGCCTCGCGCTCACACGCTGGACCACGCTCGAGAGCTGAACGGCCTCGCCGCCGGGACGCCGTGGAGGGTCACCCGCCCGTGGCAGGCGACTTCTTCGCGGACTCGGGGATGTCCGAGTCGGTGCGGACGGCCTCCCACAGCTGTTCGGCCTGGGGCTGGGCGGCCACGACACGGTTCGGGTCGACCTTGTCGTACGCCACCGGGAGCATGATCGTTTCCATGGTGGAGGGGTCGACCCCGTTCATGCTGCGCGCGAACTCGGCCAGGCTGGTCAGCGAGGCCAGTTCGGCGTCGGTGGTCAGCGCCGACGTCAGAGTGTCGGCGATCTTGTAGGTCTTGGTGGGGCTGCCGAACAGGTCCTGCCGCTTCACCTCGGACAGCAGGGCCAGCATGAACTGCTGCTGTAGGCCTATGCGGCCCAGGTCACTGCCGTCGCCGATGCCATGCCGGGTACGCACGAACGCCAGGGACTGGGTGCCGTCCAGCTTGTGAGTGCCGGCGCTCAGGTCCAGGCCGCTAGATTCATCCTTGATGGGCTCGTCGACGGTCACGGTCACGCCGCCGATCGCGTCGACCAGTCCCTTAAAACCGGCGAAGTCGATCTCCATGTAGTGGTCCATTCGGACACCGGACATCTTCTCCACCGTCTTGACCACGCAGGCCGGACCGGCCGTGGAGTAGACGGAGTTGAACATGACGCGGTCGGCGGCGGGCAGGGTCGAGCCGTCCGACTTCGTGCATTCCGGGCGCGTGACGAGCGTGTCGCGCGGGATGCTCACGGCGACGGCCTCGCTCCGACCCTCAGGGATGTGTACGACCAGCGCGGTGTCCGACCGGGCGCCCGGCACGTTGCCAACGCCCAGTTCGCCGTTCTTGCCGGCGCGTGAGTCCGAGCCGAGGACCAGGAGGTTCTGCCCGGACGTGGGCAGTCTCTCCGGGCGGTCGTCCCCCAGCGCCTCGTCCAGGTCGAGGCCCGTGATGTTGCCGTTCAGGCCGCTGTAGACCCAGTAGCCCGTGCCGCCCGCGGCGAGGAGGAGTACCACCAGCGACAGCAGGACGATGCGGCCCCAGCGGCGGCGGGGCCGTTCGGACCTGCGGCGTCCGCCGCCGTCCTCCGGCTGGGCATGCCGAGACTCCGTGGTGGTGCTGTGTGCCATGTGTGCGGTTCCTCTCCTCGCGGGCTCCGCCCAGCGGAGTGGCAGGGCCCGGGTGGGGGGAGGACCGGCCCACTGATGCGATCACGTCAGAGGGAGAACTATAAACAGCGGTTCCTGCCGCGTGGCCAGTGGGGTTGTCCCGCATCAGGACGTTGAGTGCACGGTGAACCGGTCTTGACCTTGTTTAAGGTTGGCCTAAGATGTGCGCATCCTGTGACTACACGGTCAAGCGTTTTCACAAGGTCGACAGGTGTCGGATCGGCGTGGCGGCAGTGTGTGCGTCGGCCGCGTGACGGGGTGGGCGTCCAGTGCGGGCTGCTGATGTCCGATGGGCGAATTGTCTTGGTAGGAGTACGAGTTGGTGGTTCGGCCGCGCCTGAGTGTCGTCGTGCCCTTTCAGGACGTCGAGGCCTATCTGGCCGAATGCCTGGAGTCGATCGCACGCCAGTCGTTCCGCGACTTCGAGGTCGTCCTCGTGGACGACGGGTCCACGGACGGTTCGGTGCGGATAGCCGGCGACTTCTGCGCGGCCGACCCGCGCTTCCGGCTAGTGCGCCAGCACGCCCACGGCCCGGGCCACGCCCGTAACGTGGGGCTGCGCAACACCCACCCCGCGTCGGAGTTCCTGGCCTTCGTGGATGGTGACGATGTCATCCCCGAGTACGCCTACGAACTTCTCGTGCGCACCCTCGAGGAATCCGAGGCGGATTTCGTCTCGGGCAACGTGCAGATGATGAACTCCACCAAGAAGTGGCAGTCGCCCCTGCACAAGAGCCCGATGCAGAAGAACCGCCGCGGCACGCACATCACGAAGTTCGATGCGCTGATCTACGACCGCACTGTCTGGAACAAGCTGTTCCGCCGCTCTTTCTGGGACGCCCGCGCCATCAGGTTCCCCGAAGGCGTGATGTATGAGGACTCGTGGGTGAACATGTACGCCCACTTCAGCGCCACGAAGGTCGACGTCATATCGGACGTCGTCTACTTCTGGCGTCGCCGCGAGGGCGGTGCGGCGCCGTCCATCACCCAGCGCCACTCGGAGCTGTCGAACCTGCGCGACCGGGTCGCGGCGGTGAAGTCCGTCAGCCGCCTCCTCGGCGAGCAGGACGCCGAGGTGTACGCGCAGAGCAAGCGGAAGTACGACCTCGCCTGCCTGAAGTCGGACCTCATGCTGCACCTGAAGGTGCTGCCGGACGCCGACGAGGAGTACCGCGACTCGTTCGTGCAGTGGGCCAACGAGTTCCTGGACGAGACCGATCTCACCATCATCGACGAACTGCCCGCGGACGCCCGCGTCAAGTGGCTGCTGGTGCGCGAGCGGTGTCTGGCCGAGCTCCTCGAGGTCATCGAGTTCGAGCGCCGCGGCGGTCCCATGCCGGTGCAGCGGCGGTTCCGGCGCTATCTGAACTACCCCTACCTCGGTGACAGGGCGGTGGGTCTGGACAAGAAGGCCTATCGGCTGGACAAAGAGTTGTCCCTCCATGGCGGTCTGTCGGACGCCCGGTGGGACGGTCAGGCCGACACGCTCGTGCTGTCAGGAACGGCCTACGTCCGCTTCATCAACGTGCACAAGAAGCACATGTCGGTCAAGGCGATCGCCCTGCGGAACAAGAAGCAGGGCCGCATGCTGGTCACCCCGGCGAAGACGGTCTATGCGCCGCGTGCCACCGAGGACAGCAAGCAGAATCGTTACTGCTACGACTGGGCCGGATTCGAGTCGCGGATCGACACCACGCGTCTCAAGCGCAAGGGCCAGTGGGTCGAGGGCACCTGGGACGTGGCCGCCGGCGTGCTCAGCCGCGGACTCTTCCGCTACCGGGGCATCGACCGTGGGGGCGCGGGCTCCGCCGCCAACCCGCCCTACCGGTACGTGGACAAGAACACGCGGGTCCTTCCGGTCTTCGTCCAGGGCAAGCTCAAGCTCCGCGTCGAGGTCGTGCGCTGCCGCATCACCCAGCACCGCCTCGTGGGCGACCAGCTGGAGCTGCGCGGCGTCTACCTCGGCCCCAAGGTGCCGGAATGGGGCAAGTTCCGCGTCACCAGCCTGAACGGAGCCGGCCGGCACGACGCCCGGGTGTCCTTCACGCCCGGCGGCGACGGATGGTGCACCTTCTCCACCAGGGTCCCGCTCAGCAGCCTCGTGCCGAAGTCCCGTGCGCACGCCGCGACGGACGCGGACGTCCCGCAGTCCTGGGGCATGGGCAGCAACGGGTGGAAGACGACCTTCCATGTCGAGGGCCGCAAGATGACCATGTACCCGGTCATGGCGGAGGAGGCGACCGACGGGCACTACCGCATGCCCGCGTCGCTCCAGACCGGGGAGGGCGACCGCGAGGTCGTCGTCCACCGCAACGGGTCCGGGTATCTCGTGCTCTTCGAGCGCGCCACCCTGCCCGTCGCGACGCTGTGCGAATGGCACGAGGACGGATCGCTGGAAATCCGGGGCCGCTACACGGCGGCCGACCGGCTGGCCGAGGACCAGTACCGGGCCGCACACATAGTGGTCCGTTCGCGTGCGCACGGTGCGGAGCGCGCCGTGCCGCTGACCTGGAACGGCTACGAGTTCCGCTCCGTGCTGACGCCCGCCGCCATGCAGACCCTGGCCGGGGACATCCCGTTGGCGTCCGGGCGGTGGGACTTCTTCCTGCGCCGCCAGGATCTGTCCGCCGTGGCGCGCGAGGACCGCCTCGAGGACCTCATGGTGAAGATCGACCAGGACCTCGTCAGGTCCTTCCCGCTGGAGTACGAGCGCAGCGAACGCCGCTATGAGATGCAAGCCGAGGCCTGGGACAGGCTGTCGTTGCTCGTCCACTCGGCGATGCCCGACCACGCCCGCGGTCCGTACCGGCAGAAGCTGCTGCGCACCAAGGCCTACCCCGACGCCCGCCGACAGCCGGTGCGCGACGCCGTGCTGTTCGACGCCTTCAAGGGCACCCAGTACTCCGACAGTCCCCGTGCCCTGCACGAGGAACTCGTGCGCCGCCGCGTCGGCCTCGAACACCTGTGGGTGGTGCGCGACGACCAAGTGCAGGTGCCGCCCACGGCGACGCCCGTCCGCATGTGGTCGCCGGAGTGGTACGAGGCCCTGGCCACCAGCCGGTACGTCGTCGCCAACAACCACCTCCCGGACTGGTTCAAGAAGCGGGACGGCCAGGTCGTCGTGCAGACGTGGCACGGTACGCCCCTCAAGAAGATCGGCCACGACATCGAGTCGATCCACTTCGCCGACCAGCGCTACCTGGAGCGCGTGGAGAAGGAGGTGCAGAACTGGGACATGCTCGTGTCGCCCAACAGCTTCTCCACCCCGATCCTCAAGCGGGCCTTCGGCTTCCCCGGCGAGATGGTGGAGAGCGGCTACCCGCGCAACGACATTCTGCGCCGGCCCGGCATGGAGGCGAAGGAGCAGCAGATCCGCCGAAGGATCGGTCTGCCGAAGGGCAAGCGGGTCGTGCTGTACGCGCCGACCTGGCGCGACGACCAGTTCTACGCGCCCGGCAAGTACAAGCTCGACTTCCGGATCGACCTGGAGGCCGCGCGTGAGCAGCTCGGGCCCGACCACGTCCTGATGGTGCGCCGCCACCCCAACGTGGTGGACCCGGTCCCGGGCGCGGGTGACGGCTTCGTCTTCGACGTCTCCGACTACCCCGACATGGCCGATCTGTCGCTCATCACCGACGTGATGATCACGGACTACTCCTCCCTGATGTTCGACTACGTCAACACGGGGCGGCCCATCCTGTTCTTCACCTACGACCTGGACCACTATCGCGACACACTGCGCGGCTTCTACTTCGACTTCGAGAGCAGCGCCCCCGGACCGCTCCTCTACACGTCCGAGGAACTGGTTGCGGCCATCCGCGACATCGACCGTATCCAGGACTTCTACGCCGAGCGCTACGAGTGGTTCCAGCGCGAGTTCTGCGACCTGGACGACGGGTACGCCGCCGCGCGGCTCGCGGACCGGATGCTCGTCGCGGGCGGAGACCTACGGTCCGAGGCGGCGCGGGCGCCCGCGGTCGGCACCGTCGACGTGCGGCAGGCGGGGCGTCCGATGACTCCCGTGCAGCGGGGCAAGCCGCAGTGGTTCACCGGGCGGCATCCGTCGACGGGTCTGATGGGGGCGGTACCCTCCCAGTCCTCTCCGGGGCAGCACACCCCGCCCGCCGACGACCGGAATCACCAAGGCGTGATCGTGTGACCCCGACGGCTCCGCTCGGTGCCGTATTCGGCGGGCCGGGCGGCAGTCACCGCCGCGCCGCCTCAGCCGACGCGGCTGTCGACCTGGATCACCAGGGCCCGGTGGTCGGAGACGCCTGTGTCGATGACCCGGCACCCGGTGCGGAGCAGCCCGGTGAAGAGGTAGTCCAGCTTGTGCCGCGAGTCGTGGGTCGCCCGGGCCGATCCCTCGTCGCACTCCCGATGTGTGCCGTACGGCCGTTCCGGCCAGACCCAGGAGTCCGGGTTGTGTTCCCCGGGCGGGACCACGTTGAGGTCGCCGCCGTACACGGTCCGCCGCTCGGGCACCGCGTCCGCCAGCGCCGCCAGCTGATCACTGCGGAAGTCCCGCTCCGCAGGCGGGTGTTCGCCCCCGTGCGGGGTGAGATGGGCGGTGCACACCGTGACGTTGTACGCCGCGACGAACGCACAGAGGATGCCGCGCTGCACCCCGGTATCCGGCTGCGGCGAGGACACCGCGCGCACGTCCGTCAGCGGGTACGCCGACAGCAGGGCGTAGCCGGCGTCCCCTCGGCCGGACGCACCGCAGCGGACCGTGGATCGGTGCCCTTCGGAATCTCGCCGCGTGTAGGGCTGGAACGCCGAGTGCCACGACGGCCCGAGGACGTCGCGCACCGCCTCCACATCGGCCGCGCAGGTCTCCTGCAGCAACATCACCCGGGCGCCGGACTCGGTGGCGAGCCGTTCCATCTGCTCCCGCTTGGCGTCACTGTCGCCCGTTCCCGCGCAGTTCCACCGGGGCACCCCGCACATGTTCCAGGTGGCCACGGTGAGAGGACCGGCCTCGGTGAGAGAGGGGGCCGTCCCGGTCCGCCCGTCTCCCGACATGGCGAGCCCCGCCAGGGCGACCGCCGGCAAGAGGGCGGCGAGCAGTCGCCGTCCCGGCGCGCGGAACACGGGAGCGGGGCGTCGGAGCATCCCGCCATCATGACCGATCCACCCATGACCAGCCAAAACACGCAGCATCCCTGAAAGTGGAGTCCGTACCATGTCCAAGGCACCTTCGACCGGGCGGCCCCTGCTCAACGGGATCGAGGCCTCGGGGACGTTCCCCGTCGAGTACCGATTTGCCCATGCCAAGAACGGCAACCGGCACCTCGTCGTCGTCTTCGCCAACTTCTCCGCGCCCGACGACTACGGATGGTCCAACGGCGTGTTCGACAACGTACGCGCCAACATTCTCTGGATCCGTGACCGGTTCGACGGGACGAACAGCTACTACCTGTGCAAGGAGATGGACTACTCCCTGGAGCAGTCCGTCGCCACCCTGATCTTCAACGTCATGGAGGCGCTGTCGCTGACTCCCGCCGATGTCACCATGTGGGGCGGCTCGAAGGGGGGGAGCGCAGCCCTGTACTTCGGGCTGCGCTACGGCTTCCGGAACATCGTCTCGATCGTGCCCCAGTTCCTGATCGGAACGTACGTGAGCACCGTGCGCCCGAAGGTCGCCGCGTACATGCTGGGCGAGGGCGTACCGCAGGAGAACGTCCGCGCACTGGACGCCCTCCTGCCGGATCTGGTGCGGGCCGAGGTCAACCGGGACGCCAACATCTACCTGCTCTCGTCGCCGCAGGACGAGCAGTACCCGGTGCAGGTGGAGCCGTTCCTCGGACTGTTCCGGAACTACGGCAACTTCAACTTCCTGTTCAGCGAGTCGCCGTTCATCACGGACCACACCCAGGTCACCCGGCGCAACGTCCCCGCCCTCATGGGCATCGTCAACCTGCTGGCCGACGGCACACCTCCCCGTCTGGGTTTCGTGCGCAACGGCTACGAGGAGCCCGACCGGGACAGGTCCGCCATCGACGCGTACCTCGCCTCGACGTCCCAGCTGAAGGGCCAGGAGACCTTCCCGTCGCCCATGGTCCGCACCCCCGCCTTCAACGAGGAGGTCCCCGTCTCGGCGGTGCGTCTTGCCGGTGTCGCGCCGGGCGCCGTGCGGGTGAGCCTGTGGGAGAACGGCAAGTTCCTGGCCTCGCCGCCCGTCACCCCCGACGGCAGCTGGTCTTGGGAGGCGGACAACCCCTGGAAGAAGGGCAAGCACTTGGTCCGGCTGTTCTCCGTGGACGCGCAGGGCTTCCACTCCGAGCGGACCGAGGTCTCCTTCGTCGTCGTCGACGCGCCCGTGATGCCGCGGGGCGGCGGGGCGCCTGCGGGCGACGGCGCGGCGCCGACGGTGACGGTGCCGGGGGTGCATGAACAGGTCATGGACGCCCGCGTGGTGTTCAGGGGGTCCGCTCCGGGCGCGGCGCAGGTCGGTTTCCGTGAGAACGGTGTGCTCCTTGGCGGCGCGATGGTGGCGCCCGACGGGATGTGGTCCTGGGACTCCGGCTGGGCGTGGGGTGAGGGCGCCCACTTCGTCGAGGTGTTCACCGTGACCGCGAGCGGCGCGGAGTCGCCGGCCACCCCGGTTCCCTTCACGGTCCTCGGCTTCTCGGCGGGAGCTTCCTCCCCCCTCTCCTACGACGGCGCACGCTGACACTGACGACGAAGGGGCCCCCGCCCAAGGCGGAGGCCCCTTCACGCGTCACGTCCGCGTGTCACACCCGCGTCACGCCGGAACCGAAGCGACCCCCGGCTCCAGGAACCGCTTCCCGTTCACCCGCTCGGAGACGCCCTCGCGGTCCAGGTACGGCGTGATGCCGCCCAGGTGGAAGGGCCAGCCGGCGCCGGTGATCAGGCACAGGTCGATGTCCTGGGCCTCGGCGACGACGCCCTCGTCGAGCATCAGGCCGATCTCCTGGGCCACCGCGTCCAGCACCCGGTCGCGGACCTGCTCCTCGGTGAGGACGGTGTCGCCCTGCTTCAGCAGCGCGGCGACCTCCGGGTCCAGCTCGGGCTTGCCCGAGTCGTACACGTAGAAGCCGCGCTTGCCGGCCTCGACGACCGCCTTCAGGTTCGGGGAGACCGTGAAGCGGTCCGGGAACGCCCGGTTGAGCGTCTCCGAGACGTGCAGGCCGATCGCGGGGCCGACCAGCTCGAGGAGGACCAGCGGGGACATCGGCAGGCCGAGCGGCTCCACCGCCTTCTCCGCGACCTCGACGGGCGTGCCCTCGTCGATGACGTTCTGGATCTCGCCCATGAAGCGGGTCAGGATGCGGTTGACGACGAACGCCGGGGCGTCCTTCACCAGCACCGCGGTCTTCTTCAGCTTCTTGGCGACACCGAACGCCGTGGCCAGTGACGCGTCGTCCGTCTTCTCGCCGCGCACGATCTCCAGCAGCGGGAGGACGGCGACCGGGTTGAAGAAGTGGAAGCCGACGACCCGCTCGGGGTGCCGCAGCTTCGACGCCATCTCCGAGACCGACAGCGAGGAGGTGTTGGTGGCGAGGATCGCGTGCGCCGGGGCGACCGCCTCGACCTCCGCGAACACCTGCTGCTTGACGCCCATCTCCTCGAACACGGCCTCGATGACGAAGTCCGCGTCCGCGAAGCCCTCGGCCTTGTCCAGCACACCGGTGACCAGGGCCTTCAGACGGTTGGCCTTGTCCTGGTTGATCCGGCCCTTGCCGAGCAGCTTGTCGATCTCGGCGTGGACGTAGCCGACGCCCTTGTCGATGCGCTCCTGGTCGATGTCGGTCAGGACGACCGGCACCTCGAGGCGGCGCAGGAACAGCAGCGCGAGCTGGGAGGCCATCAGACCGGCGCCGACGACGCCGACCTTGGTGACCGGACGGGCCAGGTTCTTGTCCGGGGCGCCCGCGGGACGCTTGCCGCGCTTCTGCACCAGGTTGAACGCGTAGATGCCGGCGCGCAGTTCACCGCCCATGATCAGGTCGGCGAGCGCCTGGTCCTCGGCGTCGTAGCCCTTCTGCAGGTCGCCGTCCTTGGCGGCGGCGATGATGTCCAGGGCGCGGTAGGCGGCCGGGGCCGCGCCGTGCACCTTGGAGTCGGCGATGAAGCGGCCCTTGGCGACGGCCTGGTCCCAGGCCTCGCCGCGGTCGATCGCCGGACGCTCGACCGTGATCTCGCCCTTGAGGACGGACGCGGTCCAGATCAGCGACTGCTCCAGGAAGTCCGCGCCCTCGAACAGCGCGTCCGCGATGCCGAGTTCGTAGACCTGCTTGCCCTTGAGCTGACGGTTCTGGTTGAGGCTGTTCTCGATGATCACCGAGACGGCCTTCTCCGCGCCGATCAGGTTCGGCAGCAGGGTGCAGCCGCCCCAGCCGGGCACCAGGCCGAGGAAGACCTCGGGCAGCGAGAACGCGGGCAGCGCCGCGGACACCGTGCGGTAGGTGCAGTGCAGACCGACCTCGACGCCACCGCCCATGGAGGCGCCGTTGTAGTACGCGAAGGTCGGCACGGCCAGCTTCGACAGCCGCTTGAAGACGTCGTGGCCGCCCTTGCCGATGGCCAGCGCGTCCTCGTGGCGCTTCAGCAGCTCGACGCCCTTGAGGTCGGCGCCGACCGCGAAGATGAACGGCTTGCCGGTGACGCCGACGCCGACGATCTCGCCGTCCGCGGCCTCCTTCTCGACCTGGTCGATCGCGGCGTCGATGTTCGCCAGCGACTGCGGGCCGAGGGTGGTCGGCTTGGTGTGGTCGTGGCCGTTGTCCAGGGTGATCAGGGCGAAGCGCCCAGCACCCAGCGGCAGGTCGAAGTGGCGCACGTGCGCCTGCGTGACGACCTCGCCCGGGAACAGCTCGGCCGCACCCTTCAAAAGCTCAGCGGTGGTGCTCACTTGTCCCCCTCGAAGTGCGGGTTCTCCCAGATGACGGTCGCGCCCATGCCGAAGCCGACGCACATGGTGGTCAGGCCGTAGCGGACGTGCGGCTGCTCCTCGAACTGGCGGGCCAGCTGCGTCATCAGACGGACGCCGGAGGAGGCCAGCGGGTGGCCGAACGCGATGGCGCCGCCGTACTGGTTGACGCGGGCGTCGTCGTCGGCGATGCCGTAGTGCTCCAGGAACGCGAGGACCTGGACGGCGAAGGCCTCGTTGATCTCGAACAGGCCGATGTCGTCGATGGACAGGCCCGCCTGCGCGAGCGCCTTCTCCGTGGCCGGGATCGGGCCGTAGCCCATGACCTCGGGCTCCACCCCGGCGAAGGAGTAGGAGACCAGGCGCATCTTCACCGGCAGCCCGTTCTCGCGGGCGAAGTCCTCGGAGGCGATGACCGAGGCGGTGGCGCCGTCGTTCAGACCGGCCGCGTTGCCCGCGGTGACCCGGCCGTGCACGCGGAACGGCGTCTTCAGACCCGCCAGGTTCTCCAGCGTGGTGCCCGGGCGCATCGGCTCGTCGGCCGTGACCAGGCCCCAGCCGGTCTCGCCGCCCTCGGGCGAGGTGCGGCGCACGGAGACCGGCACCAGGTCGGCCTGGATCTTGCCGTTGGCGTACGCCTTGGCGGCCTTCTCCTGGGAGCGCACCGCGTACTCGTCGGCGCGCTGCTTGGTGATGCTCGGGTAGCGGTCGTGCAGGTTCTCCGCGGTCATGCCCATGAACAGGGCGGACTCGTCGACCAGCTTCTCGGAGACGAACCGCGGGTTCGGGTCCACGCCCTCGCCCATCGGGTGGCGGCCCATGTGCTCGACACCGCCCGCGATGGCGACGTCGTACGCGCCGAAGGCGACGGAGCCGGCCACCGTGGTGACGGCGGTCAGGGCGCCGGCGCACATGCGGTCGATGGAGTAGCCCGGCACCGACTGCGGCAGACCCGCGAGGATGCCCGCCGTACGGCCGATGGTCAGGCCCTGGTCGCCGATCTGCGTGGTCGCGGCGACGGCGACCTCGTCGATCTTCTTCGGGTCGAGACCCGGGTTGCGGCGCAGCAGCTCCCGGATCGCCTTGACGACGAGGTCATCGGCACGGGTCTCGTGGTAGATGCCCTTCGGGCCCGCCTTGCCGAACGGGGTACGGACGCCGTCGACGAAGACGACGTCCCTGACGGTACGAGGCACGATGGCTCTCCTCCAGGTACGGGATGCTGAGCGCTTGCTTACGGCCCATGCTACTTGCGGGTAACGTCACTGCACACCCCCGTCGGCCGGAGCGGCGAACATCACACGACCGGCCCCCGCGGGCGGGGGCCGGTCGTGTGAGGTCCACGGCGGTGCTACGACCGCCAGAGCCGCCGTCGCAGGCCCCGGCGCAGCCGCGCCCGCGTGCTGACCCGCTCGTTCCGGCCGGAGATCCGGCGGGCCACCGAGGCGGCCCGGTTCTCCCGCACCTCCAGCTCACCGGCCTGGTGCGCGAACAGCCCGCCGCCGGTGCTCATCGCGATCTGAGCCGTGTACGTCCCGGGCGGCACGTCGGAGAGGTCCACGCCGTCCTTGTCCACCGAGGTGAAGTACCCGAAGGAGTACGAGCCGAAGTCGCCCGGCGCCATGAGCGGGCGCACCTTGTCCTCCCGCTTCACCGCCTTGAGCGCGACGGTGTGCGTGCCGGCCTCGCCGCGCAGCGTGAGGTAGTACGTCGAGTGGGTCGCGCGGTCCGCGTTGCGGCCGGGGAGGAAGAAGATGCCGTACACCCGGAGCTTCGGGCCCTCCATCGCGAACCGCTTCAGCGCGAACACGGACCCGCCGGGGCCGGCCGCCGTGAGATCGCGCTTGATCACCCGGACGCTCTTCGCGTCACCTCTGAGGACCACCTCGCGCCCCCCGGAGGCGGCGCGCCGGTCGATCGCCCGGTAGGCGACCAGCGGCACCCTGCGGTCGATGTCCTCGCTCTCGCTGGTCACCCGGGCGAACACGTCGTACACGCCGTCGGGCAGGGTGTCGAACAGCTCCCGCGCCTCGCAGGTGAAGCCGCCGTCCTTGTAGGACGCGAAGTGGGTGTCGAAGTACTTCAGGTACAGCTGGTCCACCGGCACCGTCTTCGCGTCGGCCACCCACGCCTGCTCGTCGCGGACCAGCACCAGCTGCTTGGTCTCCCGCGCGCCGGCCTCCTCGCCCTGCTCGGCGGAGACACCGGGCAGGAAGGCGTGCCCGGACAGGGTGGCCTGCTCGGGGGTGAGCTGCGCGGCGGTCAGCACGCCCGCCGCCGCGTCCCGCGCCCGCAGATCCGCCAGGTGCTCGGTGGCGGCGTCCTCGTCCACCTCGTTGGAGCCGATCTGCACCTCGCCGAACCGCGGCACCGTGCCCTCGGTCAGCGCGTAGATGACACTGAGGATCACCGAGAGGCCCTGCCGTGTCACCTCCGCGTGCTTGACCAGGGCGGGCGATTCCACCATGAAGGAGTTGAAGTTGGAGTACTTCCGCAGGGCCGGGAGGAAATGGACGACGTGTTCCTCGTACTGGTAGTCCTTCGTCGAGGAGAACAGGTAGATGTTCCGGTCCAGATCGGTGGTCTCGGCCAGCAGCTCCGGGAGCACCGAGTCGAGCCGGTCCACGTTCTCCTGCGGCTGCCCCTCGCCGAGGACCCACTCGCCGAGCACGCCGTGCCCCTGCGAGTAGCTGCCGATGAAGTACTGCGGCGTGGAGGCGACGATGTGCCGGTAGCCGTACTTCAGCGCGTAGAAAATGGCGGCGCTGCCGCCTTTCGAGGAACCGGCGAGAACCACCGTCTCCCGCGCCAGGCCCAGCTTTTCCCGGTAGTGGGTAATCAGTTCCTCGACGGCGTCCGAAACGGAGAAGTCCATGGCCCGCGCCACGTAGTACGACGGGCCTCCGTCGAACCGGTCGCGGATTCTCAGTACGTTGCACTGGACGCCTGAAAGGGCGGCGCCGAATCCGTACTTGGAGCCGACGGAGGAAAACACCACGAGCAGGTTGCCGTGGTCACCCGCAGCGGGTGTGAACTCGTACTCGATCTCCCAGTTGCCGTATTTCTCCACACGTATCGCAGGCGTGCGGATCGTCGCTGTCCTGTAGTTTTCGGACGTGTGGGGGAGTGTGTCCGAATGCTGCGGGTTGGCCGGGCGGACCTGGGTGGGTTCCATGAAATGGTGCCCCTTGTTCCTGTCAGAGATTTTCCGTTCGGAGTTCGGGCCGCTCCGCAGGAAACTCCTCCGACGTGGGGTGCGGGCGTTTTCGCAGGAAGAGCAGCCGGGACGAGGCTAACCCATGTCCCCGCCGCGGAGCGAGAGGCGGACCTGTGCCCCGTTCCACGTATTCCCGATCACGGTCGACGCACGCGGACAGTGCGCCGGAATTCAGGTCAAGCGCCCCTGTCAACAGCTCACTTCCCCGGGGCGTCGGCCTCCGGGTGCGACCCCGGACCGTCGCCGGCGGGCATTCCGGACAAGGTACGCGCCACCTCCCGTCGGCGTGCTCACGCGCGCCAGTAACCGCGCCGGAGCAGCACCGCCAGGGCACGATCTCGATCCGGCCGAGCAGCATCAGCGCACCGAGGATCACCTTGGACGCCCCGCCGAGCGGTGCCTACGAGCTCGTGGCACGGGGGCGAAGCACCCGCCCGGCATGCGCGCCGGGGGTGGGACGGGGGCGCGAGCGGCGTCGTGGGCCGGCTCGTCCTTCCGGGACGCGGCGGTGTCAGCCCGTCAGGGCCGCCACCAGGACCGGGGTCACCTGTTCCACCTGCCAGGCGCGGGCGCCGTGGGACGTCAGGGCCGCGGCGACCGTCCCGGAGGTCGCCGGGGCCGGCGGCTCCCAGCAGATCCGGCGCACGGTGTCCGGCGTGATCAGGTTCTCCGCGGGCATGTTCAGCCGCTCCGCGAGCGCGGTCACGCCCGCCCGCGCGGCCGACAGCCGGGCCGCGGCCGCCGGGTCCTTGTCGGCCCAGGCGCGCGGCGGCGGGGGACCGGTCACCGGCTGGCCCGGCTGGGGCAGCCGGTCCTCGCTCAGCGCCTTCGCCCGGTCGACGGCCGCCTGCCACTGCTCGAGCTGGCGGCGGCCCACCCGCTGGCCGAAGCCGTTCAGCGCGGCCAGGGCGTGCGGGCCGGACGGCATGGCGAGGGCGGCCTCGACGATCGCCGCGTCGGACAGCACCTTGCCGGGGGAGACGTCACGGCGCCGGGCGATCCGGTCCCGTGTCTGCCACAGCTCCCGTACGACGGCCATCTGCCGGCGGCGGCGGACCTTGTGCATGCCCGACGTACGGCGCCAGGGGTCCTTGCGGGGCTCCGGCGGCGGTGCCGAGGCGATCGCGTCGAACTCCTGCCGCGCCCAGTCCAGCTTGCCCTGCCGGTCCAGCTCCTTCTCCAGCGCGTCCCGCAGGTCGACCAGCAGCTCGACGTCGAGGGCGGCGTACCGCAGCCACGGCTCGGGCAGCGGGCGCGTGGACCAGTCGACGGCCGAGTGGCCCTTCTCCAGCAGGTAGCCGAGCACGCTCTCCACCATCGCGCCGAGGCCGACCCGGGGGAACCCGGCCAGGCGGCCCGCCAGCTCGGTGTCGAAGAGCCGCGTCGGCGCCATGCCTATCTCGCGCAGGCAGGGCAGGTCCTGGGTGGCGGCGTGCAGCACCCACTCCACACCGGACAGCGCCTCGTTCAGAGCGGACAGATCGGGGCAGGCGACCGGGTCGATCAGCGCCGTGCCCGCGCCCTCGCGCCGGAGCTGGACGAGGTAGGCGCGCTGTCCGTAGCGGTAGCCCGAGGCGCGCTCGGCGTCCACGGCGACGGGTCCGCGGCCAGCGGCGAAGGCGGCGACCACCTCGGCGAGCGCGGCCTCGTCGGCCACCACGGGCGGGATGCCCTCGCGGGGCTCCAGCAGGGGGATCGGCGCCTGTTCAGCAGAGGATCCGCCGTCGTCCGGAGGGGCGCCTCCGGTGGTGCGCAGTGAACTGTCTGCTGCGGTGTCGTGGGCGTCGGTCACCTGTCAAGAGTATCCGTACGGGCCGCTACCCGGCCCGCCCCTCCACCCGGTGACCGCGCCGACCAGCGAGAACAGGCCGCCGCCGGTTCCCGCGCGTCTCCTCGCGCGGGCGGGGGCGCGAGAGCGCCCGCCGACGCGGGGGCATCGGCGGGCGCGGGCAGCAGGCGGTCGGGACGGGTCGGGAGACGGCTCGGGGAGGTGCGGGGACGGTTCGGCGGGAGGAGGGGTCAGTGGATGATGCCGGTGCGCAGGGCCACCGCGACCATTCCGGCGCGGTCGCCCGTGCCGAGCTTGCGGGCGATGCGGGCGAGGTGACTCTTCACGGTCAGGGCGGACAGGCCCATCGAGACGCCGATCGCCTTGTTCGACTGGCCCTCCGCAACCAGCCGCAGCACCTCGACCTCACGGCCGGACAGCTCGCGGTAGCCACCCGGGTGGCTCGGGGCACCCGGGGGGCGACGGTGCAGGCGGGCGGCAGCCGCGCCGATGGGGGCCGCACCGGGACGGGTGGGGAGCCCGAGGTTGGTGCGGGTGCCGGTGACGACGTAGCCCTTCACGCCGCCGGCGAGGGCGTTGCGCACGGCGCCGATGTCGTCGGCGGCCGAGAGGGCGAGGCCGTTGGGCCAGCCCGCGGCGCGGGTCTCGGAGAGGAGGGTGAGGCCGGAACCATCCGGCAGGTGGACTTCGGCGACGCAGATGTCGCGGGGGTTGCCGATGCGGGGACGAGCCTCCGCGACGGACGAGGCCTCGATCACGTCGCGCACACCGAGCGCCCACAGATGGCGGGTGACGGTGGAACGGACGCGGGGGTCGGCCACGACCACCATGGCGGTCGGCTTGTTCGGGCGGTAGGCGACCAGGCTTGAGGGCTGCTCGAGGAGAACGGACACCAGGCCTCCTGGGGTGCGGGACGGGGCCGGCTCGTGGGGGTGAAGCCGGGACGAACCGTGCTTTCAAGGTCACAGTCGTCTTCGGCACCAAACCTGATGTCCTTTAGGAAATGATCACGATCTGGTGAGTAACAATCCGGGCAATTCGGACGCACGATCGATCATTCGAAGATCGAACGGTTTCGGTCTGCGGCGCAACGCTTTCGAATGTGGCCGTATCGACAAAGAGACGGCCAACGAGGCATCCGTGCGGTTCGAGCGGGACGCCCGAAGAGCGACAGTTGCGACTGGCCGAAACCCGACCACCCGGCGAACCTCAGCGCGACTGCGGCCCCCGACGCTGCGGCAGCGTCACCACCGACGCGTCCCCGGGTGCGGTCGGCGGCAGCCCCGCCACCTGCGCGAGCAGATCGCACCAGGCGACCAGATGGGTCGCCGTGTCCGGCACCCCGCCCGGCCCCTCCCGCGGGGTCCACGAGGCGCGGATCTCGATCTGCGAGGCGGCCGGCCGCTCGGACAGCCCGCCGAAGTAGTGGGAGCTCGCCCGCGTCACGGTCCCGCTCGGCTCGCCGAACGCCAGCCCGCGCGCGGTGAGCGCTCCCGTCAGCCAGGACCAGCACACGTCCGGCAGCAGCGGGTCCGCCGCCATCTCCGGCTCCAGTTCCGCGCGGACCAGGGTCACCAGCCGGAACGTGCCGTGCCAGGCGTCGTGCCCGGCCGGGTCGTGCAGCAGCACCAGCCGGCCGTCGGCGAGGTCCTCCTCGCCGTCCACGACCGCCGCCTCCAGCGCGTACGCGAACGGCGCGAGGCGTTTCGGCGCGGGGGTGGGATCGACCTCGATCTGCGGCCGCAGCCGCGCGCCGCGCAGCGCGTCGACAGCGGCCCGGAAGGGCAGCGGGGGCGTACCCCCGGGTCCGGTGGTGCCCCCTGCCTCCTTCGGTTCGTCCATTCCGCCAGCGCCGTCCGACAGTCGTCCCTGAGCCGCAGCCATGCGGGGAAGATTAAGCGGAACGGGCCGTCGGTGCAGGGAGGGACACCCGTGCCGTCCGGGGGTGTCCGGATCACGCCGCACCCCCGCCGCGCGCCCCCGCTCCCCGGGACCGGTGTACCGGCGGCCGGGACGGTTCCGGCGACATGCGAGACTGGCCGGTGTGAGCGCCAACGTGAGCCCGACGGGCAGCCAGCCGACCTCGACGTACGACAGTGCCTTCCTCAGGGCGTGCCGGCGTGAGCCGGTGCCGCACACCCCGGTGTGGTTCATGCGGCAGGCCGGGCGCTCCCTGCCGGAGTACCGCAAGGTACGCGAGGGAATCGGCATGCTCGACTCCTGCATGCGCCCCGACCTGGTCACGGAGATCACGCTCCAGCCGGTGCGCCGTCACCAGGTCGACGCCGCCATCTTCTTCAGCGACATCGTCGTGCCGCTCAAGGCCATCGGCATCGACCTCGACATCAAGCCGGGCGTCGGCCCGGTCGTCGGGCAGCCGGTGCGCACCCGCGCCGACCTCGACCGGCTGCGCGACCTGACCCCCGAGGACGTCCCGTACGTCACCGAGGCGATCGGGATGCTGACCCGGGAACTGGGCGCCACCCCGCTGATCGGTTTCGCGGGTGCCCCCTTCACCCTCGCGAGTTACCTCGTCGAGGGCGGTCCGTCCCGCACGTACGAGAACGCCAAGGCGATGATGTACGGCGACCCGGAGCTGTGGGCCGACCTGCTGGACCGGCTCGCGGAGATCACCGCCGCCTTCCTGAAGGTGCAGATCGAGGCCGGCGCCTCGGCCGTGCAGCTCTTCGACTCCTGGGCCGGCGCGCTCGCCCCCGCCGACTACCGCCGCTCGGTGCTGCCCGCGTCGGCGAAGGTGTTCGACGCGGTGGCCGGCTACGAGGTGCCGCGCATCCACTTCGGCGTCGGCACCGGTGAGCTGCTCGGGCTGATGGGCGAGGCCGGCGCGGACGTCGTGGGCGTCGACTGGCGCGTCCCGCTGGACGAGGCCGTCCGCCGGGTCGGCCCCGGCAAGGCGCTCCAGGGCAACCTGGACCCGACCGTGCTGTTCGCCGGGCGCGAGGCCGTCGAGCGCAAGGCCCAGGAGGTCCTGGACTCGGCCGCCGGCCTCGAGGGCCATGTCTTCAACCTCGGCCACGGAGTCATGCCGTCCACCGACCCGGACGCCCTGACGCGGCTGGTGGAGTACGTCCACACGGCTTCCGCCCGCTGACCGTATACGACTGACCGTCGACGGGCGGCCTTCGGGCCGCCGGTGAGGCCGGTGCCGCGCTCTCCCGCGCGCCGCACCGGCCTTTCGCGTTCCCGGGCACCCGTCGCACGCGACCTCTCCTTGCCTTGTTCGGCACTCCGAACGGCGGTCGCTATGTCGGTAACGATTGGGCAACTTGCGAAAACTTTCTGTTGCTCCACCGACATTTTCGGCGGTAGACCTTGCCCAACTTCGCGGATGGCTCATTAGTTTGCGCAAACTAATCAGTTTTGGGATCACTTGTGTCGACAGATCAGGAGCGCCCGATGACGAGGAAGACCCGCAGCGCGACGGCTGCCGCGATCGGCCTGTGCTGCCTCGCACTCGCCGCCGCCGGATGCGCCGGTGGCGGCGACGACGGCGCGGTCGGCGGCGAGGCGACGGTGACCGTCTGGACGAACGCGATGGAGGGACGCGGCCTGGTCTTCTGGCAGAACGCCGCGAAGGAGTACCGCAAGCTGCACCCCGACGTCACGATCAAGATCCAGACCGTGCAGAACGAGGACCTCGACGGCAAGCTGCAGAACGCCCTCAACTCGGGCTCGGCGCCGGACGTCTTCCTCCAGCGCGGCGGCGGCAAGATGCAGGCCATGGTCGACGCCGGCCAGATCAAGGAGCTGGAGCTCACCGACACCGACCGGGCCAACGTGGGCGAGGCGGCCCTCGAGGGCGCCTCCATCGACGGCAAGGTCTACGCGATGCCGCTCGACACCCAGCCCGAGGGCATCTACTACAGCAAGGACCTGTTCAAGAAGGCCGGCATCACCGCGCCGCCGACGACCCTGGACGAGCTGAAGGACGCCGTCGCCAAACTGAAGGCGATCAAGGTCGCGCCCATCGCGGTCGGCGCCAAGGACGCCTGGCCGGCCGCCCACTGGTACTACAACTTCGCCCTGCGCGAGTGCAGCCAGGAGACCATGCAGGAGTCGGCCAAGTCGCTCGCCTTCGACGACCCCTGCTGGACGAAGGCCGGCGACGACCTCGCGGAACTCCTGGGCGCCGACCCCTTCCAGAAGGGCTTCCTCACGGCGACCTCGCAGCAGGGCGCCGGATCGTCGGCGGGCCTGATCGCCAACCACAAGGCCGGCATGGAACTCATGGGCAACTGGAACCCGGGCGTCATCGCCGACCTGACCCCGGACAAGAAGCCGCTCCCCGACCTCGGCTGGTTCCCCTTCCCGGCCGTCCCCGGCGGCAAGGGCGACCCCACCGCCATCATGGGCGGCGCCGGCGGCTACTCCCTGTCCAAGAACGCGCCCGAAGAGGCCCTCGGTTTCCTCCAGTTCGTGGTGACCAAGGAGCAGCAGGTGGCCTACGCGGAGGCGTTCGACACCATCCCGGTGAACAAGGCGGCCCAGGACGTCGTCACCGAGCCGTACAACATCTCGGCGCTCCAGGCCTTCAACAAGGCCGCCTACTCCATGCAGTTCCTCGACACCGTGTACGGCCAGAACGTCGGCAACGCCATGAACGTCGCCGTCGTGAACCTGCTGGCCGGCAAGGGCTCCGCAGCCGACATCGTCAAGGACGTCAAGGCCGCGGCGGAGAAGGGCTGACCGGACAGACATGAGCGACACCCTCGCCCCGCGGCGCGCGGCCGCACGCCGCCGGGGCAGGACGCGACTGGAGATCGCCGTCCTGTCCGCGCCGGCGGTCATCGTGTTCCTGGCCTTCGTGATCTTCCCGGTCGCGCTCGCCGCCTACTACGGGTTCTACCGGTGGAAGGGCTACGGAGACCCCACCGACTGGGTCGGCCTGAACAACTACCGGCTGATCCTCACCGACCCCGCGTTCCACGACGTCCTGTGGCACAACGGCCTGATCCTGGTGCTGTCCCTGGCCGTCCAGGGGCCATTGGCCATCGGTCTCGCCCTGCTGCTCAACCGGCGGATACGCGGCCGCTCCACGATCCGCGTCCTCGTCTTCGTGCCGTACATCATCTCCGAGGTGATCGTCGGCACCGGCTGGAGCCTGATGCTGCAGAGCGACGGCGCCGTCAACGGCCTGCTGCGCGCGATCGGCCTCGGCTCGCTGGAGGCCGACTGGATATCCGATCCGGATCTGGCCATCTGGACGCTGATGGCCGTCATCACCTGGAAGTACCTCGGCTTCGCGGTGATCCTGATGCTCGCCGGCCTGCAGTCGATCCCCGACGAGATCTTCGAGGCCGCGCAGATCGACGGCGCCTCCTACTGGCAGATCCAGCGCCGGATCACCGTGCCGCTGCTCGGACCGACGATCCGCATCTGGGCGTTCCTGTCGATCATCGGCTCGCTGCAGCTGTTCGACCTCGTCTACATCATCTGGGGCCAGTACGTCTCGGGCACCGCCGGGACCTCCACCATGGCGATCTACATGCTCGCCCAGGGCCGCAACGCGGGCAACTACGGCTACGGCAGCGCCGTCGCCGTCGTGATGTTCGTGATCTCGCTGGCCGTCGCGCTGATCTACCAGCGTTTCGTCCTGCGCCGCGACCTCAGGGGCGCCGTCACGGAAGGGACCGTGTGATGAGCGCGAGCACCACCATCTCCCGGAAGCCCACCGGGCGCGACGGCGGTCCGGTCACCTACTTCGTCGCGTTGCTCCTCGTCGGCGTCTGCGTCGCGCCGGTGGTGTACATCGTGCTCGGGGGCTTCCGCACCAACGCCCAGATCACCACCGACCCGGCCGCGCTGCCCGACCCCTGGGTCGGCGTCAACTACATGGCCGTCCTCAAGTCGTCCGTCTTCTGGGGCGAGTTCGCCAACTCGCTGATCGTCGCGCTCGCCAGTACGGCCGGCATCGTCGCGCTCGGGCTGATGGTCAGCTTCGTCATCGCCCGCTACGACTTCCGGTTCAAGGGCGCCATGTACTCGCTGTTCGCGGCGGGCCTGATGTTCCCGATGGTCATCGCGATCACCCCGCTGTACCTGGTGATCAAGGACCTCGGTCTCGTCGACAACCTGCTCGGCGTGATCGTCCCGCAGATCGCCTTCGGCCTGCCGACGACCGTCATCATCCTGGTGCCGTTCCTGCGGGCCATCCCGAACGAGATCGAGGAGGCCGCCGCGCTCGACGGGATGAGCCGGCTCGGGTTCTTCTTCCGCATGGTGATCCCGCTGTCGGTGCCCGGCGTGGTCACTGTCGGCATCCTCGCCTTCGTCGGCAGCTGGAACAACTACCTGCTGCCCCTGTACGTCCTCAACTCGCAGGCCAACTTCACCCTGCCGCTGGGCGTGCAGGTGTTCTCCTCGCAGTACTCCACGGACACCGCGAAGGTGCTCGCCTTCACCTCGCTCGCCATGCTGCCCGCCCTGGTGTTCTTCTCGGTCTTCGAGAAGCGCATCGTCGGCGGCCTCACCGGCGCGGTGAAGGGCTGAGGGGAGGGAACCGCAGCCGTGCCCGTCACCTCCCGGCCGACACCGGACCCGGTCGCCGAACGCCGGGAGGTGACCTGCCCGTTGCGCGACGGAACACGGCTGCGGACCCTCCTGCTCCTCCCGCACGGCACCGGACCCTGGCCGGCCCTCCTCACCCGCCACCCCTACGACGTGACCCGGGAGGAGGACGACGGGTACCTGGACGTCCGCCGCCTGGTCGCCGCCGGCTACCTGGTCGCGCTCCAGGACGTGCGGGGCCGTTTCGGCTCCGAGGGCGTCTTCGACCCCTGCGCCCAGGAGGAGGCGGACGGCGCCGACGCCGTGGCCTGGCTCGCGGCACGCCCCGAATGCGACGGCACCGTGGGCATGTGGGGCGCGTCCTACGCCTCCGACACCCAGTTCGCCGCCCTGCTCGGCGGCGCCCCGGCGCTGCGGGCGCTCGCCCCCGCCATGACGCCGGCGCTGTCGGCGCTCGACGGCTTCCGCTTCCGCGGCGGCGTGCCGGAGCTCGGCAGCACCCTCGCCTGGACGCACTACGCCATCGCCCCGGACGCGATCACCCGTCTTCCCTCCGCACGCGAACGGGAGGCCGAGCGCCGGCGCCAGGAGGCGACCGAGCGCGCGATCACCACGGGCGAGGCGTACGGCGCCGGAGCCCTGCACGCGGGACGGGACGCCGAGGGGAGTGTCCGGTGGGGGCTGGACCGGCTGCGGGAGCCGCTGGACTCGCCGCGTCACCGCGCGGGGAAGATCGTCGACCGGACCGACGCGGTCGGCGTGCCGGTGCTGCTGACCGGCGGCTGGTTCGACGTGTTCCTCGGCCCGACCCTGGAGCTCTACCGGCGGCTGCGTCGCCGCGCGGAGGACACGGGCGGGCCGGCGCCCCGGCTGGTCGTGGGCCCGTGGACGCACGACGACTTCTCCGGCCGGGCGGCGGGCCTCGACTTCGGCCCGGACGCGTCCGCCGGGTCCGTGGACCTCACCGCGCTGCACCTGCGCTGGTTCGACGCGGTGCTGCGCGGGGACGCACCCGACTCCCCGCCGGTGCGGGTGTTCCTGATGGGCGCCGACCGGTGGGTGGAGACGGCCGAGTTCCCGCCGAGTGACGCCCGGCCGCTCGAGCTGTACCTCACCCCGGAGGGCGCGCTCGCACCCGAGCCGTCCGGGAGCGGGGGCCGGCGGCTTGTCAGCGACCCGGCGTCCCCGGTGCCGACGTGCGGCGGCGCGGTCCTGCTCTTCGCGCCGTTCGGGGCGGGCCCCGCCGACCAGACGGCGGTCGAGGCACGGCCGGACGTCGTCTCCTGGCGCACCGGTCCGCTGGAGGAGCCCCTCACGGTGATGGGCGCGGTTGGTGCCGTCGTCCATCTCGTCACCACGGGAACGGACGCCGACGTGGTGGTCCGGCTGTGCGACGAACACCCCGACGGCGCCAGCCGCGTCGTCGCCGACGGCGTGCGGCGGGGATCGGCGCGGTCCGTCGACCCGGTGACCGGCCGGGGCGGGAGGGGGCCGCTGGAGCCGGGCCGGGCCTACGAGATCACCGTGGACCTCTGGTCGACCGCGCACACCTTCCTGCCGGGCCACCGGATACGCGTCGACATCGCCCCCAGTTCGTCACCGCGCTGGGACGTGGGCACCAACACCTACGCGCCGGAAGGCAAGTTCGCACCCCCGGTCACGGCCGAGCACACGATCCTCCAGGGCGCCGCCCGGCCGAGCCGGCTCCTCCTCGACGTGGTCGCGTCACCGGTGTGAGACGGGGCCGGTCGAGGCACGCACGACCAGTTCGGTCGCCAGCTTCATCCGGGCCGGGGGCCGGGCCGCGCCGTCCTCGCCCCGGGAGAGTTCGAGCAGCAGCTTGACCGCCACCGCGCCCAGTTCGGTGCTGGGCTGGCGGACGGTCGTCAGACCGGGGGTGATGTACTGCGCCTCCGGCAGGTCGTCGAAGCCGATGACGCTGATGTCGTCGGGGACCCGCAGGCTCCGATCGCCCAGCGCGTCGTAGACGCCGAGCGCCATCGAGTCGGCGCAGGCGAAGACCGCCGTGATCTCCGGATCCTCGTCGAGGAGGGCGTGGGTGGCGGCCGCCGCCTTCGCGCGGTTCCAGCCGCCGTGGGTCACCGTCACGGTGGCCCGCCCGCCGGTCTCGGTGTCGGCCGCACCGCGGAACCCGTCCACGCGGGCCCGGCTGAACAGATGGCGGGCGTGCCCGGCGACCACGCCCAGCCGCTCGTGCCCCAGGGACAGCAGATGCTCGGCGGCCATGCGGCCGCCCTCCCAGTTCGCCACGCCGACGCTCGTCACGCCCGCGGGCGGTGTGGTCATCGGGTCGATCAGCACCACCGGGACACCCGCCGCGAAGAGCGCGCCGAACTGCGGCGACGCCGGGTCCACCAGCGTGCCGACCACGCCGAGGGCGCGCCTGCGCAGCACCCGCGACACCCAGTCGCCGTGCGGCTCGGCGAGCGTCAGCACGACGTCGAGCCCCGCCGCGGCGGCCTCGCGGCCGACCCCGGCGATGAGGAGGTTCGCCCACGACCCCTCGAAGTGGGTGACCACCAGGTCGAGGACCTGGGACCGGCTCTTCTCGTCCCGCGCGCCCTCGCTCCTGCCCCCGGCCCTGCGGGTGTAGCCGACGGCCCGTACGGCCTCCATGACCCGCGCGCGGGTCTCCGCCGAGACGTCGGTCCCGCCGCGCAGCACCTTCGACACGGTCGGCACGCTCGTACCGGCGGTCTCGGCGACCAGGGACAGGGTGGGACGTGTTCCGGCTGGTCGGGGTGGCATGGGGGACAGATTAGCCGAACCGGCACACGGGCCCTCCGGCCCCAGGGCCGCCCTCACACGGCGGACGCCGGGACGTACTCGAACCAGTCGAAGGCGACCGAACCCTCCGTGGCGTACATGCCGATGACACGGCCGGTGAAGCCCGCGGCGACCTCGGTGGACAGATAGCGCCCGTCCAGTTCGGCGAGCGGGTGGGCGCCCGGGGCGCCGGGGTCGCCCAGCCAGAAGGCGAGGGTGTCGGGGCCGGTGGTGTGACCGTCGGTGAGCAGGGGCGAGGCGGGCACCAGGTCCGAGGTGCGGACGGTCACGCCGAGGAACAGCGGTCCGGGCGGGGCGGACCGCTGGGCCACGGTCTCGCTCAGCGGCCCGATCCGCGCCACGACGCGCACCTCCCCGTCGCCGGCCTCCACCTCGTAGTGGTGCGCCTCGTCCAGCCGTACGCAGATCCCGCCGCGTCCGGTGCCCGGGTCGACCAGGGCCGTGACGCGGCAGTCGTGGTGCTGCTGGCGGCGGCCGACGAACGTGTAGCCGGGGGTGTCCAGGGTGGGGCCGGTGGCGTGCAGCACCAGCGATCCGGGGCGCTCCGTGAGCGACCAGGAGCCCTCCGGGCGGGTGAACGGCGAGATCCAGTGCGGGGCGAGCGCGGTCCCGTCGAAGTCGTCGCGGGCGGGCGGGCCCTGCACGGGGTGCCAGGCGCCGCCCGGCGCCAGGTGGCGCTCCGGCACGGGCGCGACGACCGGCCAGCCGTCCTCGTCCCACTCCACCGGCGTCAGGAACGTCTCCCGGCCCAGGACGTGCACGTCGGGCGTGAACCCGCGCGGGCGGACGCCGAGCAGCACCATCCACCAGCTGCCGTCGGGCGCCTGCACCAGGTCGGCGTGGCCGGTGTTCTGGATCGGGCTGCCGGTGCCGCTGTGCGACAGCAGCGGGTTGCCGGGCGCGCCCTCCCAAGGGCCGCGCGGGGAGCGGGCGCGGGCCACCGAGACGGCGTGGCCGCGCTCCGTGCCGCCCTCGGCGATCAGCAGGTACCACCAGTCGCCGACGCGGTAGAGGTGCGGCGCCTCCGGGTACTTGAGGCCGCTGCCGGACCAGGTGGGGAAGGGGCCCTCCAGCACCGCGCCCGTGACCGGGTCGATCCGCGCCAGGTTGACACCGCCCGCGGGTCCGGAGAAGGCGCACCAGCAGGTGCCGTCCTCCTCCCACGCCAGGTCGGGGTCGATGCCCTCCAGGCCGATCCACACGGGGTCGCTCCACGGGCCCTCGGGCCGCTCGGCCGTGACGACGAAGTTGCCGCCGCCGTCGACGTTGGTGTTGACGACCCAGAAGCGGCCGTCGTGGTGCCGGATCGTGGGGGCGTAGAGACCGCCGGACGCCTTCGAGCCGGGGAGCGGCAGCGGCAGTTGGGCGGGGCGGTCGAGCACGTTGCCGATCTGCTCCCAGTGCACCAGGTCCCGGCTGTGGAAGAGGGGCAGTCCGGGGACGTACTCGAAGCTGGAGCACACCAGGTAGTAGTCGTCGCCGACCCGGCACACGCTCGGGTCGGGGTGGAAACCGCTGATCACCGGGTTGTCGTACGTGTGGTCGAACATGGTCCTCCCCATCGAACGGCGGGCCGCTGGGGGGAGTCTAGGCCCGGAGGCGATCAAGCGGGCGGTCGTCCTACCAGCCGGGCCGGGCCCGGCGGCCGAAGAGGATGCCGCGCGGCTCGGGGGGCGGGGGAGTGCCCGGCTTCAGCGGCCACGCCAGCAGCATGCCGACGGCGAAACCGACGACGTGCGCCGCGTACGCCACCGTGCCCGCGTCCGTGACGCCCTGGCCGGCCGAGTACACCGCCTGGAGCCCGAACCACAGGCCCAGCACGGTCCACGCGGGCAGCCGCAGCGGCAGGAAGACCAGGAACGGCACCAGCACCCAGACGCGTGCCTTCGGATACAGGACCAGGTAGGCGCCCAGGACGCCCGCGACGGCTCCCGACGCGCCGATCAGCGGCTCGCCCGAGCCGGCGTTCAGCAGCGCGAAGCCGTAGGCGGCCGCGTAGCCGCAGACCAGGTAGAACAGCAGGAAGCGGACGTGCCCCATGCGGTCCTCGATGTTGTTGCCGAAGACCCACAGGAAGAGCATGTTGCCCAGCAGGTGCAGCCAGCCGCCGTGCAGGAACATCGCCGTCAGCGCGCTCAGTTCCGGCGACTTGTCGTAGCGGGGCGGGGCGATCACGCATCCGGCGCCCTGCGGGCCCACGCCGGTGGCGCCGGTCGGCACCAGGTCCGGCAGCTGGTGGTGGATCAGCTCCCTGGGCACCACCGCCCACCGTTCCAGGAACGCCTGGAGGTGGCACAGGTCCGCCAGGCTGCCGCCGCCCCCGGTCAGAGAGCCGACGACACCGGGCGTGAGCGCCACGAAGACGACGATGTTGGCGATGATCAGCGCGTACGTCACCCAGGGGGTGCGGCGCGCGGGGTTCACGTCATGGACGGGGATGACCACGTTCCACTTGTGCCCGGACGGCCGCCGGTGAATCAACGGGCCCCTGAACGCCGCCCGTCCGCCGTGCGTATGTCTCCTCAACCGCCCGCGGCGCGGGGAAGGCGCCGCGGGGCCGACGTGAGGACACAGGCGATGAACGACCGAGTGACCGTCCCCGTGCACGCGCTGCCCGACGGCGAGGCCGAGCTGACGCTCGTGGTCCGCCTTTCCTGGGAGGACGTCGCCCGGCTCGGCCAGGAGGCGGGGCGGCTCGCCGCGCAGATGCAGCGGCCGGTGACGCTGGACGAGGCGGTCGGCCACCGCCTCCGCTCTCCCCGCGCCACCGCCGCCCACGCCCGCCCGACGGCCGGCGAACAGCCCCCGGCCGTCCCGCCGGCCACCGCCTCCGCGACCTCGACGACCGGCTCGGTCTCCTCCCTCCCCTCCCGCCCCCCGAGCGAGCAGGCCCGCCAGGCGATCGAACGCATCAACGGGACGGCGTGACGCCGTCCCGTCGAGGGGGGCGGCGAGGCTCGGCGGCCGTGCACGGGGGGCACGTGAGACGCGACGCACGCCGACTGCGACCCGCCTGCCGGTTCGAGCCGTGCGCCGGGCGCGCTCCGGACGGCCCGTGCCCCACCGCGCCGCCGGGGTCGGGCCCCCGCCCGCCCAGGCCATGTCGGAGCCGGAGGCGCGGACCGGACCGTGCGGGGTACGCCGGCAGGCGTCCGGCGTGGGTGACCGCTGTCAGGCGCGTCCCCCCGCCGTGAGCCCGCACCGCCCCGTCGGTCGCGTCGGCGGGGCGACGGCGGTCACCGTGCCCCCAGCTTCGCCGCCGCCTTCCGGGCCGCCACCTGGACCGGGTCCCAGACCGGGGAGAACGGCGGGGCGTAGCCCAGATCCAGCGCCGCCACCTGATAAACCGTCATGCCCGCCGTGAGGGCGACCGCCGCGATGTCCACGCGCTTTCCCGCCCCCTCGCGGCCGACGATCTGGACGCCGAGGAGGCGGCCCGTGCCCAGTTCCGCCAGCATCTTCACCGTCATGGGCGCGGCGTCCGGGTAGTAGCCCGCGCGACTGGTCGACTCGATCGTCACCGTCTCGAAGCGCAGGCCCACCCGGTGGGCGTCCTTCTCGCGCAGGCCGGTGCGCGCGATCTCCAGGTCGCACACCTTGCTGACCGCCGTGCCGACCACGCCGGGGAAGGTCGCGTAGCCGCCGCCGGCGTTCGTGCCGATGATCTGGCCCTGCTTGTTGGCGTGGGTGCCGAGCGGGATGTGCCGCAGCTGCCCGGAGACCAGGTCGAGCACCTCCACGCAGTCGCCGCCCGCCCACACGTTCTCCTGGCCGCGCACCCGCATCGACCGGTCGGTGAGCAGCCCGCCGTGGTCGCCGAGGGGCAGCCCGGCGGCCCGCGCGAGAGTGGTCTCGGGCCGTACGCCGATGCCCAGGACGACGACGTCGGCGGGGTACTCGGCGTCCGCGGTGGCGACCGCCCGCACCCGGCCGTCGGCGCCGGTGGGCAACGCGGTGACCTCGGCGTCGTCGACCATCGTGATGCCCAGCCCTGTCATGGCCTCGCGCACCAGCCGGCCCATGTCGGGGTCGAGCGTCGCCATCGGCTCCCGGCCCCGGTTGACGACCGTCACCTCGTAGCCGCGGTTGATCAGCGCCTCGGCCATCTCCACACCGATGTAACCCGCCCCCACGACCACCGCGCGGCGCCCTTCCGTACGGGTCAGCGTGTCCAGCAGCGCCTGCCCGTCGTCCAGGGTCTGCACCCCGTGCACCCCGGCCGCGTCGATCCCGGGCAGGTCCGGGCGGACCGGCCGGGCACCGGTCGCGATCACCAGCTTGTCGTACGACGTCCACGACTCGGCGCCGGACTCCAGGTCACGGGCGCGTACCCGCCCCCGCTCCACGTCGATCTCCGTGACCTCGGTGCGCAGCCGCACGTCGATGTGGCGCGCGCGGTGCTCCTCGGGGGTGCGGGCGATCAGCTCGTCCCGGTCCTCGACGTCGCCGCCCACCCAGTAGGGGATGCCGCAGGCGGAGTAGGAGGTGAAGTGGCCGCGTTCGAACGCCACGATCTCCAGCTCGTCCGGGCCCCTCATCCGCCGGGCCTGCGACGCCGCGGACATGCCCGCGGCGTCGCCGCCGATCACGACCAGCCGTTCCCTCACCCCGTGCGCAGCACTCGTGTTCATGCCGCCCACGCTACGGGGGAGGGTCGGGCACGGTTCCTCAGGCGTCACCGTTCCCGGCGTCCGGGGCGCGCCTCGGGACCGCCGGGGCGACAGGCGGTGAGCCCGCGCCCGTGCCGCCTTCGGCCGCGGGCTCGGGACGCGGGCGGCGCGCCACCCGGGGGCCGATCAGCCTGCTCCACACCAGCACGACCAGCGCCGCCACCGCCGCGAACGGCAGGACCGCGCCCAGCGCCAGCATCAGCCAGCGCAGCAGGGTCACGAAGACGCCCCAGCCGCCCGCGAGCGCGTCCAGGAAACCGGGCTCCCCGTCCTCCTTCGCCTCCTTGCTCACCGGCGTCTCGGACAGCGTGAGCGTGATGGTGGCGAGGCTCGTGCGGTCCTTCAGGGACGCCTGCTGGGCGAGCAGCGACTCCAGGTCGGCCTGGCGGGTGCTCAGCTCGCCCTCCAGGGTCACCACGTCGCTGAGCCGCGTCGCCCGGTCCATCAGCTCGCGGATCCGCGCCACGCTCGCCCGCTGCGACCGGACACGGCTCTCCACGTCGACCACCTGGTCGGTGACGTCCTCCGCGTTCGCGTCGCGCTCGACCAGGGTGCCCGTGCCCTCCAGCGCGGCCAGCACCTTGTCGTACGCGTCGACGGGCACGCGCAGCACCACCCGCGTGCGCTCGTGGCCACGGGCGTCCCGGCGGGTCGTCTCGTCGCCGACGTAGCCGCCCGCGTTCGTGGTCGCGGTGCGCGCCTCGTCGAGCGCCGTCGGCACGTCCTTGACGCGCACTGTCAGGGAGGCCGTGCGGATGATGTGCTCCGTCGCGAGCCGGGGAGCCGACGGGGCGGACCGGTCCGCCGTGCCGCCCGGCGCGCCCTGCTTCCCGGACTCGGGCGCCGCGCCCGCGGCCCCCTTCTCGTCCGCCGCCACTCCCTGCCCGCCTCCGGCCTTGCTCGCGCCTTCGTCGCCGGCCCCGCTGCACCCGGTGACCAGGAGGGCCGCCGCCAGCAGGGCCCCGGCGAGGGTGTGGGCGGATCGTACGGATCGTCGTGTGCGCATGCGGGGCTCCCCCTCGTGTCCTGACGGCTGACGTTCCTCAGACGCCGTGAGGGGAGCGGGCGTTCGGCCCGGACGGTCGCGATGGGGTCACGGTAGGGACTCGACGGGGCCACACGGCCCTGGGGGACCGGCGCGCGGCGTTTGAGAAGGTGGAGGGCATGAGCGGATCACACACGGGCGGCGGCGGGCACGCCGTCGTCGTCGGAGCGGGCATCGCCGGGCTGGCCGCCGCGCACCGGCTGCTGGAGCACGGGGCGCGGGTCACCGTGCTGGAGGCCTCGGAACGGGTCGGCGGCAAGCTGCTGCCCGGCGAGATCGCGGGCGCCCGCGTCGACCTCGGCGCGGAGTCGCTGCTGGCCCGCCGGCCCGAGGCGGTCGGACTCGCCCGCGCGGTGGGCCTCGCCGACCGGCTCCAGCCGCCCGCCACCGCCTCCGCCGCGCTGTGGACCCGAGGCGCCCTGCGCCCCATGCCGAAGGGGCACGTCATGGGCGTCCCCGGCACCGCCGCCGCGCTCGCCGGCGTGCTGTCCGACGAGGGCCTGGCCCGGATCGAGCGGGACGCCGAGCTGCCGCCCACCGAGATCGGCGACGACGTCGCCATCGGTGAGTACGTCGCCGAGCGGTTCGGCCGTGAGGTCGTCGACCGGCTCGTGGAGCCCTTGCTCGGCGGGGTGTACGCGGGGGACGCGTACCGCATCTCCATGCGCTCGGCCGTCCCGCAGCTCTTCGAGGCCGCCCGCGCGCACCCCACCCTGACCGAGGCGGTCCGCGCCGTGCAGGCGAAGACCGCCGCCGGCCGGCAGACCGGCCCCGTCTTCACGGGCGTCGCGGGCGGCGTGGGCACCCTGCCGCTCGCGGTGGCCGACTCCCTGCGCTCCCGGGGCGTCCGCATCCTCACCGGCACCCCGGTCACCGGACTGAGCCGCGAACCCGGCGAGGGCTGGCGGCTCGTCGCCGGCGGCGAGGTGCTGCACGCCGACGCGGTCGTCGTCGCCGTGCCCGCCCCGGCCGCCGCGGGCCTGCTGCGCGCCGAGGCCCCGGGCGCCGCCGCCGAGCTGTCCGCCGTCGAGTACGCCTCGATGGCGCTGATCACCCTCGCCTACCGGCGCGACGAGGCGCGGCTGCCCGAGGGCAGCGGGTTCCTGGTGCCGCCCGTCGAGGGCCGCGGCATCAAGGCGTCCACGTTCGCCTCCCGCAAGTGGGGCTGGATCGCCGAGGAGAACCCCGGCCTGGCCGTCGTGCGCACCTCCGTGGGCCGCCACGGCGAGACGGAGCTCCTGCACCGCGACGACGACGAGCTGGTGGAGCTGTCCCGGCGCGACCTGAAGGCGGCCACCGGCCTGGCCGCCGCCCCGGTCGCCGCCCGCGTGACCCGTTGGGACGACGGCCTGCCGCAGTACCCGGTCGGCCACCACGCGCGCGTCGCCCGCGTCCGCGCCCATCTCGCCGGCCTGTCCGGGCTGGCCGTGTGCGGCGCCGCGTACGACGGCGTCGGCGTCCCCGCGTGCATCGCGAGCGCGTACGCCGCCGCCGACCAGGTCCAGGGTGACCTGCGCGCTGTGCAGCAGCTCACCGCGCACCCGGTGCAAAGCCTTCACGGAGGAGCGGGAGAATAAGGGACATGAGTGACGACGCCACCACCCCCGCGCCCGACCGGATCCCCAACAAGGGCAAGCTGGCCAAGGACCTCAACGAGGTCATCCGCTACACCCTGTGGTCCGTGTTCAAGTTGAAGGACGTCCTGCCGGAGGACCGCACCGGCTACGCCGACGAGGTCCAGGAGCTGTTCGACCAGCTCGCCGCCAAGGACGTCACGGTCCGCGGCACCTACGACGTGTCGGGCCTGCGCGCGGACGCGGACCTCATGATCTGGTGGCACGCGGAGACCGCCGACCAGCTCCAGGAGGCCTACAACCTCTTCCGCCGCACCAAGCTGGGCCGCGCGCTGGAGCCCGTCTGGTCGAACATGGCGCTGCACCGCCCCGCCGAGTTCAACCGCTCGCACATCCCGGCGTTCCTGGCCGACGAGACGCCCCGCGACTACGTGAGCGTCTACCCGTTCGTGCGCTCCTACGACTGGTACCTGCTGCCGGACGAGGACCGCCGCCGGATGCTCGCGGACCACGGCAAGATGGCCCGCGGCTACCCGGACGTGCGCGCCAACACCGTCGCCTCCTTCTCCCTCGGCGACTACGAGTGGATCCTCGCCTTCGAGGCCGACGAGCTGTACCGCATCGTCGACCTGATGCGTCACCTGCGCGGCTCGGAGGCCCGTATGCACGTCCGTGAGGAGGTCCCGTTCTACACGGGCCGCCGCAAGGACGTCGCGGACCTGGTCGCCGGTCTGGCCTGACGCCGGTCAGGACGCGGGAGCCGCCGGAGCGGGCGCCGGGTGCGGTGCGCAGGACGCGCGCCGCCCCGGCACCCGGCCCTCCAGCAGATACGCCGTCAGGTGCGCGTTCACGCACGCGTTGGCGCCGCCCGCGAGTCCGTGGCTGCCGGCGTCCCGCTCCGTCACCAGCGCCGACCCGGCCAGCCGCCGATGCAGCTCCAGCGCCCCGTCGTACGGGGTGGCCGCGTCCCGTTCGGCCGCCAGGACGAGCGTGGGCGGCAGGGCGTCCTGCCCGGCGCGCACGTCCAGCGGCCGCTGCCGGGGCGCCGGCCAGTAGGCGCAGGGCAGGTTGGTCCACACGTTGTCCCACGTCTCGAACGGCGCCCGCCGCGCCAGCCGGGTGTTGTCCCGGTCCCACACCGCGAAGTCCGTCGGCCAGGGCGCGTCGTTGCACTCCACGGCCAGGTACACCGCGCGCGTGTTCTCCGCCTCCGCCGCCGCCTCGGGCTGCTCCTCCGCCTGCTCCGCCAGCGGTGCGGGGTCGCCCTTCAGATACGCCGACAGGGCGTGCGCGCGCTGCGGCCAGTGGTCGTCGTAGTACGCCGCCTTCAGCATCGCCGCGTGCAGCTGCGCCGGACCGACCTTCCCGCCCGCCGGCTCCCGCGCCAGCCGCTCCCGCACGACGTCGTAGCTGTCGCCCACCTTCCGCGCGGTGTCGCCCAGCCCGTACACGTCGTGATGGCGGGCGGCCCACGCCCGGAAGTCCGCCCAGCGGTCCTCGAACGCGGCCGACTGGGCGAGGTTGTTGCGGTACCAGATCCGCTCCGGCGCCGGGTTCACGGCCGAGTCGAACACCATCCGCCGCACGTGCGAGGGGAACAGCGTCGCGTACAGCGCCCCGATGTACGTGCCGTACGACGAGCCGAGGAAGGTCAGCCGGGTCTCGCCCAGCGCGGCGCGCAGCACGTCCAGGTCGCGGGCGTTGTTCAGCGAGGTGTAGTGCCGCAGCGCGTCGCCCGACCGCTCGGCGCACCCCCGCGCGTACGCCGCCGCACGGGCCGCGCGCTCCCGCTTGACCGCCGCCGACGGGTGCTGGGGCGCGGGCGCGGGGCCCTGCTGCAAGGTGGTCGGGTCGGTGCACGAGAGCGGGGCGGAGCGGCCCACCCCGCGCGGCGCGTAGCCGACCAGGTCGTACGCCGCCGCCAGACGCTTCCAGCCCGGGACCACGCCGAGCATCGGGAAGTACATGCCGCTGACGCCCGGCCCGCCCGGGTTGTTCACCAGGGAGCCCTGACGGGGCACCGCGCGTCCGGTCGCGGAGTCCATCCCGGTGGCCCGGGAGCGGCTCACGGTGAGCCGGATGCGCTCTCCGTCCGGGCGGGCGTAGTCGAGCGGGACGCTCAGCGTGCCGCACTCCACGGTGGGCGGCAGCTCCTGCTCCTCGGCGCACGGGCCGAAGCCGATGCCCTCGGAGGCGGCCCGCGCGGCGGCCACCGCGGTGCCGCGCGCCTCGGACGCGGACGGGGACCCGGGGGCCGACACGGAGGCCGCCGCGGGGGTCCGGGCGGCGGCCGCCGGGGTGGTGAGGAGCAAGGACCCGGCGGCCACGAGGGCGGCGGCGGTTCTCATCGGTGAGGCGATCCCTTCGGTGCGCTGCGGCGACAAAAGGGATGTTTTCGGTACGCGTGGTGCCGGGCAAGGACCGCTCGCCGGGTGTCGGCGACCGGTTCACCGCCCGGTCACCACCGAGGGTCGGGTCCCCGGTGCGCGAAGGCCGCCCGCACCTGCGGTTCGCCGACTGCGTGCACCCCGCGCACGGCGACGGTGGTCAGGTACGCGCGGTCGTCGTCGGTGTCGCCGGCCGCCGCCCGTCGCACGGAGGCGAGCAGACGCTGACCCGCCGGGGACGCCCAGGGTGAGGCGGGGCTCAGCTCGAAGCGGGCGATGGCGAGACAGCCCAGCGTGAACGCCAGCGGCAGCGCGAACCACAGGGCGACCAGCGGGCGCGGCATCTGTGACGGCACGGGCATGAGCAGCGCGACGGCGGCGAGACCCGCGACCGCCGGTACGGCGAGCCGCAGCCGGCGCAGCGCCTCCGCGACGGTCCGCCCGTCGCCCTCCGGCACCGCGAGCCCGGCCCGCACCAGCCGTTCCGCCAGCACGCGCACCGCCTCCGCGGTCGCCGCGGCCTTCCGCACCGGCGCTATGCGCGACTGGCCCTCCGGTCCGATCGCCCCTATCACCGTGCGCTCCATGGCGTCCCGCCCGCGCGGGTCGACGACGGTGGCCCAGCCGGTGTGCGCCAGCAGCAGCCGCCGCTGACGGGCCATCGCGACGAGCGTGAGATCGGCGACCCGCGCGGGCCCGCCGGACAGGAACGCCGCCTCGTACAGCGTGAGCCCACGCCGCTCTCCCGCACCGTCACCGGCGGCCGCCGCCTCACGTACCGCGGCCCGGCACAGCCGCAACCCGGCGGTCCCGGCGATCGCCCAGGCCAGCAGCAGGAGAGGAACCCAGAACATGAGTTGTTTGTAAGGGACGCGGCCGCAGGAACACCATGCCTTGTTCACGATCCGGACACGGTGGTGCGGGTATGTGAGGTTCCGGTCGGGGTGGACGTCGTCCCCGGCCGGCGTCCCGGAGGGTGTCAGCGGCGCAGCAGTGCCCGGCGGGTGGCGCGGGCGAGGCGGGTCGTCGGGCGGTGGGAGCGGGGGCGGGGGCCCGAGCGGTCGCGGTGCCACTCGCGCAGGGCACGGCGCGTGCGGGGGTCGTCGAGGCGGCCGGGGCGCAGGAGGTGTTCCACGAAGGCCATCGCGTCATGCCGGTAGCCGCCCGTCATCGGGCGGGTCTGCGCGTACGCGAGGAAGGCCGGCCGGTAGCCGTCGCCGAGGATCTCCGGCAGCTCCGGGGCCACCTTCGCGACGACGTCCGCCCGCTTGGCGGCCAGCGCCCGAGCCTGCACCCGCATCCGCGTCCGGTCGAACCCTTCGGGCACCGGCGTCCCCGCGACCAGCGAGGACAGCACCGCGGTCTGGGCCAGCGCCAGCCGCTCACGGGTGGCCCCGGCCACGGGCCCGGCGGCGGCCGGCTCCCGCACGCGCTCCGGCGCCGCGTCCCCGCGGACCCGGTCGCCCGCCTCCACCGCCCCGCGGATCGCGTCCAGTTCGCGCTCCAGCTCCGCCGTGGGCGGGAAGTCCTCGTCCCGTTCCAGCAGCACGCCCGGCGGCGAGACCCGGGAGGCGAGGTCCGTGAGGATGTCGAGGACCGGCCGCGGCACCGGGTGGGCGTGGCTGTCGTGCCACA
Organism: Streptomyces sp. BJ20; assembly: GCF_022869105.1. Classification (NCBI taxonomy): domain Bacteria; kingdom Bacillati; phylum Actinomycetota; class Actinomycetes; order Kitasatosporales; family Streptomycetaceae; genus Streptomyces; species Streptomyces sp. BJ20. The sequence goes on from NZ_CP094918.1 coordinate 2,069,881, forward strand.
CGCCGTCCCGCTCGAACCCGCCCGCGACATGGACGTACGCGACGGCCTCCAGGGGCAGTGCGGCGAGCGCCTCGGCCGGGTCCTCGCCGCGGTTGACGTGGTTGGTGTGCAGGTTGGCGACGTCGATGAGCAGCCGTACGCCGGTGCGGTCGGCCAGCTCGTACAGGAACTGTCCCTCGGTCATCTCCTCGCCGGGCCAGGAGAACAGCGCGGCGATGTTCTCCACGGCGAGCGGCACGGGAAGCGCGTCCTGGGCGATGCGGACGTTCTCGCACAGCACGTCCAGGGCGTCGCGGGTGCGCGGCACCGGCAGCAGGTGCCCGGCCTCGATGCCGGGGGACGCGGTGAGCGGGCCGCCCGCCCGCACGAACGCGATGTGCTCGGTGACCAGGGGCGAGCCCAGCGCCGCGGCCCGCTCGGCGAGCGCGGTGAGCCGCCGCCCGTCGGGGCGTTCGGCGCCGCCGAGCCCCAGGGACACACCGTGCGGCACGACGGTCGCGCCGCGCTCGCGCAGCCGCAGCAGCGACGCGGGCAGATGGCCGGGGCAGACGTTCTCCGCCACCACCTCGACCCAGTCGATGCCCGGCATCGCCTCCACCGCGTCCGCGATCTCCGGACGCCATCCGATCCCGGTCCCCAGCCGCACCGTCGTCATCCCCGTCCCCTCCTTCACCCCGGCGTTCCCGCCCGGCCCCCCGATCCGTCCGCACCGGACGTGCCGGGGATATGACCCGGCGCCCGGCGACCGAACCGTCTCCGGGCCGCCTTCAGAGGAACATTTGAGGTTGGGGGAGGACCGTCGGGGAACGTCTCGGGCGGGCTCACCGCACCTGGAAGGCCGTCGACACACCCTCGATCGACGAGATCTTCCCGCCCAGGCTCTTCGCGTCGCCGCGGTAGACGACGCGGTAGGTGCCCGAGGGGGTGCCCTGGGGGACGTCCCAGGTGATGGTCACCTTCGACGCGGCGATGCCGTCGCGGGCCCAGTGGAAGCGGGTCGCCCAGTCGCCGTCGTCGGCGACGGTGCGCCACGCGCCGGCGGAGTCCCGCCGCTCGATCCGCAGGTAGGTGTCGCCCCGGTGCAGGTCGTTGCCCGGGTGGGCGCCGGCGAAGACGACCTCGACGCGTTCCCCCGTCCGGTAGTTCTCCCGCGGCGGCACCAGCACGTCGCCGAACTTCCTGAAGAGGGGCGGCGCGTCCAGCACCACACCGGGCTGGAGCGACAACGCCTTGCCGGTCAGGTCCGGCGGCTCGGGCCCGAGGGGCAGGTCCGTGCCGTCGCGCAGGGAGACCGCCAGTTCGGCCGCGGTCTGCTGGAGCGCGGGAAGCTGCCAGCGTCCGAACAGGGTGCTGCCGCCCTCGTACTGCTGGGCGTCGTACTCCTCCGGCGTGGTCACGTAGTGGAAGTAGGAGTTGCTGTACCCGGCGACCAGGACGTCGTCGAGGTCCGCGCCGACGATCCCGGCGACCGTGCGCCGCAGCCGCAGGCCCGCGCAGACGGTGACCTCGCCGGGGATGCCGATGAGGTACAGGCCGCCGATGCGCACCAGCATCACCGGCACCCGCTCCTGCACCCACGGGTAGATCCGGTTCATCTCCCCGATCGGCACGAAGACGTCCTTCGGCGCCTGCGCCTGCTTCAGCTCGGGGGAGACCGTGTAGACGACCGAGTTGGAGATCGCGTCCCAGAAGGGGTTGTCGCCCTCGTCGAATCCGGGGAAGGCGGGCCCGTCCTCCAGGCTGCCCGCCGCCATCGCCGCACCGACGCACGGCTTCGAGGTGCGGTGGGTCTTCCCGTCGCCGGTGAACTCCGGGCGCACGGTGACGTCGGAGAGGTCCACGTACACCAGCCGCGAGTCGACCGGCCCGGACAGCCGCACGCCCGGCGTGTCCGCCTGCGCCGCGGCCGCCTCGTACTGCCGCAGCCCGCTGGTGCGGGTGGCCTCGAAGTCGGCGGGCGTGGTGGGAGGCACCAGGTCCAGGTTGGGCGACATGTCGCCGCTGTTGGTCTGGGCGAACGCCGAAACGAACTCCGGTGTGCCGTCGGCGAGATAGTCCACGCCGTGGACCTCGCGCTCCCAGTGGTAGGCCGCGTAGCCCTTGTTGTCGGCGCTGATCAGGCGGTTGTCGCCGGACATGCTGGTGCCGTGCACCGGGAACCAGTTGACCGCCCCGACCGTGCGGCCCCGCCGCTCCACCCGCAGCAGGGTGGTGAGGGTGTCCACGCCGTCCGGGAAGTGGTCGCGGTCGGCCTTCGGGTTGCGGTCGAAGGCGGTCTTCGAGCGGTTGACGCTGGCGCCGGTCAACGTGCCGTGGCTGAGCAGGAGACCGGACGGGGCGAGGTCCTCGTGCGCGTTGCGCGCCGCCTCGAACAGGCCGTCCGCCACGGCCTCGAAGGTCGCCTCGTGGAAGCCGAACGTCGTGGTGTTGTAGAGGAGATGGTGCGAGTAGCCGCCGGGGCCGGCGTGGGTGTGGGTGGCGGTGATGAGGACGTTCCGCGCGGTGTACAGATCGCCGTACGCCTGCCTCAGCCGTCGCAGCACCGCCCGGTGCACGCTCTCGAAGATCATGGGGGAGTCGGCGACGATCAGCAGCACACGGCGCCCGCTCGCCTGCTCGGCCACGACGAACGCCCGCGCCCGCAGCCGGGTGTGGAGCCCCGCAGCCTGCTGGTCGAAGCGGCCGTACCCCATCATGCCGACCTCGGCGACCTCACCGGTGGCGTCGGAGATGCCCCGGCCGACGAGATACCCGCTGCCGCTTCCCGTGGCGGCGGCAGCGGCGCCGGGTGAGATCAGGTGCGCACCCGCGAGCCCGAGGCCGGTGACGGCACCCGCCCTCAGGACGGTCCGGCGGCTGCGCGAGGGAGGACGTTCCGCGGTCATACGCTGCTCCTCAGGGTCGGTCGGCCCCCCGGCGAACGGAACATGAACAACATTCAAGTTCCGCGCCTCATTGGTACACCGGCCGCCATGAACACGGCAAGAGTCGTGCGCGCATGACGCGGCCGGCCCGGTGGGTCCGTGTTCCCACGGACCCACCGGGCCGGCTCCCGCTTCAGGACGGCGGCGTCACCCCTTGCCCTGGAGCGGCTCCCGCTCGCACACGGTCCCCGCCGCCGGCACCGTGCCGTCCAGCAGATACGCGTTCACGGCCTTCCGCACACAGGTGTTGCCGGAGTCGTACGCGCCGTGGCCCTCGCCCTCGTAGGTGAGTTCCACCCCGACGCCCTTGCCGAGCCGCTCCGCCATCCGCGCGGCGCCCTCGTACGGTGTCGCGGGGTCGCCGGTGTTGCCGACGAGCAGGATCGGCGGCGCGCCCGGCGCACTCACGTCCGGGTGCGGGGCCTTGCCCCGCACCGGCCAGTCGGTGCACTCCAGCGCGCCCCACACCATGGCGTCGCCGAAGAGCGGGGACGCCTCCTCGAACGCGGCGGACTGTTCCAGCACGTCGTCCACGGTGTAGCGGTCGCTGCGGTCGGCGCAGGTGACGGCGGTCCGGGCGTCCTGCTGGTCGCTCCAGCCGCCGGCGTGCCGGCCGCTGAGGGCGTCCGCGAGGCCGAGCAGGGTCCGGCCCTCGTCGGCGGCGAGGAGTTGAAGGCCCACCTCCAGCGCGGGCCAGGCGGTCTCCAGGTAGAGCGCCTGGACGACGGCGTCGATCAGCTGGGAGCCGGTGAACACCCTCTCCCCGTCGACGGACAGCGGCTCGTCGTCCAGCGTCTCCTCCAGCTCCATGACGAGCCGCGTGATCTCCTCGGGGGTGTCGCCGAGGGCGCAGCCGGTGTCCACGCACCACTGGGCGAAGTGGTCGAAGGCGAGCTGGAACCCGCCCGCCTGCGCGAGCGCCCCCTCCATCTGGTCCAGCGTCGGGTCGACGACGCCGTCCAGGACGGCACGACCGACGTGCCGGGGGAACAAGTGGGCGTACACGCCGCCGAGTTCGGTGCCGTAGGAGATCCCGAAGTAGTGCAGCTTGTCGTCGCCGAGCAGATGGCGCAGCAGGTCCATGTCGCGGGCGGCGTCCTCGGTGCCCACGTGCGGCAGCACGCGGCCCGACTCCTGTTCGCAGGCGTCCGCGTACCGCTGCCGCGCCTGGAGCAGCGCGGTCACCTCGTCGTCGCCGTCGTCGGGGGTGTCGTCCTGCTGGGTCATCGCCTGCGCCGCCTCGGCGTCCAGGCAGGTGACCCCGGCGCTCGCCCCGACCCCGCGCGGGTCGAAGCTCACCAGGTCGTAGCGGGACCGGAGTTGCTCGTAGTCGGGGGCGAGGGCGGGCAGGGTGACCACACCGGACTCGCCGGGCCCGCCGAAGTTGAACAGCAGCGAGCCGATGCGGTCTGCGGCGTCCGCGCGGGACGCCGCCCGGATCAGGGCGACGTCGACGGTCTCACCGCCGGGTCTGTCCCAGTCCAGGGGCGCGCGCATGGTGGCGCACTGCCAGCGGGTGCCGTCCGGCAACGGCTCGGGCGCCTCTCCGCCGCCTTGCAGGGGGGACGGTGCGGGGCAGTCCTTCCAGTTCAGGGACTGCGCCCATATCCGTCCGCGGTCGTCCTCCTCGCCGCCTCCGCCTCCGGCCCCGCCCTCGCCGGCCGGGCCGCAGGCGGCCAGGGAGGCGGAGAGCAGGACGGCGCCGGACAGCAGGGCAGCGGCTGTCGTACGTCGTGTCGGCATGGGCCCAGCCTCCGGCGGGCCCACGGCAGCCGCACGGCCGCGCAACCCATCCGGGGGACGCCCCCGGGGTCAGCGCAGCGCGGGGTGGTCCGCCACCACGGTGCACGAGCCGGGGGCGATCTCCGTGAAGCCCGCGTCGCGCACCGTGGGCAGGCCGCCGCCGGTCAGCGCGGGCCAGTCGGCGGGGTCGGCGCTGCGCACGGCGAGCGGGAACCCGGCCGCGTGCCAGGCCTCGCGGGCCGCGTCCGGCAGTTCCCACCACGCGAGTTGGGCGCCGTGCCCGGCCTGGGCCATCGCCTTGCCCGCGGACATCTGCAGTTCCGGGTTCATCCACAGGGTGGGCACGCCGGGGTCCGCGGGCGGCACCGGGTCCGGGTCGTCGAGGTCGGTGCCGGACACCTGGAGCCGGGCCAGGTCCCTGGGCCAGCCGTCCAGTGGCACCGGCGGGAAGACGCGCACCTCGGCCGACTTCCCGGTCACGGTGATCCCGGGGAGCGCCTCCGCGCGGCGCCACTCCGCGCCGCGTGCCCTCCGCACCACCTTGCGGATCCGCGCGTCCTGCCAGTCGCGCATCGCCCGCGCCCACTCACCCTCGCCGACGGAACGCTCGTCGCTCAGCATGACCAGCACCGCGCGGGCCGCCGTCTCCAGCGCGTCCGTCCGCGCGGGCGGCGAGCCGCGCTCGATACGGACCACCAGCGGCAGCACGAACTGCGGCGCCGCGTCGCGGTCACCCGGGTCGGGTCGGAAGGGGCTGTCGGGGGCGGGTGTCGTCCGGTCGTCGTTCACCCGCCCAGTGTGCCAAGCGGGACGGGGGCGGTGCCGGGCGGCACCTGCGGACATCAAGGGGCGTGGAGGGGGCATCAGGGTGGGGAAGGGACTGATGCGCGATGACTCAGGCGGTGCCGCAGCGTGGCGGAGGAGGCTCCAGCGGTCTCTACGACGTGCTGGAGCTGATCCTCGACCGAGGGCTGGTGATCGACGCGTTCGTGCGGGTGTCGCTGGTCGGGATCGAGATACTCAAGATCGACATTCGCATCGTGGTGGCGAGCGTCGACACCTACCTGCGCTTCGCCGAGGCGTGCAACCGGCTGGACCTGGAGTCCGGTCCGCGCAAGCCCGCCGGGTTGACCGAACTCCCCGACAAGATGCGCGAGTCGGGCTCCAAGGGGGCGGCCAAGGGGCTGCTGTCCGGCGCCGTGGAGACCGTCTCCGAGGCCTTCCAGCAGGCGCGTCAGGAACCGAGGCGCCGGTAGCGAGGGGCGCAGCCCTCACCGGCCGGCCTCCGCCCGGCGGCGGCGGTCAGCCGGAGCAGGAGGTGCGCTCCGCCTCGCGCCACTCGCAGACCGGGCACAGCGTGATGCCCTTGTACGCCTCCGGGTACTCCGTGGGCTCCTGGCACTGGACGCAGGCCGCGTAGGGCGGACCGTCCGCCTTCGGCGGGCGGTCCGTGCCGACGAGGCAGTAGTCGCGGTCGGTCACGTCGTCGCTCATGTCTTCAGCGTAGGACGCCGCGCGAAACGCTCAGCCTCGTCCGTTCGCCGCGCCGATCAGCTCGGAGACCTTGACGAAGCGGTAGCCCTGGCGGCGCAGCTCCGGGACGACCTTGCGTACCGCCTCCTCCGTCGTCGGGGCGGCGCTGCGGGTGCAGTGCAGGACCACCACCGAGCCGGGCCGCACCCCGTCCAGCACCTGCCGGGCCACCGCGTCCGGATCGGTGGCGAAGGCGTCGCCGCCGACGACGTCCCACTGCACGGCCGTGACGCCGGCCGGGGTGAGCGCCTTGAGGGCCCGCCGGTCGTAACAGCCGCCCGGGAAGCGGAAGTACGGCATCGGAGCGGGGACGCCCACCGTGCGCAGCGCCTGGTACGCCCGCTCCACGTCGGCCCGCATCCGCTCCTCGGGCACCGTGGGCAGGCCGTAGCAGTCGCCGGTGAAGGCGTAGTGGCTGTACGAGTGGTTGGCGACCTCGAAGAGCGGGTCGCGGCCGATGGCGCGGGCCTGGTCCGGGTACTCCTCGGCCCACCGGCCCGTCATGAACACGGTCGCCGGCACCTGCAGCGTCCGGAGCGTCCCGATCAGCCGCGGGTGGTCGAAGCGCTCGCCCGCCGCGGCCCGCGGGCCCTGGTCGGCGGTCATGTCGGCGTCGAAGGTGAGGGCGACGGTCTTCCCGGCGTCCCGGGGGCCGTGCTCGAAGACCGGGGTGAGACCCGCGGGACCCGCGGCGAGCGTGGGTGGCGCCGACGGGGCGGCGGGGGAGGGCGCGGGGGCGGGAGGGCGCGCCGCGGGACCGGCGGAGGAACCGCAGGCGGTGAGGGCGGCGGCGAGGGCACAGGCGGCGATAACACGAGGTGAAAGTGTGATCACCGTATGACAGTAGGGCGGTGGGCGGCGGTGGCCGTCGCGGCTCGGGCGGAGGCGGCGGCACGCTCACCCGGTCGGAGGGGGCCCGCCCCGCCCCGGCGCGCCCTCCGGCCCGGTGCGGGCTCAGATGTCCCGCCGCTCCAGCGGCTTGGTCGCCGGCCCCTGCACGACCTTCCCGTCGGTGTCGAAACGGGACCCGTGGCACGGGCACTCCCACGCGCGCTCGGCCGCGTTGAAGTCGACCAGGCACCCCATGTGGGTGCAGCGGGCGGACACCGCGTGCAGGGCGCCGTCGTCGTCCCGGTACACCGCCATCCGGCCGCTCTCCGTGCGCACCACCGCGCCCTCGCCCGGCGGCAGCGCCTCCACCGGGGGCGACGGGCGCAGCCGGTCCCCGACGAAGTGCCCCGCGACCTGGGCCTGGTGCTTGAGGAAGGCCGGCGCCTCCCGCACGGCCGAGGCCAGGCGCCGCGGGTCGTACAGACCGGCCCACGCGCACTCCCCGCCCGTGATCCGCGCGGTGAGCAGCCGGCCCGCCATCATGCCGCCGCTCATGCCCCAGCCGCCGAAGCCGGTGGCCACGTAGGTGTGCTCGGCGCGCGGGTGCAGCGGCCCGACCAGCGGCACCGTGTCGGTGGGGTCGTTGTCCTGCGTGGCCCAGAAGTGCGTCAGCTCCACGCCGGGGAAGTGCCGGCGCGCCCACTGCGCCAGTCGGTCGAAGCGGGCGCGGGTGTCGCCGGTGCCCGGCGTGAAGTGCTCACCGGTGACCACCAGCAGCCGGCGGGAGGCGTCGTCGCCGTAGGGCGCGGTGCGCACCGAGCGGGAGCCGCCGTAGGGGGTGATGTACATGCCCTCCGGGTCCAGCTCCGCCGGCACCGGTCCCGCGACGACCAGCTCACGGCGCGGGGAGAGGCGGGTGAACAGCAGCGCGCGGTCGAACACCGGGTAGTGCGTGGCGACCACGACGTCCCGGGCCGTCACGAACGCCCCGGTCGACGTCGACAGCCGGCACGGCTCGCCCTCCTCCAGGCCCAGCACGGTGGTGTCCTCGTACAGGCGGCCGCCGTGCGCCTCGATGTCGTCGGCGAGCGCCAGCAGGTACTTGCGCGGATGGAACTGTGCCTGCTCCGGCACCTCCACCGCGCCCGCCACCGGGAACGGCAGCCCCGTCTCCGTCACGAACGACGCGGGCAGCCCCGCCTCCCGCGCGGCCCGCGCCTCCGCGCGCACCTCGTCCACCCGGTCCGCGTCCGTCACGTACGTGTACGAGCCGCGCCGCTCCCACTCGCACGCGACGCCCAGCTCCTCCACCACCCCGGCGGTCCGCTCGATCGCCTCCGCCTGCGACCGGGCGTACAGCCGCGCGCCCTCGCTGCCGCGGGTACGGCGCAGCTTGTCGTAGACCAGCGAGTGCAGCGCGGTGACCTTGGCGGTGGTGTGCCCGGTGACGCCCGCCGCGAGCCGGTCCGCCTCCAGCACCGCGACATCGCGCCCCGCCCGGGCCAGCTCCCACGCCGTGCACAGACCGGCGATGCCGCCGCCGATCACGGCCACGTCGACGTCCAGGTTGTCGGCCAGTGCGGGGCGGCGCTCCCCGCCGGGCGCGGTGTTCAGCCAGTACGAGTCACCCGAGTGCTGCTTCTCCGTCATGCGGGGGCGAGTACCCCGCCGCGGGGGCTTCACGGCGGCGTGCGGTTGCCGGAGTGCGGGCGCGGGCGTAACGTACAACCAAATGGTTGTAGATGGGTTGGACGAGGCCGACCGGGCCGTGGACCGGCTGTTCCACGCGCTGGCCGACGCGACGCGGCGCGACATGCTGCGCCGCTGCGGCCGCGGTGAGCTGTCCGTGTCACGGCTGGCCGCCGCGTACCCGATGAGCTTCGCCGCGGTGCAGAAGCACGTCACGGTGCTGGAGCGGGCGGGGCTGGTCACCAAGGAGCGGCGCGGACGGGAGCAGCTCGTGCGCACCGACCCCGACGCGGTGGCCCGCGCGCGGCGGGCGCTCGACGCGCTGGAGTCGGCCTGGCGGGCCCGGGTGGACCGGATGACCGGCCTGCTTTCCGAGGAGGAAGGCGGGCAGGAGGCCCCGGACACCGGCTGAGGCCCGCGTACGGAAGCGACAGGAAAGGACCGGACGGATGACTGTCACCCGTGTCGACAAGGACGTCGACACCCTCACGCTCACCCTCGTCGCGGACTTCACCGCACCGGTGGAGCGGGTCTGGCAGCTGTGGGCCGACCCGCGGCTGCTGGAGCGCTGGTGGGGGCCGCCCGGATACCCGGCGACCGTCGAGGAGCACGATCTCACCCCCGGCGGCGGCGTGAAGTACCACATGACCGGGCCGGACGGCGAGAAGTACGGCGGCTGGTGGCGGATCGCATCGGTCGCGCCGCCGACTTCCCTGGAGTTCAGTGACGGGTTCGCCGACCAGGACGGGAAGCCGGATCCGGAGATGCCGGTCACCACGGTCCGGATGACGCTCACCGGGCGCGAGGACGGCACGCGGATGGAACTGCGGTCCGTGTTCGACACCCGGGAGCAGATGGAGCGGCTGGCCGAGATGGGCATGGTCGAGGGCATGAGCCAGGCCGCCGGCCAGATGGACGCGCTGCTGGAGGGCTGAGGCGGCCGAGGCGGTGAGGGCGGGCGCGTGCCGCGCCCGCCCTCACCGCCTCCGCGGCTATCGGCGCCAGGGGCCGGTCACGGCGAACGTCGTGCCCGGGTCGTAGACGTTGACGTACATCGTGCGGCCGTCCGGGGAGAACGTGACGCCGGCGAACTCGCCCCACTCCGGCTCCTCGGCCGTCCCCGTGTTCTGGCGGTTGCGGGCCATCGGGTAGACCTCGCCGCGCCGGGTGACGCCGTAGACGTGCTGGGCGCCGCCGCCGTCCTCGCACACCATGAGACCGCCGCTGGGCGCGAGGCAGATGTTGTCCGGGGACTCGCCGGGCAGCTGGATGTCGGTGTCCGGGCCGAAGACGATCACCAGGGTGAGGCGGCGGCGGTCCGGGTCGTAGCGCCAGATCTGGCCGTAGTGGTCGGCGGCCGAACCCTGCGAGGCGTGGGCGAAGGACGACACGAAGTAGACGGAACGGCCGCCCCAGTAGCACCCCTCCAGCTTCTGCGCGTGGGTGATGCCCTTCGGACCGAAGTCCTGGAAGCGGATGGGGGTCTCGACGGCCAGCGGGTCGGGGACGTCGACCCACTCGACGTCGTCGAAACGGGCGCCGATCTCCTGGATGGACGACAGGTCCGGCACGCCGGGCACCCGCATCGCCTGGAGCTTGCCGCCCGCGCGCAGCGAGCCGGTGCCGCCCAGCGGCTTCCTCGGCAGGAAGCGGTAGAACAGGCCGAAGGGGCGCTCGAAGGCGTCCTCCGTCTCGTAGACCACGCCGCGCCGCGGGTCCACCGCGATCGCCTCGTGCTGGAAGCGGCCCATCGCGGTCAGCGGCACGGCGCCCGTGCGCCGGGGGTCGGCGCCGTCGACCTCGAAGATGAAGCCGTGGTCCTTGGTGTAGCCGTTGGTGCCGGCCTTGTCCTCGGTCTCCTCGCAGGTCAGCCAGGTGTGCCACGGGGTGGGCCCGCCCGCGCAGTTGACGGCCGTACCGGCGATCGCGACCCGCTCGTCGACCACGCGGCCGCTCCGGTCGAGGGTCAGCGCGGTACACCCGCCCTTGCCCTCCGGGTCGTACGTCAGGCCGTCGATCACCGGGACCGGGACTCTGCCGGTGTTGCGGTTCTCGTGGTTGCGGACCAGGTGGGTACGGCCCTGCCGGCCGGCGAAGGCGGCCATGCCGTCGTGGTTGGAGGGGACGGGACCCTCGCCGGAGCGGAGCCGGTCGCCCTCCTTGGAGAGCACCTTGTAGCGGAAGCCCCTGGGCAGGTCGAGCAGTCCGTCGGGGTCGGGGACGAGGTCGCCGTAGCCGTAGTGGCCGAGGTTCTGCGCGGCGGCGCTGTCGGTGAACAGTTCGGAGAGGGCGCCGGTGAAGGCGATGCCGGCGCCGACGGCACCGGAACGGGCGAGCATCTGGCGTCGGGTGGTCGCCGCGGAGCTGTGGGGAGACCCGTTTTCCGACATGGGGAAACCTTCCTGCTGGCGGACAGGAACTGTGACCCCGCCGTGTCTATCACCTGCCGCCGATCCCGTGAACCACGCGAGCCGCACGTGTCCCGGGACCCGGGCCCGCCCCCGTGGACCCAAGGGGTGCTTCCGGCCCCGGTGGCACCACGCGCGCCGGGTCGGGGCCGGGCAGGGCCCCGCCCCGAGGGCGGCTCACCGCGTCGTCAGCCGCACCGGCGGTGTGTCCGTCCCGCTGTGGCGTTCCGCCCAGTGGCTCAGTGCCGTGCTGCAGGCGTGGTCCAGGTGGTGGAGCGCGGTGAGGTCGAGTTCGACCGGGCGGTCCTGGGGGAGGGACTCCAGGGTGTCCAGGATCTTCGGCAGGCGCAGGAACGTCGCGTTGCCGGAGAGGTGGACCTGGACGGGCCCCGCGCCCTTGTCCGTGACCTCCAGCTTGACCTTCGAGGACTCCCAGGCCGTCTTCACCACCGACAGGGCCAGCCCGATCAGCACGCCCTCGAACATGTTCACCGCGACGATCGACACGGCCGTGACGACCAGGACCAGCGCCTCGCCCCGCTGGCCGCGCCACAGCGTGACCAGCCCCCGGAACGGGATGAGCTTCCAGCCGGCGTGGATCAGGATGCCCGCCAGCGCGGGCAGCGGGATCAGCGCGAGCACGGACGGCAGCAGCGCGGCGAACAGCAGCAGCCACACCCCGTGCAGCACCCGGGACGCCTTGGTCCTCGCGCCCGCCTGCACGTTGGCCGAGCTGCGCACGATGACCGCCGTCATGGGCAGCGCGCCGAGCAGCCCGCAGACCGTGTTGCCCGCGCCCTGCGCCATGAGCTCCCGGTTGTAGCGGGTGCGCGGACCGGTGTGCAGCCGGTCCACCGCCGCCGCGCTGAACAGGCTCTCCGCGGAGGCGATGAGGGCGAACGCGACGATCGTGCCGAGCACGCCCACGTCCGTGAGGACGCCCAAGGTGTCCGTGCCGGGCGGTTGGACCGAGTCGAACAGCCCCCGTACCTCCACCGTGGCGACCGGCACGGCGAACGCCGCCGTGACCGCCGTCGCGAGCAGCACCGCGGCGAGCGCGCCCGGCACGGCCCCGGCCGGTCCCGGCAGCCGCCGCCACAGCACCATCACCAGCACCGTGCCGGCGGCGACCGCCAGCGAGGCGAGCGTCTCCCGGCCGGCGAGCGCGTCCGCGGCGGCCCCGGGCAGCCCGAGGAGCTTGTCGACGCCCCCGGCGGGCGCCTCCAGGCCGGCGGCGGCGTAGAGCTGTCCGGCGATGAGGACCAGGCCGATGCCGGCCAGCATCCCCTCGATCACCGACAACGACATCGCCCGGAACCAGCGGCCGAGCCGCAGCGCCCCCATGGCGAGCTGGAGCAGCCCGGCGGCGAGCACGATCACGCCGAGCGCGGGGAGCCCGTAGGAGTCCACGGCCTGGTAGACCAGCACGGTGAGTCCGGCCGCGGGGCCGGACACCTGGAGGCTGCTGCCCGGCAGCAGACCGGTGACCAGGCCGCCCACGATGCCGGTGATGAGGCCGAGTTCGGCGGGGGCACCGGAGGCGACGGCGACGCCGAGGCAGAGCGGGACGGCGACCAGGAACACGACGAGGGAGGCGGCGGCGTCCTGCCGCAGATGGGGGAAGCGGTGCACGCGGGCCCTCACCGGGTCCGGCACGCGCGGCGGGCGCGGCACTGGGCGTCGGCGGGGGGCGGTACGGCGCCGGGGGTGCGGGGCCCGGGGGGTGTTCCGGCGCGGCGGCCGGACGGTTGGGGGCGGCGGCCGGACGAGCGGGGGTGGTCGACGGAAGGGCGGTGCATCTGTTCCTCCTGGCGCGTGTGGGGACGCGTCGGACGGGCACGACGAGGACCGGCCCCGCTGATCACTGGCCCGCGTTGTGACGGACCGTATACGTGAGAGGTGCGGGACGGGGTGGCCGAGGTAAAGCGACGGCAAGGCCCGGGGTGCGGCCGTCGGTCGCCCGACCTCGCAACGCGCGTACCTGACAAGGTGGTTCGCACCCGGTGTCGCAGGTCCGCGCAAGGTCAACGGTTGGTCAAGAACACGGTAACCCTGCGTCGCCGTTCGCACCGTCCCATCGGAGGGCCACGCCGCACTCAGCCCGAAAAGAACACGTGGGATGGCGGGATCACTTCCGTGGGCGCCGATGGTCTGTTCGAGTGTCGAACGTTTATGCGGTCGGGTGGTGCCGTCCGGGTCAGACGGTGTCGGCGAGCCTCTTGGCGTCCCTGGCCAGAGCGGTGAGACGGGAGATCGCGCGGAAGTACTTCTTGCGGTAGCCGCCCTTCAGCATCTCCTCGCTGAACAGCTGGTCGAACGGCTGTCCCGACGCGAGCACCGGCACCTCGCGGTCGTAGAGCCGGTCCGCGAGGACCACGAGCCGCAGCGCGGTCGACTGGTCCGGCACCGGCCGCACCCCGGTGAGGCACACCGCGCCGATGCCGTCGGTGAGAGCGCCGTAGCGGCTCGGGTGGACCCGGGCGAGGTGGTCGAGCAGGTCGGGGAAGGCGTCCAGCGACGCGCCCTCGGTGGTGTGGGCCACCCGGGTCACCTCGTCGTCGGAGTACGGCGGCGGCGCCTCGGGCAGGCCCCGGTGCCGGTAGTCCTCGCCGTCGATCCGCAGGGCGCGGAAGTGCGCCGACAGGCCCTGGATCTCGCGCAGGAAGTCGGCCGCCGCGAACCGGCCCTCGCCGAGCTTGCCCGGCAGCGTGTTGGAGGTGGCGGCGAGCGCGACGCCCGCCTCGACCAGCTTGCCGAGCAGGGTGGACACCAGCACGGTGTCGCCCGGGTCGTCCAGCTCGAACTCGTCGATGCACAGCAGCCGGTGCCCGGAGAGCGTCCGCACGGTCTGCTGGAAGCCGAGCGCGCCCACCAGGTTGGTCAGCTCCACGAACGTGCCGAAGGCCTTGAGCGCCGGCTCGGCCGGGGTGGCGTGCCACAGGGAGGCCAGCAGGTGCGTCTTGCCGACGCCGTAGCCGCCGTCCAGGTAGACGCCGCGCGGCCCGGACGGGGCCTTCTCCCGCGCCTTGCCGAAGCCGAACAGCCGACGCCGGCCCGGACCTCCGCCCGGCTTCCCGTCGAGACCCGCGGCGAAGCCCTCGAGGACGCGCACGGCCTCGGTCTGGCTCGGCTGGTCCGGGTCGGGGATGTACGTCTCGAAGCGGACGGCGTCGAACCGCGGCGGCGGCACCATCTCGGCGACGAGCCGGTCCGCGGGGACGTGCGGCTCGCGGGCGCACAGCGAGAGCGGGGTCACGTCGGCCATGGGACCGGGACGGGAGGCTGCGGAGGATGACACGGTCCCCCATCGTACGGGGCGTGGAAGACTGCCTGACATGCGACGCCTGTTCCCCGTGACCGACGTGACAGACGAGACGGCAGCCGCCGAGGGGGCGGCCGGCCGGGAGTGGAGCCTGGCCGAGCTGGCCGCCGCCTACGCCTACCCGGAGCCCGGTCCCGAGGGCCCCGCGTCCTGGCTGCGCGGCAACATGGTCTCCACCCTCGACGGCGCCGCCCAGCACGAGGGCCGCTCGCAGCCCATCTCCTGCCCGGCCGACATGCGGGTCTTCGGCGTGCTGCGGGCCCTCGCGGACGCGGTCGTGGTCGGTGCGGAAACGGTACGGCAGGAGGGCTACCGCCCGGCCCGCGCCCGCGCCGGGTTCGCCGCGGCCCGCGAGGCCGCGGGCCAGGGCCCGGCGCCCGCGATCGCGGTGGTCTCGGCGAGCCTCGACCTCGACTTCTCGCTGCCCCTGTTCAGCTCCCCGCTGGTGCCCACCCTGGTCCTCACCGGCGCCGGCGCCGACCCGGAGCGCGTGGCCGCCGCCGAGAAGGCGGGCGCCCGCGTGGTCGTCGCCGGGGAGGGCGCCGGGGTCGACCCCGCCCGGGCCGTGCACGCCCTCGCCGAACTCGGGCACACCCGCCTGCTGACCGAGGGCGGGCCCCGGCTGCTGGGTCAGCTGATCGCCGCCGACGTGCTGGACGAGCTCTGCCTCACCGTCTCGCCGATGCTCACCGCGGGTGAAGCCCAACGCATTGCTGGTGGGCCCTCAGTGACACTTCCGCGGCGGTTCACGCTGTCGTCGATGCTGGAGGAGGACGGATTCCTGTTCACGCGCTACCGGCGGGCCTGACCGGCCCGGCCGGGTGTGCAACCCCCGGAGGGAGGACAACCGGTACGACGACCGAAGCCGCCGCCGGTCCGGCGATCGGCGGAACCGTCCGCCCGTCCCGCACGGTGACGGGCGAGACTGAATTGGCCGTACACGCGCCCGCACGGGGAAGGATGATCTCCGCGGGGGCCTGGCTCGGCCCACGGAGCAGCGAGGGCCCGCGGGCCCTCCGAGGAGTAAGGGGCGCCTGGTGTTCACAAGCGTACTGATGATCGAGAAAGCCCTGACGTCCGCCGACGTGGAGTTCGTCACCACCCTGCACGGGGACGAGCCGGTCGCCTTCCACGTCCTGCTCCAGCCACGCGGGGAACAGGCCGACCGGCTGCTGAGAGCCATCGACGACGTCGCCCTGGGCGAGCTGGACGAGGCCGTCCGCGAGGGCGAGACCCCCGAGGGCGACGAGGCCCGGAGCATGGGGGAGCGGGCGCTGGAGGTGTCCCTGAAGGCGCTGCGCACGACCGGCGACACCGCCGAGGGCCGCCTCGTCGAGGACCACCCGCTGGACGCGCTGAAGAAGCTCGTCGAAGAGGTGCACGCGGACGAGGTGATCGTCCTGACCGACCCGCACTACGTGGAGGAGTTCTTCCACCGCGACTGGGCCTCCCGGGCCCGCCACAAGGTCGGGGTGCCGGTGCTGAAACTCTTCTCCCACAGCAAGGCATAGGCTGGGGCCGCGCCCTCCCGGCTCGGCACGCGAGGGCGCGAAGACCGCCGTCCCGCTCGTCGCACCACTGGGAGAACACGCATGGCACCCGGCCTTCCTACCGCCATGGACCGACCGCACTTCATCGGCATCGGCGGCGCCGGGATGTCGGGCATCGCCAAGATCCTCGCCCAGCGCGGCGCGAAGGTGGCCGGCAGCGACGCCAAGGACTCGGCGACCGCCGAGGCCCTGCGCGCCCTCGGCGTCACCGTGCACCTCGGGCACGCCGCGGCCCACCTCGCCGACGACGCCAGCTGCGTCGTGGTCTCCTCCGCGATCCGCGAGGACAACCCGGAGCTGCGGCGCGCCGCCGAGCTGGGCATCCCCGCGGTGCACCGCTCCGACGCCCTCGCCGCCCTGATGGACGGCCTGCGCCCGATCGCGGTGGCCGGCACCCACGGCAAGACCACCACCACCTCCATGCTGGCGGTCGCCCTCACCGAGCTGGGCCGCGAGCCGTCGTACGCCATCGGCGGCGACCTCGACGCCCCCGGCTCCAACGCGCTGCACGGCGCGGGCGAGATCTTCGTCGCCGAGGCCGACGAGTCCGACCGCAGCTTCCACACGTACGCGCCCGAGGTCGCGATCATCCTCAACGTGGAGCTGGACCACCACGCGAACTACGCGTCGATGGAGGAGATCCACGAGTCCTTCGAGACGTTCGTCGGCCGGATCGTCCCCGGCGGCACCCTGGTGATCTCCGCCGACCACGAGGGCGCCCGCGAGCTGACCCGCCGCCTGGACGGCTCCGTGCGGACCGTGACGTACGGCGAGTCCGCGGACGCCGACGTGAAGGTGCTGTCGGTCGTCCCGCAGGGCCTGAAGAGCGAGGTGACCGTCGAGCTGGACGGCGCCCCGCTCACCTTCACCGTGTCGGTCCCCGGCAGGCACTACGCGCACAACGCGGTCGCCGCCCTCGCCGCCGGCGTCGCGCTGGGCGTCCCGGCCGCCGAGCTGGCCCCCGCGCTGGCCGCGTACACCGGCGTCAAGCGCCGCCTGCAGCTCAAGGGGGAGGCGGCCGGCGTCCAGGTGATCGACTCCTACGCGCACCACCCCACCGAGATGACCGCGGACCTGGAGGCGATGCGCTCCGCCGCCGGGGACGCCCGCATCCTCGTCGTCTTCCAGCCCCACCTGTTCTCCCGCACCCGCGAGCTGGGCAAGGAGATGGGCCAGGCCCTCACCCTCGCCGACGCCTCGCTGGTCCTCGACATCTACCCGGCCCGTGAGGACCCGATCCCCGGGGTCACCAGCGAGCTGATCATCGAGGCGGCCCGCGCGGCCGGCGCGGACGTGACGGCCGTCCACGACGCGGCGGAGATCCCCGGGGCGGTGGCGGGAATGGCGAAGCCCGGCGATCTGGTTCTCACCATGGGAGCGGGCGACGTCACCGACCTCGGCCCGCGCATCCTGGACCGTCTGTCGAACTAAGGGGCTGGAACCTCATGCCGTACGACGTGGAGAAGCCGGACGAGCAGTGGCGCGCGGAGCTGTCGCCGTCCGAGTACGCGGTTCTGCGCCAGGCGGCGACCGAACCGGCCTTCACCGGTGAGTACACCGACACCAAGACCGAGGGCGTCTACGCCTGCCGTGCCTGCGGCGCGGAGCTGTTCACCTCCGACACCAAGTTCGAGTCGCACTGCGGCTGGCCGTCCTTCTTCGACCCGAAGGACACCGACGCCGTCGAGCTGGTCGCCGACCGCTCGCACGGCATGGTGCGCACCGAGGTGCGCTGTGCCCGCTGCGGCTCACACCTCGGGCACGTCTTCGAGGGCGAGGGCTACCCGACGCCCACGGACCAGCGGTACTGCATCAACAGCATCTCGCTGAACCTGCGGCCCGCCGGGTCCTGACCCCCCGGCCAGGCCCGCTCCTCACCACCCGGTCAGCACCAGGTGGTTGAGGAGCAGGGCCAGTGCCGCCTGCCCGGCGAGCCAGCCACGCGGACCGGGCAGGAAGGAACAGGCCGGCAGCAGCCACAGGGCGAACGGCAGCCAGATCCGCTCCGTCTCCGCCTTGCTCATCCCGGACAGGTCCGCGACCAGCAGTGCCAGCAGCGCGGACCCCACCAGCAGCGCGAGCCGGGTCGCCGGA
Organism: Streptomyces sp. BJ20; assembly: GCF_022869105.1. Lineage (NCBI taxonomy): Bacteria > Bacillati > Actinomycetota > Actinomycetes > Kitasatosporales > Streptomycetaceae > Streptomyces > Streptomyces sp. BJ20. The sequence continues at coordinate 2,087,975 of NZ_CP094918.1, forward strand.
TCCCGGAGGACGGCCGCGCGGCCGGAACTCCACAGCTCCGCGCCGCCCCGGCGCAGCCCCGCCACCGTCGCGGGGCCCACCATCAGCACCGTGCACGCCAGGTTCGCCCACACCCAGTAGCCGTACGGGCGGACGCCGCCCGCGCCCTGGTAGTAGCGGGTCACCAGCAGCCGGTACGCCTCCCACCAGTCGAAGCCGAGCGCCGTGAACACGGTCGGCGCCACCAGGAAGCCGGCGGCCGCGTACAGCAGCGGCCGCAGCCGCCGCGTGCCCAGCAGCAGGACGGCGGCGGCGATCACCGCGATCAGGGTGAGCCCGTACGACAGGTACACCGTCAGTCCGAACAGCAGCCCTGCGCCGAGGCCCGTCCAGGCCGGGCGGCGGCCGGTGACGGCGAGGGACAGCAGGGCGAGCGCCCAGGCGGCGACCGCCGCGAACCAGCCGTCGGCGGAGGTGCCCGTCCAGATCGCGGCGGGGGCGAGGACGAGGAAGGGCGCGGCCCGGCGGGCGAGATCCTCGCCGGCCAGCCGCCGCACGGTGACCAGGACGGCGACGGCCGCCGTGGTGCCGGCCGTGAGGACGAACGCCCCGGCCCACGCCCCGCCGCCCAGCCCGATCCGGTCCAGCAGCACGAAGGTGAGGGTGGCGCCCGGCGGGTGTCCCGCCACGTGCGCCGGCCAGTTGTCAGGCGCGCCGATGAGGATGTGCGCGTGGAAGTCCCGCAGGGTCGCCGGGATGTCCTGGAACCGGTCGATCACCTGGAGGTACTCGTGGCGGGTGGTCAGCCGTCCGGCGACGCCCCGCTGCCAGCCGTCGACCAGGGCCAGCGACCACGTCCAGGCGAGCGCCCCGCCCCACACGGCGAGCAGCATCGGCCGCCACGGCAGCCGGACCGCGAGCGAAGGACCGTACGCCACGACCGCCACGGCGACCACGATCGCGGCCGGAGTGCCCGGGCCGACGTGCGGCATCCAGCCGCCCACGATCGGCGGCCACCCGACGCGCAGGGTGCCGTAGCGGTTCTGGAGATGCGTGCCGATCAGGGCGGCGGCCACGACCAGCGCCGCGGCGACGGCGACGGCGTACCCGTCGCGCCGCGACCCGCGGGCGCGGCCGGCCGGGTCGGGGGGATCCGTGCGGGGAGGAGTGCGCTTCACGACGTCACACGCTAGGCCCCCCGGCCTGCGGCAAGCGGCTGACGAGCGGCGATGTCAGCGTTTCGTCATCGGTTGCGGACCCCTTCCGGGCGCCGCGCCGACCTACCGTCGGCACATGGCACGGTCTTCCCTCCCCGGCCGCCTCCCGCGCGGCCCCTTCTCGCCCGACTTCTGGCGCAGTCCGCTGCGCGGCACGTGGTTCACCTCGGTGCTCGGCGTGGTGCTGCTCGCCGGCATCACGATCCTGTTCGTGACGGGCCTGGTGTCGTACGCGGCGTACAACCCGGATCTGTCGCCGGTGAACGACCGCACCCCCGGCAAGGGGATCCTCGGCTTCTACCTGTTCTCCTGGCCCACCGACCCGCCGTGGCTCTACCGGTTCACCCAGGGCGTCCACGTCACCCTCGGCCTGGGGCTCGTACCGGTGCTGCTGGCCAAGCTGTGGTCGGTCGTGCCGAAGCTGTTCACCCTGCCGCCGGCCCGCTCCGTCACCCACGCCCTGGAGCGGCTCTCGCTGATCCTGCTGGTCGGCGGCGCGCTGTTCCAGTTCGTCACCGGCATCCTCAACATCCAGCTGGACTACATTTTCCCGGGCTCGTTCTACCCGCTGCACTTCTACGGCGCGTGGGTGTTCTTCGGGGCGTTCCTCGCGCACGTGGTGCTCAAGGCGCCGGCCGCCTTCAGGAACCTGCGGCGCATGCGGAGCGGAGGGGGTGAGGAGCCGGACGAGGAACTGACCGCGGCGCGGCCCGCCCCGCCGACCGTGTCCCGGCGCGGGGCGCTCGGCCTGGTCGGCGGGGGCTCGCTGCTGCTCGTCGCCACCTCCGCGGGGCGCAGCTTCGACGGGCCGCTGCGCCAGACCGCCGTCCTCACCCCGCACGGCGGGCCCGAACCGGGCAGCGGTCCCGGCGCCTTCCAGGTCAACAAGACGGCCGAGTACGCCGGGATCCGCCCCGACGACACCACCGAGGAGGCCTGGCGGCTGACCGTCACCGGCCGCACCGGCACCGTACGGCTGAGCAGGGCCGACCTGCTCGCCATGGACCAGCACGACGCCGATCTGCCCATCGCCTGCGTCGAGGGCTGGTCCACCTCCGACCAGGCGTGGCGGGGCGTACGGCTGCGGGACCTCGCCGCGCTGGTGGGCCACGACGAACCGGCCGACGTGTACGTGGAGTCGCTGCAGCTGCGCGGCACCTGGCGGCACGCCGCACTGAGCGCCGGTCAGGTCGCCGACGGGCGTTCCCTTCTGGCCCTGTCCGTCAACGGCGCGGACCTGACCCCGGACCACGGCCATCCGGCCCGCGTCATCGTCCCGGCCGCGCCCGGCGTGCTCAACACCAAGTGGGTCACGCGGCTGACCTTCGGCGAGCTGTGAGGAGAGGTCCCGTGGCAAAGCGCATCCCCCGGCCCGTGCTGGGCAGCCCCTTCCACCTGCTGGTACTGCTGTGCTCGTTCGCCCTGTGCGCGTACGCGGGCGTGCGGCTGCTCGACGGCGACTGGCTGATGATCACCGTGTGGTTCGTGGGCGCGGCGCTGATCCACGACCTGGTGCTGCTGCCGCTGTACGCGGCGGCCGACCGCGCCCTGATCACCGTCACGGCCGGACGCACGGCGTGGGTGAACCACGTCCGCGTCCCGGCCGCCCTCTCCGGACTGCTGCTCCTCGTCTGGTTCCCGCTGATCTCCGGCCGGGTGTCGGAGCGGTACGCGGCCGCCACCGCCCTCTCCGCCGACGGCTTCGCCGCCCGCTGGCTGCTGATCACGGCGGCGCTGTTCGGCGGCTCGGCGGTGCTGTTCGCGATGCGGGCGGGGAGGAGGCGGCCGGAGGCGGCGGAGTGAGGGGGCAGAGGCGTCAGGCTCCGGGTATCGGGCGTCAGCGTCAGCGTCAGGCATCGGGCGTGAGGCGTCGTTGGGCGTCAGCGTCGGGCGTGAGGCGTCGTCGGGCGTCAGCGTGAGGCGTCGGGCGTCGGGCGTGAGGCGTCGTTGGGCGTCAGTGGCGGGCGTGAGGCGTCGGGCGTCAGCGTGAGGCGTCGGGCGTCAGCGTCGGGCGTCGGGCGTGAGGCGTCGAGCGTGGGGCAGGGAGCGTCGGGCGGGGGCGGGCGGCCCCGTGGGGGCGCCGCCGCCCCTTCCCTGCGCTGTCGCGTCCCGTGCGGACGACATGCGGGATGAGTCCGGCGGTTCCGCGTACGCCGGAGGGCGGGCCGCGGTGGGCGGCCCGCCCTGCGACGTGACGGTCAGCCGGCGGTCGCCGTCGCGGGTGCCCGGAGGGCGACGAAGGTGCGCCCGTCCGTGGACCACCGGTCCGCCGCGCGCCACCCGCACGCCCGTGCGCGGCGCAGCAGCGCCGGGGTGCCGAGGCGGGCCCAGGGGAAGGGGGCGCCGGGGGTGTCGTGAAGGCCGGTGACCCGCACGGTGACGCGTTCGTCGACGTCCGGGTACGGCACCGTCTCGGCGAGCAGCAGCCCGCCCGCCGTCAGTACCCGCGCCATCCGGTGCAGCAGCGCGGCCGGGTCGCCTCCGATGCCGATGTTGCCGTCCATCAGCAGCGCCGTGTCCCAGCGTCCGGTGCCGGGCAGCGGGTCGAACACCGAGGCCCGCAGCGCCCGTCCGCCGCGCCGGACGGTGTGCGCCACCGCCGCCTCGCTGACGTCGACGCCGAGCGCCCGGCGCCCCTGTGCGCCGAGCGCGGCCACCAGCCGGCCGGGCCCGCAGCCCACGTCCAGCACCGCGCCCTCGCAGCGCCCCAGCACCTCGAGGTCGGCCGGGTCCGGCTCCGCGCACCAGCGCTCCACGTCCAGCGGCAGCAGCCAGCCGTCGGCGCGGCGCAGGAACAGCGGGCCCCGGCCGGCGTGCAGCGCGTCGGCGTACGGGTCGGCCGACCAGGCGGGGTCGGCGGCCGGGAGCGGACGGGCGGGGGTGGTGCGCTGGGGGCCGAGCGGGGGCGCGGCCGTCGTCCGTGCCCGGCTCACCGGCGGGCCGCCGTCAGCCGGGCCAGCCGCGCGGCGAACCGTCCGTCAGGCGCCGCGCCGGCGACGGCCGCGGCGTCCCGGGCCGTGTCCACGTCCCGCAGCAGCGGCAGGTCCCGTACCCGCAGCCCGTCCAGCCGCCGCCGCTGCGCGGCACCGGTGTGAGGCGTCGACATGGGCACCCCGCGCACCAGGTCCGGGTCGGGGCCGGCCAGGCCCAGCGCCCAGAAGCCGCCGTCCGCGGCCGGGCCGAACCAGGCGTCGCAGTCCGCGAAGTCCACCGTCAGCAGCTCGGGCGTCACCTGCGGGGTGTCCATGCCGATGAGCAGGGCGGGCCCGTCGCACCCGGCGAACGCGCCGGCCAGCCGCTCGTCGAGGCCGCCCGCGCATTGCGGCACGACCTCGACACCGGCCGGCAGCCAGGGCCCCGGCGACCCGTCCAGCACCAGCACCCGGCGTCTCGCGGGGGTGCGGGCGACCGCGTCGAGGGTGTCGGCGAGCGCGGCCTCGGCGAGCGCCGCCGCCTCCTCCGGCGTGAACGGCGGGGTCAGCCTGGTCTTCACCCTCCCCGGCCGCGGCTCCTTCGCGATGACCAGCAGTGTCACCTCCGGCGCCGTCACGGCGTCACCCCCTCGCGCGCGGGCGGCTCCTGGAGCACCCGGCTCATGTCCCGTACGGCCTGGTAGGTGCCCCGCCAGGTGCCGGTCACCTTCGAGGCGCCGGTGCGCGGGGTGTACGGCACGTCGTGCTCGGTGATCCGCCAGCCGGCGTCGGCGGCGCGCACCACCATCTCCAGCGGGTAGCCGCTGCGCCGGTCGGTCAGGTCCAGCGCGAGCAGCTCCTCGCGCCGGGCCGCCCGCAACGGGCCCAGGTCGCGCAGCCGCAGTCCGGTACGGCGGCGCAGCAGCAGGGAGAGGGCCGCGTTGCCCGCGCGGGCGTGCGCCGGCCAGGCGCCCCGCCCCCGCGGGCGGCGCCGGCCCAGCACCAGGTCGGCGGCGCCCGAGCGGATCTCGTCGACGAACGGCACCAGGTCCGACGGGTCCAGGGAGGCGTCGCAGTCGCAGAAGCAGACGATCTCGGCCGTGGCGGCGGTCAGTCCGGCGTGGCAGGCGGCGCCGAAGCCGCGCCGCGCCTCGCGCACGACCGTGGCGCCGAGCTCGCGGGCGACGCGGTCGGAGCCGTCGGTCGAGCCGTTGTCGACGACGAGCGCCCGCCAGCCGGGCGGGATCCGGCGCAGCACCCACGGCAGCGCGGCGGCCTCGTCGAGACAGGGCAGGACGACGTCCACGGTCCGGGCCGGGCCGTCCGGCGGTGGTTCCGGTGAGGAGGGGGAGGTGGTCACGGCTCTCACCCTACGAACACGAAACGGGCATACCGGGCATCGGCTTCTTACGAAACACGGACGTCGGCACCCGCACCGGCCGGTTCGCGCGCGCGGAGTGCGAGGCTGGACGGCATGGAGCAGCCACCCACCGGCGGCGGGGCCGGAGCCCGGGTCCTCGTCGTCGACGACGACCCCACCGTCGCCGAGATCGTCACGGGCTACCTCGACCGCGCCGGGTACGTGGTCGACCGGGCCGGCGACGGCCCCGACGCCCTCGCCCGCGCCGCAGCCCACCGGCCCGACCTGGTCGTCCTGGACCTCATGCTGCCCGGCATGGACGGCCTCGAGGTGTGCCGCAGGATGCGCGGGCAGGGACCGGTGCCGGTCATCATGCTCACCGCGCGTGGCGACGAGGACGACCGCATCCTGGGCCTGGAGGTCGGGGCCGACGACTACGTCACCAAGCCGTTCAGTCCGCGTGAGCTGGTGCTGCGGGTGGGGTCCGTGCTGCGGCGCGTGCGGCCGGTGACGGACCCGTCCGGTGACGGCTCCGGCTCCGGTGTGCTGCGGGCGGCCGGGCTCACCGTTGATCCGGAGGCCCGGAGGGCTTCCAAGCATGGGAGCGAACTCGCCCTGACAGTACGGGAGTTCGATCTGCTCGCGTTCTTCCTGGCCCACCCCGGACGGGCGTTCGCGCGGGAGGAGCTGATGCGGGACGTGTGGGGCTGGGACTTCGGTGACCTGTCCACCGTGACCGTCCACGTACGGCGGCTGCGCGGCAAGGTCGAGGACGACCCGGCGCGGCCCCGGCTCATCCGCACCGTGTGGGGCGTCGGCTACCGCTTCGACCCCGCGACGACCGAGGAGGCGTGAGGCCGGTGCGCGACGCCCTGCTCATCGCCCTGTTCGCGTTCCTCGGCGCCACCACGGCCGGGGTGCTCGGCGCGGGCGTCCTGCTGCTGATCCGCCGGCGGTCGCTGACCGCGCACATGGCGGTCGTCGCCGCCGTCGCGGTCGCGGCGATGCTGGCGGGGACGCTGGCCGTCGCCCGCGCGATGTTCCTGTCGCCGCACGATCTGAGTGTGGTGACGACCGTCGTGGCCATGGCCGCGGTCGTCTCGCTCGTCACCGCGTTGCTGCTGGGGCGGTGGGTCGTCGCCCGGAGCCGTGAACTCGCGTTGGCGGCACGGTCGTTCGGGGACGGCGGGGACTTCGCCGCCCCCGACGGGCCGGCCGCCGCCGAATTCGCCGCGCTGAGCCGGGAGCTGGAGGCCACGAGTGTGAGGCTCGCGGAGTCCCGGGACCGGGAGCGGGCCCTGGAGTCCTCGCGGCGTGAACTCGTCGCCTGGATCTCGCACGATCTGCGGACCCCGCTCGCCGGGCTGCGCGCCATGGCCGAGGCGCTGGAGGACGGGGTGGCCGCCGACCCCGACCGCTACCTCAGGCAGATCCGCACGGAGGTGGAGCGGCTCAACGAGATGGTCGGGGACCTCTTCGAGCTGTCCCGCATCCACGCGGGGGCGCTGTCGCTGTCGCCGGCGCGGATGAGCGTGTACGACCTCGTCGGCGACGCCCTCGCCGGTGCGGATCCGCTCGCCCGCGAGCACGGGGTGCGGCTCGTCGGGGACGGGGTGGAGCCCGTGCCGGTGGAGGTGGACGGGCGGGAGATGAGCCGGGTGCTGGGGAATCTCCTCGTGAACGCGATCCGGCGGACGCCGGCGGACGGGACGGTCGCGGTGTCCGCGCGGCGGGCGGGGAAGGGGGTGGTGCTGTCCGTCACGGACGGGTGCGGGGGGATTCCCGAGGAGGATCTGCCGCGGGTCTTCGACACGGGGTGGCGAGGGAGCGACGCGAGGACGCCTCCGGCGGGGGCGGGGTTGGGGCTCGCCATTGTGCGGGGGATCGTGGAGGCGCACCGGGGGAGGGCGGATGTGCGGAACGTCGACGGCGGGTGCCGGTTCGAGGTGACGTTGCCCGTGGCGGGGTGAGGGTTCTTCACCGCGGGCCGGTGGGGGCTGGCCGCGCAGTTCCCCGCGCCCCTGAGGGGGTGGGGTTGGCGTTGTCACCCCGCGCGGGCCGGTGGGGGCCGAGCGCGCAGTTCCCCGCGCCCCTGAGGGGGCGGGGGTTGGCGTGCGGGATTCTCCGCGGGCCGGTGGGGGTTGCTCGCGCAGTTCCCCGCGCCCCTTGAGGTGCGCTGTGCCCCGCGTTCCTCAAGACGTGGCGGCGAACTCTCTCATTCCTTCCTCGAAGGTGATCTCCGGCTTCCAGCCCAGGGCCGTCCGCAGGCGGGTGGAGTCCGCCGTGATGTGGCGGACGTCGCCCAGGCGGTAGTCGCCGGTGACGACGGGCGACGGGCCGCCGTGGGCCTCGGCGAGGGCCCGGGCCATCTCGCCGACCGTGTGCGGTGTGCCGCTGCCCGTGTTGTACGCGGTGAGGGCGCCGGCGGGCGGATCCGCCTCCAGGGCCGCCACGTTGGCCGAGGCGACATCCCGGACGTGGACGAAGTCCCGCCGCTGGCCGCCGTCCTCGAAGACGCGTGGGGCCTCGCCGCGGGCCAGGGCCGAGCGGAAGAAGGAGGCGACCCCGGCGTACGGGGTGTCCCGGGGCATGCCCGGGCCGTACACGTTGTGGTAGCGCAGCGACACCGCCGAGCCGCCCGTCGCGCGCGCCCACGCCGCGGCCAGGTGTTCCTGCGCCAGCTTGGTCGTGGCGTACACGTTGCGCGGGTCGGCGGGGGCGTCCTCGGCGACCAGGCCCGGGGCGAGGGCGGCCCCGCACACCGGGCACGGAGGTTCGAAGCGTCCGGCCGCCAGGTCCTCCTGGGCGCGCGGGCCCGGCCGTACGACGCCGTGCCGGGGACACTCGTAGCGGCCCTCGCCGTACACCACCATCGAGCCGGCCAGCACCAGCCGCCGTACGCCCGCGTCGGCCATGGCGGTGAGCAGGACGGCCGTGCCGAGGTCGTTGCGGGAGACGTACTCGGGCGCGTCGGCGAAGCCGGTGCCGAGGCCGACCATGGCCGCCTGGTGGCAGACGGCGTCCACGCCTCGGAGGGCCGCCCGCACCGCGTCCGGCGCGCGGACGTCCGCCGCCGGGTCGGTGCGGACGTCGAGGACGACGGGCTCGTGCCCGCGCGTCCGCAGCGCCGTGACGACATGGGATCCGATGAAACCGGCACCGCCGGTGACCAGCACACGCATGACGTCACGCTAAGCCCGCGACCGCCGCGGAGGCGGCTGCGCGCCCGGCACGTCACACCCCCGTAAGACCCCGGTACGGCAGCCGCACCGTGAACACCGTCGCCCCCGGCCGGCTCGTCAGCTCGACGTCGCCGCCGTGGGCGCGGACCAGGGAGCGGGCGACCGCCAGACCGAGCCCGCTGCCGCCGCGGTCGCGGGTGCGGGCCTTGTCGACGCGGTAGAAGCGGTCGAAGACCCGGTCCCGGTGGTCCGCCGGTATGCCGGGGCCGGCGTCGGCGACCCGCACCAGGGCCGTCCCGGCGGTGGTGTCGAGCTCGACGGTCACCGGGGTGCCGGGCGGGGTGTGCACGGCCGCGTTGGCGAGCAGGTTGTCCAGCACCTGCCGTATCCGCTGCGGGTCGAGGCACAGGACCAGCGGACCCGTGGTGCGGGTGGTCACCGTGAGCGGATGGGCGGGGCGGCCCGCGCGGAACGCGTCCGCCGCCTGCTGGACCAGCTCCGTGAGGTCGGTGCCGGCCGTCCGCAGCGGCGCCTCCACCTCCGCCGCGTCCAGCCGGGCGAGCAGCAGCAGGTCGTCCAGCAGGACGCCCATCCGCGCCGCCTCGGCCCGCAGCCGCGCCAGGTGCCTCTCCCGCTCGGCGGGTTCGTTCGCGGCGGCGTACTGGAAGAGGTCCGCGTAGCCGCGCACCGACATCAGCGGGGTGCGCAGTTCGTGCGAGGCGTCCGCGACGAAGCGGCGCAGCCGCAGCTCCGCCTCCGCACGGACCGCGAGGGAGTCGTCGATGTGCTCGAGCATCGTGTTGAACGCGGTGCGCAGCTCCGCCACTTCGCGTCCGCCGTCGCGTCCGTCCGCGCGCAGCGGCAGCCGGGCCGCCGCCTCGGTCAGGTCGTGCGAGGTGATGCCGTGCGCGGTGTGCGCCATGTCGCTCAGCGGCTTCAGCCCGCGCCGCAGCATCCGCCGCCCGAACACCACCAGCGCCGTCAGCGCCAGCGCGAACACCACCACCTGCACGGTGACCAGCCGTTCGACGGTCTCCTCCACGTCCTCCACCGGGGCGGCGCTCACCAGCACCACCCCCGGCTCGACCTCGCAGCCGCGCAGCCGATAGGTGCCCTCCCCGTCGATCCGCGCGGTGCGCATCAGCTCGGTGTCGGAGTGCGCCATCGCCCGCGCGAGTTCGGACAGCGGCCGGGTGTCGTCGGGCACGTCGGCCGGCCGGCGCAGCGAGACCGAACCGCCGCTGACGTCGTACACCGCCGTGTACCACCCGTAGTACGGCTTGCGTCGTACCGTGCCGTGCGCCGCCGCGTCCTTGGCCTGCACGGTCTGGATGAGCTTCAGCTGCTCGCCGAGCTGCTGTTCGAGATAGTCCCGCATGTACGCGGTGAGCGCCGTGCCGACGACCGCGAACACCGCGAGGGACAGCACCCCGAGGCCCAGCGCCAGGCGGGTGCCGAGCCGCATCCGCCGGTAGGTGTCCCGCAGCCGCCGGGCGGCGGCCCTCACTCGCCCGCCTGCCGGATCACGTACCCGAAGCCCCGCACGGTGCGGATCAGCGGCGCGCCGGTGGCGTCCAGCTTGCGCCGCAGCCGGCTGATCACCAGCTCCACCACGTTGGACCGGCCCCCGAAGCCGTACTCCCACACATGGTCGAGGATCTGCGCCTTCGTGAGGACGGCGGGGGAGCGGCGCATCAGGTAGCGCAGCACCTCGTACTCGGTCGGGGTGAGCGCCAGCAGATGGTCGCCGCGCCGCACCTCCCGGGTGTCCTCGTCCATCGTCAGATCGCCCACGCGCAGCACCGACCGGGGGAAGTCCGGGCCCGTGCTGCGCCGCAGCACCGTCCGCAGCCGCGCCATCAGCTCCTCGACCGCGAACGGCTTGACCAGGTAGTCGTCCCCGCCCCGGGTCAGTCCCGCCACCCGGTCGGCGACCCCGTCCCGCGCGGTGAGGAACACCACCGGCACCATCTGCCCGGAGCGGCGCAGCCCGTCCAGCACGCCGAACCCGTCGACGTCCGGCAGCATCAGGTCGAGCACCACTATGTCCGGGCGGAACGCCTCCGCGCGGCGCAGCGCCTCCTCGCCGGTGTGGGCGGTGACCGCCTCCCACCCCTCGTACCGGGCGACCGTCGCCACCAGGTCGGCTATCGGAGGGTCGTCGTCCACCACGAGCAGTCGCACTCTGTCCACCCGCCCATACTGCGTCACCGTCCCCCTCAGGCCCGAGGCCGCTGCCCGGCCGGAGCCCGATCGACAGCGAACCGACAGGAAACCGAGTGACGTCCGGCATGCGGTCGATGTGAGGCGGGTGGTTTGGCGCGCCGGGATCCGGGCAGGTGGCGGCGTGGCCCCAGGCCGCCCCGACGCCGGGGTCCCGTGAATCGTCCCGGGGCCCTGTCGGTGCCGACGTCTACACTCGACCGGCACACGGCGCGGGCGACCTCGGCCGACCAAACTTCTGCCACCCGAAGGGCAAGCGGCGTCTTGATACGGATCGACTCAGTCACGAAGCGGTACCCGGACGGCACGGTGGCGGTCGACCGGCTGTCGCTGGAGATCCCCGACCGCTCGATCACCGTCCTCGTCGGCCCCTCGGGCTGCGGCAAGACGACCACCCTGCGCATGATCAACCGAATGGTCGAGCCCACCGAGGGCACGATCCTCCTCGACGGCGAGGACGTCCAGCGGCAGCCGGTCACGACCCTGCGCCGCTCCATGGGCTACGTCATCCAGAACGCGGGCCTCTTCCAGCACCGCACCATCGCCGACAACATCGCGACCGTGCCCCGCATGCTCGGCTGGGGCAAGCGGCGCGCCCGGGAGCGGGCGGCGGAGCTGATGGAGCGGGTGGGGCTCGACGCCGCCCTGGCCGGGCGGTACCCGTACCAGCTGTCCGGCGGCCAGCAGCAGCGCGTCGGAGTGGCGCGGGCGCTCGCCGCGGACCCGCCGGTGCTGCTGATGGACGAGCCGTTCTCGGCCGTCGACCCGGTGGTGCGCAAGGGCCTCCAGGACGAGCTGCTGCGCCTCCAGGACGAACTGGGCAAGACCATCGTCTTCGTCACCCACGACATCGACGAGGCCGTCAAGCTCGGCACCATGGTCGCCGTGCTGCGCGAGGGCGGCCGGCTCGCCCAGTACGCGCCGCCCGCCGACCTGCTGTCGCACCCCGCCGACGCCTTCGTCGAGGACTTCCTCGGCGCCGACCGCGGCATCCGCCGGCTGTCCTTCTTCCCCTCGGACGCGCTGGAGCTGACCACCGACGCGGTCGTTTCGGCCGACGCGCCCGCCGAACGCCTCGCCGCCTCCGACGCGCCGTACCTGCTGGTGACCGACGCCGACGGCCGCCCGCTCGGCTGGCGGGAGCGGGGGAGCGGCGGCGACCGGCTGCTGTCGTACGGGCGTCCGTTCCGGCCCGGCACGGACTCGCTGCGCGCCGCGCTGGACTGCGCGGTCCTCTCGCCCACCGGCTGGGCGGTCGCCGTCGACGCCGACGGCAGGGTGACCGGCGTGGTCTCCCAGCAGACCATCGGCGAGGCCATCCGCGCCGCGCACACCCAGGCGGCACCGGACCCGGACGCCGACGCGGCGCGCGGCGAGGACGAGAAGGTCGCCGGATGAACGGCTTCTTCGACATCCCCAGCGACCTCCAGCACAGCTGGGCCGGCCTGATCGGGGTGCATCTGCGCGAGGCGCTGCTGCCGGTGGCCGCGGGCCTGCTGCTCGCCCTGCCGCTGGCGCTGCTGTGCAACCGGTTCCGCTGGCTGTACCCGCCCGTGCTCGGTGTGACGACCGTCCTCTACGCGGTACCGTCCCTCGCCTTCTTCGTCGTGCTGATCGACTGGACGGGCCAGACCGAGCTGACCGTGATGATCCCGCTGGCCCTCTACAGCCTGGTGGTGCTGGTCCCGGCGATCGCCGACGGCGTGCGCTCGGTGCCGGACGAGACCCTCTCCGCCGCCACCGCCATGGGATTCGGCCCCGTCCGGCGGTATCTCCAGGTGCAGTTGCCGATCGCCGCGCCCGCGATCGTCGCGGGCCTGCGGGTCGCCACCGCGTCCAGCATCTCCCTGGTGAGCGTCGGCGCCCTCATCGGCAACCAGGGCGCCCTCGGCAATCTGATGGCCGCCGCGCAGAAGTACGACCGGCCCGAACTCGCGGCGAACGCCGTGCTGACCACGGCGGTCCTGGCGGTCCTGTGCGACGCCGCGCTGGTCGCCCTGCGCCGCGCGCTGACCCCGTGGATGCCCCGCTCGGGACGGGAACGGACCGCCGCCCCGCGCGAGGAACTCCTCACGAAGGGCGCCGCCCGGTGAACGTCCTCAACTTCGTCCAGGCGTTCTTCAGCGACAGCGCGCACTGGCACGGCTACGACGGCATCCCGTCCCGCTTCCTGGAGCACGTCCGGTACACCCTGCTGGCCCTCGCGGTCGCCGCGGCGATCGGCCTGCCCGTCGGGCTGCTGACCGGGCACACCGGACGCGGCGGCAACGCGATCGCCGTCGTCGCCAACGCCGCCCGCGCCCTGCCCAGTTTCGGCCTGCTGGTGCTCTCCGTGCTGCTCATCGGCTTCGGCCTGCTGCCGGTGATGATCCCGCTGGTCGTGCTCGCCGTGCCCCCCATCCTGGTGACCACGTACGAGGCGGTCCGCACCGTCGACCCCGCCCCCGTCGACGCGGCCCGCGGGATGGGTATGCCCGAGTCCGGGGTCCTGTTCCGGGTGGAGGTGCCGGTGGCGCTCCCGCTGATCCTCAGCGGTCTGCGGTCCGCCGCCGTCCAGATCGTGTCCACGGCCACCATCGCCGCCTACGTCAGCCTCGGCGGGCTGGGCCGGTACGTCATCGACGGTCTCTACCAGCGGAACTACGAGAAGGTCGTCGGCGGGGCGACGCTGGTGGCGGTGCTTGCGCTGATCACGCTCGCGCTGTTCCGGGCCGTGGAGCGGTTCGCGGTGTCGCCCGGAGTGCGACGCCGCTGACATTCGATCAGTTGTACGACAAATGTGACCCTGACGTTCTTGACCGGGCGTGAGACGGCTGGATTGGATCGGTGAATGACTTCCACGGCGAAGAGCAGCAGATCGAGGACGAGGCACCACGGAGCGGCGGCGGTCGCGCTCGCCGCCGCGGCGGCGCTGCTCACCGGGTGTTCCTCCGGGGACACCTCCGACAACCCGCTCGACGGTGACAAGGCCGAGGCGGGCACGGTCGTCGTCGGCTCGAACAACTTCGCCGAGTCCACCCTGCTCGCCGACATCTACGGGGAGGCGCTGCGCGCCAAGGGCCTCAAGGTCTCCTACAAGCACAACATCGGCAGCCGTGAGACCACCTACGGCCTGATGAAGAACGGCTCGGTGACGGTCCTTCCGGAGTACAACGGCTCCCTCCTCGCCTACCTCGACGAGAAGGCCGAGCAGACCTCCGCCGACGCGGTCAACGAGGCGGTCAAGGCGAAGCTGGACAAGCAGCTCACCCTGCTGGAGTCCTCGCCCGCCGAGGACAAGGACTCGGTCGCCCTCAACGCGGCGACGGCGAAGAAGTACGGCCTCACCGCCGAGTCCACCCTCGCCGACCTGAAGGAGGCCGCGCCCGAGCTGGTGATCGGCGGCTCGCCCGAGTTCCAGACCCGGCAGCAGGGCCTCAAGGGCCTGGAGGCGGTCTACGGGCTGACGTTCAAGTCCTTCAAGGCGCTGGACGCGGGCGGCCCCCTGACCCAGGCGGCCCTCGCGCAGAACGAGGTCCAAGCGGCGGACGTGTTCACCACGGACCCGACCATCCTCAAGGAGAAGTTCGTCGTCCTGAAGGACCCGGAGAACCTCTTCGGGTACGCCAACGTCACCCCGCTGGTCCGCAAGGACGGGCTGCCGCAGGAGGGCGTCGAGGCGCTGAACGCGGTCTCCGCGAAGCTGGACACCAAGACGCTGCTCGACCTGGACGCCCAGGTGCAGCTGGAGAAGAAGGACCCGCTGGACGTCGCCAAGGCCTGGCTGAAGTCCGCCGGTCTCGTGTGAGACCCGTCACGGGGTGCGGCGGAGCGGTCCGCCGCACCCCGCGGGCTCATCCGGCGGCGGCCGCCGCCTGCGCGATCAGCAGGTCGATCAGCGCGATCAGCACGTCCCGCGAGGACTCGCGCTCCCGCGCGTCGCACAGCAGCACGGGCACGTCCGCCGGCAGCGTCAGCGCCTCCCGGATGTCCTCCACCGGGTAAGGGTGCTCGCCGTGGAAGCCGTTGACGGCCACCACGAACGGGATGCCCCGCCGCTCGAAGAAGTCGATCGCGGCGAAGCTCGACTTGGGCCGCCGCACGTCGACCAGGACCACCGCGCCCAGGGCGCCGTGAGCCAGGTCGTTCCACATGAACCAGAACCGCTGCTGCCCCGGCGTGCCGAACAGGTACAGCACCAGGTCGCCGGACACGGTGATCCGGCCGAAGTCCATGGCCACCGTGGTGACACGTTTCTCCTCGACGCCCTCCAGGTCGTCGACGTCCAGGCCCGCCATGGTCAGCGGCTCCTCGGTGCGCAGCGGCCTGATCTCGCTGACCGAGCCGACCAGGGTCGTCTTGCCCACGCCGAAACCGCCGGCGATCAGGATCTTGACCGTGTCGGGCGCGCCGCCGTCGGCGGACGCCCGGGAGACGGTGTCAGAGCCGGCCAAGGCCTTCCCTCACTTTCTGCAGCAGGTCCGGATCCGGGGTGGTGACGGGACGCGGGGGACGGACGGTGATCCGGCCCGATTCCAGCAGGTCGCAGAGCATGATGACGACCACGCTCACCGGCAGGTCGAGCCGCGCGGCCAGCTCGGCCACCGCCATGGGGCGGACGCACAGCCGCAGGATCCGCGTGTGCTCGGGCTGCGGCCGGGCGGCGGTCTCGGGCTGCGGGTCGGCCGTCGTCACCGTCG
This sequence comes from Streptomyces sp. BJ20, assembly GCF_022869105.1. Lineage (NCBI taxonomy): Bacteria > Bacillati > Actinomycetota > Actinomycetes > Kitasatosporales > Streptomycetaceae > Streptomyces > Streptomyces sp. BJ20. The sequence goes on from NZ_CP094918.1 coordinate 2,103,527, forward strand.
TGATGAGCGTGAAGTCGGCGCGGCTCGGCCGGGTGCGGCCCCCGGTCAGGGTGAACGGCCGTACCAGCCGGCCCGAAGGGTCGCTCCCGCCCACCTCACACGCCGGGGTCTTCGGCGGGACCGCTGGTCTCCCGCGGGGCCGCGCTGAGGTGCTCGCCGATCTTCTTCACCAGCATGTTCATCTGGTACGCGACCACGCCGACGTCCGCCTTCGGGCCGGTCAGCACCACCAGATGGGCGCCGGGTCCCGCCGAGGTGAGGATCAGGTAGCTGTGCGCCATCTCGATGAGCGCCTGGCGCACCGGGCCGCCGCGGAAGTCCATGCTGACGCCCTTGCTCAGGCTCATCAGACCGGACGCCGTCGCGGCCAGACGCTCGGCGTCGTCGCGAAGGAAGCCGGTGGACTTGGAGACCACCAGGCCGTCCTCGGAGAGCACCACGGCCTGGTTCACGTCGGCGACCCGTTCCACGAGTCCGGTCAGCAGCTGGTCCAGCTGGGTGTGGGTGGCGGGCAGGGGGCGTGTCATGGCGGTGTTCCTTCGTCGGCGGTCGGCGGTCGGGCGGTCAGCGGTCGGCGTCAGCGGTCGGGGTCGGGTGCCCGGAGGCGGGCGCGGGCACGCGGGGCGGCCCGTCCTCGGGCCCGTCGTCGACGGCGCCCCGCGCCCGGAGCGTGCCCTGCTGGAAACAGGCCAGGGAGGAGGAGGCGTGCTCGGCGGTGAACTCGTCGTCGCACGGGTCCTCGACGGAGGGCTCCTCGAGCAGCTCGGCGGCGAGACTGGTCTGCGGCACGCGCCGGGGGAGCGGGGCGAGACCGCCCTTGCGGGCGGTGCCGCTGCCGTTCGGCTCGGGCGCGGCGGGCTTGTGCGGGGTGCCGGCGCCGCCCGGCGGGGTCGCGGAGGCGGTCGGTGGCATCGCGGTGTCTCCGTCCGCGGGGGCGGATCCGACCCGTGCCGAGCCGGGAATGCCCCGCGTAGGGCGGGAGCCGGCACGCGCGGCCGCGGGACCGGCCGCCGCGGGACCCATGTCGCTCCCGCCGGCCGCGGACCCGTCCCCGGCGGCCCCAGGCCCGTCCGTGGTGTCGTCCCGGCCGGCAGGGGCGTCCTCGCCGGTGGTGCCCGAGCCGCCACGCGTCACGCCGGACCGTCCCGCCGCGCCGTCGGCGCCGGCGGTGCCGGAGCCGTCCGGTGCGGACCCGGCGTCGTTCGCCCCGGCCGCGGCGCCCTCCGCCGCGGCCTTGCGCGCCGCGCCCGCACGGTCCCGGGTCGGGAGGGGACGCAGCGGGGACGAGGCATCCCTCGGGGAGGCGCCCTCGGCGGCGGACGCCTCCCGCGGCGCGTCCGACGGCTCGTCGGTCACGACGACCACCTCGTGCGGGACCAGCACGATCGCCGTCGTCCCGCCGTACGGCGACGGACGCAGGGTGACCGCGATGTCGTGGCGGTGCGCGAGCTGGGAGATCACGAACATGCCGAGCCGCAGGTCGTCGGCGAGGGCCACCACGTCGAACTGCGGCGGCTCGGCCAGGTGGGCGTTGAGGGAGGCGTAGTCCTCCTCGGACATGCCGAGCCCCCGGTCCTCGATCTCGACGGCGAGGCCCTTGGCGACCATCGCCGCCCGCACCGTGACGGGGCTGGGCGCCGGCGAGTACACCGTCGCGTTGTCGATCAGCTCGGCGAGCAGATGGATCACGTCGGCCACCGCGGGCGGCGCGAGCGACACCTCCTCGTCGGCGTACACCTCCACCCGCTGGTACTCGGCGACCTCGCCCACCGCGCTGCGCAGGATGTCGATCAGCGCGACCGGCTCGCTCCAGGTGCGGCCGGGGCGCTCCCCGCTGACGATGACCAGGTTCTCCTCGTACCGGCGCAACTGGCTGGCGGCGGAGTCGAGTTCGTACAGGCCCTTGAGGACCTCGGGGTCGGTGTGCCGGCGTTCCAGCGCGTCGAGCTTGCTGAGCTGGAGGTTGACCAGGTTCTGGCTCTGCCGCGCGATGCCCAGGATGATCTTCTGGAAGCCGCGCCGGGTGTCGGCGAGTTCGACGGCGGTGTGCACGGCGGTGCGCTGCGCGGTGTTGAACGCCTGCGCCACCTGGCCGAGTTCGTCGTGGCCGTAGTCCAGGGGCGTGGTCGCCGACTCGGGGTCGACCTTCTCACCGCGCTCCAGCCGGGCCACCACGTCCGGCAGCCGCTCCTGGGCCAGGCCGAGGGTGGCCAGCCGCAGTCCGCGCAGCCGGCGGGACAGCGAGCGGGTGATGCGCCAGGACAGGACCACGCACAGCAGCAGCGCGAGCAGCCCCGCCGCGCTCAGCGAGCCGGCCGTCACCAGCAGGCCGCCCGCCTCGTCGGCACTGCGGGTGAGCAGTGCGTCGGTCTGCTGCCGGATCATCGCGCTGTACTGCGGGGTGACCTTGTCCATGGCCTCGGCCCACCGGTCACGCAGGTCCGGCAGTTCGACCTCCTGGGCCTCCCCCTCGGCCGGGGTGGCCAGCACCTGGTCCTCCACCGCCTCCAGCGCGCGCCACTCGGGGCTCGACAGGATCCGCTCGGTCTGCGTCTTCAGGTCGCCGCCCAGTGCCGGCTTGATCTGGTCGGCGACCAGCCAGCGCCGGGTGTGCACCAGCTCGGCGAACTCCTGCCGGCGCTCGGCCTCCAGACGCCCGGACGGCCAGGCGAGGGTGAGCAGCGCGTCCTCCCGGGACATCAGCTCCGCCGCGTGCTCCAGCGACACCAGCGGCTGCGCCTGGGAGGTGAGGTCGCCGTCGTCGACCTGGGACAGCTCCTGGAAGGCGTGGATCTGGTCGTCGATGACCGACGTGTACTGCTCCAGCGCCTCCTCGGCGGTGATGTCGCGCGGGTCGTCGATCTGGTCGCGGTAGTACTCGAGGCTGCCCACCGAGCCGAGCACCGAGTACAGCCGGTCCGAGATGCGCGCCGGAGCCTGCGCGATCGCGTCGGCCTGCCCCATGAGCCGCGCCACGGACCGGTCGGTGGCGCGCCGCTGGGTGACCAGCGCGGACCGTGAACCGTCCGGTCCGGCCAGCCAGTCGGCGGTGAGCGCCCGCTCCCGCTGGAGGTCGAGCGCGGCATACGTGCCCATCGCGCCGGTGGACCGGCTCAGCTGCGTCTGCGACCGCAGCTCCAGGCCCTCGGAGAACATGCGGATCGTGGTCAGGGCCCACAGCGCGGCGAGGGTGACGCAGGGCACCAGGGCGAGCAGGATCAGCGAGAGGCGTATGGAGCCGAGACGGCGCCGGGCACCTGTCCGTCGAGACATCGTGGTCCTAGAGCTGTCGGGTGGTGGGAACGGTACGCACGGCGGCCGTCAGCGGGTACCGGCGGCGGCGAAACCGGCGACCGAGTCCGCCTCCGCCTTCGTGACGAACGCCGGCCCGGTGAGGACGGGCGCGGCCCCGCCGCCGCTGACGTTGCCGTTGGTCCGGTACAGCCACAGCGCGTCCACGGCGAGGTAGCCCTGGAGGTAGGGCTGCTGGTCGACGGCGAAGCGGACGTTGCCGCCGCGCACGGCGTCCACCAGTTCCTCGTTCAGGTCGAAGGTGGCCACCTCCGCCCCGCTGTCCGCCTCGGCCGCCGCGTCCACGGCCAGGAGCGCGAAATCGGCGCCGTTGGTGACGACCTGGTCGATGGAGGGGTCCTGGCGCAGCTTGGCCGTGAGGATGCCGGAGACGGCCCGCTCGTCGGTGCCGTCCACGTACAGGTTCTCGCTCGTGCCGCGGAACGTCTTCTTCACACCGGCGCAGCGGGCCTCGAGACCGACGTTGCCCTGCTCGTGCACCAGGCACAGCGTGTGCTCGGCCTTCAGCTGGTTCAGCTTCTCGCCGACCGCGCGGCCCGCCAGGCTCTCGTCCTGGCCGAAGAACGTCAGCAGGCCGGCCTTCTTCCAGGCGTCCAGACCCGAGTTGAGGCCGACCACGGGGATGTCCGCGGCCCGCGCCTCGTTGACCGGGCCCTTCATCGCCTGCGGCTTGGCCAGGGTGAGCGCGATGCCGTCGACGCCGTCGCGGACGGCCTGGCGCACCAGGTCGGCCTGTCCGGCCCCGTCGGGGTCGCTGAGGTAGGTCAGTTCGATGCCGTCCTTCGCGGCGGCGGCCTCGGCGCCCTTGCGTACCCGGTCCCAGAACTCGTCGCCCTCGCTGCCGTGGGTGACCAGGGCGACCCGCAGGTCCCCTGAGCCGCTCACGGAGCCCGTGCCGTCGTCCCCCTCGTCCGCGCCGGAGGAGGAGCAACCCGCCATCAGCAGAGCGGTCGCGGCCGCCAGGACCGCGGTTCGGCGTCTCGGGGTGCGGCGGGACGGGGGACGAGTGTTCATGGAGAGCGCGGACCTCGCTGTGCGGCAGAGCTAAGTGCAGGGGCGGGACACCGGTGGATACGGACGCCACCGTGAGGTGCGGCCGTCCGGGTGACCCTCGCTGGCCGGAGCCAACCGCGTGGAACCACTGGTCGTCAAGTGAACATCCACGCGAAGTGAGGTGCCGCTGCCGCATTGTGATGAACCGTGAGAACCTGCGAAGCGGAAGTGCGGGCTCCGTACGGCGCGAGGAGGGCGCGCACACGGATACCTCGCGTGCTGTTTCACCCCGCGGCGTACGCCCTGTATGCCGGTTGTGTTCAACTGGGCCTGTTCATCTGGGTGATGAACGTCAGCGCACCGTGAGTTATCGTGTACAGGGCGTTAAAAACAAACGGCATGGGCCGTAGCTTTCCGGCCATAGGAGTGCAGTCGATGGCAAGGCAGGTACGCGCCGAGAAGACCCGCGCGACGATCATCACGGCCGCGGCCGACCTGTTCGACCGGCAGGGCTACGAAGCGACCAGTCTCAGCGACATCGTCGAGCACGCCCGCGTCACCAAAGGGGCCCTCTACTTCCACTTCGCCGCCAAGGAGGACCTCGCCCACGCCATCCTGGAACTCCAGTCCGTGACCTGCCACCGGCTCGCCCGCGACACCGGCGCCCGCGGCCGCACGTCGCTGGAGGCGCTGATGCGCCTCACCTTCTGCCTGGCCCGCATGTCCGCCGAGGACCCCGTGCTGCGGGCCGGGCTCCGGCTGGCCACCGGCGTCACCCGGCCGCGCCCGCCGCTCAGCCACCCCTTCACCGAGTGGCTCGACATCGTCTCGGCCCGGCTGGCCGCCGCCGTCGAGGAGGCCGACGTCCACCCGGACGCCGACATCGACGTCGTCGCCCACTCCCTGGTCTGCTTCTTCGTCGGCACCCGGGTCGTCGGCCGCGCCCGCGAACCCGTCACCCGCCAGCCCCGCCGCACCGCCGAGATGTGGCAGCTCCTCATCCGCGGCCTGGTCCCCGTCACCCGCCGCGCCCGCTACCTGTCCCTCGCCGCCCGGCTGGAACGGGAGCCCGCCCCGCTGTGACGCCCGGCGCGCGGGCGCCCGGCGGGTTACGGTGAGACCCATGCCCGACACCCCCGCCGGTCCCGTGATCGTCGCCGACGAGCCCGGCACCTTCCCGTACGGCGTGCTGGCCGAGCGTCACCCCGCGATCCTCCGCCAGGTCGCCGCCGACACCCCCTACGGCCCGGAGCGGCGCCGCGCGCTCGACGCCCTGCTGGCGAACTGCACCGAGGGCGCCGTCACGCCCCTGCCCGCCGGCGCCCACGACCGCGACCGCTGGGCCGCCTGGGGCATGGACGACCACGCCGGCCGCTCCTGGCACGACGTGCCCTGGCTGTGGTCCGAGAGCTGGTTCTACCGCCAACTGCTCCAGGCCGTCGGCTACTTCGAGCCCGGTCCCTGGCAGGGCGTCGACCCCTTCCGCCCCGCCAAGCTCGCCGAGCTCGACGCGCCCGCCACGGACGAGGAACTCGCCGCGCTCGACGCCCTCGACGACCTCCCCGAGGACGAACGCGCCCGCGCCCTGCTGCACGGCTCCCTCTGGGGCAACCGCGCCGACCTGGGATTCCGCATGTCCGCCGAGGGCGCCGAGGAGACCGCCGCCGTCCCCGCCCTCGTCGCCGACGACGGCGAGCGCCTGTGGTCCCTGCTCGACGGCTCCCCGGACGGCACCCTCTGCCTGGTCGCCGACAACGCCGGCCGCGAACTCGTCCCCGACCTGCTGCTGATCGCCCACCTGCTCGCCCACGGGCGTGTCACCCGGGCCGTTCTGCACGTCAAACCGCACCCGTACTACGTCTCCGACGCCACCACCGCCGACGTCCTCGACGCCGTACGCCGCCTCACCGCCGCCAAGGGCGCCGCCGGGGCGTACGGACACGCCCTGCGCGCCGCCCTCACCGACGGCCGGCTCGAACTGCGCGCCCACCCGTTCTCGTGCGCGCCCCTGCCCTACGCCGACATGCCGGACGACCTGCGTGCCGACTTCGCGGAGGCCACCCTCACCGTCCTCAAGGGCGACCTCAACTACCGCCGTCTCGTGGGCGACCGGTACTGGCCCCCGACCACCCCGTTCGCCGACGTCACCGCCTACTTCCCGGGCGCGGTCGCCGCCCTGCGCACCCTCAAGTCCGACGTGATCACCGGCCTCGCCCCGGAGACGGAGGCGGCGCTGGACGCGGAGGAGAGCGGGCGCTGGCGCACGAGCGGCACCCACGCGCTGATCCAGGTACGGACCTGAGCCCCCAACTCCCGTTTCCGCACGGTTTCACGCGAAGGTGTGATCACCGGGCGGGCCGCGGATGCGGCCGGAGCGGCACGGGTAGCCCCCGGCCATGACGCAGCCCTTCGAACTCCCGCACTTCTACATGCCGCACCCCGCGCGCCTCAATCCGCACGTGGACCAGGCCCGGGCCCACTCCACGGCCTGGGCGCGCGAGATGGGCATGCTGGAGGGGAGCGGGGTCTGGGAGCAGGCCGACCTCGACGCGCACGACTACGGCCTGCTCTGCGCCTACACGCACCCCGACTGCGACGGCCCCGCGCTGTCCCTGATCACCGACTGGTACGTGTGGGTGTTCTTCTTCGACGACCACTTCCTGGAGAAGTACAAGCGCACCCAGGACCGCGTCGGCGGCAAGGCCCACCTGGACCGGCTGCCGCTGTTCATGCCGCTGGAGCCGGGGACGCCCGTGCCCGAGCCGGAGAACCCGGTCGAGGCGGGCCTCGCCGACCTGTGGGCGCGGACCGTGCCGGCGATGTCCGCCGACTGGCGCCGCCGGTTCGCCGTCGCCACCGAGCACCTCCTCAACGAGTCCCTGTGGGAGCTGTCCAACATCAACGAGGGGCGGATCGCCAACCCCGTCGAGTACATCGAGATGCGCCGCAAGGTGGGCGGCGCCCCCTGGTCGGCCGGTCTCGTCGAGTACGCCACCGCCGAGGTGCCGGCCGCCGTCGCCGGGACCCGTCCGCTACGGGTGCTCATGGAGACGTTCTCCGACGCCGTGCACCTGCGCAACGACCTGTTCTCCTACCAGCGGGAGGTCGAGGACGAGGGAGAGCTCAGCAACGGCGTGCTCGTCCTGGAGACCTTCTTCGGCTGCACCACTCAGGAGGCCGCCGACCTCGTCAACGACGTCCTCACCTCGCGGCTGCACCAGTTCGAGCACACCGCGTTCACCGAGGTGCCCGCCGTCGCCCTGGAGAACGGGCTCACCCCGCCCGAGACCGCGGCCGTCGCCGCGTACGCGAAGGGATTGCAGGACTGGCAGTCCGGCGGCCACGAATGGCACATGCGCTCCAGCCGCTACATGAACGAGAACGCCCGGCCCGGCGCCCCCTGGCAGTCTGTCACCGGCCCCGGCGCGTCCGCCGCCGACGTCGGCGCGCTGCTCGCCCGCGCCGCCTCGGAGCGGCTGCGCCCCTACCGGCACGTGCCGTACCGGAAGGTCGGACCGTCGGTCGTCCCGGAGATCCGGATGCCCTTCCCGCTGTCCCTCAGCCCCGCCCTCGAGGGCTCCCGGCGGCATCTGCTGGAGTGGTCGCACCGCATGGGCATCCTCGGTGAGGGCGTCTGGGACGAGGACAAGCTCGCCAGTTGCGACCTGCCCCTGTGCGCGGCCGGCCTGGACCCTGACGCCACCCAGGAGCAGCTCGACCTCGCCTCCGGCTGGCTGGCCTTCGGCACCTACGGCGACGACTACTACCCGCTGGTCCACGGCCACCGCCGCGACCTGGCCGCCGCCCGGCTCACCACCGCCCGGCTGTCCGCCTGCATGCCGCTCGACGGCGAGGAGGTGCCCCTGCCGGCCAACGCGATGGAGCGGTCCCTGATCGACCTGTGGGCCCGCACCACGGCCGGGATGACGCCCGAGCAGCGCCGCCCGCTGCGGACGGCCGTCGACACGATGACCGAGTCGTGGGTGTGGGAGCTGTCCAACCAGATCCAGAACCGCGTCCCGGACCCCGTGGACTACCTGGAGATGCGCCGCGCCACCTTCGGCTCCGACCTCACGCTCGGCCTGTGCCGCGCCGGACACGGCCCCGCGGTCCCGCCGGAGGTGTACCGCACGGGTCCGGTGCGCTCCCTGGAGAACGCGGCGATCGACTTCGCCTGCCTGCTCAACGACGTGTTCTCGTACCAGAAGGAGATCGAGTTCGAGGGGGAGATGCACAACGCGGTCCTCGTCGTGCAGAACTTCTTCGGCATCGACTACGCGACCGCGCTGCCCGTGGTCGCGGACCTGATGAACCAGCGCATGCGGCAGTTCGAGCATGTCGTCGAGCACGAACTTCCCGTCGTCTACGACGACTTCCAGCTCTCCGAGGAGGCGCGGGCGGTCATGCGGGGCTATGTGACCGACCTGCAGAACTGGATGGCGGGCATCCTCAACTGGCACCGCAGCGTGGACCGGTACAAGGACGAGTACCTGTCCGGGCGGGTGCACGGTTTCCTGCCGCACCGGTCCCCGGCGCCCCCGGTCCTCGTCTGACGGCGGGCCGCCGTGGAACCCCCCGCGCTCCGCCCCCGGCCGATGCCCGGCGACCACGCCGGGCCCCGGCCGGACCCCGCTCCCGCCGTCCCCGAGGATCCGCCCGCCGGGCGCCCGCGAGGCCGGCGGGCGGCGGCGGGGCTGGCCCTGCTGCTGACCGGAGCCGCCCTGGGCGTCCTGGCCGCCGCGTGGGCCGGCCCCGCCCCGCCGTCCGGGCCGGCCCTCTCCGCCCGGCTCGGGGTGGAGGTGACCGACGCCGGCCGGCCGGGCGCCCTGGTGGTCGGCGTGCAGAACCCCGGCCCCGGACACACGGCCGGCCTCCGCGAGGGCGACCTGCTGCTCGCCGTCGGCGCCACCCGCGTCGACACGGCAGCGGACCTGGCCCACGAGGTCTTCCGCATCCCACCGGGCACCCCCGTCCGCCTGACCGTCCGGCATCCCACGGGCGGCTACCAGCAGCTGACGGCGGTTCCCGGGATCCTCACGTAGCGCTGCCGCGAGGCGCGGGGCCCGCGGCGGCGGCCTCCGGCGCGCGTGTCCCGCCCACGGGAACTGGGAGCCGTGCCGTCGCCTGCGGACGCCGGTGCACGCAGGACGGACGGGGAGAGTGGGCGTACGCGGTTCGTCCGCGTGCTGTCCGGTGCCACACGGCTTGCTGCGTGCCTGCCGGACGCGGCGACGTCCGTGGGCCAGGGCCTCCGTGCGCCCACCCCTTCGCGGACGGCGCCGCCGGTGCGCGGTGTGTCCGTCGGCGGCAATGTGTGGGACGGGCATGTCCGCTTGCCTCGCGTGCCGGGCGTCCGGTGAGCCGTCCGGTGCTCCGGGGTGGCACGGCGTGCCTGGCCGGGCGGTCCGGGAGGGCGCTCCGGCTTCCCGGGCGGCGGCGACAGCCCTGCCGCGGCGCATGGCGCGTCCGGCGGGCGCGGCGGGTGGTGACCGGCGTGGGGTCGGGGCGGAGCGCCCCGCGTGCACACCGGTGCGCCGCGGGGGTGCGCCCGTGAATGCGCGGCTATGCAGGCGCTCCGGGGCGTCCGGCCCCCGCGCCGTACCGGAAGCGGTACAGGCGATCCCGCCCCCGGGCGGGGCGACTGCGGGGGCAACCCCGGCAACCGGCTCGCGCCGTACCCGTTCGGCGGGCAGGATGCTGCCCGTAGCCCCGACGTCCGCCCCTGGGAGGCACCCGGATGACCGGCACCGCGCCCGTGCCCTTCACCGCCGACGACTACAAGGACCGTATGGACCGGGCGGCGCGGCAGGCCGCCGACGCCGGGCTCGCCGGGCTGCTCGTCGCGCCGGGCCCGGACCTGGTGTGGCTCACCGGGTACGCGCCGCCCGCCGTCACCGAGCGGCTCACCCTGCTGGTCCTGGCCGCCGGCCGGGAACCCGTCCTCGTCGTCCCCACCCTGGAGGCCCCGGACGCCGAGAAGGCCACCGGCGCGCCCGCCCTCGCCCTGCGCGACTGGACCGACGGCAAGGACCCCTACGCCCTCACCGCCGCCCTCCTCGGCGACCGGGGGCGGTTCGGCGTCAGCGACAACGCCTGGGCGCTGCACCTGCTGGGACTCCAGCAGGCGCTCCCCGGGACCTCGTACGTCTCCCTCACCGACGCGCTGCCGATGCTGCGCGCCGTGAAGGACGCCGCGGAGCTGGAGCGGCTCGCCGCGGCCGGCGCCGCCGCGGACGCCGCGTTCGAGGAGATCAGGAAAGTCCGCTTCTCCGGCCGTCCGGAGTCCGAGGTGGCCGCCGACCTCGCCGCGCTGCTGCGCCGCTTCGGCCATTCCCAGGTCGACTTCACCATCGTCGCCTCCGGCCCCAACGGCGCCAACCCGCACCACGAGGCCGGCGACCGCCGTATCGAGCGCGGCGACATGGTCGTCCTCGACTTCGGCGGCCTGAAGGACGGCTACGGTTCCGACACCTCCCGCACGGTGCACGTCGGTGAGCCCACCGAGGAGGAGCGCCGGGTGCACGACCTGGTGCGCGAGGCGCAGGAGGCCGGCTTCCGCGCGGTGCGGCCGGGCGCGGCCTGCCAGGACGTCGACCGGGCGGCCCGCGCGGTCATCGCCGACGCCGGGTACGGCGAGTACTTCGTCCACCGCACCGGGCACGGCATCGGCGTCACCACCCACGAGCCGCCGTACATGATCGAGGGCGAGGAGCGGCCGCTCGTCCCCGGCATGTGCTTCTCCGTCGAGCCGGGCGTCTACCTGCCGGGTCGGTTCGGGGTGCGGATCGAGGACATCGTGACCGTCACGGAGGACGGCGGACGGCGGCTGAACGACACGGAGCGGGGGATGGTGATAGTCGACTGAGCGGCACCGACCGGCCCCTCGGCCCCGTCCCCACCCTGCCTCTCCCGAACGGCTACGGCGCGACCATGACCCAGGCACCGACACCCACCGTTGACACCGTCCGCCGACTGGCCCGGTCCCTGCTCAAGGACAGCGGGCACGGCACGGGCGCGTCCGCCGCCGCCCTCGACGTGCGGCCCGCGGGCGACGGCGCCGACCCCACCACCTGGCTGGTCGGCACCCGGTACGTGCTGCACCTCGCCCCGGACCGCGCGACCGGCGTGCGGTGGCGCCGCGAGCAGCGGCTGCGCGAGGTGGTGCGCCCGCACGTGTCCGTGGCGCTGCCCGTCGGGGTGGCGCAGGGCGAGTGGGCGCCCGGCCTGCCGTGCACGCTGGAGACCCGGCTGCCCGGCGGCACGGCGGAGGAGAACACCGTGTCCGCCGTCGGCGAGACCGACCTGGCGGGCCTGCTCACCGGGCTGCACCAGGTGCCCGTACGGCAGGCCGAGGCGCTGGGCGTGCCCCGCGTGCCGCCGCGCTCGCTGGAGACCCTGCGGCGGGCGGCCGGGGAGGCCGTGGAACTGCTCGACAAGGCCGACGAGTTCGAGGCGGCGCGGCTGCGCCAGTTCACCCAGGCCGCGACGGTGCAGCTCGCCGCGCAGGCCGGCTCGGTGGTGCTGGTGCACCACGCCCTCACGGGCGGCAACCTGGTCGTCGGCGCGGACGGCCGGGTGAGGGGGGTGCTCGGCTGGGACACGGCGGTGGTCGGCGACCCGGCCGAGGACATCGCGGGTCTGGCCCGCGCCGTCGGCGCCCCCGCCGCCGTCCGCGCGGCCACGCTGGCGGGCTACGGCGCCCGCCCCTGTCTGCGCGGCCTGTGGCTGGCCCGCTGCGACTGCGTCATCCACCTCGCCGAGGCGCTCGTCCACAACGCCACGGCGTCCCTGCCGCTGCTCCGCACCCGCCTCCGCCGCGCCTGGGAGCCCATCATGCTGGAACGCGTCACCGACCTCCGGGACAGCGACGCGGCGCCGTGACCCGGCACACCGCGGGCGTCCCGGGGCGCGGAGCGGGCGGACCCGCCCCGCGCCCGCCTCACTCCTGAAGCAGCACCACCGCCGACTCCCCGGGCAGCCGCAGCAGACCGTCCGCGCCCGGCACGTCCACCGGCTCCCACGCCGCCAGGACGCGGGCCTCGCGGGAGCCCAGGGGGATGTCGGCCGGTTCGGCGCCCAGGTTCACGGCCACGCGGACGTCGCCGCGGCGGAAGGCCAGCCAGCGCCGGTCCTCGTCGTAGGCCACCTTGGTGTCGGCGAGGTCCGGGTCGGTGAGGTCGGGCTGCTCGCGGCGCACCGCGAGGAGCTGTCCGTACCAGGCCAGCATCCGGGCGTGCGGCTCCCGCTCCGGCTCGGACCAGTCCAGGCAGGAGCGGTCACGGGTGGCCGGGTCCTGCGGGTCGGGCACGTCCTGCTCCGCCCACCCGTGCGCGGCGAACTCCCGCCGCCGCCCCTGGCTGACCGCCTTCGCGAGCTCCGGGTCGGTGTGGTCGGTGAAGAACTGCCACGGCGTGCCCGCCGCCCACTCCTCGCCCATGAACAGCATCGGGGTGAACGGCGCGGTCAGTGTCAGCGCCGCCGCGCAGGCCAGCAGGCCGGGGGAGACCAGCGCGGACAGTCGGTCGCCCTGGGCCCGGTTGCCCACCTGGTCGTGCGTCTGGCTGTAGCCCAGCAGCCGGTGCGCGGCCACGCGGGTGCGGTCGAGCGGACGCCCGTGGTGCCGGCCGCGGAAGCTGGAGTAGGTGCCGTCGTGGAAGAAGCCCCCGGTGAGCGTCTTGGCCACGGCCGCCAGCGGGGCGCGTGCGAAGTCGGCGTAGTAGCCCTGCGACTCGCCCGTCAGGGCGGTGTGCAGGGCGTGGTGGAAGTCGTCGTTCCACTGGGCGTGGATGCCGAGGCCGCCCCGGTCGCGGGGGGTGATGACCCGCGGGTCGTTGAGGTCGGACTCGGCGATCAGGAACAGCGGCCGGCCGGTGTCGGCGGCCAGCTCGTCCACGGCCTGCGACAGCTCCTCCAGGAAGTGGCGCGCGCGGGTGTCCACCAGCGCGTGCACCGCGTCGAGACGCAGCCCGTCGATCCGGTGGTCGCGCAGCCACGCCAGCGCGCTGTCCACGAGGTACGCGCGCACCTCGTCCGAGCCGGGCGCGTCCAGGTTGACCGCCACGCCCCACGGCGTGTGGTGCGTGTCGGTGAAGTACGGGCCGAACTGCGGCAGGTAGTTGCCCGACGGGCCCAGGTGGTTGTGCACCACGTCCAGGACGACGCCGAGCCCCAGCCCGTGCGCCCGGTCGACGAACCGTTTCAGCCCCTCGGGCCCGCCGTACGGCTCGTGCACGGCCCACAGTGAGACGCCCTCGTACCCCCAGCCGTGCCGGCCGGGGAAGGGGCACACCGGCATCAACTCCACGTGGGTGACGCCCAGGTCGGCGAGGTGGCCGAGCCGTTCGGCGGCGGCGTCGAAGGTGCCCTCGGGGGTGTAGGTGCCGACGTGCATCTCGTACAGCACCGCGCCGGGCAGCGGGCGTCCGGTCCATTCGGCGCTCCACTCGAAGCGGTCGTGGTCGACGACGGCGCTGAGCCCGTCGGGGCCGTCGGGCTGGCGGCGCGACCTCGGGTCCGGCAGCACCGGACCGTCGTCCAGGGCGAAGCCGTACCGGGAGCCGTCGTGCGCCTCGGCCTCCCCCCGCCACCACCCCTCCCGCTCGGGATCGCGCTCCAACGCGCGCGTGACGCCGTCGCACCGGAGCGTCACTCGGCCGGCCTGTGGTGCCCACACCTCGAACTGCACGGACGGTTCCCCTTCGTCTGCTCACCGTGATGAAGCGCCTCCATCGTGCGGCATCGGAGATCAATACGCCGGGGGATCCGCCGTTTTGCGGCGGGTGTCGCCCGAGGTGCGCGTGCCGGGGCCGTGGGGGAGCGGGCGTACCCCCTCACAGACGGGGTCCTGTCCTCCGTTTACGGGGTTTCTGGACAGCTCGCCCCCGGCTGTCCGACAATCGACCGCGTGACGTCGTCCTTCGAGTTCTCCACGTACCCCGCGCGGCTCTCCGACGCGGAGCGCGACAAGGCGCTGAGTGTGCTGCGGGACGGCGTCGCCAAGGGCCGCCTCTCCCACGACACGTTCATCCGGCGCATGGAACTGGCGCTCGTGGCGCGGCGCGCCGACGAACTCACCGCGCTCACCGCCGACCTCCCGCGCGAGAACCGTTTCTCGCGCGTGGTGTTCGGCTCGGTGGAGGCGGTATCCGGGTTCACCGTGCGGCTGCGCCGTGCCTGGCGGGCCGAGAAGCTGCCGAAGCTGCTGCTGCCGCACCCCGCGCACGGACACCCGCTGCGGATAGGGCGCGACCCGGCCAGCGGACTGCGGCTCACCCACGAGACGGTCTCCCGCGTGCACGCCGAACTCACCCGTCAGGGCGGCCTGTGGGTGCTGCGCGACCTCGGCTCCACCAACGGCACGACGGTGAACGGCCGTCGGGTGGTCGGCGCGGCCGTGGTCCGCGAGGGGGACCAGGTGGGTTTCGGCCGGATCGTCTACCGTCTCTCCGTCAACTGACGGGCGTATACACCTTGTTGGTGGGTAACGGTGTTGACGCCGCCCCGAGCGCGTGACTGACTGTAGGGGTACCTCGCACTCCCCGTACTTCCTGCTCGAAGACCTCCGCGCTTCCCGCACGGCCTGTACTTCCGGTGGACGACGGCGTCGCTTCGTGGAGGTGTGACCTGACGCCCCTCCTGAGCTATCCGACCGTCGACGAACTCGGCGCGCGGGCCGCCTCCCTCGCCGCCCGCCATCCCCGCGACGCGCGTCTGCGCCGCGTCGGCGTCTCCCGCGCGGGCACCCCCCTGTGGCTGCTCGGTGTCGGCCACGGAAGCCGCCAGGCCCTCGTCGTCGCGGGACCCCACGCCAACGAACCGGTGGGCGGCGCCACCGTGCTGCGGCTGGCGGAGCACGCCCTCGCCGACCGCCGCTTCACCGACGGCGCCGACGTCACCTGGAACCTGCTGCTCTGCCTCGACCCCGACGGCCTGCGCCACAACGAGCGCTGGCTGACCGGCCCTTACACCCTCGGCCGCCACTTCCGTCACTTCTACCGCCCCGGCTTCCTGGAACAGCCCGAGTGGCTGCCGGACGGCGCCGCGTCCGCCGCGCTGCCGGAGACCCGCGCGCTGCTCGCCCTCCAGGACGAGCTGCGCCCCTTCCTCCAGTGCTCTCTGCACGGCGTGGACGTCGGCGGCGGCTTCGTCGAGCTCACCCACGAGCTGCCGGGCCTCGACCGCCGGGTCGCCGCCGTCGCCGCCCGCCTCGGCGTGCCGCGCGAACTCGGCGCGTACGACGCGCTGTACTGGCCCGGTCTCGGCCCCGCCGTCTACCTCATACCGCCACCGCGGCGCCGGGACCTGGCCGCCGCCATCACCGAGGCGGCCGTGGAGTCGACGTGGTACCACCCCTACGGGTACGGCACGGTCACCGCGGTCGTGGAGGCGCCGATGTGGGGCGTCGCCGCCGTCGGGAACGGCGCCCCGCACCCCGACCCGGACGCGGAGCTGCGGTCCGTCAGCCGCACCCTGCGCCGGGACACCGGGCTGCTCGGTGAGCTGGCGGCGCGGATCCGCCCGTACGTCGCGGGCGTGCCCGACGCGGACCGGCTGCTCGCCCCGGTCGAGGACTACCTCCTGGTCTGCCCGGGCCTCGCGGACGCCTGGGACCCCGACTGCGGGAACGATTCTGCGCGTCCGTTGCCGCCCATGACGACCGCCCGCCTGGCCGCGCTGCGCCTCGCGGGAAGGCGCCTCGCCCTGCGCACCGCCGGTCTGCTGCACCAGCTCGTCACCCGCGCCGGACGCGACCCGGCCGACGCGCTGCCCGAGCTGAACCGGCTGATGGACGCGCGTTGCGCGGATCTCCGGGACACGCTCGGCGCCCGCTGGATCCCCGTGGACCGCCAGGCGGAGTACCAGGCCCGGGTGGTCCGCGCCGTGTGCGCCCTGGCCGTACGGAGGACACCCGGAGCCTCCCGTTCGGGTGAGCCGGGCTGGGGCCCCGGGCCCGCCGTGCCGATGCACCGGGAATGACGCACACCTCAGTGAAGACGGTAGGGGCGGGGCTGTCCGCCGCCGCCCTCCTCGTGCTCGCCGGCGCGACGCCCGCCGCCCACGCGGACACCTCGCCGGAACCCGGGAACTGGCTGATGCTCAGCGTGAGTCACGGGGAGGCCCCGGCTGCCGGGGCGGAGGGCGGCACGCTGCTGCGGTGCGACCCGCCCGGCGGTGGCCACCCGCACGCGGAGGAGGCCTGCGCGCAGCTGTCGGCCGCGGACGGCCGCATCACCACCCTCCCCGCGGAGAACACCCTCTGCCCGATGATCCACGCCCCGGTGACGGCCCACGCGGAGGGCGTGTGGCGCGACCGCCCGGTCACCTGGTCGGAGACCTTCCCGAACACCTGCGCCCTGCGTGCCCACACGGGGGCGCTGTTCGCGCTCGACGGGACGTGAGACGCAGGGTGCCGTCCGACAGGCGCGGGAGGACACACCGGCCGGCGTGCCGCTTTCCTCGGTGAGGGGGAGCTGACCCTGACGGTGAGTCAGGCCACCCAGGGCGCCGCCCGACGCCGGGGCCATGGGGCGTCGGACAGCCGACGGCCCGCCCTGCTGCCCGGCTCGCGCCGGCTCACCCTGGGTGCTTCGGCGCGCCTTGCCGGGGTGGCCGGCGGGGTTGACGGCGCCTGCACGGGGCACGGAGCCCGGGCGTGACAGCCGAGTGGCCGGGCCCGTAGGGCGGCGCCCCGCACTGGCGTGCTTCCCGGTTCGCGCTGGGTGCTCCGGCTCGCCTTGCCGGCGGGGTTGATGGCGTCTGCATGGGGCACGGTGCCCGGCCGTGACAGCCGGGTGGCCGGGTTCGTAGGGCGGCGCCTCGCACTGGCGTGCTTCCCGGTTCGCGCTGGGTGCTCCGGCTCGCCTTGCCGGGATGGCCGGGGCGGGGTTGACGGCGCCTGCACAGGGCCAGCCCGGCCGTGACGACCGGGTCGCCGGGCCCGTAGGGCGGCGCCCCGCACCCGAGGGCGCGGGACGACTGCCCCGCGTCCCGCCCGGCCGGGGCGGCGTGCCGCCCCGGCCCCCTCACATCAGCCCCGCCCGCGCCTGCCGCGCCGCCGCCACCACCGTGCGGGACTGGTGTTCCACCTGGTGGCGGACCGGGACCCAGCGGGCGCGGAAGCGGGTGGCGAAGGCGTCGCTCCAGTGGGCGACCAGGTGGTCCAGGCGGGCCGCCGCCTGGGCGTCGGTGTCGCGCAGCGCGCGCCGCAGCATCGCCGCCGCCCGCAGCGGCACGCGGCGCGCGAAGGCGTCCACGCTGCCGACGTAGGCGCGGGTGCCGTCCGCGGGAGGGGTGCGGACCAGGTCGGCGGCCAGTCCCGGCACCAGCTCGAGCACCCAGGCGGCCGCCCGCAGCAGCGGACCGTCGGCCTCGGTGGCCGGCGGCCCTGGCCGTACGTCCTCCAGCACGTGCCGCACCGCGTCCGCGTCCCGCAACAGCCGTTCCGCGAGCGCGTGCATCGCGGTGTCCGGCGCCGGGTGCGGGGCCGGGTCGTCGACCAGGTCGCTCGCCCACATCGGTACCTCGACCACCGCCGTCAGACCGCCGTACCGGTGCGCGTGGTACCAGGTGCTGTGCCGGGCGTCGTCGCTCAGGCTCGGATAGGCCGGGGCCGCCTCCGGCGCGGGCATCACGTGCACGCCGGGACCCGACGCGGGCCAGCCCGCCGCGTCCGAGGCGCCCGTCTCGACGGGGATGTGCAGCTCGGCCGCCGACTTGGCGAACGGCTCCGCGAGCCCGGGCACGTCCCGCGTCAACTGCACCCAGCTGCCGCCCAGTTCCGTGCCGTGCAGGGACACCTGGAGGAACGGCCGCAGCTCGTCGATCACCCCGGTCAGCGCCCGCGTCTCCGGGGGCAGCCGGTCGGCGGGCAGCACCGAGGGCGCCCACTCCGGCTGCTCGGAGCCTGCCGGGCGGAAGAAGCCCAGGTGGTAGTCGTACAGGCTGCGCGGCGCGGGCGTGACGTGCAGGCTCGCCCCGTCGGGGTCCGCGCACAGCAGGAAGTGCCAGGAGACGCCGTCGCGCAGCTCCCGCTCGAGCAGGGTCCGCCGGGCCAGCGCCAGCAGCGTCCCGTTGCCCGCGGGCTCGTTGGCGTGGGCGCCGGCCACGACCAGGACGGCGTGCCGGGCGCGTCCCACGGACAGCAGGTGCAGCGGCCGTCCCCCGCGGGACGCCCCCACCTGCCGCAGCACACACAGACCCGGCCACTGGATCGCCAGCGCCCGGGCGGAGAAGACCAGTTCGGCCACCGTCGGATAGCGCGACTCCCGCAGCGGACCCACCCCCCGTCACCGCCCGCACTCGCACTGCGCAGTACCCCACGGCCGCGAGACGGTGTCAAGGGCGGTGCGGGGGAGCCGCCAGGGGGCGCTCAGAGGCACGCCGCGGCCCTCTTCCCGCACGTCGGCCGTCCCGAGCCCACCACGCGTCCCGCGGGCTCCGCACCGGCCGTGCGGCGACCGCGCACCGTCCTGCACAGCGCCCCGCGGTCGGAGTCACCGTCACCCGGGCACCCGCTCCAGCAGCGCCACCGGCGACGCGGCGAACAGCTCCGCCACCCGCACGTCCCCCTCGAACTCCCGCCCCGACGCACGGACATCGGCCCACCGCCCCGGGGGCAGCGGCAGCCGGGTGTCGCCCCAGCCGCCGGCCTCCGCGAGACGCAGCGAGAGGCGGGTCACCGCCGTGACCACCGTGCCGGAGCGGGCGAACGCCAGGCAGTGGTCCGCCGCCGGACCCTCGGCCGTCAGCGGCTCGTACGACGCCGTCGTGCCGAAGACGTCCGGCCGCCGCGCCCGCAGCGCCAGCGCCGCCCGGGTCACGGCCTCCTTCTCCCCGCCGTCACCGCTGTCCCCGCCGTCCTCGCCGAACTGCGGGGGCCGCCGGTTGTCCGGGTCGACCAGCGCCCGGTACTCGCGCTCCGTGCCCTGGTAGAGGTCGGGCACGCCCGGCATCGTCAGGTGCACAAGGGCCGCGCCCAGCACGTTCGCCCGGATGTGCGGCTCCAGCGCCTCCCGCAGCTCCGCGACCTTCCGCCCCGGCACCCCGCACGGACCCGCCGTCACGAACCGTGCCACCGCCTCCTCGTACGGCGGTTCCTGCTCCGTCCAGCTGGTGAACAGGCCCGCCTCGCGCACATGCTTCAGCAGCGCCGACCGCACCCGCTCCTCCTCGGCCGGGCCGAGCCCGAACACCGTCTGCCAGGCCGCCCACGCCGTCTGTCCGTCGGGCACCGCCTCCCCGGCGCGGGACGCCTCGGCGACGACGTCCGCCCAGCGCTCCGGGCACTCGGTGAGCACGTGCAGCGCCGCCCGCACGTCCGCGCTGCGCTTGGCGTCGTGCGTGGACAGCACCGTCCCGGTGGCCGGCCAGTCGCGTTGCACGCGCGCGCAGTACGCGTGGAAGCGCACCGGGTCCACCGCCGGGTCGCCCGGCTCGCCGCCCACCTCCGTCGCCGACAGCAGCGGCACGTAGCGGTAGAACGCCGTGTCCTCCACGGACTTGGCCCGCAGCGCCGACGCCGTCTGCGCGAACCGCGTACGGAACTCGACGTAGGCGGGCCCGTCCCCGTACCGCCCGAGCAGCAGGCCCCGTACGACGTCGACCGCGCCCGCCTCCTCCGGGACGGCGAACGCGCGCCGTGCCTCGGCCGCGGCCTCCTCGGTCACCACCGTGGCCGCGTCCTCGGGGGAGTAGGGCCGGTACACCTCCAGCCGCACCAGCAGCTCCGTCAGCGCGGTGCGCAGCGCCCAGGGCGCACGGTCCCGCAGCGCGGTCTCGGGGGCGGTCGCGCACAGCCGGCTCGCCACCCGGGTCAGCCGGTCCAGCTCGGTGGCCAGCTCGTGCCTGAGCACCTTGTACGCGGCTCGCCGCACCGTGGCCTCCCAGTCGCCGCCCCGGTCCGTCTGCGGGGCCGCGTGGGCCCGGTAGCGGTCCACCAGCGCCCCGAATCCGCCAGGGTCCTGGAACAGCCCGTCGACGTGGCGCAGGGCGTCGTAGCCGGTGGTGCCGGCGACGGGCCAGGAGGGGGGCAGCACCTCACCGTCGGCGAGGATCTTCTCCACCACGGTCCAGCGCCCGTCCGTCGCCTCGTGCAGCCGCCGCAGATAGGTCCCGGGGTTGGCGAGCCCGTCCGGGTGGTCCACGCGCAGTCCGTCGACCACGCCCTCGCGCAGCAGCTCCAGGATCTTGGCGTGCGTCGCCTCGAACACCTCGGGGTCCTCCACCCGCACCCCGATCAGCTCGGAGATGCTGAAGAACCGCCGGTAGTTCAGCTCGGTGCGGGCCAGCCGCCACCACACGGGCCGGTACCACTGCGCGTCCAGCAGCTGCGGCAGCGGCAGGGACGCCGTGCCCTCGCGCAGCGGGAAGGCGTGGTCGTAGTAGCGCAGCACGTCCCCGTCGACCTTCAGCCGGCCTGCCTCCTCGCCGAGCGGCCCGCCGAGCACCGGCAGCAGCACCTGCCCGCCCTGCGCCTCCCAGTCGATGTCGAACCAGCGGGCCCGGCGGGAGGACGGGCCGTCGCGCAGCACCTCCCACAAGGCCGGGTTGTGGCGCGGGGACATCGCCATGTGGTTCGGGACGATGTCCACCACCAGCCCGAGCCCGTGCCGCCGCGCTGTGCCGGACAGCTCGCGCAGCCCCTCCTCGCCGCCCAGCTCCTCCCGTACGCGCGTGGGGTCCACGACGTCGTAGCCGTGCTGAGAGCCGGGCACCGCCTCCAGCACGGGCGACAGATGCAGATGGGACACGCCGAGCGAGGCCAGATACGGCACGGCCTCGGCCGCCGCCGCGAACGGGAAGCCGGGCTGGAGCTGCAGCCGGTAGGTCGCCGTGGGCACCGTCGGGTCAGGACGCTCAGGGGTGGTCATGGGACGTACGTACCCGCGAAGTCGCCACTCGTGCGCTCGCTGCTCCGTTCGGGGGCGAGCGGGAGGCTTTCCCGCCCCCGCCGCCCCTTCCCGTCCCGAAACCGGGGCTCCGCCCCTGACCCCGCCCCTCGAACGCCGGAGGGGCTGACTCTCAGGCCCGCGCGC
This sequence comes from Streptomyces sp. BJ20, assembly GCF_022869105.1. NCBI lineage: Bacteria > Bacillati > Actinomycetota > Actinomycetes > Kitasatosporales > Streptomycetaceae > Streptomyces > Streptomyces sp. BJ20. The sequence goes on from NZ_CP094918.1 coordinate 2,124,865, forward strand.
CTCCTACGCCGGCCGTTGCAACACGGTAAGGCTCCGGTCCGCCAGCGTCAGCCGTGTCCCCGCCGACACCTTCGGGCCCGTGCCCGGGGGCACGCCGTCCTCGCGGGCGGTGTCCACCACCACCTGCCACTGCGCGCCGTGGTCCACGGGCACCACGAAGTCCAGCGGTCTGGGCGAGGCGTTGAACATCAGCAGGAACGAGTCGTCGGTGATCCGCTCCCCGCGCTGCCCGGGCTCGGAGATGGCGTTGCCGTTGAGGAACACGGTCAGCGCCGACGCCCGCGCCGACTCCCAGTCCCGCTGGGTCATCTCCGCGCCCTCGGGCGTGAACCAGGCGATGTCGGAGAGGTCGTCGTGGGTGCCCTCCACGGGACGGCCGTGGAAGAAGCGGCGGCGCCGGAAGACGGGGTGGTCCTTGCGCAGCCACACCATCGCGCGCGTGAACTCCAGCAGCTGCCGCCGGAGGTCGCCCTCTTCGGCCCCGTCCTCCTCGTCCGGCCAGTCGAGCCAGGCCAGTTCGTTGTCCTGGCAGTAGGCGTTGTTGTTGCCGCGCTGGGTGCGCGCCAGCTCGTCGCCGTGGCTGATCATCGGCACGCCCTGGGAGAGCATCAGCGTGGCGATGAAGTTCCGGATCTGCCGGGCCCGCAGCGTCAGCACGTCCGGGTCGTCGGTGTCGCCCTCGGCCCCGCAGTTCCAGGACCGGTTGTGGCTCTCGCCGTCCCGGTTGTCCTCCCCGTTGGCCTCGTTGTGCTTCTCGTTGTACGACACCAGGTCGTGCAGGGTGAAGCCGTCGTGGCAGGTGACGAAGTTGATCGAGGCGAGCGGGCGCCGTCCGTCGTCCTGGTAGAGGTCGGAGGAGCCGGTCAGCCGGGAGGCGAACTCGGCGAGCGTGCGCGGCTCGCCGCGCCACAGGTCCCGCACGGTGTCCCGGTACTTGCCGTTCCACTCGGTCCACAGCGGAGGGAAGTTGCCCACCTGGTAGCCGCCCTCGCCGACGTCCCAGGGCTCCGCGATCAGCTTCACCTGGGAGACCACCGGGTCCTGCTGCACCAGGTCGAAGAACGACGACAGCCGGTCCACCTCGTGGAACTGCCGGGCCAGGGTGGCCGCGAGGTCGAAGCGGAACCCGTCGACATGCATCTCGGTGACCCAGTACCGCAGCGAGTCCATGATCATCTGGAGTACGTGCGGGGACCGCATCAGCAGCGAGTTCCCGGTGCCCGTGGTGTCCATGTAGTACCGGGGGTCCTCGGCCAGGCGGTAGTACGAGGGGTTGTCGAGGCCCTTCAAGGACAGCGTGGGGCCCAGGTGGTTGCCCTCGGCGGTGTGGTTGTACACCACGTCGAGGATCACCTCGATCCCGGCCTCGTGCAGCGCCTTCACCGCCGACTTGAACTCCAGCACCTGCTGGCCCCGGTCGCCCCAGGACGCGTAGGCGTTGTGGGGGGCGAAGAAGCCGATGGTGTTGTAGCCCCAGTAGTTGTTCAGCCCCATGTCGACCAGCCGGTGGTCGTTCACGAACTGGTGCACCGGCATCAGCTCCAGCGCGGTGACGCCCAGTTCGGTCAGGTGTTCGATGATCGCCGGGTGCGCCAGACCCGCGTACGTGCCGCGCAGCTCCTCGGGCAGTCCCGGGTGGCGCATGGTGAGGCCCTTGACGTGGGCCTCGTAGATCACCGTGTGGTGGTACTCCGTCCGGGGGCGCCGGTCGTCCCCCCAGTCGAAGTACGGGTTGACCACGACCGACGTCATCGTGTGCGGCGCCGAGTCCAGGTCGTTGCGCCGTTCCGGGTCGTCGAAGTGGTAGCCGTAGACCTCCTCGCCCCACTGGATCGAGCCGCTGATCGCACGCGCGTACGGATCGAGCAGCAGTTTCGCGGAGTTGCAGCGCAGCCCCCGCTCGGGGGCGTACGGCCCGTGCACACGGAAGCCGTACCGCTGCCCGGGCATCACCCCGGGCAGGTACGCGTGCCGCACGAACGCGTCGCTCTCCCGCAGTTCGACCGCGGTCTCGGAGCCGTCGTCGTGCAGCAGACACAGCTCTACTCTGTCCGCGGCCTCCGTGAAGACCGCGAAATTCGTTCCGGCGCCGTCGTACGTGGCACCGAGCGGATACGCCTCGCCAGGCCAGACCTGCATGGACACGACTCTTTCAGGTGTACGGCGCCGGTGGGGACGCCTTGGCTCCGAGTGTCCCCGTGTCTCCCCGAACGGGCGGGATCAAGGGCGGGTCCACCTCATACCCATGCCCCGGCCTCCGCCGACCGCACCTCCCGGGATTTCCGCTATGAACCTGCTCACTCGCCGGACCACGGAGCGCGGAACGGTCGCTTGGTCGGGGGAAGTTGGGAAACGACCCTGTCCATCGGGCTGCATCCCGCACCGCATGCGGAGTACTCTCCTTGATCGTTGGACGGGGAGTGCTCGGGGGACTGGAAGGCGGTGCGCGGGTGGGCTCGGGAGGGCTGGAACTGCCCCCTGGTGACGAGGGTCACGAGGGGAGCGGCTCCACGGACGTCCCGCCCGGTGCGGTGTCCCTGGCGCGGCCGATGGACGCGGGTGCGATCGGACCGGAGCTGGACTGGGGCGCGGACGCGTGGCGCGAGGTGCGCACGCGCGCGCAGCGGGCCGGCCGGGCCTACATCTGGCTGAACCTGGTCGAGCAGCGGCTGCGCGCGGTCGTCGCCGCCGTGCTGCGGCCGATCTACGAACCCGTGCACGGCGACGACTGGGTGGTCGCCGCCGCCGGGCCCGCCGGACAGGAGTGGGTGCAGCGCGCGGTCGCCGTGCGCGAGGTCAGCCGCCGCAAGGGCTATCTCCTCGATCCGGCGGACGACAACGTGCTGTCGTTCCTCACCCTGCCGCAGCTGCGCGAGCTGATGGTGCAGCACTGGCCGTGCTTCGAACCGTACTTCGACGACCGCCGGGACGTAGAGCTGGCCCTGGACGAGCTGGAGGTCACCCGCAACGTGGTCTCCCGCAACCGGGCGCTGTCCGAGGCGGTGCTGAACCAGGCGGAGCGGGCCTCCGCGCGACTCCTTGAGATGCTCGGCGCGGGCGGCGACGTGCCCTCGGCGCGCCGGCTTCCGGTGGACGCGGTCGAGGACCTGGTCGGCGACCGGTACGCGGACGTGGTCGCGGTGCACCCGGACCGGGTGCGGCTGCTGCGGCAGTTCCCCGCCGAGGACATGTTCGGCGGGGCCCGGCGGCTCGACGCCATCGGCATCGGCCTGAACCTGCTCGTGCAGAACTTCTCGGGCCGCCGGCTGGTGCGGCTCGCCGAGTCCGGCTGCCGGGTGCGGCTGCTGTTCCTCAACCCGGCCTCCAGCGCGGTCAAGCGGCGCGAGCGCGAACTGGGCATCAAGCGGGGCGAGCTGGGCCGGTCGGTGGAGATGAACATCCTCCACATGCGCCGCGTACGGTCCCGGCTGCGCGACCCGGGCGCCTTCGAGATCCAGGTCTACGACGAGACGCCGCGCTGCACGGCCTACCTGGTGGACGGCGACGGCTCCGACGGCATCGCCGTGGTGCAGAACCACCTGCGCCGCACCCGCGGCATGGAGGCGCCGGTGCTGGTCCTGCGCAACGGGACGAAGGTGGTCAAGCCGGGCGAGATCGAGGAAGGCGGCCTGTTCCCCACCTACCGCGAGGAGTTCGAGCAGATGTGGGCGGATGCGCGGCCGGTGTCCTGAACCTCCGGATCCGTGGGTTTTCCGGGGGCTGCCCGGTCCGCCCCGGAAACGGAATGCGATCCTCTGATTGTCAGTGGCGCGTGCGAGGGTGAAGCCACTGGGGGAACGCACCGCACAGAAGGGGGGCAGCCCATGGGCTGGCACCGGGAGCTGCTGATCGGCTTCGACCTGGAGACGACGGGGACGGATCCGCGCGAGGCGCGGATCGTCACGGGAGCCGTGATCGAGCTCCGCGCGGGGGAGACGCTGGGGCGCCGCGAGTGGCTGGCCGACCCGGGCGTGCCGATCCCCGCCGACGCGGTCGCGGTCCACGGCATCAGCAACGAGCGCGCGGCCGCCGAGGGCCGCCCCGCCGACCAGGTGGCCGACGCCGTCGCCGGGGTCCTGGCGGCCTACTGGAAGACCGGCGTCCCGGTCGTCGCCTACAACGCCTCGTTCGACCTGAGCCTGCTCTCCGCCGAGCTGCGGCGGTACGGACTGCCGTCGCTGCGTGACCGTCTGGGCGGCGCCGACCCGGGCCCGGTGATCGACCCGTACACCATCGACCGCGCCGTCGACCGCTACCGCCGAGGCAAGCGCACGCTGGAGGCTGTCTGCGCGGAGTACGGCGTCCGCCTCGACGCGGCGCACGACGCGACGGCCGACGCCCTCGCCGCCGCCCGTCTGGCCTGCGCGATAGCCGACCGCCACCCGAAGGTCGCGGCCCTCGGCCCGGCGGAGCTGCACCGCCGTCAGATCGAGTGGTACGCGGCCTGGGCGGCGGACTTCCAGGACTTCCTGCGCCGCAAGGGCGATCCGGCCGCCCTCGTCGACGGCACATGGCCGCTGCGCGAACCGGCGGAGGAGCCGGTCTGACCCGGGCTCACCCGGGGCCGTCCGTCCGGTTCAGGCCGGCTGTGAGGCGCGGTGCGCCTTCGGTCGATCCGAGCGCGGGGCGGTGCGGTGCGGCCGTAGGGCGGAGGAGGGCGACGGGCAGTGGGGGAGCGCGTGCCGGGCCCCGCTGCGCCGGGACGAGCCGTGCGAAAGCCGCCCCCGGCCCCGCGGGATCCGCTCAGAACGGGTACCAGCGCACCGTCTCGTCCCCGTTCCTCAGGGACGCCACCCGGCGGCGGAACTCGGCCAGCGCCCTGGGGTTGCCCGGGGCGTGCTGGGCGACCCAGGCGCAGCTGGCGGTCTCCCGCGCCCCGCGCAGCACCGAGCACCCCTCCCACTCGCGCACGTCCCAGCCGTAGGTCTCGGTGAAGGAGGCGTAGGCCTCGTCCGGCAGGCCGTAGCGGTCGTGGGAGAGGGCCATCACCACCAGGTCGTGCTCGCGCAGGTCGGAGGAGAAGGTCTCCAGGTCGATCAGCACCGGACCGTCCGGTCCGACGTGCACGTTGCGCGGCAGCGCGTCGCCGTGGACCGGCCCGCGCGGCAGCCGGGGCGTCAGCGCGGCCGCGGCCGCCGCGAACCCGTCGCGCCGCTCCCGCAGATACGCCGCGTCCGCCGGGTCGACCGCGTCGCCCGCGAGCCGCAGCCAGCGCTCGACACCGTCCAGCAGCGCGCGGGGCGGCAGGGCGAAGGGCGGCGGGGGCAGCGCGTGCACCTGACGCAGCAGCACGGCCAGGTCCCTCGGCTCGGTCGGCCGCACCGGGTCGGGCAGCCGGTGCCACACGGTCATCGGATGCCCCTCGACCAGCAGTGCCTCGGACACGGCGGGACGCACGGCGGGCACGCCCTGCTCGGCCAGCCATCCGGCGACGGCCAGTTCGCGGCGGGCCCGCTCCAGCAGCTCCGCGTCCCGGCCCACCTTCACCGCCAGGTCCCCGGCGGCGAACACCGCGTTCTCGCCGAGCGCCAGCAGCCGCGCGTCCCCGGCGTCCCCGGGCAGCACCCCCGCGGTCTGAAGAACCTCCCGCGCCCGCGCCTCGTCCATCGCTTCCGCCTCCGTGTCCGTCCCGGGCCCCGCCGGGCGCCTCCGTCCGGCCGTTCGCCGGTCAGTCTCGCATTCGCACAGGTCGGGCGGTGTGCGCGGGCCCTTGACGCGCGTTGTCGCGTTCACGACCATGACGGGGCCCACCCCCACCCGCGAAGGGGCTGATGCCGTGACGTCGGTGACCGAGGCGAGGCGGTCCGAGCCCCGAGCGCCCGACCCGAGCCGCCCCGGGCGGCATGCCGTCGGTCACGGCCCGTGGTTCCTGGTCCTGCCCGCGCTGATCCCGATCCTGGTGCTCAGCGTCGGCCCGCTCCTGTACGGGATCCTGCTGGCCTTCACCGACGCCCAGTCCGGCCGTACCGCGCCGACCAGCTGGATCGGCACGCTGAACTTCCAGGACCTGCTCCAGGACACCCTGTTCTGGGAGTCGTTCCGGATCGGGCTGGTGTGGGCGGTCGGCGTGACGGTCCCGCAGTTCCTGCTGGCGCTCGGCCTCGCCCTGCTGCTCAACCAGGATCTGCGGCTGCGCTGGGCGGCCCGCGCCCTGGCGATCGTGCCCTGGGCGATGCCCGAGGTGGTCGTCGGCATCATGTGGCGCCTCACCTACAACCCGGACGCCGGCATCCTCAACGAGACGCTGCGCGACCTCGGGTTCGGCGGCGACCGTGACTGGCTGAGCGGACTCGCCACCGCCCTGCCCGCGGTGATCGTCGTCGGCGTGTGGGCGGGCATGCCGCAGACCACGGTGGCGCTGCTCGCCGGGCTCCAGAGCACCCCGCGCGAGCTGCACGAGGCCGCGGCCGTGGACGGCGCCGGGGCCTGGCGCCGCTTCCGCACGGTCACCTGGCCCGCGCTGCGGCCCGTCGCCCTCGCCATCACGGCGCTCAACCTCATCTGGAACTTCAACTCCTTCGCCCTGGTCTACGTGCTCACCAGCGGCGGCCCCGGCGGACGCACCCGCCTACCGATGCTGTTCGCCTACGAAGAGGCCTTCCGGTACGGGCAGTTCGGCTACGCGGCCGCCATGGGCTGTGTGATGGTCGCCGTGATCTCGGTGCTGCTCGCCGTGTTCCTCGTGGGCCGGCTGAGGGGAGGCGACGAGCGTTGAGGACCCGTCCCGCCGCCCGCGCGGGCCAGTACGCGGCCCTGCTCGCGTACCTGGTCTTCCTGGCCTTCCCGTTCGTCTGGCTGGCGTCCACCGCGTTCAAGCCGGCCGCCGAGCTGGCCGGGCTGCACCCCACCTGGATCCCGCAGAACCCCACCCTGGCCAACTTCCGTCAGGCCTTCGACGAGCAGCCGCTGCTCCGCGCCGCCCTCAACTCCCTGCTCACCGCGTCCGCCGCCGCTCTCGTCGCGGTCGCCGTGGCCACCCCCATGGCGTACGTCATGGCCCGCCACCGCGGCGCCCTGGCGCGGGCGGCGACCGGTTGGGTGGTCGTCAGCCAGGCGTTCCCGTTCGTGCTGCTGATCATCCCGCTGTTCCTGGTGCTGAAGAACCTGCGGCTGATCGACTCGCTGCCCGGCCTGGTGCTGGTCCACGTCGTCTGGTCGCTGCCCTTCGCCCTGTGGATGCTCACCGGTTACGTCCGCGCCGTGCCGGCCGAGCTGGAGGAGGCGGCGGCCGTGGACGGCGCCGGGCGGCTGCGCACCCTGGTGTCGGTGACCGTGCCGCTGCTCGCGCCGGGCATCGCCGCGACCGCGCTGTTCGCGTTCGTCACCGCGTGGAACGAGTTCTTCTTCGCCCTCGTCCTGCTGAAGACGCCGGAACGGCAGACGCTGCCGGTGCTCCTCACCCGCTTCATCGGCGCGGAAGGGGTCGCCGACCTCGGCCCGCTGGCCGCCGCCGCGTTCCTCGCCACGCTTCCGTCCCTGCTGGTGTTCGCGCTCATCCAGCGCCGCATCACCGGCTCCCTCCTCACCGGGGCGGTGAAGGGCTGATGAACCGCATGACACGCGTCAGGACGCTCGTCGGGGCGATCGCCCTCGCTCTGCTCCTCGCGGGCTGCTCCTCCGGACCCGCCCGCGACGACGGCCGGGTCACCCTGCGCTTCCAGTCCCTGGCCTGGCAGCAGGAGTCGGTGGCGGCCACCAGGGAACTCGTCGACGAGTGGAACGCCCTCCACCCCGACATCCGCGTGGAGTACGTCCAGGGCAGCTGGGACAGCGTCCACGACCAGCTCCTCACCTCCTTCGAGGGCGGCGAGGCCCCCGACATCGTCCACGACGCCTCCGACGACCTCGCCGACTTCGCGTACGGCGGCCACCTCGCCGACCTCACGGACCTGCTGCCCGAGCGGCTCACCTCCGATATCCCGGCGCTCTCCTGGCAGTCCGTCACCTTCGGCGACGGCGTCTACGGTGTGCCCTTCCTCCAGGAGCCGCGTGTCCTCATCGCCGACGCCGCCCGCCTGAGGGAGTCCGGTGTCCGCGTCCCCACCCCCGAACACCCCTGGAGCTGGGCCGAGTTCCGCCAGGTGACGAAGGAGCTGTCCGGCGACGGCCGGTACGGCGTGGCCTGGCCGCTCAAGGAGCCGGTGTCCGCGACGCTCAACCTGTCACTCTCCGCGGGCGGCCGGCTCTTCCACCGCGGCGCCGACGGGAAGGTCACCGTGCGGTTCGAGGAAGGCGACGAGGTCGTCCCCCGCACCGTCCACGAGCAGGTGAACACCGACCGCAGCGCCTCGCCCATCACCCTCGGCAGCGGCGGCTCCGACACCCTGCCGGGCCTGTTCGCCGGCAAGTACGCGATGGTGCCGCTCGGCTTCTCGTACCGCCAGCAGATCGTCCAGCAGGCGCCGGAGGGCTTCGAGTGGCAGGTGCTGCCCGCACCCGCCGGGGCCGGCGGACTCGCCCAGGGCGTCAGCCCGCAGACGCTGTCCGTCGCCGAGGACTGCCCGCACAAGAAGGAGGCCGTCGCCTTCCTGGACTTCCTGCTCCAGCCGCGGAACATGGTGCGCCTCGCGCTCGGCGACTGGATGCTGCCCACCGGCCGCCAGGCCCTCGCCGACCCGGCCCTGCGCACCCCCGAACACGGCTGGGCCGTCGGAGCGGCCCTCGCGTCCCACCTCCGCCCGGCCCCCGCGCAGTCGGTGCGGGGCTACCCGGAGTGGAAGGACAAGGTCGCCACCCCGGCGCTCCAGGAGTACTACAGCGGGGCGATCGGCCTCGGTGAGCTGCGGAAGCGACTGGAGGAGGACGGCAACCTGGTGCTGGCCCGGTACCAGCGGTGAGCGGGGCGCGCCGCCTTATCCAGTTGTACGAGACGTATCGTCTCGCTTAAGGTCGGCGCATGACCGCTCCCGCGCACATCGCCATGTTCTCCATCGCCGCCCACGGGCACGTGAACCCCAGCATCGAGGTGATCCGGGAGCTGGTGGCACGCGGGCACCGGGTGACGTACGCGATCCCGCCCCTGTTCGCCGACAAGGTCGCCGCGACCGGCGCCGAGCCCAGGCTGTGGAACTCGATCCTGCCCGGCCCCGACGACGACCCCGAGGCCTGGGGCACCACCCTCCTCGACAACGTCGAGCCGTTCCTCGCGGACGCCGTGCAGGCGCTCCCTCAGCTCATCGAGGCGTACGAGGGCGACACCCCCGACCTCGTGCTGCACGACATCACCTCTTACCCGGCCCGCGTGCTCGCCCACCGCTGGGGCGTGCGGGCGATCTCCCTCTCGCCGAACCTCGTCGCCTGGGAGGGCTACGAGAAGGAGGTCGCCGAGCCGATGTGGGAGGAGCCGAACAGGACAGCACGCGGCAAGGCGTACCAGGCCCGCTTCCGGGCGTGGCTGGAGGAGAACGGGATCACCATGAGCCCGGAGGACTTCGGGGGCCGCCCGGACCGCTCCGTCGTGCTGATCCCGAAGGCGCTCCAGCCGAACGCCGACCGGGTCGACGAGCGCGTGTACTCCTTCGTGGGCGCCTGCCAGGGCGACCGCGGCGGCGAGGGCGACTGGCAGCGGCCGGCCGGGGCGGAGAAGGTCGTCCTGGTGTCGCTCGGCTCGTCCTTCACCAAGCAGCCGGCCTTCTACCGGGCGTGCGTCGAGGCGTTCGCCGGCCTGCCCGGCTGGCACCTGGTGCTGCAGATCGGCAAGCACGTCGATCCGGCCGAGCTCGGCGACGTACCGTCGAACGTCGAGGTGCGGTCCTGGGTGCCGCAGCTCGCGATCCTCAAGCAGGCCGACCTGTTCGTCACCCACGCGGGTGCGGGTGGCAGCCAGGAAGGGCTGGCCACGGCCACCCCGATGATCGCGGTGCCGCAGGCCGTCGACCAGTTCGGCAACGCGGACATGCTCCAGTCGCTCGGCGTGGCCCGCCACCTGCCCACCCAGGAGGCGACCCCCGAGGCACTGCGCACCGCGGCCCTCGCCCTCGTCGACGACCCGGAGGTCGCCCGCCGACTGGAGAACGTCCAGGCGGAGATGGCGAAGGAGGGCGGCACGCGGAGGGCGGCCGACCTGATCGAGGCGGAACTCCCGGACCGCGCCTGAGCCATGTGCTCACCGACACGGCCCTGACGGCCTGACGGCGCGATGGCCTAACGGCCTGAGGCCTGACGGGGCGAGGCCTGAGGCCTGAGCCCTGACGGCTTGACGGCCGCCTGACGACTCGCCGCTCGCGGCTGCCCGGCCCGGGCGAGACGGCCCGCGCACGACGGCCCGGGCGAGACGGCCCGCGCACGACGGCCCGGGCGAGACGGCCCGCGCACGACGGCCCGGGCGCGACGGCCCGGGCGCGACGGCCCGGGCGCGACGGCCCGGGCGAGACGGCCCGGGCGCGACGGCCCGGCGCGACGGCCCGGCGCGACGGCCCGGATCCGACGGCGTATGGCTGCCGGGGCGGTCCCTGCGGCTCGCGACGCCTGTCGTGGGCCCGGCGGCACGGGCCCGACCGCGTGGGGCCGATCGCTCGGGTCCGGCCGCACGGCACCAACACACGGGCAGGGCCCGGCGGTGGCAGCCGCCGGGCCCCGGTCCGTGGTGACCGTGCCGGTCAGACCGGCACCTTCTCGGGCTCGTCGTCCCGCGTCCTCGGCGTGGCCGCCGTCGGCGCCTCGTCGTGCGTGAGGTCGGGCAGTCGGTGCAGCCACTTCGGGAAGTACCAGTTCCGCTCGCCCAGCAGCGCCATCACCGCCGGAAGCAGCACCCCCCGGATGACCGTCGCGTCGATCAGCACCGCCGCCGCCAGGCCCACGCCCATCTGCTTCATGGACTGCATGGACAGCGTCCCGAAGATCGCGAACACGGCGACCATGATGACCGCGGCACTGGTGACCACGCCGGCCGTGGTGACCACCCCGTGCCGGATCGCGTCCCGCGTCTCGAGGCCCCGCGCCCGCGCCTCACGGATCCGGGACACCACGAACACGTGGTAGTCCATCGACAGGCCGAACAGGATCACGAAGAGGAACAGCGGCAGCCAGGTGATGATGGCGCCCACGCCCTCCGCGCCCACCAGGGAGGCGCCCCAGCCGTGCTGGAAGACCGCCACGAGGATGCCGTACGCGGCGCCCACCGACAGCAGGTTCAGCACGATCGAGGTGACCGCGACCGTCAGCGAGCGGAACGACAGCAGCATCAGCAGGAAGGCGAAGACCACCACGAACGCGAACACCGGGACCACCGAGCCGACCAGCTGGTCGTTGAAGTCCTTGTTGCCCGCCACCTGGCCGGTGATCGGCGCCTGGACCCCGTCGACCTTGCCGAGCGTCGCCGGCCGCACCTCGTCGCGCAGCTTCTCCAGGCTGGCGCCCGCCGCGTCCTGGTCGGAGCCGCCCACCAGCGGCACGTAGACGAACGCCAGGTTCTGCTGGTCGTGCAGCTTGATCTCGACCGGGCCGCGCGAGGCGCCCGAACCGACCGCCTGCTCACGGAAGTCGGCCAGCGCCGCCTTCACCTCGGGGGCGTTGATGTCGTCCGCCTTGACGACCACCTCGGCCGGCTCCGAGCCGCCCGGGAACGCCTCGTTGACGCGGTTGTACGTCTGCACGATCGGCAGCGAGTCGCCGAACTCCTGGTCCAGCGTGAGGTTCTCGGTCTTCATGCCGAGCGCGGGCGCGGCCACCGCGAGCAGCGCACCGGTCGCCACGACCACCGACAGCACCGGCCGGGCCAGCACCCGCTTCAGCACCGCCGACCAGAACCGGCTGTCGTTCCGGCCGCTCGTCCGCCGCCGCAAGAACGGCACCCTGCCCTTCTCGACCCGCTCGCCCAGCAGCGACAGCAGCGCCGGCAGCACCGTCACGGAGCCGACCATCGCGACGGCCACCACCATCAGGGAGGCCAGGCCCATCGCCTCGAACTCGGCGATCCCGGTGAACAGCATGCCCGCCATCGCCACGCACACCGTGACACCGGAGACGACGATCGCCCGGCCGCTGGTCGCGGCGGCGATCCGCAGCGCGGTCCGCGCGTCCCGTCCGGCCGCCCGCTCCTCGCGCTCGCGGCGCAGGTAGAACAGGCAGTAGTCGACGCCGACGGCCAGACCCACCAGCAGCATCACCGAGTTGGCGGTGTCGCTCATCGGCTGGAGGTGGCTGACGAGCCCCATCAGACCCATCGTCGCCACGATCGCGGTGATCGCCAGGGCGACCGGCAGCAGCGCCGCCACCAGCGCGCCGAAGGCGATCAGCAGGATGCCGAGGGCGACCGGAACGGCCGAGTACTCGGCCTTCTTGAAGTCGTCGCCGAAGGCGTCGTCGAACGTCTTCATCATGCTGGCGCCGCCGATCTCCTCGATCCGCAGCGAGTCGTGCTCCTTCTGGACGTCCGCGACCGCCTCGAGCACCGGCTCGATCCGCTCCCCGGCCGTCCGCGGGTCGCCCCGCACGTCGAACTGGACCAGCGCGCTGCGCCCGTCCTCCGAGACGGTGCCGCTGTCGTAGGGCGAGGTGACGTCCGTGACCTCGCCGGTCCGCTCCACGGCCGTCATCACCGCGGAGACCGCCGACCGGAAGTCCGCGTCCGTGGACGTGAGACCGTCGTCCTTCGCCTGGACGAGCACGGTTTCCGAGGCCGGCTCCTCGATCCCGGCCTCCTCGATGATGCCGGCCGCGGTGCTGGTCTCCCCCTTGAGCTGTTCGCTGTCCTCGACGTCGACCCGGCCCGCCGCCGAGCCGAGCCCCATCGCCAGCACCACGAACAGCACCCAGATGCCGACGGCCGCCCAGCGGTGCCGCGCGCTCCAGCCGCCGGCGCGGGCGGCGAGCCCCCGTACCCGCGCGTCTCCGTTCCCCATGACGGGTTCGCTCCCTCGTCCGCGGCGGCGACCCCCTGCCGCCACCTGACGTTTCGACGGTATGGGCGGCGTGAGCGCGTCTCGTCGTGCTGCCCGGTGAAGCCGTCGGGTCCCGGCTCATCCCGACGGTGCGCCCGGCCTCCCCACTGGGGAGGACCGTGGCCCCCTACACATGTCCGGGCCATCGGCACGGTGGATCAGGGCCGAGGGCGGAGGTGCAGGAGCCGGTCGCAGCCATTCCGCAGCCTTGTCGAACAAGTCACAGCAGCGTGTTCGGGTTGCTTCGGGAGCCGCCCGTCGGCCAGAGTTGCGAGGCCCGCCGCGCGCGGGCCCCGGCCGTCGTGCCCACCCCCACGGGGCACGACGGCCGCACTACAGTCGGGGCCATGGCGACGAGATACGCGGCGCTGCTGCGCGGCATCAACGTGGGCGGCGGCAAGAAGGTCCCGATGGCCGAGCTGCGTGCCCTGCTGGAGAGCCTCGGCCTCGGGGACGTACGCACGTACCTGCAGAGCGGCCAGGCCGCGTTCACCGCGGGTCACGGCGACGAGGAGTCGCTGGCCGCCGACCTGTCCGGGGCGCTCGCCGGCCGCTTCGGCTTCGACGTGGAGGTGATCGTCCGCGACCACGCCTATCTGAAGGGCGTGCTCGACGCCTGCCCCTTCCCGGCCGCCGATCTGGAGCCGAAGCAGCTCCACGTCACCTACTTCTCCGCGCCCGTCACCGAGGGCCGGTTCGCGGAGATCGACCGCGAGGCGTACGTCCCCGAGGACTTCCGCCTCGGCGACCGCTGCCTGTACCTGTACGTCCCCGACGGCCTCGGCCGCTCCAAGCTCGCCGAGCACCTGTCGAAGCCCCGCCTGAGCAAGGGCGTCGTCGCGACGAGCCGCAACTGGAACACGGTGCGCAAGCTGGTGGAGATGACCGAGGCCTGAGCCCCGCGCGGAATCAGGCCCCCAGCGCCGTCAGCAGCGGCGTCCGGGCCGCGTCGTAGCGGTCCAGGAGGACCTGGGCCACCTCGGGGGCCGGGCCCAGGACGTCGGCCAGGACGTCCGCCTCGGACGCGCCCCGGGCGATGCGGTCCGGGAGGCGGCCCGGGGCCAGGACGTACGGGGCGACGGCCACGCGGGCGCAGCCGAGCTCCCGCAGTTCCCGCACCGCGTCCTCGGTGCGGGGAAGGGATGCGGAGGCGAACGCAGGCCGCACGGCGCACCAACCGGTGTGCCGCCACTCCCGCGCGACGTCTGCGATCACTGCGATCGCCTCCGGGTCGGAGGACCCCGCCGAGGCCAGCACGACCCCGGTCGAGGACTTGTCGGCGGGCGTCAGGCCCGCCTCGTACAGGCGGCGCTCCAGGGCCGCGAGCAGCAGCGGGGACGGGCCCAGCACGTCCGCCTGGCGGATCCGCAGCCGCGGCGGCGCCTCGGACAGCACCGCGGGGATGTCCGCCTTGGCGTGGAAGGCCCGGGTGAGCAGGAGCGGCAGCGCGACCACGTCCCGCACCCCCTCCGCGTCCAGGGACTCGAGCACCGCGCCGACGGACGGCACGTTGAAGTCCAGGAACCCGGTCTCCACCCGCAGTCCGGGCCGCTGCGCGCGCACCCGGCGCACCAGGTCGTGGACGGTCGCGGCGTGCCGCGGGTCACGGCTGCCGTGTGCGACGACGAGCAGGACGGGACGACGCATCACAGGCACCTCAGCTCTTCACCAGGAGTCCGCGGGTGCGCAGGACCCGGCGTTCGAGGGGGCTGAAGATCAGCAAGTCGATGGCGATGCCGACGGTGAGGATGAGCAGGATCGCCTCGAAGACCATGGCCATGTCGCTGGCGTTGCGGCCGTTCTCCAGGAGCTGTCCGAGGCCGACGCCGAGGTCGGGGAAGGAGGCGATGATCTCGGCGGCCATGAGGGAGCGCCAGGAGAAGGCCCAGCCCTGCTTGAGACCGGCGACGTAGCCGGGGAGGGCGGCGGGCAGGGTGATGTGCCAGGTGCCCTTGATGCCGGTGGCGCCGAGGGTGCGTCCGGCGCGCTGGAACAGCGGCGGGACCTGGTCGACGCCGGAGAGCAGTCCGTTGGCGATGGACGGCACCGCGCCCAGCAGGATGACCGCGTACATCATCTGGTTGTTCAGGCCGAGCCAGATGACGGCGGGCGGGACCCAGGCGACCGAGGGGAGGGACTGCAGGCCGGACAGGATGGGGCCGATGGCCGCCCGGATCAGTTTGACGCGGGCGAGGAGGAGGCCGAGGGGCGTGGCGATGAGCAGGGCGAGGCAGAAGCCGAGCAGGCCGCGGGAGACGGAGGTCCAGATGTAGCCGAGGAGTTCGCCCTGGAGCCAGGCCTTCTCCAGCACGCCCCAGACGTCGGCGGGCGCGGGCAGTTTGGTGGGGTCGTCGACGATCTTGAAGGTGATCAGCGACTGCCACACGGCCAGCACGAGCGCGACGGCGACGACCGGCGGGAGCACCTTCTGCGTGAGGGTGTGCCGCAGCGGCTTGCGGGTGGTCTGCACCGTTTCCAGCGCGTCCAGGCCCGCTTCGAGTCCGGCGAGGTCCCCGGGGTCCTTGGGGGTGGTGTCAGTGCTGGCCATGTCGGCGGATCTCCCCACGGAGTTGCTCGGTGATCTCGACGGACAGCTCGGCCACGGCCGTGTCCTCGATGCGGCGCGGGTGCGGGATGTCCACGGTCCACTGCCGGGCGATGCGGCCGGGGCGGGAGGACAGCAGGACGACGCGCTGGGCGAGGCGGACGGCCTCGCGGACGTTGTGGGTGACGAAGAGGACGGACAGGCCGGTCTCGCGCCAGATGCGGGTGAGTTCGTCGTGGAGGACGTCGCGGGTGATGGCGTCGAGCGCGGCGAACGGCTCGTCCATCAGCAGCAGCCGGCTCTCCTGCGCCAGGGCGCGGGCGAGGGCGACGCGCTGGCGCATGCCGCCGGACAGTTCGTGCACCCGCTTGCCGTGGGCGCCGCCCAGCCGGACCAGCTCCAGCAGCTGTTCGGCGCGCTCACGCCGTTCGTTCTTCGGGGTGCCGCGCAGTTTCAGCGCGAGTTCGATGTTCTTGCCGGCGGTGAGCCAGGGGAAGAGGGCGTGTTCCTGGAACATCAGGGCGGGGCGGCCGTCGGTGGTGACGGCGCCGGCGGTGGGCCGGTCGAGGCCGGCGACGAGGTTGAGCAGCGTGGACTTGCCGCAGCCGGAGGCGCCGAGGAGGGTGACGAACTCGCCCGGGGCGACGTCGAGGCTGATGTCGTCCAGCACGAGCTGCTGCCCGGCGGGTCCGGCGAAGGACTTCGAGACGTGCTCGATACGGGCCGCGTGCGTGGCCGACTGCGTGCCGTCGGCGGCCTTGGCGAGAGTCGTGGCCATGGTCGTCACCTCCTGGGAAGCGTGCGTGATCCGGTTCAGGAGACGCCGAGTCCGGCGTCGTCGACGGCGGGCCGGCCGGCCGCCTGGAGGACCTTGCGGAGCAGGGACAGGTCGTAGATGCCCTTCAGGTCCGGCTGCTCCAGCAGGCCCGCCTCGACGGCGTGGCCCGCCTGGGTCCTGAGGGTGGCGGCCAGCGGGTCGTCCAGGAACGTGATCGACTTCCAGGCCGGGTCGAGCACGTCGGCGGGCAGCGGCTTGCCGGTGTCGGCCGCGAGCCGCGCGTTGGCGGCCTCCTTGGCCTCGTCGGGGTGGGCGTTGATCCACCGGTTGGCCTCGACGGACGCCCGCAGCACGGCTTCGACGGCCTTGGGGTGCTTGTCGAGGAACTCCTGGCGGACGGCGATGTTGGTGATCACGAACTTGCCGTCCGGCCACAGCGACGACTCGTCCAGCAGCACCTTGCCGCCCTGCGCGACCAGCCGCGACGCGGTCGGCTCCGGCACCCACGCCCCGTCCACCGAACCGGACCTGAACGCGTCCGGGGTGACCTTGTTGTCGCTGCGGACGACGGTGACGTCGCCTTTGCCGCTCTGCGGGTCGACCTTCCAGCCCTGCTCGGCGGCCCAGTTGAGGAACGCCACGTCCTGGGTGTTGCCGAGCTGCGGGGTCGCGATCCGCTTCCCCTCGACGTCCGCGACGGACTTCACCTTGTCGGGGTCCACGACCAGCTTCACCCCGCCGGACGCCGAACCGCCCACGATGCGCAGGTTCTTGCCGTCCGCCTTGGTCCAACCGTTCACCGCGGGGGACGGGCCGAGGAAAGCGACGTCCAGGGAATCGGAGTTGAGCGCCTCGATCGCCGACGGACCCGCGTTGAACACGGCGTACTTCGCCTCGGTGCCCTTGAGTTCCTTCTGGAAGAACCCCTTCTCGGCGCCGACCAGGGCGGTGCCATGCGTGAGGTTGCCGAAGTAGCCGATCCTGACGGCGTCCAGACCGTCGGTCTTCGCACCGGAGGCGACCCGCGCGGTACCCGTGTCCTTGGCCTGCGACCCGTAACCGCAGGCGGCCAGGGCCGGCAACGGCAGCAAGACCGTCACCGCGAGGGCGCGGCGCAGGGCGGTCGTGGCAGGCAAGGGGAACGATCCTCTCGGTGGCGGCCCGGCGGTCGCGCGGTGGTCGCGCGGCCGGGCCGTCGGCGGGTTCAGGGCAGTACGGAGGCGGCGGGAGGCCGGCGGACGGTCAGAAGTCCCACCCGTCGTCGTCCGCCCGGTCGTCGACCGGGTCGGGCGAGGCGAAGGACTCGCCGACCATGCCCGCGGTCAGCGTGGTCCCGTCGTTGGGGTCGACCAGGATGAACGACCCGGTGCGGCGGGAGTCGGCGTAGGTGTCGGCGGGCAGCGGTTCGGCGGTGCGGATGGTGACGCGGCCGATGTCGTTGGCGGTGAGCCGGCCCGGGTGCGGGTGCAGGGACAGGTCGTCCAGGGTGAGCCGGGACGGGATGTCCTTGACGATCGCCTTGACCGTGCGGGTGCCGTGCTTGATCAGGACGCGGTGGCCGACCGTCAGAGGTTCGTCGGCGACGTGGCAGACGGTCGCCTCCAGGTCCTGCGTGGTGGCCGGGGCGTCCTGGGCGGGGACGATCAGGTCGCCGCGGGAGATGTCGATGTCGTCGGCGAGGAGCAGCGTCACCGACTGCGGCGTCCACGCCACGTCGACGGGCTTGCCCAGCAGGTCGATGCCGGTGATCGTGGTCGAGCGGCCCGAGGGCAGCACGGTGATCTCGTCGCCGACGCGGAAGGTGCCGGCGGCGATCTGCCCGGCGTAGCCGCGGTAGTCGGGGAGCTCGGGGCTCTGCGGCCGGATCACGTACTGCACGGGCAGCCGTGCGTGGCAGCGGGTCAGGTCGTGGCTGACCGGCACGGTCTCCAGGTGTTCCAGCACGGTGGGGCCGCCGTACCAGTCCATGTTCGCGGACGGGTCCACCACGTTGTCGCCGACCAGCGCCGAGATCGGGATCGCGGTCACCTCGGGGACGCCCAGCTCGGTGGCGTAGGCGGTGAACTCCTCGGCGATCTGCGCGAACACCGGCTCCCGGTAGCCGACCAGGTCCATCTTGTTCACGGCGAGCACCACGTGCGGCACCCGCAGCAGCGCGGCGATCGCCGCGTGCCGGCGGGTCTGCTCGACCACGCCGTTGCGGGCGTCGACCAGGATCACCGTCAGCTCGGCGGTCGAGGCGCCGGTGACCATGTTCCGTGTGTACTGCACGTGGCCGGGGGTGTCGGCGAGGATGAACCGCCGCCGGGGCGTGGCGAAGTAACGGTACGCCACGTCGATCGTGATGCCCTGCTCCCGCTCGGCGCGCAGACCGTCGGTGAGCAGCGCGAGGTCGGGGGCGTCCTGGCCGCGGCTGGCCGAGGCGCGCTCCACCGCCTCCAACTGGTCGGCGAGCACCGACTTGGAGTCGTGCAGCAGCCGCCCGACGAGGGTGGACTTGCCGTCGTCGACGGAGCCGGCGGTGGCGAACCGCAGCAGGGTGGTGGCCGAGAGCTCCTCGGTCGTGATGGTGCTCATGCTTAGAAGTACCCCTCGCGCTTGCGGTCTTCCATCGCGGCCTCGGACAGCTTGTCGTCGGCGCGGGTGGCGCCGCGTTCGGTGAGCCTGGAGGCGGCGATCTCCGTGATCACCTTCTCGATGGTGTCGGCGTCGGAGTCGACCGCGCCGGTGCAGGACATGTCGCCGACGGTGCGGTAGCGCACCAGACGCTTCTCGACCGTCTCGCCGTCCTTCGGGCCGCCCCACTCGCCCGCGGTCAGCCACATCCCGCTGCGCTTGAACACCTCGCGCTCGTGGGCGTAGTAGATCTCGGGCAGTTCGATGTTCTCGCGGGCGATGTACTGCCACACGTCCAGCTCGGTCCAGTTGGACAGCGGGAACACGCGCACGTGCTCGCCGGGGGCGTGCCGGCCGTTGTAGAGGTTCCACAGCTCGGGGCGCTGGCGGCGTGGGTCCCACTGGGAGAACTCGTCGCGCAGCGAGAAGACCCGCTCCTTGGCGCGGGCCTTCTCCTCGTCCCGCCGGCCGCCGCCGAACACCGCGTCGAAGCGCTCCTCGCGGATGGTGTCCGTGAGGGGCACCGTCTGCAGCGGGTTGCGGGTGCCGTCGGGGCGCTCCTTGAGGACGCCGCGGTCGATGTAGTCCTGCACGGAGGCGACGTGCAGCCGCAGCCCGTGCTCGGCGACCGTGCGGTCGCGGTAGTCGAGGACCTCGGGGAAGTTGTGCCCGGTGTCCACGTGCAGCAGCGCGAACGGCACCGGCGCGGGCGCGAACGCCTTCAGCGCCAGGTGCAGCATGACGATGGAGTCCTTGCCGCCGGAGAACAGGATCACCGGCTTCTCGAACTCACCCGCCACCTCACGGAAGATGTGCACGGCCTCCGACTCGAGGGCGTCCAGGTGGGAGAGGGCGTACGGGCTGTCCGTACCTTCCTCGACGGTGGCGACGGTCGTCGTCATGCCAGTCCCCTTTCGCTGAGCACGGCGTGAACGGCCGCCGCGGACTCCTGCACGGTCTGGTGCTGCGACTCGATGCGCAGATCGGGCTTCTCGGGCTCCTCGTACGGGTCGTCGACGCCCGTGAGCCCGGACAGCTCACCCGCCGCCTGCTTGGCGTACAGGCCCTTCACGTCACGGACGGAGCACACCTCCACCGGCGTCGCCACGTGCACCTCCACGTACGGCGTGCCGTTCGCCTCGTGGCGGGCGCGGACGGCCTCGCGGCTGTCGGCGTACGGGGCGATCACCGGGACGAGCGCCAGCACGCCGTTACGGGCGAGCAGTTCGGCGACGAAGCCGATGCGCTGCACGTTGGTGTGCCGGTCGTCGCGGCTGAAGCCGAGGCCCGCCGAGAGGAACTCGCGGATCTCGTCGCCGTCGAGCACCTCGGTCGGCCGGCCCTGCTCGCGCAGCCGGGCGGCGAGTTCGTGCGCGATGGTGGTCTTGCCCGCACTCGGCAGACCCGTGAGCCAGACGGTGGCTCCGGTCGTCACGTGGTTCTCCTGGTTCGTCGAAGGCGCGGTCATGGCGGTCAGCCGTGCAGTCCGCACTCGGTCTTGGCGCGGCCCGCCCAGCGGCCGGCGCGGGCGTCCTCGCCCTCCAGCACGCGGCGGGTGCAGGGAGCGCACCCCACGGAGGCGTAACCGTCCTGGAGGAGCGGATTGGTGAGGACGCCGTGCTCGGCGACGTAGGCGTCCACGTCGTCCTGGGTCCACCGGGCGATGGGGGAGACCTTCACCTTGCGCCGCTTCTCGTCCCAGCCGACCACCGGGGTGTTCGCCCGGGTCGGGGACTCGTCGCGGCGCAGGCCGGTCGCCCAGGCCAGGTAGTCCTTCAGGCCCTCCTCCAGCGGCCGCACCTTCCGGAGCTTGCAGCACAGGTCGGGGTCGCGGTCGTGGAGCTTCGGGCCGTACTCGGCATCCTGCTCGGCGACCGTCTGCCGGGGGGTGAGCGTGATGACGTTGACGTCCATCACGGCCTCCACGGCGTCCCGGGTGCCGATGGTCTCGGGGAAGTGGTAGCCGGTGTCGAGGAACACCACGTCCACCCCGGGCAGCGCCCGGGAGGCGAGGTGGGCGACGACCGCGTCCTCCATGGAGGAGGTCACGCAGAAACGCTTGCCGAACGTGTCGGCCGCCCACCGGAGGATGTCCGGTGCGGACGCGTCCTCCAGGTCCCGGCCCGCCTGCTCGGCCAGTTCCCGCAACTCGACGGTGCCGCGCTCGTCCGATACGGCCGTCATGCCGGGTCCCCTCCCGTGTCGGATCGGTCCAGACCCCGGGCCAGCAGCCCGAGGAACTTCAGCCGGAAGGCGCGGTTGCAGGCCGCGCACTCCCAGGCCCCGTGCCCCTCCTCGCTGGGGCGCAGGTCCTCGTCGCCGCAGTAGGGGCAGTAGAACGGCGCCGCGCGCTCGCTCACGACAGGGCCTCCTCGGAGGCGCGGGTGGCCCAGGACGCGAACCGTTCGCCGTCCTCGCGCTCCGCCTCGAAACGCTTCAGCACCCGCTCGATGTAGTCCGGCAGCTCGTCCGCGGTGACCTTCAGGCCGCGCACCTTGCGGCCGAACCCGGCCTCCAGGCCGAGCGCGCCGCCGAGATGCACCTGGTAGCCCTCGACCTGCTCGCCCCGGTCGTTCAGCACGAGCTGGCCCTTGAGACCGATGTCCGCGACCTGGATACGGGCGCAGGCGTTCGGGCAGCCGTTGAGGTTGATGGTGATCGGCTCGTCGAACTCCGGCATGCGGCGCTCCAGTTCGTCGATCAGCGAGGCGCCGCGCGCCTTGGTCTCGACGATGGCGAGCTTGCAGAACTCGATGCCGGTGCAGGCCATGGTGCCGCGCCGGAAGGGCGAGGGGCGGGCGCTGAGGTCCAGCGCCTCCAGGGACTCCACCAGGGACTCGACCTGGGCCTCCTCGACGTCGAGGATGATCATTTTCTGTTCGACGGTGGTGCGCACCCGGCCCGAGCCGTGCGTCTCGGCGACGTCCGCGATCTTGGTGAGGGTGGTGCCGTCGACCCGGCCGACGCGCGGCGCGAAGCCGACGTAGAAGCGGCCGTCCTTCTGCCGGTGCACCCCGATGTGGTCGCGCCAGCGCGACACCGGCTCGGCGGGCGCCGGGCCGTCGGTCAGCCTGCGCTTCAGGTACTCGTCCTCCAGCACCTGACGGAACTTCTCCGCACCCCAGTCGGCGACCAGGAACTTCAGCCGGGCGCGGTTGCGCAGCCGGCGGTAGCCGTGGTCGCGGAAGATGGACAGGACGCCCTCGTACACGTCGGGCACGTCCTCGAGCGGCACCCAGGCCCCGAGCCGCACGCCCAGCTTGGGGTTGGTGGACAGGCCGCCGCCGACCCAGAGGTCGAAGCCGGGCCCGTGCTCGGGGTGGTGGACGCCGACGAACGCCACGTCGTTGATCTCGTGCACCACGTCGAGCACCGGCGAGCCGGAGATGGCCGTCTTGAACTTGCGGGGCAGGTTCGAGTACGCCTTGTTGCCCAGGACGCGGCGCTTCATCTCCTCCAGCGCCGGCGTGCCGTCGATGATCTCGTCCTCGGCGATGCCCGCCACGGGGGAGCCGATCATCACGCGGGGCGTGTCGCCGCAGGCGGTGACCGTGGACAGACCGACGGCCTCCAGGCGGTTCCAGATCTCGGGCACGTCCTCGATGCGGATCCAGTGGTACTGGACGTTCTGCCGGTCCGTGATGTCCGCGGTGCCGCGCGCGAACTCCTGCGAGATCTCACCGACGACGCGCAGCTGCCGCGTCGTCAGCGCGCCGCCGTCGATGCGCACCCGCAGCATGAAGTACTCGTCGTCCAGCTCCTCCGGCTCCAGGATCGCCGTCTTGCCGCCGTCGATGCCGGGCTTGCGCTGCGTGTAGAGGCCCCACCACCGCATGCGGCCGCGCAGGTCGTTGGGGTCGATCGAGTCGAAACCCCGCTTGGAGTAGATCGTCTCAATGCGTGTCCGCACATTGAGACCGTCGTCGTCCTTCTTGAACTGCTCGTTGCCGTTGAGCGGGGTGAAGTGCCCCGCCGCCCACTGTCCCTCTCCGCGGTGACGGCTCGCCTTGCGGCGGGGGGTCGCGGTGGCAGGCTTCTGCGCGGCGGCAGGCTTCTGCGGGGTGGCGGCCATGGTTGATACGTCCTTCGGGACAGCGGTGGATGGTCTCTCGGCGCGGGGGCGCCATGCCGGGGGAGCGTCTCTGACCTGCGTTTACGCGCACGCGGGCAGAATCGTGCGCGTCCTTGCGCAGCAAAGGAGGGGAGAGGGGTGTCGGGCGCTGCTGGGTGGTCTCAGCGCGCCGGACAGATGGCGCTGGACATGCGGCCGAGGTCGACGTGCCGCCGACTCACCAAGGCGATTCCAGTTCCAGGCATGACGGAAGCCTGGCACGGCGATCTGGAGGCAGTCCACCGTTATCCGAAATGTGGACACCCTTGTCCCAGTGTGCGAGACAAGGGTGTCCTTGGTCACATGCGGTGCGCGCGGTCTTGCCGGAGCCGCTCAGGCGGAGTACGCCCCCGGCCACGGGCCCGGCGTGACCACCTTCGGCTCGTCCTCCACCTTGGTGTCGAACAACCGGAAACCCCGCCGCAGATAGTTGTCCAGGGCGTGCTCGCCGTCCTTGCTGCAGGTGTGCAGCCACACCCGCGTGGTCGGCTTCACCCCCGGCCAACGGTCGGCGAGCTCCCAGGCGCGCGCCACCCCGTACGACAGCAGATGACCGCCGATGCGCCGGCCGCGGAAGGCGGGCAGCAGTCCGAAGTAGAGGATCTCCACGACCCCCTCGTCCTGCGCCTCCAGCTCCACGTACCCGGCCGGTGTGCCCCGGTCGTAGGCGACCCACGTCTCCACGCCGGGCCGCTCCAGATGCTCCCGCCACCGCGCGTACGACCAGCCGAGCCGGTCGGTCCAGCGGATGTCGCCGCCCACCGACGCGTACAGGAACCGGCTGAACTCGGGCGAGGGCACCTCGGAGCGGACCACCCGCACGTCCCCCTCCGGCACGGCGGCCGGACGGAGATCGGTGGGCGCGGTCTGCTCCAGGGACCAGGTGGTCACGGAGAGGGTCGTCATGTCCGAAAGACAACCATCCGCCGCACACCCGTGTCGAACGCCTGCCCCCAGGTCGGACATCCGTGGGTCCGCTACCGCTCCAGCGCCTCGTCGACCGCCGCCAGCGGCAGCGCGAACAGCATCCGCCCCGACTGCGACCACACGTCCCCGGTCGCCTGCCAGTACGACAGGGACGTCGCGGGCCCGCTCCAGCAGCGGTACGTCTCGTCCGCCCCGCAGCGCACCGGGCTCGCGCCCTTCGTGTCCTGCCGCCACAGCGTGCCGCGCTCCTCCGGCGCACCAGTAACGCGGCTCACGTACCAGTCGGACCGGTGCGCCAGCACCCCGCGCACCTGCGTCAGCTCCGTCTCGTACACCGCGACCGGCTCCGTCCGCAGCAGCGGGCCGTATCCCGGGCGCGGACCGAGTGCGTACCGCCACAGCCGGGTCGGGCCCTCCTCGTCCGGGGCCGTCGCCTCGTGCACCACCAGGCTCTCGGGCACCGTGCTGCGGTCCAGGGCGATCCCGCCGGGCCGCGGCGCGTCCGCGCCCGCCGTCGCGTAGGAGGCGACCGCCGGGAGCACGTACCGCGCGCCCGCCGCCGACCAGCCGCCGGGCACCCGTCCCACGGTCCCGGTGTCCACGGTGGCCCGCTGCACCCGGTCCAGGTCGTACACGTACAGCGCGCCGTCCTCGCCCCGGCCCGCCGTGACGAGCAGCTTGTCCTGGTACCAGACCATGCCGGACACGTCGGAGCCCAGCCCGCGGAAGTCCCGCCCGCCGTCCACCGGCACCGCGAGCAGGGCCCAGGTGTAGCGCGGCGTCCCGTCGTCGTCGGCGGCCACGAAGGCGATCCGCGCGAGCCCCTGCTCGGCGGGAGTGCCGGAGCCGCGGGTCCAGCCGGAGAGGATCACCCGGTGCGCGCCCCATCGGCCGTCCTCGTCGGCGTCCCCGGACGTGGTGACCGCGCCGGCCCGCCAGCCGTCGGTGTCCCGCTGTGGCCAGCAGTACGCCGTCGTCACGGCCGGCTCGACGGGCAGCGCCCGCCGGTCGTCGTCGCTGCAGTCGTCGGCGTCCTCCAGGGCCCCGTCCGGGTCGGCGAGGACGGCGCCCACGCCCACGGCGGGACCCATCGACGCGGTGAGACGGTCCAGTTCGGCGCCCGGCACCGCGTGTTCGGTCAGCCGCAGCGGCGCGGTGTCGGCGGTCGCGGTGAGCGGCTTCAGCGCGCCGGGGTCGTCGGCGTCGGTGGCCTGCGAGGTGCTGATCATGGTGGCGGCCGCGGTGAGCGCCAGGGCCGTACCGGCCAGCGTGGCGCGCAGCGCTCTGCCTCTGCGGCGGCGGCGGTGTCTGCCGCGATGCTTCATGACGTCCTCCCGAGCGAGCCAACTGCGTCCGGTGATCCGCGGGTTGACCGTGGAGCAGGTGGGGCGGCCCGTCCCCGGATGCTACGGCAGCCGGACGCCGGACGGGACGAAGACCGTGCAATTTCACGCGCGGGCCGCCCGAGGGCACGTGCCCACGTACAGATGTACCCCGTCGGCGCGGCGGTTTCCGGCCAGATCCTCAGCGCGAGCCGCGGACCAGCCCCGGGGAGGACGCCGTACGCGGGAAGAGATCCCCGGAACCGTCCGGCGGCACCACCTCCACCTCGGCGGACTCCGTGAAGCGGTACGGCCGGTGCTCCAACAACGCCCCCAGATAACGCCGTACGCGGGACATCTCCGCGCGGACCGTCACCGTGCGGGCCGGGTCGCCGAACACGTCACGGGCCAGGTCGGCGGCGCTGCGGCCCGCCCGGTGCACGGCCAGCAGATACAGCAACTCGGCGTGCCGCGGACTCAGTTCACGTGACCACGCGCCGGCCCCGTCGGACACCCGCACCGACCGGCGCGGCCCGCCCAGATC
This sequence comes from Streptomyces sp. BJ20, assembly GCF_022869105.1. Classification (NCBI taxonomy): domain Bacteria; kingdom Bacillati; phylum Actinomycetota; class Actinomycetes; order Kitasatosporales; family Streptomycetaceae; genus Streptomyces; species Streptomyces sp. BJ20. Next base: position 2,150,589 of record NZ_CP094918.1, read on the forward strand.
CAGCACGATCCGTGCGGCGGGACGCGGCGACGGCCCGTCCTCCGCCCGCACCAGCCAGCCCCCCGCGAGCGGCTCGAGCGAGCACCGCCCCAGCGCCGGCAGCCACCGCTGGCCCGCGGACACCGACTTGGGCAGCGCCAGCCGCTCCAGGTACGGCATCCCGGTCACCGCCGCCGTCCACCCGTGCCGGTCCACCACCAGCGCCCGGCCGTCGATCCGGGTCAGCACCGGCGCGGCCACCGCCCGCAGCCGCTCCAGCGACCGCACGTGCATCTCCCGCAGCCGCGCCTCGGCCAGCTTCGCCACCGAGTCCACCCACGCCAGCGTCGCCGGGTGCATGCTCTCCAGCGGGCCGCTCACGTCGACCACGCCGATCAGCCGCCCGTCCCGCGGATCGGTCAGGGGCGCGCCCGCGCAGGTCCAGGTGGCGTGCGACCGTACGAAGTGCTCGGAGGCGAAGACCTGCACGGGACGCCCGGTCACCGCGGGCGTACCCACCCCGTTGGTCCCGACGACGTCCTCACGCCAGTCCGCGCCGATCTCGAAGCCCAGCCCGTCCGCCTTCCGCAGCACCGGCGCGCTGCCCTCCCGCCACAGCACCCGGCCCTCGTCGTCGGCCACCACCATGATGTGGCGGGCGACGTCCGCGACCGACAACAGCCCCTCCCGCAGCACCGGCAGCACGTGCCGCAGCGGCGAGGCCTCCCGGCGCCGCCGCACCTCGTCCATCGAGAGCAGCCCGCTGCGCCGGCCGTGGTCGGGGTCCACCCCGCTGCGCAGCATCCGCTCCCAGGACTGCCCGATCACCGGGCGGGGAGCGACGGGCGCGGGCCGCCCCGACAGCGCGGCGGAACGGACCTCGTCGAGCACCCGCGCCGCGCGCGCCGTGTCGACGGCGGCCAGATGCGACACGTCCATCGGCGAGAGCGCCACCGGACCTCCCGGAAGAAAACCTGTCGGACCCCAATACTGCCGTCTGCCCCGGACGAGGACGCTCAGTACCGGAACGGAAACAGCAAGTTGCAACCCCCTGCAACTCTGGTGACACGACCGCTCACTGATTGAAACTTGAGCGACGCCGCCCCGAGCGGCGTCCACGGCTCTTCGGGAGTCCGTGGTGGCGGGGGTGGTGCCGTGTCGGCGCAGCACCACCCCCGTCCCGCAGAGCTCAGAGCTCCGGCCGGGCGCGCTCCGCGACCGACGCCAGGTCCAGGGTGTGCGGCAGCGTCCCGAACGCGGCGCCTGCGTCGCCCCCCAGCCGCCCCGCGCAGAACGCGTCCGCGACCTCCGGCGGCGCGTACCGCACCAGCAGCGCGCCCTGAAGCACCAGCGCCAGCCGCTCCGTCAGCCGCCGCGCCCGCCCCTCGGCGCCCTCCAGGTCCGCCAGATCCGTCAGCACGTCCTTGATCGCCGCGTCCAGCCGGTGGTCCGCCCCGCGCGCCTGCCCGACCTCCCGCAGATACGCGTCCAGCGTCCCCGGGTCACGGCGCAGCGCCCGCAGCACGTCGAGCGCCTGCACATTGCCCGCGCCCTCCCAGACCGAGTTCAACGGCGACTCCCGCACCAGCCGGGGCATCCCCGACTCCTCCACGTAGCCGTTGCCGCCGAGGCACTCCGACGCCTCCACCGCGACCGGCGCGCACCGCTTCGTCACCCAGTACTTCGCCGCCGGCACGGCGATCCGCAGCAGCGCCCGCTCCTGCTCGCCGCCGTCGTCGTACGCCGCCGCCAGCCGCAGTGCCAGCGTCGTCGCCGCCTCGGACTCCAGGGCCAGGTCGGCCAGCACGTTCCGCATCAGCGGCTTGTCGAGCAGCTTCCCGCCGAACGCCTCCCGGTGCGCGCAGTGGTGCACCGCCTGCGCGACGGCCTGCCGCATCAGCCCCGCCGAGCCCAGCACGCAGTCCAGCCGGGTCGCCGCCACCATCCCGATGATGGTGCGGACCCCGGCCCCCTCCTCGCCGACCCGGCGTGCCCACGTCCCGTCGAACTCGACCTCGGCGGAGGCGTTGGAGCGGTTGCCCAGCTTGTCCTTGAGCCGCTGGAGGGCGAACACGTTGCGGGTGCCGTCCTCGAGCACCCGCGGCACCAGGAAGCAGGTCAGCCCGCCGGGCGCCTGCGCCAGCACCAGGAAGGCGTCCGACATCGGCGCCGAGCAGAACCACTTGTGCCCGGTCAGCGCGTACGTGCCGTCCTCGGCCAGCGGCCGCGCGGCCGTCGTGTTGGCCCGGACGTCGCTGCCGCCCTGCTTCTCCGTCATCCCCATCCCGAACAGCGCGCCGGGCTTCTGCCCGGCGGGCCGCAGGGCGCGGTCGTAGACCATCGACGTCAGCCGGGGCTCCCACTCCGCGGCCAGCTCCGGGTCGGTGCGCAGCGCGGGCACCGCCGCGTGCGTCATCGACAGCGGACAGCAGTTGCCCGCCTCCACCTGCGTCCACATCAGGAAGGCCGCCGCCCGCCGCACATGCCCGCCGGGCAGCCCCCAGGCCGCCGTCAGCCCCGCCGAGACGCCCTTGCCGAGCAGCCGGTGCCAGGCAGGGTGGAAGTCGACCTCGTCGATCCGCCGGCCGTACCGGTCGTGGGTGCGCAGCCGCGGCGGGTTCTCGTTCGCCTGCGCCCCCCACTCCTGCACCTGCGCGGAACCGCACGTGTGCCCCAGCGCGGACAGCTCCGCGAGCCCGTCCTCCCGGGCCTCGGGCGTCAGGTGCCGCTCGACCGCCTCCACCAGGGCTCGGTCCGAGCCGAACACGTCGTACCGGACGAGCGGCGGAACCTGGTTGGTCACGGTGTGCGTGATGCCTGCCATGGGGCGAACCTACCCCGCCCCCCGCCCCCTCTCACGCGAGGACCGGGCCTGTGGGTGAGTGGCGCCGGGCGTGGCGGATACCTTTGGTTCGTGCAGCCAGCAAGTGAATCCCCCGACGCGCCCTCCGGTCGCCTCCACCGGGCCCGCGCCCTGTACCGGAACGTGTCCAAACGCAGGACGGCCTGGCTGCTGCTCAAGGACACCGTCAACTCGTGCATGGAGTACCGCATCCTGGGCCTGGCGGCCGAGGCGGCGTTCTTCACGCTGCTGTCGGTGCCCCCGCTGCTGCTCAGCCTCGTCGGCCTGCTCGGCTACGTCGACGCGTGGACCGGCGCGGACACCATCCAGAGCGTGCAGCGCAACCTCCTGGACGCCTCCCGCACGGTGCTGTCCGACCGCGGCGTCACCGAGGTCGCGGAGCCGATCCTGAGAGACGTCACCAAGGGCGGCCGGCCCGACGTGATCTCCCTCGGCTTCCTGATCGCCGTGTGGTCGGGCTCCCGCGCGGTCAACGTCTTCATCGAAACCATCACCGTCATGTACGGCCTCGACGGCGTCCGGGGCATCGTCAGGACCCGGCTGCTCGCCTTCCTGCTGTTCATCGTGGCCCTGTTGATCGGCTCGGTCGCGCTGCCGCTGATGGTCGCGGGACCGGACGCGGTGGTGGACATCGTGCCGTGGTCGACGACGGTCGTGCAGATCCTCTACTGGCCCGTCGTCATCCTGCTGTCCGTCGCCTTCCTGACCACGCTCTACCACGTGTCCGTGCCCGTGCGCTCCCCGTGGATCGAGGACGTGCCGGGCGCGCTGGTCGCCCTCGCGATGTGGGTGCTCGGCAGCTTCCTGCTGCGCATCTACCTCACCAACACCGTCGAGGGCCCCACCATCTACGGCTCCCTCGCGGCGCCCGTGGCCGTGCTGCTGTGGATCGGCGTGTCCGCGTTCGCCGTGCTCGTCGGGGCGGCCGTCAACGCGGCCATCGACCGGGTGTGGCCGGCCGCCGCCACCGCAGCGGCCCGCGAGGCCAACGAGCGGCAGCGGCAGGCGCAGGTCGCCGAGTACGTCGCCCGCACCACCGCGTCCGGGGACGCGGACCCCGACATGCCCTCCGAGTTCCCCGAACGCTGGTCGCGCTTCCTGCCCCCCGAGGACGTCACCTCCCGCCTCCGCACCCACTCCAAGTCCGTCCAGCCCCGCAACGGGGACGGCCCGGGCCACGACGACCAGCACCGCGACTGACGCGAGGGGTTCCGGCGGGCCTCACTCCGTCCAGGTGCCGTCCGCCGCCGCCTCCCGCACGACGTCGGAGAAGTCCCGCGGCTCCCGGCCCAGCACCTGCCGCACCCCGTCCTCCACGCGCGCGTTGCGCCCGTCGAGCAGGGTCGCGAACACCTCGACGAGGAACGCGGCCTCCTCGTCCGGCACCCCGAACCCGGTCAGCGTCTCCCGGTAGGAGTCCGCCGGCGCCGCCCGGTACGTCAGCGGCCGTCCCGTCGCCTCCGCGATCTCCGCCACCGCCTCCGCCCAGGTGAGCGGCCGCGGCCCGGTCAGGGTCAGCGTCCGCCCCGCGTACCGCTCCCCGCCGGCCAGCGCGGCCACGACCACCTCCGCGACGTCCCGCACGTCGACGAACGGCTCCGCCACCTCGCCCGCCGGGAACACCAGCTCCCCGCTCCGCAGCTCCTCGGCCAGCGGCCCCTCCGAGAAGTTCTGCGCGAACCACGCCGACCGCACCACCGTCCAGTCCGCGCCGGACGCCCGCAGCGCCTCCTCCGTCGGCAGCGCCTGGTCCTCGCCCCGTGCGGACAGCAGTACCAGCCGCCGCACCCCCACCCCCAGGGCCGTCTCCGCCAGCGCGCCGACCGCCTCGGCCGTCCCCGGCGCCCCGACGTCGGCAGGGTGCACCAGATACGCCGCGTCGGCCCCGCGCAGCGCGCCCTCCCACGTCGTGCGGTCCGCCCAGTCGAAGCCGGTCGCCCGCGACGCCGGCCGCACCGTCATCCCGGCCGCCTCCGCGGCCCGCGCCACCCGGCTCCCGGTCCGCCCGGAAGCCCCGGTGACCACCAGTGTCATGTCCTTCGTACGTGTCGTCCCGTCCATGCCCCGAGTCAACTGCCGTCGTCCGCGCTGAGCCATCGTCGAGCGGCGCGCCCGCATACGCCCGCGTCTACGCTGACCCCATGGACGCACTCACCGGTCTGCTGGAGGGCCCCCGCGCCCGCGGCGCGTTCATGATCCGGGCGTGTTTCGACCCGCCGTGGGCGGTGCGGGTGGAGGACCGCGCCCCGCTGACGGTGATGCTCCTCGTACGCGGCGACGCCTGGCTGCTGCCAGACCGGGGCGAAGGGATCCGGCTGCGCGCCGGCGACCTCGCCGTCGCCCGCGGCCCCGACCCGTACACCTGCGCCGACGCCCCCGGCACCGCGCCGCAGGCGCTGATCCTGCCCGGCGGCCGGTGCCACTACCCCGACGGACGGCCCCTCAACGGCTCGATGGACCTCGGCGTCCGCACCTGGGGCGACCGCCCCGACAGCGGGACCGTGCTGCTCATCGGCACCTACCGGATGCGCGGCGAGATCGGCGGCCGGCTGCTGGACGCGCTGCCGCCGCTGCTCCCTCTCGGCGCCGACGTGTGGGAGTGCCCGCTCACCCCGCTGCTGATGGAGGAGGTCGGGCGGGACGCCCCCGGCCAGGAGGTCGTCCTGGACCGGCTGCTCGACCTCCTCGTCATCGCCGCCCTGCGCGCCTGGTTCGCCCGCCCCGAAGCTGAGCCGCCCGCCTGGTACGAGGCCATGTCCGACCCGGTCGTCGGCCCGGTGCTGCGGCTCCTCCAGGACGACCCGGCCCGCGCCTGGACCGTCGCCGGGCTCGCCGAGAAGGCCGGCGTCTCCCGGGCCGCGCTCGCCCGCCGCTTCACCCGGCTCGTCGGCGAACCCCCGATGTCCTACCTGACCGGCTGGCGGCTCGCCCTCGCCGCCGACCGGCTGCGCGACACCGACGACACCCTCGCCGCCCTCGCCCGTCAGGTCGGCTACGGCAGCGCCTTCGCCCTCTCCACCGCCTTCAAGCGTGCCTACGGCGTCAGTCCGCAGGAGTGGCGGAACCGGGCCGCCGCGTAGCCTGGACCCGTGTACAGGGAGCGTGCGTCACGGCTGCCGGGCGCGGCCGTGTGGACCAGCGTCCCCGCCGGTGAGGACGGGACGGGCAGGGTGCTGCCGGACGGCTGCATGGACCTGCTGTGGCACGACGGCCGCCTGCTGGTCGCGGGCCCCGACACCCGCGCCCACGTCGACGCGGGCGCGGCGGGACCCTGGTCCGGGATCCGCTTCCACCCCGGCACCGCGCCCACGCTGCTGGGCGTGCCCGCGCACGAACTGCGCGACCGGCGGGTGGAGCTGGCGGATCTGTGGCCGGCGGCGGAGGTGCGGCGCGCGACCGCCCGTGTGCACGCCGCTCACCACCCGGCGCGCGGCCTGGAGGACGTCGCCCTCCGCCTGGCCGCGTCGGCCGGCCCGCCCGACCCGCTGCTGACCCGCCTGGTCGCGGCCCTCGACGCCGGCCGCCCGGTCGCCGGGACGGCCGACGAACTGGGCCTGGGCGCACGTCAGTTGCACCGCCGTTCACTCACCGCCTTCGGCTACGGCCCGAAGACCCTGGCCCGCGTCCTCCGCATGCGCCGCGCCCTGGCCCTGGCTCGCGCGGGCGTCCCCTTCGCGGAGACCGCGCTCCGCGCCGGCTACGCGGACCAGCCCCATCTGTCGCGCGAGGTACGGAGCTTGACGGGGGTGGCACTGCGGGAGCTGGTGCCGCCCGACGCGGCCTCGTGACGCGCGCGGGAGGCTAGCCGCCCGTCGGGAGCGGGGCGAACAGGTCCACCCCGTTGCCGTCCGGGTCGAGCACGACGGCGTACCGCTGCCCCCACACCGCGTCCCACGGCTTCAGCTCGGCACGGGCGCCGGACTCCACCAGGTCCGCGAAGAGCGCGTCGACCTCGGAGGGACTGTCGCACCGCACGGCCAGGGAGGTCCGGCCCCCTCCCGACGGCGGCCGCCACCCCGGGTGGAACGACCGGACCATCTCCTCGGTGTCCAGCAACAACCGCATTCCGCCCGGCAGTTCCGCCTCCACATGCCCCTCCGCCTCGGCCCCTTCCGGGAACGTGAGCCCGAGCCGCCGGTAGAAGGCGACGGAGGCGGCCATGTCCGGGACGACCATTCCGATGGCATCGAATCGTGTGCTCATGCGGCCGACGGTAGGTCGGGGACGGCCAGGGCGTCTTGAACGAATCGGACACGGGCCCCGGCGAAGGGTATAGGCGGCGCCTATACCCTCCGCTCGCTTTTCGTCTTCGATTCTCCTTCCGGTGCGCACGTACGGTCTTTTCCGCTGCACCCGATTCCCCACTTCCGCGGATTTCCCGCCGACGAACAGCCTCACCCCGAGCTCCCGCTCCAGGCCGCGGATCTGCTGGGACACCGAGGGCTGGGCCACGTGCAGCCGTTCGGCGGCCGCGGTCACCGAGCCCTCCTCGGCGACGGCCAGGGCGTACTCGCACTGGCGCAGGCTCATCGGCTCCGGCATCCCCTTCCCGGGCGGCGGCGCGCTGACCGTCATCGTAGGCGGCCGGGCCCCGCGGCCGGGGGCCGTGCACGCGCGCGTAGGCTCCGGCGCATGGCCGATCCCGCACTCCTCGTTCTCACCCGCACCACCGACTACCGGCACGAGTCCATCCCGGCCGGCATCGCCGCCCTGCGTGCCCTCGGGGGCTTCGGCATCCACGCCCACGAGGACCCGGCGGCGCTGGAGGAGCCGCTCGACCGGTACGCGGCGGTCGTGTTCCTCTCCACCAGCGGCGACGTGCTCACCCCGGCCGGGCGCGAGCGGCTAGCGGCGTACGTCGAGGGCGGCGGCGGCTTCGTCGGCGTGCACGCGGCGGCCTGCACGGAGTACGGCTGGCCCTACTACGGCGACCTCCTCGGCGCCCGCTTCGCCGGCCACCCCCCGGTCCAGCCCGGCCGCGCCCTCGTCGAGGACCACGACCACCCGGCGACCCGGCACCTGCCTCCCGTCTGGGAGGTGACCGACGAGTGGTACGACTTCCGGACCAGCCCGCGGTCCTCCGCGCGCGTCCTGCTGTCCGCCGACGAGTCGTCGTACGACGGCGGCACCATGGGCGACGACCACCCGCTGGCCTGGTGCCGTACGCAGGGCGCGGGCCGCGTCTTCTACACGGCCCTCGGTCACCCCGTCGAGGCCTACGACGATCCGCTCTTCCGCGCCCATCTGCGCGGCGGGATCACCTGGGCCGCGGGCCGCTGACCTCGCGCCACGGCACTGTGCGCGCACTCCACCACGTCGTCCCGCCGTCCGCGCACGCCCCGTTCGGCCCAACGGCCCACCGCCTCTCCCACCGGATGGAAAGCCCTTCCCGTCGGCGATTCACGGCCGCGGGACGGGAAGAACCCCGTCATGCGGACGTGGGGGCGGGCCGTTCCGGGAGGAACAGCGGGGGGTGGTGTGGTGCTCTTGTTGTCACCGACGAGTTCGGGTCTTCGGCGGCCCGAGCCGTCGGACCAGGCGGCCGGGGGCGTCGGGCGGCGACCGCGGTGGTCGGTCCATCGGCCGGGCCGACCGGCATCGGCGGCCGGCAGCCGGCGCGGGGTGAAGGTGGTGGGCGTATGACGGCAGTGGGAGAGCGGGCGATGCCCCAGGTGACGACGGCGTACGGGGCGGTGCGGGGGCGGTGGGCGAAGACCGTCGCCGTGTTCCGCGGCATCCCCTACGCCGCGCCCCCGTTCGGGCCGCGCCGCTTCCGGCCGCCCGTGCCGCCGGAGCCGTGGGACGGTGTGCGGGACGCCGGCGCGTTCGGGCCGACCGCGCCGAAACCCCCGTACAGCGCCGCCTTCGCCGAGTACCTCTCCGACCCCGACATCGGCGGCGACGACTGTCTCAACCTGAACGTCTGGACCCCCGACCCGTCCCCGGACGCCCGGCTGCCCGTCCTGGTGTGGCTGCACGGTGGCGCGCTGACCAGGGGCTCCTCCGCGGTCCCGGTGTACGACGGCAGCACCTTCGCCCGCGACGGCGTCGTCTTCGTCTCCCTCAACTACCGCCTCGGCGTGGAGGGGTACGGCCTCTTCCCGGACACCCCCGCCAACCCCGGCCTGCGCGACCAGCTCGCCGCGCTGCGATGGGTGCACGAGAACATAGCCGCGTTCGGCGGCGACCCCGGCCGGGTCACCCTCGCCGGCCAGTCCGCCGGGGCGATCAGCGCGGGCGCGCTGGTCGCGGCACCGCAGTCCCAGGGTCTGATACGGCGGGCCGTCCTGCAGAGCGGACCGCCCGAGTCCACGGAGCGGGACAAGGTGCGGCGCATGGTCCGCCGGATGGCCACCCGCCTCAAGGTGCCCGCCACCGCCGAGGCCTTCGCCGCCGTCGACCGGGAGCAGCTCCTGCGCGCCCAGGCCGACGTCGGCCGGCTCGGCAGCCCGCTGCTCGGCGGCTCCGCCTTCGGCATCGTCGTCGACGGCGACCTCGTCCCGCGCGACCCCCTGGAGGCCCTCACCGACGGCGCGGCCCCCGGCGTCACCCTGATGACCGGCTGGACCCGCGACGAGTACCGGCTCTGGCTGGTCCCCGGCGGTCTGACGGAACGCCTCGACCGTCTCGGCCCGGTCGCCCTGGCCGGCGCGATGGCCCGCTGCCGCTGCGGCAGCGAGGTCCCGCGCGGCTACCGCGCCCTGCACCCCGACGCCGGCACCGCCGAGACCGTCGGCCAGATGGTCACCGACCACCTCCTGCGCGCCCCCCTGCACCGGCTGTCCGACGGCCGCGCGGAACCCTCGTACGTCTACGAGTTCGCCTGGCCCTCCGACCGCCCCGGCATGGGCGCCTGCCACGCCCTGGAGCTGGGCTTCGTCTTCGACAGCGGCGACAGCCCCGATGCCCGAAAGCTCGCCGGCGAGGGCGCCCCGCAGGAGCTGGCGGACGCCATGCACGGGGCGTGGGCACGGTTCGTCACCGACGGCACCCCTGGCTGGGAGGTGTGGGGCCCGCACCACCCGGTCCAGGTGTACGGCGACGGCGCCCCGCACGTCGTGCACGGCCCCCGGGACCGCGAACTGGCCCTGTGGACCGCCCCCGGCGCCGAGCGGGCCGCGCGGACACCGCAGTCGCCGGAACTCCGCTCGGTCGTCCGGCGCCTGCGCCGCAACGGGGCGCTCCGCCGTTCCTGAGGCCCCGCAGCGCCGCTCAGACGGCCGGGCCCCCCGGTGGACCCGGCTCGGGGCAGCGCGTACTGGCCGGGATCCGCAGCGCGAGCAGCGCCATGTCGTCCTGGCCGTCGCTCGGGTGGTGATCCGCCAGCACCCGCACGAACTCCTTCAGCGGACGCTCCGCGTGGGTGGCGGCGAGGTCCGCCAGGGCGGTCAGGCCCTCGTCGATGGAGTGCGCGTGGTGCTCGACCAGCCCGTCGGTGAACAGGAGCAGGATCGACCCGGCGGGCAGCTCGTGCGTGTGGTCGGGCCGCGCGATGCCGGTGCTCACCGCGAGCGGCACGCCCGGCTCGGCGTCCAGGTACTCCGTCTTCAGGTCCGGGGTGATCAGCAGCGGCGGCAAGTGTCCCGCGGTGCTCCAGCGCAGCACCCAGCCGGTCTCGTGCGGCTCGATCCTGGCCAGGCAGACCGTGGTGACCGGGATGTCCGCGGTGGCCTGCAGGGCGCGGTCCAGCTGGACGAGCACCTCGCTGGGCGGGGTGCGGCGGTCGTAGAGCAGCGCGCGCAGCATGCTGTGGATACGGGCCATGGCGGCGGCCGCGTCCAGGTCGTGGCCGCCGACGTCCCCGATGGTCACGCCGACCGTGTCGTCGGGCAGCACCATCGCGTCGTACCAGTCGCCGCCGAGCCGGCTGGGCTGCGTGGCCGGCCGGTACACGGTGGCCGCCTCGAAGGGGCTCAGGTCGGGCAGGGACGGCAGCAGCAGCCGCTGGAAACGCTCGGCGCTCTCACGTTCCTGCGCGAACAGACGGGCGTTCTCGATGGCGATGCCGGCCGCGCCGGCCAGGGCGACGACGACGTTCTCGTCCTCCCGGTCGAACGGCCGGCTGTCGTACCGCTCCGAGAGGTACAGATCGCCGTAGATCTCACCGCGCACGCTGATGGCCACGCCGAGGAGCGTCCGCATCGGGGGATGGCCGGGCGGGAACCCGGCCGAGGAGGGGTGCCCGGGGATGTTCTCGACGCGCAGCGGCTCGGGGTCCTGGATCAGCAGGCCGAGCACACCGCGGCCGTGCGGGAAGGGGATCCCGGCGAGCGCGGCGCGCTCCTCCTCGTTCAGCCCGGCGGTGATGAACTCCTTCAGGTACTCACCGGACTCGTGGAGCACGCCCAGGGCGCCGTAGCGGGCGCCGACCAGATCCATCGCGGTGGTGACGATGCGCCGCAGCACGGCGGACAGGTCCAGCTCGCCACTGATCGCGAGGACGGCGTCGAGCAGCCCCTGCAGCCGGTCCTTGGCGTCGGCCAGGGCCCGCAGCTGGGTGCCGATCCGTTCCAGCTCGGTGTCGAGGTAGATCCGGAGGTCGGGGGCCGGGGGCGGCTGCGGGGCGGGGCCGGTCCCTTCCCGCTCCCCTTCGTCCCGTGCGTCCTGCTCGCTCAACGCGTCCACCTCGGCGAGGCCCCGGCGGCAGCCGCACGCCGGCCACGGCTGCTCCGCTCGTCCAGCCCTCCACGCGAGGGGTACACCTCGGCCTCCCGACACGCCCGTGATCGAACAGAATCACAGCATGACACGGTCAAAGCGGGCATTTCTCCTCCTGGTACGCCATCGGCATGCCGCCGTGGCGACCACGGTCCGCTCGCCGACGGGCTCGTCCAGGCCGGCGTCCCGCCGCCCGCTCAGGAAGCGGGTGCGATACGGAGCACGGCGGTCTTGCCGCGCACCTCGACGACGGTGAGGCGCATGACGTCGTTGACGGTCGCGGCGGGTCCCGTACCGCACCGCAGCCGCACGCCCCCGCCGCCCTGCGACGTGACGCTGCCGCCGCCGGAGCATCCGGCGATGCTGTACCCCGACCCGTGAACCGGGGCGACCATCTCGACGTCGTCCCCACCGACCGCGGTGACCTCGATGGGCCCGAGCCCGTACGACGCCGGGACCTCGACGACGTCCCCGGCGCCGACGGTGACCTCGCAGGAGCCGTCGGCGCAGGGGCCGGTGGGGGAGGGAGAGGGTGAGGGTGAGGCCGAGGGCGTGGGCGTGCTGGTCGCGGAGGCGTCACCCCCGCCCGCGGCCCGCCCCGCACGACCGTCGTCACCGTCACCGGAGGAACAGGAAGCGAGGGAGAGCACGGCCGCGGCAACGGCAGTGAGGGCGAGGGAGGTTGTCGATGTGCGCACCATGCCTGCCATTGAAGGCGCGGACGGGAGGGACGTCACGGACGTTGACCCACTCGCAACGCGCCGTTCGATGCGGAAGGGGGCGCACCGGCGCACACGTAGGCTTTGGCGGTGCGCACAGTGGAACTGTTGGTGGACGAGGCGACGGAGTCGGCGGTACGGGAGGCCTGGCGGCGGCTGGCGGACGCCGGGCTGCCGAGCCAGGCGCGCCACCGCTCACCGACCAACCGCCCGCACCTCACCCTGGCCGCGTGCCCGGAGCTGACGGCCCCGATCCGGTGGGAACTGGCCGAGGCGGCAGCCGCGTTGCCCCTGCCGGTCCGCTTCGCCGGCCTGATCCGCTTCGAACGGCCCACGTCCGTCCTGGCCTGGTCGCTGGAGCTGGACGCCGCGCTGACCGACCTGCACCGGACGGTGTGGGACGCGGTGACCGCGGACAACCGCCCCGAGACCCTCAACCCCCTGCACGCGCCGGACAACTGGAGCCCTCACATCACCCTCGGCCGCACCCGCCGCCCCGGCGCCTTCACCAGCCGCCGCATCCCGGAACTCCTCCCCCCACCCCCGCTGGCGGCCCACCTCACCACCTTGCGCAGCTTCGACACGGAGACGGGGACGCTGGAGATCCTCTCGCCGCGGGACTGACTGCCAGGCGTAGACTCCTCCTCCTCCTGACGGAAGGTCATCGAGTGGTCGTCGCACGGACAGTCGCCGGAGCCGGTTCGGTGCTGGCGATGCTCAGCCTGTCCGGCTGCGGATTCCTGTGGAACTGCACCGACTCGACCGCGGAGCGCGGGGAGGCGGATGTGCGGGTGGAGATCGTGGACGAGGGCGGGCGGCCCGTCGGCGTCACCGCCGAGGTGACCGGCTGGCGCAGGGAACCGCATCCGCAGGTGCCCGAGGACGGCGACGAAATACGCTTCGGCATCCGGTTCGAGGGAGCCGGGCAGGGAAGCGAACCCGCGGTCGACGTCTGCGCGGTGGACGACAAGCGCGAGGTGCTGGGCTGTCACACGGTGTACTCCTCCGAGGTGTTCGGCCCGGAGGGCCCCTACACGGGCGACTACTACCTCAAGGCCGACAGCCCCGAACGGGTCGCCGAGGTCCTGCTGATCCCCAACGACCAGTCGTCCCAGGACCGACGGACCTGCGAGGACGACATGAAGGACGGCGGCGGGGTGCACCCGCCGGACACGCCGGAGCTGGGGGAGCAGCTGTAACTCCCGGGCCGGGGTCAGCCGTTCCGCAGCGTAGGCCGTACCTGGCGCAGGAACGTCGCGTTGTCCGGCGTCTCCCGCAGGCGCGTCAGCAGCGTCTCCAGGTCGGTCGCCGAGTCGCGGGAGGTCAGGGCACGGCGCAGGCCCTGGGTGGCCGTCAACTCGTCCGGGCTGAGGAGGAGTTCCTCGCGGCGGGTGCCCGAGGTGGTGATGTCCACCGCCGGGAACAGTCGCCGTGACGCCGACTCGCGGTGCAGGCGCAGCTCCATGTTGCCCGTGCCCTTGAGCTCCTCGAAGAAGAACTCGTCCGCACGCGAACCTGTGTCCACCAGCGCGGAGGCGAGGATCGTCAGCGAACCGCCCTCCTCCGTCTCGCGCGCGGCGCCGAAGAACCGCTTCGGGCCGGTCAGCGCAGCGGCGTCCACGCCGCCGCTGAGGGTACGGCCGCCGGGGCCCGCCGCGTTGTTGTACGCCCTGCACAGCCGCGTCAGCGAGTCCAGCAGGATCACCACGTCCTCGCCGGCCTCCGCGAGCCGCTTGGCCCGCTCCACGACCAGCTCGGCGAGCGCGATGTGCTGCTTGGCGGGACGGTCGAACGTCGAGGAGTACACCTCGCCGTGGACCGAGCGCCGCATGTCGGTGACCTCTTCGGGGCGCTCGTCGAGCAGCACCACCATCAGCCGGGACTCGGGGTGGTTCCCCGCGACGGCCGCCGCGAGCTGCTGGATGAGCACCGTCTTGCCGGTCTTCGGCGGCGCGACGAGCAGCCCGCGCTGCCCCTTGCCCACCGGCGCCAGCAGGTCGACGACCCGGCCGGCGAGCCCGGCCGCCCGGTGTTCGAGGCGCAGCCGGCGGTGGGGGTGGACCGGGGTCAGGTCGCGGAAGTGGGGACGGCCGGCGAGCGAGCCGGGTGTACGGCCGTCGACGCGGGCGACGTCGGTGAGCGCCCTGCGGTCGCCGAGGACGCCCTCCACCAGGTCGCCCTTGCGCAGACCGTGCCGGCGCACCAGGGCGGAGGAGACGACGGGGTCGGACGACCCGGCCACGAGGCCGGAGCCGCGCAGGTACCCCTTCCCGGTCGCGTCGACGTCGAGGACACCGGTGACGGTGACGGACCGGGGCTGCTGCCGGTCCGAGGTCCGCCTGCCCGGGGCCGGACGGTCGGCGCTCTTCCGGTCGGCGGTCCGACGGCTGCCGGGGCGGTCGAGAGCGGTGGTCATATGGTCGGTCCTTTCGAGGGACGGAAAGAAGAAGGGGAAAGCGAGAAGGGGGGAACCGCGGTCTTCAGGGAGGGCGGGTGCGCGCCTCACAGCGGTGGGGAACCTCACTGCGGTCGCCGTGCGACCGTGGGGGAAAGCCGTACGCGGGCGATGCGAGAGCCGACGTGACGGCTGGGAGAGACGCCGAAGCGAAGAAGGTTTCGGCGGTGAGGACCGGCCCGGCGCCCGGCGGGGCGCTGCACGGCACTCATGGCACCGTACCACGGTGCCGCGCCGGGGCAAGGGCGGCCCGCGGCGCCCTACGACCCCCGCAGCGTCCGCGCGATCGACGTGATCGTGTCCGGACCGACCCGGCAGCACCCACCGATCAGCCGCGCCCCCGCGTCCCGCCAGCCCGTCACCCGGGACGCCGAGAACGTGGGCTCGCCGGTCCAGGCACGGGCCCGGGCGTCCCACCGTTCGCCGCTGTTCGGGTACACCACCACCGGCTTGCCCGTCACCCGCGCGGCGACGGCGACCGCGTGGTCCGCGTCCTGAGGCGTGCAGCAGTTGACGCCGACCGCGATCACCTCGTCCGCCCGCGCGGCCAGTGCGAACGCGTCCTCCAGCGGTTGGCCCGCCCGTGTACGGCCGTCGGCCGCCGAGTACGACAGCCAGGCGGGCACCCCCAGCCCGCGCACCGCTCGCAGCAGCGCCTCGGCCTCGTCCGTGTCGGGGATCGTCTCCAGTGCGAGCACGTCCGGGGCGGCGGACGCCAGGACCTCCAGCCGGGGACGATGGAACCGCTCCAGCTCCGCGACCGACAGTCCGTAGCGGCCCCGGTACTCGGAGCCGTCCGCGAGCATCGCGCCGTACGGGCCGACGGAGGCCGCCACCCACCGCGGGCGGCGCGCACCCGGGGCGCCCCCGGCCGCCGTACGGGCGCGTTCCACGCTCAGCGCGAGCAGCTCCGCGGCCCGCTCCCGGCCGACGCCGCGCCGCGCGAACCCCTCGAACGTGGCCTGGTAGCTCGCCGTGATCGCCACATCCGCGCCCGCCTCGAAGTACGCGCGGTGTGCCGCCGTGACCGCCTCCGGCTCGTCCGCGAGGAGCCGCGCCGACCACAGCTCGTCGCTCAGGTCGTGACCGGCCGCCGCGAGCTGGTTGGACATGCCGCCGTCCAGGACGACCGGGCCGTCCGCCAGGGCCGCGGCGAGGGACTCCGTGGTGCTCATACGGCGACGTTAACCGAGGCCAAAGGCTCGGCGCGCCCCCCGGTCCGGCTGCTGGGATGCTGGAGGCACACGCGGCCCGACAAGGGTGGTGAGTGTCGTGACATCAGCACAGGGCGGCGGCCCCCCGGCCGTGGAGCACCACGCGGGGCCGCACGAGCCGCAGACGGGCTCCCACGTCCCGCAGCCCGGCCTTCACGACCCTCGGACGGGCTCCCACGTCCCGCAGCCCGGCCTTCACGACCCTCGGACGGGCTCCCACGTCCCGCAGCCCGGCCTTCACGACCCTCGGACGGGCCCTGACGCCCCCGAGCCCGGCCCTCACGCCCCCGAGCCCGGCTCCTACGACCCGCAGACCGGCCCCCACGACCCCCACGGCGACCCGTTCCTGAGCACCCGCTTCGCCGTCCCGGCGCCACCGGACACCTTCCTGCGCAGGGAGCGGCTGGCCGGGCACCTCGACGGCGCTCTGCGCACCCCTCTGACCATGGTGAACGGCTCCGCCGGCGCCGGGAAGACGCTGCTGGTCGCGGACTGGGCGGCCGGGCACCCGGAGCTGCCCGTCGCCTGGCTCACCACCGACACCGACGGGCAGGGCGCCGGCATGTTCTGGGCGCACCTCCTCCAGGCGCTGCGCACCTGTGGCGTGCCGCTGCCCGGGGACATCGCCTCCCCGGCCGACGCGAACCGGGTGGGCGACGCCCTGCCGACCCGGCTCGCCGCTCTCCTCGGCGGGCGGGACCGGCCGGTGGTCCTGGTGCTGGACGAGTTCGACCGGGTCACCGCCCCGGAGATCGCCGCCCAGCTCGACTTCCTGCTGCGCCACTCCGCGCCGGGGCTGCGGCTGGTCCTCGTCACCCGCACCGAGCCGCTGCTGCCCCTGCACCGCTACCGGGCCGCGGGCGAGCTGACCGAGATCCGCGACGCGGAGCTCGCCTTCACACCCGGCGAGGCGGCCCGGCTGATGGAGGCGCACGGCCTGCGGCTGTCCCCGGCCGCGGTGCGCGGGGTCGTGGAGCGGACCCGGGGATGGGCCGCCGGACTGCGGCTGTGCGCGCTCGCGGCGGAGGAGGCCCCGGACCCGGAGCTCTGCCTCAAGGAGTTCGAGGCCGACCGCAGCGCCGTCGCCGACTTCCTGCTGGCCGAGGTGCTCAAACGGCAGGACGACGGCACGCAGGAACTGCTGCTGCGGGTCAGCGTCCTCGACCGGTTCGGCCCGCGGCTGGCCAACGCCGTCACGGGACGCGCCGACGCCGAGGCCGTGCTGGCCCGGCTGCACCGCGGCAACGCCTTCGTCCAGCACGTCGGCCACGGCGTGTACCGGCTGCACCCCCTGTTCGCGGAGATCCTCCGCGCCCACCTGCGGATGCGCCGCCCGGGACTGGAGCCCGAACTGCACCGGCGGGCCGCCGTCTGCCTCCGCACGGCCGGGGCGCTCCCGGCGGCGCTCGGGCACGGCGCCGCCGCCGACGACTGGGAGTTCACCGCCTCCGCCCTGGTCGACGACCTCGCCCTCGGCCAGTTCTTCACCGGCCCGCGCGCCGACATCCTCGACGCGCTGTTCTCCCGCATGGGGCCGCGGGGCGGCGACGGACCCGCGCCTGAACTCGTCCGCGCCGCAGCCCGGCTCTCCCGGGGCGACCTCGCCGGAGGCGCCGTACGGCTGAGGCGGGCACGGGAGCGGACGGCGCGGTACGACGGCCCCGCTGGCGAGACGGGCGCGGCGGCCGTCCGGATGGGCTGCGCCCTCCTGGACGCCCTCGTCGCCCGGCTGTCCGGCGCGCCCGGCCGCGCCGAGGACGCCGTACGCGAGGCGGAGGCGCTGCGGGACCTCCTCCCCGCCGAACTGCTCGACCGGCACCCTGAGTTCTTCGCGCTGCTGCTCGACCACCTGGGGTCCGCCCGGCTGTGGGCCGGGGACTTCGCGGGGGCGCGGGACGCGCTGACCCGGGCGGCGGCGACCGGACCCGGCGCCCCGGCCACCGCCCTGCCCCGCGAGGACGCGCTGGCGCGGCTCGCCCTCCTCGACGTCCTGCACGGCTGGCCCGGCCGCGCCGAACGCACGGCACGCGCGGCCCTCGCGGAGACGGAACGGTCCGGGATCGCCCGGCCCGCCTCCTCCGGCGTCGAACGCCTCGTCCTCGCCGCCGTGGCCGTGGAGCGCGAGGACCTGGGGCAGGCGCGTGCGCTGCTCGACACGGCGGGTGAGTCGCACCCCGCGCTGCGGGACCCCGTCCTCGAGGCCGGGCGTGCCCTCGTCGCCGCACGTCTGCACCTGGCCCGCGGCGAGCCCGGCGCGGCGTGGAGGGCGGTCGAGCCCGGGGTGCCGGCCGACGCCGTCTCGCCTTGGGCCCGGGGCGAGACGGCCCTGGTCGCGGCGGTCGCCGGCCTCGCGGAGGGCCGGCCGCCGGACGCCGCGGCGCTGCTGCCCGAGGTGCCCCGCGACCAGCCCGCCTGCGTGGTGGGCGAGGCGCGGGTACTGCTGGCCGCCGGACAGCCCGAGGCGGCCGTACGACTCCTCGACCGGGCGGCCGTCGACGAGCACGCGGGCCCGTCCGTGACCGTACGGGCCGCGCTGGTGCGGGCCCGGGCCGCCGACCGCGCGGGGGACGCCTCCGCGGCCCGCCGTCTGGTCGCGCACGCGGTGGCGGAAGCACACCGGGAGGGCCTGCGCCGCCCCCTCGCCGAGGCGGGTTCATGGATCCGCCCCTACCTGACCCCCACCCCACGTCACCGCCGCCCCACCCCTCCCCGCCCCACCGGGAGCCCGCCCCCGCCCGTCGAGGAGCTGAGCGGCCGCGAACGGGACGTGGTGCGGAGACTCGCCCTGGCGATGTCCACGGAGGAGATCGCCGCCGACCTGTACGTCTCGGTGAACACGGTGAAGACGCACCTGAAGAACGCCTACCGGAAACTGTCGGTCGGCCGCCGCAGCGAGGCGGTCCGCCGAGCCCGCGAACTGGGCCTGCTGTGAGGCGGCGCACCCCGGCGCGGGCATCGTAGGAGGCGACGCCACCAGGCCCCGGGCGGGACGTGGCCGCGGCGGCGGAGCCATCCGCGCGCACCCCTGCGGAGCCGGCGGACGGCGCGTCCGCCGCCCCCGTGCGCACGCCGACTGCACCGGTGGCGTCTGCGGATCCATGCTCGCCGCCTCCGTCGTCGTGGGTGCCGGGTACGTTCGGGACCTTCCCCCGGCTGGAACTCGTGCTCCTGCTCCTGCTCACCGGCGTGGTGTTCTGGATCGCCCATGCGCACGCCCATCTGTTCGGGGCGCGGCTGGCGCAGCGTCCGCCGGATCTCGCCGTGGTCCGGCGGGTGTGCCGGGAGGAGTGGACGATCGTCAGGGCCGCGGTGCCTCCGGCGGTCGCCGTGGGCGTCGGGCCCGTGCCGGGACCCGACGTGCAGGGCGGCCAGTGGCTCGCGCTGTCCGTCGCCGTGACGGGCCAGGTGGGCTGGTCCGTGGCAGCGGCACGACAGGCGGGAGCGCCGGGACGGCTGCCGGTGCTGTCGGCCCTGGTCAACCTCGTCCTGGGGCTGGTCATCCTGGCGAGCAAGCTGTGGCTGACGCACTGACCGTGCCCCGGGCCGCCCCTCTCACCTGCCCGGGGTGAGCCGTGCCGGCCGTCGGGGGACGGAGCATGGGAAGGGGCGGGCGTGGTCCGCCCGGTCCAGGCACCACCCGGGGAGCGGCTGATGCGCTACGAGATCCGCGTCGAGGGGCAGCTCTCGGAACCGCTGATCCGCATGTTCCCGGAGCTGGACCACGTGACGATGGCCGGGCAGACCCTGCTGTTCGGGCAGGTGGTCGACGAGGCGCACCTCTACGGGCTGCTGGCCCGCTGCCAGTCCCTCGGCCTGCGGATCCTGGAGCTGCGCCAGGCGCCCCGGTGAGCACCGGGAGGGCCGCCGGCGCTCAGGGCCGCCCTCGGCCACGCTCAGGGATGCCCCTCGGCCCGCACCCGGCCGGCCCGCACCGCTCCCCCCAGCGCCGCGAAGTCGCGTTCGTTGCGGTCGGCGTAGTCCTGCGCGAACGCCGCGAGCGCCCGGTCGAAGCGGTCGCCGCGCCCCAGGTAGGCGGCGAGGGCGACCGGGTCGCCGGACCTCGCGTGGGCCCGTGCCAGACTCGCCCCGCACAGGCGGGCGAACTGGCGCAGCAGACCGGGGTCCATCGTCTCGGGCCGGGCGATGCCCTTCCAGTCGCGCAGCTGCCGTACGTAGAAGTCGCGGGGCCGGCCGTCGAGACCGGTGGCGTGGGTCCAGCCGAGCAGGATGTCGCTGGTCGTCTGGATCAGCCGCTGCCCCTCCACGACCCGCCGGCCCTGGTTGTCGGGCTCCTCGCCGTCCGTGTACGGGGCGAGCACCGACTCCTGTGCCTCCTTGGCCTGGAGCAGCAGCGGATCGTCGTCGTCCCGGCCGAGCAGCAGCACGATCCAGCAGCGGGTGCCCACACTGCCGACGCCCACCACCTTCCGGGCCACGTCGACCAGGCGGTAGCGGCTCAGCAGATGCCGGCGGTCCGACGCCAGCGACCGCGCGTAGCCGTCCAGCACCGCGCGCAGGCCCTCCTCCTCGGCCGACGCGCCGTCCAGCAGGTCCCGCAGCGGGATGACCAGCGGCGGGTCCGCCTCGATGCGCCGCCCCTCGGGCGTGACCCGGGTGAGCTTCGCGTACGCCTGGAGGTGGGTGCGGCCGCGGGCCTTGCGGGCCGCCTCGTCGGTACGCCGCCGGGCCTTTGCGTTCAGGGCCGAGGCCAGCTCGCGCAGCCGGTCCGCGTCGTCCTGCGCGTACCAGACGTCCAGTGTGCGCATCCCGGCGAACTCCCGCATGCGCAGCCGGTACGCGGCGACGCAGGCCCGCACCGCGTCGCTCTGCTCCGCGACGGTGAAGCCGTTGGCCCGCCCGGCGATGGCGAAGCTGGCGGCGAGCCGCTTGACGTCCCATTCGAACGGGCCGGTGTGCGTCTCGTCGAAGTCGTTGATGTCGAAGACGAGGTGGCGCTCGGGGGAGGCCAGCAGCCGGAAGTTCAGCAGATGCGCGTCCCCGCACAGCTGCACGGTGAGCCCGGTGTCCGGGAGCGGCCCGAGGTCCGCCGCCATGATCGCGGCCGCGCCCCGGTAGAAGCGGAACGGCGACTCCAGCATCCGGCCGTGGCGGACCGGCACCAGCTCGGGCAGCCGGGACGCGGACTGCCGTTCCAGCACGTCCACGGGGTCCGGCCGTCCCGGCACCGGCGTGAACCCGGCATGGGACGAGCGGGGCGCACGCCCCCGCGCCCGCCTGCCGTGCGAGGCCCGCGCGGCCGGGGAGGCAGCCGCCCGCGCGTCGAACACGTCCGGTACCGCCATCGTCGTCCTCCCGTCGCGCACGGACACGACTCCACGCAGTCCATCCCATCCCGTGCGCCCCGCCCGCCGGATCACCCGCGCCGGGTGAGGCGACCGGGACGCCGTAAGGGGCACGCTGAGGTCGGCACGACGCGACGGCGCGCGCCGCGGGCGGGCGCAGAGGGCCCGCGAGCCAGGAGGAGATGACCGGCATGACGTATCTCGCGTACGACTACCCGCTGCTCAGCGCACTGCTGACGATGCTGGTCTTCTTCCTGTGGATCATGTGGTTCATCCTGCTCTTCCGGGTGATCGTCGACATCGTCCGCGACGACTCCCTCAGCGGCTGGGCCAAGACGGGCTGGATGGTCTTCACGATCGTCCTGCCCTTCCTGGGCGTCTTCGTCTACGTGATCGCCCGCGGCCGGAACATGGGCAGCCGTGAGCTGGCCCAGGCGCGCGCCCAGCAGGAGGCGCTCGACAGCTACATCCGGGAGACGCCGAAGGGGACGGGGGAGCGGACCAGCAGCGTGGACGAACTGGCCCGGCTCTCCGAGATCAAGGCGCGCGGGGACATCTCGGACGAGGAGTTCCGCAGGGCCAAGGAACTGGTCCTGAGCGGGCACGGGCCCCGCTCCTGAGCGGGACGTGACCGGGCCCTCCCGCCCGCCGACACGGTGGGACACCGTCCGCCGCGGCGCGGACACGACACGGAACCGAGGCACTGCGATGACAGCCACACATCCGACACACGGGGCGCACGCGCCGTCGGCGAAGCGCGAGTGGGCGGGCGGCCTGACGGTCTTCGCCGCCGTCACCCTGATGCTCGTGGGGGTGCTGGACATCTTCCGCGGGATCATGGGCATCGCCGAGGACGACGTCTTCGTGGCGACACAGAACTACGTCTTCAAGTTCGACCTGACGGCCTGGGGCTGGACCCACCTCGTCCTCGGCGCGATCGCGGTGCTCGTCGGTCTCGGCCTGGGCCGCGGTGCCCTGTGGGCCCGGGTCTCGGGCGTGGTGATCGCCGGCCTCGTCGTCATCGCCAACTTCCTGTCCCTGCCGTACTACCCGGTCTGGTCCGTGGTGATGATCGCCTTCTCCGGGTTCGTCATCTGGGCGCTGTGCGTGGGCGGCCGCTCCCGCACCTGACGCGGGACGCGTCCCCCGCGGCGCGCTGGGTACCCGGCGGTGCGTGCGGTGTCCCGGGCGGGCGTGGGCCCCTCGGCTCACGCCCGCCCGGGCGTACGCGGCTCCCGTCCCGACCGGGAAGGCGGTGGACATGTGCCGTTGGCTCGCCTATTCGGGCTCCCCGATCCTGCTCGAGAACCTGCTCTACCGGCCGGTCCACTCCCTGATCGACCAGAGCCTGCACGCCCGGATGGGTGTGGAGACCACCAACGGTGACGGCTTCGGCGTCGGCTGGTACATGCCGGACAAGGACAGTCCCGCCGTGGTCAGGGACATCGGCCCCGCCTGGAGCGACCGCAATCTGCGGGAGATCGCCGGGCACGTCGTCTCCCCGCTGTTCTTCGCCCACATCCGTGCCTCCACCGGTACGGCGGTGCAGCAGACCAACTGCCACCCCTTCCGGTACGGCCGCTGGATGTGGATGCACAACGGGGCCATCGACGGCTTCCCCCTGCTGCGGCGCGACCTCGCCCTGGCCGTCCGCCCGGACCTCTTCCCGTACCTCGAGGGGTCCACGGACTCCGAGATGATGTTCTACCTGGCGCTCACCTTCGGCCTGGAGGACGACCCGCGCGGCGCCGTCGCCCGCATGGCCGGCCTGGTCGAGCGCACCGGACACGAGCACGGCGTCGAGCACCCGATGCAGATGACCGTCGCGGTCACCGACGGCGTACGGCTGTGGTCCTTCCGCTACTCGACGCAGCGCACGTCCCGGTCCCTCTTCTACAGCACCCGCGTCGAGACGCTGAAGTCCCTCCACCCGGACGTGGCGTTCCTGCGGGACATCGCGGACGACGCCCGCCTCATCGTCTCCGAACCCCTCGGAGACCTGCCCGGCGCCTGGAACGAGGTCCCGGAGAGCTCGTACGGAGTGGTGCAGCCGGAGGGGGACGAGATGCACACGTTCGCGCCGGAGTGAGCCCGGGACGGTTCGGCGGGCGCCGAAGCGTCCCGGGCCTAGCGTGGCCCGCATGACCGACGACCACGCCGCCCGCCCCGTCGAGACCTTCGCCGCGCTCCACCAGCAGGACCGGCCCCTGCTGCTGCCCAACGCCTGGGACCACGCCTCGGCGGCCCTTCTCCACGCCCACGGCTTCCCCGCCGTCGGCACGACCAGCCTGGGCGTCGCCGCGGCGGCCGGGCTGCCCGACGGGGTCCGGGCCACGCGCGAGGAGACCCTGCGGCTCGCCGGCACCCTGGGCGCGCTGCCCTTCCTGCTCTCCGTCGACGCGGAGGACGGCTTCAGCGACGATCCCGGCGAAGTGGGCGCCTTCGCGGCGGAGCTGCGGGCGCGGGGTGCGGTCGGGATCAACCTCGAGGACGGGCTCGGGCCGGTCGGCAGGCATGTGGCGAAGATCCGGGCCGTGCGCGTCGCCGCGCCCGGTCTCTTCGTCAACGCCCGGACGGACACGTACTGGCTCGGGGACGGTGAGGGGACGAGGGAACGGGTGCTGGCCTACCGGGACGCCGGTGCGGACGGGGTGTTCGTGCCGGGGCTGACCGACCTCGGGGCGATCGCCGCCCTCGTGCGCGACCTGGAGGGGTGCCCCCTCAACGTCCTGTACGCGCCCGGCGGTCCGTCCCTCGCCCGGCTCGGCGACCACGGCGTGCGGCGCGTCAGTCTCGGTTCACTGCCGTACCGGCGGGCGCTCGGCGCGGCACTGGACGCGGTGGTCGCGGTGCGGGAAGGGCGGGAGGCGGGGGAGGGCACGGTGCCGTCGTACCGGGAGGTGCAGGAACTCGTCGGCTGAAGGTGAGTCAAGGCGCGTCTCTGCGGGGCCAGTTCAGCAGGGTCAGGTGCAGCGCGTCGATCATCCGGTCCCATGACGCCTCCAGGTCGCGCGGGGCGCCGAACGCGCCGGCGGACTCCAGGGCGCAGTAACCGTGGAAGGAACTGCGCAACAGCCTGACCGCGTCGGTGAGATCGGGTTCCTCCAGACCGTACGCGCGGAGCAGTCCGTAGGTGATCTCGGCGGTGCGGCGCAGTGCGGGGGAGTCCGTCACCGTGGCCTCGTCCAGACGGATCTGGGTGGCGGCGTACCGTCCGGGGTGGGTGAGGGCGTAGTCCCGGTAGGCGCCGGCGAACGCGGCCAGCGCGTCCTTGCCGGTGCGGCCCTCGACTGCCGTCGCGATCCGGTCGATCATCTCTCCGCCCGCCAGCAGCGCCATCCGGGTGCGCAGGTCCCCCAGCCCGCGCACATGCGTGTACAGGCTCGCGTCCTTCACGTTGAAACGCCGGGCCAGCGCGGACAGGGTGACGTTCTCGTAGCCGGCCTCGTCGGCGAGGTCGGCGGCGGCCGCGACGAGGCGGTCGGCGGTGAGTCCGGCGCGGGGGATGTGTGCCTCCGGCTGTGGGGCGGGCGGGTTTCGGACAGGTGAATGTAGCCGACGAGGCGGGCGGGTTGCGGGGCACCTGCCGGTGGGTAGTGGTTGCTCGCGCCGGTGCCCGCGCCCCCGAGGGGTGCGGGAGACCACGCGAACGGCCCCCGCCGGCCCGCAGCCGTCGTGTCGGTGGCATGCGCGGTCAACTCCATGGACGACCGTGGTTCACACGCCGCCCGAATGCTCCACTGGGGCGCAGTTCGAGACGAGGAGGCAGTCTTGGGGCACGGGCACGCACACGGACCGCACCACCGTCACCACCACGATCACGACCACGGGCCCGGCACGTCGGCGCCCCTGCCCGCCGCCTTCGACACCTCCGTGCCCGACGAGGCACTGGATCCCGGGCAGGCGTCCCGCCGCGCCCTGTTACGCCGGGCGGGCCTGCTGGGCGCGGGCCTCGCCGCGGGCAGCGTGCTGTCCGGCAGCGCGGCCGCGGTCCCACCCGCCGCGGGCGACCGCAGAGGCCCGAGGAGTGACTTCCTGTGGCTCGCGGGCGACCACCACATCCACACCCGGTACAGCAGCGACGGCAAGTACCGCGTCGTCGACCAGGTCCGCCAGGGCGCCCGGCACGGCCTGGACTGGCTGGTCATCACCGACCACGGCAGCGCGACGCACGCGAGGATCGGCGTCGAGAAGGTCAATCCGGACATCAGACAGGCGCGCGCCGCCCACCGGGACACCCTCGTCTTCCAGGGCCTGGAGTGGAACGTCCCGGCCGCCGACCACGGCACCGTGTTCGTCCACCCCGGACGCAACGAGGTCGCCGTGCTCAAGCAGTTCGAGACCGACTACGACGGCATCGTGAACGGCACGGGCGACTCCGGCCCCGCCAACGAGGCCCTCGCCGTCGCCGGCCTCCGGTTCCTCGCCGAACAGGTGCGCAGCCGCACGGTGGACGACGCACTGATGCTTGCCCACCACCCCTCCCGCAAGGGCGTCGACTCCCCGCACGAGATCCGCGCCTGGCGCGACGCCACCGGCCCCGACCGGCCGATCGCCGTCGGCTTCGAGGGCGCCCCCGGCCACCAGGCCGCCGGACTGCCCGCCCCGCTCGGCCCGGGCCGCGCCCGCGGGTACTACGACGGCGGCCCCGGCCCGCACTCCTTTCCCGGCTACCCGCTCGAGAGCTACCGCACCTGGGGCGGCTTCGACTGGATGACCGCCACCGTCGGCGGCCTGTGGGACAGCCTCCTGGCCGAGGGCCGCCCCTGGTGGATCACCGCCAACTCCGACTCCCACCACGTGTACGCCGACACCACCGCCCGCGGCCCCGGCGACTTCGCCACCGACGGCCGGCACGGCGACCCCGTGTACGCCGGGAAGATCGACACCAAGGCGGTCGACTACTGGCCCGGCCAGTACAGCCGCACCCATGTCGGCGCCGACGGCTTCTCCTACGCCGCCGTCATGGACGGCATCCGCGCCGGCCGCATCTGGGTCGACCACGGGCAGCTCATCTCCGGCCTCGGCGTCCGCGTCACCGGCGGCGGCCGCTGGGCCACCCTCGGCGGCGCCCTGCACGTCCGCAAGGGGACGAAGGTCACGCTGACCGCCGACGTGGCGCTCGCCGGCGGCGCCAACTGGGCCGGGTTCACGCCCCGACTGGCCCGCGTGGACGTCATCCAGGGCGACGTCACCGGCCCGGTCCCCGACCGGGACGCGTTCACCGC
This sequence comes from Streptomyces sp. BJ20, assembly GCF_022869105.1. Taxonomy (NCBI): domain Bacteria; kingdom Bacillati; phylum Actinomycetota; class Actinomycetes; order Kitasatosporales; family Streptomycetaceae; genus Streptomyces; species Streptomyces sp. BJ20. Next base: position 2,177,008 of record NZ_CP094918.1, read on the forward strand.
GCCGACGGCGGCGGTCGTCCGGTCGTACGACATCGGGAAGTCCACGGGCGGCGTACGGCTCACCTACGACCTCGGCCCGGTCGACCGCCCGCTGTACGTCCGGCTGCGCGGCACCGACGGCAACCGGTCCGCCGTCGGCGTCATGGGCGCCAAGGCCGACCCGGCGGGCCCCGCCCAGGACGTCATGGGAGACGCCGATCCGTGGCTCGACCTGTGGTTCTACGCGAACCCCGTGTGGGTGCTGCCGTCGTGACGGCGCACGCGCCCACCGCGGACGCGGGCGGGCCGGACGCGGCACCGTGCCGGGCCGGCCGCTGAGACTGCCGTGTGCGCGGGCCCGCCGGGACCCGCGCCCGGTCAGTCGCCCAGCACCTCCCGCACGAACGCGTTCCCGAACACGCCCTCCGGGTCCAGCGCGCGGACCAGGGCGCGGAAGTCGTGGAGGCGCGGGTAGCGGGCGTGCAGGCCGGCCGGCGGGGTGGTGAACACCTTGCCCCAGTGGGGGCGCGGCGCGAACGGCGCGAGCGCCTCCTCGACCCGCCGCACCACCGGCAGGACCGTCGCCGTGTCCTCGATCCAGGTGAAGTGCAAAGCCACCGTGTCCCGCCCGTAGGACGGGCTCATCCACTGGTCGTCGGCGGCGACCGTGCGCACCTCGCAGGTCTGCAGCACCGGCGCGACCGTCTCCCGGACGCCGTCCAGGGCGCGCAGCGCGTCCACGGCGGTCTCCCGGGGCAGCAGGTACTCCGACTGGAGCTCCGCGCCGCTGCTCGGGGTGAACTCCGCCCGGAAGTGCGGCAGCCGCTCGTGCCAGGGGCCCGGCGTCCCGAACTGCTCGGTGCAGTTCACCCCGGGCATCCCCGGCACCGGGTGCATCTTCTCCGTCGCGGGCGCCGCCCACGGGAAGCCGGTGCGCGACCGGTCGGCGCGGTGCTTCACCCACACCTGCCGGAAGCCGGGCTCCCGCCAGTCGGTGAACAGGCTCACGCTGTACGCGGCGGACATCACCGCCTCGAACGTGTCCGCGTCCAGCACGTCGAGCGGCAGCTCGGTGAACACCCGCTGCTCCACCTCGTACGCGGGCTCCAGGTCCAGGGTGAGCGCCGTGACCACACCCAGCGCGCCCAGCGCGGTGACCGCGCCGCCGAACTGCTCGTCGCCGCGCTCCAGGGTGAGCAGCGAGCCGTCCGCCGTGACCAGTTCCACCCCGCGCACGGACGACGCGAGCGGGCCGTTGCCGACGCCCGAGCCGTGCGTGCCGGTGGCGACCGACCCGGCCACCGAGATGTGGGGGAGCGACGCCATGTTCGCCAGCGCGAGACCGTGCCGGTGCACCTCGCGGGCCAGCTCCGCGTACCTCACCCCGCCGCCGACCCGTACCGTGCGCGCCCCGGCGTCCACCTCGATCAGCGGGGGCATGGCGGCCAGGGACACGAGGACGCCGTCCTCGCCGGCGTCGGCGATCTCGTTGAAGGAGTGGCCGCTGCCCAGCACCCGCACCCGCGAGGCGTCCGCGACCAGTGCGCGCAGCGCGTCCGTCGTGTGCGGACGGCGCAGTTCCTTGGCGGCGTACGTGATGTTGCCCGCCCAGTTGGTCACGCTCTCGGTCATCCCTCGTCCTTCCCGCCCGCGGGCCCGTGACATGGGCCACGAGGGAACCTACCTCGGGAGTGACTCGTGCCATGTGGGGGGACCCGCCGCCCCGGATGTCCGGCCGGGGGCATACCGTGAGGAGTCGTACGTCGGCACCGGGAGGAGAACACGCGATGGGCAGCCGTACCGCGCTGGTCGAGGATCTGATGGAGCGGTTCCCGCACGTTCCGCGCGAGGCCGTCTTCAAGGAGGACCTGCTGCGCGGCGGCGTGGCCTTCGACCCCTCCGCGCTCAGCGACAACGAGAGCGGCGAGGTCAAACCGAAGTCGTACTTCATCTTCTCCTTCGACCACGGCACCCTGCCGGAGCTGGGCGAGGCCGCGCTGCGCCGCCCGCCGGAGGAGATCATCCTCACCGGAGGACCGTACGACCTGCGCCGCACGGTCGTGTCCGTCCGGGTGAACCCGTCGTCCCCGTACCGGGTGGCCGCCGACGAGCACGGCATGCTCGGCCTCTACCTGGACGGCAGGCGGATCTCCGACGTGGGCGTGCCGCCGATGCCGGAGTACTACCGGCACAAGCTGTCCAACGGGAAGTCGGTGATGGAGGTCGCCCCCACCATCCAGTGGGGCTATCTGATCTACCTGACGGTCTTCCGGGTCTGCCAGTACTTCGGCGCCAAGGAGGAGTGCCAGTACTGCGACATCAATCACAACTGGCGCCAGCACAAGGCGGCCGGCCGGCCCTACACCGGGGTGAAGGACGTCGAGGAGGTCCTCGAGGCCCTGGAGATCATCGACAAGTACGACACGGCGAAGGCGTCCACCGCCTACACCCTCACCGGCGGCGCCATCACCAGGACCGTCTCCGGCCGCGACGAGGCCGACTTCTACGGCCACTACGCCAAGGCCATCGAGGAACGCTTCCCCGGCCGCTGGATCGGCAAGGTCGTCGCCCAGGCGCTGCCCAAGGACGACGTGCAGCGCTTCAAGGACTACGGCGTGCAGATCTACCACCCCAACTACGAGGTGTGGGACGAGTACCTGTTCAAGATGTACTGCCCCGGCAAGGAGCGGTACGTCGGCCGGGACGAGTGGCACCGCCGCATCCTCGACTCCGCGGAGATCTTCGGCGCGCGCAACGTGATCCCCAACTTCGTGGCGGGCGTGGAGATGGCCGAGCCGTTCGGCTTCAAGACCGTCGACGAGGCGATCGCGTCCACCACGGAGGGCCTGCGCTTCTTCATGTCGAAGGGGATCACGCCCCGCTTCACCACCTGGTGCCCGGAGCCGACCACCCCGCTCGGCAAGGCCAACCCGCAGGGCGCGCCGCTGGAGTACCACATCCGGCTGCTCCAGGCGTACCGGCAGACGATGGAGGACTTCGGTCTCTCCTCGCCCCCCGGCTACGGCCCGCCCGGACCCGGCAACGCGGTGTTCTCCGTCAGCTCCTTCATGGACAGCCTGCCCGCGACGGAGCCCGTGGAGGCGGTCTGAGGGGCCGCCGGCGGTGAGCCGGATGTGACAGAAGTGAGCGGGAAAGGCCGGAACCGAGACGTTCCGGCCTTCTCCGCGTATGGTCCCTGCGAGGGGTCGCGGCACCTCTACACAAAGTGAAGACAGCGCTTGTCAGTTGTGTCGGAGACGTGCGAAGCTCTCGTCCACTGCCGCGAGGTTCCCTTCAACTCCACCCGCCGGTATGGCGAGTTGACCTCGCTTGTGGATGCAGGAGTCTCATGCCCGACCTGCCGAGCCCTCAGGACGCCGCCGAAGCGGCCCTGTTCTCCGAATGCTGGGACGCGGTGCTCTCCTACGCCGACCTGTGCACGGCGGGTTCGAGCGCCGCCGCGGAACTGGCCCGCGAGGCCTTCGCCGAGGGCATACGGGACCTGCGCGCCGCCGAGTCGGGAAGCGTGCGCGGGACCGGCCGCCGCTCCTCCCGGCTGCCCCGCATCCCCCTGCTGCTGACCGCCGTGCGCACCACGGCCGCCGCGTGGGAGAAGGAGGGGCGCGGCCACAAGCTCGACCCCGGGCTGCGGCTGTGGCTGCACTCGGACGAGGCCGCCCGCCACACCGGGCCGCCCCTCGAACGCCCCATCGCGCTGCGGGCGTTGCGCGACCTCCAGCAGGCGGACGCCGAACTGCTGTGGCTGACCGAGGCGGAGGCGCTGCCGCTGCCCCTCGTGGCCCGTCGGCTGGGCCTCGACCCCGCCACCACGGCCGACGAACTCGCCCAGGTCGCCCGCCTGTTCCGGGACCGCTGCCACCGCAACCACCTCGACTCCCCGATGACCGCCGAGTGCCGCAGCTACGCCCGGCTGCTCGACGCCGTCACCCGCTCGCCCGCCGCGGACACCCCCGAGGACCTGTCCCGGCACCTCGCCACCTGCCGCCAGTGCGCGGAGGCGGCGGCCTGTCTGCGGCTGAACACCGGCACCCTGCCCGGCGCGCTGGCCGGCGGCGTCATCGGCTGGGGCGGCCTCGCCTACCTGGAGCGCCGCCGGCGCGCCGCCGAGGTCCGGCTGGGCGCGGGGCACCCGGACGGGCCGGACGGGGACCACGAGGACCCGGCGGGCGAACGGGGCCGCAAGGCGCGGGTCGTCCGGCACGGGCCGATGGCCGCGGCCGTCGTCGTCTCGCTGCTGGCGCTCGCGGTGTCGCTGATGCCGTTCGGGGACGGCGGTGAGCCGGGGACACCCGCCGCCGACAACGACCGCGGCGGCCCGGTGGCCGCGCCCGCGCCGTCCCTGCCGCCGGTGAGCGCGGCGCCGTCCGGTTCCGCCGGCGCGGAGGCGCCGGAACCCTCGACGCCCAGCGCCCCGCCGAGCCGTACCGCCCCGTCCTCCCGTACGGCGCACCCGACCCCCGAGCCCGACCCGGAACCGCAGGGCACGTCCTCGGGCGCCCCCGCGACGCCGGGCGACGACTCCCAGGCCGCCTGCCTGGTCGACTACGACGTGCTCAACCAGTGGCCGGAGGGCTACCAGGCCGCCGTCACCGTGACGACCCGCCACGCCCTGGACGGCTGGCGCGTCGCCTTCACCGTCCCCGAGGGCCACCGCGTCACCCACATGTGGGACGCGTCGTCCCACCAGACCGACACGCGGGTGACCGCCACGGCGGCCGACTACAACGCCCACGTCCCGGCAGGCGCCCGCCTGTCCTTCGGCTTCCTCACAGCCCGCCAGGGCTCGGACACCCGGGCGTCCGACTTCACCCTCGACGGCCGAACGTGCGCGGTGGCGTGAGGGGGCGCTTCGAGCACCCCCGGGAGCACCGACGCACGCTACGACCGCGCGGACGCGCCGGCAGCGCGATCCGCGCGCCAGGGGTGCCGCCTGGCCGACGGCGTGCTCCGTGCCACACGGCCGCAGTACCCCGCACCCCGCGGGCATGCGTGCCGCTGGGGCGGCACGGGTGGGCGCGGCGGCACCCCGTCGGCGCCGGGCTGCGCCGCACCCCCCGGCCCACTGCACCACGGGTGACGCAGCGACACGCCAAGATGCTCAGACAACGGCAAGACGGCTGACCAACAGCCAAACCCTCCGCTCCGCGTCCCCCACCGGCAACCGCCCCGCCCGCGTCAGCGTCGCCAACCCGTGCAACGACGCCCAGAACACCTCCGTGAACAGCCCCGGCTCGACACCCTCCCCCGCCACGTCCCTCAACGTCTCCAACAGCGCCGCGAACCCGTCCTTCAACGCCTCCGGCGTGTCCTCCGCCGCGAACGCCAGCCCCCCGTCCAGCTGGAACATCGCGTCGTAGACAGCGGGGTTCCGCTCGGCGAAGTCCAGATACGCCCGGGCCAGCGCGGTGACCCGCCCCCGCACCCCCTCCACCGAAGCGGACGCACCCGCCCCAGCCCCAGCCTCCGCCTCCGTCGAAGCGCGCCGCAGCTCCGCCGCCAGCTCCGCGGCCCCCTGAAGGGCCACGGCTCCGATGATCTCCCGCTTCCCCCGGAAGTGGCTGTACAGCACGGGCTGGCTGTACTCGATCCGCTCGGCGAGCCGCCGGGTCGTGACCGCGTCCCAACCCTGCTCCTCGGCGAGTTCCCGCGCCGTGGCGACGATGAGCCGCTCCCGCTCCGCCCGCTCGCGCTGCTTGCGTTCCTGTACCGACATGCCCCGATCCTAGCACCGCTAGACAAGCGAGCATCGGCAGGTCTAGCGTCGACTCGTCAGCTAGCAATGCTAGATCCGGGGGGATCACATGCTCGGCACACTCGAAGTGGCCACCGTCGTCCTCGTCGGCCTGATGGTCGGCGTGGAGTTCTCCGTCGTCTTCGTCATGAACCGCGTCATCGACGCACTCCCCGAAGACAGCGCCCAACAGGCCCACGCCCACGGCGGCCGCATGCTCGGCGCGGTGATGCCGGTCTGGTACATCGGCTCGCTCGTCCTGGTCGCCGGATGGGCCGTCGCGGGACGGCACGACCCCGACCCCGGCACCAGCCTCCTCGTCACCGCGGCCGCGCTGCTCGTCCTCAGCGTGATCATGTCGCTGCTGCTGCTCGTCCCGATCAACAGCCGCAACAAGACCTGGACGCCCGAGAACCGCCCCGCCGACTGGAGGGAGCAGCTCGACCGCTGGGTCCGCTACCACTACGGCCGCCTCGCCCTGATCGCCGCGGCCTTCATCCTGCTGGCGGCCGCCCGAGGCTGAGGCGGGGCGGCCGACGGGGCAGCCGACGGTGAGCGCGGTGACCCGTCGCAAGGGCGGCACGGTCTCCACCAGGCCAGGGGTCGGCCGCAGGGACGGCCCCGCACTGACGCGGCAGCCTGGTCCGCCCTCCACCTGAGAAGGCGGGCCGCGAGGGGAGCACGCGGGCCTCACCCGCCCGAACGCGTGTGTGTGGAACCCAGCCCGGCGGACCGCCGGTGCGCCTCACCGGGCATGTGGAAAATCGATGGCGGGCCGACTCCGGGTCTCCTAATGTGTGGCGGGTCGGCAAGGCGCCCCCGGGCGCCGTTCGTGACGAGGATTACTGGGAGGTGTGACCGATGGCTGTCTCTGTGAGGGGCCGTGCCCGCATTCAGTCGTTCGTTTCGTTCACCTCCGTGGTCTCCGGCTGACCTCTCCTTTTCTCGCGCGTCCGTGAACGCGCGCCGCCGGGGCCGCCCTTCGAAGGGTTCCCCTTGAATCTCTCCTCTCCTTCCACCTCCACCTCATCGCACCCGCTCGCTCCCTACGGCTGGGACGAGGATTGGGAGCGGGCCTTCGCCCCGTACGGCGCCCAGGGGCTGGTGCCGGGCCGGGTGGTCCGGGTCGACCGGGGGCTGTGCGACCTGGCCACCCCGGACGGGGTGATCCGTGCCGACACCGAGTACGTCGTCCCCCGTGACCCGATGAAGGTCGTCTGCACGGGCGACTGGGCCGCCGTCGACGCCGAGGGCGCCCGCCCCCGTTACGTGCGGACGCTGCTGCCCCGCCGTACCGCGTTCGTGCGGTCCACCTCCTCCAAGCGGTCCGAGGGGCAGATCCTCGCCGCGAACGTCGACCACGCGGTCGTCGCCGTGTCCCTCGCCGTCGAGCTGGACCTCGCCCGGATCGAGCGGTTCCTCGCGCTGGCGTGGGAGTCCGGGGCGCAGCCGGTCGTGGTGCTCACCAAGGCCGACCTCGTACCGGACGCGGTGACCCGGGCGTACCTCGTGCAGGACGTCGGGACGACCGCGCCGGGCGTGCCCGTCCTCACCGTCAGCGCGCAGGACGGCGAAGGGCTCGACGTGCTCGCCGCGATCGTGTCCGGCGGGACCTCGGTGCTGCTCGGGCAGTCCGGCGCCGGCAAGTCCACCCTGGCGAACGCCCTCCTCGGCGAGGACGTGATGGACGTCCAGGCCACCCGGGACGTCGACGGCAAGGGCCGGCACACCACCACGACCCGCAACCTGCTCCTGATGCCCGGCGGGGGAGTCCTCATCGACACACCCGGTCTGCGGGGCGTCGGCCTGTGGGACGCCGGCACCGGAGTCGGCCAGGTGTTCTCCGAGATCGAGGATCTCGCCGAGAACTGCCGGTTCCACGACTGCGCCCATGAGGGCGAACCCGGCTGTGCCGTCCTCGACGCGATCGCGACGGGAGAGCTGCCGCAGCGCCGCCTGGACAGCTACCGCAAGCTGCTCCGGGAGAACCAGTACATCGTCGCCAAGACCGACGCCCGCCTCCGCGCCGAGCTGCGCAAGGACTGGAAGCGCAAGGGCGCCATCGGCAAGGCCGCCATGGAGGCCAAGCGCGGGCGGCTGCGCTGACACCCCCGCCGCGCTGACACCCCGCCCCGCCGGGTGCCCTCGACGGCACCCGGCGGGGCGGCTCAGCCCGCCTCCCGCAGCTCCAGCACGTACCGCGCCGTCAACGCCACCGCCCGGTCCCCGTCCCCGGTCAGGGAGGTCAGCGTGTCCCTGGCCGCCGGGCCCGGGATCTCGGCCAGCGCCTGCGTCACGCGGCGGCGCGCGGACGAATCCAGGGCGGCGTCGGCCAGGCGGTCCGACAGTGCCGTCACGATACGGTCCGCCACCGCCGCGTCGCCCGCCAGCGTCCCCAGCGCGTCCGCCGCGTCGACGTCGTTCGCCTCCTCGACGACCATGCCGACCAGTTCCGGCATCGCCTCCGCCACCCCGCGCGCCCCCAGCTCCAGGGCCGCGGTCCGGCGTACGGACGGGTCCGTGTCCCCGAGCGCCTCCCGCAGCAGCGCCGTGGCCCGCTCGCCCGGGATCTCCGCCAGGCACCGCACCGCCCGCCCCCGCACCTCCGGCAGCGCCGACCCCAGCCCCGCCGCCAGCAGCTCCGGGCCCCGTTCGCCCGCCTGCGCCAGCGCCCACCGCAGGGCCCCGGCGACATTGGGGTCCGTCTCGCTCAGCACCGCCTCCACCAGCGCCTCCACCGGCACCGGCGCGGTGTCCACCGACGACAGGGCCGCGCGCTGCCGCATCCCCGCGTCACCCGACCGCAGGTTCCGTAGCAGCGCGACGACCTGGAGGACCTCCTGCCAGTCGGCGGGTTCCGCCGCGTCGATCCGCTGGAGCCGCGTCAGCAGCTCCGTCTCCCGCGCGATGCGCTCCCGCGTCCGCCGCGCCAGGTCCGCCACGAGACCGGACGGGGTGAATCCGGGGTCGTCCAGGGCGCGGCCCACGTCCCGCAGCGACAACCCCAGCGACCGCAGGCTCTCCACGTGGAAGATCCGCCGGATGTCCTCCTGCGTGTACGCGCGGTACCCGGCCGCCGTACGGCCTGTCGGCCGCACCAGGCCCAGCGACTCGTAGTGCCGCAGCATGCGGGGGCTGACCCCGGACCGCCGCGCCATCTCACCGATCAGCACGCCCGTCCCACTCCTCCCCGCCTGGAGGCCCGTCCGGCCCCAGTGACACCACCCGCTTCGCCTCCTCCACCGCGTACGCGAACCCCGCCTCAGGGTCGCGCCGCAGCAGCTCCGTCGCGAGCGCGTGCCCCCGGACCCGCGGGTCCGGACGGTCCGCCGCGGCCCGCACCGGCGGGACCGCCGGCTCGCCCAGCTCGACCAGCGCCCTGCTGAGACTCAGATGCGTCTCCCGCCCGCCCCGCCCGAGCTGCGACACCAGCACCTCCGCCAGCTCCGCCGCCTCGTCCTCCGGCGCCAGCAGCACCGCCGTGCGCCAGGCGGTCCGCGCCACCTCGTCGTCCGGGTCGGTCAGCAGCGACCGGGGAACAGCGGGCCACACGCTCCGGTCCCCGATCTTGGACAGGGTGTGCAGCGCCTGGCTCCGGGCGCGGGCGTTCGGCGACCCCAGCTCGGCCAGGACCCGCGGCACCGTCACCGTCGCAGGGTGCCGGGTCAGGGCCCACGTCAGCATGTCCCGCACATGGAACACGGGTTCCACCCCGCACCGCTCCACCAGCGGCTCCACGAACCCCGGGTCCGGGGCCGACCCGGACGCCAGCGCCGCGCGCAGCCGCACCGAGGAGTCGTCGTGCCGCAGTCCCGCGAGCACCCGTGCTGTTGTCGTCGTCTCCGCCTTGGGCGTGGTCATCGGAGCACCTCCAGGCACGCCAGTGAAGACCTTCTCACCGTGTCAGGGTCAAGAACCCGAGGGAGGCCCCTCAGGTTCCCTGTCCGATTTCCGCCAGCCGCGCCGTCGCCGCCAAGGGACACTGGACCGTATGACGGACGAGGACAGCAGGTACGAGGCGGTGCGCAGCCGGGACGCGCGGTTCGACGGCGTGTTCTTCTTCGCCGTCGAGACCACCGGCATCTACTGCCGGCCCAGCTGCCCCGCAGTCACCGCGAAACGCGCCCACGTGCGCTTCTTCCCGACCGCCGCCGCGGCCCAGGGCGCGGGCTTCCGCGCCTGTCGGCGCTGCCGCCCCGACGCCGTGCCCGGCTCCGCCGAGTGGAACGTTCGGGCCGACGCCGTGGGCCGCGCCATGCGGCTCATCGCCGACGGCGTCGTCGACCGCGAGGGCGTCGCCGGGCTCGCCGCGCGCCTCGGCTACAGCGCCCGCCAGGTGCAGCGGCAGCTCACCGCGGAGCTGGGCGCCGGACCGGTCGCCCTGGCCCGCGCCCAGCGCGCCCACACCGCGCGCGTCCTGCTCCAGACCACCGGCCTGCCGGTCACGGAGGTGGCCTGGGCCGCCGGTTTCGCCAGCGTCAGGCAGTTCAACGACACCGTCCGCGCCGTGTACGCCACCACGCCCACCGGACTGCGCGCCACCGCGTCCCGCAGGGGCAGGCCCCGCCCCGGCACCCCCACCGCCGGGGTGCCCCTGCGCCTCGCCCACCGGGGCCCCTACCGGGCGAGCCTCGTCTTCGACCTGCTGGAACGGGAGGCCGTCCCCGGCGTCGAGGTGATGACCGGGACGCCCGGCGCCCGCACCTACCGGCGTACCCTGCGCCTGCCCTACGGCACCGGCATCGCCGCCGTCGAGGAGCGCCCGCACACCGGCACGGGTGCCCGCCCCGGCGGCTGGCTCGACGCCCGCGTCCACCTCACCGACCTCCGCGACCTGACCACCGCCGTGCAGCGGCTGCGCCGGCTGTTCGACCTGGACGCCGACCCCTATGCCGTCGACGAGCGCCTCGGCGCCGACGCCCGGCTCGCCCCGCTGGTCGCGGCCCGCCCCGGACTGCGCTCGCCCGGCGCCGCCGACCCCGACGAGGTCGCGGTACGGGCGCTCGTGGGCCGCGACACGGCCGCCGAGCTGGTCCGCCGCTACGGCAAACGGCTCGACGCGCCCTGCGGCGGCCTCACCCACCTGTTCCCGGAGTCCGCCGTCCTCGCCGGCGCCGAACCCGACGGCACCCTGGGCGCGCTCACCGCCGCCCTCGCCGACGGCGCCGTACGGCTCGGGCCCGGCGCCGACCGGGACGCGGCGCGGGACGCCCTCGCCGCCGTCCCCGGCCTCGACGACCGTACGGCCGCCGAGATCCGCACCCGTGCGCTCGGCGACCCCGACGTGGCCCCGCCCGGCCTCGACGCCCCCGACAGCTGGCGCCCCTGGCGCTCGTACGCCCTCAACCACCTGCGCGCCGCAGGGGAGTTGGAGTGACCCTCATGACGACGACGTACTGGACGCACGTGGACAGCCCGCTCGGGCCGCTGCTGCTCACCGCCGCCCCGACCGGCGAGCTGACCTCGCTCACCGTGCCCGGGCAGAAGAAGGCGACCGTGGTGCGGGACGACTGGAGGCGGGACCCCGGGCCCTTCCGGGAGGCGGAACGGCAGCTCGCCGCGTACTTCGCCGGCGACCTCAAGGAGTTCCGGCTGCCCGTGCGGGCCGTCGGCACTCCCTTCCGGGAGAAGGTGTGGGCCGCCCTCGACGACGTGCCGTACGGCGGGACCGTCACCTACGGGGAGATCGCCGCGCGCGTCGGGGCGCCCCGGGCCGCCGTTCGCGCCGTCGGCGGCGCCATCGGCGCGAACCCGCTGCTGATCGTCCGCCCCTGCCACCGCGTCATCGGCGCCGACGGCTCCCTCACGGGGTACGCGGGAGGGCTGGAGCGCAAGGTGCGGCTGCTCACCCACGAGGGCGTGCTGCCGCCGGCGTGAGCCCTCGGCGGCGCGCCGGTCAGCCGAAGAACACCGCGCCCAGCCACGCCGCCGCGATCAGCTGGCAGGTGAACAGCTCCGTCAGCAGGCTCCACCCGCCCGACCGCATCACCGTGCGCACCGCCGCCCTCGCCTCCCCGCGGCGGCCGAGACGGATCCGCTCGTGGACGTACACCCCGGCGAGGAAGCCGGGGATCGCGCCGATCACCGGCAGTACGACGAAACCCGCGAACGAGCCGCCGCCCGCGTACGTCAGCAGCCGGGCGTCCACGCCGCCCGCCCGGAGTCTGCGCGGCGGCAGCGCCCAGCGGATCACCTGCGACAGGAACAGCACCACGGTCGCCCCCACCAGCACCCACCACGCGACCGCCTGCGGGTCCTTCAGCGCCCACCACAGGACCGCGGCCCACACCAGCCAGGACCCGGGCACTCCGGGCACCAGCACTCCGCACAGACCGAACAGGAGCACCAGTCCGGTGAGCAGGAGGTCCCACGCTCCCATCTGTCCAGGGTGCAGGAGGGTGCGGAACGGCGCAGATCGGAAGCCCGGGCGCCGTCGCGCGTGGCGGCGATTTTCCCGATGCCCCGTTTTCCTCCGGCCCGTCCGGTGGACAATTGAGGGCATGAGTCAGCAGGGGGGAAGGCCCGGCGGGCCCACCGGTCCCGGTCCCGAGGACGACTGGTGGGGGCAGCTGTACGACGACGCCTCCGACGACACGGGGCCGGCGCCCGCGGCCGACTCCCTGGACGACCGGTTCGCCTCGGCGGCGGGAGCGGTCGGCGGAGACGGGGCGCCCGCCCCGTCGGCCCCGGAGCCCAGGGACGTCCCCGGGCCCTCGGTGCTGCCGGGCCCGCGCCGGACTTCGCCACCGTCGCCGAAGGCGGCCCCGCCCGACTCCGGCGGCGCACCACCACGCGCGTGGTGGGAGCCCGAGCCGTCCACGGACACCCCTCCGGTGTCCGCACCTCCGGAACGGCCCGGCCCGGCCGACGCCCCTCCGGCCACGGAGCCGTCCGACGTCCCGGCCGCCCCGCCGGAATCCCCGTCCACGCGGCCGACGGCGCCCGCCCCGAGACCGCCCTCCGGCCCGGAGTCGCCGCCGGTGTCGGCGCCCGGGCCGGCGCCCGCGCCCCCGCAGGGGACGGGCCGTCCGGCCGACTCGCCGGTCGCTCCTGAGGCACCGCTTTCACCGGAGCCGCCCGCGGCACCCTTGCCCCCTGGGGCCTCGCCGCCGGGCCGGACGCCAACGGCCGACGCCTCCGACGGGTCCACCGGCCGGGAGTCGCCTTCCGGCCCGGAGTCGCCGCCGGTGTCGGCGCCCGGGCCGGCGCCCGCGCCCCTGCAGGGGGCGGGCCGTCCGGCCGACTCGCCGGTCGCTCCTGAGGCGCCGCTTTCACCGGAGCCGCCCGCGGCACCCTTGCCCCCTGGGGCCTCGCCGCCGGGCCGGACGCCACCGGCCGACGCCTCCGACGGGTCCACCGGCCGGGAGTCGCCTTCCGGCCCGGAGTCGCCGCCGGTGTCGGCGCCCGGGCCGGCGTCCCCGCCCCCGCAGGGGGTGGGCCGTCCGTCCGTCCCGGAAGCGTCGCCCGCCCGGCATCCGGCGACCGAGCCAAGTCGGCCGGACGACAGGGCCGCCGCGTCGGAGGCGAACCCCTCCGCACCCGACGCCCCCGCCCCCGCTCTTCCCGGCCGGCCGCCGCCCTCCGGGCCCACCGCCGCCCCCGCCTACGGTGACTGGACCCCTGCCGCGCCGTCCGACGGTGAACCGGCGGACGCGAGTCCCGCGTCCAGGCTCGGGCCCCTCCCGCCCCCGCTTCCCTCCCGCGTTCACGTCGGCACCCGCCCGCCCACCTACGACGCGGAACCCACCGCCCTCCCCGCCGCCGACCCCGACGATCTGGACGCGCTCGTCCCGGACACCGTGCTGGACGGCGCCCGCTACGGCGCCTGCACCCTGCGGGCCGTCTCCGTCCGCGGGGACTCCGCCCGGTACCGGGGCGAGCCCCGCCGTGACGCGTTGCTGACCGCGCGGTTCGGGTCGGGGGAGCGGGCCCTGGTGCTGGTGGCGCTGGCCACCGGCACCAGGACCGCTCCCGGCGCGCATCTGGCCGCCGCCGAGGTGTGCCGCTGGATCGCCGCGGCGGTCGGCCGCAGCCACGAGCGGCTCGCCGCCGACATCCGGGCGGCCCGCCGCACCGACCTCAAGGCCGGCCTGCACCGCCTCACCGACCGCGGTCTCGGCAAGCTGCGCGCCGCCGCGACGGAGCAGGGCCTCGACCCCGACGACTACGCCGCCTCGATGCGCTGCCTGCTGCTGTCCGGCGATCCCGAGTGCCGCACCCGGGTGTTCTTCGGGGTGGGCCCCGGGGGGCTGTTCCGGCTGCGGGAGCGCGAGTGGCAGGACATCGAGCCGGAGGTCGCTGAGGTGAAGGGCGAGCCGGTGCTCGGCTTCGGCTCGGCGCCGCACGAGACGCCGGACGGCGACCGCCTCACCATGGACCTCGGCATCCCCACACCCCCTAGCCCGTACGAACCGGCCCCCGGACCGCCCCGCGAGCCCTTCCGTTTCCGTACCTCCGTAGCCCGCCCGGGTGATGTGCTGCTGATGTGCGGCACCGGGTTCGCCGAACCGCTGCGCGGCGAGCCCGGACTGCGCGCCCACCTCGCCGACCGGTGGTCCGGTCCCGAACCGCCGGGACTGACGGCGTATCTGGCGGACACCCAGGTACGGGTGAAGGGGTACGCCGACGACCGTACGGCCGTGGCCGTCTGGGAGGCGTGAGCGCGCCCGGTGTGAATTCATGGAATCCGTCAGGCATCTCCGGCACCCGAGGGGCGGACGGAAACCATGGCCAAACAAAACATCGCGGAACAGTTCGTCGACATCCTCGTCCGCGCGGGAGTCAAACGCCTGTACGGCGTGGTCGGTGACAGCCTCAACCCGGTCGTGGACGCCGTGCGCCGCAACTCCGCCATCGACTGGATCCATGTCCGCCACGAGGAGACCGCCGCGTTCGCGGCCGGCGCGGAGGCGCAGGTCACCGGCCGGCTCGCCGCCTGCGCCGGCTCCTGCGGGCCCGGCAACCTCCACCTCATCAACGGCCTCTACGACGCCCACCGCTCCATGGCGCCCGTCCTCGCCCTCGCCTCCCACATCCCGTCCAGCGAGATCGGCCTCGGCTACTTCCAGGAGACCCACCCGGACCAGCTGTTCCGGGAGTGCAGCCACTACTGCGAGCTGATCTCCAGCCCCCGGCAGATGCCCCGGCTGCTGGACACGGCCATCCAGCACGCGGTCGGCCGGTCCGGCGTCAGCGTCGTCTCGCTGCCCGGCGACCTCGCCGACCAACCCGCCCCCGACCAGGCGCCCGAGACCGCGCTGGTCACCTCCCGGCCCACGGTCCGCCCCGGCGACGACGAGATCGACAAGCTCGTCGACATGATCGACCGCGCCGAGAAGGTCACCCTGTTCTGCGGCGCCGGCACCAAGGGCGCGCACGCCGAGGTGATGGAGTTCGCCGGGAAGATCAAGGCGCCGGTGGGGCACGCCCTGCGCGGCAAGGAGTGGATCCAGTACGACAATCCGTACGACGTCGGCATGAGCGGGCTGCTCGGCTACGGCGCGGCGTACGAGGCGACGCACGAGTGCGACCTGCTGATCCTGCTCGGCACCGACTTCCCGTACAACGCGTTCCTGCCCGGCGACGACGTGAAGATCGTCCAGGTGGACGTGCGGCCCGAGATCATCGGACGGCGCTCCAAGCTGGACCTCGCGGTGTGGGGCGATGTGAAGGAGACGCTGCGCTGTCTCACGCCCCGGGTGCGCACCAAGGACAACCGCAAGTTCCTCGACCGGATGCTGAAGAAGCACGCGGAGGCGCTGGAGGGGGTGGTGAAGGCGTACACCCGCAAGGTGGAGAAGCATGTGCCGATCCACCCCGAGTACGTGGCGTCCGTCCTGGACGACGTGGCCGACGACGACGCCGTCTTCACCGTCGACACCGGCATGTGCAACGTCTGGGCCGCCCGCTACGTCTCGCCCAACGGCCGCCGCAGGATCATCGGTTCGTTTTCCCACGGCTCGATGGCCAACGCGCTGCCGATGGCGGTCGGGGCGCAGTTCACCGACCGGCACCGGCAGGTCGTGTCGATGTCCGGCGACGGCGGATTCACCATGATGATGGGCGACTTCCTCACGCTCGTGCAGTACGACCTGCCGGTGAAGGTGGTCCTGTTCAACAACTCCTCGCTCAGCATGGTGGAGTTGGAGATGCTGGTCGCCGGACTGCCGTCGTACGGCACGGGGCTGAAGAACCCCGACTTCGCCGCCGTGGCGCGCGCCTGCGGGGCGTACGGGGCGCGGGTGGAGAAGCCGAAGGAGCTGGCGGGCGCGCTGAAGGCGGCGTTCAAGCACAAGGGGCCGGCGCTGGTGGACGTCGTGACCGACCCCAACGCGCTGTCCATCCCGCCGAAGATCAGCAAGGAGATGGTGACCGGGTTCGCCCTGTCCGCCTCCAAGATCGTGCTGGACGGCGGGGTCGGCCGGATGGTCCAGATGGCCCGCTCCAACCTGCGGAACGTGCCGCGCCCGTAGGCACGTTCAGTTGTTCCGGGCCCGCCAGGAGCGGTTCAGGGTGTCGTACTCGTAGTGCGGCAGGCCCCCGAGGGCACTGGTGCGGAAGGGACGGCCCCGGTCGTCGATCCGCACCGTGCCGGTGCGGCCCTGCGAGGACCAGTCCAGCTCCAGCCACCAGCGGCAGTCGCAGCCCTCGGTGCGGGCGGTGATCAGCAGCACCTCGGGGTCGGTCGCAGACACCCGGTACGGCATCCGCACCGCGGGGACCGGCGTGCCCGCGTCGTTCCCGGCGACCGCGCGGGCGATCGGCCGGTCCTTGTCCAGGTCCACGTCGAAGTAGCGCGGGGTCAGCGCGCCACCGCAGCCCTGGTCCATCGCGTACGCGGTGCCGGGCGCCGGGGCCGAACGGCCGGTCACCCGGACGCGCAGCGCCGTGAGGACGACGGCCGTGTCGGACTTGCCCTGCACCGACAGCTCCACCAGCGTCTCCTTGCCGTGCACGGCGCCCTGTGCGGCCGCCCAGGTCCGGGCGTCCTGCGGGGCGGGCGGCGGAGGCACCTGGGCGGGCGGCTTGGCCACCACGTAGTCGTGCCCGCAGCCGTGCGCCCAGACGTGGTCGTTCACCGACCAGGTGAGGGGCGGTGGCCCCGCCGGCGCGTCGTCCGGTGCGGTGGGGGAGCCCGCAGGGCTCGGCGTCCTGGACGCGGTGCCGTTCCCGCCGTGACGGGCGGAGGGGGAGGGGGACGGTGAGGACGACGTCGAGGCCGAGGGGGAGCCGGTGGGCGCGACGGACCGGGCGGGGCCCGCACCGTCCCCGATGCCGCTCTCCTGACTTTCCTCCGCCGCCCCGACGGCCCCGGTCCCGGACGTCTTCCGGTCGTCCGGCAGGAACGACAGACTCCCGACGGTGGCGAGCACGGCACACATGGCGGCGACGGCCACGACGACGCGCTTGCGCCGCCAGCGGCGGGGCCTGGGTGCGGGGGGACGGCCCACGGGCCCGCTCACGACATGCGTGTCGTCCCCGCCCGGCCCCTCGGCGTGGCCGAAATCGTTCGCCTCGACGGCGGGGCCCGAGGAGGAGCCGGGCAGCTCGCCGTGGGAGGGGGTGTCAGGGCCGTCGTATCGTGCCGCCTCGGGCGAGACGTCCGCCCCGGAGTCCTGTTCCACGGCGGGCGCACGCCGGCCCGCCTCACCGGGCGCGTCCGAAGCCGTCGAGTCCGGCACCTGGGGCGAAGCCGCCCCGCCCCGCGGCCGCCTGCGTGCCTCCGCCGCGCGGAGCCACAGGCGGTGGAGGTCGAGGCGTTCCTCGGGGGTCGCGCCGCACAACGCGGCGAAGCGTTCGAGCGGGGCGAAGTCGACCGGGACCGCGTCGCCCGCGCAGTAGCGGTGCAGGGTCGAGGTGTTCATCCCGAGGCGGCGGGCCAGCCGGCCGTAGCTGCGGTCCGTGCGCCCCTTCAGCTCCCGCAGCAGCGCCGCGAACTCCGTCACCTCGTCCTGTGCCGACACCGGCTCCCTCTCCCCGTCGCTCGTCCGCGTCCGCCTCCACCGGGCGTCCCAGGGCATCCCAGGCACCCTGTATCACTGCACGTCGGACGGGCTGGGACGGTTCCATGCCGGGGAATCGGGCGGCTGCGCTTGCGCCGGTCGTCCGCGACGGCGGATGCTCTGACCACGGCGAACCGCTCCGACGGCCCGGACGGACCATCCCGGCCGTCGCGGCGCACGTGTTCGTCATTCCACCACGCACATCCCACGGGGGTCACCCATGCCCGTCCGCACACGTGTCGCGGCGCTCGCCGCGCTCACCGCCACCGCCCTCGCCGTAGGCGCGGCCGCCACCACACAGGCCGGCGCCGCGCCGGGCGAGACCGTACAGAAGAACGCGGCAGCGAAAAGCGCGTCCGCGCCGAAGAAGGCCGCCGCCCCCAGGTTCCTCGCGGCGTCCGAGCTGCCCCCGCACCCGACCGGCTGGACCGCGGGTCCGGTCACCGACGGCTTCCCCGAGCAGCTCGCGTACTGCCTGGGCGAGGGCGTGCCGGCGTACGACTACCGGCACCGCCTGTTCCACACCGAGCTGGACACCAGCGCCGTGCAGGTCACCGTCGTGACCGGGTCCGCGGCGAAGGGCAAGGCGCTGGCGGACCGGCTGAACAAGGAGATCCGCACCTGCGCCGCCCGGCTGGAGCGGCTGTACCCGGAGATCGAGGCCGAGGGCCGGTTCTTCGGCACCCTGCCCGTCGAGGAGGGGGCGACGGTGCACGGCCTGCACACCGAGACGTCGTACGGCGCCACGGACGTCAACCTGCTGTCCGTGGGACGTGACGGCCGCACCGTGACCGTCGTCGGCTGGGGCCGGATGGGCGACTTCGACGACGCCCCGCTCGCCGCGTTCAAGAAGACCGCGAAGAAGGCGGTCACCAAGCTCTACTGAGGCACCTCAGTTCCGCGACCACCGTGTGAGAGCCGGGGTCGTCCTCTCGCCACGGGGGTCGGGAGGACGGCCCCGCACCCCGTTGTGTGGCCGTTGCACTTCGGACAACCACGGCTCACGACCGCTCCGTATGACTGCCGTGTGAACGACCGGGCAAGCATTCCCGTGTAGGCGTTCGAGCAGGTGGGGGAATCGGCAGCGGCACGCGGGCGGGGGTCATGAGAAGTCAGGCTTCGGCGGATCGGCTGAGGCGCACACTGGGGCGTGCGGATCTGCGGGCGGTGGCCGAGTCCCGCCGCGCCCTGCGCGAGCTGTTACGCCACCGGTGCGATCCGGAGCGGTCCGCGGTCGCGGAACTGCTCACCAGCGAACTGGTGACCAACGCCCTCGTCCACACCGACCGCGACGCGGTCCTCACCGCGGACGTCGGCCCCTGGGGACTGCGCGTGGAAGTACGTGACTTCACCTCCCGCGAGCCCCGCCCGCGCCCGCGGACGGGCAACGACACCACGAACGGGCGGGGCCTGGTGCTCGTGGAGTCCCTCGCCGACGCCTGGGGCGTCAGACGACACGGCGTGGGCAAGTCCGTCTGGTTCGCGCTCGGGCCGGAGACGGAAACGGGGACGGACGCCGACGCGGCGTGAGGGAGGCGGTTTCCCACCGCGCCCCTCACGCCGCGTCGCGTCGTCGTCCGGCGCCCGGCCGCGTCGTACGGGCCGTCAGCCGAACTGCTGTTCCAGGTCCTTGAGCTTGCGCTCCAGGCTGTCCAGACGCGGCAGCGCCTGGGTGTCGTCCTCGGCCGTGAGATCGACCGTCCGCGCCTCACCGCCGGAGCGGCGGACCGGCTGCAGGGAGGGACGCTGGGCGGGTGCGGGCAGGGCCTCCGGCGCCGCTATGGCAGGCTCCGCGGTGACCACGTCGGACTCGCGCTCCACCGTGGCCTCCAGCTCGCGTCCGCCCCGGCCGCCGAACCCCCGGTGGCCGCGGCTGATCGCCTTCAGGCGGGCCCGCTCCATGCGCTCCTGCTCCCGCCGGCGCCGCTTCTCCTGCTCCTTGCGGAGCTTGTCCTCGCGGACCTCCTCGACCGCTTCGTCGAGGCTGCGCACGCCCTCCAGCAGCATCAGCGACCAGGCGCGGTAGGTCTCGCGGGGGGCGCGCAGCCAGCGGACGATGCGGATCTGCGGCAACGGCCGCGGCACCAGGCCCTGTTCCCGCAGCGCGGCGCGGCGGGTCTGCTTCAGCGCGCGGTCGAAGAGGACCGCGGCGGACAGGGACATGCCCGCGAAGAAGTGCGGGGCGCCCGCGTGGCCGATGCCACGCGGCGCGTGGACCCAGTTGAACCAGGCCGCGGCGAAGGCGAACGTCCATACGAGTATGCGCGAGCCGAGGGCCGCGTCACCGTGGCTGGCCTCGCGCACGGCGAGCACCGAGCAGAACATCGCCGCGCCGTCCAGGCCGAAGGGGACGAGGTACTGCCACCCGCCGGACAGGCCGAGGTTCTGTTCACCGAAGCCGACCAGGCCGTGGAAGGACAGGGCGGCGGCCACCGCCGCGCAGCAGAACAGCAGCACGTAGGAGACGGTGCCGTAGATGGCCTCCTTGCGCCTGCGGCGCTCCTCGCTGCGCTCCCACGAGTCGTCGGCGCTCGTGTCCTTGACCGAGGAGCGCTTGCCGCGCGCCAGCACCGCCACCGCCGCCAGCATGCCCAGGAGCAGCACGGCGCCCGGAAGCAGCCAGTTCAGCGATATGTCGGTCAGTCTCATCTAGGGGTCCCTTGCATTGGGATAGGGCGTAACGCCCGCCATGGTGGCCCAATCCCGGCGTCCCTCAGGGGGTTTCGGGGCAAGAGGCCGCCAACGTGGTGCGAGGGGGGTGTCCTGGGCGGCTTTCTGCTCGAACTGCCGCATGAGGGGCGGGAGTTGAGTTCGAATAAGACTACCCGTACGGATGGTTCCACGGAGTAATCCTGCGGGCGGTGAGGAAATTGTGAAGTGCTCGTGACCTCGCCGCTCCGTCCGGCGCGCGTCGGCGGCGGACACAACGATGGGGCGGCCCGGACGATCTTACGTCGTCCGGCCGCCCCGCCTTGTCCTACGTCGCGTCAACCGGCCTGCCCGACCAGCTCCTTCTCCCGTTCGGGGGCGCGCACCGCGGTCCGCTCCTTGGCGCAGGTGCGCGGGCAGGTGGCGCAGACGTCCGCCGGGCGCAGCGTGTAGAACATGCAGCAGCTCACCCGCTCCCGGGTGGCGGCGGCCGGTTCCCCGCCGGGCTCGGACGGCCTGCGGAACGTCACCGCGCCGACGTACGGCTGCGTCGCGCCCGGCAGCAGCAGCTCGAGCTCGCGCAGAGCCCGCTCCTCCTCGCCGAGCAGCCCCGCGACGTACCAGAGGCTCTCGACGATCTCGTCGGTCGCCATGCCCCACAGCGCCCGGCCGCGCCGGCGCATGCGGGGGCCGAATCCGGCCAGTACGGGCTCCAGGTGCTCGGCGACCGCCGCGCGCACCTCCGCCCGCAGCGCCTCCTCGTCCTCCACGACGCGCGCGCCGGGCAGGGCGGCGGCCGGGTCGTCCGGCAGGCAGGCGAAACCGGCGGGGCGTACGGCCATGCGGCCGACGGCGAGCCCGGCGGCGGTGCGGTCGAACGAGACGTGCGTCACGGGGTAGCGCGGGACTCGGCGGTGCAGGAACCATGGCACGGTGATCAGCAGGCAGGCCGGCCAGGCGTACCGGTGCAGACCGAAGCTGGCGATGACGTCCGGGCGGCCCTGCTGCCCGTAGTCCCGCCGCACCTGCGTGTCGTCCCAGGCGAGGAAGGCGTCCATGGTCTCCCCGCCTGCGGCGAGGTCGGCGGCGGCGACCCAGCCGCCGCCCCGGGGGGCCGCCTCACCCGCGCCGAGCTCGGTGACGGCGAGGGCCGGGAAGGCCTCCGCCAGGCGGGCGTACGCGTCCGCGACGGCCGAACCGGGCACGGCCATGGGACCACCCCTTCACGTCTCGTGGAGCCGGGCAATAAAAGGTAAGCCTCACCTTACCCAACATCGCGGAGATGTGAACTGGCGTCCGATGCGCTTATGGTGCTTGACGCACAGGTGCCAACCCGCCGTAATGACCCCAAGTACCGACACGTCCGCAGGAGGACCTTGTGAAGCAGGGCACGCAGGGCTCCGCCGGGACGACGACGGGCGAGGCGGCCGCGGCCGCCGAGGCCGCCGCCGGGACCGCACGGAGCCGCTACCGGGTGCCCTCCCAGCCGGCCGCAGGTGAAGCGGACCGGCGCCGCGACGCCGGAGCCGCCACCGAGGGGTCCGCGCGCGGTGAGCACACCCACGGCGAGCCCGCCCTTCCGCGGCCCCGGCCCGCCGTCCAGCGGTCGTCCGTACGCGGTCAGGTCCTCGCCGCCCTGCGCACCGCGCTGGTCACCGGCGACCTGCGGCCCGGCGAGGTCTACTCGGGGCCCGTGCTGGCCGAGCGCTTCGGCGTCTCCGCCACGCCCGTCCGCGAGGCCATGCAGCAGCTCGCCCAGGAGGGCGCGGTCGAGGTCGTGCCCAACCGGGGCTTCCGGGTCGTCGAGCGCGGCCCGCGGGAGCTGGCCGAGCTGGCGGAGGTGCGCGCGCTGATCGAGGTCCCGGTGATGCTGCGGCTGGCCCGTACCGTGCCGGCCGAGCGGTGGGCCGGACTGCGCCCGCTCGCCGAGGCCACCGTCCGCGCCGCCTCCTCCGGCTGCCGCGCCACGTACGCCGAGGCCGACCGTGCCTTCCACAGCGCGGTCCTCGCCCTCGCCGGCAACCAGCAACTGGTCGGCGTGGCCGAGGAGTTGCACCGGCGCGCCCAGTGGCCCCTGGCGGGCGGCGGCGCTCCCGGCGGCGGCACCCGCGCCGAACTCATCGCGGACGCCCACGAACACACGGCCCTGTTGGACGCGTTGATCGCGGGCGACCTGGACGTGGTGCGGGCGCTGGTGGGGGAGCACTTCAACGGAGCGGAGTAGGAGGGGGCACCCCCTCCGACACACGCCCCGGCGGCCTCGAGCACGGGCCCTTCGACCGGAACCCGGAACCCCCGGGTGCCCGGTCCCTCGGTTCACCCGAACGAGGCCCCCTTGAAGCGGCTCACGCCGTCGCCGCGTCCTCCTCCGGAGGGGCGAGGCGGTGGGCGAGCCAGGTGGGGACTCCGCCCAGGAGGCGGAACAGGCGGCGGGCCTCCTCGCGGAGACGGGCGGCCTCGGGCTCCGTCTCCGTGTCCGCCAGGGACACCAGTGCCGGCGCCGTGCCGACCAGGTACCCCAGCTCCTCGCGGATCCGCAGCGACTCCGCGAACCCGTGCCGGGCCTCCGTCAGCTCGCCCTCGCGCAGGGCCAGTCCGGCGAGATGGCGCCAGGTGGCGGACAGCAGCAGCGGGTCGGCGTGGGCCGTGGCGCCCGCGTGGGCCCGCCGGTACGCCGCGCGGGCGGCCTGCGGGGAGCGGGTGAGGTTCTCCGCGATCAGACCGCGCCGGAAGTCCAGCAGCGGCCGCCCCGCCGCGCCCGGCGCGATCAGCGCGGCGGCCCGGCCCAGCGCGGCGCGCGCCTCGTCGGCCCGGTCCCGGACCTGCAACAGCGTGGCGGCGTAGGCCAAGTACCCGCGTTCACAAGCGGCCGCGCCCCGCTCGTCGTCGGTGTGCGCCAGCGCCTCCGCCGTGCGCAGCGCGTCCTCCGCGTCCTCCCACCCCGCCTCGGTGTACAGACACCGCTCCACCAGCAGCGACGCCCGCTGCAGGGCGGCCTGGGGGGTGGCGGGGGCGAGCAGTGCGGCCGCGTCCACCCAGCAGGCGCGGGAGCGAAGCCGCCACACCGCCGTCTGGAGGGGATCGTCTTCGGCGGTCGTTCCGTCACCGGACATGGCGGTATGCGCCACGTTGCCCTCCCCGAGCACGCCATCGAGCTGTTGAGTGGTGGCCGCATCTCAGCACGAACCACCGGGCCCGGCCAAGAGGGCGGGTGAAGGATTTCACAAAGTCATGGGGGGCGGGGCGGAAGCGGGGAGTCCGGCCTGTGGCCGGGTCGGGGGAGGGCGGCACCCTCGTGGCTGGATCCGTCGCGCGGCGGGTGCGGGCCGGTTGTGGCTGGTCGCGCAGTTCCTCGCGCCCTTGGGGGTGTTTGGACCTGCGGTCGGTCCCGCAGTTCCCCGCGCCTCCGTGAGGTGTTGCGCCTGCGGTCGGGCGCGAGCGTCGCGGTCGGTCTCGGTCGTGCGGGTTGGTTGTGGCTGGTCGCGCAGTTCCCCGCGCCCCTGGGGGTGTTTGGACCTGCGGTCGGTTGGGCGCTTGGACGGATGGGCCTCGCGGCCGGTGGGGTCGTGCGGCGGGTGCGGGCCCGGTCGTGGCTGGTCGCGCAGTTCCCCGCGCTCCTGAGGGGGTTGCCCTGAGGGTGGTTGCGTAAGCCCCCGCGTTCCGCGGGGTGTTGCAGTCCTGGGCGGTGCTCAGCTCATCCGCAGCGCCAGGAAGAAGTCCAGCTTGTCCTCCAGCCGTGACAGGTCGCGCCCCGTCAACTGCTCGATGCGGCCGACGCGGTAGCGCAGTGTGTTGACGTGCAGGTGGAGGCGGGTGGCGCAGCGGGTCCAGGAGCCGTCGGAGTCGAGGAACGCCTCCAGGGTGGGGATCAGCTCGGCGCGGTGCCGGCGGTCGTACTCGCGCAGCGGGTCCAGCAGCCGGGCGGTGAACGCGCGCCGCACGTCGTCGGGCACGAACGGCAGCAGCAGCACGTGCGATGCCAGCTCCTGGTGTCCGGCCGCGCACACCCGGCCGGGGCGCGCCGCCGCGACCCGGCGTGCGTGCCGGGCCTCCTCCAGCGCGCCGCGCAGCCCCTCGGCCGAGTGCACCGCCGCGGACACGCCGACGGTGAGCCGTCCGTCGCCGTCCAGGCCCGCCGTCAGCGGCCCGCGTACGGACTCCAGCAGCGCGTCGGCCAGCACACCCGCCTCGGCCTCGTCGTGCTCGTCGGCCACGGAGGGCAGCGGGACCAGCGCGATCGCCTCGTCGCCGGTGTGCGCCACCGCGATCCGGTCGGACGGCTCGGGTCCGGTCGACGCCGGGTCGACCAGGATCTCCTCGAGCAGCGCCTGTGTGACCGGGCCGGCGTCGCCGCGCCCGTCCTCCCACTCGACCCGGGCGACCACGACCTGCCAGTGCGGCGCGGTGCCGAGACCGGGCAGCAGCACCGGCGCGGCGACCCGCAGGCGCGCCGCGATCTCCCCGGGCGCGGCGCCCGTCTGCACCAGCTCCAGCACCTCCTGGGCGAGCCGCCGCCGCACCGTGCGCGCCGCGTCCCGCCGGTCCCGCTCGACGGCGATCAGCTGCGTGACACCCTGAAGCAGGTCCAGCCGCTCCTCTGCCCAGTCACCCGCGTCCGCCTCGACCGCCAGCAGCCAGTCCGCGAGCATCGTCTCGCGCGGGTCGGCCGGCTCGGAGGACGGACCGTGCCCGCTGCCCCGCACCGGGAAGAGGCTGTACGTCGTCCGGTCCAGCACCACCCGGTGCGGGCCGCGCCGCCCGGTCCGCACGGCCGCCAGATGCTCCGCCGCGAGCCGCGCGCACGCCTCGGTGTCCAGCGCGGGCACGCCTCCGCGCGCCCCCGAGGTCTCCTTGGGCGCCGCGATCAGCCGGCCGGTGGGCGAGAGCACCCACGCGCGCAGGTCCAGGTCGGAGCCGAGCAGGTCGAGCACCACGTCGGGGCCGCCGCCCGCCGGTCCGGAGGTCATCATCCGCCGGTGCCGGTCGACGACGGCCGCCAGGTCCCCGGCGCGCTCGCCGGACACCTGCCGCACGACGTGCTCGGTGATGGTCGCGAACGCCACCGACTCGTGCACCGCGAACAGCGGCAGCCTGTGCCGCGCGCACGCCTCGACCAGGTCGTCGGGGACGTCCCCCAGCTCCGCCTCGCCCGCGGCCAGCGCGGCCACCCCGGCCTGGACCAGGATCCGTACGAACGGCTCGGAGTCGGCGGCGTCGCGGCGCCAGGCCAGCCCCGTCAGCACCAGTTCGCCGCCGGACAGATAGCGGCTGGGATCGCGCAGGTCGGTGGTCATCACCCCGCGCACCCCGCGGTCCAGCTCGTCCTCCCCGCCGAGCAGCTTCAGGCCCAGCGCGTCGGTGTCCAGCAGTGCGCGCAGCCGCATTCTCGTCGCCGCCGTTCCTTGTCTCGTCACCCGTGGGAGGGGGAAGGGATGGTCGGGAGAGGCCCCGGGGGACTGGCCTGCGGACATGCTCCGCCGGCTCCCGATCGCCTTCCGCGTTACTGGAGGAAGACCGGAAGGTTACTGAGGCTCTCCGTTCATATGAATCTACAAGATGCCCGCGTTGGCCAGCCAACTCCTTCATGGTTTCCGTGACTGACCCGGGCGGAGTACGCGGCGGTGTACTGGGCGCACTCCACGTGAACACCGCAGGAACGAGCCGGGCCCGCCGCACACGGATTGGCTCAATCTGTACGCCCCACGAGACGAAGAAGAGAGCCGGTCATGGACTTCCTTCGACCCGCCAGCTGGGAGGAGGCGCTCGCCGCGAAGGCCGAGCACCCCACCGCTGTGCCGATCGCGGGCGGCACCGACGTGATGGTCGAGATCAACTTCGACCACCGCCGTCCCGAGTACCTGATGGACCTCACCCGCATCGGTGATCTCCACGCATGGGAGGTGGGCGACGACACCGTACGGCTCGGCGCCTCCGTCCCCTACGCGGAGATCATGGAGCATCTGCGCCCCGAGCTGCCGGGCCTCGCCCTCGCCTCCCACACGGTCGCCTCCCCGCAGATCCGCAACCGCGGCGGCGTCGGCGGCAACCTCGGCACCGCCTCCCCGGCCGGCGACGCCCACCCCGCCCTGCTCGCGGCCGGCGCCGAGGTCGAGGTGGAGTCCGTGCGCGGATCCCGCCGCATCCCCATCGACGACTTCTACACCGGTGTGAAGCGCAACGCGCTCGCGCCCGACGAGCTGATCCGCGCCGTCCACATCGACAAGGCAGACGGACCGCAGCAGTACTCCAAGGTCGGCACCCGCAACGCCATGGTCATCGCCGTGTGCGCCTTCGGCCTCGCCCTGCACCCGGAGACCCGCACGGTCCGCACCGGCATCGGCTCGGCCGCCCCGACCCCGATCCGCGCGCGGGCCGCCGAGGACTTCCTCAACGCGGCCCTGGAGGAGGGCGGCTTCTGGGACAACGGGAAGATCATCACCCCGTCCGTGGCGAAGCGGTTCGCCGACCTGTGCGCCGCCGCCTGCAACCCCATCGACGACGTGCGCGGCACCGCGAGCTACCGCCGTCACGCGGTCGGCGTGATGGCCCGCCGCACCCTGACCTGGACCTGGGAGTCGTACCGCGGCGCCCACCGCACCACGGAGGGAGCCGCGTAATGCGCGTCAACTTCACCGTCAACGGACGCCCCCAGCAGGCCGACGACGTCTGGGAGGGCGAGTCCCTCCTCTACGTCCTGCGCGAGCGCCTCGGCCTGCCCGGCTCGAAGAACGCCTGCGAACAGGGCGAGTGCGGCTCCTGCACCGTACGGCTCGACGGCGTGCCCGTGTGCTCCTGTCTGGTCGCCGCAGGCCAGGCCGAGGGCCGCGAGGTCGTCACCGTGGAGGGCCTCGCCGACCACGCCCGGCGGCGCGCCCGCGGGGCCGGCGGCACCTGTGGCACCTCCCTCGACGAGGCCAAGGGATGGACGGCCGACGGCACCGACTCGCAGACCGGTGAGGGCGCGGAACTCTCACCCGTGCAGCAGGCGTTCATCGACGCCGGCGCCGTCCAGTGCGGCTTCTGCACCCCCGGGCTGCTGGTCGCCGCCGACGAGATGCTGGAGCGCCGTCCCAACCCGTCCGACGCGGACATCCGCGAGGCGCTCTCCGGCAACCTGTGCCGCTGCACCGGCTACGAGAAGATCATGGACGCGGTCCGCCTCGCGGCCGCCCGCCAGTCCGAGGGGGTCTGAGCATGCCCACGAACGGCGTTCCCACGAAGATCACACAGGGGTCCGGCACCAAGGGCGGCATCGGGGAGTCCACCCTCCGCCCCGACGGCACCCTCAAGGTCACCGGAGAGTTCGCGTACTCCTCCGACATGTGGCACGAGGACATGCTCTGGGGCCAGATCCTGCGCTCCACCGTCGCCCACGCCGAGATCGTCTCCATCGACACCGCCGAGGCCCTCGCCACGCCGGGCGTGTACGCCGTCATGACGTACGACGACCTGCCCACCGAGGTGAAGCACTACGGCCTGGAGATCCAGGACACCCCGGTCCTCGCGCACGGCAAGGTACGCCACCACGGCGAGCCCGTCGCGATCGTCGCCGCCGACCACCCCGAGACGGCCCGCCGCGCCGCCGCGAAGATCAAGGTGGACTACCGCGAACTGCCCGTGATCACCGACGAGGCGTCGGCGACCGCACCGGACGCGGTCCTGGTCCACGAGCACCGCGACGACCACCACATCGGGCACGTCCCGCACCCCAACATCGTGCACCGCCAGCCCATCGTGCGCGGCGACGTCGCGGCGGCCCGCGGGCGCGCCGACGTGATCGTGGAGGGCGAGTACACCTTCGGCATGCAGGATCAGGCCTTCCTCGGCCCCGAGTCCGGCCTCGCCGTGCCCGAGGAGGACGGTGGCGTCCACCTCTACATCGCCACCCAGTGGCTCCACTCCGACCTGCGCCAGATCGCGCCCGTGCTCGGCCTTCCCGAGGACAAGGTGCGGATGACCCTGGCCGGCGTCGGCGGCGCGTTCGGCGGGCGCGAGGACCTGTCCATGCAGATCCACGCCTGTCTGCTCGCCCTGCGCACCGGCAAACCCGTCAAGATCGTCTACAACCGCTTCGAGTCCTTCTTCGGCCATGTCCACCGCCACCCCGCCAAGCTGTACTACGAGCACGGCGCCACCGCCGACGGCAGGCTGACCCACGTCAAGGCGCGCATCGTCCTCGACGGCGGCGCGTACGCCTCCGCCTCCCCGGCCGTGGTCGGCAACGCCTCCTCCCTCGGCGTCGGGCCGTACGCCGTCGACGACGTCGACATCGAGGCGATCGCCCTCTACACCAACAACCCGCCCTGCGGCGCCATGCGCGGCTTCGGCGCGGTCCAGGCGTGCTTCGCCTACGAGGCGCAGATGGACAAGCTCGCGGCTCGGCTCGGCATCGACCCGGTGGAGCTGCGGCAGCGCAACGCCATGGAGCAGGGCACGCTCCTGCCCACGGGGCAGCCGGTCGACTCGCCGGCACCGGTCGCCGAACTCCTGCGCCGCGTCAAGGCGATGCCCATGCCGCCCGAGCGCCAGTGGGAGTCCAGCGAGGGAGCCGACGTGCGTCAGCTCCCCGGCGGCCTGTCCAACACCACGCACGGCGAGGGCGTCGTCCGGGGTGTCGGCTACGCGGTCGGCATCAAGAACGTCGGCTTCTCCGAGGGCTTCGACGACTACTCCACCGCCCGCGTCCGCATGGAGGTCGTCGGCGGCGAGCCCGTCGCCACCGTGCACACGGCGATGGCCGAGGTCGGCCAGGGCGGCGTCACCGTACACGCCCAGATCGCCCGCACGGAGCTGGGCGTCACCCAGGTGACGATCCACCCGGCCGACACCCGCGTCGGCTCGGCCGGTTCGACGTCCGCGTCCCGCCAGACGTACGTCACCGGCGGCGCGATCAGACACGCCTGCGGGCTGGTCCGGGAGAAGGTGCTGGAGCTCGGCCGGCGCAAGCTGGGCTCCTACCACCCGGCCTGGGCGCACGCCGAACTCCTGCTGGAGGGCGGCAAGGTCGTCACCGACGGGGGAGAGGTCCTCGCCGATCTCGTGGACGTCCTCGGCGACGAGGCCGTCGAGGTCGAGGAGGAGTGGCGCCACCGCCCCACCGAACCCTTCGACCTGCGCACCGGCCAGGGCAACGGCCACGTCCAGTACTCCTTCGCCGCACACCGCGCGGTGGTCGAGGTCGACACGGAGCTGGGCCTGGTGAAGGTGATCGAGCTGGCCTGCGCGCAGGACGTCGGCAAGGCGCTGAACCCGCTGTCCGTCGTGGGCCAGATCCAGGGCGGGACCACCCAGGGCCTGGGCGTGGCGGTCATGGAGGAGATCCTGGTAGACCCGCGGACGGCGAAGGTACGGAATCCGTCCTTCACGGACTACCTCATCCCGACGATCCTCGACACCCCGACCATCCCGGTCGACGTCCTGGAACTCGCCGACGACCACGCCCCGTACGGCCTCCGAGGCGTCGGGGAGGCCCCGACGCTGTCGTCGACCCCGGCGGTCCTGGCGGCGATCCGGGCGGCGACGGGTCTGGAGTTGAACAGAACTCCGGTCCGGCCGGAACACCTGACGGGCACGTCGTGACGCCGGGTGCGGGCCGGCTGCCGCCCTGGCTGCGGGCGGTCGTGCCTCCCCCAGTGCCTTGAGGGCCTGGGGGGACCCCAGGGCGGCACGGGTGGGCGCAGCGGCACCCCGCCGACGCCGGGTGCGGGTCCTCCGTGGCTGGTCGCGCAGTTCCCCGCGCCCTTGAAGGCGCGGTGCCGTCACGCCCGCTGCAAGAGCCCCGCACCCGCCCCTGAAGGCGTGCTTCAGCCCCGGCCGCCGCAGGCACACCAACGCCGTTCAGGCGTACCTCGTTCGTCTCGGGCCGTCCCCCGGGTCGTGCACCTCCCCAAATCCCGTCCCCACCGCAGGGTGGGTGCCGGGTGCCCCTATGAACCTTGGGAGCAGGCCCACATGACCCAACAGTCACTGCAACCGACGACCACGGCCGAGGACGCGGGAACAGGATCCCGCGTCCCGGCCGGACGGTCCTGGCTGGACCGCTACTTCCACATCACCCACAGAGGATCGACCCTCGCCCGCGAACTCCGCGGCGGCACCACCACCTTCATGGCGATGGCGTACATCCTCCTCCTCAACCCCCTGATCCTGTCCGGCGAGGACGCCGCCGGGAACACCCTCGCCCCCACCGCTCTCATCACCGCCACCGCCTTCGCCGCCGCCCTCTCCACGCTCCTCATGGGCTTCTTCGGCAAGGTGCCCCTCGCCCTGGCCGCCGGCCTCTCCGTGTCCGGCGTCCTCGCCTCCCAGGTCGCCCCGGAGATGACCTGGCCGCAGGCGATGGGCATGTGCGTGATGTACGGCGTGGTCATCATGCTGCTGGTCGTCACCGGCCTCCGCGAGATGATCATGAACGCCATCCCGCTCGCCCTGAAGCACGCGATCACCATGGGCATCGGTCTGTTCATCGCCCTGATCGGCTTCTACAAGGCGGGCTTCGTGCACCAGGGCGAGTCCACCCCGGTCTCCCTCGGCCCGTCGGGCGAACTCGCGGGCTGGCCGGTGCTGTTGTTCGCGATCACCCTGCTCGCCGTCTTCGTGCTGCAGGCCCGGGGGGTCCCCGGCGCCATCCTCATCGGCATCGTCGGCGGCACCGTACTCGCCGTCGTGCTCAACGCGTCCGGCGTGATCGACCCGAAGCAGTGGGCGAGCGGCCCGCCCGAGTTGAACGGCGGCGCGGTGTCGATGCCGGACTTCTCCCTCTTCGGGCACGTCGAGTTCGGCGGCTGGGGCGAGGTCGGCGCGATGACCGTCGGGATGATCGTCTTCACCCTCGTCCTGGCCGGCTTCTTCGACGCGATGGCGACGATCATCGGCGTCGGCACGGAGGCGAAGCTCGCCGACGCCAAGGGCCGGATGCCGGGGTTGTCGAAGGCGCTGTTCATCGACGGGGCCGGCGGCGCGATCGGCGGCGTCTCGGGCGCGTCCGGCCAGACGGTGTTCGTCGAGTCCGCGACCGGCGTGGGGGAGGGCGCCCGTACCGGCCTGTCCTCCGTCGTCACCGGCCTGTTCTTCGCCGCGTGCCTGTTCTTCACGCCGCTGACGGCGATCGTGCCGGGCGAGGTCGCCGCCGCGGCCCTGGTGGTCATCGGCGCGATGATGATGTCGAACGCCCGTCACGTCGACTGGGCCGACCGGGCCACCGCGACCCCGGTCTTCCTGACCGTGGTGGTCATGCCGTTCACCTACTCGATCACCGCGGGCGTGGCCGCCGGTGTCGTCTCGTACGTCGCGATCAAGACCGGTCAGGGCCGGGCGCGGGAGGTCGGACCGTTCATGTGGGTCCTGACCCTCGTCTTCCTGGTCTTCTTCGCGCTCGCCCCGATCGAGAGCTGGCTCGGGGTGCGCTGAGAGGGCCACTCCGCCTTTCACGTCACCGCAGTTGAGGAGAGCGAGACATGCTGGACATCGCCGAGGAGCTGGACCGGTGGGTCGCCGAGGGCCGTGACTTCGCCGTAGCCACCGTTGTGGCCGTCGGCGGCAGCGCGCCCCGCGGGGCCGGCGCCGCGCTCGCGGTCGACGCCGACGGCACGGCGGTCGGCTCGGTCTCCGGCGGGTGCGTGGAGGGCGCGGTGTACGAGCTGTGTGTCCGGGCGCTCGAGGACGGCGTGACCGTCCTCGAGCGGTTCGGCTACAGCGACGAGGACGCCTTCGCCGTCGGCCTCACCTGCGGCGGGATCATCGACGTCATGGTCACCCCCGTGAGGGCGTCCGACCCCGCGCGCCCTGTGCTGGCCTCCGCGCTCGCCGCGGCGGCCGGCGGGCGGGCGGCGGCGCTCGCGCGCGTCGTCGAGGGCCCCGGCCACCTGCGCGGCCGCGCGCTCACGGTCCGACCCGACGGCTCGTACGAGGGTGGCTTCGGCGCGCGTCCGGAGCTGGACCGCACGGTCGCCGCAGAGGCGGGCGCCTTCCTGGACGCGGGCCGCACCGGCACCGTGGAGATCGGGGAGGAGGGGTCGCGCTGCGGGGCGCCGGTCACCGTGCTGGTCGAGTCGTCGGTGCCGCCGCCCCGGATGATCGTGTTCGGCGCGATCGACTTCGCGGCGGCGCTGGTACGGGTCGGCTCGTTCCTCGGCCACCACGTCACGGTGTGCGACGCGCGGCCGGTGTTCGCGACCCGGGCGCGTTTCCCGGAGGCGGACGAGATCGTCGTGGAGTGGCCGCACGAGTATCTGGCCCGCACGGAGGTCGACGCCCGCACGGTGCTGTGCGTGCTCACCCACGACGCCAAGTTCGACGTGCCGCTGCTGAAGCTGGCGCTGCGTCTGCCGGTCGCCTACGTCGGCGCGATGGGTTCCCGCCGCACCCACCTGGACCGCAACGCCCGCCTGCGCGAGGCCGGCGTCACCGAGCTGGAGCTGGCCCGGCTGCGGTCCCCGATCGGCCTCGACCTGGGCGCCCGTACCCCGGAGGAGACGGCCCTGTCCATCGCGGCGGAGATCGTCGCCGACCGCCGAGGCGGCACGGGCGCCGCCCTCACGGGAGCGCACACCCCCATCCACCGCGACCCCCGGCCTCCGGCCCGCACCATGGGCCCGGTGGCCTGAGGGGGCCTCGTCGGTCGCTGCCCCGCGTGCGCGTCTGACCCGCCGGAGGGCGCGGGGAGCGCCGTCCCGCACCCGTCCACCACGCACCCGCGGGCCCGGCCCGCCGCATCAGCCCGGTGGCTCGGCGGCCGGGCCGGTCACCGTCCGGACAGGGGCGCGGAGGGAGAGAGCTCTCGCCACCGCCGTCCACCAGGCTGCCGGGGCCGTCACCGCCCCGACCACGCGTGCCGGATCCGCCACAGGTCCCGCAGCAGCGCGATCTCGGCCATGTGGTGGACGAACTCCAGATTGGCTCCCGCGATCACGCCGACGAACGGATCGTCGGGGTCGGAACCGTAGGGGTACTGCGAGAAGCCGATCGTGTCGAGCTCCTCCTCGGTGACGCCGCCCACGGCGGTCCGCCACCGGTCGACGGTCTCCCAGAACCGCTCCAGCGCGACGGCGGCGGAGGGCGTGAAGTCGACCATCTGCTTCGGGTCCTGCCGCCGCTCACCGAAGGCCCACTCCCAGCCGCCCGCGAACTCGTAGTGCAGATGGCTCAGCCGCCACGCGATCGTCGTGAGCGGCGTGTCGTCGGGCTCCGGTTCCCCGGTGTGGGCGAGGACCTCCTCGACCCGTGCCACGCTCACGCTCCAGTCCTCGGCGATCTTCTCGACGCTCATCCCGGAGGCCGCCTGCCGGGCCACTTCCGCGTACTCGCCCGCCGGGATGTCCGGGTCACCCTCGTCGAGCACCCACTCGCCGGGCCCGAAGGCCCGGGGCGTCACCGCCTCGCCGCGCCGCCGGATCGACCAGCAGCCGGGGACCGGCTCCCAGAGGTACTCCTCGTCGCCCAGTCCCGACAGTCGCGCACGGGCCATGTCCGTCGCCTTGTCGAACTGCTCCAGCAGAATGCTCAAGCGGTCGGTCCGTGCGCCCTCGGTGCCCATGCCAGGCCTTCCCGTGGTCGGGGCAGATGCAACGGGGAAGGTAGTGGCCCGCGCCGGGCGACGCGACTGCTTTTCCGGCGCACGGAATCCGGACCCCGTGGCGGGCCTCCCGGAGCTCAGCCCCGCCGCAGCAGCCGGTCCATCGCCCGACCGAACATCACGCGTCCCGCCCGCGCCAGCAGCCCGTCGCACGCGGCCGGGAGGAACCGCACACGGACGTCCTCCCGCCACACCACCCGGCACCGTCCGCCGGGACGCGCGTGCACCTCGATCTCCGCCCACCCCAGGACGGTCCGTCCGTGCTTCTCCAGTCGGCAGAACCCGGGGGAGTCGCCCGCCGGGGGACGCCACGCCGTGACCTCCATCGGGTCGTCGAAGCCGAGCGGACCCGCGCCCGTGCGGGCGACGAACAGGGTGCCCTCGCCGGTGGGCGGGGGAGTGGTGACGGTGATCCGGGTCAGCGGGACCACCTCACCGTGCCGGGGCCATGTCGTGACCCGTCGCCAGGCCTCGGCGGGGGGCAGGGACACGGTGCGCTGGAGCTCGAAGGTGGCCACGCCCCGATCCTAGGAGCCCCACGCCGCTCCCGCCCCCGGCGATACACCGCCTCCGGCTCCGCCTTCCCCGGACGGTGCCGCGCGCGGTCGACTGCGCGCGCGTGCGCCCGGTCGGCGTCGGCGCGGCCACCGCGGTCCCGGCCGCAAGGGCGCGGAACACGGCCCCCGTTGTCGTCGCCTTCCTGGTCGGAAAAGGCATGCGCGGACTGCACACACCGGCTGTACGCCGGGTCTGTAGTCCGCTGTCGCGTGCCTCCGAACGGGTGATCGCGCCCTGTGGCAGTTGTCACCGGACCGCCGGGCGGCCCCCGGCCCCTCCCGCCCTCCGACCTGCGCGGACCTCCGTCTCGGTGCACGCTGGTGCAGAGCACCGCATATCCACACGGAGCGGGACAAGCCATGCCCAACGGTTTGACGCAGGTCGGGTGCGGCACCCGCTCCCCGCAGTACTCGCCCGACCCAGGGACGGAGCCGACTCCCCATGCACGACCCCGGTGACCACGCCCCGTTCCCCGAGCGCCGCCCCACCCCCGCGGGCCCGCGCCCGGGCGGGCCGTACGCCGGGCGCGGGAGGTGGGCGCCGCGATGACGCCGTACGCCGTCGTGATCCCCACCCTGGTCCGCGAGAGCCTCGCCGACTGCCTCGCCGCGCTGGCCGCCGCGCGCGGACCGCGCCCGGAGCGCATCGTCCTCGTCGACGACCGTCCCGCCACGCCCGTCCCCGACCCGGAACCCCTGGAGCACGCGCTGAACGTCCTCGGCGACCTGCGTGCCCGCACCACCGTGCTGCCGGGAGAGGCGCGCGGCCCCGCCGCCGCCCGCAACACCGGACTGCGCGCCGTCACCGAACCCTGGGTGGTGTTCGTCGACGACGACGTCCAGGTCGGGCCGCACTGGTGCGCCCAGCTCCACGAGGACCTCGACGAGGCGACGCCCGACACCGCGGGCGTTCCGGGCGTCGTCACCGTGCCGCTGCCCGGCGGACGCCGCCCCACCGACTGGGAACGCGGCACCGCGGGACTGGCCCGCGCCCGCTGGATCAGCGCCGACATGGCCTACCGCACCGAGGTCCTCCGCAGGGCCGGAGGCTTCGACGAACGCTTCCCCCGCGCGCACCGCGAGGACGCCGACCTCGCGCTGCGGCTCCTCGACGCCGGCTGGCGCATCCGCCGCGGCTGCCGCACCACCCTGCACCCCGTGCGCCCGGCCTCCCGCTGGGCGTCGGTGCGCAAGCAGCGCGGCCACGCCGACGACGCCCTCATGCGGAGGCTGCACGGCCCCGGCTGGTGGGAGAGGGCCGTCGCGCCGCGCGGACGCATCCGCCGGCACGCCGCGATCACCGCCGCCGGCGCCGCCGCGTGCGCGCTCGCCGTCACCGGACACCGCGGAGCCGCCGCGGCCTGCGCGGCGGGATGGGCGGCCGGCACCGCCGAGTTCGCCCGCGCCCGCATCGCGCCCGGGCCGCGCACTCCCGAGGAGGTGGCGACCGTGCTCGCCACCAGCGTGGTCATCCCGCCCGCCGCCACCTGGCACCGCCTGGCCGGCGCCTGGCGCCACCGACACGCCCCCGCCTGGCGGGAGGTGGCCCGATGAGCCCCGTACGGGCGGTGCTGTTCGACCGCGACGGCACCCTGGTGCACGACGTTCCCTACAACGCCGCCCCGGAGCGCGTGCGCCCCGTAGAAGGGGCGCGCGAGGCGCTCGACGCGCTGCGCGCCCGCGGCATCCGCCTCGGCGTCGTCACCAACCAGTCCGGCGTCGCCCGCGGCCTGCTGACCGAGGCCGACGTCCGGCGCGTCAACAAGCGCGTGGAAGAGCTCCTCGGCCCGTTCGACGTCCGGGCCTTCTGCCCGCACGGACCCGACGACGGCTGCCCCTGCCGCAAGCCCCGGCCCGGCATGATCCTCGACGCCGCCGGGCAGCTGGGCGTCGATCCCGCCGACTGCGTCGTCGTCGGCGACATCGGCTCCGACGTCGAGGCCGCCTGCCGGGCCGGCGCGCACGCCGTCCTCGTCCCCACACCCGTCACGCGCGCCGAGGAGACCGCTGCCGCCCCGCACGTGGCACGCGACCTGCCCGCGGCCGTACGGATGATCCTCGACGGCCCGCCGTGGGAGGCCCCGGACGGCGCCCCCGCGCCCGGGCCGCACGCCGGCGCCGAACACGCGCGGGCGGCGGGCCGGCCTGCCCGGCACCTGTCCGGCGGCCCTGACCCGTCGCCGCCCCGGACCCGGAGGTACCTGTGAGAGCCCTCGTCACCCGGCTCGACAGCTTCGGCGACGTACTGCTCGCCGGGCCCGCCGTACGGGCCGTCGCCGCCCGCGCCGACCACGTCACCCTGCTGTGCGGACCGCAAGGGGCGCCCGCGGCGCGGCTGCTGCCCGGGGTGGACGAGGTGCTCGTCTGGGAGTCCCCGTGGACCGGGTTCCGGCCTCCGCCCGTGGACCGGGACGACATCGACAAGCTCGTCGCGTCCCTCGACGCCGACGCCGCGCTCGTCCTCACCTCGTTCCACCAGTCGCCGCTGCCCACCGCGCTGCTGCTGCGGCTGGCCGGCGTGCCCTTCGTCGCCGCCGACAGCGAGGACCACCCCGGCAGCCTCCTCGACGTACGCCACCACCGCGCCCCGCACGCCCACGAGGCCGAGGCCGCCCTCGACCTCGCCGAGGCGGCCGGCTTCCCCCGCGTCGACGACGGCCGCCTGCGGGTCCTCCCGCCGCCCGCCGCCGACACGCTGACCGGCGACGGACCGTACGTCGTGGTCCACCCCGGCGCCAGCGTGCCCGCCCGCGCCTGGAGCCCCGGACGCTGCGCCCAGGCGGTGCGCGAACTGACCGCCGCCGGACGGCGCGTCGTCGTCACCGGAGGCGCGGGGGAGCGCGACCTCACCGCGTACGTCGCCGGCGGCCGCGCCCTCGACCTGGGCGGCCGCACCGACGCCGCGCGGCTCGCGGGGGTGCTCGCCGGGGCCGACTGCGTCGTCGCGGGCAACACCGGGCCCGCCCATCTCGCCGCCGCCGTCGGCACCCCCGTGGTGTCGCTGTTCGCGCCGGTCGTCCCCGCCGAGCGGTGGCGCCCCTACGGCGTGCCCCACCTGCTGCTCGGCGACCAGGACGCCCCGTGCGCCGGAAGCCGCGCGCGGCGCTGCCCCGTACCGGGCCATCCCTGCCTGGACACCGTGACCGCGCTCGACGTCGTCGCCGCGGTCGACAAGCTCGTGGAGGTGGCATGAGGATCCTGCTGTGGCATGTGCACGGGTCGTGGACCACGGCCTTCGTTCAGGGACCGCACACCTACGTCGTCCCCGTCACCCCGGACCGCGGACCCGACGGGCTCGGCCGCGCCCGCACCTTCGACTGGCCCGACACGGTCGTCGAGGTGGAGCCGGAACTCCTGGCCGAGCAGGACGTCGACGTGGTCGTGCTGCAACGCCCGCACGAGATCGGCCTGGTGGACCGCTGGCTGCGCCGCCGCCCGCCCCTGGTCTACCTGGAGCACAACGCCCCGCACGGCGACGTCCCCGACACCCGGCACCCCGCGGCGGACATCCCCGGCGTGACCCTCGTGCACGTCACCCACTTCAACCGGCTGATGTGGGACGCCGGTTCCACCTCCACGACGGTGATCGAGCACGGCATCGTCGACCCCGGCCCGCTGTGGACGGGCGAACTGCCGCACGCCGCCGTCGTCGTCAACGAACCGGTGCGGCGCGGCCGTACCACCGGCACCGACCTGCTGCCGCCGTTCGCCGCCGCCGCGCCGCTCGACGTGTTCGGCATGGGCACCGAGGGCCTCGCCGCCCACCTCGGCCTGCCCGCCGACCGGTGCCGCTCCCACGAGCTGACCCAGGCCCGCCTGCACGCCGAGATGGCCCGCCGCCGCGTCTACGTCCACCCGGTGCGCTGGACCTCCCTCGGCCTGTCCCTGCTGGAGGCCATGCACCTCGGCATGCCCGTCGTCGCCCTCGCCACCACCGAGGTCACCGAGGCGGTGCCGCCCGGCGCGGGCGTCGTCTCCAACCGCCTCGACGTGCTCACCGACGCCGTACGGGACTTCGTCGCCGACCCGCTGAGCGCCCGCCGCACCGGCGAACTGGCCCGCGCCGCCGCCCTCGCCCGCTACGGCCTGCCCCGCTTCCTCGACGACTGGGAACGCCTCCTCAAAGAGGTCACGCGATGACGTCCCCCCGGGTGCTCGTCCTGCGGGCGCTCGGGCTCGGGGACCTGCTCGCCGGGGTGCCCGCGCTGCGGGCGCTGCGGCGGGGTTTCCCGGGCCACGAGATCGTGCTGGCAGCGCCCGCCGCCCTCGCCCCCGTCGCCGAGGCGACCGGGGCCGTCGACCGGCTGCTGCCCGCCTCCGCGCCCGGCCGGGGCGTCCCCCGCACGCTCGGCTGGACCGGCCCGCCCCCGGACGTCGCCGTCGACCTCCACGGCAACGGCCCGCCCAGCCACCGCCTGCTGCAGGCCCTGCGCCCCGCGCGGCTGTTCGCCTTCGCCCACCCGGACACCCCCGACATCGAGGGCCCGGCCTGGTACCGCGACGAACACGAACGCGACCGCTGGTGCAGGCTGCTGGACTTCCACGGCGTCGACGCCGACCCCGCCGACCTGCGGCTGCCCCGGCCGGACGCCCCCTCACCCGCCCCCGGCGCGGTCGTCCTGCATCCCGGCGCCGGCGCGCCCGCGCGCTGCTGGCCCGTCGAGCGGTACGTCGCCGTCGCCTCCGCCCTGCGCGGGCGGGGGCTGCGTGTCGTGGCCACCGGGGGCGCGGGGGAGGACGACCTCGTGGCCCGGCTCGCCAAGGAGGCCCGGCTGCCCGACACCGACGTCTTCTCCGGCGGCCTGCCGTTCCACCGGCTGTCCGCCCTCGTCGCCGGCGCCCGCGCGGTCGTCAGCGGCGACACCGGGATCGCCCACCTCGCGGTCGCCCACGCCACGCCCACGGTCACCCTCTTCGGCCCCGTCCCGCCGAGCCACTGGGGCCCGCCTCCGCACCCCCGGCACCTCGCCCTGTGGCACGGCCCCGAGGGCGACCCGCACGCCCGCCGCCCCGACCCGGCGCTGCTGCGCATCACCCCCGACGACGTACTCGACGCCCTGCACCGCCTGCCCCCACCCGAGGAGCCCGCCCCATGACCCGCCACCGCCGCGTCGGCGTCGTCATCGCCACCAGGAACCGCAGCGAACGCCTCGCGGTCACCCTGCGGCACCTCACCGACCTGCCCGAGCGGCCGGAGATCCTCGTCGCCGACAACGCCTCCACCGACGACACCCGCGCCATGGCCGCCCGCGACTTCCCCCACGTGCGGGTCCTCGCCCTCACCCGCAACCACGGCGCCCTCGCCCGCAACTACGGAGCCCGCGCCCTGGACACCCCGTACGTCGCGTTCGCCGACGACGACTCCTGGTGGGCGCCCGGCGCGCTCGACCGCGCCGCCGACCTGTTCGACGCCCACCCCCGGCTCGGACTGATCGCCGCCCGCACCCTGGTCGGCCCCGGGAACGCCGAGGACCCGCTCAACGACCTCCTCGCCCGCTCCCCGCTCGGCCCCGCCACCGATCTCCCCGGCATCCAGGTGCTCGGCTTCCTCGCCTGCGCCTCCGTCGTCCGACGCATCGCCTACCTCGACGCGGGCGGCTTCCACCGGGTGCTGTTCTTCGGCGGGGAGGAGACCTGCCTCGCCTACGACCTCGCCGCCCGCGGCTGGGGCGTGTCCCACTGCCCCGACGTCGTCGCCCACCACCACCCGGCCACCTCAAGCCGCCCTGGGCGGCCCGTCCAGCAGCGCCGCAACGAGGTGCTCACCGCGTGGCTGCGCCGCCCCGTCCCTTACGCCCTCGCCCGCACCGGCGCCCTCGCCGCCGAAGCCCGCGCCGACACGACGGCCCGGCGTGCCCTGCGCCAGACCTTCGCCCTGCTGCCCGCCGCCCTGCGCGCCCGCCGCCCGCTGCCCCCGCACGTGGAACGCGCCGCCCGGCTGCTGGACCTCGAAGGGGCGACCGCA
This sequence comes from Streptomyces sp. BJ20, assembly GCF_022869105.1. Taxonomy (NCBI): domain Bacteria; kingdom Bacillati; phylum Actinomycetota; class Actinomycetes; order Kitasatosporales; family Streptomycetaceae; genus Streptomyces; species Streptomyces sp. BJ20. Next base: position 2,217,485 of record NZ_CP094918.1, read on the forward strand.
TGACCGACCCGCGCACGACCGTCGTCGTCATCACCCACAACCGCCGCCGGGAACTGCTGCGGACCCTCGACCGGCTCGCCGAACTCCCCGAACGGCCCGAGGTCATCGTCACCGACAACGCCTCCGCCGACGGCACCGCCGACGCCGTCGCCCGCCACCACCCGGAGGTCCGGCTGCTGCGCCCCGGCCGCAACCTGGGCGCGGTCGGGCGCAACCTGGCGGTCCGCGAGGTCACCACGCCGTACGTCGCCTTCTGCGACGACGACTCCTGGTGGGCGCCCGGCTCCCTGACCGGCGCCGCCGACCTGCTCGACCGGCACCCCGGCGTCGTCTCCGTCACCGCGCGCATCGTCGTCGAGCCGCACGGCACCGAGGACCCGATCGTCCGCGAGCTGCGCGAGTCGCCCGTACCGGGACCACCGTGGCTGCCCGGACCCGCCCTCGGCTCCTTCCTCGCCGCCGCCACCGTGCTGCGCACGGACGCCTTCCGGAAGGCGGGCGGCTTCCACCCCAAGCTGTGGCTCGGCGGGGAGGAGGAGCTGCTCGCCGTCGACCTCGCCGCCGACGGCTGGTGGCTCGTCTACGCCGACGACCTCACGATCCACCATCACGCGTCCGAGGCCCGCGACGCGACCCTGCGCCGCCGCCACGGCATCCGCAACACCCTGTGGTTCACCTGGCTCCGCCGCCCGGTCGTCCCCGCCCTGCGCCGTACCCTCGACCTGGCCCGCACGGTTCCGCGCGACACGACGTCGCTCCTCGCCTTCACGGAGGCGGCGGCCGCCCTCCCGTGGATCCTCCGCGAACGCCGCGTGCTCCCGCCGGAGGTCGAAACCCGCCTCCGCCTCCTGGAACCCACGCAGCGCGCCTCGAAGGCCCGCCGCTACACGGGCTGACCCCGCACACCAGCCAACGGGCCTCACGCCCGGCCACGGTGCGAGGACCGCACCCCCGGTCCCTTGCGTCATCGCGTTGCCCCGTCACTCGGGTCCGGGCGCCGCCGCGGCCCAGTGCCGGTTCCGGACGTCGCCCCGGCCCCGTGCGGAGCTCCCCGCATCGCCCCCGTCCCGTGCGGGTTCAGGCCTTCGCCCCGGCCAAGTGCTCGGCCCCCGGGGGCTCGAGCGGCGTCCCGCCCAGGCGGGCCGGTCCGCCGTCCGCCCGGCAGGTGCCGGGATGGCCGGTGTGAGGGTACCCGCGGCGCGCGGGTCACCGCCCGTACGGTGCTGCTCCGCTCCGGCGGCAGGCTGCTCGTGCCGGGGGAGGCCGCGCGAGAGCGTCTGAGGCCTGGTGGCCTCGTCCGGCACGGCACCCGTCCGCCCGGCGGTTCCTTCCCGCTCGTGGGGCGGTCCGCCGTCCCGGCAGCCTCGCGCCAGGGGGCCCGGTGGGAACGGCTGCGGCCCGCGGGCACCCTCGGCGCGGTGCTGCCCGCCTGCGCCGGGAGCGCGAAGGCGTCGCCCGCACCGTGCCCCTCCGCCCGGCGGTTCCTTCGCGCTCGTCGGGCGGTCCGCCGTCCCGGCAGCCTCGCGCCAGGGGGCCCGGTGGGAACGGCTGCGGCCCGCGGGCACCCTCGGCGCGGTGCTGCCCGCCTGCGCCGGGAGTGCGCAGGCGTCGCCCGCACCGTGCCCCTCCGCCCGGCGGCAGACTCGTGGCGGGGGGCGGTCGGAGCGTGGGCGTCCCGCCGCCCGCCCGGATCGCTAGCGTCCCCCGGGCGGGCCCGCGTCGCCCGACCACCTGGACAGCAGGCGGAAGCCCAGGAACACCACCACCGGCCACAGCACGGCGAAGGTCCAGATCGCCCACGGCGCCGACGTGACGAGGCCCGTCACCATCAAGGCCACCGACACCACGGTCAGGAGGGCGACCGTCCGGCCGCGCGGGTCGCAGCGGGCCACGCGGGCCGCGAACCGCTTCGGATCGGGGCCGCGGCGGGCGGGACGCCCCCGCAGCAGCCGGTTGAGGCGACGGTCACGCCGCAGCGACCGCTCGATCTCGTCGAGGATGTGCTGCTCATGTTCAGGGAGCCGACCGAGGGACACCGTCTTCCTCCAACGACCGCCAGGGTGGACCTGGAGTCCGGGTGCCCGGCGGATCCGCGCCCTAACCGGCGCCCCCGCGGGACGTCAGAGCCTCCAGCAGACGGTCCGCGCCGTCCGGCAGCCGCCCCTCGCGGAACGTCTCGCGGGCCTGCCGCGCGGCCACCCGGCCCGAGGTCAGACACCAGTCCCACCACCGGTCCAGCCGCCGCTCGTCCACTTGCTCCGCCTGCAGCAGCGCCGGCCACGCGCAGGCCCGCGCCTGCGCCGTCACCTTCGCGCCCCCCGCCACCGGGTCGATCGCCACCACCGGCGTGCCGACCCGCAGGGCCAGCACCAGCCCGTGCAGCCGGTCGGTGACGACCAGGTCGAGCCGCGCCAGCACCGACTGCACCTGCGCCGGAGTCGCGTTCAGATGCCAGTCCCGGGCGTCGAGCCGTGTCTCCAGCTCCAGCCGCGCGCAGTCCTTGCCGGCCAGCCAGTGCGTCACCCGCTCGGCGACCTCCCCGTGCCGCCGCTGCGCCCCGTACTCGTGCTGTCCGTGGGTGAGGATCACCCCCACGACCGGCCGCGGCGGCACGGCGGGCGCGCGGGCCGCCAGGTCCTCGGTGGGCGCACGGCCGGGCGCGTCCCGGGCCAGCACCCGGTGGAACCCGGTGACCGCCGGCTCGTCGGGATCGATCACCGACGTCCCCACCGCGATCCGCACACAGTGCGCGAACCGCCGGTGCAACTCCTCCACCTGCGGCCCGTGCAGCGGCCCGCACACGAACACGAGGTGCGAGTAGTCATGGGGCCGTGCGTCGTCGAGGTGCAGCGCGTCCGGCCGGAAGCCGGGGCTCCAGGCGATCTCGTACGCGGTGCCCGACCCACGCAGGACCGTCTCGACCCGGTGCAGGGCCAGCACGTCCCCGGCGGTCGCCTCCCCGTCGCGGAAGCTGAACCATCCGGTCAGCAGGACCCTGCGCGGTGCCGTTCGGCTTTGCTCTCGCACGGCGCACCGAGTGCCCCTCCCGGCCGGACGGCAATCGGCATGCGCCAGATTCGGAGGTCGGAGACCAGGGTCTTGCGCACGCCGAGACGGTCGGCACCCGGCCGAGGTCGGCGGGGCCCTCCGCGAGCAGCGGTCAGCCCGCGTCGGGGTGCCGCGGCTCCTCGTGGCGCGCGTCGCCGCCCTCCTGCGGGCCGCCGTCGTCCTGCCGGGGCCCGTCCCCGAACGGCCGCGGACCGGGACCCTGCGGACCACCTTCCTGGGGACCGGCACCCTGCGGACCACCTTCCTGCGGACCGGGACCCTGCGGCTGCCCGGGCCTCTGGGGCAGTCCGGGCCTCTGGGGCAGTCCGGCCTCCTGCGAAGGCCGCTGACCATCCTGCGCCTGCCCAGGCCCCTGCCCAGGGCCCTGCGACTGCCCCTGCCCCTGCCCCTGCGCCGACCCCTGACCCTGGCCCTGCCCCTGCGGCAGCCCCGGCCCCTGCTGCTGCCGGGGTCCGCCCTGCGGCTGGCGCGGGCCACCGTGCGGGTGGCGGGGGCCGCCGGGCCCCTGCTGCTGGCGCGGGCCGTTCTGCGGCGGCCGGGGACGGACGGTGCCCGCCAGCGCCTGGCGGACCTCGAACTGGGTCCGCTCGGCCACCTCACGGACCTCGGCCACGACGTCACCGCGCTCGCGCACGAGTTCGTCGTAGACCGGGAGGCCGTCGGGGGAGGGGGCGGAGGAAGTCATGGGTCTTTCCTTCGTGGGGGGGATGTCGTGCACCGGGGCCGGAGTCCGGCCCCAGATGTTCAGCGCCGCCGGACGGTCACGGCGTTACACTCCGCAGCGTTTTGTCCAGGAAAGAGAGAGCTGTCCTGAACAGGAAGGAGGACAGGATCCGGCCTACATCCTCGCTAGCGTGGCCGCATGACGAAGTCGAAGCGGACCACCGCCGCCCCGCCGTCGCCGCCCGTCCTAGGCCCTCGCGCGCTGAACCGGGCGACCCTGGCCCGGCAGCTCCTGCTGAGCCGCTCGCCGATGTCCGCGACGGCCGCCGTCGACCACCTGGTCGGCCTTCAGGCGCAGAACGTCAAGCCGCCCTACTACGCCCTCGCCGCCCGCCTCGACGGCTTCACCCCGGAGGCGCTGTCCCGGCCCATGGCCGACCGCGAGGTGGTCCGGATCGTCACCCTGCGCTCGACCATCCACACCCACACCGCCGACGACTGCCTCACCCTGAGGCCCCTGGTCCAGGCCGCCCGCGACCGGGAGCTGCACCACTTCCGCGCCGGGCTCGCCGGTGTCGACCTGGACCGCCTCGCCGCCACGGCGCGCGCCCTCGTCGAGGAGGAGCCGCGCACGATGAAGGAGCTGCGCGAGGCCCTCCTGGAGGACTGGCCGGACGCCGATCCGCAGGCCCTCTCCGTCGCCGCCCGCTGCAAGCTGCCGCTGGTGCAGGTCACCCCGCGCGGGCTGTGGGGCCGCAGCGGCCAGGTCCGGCTGACCACCGCCGAACACTGGCTGGGCCGGCCCGCCCGACCCGCGCCCGCGCCGGACGCCGCCGTGCTGCGCTACCTCGCCGCCTTCGGACCCGCCTCCGTGAAGGACATGCAGACCTGGGCCGGACTCACCCGGCTCCGTGACGCCTTCGAGCGCCTGCGGCCCCGGCTCGTCACCTTCCGGGACGAGAACGGCGCCGAACTCTTCGACCTCCCCGACGCGCCCCGCCCGGACCCGGACACCCCGGCCCCGCCCCGCTTCCTGCCCGAGTTCGACAACCTGCTGCTCTCCCACGCCGACCGCACCCGCGTGGTGCCGCCCGAGCTGAAGGGCCGGCACTGGCAGGGGAACATCGCCTACCGCACCCTGCTGGTGGACGGCGCGCTGGCGGGGCTGTGGCGCCTGGACGGTGACGCCCTCGTGATCGAGCCCTTCGGGCACCTCGACCGGACCCGGTGGGCGGAGGTGACGGCGGAGGCGGAGCGGATGCTCGGCGTCCTGCACCCGGGGACGGCGTACGACATCCGCTTCGGGACGGTACGGGGGTGACGTCCGAAGGGGGCGCCGGTGCATTGGATAGGGGGCGCTGCGGGCTGCTCGTGGAAGCCCGCAACGCCCCCTGGTCGTGACCTGAGGGTTGCTCAGGAAATCATGGGATCAGCCCCGGACGACGACGGGGCGGACAGGAAGAGGAAGGAAGGAGACGGCGTCGGTCGCGGCGGCGGCGGCGCGTCCGGGGGCGGACCGTCTGGTGCGGCTGAGCCCTCGCATGGGTCTCCTCCAGTTGCCGGTGGGGGTCGCACGGGTGGGGGTTCGGGCATCGGGAGCGAGCCCCGATGTGCCCGAGCGATCGGCACGTGTCACACGCTAGGACCGGTCCCGGGGCCGTCCCAATGAGGGAACCCCCTAAGGGGAGTCGGACAGGGAAAACCCTCGGTCACCGGGGGCCGGACCAGCCGGTTTCCGGCCACGGCGGCCGACAACGGCGCCCTCGGAAGGCCGACACGAGCCCGTCGGGGCAGAGGCGCGGCGTCCGCCACGGCGGAAGCGCGGCGTCCATCGTGGCATGCGTCACGGACGCCCGATGACCCGGGTCACCTACGGCGCCCGGCGCCCCGCCGCGAGCCGCACGATGTCCACGCGGGAGCGTATGCCCAGCTTGCGGTAGACCCGGGTGAGCGTCGCCTCGACGGTCTTGACGCTGATGAACAGGCGCCCGGCTATCTCCCGGTTGGTGGCGCCCTCCATGACCAGCGCAGCGACCTGACGCTCCATCGAGGCCAGCCCGTCCAGCGCGGCCGGTGTCGCCGAGGGCACCGGGTCGGCCTCCGCCGGTCCGGCCGCCACGGCCTCGTCGACCTGCCGCAGCCACGGCAGCGCACGGCACCGCCGGAACAGCCGCGCCGCCTCGTCGTACCCGGCGGGACCGGGTCCCCGGGAGCGCAGCCGGGCCCGCGCGAAGGAGGCCCGCGCCTCCTCCAGGCCGTAGCCCAGCTTGGCCAGGCGTTCCTGCGCCGACGTCAGCTGGGCGACGGCGGCCTGGTGTTCGCCGCGCGCCGCGCGCACCAGCGCCTCCGCGCGGTCGAGCACCGCCAGCACGCTCGCGCGGTTCAGCCGCAGCGCGTGCACCCGGGTGACGTTGATCAGCTCCTGTGCCTCGCCGGGCTCGCCGATCCGCACCAGCGCCTCGGCGAGGTCGCCCTGCCAGCGGCCGCGCGCCGGGTCGGTGATGCCCATGCCCTGCTCCAGCTCGCGCACCCGGCGCAGCGAGTGCACCGCGGCCTGCGCCTCCCCGGACACCAGCTGGGCGTACCCGAGGGCCGCCAGGGCGAGGGACAGGTAGAGCTGGTCGCCGTCCACCTCGGCGTGGTCGGCGGACTCGCGGGCCAGGGCGAGCGCCCGGTCCACGTCCCCGCCGGACGCCTCGGCGACGGAGGCGAGCATCGCGGACGCGCTCTCCCCGATGCCGGAGTCACGGGCGAGGCGCAGGCTCTCCCCGGCGAGGTCCAGGGCGCGCCCGCAGTGCCCGAAGCGCAGCTCGGTGTCGGCGAGGAGCCGGGAGAAGTGCACCTCGCTCTCGACCATGCCGCGCCGCCGCGCTTCCCGCAGCAGCGCCGTGATGGCCGTACGGGCCTCGGGGAGCTGGTCGCTCATCAGCAGCCAGCGGAACCGGGACATCGCCGCGCCGTTGTGGTGGCTGGCGACGTCGGGGTCCTGGGGTTCCTGGAGCGCCCGCCGGATGGTGGCGGGGGCGTCCGGGTGGCCCATGAGGGTCTCGGTGGACGACTGGAAGGCGAGCGCCATCAGCTCGGTGCGCCGGTCCCCGCCGCGGGCGGCCAGCTCGGCGGCGTGCGCGGCCTCCTGGCGGGACTTCGCGAAGTCGCCGTTGACGACGACCTCCCGCCAGGCGAGCTGGTAGTGGACCAGGGCGAGCAGCCGGGGGTCGTCACCGGCGTCGGCGAGCACCTGCGGGAAGACGGCGTCGACCTCGCCGAGCGCCTGCCCGGCCGCCTCGATGACCACCATCCATGCCCGCACCCGCTCGGCCGGCACGGTCGCCCGGGTCAGCACCTCGCGGGCGATGTCGCGCGCCAGGTCGACCTCGCCGGCGGTGATGGCGTCCTCCGCGGCCTCGAGCCGCCGCTCGTCGGGGGTTGGTGTGGAGTCGGCGGGGGTGTGCCGGGCGGCGAGCAGTCCGAGGGAGGCGGCGACCGACGGCGCGCCCCGGTCGCGGGCCATGGCGGCGGCCTCGGCCAGCCGGGCCGCGACCTCCGGGTCGGGTCCGGTGGCGGCGAGCGCCAGGTGCCGGGCGCGTTCGATCGGGTCGGAGGCCGCGGTGGACAGCGCGGTGTGGGCGGCGCGCCGCTCCTGGGCGGGGGCCTCCGCGTAGAGGGCGGCGGAGATCAGCGGGTGCGTGAAGCGCAGCGCCGGGTCCTCGGGGTCGGTGATGAGCAGCCCGAGGGAGACCGCCTGAGCGGTCTCGGCCTCCGCGTTGTCCCGTCCGGCCGCGTGCAGCAGGGCGAGGGTGGGACGGGCGCCTGCGCCGGCCACCAGCAGGGTGCGGCGGGCCTCCTCGGACAGCATCTCCAGACGGCTGAGGACCAGCGCCCGCAGTGAGGTCGGCACCGGCAGCGGCTCGCCGGGCCGGGGCCGGGTGGGGCTCTCCGCGAGGGCGCGGCCGAGCTCCAGCGCGAACAGCGGGTTGCCGCCGCTGGTGCGGTGGATGTCACGGACGGTCGAGCGGGACAGGGAGGTGTAGCCGCGGTGGTCGAGCAGCGCGGACACCTCGGTGCGGGAGAACGGGCCCAGCCGCACGGCCAGCGTGTCCGGCGGGCAGGCGCGCAGATGACGGTCGTACTCCTCGTCCTCCGTGCGCACCGCGCACAGCATGCGCACCGGGCTGTCGCCGAGGCGGCGGGCGGCGAAGCCGAGCAGTTCGGCGCTGGCCGGGTCGAGCCACTGGAGGTCGTCGGCGACGACGAGGACGGGACCCTCGGAGGACAGCGCGCGCAGCGTGGACAGCACCGCCAGCCGCAGCGCCAGCCCGTCCCGCTGGAGGGTGGACTCGCCGCGCCCGGTGAGCGCCGACTCCAGGGCGGTGCGCTGGGCGGCGGGCAGCCGGGGGGCCACCTCGTCCAGCACCAGACCGAACAGGTCGGCCAGCGCGAGGAACGGAAGATGGGATTCGGACTCGGTGGCCGAGCAGCGCAACACGCGCGACGTCCCCGCGGCGTTTTCCGCCGCAAGTGCCCGAAGCACGGTCGATTTGCCTATTCCGGCGGGGCCGTGCAGGAGCACGCTGCCGCCGCGCGCGAGCTGCGCCCTGGCGTCGGCGAACAGCTCCTCCCGGCCGATGACCAGGTCGGGGCGGTACCTGGCAGGCTCCTTGTCGTCCCGTCGCACGGTCACCGCTCCCCTCCGTGTGGCGTGTCCTGGCCAATATTAGGCAACAGGGTCCTCAATTCCGGCGGACGGTGTAGTGAGGTAAATGACAACGTTCCGATCAACTGCTAATCAATGGTGTACTCGTGCTATTGCCGTCCGTGGGAGAACACCGCAAATCTACGGCAACCACCCGGCCCTGCGGGCGGCGACCGCCGCCCCGCCCGGGTCCGGGCCCCAGCGTCCCATCACGGACCGCAGCTTCGCCTTGACCGTTTCGGCCGTCGGCCCCACTCGCGCGGCCGCCGCCGCGTTCGCCGCCCCCGCCGCGGCACAGGCCTGCACGGCCACCTCCCCGGGGGTGGCGCCGCCCGGTGCGGTGCGGCTCGCGCGGTGAGCGGGGCGTACGCGCTCTGCCGTCACCTGTTCGCCCCTTCACCGCGGCCCGAGTGCGGGCGCACACCCCCGGTTCGGGGGGTAGTGAGACCTGCACCACGGATTACACGATGGCGGTGAGCCGCCCGGCAAGGTTCGGCACCGAGGAGGACGCATGACGACGGCGACGGAGCAGTTCCGCAGGGCCCGGGACTTCCTGCTGGAACACCGTGAGGACTACACCACCGCCTACCGGGACTTCGTCTGGCCCCGGCCCGGGCGCTTCAACTGGGCCCTGGACTGGTTCGACGCGATCGCCGACGGCAACGACCGCACGGCCCTGCACCTGGTCGAGGAGGACGGCGGCGGGACGCGCCTGTCCTTCGCCGAGCTGTCGCGCCGCTCCGACCGGGTCGCGAACTGGCTGCGCGAGCGGGGCGTGGTCGCCGAGGACCGGGTGCTGGTGATGCTCGGCAACCAGGCCGAGCTGTGGGAGACCGCCCTGGCCGCGATGAAGCTGCGCGCCGTGGTCATCCCCGCCACCCCGCTGCTCGGCCCCGCCGACCTGCGCGACCGTGTCGACCGCGGCCGGGTCCGCCATGTGATCGCGCGCTCCGCCGACGCCGCGAAGTTCGACGAGGTGCCCGGTGGCTACACCCGCATCGCGGTGGGGGAGGAGCCCGGTGGGGACTGGCTGCCCTACGCCGAAGCGTACGGCGCGCCCGACCGGTTCACCCCCGACGGGCCGACCCTCGCCGACGACCCGCTGATGCTCTACTTCACCTCCGGCACCACCGCCCGCCCCAAGCTGGTGGAGCACACCCACACCTCGTACCCGATCGGGCATCTGGCGACCATGTACTGGATCGGCCTGCGCCCCGGCGACGTGCACCTCAACATCTCCTCGCCCGGCTGGGCCAAGCACGCCTGGTCCAACCTCTTCGCCCCGTGGAACGCCGAGGCGACCGTCTTCCTGCACAACTACACCCGCTTCGACGCGCCCCGCCTGCTGGCAGAGATGGACAAGGCGGGCGTCACCACCTTCTGCGCCCCGCCGACCGTGTGGCGCATGCTCATCCAGTCCGACCTGGGCCGGCTGCGCACCCCGCCCCGCGAGGTCGTCGCCGCGGGCGAGCCCCTGAATCCGGAGGTCATCGAGCAGGTCCGACGCGCCTGGGGCGTCACCATCCGCGACGGCTTCGGGCAGACCGAGACCGCCGTGCAGGTGTCCAACAGCCCCGGCCAGGTCCTCAAGACCGGCTCCATGGGCCGCCCCAGCCCCGGCTACCGCGTCGAGCTCCTCGACCCGGTCTCCGGCGCGCCCGGCGCGGCGGAGGGCGAGATCGCGCTCGACCTGTCCGAGCGGCCCGTCGGCCTGATGACGGGATACCACGGCGACCCGGAGCGCACGGCGGAGGCGATGGCCGGCGGCTACTACCGCACCGGCGACATCGGCTCCCGCGACGATGACGGCTACATCACCTACGTCGGGCGCGCGGACGACGTGTTCAAGGCGTCCGACTACAAGATCAGCCCGTTCGAGCTGGAGAGCGCGCTGCTGGAGCACGAGGCGGTCGCCGAGGCGGCCGTGGTGCCCGCGCCGGACGAGCTGCGGCTGGCCGTCCCGAAGGCGTACATCGTGCTCGCGGAGGGCTGGGAGCCGGGCCCCGACACGGCGAAGGTCCTCTTCGAGCACTCCCGCGAGGTGCTCGCCCCCTACAAGCGCGTCCGCCGCCTGGAGTTCGGCGAGCTGCCCAAGACAGTCTCCGGCAAGATCCGCCGCATCGCGCTGCGCGAGGCGACGGCGGCCGGCTCGAACGCCGAGTACCGCGAGGAGGACTTCCGGTGACCGCACTCTCCCGCAGCCACGGCACCGGCGGGACGGCCCTCCTCGGCGACACCCTCGGCGCGAACCTGGGCCGTGCCGTCGCCGCCCGGCCCACTACGACGTCCCGAGCCGCCTGGAAGTCCTGTGCACCCTCCCGATGAGGGTCGCGGACACGGTCCTGACGGTCTCGGACACGGTCCGCACGATCGAACTCCGGGAGGGGCACGCGACGGTCCGAGCCCCGCTCAGCCCACCGCCCGCCGGTAGACCTGCCGGGAGCCGCCCTCCGGTCCCGGAGCGGCGGCCTCGGCGGGGACGAAGCCGAGCCGTTCGTAGAAGACGCGGGCGCCGCTGACAACCGCACCGGGGTGGTCCGGTCCGAAGGTGACCACCTCGATCTCGCCGGGGCCGCGCACCCAGCGGCGTACCGCCTCCTCCATCAGCGCCCGCCCGACGCCCGTGCCGCGGGCCCGGCGGGAGACGACGAGCCAGTGCACGTGGTACGTCGGCGCCTCGGCCCCGAAGAGCAGCCCGCCGAGCAGGTTCGGCCCGGAGGACGGGGCGACCAACGCCATGGAGGCGGCGATGTGCTCGCGCACCGCGTCATGGAAGCCGGGCTCCTCGACCATGGGCCCGAACCACTGCTCCACCTGCGCCGCCAGGCCCAGGAAACCGGGAAGGTCGTGCGCGCGTGCCGTCCTGACCGTCATCGGGCCGGACCGCCGAACGCCGTCTCGCCGCGCGGCAGTTCGAGCCGCATGGACACGCGCGGCCAGTGGTCGAGGCCGTGGGCGCTCTCCTCGGCGCGGATCCGCCGCAGCCCCGGGGTGAGTTCGTCCTCGCCCAGCGTGCGGAAGCCGAGGCGGGCGTAGTACGGGGCGTTCCACGGGACCTCGGCGAACGTGGTGAGGGTGAGAGCGGTCAGACCCTCCTCGCGGGCCCGGTGCGCGGCGTGGGCGAGCAGGGCGCGGCCCATACCGCGGCGTGCCGCGTCCGGGTGGACGGACACCTGCTCCACGTGGAGCGCGCCGTCCACCGGCTCGGCGATCAGATACGCGAGGGGCCGGCCGTCCTCCTCGTCCGCCGCGACCCAGCAGCGGCCGCACCTGTGGTAGCGCTCCAGCACGTCCAGGGCCGGAGGGTCGTCCTCGGCGATCTCCGGCATGCCCAGGTCGCGGAACGGCGCGCCGGCCGCCCGTTCGACGTCCTGGAGGGCGGGCAGTTCGGCGGGGGCGGCGGGTCGGATGCGCATCCGACGAGTATCGGGCCCACCCGGCGCACGCGTCGCCGGAGTTTCAGGACGCGTCCGCGTCCAGCGCCACCGCCGGGGCGTTCTCGGGGCGGGCGGCGCCCGAGGGCTCGAGGACGAACAGCGGGACGTCCAGGGCGTCGGCGCGGGCGCGGGCCTCGCCGCTGTAGCCGGAGAGGGAGAAGTACAGGCAGGCCGCGGACTCCGTCATGGCGGTCAGCCACAGGCACTCCACGTCCCGCGGGGTCGCGCGCCGCGCCGACGGGTCGAGCTGGGCCAGCACGCCCCGGCCGGCCAGTCCGATGCCGGACGTCGGCCGCTGGTCCGCGCGCCGGATGTCGTCGTGGCCGAGACGGCGCAGGTACAGCACGGCAGCCGTGACCGCGTCGCGCGCCGTGCGGATCGGCACGGTGGGGGCGGTGGGCCGCCGCGGCCCTCCGGCGGCCGGCGCCTCCTCCCGCTCGCCCGTGACCGGGATGCGCAGCACCGTCCCGCAGGGGCAGCCCAGTTCGGGGTGAGGCCACTCGCCGCGCGTGCCGCAGCTGCCGCAGCGCACGGTCACCCATTCCTCGTGCCAGGAGCGCTCCCCGACGGCGGCCGGCACCCGGTCCGGGTCCAGCGGCGCGGCGACGGGCGCACCGCAGGCGCAGGGGTAGGCCTGGGCCGTGTAGCGGTGCGAGCGCCGACAGGCGGGACAGCGCACCGGGAGGCTCTCGGACATGGGTCCACTCCGTCGTTCTCGGGGCGCGTCCATCGTCCTCCTCCGGCCCGCCGATGTCCCGTACTTCCGGCTCTCTTGACGGCCTCCACCCGCCGCTTCTACATTTATTCCAGATAGCAGAAATATTATTCCGCTATACGGAATCAACGGAAGCGGCTCACCGCGGGGCGCGACGGGCGTGCGAATCCGAGAAGCCGAAGCAGGAGTACTCCATGGCTCGAATGACGGCTGCCCGCGCGGCGGTCGAGATCCTCAAGCGTGAGGGCGTCGACGTCGCGTTCGGTGTCCCCGGCGCGGCGATCAACCCGTTCTACGCGGCGCTCAAGGCGTCCGGCGGTATCAGCCACACCCTCGCCCGCCATGTCGAGGGCGCCTCCCACATGGCCGAGGGCTACACCCGCACCCACCCCGGCAACATCGGTGTGTGCGTGGGCACGTCCGGTCCGGCCGGCACCGACATGATCACCGGTCTGTACTCGGCGTCCGGCGATTCCATCCCGATCCTCTGCATCACCGGGCAGGCGCCGACCGCGGTGATCCACAAGGAGGACTTCCAGGCCGTCGACATCGCGTCCATCGCCCGGCCGGTCACCAAGATGGCGGTGACCGTGCTGGAGGCGGCGCAGGTGCCCGGTGTCTTCCAGCAGGCGTTCCACCTGATGCGCTCCGGCCGCCCAGGGCCCGTGCTGATCGACCTGCCGATCGACGTGCAGCTGACGGAGATCGAGTTCGACCCCGACACGTACCAGCCGCTCCCCGTCTACAAGCCCGCCGCGACCCGCGCGCAGATCGAGAAGGCGCTCGGCATGCTGAACGCCGCCGAGCGGCCGCTGATCGTCGCGGGCGGCGGAGTCGTCAACGCCGACGCGGCGGACCTGCTCGTCCGCTTCGCGGAGCTGACCGGCACGCCCGTCGTGCCGACGCTGATGGGCTGGGGCGTCATCCCCGACGACCACGAACTCAACGCCGGCATGGTCGGGTTGCAGACCTCGCACCGCTACGGCAACGCGACGTTCCTGGAGTCCGACTTCGTCCTCGGCATCGGCAACCGCTGGGCCAACCGCCACACCGGACGCCTCGACGTCTACACCGCCGGCCGCACCTTCGTGCACGTCGACGTCGAACCCACCCAGATCGGCCGCATCTTCGCCCCCGACTACGGCATCGCCTCCGACGCCCGCGCCGCGCTGCGACTGTTCGTCGAGATCGCCGAGGAGACGCGGGCAGCGGGCCGGCTGCCCGACCGCTCCGCGTGGGCGGCCGCCGCACAGGAAAGGCGCGCCACGCTGCAGCGCCGTACGCACTTCGACGACGTGCCGATCAAGCCGCAGCGGGTCTACGAGGAGATGAACAAGGCGTTCGGACCCGAGACGCGGTACGTCACCACCATCGGCCTCTCCCAGATCGCCGGCGCGCAGATGCTGCACGTCTACCGGCCGCGCCACTGGATCAACTGCGGCCAGGCGGGCCCCCTCGGCTGGACCGTCCCGGCGGCGCTGGGCGTGGCCAAGGCCGACCCGCAGGCGCAGGTCGTCGCCCTGTCCGGCGACTACGACTTCCAGTTCATGATCGAGGAACTGGCCGTCGGCGCGCAGCACCGCATCCCGTACGTCCACGTCCTCGTCAACAACGCCTACCTGGGCCTGATCCGCCAGGCCCAGCGCGCCTTCGACATCGACTTCCAGGTCAACCTGGAGTTCGAGAACATCAACACGCCCGAACTGGGCGCCTACGGCGTCGACCACGTCAAGGTCGCGGAAGGTCTGGGCTGCAAGGCGATCCGTGTCACCGACCCCGGAGAACTGGGCGCGGCCTTCGAGCAGGCGAAGAAACTCGCGGCGGAACACCGCGTCCCGGTGATCGTGGAGGCGATCCTGGAACGCGTCACGAACATCGCGATGTCGACGACGAACGACATCAGCGACGTGGTCGAGTTCGAGCCCGTGGCGACGGAGCCGGGCCACGCACCGACGGCGGTCAGGCCCCTGAAGGTCTGACCACAGCGTTGGCGGGGGCGGGGTGGCAGGGGGCACCCCGCCCCCGCCGCCCCGCCGCGTCAGCTCACCGCCGCGCCGGGCGCCAGGATCAGGCCGGAGGCCGCGCAGAAGTCTTCGAGGGCGATGGCCCCGCGGCCCGTGCCGTCGTCCCACTCGGCCAGGACTGCCGAGAGCCCCTCGTTCCAGGATTCCGGTGTGTCGACGTCGGGGCCGGGGTGGCGCTCGACGCAGCCTTCGCCGTGCCGGTACCGCAGGTACAGGTACTGGCCCTCCGCCGCCCAGGCGTCCCACTGGGACGGGTGGGCGGAACACGTCCGCACGACGCGCACCAGCGTCAGCCCTCGACTTGCCCCATCCGGCGATGATCGCCCCGCGAACGGACCTTGGGCAACCGGGTATGGGTCCGGGCTCAGTTCCCACCTCCGCCCCCACAACCTCCTCCGCCCCCGCAGCCACCGCCACTCCCACCCCCGCAGAACCCGCCGCCGCAGTAGTGGGGGCCCGTGTAGCCACCGTCGGAGCCGCCGGAGGCGGAGATGAAGCGGCGCAGGGCGCGTTTGCGGCGGAGGCGGCCGCGTTCCGCGAGGCCTGCGCGGAGGGCGAAGCGGGGGACGACGACGCGGAGGGCCGCCTGGCCGTGCAGGGCGACGGCCAGGAGTTTCTCCTCGTCGGAGAGGCCGGCCGGGCTCTCCGGGACGGGACACGCGGTGCGCAGGACGTGCAGGCGACGGCGTGCCGCCCGCGTCGTACCCAACGCCGGCGGACTCACCATGCCCGCCTCCTCCGGCCCGGTCCTCAGCGTGTCCACCGCCCACCGGACGTCCGGGTCGCGCAGCAACTCCCGTACGTGGCACGGCTCGTGCAGCCTGCGGTACACGGCGCTCTCGAGGTACGGCACCCTCAGCCTCATCGGGACGTCGTTCTCGGGCGTCGGCAGCGGCGGCAGCGCGCGCCCCGCCTCGGTATCGACCGCCACCACCGTGTTCGAAGCGCCGGGTTGGACGGCGCCGCGCAGGTGCAGGGCGACGACGGCCACGATGACGGCGGCGCGCGGCCCCCCGGCCAGCAGGGCGAGCTCGTGCGGCGTCTCCGGGACGCGCGCGGTGTCGGCCATGACAGGACACCCCCTCGGACACGGGGCCCGCCGCCCCCGTGCCGGCGGGCCCCGTGTGCGGGGATGGTTCCGCGCGCGGGGCCCGCCGAAGCCTCATAAGGCGGTGTTCAGAGGTTCATTTGAGGGTGTCGTAGCCGCCCTACGGACGTTGCCGTAGGGGCCGCGCTATGACTCGTGGTGCTCGTGCAGTCCCGGCCAGTCGTCCGGGCCGCCGCCCTGCCACTCGATGAAGTCGGCGTCCTCGACGTCGGTGACGTACAGGTCGGCCAGGCGCAGGATCTCGCCCACGTCGTCGGTGTGCGTGGCGACGCCCAGCGTCGCGTCGTCGGAGGTGACCCGCCGGGAGCCGTCCAGGGCGGGCGCGTGGACCACGATGTGCGGATGCTCCGTCGGATGTGCCATGCCCCCAGGCTGCTGCGCTCCGGGCGGATCCGCACGCCGGGAGGCCGGTGGGTCCGGGGCCGCGGCGGCGGCGACGGCCGCGGGGCGTCTCCCCTCAGGTCGTAGGAGACGGGCCGCGGCGTTGACCACCGCACTGGCTCGCGCCGCCGCGGCGCCCTCGCCCCGCCCGCACCGCCGCCGTGCCGTACGGCCACCCCTCATCCGGGCCGTACGGCGTCGCGGTGCGGGCCGTGGGTCCGGGCGGCGCCGCCGCCTTGGGCGCGACGGGACTGATGTCGGCGCCGGCGCCGCCCGGGGTCTCAGGGATGCGGCAGGATCAGACCTGCGCGCCGGACAGCCGCTCGACGGCCCGCAGCAGCGCGGAGTGGTCGAGCCCGCCGTCGCCCTGGGCGCGCAGGCCGGCCACCAGCTGGGCGACCACGGCGCCGACGGGCAGCACGGCGCCCACGGTGCGGGCGGCGTCGGTGACGATGCCCATGTCCTTGTGGTGCAGGTCGATGCGGAAGCCCGGCCGGAAGTCCCGGTTCAGGAAGTTGTCCTTCTTGCGGGCCAGCACGGTCGAGCCGGCCAGCCCGCCGCCCAGGACGTCCAGCGCGGCCGCGAGGTCGACGCCGGACTTCTCCAGGAAGACCACGGCCTCCGCGCAGGCCTGGATGTTCACGGCGACGATCAGCTGGTTGGCGGCCTTCACCGTCTGCCCGGAGCCGTGCGGACCGCACCGCACGATCGTCTTCCCCAGCGCCTCGAACAGCGGCTTCGCCTCGTCGAAGTCGGCCTGGTCGCCGCCCACCATGATGGACAGCACCGCCTCGATCGCCCCGGCCTCACCGCCGGACACGGGCGCGTCGAGCACCCGGATGCCCTTGTCCTTCGCGGCGGCGGCCAGGTCGACGGAGGTCTGCGGGGTGATCGAGGACATGTCGATCAGCAGGGCGCCGCGCCGGGCGTTCTCCAGGATGCCGTCGGGACCGTACGCGACGGCCTCGACCTGCGGGGAGGCGGGGACCATCGTGACGATCACGTCGGCGTCCCGCACCGCCTCGGCGACGGAGGCGGCCGCGGTGCCGCCCGCGGCGGCCAGCCGGTCCAGCTTGTCCCGCTCCAGGGTGTGGCCGGTGACGTCGTAGCCCGCCTTGACCAGGTTCTCGGACATGGGGGAGCCCATGATGCCGAGACCGATCCAGGCGACCTTGGGAAGGGTGCTCATGAGGGTGCCTCTCGGTACGACTCGGTACGTGCAGATACGTCTCGGGAAGAAATGGGTCAGCGCGCCTCGCGCGGCAGCCAGTCGAAGGACTCCGCGCTCGGGCGGTCGCCCGGCTTGTACTCCAGACCGACCCGGCCGTCGTACCCGGCCTTCCGCAGCCGGTCCAGCAGGTCCTCCAGCGGGAGCGACCCGGTGCCGGGCGCGCCGCGTCCGGGGCTGTCGGCGATCTGCGCATGCCCGGTCCGGTCCGCGAAGCGGTCGATGACCGCCGTCAGGTCCTCGCCGTTCATGGCCAGGTGGTACAGGTCCATCAGGAAGCGCGAGTTGTCCAGTCCCGTGGCCGCGTTGACCCGGTCGACGACACCGATGGCGGCCGGCGCCGACACCAGCGGGTAGTGCGGCGACTCGGGCCGGTTCAGCGCCTCGACCAGCAGGACGGCGCCGATCCGGTGGGCCTCCCGCGCGGCGAGGACGAGGTTCTCCAGCGCGAGCGCGTCCTGCTCGGCCGGGTCCACGCCGTCGACCCGGTTGCCGTACAGCGCGTTCAGGGCGCGGCAGCCGAGCGACTCGGCGAAACCGGCCGCGACCTCGACGTTCGCCCGGAACCGGTCCGACTCCTCACCCGGCACGGACAGGGCGCCCCGGTCGGGGCCCGGCAGCCGCCCGGCGTAGAAGTTCAGGCCGGTGAGCCGTACTCCCGCGTCCTCGATCGCCGTGCGCAGCGCGTCCAGGTCGGACCGCGGCGGCACGGGTGAGTCGACCCACGGCCACCACAGCTCGACCGCGCCGAAACCGGCCTCGGCGGCGGCCGCCGGGCGCTCCAGGAGCGGGAGCTCGGTGAAGAGGATCGACAGGTTGACGGTGAAGCGCTGGTCTGCGAATCCCATCGGGCCGCGCTCCCTTCGCAATCGTGTTTTCCGTATGACGGAATAAGCTTTCTGCTTATTGGAAGATTGCCCGCACCGGTGAACGGCTGTCAAGAGGTCGGTAGGTTGGCCCCGTGCGATTGCGAGTGGAGTTCACGACCGAGCCCTTCGATCTCGACGAGGCGCCCGAGCACGCCGTCGTGGCGCGCGAGGTCATCGAGACGGCCGACCTGGACGAGGTGGACGTCGGGCCGTTCGGCAACACGGCCGAAGGTGGCGCCGACGCGGTGCTGGCCGCCGTGGACGCCCTGCTGCGCCGCACCCTGACCGCCGGCGCCACCCGCGTCTCCCTCCAGATCAACGTGGTCGAGGAGGGCGACCGGTGAGCGGGACCGGTCACGGCGCCTTCATCGCGGCCGTCAAGCCGCTGGTCGACGCGATGGGCGGGGAGATGATCCCGCCGGACGAGGCCGGCCCCGACGACGTGGTGCTTTCATGGGAGGGGGCCGCCGCCGTCGCCGTACGGCTGCCGCAGCTGGCGGACTCCCTCGACCACATCCTGGCCGCGCTGGAGCGTCGCAGGGGTGTGCCGCTGGCGGAGCTGGACCGCAAGGCGAAGCAGGAGATCGTGCGCAGCCTGGAGGCGCGCGGGGCGTTCGCCGTGCGACACGGGGTGGAGACGGTGGCGAGCGCGCTGGGCGTCAGCCGCTTCACCGTCTACAACTACCTCAACCGCGAGAAGGGCGCCTGAGCCGAGGCGCGGCGACCCTCACGCCGCCCGGTCCGGGCGCCTCACCTGAACGTCACACGGATTTTTCAACAAACTGTTGACGCCTGCCGCGTGACGGCGTTCACTGTCGGCACGCCCGTTCGCAGCACACGGCCGTTCGCGGCCACGGAGGCTCCCGTGACGTCGACAGCAACGCCCCCGGGCCTGGCCCGGTTCAACGCCCTGGAGGAGCAGGCGGCGTACACCGCGCTCCGGGAGGTCTGCGCCTCCACCGCCTGGACCCGGCGGCTGCTCGCCGCCCGCCCTTACGCGGACCCCGACGCGCTGTACGCCAAGAGCGACGCCGCGACGGCGGCGCTCACCGAGGCCGACCTGGCCGAGGCGATGGCCGGGCACCCGCCGATCGGCCGCCCCGAGCCGGGGGACCCCACCTCGGCGCGGGAACAGCGCGGCATGGCCGGGGCCACGGACGAACTCCGCGCCGAGATGCTCGAACTGAACCTCGCCTACCAGGAGAAGTTCGGCCACGTGTTCCTGATCTGCGCGACCGGCCGCACCGCCGAGGAGATGCGGGACGCCGTCCGCGACCGCCTCGGCAACCCGCCGGAGGAGGAACGCGAGATCGTCCGCACCGAACTGGGGAAGATCAACCTCATCCGGCTGACCCGACTCGTCGAAGAGGACTGACGCCGCATGAGCACCGACACCACCGCCTCCGTGTCCACGCACATCCTGGACACCAGCGAGGGCCGCCCCGCCGAGGGCGTCACCGTACGCCTCTCGGCCCGCCCCGGCCGGCAGGCCGCCTGGCAGGAGCTCGGCAGGTCCGCGACCGACGCGGACGGGCGGTGCAAGGACCTGCCGGCCCTGCCGGAGGGAACCACCCACGTACGGCTCGACTTCGAGGTGGAGCCGTACTTCGAGAAGAAGAAGGCCGAGGCTCAGCAGGACGCCCCCGCGCATCGGGACAGCGGTGCCGTGTTCTTCCCCGAGGTGGCGATCACCTTCGCCGTCACGGCCGGCGAGCACTACCACGTACCGCTGCTGCTCAACCCGTTCGGCTACTCCGTTTACCGAGGGAGCTAGCACCCATGCCCACGATCCTGGGACAGAACCAGTACGGCAAGGCAGAGAACCGAGTCGTCAAGATCACGCGGGACGGCGCCACCCACCACATCAAGGACCTCAACGTCTCCGTCGCCCTCTCGGGCGACATGGACGACGTCCACTACAACGGCTCCAACGCCAACGTCCTGCCGACCGACACCACCAAGAACACGGTGTACGCGTTCGCCAAGGAACACGGCATCGAGTCGGCCGAGCAGTTCGGCGTCCACCTCGCCCGCCACTTCGTCACCTCGCAGGAGCCCATCCACCGGGCGCGCATCCGCATCGAGGAGTACGCCTGGGAGCGCATCGAGGCCTCCGGCGAGGCCAGGCACTCCTTCGTCCGCAAGGGCCAGGAGACCCGCCTCACCCAGGTCACCTACGACGGCGCGCACTGGGAGGTCGTCTCCGGCCTGAAGGACCTCACCGTCATGAACTCCACCGACTCGGAGTTCTGGGGCTACGTCAAGGACCGCTACACCACGCTCAAGGAGGCCTACGACCGCATCCTCGCCACCTCGGTCTCCGCCCGCTGGCGGTTCAACTGG
Source organism: Streptomyces sp. BJ20 (assembly GCF_022869105.1). NCBI lineage: Bacteria > Bacillati > Actinomycetota > Actinomycetes > Kitasatosporales > Streptomycetaceae > Streptomyces > Streptomyces sp. BJ20. The sequence continues at coordinate 2,238,015 of NZ_CP094918.1, forward strand.
ACCGACGACGCGCAGGAGATGCCCGACTGGGACGCCTCGTACGCCCGGGTCAAGCAGCACATGCTGCGGGCCTTCGCCGAGACGTACTCCCTCTCGCTCCAGCAGACGCTGTACCAGATGGGCTCCCGCGTCATCGAGGAGTGCGCCGAGGTCGACGAGATCCGCTTCTCCCTCCCCAACAGCCACCACTTCCTGGTCGACCTGGAGCCGTTCGGCCTGAAGAACGACACCCCCGACGGAGCGGTGTACTTCGCCTCCGACCGCCCCTACGGCCTGATCGAGGCCACGGTCCTCAGGGACGGCTGCGAGGCGCGGATACCGGTGGACCTCACCAACCTCTGACCACACCCCCACATCGGCACCCGTGGCCGGGTACCCGCGCCCGCACCCGCCCGGCCACGGCACTCAAAACCCCAGGGTCCTGCCGTGCCCTCTCCCCGTACGCGAAAAGGACGCACCATGGCAGCAGACCGGCGCACCGTCATCGAGAACTGTGCGATCGCCACCGTCGACGCGAACGACACCGAGCACGCCGGCGGACACCTCGTCCTCGCCGGCGACCGCATCGAGTCGCTCGGCCCCGGCCCGGCCCCCGAGGGCCTGGAGAACGTCGCCCGCCGGATCGACGCCACCGGCCACCTGGCGACCCCCGGCCTGGTCAACACCCACCACCACTTCTACCAGTGGCTCACCCGGGGCCTGGCCACCGACCACAACCTCTTCGACTGGCTCGTCGCCCTCTATCCGACCTGGGCGCGCATCGACGAGGCGATGGTCCACGCGGCGGCCCAGGGGTCCCTCGCGATGATGGCCCGCGGCGGCGTCACCACCGCCATGGACCACCACTACGTCTTCCCGCGCGGCTCCGGCGACCTGTCCGGCGCGATCACCACCGCCGCCCGCGACATGGGCGTCCGCTTCACCCTCGCCCGGGGCTCCATGGACCGCGGCGAGTCCGACGGTGGACTGCCTCCGGACTTCGCGGTGGAGACCCTCGGCGACGCGCTCGCCGCCACCGAGGAGACGGTACGCCGCCACCACGACACCGCGCCCGGCGCGATGACCCAGGTCGCCGTCGCCCCCTGTTCCCCGTTCTCCGTCTCCACCGAACTGATGCGTCAGGGCGCCGAACTGGCCCGCCGCCTCGGTGTACGGCTGCACACCCACGGCTCGGAGACCGTGGAGGAGGAGAAGTTCTGCCACGAGCTGTTCGGCATGGGCCCGACCGACTACTTCGCGTCCACGGGCTGGCTCGGCGACGACGTGTGGATGGCGCACTGCGTCCACATGAACGACTCCGACATCGCCGCGTTCGCCCGCACCGGCACCGGCGTCGCCCACTGCCCGTCCTCCAACGCCCGCCTCGCCGCAGGCATCGCCCGCGTCCCCGACATGCTCGCGGCCGGCGTCCCCGTCGGCCTCGGTGTGGACGGCACCGCCTCCAACGAGTCCGGCGAACTCCACACCGAACTGCGCAACGCCCTGCTGATCAACCGCCTCGGCGCCCACCGCGAGAAGGCCCTCACGGCACGCCAGGCCCTCCGTCTCGGCACCCACGGCGGGGCGCGCGTGCTGGGCCGGGCGGACGAGATCGGCTCCCTGGAGCCGGGCAAGCTCGCCGACCTGGTGCTCTGGCGCATGGACACCCTCGCCCACGCCTCCATCGCCGACCCGGTCACCGCCCTGGTGTTCGGCGCCGCCGCCCCGGTCACCGCGTCCTTCGTGAACGGCCGTCAGATCGTCGAGAACGGCCGGCTGCTCACCGCCGACGAGGACGCCGTCGCCCGCACCACCCGCGCCGAGGCGCGGCGGCTCGCCCGCATCGCCGGGCAGGCCTGACCCCGTACGTCTCCGGGCCGGGAGGGACGGCTCCCGGCCCGGAGACCGCGGACCCCCGTGAGGGATCCGCGGAGGCCGTCTCCGGGGCGCGTCCAGGCGCGCCCCGGGAACGGCGCGCACCCCCGCTCCACCGGACGTCACCGTCCCTCCCCACGCTCGGCCGCACTCGAGCGGGAGGTACCCCACGCCCGCCCGCACCTCCCTGACAACCACGCCGGCCCGGCGTGCAACCGACCGGAGGAACACCGCAGTGGCCGACCACCCCGTAGACGAGAAGCTCCCCGCGCCGAAGATGGCGACGACCGGCCTGCAGCACGTGGCCGCCATGTACGCGGGCGTCGTCGCCCCGCCCCTGATCGTCGGCGCGGCCGTCGGTCTCACCCCCGCCGAACTGACCTTCCTCACCGGCGCCTGCCTGTTCACGGCGGGCCTCGCCACGTTCCTGCAGACCGTCGGCGTCTGGAAGATCGGCGCCCGGCTGCCGTTCGTCAACGGCGTCACCTTCGCCGGCGTCGCCCCCATGACCGCGATCGTCGCCTCCACCGACGACAAGAAGGACGCGCTGCCGATCATCTTCGGCGCGGTCATCGTCGCCGGACTGCTCGGCTTCCTCGCCGCGCCCTTCTTCAGCAAGGCGGTCCGCTTCTTCCCGCCCGTGGTCACCGGCACCGTGATCACCCTGATAGGCGTCTCCCTGCTGCCCGTCGCCTTCGGCTGGGCGCAGGGGGCGAGCCCCGACGCGGACGACTACGGCTCGGCCGTCAACCTGGGCCTCGCCGCGATCACCCTCCTCGTCGTGCTGCTGCTGCGCCGCTTCACCCGCGGCTTCGTCAAGCAGATCGCCGTCCTGCTCGGCATGGTCGCCGGCACCCTGATCGCCATTCCGTTCGGTGTCACCGACTTCTCCCCGGTCGCCGACGCGGACCTCGTCGGCTTCCCCACGCCGTTCCACTTCGGCGCCCCGCAGTTCCAGCTCGCCGCGATCATCTCGCTGTGCGTGGTGATGGTCGTGTCGATGACCGAGTCGACCGCCGACATGCTGGCCCTCGGCGAGATCGTCGAGCGCCCCGCGGACGAGAGGACCATCGCGGCCGGGCTGCGCGCCGACACGCTGGGGTCGGCGCTCGCCCCGCTGTTCAACGGCTTCATGTGCAGCGCGTTCGCGCAGAACATCGGCCTCGTCGCGATGACGCGGATCCGCAGCCGGTTCGTCGTCGCCACCGGCGGCGGCTTCCTCGTCCTCATGGGCCTGTGTCCGGTCGCCGCCTCGCTCATCGCCGTCGTGCCGCGCCCGGTGCTCGGCGGAGCCGGGGTGGTCCTCTTCGGCTCGGTCGCCGCCAGCGGCATCCAGACCCTCGCCAAGGCGGGCCTGGACAAGGACAACAACGTCCTCGTCGTCGCCGTGTCCCTCGCCGTCGGCGTCATCCCGATCAGCGCGCCCGAGTTCTACCACGCGTTCCCGGAGACGGCCCGCATCGTCCTGGACTCCGGCATCTCCACGGGCTGCGTCGTCGCGGTGCTGCTCAACCTCGTCTTCAACCATCTGGGCCGGGGCGGCCGTGAGGCCGCCGACGTCACCCACCCGATGGAGACGGGCGAGGACCTCGCCGCCACCACGGGGAAGGCGCCGGCAGCCTCCTGACGGCCCGGCGGCCCGGTCAGGACCGGGCCGCCGCCACCTCCGCGCGCAGCTCCGGCAGCATGTCGTGGTAGACGCCCGGGCACTCGGTCGTGCCGTAGTCCTTGTGTCCGAAGATCTGCGTGGACGCGATCCCGTACTGGTCGCAGGCGTACGCGCACAGGGTCACCAGGACCTCCCACTGCGCCTGCGGCGGCTGCGCGCCCGCGTGGTACTGGCCCTCGCAGGCGATGCCGATGGCCTGGGTGTTCTGCCCGGAGGTGTGGGCGCCGAGCACGAAGGCCCGCCCGCCGGTGAGCGCCGGGAGGCTGCCGGTGCGGCCCTCGGTGATCCAGCCGCCGCGGCTCACCAGGAAGTTGTAGCCGGTGTCCACCCACCCGTTGTCGTCCATGTGCAGGTCCTGCACCCAGTGGGCGTGGGCGTGCGCCCGGGCGCGGGAGTAGTCGGTGGAGTTGGCGGACACGGTGTGGTGGACCACGATCCGGCTGGGCCGGTACTGCAGGACGCTGACGGTCCCCTGCGGGGACCGGGCGCCCCAGACCTTCGTGCCGTCGATGTCCGGCTGCACGGCGGCGCCGCGCGCGTGCGCGACACCGGACAGGGCGCCGGCGGCGAGACCGGCCGCGCCGGCGAGCAGGAGACGGCGCCGGAAGAGGTTGCTGGGATGCACGATCACTCCTCGGGAGAGGGGGTGTGGGGGGAAAGCGGAGAGGGGCCGGCGTCCGTGGACGTCCGGCCCCTCCGCGTGGCCGCGTGCGTACGGGCCTGTCAGTCCGTCACGTGTTGTTGGCGAGGGCCAGGAGCCGGTCGCGGGAGCCGTTGAACTTGTTGCGGTCGACGTTGCCCGAGACGCCGGAGACCGACCCGGTCGAGGTGTACTGCCACACCGTCCAGGTGGGGAAGCCGGCGGGGATCGTGGGCGACGAGGCGGAGGTCCAGTGCGCCACCCACAGCGGGCTCTTGGACGACATGCCGGTCCAGCTGCCGGTGCAGGTGTTCCACCAGCTCGCCGTCGTGTAGATGACGACGTCCCGGCCGGTGCGGGACTTGTAGGTGGTGTAGAAGTCGTTGATCCACGTGCGCATCTGCGTGGTGGACAGGCCGTAGCACATCGCCCCGTACGGGTTGTGCTCGATGTCGAGCACGCCGGGTAGCGTGAGGTTGTCGCGCGACCAGGCGCCGCCGTTGCCGGCGAAGTAGGCAGCCTGGGTGGCGCCGCTGGAGGCGTTGGGGAGCGCGAAGTGGTACGCGCCGCGGATCACGCCCGCGTTGTACGCGGCGACGTAGTTGCTGTTGAAGCGGTCGTCCTTGTAGGTCGTGCCCTCGGTCGCCTTGATCCAGGCGAACTGGACGCCGGCGTTGCGCACGGAGGTCCAGTTGATGCTGCCCTGCCAGTGCGACACGTCGATGCCCTGCACACCGTCGGTGGGGGCCAGCAGCCCGCGCGACGGTTCCTCGGCGGCGGGGTTGCCCTCGTGGATGCGGGCGCCGACGCCCATGTAGGCCTGGCCGGGCTTGATGGTGAGGGGCTGCGGGTCGGGCTGCGGTGCGGCGTTCGCACCGACGGCGGACGTGGCCGTGAGCGCCAGCGCGGCCCCGAGGACGCCGAGCGCGGTGGCCGTGCGTCTGCCGAGGCGGGAGACGTGGGGGAGTACCTGCATGAGGACTTGCCTCCTGACACATGTGGGGATGAGAAGGAGGTGACGTCGGCCGCTGCCACCTGGGCAGTTCCGTGCTTGTTTGACGTGCGCGCGTCATTAGTTACGCACGTAGATTCACAGCGTGTAAAGAGTCTCCTTGCTCCTCTGGTGGTCTGGTCCACTGTAGGAGTGGATGGCCAGGAAACTTGGGAGCCGAACGGAGGAAACTTTCATCGGATGAAAGCAGGAAACCGGGCTCCGGTGTCCCGGAACCCGGTCGGAAGCCCGCCCTCTGACGACGCGGCAGAGCCTTACAGCCCGAACAGGGCGGTGTCCTTCGTCAGCTCGCGGAACACGTCCTGCGGGCTCGGCACCAGCTTGCGCTTCTCCAGGTCGAGCAGCCCGCCCACGGCGCTGACCTCCGCCGCGACCGTGCCGTCCGTCTTCGTGATGATCTGCTCGATGGTGAAGGTCTTGCCCCCGCCCCAGACGAAGACGCAGCTCACGTCCACCTCGTCACCGGCGAGAAGCTCCCGCCTGTACCGGATCGTGGTCTCCAGCGCGACCGGGCCCACCCCGTGCGCCTGAAGACGCGCCTGGGTGATCCCGGCCTCCTGGAGCAGCGACCAGCGCGCGTGCTCCGCGTAGTTCAGATAGACCGCCTGGTTCAGATGGCCCTGCACGTCGGTCTCGTATCCGCGCACGGTCACGCGGACGGAATACGGCTTGCTCACTGCGTCCCCTTCACGCCGGTTCGGTTCGTCGCCCGATCCACCGATCCTGGCACGCCCCTCAGACACGGCGCGGAGAGGCCAGGACGTAACGCCTCCGCGTCCTCGGCTCCGTGTACTCCCCGGCCTGCCAGCCCGACGCCTCCAGTGTCTCCACGCAGGCCCGCAGCGTGGGGGCGTCCGGAGCGTGCACGGCGACGGCGTCCGGCTGCGGGGTCTCCCGCACCCGGTAGCCGTCCTCGCCCTCCGCCGCCCCCGCCGGCCGGTGCCCGGCCGCCTCCAGCGCGAGCGCGGCGGCCTGCACGAGGTGCGTGCGCTCCCAGGCGCAGGGGCGGTCCGTCGACGCGTCGGAGTTGGTCATGCGGCGCAGTTCGAGCATGCCCTGCCATGCGCTTCTGACCTCCCGCGTGCGGGCGGGCCCTTCGGCGGCGGGAGGTACGGGCTCCCCGCCCACGCGCGCGGTGAAGACGCCTCCGGTGGAGGCGGGCGCCTGCGGCTCGCTGGGCTCGGACGGCTCGGACGGCTCGGCCAGGGCCTCGCGCGCCCGGTGCCCGGCGGGGGTGAGGAAGTGGTCGTGCGGGGGCCGCGGATGCCGGAAGGCGAGGCCGCGCTTCACCAGCGCCGTGAGCTGGGCCTCGGTCCCCTTGAGACGCCCGGTCCCGGGATCGGCCGCCTCGATCAGCCGACGCTGAGCGGCGGTGAGCGGTCGGGTCATCGGCGTCCGGACGCGTAGGGGAGGAAGGCGGCCCATTGGGTGGGGGTGAAGGTGAGGTGGGGGCCTTCTATGTGCTTGGAGTCGCGGATGTGGATGGTGTCCGGGGTGGCGGCCACCTCCACACAGGCAGGGCCGTCGTCGGTGCTGTGGCTGCTCTTGAACCAGGTCAGCTCCGTGCGGGACTTCGCAGTCATGTCTCTCCCAGGATCTTCTCGATGAAGGCCAGTGACTCACGTGGCGGAAGGGCCTGCGCCCGGATAACTCCGTACCGCAGCTCCAGGATCTGGATCTCCCTCCTCTCCGAGATCAGACGGCTGGTCCGCTGGACCTCGTTGTGCGCCACTGTGCTGCCCTCCCTGAGCCGCAGCAGATGGAACGGCCCGCCGAGCCCGGCGTTGTCCTCACGATCCAGAGGAAGAACCTGGATCTCCACATTTCGCCTCTGCCCCACATCCAACAGCCGTTCGAGCTGTCGGCGCAGCACCATTTTGCCCCCGACCCGCCGCCTCAGCGCAGCCTCATCATGCACGAAGCTGAAGGCGGTGCAGGGCGGCGTGCCTTCGACGACGCGCTGCCGGGCCAGGCGGGCGGCGACGAGTTGGTCCACCTCCTCCTCCGAGAACGCCGGGCGCCGAGAGCCGAACACAGCCCGGAGGTACTCCTCGGTCTGTAGCAAACCGTTGACGACGGAGTTGTCGTAGGCGCAGATCTCGACCGCCTCGGCCTCCAGCTTGGCCAAGTCCCGGACCTTCTTCGGGAAGCGGGCCTTCTCCACGTCCCCCTTCAGGGCGCTGATGAGGCTGTTGGCCTCCAGGACCCGGTCGGCGGCGTCGAGGAACTCCTCCATCGGCGCCCGCCGCCCCCGTTCGACGGAGGAGACCTGCTCCTCGCTGTATCCGATCTGCGCGCCGAGGGCGGCCTGGGTCAGCCCCGCCCGCTCGCGGCACATCTTGATGACGCGGCCGACGGTCCGCAGCACCGCCGCCGACTCCTCGTCCGCCCCGTAAGGCTCCACGCTCATGTCCCCACACCTCCAGGTGCACAACTCACGCCGGGCGCCGGATGTCACGCGCCGCGACCCGGACAGGCCCGGACGGCTTCCGTACGGCGCGTGCGGGTCCGGTCGCCGGGACTGTTCACGACGGAGCCGGATGACCACGCTGAGTGACATGAACGTCGAGATCGCCCCGGTGGACGAACACACCGGCCCCGCCCGCCACTTCCGCATCCGCCTGTCGTCGACGGCGAGGGGAGCTCGGCTGGCCCGGCACCTCGCCGCGGAGCAACTGACGTCGTGGGGCTGGCCGTACGACTGCGAGGGCAACCGCACGGCGTCCCTGCTGGTGGCCGAGCTGGCCGCGAACGCCGTACGTCACGGACAGGCACGGGGCCGGGACTTCGCCCTGCGCCTGACCCTGTACGCGGAGGACGCCACGCTCCGTATCGAGGTCACGGACGCCCGCCCGGACCGCAGCCCCCCGCTCCCCGGCACGCTCACTCCGGCCGACCCCGAAACGGAGTCGGGCCGGGGCCTGCTCCTGGTCGAGTCCTTGTCCACCCACTGGGGCGCGACGGCGGGGGACCCGTACACGAAGACGGTGTGGTGCGAAGTCCCGCTGAGGTGACGGCTGTCGAGGAGCGCAGGAGGGGAAGCGGGGCATGAACGTGACAACAACCTCGACATCCCCGAGGACGAGGCGGACGACGAGGTGCAGTGCTGCGGCTTCGACGGTTTCCCGGACGAGGGCAGCTTCTTCCTGGGCGTCCGCGCGATGGAGAGGCTGTACGCGAACCGGCACTCGCCCGCGGGCTTCGACCCGCCGGACCAGCCGGACGCGCCGTTCTGGCGCAGCGAGTGGATCCCTTTCCTCTCGGACCAGGACGGCTGGACGGGCCGGTTCGTCGATGCGCGGGACGGCAGGGGACGAAGGAGGTGGAAGGTTTGGCCATGTGCTTGTGGCCCTGTAGGCCGTCGTCAAAGACGCGGACACTAAGCCGGGTTGACGAAGTCTCGTCCCTGCAGTCCAGGAAGCCGCTACGTGGCTGGGCTGTCCGTGGCCGGGGACGGAACTGCTTCTGTCGTAGGCAAGGAAACATGCCCGCTGGACAAGCGTGCCCTTCGCCATGGCAGGAGCAGCGCGCTCGCCATGCACAGCAGGCCGGCGATGAGCAGGGCGCCGCGTACGCCTGCGGCGGTGGCGATGAGGCCACCGGCGATTACGAATGCGGCCTGGCATGTCTTCGCGCCCACCGACCACGAGGTGCCGACTCGGGACATGAAGGCGTCTGGTGTGGCTGCCATGCGATAGGTGGTGAACGACGGGTTGAAGAACCCGGCGGAGAGGAGCAAGCCGAATTCGGCGGCCACGATGATGAACAGGCCGAGGGCGCCGGAGGGCGTCAGCGGCAGCAGGATCGTCCACAGCGTGCGTGCCACACCGGACACCAGCAGAATGCGACGCTGTCCGAAGCACCGGGTGAGGAGCGGAGTCAGGCGTGCGCCCAGTACACCGCCCAGGCACGGCAGTCCAAGGGCGAGTCCGTACTGCCACGGTGCCAGTCCGAGGTCATCCAGCATGAGGACGGCCATCAGCGGGGAGGCCATCATGACGGATCCGCCGAAGAGCAGCGCGTTGAAGAACAGCGCCCGTAGCCCTGGGTGGCGTAGGAGGTATTGCCAGCCGACCGCGATGTCCCGGCCAAGGTGAGCGGTGGCGGATCGTGCCGGTGGCGCGGGTTCAGGCCGCCGGATGCGACGGATGCCCACAGCCGATCCGAGGAAGGACAGCGCGTCGACCACCATCGTGGCCGCCGCGCCCAGGATCCCGATGAGAAGCCCGCCGACGGGCGGGCCGGCACTGACGCTGATCCAGTTCGTCGTCTCGGACAGGCTGTTGGCGCGAAGACGGTGCTCGGGCGGGACGAGTGCCTTCAAATGCGCACCGCTCGCCGCGTCGAACGCGACAGACGTGGCCGTCTGGAGAACGCCGATGACGCACAGCTGGGTGAAGGTGAGCCTGTCGAACGCCATGGCGACGGGAACGCTCGCCAGTAGCAGGCAGCGGGTCAGATCGGCAGTGATCATGACCGGCCGCTTGTACTGGTGCTCGATGCGCACACCGAGCGGCAGAGCGATCACCGCGCTGGCCACCGCAGACAACGCAGCGAGCACCGAGACCTGAAACGCCGAGGAATCCAGCACCAGCAGGGCGATCAGCGGCAACGCCCCCATGCCGATGGCACTGCCTGCTGCGCTGACCGCATAGGCTGCCCACAACCGTCGGAAGTCCTGTCCGAGCGTGCTCCGCCGTACCAACCGAACCTCCCGAGGTGCGAAGGCGCTCAGCGTAGTGAGTCGGACCAACGACCACTCGACTTGACCCGCACCATCAGCAGCAGCCCCCTGGTGGCCATCGGTGGCTTCCATCACGACGGGACACCCTTCGACGCCGTGGGGGTGGCGGCAGCCGAGGTGCACGGCTACCACGCCACCGAGACCCCCGAGCTGTCCGCGGTCACCTACGCCGTCTTCCCCGCCTTCACCAGTGAGATCTCGGGCAGGGAGAACGAGGAGGAGGCATGGGGCAGGTTCCGGAAGATGCTGCAGCCGAACAAGCTCGACCGTACCGAGGTGCCGTTCGTCAAGATGCGCTACCACAACACCCGCACCCGGAGCATGAGCAAGGGCGACGCCCGCGGCTTCGCCCCCTGGACACGCTGGTGCGGGAACTGGGGCTGCTCGACGGCGCTCCCGGCAGCTTCGTCGAGTGGGAGAACAGGCACGGCGCCGTCCGGCGGGCGGACAGTACGGGCACCGGCCTCACGCTGACGCACGACGCGACGCAGGAACCGGTGAACCCCGGACAACTGGAGGCCGTGGCCCGCACCAGCGTTCAGTGAGCCGCTGCGACACGGCCACTGACCGGCGGTCACGTACGGGAGAACGGCGCCCACCGGGCGAGCCCGAAACCGCTGCCCTCCCGACGGATCTCGAAGGCGCCCTGCCCCGGCAGATGGGCGGGGAACATCAGGGCGCGGTGGTCGGCCGCGTACGCGAACATCCGTGCGCGGCTGGCACGGGCGCCCTCCTCGTCCTCCTCGAAGCAGCTGTTCAGATGCGGTTCGTGGATCTGGATCGCGCCGTGCAGCAGGTCCCCGGCGAACACCGCACGCTCGCCCCCGGACTCCAGGTGGACGACCGCCGAACCCGGGGTGTGGCCGGGGGCGGGCTCGAGCCGGAGGTTGCCGTCGATGACGTAGGAGTCCTCCCAGGTCGTGACGAGCCCCGCGTCGATCACGGGCTGGACGCTGTCCTCGTACACGTTCTGGTTGCCCCGCCCGAACTGTGTGCGGTGCAGGTTGTCGGGATGCCAGTACGTCACGTCGATCGCCGGCATCAGATACGTGGCGTTGGGGAAGGTGGGCACCCAGTCGCGGCCGTCGAGGCAGGTGTTCCAGCCGACGTGGTCGTCGTGCAGGTGGGTGTTGACGACGAGGTCGACGTCCTCCGGGCGGACGCCGGCGGCGGCGAGGTTGGCCAGGTAGCCGGTGTCCAGGTACGACCAGATCGGTTGCAGGGGACGGTACTTGCCGTTGCCCGCTCCCGTGTCGATGACGACGACCCGGCCCTCACTGCGCAGCACCCACGACTGGGTGGCGACCCGGGTGAGATCGGTACGGGCGTCCCAGTGGTCCGGGTCCAGCAGCGCGGCGTGCCGTCGCCACTCCTCCGGCGTACTGCCGGGAAAGAACACGTCGGTCGTCATCGGGGAGATGTCGGAGAACTCGATCACCCGGGTGATCTCGACGTCTCCGAGACGGAGCGTGGTGACCTGGGGCGATGCTGTGCGGGCGGTGGGCATGGGTCTCCCTCGTACGGGGCCGGGGCAGGGTGGCGGACCGCTTCCACGGAGAACGGGGCGGCCGTACGACCGACTCTGCGGCCCCTCGCCCCGCGGGACCAGCCCCGCCCCTGCCTACCCCTGACAGGTGCAGGCTGCGGGACACCGCTCCCGCGCATACTGGGCGCATGGACCGCACATCACCGCTCGGCGCGTTCCTGAAGGCGCGGCGGGCGCGGCTGAGCCCCGACGACGTCGGCCTGCCCCGGTACGGGGACCGGCGGCGCGTCCCCGGGCTACGCCGGGAGGAGGTCGCGCTGCTCGCGGGCGTCAGCGCCGGGTACTACACGCGGCTCGAACAGGGCCAACAGGGCAACGCCTCACCCGAAGTCCTCGACGCGCTGGCACGGGCGTTGCACCTGTCCCCGGCCGAGCGGGACCACCTGCACGACCTGTCCCCGACGACCGGTCACCGCACCCGCCCGGCCACATCCGGCGACGACGAGAAGGTGTCCGCCGACCTGCGTACATTGCTGACCACGATGGCCGCCCACGTGCCCGCCCTGGTCGTCGGCCGCCGTAACGACGTACTGGCCTGGAACCGCACCGGCCACGCCCTCCTCGCCGCGCACCTGGACTTCGCCGCGCCCGAATCCCCGGGCACCCGGCCCAACCTGTCCCGCCTGGTCTTCCTGGACGCCCCCACCCGCGCCCTCTACCGCGACTGGCCGGCGAAGGCACGCGCGGTGGTCGGCAACCTCCGGATCCTGACCGCCCGCAACCCGGGCGACACACACCTCGCCGCGCTGATCGCCGAACTGACGGCGCTGAGCCAGGAGTTCAGGAGCATGTGGGACGCCCACACCGTCGCTCCCTGTGGCCGCGACGTGCACACGCTCTCCCACCCGGCCGTCGGCGAACTGACTGTCACCCAGCAGACGTTCGACGTCCCGAAGGAGCCGCACCAGTCCCTGGTCACCTTCACGGCGGAACCAGGCTCGCCCTCGGCGGTGGCCCTGGAAGCACTCAAATGCCGTGGACGAATCGTGGACACCCCCGTAGCGTGTGCTCCCACGCCCTGACTCGGACGGAAGGAGGCGAGTGCCGTGCGGTTCCCACCTTTCCAGCGCTCCCTTCCCCACCGTCCCGGCGTGCGCGACGAGTTCTGACCGGGAGCGCTCCGAGCGGCAGCAGGCGAACCTGCCGCACGCATCCTGGAGGATCCCATGACCGATCTGGTCATCCGTACGCTCTCCGCGAGCGACGCCCACCTGTTCGACGCGCTTCCCGACCCGCTGGGGGCCCGTGAGGCCCACCGGCGCACGCGCTTCCGCCCCGACTGGAAGCGCGTCGTCCTGCGCGACGGCGAGGTCGTGGCACGCGGGGCGTGGTGGGGCGGGCCCGACGACCCGGAGCCCGTCAACATCAACTGGTTCGACGTGGCCGAGGGCGAGGAGAAGGCCGGAGCCGAACTGCTGCGCTCCGCGCCCCGGCAGGTCGAGCTCGAGATCAACCTGCCCGGCGGCTGGCGGGACGACCCCGTCCTGCGCGCGGCCGCCGAGGCGCGCTTCACCGCCGCACGCGCCGCCGGCTACGAACTCCTGGTGGAACGCTTCCTGTACCGCTGGACCCCTGACCGGGGCCTCCCCGACCGCCCCGGCCGCCTGAACTTCCGCCCCGAACCCGACGACACCGTCTTCTTCGACGCGCTGCGCCGCATCCACTCCGCGACCCTGGACGCCCACGCGCTCAAGGCCGTCGAGGAGGGCGGCCTCGACCAGGCCGCGCAGGAGGAGCTCGACTTCTTCCACTGGTGCCCGTCCCCGCGCGAGTGGTGGCGCACCGCGCACACCCCGGACGGCGACCTGGCCGGCATCCACATCCCGGCCCACAACCCCTCGGGCCCCACCATCGGCTTCATCGGAGTGGTCCCGGAACACCGCGGTCACGGCTACGCCTACGACCTGCTCGTCGAATGTACCCGCCACCTGGTCGAACAGGGGGCGGAGCACATCAGCGCGGCGACCGACCGGGGCAACATCCCGATGGCCGCGTGCTTCGCCGAGGCGGGCTTCCCGGTCGTCAGGGAACGGGTCAACTTCCACCCGGCGACGGCGACCACCGCCGAACTCTGACGCCGTCGCGTGGACGTACCGCGCCAACCCGTCCGGGCCTTGGACCCGCCCGGATGAGCCCCGCGGTGGGTGCGGGCCCGAGGGCCGGCACCCACCGCGGAGCGATGAGCCGGCACTACTGGTAGCGGATGCGGCGAGGGACAGCGTGGTACTGGCCGTATTCGCTGAGGTAGTCGTCGAGGAGTTCACGCAGTGTGCCGGCCTCTGCCGGGAGCGACGCCGAGAAGGCGTCCCATCCGGTGAAGGTCAGCTCGTACGGCAGGTCGACGAGGCCGGTGACCGCGTCCCAGAAAGCGTTCCAGTTCCGGCCGTAGAAGTCGGGGAACTGCAGCTCCCTCTGCAGGAGTCGTTGGAGGCCCTCGGCGTCCCGTACCTCGGTCAGGTCGATGACCAGTGAGTCGGGGACCGTGGGTTCCACTTCGCTTGTTCCGTCTGTCTCGTCCGTCATCACGGCCAGGATCTTTCAGTAGGTGCCGACATAATCGACGGTCTTGTAGTGGTCGGTGGTCACGTACAGCAGGCCGTCGTCGGAGTAGAGCAGCCGCGTGCCTGGCTGCTTGGAGCGCTTCATGGTATTGGTCAGGCCGACATCGGCCTCGTACCACACACGTCCCGACTTGGTGGGCAGGCCGATGGAGGCGGGGTCGCGGAAGATGTCGCCGCCGATCTGGCCGCCCGGCACGTGGTTGCCGAGGGCCTTGCCCGGTTCCCAGCCCTTCTGGGCGGCCTGGCTCTTCGTCACGTAGTTCGAAGGGAGCTTGCCGGTCTTGCGCAGGCTGTCGATGAGAGGGTTGGCCTTCTCCGCGGTGCTCAGTACTGCGGTGAGCCGGGAGGCGTTGTACAGGCTGTCGGCGCCCTTGTACCCGGCCTTCATCGTGCGCAGGATGACGACTGCTCCCACGGCGCGGTCCAGGCCGGACAGAGGTTCACCGGTGGCGGAGTCCGTGCCGGTGATCGCCTGCCAGATGCCCTTGACGTCCCCGATGCCCGGGGTGAGGTCGAGCAGCAGGGACAGCTTGCGCTGCTGGGCCGCGTCCTGGGCGAAGGACTTTTTGCTGCCGAAGAGGGTGTCCAGGTTGGAGAAGTCGAAGTCGATCCGGCCGGGGGTGATGTGGTTCAGCTGCTCGAAGCCCTTGGCCATGTTCTTGACGGCCTTGTCGGTCTCGGCCAGGGCCTTGTTCGCCTCGCTGATCCCCTTGTTCATCTGGGCCATGCCACGGTTGGCGCGGTCGATGCCGGCGTTCGCGTGCTTGAGTCCGGCGTTGACCTCCGCCACACCCTGGTTCATCTGGTCGAGCCCGGAGTTCATTTGCGCCATGCCGGCGTTCATGGTGTCCAGGGCACTCATGATGTCCTTGTAGGTCTTGCCGACCTCCAGCTCCTTGATCAGGTACATCGTGTCCCTGAGCAGTTTGGCGGTCGACTTGGTGACCTTCACCGCCTTACGGCCGAATGCGGCGGCGGCCTTGCCCTTCTTCTCCGCCTTCGCGGCGGACTGGAGGAACTTCGTACGAAGCGCCTCGTCGGTCAACAGCAGTGACGGGTCATCCAGCGCCGCGTACGCCTTGACGGTGGCGTCGTAGGCGTACTGGGCATCGAGCTGTCCGTCGCGGGCCTCATGGATGAGGTGCAGTACCAGAAACCAGGTGACACCGCGTTCGGCTATCTGATGGACCAGGTCCTCAAGGCAGGCCGGGCGCTCGGTCAGCGGTTTGTCCAGGCATTCCTGCACCGACGCCGGCGGTCTTCTTCAGGGCGTCCCTGACACAGCCGATCTTCTTCAGAAGGTTCAGGTTCTCGCAGGAGGCGAGCGGGCTCGATGCGGCGGTGGCCGGCTGTGCGGGCGCGGCGGCGATGGTTCCGGTCAAGGCCAGGACCATTGCCAGGACGGCAGTGACGATCCGGGATACCGGCTTGTTCTGTCTCAATTGTTCCCCCGCGTCATCACGACTGCGCTCGCACCCCCGTAGGAGGTCACTCCTGGTCAGGGAGTGAGAGGCAGGCCGGAGACGCCGTTTGATGAAAAATGTGCACGCGTATGTTACTGGACAGTAGGGCAGTTGTCGCCAAGGGGGCCCTCTGCGTCGAGACCGTGCAACAGGGTCCGGCCGCCGAAGTAGCGCCCAAGGCCAGGACGTCCGCTCGATGCACCCCTTGAATGGGGACGACAACAGCTTCTCAGCGATCGACAACCCGGCGTGTGTCCTGCGGCCAAGACCCCGTCCTTACGATCCGCTGTACGAGCCTGAAGGCCTCGTGCACGGGGACGGTGTCCGCGTCCGGGTACGCGTCGTGCTGCCCGTTGGAGAGGACGTATCCGTCACTCGATCCCTCGGCCCCAGGGTCCACGGCATGCTCGCCCGGACCGCCCTCTTCTTCGAACAGCATCACCATGGCCCGCTCGTTGTTCGTCACGAAGGCCAGCGATCGTCCGGACGAGCTGGTCATCCACGTCTCGAGATGCCCGCTGTTGATCCTCGACCGAAGTCCCCGCACCACCGTCGCGGACGACACAGGCACAAGGCTGCTGCCATCGATCACCCACGTCTCGGTCACGCGGACGACCATCTCACGCACGGTCACACGGCCGTCGTCGGCGGCGTCCCCGTCTGTGCGGCCAGGGCGGCGAGGAGCCAGTCGTGGGCGGTGCCGGGTGTCGGTTCGGGCCGTCGGCCCGGCTCGGTGACGACCTCGGCCACCAGCTCCCAGTAGCGGTCGATCCGCGCGTCGGTCGCGAGCTGCCCGGCCAGCCCGCGACGGAACTGCTCGCCGTCCCGGACGCCGTACGCGCTGGTGTACGCGTCGACGAAGCAGTCCAGCGCCTCACCGGGCCGCGGCTCCCGGCCCCTCCGCAGCTGGACACCCGCCAGCTCGTACGCCTCCGCCAGCCCCGCGTACAGCACGGCCGCCCCCTGGGCGCCGACGGCCCGGTGCGCCTCCGGCTGGGGCTGTGCGGCGATCGGACACGGGCCGAGAGTGAGCGCGTTGAGCCGGGCGAAGGCGAGGACCTGGGCCGGAGCGGGGTCGTGCGGCGGCTGCGGCACCGCGACGTCCAGGAACGCGTCGACCGACCGCCGGGGCATCCGTGGCGGAAGCCAGCCGCGCCAGAAGCGGACCAGCGGGGCCGTGCTGGGCGGGACGGACAGGCCCCCGATCAGCTGGAGCCGGTCGGCTCTCTCCCCGGGCGTGGACTCCTGCACCAGACGGAGTGCCGCCTCCCTCCACCGCAACGACCGTATCTCGGTGCCGAGTTCACGCAGACGCTCCGCGACCGCGCCTTCCAGTGCCTGTCCCATGCCGTCGGTCGCGTCCTCCTCGTCGAGGACGCGCCGCACCTCGGGCACCGAGAGGCCGAGTGTGCGCAGGGAGCGGATCAGGCGGAGCCTGTCGAGCGCGTCGGAGCCGTAGCGCCGGTGTCCGCCCGCGCTGCGGGAGGCCTCGGGCAGCAGCCCGCCGTCGGAGTAGAAGCGGACGGTCTTGACGGTGACACCGGCCCGCGCGGCCAGCTCCCCGATGCCCCACAGATCGTCGTACCTCGTGCGCACGCTTGAACCTCCCTCAAGGGGAGTTCCTACGGTACCGGCGAGCGGGACCGGTGACCGGACCGGACCGTCGAGTCCGAAGGGGAGGGCCATGACCATCTTCGTCCTGGTGCCGGGCATGTTCACCGGCGCGCATGTCTGGCAGGAGACCGCCGACCGGCTGACGGCGGCCGGCGCCGTGGCGCATCCCGTGCGGCTGACCGGGCTTGACGCCGCGCTCCGCCCGGCGGGCGGTGACATCGACCTGGAGACCCACATCGCGGATGTCGTCGAGGTGATCGACTCCCTCGGCCGGACCGGCCGGAAGCTCGTGCTGGTCGGCCACGACTACGGCATCCATCCCGCGCTGGGCGCGGCCGACCGCAGGGCGGGACGCGTCGACCGGATCGTGTACCTGGACTCGGGCATGCCGGGGAACGGCGTTCCCGCCGTGGCCGCGGTGCCCGACCGGTCCCTGCGCGATCGGACGGCCGCAACGGATGGCGAGGCGCTCCCGCCTCCGGCCACCCCCGAGGACTGGCGCCGGTGGGGCAGCACCGAGGGCGTGCCCGGCCCGGCGCTTGACCGGCTCACGGCCATGGCCGCTCCGCAGCCGATGGGGACCCTGCTCCAGCCGCTCAGGCTGACCGGAGCGGTGGACCCGGTGCCCGCCACCGGCATCCTGTGCACCGGCAACGGGGCGAGCATCGAGATGGTCCAGATGATGGTGGACCGGGGCGACCCGACGCTGCGGGAACTGGCCGATGCGCGGGTCGCCTTCTTCGAACTGCCCACCGGGCACTGGCCGATGCTCTCCGTGCCCGCCGAACTGGCGGACGTCCTGCTGCGTGCCGCGGCCGGCGAGGGGCACCGCCTGACACCCGCCGACGCGTCGGAACCGCCCGCACACCTGCGTCCCTTCCCGCTGGAGGTCCCCGAGGCCCCGCGGGAGCGGCACGGGAACGTCGACCTGTACCTGCCGCCCGGCGCCGAAGCGCCGCGCCCCGCGGTGCTGTTCGTGCACGGCGGTCCCGTCCCCGCCGACGCCCGCCCCACACCGAGGGACTGGCCGACCCTGAGGGGCTACGCACACTGCGCCGCGGCGGGCGGCGCGGTGGCCGCCGTCGTCGACCACCGTCTGCACACCCTGGACGACTACGAGCGCGCGGCCGCCGATGTCGCCGCCGCCATGGAACAGGTGCGGGCCGATCCCCGCGTGGACGCGGACCGGGCGGCGCTGTGGTTCTTCTCCGGCGGCGGTCCGATCGCGGCCCCCTGGCTGGACGCGCCCCCGCCCTGGCTGCGCTGCCTGGCCGCCACCTATGCGGTCCTCGGGCCGCTGCCCGGCTGGGGACTGACCGACAGCCGCTTCGACCCGGCGCGCGCGGTGGCGCACGCCGGCGGCCTGCCCGTCGTCCTCACCCGCGTCGGACTGGAGACGCCCGCGATCGCCGCCACCGTCGAGGGATTCCTCGCCTCGGCGAAGGAGTGCGGGGCGGACGTGGAGGTCGTCGACGTACCGCGCGGTCACCACGCCTTCGAGACCGTCGACCCCACGGACGAGTCCCGCGACGCGGTACGCCGTGCGATCCGGGCGGTACTGGACCGCCTGGGCGTGCCTGACACCCACCAGGGCTTCCCGCCCGCGGGGTGACGCGGGGGCGCGTCGGAGCGACACGGCGCGCCGGAGTGGGAGAGCAGGCCCTCCGGAGGGCCTGAGGCGTGTACGACTCGTACCGCCCGGAGGGCCTCGTCCCCCACCCGTAAGGAACCCCTGTGCACGACCTCGCCGACTCCGTCGAGTCGAGGGCATCTCGAGCGACCAGCGCGCGGTCGGCGCGGGTGGCCGACAGACCGGGCCGTGTGCCGTCGTCTACTGCCGGTACCCGCTCAGGAAGCGGCCGATGCGGCCGATCGCCGCCTCCAGGTCCTCCGCGTGGGGGAGGGTGAGGATGCGGAAGTGGTCGGGGGAGGGCCAGTTGAAGCCGGTGCCCTGGACCACCTGGATCTTCTCCCGGAGCAGCAGGTCCAGGACGAACTTCTCGTCGTCGTGGATCTTGTGCACCTTCGGGTCGAGACGCGGGAAGGCGTACAGCGCGCCCTTCGGCTTCACGCAGCTCACGCCCGGGATCTCGTTCAGCTTCTCCCAGGCCGTGTCGCGCTGTTCGCGCAGCCTGCCGCCCGGGGCGGTGAGGTCCCGGATGGACTGCCGGCCGCCCAGCGCGGCCTGAATGGCGTACTGCGCGGGCGCGTTGGCGCACAGGCGCATCGACGCCAGCATGGTCAGGCCCTCGAGGTAGTCCTTCGCGTGCTGCTTCGGTCCGGTGACCACCAGCCAGCCCGAGCGGAAGCCCGCCACGCGGTACGTCTTGGACAGGCCGCAGAAGGTCAGCACGACGAGGTCGGGGGCGAGCGCGGCGGCCGAGTGGTGCACGGCGTCGTCGTACAGGATCTGGTCGTAGATCTCGTCCGCGAGGACCATCAGTCCGTGGCGGCGGGCCAGGTCGAGGATGCCCTCGACGACCTCCTTCGGATACACCGCGCCCGTCGGGTTGTTGGGGTTGATGATGACGACGGCCTTGGTGCGGTCGGTGATCTTCGCGGCCATGTCGTCGAGGTCCGGGTACCAGTCGGCCTGCTCGTCGCACAGGTAGTGCACCGCCTTGCCGCCGGACAGGGTGGTCACCGCCGTCCACAGCGGGAAGTCCGGGGCCGGGATGAGGATTTCGTCGCCGTCCTCCAGCAGGGCCTGCACCGCCATGGACACCAGCTCGGAGACGCCGTTGCCGAGGAAGACGTCGTCCACGTCGACCTCCAGGCCGAGCGTCTGGTAGCGCTGGGCGACCGCGCGGCGGGCGGAGAGGATGCCGCGTGAGTCGGTGTAGCCGTGCGCCTGGGGGAGCATGCGGATCATGTCCTGGAGGATCTCCTCCGGCGCCTCGAAACCGAACAGGGCCGGGTTGCCGGTGTTCAGGCACAGCACGCTGTGCCCCGCCTCCTCCAGCGCGTTGGCGTGCTCGATCACCGGGCCGCGGATCTCGTAACAGACCTCGCTGAGCTTGCTCGACTGCCGGAACTCCATGCGCCCCTCCGGTTTCTGGTGTTACTTGGTTTTACCAAGTGGGTGCTTGGAAAGTCCAACGACATGTCTAGACTGCGAGGCATGCCACCTCGCCGAAGCTACGACCAGTACTGCTCCGCCGCCCGCGCGCTCGACGTCGTCGGCGACCGCTGGACCCTGCTGATCGTCCGGGAGCTGCTGGCCGGGCCGCGCCGCTACACCGACCTGCACGCGGACCTGCCGGGCGTCAGCACGGACGTACTGGCCTCACGGCTGAAGGACATGGAACGCGACGGCCTCACCACCCGCCGCCGCCTTCCGCCTCCCGGCGCGGTCTACGTCTACGAACTCACCGCGCGCGGACGTGAGTTGCTGCCCGTCCTCCAGGCGCTCGGGACGTGGGGCCGGCCGGAGCTCGGCGCACGCCGGCCGACCGACGCGGTCCGCGCCCACTGGTTCGCCCTGCCGCTGCTGCGTGAACTGGAGGGCGACGGACTCGTCGAAGTACGCCTGGACGAGGGCTGCTTCCACGTCCACGCGGGCGCGGCCGACAGCCCCGTCTACGGCGACGGCCCGGCCCCTCGCGACCCGGACGCGGTCCTCACCCTCGACACCCCGGCGTGCATCGCCCTCAGCCGAGGCGATCTGTCCCTGCCGGAGGCGATCCGGGACGGCCGCGTCGAGATCACTGGCGACAGCCCGCTCGCCAAGCAGCTCAGGGAGGCGTGAGAAGGCGCTGCGGCGCCCGCCCTCACGCCTCGACGAACCGAGCCGCGAGCGCCGGACGGCGGCCCCCTCTGCCTCCGCCGGCCGGCTTACGTTCGGCACCCACCGCACGTGATCTCTGCCGGAACACGGCAATGATCAGGTGGCGGGGGCTGTGGCAGCCTCCCGGACATGGGGTGGAGCTTCAAGGTGCACGGGGGAATCGCGCTCGCGATGAGCGCCACGGCGTTGTTGTTGGCCTTGCTTTCGTGGGTGCCGGGGATGACGTTGTCGCTCACCGACGTGGACTGGCTGGCAGTCGTGGTGCTCATGCTGCCCGTTGTTCTGGCCGCAGGGGTGCGCGTGCTGCTGACCGGGTCCGACAAGAAGACGCTGTGGCGGGCCTTCTGGTGTCTGCCGGGCCGATTGCAGGCGACGCTGGGCGTGCTGTTCATATCGGGCTTCGCGCTGTTCTTCATGGGCATGTCCAACGACACCAGGCAACAGACAGAAATGATCAAAGACGGTCGCTACTACGTCTTCGACATGACCACTTCAAAGCGGGCCCTGGTGGAGGTGCCACGCAGTCAGTACGAGAAGGTCGCCAGGGAGGACCAGCGGCCGATGTTCGCCGGCTTCACATGGCTGTGCGCCGTCAGCGCCTTCGGTGTCTTCACCGCCGGTGAACTGCGCCGAGCCGATGCCCGGTCCGGATCGGTGGACGCGGCCACATAGAGGGGCGCACCGCAACTTCGACAGATCCCGTCGATGGGGCTACCTTCACCCGGCCCTGGGCGAGTCCGCGCCCAGGTGCACCCCTTCGAAGCCCCCCGCTAAGGGAGACGCATGCCCCGCCTCGCGCTCTACACCTTCGGCGTCCTCAAGTCCCCCCTCTCCGACCCCGGTCCCATCACCCGCGAGTTCTACGACATCGGTGAGGCCGTCTACCGGAGGATCAGCGCGCACCCCGGTTACCTCGGCCGGGCCGAACCGGAGGGCGGTGAGCACGGCGTGCTCTTCGGGGCGGACTGGGGTGCGTGGGGCGAGTTCGCCGTACCGGCGTGGTACGCCAAGGGCCGTACCCCCGACACCACCGCCCTGGCCGCGACCCTCTCCCTCTGGACCGACCTGCGCTCCGCCCGCGACGCCGTCCACACCGGGCTCCACCGCGAGGCGCTGACCAGGCGCCACGACTGGTTCGAGAGGTCGCGGCACCCGACGCACGTGCTCTGGTGGGTTCCCGAGGACGCGACCCCCACCTGGCGGGAGGGCGTCGGCAAGCTGGAGCGCCTGCACCACCATGGCCCCGCACCCCAGCGCTTCACCTTCCCTCAGCCGTTCACTCCGGAGGGCGCCCCGACCTGCGGCTGAGGGCCCGGACAGCCGGAAGGCCCGCACACGGCGGGCCTTCCGAACCGAAACGCGAAACGAGGCTCACGCCCCCGGCGGGACGTGCCGCGGGCGACCCGGTCCCCGCGTCAGGCGGTAGCCGCACACACCCGCCAGGGCCGCCAGCGCGCCGCCGATCGCCGTCCAGATCCAGCGGTCCGACCACCAGCCCGACGTCCAGCCGTCCTCCGGTTCGAGGTCGGCCAGGACGGCGGAGGGAGAGTCGTCCGACTCCTCCTGCGGACGGGAGGCGACACCCGGCACCAACGGCTCGGACAGCGAGCCGTCGACCGCCGTCGCGCCACCCATGTCCTTGGATTCGACGCGCAGCTCGGCGTCGACCGGCTTGCCCAGGTCGTCCGCCGACAGCTTCAGAGCCGTCAGGCGCACGTAGTACGTGCCGGGCAGCGGGTCGTTGGCCCACGGCTCCGACCAGGCGCGGACCGTGCGCAGCACGCACGCCAGTTCCACGCTCGCCGCGCCCGCCCCGGCGGTGCGGGTCTGCGCGCCGTACTGGCAGGCCTGCCGGCGGCGCAGCCCGTCGTACACGTCGACCTGCCACGTCTGGGCGGCGTGGCTCTCCGGCAGCTTCACCGTCGCGCGAACGGTGGGCCGCTGTCCGGCGTCCGCGGGGAACGACCAGTACAGATAGTCACCCGTGGAGGCCCGCGCCGTGGCGGTCTGCCCCTGCTCGACCTCCGTCGCGGTGCGGAACGACGTCCCCGCGCGGGTGGGCCCGCCGCCGTCGCCGGAAGCCTCCGGGGACGGGGAGGAATCCGCCGCGGCGGGCGCGGCGGCCAGGCCCAGCGTCAGCAGGGCGGCACTCAGTACTCGTACGGCGCGCATCAGTTGGTCCTCCAGACAGCGACCCGCCAGCGGGACAGCCAGCCCCAGACGAGACCGGCGAGGAAGCCGGTCACGACCAGCGCGCCGAGCAGCCACCAGCCCCGGCCGAGGCCGAAGGAGGCGACGTCGGACGCGTCGTCCGGGCCGTCGACGACGTCGACCGTCAGCTCCAGCGGCAGGCCGGGCGTGGTCTTCACCCCGGCGTCCGCCGAGAAGGAGGTGGTCACGCCGAGGCACACCGTCTCCGCCGCGGGCTTGCCGCTGTCGTCGTCGTCCAGCTCCGGCTTGGGGTGGCGCAGGCCCGTGGACACCACGTCCGTACGGCCGTTGCCCGTGGCCTCGCCGCGCACGATCTCCCGGCCGTGCACGGTGACCGCGCGCATCAGCACACCGTGGTCGGGGCGTACGGCGCGGTCCGCGGCGATGCTCACCGAGGCGCGCAGCTCCTGCCCGGCGAGCAGCTCCACGCGGTACCAGCGCTGCTGGCCGAACTCCTGGCGGTCGGTGTAGAGACCGGACCGCAGCTCGGGCGCCCGCTCGCACGCGTCGGCGCCTTCGACGGCCACCGGGGTCACCACCGGCTCGGCCGCGCGGTCGACCAACTCGTTCACACGGTCGGTGAGTTCGTGCTGGTGCTCGATGGAGGTGTACGTTCCGCCCGTCGCCTCGGCGATGCAGCTGAGCTGCCGGCTCAGCTTGGCGTTCGGCACCAGTCCCAGCGTGTCGATGGTCAGGCCGATGCCCTTGGCCGCGATCTCGCGGGCCACCTCGCACGGGTCGAGCGGGGCGCAGGTGTCCTCGCCGTCGCTGATCAGCACGATCCGCTTGGAGCCGTCGCCGCCGTCGAGGTCGTCGGCCGCCTGGAGCAGCGCCGGGCCGATCGGGGTCCAGCCGGTCGGGACGAGGGTCGCCACCGCCGTCTTCGCCTCGGTGCGATCCAGCGGGCCGACCGGGTAGAGCTGCGCGGTGTCCTTGCAGCCCTCCTTGCGGTCGTCGCCGGGGTAGTCGGCGCCGAGGGTGCGGATGCCGAGCTGCACCTCCTCCGGCGTCGCGTCCAGCACCTCGTTGAACGCCTGCTTCGCCGCCGCCATCCGGGACTGGCCGTCGATGTCCTTGGCGCGCATCGAGCCGCTCACGTCGAGGACGAGGTCGACCTTGGGCGCGCTCTCGCCCGTGGGTTCACCGGCGGCCGCCCCGGCGGGGAAGGCGATCCCAGCCGTCAGGGCGGCGAGCAGGGCTATGGCGCCCACCACCGGCCGTGTTCTTCTGATCATCGGCGGATCCTATTGATCAGGAACGCCGCACATCAAAACGGCCCGTCATCCGGACCCGGAACGAAGGGGATTGGGAAGTTCCGCCCACTGGTCCCCCGCCGTGCCCGGTGACAGCCGCATCAGTGTCAGCGCCTTCGCCGGCAGCGGTCCGCCGAGCAGCGCCGAGAGGTCGTCGGTGCGCGGCAGATCCGGTACGGCCGTCTCCAGCGCCGCCCGCAGGGCCGAGCCCGACCCCGCCGTCCCGGCCAGCGCTCCCGCCACCAGCGAGCCGAACAGCTTGCGGCGCAGCGCCAGGGCGTCGTCCGTGACCATGCGGTCCGGCAGGTCCGGCACCGGGATGCCGTGCCGGGCCAGGCGCGCCGGCGAGACGCGCAGATCGGCCAGGTCCCGGTAGACCAGCCGTACCGGCTCACCGTCCGGCGACAGCACCACGAGCAGGTTCTGTCCGTGTGCCTCCAGCGCCACCCCCAGGTCCAGCAGCCGCAGCCCGACGGTGAGCGCGAGCCGGGCGAGACGGGCCAGCCGCGCGGGGGAGCGGGGCAGGTCCGTGGCCGCCAGCGCCGCCACCGGAACCACCCGTTCCCCGGGGCCCGCGTACTTCTCCGGAGACTCCCGCAGCAGCGCCGTGAGGTCGGGCGAACCGGCCGCCACCGCGGCCGGCGTGCGGGTGATCCGCAGCAGCCCGTCCGTGCGCTCCGCCACCGCCTGCCCGAAGTCCGACAGGACCGCCGACGCGGCGACCGACCCCAGGGAGATGTCCCGCACGGAGGACGTCAGCCGGGCGCTCACCGCCGTCTTGACGTGCGGCCCGTCCGGCAGCGCGAGGGTGCGCAGCGCCATCAGCGGATGCGCCGCGAGCGCCCCCTCACTCCTGACCGAGGCCGCCCCCTGACGGCTGGCCGAGGCCGTCCCCTCACCCCTGCCCGAAGCCCTCGGCTCACCCGCCCGCTTCAGCACATGCGCCGCCTGCCACGGATGCACCGGCACCAGCACCCGGTCCCCGTCCCGCAGCCGGTCGGGCCACGCCCCCGACACCAGACACTCCCGGGCCGGCACCGGAATCAGCTCCAGCTCCACCACCGGCCGGTGCTCGGGGCCGTACGCGAGCTGTTCGGCCACCGAGAAGCCGGGTCGGGAACGGCAGTTCGGATGGAAAGGGTGCCCGTCGACCACCCGCTGCTCCCACTCCCAGTCCCGCACCGGCGCCGCGTCCCCAGACCCCCCGAAGTCCCGCTGCCCCGCCCGCGACAGCGCCAACGAGGCCGTGCTGTGCCCTAGTTCGGCGGCGAACGAGCCCGAGTGCGGGACCGCCAGGTCCGCCATCAGCCGCGCCGGATCGTCGTACTCCGTCCCGTCCAGCCGTACGGCGGTCACGCCGGCGTCCGTCGCGTACGGGTCCGGGACCGGACCCTCCAGCCGCCGCCCGTCCGCCAGCCGCAGCACCACCCCCGACCGGGTGTCCTCCCGTCCGGTGATCCACGGCAGCGGATCGTGGGTCAGCCCCCGCAACAGCCGGGTCAGCACCGCCGCCCGCGCGCCGGGCAGCGCCCGCGTGTACGCGGGAAGGA
The DNA here is from genome assembly GCF_022869105.1 of Streptomyces sp. BJ20. Classification (NCBI taxonomy): domain Bacteria; kingdom Bacillati; phylum Actinomycetota; class Actinomycetes; order Kitasatosporales; family Streptomycetaceae; genus Streptomyces; species Streptomyces sp. BJ20. The sequence continues at coordinate 2,263,919 of NZ_CP094918.1, forward strand.
GAGCGGGCCGTACGACGGCCAGCTCCTCGGCGATCTCGGCCTCGGCGGTGGGGGGACGCGGCACGGGCGGACTCCTCGGATCGGCGGAAAGGTGGGACGTAGGGAGGGACGATGCCAGACATACTGATCGTCTCCGCCGGACAGACGTAGGGAACCAGAACGCGTGGACCTCATGCCCCCGCCCGCAGACGACGACGCGGCGAGCCGTGCGGACCTGGCAGGGCGCGCCGACGCCCACGCGGCCGTGCCGCTGCTGAACTGCCTGCTGCGCGAAGTGGCCGAGCCCCTGCCCGGGCCCGCCCGCCCGGACGGCCCGCGCACCTACCGCCTGCCCCACAGCCGGCGGCTGCTGCGCGTGCGCGGCGCCCGGCGCCCCACCGCGCCCGAGGTGCACACCGCCGGTTCCTGGCGCCGTCTCACCCACGCGGAACTGGTCAAACTCGTCGCCGAGGAGCTCCGCCGGCACACCGGCCGCTCCAACCACGAACTGCCCGCCGAGATGCTCGACAGCCGTGACGCCGTCGCCGCGCTGCTCGCCGCCCGCGACCGGGCCCACCCGCCCGACGGCCTCTACCCGCGCTCCGAGCAGTCCCTGCTCACCGGCCACACCCACCACCCCGCGCCCAAGGCCCGCGGCGGCGGCCCCGCGGCCGGCTGGCTGCCGTACGCACCCGAGGCGTACGCCCGCTTCCCGCTGGCCCTGCTGGGCGTGCGCGAGGACACCCTGGTGGACGAGGGCGACACCGCCGCCCTGGACCGTCTCGGCGCCGCCCCGCCCGGCTACCGGCTGCTGCCCGCCCACCCCTGGCAGCTCGACCTCGCCGCCGACGACCTCGCCCCCGCCTTCGCCGACGGCCGCCTGCTCCGGCTCGGCGAGACGCCCTGGCCGGTGTGGCCCACGGCCGCCGTCCGCACCGTCCACGCGCCCGCCGAGGACCTCTTCCTCAAGTTCAGCCTCGACGTGCGCATCACCAACGACATCCGCCGCCTGTGGCGGCACGACCTGGCACGCCTGCGCGTCACCGACACCGCCGTACGGGACGCCTTCGCGGACGGCCCGGCGGGCGGGGCCTGGCTGAGCGACCGGGGGCACCGCACCGCGGACTTCGCCTTCGAGCAGCTCGCCGTGGTCGTCCGTGACGGGTTCCGCGGGCGGCTGGTCCCGGGCGCCACCCCCTGCCTGGCCGCCGCCCTGGTGGAGGGTTTCGCCGGTGACCCGCTCGCGGCCACCGACCGTCCCGCCGCCTGGTGGGAGGCGTACCTGGCCCGGGTGGTGCCCCCGGCGCTCGCCGCCTTCCACCGGCACGGCGTCGTCCTGGAGGCGCACCTGCAGAACACGCTGATCGCCGTCGACGCCGACGGCATGCCGGTGCAGGCCCTCTACCGCGACGCGGAGGGCGTGAAGCTGCTCGCGTCCCCGCACCGCCCCGGCGGCCCGCCCACGGTGACGCGGGAGGCCGGGTGGGAGCGGCTGGTGTACTGCCTGGTCGTCAACCACCTCATGGAGATCGCCGCCGCCCTCGCCGACCACCACCCCGGCCTCGACCCCTGGCCCGCGGTCCGCCGCGAACTGGCCCGCCACGACCTCCCCGAGATCCCCGCTCTCCTGACCGCGCCCACCCTGCCCGCCAAGACCAACCTCCTCCTGCGCTGGACCGCGGCCGACGGCGCCGACGCCCGCTACCGGCCGCTGCCCAACCCGCTGTCCGGTCACTGAGCGTGCCCCGCGTGGAACGCGACGAGAGGCGACCGCCGCCCCGATGCCCCAGACTCGGGAGAAGGGCCGCAGGGAAGGCCCCCGGGGGGACCGCCCCCCGACCGCGCCCGGAGGAGGCCGGCCTGTGCATGACGTGCCGTTCTGGCTGTGGATCGTGTTCGTCGTCATCGTCGTCGTGTCCCTCGCGATCGACCTGTTCGCACACCGCTCGGCCCATGTCATCGACTTCCGTGAGGCGGCGGCGTGGAGCGCCGGGTGGATCGGCCTGGCCATCGTCTTCGGCGGTGTGGTCTTCCTCGTCGTCGGCACCGACGCGGGCGTGGAATACACCACCGCGTGGCTGCTGGAGAAGAGCCTGTCCGTCGACAACCTCTTCGTCTTCGCCCTGATCTTCAGCTACTTCCAGGTGCCGCGCGCCTACCAGCACCGCGTGCTGTTCCTCGGCGTCCTGGGCGCGCTGGTCTTCCGCGGTCTGTTCCTCGCGGCAGGCGTGGCGGTGGTCAGCAGGTTCACCGCCGTGCTGTACGTCTTCGCCGCGATCCTCTTCTGGAGCACGTACAAGATCCTCAAGGGGGAGGAGGAGAGCTTCGACCCCGGCAAGAGCATCGCGGTCCGGCTGCTGCGCAAGGTCGTCCCCGTCCGGGACGAGTACGCGGGTCCTCACTTCTTCGTCAAGGAGGCGGGCAAACGGGTGGCGACCCCGCTGCTCGCGGTCGTCGCCGCCATCGAGGCCGCCGACCTCGTCTTCGCCGTCGACAGCGTGCCCGCGGTGCTCGCCGTCAGCAGCGACGTGTTCATCGTCTACACCAGTAACGCCTTCGCCATCCTCGGCCTGCGCGCCCTGTACTTCATGCTGGCCGGACTGCTCGACCGCTTCCACTACCTGAGCGTCGGCCTCGCGCTGATCCTCGGCTTCATCGGCGTGAAGCTGGTCCTCCAGGCGACCCACGAGACGGTCAGCACCGCCGTCCCGGAGATCCCGTCCCTGGTCAGCCTGGCCGTCATCGTCGTCGTCCTGGCCGTGTCGATCACGGTGAGCGTGCTGCGGCCGCCCGCCGAGCAGGATGAAAACACGTAAAGCGGGAGTAAAGTGGAGGCATGAGCAGCGACCGCAGGCGCGACGGGAGCCGGTCCACCGAACTGCTGTGCGGCTCGTGCGGACAGCCGGTCGACACCGTCGTCACCCGACACAAGACCATGGGCATCAACGTCCCCCGCTGGCGGGCCGGCCCCTGCCACAACCCCGACTGCCCCGACTACGTCCCCGAGATGGTGCCGGCGGACACCCTCCGCCGGGCGGAGGAGCGCGAGAAGGAGACCGGGCCACCTGCCTGACCGGCCCGGCGTCGCCCCACCCCGCGCGGTTAGGATTCCTGTCCGACGTCGTACGAGGATGGGGTGGCCCGGAGCATGCTGAAGCAGGTCACCGCCACCCGTTACGTCGAGCCCCTGCACTCCGGGGGCTCCGTGCCGGGCGTCGTCGAGGCGGACGATCTGGGCACCTACGTCGTCAAGTTCACCGGCTCCGCGCAGGGCCGCAAGGCACTGGTCGCCGAGGTGATCGTCGGCGAGCTGGCGCGGGCGCTCGGGCTGCGCTTCCCGGAGCTGGTGCTGGTGCACTTCGACCCGGCGATCGCCGACGCTGAACCCCACCAGGAGGTGCGCGACCTGCACGCCGCCAGCGCCGGGGTCAACCTCGGCATGGACCACCTGCCGGGAGCGCGCGACTTCACCCCCGAGGCCGCCGAGACGTTCGCCGTCGATCCGCTGGAGGCCGGTCGGATCGTGTGGCTCGACGCACTCACCGCGAACGTCGACCGCACCGTGCACAGCTCCAACCTGCTGCTGTGGCCGACGCTCGGCGTCGCCCCGCCCCGGCTGTGGCTGATCGACCACGGCGCCGCGCTCGTCTTCCACCACCGCTGGGACGCCGGTGACCCGGCGAAGGCGTACGACTTCCGCCACCACGCCCTCGGCCGGTACGGGCCCGACGTGCGCGCCGCCGACGCGGAACTGGCGCCCCGGGTGACGGAGGAACTGCTGCGGTCGATCGTGCACCAGGTGCCCGACCCCTGGCTGGACGGCGAGCCGGGGTTCGCCTCGCCCGAGGCGGTCCGCGCGGCGTACGTGGAACACCTGCACGCGCGGGCACGGGCGTCCGGCGCGTGGCTGCCCCTCGACTTCCCCACGGCGGAGGAGATCGCCGCGGAGAACGCCCTCCGGGCGGCACGGACGCAACAGGGCCGCCCGGCCTGGCTCAAGCAGGTGCCCGACCTGCACGGCCGGCCGGCGGTGGAACAGGACGGGACGGTGCACCTGCGATGACGGCCGACGCGCGGCGCGTGGAGATCGAGTACTGCACCCGGTGCCGCTGGCTGCCCCGGGCGGCCTGGCTGGCGCAGGAGCTGCTGACCACCTTCGAGCAGGAACTGACCGAGCTGGCGCTCAGGCCCGGCACCGGCGGCGTGTTCGTGGTCAGGGTCGGGGGCGAGGTCGTCTGGGACCGGCGCGAGCAGGGCTTCCCGGAGCCGACGGCGGTCAAGCAGGCCGTACGCGACCGAGTGGCCCCGGGGAAACCCCTGGGCCACTCGGAGAGGTGAACCGCCCGGACGGGCCGCCTCAGCCCTTCAGCTGCTGGTACGCCGGCAGTGTCAGGAAGTCCGCGTAGTCCTCGTCGAGGGCGACCTTCAGCAGCAGGTCGTGCGCCTGCTGCCAGTTGCCCGCCGTGAACGCCTCGTCCCCGATCTCCGCGCGGATGTCCGCCAGTTCCTCGGCGGCGACCTTGCGGGCCAGCTCGGCGGTGACCCGCTCGCCGTTGTCGAGCACCACGCCCGCGTTGATCCACTGCCAGATCTGGGAGCGGGAGATCTCCGCGGTGGCCGCGTCCTCCATCAGGTTGAAGATGGCCACCGCGCCCAGGCCGCGCAGCCACGCCTCGATGTACCGGATGCCGACCTGCACGGCGTTGACCAGACCCGCGTACGTGGGCCTGGCGTCGAGCGAGCCGATCGCGATCAGGTCCTCGGCCTTGACGTCGACGTCCTCGCGCAGCCGGTCCTTCTGGTTCGGCCTGTCGCCGAGCACCCGGTCGAAGGACTCCATCGCGATCGGCACCAGGTCCGGGTGGGCGACCCAGGAGCCGTCGAAGCCGTCGTTCGCCTCGCGGTCCTTGTCCGCCTTCACCTTCTCGAAGGCGACCTTGTTGACCTCCTCGTCCCGCCGGGACGGGATGAACGCCGCCATGCCGCCGATCGCGTGGGCGCCACGCCTGTGGCAGGTGCGGACGAGGAGTTCGGTGTACGCCCGCATGAACGGGGCGGTCATCGTCACCGCGTTGCGGTCCGGCAGCACGAACCCGGGTCCTGCGTCGCGGAAGTTCTTGACGATGGAGAACAGGTAGTCCCAGCGGCCCGCGTTCAGCCCGGAGGCGTGGTCGCGCAGCTCGTAGAGGATCTCCTCCATCTCGTACGCGGCCGTGATCGTCTCGATGAGGACCGTGGCGCGGACGGTGCCCCGGGGGACGCCCAGATAGTCCTGCGCGAACACGAACACGTCGTTCCACAGCCGCGCCTCGAGGTGCGACTCCGTCTTCGGCAGGTAGAAGTACGGCCCCTTGCCGAGGTCGAGCAGCCGCTTGGCGTTGTGGAAGAAGTACAGGCCGAAGTCGACCAGCGCGCCGGGCACCGGGGCGCCGCCGGCGTCGGTGAGGTGGCGCTCGTCCAGGTGCCAGCCGCGCGGGCGCATGACGACCGTCGCCAGCTCCTCGTCCGGACGCAGGGCGTACGTCTTGCCGGTGCGTTCGTCGGTGAAGTCGATGCCGCGGGTGTACGCGTCGATCAGGTTGAGCTGGCCGGTGACCACGTTCTCCCAGGTCGGCGCGGAGGCGTCCTCGAAGTCGGCGAGCCACACCTTGGCACCGGAGTTGAGCGCGTTGACGGTCATCTTGCGGTCGGTCGGGCCGGTGATCTCGACGCGGCGGTCCTCCAGGGCCGGCGGGGCCGGGGCGACCTTCCAGGAGTCGTCGGCGCGGATCGCCGCCGTCTCGGGGAGGAAGTCGAGGGTGGAGGTGCGGGCGATCTCGGCGCGGCGCTCCGCGCGCCGGGCGAGCAGCTCGTCCCGCCGGGGCGTGAACCGCCGGTGCAGCTCCGCCAGGAAGGCGAGGGCCGTCTCGGAGAGGACCTCCTCCTGCCGCGGCAGGGGTTCGGCGTCGACGATGGCCAGCGGGGACGGCGCTGGTGCGGACATCAGCTGTCACTTCCTTCGGCGTGCGGGGGGGGCACCGGGTGCCGGGCGACCCGGGTACGGCGGGGGAGGCCCCTGCTCCGGGCACAGGGCATCTGATCAGTGGATAGTAGTTTCCTCATGGTGGAAGTTCAATGTTTTGTTGATGTCGAGAGTCCTCACTCAAGGTGCGCCAGATCCGCCTCCGTGTCGATGTCGTACGCCTCCGCGACGTCGCCGCACTCGACCAGTTCCACGGCGTCCGCGTGCTCCCCCAGGTAGGCGCGTGCCCCCCGGTCTCCGGTGGCGGTCGCGGCGATCCCCGCCCAGTGTCCGGCGCCGAACAGCACCGGATGGCCGCGCACACCGTCGTACGCCGCCGAGGCCAGCGAGCGCGGCGACCGGTACGCGCGCCGCACCCGGGCCACCGCCTCCGGGCCGATCCCCGGCTGGTCAACCAGCAGCACCAGCGCGGCCCGCGCGCCCGCACCGGCGAGCGCCTCAAGGCCGGCCCGCAGGGACGTGCCCATGCCGTGCTCCCAGTCCGGGTTGTCCACGAGCGCACAGTCCGGCAGCTCGGCACGGGCGCGCACCTCATCGGCGCGTGCCCCCAATACCACGTGCACGCTCGCGCAGCCGCCCGCGCGCAGCACCTCCGCCGCGTGCTCCACGAGGAGCCGCCCCCGGTGGGGGAGCAGGGCCTTGGGGCGCCCGCCGAGCCGGCGTCCGCCGCCGGCCGCCAGCAACAGGCCGGCCACCCGGTTCTCGTCGTCCGTCATGCGTCCTGCATACCCCACCCGAAGCCGCCCGTCCGGGCGTCCGGCGGAAGGGTGCCTCGGGCCACGGTGTCACGCTCCGGAACAAGTCGATGACGCAGCGGACTGGCGCAAAGGCCCCGGGATGGCGTTTACTGGCGCGCACCGGTCCGCGGGGGCGCGTGGGACCGGCCAGGGGAGGCGCACGACGACCTGCCAGGGGGAGGACTGTGTTGCGAGGCGTGGACCAGAGGTGTGTGCCCGGCAGTCAGGTGGATCCGCGTGTGGCGGAGCTGCGCTCCGCCGTGGCCCGGTTACGCCGCCAACTGGCGGCACATCGTGTGGAGTTCCGGGACCGGGGTGTAGCGGAGGAGGCGCTCGCCATGCTGGCAGGACTGGCCGCCGCCGACCACCCCGACATCCCGGTGCTGCGCCGCTCCCTGCTGCTCGTCGCCGGAGCCATCGGCTCGGTGAGCGCGCTGGGGGAGGGGCTGCGTCAACTCCGCGAGGCGGTCGACCTCTTCGGGACGTCACCTCGCGCATGACGTACGGGCGTTCGAGGTGTAGCCCTCGCGGGGGATCCGTGCGGTGCGCCTCCGACGCAGGGTGAGTGCGAGGTCCCTACGGGCCCGGGGGAGGGCGGTGCCGGTGCCCCGACCTCGAGACGGGCGCGGCGAGCCTCGCGTCCGACGCGCCCGCAGTGCGCCCTCAGGCGGCCGGGCCTCCTCCCGGGTTGGCCAGCGCCTCCGACAGTTCGCGCGCGATCTCCTGCAGCACCGGCACGATCCGCTCCGTCGCCGACTCCGTGACGCGGCCCGCCGGGCCCGAGATCGAGACGGCCGCCGCCGTGGGCGCGTCCGGCACCGGGACCGCCAGGCAGCGCACGCCGATCTCCTGCTCGTTGTCGTCGATGGCGTACCCCTGCCGGCGCACCTCCTCCAGTGCGGCGAGGAAGCCCTCGGGTGTGGTGATGGTCCTGTCCGTGGCCGCGGGCATGCCGGTGCGGCCCAGCAGCGCCCGCACCTCCTGGGGCGGGAACCCGGCCAGCAGTGCCTTCCCGACGCCCGTGGAGTGCGGCAGCACGCGCCGGCCGACCTCGGTGAACATCCGCATCGAGTGCTTCGACGGCACCTGCGCCACGTACACGATCTCGTCCCCGTCCAGCAGGGCCATGTTCGCCGTCTCGCCGGTCTCCTCCACCAGCCGCGCCAGATACGGCCGCGCCCAGGTGCCCAGCAGCCGGGACGCCGACTCGCCGAGGCGGATCAGGCGCGGGCCCAGCGCGTACCGCCGATTGGGCTGCTGGCGCACGTAGCCGCAGGCGACCAGCGTGCGCATCAGGCGGTGGATCGTCGGCAGCGGCAGGCCGCTGCTGGCGGACAGCTCGCTCAGGCCGACCTCGCCGCCCGCGTCCGCCATCCGCTCCAGCAGGTCGAAGGCGCGCTCGAGGGACTGCACGCCGCCACTGGCGGCGGGCCGGGCGGAGTCGGTGGTGCTGGCGCTGGACGTCGGCACGGCGCGTTCCTTTCGGTGCTGGCAGGAGGTCAGAAGCCTACCCGGCGGCCGGTCGGCGGCCCGCTTGTGCGGAGCTACGTTCTGTTTGACGGAATGGTAATTCCGCTTTGTGGAAACGTCCAGAGATGGTGCTCGCGCCGCCGTGGCGGCGGGAGCACCCTTGACGCAGTGAGGTCCGAAGGCAACACTCCTTCAACAGAACGTTGAATTTTCCGGCGGACCGCAGGAGGCTCCGGGTGCCCGACGTCCAACTGGTGCTGCGCTCGACCCGCGTCGTCACCCCCGAGGGGATGCGCGCCGCGTCCGTCGCCGTGGCGGGCGGCACCGTCACGGCCGTCCTGCCGCACGACGCGCCCGTCCCCGACGGCGCCCGCCTGGAGGATCTCGGCGACGACGTCCTGCTGCCCGGCCTGGTCGACACCCACGTGCACGTCAACGACCCCGGCCGCACCGAGTGGGAGGGCTTCTGGACCGCCACCCGCGCGGCCGCCGCCGGCGGCATCACCACGCTGGTCGACATGCCGCTCAACTCCCTCCCGCCCACCACGACGGTCGACCACCTGCGCGTCAAGCGGAAGACGGCCGCCGACAAGGCCCACATCGACGTCGGCTTCTGGGGCGGCGCCCTCCCCGACAACGTGGCCGACCTGCGCCCGCTGCACGAGGCGGGGGTATTCGGCTTCAAGGCGTTCCTGTCGCCGTCCGGCGTCGACGAGTTCCCTCACCTCGACCAGGAACAGCTCGCCCGCGCCCTGCGCGAGATCGCCTCCTTCGACGGCCTGCTCATCGTCCACGCCGAGGACCCGGGCCACCTCGCCGACGCCCCGCAGCGGGGCGGCCCCCGCTACGCCGACTTCCTCGCCTCCCGGCCCCGCCGGGCAGAGGACACCGCCATCGCGCAGCTCCTGGAGCAGGCCCGGCGCTTCGACGCGCGCGTGCACGTGCTGCACCTCTCCTCGGCCGACGCGCTGCCCCTGATCGCCGAGGCCAAGGCGGACGGCGTCCGCGTCACCGCCGAGACCTGCCCGCACTACCTCACCCTCACCGCGGAGGAAGTCCCGGACGGCGCGAGCGAGTTCAAGTGCTGCCCGCCCATCCGCGAGGCCGCCAACCAGGACCTGCTGTGGCAGGCCCTGGCCGACGGCACCGTCGACTGCGTCGTCACCGACCACTCCCCGTCCACCGCCGACCTCAAGACGGACGACTTCGCCACCGCCTGGGGCGGCATCTCCGGCCTCCAGCTCAGCCTCCCGGCCGTCTGGACCGAGGCCCGCAGGCGCGGCCACGCCCTGGAGGACGTGGTCCGCTGGACGGCGACGCGCACGGCCCGGCTGGCCGGCCTCGGGGCCCGCAAGGGCGCCATCGCGCCCGGCCGCGACGCCGACTTCGCCGTCCTCGCCCCCGACGAGACCTTCACCGTCGACCCGGCCGCCCTCCAGCACCGCAACCGCGTGACCGCCTACGCCGGACGCACCCTGCACGGCGTCGTGAGGTCCACCTGGCTGCGCGGCGAACGCGTCCTGTCCGACGGGGAGTTCACCGCACCGAAGGGCCGCCTGCTCACCCGGCCCTGAAACGACATCCGAAAGGCAGGACCACATCACCGTGACGGCGATCGAGACCTTCACCGGCGACGCCAGCCCCTACGGCGGCGGCGACCCGTACGCGGACTACCGCACCGCCGACTTCCCCTTCACCCACCTCGCCGACCTCGCCGACCGCCGGCTCGGCGCCGGTGTCATCGCCGCCAACGACGAGTTCTTCGCCGAGCGCGAGAACCTCCTGCTGCCCGGCCGCCCCGTCTTCGACCCGGAACGCTTCGGCCACAAGGGCAAGATCATGGACGGCTGGGAGACCCGGCGGCGGCGCGGCGTCTCCGCCGACCACCCCTGGCCCGCCGAGGACGACCACGACTGGGCGCTGATCCGCCTCGGCACGCCCGGCGTCGTCCGCGGCGTCGTCGTCGACACCGCCCACTTCCGCGGCAACTACCCGCAGGCGGTCTCGGTGGAGGGCACCGCCGTCGACGGCTCCCCGTCGCCCGAGGAACTGCTCTCCGACGAAGTGAAGTGGACGACGCTGGTGCCGCGCACCCGGATCGGCGGCCACGCGGCCAACGGCTTCGCCGTCACCGCCGAACAGCGCTTCACCCACCTGCGCCTCAACCAGCACCCCGACGGCGGCATCGCCCGCCTCCGCGTGTACGGCGAGGTCGTCCCCGACCTGGCCTGGCTCACCGCGCTCGGCACCTTCGACGTCGTCGCCCTGGAGAACGGCGGCCGTGTCGAGGACGCCTCCGACCGCTTCTACTCGCCCGCCGCCAACACCGTCCGGCCCGGCCGCTCCCGGAAGATGGACGACGGCTGGGAGACCCGGCGGCGCCGCGACCACGGCCACGACTGGATCACGTACCGCCTGGTCGCCCGGTCGCAGCTCCGCGCGCTGGAGATCGACACCGCCTACCTCAAGGGCAACGCGGCCGGCTGGGCGTCGGTGTCCGTGCGGGACGGTGAGGACGGCGACTGGCGGGAGATCCTGCCCCGCACCCGCCTCCAGCCCGACACCAACCACCGCTTCGTCCTCCCGGACCCCGCGGTGGGCACCCACGCGCGCGTGGACATCCACCCCGACGGCGGCATCTCCCGCCTCCGCCTCTTCGGCACCCTGACGGACCGGGGGACGGCGGCGCTGGAGGCACGGAGGCAGGAGCTCGGGGGCTGACTCCCGCGCGGGCGCCCGCCTTTCGGAACCCGCCTCCGGAAGCGGGCGCCCCCTGGTCCGGTCAGGCCGCGTGACCGCCGTCCACCGCCACCTCCGCGCCCGTCACGTACGCGGCGCCCGCGAGGTGGACGATGGTCTCCGCCACCTCCTCCGCCGTACCGAACCGGCCCAGGGCGGTGGCCGCCGCCTGACCGGCCGCGTAGGGGCCGCCGGCCGGGTTCATCTCCGTGTCGGTCGGCCCCGGATGGACGATGTTCGCGGTGATCCCGCGCTCGCCCAGCTCCCGCGCCAGCGCCTTGGTGAGCCCCACCAGCGCCGCCTTGCTCATCGCGTAGAGGGTCCCGCCCGGGCCCGTCACCCGCTGCGTCATGCACGAGCCGACGGTGACGATCCGGCCCCCACGCGCCATCACCGCGGCCGCCGCGCGCGAGGTGAGGAAGACACCGCGCACGTTCACCGCGAGCACCCGGTCGACGTCGGCGGGGGAGAGGGACTCCAGCGGGCCGAGCACGCCGACGCCCGCGTTGTTCACCAGCACGTCCAGCCGGCCCAGTTCCCGCACGGCCGTGGTCACCGCCGAGGCCGCTTCCTCCGGGTCGCCGGCGTCCGCGCGCAGGGCCACCGCGCGGCGCCCCAGCGCCTCGACGGCCCGTACGACGTCCTCCGCCGCCTCCTTTCCGCTCACGTACGTCACCGCGACGTCCGCGCCCTCCCGGGCGAGCCGCAGTGCCGTCGCGGCGCCGATGCCGCGGCTGCCGCCGGTCACCAGCGCCGCCCGGCCGAGCAGGGTCTTCTCCGTGATCTGTGTGGTCATACGTCCATCTCAGCGGCCGGCACGGGAGGGCACCGGCGGCGATCGGACGTCGACCTGCCGCTCCGTCACCCGGTCCGGCACGCCCCCGTGCCACGTCACCGAAAACTCATCGGACCACACCGAAACATCCATGCACTTGACATTGACATGCCAGTGTCTACGCGCGTCATCATGGGGTATGCGATTCCCCCCACGAGCGGCCCGGTCCGGGGCCGCGGCATCCCTCCTGTCCGCCCTCCTGCTGGGCGGCGGCGGAGCGCTCTCCGCCCCGGCGGCACACGCCGCCCCCGCCCTTCCTGTCGCCGTGTCCGCCACGCCGTCCGTCCTGGCGGTCGGCGACATCTGCTACGGCGACCTGCCGTCCGAGGCGCACGACACCCTCGACCTCGTCGAACAGGGCGGCCCGTTCCCCTTCGAGCAGGACGGCACGGTCTTCCAGAACAGGGAGGGCATCCTCCCCGGCCAGGACACCGGCTACTACCACGAGTACACGGTGATCACGCCCGGTTCCCCCACCCGCGGCGCCCGCCGGATCGTGACCGGTGAGGAGTACCACGAGGACTACTACACCGCCGACCACTACGCCTCGTTCGACCTGGTCGACCACTCCTGCTGACCGGTTCCTGGCCGGCCGGCGGCTCAGCCGCCTGGCTTCCGGGTCTCCGCGAGGGCGAACAGAGCGACGCCCAGCACCAGCAGGGCGACGCTCGCGTAGATCTCGTAGCCTGCGAGGAACCCGGCCCGCCGCACCAGGCCCCAGTTCCAGTCGGTGAACTCCGTCACCAGACCGGCCACGCCCTGAAGCACGGCCAGGAACCCCACGATCTCCAGCAGCTTCTTCATGCCCCCGACTCTCGCCCCGCGGACCCCCCACCCACATCGGCCGCGGGGCGAGGCCTTCCCGACCGAGGTGGACGGCCTGCTTCCGCCGGGACGCCGAAAGTTTGAGGCCGCGCGACTTTGGTCGGCGATTCCGCCCGCGAGGCGCCGTACCGGGCGCCCACTGCATAGATTTGTCGACCGTGACCGATGACAAGGCGGCGAGGACCGCCCCCGCGTACACGGGGCCCAGTTGGTTCTTCCCGTCCGCCCTCATCCACGAGCTCGACCCCGACGCGAGCCGCTCCGGCCGCCGTCCCCGGCGAACCGCCCGCGACTGGGTCGTCGACTTCTCCTGCTTCCTGCTCGCGGTGCTGATCGGACTGCTCGGCGCCGAAGCACTGCGGGACAACACCGACCTCCCGCGCGCCGTCGCCGTCCTCGACCAGGTGCTCGGCGCGCTCTCCTGCGCGGCGGTCTGGCTGCGCCGCCGGTGGCCGTTCGGCCTGGCCGTGGCCATGGTGCCGGTCGGCTTCCTCTCCGAGACCTCCGGCGGCGTCGCGATCATCGCCCTGTTCACGCTCGCCGTGCACCGGCCGTTCCGGTACGTGGCCTGGGTGGCCGGCGCGCAGCTGGCGCTCACGCCGCTGTACTTCTGGTGGCGCCCCGACCCCGACCTGCCGTACCTCGCCGTCGTCGTCCTTCTCCTCGTGCTGACCGTCGCCACGGTCGGCTGGGGCATGTTCGTCCGGTCCAAACGGCAGCTCATGCTCAGCCTGCGGGACCGGGCCCGGCGCGCCGAGACGGAGGCGCGGCTGCGGGCCGAACAGGCGCAGCGGCTCGCCCGCGAGGCCATCGCGCGGGAGATGCACGACGTGCTCGCGCACCGGCTGACGCTGCTCAGCGTGCACGCGGGCGCGCTGGAGTTCCGGCCCGACGCCCCGCGCGACGAGATCGCGCGGGCGGCCGGTGTGATCCGGGAGAGCGCCCACGAGGCACTCCAGGACCTGCGGGAGATCATCGGGGTGCTGCGGGCCGGCGACAGCGAGGACGCGGGGCGTCCGCAGCCGACGCTGGCGGCGCTCGACACCCTTGTCGCCGAGTCCCGCCAGGCGGGCATGAAGGTCACCCTGGACCAGCGGGTCACCCACACCGCCTCCGTCCCCGCCTCCGTCGGCCGCACCGCCTACCGCATCGCCCAGGAGGGCCTGACCAACGCCCGCAAACACGCCCCCGGCACGGAGGTCACGGTCTCCGTCTCCGGCGGCCCGGGCGAGGACCTCACCGTGCGGGTCCACAACCCGCCCCCGGAGGGGGACGTCCCCCCGGTTCCCGGCGCGGGCCAGGGCCTGATCGGCCTGACGGAACGGGCGACGCTGGCTGGGGGTTCCCTGGCGCACGGCCGGACCCCGGAGGGCGGCTTCGAGGTGAGGGCACGGCTGCCGTGGCGCTAGACGTGGTCCCCACCACGGCACCTCTGCACCGCACCTCGGCTGCACGCCGTACCTGCGGCTCGGGGGGTGCTTCGCCATGTCGTTCGCGCCGGGTGCGGGCCGTGGGGGGGGGGGGGGGGGGGGGGGCTGGTCGCGCCGTTTCCCGGGCCCCTCGGGGCGCCCGCAAGCGACGAGTTGCGCGGACACCCTCGGCCGCGACACCCCGGTGCATGATTACGTACCGCCCATGACAAGAATCCGCGTGCTCCTCGTGGACGACGACCCCCTCGTCCGCGCCGGCCTCTCCTTCATGCTGGGCGGCGCCGACGACATCGAGATCGTCGGAGAGGCCGCCGACGGCGCCGAGGTCAGCGCACTCGTCGACCGCACCCGCCCGGACGTCGTCCTCATGGACATCCGCATGCCCTCCGTCGACGGCCTCACCGCCACCGAGACGCTGCGCGGCCGCGACGACGCCCCGCAGATCGTCGTGCTCACCACCTTCCACGCCGACGACCAGGTCCTGCGCGCACTCCGCGCGGGCGCGGCCGGCTTCGTGCTGAAGGACACCCCGCCCGCCGAGATCGTCGCCGCCGTACGCCGCGTCGCGGCCGGCGACCCGGTGCTGTCGCCCGCGGTCACCCGGCAGCTGATGGCCCACGCCGCCGGCGACCCGGGACCGGGTGACGGCCGCCGTTCCCGCGCCCGCGACCGCGTCGCCGCCCTCAACGACCGCGAACGCGAGGTCGCCGTGGCCGTCGGCCGGGGCCTCGCCAACGCGGAGATCGCCGCCGCGCTGTACATGAGCGTGGCCACGGTCAAGACGCACGTCTCCCGCATCCTGGCCAAGCTCGACCTCAACAACCGTGTCCAGATCGCGCTGCTCGCCCATGACGCGGGCCTGCTGGAGGAGACCGACAGCCCGTGACGTCCACCGGCCGTTCCGAGGAGCCCCGCACCGTGACCCCGCCGCCCGAACTCGACCTCGCCGCCGCACGGAAGCTGCTGGACGCCCAGCCGTTCAGCAGGCTCCTCGGCGCCCGTGTCACCGCCTTCGGCGACGGCGGGGCCACCCTGGAGATCGACATCCGGGAGGACCTGCACCAGCAGAACGGCTTCCTGCACGGCGGCGTCCTCGCCTACGCCGCCGACAACGCGCTCACCTTCGCCGCCGGCGCGGTCCTCGGACCGTCGGTGCTGACCGGCGGCTTCTCCGTCCAGTACCTGCGTCCGGCCACCGGCCGCACCCTCCGCGCCCGCGCCGCCGTCGTCCACGCGGGCAGACGCCAGGCGGTCACCCGCTGCGACCTCCTCACGGTGACGGAGGACGACGAGGAGACCCTGTGCGCGGTGGCGCAGGGGACGGTCCTCCCGGTGACGGCCCGCCCTTCATGAGGGCACGAGAAGCACGACGACATGAAGGAGGGGGTGTCGCCCGACACCCCCGTGTCTCACGTCAGCGCCTCCTGCGCGCTGCTCAGCAGCTCCGCCGGCCGCACCGGTCTGCGCTCCCGCCGCGATCTCTCGCACGCCTCCGCGATCAGCAGCGCCCGCAGGGCCTCACGGCCGTCGCACGGGTTGGGCCGCTCGCCCCGCACCACCTCGACGAACGCGACCAGTTCCGCCTCGTACGCGGGTCCGAACCGCTCCAGGAAGCCGGTCCACGGCTTGTCCGCGGCGGGCGGTCCCGTCGGCTCGGTGGACGCGATGGGCGTACGGTCGTCGAGACCGACGACGATCTGGTCGCGCTCTCCGGCGAGTTCCATGCGCACGTCGTAGCCGGCGCCGTTCATCCGGGTCCCGGTGACCGTGGCGAGGGCGCCGTCGTCGAGGGTGAGCAGCACCGCGCCCGTGTCGACGTCGCCCGCCTCGCGGAACATCGGCGGACCCGCGTCCGACCCGGTGGCGTACACGTCGACGACCTCCCGGCCGGTCACCCAGCGCAGGACGTCGAAGTCGTGGATGAGCGTGTCCCGGTACAGCCCGCCCGACTGCGCCAGGAGGGAGGGGGCCGGCGGCTCGGCGTCGCTGGTCATCGCGCGTACCGTGTGCAGCCGCCCCAGCCTGCCCGTCCGTACCGCCTCGCGGGCGCCCCTGTACCCGCGGTCGAACCGCCGCTGGAAGCCCATCTGAAGCACCGTCCCGGCGGTCTCCACCTCCGTGATCGCCTGTAACGTGCCCGCGATGTCCAGGGCTATGGGCTTCTCGCAGAAGACCGGCAGACCCGCGCGCGCCGCCCGCGCGATCAGGTCCGCGTGGGCGGAGGTGGCCGTGGTGATCACCACGGCGTCGACCCCCCAGGTGTAGATCTCGTCCACCCCCGGCGCCGCCGTCTCGCCGAGCCGGTGGGCGAGGGCCTGGGCCCGCGCCGGATCGACGTCCGTGAGAATGAGGGACCCGACCTCGCGGTGCCTGCTGAGTGTGTGGGCGTGAATGGTGCCGATACGGCCCGTACCGATGACCCCGATGCGCATGGAAACAAAGTGGGGCTCGGACCGCTCCCTGTCAATGCGTATGTCCGGACAACCGAACTACACGACTTCCCGTCAACAGCCCGCGCCGATACGCTCGCTTCGTGCCGAAACCAGAAGTGGACCCGACCGTGCAGCTGGAGCTGAGCGTGGACCGCGGCTCCCCCGTGCCGTTGTACTTCCAGCTGGCCCAGCAGCTGGAGTCCGCCATCGAGCACGGCACCCTCACCCCCGGCACCCTGCTGGGCAACGAGATCGAGCTGGCCGCGCGCCTCGGCCTGTCCCGGCCGACCGTCCGCCAGGCCATCCAGTCGCTCGTCGACAAGGGCCTGCTGGTGCGCCGCCGCGGCGTCGGCACCCAGGTCGTGCACAGCAAGGTGAAACGCCCGCTGGAGCTGAGCAGCCTCTACGACGACCTGGAGTCGGCGGGGCAGCGTCCCACCACCACCGTGCTGGTCAACACCATGGTCGCCGCGTCCGCCGAGGTCGCCGCCGCGCTCGGGGTCACCGAGGGCGGCGAGGTCCACCGCGTCGAGCGGCTGCGCTCCGCGCACGGCGAGCCCATCGCGTACCTGTGCAACTACCTCCCGACCGGCCTGCTCGACCTGGACACCGGCCAGCTCGAGGCCACCGGCCTGTACCGGCTGATGCGGGCCGCGGGGATCACCCTGCACAGCGCCCGCCAGACCATCGGCGCGCGGGCCGCCACCGCCGTCGAGGCCGAGCGGCTGCGTGAACAGCCCGGCGCCCCGCTGCTCACCATGCAGCGGGTCACCTTCGACGACACCGGGCGCGCGGTGGAGTACGGCACGCACACCTACCGGCCCTCGCGGTACTCCTTCGAGTTCCAGCTGCTCGTACGGAGCTGAGCCGGCCCCCGGGCGGCCCCGGTCGTCGCATTGTCCGGACAATGTGACGCGATGCACAGGCGTACGGTGGGAGCGCGCCGACCGGTGCGGACGCGAACGGCGGAGGGCACGCCTCCGTCGCGCGTCCACCCGCTTCCGGTGCCGGATCCGACGGACCCCGTCACCTGCCCGGTACCGCGATCGGGGCCCCCGTGCGGCACAATCGCACCCGATGAGCACCTACCGCGACTTCACCGCCCCCATCGGCTCCCGGCGCGCGACCGTCCTG
Organism: Streptomyces sp. BJ20; assembly: GCF_022869105.1. Lineage (NCBI taxonomy): Bacteria > Bacillati > Actinomycetota > Actinomycetes > Kitasatosporales > Streptomycetaceae > Streptomyces > Streptomyces sp. BJ20. Next base: position 2,281,522 of record NZ_CP094918.1, read on the forward strand.
AGAACGGTCGGCACGCGGGAGCGCCGCTCCCACCTGTCGGCGCCCCGGGTGCCGACCGTGGGCATCGACATCGGCGGCACCAAAGTGATGGCGGGCGTCGTGGACGCCGACGGCAACATCCTGGAGAAGCTCCGCGCCGAGACTCCCGACAAGTCCAAGAGCCCGAAGGTCGTCGAGGACACCATCGTGGAGCTCGTCCTGGACCTCTCCGACCGGCACGACGTGCACGCCGTCGGCATCGGCGCGGCCGGCTGGGTCGACGCCGACCGCAACCGGGTGCTCTTCGCCCCCCACCTGTCCTGGCGCAACGAACCCCTGCGCGACCGCCTCGCGGGACGCCTCGCCGTCCCGGTCCTCGTCGACAACGACGCCAACTCCGCCGCCTGGGCCGAATGGCGCTTCGGCGCCGGACGCGGCGAGGACAACCTCGTCATGATCACCCTCGGCACCGGCATCGGCGGCGCCATCCTCGAGGACGGCCAGGTCAAGCGCGGCAAGTACGGCGTCGCCGGCGAGTTCGGGCACATGCAGGTCGTCCCCGGCGGACACCGCTGCCCCTGCGGCAACCGCGGCTGCTGGGAGCAGTACAGCTCCGGAAACGCCCTGGTGCGCGAGGCGCGCGAGCTGGCCGCCGCCGACTCCCCGGTCGCCTACGGGATCATCGAGCACGTCAAGGGCAACATCGGCGACATCAGCGGCCCGATGATCACCGAGCTGGCCCGCGAGGGCGACGCCATGTGCATCGAGCTGCTCCAGGACATCGGCCAGTGGCTCGGCGTCGGCATCGCCAACCTGGCCGCCGCCCTCGACCCCTCCTGCTTCGTCATCGGCGGCGGCGTCTCCGCGGCCGACGACCTGCTCATCGGCCCCGCCCGGGACGCCTTCAAGCGGCACCTCACCGGGCGCGGCTACCGTCCCGAGGCCCGCGTCGTGCGCGCCCAGCTCGGTCCCGAGGCCGGCATGGTCGGCGCCGCCGACCTGGCCCGCCTGGTCGCCCGCCGCTTCCGCCGCGCCAAGCGCCGCCGGGTCGAGCGGTACGAGCGCTACGAGAAGTTCGCGGAGGCCCGCCGTTCCCCCTCGGAGTCGCTGTGACGGGCCCGCTTCTCCCGCCGGCGAACGACCCCGGCCGCCCCGACGGGCAGGGCGGGGCGCACCCCGGTGAGGACCGGCGGCACATGATCCGCCGCCGCGCCCTCACCCTGCTGATCATCGTCCTGCTCATCGGCGTCCCGGCCGGCTACCTGGTGATCTCCGCCAACCAGAGCCGGGCCAGCGGCAAGGACAAGGAGGCGAAGTACTCGGCGACCGGCCTCACCGAGGGCTGGCCGTCCAAGCTCCAGCGCCGCATCTACCAGGTGCCCGTGCCGCACCCGGCCTGGTGGGTCGCCTCGTACGAGACGAACAACTGGAAGACCAGCCGCCTCTACGTCGAGTTCGAGACCAGCGACGCGGGTCTGACCGCCTTCCTCACCAGCATGGGCATGTCGGAGAAGGACCTGCGGAAGGACAGCCTCCCCATCGGCGACCGCGACCGCGACGTCACCGGCTGGACCTTCGACGGCCCGGGCACCTGGTCCGGCCTGGTGCACGAGCAGAAGAACCCGGCGCCCACGCACGACGTCGTCGTCAACCACGACAAACCCGGCTACCCGCGCGTGTACGTCGTGGCCCGCACGGTGCCGTGACCCGCCGCCCGACCTGGCCGCCGGAGCCGATTGTCGGACCCCGCCCGTAGAGTCGAAGACGACTGGTCCGACGGACGGGCGGGGAGGTGGCAAGGCGTATGGACGGGGCGACGGCGACGGCCGAAGGTGTCGTGACGGCCGACGGGCTCGTCGCGCCGTCGCTGCCGGCCGTGTTCCTGCCCGCACCGCTCCCCCGCGACGGACGGATCGCCTTCTACGACCCGGACGGCGCGGACGTGCCCCCGGAGGCCGGGGAAGCCCGGCGCACGGACCTCACCGTCGTACGCCCGCACGGCGCGAGCGTGCGCCGCCGTACCGTGCCCGCGCTGACCCTGCCCGTGGACGAGGCCCTGCCCCTGCTGGTCCGCGCCCGGCACGATCCGGCGGCCCACCCGGCCACCGCCTGCTGGGGCGCCGCCGCCCTGCACGCCCTGCGCCTCACCGCCCGGGGCCGCCTGCTGCCCGGCCTCACCGCCGACGGGTACGACGCCTGGCGTGCCGGCCCGCTCGAACCGGACGACGTGACCCACCTGCGCGCGATCGCCGCCGCCCTCCCGTACGAGGGCCACGCGGCGCCGCTGCCCGGCCCGGGCCCCCTGCGCCTGCCCCAGCCGGAGGCGCTGGTCCGCGCCTTCCTCGACGCGGTCGCCGACACCCTGCCCCGCACGCCCGCCGCGCCCTACGCCTCCGGACTGCCGTTCGCCGCGCGGCGGCCCCAGCGGCTGCCCGACGCCCGGGACTGGGCCGCGGAGGTCGCCGCCGGCATGGACGCGGGCGTACGGATCTCGCTCCGCCTGGACCTGTCCGCGCACGACCTCTTCGACGCCCACGGGACCTCGGGCGGCAGCGGCGCGCGCGGCGCGGGAGCGGCGATCGTGCAGGTGCACAGCCTGTCCGACCCGACGCTGGTGACCGACGCGGCTGCCCTCTGGTCCGGCGAGGCCGACCACGGCTTCGGACCCCGCGCACGCGTGGACGCCGCCCTCGCGGTGCGGCGCGCGGCCCGCGTCTGGCCCCCGCTGGACCGGCTCGCCGACCAGGACGTGCCGGACGTCCTCGCCCTGTCCGAGGACGAGTTGAGCGACCTGCTCGGCGTGGCGGCCACCCGGCTCGGCGCGGCCGGGGTCGCCGTGCACTGGCCGCGCGACCTGGCCCAGGACCTCACGGCCACGGCCGTCGTCCGCTCCGCGCCCGGTTCCGCGACCGACGGCACCGGCTTCTTCGAGAGCGAGGACCTGCTGCGCTTCGGCTGGCAGTTCGCCCTGGGCGGCGACCCGCTCAGCGAGGCCGAGATGGACGCCCTGGCCGAGGCGCACCGCCCGGTCGTCCGGCTCCGCGACCAGTGGGTGCTGGTCGACCCCGCGCTCGTCCGCAAGGCCCGCAAGCGGGATCTGGGGCTGCTCGACCCCGTCGACGCGCTGTCCGTCGCCCTCACCGGGGAGGCGGAGGTCGACGGCGAGACGGTGGAGGCGGTGCCCGCCGGGACGCTGGCCGCCCTCCGCGACCGCCTGGTCGCGGGCGTGCGGCCCGCCGCACCCCCGCCCGGCCTCGACGCCACCCTCCGCGACTACCAGCTCCGCGGCCTGGCCTGGCTCGACCTCATGACCTCCCTCGGCCTGGGCGGCTGCCTCGCCGACGACATGGGCCTCGGCAAGACCGTCACCCTCATCGCCCTGCACCTGAAGCGGGCCCGCTCGGAGCCCACCCTCGTGGTGTGCCCGGCGTCCCTGCTCGGCAACTGGCAGCGGGAGATCACCCGGTTCGCACCCGGCGTGCCCGTACGCCGCTTCCACGGCCCCGACCGCACCCTCGACGGCCTGGACGGCGGCTTCGTCCTCACCACCTACGGCACCATGCGCTCCGCCGCCCCCACCCTCGCGGAACAGCGGTGGGGCATGGTCGTCGCCGACGAGGCCCAGCACGTCAAGAACCCGCACTCGGCGACCGCCAAGGCCCTGCGCACCATCCCGGCGCCCGCCCGGGTGGCCCTCACCGGCACGCCCGTGGAGAACAACCTCTCCGAGCTGTGGGCCCTCCTCGACTGGACCACCCCCGGCCTTCTCGGCCCGCTCAAGTCCTTCCGCGCCCGGCACGCGCGCGCGGTGGAGACCGGCGAGGACGAGCAGGCGGTCGAGCGGCTGGCCCGCCTGGTCCGCCCCTTCCTGCTGCGGCGCAAGAAGTCCGACCCGGGCATCGTCCCCGAGCTGCCGCCCAAGACGGAGACGGACCACCCGGTGCCGCTCACCCGCGAACAGGCCGCGCTGTACGAGGCGGTGGTGCGGGAGTCGATGATCGCCATCGAGACCGCGCAGGGGATGGGGCGCCGAGGCCTGGTGCTGAAGCTGCTGACCTCGCTCAAGCAGATCTGCGACCACCCCGCGCTGTACCTCAAGGAGGAGCACGCCCCGGCCGGCGACCGCCTCGCCGCCCGCTCCGGCAAACTCGCCCTCCTCGACGAGCTGCTGGACACGGTGCTCGCGGAGGACGGCTCCGCCCTCGTCTTCACCCAGTACGTCGGCATGGCCCGCCTGATCACCCGCCACCTCGCTGAGCGCGCCGTCCCGGTCGACCTGCTGCACGGCGGTACGCCGGTGCCCGAGCGGGAGCGGATGGTGGACCGCTTCCAGAGCGGCGCGGTCCCCGTGCTCGTCCTGTCCCTCAAGGCGGCGGGGACGGGACTGAACCTGACCCGCGCGGGACACGTCGTCCACGTGGACCGCTGGTGGAACCCGGCGGTGGAGGAACAGGCCACCGACCGCGCGTACCGCATCGGCCAGACCCAGCCCGTCCAGGTCCACCGGCTCGTCGCCGAGGGCACGGTGGAGGACCGCATCGCCGAGATGCTCCAGTCCAAGCGGGCCCTCGCCGACGCGATTTTGGGCTCGGGCGAGTCGGCCCTGACGGAACTCTCCGACCGCGAGCTGTCCGACCTGGTGTCCCTGCGGAGGACGCCATGACACCGCGCCCGTCGGACAAGGCGAGGGAGGCGCTGCGCGCGGCGCGCGAGAAGGGTGTCGCGACCGGGGACGCGGTCTCTTCCGAGGAGCCGACCCCTCCGGTCGCGGGGGGCACGCAGCCTGAGTCGGAGTCGCCGGCTGGGGAGGCGTTGCGTGGTGCGGGGGCTTTGGGGGAGGGGTCCGTACGGGGTGGCGCGTCGGTCCCGGGCGACCGGGTGTCGTGTCCGGCTGAGGGGGCGGGGGAGGCGTTGGGGCGCGCGGCGTTCTCGGCCGGGGAGTCCGGCACGGTAGACCCGTCGGTCCGGTCCGGAGGGGAGTCGCGCCCGGCTGACGGGGCGCGGGAGGCGTTGCGTGGTGCGGGGGCTTTGGGGGAGGGGTCCGTACCGGGCGAGGTGTCGGTCCCGGGCGACCGGGTGTCGCGCCCGGCCGAGGGGGCGCGGGGGGCGCTGCGTGGTGCGGCGACTGTGGGGGAGGCGTTGGGGCGCGCGGCGTTCTCGGCCGGGGAGTCCGGCACGGTAGACCCGTCGGTCCGGTCCGGAGGGGAGTCGCGCCCGGCTGACGGGGCGCGGGAGGCGTTGCGTGGTGCGGGGGCTTTGGGGGAGGGGTCCGTACCGGGCGAGGTGTCGGTCCCGGGCGACCGGGTGTCGCGCCCGGCTGACGGCGCGCGGGAGGCGTTGCGTGGTGCGGCGGCCTCGGGGGAGAGGGCCGCGCAGGCCGGCCGCGCGCCCCGTCCGTCCGATGCGGCGCGGGAGGCGTTGCACCGCGCTCGGCGGGCGCGACGCGGAGCGTCGAGTGATGCGCGGGGGGCGTCGGAGGCGGTCGCCGGGTCGCAGGCGGAGCTTGCGCCGTCCGCCGGTGGCGACGGGGTGCCGCAGGCGGGGGACGCGCCCTCCCAGGAGGCGCCCTCGGCCGCCGAGGGAGAAGCGCCAAGCGCGGCACGTCCGCGCGCGGGGGAGGGCCCCATCGGCGCCGTGGGCGCCACTCGCGAGGACGAGGACCCGGCTGCCCCCGACGCTGCCGCGCCCGGCCCCGCCGACCGAGGTCCGTACGGGCACGAGGCGTCCCGCCCCGGCGACATCGCCCGGGAGGCGTTGCGCGCCGCCCGTGAGGAACGGGCGCGAGCCCTGGCCCGCGAGCAGGTGGACGCGGCGAAGCGTCCCCGTCGTGATCCCGCGCCGCGCATCCCCCGCACCACGCGGGGCGACCGCGCCGCCGACCGCCGCCCGCGCGAGATCCGCGAAACCCTCGCCGACGCGTTCCGCATGCCCGACGTGGCGGACGACCGGGCGTCCGGCGTCGAGGCGCATCCCGCCGCCGCGGACGACCCGAGGCACGGCCCCGCAGCGGAGCCGCCGGACACCCACACCTCCGCCGAGCCGGCTTCCGCTCCTGACGCGGCGCAGGTCCCCACCACCGACCAGGGCCCCGCCCTCGACACCGCCGCACCCGGCCGAGGACCGGCCTCCGCCTCCGACCACCGGACACCGGCCCTCGACCATCCGCGGGACTCGGCCGCCGCCGGCGACCGCCGGGACGCGCCCGTCCGCCCCGCGACCGCCACACCGCCGGCGAACCCGGCCACCCCCCGTTCCATGGCCGCCCCCGCCCGCGACGGCGACCACCGCCGTACCTTCCCTCCGTTCCCGCCCCGCCCCTCCGGTGACGGTGAACCCTTCGCCGAGACCTGGTGGGGGAGGGCGTGGGTGACCGCGTTGGAGGACGGCGCGCTCGACCCCGCCCGCCTCGCACGCGGACGCGGCTACGCCCAGCAGGGGCACGTGGACGCCATCACCGTCACGCCGGGACTGGTCCTGGCGTACGTGCAGGGCAGCCGCCCGCGCCCGTACCGCGTACAGGTACGCCTGCGGACGTTCGACGAAGCCGACTGGGACCGTTTCCTGGACGCCGCGGCCGACCGCCCGGGCCACATCGCCGCCCTGCTGGACAAGGAGATGCCGCAGTCCCTCGCCGACTGCGGCGTCCCCCTGCTGCCCGGCCCGGGCGACCTCGCCCCCCGCTGCAGCTGCCCCGACTCGGGTCACCCGTGCAAGCACGCGGCCGCCCTGTGCTACCAGACCGCCCGTCTCCTGGACGCCGACCCGTTCGTGCTGCTCCTGCTGCGCGGGCGCGGCGAGCGTGAGGTGATCGACGCGCTCTCCCGCCTCAGCGCGGCCCGTGCCGCACGGGCGGCCCAGGGACGGGAGCCGGAGCAGCTGCCGGGCATGCGCGCCACCGACGCCGTGTCCCGTCGAGGTCCCGGACTCCCGCCGCCGCCCGCGCCGTTGCCGCCTCCGTCGCACCCGGAGCAGCCGCCCGTCTACCCGGCGTCCCCGGGCGGCCCGGACCCGTTCGCGCTGGACCAGCTCGCCACCGACGCGGCGGCCCGCGCGCACGCCCTGCTCACCACGGGCCGTGACCCGGTCGGCCCGCTGTCCCTGTGGCACGACGCGGTGCGTCTGGCCGCCGCCCGCCCCGGCTCGGGGCTGACCGCGGGCACCCGCGCGCTCTACGCGTCACTGGCGCGGGCGGCCGGCCGTACGCCCGGCGACCTGGCGCGCGCGGTCGCCGCGTGGCGGCAGGGCGGCCCGACCGGACTGGCCGTGCTGGAGGAGCCGTGGGACCCGCCGGCCGGCCGCTTCGACCGCGCCCGCCCGCTGCTGCTCGCGGCGGACCTCCCCGCCTTCCGGCCGTGGCGCAACCGCCTCACGCACCCGCGTGGCCACGTCCAGCTCCGCCTGGGCCGCGACCACCTCTGGTACGCGTACGAGTCGGAGCCGGGCCAGGACGACTGGTGGCCGCGCGGCACGCCCGACCCCGACCCGGTCGGCGCCCTCACCGGCCTGGACACGCTCGGCGACGCCTGAGACAGGGCACCGCACCCGGCGCCGGCCGGACAGCGCGCGCCCCGGCCTCAGCCGGCCAGCCCTCGCATCAGCTCGGCCGTGCGCCCGTCCGCCGGGAAGAACGTCTCGATGGCGATCTCGTCGAGCGTGACGTCCCGCGGCGACCCGAAGACGGTCGTCGTGTACAGGAACGCCAGTTCCCCGTACTCGGACGCCAGGCGCAGCGGAACCACCAGGTCCTGCGCCTCCCCGCCCGGGCCGGGCTCGTCCGCCCCATCCGGCACCGGGTAGCTCTCCAGCTCGGCGAGCAGCTCCGCGAGACCGGCGCCGGCCGTCCGTTCCAGCTGGCGGCGGACCCGGCGCAGGACGTGCGCGCGCCACTGCGCGAGGTTGAGGACGCGCCCCGCCATGCCGTCGGGCCCCAGCGTCGCCTTCAGCACGTTGAACGGCGGGTCCGACGGCCCGCGCCGCACGTCGCCGAGGAACAGCCCCATGGCACGGTTCGCGGCCAGCAGCTCCCAGCGTACGTTCACCGCGAGGGCCGGGTTCGGCTCGTGTCCGGTGAGCACCGCCTCCACGGCGGCCCGCGCCGCGCCCAGGTCGTCGAAGGGACGCTCCCGGTGCACGGGGGCGAAGCCCGCGGCGAGATAGATCGGGTTGCGCTCCCGCAGCGGCACGTCCAGCTCGTCGCACAGCCGCCGGACCAGATCCCGGCTGGGACGGGCGCGTCCGGTCTCGACGCAGCTCAGGTGGCGGGTGGACAGCTCGGCCGCGAGCGCCACGTCGAGCTGGGAGCGACGGCGGCGCTCACGCCAGCGCCGCAGCAGCACTCCGACCGGTGGTGCGGTGGTCGTCGTCATGAGCCCCAGGCTGCCGCGTGGGGCGCACGACGGCAATGACCTCGCAGGTCATGGACTCCGCGCCCCTCGCCCGCGCACAGTCGGAGACAGGAGCGCGGTCCGCCGCACGGCACCGCGCGGAGCGAAAGGAACCTGCCATGACCGACTCCATGACCGGGACGACGACCCCGCTCGCCCAGCTGGAGCGCTACACACGCTTCTGGAACACCGGCCCCGACGGCGACAGGGACCGCCTGGCCGCCACGGTCTTCACCGACGAGGTCGAGTACCGCGCCCTCGTCGGCCTCCTCCGCGGCGCGGCGGCGCTGGCGGACTTCCGGGACCAGTTCGTGTCCCACGCGGGTCCCGCCACGGTCCGCCGCCGTGAGGAGCCCGAAGTCCACCACGGGAGGGCCCGCCTCCGCTGGGAGATCCTCACCGGCGACGGGACGTCCTTCGCCACGGGCACCGATGTGATCGAGTTCGCCGAGGACGGCCGGATCAGCGCGATCGCAGCCTTCCTCGACCGGGCACCGGAGGGCTTCGACCCCACGGCACACGACTGACACGACCCGCCCGCGAGGCGCCGGCGCCCGGCCTACCCCTCCCCGCCCCCGGGCGCCGACGGCACCGGTACGTCCACCTGCCGCAGCTCGGCGAGGAGTTCGCTCTGGCCGGCCAGCAGCTCCGTGAGGATCCGACGGGCCGCGCGGAGCAGTTCGGCGACGTCGCCGCCGGCGAGGGCGTACGTCACGGTGGAGCCCTCCCGTACGGAGACGACGATGCCGGACCGGCGCAGCACCGCCAACTGCTGGGAGAGGCTGGACGGTTCGATGTCGATGTCGGCCAGCAGGTCCCGCACCGGCACCGGCCCGTGCTGCAGCAGCTCCAGCACCCGGATGCGCACCGGGTGGCCCAGCATCCGGAAGAACTCTGCCTTGGCCTGGTAGAGGGGGACTTGCATGGGTGCGCGCTCCCTGCCGCGTCGGGGATGTTATCCGGTACGCGGTGGCGCCCTGAGGGGGCGCCACCGCACGATGTGCCGTCCTTCGCCGCCGATCCTTCTGGCTCGGTGTGACACGCGCCCAGGGCTTGGGACCATGTTCATGTGGAGACTTGAAGAAGTCTTCACATCGTGGGCGCGCGTCGGCCGTGCCCCGGGGCGGCTCACACTTCCAGCTGTTCCTCGACCCGCTTGAGCTGGTGGCGGGCCATCGCCAGGTTCGAGCGGGACTTGTCCAGCACGAGGTACAGGAACAGTCCGTTGCCGCTGCGGCCGGTGACCAGCCGGATCAGGTGGTACTGGGACTCCAGGGTGATGAGGATGTCCTCGATCTGCCCGGAGAGACCCAGCAGTTCCATCGTGCGCACCTTGGCGCGGATCACGTCGGTGTTGCCGGCTGCCGCGACGGTCAGGTCCAGGTCCTTGCCCCCGCCCAGCGTGCCCAGCGCCATGCCGCTCGAGTAGTCGACGACGGCCGCCCCCAGGGCCCCCTCGACGCTGGTCATGACGTCCTTCAGCGACACTTCCACAGTTGCCACGGGTGTCTCCCTCTCCAGTCGTTTCGTGCTCGCGGCGGCCTCCGGGAACACAGCTCTTCGGCCCTGGCCGCGCTGGAACGGTAGGCGGGCAGAACATGTCGGAGTGTGGGGGTTTTCGTGGATGACCGGTGATGATCGAAAGCTTGCACCGGAGAACGTCTGTTTGGTCGCGGCCAGTTCGAAACGGCACCGAACGAACGGACAACGGCAGACGCGATCAGGTGACTCAGGGGCCCTGCCGGGCGTCCACCGGCTCCGCCGTCACGACGAGGTTGGCGGTGTACCCGCCGCGCTCCGGCTCGAACGGCGGCGCACACGTGATGAGCGTGAGCACCGGCGGCCCGGAGCGGCGGAAGGCGGACGGCGGCAGTTCGTCCTTCGGGACGGTGGCGCGCGCGGTGACGCGGTGGACGACGGGCTCGGCCCCCGCCCGCCGCACCTCCACGGTGTCCCCGGGCCGTACGTCCCTCAGCGCGGCGAACTCGCCCAGGTCACCGGTCTCGCTGTCGAGGTGCCCCACCAGCACGGCCGACCCCTCGGCACTGCCGGGCTCGGGACCGTACCGGTACCAGCCGGCCACGGCCGGATCGTCCGGCACGGTCATGTCCCCGCGCGGTGTCACGCCGACGCCCTCGACCCGGGCGTCGAGCCCGACGGCGGGCACGAGAACGCGCTCGGGCGGGGCCTGCCGTACGGCCGCCCGCTCGGCCACGGACGGCGGCGGCGCGGCGCCGGACGGCCTGCCGGTGTCACTGGCGGCCGCCGGCGGTACGGCGCCGAAGTCGGCGGGCGGGGCGGCCTGTTGTCGCCCCTGCGCCAGCCACAGCACCCCGAGGACCACCGCCGTGACGGCCGCCAGCACGGCGACCGCCACGGCCCGTCCCCCGCGCCGCCGCGAGGTGTCAGTCACGCTTGCCCACGAAGCGGCGGGCGGCCAGCACACCGGCCACGGCGACCACACCGCCGGCGGCGGCCCAGCCCGGCGTCCAGTCGGTGGAGTTGGCGGACACGGCGGTGCCGTCGCCGCCCGCGTGGACGGCCTTCGGCATGGAGTCCATGCCGCTGAACTTCTGCGTGGCCAGGGCGAGGTTGTCGTCCTCGGCGCTGCCCCAGGCGTAGACGACGGTGCCGGCGCCCTCCGCCACGTTCAGCTCGGCCGGGCCGAGGGCCACGGTGTCGGTGCCGGCGAGGACCACGTCGGCCTCGACGGTGCCCGCGTCTACCACGGCGCTGTCCTCGTTCGGGTTCGTCAGACCGGTGAAGACGGGCTCACCGCCGGCGCGCACGTCGACGGCGGGCGCTGCCGCGATGTGGCGGACGGTCAGCCGGCCCTGGCCGGGGTCGACCTTGGAGACGTCGTCGGCGAACGCGGTCAGCTGGGGCGTGCCGTCCGCGCTCAGATGGGCGGCGATCGTGGCGGTGTCGCCCTCGCCGACCTCGACCGTCTTCTCCAGGACCGGGGTGCCGTCGGGACCCTGGCCCGCCTCGAAGATCTGGATGTCGTAGGTGCCGGCCTTGAGGGACTGCGGGTCGGTCACGGTGCCGGGCTCGAAGTCGGAGAGCAGTTCGTCGCCGTTGGCGTACACGTCGACCGTCATGTCGGGGATGCCGTGGACGACGGAGACCATCGCCGTGTCCTGCTCGGCGGCGGGGGCCGCCATGGCGGGTGCGGCGACGCCGAGCGCGAGGGCGCAGGCACCGGTGGAGGCGGCGATGGCGACGGGGAAACGGGAGCGCATCGGGATCATCCCTTTCGAAGGAGTACCGCTCACTGCGGGACTGCCCCCAGTGTCGACCCGGCAAATCGACGCAGACAACATGCGTCGTTTGTGCGTCGTAAGGCGTACGGTGGAGGCATGAGCGAGAGCGCGGAACCGGCCGGACCCGGCGGGCTCACCACCGGCGAGGTGGCGCGCCGCCTGGGCGTCGCCCCCACCACGGTCCGCACCTGGGACCAGCGCTACGGCCTCGGCCCCGACCGGCACACCGGCGGCCGGCACCGCCGATGGACCCCGGCGGACGTGGCCCGCCTGGAGCGGATGTGCGCGCTGACGGCGACGGGAATTCCGCCGGCGGAGGCGGCACGCCTGGCCCGCGAGACGCCGGCGCCGGCATCCGCGTCCGCCGCGCCGCTGTCCGTCCTGCCACGCCGCGCACCCGCCCCGGAGGCCGCGCCCGCCTCCCGCGCGGGCAGCGGCCTCCGCCTGGGCGACGCCCGTCAGGAGTGCAAGGGCATCGCCCGCGCCGCCCTCCGCCTCGACGCGGCCGCCCTCGACCGCATGCTGCTCGACGCGATACGGGAACACGGCCTCGTCGCCGCCTGGACGGAGGTGATCGTGCCGACGCTGCAGGCGGTGGGACGCAAGTGGGAGTCGTCGGGGGAGCGGTACGTCGAGGTGGAGCACTTCCTCTCCTGGCACGTCTCCGGCGCCCTCCGCCGCGCCGCGCCGGACACGGCCCCCGACCGCCCCGGCGCGTCCGTGGTCCTGGCGTGCGTGCCGGGGGACAACCACACGCTCGCCCTGGAGGTGCTGTCCGCCGCACTGGCCGAACGGGGCATCCCGGTGCGGATGTTCGGCGGCGCGCTCCCGGTGGAGTCCCTGATCGCGGCGGTCCGCAGGACGGGTCCGGCGGCGGTCGCCCTGTGGGCGCAGTCCCGCACGACGGCGAGCCGCCCCCTGGCCCAGCACGTGGCGGCAATGGAATGGGGCGTACGAGGCGCCCGCCGCAGCCCCCTGGTCCTCACCCTCGGCCCCGGCTGGTCGGGCCGCCCCGCCCCGGGCACCGCCCGTCCCCATGGCCTGGCGGACGCGGTGCAAGCGCTGGAGGGCCTGGCGACCCGCTGAGAACCGTGCGGGTCAGCTCCGCCGCCGGCCTCCCCCCACCGCTGCGCGTTTCCGGTCGCTGACCGGGAGAGGTCGATCAGTTTCCGCCCCGGTGGGGTCAGTGGGATTCGGGGAGGCGGGGTGCACGCCCTCGGAAGAGCGCCGCCCGGCTGCCCGACGGCGTCAGCGCGGATCAGTCGGGGCCCGGCCCGGTCGGCGTGGAGCCGGACTGATGGACGCCAAGGTCGAAACCGCACCGTTATGCACGGGGGGCCAATCCCCAGCCCTTGCGGCCTCGGATTACGCAAGGCCGTTCTGCCCCCCCGGGGGGCCGCCCTCACGGGAGAAATATTGTGAAGGAACCTGTGTACATCGGTAGTGATCCGACTGTCCAACCTGATCTGCAACAGCTGCTCCACGAGGTGGCGCTGGGAGATCAGGAGGCTTTCGCCGCGGTCTACGACGCCGTGGCCGGCTCCGTCCTCGGGGTCGCCCGGGCCGTCTTGCGCGATCAGGCGCAGTCGGAGGAGGTGGCACAGGAGGTGTTGGTGGAGGTGTGGCGCACGGCCCCGCGCTACCGGCCCGAGCGGGGCACGGCCATCAACTGGATCCTCACCCTCGCCCATCGGCGGGCGGTGGACCGGGTCCGCTCCGCGGAAGCCGCGGCGGCCCGCGACACCAAGGCCGCGCTGCTGGAGCATCAGCCCGCCTACGACGAGGTGACCGAGCAGGTCGAGACCCGGCTGGAGCAGGAGCAGGTGAGGCGCTGCCTGCGGACCCTGACCGAGTTGCAGCGCCAGTCGGTCACTCTCGCCTACTACCGCGGGCTGACCTATCGGGAGGTCGCCGAGGCGCTGGCACTTCCGCTGGGGACGGTGAAGACCCGGCTGCGTGACGGACTCATCCGGCTCCGCGACTGTCTGGGGGTGACCGCGTGACCACGACCGATCTGCATGCGCTGACCGGTGCCTACGCCGTGCACGCGCTGGACGGTGAGGAACGTGCCGTCTTCGAGCGTCACCTGGCCGAGTGCGACGACTGCCGGCAGGAGGTCGCCGAGTTCACCGCCACCGCCGGGCGCCTGGCTCTGGCTTCCACGGTGCGCGCGCGCCCCGTGATGCGGGAGCAGGTACTGCAGCGGATCACGACCGTGCGGCAGGTGCCGCCCGGTGCCGCGCCCCTGGAGCGGGTACGCCGCGGCGTACCGCGCGGCCGGCGCCTGGCCCGGTTGGCTTTGGCCGCGAGTGTGGCCGCCGCCACTGCGTTCGGCGGGACCGCCGTGTGGCAGTTCCAGCGCGCTCAGGACGCCTCGCACGAGGCGGCCCAGGCACAGCGGTACGTCGAGGACCTGGCCGGTGTGCTGGCGGCGCCCGACGCCAAGTCCCGCTCGGCGAAGGTGCCGGGCGGCGCGGGCACGCTGGTGGTCTCCGCCGGCCTGGACCGGGCGGTGTTCGTCGCCTCCCACATGGCCGCACCGCCTCGGGGCAAGGTGTACCAGCTGTGGTTCGCCGACGGCGAGGAGATGCGCTCGGCCGGCCTGATGGACCCCGAGCGCAGCACTCAGGCGGTGCTGATGCGGGGGGAGGTCGACGGCGCCTCCGGCATCGGCATCACGGTGGAGCCGGCCGGTGGATCCGAGCAGCCCACCTCGGCACCGGTCGCCCTGCTCGGTGTGCCGGCATGACGACTGCGCGGGGAGCCCGCCCGTCGGCGGACTCCCCGCGCACTTCATCGGTGGCGTGGCGGCCTGGGGAAGAAGCCGCTGGTGCGGGCCGCGTAGGCGTCCCAGCCGGGTCGGCCGGCCATGCGCCGCTCCAGCAGCCGCTTCCCGCTTCCGCTGATCAGCAGCACACTCATCACCAGCGGTGACACGACGGACACCGCGGCGGCCTGCCATCCGCCGTCGCAGGCGACGAGGAACAGCCCCCACCACACGCAGAAGTCCCCGAAATAATTGGGGTGCCGGGTCCACGACCACAGGCCCCGGTCCATGATCCGGCCTTGGTTGGCCCGGTCGGCTTTGAAGCGGGCCAGCTGGGCGTCGCCGACCGTCTCGAAGAAGAGGCCGACAGCCCATACGGCCGTGCCGGCCAGGGCGAGGGCGGACAGTGGCCCGGAGTCGACGCGATGGGTACGGCCGTCGGGCGCGGTCAGGTCGTGGGTGTGGGCATGGCCGCCCAGCCGGTCGTCGGCCTCGTAGAGAGTGACGTGATGGGCGCGGGCCAATATGTACGCGGCGGTCAGCCCCGCCACTCCGCTGCCGATGACGGCCGTACGGCGCAGGTCCCCCGCGCGGGCTGCCCGCTCGCGGCGGGACGTCGCGTCGGACGATTGTTCCATGGTGTTGTTGTCTCCCTCCCCGGACGGGTGAACGGCACGCTCGGAGGGCTGGGGCGCGGGCCCGGGAGCCCGCGCCCCAGCCCTCTGGCGAGGGGCACCCGCCAGACCCTGCCGGTGGGTGCCCCGGTGGAAGGACGCGCGCCGCCGGATGCGCTCCCGGCAAGGCGACGCTGTGGGTGCGTCCTCGGCGCGGGGGTGTCAGCTCTTGGGCATCAGGACGGTGTCGATGATGTAGACGTTGGCGTTGGCGGTCTTGACGTTGCCGCAGACGACCTTGGCGGAGTCGTTGACCGTGTAGGACCCGCCCGAGCCGGAGGTCATGACCTTCGACTTCTCCAGCGTGTCGAAGGACCCGTTCTCCAGGTCCTGGGGGGTGAGCTTCTGGCCGACGACGTGGTAGGTGAGGACCTTCGTCAGCATCTCCTTGTCGTTGAGGACCTTGTCCAGGGTGGCCTTCGGGATCTTGCCGAAGGCGTCGTTGGTGGGCGCGAACACGGTGATGTCCTGCGCGTTGTTGAGGGTGTCGACCAGACCGGCCTTCTTCACCGCTGTCACCAGGGTGGACAGGGCCGGGTTGTTGGAAGCGGCGGTGGCGACCGGGTCCTTGGCCATCCCGTCGAAGGAGCCGGCACCGCTGTCCGGCACGGCGGAACAGGCCGGGCCGAACGGCTGGTCCGCGCTGCCGGCGGCGCTGTTCGACCCGCCGCTCATGTCGTCGCTGCTCCTGGTGGACGACGACGTGCTGGGGGAGTCGGACTTGCCCGAGTCACCGCTGTCGCCGGAGCAGGCGGTCAGGGCCAGGGGGAGCACCGCGGCGGCGGCGAAGAGACCGGCACTGCGGCGGATACGGGTGTTCATCATGATCTCCTGTTGGCAGGTGCAGCCTGATGCGGCTGCGTTCGGATGGTGCGGAGAGGTGGTTCAGGGGAAGGGCACGGGGCCCTTGTGGTGGTGGTCAGTCGACGGTCACGACGACGGAGTGCCATCCGCTGGCGCCGTCGGGGACGGTGCGGGCGCGTGTGCCGGTCTGCACCGCGCCGGTGCGGTCGGTGGCGCGGACGGTGAGGGTGTGGCCGCCCGTGGTGGCCTGCCAGGGGAACGACCACTGCCGCCAGGTGTCGCGCGTGTCCTCGGCCCCCAGGTCGGCTTGTCGCCAGGGGCCGTCATCGATGCGGACCTCGACCTTGTCGATGCCCCGGTGCTGGGCCCAGGCCACCCCGGCGACCATCACCGTGCCGGTCCTCGGACGGGCGAACGGCTTGGGGGTGTCGATACGCGAGGAGGTCTTGACCGGGGCCTGGCGGGCCCAGCCGCGCTCGACCCAGTACGGGTCGTAGGAGTCGAAGGAGGTGAGCTCGATGTCCTTGATCCACTTGCAGGCCGAGACGAAGCCGTACAAGCCCGGCACGACCATCCGGACCGGGAAGCCGTGGTCGAAGGGAAGCGGCTCGCCGTTCATGCCCAGGGCCAGCATGGCGTCGCGGCCGTCCATGACGTCCTCGACCGGAGTGCCGATCGTCATGCCGTCCACCGACCGGGACACCAGCTGATCCGCCGGCCCGCCACGGGACGGGGGCTCGACCCCGCACTCGGCCAGCAGGTCGGCCAGCCGCACGCCGATCCAGCGGGCGTTGCCGGTATAAGGGCCGCCGACCTCGTTGGAGACGCAGGTCAGGGTGATGTCCCGCTCGATCAGTTCCCTGCGCAGCAAATCGTCGAACGTGTAGGTGCCGGGGCGTTGAACGCCTTCGCCGTGGATCCGCAGTCGCCAGGCCGTGGCATCCACCTTGGGGACCACCAGGGCGGTGTCCACCCGGTAGAAGTCCGCGTTGGGGGTGATGAAGGGGCTGATCCCCTGGACCCGAAGCCGGGCACCCCTGGGGACCGGTTGTGCCGGTGACCCGGGAGAGGGCAGCACGACCCTTCGCCGGGATGCGACCGCGTCCTGCCCGCGCGAGGCCGTCAGGGAGCGGCCGACCGTGCCCACCGCGGCAGACGCCGCTGCCGCGGACGCGGCCGCGAGGACGAATCCCCGCCGGTCCCAGCCTGCGGCCGGAGGCAGACGGTTACCCGCTTCCCCGGTCGCGGCTCCGGACGCCGGTGACCGCCTCGCCGGGGTCAGGCGGCCCACCAGCACATGGAGAAGAAGGGCTCCGACGACGGCGCCCACGACGGAGGGGACGGCGTCGGTGAAGCTCGTGGAGTCCGGCCGGCTGACAGCGGCGGCCGCCCCGACGGCTCCGAAGAGAAGGACTCCGGCGGCGCCGAGCCGCGTGAACCGCACTGCCAGCGCACCCAACACCAGGGCCAGCACCGTCAGGACGGCGAGGATGCCGAGTTGCAGGACGAGCTTGTCGTCGGTGCCGAACCGGCGGATCGCCCAGTCCTTGACCGCAGCGGGCGTTGCGTCGATGGACGCGCCGCCCACCGCGATGACCGGACCGGCCTGCGGGCGGACCGCTGCCGCGACCAGTTCGGCCACCGCCAGCGCGGCGAAGCCGGCCAGCACCCCGCTCAGCGCACCCAGCGGCACACCGGGCCAACTCGGCCGTCCTCGCTGGTCCTTCGCTTCGTTCCTCACGGGGGGAATCCGGTTCTGCCCGCCGGGTGGATTGGTTCCAGACCTGATCAGGTGGAAAAAGCTTCAGGACCAATCCGCCCCGCGTTCCGCTACGGATTACCGTCTTGGGCGTCGACGAGTGCCGCGTTCACTGCTGTACCTGGGCCGGGCGCCAGGCATGCCGGAGCAGGAGTGCAGGGAGCCCGTCAGGGCCGTCTGCGGGGTGGTGCCCGCGGCGTGACATGTCGTCGCGCCGGCGGCTGTTGACGCGGGCGTTGCCGACGGCCGGGCTAGGACCGGGCCGTCGCCACCGTGGTCAACGAGCTTCTGCATCCCGAGGTCCCGCCCCGCGGACTGACCGCCGTCGGCTGCTCGGCCACCGAGCCCCTCCTGCTGTAACAGCGCCGCAGGCCGCCGCGCGACCGTGTTGCCGTCCGTGCTGCGGTGGGTGGTTCGGGTGACGGCTCTCGGCGGTCCGTCCGGCCGGAGAACGCGAACGGACCTGGTGCTCCGAGCGAGCAGCCTTGACGAGTTCCAGGCGCCGTCACGGTTCAGACCGCCCAAGCGGGCCGGTGCCATCCATCCAGCACGTCACCACGTGCCTGCTGGGCGCGGACACGCGCGGAGAGGTGCATGTCGCCGCTGTGGTGCCCCGCTGGGGAAGGTGCTGGGCGCGAAGTCCTCTCCGGCGAGGGCCGTCGGCTACCGACGGCTGCTCGTACGGGCACCGCGAGCGGGGGCGGAAGGACGAGGCCGTCTCACTCGATGGAGGCGGTCGGCGTCGGCCTGGCATCGGCGCGTTCCGGGGCGGACGCGGGGACGGCGGCCGGTGCGTCCTCGACCTGCTGGGTCGTACGGCCGACCGGGTCGTGGCCCGGTGTGCCCGCCGTGGTGGACAGCATCGACCAGGCCGCGAGCGCCAGGCATATGGCCGCACCCGTCGCGATCAGCCGGACTGCGTGACGGAGTCGGGCGGGCCGGTCGAGTTCCCGCCAGGTCGGCTGTGGGCTGTCGGGCTGCCACAGGTCACCGACGGTCTTGCCGGGGCCGTCCGCCGGTTCCTGGCCCGGACGCGGATCGCGGGGGGCGTGCCGGTCGGCGCGGGGGTGGCGAGGTGGCCGGCCGATCGTCCGTTCCCGAGCCGAGGGCTCCCTGGGAGCGGAATCGTGAATGGCGCGCTCGTTGTCCGCCAGGACCTTCAGCCAGACATCACCCCCGTGGGACGGAGTGTGCTCCGGGTCGTGCGGTGTTCCTCTTCCGGTCGGATCCGGGGTGGTCACGGCTGTCTCCCTCCTGAAGGGGGTCGCCTGGTCGGTGCCCGCCGCTTCCTGGTGGAGGACCGGCCGACGACCGGAGGCTCTCCTGTGCCGATCCACCGTCGGCCGGTCCCGGGAACTCGATACTTGCACAGTGCAAAATGCGGCCGCGAGTGGTCTTGGGTGTCACTTCGGTATCACCGGTGTCTTCTCCCGGCCGGGCTGTGCCCGGCGCCCGCCTCGAGGCGTACGAAGGGGATGGCGCGTCCTGCCGCACGGAACGACTCGTCGCTGCCGTCGACCGGCAGCCCCATGAAGGCGCACAAGCGGCGAGCGGTGCGAGGGTGCCGGCGCGCGTAGTCCGCCATGATGGCCGCGCCGTCGTCAGCGGGGAGGAAGCGGGCGGTGACAGGGTGCGGGTGGCTGCCGAACCGGATGAGGGTCTGCGGCTGAGCGCGCAGATTCCGGTACCAGTCGGCCTTCGGTCCGAACCCTGAGGCGACGGTCCAGCTCGCCTCGACCGCATCGAAGGACACGACCTCCAGGACAGTCGTGCGGTCGCGGCCCGAGACCCTGCCCGTGTGGTGAAGCAGAAGAAGCCGCTTCCCGAAGAGGGAGCCGAGTCCGACGCGGTAGGCGAGTACCGGCAGGCGCAAGACGCGGCGTCGCCAACCGGTGGGCCGTCCGGGTCGGCCGATCGGCGCATTCTGGTTGATCAAGGCAGGGCCTAACGGATGTCGGGTAAATCGTCTTTCGGACTCGATCGGGTAAAGGACGGGAAACCGCGGTCGTCGCGTGGGAGCCACCTTTGCATAGTCTAAAGGTCGGGAGGGGCGCCTGCGAGGGGATGCCGGTGGCTCTCGACAGCCCTGACATCGCAGGAGTGCCGCATGACCGACCGGAAGCCGCCGTCGCGCTGGACGCTGCTGTCCCTTACTCCAGCGGTCGTGATGGCAGTCGTGGCGGTGACGGACATCCTGGCGGGGCCAAGTGTCGGATTCCTGCCGCTGGTCTCTCTCGGACCGGCCTTCGCCGGGCTGGTCGGCGGATGGCGCCGCACCGCGCTCTACGGCCTCGCGGCCCTCGTCCTGTGCGTCGCACTGGGCCTGTACGACGGACTGTTCGACGAACGCCGCGGGTACACCGCACTGGCCTCGGTGGCAGGGGTCACGGGCGTGGGCGTCGCGGCGGCTGTGACGCGCTCGCGCCGGGAGGCGGAACTGGCCAGCGTACGGTCGATCGCGGAAGTCGCCCAACGCGTGCTGCTGCGCCCCGTTCCGCGGGTCGCCGGCCCGCTCCGGGCAGTGGTGTCCTACACGTCGGCGGTCGCCGAGGCGCGTATCGGCGGAGACCTGTACGAGGTGGTGTCCTCCCCGCACGGTGTACGGGTCATCGTCGGGGACGTCCAGGGCAAGGGCCTGGCGGCGGTGGAGACAGCGGCGCTGGTACTGGGCGCCTTCCGTGAGGCGGCCTACGACGAGGCCACCCTGACCGGACTCGGTGAACGTCTGGAGCGCAGCGCGGCGCGGGAACTGGAAGGGGAGAAGTTCGTCACTGCCGTCCTCGCCGAGATCGGCGATGAGCACGAGGTCGTCTTCATCAACTACGGGCACCCGGCGCCGATGATCCTACGCGGGGACGGAACGGTCGACTTCCCCCAACCACCCGCCTACGCGCCTCCGTTGGGACTCGCGGGAGACGGCAGCGAGGGCCCGCCGCCCTACCGGCTGAGCTTTGCCCCGGGTGAGCAGCTCCTGCTCTACACCGACGGCGTCACGGAAGCCCGCGACGAGGAGGGCCGCTTCTATCCCCTCGGCGAGCGGGCGCACCTGCTGAAGGAACCGGACGCCCGCCGGGCCCTGGCAGCCCTGCGGGAAGACCTCGCCCGGCACGCGGCCGGACCGCCGCACGACGACGCCGCGATGCTTCTGCTGCGCTACCACGGTGACGAGGACGCAAGGCCGTCCCCTCCGCGCGAGTGAGCAACACCTGCCACGAGGTAGAAAGGACGCATGCCGGAGCGTGAGGACCCTGCGGGGACGACGGACGACGTGGAGCTGGTGACCCGGTCGGTGCTGACCGCGTCGCGCCTGCTGGTCGCGGTGTCCGCGCGGTCCCTCGCCGCGGTCGAGGAACGGGTGACGTTGCCGCAGTTCAGAATGCTCGTCGTGCTGTCCGAACGGGGTGCGACCAAGCTGGTCACGCTCGCCGAACTCCTGCGGGTCGCCCCGTCCACCGCCATGCGGATGGTCGACCGCCTGATCGCCGCAGGCCTCGCCGACCGGCAGCCGAACCCCACCAGCCGACGTGAGACGCTGCTCCAGCTCACGGAGGAAGGCAGCCGCACGGTCGCCGACGTCACCGCCCGCCGCCGTGCCGCGATCACCGAGATCGTGCAACGGCTGAGCCCGGCTCAGCGCTCGGCCCTCGTCGAGGCGCTGGCCGCGTTCAACGAAGCAGGCGGAGAGCCGCTCGCTCCGGTCCGGGACGACACGGTGGGCCCTCATCCGCTGGGGTGGACGACAGACCTCCCCGCAGTCGGCGACGCCTGACGGGCCTGCCGGTACTCGTCACCCAGTCCGCAGTCCGCAGTCCGCAGTGGTCACCGGGCTTTCCACCCCTGGGCGCTTGACGGGTCGGATCCTCGCGGGCAGGCCGCTCACTTCGCACGGGGCCGGCCGTCGTGGTTGCCGCTTCCCGTGCCGTCGTGCTCCTGCGGCCGTTGCCGTGGCTTCGCGTCGTCGTCGGGGAGGCCGACCAGTTCTTCGACGTCGAAGATCCGTGCGATGGGCACGTCCGTGCTGCTGTGGGCGACGATCGAGAAGGCGATCGTGACGGCGATCAGGGTGAACGCCTCTTCGCCCTGCGGGATGCCGGCCTGGAGCACCAGCAGTCCGTAGACCACCGAGGCGAATCCCTTGGGACCGAACCACGCCGCGGTGACCTTCTCCTTGCGGTTGAAGTCGGTGCCCAGCAGGGACAGCAGCAGCGAGGCCGGGCGGATGAGGACGATGCACAGGACCGCCACCGCGTAGCCGCCGATCGACAGGTCGCCGAAGAGGTGCGGGGTGAGCAGCGCGCCGAAGACCAGCAGCGCCGCGAACTTGGCCAGCTCCGCCAGGGCTCCTCCCAGCGGCTCGAAGGCGTCCTTGGCCTGCGGCGCGAGTGCGGCGATCACCGCGCCGGCGGAGAAGGCGGCGAGATAGGGGTTGGCGTGGGTGAGGTGGCAGGCCGCGTACAGCGTGACTCCGACCGCCAGCGGCAGCAGGGGCTGGAGCGCGGGTTCCGCGCCCAGCAGGCGGAACCGGACCAGCCAGTGCACGAGCAGCGGCAGGGTCACGCCGAAGAGCAGTCCGAGGAGGAGTTCACCGGCGATCGAAGCGAGACCGACGTCCTCGGTGTGGCCGGCGGGTGCGGCGGCCGCGATGAAGACGAGGACGAACGGCAGCGCGAGGCCGTCGTTGACGCCGCTTTCGATGTTGAGCAGTTGCCGCAACCGGGCGGGGACCTCCTCGCGGCCCACGATGGCCGAGGCGAACACCGGGTCGGTGGGCGCCAGCACGGCGCCGACCAGGAAGGACGTCGTCCAGTCGAGGCCCACCAGGAAGTGCGTCAGCAGCGCGACCCCGAGGAAGGCCAGCGGCATGCCCAGGCCGAGCGCACGGGCGGGATTGCGCCAGGACCGGCGCAGAGCGGGGAAGGAGACGTGCATGCCGTCGGTGAACAGCACCGCGAAGAGCGCCAGATCCGCAGTGACCCGGACGATGTCGCTGTCCGGGGTGATGTGGATCAGACCGAGGAAGCCGTCGCTGACGAGCGCGCCGCCCACCAGGAACAGCAGCGAGGTGGAGAGCACCGACCGGGCGGCCAGCCCGGACAGCAGCACAGCCACCAGCAGCGCCACTCCGAAGACGATGACGAGTACCACCTGAGACACTCCCCGCTGTCGACCTGGCTTTGCGACATCAGCCCTGGAACAGGGGGCAGCCCACCCCGCCATGACCTGAGCCTGGTACGCGTACCCGCCGAATCCCCGCCCATGGCGCACCGCTGTCCGGATCCGCGGTGCCCGGAAGCCGGTGACCGCACGAGCGCGGACCCGGCCCACGAACGTCCGTGCCGTGGCGTGCCGGTTGGGCACTTGCTCAGACGGGACGCGGCTCCGAGCGCCGACCGCGCACGAGGTTCCAGCAGATCCGGACGCCTCTGAAACAGAGAAGCAGCACCGCGAACTGGACGACACACACCGCGGCCGCCATCGCGCCGTTGCCGACGGCGCGCAGGACCGAGGCGGCGAAGGCGTTCCCGCCCTCTTGGGTCGCGGCCGCCGCCGTACTGATCGGAATCGCCGCCTCCGGCGACCTGGCGAGCAGTGCCGCCGCGGCCAGTCCGGCGCCTCCTTGGAGGAGCATGCCCACGAGGCCCCGTTTCGTCGCCGGTCCGTGCTCAGCGCCCTCCATGTGTGCGTGCTCGACCACTGTCCCACCTCACCACACACCGTGCTCCGGCAGAACACCGGGGCGGCCCGGCCCTGATCCGCTGCACGCACCGGTGCGGCAGCGACCGAAGGCGGGCAGGCCGGCGCCCGCCGTACGGCTGCGCCGTCCGTGCGCTGTTCACGTACCGATGTGCGGCCGCCCTGCGGTCAGCTGACGAGGATTTGGGTGGAGGAGTCCTTCAGCTTCGCGTTCGCCCACCGCATCTGGCGCAGTGTGTCGGGATGGCAGGACTGGACGGTCGCGAGCAGCTCGGCGTCCTTCAGCCCTTGCGCCGCCTGGGCGAGCATCTCCCAGTCCACCGAGAGCCCGGCTGCCTTGACATAGATTTCCCGGAGGTCCCTCAGCAGGAGCAGGGCCGCCTGCGGTTTCCGGCCGACGAGTTCGCCGGCCTTGTCCCGCAGGCGTTCGGCCGTCCTCGTCTCGTCCACGGGGTCGGGATCGAGCCGGGTGCCGAACCGTTCGCCGAGGTCCGCGAGGGTGCGGACGTGCCCCTGCGACCAGCGGGCCAGGTCCCGGGCGACGTGGTGGATCTCATGGTCGACCTTGTGGCGTTCGGAGACGCGCAGCAACGCATGTGCAAGGTCGTTCTCGTCCCGGTGCAGTTCGTGCAGCAGCAGTCCGATCTTCACCGCTCGCCTCCTTCGCCCGACGGACGCGGATCCTCTTCGGCGTCCGCGCGCTCCCCGCCGGCGGTCACGGGGACGTGCGCGGCCACCGGGGCGGAGGCCGTCGTGGTCGGAGCGGGTGAAGGGCCGTCGGTCCCGGCGACACGGCGGAGCGTGGCCGCCGCGGTCTTGAAGATCGGCTGCTTGGACGCGGGGTCCCAGTCGGTGAGGGTGAGCTCGTTGGCCGCCCGGCCCGCGCGGACGGGCTCGTGTCCGGCGTCCGTGTCCCAGTAGCCGTAGTGGAAGGGGAGGAAGAGCACGCCCTCGCGGATGCCGCTGATGCGGAGCCTGGCCCGGACGCTGCCGCGCGGCGTGCTGATCTCCATCAGGTCTCCCTCGTCCAGTCCTTCCGCGTTCGCGTCATGGGATGAGATCTCCACCCACACCTCCGGGGCGGCGGCCTGCAGTTGCGGGGCGCGGGCGGTCTTGGTGCGGGTGTGGAAGTGGTACAGCGTACGACCGGTGATCAGCACGTACGGGAAGTCCTCGCCGGGCTGCTCGTGGGGCTCGAGGAAGCCGGCTGCCTTGAGCATGGCCTTGCCGTCGGGGTTGAGCGCCTTGTACTCGGTGGGTTCGAACGGCGCGCCGGTGAGCAGATCCCGGCCGTAGCTCTCGCAGTACTCGGGGTCGCTGAAGAACGCGCCGTCGGCGTAGAGGCGTTCGGTGCCGTCCGGGTGCTCCTCGGTGCACGGCCACTGGATGCCGCCGCGCTCGCGCAGCTTGGCGTAGGTGAGGCCGGTGTAGTCGCACGGCCGGCCGCGGCTGCATTCCTTCCACGCCTCGAACGCGGATTCCGCGTCGTGCCATTTCACCAGCGGCCGGTCGTCCTTGTCGCGCAGGTCCAGGCGGCGTGCGTAGTCGATGAAGATGTCCAGGTCCGCACGTGCCTGGCCGGGAGGGTCGACGGCCTTCTCCGACAGGTGGACCGTACGGTCGGCGTTGGTGAAGACACCGGTCTTCTCGCCCCAGGTGGCAGCCGGCAGCACCACGTCCGCCAGCTGTGCCGTCTCGGTCAGGAAGAGGTCCTGGACCACCAGGAACAGCCGATCCTGGGAGAGCACGGAGCGAATGCGGCTCAGTTCCGGCAGGGAGACCGCGGGGTTGGTGGCGCTGACCCACAGCATGCGGAGGGAACCCTCCTCCGCGTACCGCATCATCCGCATGGCGTGGGTGGGCGGGGCGTAGTGCGGAATCTGCATCGGGTCGACGTTCCACACACGAGCCAGGTCGGCCACGTGTGCGTCGTTGGACCAGTTGCGGAACCCCGCGAGATCACCGTCCGCGCCGCACTCGCGGGTGTTCTCCGCCGAGGGCTGCCCGTTCATCTGCAGCAGGCCGCAACCGGGCCGGCCCAGCATGCCGCGGACCAGGTGCAGGTTGTTGACCTGGACGGCGGCGGCGGTGGCCTGGTGGGACTGGTAGAAGCCCTGGAGCACCGTGGACATCAGCCGCTTCGCGGTGCCCAGCACGCGGGCGGCCTCACGGATCCGGTCGGCGGGCACGTCGCAGATCTCCGCCACGTGCTCGGGCGGATAGTCCTCGACCCGTTTGCTCAACTCGTCGAAACCCACGACGTGGGCGTCGATGTAGTCGTGGTCGACCCAGCCGTTGGCGATGATCTCGTGCAGCAGGCCGTTCATCAGCGCCACGTTCGTCCCCGGCCGGGGCGCCAGGTGCACGGTGGCCGCCCGTGCCACCGGTGTCATCCGCGGGTCGACGCAGACCAGGGCGGGCGGACGGGGTCCTGCCAGCCGGTCCAGCACCCGCGTCCACAGCACGCTCTGCGTCTCGGCCATGTTGTGGCCGAACAGGGCGATGACGTCGGCGTGGTCGATGTCCGCGTAGGAGCCGGGCTGCCCGTCACAGCCGAACGACTCCTTCAACGCCGCCGCCGCGGTCGCCGTGCACAACCGGGTGTTGCCGTCCACGTGGTTGGTGCCCAGCCCTCCGTGGGCGATCACCCCCAGCGTGTAGTACTCCTCGGCGAACAACTGCCCGGTGGTGTAGAAGCCGATCGCACTCGGTCCCTGCTCGTCCAGGAGCTCCCGGGTCCGTGCCACGACGCGGTCCATCGCGGTGTCCCAGTCGGTCTCCACCAGTCGGCCGTTCTCCCGCACCAGCGGCCGCGTCAGCCGGTCGGCGGAGGCGTTCGCCTGCCACCCGAACAGGTCCTTCGGACCCAGCCGGCCGTGATTGACCCGGTCGTGCGCCCGGCCGCGAACCCCGACGATCCGGCCGTCCTTCACCGCGATGTCCATCGCATCCCCGTTCGAGTGCAGGATGGACGCCGACGGTACCCACCGGTCCACCTGCTCGGCGCTCACGCCCTCCGCCAGATGGGCGTCCACCCGTACCGGCCAGGGCTCGCCCGGCCCGTACGGCGTCCGGCTTCCCCACGGCTCGGCGATCGCGTCCCTGCGGCCCACGGCCACCATCTCCCTTCACACGTAGTGCGCGTCATGCCGGCGCGGCGGTGACACGGACGATGGGTACCCGGACCGGACGGGACGATTTCCCGCGAGGAAGAGCTCCTCGGCCGGACATCCGATGCCGTCACAGCTCCCGGCGCACTCCGGCTTCCTTGATGACGTCGGCGAACTGGTGCCCGGAGGTACCGTCGAAGGCTTTGGCCCCCGAGCCCCGCCGCAACGTCGGCAGCACCGTACGGTGCCTGACGTCCTCGACTTCGAAAGCCAGCGCGGCGTACAGCGCGACAGCGGTGAGCACCAGGCCCGTGACGCCGGCCGCCTCCTTCCACGCCGTGCCGCCGGACAGGTGGTAGGCGCCGGTGAGGAAGAAGCGCAGGGACGACGTGGCCAGGACCACGGAGGCGACGAGTTTGTCGGACCCGCTGGCCGTGACCGGAATCAGCAGCGCGAGCCCGGCCAGCAGGAGCAGCAACCCGGCAGCTTCGCTGGTGGCTCCCGGCGGACCGCTCGCCATGATCGCACCCGTCGCCAGCCAGGTGCCGGCCAGCACACCCATACCTGTGGCCGCGACGGCGTCACGGCACAGGAATCCCAGCACGCTCGCCAGCGCCTGCGCCGGAAAGACGAAGGCCAGCAGCACCAGCGCGACCGCGTGCGTCTGAGCCGTCGGAACCCAGCCGAGCTGCAGTCCGGCCAGGACGAAGGTGCCACCGGAGAGCCCCACGAAGCCCAAGGGCAGGGGACTGCCCAAGGGACGCACGACAATGCGTGAATAGGGCTCTCTCGCCTCCCCCGGCGCACTGTCGGGCCGCTCCCCGCCGGTTCCCGCCGGCTGGGCGCCGGGGGGCGTGCCCCTGTTCGCGGGATTGGCCATGTCGGGCTCCACGGCGTCGGTTCCTGGACTCGTCCCTTCCTACCCTGGATCGACTTCTCGCGCCTTCTGGGGTTCTGCCCTGGGTGGCTCACGCGGTGCCGGTCGCCTGCAGCGGGTCTGGTCCATCGGGCGGGTTGACGGGCTGAATGGACATGTTCCTTCCACGGCCGGGCAAGCAGACCGGCATGCTGAACGTCCTGCTGACGGTGGTCGGTGCACTGGGACTCGTGGTGGCGGCGCTCTCCGGGCGGCTTCGGCACCTTCCGCTGAGCGCGCCGCTCCTGGCCCTGCTGACAGGAATGGTCCTCGGCCCGGAGGCGCTGGGAGCCGTTGATCTGCCGACAGTGGTGGAGGGACACGAAGATCTGCACGAGGTCTCCCGTCTGCTCCTGGCGGTCTCGGTCATGGCCGTGGCCCTGCGTTATCCGTTCCATGACGTGCGAGCACGGGCGAGACCGCTGCTGGCCCTGCTGATCGTGGCCATGGCCGGGATGGCACTGCTCACCACGGTGGTGTCGGCTGCCGCACTCGGGCTCGGACTCGGTACGGCGGCGCTGCTGGGAGCGGCTCTGTGTCCGACCGACCCGGTGCTTGCCTCCAGCGTCGTCACCGGCGAGCCCGCCGAAAGGGGGATCACCGCCCGGACCCGGCAGTTGCTCTCCTTGGAGTCGGGCGCCAACGACGGGCTCGCGCTGCCCCTGGTGCTCGCCGCTGTGGCGATCGCCGGACCGCTGACGGGGACACGAGCGCTGACGGAGTCACTGTGGCAGGTGTGGGGTGCGGTCGTCCTCGGAGTGGCAGCGGGCTGGCTGGGCGGGAGAGTACTGCGCGTGGCGGAGAGGAGCGGAAGCATCTCGCCCGGCCCGCTGCTGGTGTACACCTTGCTGCTGGCCCTCTTCGTGCTGGGCGCGTCCGGGCTGCTGCGCTTCGACGGCGTTCTGGCCGTCTTCGTCAGCGGCCTGGCCTTCAACGCGGTCAGTTCGGTGCAGGAACGAACGAGTGAGAACAAGATCGACGAAGCGGTCAACCGCTTCCTCGTCCTGCCGCTTTTCGTACTGCTCGGAGCCATGACGCCCTGGCGTGAGTGGGGCGAGCTGGGCTGGTGGCGCGCCATTCTGCTGGTTCTCGGTGTGCTGTTGGTGCGCCGCCTGCCGGTCCTGATCGCCCTCAAGCGCCCCCTGTCCCTGTCCTGGCGGGACGCCGTCTTCCTGGGCTGGTTCGGCCCCATCGGGGTCTCGGCCCTGTTCTACCTGACCATGGAAGCCCACCGGCTCGGCGCCGACCCGGAAGTCCTGGCGGCCGGGACACTGGTCATCGCGGTCAGCACCGTCGTGCACGGCGTCACCACAGCTCCCGGCCTGGCCCTTTACCGTCGAGCGGCCACCGGAGGAACCGAGGAGTCCGTGAAGTGAACCCGCACAGGCCCACCCACGCGTCCATCGCCGGGCCGGAGCGCGGTGCGGCGTTCGAGGCTCGGGCGGCGCCGGGACGGCCGCCGGCCTGACGGACCGGGCTTTCGCACCTTGGTCCTTGTGGGAGGGGCCCTCGCGCCGGGTACCAGAGGCCTCGTGTTCTTCGATTCCTGGAATGAATTCTTCCGCGTACTCGTCATGGCAGGGCTGGCCTACCCGATCCTCATCGCCGCGGTACGGGCGTCGGGCAAGCGGACACTGTCGAAGATGAACGCCTTCGACCTGGTGGTCACGGTCGCGCTGGGATCGACCCTGGCCACCATCCTGCTCAACCGGCAGGTGGCCCTCTGGGAAGGGGCCGTCGCTCTCGGCTCGCTGGTGACGCTGCAGTTCGTCACGGCTTGGGCGTCGGTCCGCTTCCGGGGTGTCCGCCGGCTGGTGAAGGCCGAGCCGACCTTGCTGCTGCACGAGGGCCGCTTGCTCCATGAGGCGATGCGGGGCCAACGAGTCACACCGGACGAGGTGCGTCAGGCGATCCGCGCCCAGGGGACCGGTGCGCTGGAACTGGTACACGCGGTGGTCCTGGAGACGGACGGCAGTTTCAGCGTGATCTCCCGCTCGCAACACGGCTCGGGAAGCGCCATGGACGGCGTACGGGAGCGGCGAACGCGCCACCACGACGTCGGACAGCAGCCGGTCCCCGGCTCGTCGGGTGACCGCGGACGGTGAAGGCTGCGCCTGTCTCGCGCCGCTCCGCCTCCCTGGCCGCCCGGCCCGCGCATGTCCGTGAGCCGGGTGCCGGGTGCCTGCCCCGTCTCACCGGCCGGGGCCACCGGGGCGAGGCGCGCGTGTGCGGGGGCGCTCGCGGCGGCGGTGGGCCGCTGCGCTCGCCACCGCGCTCAGGCCCGCGCAGAAGATGAGCGCGAGGGCCAGGCCGGAGCAGAAGACGGCCAGCGTGTTCATGGTGGCGATGTCCTGGCCGAGTACGGACACGGTGTACTCGGGGCCACCGGAGAGGTTGCCGGCGATCACCAAGCCGGTGAAGGCTCCCGTGGCTGCGAGGAGGAGCAGTCCGAGTATGAACATCCGGATCATCCCTTCGGACGGAGCGTTCACAGGTACGGGAAGGGGTGCTGCTCGGGTGCCCATGGTGTCGCGCGGGACACGCGGCAGGCGCGAATAGGGGCGTGGGTGTCGTTCCCCGGCCGGTTCCGAGCCTGTGGGCCTACGGGGTGTGCATGGCGCTCGGTGTACGAGCGTCGACCGTCCGGGGGTACGGAAGCCGGGGGTACGGAAGCCGGGGCGGCGGCCGCAGGGCCGACGCGGCACCGTATGCGCCGACGCAGGTCGCCCGGTGCCCGGCGTGCCTCTGTGGCGTCACCGCCGCAGCCGACGGGATGTCCGCCCAACCGGAGGCGGAAGCGTGTGAGCCCTCCGCGGAAGGGAACGCGGTGCCCGTCCCAGTGTCCGCCACGGTCTCGAGGAAGGACTCCTCATGCAGCGGTCCGGTTCGTCCCGCCGCACCCCCCGGCTACGCCGAGGCCCGCTCGGCGCCGTCGCCTTGATCACGCTCGCCGCCCTGACGGCCTGCGGCGGCGAAGGCGTCAGCACCTCGGCGTCCTCCCCACCGGGGGCATCGGGCGACAAGGCGTCCACGGTGACCGGCTCCCCCTCCGCCGCAGCCACTCCGGGGCCGGACGCACCCTCCCCCGCTCGCAGCACGCCGTCGGTGTCACCGGCCCCGCCCGGCGACGCCGCTCCCCGCTGCACCCATGACCGCCTCGCGCTTTCCCTCGGCCGGATCTCGCCGGGCGCGGGCAACCTCTACGCCCCCCTGGTCTTCACCAACGAGGGCACAAGCGCCTGCCACCTCGAAGGCTTCCCCGGCGTCACGCTGCTCGACGCCTCGGGCGAGCGGATCGGCGCTCCGGCACAGCGTTCGGGGGACAAGCGGCCCGCGGTCGTCCTGGCGCCGGGTGAGAGCGCGTACGCCGCCTTGCACACCCTGAACAAGGGGATCTCGGACGCACCCTGCCGACGGCCCGCCGCGTCGGTGCAGGCGTACCCGCCGGGTTCCACCTACGCGCTGAGCACGCCGGCTCGTGCCTTCCAGGTGTGTGGGGAGACTTTCGACGTGTCCGCGGTCCGCCCCGGCTCGCATCCCTGACCTGGATCAGCCCGAGCGACGCCCCCGTCGGACGTGACGCCGGACCAAGTCGTGCGGAGGAAGGGCGAAAGGCGCCGGAAGCCGAACCTCGGCAGCGTCCCTCGGCCAGGGCGGGAGGTCGTGCTGGACCGCCGGTCCAGCCGGGGCGGTCCCGCACCGCGACGAGGGCGAGCGCGGTCCCCGGCGTCGGCAATGGCGACAGCTGGATGGACCGACGCCCGGGGTGAATTTCTGAGATGTCCGTGATTCACGGCACTTGAGATGGAAAGTCGGCTCGTATGAGAGGAATGGGATTTCTTCGGCACGAGGGTGAACGGTTGTGGAAGCGACTCGTGGTCGTCCTGTGCGTGCCGGTCGTCGCACTGTCGTTACTCGTGGCCTGTGGCCGGGAGGATCCGCTGAACGAGCCCGCTGAGCGGTTCGGGATGGTCGAGGTCGACTATGAACGTGCCATCCGCCTTTCCGCGGCCGAAGTGACCGCCGGTGAACTGGTCGCTCTGGACCTCAAGGAGCCCGAGTCGGACTCGCCCGAGTGGGAGAGCCGGATCGCGGACCAGGACGGGCAGCTCACGACGGTCCGGCTCGATGCCACCCGGGGCGAGGTACTGGGGACGAGCAGCGGCCCCGATCTGACGGATTCGGAGCGCCAGGAACTGGTGCGGCTCCTGGAGGAGGCCCGGATCCTGCCGGACGAGGCGGCCCGTGAAGCGGCCGAGACGGCGGAGGGTGATGTCGTCACCGCCGTCGAGCTGCAGGAGCGTGACGGCGATCCGGTCTGGCGGGTCAGCGTCCTCGGCGTGGCCGATGAGACGGCGATGGTCCACGTGGTGGACGCGAGGAGCGGAGAGGTCCTGGACCGCAGTCCGGCGTGACACGGCGAGGGCACGGACCCGGGCGGCCGGTGGCACCACCCCGTCGTCGGCCTCATCCGCCCGGTGAAGGGGAAGTCAGTCCCGGCGCGTCGGTGGCGTCCTCGACGTAGGTGGGGACCTGGGAGTGCACCTGCAGGGCGACCTCGCCGGCTCGCTCGAAACGCAGGGTGACCCACACGTAGTCACCGCCGCGGATCTGCCGGTTCAGGTTGCGGAGCAGCAGGTGGGTTCGGCCTTTCTCCAGTTCGATCAGCTTCCTGGTGGGTACGTGGACGGGACCCCGTACCGTGCCGTCCGCACGCACGATGTCCACGGACCGCGCGACCGTCGTCTCGGCGCCGAGCAGTCTGTCGGTGTCCTCCCCCTGGTTGAACAGCCAGAGGTAGAAGGGCGCGTCGTCCCCCGGCTCCCACGGGCCGTCGGGGGGTTCGGCGATGTGCGCGTAGCGGATCAGGACCGGTCCGACACGGGCGTTGGCGCCCGGCGGGTTGTGCTCGTTCCCGGCATCGCCGCATGCCGCCGCCCCCGCGGCGACGAGACAGCCCGTCACGAGGAGGAGCACCCCCCTTCGCAACTGTGCTGTCAGCCTCTTGCGCATCCTGCGCCACCTCTCTCCCGTAGTTCCGGCGGCACACGGGCCACCTCCGACAGGCATGCCACGCCGCAGTGGTCCCACGTCACTTCTTGAGCCGGACGGGGGACCCTCAGGCGGTCCGAGGCACATGAACGGGGCGGTAGCGTGTTCCGGGTTCAGCTCGCGAGCTGAACCAACTCACCGACTCGGACCACCCCGGCGGCATCGACGAGGCGGCTGAGTGTCCTCGGGGACCCACCGGACGCCGACAGACGGGCCCGTGCCCGCCCATGAGCGGCAGGTGCAGGAGCCCACTCGCCGGGTACTCCGGCCCCGCGACGGCTCACGAGGTTTCCGCAGCGGTGGCATCGGTTAGACGCCGGTGTCGGAGGTTCGATGCGGCGCCGCCCCCTCGGGGGGCACTCCGGCAGAGGGCCGCGTGGGTCGACGGGTGACGGGAAGGGGCGTGCATGGCGGCGGTGGACAGCGGTGCGCAGACGTCGGGCGGGACGGCGCGGCGGCTGACGCAGGGGAGGGCCGTGGTGCGGTGGCTCACGACCACCGACCACAAGGTCATCGGCCAGATGTACCTGACGACCGCCTTCGGATTCTTCCTGTTCGCCGGCGTGCTCGCGATGCTGATGCGGGCCGAGCTGGCACGCCCGGGTCTGCAGATCGTCTCCGCGGACCAGTACAACCAGCTCTTCACCATCCACGGCACGGTGATGATGCTGCTGTTCGCCACACCCACCTTCGTGGGGTTCGCCAACGCGGTGACGCCGTTGCAGATCGGCGCTCCCGACGTGGCCTTCCCCCGGTTGAACGCCTACACCTACTGGGTGTACCTGTTCGGTGGCCTGATGGTTGTGTCGGGCTTCCTCACGGACACCGGGGCGGCCTCCTTCGGGTGGTTCGCCTACGCTCCGCTCAACGGGCCCGCGCATTCCCCAGGAGTCGGCGGCGACCTGTGGGTGATGGGGCTGGCCGTCTCCGGCCTGAGCACCATCCTGGGCGCCGTGAACTTCATCGCCACCGTGATCTGCCTGCGAGCCCCGGGCATGACGCTCTTCCGGATGCCGATCTTCACGTGGAACGTGCTGTTCACGTCGATCCTGGTGCTGCTGGCGTTCCCCGTGCTCACCGCCGCGCTGCTGGCGCTGTTCGCCGACCGCAGGTTCGGCGCCCACGTGTTCGACCCGGCCAACGGGGGAGCACTGCTGTGGCAACACCTCTTCTGGTTCTTCGGGCATCCGGAGGTCTACATCGTCGCCCTCCCGTTCTTCGGCATCGTCACCGAGGTGATCCCGGTCTTCAGCCGCAAGCCCGTCTTCGGCTACTTCGGCCTGATCGGTGCCACCATCGCGATCACCGGACTGTCGGCCGTCGTCTGGGCGCACCACATGTTCGCCACGGGAGCGGTGCTGCTGCCGTTCTTCTCCCTGGCGTCGTTCCTCATCGCGGTGCCCACGGGAGTGAAGTTCTTCAACTGGATCGGCACCATGTGGCGTGGTTCGCTGTCGTTCGAGACACCCATGCTGTGGGCGCTGGGCTTTCTCGCGACGTTCCTCTTCGGCGGGCTGACGGGGGTGCTCCTGGCGTCACCGCCGTTGGACTTCCACACCACGGACACGTATTTCGTCGTGGCGCACATGCATTACGTCCTCTTCGGCACCGTGGTCTTCGCCATGTTCGCCGGCTTCTACTTCTGGTGGCCGAAGTTCACCGGACGCATGCTCGACGAGCGGCTCGGGCGCATCCACTTCTGGACGCTGTTCCCCGGGTTCCACCTGACGTTCCTCGTGCAGCACTGGCTGGGCGCCCAGGGGATGCCGAGGCGTTACGCCGACTACCTCGCCGCCGACGGCTTCACCGCCCTCAACACGATCTCGTCCCTCGGCGCCTTCCTGCTGGGCGCCTCCACGCTGCCCTTCCTCTACAACGTCTGGAAGACGGCGCGATACGGGGAGCGGGTCACCGTCGACGACCCCTGGGGCTTCGGCCGCTCCCTCGAATGGGCGACCTCGTGTCCACCCCCGCAGCACAACTTCGTCGCCCTGCCCCGCATCCGGTCCGAGTCGCCGACGTTCGACCTGAACCGTCCCCGGTACGCCAAACACGCGCACTCCCACTCGCCGTCCGGCGGCGGAGCCGAGGGACGCGGGACGGGAAGCACGGGCAGGGGAGAGAACGAGAGGGGGGAGCGCCCGTGAAGGCCGGGACCGCCCTGTTCGTGGGCGTCAGCCTCTTCTTCGCCGTCTGCGCTTCGACCTACGGATGGTTCTCGGCCGAGCCGGCGGGCACCGCCGTCCTGGCGGTCTCCTGTCTCATGTCGGCCCTGGTCGCCTTCTTCCTCTGGTACCGGCACCGCAAGGACGGGCCTCTGCCGCAGGACGAGAAGGAGGCGCCGGTGCACAGCACGGCAGGGCCCGTCGCCTTCTTCCCGCCGCGCAGCGCCTTCCCGGTACTGGCGGCGGCGGGTACGGCGCTGCTCGGTCTGGGCGCGGTGTACGGGCTGTGGCTGTTCCTGATCGGCGTCGGCGTGCTCGCCCCGGGCGTCCTGGGCTTCGTCTTCCAGTACGGCGCACGCGATACCCGAAGCACGCACACGGCCGGCGAGCAGAACCGATGAGCGGAACGCCACGGCAGACGGTCGTGGCGACCGCGGCGAGCACCGGGACCTGTGCGCCGATGGCCAGGACGCCGACCGTCGGCACCCCGCGGCTTCCCTGGCCGGGACCCTTCCCGGCGCGCCACGCCGAACCGGAGCCGTCGAGCCGATGCGGTGGCCGCCGTGGGGACGCGCCGCTGCTCCGCCGTGACGGGTTCTGAGCCACCGGCCCGTCAAGCGTTCCGGCCGTCCCCTCCCGCCCCGGCCGGAGCCTGGTCGTCACGCTGTTCGCCGTCGGCGGTGTCCTCGCCGGGAAACGGCACCCGGTCGCCGTGGAACCAGCCGCTCAGTACCGACCGGAGCCTCGCCGGCACACCCGTCGGCGAGCCAGGCTCCGGTCGGGGCAGCGGACGCGGCAGGTCACGGCGGACGAGAGCGTGGCGCTCCTCCGCCGTGACGGGACTGCGGGGCTCCCGGTAGCCGCCCTCCACCGACTGCCCGACCTCTCCTGTCTCGTCGCCCTCGGACAGCCGGGAGCGGTCGTGCCACTGGAGGGCCAGGCAGACCCGCCGGGTCAGCCAGAAGGCCACCAGGGGGCCGACGAGGACACCGACGCGTAGGCACCAGGTGAGTGCGTTCAGCGGGATGTCGAAGGTGAGCGCGACGATGTCCTGACCGCCCGCCAGCAGCAGCAGCCCGTAGAAGGTGATGCCGGCGACGCCCAGGGCGGTGCGGACGGGCACGTCGCGCGGCCGGTCGCACAGGTGCCGCTCGCCCCGGTCACGGGTGACCCAGCGCTCCATGAAGGGATACAGGTACAGCGCGAGGAAGAACAGCAGAGGGAAAACGACGGCGGGCAGGAACGGGTTCCAGGAGACGGTGTGGCCCCACAGCCTGGTCTCGAAACCCGGCAGGAGACGCATCGCGCCCTCCACGAAGCCCAGGTACCAGTCGGGCTGGGCGCCGCTGGAGACGTGGTCCGGCCGGTAGGGGCCGTAGTTCCACACCGGATTGATCTGGGCGACCGCGCCCAGGACAGCGAGGACCCCGAAGACCATGGCCAGCAGGCCGGCCGACCGCACGGCGAACTGCGGGAACATCGGCTTGCCCACCACGTTCCGGTTCGTCCGGCCGGGACCGGGCCACTGGGTGTGCTTGAGGTGGAACACCAGGATGAGGTGGAGGACGACGCCCGCCAGCAGAGCGCCCGGCAGGAGCAGGATGTGGACCGGGTAGAGCCGGGAGACGATGTCGTGCCCCGGGAACTCGCCGCCGAAGAGGAACATGCTCAGGTAGGTGCCGACGACGGGCACGGACAGGACGAAACCCTGCGCGGTCCGCAGGCCCGTGCCCGACAGCAGGTCGTCGGGGAGCGAGTAGCCGGCGAAGCCCTCCAGCATCGTCAGCAGGAACAGGGTGAGCCCGATCAGCCAGTTGGCCTCACGGGGGCGGCGGAACGCGCCGGTGAAGAAAACCCGCAGCATGTGCACGCCGACGGCGGCGGCCATCACCAGCGCGGCCCAGTGATGGATCTGCCGGATCAGCAGACCACCGCGCACGTCGAAGCTGATGTGCAGGGTGGACGCGAACGCCTCACTCATCCGCACGCCGCGCAGTGGCACGTACGAGCCCTGGTAGACCACCTCCGACATGCTCGGTTCGAAGAAGAGCGTCAGCCAGACACCGGTCACCAGCAGCACGACGAAGCTGTACAGGGCCAGCTCCCCCAGCAGGAACGACCAGTGGTCGGGGAACGCCTTGCGCAGCGTCGTCCGGGCGGCGTCCAGCAGCGGCAGGCGGCGATCGAGCCACTCCGTGGTCCGCTCGGCCGAGCGGACCGCCCTCGCCTCCAGTTGTCCTTGACCCCGCGACAACGGCATGCGCACCATCCCTTCGTCGTGTCGTGATCCCCACCGTCCGGCACAGAGGTACCCCGAAGACCGTCGTCCAACGGAGTGGCTTCGACGGGACCGTCCGGTCGCCCGCTGTGCCGTGCGCCGGACGCATCGGTCCGGTTTGCGTCCACCGCGCCTCGGATACACGGTCGGGGCACCGGCGCGGGCCCTGCGGTCAACGAGGCGCGGGCACGTCGCCGTCCGGCCGCGAGGCCGCCGTACCTGCCCCTTCACCGGAAGGCCGCTGATGGACCCCGTCGATCTCCCCCTCCCCGTCGTCAGGCGTTCCCGGAACCAGGTCGACGGGCCAGCCCTGGAAGCCGAGTTGCGGGCCAGGGTCGACGGCGAGGTCCGGTTCGACGCGGGTACCCGTGCGGCCTACTCGACGGATGCCTCCAACTACCGGCAGGTGCCCATCGGGGTGGTCGTCCCGCGCACGGTCGAGGCGGCCCAGGAGGCGGTGGCGGTGTGCCAGGAGCACGGTGCACCGCTGCTGTCCCGGGGCGGCGGCACCAGTCTGGCCGGCGAGTGCTGCAACACCGCCGTGGTCCTGGACTGGAGCAAGTACTGCAACCGGCTGGTCTCCGTCGACCCGGAGAACCGCCGCTGCGTCGTCGAGCCGGGCATCGTTCTGGACGACCTGAACCGACAGCTCGCCGAGCACGGCCTCATGTACGGGCCAAAACCGGCCACCCACCCGAACTGCACGATCGGCGGGATGGTCGGCAACAACTCGTGCGGATCGACGGCCCAGGCGTACGGCAAGGTCGTCGACAACCTGTGCCGCCTGGAAGTCCTCACCTACGACGGCGTCCGGATGTGGGTGGGGCGGACGGACGACGGCGAACTGGAACGGCTCATGGCGTCCGACGGGCGCACGGGGGAGCTGTACCGGGGGCTGGCGGGGCTGCGCGACCGGTATGCCGGACTCGTCCGCGAGCGCTACCCGGACATCCCGCGCCGGGTCTCCGGCTACAACCTCGACTCGCTCCTGCCCGAACAGGGCTTCGACGTCGCCGGACTGCTGACCGGCTCCGAGTCCACACTGGTCACGGTCCTGCGCGCGGAACTCGAACTCGTCCCCGTGCCGAAGCACAGCGCGCTGGTCGTGTTGGGCTACGAGGACATCTGCCAGGCCGCCGACCACGTGCCGGCGGTCCTGGAGCACCGGCCCGCGGCACTGGAGGGGGTGGACCACCAGCTGGTTCACTTCCAGCAGAAGAAGCACCTCAACCCCGACGCGCTGGAGGAACTGCCCCAGGGCAGAGCCTACTTGTTGGTGCAGCTCAACGGTGACAGCCGTGAGGAGGTGGAGGAGCGGGCCAGGGCGCTCATCGACGCGAAGCCCGAGGACGTCGACCACACCTGGTACGACGACCCGGAGCACATCGGACAACTGTGGCAGGTGCGCGAGTCCGGGCTCGGTGCGACCGCGCACGTCCCCGGCAAGCCGGACACCTGGGAGGGCTGGGAGGACTCGGCCGTGCCCGTGCCCCGCCTCGGCGACTACCTGCGCGACCTGAAACGCCTCTACGAGCAGTTCGACTACGGGCACCCCTCGGTCTACGGCCACTTCGGCCACGGCTGCGTCCACACCCGTATCCCCTTCGACCTGGAATCCGAGGAGGGAGTCGCCCGGATGCGGGCGTTTGTGGAGCGCGCCGCCGACCTGGTCGTCTCCTACGGCGGATCGCTGTCCGGCGAGCACGGGGACGGTCAGGCCCGGGGCGAACTGCTGGAGAAGATGTTCGGGCCGGAACTGATCGAGGGATTCGAGCGGCTGAAGGGCCTGTTCGACCCCGGGAACCGGATGAACCCGGGCAAGGTCGTCCTGCCGTACCGGCTGGACGAGAACCTGCGCCTGGGAGCGGACCACCTGCCCTGGGAGCCGGAGACCGTCTTCTCCTTCCCGCACGACGACGGCAGGTTCAGCCGTGCCGCCGCCCGCTGCGTCGGCGTCGGCAAGTGCCGCTCCCTGGAGGGCGGCGTGATGTGCCCGAGCTACCGGGCCACCCGCGAGGAGGAGCACTCCACCCGGGGCCGTGCCCGGCTGCTGTTCGAGATGGTCAACAACGACGGCGACTCACCGGTCACGGACGGCTGGCGCTCCGACGAGGTGCGCGACGCCCTCGACCTCTGTCTGGCCTGCAAGGGCTGCAAGACGGACTGCCCCGTCAACGTCGACATGGCCACCTACAAGGCCGAGTTCCTCCACCACCACTACAAGGGCCGGCCACGCCCCCTGGCCCACTACTCGATGGGCTGGCTGCCGGCCGCGGCCCGGCTGGCCGCCCTCGCGCCGCGCACCGTGAACGCACTGGTCTCGGTGCCGTGGGTGGCACGCGCCGCCAAGGCGCTCGGAGGTGTGGCTCCCGAACGTGACGTACCGGTCTTCGCCGAGCAGCGGTTCACCGACTGGTGGCGTGAGCGGGGCGGACCGCGCGGTGACGGGCACCGGGGCGAGGTCGTGGTGTGGCCCGACACCTTCACCGACCACTTCCACCCCGCGATCGGCCGGGCCGCGGTGGAAGTCCTGGAGTCGGCCGGGTTCCGCGTCAAGGTGCCCGGAGCGGCGGTGTGCTGCGGGCTGACGTGGATCTCCACCGGACAGTTGGGCGTCGCCGAACGGGTCTTGCGCCACACCCTCGACGTGCTCCGTGAGGACCTGCGCCGGGGCACCCCGGTGGTCGGACTCGAACCGAGCTGCACGGCCGTCTTCCGGGCCGACGCCCCCGAACTGTTGCCGAAGGATCCGGACGTCGAGCGGTTGCGCGCCCAGACCAGGACGCTCGCCGAGATCCTGGTGGAACGCGCCGACGACTGGCGGCCACCGCGCGTCGACGCCCGGGCGGTCGTGCAGCGTCACTGCCACCAGTACGCCGTCATGGGTTTCGACGCCGACCGCGAGGTCCTGCGGCGCGCGGGCGTGGATGCCGACGTGCTGGACGCCGGCTGCTGCGGACTGGCCGGCAACTTCGGCTTCGAGAAGGGGCATTACGACGTGTCCATGGCCTGCGCCGAGGAGGGTCTGCTGCCTGCCGTCCGGGAGGCGGACGGGTCGACACTGGTCCTCGCGGACGGATTCAGCTGCCGCACCCAGGTCGACCAGGCGGGCACCGGACGTACCCCGCTGCACTTGGCGGAGATCCTCGCCGCCGGCCTTCGCGGGAGGGAGGCAGTGGCGGAGCGGCCCGAGACGCCCGGACCGCGCTCCCTGCTGCCGCTCGCGGCCGGCGGCGCCGCGCTGCTCGCCGTCGCGGCCGGAACGCGATACGTCCGGACGCTCACACGCGGTCGGTCCTAGCCGTCGGCCACGTCCCGCGGAGCGCTGCCCGGCCCGGCCTGCACCGGCTCCTCACCCTGCCGGGCATCGCCCCTCGCGCCGACGGACCGGAACCGTGGACCCGGGCGTGCGGCCGCGTGACCGCCCCGAGGCCGGGTCCCGGGTCTGTTCTTCACCAGCCGCCTGGCACGGCATCTCCCGAAGTGCCGCCGAACCGCGCGGAGCACTCCAGCAGCAGCGCGTGGACGAACCCTTGCGGCAGGTTCCCCCGTAGCTGACGCTGGGCCACGTCGTACTCCTCGGCGAACAGGCCCGCGGGACCGCAGGCCGACCGGGTCCGTTCGAACCATCGCGACGCCTCCGTCACCCGGCCCTGCGCGTGGGCGGACAGGGCCGCCATGAAACCGCACAGCAGGAACGCCCCCTCGGCGTCGCCCAGGGGCTCGTCCCCGTGACGGAAGCGGTGCACGTACCCGTCCTTGGCCAGGCGGCGCACCACCTGCGCGTGCGTGAGCCGGAGGCTGGGGTCGGTGGGCGGCACCGCTCCCCGGGCCAGCGGCAGCAGGAGGGCGGCCTCCGGGCCCGGGTCGTCGGCGGCCCGCTGCCAGTGGCCCTCGGGGTGCAGGCAGCGGACACGGGTTGCTTCCAGAACGGTGTCGGCCAGGCCGGACCAGTCGGCTGACGCCCCTGCGCCGATGTACCGGCCCAGGTCGCGCAGGCCCACGACACAGGACAGGCGGGAGTGCGCCCACCAGCGCTCGTCCAGCTCCCACAGCCCCGCGTCCGGCTCCGCCCAGCGCTCGGCCACCGCCTCGGCGGCGACGCGAGCGGCTTCGGCGGACCGCCCGTCCAGCATGCCGTGACGACCGGCGGCGGCGAACAGCTGCAGCGCCTCCCCGAACGCGTCCAGCTGGAACTGGCGTCCGGCGCGGTTCCCGGCGCGGTCGCTGCCGCCGGGGTAGCCGGTGAGCGGCAGCGGGTGCTCGTCAGGCGGCGGCCGGCCGTCGACGGTGTAGGCGGGACGCAGGTCGGCGCCGTCCTCCAGGATGCGGTCGGTGACGAAGCGCACCGCCCGGTCCAGCAACGGGTGGGGGCCGTGTGCGGCGACGGCGATCCCGGCGTAGCACTGGTCTCGGATCCAGGCGTAGCGGTAGTCGTAGTCGCGTCCGGTGTCGGCGCGCTCGGGCAGCGAGGTGGTGGCGGCCGCGACCATGCCTCCCCGGGAGCTGGTCAGGCCGTTCAGGACGGCGTACGCCATGCGGGTGTCGCGGGGTGCCGCGGTGTCGGCGCAGCCAGGCACCGCCTTCTTCCACCAGCGTTCGGTGGTCTCCCAGAGGTCCCGCGGGTCCAGTGGTGCGTCCCGCCGCTCGGTGGCGATCTCCAGCACCAGGTCGTGGTGAGCACCTTCGGGCAGCCGCAGCCGCCCGTGCAGCTCGCCGTCCGGACCGGTCCGGGCATGGTCCGCGCCGGTGAGTCTCACATGGAGCGCGCCGCTGCGGGCCCGCCACAGCCCTCCCTC
Organism: Streptomyces sp. BJ20; assembly: GCF_022869105.1. Lineage (NCBI taxonomy): Bacteria > Bacillati > Actinomycetota > Actinomycetes > Kitasatosporales > Streptomycetaceae > Streptomyces > Streptomyces sp. BJ20. Next base: position 2,323,166 of record NZ_CP094918.1, read on the forward strand.
ACGGCGGATGCCGGTCATGTCCCGTCGCCCGTACTCGGCGCGTACGTCGAGGCCGATGTCGACGAGGGCCTCACCGCGGACGGCACGGACCTGGCGGAGCAGCACGACGCGTTCCGTCTCCGCGGGCACGGCGAGGGCCTCGCGGCAGGAGACGATGCCGTCAGCGGTGACCCAGCGGCTGACCCGGATGAGAGTGCCGTCCTCGTAGTAGCCGCCCCACACGTTCCAGTCGTCCGCGGGGCGGACCCGGTAGTGGCCGGGCCCGCCCAGGAGGCCGGAGAAGACGGCACCGCTGTGCCAGGCGGGTGCGCAGAGCCAGGCGATCCCGCCGCGCGGATCGACGAGCGCGCCGCGCTCCCCGTCGGCGACGAGGGCGTAGTCGCGCAGCACCCATGGGCTGTCCGCCCGCCGTGCGTCGACGGGGTGGGGGCCGCCGCTCATCCGGTGCGGAAGCGTTCGGCGGCCGTCCGGTTCAGCGCGAGTCCGTGGCCCGGTTCGCCAGAGGCGCCGGGGGCGACGGTGCCGCCGTCCGGGTCGAGGGTGCCGTGGAACAGCAGGTTCTCGACGCGGACGTGGTCGTGGAACCACTCCAGGTGGCGCGTGTTGGGCACGGCTGCGGCGACGTGGGCGTGCAGGTGCGGAGCACAGTGGCCGGAGAGGTGCAGGCCGAGACCTTCGGCGACGGCGGCGGCGCGCAGCCACACGGTGATGCCTCCGCACCGGGTGACGTCGGCCTGGAGGCAGTCGACGGCTCCCGAGGCGGCCATCCTGGTCAGGTACGGCAGGTCGTAGCCGTACTCGCCGGCGGTGACGTCGGCGGCGACCGCGTCGCGGACCACGCGCAGCCCCGCGAGGTCGTCCGAGGAGACGGGCTCCTCCAGCCAGGTGACACCCGAGTCGGCCATGGCCCCGGCCATGCGCACCGCCTGTTTGCGGGTGTAGCCGCCGTTCGCGTCGACGTACAGGTCCGCCGCGTCGCCCACGACCTTGCGGGCCAGGCGGGTCCGGTGCAGGTCGCGGGACTCCTCGCGTCCCCAGGACTCCCCGATCTTGATCTTCACTCGGTCGACGCCCTGCTCGGTCCACCCGCGCAGTTGCCGTTCGAGCTGGGTGTCGTCGTACGGGGTGAGGCCGCCGCTGCCGTACACCGCGACCTCGGTACGGGCCGCACCGAGCAGCCTGACCAGGGGAAGCCCGAGCAGGCGGGCCTTGAGATCCCACAGGGCGGTGTCGACGGCGGAGATCGCGCCGGCGGCGATGCCCGGCCGTCCGGTGTTGCGCACGGCGCGGCTCATGCGGTCGCCCGCGGCGGGGACGTCGAAGGCCTCGTGCCCGGTGACGAGGCCGGACAGTTCGTCACGGACCACCGGTGCGGTGGCGGCCGATCCGTAGGTCCAGCCGAGACCGGTGTGGCCGGCCGCGGTGACTTCCACCAGGACGAGGGTGGTGGCGTCCCAGGCGAGGGTGGCGTCCCCGCCCGGAAGGTCGGTGGGGACGCGGTACACGGAGACGGACAGGTGCTCAACGGCAGGTCCGTCGTGGAGTGGCCGTGCCGACGGTGCCGGGTGCGTCACTTGTTCCCTTCGGTGCTGTCGTGCGGTCCGGCACCGGGCCGGTCGTCGCGGTGGCGGGTGCCGGGCAGCATCTCCTGCACCTTGGCCTTGAGGCCCTGTTTCACCATGGAGCCGCGGTCGCTGTCGCCCTTGAGGATCGCGGTGGCCGCCGCCTCGATCTGATCCAGCTCCGCGTGCGGCGGGATGGGCGGGACGGCCGGGTCGGTGCGGAAGTCGATGACGAACGGCCGGTCGGCGGCGAGGGCCCGGTCCCAGGCGTCCTCGACGTGCTTGGGCTTCTCCACCCGGACGCCGTCCAGGCCGATGCGCTGCGCGATGTCCGCGTACGGCAGGTCGGGGATGTGCTGCGACTCCTCGAACTGGGGGGCGCCGGACATGGCGCGCATCTCCCAGGTGACCTGGTTGAGGTCGCCGTTGTTCAGCACGGCGACGATCAGCCGGGGGTCGGACCACTCGCGGTAGTACTTCGCGGCGGTGACCATCTCCATCATGCCGTTCATCTGCATGGCGCCGTCACCGACCAGCGCGATGGCGGGCCGGTCGGGATGGGCGAACTTCGCGCCGATGGCGTAGGGCACGCCGGGCCCCATGGTGGCCAGGGTGCCGGACAGGGACCCGCGCATGCGGCCGCGCAACCGCAGGTGCCGGGCGTACCAGTTGGCGGACGAGCCGGAGTCGGCGGCGAGGATCACGTCGTCGGGCAGCTTGCCGTCCAGGGCGTGGACGACGTACTCGGGGTTGATCGGGTCGGCGCTGACGGCGGCGCGGCGCTGCATGACCTCCCACCAGCGGGCGACGTTCTTCTCGACCTGCTCCCGCCAGGTCCGGTCCTGCTTGCGGTGCAGGCGGGGGAGCAGCCGCCGCAGGGTCTCCCGGGCGTCGCCGACCAGGTTCACCTCGTTGGGGTAGCGCAGGCCGATCATGTGCGGGTCGATGTCGATCTGCACGGCTCGCGCCTGGTCCAGCTCCGGCATGAACTGCGTGTACGGGAAGCTGGAGCCGATCATCAGCAGGGTGTCGCACTCCTGCATCAGCTCGTAGGAGGGGCGGGTGCCCAGCAGTCCGATGGCGCCGGTGACGTAGGGCAGGTCGTCGGGCAGGGCGTCCTTGCCGAGCAGCGCCTTCGCCACCCCGGCACCGAGCACGTCGGCCAGCCGCTCGACCTCCTCGCGGGCGCCGCGGGCGCCCTGCCCGATCAGCACGGCGACCTTCTCGCCCGCGTTCAGCACATCGGCGGCCCGCTGCAGGTCCTCGTCGGACGGCACCGGCGCGTACCGTCCCAGCCCCAGGCTGGACGGCACCATCTTGAAGGCGTGCGTGGGCGGGCTGTAGTCCAGCTCCTGCACGTCACCGGGCAGGATGATCGCCGTCACGGTGCGCTTGGCGTAGGCGGTGCGGAACGCGCGGTCGATGAGGTTCGGCAGCTGCTCGGGCACTGTCGCGGTCTCGCAGAAGTCGGAGGCGACATCCTTGTAGAGACTCGCGAGGTCGATTTCCTGCTGGTAGGAGCCGCCCATGGCGCTGCGGTTGGTCTGCCCCACCAGCGCCACCACGGGCACGTGGTCCAGCTTGGCGTCGTACAGCCCGTTCAGCAGGTGGATCGCGCCGGGACCCGAGGTGGCGGCACAGACACCCACCTTGCCGGAGAACTTGGCGTACCCGACGGCCTGGAAGGCCGCCATCTCCTCGTGCCGGGCCTGGACGAACTTCGGCTTGTTGTCCGCCCGTCCCCAGGCCGCCAGCAGACCGTTGATGCCGTCGCCCGCGTAGGCGAACACGTGGTCGACGTCCCACTCGCGCAGCCGCTGGAGAATGTAGTCGGACACCTTCGTGCTGGCCATGGACACTCCGTTTCTGATCCCGTCGGTGAGCGACTGTCCCGGTGCCCCGGTCCGGGGTGCGCACAGGGGCGCGCGAGGCAGGCTCTTCCATGGGTAACCGTGCCGCCCCGAGGGAAACGTCGACCTCGCGAAGCGGACCCGTGACGCGTCCAGCCCCACAGTGACGGGTGGACCGTTGAGCATGATGCGCTCGGAGCGGGCACTCTGACATGGACCTCGGCAGGGGAAGGGTGCCCGGGTGGGAGTCGGGGTCTCCGTATCTGGAGGAGTTCACCGAAGCCCCGGGCGGACGGCGGACGGCGGCGCGCTCGGCACGAGGCGCCGCGTGGTGTGAGGAACGAGGTGGGCGATGCGTGCACTGACCGTGCGACCCGGCGAGAAGGATTCCCTGGAGGTGCGGGAGGTGCCCGACCCCGTCCCCGCCGACGGCGAGCTGCTGGTGCGGGGCCTGGCGGTGGGGGTGTGCGGAACGGACAGGGAGATCGCCCGGGGCGAGTACGGCTGGGCCCCGCCGGGCCGTGAACGGCTGGTGCTGGGGCACGAGTCCCTCGGGAGGGTGCGGCAGGCGCCGCCCGACAGCGGCTTCTCGGCCGGTGACCTCGTCGCCGGGGTGGTGCGCCGACCGGACCCCGAACCGTGCGGGGCCTGCGCGCGCGGGGAGTTCGACATGTGCCGCAACGGCCGCTACACCGAACGCGGTATCAAGGAGATCGACGGTTACGGCGCACAGATGTGGCGCGTGGAAGCCGGCTACGCGGTCAAGCTGGACCCGCGTCTGGAGCGCGTCGGTGTGCTCATGGAACCGGCCACCGTGGTGGCGAAGGCGTGGGAGCAGGTCGAGCGTGTCGGTGGCCGTTCGTGGTTCGAGCCCCGTCGCGCCCTGGTGACGGGAGCGGGGCCCATCGGGCTGCTCGCCGCCCTCCTGGGGACACAGCGCGGACTGGAGGTGCATGTTCTCGACCGGGTGACCGATGGGCTCAAGCCCGCCCTGGTCCGGGAATTGGGCGCCACCTACCACGCGGAGGACGCCGGGCGGGTCGTCTCCGCCGTGCGCCCGGACGTCGTCGTCGAAGCCACGGGCGCGAACGAGCCCGTCCTCGCCTCGCTGACGGGCACGGCGCCCTACGGAGTGGTGTGCCTGACCGGTGTGTCACCCGCCGGCCGCAGAATGACGGTGGACGCGGGGGCCCTCAACCGGGAGATCGTCCTGCAGAACGACGCGGTGGTGGGCTCGGTCAACGCCAACCTGCGCCACTACCGTCAGGCCGCCGAGGCGCTGGCACGGGCCGACAGGTCGTGGCTCGAGCGCCTGATCACCCGGCGGGTGCCGCTGGAGCGCGCGAAGGAGGCGTTCGCACCGCGACCTGACGACGTCAAGGTGGTCATCGAGCTGTAGGCGGCACGGTACGAAGGAAGGGTCCTGGATGTCTCACCACACTGCTCCCTTGGTCGTCGTCATGGGCGTGTCCGGTTCGGGGAAGACCACGGTGGGCCGGCTGCTGGCACGGCACCTCGACGTCCCTTACGCCGAAGGGGACGATTTCCACCCCGCGGCCAATGTGGCGAAGATGCGAGCGGGCCACCCGCTCGACGACGAGGACCGCCGCCCCTGGCTGGACGAGATCGCACGGTGGCTGGCCGGCCATGCGGACGGCGGAGGCGTGGTGGCATGCTCGGCGCTCAAGCGCCGCTACCGTGCCCGTCTGGCCTCCGCCGCACCGCGCGTCTTCTTCCTCCACCTCGACGGCTCGCCCGAGCTGATCGCCGCACGGATCACCGCGCGGCGGGGCCACTTCATGCCGCCCGAGCTGCTCCGTACACAGCTCGCCGACTTTGAACCACTGGGCGACGACGAGACGGGCTCGGCGGTCCCGATCGACGGTACGCCGCAGGAGACGGCGGCTCTCGCGCGTGCCGCCGTCACCGCGACCTGATCCGCTTGCCGCAGCCGGTGGCGGTTCCGCCGTCGGACACGACCCCCTCCGGGCCCCGGGCGGGGGACGCGCCCGTCTGCCACACCTGAGGTATTGATTGCCGCGCCGCCGGGTACCCACGGCCGTCGGCCGGGATAGGGCTCCTGAGACCTGGGAGGACGAGCCGAGCATGGATCGGCGGGCCGAAGCGTTCGCGGAGGAGTTGGTGCGGTGCTGTTCCTGCTGGCCGCTTACGCGGCGGTCGCAGCGGCCGTCCCGTGGTGGCAGCCGAGACTCGGCCGTGCGGTGTGGGCGGTGGCGGCCCTCGTGCCGCTGGCGACGGTGGTCTGGGCGGGCACGCGGGCCGCGAGCGTCCTGGACGGCGAGGAGTACCGGGAGACCCTGTCGTGGGCCCCGTCGCTGGGACTGACGGTCGACCTGCGGCTCGACCCGCTGGCCCTGCTCATGCTGTGGATCGTCGCCGGCGTCGGCGTCATGGTCCTGCTGTACTGCCGGTACTACGTCGAGCAGGACGCCGCCCGTCAGGCCGCGCTGCTGCTGGCCTTCGCCGGAGCGATGACCGGCCTGGTCCTGGCCGACAACGTCTTCGTGCTGTACGTGTTCTGGGAACTGACGACGGTCGCCTCCTTCCTGCTCGTCGCGGGGCGTGGGGAGGGCGAAGAGGAGCGGCGCGCCGCCCGGCAGGCACTGCTGGTGACCGCGGCCGGCGGCCTGGTCATGCTGCTCGGTCTGGTCGTGCTCGGGCAGACGGCCGGGACGTACCGGATCTCCGCGATCCTCGCGGACCCGCCGCGGGGCGGCGCGGTGTCCGCCGCCGTGGTGCTCGTCCTGATCGGGGTGTTCGCCAAGTCCGCGCAGATGCCGCTGCACGGCTGGCTGCCCGCGGCCATGGTGGCGCCCACGCCGGTGAGCGCCTATCTGCACGCGGCCGCGATGGTCAAGGCCGGGGTGTACCTGGTCGCCCGGCTGGCGCCCGCACTGGCGGAGGTGGCGCCATGGCGGCCGATGGTGCTCGCGGTGGGTCTGACCACGATGGTGCTGGCCGCGTGGCGCGCGCTGCGCGCGACCGACCTGAAACTGCTGCTGGCCTACGGCACCATCAGTGAACTGGGCCTGCTCGTCACCCTCTTGGGGACCGGGACGCGGACCGCCGCTCTGGCCGGGGTGGTGATGCTGCTCGCGCACGCCGCGTTCAAGTCGGCGCTGTTCCTGTCGGTCGGGATCCTGGACCACCGGGCGGGGACGCGGGACATCCGGGAACTGTCGGGCCTGGGGCGCCGCATGCCCGCGCTCTTCGCGGTCACGGTGCTCGCCGCCGCCTCGATGGCCGGCATCCCGCCCCTGGTCGGGTACCTCGGCAAGGAGGCGTACTTCGAGGCCTTCCTGCACGGCACCCGGCTCGGCGGGCATGAACAGCTGACGGTGGTGCTCGTGATCGGCTCCGCGCTGACCGTGGCGTACGCCGCACGGTTCGTGCAGGGGGCCTTCGGCGGGCACCCCGGAGAGGCGGCGCACCGGGCGGAGCGTCCGGAGCCCGGATTCGTCGCCCCGGTGGCCGTACTGGCGGGCGCGGGCCTGGCCCTGGGCGTGGGCTACCCGGGGACGGCAGCCCTCGCGACCGCCTACGCCGACGTCTACCCCCCGGGGCCTGACGGGCCGTACAAGCTGTCCCTGTGGCACGGCTTCACGCCGGTGCTGGGCCTGTCGGCACTCACACTGACGCTGGGCGGGCTGGTGCACCTGGGCAGACGTTCGTTGCCTGCCCTGCCCCGTCTGCCCGATGTGCAGCGCGTGTTCGACCGTACGGTCGTGGGGGTCGGCGGGCTGGCCTCGGCCGTGACCCGGCGTACGCAGGTCGGCTCGTTGCCGCTCTACCTGGCGGTGCTGCTGACGACCGTGGTGGTGGTGCCCGGCGCGGCGCTGGTGGCCGGGGCGCCTCCGCTGGGCTCCCCGCTGCCGTGGTGGTCCCCCGCGGAACCGTTCCTGGCCGTGGTGGTGCTGGTGGCGTCCGCCGCGGCGGTGGGCACACGGCACCGGCTGACCGGAATCCTGTTGGCCGGCGCCGTCGGTTACGGCGTGGCCGGGGTGTTCCTGGTGCGAGGCGCGCCGGATCTGGCACTGACACAGTTCCTCGTGGAGACCATGACGCTGGTCGTGGTGGTCCTGGTGCTGCGCCGGATGCCGGCCCGGTTCAGCCCCGGCCGGACGAGACCGCGGGTGCGCCTGATACGCGCCGCGGTGGCCGGTGCCGTGGGTGTCTTCGTCACCGGCTTCGCGTTGGTGGCGTCGGCCGCGCGCACGGCCCCGGCGATCTCGTCGGGATACGCGCGCCACATGGAGGAGGCCGGCGCCGAGAACATCGTCAACGCGATCATCGTCGACTTCCGCGCGCTCGACACGCTGGGGGAGATCTCGGTGCTGCTGGTGGCCGCGGCCGGTGTCGTCAGCCTGGTCCGGGTGGACGGTCGCCGGCGGGCGAACCCGTCCGACGCAGGACAGGGCGGCCTGTTCCCCACGGCGCACTGGGACGAGCCTGCGCGCACCTGGCTGCCCGGCGCGCACGAGCGGCCGGGCGGCGAGCGGTCGGTCCTGCTGGAGGTGGCCACCCGGCTGCTGTTCCCCTCCATCCTGGTGTTCTCGCTGTTCCTGCTGTTCTCCGGGCACTACCGTCCCGGCGGCGGGTTCGCCGGCGGCCTGGTGGCGGCCCAGGCGTTCGTCCTGCGGTACCTGGTGGGCGGACGCGCCGATCTCGGAGCCGCCGTACGGGTGCCGGCAGGCGTGGTCGCGGGCGTGGGGCTGCTGCTCGCCGCCGCCGTGGGGCTGTTCCCGCTCGTCCTCGGCGGTACGCCCCTGGAGAGTGCGGTGGTGACGCTTCATCCGCCGGTGGTGGGCACGGTGAAGTTCGCGACCAGTCTGTTCTTCGACGTCGGCGTCTACCTGCTCGTCGTCGGCGTCGTCCTCGAGCTGTTGTCGGCGGTGGGCGTCTCACTCGGTCAGGAGATGGCCACGGCCGACGACGCGAAGCAAGGAGGTCCGCGGTGAACATGATCGACGGGACCATGGCCCTCGTGGTCGGCGGTCTCTTCGCCATCGGCTTCTACCTCATGCTGCAGCGGTCACTGATGAGGATCGTCCTCGGCTTCATCCTCCTGGGTCACGGCACCAACCTGCTGCTCCTGGTCGCCGGAGGCACACCCGGCCGGCCTCCCGTGCCAGCCGGGACGACCGACGCCTCCGCGCGGACCGCCGACCCGCTGCCCCAGGCCATGGCGCTGACGGCCATCGTGATCACCTTCGGCCTCACGGCCTTCCTGATGGCTCTGGCCTACCGGTCCTGGCGCCTGTCCGGCCACGACGAGGTGCACGACGACGTGGAGGACCGACTCATCGGGACCGCCCGGGAACGCGCCGACGCCGGGCCCGAGTCGGGCCGGGACGAGGCCGGGCCCGCGCCGGACAGGGACGACGGCGGAACCGCGCCGGGAGAAGCCCGATGACGGGGGCACTGCCGGCCCTGCCCGTCCTGTTGCCGGCCCTCGGCGCCGGTATGTCCCTGCTCCGGCTGCCCCGCCCGGTGATGCGCGGACTCAGCATCGGCGTGCTCACGGCAGTCGTCGCCTGCGGCACGGCACTCCTGGTCCTCGCCGACCGGCACGGACCACAGGCCCTGCACGTCGGAGGCTGGCCCGCTCCCCTCGGGATCACCCTCGTGGCCGACCGGCTGTCGTCCCTGCTGCTGACCGTGTCGGCACTGGTGGCCCTGGCCGTACTGCTCTTCGCCGTCGGCCAGGGCACGGCGGAGGACCGCCGCAGCTCGGCCGTGGTCTTCCACCCCGCCTACCTGGTACTCGTCACCGGCGTGAGCCTGGCGTACCTCACCGGTGACCTGTTCAACCTCTTCGTCGCCTTCGAGGTGATGCTCGCCGCCTCCTACGTCCTGATCACCCTGGACGCGGACGAGAACCGCACCCGCGCCGGCATGACGTACACGATCGTCAGCCTGACGTCGTCGCTGCTGTTCCTCTCCCTGGTCGCCCTGGTGTACGCGGCGACCGGCACCGTCACCCTGGCACAGCTCGGACCGCGGCTCGCCGAGCTGCCGGACGGCCTGCGCTCGGCGCTCGCCCTGCTGCTCCTGTCCGTCCTCGGCATCAAGGCGGCGATCGTCCCCCTCCACTTCTGGCTCCCGGACAGCTACCCCACCGCTCCCGCGCCGATCACCGCCGTCTTCGCGGCGCTGTTGACGAAGGTCGGCGTGTACGCCCTGCTCCGCACCCAGACGCTGCTCTTCCCCCGCACGGGAGTGTGGATGGTGCTGGCCTGCGCGGCGGCCCTCACCATGATCGTGGGAATCCTCGGCGCCCTCGCCCAGGACGACCTCAACCGTCTTCTGTCCTTCACTCTCGTCAGCCACATCGGTTTCATGCTGTTCGGGATCGCCCTGTTCGACGTACAGGGCCTGACCGGCACGATCCTCTACGTCGTCCACCACATCGTCGTCCAGGCAGCGCTGTTCCTCGTCGTCGGCCTGACCGTGCGCCGCACGGGGACCGCCGCGCTGCACCGCATGGCGACGCGGCCGAGGCCCGGCCCGTTGGCCGTCACACTGTTCGTCGTCCCGGCCCTGAGTCTGTCCGGCATCCCGCCGCTCTCCGGCTTCGTGGCCAAGCTGGCCCTGCTGCGGGCCGGCGTCGCGCAGGGCACACCGGCCGCCTACGTACTCGCCGGAACCGCCCTGCTCACCAGCCTGCTGACCCTCTCCGCCATGACCCGTGTCTGGATGGCCGCGTTCATGGGACGACCACCTGGCCGCCCCGAGGAACGTCCGGGGGAGCCCTCCGGCACCGGGCGCGACCGTCGGGGCGGAACGCGGCTCATGCTCGCAGCCGCGGCCGGCATGACGACGACCGGAGTGGCGGTCGCCGTGTGCGCGGGCCCGCTCGCCGGCCTCGGCGAGCGGGCCGCCGAGGATCTGCTGCACCCGCGTGAGTACCGCTCCGCCGTGCTGGAGGGGAGTCAGCGGTGAACCGTCGCCCGAGCCACTCCGACCGGTTCTCGCAAGGACTGCGCCAGGTGCCGATGATCGTCTGGCTGTGGCTGCTGTGGGTCCTGCTGTGGGGAGCCACCAGCGCGGTGGTCCTCGTCGGCGGCCTGCTCGTCGCCGTCGGCGTCGTCCTGCTCTTTCCGCTGCCCGCGGTGCTGCCGGGCGGCGTACCCAGACCGCTGCGGGCCGGGCGACTGCTGGTCGATCTGCTCACCGACCTGGTCAAGTCGGGATGCACCGTCGCCTGGCAGGCCGTCCGCCACGGCAGGGAAACCCCCTCCGCGATCGTCGAGGTCCCCTTGAGCGTCGACAGCGACCTGCTGATCGCAGCCGTGGCCCGGCTCACCACCATGACGCCCGGCACCGTCGTGATCGAGATCGACCGGCGCCGCAAACGCCTGTACGTGCACGCGCTGCCGGTCCGGGACCAGCGCGACATCGCACGTCGCCGGAGTGACGTACAGGCCGTGGAGCGCCGGGTCGCGCGAGCGGCCGGCCACCACCGCGGCGCCGAGAAACCCGGGCCGGGCCCCACCCGGCCGGACGACACCCGACGTCAGTCCCGAGGAAGGGAATCATGACCATCCTGTACGGCGCCACGCTGGCCGTGATCGCGGCGGCGGGCCTGCTCACACTGCTGCGTCTCGTACGCGGTCCCCTCGCCCTCGACCGCATCATGGCGCTCGACGTCCTCGTGACCATGACCATCGCCGCGACGGCGGTGGGCGCCGTGGCACGCGACGACACCACCGCCATCCCCGTGCTCGTCGTCCTCGCCCTGCTGGCCTTCATCGGATCGGTGACGGCGGCCCACCTGGTCGAGAAGCGGGAGGGCATGCGATGACCACCGTGCTGAACGCGGTCACCGCCGTCCTGTTTCCGGCGGGTGCGGCCTTCTGCCTGCTCGGTGCCCTGGGCCTGCTCCGCTTCCCGGACACCACCAGTCGTCTCCACGCCGCCGCCAAGGCACAGACCCTCGGCCTGCTGCTCGTCCTCGTCGGAGCGGCCGCGCAGATGCCCGGGCGCCACGCCCCGGTCCTGCTGCTCGTGGCCCTGTTCCAGCTGTTCACCGCCCCGATCAGCAGCCAGATCATCGGCCGTACCGCCTACCGCACCGCCGGCCTCGACCGTGACCTGCTCCTCCGCGACGAACTCGCGGACCGCCTCGTACGTGACGGTATCCCTCTCCCCGGGCACGACCGGCCCCAGCGGGACGACGACGCGGAACGTTGATCCCATGGCGACGCCACGGGCGCCGAACGGGTCACGGGCATGGGCCGCCACGCGCGTCGTCGGTACGGCATCCTCGCCCCCGCCTCGGAGCCGCTGACCACACCTCGTCCCGCTGGCTCGTCACCGCACTCCGCCCCGCTCCCGCCCGTCCGCTCGGAGCCCGTCAGCCGGTGGGGGAGCGGGCTCGCGCCGAACCGTCCACGTCGCCGTACCCGTCCTCCCGGCTTGTTTCCCGGTGCCGCGAACGCGGTACCTGACCGGCCCAGCGCAACGAGGAGTGCTCATGCAGGGAAAGCGGGAGACGGTCGTGGTGACGGGAGCCAGCGGCGGTATCGGCCGGGCGGCGGCCAGGATGTTCGCCGCACGGGGCGCCCGGGTGGTGCTGCTCGCCCGGGGCCGGGCGGGACTGGAAGCCGCCGCGGCCGAGGTCCGACAGGCAGGTGGGCAGGCGCTGCCCATCGTCACCGACATGTCCGACCACGACCAGGTGGAAGCGGCGGCCCAGCGCGCGGAGGAGGAGTCGGGCCCCATCGACGTCTGGGTGAACAACGCCTTCACCTCCGCGTTCGGCAGCTTCATGGACCTGTCCCCGGAAGAGTTCCTCCAGACGACCCGATCGACGTACCTGGGCTATGTGCACGGCACCCGTGCCGCCCTGGCCCGCATGCTGCCGCGTGACCGCGGCACCATCGTGCAGGTAGGTTCCGCACTCGCCTACCGCGGCATCCCGCTGCAGAGCGCCTACTGCGGCGCCAAGCACGCCATCCAGGGCTTCACCGAGTCGGTGCGCTGCGAGCTGCTGCACGACCGGTCCCGTGTGCGGATCACGATGGTGCAGATGCCCGCGGTCAACACCCCGCAGTTCACCTGGTTGCGCACGCACCTGTCCCGGCACGCGCAGCCGGTCCCCCCGATCTACCAGCCGGAGGTCGCCGCCCGCGCCGTACTGCGCGCCGCCGACCGTCCCCAGCGGCGCGAGTACTGGGTCGGCGCCTCCACGGTGGCGACCCTGCTGGCCAACGCCGTGGCCCCCGGGCTGCTGGACCGCTATCTGGCCCGGACCGCCTTCGACGCGCAGCAGACGGACGCCCGTCCGGTGCCCGAGGGACCCGGCAACCTCTTCGCGCCGGCCGACGACACGGAGGACTACGGCGCGCACGGCGTCTTCGACGACCAGGCGCACGCTCGCAGCCCGCAGGCGTGGGCGAGCCGCCACCGCATCGGGCGCGCCGCGACCGCGGCCGGCCTCGCCGGGACGGGGTACGCGCTGTTCCGTCGCATCAGGTCTTGAACCGCACGCAGCGCCCGCTGCTGACGGAGCACTCGGCGGTTCGTGAACGGCGTCAGCCGTCGCCGGACACCACCGAGCTGTCGTGACCACGGGACCACGCCGTCGGGACGTCCGGGCGGCACTCCTGGCCACCAGGTGCGGCCCTGGACGGGAGCCGGCACGCAACGGTGCGTCCAGGACACGGTCGTCACAGGGTTCCCGTGTGTCTCTCGCCCTGCTCCGGGCACCCGGCGGGCAAGAGACCCAAGGAGGAAAAGTGCAGCTGTCTTTCCTGCAACCGCTCTTCGACCGCCCGGGCCCGTGGGCCACCGTGTACTTCGGCCCCCTCCAGAGCGACGAGTCGGGGGCCAAGCGGCGTGAGCTGTCCGTGCGCGAAGCGTGCCGGACGCTCGAGGAGGAGGGTGCCGACGCCGCCACCACGGAAGCGGTGCGTGACGCGCTCCTGCGGATCGGGCCCGCGGAGGACCCGGCGGGCCGTGTGGTCTTCGCGACCGGGGGCGAAGTGGTGCTCAGCCACCGGCTCTCCCGCCCCCCGCAGCGGCAGATCAGCTGCTGGGCCCCGCTGCCCCGGCTGACGCCGCTGCTGGAACTGGCGGGTCAGGACCCCGTCTGCCTCGTGGCGTACATCGACCGGACGGGCGCCGACTTCGAGCTGCGCGGCGGGGCGGCCGGTCCGCGGTCCGCGGGACAGGTCGAGGGGGAGCAGCACCCCGTGCACCGTACGGCTTCGTCCGACTGGTCCGAGCGGCACTTCCAGCTCAAGGTCGAGAACACCTGGGAGCACAACGCCGGTGAGATCGCCGAAGCGCTGAACGCGGCCTACGAGGAATCCGGTGCCGACCTGGTCGTCCTGGCCGGTGACCCCCGCGAGCGGCCGGCCGTGCACGAGAAGCTCTCCGAAGCGGTCCGCGGGGTCACGACGGAGACCGAACACGGCGGCCGCGCCGCCGGGTCCGCCTCCCCCGCTCTGGAGGAGGCCATCGAGCAGGCCCGGCGACGGCACATGCGTCACCGCGTCGAGGAGGCGCTCGACCGTTTCCGCGCCGGCCGCGTGGGCACCGACCGGCCCACGGAAGCGGTGGAAGGCATCCCGGCGCTGGTGGAGGCGGCCCGGGAACACCGCATCGACACGCTGCTCGTCCGGCCCGACGGACCGGAACTGGACCGCGACACATGGGTGGGCGCCCGACCCGACCAGATAGCGGCGCGCCGGAGCGACGCCCGGACCCTGGGGGAGAGCGATCCGACGGTGGTACGCGCGGACGACGCGCTGCTGCGCGCAGCCGCCGTCACCGCCGCCGACGTCCTGGTCGTCCCCCCGGCGGACGACGACGGTGCGGACGCCACGGACATTCCTACAGGCGGCCTGGGCGCCCTGCTGCGCTGGACCTACGAAACGACTCCGGCATGAGGAGTGGCCCGCCGCCCCGGCTGACCGCCGGTCGCCTGCGCGGGCGGCGGGACTCCCGCATCAGTAGCCGTAGATCATCTTGTAGGCGACCTCGGGGAGGAACTGGCCGGCCGTGGAGCCGGTTCCGACACCGCAGTTGCCGTCGGACTCGCCCGGCGTCTTGATCCACAGGAGCATCTCGGCGCCTCCGCCCTTCTGGGTGGGCGTACCGATGCGGCGGCCGGAGGGGTTGCACCACTGGCCGTTGGTGCCGTTGCCGTTGCGGCTGGTGTCCACGACGAACGGCTTGGTGTAGCCGTAGCGGGCGGCGAGTTCGTTGTTGACGGCGTTGCCGTAGGCGGTGTTCTCGGCGGTGGTGATGTAGTTGGAGACGTTGAGCGAGAAGCCGTGGGCCTGCCGGAGGCCGGCTTCGTGGAGGCGCCGGGCCATGGTCGCCGCGTCGGCCCAGCGCGGGTTGCCGGCGTCCATGTAGACCCAGGTGTTGGGGGCCTGGCGGTTGAACTCGGTGAGGGCACCGGTGAGCATGGCCTCGCGTTCGTCGATCTGGGCCTGGGTCATGCAGCCGTAGTCCCCGAGGGAGTCCGGTTCGAGGATGACGATGGCCGGGCGGCCCGCGATCCCGCCGGCGAACTGGGCGATCCAGTTGGCGTAGGCGGACGGCGAGGCGGCTCCGCCGGCGGAGTGACCTCCGCAGTAGTCGCGGTTGTAGATGTTGTAGGCGACGAGGAGGGGGAGCTTGTCCCGCTGGTCCGCCGCCCCGACGTAGGCGCCTGTGGCGGTGCCGATGGTTCCGCTCCAGGAGCCGAACCAGCGGGCCATCGGGGTGTTGGCGATGGAGGCGTTGATCGCGGCGGCCCGGCCGTCGCCGGGGTTGGCGGCCACCCACCTCTTCGCGCTGGAGTCGGGGTCCACGTAGAACCCGCTGGTCATGGTGGTGGGGTCGGCCGCGTGGGCGGAGGGTGCGGCGGCGAACGCGAGCGGCAGGGCACAGAGTGCTGCCATCAGGGTGCGGAGTCTGCGGCTCAAGACAGTACCTCGATTTCAGAGGAGTGGCGCTTTGGGAGCGCTCCCACTGGAAGCGGTCCCAATCGTGTGGGCGGGCTGATGGGCTGTCAATAGTCGGCGCAGCATTCGACTTGGCGAGGGAAGATCGGTTCTGTAGGCCGCTGAACTGGAAGCGGTCCCATCTCGCGCGTCCGTGAGCGCCCCCGCCTGTGAAAGACTCACGAGCCATGGCAGAAGCAGTGCCGCGTCGGCATCCGACGCTCGACGAGGTGGCCGAACGCGCCGGCGTTTCCCGCTCCGTGGCCTCCCGCGCCCTCAACAACGCCCCGCACGTCAGCCGCGCCAAGCGCGAAGCTGTCGAACGGGCCGTGCGGCAACTCGGCTACGTACCCAATCCGACCGCCCGCGCGCTGGCCACCCGCCAGACGGGAGCGGCCGCCCTGGTCGTCTCGGGAGAGGATCCGTCGATCTTCGCCGATCCGTTCTTCGCCCGGGTGATCGTGGGGGCGTCGGCCGCCCTGGACGAGGCCGACCTGCATCTGATGCTGTGCCTGGCCGCTTCCGACCGGGGCCGCAAGCGGGTCGAGGAGCTCATGCGGTCCAGGGGCGCGGACGGTGTGATGCTGATGGCGCTGCGCGAGGACGATCCGCTGACCCGGATGGCCGACGAGGTGCAGATGCCCGTCGTGTTCGGCGGGCGCCCGGTCGGTTCGGCCCCCCGGTGGTACGTGGACGTGGACAACGTCGGCGGAGCGCGCGAGGCGACCGAGCATCTGATCTCCCTCGGCCGGAGGCGCGTGGCCGTGATCTGCGGGCGTCTGGACACCGAGGCCGGGCGCGCACGGTACCGCGGCTACCGGGACGCCATGCTGGGCGCCGGTCTCGATCCGTACCCGCCGCTGGAGGGGGACTTCACGGAGCGCAGCGGAGCCGCCGCCATGGCCGCGCTGCTGGCCGGACACCCGGACGTGGACGGAGTGTTCGCAGCCAACGACAACATGGCGGCGGGAGCGCTGCGCACCGTGCGGCAGGCCGGCCGACGGGTCCCCGCCGACGTCGCCGTGGTCGGCTTCGACGACCTGATGGCCGCCCAGATCGCCGATCCGCCGCTCACCACCGTCCATCAGCCTGTGGAGGCCCTCGGACGGGAGATGGCGCGGATGCTCGTCGCGCTCGTCAACGGGCAGGACCCCACCCCGCTGGTCCTCCCCACTCGCCTGGCTGTCCGGGCCAGCGCCTGACTCCACACCGTCCGGAAGGGCGGGCCCCCGGGTCCGGACGAGTCGCTCCTGGACGCGGCGCCGGGCGTCCGGGGAGCCGGTCGGGGTCCAGCAGCGGAAGCGGCGACCGCCGTTGGGCCCGACGGCTCGGGTACGGGCGCGGCCTGCCCCTCCGTCCGCCGGCTCCGGTCGCGGTGCCGGGTCATCAGGACGGCCGCGGGCGGCGCGCTCGGGGACGGATGCCCGGCGAAGACCGAGCCGTTCCGGCGGGCTCATGGTTCTCCTGGTCGAGGCGAGCGCCGGGCGGTGCGGTCGACGGATCGGTTCAGGGCGTGGACACCTCGAACCGCGTGACGCGGACCGCGCCGCCGAGGGCCTGAGTGGCGTGGTTGAAGAGGGCGAAGCGGTAGCCCATGAAGAACCGCCAGTCGTTGCCCATGGAGAAGGCGGGTCCGAGACGGGTGAACGTGATGCCGTCGGTGCTGTACGAGAAGGTCCCGGGGCGCGGTGCGCCGGGACGGATGTCCGCGTTCGCGCGCAGCCAGACGCGGCCGCCGGAGACGGGCGCGCTCGCGACCTCGGTGCCGGTGCCGGTGGTGTTCCAGTTGCCGTCCATGGTCAGCCCGGTGACCGTCACCACCCGTGTCGCACCGCCGTCGCGCTTGAGGCCGATCCAGGCGGAGGAGTCACGCAGCAGCGCGAGCCCGGCCCGGTCGCCGTCCCGCATCGCGGAGTGGTCGAGCTGGACCGTGGCGGTGGAGGTGGGGCCCTGGATGCGGTGCGTGAGGGTGTTGCGGGCCCAGTAGAGGTCGTGGGTGACGGTCGCGGTTCGCAGCGTCAGGCCGTCGCCGACCGACCACCTGGTGTTGTCGGGGTTGTGATTCCACTCCCATCGCGGTTTCAGGCTCGTACCGTCGAAGGTGTCGACGCCGGTCATGGGGGCGACCTGACGGGGCGGAGCGGGCACGGCCGGAAGGGGATACGTGGTGCCCCACGCGCCGTCGACGAGCTGTACGACGGGCCAGCCGTCCGCGGTCCAGGTGACCGGCGCCAGGGCGGGCATGCGGCCGCCGGGGTAGGCGTCGACGAAGGCCATGTAGTACCAGGCGCCGCTCTGCGTCCGCACCAGCCCGCCCTGGTGGGGGACGCCGCCGCCGGGGATCGGTCCGCGCAGGTCGAGGAGGACCTGCCGCATCGTGTACGGGCCGAAGGGGCCGCTCGAGGACTTGAGGATGTACTGGCCGTTCGCGGGGCGGGTCAGGAAGATGTAGTACTGCCCGTTGATCTTGTAGAAGCGGGCGCCTTCCAAGGTGCCGACGCTGGACGGTGTCCTGAACACCTCCTGCGTGCGGACCTGGGTGCGGCCGTCGGGCGAGAGCTGGGCCACGCTGATGGTGGTGTTGCCGTACGCCACGTAGAGGGTGTCGTCGGTGTCGACGAGCAGGCCGGCGTCGTAGTAGGGGGTGCTGATCGTCGTCAGCCTGCTCCACGGCCCCTCCACCGCGGTGGCGGTGTAGAGGTACGTCCGGGCGAAGTCGATCTGGCCGAGCCAGTAGAAGGTCCTGTTGCTGGGCCGGTAGGCCAGTGACGATGCCCAGATTCCCCTGACGTAGCCACGGGCGCCGTTCAGGTCGTACTTGGCGCCGAAGTCGAGGGCGGGTACCGCGTGGCCGGCGATCTCCCAGTTCACCAGGTCGTACGACCGCAGAACGGGCGCGCCCGGCGAGTAGTGCATCGTCGAGGCCGAGGCGTAGTAGGTGTCGCCGACGCGCATGACGTCGATGTCCGCGAAGTCCTGCCAGATCACCGGGTTCGTGTACTGCGCCGCGGCCGCGAAGGCCGGCCCGGTGGGGAGGAGGGCGCCGGCGGCCAGGCCGGTGGCGGCCGCGAGCGTGCGGCGTCGGGTAAGAGCGTGATGTGACCATGACAGGTCCATGGACGTGTTCACCTCGAGTTCATCGGTCGGAGTGGCCCTGACGTATTCGATATATCGAACGTGGTGCGAGGTGTCGAGCGTTCTGGATGATAGGAGGGTGACCCGCACCGTCAACCCTTCTCGCACGAGTCGTGCGCCGCTTCGAAAAGTTCGAAGCGGCTGGTGCAGAGGCGACACCTCCTGCTTCTCAGGGAGGTGTTGACAGTCGCGGCCGTCTCTCTAGTATCCGTGGAGCGTCCGAAAGTTCCGAACGGCGATCGAAATTTCGAACCATTCCTTCCCCCTCCCGTCGAAGGAGTCCTGGTGCCCAGACGATTACGCGGACGACTGTTCCGCCTCCTCACGGCCGCCGCGCTGACGGTGACCGCGTCCGTGACGGCCTCGGCCCAGTCCACCGCCACGGCCGCGCCGGGCAGTCCGGCGCTCACCCCGCCGCTGGGGTGGAACAGCTGGAACAGCTTCGGGTGCGGGATCACCGAGGCCCAGGTCCGCCAGGCCGCCGACGCCATGGTGTCCTCGGGCATGCGGGACGCCGGCTACCGGTACGTGGTGGTCGACGACTGCTGGTTCGACCCGCAGCGCGACGCGCAGGGCAACCTGCGGGCCAACCCGACGAAGTTCCCGAGCGGGATGAAGGCCCTCGGGGACTACATCCACAGCAAGGGCCTGAAGTTCGGCATCTACCAGGTGCCGGGCGAGCGCACCTGCGCGCAGACGGTGGGCACTTATCCCGGCTCCACGGGCAGCAGGGGCCACGAGGTCCAGGACGCCCGCACGTTCGCCTCGTGGGGGGTCGACTACCTCAAGTACGACTGGTGTTCCTCGAGCGGCACGCGTGACGAGCAGGTCGCGCGCTTCACGCTGATGCGTGATGCCCTCCGTGCCACCGGCCGGCCGATCGTCTACAGCATCAACCCCAACAGCTTCCACGCCATCACCGGGTCCACGTACAACTGGGGCGAGGTCGCCGACCTGTGGCGGACGACCGAGGACCTGCTCGACATCTGGCAGAACGGCAACACCAACAGCTACCCGATGGGCGTCGGCAACGTCCTGGACGTCAATGCTCCGCTGGCCGCACAGTCCGGTCCGGGGCACTGGAACGACCCCGACATGCTGGTCGTCGGCCGCCCCGGCCTCTCGCTGACCGAGTCCCGCTCCCACTTCGCCCTGTGGGCGCTGATGAGCGCCCCGCTGATGGCCGGCAACGACATCCGCACGATGTCCGCCGACGTCAGCGCGATCCTGCGCAACCCGCGCCTGCTGGCGGTGAACCAGGATCCACTCGGCGCGGGCGGACGCAGGGTGCGCGACGACGGGAACACCGAGGTGTTCGCCAAGCCCCTGGCGGACGGTTCGGTCGCGGTGGGGCTGTTCAACCGGGGCGGGAGTGCGGCGACGGTCACCACGACGGCCGCCCAGATCGGTCTGGGCGGAGGGCCGTTCACCCTCACCGACCTGTGGACCGGTGGCACGTCGGGCACGTCGGGGCAGATCTCGGCGAGCGTCCCCGCGCACGGCGTCGCCGTGTACCGGGTGAGCGGCGGCAGCCCGCTGGCCGCCACCACCTCGCGCCTGCGGGGCAGCGCCTCCGGCCGCTGCGTGGACGTGGACCAGGCGTCCACGGCCGCCGGTGCCGCGACTCTGCTCTGGGACTGCCACACGGCTGCCAACCAGCTGTGGACCTCATGGGCGGGCGGCGAGATCCGCGTCTACGGCGACAAGTGCCTGGACGCCTACGACCAGGGCACCGCCAACGGCACCCGTGTCATCACCTGGCCCTGCAACGGCCAGAACAACCAGAAGTGGACCGTCGGTTCCGACGGCTCGATCCGCAACGTCCACTCCGGGCTGTGTCTCGACGCCAACGGGGCCGGCACCGCCAACGGAACCCCGCTGGTGCTGTGGACCTGCAACGGCCAGGCGAATCAGAGGTGGACCCGCGTGTGAGCGCCACGGCGCCGGGTCAGGGCCGGAGCGACAACACCGCGGCCGCGGCCTCCCGCACAGCTGCCGCATCCGCCGGCACGGCCGCCCTCGATCCGCCCGGTTCCGGCTGCGGCGGGCCCCTGGGCGTGGGTCCATCGGTGTCCAGGCCGGCCCCCCACACCGGCACCACCCTCCCGCCCAGCACTCGCACCCCGCACGGCACCGCCGGCGGCTGAGCACCGTGCCCGCTCGGGAGTTCTCCGGGCGGGCACGGTCCCGGCCCAGGACGCCGTGCCCGTCACCGTGGCTCGCCGGTCGCCGGTCGCCGGTCGCCGGCCGTGGCGCTGGAGGCGGCGCTCGCCGGCGCAGTCCGCCTGAACCAATCGAGTTCGGACTCCACGAAACTCGGGGCAGCTCAAGAAGCCGTCCGCCGGTCGGCGTGGCGGCTGTAATCAAGGAGACCCCTCCGTTCCCTCCGCCGCTCTTTGCGGAGTCAGCCCCACCGAATGCTCCTCTGGCCGTCGAACCACACGCCGGCTCCACCACGGCGGCGACCGAGAGGCCATGTGTCAGGCAGCCGAAGCACGCGGCGCCACCAACCACGGCCACCTCCCCTTCGAACGGGATCAGGTCCACCTGAGAGTTGAGTGGATCCTCGTCCACGAATTTCTGGGCGAACCCTGCTGCTTGTTCGAGGCTGATCAGGGGGGCAGCCTTACGCTGGGCGTGCCCCCAGCACTTCCCGAAACGTTGCGCTCCGGCTGGGTCAAAATCTGTGCCCGCGAGCTGAGGTTTCAACGGGACACGCAGACAGATTCTCTGCCGCATTAAGTGGGGGGTGGATTCTTCATCGTACGCAGGCCGCTTCGGCGTGCTACTGTCGATCTCAGTTGCAGTTGTGGTTCCCAGAACTTCAAGTGCCCTCCGGGCGGCGCCTGTGCCACTGGAAGCACTTTTGTTATCGGGTCTTTTCCCGGCGGGGTGATCATCGCGGCGACATGGGGTCCGCGCAGTGCGGATCCCGATGCACTGCCCCAAAGGAGAAATGACATGGCTGCTGGTACTGTGAAGTGGTTCAACGCGGAAAAGGGCTTCGGATTCATCGAGCAGGACGGTGGCGGCGCTGATGTGTTCGCCCACTACTCGAACATTGCCGCCCAGGGCTTCCGCGAGCTGCTGGAGGGCCAGAAGGTGACCTTCGACATCGCGCAGGGCCAGAAGGGCCCGACGGCCGAGAACATCGTCGTCGCCTGACGCTGACTGTCGCGTAGTCGTAGCTGGGGCCCGCGTCCTTCGGGGTGCGGGCCCCAGCTACTCGCATTTTCCCGCAGTGGTCTCGCCTGCGGACGACAACCAGGAAACCCGTAGGCTCACCGCATACGGGGCATCCTTCAGGGGTGCACGAACCCCTTCATGACTTCATCGCGGCGGACGCCCGGACATTGCGTCCGCTTTGCATCACTCGTTCCAGCGCCTGTTGCCCGCACAGAGTTTTCGTCGGCCAGATTCGCTTACGCATTCCACCGGTCCAGTCTTGCAATTCTCTGTGCTGCTGATCGCTGCCGGAATTCCTTGATATGTGCCGCATCGAGGAAGGTACCGCATGAACCGCACACGCACGAACGACCGTTTCACCCGGAGCCGTAACGGCAGTGCCGAATCCGGAAGGGGCGGCAGCCGATCCGGTTCGTCGGCCAGGAGCCGCTCCGGCGGGCCGAGCCGCTCCGGCGGTTACAGCCGCCGGCCCGCCGCGGCCCAGGGGGAGTTCGCGCTGCCGAGGACGATCACTCCCGCGCTCCCCGCCGTGGAGGGCTTCGCCGATCTCGGCATGCCCGGGGCACTGCTGGGCGCGCTCACCTCGCAAGGCGTGACCGTACCCTTCCCGATCCAGGCCGCGACCCTGCCGAATTCCCTCGCCGGCCGCGACGTACTGGGCCGTGGCCGCACCGGCTCCGGCAAGACCCTCGCCTTCGGGCTGGCGCTGCTGGCCCGTACGGCCGGGCGGCGCGCCGAGGCCAGGCAGCCGCTGGGGCTGATCCTCGTACCGACGCGTGAGCTGGCGCAGCAGGTCACCGACGCCCTCGCCCCGTACGCCCGCTCCGTGAGGCTGCGGCTGGCCACGGTGGTGGGCGGAATGCCGATCGGCCGACAGGCGAGCGCGCTGCGCGCCGGCGCCGAGATCGTCGTCGCCACGCCGGGACGTCTCAAAGACCTCATCGACCGCGGTGACTGCCGACTGAACCAGGTCTCCGTCACCGTCCTCGACGAGGCCGACCAGATGGCCGACATGGGTTTCATGCCGCAGGTCACCGCCCTCCTCGACCAGGTCCGCCCCGAAGGCCAGCGCATGCTGTTCTCCGCCACTCTCGACCGCAACGTCGACCTGCTCGTGCGCCGCTACCTCAGCGACCCGGTCGTGCACTCCGTCGACCCCTCGGCCGGCGCGGTCACGACGATGGAGCACCACGTGCTCCACATTCACGGCGCCGACAAGCACACGGCAACCACCCACATCGCCGCACGCGACGGCCGCGTGATCATGTTCCTCGACACCAAGCACGCCGTCGACGGCCTCACCGAACACCTTCTGAACAGCGGGGTCCGGGCCGCCGCCCTGCACGGCGGGAAGTCACAGCCACAGCGCACCCGCACGCTGGCACAGTTCAAGACCGGACACGTCAACGTGCTGGTAGCGACCAACGTCGCGGCGCGCGGCATCCACGTCGACAACCTCGACCTCGTCGTCAACGTCGACCCGCCGACCGACCACAAGGACTACCTCCACCGCGGCGGCCGTACCGCCCGCGCAGGAGAGTCCGGCAGCGTCGTCACCCTGGTCACCCCCGACCAGCGCCGCGGCATGACCCGCCTCATGGCAGCGGCCGGCATCGTCCCGCAGACCACCCAGGTCCGCGTCGGCGAAGAGGCCCTGCACCGCATCACCGGCGCCCAGGCCCCCTCCGGCATCCCGATCGTCGTCACCGCACCGGTGGTCGAACGCCCGAAGAAGCGCGGTGCCACCCCACGCGGGCGACGCCGCCCCGTCTCGGCGGCCCGCCGCCGGCCCGTAGGGCAGTCCACCGCCGGTGCGGCTGCATAGAACTGTCGTGTCATGAAGCCCGCCCAACTTCGCAGGAGGCACCCTTTGACGCTGGACCGGACGCAGTTCCGCTCAACACGTACCGACGCCGTGCAGACGGCGGCCGATCCTGCGGACGCAGCCGGACCGCAGGTCTGGGAGGACATGACCGTGGAGGTGGCACTGTCCGTGATGGCCGCCGCCCGTACAGGTCAGCTGCTCGTCTGCGACGAGGACGGTATGCGCACCGGCCTGGTCACCCGGGCCGGGCTCACGGCCGTTCGTGACGGCTCCGGATACACGGACCGGATCCGCCTGCGTGACATCGCCGACGTCATCGGGCCCTTCGCCTCGCCGCCGCCCGCGAGGGCCGAAGCCGAGCGTGCGGTGCGCCGCCGCCGGCTCGGGGCCCCGCCCGTGGCCTACGGACACGGCAACGCTCTGGGTGTCCTCGCCCTCTCTCGCTGAACCGCCGTCACCCCACCCGGGCCCGTCTTCTCTTCTCCCTGGAGGCATCATGCGCTGTGTCATCGCCCGCTTCCCGTTCGACCTGACCAAGAGCGGCGTGTTGGAATCGATGAAGGGCGTCACACCTGAGCCGGTCACCGGTGAGTCCGTCATCATCGGACGACGCCACTACCCCGCCAAGCAGGTCGGCCAGGTCGTCACCCGCCAGGACCGGCGTGATTTCAGCACCGGCGAAGTCCTCAGGGCCATGACCCAACTCGGCTTCACCTGTCGCCCCCGCCCTGCCGCCGCATCCGCGCCCCCGGCCGACCCGTACGGGCCGGCTTCCGCAACGCTCGGCGCTCCCCTGTCCGCCTGACGTATGGACAGGTGTGAGCCGAACAGAGCAGGACGCCCCACCGGCGTGGGTGAATTCCAGGGGTCGTAGCAACACTGCGGTGAGTTGATCAAGCCGCGAGCAGTGTGGACGGACGCTCGGCTGGGGTCTCCCAGTCGAGCGTTCCGCGTGGGTGGCTGCTGAGTTCGGTGGCGCGTCCGGTCCGCAGGGTCCGGGTCGGCTCGCGCCGCAGTTCCCCGCTGCCTTGGTCGTGAAGTGCCTGGTAGACCGTCTCGTCGACCACGTGCATCTCCGGCTGGTCAGAGAGGCGTGCCCGTGGAGCGTGGCAGATCTGCTCCGGGCCCCGCCGTCGGGTCACGTGGTCCTGGAGGAAGTCCCGCAGCCTGGGGCTCCGGGCAGCGATCTTGCCGGGTTGTACAGCCCGCGGCCTGCCCCGTGGGTCCGGGCCGGGTCGGGCAGCACGGCCTGGGGATCGTCATGGCCGTGTGCCAGAGCTTCGAGGTGCGCCGCGAGCCGGTGGGCGAGCGAGTCAGGGCCGCCATCGTGCTGGCCGACGGCCCGGGCGGAGATCCGGTCGGCCGCCTGCTGTGAGCGTCCCCGGGCGCCGGAACCTGCCGCAGGTGTCTGCGCGGACCTCGGCGGCCCGGGGGCGGCGGCAGCCCTCAACTCAGGGCCATGATCAATCAGCGCCAACGGCTGCACCTATGTAGAGGCCGGTCCGCATGGCGGTCATGCGCCGTCACCCCACCCGGATCGGGCGTGTGCCTCCAGGCCCGGCACGCGGTCGCCGAGCCGGGAAGCAACCCGGGACAGCACTCTTCCGAGTGTCCTCGCGGAAGAACTCCAGACGCTGACGATGGAGAAAACCTGTCGTGACGACAGTAGACATTGGCTCGTCGCAGGGTTACTGTCTTGTCGTACCCAAAAAGTCGAAGTGGGCACGGCGGACACGAACTGCCGTGCCGGCAGGTCGAGCAGGACACGGCCCAGGAGGGTCGTGAGCAGTACCCGCGGTATCCAGCAGTATCACCGAGTAGCCGAAGGTAAGGAGCGAGACGCCATCAGGATCGCCCGGGCGAGGAAGCAGTCCGCCCGGGTACCGCAGGCCCCGGATTGGAAGGTGGTCCCCGGTCACGCATCCGCGATCCCCGCAGCCCCGCCCTCCCGGGCGGCCCCTGCGGACATACAAGGCCGGCGCAGTGCGCCGGTAGATGGTGTTGAAAGCTCGGGGTCCGGGTGCCGGTACGGCGCCCGGACCCCCCGACGCGTCCCCCGAAAGAAGAGGTCTATGCCCCCTGGCAGTTCCCGCGCCGTCACCCCTCTCGACGACGACGACTACCCCGCCTACACCATGGGCCGGGCCGCCGACATGCTCGGCACCACCCCCGCCTTCCTCCGCGCCCTCGGCGACCACCGCCTGATCACCCCCTTGCGCTCCGAAGGCGGCCACCGCCGCTACTCCCGCTACCAGTTGCGCATCGCTGCCCGTGCCCGCGAACTCGTTGACCAGGGCACCCCCATCGAAGCTGCCTGCCGCATCATCGTCCTCGAAGACCAACTCGAAGAAGCACAGCGCATCAACGAGCAAATGCGCACACAAGGCCCCGAGCCGCAGTCGAGGACCTCAGCCTGACCGGACGCCGGCACGAAGACACGGACGACGCTCCCGGCCCGCCACCGACTGGAGCCCACCATCGTCCCCGGACACCCGTTGTGGTGCCCCGACCCTGTCGGGAGGAGGTAATGGATCACCTTTCCCGCTCTCCGGGTACCGTCAGGGTATGAGTCATCCACACCCCGAACTGAAAGCCGCCCCACCCCTTCCCGAAGGAGGGCTGCGGGTCGTCGCCCTGGGCGGCCTGGGTGAGATCGGCCGCAACATGACCGTCTTCGAGCACGCGGGCAAGCTGCTCATCGTCGACTGCGGGGTGCTGTTCCCCGAGGAGACCCAGCCCGGCGTGGACGTGATCCTGCCGGACTTCACCTCGATCCGGGACCGGCTGGACGACATCGTGGCCGTGGTCCTCACCCATGGCCACGAGGACCACATCGGCGGCGTGCCGTACCTGCTGCGCGAGCGGCGGGACATCCCGGTCGTCGGCTCCAAGCTGACGCTGGCGTTCCTGGAGGCCAAGCTCAAGGAGCACGGCATCCGGCCGCGCACGGTGCGGGTGCGGGAGAGCGACCGGCGCGGCTTCGGGCCCTTCGACTGCGAGTTCGTGGCGGTCAACCACTCCATCCCCGACAGCCTCGCGGTCGCGATCCGTACCCGGGCCGGGATGGTGCTGCACACCGGCGACTTCAAGATGGACCAGTTCCCTCTCGACGACCGCATCACCGATCTGCGTGCCTTCGCCCGTCTCGGCGAGGAGGGCGTGGACCTGTTCCTCACCGACTCCACCAACGCCGAGGTGCCCGGCTTCACCACTTCCGAGCGTGAGTTGAACCCGGCGATCGAGCAGGTGATGCGCACCGCGCCGCGCCGGGTCATCGTCTCCAGTTTCGCCAGCCATGTGCACCGCATCCAGCAGGTCCTGGACGCCGCCCACCAGCACGGCCGCAAGGTCGCCTTCGTCGGCCGGTCGATGGTCCGCAACATGGGCATCGCCCGTGACCTCGGCTATCTGAAGGTCCCCTCCGGTCTGGTCGTGAGCACGAAGGAGCTGGAGAAGCTCCCGGATCACAAGATCGCTCTGGTGTGCACCGGCTCCCAGGGCGAACCGATGGCCGCGCTGTCCCGGATGGCCAACCGGGACCACATGATCCGCATCGGCAAGGACGACACCGTCCTGCTCGCGAGCTCCCTCATCCCCGGCAACGAGAACGCCATCTACCGGGTGATCAACGGACTCACCCGGTGGGGTGCCCACGTGGTCCACAAGGGCAACGCCAAGGTGCACGTCTCCGGGCATGCCAGCGCCGGCGAACTCGTCTACTGCTACAACATCGTCAAGCCCCGCAACGTCATGCCCGTGCACGGTGAATGGCGTCACCTGCGGGCCAACGGCGACCTCGCCATCCGCACCGGTGTGGACCCCGACCGGGTGGTCATCGCCGAGGACGGCGTCGTCGTCGACCTGGTCGACGGGCGCGCGTCCGTCACCGGCAAGGTTCCCGCAGGCAACGTCTACGTGGACGGCATGGAGGTCGGCGGTGCCACCGAGGCGTCCCTCAAGGACCGTCTCACCCTCGCCGCCGAAGGCGTGGTCACGGTGGTGGCGATCGTCGACGCGGACACCGGCGCCCTCGCCGAGGCCCCCGACTTCCTGGCCCGGGGCTTCGTCCACGACGACGCTACCTTCGAGCCGGTCATCCCCGTCATCGAGAAGACGCTGGCCACCGCTGCCGAGGAAGGAGTCGGGGACGCGCGTCAGCTCGAACAGCTCGTGGCCCGCGCCGTGGCGAACTGGGCGTTCCGCACCCATCGCCGCAAGCCCCTCATCATCCCCGTCATCATCGACGCCTGAGCAACCCGACCTCGGGGCCGTGAGCCAGGCGCTCGTGACAATCAGGCGGCGACGAGCTCCTGCTCGCGGTCCGGCGCTCCGACCTCGGGCTTCCTGTTCGGCAGCGAGAGCCGGAAGACCTTGCGCCACGCGGAGAACACCTGCTTGGGCAGTGGCCCTGTGACGTACTCCAGCTCGTACTTCTCGAACAGGGCGCGCACCTTCACCGCGACCTCGGCGTACCGGTTGCTCGGCAGGTCGGGGAACAGGTGGTGCTCGATCTGGTGCGACAGGTTGCCGGTCATGAAGTGCATGGCCTTGCTGCCGCTGATGTTCGCCGAGCCCATCATCTGGCGCAGGTACCACTGGCCGCGCGTCTCGTCCTTGATCGACCGGCGCTCGAAGACCTGTACGCCCTCCGGGAAGTGTCCGCACATGATCACCGAGTGGGACCAGATGTTGCGGACCAGGTTCGCGGTGAACGTGGCGGCGAGCGTGGGGAGGAACGACGGGCCCGACAGCAGCGGGTGGATCACGTAGTCCTTGAGCACCTGCTTGCGGATCTTGCGGCCCACGGCCTTGGCCCGCGCGCGGAACTCCGGGTTCTTGCGGCGGCGCTTGTGCAGGTTCTTGCCGAGCTCCAGGTCGTACGCCGCGATGCCGTACTCGAAGAAGCAGGCGTTGATGAAGTTCCACAGGGGCTGGCCCAGGTGGAACGGGTGCCACTTCTGGTCCTCGTCGACGCGCATGATGCCGTAGCCGAGGTCGTTGTCCTTGCCGATCACGTTGGTGTACGTGTGGTGCAGCTCGTTGTGCGAGTGCTTCCACTGGTCGGCCGGTGAGACGTGGTCCCACTCCCAGGTGGTGGAGTGGATCTTCGGGTCCCGCATCCAGTCCCACTGGCCGTGCAGGATGTTGTGGCCGATCTCCATGTTGTCCATGATCTTCGCCACGGACAGACCGGCGGTGCCGATCAGCCACGCGGGCGGGAACATCGAGAACAGCAGCACGCCCCTGCTGACCAGCTCCAGCTTGCGCTGGGCGGCGATGACCTTACGGATGTAGGCGGCGTCCTTCTCGCCACGGCCGGCGATCACCTCGTCGCGGATCGCGTCCAGCTCGCGGCCGAGTTCCTCGATCTGCTCCGCGGTCAGGTGGGCGGTGGGGTCGATTGCGTTCAAGGTGTTCCTATCGTTCGATGTCGCAGGGGCCCGCCGCGGCGGACACGCAGGTCTGGATGAGGACGCCCGGCTCGGCCTCGGTGACCTCGCCGGTGCGCAGGTCGCGGACGGCACCCGTCTTGAGCGGCGAGACGCAGCCGAAGCAGATGCCCATGCGGCACCCGGAGGGCATGAGCACGCCGGCCTCCTCGCCTACGTCCAGCAACGGAGTGGCGCCGTCCGCGTCGACGGTCTTGCCGGTGGCGCTGAACGTGACCTCGCCGCCGTCGCCGGCGACGACGATGCCGGGGCGGAAGCGTTCGGTGTGCAGGCGCTCTTGGACGCCGTGCCCGGTCCAGTGCTCTTCGGCGGCGTCGAGCAGGCCCGCGGGCCCGCAAGCCCAGGTCTCGCGCTCGGCCCAGTCGGGCACGAGTTCGTCGAGACGGGCGATGTCGAGCATGCCGTCCGTGGCGGTGTGCACCTCGGTGAGCCGCAGCTTCTTGGCCGCGACCAGGTCGTGCAGTTCTTTGCGGAAGATCACGTCTTGCGGCTGTGGCGCGCAATGGACCATGACGACGTCGTCGAACTCGGTGTCGCGCAGCATGCCCATCACGGGTGTGATGCCGCTTCCCGCCGTCAGGTAGAGCACCTTGGCGGGCTTGGCCCGCGGCAGCACGAAATCACCGGTCGCCTGGTCGAGCTGGATCAACGTGCCCGGTTGCACCCTGCGGACCAGGTGGTTGCTGACCTTGCCGTCCGGGATCGCCTTCACGGTGATCGTGACGCGGCCGTCCTGACGGTTCGTCGGCGAGGTGAGGGAGTAGGCACGCCACAGGCGCACGCCGTCGACGTCGACCCCGATCCGCACGTACTGACCGGCCGTGTGGCCGCGCCAGCCACGTCCCGGCCTGATCACGAGGGTCGCGGCGTCACCCGTCTCGGGGCGCACGGCCTCGATGCGCCCACGCAGGTCAGCGCCCGCACGTAGGGGGCTGACCAGGTCGAGGTAGTCCGACGGCAGCAGCGGCGTCGTGACCATCTCCAGCAGTTTCCACGCCCTGCTGCGGAGGGCTGCACTCGTCATGGTTCCAGCTTGCTGCGCCGCGAGGCGTAAAGTCCTGACCGCAGGACGTGAATCTGGTCGGCTGATTTGTTCGCAGGGAACAAAAGTATGAGCTATGCAATCAGGAGGGCCAGCGAACTGGCCCTGGACGAGGCGACGGTCACCGCACTGAGGGCCGCGCTGAAGACCACCGCCGACGAGGTCGTTCAGGCGATCATCGACGAGGTCCCTCCCTATGCCAACGCTCTGTCGGGCCATATGGGCGCCACCATCCGCCGGGCCGTCCGCACCGCCCTGGGGCACTACCTGGACCTCGCGAGCGGGAACGCCACGGGCGGCGACGGCGGTGACGCGGCCTACGAGCTGGGCCGCGGCGAGGTGCGCGACGGCCGTTCCATGGACGCCCTGCTCAGCGCCTACCGCGTCGGCGCCCGCGTGGCCTGGCGATGCCTGGCAGCGGGTGCCGTACCCGCAGGTCTGCCCGCCGCGGAGGTCGCCAAGTTCGCCGAGCTGACCTTCGCCTACATCGACGAGCTCTCCGCCGCGAGCGCCGCGGGCCACGCCGACGAACTGGCTGCCCGGGGCAGGGCCCACGAGCTCCACCTGGAACACCTGGCCCGCGACCTTCTCGCCGGCGCGAGCCCGGACGTACTGCTGGCCTCTGCTCAGCGTGCCGGGTGGCAGCCTCCGGTTTCGCTGACCGCGGTCCTGCTGCCCGCAGCCCAGGCCCGGCCTGCCTACCGCACGCTCGACCCGGGCACCCTCGTCCTCGACGATCTGCCGGACGCCACCGGTGTGCTGCTCGTCCCCGATGCCGACCGATCACATCTCCTGCGGCAGCTGACCGACCGCACCGCCGTGGTCGGCCCGGCCCGGCCATGGACCCGTGCGTCCGCCTCGTACGCACGAGCCGTACGCGCGCGCTCCCTCTCCTCCGATATCCGCGACACGGAGGACCACCTGCCCGAGCTGGTGCTGAGCGCCGACGTGGACGCGTACGCAGACCTGCGTGCCCGAGCCCTCGCACCGCTCAGGACCTTGCCTGTCGCGACCGCACGGCGGCTGGAGGAGACGTTGCGGGAGTGGCTGCTGCACCAGGGCAGGCGGGACGAGGTGGCGGCGGCGTTGTTCGTCCATCCCCAGACCGTCCGGTACCGGATGGCGCAGCTGCGGGAGCTGTTTCCGGATCTCGCATCGCCACACCGGGTCCTTGAACTGACGCTGGCGGTCGGTCTTCGGGCCAGTTGACGCGTACTTCTTCCGTCCACGAACTCTTGGCGGGTTCCGGCATCGTGCTCGGTGTCCACCTGGACGTCCTTGCAGCCGGGACCGGTCGGGTGAGCAACGCGATCCAGGTGCAGCAGGTCGGCTGACAGGGAGCGTTCCACCACGAGTCGCCCACCTGCCGATCCGTCAGGCCCGCGTCTCCCACGACCAGCCGCACCCGGTCGCGCTCGAGCGGGAGTTGGCCGAGGAGGGTGCCGGTCGCGTCGAGCAGGGTGTTGGCGAAGGCTGGAGCGACCGGGTTGAAAGGGCGGACTGTCGGCCGTGACGCCCGTTTGACTCCCTGGGTGCCCGCATGCATGGCGAGGGGCCAGGAAGTGACCTGCGGCCGGCGACGGACTTCCCTGAGAGGATCGAGTCACGGCCCCTCCGTCCCCTTACCCTGCCGAGCTTCGTGAGCGTGCGGTGCGCATGGTCGCGGAGGTCCGCCCCAACTACCCAACCGAGTGGGCCGCGATGCCCACCAGCAGGCAGCCGGAGCGCGGAAGGAAGGCTCCGCGCCCCGGGACTCGGCCGGTCCAGAGGCGGCCTGACCAGCAGAATCCATCTGCCCTGCGACGCTGTGGGGCGACCGCTCGCCTTCGCCGTCACCGGCGGGAACGCCAACGGCTGCACGCAGTTCACCGCCGTGATGCAGGCGATCCGGGTGCCCCGGCCGGGGCCGGGACGGCCCCGGGTCCGCCCGGACCACGTCATCGGCGACGAGGGTTACAGGACAAAGCCGTACGCGGCTGGCTGCGGCGGCGCAACATCCGGCACACCTCCTGGAACGGTCCGACCAGGTCCGCGACAGGTCCCGGCGCGGCAGCCGTGGCGGACGTCCGCCGGCCTTCAACAAGCACACCCCCGCAGCCCCGCTGATGTGGGCGTGACATGTGACGACAACTCCCAGCACCCGTCAGGCCGGCCCAGGCGCCCGTCCCCCCCCGGGGCGGTGCACGTGTGTCGCGGTGGCCCGGGGTGGAGTCAGGCGCCGAGTTTGTCGACGGCGTTCTGCAAAGACGCCGACAGGCGTGTGACGTCCCCCTCGGCGGGTGACTGTGTGCCAAGCCGCTCCACGAGCTCTGCGCGGGAGATGAGTACGGCTGCTCCGTGGTACTGCTCACTGTTGAGGGCAGCCTGCTCGACCACCTGCGCACGGCCCTCCAGGAGCACCAGGACGGTGTCGTCCGACGGAGCGTCCAGCAGCCCCCTGACCAGGGCCTCGTCGATCTTCATACGCTCTCCCCTTGTCGGTGCCGGCCGCGGACCACGCGTCCCGGGCCCATGAGCCCGGCCCGGGACGTGGCTGTTCCGGGCCTACTTGCCCATGGCTTTGCGGACGGCGTCCTTGGTGCGGTCCATGAGGGCGGCGACCGGACCGAGGGCCATGTTCTTGGCCCCAGACTCGACGCCCGGGTGGGGCCGAGTGGGTGCCATGGCTTCGGCGGCCTTGATCGCCTTGGCCATCGCGGCGAGGTTCGCGGCGTCGGTGCTGCGGCGGATGTGGGTGAACTCGTAGCGTTCCTCGGCCCGCGCGTGTTCCTGGACGTCCTTGCGCAGCTTGAGCAGCTGGGGCATGAACTTCGGGTCGTCGGTGTCCAGCTCGTCGAGGGCGGACAGGGTCTCCTTGGCCGCCTTCTCCTCGGCGAGGCGGTCCTTCACGACCTGCTCGCCGCCGGGGAACCCCTTGCGTGCGAAGGGGTGGACGACCTCTTCCTCGGCGGTCTCGTGTACGGCCAACAGGCGTACCAGGCGCCGGAAGGCATCGCGGCGCTCCTCGCCCTTGGCCGCCTCGACCTCGTCGAAGAGATTGCGGATGTCGCCGTGCTGGCGCATCAGAAGGGCGACGACGTCGTCGTCCTTGGCCTGGTCCTGCCCGGCGTGCGGGGTCTTCAGCTCGGACACCCCGGCCTCCTCACTTCTCGCGCTGCGTGGGGTCGGGGTGCTCGCCCTCGGTCTGGACGCGGTACTCGCGGCCGAACATCTCGTCGTGCTCGGTCATGACCCGGTCGCTCGGCGGTGCCTCACCGCCGTGGATCTGCTCCTGCATCTGCTCGAACCGTTCGTGCGCCTCACGCACGTAGCCGGCGCCCAGTGTCGTGAGGTCCATCTGGGTGTCGAGCAGCTCGCGCAGATAGCCCTTGTTCGGCTCGAAGGTGAGCACGTTGGGCAGCTCGGGGGCGAGCACGGAGGCGGGGTCGCGGCCGTCGTGGCGGCGCATCAGGTCGCACGCGACATGCAGGTGTTCCAGCTCCATGTTCAGGTGCAGCTCCCAGATCGCCTTCACCCTGGGGTCGCTCTCCTGCTCCATGAAGGAGTGGTAGAGGTAGCACTCGTTGTACTCGTGGTTGACGAGCTGCTCCCACCACGTCTCGCCCGGGTCCACGAGGGACTCGTAGTGGGTGACGTGCTCCTCCTCGATCAGCCCGATCTCCTGGTAGAGCTGGCGGGCGATCGGCTCCATGTAGGTGGGGCCGGTGTTCATGTAGAAGTTCATGGTCTGCTGCTCCGCCGACATGATCGTCAGCGCGTGGAGCTTCGACAGCGGGTTCGTCTCGTCCTTGGCGTACGGGTCGCGGACGTTGTCGACCGGATTGCGGTGGTGGAGCCTGGTGGGCCTGCCGGGCATGACCTCGGTCAGGCCGTCGACGATCGACTCCGCCTTGCGGTGCTCGATCATCTCGTACAGGTTCGCGTACCGGTACAGGTGGTCGAAGTCCTCCAGCACGCCGAACTGGTACGCCTGCTTCAGGTACGGGTCCGGCTCCATCCGAGCCACCCACGCCGTCAGGTCCACCGCGACCTGCTCGTACGCGATCGTCGTCTCCAGCACGGAGGAGACGCCCGGGAGCAACCAGTTCACCACCTTCTGCTGCTGCGCCTCGATGTAGCGCACCCGCGCCAGCTGCCGCTTGACCTCCGGATCGACCGTGTGCCGGGCGAGCTGGTGGCTGAAGAGGATCGCCTCCACCTCGATCCCGTTCATCGTGATGATCCGGCAGCGGGTGTACGGGTCGCAGTGGTCCGGGTCGATCGGATCCACGTTCAGCTCACGCCAGTTGCGCAACTGGCGGTCCAGCGGGATACCCCGCTGCTCCAGCGGATTGAACGTCATGGCGGGGCCTCCAGAGGCCGAAGGGGACTGGCGCCGCCGGGGTACCCCGTTCTCGGGCGACGAGCGCAGACGTGGCTCCCAGTCTGTTCGGCATCGGTGCTTTCCAGCCACCGCTCACGCCCGCAAGCCGCCTGGTTCCCTCTGTTGGGTCAACCGAGCGAGCGGACCGGCCGCCACCCGGGGCACATCAGCGCCTCCGACAAATACGGCTGATGCCCCGCCTCACGCAGCCGGTGCGAGAAGTCCTGCCACTCTGCCGGCGGCCGGCCGTCCTGGTCGCGCAGGTCCGGGCGGCGTGCGTAGGTGATGAAGATGTCCAGGTCCGCGCCCCGGCCCAGGCCGTGGTGTCGACCGCCGACTTCTTCACCCCGGTCGTGGACGTCGCGATTCCGAGAGATCCCCATATCGGGCGGCTGCGGTGACAGCGGTATCGGCGCGAGCGTGAATGACGAGATGAGTGCCGGCTGTGTCGGCATGGGCCTCGAGCAGCCGCCGGACGGGCGCGCTGGTGCTGGCCACGGAGAGGAGTATGCCCAGGTCCCGGCATGCTTGGTGGACGCGGAGGACGACGCTGGTCGTGGGGCCGTCCGGGGCCGCCTCCGGACCGGCGTCGTCGTCGGCACGCTGCCAGTGACCGTCGGGATGGACGCGGCGCGACCTGGTGGCGTCCAGGATGCGGTCGGTCAGGCGTGCCGACAGACAGGCGTCCGCGCACGCGGTACACGCCTGGGCGCAGGCGACGCACTCCTCGATGCAGCGGGCGGGGCGCTCCGCCACGGGGCCACGTGGCCCGGTGCCGGGCACCGTTTCGAGCCGGGCAGGAAGGAAACTCCGGGAGCAATCGCCTATATCGGCCCCTGTGGCCGGGTGTGGAACCACCATCCGTCGGCCGGCCGGCCGCGGACGTGATGGACGGAGGGCACGCATGAAGGCTGTCGTGTGGCACGGGCTGGGAGACATCCGCTTGGACGACGTGCCGGAGCCGAAGATCGAAGACGCCCACGACGCGATCGTGCGCATCACCGCGTCCGCGATCTGCGGCACGGACCTCCACTTCATCCGCGGCACCATGCCCGGCATGCAGGAGGGCCGGATCCTCGGCCACGAGGCGGTCGGCGTCGTGGAGGAGGTCGGGCCGCAAGTGCGCAACCTCCGGCCAGGGGACCGTGTGGTGGTGCCGTCCACCGTCGCGTGCGGAACGTGCAGCTACTGCCGCGCCGGCTACTACGCGCAGTGCGACAACGCCAACCCCGGCGGACCGCGGGCCGGTACCGTCTTCTTCGGCGGTCCACAGGCCGCCGGGGGCCTGGACGGGCTCCAGGCCGAGTACGCCCGGATCCCGTATGCCCACGTCGGCCTCGTCCCGCTGCCTGACACCGTCGACGACGCCCAGGCCGTCCTGCTCTCCGACATCTATCCCACCGCCTGGTTCGGGGCGCGGCTCGCTGAGATCGGCGCCGGGGACACCGTGGCGATCGTCGGGGCCGGACCGGTCGGGCAGGCCGCCATCGCCTGCGCCCGTCTCCAGGGCGCCGGGCGCGTCATCGTCGTCGACGGTGTGGGTGACCGGCTGGAGCTGGCCCGCGACCAGCACGCCGAGACGATCGACTTCAACGCCGAGGATCCGGTCGAGGCCGTGGTGCAGCTGACCGGCGGCATCGGCGCGGACCGGGTGATCGACGCCGTGGGCGTGGACGCCCAGCGCCCGTCCCACGGGCCGGCGGCAGAAGCCCTGCGCAGTCAGGGCGAGCAGTTCGACCACGAACGGGACGAGGCGGCTCCGGAGCGGAACCCGGACGGAGACACGTGGGTGCCTGGCGACGCGCCGTCGCTGGCGGCCCGCTGGGCGGTGCAGATGGTGGCGAAGGCCGGCACGATCGGCACCGTGGGGGTCTATCCGCCGCAGGTGCAGCATTACCCGTTCGGTGAGGCGTTCATGAAGAACCTCACCGTCAAGATGGGCAACTGCAACCACCGCCGCTATGTGCCCGATCTGGTGTCGATGGTCGCCGCCGGCCGTCTCGACCCCACGCCGCTGATCACCCGCTGGGTCGGAACCGAGGACGCACTGGACGCGTACCGGACTTTCGACCGGCGCGAGTCCGGCTGGACAAAGGTGGCCCTCGGCGTCGCGGATGACGGCTCCGTCGCACCCGGTCTCGGTGAGGCGGCGGGAACCGGGGCGGCGACCACAGCGGGCACGCAGAGCCGGGTGGAGATGAATCATGAAGGCGGAGGCGACCGGCCGTGACGGCAAAGGCAGGTGAGAAGGCGCAGAAGACGGGTGACTTCCACTGCGCCGGTTGCAGCGAGAAAGTCCATGTCGAGAAGGGGACAAGATCCCCTCCTGCCCGAACGGACACAAGGAGTTCGAGACTCGCCGCAACGAACCGGGCAACAAGTCCTGACCGGGTGGAGCGCCGCCGGCCCAGCCCCGTCAAAAGGCTCCCGTCCGATGACGACCGCCGGCCAGCCGGGGTGCCCCGGCAGGGATCGACTCCTCATGAACACACGACGCCCGCGACGGGCACACGGGCGCCGCGTATCGAAGTACTCGGCTCCTATGGCGGCCTCAACACCACGGAGGAGGAGTCACGGCCGGTCCTCGAAGCATGTTTGTGACCGGCCGCCGCCAGGCCGTGCGGTCAGCGCGTGTGGCCGTGAGCCCATCGCCCGGCCAGGGCTTCGTCGACGAGCGCGATCAGCTCGGTGAGCCGCATGTGCTCGGTGGCCTGGAAGTTCTGGGTGTCGATGGTGGAACGGAGCCGGGCGAGTGCGGTGGCGATGGGCGGGTGCTGGTCGGGTGCGCTGCACCAGGAGAGCTCGCGCAGCAGCATGGCGATGCGTGTGAGGACGGCGGGCTCGGCGGCGCCGTAGCGCAGAGGCTGGGACACCGCCAGATCCAGCAGGTCCCCCAGGTCCGGGCGCCGCAGCACGGCCCTCACCTGCTCGTCGTCGTCCCGCAGCAGCCGAGGGCCGAGGTCCCGGCGCGCCAGCTCGCACAGCAGGGCGGCGGAGTGGGACAGGGCGTGTACGGCGGTGGTGGGGTCGTTGATTCCGGGGGAGAGTGCTTTGGCGGCGATGTCGGTGAGCTGCCGGAGCCCGAAGGCGACGTCCTGGAGGTCGGTGCGCTCGGGGCCGGTCCGTACCGCCTCGGAGACCGCTTCGGCCAGGTGCGTCCGTGCGGCGGGGGAGAGGGGCTCTTCGGTGCGCGGCCAGGCGGCTCCCATGGGTGTGCCGGCGATCAGCGAGCTTCCGGGGAGGCGATCGATGAGCACCAGCGCGTCGGCTTCGACGGCTGCCTTCACCAGGGCCTCCTCGTCCACGGAGGTGAGGAAGCCGGAGGCGCCGGCGGTCAGGGTCAGCGCGTTCGCGGGCGGGTCCGGCAGCGCGGCAGGAGGATCTTCGGCAGAGGTGTCCCCGTCAGCGGTGTCCTGCCTCTTCGCGAGGAGCCGGTGAAGGGTGCGGTCGGCGGCGGAGTGGACGCTGCTCATCATCGTCTCGATCCGGATCTCACGCGCCAGATGCGACAGGAACAGAACCAGCGCGAACACGCTCGCCAGGGTGAGCAGGAAGGCCACGCTGACCGACACCTGTGGGACGAAACCGGTCCGCCCGTCCTCGCCGGTGCGTACGGTGCGCAGCACGGTCAGGGCGTAGGTGAACGTCGCGAGAAAGAGGGCCAGGGTCGTCTGAACGTACCGGTCCGCGCTGAAAGTCCGCAGCAGCCGTGGGGAGAACTGACTGCTCGCCAGTTGTAGCGTCACCAC
This sequence comes from Streptomyces sp. BJ20, assembly GCF_022869105.1. Taxonomy (NCBI): domain Bacteria; kingdom Bacillati; phylum Actinomycetota; class Actinomycetes; order Kitasatosporales; family Streptomycetaceae; genus Streptomyces; species Streptomyces sp. BJ20. Next base: position 2,361,288 of record NZ_CP094918.1, read on the forward strand.
GGTGAGCGAGAAGGTCAGCGCCGTGACCGTGACCAGGGAACCGGCGATCGCCCCCAGAACCGAGCGTGCGGCGTCGGCGCTACCGCCGAACAAGTAGTCGGCCAGCCAGGGCGGCATGTCGTGCCGGATCCGACCGTCCAGCCGAGGCAGTCCCACACCCGCGACGACGGCGAGTGTGACACCCAGCGTCGGAAGCGGCCACAACTGGACCCGGAGCGTGTCACGCATCCGCGCGAGCAATGCGGGTCCAGAGTCCGGCCAGAGCCGAGGCGGTCACCGGCGCAAGGAAAAGGGCGGAGCATTTCGGAATCAACACAAGATCATATTACAAACCGCGACGTACTGGGCAAACGCCAGAAGTCCGCTGCGGGCAGATGATGGCAGTCGTCGCGCCGAAGCCTCGGTCGGAGGCTTCGCCACCTCTGCCGACAGGACACGCCCCGGCAGGGGCGGCGCCTCCGTGAGAACGGACTGCCACCGGTGACGTGCGCCAGCAGCACAATCACCACTCGGACGCGAAACGGCTCTGCCGCTGCCTGGTTCGGGCGGTGCCCAGGCCCGACTCGCTCGCGCCGAGTTCTCGTGCGCCTCGGCTGGGTGCGCTGGGCGGAGAACGACGACCGATGCGATCGTGTACGTGGCTTGCGCTCTCACATGCCTGCAGGGCGACGTCGAGCCGGCCGGGCGAGCGCATCGCTAGGGCCGCGTACGCGGCAGGTTCTGCGCATCCAGCGGCGTGTCACCCAGGCTGAACGGGGGATCCGCGAGCACCTTATAGGCCCTTGCCAGGGTCCTGAGCGCCGTCGCGGGCGCTTCGCCAGGCGAGGATCAGCCCCGCTGCCAGGGATCCGGCCACACCTGCGGCCATGTCGGCGACGGTGTCCTCGTAGCCGACCCGGAGGTGTGCTCCGAAGACGTCCGTGGCCAGCCATTCGTACATCTCCCACAAGGACGCGACCGTGGCGCCCAGAGCCGTAGTGATCAAGGGGACGGCGGAGCGGCGCAGGGTTCGGTCGCGCGGTGAGGGCAGCAGGCGCGCGCGTGCGAGCAGCAGATGCAAGGCGGCTGCCACGACGCCCGGGGTCACGGAGTGCACGGCGGTGTCGTACCAGTCGACCACCCGGTACCAGTGGAAGACCGACGACCAGGCCGCCCAGGTCAGCGCGGCGCACAGCAGCACGTCCAGCAGGGCGGGAAGCCGGGCGGCGCGGGGCACGAGCAGCGCAAGGAACAGCAGCGTCAGTATGACGGCCCCATCGTGAGAGGTGAAGAGCACGTAGGCGACGCTGCCGAGCTCCAGGATCCGGATCGTGTCGGCGGTCAGTCGCAGGACACGAGGGCGGACGAGGGACACGATGGGCGAGTTCCCCGTGGAGCAACCGCCAGTCGTCCGGCGTGGGCCGTGGCACTGGTGGCCCGCACTCGCCCCGACGTGCCGCACCTGGCCGGTGACCTGCCGCCCACGACGAGCTTCCCGTCCGGTCATGTCACCGCCACCCTGGCTCTCACGACCTGTACGGCGATCATCGTCTTCCGGGCAACCGGGAACGCCTGGTGGCGCCTGATCTCCGTGGTCCTGGCGGTGGCGATCACGGCGGCGGTGGCCTTGGAGTGGCTGTACGCGGGCGCCCACTACCCCAGCGACGTGCTGGCCGCACTGCTCCTGACCGGGGCGTGGACCGCGGCCAGCTGGTGGGCCACTCGCCCCGCACCCGAGGACAGGGCAAGAGAACAGGCCACCATGAACCCGATGAGCGACACGTCGAGCCACAAGTGAGTGACATGTCAGAAGAACCCTCGGTGCGGAGTTGGTGGCGTGCTGTCCACAACAAGAGCGTGGGTGCCACCCCGGCAAGGGGGGAAACGCCTCGACGGCCCGTGATGATCAGGGGCTCCTGAGAGTGTCGAGAGTCAACTGCACGGTGTGAGAGCTTCCCGCCCGGTAGTAGGTCATGGAGACCCTGTCGCCGGGACTGTGGGCGGCCAGTGCCTCGGCGAGCGTCTGCACGGAGGAGATCCGCGCGTCGCCGAGGCCCGTGATGATGTCGCCGGGCCGCAGATCGGCCTCGTCCGCGGCGCCGGCTTCCGCGACGGTGACGATGGCCGCGCCCGCCGGAGCGGAGTCGGTTTCCAGGACGGTACGGACCGTGACCCCGAGCGCGGCGCGTCCGCTGCTGGTCACCCTGCCGTCCTCGATCAGCTGGTCCGCGATGCGGGTGACGGCGGAGCTGGGGATGGCGAAGCCGATGCCGGGAGCGGCGCCGCCGAGTCGCTCGTCGACGGCGCCCAGGGTGTTGATGCCGATCACCCGGCTGGAAAGGTCGGCCAGCGCACCACCGCTGTTGCCGGGGTTGATGGCGGCCGACGTCTGCACCATGTTGGGGATCGTGCCGGGTGCCGAGCCGCCGTCGGCGGGCGTGGAGACGGTCCGGCCGAGGGCGGAGACGATGCCTTGGGTGACACTGCTGGACAGCCCCAGGGGATTGCCCATGGCGAGCACGATCTGTCCGACCTCGACCTCCTTGCTGTCGGCGAACGTTGCCGGGCGCAGTCCGGACGGTGGGTCCTCCAGGCGGATGACGGCAAGGTCGTTGACCCGATAGCGGCCTACCAGTTCGGCTTGAAGGGGCTGCTGGTGGTCGGCGAGGTTGACGGTGAAGCGGCGGTGCTCGCCGACGACGTGGGCGTTGGTGACGATGTGACCCTGTTTGTCGTAGACGACGCCCGAGCCCAGGCCACCCTCGGTCGTGATCTCCACGACCGAGGGCAGGACGTCGTTCACGACATCTATGTAGTCGCTCTGCAGTTCGCTGCTCGCCGAACGCTCCTGGCTCGGCGGGGAACTGCCTGCTGTGCTCTTCGGGGAGTCGGGACCACTGGTGCAGGACACCGCCAGCACCACGAGCAGTCCCGCCGCCACACCGCTGCGCCTCCGGCGCGTCCGGCTCCGGTGTACGGGGGACGCGAGAGGCACAGCAGGGCTATGGGTGCGGTCCAGGAAGAACACGGCGCGCTCCTGTCGGCTGGGGTCACTCGGGCAGGAATCTCGGAAACGAGGCGGATCCGTCCGGGCGTACCCGGTCGGATCACCGGCTTTCCCGCCGGCCTCGCTCGTCGGTCAGCAGCTTCCTGGCGTCCTCGGCCACCTTTGGATCGGCCACTACGTCGTAACGGGCGGCGACGATCCGGCTCCGGGAGGCGAAGTCGCGGCGGCCACCCGTCAGTGCGTGTCCGACGAAACCGAAGACGGCTCCGAAGACAGCGCCATAGGCGATGCCGCTCAGGAGCAGAACGAGGGCGCCGCCGGAGCCGGCGGCGAAGATCGACAACAGCAGGCCGATGAGCAGACCGAACCACGCTCCGGACCCCGCGCCGGCCAACGCGGCCCGCCCGCGGGTGAGACGGCCGAGCACCGTCTCCACCATCCGCAGGTCACATCCGATGATCGCGGTGTGCTCGACGGGAAAGCCGCTGTCGGACAGCAGATCGACGGCCTGCTGGGCTCCTCCGTAGGTCGGGTAGGAGCCGACGACGGGGCGTTCGGTGTCCTGGCCGGGCGGCGGGGTGGTCATCGGCGTCCTCCTGAGGTGACTGGGGGGCCACGACGGCTCTGCGGAGGTGGGCACGGCGAGCGGCCGTCCGCGCACCGGGTGCGCCCACCTCGCCGCATCCGCGTACCCTGCACGTCGTCCTTCACCCACACGGCAGCCGGTGCTGCCGGCGCCTGGCGGCGCAGGTACGGGCACGTGCGGGTGCTCGCGCTCTGGCCGCGCACGAGACGATGCTGCGGGCACTCGAGTCGGTTCTGCCGAAAGGCAGGGCTGCGGCAGCGCTGGCGTGCGGGTACTCCGCCGGAGCCGCCGCCTTGGGTCTGGCGGCCCGCGACAGGATTCGCGCCGCGGCCGGGGCCACCACCACGGCCATGGAAAAGGAAGCCGGTGAGCTGGAGCGGGAACACTCGCACCCATGCGTACTGCGAAGGCCGCACCCAGGAGGGCACGACATCGAAGAGGGCTTCCCCTATGGTCGACGGCCGGGGCTCGCACGCGGCAGCGTCGCGATCACCCGGGCCGGACTTCGTGCATGCGGACTGCCGTGCCTTCCAGTCGTCCTACAGCGGTGCTCACTCGGCTGTTGAGACCAGAAGGCACGGCACATCCGCTACTTCACCGGGCTGACCCGCTTGCTCGGACTCAGAGCAGGTCACGCTCCATCAGGTCATCCGCTTCCTCCCAGGTGACGAAGGAGCACGCTCCGGTATTCAGGTCGACGGCCACGGGCAGGTTCCCGCCGAGCTGCATGTCCTGACGTCCGTGATCGAGGTACTCGACATGGTCGTAGGGAGCGATGAACCGTCCCTTGTCCGTGAAGCAGTACTCGGGAATGATCCTCGCATTGGAGGACAGCCCCCATGCTCTGCTTTCCTCCGTGAGGAACTCCGCGGCCCTGCGCTCGGCTTCTTCCGGGTCGAGCATGTCAGTTGGTCCTCATCACGTACTAGGGTCCGTCTTCAAAGATCATTCAGGTGGTGGATCATGGTGGAGTGGTACGTCGTCATGAACTCACTGACCAGGAGTGGGAGTTGCTCGCTCCGCTGATACCGCGGGCCGCGACGGGCCGGCCCCGGGTGTCGGACCGGCAGGTCATCAACGGGATGGTCTACAAGATCCGCACCGGGATCTCGTGGCGTGACCTGCCCGAACGCTACGGGCCTTGGCAGACGGTCTACACCCGCTTCCGCCGCTACGCGATCGACGGGGTGTTCACCCGGGCCCTGCAGCAGATCCAGGCCCGGGCCGACGCCGCCGGTGACATCGACTGGCTGGTCCAGATCGACTCCACCATCGTCCGCGCCCACCAGCACGCCGCCGCCACCGGCCGAAAAGGGGGAATCAGCGGCCGGACGAACCGGACGATCACGCCCTCGGCCGATCCCGGGGCGGACTGACCACCAAGGTCCACCTCGCGTGCGACGGCAAGGGCCGTCCTCTGGCCCTCCTCGTCACGCCGGGCCAGCGCCATGACAGTGTCTGCGCACGCATCCTGCTCGAACGCATCCGCGTTCCCCGCAGCAGCCTCGGCCGGCCACGCTGCCGACCCGACCAGGTCATCGCGGACAAGGCCTACAGCTCCCGCGGTTTCCGCGCCTACCTGCGGCGACGCGGCATCGCGCACACCATTCCCGAGAAGGCCGACCAGCGGCGGCACCGACTGCGGCGCGGGAGCCGCGGCGGTCGACCGCCAGGGTTCGACCGGGAGACTTACCGCCGGCGCAACCTCGTCGAGCGCTGCTTCAACCGGCTCAAGGGCTTCCGCGGCATCGCGACCAGATACGACAAGACCGCCACCTCATACGAGGCAGCGGTCAGTCTCGCGTCGCTCCTGCTCTGGGCAAGATCCGTTTGAAGACGGACTCTAGTCGCGGTATTTCTTGTGCGCCGGATTGGCCTTGCCCGACCGGAAGTCGAGGAAGACCACCTTTCCTTCGATGTTCGCGACATTGAAGTAGTGGCCCACGCCCTTCCTCGGCCCATGCTCCTATGATCGCCCGAGCACCAGGTCCCCAGCGCAGCATGTCGCTCACGATGACGTTGAGGCCGCCGACCTTCCGGAACGGTAGCCCCGTCATCGCTGACACCTCGGCCCGCGTCAGCGGGCGGTCTGCTCCGGACACCCCGTTCGGATTCCGGCCGGCCATGAGGTCGTCGCCGGCGGTCGCACACAGTCCGCAGTTCCTTCGGCCGCCCTCCGGGTTGATGCGGCTCATGGACGACGGGGTTTCCGGTGTGTAGTAGGGGAGTCCGAACCGCGTCGAACTCGGTTCCCCGTAGTAACGTCCCCCGCCCGGCTCGACCGCGGCTCTGCGCCATCCCGTCAGTCCGCCGATTCCGACGAGGGCGATCTGCTGGGTCAGTTCTTCGGCGGTTTCGGCGTACAGGTCGGCGAGGGCGTCGCAGCCCTGCTGGCGGAGCATGTATTCGGCGCGGTAGAGGCGGTAGGCGGGGCGGACGGGGAGGTACTTGTCGACGAAGGCGCCGGCGCCGCCGTTCTGGCCGGTGAATGCGTCGTACGCGTCTCCGAGGAAGACGAAGGGGGACTTGAAGACGTCGACGAACGCGTCGCCGAAGATGCCCGCTGCTTCGCCGAGGCTGTCGACGCGGTCGTTGTTGGGGTCGTCGGGGGTCAGTCCGCTGGGGTCGGTCAGGAGGGTGGGGACGTTGTCGGCGTAGGCATAGGGCGATATGTGCGGGGTCGTCCGGGCGCGGGTGGCCGGGTCGGGCCGGGTGAAGCGGCCGGTGGCGGTGTCGTACTGGCGGGCGTGGAGGTCGAGGTTGCCGGTGGTGGTCTCGTAGCGGGCGCCGGTGTAGGAGGGAGGGCTCGCGGGGGCGCCGCCGGTGACGGTACCCAGGACCCGGGTACCGAACGGGTCGTAGGCCCAGCCTCAACCAGCGGCGAGGTGGTGCCGCCCGGACTCGACGTCCCGTCGGCGCTGTTGAGGAAGACCCAGGCGTAGTACTCCTTGCAGGTGGGGCGGGTAAACGGACCTTTGACGGAGAGATAAGAGGAGGCAGCGGGCATGAAACGAAAGAACCGGCTGCTTGAACTGCTCCGGGCCTGATGGAGGCTCGATTCCCTGAGAGGATCGAGTCATGGCACGTCCGTCCCTTTACCCTCCCGAGCTTCGCGAGCGCGCGGTGCGCATGGTTGCGGAGATCCGCCCGAACTGCCCCCGAGTGGGCCGCGATGAAGGCGGTCGCGGCCAAGCTGGGGATCGGTTCAGCAGAGACGGTGAGGACCTGGGTCCGCAGGACCTGCCCCATCGCGTGCTCCTCCGGCCGGCGGAGCACGCGCCGGCTCAATCACGGCGGAGACCGCCAGGTCAACGCTGCCCTGCACCGCATCGTGTTCACCCGCCTGCGTCACGGCCCGCGCGCCCAGGAGTACTACGAACGCCGCACCCGGGAGGGCAAGACCCGGCGTGAGAGCATCAGATGCATCAAGCGGTATGCCGCCCGCGAGGTCTTCAACCTGGTCAGACCGGTTTCCCGCGCCCCCGCGTTATAGGGGCGTCCGTGAGACGTGAGAGGGTCTGGGGCGTGAGTGAGACACCGTCGAACACCCTGCAATACCGCTTTGACGGGCCGGAAGAGGCCCCGGTCCTGATCCTCGGTCCCTCACTGGGTACCACCTGGCACAGGTTGTAGAGACCGTCCAGGGACCTCCACGGCAGTCCAGCGCGGGCAGGAAATTGCAGGTCAGAGCGTCTTGGTCCGCGACGGTCCGCCCAGTTGGTGATTGCGGTGTGACACGAGGGTGATACGGCGAGGCCCCATCGGGGTCCGTCGTGACGGGATCTCTGTGCGGATCGGTGAGACGGCGAAGCCGCATCGGAGCAGTCCGGTGCGGCTTCTCTGTGAGATCGAACGCGCTGGCGCGCACGATGCGGTCGGCGGCCCGTGCAGTTCGTAGGGACGTGACTTTCCCGGATGCCTGATTTGCGATCGCACGCGTTCATCCGTCCGTGCGAGGGTGCGTGCCCCTCCGCGTGGACCGGGTTGCGTGAGTACGGGAGACAGGATCGACCAGCTGGCCATCGGCATCTGAACTGGCGATCCCGGCCTGTGGCGAAGTCACGGCTGCGTCACTGTCGCGGGGGATGTCCGTGTGGGCGTCGATCCGCACTCCCGTAACTACTACGAACGCCGCATCGGGAATCTGCGAGATAGGCCCATGCCTTAATCGCTGCCTTGCCCGAGAGGTCGGCCGCTTGGTCAGGCCCACTCGGCCATGACACCCACCAGAAGGCCGGTCGTACGCTAGGAAGTATGAAGATCAGAGTCCGTGACGCTCGTCCAGCCGACGTCAAATGGATGAGCGGAAACACCGAGGGCTGGACGGTCACGGTCGAGAAGCAGGAGGGGTCCGCCTCCCTGGCGGAGGCGCTGCATGCCCTGATCGCAGAGGATCCCGACCAAGGCGTGTGTATGGGATGGCTTCACTCCAGTCTGCAGCGCGCGGTAGGCGACGAGCCCGGCTACGTCAGGCTTTATGAGCTTTACGTTCCTCCCGAGTTCCGGCGAATGGGAGTGGCGCGCGCCTTGGTCGATGAGTTGTTTGCTCGGGTGCCCGATCAGGAGATCGTGTTGTCTGCGTGGGACAGGGAGCTGTACGAGGTATGGCTCAAGCTGGGATTTATTTATGTCCCTGAATTCGGTGAGGTTTCAGGGGACTGTGGATACTACGGTGACATGATGCGCCCACCGGTGGAAGCCACATCCTGAAGAAGCAGACATCGTCCGCCCGCTCTCATCGCGGACAGGCAAGGTCGGGAGTTCCTCCGTGCATCACGTTCTGGCACCGGGCCACGAGCTGAGAGGGGCACGGCCGGCCCCAGACTGCGCGATGAGGTGGTGTGAGCGCTGCATCCTGTTGGCCGCAAATACGCACTGATTGACGGCAACGAAGGCACTGGCCGGCTTGCCATGCGCGTTCTCTCGGTTGAGCAGTGCTAATGCCGGTACCGTCCCGCCGCCCGTCTCCCAGGGGCAGCTTCGTCGAAGAAATCGCGCAGGCCAACATCGACGTACAGGTCATCGCCAAGTGCCTGTCGGTCTGGTCTCCCGTTCACGGACGACGTTCGGCGGGACGGAACAAAGTGTTTCGCGTGGTGCTAACCTCAGGTTCGCCAGACTTACTGGGGCCCGTCTTGTTGCGAGGGGGGCGGTCAGGGAGCTTAAGCAGACGACGGTGTTGGCCTGGTGTCACGCGCCGCCTTCACTGCTGGCTGATTCCTTCGCATGGCCAGCAGAAGCAAGCCGGCCGCGCAGAACACAGCACCCGTCGTGACGTACAGGGCCAGCGGTGTCCAGCCCGCGTCCAGCAGCCAGCCCGCCGTGGTGGGTGCGATGATGGCACCCACGCGGCCGACACTGATCGCCGCTCCCACACCTGTCGCCCGCAGCGGTGCCGGGTAGACGCTCGGGGTCAGGGCGTAGAGGCCGGCGATGCAGCCGTTGACCGCGACTCCGATGGCGGCGCCGATGCAGAAGGCCAGGACGAGTGTGTCGGTGGACGACGCGAAGGCCACGACGAGTGCTGCCGACACGAAGAGGTAGGTACGCAGGACGCTGCCGAGCGCGTACCGCGCGGCCAGTGCGCCCAGGAGTGCGGTGCCGAAGACGCCGCCCAGGTTGAGCAGCGTTCCGCCGGTCAGGCTCTGTGCCGCGGACATCCCGGCCTCCACGAGGAGGGTCGGCGTCCAGCTCGTGACGAAGTAGAAGGCCGCCATGACGAGGAAGAAGGCACCCCACAACACCAGGGTGGGGCGGCGGAGATCCGGCGCCAGGAGAAGGCGGAAACCGCTTGCGGAGGTGAGCGTCGTCGGCTCCCTGCCCGGGAGCGTGGACAGATCTGGCTGTCCCATGCGGCGGGCCAGCTCGTTGACACGGCTCAGGGCATTGGCGGGTCTCCTGCTGAGGAGGAAGTCGAGCGATTCCGGCAGAAGACGGGAGGCAAGGGGAATGACGGCCAGGGTGGCGAGTCCGCCGGCCAGGAACACCGAGCGCCATCCGTAGCGGTCGATGAGGGCGACAGAAGAGACGCCGCCGATCGTCGCGCCCACGGCGTATCCGGTGGAGTTGAGGCTGACGGCCAGACCGCGCCAGCGGCGGGACGCGAACTCACCGGCGATGACGTTGCTGCAGGCGAGAACGGCGCCGATGCCGACACCGGTGAGCAGGCGCAGCGCCCCCAACTGCTGCCAGTTCTGACTGACCGAGGACAGCAGCATGCCCACGGCCGCGAGGGCCAGGCCCGCCAGGATGACAGGCCGCCGGCCGATCTGGTCGGCCTGGGGAGCGATGAGCAAGGCGCCCAACGCCATGCCCGCCAGCCCGCTGCTCAGCAGCAGCCCGAGGGTACCGGAGTCGAGGTGCCACTCGCCGGAGATCGTTTTTCCGGTGAAGGACATGACCAGCACGTCGAAACCGTCAAGGGTGTTGAGCAGCACGCAGATAGCAATCACACCCCACTGGAAACGGCTCATGGGCCCGTCGTCCAGGGCCTGCGTGAGGCGGGCGGTCACCGGACGGCCTGCGGGGCGGTGGGGCGGTGGGGGCACTTCTCCATGGCAGCACTCCGTTGTCGACTGCGGGATGGCCGAACCGACTCGTCGGCGCGCCGTGGGCGGCAGCCTCGGGTTCGGCAGTGGGAGCAGTCATGGTGCGAGCGGCGGTCTCGCGCGGCCAGGTGGTTTCCCGGATGCCGGAAAACAAGTGTTGCGGGCCGATGTCCTTCAGAGGTCGGGTGTATCAAGAGTTCGGGAAATGGCGCGGCCGCATGAGCGGACCAGATCGGCGAGCGCTCCGACGGACGTGGACCCGTGCCGGACCACCACGGAGACAGCTGCGGTCACCTCGCCGTCGCCGGTGGTGACGGGCGCGGCGACGGAGAGGGTGTCGGTGGACAGTTGCCGGTCGCTGACCGCGTAGCCGCACGTGCGTGCCTGGGCGAGGACCGCCCTGAGCCGGCCGCTGTCGGTGAGCGTGAGCGGTGTGTGCCGGGGTATCGTCCGCGCGAGAGCCTCCTCCTGAACGGCTGCCGGTGCGTGGGCGAGCAGCACCAGTCCCGCTGCTGTCGTGGTGATGCCCAGCCGTCCTCCGACTCGTGTCAGCGTGGGCACGGCACAGCTCGGCGCGATGCGTTCGATGAAGACCACCTCGCTTGCGTCACGGACGGCGAGCTGGACGTTCTCACGGACGAGGGTGGAGAGGTCTTCCAGGTAGGGCAGTGCACGCTCGCGCAGTCCTTGACTGCGCGGAGCCAAGGACGCGACCTCCCACAGTCGCAGCCCGATGCGGTAGCGGCCTTGCGCGTCGCGTTCCAGAGCGCCCCACACGAGCAGGTCGCCCAGCATGCGGTGCACGGTGGAGACGGGCAGACCTGATCGCCGGGCCAGCTCGCTCAGGGACAGGTGAGGACGTTGTGCGCTGAAGGCACCGAGGATGCGCAGAGCCCGGCCGATGACGGGCCCTGTTGTGGTGGCGGCCGAGGTACCGGCTTCCTGCGGGGGAGCGGAGGGAGGCGCGCTGCGCAGGGCGTGACGGGTCAAGGCGTGAGTCCTTCCTCGCTGCCTGGACGTCCCGCGCTTCACCGACTCACGGGCCGTCGCTGAGTGCCTCGGCGTCCAGCGACGCGATCTTGCGGAGGACGTCGACGGCGAGCTTGCGTTCGTCACCGGGAAGCGCGTCGAGCAGTTGCTCGTTGACGGCCTCGGCCGGACGGATCAGGGAGTCGAGTAGTTGGGCTCCCTGATCGGTGAGGCTCAGCAGGGTCCGCCTGCGGTCCTCCTCGTCGCGGACCTGACTGACGTAGTGCTGCTCGGTCAGCCGGCGGACGATGTGGTTGACCGTCGAGCGGTCCAGTGAGGTGAAGTGCGCGAGGGTGCGCTGGTCGATGCCGGGGTCCCGGCTGAGGGTGTTGAGGACGGCGAACTGCTGGGAGGTGATCTCCCTGGACACGTGCCGGTACCACAGGGCGGTGTGCACCTGTTCCGCGCGCCGGATCAGGTGTCCGACGTAGTTGTGCAGTTCCAGTGCGTGCGCCACAGTCTTCCGTCCGTCTGTCGCCGGGGTGGTGCCGGCCGGGGACGGCCGGTGTGGGGAGTCTACGAGTGCGGGCACCACCCCGGCGGTGACCGGGTGGTCAGCGGCTGCGGCGGCCGGGGCGCTGGTCGTAGGGAAGGGCACGGGAGCCGTCGACACCGACCTCCAGGCGACCGACCTTCTCGATGTCCAGGACCACCCGGTCACCGTGGCTGAGCGGTCCCACTCCGGCCGGGGTGCCGGTCGCGATCACGTCACCCGGGTGCAGGGTCATGACGGAGGAGGTGTACGCGATCAGTTCGCGGACGCCGAAGATGAGGTCCGCCGTGTTGGTGCGCTGCCGGGTGGTGCCGCCGACGTCGCAGCGCAGGTCGAGGGCGTCCGGGTCCGGGATCTCGTCGGCGGTCACGATCCAGGGGCCGAGCGGGGTGAACGTGTCGAAGGACTTGCGGGTGGAGCGGTCCTCGCCGGAGCGGACGGTGATGTCCAGGACGCAGGTATAGCCGAAGACGTGGTCCAGGGCTTCGTCCGTGCTCACGTGCGAGGCGGTGCGGCCGATGACGACGCCCAGTTCGCCTTCCTGGTCGGTGCGCTTGTCGGAGTAGGGGAGGAGGATGTCCTGGCCCGGGCCGATGACGGAGGAGTTCGCCTTGAGGAAGACGCCGAGGTCGGCCACCGAGGTGGTGTACTCCATCTCGGCCTTGTGGTCGAGGTAGTTGACCGGCGCGCCGATGATCTTCCCGGGGCGGGGGAGCGGGGCCTCCAGGGCGGCTTCGGCCAGCGGGATCCGGGGTCGGCCGGCGAGGTCGAAGCGGACGGTGCCCTCGTCGGTAGCCGTCTCGATGCAGCGCTGGAGCGCACCGACGGGGCCGGCGGTGTCGGCTCCGGCGACCTGGTCGGTCACGTCGACGAGGTCGTCACCGACGACGAGTCCGAGGCGTCCCTTGTTGAACAGTGCCAGACGCATGCTGGCCTCCTTGTGGGTGTCGGGTGGGAGGGTCAGGCGCCGGGGTCGGCGTCTTCGGTGCGGTAGAGGCCGAGGGAGCGCATGACCGGCTCGTCGCTGTAGGAGAACAGGACGGCGTCCGCGGAGGCCGAGGTGTTGACGTGCCGGTAGGAGGCCCAGCCGGGGACGGCGAAGGTGTCGTGCTCGGACCACTCCAGCCGTTCGCCGTCGACGATCGTGGCGCCTTCGCCGCGGACGACGTTGAAGATGGTCGAGGCCGTGTGGCGGCGGCCGGCTCCCTCGAAGCCGGGGCGCAGCCGCTGGACGCGGCAGCCGATGGTGGGCATGACCGGGCCGCCGGTCCAGGGGTTGGTGTATTCCAGGACGACGCCGTCGACGTCGCTGCCGTCGGCCGTGTCGGCGATGGCGTCCAGAGCGCGCTCCGTCTCCTGCCAGGTGTAGCGGGTGACGGGGGAGTTGGGGCCGTCCTGGGTGAGCCAGGCGGGGGTGAGCCGGCCGTGCAGGAACTGGCGGCTGCCGGCGTCGTCGGGCTTGGTCACGGGCTGGAGGCGCTGCGGGTACTGCTCGTAGAAGCCGGCTTCCAGGGCGTTGACCAGGGGGTAGTCGAGGGCGTCGAGCCAGATCATCGGCGCGTCGCCCTCGTGGGTGTGGTCGTGCCAGTGCCAGCCGGGGGTGAGCAGGAGGTCGCCGGGGGCCATGAAGACCCGCTCGCCGTTGACGGTGGTCCAGGCGCCGTCGCCCTCGAGGATGAAGCGGAAGGCGTTGGAGGTGTGCCGGTGGGCCTGTGCGGTCTCGCCGGGCAGGATGATCTGGAGGCCCGCGTAGAGGGTGTTGACCGTGGCCGGGGGGTCGGTGAGGCCGGGGTTGACGAGCATGAGGACCCGTCGTTCGGCCTCCTCCAGGGACAGAGTCTTGGAGAAGTGCAGCAGATGCGGGCGGAGTTCGCGCCAGTCCCAGCGGTAGGGGACGGCGCGGCTCTTGGGCTGGGCGGGGAACAGGTTGCCGTAGAAGCGCCACAGCGGGGCGGCTCCCAGGCCCTCCAGGGCCTTGTAGGCGAGTTCGTCGGTTGTCATGGTGTCCTCCTACGCGAGCCGGATCACAGGGCGGGAGCAGGTGCGGGGGTGGGGGTCCACACCCAGGAGATGTCGTCGAACGCCTCGGGGCCGCGAGACGAGAGGAGCATGTTGCGCAGGGTGGCTCCCATACCTTCGAGGTGGCAGATCTCGCCGAAGCGGCGGGCGTTGGTCTGGATGAGAGTCGCCCGTTCCCGACGCCGGTCCGCGTATGCGGCGAAGGCTTCGGCGGGGTCCGCGCGCTGGCCGAGAGCCTGGCCGAGCGCCACGGCGTCCTCCAGCGCCTGGCAGGCGCCCTGCGCGAGGTACTGGAGCATGGGGTGGGCGGCGTCTCCGAGAAGCGCGATCCGCCCGTGCACCCAGGTGCTGATCGGGGCGCGGTCGTACAGCGGCCAGCGACGGTCGCGGGAGACGAGCGGCAGCGCGTCGCGCACGGCCTGGCAGGCGCCGGCGAAGCGTTCCTCCAGCTCGGTTTCGGTGCCCCAGTCGTCGGAATCCGGCGTGTAGTGGTCGCTCTCGAACACGGCGACCTGGTTGTACAGCTCGCCGCGACGTACGGGGTACTGCACCAGGTGCATGCGCGGCCCGGCCCACACCATGACCGCTTCCGAGGCGGCGTGCTGGGACATCCGGCCGGTCATCTTCCCGGTGGGCAGGGCGCCGCGGAAGGCGACGTAGCGCGAGCAGACCGGTTCGCCGTCACCGACCAGTACCTGGCGCAGCCGGGAGTGCAGTCCGTCCGCCGCGACGACCGCGTCGGCGGTCAGCGGGGCGTGGCCCTCCGCGAAGCGCAGGTGTACCCCGGATCCGTCCTGGTCTGCCTCGGTGACGGTGTGTCCCGTGCGCAGCGTGACGGCGGGGTGTTCCTGGCAGGCGGTCAGGAGTGCGGCGTGCAGGTCGGTGCGGTGGGTGACCAGGTAAGGGTGTGCGAAGCGGTCGGTGTAGGCCGAGCTGCGCAGATCGAGGGAGGTGACCTCGTCGCCGGTCAGGGCGTCCATCATGACCAGCCGGGGCGGGGCTACCGCGGATGCCCGGACGGCCGGCAGTACGCCGAGTTCGTCGAGGGCGAGGGAGGCGTTCGGGGCGAGCTGCAGGCCGGCCCCGATCTCGCCGAAGCGGGCGGCCCGCTCCACGAGCGTCACGCGATGGCCGGCGCGGGCAGTCGCCAGCGCGGCGGCCAGTCCGCCGATACCGCCTCCGACTACGGCGATGTGGAGTGGAGAGGTGAGGACGGGCATCTGGCCTCCAAAAGTCAGCTCGGGAGGACATCGGGAGCGGAGGCGGTCAGACCTGGCCTCCGATGGTCCGTACACCAATCATTGGCGTACGGACTATATTCCGAGAGTGTTTCCCCCGTGTCAATGGTTCGTGGACAAACTCTCCCGGCCGCCGGTCAGCACGCGGCGGAGACGCTGTCCACCTCCAGGGCGGTGCCGGTGCGGGCGGTGATGTCCTCGACGGTGACGCCGGGGGCGGTTTCGACCAGGGCGAGGCCGTCGGGGGTGACGTCGAGGACGCCGAGGTCGGTGATGATCCGGTGCACGCACTGCTCGCCGGTGAGGGGGAGGGTGCACTCGTCGACGATCTTGGGAGTGCCGTCCTTGGCAGTGTGCTCCATGAGGACGATGACGCGGCGGGCACCGTGGACCAGGTCCATCGCCCCGCCCATGCCCTTGACCATCTTGCCGGGGATCATCCAGTTGGCGAGGTCGCCGCGGGCGGAGACCTGCATGGCGCCGAGGACCGCGGTGTCGATGTGGCCGCCGCGGATCATGCCGAAGGAGAGCGCGGAGTCGAAGAAGGAGGCGCCGGGCAGGACGGTGACCGTTTCCTTGCCGGCGTTGATCAGGTCGGGGTCGACTTCGTCCTCGTACGGGTAGGGGCCGGTGCCGAGGATGCCGTTCTCGGAGTGCAGGACGACGTGGACGCCGCGCGGGAGGTGTCCGGGGATCAGGGTGGGCAGGCCGATGCCCAGGTTGACGTAGGAGCCGTCGGTGAGTTCGGCGGCGGCGCGGGCGGCCATCTGCTCGCGGGTCCAGCTCATGGGCGTACGGTCCTCTTCTCTATGGGCTTGTCGGCGGCCTGGCCCGCAGTGAGCGCCACCACCCGCTGAACGTAGACCCCGGGCACGTGGATCTCATCGGGCCGGAGCGCGCCCGGTTCGACGAGCTCCTCGACCTCGGCGACGGTGATGCGGCCGGCCATGGCGGCGAGCGGGTTGAAGTTGGCGGCGGCGCGGCGGAAGACGAGATTGCCGTGGTGGTCGCCGCGCCAGGCCCGTACGAGGGCGAAGTCGGTGGTGATGCCGTGCTCCAGGACGTACGGGCGGCCGGCGAAGTCGCGCGTCTCCTTTGGCGGGGAGGCGACGGCCACGGTGCCGTCGGGCGTGTGGCGCCACGGCAGCCCGCCGTTCGCGACCTGCGTGCCGACGCCGGCCGGGGTGTAGAAGGCGGGGATGCCCGCGCCGCCGGCGCGCAGCCGCTCGGCGAGGGTGCCCTGCGGGGTCAGTTCCACTTCCAGTTCTCCGCCGAGGTACTGGCGGGCGAACTCCTTGTTCTCGCCGACGTAGGAGCCGGTCACTCGGGCGATGCGGCCCGCGGAGAGCAGGATGCCGAGTCCCCGGCCGTCGACGCCGCAGTTGTTCGAGACGACCTTCAGGCCGTTCGTGCCCCGTTCGTACAGGGCGCGGATCAGGACTTCGGGGACGCCGCTGAGGCCGAAGCCGCCGACGGCGAGCGAGGCGCCGTCGGGGATGTCGGCGACCGCTTCGGCGGCGCCGGCGCGGACCTTGTTCACGTGCGGACTGCCTTTCGGTTCGGGGCGCCGGGCAGGACGGCGGACCAGCCGCCGTCCACGACGAGGTGGGCGCCGGTGATGTGTGCGGCCTCGTCGGAGGCCAGGAAGACGGCCGCGTCGACGACGTCGTCGGGGTGGCCCAGCCGCCCGAGCGGGATGTGACCGCGGATGTCGTTCGTCGGGTGGTCGTCGGCGAGCAGGTTGCCGCGCGAGCCCTCGGTGTCGATCACCCCGGGGCTCACGCAGTTCACCCGGACGCCGTGCGGTGCTCCTTCGGCGGCCAGTCGGCGGGTGAGCGCGATGACGGCGCCGTCCGACTCCGAATGCGCCGTCCGGTGGTCGGTGAGGGAACCGGCCGGTCCCGCGGTCGAGCCGACGGTCAGGACGCAGCCGCGGCTGCGCAGAAGGTGCGGCCAGGCCGCCCGCACGGTCAGCCACACCGAGTCCAGCTCGGCCCGCATCGTGAACGCGAAGTCCTCGTACGGCCGGCTGTCGATCGCGCCGAACCGCACGGCGCCCGCGGCCGCGTACACGATGTCGATGCCGCCGAACGCGTCCACCGCCTCCTCCACCCAGGCACGGACGGCCTCCTCGTCGGTGACGTCGAGCGGGCCGGGGGTGAGAGCGGTGCCGCCCTCGCGGGCGATGAGCCGCTGGGTCTCCACGGCCTCCTCGTGCAGCAGGTCACCGCCGACCACGAGGGCGCCCTCGGCGGCGAACCGCAGCGCGGCGGCCCGGCCCTGGCCGCGCGCGGTCCCCGAGATCAGCGCCACCTTGCCTTCCAGTCGCTTCACGGCGCCCCCTCCCGCAGGGCGTCGGAGACGGACTTGACGCCGCCGTGCGCGGTCATGCCGCCGTCCACCGGGATCTCCGCGCCGCTGATGAACGACGCGTCGTCGGACAGCAGGAACACGACCAGGGGCGCCACCTCGCCGACGGAGCCGGTGCGACCGAGCGGCGTCTCCTTGATGTTGGCCTCGCGGAAGGCGGGCGCGGCGGAGGCGGTCATCTCCGTCTCGATGTAGCCGGGGTGGATCGTGTTGACGCGGATGCCGCGCGGGCCCAGCTCCAGGGCGGCGGTCTTCGACAGGCCGCGCAGCGCCCACTTGCTGGTCGTGTAGGCGACCGGGTAGTGCGCGGTGAGGGCCGCCGAGGAGCCGACGTTGACGACCGAGGAGCCCGGTGGCATGAGGGGAGCCAGGTGTTGGATGCCGAGGAGCGGACCGGTGACATTGACCGCGTGGACGTGGGCCATATCCTCGGGGCGCACGTCGCCGAGGCGGGCCCGCCAGGTGATGCCGGCGTTGTTGACCAGGCCGTGCACGTGCCCGTATGCCTCCCGCAGCTCGGCGGCGAGTTCGGCCCAGTCCTGCTCGCGGGTGACGTCCAGGCGCCGGCAGCCCGGCGCTTCGGTGGCGTCGGTGGCGATGACGCGGGCGCCCTCCCGGGTGAGGGCCTCGGCCTCGGCGGCGCCCTGTCCGCGTGCGGCGCCGGTGACGACGACGACCTTGCCGAGCAGCCTCTTGGGGTGCAGGTCACTCACGGCCGCTCCCGGGAGCGGCGCCGGCCTGTGGGGAGGGGGACGGGCTCGGCGCCGGGGACGACGGTGTTGGTGAGGGTGCCGAGGCCCTCGACGGTGAGGGTGACGGTGTCGCCGGGCTTCAGCGGCGGCGGGGTCTGCTCGCCGCGCCGGCCCCAGAGTTCGGCGAGGCAGCCGCCGTTGCCGCAGGTTCCGGAGCCGAGGACGTCGCCGGGGACGACGCGGGTGCCGCGGGAGGCGTAGGCGGTCATCTCCTCGAACGTCCAGCTCATGTTGGACAGCAGGTCCTCGCCGACCTTCTCGCCGTTGACCTCGGCGGTCAGGGCCAGGCGCAGGAAGTTTTCGACGTCACGGTACGGCTCCAGCTCGTCCGCGGTGACCAGGTACGGGCCGAGGGTGGTGGCGGTGTCCTTGCCCTTGCACGGGCCGAGGCCCACCTTCATCTCCGCGCCCTGGAGGTCCCGCGCGGACCAGTCGTTGAAGACGGTGTAGCCGAGGATGTGGTCGCGGGCCTGTTCGGCGGTGAGGTCGCGGCCCTCCCGGCCGACCACGGCGCCCACTTCGAGTTCGAAGTCGAGCACGGCCGAACCGGGGGGTACGGGGATGCCGTCCCCGGGGCCGTAGATCGCGTGCGGATTGGTGAAGTAGAAGGTCGGGGCCGCGTACCACTGCTCGGGGACGCCGCCGGTGCCCTCCACGGACCGGCGCACCCCTTCCACGTGCTCCTCGAAGGTCACGAAGTCCCGCACAGACGCGGGCTGCAGCGGAGGCAGCAACCGGACCTGGGAGACATGCGGGCCCGGGGGGACGTCCAGGGCCGCGGCGCCGGCGGCGAGCAACCCGGGGAGCCCGTCGGTCTGCTGGATCAGTGCGGTGAGCGAGGTGACGCCCGGCAGGGGGAAGAGGGTGCCGTCCTCTTCCACGACCGCCACCCGGTGGTGGTGTCGGTGTTCGTATGCGGCGAAACGCATGGTGCGGCTCCATCGGAGTGTGATCAGGAGAGTGGGATGCGCATGAGGTCGTGGCCCACGGTGACGCGGCCCCGGTAACCGGCCGCCCGGGCGGAGGCGCGGGCCGCCGCGGCCCACTCGCGGTCGGGGAACTGGGTCGGGTCGGCCGGCGCGAGGTGGCTGAGGACTACTTGGCGCGCCCCCGCGGCGGCGGCGATCCCGCCCACCTCTGCGATGTCGGTGTGGACCTCGCGCATGTGCTCGACGACGGTGGCGGGCAGGCCGGTCTCCTCGAACCACGCGGCGTCGACGGCCTCGTGGACCAGCAGGTCGCAGCCGCGGGCCAGGGCGATGAGGTCGTCACTGCGGCTGGTGTCGCCGGAGAAGACGACGGAGCCGTCCGCGGTGTCGAACCGGTAGGCGTACGCGGGGGACATGTTGCCGTGCGGGACCCTGGTCGCCGTCACCTTCACGGTGGCCGTCTCGAGGACGGTCACAACCGTGCCGGGCCGCGCCGACAGCTCGGTCACGTCGAGCATGGAGACGGGGTCGATGCCGAAGCCCTCGGCGACGAAGGCGTTGGTGGAGGCGGCGAAGGTGGCGTTCGCGCGCCGGGTGGTCTCGACGATGCCGGGCGCGGGCTGTTCGGGGGTGACGGGACCCGCGGTGACCGTGTCGCTCGGCCCCGGCCCCCATACGCGCACGATGCCGCCGAGTCCGGGCTGGGGCGGCATGACGCCGGCGCACAGCAGCGGGAAGTCGAAGTAGTCGACGATGTGGTCGGCGTGCAGGTGAGTGAGGAAGATCCCCTTGAGCGACGGCATCGACAGTCCCGCCCGCAGGTACTGGGTCACGGCGCCCCGGCCGCAGTCCACCAGGTAGGTGTCGGTGCCGACGGTCACGGCGGAGGCGATGCCCATGCGCTCGCCGTACGGCGGGGGGCCGCCCGCCGTGCCCAGCAGGTGCACGACCGTGCCCTTTCCCGGCCGGGACTTGTCCCGCGGCTCGGCGCGGGGCGCGGCGGCGGCCTGCGGGGTGACGGCGAGAGCGGTGGCGGCCGCGCCGCCGGCCAGCAGGCCGCGACGGGACAGCGGGGTCGTGCGAGGGCTCATCGGGGCGGTTCCTTCGATCGTCGTTGATGCGGGAGCCGTGGGGGGTAAGGAAGGGGGGCGAGCGGGGCCGGGGACGCGGCGGCGCGAGTCAGGGCGTGGACGCCGCTGCCGCGTCCCCGGCGTACGGGGAGCGGATCAGACCGGCGGGGCGACGAACACGCCGCGGTCGGGGTCGTTGAAGGACTCCTTGGCGACGAGTTCGTTCATGGGGTTGGCGGTGCCCCACTGGTCGGTGACCTCGGGCTGGGAGAAGTCGTAGACGTGAGGGTGCCAGGTGTCCTCGTCCAGGTTCTCCAGCTCGGTGGTGTACTCGACGGTGTTGCCGTGCGGGTCGAGGAAGTACGTGAAGGTGTTGTCGCCCGCCATGTGCCGGCCCGGGCCCCAAATCTTCTTGAAGCCCGCGCGGATGACGCGCCCGGAGCCGCGCATGTACTCGTCGATGCCGCGCATCTCGAAGGAGATGTGGTGCAGCGCGGTGTGCGGGCCCTTCGCGAGGGCCATGGAGTGGTGCTGGCTGCTGATCCGCATGAAGTGCATGACCTCGCCCATGTGCGGCGAGCTGAGCGTGTCCGACAGCGCGAAGCCGAGGTGACGCTCGTACCACTCGCGGGTGCGGTTCAGGTCGGGGGAGTTGAGCACGACGTGGGAGAGCTTGACCGGGATGGACTCCTTCTCCTCGATCTTGCGGTGCTGCCTGACCTCGACGTCGGCCAAGACCTCGATGGTGCGGCCGTCGACGTCGAAGAAGCGGAAGCCGTAGCCGCCGCCGGGGGTGTCGACCTTCCCCGGCCGGGAGATCAACTGCACGCCGCCGGCCAGCAGTCGCTCGGCGAGGGTGTCGACGTCGGCCGCGCTCGCGGCGCCGTAGGAGACGAGGTCGAGGCGCTTCTCGTCGGCCTTGCGCAGCCGTACGACGTACTGCTCGGGGGAGCCCTCGGCGGCCAGGAAGGAGATGCCGGAGTCCTCGGCGACCTTGGTCAGGCCCCAGACGCCGGAGTAGAAGTCGAGCTGCTTGTCGTAGTCGGGCACGGCGAGGTCGACGTGCCGCAGATGGGTGAGCAGGCGCATGATGGTCAGTCCTTCCGGAGGAGGGCGGCGGCGTTGCCGCCCCGGACGGCGTGGAAGTCGGCGTCGGACAGGCGCGCGGCGCGCAGGGCGCCGACCGGGTCCTCGGTGCCCATGTCGAAGGGGAAGTCCGAGCCGAGGAGCACCCGGTCGGCCCCGGCGACCCGGATCAGCTCGCGCAGCACGTGCGGGTCGTGGACGAGCGAGTCGAAGTACAGCCGCCTGAGGTAGCTGCTGGGCAGGTGGGCGCAGCCGGCGCCCGCGTCGGAGCGGGCCGACCAGGCGTGGTCGGAACGGCCGATGTGGGTGGGCAGGTAGCCGCCGCCGTGCGCGGCGATCAGCTTCAGCCCGGGGTGCCGGTCCAGGACCCCGGAGAAGATGAGGTGCGACAGGGCGACGGCGTTCTCGGTGGGCTGGCCGACCGTGTTGGACAGGTACCACTGGTCCAGCCGCTCGTCCAGCGTGCACCCGAAGGGATGCAGGAAGACGAGCGCGCCGGTCTCCTCCGCCCGGCTCCAGAAGGGTTCGTAGGCCGGATCGGACAGTTCACGGCCCGGAGCGTGGCTGGAGATCTCCACTCCGGCCAGCCCCTGCCCCAGGGCGTGGTCGAGCGCGGGCACCGTGTGCTCCGGATGCTGGAGCGGTACGAGCCCGAGCCCGCGCAGCCGGTCCGGGGCGGCCGCACAGTGCGCGGCCGTGGCCTCGTTGGCGAGCCGGTACAGCTTCTCGGCGGTGTGCTCGTCGGCCCAGTAGTGGTAGTGCGAGGGGGAGGGGCTGACCAGTTGGACGTCCACGCCCTGGGCGTCCATCGCGGCCAGGCGCACGGCGGGGTCGGTCAGGCGGGGGATGCGCTCGCGGACCATGGGGCCGCTGACGGCGAGGGCGGCGGGGCCGTTGCGGCGGGCGTCCAGCTCCTTGGCCTCGGCGTGGCCGGGCAGGCCGGCGACGAGCGCCTCGACCTCGGGCAGCAGGACGTGGGCGTGCACGTCCACGGTGGGCGTGTTCGCGGCGGTGGCGTTCACGAGAGCCGTGTTCTCGGCGGGCGCGTTCTCGGCGGTCACGGCAGCTCCCGGAGCATGGTCATGGTGCGGCCCATCAGGCCGGGCACGTCCGCGTCGCGAACCCCGTCGAGCTGCCACTGCCCGATCTGCACGGACGCCTCCACGACCGGGCGGACGCGGGCGATCCGCCGCTCGTAGTACGCCTGGAACAGGACGTCGTCCCACTCGTCGGCCCCAGTCAGCATTTGCGAGAGCACCCAGGCGTCTTCCAGGGACAGCGCGGCGCCCTGGGCGAGAGTGGGCGGGCAGCAGTGCGCGGCGTCGCCGACGAGCACCACCCGGCCGCGGTGCCAGGAGTTCTCGACCAGCAGCCGGTCGAACCAGGTGTAGTTGACCTTCGCCGGGTCGGTGATGTGCTCGGTGATCTCCGGCCAGTGGCCGCCGTAGGAGGAGGTCAGGCGCCGCATCTCGTCGGCGTACGACTCCGGCGGGATCGACGCGCGGTCACGGTTGGCCTCTACGACGTACGCGTACAGGGTGGTCTCGCTGGTGGGGCAGTAGCCGGCGATGTAGGCCGGGCCGCCGTAGGCGAGGTCGGTACGGACGACGCCCGCCGGACGCGGGGCGGCGATGCGCCAGATGGCCATGCCGGTCGGTTCCGGCTTGTCCGTGATGCCGATCGCGGCGCGGGTGCGGGAGCCGAGGCCGTCGGCGGCGACCACGAGATCGTAGCGGTGCTCGGTGCCGTCGGAGAGGCGCACGGAGACACCGTCGGCGTCCTGGTCCAGGATCTCGGCGGTGGTGCCGAGACGGACGGTGGCGCCGCCGGCGCGCACGGCGTCGATGAGGATCTGCTGGAGCCGGGGGCGCTGCATGCCCACGGTGGCGGGCAGGTCGTCGCCGCCGGTGCGCAGGTCGTCCTGGGCGTGCAGGACGGTGCCGTCGGGGGCGGTGATGCCGACCGAGCCGAAGCCGAAGCCGGACGCCTCCACCTGCTCCCAGACGCCGAGTTCGCGCAGGACGCGCAGGGCGTTGCCCTGGAGGGTGATGCCGGAGCCGGCGGTGGCGTTCCAGTCGTCCTTGGCCTCGACCAGGTCCACGGTGAGGCCGGCGCGGCGCAGCAGGATCGTGACGGCATTGCCGGCCGCACCCCCGCCGATCACCAGGACTTTACGGGCTTCGCTCATGGGGAACTCCCTCGTTCCGCTGGTTACTTGACGGCGATCGGGTTGACGGGTGAGCCGACGGCCCCGGTGATGGGCAGGGGCGCGGCGGTGAGCCAGAACGCGTACTCCCCGTCGGCCGCGCAGTCCTCGGCCAAGGCGTCCAGGTCCCACATCTCGCCGATCAGCAGGCCGATGTGGGGGATGGCGACCTGGTGCAGCGGCTGGAAGGCGTGCTCGAACTCGTTCGGGCGGACCTCGAAGCCCCAGGTGTCGGTGGCGAGCGCGGCGATCTCGGTGCCGTGCAGCCAGCCGGCCGTGGTGAACGACAGCCCGGGCGCGGGCCCGCCGGCGTAGTCGCCCCAGCCGTCGCGGCGCACCCGGGTGAGCTGGCCGGTGCGGACGAGGACGATGTCGCCGCGACCCACCCGCACACCGTGGGCCTCGGCGGTCGCGGCCAGGTGCTCCTCGGTGATCGCGAAGCCGTCCGGCAGTTGCCCGTCCTCGCCGACGACCCGGCCGACGTCCAGGAGCACGCCGCGTCCGGCGACGTGCGGGGCCATGTGCTCGATGCCGGTGACCAGGTCACCGTCGGAGGTGACGACCTGCTCGGCCGGGCGGCCGTTCCACGCCTTGCCGTGGTCGAAGATGTGGCCGAGCCCGTCCCACTGGGTGGAGCACTGCAGCGGCATCGCGATCACGTCGTCGGCGCCGCCGATGCCGTGCGGCAGGCCCTGGTTGCCGAGGGCCGCGTCCGTGCCGGTGTCCAGCATGGTGTGCACCGGGTTGGTGCGCCGCCGCCAGCCCTTCTGCGGGCCGTCGATGTCGAACCGCTGCGAGAGGGAGAAGCTGACGCCCCGCCGGATCAGTGCGGCACCTTCGCGGCGCTTGGCCTCGTCGAGGAAGTTGAGGGTGCCGAGCACGTCGTCCGCGCCCCAGCGGCCCCAGTTGGAACATGCCTTCGCGGTCTGGGCGATCGAGCCCTCGGGGTCCGTGCGGTCCAGCGTCATCGGGCCACCTCCGCCACGCACCGGGTGCGCTGGGCGCCGAGCCCGGTAATGGAGGCGTCCATGACGTCGCCGTCGCGCAGCAGCCGGCCCCAGTGCATGCCGTTGCCGGCCGGGGAGCCGGTGAGCACCAGGTCGCCGGGGAGCAGCCGGGCGGTCTGCGAGGCGTAGGACACCATCCGGGCGACGTCGAAGATCATGTCCTTGGTCGACTCGTCCTGCATGGTCTCGCCGTTGAGCTTCAGCGTCAGACGCAGGTCGCCCGTGTCCCCGACCGAGGCGGCGGGCACGATCCAGGGCCCGAGCGGCGTGAAGCCCGGGGCGTTCTTGCTGCGCAGCCAGTCGGTGCCGATCTGCGGCATGTCCCGGCGGAAGACGGTGGCCCGGTCGGTCAGGTCGTTGGCGATCGTGTAGCCCGCGACGTGGTCCAGGGCTTCCTCGACGGACACCTGGTAGGCAGGGCGGCCGATCACCGCGGCCAGTTCCAGTTCCCAGTCGGGCTTCTCGGCCCACGCGGGCAGCGCGACGTCGTCGTACGGGCCGGTGATCGCGCTCGGCAGGCCGATGAACACGTACGGCAGGTCCTCGGCCGCCCGCCGGTCCATGATCTCCGCGGCCTCCGCGCGCCGCTCCGCCTCCGGCCGCTCGTCACCCGGCGCGCGGTGCGCGACGTGCAGGTCGATGACGTGCTGCCGGTAGTTGGCGCCGGACTGGAACACCTGGCGCGGCTCGACCGGTGCATGCACCCGGAAGTCCGCCAGGGGCGCGTGTCGTGGCGCGCTGTCGCCGGCCAGGGCCGTCAACCGGGGCAGCACCGCCTCCCAGTCGTTCAGGAGGTCCCGCACGCTCAAGTCGGCGTCGTCCAGGGCGTCCCGCAGGTCGATCACCTGGGCGTCGGAGGTGACGAGTGCGGGGAAAGCGGCCCCCTCGAGGGCCGAAAGGGTGGCGAGGGCGAAGGGTCCGGCGAAAAGGGCGGACGCGGCTTCAGGTTTCACGGACATGTCCTCCTGATTGCGATGGCACTAATCTGGACTCGCCCCCTGCGATCAGGGAAATAGATTCCATGGATGACAGTCATCCATGGGTCAAATTTCCGCAGGTCATCGCCGAACAACGAGAAAAGTCGCCGTGAATCTCAGTCGCCTGGACCTCAACCTCGTCGTCGCCCTGCGCGCTCTCCTCGAAGAGCGCAACGTAACCCGCGCCGGACAGCGCGTCGGCCTCAGCCAGCCGGCGATGAGCGCGGCACTCTCCCGTTTGCGCCGGCACTTCGACGACGACCTGCTGGCCCGTGTCGGCGGCCACTACGAACTCACCGCCCTCGGCCAGGTCCTCCTCGACCGCGCGTCCACCGCCTACGACCTGCTGGAACGTCTCTTCGCCAGCCAGGCGGACTTCGACCCGGCCAAGGAGAGCCGTGAGTTCAAGCTCGTGGCGTCCGACTACGCGGTCGCCGTCTTCGGCGCCGAACTCGCCCGGGTCGTGCATCAGGAGGCCCCCGGCATCCGACTGCGCTTCGCCCAGACGCCGACCACCGTGGTGGACGCCACGGACACCCTGCTGAGCACCACCGACGGTCTGCTCATGCCGCACGGTGTGATCAGCGACTTCCCCGCCACCGACCTCTACCAGGACCGTTGGGTCTTCCTCGTCGCCGAGGACCACCCGAGCGTCGACGACCGGCTGACCCGGGAAGACCTGGCCCGGCTGCCCTGGGTCACCTACCAGCGCACCTACGACGCCCCGGCCGTCCGCCAGCTCGGCATGCTGGGCATCGAGCCCCGCGTCGAGGTCTCCGTCGACAGCTTCCAGATCATGCCCCTGCTGGTCAGCGGAACCCGGCGCATCGCCCTCATCCAGGCCCGCCTCGCCCGGCTCCTCGTCCCGCTCGCCGCCGTACGCGTGGTGGAGCCGCCCTACGAGGCGGTGCCCCTGAGCGAGGCATTGTGGTGGCACCCGGTGCACACCCACGACGCGGCCCACATCTGGCTGCGGGAGACGGCCGCCCGGGTCGGCAGGCGGATGACCGACGAGCCCGGGGGATGAGCGAGGCCCCGCACGTGAACGGAGGACCTATCCGCGTTACGGATGGACTCCATCCGTAACGTGAATGACGGTGGGGGTGGGCAGGGCAGCCCGGCAGGACGCATGCTCGGACGGGGCCCGTCGGTGCGCTCTCGCTCGACGTCTCTCTCCGACAGCCGGAGATGATCATCGTCTCCGCGGTCGACCCTCCCGTACCGTCGGCCGGAGTTTCGCCGTGCTCGTTTTCCATGCCGTACCCGTGATCGGTCCCGCACACGTTCCCCACGGCCCCGAGCCGACCCGGTCAGCGCGCGGGAGCCGCCAGCGTCGACCGCCGTACGACCAGTTCGGGTTGCAGCACGACGTGGCGGTGCGTGTGCCTGATTCCGTGGGCCGTGTCCTCGATGAGCAGTCGGCCGGCCTGCCGTCCCATGGCAGATGCCGGTCGTCGTACCGAGGTGAGCGGTACCACGGCGGACGCGGCGAATTCGATGTCGTCGTATCCCACCACAGCGATGTCGTCCGGCACTCTCAGACCGGCCTCGTACAGGGCCTGCAGGACACCGAGGGCGAGCAGGTCGTTGGCGCAGAAGACGGCGGTGGGTCGCTCGGGCAGGCCGAGGACGCGGTGCCCGGCGTCCTTGCCGGCCGTCACGGTGAGGGCGTCGCAGGACAGTTCTCTCAGCGCGGTGGACGGCAGGCCGGACTCGCCGATCGCGGTGAGGGCGCCGCGGCGGCGGTCCCGCACCTGCTGGAGGCGGTCGGGGCCGCTGACGTAGGTGAGGGAACGGTGGCCCCGTTCGAGCAGGTGCCGTACCGCGGCCCGGCCGCCCGCCACGTCGTCGATTCCGACGGAACAGGCTGCGGGCTGGGGCGCGTACTGGTCGGCCACGACGAAGGGCACGGCGTTGCGGCGGAAAGCCGCGACGGTGCGCCCGACTCCTTCGCCGGAGGTCAGCACGGCGCCGCGGACCTGGTGCGAAGTGATCAGCGACAGGTGACGTGCCGCCTCTGCCGGATCGTGGGCGCCCGTGCAGACCATGACGCCGAGGTCCGCCTCACGGGCGGCCTGTTCCACCCCGGAGGCGAGCGCGGTGAAGAACGGGTTCGCCATGTCGAGCACCATGACGGCGATCACCCGGGAGGCCCAGCCGCGCAACTGCCGTGCGCCCTCGGCCCGGACGTAGCCGAGGGAGTCGATCACTTCCAGGACGCGCGAGCGCGTTCCCTCGGACACGATCTCGGGCCGGTTGAGGACGTTGGAGACGGTACCGAGCGAGACGCCCGCCTCCCGCGCCACGTCCTTGATGCCGACCCGGGGACGTGTGCGGCCAGCGGGTCCGGCCACCGCCGTTGCTCCGCCGGAGCCACGTTCGCGGTGAGCTGTGGGAGTGGCAGTCGGTCGCCAGTCCACGGCCTAGCGTCCCTGCGGAGCGCCGGTGGTGGAGCGCACCACCAGACGGGGGGTCATCGTGGTCTGCATGGGTCTGTCCCTTCGGCTTTCGACGCGCTCGACGAGCATCCGGGCCGCGGCGGACCCCATGGTGTGTCCCGCCTGGTCCACGCTGGTCAGCTGCACGGGCGCCAGGGCGGCGAGCGCGGTGTTGTTGTAGCCGACGAGCGACAGGTCCCGGGGGATGCGCAGGCCGAGTTCATGCGCGGCGCGGTAGACGCCCAGGGCGGCGACGTCCGCACCGGTCATCACGGCGGTCGGCGGACGGTCGGCCGTCAGCAGCGTCATGCCCGCCTTGAAGCCGCCGTCGTCGGAGTAGGCGGTGTGGTGGACCCGCGCGAACCGGTCGAGGCCGTGCCGTTCCATCGCGTGCAGATAGCCCTCGCTCAGCACGGCCTCCGGTGTGCGCTTCCACTTGTTGGCCCGGGTGCCCGGGGCCGAGACCAGGGCGATGTCACGGTGGCCGAGCGAGACCAGATGATCCACCACCAGACCGGCGCCGAGGTCGTCGGCGTCGACGACCGAGTCGTAGGTGTCCGAAGCGTCGTGGTGCCCGATGACCACGGTCGGCGTCGACGCGGCCGTGTCCAGCACCTCCGCGCGCGGCGTCCCCGGGGCGATGAGGATCAGCCCGTCCATCTGCCGGTCCACCAGGGAACGGATGGTCCTGGCCTGTTCATCGGGGTCGAAGCCGGCCGCGCCGATCAGCACCGTGTAGTCGGTGTGGCGGAGTTCGTCCCGGATGCCGTCGAGGATGTCGGCGAAGAACGCGTTGCGGACGTTGTCCAGCAGTACACCGATGGTGTAGGTCCGGCCGCGCATCCCTCGCGCCGCCGCGTGCGGACGGTACCCCAGGTCGGCGATGGCCGCCTGGACCTTCTCCCGCATGGCCTCGCTCACGCCGTAGGCATTGCGCATCACCTTGGAGACGGCGGCCGTGGACACCCCGGCGTGCCGGGCGACATCGGTGATGGTTACGCGCTTGTTCGGCTTGGCTGCGGAAGCCCCGTCCATGGTCCACGTCCCGAAGTGAGTAGTCGTAGGTATAACGGTCTACACGCTACTCCCCGCTATCCGTCAAGCCCTTGGTTGATCACCGCGGTGTTACCTGCTTGTGTCTTGACGGTGGCGAGGGAGCGGTGCAGGGTGTTGCCCACTCGCTGTGAAGAACGTTTTACACGGCTCTGCCGGGTCGCTGCCCGCGTGCTGCCGGGCCCCGTACTTCACCCCTGGCGCTGTTTCCCGCACCTCGCCCGCTCCTCATGATCCTTGGGAGTCCTCCGTGCCCCTTCGTACCTCCCGCGCCCGTCGTGCGCGACTGAGCCTGCTCACCGCCGGCACCGCCTCGCTCGCGCTGCTCGCCACCGCGTGCGGCGGCAGCGGGGCCGGCGGCTCCTCCTCCGCCCCCGAGAACTTCGACTACCTGAGCGTCACCGAGAACACCACCGTGAAGACGGCGCTGACCACCATGTCCAAGGATGCCTGCAAGGCCGCGAACGACGCTCTGCCGCTGAAGGTGGAGACCGTTCCGCAGGCGAGCCTGGACCAGAAGCTCCAGTTGCTGGCCGGCCAGGACGCGCTGCCGGTGCAGTTCGCCGCGGGCAACGCCCCCGCGCTCACCCAGCAGCTGGCCAAGTCCGGCAAGGTCGCCGACCTGGAGGCCAAGCTCAAGGAGCTGGGCGTTCTCGACCAGCTGGAGCCGGCCGCCGTCTCCACCATCAAGGCCCTGTACGGCGGGGAACTCCAGGTCCTGCCGTACGAGTACAACATCGAGGGCATCTTCTACAACAAGAAGGTCTTCGCGGACAACGGGATCAAGGTGCCGGGCACCTGGGAGGAGCTGGTGTCGGCCGCGGCGAAGCTGGAGTCGAAGGGCGTCCAGCCGTTCTCCGCCTCCGGTCAGCAGGGCTGGCCGCTCACCCGTCTGATCAGCGGCTACCTCTACCGCAGCCTCGGCCCCGACGCGCTGCAGCAGGTGGCGGACGGCAAGGCGAAGCTGACCGACCCGGAGTACGTGAAGGCCGCCGAGGAGGTCGCCGCCCTCGGCAAGAAGGGCTACTTCGGCAAGGGCGTCGGCTCCATCGACTACGACACGGCGATGAACCAGTTCCTCACGGGCAAGGCCGCCATGTTCTACATGGGCAGCTGGGCACTGGCGAACATCTCCGACGACAAGCAGAACAAGATCGGCGCGGAGAACACCGGCTTCATGCCCTTCCCGGCCGTGACCGGGGGCAAGGGCTCTGTCGACCAGTACCCGTCCAACGTCGGCCTGGGCATCACCTTCGCCTCGAAGTCCTTCGACAAGAAGACCGGCGACTGGGTGTCCTGCATCGCGAAGAACTACGGCTCCACCGCGCTGAAGGACCACGGCTCCATCTCCGGCTTCAAGGTGAACACCGAGGTCAAGGACGCCAACGAGGTCACCACCCAGGTGCGCGACACCATCAGCTCCTCGAAGCAGAACGTGCTGTGGTTCGAGGCCCTGTTCAGCACCAAGGCCACCACCGTCAGCCAGCAGAATGCGGCGGGTCTGGTCAGCGGCAGCACGAGCCCCGAGCAGTTCATGCAGACCGTTCAGGACGCACTGGCCGCCCAGTGACCGGCCGGGGACGGCACGCACGCTCCTGCCCGCCCCGCCGCGCGCGGGCCGTCCCCGTCCCTCCGAAGAAAGTGGACACCCACCCATGCACCGCGTACTCGGTGACCGCAGGGCCATCGCGCTCCTGCTCGGTCCCGCCCTCCTCGTCTACTCCCTGATCATGCTCGTCCCCATGGTGTGGTCGCTCGGGTACTCCTTCACCAAGGGCAACACGATCAACGGCTTCACCGGAAACGGCGTCGCCAACTTCTCCCGCCTCCTGGACGACCCGGCCGTCCACGACGCCCTGTGGTTCACCCTGAAGTACGCCGTCGTCGTCACCGCCGGGCAGGTGGCCGCCGGGTATCTCCTGGCGCTCCTCTACGTCTTCTTCCTCAAGCGCGCCTCGGCGCTCGTCCGCACCCTGGTGTTCTTCCCGGTCGTGCTGCCCACCGTCGCCGTCGGCCTGCTCTTCCAGAAGTTCTTCCAGGTCGCCCCACAGACCGGCCCGGTCAACTCCCTTCTCAACGCCGTCGGCATCGACTCGATCGACTTCTTCGGCAGCGCCGGCAGCGCCTTCTGGGTCCTGATCGCCATGGACATCTGGCGCTCCATGGGCTTCTACGCGGTACTCCTCTTCGCCGGTCTCGTCGACATCCCCGACGAGGTCCTGGAATCGGCCCGCCTCGACGGAGCCACGGGACTCAGGCTGGTCCGCCACATCGTGCTGCCGCTGTCCCTGCCGGTCCTGATGTCCTCGCTGATCTTCAGCATCAACGGCACGCTGAAGGTCTTCGACTCGATCGTCGCGTTGACCAACGGCGGCCCCGGCACGGGCACCACCCCGCTGACCCTGTACATGTTCCAGACGTCGTTCACCTACAGCGACTACGGCTACGGCAGCACTATCGCCCTGCTGCTGACCGTCGTGTGCCTGCTGGTGAGCCTGGTCGTCTACCGCGTCTCGCGGCGCGACCTCACGGAGGGCTGAGAGACATGGCCACCATCGACACACCCGTGAAGACCTCCGCAGGCGGCTCCGGGCACGCGCCCGTGCGTGCCCCGCGGGCCCGGCGCGGCCGTCCGGGAAGCCGCCTCTGGGTCAAGGTCGTCGTCGCTCTCCTGCTGGTCGTCGAGGTCTACCCGATGATCTGGATGTTCCTCACCTCCCTGAAGTCCAACGACGACTACCTCAACAACTCCACCTGGAGCCTGCCCACCACCTGGGAGTGGAGCAACTACACCGAGGCGTGGACGACCGGCAACATCGGCCTCTACGTACAAAACAGCCTGCTCGCCGTCGTCCCCGCGCTCGCACTGATGCTGCTGCTGGGCACCGCCGCCGGCTTCGCCCTGCAGGTCATGGTGTGGAAGGGCCGCAGCCTCACGCTGCTGGTCTTCCTCGCGGGCATGATGGTCCCGCCGCAGATGATCCTGCTGCCCCTGTTCACGGTGTACTTCCAGACTGGCCTGTCCGGCACCCTGTGGCCGCTGATCCTCACCTACACCGGCACGGGCCTGCCCCTGACCGTCTTCATGATGGCCACCTACTACCGCAGCGTGCCCCGCGAGCTGTTCGAGGCCGCCACGATCGACGGCGCCGGCATCCTGCGCGCCTTCTGGACCATCAGCCTCCCCCTGGTGCGCAACGCCCTGCTCACCGTCGGCCTGGTGCAGTTCTTCTTCATCTGGAACGACCTGCTCATCGCGCTGACCTTCACCAACAACCAGGACCTGCGCACCATCCAGGTCGGCCTGCTCAACTTCACCGGCGACTTCGGCGCCACCCAGTACGGCCCCCTCTTCGCGGCCATCTGCATCAACGTCTTCGGCACCCTCCTGATCTACCTCTTCCTCAACCAGAAGGTCATGAAGGGCCTCACCTCGGGAGCGTTGAAGGGCTGACCCGGTCCTCGCCCCGGCCTGCCGTCTCCCCGGCCCTCGGCTCCGGGGAGTTCGCCGCGCCCACCCGTCACGCTCCCGACTGTGACCACACGTGAAAGAAGGGTCGCCCCTTGCTCCCCCCTCAGCCCTCCCCGGTCAGCTTCGAACACCTGCCGGACGGACTCGGTATCGGAGTCGCCTCCCCCCGGCTGACCTGGACCTTGCCCGCAGGCACCGGCCGCCAGGTGTCGTACGAGCTGGAACTCGAACGCCGTGGCGGCATCCGCCGCACCGGGCGCGTCGACAGCGCCGAGCAGGTCCTCGTGCCGTGGCCCGGCGACCCGCTGACGTCCCGGGAACGCGCCACCGTCCGCGTCCGCGTCTGGACCTCCGACGCCGCAGACCCCTCGGAGTGGAGCACACCGGCAGCCGCCGAGGCGGGGCTCCTCGACGCCGCCGACTGGCAGGCCGTACCCGTGGGCGCCGACTGGGACGAGGACCCCGAGGGCGAGCGCCGCCCTGCCCGCGTGCGCAAGGACTTCCGTCTCGACCGGCCCATTGCCCGCGCACGCCTCTATGTCACCGCTCACGGCCTGTACGAGGTGGAGATCAACGGACACCGCGTCGGCGACGAGGCGCTCGCACCGGGCTGGACCGTCTATCCGCACCGGCTGCGGTACCGCACCCACGACGTCACCGCCCACCTCACCGAGGGCGCCAACACCATCGGTGCCTGGCTCGGCGACGGCTGGTACCGCGGCAAGTACGGCTTCGACGGCGGCACCCGCAACATCTACGGCACCGACCAGTCCCTCATCGCCCAACTGGAGGTGGAGTACGACGACGGCACCACCCATGTCGTCGCCACCGACCGAACCTGGGAAGCGGCACCCGGCCCGATCCTCACCAGCGGCCTGTACGAAGGGGAGACCTTCGACGCCCGCCTGCACGATCCCACGTGGGCCACACCGCCCGCGGCCGGCGCGGGGGACTGGACGCCGGTCCGCACGGGCGCACGAGATGCCGGCACCCTCGTCGCTCCTCTCGGACCGCCCGTGCGCTGCACCGAGGAGATCACCCCGGTCACCGTCACCCGCACCGACGACGGACGGTACCTGCTCGACTTCGGCCAGAACCTCGTCGGCCGTCTCCGGGTCACCGTCGACGGACCGGCCGGTACCACCCTCACCCTGCGGCACGCCGAAGTCCTCCAGGACGGCGAGCTGGCCACTCGCCCCCTGCGCGAGGCGACGTCCGTCGACACCCTGATCCTTTCCAGCGCGGGACCGCTGACCTGGGAGCCCCGCTTCACTCTGCACGGATTCCGCTACGCCGAGATCAGCGGCTGGCCGGGCGACCTGACGGCGGGGCAGGTGACCGCCCGCGTCTACCACACGGACATGCGCCGCACCGGATGGTTCGAGTGCAGCGACCCGCTCGTCAACCGCCTGCACGAGAACGTCGTGTGGAGCATGCGCGGCAACTTCGTCGACCTGCCCACCGACTGCCCGCAGCGCGACGAACGCCTCGGCTGGACCGGCGACATCCAGGTCTTCGCCCCCACGGCGAGCTTCCTCTACGACTGCGCCGGCCTGCTCGACTCCTGGCTCACCGACGTCGGCATCGAACAACTCCCGGACGGCACAATCCCCTGGTACGTCCCCGTCATCCCGGGCGAGCCGATGTGGACGCCGATCCACCCCGGCGCCGCATGGGGAGACGTCGCTACCCTCACGCCCTGGACGCTCTTCCAGCGCTACGGCGACCTGGAACTCCTGCGCCGCCACTACCCCATGGCCAAAGCGTGGGTCGAGCTGGTCGAACGCCTTGCCGGTCCTACCCGCCTGTGGGACACCGGCGTCCAGCTGGGGGACTGGCTCGACCCGGCCGCCCCACCCGACGACCCGGCCGCGGGCCGCACCGACCGCTACCTCGTCGCCACCGCCTACTTCGCCCACTCCGCACGACATCTCGCCCTGGCCGCGGCGGAGTTGGGGTTGGACGCGGACGCCGAACGGTACGCGGCACTCGCCGCCGAGGCAGCCGACGCATTCCGGCGACGGTACGTCCTGCCCTCGGCCCGCCTCACCAGCGACAGCGCCACCGCGTACGCGATCGCCCTCGCCTTCGACCTGCTCACGCCGGAACAGCGCGGACCGGCTGCCGACCGCCTCGCCGAGATCGTGCTCGCCGACGGCGCGCGCATCTCCACCGGCTTCGTCGGCACCCCGCTCATCTGCGACGCCCTCACCGACAACGGTCACCTCGACGTCGCCTACCAGCTGTTGCTGCAGACCGAGTGCCCCTCCTGGCTCTACACCGTCACCATGGGCGCCACCACGATCTGGGAGCGCTGGGACAGTCTGCGGCCCGACGGCACCCTCAACCCGGGCGGCATGACCAGCTTCAACCACTACGCGCTCGGAGCCGTCGCCGACTGGCTGCACCGGGTGGTCGGCGGTATCAGCGCCACCGCCCCGGGCTACCGCCGGCTTTCCTTCCGCCCCCGTCCGGGCGGCGGCATCAGCTGGGCCTGTGTCCGCCATGACACTCCCTACGGGACGGCCGCACTGTCCTGGGAGCTCACCGCCACCGGCATGACGGCCGACATCACGGTGCCGGAAGGCTGTACGGCCACAGTGGAACTCCCCGGCTGCGCACCCCTCGCCCTTGGGCCGGGCGACCATGTCCTGGACACCGCGGAACTCGGAGCGGCGGCCTGACCGTCTCCCGTACGCGAAGAGGGACAGCCCGACGCATCACGCGATGCGTCGGGCTGCTATTTGTCTTGTGAATTCAGATCATCCAGGGCGTCGATGGCAGAGAATTCCATCGGTCCGTTCAATTGAAATTTCAGGGCGTCATTGAAATTCCAAGCAAGGAACCTGCTGGTCAGGGTCTATTTTAAAGAGGAGGTCCCGGAGGGTTGACCTTGCATCGGAGGAGGCCATAGTTTCCAGCCTGCTGGGAAGAACTTCGTGGCCGAATACGGCCGTGGCGCCGAGAGCTCACCGTGGGACGCGGCGAACACTCTGCCGCCGAGAAGTGAAAAAAGGGAAATGCGATCCCTCGGGGCTCCGCGACCACGCGGCTGCTCCCAGAGCCCCATCGAGCCGAGGCCGGCCGTGACCTGACCCCTCGGTCGGCCTCACCTCCCCCCAACCCGCGGCGGCGCGTCGTACTGCCGCCATCTCAGTCCGGAGAGCCGCTGTGAACCGACGAACGTTCCTATCCGCCGCAGCCTTCACGGCCCTGGCCGCGAGCATGGCCCCCGCGGTCACCGACCGAGCGGTCGCCGCGCCGCGGTCCGTGGCGCAGGACCGGGCCGCCGAACTGCTCGCCCGCATGACGGCCGGCGAGAAAGAGGCCCTCGTACGCTGCGACTTCGCCGCCGTGGCCCACCTCGGCATCCCCGCCCTCACCATGGTCGACGCCTCCGCGGGGCTGCGCGGAGAGACGGGCGTCACCGCCTTCCCCGTACCCGTGGCCCAGGCGGCCACCTTCGACGAGACGCTCGCCGCCCGGATCGGGAAGGCCATCGGCACCGAGGGCCGGGCCAAGGGGTACAACAACGCCCTCGGCCCCACCATCGACCTGACCCGCACATGGCACTTCGGCCGTCAGGCCGAGGCCATGGGCGAGGACCCGGTGCTCGCCGGACGGCTGGGCGCCGCCCTCACCGTGGCCATCCAGTCCCAGCACATGGCGGCCACCCTCAAGCACTTTGCCGCCTACACCCAGGAAGTCAACCGCTTCTTCATCGACACCAAGGTGTCCGACCGAGCGCTCCACGAGTACTACCAGGCGCCCTTCCGCCGCGTGATCGCCGCCGCCCCCGCCACCTCGGTGATGATGGCCTACCCGAAGATCAACGGCACCTTCGCGACACGGCACACCGGCCTGTTCGACGATCTGAAGAAGGGAATGGGCCTCCAGGGCTACACCGTGCCCGACTTCTGGGCCGGCGACGACCAGGTGGCCGCCGCCCGGGCCGGCATGGACCTCGCCGGACTCGGCCCCGGCGGCGTCCAGATCCCCGCGGGTTCCCTCACCGGCGGCGCGATACCGGCAGCTCGGCTCGACGACGCGGCCCGGCGCATCCTCGTCACCATGTTCGCGAACGGCCTCTTCGACCACCCCGTCCCCGCCCCGGCGGGCAACGTCAGCACCCAGGCGCACAAGGACCTCGCGCACGAGGCGGCCGTCGCCTCCACGGTGCTCCTCGCCAACCGCTCCGCGGCCCTGCCGCTCACCAGCGCGGTGAAGTCGCTCGCCGTCATCGGCCCGGCCGGGTCCGACACCTTCACCGGCGTGTCCGGCTCCACGTACGTGGACCCCGGGACCTGGACCACCCCGCTCGACGCGATCCGCGCCCGCGCCGGAAGCTCCGTCAAGGTCACACACGCCCAGGGAACCAAGGGTGACCTCCCCCTCACCACGGTCCCCTCCACCGTCCTGCGCACCCCCACCGGGGCGGCCGGACTGAGGGCGAGCTATTACGCCAGTGCCGACGGCACCGGCACACCGGTCACGACCCGCACCGACACCACCGTCGACTTCACCGCCGCCCCCGTCGAGGGCCTGCCGCAGGTGTGGTCGGCCAAGTGGACCGGCACGCTGACGCCGACCTCCACCGGCCTGCACCGCTTCTCCCTGCTGCCGTCCGGGACGACCACGCTGAAGATCGACGGCAGGACGGTCGTCTCCGGCACCCGCCAGATGGCCCGCTTCTTCCTCGGCCCTTACGACTACCCGCTCCAGGGAACCGCCGAACTGACCGCCGGACGCGCCGTCACCGTGGAGATCACCTACAACAACGCCACCGCGGAACCCGGAACGTGCGGCCTGACCTTCGGCTGGCAGCCCGAGTCCCTCATCCCCGCCGCCGTGACGGCGGCCCGCGCGGCCGACGCGGCCGTCGTCTTCGTCAACCGGGTCGCCGGCGAAGGCATGGACCACGAGGGATACGCGCTGCCCGGAGACCAGGACCAGCTCGTCAGGGCCGTGGCCGCCGCCAACACGCGCACGATCGTCGTCCTCAACACCGACGGCCCCGTCGCCACCCCCTGGCTCAACGACGTGGAGGCCGTCGTGCAGACGTGGTACGCGGGCCGCGGTGCCGGCACCGCCATCGCCGCCGTCCTCTTCGGCGACAGCGACCCGGCCGGCCGCCTCCCGGTGACCTTCCCCACCGACGCCACCCAAGGGCCCGGCACCACCCCCGCCACCTACCCGGGCACGAACGGCACCGTCACCTACGACGAGGACATCGCCGTTGGCTACCGCTTCTACGACGCCAGGAAGCAGGAACCCCGTTTCCCCTTCGGCCACGGCCTGTCCTACACCACGTTCGCCCACGGCTCCCTGGAAGCGAGCTACAACGCGGCCGCCAGGCAGGTCACCGTCGAGGTCACTGTGACCAACACCGGACGGCGTCAGGGCACCGAGGTCGTCCAGGTGTACGCCACCCTCCCCGCCTCGGCGGCAGCGGAACCGCGCCGTCTGGTCGCCTTCCAGAAAGTCACCCTCCCCGCGGCCGGCACGAAACGACTCAGCCTGACGATCCCGGTCCAGGACCTCAGCGTCTGGAAGTCGGGAGCGATGACGCTCACCCCAGGCGTCTACACCTTCGCGACGGCGCGCTCGTCCCGCGTCGTGACCGCACAGCGTGCCCTCACACTCGGCTGACCTCCCTCGGCCCCCGGGGTGTCGGCGGCTCGTGTGACCTCTTCACGGTCGAGTGAACGTCACACGAGCCGCCGACAGGCGACCTCGCTCCAACACCCCACATCGCTCTGACCAACCTCGCGCCTCCTTCCCGCCCGGAGTACGTCCGTGAAACGCACCTCACACCTGCCCGGCCTCGCTCTCGCCCTGGTACTCGCGGTCACCACGTCGACCGGATGCGGCCCCTTCGGCGCCGAAGAGGACGGGCCGGTCGAGTTGTCCGTCAGGGCAAGCGCCACCGACAAGTCCGCGATGGACACCGTTGTCGCCGAGTTCCACCGTCTCAACCCGGACACACACGTCACAGTCGATTACGTCGACGCCGGCGCCCTCCAGCAGGAACTCCCAGGTGACCTCCG
Source organism: Streptomyces sp. BJ20 (assembly GCF_022869105.1). Taxonomy (NCBI): domain Bacteria; kingdom Bacillati; phylum Actinomycetota; class Actinomycetes; order Kitasatosporales; family Streptomycetaceae; genus Streptomyces; species Streptomyces sp. BJ20. The sequence goes on from NZ_CP094918.1 coordinate 2,399,594, forward strand.
CGCCGGAAAGGGCCCCGACGTGTTCACCGTCTGGCCCGGCAACGGCAATCCCGCCTCCGTCACCGCGTTGGAACGCGACGACCTTCTGGAGAACCTCAGCCTCCGCCGCTTCAACTTCACGATGCCCGTAGGCGTCAGACCAGTCACCGCCGTGAACAGCAGCACGTATGCGGTACCCGTGACATTCAGCGGCATCGGCGCGGTGTTCTCGATGGGAGCACTGGACGCCATCGGAGGAGCACCGCCCCGGACCTGGACGGAACTCCTGGCCCTCTGCGACAAGGCCCGAGACCACGACAAGGTCCTCCTCGCCTTGGGCAACGCCACCCCTTGGGTCACCCAGCTCATCACCTACGCCTTGGTCGCGACCACCGTCTACGCCGACGAACCGGACTTCGACCAGAACATGGAACTCGGCAAGGAAACCTTCGCCGGCTCCGGCTGGAGAACTGCCCTGGGCAAGTACATGGAGATGGACGACCGCGGCTGCTTCAACGCCGACCCACTGGACACGACGTACGAGGAAACGCTCGACCAGGTGGCCACTGGCCGGGCGGTGGGGGTCGTCCAGGTCGCGAGCGTACTGTCCGAGCTACGTGCCGCTGCCCCCGGCATGAAACTGCGCATGACCGCACTGCCCGCCACAGATGACCCCGGCGACACGCGGATGCCGGGTGCCGTCTCGGCCGCCTATGGCCTCAACCCCGACACCCCACATCGCAAGGAGGCCCTCGCTTTCATCGACTTCCTGGGATCCGCTCGTGGACAGAACCTGTACAACCGCTCCGGCTCGACCCTGCCCGCGATCCCGAACGCCTCCTTCACCGTCGACCCCGCGATCGGGGAGGTCGCGGAGCGGCAGAAGGCCGGCACCACCATTCCCTTCATGGATCAGCGCTGGCCGAACTCCGCCGTGCAACAGACGCATTTCGCCCAGGTCGAAGCTCTCTTCGCCGGTACCACGGACATCGAAGCTGCCTTGGCCGCTCTCGACAGGGCCTACCGAGAGCGGACTTGACTCACGTACGAGAAGTACGCCTTCACGGCCAGTGCGCGGACATCGTCCAGGACCTCCTCGGGGCCCGCTCATTCCGGTCCAGCTTCCGATGAAATGGTTCGGGCTATCATGCCTGGCCTTCCAGCCCGATGGGCCACCCGCTGGAGCAGCTCGACCCGAGTGACCGCGCCATCGCCTGCCAACCGGTAGCGGGCACGCACCTTCGCGTCGGGAGTGACGATCCCAGATTGCGGGCCCTGCCGCTCATCGTGGTGGACGGCGCCCAGGCAAGGATGGCGGGATCTCACGTAGCAGCTACAGGACTTATGGACAGCCGCTTACCAATAGGGGGGCCGGGGTGGTTCGCGCCGTGGTCGACGAAGGACAACCAGTAAGGCGGGCCACACGGCTGTCTGTCGATGCCGGTCACGAGTGAACGAAGAATCGATTTCTTGTCAGCCTGTCCAAGCCAGGTTGGGCACTGGATCGAACGAAGCCATGCGGCTGCGGTCGGGACGTGCCGGTGCGCCGGGATTGATGGGACGGTTGAGCGATGCCGTCCCGGACGGGGTCTGACTCATGAGATCTTTGACCGAAGTGTCCAGTCACAGGCGTGTCGACTGTCGTCGCGGGACGGTGCCTGCTGGTACCGAACCACAGGGCGTGTCCCTATAGGGGCCTTGCCGAGTTCCAGGCGCCATCACGGTTCAGACCGCCCGAGCGGGCCGGTGCCACCTACCCAGCAACTCACATAGCGGGAGGCGAACCATCATGACGACCCGACAGCGCAGCACCTCATCGAGCACGGATCCTCCCGTTCGGCGCGAGGTGGTTCTGGGCGTGGATACGCACGGCGAGGTGCATGTCGCCGCCGTGATCTCCCCGCTCGGGAAGATCCTGGGCACCGAGTCCTTTCCGGCGACGGCGGCCGGTTACCGGCAACTGCTCTTGTGGGCCCGCAAGCGGGGGACGGTGCGCCGGGCCGGCGTGGAGGACACCGGCACATTTGGCGCGGGCCTGTCCCGCTACCTGCTGGCCCAGCAGATCCTGGTGTTCGAGGTGAACCGGCCCGACCGATCGGCCCGCCGGCTGCTCGGCAAGTCGGACCCGCTCGACGCACAGGCCGCCGCGCGAGCCGTGCTCAGCGGTCGCGCCCGGGCCCGGGCCAAGTCCGGCGACGGACCCGTGCACGCCGCCCGGATCTACAAACTTGCCAAGGACTCCGCGGTCAAGGCCCGCACCCAGGCGATCAACCAGCTCAAGGCCGTCCTGGTCATCGCCGACCCCGCCCTGCGGGAACGAATGTCCAGCCTGGGCAACGCCGAGCTGTTCCGCACCTGCGCGCGCCTCGTCCCGCACGATGGTGGGGGAGACGAGGACGGAGCGGTCCAGGCCACCCACATGACGTTACGCATGCTCGCCGAGCGCATCGAACAGCTCACCGCACAGATCGATGAGCTGAACCAACGCCTGACCGGGCTCGTCGAACGCCACGCCCCACAGCTACTCGAACCGGTGGGCATCGGTCCGGACAGCGCCGTCACTCTCCTGATCACCATGGGGGACAATCCCGAGCGGCTGAACACTGAGGCGTCCTTTGCCGCCCTTTGCGGAGTCAGCCCCATCGAGTACTCCTCCGGCCGACGGCGCACGCGTCGGCTCAACTACGGCGGCGACCGTCAGGCGAACGCTGCCCTGCACCGCATCGTCTTCACCCGGCTGCGCCACGACCCCCGCACCCAGGCGTACTACGAACGCCGCACCCAGGAGGGCAAGACCCGACGCGAGATCATCCGATGCCTCAAGCGGTATGCCGCCCGCGAGGTCTTCAACCTGGTCAGACCGGTTTCCCACACCCCTGCGTTATAGGGGCGTCGGTGATACGGGGGAGCCCCGTCGGGAACCATCCCGACGGGGCTTCTGCGGAGCTCGTCGTGGCCGCCGGTGGCCTGTCGGCCTACCCGGACGCCGGCCACCTGGCCTGCCGAGGCCGAGGCCGACGCCCTCGTCTTTCCCGGGAGCGTGCAGGAGCGCCTGCGTGAGCAGCCGACCCGCCGCACGAAGGCATTCCCCAAGCCGATCGACCGGTGATGACAGCGCCACTGGTGACCACGGTCAGGGACTCTGATTGCTCTGGTCGGACTCCACCGGGGCGCCGACGGCGGCGAGCAACTCGTCAGGCTGCGACATGAGGCGGACCGTATTCGCCGGCCATCCGGCTGCCTGAGCGGTGACGCTACCCGCGTCTTCGCGGCCCGCGGTCTGCTCGAGTCAGGGGCCGTGCCGGTCCGCCACCAGCTGCTCGGTCATCCCGGGATCGTCGAAGGCGGCGCAGGGCCTTCTGCCGCGCTCGTCAACGGCCGACCCGGGGGGCGTCACGGCTGGAAACGTCCGTGCCGAACGGTGGTGTTCTTCACGAGACGCAGCGTTGGCCGATGCCGCCGACGTTCGCCGCGGAGCAGTCGGCGACGGCACGCCCAGCCCGACATGCCACGCGGCGGTGAGTCACTGTGAGCGCCGGACAGAGCCTCGCAGCTGCTTGAACCATCCATGGGACCGGTCGAGGCGGAGTACCTCGTCTTCCAGCGCACGAAAATCTATACCCGCCGGAGTAGACATTGGTCGACGGTGTGGTTAAGGTTTTTGTTGTAGCCGAGATCAGGAGAGGCCCGGCAGAGATGAACTGCCGGGCAGCAGTACGCAGTTGCAGTTCGCAGGACGGTGCGGTGGTGGAGTTCCGAAGCCAGAGCGGTTGCAGGACGGCGACGGGACTGACGACCGCACCGGGTGGCCCGCAGTGATCAGGGGCCGCCATGAGCAGTACCGCAGTGGCAGTACCAGCAAGTGAAGGTTCGCAGCACCCAGCAGTGAAGTCAGTGAGCAGTACCTCGGTGAAGGCGTCGGCTGCGGGCGCGCGCACCGGGAGGTTCGGCAGTGGGGTTCCAAGCCAGAGCAGACGCAGGACGGGCGACGGGGCTGGCTGCCGAAGAGTGGCGCTGTTCGAGGCCACCAGCAGTTCACGGTTTCCGAAAGTGAGTAGTTGATCAAGAGGGAAGAACGGAGGAGCCGAGCGCCATCAGGATCGCCCGGGCGGAATTCTTGGCCCCGGGTACCGCAGGACATCGATAGTGAGGTGGTCTCCGGTCAAGCAACCGCGATCCCCGCGCCCCCGACAGCATCTCGGTCGGGTTTGCGGAAACGGAAGGCCGGTGCAGTATCAGGGCCGGCAGATGGTGTAGTAGTTCCTTCGGGGCCCTGGTGCCAGTAAGGCGCCAGGGCCCCTCCACGCGTTCCACAGAGAGGTGCAATGACAGCAGACGACACGTTCGGCCGTCTCGATGACGACGACTACCCCGCGTACACCATGGGCCGGGCCGCCGAACTGCTCGGCACCACACAGGGCTTCCTCCGGGCCATCGGCGAACACCGCCTCATCACCCCGCTGCGCTCCGCAGGCGGACATCGCGGCTACTCCCGCTACCAGTTGCGCGTCGCCGCCCGCGCCCGGGAACTCGTCGACCACGGGACCCCCATCGAGGCCGCCTGCCGGATCGTCATCCTTGAAGACCAGCTCGAGGAAGCCCAGCGCCTCAACGCCGAATACCGCCGCGCCGCCGAATCAGCGAACCCGACGGCAGCAGCATGAGATGAGCGTGCCCGTCAGCGTCGGCGGGCACCGCACGCACGGTCTCGTGTGTGACGTGATCATTTCCTGTGGTGACCCGGTGTGTGGGCGTGTAGCGTCTGTGTCAGCTGTCGTGGTTCGGAATTCCCTGCCCGCGCCTTTGGTGTGGGCGTTTTGCTGTGCTGTGCCGCAGGGACCAGGACGATCACCTCCGTCTGCCACATGGAGTGGGAGGCGTTCATCGACTGGAAGGCATGAGGCATGGCAACGGGAACTGTGAAGTGGTTCAACGCGGAGAAGGGCTTCGGCTTCATCGCCCAGGACGGCGGCGGCCCGGATGTCTTCGCGCACTACTCCGCGATCAACTCCACCGGCTTTCGTGAGCTCCAGGAGGGCCAGGCCGTGACGTTCGACGTCACCCAGGGCCAGAAGGGCCCGCAGGCCGAGAACATCAACCTGGTCTGACCTCGCAGACCTGCCCGAGAGGTTGCGCACGCCGCGGCAGGTGGCCGCGCGGCAATTGCTGCGCGGCCACCTGATCTGTGGAGGCCCGGGGCCGTTGCCACTTCGGCTTGAACCTTCCTGACCTCAGTCGCTGCAAGCGTCGTCGGGCACGGGAGCCGCGTGTCTGGCGCGGCTACCGTGCAGCTCGGAGGAGCCGACCGCTCAGACGCTCGTCCAGGCGTCGAGGAAGGCTTTCCGTCCAGCCGGATCGTCCGACCTGCGGTCTGCGTGCAGGACGCGCCAGGCGCTGAGCTCGAGATCTCGGAGCCACAGTTCTCCGATGACCTGTGTCTTGAGGTCGGGCAGATGGTCGGACTCGACGAGGGCCTGACCGATCACCTCCCCGGCCGCGACGCGCTGGGGCGGGGTCATCTCATCGACGGCCGAGAGGATCTGCCGGGCCAGGGCAGTTCCCTCTCCTGCCAGCGAACGAAGCACCGGATCCTTGATGTTGACGGGCAGCAGGTACGCGGTGCCCGAAGACCTCCACAGGTCCGACCAGAAGTGCTCTCCTGCCGCGGTGGGGGCAGGCAGCGCGGCCAACAGCCCGAGGAGATGGCCGGTGGCCGCATAGCCGTCGGAGTGGGCGGCTGCGACCACTGCGACGCCGGCGACGCCCTCCACATCGAGCCGGCCCGCCTCGAGATGCGGAGCCAGGTCCAGTTGGTGTTCCAACTGGTCTGCGAGCGCGGTGGATATGTAGGGGCGGACCTCAGGAAGCATCGGCGATCCTTGCGCGTAGGCGAGCGGAGATGCCCGTTCGTAAGCCCTGATCGTTCCCAGGACCAGCCGTTCTACTCGGCTTCGGCAGGCCCAATTGGCGGTAGGTCAACGGGGCAGGAGTTCCCACGGTGGCGAACCGGCTCAGGCCCGGCGACGTGACTCTGTTCTGGACCGACCTCCCGCCATGTGTCCGGGTGAGGTTTCCTAGCATGACCGCATGGTTGCCAGTGACGCCCAGGAGCCCGGGGGAGGACGAGAAGCCGTGTCCCGCGACGCCGCCGAAGTTGAATGTGGTCACGTCGTGTCAGCGCGTGCGGAGCGCCGTGCGGACGGGCTACCCGACGAGTCACCAGGCGACCAGGCGGGGAAGGGGGCTCACCCGGTTACTGCTCTGGTGGAGCGGGTGGCCGACCTGGCCGAACCGGTCAAGCCGAAATTGCGTGGCTGGCTCCATGCCGGAATGGTCCCCGCCGCACTGATCGCGGGCGTCGTACTCATCTGCCTGGCCGGTACTCGGCAGGCGGTCCTGGCCTGCGCCGTGTACTCGGTCACCGCCTGGCTGCTGTTCGCGACGAGCGCCATCTACCACCGTGGCACCTGGGGACCGCTCGGCGAGGCTCTTCTGCGACGCCTCGACCACGCCAACATCTTCCTGATCATCGCCGGCACCTGCACCCCCCTGGCCGTGCTCCTCCTCCCGCCCGAGCAGCGGTCCGTGCTGCTGTGGATCGTCTGGACGGGAGCGTTGGCCGGCATCGCGTTCCGGGTCCTGTGGGTCGGAGCTCCGCGCTGGCTGTACACCCCGTGCTACCTGGCCCTGGGCTGGGCGCCGGTAAGCTACCTTCCCGACTTCCTGCACACCGGCGGAGCAGCCGTAGTCGTCCTGATCGTTGTCGGCGGTCTCCTGTACAGCGCGGGCGCGGTCGTCTACGCCCTGCAGCGGCCCGACCCCTCACCCCGCTGGTTCGGCTATCACGAGGTCTTCCATGCCCTGACCGTGGCAGCGTTCACCGCGCACTACGCCGCCATCTCCCTCGCCACCTACTGACCGCGCCGGGTTCGGGCTCGCGCCGCTTGTCACACGCGTTGCCGCGTGTTGCTCCGGGACGGGCGGGGCGGTCCCTGGGCGTCCCCCTGCTTGAAATCCGCCGCGGTCCTGTCTGCAAGTCGGCTGTTTTCCGGGATGCGGCGCTTGGTGGGGCAGGGGAGGGACAGAGGAGCGAGAGAAGGCGAGACAGCGGTCTTCAGTTGACCTGCGATGGTAGGCGCACCGTGTTCGAGGCGGAAGACATGAGGGAATGGCGGGGCCACGACGTGCTCGACCATCAGCGGCAACACACACGTTCAGGGAATCCGAGCACGCCGTGATCGATACCGGAGGGGACCCTGACAGCTGCCTTGAGAAGCTCTCAGTCCTCGTTCCCGTACGTGCTGCTCCGCCCCGCACGCCAATCTTCGGCGCCGTCGACTTCAGCCAGGCCGCATGCCTACTCGGGTACCGCGTCACCGGCTGCGCCGCCCGACCCGTCTTCGCGACCGTCGCCCCCTTCCCGTACGCCGACGAAGTCGTCGTGGCGGGTTCCGCAGCATCCTCTTCCTGCGCGGTGAAGGTAACCGGCGACGAGATCACCACCCTGGACATCAATCCTGCCGAGCAAGACGTCGGCGATGCGGCGGCCTTCCTCCGGACACCACCGAGTCCCCCTGGGCGGAACCGACGCCCGGACGCCGCAGTGGGCATGGCGTCCTCCTCCGGCGCTGCATGGACAGGCGGCCATGTGCATGACTGTGGGTGTGCGGTCTCGACGGGGAGCTTCCGGGGGTGCTCGCTCGTCCGACGAGTCTGCTTGTTTGTTCACAGGCGGATGACGACCAGCGCGACGAGCGCATGCGAAAGTCGATTGGGTCGATTCCGATCGGTGCCGTACAGTTCACCGTACCGACGCGGGGTGGAGCAGCTCGGTAGCTCGCTGGGCTCATAACCCAGAGGTCGCAGGTTCAAATCCTGTCCCCGCTACTCAAACGTGAAGGCCCGGCATCCACCGGGTCTTCACTGCGTGTCTCGGCGACGCCTGAATTCTGGTTCTGGATCACTTTCCGTGCCAGGGCCACGGAGGGTCACCGAAACCGCGATCATGAACGGCCGTGGCTGATGTCCTCCTCCAGGACCTGTGGTTCCACCAGGTCGAAGGTGTCATGATCGAAAACGTCGTGTCCTACGGCGAGTTGGTGGCCGTACGGGCCCGGACGGCTGCAGAGCGAGCCGCCTGTCCGGCGTGCGGAGCATGGTCGTCTCGGGTGCACAGCCGATACGTACGTCGGCTCGCCGACAGCGCGGTCGGCGGGCGCCCGGTACTGATCGAGTTACAGGTGCGGCGCTTCCGTTGCGGTCAACGTCCCTGCAGGCAGGCGACGTTCGCCGAGCAGGTCGACGGGCTGACCGTCCGGCAGGGCCGACGCAGCACCGGGCTGCAGAAGGTGCTGGAACGCCTGGCGGTGATGCTGGCCGGCCGGGCCGGCGCTCGTCTGTCCCATGCTCTGGCGGCCGGGGTGAGCAGGTCGACGCTGTTGCGGTTGATCCGTCGCCTAGGGCCTGTCCGGGCGATCACGCGTCCCGTTACGGTGGCTGCGCGGAGGGACATGATGAGTGCCGTGGAAATGAGCCGTGCGGAGGCGGTCGCGCTTGTGCAGCGGATCATGGATATGGATTACGGCTCCGACGACGAGGTGGCCGGTTGGCTGGACAGGCTCGACAGAGCTCTGGTGTGTCCCTCCGGTCACGTCAGCGGCTTGATCTTCTGGCCGCCGGAGCGGGACCTTTCGGCTGATGAGGTGGTCGATCAGGCTCTGGCTTATCGGCCTATCGCTTTGTGAGTCCGGGACTCAACTTCGAAGCCAGATCAGCAGAGCTGCGGTGGTTGCGGTGCCGAGGAAGATATAGCCGCGCTTGTCGTAGCGGGTGGCCACGGCCCGGGACTGCTTCAGCCTGTTGATCGCTCGTTCAACGGTGTTGCGCTTCCTGTACCGCTCTTCGTCGAAGCCTGGCGGCCGTCCGCCACGTGAGCCTTTGCGCAGGCGGGCGGCCTGGCTGTCGGTCTTCTCCGGGATGGTGTGCCGGATGCCGCGGCGCCGCAGGTATTCGCGGCATGGGCCGTTGCTGTATGCCTTGTCGGCCGCGATGCTGTCGGGCTTCGTGCGGGGCCGGCCCGAACCGGTTCTCGGGACGCGGATCTTTGCCAGCACCGTCTGGAACTGGGTGCAGTCCGCCCGCTGCCCTGCGGTGATGACGAAGGACAGCGGGCGGCAGCGGCCGTCGGCGCTCAGGTGGAGTTTGCTGGTGAACCCCCCGCGCGAGCGGCCCAGTCCCTCACCTCCCGGACCACCTCCACCAGCCGGGCGAGCAGGCTCTGCCAGGCTGTTTCGCCCTGATGTTCTGGCCCTTCGGCCCCCTTTGAGGCAAACGCTGGCGGCGGTTCGGTTCGGGCACCGGCCGCGTGCTGATGAGCCCGCACGATGGTGGAGTCCACTGAGATGTCCCAGTCGATCTCACCCTCGGCGTCAGCCGCGGCCTGGACCTGCTGCAGCAGACGCTCCCACGTGCCGTCGGCTGACCATAGCCGGTGGCGTTCATAGACGGTCTTCCACGGCCCGAACCGCTCGGGCAGATCCCGCCACTGCACCCCGGTCCGAACCCGGTGCAGAATCCCGTCAATCACCTGCCGATGATCCCGCCACCGGCCACAACGCCCATTGCTGACTGGCAAGAACGGCCGCAGCCGTTCCCACTCTGCATCCGTCAGATCTCCCCGCCCCATGCCCACAACAACGACCCGGGCACCGGGCAGTCGCATGATCGACCGGACAGGTCCTAGCTGATCCCGAGACGTCGGCACCGCGGGTGCTCGGAGTGGATGACTTCGCGCTCCGCAAGGGACACAACTACGGCACGATCCTGATCGACATCGAGACCCGACAGCCCGTCGACCTGCTGCCGGACCGGACGACGTCGACGGTCGCCCGATGGCTCGCCGACCATCCCGGCATCGAGGTGATCTGCCGCGACCGCTCCACCGCCTATGCCGAGGCCGGACGCCTCGGCGCCCCGAACGCCATCCACGTCGCGGACCGGTGGCACATCTGGTCCAACCTCGCCGAGGCCGTCGAGAAGACCGTCGTCCAGCACCGCACTCTGCTGCGTGAACCGCACGACTCCGCCACGTCCCAGGTCACTGCGGCCATGGAGAACGCGGCGAACCTCGATCAGTCCTCTCCCACCGGGCCGAGGACAACCGGCCGACTCTCCGACCGCGTCCGGGAACAGCACACGACTGTCCACGCCCTACTCGACCAAGACATCGGCCTGCGCACGATCGCCCGCCAGCTCGGGCTCGCCCGCAACACCGTCCGCCGCTACGCGAATGCGGCGAGCGCAGACGAGCTCCTGGTCGGCCGGTGGGCCGGCCGCACCAGCATCCTCGACCCTTGCAAGCCCTACCTCCATCAGCGGTGGGCCGAGGGCTGCACCGTCGCCCGCCGCCTGTTCGAGGAAGTACGCGAGCGCGGTTACCCCGGCGGCGAGAACGTCTTGAAGAAGTACGCGGCCAAACTCCGCGAGAACTTCCCGCACGACCCGCCCCGCAAGGCGCCATCCGTGCGGAACGTGACCAGCTGGCTTACCCGCTACCCCGACCGCCTCACCGACGACCAGGCCCAGCAGCTCAAAACGATCTTGACCCGCTGCCCCGGACACAACCGCACCGCCCATCACGTCCGCGCGTTCGCCGAGCTCATGAACAACCGCCAGGGCAAACACCTGGACCAGTGGATCACCAGCGTGACGGCCGACGACCTGCCCGCGCTGCACACCTTCGTCACCGGGCTCGGTCAAGACCTCGACGCCGTCGTCGCCGGCCTCAGCCTCCGCTACAGCTCCGGCGCCGTCGAAGGCCACAACAACAAGATCAAGATGCTCAAGCGGCAGATGTTCGGCCGGGCCAACTTCGACCTGCTCCGCAAGCGAGTCCTCCTCAGCGCGCGAGGCCGTTCATGATCGCGGTTTCGGTGACCCTCCGTGGCCCTGGCACGGAAAGTGATCCAGAACCCAGGTTCAGAGACCGCCGACAACCTCTTTCCCGTGCGCAGGGCGGCCTGTCGGGTCATGCCTCCTCCTCCGCGTCAACGGCGAGTGCCCGACGTCGCTCAGGCAAGTGGCATGCGAGCGATGCGGGGCATTCCAGTCCGGTCGCATCCCGGCTCCCGGGTGTTGCGTGAGCGATCCGGGAGCGGATGTTTCCGTCGTTCCCGATACGTGGTTGGGCTCGAACCCGGGGGATACCCAGGAGTCATGGGGTTCGGCAGTGTGCCCCACGAGTGAGCCGTCTGCCGTGGTCACGAACCATCGGCAGGCGGTGCGCCCGGCCGGAACGCGGCTGCCCGCGCCACATCGTTGTTGTGCTCACCTTCGAGGGGCGGCGTAACTGGTTGTGCGGCTGGCTGGAGATCCACCGGCGTCACCGGGAAGAGCGGGCCCTCGTCGGCGCACCGGGGATGGGCCGACTTCTTTCGGCGGCTGCCGACGGCCGACGGCCGGGCTTCGTGCTGCTGGTCGCGGAGACGACCCTGCTGGTGGGGTGCGTCCTCGGATTTCCGGTAGGTCCCGAGGCCCCCTGCGAGCGAGGGTTGCATGAGAGCGTCCAACGCCTGACCGGCCGTACCGGGTTCCTGGCCCTGGGGGACACCGGGAGCATGCCGGGCGCGTGATCTGGCGGCGCCGGTCGCTGAGTCGGCTCTCCGGGCTGGTGCCGATCTGCTGGTGACCAAGCACGCGTGCGCCGATCTGTTCTTCCGGACCCGCCGCGGCGAACGAACAGCGTGGCGGGGTGCGGCTGAGCGCACCGTTGGTTTCGGCCGTGAGGCGACGGGGCCCGTCAGAGCTGCCGTGCCTGTCCGCCTCCCGTATCGATGAGGATCTGCGCCGCCGTACTGGGATTGCCTGCCACGACGGCCTGGGCCATCGCCGCGCGGGCGGCCTCGGGTGTTGCATCAGGCGGGACCACCAGCAGTGAGAACAGGTCGTTCTCGCCCTGGGTGATCAGGACGGTGTCGTCGCTCACCGGGAACGAGTCGATGTGCACCACCCGGTCGGCGACGACGATTCGCGTCGGCAGCCCCTCCCAGGCCGCGGCGTCCAGCCCGAGGCGCGTCAACGGGCCGAGGTGTTCGGTGAGGGCGCTGAGCAGCGCGGGCAACTCCGCACCGATGTCGCGCGACCTCGGCCACCACGCCCCGTCCAGCACGCCTTCCCGCGATGCCGTCGTCTCGAGCCGGAGCAGCGCGCATCCGGGGCGTATCGCCGTATGAACGCCACCGGGCAGATGGCGGGAACCGGAGGAGGTGCCGGAGTCGGTCATGAGAACCAACCGTTCAGGGGTCCGGGACGAACGCTCTGTTCCGCTCGCCCCTGACCACGCTACTCCTCGCTGGGGCACCGGCGTCGCCGGGAACGGCGGTGACAACCCGGCATTCCGCCGCGGAAGGCCGCATGCGCGCAGTCGGGCGGGGCACCCGAACGCGGGGCGCCATGAGCGAGGCCGCAGGGCCGGCTGCCTGTCGGCGTCCGCAGGGCCGGCCGCAAGCCTTGAGAGCGCCAGACATGACGACACTCCGCGATCGCAGGGTCTACCGCCACGCAGTCCTGCGGTGCCTGTACGGCGCCATGGAGCGCAACCGTCCCGAGGTCAGCGGGACGGCACTCCGTGAGCAGCTCGGCCTGCCCGACGACGACCTCGGCGCAGCCTGTACCTATCTGGTCGACGAGGGCCTGATCATGGTCGACTGGACGTCGCACGGGACTCCTGCCACTGCCTCTCTGACCCATGAGGGCATCCGGGTCATGGAGGGAGAGGAAGAGTCCGACGAAGCCGGACCGCAGGGGTGAACCCGACACCGCGGGCACGCTGCGAGCGCTCCCTCACCGGCGGCCTGCACCCTGACACTCAGGCCGAGTCGGCTCACGGGCGCAGACGCACGCCGCGGGACAGGATGCACAAAGGCAGGGTCCTGAGGTAAAAGTCGAACTGTCGTCCTCGCAGTTCCGCTCCGGCACGGGTGACCGGGGCGGGAGACCCGCTCCCTGGGATGTGATCACGATGGACAGCCCTCGCAATGGCGTTCCGGTGCGGACCGAAGTGCACACGGTCCCGGGGCGGGAAGGTTTTCTGAACGAGATCGGTGAGTTGCGGGCGGAAATCAGTCAGTTGCAGGAGGCCGTCGTCTCTCACGCCGTGGTAGACCAGGCGATCGGGGTGGTTGTCACCCTCGGTGGCCTGCGCCCCGACGAGGGCTTCCAAGTGCTTCGAGAAGTCTCACAGCACACCAATGTCAAGCTGCGGCAGGTTTCCGAGCAGATAGTGGACTGGGTCCACAGCGAACGGTTGTCCGACGAGATCCGCGCTGCTCTGGACAAGGCACTGGCCACCGTGCGGTCCACCTGACCACGGCACAGTTCCGCCGCCCGCTGTCTGGAGTTCCGGACGGTGAAGACGAGCCGGGAACCACCGCACACCTTGGCCAGGACTGATCCCGAGGAGCCTGCCGTCGCAGGCGAGTGGCTGCTCTTCGGTCACGTCCCTGCCCTGCCCCGACGAGGACGGCACCCGTCGAGACGACAGGCTGTCGAGAGCTTCGGCTCTCGCTGCCTGAAGGGGAGGCGCCGTCGTCCCGACTTCTCATCGGGTTCGGGCCCGAGCAGGGCAACCGCGTCCGCGATGCCGGACTGTGGCCCCTTCACGATTGACGCCGACGGCGGCGGTTCCCAAGCTGGTGGGATGGGCTGGTGGAAGGGACCACGGGTCGTGAGTGATGAGCAGAGTGGACTTCCCCGATTGCTGACGGCAGCGGAGACGGCGGCGCCGGCGGACGCCGTCGACGTGATCGCGGAGGATCTGCGACGGCGTTTCGACGCCACGAGGGTCTCCTTCCTCATTGTGGACCTGACAGGAAGAGCGGTGGCGCGGCTGTCCACCACCGCCGCGGAGAGCGAGCGGGAGACGGAGCGGATCCCCCTGTTCGGCAGCGTCTACGAAAAGGTCATCCGCACCCAGCGGCTGTATCAGGAGGCGACCGGCCAGGGGCAGCGGGTGATCTCGCCGGTCACCAACCGGGGGGATGCGATCGGGCTGCTGGAACTGCTCCTGCCGACGGCCCCGGGCGAAGACGTCCTCGAAGAAGTCGGGGAGGCCGCTCACATCCTGGCTTACGTCGTGATCGCCAATGGGCGCTTCACCGACCTCTACACCTGGGGGAAACGCTCCAGGCCTCCCACGCTGGCGGCCGAGATCCAGTACCAGCTACTGCCTCCGTCACTGTCGTGCGAGGCTGCGCAGTTCACCCTCTGCGGGAACCTTGAGCCCTCCGAGGACCTCAGCGGGGACTCCTTCGACTACTCACTGGACCGTGACACCTTGCATGTGTCGGTGACCGATCCCATGGGCCACGACATCGACGCCGCCCTGGCCGCCACAGTCCTGGTGGGTGCCCTGCGCGGCGCCCGCCGGGCGGGAGCCGGCCTGGCCGAGCAGGCCCTGCGTGCCGACCAGGCACTGAACGACCACGGCCAGGGCCATGCCACCGGACAACTCCTGCGGGTCGATCTCCGGACCGGGCGGGCCCGGCTCGTCAACGCGGGGCATCCCTGGCCACTGCGCATGCGTGGGGGCGCTGTGGAGATGATCACCTGCCAGGTGGACCATCCCTTCGGGCTGTCCGAACTGACTCCCCGGCCGTACCGTGTGCAGGACCTCGACCTGCGGCCCGGTGACCGTCTCCTCATGATCACGGACGGCATGCTCGAACGCCATGGCGAGAAGGTCGACCTGCCCGCTCTGCTGGAGCGCACCCGCGGCCTGCACCCGCGGGAGACCACACTGGCGATGACGTCCGCGATCCGCGACGCCGCCGACGGCCGGCTCGAGGACGATGCCACCGCCGTGTGCCTGGACTGGCACGGCCCCCAGGAGACCCAGCGGCATGTCAGTTCCGGCGCGGATACGCTGCAAGCCTCAGCCGTGCGTACGAAGCAGCAGCCTGGGTGACTTGTACCGCCGGACAGCTCCGCACCACGAGAACGAAACCCCGGCCGCGGGACCGGAACGCGGGGCCCACCCGGTCTGTGCTTCCACCATCGTCTGGACCTCAAGTTGCCACGTGTGCCACAACACCGAGGTACGGGACAGATAGCACGCTCAACCCACTCGGTGTACTCCACCCGGGCGCACTGTGCGGTCCGCCCGCTGTCGTCGGTCGCCCCGGTGGGCAGCGGGCGGACCGCACCGGATCAGCCCACCGGCATCACGGCTGGTCCCACGATGGCGAGGCGGGCCCGAACGCCCGGACGTCCGGTGCTTTCGAGCTGTTCGAGGGAGTACGGTGGGGTTACCGGGGGTTCTTCGCGCACCGGCTCCGTACCGGTGCCGTTCCCGGTGATCGACAATTCCGGGTCCGTACGGCGGTTCCCGGGGACAGGTCCGCGCCATGACCGTGACCATCGACCGCACGGCATCCACCGGGCGCGCCCCGTCGCCGCGGGCCCGCGTATCCCTGACAGCCGCACCGGGCAGCCTGGACGGCGTGTGGTGGCCGCGCTCCCGTGCCCTCACCCGTGAGCTGCCGCCCTTGGCGGACGCAGTGGGCGGCGCCTGGGGCCGCATCACCGGCATCACGGTGAGCCCCTCCCACTGGCCCGTCATCCCGCGTTGGGTGTCCCTGGCCGGGCGCACCGTGCGGGTGGACTGGTCGGCCGAAGGACAGGACCCGCACAGGCTGACCCTGGTGTCCTCCGGTGGCCGTAGGGACATGCTGGTGATCCCGCCGGAGACCGGAGCGGTTGCCGCAGCGCAGCTGATGGGCCCTGCCGCCGTGGTCCCGCACCGGGAGCGTGCAGTGGACGCGGCCGATGCCCGCAGCCGAGAGGAAGCGTGGGAGACCGACGGTGGGGCGGGCCGCGCGTCATCCCGGCCCGGGCGCAAGGGACCGGCCGCGGCACGGCGACCGGCCGCGGCACGGCCTCCGGGCGCGGCACGGCCTCCGGGCGCTGGAGGTGAGCGGTCATGACGGTTACAGCCATCACTGTGGTCGCGCTGCTCTTCCTGATCGCCGTCGGAGGCGTTCTGATCCACCGGCTCAACGTTCAGCACGGCGAGCGGATCGCGGCCTTCCCCTACAGCGACGCCCTGCCGGGGGTAGGCCGCCGGGCCCGGCGGCATCGCCGGTCGGAGGCGGACGTGATCGCGGCACCCACGAGGGAGACCAGGGATCGCGGCGCGGGCGAGGACGACCGGCGACGGCATGTCATGGCGATACTGCGCGAGCGGCAGGCATACCGTGAGAAGGTCATGCGAGCTCTGCTCCGAACTGCCGGAGGAGATGGCCAAGGCGGTGTCGACGGAGCGGAGCTCCAGGACGACCTCGGTATCCCCGAGCGGGACTTCCTCGTCGCCTGTACGTATCTGGCGGACGAGGGCTGGATCATCGTGGACCGAGGGCCCGGCGACAGGCCCACGACGATCAGGCTGACGCCTCGGGGAGTCGGATGGCCGCGGGCGGGAACGGAGCGTGCGGCTGAGCCGGCCGCCCCGCAGTACGCCCCCGAGTGAGCAGGCTGCGGGGGCCTCTATGTCTTTCGTCAAGGCACCCCTGTCGGGTTTGGGGTGGTTTGGGGTTGCTGAGGTTATGCGGTGAGCTCGACGTCTTTCGGTGTCCGGGGTTCGTAGAAGGTGCCGTCGCGGAGCATGGCGAACAGGACGCTGATGCGTTGACGGGCGAGTCGGAGGAGGGCTTGGGTGTGGGTCTTGCCGCGGGCTCGCTGGCGGTCGTAGTAGGTGCGGGAGGCGGGGGCGGCGTTCATGCAGGCGAAGGCGGACAGTCACCATGGCCCGACCCGGGTCCCCCGGCAGCGTCGACGTCCTCGGCGAGTGCGTCGCCGACATCTTCGAGGATCGCGACCGGTCCGATCCCGATGGTCTGGCCCTACGGGCGCTGGCCGGTGGAGGCCCGGCCGACACCGCCGTCGCCCTCGCCCGGCTCGGCACCCCCACCCGCTTCCTCGGACGCTTCTCCAACGACGCCTTCGGCACCCTCTTCCGCGCCCGCCTCAACGCCTCCGGCGTCAACCTGACCAGCAGCGTGACCACCTCCGAGCCCAGCACGCTCGCCGTCGCCGACCTCGACGCGACCGGCCAAGCCACCTATGGCTTCTATGCCGACGGCGCCGCCGACTGGCAGTGGACCGACAGCGAACTCGCCGCGACGCGGAACGACGACGCGGTCTGCCTACACACCGGTTCTCTCGCGCTGATCCGCCGGCCCGGCGGCAGCCGAATCGAGGAACACCTCGCTCAGGTGCGCGAGCGCACCACCGTATCCATCGACCCCAACGTCCGCCCCCTGCTCGTACCGCCCTCCGCCTACCGCGAACGGCTGCACCACTGGTGCGCCGTCGCCGACATCCTCCGCCTCAGCGAAGACGACTGCACCTTCCTGGCGCCCGGTGCCGGCCTCGAAGAAGCCTGCGACACCTGGCACACCGCAGGCGCCCGCCTCGTCGTCATCACCCTTGGCGGACGCGGCGCCCTCGCGTCCCTCGACGGTGCGCGCGTCACCGTCCCAGCCCCTCCTGCGGTGGTCATCGACACCGTCGGTGCCGGCGACTCCTTCACCGCGGGCCTGCTGCACCGCCTTGCCGATGCCGGACACCTGGGTGGCCGCCTCGACGAACTGACCCTCGAAGACGTCGCTGATGCCTGCTCGTTCGCCGCCCAAGTCGCCGCCCTGACGGTTTCGGTCCCCAGTGCGAATCCACCCTGGGTGGACGATCTCGCCACTGCGGTTCGACGCTGACCGCAACGTTGGCGCCGTTCGCCGGCAACGCAGCTGACCGTGACCCGGCCCCGGTTCGAGATGTTTCCGCTCACCGGGGGCGATGGTGCGGCCCACCCGGTAGGGCGCCAGCACTGTGACTCCGGGAAGGGCTGCCTGCCGTCCACCCCCGTCGCAGCGGCCTACGCCCCAGCAGACACCAACTACTTCCCCGCCCCGGGCCCGCCTCGTGAGGGAAACAGCTATTGCTCGTCGAGGACTCCGGGGGTGTCGTGCAGGACCACACTCTGTTGCAGCGGGATGCGTCCCATGCCGATGTCGTACATCGGTGACGTCTTGTCGCCGATGCCGAAGGAGATGCCGAAGAGCAGCTTGAGGTCGTCTCGGACGCCCAGCGACGCCCGGACCGTGTCGGCGTACACGCCGAGGACGGCCTGCGGGATGCCGTGGAAGCCTCGTGCGGTCAGCGAGAGCAGGAAGTTCTGGGCGTACATGCCGATGTCACCGGCCGTCCGGACCCCGTCGCCGAGTTGTGGCATGAAGAGCAGGGCGACGTGGGGCGCATCGTAGAAACGCAGGTTCTCGCGGATCACTTCGTTCCTGCCCTCCATGTCGGAGCGCGCTATGCCTCGCGCCCCGTAGACACGGGCGCCGTGCTGATAGGACCGCTCGAGGTAGACGCCGTCGCCGTAGTCGCCGGTGAAGTCCGCCGAGTCCCGGCCGTCCTCGTACGCCTTGAGCAGTTCCTTGCTCAAGGCGTCCCGGGCGGCACCCGAGACTATGTGCACCGTCCAGGGCTGGGTGTTGCTGTTCGAGGGGGCGGTCTGCGCATCCTCCAGGACGCCGCGGATGTCCGCAGGGGACAGCGGCGTCGGCCGGAACTGCCGCGGGGAGTGCCTGACGCGTACGAGTTCGGTGAACAGGGAGGCGGTGGTGGACAAGAGGTTCCTTTCCAGAGGGCGGCTCGGGGTGGCCGGAGGGCGGGCGTGTCAGTGGCGAGGGGAGTGGTTGGTTCCACGGTCTCCTCGAGCGTGGGCGTGGAGGTGAGAGCGGCGAAGCGTGGCGTCTGGCGGTTCCGCTTGCTCCGGGTCTCGTTGTGGTCGGCCGCGGCACAAGCGGCTCCCAGGTCATCGAGGGTCGGCTCGGTGCAGTACGCGGTTCGTTGGCTGCCAGCGCCAGGAGCCACCCGCTTCAAGTGGCGGCTCCTCGCCGGTGTGTCGGCGTCTGCGCCGGGGTTGTCAGTCCGTTGCCGACGACGCTGTCGGCACTGCGGTGGCATTGACGGGAGCGTTGCTCGGTGGAGACGCCGGCGGCTGGGGGGTGGCTGCGGTTCTGCGGACCCAGAGGGTGCCGATGATCGCGAGGCAGCCGATGACCGCCGCCGTCGTGAAGGCGGCTTGTGACGCCGAGACGGACTGGGCCAGGTTCAGTGCTCCCGCGTCCTTGGCGTGGGATCCGATGGTGTAGGCCGAGATCAGGACGGCGCCGCCTGCGCCGCCGGCCAGCTGCTGGGCGGTGTTGAACGCCGCGGTGCCGTGCGGGTAGAGCTCGGTGCGCAGGGAGGACAGTGCGGCCGTCGTCATCGGCGCCCACATGAGGGCTTGGGAGGCCGACAGGACGAGGTAGGCGGCCAGGAGCGCGGTGACACCGGTGTTCTCGTCCGCTCGGCTCAGGAACCACAGGGCACCCGTCCAGATGACCGATCCGGGGACGGCCAGGGGGCGCGGTCCGTAGCGGTCGTAGATGCGTCCGCCGAGGGCCGAGACGAGGGCGATCAGGGCTCCGCCGGGGACCAGGAAGAGGCCGATCTGGAGCGTCGTCAGGCCCGCGACGTTGGTGAGGACCAGCGGCAGGACCATCGTGGTGCCGAACCCGACCAGCGCGACGACGAGCATGACCAGCAGCGGCACGGTGAACGACGGGGTGCGGAAGATCCTCATGTCGAGGAAGGCGTTGTCGCTGCGCTGCAGCACGGTCTGGCGGCGGACGAAGACCGCCAGGGCGAGAAGCCCGATGATGATCGGGATCCAGGGGGCTATCGGTGCGTGGCCGGAGGCCGACTCGCCGATCGTGGACAGGCCGTAGACGAGGGCGCCGAACCCGATGGCGGACAGGACGAGGGACAGCACGTCCAGCCTGACCGGTTCCGGAGTGGTGATGTTGCGCAGCTTGGCGGCGCCCAGGGCCAGCCCGGCCAGGACGACGGGCAGGACGAGGATGAACAGCCACCGCCAGCTGAGCTGGGAGATCACCAGGCCGGACACCGCCGGGCCGACCGCGGGTGCCACCGCGGTCAGGCCGGTGACCAGCGCCATCGTCCGGCCTCGGCGGTGCGGGGGCACCAGGCGCATCGTCGTGGCCATCAGCAGGGGCATCAGGGCGGCCGTGCCCGCTGCCTGGATGATGCGGCCGGTGAACAGCACGCCGAACCCCGGGGCGGCGGCGGCGATCGCCGTGCCCAGGGTGAACAGGGACAGCGAGCCGAGGAAGATCGTACGGAGGGTGAACCTCCGTAGGAGGAAGCCGGTGGCCGGGATGAGGATCGCCAGGGTCAGCAGATAACCCGTCGTGAGCCACTGTCCCGTGGTGGGAGTGATGTCGAGATCGGTGATCAGGGTGGGGAGTGCGACTCCCAGCAGCATCTCGTTCAGCAGGACGGTGAACGCGGAGACCATCAGGATCCCGATGACGAGGACGTCTTGGGAGGCCAGTCTGTCGTCGTTGCGGGTCGGTGGCGGTGCGTCTGCGGCGGCCGGCGCCGGAGTCTTGTCGGGGGACATGTGATCTCTTCCGTGTTGCTGGGTGTGCGAAGGGCCGTACGCGTTCCATGCCGTCGGTGCGCGCCGGTGGGGTCCGGCTGCACAAGCCCAACCCGGTGGGGCCTCGGCCGGGGAGCTGTCGCGTGGGGTGTGCCGCCCCGGTGGCCGTCGGCACGGAACGCCTGTGTGCCGCGCCGGGCTGCCCTAGGAGCAGCGGATGCCTGCCGAGGTCGGCGGTAGCATGGGAACCGATAAGGAGATAGTCTCCGTTTCACGGAAGACGATACGGAGACGGTCTCCGCATTGTCAACGGGAGGTGCAACGACATGGGTGAGGCAGCCACCGGCGAGCGTCGGCAGCGGACGGACAAGCAGCGCAACCGCACGCACATCCTCGAGGTCGCTGAAGAGTTCTTCGCCGAGCAGGGCATCACCGGCTCCATGGACGCCATCGCCAAGCGGGCCGGTGTCGGTCCGGGCACCCTCTACCGGCACTTCCCCAACCGGGAGGCCCTGCTGGCTGCCCTGCTGCAGGCCCGCGACGAAGAACTGGAGGCCCGCCGGGACGCCATCCGGCGCGAGGTGACCGACTCCCGCGACGCGCTCGCCCAGTGGCTTCAGGCACTGGGTGAATGGGTGACCGCCTTCGACGGCCTGCCCGAACCCCTGCGGGCCGCACTGACCGAAGACGCGTCCCCGCTGGCGATCACCTGTCAGGGATTCATCACGACCACCGAGGACTTCCTCCGCCCTGCCCAGCGCGACGGCGGCGCCAAGCCCTGGGTGCGGGGACGTGACCTGTTCCTCAGCACGCTGGCCACCGCCTGGGCCCGTGGCGCCGCCATGGCCGACGAATCTTCTCCCGACGCGCTCGTTTCCCTCATGCGCACCGGGTGGGAGACGCCCACGACGGGAACAGCTCCCGGGAGCGGCGAAGACCCCGCGTAACCGCAGGCCGAAGCGTGGCGCCCTTGCGCGCGGGGTGCTCTCCCGAGAGCTCACCGCTGGACGCCCCACCCGTCGGGCGCGCGGCCTGCGGGCTGGGCTGCCACTGGGACACCGCGGACGCAGCGTCGGCGGCCTCTCGCGACCGAACTCGAGGCAAGGAGAAACATCGTGAAGATCGGCATTCTGGGCGTAGGGCATATCGGGAAGACGCTGACCCAGCGGCTGGCCGCGGCAGGGCATCAGGTGAAGGTGGCCAACTCGCGCGGCCCGCACACGATCGAGGCTGACGTCCTCTCCATGGGCGGGCGCGCGGTGACGGCGGCAGAAGCCGTCGAGGACGTCGACGTCGTGATCCTCTCGATTCCCCTGAACCGTCTTCCGCAGGTTGCGTCACTGATCGCCGACGTGCCGGCCGACACGGTCGTCATCGACACGTCGAACTACTACCCGGCGCGGGACAGCCGGATCGAGGCCATCGACGCCGGTCAGGTCGAGAGCCTGTGGGTCACCGAACAGCTGGGCCGGCCGATCGCCAAGGCGTGGAACGCGATCGGTTCCCACTCGTTCGCGACCAAGGGCAGGCCCGCGGGGAGCCCGGACCGCATCGCCATCCCCGTCGCCGCCGACCGCGATCGGGACCGCCAGATGGCCATGGCGCTGGTCGAGGACACCGGGTTCGACGCCTTCGACGCCGGAACGCTCGCGGACTCGTGGCGGCAGCAGCCGGGCGCGCCGTGCTACTGCACCGACCTCACTCGCGAGGAGATGCCGGGTGCGCTGGCGGCTGCGGAGGTCGAGCGCCTGCCCAAGCGGCGCGACCTGGCCGTCGCCGCGATCCAGGAAAGGGTCGGGGACGCCACGACCAACCCCGACGCGGAGTACGGCGTCCGCCTGAACCGGGCCCTGTTCATGTGAGCCCCTCCGGGGGTGCCCCGACTCGCACGTCGACCGTCGAGCAGCACGCCTCCCACTCCCCATACCTTGGCCCCGACGTCGGCGACGTCGGGGCCAAGGTATGGGGGCAGCGCAAGGTGTTACGGCGCTGCCCGGATACGCGCTGTCAGAAGGTGCGCGCGGCCACCTTCACCCGCTGGGCCGTCCGCAGCGCCTCCTGGAGCTTGCCAGCGGGCAGCGGCGCCGCAGGGGCCTGCATGATGCGCTCGGTCGGCACATCGGGATCTGCCAGGTAGATGTGGGTGTAGGCGCCGGCCTCGGGCTCGAAGCGCCAGCTCTCGTCCAGGGTGCCGGCGTCCACCGTGTCGAAGCCGAGCCGACCGATCAGCTCGGCCGCCCGGACCTTCGCGTCGGGGTCGTTGCCGGCGATGGGCAGGGCGCTACGGTCCGGAGCTCCGGCGGGCCGAGCCAGCTGGGGGATGTGGTGGGCCAGGATGTTGTTGAACGCCTTGACCAGCAGCGCGCCGGGCAGGAGCTGCTGCTCCAGCTCGGCCGTGGTCACTTCCTCGGAGTCGAGTTCGGCGATCCGGCCGTCGCGGTGCGGATAGTAGTTGCCGGTGTCCAGCACGGTCCTGCCCGTCAGGAGGCTGGCGGGCAGGTCGTGGTACGCGGTCAGGGGAATGCTGAGTACGGTCGCCTCTCCGGCGCGGGCGGCCTCTTCGAGGGTGCCGGCCGTGGCGCGCGGCCCCAGTTCCCCGACGAGATCTGTCAGGCTTTCGGGGCCGCGTGAGTTGGCGATCACCACGTCGATGTCCGCGGCCACCGCCAGTCGTGCGATCGCGGCCCCGATGTTGCCGCTTCCGATGATTCCCAGGGTCGGCATCGTTGCTCCTTGCTTCGTTGGTGTGCCCGGTACCGAGCGGTCCGGTCAGGTTCTCGGTGATGATCGTCCGCGGCGCTGTGTGCTGGACGCAGCAGGGCACGCAGCGCCGCCCCATGCCCAGGGCCCGTGATCGGCCCTGGATCCCATGCCTTCCTCGTCGTGTCGCACGGTCACTGGGTCAGTGGTGTATGGGTGCCGAAAGAGCGCCGGTGATACGTGAGCGGTTTCAGGGAACCCTGACCCGGCTCCGCGGCCGTTACGTGGGCGAGCAGGACGGTGTGGTCGCCGGCGTCGACGCAGTCGTCCACCTCGGCGACGATCCACGCCGCGGCATCGGGCAGCCGGGGCAGCTCGCCACTCGGCGACCAGTCGATTCCGTCGAACTTGTCGGGTCCGGAGCGGGCGAAGACGGAGGCCAGATCGGCCTGGTGCGCACCGAGGACGTTGACGCCGAAGCGGCCGCTGCGGCGGACGGCCGCCAGCAGACGCGAGCGTTGGTCCAGCGACACCAGCACCATGGGCGGCGTCAGGGACAGGGACGCGAAGGCGCTGACCGTGGTGCCGTGCGGGCGGCCGTCGTCCAGGGCGGTGACCACGGCGACCGGAGACGCCACGGCGGCCATGACGTCCCGGAACGCCTGCTGCGCCGTGGCGCCGGATCGCAGAGACGCGCTGGTGGACATCACCGGGCCGCCGTTTCCGAGACGCGCGTGTCGAGACCGTACTGCTGGCGGGCGTGGAGGTGGTCGCGCAGGGTGGGGCCTTCGTAGTCGAGGTGGAACAGGCCGCGTTCCTGCAGGAGGGGGACGACCTGGTCGACGAAGGCGTCGACGCCGTCGTGGTAGCCGTCGATGGCCAGGGAGAAGCCGTCGCAGGCCCCGGCCTCGAACCACTGCTGCATGTGGTCGGCTACGTCCTCGGCGGTGCCGGCCACGACCGGGTGGTAGTCGATGACGCCGTGGGCGAGTACGTCACGCAGGGTCCAGCCCTCCCGTGCCACCTGAAGGGCGCGGGCGGAGCGCGGGTCGTGCGGGCTGGGTACGGCGTCGGCCAGCTGTTCCGCGGTCAGCGGTTCGTCGATCTGCCCGTGGTCGAGCGGCAGGCCGATCATGGCGCCGAGGTAGCGGACGCGTTGGCGCAGGTCCACGGATTCGTCGAGGAACCGCCGCCGGTCGAGGGCGGCCCGGCGGGAGGCGGCGATGGCTGGCATGAAGCCGGCGAACATCTTCACCTCGTCCGGGTCGCGTCCGGCGCGCTCGGCGGCATCGCGCAGTGCCTGGCGCTGGGCCTGGCCGTCCTCGATGGTGTAGGGGTTGGCGTAGACACCGTCGGCGTAGCGGCCGGCCAGCTCCAGGCCGTGGCTGCCGCCGCCCGCCTGGAAGATGACCGGCTGGCCCTGCTCGGAGGGCGGGATGGGCAGTGGGCCGCGGGAGGCGACGTGGCGGCCCTGGAGATTCACCGGCTGGATCTTGTCCATGTCGGCGAACCGCTTGCCGTCCACGTCCAAGACCCACGCGCCCTTCTCCCAGCTTCCCCACAGCGCCTGCACGATCTGCACGACCTCGTGGGCCCGCTCGTACTTCTCCGCCCGCGGCGGGACAGTGCGGCCGAAGTTCGCCGCGGCGGCAGGGTCGGAGGTGGTGACCGCGTTCCAGCCGGCCCGGCCGTGGCTGATCACGTCCAGCGCCTTGAACTGGCGGGCGAGGTTGTAGGGCTCGTTGAAGGTGGTGGAGGCGGTGGAGACCAGCCCGATCCGCTCCGTCTCCCGCGCGATGGACGTCATGACCAGCAACGGATCGATCGCGAAATGCGGGACCTGTTGTTCGAGGTCCACATCCAGAACCGGAGTGTCCGCGAAGAACAGCAGCTGAATCTTGCCTCGCTCGGCTGCCTGCGCGTACCGCACGAACTGGTCCATGTCCGTATAGCTGCGCAGGTTCGCCCCAGGAAGACGCCACGCCCCGGGTTCGGCTCCGTAGCCGCTGGTGAACTGCATGCACAGGAGCATCTGACGGCTTGACACGACTGGCCCTCCAGATGAGACATAAAACGGAGAGCATCTCCGATTAGGCCCCGACAATACGGAGACTTCCTCCGTATTGTCAAAGCGGCCAGGCCGGGCAAAGAAGGGAGCAGCCGAGATGCAGGAGTCCTGGGTGTACAGGCCAACGACGTCCCTCTGAGCCCGAGTGGCGAGGGTGGCGGGCAGTTGTGTCCCTGGACTCGATCGCCGACGCTTGCGAGTCAGCCGGAGGGCCGCGGCGTGCGGTGCCGGAAGGGGGGCCGCCGAAAGTGTCCTGGTAGGTGGCAGCGGAGAACGTATGGGACCCCGGCGGGTGAGACCCGCCAACAGTCATAACCTTCATCGTTCGCATGGTCATCGTGCCGGCGATACTGTTCCTGCTCGGCGGCCGGGTCAGCTCGCAACCCACAGCGGTCGCCCCAGGAGGGGCAGGGTGGTTCACGTCAGGTGTGCCGCTCCCGTCAGCATGCCGGAAGCGGTCGACCGGAGGTGAGGGAGCGCTCGTCAACCCGGATGCCGACGCTGTCGGCTCGCCGCCAGCGGGGGAGCCGCGCTCCGAAGAGGAGCGCGGTCCGGACAGGTTTGGCTTCGATGCGAGGCTCCTGGCCCTCTCCATGCGCGGCAAGGACAAGATCGCCCTGGACGGCCGAGTGCGGAGCTCCGGGGAGCAGTGGGCGGACCACCGCCGTCCCACCAGTGGGGCTGGCACGCGCATGGACTCTTGCGGGACTGCGGAGGGCCGGTCCCGGCCGACGGTGAGCGGAACATAGATCGTGATCGCCGGTTGGCCAAACCGGCGATCACGGCAACCCTTGGAGTGGTTCGTCAAGCCCTGGCGACTTCTCTGTTCCAGAGAAGCTCCGACACTGAAGGAAAGCGGGCAGTTCTGTCTTATCCGATCAAGAAGCTCGT
The DNA here is from genome assembly GCF_022869105.1 of Streptomyces sp. BJ20. Taxonomy (NCBI): domain Bacteria; kingdom Bacillati; phylum Actinomycetota; class Actinomycetes; order Kitasatosporales; family Streptomycetaceae; genus Streptomyces; species Streptomyces sp. BJ20. Next base: position 2,425,735 of record NZ_CP094918.1, read on the forward strand.
CCCTGATGCCAAGGGGAAGGTTCGGTACCGTTTTGTGGTCGACGCAGGCCCTGATCCGATCACCGGGAAGCGAAAGCAGGTGACGCGTACCTTCGGCACGCTGAGGGAGGCGAAGGCGGAGTACGCGAGCATCGTGCATCGTCGCTACGAGGCAGAGCGGGCACCGCTCAGTCAGGTCACGGTGGACGAGTGGCTCGATCAGTGGCTGTCCATGAAGGCAGAAGATCTAGAAGAAAGTACTGCCTACAGCTACACCATGACCTTGGCCCGCGTCCGCGGAAGGCTCGGGCGCATCCGGCTCCAGGACCTCACCGAGGACCATGTCGAGGCATGGATGCGATGGGCGCTCCAAGAGGGGCGCGTACGGAGAGGGAAGACGGGCACCGGCCTGGGGGCGACCTCGGTCGAGATGTCGCTGGCCCGGCTGAAGGAGGCGCTCGACCGGGCGGTGACACGGGGTCTGGTCGAGGTGAATGTCGCTCGTGAGGTGACCGTTCCCCGTAGGGCACGGAAGGCAGAGCGCAGGGCCAGGGAGGCTGTGCCGCCGTGGAGCGTCACGGAAGTACGCGCCTTTGTTCGTGCGATCGCAGGTGACCGCCTGCAGGCACCGTTTCTTCTGGCTCTGATGGGGCTTCGGCCGGCGGAGATCTGTGGCATGCGCTGGGCGGACGTCGACCTGGACGAAGCCACGGTGTCCATCACCAACACCCGGACGGTCATGGGGAACGACATCGTGGTGGAGAAGGACGCCAAGTCGCTTGCCGGTGAGCGGCAGCTTCCTCTGCCGGCTCCGGTTGCGGCTGCTTTGACCGCGTTCCGGGCTGATCAGGCAGCCGAAAAGACGGCGGCCGGGCAGGGGTACGAAGACAGCGGCTACGTCCTCGTGGACGCTCGGGGAAGAGCGCTCAACGGGCGGCAACTGCGTGAGCGAGCCTACAAGGTCATGGATCGCAGCGGGCTGCGGCGAGTTCGTCTGTACGACGCCCGTGCGAGCTGCCTGACGTACCTGGCGAACCACGGTGTCCCGGACCATCTCCTCGCCCGGTGGGCCGGTCACGCCGACATCCGGACCACGAAGCGCTGGTACGTGAAACCGGATGTGGACGACCTGCGGCCGGCGGCGGACACGTGGGGAGGTCTAGCGAGTGGCTCCGCCCCCGTTCACGAAGAGAATGTGAGATGTGGGAGCGTGAACGGGTGAGTGAGAAGAACGTCGACACCATGCAATACCGCTTTGACGGGCCGGAACAGGCCCCGGTCCTCGTCATGGGGCCGTCCCTCGGTGCTACATGGCACATGTGGGACCGGCAGATTCCCGAACTGACGAAGCAGTGGCGGGTGTTCCGCTTCGACCTCCCCGGGCACGGCGGCGCCCCCGCCCACCCCGCCGCCTCCGTCGGCGACCTCGCCACGCGGCTGCTCGCCACCCTCGAGAGCCTCGGTGTCCACCGCTTCGGGTACGCGGGCTGCGCGCTCGGCGGCGCCGTCGGCATCGAGCTGGCGCTGCGCCACCCCGAGCGCCTCGCGTCCCTCGCGCTGATCGCGGCCTCGCCCCGCTTCGGCACCGCCGACGAGTTCCGCCAGCGCGGCGTGATCGTGCGCACCAACGGCCTCGACCCCATCGCCCGCTCGGCGCCCGAACGCTGGTTCACCGGCGGGTTCGCCGCCGCCCAGCCCGCGATCACCGAGTGGGCCGTGCAGATGGTGCGCACCACCGACCCCGGCTGTTACATCGCGGCCTGCGAGGCCCTCGCCTCCTTCGACGTCCGGGCGGGTCTCGGCAGCGTCGGCGTGCCGACCCTCGTGCTCGTCGGCTCCGAGGACCAGGTCACCGGGCCCGCCGAGGCCCGCACCCTGGTCGCCGGCATCCCCGACGCCCGCCTCGCCGTCGTGCCCGGCGCCAGCCACCTCGTGCCGGTGGAGCAGCCCGCCGCCGTCACCGACCTGCTGGTCCGGCACTTCTCCACCGCCTGGCAGCCCCTTCCCGAGATCACCGCCGGCCACGTCGTGCTGCCCGCCGCCGCGCCCCGGCCGCCGCAGGCGCCGGGCGTCGCCCCGCCGCAGCCCGCGCCCGTCGCCGAGATCGCCCCGGCCGCCGTGCCCCCGCAGGTGCAGGGCTCCCCGGACCCGTACGACACCGGCATCAAGGTCCGCCGGGAGGTGCTGGGCGACGCGCACGTCGACGGGGTCCTGGAGCAGACCGACGCCTTCTCGGAGGACTTCCAGCAGCTTGTCACCCGGTACGCCTGGGGCGAGGTCTGGCACCGCCCCGGCCTCGACCGCCGCACCCGCAGCTGCGTCACCCTCACCGCCCTCGTCGCGGGCGGCCACCTCGACGAACTCGCCGTGCACACCCGGGCCGCCCTGCGCAACGGTCTCACCCCGGACGAGATCAAGGAGGTGCTGCTCCAGGCGGCCGTCTACTGCGGCGTCCCGGCCGCCAGCGGCGCCTTCCGCGTGGCGCGGCAGGTCATCCGCGAGGAGACCACCCCACCGGAGTGAGCCCCGCGCTGCGTGGACGGTCCCGCACTGCGAGGACGGTCCCGCGCCGCGTGGACGGCCCCGCACTGCGAGGACGGTCCCGCACCGCATGGACGGCCCCGCACCGCTCGGACGGCCCCGCACCGCTCGGACGGTCCCGCGGCCGCCGGGCGCGGACGCCCCCGCCCCCGCCCCGGCGTGCCGCCCCGCGCCCCGGATGCAGGATGGAGTCATGAAGCTCACCAAGATGTCGCACTCCTGCGTCCGGCTGGAGAAGGACGGACGCGTCCTCGTCGTCGACCCGGGCGGATTCAGCGAGGAGGACGCCGCCGTCGGCGCGGACGCCGTGCTGGTCACCCACGAGCACCCGGACCACTTCGACGAGGGCCGGCTGCGCACCGCCATGGAGGCCAACCCGGCCGCCGAGATCTGGACGCTGAAGGCGGTCGCGGACCGGGTCTCCGCCGCCTTCCCGGGCCGCGTGCACACCGTCGGCCACGGTGACGCCTTCACCGCCGCCGGCTTCGACGTCCAGGCGCACGGCGAGCTGCACGCGGTGATCCACCCGGACATCCCCCGCATCACCAACGTCGGCTACCTCGTCGAGGGCGGCAAGCTGTTCCACCCGGGCGACGCGCTCACCGTCCCCGACCAGCCGGTCGAGACGCTGATGCTGCCCGTCATGGCGCCGTGGAACAAGATCTCCGAGGTGATCGACTACGTTCGCGAGGTCCGCCCGCAGCGCGCCTACGACATCCACGACGCCCTGCTCACCGACCTCGCCCGCCCGATCTACGACCGCCAGATCGGCGCCCTCGGCGGCTCCGAGCACCTGCGGCTGGCCCCCAGGGACGCGGTACAGCTCTGAGCCGCGGGTGGCGGCCGTCGGCGCCCGTCCACGGGCCACGGCCGACGGCCGCGCGTTGTCACAGGCGGCGGGTAGGTTGTGGGGCATGCGCATCGCGACCTGGAACGTGAACTCGATCACCGCCCGCCTGCCGAGGCTCCTGGCCTGGCTGGAGAGCAGCGGCACGGACGTGCTGTGCCTCCAGGAGGCCAAGGTCGCCGAGGCCCAGTTCCCGGCGGAGCAGCTGCGCGAGCTGGGCTACGAGGCGGCGGTCCACGCCACCGGCCGGTGGAACGGCGTGGCGGTGCTCTCCCGCGTCGGCCTGGAGGACGTCGTCAAGGGCCTCCCGGGCGACCCGGGGTACGACGGCTCCGAGGAGCCCCGCGCCGTCTCCGCGACCTGCGGCCCGGTGCGCGTCTGGTCGGTCTACGTGCCGAACGGCCGCGAGGTGGAGCACCCGCACTACGCGTACAAGCTCCAGTGGCTGGAGGCCCTGAAGGCGGCCGTCGCGGGTGACGCGGTGGGCGACCGCCCGTTCGCCGTCCTCGGCGACTACAACATCGCGCCGACCGACGACGACGTGTTCGACCCGGCCGCCTTCGAGGGCTCCACGCACGTCACCCCGGCCGAGCGCGCCGCCCTCGCCTCCCTGCGCGAGACCGGCCTGACCGACGTCGTCCCGCGCCCTCTCAAGTACGACCACCCGTTCACGTACTGGGACTACCGTCAGCTCGGCTTCCCCAAGAACCGCGGCATGCGCATCGACCTGGTCTACGGCAACGAGCCGTTCGCCAAGGCCGTCACCGACTCCTACGTCGACCGTGAGGAGCGCAAGGGCAAGGGCGCCTCGGACCACGCCCCGGTCGTCGTCGACCTGGACGTGTGACGGGGGCCGGCCCGGCGTCGGCGGACCCCGCGCGCCTGTGGTGCGCGGGGCGGTTCGAATGACAGGCTGGCAGTATGAGGATCCCGTTCCTGGGCAAGCGGCGCCGGAAGGACGAACTCCCCGGCCCTGAGGGGCTCGCGGAACTCCTCGCCGAGTGCGCGCTGTTGCGCTCCCAGGCGGAGCGGGAAGGGGTCCGGCTGGACGACGGCCCGGCCTCGCTGGAGGCCCTCGACCAGCTGGTTCCGCGCTGGCGGGACGACGAGGACACCTCCGAATGGCTGGGGAACGACGCCGGGTTGTACCTGGGCACCGTGATCGTCCGCACCGTCGGGGGCGCCGCCTGGGGCCTCCGTCCCGACGGACAGCCGGTCGTACGGCTCGCCGGAGGACGGGAGTTCGACGTCGTCGACGCGGGACACCGGTGGGCGGCCGACGGGGCGCCCGAACTGTCGCAGTGGTACGCGGAAGTCGCGGAAGGCTGAGGTGCGCGCCCCCGCGCGCGCCCCATCACCCGCTGTAAATACGGCTTATGCCCGGAAAGTGCGTGTCGCTCCGTCCTGGCGATCTTGCCCGGATACGTTGCGGCGGTCACCATGACGTACGGAAACCCGTCCGCCCGGACCTCGACTACGATGTTTCCTCCGTCCCGGTGGAGGAGGAGACTTCGCGGCGTAAGCGGGGACGCCGCCGGGACGGGACCGCCCGCCCAGCCGGGGCGGCGGATCACACAGGCCGGTCCCGTCCGGCGGCAGCCGGAGATCACTGCTCCCGGCGGCAGCGGCCGAGCCACGGTCGCCCGCAGGTGAGGAGAAGGTCAGCTGCGCGCCGGACGGGTGGTGCCGCCCAGCCCCCTCCAGGGGCCGCTCCTGTTCCGGAGCGACGCCTCCGGATGCGCGGACGTGAGGCCCACGGGGCGCCGGACCGGACCCGCCCGACGTGCAGCCCACCCGCAGGGCGACCCGTGGGGGAGGGTCCTTCAGTCCGCCCGGTGCGACTTCTTCTGCGCCTTCGGCGCCGCCGGCTCAGAAGGTGCGGGCAGCGGGCTCTGTGCCGGCTTGGTGACGTCCGCGACCAGTTCCACCACGTCCGGGCCGTACGCCTGCGAGTTGACGACCTTCAGCAGCAGTACGAACGACCCCGACCCGTACTTGCGGGCCAGCCGCTCGTGGTGGCGGGCGAGGTAACGCGTCGCCGCCTGGTTGGTGATCGCCCGCTGCCCGCAGAACAGGAACACCGGCCGCGTCTCCCGCCGTTCGCCCGCCGTCAGCCGCGCCAGCAGCACGTACTCGGTGATGCCCGGCTCCATGCGGTACAGGTCGGCGCCTATGCGGAAGGCGCCGCGGTCCGGACCCGGCTCCGGGTCGATGTTGACCCGCACCCCGGGCAGCATGGCCGCCATGTGGGCGACCATCCGCCGGTTCGACCCCGGCCCGCCCACGCAGAACTCGGTCCGCTCGCCGAACCCCTGGTGCGCCGCGTCCTGAGTGACCACCTGGACGTGCGCCCCGCAGTCCTTGACCAGCGCGGACAGTTCGAGCAGCGCGAACACGTCGAAGCGGTGCACCGCCGGTTCGGCCGTCGCCGGGTCGCGGTTGACGACGAGCAACGACTCGGAGTTGTCGGGAAGTCCGAAGAAGGCCTGCTTGCGCCGGAGCTTGCGCTTCCAGAGGTACGTACGGGCGATCCAGCCCAGGCTGGCGCTGATGCCCGCGGCCACCAGGCCCAGCACGATGTTGCGCACGTCGTCATTCATGGGCGCGCATGGTAGCGGTCCCGAGCGCACCCGTGTTCGACGCCCCGGGCGGGCGGACGCCCCGACAGCGCACGGCGGCACGCGCGTACGGCCTCCCTGACGCGGGCATGGCGGCGAACTAAGCTGCCCGGACGGCCCTTTACTGGAGGTGCGGATGCGTCGCCCTGTCGCACGGAAATTCGCGGTCCTCGCGGTCACCACCGCCGTCGTCTCGGTGGGAGCGGCCGCGCCGCCGACCCCCCACGACGAACATGCCCCTCACTCCCGTCCGGTGTCCAAGGCGCCGGTGGCCGTCGGCCACGGCGGCGCCGTCTCCAGCGTCGACCCCGACGCGACCGCCGCCGGCATCGAGGTGCTGCGCAAGGGCGGCAACGCCGTCGACGCCGCCGTGGCCACGGCCGCCGCGCTCGGCGTCACCGAGCCCTACTCGGCCGGTATCGGCGGAGGCGGCTACTTCGTCCACTACGACGCCCGGTCCCGCTCCGTGCACACCCTCGACGGCCGCGAGACCGCCCCGCTCACCGCCGACTCCGGCCTCTTCCTGGAGAACGGCGCGCCGATCCCGTTCGCCGAGGCGGTCAGCAGCGGACTGTCCGTCGGCACGCCCGGCACCCCCGCCACCTGGCAGCGCGCGCTCGACAGATGGGGCAAGAGAAGCCTCGCTACGGTCCTCCGGCCCGCCGAACGCCTCGCCCGCGACGGCTTCACCGTCGACGAGACCTTCCGCGCGCAGACCGCCGCCAACGAGACCCGCTTCCGGCACTTCCCCGACACCGCCGAGCTGTTCCTGCCGGGCGGCGAACTCCCCGCCGTCGGCTCCACCTTCAAGAACCCCGACCTGGCCCGCACCTACCGCGAGTTGAGCCGCAAGGGCGTCGACGCCCTGTACCGGGGTGACATCGCCCGCGACATCGTGAGCACGGTCAACAAGCCGCCCGTGGATCCGGCGTCCGGCTGGAACGCACGCCCCGGCGACCTGACCCGGCGCGACCTCGCGACCTACCGCACGAAGCTCCAGGCGCCGTCGAAGACCTCCTACCGCGGTCTCGGCGTCTACTCCATGGCGCCCTCGTCCTCCGGCGGCACGACGGTCGGGGAGGCGCTCAACATCCTGGAGCGCACCGACCTGTCCAAGGCGAGCGACGTGCGCCACCTGCACCGCTTCATCGAGGCGAGCCGCATCGCGTTCGCCGACCGGGGCCGCTGGGTCGGCGACCCCGCCTTCGAGGACGTACCGACGAAGGAGCTGCTGTCGCAGCGGTTCGCGGACTCCCGCGCCTGCCTGATCAAGGACGACGCCGTCCTCACCAGCCCCGTCGCCCCCGGCGACCCCCGCCGTCCGGCGCCGTGCGCCGCGGGCGGTACGGCCGCGCCGACGACGTACGAGGGTGAGAGCACCACACATCTCACCACCGCCGACCGGTGGGGCAACGTCGTCTCCTACACGCTCACCATCGAGCAGACCGGCGGCAGTGGCATCACCGTGCCAGGACGCGGGTTCCTGCTCAACAACGAGCTGACGGACTTCTCCTTCGCCCCGGCCAACCCGGCCGTCCACGACCCGAACCTGCCCGGTCCCGGCAAGCGGCCCCGCTCGTCCATGGCACCGACGATCGTGCTCGACCGGCACGACCGCCCGGTGGTGGCGCTCGGCTCGCCCGGCGGCGCGACCATCATCACCACCGTGCTGCAGACCCTGACCAACTTCCTCGACCGCGGCCTGCCCCTCGTCGACGCGATCGCCGCACCCCGCGCCAGCCAGCGCAACGCCGCGCAGACCGAACTCGAACCCGGCCTGTACGACAGCGGGCTGAGGCAGCGGCTGGAGGCGATCGGACACTCCTTCCGGGAGAACCCGGAGGTCGGCGCGGCCACCGCCGTGCAGCGGCTCCCGGGCGGCGCCTGGCTCGCGGCGGCGGAGAAGGTCCGCCGGGGCGGCGGCTCGGCGATGGTCGTCCACCCCAGGCGATAGAGGCCCCTCACGGCCCTCACAGCCGTCGGCCCGCCCCCCTCACGTGAGGGGGGCGGGCCGACGGCTGTACGGACGTCACTGCTCCGGTGGCGACTCCGGCGCGGGCGTCTCCTGCGTGCGGAAGACCAGGCGGCCGTCCTGCGCGTCCACCGTCACCCGGCCGCCCTCCCTCACACGGCCGTCCAGCAGCAGCCTGGACAGCTGGTTGTCGACCTCCCGCTGGATGGTGCGTCGCAACGGCCGTGCGCCGTACTCCGGTTCGTAGCCCCGCTCGGCGAGCCAGTCCACGGCCGCATCGGTGAAGTCGGCGGTGATGTCCTGCCCCTTCAGACGGCGACGGGTGCTCTCCAGCAGCAGGTCGGTGATTTGCCGCAGCTCGTCGCGGGTGAGCTGGCGGAACACCACGATCTCGTCGATCCGGTTGAGGAACTCGGGCCGGAAGTGCTCCCGCAGCGGCCGCAGGATCTGCTCCCGCCGCGCCTCCTCGTCGGCCTCCGCGCCGCCCGTGGCGAAGCCCAGGGTCGCGCCGCGCCGGGTGATGGCCTCGGAACCGAGGTTGCTGGTCATCACGATCACGCTGTTGGTGAAGTCCACCGTGCGGCCCTGCGAGTCGGTCAGCCGGCCGTCGTCCAGCACCTGCAGCAGGATGTTGAAGACGTCCGGGTGCGCCTTCTCCACCTCGTCGAGCAGCAGCAGCGAGTACGGGTGCCGGCGCACCACCTCGGTGAGCTGGCCGGCCTCCTCGTGGCCCACGTAGCCGGGCGGGGCGCCCACCAGACGGCTCACCGTGTGCCGTTCCTGGTACTCGCTCATGTCGAGGCGCACCATCCGGTCCTCGCTGCCGAACAGCGCCTCGGCGAGCGCCCGAGCCAGCTCCGTCTTGCCGACGCCCGTCGGGCCGAGGAACAGGAAGCTGCCGATCGGCCGGTCCGGGCTGGAGAGACCCGCGCGGGAGCGGAGCACGGCGTCCGAGACGACCCGTACGGCCTCCTCCTGGCCCACCACCCGCTGATGCAGGTGCTGCTCCAGGCCCAGCAGGCGGTCCTTCTCCTCCTCGGTGAGCCGGCTGACCGGGATGCCCGTCTGCCGGGCCACCACCTCGGCGATCGCCTCGGCGTCCACCCACAGGCTCTGGCCCTCGTCGACCTCGTCCTCGCCGCCGGCCCGCGCGATGCGCTCCTTCAGCTCGGTGATGCGGTCGCGCAGCTGCATGGCCTGCTCGTACTGCTCGTCCGCGACCGCCTGGTCCTTGTCGCAGGTCAGCTGATCGACCTCACGCTCCATCGCGCGGACGTCGGTGCCCTTGGTGCGCGCCCGCAGCCGCACCCGGGCACCCGCCTGGTCGATCAGGTCGATGGCCTTGTCCGGCAGCCTGCGGTCGCTGAGGTAGCGGTCGGACAGCTCCACGGCCGCCACCAGCGCCTCGTCGGTGTAGCGGACCTGGTGGTGCGCCTCGTAGCGGTCACGCAGACCGCGCAGGATCTCGATCGCGTCCGCGGGCGTCGGCTCCGGCACCATGATGGGCTGGAAGCGGCGCGCCAGGGCCGCGTCCTTCTCGATCCGCCGGTACTCCTCCAGGGTCGTCGCGCCGACGATGTTCAGCTCGCCGCGCGCCAGGGCCGGCTTGAGGATGTTGCCGGCGTCCATCGAGCCGCCCTCGCCGCCGCCTCCCGCGCCCACGACGGTGTGCAGTTCGTCGATGAACACGATCAGCTGGTCGGAGTGGGCGCGGATCTCGTCGACGAGGTTGTTCATCCGCTCCTCGAAGTCGCCCCGGTAGCGGGTGCCGGCGACGATGCCGGTCAGGTCCAGGGCGACCACGCGGCGGCCGAGCAGGATGTCGGGCACGTCCCCCTCGGCGATCCGCTGCGCCAGCCCCTCCACCACGGCGGTCTTGCCGACGCCCGCGTCGCCGATCAGCACGGGGTTGTTCTTGCCGCGGCGGGACAGCACCTCGACGGTCTGCTCGATCTCCGTGTCCCGCCCGATCACCGGGTCGATGCGGCCCTCGCGGGCCAGCGCGGTCAGATCACGGCCGTACTTGTCCAGGGTCGGGGTGCCCGTCGACGGCCGGGGACGCTCCTGGCGCGGCTGCTGGGCCTCCGGCGCCTCGGGCGGGCCGGACGGGGCGAACCTCGCCGCGTTCAGGATGTGCCCCGCCGCCGAGTCCGGGTTCGCGGCGAGGGCGCTGAGCACGTGCTCCGGGCCGATGTAACCGGCGCCGCTCGCCCGGGCCATCTCGTGCGCGTCCAGCAGCGCCCGTTTCACGGCGGGCGTCAGGGACAGCGAGGTCGGCGGGGGCACCTCGCCGGGCGGGTGCTGCACGGGCCCCGACCGGTCGTCGATCTGTGACGCCAGCGAGTCCGGGTCCGCGCCCGCGCGGCTGAGCAGACTCCGGGTCGGCTCGGCGGACAGCGCGGCCCGCAGCAGATGCTGGGTGTCCAGGTCACGGCTGCCGTGCTCGGCCGCGTACTGGGCGGCGCCGCGCACGAGTTCACGCGCGGGCTGGCTCAGAAGCCTGCCGATGTCGATCTGGCGGGGGCGCTGCCCGCCGAAGAAGCGGGCGAGGAATTCTGCGAACGGGTCACCCTCCGGGCCGACGAAACCATTCGTCATCGTCATCCGTTCCTTCGCTGGGTCGACGTGCCGGGCCCGGGTAACCCGGTCGAGGCGCGCTCATGCCCACGATGACACGTTCGGTCTGAGCGGGCATGTCCAGGTTCGCGGACCTGGGCGTGCCCGCCCCCACCGCTTCTCAGTCCCGCGCCGTGAGCACCCGCGGCCCCGCCTCGGTGATCGCGACCGTGTGTTCCGTGTGGGCCGCGCGGGTGCCGTCCGTGGTGCGGAGGGTCCAGCCGTCCGGGTCCGTGCGGTAGGCGTCGCCGCCGCCGGCGATCAGCATCGGCTCGATCGCCAGGACCATGCCGTGCCGCAGCGGCATCCCGCGTCCCGGACGGCCCTCGTTCGGCACCGGCGGGTCCTCGTGCATGCGGCGGCCGATGCCGTGGCCCCCGTAGTCCTCCATGATTCCGTAGCCCGCCCCGCGGCACACCGTGCCGATGGCGTGCGCGATGTCGCCCATCCGATTGCCCACCACGGCCGCCTCGATGCCCGCCGCGAGGGCCCGCTCGGCCGTCCCGATCAGCCGCGTGTCCGCCGGGCGCGCCGTGCCCACGACGAAGCTGATCGCCGAGTCGCCCGCCCAGCCGCCCCGTTGGGCGCCGCAGTCGACGGACACGAGGTCCCCGTCGCGCAGCCGGTACCGGGACGGGATGCCGTGCACGATCGCGTCGTTCACCGAAGCGCAGATCACGGCGGGGAACGGGGTCGGCGCGAAGGTGGGCCGGTACCCCAGGAACGGCGACGTCGCGCCGGCCGCGTTCAGCACCTCCCTCGCCACCTCGTCCAGCTCCAGAAGGGAGACGCCCACGTCGGCGGCCTTCCGCACGGCCGTCAGCGCCTGGGCCACGACCTGGCCCGTCTCGTACATGGCATCGATCGATGCGTCGGTCTTCAGCTCCACCATGCCAATTACTATACCGGTATTAGAATGGGCGCCATGGTGCGCACCCCCTTGACCCCCGAAGAGCGCGAACGCGGCGAGCGGCTCGGCAGTCTGCTGCGTGAGGCGCGCGGAGCCCGCAGCATGACCGACGTCGCCGCGAGCGCCGGCATCTCCGCGGAGACCCTCCGCAAGATCGAGACGGGGCGGGCGCCGACCCCCGCGTTCTTCACCGTGGCCGCGCTGGCCGGGGCGCTCGGCCTGTCCATGGACGAGCTGATCGGCCGCTGCGCGCCGGAGGTTCCGGACGTGCCGGGCGCCCCGGACGCGTCGATCGCCGCCTAGCGCGACGGCACCGCGCCGCGCGCGGCTCCCGCACCCCGCCGGAAAACTCTCCGTAGCCTCGCCGTAACACGCCGGGTGTTATCTACGGAGTCGAGTACTCCGGGAATGGCGGGAGTTGGCTATGGCTGCGGAGCAACTCCCGGACGGTGTCCGGGAGTTCACGGACCACCTACGGGGTCTGCTGGCGCGTCTGGACCGGTACGCGGGCTGGTGCCTGGTGTTCTGGCAGCGTGACCCCGAGGGCATGCGGGCGTGCCTCGAAGGGCGGGAACCGCCGCCGTGGGACGTGGTGGAGTCACTGCTCCAGGACCTGGCCGCCGTGCACGGCCCCGCGGCCGCCGAGGCCGAGCTGCCCCGGGCCCGTTCACTGCACGCCGAGGCGACGGCCGCGTTCGACGCGCGGCCCGGCGCCCGGCAGACGCTGGGCGACCACCTCGACGTGATGCTCCGTGAGCAGCGGTACGCGGCGGACCGCCGCGCCGACCTGACACGGCGGCTCGCCGCCGCGGCGAACCACGAGGAGGCGGAGGCCCTCGGCAACGACCTCGCCTGGGCCGAGGACGACTACCGCCGTGCGACGGCCCGCTGCGCGGAGCTCACGGCCCGGATGACCGCCCTCGACGACCGCACACGGGCCACGAGCCCGGCCCACACCCAGGGCCGCTTCGCCACCCGCCGGACTCCGGACGCCGCTTCCTCCGAGTCCCGGGGCGCGCAGTCGGCCCCGGCCGACCGGGGCCGACCGTCGTCCCCCACTCCGCCGTCGCCCGCCCAGGGCCATGGCCCGACTCCGGCCGACCGTGGCCACGGCCCGTCGTCGGCCGCCCCGGCGCGTGGCTCCGCGCCGATCCGCGGGGGTCGGGGCCTGTCCTCGGCCGGTGACGGGGGTGGTCCGGCCTCGCCCGGCTCGGGTCACGGCCCGACTCCGGCCGACCCGAGCCACCGGCTCTCCGCCCCCGGCTCACCGCACCCCCACCCCGCCTCGCACGCCGCCGACCGCCACACGACCGCGCCTCCCGAGGCGCACCCCTCCCCGCACGCCGCCCGACAGGCGCCCGCTCCGCGGCCCCACGGCCATCCCGCACCCCCCGGCCCCGTCCCGCCCGAGCTGCGCGCGGCGCAGCAGCATGTGCCTCCGCCCGCGTCCGCCGAGGAGACGCGTCCCGCACCGTCCCGCAAGCGGCGTCGCGGCGGTGCCCGGTTCGCCGGGGTGGAGGACGACGGGGCGGCGCCCGTCGTCGAGCCGACCGCCGCCGTGCCGGAGCTGCCCGTCACCGTCACCGCCGCCCGCGGCGCGCGGTTCGCCGGGGCCGCCGCCGAGACGGACGCCGAGGAGCGGCCCCAGGAGAGCCGGCCCGACGCGGAGGGCCTCCGCGAGGTCGCCCACCTCGTGCGGACCCTGACCCGCCTGCGCCGCGAGGGCCGCAGCGGCGACGCGCACGTCCTGTTGAACGAGGCCGCGTACTGGCCCGCCGTACGGTTCCCCCTGCTCGCGGGCGAGATGGAGCGGGCCGGGCTCGCCGCCGACTGGGCGACCCTGCTGTGGGAGGCGGCGGCGACGCTGCCCGCAGAGCGTCTCGTCGCCGCCTCCGACGCGCTCACCGCGGGAGGCCGTGCGGAGGACGGCGAGCAGATCCTGCGGCAGGGCGTCGTCCGCCCGGCCGCCGAGATCGGGCACGCGGCCCTCGCCCTCGCCGACGGCACCCGCCACCGCGAGCTGCGCGCCCTGCTCGACGCCTGTGTCCGGATGCGCACCCCGCAGGACGCCGCCCGCACGGCCGCACCGGACCCGGGACGCCTGGTGCCGCTGCTGCTGACGGCCGCCCGCGGCGTGTCCGAGGAACGGCACTGGGACGTCCTGCACGCCCTGCGCGTCGCGGGACTGGCCGCCTGACCGGGGGCCGGCGGCCCGGCCCACTCACCCACAGGGGTGTCAATCACGATCGACTCCACTGGCCGCACGACGATGGTCTTGGCAAGGCCGTCCGAGAGGCTTACGTTCGTCCCTCTACGGCCGTCTCTACGGGCGTAGAGGCGCTGACGTCGCGTCGAAGGAGCAGCAGCTCATGCCCAACGTCGTAACCGCCGCCCTGGTCCAGGCCACCTGGACCGGCGACACCGAGTCCATGCTGGCGAAACACGAGGAGCACGCCCGCGAGGCGGCCCGGCGGGGCGCGAAGGTCATCGGGTTCCAGGAGGTGTTCAACGCCCCCTACTTCTGCCAGGTCCAGGACGCCGAGCACTACCGCTGGGCCGAGGCGGTCCCCGACGGCCCGACCGTGCGCCGGGTGCGGGACCTGGCCCGCGAGACCGGCATGGTCGTCGTCGCCCCCGTCTTCGAGGTGGAGCAGTCCGGCCACTACTACAACACCGCCGCCGTGATCGACGCCGACGGCACCTACCTCGGCAAGTACCGCAAGCACCACATCCCGCAGGTGAAGGGGTTCTGGGAGAAGTTCTACTTCCGCCCGGGCAACCTCGGCTGGCCCGTCTTCGACACCGCCGTCGGCCGGGTCGGCGTCTACATCTGCTACGACCGCCACTTCCCGGAGGGCTGGCGGCAACTCGGGCTCAACGGAGCCCAGTTGGTGTACAACCCGTCGGCCACGCACCGCGGCCTGTCGGCGTACCTGTGGCAGCTGGAGCAGCCCGCGGCGGCCGTCGCCAACGAGTACTTCGTCGCCGCCATCAACCGCGTCGGCGTCGAGGAGTACGGCGACAACGACTTCTACGGCACCAGCTACTTCGTCGACCCGCGCGGACGGTTCGTCGGCGAGGTCGCTGACGACAGCAAGGAGGAACTGGTGGTCCGGGACCTCGACTTCGACCTCATCGACGAGGTGCGGCAGCAGTGGGCCTTCTACCGCGACCGCCGCCCTGACGCCTACGAAGGGCTGGTGCGCCCGTGAACGACGACCTGCTAGGCCGCCACCGCGCCGTCCTCCCCGACTGGCTCGCCCTCTACTACGACGAGCCCCTGGAGATCACCCACGGCGAGGGACGCCACGTCTGGGACGCCCAGGGCAACCGCTACCTGGACTTCTTCGGCGGCATCCTCACCACCATGACCGCCCACGCCCTGCCCGAGGTCACCAAGGCGGTGACCGAGCAGGCCGAGCGGATCGTCCACTCCTCCACCCTCTACCTCAACCGGCCGATGGTGGACCTCGCCGAACGGATCGCCCAGCTCAGCGGCATCCCCGACGCCCGCGTCTTCTTCACCACCTCGGGCACCGAGGCCAACGACACCGCGCTGCTGCTCGCCACCGCCTACCGGCGCAGCAACACGATCCTGGCGATGCGCAACAGCTACCACGGCCGTTCCTTCAGCGCCGTCGGCGTCACCGGCAACCGCGGCTGGTCCCCGACCTCGCTCTCCCCGCTGCAGACGCTGTACGTGCACGGCGGGGTGCGCACCCGTGGCCCGTTCGCCGACCTCGACGACTACGACTACGTCGCCGCCTGCGTCGACGACCTCAAGGACCTCCTCGGGCACAGCCGCCCGCCCGCCGCGCTGATCGCCGAGCCGATCCAGGGCGTCGGCGGCTTCACCTCACCGCCCGACGGCCTCTACGCCGCGTTCCGTGAGGTGCTGCACGAGCGGGGCGTGCTGTGGATCTCCGACGAGGTGCAGACCGGTTGGGGCCGCACAGGCGAGCACTTCTGGGGCTGGCAGGCGCACGCCCGCAGCGGCCCGCCCGACATGCTGACCTTCGCCAAGGGCATCGGCAACGGCATGTCCATCGGCGGCGTCGTCGCCCGCGCCGAGATCATGAACTGCCTGGACGCCAACAGCATCTCCACGTTCGGCGGCACCCAGATCACGATGGCGGCGGGCCTCGCCAACCTCACCTACCTGCTGGAGCACGACCTCCAGGGCAACGCGCGCCGCGTCGGCGGCCTGCTCATCGAGCGGCTGCGAGCCGCCGCCGCCCACGTCCCCGCCGTACGGGAGGTACGCGGACGCGGCCTGATGATCGGCATCGAGCTGACGAAGCCCGGCACCGACGAGGCAGACCCCGACGCCGCGTCCGCCGTCCTGGAGGCCGCCCGCGCCGGTGGTCTGCTCATCGGCAAGGGCGGCGGCCACGACACCAGCGCCCTGCGCGTCGCGCCGCCGCTGTCCCTGAACGTCGCCGAGGCCGAGGAGGGCGCCGCGATCCTCGAGGACGCCCTGAGGAGCATCCAGTAGTCCGACACCCACCGGAGGACGCCGCCATGACCACCTGGGAGCCACCGGTACCGGCCCTCTCGGTCCGGCAGGTCCTCGCCCTGGAGCGGGTGCTCGCCGGGGAGCCCGAGGTGGTGGCCGGGGCCGGCCGGCTGGACCGGCCGGTGCGCTGGGTGCACGTCGCCGAGGCAGCCGACGTCGGCGTGATGCTCAGCGGCGGGGAGATGGTGCTCACCACCGGGGTGCTGCTCGCCGGTGACGAGCACAAGCAGACCGAGTACGTCCGCTCCCTGCACCGCGCCGAGGCGTCCGCCGTGGTCCTCGGTCTCGGCCGGGCGTTCCCGTCCCCGCCGGAGGCCATGCGGCGGGCGGCGGAGCGTTGCCAGCTGCCCCTCGTGGTGCTCCACCGCCCCTTCCCCTTCGCCCAGTTGACCGAGGAGGTGCAGTCCCGGCTGGTGCGGCGGAAGTTCGCCGCCGTCAGCCTCTCCGAGGCGGTCCGCACCGAACTCACCGCGCTCATCACCGGGGGCGCCCCGCTGCAGCGGCTGCTCGACGAGATCGCCCGGCACAGCGGCTGCCCCGTCGTCGTCACCAACCTCGCCCACCGCGTCCTCGGCACGGCGGGGGAGCGGTCCGCCGTCGACGACGTGCTGCGCGACTGGGAACGCATCGCCCGGCAGGCCGGCCGCAGCGAGGGCCACGGCTGGATCCGCGCGGAACTGGACGGGCGGGGCGAGCCGTGGGGCCGGCTGGTGCTGTGCGGCTACCGGGGCGACACCGAGACCGGGCGGCTGCTCGCCGACCGGGCCGCCGAGGCGCTCGTCCTGCACCGCATGCTCGGCGGCGCCGGCTGCTCGTGGGAGGAGCAGTCCGCGCTGAGCCTGCTCACCGACCTGGTCGGTGGCGCCGTACCGGCCCGCCACCTGCTGCCCCGCGCCCGCGCCGCCGGACTCCCGGTCAACCGGCGCACGTTCGTGCCGCTCGTGGTGCGCGGACGCCGGGCCGCCTCGCTGGACCGGACACTGCGGCTGCTCGGCCTGCCCGGCATCGCGGGCGAACTGTCCGCCACCGCCACAGCCGTGCTGCTCAGCCTCGCCCGCGACCAGGACGCCGAGGCGCTCACCGCGCACTTCGCGGCCCGGCTGCGCGCCGAACCGGCCGACGAGCACGTCGTGGTGGCGGCCGCCGCGGCCCGCACCTCCTTCGACGACGTGCCCGCCGGGCTGCGTGAGGCCCGGCACGTCGCCGACGCTGCCGCGGACGACGCCGCCGCCCTCGACCTGCCGCCCGTGGTGCGGCTGAGGGACGTCCATCTACGCGGGCTGGTCCGGCTGTTGCGCGACGACCCGCAGGTGCAGTCGTTCGCCGAACGGGAACTGGCCGGGCTGCTCTGCGACCCCGGCGAGGACCTGCTGCCCGTACTGCGCACGTACCTGGCGACCGGCCGCAACAAGTCCCGCACCGCGCAGCTGCATCACGTGTCCCGGCCGGCGCTGTACCGCCGGCTGGAGGCGATACAGGCGCGCCTGGGGGTGGACCTGGACGACTTCGAACAGGCCGCCTCGCTGCACATCGCACTCCTCGCGCACGACGCGCAACAACGCTGAAACGAGCGACCACCTGCGGCAACGGCGGTGACACATGGGATCGTCCGCGGATGACACGGTGACACGTCGCGCCCCGGCAGACGTGACACGGTGCCACTCAAAGCGCGCTCGTCCGCTTCCTAGGCTCACTGCACACCGAGCGACCGGAGGTCCCGATGAGCCGAGTGATCCGAGCCGCCGTCTTCCAGACCGCCTGGACGGGCGACAAGGAGTCGATGATCCAGGTCCACGAGCAGGCCGCGCGCGACGCGGCCGCGCAGGGCGCTCATGTGCTGTGCTTCCAGGAGCTGTTCTACGGACCGTACTTCTGCCAGGTGCAGGACCCCGCCTTCTACGAGTACGCCGAACGCGTCCCCGACGGCCCGATCGTCGAGCGCTTCCGGCGCCTCGCACGGGAACTGAACCTCGTCCTGGTGCTGCCGATGTACGAGGAGGAGCAGCCCGGCGTCCTCTACAACACCGCCGCCGTGATCGACGCCGACGGCTCCTATCTGGGCAAGTACCGCAAGACTCATATCCCGCAGGTGAAGGGGTTCTGGGAGAAGTTCTACTTCCGCCCCGGCAACAGCGGCTGGCCCGTCTTCGACACCCAGGCAGGCCGGATCGGCGTCTACATCTGCTACGACCGCCACTTCCCCGAGGGCTGGCGCGCGCTCGGACTGGCGGGCGCGGAGGTCGTGTTCAACCCGTCGGCCACCTCACGCGGCCTGTCCGGCTACCTCTGGCAGCTGGAGCAGCCGGCGGCGGCCGTTGCCAACGAGTACTTCGTGGGCGCCATCAACCGGGTGGGCGTCGAGGAGTACGGCGACAACGACTTCTACGGCACGAGCTACTTCGTCGACCCGGAGGCCCGCTTCGTCGGCGAGGTCGCGAGCGACAAGGAGACGGAACTGGTCGTCCGCGACCTGGACCTGGCCACACTCCGAGAGGTCCGAGACCGCTGGCAGTTCTACCGCGACCGCAACCCGTCGGCCTACGGCCCCCTGGCAACCCCGTGAGCGCCAACACCCTGAAGGGGCGCGGGGAACTGCGCGACAAGCCACAGACAACCCGCACGTACCCACCTGGAGGAGCGACCCGGACATGAGCACCCGCACAGTCATCCGCGGCGGACTCGTCATCACCGCCTCCGACGAAGTACACGCGGACGTCCTCATGGAGGACGGCCGCATCGCGGCCTTGGCCGCCTCCGGCACCCCCGCCGCCGAGGCCTTCACTGCCGAACGGACCGTCGATGCCACCGGCAAGTACGTCATCCCGGGCGGCGTGGACGCGCACACCCACATGGAGCTGCCCTTCGGCGGCACCTTCGCCTCCGACACCTTCGAGACCGGCACCCGGGCCGCCGCCTGGGGCGGCACCACCACCATCGTCGACTTCGCCGTGCAGAGCGTCGGGCACACCCTGCGCGAGGGCCTGGACACCTGGCACGCGAAGGCGGAGGGCACCTGTGCGATCGACTACGCGTTCCACATGATCGTCTCGGACGTGAACCAGGAGACGCTGAAGGAGATGGACCTCCTCGTGGAAGAGGGCGTCACCTCCTTCAAGCAGTTCATGGCCTACCCCGGGGTTTTCTACTCCGACGACGGACAGGTCCTCCGCGCCATGCAACGCTCCGCCGACAACGGCGGTCTCATCATGATGCACGCCGAGAACGGCATCGCCATCGACGTCCTCGTCGAGCAGGCCCTCGCCCGCGGCGAGACCGACCCCCGCTTCCACGGCGAGGTCCGCAAGGCTCTCCTGGAGGCGGAGGCCACCCACCGCGCCATCCGCCTCGCGCAGGTCGCCGGCGCTCCGCTCTACGTCGTGCACGTCTCCGCCACCGAGGCGGTCGCCGAACTCGCCCGGGCCCGTGACGACGGCCTGCCCGTCTTCGGTGAGACCTGCCCGCAGTACCTGTTCCTGTCCACCGACAACCTCGCCGAGCCCGACTTCGAGGGCGCCAAGTACGTGTGCAGCACGCCCCTGCGCCCCAAGGAGCACCAGGCGGCGCTCTGGCGGGGGCTGCGCACCAACGACCTCCAGGTGGTCTCCACCGACCACTGTCCCTTCTGCTTCAGCGGCCAGAAGGAACTCGGCCGCGGCGACTTCTCCAAGATCCCCAACGGGCTGCCGGGCGTGGAGAACCGCATGGACCTCCTCCACCAGGCCGTCCTCGACGGGCACATCGGCCGCCGCCGCTGGATCGAGATCGCCTGCGCCACCCCGGCGCGGATGTTCGGCCTGTACCCGAAGAAGGGCACCATCGCGCCGGGCGCCGACGCCGACGTCGTCATCTACGACCCGGCGGCCGAGCAGGTCCTGTCCGCCGACACCCACCACATGAACGTCGACTACTCGGCGTACGAGGGCAAGCGGGTCACCGGCCGTGTCGAGACCGTGTTCTCGCGCGGGGTCCCGGTCGTCACCGACCGGGAGTACACCGGGCACGCCGGACACGGCGTCTACACCCCGCGTTCCACCTGTCAGTACCTCAACTAGGAGCGGAGCGCATGGACTTCGGCCTCGTCCTGCAGACCGACCCGCCGGCGTCGCGGGTGATCAGCCTGATGAAGCGCGCCGAACGCAACGGCTTCACCCACGGGTGGACCTTCGACTCGGCCGTGCTGTGGCAGGAACCCTTCGTCATCTACAGCCAGATCCTGGCGAACACCACGACCCTCAAGGTCGGCCCGATGGTCACCAACCCGGGCACCCGCACCTGGGAGGTGACCGCCTCCACCTTCGCGACCCTCAACGACATGTTCGGCAACCGCACCGTGTGCGGCATCGGCCGCGGCGACTCCGCGATGCGCGTCGCCGGACGCAAACCCAACACCCTCGCCCGGCTCGGCGAGGCGATCGAGGTGATCCGCGACCTCGCCGAGGGACGCGAGGCCGAGGTCGACGGGCAGCGGATGCGCCTGCCGTGGGTCCGCGACGGCAGGCTGCCGGTGTGGATGGCGGCCTACGGGCCCAAGGCGCTCGCTCTCACCGGGCGCAAGGCCGACGGCTTCATCCTCCAGCTCGCCGACCCGTTCCTCACCGAGTGGATGGTGAAGGCCGTGCGGAACGCCGCCGCCGAGGCAGGCCGCGACCCGGACTCCGTCACCATCTGCGTCGCCGCTCCCGCCTACGTCGGTGACGACCTGGCGCACGCCCGCGAGCAGTGCCGCTGGTTCGGCGGAATGGTCGGCAACCACGTCGCCGACCTGGTCTCCCGCTACGGCGAGCACTCCGGCATGGTCCCCGAGGCGCTCACCGAGTACATCAAGGGCCGCGAGGGCTACGACTACAGCCACCACGGACGGGCCGGCAACCCGTCCACGGACTTCGTCCCCGACGAGATCGTGGACCGCTTCTGCCTGCTCGGCCCGCCCGAGGCGCACATCGAGAAGCTCCGCGCCCTGCGTGACCTCGGGGTCGACCAGTTCGCGGTGTACGACATGCACGACGCGCAGGAGACGACGATCGACGCGTACGGCGCGGAGATCATCCCGGCACTCGGAGACTGAACCGGCACCACTGCGAAAGGCACCGCCCATGACCGCGACCGTCCCGCCCGCGCCCTCAGAGAATCCGATACCCGACCCGGCGGGACGCGTCGAGCTCCCGCCGGGCACCGTCCTCACCGACGCCCGCTTCGTCAACGACGACCTGCTGCCGGTCCCGCTGGCCCGCCGCCGCTGGACCACGTACAACTTCACCGCTCTGTGGGTGGGGATGGCGCACAACATCCCCTCCTGGCTGCTCGCGTCCGGACTGGTCGCGCTCGGCATGGACTGGAAGCAGGCCGTCCTCACCATCGCGCTCGCCAACGTCATCGTGCTCGCGCCGATGCTGCTGACCGGTCACGCCGGCCCCAAGTACGGCATCCCCTTCCCGGTGCTGGCCCGCGCCTCCTTCGGGCTGCGCGGCGCCAACCTGCCCGCCATGATCCGGGCCGCGGTCGCCTGCGCCTGGTTCGGCATCCAGACCTGGATCGGCGGCCAGGGCATCTTCATTCTGCTGGGCAAGCTGTTCGGCGGCTGGGCCGAGGCGTCGGAGGTGGGCGGCCAGCCGTGGACCCTGTGGGTCTGTTTCGTGCTGTTCTGGGCGCTCGAACTGGCCATCATCTACCGGGGCATGGAGGCGTTGCGCCGCTTCGAGAACTGGGCCGCGCCGTTCGTCATCGTCGGCGCCCTGGTGCTGCTGGCGTGGATCGCGAACAAGGCCGGCGGTCTCGGGCCGCTGCTGGACCAGCCGTCCCGGCTGGGCTGGGGCGCCGACTTCTGGCCGGTGTTCTTCCCGTCGCTGATGGGCATGATCGCCTTCTGGTCGACGCTCAGCCTCAACATCCCCGACTTCACCCGCTTCGGTGCGGGGCAGCGCGCCCAGGTGTGGGGGCAGACGCTGGGACTGCCCACGACCATGACCCTGTTCGCGCTGCTGTCGGTGTTCGTCACGTCCGGCTCGCAGGCCGTCTACGGGGCGGCGATCTGGGACCCGGTGGAACTGGCCGCCAAGACCGACAACGTCTTCGGGCTGCTCTTCGCGCTGATCACCGTGCTCGTGGCCACGATCTCCGTGAACATCGCGGCGAACGTGGTGTCACCGGCGTACGACCTGGCCAACCTCGCGCCGAAGTTCATCACCTTCCGCACGGGGGCGCTGATCACCGGGGTGGTCGGCGTGGTCATCATGCCGTGGAAGCTGACCGAGACGCCGGAGCTGTACATCTTCACCTGGCTCGGGCTGGTCGGCGGGCTGCTCGGCACGGTCGCCGGCATCCTCATCGCCGACTACTGGATCGTGCGCCGCACCCGGCTGGACCTGACCGATCTGTACACCCCGGGCGGGCGCTACTGGTACACGTCCGGCTGGAACGTCCACGCCGTCGTCGCCTTCCTGGTCGGCGGGGTGCTCGCGGTGGGCGGCTCCCACTCGGCGCCCGGCAAGGGGCCCTTCCCCGAGGACGGGCTGATCCCGTTCCTGAAGCCCCTCGCGGACTACGGCTGGGCGGTCGGCCTCGCGGCCTCGCTCGCCGTGTACGTCGGGCTGACGGCGGGAACGCGGCGGCGGGTGTGAGGACCCGCCGCCGCGTCCCCGCGGTGCCTCGGCGGCCTCAGCGGGCCGTGCCGAAGTCCTGCGTCCAGTAGGTGCCGGACAGACCGACGCCGATCTCCTTGAAGGAGCAGTTGAGGATGTTCGCCTTGTGGCCGGGGCTGGTCATCCAGCCCTGCATCACCTGCTCCGGGGTGGAGTAGCCGTAGGCGACGTTCTCGCCGTAGGTGCTCCAGGCGTACCCGGCGCGGGTGATGCGCTCACCGGGGTCGGAGCCGTCGGAGCCGGTGTGGGACATGGTGCCGGTCGACGCCATGTCCTCGCTGTGCCGCTGGGCGGCCGTGTTCAGCGTGGAGTTCGCGGTCACCGGGGCGCAGCCGGCCTCGGCACGCTCCGCGTTGACCAGCTCGACGACCCGGGCGACGGCGCCGGAGGCCGTGGCGGTGGGCTTCGGAGCGGAGGCGGTCGGTTCCGGGGCGGCGGTCGTCGGCTTCGGTGCGGTGGTGGAGGG
Organism: Streptomyces sp. BJ20; assembly: GCF_022869105.1. NCBI lineage: Bacteria > Bacillati > Actinomycetota > Actinomycetes > Kitasatosporales > Streptomycetaceae > Streptomyces > Streptomyces sp. BJ20. The sequence continues at coordinate 2,448,838 of NZ_CP094918.1, forward strand.
CGCCGGAGCGGCCGTCGACGGCTTGGGAGCCGCGGTGGTGGGCTTCGGGGCCGCCGTGGTCGTGGAGGGGGCCGCGCTGCTCGGCCTGGTGGTCTTCTTCCTCGGCTTCTGCGACGGCTTTCCGCCGTGGTGCTTGCGGGCGTCCTCGGAAGGGCTCGCGGAGGGGCCGGGGGAGCCGGAGGACACCGGCGACGGGTCGCCCTCGTGCTGGCTGCGCCAGCGGCTGTACCAGCCGGGGCCGTCCCAGCGGTCCTCCCCGACGGACGGCACCGAGGTGGCGCGGTCCTCCCGCTGCCCGCCGTCCGGCCAGTCGGTACAGGCCATGGCGACCGAGGGTATGCCGATGACGCCGACGGCGACCGCGGTGACGACCGTCCGCCGGTACTTCTTCTGCTGGCGATGGATTCCCATGCGTGACCTCACCCCTGGGTGTGCGGAGGCTGGTCATTCTTCGGACGGCCCGGCGCGGGGCGCAAAGGGCTCACCTACTACTCGGCTTCGTAGGCCATCCAGGGCCTTGCGGCGGGCGGGAGAGCATGCCGACCGGCCCACGGGAGGGTGGCGGGAGCGTCTGCCGTCACGTCAGAAAGCGCCGGGCGGCGACGGAGCGCGGACATCCGGATCCCGGTCGGCCCGCCTTCCCTGCGGGCCCGGTCCGCGTTCCCGTCAAGACGGACAAGTCCCCCATGTCGCCGCAGCCCCGCTACTAAGCGACCCGGTCAGATCGGGAACGAGCTGTGACAGATGTCACGGAACCATCGGTTCCGGATCCGTGTCCGGGTCAGCCCCGCGTCTTCTGCAGGGCGGCCACGGCTTCCTTGGCCGCCTTGATCGCGCCCTTGTTGATCTCTTCCGTGCTCGGCGCCTTCTTCGACTCGAAGTCGCTGCCGTTGTACGTGACGATCACCAGCGCGTTGGCGGCCCGCGCCACCACGACACCCTCACGCGTGTCCTGCTTGTCCTCGGTGGTGAGGTTCACGACCGAGTACGCCGCGTCCCCGAGGCCCGGGACGGCGCCCCCGCCGCTCTTCTCCGCCAGCCGCCCGTCGTACGACTTCTCCGCGGCCTCGTCGGAGGCCAGCACCTCGAAGGACACGTCGAGCCAGCGGTAGTCGTAGCCCTTGAGGGCGTTCCACGAGCAGGTGCGGCGCAGGTCGGAGTCCGTGGACGGTATCTCCTTGCCGGCCGTCTTCGCGCCCGGCACAAGGGACTTGACCGTCTTCGCGGACAGCGAGGCGCACGGCTCGGGCGACGCGGCGTACGTCTTCACCGCCTGCGTCTCGGACGGGGCGGTGGGCGACTGCTGCGAGGCGGTCTTCCCGGTCGGCTCGTCCTCGGAGGCCTCGGGCGTGGCCAGCGGGCCGGAGGACAGCGCCCAACCGGCCGCGGCGAGGACGACCACCGGCGACAGACGGGCGGTCAGGGCGATCGGCAGAGGAAAGGAACGCACGGCGCACTTCTCGTGGGGGACGGTGCGGAGGGGGTCCGCACTGCGGACGGGACGCCAGTGTCACACGCTTCGTCAAGGTGCGGAAGAGTTCAACTCGCTCCGTAGGCGCGCGGTGACGGCGCGGTTCCGCATCAGCGGCCGCTTGCCGCAGTTCCTCTGCGAATAGGGGGATTTGAGCGTCAGGGCACCCGCGCGACCCACTCCGGTGCGGTGAACTTCGTCCGCGCCAGTTCCTGAGCGCGCGCCAGTTCCCCGTCCGTCACCTTGCCCTGCGTCAGTCCGTAGCGGGCGCGGAAGGAGTCGACCATCCGCCCGATGACCGCCTCGCGCGGCAGCCCCGTCTGCCGGCGCAGCGGGTCCACCCGCTTCTTCGCGCTCTTCGTCCCCTTGTCCGAGAGCTTCTCCTTGCCGATGCGCAGCACCTCGAGCATCTTGTCCGCGTCGATGTCGTACGCCATCGTCACGTGGTGCAGCACCGCGCCGGGTGCGCCGTCCGGGCCCACGATCCGCTTCTGCGCCGCGCCCGCGATCTTGCCCTGGTCGGTGGCGATGTCGTTCAGCGGCTGGTACCAGGCGCGGACGCCCATGTCGCCGAGCGCACCGAGCACCCAGTCGTCGAGGTAGGCGTAGCTGTCCTGGAAGGACAGGCCCTGCACCAGCGCCTCCGGCACCGACAGCGAGTACGTGATGGTGTTGCCCGGTTCCACGAACATCGCGCCGCCGCCGGAGATCCGGCGCACCACGTCCACGCCGTGCCGGCGGGCGCCCTCGGGGTCCACCTCGTTGCGCAGCGACTGGAAGCTGCCGATGATCACGGCGGGGGAAGCCCACTCCCACACCCGCAGCGTCGGCGGGCGCCGCCCGGCGGCCACCTCGCCGGTCAGCACCTCGTCCAGGGCCATGTGCAGCGCGGGCGGCTGCGGCCCCTCGTGCACCAGCTGCCAGTCGTAGTCGGTCCAGTCCGTGGCGTGCGCCAGCGCCCGGCGCACCGCGATGCCGACGCCCTCCGCCGTGAGCCCGTACATCACGGTCCCCTCCGGCAGGGCGGCCTCGATCCGCGCGGCCAGACCGGCGGCGTCGGTGTCGGCAGGGGCGCCCTCCAGGGCGCCGTTCACGGCGTCCAGCGCCTCGTCCGGCTCCAGGAAGAAGTCGCCCGCCACGCGCGCGTGGCGCAGCGCCCCGTCCACCACGTCCACGTCCACCACGACGAGCTTGCCGCCGGGGACCTTGTACTCACCGTGCACGACTCCGCCTTTCGTCAGCCGCGTGCGCCAACACCGGGCCCGCCCGGATTGTTCCCGTCACGCCCGCGACGCCCGGTGCCGCGGGCGCCGCCGAGGGTGGCGTCGTCCCGCAGTACGCGCTTACCCTGCGTGCGGCAGTGGCCGAGGCCGCCGGCCCGGAGCGGGTGGTGCGCAGGGCCGGACGACGCGAACACCTGGGGCAGGGGATGCAGTTCACCACCCGACCGACCCTCCAGGGCACCTTCGGCATGGTGTCCTCCACCCACTGGCTGGCCTCCCAGTCCGCCATGGCCGTCCTCGAGGACGGCGGCAACGCCTACGACGCCGCCGTCGCCGGCGCCTTCGTGCTGCACGTCGTCGAACCCCACCTCAACGGCCCGGCCGGCGAGGTGCCCATGATCCTCGCCCCCGCCGGCGGGGACGTCCGGGTGCTGTGCGGGCAGGGCGTCGCCCCGGCCGGCGCGACCGTCGCCCACTACAAGGGGCTCGGCCTCGGCCTCGTCCCCGGCACCGGACCCCTCGCCGCCGCCGTGCCCGGCGCCTTCGACGCCTGGATGCTCCTGCTGCGCGACCACGGCACCAAGTCCCTCGCCGACGTCCTCAAGTACGCCGTCGCCTACGCCGAGGACGGCCACCCGCCCGTGGAGCGGGTCGGCGAGACCGTGGAGACCGTACGCGAGCTGTTCGAGACGGAGTGGACCACCTCCGCCGAGGTCTACCTGCCCGGCGGGCGCCCGCCGCGCCCCGGCGAGCTCTTCCGTAACCCCGCCCTCGCCGCCACCTGGAAGCGGCTCCTCGCCGAGGTCGCGGGAGCCGGCGGCCGGGAGGCGCAGATCGAAGCCGCCCGCGACGTGTGGCGGACCGGCTTCGTCGCGGAGGCCCTGGTCCGGCAGGCCGCCCGGCCCACCCTCGACACCAGCGGGAAGCACCACACCGGCACCCTCACCGCCGACGACCTCGCCGCCTGGTCCGCCGGCTACGAGGACCCGGTGACGTACGACTTCGACGGCTGGACCGTGTGCAAGGCGGGCCCCTGGAGCCAGGGCCCGGCGCTCCTCCAGCAACTCGCACTGCTTCCGGACGAGTTGCCGCCCTACGGCTCGGCCGCCTATCAGCACCTGCTGATCGAGAACTGCAAGCTCGCCATGGCCGACCGCGAGGCCTGGTACGGCGACGCCGCCGACGTACCGCTCGACGACCTGCTGTCCGCCGCGTACAACGCCGAGCGGCGCGCCCTGGTCGGCCCGCGCGCCTCCCACGAGCTGCGCCCCGGCAGCCCCGGCGGCCGCGCCCCCCGGCTCGCCGCCCACGCGCGCGTCGTCGCCACCGACGATCCCGGCTTCAGCCCCATGGGCGTCGGCGAGCCGACCGTCGCCAAGAGCCCCACCTCGCCCGTGCCCGGCGAGCCGGAGGTCTCCGCCGACGGCGCCACCCGCGGCGACACCTGCCACCTCGACATCGTCGACCGCTGGGGCAACATGATCTCCGCCACGCCCAGCGGCGGCTGGCTCCAGTCCAACCCCGTCGTGCCCGAGCTGGGCTTCCCGCTCGGCACCCGGCTCCAGATGACCTGGCTGGAGGAGGGCCTGCCCAACAGCCTCACCCCGGGCCGCCGCCCCCGCACCACGCTCACTCCGTCCCTCGCCCTGCGCGACGGCGTGCCGGTCATGGCGTTCGGCACGCCCGGCGGCGACCAGCAGGACCAGTGGCAGCTGCACTTCTTCCTCGCCGTCGCCCTGCGCGCGAAGGTGCGCGGCGGGCTCGACCTCCAGGGCGCCATCGACGCCCCGAACTGGCACAACGACAGCTTCCCCGGCTCGTTCTACCCGCGCGGCATGCGGCCCGGCAGCGTCACCGTCGAGTCCCGCACCGACCCGGAGGTCGTCGAGGAGCTGCGCCGCCGCGGCCACGCCGTCACCGTCGGCGACGCCTGGTCCGAGGGCCGGCTCTGCGCGGTCGCCCGCGACCCGGAGACCGGCATCCTCTCCGCGGCCGCCAACCCGCGCGGCCAGCAGGGGTACGCGGTGGGCCGCTGAACCCATGCCACCGGGTGCGGGCGGCCCATTTCCGCGCCGCCCGCACCCGAGATCGTCCCGAGGCGTGGCGGGGCTGTCGGTGCGGCGTGCTCTCATGGACGAGTGATCGAGACCCACGCGACCATCGACCAGTTCCTCACCCGGTACGCCCACGACGTGGAGGCCGCGGTCCGGGAGGCCGCCGCGCGGGAGATCGTGCCGCGCTGGCGCCGTCTCGCCGCCCACGAGGTGGACCGCAAGACCGGGCCGCACGACGTGGTGACCGACGCCGACCGCGAGGCCGAGCGGCGCCTCACGGCGGAGCTGCCCCGCCTGCTGCCCGGATCCGTGGTGGTCGGCGAGGAAGGCGTGCACGCCGACCCGTCGTCGTACGAGGCGATACGGGGGGACGCGCCGGTGTGGATCGTCGACCCCGTCGACGGCACGCGCCAGTTCGTGCGCGGCGAGACCGGCTACTGCACGCTGGTCGCCCTCGCCCTGCACGGCGTGGTGCAGGCCTCCTGGACGTACGCCCCGGCCCTCGGCCTGCTGGCCACCGCCGTGCGCGGACAGGGCGCCCGCCTCGACGGCGAGCCGCTGCGCTCCGGCTCCCCGGAGCCCGGCCGGGAGATCCGCGTCGCCACCTCCCACCCGGACTTCACCACCGACGAGCAGAAGCGCGCCCTCCTCGGCCTGCGCACCGACGGCGTGGCCCCGCGCCCCTGCGGCTCGGCCGGACTCGAGTACCTGGCGGTGGCCCGGGGCGAGCTGGACGCCACCGCGTTCAGCTGGGAGCTGGCCTGGGACCACGCGGCCGGTCTGCTGCTGGTGGAGGAGGCGGGCGGCGCCCACCTCACCCGCGCGGGCACGCCCTTCGACATCCGAGGCGGCAACACGCTGCCGTTCACCGCGGCGCGGGACGAGGCCACCGCGCGGCGGGTGGTGGAGCTGCTGTCCGCGGCCGTGTGACCGTGCGGGAGGCCGGGCGGTGCGGTGCGGGTGACCGGACGCCGTCCGGTCCCGCGCGCGGCCCGGCATATCCTGATCCTCTGTGGCCGTCGGCTGACGAAGGAGTCCGAAGGTGCCGTCGATGCTCGATGCGGTCGTGGTGGGGGCGGGGCCGAACGGGCTGACCGCCGCCGTGGAACTGGCCAGGCGTGGCTTCTCGGTGGCCCTCTTCGAGGCCAAGGGGACCGTCGGCGGCGGCGCCCGCACCGAGGAGCTGACCCTCCCCGGCTTCCGGCACGACCCCTGCTCCGCCGCCCACCCCCTCGCCGTCAGCTCGCCCGCCTTCCGCGGCCTGCCGCTGGAGCGGTACGGCCTGGAGTGGCTGCACCCCGAGCTGCCCATGGCCCACCCCTTCCCGGACGGCACGGCGGCCGTGCTGTCCCGCTCGGTCGGCGAGACGGCCGCCTCCTTCGGGCCGCGCGACGCCGGCGCGTACCGGCGGCTCGTGACGCCCTTCCTGCACCGCTGGGACACCCTGGTCCGCGACTTCATGTCGCTGCCGCTGACCGCGCTGCCGCGCGACCCGGTCACCCTCGCCCGGTTCGGCCTCGTCGGCCTGCCCCCGTCGACCTGGCTGGCCCGCCGCTTCCGCGACGAGCGCGCCCGCACCCTCTTCGCCGGCCTCGTCGCCCATGTGATGGCCCCGCTCAGCGGCTTCGCCACCTCGGCCATAGGCCTGGTGTTCGCCCTCGCCGCCCACACCCGCGGCTGGCCCGTCGCCCGGGGCGGCTCCCAGGCCATCTCCGACGCCCTCGCCGCGTACCTGCGCGAACTCGGCGGCACCGTGCACACCGACTACGAGGTCAAACGGCTCGACGACCTGCCCCCGGCGCGGGCGTACGTCTTCGACACCTCGCCCACCGCGCTGGCCCGTATCGCCGGCTTCGGCGACCACTACGCCCGCTACCGCTACGGACCCGGCGTCTTCAAGATCGACTACGCGCTCGACGGGCCCGTCCCGTGGACCGCCCCCGAGGCGCGCAGGGCCGGGACCGTGCAGATCGGCGCGGACAGCGCGGAGATCGGCGCCGCCCTGCGCGCCGCGTCCCGGGAGAAGCACGCCCCCGACGCGCCGTTCCTCATCACCGTGCAGCCCTCCGTCGTCGACCCCACCCGCGCCCCCGAAGGCAAGCACGTCTTCTGGGCCTACGGGCACGTCCCGCACGGCTGGACCGGCGACCTCACCGACGCGATCGAGCGCCAGCTGGAGCGGTTCGCGCCCGGCTTCCGCGACCGCGTCCTGGCCCGCGCCACCGCGGGCCCGCCCGAACTGGCCGCGCGTAACGCCAACTACGTCGGCGGCGACATCGCGACCGGCGCCGTCTCCGGGCTCCAGACGCTGCTGCGCCCCAAGCTGTCGCTGTTCCCGTACGCGACACCGCACCCCGCCGTGTTCATCTGCTCGCAGGCCACCCCGCCCGGTCCCGGCGTGCACGGCATGCCCGGGCACAACGCCGCCAAGGCGGTGTGGAGGAGGCTCCGCCAGACATGACGACCCCCAGGATCTCCCTCGTGCAGGGCGACATCACCCGGCAGAGCGCCGACGCGATCGTCAACGCGGCCAACTCGTCCCTCCTCGGCGGAGGCGGCGTCGACGGCGCGATCCACCGGCGGGGCGGCCCGGAGATCCTTGCCGAGTGCCGCGCCCTGCGCGCCTCCCGGTTCGGCAGGGGGCTCCCGACGGGACAGGCGGTCGCCACCACCGCCGGCCGGCTGGACGCGCGCTGGGTGATCCACACGGTCGGCCCGGTGCACAGCGCGACGGAGGACCGCTCCCCGCTCCTCGCCTCCTGCTACCGCGAGTCCCTGCGCGTCGCCGGTGAACTGGGCGCCCGCACGGTCGCCTTCCCCGCCGTCTCCACGGGCGTCTACCGCTGGCCTCTGGACGACGCGGCCCGCATCGCCGTGGGAACGGTCCGCACCACGGACACGTCGGTCGAGGAGATCACCTTCGTCCTCTTCGACGAACGGGCGTACGAGGCGTTCGCGGCGGCGGTCGGCTGACGGGGGCGCGTCGACGCCCCCGCGTGCCGTCACCTGACGCCCTCGCCTCTCCCGCCGACCACGCGGCCCGTACCGGACAGGCCGCTCTTCACGCCCGCCGCGTCGTCCGGCCACAGCTCAGGCGACGCCCGCGACTCCGGCGGTTCCGGCCTGACCCGAGGCGCCGACACCGGCCGGGTCGGCGGCGGTCCCGGCCCCGACGCGGACCTCAGAGCCCCCGCGGGCGCCGGTCCGCCTCCGCCGCGTCGGCGACCGCCTCCGCCGCCGCCTGGGCCGCCTCCGCCGTGTCGTCGGCGGCCTTGGCCGCGGCCTCGTCGTCGGCGGCAGGCTTCGCCCGGGTGGCCGGGGACGGCGGCAGCGACTCGCTGAACGCCTTCGACACCCCCTGCAGCGCCGTCGTGATCTCGCTCGGGATCACCCAGAAGTTGTTGCCCTGCCCCTGCGCGAGCTGGGGGAGCGCCTGGAGGTACTGGTAGGCGAGCAGCTTCGGGTCGGGGTCGTTGCGGTGGATCGCCTGGAACACCTCGTCGATGGCGCGCGACTGGCCCTCGGCCTCCAGGATCGCGGCGGTCCGGTTGCCCTCCGCACGCAGCACGGCCGCCTGCTTGTCGCCCTCCGCCGTGAGGATCTGCGACTGGCGCTGCCCCTCGGCGCCCAGGATCGCCGCCCGCTTGTCCCGCTCGGCCCGCATCTGCTTCTGCATGGCCTCCTTGATGGACTGCGGCGGGTCGATGGCCTTGATCTCCACGCGGTTGACCCGCAGCCCCCACTTCCCGGTCGCCTCGTCGAGCACCCCGCGCAGCTGGCTGTTGATGGTGTCCCGGGAGGTGAGCGTCTTCTCCAGGTCCATGGAGCCGACCACGTTGCGCAGCGTGGTGACGGTCAGTTGCTCCACCGCCTGGAGGAAGCTGGCGATCTCGTAGAAAGCGGCGCGCGGGTCGGTGACCTGGAAGTACAGCACGGTGTCGATCTCGACGACCAGGTTGTCCTCGGTGATGACCGGCTGCGGCTTGAAGGACACGACCTGTTCGCGCAGGTCGATCTGCGGGTGCACCCGGTCGATGTACGGGATGACGAGGTTGAGACCGGGGGTCAAGGTCTTGTGGTAGCGGCCCAGCCGCTCCACGTTGCGGGCGCGCGCCTGGGGCACGATGCGCACCGCCCGGATCACCGTGAAGATCGCGAGCAGGGCCACCAGCAGCCCGGCGACGAGAGGGGCGGAGATGTCCATGGCTTCAGTCCCGTGGGTAGACGATCGCGGTGGCGCCACTGATCTCGATGACGTCGACGGTCGTGCCGGGCGAGATCACCAGTGTTTCGTCGTAACTGCGGGCCGTCCACTCCTCGCCGTCGATGCGGATCCTGCCGTCGGTGCCCGACACGGCCGTCAGCACCTGCGCGGGCTTGCCCACGAGCGCGTCCACACCGAAGCGCGTACGCTGCGGGCGCTGGAGGTGACGCAGGGCGAGCGGCCGGACGAACAGCAGCGTGACGGCGGCGAGGACGGCGTACGCGAGCAGTTGGACCCACAGCGGCAGACCCACCGCCGCGACACCCGCCGTGACCAGCGCGGCCGCGCTCAGCATGCCGAGGGCGGCGGTGAGGGTGAAGATCTCCGCCACGGCCAGGACGGCCGCGACGATCAGCCAGATCAGCCAAGGGTCCATGTCGCGCCTCTTCTCACCCGGGGTGGAGGGCTTCGGCCGGCGCCGGCCGGCACAGAGGGAGAGCCGGCACCTTTGCCACCACTTTACCCAGTCGCGGCCCGGGTGCCGAGGTCCGTGCACCGAGCATTCCCGCCGTACATGTCCGGCACGCCTCGAATTGGGTGATGGCCCTGATGGCGTGGACCCACCCGCTCGGGTGAGGGTTCGAACGGCCCCCTTGATCCCTTCGACGCCGGTGCCCGCCGGGCGTGTATGTGCGCCTGTGCCGCCCCGCCCGGTGTGATCGTGATGCACAGCGCCGTGGACGGGACCGGGATGGCGGCGACCGACGGACGACCGAGGACGGTACGAGGAACTGATCGATGACCCTGCCCGAGCTGTACGTGACGCTGCTCATCGCGGGCACGGTGCTGCTGGCCAGCATCGCCGCCGCCCGCACCGCGCACCGGGCGGGTCTGCCCAGTCTGCTGCTCTTCCTCGCGGTGGGGATCGTGGCCGGCGAGGACGGGCTCGGCCTGGCCTTCGACGACGTCCAGCTCGCGCAGGCGCTCGGTACCGCGGCCCTGGCCGTGATCCTCGTGGAAGGTGGTCTGACCACCCAGTGGAGCGACGTCCGCAGACTGGTGGCGCCCGCGGGCGTGCTGGCCACCGTGGGTGTGTTCCTGTCCGTACTGGTCACCGCCTCGGGCGCCCACTTCCTGCTCGGTCTGGACTGGAACGTGGCGCTGCTGCTCGGCGCGATCGTCTCCTCGACGGACTCGGCCGCCGTCTTCTCCGTGCTGCGGGCGCTGCCCCTGCCCCGGAAGCTGACCGGACTCGTGGAGGCGGAGTCCGGCTTCAACGACGCGCCCACCATCATCCTCGTCCTGGTCTTCTCCACCACCACCTCCGACGTCCCGGCGATCGGCCCCCTCTTCGGCAACCTGCTGTTCCAGCTGGCGGCCGGCGGCACGCTCGGCGTGCTGATCGGACTCCTGGGCTCCGTCGCCCTGCGCCACATCGCCCTGCCCGCCACGGGCCTCTACCCGCTGGCCACGGTCGGCTTCGGCATCACCGCCTTCGCCGCCGCCGGCGCGGTCGGCGCGAGCGGCATCATCGCCGCCTATCTGTCGGGGCTGGTCCTCGGCAACTCCCAGCTCCCGCACCGCGCCGCCACCCGGTCCTTCGCCGAGGGCGCCGGCTTGCTGGCCCAGATCGGCCTGTTCGTGATGCTCGGCCTGCTCGTCGATCCCAGCGAGCTGTCCGGGGCGGTACTGCCGGCCCTCGTCGTCGGCCTGGTGCTGCTGCTCGTCGCCCGCCCCGTCTCGGTGCTGCTGTGCCTGCTGCCGTTCCGCATCCCGCTCCGGCAGCAGGCGTTCATCTCCTGGGCGGGTCTGCGCGGCGCGGTGCCCATCGTGCTCACCACCTTCCCGGTGGTGGAGGAGGTGCCGCACGCCCGCGAGATCCTCAACATCGTGTTCGTGCTGGTGGCCCTGTTCACCCTGCTCCAGGGCCCCACCCTGCCCGCCGTCGCCCGCCGCCTCGGCCTGGTGCGTACGGACGCGCTGCGCGAGATCCAGGTGGAGGCCGCGCCCCTCGACGTCCTGGACGCCGACCTGCTCACGGTGGCCATCCCGGAGGGCTCCCACCTGCACGGGGTCGCCGTCTTCGAGCTGCGGCTGCCGCACCCGGCCGTCGTCACCCTGATCGTCCGCGAGGGCGCCACGCTGGTGCCCGACCGCGACACCGTGCTGTGCGCCGGCGACGAGGTCCTGCTCGTCGCCACCCCGGAGACCCGTGAGGACGCCGAGCGCCGGTTGCGGGCCATCGGCCGGCGCGGCAAGCTCGCCCGCTGGCTCGGCGAACACGGCACGCCGGAACCGGAGGGCACCGTCACGAGCGGCTGACCGCACGGCACCCCGTGATCCAGAGAGGAGAGCACTGAACCACCACGACCGAACAGAGTCCGACGGCATCATTGCTTCGTTTGTGTGCGAGTCCTAGGGTGTGGCGGGCTCAGTAGTCGCACCGTCACCACCCGTCGTGGTTCTCCTCCGGCGTGACGTCGCCGCCGTGACGCCGCGCCGCCGGGGGATCCGGCGTGCCCTCAGTCCGTGCAGTGCCCTGTCGCACCGAGGAAGGCCACGGTCATGCCGCACCCGCACGTGTCTCCCGCCGAAGGTCCCGCCCGCCCCGTCGTCAGCCGCCGCCGTCTCCTGGAGTCCGGCGCCGCCGTGCTCGGCGCCCTCGCGCTCGCCGCCCCCTCCGGAGCCGCGCACGCGGCCGGCCCGCGCCCGCAGGCCGACGACGGCCCACCGGAGTGGAACGACTTCGGCGTCTTCCGCCTCGGCACCGAACCCCCGCACACCACGCTCATGCCGTACGCCGGCGTACCGCAGGCGCTCGCGGCCGACCGCACCCGCTCGCCGTACCGGCTGGACCTGGACGGCACCTGGAAGTTCGCCTACGCGGACCGGCCCGAGGACCGCGACCCCGACTTCCACCGCACCGACACCGACGACCGTGGCTGGGACACGATCCCGGTCCCGTCGGTGTGGCAGATGCACGGCCACGACTTCCCGATCTACCTGAACATCACCTACCCCTACTGGGGCCCCAACGGCCGCGGCGAGGAGCCCCAGCCGCCCGCCGCGCCCACCCGCTACAACCCCGTGGGCCAGTACCGCCGCACCTTCACCGTCCCGCGCGACTGGCGCGGCCGCCGCGTCTTCCTGCACTTCGAGGGCGTCAAGTCCGCGCACTACGTGTGGATCAACGGAGAACTCGTCGGCTACGACGAGGACTCCTACACCCCCTCCGAGTACGACGTCACCGACCACCTCCGCCCCGGAACCAACCAGATCGCGGTCGAGGTGTACCGCTACTCCGACGGCGACTGGCTGGAGGACCAGGACATGATCCGGCTGAGCGGCATCTTCCGCTCGGTCCACCTCTTCTCCACCCCGCCCGTGCACCTGCGCGACTTCAAGCTGGAGACACCGCTCGACGACACGTACACCGCCGCCGAGCTGGACGTCACCGCGCATGTGCGGGCGTACGGCGAGGGCGCGGGCGGCGGCCGGTACACCGTCGAGACGCAGCTCTACGACGCGCGCGGGCACGCCGTGTGGTCCCGGCCGCTGCGGCAGACCGCCGACCTCGGTTCCGTGGAGGCCGGCCGGGACGTCACCGTACGGGCGTCGCGGGCGGTGCCCGAGCCGCGGCTGTGGTCGGCGGAGGAGCCGTACCTCTACACGGCCGTCCTCCGGCTCCGTGACCCGGCCGGCGCGGTCGTCGAGACCCTCTCCCACCGGGTGGGGATCCGGGAGTTCGCGCTCAAGGACGGGCTGATGCGGATCAACGGCCGCCCCGTGTCCTTCCGCGGCACCAACCGCCACGAGATGCACCCGGCCCGCGGCACCGCCCTCACCCGCGAGGACATGGTCCGGGACATCACGATCGTCAAGCGGCTCAACATGAACTCCGTCCGCACCTCGCACTACCCGGACAACCCGCTCTGGTACGAACTCGCCGACGCGTACGGCCTCTACCTCGTCGACGAGACCAACCTCGAGACCCACGGCATCCGCGACCGCTACCCGGGCGACCACCCCGACTGGACCGCCGCCTGCGTCGCCCGCGCGCAGAACATGGTCCACCGCGACAAGAACCACCCCTCGGTGGTCGTCTGGTCGCTCGGCAACGAGGCCGGCGGCGGCTCCACCTTCACCGCCATGCACGACTGGATCCGCTCCTACGACGCCACCCGTGTCATCCAGTACGAGGGCGACGACCGGCCCGGCATCAGCGACATCCGCTCCCGCATGTACGAGAGCCCCGACCGTGTCGAGCAGCGCGCCCTGGACACCGCCGACACCCGGCCGTACGTCATGATCGAGTACTCCCACGCGATGGGGAACTCCAACGGCAACTTCGGGAAGTACTGGGACGTCGTGCGCCGTCACGACGTCCTCCAGGGCGGCTGGATCTGGGACTTCGCCGACCAGTCCCTCCACACCCCGGTACCCGGACGCGTCCTGCTCACCGAGTCGGGGCCGGCCGCGCTGCGCGGCGAGATCCTCGCCACCCGAGGCCGCCTCGACCGGGACAAGGGCCTGTCCGGCATCACCGTCTTCGAACGGCACGACAGCCTCGACCTCACCGGCTCCCTCACCCTGGAGGCGTGGTTCACCCCGGGCGTGCCCGGCTACCACCAGCCGATCGTGGCCAAGGGCGACACCCAGTACGCGCTCAAGCAGACCGACCGCAGGGTGGAGTTCTTCATCCACTCCGACGGCCAGTGGATCGCCGTCAACTGGACGGTTCCGGACGACTGGAGTGGCAGGGAGCACCATGTCGCGGGCGTCTTCGACGCCGGCACCGGCACCCTCGGCCTGTACGTCGACGGCGCGGTCCGTGCCACCCGCACCACCGACCGCCGGCCCACCAGCAACACCGCCCCGCTGTCCCTCGCCTCCGACACCGACAACCAGACCCGGGAGTTCGACGGCACGATCCGCCGGGCCCGCGTCTACGCCCGCGCCCTCACCACCGCCGAACTGGGCTCGGAGGACCGGACGCCCGGCGACGAGGGCGTGCGCTTCTGGTTCGACGCCGCCACCGTGAGGACGGAGCGGAAACGCCCCGAGGCCAGGACCTTCCTGGCATACGGCGGGGACTGGGGCGACAACCCCAACGACGGCGCGTTCGTCGCGGACGGCATCGTCACCGCCGACCGCGAGCTCGGAGGCAAGGCGGCCGAGATCAAACGCGTCCACCAGGCCGTCGGCGCCGTCCGCACCCCCGGCGGCGGACCGGGCGCGGTCACCCTCACCAACGAGTACCTGTTCACCAACCTCCGTGACTTCGACGGCCGGTGGGAGCTGGTCGCGGACGGGGAGGTGACCGGCCGCGGACGCTTCACCCGGGACCAGCTCGACCTGGAGCCGCTGTCCGAGAAGCGCGTCGGCCTGCCCGTGCGCCTGCCCCGCGATCCGGCCCCGGGCACGGAGTTCTTCCTCCAGCTGTCCTTCACCACGCGGGAGCGCACACCCTGGGCGGAGCCCGGTTTCGAGGTGGCCCGGCATCAGCTCCCGCTCGACGCGGACACCCCGGCGGTCGTGCCCGTGCCCCTGTCCCGCGTCCCGGCGCTGCAGCACGAGACCCGTGACGAGGACGTCCGCATCACGGGCCAGGGCTTCTCGGTCACCGTCGACCGCCGAACCGGCCTCCTCACCGACTACGAGGCCGACGGCACCCGCCTCCTCACCTCCGGGCCGGCGCCCAACTTCTGGCGGGCGCCCACCGACAACGACCGGGGCAACGGCCAGCACCTGCGCAACCAGACCTGGCGCGACGCGGGCGCCCGCCGCACGGTCACCGGCGTCACCGTGCGGCCGCTCGGCGACCGCGCCGTCGAGGTCCGCGTCACCGGCACCCTCCCCACCACCGTCGAGTCGCGGTACTCCACGACGTACACGGTCTTCGGCCACGGCGAGATCAAGGTGGACCACACCCTCCGCCCGGGCGCCGCGAACCTGCCGTATCTCCCCGAGGTCGGTTCCCTGCTGTTCCTGCCCCGCCGCCTGGACCGGCTGCACTGGTACGGGCGTGGCCCCGAGGAGAACCACTGGGACCGCAACGCCGGTACCGATGTGGGCCGTTGGTCCTCGACCGTGGCCGAGCAGTGGACCCCGTACATCCGTCCGCAGGAGAACGGCAACAAGACCGACGTGCGCTGGGCCGCGCTGACCGACCGGACCGGACGGGGGCTGCTGGTGACGGGTGAACCCCTCGTCGAGATCAATGCCTCGCACTTCACCCCGGAGGACCTGTCCGCGGGCGTCCGGCACGACTACCAGCTCACCCCCCGTGACGCGGTCGTCCTGCGGGTCAACCACCGGCAGATGGGCGTGGGCGGCGACAACAGCTGGGGTGCGCACACCCACGACGAGTTCAAGCTCTTCGCCGACCGCGACTACGCCTACACCTACCGGCTGCGCCCGCTCACCGACGTGGACCGGGCGCACACCCTGTCCCGCCGGCCCACCGCCGTCGAATAGCGCGGCACACTCGGGGGAGCCCGGGGTAACCGGGCTCCCATGGGTGACATCATGGTCGGCGCCTGCTCCTGGACGGACCGCCAACTCGTCGCGAGCGGCTGGTACCCGCGCGGGCGGCGCGACGCGGAAGGGCGGCTGCGGCACTATGCGGAGCGGCTGCCGGTCGTCGAAGTGGACTCCGGCTACTACGCGTTGCCGCGCCGCCGCAACAGCGAGCTGTGGGTGGAACGCACCCCGGACGGCTTCCGCTTCGACGTCAAGGCGTTCTCCCTGCTGACCGGCCACCCCACCCGGCCCGAGGCGCTTCCGGCCGACCTGCGCGACCGGGTGCCCGCGCGTGGTCCCGCCGCTCCGGCCCTGCTGGACGAGGTGTGGGGCCGCTTCGCGGAGGCCGTCGACCCCCTGCGCGCGGCCGGACGGCTGGGGGCCGTGCTGTTCCAGTTCCCCCCGTGGTTCACCCCCGGCGCCCCGGCCGAACGCTTCCTGGAGGACTGCGCGGCACGCACCAAAGGCTGGCCGCTCGCCGTGGAGTTCCGCCACCCCGCCTGGTGGACCGCCGAACGCGCCGACGAGACGCGTGAGTTGCTGACCTCCCTGGACGTGACGGCGGTGGGCACCGACATGGCGCAGGGCCTCCCCGCCTCGCTGCCGCCCCTGGTCCCCGTCACCCGGCCCGCCGTGGCCGTCGTACGGTTCCACGGCCGCAACGCGGCGTGGGGGAGGGGCAGCAAGGAGGACCGCTTCCGCCACGACTACGACGTCACGGAGCTCGCCGCGTGGGCGCCCCGCCTGCGCCGGGCGGCACAGCAGGCGGACGAGCTGCACGTCCTGTTCAACAACTGCTGCGGCGACGCGGCCGTGCGGGCGGCGGAGACGATGCGCGACCTGCTGGCCCCACCCCGGAGACGGTGATCCGAGGAACCGCAGGACACCGGACGTTGATGTCGGATTCCCGCCAGACCCCGGCAGGTCCCGTGCCGGATCCTTGAGGCATGCACCAGGGGATGCACACCGACACCGAGCGCTGCGTGCGCGCCGTGCAGTCGAAGGACGCGCGGTTCGACGGCTGGTTCTACACCGCCGTCCTCACCACCGGCATCTACTGCCGGCCCAGCTGCCCTGCGGTTCCGCCCAAGCCGGAGCACATGGTGTTCCACCCGAGCGCCGCCGCCTGCCAGCAGGCCGGATTCCGGGCGTGCAAGCGCTGCCGCCCCGACACCAGCCCCGGCTCCCCGGAGTGGAACGTACGCGCCGACCTCGTCGCCCGCACCATGCGGCTGATCGCCGACGGCGTCGTGGACCGCGAGGGCGTCACCGGACTCGCCGCCCGCCTCGGCTACAGCACCCGGCAGATCGAACGCCAGCTGTTCGCCGAACTGGGAGCGGGCCCCCTCGCCCTGGCCCGCGCCCAGCGGGCGCAGACGGCGCGGCTGCTCGTCGAGACGACCGGCCTGCCGATGGCGGACGTCGCCTTCGCGGCCGGCTTCTCCTCCGTGCGCACCTTCAACGACACCGTGCGCGAGGTGTTCGCGCTCTCCCCGAGCGAGCTGCGCACCCGGGCGCCGAAACACGCGGCCGCCGCCACACCCGGGGTGATCACGCTGCGCCTGCCGTTCCGTGCCCCGCTCCACCCCGACAACCTCTTCGGCCACCTCGCCGCCACCGCCGTACCCGGCGTCGAGGAGTGGCTCCCGCGCAGCCCTGAAGGCGTGGGCGGTGACCCCGTCGGCGCCTACCGCCGCACGCTGCGCCTCCCGTACGGCCACGGCATCGTCGCCCTGGCCCCGCGCCCCGACCACATCGCCTGCCGGCTCGCCCTGAGCGACCCGCGGGACCTGACCGTCGCCATCAGCCGCTGCCGCCGCCTGCTCGACCTCGACGCGGACCCGGTCGCGGTGGACGAGCAGTTGCGCGCCGATCCCGCGCTCGCGCCCCTGGTCGACAAGGCGCCCGGACGCCGGGTGCCGCGCACGGTCGACGAGGCGGAGTTCGCCGTGCGCGCGGTCCTCGGACAGCAGGTGTCCACGGCCGCCGCCCGCACCCACGCGGCCCGCCTGGTCACCGCGCACGGCACACCCGTCGACGACCCCGAGGGCGGCCTCACCCACCTCTTCCCGGCACCGGAGCACCTGGCCGCGCTCGACCCGGACGCCCTCGCCATGCCCCGCACCCGGCGTGCCACCCTGACCACCCTGGTCCGCCGGCTCGCGGACGGCGACCTCCGCCTGGGCGCCGACAGCGACTGGCCCAAGACCCGCGCGGCACTCCTCGCCCTCCCCGGCTTCGGCCCCTGGACCGCCGACGTCATCGCCATGCGCGCCCTCGGCGACCCCGACGCCTTCCTCCCCACCGACCTCGGCGTCCGCCGTGCCGCCCGCGCCCTGGGCCTCCCGTCCACCCCGGCCGCCCTCACCACCCGGGCCGCCGCCTGGCGCCCCTGGCGCGCGTACGCCGTCCAGTACCTCTGGGCGACCGACAGCCACCCGATCAACGTCCTGCCGGCCTGACCGGCAGGGGAGGACCGATGCGACAGCACACCGTGACCGACAGCCCCTACGGCTCTCTGACCCTCGTCGCCGACGACGGTGTCCTCTGCGGCCTCTACATGGAGGGTCAGCGCCACCGCCCGCCGGAGGAGACCTTCGGCGCCCCCGACGACAGCCCCTTCACGGAGACGAAGGAACAGCTGGCCGCCTACTTCGCGGGCGAACTGACCGAGTTCACCGTCCCCCTGCGCCTGCACGGCACCGCGTTCCAGCTCCGCGTGTGGGACCAGCTCCGCCGCATCCCCTACGGCGAGACCCGCACCTACGGACAGCTCGCCGACCTCCTCGGCAACCCCAAGGCGTCCCGCGCCGTCGGCCTGGCCAACGGCCGCAACCCGGTCGGCGTCATCGTCCCCTGCCACCGCGTCATCGGCTCCACCGGCAGCCTCACCGGCTACGGCGGCGGTCTGCCCCGCAAACAGCGCCTGCTGGATTTCGAACGTGGAGCGGCTCTCTTCCAGGCGTGACTAAGCGGCGATCCGCCGCAGCAGCGCCGGCAGCGACGTGCCGATCGGTTCGCGGACGACCTCGTCCGCCAGGTCGTCGTACGGCGTCGGTTCCGCGTTGACGACGACCAGGCGGGCGCCGTGGTCGGCGGCGACCTGGGCGAGGCCCGCCGCGGGGTGGACCTGGAGACTGGTGCCGGCGGCTATGAAGAGGGTGCAGGCCTTCGTGACCGCCACCGCCTCGCCGAGCACCATGGGGTCCAGCGCCTCGCCGAACATCACCGTCGCCGGCTTGAGGATGCCGCCGCAGTCGACGCAGGGCGGGTCGTCCTCGCCGGCCGTCAGGCGGGCCAGGGCGTCCTCCATCGGCGTCCGCGCGTGGCACTTCGTGCAGACGACCATGCGCGCCGTGCCGTGCAGTTCCAGCACCTTGCGGTCCGGCATGCCGCCGAGCTGGTGCAGACCGTCCACGTTCTGCGTGATCACCCGTACCGCCGTCCCGGACCGCTCCAGCTCGGCCACCGCACGGTGCGCGGCGTTCGGCTCGGGCAGGGCGGCGAAGTTCTCCTGCCGCATCCGCCACGACCGGCGGCGGATCTCCGGGTCGGCCATGTAGTACTCGTACGTCACGAGCTTCTCGGCGTCCGGGTCGCGGCGCCACAGCCCGGCCGGTCCGCGGTAGTCGGGGATGCCGGAGTCCGTGCTGACGCCGGCGCCGGTCAGGAGGGCGACGAGGGGCTTGCTCATGCCGCGAGGGTAGGGCGGACGGGGCGCGCCCGGCGAGCCGATATCGCGCCGGTCAGTGCACGCGGCGGCCGTCCTCCAGCTCCGCCGTGCCCGAGCCGTCCGCCAGCACGTCGAGCGCGGCCAGCACCCGGCGGCCCAGGGAGCCCGGCAGGTGCGCGGTGATCTCCTCGCGCTCCACCAGCCGCCACGACAGCAGCTCCTCCTCCTGGAGCCGGATCGCCCTCAGCTCGTCCTCTCCGAGCACCCCGCCGTCGTACAGGTACGCCACGAGCGGCGGCACACCCGGCGTCCGCACCCAGTCCACCGCGAGGAGCCGGCCCAGCGGCCGGTCCAGGCCGATCTCCTCGGCCGTCTCCCGCCGCGCCCCGTCCCGCGGGCTCTCCCCCTCGTCCGACTCGACCGTGCCGCCGGGCAGGGCCCACCCCTCCCGGTAGTTCGGCTCGACGAGCAGCACCCGCCCCCGCACGTCCCGGAAGAGGGCGGCGGCCCCGGCGAGGACGCGGGGGAGGGAGGCGACGTAGCCGGCGAAGTCCTGGGTGTCCTGCGTGGTGGTCATGCGGGAAGGGTAACGGCGGCCGGGCGCCCCACCTGGGCCGCCGCGGCCCCGCCCGCCCGGCGCACGGCAGCACACGCCGTCCCGTGATCGACACGGCGGGCGCACACGCCGGAGCACGGCAGGCGGAGCCGTGCGGTCAGGCCTCCGCCTGCGCCAGCCGCAGCGTCCGCTCCGCCAGCTCGCTGATCCGCACCCCGTCGAACCCGAACACCGCACTGCGCACCGTGTCCTCCAGCGGCTCCTTCCACTGCGCCGGCATCGCGGCCGCCCCGCACATCACCCCCGCCACCGACCCGGCCGTCGCGCCGCCCGAGTCCGTGTCCAGACCGCCCCGCACGGTCAGCGCCACGCTCCGGGAGAAGTCGCCGTCGCCGTACAGCAGCCCCGCGGTGATGACGGCCGCGTTCGGGACCGTGTGGATCCAGCCCAGCCCCGCCGTCTCCTCCTCCAGCGTGGCCAGCGTGTCCTCCCACGGCAGCCCGCTCTCGTGCAGCGACGCCACCCGGCGCACCGTACGCGCCAGCCTGCTGCTCGCCGGGACCACCGCCAGCGCCTCGTCCACCGCCTCCCGCGCCGTCGCCGCCGTGAACGCCGCCGCGACCAGAGCCGCCGCCCACATCGCGCCGTACACCCCGTTGCCCGTGTGCGACAGCACCGCGTCCTTGCGGGCCAGCGCGGCGGCCCGGCGCGGCGCGCCCGGCGAGACCCAGCCGTGCACGTCGGCGCGGATCAGCGCGCCGATCCACTCCTGGTACGGGTTGTCGTACGTCGCCGTCAGCGGCGGCCGCAGCCCGGCCGCCAGGTTCCGGTACGCCGCCCGCTCCGCGGTGAACGTCTGGAGGTACGGCAGCCGCAGCAGCCACAGGTCGCCCACCTGCTCGGTGCTGAAGCCGAACCCGTGCGTCTCCAGCAGGTGCAGGCCGAGGATCGCGTAGTCGACGTCGTCGTCCCGGCAGCTGCCGTGCACCCGGCCCCGGACGCAGTGACGCCACTCCGGGCGCAGCGCCCGCTCCTCCTCCGCCGTCGGAGGTTCCGGCAGGTAGTCGGTCAGCGGCAGCGCGTCCGCGGCCCGCAGGTAGCGGTCGATGCGGTCCCGGGTCCACACCTCGCCCTGCTCCACCGGCTTGCCGAGCATGTTGCCGGCGATCCGGCCCAGCCAGCCGCCGAGTATGCGGTCGGCGAGCCCGGTCGCGGTGGTCACTTCGGTCGTGGCGGTCATGGGACCGGTCTACCCGTTTCCCGGGGGTTCCGTACCGGTCCACGGGCCGGTCGGTGCATGACGGGCACGGCGCCCGGCGGTTAGGGTCGCAGCGGCGCGACAGGCCCCGGCACGCGCGCGGGGCCCGATGAACGAGGGGAAGCCAAGTGGCGGACGCTGCAGGAAGCGGTACGCGTACGACGCCGTCGGCCCAGCGGGTGCTGGTCGCCGCGGACAAGTTCAAGGGGTCGCTGACGGCCGTGGAGGTCGCCGAGCGGGTCACCGCCGGGCTGCGCCGGGTCCGGCCGGACCTTCGGGTCGAGGCGCTGCCGGTGGCCGACGGCGGCGACGGCACCGTCGCGGCGGCCGTCGCGGCCGGGTTCGAGCGGCACGAGGTACGGGTCTGCGGACCTCTCGGCGACGAGGTGACCGCCGCCTACGCGCTGCGGGACGGCACCGCCGTCGTGGAGATGGCGGAGGCCAGCGGGCTGCAGCGGCTGCCGGAGGGCGTCTTCGCGCCGCTCACCGCGTCCACGTACGGCTCAGGGGAGCTGCTGCGGGCCGCGCTGGACGCGGGAGCGCGGAGCATCGTCTTCGGCGTCGGCGGCAGCGCGACCACCGACGGCGGGGCAGGGATGCTCGCCGCGCTCGGCGCGCGGTTCCTCACGGCGTCGGGCGAGCCGGTCGGGCCGGGGGGCGCCGCGCTGGCGGAGGTGGCGACCGCGGACCTGTCCGGTCTCGACCCGCGGCTGCGGGCGGTGGAGTTCGTGCTCGCCAGCGACGTCGACAACCCGCTGACCGGCCCGAAGGGCGCCGCCGCCGTGTACGGGCCGCAGAAGGGCGCCTCGCCGGAGGACGTGGAGCGGCTGGACGCGGCGCTGGGGCACTTCGCCGAGGTGCTGGACGCCGGGGCGGTGGCGGCGTCGCCGGGGGCGGGGGCCGCGGGCGGTATCGGGTTCGGGGCGCTGCTCGTGGGGGCGCGGTTCCGGCCCGGTATCGAGGTGATGCTGGACGTCCTGGGCTTCGCCGCCGCGCTGGAGCGGGCGGATCTGGTGATCACGGGGGAGGGGTCGCTGGACGAGCAGACGCTGCACGGGAAGGCGCCGGCGGGCGTCGCCGCGGCGGCTCGGGCGGCCGGGAGGGATGTGGTCGCGGTGTGCGGGCGGCTGGCGCTGGCGCCGGAGGTGCTGGGGCGGGCCGGCATGCGCAGGGCGTACGCCCTGACGGACGTGGAGCCGGACGTGGCGAAGTGCATCGCCGATGCGGGGCCGATCCTGGAACGCACGGCGGAACGCATCGCCCACGACTACCTGACCTGAACCGGGCGGTGTCAGGTCCCCCCGGGGCCCCGGTGGACCTGACACCCTCTCACCACACGCCGAGGCAGCGGTCCGAGCGCCACGGCGGGACCGTGTTGCGATCCTCCTCATCAGTGGTTCCATGGACATGAAGGCAAACCCACAGGTGGACGTCCCCGACGTCCTTGCCTGCGAGGAGTGGCGGCGTCACCGGCCGCTGCGCCTTCCGGTGTTCCGTGACGTGTCGCCGGAGGGCGCAGCACGGAGGGAACGACGCCATGCCCACCAAGGTCATCCGCAGCCCGGAGGGCAAGCAGCGGCCGCGTGACGCCGCCTGGTTCACGCTGTACCCGAGACGCTGGACGCTCCGGGCCGCGCGAGCGGTGGGCCGGCGCTGGCGGTCGTACCGGACCGGCCGGGAGGCCCGCCGGAGCATCGTCCCGAACCGCAGGTGGCACCCCTGGCGGGTCTCGCTCGGCCGGCTGCTGCGCGTGTTCGCCTTCGTCGGCACCGCCCTGCTGCTCACCTGGATCGCGCTGGCCGCGTACGACTCCTCGCAGAACGAGCGCTCGTGGTTCCACGATGTTCGGGAGGCTGCCTGGTTCAGCACCGTGCTGTCCTTCGTGAGCCCCGTGCTGACCGGCGCGCTCCTCCTCGCGGTCTTCCTCCTGTACTGGTACCACAAGGCCAAGAGGCCGCTGGTGAGGAAGGCGCGCACCCGCCCGCACGAGCTGGTCCCCACGGCCGGGACGCTCGTCGACCGGATCGTCGGGCGCCGCGAACTGGCCCAGGTGATGGCCCAGACGCTCCGCAACCGCGAGACGCGCCGTCCCTATCTGCTGGTCGGCGGTGTGGGCGTCGGCAAGACCGCCGTCCTCGTGGAGCTGACCCGCATGCTCGCGCAGCAGTCCGCCGTACCGGTGCCGCTGCGCCTGCGCGACATGGACGGGGAGTTCGACTTCGAACAGATGGCGCGACGCCGCTTCGCCGAGGAGGCCGACCAGGGTGTCTTCGCCGCCGGGAACATCGACAAGGCATGGCGGCAACTGCGGCTCGACGACAAGGCCGTGGTCATCGCCGACGGCCTGGAGGAAGCCCTCCTCGACGAGCGGTACCGGGAGGACCGGGACAACATCATCCGACGGGCCATCGACCGGGCGGACCGCCAGCAGCTCCCCCTGGTCATCGCCTCGCGCCCGCACGCGCCGCTGGAAGGCACCAGGGCCGCCATCACCGACCTGGAACCGCTCAGCGAGGAGGCGGCGCTGGAGTACCTGGTCCGGGAACCCGGCGAGGGGGACGAACGCCGGCTGGACTGGGTGGTGGAGACCGCCGAGGTCTCCGATTCGCCGATCTATCTGCGCATCGCCCGCGCCCTGCAACAGCGCGGGCTGCTGGAGCACCTGACGCTCCGCGAGAACGACGGGCGGCTGAACACGCGCAGCAACGACTGCTCCACGATCAGGCTGTGGCTCCTCGACAGCTACCGCCGGGCCATGGAGGACGGGCTGATCCGCGACAAGCTGGTCATGGACCGCAGGGAACGCAGGGAGACCCTGTGGGTCGTGTCGGCCCTGGCCTGTCTCGGCCTGCTGCAGGACAGCCTGGAGGTGTCCTTCGACGACTTCGTCGGCGCCTACCTGGACGATCTCCGGGAGCGCCGCCGGTCCGGTACCCGGTCCGAGGAGCGGTCGGCCGGATCGTGGCGGGAGGCGGCCAGCCCCTCCGTCTCGCCGGCCCAGCGCGAGGCGATCTGGAACGTGCTGGCCCGCACGGTCGGAGAGTCGTCGTCCTGGATCAATCCGCTGGACGCACCCACCGAGTGCTACGCCGAGCTCGCCCGGCACGCCGCCAACGGACAGCACCTGGGGCTCGTGCGGGGATCCGAGAACAGGGTCCGCTTCCCCCACAGCATCGTCCAGGCCTACCTGGGGCACCGGCTGCTGACCGAGGTGCCGGACGACGAGATGGCCGCCGTCGTCGGACCCGCCCTGCGCGGCCCCGGCCCGTCCCGCGAACTCCTCATCGCCCTGGTGCTGCTCTCCCGCCACCGGGCCACCACCGCGGCGCCCCGCCCGTCCGGACCACGCGACGGCACAAGGGCCCCGAGGACGAGCGAACTGCTCCGCGACGCCGCCGCGAACCGGCACGACGCGAAGTACTTCGACCTGTACGCCGCCGCCCTGGAGATCGACAGCATCGACCCGGAGCCGCTCCAGGACGAACTGGCCCGCAGCCTCGACGAACAGTGGGAGGGGCTGGTCATCAGGTCGGACCAGCGCACCGTGGAGGACGCCAAGCTCGGGCTGGTGCGGCGCTTCGGCGCGGCGCTGCGCGACCGGGAGAGGCGCAGGAACGGGGCCGGGACACCCCCCGGGACGGGCGTGGCACCGCCTCCGCTGCCGTACGAGCGGCTGCTCAGCATCGGCACGCACGAGCCCTCCCACGCCGTCAGGACCGCGATCGCCCACCAGATCGCCGCGGGCGGTGACGCCGCCTTCCGCGCCCTGCGGGAGCAGTTCCCCCTCGACACCGATCCCGTGCGGCAGTACCTGCACCAGACGCGGGAGGCCAAACGGAAGCTCAACGAGGACTACACCGCCTGGCTCGAGGACACGGAGGCGGGCCGGGCCGCCGCCCCGGGGACGGCGGAACGCAGGGAGCAGCGGTACGCCCGGTTCGTACGGGAGCACGAGCAGCGCCGCACCGTCCAGTGGCGTCACTTCGCCCTGCGGGCCTGGCTGGTCCCCATGTTCCTCGGCTCCGTCTCCGCGAGGTACCGCGGCGAGGCCGAGGAACGCCTCGATCTCTGGCTGCGGCACCTCACCGTCGCGGCCGGCCGGGACGGCGCGCCGGCGCCGTCCACGGGGTCGCCCGAGCCCGACCTGCCGCTGTCCTTCGAGATCGCCATGACCCAGGGCTTCAAGAACGCCGCGAACCGGCGGAGGCGTCATCCGGACGTCTACGAGGAGAGCCGGGCGTTCCTGACCAGGCATGCCGAGCGGATGCTCGCCTCCAGCCGCTCCTGGTACGCGCAGCTCAGCCTGCTCCACGCCCTGTGCCTGTGGGAGCTGCCCGACACGGCCGGGCGGGGGGACGCCCCTGTCGGGCAAGGCGCGTCCGTCGAGCCCGTGCACGCGGTCACCCGCTGGCTCGCCATCGCGGGGAGCGCGCGCCGCGGCGGGGGAGACGGAGGAGGGCCGCGCGCGATGCTCCACCCGTTCGTCGCCGAGGCCGGAGACCTGGTGACCCTGGCCCTGGAGACGGGGCATCCCGAGCAGTTCCTCTGGATCGACGAGCACGGCGCCGTCGACAGCGTCGGGTCCACCCCGGCGGACCCGGAGCGCTACCGCAAGCACAATCTGTGGATCGCCCCGTCGTCCGGCTGGACCAGCCTGCACCCTCGGGCGCAGCGTCTCCTCGCCGACGTCCTGATCATGCTGAACCTCACCGAGCGGGACGGCAGCCCGGACGCCATCGAGGAGCGCCTGGAGCTCACCGACCGCAGCGACCTCCCGCCCTGCCTCACCCACGACCGGACCCCGCTCCACCCCGAGCGGAGCGTGGGCCGCAACGACCAGGACGAGCCGGGCTCCACCTGCCTGCCGACCTGCACGTTCCGCCTGTGCCCCTACCCTCCCAAGGCCGCGAGGACGCAGAAGGAGATCGAGGAGCCCTTCTGCCGGCAGCAGCAGGCACTCCTGCACAGCCACCGTCGCTGGCACCTGCCGGCCTTCACACGGCGCACCGCTCCATGGGTGAGCATCCCCGTGCGGGAGCTGCAGGCCTTCTGGGAGGTGATGGCGCACCGGAAGCGCAAGGCGCCCGAGGAGGACGAGCAGGTCCTGTGAGGCGGGCGGGCGCCGCACGCACAAGGGCCCCGGACCCTTCCCAGGTCCGGGGCCCCACACGGTCCGTGGCCGCGCTACGGCAGCTGTGCCGCCCGCGCCTCGCGACGGTTGTCGCGGAAGTTGTTCACCCGCCGCGCCGTGGCGAACAGCGGAATCACCGCCCCCATCACCAGCTGCAGCGCACACCCCGTCTGCAGCAGCAGCTGTCCGCTCGGCGCGTCGAAGGCCCATGCCGCCAGCAGCGCCATCGACAGCACGATCCACGACAGCATCGCCACGGCGAGGCGCCCCCGCGGCTTCGGGTACTCGACGCGGCTCACCATCAGCCATGCCGTCCCGATGATCGCCAGCAGCGTCGCCACGAACGGCAGCTCCAGCAGCACGATCGACACGACCGTCAGCGCCCCGAAGGGCGACGGCATGCCCTGGAAGGTGCCGTCCTTCACCGTGACGCAGGAGAACCGCGCCAGTCTCAGCACCACCGCCAGCAGCACCACGATCGCCCCGACCGCGGCCACCCTCTGGTGCGCGTCGTCCGCGACCATGCCGTAGACGAGGACGAAGTACGCCGGCGCCAGGCCGAAGCTGATCAGGTCAGAGAGGTTGTCCAGCTCGGCGCCCATCGGTGAGGAGCGCAGCTTGCGCGCCACCAGGCCGTCGAACAGGTCGAAGACCGCCGCGCACAGCATCAGGATGACCGCCGTGGCCGCGCTGTGGCGGGCCATGCCGGTCTCCTGGCTGCCCTGCAGATGGGGGATCAGGATGCCGGTGGTGGTGAAGTACACCGCCATGAAGCCGCACGTGGCGTTGCCCAGCGTGAGGGTGTCCGCTATCGACAGGCGCAGCGACAGAGGCATCTCCTCGTCGTCGTCCTCGTCGGCCTCCGGCACCCAGCCGGCCTGGGTCTCTGGATCAACCACGGTCAATGCGAGTCACCCCAGCCACGGTCTTCTGGCCCACTTCGACATCCACCTCGACACCCTCGGGCAGGTAGATGTCGACGCGCGAGCCGAACCGGATGAGGCCGATGCGCTCGCCCTGCTCCACCTTGGTGCCCTGGGGCACGTAGGGGACGATGCGGCGGGCCACCGCGCCGGCGATCTGGACCATCTCGATGTCACCGAGCTCGGTGTCGAAGTGCCACACCACGCGCTCGTTGTTCTCGCTCTCCTTGTTGAAGGCGGGAACGAAGCCACCGGGGATGTGCTCGACCGACGTCACGGTGCCGGCCAGGGGGGCGCGGTTCACGTGGACGTTGAGCGGGCTCATGAAGATCGCGACGCGGGTGCGTCCGTCCTTCCAGGGCATGATGCTCTGCACCACACCGTCGGCGGGCGAGATGACCCGGCCCTGGGCGATCTCGCGCTCGGGGTCGCGGAAGAACCACAGCATCCCCGCCGCGAGAGCGGTGGCGGGGACGGCGACGGCCTTGGCGGCGCCCGAGCGGCGGGCGCGGAGCAGGCTCACGGCTGCGGTGGCGACGGTCGGCAGAAGCCACGGCGATGCTCCGCGCGCGAGGCGTACGCCGGCGAGGCTGTCGCGGTGTGCAGAGGTTTGGCTGTGGGGCATGGATGACCTTCGTAGCGGATGATGCCGCGCAACTGCGGGGGACGGCGGCTTTCCGGCGATCGTAGCGGCTCTCGGCCGCAACTGGGTAAGCCAGGCAACCAAGTCGGCGGCCGAGTAACGCATACGGGGTGTGATCCTCTTCCTCAAGAAAACACCCCGTATCCAGACATCTGACCCTGCTCAGCCCTGGAATCGATACTCTTCGAGCAGTCGACGGCCGATGATCATTTTCTGGATCTCAGCGGTGCCCTCACCGATCAGCAGCATCGGGGCCTCCCGGTAGAGGCGCTCGATCTCGTACTCCTTCGAGAAGCCGTAGCCGCCGTGGATCCGGAAGGCGTCCTCCACGACCTCCTTGCAGTACTCGGAGGCGAGGTACTTCGCCATCCCTGCCTCGAGGTCGTTTCGCTCCCCGGAGTCCTTTTTGCGCGCTGCGTTGACCATCATGGCATGCGCGGCCTCCACCTTGGTAGCCATCTCGGCCAGCTTGAACTGGACGGCCTGGTGCTGGGCGATCGGCTTGCCGAAAGTGTGACGCTGCTGGGCGTACCGGACGCCCAGTTCGAAGGCACGCTGCGCGACGCCGCAGCCACGCGCCGCGACGTTCACCCGACCGACCTCGACGCCGTCCATCATTTGGTAAAAACCTCGGCCGGTGACGCCGCCGAGCACCCGATCGGCGGGAACGCGCAGGCCGTCCATGATGAGCTCGGTCGTGTCGACGCCCTTGTAGCCCATCTTGTCGATCTTGCCGGGGATGGTCAGGCCCGGACGGACCTCGCCGAAGCCCGGCTCCTTCTCCACCAGGAAGGTGGTCATCGACTTGTGCGGCTTGGCGGCTGCCTCTTCAGGGGAGTGTCCTTCGTCACTTCGCACCAGAACGGCCACGAGGGACGACGTTCCGCCGTTCGTCAGCCACATCTTCTGGCCGTTGAGGACGTACTCGTCACCGTCCTTCACCGCCTTCGACGTGATGGCCGACACGTCGGAGCCGAGGCCCGGCTCGGACATCGAGAAGGCGCCGCGGATGTCGCCGGCCGCCATGCGCGGGAGGAAGTGGTCCTTCTGCTCCTGCGTGCCGTGCTGCTTGAGCATGTACGCCACGATGAAGTGCGTGTTGATGATGCCGGAGACCGACATCCAGCCGCGGGCGATCTCCTCCACGCACAGCGCGTACGTGAGGAGGGACTCGCCCAGACCCCCGTACTCCTCGGGGATCATCAGACCGAACAGGCCCAATTCCTTGAGCCCGTCGACGATCTGCTGCGGGTACTCGTCGCGGTGCTCCAGCCCGGTCGCGACCGGGATGATCTCCTTGTCGACGAAGTCCCGGACGGTGGAGAGGATCTCCTGCTGGACGTCGGTCAGACCGGCGGTCTGGGCGAGACGGGCCATCGCTTACTTCCCCTGTTCCTTGAGCTCGGGGCGGCCGGGCTGCTCGCCGCCGCGCTCCTTGATGTACGTCTCGGTGGGCACCATCACCTTGCGGCGGAACACGCAGACCAGCGTGCCGTCCTGCTTGTAGCCCTTGGTCTCGACGTACACGATGCCGCGGTCGTTCTTCGACTTCGACGGCCACTTGTCCAGGACGGTCGTCTGCCCGTAGACGGTGTCGCCGTGGAAGGTCGGCGCCACGTGCTTGAGCGACTCGATCTCCAGGTTGGCGATCGCCTTGCCGGAGATGTCCGGCACGCTCATGCCGAGCAGCAGGGAGTAGATGTAGTTCCCGACCACCACGTTCTTGCCGAAGTCCGTCGTCTTCTCCGCATAGTTCACGTCCATGTGGAGCGGGTGGTGGTTCATGGTGAGGAGACAGAACAGGTGGTCGTCGTACTCGGTGACCGTCTTGCCCGGCCAGTGCTTGTACGTCGCCCCGACCTCGAACTCCTCGTAGGTGCGTCCGAACTGCATGACGGTCAGGCCTCCGGGATCTCGAACGTCGACGTGCGCCGCATGCCGGCCGCACGCCCCTTGCCCGCGATGACCAGGGCCATCTTGCGGCTGGCCTCGTCGATCATCTCGTCGCCGAGCATCGCGGAGCCCTTCTTGCCGCCCGCCTCGGACGTGTAGTAGTCGTACGCGTCCAGGATCAGCTCGGCGTGGTCGTAGTCCTCCTGCGACGGCGAGAAGATCTCGTTGGACGCCTCGACCTGGCCGGGGTGCAGCACCCACTTGCCGTCGAAGCCGAGCGCGGCGGCGCGCTGCGCGACCTCGCGGTAGCCGTCGACGTTGCGGATCTGCAGGTACGGGCCGTCGATCGCCTGGAGGTCGTTGGCGCGGGCGGCCATCAGGATCTTCATCAGGATGTAGTGGTAGGCGTCCGCCGGGTAGCCGGGCGGCTGCTCGCCCACGACCAGCGACTTCATGTTGATGGACGCCATGAAGTCGGCCGGGCCGAAGATGATGGTCTCGACGCGCGGGGAGGCCTGCGCGATCTCGTTGACGTTGTTCAGGCCCTGCGCGTTCTCGATCTGCGCCTCGATGCCGATCCGGCCGACCTCGAAGCCCATGGTCTTCTCGATCTGCGTGAGCAGCAGGTCCAGGGCGACGATCTGCTGGGCGTTCTGCACCTTCGGCAGCATGATGCAGTCGAGGTTCGGGCCCGCGCCCTCGACGACCGTCACGACGTCCCGGTACGTCCACTCGGTGGTCCAGTCGTTGACGCGCACCACGCGGGTCTTGCCGGTCCAGTCGCCCTCGTTGAGGAACTTCACGATGGTGTGCCGCGCCTCGGGCTTGGCGAGCGGGGCGCAGGCGTCCTCGAGGTCCAGGAAGACCTGGTCCGCGGGGAGGCCCTGGGCCTTCTCCAGGAAGCGCGGGTTGCTTCCCGGTACCGCCAGACAGGAGCGGCGGGGGCGAAGGCGGTTGACCGGGGCGGGGCTGGTCATGCGGGGACCTCCAGGGGGTCGAGCTTGTTCGCGTTGCGGATCTCGTCGACGATGCGGCCGATGATCCCGGTGATGTCGAAGTCCTTCGGCGTGAAGACCGCGGCGACACCCGCGGCCCGCAGCTGTTCGGCGTCACCGCTGGGGATGATGCCACCGGCGATCACGGGAATGTCCGTGGCGCCGGCCACACGGAGCCGTTCGAGCACGTCCGGGACCAGCTGGGCGTGCGATCCGGAGAGGATCGACAGCCCCACCGCGTGGACGTCCTCCGCAAGCGCGGCGTCCACGATCTGCTCCGGGGTGAGCCGGATGCCCTGGTAGACCACCTCGAACCCGGCGTCGCGGGCCCGCACGGCGATCTGCTCGGCGCCGTTGGAGTGGCCGTCCAGGCCGGGCTTGCCGACCAGGAAGCGCAGCTTGCCCACGCCGAGGTCCTTCGCCGTGAGTTCCACCTTCCGGCGGACCTCCGACAGGGCGGAGCCCTCCTCGGCGGTGACCGCGACGGGGGCCGAGGAGACCCCGGTCGGCGCCCGGAACTCGCCGAAGACCTCGCGCAGCGCGCCGGCCCACTCGCCGGTGGTGACGCCGGCCCTGGCGCACTCCAGGGTGGCCTCCATCAGGTTGTCGGTGCCGCGCGCGGCCTCCTTCAGCTTCTCCAGCGCCTTGCAGGGACGCGGGTGGTTGAAGGGCGGCTGGTAGCGGGTGTCGCGCC
Source organism: Streptomyces sp. BJ20 (assembly GCF_022869105.1). Taxonomy (NCBI): domain Bacteria; kingdom Bacillati; phylum Actinomycetota; class Actinomycetes; order Kitasatosporales; family Streptomycetaceae; genus Streptomyces; species Streptomyces sp. BJ20. The sequence continues at coordinate 2,480,078 of NZ_CP094918.1, forward strand.
AGTGCTGCAGCGAGGCGATCACCCGGGCCTCGACCGCGGGGTCGACGGTCTGGATGGCGGTGTCCAGGTCGGCGGTGAGCGGGTTGGGCTCGGTGCCCTCGAAGGCGTTGACCCCGATGATCCTCTCCTCGCCGGACTCGATCCGGGCGCGGCGCGCGGCGTGCGAGGAGACGAGCTGGGACTTGAGGTAGCCGGACTCCACGGCGGCCATCGCGCCGCCCATCTCCTGGATCCGCTCGATCTCCGCGGTCGCCTCGGCGACCAGCTCCTCGACCTTGGCCTCGATCACCTTCGAGCCCTCGAAGATGTCCTCGTACTCCAGCAGGTCGCTCTCGTAGGCGAGGACCTGCTGGATGCGCAGGGACCACTGCTGGTCCCAGGGGCGGGGCAGACCGAGCGCCTCGTTCCAGGCGGGCAGCTGAACGGCACGCGCGCGGGCGTCCTTGGAGAGGGTGACGGCCAGCATCTCCAGCACGATCCGCTGGACGTTGTTCTCCGGCTGCGCCTCGGTCAGCCCGAGCGAGTTGACCTGGACGCCGTAGCGGAAGCGGCGGTGCTTGGGGTTCTCGATGCCGTACCGCTCGCGGGTGACGGTGTCCCAGATGCGGCCGAAGGCGCGCATCTTGCACATCTCCTCGATGAAGCGGACGCCCGCGTTCACGAAGAAGGAGATGCGGCCGACGACGTCGCCCATGCGCTCCTGCGGCACCTGGCCGCTGTCGCGCACCGCGTCGAGGACGGCGATGGCGGTGGACATCGCGTACGCGATCTCCTGCACCGGCGTGGCCCCGGCCTCCTGCAGGTGGTAGCTGCAGATGTTGATCGGGTTCCACTTCGGGATGTGGGAGACCGTGTACGCGATCATGTCGGTCGTCAGGCGGAGGGAAGGCCCGGGCGGGAAGACGTGCGTCCCGCGGGACAGGTACTCCTTGACGATGTCGTTCTGGGTCGTGCCCTGGAGCTTGGTGACGTCCGCGCCCTGCTCCTCGGCGACGACCTGGTAGAGCGCCAGCAGCCACATGGCGGTGGCGTTGATCGTCATCGAGGTGTTCATCTGCTCCAGGGGGATGTCCTGGAACAGCCGGCGCATGTCACCGAGGTGCGCGACCGGCACGCCGACCCGGCCGACCTCGCCGCGGGCGAGGACGTGGTCGGAGTCGTAGCCGGTCTGGGTCGGCAGGTCGAACGCGACCGACAGCCCGGTCTGCCCCTTGGCGAGGTTGCGCCGGTACAGCTCGTTGGACGCCTCGGCGGTCGAGTGGCCGGCGTACGTCCGCATGAGCCACGGACGGTCCTTCTGGCGCTCTGTCATGTCCGCCCTGCCTCAGATGTTCCGGAAGCGGTTGATGGCGTCGATGTGCTTGGCCCGCTTCTCGTGGTCGCGCACGCCGAGGCCCTCCTCGGGGGCGAGGCACAGCACGCCGACCTTGCCCTGGTGGAGGTTGCGGTGCACGTCGTAGGCGGCCTGGCCGGTGTCCTCCAGGGCGTAGGTCTTCGAGAGCGTGGGGTGGATCTTGCCCTTGGCGATGAGGCGGTTGGCCTCCCAGGCCTCGCGGTAGTTGGCGAAGTGGGAGCCGATGATGCGCTTCAGGGACATCCACAGGTAGCGGTTGTCGTACTGGTGCATGTAGCCCGAGGTCGACGCGCAGGTGGTGATGGTGCCGCCCTTGCGGGTGACGAAGACCGAAGCGCCGAAGGTCTCGCGGCCGGGGTGCTCGAAGACGATGTCGATGTCCTCGCCGCCGGTGAGTTCGCGGATGCGCTTGCCGAAGCGCTTCCACTCCTTGGGGTCCTGGGTGTTCTCGTCCTTCCAGAACTTGTAGCCCTCGGCGTTGCGGTCGATGATCGCCTCGGCGCCCATCTTCCGGCAGATCTCCGCCTTCTGGTCGCTGGAGACGACGCAGATCGGGTTGGCGCCGCCGGCCAGCGCGAACTGGGTGGCGTAGGAGCCGAGGCCGCCGCTCGCGCCCCAGATGAGGACGTTGTCGCCCTGCTTCATGCCGGCGCCGTTGCGGGAGACGAGCTGGCGGTAGGCGGTGGAGTTGACCAGGCCGGGGGCGGCGGCCTCCTCCCAGCTGAGGTGGTCCGGCTTCGGCATCAGCTGGTTGGACTTCACCAGCGCGATCTCGGCGAGGCCGCCGAAGTTCGTCTCGAAGCCCCAGATCCGCTGCTCGGGGTCGAGCATCGTGTCGTTGTGACCGTCGGAGGACTCCAGCTCGACGGACAGGCAGTGCGCGACGACCTCGTCGCCGGGCTTCCACGAGTTGACGCCGGGACCGGTGCGCAGCACGACGCCCGCGAGGTCGGAGCCGATGATGTGGTACGGCAGGTCGTGGCGCTTGGCCAGCTCACTGGTGCGGCCGTAGCGCTCGAGGAACCCGAAGGTGGACAGCGGCTCGAAGATCGAGGTCCACACCGAGTTGTAGTTGACCGAGGAGGCCATCACGGCGACCAGGGCCTCGCCGGGGCCCAGCTCGGGCAGCGGCACGTCGTCGAGGTGGATCGACTTGCGGGGGTCCTTGTCGCGGGTGGCGAGGCCCGCGAACATCTCCGTTTCGTCCTTGTGCACGGTGATCGCGCGGTACGACTCGGGGAGCGGCAGGGCGGCGAAGTCCTCCGACGTGGAGTCGGGCGACTGGATCGCGGCCAGGATGTCCTTGACGGTCACGGTGTTGCCTCCGGCGATGGGCGCCCTGAGGGAGGGGCGCTGAGGGTTACGTCGGTGTGCTGCTGAGGGTTGAGGGGTGCCGTCGGTTCGGCGGGTGGTGCTTCGGCAGCGCGTGGTTGCGCGGGAGGGTGCCTGTGACGCAGGCGCCGGGCGTGCGGGTGGTGGACCCGCCGGGACTCGCCCGGACTCCTTCAACGTATGGCACGCCGTGTCAGTCGGCAAGGCACTGCGTGCCAGAACTTGCTCTCAGGTGAAATCTTTACGCCTCAGATGAGCGATGATCGATCGAAACGTCTCGGAAACGTGGGCGAAAAGCGCCCCTGACATGGCAAAACGGCCACCCCGAAGGGTGGCCGTCATCACAGCGTCGGAAGGCGGGTCAGCGCTCCTTGAGGGCCCGCTCGATGGCCTCCATGACCTCCTCCAGCGGGGCGTCGGTGCGGGCGACCGTCACCAGCACCTCGCCGTGCGCGGAGGCCGTGGCCGCCGGCGGCCGCTGCGGGGAGGCCGTGCGCCGGCCCGCCATGATCCCCGTGCCGAAGGTCTTCCGCACGATCGCGAAGGCGTGGTCCAGCTGCGCCTCCACGTCGCCCTGGCCGCCCGCCCGCAGCCAGCGCCGCAGCACGTGGTTGTGCGCCGTGACGACCGCGGACGCGGCGACCTCCGCCAGCAGCGGGTCGTCGTTGGCGTCGTCGTCGTGCGCGTGCTCGTCGAAGTGGCCCAGCAGATAGCGGGTGAAGAGCCGCTCGTAGCGGGCCACCGAGGCGATCTCCGCCTCCCGCAGGGTGGGCACCTCACGGGTCAGCTTGTAGCGGGCGACCGAGATGTCCGGCCGTGCCGCGTACATCTTCATGACCTCTTTGATGCCCCGGCACACCGTGTCGAGCGGGTGCTCGTGCGCGGGGGCGGCGTTGAGCACCGCCTCGGCGCGCACCAGGGTGTCGTCGTGGTCGGGGAAGATCGCCTCCTCCTTGGAGCGGAAGTGGCGGAAGAACGTGCGGCGGGCCACCCCGGCGGCGGCCGCGATCTCGTCGACGGTGGTCGCCTCGTACCCCTTGGTCGCGAACAGCTCCATCGCGGCGGCCGCGAGCTCCCGGCGCATTTTCAGCCGCTGGGCGGCGGCACGCGAGCCGGCCGTGGACTCCGGCGGCTCGGTCGTGGCTGGCGTACGTACGGACTTGGCGGGCTGGGACATGCCCTGAACGTACTGCATACGCGCGGTGCGGTGCGCGTGACCGGGGCTTCCCCCGCCCTCGGGGGGCGGGGGAGGGGCGGTGCGGGCGGGCGGCGGGAACCGGTCGGGGTCCAGCAGCCCGCCCCACTCGGCACCGTCCGGGAACGGCTCGCCGGGGTACCGCTCAGCGCTTGGCATATTCGCGGAAGCCGCGGCCGGTCTTACGGCCGAGGCAGCCCGCGGCCACCAGGTGCTCCAGCAGGGGCGCCGGGGCCAGCCCCGGGTCGCGGAACTCGCGGTGCAGCACCTTCTCGATGGCCAGCGACACGTCCAGCCCCACGACGTCCAGCAGCTCGAACGGCCCCATCGGGTAACCGCCGCCCAGCTTCATCGCGGCGTCGATGTCGTCCAGGGTGGCGTAGTGCTCCTGCACCATCTTCACCGCGTTGTTCAGGTACGGGAACAGCAGCGCGTTGACGATGAACCCGGCCCGGTCGCCGCAGTCCACGGCGTGCTTGCGGATCTTCGCGCAGACCTCGCGCACGGTGGCGTGGACGTCGTCGGCGGTGAGGACGGTGCGCACCACCTCGACCAGCTTCATCGCCGGCGCCGGATTGAAGAAGTGCATGCCGATCACGTCCTGCGGGCGCGAGGTGGCGCGGGCGCAGGCGACGACGGGCAGGGAGGACGTGGTGGTGGCGAGCACCGCGCCCGGCTTGCAGACCTTGTCCAGAGTGGTGAACAGCTGCCGCTTGACCTCCAGGTCCTCGGCGACCGCCTCGACCGCGAGGTCCACGTCGGCGAAGTCGTCGTAGGTGCCCGTCGTACGGATCAGGTCCAGGGTGCTCGCGGCGGCCTCGGCGGTCATCCGGCCCTTGCCGACCGACCGGGACAGCGACTTGCCGACGCGGGCCTTCGCCGCCTGCGCCTTCTCCTCGCTGCGGGCGGCCAGCACGACCTCGAAGCCCGCCTTGGCGAAGACCTCGGCGATGCCGGACGCCATCGTGCCCGAACCGGCCACGCCCACCGAGCGCACCGGACGGCCTTCGACCGAGGGGCCGTCCTCGCGCGGGGTGAGGGCGTCCTCCACGACCGTGCCGCTGCCGGGCGCCTCGTAGGTGTAGAAGCCACGGCCCGCCTTGCGGCCGGTCAGGCCCGCCTCGCTGAGCTGCTTGAGGATCGGCGCGGGGGCGTGCAGCCGGTCGCGGGAGGCGGCGTACATGGCGTCCAGGACCGTGCGGGCGGTGTCGACGCCGATCAGGTCCAGCAGCGCCAGGGGGCCCATCGGCAGGCCGCAGCCCAGCCGCATCGCGGCGTCGATGTCCTCACGGGAGGCGTACCGGGCCTCGTACATCGCGGCGGCCTGGTTCAGGTAGCCGAACAGCAGCCCGTCGGCGACGAAACCGGGCCGGTCGCCGACCGCCACCGGCTCCTTGCCCAGGTCCAGGGCGAGGTTGGTGACAGCGGTGACGGCGGCGGGCGCGGTCAGCACGCTGGAGACCACCTCGACGAGCTTCATCGCGGGGGCCGGGTTGAAGAAGTGCATGCCCAGCACGCGCTCCGGGTGGGCGGAATCGGCGGCGAGCCGGGTCACCGACAGCGCGTTGGTGCCGGTGGCCAGCACGGTCTCCGGCCGCACGACGCCGTCCAGCTCCCGGAAGATCTGCTGCTTGATCTCGTACGACTCCGGCGCCACCTCGATCACCAGGTCGGCGTCGGCGGCGGCCGAGAGGTCGGTGCCGGTGGTGACTCGGGCGAGGAGCTCCGCGCGCTGCTGCTCGGTCAGCCGGCCGCGCCCGACGCAGCGGGCGGTGGAGGCCTCCAGGGCGGCGACGCACTTCGCGGCCTGGGCCTCACTGACGTCGATGCCGATCACGTCGCGGCCGGCGGCGGCCAGGACCTCGGCGATGCCGGTGCCCATCGTGCCGAGGCCGACCACGGCGACGGTCCGGAGCGGGGACAGAGGGGTGTCGGACTGGGGAGTGGCCATCGCGGGACTCCAGGAATGAGGGTGACGACGGAAGCAGCGCCCGGGTGCGCCGGAAGGCGCACCGGGTGCGTGCGTGGATGCGGGTGTTGGCCGGGCTGCGAGCGCACACGCCCGGACCGCCGGAAACCCGGCGGTGGGTCCGACCGGCCCTGTCCCGGGGCCGAGCCGTACTGCGGTACACGGGGTACCGAACCGACTGCGACTCACTGCGGCCGCGTCACCAGACCGCCGTGAGGAGGGTGCGAGTGGGTAACTCGCTCGTCTGAGATTAACTCGCGGGTAACGAGCGCGCCAGCCCCCGGATTTGTGAGGTGGGTCCCGCGTCCGGTGTGATCCCCCTAACCTCGTCGCCATGGACGAAGAGTTGCGAACGCTCACGGAGCGCTTACGGGCGGAGTCCGGCGGCACGGCCGCGTTCGAGCGGCTGGCCGCCACCGACGACCACGACCTCCTGGCCGGTGTCCTCACCGCTCCCGGGCAGCCGCTGTGGGCGCGTGAACTGGCCGCGTTCAGACTGGGAACGGCCGGTGACCGGCGGGCCTTCGAGGCGCTGGTGCTCCTCCTCAACCACCGCGACCCGTCACGCTGCGCCGCCGCCGCCTACGCCCTCGGCCGCCTCGGCGACCCGCGCACCGCCCGCGCCGCCGCCGCCCTCGCCACCAACGAACTCCGCGTCGCCTACGCCCTGCACCCGGTCCGCCTCCTCGCCGAGCTGCGCGCCCCCGAGGCGGTCCCGGCCCTGATCACCACCCTCCGCCGCCGGCTGCGCCCGCACGACCCCTACCGCCGGGTCGCGCTCGCCTGCGTGGAGGGACTTGGCGAACTCGGCGACCCGCGGGCGGAGTCCGTGCTGAACGAGGCTCTCGCGCACCCGGCCCTGGCGGAGGCGGCGGTGCACGCCCTGGCCCGCATCCCGCACCAGGGGGGCGCCCGCGGACGGATCCCGGGCCAGCGATAGCGACTGACGGGCCGTCGCCTCGCTGTCGCACCCCGCCACCGGTCCCCTCCCCGCGCCCCGGGACCCGCCGGACCCTGGACCGCTTCCGCGAGCGGGCGAGGGCGAGGGCCCGCCGGACCTCGGACAGCTCCTGCGAGCAGGCGGGGTGTCCCGTCCGCGGACGGGAGCGGCCGGCCGGCGCCGCACGGCCGGGCGCGGGGCTCGGCCCGGACAGGGACAGGCCGCCCGTTCCGCGAGCCGGTGAGGGAGGGCGCGTGTCCCGTCCGCGGAGGGGGAACGGCGGCTCGGCGCTCGGCTGTGCGCGGGGGCCTGCCCGGACCAGGACAGGGCGGTCACAGGACGGGGCGGTCACAGGAGGGGCAGGTCCGGGCCCGACGTGGATCTGACCCGGTCAGCCGGCGAGAGCCCGCACGTACCGCACCTCCGGCACCGCGACCCCGCCCACCTCGAAGGGTTCCTCGGCGCCGTCCGGCGTGAAGCCCGCGGCCTCGTAGAAACGGCGGGCGCGCGCGTTCTCCTTGAGCACCCACAGGAACATCCGAGGGAGCCCGGCCGCCGCGCAGCGGCCGCTCACCTCGGTCAGCAGGGCGCGCCCCACCCCCTGCCCGATCCGCTCGGGCGGCAGGTACAGGGCGTACAGCTCGCCGTCGCCGGTGCGCACCTCGCCGTCCCGGTACGGCCCGTAGGCGGCCCAGCCGGCGAGCGTGCCGTCCGCCGCCTCGGCGACCAGGTTCACCACGCTGCCGTCCCCGGCCGCGAGCCGCGCCCGCTGCTTCCCGGCCTCCGCCGCGACGTCCATCGCGTCCAGACACGCCTGCGGGATCATCCCGCGGTACGCGTGCTGCCACCCCCTCACCCGCATCGCGGCGACCTCGTCGCTGTCGTCGGCGGTCATCGGGCGGATACGGACGCGAGCGGGGGCGGACGCGCGGGGCAGACGGGTCATGCGGGTCATCATGGCCCACCGTGCCGCGCGTCCGCCCCCGGGTTTCCGCGGGTCAGATGCGGGAGCCGAGGAGGCCGTGGAGGACGGAGCCGCGGGCCGTGCCGGGGGCCGCCTTCGAGGTCAGCGGCTTCGGGTCGGGCAGCGCCGCGCACACCGCGTCGGCGTCCCCGTGGCTGCCGCGCGGCAGTGTGCCGTCGGCCAGGTACGCCGCCAGGTGCCGGTCCAGGCAGGCGTTGCCGCTCAGCGTGATGCCGTGGTTGCCGCCGCCCGACTCGACCACCAGGCTGGAGCGCTCCAGCCGGCGGTGCACCGTGACGGCGCCCTGGTACGGGGTGGCCGCGTCGTCCGTGGCCTGGAACAGCAGCGCGGGCGGCACCTGGCTCGTGGTGTTGATCCGCTCCGGCCGCGCCGACTCGACCGGCCAGTACGCGCACGGTGCGTTGTACCAGGCGTTGTTCCAGGACATGAACGGCGCCCGCTCGTACATCTCCCAGTTGTCCTTGCGCCACTGCGCCCAGTCCCGCGGCCAGACCGCGTCCCGGCACTCGATCGCCGTGTAGACGCTGTAGCCGTTGTCCCCGGCGACGTCGGTGGCGCCGAAGTTCTCGTACGCCTCGACCAGTGGCCCGCCGTCCTTCTCGTTCACGTAGGCGGCGAACGCCTCGGCCAGGTAGGGCCAGTAGCCGTTGTAGTAGCCGCCCGGAAGGTAGGTGTCCTCCAGCTCGGCCGGTCCGACCTTCCCGCCGGCCGGGTTCTCCTTGAGCCCGGACCGCATCGCGTACCAGGCGGCCTCGATCTTCTCCGCGTCGGTGCCGAGGCGGTACGTCGCGTCGTGCTTGGCGACCCAGTCCATGAAGGCGCGGTGGCGGGCGTTGAACGCCTGGTTCTGATCGAGGTTGGAGTCGTACCAGACGCCCGTCGGGTCGACCACGGAGTCCAGCACCAGACGCCGCACCCGCTGCGGGTGGAGCTTGGCGTACACGGTGCCGAGATAGGTGCCGTAGGAGTAGCCGAAGTAGTTGACGCGCTCCGCGCCCAGCGCCTGCCGGATCACGTCCAGGTCGCGCGCGGCGGCCGTCGTGGTCATGTGCGGCAGCAGGTCCCCGTACTTGCGCCCGCACGCCTCGGCGAAGGACTTCGCACGGTTCAGGTTGGCCTGCTCCACCTCGGGCGAGGTGGGCACCGAGTCGGGGCGTACGGCGTCGAAGTGGCCCGGCACGCAGTCCAGGGCCGGGCGGCTCTCGCCCACGCCACGCGGGTCGAACCCGACGACGTCGTACTCGGCGGCGACCTTCTTCGGCAGCGAGGCGGCGACGAACCCGGCGAGCGTCAGTCCGCTGCCGCCCGGGCCGCCCGGGTTCACCAGCAGCGGACCCTGGTACTTCTTCGCGGTGTGCGGGACGCGCGACAGCGCCAGCGTGATCGTGCGCCCGGAGGGGTCGGCGTGGTCCAGCGGCACCTCGACGGACGCGCACTGCAGCGTCGGGTAGTCGTCGGTGGCGCACTTCTTCCAGGCCGGGGCGGCGGCGTGGAACGTCTCCGGGGCGTGCGGGGCGCCGGCCTCGGCGGGCACGGCCGTGAGGCCCGAGGCGACAACGGCGGCGGCGCCGCACAGCACGGCTGCGCGTTTTCTCATGGTTCTCCCAGGGCGATGTGCTGTGGACCGCGACACTCACGGCTCACGCGGCATCGTCCCGATGTGGCGCCCCGCCTGAACGTGTTCCGTCAGTTCTTGACCCAATCGGGCCGCCGGATGCGCCCGGATGCCCTCAGAGCAGCGTCAGCTGGGTCGGCAGTTCCTCCTCCGGCTCCTCCGGCGCCGGGGCAGGGAGGCGGCGCGGGGTGCCCGCGGGCGCCGGGCCGATGCCGTACTCCCGGGCCAGGTCGTGCACCTGACGCGTGATCCGGCGCTGGTACCAGCGGGGCGCGTAGGCGCCCTCCGCGTACAGCCGCTGGTAGCGGGCGACCAGGTGCGGGTGATGCTCGGCCAGCCAGGACATGAACCACTCGCGGGCGCCGGGCCGCAGATGCAGCACCAGCGGGGTGACCGAGGTGGCGCCCGAGGCGGCGATGGCCCGGACGGTCGCCCTCAGCTGCTCGGGCCGGTCGCCCAGGAAGGGGATCACCGGCGCCATCAGCACCCCGCAGCCGATTCCGGCGTCGGTGAAGGCGCGCACCACGTCCAGCCGCCGCTCGGGCGCCGGGGTGCCCGGCTCGACCGTGCGCCACAGCTCCTCGTCGGTGAAGCCCACGGACACCGACACGCCGACGTCGGTCACGTCGGCGGCCTGCCGCAGCAGGGGCAGGTCGCGCAGGATCAGCGTGCCCTTGGTCAGGATCGAGAAGGGGTTGGCGTGGTCGCGCAGGGCCTCGATGATCCCCGGCATCAGCCGGTAGCGGCCCTCCGCGCGCTGGTAGCAGTCGACGTTGGTGCCCATGGCTATGTGCTCGCCGTGCCAGGAGCGGGAGGCGAGCCGGTGGCGCAGCAGCTCGGGCGCGTTCACCTTGACCACGATCTGGCTGTCGAAGCCCAGCCCGGTGTCGAGGTCGAGGTAGCTGTGCGTCTTGCGGGCGAAGCAGTAGACGCAGGCGTGGGAGCAGCCCCGGTAGGGGTTCACCGTCCATTCGAACGGCATGCGGGAGGCGCCCGGCACCCGGTTGACGATGGAGCGGGCCCGGATCTCGTGGAAGGTGATCCCGCGGAACTCGGGCGTGTCGAAGGTGCGGGTCGTGACCGCATCCGCGCCGAACAGCGCGGTGTCGGCACGGCTGTGTTCGGAGTCCGGTGAGAGGTTCTCCCAGCGCATGACGCCTCCTCGGTGTCGCTGTCGCACAGAATAGAACACATGTTCCCTTGATCGTGCGAGCGACATCTTCGGTCAGTTCCGGAACCTCGATTTGGGCGGCGGGCGCAGGGGTGGTTGGCTGTGCCCCGACCCTGGAGAACCCAGCCCTGGAGGAATGCGATGGCGCAGGTCGAGGCCACTACGGAGCGGATCGTCGCGGCGGACGCGGACACGGTGTTCGACGCCCTCGCCGACTACAGCGGCACCCGCGCCAAGCTGCTGCCCGAGCAGTTCAGCGAGTACGAGGTCCGTGAGGGCGGCGACGGCGAGGGCACCCTCGTGCACTGGAAGCTCCAGGCCACCAGCAAGCGGGTGCGCGACTGCCTCCTGGAGGTCACCGAGCCCACCGACGGCGAACTGGTCGAGAAGGACCGCAACTCCTCGATGGTCACCACCTGGCGGGTCACCCCGGCCGGCGAGGGCCGCGCCCGGGTCGTCGTGACCACCGTGTGGAACGGCGCGGGCGGCATCGGGGGCTTCTTCGAGCGCACCTTCGCCCCCAAGGGCCTCGCCCGCATCTACGACGCCGTGCTGGCCCGGCTGGACGCCGAGGTCGGGAAGCAGTAGTCCCGGCCGCACCGCCGTCGTCCAACTCCGTTCATCTGAAACGGAGTTGGCGCTTCCGTCACCGGTTCGAGTGATCTCTCGGCGGACCGACTCCGTGCCGTAACTCGTCGTGCTTGCTCGTAGTTGTCGCTTTTACGCGGGAATTGTCCGGCAGTGCGACGAGGGGAGCGGCACGTGGGCGGGATCACTCTGACGCAGGACGAGCCGGTCACGGCTCCATCGGCCGGGGGGCCGCCACCCCCCGTGCCACCGGCCGGGGGCCCTCCGTCCCCGGCCCCGGAGAGCGGTCCGGCCCTGAGCCCCGCCCGGGTCCGGCTCGTCTTTCTCGCGCTGATGTCGGCGCTGCTGCTCGCCGCGCTCGAGCAGATGATCGTGGCCACCGCCCTGCCGAGGATCGTCGGCGAGCTGCACGGCCTGGACAAGATGTCCTGGGCGATCACCGCCTACCTGCTCACCGCCACCGTCGGACTGCCGGTGTACGGAAAGCTCGGCGACCAGCTCGGCCGCAAGGGCGTCTTCCAGTTCGCGATCCTCGTCTTCGTCGTCGGCTCCGCGCTGGCCGGCCGCGCCACGACGATGGACCAGCTCATCGCCTACCGCGCGGTGCAGGGCATCGGCGCGGGCGGCCTGATGATCGGTGTGCAGGCGATCATCGCGGACATCGTGCCGGCCCGGCAGCGCGGCCGCTTCATGGGCCTGATCGGCGCCGCCTTCGGACTCGCGTCCGTCGCCGGACCGCTGCTCGGCGGCTACTTCACCGACCATCTGACCTGGCGCTGGTGCTTCTACATCAACGTGCCCTTCGGCCTGGCCACCATGGTCGTCGTCGCCCTGGTGCTGAAGCTGCCCAAGCCGAGGGCCAGGCGCCGCTTCGACGTCCTCGGCACGCTGCTGCTGACCGCCGCGTCCACCTGCCTGGTCCTGCTCACCAGCTGGGGCGGCACCGAGTACGCCTGGGACTCCCGGGTCGTGCTCGGCCTCGGCGCGGGCGCCGTCGCGGCCACCGCCGCCTTCCTGGTCGTCGAGCGGTTCGCGGTCGAACCGCTCATCCCGCTGCGGCTGTTCCGTGACTCGGTCTTCAACGTCACCGGCCTGGTGGGCCTCGTCATCGGCGTCGCCCTGTTCGGCGCCGCCAGCTATCTGCCCACCTACCTCCAGATGGTCGACGGGGCCTCGGCGACCGAGTCCGGGCTGCTGATGCTGCCCATGATGGGCGGCATCGTCGGCACGTCCATCGTCTCCGGGCAGATGATCAGCCGCTCCGGCCGCTACCGCAGCCACCCCGTCGTCGGCGCCGCCCTGTCCGTCGTCGGCATGTGGCTGCTGTCCCGCCTGGAGACCGGCACGCCCCGGCTGCACTACAGCGTCTGGATGTTCGTCCTCGGCGCCGGCATCGGCATGGTGATGCCGGTCCTCATCCTCGCCGTGCAGAACTCCGTGCGCCCCGAGGACCTCGGCACCGCCACCAGCGCCAACAACTACTTCCGGCAGATCGGCGGCAGCGTCGGTGCCGCCGTCTTCGGCACCCTGTTCGCCGACCGGCTCACCGACGCGCTCGCCGAGCGGCTCCCCGCCGGCGCCGCCGGGACGCCGGCCGACGCCGGGTCGATCACCCCCGAACTCGTGCACGCCCTGCCGCCGGAGCTGCGCGACGCCTACGTCCAGGCCTACGCGGACGCCATGCCGCGCATCTTCCTCTACCTCGTGCCGGTGCTCGTCCTCGGCCTGCTCATCGCCTTCTTCCTCAAGGAGAAACCACTGGTGTCCCACCACACCCCCACCGCCGACCCGGCCCAGGACGCACCGCACTTCGAGGCGCGCGTACCGCAGGCGCGCGGTGCGCACAGCGGCGGCATCCCCGTCTGCGGCACCGTCCAGCACCCCGACGGCACCGCCGTCCCGCGCGCGGCGCTCACCCTCATCGACGTCCAGGGACAGCAGACCGGACGCGGCGCGAGCGGCGCCGACGGGCGATACGCACTGGCCACTCCCGGACCTGGCTCATACGTCCTGATCGCCGCCGCGGGCGGTCACCAGCCGCAGGCGGTCTCCGTGACCGTCGGCGAGCGGCCCGTCGAGCTCGACGTCGTCCTCGGCGGCGCGGGCCGGCTCGCGGGCAGCGTCGTCACCGCCGACGGCACCCCCGTACGGGACGCCGCCGTCACCCTCACCAACGTGCACGGCGAGGTCGTCGCCGGCACGCGCAGCGGCCGCGAGGGCGGCTACGTCATCACCGAACTCGTCGCGGGCGAGTACACCCTCGCCGCCAGCGCCCCCGCCTTCCGCCCGGCGGCCCTGCCGGTCACCGTGCAGGCCGCCCGCGAGACGCGCCAGGACGTCGAGCTGGCGGGCGGCGCCGTGCTCCGCGGTACCGTGCGGGCCGGCGGCGGACGGCCGGTGGAGGACGCGCGGGTCACGCTGCTCGACGCGGCGGGCAACGTCGTCGACACCCTCACCACCGGACCCGACGGCACCTTCCGGTTCGTCGACCTGTCCTCCGGCGAGTACACGGTCATCGCCGCCGGCTACCCGCCGGTCGCCACCGTGCTCCAGGTGGCCGGCGGAGGCCGCACCGAACGCGACCTCCAGCTCGGGCACGAGGACTGACCGCCCCTGAGCGGTGGGCCGGAGCCGCCCCCCTCCGCGGCTCCGGCCCACCGCCCCGGTCACCCCTCGGCCAGGGCGTCCCGTACGGCGGCGGCGACCTCCTCCACGGCCGGCGGGAAGAGGACCGAGTAGTGGTTGGTGCCGTCGATCCGGCGGGCCGCCATCCGCGCCGGGTCCAGGGCCGCCGCGGCGACCCGCCCGGCGTCGTACAGCGCCCGCGGCTCGTCGAGCAACCCCCGCTCCGCCCACAGCAGTTCGCCGCGCACCCCCGGCTGGTGCACGGCGGCCAGCGTCTCCGCGTCACCCAGCACGTCCGCGCCGTCCGCCCGCACCGCGTCCAGCACACAGCTGCTGCGCAGTTCGGGCGCCCGGCCCGTGAGGTCCCGTGTCACATAGCCGGCGACGTGCGGGCCCCAGTGCGGGCCGAGCGCCGGGTGGGCGCGGAAGAACGCCAGATAGTCCTCCGCGCTCGCGAACGTCATCGACAGCCGGTCCATCGCCGGGCCGATCACCGCCTTCAGCAGCGCGTCGATGTCGGTGCCCCCGGGCGGCGGGAAGCCCAGCCCGCCGTCGACCAGCACCACGCGCGGGAAGCGGTCCGGGTGCCGGGCGGCGGCCAGCGCGGCGACGAAGGCCCCCATGGAGTGGCCCACCAGCACCGCCCGTTCCAGCCCCAGATGGTCGAGCAGCGCCACCGTGTCGTCGACGTGCGCGCCCAGTCCGTACGGTCCCGGCAGCTCCGCGCTCCCGGCCCGGCCCCGCAGGTCGGGGGCGTGGAGGTCGACGCCGGGCAGGGCGTCGGCCAGGGCGGCGAAGGCGAGCGAGTTGGCGGTGATGCCGTGCAGGGCGACGACGGGCGGCCCGTCCCCCGGCCAGCGGGTGACGGCGAGCCGGCCGCCGCGGACGGGGGCGGTGAGGTCCCGCGCGAGGGCGGACCCGGACGTGGTCATGCGCTTCTCCTTCGGCCCAGGGTGGTGACGCCGCCGGGGGCCAGACAGACGGCCAGGACGAAGAGACTGCCCAGGATCAGCATCGGTTCCACCCCCAGGTCCCAGCCGCCGAGCCGCTGGTCGAGATAGGTGAACAGCACCCCGCCCACGACCGGCCCCCAGCGGGTGCCGCTGCCGCCTAGGACCACCATCACCAGCAGGGTGAGCGTGAACTCGGGCGTGGAGGTGTGCGGGGTGGCGCCCGCGGTGACCAGCAGGTGCAGCACCCCGCCGAGCACGGCGAGGGAGGACGCCAGCACGAACGCGCCCAGCTTGTGCGCGAACGGGCTGCGGCCGAGGACGGCCACCCGCTGCTCGTTGTCCCGGATCGCCTGCCACACCCGGCCGGCCGGGCGCGCGGTCACCGTCCACACCACGCCCGCCACCAGGACCAGATAGGCGAGCGCCAGCCAGTACACGTTCGCCGTGTTCTGCACCCCGACCAGGGCGTCCGGCACCCCGTCGACGTACAGCGGCAGCCCCTCCTCGCCGCCGGTGAGGCCGCCCGGGTTGCGCTCCACGTAGATGGAGCCCGCCTGCGCGAAGGCCAGGGTGACCATCGCGAAGCCCACGCTGCCGAGGGCGAGGGTGCGCAACGAGACCGCGCCCAGGACGAGGGCGGCCAGCGCCCCGAGCACCAGGGTGAGCAGCGCGGCCGGCAGCAGGCCCAGGCCCAGCTCGGTCATGGCGAGCTGGGCGCCGTAGCTGCCTCCCGCGATGTAGAGGGCGTGCCCGAAGGACAGCAGCCCGGTGCGGCCGAACATCAGGTCGTACCCGAGCGCGAGCGCGCCGAAGACCAGGCACAACGCGAACAGCTGGAGCGAGCCGGGGGAGTTGACCGGGCCGTCGAGCAGTACCGGGACGTCCAGCGCCGAGAACGGCAGCAGCGCGAGGACCAGCAGCACCGCCACCGGGACGGTCGCCGGACGCAGCCGGCGCAACAGCCCGTGCTTCGCGCCCGGTGTGTCCTTGACGGCCGGGGCCGGGGCGACGGGTGTGGCCCGCGGGGTGCGGGTGGCGGTCATGCCGTGCCTCCTGCGGATCGGGTGCGGAGTGCGGTGAGCGCGCGGCGCAGCCGGGCGGGCGGCGACCCGGTCCTGGCGGCCGGCCGGGACAGCACCACCGCGGCCAGCAGGACCACGACGGCGAGGTCGCCGTAGCCGCCCGCGTAGTAGTTGGCGTACTGCTGCACCAGGCCCACGGTGAGCGCGGACAGCGCCACGCTGGTGATCGAGACGAGACCGCCGATGATCACCACGACGAACGCGAACACCAGCAGCGACGTCCCGTGGTGCGGCGAGAGCGAGCCGAAGTAGAGGCCGCCGAGCACGCCTGCGAGGCCCGCGAGGGCGCCGCCGAGCGCGAAGACCAGGGTGAAGGCACGGGTGACGTCGATGCCGAGCGCCGTGACCATCGCGCGGTCCTCCACCCCGGCGCGGACGATCAGCCCGTAGCGGGTGCGGGACAGGAACAGGTGGATGCCGGCCAGGACCAGCAGGGCCACCGCGACGAGCAGGAACCGGTTCACCGGCACGCGCGCCCCCAGGACGCCGACGGTGCCGGAGAGCGCGTCGGGCACCGGGAACGGCCGGGCGTCGGCGCCCCACACGGTCTGCACCAGCGCCGGGACGGCGAGCGACAGGCCGACGGTCACCAGGATCTGCTCCTTGACCCGGCCGTACAGCCGCCGGATGAGGACCAGTTCGACCACGGCCGCCAGCAGCAGTCCGGTGAGGGTGCCCACCACGGCGGCGAGCAGCAGCCCCGGCATCCCGCCGACCGTCTCGGCGGTGCGCCAGGCGGTGTAGACGGAGACGGTGAGGAACGCGCCGTGCGCGAAGTTCAGCACGTCCATCAGCCCGAAGATCAGGGCGAGCCCGGAGGCGATGAGGAAGTACAGGGCCCCCAGGCCCAGTCCGGTCAGGGTGAGCAGGACGAGGGTGTCCATCAGGCGGCTCCGTGGTCGGGGCGGCTGCCGACACCCAGCAGCGCGGTCGTACGGGCGGTGTCGGCGAGCAGGTCGCGGGCGTCGCCGGTGTGCACGACCCGGCCGGCGTCCAGCACCACCGCGCTGCGGGCCAGCCGACGCACCACGGCGAGGTTCTGCTCGACCAGCAGCAACGGCACGCGTTCGGCGGCCCGTTCGAGCACCTCGGCGGCCTCGGTGACCACCCGGGGCGCGAGGCCCTTGGTGGGCTCGTCGACGACGACGAGGGTGTTGTCGTTGAGCAGGGTCCGGGCGAGGGCGACCATCTGCTGCTGGCCGCCGGACAGGGTGCCGGCGCGCTGGTCGCGGCGGGCGGCCAGCTCCGGGAACAGGTCGTGCACCAGGTCGTAGCGGTGCTCGTGGCCCGGGCGTTCGGCCAGCGCGAGATTCTCCGCGACGGTGAGCCCGGCGAACACCCCGCGGTCCTCGGGCGCGTAGCCGATGCCGCGGCGCACGGTGCGGTGGGTGGGCTCGTGGGTGATGTCGTCGCCGGCGAAGGTGACACGGCCCGCGGTGACCCGGCCGCCGTCCGGCAGCAGCCCCAGCACCGCGCGGATGGTCGTGGTCTTGCCGACGCCGTTGCGGCCCAGCAGGGCGGTCACGCCGGAGGCGGGCACCTCGAAGGTGACGCCGGTGAGGATGCGGGACCCGGCGATGTCCACGTCGAGGGCCTCGACGCGCAGGATCGGTGGCGCGGTCACAGCTCGTCTCCCAGATAGGCCTGCTGGACGGTGGCGTCCGCCATCACCTCGGCGGGGCTCGCGGCGGCGAGCAGCCGCCCGTGGTGCATCACGGCGACCCGGTCGGCGAGGCCGAGCACCACGTCCATGTGGTGCTCGACCAGCAGCACCGTGCGGCCCTCGTCGCGGTGCAACGACCTGATGAGGTCGGTGAGTTCGGCGGTCTCCTCCGAGGCCACGCCGGCCATCGGCTCGTCCAGCAGCATCAGCCGCGTCCCGGCCGTGCCCGCGCCGAGGGTGGGCGCGAGCAGCATCGCCAGCTCCAGCTTGCGCTTGTCGCCGTGCGACAGGCCGGCCGCGAGATCGTCCGCGCGGTGCGCCAGCCGGACCCGCTCCAGCACTCCGGTGACGTCCGCCGCGCCGACCCGGCGCACCCCGGCGGACCGGGCGGCCAGGTCGACGTGCTCGGCGACCGTCATCGTCGGGAACACCGAGGACGACTGGAAGGTCCGCCCGATGCCCCGGCGCACCCGGCGGTGCGGGGGCAGGGCGGTGATGTCGTGACCGTCGAGCAGGACGGCGCCGCCGGTCGGCCGGGTCAGCCCGGTGATCAGGTTGAACAGGGAGGTCTTGCCCGCCCCGTTGGGGCCGATCACGGCGAGGAGTTCGCCCTCGCGCACGGCGAGCGACACCCCGTCGATGATGTCGGCGCCCCCCACCGACCAGCACAGCCGGTCCAGTTGCAGTACGGACGTCATGCTCAGCCGATCCTCGTCTCGGCGGGGGCGACCTGATCGGCGGGGAAGGTCCGCGCCACCCGCGGCGCGCCCTCGCCGGTGAACTGCGCCTGGAACGTGGGCTGGAGCAGCGCGTGGTCGGCGGCCCGCACGGTGTTCGGCCCCTTCACACCGGAGAACGAGAGGCCCTCGAGCGCCTTCACCATGGCGTCCGTGTCGCCCTTCGCGCCGCCCGCCCGGACCGCCTCGACGACCATCTGCGCCGCGTTGAACCCGTCCGGGGTGAACAGGTCCTCCTCCCACTTCTTCGCCTTGAAGTAGGTCCGCATCGCCTCCGCCTCCGGGGTGTCCGCGGCGCCGGGCACGTAGTGCGCCAGCAGCGTGACCTTCTCCCGCGCCTTGCCGAAGACCGGGTAACTCGCCCTGCTGTCCAGCCCGGTGACGACGGTGGCGGCGTCCAGGACGCCCTGCTGGTCGAGGGTGGACCACATCGACTGGGCGGTGTCCCCGGCCCAGGCGACGAACACCATGTCCGGCCGGGCCGCCTTCACCTTGCTCGCCACCGGGGTCAGATCGGTGGCGGCGGGCGGCGCCAGCACCTCGCCCACGGTGGTGCCGCCGGTGCCGAGCACGGACTTCACCGCGGCGGCGTTGGCCTGGCCGAAGGCGTTGTCCTGGGCCAGCACGACGACCTTCTTGCCCTTCGAGCCGCCCAGGATGTTCTTCGCGGTCAGCACGTCCTGGTAGGTCTGGCGGCCGGAGCGGAAGGTGTAGCGGTTGACGCCGGTCAGCGCGTCGGTGGCGGCGGGCCCGCTGATGTAGAGGGTCTTGTTCTGCGCCGCGACGGGTGCGATCTGCGTGGCCACGCCGGAGACGGCGGAGCCCGCGATGATCGGCACCCCCTGCCCGATGCGCTTCTTGGCCAGGGAGACGCCCTTGGCCGGGTCGCCGCCGTCGTCGTCCTTGAGCACGGTGATCTCCACGCCGTCGACGGCGCCGGTGCCGTCGGTCGCGTGGTCGAGGCCGGCCTCGAAACCGCGCAGGTACTGCTCGCCGTACGAGGCCAGCGGGCCGCTGGTGGAGGTGATGAGGGCGACCTTCACCTCCTCGGCGCCGGAGGCGGTGCTGCTGCCGGGGCTGGAGCAGCCGGCGGTGAAGGCGGTGGCGAGCAGGGCCACGGCGGCGGACAGGAAAAGGGGTCTACGCATGACCGAACGGCTCCTCGGTGCGACGGCGGACGACGCCAGCGGCACGATCCGTCACGGGTGATCACTGTGCGCTGAGCGGTACCCGGCAGTGTGATCCCGCTCAGATCCGGCCACAATGTGGCCCGCACACACGTGACATCGTTCAACCGTGGTGTCTACACACGTCGTTGCGGTGCGAGGAGGGCAAGGGGCGCGGAGGTGCGCGCCGGTCAGGAGGTCCGGCGGCTCCGGGCGGCGGCCTGGTCCGCGAGACCGCCGGCGCCCAGCAGCCCGGTCGCCTCGAACGGTTCGGCGGCGGCCAGCCGCGGCAGTTCACGCCGGGACAGCGCCGTCACCACCGGCGGCATCGCCCCCCGCACCAGCTGTGTCGCGCGCAGCCACCCGGGCACGTACACCGACGGACGGCGCCGTTCCACCGCGTCCACCAACCGCCGCGCCACATGCTCCACCGGGTACACCTTCCGCGCGGGCGGCGGCATGTGACCGCGCAGCTCGCGCAGCACCGCGTGCTCGTCCACGCCGCGGATCATGTCGGTGTCCGTCCAGTTGATGTACGCGATGCACACGGCCACATGACGGTGCGCCATCTCCGCCCGCAGGGAGTGCGCGAACGACTCGACGCCCGCCTTCGACGCGCAGTACGCGCTCATCATCGGCGCCGAGCCGATCGACGCCAGCGACGCCACCTGGAGGAAACAGCCGCCGGTCGCGGTCAGATCACCGATGAACGTGCGGGCGGTGGCCGCGCTGCCGATCAGGTTCACCTCGATCACCCGCCGCCACACCGCCGGGTCGGACCCGGCGAACGGCCCGCCCTCGGCGACCCCCGCGTTGGCGACCACGACCGACGGCGGCCCGAGACGCGCCCGGATGTCCGCGCCGGTCTCCGCGAGGCCTTCGTCGTCCGTGACGTCGACCTCCCAGCAGCCGCCCTCGCCGGGCAGCTCGTCCCGCACCTGCCGCAGCGTCCGCTCCTCCCGCCCGAGCAGCGCCACCCTCATGCCGCGCGAGGACAGCTCGCGGGCCATCGCCGCGCCCAGGCCGCGGGCCGCGCCGGTGACGACGGCGGTCCTTCCGTCCAGCGGGTTCCGGGTCCGCGGCATGCGACGCTCCTGTGCTCCGTGGCGGGCGCTCGTCCCGTTCACCGTAGGCCCGGCCGGGCATCCACGCAGGTCGGGCGGTGCGGGCCGAGGCGCACGCGAGGCGCCAGTGGTCTGGACCGGTGAGAGTTATCCACAGGGTGGCCGGAGCGATGCGGGACGACGTAGCGTGTGCGCCATGAAGATCCTCATCAGCGCCGACATGGAGGGCGCCACCGGTGTCACCTGGCCGGCCGACGTCCTGCCGGGGACGCCCCAGTGGGAGCGGTGCCGGTCCATGTTCACCTCCGACGTGGACGCCGCCGTGCGCGGCTTCTTCGACGGCGGCGCCGACGAGGTGCTGATCAACGAGGCCCACTGGACCATGCGCAACCTGCTGCTGGAGCGGCTCGACGAGCGTGCCGAGATGCTCACCGGGCGGCACAAGGACCTGTCCATGGTGGAGGGCGTCCAGCGCGGCGACGTCGACGGCATCGCCTTCGTGGGGTACCACGCGGGCGCCGGCATGGAGGGCGTCCTCGCGCACACCTTCCTCGCCAACTCCGTCACCGGCGTGTGGCTCAACGACGTGCGCGCCAGCGAGGGCCTGCTCAACGCCCACGTGGCCGCCGAGTACGGAGTCCCGGTGATCCTCGTCACCGGCGACGACGTGGCCTGCGAGGACGCCCTGGGCTACGCGCCCGAGGCGCGGAAGGTCGCCGTGAAGGACCACGTGTCGCGGTACGCCGCCGTGTGCCGCACCCCTTCCCGGACGGCCGCGGACATCCAGGCGGCGGCCAAGGAGGCGGCCACGCTCGCGGTCCGCCACGAACCGGTCCGAGGCGGGCCCTTCACCGTGGCGGTGGAGTTCGACGCCGAGCACCTGGCCGGGGCCGTCACCGTCGTGCCGGGCGTGACCCGGGGCGGCGAGCGCAAGGTGATCTACAGCAGCGAGACCATGTACGACGCAATCCGCACCTTCAAGGCGGTCACCACGATCGCCTCGGCCGCGGTGGAGGAGCAGTATGGCTGACCAGCTCGCCCTGGACGAGGTCGTGACCTTCACGTCCGACCTCATCAGGATCGACACGACGAACCGGGGCGGGGGCGACTGCCAGGAGCGTCCCGCCGCCGAGTACGCGGCGGCGCGGCTCGCCGAGGCCGGCCTGGAGCCGGTCATGCTGGAGCGCACCCCGGGCCGGACCAACGTCGTGGCGCGGCTGGAGGGCACCGACCCGTCGGCCGACGCGCTGCTGCTCCACGGCCACCTGGACGTCGTCCCGGCCGAGCCCGCGGACTGGAGCGTGCACCCCTTCTCCGGGGAGATCCGCGACGGCGTCGTATGGGGACGCGGTGCCGTCGACATGAAGAACATGGACGCGATGATTCTGTCCGTGGTGCGCTCCTGGGCGCGCGAGGGCGTGCGTCCCCGCCGGGACGTCGTCATCGCGTTCACCGCGGACGAGGAGGACAGCGCCGCGGACGGCGCGGGCTTCCTCGCCGACCGGCACCCGCACCTCTTCGAGGGCTGCACCGAGGGCGTCAGCGAGTCCGGCGCGTACACCTTCCACGACGGACAGGGCCGGCAGTTCTACCCGATCGGGGCCGGCGAGCGCGGCACCGGCTGGATGCGGCTCACCGCCCGAGGCCGCGCAGGACACGGCTCCAAGGTCAACCGGGAGAACGCGGTCACCAGCCTCGCCGCCGCCATCACCCGCATCGGCGAGCACGAGTGGCCGCTGCGGCTCACCCCGACGGTGCGCGCCGCGCTGACCGAGATCGCCGCCGTGTACGGCATCGAGACCGACCTGTCCGACGTGGACGCCCTGCTGGACAAGCTCGGCGGGGCGGCCAAGCTCGTCGAGGCCACCGTCCGCAACAGCAGCAACCCGACGATGCTCGACGCCGGCTACAAGGTCAACGTGATCCCCGGCGAGGCCGTCGCGCACGTCGACGGGCGGTTCCTGCCGGACGCGGAGGACGAGTTCCGGGCCACCATGGACCGGCTCACCGGCCCCGACGTCGACTGGGAGTTCGCCCACCGCGAGATCGCCCTCCAGGCGCCGGTGGACTCCCCGACGTTCGCCGCGATGCGCGAGGCCGTGCGGGCGTTCGCACCCGAGGCGCACACCGTGCCGTACTGCATGTCCGGCGGCACGGACGCCAAGCAGTTCGCCCGGCTCGGCATCACCGGGTACGGCTTCGCGCCGCTGAAGCTGCCCGAGGGCTTCGACTACCAGGCCCTCTTCCACGGCGTGGACGAGCGCGTGCCGGTCGAGGCACTCCAGTTCGGTGTCCAGGTGCTCGACCGGTTCCTGCGGTCGGCGTGAGGCGAGTGGGGGAGACAGTGCAGACCCAGGCGTACGGCGAGTGGCCCTCGCCCGTCGACGCGGCCATGGCCGCGGCCCACGACGGCAGCCCCGAGTACGTGGGCTTCGTCGGGGACGAGGTGTGGTGGACCGAGCCCCGGCCCGCCGAGGCGGGCCGCCGCACCCTGGTGCGGCGCCACGCGGACGGCACCGAGGAGTCCGTCCTGCCCGCGCCGTGGAACGTCCGCAGCCGCGTCATCGAGTACGGCGGCCACCCCTGGGCCGGCGCCGTCTGCGACGGCGTGCCGCTCGTGGTGTTCGCGCACTTCCCCGACCAGCGCCTCTACCGCTGGCAGCCGGGCGCCGAACCGGCCCCGCTCACCCCGGTGTCGACGGTCGGTCCCGGGCTGCGCTGGGCCGAGCCCGTCGTGCTGCCGGAGCGCGGCGAGGTGTGGTGCGTCCTGGAGGAGTTCACCGGCGACGGCCCGAGCGACGTGCGCCGGGTGCTCGCCGCCGTCCCCCTCGACGGGTCCGCCGCCGAGGACCGGGGCGCGGTCCGGAAGCTGACCGGGGAGCGGCACCGGTTCGTCACCGGACCTCGGCTCTCGCCCGACGGGACGCGCGCCGCCTGGATCGGCTGGGACCACCCCCGTATGCCGTGGGACGGCACCGAGCTGGTCG
This sequence comes from Streptomyces sp. BJ20, assembly GCF_022869105.1. Taxonomy (NCBI): domain Bacteria; kingdom Bacillati; phylum Actinomycetota; class Actinomycetes; order Kitasatosporales; family Streptomycetaceae; genus Streptomyces; species Streptomyces sp. BJ20. Next base: position 2,503,504 of record NZ_CP094918.1, read on the forward strand.
TCGCCGACGTCGCCGCGGACGGCACCCTGACCGGCGCCCGCGCCGTCGCCGGAGGGCCCGAGGAGTCCGTCCCGCAGGCCGACTGGACCCACGACAACCGTCTGCTCTACGCCAGCGACCGCACGGGCTGGTGGAACCTCTACCGGGACGGCGAGCCCGTCTGCCCGCGCCCCGAGGAGTTCGCCGGGCCGCTGTGGAAGCTGGGCCAGTGCTGGTTCGCCCCGCTGGACGGCGGACTGATCGCCGTCCTGCACGGCAAGGGCGCCCAGCGGCTCGCCGTGCTCGACCCGGAGACCTGCGAGGTCGTCGACGCCGCGGGACCCTGGAGCGAGTTCGGCCCCACCCTCGCCGCGCTCGGCGAGCGGGTCGTCGCCGTCGGGGCGAGCCCGCACAGCTCCTACGAGGTCGTGGAGCTGGACACCCGCACCGGCCGGGCCCGTGTGATCGGCGCCGCCCACCGTGACGCCGTGGACCCCGCCTTCTACCCCGAGCCCGAGGTCCGCACCTTCACCGGACCCGACGGCCGGGAGATCCACGCCCAGGTGTACCCGCCGCGCAGCCCCGACCGCACCGGCCCCGCCGGCGAGCTGCCCCCGTACGTCATCTGGGCGCACGGCGGACCCACCGGCCGCTTCCCGCTGGTCCTCGACCTGGAGATCGCCTACTTCACCTCGCGCGGCATCGGCGTCGCCGAGGTCAACTACGGCGGCTCCACCGGGTACGGCCGCGAGTACCGCAACCGGCTGCGCGGCGAGTGGGGCGTGGTCGACGTCGAGGACTGCGCCGCCGTCGCCCGGGCCCTCGCCGAGGAGGGCGTCGCCGACCCGGCCCGGCTCGCCGTCCGCGGCGGCAGCGCCGGCGGCTGGACCACCGCCGCCTCCCTCACCACCACCGACGTCTACGCCTGCGGCACGATCATCTACCCGGTGCTCGACCTCACCGGCTGGGGCACAGGGGAGACGCACGATTTCGAGTCGCAGTACCTGGAGACGCTGATCGGGCCGCGCGCCGAGGTGCCGGAGCGGTACGAGGAGCGCTCGCCCGTCACCCACGCCGACCGGCTGAGCGCACCGTTCCTGCTGCTCCAGGGGCTGGACGACGTCATCTGCCCGCCCGTGCAGTGCGAGCGGTTCCTCGCCCGGCTGGCCGGCCGGGCCGTCCCGCACGCCTACATCACCTTCGAGGGCGAGGGCCACGGCTTCCGCCGCGCGGACACCATGGTGCGCGCCCTGGAGGCCGAGCTGTCCCTGTACGCGCAGGCGTTCGGGCTGAAGACGCCCGGCATCCCCGCCCTGGAGCTGACGCCGTGAGCGCGCCCACCTCGCTGACGCCGCTGCGGCGCCCGCCCCGCCTGGCCCCCGGCGCCCGGGTGGCCGTGGTCGCGCCCAGCGGCCCCATCCCCGAGGAGCGGCTCGCGGCCGGGCTCGACGTGCTGCGCGGCTGGGGTCTCGACCCCGTGGCCGCCCCGCACGTCCTCGACCGGCACGGCGAGCTGGACTACCTCGCCGGCAGCGACGCCGACCGCGCCGCCGACCTGCAGAACGCCTGGTGCGACCCGGCCGTCGACGCGGTGATCTGCGCCCGCGGCGGCTACGGCGCGCAGCGCATGGCCGACGCCCTCGACTGGGAGGCGATGCGGGCGGCGGGGCCGAAGGCCTTCGTCGGGTTCAGCGACATCACCACGCTGCACGAGGCGTTCGCGGTGCGGCTCGGCCTGGTCACCCTGCACGGGCCGATGGCCGCGGGCGCCGACTTCATCAAGAGCGCGCGGGCCCAGGAGCACTTGCGCGCCACCCTGTTCGACCCCGAGTCGGTGCGCACGATCCGCTCCGACGGCACCGCGCTGGTCCCGGGACGCGCCCGCGGGGTGACCCTCGGCGGCTGCCTCTCCCTGATCGCCGGCGGTATCGGCACCCCGCACACCCGCGACTCCGCGCGCGGCGGACTGCTGTGCCTGGAGGACGTGGGGGAGGAGACCTACCGCCTCGACCGCTACCTCACCCAGCTGCTGCGCTCCGGGATGCTCGACGGCGTCGCCGGGCTGCTGCTGGGCTCCTGGGCGGAGTGCGACCCGTACGAGAAGGTCAGGACGCTGCTCGTGGACCGGTTCGGCGGGCTCGGGGTGCCGGTGGCCGAGCAGTTCGGGTTCGGGCACTGCGACGACGCGCTCACGCTGCCGTTCGGGGCCGCGGCCGAACTGGACGCGGACGCGGGGACGCTGACGCTGGAGGAACCGGCGCTGAGCTGAGCGCGCCGCAGAGCTGAAGTCGGACGCGCCGGGCAGGGCCGAGGGCGCCCTGCCCGGCGCGCGCCGGCATCGTAGGGTGACAGGGTGCCGCACACCGCTTCCCGATACCTCGCCGAAGGCCGCCGCGTGGGCCTGCGCCACTTCACCTACGACGACGCCGCCGAGTTCACCGCGCGGGCCCGGGAGAGCAAGGACCTGCATCACCCCTGGCTGTTCCCGCCGGACACCCCGGCCGCCTACGCCGCCTACGCGCAGCGGCTGATCGAGGATCCCGCCAAGGCGGGGTTCCTGGTCTGCGAGAAGGAGGCGGACGGCGCCCTCGCCGGCTTCGTCAACATCAACAACATCGTCGAGGGCGGCTTCCTCTGCGGCGCCCTCGGCTACGGCGCCTTCGCCCACGCGGCCGGACGCGGGCTGATGCGCGAGGCGCTGGACCTCGTCGTGCGCTACGCCTTCGGGCCGATGCGGCTGCACCGGCTGGAGATCAACGTGCAGCCGGGCAACGCCGCCTCGATCGCCCTCGCCCGCACCTGCGGCTTCCGCAAGGAGGGCTTCTCACCGAAGATGCTCTACATCGACGGCGCCTGGCGCGACCACGAACGCTGGGCGCTCACCAGCGAGATGCTGACCGGGGACGGCTGACCACGCGCGGAAACCCTCGTCACGGCCTCTGTTCAGGCAGGCCTCCGGGGGTTTCCATGGAGATCGTGACGACGATCCGACATGAGGTACTCACGCTGCCGGCCGCGCACCTCGGCCCCGACAACCCGCTGCCCGCCCTGCGTCCCCTCGACGAGATGCACCGCATCGAGGACCGCGACAAGAAGGACCTGCCGCGCGACATGGCCCGGCAGATCGGCTACGCCCCGCTGCACAGCCTGCTGCCGGTCCCCGTCCGCGACGGCTACGACCGGGACCGCGCGCCCCGGCCCCTCGACGCCCTCGTCCTCGAGAACGACCGCCTGCGCGCCACGGTCCTGCCCGGCCTCGGCGGCCGGATCGCCTCCCTCGTCCACACGCCCACCGGCCGCGAACTGCTGTACGTGAACCCGGTGTTCCAGCCCGCCAACTTCGCGCTCAACGGCGCCTGGTTCTCCGGCGGCATCGAGTGGAACATCGGCGCGACCGGCCACACCACTCTGTCCTGCTCACCCGTGCACGCGGCCCGCGTCCCCGCCCCGGACGGCGGGGAGATGCTGCGCCTGTGGGAGTGGGAGCGGCTGCGCGACCTGCCCTTCCAGGTCGACCTGTGGCTGCCCGACGGCTCCGACTTCCTCTACGTCGGCGCACGGATCCGCAACCCGCACGAGCGGCAGGCGCCGACGTACTGGTGGTCCAACATCGCCGTCCCCGAGGACTGCCGCGTCCTCGCCCCCGCCGAAGAGGCCTACCACTTCGGCTACGAGCAGCGCCTGAGCCGCGTCCCCGTCCCCGAGTACGACGGCGTCGACCGCACCTACCCGCCCCACAGCACCTACGCCGCCGACTACTTCTACGAGGTCCCCGAGGAGCGCCGCCGCTGGATCGCCGCGCTGGACGGCGACGGCCACGGGCTCGTGCAGACCTCCACCGACACCCTGCGCGGCCGGAAGCTGTTCGTGTGGGGGCGCGGACCCGGCGGACGGAGCTGGCAGCAGTGGCTCACCGCACCCGGCACCGGCGGCTACTGCGAGATCCAGGCCGGCCTCGCCCGCACGCAGCTGGAGCACGTCCGTCTGGAACCGGAGAGCGAGGTGTCCTGGCTGGAGGCGTACGGGCCCTTCGAGGCACGGCGCGACGGGGAGTGGGGCGCCGTCCTCGACGAGGCGGAGGCCCGTCTCGAGGGGGTGCTGCCGCGCGCGGACGTCGACGCGGCGTACGCGGCCTGGCTGCCGTACGCCGACACCGAACCCGGCGAGCGGCTGGCCACCGGGTCCGGGTGGGGCGCGCTCGAAGTGCTGCGGGCCGGCTGGAAGCTGCCCGGCACGCCCTTCGACGAGAGCACCCTCGGCGAGGAGCAGCAGCCATGGCTGCACCTGCTGCGCGCCGGGTCCTTCCCCGAGGCGCCCGGCAGCCGGCCGCCCGGCGGGACGCTGGTCGCCCGGCACTGGCGGGACATGCTGGAGACGGCGCCCGCGACCGGGCTCACCGAGTACCACCTGGGCGTCGCCCAGTGGCACGGCGGCGACCGGGCACAGGCAGTGCGCAGCTGGGAGCGGGGACTGGCGCAGGACGGTCCGTCCTGGCCGGTCCTGCGCTGTCTCGCCGTCGCCGACCGGGAGGAACGCCACCCGGAGCGCGCCGCCGACCGCTATGTGCGGGCCTTCGACGACCTGTGCCGCGAGGCCGGGGAGGCCGGCGGCGGTGAGGCGGGCGACACGGCGGGGGAGTGGACCGCCGCCGTGGCCGCTCTCGGGCGGGAGGCGATCGAGGCGCTGCTCGCGGTGGGCCGCACGACGGACGCCCGGTCGGTGTGGGAGCGGCTGGCCCCCGCCACCCGGGCGCGCGGGCGCTTCCGGCTGATCGAGGCGGGCCTGCTGCTCGCCGAGGGACGGAACGAGGAGGCCCGCGCCGTGTTCGACGCGGGCTTCGAGGTCGCCGATCTGCGCGAGGGCGACGAGGTCGTCGGGCGGCTGTGGGCGCGGCTGACGGGCGAACCGCTGCCGGAGCGGTACGACTTCCGGATGCGTGCCACGCCGTGACGGGGGATCCGTGTCGGGACCTGCCGTGACGGTACGTCAGGCGCGGCGGTCGGCGTACTCGTAGACCGCCCCGTCCGGGTGGCGTGCGATCAGGTTGCGGCCGACGGGGGTGGGCAGCGGTCCGGCGAGGACGGCCGCGCCCATCTCCTCCAGCACCTGGCGGGTCTCGTCGACGTCCTTGACCGCGATGGTCGCGGCGACCTTGCGCAGCACGTCCAGTTGGGCCTCGGGACCGCTCATCAGCAGGAAACAGCCCACTGCGGCGACCTGGACGCCCTCCCGTTCGAACCGCATGGCGGTCCCGCCCGCCAGCCGCTCGTAGAAGGGGATGGCGGTCTCGATGTCGTCGACGCAGACGCGCAGTGTGGCACCCAGAATCTCCATGCGTCCGAGCCTAGTTGGCCGGTCCGGGCGGCGGGTGGGACGCGGACGATCTCCACATCACTCTCTCCCGCCGTACCACCGTGGCGAGTTACCGGGTCCCGGGCACGGGTACCCGGGCGCAATGCAGCGCTTGGAGCACATGCAGCACCTCGACAAGCACCTGGTGGACGAACTGGCCCACGTGGCCAGGGAGTCCGTACGCGCCGAACTCCGCGAGCAGACGCGGGGACGGCGCCGGAAGGCGGCCCTCTACGCCGGTTCCGGCGCCGCCGCGCTGTACGCGGGCGCGGCCGTCGCCCTCGCCGTGGGCCTCGCCCTCGACCTGGTCCTCCCGGGCTGGGCGGCGGCCCTGATCACGGCGGTGATCCTGGCCGCGGTCGCCTTCGCCCTGCGGACGGCGGCCCGCCCCGACACCCCGGGCTCCCCCGCGGCCGGCGGGACGCGGGCAGCGGGTCCCGCCTCCGTGCCCCCGGTGCCGTCCACGCCGCCCACGGTCGGCACCGACCGCGTCCCCGGCACCGACCGCGTCCCGGGTACCGACCGGGTCCCGGGTACCGACCGCGGCCCGGGCGACGGCTGAAGCCGAGGCGGCGCCTTCGTGCGGCAGAGCTGAGGGGACGCAGCCGTACCGGACCGCCCCGTCGTGAACCGTTCCGACGTTTGGCGGCCCCGCGCAGGGGGACGCGGAAGTCTCCCGACGTACGCGACCGCGCCGGAGGCGAACCGTGAGTCGACCCCGCATTGTGATCGTCGGAGCCGGCTTCGCCGGTTACCGCACGGCCCAGATCCTGTCCCGCACGGCCAGGGGCCGGGCCGAGATCGTCCTGCTCAACCCGACCGACTACTTCCTGTACCTGCCCCTGCTGCCCCAGGTCGCGGCCGGGATCCTCGAACCGCGCCGGGTCACCGTGTCCCTCTCCGGGACGCTCCCGCAGGTCAAACTGGTGCTGGGCGAGGCCGGCCGTATCGACCTCGACGCCCGCCAGGTGCACTACACCGGCCCCGAGGGCGAGGGCGGCACCCTCTCCTACGACCGGCTGGTGCTCGCCGCCGGCAGCGTCAACAAGCTGCTGCCCATCCCGGGCGTCGCCGAGCACGCCCACGGCTTCCGCGGCCTGCCCGAGGCGCTGTACCTCCGGGACCACATCACCCGCCAGGTGGAGCTGGCCGCCGCCACGGACGACCCGAAGCGCTGCTCCTCGCGGTGCACCTTCGTCGTCGTGGGCGCCGGCTACACCGGCACCGAGGTCGCCGCGCACGGCCAGCTCTTCACCGACGCTCAGGTCGCCAAGCAGCCGCTGCGCACCGGCATGCGGCCCCGCTGGATCCTGCTGGACATCGCCGACCGGGTCCTGCCCGAGCTGGACGAACGGCTCTCCCGCACCGCCGACACGGTGCTGCGGGAGCGGGGCGTGGACGTGCGGATGGGCACCTCCGTGAAGGAGGCCACCTCTGACGGCGTGCTGCTCACCGACGGGGAGTTCGTCGACACCCGCACCCTCGTGTGGTGCGTCGGCGTGCGCCCCGACCCGCTCGCCGAGTCCCTCGGGCTGCCCATGGAACGCGGCCGGCTGCTGGTCGACCCGCACCTCCAGGTGCCGGGCCGCCCCGAGGTCTTCGCCTGCGGTGACGCGGCGGCCGTGCCGGACCTGGAGAACCCCGGCTCGTACACCCCGATGACCGCCCAGCACGCCTGGCGGCAGGGCAAGGTCTGCGCGCACAACATCGCCGCGTCCTTCGGCGACGGGGAGCGGCAGGCGTACCGCCACAAGGACCTGGGGTTCGTGGTGGACCTCGGCGGCGTCAAGGCCGCCGCCAACCCGCTCGGCGTCAACCTGTCCGGGGTGGCGGCCGGCGCGGTGACCCGCGGCTACCACCTCGCCGCGATGCCCGGCAACCGGGTGCGGGTGGCCGCCGACTGGCTGCTGGACGCCGTACTGCCCCGCCAGGCCGTCCAGTTGGGCCTCGTACGGTCCTGGTCCGTGCCGCTGGACACCGCGTCCCCCGAGGTCGCGCGCGTCCCGGGCAGGCCCGAAGCCGCCGGTTCGTCCGCCGGCCCCTCGGACACGGGCGGCCGGCCGAGGAAGGACCAGCCGGACAGCGAGCCCGCGAAGACCCGGTCCGGTGGTGAGCCGGCCAAGAATCAGCCGGGCGGTGAGCCGGCGAAGAATCAGCCGGGCGGTGAGCCGGCGAAGAATCAGCCGGGGGGTGAGCCCGCGAAGAATCAGCCGGGCGGTGAGCCCGCGAAGAACCAGCCGGGCGGTGAGCCCGCGAAGAACCAGCCGGGCGGTGAGCCGGCCAGGAACCAGCCCATCACGGGCCCGTCCGACGTCGCCCCGCCGCCCGACCAGCCGGAACCCGGCCCGGACGTGGCGCCCGGTCCCGTCCGCCGTACCGACCGACCCAGCGAAGGAGACGCATGAACACCGGTGAACTCGTCGAGCTCGGACAGCAGCTGCGGGTGGACAGTGTCCGGGCGGCGGCCGCCGCCGGCTCCGGGCACCCCACGTCGTCGATGTCCGCGGCCGACCTCATGGCCGTCCTCTTCGCCCGCCACCTGCGCTACGACTTCGAGCGCCCCGACCATCCCGCCAACGACCGTTTCGTCCTCTCCAAGGGCCACGCCTCCCCGCTGATGTACGCCACCTACAAGGCGGCCGGCGTCATCGGCGACGAGGAACTGCTCACCTTCCGCGAGAACGGAAGCCGCCTGGAGGGCCACCCCACGCCCCGCAAGCTCCCCTGGGTGGAGACCGCCACCGGCTCCCTCGGGCAGGGCCTGCCCGTCGGCGTCGGCCTCGCGCTCGCCGGGAAGCGGCTGGACCGCACCGACCACCGCGTGTGGGTGCTGTGCGGCGACAGCGAGCTGGCCGAGGGCTCGGTGTGGGAGGCGGCCGAGCAGGCCGCGTACGAGAACCTCGACAACCTCACCGCGATCGTGGACGTCAACCGGCTCGGCCAGCGCGGCCCCACCCGGCACGGCCACGACCTCGACGCCTACGCCCGCCGCTTCCAGGCGTTCGGCTGGCACACCGTCGAGGTGGACGGGCACGACGTGGACGCCGTGGACCGGGCCTACGGTGAGGCGCTGTCCACCCATGGCCAGCCGACCGCGATCCTCGCCCGCACCCTCAAGGGCAAGGGCGTGGAGGCCGTGCAGGACCGGGAGGGGCTGCACGGCAAGCCGCTGCCGGAGGCGGAGGACGCCATCGCCGAACTGGGCGGACCCCGCGACCTGCGCATCACCGTCCAGGCGCCGCCCGCCGACGGCGAGGCCCCCGCCCGGCGGGTCACCACGCCCGAGCTGCCCCGCTGGGAGCGCGGCGAGGACATGGCCACCCGCGACGCCTTCGGCGAGGCGCTGGCCGCCCTCGGCTCCGCGCGCGACGACGTCGTCGCCCTGGACGGCGAGGTCGGCGACTCCACCCGCCTGGAGTACTTCGCCAAGGAACACCCCGAGCGCTACGTCGAGTGCTACATCGCCGAGCAGCAGATGGTCGCCGACGCCGTCGGGGTCGCCGCGCGCGGCTGGCTGCCGTTCGCCTCCACCTTCGCGGCCTTCCTGACCCGCGCCCACGACTTCGTCCGCATGGCCGCGATCAGCGGCTCGGGCCTGAACCTCGTCGGGTCGCACGCGGGCGTCGCCATCGGCCAGGACGGACCCAGCCAGATGGGCCTGGAGGACCTGGCGATGATGCGGGCGGTGCACGGCTCCACCGTGCTGTACCCGTGCGACGCCAACCAGACCGCCCGCCTGGTCGCCGCCATGGCCGGCCTGGAGGGCATCCGCTATCTGCGCACCTCCCGCGGCAAGAGCCCCGTGATCTACGGTCCCGACGAGGAGTTCCCCGTCGGCGGCAGCAAGGTGCTGCGCTCCTCCGGCCAGGACCGGCTCACCCTGGTCGCCGCGGGGGTCACCGTGCCGGAGGCCTTGGCCGCGGCCGACGCCCTCGCCGAGGAGGGCATCGCCGTACGGGTCGTCGACCTGTACTCGGTGAAGCCCGTCGACGTGGAGACGCTGCGCACGGCCGCCGAGGAGACCGGCTGTCTGATGACCGTCGAGGACCACCACCCCGAGGGCGGGCTCGGCGACGCGGTCGCCGAGGCGTTCGGCGACGGGCGTCCCGTGCCGCGACTGGTGCGGCTCGCCGTGCGGAACATGCCGGGCTCGGCCGCCCCCGAGGAGCAGCTGCACGCCGCCGGGATCGACGCCGCGTCGATCGCCGTGGCGGGCAGGCTGCTGGTGGGGGAGGCGATCGTGTCGTGAGCGACGGCGGCTCGCGCACCGTACGGGCCGGCCGCCGCCGGGTGGAGATCCGCCGCCCGGACAAGGTGCTCATCCCGGGCGGCGACGCCGCCCGGGAGTTCACCAAGGGGGATCTGGTCGACTACCACCGGGCCGTCGCCCGCCACATGCTGCCGCAGCTGCGGGGCCGGCCGCTGATGCTGGACCGGCGGCCCGACGGGATCGACGGCCCGGCCTTCATGCAGAAGAACACCCCCGACAACTACCCGGACTGGATCACCCGGGTGGAGGTCGGCAAGGAGGGCGGCACGGTCACGCACACCGTGTGCGACGACACCGCGACCCTCCTGTACCTGGTCGACCAGGCGAGCATCACGCTGCACCGCTGGCTCTCCCGCGCCGACGACGTGGACCGCCCGGACCGGCTGGTCTTCGACCTCGACCCGTCCGGCGACGACTTCGAGGCGGTGCGGGAGGCCGCCCGGTGGCTGGGAGAGCTGCTGGACGAACTGGCCCTGCCCTCGGCCCTGATGACCACCGGCTCGCGCGGTCTGCACGTGGTCGTGCCGCTCGACGGCGGCCAGGACTTCGACACGGTACGGGAGTTCGCCCGCGAGGTCGCCGACACGCTGGCCGACGCCCACCCGGACCGGCTCACCACCGCGGCCCGCAAGAAGGACCGCGGTGACCGGCTCTACCTCGACGTGGGGCGCAACGCGTACGCGCAGACCGCGGTCGCTCCCTGGACGGTCCGGGCCCTGCCGGGAGCGCCCGTCGCCACCCCGCTCACCTGGGAGCAGCTCGACGACCCGGAGCTGCACGCCCGCCGCTGGACGGTGGAGAACGCCGTCGAGCAGGCCGCCACGGACCCGTGGGCGGGTCTCTCCCGCAAGGGCCGTTCCCTCGCTCCGGCCCGCCGGAGGCTCGCCGCGCGGCGCGGCTGACCCGCAGAAGCCGTTTCCCCTACCCCCCGGCGAACAGGGGCGACAGCTGGACGTGGCGGACGGGTGAGACCTCGGAGGTTTGGCGAACACACTTGCGGCCACACGGAGGGAGAGGTGGCCATGTCGAACACGAAAAACACCGAAGAGTCGCAAGATTCACAGGAATCTCAGGACTCCCGTGAGAGCCAGGACTCCCAGCAGACCAGGGCCTCACGCACGCCCCGTAAACGAACCGCACCCCGCAAGCGGCCCGAGAACGACAGCGACCCGACCGAGAGCACCACGGAACGGAAGAAGCCGAAGCCCATGCAGGTGCTGCGCCAGGCGCGCGAGCAGCTCGCGGAGCTCACCGGCATGGAGGCCGAGTCCGTGTCGTCCTTCGAGCAGACCTCGGAGGGCTGGGTGCTGGAGGTCGAGGTCCTCGAGCTGGAGCGGGTGCCCGACACGATGAGCCTGATGGCGAGCTACCAGGTGGAGCTGGACCCCGACGGGGACCTCACCGGGTACCGGAGGGTCCGCCGCTACGAGCGCGGACGCGCCGACGCGCGCAGGCCCGGCGGCCGCTAGGCCGCACGACAGCAGGCACACTCCCACATCCCCACATTCCCGACACCAAGGAGGAACGGCCGGCATGACAGTCGTACCGGCACAGCAGTCCGGCGGCGGAGGCAGCAGCAGCGGTCTCTACGACGTGCTTGAGCTTGTCCTGGACAGGGGGCTCGTCATCGACGCATTCGTGCGCGTGTCCCTGGTCGGCATCGAGATCCTCAAGATCGACGTTCGTGTCGTCGTCGCGAGCGTCGACACCTACCTCCGCTTCGCGGAGGCGTGCAACCGGCTCGACCTCGAGTCCGGGCCCAAGAAGAGCCCCGGCCTCCCCGAGATCGTCGGCGAGGTGACCGAGTCCGGCGCCCGCGGCAAGTCCAAGGGAGCACTCTCCGGCGCCGCCGAGACCATCTCGGACGCCTTCAAGCAGGGGCGCGAGGGCGAGACCGAGTCGCGCCCCCGGGCCCGTAAGAGCGCGTCGCGGCGCAAGGAGGAGCAGGAGTGAGCACGTACGTCTACGGCATCACGGCCGCCTCGCACCCTTCCCTGCCCGAGGGCATGGGAGGCGTCGGCGACCCGGCGCGCCCGCTGCGCGTGCTGACCCAGGGTGACCTGGCGGCCGTCGTCAGCGACGCCCCCGAGGGCCTGCGCCCCAAGCGGCGCGAGCTGCTCGCCCACCAGAACGTGCTCAGCGAGATCGGCGCGGGTGGCTGCGTCCTGCCCATGCGCTTCGGCAGCGTCGCCCCCGACGACGACGCCGTCACCTCCGTCCTCGCCGAGCGCGCCGACCACTACCTGGAGCGGCTGCGCGCCCTCGACGGCCGCGTCGAGTACAACGTCAAGGCCAACCACGTGGAAGAGGCCGTCCTGCACCACGTGATGGCCCTCAACCCGGAGATCCGGGCCCTCGCGGAGTCCAACCGGCAGTCCGGCGGCGGCAGTTACGACGACAAGATCCGCCTCGGCGAGATGGTGGCCGAGGCCGTCAAGGCCCGGGAGTCCGAGGACGGCGCCGCGCTGGAGAACGCGCTGCGCGGCATCGCCGACGCCGAGAGCGTGGGCCCCGAGTCCACCGGCTGGCTCGCCAACGTCTCGTACCTGGTGAAGCGCGCGACGGCGGAGGAGTTCCTGGCCGCGGTGGAGCAGGCCCGCACGGACATGCCCCACCTGGAGATACGACTGAACGGCCCACTGCCGCCGTACAGCTTCGTCGAGCCCGGCCCCGCCGAGCCGGCGGGCACCACGGCCGCGGGGGCGGACACCGGAGCGGAGTGACGACATGGGCCTGATCTCGGAAGTGCTGCTGCTGCCGCTCGCCCCGGCGCGCGGCGGCGCCTGGGCCGTCCGGCAGGTCCTTCAGGAAGCGGAACGCATCTACTACGACCCCGCGACCATCCGTGCCGAGCTGGCCCGGCTGGAGGAACTGCTGGAGGCAGGGGAGATCACCGAGGAGGAGTTCGACGAACAGGAGGACGCACTCCTGGACCGGTTGGAGATCGCCACGCGCACGGGCGCGGGTCAAGGGGACGGGACGGCACACCAATGAATCGAACGGGACTGGGCCTCGCCATAGGGGCCGGATATCTCCTCGGACGGACCAAGAAGCTGAAGATGGCGCTGGCCGTCGGCGGACTGGTCGCGGGCAAGAAGCTCAACCTGAGCCCGCGGGCCGTCGCCGACCTGGTGTCGCAGCAGCTGCGCGACAACCCGCAGTTCAAGGAGTTGGGCGACCAGCTCCGCGGTGAGCTGCAGGGCGTCGGCAAGGCCGCCTCGGGCGCACTGGTCGAGCGGCAGATCAGCTCGCTCGCCGACCGGCTGCACGACCGCACCGCGGAGGTGCGCGGCCGGCTGGACGGCGGCGGCGAGGACCGGGACGGTACGGACGGGCACGCCGACGAGGAGCCGGACGACCGCGGGCCGGACGACGCCGGTGACGACCGGGACGACGACGGCGGGCGCGAGCGCGGACCGGACACCGCGCGGACGGCGAAGAAGGCCGCCAAGAAGGCTCCGGCCAAGAAGGGCCCCGCGGCGAAGAAGGCCGCACCGGCCAAGCGCGCCGCCGGCGGCCCTGCGAAGAAGACGGCCGCCAAGAAGACGGCCGCGAAGAAGACCGCGTCCGCCTCGCGCGGCGCCCGCTCCCGTCCCTCGAAGGGAGGCGGTGAGTGATGACCGAGACCGCCGGGCGGGCCACGTCCGCCGCACGTGACGGCGCTGACGGCGCCAAGAACCCGCTGTCCGACCTCGCCCACAGCGAGGCCGCCGACCGGCTCAAGGCCGAGTTGCAGGACTACCTCGCCGCCCAGGCCACCCGGCTGCTGACCGGCGTCGGCCAGAAGCTGGGCGAGACCACGGGCAAGCTCAACGACATCGCCGAGGGCAACAGCCCCGGCTTCGCCAAGCTCGCCGCCGACGGCGGCAAGAAGCTCGCCGAGGGCAAGGGCCCCCTGCGCACCGCCGTGGAGCTCGGCGCCACGCGCGCCAAGGACAACGTCAAGGGCGCCCTGAAGAACCTCGGCGGCGGTGGCAAGCGCAAGAAGTCCTCCGGCAACAAGCCGACCGTCATCATGGAGTACATCGACGTCGGTGTGCCGCTGCGCACGGCGTACGACCAGTGGACGCAGTACCAGGACTTCAGCACCTTCGCCAAGGGCGTGAAGAGCGCCAACAAGTCCGACGACACCACGTCGGACTGGCAGGCGAAGATCTGGTGGTCCAACCGCAGCTGGAAGGCCACGACCAACGAGCAGGTCCCCGACGACCGCATCGCGTGGTCGACGGAGGGCGCCAAGGGCACGATGAAGGGCGTCGTCTCCTTCCACAGGATCGCCGACAACCTGACCCGGGTCCTGATGGTGATCGAGTACTACCCCTCGGGCCTCTTCGAGAAGACCGGCAACATCTGGCGTGCCCAGGGCCGCCGTGCCCGGCTCGACCTGAAGAACTTCGCCCGCTTCATCACGATCAAGGGCGAGGCCGAGGACAGCTGGCGCGGCGAGATCCGCGAGGGCGAGGTCGTCAAGTCCCACGAGGACGCCGTGGCCGAGGAAGAGGAGGAGCAGGGCGGCCCCGAGGGCGAGCACGAGGACGGCGAGGCCGAGGGCCCGGAGGGCTCCGAGGATGAGGGCCCCGAGGACGAGGAGCACGACGAGGAAGCCCCCGAGGGAGAGACCGACGGCGGCCCCGAGGACGCGTACGACGAGGACGAGGAAGCCGCCGACGACGAGGACGAGGACGGCGCCGGTCCCGAGGACGCGTACGAGGACGAGGCCGGCGGCGCCGAGCCCGACGACCCGTACGAGGACGAGGACGAGGAAGCCGCCGACGACGAGGACGAGGAGTACGAGGAGGGCGTCCCTCCGGAGGAGGAGTACGAGGACGAGGACGAGGAATACGAGGACGACGAGCCGGCCGACGAGGCCGCTCCTGAGGAACCCGAGGGCCGGAGCCGCCGATGACCACCCCCAGCCGACTCCCCGACCCGTACGGCCAGGGCAGCAGCGCCAATCTCGCCGACATCCTGGAAAGGGTGCTGGACAAGGGCGTGGTGATCGCGGGTGACATCAAGATCAACCTGCTGGACATCGAGCTGCTCACCATCAAGCTGCGCCTCGTCGTCGCCTCCGTGGACAAGGCCAAGGAGATGGGGATCGACTGGTGGGAGTCGGACCCGGCGCTGTCCTCACGCGCCCGGCGCGACGAACTGGCCCGCGAGAACGCCGAGTTGCGCGAGCGCCTGGCCCGGCTGGAGGAGCTGGAGCCGCGTCGCGCCGAGGAGGAGACCCCGTGACGGGACTGCGCTACGTCTACGCGGTCTGCCGTCCCTTCGGCACACCGCTCCAGGCCCAGCTGACGGGGGTGGGCGGCGACCCGCCGCGGCTGGTACCGCACCGCGACCTGGTGGCCGTGGTCAGTCATGTGCCCGAGGCGGACTTCGCGGAGGAGTCGCTGCGGGCGCACCTGGAGGACCTGGACTGGCTGACCGCGGTCGCGCGGGCCCACCAGGGGGTGATCGACGCGCTCACCACCGTCACCACCCCGCTGCCGCTGCGGCTCGGCACCGTCTTCCGCGACGACAGCGGCGTACGGTCGATGATCGAGGCGCGCGAGGAGAACTTCCTGCGCGGGCTGGACCGGCTGGAGGGCCGGGTCGAGTGGGGCGTCAAGGTGTACCTGGAGTCCGAGCCGGAGCAGGCCCCCGAGCGGCCGGCGCCGCAGCCCGCGGCGATGTCCGGACGGGACTATCTGCGCCGGCGCCGGGAGCAGACGCGGTCGCGAGAGGACCAGTGGCAGCGGGCCGAGACCTTCGCGACCCGGTTGCACGCGAACCTCGCCGGTTTCGCCGAGGACTCCCGGCTGCACGCGCCGCAGAACCCCACCCTGTCCGGCCACCGCGGCCGCAACGTGCTCAACGCCGCCTATCTCGTGCCGCGTGGTGAGTCGGAGGCGTTCGTGGAGCAGGTGGAGCGGACGAAGGACGACTCCCCGGGGCTGCGGGTGGAGCTCACCGGGCCCTGGGCGGCCTACTCGTTCGCGGGGGAGGAGGCGGCCGGAGAGGAGCCCGCCGGTGGGAGGACCGCCGGGGAGGGGACCACGTGACCGTAGTCGAACGGCGTGAGATCGCCCTCGTGGACCTGCTCGACCGGCTGCTGGCCGGCGGTGTGGTGATCACGGGCGACATCACGCTGCGCATAGCCGACGTCGACCTGGTCCGCATCGACCTCAACGCGCTGATCAGCTCCGTGAACCAGAACGTCCCCTCGCCCTTCGAGGAGTCTCCGTGACCGACGACCCGCGGCACCGCGCGCCCGACGCGCCGGAACCCGTCACGGTGACCGACGCCGACCTCTTCGAGGGCCGGTCGCCCCTGGACCCCGAGGCGTCCTTCGACGCCGCCCCGGAGACCGCCGTCCGCCCCGCCGAGTCGCGCCCCAAGCCCCGCCGACGCCTCGACCTGGAGCCGGACACGGTCGAACGCGACCTGGTGAAGCTGGTGCTGACCGTCGTGGAACTGCTCCGCCAGCTCATGGAGCGCCAGGCGGTACGCCGCTTCGACGAGGGTGACCTCACCGAGGAGCAGGAGGAGCGGGTCGGGCTGACGCTCATGCTGCTGGAGGACCGCATGGCCGAGCTGCGCAACCGCTACGGGCTGCGCCCCGAGGACCTCAACCTCGACCTCGGTCCGCTGGGGCCGCTGCTGCCCCGGGACTGAGATCCTGGGGCGCCGGCCCCTCCTGCCGCCGGGCAGATGTCCGTCAGACGTCCTCGCGGCAGAGGATCTCGCCGTGCAGCACGGCGAACCAGCCGTCCTCACGGGTGCCCCACTCCCGCCACGCCGCGGCCACGGCCTGCAGCTCGGCGCGGGTGGCGTGCCCGCCGGCCACGGCTCGTTCCGCGTACGCCGACGCCACCGTGCGGTCCGCCCACAGCCCGCTCCACCAGGCGCGTTCCTCCGCCGTGGAGTAGGTCCAGGTTCCCGTCGTCGCCGTGACGTCGGTGAACCCCGCCTCCAGGGCCCACGCCTTCAGCCGTCGCCCCGCGTCCGGCTCACCCCCGTTGGCCCGCGCCACGCGCCGGTACAGGTCCAGCCAGTCGTCGAGGCCCGCCGACCCCGGATACCAGGTCATCGCCGCGTAGTCCGCGTCCCGGACGGCGACGTACCCGCCCGGCTTCGTCACCCGCCGCATCTCGCGCAGCGCGGCCACCGGGTCACCCACGTGCTGGAGCACCTGATGGGCGTGGACCACGCAGAACGTGTCGTCGGGGAAGTCCAGCGCGTGCACGTCCCCCGTCACGAAGTCCGCGTTCGTCAGACCCCGCTCCTCGGCCACCGCGCGCGCCCGCTCCAGGATGCCCGGCTCCCGGTCGAGACCCGTGACGTGTCCGTCGGGCACCAGGGCGGCCAGGTCGGCGGTGACGGTGCCGGGCCCGCAGCCGATGTCCAGGATCCGCATGTGGGGCTTGAGCGCCCTCAGCAGGTACGCGGCCGAGTTCTCCGCGGTGCGCCAGGTGTGCGACCGCAGCACCGACTCGTGGTGCCCGTGCGTGTAGACGGCGGTCTCCCCTGCGTGCGGCATGGCGGGGCCACCCCTTCCAACTCGGCGTGAGGGCGGCCAGATTACGCGCGCCCCCCGCATGATGAGATGCGCGTTTCACATACTGGGAACACTGTCGGTCGCGGCCGCGCGGAAAGGGCGCCGGAAAACCTGTTTGCCAGGTGCTCCCGGCGCCCCGCAGAATCGCGCCCATGGGACATCTGGAAGCCGCGCACCTCGAGTACCACCTCCCCGACGGGAGGACACTCCTGGGAGACGTGTCGTTCCGGGTGGGGGAGGGGGCCGTCATGGCCCTCGTAGGACCCAACGGCGCCGGCAAGACGACGCTCCTGCGCATCCTCTCCGGCGAGCTCGCCCCGCACGGCGGCGGCGTCGCCGTCACCGGCGGCCTGGGCGTGATGCGCCAGTTCGTCGGCTCGGTACGGGACGACACCACGGTGCGCGACCTGCTGGTGTCCGTGGCACCACCCCGTATCCGCGAGGCGGCCCGCGCGGTGGACGCCGCCGAGCACGCCATCATGACCGTCGACGACGAGGCCGCCCAGATGCGCTACGCGCAGGCCCTCTCCGACTGGGCCGAAGTGCAGGGCTACGAAGCCGAGACGCTGTGGGACATCTGCACCACGGCCGCGATGGGCGTCCCCTACGAGAAGGCCCAGTGGCGGCAGGTGAGCACCCTCTCCGGCGGCGAGCAGAAACGGCTCGTGCTGGAGGCGCTGCTGCGCGGCCCCGACGAGGTGCTGCTGCTCGACGAGCCCGACAACTACCTGGACGTGCCCGGCAAACGCTGGCTGGAGGAGCGCCTCGCGGAGACCCGCAAGACGGTCCTGTTCGTCTCCCACGACCGCGAGCTCCTCGCCCGCGCCGCCGAGAAGATCGTCTCGCTCGAACCCGGCCCGGCGGGCGCCGACGCCTGGGTGCACGGCGGCGGCTTCCGCACCTTCCACGAGGCGCGGCGCGAGCGCTTCGCCCGCTTCGAGGAGCTGCGCCGCCGCTGGGACGAGAAGCACGCCCAGCTGAAGAAACTGGTGCTGACCCTGCGGCAGGCCGCCGAGAACAGCCCCGACATGGCGTCCCGCTACCGCGCCGCCCAGACCCGGCTGCGCAAGTTCGAGGAGGCCGGGCCCCCGCCGGAGCCGCCGCGCGAGCAGGACATCCGCATGCGCCTCAAGGGCGGCCGGACCGGCGTCCGTGCCGTCACCTGCGAGCGGCTCGAGCTGACCGGCCTGATGAAGCCGTTCGACCTGGAGGTGTTCTACGGCGAGCGGGTCGCGGTGCTCGGCTCCAACGGCTCCGGGAAGTCGCACTTCCTGCGGCTCCTCGCCGGTGAGGACGTCGCGCACACCGGCGCCTGGCGACTCGGCGCGCGCGTGGTGCCCGGACACTTCGCCCAGACCCACGCCCACCCCGAGCTGATCGGCCGCACCCTGCTCGACATCCTGTGGACCGAGCACGCCCAGGACCGGGGCGCCGCCATGTCCCGGCTGCGCCGCTACGAGCTGACCCAGCAGGCGGAGCGCACCTTCGACCGGCTCTCCGGCGGGCAGCAGGCCCGCTTCCAGATCCTGCTTCTGGAGCTCCAGGGCGTCACGGCCCTGCTGCTGGACGAGCCCACCGACAACCTCGACCTGGAGTCGGCGGAAGCCCTCCAGGAGGGGCTGGAGAGCTTCGAGGGCACCGTCCTCGCCGTCACGCACGACCGCTGGTTCGCCCGCTCCTTCGACAGGTTCCTGGTCTTCGGCAGCGACGGCCGGGTCCGCGAGACCCCGGAGCCGGTCTGGGACGAGCGCCGGGTGGAACGCGCCCGCTGACGCGTGGTGGCCCGGGCGCGGCGCGGGTACCCGGGACGCATGAACGCACACGACGAGCGGGGCACCACGATGACCGGAGTCGACCCGAGCCGCCTGGACGACCAGCAGCTCATGAAGGAGCTGGAGACCATCCACCGCACGCGCCACGACACGCTGCTGTACGGGTCCAACGACGCGCTGCGGGCCCACAACGAGCGCATGGCGCAGCTGGAGGGCGAGTACCTGCGGCGCAACCCGCGTCGCCCCGTCGCGCCCGGCCGCACCCGCGAGGGCGCCCGGGAGCGGACCGCCTCGGACTCCGCGACGCCGACCGCCTCGGGCACGTGAACGACGGACGGGAGCCCCGCGCCGGCGGGGCTCCCGTCCGTCACATTCACGCGGTCACGAGGCGCGCTCGGCCGCGAACACCTCCAGGAAGGTCTCGCAGAACGCCTTGAGGTCGTCCGGCTTCCGGCTGGTGACCAGCTTGTTCGAGCCGTGGTCGCAGACCTTGACCTGCTCGTCCACCCACTCGGCGCCGGCGTTGCGCAGGTCCGTCTGCAAGCTCGGCCAGCTGGTCATGACCCGGCCGCGCACGACGTCCGCCTCGATCAGGGTCCACGGCGCGTGACAGATCGCGGCCACCGGCCGGCCCTGCTCGAAGAAGTCCCGGACGAAGGCGACGGCCTTGTCGTCCATCCGCAGGAAGTCCGGGTTGGCGACCCCGCCGGGCAGTACCAGCCCGTCGAAGGAGTCCGCCGAGGCGTCGCCGACGACCTCCTGAACAGGGAAGGTGTCCGCCTTGTCGAGGTGGTTGAACCCCTGGACCTCC
Source organism: Streptomyces sp. BJ20 (assembly GCF_022869105.1). Lineage (NCBI taxonomy): Bacteria > Bacillati > Actinomycetota > Actinomycetes > Kitasatosporales > Streptomycetaceae > Streptomyces > Streptomyces sp. BJ20. Next base: position 2,523,231 of record NZ_CP094918.1, read on the forward strand.
CCGGACTGCGTCGACACCAGCACGGGCTCGTGTCCCGCCTGCTCGGCCGCCTTCCAGGGTTCGGTCAGCTCAACCTGCTCGACGCCCTCGGGTGCGGTCAGAAATGCGATGCGCATGATGGCGCTACGTCCCTTCGTCGTTGTGTCGGTTGTCGTCTGTTTCGGTCTGTCGTCCTTGTCGGTCCGCTGTCGCGTCGGTCCGTCGCCGGTGTCGATCCGTCGTGCTCCTCCGCGTCAGCCGATGCCGATCCGTCGTGCTGCTCGCGTCAGCCGGTGTCGTCGGGGTCCGCGCGGCTGATGTCGGCGAGGGCCGACCCGGGGTCCCGGGCCTCGGCCAGGTCGCCGAGGGTCACCAGACCGACGGGCAGTCCGCCCTCCACCACGGGGATCCGCCGTACTGCGTGCTCCCGCATCAGGGTGACGGCCGACGCCACCGGGTCGTCCGGGGCCAGCGTCAGCGGGTCCGGGGTGCACACCGACCCGACGCTCACCGCGTACGGGTCCCGGCCCTCGGCCACCGCCCGCACGGTGATGTCCCGGTCGGTCACCACCCCCACGACGTGCTGTCCGTCCGCCACCACCACGTCGCCGATGTTCTGGCCGCGCATCAGTCGCGCGGCCTCGACGACCGAGGCGTCCGGACGGACCGCGACCACGCCGGGGGTCATGACGTCCTTCACGAACTGGGTCATGGCCGGCGGGCCTCCCTTCCGGTCAAGCCGTCTCCGTCTCCCGGACCCCGGTCAGCGCCCGGGCCAGCTCCTGGACGTTGTGGTAGCGGTCCTTGCGGGGCAGCCGCTCCAGCGCCTCGACGAGCGCGTCGGGGGCGTGCCGCCGGTCCAGGGCACGCATGAGTTCACGGGGGCCCGCGGGAAAGTCCCCGCGGCCCAGGGTCCGGGCCAGTTCCAGTCGCACCGTCTCCAGCGACGACGGGTCCCGGCCGGGCGTCACGGGTCCGCGCGCCACCTCGGGGTCGTCGTCGGCGAACGGCTCCGGGTCGTGCCACTCCTCGGTGCGGGTGGGATGTCCGGACCGCAGCAGGCCCTGCAGTTCGTGCTTCATCTCGTCGTCACGGTGGACGCTGAGCCGGTCACTGCCTCGCTGCATGTCTCCCTCCAGGTCGTTCGGGGGTGCGTGCCGCGTACCCGAGGAGCGCGGGCCGACACCGGCTCACACGTGGCGATCCGGGCGGATCCGGAGGGCGGGTGCGCGCAGCAGTGGTTTGACACCGGGACCGGGGGAGACCCGGGCCGCACGCCCCCCACGCGGCTTCCGGAAGGACCGGCCATGGTGGTGCTCGCGCTGCTCGTCCCGTTCCTCATGCTCGGCGTGATCCTGATGCTGGGCCGCTACGAGGACTACGTCCTGCCACCCCGAGAGGCGGAACCGGAACCGGGCGACCGGTCCATGGAAGGTTTGCGCGGCTGACACGGGGGAACGCGGACCGGTAGTGCTTCGGACAGGAGGCACGTCCGTGGCGGCGGTCGACCGCCCCCGGGCGTCCCTGTCCCGGCGGGTGCGTCCGCCACGGTGACCGTCCGTCCCCGAGCACCTCCTAGGGAGTGGCGACGCACCATGCCGAGCCGAACAGGCGCCAAGACGCATTCCCATCACGACGCACCCGACACCGTGGAGGACTTCCGCAGGCTCGCCGCCCTGCCCGAAGGACCCGAGCGGGACGCGCTCCGCGACGCACTCGTACGGGCCTGGCTCCCCATGGCCCACCGCCTCGCCGGACGGTTCCGCAGCCGGGGCGAGAGCTACGACGACCTGTGCCAGGTCGCCGCCCTGGGTCTGGTCAAGGCCGTCGACAGGTACGACCCGGACCTCGGCAACGCCTTCGAGAGCTACGCGGTGCCGACCGTCACGGGCGAGATCAAGCGGCACTTCCGCGACCACATGTGGACCCTGCACGTCCCGCGCCGCGTCCAGGAACTGCGCAACCGGGTCCGGCACGCCTCCCAGGACCTCTCCCAGACCGTCCAGGGCCGCAGCCCCACCGTCGCCGAGATCGCCGAGTGCACCGGACTGACCGAGGACGAGGTGCGCACCGGGCAGTCGGCGGCGGAGAGCTTCAGCGCCCTGTCCCTGGACGCCGAGATGCCCGGCAGCGGCGACGGCTGGTCCCTGGGCGACGCCCTGGGCGGCCCCGACCCGGCGCTGGACACCGTGGTCGACCGAGAGGCGGTCAAGGACCGGCTGGCCGAGCTGCCCGAGCGTGAGCGGGCGATCCTTTACATGCGCTTCTTCGACGACATGACGCAGAACAGCATCGCGCAGGAGCTGGGCCTGTCCCAGATGCACGTCTCCCGGCTGATCAGCCGCAGCTGCGGCCGGGTCCGCGACCAGGTGATGGGCGACACCGGCGACGCCTAGGACCTGTCCGGCATGATCCGCCGGACCGGCCCAGGGGTCTTCCTCACCCGCACGGGTGCGTCCGGTCCCGCGAATGGTGTCCGGCCGCGCGCGGGGCCGGGACGGGCGGGCTGTGATGGCACCGGGGCGACCGTCGCGCCCCAGCCGTCGCCGAAGGAGCCCGCACCATGCGCCGCACCGCCCGTGCCCTGTCCGTCGCCGCCGTCGCCGGCACCGTCCTCGGCGCGCTCGCCCCGACCGCGTCCGCCCTGACGGCCCCCGGCAGCGTGGGCGCCTGGGCGTCCCCCTCCCCGTGCGCGTCCCCGACCGCCGGACACGAGCGGCAGGGGCACGCCTCCCGCAGCGCGACGCCGACCCCGGCGGCGCCTGGCGCGCACGAGGTCGAGGAGTACACCTCGGAGACCCTGGTGGAGGAGTTCACCGAGGCCGACCTCTACGGCGCCACGTCACTCGACTCCGCCGAGGGCCTCGCCCCCGAGGAACCGGCGCAGAGCGACCCGCTCGCCCCCGAACTGGCGGAGGAACCGCCCGCCGGACTCGAGGAGCTGATCCCCGACGCGGGCGCCGAGGAGCGCGCCGGCGTGCCGGGCCCCGAGGGCACACCCGGCACGGCGCAGGTCCCCGGCGTGACCGACCCGTACGGCACGGACCCCAGTGCGACCGATCCCTACGCCGCCGACCCGTACGCCGCCGACCCGTACGCCGCCGACCCCGGAGCCATGGACCACAAGGCCCCGCCGCGCACGGCGACCGACCCCGGGACCGGTCCCGCGAGCGACCCCGAGGCGGCCCCGCTCTGGACCGCCCCGCCCAAGCCCACGACCTCGCCGACGGCCTCCCACACCCCCACCCCCACCCACAAGCCGACGACCCCCACCCACAAGCCGACGTCGACGCCCTGCCCCTCACCGACCGCGCACCAGGGCGTCCAGGCGGGCGGCGGCGGCGCCTTCACCGACTCCGTGCCCGCCCAGGTCGCGGGCGGTCTGCTGATGGCGGGCGCGTTCGGCGCCGGCGCGCACCGGCTGCTCCGCCGCCGCACCGGCCGGACGCGCATCTGACGCCTGCGCCGGGCGGCCGTGCCGGTGCGCGGCGCACCCGATCCGGCACCGTGCTCATGACGGGCCGGTCTCGGGGTACTGACTTCGCCGAGGGCGGCACGTTCGGACGCCGGGACACGGCGCCGGGCACTGGCAACTGCGCGGAGGTGGCGATGCGGACGCATCCGGAAGGCCACGGCCCGGTCCGTTTCGGGCCGCCGCTCCCCGAGGACGGGCTGCCGGTGCTGCCCGAGCTGGCCGGAGTGCTGGCGGCGGCCGCCTCCCGCGCCGGCCCCGAACCGGTCGGCGGGGGCACCGCCCTGATCGACGCGGCCTGCGGTCACGGCGAGCGGCGCGGACTCCCCGCCGCCCCCGACCGCACGATCCTCGGCCCCGGCGCGCCCGCCCTGCTCACCGCCCTGACCGCCGCCATCGACGGCGACGTCCTGGTGCCCAGGCCGTGCGCCGCCTGGTGGGCGCCGTACGCGCGGCTGCTCGGCAGACCCGTCTTCCACGTCCCGACACCCCCCGAGAGCGGCGGCGTCCCCGACCCGTACGCGCTGCTGGAGACCGTGCGCCGGATGCGCGCCGAGGGCCGCGACCCTCGGCTGCTGGTGCTGTCCGTGGCCGACGACCCCACCGCGACGGTCGCCCCGCCCGAGCTGCTGCACGAGACGCTGGAGGCCGCGGCCGGGGAGCGCCTGCACCTGGTCAGCGACGAGACCTGGCGCGACACGCTGCACGACCCGCACGGCTCGGTGCTGCTCAGCCCCGCCGAGATGCTGCCCGACCGGGTCACCGTCGTCACCGACCTCGCCGGCTCCCTGCTCCCGCCCGGCTGGCCCGCCGCTGTCGCCCGTTTCCCCGCGGGCGAGGAGGGTTCCGCGCTGCACGCGCGCGTCCTCGACGTGCTCACCGCCCTCGACGCGCGCGTGGCGGCCCCCGTCGCCGCGGCCGCCGGGTACGCGCTGTCGGAACCCGAGCCGGTCACCGCCCGCGTCGCCGCGTCCGTACGGACCCACGCGCGGGTGGCCGCCGCCGCGCACCGGGCCGTCGTCGCGGCGGGCGCCCTGGCCCGGCCCCCGCAGTGCGGACGGCACCTGTACGTGGACCTCACCCCGCTGGCGCCCGCGCTGGCCGCACACGGCGTCGGCGACGCCCAGGAGCTGGAGGACTTCCTCACCGTCCGGCTGGGCATGCCCGCGGCGGGCGGCCACCGGTTCGGCGACGACCTCGAGACACCGCGCGTACGACTGTGCACCGCGCCCCTGCTGGGGGAGACGCCCGAGGAGCGCGCCGCGTGCCTGGATGCGGACGAATCGGCGGAACTGCCACGGGTGGGACGCGCGTTGAACAAGGTGACATCGGTCTTCGACGACCTCCGTGACGACGCTCGGCGATGGGAGTCCTCTCGATGACGCAGCGGCACGAGTCGACCAGACCGACGACCACGGCACCGGACGCCGGCCCCCGGGCCCGCGACGACAGCCCCCTCCCCCCGCTCGCCGAACCGCGTCCGCTCGCCGAGCGCCGGGTGTGGCCCCGCGCCTTCCACGACCGGCTGACCGCCCCGCTGCCCGGCCTCAAGGCCTTCGCGCGCTTCGCCCGCGAGGGCGCGGTGCGGCCCGGCCCCGAGGGCCTCGCCGGCATCCCCGACCTGCCGTACGCGCCGGGCCCGGTGCCCGATGTGGACGCCCGCACGCTCGCCGTGACCTGGGCGGGCCACGCCAGCTGGGTGGTGCGGATCGGCGGGCTCACCGTGCTCACCGACCCGGTGTGGTCCCGGCGCATCCTCGGCACGCCGGCCAGGGTCACGCCCGTCGGCGTGGCCTGGGAGGCGCTGCCCCGCGTGGACGCGGTCGTCATCAGCCACAACCACTACGACCATCTGGACGCCCCGACCCTGCGGCGGCTGCCCCGCGACACCCCGATGTTCGTGCCGGCGGGCCTGGGCCGCTGGTTCCACCGCCGCCGGTTCACCCGGGTCACCGAGCTCGACTGGTGGGAGGCGGCCGAACTGGACGGTGTCCGCTTCGACTTCGTGCCGTCCCACCACTGGTCCAAGCGCACCCTGACCGACACCTGCCGCTCGCTGTGGGGCGGCTGGGTGCTCACCGCGCCCGACGGCCACCGCGTGCACTTCGCCGGCGACACCGGCTACGGCCACTGGTTCTCCCGCATCGGCAGCCGTTACCCGGGAATCGACCTGACCCTGATGCCGATCGGCGCGTACGACCCGCGCTGGTGGCTGGCCGACGTGCACTGCGACCCCGAGGAGGCGGTGCGCGCCGCCCAGGACCTGGGGGCCCGGCACATGGCGCCCATGCACTGGGGCACGTTCGTGCTGTCCGCGGAGCCGGTCCTCGAGCCGCTCACCCGGGTCCGCGCCGCCTGGGAGGCCTCCGGACTGCCCCGGGACCGGCTGTGGGACCTGCCGATCGGCGGGTCGCGGGTGCTCGCGTGACCCGCCGATCGGCGTCAGCCGGCGGTCGTGCGGCGCACCCGCCGCCACAGGCCCGGCGCCACACTGATCAGCACGGTCAGCACGACCACCGCGAGCACGCCCTCCCACGGCTCGGGGAACAGCGAACCGCCGAGGACGCCGATGAGCTGGTAGGTCGCCGCCCAGGCCAGACAGGCCGGCAGGTTGCCGCGGACGAAGCGCCGCAGCGGCCACTTCGCGACCAGGCAGGCCAGCATCACCGGGAGCCGCCCGGCCGGGATCAGCCGGGACAGCACCAGCACGGCCACCCCGTGGTCGGCGAGCTTCTCCTGGGCCTGCGCCAGCCGCTCCTCGGGGGCGCGCTCCCGGATCGCCTCCAGCCAGCGCGAGCCGTTCTTCGACGTCATCCCGCGCCGCCCCAGCCAGTACAGCGCCACGTCACCCAGGAAGGCGGCCAGCGACGCCGTCACGAACACCAGCGCCATCGAGAACGGCGCGGTCTGGTGGAAGGCGACCACGGCCGCCGAGCTGACCAGCGCGCCCGTCGGCACCACCGGCACCAGCGCCCCGATCAGCACCAGCAGGAACAGCGACGGGTACGCGATGGCCTGCTGGGTGGACTCGGGCGCCACGGCCACCGGCGGCACCAGACCGCCGGCCGCCGGCACGAGGGCGGCGGGGGATATCACCGCACGCCCCCCAGGCGCACGCTTTCCCCATGGTCGAGCCGGTGCACCACCGCCTCCGGCGCCTGCCGTGCCGCCAGCCGCTCGAACTCGTGCCCCGGCGCGTGGAACTCGTGGGGGCGCACGGCGTCCATCCCGATCGGCCAGTACGTGCCGTAGTGCACCGGCACCGCGCTCGCCGCGCCCAGCAGCGCCAGCGCCTGCGCCGCGCGCCCCGCGTCCAGGTGCCCTTCGCCCAGGTACGGCCCCCAGCCGCCCACCGGCAGCAGCGCCGCGTCGACCGGGCCGACCTCCTTGGCCATGTCCTCGAACAGGCCGGTGTCCCCGGCGAAGTAGGTGCGCGCCTCGCCCTCCACCACATAGCCGAGGGCGGGCGCGTGGCGCCGGCCGACGGGCAGCCGCCGCCCGTCGTGCAGCGCGGGCACCGCCCGCACCGCGAGGGCGCCGACGGACGTCACGTCACCGGGCGCCATCTCCGTGACGTCGAGCGCGGTCAGCTTGCGCAGCCCCGGCACGGCGCGGAGCGCGCCGCGGGGGACGAGGAGCCGGGTGCCCGGGGCGAGCCGGGCCAGCGACGGCAGATGGAGGTGGTCGGCGTGCAGATGGGAGACCACCGCGACGTCCGCGCGCAGCGCCTCCGGCGTCGGTTCCGCGCCGCGCCTGCGCCGCAGATGCGCCAGCCGGCGTGCGAACAGGGGGTCGGTGAGGACGCGCGTGTGCGAGTCCTCCAGCGTGCAGGTGGCGTGCCCCCACCACGTGACCTCCACCGGCACCTCTTCGCCTCCTTCGCGCGACTCCCCGAAGCCTACGCGCAGGAGTAGGGTCGTCGGCGAAAACCCGAGGTGGGCCCGAGGTGAGGGGGACGCCATGGCGCCGGTGCGGGTGACGGCCATCGCGAGCCTGACGCCGCTGGAGGAGCTGGACGCCGATCCGTTCCTGGTGGACTCCCGCGGCCAGCACACGATGTGCGCCCTCTGGGCCGCCGAGCACGGGTACGTGGTGGCGCGCGAGTTGCTGGTGCGCGGTCTGCGCCCCGACCACGCGCTGCTCTGGGACGGGGTGCGCCCCGGCGCCGACCTGTTCGTCGCGCCCAGCCGGAGGGTGCTGGAGCGGGCCCTGTCGTCCGTGGCCGAGTTCACCGCGGAGTGCGCGCGGCGCGGGGCGCGGGTGGAGACGGTGGGACACGCGGAGCCGTCGTACGACGCGGCGATGAAGGCCCGGGTGCACCGCAGGCTGTCCATGCCGACCGCCGGCTACGACGGCCGCTGAGTGTGCCGGTCGGCGGACCAGGGGGGACGAAAAGGCACTTCAGGACGTTGTGACAGGGTGGGGGCGGGCCAGAGACGGAACGTGAGGTGTGCGCGGCGTGGGTGACGGGCGATGGCGGAAGGTCGCCAGTCAGATCGGGCGGAGTGTCACCGTGTGGGCGGTCTCCACACTCACCATGCTCGCCCTCGCGGGCATCCTGCCCGACTTCCGGCTGCGGTCGGCCGACGGCGGCAGCGCCACCGACATCGCGGTCACCGCCGCCCTCGGCGCGGGTGCCTTCGGTCTGTTGTCCGCGCTGGTCTGGCCTCTCCTGGTGCGGCTGCTGCTGCTCGTGCCGGCGCTCGTCCTCGGCGTGCTGGTGTTCTTCCTCAACGGCGCCCTGCTGTGGGTGGCGCTGCGCCTCAACCCCGTCGAGCGCGGCTCGGCGGCCCCCGAGACGGCCGTGGTCGTCGCGGCCGTGATGTCCGCGGTCGCCTCCGCCACCGGAGGCGCCCTCGCCGTCCGCGACGACGACGCCTACCGCCGGCGGCTCTACCGGCTCGCGGACCGAAGACGGCGCTCCGACCCGCCCTGCCCGGCCACCCCCGGCACGGTCTTCGTCCAGCTCGACGGCGTCGGCCACGACGTCCTGCTGGCCGCCGTCGACAAGGGCCTGATGCCCACCGTCGCCCGCTGGCTCGGCACCGGCGGGGACCGCCCCACCCACCGACTCACCCCCTGGCGCACCGACTGGTCCAGCCAGACCGGCGCCAGCCAGCTCGGCATCCTGCACGGCAGCAACTTCGACGTCCCCGCCTTCCGCTGGTACGAGAAGGCCCGCCGCGAGGTGATGGTCTGCAACCGGCCCACCAGCGCCGCCGAGCTCCAGGCCCGCGCCATCGAGCACTCCGGCCACGCGGGGCTGCTCGCCAAGGACGGCGCCAGCCGGGGCAACCTCTTCGGCGGCGGCGCCGACGAGCAGGCGCTGGTGCTGTCCATCGCCGCCCGGCGCAGAGGCCCGGCCGCCCGCTCCCGCTCCGGCTACTTCGCGTACTTCTCCGACCCCGCCAACGCGGTGCGCACCGCGCTGTCCTTCGGCGCCGAGGTGGGCCGGGAGATCGGCCAGTCCGTGCGCGCCCGGATACGCGGACAGCGCCCGCGCGTCTCCCGCGGCGGGCTGTACCCGCTGGTGCGCGCCTTCGCCACCGTCGTCGAGCGGGACGTCGTCACGGCCGCCGTGATGGGTGACGTGCTGGCCGGCCGCAGCGCCGTCTACGCCGACCTGGTCGCCTACGACGAGGTCGCCCACCACTCCGGGCCGACGAGCCGCGACACCGAGCAGGTGCTGCGCCGCCTCGACCGCGCCCTCACCCTCATCGAGAACGTCGCCGAGCACGCGCCCCGCCCGTACCGGATCGTCGTGCTGTCCGACCACGGGCAGAGCCCCGGCGAGACCTTCCGCTCCCGCTACGGCCTCACCCTCGCCGACCTGGTGCGGGCCGGCTGCGGGCTGCCCGTGCCGCGCCGCGCCCGCAGCACCCACAGCGGCGCCGAGGCCCGCGCGGCCGTCCGCGCCGCGCTGCGCCGGCCCGTCGAGGAGGGCGCCGAGCACTACCGGCCCACCCGCGGCTCGGAGCCGGTCGTGCTCGCCTCGGGCAACCTGGGCCTGGTGTCCTTCCCGGACGTGCCGCACCGCATGACCAAGGAGGAGATCGACGCCCGGCACCCCGCGCTGCTGCCGACCCTCGCCAACCACCCCGGCATCGGCTTCCTGCTGGTGCGCAGCGAGCGCCACGGCGGGGTCGTCCTCGGCGCCTACGGCGCGGAGATCCCGCTGGACGACCTCGACGACAACCCGGGCCCGCTGGCCCCGTTCGGACCCGGCGCCGCCGACGTCGTGCGCCGCACCCACACCTTCCCGCACACCGCCGACATCATGGTCAACTCCTTCCACGACCCGGCGGACGGCGAGGTGCTCGCCTTCGAGGAGCAGATCGGTTCGCACGGCGGCCTCGGCGGCGCCCAGTCCCGGCCTTTCCTGCTCTCCCCGCTCGTCCTGTCCGCGCCGGTCCCCGAGGGCACGGACCTGGCCGGCGCCGAACAGGTCCACCACGTCCTGCGCCGCTGGCTCGCCGAGGCCGACGAGTCCGGCACCGGGCCCATGCCGGACCACCGCGAGCGCGCGGCCTGAGCGCGGCGACAGGGACGTCGCGTGCGGATATTCGCGTGACGGACACGCCCTCCGGTTGAGAACCTCGACCGCGAGTCGTCCACCGCCGTGTCGCCCGCGCCCGCCGAGGCGCGGAGAGGGAGCATCCGCGTGCAGGCAGCCGTCACCGTCACCCCCGCCCGTGTTCCGGAGCTGATGCTCGGGCTGGCGACCGTGCGGCCCGTGTTCCTCTGGGGAGCGCCCGGCATCGGGAAGTCCTCCCTGGTCCGGGAGTTCGCCGAGAGCCTCGGGCTGGAGTGCGTGAGTCTGCTGGGCACCCAGCTGGCCCCCGAGGACCTGATCGGCGTGCCGCAGATCCGGGACGGCCGCTCGGTGTTCTGCCCGCCCGCGTCGATCGCCCGGGACGAGCCGTACTGCCTGTTCCTGGACGAGCTGAACGCGGCCACCCCGGACGTGCAGAAGGCGTTCTACTCGCTGATCCTGGACCGCCGCATCGGCGACTACGAGCTGCCCAAGGGGTCCGTCGTCATCGGCGCCGGCAACCGGGCCACCGACAACGCGCTCGCCCGTCCGCTGGCCTCCGCGCTCGTCAACCGCCTCACCCACGTCCACCTGGAGGCGTCCCCGAAGGACTGGCTGGTGTGGGCGGCGGACAACGGCATCCACCCGTGGATCACCGACCACCTCACCGACCGCCCCGACCACCTGTGGTCCAAGCCGCCCAAGACCGAGGAGCCGTTCTCCACGCCCCGCTCCTGGCACATGCTCTCCGACGCGCTGCACTCCTTCGGCCGCGACCTCGACGAGGACACCCTGAAGGTCCTCGCCCACGGCACGCTCACCCCCGCCCACGCCTCCGCCTTCTGCGGCTACGTCAAGATCGTGCGCAGCCGTTTCGGCATCGACGCCGTGCTCAAGGGCGACGCCCGCTGGCCGCACCGCCCCGAGGACCGCGACCTGCTCTACTACCTCGCCGAGTCCTTCCGCGGCCGGCTGGTGAAGGAGCTGCCCGCGTCCAAGGAACACATGTCGGCGGCCGGCCGGCAGATCGCGTACCGCGCCAAGTCGCTGCTGGTGCAGCTCGCGGAGATCTCCGTGGAGGTCGCGCAGACGGTCATCGCCCCCGACACGGACGGCAACCCGGTGCTGCCGTCCTGGTTCCTCGTCGAGGCGGCCCGCGACATGCCCCGACTGGTGGAGGCGCGCCGGTGAGCCGTGCCCACGGCAGGGGCCCGCACACCAAGGGCGACAAGCAGCGCCGCAAGCGCGACCTCGCGGCGGAGGCGTTCACCGCGGGGCTGCGGATCATGCGGGCCAATCCGGCGCTGGCCGCCGTGGACGTCGACGTCTGCCGTCGCGAGGACTGTGAACTGTCCCCCCGCGACGGCCTGGTGCGCGTCGACTCCGACGCCGTGCTGCACGTCCACCCCGACCGCACGGCCGACCCGGAGACCTGGGCGTGGGCCCTCGCGCACGCCGTCCTGCACCTCGGCTTCGGCCACGTTCCCGCCGCCCCGGGGCCGCGCACCCAGCCGGACGCGTGCGAGCAGGCCGCCCGCTGCGTGGTCGTCGACCGATTCCTGCTCGGCTCGCCCGTGGGCCGGCCGCCCGAGGAGCTGCCCGCCGCCTACCCCGACGGCGACGAGGAGCGCCTCGCCGCCGCCTGGCGGCGCACCGGCGTCCCGGAGCCCTACCGGCGCTGCGGCACCGCGGGCGGCGAGCCCGACCTGCACCTGACCGACTGGAACGGCTGGTACGGGCAGCCGCCCGACCACCAGCTGGCGTTCGCCTCCGCCCTCACCCGCACCGTGGCCGCCGCGATGGACGTCGCGGGCGGCCGCCGGGACAGCCTGGAGGGCGCGCCCGCCCCGCGCCGTCCCTGGCACAAGGCGCTGAGCTGGTTCGTCTCCTCCTACCCCCTGCTCGGCGGCATCGCCTCCGGCATGACCCTGGTCGCCGACGCCGAACTGGCCCGCGCCCACGGCATCTCCGTCGCCGCCGTCAACGCCGAGGCCGGCGAGATCTACGTCAACCCGCTGCGGATCCTGGACGACGACGAGTGGCGGTTCGTGCTGGCGCACGAGATGCTGCACGCCGCTCTGCGCCACGGCGACCGCTGCGGCCCCCGCGACCCGTTCCTGTTCAACGTCGCCTGCGACTTCGTCATCAACGGCTGGCTCGTGGAGATGGACATCGGCACGATGCCCGGGGGCCTGCTGTACGACAAGGACCTCGCCGGACTGTCCGCCGAGGAGGTCTACGACCGCATCGCCGGCGAGCGCCGCTCCCGCCGCCTGGCGACCCCGCGCGGCAAGGGCCTCGGTGACGTCCTCGGCGCCCCGCTCGGCCCGCCCCGCGACTGCGTCGACCTCGACGGCTTCTACCGCCGGGGCCTCGCCCAGGGCCTGGACCTGCACGACCGCCAGGAGCGCGGACTGCTGCCGGCCGGCCTGGTCGAGGAGATCCGCGCCCTCAGCCATCCGCCGCTGCCCTGGGACGCCCGGCTCGCCCGCTGGTTCGACGAGTTCGTGCCCCGCCCCGAGCCGCTGCGGTCCTTCGCCCGGCCCTCCCGGCGCCAGGCGTCCACCCCGGACATCCCGCGCGCGGGCCGCCGGTACCCGCCCGAGGAGGTCGCCCGCTGCACCTTCGGCGTCGTCCTCGACACCTCCGGCTCCATGAACCGGACCCTTCTCGGCAAGGCGCTCGGCGCCATCGCCTCCTACGCGGAGTCCCGCGACGTGCCGGCGGCGCGCGTGGTGTTCTGCGACGCCGCGCCGCACGACGCGGGCTACGTCCCGGTCACCGAGATCGCCGGGAGAGTGCGGGTGCGCGGCCGGGGCGGCACCGTCCTCCAGCCGGGCGTCGACCTGCTGGAGCGCGCCGACGACTTCCCGCGGGGCGCACCGGTGCTGGTCATCACCGACGGCTGGTGCGACGTGCTGCGGGTGCGGCGCGAGCACGCCTACTTGGTCCCGCGGGGCGGGACCCTCCCCTTCGCCCCGAGGGGGCCCGTCTTCCGGGTGAGTTGAGCCGTGATGTGATCGGATGGACCAGGGCACCCGGTGATCCGGATGTCCGGACCGAGCACCGCCGGTCACCCGGCCGGACTTTTCTCGAAAGGATTGCGTCATGGCAACCACGCGCGCCGCACACACCGTCTGGGAAGGCAGCCTCTTCAAGGGCAGCGGGGTCGTCGCCTTCGACTCCTCGGGCGCCATCCCCGAGCAGCCGGTCACCTGGGCCTCGCGCGCCGAGGACGCGAACGGGAAGACCAGCCCCGAGGAGCTGATCGCCGCCGCGCACTCCAGCTGCTTCTCGATGGCCCTGTCCAACGGCCTCGACAAGGCGGGCACCCCGCCCACCCGGCTCACCACCAACGCCGAGGTCACCTTCGTGCCCGGGCAGGGCATCACCGGCATCCACCTCACCGTCGAGGGCACCGTCCCCGGTCTGGACGAGGCCGGTTTCGTCGCCGCCGCCGAGGACGCCAAGGTGAACTGCCCGGTCAGCCAGGCGCTCAAGGGCACCGAGATCACCCTGACGGCGAAGCTCGCCTGACCCGCCCGTACCGCAAGGGCCACCGCAGGCCGCCCCGTCACCGGGGCGGCCTGCGCCGTCCTCGCCAACGGAAGCCGCCGCCATGACGTCACGCCCCGCCGTCTCCGCCCACCGCGGAGGGACCGAGCGCGCCGCCCCGGCCACCTGGGAGGCGTACCGGGACGCGCTCGCCTCCGGCGCCGAGTACGTCGAGTTCGACGTACGGCGCACCGCGGACGGCGTCCTCGTCGTCCACCACGACGCCCGGGTGGGCGGTACCGGGCCCCTGCTGTCCACGCTCACCCGCGCCGAGCTGGACGCCCGCGCCGGACACCCGGTCCCGGTCGTCGAGGACGTGATGGAGCTGATCGCGGGGAAGCTCGTCGCCCACCTGGACCTGAAGGAGACCGGCTACGAGCGGGAGCTGCTGGACCGGGCCGTGGCCGTGCTGGGGGAGGACGGGGTCGTGGCCACCACCCTGGAGGACCGCTCCGTCGCCGCCCTCACCGCCGCCCGCCCGCGCGTGCGCGCCCTGCTCTCCCTGGGCCGCGACGGCCGGGACCTCGGCCGCCGCCGGCTGGTGCGCACCCGGATCAGCGAACTGCTGCCGTTGCGCCGCGTCCGAGCCTGCGGCGCCCACGGGGTCGCCGTGCACCAGCGGCTGGCCCGCGCCACCGTGCTGCGCGAGGCCGCCCGAGGCGGACTGTTCACGATGGTGTGGACGGTCAACGACGATGCGGCGCTGCGCGTCTTCCTCGACGACCCGCGCGTGGACGTCCTGGTCACCGACCGTCCCCGCCGTGCGGTGACGCTGCGCGACCACCCGGACGGCGGCGACTCCCGCTGACTTCCCTCCGCCCGCACACTTGACAAGATGCCGCTCAAGTTTTGTGCTGGAAGTGTTGGAAGGCCGGAGCGGAGCCCTGACGGAAGGGGTTACAGCGATGGGACGTGCCGTCGGAATCGATCTGGGAACCACGAACTCGGTGGTGGCCGTGCTCGAAGGCGGTGAGCCCACCGTCATCGCCAACGCGGAAGGCGCCCGCACCACACCCTCGGTCGTGGCCTTCGCGAAGAACGGCGAAGTGCTCGTCGGAGAGGTCGCCAAACGGCAGGCCGTCACCAACGTCGACCGCACCGCCCGCTCGGTCAAGCGGCACATGGGCGACGCCCAGTGGCGGTTCCCCGGGCAGGGCTCCGTCGACGGCACCCGCTACCGGGCGCAGGAACTGTCCTCCCGTGTGCTGCAGAAGCTGCGCCGGGACGCCGAGTCCTACCTCGGCGAGGACGTCACCGACGCCGTCATCACCGTGCCGGCGTACTTCGACGACACCCAGCGGCAGGCCACCAAGGAGGCCGGCGAGATCGCCGGCCTCAACGTGCTGCGCATCATCAACGAGCCCACGGCCGCGGCGCTCGCCTACGGGCTGGACAAGGAGAACGACCAGACCGTCCTGGTGTTCGACCTCGGTGGCGGCACCTTCGACGTGTCGCTGCTGGAGATGGGCGAGGGCGTCATCGAGGTGAAGGCCACCAACGGCGACACCCACCTCGGCGGCGACGACTGGGACCAGCGGATCGTGGACTGGCTCGCCAAGCGCTTCAAGGGCCAGTACGGCGTCGACCTGGCGCAGGACAAGATGGCCGTCCAGCGGCTGCGCGAGGCCGCCGAGAAGGCGAAGATCGAGCTGTCGTCGTCCAGCGAGACCACCATCAACCTGCCGTACATCACCGCCTCCGCGGAAGGCCCGCTGCACCTGGACGAGAAGCTCACCCGGGCCCAGTTCCAGGAGCTCACCGAGGACCTGCTCGACCGCTGCAAGAAGCCCTTCCACCAGGCGGTCGAGGACGCCGGGGTGCGGCTGTCCGACATCGACCACGTCATCCTCGTCGGCGGCTCCACCCGGATGCCCGCCGTGACCGACCTGGTCCGCGAACTCACCGGCAGGGAACCGCACAAGGGCGTCAACCCCGACGAGGTGGTGGCCCTCGGCGCCGCCCTCCAGGCGGGCGTCATCCGCGGCGACGTCAAGGACGTGCTGCTGCTCGACGTCACCCCGCTGTCCCTCGGCATCGAGACCAAGGGCGGCATCATGACGAAGCTGATCGAGCGCAACACCACGATCCCCACCCGGCGTTCGGAGATCTTCACCACCGCCGCCGACAACCAGCCGTCGGTCGGCATCCAGGTCTACCAGGGCGAACGCGAGATCGCCGCGTACAACAAGAAGCTCGGCACGTTCGACCTGACCGGGCTGCCCCCGGCCCCGCGCGGGGTGCCGCAGATCGAGGTGGCGTTCGACATCGACGCCAACGGCATCATGCACGTCTCCGCGAAGGACCTGGGCACCGGCAAGGAACAGAAGATGACCGTCACCGGCGGCTCGGCCCTCCCGAAGGAGGACATCGACCGCATGATGCGGGAGGCCGAGCAGTACGCCGAGGAGGACCGCAGGCGCCGGGAGGCCGCCGAGACCCGCAACCAGGCCGAGCAACTCGTCTACCAGACCGAAAGGTTCCTCACCGAGAACGGCGACAAGGTGCCCGCCGCCACCAGGTCCGAGGTGGAGTCCGCCGTCGCCGACGTCAAACGGCTGCTGGGGCAGGAGTCGCCCGACACCGGCGAACTGCGCGCCGCCGTGGAGAAGGTCGCCACGGTCAGCCAGCGCATGGGCCAGGCGATGTACGCGCAGACCGGGGCCGCCGACACCGGCGGAACGGCCGGGCCCGGCCCCGCGGACGGCGGCGGCACGTCACCAGGCGACGACGACGTCGTGGACGCGGAGATCGTCGACGACGACAAGGACGGCGGCGGCCGCCAGGAGGGCGCGGCCTGAGCCCGCGGGCGCCTCACAGGCGCTCGCGGCACTCCCGCAGCAGCTTCTCGGTGCGCCGGGCGGAGGCCGCACGGGCCGTCATGTGGTCCAGCACCTCCAGGTGCACCGAGACCTCCTTGCGGGAGTCCAGGTACAGCGCGCCGGTCAGGTACTCGGTGAACACCATGTCCGGCAGCTCCGGCTCGGCGAACCGGAACAGCGAGAACGGCGCGTACGTCCCCGGGTGCGGCCCGTCCGCGAACTCGGCGATCTGCAGCGTGACCCGGTCCCGCTCCGCGTACTCCAGCAGCTTGTCGAACTGGTCGCGCATCACCCGGCTGTCCCCGCTCACCGGGCGTCGCAGCACCGTCTCCTCCATCAGCACCCACAGGTGCGGCGGGTCGGGGCGCTCCAGCAGCCGCTGCCGCTCCATGCGCAGCGCCACGTGCCGCTCGACCGTCTCCGGGCCCGCCGTGCCGATCGTGCCGGCCTCCAGCACGGCGCGCGCGTAGTCCTCCGTCTGGAGCAGTCCGGGGACGAAGTGCGGCTCGTAGGAGCGGATGATGCGGGCGGCGCCCTCCAGGCTGACGTACAGGCTGAACCACTCGGGCAGCACGTCGTGGTACCGCTGCCACCAGCCCGGGCGGTTGGCGTCCTCGGCGAGCGTGACGAACGTGTCCGCCTCGCCGTCGGGCACCCCGTAGGCGGTCAGCAGCATCTGGACGTACGGGATCTTCAGGGCGACCTCGGCGGTCTCCATCCGGCGGACGGTGGCCGGCGCCACCCGCAGTATGCGGGCGGCCTCCTCCCGTGAGAGACCCGCGGCCTCCCGCAACTCGTACAGCCGCCGTCCCAGGACCACCTGGCCCACCGTGGGTGCGGCCCGCCGCTCACTCAACGCCACGCCTCCCCAACGTGCTCGGGCACGCGCTCATCCTGTCATGTCTCTCCGAGACTCTCACGAGCCGCAGGTGACCGCCCTTCTCCCGCCGCCCGCCGCATTACCCCGGACGTAATCGACCCGTACGGCGCCGCACGGGATCGTGGACGCACCGAGCCCCGCACCGCACCCCACGGAGGATGACGCCCCATGTCCACGACCCCGCTGACCTCGCCCGTCCGGACCGGAGCCCCGCTGCGCCGCCTGCTGGCCCTCGACGCCGCGGTGACCGGAGTCAACGCCCTCGCCTACCTCGCCCTCTCCGGACCGCTCGGCCGGTTCCTCGGAATCGGCTCCGGGCTGCTGCTCGCACTGGGCGCGTTCCTCGCCGTGTACGCGGCCGGCGTGGGCCTGCTGGCCGCCCGGCCGCACCCGCCGACGGCCGGCGTACGTGGTGTCGTCGAGGCCAACCTCGCCTGGACGGCGGCGAGTTTCCTGGCGCTCGCGCTGTGGCTCTCGCCCACCACCGCGGGCGCGGTGTGGGTCGTGCTCCAGGCGCTCACCGTGGGCGGCCTCACCCTGATGCAGCACCAGGCGCTGAAGGCACGTCAGTCCAGCCAGGTCTGAAGGTACGCGGCCGTCGCCGGGTCCGCCGGGAGCAGCGTCTCCACGGCCAGCTCGGCGACGGTCACGTCCATCGGGGTGTTGAACGTGGCGATGGACGACACGAACGACAGCGTCCGCCCCCGGTGCTCGATCACCATCGGCAGCGCGAAGTACGCCACCGGCTCCGACGGTTCCTCCGCGCGTCCGGCGGTGTCCGGCACCGGGTACGCCGCCACCTCGTCGTGCAGCGCCCGCAGCCGGTCCGAGCGGCGCAGGGCGATGCTCCGCCGCATCTGCTCCAGCAGGTGTCCGCGCCACTCCGGCAGGTTCCGGATCCGCGGCGCCAGCCCCCGCGGGTGCAGGGTGAGCCGCACCGCGTTCAGCGGCGGCGTCAGCAGACTCTCCGGGACCCCCTCGAACAGCGCCAGTACCCCCCGGTTGGCCGCCACCACGTCGTACGCCGCGTCCACCACCAGTGCCGGGTACGGCTCGAACCCGCCGATCAGCCGCTCGATGCCGGTGCGCACGACCTCCAGCGCCGGGTCGTCCAGCGGGGTCTCCGGATAGCGGGGCGCGTAACCGGCCGCCAGCAGCAACGCGTTGCGCTCCCGCATCGGCACGTCCAGGTGCTCCGCCAGCCGCAGCACCATCTCCTCGCTGGGCCGGGACCGGCCGGTCTCGACGAAGCTGATGTGCCGGGCCGACGAGTCGGCGCGCAGGGCCAGCTCCAGCTGGCTGACCCGCCGCCGCTGCCGCCAGGCGCGCAGCAGCGGGCCCACACCCTCGGTGCGGGGGACGGTCTCGGAGGGGGCAGCGGTCATGACAGGACCGTAGTCGAGGAACCCTCGGCCGGGGAGCCGCCCGCCCTTCCGGCCAGGGCACGGACCGGGCTTCTGTGGCAGCCTGGACGCGCCACGAAGAGCCGACCCGGCGAAGGAGCACCGCGCATGCCCGTCGAACCGCTGTCCCGGACGGAGATCGAGTCCCGGCTCGCCGAGCTGCCGGGCTGGACGCTCGACGGCGACCGCCTCACCCGCGCCTACCGGCTGGACTCGCACATCGCGGCGGCGGCCATGGTCGTCCACGTCGCCCGGGTGCAGGACGAGCTGGACCACCACTCCGACCTCACCCTCGGCTACCACACGGTGTCCCTGTCCGTGCACACCCACAGCGCGGGCGGCGCCGTCACCGAGAAGGACCTCGAGCTCGCCCGGAGGGTGGAGGACCTGGCGCCCGCCCACGGGGCACACTGAGGCGCGTGCTGGACTACGACGAGGAAGCGGAGCGCTACGACACCCTGCGCGGCGGTGAACCCCGCGCGGCGGCCGCCGCCGAGGCCGTCATGAGCCTCGTCCCGCGCCGGGCGCGGCGGCTGCTGGACGTGGCCTGCGGCACCGGCATCGTGACCCGGAGATTCCCCGCGGCCCGCCCCGGACTGCGGGTCACGGGCGTGGACCTGTCGACGTCGATGACCCTGCGAGCCGGCGTCCGGCTGCCGGGTGCCGTGGTGCGCGCCGACAGCCGCCGGCTGCCCTTCCGCGACGCGAGCTTCGACGCGGTGGTCAGCGTGTGGCTGCTGCACCTGCTGACCGACCCCGCCGACGTGCGGGCCGTCGTCGCCGAGTGCGCGCGGGTGCTGCGGCCCGGCGGGGTGTACGTGACCACAGTGCACAAGGGGCTGTCGCACAACGTGGGCAGCGACATCGACGCCGTGCTCGCCGAGCGCCCGCCGAGCCCCGTGCCCGACGACCCCGCGACGGTCACGGCCTGCGCGGCCGGGCACGGACTGGTCCCGGCGGGGGAGGCCCGCTTCCGGGGCCACGGCCAGGGCCGCAGCCCCCGCCGCACGGTGGAGGACCTGCGGCGCGGCTGGTTCGTCACCCTCCCGCCCGGCCACCTCCTGGTCGAGGAGTTCGCCGCCCGCCTCTCGGCCCTCCCCGATCAGGACCGCCCCCGCCCGGACCCGGTCTTCACCCTCAGGGCGTTCCGCAGGACGGCGTAGGGTCACCCGCCGAGCAGCCGGCAGGGCACCGCTTCCTCGACGGCTCCCGCCTCGCCGTCCGCCCGCACCCGGTACAGGCGGGCCCCGGGCGACCGCGTCACCGCCTCGGTGAGACGCCCGTCCGTGAAGAGCGCCGCCGCGCCGTCCTCCACCGCCCACCCGGCGGGCAGCGCGCCGCGCGCCACGGCCGCCCGGTAGGAGGACCGGCGCCCGGGTTCGCTGTCGTAGTGCGGGCACACCGAGCCGGGCAGCAGCCCGAACCCGTCCGGGAGGTGGGTCAGCGGGCCGTAGGAGTCGGTGTGCGACCCCTCGGCCCAGCAGTTGGCCCCGGCGCTGATCCCGCACAGCAGCGTCCCGCCGGCGTACGCCTCCCGCAGCAGCCGGTCGACACCGTGCACCCGCCAGACGGCCAGCAGGTTGGCGGTGTTGCCGCCGCCGACGTACACGACGTCCTGCGCGAGCAGGACGTCACGCAGTGCCGTGTCGCTCGACTCCCGCCGGAACAGGGGGAGTACGGACGGCTCACAGTCCCGCGCCCGGAAGGCGTCGAAGAACTTCTCGATGTACGCGGGCGCGTCCCCACTGGCCGTAGGCACGAAGCACACGTTGGGCCGTGAGGCACGCGCATGTCCCAGCACCCAGTCGTCAAGGACCCCGTCCGCGTCCGTGGAGAACCCGCCCCCGAGCAGCGCGATCCGGCTCACCGTCCGCTCACCTCCGCGACGGCGCGGAGCCGTTCGAAGGCGGTGGGGGAGGGGCGGTGGGGAAGGAAGGCGGCGATGGCGCGGGCGCAGTCCGCCGGGCTCGTCGTGGTCGTGTCGCACTCGACGTCGTACACGCCGTGCGCGTGCACCCGCGTGTACTGGCGGGCGGCGAGGCCCGCCGGGCGGTCGCCCCGCTCCCGCTCGCGCCGCTCGGTCTCCTCCAGCGAGCACCGCACGCCGACCAGGACGACCTCCCGCGGCTCGAACAGCTCCAGACAGTCGGCCAGCCTCCATTCCTCGCTCAGCACATGGTCGACCACCACGTTGTTCCCCGCGGCGGCCATCCCCGCGACCGCGCGGTGGTACCCCCGCCAGGTGCGGTGCAGCACGTCGGGCAGCCGGTCGGCGTCGATCTCCCGGCTCGTCCGCATCCGGTGGAAGGAGTCCACGGGCATGTGGAAGTACGGCTCCTCCAGCACCTCCAGCAGTTCCCGGGCGATGCTGGACTTCCCCGAACTGGACGTGCCGTTGAGGAAGATGATCCGTCCGTGCATCGGGGCTCCTTCGGGGTCGCCGGCGGGGGCGGGCCCATCATCCCCCGCCGGCGATCTTCAGCGCGCCGTACATGTCCTCCCGCCCAGGGCGAACGCCGACGGCGTCGCTCCCGCGGCCGGGCCGCTCGCCGTGAAGCCGAAGGCCGCCGACGCGCCCGGGGCCACCGTGCGGTTCCAGTCCGCGTTGCGGACCGTGACCGCGGCGCCGGACTGGGTGTGGGCGCCGTTCCAGAGCTGGGTGATCCGCTCGACGTCGGGGAAGGACCAGGTCAGCGACCAGCCGTCCCACGCGGTCGTGCCCGTGTTGGTCAGGCGGACCTCCGCCTGGAAGCCGTCGCCCCACGCGTTGGCCACCCGGTACGTCACCTCGCACGCGCCCGGCGGGCCCGGGTCGGTGCCGCCGCCCGGGTCCGCCGGGTCGCCGTAGATCACGCCCCGGCCGTTCGTCGCCACGTACACCCGGCCGAAGACCCGTGGGTCGCCGGTGATGGCTGCGCCGGTCCAACCCCACTGGTGCGCTTCGTCGTTGACGCGTACCCAGCTGGCGCCCGCGTCCGTGGAGCGGTAGATGCCGCGCACCCCGTCGATCCGCGCGCTGGTGAACAGCGTCTGGTACGAGGAGCCCGGTGCCGCCTTGCCGAAGCCGACGGTGTCCGCCTCCTCGACACCCGGCAGCTTGGTGAACGTCTCCCCGAAGTCGGTGGAGTGCCACAGCCCGTACGGTCCGTCGGCCGACCCGCCCGCCAGCCAGATCTCGCCCGCCCTGCCCGGCAGCGCCTTGAACCGCACGCTGTCACCGGCCGGCAGCCCGGTCGCCGGCGACGCCTCGAAGGTCGCCCCGCCGTCCCTGCTGGCGTAGAAGCGTCCGGACTTGAAGCCGTAGAAGGTCTCCGGGTCCTCCCGGTCCGACTCCACGATCGCGCCCGCCGGGATGCCCTGCGACGCCGACCACGAGGTGCCGAAGCCGGTGGTGTGGTGCACGCCCGCGCCCTCCGGGCTCCACACGAAGCGGCCGCCGTCCGCCGACGCGGCGACCGTCCCGCCGCCGCTGACCCCCGAAGGGTCCGTCCCAGCCGTCCAGTTGGCGCCGTTGTCGGTGGAGAACGCCACGTGCGGACCGGACTCGACGTGGCCCACGCGGACCACCGTGTCCGGGTCCGACTCCGCGAAGTCCAGGCTCGTCGTCGACGTGAAGTTCGGCCGGGTGAACATCATCGACGGCACCTTCGTCAGGTCCGTGTGCCGGAACCCGCCGATGTCGCCGAGCGCGCTGAGCAGCGGGGCGCCCGACGGGGGAGAGGCCAGGTCCAGGACCGCCGTCTCCTCCAGGCCGCGCACCATCGGCCGGATGGTGAACGAGGTGTCGTCGTCCCAGTTCGTCAGCTCCTCCGTGCCGTAGACCGTCGCGCCCGTGCCGTACATCATCCGGTCCGGGTCGAACGGGTCGATCTCCAGCGCCTCCGTCATCCACCCCAGCTTCGGTGTCTGTTCGGGCGGCGCCGGGTTCGCGCCCCACGTCAGCCACGGCGACGAGGAGACGTCCATGACGTAGCGGTTCTCGCGCTCCGGGTAAGCGGTGTAGCGCCACGCCTGGGTCCAGGTGGCGCCGCTGTCCGTGGAGCGGAAGATCTGCGTGTCGGGCCACCAGGAGCTGTACGCGGTCGCCATCACCGTGCCCGGGTTCTGCCGGTCCACGGTGAGCCCGCTGAAGCCGAAGTAGGTGTCCGCCTCCGCGACCGGGCTGATGTCCGTCCAGGTCCCGGTCGCCGTGGCGTACCGGTACAGCCGGCCCTTGCCGCCGTCGTACGGCCCTCCCGTGTCGCTGTACGCCAGATAGAGGTAGCCGTTCTCCGCGTCGAGGACGCCCTTGTGCGCGAGGTACCCCGTGGGCTGGCCGGCCAGCCGCTCCCAGGTCGCGCCCGCGTCCGTCGAGCGGTACACGGCGTTCTCCTTGTCGGCGACCCCGACGTACACGGTCCGCGTCGGCGAGCCCGCGGTTCCCGTCGACTCGTCGAACGTCACCCAGACGACGCCCTGGTTGTCCGAGGCGTACCCGCTCTCGTCGTCCGGATCCTCCGCGTAGTTCCCGGGGTTGGGGAAGGACGCCACCTCCGCCCAGGTGACGCCCGCGTCCGTCGACCGCCAGAGGCCGTGACCGCTGGGCGCGCCCAGGTACAGCACCTCGTTGTCGTGCGGGTCGACCGCCAGCCGTTCGCCCATGCCCCGGCCGGGCATGTTGCCGCCGAGCTTGAACGGCAGCGCCGTCTTCCGCCAGCTCGCGCCCCGGTCGGCGGAGCGCAGCACCGCGCCGTTCCCGGGGTCCCAGTCGTTGGTGTACGTGCCGACCGCCGCGTACACCCGGTCGGGGTCGGCCGAGTCGGAGGCGATGCTGACCACGCCCGTGTGGCCCCAGTCGTCCCAGCCGACCGAGTCCAGCAGGGGGGTCCAGCTCTGTGTCGGCTCCTGCCAGCGGTAGGCGCCGCCGATGTCGGTGCGGGCGTACGCCAGGTCCGGTTCGCCGCGGTTGAAGACGATGCCGGGCACGAAACCGCCGCCGTCGATGCGCGCGTTGCGCCAGGTGTAGGTGTCGGCGGCCTTCGAAACGGAGGCGGGGGCCGGGGCGTCGGCGGCCAGGGCGGGCGGCCCGCCGGCGAGCAGTCCGGCCGCCAGGGCGAGCACGGCCGTGAGGACGCGGGTTCTTCGCACGGTGGGGGTGTCCTTCCTCGTGGGGGGTGAAGAAACGGGAGCGTGCGAGGACCGGGCGGCCCCCCGTGCGCGAGGGGACCGCCCGGCCCGCGGGGCCCCGGCGTCAGGTGCCGGGACCGGTACACGGAGCGTCGGCGGGGACTATTCGAGAAGCTCCGCGTACGCGCCCATGGCCGTGGCGATGTCCGCCTGGGCCCAGAACCGGTGGTACGTGAAGACCGGCGCGGCGCCGCCCTCCAGATAGCTCTCGATCTTCGACCAGGCCGGGTCGTCCTTGTAGAAGGAGCGGATCGAGAGGAACGTCGACGAGGAGTCGATCCGGTCGCCGTTCGGCATGGTGCCGGTCCAGCCGGACGGGATGTACACGCGGTCGTCGAAGCGCTCGTAGTCGGCGCGGGTCTCCGGGACGGCGATGCCGAGGTCGTCCTGGTGGTTCTCCCACATGCCGTCCAGCAGCGCCTTCGCCGTGTCCGCCGCCTCGGTGTCACCGGAGCGGGCGGCGTAGTACGTCAGGATCTTGGCGTAGGCGCCGGCCACACCGACGTCGTTGGTGTAGTCGACGACCTCGACGTGCAGCCCGTTGTTGGCGCCCGGCGAGGACGCGTTCCAGGTGTCGGGCTTGCCGGACCACTTCAGCGTGGACGGGAAGAGGAACGACCCGTCCGGGTTCACCGTGGTCTCGGACAGCGCCCAGTCGACCCACTTGTCGAGGACCGACTTGGCGAGCGCGTTGCCCGTCTGCTGGTACACCTCGGCCACCCGCTCCAGCGACCACGCCTGGAAGCCGAACCACTGGTTCGACGGCGGGTCGTGGTACACCGGCTTCTCGTCGTAGTACATGCCGTAGAAGGTCGGTGTGCCGGACGGCGGGGTGGTGTAGCGGCCCGCCCAGCTGTTGGTCGCGCCGCCCGCGATGGCGCCCTCGTCGGACTGCAGCCAGCGGTAGAACTCCAGCTGCCGCTCGTAGGACTTGGCCCAGTCCGCCGCGCCCGTCGCCGACTTCGGCTTCAGCGGCGCGTGGTTGGCCAGCGCGTACGCGGCGAGCGGGTTCTGGTAGCCGCCGTGCGCGTGGCTGGAGCCGATGCGCCAGGACCAGCCCGCCGAGGTGTCGGTGGCGCCGCCCCAGGCGTAGTACCAGGAGAGCAGGTAGTGCGAGGCGTCCTTGCCGGTGCCGGCCGGGCAGGACGTGCTGGTGCAGTTGCCGATCTTCTTGAAGTACTTGTCGTACATCGCGTAGCGCAGGTAGTCACCCATCTTGGCGGCCTTGGCGACGGTCCCGGCGACCTGGCCGCCCTTGCCCTGCTCCTTCGCCCACAGGTCGGCCCAGTACGCCGCCTGCACCGCGCGCGCGTCGGCGTCGGGGGCGTTGGTGAACTTCCACTGCTTGGCGTAGGACGCGTCCTTGGTGAACAGGTCCAGGTAGCCGTTGGTGCCGCCGTACTTGAAGGCGTCACAGGTGGGCTGGGTGACGGTCTCCCACACCGACTCCTGCGGGCCGCGCTGGAAGGTGTTGATGTAGGACGGGCCGGTGTCGGACGGTCCGGCCTCGCACTTGCCGGGCGAGTTGCCGTAGCCGTAGACGTTGTCCACGTCCTGGATCCAGTGCATGCCGTACACGTTGTCGGTGCCGTAGGCCGACTTCAGCTCCGCCGCGATCGGGTCACGTCCGACGGAGACATTCGCGTCGAGCTGCGACGGGTACTCGTCCGGGGTGTCGTGCTCGGGCGCGTACGTCGCCGGCTTCGAGGGGTCGTAGAAGGAGGTGGTCGGCTGGTCCGCGACGGTCGGGATGGCGTACTGCTCCATCGTCTCCCAGGCGTCGTTGAACCGCGTCCAGTCCCCGGTGATCCTGCCGTACATGGCCTGCAGCCACAGCAGGTAGCTGTACGCCTCCGAGGTGGTCTCGTGACCGTGGTCGGGCGCCTCGACGATCAGCGTCTCGACCGAGTGGTACGGGATGCCCTCGGGGGAGAAGTAGCCGTTCGCCGGGTCGGTGATCTTGTCGTACAGCTCCAGGAAGCGGCCCTCGTACGACTTGGTCGCGCCCAGCTGGGTCACGGTCACCGCGGCCTTGGCGTGGCCGGGCGCCGTGGACTCGAAGACCGCGGAGCCGGTGCCGGAGGCGTCGGCGGCCACGGTCACCCGCTGCGCGGTGCTCCAGTTGGACGGCGTGAAGGTGAGGGCCGCGCCGGAGGACACCGTCAGCCCAGTGTTGCCGCTCGCCCGCGCCGTCGTGACGGTGACGTTCGCGCTCGGCTGCTTGGACAGCTTCACCTCGAACGTGCCCGACTCACCCTGGCGGACGCCCAGTTGGGACGGGCTCGCGACCACGGCGGGACCCGAGGCGACCGTGATGCCGACCGGGGTGGAGGAGGCGGAGGCGCCCAGGCTGTCGTACGCCTTCGCGACCAGCGAGTGGGCGCCGACGGCCAGACCGCCGACCGACAGCGTGAACGGCGCGGAGGTGTCCGTCCCGAGCAGTTCGGTGTCGTCGTAGAACTCCACCTTGGTGATGGTGGCCCGGTCCGCCGCGGCGGCCGTGGCCTCGAGCGGCACGGTCTCGCCCTGCGAGTAGACCGAGCCTGCCTCCGGGCTGGTCAGCACGGCGATGGGCGGCTGGTGGGCGCCCACGCAGGCTGTGCCGTTGACCGAGAAGGAGGTGGGCGCGGTGTTGGTGCCGCTGTAGGAGAACTGGGCGCCGGTGGTGACGGCGGCGCCGGCGGCGATCCGGCCGTTGTGCCCGGCGTTCTTCACGGTGACGGTGGAGCCGGACTGCGACCAGCTGCCGTTCCAGCCGTTCACCAGGCGCTGGTTGCCCGAGTAGGCGTACGTCAGGGTCCAGCCGTCGATGACGTCCGAACCGCGGTTGGTGACGGTCAGGTCGGTGGTGAAGCCCGACCCCCAGTCGTTCGTCCTGTAGTCCACGCTGCACTGGACGGCCGCCGCCCGGGCGGGGGTGGTACCCGTCGACAGCATCGTCAGCGGCAGTGCGAGAGCGGTCACGGCGATCGCTAAGAGACGGCGCACGCCACCGCGTCTGCGAGGTGGGGGATGCATGGTGCTGGTCCTTCCTGCGACTCGACATGTCAAGGCTTGAACCAGTGGGAGCGCTCCCATAGTGGGCACGGGGTGATGACCGGTCAAGCCTTGGTGCGAATCGAAAAGATTCGACGCGCCGAGAAACGCCAAAGTCCGCACACCCTCTGTTCTTCATCGTCACTTGGCGCTAGCTTCATGTGCACCAGTGGGAGCGGTTCCATCAGTCGACGCGTCGGTCACGACACGTCCGAGCTGCAAGGAGTCGCCCGATGAGCCACCCCCCGCGTTCAGTACTTTGAGCCACCCCCGTGCACGTGTGGAGCACCTGACGCGAGGGCGCTCGTCACCGTGGGATCCCTGTGCCGTCGTGCCGCCCGGAGACGTCCGGCCGGCAACACGGACCCGCCCGTGCGGATCCGGGACGGCATCCCCCACCCCGTAAGGCACCAGGCCGCGCGAACGCCTGCGCGCGCCCACAAGGAACGCCCCCTACGGATAAGGAAACCCGCACCATGAGTCGCACCAGAACCGCGCTCCTCGCCGCCACGGCGCTGGTCGCCGGCGCCACCGGGACGGCGATCGCCGCCGTCCCGGGCGACGCCGGCGCGGCCGCCGTCCCCTGCACCGTGGACTACCAGGTGCAGAACCAGTGGGACACCGGCTTCACCGCGTCCGTGACGGTCACCAACCACGGCGCCGCGAAGTCGTCGTGGGCGGTGAACTGGACCTACGCCGGCAACCAGAGGGTGACCAGCGGCTGGAACGCCAGGATCACCCAGTCCGGCGCGAACGTCACGGCGGCCAACGAGTCGTACAACGCCACGCTCGCCAGCGGAGGCTCCGCCACCTTCGGCTTCCAGGGCAGCCACAGCGGCACCAACGCCGTGCCCAGCACCTTCACCCTCGACGGGGTGACCTGCAACGTCGACGACGGCGGGACCGACCCGACCGACCCGACGGACCCGCCCCCGCAGGGCGACCGGGTGGACAACCCGTACGACGGCGCCAAGGTGTACGTGAACCCGGAGTGGTCCGCGAACGCCGCCGCCGAGCCGGGCGGCAGCCGCATCGCGAACCAGCCCACCGGTGTCTGGCTGGATCGCACCGCCGCCATCAACGGGGCGGGCGGCAAGATGGGCCTGCGGGACCACCTCGACGAGGCCCTGGAACAGAAGGGCTCCGGCGAACTCGTCGTCCAGCTGGTCATCTACAACCTGCCCGGCCGCGACTGCGCCGCCCTCGCCTCCAACGGTGAACTCGGCCCCACGGAGATCGACCGCTACAAGAGCGAGTACATCGACCCGATCGCGGAGATCCTCGCCGACTCCAAGTACGCCTCGCTGCGGATCGTCACCACGGTCGAGATCGACTCCCTGCCCAACCTGGTCACCAACGTGTCGCCGCGGGCGACCGCCACGCCGAACTGCGACACGATGAAGGCCAACGGCAACTACGTCAAGGGCGTCGGCTACGCCCTGAACAAGCTGGGTGACGCGCCCAACGTCTACAACTACGTGGACGCCGGCCACCACGGCTGGCTGGGCTGGGACGACAACTTCGGCCCCTCCGCCGAGCTGTTCAAGCAGGCTGCCACCGCCGAGGGCGCGACCGTCGCCGACGTGCACGGCTTCATCGCCAACACGGCCAACTACAGCGCCCTGAAGGAAGACCACTTCTCCATCAACGACAACGTGGCCGGCAAGTCCGTGCGCGAGTCGAAGTGGGTCAGCTGGAACCGCTACGTCGACGAGCTGTCGTACGCCCAGGCGCTGCGCGAGAAGCTGGTCTCGCTCGGCTTCGACTCGAACATCGGCATGCTGATCGACACGTCCCGCAACGGCTGGGGCGGCGCGAACCGGCCCACCGGTCCCGGCGCGACGACCAGCGTGGACACCTACGTCGACGGCGGCCGCTACGACCGCCGGTACAACACCGGCAACTGGTGCAACCAGGCCGGAGCCGGTCTGGGTGAGCGGCCCCAGGCGTCCCCGGAGCCCGGTATCGACGCCTACGTGTGGATGAAGCCCCCGGGCGAGTCCGACGGCGCGAGCGAGGAGATCGACAACGACGAGGGCAAGGGCTTCGACCGGATGTGCGACCCCACGTACACCGGCAATCCGCGCAACGACAACAACATGTCGGGGGCGCTCGGCGACGCCCCGATCTCCGGGCACTGGTTCTCCGCCCAGTTCCAGGAGCTGATGAAGAACGCCTACCCGCCGCTGTCGTGACCGGCTGACCCGCGTCCGCCGGACCCGGACCCCACGCGGGGCCCCGGGTCCGGCGGACCACCGTGTTTTGCCGTCCCGGCAACATGGTTTGCCCGCCCCCGGTGCGTCGTCGCACGCTGACCGCATCCGAGCGGAGAGGCTGACCACCATGGCGCACCACCACCACGCACCCGGGCACGACGAGCACCGTTCCGGGAACGCGCACGGGCACGACCACGAGCACCTCGACTGGGCCGAACTGGCGCCCCTGCTGGAGAGCCAGGCGGAACTGTTCACCCCGCTGTACGAGCACGCCCTGGCCTGGCTGGCGAAGGAGGTCACCGAACCGGGGCTGATCGTGGACGCCGGCAGCGGACCCGGCGTGATCTCCGGCCTGTTCGCCGAGACCTTCCCGGGCGCCCGGATCGTGGCCGTCGACGGGTCCGAACCGCTGCTGGAGCGGGCCCGCGCCCGCGCCGGACGCCTCGGCGCCGGCGACCGCTTCGCCACCCTGACCGGCGACATGCCGGGCGTGCTGGCCGAGCTGGACTACCCGGCCGACCTGCTGTGGGCCAGCCGCAGCATCCACCACCTCGGCGACCAGGGCGCCGCGCTCGCGGCCTGCGTCGAACGGCTCGCGCCCGGCGGCACGCTCGCCGTGATGGAGGGCGGACTGCCCTCCCGCTTCCTGCCCCGCGACATCGGCTTCGGCCGTCCCGGCCTCCAGGCCCGGATCGGCGCCGTGGAGGAGGACTGGTTCAGCCGCATGCGGGAGGAACTGCCCGGCTCGGTGGCCCAGGTGGAGGACTGGCCCGCCCTGCTCACCGCGGCCGGCCTGCACCACACCCGCTCGCGCACCTTCCTCCTCGACCTCCCGGCCCCCGTCCCGGACCGCGCCCGCGCCTACGTCGTCGAGTCCCTCACCCGCACCCGCGACATGCTCGGCGAGTACCTGGACCCCGACGACCGCGCCACCCTGGACCGCCTCGTCGACCCGGACGACCCGGCGAGCGTCCACCACCGTCCCGACGTGTTCGTCCTGGCGGCCCACACGGTCCATTCGGGGGTACGGCCGGTGTGACCCCTTGACCTGAAGAGCGCTCCAAGTGATGGACTCCCCGGCACACAACGAGACGACAGGGGAGTTCCCATGACCGACGACACGCGGGTCACGCTCGTCACCGGAGGCGGGACCGGGATCGGCGCCGCCGTGGCGCGGCGGCTGCTGGAGGCGGGGGAGGCGGTCGCCGTCACCGGCCGGCGGGAGGAGCGGCTGCACGCGTTCGCCAAGGAACTCGGGGAGCCCGAGCGGCTGTTGACGCTCCCAGGGAACGCGGCCGACTACGCCGACGTGAGCGGCGCCGTCGACGCCGTGCTGGCGCGGTTCGGGCGGCTGGACGCCGTCGTCGCCAACGCCGGGTACGCCACGCACGACACCGTCGCCGACGGCGACCCCGCCGGGTGGACCGACATGGTGCTCACCAACGTGCTGGGCCCCGCCCTGCTGATCCGGGCCTCCGTCGACGCGCTCCGGCGCGGCGGCGGGCGGATCGTGCTGGTGGGCAGCGTCGCCGGGTTCGTGCCCACGCCCGGCAATCTGTACGGGGCCACCAAGTACGCGGTGACCGGGCTCGCCGAGAACACGCGGCGGCAGGTCACCGAGTGGGGGATCGGGGTCACGCTGATCGCGCCGGGCCGGGTGGAGACCCCGTTCTGGGACGGCCGGGACGTGACGTCACTGGGGCACATGCTCACCGCCGAGCAGATCGCCGGGTCGGTGGTGTGGGCGCTCGGCCAGCCGCACGGGGTGGATGTGAACACCGTGGTCGTCCGGCCCCTCGGGCAGCCCAACTGACCGGTGCGCGAACGCCGGTGGCCTGCCACCCGTCACCGCGGGGGCCGGCCACCGGCGTGGGCGCCGTCAGGCCTGGTTGAACTCGGCGGGGTCCGATCCCACCCGCCGGTCCTCGTTGAGCGCGCTGATCGCCGCCAGGTCCTCGGCGTCCAGGGTGAACCCGAAGACGTCGATGTTCTCCTTGATGCGGGACGGCGTCACCGACTTGGGGATGACGACGTTGCCCAGCTGGAGGTGCCAGCGCAGCACCACCTGGGCGGGCGTGCGGCCGTGCTTCTGCGCGATGGCCACGATCGCCGGGATCTCCAGGATGCCCTTGCCGGAGCCGAGCGGCGAGTACGCCTCGGTGGCGATGCCCTGCTCCGCGTGGTACTCCCGGGAGGCGGCCTGCTGGAGGTGCGGGTGCAGCTCGATCTGGTTGACCGCCGGGACGACCGACGTCTCCCCGATCAGCCGCTCCAGGTGCTCCGGCAGGAAGTTGGACACGCCGATCGCGCGCACCCGCCCGTCCGACAGCAGCTTCTCGAACGCCTTGTACGTGTCGACGTACAGGTCGCGGGCCGGGGTGGGCCAGTGGATGAGGTAGAGGTCGACGTAGTCGAGGCCGAGCTTCGACAGCGAGGTGTCGAAGGCCTTCAGGGTGGAGTCGTACCCGTGGTCGCCGTTCCACAGCTTGGTGGTGACGAAGATGTCCTCACGGGGGATGCCCGACCGCGCGACGGCCTTGCCGGTGCCCTCTTCGTTGCCGTAGATCGCGGCCGTGTCGATGCTGCGGTAGCCGGCCTCCAGTGCCGCCGCCACGGCCGTCTCGGCCTCCGCGTCCGGTACCTGCCAGACGCCGAACCCGAGCTGGGGCATCTCGACGCCGTTGTTCAGGGTGATCGGGGGGACCTTGCTCACGAGCTCTCGATCCTTAGGTTGTGGTCAGCTGATACCCCCATCGTCAACGATCACGGCCCCCGCCGCATTCCTGACCGCGGAATTCACGCCCGGTACAGCGCCTCGACCTCTTCGGTGTACGCCTTCTCGATGGCCCTGCGCTTCAGCTTCAGCGACGGGGTGAGCAGCCCGTGCTCCTCGGTGAACGGCTGCGCCAGGATGCGGAAGGTGCGGATCGACTCGGCCTGCGAGACCAGGGTGTTGGCCGCGACCACCGCGCGCCGCACCTCTGTCTCCAGATCCGGGTCGCGCACCAGTTCGGCCGGGGAGAGCCGCGGCTTCCCCCGCATCGCCAGCCAGTGGTCGACCGCCTCCTGGTCCAGGGTGACCAGCGCGGCCACGTACGGACGGTCGTTGCCGACCACGATGCACTGGTTGACCAGCGGATGGTCGCGCACCCGCTCCTCCAGCGCGCCCGGTGAGACGCTCTTGCCGCCGGACGTCACCAGGATCTCCTTCTTCCGCCCGGTGATGGTCAGATAGCCGTCCTCGTCCACGGAGCCCAGGTCACCGGTGGCGAGCCAGCCGTCGTGCAGCGTCTCGTCGGTGGCCTTCGGGTTGTTGAGGTAGCCCTGGAAGACGTTCTCGCCGTGCAGCCAGATCTCGCCGTCGTCGGCGATGTGCACGCTCACCCCGGGGATCGGCTGCCCGACCGTGCCGTAACGGGTGCGCTCCGGCGGGTTGGCGGTGGCCGCGGCGGTCGACTCGGTCAGCCCGTACCCCTCGTAGACGTGCACGCCGGCGCCCGCGAAGAACAGGCCGAGGCGCCGGTCCATCGCCGAACCGCCCGACATGGCGTGCCGGATCCTGCCACCCATCGCGGTACGGATCTTGGAGTACACGAGCTTGTCGAACAACTGGTGCTGCATCCGCAGCCCCGCGGACGGGCCGGGACCGGTGCCCCAGGCTCTCGCCTCCATCGCGTCGGCGTACCGCACGGCCACGTCGACCGCTTTCTCGAACGGGCCCGCGCGCCCCTCCCGCTCGGCCTTGCGCCGCGCCGCGTTGAACACCTTCTCGAAGATGTACGGCACGGCCAGGATGAACGTCGGCCGGAACGCGGCCAGGTCGGGCATCAGCGCGGCCGCGTTGAGCTGCGGCTGGTGGCCGAACTTCACCTTGCCGCGGATCGCCGCGACCTCCACCATCCGCCCGAAGACGTGCGCCAGCGGCAGGAACAGCAGCGTCGACGCCTCGTCGCCCCGCTTGGAGTGGAACACCGGCTCCCAGCGCTCGATGACGGTGTCCGCCTCGTACATGAAGTTGCCGTGCGTCAGGACGCAGCCCTTGGGGCGGCCGGTGGTGCCCGAGGTGTAGATGATCGTCGCGACCGAATCGGGGGTGACCGCCCTGCGGTGCCGGTGCACCACGTCGTCCTCGAGGTGCGCGCCCGCGTCGTACAGCTCCTGCACCGCGCCCGCGTCGAGCTGCCACAGCCGGCGCATCCGCGGCAGCCGGTCGATGACCGTCGCGATGGTCATCGCGTGGTCCTCGTGTTCCACGATCGCCGCCGACACCTCCGCGTCGTGCAGCATCCACGAGCACTGCTCTGCCGACGACGTCGGGTAGACGGGGACGACCTGCGCGCCGACCGACCACAGCGCGAAGTCGAAGAGGGTCCACTCGTACCGGGTGCGGGACATGATCGCGACGCGGTCGCCGAACCGGATCCCGCTCGCCAGAAGGCCCTTCGCCAGGGCGAGCACCTCGTCACGGAACTCGGCGGAGGTCACGTCACGCCAGTGGCCGTCGCCGTCCTTGCGGCCGAGCGCCGCCCGCAGCGGCTCCTCCTCGGCGTACCGGAAGACGACGTCGGCCAGACCGCCCACCGCGGGCGCCTGTGACAACGGAGGGTTGGTGAACTCGCGCAATCCCGCTCCCCGCTTCCTGGCGCTCGGACCGGTGCGGCAACACCGTCGTCCCGCACAGCGCGGTGAAAGCTACCCCACGTGTTCCGGGGGCGGGAGGGGGTCGAAAACCGCGTAACGGGCGCGAGACCGCCGACCGGTGAAGGAGAAACCTCGCAAGCGGGTAGGGTCCGGGCACAATCCTGACGGCGGAGTAAGTTCCGGTGTCGCAATCTCCACGGAATCTGTACGTCCCCATGACCGGCCCATGGGCGGCGCGACGGCCTCCACCCAGCTCAGCGCACGGGCCGCCCGGACCGTCACCCTTCCGCGGGCGGCACCGTCACCCCTGTCCGCCGCGGTGCAGCCGGTCGCCGCCCGCCAGGATCGCCGCGGCGAGCGCGTCCGCCGCTCCCTGCGCCGAGGGCCGCCGCCGGCCGTGGACCACCACGAAGTCCACCGAGCCCGGCTCCGGCAGACCCGCCCGCTCCGGCATCCGCACCAGCCCCGGCGGGATCAGCCCGCGCGCGTGCACCATCACCCCGAGCCCCGCCCGCGCCGCCGCGAGCAGCCCGTTGAGACTGCCGCTGCTGCACACGATCCGCCACTGGCGGCCCTCCCGCTCCAGTGCCCGCAGCGCCAGGTCCCGGGTGATGCCCGGCGGCGGGTAGACGATCAGCGGCACCGGGCGGTGCGGGTCGAGCCGCAGGCCCGGCGCGCCGATCCACACCAACTCGTCCTGCCACACCAGCCGGTGCGGGTCCGGACGCGGGTCCTCCGGCCGCCGCTTGGCCAGCACCAGGTCCAGCCGGCCCTCCGCGAGCTGCTCGTGCAGGGTGCCCGACAGCTCGACCGTCAGCTCCAGGTCGACCTCCGGGTGCTCGTGCCGGAACCGTTCGAGGATCTCCGGCAGCCGGGTCAGCACGAAGTCCTCGGACGCCCCGAACCGCAGCCGCCCGCGCAGCCGGGTGCCGGTGAAGAACTGCGCCGCCTGCTCGTGCACGTCCAGGATGCGCCGTGCGAAGCCGAGCATCGCCTCCCCGTCCTCGGTCAGCTCCACCGAGTGGGTGTCCCGCGTGAACAACTGCCGCCCGGCGGCCTCCTCCAGCCGCCGCACGTGCTGGCTCACCGTCGACTGACGCAGCCCCAGCCGCCGCGCCGCCTGCGTGAAGCTCAGCGTCTGCGCCACGGACAGGAAGGTCCGCAGGTGGGTCGGCTCGTACATGGAACCGGCAGCCTACACCGGTCATCACGTGACGCGATCACAGTGAGAGCGGTGTACGGGATTCCCGATCACGGGACGGAGGAGCAGGATGGAGCGGGGACCCCTTGTCCCCGGCCGTCCGGGGCACCCGCTCCGGGGAACCGCACCGCCGAGCCCACACACCCGAGCACGTGGAGCACCGTGAAACGCCTGCACTGGCCGCGCCGGCTGCCGATCGACCCGTACATCACGCTCCTGCTCGGCACGGTGGGTGTCGCCGCGTTGCTGCCCGCCCGGGGCGCCGGCGCGGACGTCGCCTCCGGCGCCTCCACCGCCGCCATCGCGTTCCTCTTCTTCCTCTACGGCGCCCGCCTCTCCACCCGTGAGGCGCTCGACGGCCTCAAGCACTGGCGGCTCCACGTCACCGTCCTGGCCTGCACGTTCGTCGTCTTCCCACTGCTGGGCCTGGCCTCCCGCGGACTCGTCCCGGTGTTCCTCGACGACCCGCTGTACCAGGGGCTGCTGTTCTGCACCCTGGTCCCGTCCACCATCCAGTCGTCGATCGCGTTCACCTCGATCGCCCGCGGCAACGTGCCCGCCGCGATCTGCGCCGGCTCGTTCTCCTCGCTGGCCGGCATCGTCGTCACCCCGCTGCTCGCCGCGGCGCTGCTCGGCGGCAGCGCGGGCGGCCTCTCCGGCGACTCGGTGGTGAAGATCGTGCTCCAGCTGCTGGCGCCGTTCCTCGCCGGGCAGTTCACCCGCCGCTGGATCGGCGGCTTCGTCGCCCGCCACCGCAAGGTGCTGGGCCTCGTGGACCGGGGCTCCATCCTGCTCGTCGTCTACGCCGCGTTCAGCGAGGGCATGGTGCAGGGCGTCTGGAGCCAGGTCAGCCCCGGCCGGCTCGGCGGACTGCTCGTCGTCGAGGCCGTGCTGCTCGCCGTGATGCTGGCGCTCACCTGGTACGGCGCCAAGGGCCTCGGCTTCGGCCGGGAGGACCGCATCGCCATCCAGTTCGCCGGGTCGAAGAAGTCGCTGGCCGCCGGACTGCCCATGGCGAGCGTGCTGTTCGGCGCGCACGCCTCGCTGGCCGTGCTGCCGCTTATGCTCTTCCACCAGATGCAGCTCATGGTGTGCGCGGTCATCGCCAAGCGCCGCTCCAAGGACCCCGTCCCGGAGGTCACCGCGGAGGACCGAGCCGCACCGTCACGAACCGAGGCCGGTACAGCGACACGTTCCGGCTGAGCATCGCCGCCGCCGCGGACGTCTCCAGCCAGTTCACGTCGAGGCTCAGCACCAGCCGCCCGCCCCGGCTCAGCTCCGGGTGCGCCTGCGGGTTGTAGGCGGCGGTGCCGGCCGCGGGCAGCGCGGGGGTGAACGCGCCCGCCGGACCGTGCCACGGCCCGGCCGGGGAGCACGCCCAGTACGCCGTCACCGTCGCCAGCCCTTCCGCACCGGCCGCCATGGTGAACAGCACGTACGTCCCGTCGTCCCGCGTGACCGTGAAGGCGCTGCCCACCCCGGTGCGCCGCCCGTCGCCCAGCACCGGCGCCGGACGGGCGCGCGACCGCCAGCCCGAGCCGTCCCAGTACTCCCAGGCGGCCGGGTCGGCGAGACCTCCCTCGGGCACCCGGGCCACATGGGCGTGCGAGGCCGCGCGGGACGCGGGGCGCCCGTCGTCACCGCCGAACACGTACGTCCAGCCGTCCTCCTCGACCAGGGTGGTGCCGAACAGGACGC
Source organism: Streptomyces sp. BJ20 (assembly GCF_022869105.1). NCBI lineage: Bacteria > Bacillati > Actinomycetota > Actinomycetes > Kitasatosporales > Streptomycetaceae > Streptomyces > Streptomyces sp. BJ20. The sequence goes on from NZ_CP094918.1 coordinate 2,559,829, forward strand.
GGCGGGAGAGGTCGCCCACCCGCCGCTGGTCCAGCACCGTGGTCACCGACTCCAGGCGCAGGGCGGGCAGGGTCAGCGTGGCGACCTCGGTGGCGAGCGGCTCCCCGTAGATCCACGGAGGGGCGCCGTGCCGGCGCACCCACAGCAGCACCCGCAGCACCTGCTCGGACGCGCCGGGGGAGCGCGGTTCGACCCGGGCGGCGACCGGCCAGCGCCAGCTTCCGGGGGCCGGGTCGGGGAAGAGCGGGGCGGGGAGGGTGGACTCGGGCCGGCCGTCGCGCATCACCACCGCCGAGTTGCGCACCAGCGGCGCGGAGCCGTCCCGCCAGGCGTACGCCTCGCCGGCCGGGTTGGGCGGCCGGTGCACCCGCCCCAGGAAGGTGTCGGAGAACAGCCACAGCAGCCGCCCGTCCGGCAGCCGCACCGAGTGCGTGCCGTCCCCGCCGGTCCAGTCGTCGGTCCGGGCGTCGTCGTCGCCGTACCGGGCGAAGGCGGAGGTGAGCCGGGGCTCGGGAGCCCAGGAGACGACCGTGCGGGGCGGACACTCCTCGTCGTCGCCGTCGTCCTCCGCCCGCCCGGAGACCAGCACGGCCCCGAGGACCAGGACCAGCACCGCGGAGATCCAGGTCCCCGTCCGCCGCCGTCCTCTCGTGGTGTCGCCGGGCACGCCGGGTGACGTTAGCGGCAGCGGGGGCGTCGGTCCACCGGGCCCCGGCCGAGGCGGGGCCCCGCGGCGCAGGGGGCGCTCCCCGCCGGTGGGGCCCCGCCGCCGTGCAGCGAGCGGGTGCGGTCAGGCCCTGACGGCCGCGGCCCGCAGGGCGATCCGCTCCTCACCCGCGTACACGTTCATGGAACTGCCCCGCAGGAAGCCCACCAGGGTCATGCCGGTCTCCGCCGCCAGGTCCACGGCCAGCGAGGACGGCGCCGAGACCGCCGCCAGCACCGGGATGCCGGCCATGACGGCCTTCTGCGCCAGCTCGAACGAGGCCCGTCCGGACACCATGAGGACCGTCCGCGACAGCGGCAGGTCCCCGCTCTGCAGGGCGCGGCCGACGAGCTTGTCGACCGCGTTGTGCCGGCCCACGTCCTCCCGTACGTCGAGGAGCTCGCCGTGCTCGTCGAACAGGGCCGCCGCGTGCAGCCCGCCGGTGCGGTCGAAGACCCGCTGGGCCGCCCGCAGCCGGTCCGGCAGCTCGGACAGCAGCTCCGGCGTCACCCGCAGCGGCGGTGCGTCGGCGATCGGGTGACGGGTCGTGGTGCGCACCGCGTCCAGGCTGGCCTTGCCGCACAGACCGCAGGACGAGGTGGTGTAGACGTTGCGCTCCAGGGTGATGTCCGGGACGGTCACCCCGGGCGCGGTCGTCACGTCGACCACGTTGTACGTGTTCGAGCCGTCGGCCGTCGCCCCGGCGCAGTAGACGATGTTGCGGAGGTCCGGGGCCGACGCCAGCACGCCCTCGCTGACCAGGAAGCCGGCCGCCAGTGCGAAGTCGTCGCCCGGGGTGCGCATGGTGATCGCCAGGGGTTTGCCGTTGAGCCGGATCTCCAGGGGTTCCTCGGCGACGAGCGTGTCCGGGCGGGTGGAGACCGCCCCGTCCCGGATGCGGATCACCTTGCGTCGTTCCGTGACTCGTCCCATGTCCCTGTCCGTTCCGTTCAGTCCCGGTTCTGCACGTGCTGGTAGCCGAACCGGCCCTTGATGCACAGGTTGCCGTGGGTCACCGGGTTGTCGTGCGGCGACGTGACCTTCACGATCTCATTGTCCTGCACATGGAGCGTCAGGTTGCAGCCCACGCCGCAGTAGGCGCACACGGTCGTCGTGCGCGTCTGCCGCGACTCGTCCCACGTACCCGCCTCCCGCATGTCGAACTCCGACTTGAACGACAGCGCCCCCGTGGGGCACACCTCGATGCAGTTGCCGCAGTACACGCACGCCGAGTCGGTCAGCGGCGCGTCGTGCTCCACGGCGATCCGGGCGTCGAAGCCGCGCCCGGCGACGGAGATCGCGAAGGTGTTCTGCCACTGGTCGCCGCAGGCGTCGACGCATTTGTAGCAGAGGATGCATTTGCCGTAGTCGCGCACGTAGAGGTCGTTGTCGACGCGCGGCTCCTCGTTCAGCCGGGCCGCGTCCGGGCCGAAGCGGTCCGGCTTCGCCTCGTACTCCTTCAGCCACTCGGCGACACGGGGCGTCGTCGACAGGTCGACCGAGGAGGCCAGCAGCTCCAGGACGACCTTGCGGCTGTGCCGGGCCCGCTCGGTGCCGGTGCGGACCTCCATGCCCGCCTCGGCCTTGCGTGAGCAGGCCGGGACCAGGGTGCGCGCGCCCTCGACCTCCACCACGCAGACCCGGCAGGCGTTCTTCGGGGTGAGCGTGTCGCCCTCGCACAGCGTCGGGACGTCCTTGCCTGCGGCCCGGCAGGCGTCCAGGATCGTCGACCCCTCGGGCGCCCGGACCGGCTCCCCGTCCAGGGTGAACTCCAGCAGACGGCGGGGGATCCCCAGCGGTGTCACGGTCATTCGTACGCCCCCAGACGGTCGATGGCGGATTCCACGGCGTTCCACGCGGTCTGGCCCAGACCGCAGATCGAGGCGTCCCGCATCGCGCGACCGACCTCGCGCAGCAGGGTGATGTCGGCGGCGGCGTCCGCGCCGGTGCGCGCGGCGATCCGGTGCAGCGCCTCCTCCTGGCGGACCGTGCCGACCCGGCAGGGCACGCACTGGCCGCAGGACTCGTCGCGGAAGAACTCGGCGATGCGCAGCAGCAGGCGGGGGAGCGGCACGGTGTCGTCGAAGGCCATGACGACACCGGAGCCGAGGGTGGTGCCGGCTTCCCGGGTTCCTTCGAAGGTGAGCGGGATGTCCAGCTCGTCGGGGCGGACGAAGCCGCCGGCGGCCCCGCCGAGCAGCACCGCCCGCAGACCGTCCCGTACCCCGGCGAGCGTGAGGAGCTCGCCGAGGGTCGCGCCGAACGGCAGCTCGTAGATCCCGGGGCGGGCCACGCTGCCCGAGACGCAGAACAGCTTGGGGCCGGTGGACGCGCCGGTGCCGATGGCCGCGTACGCCTGCGCGCCCAGCGTGAGGATCGGCAGGACGTTGACCAGCGTCTCCACGTTGTTCGCGACCGTCGGCTTGCCGAACAGACCCTTCTCCACCGGGAACGGCGGCTTGGAACGCGGCTCGCCCCGGAACCCCTCGATCGAGTTGAACAGCGCCGTCTCCTCACCGCAGATGTAGGCGCCCGCTCCCCGCCGGATCTCGACGTCGAAGGAGAACCCCTGGCCCAGGATGTCGTCGCCGAGCAGACCGCGGGCGCGGGCCTGCGTGATCGCGTGCTCCATGCGGACCAGGGCGCGCGGGTACTCGCCGCGCAGATACAGGTACCCGTGCCGTGCGCCGGTCGCGTACGCGGCGACCGTCATGGCCTCGACCAGCGCGTACGGATCGCCCTCCATCAGCACGCGGTCCTTGAACGTGCCCGGCTCGGACTCGTCGGCGTTGCAGACGAGGTGGTGCGGGTGGTCCGGCTGGGAGGCGGTGGCCTGCCACTTGCGGCCGGTGGGGAAGGCCGCGCCGCCACGGCCCAGCAGCCCGGAGTCGGTCACCTCCCGGATCACCCCGGCGGGCCCGAGCGCGAAGGCGCGGCGCAGCGCCGTGTACCCGCCGTGCGCCCGGTAGTCGTCCAGGCCGGCGGGGTCCACCGTGCCGACGCGGCCCAGCAGGAGGAGGCGGGGGTCGGGCGCCTGGGGGACCGCGAGGGCGGCGGCGGGCTCCTCGGGAGCGTTCTCGGGGGTGGTGGCCGCTTGGACCGCCGTGTCGGGGGTGGCGGGGGCGCAGACCGCTGTTCGTCGCCCCCGGCGCCCCTTCTCGATCCCGTTCCCTGGGAGCTGCGCCCCCGGACCCCCCTTCGGCCCTGAACGGACCTCGTCCTCGAACGCCGGACGGGCTGATTCGCCTGCCCGGATCACCAGCGCCGCCGGTGCCCGCTCGCACAGGCCCAGACACGGAGCGCGCTCCACCTTCACCCCCGATCCCGGGCCCAGGCGCGCCTCCGCCGCCTCACACAGCTTCGGCGCGCCCGCCGCCGCGCACGCCAGGTCCGTGCACACGTGCAGCACGGTGGCCGGGCGCGGGCGGACGGAGAACATGGCGTAGAACGTCGCCACCCCGTACGCCTCGGACGGCGGGACCGTCAGCCGGCGGCACAGGTAGTCCAGGCCGCCCTCGCTGATCCAGCCGACCCGGTCGTTGAGCGCGTGCAGCCCCGGCAGCAGCAGGTCGCGGCGGTCACGCGCGGCCCGTCCGCCGCGCGCCCACCTCAGGTCCGCGTCGGAGCGGTCGGCGCCCTCCCAGGACGACTCGGGCGGCCCGAGCAGGGCGTCGACGGCGGCGCGCTCCTCGTCCGTCGGCTTGCTGTCACCGAAACGCAGGTCCACGCTCGCTCACCTCACGTGTGTCGGGGCCGGGAGCTTCTCGATCCGGATCGCCGACGCCTTGAACTCCGCCGTCCCCGCGATCGGGCAGTTGGCCTCGATCGTCAGCTGGTTGGTGTCCACCTCGTCGGGAAAGTGGAACGTCATGAACGCGAGCCCCGGCCGCAGCGCGGGGTCCACCCACACCGGCGCCCGCACGGACCCGCGCCGCGAGGTCACCAGCACCTCCTCACCCACCACGACCCCGTACCGCTCGGCGTCCTCGGGGGACAGCTCGACGTACTCGCCGCGCCGCAGCGGGGAGGCAAAACTGCCGCTCTGCACCCCGGTGTTGTAGGAGTCCAGGCGCCGTCCCGTGGTGAGCCGGACCGGGTACCGCTCGTCGGTGAGGTCCACCGGCGGGTCGTGCTGCACGATCCCGAACGGCGCGGGCCGGCCCCGGAGTCCGGGATCCTTCTCCCACAACCGGCCGTGCAGGTAGGGCGGTTCCAGCCGGTCGGTGCTGGGGCACGGCCACTGGATGCCCTGGTGCTCCTCGAGCCGCTCGTACGTCATGCCGTGGTGGTCCGGGGAGACCGCGCGCAGCTCGTTCCACACGGCCTCGGCGCCGTCGTACTTCCAGTCGTGTCCGAGGCGTCCGGCGAGGTCGCAGAGGATGTCGATGTCCTCGCGGGCCTCCCCGGGCGGGGTGACGGCCCGGCGCACGCGCTGCACCCGGCGTTCGCTGTTCGTGGTGGTGCCCTCGGTCTCGGCCCAGCCGGCCGTCGCGGGCAGCACCACGTCGGCCAGTTCCGCCGTCTTCGTCAGGAAGATGTCCTGCACCACCAGGAAGTCCAGCTCCTTGAGCCGGCGCACGGCCTGCTCGCTGTCCGCCTCCGACTGGGCCGGGTTCTCGCCGATGCAGTAGACGGCGCGCAGCGACCGGTCCTCCATCGCCTCGAACATCTCCGTCAGCGTCATCCCGTACCGGGGCTGGATGGCGGTGTCCCACGCGGACTCGAACTTGGCGCGCACGCCCGCGTCGAGGAGGTCCTGGAAGCCGGGCAGCCGGTTGGGGATCGCGCCCATGTCGCCGCCGCCCTGCACGTTGTTCTGCCCGCGCAGCGGCTGGAGGCCCGAGCCGTACCGTCCGACGTGCCCGGTCAGCAGCGCGAGGTTGATCAGGGCGCGTACGTTGTCGGTGCCGTTGTGGTGCTCGGTGATGCCCAGCGTCCAGCACAGCTGGGCGCGTTCGGCGCGGGCGTAGGCGTGCGCCAGCTCCCGTATCGCGGCGGCCGGGACACCGGTCACCTTCGAGGCGAGGGACAGCGTCCACGGCTCGACGAGTGCCTTGTACTCCTCGTAGCCGGAGGTGGCGCGCCGCACGAACGCCTCGTTGACCAGGCCCGCGTGGATGATCTCGCGGCCGATCGCGTGGGCCATCGCGATGTCCGTGCCGACGTTCAGCCCGAGCCAGCTCTCCGCCCACTCCGCGGTGGACGTCCGGCGCGGGTCGACGGCGTACATCCGGGCGCCGTTACGGATGCCCTTCAGGACGTGCTGGAAGAAGATCGGGTGCGCGAAGCGGGCGTTGGAGCCCCACATCACGACGACGTCGGTGTGCTCCACCTCCTCGTACGACGAGGTTCCGCCGCCCGAGCCGAACGCCGCCGACAGTCCGGCGACCGAGGGCGCGTGGCAGGTGCGGTTGCAGGAGTCGACGTTGTTGGTGCCCATGACGACCCGGGCGAACTTCTGCGCCACGTAGTTCATCTCGTTGGTCGCGCGGGAGCAGGAGAACATGCCGAACGCGCCGCGCGCCGCCCCCAGTGCGCGCGCCGTGCGGTCCAGCGCCTCGTCCCAGGTGGCGCGGCGGAAGGGCTCGTCCCGTGAGTCGCGGACGAGGGGGTGGGTGAGGCGGGTGTAGGTCTTCGGGGTCCGGTCGCGTTTCCTCATGCGGCGCTCCTCAGCGCGAGCAGGTCGGACAGGGCGTGCACGGTGCGCAGGGTGGGCACGGGGACGCCGGTGATCTCCGCCAGCTCGACCACGGCCGCGAGCAGCACGTCGAGCTCCAGCGGCTTGCCGCGTTCCAGGTCCTGCAGCGTCGAGGTGCGGTGGTCGCCGACCCGCTCGGCGCCGGCCAGCCGCCGCTCGATGGAGACGCCGACCTCGCAGCCCAGCGCGCGGGCGACGGCCAGGGTCTCGGCCATCATCGTCTCGATGACCTGGCGGGTGCCGCCGTGCAGGCACATCTGCCGCATGGTGGCCCGCACCAGGGCGCTGATCGGGTTGAAGGAGATGTTGCCCAGCAGCTTGAGCCAGATGTCGTTGCGCAGATCCGGCTCGACCGGGCACTTCAGACCGCCCGCCCGCATCGCCTCGCTCAGGGCGAGACAGCGCGGGGAGACGCTGCGGTCGGGTTCACCGATCGAGAAGCGGGTGCCTTCCACATGGCGGACGACACCGGGCCGTTCGAGTTCGGTGGCCGCGTACACCACGCAGCCGACGGCCCGTTCGGGCGCGAGCACCGCACTGACCGCGCCGCCGGGGTCCACGCTCTCCAGCCGGCGTCCGTCGTACGGGCCGCCGTGCTGGTGGAAGTACCACCAGGGGATGCCGTTCTGGGCGGCCACCACGGCCGTCGTGCCGTGCAGCAGCGGCTCGATCAGCGGCCCGCACGCCGCGTACGCGTTGGCCTTCAGGCCCAGGAACACGAAGTCGGCGGGGCCGACCTCGGCGGGGTCGTCGGTGGCGTGGGGACGCGCGGTGAAGTCGCCGCGCGGGCTCAGCACCCGTACCCCGTCCTGCCTCATGGCCGCCAGATGCGGTCCACGGGCGATGAGATGCACGTCGGCGCCCGCGCGGTGGAGCGCGGCGCCCACGTAGGCGCCGATCGCACCGGCGCCGAGGACTGCGACTTTCATGGCGAAGGGAGCTCCGTCCGGTCGAGGGACACCGAAGAACCAGGAGGATCGCCGAATCTCTGTCGACGAAATATTGTCTACAGTATGGAGAGGGGGTCGACAAGGCTTTGTGCAGTACCGGTGGTTGTCCGCTCAACGGTCTTCTCAAGGGAGGGGACGCTCCCTACGGTTGGGGATTCATGAGTCCCCCCGTCGCACCGCCGGGCTGGAGCCGCTGGCTCGTCCCGCCCGCCGCACTTGCCGTACACCTCTCCATCGGCCAGGCCTACGCGTGGAGCGTGTTCAAGCCGCCGCTCGAATCCGCCCTGGACCTGAGCGGCACCCAGAGCGCGCTGCCCTTCCAGCTCGGCATCGTCATGCTCGGCCTGTCCGCGGCCTTCGGCGGCACGCTCGTCGAACGCCGGGGCCCGCGCTGGGCGATGACCGTCGCCCTGATCTGCTTCTCCTCGGGCTTCCTGCTCTCCGCGCTGGGCGCGGCCACCGAGCAGTACTGGCTGATCGTCTTCGGCTACGGCTTCGTCGGCGGCATCGGCCTGGGCATCGGCTACATCTCGCCCGTCTCCACGCTCATCAAGTGGTTCCCGGACCGGCCCGGCATGGCCACCGGCATCGCCATCATGGGCTTCGGCGGCGGCGCGCTGATCGCCTCCCCCTGGTCGGCGCAGATGCTCGAATCCTTCGGTACCGACAACGTTGGCATCGCGTACGCCTTCCTCGTGCACGGGCTGACGTACGCCGTCTTCATGTCGCTCGGCGTGCTGCTGGTGCGCGTGCCTCCCACTGCCCCGCCGACGGCCGACGCGCCCGCCGTCACCGCGGGACCGCGGGTCTCCGCCCGGTCCGCCGTGCGCACCCCGCAGTTCTGGCTGCTCTGGCTCGTGCTCTGCATGAACGTGACCGCCGGCATCGGCATCCTGGAGAAGGCCGCACCGATGATCACGGACTTCTTCGCGGACAGCTCCGCGCCGGTGTCCGCCACGGCCGCCGCCGGGTTCGTCGCCCTGCTGTCCGCCGCCAACATGGCGGGCCGCATCGGCTGGTCCACCACCTCCGACCTCATCGGCCGGAAGAACATCTACCGCGTCTACCTCGGCGTCGGCGCGCTCATGTACGCACTCATCTGGTCGCTCGGCGACTCCTCCAAGCCGCTGTTCGTGCTCGCCGCGCTCGTCATCCTGTCCTTCTACGGAGGCGGCTTCGCGACGATCCCCGCCTACCTCAAGGACCTCTTCGGCACCTACCAGGTGGGCGCCATCCACGGCCGGCTGCTCACCGCGTGGTCCACCGCCGGCGTCCTCGGACCGCTCATCGTCAACTGGGTCGCCGACCGCCAGGAGGAGGCAGGCAAGCACGGCCCGTCCCTCTACGGCGTCTCCCTGGTCGTCATGATCGCCCTGCTGGCCGTCGGCTTCGTCGCCAACGAACTGGTCCGGCCCGTGCACCCCCGCCACCACGAACCCGCCGGGACACCGGCCGAGACGTCGAAGGAGGCCGCCGATGACCGGCGAGAGCAGCCCGAGTCAGCCTGAGCGCTCGCGTCGCGCGCTGATCGCCTTCTCCTGGCTCTGGGTGGGCCTCCCGCTCGCCTACGGGCTGTACGAGCTGGTGCGCAAGGCGACGCAGCTGTTCACCGGGTGACCGGCCGGTAGGGAAGGGGACGGGCGCGGGGACGCCTGACGGCGGCCCTCGGGGGCTGACGGAAGGCGACAAGCCTCGCGCCCGTTTCCTGTCGCATCACCTGCACTCGTACCCGTGAGTCACTGATCAGACTGGTGCATCCCGCAACCGGATCACCGAGGGGATCATCATGAGCGGCTCGCGCATCACCGCCGTCGGCCATTACCAGCCCGCCCGGGTCCTGACCAACGAGGATCTCGCGGGCATGGTCGACACCAGCGACGCGTGGATCACGAGCCGCGTCGGCATCCGCACCCGTCACATCGCCGGACCCGACGAGCCCGTCGACGAACTGGCCGCGCACGCCGCCGCCAAGGCGCTCGCCGCGGCCGGCCGGACGCCCGACGAGATCGACCTCGTCCTGGTCGCCACCTCCACCGCGATCGACCGCTCGCCCAACATGGCGGCCCGCGTCGCCGCCCGCCTCGGGATGCCGGGGCCCGCCGTCATGGACATCAACGTGGTGTGCGCCGGCTTCACCCACGCCCTCGCCACGGCGGACCACGCCGTGCGGGCCGGCGGGGCGGAGCGGGTGCTGGTGATCGGCGCCGACAAGATGTCCGAGGTCACCGACTGGACCGACCGCACCACCTGCGTGCTGGTCGGCGACGGGGCGGGCGCGGCCGTCGTGGAGGCGGCGGCGCCGGGAGCGGAGGACGGCGTCGGCCCGGTGCTGTGGGGCTCGGTGCCGGAGATGGGCAACGCGGTGCGGATCGAGGGGACTCCGCCGCGGTTCGCGCAGGAGGGGCAGAGCGTCTACCGCTGGGCGACCACCCGGCTGCCGGAGTTCGCCCGACGCGTCTGCGGGAAGGCGGGCCTGACGCCCGAGGACCTCGCCGCGGTCGTCCTGCACCAGGCCAACCTGCGGATCGTGGCGCCCCTCGCGCGCCGGATCGGCGCCGTCAACGCCGTCGTCGCGCGGGATGTCGTCGACTCCGGCAACACGTCGGCCGCGAGCATCCCGCTCGCCTTCTCCAAACTCGTCGAGCAGGGCGCGGTGTCGAGCGGGGACCCGGTGCTGCTGTTCGGCTTCGGCGGCAACCTGTCCTACGCGGGGCAGGTCGTGCGCTGCCCGTGAGCAGGCGGGGTGTGCGCTGCCCGTGAGCAGGCAGGTCGTGCGTTACCCGTGAGCCCGCCGGGAGTGGCGCGGGTGTGACGAGGGCAACCCGAACGGGGTGCGACGGCGCGCCGTAGACTGTAGACGAAAGACAATCACCCAGGACGTCTACGGTGTCACCGGCGTTCACGACGGACGCCCGGCGCCGCCGAAGAGGGGGACCGATGTTGTCGACAGGACTGCCCCACGGGGCGGTGCCCCGGCTCGAGCGGCCGGGCCCGCTGCGCGACCGCGTCTACGAGGCACTGCTCGAACTCATCACCACCCGCGCCCTCCAGCCGGGCCAGCACCTCGTCGAGAGCGAACTCGCCGGCCACCTCGGCGTCTCCCGTCAGCCGGTGCGCGAGGCGCTCCAGCGTCTCAACACCGAGGGGTGGGTCGATCTGCGGCCCGCGCAGGGCGCGTTCGTGCACGAGCCGACGGAGGAGGAGGCCGACCAGCTCCTCACCGTGCGCACGCTGCTGGAGGCGGAGGCGGCCCGGCTCGCCGCGAGCAACGCCGACAGCGAGGGCGTCCGGGCGCTGGAGGAGATCCTCGCCGAGGGCCTCAAGGCCGTCGAGGCGGACGACGTGGACGCCGCGGTGGCGCTCAACGCCCGTTTCCACGCCAAGGTGATGGAACTCGCGGGCAACGCGGTCCTCGCCGAGCTGGCCGCCCAGGTGGACCGGCGGGTGCGCTGGTACTACACGCCCGTCGCCCGGCAGCGCGGCGAGCAGTCCTGGATCGAGCACCGCGAGCTGATCGCCGCGATCGCCGCGCGGGACGAACAGTCGGCCACGCGGCTGATGCGCGAACACACCGAGCACACGCGGCGGTCGTACCACGCGCGGGAGGACTCCTGAGGGGCTTTCGCCCGACCTGGGCGGGGTCGTCCCGGGCCCCGCACCCCCTTCTTTGTCCTGAGAGTGGAAAAAGTAGGGGGCAATTCCTGCGCGACTTCTTCCCACCTCCGGCAGGCGCTGCTACTTTCCCATCCGAAAGCACGCCACGCACGTGGCCGGAATCCGGCGCGCACAGCCGATGAGGCGGGGAGGGGCTCGTGAGACGCATGACAGCGCGACCCGCGAACGCCCATCAGGCACGACTGCTACGGCTGTTGCGTGACGGAGGGCCCAACTCCCGCGCCCAGCTGGGCGACCAGGTCGACCTCTCCCGGTCGAAACTGGCCGTGGAGGTGGACCGGCTGCTGGAGACGGAACTCGTCGTGGCCGACGGACTCGCCGCCTCGCGCGGCGGGCGCCGCTCCCACAACATCCGTCTCAACCCGCATCTGCGCTTCCTCGGCGTCGACATCGGCGCGACCTCGGTCGACGTCGCCGTCACCAACGCCGAGCTGGAGATCCTCGGGCACATCAACCAGCCGATGGACGTGCGCGAGGGACCGGTCGCGGTCTTCGAGCAGGTGCTGTCCATGGCCGCCAAGCTGAAGGCCACCGGGATCGCGGAGGGGTTCGACGGCGCCGGCATCGGTGTCCCCGGGCCGGTCCGCTTCCCCGAGGGCATCCCGGTCGCGCCGCCGATCATGCCCGGCTGGGACGGCTTCCCCGTGCGGGAGGCGCTCAGCCAGGAGCTCGGCTGCCCGGTCATGGTCGACAACGACGTGAACCTCATGGCGCTGGGGGAGCAGCACGCGGGCGTCGCCCGCACCGTCGCCGACTTCCTCTGCGTCAAGATCGGCACCGGCATCGGCTGCGGCATCGTCGTCGGCGGTGAGGTGTACCGCGGTACGACGGGCAGCGCGGGCGACATCGGGCACATCCAGGCCGTGCCCGACGGACGCCCGTGCGCCTGCGGCAACCGCGGCTGCCTCGAGGCGCACTTCTCCGGCGCTGCCCTCGCGCTGGACGCCACGGAGGCCGCGGAGCAGCAGCGCTCGCCCGAACTCGCCGTCCGGCTCGAGGCGAACGGCACGCTCAGCGCCGTCGACGTCGCCGCCGCGGCCGCCGCCGGTGACGCCACCGCCCTCGACCTGATCCGCGAGGGCGGCAACCGCACCGGGCAGGTCATCGCCGGCCTGGTCAGCTTCTTCAACCCCGGCCTGGTGGTGATCGGCGGCGGAGTGACGGGCCTCGGCCACACCCTGCTCGCCGCGATCCGCACCCAGGTCTACCGAGGCTCGCTGCCCCTGGCGACGGGCAACCTCCCCATCGTCCTGGGGGAGCTGGGCCCCACCGCCGGAGTCATCGGCGCGGCCCGCCTCATCAGCGACCACTTGTTCTCACCCGCCTGACCCTCGCCGGGCGGCCCCGCCGCATCCGGCACCCCGACACCACCCGGCGCGGGCGCCCCGCCCGCACCGGCCGGCACCACCCGGCGCGGGTCCGCCCGCGCCGACCAGATCGGCACCACCCGTCGGTACGGGTCCGCCCGTACCGGCGTGCACGGCACAGCGCCGGTACGGCCGCCAGCCGCACCGGCACGAGCACGACCCGCCGGTGCGGAAGCCGCCCGCTTCCGGCGGGCAAGGCACCACCCGGCGCGGGTTCGCCCGCGCCGACCAGATCGGCACCACCCGTCGGTACGGGTCCGCCCGTACCGGCGTGCACGGCACAGCGCCGGTACGGCCGCCAGCCACACCGGCACGAGACGACCCGCCGGTGCGGAAGCCACCCGCTTCCGGCGGGCACGGCACCACCGTGCCGGTGCGGTTTCGCCGCCCGCACCCGTGCCGGACGACGGCCAGTCGTACCGGCATCCGGCACCCCGGCACCACCCGGCGCGGGCGCCCCGCCCGCACCGGCCGGCACCACTCGGCGCGGGTCCGCCCGCGCCGACCAGATCGGCACCACCCGTCGGTACGGGTCCGCCCGTACCGGCGTGCACGGCACAGCGCCGGTACGGCCGCCAGCCGCACCGGCACGAGCACGACCCGCCGGTGCGGAAGCCACCCGTCCCGGCAGGCAAGGCACCACCGCCGGAGCGGCCGCCACCCCCCTTCCGGCACGCGCAGCACCACCGTGCCGGTGCGACCGCCACCCGCGCCGGCGCGAAACGCACGCACCGCACGACCCGCCGTGTCGGAAGCCGCCTGCTTCCGGCTGGGAGCCGAACCACCCGCCCACGCGGGGCGTCGCCCCGTACCGGTACGACCCGCACCCGAACACCACCCACACCGCCGCCGCTCCGCTCCGCCCTGCCCGAAAACTCTTGCCCCGCGAGGGGCCGTCGGCCCACGCCCGCCGAGGGGAATCCGCATGGCACCAGAACCACCGCTGCTCAGCATGTCCGGCATCACCAAGTCGTTCCCGGGAGTCCGGGCCCTGGACGGCGTCGACCTGGACGTCCAGGCCGGCGAGGTGCACTGTCTGCTCGGCCAGAACGGCGCCGGGAAGTCCACGCTCATCAAGGTCCTGGCCGGCGCCCACCAGCCCGACACGGGCACGATCAGCTGGCGCGGGGAAGACGTCACCCTGCGCTCGCCGATCGCCGCCATGCGCCTCGGCATCGCCACCATCTACCAGGAACTCGACCTGGTGGAGCATCTGTCGGTCGCCGAGAACGTCCACCTCGGACACGAACCCACCACCGCCGGCTTCGTCGTCCGCGGAAGGGCGGCCCGCGCGTCCACCGCGGAACTCCTGCAGCGCCTCGGGCACCCCGAGATCGACCCCGGCCGTCTGGTCGGCGATCTGTCCGCCGCGCACCAGCAGATCGTGTCCATGGCCCGCGCCCTCTCCCACGACGTGCGGCTCATCGTCATGGACGAGCCGTCCGCCGCACTCGACCCGGACGAGGTCGACAACCTCTTCCGCATCGTCGGCGACCTGACCGCCGCCGGCGTCGCCGTCGTCTACATCTCCCACCGGCTGGAGGAGATCCGCCGCATCGGCGACCGCGTGACCGTGCTGAAGGACGGCCGTGCGGTGGCCCGCGGGCTCCCCGCCAAGTCGACGCCCACCAGCGAGGTGGTGTCGCTGATGACGGGCCGCAACGTCGAGTACGTCTTCCCGCCCCGTCCCGACACCCCGCGGGTCGCGGCCGCCGAGCCGGTGCTCACCGTGGAGAACCTGTCCCGGCGGGGCGAGTTCGCCCCGCTCGACCTCCAGGTGCGCCCCGGCGAGATCGTCGGCCTCGCGGGCCTCGTCGGGTCCGGGCGCTCCGAGATCCTCGAGACGATCTACGGCGCCCGCAAGCCCGACACCGGCCGCGTCCTCGTCGACGGCAAACCGCTGCGCCCCGGCAGCGTCCGCGCAGCCGTCCGCGCCGGACTGGGCCTCGCCCCCGAGGAACGCAAGGCGCAGGCCCTGTTGATGCTGGAGTCGGTCACCCGCAACGTGTCCGTCTCCTCCATGTCCCGTTTCGCGCGGGCCGGCTGGATCGACCGCGGCGCCGAACTGGGGGCGGCGCGCGCGGCGGTCCGGGAGCTGTCCCTGCGGCCCGACAACCCCGACGTGCCCGTGCGCACCCTGTCCGGCGGCAACCAGCAGAAGGCCGTCCTCGCCCGCTGGCTGCTGCGCGGCTGCCGGGTGCTGCTGCTCGACGAACCCACCCGCGGCGTCGACGTCGGCGCGCGGGCCGAACTGTACGCCGTCGTACGGCGACTGGCGGACGAAGGACTCGCCGTGCTGCTGGTCTCCAGCGAGGTGCCCGAGGTCCTCGGCCTCGCCGACCGCGTGCTGGTGCTGCGCGAGGGCTCCGTCGTCCACACGGCGCCCGCCCGCGAACTCGACGAACACCGTGTACTCGACCTGGTCATGGAAGGAAGCCCGGCGTCATGACGCAGAACGTCTCCCCGCCGCGGGACAGCGCCCCCAAGGTGCCGTCGGCCGGCGAACAGCCCGCCTGGCGGGCCGTGTTGTTCCGCGCCGACGTGCGCACCCTGTCCCTGCTCGGCGTGCTCGCCGTACTGATCCTGATCGGCGGCCTCACCAAGCCGGACCAGTTCCTGGACACCCGCAACCTCCAGCTGGTCCTCACCCAGGCGTCCGTCATCGGCGTCGTCACCGTCGGCATGACCTTCGTCATCATCTCCGGCGGCATCGACCTGTCGGTCGGCGCGATCGTCGCCCTCGCCTCCGTGTGGGCCACCACCGTCGCCACCCAGGAGTACGGCTTCGCCGGCATCCTCTTCACCGCCGTCCTGGTCGGACTAGGCTGCGGTCTCGTCAACGGGGTGCTCATCGCGTACGGCGGGATGGTGCCGTTCATCGCCACCCTCGCCATGCTCGCCTCCGCCCGCGGTCTGGCGCTCCAGATCACCGACGGACGCACGCAGATCGTCACCGTGGACAGCGTCCTCGACCTCGGCGAGCGCGACGCCTACGTGCTGGGCATCCCCCCGCTGGTGCTGGTGTTCGCCGCGGTCACCGTCGTCGGCTGGCTGGTCCTGAACCGCACCACGTTCGGCCGCCGCTCCGTCGCCGTCGGCGGCAACGCGGAGGCCGCCCGCCTGGCCGGCATCGACGTCCGCCGCCAGCGCCTCTACCTGTACCTGCTGTCCGGGCTGTGCTGCGGCATCGCCGCCTTCCTGCTGATCGTGCTGGCGGGCTCGGGCCAGAACACCAACGGCAACCTCTACGAACTCGACGCCATCGCCGCCGCGATCATCGGCGGCACCCTGCTCACCGGGGGCCGCGGCACCATCGTCGGCTCCGTCCTCGGCGTACTGATCTTCACCACCATCACCAACATCTTCGCCCTGAACAACCTGCAGACCGACGTCCAGCAGATCGCCAAGGGCGCGATCATCGTCGCCGCCGTGCTGGTCCAGCGGCGTACCGCGAGCACGACCTGAGGGAAGGGTTCACCGCCATGCCAGAGCCGACGTTCACCAGCCGCAGAGGGCTCCTCTTCGGAGCCGCCGCCGTCTCCGCCGGCGCCCTCGTCACCGGCTGCACCAGCAACGAGCCCAGCGGGGGCGGCGAGTCCGCCGCCAACAACCAGCCGGCCGCCGACGACAAGCCCGGCAAGCAGGTCACCATCGGCTTCGCCGGACCGCAGGCCGACCACGGCTGGCTCAACGCCATCAACGACAACGCCAAGCAGCGCGCCGAGAAGTACTCCGACGTCACCCTGGAGATCACCGAGGGCTCCAACGACACCGCCCAGCAGATCGGCCAGATCGAGACCCTCATCAACAAGAAGGTCGACGTCCTGGTGGTCCTGCCGGCCGACGGCAAGGCCCTCACCCAGGTCGGGCTGAAGGCGATGCGCGCCGGCATCCCGGTGGTCAACCTGGACCGCATCTTCAACACCCCGCAGGCGTACCGCTGCTGGGTCGGCGGCGACAACTACGGCATGGGCCTCAACGCCGGCCACTACATCGGCGAGAAGCTCAAGGGCAAGCAGGACGCCAAGGTGATCGAGCTGGCCGGCCTGGACAACCTGGAGCTGACCAAGCAGCGCACCCAGGGCTTCGACGACGCCCTGAAGAACTACCCGAACATCCGCAAGGTGGCCCGCCAGGCCGCCGAGTTCACCGTCGAGTCCGGCCAGGCCAAGATGGCGCAGCTGCTCCAGGCCCAGTCGCAGTTCGACGCGCTGTGGAACCACGACGACGACCAGGGCGTCGGCGCCCTGCGCGCCATCGAGCAGGCGGGCCGCGACGACTTCCTGATGGTCGGAGGCGCCGGCGCGCTCTCCGCGTTCGAGGCCATCAAGGCCGACAACGGCGTCCTGAAGGCCACGGTCCTGTACCCGCCGACGATGGCCGCCTCCGCGATCGACCTCGCCCGCGCCCTCGGCCAGGGCAAGGGCATCGGCGGCCTGGCCGAGTTCGAGATCCCCTCGTCGGTGACCTGCTACTCGGCCGTCGTCGACAAGGAGAACGTCGACCAGTACATGCCCACCGGCTTCCGGTGAGGAGCCCCGCTCCACGGGCCTGACCAGCCCACCGGGCGGGGACCGCCCCGCCCGCCACGACGACGAGGAGGACTTCCGAATGGCACAGCCGCAAGCGTCCGAAGGGGCGGAAACGGGGAAGCCACCGCTGCGCATCGGCATGGTCGGATACGCCTTCATGGGCGCCGCCCACTCCCAGGGCTGGCGCACCGTGGGACGCGTCTTCGACCTGCCGCTCCGCCCCGAGATGGCCGTGATCTGCGGCCGGGACGCCGACGCCGTGCGGGCGGCGGCCGACCGGCACGGCTGGGCGGAGGCCGAGACCGACTGGCGCGCCCTGGTGGAGCGCGACGACATCGACCTCGTCGACATCTGCACCCCCGGCGACAGCCACGCGGAGATCGCGCTGGCCGCGCTGGCCGCGGGCAAGCACGTGCTGTGCGAGAAGCCCCTCGCCAACACCGTCGCGGAGGCCGAGGCGATGGCCCGCGCCGCCCAGGAGGCGCGGGACCGCGGCCAGGCGGCCATGGTCGGCTTCAACTACCGCCGGGTGCCCGCCACCGCGCTGGCCCGGCGGATGGTGGAGGAGGGCCGCATCGGCACCCTGCGGCACCTGCGGGTGGTCTACCTCCAGGACTGGCTGGTGGACCCGCAGTTCCCGCTCACCTGGCGGCTGCGCCGGGAGCAGGCGGGCTCAGGCTCGCTCGGCGACCTCGGCGCGCACATCGTCGACCTCGCCCAGTACCTGGCGGGGGAGCGGCTCGCTGGCGTCTCCGCGCTCACCGAGACGTTCGTCCGTGAGCGGCCTCTGCCCACCGCGCCGAGCAGCGGCCTGGCCGCCGTCTCCGCGGCCGGCACCGGACAGGTCACCGTCGACGACGCCGCCCTGTTCACCGGCCGGTTCGCCTCCGGAGCGCTGGCGTCCTTCGAGGCCACCCGGTACGCCACCGGCCGCAAGAACGCCCTGCGGATCGAACTCAACGGCGAGCGCGGTTCGCTCGCCTTCGACCTGGAGCGGCTCAACGAGCTCGAGTACCACGACGGCACCGCGGACGCCGCGCACGGCGGCTTCCGCCGCATCCTCGTCACCGAGCCCGACCACCCTTACCTGGACGCCTGGTGGCCGCCGGGCCACGGGCTCGGCTACGAGCACACCTTCGCGCACCAGGCCCGCGACCTGGTGCACGCCATCGCCGAGGGCCGCGGCCCTGAGCCGTCCTTCGCGGACGGGCTCCAGGTGCAGCGCGTCCTCGCGGCGGTGGAGGAGAGCGCAGAGAAGAACGCCGTCTACACCCCGATCGCCGCCTGAGGAGGACGGATACGGATGCCGCGCAACTTCACGCTGTTCACCGGCCAGTGGGCCGACCTTCCGCTCGAGGAGGTCTGCCGGCTCGCCCGTGACTTCGGCTACGACGGCCTCGAACTCGCCTGCTGGGGCGATCACTTCGAGGTGGACAAGGCCCTCGCCGACCCCTCCTACGTGGCCGGCCGCCACCAGCTGCTCGACAAGTACGGCCTGAAGTGCTGGGCGATCTCCAACCACCTCGTCGGCCAGGCCGTATGCGACGCCATCATCGACGAACGCCACCAGAACATCCTGCCCGCACGCATCTGGGGCGACGGCGAACCCGAGGGCGTACGGCAGCGGGCCGCCGCCGAGATCAAGGACACCGCCCGGGCGGCGGCCCTGCTGGGCGTCGACACGGTGATCGGCTTCACCGGCTCGGCCATCTGGCACCTGGTCGCCATGTTCCCGCCCGCCCCCGACTCGATGATCGAGCGCGGCTACGAGGACTTCGCCGAGCGCTGGAACCCGATCCTGGACGTCTTCGACGCGGAGGGCGTGCGGTTCGCCCACGAGGTCCACCCCAGTGAGATCGCGTACGACTACTGGACGACCGTGCGTGCCCTCGACGCGGTGGACCGGCGCCCGGCGTTCGGCCTGAACTTCGACCCGTCGCACTTCGTCTGGCAGGACCTCGACCCGGTCGGCTTCCTGTGGGACTTCCGGGACCGCATCTACCACGTCGACTGCAAGGAGGCCCGCAAGCGCCTCGACGGCCGCAACGGCCGCCTCGGCTCCCACCTCCCCTGGGGCGACCCCCGGCGCGGCTGGGACTTCGTCTCCGCGGGCCACGGCGACGTGCCCTGGGAGGACGTCTTCCGCATGCTGCGCTCCATCGACTACGGGGGCCCTGTGTCGGTGGAGTGGGAGGACGCCGGCATGGACCGTCTCCAGGGCGCCCCGGAGGCCCTGAAGCGCCTCAAGGCCTTCGACTACGAGCCGCCGAGCGCGTCCTTCGACGCGGCGTTCAACAGCTGAGGGACGGGCCCTGCCGCAGGTGGTGACGGGGGCCGGCGCTGTCGCCGGTCCCCGGTCCGGCATGCCCTCACGCCGCTTTGTCCTGTTGAGGGAAAAAGTTCAACCAGGCGCGGTCCAAGGGGTGTTCCCCCAGGAAGAACGCGGTTACCGTCCCTGAGTGTTCAGGGCACCCACGCCTCCGGGGTGACGGCGCACCCCGGCGCCCGCACGCACCGCACGATCAGCATTCCGTACGGCCCCATCCCGTTCCCGGAGGGACTTCGTGCACAGAAGAAGACTGAAATCGACCCGCACCGCCCAACGCCCCGTCTTCCGCACCACGCTCGCCCTGGTCACCGGCCTGCTGCTGGCCGTGGGCACCCCGGCCACCGTCGCCGGCGCCCACCCCGGCCACCCGGAGCACGACGAACCGGCCGCGGCCGACGGGCAGTTCCAGCAGGTGCCGCTCGCCAAGGGCGAGGCCGAGACGGGCGAGCCCATGTCGCTCGCCGTCCTCCCCGACCGCAGCGTCCTGCACACCTCCCGTGACGGCACCCTGCGCCTCACCGACGCGGGCGGCACCACCAAGGTGGCCGGCCGTCTCGACGTCTACAGCCACGACGAGGAGGGCCTCCAGGGCGTCGGGGTGGATCCCGACTTCGAGAACAACCGGGCCATCTACCTCTACTACGCGCCGCCGCTCGACACGCCCGCCGGGGACGCCCCGGAGACCGGCACCGCCGAGGACTTCGCCACCTTCGACGGCGTCAACCGCCTCTCCCGGTTCACCCTGAACTCCAACGGCACCCTGGACCTGTCCAGCGAGAAGAAGATCCTGGACGTCGCCGCCTCCCGCGGCACCTGCTGCCACGTCGGCGGCGACATCGACTTCGACGCCGAGGGCAACCTCTACCTGTCCACCGGCGACGACACCAACCCCTTCGCCTCCGACGGCTACACGCCGATCGACGAGCGCGACAACCGCAACCCCGCCTTCGACGCGCGCCGCAGCTCCGGCAACACCAACGACCTGCGCGGCAAGATCCTGCGGATCAAGGTCAACGAGGACGGCTCGTACGACATCCCGGAGGGCAACCTCTTCCCGCCGGGCACCGAGAAGACCCGCCCCGAGATCTACGCGATGGGCTTCCGCAACCCGTTCCGCATCAGCGTCGACGAGAAGACGGGCATCGTCTACGTCGGCGACTACGGCCCCGACGCCGGCGCCGCCAGCCCCACCCGCGGCCCGGCCGGACAGGTCGAGTTCGCCAAGGTGACGAAGGCCGCCAACTTCGGCTGGCCGTTCTGCACCGGCGACAACGACGCCTACGTCGACTACGACTTCGCCACCGGCACCTCCGGCGACACGTTCGACTGCTCCGCGCCGAAGAACACCTCCCGGCACAACACCGGCCTGGTCGACCTGCCGCCCGCCCAGCCCGCCTGGATCCCCTACGACGGCGGCTCCGTCCCCGAGTTCGGCAGCGGCTCCGAGTCCCCGATGGCGGGCCCGGTCTACCGCTACGACCCGGACCTGGAGTCCTCGGTGAAGTTCCCCGAGGAGTTCGACGGCGACTTCTTCGCCGGCGAGTTCGGGCGCCGCTGGATCAAGCGCATCGAGCAGAACGAGGACGGCTCGGTCGCGAAGATCAACGACTTCCCGTGGACCGGCACGCAGATCATGGACATGGACTTCGGCCCCGACGGCGCGCTCTACGTCCTCGACTACGGCCTGTCCTGGTTCCAGGGTGACGAGTTCTCCGGGCTGTACCGCATCGAGAACGCCGAGGACGGCTTCTCCCCGATCGTCGGGGTGAGCGCCGACCGCACGTCCGGCGCGGCCGGCCTGAAGGTCACGTTCAGCGCCACCGCGGAGGACGCCGACTCCCCGGACCTCACCTACGCCTGGGACTTCGGTGACGGCACCAAGGGCGAGGGGCTGAACCCGACCCACAAGTACAAGAAGGTCGGCACCTACACGGCGACCTTCACCGCCACCGACCCCGAGGGCAACACCGGCAACGCCAGCGTCCGGATCGTCGTCGGCAACACCGAGCCCAAGGTGCGGATCGACGTCCCGGGCAACGGCAGCCTGGCCGCCTTCGGCGAGCCCGTGCCGTTCAAGGTGACCGTCACCGACCCCGAGGAGCGGATCGACTGCTCCAAGGTCAAGGTCGCCTACAGCCTCGGCCACGACTCCCACGCCCACGAGCTCACCAGCGAGACGGGCTGTGAGGGCACCCTCACCCCGCCCCCCGGCGACGGCGGCCACGACCCCAACGCCAACATCTACGGTGTGGTCGGCGCCAGTTACACCGACGGCGGGGCCAACGGCCAGGAGGCCCTCACCGGCACCGCGCGCACCGTCATCCAGCCGCTGCACCGCCAGGCCGAGCACTTCACCGAGCAGTCCGGCGTCAACGTCTTCGACAAGACGCAGGCCAACGGCGGCAAGACGGTCGGCGACATCAACGACGGCGACTGGATCTCCTTCAGCCCCTACCGCTTCGACGGGCAGAGGAAGATGACCGTACGGGCCTCCTCCGGCGGCGCCGGCGGCTACATCGAGCTGCGCACCGGTTCCCCCGAGGGCCCGCTGCACGGCTCGGCGTACATCCCGCCGACCGGCGGCTGGGAGACGTTCCAGGACGTCGACGTCCCGCTGCGGGCACTGCCGAAGAAGACCACCGAGATCTACCTGGTCTTCAAGGGCGGTGACGGCGCGCTGTTCGACGTGGACGACTTCGAGTTCTCGAAGGAGCCGTTCAAGAAGGGCAAGAAGGTCCTGGTCTTCTCGAAGACCGCCGGCTTCCGGCACGACTCCATCGGGGACGGCGTCAAGGCGCTGAAGGAACTCGGAGCCCCCGCCGGGATCTCGGTGACCGCAACCGAGGAGGCCGGACAGTTCACCACGGCCAACCTCGCCAAGTACGACGCGGTCGCCTTCCTCTCCACCACCGGTGACGTCCTCAACGCCGACCAGCAGAAGGCGTTCGAGAACTACGTCAAGAACGGCGGCGGCTACATGGGCATCCACGCCGCCGCCGACACCGAGTACGACTGGGAGTTCTACGGCGGTCTCGTCGGCGCGTACTTCGACTCGCACCCGGCCATCCAGAAGGCCACCGTGCGCGTCGAGGACCACGACCACCCGGCCACCGCGCACCTGGAGGACACCTGGGAGCGCACGGACGAGTGGTACAACTACCGCACCAACCCGCGTGAGCAGGCCAAGGTCCTCGCCACCCTGGACGAGACCACCTACCAGGGCGGGAACATGAAGGGCGACCACCCGATCGCCTGGTGCCAGAGCTACGGCGGCGGCCGCTCCTTCTACACCGGTGGCGGCCACACCAAGGAGTCGTACGCCGACGAGGCCTTCCGCACCCACCTGCTCGGCGGCCTCCAGTACGCCACCGGCCAGGTGAAGGCGGACTGCAAGCCGGACAAGGGCTACCGGAAGATCTTCAACGGCCAGACCCTGGACGGCTGGAAGCAGGCCGGCCCCGGCAAGTTCGTCGTCAAGGACGGCGGGGTCATGGAGTCGGAGGGCGGCATGGGCCTCCTCTGGTACCAGGCCAAGGAGCTGACGTCCTACTCGCTGAAGCTCGACTGGAAGATGCGCGGCGACGACAACTCCGGCGTCTTCGTGGGCTTCCCGGCCTCCGACGACCCGTGGTCGGCGGTCGACCGGGGCTACGAGATCCAGATCGACGCGACGGACGCGGCGGATCGCACCACCGGCGCGATCTACTCCTTCAAGTCGGCCAACATCAAGGCCCGTGACCAGGTGCTGCGCCCGCCGGGGCAGTGGAACTCCTACGAGATCAAGGTCAAGGGCGAACGGCTCCAGGTGTTCCTCAACGGGGTGAAGATCAACGACTTCACCAACAAGGACCCGCAGCGGAGCCTGACCGACGGCTACATCGGTCTGCAGAACCACGGTTCCGACGACAAGGTCTCCTTCCGCAACATCCAGCTGAAGGAACTGCCCTCCTAGGAGGGCCCGAGAACGGCGGCGGGCGGGCGGACGCCGGACCCCCGCCCGCCGCCTCACCCCGGGCCGCCCCGGCCCGGGACCTCCTTCGAGTTCTCCGGCACCTGATCCGACCCGGGAGGGACGGGCACCCGCCCGGCCCCCGGGCCGGCGGGCGCTCCACCTACGCGCCGTCACCGGCCTGGCCCCGGTGCCGATGCCGGGCGAGGCGCAGTGACGCGCCCGGGTTAGCCGCACGAGGTACCACCCGGCTCCCGGGTACGGGCCAGCGCCCGGTCCCAGTCCCGGTCTCGGGACGTGTACCCGCCCGGCCGCAGGCCGGGCACGCGCCGGGTTCCTGCCCGGGGCATCGCACGGCTCCTGCCCGGCAGGGCGACGGGCCGCGGACCGGACGTGTGACCGGGTCACCGACCCGGTTTCGCACCCGGCTCCCGGGCCCGGCCGCTGCCGGGCCGGGGATGAGCGCTCCCGTCCGGTCCCCGAGCCGGACACCACCCCGTCCGGGGTTCGGCACACCGCCGGCCGAAGGGCCGGCGGTGCGCCGGCGCACCGCCACATTCGGTTCGCGTTCGACAAGGAGGCTGCCCATGTCCGCCGAACCGTCCTCCGTCCCCACCACCTCTTCCCCCGCCGCCCTCCGCTACGGCGTCTGGCTCGTCGGGGCCCGTGGGTCCGTCGCCACGACCGCCGTCGCGGGATGCGCGGCCGTCGCCGCCGGGCTCCATCCGCCGACCGGTATGGTCACCGAGACCCCCGACTTCGCCGCGAGCGGCCTGCCCCCGCTGGCCTCGCTCGTCTTCGGCGGGCACGACACCGTCGACTGCCCGCTGCCCAAACGCGCCGAGCACCTCGCCGAGGGCGGCGTCCTCCCGCACGGCCTCCCGGCCGCCGTGCACGCCGAACTCCTGGCCGCCGACCGGGAGATCAGGCCCGGCGGCCCCGCCCTCCGTGACGCGGACACCGGCCCCGCCCGCGCCGACGACGACTGGATCGACGTCTTCGCCGCCGACATCCGCGACTTCACCGACCGCCACCACCTCGCCGGTACCGTCGTCGTGAACGTCGCCTCCACCGAACCCGCCCCCGCGGCCGGCGACCTGCCGCCCAGCTCCCTCTACGCGGCCGCCGCCCTCCGCGCCGGCTGCGGCTACGTCAACTTCACCCCCTCGACCGGCCTGCACCACCCCGCGCTGGCCCAGCTCGCCGCCGAGGCGGGCGTGCCGTACGCGGGCCGGGACGGCAAGACCGGGCAGACCCTGCTGCGGTCGGTACTGGGCCCGATGTTCCAGCAGCGCGCCCTCGCCGTGCGGGCCTGGTCCGGCACCAACCTCCTCGGCGGCGGCGACGGCGCCGCCCTCGCCGACCCCGCAGCGGCCGCCGCCAAGAACGCCGGCAAGGAACGCGTCCTCGCCGACACCCTCGGCGCCGCCCCCGAGGGCGAGGTGCACATCGACGACGTGCCCGCGCTGGGCGACTGGAAGACGGCCTGGGACCACATCGCCTTCGACGGCTTCCTCGGCTCCCGCATGATCCTCCAGACGATCTGGCAGGGCTGCGACTCCGCCCTCGCCGCGCCCCTCGTCCTCGACCTGGCCCGGCTGCTGCTCCGCGCCGGACAGCAGGGCATCACCGGCCCGCTGGGCGAACTCGGCTTCTACTTCAAGGACCCCGTCGGCGACGGCCCGGCGTCCCTGGGGGAGCAGTACACGGAGCTGAAACGCTTCGCCGCACGCCTGAGCGACACCGCACGCCCGACCGACGAGGCGGGGGACAGCGGGGCGCACCGATGACCCACAGCGCGTCGCCACCCCTCACCCCCGTGGACCGCGACACCACATCGGAGCCCCCGACCGCCGACGGCCCCGTCACCCCGAGCCGCGCCGCCGCCTGGGCCGAACTGATCCGCCTGCCCGCCCTGTTCACCGTCCCCGGCGACACCCTCGCCGGCGTCGCCGCGGCCGGCGCGCGGCCAGGACCCCGCGCCCTGCTCCCCATCGGCTCCTCCCTGTGCCTCTACGCGGCCGGCATGGTCCTGAACGACTGGGCCGACCGCGCCGAGGACGCCGTGGAACGCCCCCACCGCCCCCTTCCGTCCGGACGGATCCGCCCCACCGCAGCGCTGACGGCCGCCTGCGGACTCACCGGCGCCGGACTGCTGCTCGCCGCCCGCGCCGGCCGCCCCGCCCTCGCGGTGGCCGCCCCGCTGGCGGCGACGGTCTGGGCGTACGACCTGGCGCTGAAGCACACACCCGCGGGCCCGGCCGCCATGGCCGCCGCCCGCGGACTGGACCTGCTGATGGGCGCGGCCGCAGCGGGTTCCGCCCGTGCGGCGGCGCCCTCCGCCGCCCTCCTCGGCTGCCACACCCTCGCCGTCACCGCCGTCTCCCGGCGCGAGACCACCGGCGGCTCGACGGCGGCCCCGCTCGCCGCCCTCGCGACGACGGGCGCCGTGACCCGGCTGGTCGCGCACCGCCGTGCCCGACTCCCGGCAGGCCGGCGGGCAGCAGCCGCCCCCGGCCTGCCGGGTCCCACCCCGGTCGGTGGCGCCCGGGCCACACCCGCCGGCGCCGTCACCGCCGCGCTCGCCGCGGCCTACGCGGTCACGGCCGCCCGGCCGTACGTCCACGCCGCGCTCAACCCCTCACCCCCGCTCACCCAGCGCGCGGTCGGCGGCGGCATCCGCGCCACCGTCCCGCTCCAGGCGGCGCTCGCCGCCCGGTCCGGGGCGACCGCCACGTCCCTGCTGATCGCGGCGCTGGCCCCGGCGGGACGGCTGTTCGCCCGCCGGCGCTCCATGAGGAAGGTGAGCATCACATGACCGCGCACGAGCCCCCCGCGCTGCCGCTGCGCTTCGGCTACGGCACCAACGGCCTCGCCGACCTCCGCCTCGACGACGCCCTCGGCCTGCTGGCCGACCTCGGCTACGACGGCGTGGGACTGACCCTCGACCACATGCACCTCGACCCGCTCGCCCCCGACCTCGCGGCCCGCACCCGGTACGTCGCGCGCCGCCTGGACGAGCTGGGGCTCGGCGTCACCGTGGAGACCGGCGCCCGCTACGTCCTCGACCCCCGGCGCAAACACGGCCCGTCCCTGCTCGACCCCGACCCCGACGACCGGGCGCGCCGCGTCGACCTGCTGGTGCGGGCGGTCCAGGTCGCGGCCGACCTCGGGGCGCACGCCGTGCACTGCTTCAGCGGCACCGTCCCCGACCGCACCGACGAGGACACCGCCTGGAAGCGGCTCACCGAGGCGTTCGGGCCGGTGCTGGACGCCGCGTCCGCCGCCGGGGTCCCGCTCGCCGTCGAACCCGAGCCCGGTCATCTCCTCGCCACCCTCGCCGACTTCCACCACCTGCGCCGTGCCCTCGGCGACCCCGAGCCGCTCGGCCTCACCCTGGACATCGGCCACTGCCAGTGCCTGGAACCCCTCGCGCCCGCGGACTGCGTCCGCGAGGCCGCGCCCTGGCTGCGCCACGTGCAGATCGAGGACATGCGCCGCGGCGTCCACGAGCATCTGCCGTTCGGCGACGGGGAGATCGACTTCCCGCCCGTCCTCGCCGCGCTCGCCGCCACCGGATACCGGGGCCTGACCGTCGTCGAACTGCCCCGGCACTCCCACGCCGGCCCCCGCTTCGCCGCCCACTCGCTGCCGTACCTCCACCGCGCCGCCCGGCTCGCCGCCGAGCGCACCACCGGCACGTCCACCACCCCCTCTCACGGCGATCCCTCCGCCACCCCCGAAGGGAGCAGCACCCCATGACCCGCCCGCACGCAGCACCGGCCGGTCCGGACGCCGACACCATCGGCAGACCGGCCGCCCCCGGCGACGGCACCACCCCCGCCGTCACCCCGCCCGCCGACCTGCGCCGCCACCTCGCGTCCCGGCTCGACGGAGCCGCCCGCGCCTGGTTCGACCAGGCCGTGGACGAGGCGACCACCCACCCCGGCACCCACGGGCCGATCTCGGTGTGGGAGCTGCGCCTCGCCGAGGCGGGCCGCCGCTGCGGACCCGAACACGCCGACGCCGCCCGCGTCCTCATCCTGCACGCGGCCCGCGCCGACGCGGAGGCCCTGACCCGCGTCTACCACCAGGGCACCGCCGACGAACGCCGCGCCGTCCTGCACGCCCTGCCCCACCTGGTGCCCGGGCCCGAGGCGCTCCCGCTCGTCGAGGACGCCCTGCGCACCAACGACACCCGGCTGGTCGCCGCCGCCCTCGGCCCCTACGGCGCCCGCCACCTCGACGCCCACGCATGGCGGCACGCCGTACTGAAATGCCTGTTCACCGGCGTCGCCGTCGACCTGGTCGCGGACCTCGCCCGGCGTGCCCGCGGTGACGCCGAACTCGCCCGCATGCTCGGCGACCACGCCGCCGAGCGCACCGCCGCCGGCCGCACCGTCCCGGAGGACCTGCACCGCGTCCTGGCCCTGACCGAAGCCGCCCCGGCGCAGGGCGCGGCCGGCCCGGACGTCCCCCACGGCAAGGAGTCCTGATGCGCATCTTCGACCCCCACATCCACATGACGTCGCGCACCACCGACGACTACGAGGCCATGTACGCCGCGGGCGTCCGCGCCGTCGTCGAACCCTCCTTCTGGCTCGGCCAGCCCCGCACCTCCCCGGCCTCCTTCTTCGACTACTTCGACTCCCTCCTCGGCTGGGAACCCTTCCGCGCCGCCCAGTACGGCATCGCCCACCACTGCACCCTCGCCCTCAACCCCAAGGAGGCGGGCGACCCGCGCTGCACGCCCGTCCTCGACGCGCTGCCCCGCTATCTGCTCAAGGACAACGTCGTCGCCGTCGGCGAGATCGGCTACGACTCCATGACCCCCGCGGAGGACACCGCGCTCGCCGCCCAGCTCCAGATGGCGGCCGACCAGGGGCTGCCCGCGCTGGTCCACACACCGCACCGCGACAAGCTCGCCGGACTGCGCCGTACCCTCGACGTGGTCCGCGAGTCCGCGCTGCCGGTGGAGCGGGTGCTGATCGACCACCTCAACGAGACCACCGTCAAGGAGGCCAAGGACAGCGGTGCCTGGCTCGGCTTCTCCGTCTATCCCGACACCAAGATGGACGAGGAGCGGATGGTCGCCCTCCTGCGCGCCTACGGCCCCGAGCAGGTGCTGGTGAACTCCGCCGCCGACTGGGGGAAGAGCGACCCCCTCAAGACCCGCAAGGTCGCCGACCTGATGCTCGCCGAGGGCTTCACCGAGGACGACGTCGACCGCGTGCTGTGGCGCAACCCGGTCGCCTTCTACGGCCTCAGTGGACGCCTGAACCTCGACGTCACGGCCCCCGAGGCCACCCACGAGGGCAACTCCATCCTGCGCGGCCAGCCAAGAGACGCACCGACACCGGACACCGCCGACGCCGCGGGGGCGTGAGCCATGCGCTTCCGCCACCCCGACGGGTCCACCGTCCACCTCGCCTACTGCACCAACGTCCACCCCGCCGAAACCCTCGACGGCGTCCTCGCCCAGCTCCGTGACCACTGCGAACCCGTCCGCCGCCGCCTCGGCCGGGACCGGCTCGGCATCGGACTGTGGCTGGCCAAGGACGCCGCCCGCGCCCTGGTCACCGACCCCGCCGCGCTGCGCGGACTGCGCTGCGAACTCGAACGGCGGGGCCTGGAGGTCGTGACCCTCAACGGCTTCCCCTACGAGGGCTTCGGCGCCGAGGAGGTCAAGTACCGCGTCTACACACCGGACTGGGCCGACCCCGAACGCCTGGAGTACACCGCGGCCCTCGCCCGCGTCCTCGCCGGACTGCTCCCCGAGGACGTCACCGAGGGCAGCATCTCCACTCTGCCGCTGGCCTGGCGCACCGCCTACGACGACGAGCGCGCGGAGACCGCCCGCACGGCCCTGCGCACCCTCGCCGAACGCCTCGACGCGCTGGAGGAGCTCACCGGGCGCTCCATCCGCGTCGCCCTCGAACCCGAACCGGGCTGCGTCGTCGAGACCACACGGGACGCCATCGCCCCGCTCACCGCGGTCGGACACGACCGCATCGGCATCTGCGTCGACACCTGCCACCTCGCCACCTCCTTCGAAGATCCCGGCACCGCCCTGGACAACCTCGCCCGGGCCGGCGTCCCGGTAGTCAAGTCCCAGCTGTCCGCCGCCCTGCACGCCGAACAGCCGCACCTCCCCGGGGTCCGCGATGCTCTCGCCGCCTTCGCCGAACCCCGCTTCCTGCACCAGACCCGCACAGCCACGGCCGCCGGACTGCGCGGCACCGACGACCTCGACGAGGCCCTCGCCGGGGACGCCCTGCCCGACGCGGGCCCCTGGCGCTCCCACTTCCACGTTCCCCTGCACGCGGCCCCCGCCGCGCCCCTCACCTCCACGCTGCCCGTCCTCACCTCCGCGCTGACCCGCCTGGTCGGCGGACCGCACCCGCTCACCCGTCACCTCGAGGTGGAGACCTACACCTGGCAGGCGCTCCCGCCCGAGCTGCGCCCCCGCGGCCGCGCCCAGCTCGCCGACGGCATCGCCGCCGA
Source organism: Streptomyces sp. BJ20 (assembly GCF_022869105.1). NCBI lineage: Bacteria > Bacillati > Actinomycetota > Actinomycetes > Kitasatosporales > Streptomycetaceae > Streptomyces > Streptomyces sp. BJ20. The sequence goes on from NZ_CP094918.1 coordinate 2,589,539, forward strand.
ACTCACCCTGGCCCGCGACCTGCTGACGGACCTCGGCCTGAAGGAACTCCCATGACCGACCCCACCCCCCTGCTCGTCCTGGACGTCGTGGGCCTCACCCCCCGTCTGCTCGACCACATGCCCCACCTCAAGACCCTCGGGCAGTCCGGCTCCCGCGCCCCGCTCGGCACCGTCCTGCCCGCCGTCACCTGCGCCGCCCAGTCCACGTTCCTCACCGGCACCATGCCCTCCGAGCACGGCATCGTCGGCAACGGCTGGTACTTCCGGGAACTCGGTGACGTCCTGCTGTGGCGGCAGCACAACGGCCTCGTCTCCGGCGACAAGCTCTGGGACGCCGCCCGCCGCGCCCACCCCGGCTACACCGTGGCCAACATCTGCTGGTGGTACGCCATGGGCGCGGACACCGACATCACCGTCACCCCCCGCCCCGTCTACTACGCCGACGGCCGCAAGGAACCCGACTGCTACACCCGGCCGCCCGAGCTGCACGACGAACTCACCGAGAAGTTCGGCACCTTCCCCCTGTTCCACTTCTGGGGACCCGGCGCCGACCTGGTGTCCAGCCGGTGGATCATCGACGCCACCCGTCACATCATGAACACCCGGCGCCCGGACCTGACCCTCTGCTACCTCCCTCACCTCGACTACGACCTGCAGCGCTTCGGCCCCGACGACCCGCGCTCCCTGAAGGCCGCCGCGGACCTGGACGCGGCCCTCGCCCCGCTGCTGGACGACGCACGCGCCGAGGGACGCACCGTCGTCGCCCTGTCCGAGTACGGCATCACCCGTGTGAACCGGCCGGTGGACATCAACCGCGCCCTGCGCCGCGCGGGCCTGCTGGAGGTCCACACCCAGGACGGCATGGAGTACCTCGACCCGATGGCCTCCCGCGCCTTCGCCGTGGCCGACCACCAGATCGCCCACGTCTACGTGCGCCGCCCCGAGGACCTCGACGCCACCCGCGAGGCACTCGACGGACTGCCCGGCATCGAACAGCTCCTCGATGACGAGGGCAAGAAGGCCCATCACCTCGACCACCCGCGCGCCGGCGAACTCGTCGCCGTCGCCGAACCCGACGCCTGGTTCACGTACTACTACTGGCTCGACGACGACCACGCGCCCGACTTCGCGCAGCTCGTCGAGATCCACCGCAAACCCGGCTACGACCCGGTCGAGCTGTTCATGGATCCCCACGACCCCTACGTCAAGGTCAAGGCGGCCGGCGCGCTGGCGCGCAAGAAGCTCGGCATGCGCTACCGCATGGCGGTCGTCCCCCTCGACGCCTCACCTGTTCGTGGCAGCCACGGCCGCCTCCCCGCGAGCGACGACGACGGTCCGCTCCTCATCTGCTCCACCCCCCGCGCTGTCGGCGACCGCGTCGCGGCCACCGACGTCAAGCAACTCCTGCTCCGGCTCGCCGGACTCGGCTGACACCGCACGGCACCACGCCCGCCGAACTCCGACTACCGAGAGTGAAACACACGGCACTGACAACGGCCGGTCCCGCAGCCGCCGGGACCGGCCACGACCGAGAAGGCAGGCACCCGTGACCTCGTACTCCGACCCCTCCCGCCCCGCCGGCGCCGACCCGGCCGCCCTCGCCGACACCCCGGACGAGGCGCTGCGCCGCAGCCTCGGCGTGGCCCGGCGCCGCTTCCTGAGCACCTGCACCGCCGTGGCGGCCGGCGCCGTCGCCGCCCCCGTCCTCGGCGCCGCCCCCGCCCTGGCCCACGGCAGAGACCACGGCCACGGCCACGGCCGCGGCCAGGTGCTCGTCCCGCCGCACAAGCGCGGCATCATCCTCTACACCGTCCGTGACGCCACCGCCCGCGACCCGCTCGCCAGTGACCTGCCCTCCGGCTTCCGCGAGGTGTTCAAGCAGCTCGCCCGGCACGGCTACCGCCAGGTCGAGTTCGCCGGCTACAACCAGCACGCCAACGCCCCCGGCGGCGCGAGCCTGGAGTCGGTCCAGGGCGCCCGGCTGCTGCGCTCCTGGCTCGACGAGTACGGCCTGCGCGCCCAGGGCAACCACGGCTTCATCCCCTCGTCCTGGCCGCTGACCGCCGAGGACAAGGACACCTTCAAGAAGCACCTGGAGATCGCCAACATCCTCGGCATGGACCACATGGGCACCGGCGGCGACCCCACCGGCAGCTCCTACCGCGCCGACTGGGACGTGGCCGCCGACAAGTGGAACGCCCTCGGCGAGATCGCCCGCCGCGAGGGCGTCAAGCTCTACACCCACAACCACGACAGCGCGTACGGCTTCCTGCTCGACCGGGGTCCGCTGGACGACCAGGGCCGTCCGACCCGCAGCTCCGGGATCCGGAAGCTGGAGTACTTCCTGAAGGTCACCGACCCCAGGCTGGTGTGGCTGGAGATGGACATCTTCTGGGCGCACGTCGCCCAGTACAAGTTCCACACCTACACCGCGCCCGACGGCTCCACCCGCAGGAACGTCTTCGACCCGGCGGGCCTGGTCACCCGGTACAACAAGCGCTACCCGCTGTTCCACGCCAAGGACGGCGTCGTCGACACCACCAACGGCATGGGCTGGGACATGGTGCCCTTCGGCACCGGTGACATCGACTACACCACGTTCTTCTCCCGCGTCGGGCTGAGCAACTACCGCAACCCGATGGTGGAGGACGACAACTCCCCGAGCGCTACCGACCCGGCGCAGTCGCTGCGCGAGGCGAAGATCAGCTACGACAACATGGCGGCCCTGCGCCGGCGCCGCGGCTGACCGCGTGACGACGGACCGGGCGGGAGCCGCTCGTCAACCCTCGCCCAGCGGACGCGGGTTGGGCGTCACCTTCTTGCTCCTCGAACGTCCTGGCGGGGTCAGGAACAGCGCGACGAACCCGGCGAAGAGCGAGATGCCGCCCGCGAGACCGAAGGCGCCGTTGTAGCCCCACGCGGCCACGACCATGGACCCCATGCCCGCGCCGAGCCCGGAGACCAGCTTGGAGCTGTACACCATGCCGTAGTTGGTGGCGTTGTTGTTCTCCCCGAAGTAGTCCGCCGTCAGTGCCGCGAACATCGGGAAGATGGCGCCGCCGCCGAAGCCGGAGACGGCGGAGAAGATCAGGAACAGCGGCAGGTTCTTGATCTCCGCCGACCAGATGATGCCGAACTGGGCCAGGCCCAGGATCACGCACACGTACAGCAGACACTGCTTGCGGCCGTACAGGTCGGAGAGCCAGCCGATGACGCCGCGGCCGGTGCCGTTGACGATGGCCTTCAGCGACATCGCGGTGGCCACGATGCCCGCCGCGAAGCCCGCGTCCTCACCGATGTCGACCTGGAACGCGATGCCGAAGATGTTCACGCCCGAGGTACAGGCGAGACAGAACCACATCAGCGCCACGCGGCCGGTCCGCCACGCCTCCATCGGGGAGTACTGCTTGACGGCGGGCGGGTTCTTCTGGAGCGAACGCCGGGCGCGCGGGTCGTCCGGCGGGTTCAGCGGGTCGATCGAGGCCGGCCACCAGTTCTTGGGCGGGTCCCGGAAGTAGAACCCGGCGACCGCCACCACCCCGGCGAGGAACACGCCGGAGGCGACCAGCACCCAGCGGAAGTTGGAGCCGTCCATGTAGCCGTGGAAGATGAAGACGAACGGCACCGAACCGTAGGCGAAACCTCCGTTGACGAAGCCGGTCTTGCCGCCCTTGCGCTCCGGGTACCACTTGCCGACCATGTTGACGCAGGTCGCGTACACCATGCCCGCGCCCATGCCGCTGAACACGCCGAACCCGATGAACGCGAGCGCGACATGCGGCGCGAACGCCAGGGAGAGATAACCGAGCAGCGTGCCGACCGAGCCGAGCATCATCGCCCACCGCGCGGGCAGCTTGCCGTTCTCCCGCAGCCGGCCCGCCGGGAAGGCCACCGCGGCCTGGCAGAACACCCAGGCGGTCATCATCCAGTAGATGCTGCCGCTGGACCAGCTGTGAGCCTCGTGGAGCGTGTCCTCCGCCGACGCGAACGCGTACTCGGCGGAGGAGATGCCCATCATGCCGACCCAGGGCAGGATCACCATCCACTTGCGCTTGCGGCCCATGATGTCGACGTCGGACTCGCCGACGCGGTAGACCCGCCCGTTCCTGTCGGTCACCTCCCGATAGGGGACGACCCGTGTGACATCCGTGGTTGCCATGTAGTTTGCACCCCTTGCGTCGAAAGAACTGGCCAGCGCCCCCTGTCCCATGCCTTTCGTGCGCGCCCGGGTCCGGGGCCGGCCGGCGCGCACCCGCCGGCCGGCCCCCCGCCCCGTCACCTCATGAGCCGCCCCCCATCAGCCCGGCGGCCCGCGCCCAGCGGTACTTGGCGCCCAGCACGGCCACCGGCCGCTCGGTCGTGTACGGGTAGGCCACGACCCCGTGCTCGAAGAGGTACTGGCAGGCCTCCTCGACCTCCACGTCCCCGGCGAGCGAGGCCACCACGGGCTTGGAGACGCCCCGCTCGCGGAACTCCGCCACCACCCGCGCGGTGAGTTCGGCGAACACCATGGGCGGTGTGACGATCGTGTGCCAGTAGCCGAGCACCAGCGCGTGGACGCGCGGGTCCTCGAGACCCAGCCGGATCGTCGCCTCGTACGTCGACGGCGGCTCGCCCCCGGTGATGTCCACCGGGTTCCCGGCCGCGCCGAACGGCGGGATGAACTCCCGGAACGCGGCGTCCAGATCCGGCGGAATCTCCATCAGCGACAGCCCGTTGTCCGTGACCGCGTCCGACAGCAGCACCCCGCTGCCGCCCGCCCCGGTGATGATCACGACGTTGTCGCCCCGCGGGGCGGGCAGCACGGGCAGCGCCCGCGCGTACTCCAGCATGTCGTTCAGCCCCGGCGCCCGGATCACGCCGGCCTGCCGCAGGATGTCGTCGTACACGGCGTCGTCACCCGCGAGCGCCCCCGTGTGCGAACCGGCCGCCTTGGCGCCCGCGGCCGTACGGCCCGCCTTGAGCACCACCACCGGTTTCTTCGGCACGGTCTCCCGCGCGGCCTCGACGAACGCCCGCCCGTCCTTGAGGTCCTCCAGGTGCATCGCGATGCACTCGGTGTGCGGGTCCTCCCCGAACCAGGTCAGCAGGTCGTCCTCGTCCAGGTCCGACTTGTTGCCGAGCCCGACGATCGCCGAGACGCCCGTCTTCGTGGTCCGCGCGAAACCCAGGATCGCCATGCCGATGCCGCCCGACTGGCTGGTCAGTGCCACCCCGCCCTTGACGTCGTACGGCGTGCAGAACGTGGCGCAGAGGTCCTGCCAGGTGGAGTAGTAGCCGTAGATGTTGGGCCCCAGCAGCCGGATGCCGTTCCGCTCGGCGATCGCCACGACCTCCGCCTGGAGTGCGTGCTCACCGGTCTCCGCGAACCCGGACGGGATGAGGACGGCGTTCGGGATCCGCTTGCGCCCCACCTCCTCCAGCGCCGCTGCCACGAACCGGGCGGGTATCGCGAAGACCGCCACATCCACCTCGCCGGGAACGTCGGTGACGCTCTTGTACGCCTTGCGGCCCAGAATGTCATCGGCCTTGGGGTTCACCGGATGGATCTCCCCGGCGAAGCCTCCGTCGACGAGGTTGCGCATCACCGAGTTGCCGATCTTGCCGGACTCGTTGGACGCGCCGATCACCGCCACCGACCGCGGCTGCATCAGCCGCCGCATGGAGGTGAGGATCTCCTCCCGCGAGTACCGGCGGCGCTCCTTCGGCGTCTCCGTGGAGAGGAGCACCCGGATGTCCGCGGCGACCGCGCCCTGCGGCGTCGCGATCACCGGGTTGAGGTCCACCTCGGCGATCTCCGGGAAGTCCGTGACCAGTTCGGACACCCGCCGGATCTGCTCGGCGACCGCCCACCGGTCCACGCCCTCCTGGCCCCGCACCCCGGAGAGGATCTCCGCCGACCGGATGGAGCCGAGCATCGACAGCGCCTCGTCGGCGTCCACCGGCGCCAGCCGGAACGTGACGTCCTTCAGCACCTCGACGAGCACCCCGCCGAGCCCGAACGCCACCACCTTCCCGAAGGTCGGGTCGGTGACCGCGCCGACGATCACCTCCTGCCCCCGCGGCAGCAGCTCCTGCACCTGCACGCCCTCGACACGCGCCCGAGGGTCGTACGCCCGCGCGTTCTCCACGATCCGGCAGAACGCCGCCCGCACGTCCGCCGCACCCTCGACGCCCACGACCACACCGCCGGCGTCGGTCTTGTGCAGGATGTCCGGCGACACGATCTTCATCACCACGGGCCCGCCGAACCGGGCCGCCGCGGCCACCGCCTCGTCGACGTCCCGCGCCAGCTCCTCCCCGGGCACGGCGACGCCGTACGCGTCGGCGATCACCTTGCCCTCCGGCGCGGTCAGCGCGGTCCGGCCCTCGGCGCGCACCGCGTCCAGCAGCGCCCGCACCTTCGCCGTGCGGTCCTCGGCCATCACCTCAGATCACCCCGTTCGACTTGAGCAGATGCAACTCCTCGTCGCCGAGACCGAGTTCGCCGACGTAGACCTCTTCGTTGTGCTCGCCGAGCAGCGGGGAGGCGACCACGTCCACGGGGGAGTCGGACAGCTTCAGCGGGCTGCCCACGGTGACGAACTCCCCGCGCTCCGGATGCGGGACCGTCACCACCATCTCGTTGGCCACCAGCGAGCGGTCCTCGATGATCTCCTTGGTGGACAGGATCGGCCCGCACGGGATGTTGTGCGCGTTCAGCCGCTCCAGCACCTCCCACTTGGGGAGCGTCGAGGACCACTCCTCGATCAGCTGGAACATCTTGTTGAGCTTCGGCAGCCGGGCCTCCGGCGTCGCCCACTCGGGGTCGTCCGCCAGTTCCGGCCGGCCGATCAGCTCGCTGACCGGCTTCCACCCGACGGGCTGCACGATGACGTACACGTAGTCGTTCGGGCCGCCCGGCGCGCACTTCACGGCCCAGCCGGGCTGACCGCCTCCGGACGCGTTGCCCGAGCGGGGCACCTCGTCGCCGAAGTCCTCGTTCGGGTACTCGGCGAGCGGCCCGTGCGCCAGGCGCTGCTGGTCGCGCAGCTTCACCCGGCAGAGGTTGAGCACCGCGTGCTGCATGGCCACGTTCACCCGCTGCCCGCGCCCGGTGCGCTCCCGCTGGAACAGAGCGGCGAGGATGCCGGCCACCGCGTGCACGCCCGTGCCCGAGTCACCGATCTGCGCGCCGGTCGCGAGCGGCGGCCCGTCCTCGAAGCCGGTCGTCGACATCGACCCGCCCATCGCCTGCGCGACGACCTCGTACGCCTTGAAGTTGGTGTACGGGCCGTCGCCGAAGCCCTTGATGGAGGCGTAGACGATCCGCGGGTTGATCTCCTTGATGCGGTCCCAGGTGAATCCCATCCGGTCGATGGCGCCCGGACCGAAGTTCTCGACCATGACGTCCGAACGCCGGATCAGCTCGGTGAGGATCTCCTTGCCGCGCTCGGTCTTGGTGTTCAGGGTGATGCTCCGCTTGTTGCAGTTGAGCATCGTGAAGTAGAGGGAGTCGGCGTCCGGCAGGTCGCGCAGCTGCCTGCGCGTGATGTCACCCGTGGGCGCCTCCAGCTTGACGACGTCGGCGCCGAGCCAGGCCAGCAGCTGGGTCGCGGACGGCCCGGACTGGACGTGGGTCATGTCGAGGACGCGGATGCCCTCAAGTGCCTTGGGGGTCATGGGCGTGCACCTCACTTGTACATGGTCTGGTTCATGGTTCCGGGGGCGTACGCGTCCGGGTCCACCCAGACGTTGATCAGCGACGGCTTGCCCGACTCCCGGGCACGGCGCAGCGCGGGGCCGATGTCGGCGGGGTCGCGGACCTCCTCGCCATACCCGCCGAGCATCCGCGCGAACTCGTCGTAGCGGACGTCCCCGAGGGTGTTGCCGACCCGCTCCCGGTCCTTGCCGTACTTGGCGGCCTGGCCGTAACGGATCTGGTTCATCGAGGAGTTGTTGCCGACGATGCCGACGAACGGCAGGTCGTAGCGGACCAGCGTCTCGAAGTCCCAGCCGGTCAGGGAGAACGCGCCGTCGCCGAACAGCGCGACGACCTCCTTGTCGGGCCGCGCCTGCTTGGCGGCCAGCACGAACGGCACACCGACGCCGAGCGTCCCGAGCGGCCCCGGGTCCATCCAGTGGCCGGGCGACTTGGGCTGCACGACCTGCCCGGAGAAGGTGACGATGTCACCGCCGTCGCCGATGTAGACCGAGTCCTCGGTGAGGAAGTCGTTGATCTCGCTCACCAGCCGGTAGGGGTGGATCGGTGAGGCGTCCGAGCGCAGCTGCGGCAGCCGCTTCTCCAGGGCGGTCTGCTCGGCCGCGCGCAGCTCGTCCAGCCACTCCTTGCGCTTCGACGCACCGCCGTTGACCCGCCCGGAGGCCGCCTCGGTCACCGCCTTCAGCACCAGCCCCGCGTCCCCGACGATGCCGAGGTCGATGTCGCGGTTCTTGCCCACCGTGCGGTAGTCGAGGTCGATCTGCACGACCGTCGCGGCGGGGGAGAGCCGCTTGCCGTAGCCCATGCGGAAGTCGAAGGGCGTGCCGACGATGACGATGACGTCGGCGCCCGAGAACGCGTACCGGCGCGACAGCTGGAAGTGGTGCGGGTCCCCGGGCGGCAGCGTGCCGCGCCCCGCGCCGTTCATGTAGGCGGGGACGTTGAGCGTGCGGACGAGTTCGACGGCCGCTTCGGTGCCCCGGGTCGTCCACACCTGGCTGCCGAGCAGAATCGCCGGCTTCTCGGCGTGCACCAGCAGGTCGGCCAGCTTCTCGACCGCCTCCGGGTCGCCGGGCGAGCGGGTCGAGGCACGGTAGGCGCCCGCCTTCGGCACCCGCGCCTTGTCCGCGGGCACCTTGGCGTCCAGCACGTCGCGCGGGATCTCCAGGAAGGAGGGGCCGGGCGCGCCGTGATAGCACTCGCGGAAGGCCATCGACACCATGTCCGCCGCGCGCGCCGTGTCCGGCACGGTCGCCGCGAACTTGGTGATCGGGTTCATCATGTCGACGTGCGGGAGGTCCTGGAGTGACCCCATCTTGTGCTGGGTGAGCGCCCCTTGGCCGCCGATCAGCAGCATGGGAGACTCCGCGCGGAAGGCGTTGGCGACCCCGGTGACGGCGTCGGTGGTACCCGGTCCGGCCGTGACCACCGCGCAGCCGGGCTTGCCGGTGATGCGCGCGTAGCCGTCGGCGGCGTGGGCGGCGACCTGCTCGTGCCGTACGTCGACGACCTCGATGCCCTCGTCGACGCAGCCGTCGTAGATGTCGATGATGTGGCCGCCGCACAGCGTGTAGATGCGGTCGACGCCCTCGGCCTTGAGGGCCTTGGCGACGAGATGACCGCCGGAGATGACGTCCTGGGTGTCGTCGGGCATGGCGAAGTCCTTGTCCCTTTCCTAGGGGGTGGGGAACGCTCTCGCGGTACATTGCATACAGTCGACGAATACTGTATGAACCTTGTTATCCCGCATCCGATGGGTGGTGTCCAGGGGGTGCGCGGCACTTTTCGGTCGCCGGTTCCCGGCCCTCCGCGGACCCTCCGGCGACGTCACAGACAGGAGCCGAGATGGACCTGTACGAACACCAGGCAAGGGAACTCTTCGCAGACCACGGCATCGTGGTGCCGCGGGCCGAGGTCACCGGCTCGCCCAAACAGGCCCGCGAGATCGCCCGCAGGCTCGGCGGCCGTGTGGTCGTCAAGGCCCAGGTCAAGACCGGCGGACGCGGCAAGGCGGGCGGCGTCAAGCTCGCCGCCGACCCGGCCGCCGCCGAACTCACCGCACGCCAGATCCTCGGCATGGACATCAAGGGCCACACCGTCGAGACGGTGATGCTTGCCCAACCCGTCGACATCGAGAGCGAGTTCTACGTCTCCTACGTCCTCGACCGCGCCGCCGGCGGCTTCCTCGCCATCGCCTCCGCCGAAGGGGGCATGGACATCGAGGAGGTCGCCGCCACCCGCCCCGGGGCCGTCGCACGCGTCCCCGTCGACCCGGCCGAGGGCGTCACCCCGGCCGTCGCCGCCCGCATCGCCGACGCTGCGGGCCTGCCCGCCCGCACCGTCGACATCCTGGTCCGGCTCTGGGAGGTCCTGGTCCGCGAGGACGCCCTCCTCGTCGAGGTCAACCCGCTCGTCAGCACCCGCGACGGACAGATCATGGCACTCGACGGCAAGGTCACCCTCGACGACAACGCCCTTTTCCGGCAGGCGCGTTGGGGTGACGAGGCCGACACGGGTCACGATCCGCTGGAAGCGGCGGCTGCCGCCAAGGGCCTCAACTACGTCAAGCTCGACGGCGAGGTCGGCATCATCGGCAACGGTGCCGGACTCGTCATGTCCACCCTCGACGTGGTCGCCGGCTGCGGCGCCCGCCCCGCCAACTTCCTCGACATCGGCGGCGGCGCCTCCGCCCAGGTGATGGCCGACGGTCTGTCCGTCGTCCTCTCCGACCCGTCGGTCAAGTCCGTCTTCGTCAACGTCTTCGGCGGCATCACCGCCTGCGACGCGGTCGCCGACGGCATCGTCCGCGCGCTGGACACCGTACGGCTCACCAAGCCGCTCGTCGTGCGCCTCGACGGCAACAACGCCGAGCGCGGACGCGCCCTCCTCGACGAGCGCGCCCACCCGCTCGTCGAGCAGGTCACCACCATGGACGGCGCCGCGAGCCGGGCCGCCCACCTCGCCACCACACCCTGAGGAGACCGGACGACATGGCGATCCACCTCACCAAGGAGAGCAAGATCCTCGTCCAGGGCATGACCGGCGGCGAGGGCATGAAGCACACCCGGCGGATGCTCGCCGCCGGCACGAACGTCGTCGGCGGCGTGAACCCGCGCAAGGCGGGCCGCACCGTGGACTTCCCTGACCGGCCGGTCCCCGTCTTCGGCTCCGTCGCCGAGGGCATGGACGCGACGGGTGCCGATGTCACCGTGGTCTTCGTACCGCCCGCCTTCACCAAGGCCGCGGTGACCGAGGCCGCCGACGCCGGCATCGGTCTCGCCGTCGTCATCACCGAGGGCGTCCCCGTCCACGACTCCGTCGCCTTCCTCGACCGTGCGCGAAAGCGCGGCACCCGGGTCATCGGCCCCAACTGCCCCGGCCTGATCAGCCCCGGCCAGTCGGGCGCGGGCATCATCCCCGCCGACATCACCAAACCCGGCCGCATCGGCCTGGTCTCCAAGTCCGGCACCCTCACCTACCAGCTGATGTACGAGCTGCGCGACATCGGCTTCTCCACCTGCGTCGGCATCGGCGGCGACCCCGTCGTCGGCACCACCCACATCGACTGCCTCACGGCCTTCCAGGAGGACCCCGAGACCGACCTGATCGTCCTCATCGGCGAGATCGGCGGTGACGCGGAGGAACGCGCGGCGGCCTACATCCGCGACCACGTCACCAAGCCCGTCGTCGGCTACATCGCCGGCTTCACCGCCCCCGAGGGTCGCACGATGGGCCACGCCGGCGCGATCGTCTCCGGATCCTCCGGTACGGCACGGGCGAAGCAGCAGGCCCTGGAGGCGGCAGGCGTGCGGGTCGGCCGCACCCCTACGGAGACGGCGCGGCACGTGCTGGCCGTGCTGGACTCCGGCGCCTGACCTGCCCGCGGGCCCCTGATCGCCCGGCTTCAGCCGTTGACCTCCCGGCTCACCGGCCCCCGAATCTTCCGGCTCACCGGCCCCCGAATCTTCCGGGGCAGCCCCCTGATCTCTCGACCGTGCACCGAGAGCGGAGCGAACCGTATGCCACCCACCCTCACCCTCAAGTCCGGCACCTCCTGGGACGACGCCTGGCAACGCTGCCTGACCGTCGCCCCGGAGGCCTTCCGTGACGACCGCGTCCTCAACCTCTGGAACGCCGCCTGGCAGGCCGACGGCCGGGCGCTGCCCGCCGTGAGCCCCGTCGACGGCACCCCCGTCGCGGGACCGCCCCGCCTGGACCGGGCCACCGCCCGGCAGGCCGTACGCGCGGCCCTGGACCAGCACCGCGCCTGGCGCCACGTCCCGCTGCCGGAACGCCGCGCCCGCGTCGCCGCCACCCTCGACGCGCTCGCCGAACACCGCGACCTGCTCGCACTCCTGCTCGTCTGGGAGATCGGCAAGCCCTGGCGGCTCGCCCGCGCCGACGTCGACCGGGCCATCGACGGCGTGCGCTGGTACGTCGACGGCATCGACACCATGCTGGACGGCCGCGCCCCGCTCGACGGGCCCGTCTCCAACATCGCCAGCTGGAACTACCCGATGAGCGTGCTGGTCCACGCCCTGCTGGTGCAGATGCTCGCCGGCAACGCGGTCGTCGCCAAGACCCCGACCGACGGCGGCGTCGCCTGCCTCACCCTGGCCACGGCGCTCGCCGCCCGCGAGGGCGTCCCGGTCACCCTCGTCAGCGGCAGCGGCGGCGAGCTGTCCGAGGCGCTTGTGCGGGCGCCGGAGATCGGCTGCGTCTCCTTCGTCGGCGGCCGCGACACCGGCGCCGCGGTCGCCACCGTGGTTGCCGACCTGGGCAAACGGCACATCCTCGAACAGGAGGGGCTGAACACCTGGGGTATCTGGAACCACACGGACTGGGACACCCTCGGCGCGCTCATCCCCAAGCTCTTCGACTACGGCAAGCAGCGCTGCACGGCCTACCCGCGCTTCGTCGTCCAGCGCAGCCTCTTCGACGCGTTCCTCGCCGCCTACCTCCCCGCGGTCCGCGCCCTGCGGATCGGCCACCCCCTCGCCGTCGAGCACCCGGACGACCCGTACCCGGCGCTCGACTTCGGCCCCGTGATCAACGCGGCCAAGGCGAAGGAACTGGACGACCAGGTCGCCGAGGCGATCGACCGGGGCGCCGTCCCGCTGCACCGCGGCACCCCGGCCGACGCCCGCTTCCTGCCCGGCCAGGACACGTCGGCGTACGTCCAGCCGGTCACGCTGCTGAATCCGCCCCGCTCCTCCCCGCTGCACCACGCGGAGCCGTTCGGCCCGGTGGACACGATCGTGCTGGTCGACACGGAGGCGGAGCTGCTGGCCGCCATGAACGCGTCCAACGGCGCGCTGGTGGCCACCCTCTCCACGGACGAACGCGCCACCTTCGAGCGGCTCGCCCCGCACATCCGCGCGTTCAAGATCGGGCACGGGGTGCCGCGCTCCCGGGGAGACCGGGACGAGCTGTTCGGCGGCTTCGGCGCGTCCTGGCGGGGCGCCTTCGTCGGCGGCGAGCTCCTCGTCCGGGCGGTCACCCGGGGCCCGGCGGGGGAGAGGCTGCCGGGGAACTTCCCGGACCACCGGCTGACCCCCTGAGCCGTCCGCGGCCCTCGGCCGCACGGGGCGTGCGCCGGACCGTCCGGCGCCTCCCCGGGACGACGGAAACGCAGGTGAAAGGCACTCCTAAACCTTGGTATGGTTGTCCATGTCGCCGCGGGGGATCACCCCGCACGCGGCAGACACCTTGTCCGGGTGGCGGAATGGCAGACGCGCTAGCTTGAGGTGCTAGTGCCCTTTATCGGGCGTGGGGGTTCAAGTCCCCCCTCGGACACTTTCTCCTTCGAGGGCCCCGACCGGACGGTCGGGGCCCTCGAAGCGTGTCAGGGGCACCGACCGGTCAGGACGGCTCAGGCGGCCTTCCCCACCGGCACCGTGATGTCGGTGATCAGCGGCCGGCCGTGCAGGGCGAGGCCGGTCGAGGTCAGAGCAGCACGAGCAGCCTGGTCCCCGGAACCAGCTTCCGGTTGACCGAGGTCGACTGGACGAACACCGTGTAGGCGTCGTTGCTCCCCGGCGCCACCGTGACCTCGGTCGCGGGCAGGCCCAGGAGCCGGCGGGCGGCGGGGCCGGTGAACACCTTGCCGGTCGTGCGGCCGGTCGCCGGGTCCTTCTCCGCCACGGCTATCTGCTTGTTCGCCTGCACCTTCTCGCGCTTGGACAGCTCGTAGAAGGCGCAGCCGGTCTTGTACGGATGCCCGGCGCTGGTGACGAATTCGCGGATCGACGTGCGCTGGTCCACCGGGATGAGCACGTACTTGCCGGCGTCCAGGGCCTGGAGGTTCGACGCCACGTCCGCCGCGCTCAGGTCCTGCCCCATGGCGAAGAGGTTCCGCGTGCCCCGCACGCCCTGCTCGCGGTCGCGCAGGAACCTGGTCGCGGCCGTCTTGACGGCGCCGATCGCCTCCTCGACGCCCTGGTCGGAGTCGGCGTCCCAGATCGAGATGTTGCCCGTCGGGAACCCGTACTGCTGGGCGGTGCGCTTGGCCAGGGAGTTCGGCACCATGATGGCCGACGTCCAGTGGTCGGGCAGGGTGTTCATCTTGTCGGCGATCCTGCTCCGCCACTCGTCCAGGACGGCACGCCCGTCGGGCATGAGGTCGTGTCGCGCACCCGTCGTGTCGGCGCCGGAGGCGTTCTCCTCGCCGTCGGTGACGACGACCTGGAGGAAGCTGTGCTCGCCGTACTCCTCCCATATGTGCCCGAGGTCGTCGAGCGCCTTCACCGACGCCTGGATCAGCGCTGTCGCGCCGTTCTCCACGGTGTACAGGCCCCGCATGGACGGCAGATGCTTCACGTCCATGTCCCACACCAGGTTCTCGACGAGGTGGTCGAAGGCGTAGAGGCTGATCCGCGTCTCGTGCCCGAGCCGGTCCGACTCCTCCGCGAGCCCCTTCACGAACTCGTCGACGACGCGCACCAGTTGCTCCGAGTGGCCCCGCATCGAACCGGACTTGTCGATGACGAGAGCGACGTGGTTCACGAAGTGCTTCTTCAGCCGGTCCTTCACCGTGGCGCTCATCGCGTCCATCCCTTTCCCCTCGGACCGTCAGGGAGCTCCCCAACGCCCTTCTCCGCAGGCGGACGTGTCCGTCCGAGGCGTGAACCCCCGGATGGATCTTGGCCCGTCCAGATGATGGCTTCACCTTAGGGAGGGGCACTGACAACGGGGGTGAGCTGCGGCAAGGTCCCGCCCCCGACAGTCGGCGGTCGCGCTCCCGTCCACAGGCGGATCACGGAGTCCCGGCCGCCGTGCCTTCAGCGTCACCTTCTCAGCGACGACGTGATCCCGTCCGTCCCGGCCCCGTGGGCGTTTGTCCCCGGTGACGGCCGGACAATCGCCCGGCGCGCGCAGTGGCCCTTGCCCGTCGAGACGGCCCGAGAGGCTCACCTAGATTCGGCACCGGCGGTCGACAAGGCCGAAAGCCGGCACGGTCAGGAACCGGCCCGGCGAGGACCTGTCGCGTTCCGCCCGCGATCCGCAATGAGAAGTCCCCCGGTGAAAAGAAGGGTGTCGGATGAAACGCGTGCACCGGACACAGGTGAAGGCCGAAATCGTACGGGAGCCGGGTGCCAAGGAGACGACGCACCGCAAGCTCATCGACACACCGGACGGTGCCGACCGGTTCGTCCTCACCGAGTTCGAGGTGGCGCCGAACGGTTCCACCCCGCCCCACTTCCACGAGTGGGAGCACGAGATCTACGTGATCGAGGGCTCCATGGGCCTCGTCATGCCCGACCAGGGCCGCACCGAGCAGGTCGGCCCCGGCGATGCCGTCTTCATCCCGCGCAACGAGCCGCACGGCTTCGTGACCGGCCCCGACCAGACCTGCCGGTTTCTGGTGGTCGCCCCCACCGAGCGGCCCCCGGTGCGCAACGTGTTCCTCTCCGAGGACCCCTACGAGTACACCCAGCTGCCCGAGTACACCAGCCTCCTGGAGGGCAAGTGACCGCCGCGACGCCTGCCCGGGAGGATTCCTCCCGGGTCCACTCCATCCTGACCGCCTACCTCCAGTCGAAGGCGGTGTTCACCGCCCTCGACCTGGGCGTCTTCGAAGCCCTGGACAAGGCGCCGCGCACCGTGGAGGACCTGGCCGGCGAGCTCGGCCTCAGTCCGCGCCCCACCCGGGCGCTCCTCGTCGCGCTCAAGGGCCTGGAACTCGTGCGCGTCGAGGGCGGGACGTACCGCAACAGCGAGGAGGCCGACCGCTATCTGGTCGCCGGGCGGCCCGACTACATGGGCGGCTTCGCCGAGCACCAGGACTCCCACTTCGGCCACTTCGCCCGGCTCGACGAGGCCGTGCGCGCCAACGCCTCGCTCAACCAGCGGGTGCTGAAGAAGGGGTACCGCGACCAGGGCGCCGCGGCCGGTGAGGGCCGCGAGGGCACCGGCCGGCTCATCCAGGCCATGCGGGTCAGTTCCCGCCTCCAGGCGGACAGGCTGGCCGCCGCCGCACCCCTGGGCGACGTGCGCCACATCATCGACCTGGGCTGCGGCTCCGGCGACTACTCCATCGCGCTCGCCGGGCGCCACCCCGGGCTGCGCGTCACCTCCCTCGACTACCCCGCCGTCACCGACCTGGCCCGCGCCAACGTGGCGGAGGCCGGGCTCAAGGACCGGATCGACGTGATGCCCGCCGACATCATGGAGGACGCCTGGCCCGAGAGCGACGCCGTCCTGCTCTCCCACGTCCTCGACGGTTACGGTCCCGAGCGGGCCGCGCACCTGGTGAAGCGGATCCACGCCCATCTCCCGGACGGCGGGCTGCTGCTGGTGCACTCCCACATGCCGTCGCTCGCCTCCGGTCTCTTCCCCTCCATGTTCGGGCTGATCCTGCTGGTCAACACCGAGGAGGGCGAGGTCCGGGACGTCGACGAGATCCGCTCCTGGGTGGACGCCGCCGGATTCCGGAACGTGGAGACCAAAAACGTGTCCGCGCTGTCCGGGCTGCTCGTCGCGACGAAGGGCTCCGGGTGACGGACACGTCGACGCCGTCGGCCTCCGTCGCCACGGCCCTCGCCCGCTACACCGAACTGCCTGATCCCGCGCCGCTGCTGGCCCTCAACTTCGGGTTCGCCCGGGCGAGGGCACTGGGCGCGGCCCTGGACCTGGGCGTGTTCACCGCCCTGGCCGAGACCCCGCGCACCACGGCGCGACTCGCCGACGACCTGAGCTGCGACGCGCGGGTGCTGGGCGGGCTGCTCGAGGTGCTCGAGGACTTCGGGCTGGTGTCGGGTGACGGCGGAGCGGTCTGGACGCCGACGGGGACGGCGCACGCGTACCTGGTGGAGGGGTCCCCGGCCTACCTCGGGGACCACTTCGACGAGGTGCTCGCGCAGTGGGACCGCTGGAGTGCGCTCACGTCCCTCGCACGCTCCGGCGACCGCGGCGGCGACCTCGGGGACCCGGCCGGGCGCGGGCGGCACCAGGGCATGTTCGCCGGCGCCTTCCCGCTCGCCGTGCGGATCGCGTCCGGCGTGGTCGCGGCCCTGGGGCCGGCCGACGCCGGCCGGGTCCTGGACTTCACCTGCGGCAGCGGGGAGTGGGGCATCGCGCTGGCCGGCGCCGACCCCCGGGCGCGGGTGACCGCACACGACCATCCGGCCCTCCTCGCCGTGGCCCGCGAGCGCGCGGCGGAGTTCGGGGTCGCCGGACGGTTCCGTTTCGTGGCGGCCGACTTCGGGGGCACGCCGTTCGCGGAGGGCGAGTTCGACACCGTCGTCATGGCGCATGCGGGCCGGTTCGCCGGCCGGCGGACCGCCGCCCGGATGATCCGCGAGTGCGCCCGCGTACTGAGGCCCGGCGGCACGCTGCTGCTCGCCGACATCATGCGGACGCCGCCGGGCCGGCCCCCGCTCGGCCGTCCCATGCTCGCGCTCAGCCTCCTGGTGAACACCGAGAACGGCGGCCTGCCCGAGGCCGACGAATACCGCGCCCTCATGGCCGAGGCCGGTATCACGGCGAAGGAATGCGTCACCCGCGGGCTGGTGACGGCCCTGACGGGAGAAAGGCAGTAACCATGCGAGAAGTGGTCGTCACCGGGCTCGGAGTCGTCAGCCCGGCGGGAACAGGAAAGGACGCCTTCTGGGACACGGTCTCGGCGGGCAGGAGCGTCACCAAACCGCTTTCCGACATCACCAGTTCCGCCCTGTTCAAGGAATTCGCCTTCCTCTCCGACGCGGTGGCGGAGGTACCCGGCTTCGAGGAGCAGATACCCTCCCTGCCGCCCGAGGTGCAACGGCTCGACAGGTACGTGCAGTTCGCCGTCGCGGCCGCCGCCCAGGCCATGCGGGACGCCGGTCTCGAGGCCGGCGGTCACGCGGCCGACCGCACCGGCATCTCGCTCTCCACGGCGATCTGCGGCACGCCCAAGATGGAGGAGGAGTTCCTCGCCGTCACGGACGAGGGCCGCAAGCCCATCGACCCGGCGAAGGCGGGCCGTGACCTGTACCTCGCCTCCATGTCGAACACCCCCGGCACGGTCCTGTCCGCCCTGTTCGGCGCGCAGGGCCCGTGCGTCACCCTGTCCACCGGCTGCATCGGCGGCATCGACGCGGTCGGCCACGCCTTCGAGACCATCGCCCACGGGGACGCGGACGTGATGATCGCCGGAGCCACCGAGGCGCCCATCACCCCGGTCACCGTGGCCTCCTTCGAGATCATCAACTGCCTCTCACGTGCTCACAAGGACCGGCCCGAGGCCGCCTCCCGCCCCTACGACGACGGGCGCGACGGCTTCGTGCTCGGCGAGGGCTGCGGCGTCCTGGTACTGGAGGAGGCGGAGCACGCACGGGCCCGCGGGGCGACGCCGTACCTGCGGATCGACGGCTTCTCCCACACCTCCAACGCCATCCACATGACCGACCTGCTGTCCGACGGCGCCGACCTGACCCGTGCCATGAGCCAGGCCGTCGAGCGCGCCGGACTGAGCCCCGACGACATCGACCACGTCAGCTCGCACGGCAGCTCGACCCGGCAGAACGACACCTGCGAGACCAGTGCGCTCAAACTCGCCCTGGGCCCGCGCGCCCGCGCGATACCGGTGAACTCCGCCAAGTCCATGCTGGGCCACGCCCTGGCCGCGGCCAGCGCCATGGAGCTCGTGTTGTGCGCCCTGGCCTGCACCCACCGTTTCGTGCACCCCACCGCCAACTACGAGAACCCCGACCCGACGTGCGATCTCGACTACGTGCCGGGCACCGGACGCCCCTGGGACGGCGAGGTCATCCTCAAGGACGCCAGCGGCTTCGCCGGACTGCACGCGGCCCTGGTCGTCGGCGCGGTCCGGGAAGGAGGCCGGCGATGAGCGTCGTCATCACCGGAATCGGCGCGGTCACCCCGGCCGGCACGGGCCTCGACCCCCTGTGGGAGGGAGCCAGGGAAGGGGTCGCGCACGTCACCGCCATCGACCGCTTCGACGCCTCCGCGTACGCCTGCCCGGCCGCGGGGCAGGCCGGCTTCGACGCCGATGCCGAGCTGCCGTCCCGGTTCGTCAAGCGCACCGACCGCTTCACCCACCTGGCCGTCCACGCCGTGCGCCAGGCCCTCGAGGAGGCCGGCGTCGCCATCGGCACGGACGTGACCCCCGAGCGCACCGGCGTCATGGTCGGCAACATCCTCGGCGGCTGGGAGTTCGCCGAACGCGAGCTGCGCAACCTGTGGACCGACGGTCCACGCGCGGTCAGCCCCTACCAGGCGACCGCCTGGTTCCCCGCCGCCCCCCAGGGCAACATCTGCATCGACCAAGGCGTCAAGGGCCCGGCCCGCACCTTCGTGGCCGACCGAGCGAGCGGCGCGTACGCCCTGATCGGCGGCGCCGAGGCGCTGCTGCGCGACCGCGCCGACGTCGTCATCGCGGGCGGTGTCGAGGCGCCGCTGTCCCCGTACGGCTGGCTGTGCCTGGAGACCAGTGGGCTCGGCGCCAAGGCCCGCGGCACGCTCACACCCGACGAGCTGTACCGGCCCTTCGACGCCGGACACGGCGGCAGCGTCTTCGGTGAGGGCGCGGTGTTCCTGATCCTGGAGCGGCGCGAGCACGCCGAACGCCGGGGCGCGACGATCCTCGGCGAACTGGCCGGCTGGGGCGTGAGCACCGACGGCTACATGCCGTACTACACCGTCGAACCGACCGGCCAGGTCCTCGGCCGTGCCATGCGCACCGCGGTCGACCGGGCCGGCGTCTCGGGCGAGGACCTGGGAGCGGTGTTCGCGCACGGCTCCGCGATCCCCTTCGAGGACGTCACCGAGGGCTATGCGCTGCACGAGGCCTTCGGACCGACCGCGGCCCACGTGCCGGTCACCGTGCCCAAGTCCGGCTTCGGTCACCTGCTCGGCGCCGCCGCGCCCGCCGACGTGGCGCTGGCCCTGAGAGGCATGCGGGAGGAGACGGTCCCGGCCACCGTCAACCTCGGCCGCCCGGCGCCGGGCATCGATCTGGACCTGGTGCGCGGCGAGGCCCGGCCCGCCCCCGGGTGGGAGCACACGCTGGTGGTCTCACGAGGGCTGGGAGGTGTCAACGCGTGTCTGGTACTGAGGCGTTGACCGGGCCGGTGACTCCGGACGTACCCGGTGTGCGGGCGGTGGGCATCGACGTGGTCGGAGTCGGCCGGCTGCGCACCATGCTGGAGCGACGCGGGCAGCCGCTGCTCGACCGGCTGCTCACCCCGGCCGAACAGGCCCTGTGCCAGGGGGCGTCGGCGCACCACCGCGCCGCCTGTCTGGCCGGCCGGGTGGCGGCCAAGGAGGCCGTTCGCAAGACCCTCGGCGGACACGGCGCGGGGTGCGCGTGGCGGGACGTGGAGATCGGCCGGGAACCGTCCGGGGCGCCGACGCCCCGGCTGACCGGGCGGGCGGCACGGGCGTTCGAGACCGCCGGGCTCAGCCGCCTGCACCTGAGCATCACGCACGAGGCCGGTGTCGCCGTGGCCATCGCCGTGGCCGTGTGAGACGCGACGAGAACGAGTGAAGGAGTCAGTGAACCGGATGAACGTTCGGGAAGAAGTGGTCGACGTCCTGCGAGGCATCGGCTTCGACGCCGGGGAACTCGAGGACGGCCGGCACCTCAGCCGCGACCTCGACATCGACTCGACCGAACTGGTGGAGATCGTCGTCGCCCTGGAGCAGCACTTCGGAATCGACATCGACGCCGAGGCCGAGGGCGGTTTCACCACCTTCGGTGACCTCGTGGACTGCGTGACGCGCCTGCTGCCGGCCGCCGCGGGAAGGGGATGAGACAGTGCCGCGCATCGAGAACAGCATCGTCGTCGAGGCCGACGCCGGACACGTGTTCGACGTCACCAACGACATCTCCCGCTGGTCGGAGATCTTCGACGAGTACAGCGACGCCAAGGTCGTCTCCCAGGAGCGCGAGGGCCGCTGGAGCGAGATCGTCTTCGAGCTCACCAACGCCGAGGGGGCGAGCTGGCGTTCCTGGCGCATCCTGGACCACCGCGGACTCGTCGCGGTCGCCGAGCGGCGTGACCCGCTGTACCCGTTCCGGTACATGCACCTGAGGTGGACCTACCAGCCGGTCCCGGAGGGCACCCTGATGACCTGGGTCCAGGACTTCGAACTGGACGAGAAGTTCGACGTGCCGCTGGAGACCGTCCTGGAGCGGATGAACGTCCACACCCGCCACAACCAGGCCGGCATCAAGCAGAAGATCGAGTCCGGAGCCGTACGACCGTGACCCGGCGCCTGTTCACGTCGGAGTCGGTCACCGAGGGACACCCCGACAAGATCGCCGACCAGATCAGCGACGCGGTCCTGGACGCCCTGCTCGCCCAGGACCGCGACGCCCGGGTGGCCGTGGAGACCCTCGTGACCACCGGTCAGGTGCACATCGCCGGCGAGGTCTCCGGCCGTGTCGGCATCGACGCCGCCGCCGTGGCACGGGAACGGATCCTCGCCATCGGCTACGACTCCTCCGCCAAGGGCTTCGACGGCGCGAGCTGCGGGGTGAGCGTCTCCCTCGGCCGGCAGTCGCCGGACATCGACCGGGGCGTGTCGGACGCCTACGAGTCCCAGATCGAGGGACGCGCGGACGCACTGGACCGGCTCGGCGCCGGCGACCAGGGACTGATGTTCGGCTTCGCCTGCGACGAGACGCCGGAGCTGATGCCGCTGCCGATCACCCTCGCCCACCGGCTGTCCAAGCGCCTGTCCGACGTGCGCAGGAACGGCACGGTCCCCTATCTGCGTCCGGACGGCAAGACGCAGGTCACCGTCGAGTACGACGGCGACCGCCCGGTCCGGCTGGACACGGTCGTCATCTCCAGCCAGCACGCGCGCGACATCGACCTGGACACGCTCCTCGCCCCCGACCTGCGCACCCACGTCCTCGGCCCCGAACTCCACGCGCTGGCCGACGTCCTCGACGTCTCCGGGGTACGGCTGCTGGTCAACCCGACCGGCCGCTTCGAGGTCGGCGGCCCGATGGGCGACGCGGGAGTCACCGGCCGGAAGATCATCGTCGACACCTACGGCGGTATGGCCCGGCACGGCGGCGGCGCGTTCTCCGGCAAGGACCCGTCCAAGGTGGACCGGTCGGCGGCGTACGCGATGCGCTGGGTCGCCAAGAACGTCGTCGCGGCCGGCCTGGCCGCCCGCTGCGAGGTCCAGGTCGCGTACGCCATCGGCACCGCCCGCCCCGTCGGCCTGTTCACGGAGTGCTTCGGCACCGAGACCGTGCCGGTCTCCGCGGTCCAGCGTGCCGTCACCGAGGTGTTCGACCTGCGGCCGGCGGCCCTGGTGCGCGATCTGGACCTGCTGCGCCCGATCTACTCCCGGACCGCCGCCTACGGGCACTTCGGCCGCACCGGCCCGGAATTCACCTGGGAGGTCACCGACCGGGCCGACAAGCTCCGGCAGGCCGCCGGGGTCTGACCCCCCGCACCGCCGCACCACCTCAGGAGGCTCCAAGGTGCGTATCGCCGTCACCGGGTCCATCGCGGTGGACCATCTCATGTTCTTCCCGGGCCGCTTCACCGAACAGCTGGTACCCGACCGGCTGCACAGCGTCTCCCTGTCGTTCCTGTGCGACCGGCTGGAGACCCGGCGCGGCGGGGTCGCCGCCAACATCGCCCTGGGCCTCGGCCGGCTGGGCCTGACGCCCCTCCTCGTGGGTGCGGTCGGACCCGACTTCACCGACTACCAGGTGTGGCTGAAGCAGCACGGCGTCGACACCGACTCCGTGCTCGTCGTGCCCGGTGGGCACACGGCACGGTTCGTCTGCACCACCGACGCCGACCACAACCAGATCGGCGCCTTCCACCCCGGGGCCATGGCGGCGGCCTGCACCATCTCGCTGCACGAGGTGGCCGAGCGGGCCGGGCCCCTCGACCTCGTGGTCGTCTCGCCGAACGACCCGGCGGCGATGCTCCGGCACACCGAGGAGTGTCGCACCGCCGCACTGCCGTTCGTCGCCGATCCCTCGCAGCAGATCGCCCGTCTGAACCGCGCGGACGTGCAGTTCCTGCTGACGGACGCCCGCTGGCTGTTCACCAACGAGTACGAGTCGGCGCTGCTCCAGGAGAGCACCGGCTGGACCGCCCGTGGCGTCCTGGAACGGGTCGGGACCTGGGTCACCACGCTCGGCGCCGCCGGGGTGCTCATCGAGCGCTCCGGCCACGAACCGGTCGTGGTGCCCGCCGTCCCCGACGTCACGGCCGTCGAGCCCACCGGCGCGGGCGACGCGCTGCGCGCCGGGATGCTCGCCGCCGTCGCCCGGGGAGCCCCGGTCGAGGCGGCGGCCCGGCTCGGCTGCGTCCTCGCCTCCTTCGCCCTGGAGTCGGTCGGCACCCAGGAATACACGGTGGGTGCCCGTTCGCTCGCCGCCCGGCTCCGCGGCGCTTACGGGGAGCGTGCGGCGACCGCCCTCGCCCCCGTGCTCGGGAGCCTGCCGTGAGCCGTGTACGGACACTGCGCGCCGAGCCCCTGCTGATCCCCCTCGTGGTGGCCGGCGCGGTCCCCTCGGCACTCGGACTGTGGCTGCCGGGCCCCCCGCCCCCGGGCGGGGACGGACTCCGCGTGACCGCCGGGCTCGTCCTGGCCCTGCTCGGAGCCTGGATGGCCGCGGACGCCGTGGACCGCGTCTACCTGCGCCAGCCCACCCCCCTGGGCGACCGCCCGCCCGAGCGGCTGGTCCGGTCGGGCTGGTACGGGGTGATCCGGAACCCCATGGCCGCCGGGATGACCCTGCTCCTGGCCGGTGAGGCCCTGCTGTGGTCCGCGACGGCCGTCCTGGTCTGGGCCGCTTTCGTCCTGACCGTGTCCTGCGTGACCACCGTCCGGATCGAGGAGCCGGGACTGAGGGAGGCCTTCGGGGAGGAGTACGCCGCCTACCGGCGTGCGGTGCCCGGGTGGATCCCCGGCACGTCGAGGACCACCGGCCGCCGTGCCGCGGACCGGCGCACGTACTGAGTGAGGAGTAGCCGTGTACGTCGACCTGAGCATTCCCGTCAGCCGCCGGGCCCCCGGGGTCGAGTTCGAGCAGTGGCTCCACCGGGACGGCATCCGTCATCTCTCCCGCCGCATACGGGCGTTGCCCGGCGACAGCCGCAGGGACCGGCTGGTCAACCACTGGCGGTGGCTCACCGGCCGCCGCCGACTGCGCCCGCACGACCTGCCGGACGGCTGCTTCCTGTCCAACGAGTTCTACCGCATGTCCGTGCACCAGGGCACGCACGTGGACGCGCCCTTCCACTACGGACCCGAGTGTGAGGGGCGCCCCGCCAAGAAGGTCATGGACCTGCCCCTTGAGTGGTTCCGCGGACCCGGGGCCGTGCTGGACGTCCGGGCCTGCGGGAACAAGGTGACCGCGGCCGACGTCAAGGAGGCGCTGGCGGGCTCCGGCGCACGCGTCGGGCCCGGAACCGTGGTGCTCTTCCGCACCGACTCCGATCTGCGTCTGGGCACGCCCGAGTACTACACACGGTCCACGGCGATCACCCCCGGGGCCGTCGACCACCTGCTGGACCTCGGCGTGAAAGTCCTCGGCACGGACTGCTGGAGTTTCGACGGGCCCGCCCGCGACATGGTCGAACGCTACTACTCCTCGGGGGACCGTGATGTCCTGTGGCCGGCCCACATGCACGGCAGGCGGAGGGAGTTCGTGCAGATCGAAGGGCTCGCCAGGCTCCGGGAGATCCCGGAGGGGCCCTTCACCTTCACGGCCTTCCCCGTGGCCCTGGCCGACGCGGGCGCGGCCTGGTGCCGGGCGGTGGCCGAGACGGGCCGCGCCGGCGACGGCCCGGGGCCGGAGCGGCGGCCGTGACCGCGGACCACGGCACCCGTCTGCTCCTGCTGTCCGCCACCGGTGCCGGGAAGCTGGCCGGCCTCGCACGGGACACCGCGGTCCTGCTGACGCGGCCCGGCGGCCCTTCGCTGCCGGAGGTGTGCGCACGCGCCGCCGACGGCCCGCACGCCGCGCACCGGCTGAGCGTCATCGGACGCACCGCCGAGGAGGTCGCCGCCCGCCTCGACGCACACCTGGCCGGGGAGACGGTCCGCGAGGTGCACACCGGGGTCGCGGACGGGCCCGCGCGCGTCGCGTTCCTCTTCAGCGGCCAGGGCGCGCAGTTCGCGGGCATGGGACAGGGGCTGTACCGCACCGAGCGGGTGTACAGGGAGACGTTCGACCGCTGCGCGGATGCGGCCCGGCCGTTCGTCTCGACGCCGTTGCAGCGCCTTCTCCACCCCGATGCGGAGCCCCACGTCGTGCACCGCACGGCGCACGGCGCGCTCGGTACCTTCTGCGTGAGCACGGCCCTGGCCGAACTGTGGCGCAGCCGGGGCGTCGAGCCCGCGACGGTGCTCGGCTTCAGCTCGGGCGAGTACGCGGCCGCCGCCTGCGCGGGCGCGCTCCGGGTGGAGGACGCGGTGCGGCTGCTCGGTACGGAGATCACCCTGGCGGAGCGGGTCACGGACGGCGCGATGGCGGTCGTCGCCCTGGACGAGCACACCGCACTCGACGTGCTCGAGGACTTCGAGCCGACGGTGGGGATCGCGGCGGTCATCTCACCGGCGGAGGTGTCGCTGTCGGGGCGGGCCGCCACCCTGGACCGGATCACGCAGCGGCTGGCCGCCTCGGGAATCCGGGTCAGCAGGCTTCCGGTGCCGGCGGGACTGCACTCGCCTCTCCAGGAACCGGCACTCGGTGAACTGGCCGCCGTCGCGAAGGGGGTGCGCACCTGCGTTCCGCGCGTGCCCTTCGTCTCCACCGTCACCGGGCGACTGCTGGAGGCCGGACAGCTCACACCGGTGTACTGGGGGCGGCACATGCGTGGTCCGGTCCGGTTCCTGGACG
Source organism: Streptomyces sp. BJ20 (assembly GCF_022869105.1). Lineage (NCBI taxonomy): Bacteria > Bacillati > Actinomycetota > Actinomycetes > Kitasatosporales > Streptomycetaceae > Streptomyces > Streptomyces sp. BJ20. Next base: position 2,615,569 of record NZ_CP094918.1, read on the forward strand.
CGATACGTGTGATGGACGCGATGGGAATACGCGCCTTCCTGGAGCTCGGGCCGGGACGGGCGCTGGTGGGGCTCGGCGCCCGCTGTCTGCCGGGCGGCGGACGTCTCTGGCCGGCCTCGCTGGGCCGCAGCACCGACGGCACCGGGACGATGCTGGACGCCCTCGGCCGGCTGTACACGGCCGGGGCGCCGGTGAGCCGGACCGCGGTCGGCGCGGGGGCCCGTCCCGCTCCTTGACGCAGATATAATCCGCGGAATGATTCATGGAGAAAACACTCGGTCGGCGCCGGGAAGGCCGCGCAGTGCGGAAGTGTCCCGGGAAATCGTCCTGGCGGCACTCGCGTTGTTGCGGGAAAAGGGGCCGACGGGAGTCACCATGGAAGCCGTGGCCCAGCGCTCCGGGGTCGCGAAGACCACGATCTACCGGCGTTACAAGAACCGTTACGAGCTGCTGCGTTCCTCCCTGGCCTTCGTGGAGGACATCCCCGAGCCGCCGAGGGGAATTCCGACCCGGGAACGACTGAAGAATTTGCTTGAGCAATTCAGGCGCGGTGTCGAGGACGTGGTGGGGCTGCGCGCCCTTGCCGCCGTATTGCACGGCGACGAGGACCCGGAATTCACACAAGCCTTCCGCGAGACCATTCTGCGTCCTCGCCTGGACGTCATGCTCGGAGCGCTGCGTACGGGGGAGGCGGAGGGGGAGCTGCGGGCCGGCGTGGACCACGAGACGGTGGTGAGCATGCTGGCGGGCTCCTACATAGCCCGCTCCGTCACTCAGGGCACCCCGCCGTCCGACTGGGCGGATCGGGTCCTGGACGTGGTCTGGCCGTCGATCCGCGCCTGACACGGTTCCGTGGCCCCACCGCGTCCGGGCCGCCCCCGCGCGGCGCGTCCGGCCGCCCCGCCCGGTGGGGCCGTCGTCCCGAAGTGCCCGCGCCGCGCGTCACGCCGGCGGGCGAACTCGGGGCACCCTCGGGTCCGAGGGCCGGCGTCGCCGGGGCGACCGCTCGCGCCCCGGCGGCGCCTCCGCCGCACGGCACCCCGCACCGGTCAGTCCACGTGCTCCGGGCGCAGGCCGACGCCGATGAACTGGGCCGTCCAGCGGGTCAGGAAGGGGAAGCGGCGGACGACGCGGGCGGCCAGGGGGCGTTCCACCGTGGTCCTGCGGTCCTTGGGGTACAGGTCGGCCAGCATGTGCACCTGGGCCGTCTGCACCGCCCGCACCGGCAGGGAACGACGGCGCTGCACCGCGGCCAGATCGCGCCGGTCGGGGGTGCGGCCGGCGCGCAGCACCGGACCGAGCATGCGCGCGGCGGCCACGGCGTCCTGCACGGCCAGGTTGATCCCCACCCCGCCGGCCGGTGACATCGCGTGGGCGGCGTCGCCGATGCACAGCAGCCCCGGCCGGTGCCAGGTGCGCAGCCTGTCGACGCGCACGCTCAGCAGCTTCACCTGGTCCCAGTCGGTGATCTCCCGGCCCAGACGCGCGGCGAACGGCCCGTGCACGGAGGTCACGTCGGCGCGCAGTCGGTCCAGACCCTCCGAGCGGACCGTGTCGTAGGCACCCTGCGGGATGACGTAGGCGATCTGCCAGTACTCACCGCGGTCGATGGTGACCAGCACGAAGCCGGGGCCCGTGTGCAGGAAGCTCATGGTTTCGCCCGGCTCCCTGCTCAGCCGGAACCAGAGCACGTCCATGGGCGCGGCGGACGCCGAGACGGGCAGCCCGACGGACCGGCGCATGGTGGAGTGCCGGCCGTCGGCGGCGAGCACGAGGTCCGCCCGGACCTCCAGGGGCCCGTCCGGCGTCACGGCCCGCACCCCGCGGACCCGGTTGCCCTCCCGGATCACCCCGGTGGCCTCGGCCTTCTGGAAGAGCCGGAACGTGTCCAGTTCCTGCCCCTTGCGCGCGAGGAAGTCGAGGACGTCCCACTGCGGCATGAACGCGATGTACGGGTGCGCTCCGCGGATCTTCGCGAAGTCGGCGAAGACGGTGGGGCCCGCGGGCGTCTGCACGGTGATGGTGCTGACCTTGCTGTGCGGGATCTGCAAAAACTCGTCGATCATCCCCAGTTCCTCGATGATGCGCAGGGTCGAGGGATGCACCGTGTCCCCGCGGAAGTCCCGCAGGAAGTCACCGTGTTTCTCGAGGACGGTCACGTCCACGCCCTGTCGGGCGAGGAGCAGTCCCGCCATCATGCCCGCGGGGCCACCGCCGACGACGACGCACCGGCTGGTCAGGGTCTGCACTGTCTGCTCCTGTGGTTGACGTAGCGCGGGGATCAGTGCCCCGCGGCGATCGGAAGGGGCTCGCCGTCGGGCCCGGCGGTGACGAGGTCGCGGCTGCGGATCAGGGGGAGGACGAGCACCGCCCCCACGAAGGCCACCACCGCGGCGACGGTCAGGATCGAGTTGAGGCCGTCGACGAACGCGCCCTGCGCCGCTCCGGCGAACACTTCGCGCTGCTCCCCGGGCAGCTGGGCGAGTGCGGGACCGACCTGCCCGGAGGCCACCGCGTGGCCGAGCTCGCCGGCCCGCGCCTCCAACGGGGTGCCCGCCAGCGCGTCGTGCACCCCGTCCCGCACCCGGTCGGCGAAGACGGAGCCGAGCGTGGCCACCCCCACGGCGATGCCAAGAGAGCGGCAGGTGTTGCTCAGCCCGGAGGCCACGCCGACCCGGGCCGGCTCGACGGCGCCCATCGCGGCGGCGACCACGTTCGGGTTGACCAGGCCGACACCGAGACCGGTGACCAACTGGCCGGCGAGCAGGCCGGTCCAGTCGTCCGAGGCGGAGATGTCGCCCATGAGCAGCAGTCCCGTACCGATGCAGGCCAGGCCCGCGGAGACCAGCCAACGGGCCGGCAGCGAGGTTCCCAGGCGGGCCGCCGCCGCGGACGCCACGAAGATGGAGAGGGTCAGCGGCAGCAGCCGCAGTCCCGCGGCCAGTGGTTCGTGGCCCAGCACCGTCTGCAGGTACAGGGTGAGGTACAGAAGCAGGGCGAACGCCGTCGTGCTCATGGCCAGGACGCCCAGCGCGGCGCCCGTGGTGGTGATCTTCTCGAACAGTTCACCCGGCAGCATGGGGTCGCGCCGGATCCGTTCCACGACGACGAAGGCGGCGAGGGAGACGCCTGAGACGATGAACGCGCTTACTACCGGGGTGCTGCCCCATCCCTCCTCGTTGGCCCGTAGCAGGCCGAAGGAGAGCGTGCCCAGGGCGGTGCCGAGGGTGAGGAACCCGGGCCAGTCGATGGCGCCCGGCCGCTCCGCGCGGGACTCCTCGACGCGCATGACGGTGGCGACGAGGGCCAGGATCCCGACCGGAAGATTGACCAGGAAGATCCACCGCCAGCCGACACCCTCCACGAGGATCCCGCCGGCGAGCGGTCCCACGGCCAGGGCGGCGCCGCTGACCGCGCCCCAGACGGCGAGCGCCACGTGACGTTCCTTGTTGTCCGGGTGGGCGGCGGCCAGCAGCGCCAGGGACGTGGCCAGCAGGGCGGCGCCGCCGACCCCTTGCAGGACGCGCGCCAGGTTGAGCATCAGCGGACTCTGGGCGACCCCGCACAGCAGGGACGCGAGGGTGAAGACGGCCATCCCCCACGAGAAGACGGCGCGTCTGCCGAACCGGTCGGCGAGCGATCCCGCCGTGAGCAGGGCGGCCGACAGCGCGACGGCATAGGCGGCCACCACCCACTGCAGATCGGTGAGGGACGCGTCGAGCGCCTCCTCGATGTCGGGTAGTGCGATGTTCACGATCGTGACGTCGAGCAGCAGCATGAAGCTGCCCACCGACACCACGCACAAGGTCCACCATCGCTTGAGCACGACGCCGCCCTCCCAGTCCGGAGTCAATACGATACGCTACGGGTAGCGTATCGTATTAGCTCGTGGGTGAACGTGGACGAAGGGGGGTCAGGTTTTGGCTGCCGACTGCGGGTGGAGCTCCGGGCAGCGCAGGGCGTACAAGGCGGTCTGGAGGCGGTTGCGGGTGCCCAGTTTGGCGTAGATGCGGCTGAGGTAGTTGCGTACGGTCTTGGGGGTGATGCCCAGTCGGGCGGCGATGTGGTGGGTCTCCTGGTCGTCCGCGACCAGGAAGAGGATCTCTCGTTCGCGCCGGGTCAGCAGGTCGAGAGGTGAGGCGTCGCGGCTCAGGCCGCCGGATACGAGTTCGAGGACCTGTCCGGCGGCCGCGGCGGACAGGGCGACGCCTTCGCGGTGCACGGTGAGCAGTGTGTCGCGCAATTCCTGGGCGTCGATGTCGCGCGAGAGGTAGGCGTTGGCGCCGGCCACGAAGGCCTCGCGCATGTGGATCGGCTGCCGGCTGGACGCCAGGACGATGATGCGGACGTGCCGTGAGGTCTGGCGGATCGCTCGTGCGGTGTCCATGCCTCCGTTTCCGCCCGCTCCCGGGCCCATCACGACAAGGTGCGGGTGATGCCGCCCCAGGTGGCGCAGTGCGGTGGCCTCGTCGTGCGCGACGGCCACCACCGAGAACTCCTTGAAGCTTTGTAGTAAATTTCGGAAACCTTCGGCGACCAGCCGTTCGGTGTCCATGAGTAAGATCCGAATCGATGGCATCGGCGACCCTCCGTCGTATTCACGATCGTGAAGAGAGTGCGCGGGTGCATCGAGATGCCCCCGTTGTCGGCCTGTCCTCCGCTGTCGGAAAATGGGCCCACTGTCGATCGATACTACACGACGGTGCCTACTATTTTCGGACAAGGTCGGGAGTTGATGCGGGTGTAACGCGTGCTTATTGCAGGCGGCATTCGCCATTCTTGTCATTTCCTGCGCGCCGGTAATTGAACGTCCGACTTTCTCTCCTTCGCGTGACAGGCGTGATTCGGCCGGTGTTGAGGGCGGCCGGCGGATGGGTAAGGCGTTTCCCCGCCGTGTGCGACGGGTCGTACGGTGCTGCCCGCCATGGCCCGCCGGACGGCCAGGAGGATCCGTGGCCCCCTCGCCACCGTCCGCGGCCTCCCCGATCCGCGTCGACGCCGAACGGTGCCGCCGGCACCGAGGGGAATCCCCGTACACGACCGGCGTGCGCACCGGCGTGGTGCCGTCCACGACGCCCGTTGCCGCCCGCGGGGCGCGACCGGAGCGTCACCGTTCTCGCCGCCGGCGGCTGTGCGCGAACCGGTGCCCCCGCGAGGACGCACCGCGGCCCCCTTCCGCTCCCTGACGGGGGGCAGGGGGCCGCGGTGCGGGTGCCGGATGGCTCAGGAGACCGTGGCGAGGGCCTCGTCCCGGCCGGAGGCGTCGCCGCCCTCGCCCTCGTCGAGGCCGACGTCCTTCGTCTCCTTGCCGATCAGCAGCGCCACCAGCGTCAGCAGCGCCATCGAGGACAGGTAGACGCCGACCAGCCACGGGGAGCCGTCGGCGGCCTCCCACAGGGCCACCGCGATGAACGGGGCCACGGCCGCGCCGAGGATCGAGCTGACGTTGTAGGAGATGCCGGAGCCCGTGTACCGCACGCTCGTCGGGAACAGTTCCGGCAGCAGCGCGCCCATCGGGCCGAACGTCATGCCCATCAGCGTGAAGCCGAACACCAGCCACAGCACCACACCCACGGTGCCGAGGCCGATCAGCGGCACCCAGACCAGGCCGAAGACCAGGATCCCGGCCGTGACCGCGATCAGCGTGGCGCGCCGGCCGTAGCGGTCCGCGAGCGGACCGGAGACCAGGGTGAACACCGCGAAGAACAGCACACCGAAGATCATCATCAGCACGAACGTCGTGTACTCGTAGCCCAGGCCAGGCACGGCCGCGTCCTCCGCCGTACGGCCGTAGCTCAGCGAGAACGTGGTCATCAGGTAGAAGAGCACGTAGGTCGCCAGCATGAAGAACGTGCCGAGGATCAGCTGCTTCCAGTGGTTCCGGAAGACCGTGGCCAACGGCAGCTTCCGCACCAGGCCCGCCTCCCGCGTCTTCTCGAACACCGGCGCCTCGACCAGGCGCATCCGCACCCACAGGCCGATCGCGACCATCACCGCCGAGAACAGGAACGGAATGCGCCAGCCCCAGTCGAGGAAGGCGTCCGACGGCTGGGACGGGTCGGCGCCGGCCGCGGACGGCAGCAGCGCGCCGATGACCAGGAACAGGCCGTTGCCGATGATGAAGCCCAGCGGGGCGCCCAGCTGCGGGAACGTGCCGTACAGGGCGCGCTTGCCCTTCGGCGCGTTCTCGGTGGCGACCAGGGCCGCGCCGCTCCACTCGCCGCCGAGCGCGAAGCCCTGCGCCAGCCGCATCAGCACCAGCAGCGCGGTCGCCACCCAGCCGGCCTGCGCGTAAGTGGGCAGTACGCCGATGAGGAAGGTGGCGATGCCCATGGTGAGCAGGGAGGCCACGAGCGTTCCCTTGCGGCCGAGGCGGTCGCCGAGGTGACCGAAGACCACCGCGCCGATCGGCCGGGCGACCATCGCGGCGCCGAACACCGCGAAGGACGAGAGCAGCGCCGTGGTGGGGTCGCTGCTGGGGAAGAAGAGCGTGGGGAAGACCAGTACGGCGGCGGTCGCGTAGATGTAGAAGTCGTAGAACTCGATCGTCGTGCCGATGAGGCTGGCGACGAGGACGCGCGACCGCGAGTTGACGGAAGTCGGGGCCGGACTGGTGGTTGGTGCGGGCATTTCACGGTCTTTCCACGGGGACGATCACTCCACATTCTCAGAAGGTCTCACGTCTCAGGAACGGCGTTCCACCATGTGAGACAATCTCCGTGTGACCTGCGGCGAAAATTGCGTGGCCCCGCGGTCGCTCGTCTCCCTACACTCGCCGGGCAGGCGCCCACCGCCCCCTGTCGGCGGTGCGCGCGATCAGATCCGACCTGGGAGGGAGTCCGGCCGTGCGTGTCCACACCGCTGTCGCCGCCGCTCCCCGTTCCCGGTCCCGCCGGTCCGTGGTGATCCTGGTGTCTCCGGCCGCCCGGTGCCCGCTGCGCGGCCGGCACCGACTGCCCTGACGCACGTCCGACCGCCCCCGACCGGGGTTCTCCGCGCCGTGCGCCGAGGAAATCGCGCTGCCCTTCTCCGGTTCCATCCGAAAGGCCACGGGCCATGCGCACCACCGACACCCTCGCCGTCGTCCGCAACCTCGGCATCCTCGCTCACGTCGACGCAGGCAAGACCACCGTCACCGAGCGGATCCTGTACGCCACCGGCACCACCCACAAGCGTGGCGAGGTGCACGACGGCACCACCGTCACCGACTTCGACCCGCAGGAGCGCGACCGGGGCATCACCATCTTCTCCGCCGCCGTGACCTGTTCCTGGGACGGTCACCGGATCAACCTGATCGACACCCCGGGCCACGTCGACTTCGCCGACGAGGTCGAGCGTTCCCTGCGCGTCCTCGACGGGGCGGTCGCCGTGTTCGACGCGGTCGCCGGGGTGGAGCCGCAGAGCGAGTCGGTGTGGCGGCAGGCCGACCGGCACGGTGTTCCGCGCATCGCGTTCGTCAACAAGATGGACCGGGCCGGCGCCGACCTCGACGCCGCCGTCGCCTCCGTGCGGGAGCGGCTGCACCCTGCGCCGCTCGCCGTACAGCTCCCGGTCGGGGCCGAGGACGCCTTCACCGGCGTCGTCGACCTGCTCGGCATGCGTGCCCTCACGTGGAGCGACGACGGCGAGGCCCGCGATCCGGTACCCGTGCCGGACGCGCTGCGCGAGGAGGCGCTGCGGCGGCGCCGGCTGCTGGAGGAAGCGGTGGCGGAACTGCACCCGGCCGCGCTGGAGGAGTTCTGCGACACCGGCGCGCTCCGGACCGGGACGATCACGGCGGCCCTGCGGGACCTGACCGCACGCGGTGAGGCCGTGGTCGTGCTGTGCGGCTCCGCCTACCGCAACCGCGGGATCGAGCCGCTGCTGGACGCCGTCCTCGCCTACCTGCCGTCGCCGCTGGACGTGCCGCCGGTGCGCGGCACGCACGACGGCGCCGAGCAGGAGCGGACCGCCGACCCGGCTGCGCCGCTCGCCGCCCTCGCGTTCAAGGTGAACGCCACCGCCACCGGTCGCCTCACCTACCTGCGCGTGTATTCCGGAACGATCGAACAGGGGGACACCGTGTGGGACGCCACCGCCGGCCGCGCCGAGCGCGTCGGACGCATCCTGCGCGTCACCGCCGACCGGCACGCCCGCCTGGACCGTGCGATCGCCGGCGACATCGTCGCCGTGGTCGGACTGAAGGGCGCCCGCGCCGGCGCCACGCTGTGCGCGCCGGACGCCCCGCTGATGCTGGAGCCGCCCGGCACCGCCGAGCCCGTCGTCTCGGTCGCCGTCGAGGCGCTGCGCGGCACGGACGCCGGACGTCTGGCGTCGGCGCTGGCCCGGCTCGCCGAGGAGGACCCCTCGCTGGTCGTGCGCACCGACACCGAGACAGGCCAGACGGTGCTGTCCGGCATGGGCGAACTGCACCTGGAGGTCGCGGTGGAACGCGTCCGACGCGACCATGGGCTGGGCGTCAACGTCGGCCGCCCGAGGGTGAGTCACCGGGAGACCGTCGGACGCGGGGTGTCCGGCTTCGTCCACCGCCACGTGAAACAGGACGGCGGGGCCGGGCAGTTCGCGCACGTCGTGCTCGACGTGGAGCCGCTGGACGACCCCGAGCGGGGCTTCGAGTTCCGTTCGACGGTCGTCGGCGGCCGCGTGCCGCAGGAGTACGTCCGTGCGGTCGAGGCCGGCTGCCGGGACGCGCTCACCGAGGGCCCCCTCGGCGGGCACCCGGTGACGGGCCTGCGGGTGACGCTCACCGACGGTTCGACGCACGTCAAGGACTCCTCCGACACCGCGTTCCGCGCCGCGGGCCGGTTCGGTCTGCGGGACGCATTGCGGACGTGCGTGATGGTGCTGCTGGAGCCGGTCGCCGAGGTCACGGTCACCGTGCCGCGGGACGCGGTGGGGTCCGTACTCGGTGACCTGGCGGCGCGGCGCGGCCGGGTGAGCGGCTCGGACACCCGGGCGGGCGCGGCGGTCGTCACCGCGACCGTGCCGCTGGCCGAACTCTTCGGCTACGCGACCCGGCTGCGCAGCCGCACCCAGGGCCGCGGCACCTTCACCACCCGGCCGACCGGCTATGCACCGGCGCCGGCGCCGGCGACGGTGCCCGCCCGGTAGCGCGAGCGTCGGCCGACGTCGGCAAATCGAACGGTGGCCCCTCTCGCATGCGGACGCGGGAGGTGCCACCTGGGCGCGGGGTACGGCGGACGATCAGTCCGCTGCCCTCACCACCAGGGGGTGCACTTCGTCTGCCCGGCGTTCTTAAGGTAACCGCACGCCCGGAAACGGTAGTTGCTGTTGCTGCTCGTGCTCTTCGCGGCGCTGGTCTTGGACGTCCCCGGGCCCCGGTTCACGGCGAACGGCCCGCACTGGAGCCACGTCGACCCGCCGTCCGTCGTCCAGTCCATCCACACCAGATCGTTGTTGACGGTCGTACCGCTGATCTTGGCCCATCCCCGCTGCACGCCCCGGATGGTGCCGTAGTGGAGAGTGACGCTGCGGCCCGCTCCCATGTCGATGGAGCGGGCCACCGTTCCGGACGCGTCGTCGGAGATGTCGACGAACCCGTTGCGGCCGCCCTCGCAGTCGGAGGCCGCGGCCTGTGCGGAGCCCGCCGGTCCGGCGATCGCCAGACCGGCGCCCAGTGAGACCGCGGCGACCGTGGCAGCAAGGCCGCTGAGCAGGCGCTGCTTCATGGTGTTCCCCCTTCGTGGTCCTGCGTGGATCGCTGTGTTCGCTCCCCATGGTTCGCGGTCACGGCATGCGCGGCCACAGCCTTCGAACGTGCTCGAACGTCCCTGGCCATCCGCGTGGGTCATGTCCGGTCACCGCGCCGTACCGAGGCGTTCACGGGTCGACGGCGCGCCGGCCGGACGTCTGTCCCCGGTCCTGGCTTACGAGCCGCGCGCCCAGCGGTGTGAGGAGGTGGTACGCGCGGGTGCCGGAGCGATGGGTGGAGATGAGCCCGGAGTCGCGGAGCACCGTGGTGTGGTGGGAGACGGTGGGCTGCGAGACGCCGGTACGGCGCGCGAGCTCGGTGGTGGTCGGGCCGTGTTCCTCGGCGATTCCGAGCAGCACCATGGCGCGGGTGGGCCCCAGCAGGGCGGCCACCGTCCGGCCCGGCGCACCGTCACGGGCGTCGGGCTCGCGTTCGGGAGTCCAGATGATGTCGTCACAGACGGGGAACATGAGGAGCGGCACATCGGCGGTCGGTTGGACGACGGGGGCGCGGCCGCAGAACAGGGACGGGATCAGCCGTAAGCCCCGCCCTCGCAGGCGCAGGTCGCCGTCGACGTCGGGACGGGCGAGCTCCAGGACGGGCGGTGTCCAGCGGAGCGTCGGGTGCAGACGGGACAGCAGCGCGTCGAGTCCCTCGCCCAGCAGGATGCGCGCGGCGGAGGACCGGGCCGCCTCGGTGCGGTCGCGCAGGTGGGGCTGCATGGGGGCGATGGCCGTACGGTGCCAGTCGCGCAGGGCTCCGCCGACCGCCTCGAGGGTCTGCGGGCAGCCCTCGGCGAGTGAACCGGCCCAAGGCGGAAGCGACTTGCCGGTGTACTGGGTGAACTCCCGCAGTTCGCTGCGCAGCACCTGCTTCGGGGTGTGCAGCAGCGCGTCCACTCCGACGTCGACGTCGTATGCGTCCGGCGTGGGCGGCGTGAGGAAGTCCGGGCACCCGCCGTGCGGCGGCACCAGGGCGCGCAAAGGGTGAACGGAGTGCGGCACCCGCCTGCGCGCCCAGCGTTGCCAGGATCCGTACATGGCTCCCGGCCTGCGTCGTTGCAGGACTCTCAGGCTCAGCACCGTCTCGTGCAGGGGATGAACTCCGTCGCCCAGAGACACCCGCAGCAGATCGTCACGTGTGAAGTGGATGCGCAGTGCCACCTCGTCCCCCCTCACGGCACCTCGGCGTGCCGACCTCAGGGGAGCAGGCCCCGAGGTGCGGTGGCAAGGGCGGAGAACGGACAGCGTTCCCGGTGCGGCGGGCCAGGAGCCGCCTGCCGCACCGGGAACGAGGTCAGGGAGTCAACGAGAGCTCAGCACTCAGGGGTACGACACCACCACAGACGGCACCGTGTCCGACCCCGACGTCGGCGCCCCGGTGTCGTTGATGACGCACTCGTACTGCCCGTGCCCGCTCAGCGAGATGACCATCAGGTGGTGGAAGCGCACCCCGGGCCGGACGGGCGCGGCGAAGCCGTGGTGCTGGACGATGGTCGGGTCGACGTTGTAGTAGCAGTAGCTGCCCATGCCCCAGCCCTCGTGGGTGGTGACGTGGTCGCCGACCTTGTAGGCGGCGTAGCCCTTGAGCGAGCCGTTCTGGATCGCCGCCTGGTTCGGGGCGTCGTAGGCCTTCTCGTTCTGGAAGAAGATCGTGCGGCCGCGTTCGCCGTTCCACTGCACGTCGTACTTGTTGAAGTGCTCGACGAACAGGCCGGTGGCGAGGACGTCGTGGCCGTTGACGACGACACCGTAGTCGCAGCGGTTGGTCTCCCAGCCCACACCCTCGCCGTGGTCGGCGCGCCAGACCCAGGTGTGGTCGACGATGGTGTGCCGGGCGTTGACCACCATGCTGGTGGTCGCCCTGCCGGGGCCCGCACCGCCGATCCGGATGAAGACGTCCTGGACGGTGATGGGGTTGGCGGCGTGGCTGCGGGAGGCGCCGCGCGGCCCGACCTCCAGCAGGACCGGAGAGTTGACCGTCCCCGCGTCGATCAGGAAGCCGGCCAGCCGTACGCCGTCGACGTCGGCGACCTTCAGGGCGGTGACGCCGTTGTCGGGAATGAGGGTGGCGTAACCGAGACCCAGGACCACCGTGTTCGGCCGGTTCACCCGGACCGGCTCGTCGACGTGGTAGACACCGGGCGTGAGCAGCAGGTGGAGGCCCTGCTCCAGCGCCTGGTTCATGGTGGCCGCCGAGTCTCCCGGCTTCGCGACGTAGAAGCGGTCCAGCGGGAGCGAGGTGCCGCGCGGAGTGCCGTTGCCCCACGTGACGCCGCGCGCGTTCCTCCGCAGCGCGGGCAGGAAGACGCGGTACCGCTCGCCGTCGAGGTACAGGAACGGCTTCTCGCGGGAGACCGGCGTGGTGTCGAGCGTGGTGTACGGCGGGTCCGGGAAGCTCTGCGCGGGGGCGCCCTCGACGCCGGAGAACACCATGTTCCACACGGCGTTGGTCCAGCCGCCGACCGAGCTCTCCCGGGTGTACCACTGCTGCTGCGAGTAGGGGCCGACCGCGCCGTCGATGCGGCTGTCGGCGATGTAGCCGCCGCTGGCCCAACCGTACGTGGACGAGGCGAGGTTGAGGTCGCCGCGTATGTGCATCCGGCGGAACGGCGCGGCCTGGGCCACCGCCCACCGGTTGGTGCCGTTGGCCGGGACGAGGGCCAGGTTCTCCGCCGAACGCCAGAAGTTCTGCGTGGCGTTGCCGTCGAACCAGCCGGCGTCGACCGTCACGTCACCGTGGATGGTGGTGTCGTCGGGGGACAGGCCGAGGCCGGAGACCGAGGTGTAGAAGCCGAGCTGGGCATTGAGCCCCTGGTAGGCGCCAGGCTTGAAGAAGAACTGGTACCGGCCCGGGCCGAACTGGTCCTCCTCCTGCCGGGCGAACACCTCGTCCAGCGTGGCCTGGATGCCCGGCGTGGACGGGTCGAAGACGATCACGTTGGGCCCGAGGTCGCCACCGCCCTTGAGGCGCGAGAGCCTTCTGCGCGAGGCCGGCGCGGCGGACGCCGTACCGGCCAGCCCGGCCAGCACGGGAACGGCGGCCGCGGCGCCGAGGACGGCTCTGCGGCCTACGGCGGAACGCGGGGCCGAAGCGGCGGGGGAGGGGGTGGAAGGGGAGTCGGACGTCGACGTCATGGGGCGGCTCTCCTGGTTCAAGAGATGAAAGGAGCAGGGGAGTTGGGAGCGCTCTCTCGCCGCTGAATGGTTCATCTCCGGAACGCATGAGTCAAGACATGCGACAAGAGTCGAGCGAGTCCGTCAGAACCCTTGACGTGGCCCCGGCCAAGGGTTTAACTCACGTCCTAAATTAAGCCGTGAGGCGCTGTCCCCGGGCCGTCCCCGGGGCATTCGACATTCCCGGAAAGGGACCAGGAGCCATGCGCAGCATCCGAGCCGCGGCCACAGGCGCCGTCATGCTGTCTCTCGCACTCGCCGCCTCGGCCTGCGGAGGCGGTTCGAGCGCCGGTGGCGGGTCCAACGACTCGCCGAAGGAACTGACCTACTGGGCCTCCAACCAGGGCGCCAGTATCGAGGCCGACAAGAAGGTCCTCCAGCCCGAACTCGACAAGTTCGAGAAGCAGACCGGCATCAAGGTCAAGCTGGAGGTCGTGCCCTGGTCCGACCTGCTCAACCGCATCCTCACCGCCACCACCTCCGGCCAGGGCCCGGACGTGCTGAACATCGGCAACACCTGGTCCGCCTCCCTCCAGGCGACCGGCGGCCTCCTGCCGTGGGACGACGAGCAGTTCGAGAAGATCGGTGGCAAGGACCGCTTCGTCGACTCCGCCCTCGGCTCCACCGGCGCCGAGGGACAGCCCCCGGCCGCCGTCCCGCTCTACTCCATGGCGTACGCGCTCTACTACAACAAGCAGATGTTCGCCGACGCCGGCATCGACGCCCCGCCCGCCACCTGGGACGAGTTCGTCGCCGCGGGCAAGAAGCTGTCCAAGGACGGCAAGTGGGGGACAGCCATGGAGGGCTCGAACCCCTCCGAGAACGTCCACCACGCCTACGTCTTCGCCAAGCAGCACGGCGCCGACTTCTTCACAGCCGACGGCAAGCCCGACTTCACCGGCGACGGCGTCGTCACCGCGGTCAAGCAGTACGTCGACCTCATGGCCAAGGACAAGGTCATCGCCCCCGGCAACGCCGAGTACGCGCAGAACCAGTCGGTCAGCGACTTCGCCAAGGGCAGGACCGGCATGCTGCTGTGGCAGTCCGCGTCCGCCAACCTGAAGTCGCAGGGCATGAGTGAGGACGCGTACGGCATCGCCCCCGTGCCCGTGCAGTCCGGGAGCCCCGGACCCGGCAAGCAGGTCAACTCGATGGTCGCCGGCATCAACCTCGCCGTCTTCAAGAACACCGACAACCTCGACGGCGCCACCGAGTTCGTGAAATTCATGACCAGCGACGCCGAGCAGAAGATCCTCAACACCGCCTACAGCTCCATCCCGCCGGTCAAGGCCGCCCAGGCCGACCCGGCCTTCAACACCCCCGCCAACGCCGTGCTGAAGGACACCCTCGCCAAGAGCGCCGTCGCGCTGCCGCAGGTGCCCGACGAGTCCCAGTTCGAGACCGCCGTCGGTACCGCCGTCAAGGACCTGTTCGCCGACGCCGCCGCCGGACGCCCCGTCACCACCGACTCGGTGAAGGCCGCGCTCACCAAGGCGCAGCAGCAGATGCCCACGAAGTGAGTCCCCACACCGCCATGACCGCCACCGCCCCCGCAGCGGAGGCCACCGTGCGGAAGAGCTCCCCCGGTGCGGCGCGCGGCCCCCGCCGCCGCACCGGGCGGCTCCGCCGCGTCGGGCTGCCCTACCTGCTGCTTCTGCCCGCCCTGCTCCTCGAACTCCTCGTCCACCTGGTGCCGATGGTCATCGGCATCGTGATGAGCTTCAAGGAACTCACCCAGTTCTACATCCGCGACTGGAGCACCGCCCCCTGGGCCGGCCTCGACAACTACTCCGTCTCCGTCGACTTCGACGCCCCCGTCGGCCAGGCCCTGCTCCACTCGTTCCTCGTCACGGTCGCCTTCACCGTGCTGTCCGTCGGCCTGTGCTGGCTCATCGGCACCGCCGCCGCGGTGTTCATGCAGGACACCTTCCGCGGCCGCGGCCTGCTGCGCGCCCTGTTCCTGGTGCCGTACGCGCTGCCCGTCTACGCGGCCGTCATCACCTGGGTGTTCATGTTCCAGCACGACAACGGCCTGGTGAACCACGTCCTGCACGACCAGCTCGGCCTCACCGACAAGCCCTCCTTCTGGCTGATCGGCGACAACAGCTTCGTCGCCCTGCTCACCGTGTCGGTGTGGAAAGGCTGGCCGTTCGCCTTCCTCATCGTGATGGCCGGCCTGCAGAACATCCCCCGCGAGCTGTACGAGGCCGCGGCCCTCGACGGCGCCGGCATGGTCCAGCAGCTCCGCCGCATCACCCTGCCGTCCCTCCGCCCCGTCAACCAGGTGCTGGTCCTCGTCCTGTTCCTGTGGACGTTCAACGACTTCAACACCCCCTACGTCCTCTTCGGCAAGAGCGCGCCCGAGGCCGCCGACCTCATCTCCGTGCACATCTACCAGGCGTCCTTCGTCACCTGGAACTTCGGCACCGGGTCCGCGATGTCCGTGCTGCTCCTGCTGTTCCTGCTCGTCGTCACGGGCGTCTACCTCGCCCTCACCTCACGCGGACGGAGGACCGCCCAGTGAGCACGCCCCGGTCCCCGATGGCCCCGCCCCGCTCGTTCCTGTGGTCACGGCGGATCTTCCTGACGCTCCTCACCGGCTTCGTCCTGATCCCGGTGTACGTCATGCTGTCCAGCTCGCTGAAGCCGCTCGCCGATGTCACCGGCACCTTCCGCTGGCTGCCGACCGAGCTGACGATCCGCCCGTACATCGACATCTGGTCCACCGTCCCGCTCGGCCGCTACTTCGTGAACTCGCTGATCGTCGCGGGCGCCGCCACCGTCTGCTCGGTGGTCATCGCCGTCTTCGCCGCGTACGCCGTCAGCCGCTACTCGTTCCGCGGCAAGCGCGTCTTCACGGTGACCGTGCTGTCGACGCAGATGTTCCCCGGCATCCTGTTCCTGCTCCCGCTGTTCCTCATCTACGTCAACATCGGCAACGCCACCGGCATCGCCCTGTTCGGCTCCCGCGGCGGTCTTATCCTCACGTACCTCACCTTCTCGCTGCCGTTCTCCATCTGGATGCTGATCGGCTACTTCGACTCCGTCCCGCGCGACCTGGACGAGGCGGCGCTCGTGGACGGCTGCGGACCGCTCGGCGCGCTGTTCCGCGTCGTCGTCCCGGCCGCCGTCCCCGGCATCGTCGCCGTCGCCGTCTACGCCTTCATGACCGCCTGGGGCGAGGTCCTCTTCGCCTCCGTGATGACCAACGACACCACCCGCACCCTGGCGGTCGGCCTCCAGGGGTACTCCACCCTCAACGACGTGTACTGGAACCAGATCATGGCCGCCTCCCTCGTGGTGAGCGTCCCCGTGGTCGCCGGGTTCCTGCTCCTCCAGCGCTACCTCGTCGCCGGCCTGACGGCGGGAGCCGTCAAGTGACCCACCCCGAAAGGACCTTCGTGACCATCGACTACGCCGCCCTCCCCGACGACTTCCTGTGGGGCACGGCCACCTCGGCCTACCAGATCGAGGGCGCCGTGGCGGAGGACGGCCGTTCTCCGTCGATCTGGGACACCTTCTCGCACACACCCGGCCGCATCGACAACGACGACCACGGCGACGTGGCCTGCGACCACTACCACCGCTGGCGCGAGGACATCGCCCTGATGAGCCGCCTCGGCGCCAACGCCTACCGGCTGTCCGTCGCCTGGCCACGCGTCGTGCCCGGCGGCGACGGCCCGGTCAACACGAAGGGCCTCGCCTTCTACGACCGCCTGGTCGACGGTCTCCTCGAAGCCGGCGTCACCCCGTCCGTCACCCTCTACCACTGGGACCTGCCCCAGACCCTCCAGGACCGCGGCGGCTGGCCCGAGCGCGACACCGCCGAGCACTTCGCCGCGTATGCCTCCGCCGTCGCCGAACGCCTCGGTGACCGCGTCCGCCACTGGGCCACCCTCAACGAACCCCTGTGCTCCGCCTGGATCGGCCACCTCGAAGGCAAGATGGCCCCCGGCTGGACCGACCTCACCGCGGCCGTCCGCGCCTCGTACCACCTGCTCCTCGGCCACGGTCTGGCCGCACGCGCCATCCGCGCCGTCGCCCCCGACGCCCAGGTCGGCATCGTCAACAACCTCTCCACCATCCACCCGGCGAGCGACAGCCCCGAGGACCGCGCCGCCGCCGTCCGCATGGACGGCCACACCAACCGCTGGTGGCTCGACCCGGTCCACGGCCGCGGCTTCCCCGCCGACATGCGCGAGGTCTACGGCGTCGACCTCCCCGAACGGCCCGGCGACCTCGACACCATCGCGGCCCCGCTCGACTGGCTCGGCCTGAACTACTACTTCCCGCAAGTGGTCGCCGCCGACCCGGAGGGTCCCGCCCCCTACGCCACGTCCGTCCGCCGCGACGGCGTCCCGCGCACCGGCATGGACTGGGAGATCGACGCCGGCGGCATCGAGGCCCTGCTCCTGCGGCTCACCGAGGAGTACGGCGCCCGCAAGCTCTACGTCACCGAGAACGGCTCCGCCTTCCCGGACGTCGTCCGCCCCGATGGCACCGTCGACGACCCCGAGCGCCAGGACTACCTCACCCGGCACATCGCCGCCTGCGCGTCCGCGGCCCGCAAGGGCGCGCCGCTGGCCGGCTACTTCGCCTGGTCCCTGCTCGACAACTTCGAGTGGGCGTACGGCTACGACAAGCGCTTCGGCCTGGTCCACGTCGACTACGCCACCCAGGCCCGCACGATCAAGGGCTCGGGGCACCGGTACGCGGACATCATCCGGGGGCACGGGGAGCGGGTGCGCCGGGCGGCGTGACGTCCCGGCGCCGGTGGGCGCGGGCACCGCCTGCCCGCGCCCACCGGCGGCCGCGGGTCAGGCGTCGCCGTTGAGCAGGGCGGCGGTGAGGACGTGACCACCCACACCCCAGCCCCCGTCGACGACCTCGTCGACGAGCACCACGGTGGTGGCGCGGGCGCGGTCACCGTAGATCTCGGCGTACAGATCGGTGGTGCGCTCGACGATCTTCTTCTTGTCGTCGGGGCTGAGGGTGTCCGCGGGGACCTTGAAGTGGGCGAAAGGCATGACTCGTACTCCTTGAGAGCTCTGTGGGAAGTGGCCGACGCGATACGGGCGCCGTACGGACGTCTCCGGGGTGACCGGCACGTCTCGGGTGACCGGCAGGGCGGCCGGCGGGATGCTCACACCATTCCGCCGTTGGCCCGCAGGACCTGCCCGTTCACCCAGTGCCCCGCCGGGCCGGTGAGGAAGGCGGCGACCCGGGCGATGTCCTCGGGCGTACCCAGCCGCTCCAGCGGCGGGGTCTTCGCGAGCCGGTCGATCTCCTCCGGCGTCTTCCCGTCGAGGAACAGGTCGGTGGCTGTGGGGCCGGGGGCGACGGTGTTCACCGTGATGTCCCGGCCGCGCAGCTCGCGGGCGAGAATCAGGGTCATCGACTCGACGGCGGCCTTGCTCGCCACGTACGCGCCGTAAGCGGGGAACTGTGCTCCGACCACGGAGGTCGACACGCCCAGGAAGGAGCCACCGGGCCGCAGCCGTCGAGCGGCCTGCTGGGCCACCACGAAGGCGCCGCGGATGTTGGTGCGGTGCATCTCGTCGAGGGCCGACAGGTCGAGGTCGGCGACAGGCGACAGGACAAGGCGGCCGGCGGCGTTGACCACCACGTCCACGCCGCCGAACTCCCGCTCCGCCCGGTCGAACAGCGCGGCGATCGCGTGCTCGTCCGCCACGTCGGCCCGTACGGGGACCGCCCTCCCGCCGTCGGCGGTGATCGCCTTCACGGTCTCCTCGGCCGAGGCCACGTCCCTGGTGTAGTTCACCACCACCGCCAGACCGTCGCGGGCCAGCTGGAGCGACACCGCGCGGCCGATGCCACGCGATCCGCCGGTGACGACGGCCACCCGCTCGGGTGCCGGTGTGTGAAGGGGGTCGCTGGTAGTCATGCCTCCACGGTGCGCGGTGGCGGCCGGCGCAACCAGGGGATGCCATCCCCTGGGCCGGCGCCCCGGCCGGGCACAGAATGGTGCACATGGGTTCTGCCAAGTACACCGAGCTCGGGACGTTCCTGCGGTCGCGGCGAAGCCGTATCCGGCCGGCCGACGTGGGTCTCCCCGCCGGGCCGAGGCGCCGGGTACCCGGCCTGCGCCGGGAGGAGGTGGCGCAGCTCGCCGGGGCATCGGTGGACTATTACAACGAGCTCGAACGCGGAGCGGGCTCCCAGCCCTCCGAACAGATGATCGCCGCTCTGGCCCGGGCGCTGCGGCTGACCGCCGACGAGCGCGACTACCTCTACCGCTTGGCGGACCGCCCCGTTCCCGCCCCGGGCACCGCGGCCTCGCACGTCCACCCCGGCATGCTCGACCTGCTCCAGCGGATGCCGTCCACACCCGCGCAGGTCATCACCGACCTCCACGTCACGTTGGTGCAGAATCCGCTCGCGGTGGCGTTGCTCGGTGACCAGTCGGGATTTCGCGGGCCCCGCGCCAGCTTCGTCCACCGGTGGTTCACCGAGCCGGACGCGCGCCGTCTGTACCCCGAGGCCGACCACGCGACCCAGTCCCGGGCGTTCGTCGCCGACCTGCGCGCGGCCGCCGCCCGCAGGGACGCCAAGGACGCCGAGGCCACATCGATGATCCGCACCCTGCTGCACGCCTCGCCCGAGTTCGCCGCCCTCTGGGCCGACCACGACGTGGCGTTCCGCCGCGACGACCGGAAGCGGATCCGACACCCCGCCCTCGGGGTCGTCGAGGTCAACTGCCTCAACCTGTTCAGCGAGGACGGCCGGCAGCGTCTGCTGTGGTTCACCCCGGCGCTGGGCACCGACAGCGCCGACGCGCTCGACCTGCTGGCGGTCCTCGGCACGCAGGACGTGGTCGAGTCCACGTCCTGACCCGGAACCGGCCGAAACGTGGGACGACGTCCCCTGGTTCTCCTGCCGCGGCACAGAAATCCTGAACGGGCCGAAGCCTCTTGCTTCCCAGGCACGACCAGGTCGCGCGACAAGGAGTTCCTCATGCAGCGGAGAACGGTCCTGCTTCTCGGCGCGGCCCTGGCGGTCGCCCCGGCCGTCCAGGCCCACGCCCACCCCGACCACCCCACGGACCCCGGCGGCTCGCCGCCGATACCGGGAAACTACGGCCAAGGGTGGCGGCCGCTGGCGCCGATCGCGAGCGGCCCCCGGCAGGAGCACAGCGTCGCCGCTGTCGGCGACGACGTCTACGTCATCGGTGGCATCGTCCACGACGGGGCCGGCGGCGTCGCCACCACCGGACAGGTCGACGTCTACGACACGCGCCGCGACACCTGGTCGACTGCGGCGCCGCTGCCCGTTGCCATGAACCATCCCAACGTGGCCGTGGTCCACGACCGGATCTACGTCCTCGGCGGGCTGTCGGGCGGATCGGAGTGGCAGGCCCTGCGCGACTGCTTCGTCTACTCCCCTCGCGCCGACCGGTGGCGGCGGCTGCCTCCGATGCCCCGGGGCGTCGAGCGGGGAAGCGCCGCAATGGGCGTGAGCGGGAGGAAGATCCTCCTGGCCGGTGGTATGCGTGTCCTCGTGCCGGGCGCGGGCGGTCTCCAGGACACGGTGGCCACCGTGTCGGCGTACGACGTGGTGACCGGCCGGTGGGAGGAGCTGCCCGCGCTGCCGGAGGCCCGCGACCACGTGGGCGGGGCCGTCGTCGGCGAGACCTTCTATGTGCTCGGCGGCCGGGACCGGGGGCAGGTGAACGTGCGGGACACCGTCTACGCGTGGGAGCACGGAGCCCGCCGCTGGACCGAGCGTGCACCGATGCCCACCGCACGCGGCGGCATCGCCGCCGCGGCCCTCGGGAGGAGGATCTACACGTTCGGCGGCGAGGGCCGGCACGACGGCACCAACCCGAACACGGTCTTCGACGAGACCGAGGCGTACGACACCCTGCGCGACCGCTGGGAGCGGCTGGCCCCCATGCCGGTGCCACGCCACGGCACGGCGGCCGTCGCCGTGCGCGGAACCATCCACATCCCCGGCGGCGGAGTCCTGGGAGGCGGTGCCCCGGTGGAAACCAACGACGCCTACCGTCCCCCTCGCCGCTGAGCACGCGTCCACACCTGCCCGCCGCCGGGTCGGCGCACGAACACAACCCGACCTGCGGCCCGCCCTCGGCTGCAACCGCGGCCCGAGGACGGTTCCGCCGGCCTTGATGTTCACGGTGGACGCGGGCAACCTCCGGCGGGCAGCGGTCGGTGAGGAGAACTCCTGTGCGAGGTCGCTGGTGCACTTCGCACGGGCACCCTGGGCCCTCCGAACGGCGGCACCGCCCACGCCGAGGACCGCCACGTCCTCGTGCTCCCCCCACCCCAGGTCGCGAGGGTTCGGCGTACTCACCCTCCCGTTCGCCTGACGACGGCTCTGGACGCGTGTCGGTCGCGCACAGCAGGGGGGCCGTCCGGCGCCGCGACACGACGCCGGCCTCAGCGGTCGGACACCGGTGACCCTGTGTCCGACCGCTGTCCGTCATGCGCGCGAGAGCAGCGCCTCCAGCGCCTCGGCCGCGGCGGGGTGCGTCGTCGTCAGGGCCGCACCCGGCGAACCGGTGCCGACGGTCGGCGCCCAGCCCTCGTCGCAGCCCAGCAGCTCCGCCACCGCGTCGCACGCCGCCGGATACGCGGTCAGCAGCGCCGCGCCCGCGCCGCTCGGCGGCAGGGCTGACGTGCCCTGCTGCTGCCAGCCGTCCTCGCAGCCCAGCAGCTCCGCCAACGCGTCGCACGCCGCCGGGTGAGCGGCGAGCAGGGCGGCGCCCCGGGGAGCCGGGACGGCGGTGGTCATGTGCCGGGAACGCGAGGCCGCGAACGGGTCCTCCTGCGGCTGCCGCCACGGCGGCACCCACGTGTCCAGCGCCGGCAGCCGGCCAGGAAAGACGCGGCCCGCCTCGCGTATCAGCAGCGGCGCCAGGTCCCCCGCGCCCTTGCGCAGGGTGGTGATCAGCAGCGGCAGCCACGGCAGCAGCACCGTGTCCGGCAGGCGGCCGAACGCGTTCGACACCGCCTCCACCACCACGTCCGCCAGCCCCGGCACCGGCTCCAGTGCGTGCACGAAGCCGCTGAGGTAGCGCGGGTAGGAGGGCACCACCAGCGGGTTGTCCAGCAACGCGTCGCACCGGGCGCGCAGTTCGGCGCGCGACAACGTGCCGAGCTGTACCTGCGCCGCCCACAGCAGGGCCGTCTTCGACGGGTCCTCCGGGTGCGACTGGGCCACCGCCAGCTCCAGCTGCGTACGGTCGCAGCCCAGGGACAGCGCCAGGCTCTCCATGCTGAACAGGAAGCCCAGCATCGCCGCGACCTGCCCCACCGTCGCGTCCTCGTCGCGGAACGCTGTCGGCAGCAGCGTGCAGTAGTGCGCGTACCCCGCCTTCACGAAGGACTCGATCCACGCCGGCAGTTCCGGCTGGCTCGTGCGGTAGTAGGCCAGGAGCGCCCGCGCCCGGCGCAGCACCTCCGGCGCACCGTCGACCGTGCGTTCCGCGGACAGCACCTTCAGCGCGTGCGTGCCCAGCTCGTCCGCCAGACGCCCGCTGCGCAGGTACAGGAGGCTGTCCTCGACGGCCGCCAGCACGCCCGCCGTGGTCGCCCGCGGACCGTACGCCTCGCGCCGCAGCCGCTGCTCCAGCACCTGCTCGATGCTGACGCCCTCGTAGCCGAGCTCGATGAGCGCACGCTGATGGGTGCCGAGAGCCAGGTCCCAGGACTCCTGGATCGACCGCTCACCGAGCCGCCGCTCACCCATGATCGGCCGGGCCGCAGCCGTCGGCATCAGCCGCCGCAGCATCCACAGGACGTCCGAGCACGCCTCCAGCTCGGGCCGCCCGGCCACATCCAGCAACGCCCGCTGCACACCGCGCTGTTGCAGCTTCAGCCCCAGCGGCTCCAGCCGGTCGTACACGTCTCGGGCGAGCGGCGGCAGCGCCTCGTAGCCCACCTGCCCGATCCGGTCGCCGCCCATCATGATCTCGACGAGCCGCCGTACGTCCCGCCGCCCGGGCACGCGGTCCTTCTCGATGCAGGTGACCGCCGCGTCCTGGAAGTCGTACGGCGTCGGCTTGGCCCGGTCCCGCATCCCCGCGAGGAGGATCGACGTCTCGAAGACGGCGATGGCGTCCGCGGTGGAGGCCAGATAGCCGTTGCGGCGGGCCGCCCTGACGATGTCCACGGACCAGCCGAGCAGCTCCGACTCGTCCAGGCCGTCCAACACGGGCGGCTGCCGCAGGAACCCGGACAGCCGGTCCGTCGCGGGCGCCGGGACCGCCGGTGCGGCGGCCGGCGGCGCCTTCTTCGCGCGTGACGTGCGCGCCCCCGCCTGGCCCTCCAGCCGGTACGGCCGCACCCCCGTCCGCTTGAGGCTCTTCTGCCACTGCGTCGCCGCGATCGACACCGAGCCGGGCGCCAGGCCGAACTGCGCCTCGATCGCCGCGTGACTCGACGGGATCAGCCCGTACTGCCAGGTGGTCGCCGTGCGCGGCGAGATGGTGAACGAGTCCGAGTGGCCGTCCACACCGAACTCCTCCACCCGGCTCGCCGCATGGAACGCCCCGCACACGTACAGACAGTCCTCCGGGCCGGTGCCCGTCGCCGCCATGTGCTCGCGCATCCGCGTCCACATGTGGCGCTCGCGGTCCTCGTCCACCCGGACCCGGTCGCCGTCGCCCGGCGCGAGCCGCCGGAACAGGCTGCCGATGAGGAACATGACCTGACGGTAGGTGTCGTGGTCGCTGTCCCCGAGCGGGACCTCGACGTACTGGTGCCACCACTCCGACCAGTGCCGCACCTTCCCGTGGCGCAGCAGATGCTCCTCCAGCTCGGCGAACCTGGGGCGCAGGTCGCCGATCTCGACGCCGACCGCCTCGCCGTGCAGCGCCGCCTCCTCGGACTTCGGCGCCTCGTCCGCCTCGGCCGAGGCCTCGTTTTCGGAAGCGCTGGTGTTCCACTGGAAGACGTGGTCGGAGGAGCGGTCGACCAGCACCAGTTCCACGCCCGGCGTGTCCAGGGCGTAGGCGATCGCCTGGTACTCGGCGGACGCCTCCGTGATCGGCGCGACCACCGACAGCGGCGCCCACTCCTGCGGGAACCCGTCGATGTCGCCGGCGAACGCCTGCACCGCCACGGGAAGCCGGCAGTTGCGCAGCTCGGTCAGCAGCGGCGCCATGTCCTCGCACAGCTCCAGGTACACCACCTTCGGCTGCTTCTCCCGCAGGCGGCGGGCCATGGCCAGGGCGGAGGCGGGGGAGTGGTGGCAGACGGGGAAGATCTCCAGCGGCTCCCGCACCGCCCGGTCGACGTCGTCGACCAGGCCCAGAAGGATGCCCTCCAGTGCGTCGGGACCGCCCGCGAACTCGGTCGCCGCCTCCTGGAGCTGTGTACGCAGCGCGGTGAACACACCGCTCGCCCGGGACCCGCTCACGACAGGGTGGCGATCGCGTCGCGGCCGCCCTCGAGGAACTCGGGCCAGGCCCCGCCCTCCTCCTTGCTGCGCGGCTCGACCACCCCGTGCAGGTACTTGTTGAGTATGGCGAGGTCCTCCGGCTCCCGCCGGGTCAGCGAGCCGACCAGCGAGGACGCCAGGGTGCGGGCGGTCAGGGCACGCTCACCGAAGAAGTTGCCGTGCAGTACCGCGTCCTCCAGGACGCCGATCTGCTCGGCCGTCGACAGCGCGGACTCCAGCTTCTCGTCGTCGCTGCCGGCCGCAGCGGCGGAGGCGCGCAGATCGGCGAAGCTCTGCAGCAGCACGTCGAGCAGCGTGGGTGGCACGTCCAGGTCGATGGCGTGCCGGCGCAGCAGCTCCTCGGTGCGGAAGCGGACGATCTCCGCCTCGCTCTTCTTGTTCGTCACCACCGGGATGCGGACGAAGTTGAAGCGGCGCTTCAGCGCGGACGACAGGTCGTTGACGCCCCGGTCGCGGCTGTTGGCGGTGGCGATGATCGAGAAGCCCGGCTTGGCGAACACGATGTTGTCGTCGCCGCCCCCGCTCTCCAGCTCGGGGACGGAGACGTACTTCTCCGACAGGATCGAGATCAGCGCGTCCTGCACATCGCTGGTGGACCGGGTCAGCTCCTCGAAGCGGCCGATGGCGCCGGTCTCCATCGCGGTCATGATCGGCGAGGGGATCATCGACTCCCGTGACTGGCCCTTGGCGATCACCATCGACACGTTCCACGAGTACTTGATGTGGTCCTCGGTGGTGCCGGCCGTGCCCTGGACGACCAGGGTCGAGTTGCGGCAGATCGCCGCCGACAGCAGTTCGGCCAGCCAGCTCTTGCCCGTGCCGGGGTCGCCGATCAGCAGCAGGCCGCGGTCGGAGGCGAGGGTGACGATCGACCGCTCCACGAAGCTGCGGTCGCCGAACCACTTCTGCGAGACCTCACGGTCCAGCCCGTCGGCCCGCTCCGAGCCGAGGATGAACAGCCGCACCATTTTCGGAGAGAGGCGCCACGAGAACGGCTTGGGGTTGTCGTCGATCGACTCCAGCCAGTCGAGCTCCTCGGCGTACTTGATCTCGGCGGGGGCGCGCAGCAGTTCGGACATGAGGGATGAGCCTTTCGAAGTCGAAGTCGAAGTCGGAAACGAGAAGTCGAGAAGTCGGTGAGTGGGTAAGTCGAGAAGATGAGAAGACGGGGCTTCGGGGCGCGGGAGCGCCGGCGCTCACGTCAGGAACGTCTTCAGCTCGTGCACGAGCTTCTTGATGTGGCCGGATATCACCGGCGTGCCCAGGTCCTTGAACTTCTCCCGGAACCACGGGTTGACGCTGCCGCGGCCTGAGCTGGTCACCGACCCGACCGGGATGAATCTCGCCCCGGAACGGTGGATGGCGGCCATGCTCTCGAACAGCTCGTCCGTGCGCCATTCGTAGAAGTCGGAGATCCACACCACCACGGTGTTGCGCGGCTCGGCGATCTTGGGCTGGGCGAGCGCCATGGCGACCGTGCCGTCCGTGCCGCCGCCGAGCTGGGTGCGCAGCAGCGTCTCGAACGGGTCGTGCGCCCACGGCGTCAGGTCCAGTGCCTGCGTGTCGTACGCGATGAGGTGCACGTCCACCTTGGGCAGGCCCGCGAAGATCGACGCCAGGATGGTGCAGTTGACCATCGAGTCGACCATGGACCCCGACTGGTCCACCACGACGATCAGCCGCTGCGGCGTCGTCTTCCGGCTGGTGTGCCGGTAGTAGAGCCGGTCGACGTACAGCTGCTCCTCCTCCGGGTCCCAGTTGGTCAGGTTCTTCCAGATGGTGCGGTCCAGGTCGAGGTTGCGGAACACCCGCTTGGGCGGCACGGACCGGTCCAGCTCGCCGACCGAGGCCTTCTCCACCTGCGTGCGCAGCACTTCCGTGACCTCGTCGACGTAGCGCCGGATCAGCGCCTTGGCGTTGGCGAGGGCGAGCCCGGAGAGGTTGTTCTTGTCCCGCAGCAGCTGCTCGATCAGCGACATGCTGGGCGTCAGCCGCGAGGCGAGGGCCGGGTCGGCCAGCACCTCGCGCAGATGCATGCGCTGCACCAGGCCGGCCTCGATCGAACCCAGTTCGGGTCCGATCTCGGGAATCAGCCTGCTCAGGTCGGGCGCGGGCGTACCGACACCGGTGCCGGTCGGACTCACCCCTCCGCCGGCACGTGCCCGACCCGCACCGCCCCGGCCGCCGCGCAGGTCACCGGGCCGACAGCCCAGCGCCCGCTCCAGCCAGCCGGCGTCCGACTGCCAGCGGGCGAGCTGCTCGGCGGTGACCGTGCCGTTGCCGGTCGAGAAGACGTTGAGCAGCACCTTCGACACCAGCGCCGCCCGCCGCACCTCGGCGGCCCGGTCCCGCTCGCCGTCCGCGTCCGGCTCCGGCGTCATCAGCCCGTCGAACTCGGCGGCCAGGTCGGGATGGCGCTGCACCACGGAGTCGACGGACGCGGCTGGGTCGAGCAGCGCCACCGGCAGCCCGATGTCCTCGACCACGGCGACACTCGCCGACTCCAGCGATGCCTGCTCCTCCGGGTCGAAGAGCCGGGCCAGCAGCCGCCAGTACAGGACCTGCCGCCGGTTCTCGTCGGAGTCCGGTACGGGCGCCCCGTCCTCGGCGCCTCCCTCGACGACGCTCACCTCGCTCATTTCCGCAGCAGCCTTCCCGCGCGCTCACGCAGCACATTGACGGCGTCGGTGGCGGCCTTCTCGGCCCGTACGCCCGCCTTGTCGGCCGTGCCCCCCGCCCAGGCCCCCGCGTGCACGGCGACGGCCTTCTTCCGCACCGTGCGCTCCACGGCCAACGGCTGGAGCAGGAACTGACCGGCGTCCCAGCGCAGCAGGCCGAGACACGCGGCGGACGAGGCGACGGCGTCCGCGGTCAGCGGCCCGGCGGCGGGCACCCGGCCGGTGCCGACGGCCAGACGCTCGCCGGCGACCCGGAAGGCGACCCCTTCACCCGCGTCCTCCACGGCGTAACCCTCGAGCAGCACGGGCACGGCGATCCGCGCCGGATGCCGGTCCACCGGCGCCACGGGGGCGGCGGCAGCGGTCGGCAGCGCCACCCGCGCGGTGGTGAAGGGCTCCGCGGGCTCGCCCTGCGTGGCGCGGGCGTCGTCCCAGATCAGGTCGCCCTCGGCAGTGACGGGCATGGCGTCGAGCTCCATGGCACGCCCCTCACTGACCGCGGCCAGCAGCGACATGTGCGGCCGCAGCAGCTGCCACAGCCCCGCGCCGACGACCGTGTCCGGCTTGGGCGCGGACACGCCGGCCCGCACCAGACGGGGAGTCCCGCCGTCCGCCGGCTCGAACACCGCGTGCACCTGTGCCTGCACCGCCGTGGCGTGCTCGTGCAGGTCGACCCCGAGCGGCAGCAGACGGCCGGTGGCCTCCGCCACGGCTGTCGCCCGGTCCGCGCCGGGGAGCGTCAGCAACATGGCCCGCGACCACAGGTCGGCCCACCGCCGTACCGGCATCCGCTCCAGCGTGGCGCCGGGGCAGGACGCGGCGAGCTCCGCGGCGAAGCCGTCGAGCAGCGTGGCGAGCCGCCGCAGCCCCGGCTCGGGCAGCATCGCGGTCACGACGGGGGCCGCGCCGCCGATCAGTTCGTGGTCGATCCCCTGCCAGCCGGCTCGTGCCACGTCGCACAGCCAGCCACGCGTCGCCATCAGCAGGTTCACCGGATGCTCGGCGCCGTCGGCCGTGGCGGCCGGCTCCTCGGCGCGCGGCCGCCCGACCGCCTCCTCGACCCGCGCGACGAGCGCGTCATGCACGGAACCCAGCAGCGCCGAGCGCGCGGCGGCCAGCGCCAGGTAGTGGTCCTCGTCCGCGGCCCCCGCGGCGGTCTTCTCCGCCGCTTCGGCGACCCGCCCGGCCAGCGGCGACCCGGCGACGGCGTCCGCCAACGCGGCCAGTCCGACCGCCTGCGCCGGCTGCGGACGCAGCAGCCCGCCCACGAGCACCTGGTCGAAGCCGTCCACGGCGCCCAGCGCCTCGTCCAGCCCTTCGACGGCGTCGGTCAGCAGATCCGCTCGCATCACGCCACCGCCCCGGTCGTCGGGAACCAGTGCATCTCCGGCACAGGCGCGGTCGTCGGTGCGAACTCCAGGTAGGCCAGGTGGCGCAGGAACCGGCTGAACACCTGGGCCGCGGCCGCCCTGTCCCCCTGGGCGGGGCGCGTCGACGTCATGGCCGAGGTCAGGCCCTGCGCGTCCGTCTGCTCACCGGACACGTCCACCTTCAGGTAGCGGGCGACGCGCTCCGCGCCGTACTGGAGCACGGCCTCACCGATCAGCGCCCGTATGTGGTTGCAGAACGCGCCGCGCGCCCCGCCGCACGGCCGGTTGTTGTTCGTGCTGCACGAGAACGCGTACGTCCCCGCCTCCACCGACGACACGTACACCCGACCGATGTCGGAGCCGCTGGACACCACACCCTGCAACCGCCCGTCCGCCAGCTCCACGAACGGCACCTTGGCGAGCTTCCGCGGCCGCGCGGACGGCACCACCCGCACCGTGCTCGACCTCTCCCAATCCGACAACGCACCTCTCCCATGCATACGAAAGGGGATGTCCTCGCCGGACCGGCGGGACGAGAAAGAATCTATCGGCGGCCACTGACAACGGCTCAGGGCTGTGGACAACGCCGGACGCGCGGCCATCGGCGTCACCCGACGGTGTGACGCCGCGCCCACCGGACCAGGCCCCCGCGCTTCCCGACTGGCAGGCGGTCACGCCTTCTTGACGCACGTTCCCACAGGTCGATACTTGTCCAGCGTGCGTTAAGTGACTGTTCGTGACGCCGTCAGCACAGGGCGAGAAAGTGACGCATGTTCCCAACCGGGGCTTCGCTCCACGAGCGACGCGGGCAGGCTCGACGCGCGAGAGGGCGGTCAACGATGAAGAAGAGAAGACTCGGCGGGGCGGCCGTCGGCCTTGGTGTCGTCCTGGCGGTGACCGGGCTCCCGGCCCAGGCGTCCACCGAAAGCCGCACCGCCGACAACCGCGCCTCCGGCACTCGCACCGCCGACGCCCGCGCGGCCCTCCCGCTGGGCCCGGCCGGCCTCGCCGAAACCCGCACCACCCAGACACTGCGGCCCGGTCTGACGCTCACCCGCATCGTGCGCGGCGCCGTGGACCCGGCACACCGCTGGACCGTGGAGGCGTCCATCCCCGGCGGTGACACCTCACCCGACCCCGACGCACCGCCGACCGCCCTCAAGGACAAGGCCAGCGCCGACGAACTCGCCGCCGAGCTGCGAGGCGACGGCTTCGACGCGCGGGCCGAACGGGTGACGACACCGAGGACGACGGACTACTCGGGCGGAACGCTCGGCTGGCGCGTCCGCATCGGCAGCTTCCCCTCCCAGTCCGCCGCGGCGACGGAGCGCATCCGCGTGATCAACGCCGGATACGGCGGCTCGGTCACCTACACCGGCTGGGACGGCGCGACCACCGACCGCGGCCCCTGGCGCCTCGATGTCCTGACCATCGACCCGCGCACCTTCCGCGGCACCCTGGACGCCACCTACGGCCCCGACATCGAGAACCGCGAGACCGTCAGCACCCTCGCCACCGACGCCGGAGCCGTCGCCGCGGTCAACGCGGGCTTCTTCGTCCTCGACCCCCGCTCCGGCGCACCCGGCGACCCGGCGGGCGTCGGCGTGTACGCCGGGCGCCTGTTGAGCGAACCGGTCAGCGGACGCCCCGGCCTCGTCGTCCGCGACGGCGGCCGCAGCACCCAGATCACCCGCCTCACCTGGGAGGGACGGATCACCGCCCGCGGCACCACCCTGCCACTCAACGGCGTCAACCGCGTACCCGGCCTGATCCGCAACTGCGGCGGCGGCGAGGGCGACAGCCCCACCTCGCTGCCCCTGCACGACGTGACGTGCACCAATCCCGACCAACTCGTCGCGTTCACCCAGGAGTACGGCGCGAGCACGCCGCAGGGCGAGGGCGTGGAAGCCGTCCTGGACAGCCGGGGCCGGGTGCTGGAGCTGCGCTCCGTCCGTGGGGGCCCGCTTCCGCCCGGCGGCAGCTCGATCCAGGCGACCGGCCGGCAGGTGGCCGAACTGACGGCTCTGGCCCGTTCGGGCGAGCGCCTGCGCGTCGAGACGACCCTCCGCGACGACCAGGGCCGCCGCGTGACGCCGTCACCGGGGACGGAGATCGTCAACGCGGGCCCTGAACTGGTGCGCGACGGACGCCTCCACGTCACCCCCGCCACCGACGGGATGGTCCACCCGGGCGACCCCAGCTGGTACTACGGCTGGGTCCACAAGCGCAACCCCCGCACCCTCGCCGGCACGGACGCGGCCGGCCGCACCGTCCTGGTCACGGCCGACGGCCGCAGCACGGCCTCCCTCGGGCTGAGCATCACCGAGAGCGCGAAGGTGGCCCGTTCCCTCGGTCTGAGGGACGCCGTCAACCTCGACGGGGGCGGATCGACGACGATGGTGACGAACGGCCAGGTGATCAACCGTCCGTCGGACGCGGCGGGGGAACGGCCGGTCGGAGACGCGCTGTTGATTCTGCCGCGCAGGCGCTGACGAGAGGTGTCGAATCAGGTCCGGCCCCGGCTCACTCCGTGAGTGTCCACGCGGGTGAGCCGGGCGCCGGCGCGGGCCGCACCACGAGGGAGGAGACGTCGAACTGTCGGTCGTACCCCTCGTCCCCGCAGGGAAGTCGGCCGGCAGCGTCCGGCACGTAATAGGCGCCGTACGCCCAGTACGCCGGTTCCTCGTGGCACATGAGGTCGGGGTACGGCGCGATGTCCAAGGCGCCGTAGCGGGCGTTGATCCGCGCCACGGCCTCGGCGCGCGAGATGCCGAACCGGCTCACCATCTCGTCGGCCATGTCACGGAAGTACGCGAGCATGCCGTCGTCGAGACGCATGAGGAACTCCTCGGTCACCACACGTCCCCCTCCCCTCACGGGTTGGTTCGATGAGCCTCAAGCTACCCCGGCCCGCGGGCGGGTGCGCACGCGGCCGAGCGAGGGATCGTTCACGCTCGGGTCATGCCCAGGCCGACCGTGGTCTGTCGCCGATCGCCTCATGTGGTGGATGCTGCCTCAGGGCACATCCGCTCTTCGCCCCGCCGCCCCCCACCGCAGCGACGAACAGCACCGCAGGGAGCCGCCGTGACCGCCGCAGTCACTTTCCGAGCCCGTGTACGTCTCGTCCTCGCCGTCCTGATCCTCGCCCTCGTACCGACGACACCGACGCTCGTCGCCCCGACCCGCGCAGATGCCGCCGATACGCGTTCTCCGCAGGGCGAGACGGGGCGACGCGGCGCCGAGGTCGTGGCGGTCACGCAGGTCGCGGAGCGCCAGGTGGACCTGTCGGTCCGCTCGACGGCGCTCGGCGGCCGCACCGTCAAGGTCCGCCTGCTGACCCCGGACGGCTGGAATCCTGCCGACCGACGTCAACACTGGCCCACCTTCTGGCTGTTGCACGGCTGCTGCGGCGACTACACGTCCTGGACCGCGATGACCGACGTCGCCGAGACCGACAGCCTGCGCAATGTGCTCGTGGTCATGCCGGAGGCGGGCTGGAACGGCTGGTACAGCGACTGGTGGAACCACGGCGAGGGCGGTGACCCCGCCTGGGAGACCTTCCACACGGTCGAACTGCGCCACCTCCTCGAACGTGACTGGGGCGCGGGCCGCAACCGCGTCGTCGCCGGGCTGTCGATGGGCGGCCAGGGCGCCCTGCTGTACGCCGCCCGGCACCCCGGCATGTTCAAGGCGACCGCCGCGTACTCGGGTTCCGCGCACCCGCTCCTCAACGACGAGTCGGTCAACCGCATCCTGGGCCTGTTCGCAGGCCAGGGCAACGACCCCCTCCGGGTGTGGGGCGACCCGGTCGCGCAGCGGCGCATCTGGCAGGCCCACGACCCGTTCCACCTCGCGAAGCGCCTCAAGTCGCTGCCCGTGTACCTCTCCTGCGGCGACGGCACGGCGGGCCCGCTGGACAAACCTGGCGCGGTGAGCGCCCTCGAGGCGGACTTCAACCGGCAGAACCACGCACTCGCCGCCGAGTTGAAGCGCGTAGGCGCCAAGCGCCTCACCACCCACTTCTACGGCGCCGGCACGCACACGTGGCGTTACTGGGAGCGCGAACTGCACGCCTCGCTGCCGATGTTGCTGGGCGCGCTGGGTGTGAAAGGCTGACGCAACTCAGTCACACTCCGACAGGTACGCGTCCAGCGAGGCGGCCCCGCGCAGCATCGCCCGCCCGCGGTCGGACAGCCGGCCACGCCAGTCCCGTAGAGCGCCTTCGAGGGGTTCGAGTCCGCCGGCTGTCCGCACCTGGGTGATCAGCGGGGCGATCTGATCGAGCAGGTAACCGCCACGCCGGAGCTGATGCACCAGGTGCGCGTCCCGTACGTCGACCGGGTCGTACACCCGGTAGCCGGTCAGGGGGTCGCGCCGCGGACGTACGAGTCCGGCGTCCTCCCACTTGCGCAGGGTCGCCGGGCGGACGCCCAGCTCCTCGGCCAGCGGCCCGATGAAGGTTCGGGTGAAGGCAGCCGAGTCGGCGGAGGCCGAGTCGGCGGTGAGCCCGCGCAGGGCGTCCTCCACGGCCCGCAGCGTGCGCCGGTCGTGCAGCAGCCGTGCGTGACTCTCGTCGATGAGCTGGAAGGCCTCGTCGACGGCGTCACGGTTCACGGCCTGCATGACCGCCGTCGCCGTAGCATGCCCGTGCCCCGGCACCAGGGCGAGGAACGCGGCCAGCGCCCGCTCGTGCAGAGGGGTGTAGACGCGGTAGCCGGAGGCGGTGCGCTCGGCTGTCGGGAGGATGCCGGCCTCTTCGTAGTTCCTCACCGCCTGGGTGGACAGACCGTGCCGACGGGCCAGGTCGACCGGCCTCAGCTTGCCACTCGTTTGAAGGTTATGCCCCACGAACACGACGATACTGCGACCAGACTCTCCACCGAAAGTTCAACGATACCGTTGACGGTATGGAAACCGGCATCAAGGACTTCGCCCGCCCCGTCGAAGCGTCGGCGATCATGGAACTGCTTCCGGCCCGCCCCCGCGTGCTCGCCCTGGGCGAGCCCACGCACGGCGAGGACGCTCTCCTCGACCTGCGTAACCGTCTCTTCCGGCAGTTGGTGGAAGAGCAGGGCTATCGGACGATCGCTCTGGAGAGCGACTGCCTGAGGGCACTGACCGTGAACGCGTACGTCACCTCGGGTGAGGGGTCACTCGACGACGTGACGGAGCGCGGCTTCAGTCACGACTGGGGCGGCTCGCAAGCGAACCGTGAACTGGTTCGCTGGATGCGGGACTTCAACGCGGACCGTCCCGCGGACGACCACGTCCGGTTCGCCGGCATCGACGGCCCGCTGGAGATCGCAGGCGCCGAAAGCCCGCGCCAGGCTCTTACCGCGCTGCACGACTACCTGACGGCCCACGTCGACTCGGCACTGCTGCCCTGCACGGCGGACAGACTCGGCGAGCTGCTCGGCACCGACGCACCATGGACCAACCAGGCGGCCATGACGGACCCGTCCCAGTCCATCGGCCGCACGGCGGAAACACGCGAATTGCGCCTGGTCGCGGACGACATGGTCACCCTGCTGGAGACGCAGGCACCGCACCTCGCAGCGGTGTCCTCACCGAACGATCGCGACCGAGCGCACCTGTACGGCCGCACCGCCGTCGGCCTGCTGCGCTACCACTCCTGGATGGCGGACACGTCACCGTCCCGCATGGCCCGCCTGCTCGCCACACGGGACGAGATGATGGCCGGCAACCTCCTCGCCCTCGCGGCACGCGGCCCGGTGCTGGTCCACGCCCACAACAGTCACCTGCAGCGGGACCAGAGCGCGATGAGCATGTGGGGCCACCCGAAGGTGGAGTGGTGGAGCGCCGGGGCGTTGGTGAGCATGAGGCTGGGCGACCAGTACGCTCACCTGGCGACCGCCCTCGGCACGATGAAGCACCAGGGCGTGGACGTCCCGCCGCAGGACACGGTGGAGGGCATCCTGCACGCGCTGCCCGAACCGCAGTGTGTGATCGACGCCGCTCAACTCGACGCAGTGGCAGGGGACATGCCCGCCGTCCCACGAGTGTCCCCGTACTTCGGCTACGCCCCCCTGGACCCGTCCCACCTGCCACGCATCGACGGGGTCGTGTACGTGAGGGACGTCCCGCGCGACTAGAGTCGGCGTGACGGCGCGTACGACGGTCTCGCCCCGTCCGGAGGGGAGGCGACGAAACCGTTGCTGGCGCTGTTGGGACTTGCTCTGTTCCTGGTCTGTGCCGTCGCGGCACTCATCTCCGCGGCGCGGGCGGCCGCGATGGGGCTCCCCGGCCGGCCTCAGCCTTGGCCCGACCACCTGCTGCGCCGGTCGGCGGCAACCCTCGGCTGGGCCGCAGGCACTGTGTATGCCCTGGGCCTGGCCGGTGTCGCGTGGTCGGAGGCGGAGGTCGGTGTCGGCGCCGACTCGGTACCGGCCCCGGCCTGCCGCATGGGCTTCGACCCGGAGACGATCGAGGGTCTGACCCACCACCGAGCCTCCTATCTCCCCCTCCGCTTCGACTGCGTACGGGAGGACGGAAGCGTGTACGTCAGCGATCCCGACCTGGTTTGGCTGAACTGGACGTGGGCCGCACTGGCCCTGACCGCGGTACTGCTCTTCCTCGGCATGCACTACCGGACGGAGCTGCGGGCCCGGAGGGCGGCGGTGCGCTGACGAGCGCACCAGGGTGGGCGTACCCCGACCAGAAGCCCCACGGGTCGGGGTGCGGGACCGCCGTCGGATCGCCGGACCAGCACAGGCGTGCTTCGATCTGGTCGCTTGCGAGTTCGACCAGTCGTTCGGCTGCCCAGCCGTTCCACTGCACGGCCCCAGGGAACTGCGGCAGGCGGAATGCCGGGAGGTGCGAAGGGAGGGCGTCCGCTCGGTACACCGCCTTGGTGACCTCCCCGTTCAGCTTCTTCGGTCTCGAGGATCTCCGTAGGTCCAGGCAGTCGATCACTTGGTCGATCAGGAGCAGGTAGAACTCGTCCGTAGTCGCGTCTTCGATCTCGACAGGCATCAGGGTGCCTGCCGTCCGCAGCGCGTCGGCTCCGAACCGGTCGACGAGGCGCCGGCTCAGGATCGGAGCTCCGGGATAACCCGAGGGAAAATCGCCCTTGGACCAGTTCCGCTCTCCGCCCCACTTGGTCCGGAACCGGACGGGCCGGTCCTCCTCCGCGCCCAGACGCTGCCAGCGCTTGAGTCGGCGAAGGTCCCCTCCGTCCGGGGTGAGCTGCTGGTACTGTGCCAGCTTCGGCAGAAGCCGGTACACCGCCGGGCTCGTCTCCGGCGTTTCGGTCATCGGGTCACCTTTCATGTTCGTCGTCGGGGCGGGGCGGTCTGTCGTCCTACGCCGTCCAGACCGCTCCTGCACCTGGCTGTCCTCCCGCCAGTTCCTGACCTCGCCCCCGACCAGCGGGCCGGCCTCGACGACCTGCCCTTCGACGGCAACCACCTGGTCAGCGGACCGCCGGGCAGCGGCAAGAGCGTCCTGGCCGCCCAACGGGCCGTCATGCTCGCCCTCACCGGAACACCGGTGGTCCTGCTGACCTACTCGAACCTGCTGCGCCAGTCGCTCGCCGCCCGCGGTGCACGCACGGGGCCCCGCGGACCGCTCGGTCCGCTTCATGACCGCCCACCGCTGGCTCGCCGAGTGGTACGGAGCCACGCCGCCCGGCAGCGACGACGGCTGGTACGACTGGGGAGCCCTCTTCGACCGGTGGCCGCCGACCCCACGTCGGCCACCGGTCCGACCCTGGTCGTCGACGAGGGCCAGGACCTCCCCCCGGAGTTCTACCTGCTCGCGCGCATGCCGGGGGCCCGCACGAGTGTCTTCGCGGACGAGTGCCAGCGCTCACCGACACCAACTCCACCCTCGACGAGATCGCCCGGAACCTGGGCCGGTGCACCCGCCGCGACCTGGCCGGCAACCACCGCAACACCGAACAGATCGCGGCCTTCGCTGCGCACATCCACACCGGCGCCGGCACACCCGCCCTGCCCGGCAACCACCGCAACACCGAACAGATCGCGGCCTTCGCCGCGCACTTCCACACCGGCGCCGGCACACCCGCCCTGCCCGGCCGCCAGGGACCGCCGCCGCGCCTGCACCGCTTCCACGAACGGGGCGCCGCCGACCTGCTGATCCTGCTGGCCGAGACCCGGCCCGAGAAGAGCATCGGGGTGATCGCCGCCTCCACGCACACCCAGTTCTCCCTGCTCGGCAGCATCCACAACCGGGCGCCGCGCCTCAAGCCCCAGCTGTACACGTCGCAGTCGAAAGGCGGCACGTACCGCAAACTCGACCTCGGCCGTCCCGGCATCGTGATCGGGCACCGCCGCAGCGCCAAGGGGTTGGCGTTCGACACGGTCGTCGTCCCCGACACCCACGAGGACGCGGCGACCGATCCGACCTCCGCCGCACTGCGGATGTCCTCCTACGTCATGGCCACTCGGGCGCGGCGGGAACTCCACCTCGGCTACGAAGGGGACGCGGAGCCGCCATTGCCGGCTCAGGTGAACCGTCGGGTGCTGCAGCGGGGAGAGGACGAGCGGCTGCGTGACGTCCGACCAGCCATGGTCAACTGAGCAGCAGCGTGCGGTCGGCGACGTCCAACACGTCGTCGAGGCTCATGCCCCGCCGCTCGCCTTCCGCTCCGGACAGCACCCATTCGCCCTCCCAGGCGACCCGCCACACCTCGCCGGTCCGGTTCTCCCACTCGACGAATCCGCCGGGAGCTCCCTCCAGCTGAGGGATCTCCTGGCGCAGCATCCGGGGGTAGGTCAGCGCTCGTCCGGGGTTGGTGCTGCCGCCGCCCGTGCGAGGGTTGTCGAAGCTCATCTTCAGGAAGGGCACCGCTTCCCGGCCGATCTCGGCGGGGCTCAGCATCTTCTGGTAGCGGGCCTGTGCCTCCTCCAAGGACTCCCGCCCGGACACCTCCGTCGCGAAGGCGGGGAACACGATGTACGTGACAGCGGTGAGGTCGGGGTTCTGCGCCCTGTGGTGGCCGTGCACCTCGGGAGCCGTGGCGGCCACCGCGTCGAAGACGTACCCGTCCGCCGAGAAACCCGGAACGGCTGCGATGGGCCGGTCGGTCCCGATGAGAGCCTGCTCGTGCTCCCAGGCGAAGGCCAGCACGGCCCGTGCCAGCTCATCGTCGTGCCTGCCGCGCTGGTTGGTCTGCAGCAGACGCGTGCCGTCCTCGCTCAGAACGCCCGCGAAGTGGAGCACCGGGCCCAGGCTCCACTTCCAGGCCTGGTCGAGACCGTCGAGCGGGGTGGCGTTGGGGAAACCGGCGAGGGTGGTCTGGAGGTCCATGGTTCCTTCCGAGGTGACGTGATCGACGGGACCGGGGCGGCCCGGACGTGTCAGGAGCAGGAGTAGTTCGGCCCGGTCTCCTGGCTGTACCGCGCCTCCATCATCGCGCCCCCGCTCGAGTTCTTGGCCTTGTCCATGGCTTCCATGTTGGCCGGGTCGTTGTAGAAATCGTTGCGGGCGGCCCGGTCGGTGTTTCGCCCTTCACGGTTCCAGTGGTCCACGACCGCCTCCTTGTGCTCATACGTCACCGTCTCGTGGAAGGGCCTGGAGCCGGGGTTCTTCGGATCCCAGATGATGTCACCGCCTGAGTCGAACCACGTCAGTTGGTCCCTCGGGATCTTGTTGCCGTGCTTGTCGAGAGGCCGCTGGCCCTGGTGTGCTCCCTCCAGGGTCCAGTTCTTCGTCATCTCGTCGTGAGTCGACTCCCTGTAGCTCGATGGGTATTCGCTCTTCCGGTTGTGCTTCGTCTCGGGAGCGTCGGGATCCCTCGCGTACCTGCCGTTGCCCGTATCGCGGTAAAGCCCCAGTGGGTCGATCCAGCGGTACGGGTTCGGCACATAGGCGGTGTCGTTGGGCGCGGGGAAGAGGCCGAACGGGTCAGGGGTCGCGTAGTGGCCGGTCTCGGGGTCGTAGTAGCGGTGGTGGTTGTAGTGCCAGCCGGTCTCCGCGTCGGCGTACTGGCCGGGGAAGCGCAGGGGACACTCGGTTCCCGACTCCGCGGTCGGTGTCGTCCCGGCGGGCAGCATCGAACCCCACAGGGTGGTGCGCCGCTGCCACGCCAGTTCGCCGTCCTCGGCTATGAGTTCGGCCGGTGCGCCCGACAGGTCCGTGACCACCGCGTGGAAGCGGGTTGCGGCTCCCGGATCACCCGCCCGCCCCTCGACCTGCGTCAACGGCAGATGGGAACCGGGTGCGTAGTCCCACGTGGTGCTCTTCCCGTCCGACGTGATCTGCTCGGCGATGCGTGAACCGTCCCAGACGAAGAGGACCTCCTCCGCGACCGTCCCGTCGTCCGTGTGACGTCGCTTGGCCACCCGGCGGCCGGACGGATCGTAGGAGTAGCGCCACCGGCTGCCGTCCGGGGTGACGGTCTCCACCAGTCTGTTCTGGCTGTCCCAGTGGAAGGTGCGCACACGCTTCTGGCCGCTGAGCAGACGGCGCACGGTGCGGACGATCCGTCCCTCCCCGTCGCGCTGGTAGCGGGTCCTGCCGCACCGGTGCAGCAGGGTCCCTGTGAACTCCCGTCGTGCGTCCTCCGGAGGAATGGTCGGTGCTGTGGCCGCACTCACGTTGCCGAGCCCGTCGTAGGCGTATGCCTCGGTCCAGTCCCGTGCGTGGACGGCGGTGACCCGGCCTGCGAGGTCCAGGTCGAAACGTCGTGTGCCGGTGGTCAGTTCCGCCAGCTCGAGGAGGTGGCCGTCAGGCCGGTAGGAGTAGGTGCGGTGCTGGAGCAGTGCCGCCTCGGCGTCGTGCGGATCTCGGGACAGTGTTTGTGCCGTGAGCCGGTCGGCGTCGTCCCAGGCCTGTCCGAGGGTGACGCCGTGCGGCAGGGTTCGGGCCGTCTCCCGTCCGCCGGCGTCGAACCGGAAGTCCATCCGGTGGCCCGCGGCCTCCAGCCCCTCGGGCCGCCCGGCCGCGTCGTAGGACCATGTGGAGACCACGCCGCTGGGGGTCCGCCTCTCGACGCGTCGGCCGAGCGCGTCGTAGCGGTAGGTCGTGACGTGCCCGTTGACGGCTTCGGCCAGCAGCCGCCCCATGACGTCGTAGCTGCTCTCCACCCGCACGTCCGGGCTCACCTGCTCGACCAGATTGCCCATCGTGTCGTACCGGAGCTCGGTGGTGTGCCCGTCGTGGTGCACCGACGTGGTCCGTCCCAGGGCGTCCCGTCCGAACCCGACGACCTGACCGGCTCCGTTGGTCAGCGCCCGCAGACCACCGGCCGCGTCGACGTCATAGGTGACGGTGCGGCCGTTGAAGTCGGTCTCGGCGACCACCCGGTTGGCCTCGTCGTACGTGTAGGTCCAGCATGCGCCCTCGGGATTCGTCACCCTGACGAGGTTGAGCTCGGTGTCGTAGTCGAAGGTGTACCGCGCGCCGTCGGCCCGGACCCTGGCGGCCGCCAGGTGGAAGTGCGTAGGGGTGTACTCGCTGACATGGCCCGCCTGGTCGGAGTACCGCACGAGGTTGCCCGCGGCGTCCCACTCGAACCGCTCGGCGGGCCCGTCCCCGGACCGGCGCCACGACAACCGGCCCTCAGGGGTCCATCCGATCCTGGTGGTACGGCCGAGCGGTTCGGTCACCGAGACGGTACGGCCGAAGGCGTCGTGTTCGACGGTGGTGACACCGCCGAGCGCGTCGGTCAGCTCGACCGGCAGCCCGACGGCGCTCCCCACGGCGGTCCGGCGATGGCCCAGGGCGTCCGTCACACCGGTGAGGAACCCGACGCTGTCGTAGGTGTAGCTGGTCTCCGAGCCCAGGGGGTCGCGGGTGGCGATCCGATTGCCCCGTTCGTCGTAGGAGTGGTGCCACACGACACCGTCCGACTCCGTGACGGTGACCGGCAGGTGCAGGTCGTTGTAGGTGGCGGACAGGGCCGACCCGTCCGGGCGTACGACACGCGTCAGATTGCCGGCCTCGTCGTAGCTGTAGCGGTAAGTGTTCGCCAGCGCGTCCGACCGCTCCACGAGCCGGTCCTCGTCGTCCCACCGGTTGCGGGTCGTCTGGCCCAACGCGTCGGTAGTGGAGACGAGTTGCATCCGAGCGTTGTGCCGGTACGTCGTGGTGCGGCCGAGGGAGTCGGTGTAGCGCGTGCAGTGGTTCTCTTCGTCGTAGTCGATGACACAGGAGAGGATTCCGTCCACCCCGTCGCCCCGGACGACCCGGTCACGGTCGTCGTAGGTGAAGCGGAACCAGGAGCCGATGCGATCGGTCCATGACTCGATCCGGCCGGCCAGGTCGTACCGGAACCTGTAGGGCGATCCGGTCGAGTCGTGCAGTTCGGTGAGGTCCCCGGCCTCGTCATAGACGTACCGCAGGATGACCGCGCCCTCGGGGCCGGCGTGCGGGTCGCGCAGCCGCAGACCGACGATGCGGTTCCCCGCGGTGTCGACGTCGACGTGGTACCCCCCGGAGTGACGTACCGCGAGAGGGGTCCCGTCGGCTGCTCGGTCGAAGTCGACGCGGTTGCCGTTGCGATCGGATATCGTCGCCAGCGGCATGGTGAAGGCGGCCGTCCGCCGGCTGTCCTGCGGCACCGGGGCGAAATGCCGTGACACACCCGTGCGAGGATCAGTGACCCGCAGCGCCCCCTCCCGGGTGTCGTCCCAGACCAGAGGCCAGCGAGGTCCGGCCACCGGGAAGACAGGACGGTCCGTCCCGGGAACCGGGTAGCAGAGGATCATGCCGTCCTCGGTGGCGAAGAGAACGCCGTCGTCGTCGAGCTCCAGGCGTTCGTCGAAGGTGGAGGCCCACGTTTCGCCGAACCAGTTGCCCCAGTGGTACGTGGAGAGATGGGTCCGGCGAAGGATCACGGGCAGGACGCCTGGCAGGCCCACGTCGGTCTGCTCGATGAGCATCTCGCCGGAGACCATGTCGATCGGGTCGCCGTTCTTGCACCGTCCCTTGGCCGGCTTGCTCTTGGCGATCGCGTCGTCACCGCCCTTGCGCAGACCCCGCCCCAAGGCCCGGGTCATGCCCTTGAGCCCCGCTGCACCAGCGGTTTTGAGGCCCTTGGCGAGTCCGCCGAGGGTGGTCAGGCCCTTCATGCCGGGTATGCAGTCCAGCGCGGCCAGTCCGACGTCCCACAGGGACGCTTGCCCCTTTGAATACTTGTAGAGCGTGTCGGCGAGGACGACGAGTGCCGCGATGAGGACGATCGCGCCGAGGATGGGCCCGCCGATGATCATCGCGACGATGCCGACGACCGCGACGACGATCTTGCAGGCGGCGACGATGGTGTCCCAGTTGTCGGTGAACCAGTCGCCGATCTCCTCCCACCACGACCGGTTCTGGATCCCCGCGTCGGAGGCCTCGTCGATCTTCGACTTCGCGTCCCGCGCCGCCTCCTCGCGCATCTTCCGCGCGTCCGCGGCCATCTTCTTCGCCGCGTCCAGCGCGCTCTGCGCGGACGTCACGTCCGACTGCGCCTTCGTGTGCGCGCTCTTGGCGCTCTGCACGTCCCGGGTCGCGGCCCGCACCTTCGCCTCGTCGGGCTTGTCCGCGTCCGACTTCGACCCCGTCGGGTCGTCCTTGTACTTGTCGGCCTCCTTCGTCGCCCGCCCCACCCACGACTCCGCCGACGCCAGCTTCGACTTCGCCGACGTCAGATCTGCCTGCGCCTCACGCGCCTTCGCCAAAGCCTTGTCCGCCAGCGCCTGCGCCCGCTCCAGCTTCGGCCAGTAGTCCGCGAGCGCGTCCCCGCACATCGCGTACGACTTCTCCAGCTTCCTCAGATTCTTCGGAACGCCGGAGAACTCCTCCTTGAACACCTTCGCCGACTTCCCCGCCCACTCCGCCAGCGTCCCCTCACCGGCCATCCCCTTCACCAGACGCAACGCCTCGGAGACGTCGTCGGCGAAGTCGTGCAGGAACCTCGCCAGCTTGCGCACCCGCTCCGGGTCACCGGGCGTCGGGTCCTTGTCCAGGTCGAGAACATGCCAATCACTCGGCCGATGACCCGCCATCCCGCAACCCCCGTCACGCGCACATCGCCAAAACCCGTATGCACACGTGAACTTACACAGCACAACAGTGCGAGGAAAGCTCCTCCGGGTGTCCCGCGTCCGCAGCCCTCACTGCGCCAGACGCACTGTGGTGTCGGCGAAGGACAACTGGCCATCCAGGCCCAGCGCTCGCCGCTCCTCCCC
The DNA here is from genome assembly GCF_022869105.1 of Streptomyces sp. BJ20. NCBI lineage: Bacteria > Bacillati > Actinomycetota > Actinomycetes > Kitasatosporales > Streptomycetaceae > Streptomyces > Streptomyces sp. BJ20. The sequence goes on from NZ_CP094918.1 coordinate 2,658,103, forward strand.
ACCACCGACCAGAACCCACCCCTGGTCCGCCCGCCCTGGGCCGGTGCTCCCGCCGCCCGTGCGGGGGTTGTCGAAGCGCATCTTCAGGAAGGGCGCCGCCTTCCGGCCGATGTCCGCCGGAGCAGATCCATGCTTCCTGCACCGGGACGGGGGAGCTACGGCGTGCGCCGTGACGTGACCCTGCTCCCATCACAGTGGGGCCGACCCTTACAGGGCCGGCCCCACCCACAGCTCACAGCACCTCAGCTGTAAGGAATCACCACCACGGACTTGTCCGTCCCCGTCTGCAGCTTCGACGCCCCGTTGCCGATGGCGCTCCACACCTCCAGGCGCACCGTGCCGCCCCTGAGGTTGCTCAGGGAGCCCGTGGCGGACTTGAGGCCGCGGGCCTGGGTGTACTCCTCCCAGCCGGTCACCGGGTCGGTCGCGAAGTAGTGGTACGTCTCCGTCCGGTCGAACGTGCCGTCGCCCGTGAAGTCGTAGCTCACCCGCGCCTGCTGGCCGAGGCCGACCGCGGTGCCCGCGTCGACCTGGAGGCGGAAGGAGGTCTGGCCGCCAGAGGTCAGGGTGCCGTTGACGCCGCGCACCTCGTAGACGAGGGGCTGGTACGGGGTGCCGTCGTGGTTGGCGCCGTTCGCCGACGGGATCGTGTCGCTGCCCGCCGTGCCGCCGGTCGCCGTCGTGAGGACGCCGCCCGCGCGCAGCTGGAAGGTGTTGCCGGTCGGCGGCTCGGGATCCGGGTCGGGATCCGGGTCCGTGGAGCCGCTGCCCGTGCTCGTCGCCGTGGAACGGGCCGGCACCGACAGCGTCTTGCCGTCGGAGAAGGTCACCGTGCGGGCCGAGGAGCCGTGGTTGTGGGCCACGTACGTCCGGGTCGTGCCCTTGGTGAACACCGCCGAGGTCGGGATGTCACCCGTCACCGTGGCGTCCGGGGCGCCGACCGCGGCCAGCGTGTTGATCCAGTGGTAGGTGTGCGCCTTCGACTCGCCCTCCTCCGGGGTGTAGTTGCCGTTGCTCGCGTCCCACTTGGCCTTCGCCGATGCCGGGTCGGCGAACGACTCGAACTCCCAGAGCAGGTCGCGCCATTCGACGGCCGGGCCGCCGTTCTCCCGTTCCATCTCGGCGATGTTGCGCCGGATCGCCGCCTTCTCACCGCCGAGGTGCAGCGAACCGCCGGTCACCGGCAGGACGTTGATGCCGTGGATCTCCTCGGGGTTCGCGGTCCACCACGTGGAGTAGGCGGCGCCGCTGCCCCACACCATGCCGGCCGTGTCGTGGCCGAAGGAGGACGGGAAGACCTGCTCGTCCGCGTCGAACCAGTACTGGGCGATCGACTCCGACTCCGTGGTCAGCAGGAAGGCGCCCAGGTCGCGCAGCGAGGTGTCACCGGTCGCGGAGCCCCACAGGACGAGAGCCGCGCTGAGGTTGGTCGACTCGGACGACGACTCCTGGTTGTTGCCGGCGGCGAAGCCCTGGTGGCCGGAGGCCCAGCCATGGCCGGCGTAGACGTCGAAGCCGCGCAGGAACGGGAACGCGGAGTCGGTACGGCTCGGGTTGGCGGTGTCCCGCACGAGCGTCTTGACCATGCCGCCCCATGCCGAGTCCGCGGCCCACGACGGGTCGTACTGCGCGATGATCGCCGCCGCGTAGACGTAGTAGCCGTAGTGGAAGTGGTGGTCGTTCAGCTCGGTGTCGCTGCCGTACGAGGCGGGGTAACCGGTGAGCGTCTTCCAGGCCTGGTCGTAGCTGAACTCGTTCGCGCCGCCCGCCGTGAACCAGTCCTGCAGCCTGCCCTTCATCAGGTTCAGCATCCGGTCGCGGATGCCGGTCTCGCCGATCTGGTCGGCCACGGGCACCAGTTGGGCGAGGCGGCCGAGCGCCTTGCCGGTCCAGTAGGTGTCGACCGCGCCGGAGAAGGGGTCGGAGGCGTTCACCACGTCGTTCAGGTAACCCCGCAGCCGGGCCGTGTCCACGCCGCCCGACTTGGGCAGCGCGGGCAGGACCGCCGCCGCCTTCTGGGTGGTCGTGAAGGACGTCGACTCGCGCACCTTCATGGTGCCGCGCGGCGAGACGTACGTGTACGAGGTCAGCGCGTCCGTGGTGTGCAGCCACTGGTGGCGGTAGAGGGCCTGGAGCGTGCCGCGCTCGCTGCCCTCCTTGGCCTCGGTGGTGAGCGTGTACGTCGCCCGGACGGTGCCGCCGCTGTAGTTCCAGGTCACCTTGGAGTCGGTGACGAAGCTGTAGGCGTACTTCTTGAACGTCGCCAGCGCGCCCGTGGACGGCAGCACGGCGACGGAGAAGTAGTCCTTGCCTCCGAGTCCCGCCGTGACCGTGGAACCGGACACGTTCCAGTCGCTGCCGGTCGGGGCGAAGAGCGCGTAGTGATGTCCGGCGACGGTGATGCCGAGGACGTTGCCCTGGTCGGCGAAGACGGTGGGCGCGCCCGCGGTGGTGATCTGGGCGTTGCCGCCGGAGCCCTTGGCGTATACGAACGGCGAGCCGTGTCCGATGGTGGTGCGCAGGGTCCGGGTTCCGTCGGACCAGTAGGGGGTGACGGTCCAGTCGGACCAGTGGTCGGCCTTGGTGTCGGGGGAGTTGAGGCCGGTCAGTCCGATGGTGAGATCGCGCTTGTGGGCGAACTCGTACTGGCGGCCGTCACCGGTGATCACGGGGGTCGTCGGGTACCCGACGTCGAGTCCACCGGCGGTGGCCTGGTAGGTGAGGGGGTGCCCGTACATGGGGGTCGAGTACGGGTTGTCGCCGTAGCGCTGGAAGGCGAGGGAGGACCACCAGTCGTTGGTGGGCACGGGGCGGTTCCGGGCGGCGGCGGTCACCTTGGGTGTGACCGGCGTGCCCGTGTTGGTCGTGGGGCCGGAGGTTCCGGCCGGCCGGGTGTCGGAGTAACTGCCCGCGCCGACGGGGACGGTGGCGGCCGCCGCGGGCGTGGCCGCCGGGCCCAGGCCGACGACGGCGAGGGCCGACGCCAGCAGCAGAACGGTTGCCGGTCTGGTGCGTGGGGATGGCATGAGTCACCTCAAGTTGTGACTGGGGGAGTCTCTGAGAGCGCTCTCAGATGGCCGGAACGTAAAGCCGGTGTAATACACGTGTCAATAGTCTGAACACAACGAGCCTGTACGCGACTTGTGAGTCGTCAGGTCTTCGAGACATCGCGCGCCACCCGGTCCGCCCTGCTTCCATGCGTCAACCGGCACGGTCGGCACGCCAGTCGACATCAGGAACTGATTCGGCGAGCAGGGACGGCCCACCGCCGGGGCGAAGCCCGAACCGCCGACCGTGCCCGCGCCTCCCCGCCCGCACAGCCTCCTGCTGCGGGGGCGCGGGGGCCGCGGGTCCGCGGTCAGTGGGCGGTGCTACTTTCCGTGGTGTGACCGACCGCGCGCGAACTCGCCGAGCGGACCACCGCACGTGTACGGGAGGTCGGCTGAGGACGAGCGGGGCGGGCTGCCGGCCTGCCGGGAAGCGTCGACTGCCGAAGCAGCTTCTCGCCCGCTGCTCCGAGCGACGCACCATTGTCAGCGCGGCGTCCACCGAGCTCGTCGACGGGGAGAATGCCCGAACCACCGCTGTGGAGTGGTGGCGAATCCGTGGACGGGCCAACGGCCGTGCCACCCACGGGCTCGGTCGCGGACGATGCCGGGCGGGAGCTCAGTCCGCCAGGGGGCAGGTGAGGGGGAGGACACGTTCGGTCAGCCGGCCGGTGAGGTGGGTGTCGGTGAGGGCGGCGTCGGTGAGCCAGTCCGCGGCGGTCAGCCGGTCGACCAGGTCCCGCAGTTCGTCGGCGCCGACCGGGACCCGGGTGATGAGATCATCCAGGGTGACGCCCCGGCCGCCGGGTCCGAGGCGCCCCACGTCGTCCGTCCACGTGGCCAGCGTCACGGCGAGCAGCCGAGCGTCGGCGGGCGCCTTGGCCTTGCGGAGCTTCTTGTCCGAGACGGCTCTCTGAGCCCAGCCGGAAAGCTTGGGCCGTGTCTTCCTGCCGAACGTGAACGGGCCCGTCCCGTCCTTGCCGGGTACCAGGGAGGGGACGGTGATCGGGGTGGGGTTCTCCGGCCGGGAGGCGAGCAGGTCGCCGACGGTGCCGGGGAGGGACAGCCAGCCGCAGCCGGTCAGCTGCTGGACCAGGTCCTCCGGGTCGGTCAGACCCAGTGCCTGGACATCCTGGCCGACGAGGTTGCCGGTGCCGGTGTGCGCGGTGCGCAGGGTCAGCATCAGCACCAGCAGCCGCGCCTCCGCTCCGGGCAGCGGTGTGTGGCCGGCCACGTACGCGAGGACGGAGCGCGCGTACTCCCACTGCGCCGGCCCGGTCAGCAGGCGCGCCACGCCCGGTTCCTCGCCGTCCGGGACGCAGCCGGTGCGGTGCTGGTGCTGGCGTCGGATGACGGCGGCGGCCTGCTCGGCACGCTGGGCCTCCAGCCGCAGGGCGACGTCGCAACTGACCTCGGACCAGGTGAGGAAGGCGCGGGCCTTGCGTTCCTGGAGATCGGCCAGCAGCGCCAGGTCGGGTTCCGGGCGCTTCTGGTAGGCGCGGAAGAGGTCACCGAGTTCGGTGAGTTCGTCCCGCAGGGACACAGGCCGCAGGTCGCGCGGAACGACACGTCGGCCGACCCTTGCCTCCGGCGGGCGGCGCCGCGCGGGTCGGGGGCGGGGCGCGGGTACGGGGAGGTGCGCCGGACCTCCCGTCCGGGTGGTGACCTGCTGGTCGGAGAACTGTGGGGTGCCCGCGCCGGGGCCCGCCACCGCGGGGGCCGGGCGGCCGGCGGTCCGAGGTGCGGACGGAGGGGAGGCGGCCGCGGTCCGGGCACCTGGAGTGGCGGCGGCACACCGTGAACAGCACTCCAGGGCCTGCCACCAGCGTCCTGCCCGGTCGGTGATCACGGCCAGGACGACTGGTCCGCCGCACCGCCAGGGTTGTTCGGTGCGCGCATGCCTGCCGGTGTCGGGGAGGTGGGCGCGGCAGCCGTCGGCCCGGCAGGCGCAGTAGGTGTCGGCTCGGGGGGCGGGGGTGGCGCGCAGGTGCGCCGTCAGGTGGGCGACCGCGGCCGTACGGCCTGCAGCCGCGGAGGGCAGACGCCGCTCGGCACAGGCGGGTCGGCTGCACGAGACGCGCACCTCCGCGCTGCCTCGGCCGACCGGGTCCAGGCGCACGGTCCACCGGCGCCCCGGCACCCGTCCGTCCGGCTCGCTCCCTGTGGCGGCCTGTGTCATTCCGTTCTTCCTCCGTCTCCCGTGACCTGCGTACCACTGCCGCTCCCTGGTGTGCGGAGCGGAGTCAGGGCGGGGGCCCACGCTATGCGGCACAGAGGTGAAGGGGAGGGGACATGGCACAGGGTGACGCTTTCGGGTGACACCTCGTCCCTCTCGGTGAGCCCGCGCACGACGGCCGTCACGACGACGGAGACGCGTCCGCACCGGCTTCTGCTCGCGCGTACTTGGGCGGCTGGGGGAACTGGGCTGTCGGTCGACCGCCTTGGTGGATCGTGGTGCGGGGCAGCGCGGCGCCGTCGTCCACCAGAGTGGCCCCGTAGGTCGTCCACCAGGGTGGCCCCGTAGCGCGTCCGGTCGCCGGCCGTCCGACGCCAGTCGTTCGGGTCGGCGCCCGCTCGGGCGCGGCAGACGTCTGGGATGTGCATGATCCGGTGGTGCGGGGCGGGTGCCGGCTCGCGTCGGCAGGCCACGGCCCTCGTCGGGCGAGGGCGACCGAGTCAGCGGACCGCCGGTGCCGCCCTCGGCCGGCAGTCCGTGGATCGCCGCCCGCCGGGGGCCACTACGCCTTGCGGGCCAGCCCGGCGACGATGAGGTGCTGCCAGACGCTGAGCTCCGGCTGCCCGCCGTCGGCGCTCCAACGGTTGGCGGTCGTGTCGGGACGCCACAGGGGCGCGGGAACGATCCCGGGGTCGAGGATCTCCAGGCCGTCCAGCAGGGAGGCGATCTCCTCGTCGGTGCGCCACCGCCCGCGGCCGAAGGTCCGCTGGAGGACCCGCTCCGCCTCCGCGGTCTCCGGGTTGTCGCCGGAACGGAAGTGGCTGACGAAGAAGTGACTGCCTGACGGCACGTGGTCGCGCCAGTAGCGGACGATCCCGGCCGGGTCCTCCTCGTCGTTGACGTGGTGGAGGATGGCGCTGAGGACGACGGCGACGGGGCGATCGAAGTCGATCAGTTCCCGGGTGGCCGGGTGGGTGCGGACGTCCTCGGGGTCGCGTACGTCGGCCCGGACGACCCGGGTCCGGTCGTTCTGCTCCAGCAGCGCACAGCCGTGGACCAGCACCTGGGGGTCGTTGTCGACGTACACGATCCGGGACTCCGGGGCGTGCCGCTGCGCGACCTGGTGGACGTTGTCGGCGGTCGGCAGACCACTGCCCAGGTCGATGAACTGCCGTATGGCGGTGGTCGTCACGATCTGCTGGATCGCCCGTGTCAGGGCCGCGCGGTTGGCGAAGGCGATGGCCACCGAGCCGGGCAGGTCGCGGAGGAAGACGTCGCCGACCTCCCGGTCCACCGCGTAGTTGTCCTTGCCGCCGAGCAGGTAGTCGTAGACGCGGGCGATACTCGGCCTGGTGGAGTCGATGGAGGGGCCTTCAACCGTCATGCCGTCCATCTTCCTCCGTGCTGCCGACTGCCCGCGGGAGTTCCGGGATTCCGGGCGGATCCGGGCGGACGCATTCCGAGACCGCGTCGCGTAGTGGTCGCGGTGCGGGCCGGGTAGGCGGCGCCAACGGTGCGGTTGAGGTGGGTCGGGGCGTCCTTGTCGCCGATGAACAGCGCGCTGAACGCCGGAACCCGCTGCCACGCCTGACAGGCGCCCGCCGCGTCCTGAGCCGAGGAGGGGGAATCAGCAGTCCGGAATGACCGCCCCGCCGTTGTCCCGCGCCTCGTCGTTCCCCCACCGCGACAAGTAGTACGCCGACACGTACGCCCCGCGCCCGTTCTTGCCCGCGTAGGTGACGTCGAGGTCCGTCTTCAGCCACCAGTGGTTGTAGGTGCCGTTCGCTCCGCGGATCTCCTGGCCCCACACCTTGCAGTACACGTAGTTGGTGCCCGCGTTCAGGACGCCCTGCGCGTCGTTGGTGTTCGGTTGGGCGTAGCCCGTGGCGTCGGTGAAGGTGTCCACCCAGTATCGGCCGCCCGCGCCGCAGCCGTTGTCGCTGGTGAGGTGGTAACTGCCGTACGAGCCGGGGTAGGGGAGGGTGGTTCCGTTGATGGTGATCCGCTGGCCGACGCCGTTGAGGAGCTGTTCGTAGTGGATGTGGGCGCCGGAGCTGTTCCCGGTGCTGCCGGTCGTGCCGATCTGCTGGCCCTGGCCGACGTGGGCGCCGCCGGCGACGGAGAAGGCGTTCAGATGGAAGTAGTAGGTCTTCCAGCCGCTGCCGTGGTCGATCACGATGTAGTTGCCGGCGCCGTTGGCCTCGTAGTGCCGGGTGGCGGTCCCGGCCGCCGAGGCGAGCACGGGCGCGCCGCTGGTGGCGCCGCCGTCGCTACGGACGAAGTCGAGCGCCTGCCGGACCTCGGCCGAGTGGTGACTGTAGGTCCACTTCTGGCCGCAGGCGAAGGGCGCCTTGAACAACGGCGCCGCCTGCGCGGGGGTCGCCACAAGCAGGCTGCCGACCAGGGCTGTGAGGCCGACCAGGGCGAGGCGTATCGATCTCAAGGCTGTCTCCCAACGGCGACGCGCGTCGCACGGCGATGCCAACGGACACGGACGGCGACCAGCATGCCTTAGTTGATGCGTTCACGACAGACTGCCCGGATGAGTGACCGACCTCTACTGCTCGTCGGCGATCTTCTCCGCGATGCGTCCCAGGGTCGCCAGCTCCTCCGGCTCGAGCCGGTCGACGAAGTGCCGTCGTACGGAGTCGAGATGGGTCGGAGCGGCCTCCCGCAGCGTGTCCCGGCCCGTCTCGGTCAGGACCAGCAGGCAACCTCTGCCGTCCGCCGGGTCGGGTGCGCGGCGGATGAGGTCGCGCGCCTCCATGCGGGTCGCGTGCCGGGACAGGCGGCTGCGTGACCAGCCCATCTTCGCGGCCTGCTCGTGCAACGTACTGGTCCCGCCGGGGTGTTCGGACAAGGTGCTGAGCACCTCGTAGTCCGGCTCGGACAGGCCGTGGGCCGCGAGGTCCTGCACCGTGCGGGTCTGCACCGCGATCACCATGCGGCGGTAGGCCCGCCAGGCGCGCTCCTCCTCGTCCGTGAGCCAGTGGACCTCGTCTTCCCTCTTGTTCATTGACATGTAATCAATCTAGCCGCTAACTTCGTTTCCATGACAACGAAACGCCTCCGCATCCTGGTCCTGACGTGCAGCACCCGGCCCGGCGCGCTCGGTCCCGCCGTCGGCGGATGGCTGACCGACATCCTCGCCCCGGTCGCCAAGGAGCTCGACGTGGACCTCGTGCCGGTGGCCATAGGCGACCTGGACCTGCCCTTCCTCGACGAGGAGGAGCACCCGTCGACCGGCGTGCACCGGCACGAGCACACCCGCCGGTGGAGCCGGATCGTCGCCGAGGCGGACGGCTTCGTCTTCGTCACGCCGGAGTACAACTACGGCATGCCGGCCACCCTGAAGAACGCCCTCGACTACCTCGGCCCGGAGTGGGCCTGGAAGCCGGCCGGCTTCGTCAGCTACGGCCACACCTCCGCCGGTACCCGCGCGGTCCAGCACGCCAAGCAGGTGGTGACCACCCTGCGGCTGGTTCCGCTGGGCTCGACCGTCGCGATACGGATCGCCGACGCGATGCGGGACGACCGGTTCGCCCCCGACCCGCGCCACGCCGAGGCGGCCGAAGGGCTGCTGGGGGAGCTGGTACGGGTCGCCCACGCCCTCACCCCGATGCGCGAGCGCGGACGCGCAGACGCCGCGACGGGCCCGCTCCCCGGTTCCTACGTCCGGCCCCTCGGTCCCGACGACGCGGCCGAGGTGACCGTGCTGCAGCGCTGCTGCTGGCTGGAGGAGGCGCTGATCAACGACACCCTCGACATCCCGGCGCTCCACGAGACCCTGGACGACGTGCGTGCCTGGCTGGCGGAGTGGGACGTCACGGGGCTGTGGCGCGACGGACGGCTGCTCGGCATGGTCCGCACCCGCCGGGACGGCGACGACCTGCACATCGGGCGCCTCGCCGTCGCACCCGACCTGCGCGGACTCGGTGTGGGCCGATGGCTGCTGGGCCGTGCCGAGTCGGCCGCCGAGGGGTGCCGCCGTGTCCTCCTCACCACGGGCGTCGCCAGCCACCGCAACCTCGCCCTGTACCAGCGGCAGGGCTACGTCGTGCTGCCCGATCCGCGGGACGACGGGGCGGTGGACCTCGCCAAGGCCGTCACCGTCCGAACGTGAGTACCGGTGTCCGTGGGCCTCGGTGTCTGAACGTGAGTACCGGTGTCCGTGGGCCTCGGTGTCTGAGCGTGAGCACCGGTGTCCGGGCCTCAGTCACCGGTCACAGCCTGCCCGCCTCACTCGATCGAACACTGCTTCACATCCAACGGCTTGCTCACCCCCGCCGGCCTGCTGCACAGCACCTCCGCCTGCGACAGCCCCTCCGGTGTCCTGCGGACGCGGGCCAGGACGATGCTGTGGCCGTGGCGTTCGCCGAACAGCGGCGCGTCCGTGAAGTCGATCGTGCCGGTGGCCATGCCTTCCAGCTTGACGACCCTGAGGTTGACCCAGGTCGCCGCGCGGCTCTGGCGTACGTCGCCGAGGCTCGCCGCCCAGTACAGTGCGCGCGTGGCGTCGTGGGCGAGGGCCGTCTGGCCGCTGGCGAAGCCAGGGGCGTCGTAGGTCACCCCGCCCGGCTCGAGCCACGGGAGGTGCTGGGCCGCGTCCTGGTAGAAGGCGGTGCCGGACGCCGCCTCCCGCAGTTCGGCCAGCGCCGCGTGGTACAGCGTGATGCGCGGGGCCACGCCGTCCCGGCCGCCCACGCCGGAGAACTTGGCCTTGCTCAGGTCGTCCCCGGTGAGGATCGAGATCTGCCGGTTCGCGCAGCCCGGTTCGACGCCCAGCTGCGTCATCAGCGGGCCGATGTCCTCGACGCGTCCCGCGAAGTAGATGACCGACGGGACGTTCTCACCGCGGCAGATGCTCTCCGCGTGCAACCGGAGTTCGGGCTTGCCGTGCGCCACGCGGTAGGTTCGCGAGGGCAGCAGCCGGAAGCCCTCCTTACGCAGCATCTCCCCGCCGTAGTACGCCTGTTCGCTGGTGTACCGGTCCTGCGACGCCTTGGTGTCGCGGGCCAGGACGAGCGCGTACGGGGCGTCGCCCTTGCCGCGGAGCTGCCGCGCGACCAGGCCGAGCGCCTCCGCCTGGTGCTCGTCGGGGGCCGCGAGGCTCAGCCAGTTGGAGAAGTCCTTCGGCAGATACGTCGCCGAGTTGGTGCCCGAGACGACGGGCAGGCCCGCCTCCTGCAGCCGTCGGGTCACGGCGGGGCTGCTCTGCAGGTCGCGGCCGAAGCCGACGACACCGACGACCGACGGATCGCGGTCGGCGTACCGGGCGATCGCGTCGGCAGTGAAACGCTGGTGGCCCATGTCCGCACCGCCGTTGGCGAGCAACACGCGTAGCTTGACGCGGTAGTTCTCGTTCACCACGCGCTGGGCGAGGTAGACGCCGGCCAGCTCTTCCGCGCCCTTGACCAGGGACGGGTCCACCGTGGCCGAGCTCAGCGGGCCCGCGTAGACCACGGTGACGTAGGCGCGCGGATTCCCGCGCAGCACCTTGGCGTTCTCGGCGTGCACCAGCTTCTCCAGCTCGCGCAGCCGCCCGCCCTCCGAGTCGGATCCGCCCTCGAGGTGCGAGCCGAACCGCACGCCGCCCGCCGATATGCCGACGCACTCCGTGCCGCCGCCAGGCGCGGGGCGCAGCTCTGTGTCCCGGTCGGCGGTCAGCAGACCCGCCGAGCAGTAGGTACGGTGCAGGTCACGGGCGTGCACGACGCCGACGGTGGCGGCCAGCGCGAGGACCAGCGCCAGGCTGTACGCCGACCACACGATCCGCGCCACGGGCGGGCGGTGCCGGGCCCGCACGCACCGCCAGTCCGCCTGCCGCAGCTGAAGCAGCTCCTCGTGGGGGAGGGCTATGCGCAGGACCCAGGGCAGCGCGTTGGTCCGGCTCGGGGACTGGTCGGCTCGCAGGTTCCCGGCCCATTCGTCGTACCAGTGCCGCAGACGTTGCTGGAGCCGGGCGGGGCGGGAGAGCGGCTGAGAACGGGAAGTGACGCCGCTAGGGGGTGCTCCCGTGTCGGTGCCCCGGTCGAGCAGCGGCGCGTCGTGCGCCGCCACGCCGGCGACGATCAGCAGGGGGTCCAGTTCGCTGCGCCGGCTGCGGACGTCGCTGACCGCCCTGATCAGCTCGATGCCGCCGTTCTCCCGGCTCACCTGCCGCAGGATCAGCACCGGCGGCCGGGTCCGCTTCAGGCCGCGCAGGTCCCAGCTGACGCGCCGGTGGTTGTCCCGCAGGTCCTCGAAGAGGGCCAGCACGTACAGCTGGAGGGGGAAGACGCCGCCCTCGCGCATGGCCTCGGCGACGTCGTAGGCGCGGGCCGCGATGGCGCGCCAGGACCGGACCGGCCGTAAGAGCCGCACACTGGTCGACTGCCGACGGGCGGCCGACTGGAGGAACGTGGTGGTCAGGAACCAGCGGCTCTCCCTGCGCAGCCACAGGAAAAGGGGTGCGCGCCCGGGCACGTGGTTCAGCGCGGCCAGCAGGATCATCAGACCGATTCCCGCGAGGACGGCGACGTACCACTCGGGGCGGGTGAGCAGGGAGGTCAGCGCGCCCAGGACGCCCGCGGGGAGGAACTGCTGCACGTCGTTGAGCAGCGCCTGACGGTTGCGGCGCTCGGGCCTGACTGGGCGCCAGCGCTGCCGGGCGAGGATGCGGAGCAGTCGCGTCTGGGCCTGCTCGCGCTGAACGTTGCCGTCCGGGGTGCCCGCCGGGGCGGTCGGCCAGTGCGCGTCCATCTCCGGGTCGTCGGTGGCGTCCTGGAGGGCGCGGACCAGTCCCAGCCGGGGGAAGGAGTAGGGGCGGTAGGAGGCGGAACGGTCGCCCCACTTCCGGCTGTCACCCAGGTCGCGCAGGAGCCGTACGGCCTGGGCGGTGGGGTCCGGGTCCGCGTCGTCCCGCGGCGGTTCGGTGGGGGCGACGGCCAGGCGCGTACCGTGACTCTGCTGCCCTTCGCGCAGCTCGTCGACCAGCTCCGTCACGCGGTCGTCGTCGGCGGCGTCCTCCGCGTGCAGCACGATCACCGGCATCGGGGGGTCGCCCGCGCGGAAGTCCTGGATCAGCGACTCCAGTTGCCGCTGGACGTCGATCCCCGCCCCCGTCGACATGCCCTGGTGACCCCCCGGACAGTCCTGCGGGAACATCTGATCCCGGCCGAGCATGGACACCCCCCGTTGTCGTAAGACACACGTGTCACAAGCGCCTTGCGAGGATATCGCTTGCCTGTGACAACCGGTGGTGCTGGAAGGGGGATTCCTGCGGATGCGGAGCGTCAGATCGCGGGCGATGTCCTACGGAGAGGCATCGCCCGGAAGTGCCGGGTAGTACCGCACCGAAGCGGGCGGGTGTGGTCATGACGCTTGCACGGCTGGCTCCGCGCTGTACGCGATACCGGGGCCCGGCGGGGGAGTGGCGCGGTGCCTGGCCCGGCGAAGACGTCAGCCCCGGCGACACCGTTCCCGGAGCTCCGTCAGGATCGCCTTCTCTCGGGAGTCGAGGTCACCGTCCACGGTGGCCACGCGCTCGGCGGCGTCGAGCACGTCGCTGAGGTCTCCCGTCTCGTCGGCCACCCGCTTCCACACGTCCGCCGGGTCGATGTCGACGACCTGGGCGAGTCGTTCGTCAGCCACGCCGTGCCGTTCACGGACGGCCTTGACCAGGTGCCGCATCAGCAGCGCCTCGTCGTCGGCGATCGCGGGCTCGGCGTTCGCGCGGAGGACGAGCCAGGCGACCCAGAGCATCAGCTCCGGGTGCAGGCTGCGCTCGCTCAGGCCCCCGGCCAGTTCGATGATCCGCGCCTCGTTCCGGAACACGGCCCGCGCGTGCCGGCCGGCCACGAGCGTGGTGTAGCGGTTCAGCAGGACGGCGAGGGGGACGCCGACCAGAGGGATGCCGATCTTGATGACGTTGCGCTGCAGGAGGTGTCTCCCGACGACCGGGAGTGCTCTGCCGGCGGTGAGCACCGACCCCGAGTAGAATTTCTTGACCAGCGGTCGCACCACCATCGGGACCGCCTTGACCACGGTCTTGTTGGCCGCTTCCCCGCTCTTGATCGTGAAGGCCACACGGATCAGCTTCCACAGGTCCTCGGGGTCGTGCACGTCGATCGGGACCCGGTAGAGGACGGAGACGTCGTAGGCCAGGCGGAGCTGGAGCTGGCTGATGAACGCGACGTCGACCATCATGGTCGCCACAGCCGCGGGCACGGTCGCCGGCGAGGCACCCCCGAGGCTGCCGATGGTCGCGGCGACGGTCGCCGTGTACGCACCGGCGGAGAGCCCGCCCTCTAGCGCGGCGTAGCGGGCCGCCATCTTGATCCGCTGGTCCACGATGACGTCCGCGGGCACGCCGGCGTACCGGTCCTGGAAGTACTGCCAGTCGACCTTCTGGGTGTACGCGTTCATCGCGTGGGCGGCGAGCTTGGTGAACCAGTTGCCCGACTTGATGTCGTCCGCGCTCAGACCTTTGACGAAGTCCCTGATCTGGGCCTGTTCCTCCTCGACGACCTTGCGGTCGACGGTCTCGTCGGCCCCGTCCGCATCGGTGTCGGCGTCGATGTCGGCAGCGTGCGTCGGCGCGTCCGTCATGGCGTGCTCCCCCCAACCTCTCCGCGGTCGGCCGGGCTGCGAGCGCGTGCCCCGGCTGCCGTCTCCGCGTGATGCTTCGTCGAACGCGGTACAACAGCCGCGCGACGTCCTCCCCTTGAGGCGCCACCTTAGCGTCTTGGGGGGTGATCGGAGCCGCGTCGGGCTGCTGCCTCACCGCCGGCTCCCTGGTGCTGTGAGAGGCACGGGTCCGGCTCGGCGGAACCGCGCAGGCCGACGGACGCCCACACGGTCTTGCCGGGGCCGCCCGGGCGGTCCGTGACGCCCCAGTCGTCGGCGAGCGTGGCGGGACCGTCGGCCCCTGGGCGTGACGATCCGGGACGCCGACGGCCGGCCGAAGCGGTGGGGTCTCGGACGGATGTCACGCCGGAAGGGCCCCGCCGTGGAGCTCATCACCGTGACTGCTCGATCTGGACACCCTTGCGGTTGTACGTGTGCATGGGGGCACGGCACCCGCGCGGCGGCTTGGCCCTTGTCACCCCATGCGCCGAAGGCCGCACTCCCCGCGCGGGGAGTGCGGCCCTCGGTCGTTGCTCGTTGCTCGTACCTCATGAGATAGCAACCGGCACTGAAGCCCTGTGGGCTGTCGCAGAACGACTTCAGGCTTGGATCCCGGTCGGGCGGGACGAGAGGTGGCGCCGCCTCAGATGGTCGGGGTGTCGTCGACGACCGGCTTGTGAATCTCAACGACCGGCTTCCACCCCGTGGAGAACTCGATGAAGTCCGCACGGGTGGGGTAGGTGTCGATGGCGCGACGGTCACGCTTGGGGCTGTCGCTCGCCTTGCGGCCCCGGGGGATCTGCTCCTCGAAGATGTCGACCTTCACGTCGGGAACCGCCTTGAGGCCCTGGCGCCAGATCTGCACGACGTCGGCGCCGAACGCCTGCCGGACCGCGGCGTAAAGGGCCGTGAGGGACCCCTTGTCCCCACCGGGGACGAAGAGTGCCAGGTCCAGCACGACACCGGCGGACTGGAGGACCTCGATGGTCACCGGCCCGCTCTCGTCGGCCACGTAGATCCCGGCTTCGTTCTCGTCGTCGGGAAGGCAGGAGACCTCTTCCTGGAATACGGTCCTCGCCGTGATCGAGCCGCCCTCGAAATACTCACCGGGCTTGGTCAGGAAAGCAGGGACAAAGCAGTCGGGAAGTTTGAGTTCTTCCGTGTCGGCGGAAACGAAGAGCCTGTCCTTCACGCCGAATTTCGTCACCTCTTCCAGCGAGAGGCGGCGAGCGGCGATCTTCTCCGTGTTCACGATTTCCCTTTCAGGTTGCACTGTCCCTCTGAGCGAGGACGCTACCACGAAACCTGAGGTCAACTGCCCCGTAATCGTTGGGTATATGGGCTTCAGTGGCCCGCGCGGGAGGATATTGCAGCGAGCGCCACCCGGTCGGGAACACGCAACCGCCAGGCAGTATCCCTCGTCATGGTGCGGGTGATCAACTGGCGGCGCATGTGGGTGCGTTGGGTAGTGCGGAGGAACTAAAAGAGAGTTTACGGCAGATGTCCCCCATGTCGCCTTCGGGGGCGAGGTGAGACGCTCCCCGATGTGCGTCACGGCTGCTCCTGCCCCGAGGGTGTCCCGTCAGGGACGGATGGTGCAGGCTCGGTGAATTCGTGAGGACCACGCATCGGGTCCAACGCGCCGAAACGCGTGTCGACCACACGTGTTTCGGCCGTGTCGGTAGCCGTGGGATGAGGCGTGCGCCGGATGTGCCCCGCTCGGATCCATGAGGGTCCCGCAGCGTCGGACGTGGTGTCGTACCACCCACCTCCCCGAAGGCCGCCCTACCGGCCCGCCTCGAACCAGTGGGCAGCCGGCCACTCGGGCATCCACTCCTGGGCAACACGTCCCGTGAAATCCCCGATGAGCCAATCGATCAGCGTCTCATCCGACTCATACCAATCGGCCCAGTCACGCCGGAAAGCGGAAACCGTCCAATGGCTGCCTCCGCGATGCTCCAGAAAGAACTTGTCCCCGTCCACGGAATGACCCCAGTGAAGCATCCCACCGGCATCAGGGAGCACGGCCTTTGCGATCACAGGGTGACCTTCCCGGACCAGCTCACTGACCCAAAGGCTCTTCTCGGCGATGAACTCGGGCCCAAGAACGAAGATGAAGTCGGAGATCAGCGTGTCCCCGTACAGGTAACACATCCCCTTCACGTCCGGCGGCAGCCCAACACCCAGACTCCCTTCCACCGCACCGAAGTCGCTCCCGCACACCGCCCCAGGAGGCACGCCCAACACCTCGCGAAGCTGCTCCAGCGAAGACATCTACTCTCCATCGTCCGTGTCGAGCACCCGTAGGTGCGGCTGCGGGGCGGGGCTCGGACGTGCGGGGCCGCAAGCGGCGCAGGCGGGCCGTTTCTGCCGCGTTCTCACGGGCCTGGGAACGACCGTTGGCGCGCCCGCAGTGGCGGATGGTTGTGGCTCTCGGCATCGGCTTGGTCCGCCGCCACACGGTCACAGTGGAGCGACGGACGTGACGGTCCGGGTTTTCGCCGTGTCCGGCGTCCTCCCCGAGCCGGAGACAAGGGCACCCGCGCCGGGACCCGTAGCCTTTTGATCATGGCCGACATCTACGAGTTCCAGCTCACGCTCGACCTGCCGGGCTCGCTTCCGCCGCAGGACCTCGCCCTGCTTCGATGGCACCTGGGGGAAGAGGGAGGCCGGCAGGACGACGGCTACGCGTACCCCCTCTGGGGCGACCGGGGGCCGGCGCTGCGGATCGGGGGCGCGCTGGTCGGGGAACTGTGCTCCGACGGGCCGCAGTGGGCGCTGACCGTGCGGCAGGAGGCGCATCCCGACGAGTTCGACGACCTGCGCAGGATGGTGCTGTGGCTCGGCGCGCGCACGACGACGGTGGGTACCGTCGGGTACCTACGCTTTCACGAGTCCCATGTGCCCGATGTCCTGGTCGCGGAGGAGGGGAACGTCCGCAGTGCGGTCCTGCGGGTGGAGAAGGTCCTCGAGTCGGCGACCGAGGTGATTCCCGACCCCTACGCGTGATCCAGGGGGCTGTCGCCCGCCGGGCCGAGCCCGCCTACTCCGGGGGCGTGGGGGTCTCGGAGGTGCGGTACATCGCCTGGACGTCCAGCTCCAGTTGCACCGTCGGACCGACGACCGCGATGCCGCGGGCCAGCATCGAGCGCCAGTTGAGGGTGAAGTCCTCGCGGTGCAGCTCCGTCTTCGCCAGGGCCGCGCAGCGCAGCTCCTGTTCGTAACCGCCGTTCACCGTGCCGAGGTATGTCGTGTCCAGCCCCACGGAGCGGCTGGTGCCGTGCATGGTGAGCGTGCCGTTCAACGTCCACTTGGATCCGCCCTGGTAGACGAACCGGGTGCTGGTGAAGTCGATGTAAGGGTAGTGCTCGACGTCGAGGAAGTCGGCGGAACGCAGATGGTTGTCACGGGTCCTGTTGCCCGTGGTGATGCTGGCGGCGTCGATGCGCACCGACACCTGGGATTCGCGCATGTCCGGCGCGATGCGAATACCGCCGGTGAAGCGGGTGAAGCGTCCGTGGACGTGGGCCATGCCCACATGCTTGGCGATGAAGCGGATCGCGGTGTGCGGCGGGTCGAACAGCCAGGTACCAGGTGGCGGCAGTTCCAGCTGGCGGGCGGGCAGCAGCGCGACGCGCGCCGGAGGGAGGGCGGTGTCGGCGGCTATGGCGACGTCGCTGCGGGCCGGGGTGAGGCCCTCAGCCGTGACCATCACACTGTAGGAACCGGGCGGGAGCGCCGCCATGAACAGGCCGTACGGATCGGTGGTGCCGTGGGCGGCGACCCGGTGGCTGTCCCGGGCGGTCACCGTGACCTCGGCGCCGCCCAGGGGCTGTCCCATGGGATCGACGACCTCGCAGCTGTACGCACCGGCGCCGGCCGGCAGGGGCAGCGGCACGCCCGACGCGGGCGTGGGACCGCTGCGGGAACGTCGACGCCGGAGCAGTCCGAGGGCCATACGATTCACCTTTCCTCCTGCGTGTCACCGCGACGGGACGCGCACCGACGGATGCGTATTCACGGTCGTGGGACACCATCAGGGATCAGTTGCAAGCGCGATGAAGTCAACTATTGAACGATCATAGAGCAGGTCGACCGGAGCGGTCCGTCATCAGGGTGGCGTGCGGCATGGCTCGTCCACGTGCCGCTATCGGGGTGAACCGCCGTCATTCCGGCTGTCGGCGGGGTGTGCCGCTTCGTCGACTGTGATGCTTTGCTGCGGTGCTGTGGTGAAGCCCACGCGGCAGCGTGAGGAATTCACACGGGGCCTGCCGTCCCGTCACGCGACCTTCACAGTACGCGGGCCGCCCCTTCCCGCCGGACGCGTGCGTCGCCCTCCTTCGCCCTCAGAAACGGCCCGTCCCGGCCCAGCGCCGGCCCCCCCGAGTCACCCGGACCACCCGGACGCGGCGGTGGCCGTGCGAGCCGTGGCCGTCGACCGCACCATGGGCCGTGCTACCGGCCGGCCGCCCGAGCCGGTACCGGTCGGATGCTAAGGAGGCGCCCGCCATGGGTGAGCTGTACATCGACGGGGAGTGGACGACCGCCGCCGACGGAGGGCGGCGCGAGGTGATCAATCCGTACGACGCCTCCGTCATCACCACCGTCGACGAGGCCGACGCCGCCGACGTGGACAAGGCGGTGCGGGCCGCCCGCCGTGCCTTCGACGAGGAGGACTGGGCGAACGCCCCCACCCGGCGCCGTGCCGACCTGCTGATGCGGGTGCACGACCTGTTGTTGCGGGACATCGACGAGATCGCGCGCACCGAGACCCTCGACACCGGCAAGACGCTGGCCGAGGGCCGCTTCGACGTCGAGGACGTCGCCAACGCCTTCCGCTACTTCGCCGAACTGGCCGGCAAGGACGGCGGGCGCGTCGTGGACGTCGGTCCCGACGTGCTCAGCCGCGTCGTCTACCAGCCCGTCGGGGTCTGCGCGCTCATCGCCCCCTGGAACTACCCGCTGCTGCAGGCCTCGTGGAAGGTCGCGCCCGCGCTGGCGGCCGGCAACACCATCGTCCTCAAGCCCAGCGAGATCACCCCGCTCACCACCATCGCCCTGTTCCGTCTGATCGAGGAGGCCGGCGCCCCGCGCGGCGTGGCCAACCTCGTCCTGGGCTCCGGCGCGACCGTCGGCGCGGCCATGACCTCCCACCCCGAGGTCGACCTGGTGTCCTTCACCGGCGGCCTGGCCACCGGACGCGCCATCATGGCCGCCGCGGCCGAGGGGCCGAAGAACATCGCCCTGGAACTCGGCGGCAAGAACCCCAACATCGTCTTCGCGGACGCCGACTTCGAGGCCGCCGTCGACTACGCCCTCGACGCGTCCTTCCTGCACGCCGGTCAGGTCTGCTCCGCCGGGTCACGGCTGCTGGTGGAGGACTCGATCCACGACCGGTTCGTCGAGGCCTTCGCCGAACGTGCCCGCCAGATCCGGCTGGGCAACGGCCTGGAGGAGGGCACCGAGAGCGGGCCGCTCAGCTCCGCCCAGCACCGGGAGAAGGTCGAGAGCTACATCGCCCTCGGCAAGGAGGAGGGCGCCCGCCTCGTCACCGGCGGCACGCGCCCCGACGACCCCGCCCTGGGCAACGGCTACTTCCTGCTCCCGACGATCTTCGCCGACTGCGACCGTTCCATGCGCATCGTGCAGGAGGAGGTGTTCGGGCCGGTCGTCACCGTCGAACGGTTCCGCACCGAGGACGAGGCCGTGGAACTCGCCAACGACACCCGCTACGGACTGGCCGGCGGTGTCTGGACCTCCGAGGCGAGCCGCGCCCAGCGCGTCGCGCAGCGGCTGCGGCACGGCACCGTCTGGATCAACGACTTCCACCCCTATGTGCCGCAGGCCGAATGGGGCGGCTTCGGACGCTCCGGCGTCGGGCGCGAGCTCGGGCCCACGGGCCTGCGCGAGTACCAGGAGGCCAAGCACATCTACCAGAACCTCACCCCGGGACCCTCCGGCTGGTTCAAGGGCACAAGCGGCGGCAGCTGAGCCGCCTTCACGCCACCGGCCCAGAACCCCGCGGTTCCGAAGAAAGGCAGCTCATGGCCTCCACCATCCCTCACGGCGCGGAGTCGGACTACGACTACGTCATCGTCGGCGGCGGCACCGCCGGCTGTGTGCTCGCCGCCCGCCTCAGCGAGGACCCCGACTGCCGCGTCTGCGTCATCGAGGGCGGACCCAGCGACGTGGGCGACGACCGCATCCTCCGCCTGCGCAACTGGATCAACCTGCTCGGCTCCGAGTTCGACTACGGCTACACCACCGTCGAACAGCCGCGCGGCAACTCCCACATCCTGCACTCGCGGGCCCGCGTCCTCGGCGGCTGCTCCTCCCACAACACCCTCATCAGCTTCCTGCCGCTGCCGCAGGACCTCGACGACTGGGTGGCCGCCGGCTGCACCGGCTGGGAGCCGGGCACGATCCTGCCGTACCGCGACCGGCTGCAGACCACCATCGTGCCGGTGGCCGAGGCCGACCGTAACCCCATCGCCAAGGACTTCGTCACCGCCGCCGCCCGCGCCACCGGCGTCCCCGTCGTCGACGACTTCAACGCCGAACCCTTCGCCGACGGCACCGGCTTCTTCTCCCTCGCCTACGAGCCGGAGGGCAACAAGCGTTCCTCCGCCTCCGTCGCCTATCTGCACCCCGTTCTCGACCGCCCCAACCTCACACTGATGCTGGAGACCTGGGCACACCGGCTGCTCACCGACGAGGCGGGACGGCTGACCCGGGTCGCGGTGCGCGGCGCCGACGGCGAGCCCGCCACCGTACGCGCGAACCGTGAACTGGTGCTGTGCGCCGGGGCGATCGACACTCCGCGGCTGCTGATGCTGTCCGGCATCGGACCGGCCGACGACCTGCGCCGCCTCGGCATCGACGTCCACATCGACCTGCCCGGCGTGGGCGAGAACCTGCTGGACCACCCCGAGTCGGTGATCGTCTGGGAGACCCGCGGCCCGCTGCCGCCCAACTCCGCGATGGACTCCGACGCCGGTCTGTTCCTGCGCATGGACAGGAACCAGCCGCGGCCCGACCTGATGTTCCACTTCTACCAGGTGCCGTTCACCGTCAACACCGAGCGGCTCGGCTACCCGGTCCCCGAGCACGGGGTGTGCATGACGCCGAACGTGCCCCGCGCCCGCTCCACCGGCCGTATGTGGCTGCGCAGTTCCGATCCGTCCGAGCACCCCGCTCTGGACTTCCGCTACTTCACCGACCCCGAGGGCCACGACGAGCGCACCGTCGTCGAAGGGCTCAAGGTGGCCCGCGAGGTCGCCGCGACCGACCCGCTGAAGGACTGGCTGGTCCGTGAGGTGGCACCCGGCCCGGACGTCACCTCCGACGCCGACCTGTCGGAGTACGGCCGCCGCGTCGCCCACACCGTCTACCACCCGGCGGGCACCTGCAGGATGGGTGCCGCCGACGACCCGACGGCCGTGTGCGACCCGCAGATGCGGCTGCGCGGCGCCGAGGGCGTACGCGTCGTCGACGCATCGGTCTTTCCGACGATGCCCACCATCAACCCCATGGTGACGGTGCTGCTCGCCGCCGAACGCGCCGCCGACCTCATCACCGGGCGGCCCGGCCCGTCCGGCCGGGAGGCGACGCGGTGACCGGTCCGCGGTCCGCCGCGACGTGTGAAAACTTCCTCGGTGCCGGCGTCGTGGTGGCGGCGCGACTGTTGGGTATATGCGCCTCGGTGGCCGGAAACCATCCGGGCGCCCACGCCGCGGGCCGGACGGCCGGTGCGGCGGCCGGCAGCCGAGGCCGAGAAGGAGAGCGACGTGTCGACCGTTGGTGAGAAGGGCCCCGGAACGCCGGAGGAACTGCCGTCCGAGGACGCCCCGGCCGGCCCGGTGCGGGTCAAGCCCGTCGTCTTCTTCGGGGCGGCGATCCTCGTCCTCGCGATCTCCCTCTGGGCCATCATCACCCCGTCGGGCGCCGAGGACGCGATCGGTGTCGCGGTGGGCAAGATCTCCAGCTGGTTCGGCTGGTACTACTTCCTCGCGGCCACCCTGTACCTGCTGTTCGTCGTTTTCATCGCCGTGTCCAAGTACGGCACCGTCAAGCTGGGCCCCAAGCACTCCAAGCCCGACTACGGCCTGTTCACGTGGGCTTCGATGCTGTTCGCGGCGGGCATCGGCATCGACCTGATGTTCTTCTCGGTGTCGGGCCCGGTCAGCCACTACCTCGCGCCGCCCGAAGGCGACCCGGAGACCCTGGAGGCCGCCCGGCAGGCCGTCGTCTGGACGCTGTTCCACTACGGCATCACCGGCTGGGGCATGTACGCGCTGATGGGTATGGCGCTCGGCTACTTCTCCTTCCGGTACCGGCTGCCGCTCGCCATCCGCTCCGCCCTGTACCCGATCATCGGGCGCCGCATCCACGGCCGGATCGGCGACACCGTCGACCTCGCGGCCATCATCGGCACCGTCTTCGGCATCGGGGTGACCCTCGGCATCGGCGTGGTGCAGCTCAACTACGGCCTCAAGGCGCTCTTCGGCATCCCCGAAGGGCTGACCGCGCAGATCGCGCTCATCGTCGTCGCGGTGGGCATGGCCACCGTCTCCGCGGTGTCCGGCGTCGACAAGGGCATCCGCCGGCTGTCGCAGCTCAACCTGCTGCTCGCCGCGCTGCTGATGTTCTACATCCTCGTCGTCGGCGAGCCGTTCCGGCTGCTCAACGCCATCGTCCAGAACATCGGCGACTACGTCAGCGGCTTCCCGTCGATGACCCTGAACACCTTCGCCTACGACCAGCCCACCGAGTGGCTCGACGCGTGGACGCTGTTCTTCTGGGCGTGGTGGGTGGCCTGGGCGCCGTTCGTCGGGCTGTTCCTGGCGCGTATCTCCCGCGGCCGCACCCTGCGCGAGTTCGTCGCGGCGACGCTGGTCATCCCGTTCCTCTTCACCGGGCTCTTTCTGGCGATCTTCGGCAACAGCGCCCTGTTCCTGGTGCGCGACGGCAACGCCGAGTTCGGCGAGACCGCCATGAACGTCCCCGAACAGGGCTTCTACACCCTGCTCGAGCAGTTCCCCGGCTTCATGTTCAGCGCCGGACTCGCCACCTTCGTCGGCCTGCTGCTGTACGTCACCTCCGCCGACTCAGGCGCCCTGGTGATGGGCAACCTCAGCGCCGACCTGCCCACCCCCATGACCGACGCGCCGACGTACCTGCGCCTCTTCTGGGCGTTGGCTACCGGTCTGCTCACCCTCGCCATGCTCATCGTCGGCGGTGTGCAGGCGCTGACCAACGCGACCATCATCATGGGCCTGCCCTTCTCCTTCGTGATGTTCCTGATCATGGCGGGGCTCTATCTCGCCCTGAGAACCGAGAGAATGAAGGTCGAGGCCCGGGTCACCACACTGCCCGGCTCGCTCTCCGGACGCACGGTGCACCAGGGTCTGCCCGGCGCGCCGAACTGGCGGCACCGGCTGGCGCGCGCCATGTCGTTTCCCGGCCCGCGGGCGGCGGCACGGTTCGTGGACCACGTCGCCCGGCCCGCCTTCCAGGACGTCACGCAAGAGCTGCGGCAGCAGGGCGCCGAGGCGGAGATGCTGGAGGGGGCCGTCGAGGAGAACGGTCTCACCCACGTCGGACTGCGCGTGCCGGTCGGCGAAGGCGACGAGTTCCTGTACGAGGTGTGGCCCGTCGAGCGCCCCACCCCCGCGTTCGCCACCCGGTCGGTCGAGCAGCGCGACACCTATGTGCGGTTCGAGGTCCGTCTCGCCGAGGGCAACCAGGACTACGACGTGATGGGCTACACCAAGGAGCAGCTCATCGCCGACGCCCTCGACCAGTACGAGCGGTACCTGGAGTTCCTGCGCGTGCGCCACGACGCGTCCACCCGCTCGAGCCTCCCCGACCACCGCCCGGACGCTCCGGACGCGCACCTGCCGGAGGAGTGAGCGGGGGGCCCTCCCGCTCACCGCCGACCCGCCCGCGTGTTCCGAACCGCCGCCCGTCAGCCGCTGACGGGCGGCGGTCCCACGCGCGGGGTGAGGGGTTCCACGTGCGGAGTGAGGAGGGCGAGATCCGGGTCGCCGAACTCGTCGCGCAGGGCCTGGAAGGCGAACACCTTCTCCTCGCCGAAGCGGCGGACGTGCGCGGCGTAGGCGTCGGGGGTGAGGAACCGGTCGGGGTGCGACTTGGAGTGGAACTTGTCCGCGTACATCACCAGGCGCTCCTCCGGCGTCTCCGCCAGATAGTCGGCGGGCGGGACGGGGAGGTTCTGGCTCACGACGTCCTGCCGGGTCAGGCCGACGCCGGTGTGGTGGGAGCAGAAGCGGCACAGGGCGGCGGGGTGGCCCTCGCTCTCCAGGAGTTCCTGGCCGAGCAGGCCGTGCCGGATGTAGTTCTTGTGGTCCAGCCGCCCGTCCTCGCCGTACAGGCGGTAGACGCCGATGTCGTGCAGGAGGCAGCCGGCCCGGACCAGTTCGGCGTCGAGGCGGGAGAGACGCGGTGAGGCCAGCAGCTGCTCGGCGATGCTCCAGACGAGCTCGCAGTGGCGGTGGACGGAGGCGAACGCCTCGGCCGTCGGCGCGTGCTTCGCGTGCAGCGCACGGATCTCTTCTGGTCCCGGAATCCTCACCCCGGGAGCGTAACAACCGCAGGTGGGAGCGGGCGGGGGAGTTTTCGGACGGGTGGGGGTGCTCCCGGACGGGCGGGGGGAGTTCCCGCCTCCGGTCTTTTCACGCGATCCGGTGATGACGCCCGAAGCGGGCACGCGGGGGTCGTGCGGGCCGTTCGACGGGGTGACGGGGGCGGCCGCCGCTCCCGTGAGGGCCCGGCGAGGCACCGACGACGGGGGAGACATCATGAGCCTGCAGTTCCGGCGGAACGAGGACGGCACGGTCACCGGACGCAACGAGAACAACGGCTTCACCGTGACGCACGCCGACGAGGAGGAGGTGAAGCGGCAGCTCTTCGAGGACGCGGGATGGGAGTACACGCCCCCGCCGCCCCCGCTCCCGCCGGGACACCACCGCTTCCTGCTGGTGCACGAGGAGGACGAGGGGGAGTGCGGCTTCGGGGACGAGCGGTACACGGGGCTGCGGGCGAGGCCGCCCGAGGGGTGTGTGCCGGTCGACCGAGGCTGCTTCGCCCTGGAGTGCCGACGCCCGGGGAGGACACTGCTGGACGCCGTCGCCGGCACGGTCGCGGAGATCCGCCGCGCGCACGGGGTGGTGATGAACGCCGTGAGGGCGGACGGGAGACCGGGGGAGTGGCCCGACATCGACGCCGGCGGAGAGGACGCGGCCGAGGCCGTGGCGCACCTGGTGCTGACGGCTGCCCACCGGTCGAGACGGCTCGGATACGGGCGGAAGGAGCTGGTGCGGCTGCTGGACGCCACGGGGATCGAGTAGCGGCCTGTCGGCAGCGGAAGGGGTGGTGAGCGAGCGTCGGTCGGACGTCAGCTCGCGACGAGCTCGCGCCGCGCCCTGCGCTCGACCGCCACCGGGGCCGCCTGCGTCGCCCGGTGCGTGCGGGACAGCCACAGCACGTCACGGCCGAACGACCACACCAGCAGGCCGAGGGCCAGCGCCACGACCCCGAAGTTCACCACGTGGGGAAGGAACGCGGAGGCCGCCACCAGCAGCAGCACGCCCTGGAGCGCCGCGACCGTCTTGCGGGCCGTGCTCGGCGGAAGCGGCGCGGTCAGCCACGGCCACACCCGGGCGGCGGCGACGAACACGTAGCGCATGGTGCCGATCAGCAGCACCCACGGTCCCATCGCCATCGACACGTACACGCTGAGCACCAGGATCAGGAACGCGTCGACCTCCATGTCGAAGCGGGCGCCCAGCGCGGTGGAGGTGCCGGTCCTGCGGGCGACCTTGCCGTCGACGCCGTCGAGGATCAGGGCCACGGCCGTCAGGCCGACGAACAGAGAGACAGGAGGTGAGTCCTGGAACGAGTCCGCGACCAGAGCGGTCACCCCGCCGACGAGGGTGGCCCGGCCGAGGGTGACGCGGTTCGCCGGACCGAAGGTGCGCGACCCCGCCCGGTGCAGGGCCCGGGACAGCACCGCCCAGGTGGCGATCGCGAACACGAGGCCCGTGACCCAGCCCGCGGGGCCCATGCCGATCGCGGTACCGATCAGGGCGAGCAGCAGGATCTGTACGCCCGCCCCCACAGCGGTCTCCTGCTGGACGAGCCTCGCGTCGTACGTGTTGTTCAGGGCCACCGAACACCCTCCGGCCGTGTGACAGAGTCGATCAACGCCGCTACCTTGTGCGCGGCCTGTGCACCACTCCGTACGCGCGCAGGATCCCGATCGTTCAGGAGGACTTCGATGAACCGCGCCGCACGTGCGTTCTGGCTCGACTCACCTGGCCGGGGGGAGATCCGTGAGGTGGACCTGCCGGAGCCGGGTCCGGACGAGGTCGTGGTGCGCGCCCTGTACTCGGGGGTCAGCCGGGGCACGGAGACGCTCGTGTTCCGCGGCGGGGTGCCGGAGAGTCAGCACACCGCGATGCGGGCGCCGTTCCAGGAGGGCGACTTCCCGGGGCCGGTGAAGTACGGCTACCTGAGCGTC
Source organism: Streptomyces sp. BJ20 (assembly GCF_022869105.1). Taxonomy (NCBI): domain Bacteria; kingdom Bacillati; phylum Actinomycetota; class Actinomycetes; order Kitasatosporales; family Streptomycetaceae; genus Streptomyces; species Streptomyces sp. BJ20. The sequence continues at coordinate 2,684,474 of NZ_CP094918.1, forward strand.
GGCGTGGTGGAGGAGGGGCCCGAGTCACTCACCGGACGGACGGTGTTCTGCCTGTACCCGCACCAGACGCGGTACGTGGTGCCGGCGGCGGCCGTGACGCCGGTGCCCGAGTCGGTGCCGGCCGGGAGGGCGGTGCTCGCCGGCACGGTGGAGACCGCCGTCAACGCCCTGTGGGACGCGGCGCCCCTGGTCGGCGACCGGATCGCCGTGGTCGGCGGCGGGATGGTCGGCTGCTCGGTGGCCGCGCTGCTCGCCCGCTTCCCCGGGGTGCGCGTCCAGCTCGTCGACGCCGACCCGGCGCGGGCCACAACCGCCGAGGCCCTGGGCGTGGGCTTCGCCCTGCCCGCGGACGCCGACGGGGACTGCGACCTCGTGGTGCACGCCAGCGCCAGCGAACAAGGGCTCGCCCGGGCCCTGGAGCTGCTGCGGCCCGAGGGCACGGTCGTCGAGCTCAGCTGGTACGGCGACCGGAAGGTGGGCGTGCCGCTGGGCGAGGCGTTCCACTCGCGGCGGCTCACCATCCGCGGCAGCCAGGTCGGCACCGTCTCCCCGGCCCGCGCGCACCGCGGTTACGGCGACCGTCTCGCCCTCGCCCTGGACCTGCTCGCGGACCCCGCCCTCGACGCCCTCGTCACCGGCGAGTCGCCCTTCGAGGAACTGCCCGCCGTCATGCCCCGCCTCGCCTCCGGAGACATCCCCGCCCTGTGCCACCGGGTGCGCTACGACGCCCCCGGAGCGGGCACACACGCCTGACCTGAGAAAAGACACGGCAGACGCTGAACACGGGAAGGAAGTCAGCCGTACTACTCGACATCCCCGCCTCCCAGACCGGCGGGGAACAGACGCGCCGCACCTGGAGGGTCGTCCGTTGTTCAGCATCACCGTCCGCGATCACATCATGATCGCCCACAGCTTCCGCGGCGAGGTCTTCGGACCGGCCCAGCGCCTGCACGGGGCCACGTTCCTCGTGGACGCCACCTTCCGGCGCGAACAGCTGGACGAGGACAACATCGTCGTCGACATCGGCCTGGCCACGCAGGAACTCGGGGCCGTCGTGGGAGAGCTGAACTACCGCAACCTCGACAACGAGCCCGACTTCGCCGGGGTGAACACGTCCACCGAGTACCTGGCCAAGGTCATCGCCGACCGGCTCGCCGAGCGTATCCACAAAGGTGCGCTCGGGGAGGGGGCCAAGGGCATCGCGCAGATCGCCGTCACCCTGCACGAGTCGCACATCGCCTGGGCGAGTTACGAGCGTGCGCTGTGACCGACACGTCCGTCGACATGACCGAGACGACGACCGGCAGGACGCTCGACACGACCGCCAGGACGGCGGGCCGCGGCGGCTCCGGCCGCCTGGACTACGTGCCCGTGCAGGCGTCCTTCCGGAGGAACGGCGGGATCATCCCCATGTCCCTGCACTCCGTGCACTTCGTGATGCCGGGCGGGGTCGACGACCGGTCCGCCCCGAGCGGCGGCAACGCCTACGACCGGCGCGTGTGCCTGGACCTGCCCGGCTTCGGCTGGCAGGCGCACCGGCACCCGGTCGCCGGTGACTGGCCCCGCCCCGGCACGGCCGCCCGCGAGGAACTCGCCCGCACCCTGCGTGAACTGCCCGACGGCGCGGTCGTCCTGCTCGACGGGCTGGTCGCCTGCGGGGTGCCCGAGATCATCGTGCCGGAGGCGGCGGAGGGGCGCCTGCACATGGTGGTGCTCGTCCATCTGCCGCTCGGCGACGAGACCGGCCTGGACGCGGCCGTCGCCGCCGAGCTGGACGCCCGCGAGCGCGAGGTGCTGCGTGCGGTGCCCGCCGTCGTCGCCACCAGTGAGTGGGCGGTCCGCCGGCTCGTCTCCCACCACGGGCTCGCCCCCGAGCGGGTCCATGTCGCCGCCCCCGGCGCCGACATCGCGCCGCTCGCCCCGGGCACCGACGGCGTCTCGCACCTGGTGTGCGTCGCCGCGGTCACCCCGCGCAAGGGCCAGCACCGGCTGGTGGAGGCGCTGGCGACGGTGACCAGCCTCCCGTGGACCTGCTCCCTGGTCGGCGGCCTCGGACACGACCCCGAGTACGTCGCCCACCTGCGCGGCCTCGTCCGCGAACACGGCCTGGGGGACCGGCTGGAGCTGACCGGCCCGAAGTCCGGCGCCGACCTCGACGCGGCGTACGCCGCCGCCGACCTGATGGTCCTCACCTCCTACGCCGAGACCTACGGCATGGCCGTCACCGAGGCACTGGCGCGCGGCATCCCGGTGCTGGCGACCGACGTCGGCGGGCTGCCCGAGGCCGTCGGCCGCGCGCCCGACGGCGGGGTGCCCGGCATCCTCGTGCCGCCGGAGAACCCGGCCGCGATCGCCGCCGAACTGCGCGGCTGGTTCGGCGAGGCCGACGTACGGCGGCGGCTGAAGGCGGCCGCCCGTGGCCGGCGGGCCGCGCTCGGAGGGTGGGCCGGCACCGCACAGAGCCTCGCCGGAGTCCTGCGACGGCTCCCCACCGCGTCCGGGAGGGCGGCATGACACGACCGACCACCACCCAGCCCGCCGCCGTGATCCCGGCCCAGCCCGGACCCCGGGACGTCACCGACGCGGCGCCCGCGACCCCAGGGGGCGACATGGCAGCCACCGGTTCCACGGACGGCGCGTCGGTCATCCCCGGCGCCGGACCCGCCGGACCCCGACCCGGCGAACGGGCCACCGTGCGACTGCGGGACACCGGCGAGGACGAGCCGCCCCGCTACGCGCCCGAGTGGCTCCAGCTGCGCGAACCGGCCGACGCCTCCGCCCGCTCCTACGACCTGCTCGACCCGCTGCGGATCCGGCTCGCCAATCTGCCCGGGCGGGCCGGTGGCGGTCTCGTCGTGCACGACATCGGCTGTGGCACCGGCTCCATGGGCCGCTGGCTGGCGCCCCGTCTGGACGGCACCCAGCACTGGGTGCTGCACGACCGCGACCCCTATCTCCTGCACTTCGCCGCCGTCGCCTCCCCCCGCTCCGCCGCCGACGGCAGCCATGTCACCGTCGAGACCCGGCGGGGCGACGTCGCCCGGCTCACCCCGGACGTGCTGGCCGGAGCCTCCCTGGTGACGGCGTCCGCCCTGCTCGACGTCCTCACCCGCGAGGAGGTCGGCGCGCTGGCCGCCGCCTGCGCGGGAGCCGGCTGCCCCGCCCTGCTCACCCTGTCGGTGGCCGGACGCGTGGAGCTGACGGAACCGCACCCGCTGGACGCGGAGATCACCGAGGCGTTCAACGCCCATCAGCGTCGCGGCGGACTCCTCGGCCCGGACGCGGTCACGGCCGCCGCCGAGGCGTTCACCGAACACGGCGCGACCGTACGGCTGAACCCCAGCCCGTGGCGGCTCGGCCCGGAGGAGGCCGCGCTCACCGAGCAGTGGCTGCGCGGCTGGGTCGGCGCGGCGGTGGAGGAGCGCCCGGAGCTGGCCGAGCGCGCCGGCGCGTATCTGGCCGAGCGGCTCGAAGCCTGCGCGGCGGGGAAGCTGCGGGTGGTCGTGCACCACACCGACCTGCTCGCCCTGTGCCGCCCGGTGGACGGCGGCGCATGAGCACGCACACGGGGGAGGAGGCCGAGGCGGAGGCGCCCGCTGCGGAACCGCCGGCGGCCGGGGGCGGTGTCCGCCGTGTGCTCGGACGGCTGGGCAGTCCCGCCGTGCGCACCCGCCTCGGCACGCTCGGCGGTGTCGTCATCCTCGCCGTGCTGTTCTGGCGGCTCGGCACCGGCGCCTTCGTGGACGGGGTGCGGCGCATCGACGCGACCACGCTGGCCGCCGCCCTCGGCATCGGGCTGGTGACCACGGTGTTCAGCGCCTGGCGCTGGGCGCTGGTGGCGCGCGGCATCGGCATCCGGCTGCCGTTCGGCGCGGCCGTCGCGGACTACTACCGTGCCCTGTTCCTCAACGCGGCGCTGCCCGGCGGTGTCCTGGGCGACGTGCACCGGGCCGTGCGGCACGGGCAGGACGCCGGGGACCTCGGGCGGGGCGTGCGGGCGGTGGTGCTGGAGCGGACGGCCGGGCAGCTCGCGCTGTTCGCCACCGGTGGAGCGGTCCTGCTGACCATGCCGTCCCCGGTCCGCGACCATATACGGGCGGCCGCCCCGCTGGCCGGGCTCGGGCTGGTGGGCGCCTGCGCGGTGGTGCTGGCCCTGCGGATGGACCGGGCGGAGGCCGGGCGGAAGCCCCGCGCGGTGCGAGGGATGCTCGGCGAGGCACGGCAGGCGCTGTTCTCGCGGGCCACCGCGCCGGGCGTCCTGGTGTCGTCCGTGGTCGTGCTCGCCGGGTACGTGGCCATGTTCGTCCTCGCCGCGGACGTCGCCGGGGCCGGGGCGTCGGTGGCGGAGCTGCTGCCGCTCGCCCTGCTGGCGCTGCTGGCGATGAGCCTGCCGCTGAACGTGGGCGGCTGGGGACCGCGCGAGGGCGTCGCCGCCTGGGCCTTCGGAGCGGCGGGGCTCGGCGCGGGCCGGGGACTGACGGTCGCCGTGGTGTACGGGGTGCTCGGCCTGGCGGCCAGCCTGCCGGGAGCGGTGGTGCTGGTGGCCCGGTGGTACGTCGCCACCCGGAACCGCCGTACGGCGGACCCGGCACAACTCGTCCCGCAAGTACGCCGTACGGAGAAAGCACGCCCCACGGAGGAAGCACGGCCCGCCGGGGAACCGCTCCCCCGCCCGCCCGTCCCGACGGCAGCGGGTCCGGACAGGCAGGGGCCGGTCGTCCGGATTCCCGCTCAGCCGTCGGAGGTCAGAAGCGAGAAATACGCGCCGAAGGAATCCGCCAGGCTCGCGAGAAGTTCCCTGCCCTTTTCCGCGGTGCCCAGCGAAGGCCGGCCGATGACGCCGGAATCCGTGTAGGCGGACATTCCGGTGGTGAGCAGATGACGCCGGTCGTCCGAAACGTGGTCGGCCGTCTCGTAGCCGGGACGGAGAACCTCGGGAGAAGTGTGCAGAAGAATGGACGTCTCGATTTCACCCGCGTGCATGTCCGTCAGCAGCGACGTGACGACTCCGGCGTGTTCCCGCGCCGCCTCCCAGTCCTCCGGGGCCGGGAAGAGCGCCATCCGCTCACCGCGCGCGGAGGCCTCCTGGACGACGTTGCCCAGCACGTAGTTGCCGCCGTGCCCGTTGACCAGCACGAGCGTGTCGACGCCCGAGCGGCGCAGCGAGTCGGCGATGTCCCGCACCACGGCGTGCAGCGTCACGGAGGAGATGGACACCGTGCCCGGCCAGGCCGCGTGCTCGTGCGAACAGGAGATGGTCACTGGAGGAAGGAGGTGCACGGGGTAGGAGCCGGCGACCGCCCGTGCGATCGCGCAGGCGACCAGGGTGTCCGTCGCCAGCGGCAGGAAGGGACCGTGCTGTTCATGACTTCCGACCGGAAGTACCGCGATCTGACGTGAGACGTCGGCCCCCCGCGTCCGTACATCCTCTGTAGTATCCGCCGGCAACAGACCGTGCACCGGGCCGTATGCCGCCGACCGCTCGTGTGAACCACCCATATCCGTCACGGCCTTTCGTCTCTGCTTAGGAACTCGGGAATCATGACAGAAAAAATAGGCGTACTCGGCAAGCAGCCTCAGCGGCGGACCGGTGTGGAACGCGTCGTGAATGCGCCGCTGCCCACCGTGTACGGGAAGTTCCAGGCGATCGGTTACCTGGACCACGACCGCGGTGACGAACAAGTGGCCCTCGTCCACGGCGACCTGGGCGCGGACCGGGTGCTGACCCGGCTGCACTCGGAGTGCCTCACCGGCGACGCCTTCGGCTCCCAGCACTGCGAGTGCGGCGACCAGCTGGCTGCGGCGCTGCGCGCGGTCGTGGCCGAAGGGGCGGGCGTCGTCGTCTACTTGAGGGGCCACGAGGGCCGCGGTATCGGTCTGCTCGCCAAGCTGCGCGCGATGGCGCTCCAGGCGGAGGGCCTGGACACCGTGGAGGCCAACCTGGCGCTCGGGCTGCCGGTCGACGCCCGCGACTACGCCGTGGCCGCCGGGATGCTGAAGGACCTGGGCGTGCGGTCGGTGCGGCTGATGTCCAACAACCCGCGCAAGCGCGAGGCGTTGGTCCGGCACGGTGTGGAGGTCGACGAGCAGGTGCCGTTGCTGATCGAGCCGTGCGAGAGCAACATCACCTACCTGCGCACCAAGCGGGAACGGCTCGACCACCACCTCCCGCACCTGGACGCGGTGGGGCACCTGTCGTGACACCTGCCGGCCGGTGGAACCGTCGCCGTGCGGAGGTCAGTCGGCGAGTGCCTGGTGCACCAGCCGTTTGAGGTCGCGGTAGACGGTGTGGGAGGACCTGGGCCGCACCTGCGTGTAGAACTGCACGGTCAGGTCGCGGCCGGGGTCGACCCAGAAGGTGGTGGTGGCCACCCCGCTCCAGCCGTAGGCGCCGAGACCGGACGGCTCACGGGTGCGCGACGGGTCGACGACCACGGAGACGCCGAGGCCGAACCCGACGCCCTCGTTGCCGGGGTCGTCGTGCGGGGGGACGCCGACGGTGCGCAGATCGGCGCCGCCCGGAAGGTGGTTGCGGGTCATCAGGGCGACCGTCTCCGGGCGGAGCAGCCGGGTGCCGTCGAGTTCGCCGCGCCGGCGCAGCATTTCCATGAAGCGGTGCATGTCGTGCGCGGACGCCACCATGCCGCCGCTGCCGGACAGGAAGCGGGGGCGGCCCCGCAGCGGCAGCCCGTCGATCGGCTCGATGCCCCCGTCGTCCGTCTCGCCGTACAGCTCGGCCAGCCGCCCCGTCTGCGCGTCGGTCACCTCGAACCCGGCGTCCTCCATGCCGAGCGGCCGGAACACGCGCTCGGCCAGGTAGACGTCGAGGGGACGCCCCGAGACGACCTCGACGACACGGCCGAGCACGTTCGTGGCGACCGAGTAGTTCCAGCGGGTGCCCGGGTCGAACTGGAGCGGCAGGGTCGCGTACACGTCCGTCGTCCCGGCGAGGTCCGTGCCCGGCGCCACCGACGAGTCCAGCCCGGCCGCACGGTACAGCGCGTCGACCGGATGGGCGTGGTAGAAGGCGAACGTCAGTCCGGCGGTGTGCGTCATCAGATGCCGTACCAGCAGCGGACCGGCCGCCGGACGGGTCCGCATCCGGTCGCCCGAGCCGTCCACGTGGACGCGGGGCTCCGCGAACGCCGGGAGGTGGCGGCCCACCTCGTCGTCCAGGGACAGCAGCCCGTCCTCCACCAGCATCAGCGCGCCCACGGTGGTCACCGGCTTGGTCATGGAGTAGATCCGCCACAGGGTGTCGCTCTCCACGGGCAGACCGGCCGCCAGGTCCCGCGCCCCGTACGCCGTCAGATGCGCGACACGTCCGGCGCGGGCGACGGCGACCAGGAACCCGGGCATCTCCCCGCCGTCGACCCGGCGGGCCAGCTCACGGTCGAGCCGCTCCAGCGCGCCCGGGTCCAGCCCCGCCTCGCCGGGGTCGACCTCCTGCCGCAGCACCGCCATCGCACACCTCCGGGGAACGCCGGCCCCGTGCGGGCCGTTGATCGAAGCATGACCCAGGACGCAGAACAGAACGCACTGCTCGCCCTGCTCTCCGAGGGGCACGGCGGAGTGCTCGTCACGATCAAACGCGACGGACGGCCCCAGCTGTCCAACGTCATGCACGCCTACTACCCCGACGAGCGGGTCGTCCGCGTCTCCCTCACCGACGACCGGGCGAAGACCCGCAACCTGCGACGCGACCCCCGGGCGTCGTACCACGTGACCACCCCGGACCGCTGGGCGTACACCGTGGCGGAGGGCACCGCCGAGCTGACGCCGGTCGCCGGGCAGCCGTACGACGAGACGGTGGAGGAGCTGATCCGGCTCTACCGGGACATCAACGGCGAGCACGAGGACTGGGAGGAGTACCGGGCGGCGATGGTCCGCGACCGCCGGCTGGTGCTGCGCCTGCACGTCGACCGGGCGTACGGCATCCCGCGCCGGGGCGCCGGGGCCTAGTCTAGGGCCTTTCGTTTGGGTCAGTCCGGGCTCGCGGGCCCTGGCACCGCGCCTCGCCGCGTTGTCGTCGGTTGTCAGGGCTCCGCCCTGCCGCCCTCCTCCGCCTTGCGATGCACGGCACCGGACCCCGCTCCCTGATCCGGCCTGATCCAAACGGAAGACCCTGAACGAGCGCCCCGGCGCACCCGGTCCGCGGTCAGGCGTCCACGTACTGCGCGAGGTGTTCGCCGGTCAGGGTGGAGCGGGCGGCGACCAGCTCGGCCGGGGTGCCCTCGAAGACGATCCGCCCGCCGTCGTGGCCGGCGCCCGGGCCCAGGTCGATGATCCAGTCGGCGTGCGCCATGACGGCCTGGTGGTGCTCGATGACGATCACCGACTTGCCGGAGTCGACCAGCCGGTCCAACAGGCCGAGCAGCTGCTCGACGTCGGCGAGGTGCAGACCGGTGGTCGGCTCGTCCAGCACGTACACGCCGCCCTTGTCGCCCATGTGCGTGGCGAGCTTCAGCCGCTGCCGTTCACCGCCGGACAGGGTGGTGAGCGGCTGGCCGAGGGTGAGGTAGCCGAGCCCGACGTCCGCCATCCGCTGCACGATCTTGTGGGCGGCCGGCAGCCGCGCCTCGCCCTCCCGGAAGAACTCCTCCGCCTCGGTCACCGACATCCCGAGCACCTCGCTGATGTCCCGCCCGCCGAAGCGGTACTCGAGCACCGACCCGTCGAACCGCTTGCCGCCGCAGTCCTCGCAGGTGGTGGAGACGCCGGCCATCATCCCCAGGTCGGTGAAGACGACCCCGGCGCCGTTGCAGGTGGGGCAGGCGCCCTCGGAATTGGCGCTGAACAGGGCGGGCTTGACGCCGTTGGCCTTGGCGAACGCCTTACGGATCGGCTCCAGCAGGCCGGTGTAGGTCGCCGGGTTGCTGCGCCGGGAGCCGCGGATCGGGGTCTGGTCGACCGAGACCACGCCCTGGTCGGCGGGGATCGAGCCGTGCAGCAGGGAGCTCTTGCCGGAGCCCGCCACACCGGTGACGACGGTCAGCACGCCGAGCGGGACGTCGACGTCGACGTGTCGCAGGTTGTTCGCCGTGGCGCCGCGGATCTCCAGGGCGCCGGTGGGCTTGCGGACGGTGTCCTTGACCGAGGCGCGGTCGTCGAGGTGGCGGCCGGTGATCGTGCCGCTGGCCCGCAGCCCCTCGACGGTGCCCTCGAAGCAGACCGTGCCGCCCTCGGTGCCGGCGCCGGGTCCCAGGTCGACGACGTGGTCGGCGATCGCGATGGCCTCGGGCTTGTGCTCGACCACGAGCACGGTGTTGCCCTTGTCGCGCAGCCGCAGCAGCAGGTTGTTCATCCGCTGGATGTCGTGCGGGTGCAGCCCGGTGGTGGGCTCGTCGAAGACGTACGTGACGTCGGTGAGGGAGGAGCCGAGGTGCCGGATCATCTTGACCCGCTGCGCCTCGCCCCCGGACAGCGTGCCGGACGGCCGGTCCAGGGACAGGTAGCCGAGGCCGATCTCCACGAACGAGTCGAGGGTGTGCTGCAGCGCCGTGAGCAGCGGCGCCACGGACGGCTCGTCCACGCCCCGCGCCCACTCGGCGAGGTCCCTGATCTCCATGGCGCAGGCGTCGGCGATGCTGATTCCCTGGATCTTCGAGGAGCGGGCGCCCTCGGTGAGCCGGGTGCCGTCGCACTCGGGGCAGGTGGTGAAGGTGACCGCCCGGTCCACGAAGGCCCGGATGTGCGGCTGCATCGACTCCCGGTCCTTGCTGAGCATCGACTTCTGCAGCTTGGGGATCAGCCCCTCGTAGGTGAGGTTGGCGCCGCCGACCTTCACCTTGGTGGGCTCGCGGTACAGGAAGTCGTGGCGTTCCTTCTTGGTGTACTCGCGGATCGGCTTGTCCGGGTCGAAGAAGCCGGACTCGGCGATGATCCGCACCACCCAGCCGCCGCCGGTGTACGTGGGGATGGTGAACGGGTCCTCGTTGAGCGACTTGGAGTCGTCGTAGAGCTGGGTGAGGTCGATGTCGGTGACGGTGCCGCGGCCCTCGCAGCGGGTGCACATGCCGCCGGTGCGGGAGAAGGTCACCTTCTCGGTCTTCGTCTTGTCGCCGCCGCGGTCGACGGTGAAACCGCCGCTCGCCGTCACCGAGGCCACGTTGAAGGAGAACGCGCCGGGCGGGCCGAAGTAGGGCTTGCCGAGACGGCTGAAGAGGATGCGCAGCATGGCGTTGGCGTCGGTGGCGGTGCCGACCGTGGAGCGCGGGTCGGAGCCCATCCGCTGCTGGTCGACGGTGATCGCCGTGGTCAGCCCCTCCAGCACGTCCACCTCGGGGCGGGCCAGCGTCGGCATGAACCCCTGGAGGAAGGCGCTGTACGTCTCGTTGATCAGGCGCTGCGACTCGGCGGCGATGGTGTCGAAGACCAGCGAGCTCTTGCCCGAGCCGGACACGCCGGTGAACACGGTCAGGCGGCGCTTGGGCAGCTCGACGCTGACGTCCTTGAGGTTGTTCTCGCGCGCCCCGTGCACGCGGATCAGGTCGTGGCTGTCGGCGACGTGTCCGCCCGGCCGCTGCGGGTCCGTGCTCGTGACCATGGTCGTGGTTCTCCATCCGTCGGGCGGGTCCGTCTCCGCGGTCCCCGCCGGCGTTCCCCGGCTCGGTCCGGCCGGCGGCAGGGTGCGTCCGGCCGGTCCGTGGCGGCGCGCCCCCGGCCGGCCCGTACGGCGTCCCCCGCCCCGGGCGTCGCGCGCCACCGACAGCCTAGGCCGACGGCCCCCGCGGGTGCTTCTCCATTCCTGATCCGCCGCTGACGCGTCCCGACCGCTTCATGGATGCCGTTGCCCCCCCCGTGCACACACCTCCGGAAGCGCCAAAGGCGCGCCCTGCCGGGCCGGGAGGGCCGACGGGACGCGCCGGAAGCGAGGAGAAGGACGGTCAGTCCTGGGCCGGCGCGGGCGGCCGGGTGTTCCACTCCGCGATCACCGGAGAGCCGTGCTCCAGGGACAGCCGGCTCAGCGTGCCCGTCTCCAGCCGGAAGAGACGCCCGTGGGACGGGGGGAGACCCAGCCGGCGCGCCGTGAGGACCCGCAGCAGGTGGCCGTGGGCCACCAGCATCACGTCCCCCTCCTCCAGCGCCGCGGCGATCCGGGCCAGCACGCGGTCGGCGCGGACGCCCACCTGCTCCGGGGACTCACCGGGGAACTCCTCGCCCGGCGGCACCCCGTCGGTCCACAGGTCCCAGTCCGGCCGGGTGGTGCGGATGTCCGCGGTGGTCACGCCCTCGTACGCCCCGTAGTCCCACTCGCGCAGGTCCGGCTCCGGCTCGGCGCCGGCCAGGCCCGCCAGCTCGGCGGTGCGGCGGGCACGGGCCAGCGGGCTGCTGAGCACCAGGGCGAAGGCGCGGCCCGCCAGCAGCGGGGCCAGGGACCTGGCCTGCGCCTCGCCGGCCGGCGTCAGCGGCAGGTCGGTGCCGCCGGTGTGACGGCCCGACCTGCTCCACTCCGTCTCCCCGTGCCGCGCGAGCAGCAGATCCCCCACGACGCCTACGCCTTCTTCGTCTCGACGGCGTGCCCGCCGAACTGGTTGCGCAGTGCCGCGACCATTTTCATCTGCGGCGAGTCCTCCTGCCGGGAGGCGAACCGGGCGAACAGCGACGCCGTGATCGCGGGCAGCGGCACGGCGTTGTCGATGGCCGCCTCCACCGTCCAGCGGCCCTCGCCCGAGTCCTCGGCGTAACCGCGCAGCTTCCTCAGGTGCTCGTCGTCGTCGAGGGCGTTCACCGCGAGGTCCAGCAGCCAGGAGCGGATGACGGTGCCGTCCTGCCAGGAGCGGAAGACCTCCCGCACGTTGTCCACCGAGTCGACCTTCTCCAGCAGCTCCCAGCCCTCGGCGTAGGCCTGCATCATGGCGTACTCGATGCCGTTGTGGACCATCTTCGCGAAGTGCCCGGCGCCGACCTTGCCCGCGTGGACGTACCCGTAGGGGCCGTCCGGCTTGAGGGCGTCGAAGACCGGCTTGAGCCGCTCCACGTACTCCGCCTCGCCGCCGACCATGAGGGCGTAGCCGTGCTCCAGGCCCCAGACGCCGCCGGAGACGCCCGCGTCGACGAAGCCGATGCCCCGGGCGGCCAGCTCCTTGGCGTGCTTCTCGTCGTCGGTCCAGCGGGAGTTGCCGCCGTCCACCACGACGTCGTCGTGTTTGAGGAGGCTCGCCAGCCGGTCGATGACCTCCTGGGTGGGGCCGCCCGCGGGGACCATCACCCACACCGCGCGCGGCCCGTCGAGCTGGTCGACCAGGTCGGACAGGTGCGGCACGTCGGACACCGCGGGATTGGTGTCGAAGCCGATGACGGTGTGGCCCGCGCGGCGCAGCCGCTCGCGCATGTTGCCGCCCATCTTGCCGAGACCAACAAGACCGATCTGCATGTCAGTTCACTTCCTGCGTTCGCGGTAGGCGGCCACCAGCGCGGCCGTGGACGGGTCGAGGCCGGGGACGTCGGCGCCCTCGGTGAGGGCGGGCTCGACGCGCTTGGCGAGCACCTTGCCGAGTTCGACGCCCCACTGGTCGAAGGAGTCGATGTTCCAGATCGCGCCCTGTACGAACACCTTGTGCTCGTACAGCGCGACCAGCTGGCCGAGCACCGACGGGGTCAGCTCGGTGGCCAGGATCGTCGTGGTGGGGTGGTTGCCCTGGAAGGTCTTGTGCGGGACCAGGTCCTCGGGCACGCCCTCGGCGCGCACCTCGTCCGGCGTCTTGCCGAAGGCCAGCGCCTGTCCCTGCGCGAGGAGGTTGGCCATCAGCAGGTCGTGCTGCGCCTTCAGACCGTCGCTCAGCTCGGCGATCGGACGGACGAAGCCGATCAGGTCGGCGGGGATGAGCTTGGTGCCCTGGTGGATCAACTGGTAGTAGGCGTGCTGCCCGTTGGTGCCCGGCGTGCCCCACACGACCGGTCCCGTCTGCCAGCTCACGGGCCTGCCCTGGCGGTCCACCGACTTGCCGTTGGACTCCATGTCGAGCTGCTGGAGGTAGGCGGTGAACTTCGACAGGTAGTGCGAGTACGGCAGCACCGCGTGCGACTGCGCGTCGTGGAAGTTGTTGTACCAGATCCCCAACAGGCCCATGAGCAGGGGCGCGTTGGCCTCCGGCGGGGCGGTGCGGAAGTGGTCGTCGACGATCCGGAACCCGTCCAGCATCTCCCGGAACCGGTCCGGGCCGATCGCGATCATCAGCGACAGCCCGATCGCCGAGTCGTAGGAGTACCGCCCGCCGACCCAGTCCCAGAACTCGAACATGTTCGCCGTGTCGATCCCGAACGCCGACACCTTCTCCGCGTTCGTCGACAGGGCCACGAAGTGCCGCGCCACCGCCTTCTCGTCCCCGAGCGCCTCGAGCAGCCAGTCGCGGGCGGACGTCGCGTTGGTGACCGTCTCGATCGTGGTGAACGTCTTCGACGCCACGATGAACAGCGTCTCCGCCGGATCCAGGTCCCGGACCGCCTCGTGCAGGTCCGCGCCGTCGACGTTGGAGACGAACCGGAACGTCATCTCCCGCGCGGTGTAGGCACGCAGCGCCTCGTAGGCCATCGCCGGGCCCAGGTCCGAGCCGCCGATGCCGATGTTGACGACGTTACGGATCCGCCGGCCCGTGTGACCGGTCCACTCACCGGAGCGGACCCGGTCCGCGAAGTCGGCCATCCGGTCCAGCACCGCGTGCACGGCCGGGACGACGTTCTCCCCGTCGACCTCGACCACCGCGTCCCGCGGCGCCCGCAGCGCGGTGTGCAGCACCGCGCGGTCCTCGGTGGTGTTGATCCGCTCCCCGCGGAACATCGCGTCCCGCAGCCCGGACACGTCCGTGGCCGCGGCCAGCTCCCGCAGCAGCCGCAGCGTCTCGTCGGTGACCAGATGCTTGGAGTAGTCGATCCGCAGGTCGCCGACGTGCACGACGTACCGCTCGGCGCGGGACGGGTCGGTGTCGAACAGGTCGCGCAGGCCCGGCAGCCCCTGCGCGCGGTGCTGCTCCAGGGCGGCCCACTCGGGGCGGCGGGTCGGTTCGGGGACGTCAGACATGGGCGGGGATCTCCTCGGTGGCCTCGCCGCGCAGGGCGACGGCGTACATCTCGTCCGCGTCGAGGCGCCTGAGCTCCTCGGCGATGAGTTCGGCGGTGGAGCGGACCTTCAGGGCCAGCCGGCGCGGGGGCTGGCCGGGCAGGGTGAGCGTGGCCAGGGGGCCCTCGGGGCGGTCGATGACGATCTCGCCGTCCTCGGTGCCCAGCCGGACCGCCGTGACCACGGGGCCCGCGGTCACCACCCGGTCCACGGGGACCCGCAGCCGGGCCTCCAGCCAGCGCGCCAGCAGTTCCGCGGCCGGGTTCTCCGCCTCGGCCTCGACGGTCGCCGACGTGACGGTGGTCAGGGCCTGGTCGAGGGCGGCGGCCAGCATGGAACGCCACAGGGTCAGCCGGGTCCAGGCCAGGTCCGTGTCGCCGGGCGCGTAGGCACGCTCCCGGGCGCGCAGGACCGCCATCGGGTCCTCCGCCGCGTACAGGTCGGTGATCCGGCGCTGGCCGAGCGCGCCGAGCGGGTCCCCGGAGGGGTTCTCGGGCGCGTCGGCGGGCCACCACACCACCACCGGGGCGTCCGGCAGCAGCAGCGGCAGCACCACCGAGTCGGCGTGCTCGGACACCTCGCCGTAGGTGCGCAGCACCACCGTCTCGCCCGTGCCCGCCTCGGACCCCACCCGTACCTCGGCGTCCAGCCGGGACCGGGTTCGTTCGCGCGGGTTGCGGGCGTGCCGCTTGATGACGACCAGGGTGCGCGAGGGGTGCTCGTGCGAGGCCTCCTCGGCCGCCTTGATGGCGTCGTAGGCGTTCTCCTCGTCCGTGACGATCACCATCGTCAGGACCATGCCGACGGCGGGGGTGCCGATGGCGCGGCGGCCCCGCACCAGCGCCTTGTTGATGTTGCTTGCCGTGGTGTCGGTCAGGTCGATCTTCATGGCCTGCGCCAGCTCCGTCCGTCTCGTGCGAGCATCTCGTCGGCTTCCGCGGGTCCCCAGCTGCCCGATGGGTACTGCGCAGGCCTGCCGTGCGACGCCCAGTACTCCTCGATCGGGTCGAGGATCTTCCAGGACTCTTCCACTTCCTGATGACGGGGGAACAGGTTGGCGTCACCCAGGAGGACGTCCAGGATGAGCCGCTCGTAGGCCTCCGGGCTGGACTCGGTGAACGACTCGCCGTAGGCGAAGTCCATCGTCACGTCCCGCAGCTCCATGGAGGTCCCGGGGACCTTGGAGCCGAACCGCACCGTCATGCCCTCGTCCGGCTGGACGCGGATCACGATGGCGTTCTGGCCGAGCTCCTCGGTGGCGGAGGTGTCGAAGGGGGAGTGCGGCGCCCGCTGGAAGACCACCGCGATCTCGGTGACCCGGCGGCCGAGGCGCTTGCCGGTGCGCAGGTAGAACGGCACGCCCGCCCAGCGGCGGTTGTCCACCCCGAGCTTGATCGCCGCGTAGGTGTCGGTGGCCGAGGACGAGTCGATGCCGTCCTCCTCGAGATAGCCGCGCACCTTCGCGCCGCCCTGCCAGGCGGCCGCGTACTGGCCACGCACGGTGTGCCGACCCAGGTCCTCGGGGAGCCGCACGGCACGGAACACCTTCAGCTTCTCGGTGAGCAGCGACGCCGCGTCGAAGGAGGCGGGTTCCTCCATCGCGGTGAGCGCCATGAGCTGGAGCAGGTGGTTCTGGATGACGTCACGGGCGGCGCCGATGCCGTCGTAGTAGCCGGCCCGGCCGCCGATGCCGATGTCCTCGGCCATGGTGATCTGCACATGGTCCACGAACGACCGGTTCCAGATGGGCTCGAACATCTGGTTGGCGAAGCGCAGCGCCAGGATGTTCTGGACCGTCTCCTTACCCAGGTAGTGGTCGATCCGGAAGACCTGCTCGGGGTCGAACACCTCGTGCACGATCCCGTTGAGCTCCTGCGCGGACCTGAGGTCGTGCCCGAACGGCTTCTCGATGACCGCGCGCCGCCAGGACCCCTCGGGTGCGTCCGCGAGCCCGTGCTTCTTGAGCTGCTGCACCACCTTGGGGAAGAACTTCGGCGGGACGGAGAGGTAGAAGGCGTAGTTGCCGCTGGTGCCGCGGGAGGCGTCCAGCTCGTCGACGGCCTTGCGCAGCTGGTCGAAGGCGTGGTCGTCGTCGAAGTCGCCCGGCACGAACCGCATGCCCTCCGACAGCTGCTGCCAGACCTCCTCGCGGAAGGGGGTGCGCGCGTGCTCCTTGACCGCGTCGTGCACCACCTCGGCGAAGTCCTGGTCCTCCCAGTCGCGGCGGGCGAAGCCCACCAGGGAGAAGCCCGGCGGCAGCAGTCCCCGGTTGGCGAGGTCGTACACGGCCGGCATCAGCTTCCTGCGGGACAGGTCGCCGGTCACCCCGAAGATGACCAGACCGGACGGGCCCGCGATCCGGGGCAGCCGGCGGTCCCGGGGGTCGCGCAGCGGGTTGGCCCAGCCGGGCGGGGGCGCGGCGAGGGCAGGGCCGGCCTTCGCCGGCTCCTCCGGCGCCGCCTCGGGGGCGTCCACCGCCGGTTCGGTGGTCTCGTCGGTCATTCCGCGTCAACTCCCTCGCTGTCGGACGCCGTCGCCGCCGCCTGGTGGGGCCAAGGCCCGGCGCCCATGAACCTCTCCCTGCCCGGGTTCCCCGGCTGCCGCGTCACCTCGCCGTACGCGCCTCCGGCCGCCGCGGAGCGGTCCTCCCCATACAGGGTGTCCTCGTCCGCGGGGTCCTTCACCCCGGTGCACTCCCGCGGGGGCGGCCGGCCGCCGGCTCGGTGCCCGCCGACGGTGTCGAACACTTCTTCGTACATGCTGCGGATCACGCTGATCGTCTTCTCTCTCGCGCTCGCGTCAACCGCGCCCGGCGTCCGCCGATTCCCGCCGGCCGGCCGGGCCGGTCCTCCGTGCGGGTGCTCGTCTCCACGTGGTCCTCGATCCGGGCGTAAGGAACTCTGCAGCGCGTTCAAAAGTAAAAGTCTGACTTATTCACAACGAGGTTCCGGTGTGTCAGCCTGTGGTGAAAGTGGGACACGGGCGGCCCTCCACGGGGCGCCCGGCAGGCATGTGACGGACATGGGAGACATGGCGGGCGGATTCCCCCAGGGGGGTGACGGCGGTGCCCGGACGGCGGACGGGGGCGACGGCGGCGGAATCAGAACCTTTCCCTTCCCGGTCGAACGGAGTGTCTGCGGGGTCGGCATGCAGATCGCCCCCATGGGCCCCGACCGCGCCTGGCGCGCCGACGCGCCCCTGGACCGGGTCCACCGGATCGACTTCCACATCGTGATGCTGCTCGACGGCGGACCCCTCCGGCACATGATCGACTTCACCGAGTACGAGGCCACGGCGGGCGACGTGCTGTGGATCCGCCCGGGGCAGGTCCACCGCTTCTCCCGTGACGTCGAGTACCGCGGAACCGTCCTCGCCATGCAGCCCGGCTTCCTGCCCCGCGCGACGGTCGAGGCCACTGGCCTCTACCGTTACGACCTGCCCCCGCTGACGCGCCCCGGCCCGGCCCGGCTCGCAGCGCTCCGCGCCGCCTCCGACCAGCTGCGCCGCGAGTACGAGGACACCGAGACCCTGCCGCTGAGCCTGCACACGGCCGTGCTGCGGCACGCGTTGACCGCGTTCCTGCTGCGGCTCGCCCATCTCGCCGCGGGCTCGGGGGACGCGGCTCCGCCGGCCGAGGACAGCGCCTTCACCCTCTTCCGGGACGCGGTGGAAAGGGACTTCGCGACCAACCACAGTGTCACCGCGTACGCCGACGCCCTGGGTTACTCGCGGCGCACCCTGGCCCGCGTGGTGCGCGCCGCCACCGGCGAGACGCCGAAGGCCTTCATCGACAAGCGGGTGGTGCTGGAGGCCAAACGACTCCTCGCGCACACCGATCTGCCCGTAGGGCGGGTGGGAGCCGCCGTCGGGTTCGCGGACGCGGCGAACTTCTCCAAGTTCTTCCAGCAGCACACGGGCACCGCCCCGGCCGCGTTCCGTGCGGAGCACCGCTGAGCGACGGCGACCGGGACGCGGACGAGGGCCCCGCGCGGGGTGCGCGGGGCCCTCGTCACCGGCCCAGGAGGCCGGGTGTGGGGGGTGGGACCGGTGGGTCAGGAGGCGGTGAGCACCTGCACGTAGTCCACGAGCATCGAGTGGCCGGGCTGGGTGCCCGCGTCGGGGCCGCCGCCGAACGCGTCGGGGAAGCCGCCGCCCATCGCCACGTTGAGGATGACGAAGAAGCCGTGGTGCGTGGCGTTCGACCAGGTGGTCGCGTCGACCTGGTCCTCCCTGACGGTGTGGAAGGTGGCGTCGTCGAGGGAGAAGCGGATCTCCTCCACGGCCGACGAGCGGTCCCACTCCATCCGGTAGGTGTGGAAGCCGGCCTGACAGGTCGTGCCCTGGCAGGTGGTCTCGCCGCCGATGCCGCTGGTCTCGTTGCACGGGCCGCCCGGTGAGGTGCCGCAGTGCATCGTGGCGAACACCGTGTTCATGCCCTGGGTGTTCTCCATGATGTCCAGCTCGCCGACGGCGGGCCAGTTCCAGTAGTCGCCCCGGTAGGGGGCGCCGAGCATCCAGAACGCGGGCCAGTAGCCCTTGGCCGCGTCACCGGTGACGTTCGGGACCTGGATACGCGCCTCGACCCGCAGCGTGCCGCCGGCCGGGGGCTGGAAGTCGTCGCGGTTGGTCTCGATGCGCCCCGACGTCCAGTTGCCGGCGCCGTCGCGCCGCGGGGTGATACGGAGGTTGCCGTTGCCGTCGAGGGAGACGTTCTCCGGGTTCGACGTCATCGTCTCGATCTCGCCGGTGCCCCAGTTGGAGGGGCCGCCGGGATAGCCGGTGCCGGTGGCGTACCGCCAGTTGCCGGTGTCGACGCCGCTGCCCTCGGCGCCGTCGAAGTCGTCGGCGAAGACCTGGGTCCAGCCCGACGGCGGGGGCGGCACGGAGGCGCTCGCGGCGGGGCCGCCCAGGGCGAGGGCGCCGGCCCCGAGCGCCAGTGCGCCCGTGAGGGCGACGAGCGTGTGCCGGAGCCGGCGTCGCCTGTGGGGGGAACGGGGGGTGCCGGAGGTGGCTTTCATGGGGGGATGAACCTCTCGGTGCTGATCGCGTGGGGGTGGGGGTCGCGTGGGGGTGGGTGACCGGAGAGCCCGGAACATCGCATGAGAGCGCTCTCACGGTCCCGCCAATGTGCTCCGGGTGTCCTTCGGCGTCAAGAGGTGTAACCGTGAAAGTGTGGCGCCTGTACGGGAGTTCACCTTTCGAATGGGAGCGAACCGGGGAAACCGGGCCGGGGTGTGCGCGCGGCGCCCGGGTGGCCGGAGCCCCGGGCGCCGCACGGACCCTCACACTCCCGACGGCACCTTCTCGCGCGGGAGTTCGGGCTGTTCCTCCCGCACACCGAACCGTTCGTGGGCGCGGCGCAGCGGGCGCGGCGCCCACCAGGCGTGGCGGCCGAGCAGCGCCATCGTGGCCGGCACCAGCAGCATCCGCACGACCGTCGCGTCGATCAGCACGGCCAGCGTGAGCCCCAGACCGATCTGCAGGATGGGGGAGAACCCGCCCGTCATGAACGCCGCGAACACCACCGCCAGCAGCAGCGCCGCGCAGGTGACCACCCGGCCCGAGCGGCTCAGACCCGTCACCACGGCCTCCTGGTCGTCGCCGGAGCGCAGCCGCGCCTCCCGCATCCGCGCCAGGATGAACAGCTCGTAGTCCATGGCCAGTCCGAACGCGATCGCGACGATCAATGGCGGCGCGGTGAGGCTCAGCGCCCCCAGGCCCTCCGCGCCCAGCAGCCCGGCGAGATGACCGTCCTGGAAGACCCACACCACCACGCCCAGGGCGGCGGCCAGACTGAGCAGCGTGGTGACGACGGTGCGCAGCGGCAGCAGCACCGAGCCGGTGAACGCGAACAGCAGCACCACGATGCCGGCCAGCACGGTCAGCGCCGCCCAGGGCGCCCGCTCCGCGAGCATCTCCCGGAAGTCGACCAGACGTGCCGCCGTGCCGGTCACCTCGACCGGCGCGTCGCCGCGGACCTCCCGCACCCGCTCCACCAGCGCGGTCGCCTCCGCGCCGTCCGCCTCCCCGGGCGGCCGGATCTCGATCACCGCACCGCCGCCCGGCAGTTCACGCGTCGTGGCTCCCGGCCCCAGCGCCCGGATCCGGTCGGCGGTCGCGTCGTCCGTGCCCGGCCTGGCGACCACCACCACGGGGGAGACGCCGGTGCCCGGAGGGAAGTGGGCGGCGACGGTGTCCTGAAGCTGCCGCGCCTCGCTGTCCGCGGGGAGCTGGCGTGCGTCCCCGACGGCGATGCTCATTCCCGGCACGGGCAGGGCAAGCACCAGCAGCACCGGCACCGTCACGGCGAGGACGGCCACCTTGCGCCGGGCCGCGAAACGGGCGACCCGGGCGAAGAACCGGCCCTCCTCCTCGCCGTTCCTCGGCGTCTTCGCCGGCGGGATCCGCCCGCCGAACCGCACCAGCAGCGCCGGCAGCAGCGTCAGGGCGGCCAGCATGTCGATGACGACCACCGCCGCCACCGCGAGCCCCATGCTGCGCAGGAACACACTGGGGAACACCAGCAGCCCGGTCAGGCTCACGGCGACGGTCAGCCCCGAGAACAGCACCGTCCGCCCGGCCGCCGCCACCGTCCGGTGCACCGCCTCGACGACGTCCTCCGTGGTCCGGCGCTCCTCACGGAACCGCACCAGCATCAACAGGGCGTAGTCCACGGCCAGTCCGAGGCCGAGCATCGTCGTCACCTGGATCGCGTACACCGAGATGTCGGTGACCTCGCTGAACAGGAACAGCGCCAGGAACGCCCCCGCGATGCCGCTGACCGCGACGACCAGCGGCAGCAGCGCCGACCGCAGCCCGCCGAACACCACCAGCAGCAGCGCCAGCACCACGGGAAGCGAGATCAACTCGGCGTTCTTGACGTCCTGCTGGGCCCGCTCACCCATCTGCAGCCCCAGCAGCGGCCCCCCGCTCACATGGACGTCGGGCGCGTCGATCTCCCGGATCCGCTCGGCCGCCGCGTCGAGCGTGCGCTCCTCCGCGTCGTCGTCGAGCCCGCCCTCCAGGGTGACGGGGACGATCAGCGCGTGGCCGTCCTCGGCGATCATCCCCGGCGTGACGTACGGGTCCGGCACGGCGGCGACCCCGGCCACCTCCCGCACGTCGGCCACGGCCCGCTCGACCTCCGCGCGCAGGCCGGCGTCCGCGACGGGCGTGCCGGCCACCACGCCGGTGATCGAGGAGCCCGCGGGGTCCATCTCCTCGAGATACCGCGCGGCCGACTCCGACTCGGTGCCGGGCACCTCGGGCACGTTGTCGGAGAGGCGCGCGAAGATGCCCGTCCCCAGGCCGAAGCCCAGCAGCAGGAAGAGCCCCCACAGGAGCATCACGGTCAGTGGACGGCGGGTGGCCGTCCGGGCGAGTGCGGTGAGCACGATCCCTCCCCGGCGTTGACGGTGCGTCGAACACCTTCAGCGTCGTGCCACCGGGCGGTCCGGCGGATCGCCGGGAGGAGCGGTTCGTGTCCCTCGCCCGTACGGGGGAGAGGGCCTGCCGGCTCACTCCTCAGAGGGATCTCACGTGACCTCAGGGGGCTCCCGGGGTGACGAGCCCGGACTCGTACGCGCGGATCACCGCCTGCACCCGGTCCCTGAGACCGAGCTTCGACAGCACGTTGCTCACATGCGTCTTGACCGTGTGCTCGCTGACGAACAGAGTGCGGGCGATCTCCGCGTTGGACAGGCCGCGGGCCAGCAGCCGCAGCGTCTCCACCTCGCGGGCGGTGAGCGCGTCCAGGCCGGGCGGGGGAGAACCGTCGGCGGCCGCCGGCTGCGCCCGTCGGCGCTTCACCAGGTCCGCGACCAGCCGCCGGGTCACCGTCGGTGCGAGCAGCGACTCGCCCGCCGCGACCACCCGCACCGCGTGCACCAGGTCGTCCCGGCGCACGTCCTTCAGCAGGAACCCGCTGGCGCCCGCGTACAGCGCCTCGTACACGTACTCGTCCAGGTCGAACGTGGTCAGCATGACCACCTTGCAGGCCGACTCCGCGCACACCAGACGGGCGGCCTCCAGGCCGTCCATCACCGGCATGCGGATGTCGAGCAGCAGCACGTCCGGGCCGTGCCGGCGCACCGCGGACACGGCCTCCTGCCCGTCCGCCGCCTCGGCCACCACCTCGATGTCGTCCTGGGCGTCGAGGATCATGCCGAAACCCGCGCGGACGAGCTCCTGGTCGTCCGCCACCACCACCCGGATGCTCAACCGAGCGCCCCTCCCTCTCCACCGCCGCCCTGGCGCTCAGCCGAGTGGCCTGGCTTGTCCGCCGCCGGAACACCCGGCCGAGCGGCCTGGCCCGTCCGCCGCCCGGACACTCAGCCGAGTGCCCTTTCCCTTTGCGCCGCCACCGGGAGCCGTACGGCGACCCGGAACCCGCCGCCCGGAGCCTCACCGGTCTCCGCACTGCCCCCGCAGGCGGCGGCCCGCTCCCGGATGCCGATCAGCCCGTGCCCGCCCGGCCCGGCGGACGGCCCCCGCCCGTCGTCCGTCACCGTGAGCGACACATGGTCGTCCGCCCAGTCCAGCTCCACCAGCGCGCGGGAGGCGCGGGCGTGCTTCAGGGTGTTGGTCAGCGCCTCCTGCACCACCCGGTACGCCGCCACCTCCGTGTCCGAGGACAGCGGACGCGGCTCCCCGGAGGTCCGCAGCTCGGCACGCAGCCCCGTGGAGCGCCCCACCTGCCGGACCAGCTCCGGCAACGCCGTCACGCCCGGCTGCGGCAGCCGGGGCGACCCGGTGCCCCCCTCCGGCAGTTCCTCCTTCAGCACGCCGAGGATACGCCGAAGTTGAGCCATCGCGTCGCGGCCGGTGGAGGCGATGGTGTCGAAGGTCGCCTCCGCGCGGTCCGGGTCCTTGCGCACCACCACCGGCCCGGCCTCCGCCTGCACCACCATCAGGCTCACCGCGTGCGCGAGGATGTCGTGCATGTCCCGCGCGATGCGGGCGCGTTCCTCCGCCCGCGCCCGGGCGGTGTCCGCGGCCCGCTCCCGCTCCAGGCGACGGGCACGGTCCTCCAGTTCGGCGGTGTAGGCGCGCTGCACGCGCGCGAGCATGCCCAGTGCGTACGCGGCGACGAGGCCCATCAGATGGAAGGCGTATTCGAAGGGGGCCTTGTGTGTCTGGTGCTGCATGGTGACGACGACGCCGATCATCCAGCCGGTGAGCATCAGCCGCCGCTGCCAGGGGCGGGCCTGGGCCGCCATCGTGTACAGGACGACCATGCCGCCGTACATCACGTCCGGCGGGGGCGCGTGGTGGAGCGCCTGTGCGGGGGTGGCGACGGAGACCGCACAGGCGACGGCGCAGGGGGCCCGGCGCCGCCAGATCAGGGGGACGGCGGTGGCGGCGCCGAGGAGCCAGCCCTGCCAGATGAGGGGGTCGTCGCCCCCGTCGGGGAAGATCCACTGGAGGGAGACGGCGAAGAGGGTGAGTGCGGCAAGGGCCGCGTCAAGGACGTAGGGGTTGGTGGGACGCCAGCGGGTCGTCGCCTCGGCGAAGGTGGAGCGGAGGGTCATGAGGGGGGCTCCTCGGGGCGGGGGTTTCAGTATCGGGAGGGGGTAAGGGGTGTCGCCTCACCGGTGAGAGGGATTTCGGGGCGGGGACGCCTTCGGGGGTGAGGGGTGGGGTGTACCGGCGGGTGTCGCGCCGTGGGGGATGGTCGCGCAGTTCCCCGCGCCCCTTCCGGGCGTTTGCGGTGCGCGTGTGTTCTAGGGGGTGGCTTTGTGCCGCCTGGCCTGGCGGGTGTCGCGCCGTGGGGGATGGTCGCGCAGTTCCCCGCGCCCCTTCGGGGCGCGAGTAAGGTCGGGGTGGCTCTTGGGTGGAAAGGTGTCGGTGTGAAGCTGGCGATTCTTGGTGGTGGTGGCTTTCGGGTGCCGCTCGTCCACGGGGCGTTGCTCGGGGACCGGGGCGCGGGGCGGGTGACCCGGGTGGTGCTGCACGACGTGGACGCGGGCCGCTTGCGGGCCGTTTCCCGGGTGCTGGGGGAGCAGGCCGCCGGGGTGTCCGACGCGCCCGAGGTGATCACGACCACCGATCTGGACGAGGCGCTGCGCGGCGCGGACTTCGTGTTCTCCGCCATCCGCGTCGGCGGACTGGAGGGCAGGGCGAACGACGAGCGGGTCGCCCTCGCCGAGGGGGTGCTCGGGCAGGAGACCGTGGGCGCCGGAGGCATCGCCTACGGGCTGCGCACCGTGCCCGTCGCCGTCGACATCGCCCGCCGGGTCGCCCGCCTCGCTCCGGACGCCTGGGTCATCAACTTCACCAACCCGGCCGGTCTCGTCACCGAGGCCATGTCCCACCACCTCGGCGACCGCGTCATCGGCATCTGCGACTCGCCGGTCGGCCTCGGCCGCCGTATCGCCCGGGTGCTGGGCGCGCAGCCGGACCAGGCGTGGATCGACTACGTCGGCCTCAACCACCTCGGCTGGGTACGCGGTCTGCGCGTGGCCGGCCAGGACCAGCTGCCTCGTCTGCTCGCCGACCCCGCGCTGCTCGGCTCGTTCGAGGAGGGCCGGCTCTTCGGGGCGGACTGGCTGCGCTCGCTGGGCGCGATCCCCAACGAGTACCTGCACTACTACTACTTCAACCGCGAGGCCGTGCGGGCGTACCAGCAGGCGGAGCGGACCCGCGGGGCCTTCCTGCGGGACCAGCAGGAGATCTTCTACGCCGGGACGGCCGACCCGGACGTGTCCGCGCTGGAGCTGTGGGACCGTACCCGCGCCGAGCGGGAGGCGACCTACATGAGTGAGAACCGGGAGGCGGCCGGCGCGGGGGAGCGCGAGGCGGACGATCTGTCGGGCGGCTACGAGAGGGTGGCGCTCGCGCTGATGCGGGCGATCGCCCGGGACGAGCGCGCCACCCTGATCCTCAACGTCCGCAACCGCGGCACCCTTTCCCCGCTGGACGAGGACGCCGTGATCGAGGTGCCCTGCCTGGTGGACGCCAACGGGGCGCACCCCGTCTCGGTCGATCAGCTCCCCGGGCACGCCGTGGGTCTCGTCTGCGCCGTGAAGGCCGTGGAACGCGAGGTGCTGGCCGCCGCCCGGTCGGGATCCCGCGCCACGGCGGTCAAGGCCTTCGCCCTGCACCCGCTGGTGGACTCGGTGAGCGTGGCCCGCCGACTGGTCGACGCCTACACGGCCGTCCACCCAGGACTCGCCTACCTGGGCCGGTAGAGGCTCGCCCACCGGGGCTCGGCAAAGGGGACGCTGGCATCGGGCCGGCCGGTCGCTCCCCGTGACAGCGGCCGACCGACCCGAGCTCCCCCCGTTCCCCCGTGCTCCCCCCGGCGGCTTCCCCAGTCGCCGTTCATCATCAAGAGCACGCACACCGGGGCCTGATACACCCTGGCGGAGATTTCTTTCAGAAATTTCCGGGAGCCTGTCGATGGGCCCGCTGTCACCCCCGGCGCGGTGGCCCTACTGCAGCGCTCCCGACGCCGCCCGCGCCTCCACGGTCGTGGCCGGCGCCGGCAGGGCGTCCAGCGTGCCCGTGACCGTGGCCGGGCCGGTGCGCTGCCGTGGCACCGTCACCGGCAGCAGCGGGCGGGGCGCGGACACCACCGTGTAGTCCTGGCCCAGGAACGGCGGGCCGATCTCGCCCGGGTCGTCGCCGAGCGCCAGCCGCACGGCGGCCCAGGGCACGTTCACCCCGCACTGAGAGAGCTGGTGCAACCCGCCCGCGGGGCGGGTGTTGACGTCCATCAGTACCGGCCGGTCGCCGAGCATCCGGAACTGGATGTTGGACAGATGGTGCAGTCCGAAGCCCTCCGCGATGCGGCGGGCCGGCTCCAGCCACCGCTCGTGCAGCGTGAAGCCCCGGCGGCGGCCGTGCTTGGTGCGGCCGATCGCCAGCCGGATCCGGTTGTCGGACCCGGTGAGGCAGTCCACGGAGACCTCCGGCTGCTCCAGCCGCGGCATCACCAGCCAGTCGACGGGCTCCTCCGCCCGCCGCAGGGACTCCAGCACCTGGTCGAGCGGGACCTCGGGGCTGGGGAAGCCCTTCAGCTGGGAGAGCGAGAAGGGCTCGCGGGTGATCATGCGGAAGCCGACCCCGCCCGCACCCGACGCGGGCTTGAAGCACGCCCGGTGTCCCAGCCGCTCCAACTCCTCCACCGCGATGAGGAGTTCTTCCGCGTCGCGGGCCCGCCACCACGGCGGCACCGGGACGCCGATCGACTCGACCGCCTGGTAGGCGACCACCTTGTCCTCGAACACGGCCACCGCCTCGGGCGGCGGCGCCAGCAGCGCGGTCCCGGCCGCCTCGAAGTCGGCGCGGTGCGCGACGATCGCGGACTGGTGCAGCCGGGGCACGAACACGTCGATCCCGCGCCGCTCGCACTGGGTGAGCGCGTACTCGACGTACGCCGCGGGGGAGAGGCCCTCCGGCTCCAGCTCGGCCGTGTCGGCCGCGGCGAGGACGGGGGAGTCGGGGTCACCGTGGGTGGCGTGGATCTCGACGGCCCGGTCGCTGGGATTTCGCCGCAGCTGATCCATGAAGAACACGTTCTCCGCGTACGTGCGGTTGAGCCAGACGCGTACGCGAGAGACCATGCAGGCCGCCTTTCAACGGTGTGCGGGCAGGGCGGAGCCGCCCGAGCCCGGGCATGAGGTAGGGAGGTGCACCGAACCGCCGTGCGGAAAAGACGTGTCCATGGCGGTGGTGTAGGGCAGATCATACGACCAAGAAGGGCCGTCCTGATACCACGTCCGGGTGACGGTCCGCGGTTGTTCCGGCGGGGTCGATGTGATCTCGTGGTGAGGTCCGGCGGCTGCTGAAGGGACGACCGTGATGGCGACGGGTGGAGACGGCCCTCAGCTGTGGGCCGTCAGCGATCTGCACATCGGCTACACCGAGAACCGCGACCTGGTCGAGGGCATGCGGCCCGAGTCCGACGGGGACTGGCTGCTGGTGGCTGGTGACGTCGCGGAGACCGTGGAGGACATCCGCTGGGCCCTGAAGACCCTCGCCGGCCGCTTCGCCCGCGTGGTCTGGACGCCGGGGAACCACGAACTGTGGACCCACCCGAGTGACGCCGTCACCCTGCGGGGCGTCGCGCGCTACGAGCACCTGGTCGAGCAGTGCCGCGAGCTCGGCGTGCTCACCCCCGAGGACCCGTACGCGATCTGGGAGGGCCCCGGCGGCCCGGTGGCCGTGGCGCCCCTCTTCCTCCTGTACGACTACTCGTTCCTCCCGTCCGGCTGCACCACCAAGGAGGAGGGACTGGAGTACGCGTACGGCACCGGGGTGGTCTGCACGGACGAGCGGCTGCTCCAGCCCGACCCGTACCCGACCCGCGAGGACTGGTGCCGCGCCCGCGTGACCGAGACGGAACGGCGACTCGCCGAACTCCCCGGGGACCTGCCCCTCATCCCCGTCACCCACTGGCCGCTGCACCGCCATCCGACGGAGGTGCTGTGGTACCCGGAGTTCGCGATGTGGTGCGGCACCACGCTCACCGACGACTGGCACCGGCGGTACCCCGTGCACACCTCGGTCTACGGCCATCTGCACATCCCCCGGACGACCCGTCAGGACGGCGTCCGCTTCGAGGAGGTCTCGGTGGGCTACCCGCGCGAGTGGCGCAAACGCCAGGAACCACCGGGGCGGCTGCGGCGGATTCTGCCCGAGATGGCCAACCCGCAGGGCTGAGTGCGTGCCCGGCGCGCCGGGGAGGGCGGGAGTGTGGGGCGTGCGGGCCCGGCGAGGGCTGAGCGCGCAGTTCCCCGCGCCCCTCGCGGGGCGCCCCGGAAGGGGCGCGGGGAAGTGCGTGACAAGCCCCCACCGGGCCGCAGCCGCCCGACCCCCCGGTCAGGCCCCGGGCACCGCGCGCGTCCAAAAGACACAAGCGTGCCGCGTCCGAGGGGCGACCCTCAGCGTCCGGGATGCCAGTCCCCCACCATCCGGAGGAACTCCTCTTCGTTCCCCGCCAGCCCCGCCCCCTCCAACGCGGCCTCTGCCTCCGCGAGCACGGAAGGCGGGACCACCGGCAGCACGGCCGGCCCCGCCGGGCCGGACCCGTCGCCGCCGAAGGCGGCCCTCACCGTGTGCAGCAGTCTGAGATAGGCCTGGACGGCGGTGCGCTCGCGGTCGGTCAGTACGGCGGTGGGCATCGCTCGGCTCTCCCCGTGTCGTCGTCGTGGGTCCCCGCACCCCCGGCACAAACGGGGGCGCACCACCAGCTTGCCGCCCACCACTGACAATCGGCCCGAGGCGAAGCCCCGTCACCCCGCACGTCCGCCCGGAAGGCGTCAGCTCTGCGGCCCCAGATACCCCAGCGACGCCCCGATCCGCCCCGCCAGATGGTCCCGCTGGACGGGCCCGCGCAGCGACGAACCGGCCAGGTACGTCCGGCACTTGCTGGCCAGCAGCAGCCCGAACGCCTCGGCCTCCTTCTCGTCCGCGAGGTCGAACCGCGTGCGCGCCGCGACCCGCAGCACCGTCGCCCGCAGCGCTTCGTCGTCGAGGGAAGCGCCCCATAACCGGGTCGCGACGTCCGCGCCCGCGCCCTCAACATGGTGTCCGCAGTGGCCGGCCTTCATGTGCCACAGCTCGTGGCCCAGGATCACCAACTGGTGATCGGGCGCCGTGCGTTCCTCGACCACGACGAGATCCTGGTCCGCCATGTCGAGCCACAGCCCGCTCGCGGTGCCCGGCGGGAAGGCCGCCGTGCGGAACAGCACCGGCCGCCCGCGGCGCCGGCTCATCGCCTCGCACAGGGCGGCGTAGAGGTCGGCGGGCCGCGCCGGGACGGGAAGCGTCAGCTCCGTGACCAACTCGCCGCACAGGCGGCGCATTTCCCTACCGATGCCCACAGTTCTCCCCGGGTCACGACTTGGGCCGCTGGACGCTCTCCAGGAGCATGTCCAGCCACTCCGCGACCTTGTCGCGGTGCTGGTCGGTGGGCAGCTGCGCAGCCCGCCAGGCGATGCCCCGCACCCCGTGGTCCTGCAGCAGCCGCTCGAGCGGATCGTCGGCCGCCGTGGCCGACTCCCGCTCCGCGAGTTTCTGGAGCAGCTCCTGCTCGGTGTGCTGGAGGGCACTCGCCAGCGCCTCCGGGTCCTCGGCGGTGAGAAAACCGGCGTGCACCCGGAAGAACCGCTGGAGGGCGTCGCAGTGCTCCATGGTGGGCCGTCGGTCGCCGTTGATGAGCGCGCCGGCCTGCTGCCGGGACATGCCCGCGCCGTCGGCGATCTCCTGCTGCGTGTACTTGCGGCCGTTCGGCTTCAGCCGCGTACGGCGCAGCAGGTCCAGCCGCTGCAGGAACCGCGCCTGCACGTCGGGCTCGCCCGCGGGCTGCCCGCTCAGCAGCGCCTTGACCACGGGCTCCGGGACACCGGACGCCACCGACAGCCTGCCCACCTCGAAGACCTCGCTGTGCGCCACGCCGAGCCGGTCGGCGAGTGCGGTGACCCGGGCGACGACGGCGAGCAGCGCGTTCGTCGGCGCGGTGCCCGGACCCTCGAAGCCACCCGTCACCGAAAGATCTCCTACGTCTCTCACAGGCTTCTCACAAGCGATTGCCGTGAACCTCACGGAGACTAGCCGGTGTATCGAACTTGCATCCAGGTCTCGCCACAACTGTGGCCAATTTCGGCCGTCAACCGTCGCGGAATGCCACGATAGTTGACATGCCGATGCTCCGGGCAGCAGGATCGGGGCGCCGCGTCAAGGCCGCACAGGCAAGAGGGGTGACCTCCCGATGGCATTTCAGGCAGGAGGGCAGCGGCCGGCACCGCGGCCCGGCCCCGGGACTCCCGAGGCCGCCCAGGACTATCTGCGGGACTACGCCGTCCTGCTGGACTCCGTTCCCTTCCCGTCGCTGGTCGTGGACCACCGGTGGGACGTCCTGCTCACCAACGGCGCCTTCCGGACGCTTTTCCAGGGCGTGGAGCCGCATCCGACGGCCCACCCCGGCGCCAACTTCCTGCGCTTCGTGCTGTTCCACCCCGACGCCGCCACCGTGCTGGGCGACCACGAGGCGAGCTGGTGCCTGCCCATGCTGGCGGACTTCTCCGCGGCCGCCGAGCGGCACCCGCACGACCCCGTGCTGCACGCCGTGCGGCGCGACATCGCCCAGGACCCGATCATGGACGCCGCCTTCCGGCACGGTCTGCCGCACTGGCTGAGCGCGGTGGGCGAGCGGGCCGCCGGACACGACGGCTCCGTCCGGCCGCTGCTGCACCCCGACCCCCGCTGGGGCGCCACGGAGTGCCGCCTGCTGGTGGAGATCACCTCCGTGCTCGAGGAGATGGAGTGCCGCAGGGTGACGCTCGTACTGCGGGAGACGCCCCGCGCCGCCGGCCGTGACCGCCGAACCCGCCGCGCCGCCTCCCACCTGCGCGTGGTCCCCACCGTCGGCTGAGCATCCTCGGAATCGTCCGTTTCCGCCCTGTTCCCCACCCCTGTGATGTGTGACATAGTACAGGCGTGAGCGAGTCGCTGACCTGCGATGTCGTGGTGGTGGGCGCCGGGATGACGGGCGCCGCCTGCGCCCTGTACGCGGCTCGCGCCGGACTCGACGTCACCGTCGTGGACCGCGGCCCCGTGGCCGGCGGGACGACCGGCGCGGGGGAGGGGAACCTCCTCGTCTCCGACAAGGCGCCCGGACCCGAGCTCGACCTGGCCCTGCTGTCCCTCCGGCTGTGGGCGGAACTCGCCGCGCTCCACGGCCCGGAGGTCGAGTACGACGCCAAGGGCGGCCTGGTCGTGGCGGAGACCCCGGAGGCGTACGACGGGCTGCGGGCGTTCGCCGACGCCCAGCGCGCCGCCGGGGTGACCGTCGAACCCGTGCCCGCCGACCGCCTCCGCGACGTCGAACCGCGCCTCGCACCCGGCCTCCCGGGCGGGGTGCGCTACCCGCAGGACGCCCAGGTGATGCCCGCCCTCGCGGCGGCGCACCTGCTGAGGGCCTCCGGAGCCCGCCTGCTCACCGGCCGCGAGGTGACCCGTGTCCTGCGCGCCCGCGACGGCACCGTGCGCGGCGTCCGCACCCCGCGCGGCGACGTCCACGCCCCCGCGGTCGTCAACGCGGCCGGTACCTGGGGCGGCGAACTTGCCGCCCGCGCCGACGTGTTCCTGCCGGTCATGCCGCGGCGCGGCTTCGTCCTCGTCACCGAGCCGCTCCCGCCCCGCATCCGGCACAAGGTGTACGCCGCCGACTACGTCGCCGACGTCGCGGGCGACACGGCGGACCTGCTGACCTCCCCGGTGGTGGAGGGGACGGCCGCCGGGCCGGTCCTCATCGGCGCCGGCCGCGAACGCGTCGGTTTCGACCGCTCCCTGTCGCTGCGGGCCGTACGGGCGCTGGCGGCGGGGGCGGCCCGGCTGTTCCCGTTCCTGTCCGAGGCGCGCGTCCTGCGCACGTACGCCGGGTTCCGGCCGTACCTGCCCGACCATCTTCCGGCGATCGGCCCCGACCCGCGGGCGCCGGGACTGTTCCACGCCTGCGGGCACGAGGGCGCGGGCATCGGACTGGCGCCGGGCACGGGGCTGCTGATCGCGCGGGCGCTCACCGGCGAGACGCCCGAGCCTGCCCTCGCGCCCTTCCGGCCCGACCGCTTCCCCCGCCCGACGAAGGAGGCCCCGCGGTGAGAACTCCCGAAGACGGCGGCCCGGGGCGCGCGTTCGAGGTGACCTTCGACGGGCGGCCGGTCGAGGCGCTGCCCGGCCGGACGGTCGCCGCGGTGCTGTGGGCGGCCGGCGTCACCTCCTGGCGCACCACTCGCGACGGCGGACGCCCTCGCGGGGTGTTCTGCGGCATCGGCGTCTGCTTCGACTGCCTCGTCACCGTCAACGGCCGCCCCAACCAGCGGGCCTGCCTGGTCCCGGCGCGTCCGGGGGACGTCATCCGCACCCAGGAGGGCACCGGGCATGAGGACTGACCTAGCGGTGATCGGCGCGGGCCCGGCGGGGATCGCCGCGGCCCTCGCGGCGGCGCGGCGCGGTATCCGGGTCGCCCTGGCCGACGCGGCGCCGGGGCCCGGCGGACAGTACTTCCGTCAGCCCGCGCCCGGTCTCGGCGCGGAAGGCGCCGTCCCCCGGAACGCGCGGCGCACCTGGACGCGGCTGCGGGACGCCCTCGCCGCGAGCACCGTCGACGTACGGCCGGAGCATCATGTCTGGTGCGTGGAGCGGGAGTCCGGCCGGCTGACGGTGCACGCTCTGCTCGGGCCGGAGCAGCGGGCGTCCGTCGAACTGCGCGCCGACGCCGTGCTGCTGGCCACCGGCGGGTACGAGACGGTCCTGCCGTTCCCCGGCTGGACCCTGCCGGGGGTCGTCACGGCGGGCGGCGCGCAGGCCATGCTCAAGGGCGGCCTCGTCACCCCGGGGCACGCGGTCGTGGTCGCCGGGACCGGCCCGCTGCTGCTGCCCGTGGCCACCGGACTCGCTGCGGCGGGCGTCCGTGTCGCCGCGCTCGTCGAGTCCACCGACCCCGCACGCCTGCCGCGCCACGCCCGCGCCCTGGCCGGCAAGCTGCCCGAGGCGGCCGGGTACGCGGCGCGCCTGCTGCGTCACCGGGTGCCCGTGCTGACCCGGCACACCGTGGTCCGCGCCCACGGGGAGGAACGGCTGACCGGCGTCACCGTCGCCGCCCTCGACGGGCGGGGCCGCGTCCGGCCCGGCACCGAGCGGCTGCTGCCGTGCGACGCCCTCGCGGTGGGACACGGGATGCTGCCGCACACCGACCTCGCGGAGACCCTCGGCTGCCGGCTCGACGGCCACGCCGTCGCCGTCGACGCCGAACAGCGCACCGACGTACCCGGGGTGTGGGCGGCCGGCGAGGCCACGGGCGTCGGCGGGGCGGCCCTCGCACTGGCCGAGGGGCACATCGCGGGACGCTCGATCGCGGCCCGGCTGCGCGGCACGGCACCCGACGCGGACACCTGGGCGCCGGCCGCCCGGGCCCGCGCCCGGGGGCGTACGGCCGCGGCGGCCCTGCACGCCCTGCACAGCCCGCCCGCCCACTGGGGCGAGGACGTCCCGGACGACACGGTGATCTGCCGCTGCGAGGAGGTCACCGCGGGCGCCGTCCGCGAGGCCCTCACCCTCGGCGCCGGTGACACCCGCACGGTCAAGCTGCTCACCCGCGCGGGGATGGGCTGGTGCCAGGGCCGCGTGTGCGCACCGGGGGTGGCAGCCGTCACCGGCTGCCCGCCCGCACCGGCCCGCCGCCCCTTCGCCCGCCCGGTCCCCCTGGGCGTCCTGGCGGCACAGCACGACCGGACCACCCCGCACGACGACCACCCGCGCCCCGAGGAAGGATCCCCATGACCGATCACCGCCCCTGGCGGGGTGTCCTCGTCGCCACCGCGCTGCCCCTGCGCGACGATCTGACCGTCGACCTCGACCGGTACGCCGAGCACTGTTCGTGGCTCGTGGCGAACGGGTGTGACGGGGTCGTGCCGAACGGGTCGCTGGGGGAGTACCAGGTGCTCACCCCCGAGGAGCGTGCCCGGGTCGTGGAGACGGCCGTCGCCGCCGTCGGCGGGGAACGGGTGATGCCCGGGGTCGCCGCCTACGGGTCCGCCGAGGCGCGCCGCTGGGCCGAGCAGGCCGCCGGGGCCGGTTGCCGGGCGGTGATGCTGCTGCCGCCCAACGCCTACCGCGCCGACGAGCGGTCCGTCCTCGCCCACTACGCCGAGGTCGCCCGTACCGGGCTGCCCGTCGTCGCGTACAACAACCCGGTCGACACCAAGGTCGACCTGGTGCCGGAGCTGCTCGCCCGGCTGTACGGCGAGGGGTGCATCCGGGCCGTCAAGGAGTTCTCGGGGGACGTGCGCCGCGCCTACCGGCTCGCCGAACTCGCGCCCGAACTCGATCTGCTGGCCGGCGCCGACGACGTACTGCTGGAGCTCGCCGTCGCCGGGGCGAAGGGCTGGGTCGCCGGATACCCCAACGCCCTGCCCCGCTCCTGCGTGGAGCTGTACCGCGCCGCGACCGGCGGGGACCTCGCCACCGCGCTGCCGCTGTACCGGCAGCTGCACCCCCTGCTCCGCTGGGACTCGCGCGTGGAGTTCGTACAGGCGATCAAGCTGTCCATGGACCTCCTCGGACGCCACGGCGGGCCCTGCCGTCCGCCGCGCGTCCCGCTGGCCCCGGAGCAGGAGGCGGCCGTGCGCGCCGCCACCGAGAAGGCCGTCGCGGCCGGACTGGCGTAGAGGAGGCCGGGAGATGCGCAGCTCACTCGTCCTGCACGCCGTCGACTCGCACACCGAGGGCATGCCCACCCGTGTGATCACCGGCGGTGTCGGCGTCATCCCGGGTGCCACGATGAACGAACGACGCCTGTGGTTCCGTGAGCACCGGGACCACGTCAAGCAGTTGCTGATGAACGAGCCGCGCGGGCACGCGGCGATGAGCGGCGCGATCCTCCAGCCGCCGACCCGCCCCGACTGCGACTGGGGCGTCGTCTACATCGAGGTGTCCGGCTACCTCCCGATGTGCGGGCACGGCACCATCGGCGTGGCCACCGTGCTGGTGGAGACGGGCATGGTCGAGGTCGTCGAGCCGGTCACCACCGTCCGCCTGGACACCCCCGCCGGGCTCGTCGTCGCCGAGGTGGAGGTCGCGGACGGCTCCGCCACCGCCGTGACCCTGCGCAACGTGCCGTCCTTCGCCGTCGCCCTGGACCGCGAGGCGACCCTGCCCGACGGCCGCACGGTCACGTACGACCTGGCGTACGGCGGGAACTTCTACGCCGTGCTGCCGCTGGAGCAGTTCGGACTGCCCTTCGACCGCTCCCGCAAGGACGACGTCCTCGCGGCCGGGCTGTCCCTGATGGAGGCGATCAACGCCGAGGGGGAGCCCGTGCATCCCGAGGACCCGTCCATCCACGGCTGTCATCACGTGCAGCTCACCGCGCCCGGCTCCACGGCCCGGCACTCGCGGCACGCGATGGTGATCCACCCCGGCTGGTTCGACCGCTCCCCGTGCGGCACCGGCACCAGCGCCCGCATGGCCCAGCTGCACGCCCGCGGTGAACTCCCCCTGCACACCGAGTTCGTCAACGAGTCCTTCATCGGCACCCGGTTCACGGGCAGGCTGCTCGGCACCACCGAGGTGGCCGGGCGCCCCGCCGTGCTGCCCAGCTTCACCGGACGCGCCTGGATCACGGGCACCGCCCAGTACCTTCTGGACCCGAGCGACCCGTTCCCCGCGGGGTTCGTCCTGTGAGCGCCGGCGGCCCCGCACTGCCCGCCCTCGGCGGACGCGGCCCCAGCTACCGGGAGCGGGTCGCGGACGCCCTGCGGGCCGCGCTGATCGCCGGTGAACTGCGGCCCGGCGAGGTGTACTCGGCGCCGGGGCTCGCGGCCCGCTTCGGCGTCTCCGCCACGCCCGTGCGCGAGGCGCTGCTCGACCTCGCCAAGGAAGGGCTGGTCGACGCCGTCCCCAACAAGGGGTACCGGGTCACCGCCGTCTCCGAGCGGCAGCTCGACGAATACACGCACGTGCGCGCCCTGATCGAGATTCCGACCACGGCGGCGCTGGCCGCCACGGCCGACCCGGCCGCGCTCGCCGCACTCCGCCCGGTCGCCGAGGAGATCGTCGCCGCCGCGGCGGCCGGGGACCTCATCGCGTACATCGACGCCGACCGGCGCTTCCATCTCGCCCTGCTCGCGCTCGCCGGGAACGCCCATCTCGTCGAGGTGGTCCGGGACCTGCGCCGCCGCTCCCGGCTGTACGGACTGACGGCGCTGGCGGAGCAAGGGCGGCTGCGGGCGTCGGCGGAGGAACACCTTGAACTCCTCGACGCGCTGCTCGCCCGCGACACCGAGGCCGTACGCGTGGTGATGACCCGTCACCTCGGACATGTAAGAGGGCTGTGGGCAGCGCCCTGACCAGCTGTTTTGCGCGATTATGCAAGCAGCTTGCGTATATTGCGCTAGGCTTGCGGCCATGACGCGACGACTTGCTGTGGTGGCGAAGAAGGTCGGAGTCAGCGAGGCCACGGTCAGCCGGGTGCTCAACGGCAAGCCGGGAGTCTCCGAGGCGACCCGGCAGGCGGTCCTCTCCGCCCTCGACGTGCTCGGCTACGAGCGGCCCACCCAGCTGCGCGGCGAGCGCGCCCGGCTGGTCGGTCTGGTCCTGCCCGAGCTGCAGAACCCGATCTTCCCCGCGTTCGCCGAGGTCATCGGCGGCGCGCTGGCCCAGCTCGGGCTCACCCCCGTGCTGTGCACCCAGACCCGCGGCGGGGTCTCCGAGGCGGACTACGTCACCCTGCTGCTGCACCAGCAGGTGTCCGGCGTGGTGTTCGCCGGCGGCCTGTACGCCCAGGCCGACGCCCCGCACGACCACTACCGGCAGCTCGCCGAGCGCAACATCCCCGTCGTCCTCGTCAACGCGGCCATCGAGCACCTCGGTTTCCCGGCCGTGTCGTGCGACGACGCCGTGGCCGTCGAGCAGGCCTGGCGCCATCTGTCCTCCCTCGGGCACGAACGCATCGGCCTGGTGCTCGGCCCCGGCGACCACGTACCGTCGGCGCGCAAGCTGGCGGCCGCGCGGGCGGTGGCCGGCGAGGTGCCCGACGAGCACGTCGCCCGCGCCATGTTCTCCATCGAGGGCGGCCACGCCGCGGCCACCCGGCTCATCGAGCGGGGCGTCACCGGCTTCATCTGCGCCAGCGACCCCCTCGCCCTCGGCGTCGTACGCGCCGCCCGGCGCAAAGGGCTCGACGTCCCCGGCCAGGTCTCCGTCGTCGGCTACGACGACTCCGCGCTGATGAACTGCACCGAACCCCCGCTCACCACCGTGCGCCAACCCATCGAGGCCATGGGCAAGGCGGTGGTGGAACTGCTCAACGCGCAGATCAGCGGCAGCACGGTGGCCCCCGAAGAGCTCCTGTTCGAACCGGAGTTGGTGGTGCGCGGCTCGACGGGGCAGGCACCACGCGACTGACCTTCCGTCAACTGTCGGATATTTTCAAAGTCTGCGCGACATCTTGCGGACCGATGTCGTCGGTGCTTGAGTGTGCCCCGCCTCACCGCTCCTGTTCGGAGGGGTTCACTCGCTCCCGTCCCGTAAGGGGTCCACCGATGAGAAGCACCGGGATCCGCCGTACCCTCCTCGCGCTCGGCGTCGGCGCCCTCGCGCTGACGGCCTGCGGCTCGGACGGCGACGACGCCGCCGACGGCAAGACACGCATCACCGTCAACTGCATGCCGCCCAAGAGCGCCAAGGTCGACCGCCAGTTCTTCGAGGAGGAGACCGCCGCCTTCGAGAAGAAGAACCCGGACATCGACGTCGTCCCGCACGACGCGTTCCCCTGCCAGGACCCCAAGACGTTCGACGCCAAGCTCGCCGGCGGCCAGATGGAGGACGTGTTCTACACGTACTTCACCGACGCCCGGCACGTCGTCGACATCGGCCAGGCCGCCGACCTCACCCCGTACGTCGAGGAGCTCAAGAGCTACGACACCGTCCAGCGGCAGCTCCGCGACATCTACACCGTCGACGGCAAGATCTACGGTATCCCCCGCACCGGCTACTCCATGGGCCTGATCTACAACCGGGAACTGTTCGAGAAGGCCGGCCTCGACCCCGACGCCCCGCCCGCCACCTGGGACGAGGTCCGTACCGCCGCCAAGAGGATCGCCGCGCTCGGCGACGGCGTCGTCGGATACGCCGACTACAGCGCCCAGAACCAGGGCGGCTGGCACTTCACCGCCGAACTGTACTCCCGGGGCGGCGACGTGGTGAGCGCCGACGGCAAGAAGGCCACCGTCGACACCCCCGAGGGCCGCGCCGTGCTGCGGACCCTCCACGACATGCGGTGGAAGGACGAGTCCATGGGCAGCAAGCAGCTGCTCGTCATCAACGACGCCCAGCAGATGATGGGCTCCGGCAAGCTCGGCATGTACCTCGCCGCCCCCGACAACATCCCGATCCTCGTCAAGGAGAAGGGCGCCGAGTACAAGGACATCGCCATCGCCCCCATGCCCGGCGGCAAGGCCACCCTCGTCGGCGGCGACGGCTACATGTTCAGCAAGAAGGCCACCCCCGAGCAGATCCGCGCCGGCCTCAAGTGGCTCGACCACATGTTCCTCACCCCCGGCGACGGCTTCCTCGGCGACTACGCCCGCGCCAAGAAGCAGGACGCCCCCGTCGGCCTGCCCGAGCCCCGCCTCTTCACCGGCGCCGCCGACGCCAGGGACCAGCAGGTCAAGAAGGCCAACGCCAACGTCCCGGTGGAGAACTACCAGGCCTTCCTCGACGGCAACCAGAAGCTCGAGATGAAGATCGAGCCGCCGCACGCCCAGCAGCTCTACTCCGTCCTCGACGGCGTCGTCTCCGCCGTCCTCACCAAGGAGGACGCGGACGTCGACCAGCTGCTGAAGGACGCCTCCGGCAAGATCGACGGCATCCTCTCCCGGAGCTGACGGTGACGAAGACGGTCGAACGGCCGCCCGCCCTGCGGGTCCGTCCGGTGAAGGCGCCGTCCCCGGCGGGGGACCGGAGGCGGCGCCGCCTCACCGACCACCTGCGGGCGTACGGCTTCCTCCTCGGCGGGCTGATCTGCTTCGCCCTGTTCTCCTGGTACCCCGCGGTCCGCGCCGTCGTGATCGCCTTCCAGAAGTACACACCCGGCTCGGACCCCGAATGGGTCGGCACCGCCAACTTCACCCGCGTCTGGCAGGACCCCGAGTTCGCCGCCGCCTGGCGCAACACGCTCACCTTCACCCTGCTCGCCCTGCTGATCGGCTTCGCGATCCCCTTTGTGCTGGCCCTCGTCCTCAACGAACTCCGTCACGCCAAGGCGTTCTTCCGGGTCGTCGTCTACCTGCCGGTGATGATCCCGCCCGTGGTGAGCGCCCTGCTGTGGAAGTGGTTCTACGACCCGGGCGCCGGCCTCGCCAACGAGGCGCTGCGCCTCCTCCACCTGCCGACCTCGAACTGGTCCAACGGCGCCGACACGGCCCTGGTGTCCCTGGTGATCGTCGCCACCTGGGCCACCATGGGCGGCACCGTGCTCATCTACCTCGCCGCGCTCCAGTCCATCCCCGGAGAGCTGTACGAGGCCGCCGAACTCGACGGCGCCAACCTGCTCCAGCGCGTCCGGCACGTCACTGTCCCGCAGACCCGGTTCGTGATCCTCATGCTGATGCTGCTGCAGATCATCGCCACCATGCAGGTGTTCACCGAACCCTTCGTGATCACCGGCGGGGGTCCGGAGAACGCCACCGTCACTGTCCTCTACCTCATCTACAAGTACGCGTTCCTCTACAACGACTTCGGCGGCGCCTGCGCGCTCAGCGTCATGCTGCTCGCCCTGCTCGGCGCGTTCTCCGCCGTCTACCTCCGCCTCACCCGCTCCGGAGAGGAGGCCGCATGAGCGGCAGCGTCCGCACCCTCGTCTCCCCGGCCGTCCTGGCCCGCCCCCGCGGCAGGGCCGCCTACTGGACCGTCTTCACCGGCGTCGTCGGGCTGTTCACGCTGGCGTTCCTGTTCCCGGTGTACTGGATGGTCACGGGCGCAGTGAAGTCGCCGGACGAGGTGGCCCGCACCCCGCCCACCCTCGTCCCCGAGAGCTGGAGCACCGCCGGGTACGCCGACGCCTGGGAGCTGATGCAGCTGCCCACGCACCTGTGGAACACGGTGGTGCAGGCGGCCGGCGCCTGGATCTTCCAGCTGGTGTTCTGCACGGCCGCCGCCTACGCCCTGTCCAGGCTGCGCCCGGCCTTCGGCGCCCTGATCCTCGGCGGCATCCTCGCCACGCTGATGGTCCCCGCCCAGGCCCTCGTCGTCCCGAAGTACCTCACCGTCGCGGACCTCGGACTGCTCAACGACCCGCTCGCCATCTGGCTGCCGGCCGTCGCCAACGCCTTCAACCTGTACCTGCTCAAGCGGTTCTTCGACCAGCTGCCCAGGGACGTCCTGGAGGCCGCCGAGATCGACGGCGCGGGAAGGCTGCGCACCCTGTGGTCCATCGTGCTGCCCATGTCCCGCCCGGTGCTCGGCGTGGTGTCGATCTTCGCGCTGGTCGCCGTCTGGCAGGACTTCCTCTGGCCGCTGATGGTGTTCTCCGACACCGACAAGCAGCCCATCAGCGTGGCCCTCGTGCAACTGTCGCAGAACATCCAGCTCACCGTGCTGATCGCCGCGATGGTGATCGCCAGCGTCCCCATGGTCGCGCTGTTCCTCGTCTTCCAGCGGCACATCGTCGCCGGGATCAGCGCGGGCAGCACCAAGGGCTGACACCGGACCCCCGTCCACAGAAGAGAAAGGCACCCACGTGGGACAGCCCACCCCTGCCACCGATGACGGCTGGTGGCGCTCCGCCGTCATCTACCAGGTGTACGTCCGCAGCTTCGCCGACGGCGACGGCGACGGCACCGGGGACCTGGCCGGCGTCCGCGCCCGACTGCCGTACCTCGCCGAACTGGGCGTCGACGCGCTGTGGTTCAACCCCTGGTACCGGTCCCCGATGAAGGACGGCGGCTACGACGTCGCCGACTACCGCGCCGTCGACCCCGCCTTCGGCACCCTGGCCGAGGCGGAGAAACTCATCGCCGAGGCACGGGACCTGGGCATCCGCACCCTCGTCGACATCGTGCCCAACCACGTCTCCGACCAGCACCCCTGGTTCCGCGCGGCCCTCGCGGGCGGCCCCGAGCGGGAGCTGTTCCACTTCCGCCCCGGTCGCGGCGAGCACGGCGAACTCCCGCCCAACGACTGGCAGTCCGAGTTCGGCGGGCCCGCCTGGACCCGGCTGCCCGACGGAGACTGGTACCTGCACCTGTTCGCCCCCGAGCAGCCCGACCTCAACTGGGCCCACCCGGCCGTACGCCAGGAGCACGAGGACATCCTGCGCTTCTGGTTCGAGCGCGGTGTCGCCGGCGTCCGCATCGACTCCGCGGCCCTGCTGGTCAAGCACCCCGAGCTGCCCGACGTCACCGAGGGCCGCGACCCGCACCCCTACGTCGACCGCGACGAACTGCACGACGTCTACCGCGCCTGGCGGGCCGTCGCCGACGAGTACGGGGCCGTCTTCGTCGGCGAGGTCTGGCTCCCCGACGCCGAACGCTTCGCCCGCTATCTGCGCCCCGACGAACTGCACACCGCGTTCAACTTCTCCTTCATGAGCTGCCCCTGGGACGCCGCCCGGCTGCGCCGCTCCATCGACGACACCCTCGCCGAGCACGCCCCCGTCGGCGCCCCCGCCACCTGGGTGCTGTGCAACCACGACGTCACCCGCACCGTCACCCGCTACGGCCGCGCCGACACCGGTTTCGACTTCGCCACCAAGGCCTTCGGCACCCCCACCGACCTGGCCCTGGGCACCCGCCGGGCCCGCGCGGCGGCTCTGCTCTCCCTCGCCCTGCCCGGCGTGGTCTACGTCTACCAGGGCGAGGAGCTGGGACTGCCCGAGGCGGACATCCCGCTGGATCGCATCGAGGACCCGATGCACGCGCGCTCCGGAGGCACCGACCCCGGCCGCGACGGGTGCAGGGTGCCGCTGCCGTGGGCGGCCGGCGAGCCGCACGCCGGGTTCGGCGGCGAGCCCTGGCTGCCGCAGCCCGACGGCTGGGCCGCCTACGCGGCCGACCGGCAGGCCGAGGACCCCGGCTCCATGCTCCGCCTCTACCGCGAGGCGGTCCGGCTGCGGCCCGTCTTCGGCGACGGCCCGCCGACCTGGCTGCCCGCACCGGACGGCGTCCTCGCCTTCGCCCGCGCCGACGCCCTGTGCGTGGTCAACCTCTCGGACACGCCTGTCGACCTGCCCGCCCACTCCGCGTTGCTGCTCGCCGGCGGCCCGCTCGACACCGCCGGGCGGCTGCCCCGCGACACCGCGGTCTGGCTGCGTGCCTGAGCCGCGCCCCCGTCTGTTCCCGCAAGCCGCCACCGCCAGGCCGCGTGGCAGGCGCGGACCCGGACCCTGTCCGTGCGGGGCAGCACCGACGGCTCCGCGCACACGACGCCGGCCGTCGCCCGGGAGCACCGCTTCGACCCGGCGACCGGCACGACCGGCAACACGGTGACCGTCCCGGTCGACGGCAGCCTGCACCGGCTGCGGCTGCGCGTCACCGGCAACACCGGCCGGTCGGCCGCCCGGTTCAGCGAGGTCGACGCGTACAGGTCCTGACGGACCGCACCCGCGAGGGCGGGGTCAGCGGCTGACGAGCAGACCCCGCCCGCGCAGCACGCGCCGCTCCAGCGGGCTGAAGAGCAGCAGGTCGATGGCGATGCCGACGCACAGGATCAGCAGAATCGCCAGGAACACCTGCGGCATGCTGCTGTTGTTGCGGCCGTTCTCCAGCAACTGGCCGAGGCCTACGCCGAGATCGGGCGAGGAGGCGATGATCTCGGCGGCCATCAGCGAGCGCCAGGAGAACGCCCAGCCCTGCTTGAGACCTGCCACGTAGCCGGGGAGCGCGGCGGGCATCACGATGTACCGCGCGCCGCGCAGCCCGGTCGCGCCCAGGGTGCGTCCGGCGCGCAGGAACAGCGGCGGGATCTGGTCGACGCCCGCCACCAGGCCGTTGGCGATGGACGGGACCGCGCCGAGCAGGATCACCGCGAACATCATCGAGTCGTTCAGGCCCAGCCAGATCACGGCGGGCGGCACCCAGGCCACCGACGGCAGCGACTGCAGACCCGACAGGATCGGTCCGACGGCCGCCCGGACGAAGCTCACCCGCGCCACCAGCAGCCCGAGCGGGGTGCCGATGGCGAGCGCCAGCAGGAAACCGAGCAGACCGCGCGAGACGGACGTCCAGATGTGGTCGAGCAGGGTGCCTTGCAGCCAGGCCGCGCGCACCTCGCCCCACACGTCGGACGGGGAGGCGAGCTTGTACGGGGGAGCGACCTCCGCCCACACCAGGACCTGCCACACCACCAGCACCAGGGCGACGGCGGTGACCGGCGGCAGCACCTTGCGCAGCAGCGTCCGGCCGATCGGGGTGCGGACCGTCTGCGTCGCGTCCAGCGCGTCGAGGCCCGCTTCCAGACCGGCGAGGTCGTCCCGGTCCCGGGGCGCGGGGGCCCTCTCCGTGACGTCGGCGGCTTTCTCAGTGCCGGCCATGACGGCGGATCTCCCCACGCAGTTCTTCGGTGATCTCGGCGGACAGCTCCGCGACGGTGGAGTCCTCCAGGCGGCGCGGCTGCGGCAGGCCCACCGTCCACTGCCGGGCGATGCGGCCCGGCCGCGACGACAGCAGGACGACGCGCTGCGCGAGCCGTACCGCCTCGCGCACGTTGTGCGTCACGAACAGCACCGACAGGCCCGTCTCCCGCCAGATCCGGGTCAGTTCGTCGTGCAGCACGTCACGGGTGATGGCGTCGAGCGCGGCGAACGGCTCGTCCATCAGCAGCAGCCTGCTGTCCTGGGCGAGGGCGCGGGCCAGGGCGACGCGCTGGCGCATGCCGCCGGACAGTTCGTGCACCCGCTTGCCGTGCGCGTCCTTCAGCCGCACCAGCTCCAGCAGCCGCTCCGTCTCCTGACGGCGCTCCGGATTGTCCACGCCGCGCAGCTTCAGGGCGAGTTCGACGTTCCTGTCCGCGGTGAGCCACGGGAACAGGGCGTGCTCCTGGAACATCAGGGCGGGCCGGCCGTCGGTGCCGATGGCGCCGGCGGACGGCCGGTCGAGCCCGGCGACCAGGTTGAGCAGGGTCGACTTGCCGCACCCCGAGGCGCCCAGGAGGGTGACGAACTCGCCGGGCGCGACATCGAGGGTGATGTCGTCCAGCACGAGCTGACGTCCGCCCGGGGCGCTCGGAGCGGGATAGGACTTCGAGACGTGCACGACCCGTGCGGCGTACTCCGCCGTCGTGGTGTCCTCGGCCGTCCCGGCCATCGTGGTGGCCATGGTCGTCACCTCCTCAGGTCTCGTCGGGGCATGGTCAGCGGACGCCGAGACCGGCGTCGTCGACCGCCGGCCTGCCCACGGCCCCGAGGACCTTGTTGAGCGGTTCGAGGTCGTAGATGCCCTTCAGATCGGGCTTCTCCAGCAGGCCGGCGGACACCGCGTGCGCGGCCTGGGCGTCGAGGGTGGAGGCCAGCGGGTCGTCGAGGAAGGTGATGGACTCCCACGCCGGGTCGAGGACCTCGTCCGGCAGGGCCTTGCCGGACAGCTTCTCCAGCGCCTTGTTCGCGGACGCCTTGGCCTCGTCCGGATTGGCGTTGATCCACGCGTTGGTCTTCACCGAGCCGCGCAGGACGGCCTCGACGACGTCCGGATGCTCCTCGAGGAACGTCTGCGACACGATGATGTTGGTGATCACGAACTTCTTGTCCGGCCAGATCTCGGACTCGTCGAGCAGCACCTTCGCGCCGTCCGCGAC
The DNA here is from genome assembly GCF_022869105.1 of Streptomyces sp. BJ20. Lineage (NCBI taxonomy): Bacteria > Bacillati > Actinomycetota > Actinomycetes > Kitasatosporales > Streptomycetaceae > Streptomyces > Streptomyces sp. BJ20. The sequence goes on from NZ_CP094918.1 coordinate 2,728,827, forward strand.
CAGCTTGGACGCGGTGGGCTCGGGCACCCAGGCGCCGTCGACCGAGCCGGACCTGTAGGCGTCCGGGGTGATCTTGTTCTCGGTGCGCACCACGGACACGTCGCCCTTGCCGCTCTGGGCGTCGACCTTCCAGCCCTGCTCGGCGATCCAGTGCAGGAAGGCCACGTCCTGGGTGTTGCCGAGCTGCGGTGTGGCGATCTTCTTGCCGTTGAGGTCGTCCAGGGTCTTGATCGTGGCCGGGTTCACCACGAGCTTCACGCCGCCGGAGGCCGAACCGCTGATGATGCGCAGGTTCTTGCCGGCGGACTTCGTGTAGCCGTTGACGGACGGGGAGGGGCCGATCCAGCCGATGTCGATGGACCCGGCGTTGAGCGCCTCGATCTCGGAAGGCCCGGCGTTGAACGTCGACGCCTTGATCGTGGTGCCGCCCAGCTCCTTCTGGAGCAGGCCCTCCTGGACGCCGATCAGGGCGGTGGCGTGCGTGAGGTTGGGGAAGTAGCCGATCTTCACCTCGGAGGCGGAGAGCTTCTTCGCGTCCGCCGCGACCTCCGCCCGTGTGGGGTCGTCCTCGGCGTCGGAACCGTAGCCGCAGGCGGTGAGCAGGAGCGGGAGGGCCGCCAGGGCGGCGACGGTGCGCAGGACGGTGAACGGGCGTGCGGCAGACACGGAGGTGTCCTCTCGGGAAAGCGCGGTCGGGGACGAGACCGGCGTACGGGTGTGGCTCAGGGGCGCGCGGCCGTCGGGTCGGCCCCACGAGAGGGCGGCCGAGGCGCTGCGTGCGGGTGCGGCGCGGGGAGCGAGCGGGCTCAGGGGCGTCGCCGGCCGCGGGTGCGGTCCCGGCGGGGCCTCAGACCTGCCGACAGATGGCGCTGGACGTGCGGCCGAAGTCGATGTGGCGGCGCGTGGTCAGCAGGAGGCGTGCGGCGACGGCGGACGGACGCGCGGTCATGGCCACCTCCTGTGGATCCCTAGTTTTCCTACCTGGCTGCTAGGGATCGTGGCAGAAAGCAGCCCTGACCCCAAGAGGCTGCTCATATGATGGACGCCGGTCGCTCACATGGCGAGAAACGCCTGGTCGGTGGCTGGGGTCAGGGATTCGCCCAGGCCTTCGGGGCGTCGGCCAACGCGGCCACCCCGGCCGGAAGCCGGGACGACGCCACGTCGGCGAGGGACACGCCCTCCAGGATCTGACGCACGTTGGACCGCAGCGCGATCCACAGCGGCAGCAGCGACTCGGCGGGACCGGAGTAGGACAGCTCGGGCGGGCGCACGCCGCGCACCGAGACCAGCGGACCCTCCACGACGCGGATGACGTCGGCGATGCTGATCGCGTCGGCGGGCTTCGCCAGCCGGTACCCGCCGTTCCCGCCGCGCTGGCTCACCACGAGCCCGCCCCGGCGCATGTCGTTGAGGATGCTCTCCAGGAACTTGTGCGGGATGTCCTGCGCGTCGGCGATCGCCTCGGCCTTGAGCGGCCCGTCGCCCCCGGACGCCGCGAGTTCCAGCGCGGCGCGCACCGCGTAGTCCGCCCTGGCTGAGATCCGCATGCGGTCATTATCCCGTACGGCCCGCGCCGCCCTCCACCCGCCGTCGAAGGTCCGGAACCAAGGGAGGGATCAGGCCGGCGCCTGCACGGCGTGGAGTGCGACCGCCGCGGCGGCCAGGGAGCCCAGCAGCAGACGCAGTCCGGTCGCGGGCAGACAGGGCTGGAGCCGCGCGCCGAGACACCCGCCGATCAGCCCGCCCAGCCCGCAGGGCGGCCACGGGTACCAGTCGGGCGCCACGTCCCCGGTGTCCGCCAGGGACAGCAGTGCGAAGGCACCCGCGCCCGCCACGGATGTGACGAACGTGGCGGCCGGCGCGGCCGGCGCCACGCGCGCGACGGACATGCCGCGCCCGGCCGGCAGCGGCCCGAGCAGCGAGTCAGGATCGGCCGCAGGGCGCGGCGTGGGGGGTGTCCTGCTGGTCGGGCACGTACTTGTAGCCGATGGAGCGGACGGTCACGATGCGGCGGCGGTGGGCGGAGCCCAGTTTGCGGCGCAGGCGTGCGACGTGGACGTCGACCGTGCGGCCGTCGCCGACGTGGTGGTAGCCCCAGACGGCCGCCACCAGCGTCTCGCGCGACTGCACGAGGTGCGGCCGCCGCACGAGGTGCGCCAGCAGCTCGAACTCCAGGTAGGTCAGGTCGAGTTCACGCCCGTCGACCTCGGCGGTGCGGCGCGCGGTGTCGATCCGGACCGCGTCGTCCGCCGGCTGCGGCACGGGCTGCGCGGTCACGCCGGCGGTCACGTCCGCGGTCGCGTCGGCGGCCGCCGGACGGAATTCGGGCCCCGGCCGGTCCTTCACGAACAGGTCCAGCGGATCGGTGCCCTCGGGGACCAGCAGGAGGTAGGCGACGAGCGGCGGGGACCCGGGGTCCTCGCCGTCGTGCCGCACCCCGTCGGCCACCAGGTGGAGGTGGCGCGTGTCGGGCAGCGGACGGAGCGAGGCGGTCGGATGCGGCAGTGCCGTGGTCATGGCGTCAGTCCCTCGGGAAAGGTGTCGGGTCCCGGCGGACGCGGGCGGTGGTGCGTGGAAGCCGGGAGGGGGCCGGAGTGCGCGGCCCGCGTGCGGGCCGTGCGTTCAGGCGCGACAGCAGGCGGCGCTGACGACGTGACCGAAGTCGACATGCCGACGACGTACGAGTCGCTGCTGCACAGGGGACATGTCCCTCATGCTGCGCACCCCCGTGAGCACCGTCAAGCTTTTCCTAGTAAATCTGTAGGGAAAGAAGGTTTCGTCTCACATGCTGAGCGCGTGGGGCCGGTCGGCGGGACGTGACCATGCCGCCGTCTGCTCACCCTGCTCGCCGCGGCCGGAGCTGTCGGCGCGCTGCCCGTGTCGGCGCCCGCCCGCGCAGCCGACGGCGACACCGTCGTCAAGCCGCTGCCGCCCGGCCGTCGGTCGCCCGTGGTTCAGGCGGCCCGGCGCTCCCCGGCCCTCCGCCCGGGACACCGGTCCCGTCTCCTCCGCCGCCCCGGTCTCCGGGCGGAGTGGAGCGCGACGCTCTCCTGGGTGTGCGCCGGGGGGACGAGGGCCGTCCCTGCCGACGGGCTCGGCGCGTACGGTTCCGTGACCGCCGGCGGCGTCCACCGCGGGAAGCCGGACGTGCCCGTGGTCGCCGGGACCGGTGCGCGTACCGCTGCCGAGGGCGTGCCCGGCTCGTCCGGAGCCTCCGCAGGACCTGCGGAGGTCCCCTCGGCGGCCCGTGACAGCAGGACCACGCCCCACGCCGCGAGACCGGCGCCGAACAGGCCGAACACCATGCCGGGCGCGCCGCCCCGGAGGTGTTCGCCGAGCAGGCCCAGTCCGATCACCGCCGCCGCCAGCGGATTGGCGAGCGTGACCATCGCCAAGGGAGCCCCGAGGCCACCCCGGTACGCGGTCTGCGCGAGGAGGAGGCCGCCCGCCGAGAAGGCGGCGACCAGCAGCGCCACCCCGATCACGCGCATGTCGAGGAGCGGGCCGGTGCGGTCGGTCACCGCGACCGTCACCGTCTGGGTCAGCGCGGAGGCGACCCCCGACGCGATGCCCGACGCCGTCGCGTGACGCAGACCGGGACGGCTGCCGGGCCAGGACAGCAGGCCGATGAGTGACGCCGTGCCGCCCGCCAGGCCCAGCGCCTCCGGCACGCTCAGCACGTCGTCCGGCGCCGGTCCGGACGCCGTCGCGAGGAGCGCCGCCAGACCGGCCAGGGTGAGAGCCGTGCCCCGCCACTCCACCGCGCTCACCGGCCGCCCCGCCATCCGCGCCCCCAGCGGCACCGCGGCGACCAGGGTGAGCGCGCCCAGCGGCTGGACCACCGTCAGCGGGCCGTACTTCAGGGCCACCACGTGCAGCAGCGCGGCCGCCGCGTTCAGGGAAACCGCACCCCACCAGGCGCCGCTGCCCAGCAGTCGCAGCGCCCCGGCGCCGGAGTCGTGGGTGGCCAGCCGCGCCTGCGTCACGGCGGCGAAGGCGTAGGCGACGGCCGACACCAGGGAGAGCAGGACCGCTGTCAGCAGGGCGCTCATCGGCCCGCCCCCACGAGTGCCCCTGGGTGCCTCGGCCGGGGAACCGGCGTCGACGCGGGGGCGCGGCGCGGCCGGCGTACCACCGCGAGCGCGAGACCGAGCAGGGCCGCCGCCGCGAGCGCGTCCAGCCAGAAGTGGTTCGCCGTTCCGACGATCACCAGCAGGGTCACCAGCGGATGCAGCAGCCACAGCCACCGCCACGCCGTCCGCGTCACGGCGATCAGGCCGATCGCCACCATCAGCGCCCAGCCGAAGTGCAGCGACGGCATCGCCGCGAACTGGTTCGACAACTGGTCGGCGTCGGGCGGCCCGTAGACCGACGGTCCGTACAGCCGCGCCGTGTCCACCAGTCCCGTCGCCGGGAGCAGCCGGGGCGGGGCCAGCGGGTACGTCAGATGCAGCACCAGCGCGGCCGCGGTGACCGCCGCCAGCGCGCGCCGGGCCCACACGTAGTGGCCGGGGCGGCGCAGGTACAGCCAGACCAGGAAGGCCGCGGTGGCGGGGAAGTGGACGCCCGCGTAGTAGGTGTTGGCGAGCTGGACGAGCGTGTCGCCGTGCAGCAGCGAGGACTGCACCGCACCCTCCCCGGGGAGGCGCAGCGCCCGCTCCAGGTCCCAGACCTCACGGCCGTTGCGGTACGCCTCGGCGGTGTGGCCGGCCGTGAGCTGCCGGCCCAGCTTGTACATGAGGAACAGGCCCGCCACCAGCAGCATTTCGCGCAGCAGCGGCGGCCGGTCGCGGGTGCGGGGTCCCGGTGGTACGGGTTCGGGTTCCTCGAACTCCTCGCGCGCGTGCATGCCCCCGGTCCCTTCGCTGACGGTGGTGCGTGTCGTGATGCGGGCGGAGCTGCTGACTCGGGGACCGGGTCCAGCTCATCGGCGCGAGCCATGATCGATACGCGAACGTACCGATACGGGCTCGTACCGATACGGCAGTGTACCGATACGTTCGCGTACCGGTACACTCGGGTATCGATTGCGTACGACACACTCCGTCGAGGGAGAGGGAGCCGAACCGATGACGTCGCAGGACGCGGACCGACCGGGACCGGCCGGTGCCTCGCGCCGCTCGAAGATCACGCCTGAGCGGGAGCGGGAATTCTTCGACGCCGTACTGGAGCAGATCCGCACGTGCGGGTACGACGCCGTCACCATGGAGGGCGTCGCCGCCACCACGCGGTGCAGCAAGTCCACGCTCTACCGGCAGTGGCGGACCAAGCCGCAGTTCGTCGCCGCCGCCCTCCGGTCGAGCGCGCGGGCGCGGTTCGCGCTCATCGACACCGGCACCCTCGCCGGGGACCTGCGGGAGGCCGCGCGCTGCGCGGGGGAGTGGTCGCCGAAGGACGCCACACTGTTCCAGGCGCTCGGGCACGCGGTCCTCCAGGACCGGGAGCTGGCGCAGGCGCTGCGGGAAGCGCTGATCGACCCGGAGATCGCCGCGCTGAACGAGATCCTGCGGCGGGGCGTGGAGCGCGGGGAGGTCGACGCGGACAACCCGGCGCTGGAGTACCTCCCGGCGCAGATCTTCGGGGTGCTGCGGGTCAGGCCCGTGCTCGAGGGGCGCCACGCGGACCCCGACTACGTGCTCCGCTTCGTCGAGGCGGCGGTGCTGCCGGCGCTCGGACTGGAATGAGACCCGGGCCCCGCCGGTCATGGGGACGACCGGACGGAGGTCCGACCGCGCCGCACCGTGGGGACGGGGGCGGCGCACCACCCGGCCGGGTGGGACACCTCTTGAGCGGAGAGATGTCCCACCCGGCCGTACTACGTGGGACGCGGGCGGCCCGTCAGACGTCCTGCCCGTTGCCGCGGCCGCCCTCGGCCACCTCGATGCCCTCGGTGATCTCGTCGAGGATCTTCTGCTGCTGGTCGGTGTCCACGCCGAAGCGGACGACCACGATCTGGTCCGGGCGGTTGGGGGACGGGAACGCGAGGGACTGCACGAAGCCGTCCGACCCCTCCTGCGTCACCGCCTTCCAGCGGACCAGATACCCCTTCTGCCCGGCCACGGTCACCGCCTTCGACGCCAGCACGTCGTGCGAGGTGATCCGCCCGTACGCCTCGCCGCCGTAGCTCTCCTCGGCGTTCGCCGCGATGTCGGCCTTCGCGACCTCCTCGGCGGTGTCACCGCGCGTGCCGAGCACCACGGCCGGCGCCGAGTACGCGCCGCCCTTGACGCAGGTCTTCGAGGTGTCGCCGGGGCAGTCGTACGACGTCTTCGACGTGAGCGCGGCGCCGGCCTGCAGTTCCTCGCCGTACCACCCGTCGGGCACGGGCAGACTGATCCCGCTCAGCGCGTCGGTCACGGCGCCGCTCTCGACACGGCGGGGTTCGTCGCCGCCACCGTCGCCCTCGCGGTCCGGACCGCCCTCCTCGGGCGCATCCCGCCCGTCGTCCCGCCCGCCGGGCTGCTGAGAGGTGGCGGTACTCCGTCCCCCGCCGTCGTCGGTCAGGGCGTACACCCCCACGCCGATACTCGCCAGCACGGCGACGGCCACGGCGACGGCTATGCCGATACGCAGCCGACGCCCTCGCCGGGACGGAGGCGCGACGGGGTGGACGGGGTATCCGGGGATCCCCCCACCCAGGGTCTCCACGGGCCCCCAGCCCCCACCCTGCCCCACGCCGGACCCGTACGCGGGAACGGCCCCTGGAGCGGCCTGCCCGTCGGAGACCCAGCCACCGGCCGCCTGCACCGGGGCTGTCCGACCGGCGTCCTGGTGCGCGGCCGTCGGTCCCGCTCCGACTTGCCCCTCGGCCGCCCCACCGGTATCGGCCTGCTGCCCGGCCGCCCGCGCCGCGTCGGCCTGACCGGCAGTCGTCGGCCCCGCGGCAGTCTGGCCGGCGGCCGCTCGCTCCGCGTCGGTTCGCTCCGCGCCGACCGGGCCCTCGGCCGCCGGTGCCGCGACTGCCTGCCTGGCAGCGGCCTCACCTTCGGTCGCCTGCACCGAGCCGTGGGGGCCCGCGTCCGCCTGGCCGGCGCCGGTGTGCCCGGCGCCGGCCTGCCCAGGGACGGGCTGTCCCATGGCGGCCCCTTCCGCGCCGGCCGCCCGGCCGTCGGCCTCGCCCTCGGTCGCAGTGCCGGTGCCGGTGCCGGTGCCGGTCGGGCTCGGGCCCTCGTGCTGCCTGGCAGCGGCCTCACCTTCGGTCGCCTGCACCGAGCCGTGGGGGCCCGCGTCCGCCTGGCCGGCGCCGGTGTGCCCGGCGCCCGCCTGCCCAGGGACGGGCTGTCCCATGGCGGCCCCTTCCGCGCCGGCCGCCCGGCCGTCGGCCACGCCCTCGGTCGCAGTGGCGGTCGGGCTCGGGCCCTCGTGCACCGTGGCGGTCTGCTCCGTGCCGGTCCGGCCCGCGACGTCCCGCCCCGCGAGGGACTGCGCCGTGTCTCCCGGCTCCGAGGTCGTGTCCTGCGCGTCGGTCTGCCCGGTGAGGGCGTCGTCCGCAGGGGCGTGCACCGCGGCGGTGTGCCCCGCGCCGGCCGGCCCCGCGGCACCGGCGCGCCCGGCGCCCGCCTCCACCGCATCAGCCCGCCCCGCAGGGGCGTCGTCCCCAGGGCGCTGCCCGGAAACCGTTTCCGTCCGCCCCGATGCGGCACCCTCGTCCGAGCCGGCGTCCCCTTCCGGGCGCGCCGGAGCGGCCGCCGGGGCCGTCCTCCGGATCCGCGCCGTCCAGGCCGTGCCGTCCCACCACCGCTCCGTCGGCGGGCCGTCTTGCTTCTGTCCGGGATCGGGGTACCACCCGGGGGGAGTCACCAGCGTCATGCCCCCACCGTATGAGGCGTCGGTGAAAGGCGGATGAGAGAGTCCGCGGACGGGGCAGAGCGGCCCTGTACAGGTACGGCGCGTGCCGCGTCAACGGGTCGGAAGGGAACAGGCGTTGACCGACAGGTCCCTGGTGAGGGGCGGGCCGCGTCGACTCGCGGCGCCCGGTGTCACTCGTCACGGCAACACGTGACGCGACCGGGCTCCGCTCGGCCGGGCGGAGGACTACGCTCGGGTCCGGTACGTCATTCGGGCGACTCGGGGAGGTAGCGGGATGACGGAGGTACGGCCCCCGGCGGCACCCTCGGCCGCCCTGTGGGAGCGCGACGAGGAACTCGCCGCCGTCGCGGAGGCCGTCGACGTCCTGTGCGCCGACCGCCACTCGCCCGGCACCCTGCTGGTGCTGCGCGGCGAGGCGGGACTCGGCAAGACCGCCCTGCTCGCCGAGACCCGCCGCATCGCCGAACAGCGCGGCTGCACCGTCTGGTCCGCCCGCGGCGGCGAGACCCTGCGCACCGTGCCGTTCAACGTGGTGCGCCAACTCCTCCAGCCCGCGCTGGTGTCGATGCTGCCGGAGGAGGCCCGGGAGTACCTGGGCGACTGGTACGGCATCGCCGGCCCCGCCCTCGGCATAGCCGACCCGGGCGACGGGCAGGCCGACCCGCAGGGCGTGTGCGAGGGCCTGGTCGCCGCCGTCCGCCGGCTGGCCCGCCGCGACTGGCCGCTGGTACTGCTCATCGACGACGCCCACTGGGCCGACCAGGAGACCCTGTACTGGCTCGCCGTGTTCGCCGAACGCCTCGCCGACCTGTCGGTGCTGGTCGTCGTCGCCCGCCGCCCCGGCGAGATCACCGGGATGAGCGCCCGTCACCTGGACGCCGTCGCCGAGGCGGCCGGACGTCCCGTCACCGACCTCAGCGCCCTCACCCCCGAGGCGGCGGCCGGACTGACCCGCGCCACGCTCGGGGAGAACGCGGACGCAGCGTTCTGCCGCGAGGTGTGGGCCGTCACCGGAGGCAACCCCTACGAGACCGTCGAGCTCCTCGCCAAGGTGCAGGACACCGAGCTGGACCCGGTCGAGGCCCACGCCGGCGAACTGCGCGAGCTGAACCGCTCCGCCCGTGGCGGCGGCCTCGTCGCCCGCCTGGAGGAACTCGGCATAGACGCCACCCGGTTCGCCTGGGCGGCCGCCATCCTCGGCGACGGCATCACCGTCGACCTGGTGGCCCAGCTCGCCACGCTCGGCCCGGACCAGGCGGCCCGCTGCGCCGAACGCCTGCGCGGCGCCCGCATCCTGACGGCACGCGACCCGGCGTCCGCCGGGCCCGCCGAGCTGGAGTTCGTGCATCCGCTGATCGCGACGGCCGTCTACAACTCCATCCCGGACGCCCTGCGCCGCGCCATGCACGGCATCGCGGCCCGTATCGTCACCGACTCCGGGCGCGGCGCCGCCGCGGCCGCCCGCCACCTCCTCGAGGTCCACCCGGACGACGACGAGGAACTGGTCTGGCAGCTGCGTGAGGCCGCCCGTGAACACCTCGCCGTCGGCGCCCCGGACGCCGCCCGCCGCTGCCTGGAACGCGCCCTGGAGGAGCCGCCCCGCCCCGAGGTGCACGCGCTCGTCCTCCACGAACTGGGCAGCGCCACCTTCCTCACCGCGCCCGCCCGCACCATCGGCCATCTGCGTACCGCCCTCGGCATGCCCGGCCTGGACGGCGACCGGCGGGTGGACGCCGTGATCCGCCTCTCCCAGGCCCTGCTGCACAACGACCAGATGGAGGAGGCCGTCCGCACGGTCGAGGCGGAGGCCGCCCGGATGCCCGCGGGACCGACCCGGATGCGGCTCCAGGCCGTGCAGTTCATGTGGGAGGGCGTGCACGCCGGCGAGTCCCTCACCCCCGGCCGCTCCGAACGCCTCGCCGAGCTCGCCGCCACGTGCACCGGCCGCGACAACGCCGAGCGCGCGCTGCTCATACTGCGCGGCTTCGACGCCATGATGCGCGGCGAGAACGCCGAGGAGATCGCCGAGATCTGCGACCGCGCCCTGGTCAACGGCCGCCTCGCACCCGGCCTCGGCTGGACCGACAACGAGTGGGGCGTCGAACTGCTGCTGATGCTGGCCAGCTCCTACGTCTACACCGACCGCCTCGACCGCGGCGAGGCCCTCTACAGCGAGGCCCTCCAGGCGTACGACACGGCGGGCTGGGGCGGCGGCCATCTGGTCCTGGCCCACGCCTACGTCGGCCTCGCCCACCGCAGGCGCGGCAGACTGGAGGCGGCGGAGAACTCCCTGCGCGAGTCGCTGCGCCTCGCCGAACGCGTCGGCCGCGGACTGCCGTTGTACTGGACGGCCACCAGCAACCTCGTCGACACGCTCCTCGCCCGCGGCCACGTCGACGAGGCGTGGGCCATGGCCGAACGGCACGGCTTCGCACCGCCCTACCCGTCCACCGTCGTGCTGCCCGACCCGCGCTCCGTGCGCGGCCGGCTGCTGCTCGCCGTGGGCCGTACCAAGGAGGGCGTCAACGAACTGGAGGCGGCGGAGAAGGCCGCCGCCGCGCGCGGCCACCTCAACCCGGTGCACGTCTTCGCCGCCGCCGACCTGGCCCGCGCCCTCACCACGGAGGACCCCGCCCGAGCGGCCCGGCTCGCCGTCGACGTCCGCCGCCGCGCCGAACGCCTCGGCACCGACACGGCGATAGGAGAGGCGCTGCGGGTGGCGGCCGCCCTGGACACCGGGCAACGCGCGATCCGTCTCGCCGGCCAGGCGGTCACCTACCTGGAGTCCTCGCCCTGCCAGTACGAGCACGCCGCCGCCCGCATCGAGTACGGCGTGCTCGCCCGCTCCGTGCCCGACCTGGAACGGGGAGAGGCACTGGCCCGCTCGTGCGGCGCGGACGGCCTGGTGGAGCGGGCCCGCGCCGAACTGGCCACGGGCGTCGGACGCCGTTAGCCGCCAGGACGCCCCGCCGCCGGTCACGCCGCAGGCGCGTCCCGCGGCTGCCGGCCGTCCTGCGGCGCCGCGTCGGCAGCCCGGCCTCCAGGGCGGCCGCAGCACGCAGTCCACGTGTGCGTCGCCCAGCACCTCACGGATGCCTTCGGGCTGCGTGCGCACCGCGGCTCGGGCTGACGGGCCAGGAGTTCACCACAGCGCGGTCTTCGGCCCGGGCACGCCGGATCTTCAGCACCTTGATCCGGCGGGCGGCCACGCCCTCAGCGCCCCGACGTCAGCAGGACCCACACCGGTCCCGGTGCGACGTTGACCGGGTCGCCGTCCGGCGTGGTGAGGGACGTGCCGTCCTCGGCGGCCGGGCGGCTCCAGGACGCCGGGTGGGCGCGCCCGTCGCGCAGCACCGTCGCCTTCCCCGACCCCACCGTCTCCGTGTACGGCGTGTTGTTGCCGAGGAAGTCGCGGAAGCCGGACCGGCGCACGGTCACGTCCTGCACGACCACCGTGGCCGCCGTGAGCCGGTCGCCGTCGCGGGTGGTCGCGGGGGAGCCGTCCATCGACACCTGCCAGCGCCCGTCGGCGTCCGACCAGGTGAAGGTGAAGCGGGCCGCCGGGAAGCGCACGGTGACCTCCTCCTCGGGCGTCCCGCCGGAGGGCGCGGGGCCCTCGCGGAAGCCGGTGGTCAGCGCGGCCTCGCCGGGCGGGTCCTCCAGCACCCGGTCCGGGCGCAAAAACAGGTTGTGCGGGGCCGCCCGGCCGGGGTCCCGGTCGAAGGCGTCGGCCTCGGACGTGGGGTCCACGGGGGTGAGCGGCGCTTCGTCGATCAGCGGCAGCAGCTTGCTCTGGGCACCGGAGAAGGCGAGCAGGGGTTCGTCGAACTGGCGCAGCAGCTCCAGGTCGGACTCGCGGGCGCTGCGCACCGGCCCCACCGACTCGGGCAGCCGGGTGGCGTACACCGCCATCAGCCGGCTCAGCCCGCCCTCCACCTGTTCGACGTAGACCACGTCGGCATCGTCGAGACCGGACTGGGGCCGCGCGGCGGGCGCGTTGTCGATCTTCACGGCCAGGGCGGGAGGGGCCGCCCCGCCCTGCGTGGCGGTGGGCGACTCCCGGGCTCCGCGTCCGTCGTCCCCGTCGCCGCCCGACGTGCAGCCCGCCGCCAGTCCTGCCGCCAGCACGGCGGCCAGCAGCACCCCGGCCCGCCTGCCGCCGCGCCGTCGCCGCGCCCTTCGTTCCGTGCCCACCGTCGCCACCGGCCGTCCTCAGTCATCCGTTGATTCGATTGTGCGCTTTTCCGATCGTCTACGCCGCTGCCCGGGCAGCAGGGATTCCGCGCGGTGGAGTCCGCCGATCGGCCCAGTGATCGGCGGTTCGGTGCCCGGCGCCTCGGGTACCCGGACGCAACCGCACGGGCGGCGCACGGACCCGCACGGCGTGACACACCGGCCGGCACGGAGGGAGCAGGCGGCGATGAAGGCACTGACCTGGCAAGGGAAGCGGGACGTACGGGTCGAGACCGTCCCGGATCCCAAGATCGAGGAGCCGACGGACGCGATCATCCGCGTCACCTCAAGCGGACTGTGCGGATCCGACCTGCACCTGTACGAGGTGCTCACCCCGTTCATGACCCCCGGCGACATCCTCGGTCACGAACCGATGGGCATCGTGGAAGAGGTCGGCGCGGCCGTCCCGGACCTCCAGGTCGGCGACCGGGTCGTCGTGCCCTTCCAGATCGCCTGCGGCAACTGCTGGATGTGCCTGACCGGGCTGCCCACCCAGTGCGAGACCACACAGGTCACCGCCGAGGGCATGGGCGCGGCCCTGTTCGGCTACACCCGCCTCTACGGCGCGGTGCCGGGCGCCCAGGCGGAGTACCTGCGGGTGCCGCAGGCCCAGTACGGCCCCATCAAGGTGCCGGAGGGCCCGGCGGACGACCGTTTCGTCTACCTCTCCGACGTGCTGCCCACCGCCTGGCAGGCCGTCGCCTACGCCGAGGTCCCCAAGGGCGGCAGCGTCGCGGTGCTCGGCCTCGGCCCCATCGGCGACATGGCCTGCCGGATCGCCCAGGTCCAGGGCGCCGGGCGGGTGTTCGGCGTGGACCTGGTCCCGGAACGGCTGCGGCGGGCCAAGGCGCGCGGCGTGGAGACCTTCGACCTGCGCTCCTTCGACGACGAGAAGGAACTCGTCGAGGCGATCCGCGACCAGACCGACGGCCGCGGCCCCGACGCCGTGATCGACGCCGTCGGCACCGAGGCGCACGGCAGCGCGGCGGCCCGCATGGTGCAGAACGCCTCCGCGCTGCTGCCCCGCAAGATCAGCGGCCCGATGGCCGAACGCTTCAGCGTGGACCGGCTCGCCGCCCTCTACACCGCCATCGAGCTGGTCCGCCGCGGCGGCACCATCTCGCTGTCCGGCGTCTACGGCGGCATGGCCGACCCGATGCCCATGCTCACCCTGTTCGACAAGCAGGTGCAGATGCGCATGGGGCAGGCCAACGTGCGCCGCTGGAGCGACGAGATCATCCCTTACCTCACCGACGAGGACCCGCTCGGCGTCGACGACTTCGCCACCCACCGCGTCCCCCTGGACGAGGCTCCCGAGGCCTACGACATGTTCCAGAAGAAGCGCGACGGCGCGGTCAAGGTGCTGATGAAGCCCTGACCCACGGCCCCACTGCTACGGCCCGCCGAGAATCTCCGCGAGGTCGTAGCGGACCGGCTCCTCCAGCTGCGCGTACGTACAGCTCTCGGGGGCGCGGTCGGGGCGCCAGCGGCGGAAACGGGCGGTGTGCCGGAAGCGCTGCCCGTTCTCCATGTGGTCGTACGCGACCTCCGCCACCCGCTCCGGCCGCAGCGGCACCCACGACAGGTCCTTCTTGCCCGTCCAGCGGCTCGGCGCGCCGGGCAGCCGCGCCGACGCGTGCGCCGCCTCGTCCGCCCAGGCCGCCCACGGATGGTCCGACACGTCCTCCATCCGCAGCGGCTCCAGCTCCTCCACCAGTTCCGCGCGCCGCTTCATCGGGAAAGCGGCCGACACGCCGACATGCTGGAGTGCGCCCTGCGCGTCGTACAGACCCAGCAGCAGCGAGCCCACCACCGGGCCGCTCTTGTGCAGCCGGTACCCGGCGACCACCACGTCCGCCGTGCGCTCGTGCTTGATCTTGAACATGGCCCGCTCGTCCTGCCGGTACCGCAGGTCCAGCGGCTTGGCCACCACCCCGTCCAGGCCCGCCCCTTCGTACTGCTCGAACCAGCCCCGCGCGACCTCGACGTCCGTGGTCGCCGGCGCCACGTGCACCGGCGGGGTGGCGTCCCGCAGCGCCCGCACCAGCAGCTTCCGCCGGTCGGTGAGCGGCACGTCCAGCAGCGACTCGTCCGCGAGGGCCAGCAGGTCGAACGCCACGAACGACGCCGGGGTCCGCTCGGCGAGCGTCCGCACCCGGGAGTCCGCCGGATGGATGCGCTCCGTCAGCGCGTCGAAGTCCAGGTGCCCTTCGCGGGCGATGACGATCTCCCCGTCCACCACGCACCGCTCAGGCAGCCGCTCCCGCAGCGCCTCGGCCAGCTCGGGGAAGTACCGGGTGAGCGGCTTGCCCGTACGGCTGCCCAGCTCCACCTCGTCGCCGTCGCGGAACACGATCGCCCGGAAGCCGTCCCACTTGGCCTCGTACTGCATGCCCGGCGGGATCTTCGCCACCGACTTGGCGAGCATCGGCTTGACGGGCGGCATCACCGGGAGGTCCATGGCTCGACTGTAAGGACGGAGAGGGTGCTCCGCGCCTCGAGACGCGGCATCGTCGAGCGTGCGGCGCCCTGTCGTGTGCCGGGTGCGGCCCGTCGAGGGCTGGTCGCGCAGCTCCCCGCGCCCGCCCCCGTGGCCTGCGGGCAGTCGTGCCGCTGGGGCGGCACGGGTGGGCGCAGGCGGCACCCTCTCGGCGGGCCTCGCCGTCAGCGTCGTACTTGAGGCTCACGGGGCGCCTCGCATTGTTGCGTGCCGGGTGCGGCCCGTCGGGGCTGGTCGCGCAGTTCCCCGCGCCCCTTCGGGACGCCGGGTGGGTGCGGCCGGTGTGCGGCGACCGGTCCCCGCGCCTACCGTGGCCGCATGGGCGATGCGGTGGAGCTGGAGGTGGGCGGCCGGACGGTGCGGCTGTCCAGCCCGGACAAGGTGTTCTTCCCGGAGCGCGGCTACACCAAGCTGGACGTCGCCCGCTACTACCAGGCGGTCGCCCCCGGCATCCTGCGCGCCCTGCGCGAGCGCCCCACCACCCTCCAGCGCTACCCGGACGGCATCGAGGGCGAGTGGTTCTACCAGAAGCGCGCCCCCAAGAGCATGCCCGACTGGATCCCCACCGCCCACATCACCTTCCCCAGCGGGCGCAGCGCCGACGAGATGTGCCCCACCGAGGAGGGCGCCGTGGTGTGGGCCGCCCAGTACGGCACGCTCACCTTCCACCCCTGGCCGGTGCGCCGCTCGGACGTCGACCACCCCGACGAACTGCGGATCGACCTCGACCCGCAGCCCGGCACCGACTACGACGACGCCGCCCGCGCCGCCCACGAACTGCGCGCCGTCCTCGAGGAGTACGGGCTGCGCGGCTGGCCCAAGACCTCCGGCGGCCGCGGACTGCACGTCTTCGTGCCGATCGAGCCGCGCTGGACCTTCACCCAGGTCCGCCGCGCCGCCATCGCCGTGGGCCGCGAGATGGAACGGCGGATGCCGGAGCAGGTGACCATCAAGTGGTGGAAGGAGGAGCGCGGGGAGCGCATCTTCGTCGACTACAACCAGACCGCGCGTGACCGCACCATCGCCTCCGCCTACTCGGTGCGGCCCCGCCCGCACGCCCCCGTCTCCGCGCCGCTGCGCTGGGACGAGGTGGGCGTCGCCCGTCCGCAGGACTTCGACATCACGACGATGCCCGCGCGCTTCGCCGAACTCGGCGACGTGCACGCGGACATGGACGACCACGCCTTCTCCCTGGAACTCCTGCTGGAACTCGCCCGCCGCGACGAGCAGGACCACGGGCTCGGCGACCTGCCCTACCCGCCCGAGTACCCGAAGATGCCGGGCGAGCCCAGCCGGGTGCAGCCGAGCCGGGCCAGGAAGCCGAAACCCTCGGCCTCCTGACCCGGCCCACGCACCGGACAGCCGGCTACAGATCCTTGATCCGCACGTCCCGGTAGGAGATGACGTCCGTCGTGCCGTGCACCTGAAGCCCGATGTAACCGGAGGCGTACCGCCGCCCGTCCGTGCCCGGGTCGTCCGAGCGCGGCGGGGAGAAGTCCAGACCGCCGATGTTGTCGAACTCGTTGATCAGCACGCCGTTGCGGTAGACCTCGTAGTGCTGGTCCACCACCCGGATCTCGTAGTCGTTCCAGGTGCCCTTCTGCGTCACGCCCGCGCCGGCCAGGCCCACACGGTCGAAGCCGTACACCGAGCCCGTCTTGTACATGTCGCCGGTGGGCGAGTCGAACACCTGGATCTCGTGCCCGAACTTGATGGCCGCCCACTCGGGCCGGGACTCCTCCGGGTGGTCGTGGATCTGCGGGAACCGCACGAACACACCGCCGTTGGCGTTGCCGGTGCCCGGGGCGTCGTCACGCCACTGGAGCTTCAGCGAGAAGTCGCCGTACGTGCGCTCCGGGAACCACAGCATGCCGAGCCCGCCCCGGGTGGTGCCCGAGGTGATCGACCCGTCCGGGTTCAGGCTGAACGAACCGCCGCCCACCTGCTCCCACTTGGCGAACGACGCCTCGGTGCCGTCCAGGATGGGGCGGTACCCCTCGGTCTGGCCGGGCGTGCCGATGCCGGACTGCTTGGCCGCCTGGTTGACCGCCCGGTACTCCCGCCGGTCGACGACCCCTTCCTTCCTCAGCGCGTCCATCACGGTCCTGACGTGCTTCAGGAACAGCGCCTGAGAGGTCCATTCCTTCTCGTCCTCGATCAGCTCACCGATCCGGCACCGGTTGTTGGTGACGCGGTTCGGCACGCCCGAGTCGACCGTGCCGACGATCACCGTCAGCCGCTCGTCGTACTCGGGGCAGGGCGGCGCGGGCACCCCGCCGGACACCACCGTGAAGCTCACCGTGAGCGGCTCGGAGGTGTTGCCGGCCTCGTCGGTGGCCCGGTAGGCGAGCGTGTGCCGGCCCGCCCGGTCGACCACCACGGGTGCCGTGTACGCCAGGTACGGCCCGGCGTCGAGGGAGTACTCGACGCGTGCCACACCGGACCCGTGGTGCCCGTCGTCGGCGCTGACCGTCACCGTGGCGCGGCCGACGTAGGCGCCGTCGGAGTTCTTCGTGCCCTCCACGGCGACACCGGTCGTGGGCGGGGTGGTGTCCTGCGGGGGAGCGGCGACGACCGTGAACTCCACGCTCTTGTCCGGCGCGGCGTTGCCGGCCTTGTCGGTGGCCCGGTAGCGGACGGTGTGCGTGCCCGCCTCGTGCACCATCACCGGACCGGAGTACGGCTGCCAGGCGCCGTCCGCGCCCAGCGCGTACTCGATGGTGTTGACGCCGGAGCCGGTGTCGGACGCGGTGACGGTGACCGTCGCCATGTCGATGTAGTGACCGTCGGCGTTCTGCTCGCCGTCCACGGTCGCCGAGGTCTCCGGCGGCGTGGTGTCGTCGGTCGGCGGGGCGACGACGGTGAACTCGACGCTCTTCTCCTCCGACACGTTGCCCGCCTTGTCCAGGGCGCGGTGGCGGAGGGTGTGCGTGCCGACCTGGTCGACCACGACCGGGGCGGTGTACGGCTGCCAGGCGGCGTCGGCACCGAGCGCGTACTCGATCCGGTCGACGCCCGACCCCTCGTCCGTGGCCTCCAGGGTCACGCTCGCGGACCCGACGTACGCGCCCTGGTCGTTCCGCGTGCCGCTCACCTTCGCCGTGGCCTCGGGCGCGGTGGTGTCCTCGCCGCCGCCCTCGGTGACCGTCAGCACGCCCCGCATCGACCCGTGGCCGGGGATGGTGCAGTGGTAGAGGTACGTGCCCGGGGTGAGCGTCACCTCCGCGGTGTGCCGGCCGCCCTGCGCGTCGGACGGGTTGGCCAGGATGTTCAGCTGGACGTCGCTGTTGTGCTCCGGGTCGGAGGTGACGAACGTCAGGGTGTGCGGCATGCCGGTGGTGTTGCCGGTGGCCTCACTGTTCTCGAAGACGATCGTCGCGGGACCGGCCACCGCGGTGGCCGGCGCGGACAGGTACTTGTCGATGTCGTTGCCGGCGGTCCACGTGAGGACCTGGGCCGCCGCGCGGGCGCCCTCGGCCTTCGGCTGCCCGGCCGCGGGCAGCGCCTGCAGGCCGAGCACCATCATCAGGCCGGCCAGCAGCGCGGCCCACACTCTCGGTCGTCGTGTCACTGCGTCCCCCTCGCCAGCTGGCCGGCGGCCGGGGTCGGCCCGCCGCCCGTGTAGGTGACCCGCCACAGCGCGGACCTGGCGTCGGAGGTGAAGAACCCACGCCCGTAGTCCAGCACATAGAGCGCACCGTCCGGACCGAACGTCCAGCCCATCAGGTTCTTGATGCCGTCGTTGCCGACCGGCACGATCTTCTTCAGGGACTCCGAGTGCACCGGCAGACCGCCGTCGCCCTGCGTCCTTGGGTCCATCAGCACGGCGTTGCGCGGCTGGTCGGCGTCGTAGAAGTCGCCGACGAACCACTTGCCGTCCCAGTAGGCGGGCCACTTGACGTCACTGGACTTCGTGTCGTCGTAGCGGTAGACCGGTCCGTTCATCGCGGCCTGCCCGCCGCCCTTGAGCCAGGGCAGCCGGTACGTCGCCTCGTCCTGCTTGTAGGACGGGACGCCGTTCTCGTCGCGTGGGAAGTCCGGACCGCCGCCCTGCGGCGCGTACCAGATGTTGTTGCCGGTCACCGGCGGCAGGTTGACCAGGCCGTCGTTGTTCGGCGACTCGTTCTTCGGGTGGTCGCAGTCGTACCAGCCGAGCGGCTTGGACGGGTCGGGCAGATTGCGGTCCCGGTAGGGCTGCTTGTTGCCCATGCAGTACGGCCAGCCGCGGTTGGACGCCTTGGTGATGACGGCGAACGTGTCGTACTTCGCCGGTCCCCAGGTCGTCGACGGGGCGCCCGCGTCCGGGCCGACCCAGCCCGCGTAGAGGACGTCGGTCTCCTTGTCGACCGAGATCCGCGCCGGGTTGCGCACGCCCATCACGTAGATCTCGCCGCGGGTCTTGCCGCCGCCCTCGTCGGTCTCCTTGCCGGTGAACAGGTTGCCCTCGGGGAGGGTGTACGTGCCGTCCGGCTCAGGGTGGATGCGCAGGATCTTGCCGTTGAGGTTGTTGGTGTTGCCGGCGGTGCGGCGCGCGTCGGCGAAGGACACGCCCTTGTAGTTGGGCTGCGGGTTGTTGCCCGAGTAACCGTCGCTGAAGCCGCTGGAGTTGTTGTCACCGGTGGCGATGTACAGGTTGCCCTTGGAGTCCCAGGCCATCCCGCCGCCCGCGTGGCAGCAGCTGTGGATCTGCACCGGCCACTTCAGCAGCACCTTCTCGCTGCTCGGGTCCAGCTTGCCGGTGGCGTGGTCGAGCGTGAAGCGGGAGACCCGCCGCTCGGCCATGCGCTTGTCCCGGTCGATCCCCGAGTGCGGCGTCCAGTGCAGGTACACCCACCCGTTCTGCGCGAACCCCGGGTCGAGTTCGATGCCGAGCAGGCCCTCCTCGACCTTGGTCAGCTCGTCGCCGCCGCCCTTGTTGCCGAAGACGGTGAGCGCCCCGGCGAGCGTGACCTTCCTGGTCTCCGGGTCGTAGACGTGGATCTCGCCCTGGCCCTTGCCGACATTCGGATCGTTCCAGTCGGTGACGACCGGCTGCGAGGCGTCGGCGCCGCCCCGGCCGATGTAGAACACCCGGCCGTCGGGCGCGGTGACCAGCCCGTGCGGTTCGCCGATCTGGTCGTTCTGCCCCGGCTGGTTGGGCCGGGTGAGCCGCTCCGCCTCGTAGTTGCCGGTGATGGTCGCCTTGCAGTCGGCCCGCACCAGGCGGGTGGTCCACAGCAGGGCGCCGCGCAGATGCGCGCGGAAGTCGGTCTCGTCGTAGGACGACACCGTGCCGCCCATGCCGGTGTAGAAGGAGCGGCCGCCGTCGTAGTCACGGCACCAGCTGACCGGGTGGTCCCAGCCGTTGGCTCCGGCGCCGGGCCTGTAGGTCGACTCGCGTACCCGGGCCACCGTGTGGACGTCGCCGGACGGGTTCTTCACCCAGTTCAGCCACTTGTCGGGCCGCTTCCATTCCAACGGCAGGCTCTTGGTCGCCGGGTGCACCCGGTCGCCGACCTCCACGGTCGCCCGCTGCACCGTGGCCTGCCCCGCGGCGGGCCGGGCGCCGATCAGACCGGTGAACCAGTCCGAGTACGGCTCCGCGCGGGCCGCGTCGTGCAGTCCGACGAACCCGCCGCCGGCCTCCATGTAGGCCTCGAGGCCCGCTTCCTGCTCCGGGTCGAGGACGTCGCCGCCCCCGGTGAGGAACACGACCGTGTTGAAGCGGCTCAGCTTCTTGTCGTTGGTGAAGACCGACGGGTCGCCGGTGGCGGTCACCGTGAAGCGCTGGTCCTCCGGACCGGTCAGCCCGATCCGCTCGATCGCCGCGATCCCGGCGTTCACCAGAGGCGATTCGTCGCCGCCGGCCGCCGAGCCGTGGAACAGCAGCACACGTACGTTGGCGCCGCCGGGCGGCGACTTGATGGACATCGTTGTCAGGGACGGATCCGGGGCCGTGCGCGCGCTGGCGGCGGGACCCGACAGCAGGCCGGCGGCGACGACACCGGCGGCCACGGTGGCGGCCCAGGCGCGTCGTCTTGTTCTCGTCCTTCGTGCGTTCGAGGTACTCGTTGTGCTCAACCCGCCTGTATACGGGGGTTCTTGATGCGATGTGGACCGCACGTGGCCACCCACCCCTCCTCGGTCGCAGCAACAGCGACAAGGAAGCTAGACCTCTTTGCGTCAGACGCCAATACCTATCGCAGCAAAGAAACGAACTTTGTCCTGAGTGTGGATAAACCCCGGGGTGACCGCTACGGTTTCACAGGTTCATGACAGCCACATGGGGAGTTCGGCATGGACAGACGCGGTTTCAACCGACGGGTACTCCTGGGCGGCGCCGCGGTGGCGACGACATCGTTGTCCGCCGCATCGGAGGCCGCGAGCGCCGCCGCGACGGCCAGGACCGCGCCCGCCGGGGGCGAGGTACGCCGGATCAAGATGTACGCCGAACGCCTCGACGGCGGGCAGATGGGCTACGGCTTCGAGAAGGGCAAGGCGACGATCCCCGGCCCGCTGATCGAGCTCAACGAGGGCGACACCCTGCACATCGAGTTCGAGAACACCATGGACGTCCCCGTCAGCCTGCACGTCCACGGCGTCGACTACGAGATCTCCAGCGACGGCACCCAGCAGAACAAGAGCGCCGTCGAGCCCGGCGGCACCCGCACCTACACCTGGCGCACCCACAAGCCCGGACGGCGCGAGGACGGCACCTGGCGGGCGGGCAGCGCCGGCTACTGGCACTACCACGACCACGTCGTCGGCACCGTGCACGGCACCGGAGGCATCCGCAACGGGCTCTACGGCCCGGTGATCGTGCGCCGCAAGGGCGACATCCTGCCGGACGCCACCCACACCGTCGTCTTCAACGACATGACGATCAACAACAAGCCGGCGCACACAGGGCCCGACTTCGAGGCCACCGTGGGCGACCGGGTCGAGATCGTCATGATCACGCACGGCGAGTACTACCACACCTTCCACATGCACGGTCACCGCTGGGCGGACAACCGCACCGGCATCCTCACCGGGCCCGACGACCCCACCCGGGTCGTCGACACCAAGATCTGCGGGCCCGCCGACTCCTTCGGCTTCCAGGTGATCGCGGGGGAGGGGGTGGGCGCGGGCGCCTGGATGTACCACTGCCACGTCCAGAGCCACTCCGACATGGGCATGGTCGGCCTGTTCCTGGTCAGGAAACCGGATGGAACCATCCCCGGCTACGACCCGCACGAGCACGCCCACACCGCGTCCTCGGAGGAGAAGTCCGGGCACGCGCACTGACGGACGGCCCGCACGCGGCGAGAGCGCTCTCGCCGCCGGGCCGGTCGGGGCTATCCTTTCGGCCAACCGCCAGGTGAGGAGCCCCGAAGTGAGCGAGAGCGCGCCACGTCCCACGCTGGAGGCCGTGGCCGCGCGGGCCGGGGTCTCCCGGGCCACGGTGTCCCGTGTGGTCAACGGCTCCGACGGGGTGCGCGAACCCCTGGCCGAACGCGTCCGGCGCGCGGTGGACGAACTCGGCTACGTCCCCAACCAGGCTGCCCGCAGCCTCGTCACCCGGCGCCACGACGCGGTCGCCGTCATCGTGGCCGAACCGGAGACCCGCGTCTTCGCCGACCCCTTCTTCGCCCGGCAGCTGCGCGGTATCAGCAAGGAACTCACCGCCCACGACAACCAGCTGGTGCTGCTGCTCACCGAGGACCGCGAGGACCACGCGCGCGTCGCCCGCTACCTGGCCGGCGGGCACGTCGACGGCGCCCTGGTGTTCTCCCTGCACATCGACGACCCCCTGCCCGGACTGATCCGGAGCGCCGGACTGCCGACGGTCTTCGGCGGCCGTCCGCACTGGAACGGCGGCGAGGACGGCGTCCGCCACGTCGACACCGACAACCGGGGCGGCGCCCGCGAGGCCGTACGGCATCTGCTCGGTCTCGGCCGCCGCCGGGTCGCGCACATCACCGGCGCCCTCGACCAGACCTCGGCCGTCGACCGGCTCGACGGCTTCCGGGACGTCATGGCCGACCCCGACCCGGCGCTCGTGGAAGAGGGCGACTTCACCGCCGCGAGCGGCGAACGGGCGATGCGCGCCCTGCTCGCCCGCCGCCCCGACCTGGACGCGGTGTTCGCCGGCAACGACCTGATGGCGGCGGGCGCCCTGCGGGCCCTG
Organism: Streptomyces sp. BJ20; assembly: GCF_022869105.1. Lineage (NCBI taxonomy): Bacteria > Bacillati > Actinomycetota > Actinomycetes > Kitasatosporales > Streptomycetaceae > Streptomyces > Streptomyces sp. BJ20. The sequence continues at coordinate 2,751,518 of NZ_CP094918.1, forward strand.
CGCGACCAAGGCCGGCGCGTGCCCGACGACGTCGCCGTGGTCGGCTTCGACGACATGCTGCCGATCGCCGAGCAGACCGAGCCCCCGCTCACCACGGTCCGTCAGGACATCGAGGGGATGGGCCGCCTGATGGCCCGCCTGCTGCTGCGCGACCTGGACCGCGGCACCGCGCCCGCCGAGAGCGACGTCGCCGGGCCGTCCGGGGTGGTGCTGCCGGTCACGCTGGTCCGCAGGGACTCGGCCTGACCCCGGGTCCACGATCGGCCGCGGGCCGTCCGGGTGCCGTACGGGCGATTGTCGGTGGGGGGTGGAAGACTCGGCGGAGCAGGCGACGGGACTCCCCTCAGGAGGCACCATGCTCACCACCCGCTTCGTCGACGGCGCGCCCTGCTGGATCGACGTCACCACGCCCGATCCGGAGGGTGCCGCGTCCTTCTACCGCGCCCTGTTCGGCTGGACGTACCGCTCCGCGGGACCCGAGGGCGGCGGCTACGGCTTCCTCGAGCGGGCGGGCCGGATCGTCGCGGGCTGCGCCCCGCTCACCGGCGACCAGGACCCGGCCGCCTGGACCGTGTACGTCCGCAGTTCCGACGCCGACGCCACCGCCGACGCGGTCCGCAAGGCCCGGGGAAGCGTGCCCGCGCCGCCGGTCACCGTGGGGGAGCAGGGCCGGTCGGCTGTCCTCGCGGACCCGATGGGCGCCGCCTTCGGCGTGTGGCAGCCGGGAAGGCGCGCGGGACTGGAGTCGGTCGGCGAGGCGGGCAGCCTCTGCTGGGCCGAGCTGTACACGCCGGACATCGCCCGCGCCGCCGCCTTCTACCACGCGGTCCTCGGCTGGGAGACGTCCGCGGTGAGTTTCCCCGGCGGCGTCTACACATCGGTCAGCCCGCAGGGGACGGAGGAGGAGGGCGCGTTCGGCGGGATGGTGCCGCTCGCCGACGACCCCGTCGAGGCGGCGGAGAGCCGCCCGCACTGGCTGCCGTACATCGGCGCCGAGGACCCGGACGCCGTGGCCGCTCGCGCCGCCGAGCTGGGCGGCCGGGTGCGGATGTCCCCCACCTCGATCCCGGGCGTGGGCCGCCTGGCCCGCCTGGAGGACCCCTACGGCGCGCGCTTCGCGGTGCTCAGGGGCGACCCGCGCGAGACCTGATGCCCGGCGCGCCGCCGTGCGCGACCGGGGCGCGGGGCGCCATCGTCGTGGCCGCCGCGCGGTTTCCGCCTGGTTGGGGCCGCCGCCCCGGGGCCCGGCGTTGATGCCGCGTTGATCGAACGTTTTTCACGCTCGGGCACGCTTTTGGCCATGCACACCGACACGTTGACGCCGCCCGACCTCTCCTGGCAGGAGGAGGCGCTGTGCGCGCAGACCGGGGGAGACTTCTTCTTCCCCGAGCCGGGCAGCTCGGTCCGCGAGGCCAAGCGCATCTGCGGCCTGTGCCCGATCCGCGCCACCTGCCTGGAGTACGCCCTCACGCACGACATGCGCTTCGGCGTATGGGGCGGCCTGTCGGAGAAGGAACGCCACGCCCTGCGGCGCACCGACTCCCGTTAGGCCGCCCCGGCGGGTTCAGCCGGCGGCGCGGGCCGCCATCCGGGCCTTGCGGGCGGCGAGCTTCTCGTCGAACTTGCGCGCCTCGGCGTCCAGCCCGCCGAGGAACAGACCGAGCTCCTCCTGCGCCTTCAGGCCCTCCGGGCCCAGCCCGTCGATCTCCATGATCTTCAGGAAGCGCAGCACCGGCTGCAGCACGTCGTCGTGGTGGATCCGCATGTTGTAGACCTCGCCGATCGCCATCTGGGCGGCGGCGCGCTCGAAGCCGGGGATGCCGTGGCCGGGCATGCGGAAGTTCACGACCACGTCGCGCACCGCCTGCATCGTCAGGTCGGGGGCGAGCTCGAACGCCGCCTTCAGCAGGTTCCGGTAGAACACCATGTGCAGGTTCTCGTCGGTCGCGATGCGCGCCAGCATGCGGTCGCACACCGGGTCGCCGGACTGGTGGCCGGTGTTGCGGTGCGAGATGCGGGTGGCCAGTTCCTGGAAGGCCACGTAGGCGATCGAGTGCAGCATCGAGTGACGGTTGTCCGACTCGAAGCCCTCGCTCATGTGGGACATGCGGAACTGCTCGAGCTTGTCCGGGTCCACGGCGCGCGAGGCGAGCAGGTAGTCGCGCATCACGATGCCGTGGCGGCCCTCCTCGGCGGTCCAGCGGTGCACCCAGGTGCCCCAGGCGCCGTCACGGCCGAACAGGGAGGCGATCTCGTGGTGGTAGCTGGGGAGGTTGTCCTCCGTCAGCAGGTTCACCACGAGCGCGATCCGGCCGACCTCGGTGACCTTCGACTGCTCCTTGTCCCAGGCCTCGCCGTCCTCGAAGAAGCCCGGGAAGTTCCGCCCGTCGCTCCACGGCACGTACTCGTGCGGCATCCAGTCCTTGGCGACCTTCAGGTGCCGGTTGAGCTCCTTCTCGACCACTTCCTCCAGCGCGTACAGCAGCCGGGCGTCGGTCCAGACGGAGGGGCTGTCGATGTGGGCAGGAGTGAGTGTCACGGGTGGCTCCAGGGGACGGGGACATGCGGACGTGCCGGCGAGCGGTGCCGGACAACCTACGGCATCGTAGGCTACGTACCCGTAGGTTACGAAGCCGTAGGCTAAGGGCGCCGTAAAAGGCCGCTGACCAGCGAGGTCCCGACCCGCCGCCCCTCAGGCGTACAGGTCCCGCAGCCGCACCGACAGGCAGGTCACGCAGCCCTCGAGCTTCTCGAACTCGCCGATGTCCACCGGCACCGGCTCGTACCCGAGATCCGCGTACAGCTCCGCCGTCCTCGGCGCGCTCGCCGCCATCAGCAGTTTGTCGCCGCCCAGGCACACCACGTGCGCCCCGGACGGCTCCGGCACCGGCAGGAACCGCGGGAACAGCGACGGGGCGTCCATGTGCGGGACGTACCCGACGGCCGTCCCGTCGGGCAGCGCGGTGACCGCCGACTTCAGATGCAGCACCTTGGCCACCGGCACGGCGACCACCCGCGCGCCCAGCGGCTCGAACGCGGCCCGCACCTGCTGCACCCCGGCCGCGTCGGTGCGCCCGCCGCGGCCCACGTACACCGTGTCGCCGATCTTCAGGACGTCACCGCCGTCGAGCGTGCCCGGCTCCCACACCCAGTTCACCGAGCAGCCCAGGGACGCCACGGCCTCCTCGACCCCGAGGGTCTCCGCACGCCGCGACTCCGCGCCGGAGCGCGCGATCAGCGCCACGTTACGGAACATCACCACCGTGTCCTCCACGAACACGGAGTCCGGGCAGTCGTCGGCCGGGTCCACCTCGACGGTCTCCCAGCCGTGCGCCCGCAACGCGTCCGTGTACGCCTCCCACTGCCGCACGGCGAGATCGACGTCGACCTCCCCCCGCTCGACGTGGGTCACCAGCCCTTCGGCGAGGCTGGACGCGGGACGGCGGACGAGGGCCTTCTTGCTGGGCACGGGTTCGCCTTTCGGATCGGACGTGCTGGTTCTCGGGGGCGTCTCAGCCCGTGCGGGGCCGGCCGGCCGCGGGCCCCGGCCCCGCCATCATGCAGTCCGCCGCCCGAGGGGACCACCCCGGGCCCCGATGAGATGAACCACGGGTAACCCGGTTCAGCCCACGGCCCGCCGCAGATGCTCCCCGGTGTAGGACCCCGCAGCCCGCAGCAGCTCCGCCGGCGTGCCCTCGAACACCACCCGGCCGCCGTCGCGCCCGCCGCCCGGACCCAGGTCGACCACGTGGTCCGCGTGCGCCACCACCTGGAGGTTGTGCTCGACCACGATCACCGTGCCGCCCGCGTCCACCAGCCGGTCCAGCAGGCCGAGCAGCCCGTCCACGTCCGCCATGTGCAGCCCGGTCGTCGGCTCGTCCAGGACGAACACCGCGCCGTCCCGGTGCAGCCGGGTGGCCAGCTTCAGCCGCTGCCGCTCGCCGCCGGACAGGGTGGACAGCGGCTGGCCCAGCGTGAGGTAGGTGAGACCGACGTCCCGCAGCGCGCGCAGCCGTCGCCGTACGCCCGGGTCGTGGAAGAAGTCCAAGGCCTCGCCGGCGGTCATCTCCAGCACGTCGGCGACGGACCGCCCGCCGACGGTCAGCCGCAGCACCTCCTCGCCGAACCGCCGCCCCTCGCAGTCCGGGCAGGTGGTGGTCACCGGGTCCATGAACGCCAGGTCGGTGGAGAGGATCCCCCGTCCGCCGCAGGTCGCGCAGGCGCCGGTGGAGTTGAAGCTGAACAGCCCCGGTTCCGCGCCCGTCTCCCGCGCGAAGATCTTCCGCACCGTGTCCATGATCCCCAGGTACGTGGCCGGGGTGGACCGTCCGGAGATGCCGACGGACGACTGGTCGACCACCACGGCCTCGGGGTGCGCGTCGGTGAACTCGGCGACCAGGGTGCTCTTCCCCGACCCCGCCACCCCGGTCACCGCGGTCAGCACCCCGGCCGGGAAGCACACGGTGACGTCCCGCAGGTTGTTCCGGTCCGCTCCCTTCACCCACAGCTCGCCGGACCGGGCGCGCACCTCGGTCTTCACCTCCGTGCGCCGCCCCAGGCAGCGTCCCGTGAGGGTGCCGGAGGCGGCCAGCTCCGCCGGTGTCCCCTCGAAGACGACCGTGCCGCCCTCGGCGCCACCGCCCGGACCCATGTCGACCACGTGGTCGGCCAGCGCGACGACGTCCGGGTCGTGCTCGACGACCAGTACGGTGTTGCCCTTGTCCCGCAGCCGCAGCAGCAGTTCGCCCAGCCGGTGCACGTCCCGCGGGTGCAGCCCGACGCTCGGCTCGTCGAAGACGTACGTCATCCCGGACAGGCTGGAGCCCAGGTGCCGTACCGTCTTCAGCCGCTGGCCCTCGCCGCCGGAGAGCGTGGACGTCTCCCGGTCGAGGGAGAGATAGCCGAGGCCGATGCGGTCGATCCGCTCCAGCGCGGCGACGGCGGCAGCGGCGACCGGCCCGGCCACCGGGTCGTCGATCTCCCTCAGCACCGGGATCAGGTCGCACACCTGCATCGCCGAGAGCTCCGCGATGTTCCGGCCGTCGATCCGTGAGGCCAGGGCCGCCCGGCCGAGCCGGGCGCCGCCGCAGTCGGGGCAGACGCCCTCGGTGAGGAACTCCCGCACCAGGTCACGGGTCTTCTGGCTCATCCCCTCCAGGTCCCGCTTCAGATACAGCCGTTCGAAGCGGTCGGCCAGCCCTTCGTACTCGGTGGTCCAGGTGCCTCCCGTGCCCTGCACGGTGACCTTGCTGCCGGGCCGCCCCCGCATCAGGAACTCCCGCTCGGCGGCCGTGAACGCGCGCACCGGCTTGAGCGGGTCCAGGTCCTCGCTGTTGGTGTACGCCTGCCCCTGCCAGGTGCCCGGCGCGAACGGCGGGAACCGGACCGCCCCCTCGGCGAGGGAGCGGTCCGGGTCGAGGATGCGGTCCCAGTCCGGCCGCACGGTCCGGCCCAGTCCGTCGCAGCCGGGACACATGCCCGACGGGTCGTTGAAGGAGTACGCGGTCGCCGGGCCCGCGCTGGGGGTGCCGTGCCGGGAGAACAGCACCCGCAGCACCGAGTGCACGTCCGTCATCGTGCCCACCGTCGACCGGGAGTGACCGCCGACCGGCCGCTGGTCGACGACGATCACCGGCGTCAGGTTCTCCAGCGCCCGCGCGTGCGGCCGCTCGTACTTGGGCAGCCGGTTGCGCACGAACCAGGTGTAGGTCTCGTTCAGCTGCCGCTGCGACTCGACCGCGATGGTGTCGAAGACGACCGACGACTTCCCCGACCCCGAGACACCGGTGAACACGGTCAGCCGGCCCTTCGGGATGCGGAGCGAGACGTCCCTGAGGTTGTTCTCGGTGGCCCCGGTGATGACGATGAAGCTGTCCTGCTGGGTCATGCCGTCGACGCTAGGCGGAATACCCGACAGCTTCTGGCGTGATTTCCTTCAGCTCTCCTCCCTCCATCATCAGCCAGCGCGTGATGCCGATCGATTCCAGGAACGGCAGGTCGTGGCTGGCCACGACCAGCGCCCCCTCGAACGACTCCAGCGCCGTGGTGAGCTGCCGGACGCTCGCCATGTCCAGGTTGTTCGTCGGCTCGTCCAGCATCAGCAGCTGCGGCGCGGGCTCCGCCAGCATCAGCGCCGCCAGGGTCGCCCGGAACCGCTCGCCGCCGGACAGCGTCGACGCCTGCTGGTCGGCGCGGGCGCCCCGGAACAGGAAGCGGGCGAGCCGTGCCCGGACCCGGTTGTTGGTGGCGCCCGGCGCGAACCGCGCCACGTTCTCCGCCACCGTCAGCTCCGGGTCCAGGACGTCGAGCCGCTGCGGCAGGAACCGCAGCGGGACGTGCGCCGTCGCCTCGCCCGACACCGGGGCCAGCTCCCCGGCGATGGTGCGCAGCAGCGTCGTCTTCCCGGCGCCGTTGCGTCCGATCAGCGCCACCCGCTCCGGGCCCCGCAGGTCGAGGCCCTTCACCCGGGCGCCGTACACCGGCTCCAGATCCATCAGGGTGAGGACCTGGCGCCCCGGCGGCACGGAGGTGAACGGCAGGTCGACGCGGATCTCGTCGTCGTCCCGCACCGCCTCCACCGCGTCGTCGAGCCGTTCCCTGGCCTCGGCGAGCTTCTCCTCGTGCATGATGCGGTGCTTGCCCGCGGAGACCTGCGCCGCGCGCTTGCGCGCACCCATGACGATCTTGGGTTCGCGTTTCTGCTCCCACATCTTCTGGCCGTACCGCCGACGGCGGGCCAGCTTGACCTGGGCCTCGGTCAGTTCGCGCTTCTGCTTGCGCAGATCGGACTCGGCGGCGCGCACCATGCGCTCCGCCGCCTCCTGCTCCACGGCCAGCGCCTCCTCGTACGCCGTGTAATTGCCGCCGTACCAGTGGATGCCGCCGGGGCGCAGGTCCGCGATCTGGTCGACCAGATCGAGCAGTTCCCGGTCGTGGCTCACCACGATCAGGACGCCCTGCCAGTTCTCGACGGCCGTGTACAGCCGTCTGCGGGCGTACAGGTCGAGGTTGTTGGTGGGTTCGTCGAGCAGCAGCACGTCAGGACGGCTCAGCAGCAGTGCGGCCAGCCGCAGCATGACGGACTCGCCGCCGGACACCTCGCCTACGGTGCGGTCCAGGCCGATGTGGCCGAGGCCCAGTTCGCCGAGCGTGGCCAGGGCGCGCTCCTCGACGTCCCAGTCGTCGCCGACGGTCTCGAAGTGCTCCTCGGCCGCGTCGCCCGCCTCGATGGCGTGCAGCGCGGCCCGCTTCCCGGCGATGCCGAGGGCCTCGTCGACCCGCAGCGCGGTGTCCAGCGTGACCGTCTGCGGCAGCCGGCCCACCTCGCCGGACACCTTGACGGTGCCCTCCGTGGGGGTCAGCTCCCCGGCGATCAGCTTGAGCAGGGTCGACTTGCCCGAGCCGTTGAGTCCGACCAGACCGGTGCGGCCCGGGCCGAAGGCCGCGTCAAGTTCTTCGAGGACGACGGTGCCGTCGGGCCAGGTGAAGGAGAGGGAGTGACAGGTGAGTGAAGCTGACATGCGGGCCTCCGCGGTTGCAGGAGTCGATCAGGGGCACACGCGTATCGAGACACCGCGGGACGACGACCGGCAGCCGGGGAGGAATCCGTGGCATGAGAAAAGCCCCGTTGCGGAGGGACCGCAAGGACGGCTCGAACGCCGAGGTCGCACGCGGCACACACACCTGACCGGTGTGAGGCGGTGTCTCAGAACCTCAGACGAGCAACGTCCTTCTCCCATCGACGGCAACAGAACCGCCGACGACGTTACGCGCGGCCCCACCGGCCGTCAACGCGATTTACGGACACCGTGGACCCCGTGTCCCCGCACCGAGGAGGCCTCGTGCCCAACGGCCCGCTCTCCCTGCCGGCCCGCCTGTGCCTGCTGGCCTGGGATCTCGACCCCACCCGGGCCGCCCCCGTGGTGCGGGCCGGCGCCCTGGCCGATCTCGCGCTGCGCGGCCTGCTGGTCGACGACGACGGCATCGCGACCCCGCGCGACCTGGACTCCCGCACCGGCGACCCGGTCCTTGACGGGCTCCTCGAACTGGTCAGCGAGTCCTTCCCGCACGGCTGGCGCACCTGGGTGACGCTGCACGCCCGGCACACCCTGGACGCGGTCCGCGAGCACCTGGTCGCCGAGGGCGTGCTGCGGGCCGAGAAGCACCGGGTGCTCGGAGTGTTCCCGTCCGTGGACCACGTCCTCACCGACAGGGCCCGGGCGGACGCCCTACGGACCGAGGCCCATCAGGTCCTCTCGGGCGCCACGGCCCCCGGAGAGGTCTCCGTCACGACCGCGACGACCCTCGCCCTCGCCACGGCGGCGGACCTGCTCCTCCCGGCCTCGGGCTCCGTGCCGACCGTGCCGACGGACCCCGGCTTCGCCGCGATCCTCGACGAACTGGAGACGGGCCTGCGCGACGCGGCTCCGGCGGCTTCGCTGCCGAAGGGCCGCTGAGGCACGACGGCCGGCGAACGGCGGACGGCCAGGCACCCCGCGTCACCCGGGGCCTGGCCGTCCGCCGTGAGCTCACGCGTCCCGCATCAGTTCCGCGAGGTCGTGGTCGAGGTCGAGGTGGAGGTGTTCGAGGCCGGTGGGGACGAGTTCGCTCGTCGCCTCCAGGAAGCGGCGCAGTTCGCCGGAGCGGACGTGGATGACGGCCGTGCCCTCCGGGGCGTGGAACTCCATCACCGTACGGCCGTAGCCGTACGGACGCACCCGGACGTCGCCGTCGCCCTCCGGGGCCTCCATGCCCGCCGCGAGCAGGTCACGGGCGAACGTCCAGCACACGTCGACGCCTTCGAGCGTGGCGGGCGCGGGAAAGGTCATGCGGACGGCGAACGGGTCGGCGCCGTCGTAATGGAGCGTGGCGGGGATGTTGGGCATCCGCGGCGCTGCTGCGACCAGGCGGGCCTCTACGGACTGCTCGATGACGGTGGACAACGCCTTGCTCCCTCGTGACGGCTGGGCTGGCTTCCGGGCGGTTCGTGGCTGTCGGCTGCTTGAAGAGACGCTGGAATCGGCCATTCCGTGCGCATGAAGTGCTAGTGACCTCTGTCACCGCCTTCATGCACCCGAGTGACACTCCTCTCCTCCCGTCCCGCACGGGCCGCTTGGGGCGTCGCCGCCGGAGGGCGCTCTGGACGGCGCCCCGCCGGTGGGCTAGCTTCGCCCGCCATGAGGCGCTGGGGAAGTACGCGACGGCTGGGCACGACGGGACGTACGGGACGGCGCCTCCGCCGGGCGACGGCGGCGGCCGCCTGCGCGGCGGCACTCGCCGCGCTCACCGCCGTACCCGCCCGGGCGCAGGGCCCGGCGCACCAGGAGCACGCCCCGCACTGGTCGTTGAAGGACACCGGCGTCGCCCCCGACGTGCGGTTCCGCGGTCTGGCCGCCGTCAGCCGGGACACCGCGTGGGTGGCCGGAACCCTCGGCACCGTGCTGCGCACCACCGACGGCGGGAGGACCTGGCGGGACGTCTCGCCGCCCGGCGCGGGGGAGTTGCAGTTCCGGGACGTCGAGGCGTTCGACGCGCGCCGGGCCGTGGTGCTGGCGATCGGGGAGGGCGAGGACTCCCGCGTCTACCGCACCGCCGACGGCGGAACCACCTGGACCGAGACCTTCCGCAACCCGGACCCCCGCGCCTTCTACGACTGCGTCACCTTCTTCGACCACCGCCACGGCCTCGCCATGAGCGACCCCGTGGACGGGAAGTTCCGCATCCTGTCGACCCGTGACGGCGGCCGTTCCTGGACCGTGCTCCCGGACACCGGCATGCCCCCGGCGCTGGAGGGCGAGGCCGGGTTCGCCGCGAGCGGCCAGTGCCTGGTGTCGTCCGGGCCGAAGGACGTCTGGCTGGCCACCGGGGGAGCGGACCGAGCCCGCGTGCTGCACTCCGCCGACCGAGGCCGCACCTGGACGGCCACCGACGCGCCGGTCCCCGCCGGCGACCCGGCGCGCGGCGTCTTCGCCCTCGCCTTCCGCGACCGCCACCACGGCCTGGCCGTCGGCGGTGACTTCACCCCCGGCCTGCCCTCGCCCGACGCCGCCGCGCGCACCACGGACGGCGGCCGCGGCTGGCGCCCGGCGGCGGGGCCCCCGCCGGCCTACCGTTCCGGCGTCGCCTGGATCCCGCACAGCCGCACCGCCGCCCTCGCCGTCGGCCCCACCGGCACCGACCTGACCACCGACGGCGGCCGTACCTGGCGCACCGTCGACACGGGCTCGTACGACACCGTCGACTGCACGCCCGACCGGGGCTGCTGGGCGGCGGGGGAGCAGGGCAGGGTCGCCCGGCTGGAGCAGTGACCCGGGCCGGGGGCCCTACATTCCGCAGGCCGGGGTACCCGACCGCTGTACGCGACCGAGCGCTCGCCGAGCGCGAGAGAAAGTGAGCGGACATGCCAAGCGGTTCCAGCCCCAAGCGGGAGCGTCAGTACGAGCACATCAAGGAGAGCGCGAAGGACCGGGGTGAGAGCACCGGGCGCGCCAAGGAGATCGCCGCCCGGACGGTGAACAAGGAACGCGCCCGGTCCGGCGAGTCGAAGACCGCCAGCCGGACGTCGACGCAGGACATGTCCTCCGGCAAGCGCGGCGGCCAGCGGTCCGGCAAGGGCTCCCAGGGCCCGACCCGCGACCAGCTCTACGAAGAGGCCAAGAAGCGGAACATCGAGGGCCGTTCGAGCATGAACAAGGGCGAGCTGCAGCGGGCGCTCGGCAAGTGAGGCCCGCGCCTCCGCGCGGAGCCGCGGGCCGGGACGCCCCCCTCCGCGCGGAGTGCCCCGCCCCGTAGGCTCGGGGCACCATGACGACCGTACGCACACCGGCCGGCTGGCCGGCCACCGAGGAAGAGGCCCGCGCGGTCCAGGACGCGCTCCGGGCGAAGGTGGTGCTCGACGAGCCGGGCCCGCCGCCCGGCACCGGACATGTGACCGGCGTCGACGTCGCCTACGACGACGAGCGTGACGTGGTCGCCGCCGCGGCCGTCGTGCTGGACGCGGCCACCCTGGACGTCGTCGCCGAGTCCACGGCCGTCGGCCGGATCTCCTTCCCGTACGTGCCCGGACTGCTGGCCTTCCGCGAGATCCCCACGGTGCTGGCCGCCCTGGAGGCGCTGCCCCGCCCGCCCGGCCTCGTGGTCTGCGACGGCTACGGCCTCGCCCACCCGCGCCGCTTCGGCCTCGCCGGCCACCTCGGCGTCCTCACCGGACTCCCGACGATCGGTGTGGCCAAGAACCCCTTCACCTTCACCTACGACGAACCCGCCGCCCCGCGCGGCAGCACCTCCCCGCTGCTCGCCGGCACCGAGGAGGTGGGCCGCGCACTGCGCACCCGGGACGCGGTCAAACCGGTGTTCGTGTCGGTGGGCCACCGCGTCAGCCTGGACAACGCCTGCGCCCACACCCTCGCCCTGGCCCCCGCCTACCGTCTCCCCGAGACCACCCGCAAGGCGGACGCCCTGTGCCGCCGCGCCCTCCGTGAGGCAGCATCCGCACTCACGGTGGACTGAGTACGCGTACGGATGCCCGAACACCCGTCTGACGGCAGGGTGTTCGCCATGCCGACACACCGCACCACCCGCGCCCCCGCCCGCCCCACCGGCCGAGCCGTCACACTGGGCCTGACCCTCGCGGTCCTGGCGGGCGCGGGGTGGCTCGCGGGCATGATCTACACGTTGATCACCTGGCAACTCTGACCGGGTCCCGTGCGGCACGGGTGCCCGCCCGCAGGCACGACGCCCCACAACCGGCCGAAGCGCCGCTTCGGCCGTCGAGCGCGCTGAGGAGGGGCGCCGGCCACCACGCGCCGACTTCGGCGGAGTGCCGCCCGCCGTGTGACTGGCTGGCACCCGCTCGGCCGGCCCGACGGCCGCAGCTCGAACCGACCCGTCGGCGGCAGCACCTGACGCTCACCTCCCCGCAGGCCGCGCACCCCCGCGGGGAGCCCGCAGACCCACGTGGCTCCGTGAGCTGTCACCCCCCAGCCGCCGCCAGGCGCTCCTCACCGCACCGCCGCCACCCGGAACCGGATCCCCGCATTCTGGAGGCGGCCGATCAGGGCGTCACCCATCGCCGCCGCCGTCGTGACCTGGCCCGACGTCGGGGGGAGGTCGTCCAGGGCCAGGCTCAGCGCGCTCTCGGCGAGCATCTTCGCCGTCTCGTCGTAGCCGGGGTCGCCGCCCGAGACCTCCGTGTAGACCCGGCGGCCGCCGCCCTCGCCGACGAAGCGGACCGTGAACCAGCTGCGCGCCCTCTTCTCGGGGCTCGGTCCTTCGCCGGGCTTGAGACGGGCGGACAGGGCGCGGCGCAGCGGCGGGACCTGGGCCGCCGCGATCAGCGTGCCGACGGCGGCCACCCCGCCCAGGGCCATCGGCAGACTCCGCACCGCGGCGTAGTGGCGGTAGCGGAAGTCCGGGCCGTAGCGGGCCAGTGCCTTCGCCGAGCGGCGCACGATCCGGCCGTCGATCGTCGGCAGCGGAAGCGCCCAGGCGCCCACCTCCGGCGCGTAGCGCGGGGCGCCCGTCGGTGCGGAGGTGCGGCGGCCCACCAGCCGGGGCTCGTGGCGCCGGCGGTCCCGAGCGGCGGCCCGCAGCGCGCCCGGCCGGCCGAACTGGTTCAGCGCCGAGGCGAAGGTGCCGCCCGAGAAGGCCGCGTCGGCGGTGACGTACCCGTCGACCGTCAGCGGCACGTCCTCCGGCAGTTGCCGCACCGTGAAGTACGCGCCCAGGTCGTGCGGCACCGAGTCGAAGCCGCAGGCGTGCACCAGACGCGCCCCCGTCTCCCGCGCGCGGGCGTCGTGGCGGACGTACATCAGGTCCACGAACTCCGGCTCACCCGTCAGGTCGGCGTAGTCCGCGCCGGTGTCCGCGCAGGCGGCGACGAGTTCCTCGCCGTACTCCACATAGGGACCCACCGTGGTGGCGACCACCCGTGCCTGCTCGGCGAGGGCGCGCAGCGTGGCCGGCTCGGACACGTCCGCGCGCAGCACACCCACCTTCTCGCCGCCGGGCAGCCGCTCCCGCAGTGCCTCCAGCTTCCGTTCACCGCGGCCCGCGACCGCCCAGCGCAGTCCCTCCGGCGCGTGGGCGGCCAGGTACTCCGCGGTCAGCGTCCCGGCGAAACCGGTCGCTCCGAAGAGCACGATGTCGTACGGACGGTCCGTCCTGCTCAGCCTGCTCATGACACCCCTTGGTCGTGCAGCCGCGCCGCTGTCGGTGGCCGAGGCTAGCGTGAGGGGTGCGGAGCCCGACGACGAGCCCGGAGGTAAGCGATGGCCGTGCCACGGAACGCCCTGCGGAAGTGGGAGAAAGTGCGCGACTGGGCGCTGCGCCTGCCGGGCGCCGTCGAGGAGCACCCCTGGGGCGACACGGTCGCCAAGGTCGACCGGAAGGTGTTCGTCTTCCTCGGCGTCGACGACGGGAGTCACCCGCTCGGGGTCACCGTGAAGCTGACGGACGAGACGGCGCACGCCCACGCGCTCGCCTGCCCGGGCGCCGAGCCCGCCGGGTACGGCCTCGGCAAGGCCGGCTGGGTGCACGTCCCGCTGGAGCCCGCGGGCGCCCCGGCGGCGGAGCTGCTCTGCGACTGGGTCGAGGAGAGCTATCGCACGGTCGCCACCAAACGCCGGGCCGCCGAGCTGGACGCGCGGGCGGCGGAGCGGGCGGGTCGGTGAGACGGCCCGCCCACGGCCGCGACCGGTCCCGCAAGCCGCCCCGGCTACTGTGGCCAAGCGCTTGCTCGCCCGCCCTTGTGCCGGGTGCGCGGTGTTCTTAACATCGCAAGTGTTACACCAGGAGTGTCACAGCCGATGGGGGCTCGATGACGGAGGCGACGGCGCCGGACCACGGCCCGCTCACCGGCGTGCGCGTGGTCGAGCTGGCCGGCATCGGCCCCGGCCCGTTCGCGGCCATGCTCCTCGCCGACCTGGGCGCCGACGTCGTACGCGTCGACCGCCCCGGCGGCCCCGGAATCGGCATCGACCCCGCCCGCGACATCACGAACCGCAACAAGCGCTCGGTGGTCGTCGACCTCAAGACGTCCGACGGCGTGAAGCACGTCCTCGACCTCGCCGGGCGCGCCGACATCCTGATCGAGGGCTACCGCCCCGGCGTCGCCGAGCGCCTCGGCGTCGGCCCCGAGGACTGCCTGGCCCACAACCCGCGCCTGGTCTACGGCCGGATGACCGGCTGGGGCCAGGAAGGCCCCCTCGCCGACCGCGCCGGACACGACATCGGCTACATCGCCGTCACCGGCGCCCTCGGCATGACCGGCGAACCCGGCCGGCCCCCGGTCGCCCCCGCCAACCTCCTCGGCGACTACGCCGGCGGCTCCCTCTACCTGGTCGTGGGCGTCCTCGCCGCCCTGCACCACGCCCGCGCCACCGGCGCGGGACAGGTCGTCGACGCCGCCATCGTCGACGGCACCGCCCATCTCACGTCGATGATCCACGGCATGCTCGCCGCCGGCGTCTGGCAGGACCGCCGCGGGGCGAACCTCCTCGACGGAGGCTGCCCCTACTACGGCACCTACGAGACCGCCGACGGCGCGTACATGGCTGTCGGCGCCCTGGAACCGCGCTTCTACGCCGAGTTCCTGCGCCTGCTCGACCTCCCCGGCCTCGAAGGGGCGCACGCCGACGTCACCCGCTGGCCCGATCTGCGCGCCCGGGTCGCCGAGCGGTTCGCGTCCCGCACCCGCGACGCCTGGACGGCCGTCTTCGAGGGCACCGACGCGTGCGTGGCGCCGGTGCTGTCGCTGCGCGAGGCCCCGCACCACCCGCACCTCGCAGCCCGCTCCACGTTCACCGACCACGCGGGCATCACCCAGCCCGCACCCGCGCCGCGGTTCTCCGCGACGCCCGCCACCGTCCGCACCGGGCCCGCCCGGCCGGGCGCCGACACCGAGGACGTGGCCCGTGACTGGGGCGTACCCGGCCTCGTGTCCCCGCCCTCGAACCCTCAGCGAAAGGCCTCCTCGTGAGCACCGAAGCGTATGTGTACGACGCGATCCGCACCCCGCGCGGGCGCGGCAAGGCGAACGGCGCCCTGCACGGCACCAAGCCCATCGACCTGGTCGTCGGCCTGATCCACGAGATCCGCGCCCGCTTCCCCGGACTCGACCCGGCCGCCGTCGACGACATCGTGCTCGGCGTCGTGGGTCCGGTCGGCGACCAGGGCTCCGACATCGCCCGGATCGCCGCCATCGCCGCGGGCCTGCCCGACACGGTGGCCGGCGTCCAGGAGAACCGCTTCTGCGCCTCCGGGCTCGAAGCCGTCAACATGGCGGCGATGAAGGTCCGTTCCGGCTGGGAGGACCTGGTCCTGGCGGGCGGCGTGGAGTCCATGTCCCGCGTCCCGATGGCCTCCGACGGCGGCGCCTGGTTCAACGACCCGATGACCAACCTCGACGTCAACTTCGTGCCGCAGGGCATCGGCGCCGACCTCATCGCCACCATCGAGGGCTTCTCCCGCCGCGACGTCGACGAGTACGCCGCCCTCTCCCAGGAGCGCGCCGCCAACGCCTGGAAGGAGAACCGCTTCGAGCGGTCCGTCGTCCCGGTGAAGGACCGCAGCGGCCTCGTCGTCCTCGACCACGACGAGCACATGCGCCCCGGCACCACAGCCGACTCCCTCGGCAAGCTCAAGCCGTCCTTCGCCGACATCGGCGAGCTGGGCGGTTTTGACGCCGTCGCGCTCCAGAAGTACCACTGGGTCGAGAAGATCGACCACGTCCACCACGCGGGCAACTCCTCCGGCATCGTCGACGGCGCCGCCCTCGTCGCGATCGGCTCCAAGGAGGTCGGCGAGCGCCACGGCCTCACCCCGCGCGCCCGCATCGTCTCCGCCGCCGTCTCCGGCTCCGAGCCGACCATCATGCTCACCGGCCCCGCACCCGCCACCCGCAAGGCGCTCGCCAAGGCCGGGCTGACCATCGAGGACATCGACCTGGTCGAGATCAACGAGGCGTTCGCGGCGGTCGTGCTCCGCTTCGTCAAGGACATGGGCCTGTCGCTGGACAAGGTCAACGTCAACGGCGGCGCCATCGCCCTGGGCCACCCGCTCGGCGCCACCGGCGCGATGATCCTCGGCACCCTCGTCGACGAACTGGAGCGCCAGGACAAGCGCTACGGGCTCGCCACGCTCTGCGTGGGCGGCGGCATGGGCATCGCCACCATCGTCGAGCGCATCTGACCCCCTCCCGACGGATCACCTGGAGCACACCCTCATGAGCAGCGAGTCCACCACCATCCGCTGGGAGCAGGACGACACCGGCGTCGTCACCCTCGTCCTCGACGACCCCAACCAGTCCGCGAACACCGTCAACAAGGCGTTCCGCGACTCCTTCGCCGCGATCACCGACCGCCTGGAGGCGGAGAAGGACTCCCTCCGCGGCGTCATCCTCACCTCCGCCAAGAAGACCTTCTTCGCCGGCGGCGACCTGCGTGACCTGATCCGGGTCACCCCCGACACCGCCCAGGACCTGTTCGACGGCGGCCTGGCCTTCAAGCGCCAGCTGCGCCGCCTGGAGACCCTCGGCAAGCCGGTCGTCGCCGCCATCAACGGCGCGGCGCTCGGCGGTGGTTACGAGATCGCCCTGGCCTGCCACCACCGCGTCGCCCTGGACGCCCCCGGCTCCAAGATCGGCTGCCCGGAGGTCACCCTGGGCCTGCTGCCCGGAGGCGGCGGCGTGGTCCGCACCGTGCGGATGCTCGGCATCACCGACGCGCTGCTGAAGGTGCTCCTCCAGGGCACCCAGTACAACCCGCGCCGCGCCCTGGAGAACGGCCTGGTCGACGAGGTGGCCGAGACCCGCGAGGAGATGCTCGCCAAGGCCCGCGCCTTCATCGACGCCCACCCCGAGTCCGCGCAGCCCTGGGACCGGCCCGGCTACCGCATGCCCGGCGGCACCCCGTCGCACCCCAAGTTCGCCGCCAACCTGCCCGCCTTCCCGGCCAGCCTGCGCAAGCAGACCGGCGGCGCCCCCTACCCGGCTCCGCGCAACATCATGGCCGCCGCCGTCGAGGGCGCCCAGGTCGACTTCGACACCGCGCAGGTCATCGAGGCCCGCTACTTCGTCGAACTGGCCTCCGGACAGACGTCGAAGAACATGATCCAGGCGTTCTTCTTCGACCTCCAGGCCGTCAACTCCGGTGCCGGACGCCCCAAGGACGTGCCCGCCCGCAAGGTCACCAAGGTCGCCGTCCTCGGCGCCGGCATGATGGGCGCCGGCATCGCCTACTCCTGCGCCCGCGCCGGCATCGACGTCGTCCTCAAGGACGTCACCCTGGAATCCGCGCTCAAGGGCAAGGGCTACTCCGAGCAGCTGTGCGCCAAGGCCGTCTCCAAGGGCCGCACCACCCAGGAGAAGGCCGACGCCCTCCTCGCCCGGATCACGCCCACCGCCGAGGTGTCCGACCTCGCCGGCTGCGACGCGGTCATCGAGGCCGTCTTCGAGGACACCTCCCTCAAGCACAAGGTCTTCCAGGAGGTGCAGAACGTCGTCGCTCCCGACGCGCTGCTCTGCTCCAACACCTCCACCCTGCCCATCACCGCCCTCGCCGAGGGCGTCGAGCGGCAGGAGGACTTCATCGGGCTGCACTTCTTCTCGCCCGTCGACAAGATGCCGCTCGTCGAGATCATCAAGGGGGAGCGCACCGGCGAGGAGGCGCTCGCCCGCGCCTTCGACCTGGTCCGCCAGATCAACAAGACCCCGATCGTGGTGAACGACTCCCGCGGCTTCTTCACCTCGCGGGTCATCGGCCACTTCATCAACGAGGGCGTGGCGATGGTCGGCGAGGGCGTCGAGCCCGCGTCGGTCGAGCAGGCCGCCGCCCAGGCGGGCTACCCGGCCAAGGTGCTCTCCCTGATGGACGAGCTGACCCTCACCCTCCCGCGGAAGATCCGCCGCGAGACGCAACGGGCCGTCGAGGAGGCCGGCGGCACCTGGACACCGCACCCGGCCGAGGCGGTCGTGGACCGCATGGTCGACGAGTTCGGCCGCACCGGACGCTCCGGCGGCGCCGGCTTCTACGACTACGACGAGAACGGCAGGCGCGGCCCGCTGTGGCCGGGGCTGCGCGAGCACTTCACGCAGGCCGGGCACACCATCCCGTTCCGCGACATGCAGGAGCGGATGCTGTTCTCCGAGGCGCTGGACACCGTCCGGCTGCTGGAAGAGGGCGTGCTCACCTCCGTCGCCGACGCCAACATCGGCTCCATCCTCGGCATCGGCTTCCCCGGCTGGACCGGCGGCGTCCTGCAGTACATCAACGGCTACGAGGGTGGCCTGCCCGGCTTCGTCGCCCGCGCCCGCGAGCTGGCCGAGCGCTACGGCGAGCGGTTCACCCCGCCCGCCCTGCTGGTGGAGAAGGCGGAGAAGGGCGAGGTCTTCACCGACGCCCGCTGACCGTGGCGGTGGCTCGGCGGGCGGCGGCTCAGCCGTCCTCGTCGAGCCACTCCCGCAGCTCCTCCTTCAGCGACCGCTGGAACGTGGTGAGCAGCGCCTGCACCACCAGCGGATGCATCCGCGCGGACAGGGACCGCCGGTCGCGCGCGTCCCCGTCCGCCACCGCGTCGCGCAGCAGCCGTGACAGTTCCCGGGCCGCCGCGCGGGAGTGCTCGGTGAGCACCGCGCGGGCGGCCAGCACCGACTCGTGCGACAGCGGCACGTCCAGCAGCTCCACCCCGAGGCGCAGCAGCCCGGCGTCCACCCGGAAGAGTTCCTCGCCCGGGCTCGCCCCCGGGGCGCCGGCCCGCTCCACGACGTCCATCGCCGCGAGCCGCTTCAGCTCCTCCTCGCCCAGCGCGCGCCCCGCCCTGCGCTCCAGCTCGGCGCGGGACACCGTCTCCACCGTGCCCGGCGCCCAGGACGCGACCACCGCACGCTGCACGGCCAGGTCCCGCACGCTCAGGTCCGGCGGCAGCTGCGCCAGAAAGCGTTCGATGGCGGCCAGGGTCATGCCCCGGCTCTGCAGCTCCTCGATCAGTTCGAGGCGCGCCAGGTGCTCCCTGCCGTAGCGGCCGACCCGCCGGGGACCGAGCACCGGGGGCGGCAGCAGGCCCTTGGTGCCGTAGAAGCGGACCGTGCGCACGGTGACCCCGGCCCGGGCCGCCAGCTCGTCGATCGTCAGGGCCTCGGTCTCGGTCGTCATGTGGAGCAGTATCGCTGTCCCACCGCCGCTGTGACACCTCTGCTGTCATCCCGCTCGTCGCGGGTGCGCTGTCGGTGCCTCCCGGTACGGTGCCGCCATGGCCGAGATCAGGTACGCGCGGGGTGACGCCACCGTTCCGTCGGTGAAGGGCGTCAAGGTGATCGCCCATGTGTGCAACGACATCGGCGGGTGGGGCAAGGGCTTCGTCCTCGCCCTGTCCCGCCGCCGGCCCGAGCCGGATGCGGCGTACCGCGCCTGGCACCGCGACCGCGCCGCGAACGACTTCGGCCTGGGCGCGGTGCAGCTCGTCCAGGCCGAGCGGTACGTGTGGGTGGCCAACATGATCGGCCAGCGAGGCGTCCGTACCGGCGGCAAGGGCGTCCCGGTCCGTTACGAGGCCATCGACACGGCCCTGGACCGCCTCGCCGGGCACGCGCTGGAGCTCGGTGCGTCGGTCCACATGCCCCGCATCGGCTGCGGCCGGTGGTCCCGTGTCGAGCCGCTCGTGGAGGAACGCCTGGTCAGGCGGGGGATACCGGTCACGGTGTACGACCACGACTGACGCCCCCTCCGATCCCACACGCCGTCAAACGCCCTCTTCTGCACAGGAGTTCACCGGGGTACCGTCCGGCGCATGCCGATACGCACGCGCCCCACGACCTGGAGAACGCTCGCGACGGCGGCCACCGCCGCCCTGACGGCCACCCTGCTCACCCCCGCCGCGGCGGACGCCGCCGCTCCCCGGGAGAGCCGCCCCGTCCACTCCTACGCCGACGCGATCCGCGAGGCCGTCTGGGTGGACACCGGCCTCGACGAGGACCTCGACGGACGCACCGACCGGGTCGCCGTCGACATCGTCCGGCCCCGCGAGGCCGGACGCGCGGGACGCAAGGTCCCCGTCATCATGGACGCCAGCCCGTACTACTCCTGCTGCGGGCGGGGCAACGAGAGCCAGACCAAGACCTACGACGGACACGGCGACATCGTGCGGATGCCGCTGTTCTACGACAACTACTTCGTGCCGCGCGGTTACGCCGTCGTCGGCGTCGACCTCGCCGGCACCAGCCGCTCCGACGGCTGCGTCGACGTCGGCGGCCGCTCCGACATCCGGTCCGCCAAGGCCGTCGTCGACTGGCTGAACGGCCGCGCCACGGCGTACTCCAGCCGCACCGGCGGCGAGCGGGTCCGCGCCGACTGGACCGACGGCAGCACCGGCATGATCGGCAAGAGCTGGGACGGCACCATCGCCAACGGCGTCGCCGCCACCGGGGTCGAAGGGCTGAAGACCATCGTCCCCGTCGCCGCCATCTCCTCCTGGTACGACTACTACTTCGCCCAGGGCGCCCCGCTCTACGACTCCGGCCCCGACTGGCTCGCCCGCTACGTCCAGACGCCCGAGGCCCGCGAGCACTGCACGGAGGTCGCCCGCGAGCTCACCGACGGAGCCCCGCGCACCGGTGACCGCACCCCGCTGTGGACCGAACGCGACTACGTCCGCGCCGCGAAGAAGGTCCGCGCCAGCGTCTTCCTGGTGCACGGCATGCAGGACCTCAACGTCCGCATGCAGCACGTCGGCCCCTGGTGGGACGCCCTCGGGAAGAACGGCGTACGGCGCAAGATCTGGCTGTCGCAGACCGGCCACGTCGACCCCTTCGACTTCCGCCGCGCCGAGTGGGTGCGCACCCTGCACCGCTGGTTCGACCACGAACTCAAGGGCATCGACAACGGCATCGACCGCGAACCGGTCGCCGACATCGAGCGCGCGCCCGACGAGTGGGTCACCTCCACCGCCTGGCCCCCGCGCGGCACCCACGCCGTCACCCTGCGCCCCGCACACGGCGCCCGGGACGGCGTCGGCACGCTCGGCCTGCGTCCCGGCCGGGGCACCGCGTCCTTCACCGACGACCCCGCGCTGGACGAGACCGACTGGGCCACCCGGATCGACACCCCGACCCCGGAGAAGGCGGGTTTCGTCACCCGGCCGCTCACCCGCGACCTGCGCCTGGCCGGATCCTCCCGGGTGACCGTCACCGTCACGCCCAGCACCCCGACGGCCCACCTCTCCGCCGTCCTGGTCGACCTCGGCCCCGACACGATCCGCGACTACGCCGACGCCGGGGAAGGCATCGTCACCCTGTCCGAACGCACCTGCTGGGGAGCGAGCACCGAGGGCGACAGCTCCTGCTACCGGGAGACCCGCGCGAAAACCGCCGACGTCGGCCACACCGTCGTCAGCCGCGGCTGGGCCGACCTCGGCGAACACGCCGGCACCGGCCGGGGCGAACCCCTCGTCCCCGGCAAGCGCTACACCATCGGCCTCGACCTGGCCGCCGCCGACCACGTCGTCCCCCGCGGCCACCGGCTCGCGCTGATCGTCGCCGGCACCGACCGCGGCCTGATCGACCCGCCGGCCGACACCCCGACGCTCACCCTCGACCTGGCCCGCACCTCGGCCCGGGTCCCGTTCGCCGGCGGCGCCGCCGCGTTCGCCCGCGCCACCTCCGGACCGCCCGTCACGGCCCCGCACACCGCACCGGACGGCGTCCGTCCGCCCGCCGCCACCGCCCACCGAGTCCCGGGGGAGACCCGATGAGACGACGCGCCGCGCTCCTCACCGCAACCGCCCTCACTGGCCTCGCCGCCGCCCTCGTCACCGCCCCCGCCGCCGGGGCGCACGACACCGCCGCCCCGCCGCGCACCGGTTTCGAACTGAGCCACGGCGCCCGCTGGACCACCCAGCCCGAGGAACAGCGCCTCCTGGAGACCGTCGACCGCGCGAGCGGCCGCGTCCACCTCACCCGCATCGGCACCACCGCACAGCAGCGCCCGCTGCGGCTCGTCCGCATCGGCGAGGCACGGACCCGGCACAAGGTCCTCCTGGTGTGCAGTCAGCACGGCGACGAACCCTCCGGCCGGGAGGCGTGCCTCACCACCATCCGCGACCTGGCGTACGCCAAGGACCCAAGGACGAGGCGTTTCCTGGACCGCACCACGGTGCTCGTCGTCCCCACCGCCAACCCCGACGGGCGGGCCGCCGACACCCGGGGCAACAGCGACGGCGTCGACATCAACCGCGACCACGTCGCCCTGAAGACCGCCGAGGGCCGCGCGCTGGCCGCCGTGATCCGCGACGAGCGGCCCGACGTGATCTACGACCTGCACGAGTACGGCGCCACCCCTCCGTACTACGACAAGGACCTGTTCGACCTGTGGCCGCGCAACCTCAACACCGACCCCGCCGTCCACGGCACCGCCCGGTCGCTGTCCCAGGACCACGTCCGGCCCGCCGCCGGCGCCGCCGGGTACTCCACCGGCACCTACGGCATCTGGACCGACCCCGTCACCGGCGACCCGATCCGGCAGACCGCCGGTGACGGCCAGGAACGCATCCTGCGCAACCTGTCCGGCGTCAAGCACGCCGTCGGCCTGCTCATCGAGAGCCGCGTCGACCCGCTCACCGACGAGGAGAAGGCCGACGAGGCGCTCAACAACCGGCGCAGGGTCGACTCGCATCTCGCCGCCCTGAACGGCCTGATCCGTTTCTCCTCGGAACAGCGCGGGACGGTCGAGGCGGTCACCGCCCGGGCCCGCGCCGCCGGCCACACCGACCGCGGCCCGGTGTACCTCGGCGGCGCCGACAACGAGACGCCCCACCCTGGCCAGGTGCTCGCCGACCCGCCCTGCGGCTACCGCCTCACCGCAGGTCAGTACGCGGACGTGGGCGACGAGCTGGCCCTGCACGGCGTACGCGTGCAGAAGCGCGGCGACGGTGTCCTCGTACCGCTGCGGCAGTCGCTGCGGGCGCTCGTCCCGCTGCTCCTGGACGGCCGGGCGGCGTACCACCTCACCGAAGGCGAGGCGATCACATCCTGTCGATGAGGTGAATTTTGCGCCATCGGTGGTAAGGGCCTATCGGGAGGAGGGCTCTCCGCCCGAAGGCTCGGACGAAAGGTTCCGCCTGTGACGCAGGACCACCAAAGCGACAAGGACAACACGGCAGGCCCGCTGCCCGGCTCCGAAGCGGGCCTGCCCGGCCGGGACAGGCCGCGCACCGACTGGGTGGTGTTCGGCGTCACCGCGGTGCTCACCCTGGCCTTCGTCCTGTGGGGAGCCGTCTGGACGGACTCGCTGGAAGACGTCTCCGCCGACCTGCTGAGCGGGCTGATGCACAACGGCGGCTGGGGTTTCGTCCTGGCCGCCTCCGGCTTCGTCGTCTTCGCCCTGTGGCTGGCCGCCAGCCGCTACGGCCGCATCACGCTCGGCGCCGAGGGCGAGGAGCCGGAGTTCCGGACCGTGTCCTGGATCGCCATGATGTTCAGCGCCGGCATGGGCATCGGCCTGATGTTCTGGGGCGTGAGCGAACCGCTCGCGCACTTCGACACCCCGCCGCCCGGCACCGGCCCGGAGGACTCGGGCGACCGGATGGCGACGGCCATGGCCACCACGCTGTTCCACTGGACGCTCCATCCGTGGGCCATCTACGCCGTGGTCGGCCTCGCCATCGCCTACAGCACCTTCCGGCGCCGCCGCCGGCAGACCGTCAGCGCCGTGTTCACCCCGCTCATAGGCGAGAAGAACGCCAACGGCGCCGGCGGCCGGGTCATCGACGTGCTCGCCATCATCGCGACCGTCTTCGGCTCGGCGGCCTCCCTCGGCCTCGGCGCGCTGCAGATCGGCTCCGGTGTGGAGAAGCTCAACTGGCTGGAGAAGGTCGGCACCGGCCTGCTGGTCTCCATCATCGCCGTGCTGACCGTGGCGTTCGTGGCGTCCGCGGTGTCCGGCGTGGAGAAGGGCATCCAGTGGCTGTCCAACACCAACATGGTGCTGGCGCTGCTCCTCGCCGTGTTCGTGTTCGTCGCGGGCCCCACCGTCCTCGTCCTGGACCTGCTGCCGACCTCCGTCTTCACCTACCTCGGCGACCTGCCGGAGATGGCCGGCCGCACCGAGATCAGCGGCGGCGAGGGCGTCCCCGACTGGCTGGGCAGCTGGACCGTCTTCTACTGGGCGTGGTGGATCTCCTGGACGCCGTTCGTCGGCATGTTCATCGCCCGCATCAGCCGCGGCCGGACCATCCGTCAGTTCATCGGCGGCGTCATCCTCGTGCCCAGCGCGGTCAGCCTGGTCTGGTTCGCCATCTTCGGCGGCTCGGCCATGCGCCTCCAGGAGCAGAACCGGCTCGGCGACGAGACCACCCCCGAGGGCCGGCTGTTCGCCGTGCTCCAGGAGTTCCCCATCGCCACCGCCACCAGCCTGCTGGTGATGGTCCTCGTGGGCATCTTCTTCGTCTCGGGCGCCGACGCGGCCTCCGTCGTGATGGGCACCCTCTCGCAGAAGGGCTCGCTCGAGCCCAGCCGCTGGGCCGTGGTGTTCTGGGGCGTGGTGACCGGTGCGGTGGCGGCCATCATGCTGATGGTCGGCAGTGGCCAGGGCGACGCCCTCACCGGTCTGCAGAACCTCACCATCCTCGCCGCGGCGCCGTTCGTCGTCGTCATGATCTTCATGTGCGTGGCACTCATGCGCGACCTGCGCCACGACCCGCTCGTCGTCCGCGACAAGATGGGCAGCGAGGCGGTCGAACTCGCGGTCATCGAGGGCCACAAGAAGTACGACGGCGAGTTCGAGCTGCGCGTCGGACCCGGCCGCGGACCCGACGTCGAGGGCGACCCCATCGGCAAGCACTGACCCCGCTCGGGGCACGCCGAGACGCGGGGCGGGCGCCGGACGCCCGCCCCGCGCGTCACGCCGCGGCCAGCCCCGCCGCCCGACGCGCACACCCCCAGGCCACGGTGACGCCCGCGCCGCCGTGGCCGTAGTTGTGCACCAGCACCCGCCCGTCGGGCAGCCGGGTGCGCTCGAGACGGACCGCGTCCCGCGCGGGCCGCAGCCCCACCCGGTGTTCCAGCACACGGGCGCCGGCGATCTCCGGGCGCAGCGCCGCGCACCGCCGCACGATCGCCTCGGCCGCCGCCGGGTCCGGCCGGTCGGACCACACGTCCTCCTCGGCCGTCCCGCCCAGCAGCAGCCGCCCCGGCTGCGGGAAGAAGTACGCCATCGCCCCGTCCGCGCCCTCGGTGACCATCCAGGTGCGGATCCCCGGGTTCTCCACGACCACCAGCTGGCCCCGCACCGGCCGCACCGACGGGTCGGGCACCAGCTCCCGCGCCGCCAGCCCCGTGCAGTTGACCACCACCGGCGCGTCGGCCTCCGCGAGATCCGCCACCGCCCGCGTCTCCACCGTGCCGCCCGCCGCCGTCAACCGGTCCCGCAGATACGGCAGATGGGCCGGCATGTCGATCAGCGGCAGCCGCGCCCACAGCCCCCACCCGCCCGGGTACTCGGTCTCCGTCACCGGACGCAGCCCCGGCAGCCGCGCGGCGGCCCACCCGCCGACCTCGTCCATCGGCGTCTCGCCCAGTACTCCCTCGACCATCCGTACGCCCGTGGCCTCCGGCCGCAGCGCCATCTCCTCGTACACGCCGAGGGATTCCAGCGCCCACGCCCGTGCGGCCTCGGGCGGATCGATGCGGTACGGCCACCACAGGGCGCCCGCGACCGCCGAGGTGGTCGCCCCGACCGGGTCCCGCGTCCACAGCCGCACCCGTACGCCCCGCTCGGCGAGGACCACCGCCGTGGTCAGCCCGGTCACCCCGCCGCCGACCACCACGACACCGTTGTCCGATTCGCTTCCCATCCGGCGGACGGTAGCGGATGTCCGCGCGTGTGCTCGGGTCCGGCCCCGGGTGGGAATACTCACGGCATGTCTGCCGAGTACGCGACCTTCGGCCTGGCGCCGGCGACCCGCCCCGGAGGGCCCCTCGCCGGCGGTGACTTCCAAGTGCACCGTGACTTCGTCGACTTCGTCGTCGACGGACGCCCGCTGCTGCACCGGCTGTCCGACCTGGACGCCGTCTCCCCGCTCGCCTCCGACGTGCCGCCGTCCCTCTTCACCGCCCAGGTCCGCGGCCTGCTGCTGGAGACCGGCGCGCCCCTGCCCGACGGCCGGTACGTCGTCTACGGCTGCCCCGAGTGCGAGGACCTCGCCTGCGGCGCCGTGACCGCCGTCATCGAGCGGGACGGGGACGACGTCGTCTGGCGGGACTTCGCCTGGCAGACCGGCGACCGGGCCGACCCGCTACGCGACGGCTACCACGGTATGGGCCCGTTCCGTTTCCGGGGCGACGAGTACCGCGCGGCCCTGACCGCCCTCCTGGACGGCGACCTCCCCGGCAGCCGCCGCCGCGTCCTGCTCATCGGCGCGCGTGTGGCCCTGCTCGCCCGGCCGGCCGCCGCCCTGCGTGCCATCGGCATCGGCGCCGACATCACCCAGAGTGCCGACGGCGTCCCCGCCGACGAACTGTGCTCCTACGGCGCGGTGTTGTTCGGCCGCTCGGTCCCCGCACGCGAGCGGGACGCCGTGCGCCGGGCACTGGCCGGCGCCGGGGCGGAGGTGCCCTGCGTCGACGCGCTCGCGCCTGTCGTCCCGCTGCTGGTAGCGCAGGCCGAACAGGCCCTGGAGGCGGGCCGGGACGACCACCGGCGGCTCATGGACCTGACCGTGGCCGACGGCGCCGCCGAGTTCGAGGTGGTCTCCTCCTGCCGCGTCCGCCTCACCGCGCACCGTGTCGACCGACTCTCCCGCGCCCGCAGCCGGGACCTCTTCGACGCGGTCCTCGAACCCGGCCGGCACCGCGTCCCGCTGGACCCGCCGGCGGTGAAGGGCGAGGCGTACCTGGTGGCCCGTACCGCCGGAACGGTGCTGGTCACCGCCGTCCGCCCCTGACCGGCCCGGAGCCCTCGCCCCACGGCCGAGGCTCTAGGATCGGCGGTCTGATGACTGCCACCCTCGTCGCCAAGAACCTCGCCGCCGGACACGGCGACCGCTCCCTGTTCGCCGGGCTCGACCTCGTCGTCGCGCCCGGTGACGTGATCGGCCTGGTCGGGGCCAACGGCGCCGGCAAGTCCACGCTGCTGCGCCTGCTCGCCGGGCTCGCCGCGCCCGAGGAGGGAGAGCTGCGCCTCTCCCCGCCCACCGCAACCGTCGGCCACCTCCCGCAGGAGCCGGAGCGCAGGACCGGCGAGAGCGTACGCGCCTTCCTGGCCCGCCGCACCGGCGTCGCCGAGGCGCAGCACGCCATGGACGAGGCGACCCAGGGCCTGGTCGACGGCGCCCCCGGCGCGGACGACGCCTACGCCTCCGCCCTCGAACGCTGGCTCGCGCTGGGCGGCGCCGACCTCGACGAGCGCGCCGAGGAGGTCGCCGCCACGCTCGGCCTGGACGTCGGCCTCGACCAGCGGATGACCGCCCTCTCCGGCGGGCAGGCGGCCCGCGCCGGACTCGCCTCGCTCCTGCTGTCCCGCTACGACGTCTTCCTGCTCGACGAGCCGACCAACGACCTCGACCTGGACGGGCTCGAACGCCTGGAACGGTTCGTGGGCGGGCTGCGCTCCGGCACGGTCGTCGTCAGCCACGACCGCGAGTTCCTCTCCCGCACGGTGACCAAGGTTCTCGAACTCGACCTGGCCCAGCGCCAGATCAACCTCTACGGCGGCGGCTACGACGCCTACCTGGAGGAGCGAGAGGTGGCCCGCCGGCACGCCCGCGACGAGTACGAGGAGTACGCCGACAAGCGCGCCGCCCTCCAGGACCGGGCGCAGACGCAGCGCGCCTGGATGGACAAGGGGGTGAAGAACGCGCGCCGCAAGGCGGGGAACGACAACGACAAGATCGGCCGCAAGTTCCGCAGCGAGGCCAGTGAGAAGCAGGCCGCCAAGGCCCGGCAGACGCAGCGCATGATCGAGCGCCTGGAGGTCGTCGAGGAGCCGCGCAAGGAGTGGGAGCTGCGCATGGAGATCGCGGCGGCCCCGCGCTCCGGCGCCGTGGTCGCGAGCCTGCGGGACGCCGTCGTTCGCCGGGACGGCTTCACCCTCGGCCCGGTGACCCTCCAGATCGACTGGGCCGACCGGGTCGCGGTGACCGGCGCGAACGGCGCCGGCAAGTCCACCCTGCTCGGCGCCCTGCTGGGCCGCGTGCCGCTCGGCGAGGGCCACGCCGCCCTGGGCTCGGGCGTGCTGCTGGGGGAGGTCGACCAGGCCCGCGCGCTGTTCCACGGCCCGGAGACCCTGCTGGACGCCTTCCGTCCCTCGGTGCCGGAGCTTGAGCCGGCGGACATCCGCACGCTGCTCGCCAAGTTCGGTCTGAAGGCGGAGCACGTGCTGCGCCCCGCGGCGACCCTGTCACCGGGGGAGCGCACCCGTGCCGCCCTCGCCCTGCTCCAGGGGCGGGGCGTCAATCTCCTCGTCCTGGACGAGCCGACCAACCACCTCGACCTGCCCGCCATCGAGCAGCTGGAGTCCGCCCTCGACGCCTACGAGGGCACGCTGCTGCTGGTCACGCACGACCGCCGCATGCTGGACGCGGTCCATGTGACCCGTCGTCTGCACCTCACCGACGGCGCCGCGACCGAACTCTGAGCCGGTCCCGGGCCCCGCACGGGGACCCGGGACCGCGCTCCACCGCTCAGCGGCGGCCGCTCTTCGGGTCCAGCAGACCCGCGCGGCGCAGGGCGTCCGCCATCGCGCTGTTGGCCGGGGCGGGCGCCTGACGCGCACGGTTGCCACCGCCATCGCCACCGCCACCGCCGCGGCCGTCCTGGCGCTGCCGGCCGCCCTGGCGCTGCTGCGGGGGCCGCCCGCCGCGCTGCCTGCGCTCGCCGCCCTCCTGCCCGCTCCGCGGGGCCGCCTCGTCGTCCAGACGCAGCGTCAGCGAGATCCGCTTGCGCGGGATGTCGACGTCCAGCACCTTCACCTTGACGATGTCGCCCGGCTTCACCACGTCCCGCGGGTCCTTGACGAACGCCTTCGACATCGCGGACACGTGCACCAGGCCGTCCTGGTGGACGCCGACGTCGACGAACGCGCCGAACGCGGCCACGTTCGTCACCACGCCCTCCAGGATCATCCCGGAGGACAGGTCGGAGATCTTCTCCACGCCCTCCTTGAAGGCGGCGGTCTTGAACGCCGGACGCGGGTCGCGGCCCGGCTTCTCCAGCTCCTTGAGGATGTCGGACACGGTCGGCAGACCGAAGGTGTCGTCCACGAAGTCCTGCGGGCGCAGTGAGCGCAGCACCGCCGTGTTGCCGACGAGCGAGGCCACCTCCTGCCCGGTGGTCTTCACCATCCGCCGGACCACCGGGTACGCCTCGGGGTGCACGCTGGAGGCGTCCAGCGGGTCGCCGCCGCGGATCCGCAGGAAGCCCGCGCACTGCTCGTACGCCTTCGGGCCGAGGCGGGCCACCTTCTTCAGCTCGGAGCGGGACGTGAACGGGCCGTTGGAGTCGCGGTGCGCCACGATGTTCTCCGCGAGACCGGAGGAGATGCCGGACACCCGGGCGAGCAGCGGGGCGGACGCGGTGTTGACGTCCACGCCGACGCCGTTCACACAGTCCTCGACGACCGCGTCCAGCGAACGCGACAGCTTCACCTCGGACAGGTCGTGCTGGTACTGGCCGACGCCGATCGACTTCGGGTCGATCTTCACCAGCTCCGCCAGCGGGTCCTGGAGGCGGCGGGCGATGGACACCGCACCGCGCAGCGACACGTCCATGTCGGGCAGCTCCTGCGAGGCGAACGCGGACGCCGAGTACACGGAGGCGCCCGCCTCGGACACCATCACCTTCGTCAGCTTCAGCTCGGGGTGCTTGGCGATGAGCTCACCGGCGAGCTTGTCGGTCTCGCGGGACGCCGTGCCGTTGCCGATGGCGATCAGCTCGACCGCGTGCTCCTTCGCCAGCCGTGCCAGCTTGGCGATCGCCTCGCCCCAGCGGTTCGCCGGGACATGCGGGTGGATGACGTCCGTGGCGACGACCTTGCCGGTCGCGTCGACCACCGCGACCTTCACACCGGTGCGGAATCCGGGGTCGAGGCCGAGCGTCGCGCGCGTCCCGGCCGGGGCGGCGAGCAGCAGGTCGCGCAGGTTGGCGGCGAAGACCCGCACCGCCTCGTCCTCGGCGGCCGTGCGCAGCCGCAGGCGGAGGTCGATGCCCAGGTGCACCAGGACGCGTGTGCGCCAGGCCCAGCGGACCGTGTCCAGCAGCCACTTGTCGCCCGGGCGGCCCCGGTCGGCGATCCCGAACCGCTGGGCGACGATGCCCTCGTACGACGACGGGCCGTCGGTGGGCTCCTCCGGCTCCAGAACGAGGTCGAGGACCTCCTCCTTCTCGCCGCGCAGCATCGCCAGCACCCGGTGCGAGGGCAGCTCGGTGAACGGCTCGGAGAAGTCGAAGTAGTCGGCGAACTTGGCGCCCGCCTCCTCCTTGCCCTCCCGCACCTTCGCCGCCAGCCGACCGCGTACCCACATGCGCTCGCGCAGCTCGCCGATCAGGTCGGCGTCCTCGGAGAAGCGCTCGGTGAGGATGGCGCGCGCGCCGTCCAGCGCGGCCTG
This sequence comes from Streptomyces sp. BJ20, assembly GCF_022869105.1. Taxonomy (NCBI): domain Bacteria; kingdom Bacillati; phylum Actinomycetota; class Actinomycetes; order Kitasatosporales; family Streptomycetaceae; genus Streptomyces; species Streptomyces sp. BJ20. The sequence goes on from NZ_CP094918.1 coordinate 2,782,106, forward strand.
CGGATCGGCGACGCCCTTCTCGGCGTCCACGAACGCGGCGGCCGCGGCGAGGGGCTCGACACCGGGATCGGTGAGCAGCCCTTCCGCCAACGGCTCAAGGCCCGCCTCGCGGGCGATCTGCGCCTTGGTGCGCCGCTTGGGCTTGAACGGCAGGTAGATGTCCTCCAGGCGCGCCTTGGTCTCCGCGCCCCGGATGCGGGCCTCGAGCTCCTCGGTGAGCTTGCCCTGCTCACGCACCGAGTCGAGAATCGCCGAGCGGCGCTCCTCCAGCTCCCGCAGATAGCGCAGCCGCTCCTCGAGCGTGCGCAGCTGCGCATCGTCGAGCATCTCGGTCGCTTCCTTGCGGTAGCGGGCGATGAAGGGCACCGTCGAACCGCCGTCGAGCAGTTCCACGGCGGCCCTGACCTGCCGCTCCCGTACGCCGAGTTCCTCGGCGATCCTGCCTTCGATGGACCCTGCGAGGGGTGTCGTCACGTTCCCGTACCGCCTTCTCCACTGAGGTTGCGCGGCAATTGTGGCAGGTGACGACGACAATCGGGGATCAGGGCGGCGACGCGCCCCGAGACCCCCCGGGCGGACTCAGGCGCGACGCCCGCGCGCGGTGGAGGACGCGCCTCCGAACAGCCGGGCGAGCGCCCGGAACGGCAGGGTCACGACGGTGGCGACGGCGCCGCCGATCTGGCGCAGTACGTCTGCGATGGCACGGAACACGTATCTCCCCTTTCGTCGTCCGGCCCCTCCGGCCGGACACCCTGCGGGTACCTCGTCCACGCTTCAACATGCCCCCTGCGGTCCTCCGGTCCCGCGCGGGGGCATGGCGGGTGGTGAAGTGCCGCGCCTTCGTCCGGACCCTCGGCGTCTCACCGGCGGAGTACCGCCGCCGCTTCCACCCGGCTCCCGCGCTCGCCCGGGACTGAACGCCCTTTCCCGACCACCCGCACCGGTCACCCGTACCAGAAAGGCCTCCGACGCAGATCGCCGTCGTTCTCCTCGACCGCTTCACCGCACTCGACGCCGTGGGCCCTCACGAGATGCTCGTCCGCCTTCCCGGCGCCGAGACCGTCCTGGTCGCCGAGCGGCCCGGCCCGGTCCGCAACGACGCCGGATCCCTCGCGCTCGCCGCCCACCGCTCCCTGGCCCACGTACCGCGCCCCGACGTCGTCGTGGTCCCCGGCGGGCCCGGCCAGTCCGCGCAGATGGACAACGAGGCGCTGCTCGACCGGCTGCGCGCCGCCGACGCCTCCAGCACCTGGACCGCGTCCGTGTGCACGGGCTCGCTGCTGCTCGCGGCGGCCGGACTGCTCCGTTTACGCCGGGCCGCCTCCCACTGGCTCGCGCTCGGCCACCTCGAGCGGTACGGCGCCGAGGCAACCGGGGAACGGGTGGTCACCGACGGCAAGTACGTCACTGCGGCCGGCGTCTCCTCCGGCACCGACACGGGGCTCACCCTGCTCGGCCGTCCCGCCGGCGACGAGCACGCGCAGGCCGTCCAGCCGCTCACCGAGTACGACCCGCGCCCGCCCTACGACGCGGGCTCGCCGCGCGAGGCCCCCGCGCACCTCGTCGAGGAGTTCCGGAAGAAGAGCCGGTTCATCCTGACGTGACCGCGTTCCAGGTGAACCGCGGCGCCCTGCGCTCCAGGAACGCCGCCACCCCCTCCGCGGTGTCCTCGCTCGCGGCGGCCGCCTTGTGCCAGTGGTCGTCGCGGTCGGTGCGGCCGTCGGCGAACTCCTTCGCCGCCGCCTGCGTCAGCAGCGACCGGGACGCCAGGACCCGGGTGAACTCCGCGACCCGCGCGTCCAGTCCGCCCGCCGGCAGCACCTCGTCCACCAGTCCCGCGCGCAGCGCCCGCTCCGTGCCGATCAGCTCGCCCGAGAAGAGGAGGTACTTCGCGGTCGCCGGGCCCACCAGCGACACCAGCCGCCGGGTCGCCGAGGACGGGTAGACGATGCCGAGCCTCGCCGGAGTCACCCCGAAGAGCGCGCCCTCCTCGGCGAACCGCAGGTCGCAGGCGGCCGCGAGCTGCGCCCCGCCGCCGACGCAGTGCCCGCGCACGGCGGCCAGGGTCGGCTTGGGAAAGGCCGCAAGGGCCTCCTCGGCGGCGACGGCCAGCCGCTGCGCCTCGAGCGGCGACCCCTGCAGCGTGGAGATGTCCGCCCCGGCGCAGAAGGTGTTGCCGTCGCCGGTGAGCACCAGCGCCCGCACGGCCGGATCCTCCGCCAGCGCGCCGAGCAGCGGGGGCAGGGACGCCCACATCGCGGCCGTCATCGCGTTGCGCTTCGCGGGATGACGGACGACGACCTTGGCGACCGAGGCGGTCACGCTGTGCAGCAGCTTCGGCTCCTCCATGCGCCGGATGCTATCCGCCGCGGTCACCGCCCCGGACGGCGGGCCGGGGCCCGGCGTTACGACGGCCGAGGGCGGGGGACACGAGGGAGCGGAAGCGTAGGGAACCGGGGGACCAGACCCAGGAGGCAGCCATGACCAGGTCCACCGGAGCGGCGGGCCCGCGGGGCGACACGGCGAAACTGAAGCGCGGCTTCGGCATCCTCGCCGTGCTCGGGGTGATCCTCGTCGTCGCCGGGCTGATCGGCCTGATCTACACGGCCGCCGCCACGCTCACCACGATGCTGCTCTTCGGCTGGCTGCTGCTGGTCGGCGGCCTCGTCGGGCTGCTGCACGCGGTGCAGGCGCGGCACACGAACTTCTTCTGGCTGGGCGTGGTCGTCGCCGCTCTGAACATCGCGGCCGGAGTGGTGATCATCAAGACGCCGGAGGCCGCGGCCGAGGCGCTGACCATGTTCGCGGCGCTGCTGTTCCTGACCGGCGGCGTGTTCCGGCTGGTCGGCAGCCTGGTGGTGCGCGGCCCGCAGTTCGGCTGGACGCTGGTGCAGGGCGCCTTCGGCCTGCTCCTCGGCGTCCTGGTCCTGGCCACCTGGCCGAGCAGCAGCAAGTACGTCATCGGCACGTTCTTCTCGCTGTCCCTGCTGTTCGACGGGCTGGGACTGATCGCCACCGGCTACGGCGGCCGGCGCATCGTGGGCATGGTCGCCGGCAAGTAGCGGGCGCCGGAACAGCCGGGAACAGGGAGAGCAACCGGAACGGCACAGACCGGACCCGAACGGTCCCGCGCTCGACCGAGTCGGGCGTGAACGGTCGGAAGCGCTCGATATCTGCTGACTTGTGTTCAGCGTGGAAGGGCGGAGGCGATCGGTCCCAACACTCGACGTGTGGTGACAATCGAGCGTGAGGGTGGCGATCCGCTGCCGTACGAAGGTGTCTGGCGGTTCACCGCCCCTGCCGTGGACGCCTCGGTGCCACAGGCCCGGCACGCCGTGCGGGACCTGCTGCTGCGGCAGGGGGTGCCGGTCGCGGACGACGTGGTGCAGGGGCTGCTGCTGATCGTCTCCGAACTGGTCACCAACGCGGTCAAACACGCGGCGCTGCTGTCCCCGATGCTCGCCGTCGAGGTCGCGGTGGGCGCCGAGTGGGTCCGGGTGTCCGTGGAGGACAACCATCCGTACCGCCCCACCGCCCTGGAGAACGACTACGGCCGCACCGGCGGCCGGGGACTGCTGCTGGTGCGCGAGATCACGCGCGAGGCAGGCGGGGCCTGCGAGGTGGAGCACACCTCCACCGGCGGCAAGGTGATCTGGGCCGCCCTGCCGCTCAAGCCCGCGCAGACCTACTGACCGCGGAGTACCGCGCCCGCGCCCCGCCGGACGGGACGCACCCCCCGCCCCTCCACAGGACGGGACGCGCCGTACGGCGTCGCCGTCACCACCCGGCCGACGGGCCCGTCAGCTCCCGCACGGCGGGCCGCGCCGCGTCCAGCACGGTCATGAACCACGCCGAGAAGGTGTCCTTCGCGTGCCGCTCCGCCAGGTCCTCGGGCGTCACGAACGCCGTGGCGGCGACCTCGTTCCCGTCGGGCCGCACCGTCGACTGCACCATGCCGACGAAGAGGTGGTTGTACTCCTGCTCCACCAGGCCCGAGACAGGGTCCGGGTGGTTGTAGCGGACCGTGCCCGCCTCCGCCATCAGCGACGGAGACACCCCCAGCTCCTCGTACGTCCGCCGGGCCGCCGCCGCGAACGGCGCCTCGCCCGGGTACGGGTGGCCGCAGCAGGTGTTCGACCACACGCCGGGGGAGTGGTACTTGCCGAGCGCCCGCTGCTGGAGCAGCAGCCGGCCGCGCTCGTCGAAGAGGAACACGGAGAAGGCCCGGTGCAGCTGTCCGGGCGGCTGATGGGCGGAGAGCTTCTCCGCGGTGCCGACCGTCACGCCTTCCTCGTCGACCAGTTCCAGCAAAATCGGCTCGGCGGTGCCGCTCGACGGGCTGTTCGTCGCGGTGGCAGGTGTGATCGGCATACCCATCCTTCACTCGGTGTTCGCGCCCCAGTCTGCCGCACGAATCCGGCACTCCCGGCACTCCGGTCCTCTCCCGCATGTCCCGCCCCCGGCGCGACGGGCGGCGACGGCGGCAGCCGGACGGCCCCGGATACGCGTCGATCGTGCCCGTGTGAGGCGTCGGAAATGCGCGTGTACGGCACCTGTCGGCGCCCGTCGGCAGGAGGAGACCCCGTCACCGGGGCGGAAGGCTGCGTTCCCCGGCGCGTCGGCGCACCCGGGGGCGTGCGCGGCCCCGCGCGCGACACCTGGGTGCCGCGTGACACCGATGGACGGGGAGTCCCAGGCGCCTCAGTGGCACAGGCGCGCCTCGTGCTGCGCGTGCCCGCTGGGCTCCAGCTGGAAGGTGCAGTGCTGCACGTCGAAGTGGTCGCCCAGGCAGTCCTGCAGCTCGTGCAGCATCTTCTCGTGCCCGATCGCGTTCAGCGTGTCCGCGCTGACCACCACGTGCGCGGAGAGCACCGGCATCCCCGAGGTGATCGTCCAGGCGTGCAGGTCGTGCACGTCCTCCACCCCCGGCGTGTTCAGGATGTGCGCCCGCACCTCCGTCATGTCCACGCCCTTGGGCGCCGCCTCCAGCAGCACGTCGAGCGTCTCGCGCAGCAGCCTCAGCGTGCGCGGCACGATCATCAGCGCGATGACCAGGGAGGCGATCGGGTCGGCGGCCGTCCAGCCGGTGGTGACGATCACCAGCGCGGCCACGATCACCGTGACCGAGCCGAGCGCGTCCGCAGCCACCTCCAGGAAGGCGCCGCGGACGTTGAGGCTCTCCTTCTGCCCCCGCATCAGCAGCGACAGCGACACCAGGTTGGCGGCCAGGCCGACGGCGCCGAACACCATCGCCAGGCCGCCCTCGGTGGCCGCGGGTGTGATGAACCGCTGGACCGCCTCGTACAGAACGTAGCCGCCGACGCCGAGCAGCAGCAGGCAGTTGGCCAGCGCCGCGAGGATCTCCGCGCGGGCCAGCCCGAAGGTGCGCCGCTCGCTCGGCGGCCGGCCCGCGAAGTGGATGGCTAGCAGCGCCATCCCCAGCCCCAGGGCGTCGGTCGCCATGTGGGCGGCGTCGGCGACCAGGGCGAGCGAGTCGGCCAGCATGCCGCCGACGATCTGCACGACCATGACGAAGACCGTGATCCCCAGCGCGATCCGCAGCCTCCCCCGGTAGGCCGCGCTGACCGTGCCGCCCGACGGCGCCCCGTGCGCGTGCCCGTGATCGTGGCCTGCCCCCATGCCCGCCGCCGCCCTTCCGTCGCGCCCCAGCCGCTGCCCTTCCGCAGCACAGTGAACTACGGGGCAGGGGTATCAGGCAACGCGGCACTGAACACCGTTGTCATGTGCCCTGACCTGCGGAAACGATCCGCAGGTCAGGCGCGCGGGGCGCCCTGGAGGAGCTGCCAGCCCTGCCAGGCCGACTCGACCATCTCGCGCACCGAACGGCGCGCCGTCCAGCCCAGACGCTCGCTCGCGAGGGCGGCCGAGGCCACCGCACGGGGCGGGTCGCCGGGGCGCCGCGCCTCGACCACAGGGGTGCGGGTGTCGCCGGTGACCTCTCCGACGACCGTGATCAGCTCGCGGACGGAGACGCCCTCGCCGCGTCCGACGTTCAGCGTCAGATCGCCGTCGAAGCCGCCCTCGACCAGTGCGCGCACCGCCGCGAGGTGCGCCTCCGCGAGGTCGGCCACGTGGATGTAGTCCCGGATGCAGGTGCCGTCCGGAGTGGGGTAGTCGTCGCCGAAGATGCGCGGGGCCTCGCCGCGGGTGAGCCGGTCGAAGACCATCGGCACGATGTTGAAGACGCCGGTGTCGGCCAGCTCGGGGACCGCCGCGCCCGCGACGTTGAAGTAGCGCAGGCACACCGTGTCGATGCCGTGCGCCCGGCCCGCCGCCCGCACCAGCCACTCCCCGGCGAGCTTGGTCTCGCCGTAGGGGTTCACGGGGGCGCAGGGCGTGTCCTCCGTGATGAGGTCCACGTGCGGGTCGCCGTAGACGGCCGCGGACGAGGAGAAGACGAAGCGCCGCACGCCCGCCTCCGCGACGGCGTCCAGCAGGGTCGCCAGACCGCCCAGGTTCTCCCGGTAGTAGCGGGTGGGCAGGGCCACCGACTCTCCGGGCTGCTTGCGCGCGGCGAGGTGCAGCACCCCGGTCACGCCGTGCTCGGCGAGCGCCTTGGTCAGCAGGTCGCCGTCCAGCGCCGAGCCCCGGACCAGCGGGACGCCCTCGGGCAGCCGCGCCGGGACCCCGGCGGAGAGGTCGTCCAGCACGACGACCCGCTCCCCGGCGTCCGTCATGGCCCGCACCACATGGGCCCCGATGTATCCGGCTCCGCCGGTGATCAGCCACGTCATGGTGGTCCACCCTAAGGTGAGCCACCGGCGCGGTTTGTGAGCCGGGGCCGGTATCCCCGATGATGAGCGCGGCACAGGAGCGGGCGAACCGCGTGGGTCCGGCCGTCGAACGGGCGGTGAACGCGGGCTTCCGCGTATCCGATAGCCTCTGCCGACATGCCGCCCGCAGGGCCTTCGTACGGGCGCATCATCGTGTTCATGACCGGCGTGGACGCGTCGCCCCCAGGGAGTGAGATTTCGGTTGCCGACCGCCATCGTCACCGGCCCCCCGGTCCCCGGTTCGTCACTCGAGGGCGACCTGCGCTCCCTCGGCTTCGACGTGCGGTCCGCCGCCGGCGCGGCGGAGGCCGAGACGCTGCTCGCCGAGGTCCCCGGGGAGGAACGCGTCGCCCTGGTCGACACCCGGTTCGTCGGACACGTGCACGCCCTGCGGCTCGGTCTGACCGACCCCCGCTTCCCGCTCTCCGCGATCCCCGGCGCCGTCACCGCCCAGCGGTCGGGCCGCCAGGCCCTGACCCGCGCGATGGCCCGCGAGAACTCCGCGACCGGGCAGGGCGCGGGCAACGGCACCCTCGTGCAGGGCCTCCCGGACCGGGTCACCGCCGCCCTCGACACCGGCGTGCACCGCCCCGGGCTCGGCAGCCTGGTCGCCGTCGTGCCCGCCGACCCGCAGGCCCGCAACGAGGCCCGGCAGGCCGTCGCCGCCGTGGACGAGGAGGCCGTACGCCTCAGGTCCGCCGTCAAGGCCCGCGACGGCTTCTTCACCACCTTCTGCGTCAGCCCCTACTCGCGCCACCTCGCGCGCTGGTGCGCCCGCCGCGGACTGACCCCGAACCAGGTCACCACCGCCTCCCTGCTCACCGCGCTGGTCGCGGCCGGCTGCGCCGCGACCGGCACCCGCGCGGGATTCGTCGCCGCCGGCGTGCTGCTCCTCGGCTCGTTCGTGCTGGACTGCGCCGACGGCCAGCTCGCCCGCTACTCGCTGCAGTACTCCACGCTCGGCGCCTGGCTCGACGCCACGTTCGACCGGGCCAAGGAGTACGCCTTCTACGCGGGCCTCGCCCTCGGCGCGGCCCGTACCGGCGACGACGTCTGGGCCCTGGCGCTCGGCGCCATAATCCTCCAGTCCTGCCGGCACGTCGTCGACTTCTCCTTCGCCGAGGCCAGGACCGGGGCCGCGGAAGGTCCCGCCGCGGCCCTGTCGGACCGCCTGGACCGCGTCGGGTGGACGGTCTGGGTGCGCCGCATGATCGTCCTGCCGATCGGCGAGCGCTGGGCGCTGATCGCCGTCCTCACCGCCGCCACCAGCCCCCGCGTCACCTTCTGGGTGCTGCTCGCCGGCTGCGCCTTCGCCGCCGCGTACACCACCGCCGGACGCGTCCTGCGCTCCCTGCGCGGCGGCCGGGCGGGGGACAAGGCCGCCCGGGCCCTGACCGACCTCGCCGACGGCGGCCCGCTCTCCGAACTGCTCCACCGCCCCTGGGCCCGCGGCGGTGCGGCCGCCGCCGCGCTCGGAGCGGTGCTGGTGACGGGATCCGCCCTCGTGTGGGGCGCCGGATGGCAGACCGTCCTGGCCGCCGTCGCCTACGTGATCTGCTCCGCCGCCGCCGTCGGCCGCCCCCTCACCGGCCGCCTCGACTGGCTCGTCCCGCCGCTGTTCCGCGCCGCCGAGTACGGAACCGTCCTGGTCCTGGCGGCCGACGCGGAGGTGAACGGAGCCCTTCCCGCGGCTTACGGACTGGTGTCCGCGGTCGCCTACCATCACTACGACACGGTCTACCGCATCCGCGGCGACGCGGGCGCGCCCCCGCGCCCGCTGGTGCGGGCGATCGGGGGGCACGAAGGTCGCACGCTGGCGGTCGCCGTCCTGGCGGCCGTGCTCACCGCGTCCGGATTCACCGTCGCGCTCACGGCCCTCGCCGTGGCCGTGGCTCTCGTGGTGCTCGCCGAGAGCATCCGCTTCTGGGTCGCCGCCCACCGGGGTGGCGCGCCCGCCGTACACGACGAAGGAGAACCCGCATGATCGGCCTCGTGCTGGCGGCCGGCGCCGGCCGGCGTCTGCGCCCCTACACCGACACGCTGCCCAAGGCGCTGGTGCCGGTGGGGCCCGCGGGCATGGAAGGGGAGCCCACGGTCCTGGACCTGACGCTGGGCAACTTCGCGGAGATCGGGCTGACCGAGGTGGGTGTCGTGGTCGGCTACCGCAAGGAGGCCGTGTACGAGCGGCAGGCGGCGCTGGAGGCGAAGTACGGGCTGAAGCTGACGCTCATCGACAACGACAAGGCGGAGGAGTGGAACAACGCCTACTCGCTGTGGTGTGCGCGGGACGCCCTGAAGGACGGTGTGATCCTCGCCAACGGCGACACGGTGCATCCGGTGTCGGTGGAGCGGACGCTGCTGGACGCGCGGGGTGACGGCAGGCAGATCATCCTGGCGCTGGACACGGTGAAGCGGCTCGCCGACGAGGAGATGAAGGTCGTCGTCGACCCGGAGAAGGGGATGCGGCGGATCACGAAGCTGATGGACCCGGCGGAGGCGACGGGCGAGTACATCGGTGTGACGCTGATCGAGGGCGGTGCGGCCGAGGCGCTGGCGGACGCGCTGAAGGCGACGTTCGAGCGGGACCCGCAGCTGTACTACGAGGACGGCTACCAGGAGCTGGTGAACCGGGGCTTCCGGATCGACGTGGCGCCGATCGGCGACGTCCGGTGGGTCGAGATCGACAACCACGACGACCTCGCCCGCGGACGGGAGATCGCGTGCCAGTACTGACCCGGCTCATCCCCTCGCCGGTCGTCGTCGACATCCGTCCCGGCGCCCTCGACGACCTGGCCTGCGTCCTCGCGGACGAGCGCATCTCGCAGTCCGGCCGGCTCGCCATCGCCGTCAGCGGCGGCTCCGGCGCCCGGCTGCGCGACCGTGTCGCGCCGTCGCTGCCCGGCGCCGACTGGTTCGAGGTCGGCGGCGGCACCATCGACGACGCGGTCCGGCTGGCCGGCGCCATCCAGGGCGGCCGTTACGACGCGGTCGTCGGCCTCGGCGGCGGGAAGATCATCGACTGCGCCAAGTTCGCCTCGGCGCGCGTCGGCCTGCCCCTGGTCGCGGTCGCCACCAACCTGGCGCACGACGGCCTGTGCTCGCCGGTCGCCACCCTCGACAACGACGCGGGACGCGGCTCCTACGGCGTGCCCAACCCGATCGCGGTCGTGATCGACCTCAACGTCATCCGCGAGGCCCCGGTCCGGTTCGTCCGCTCGGGCATCGGCGACGTCGTCTCCAACATCTCCGCCGTCGCCGACTGGGAGCTGTCCCACCGCGTCAACGGCGAGAAGGTCGACGGACTCGCCGCCGCCATGGCCCGCCAGGCCGGCGAGGCCGTGCTCCGGCACCCGGGCGGCGTCGACGACGACAGCTTCCTCCAGGTGCTCGCCGAGGCCCTGGTGCTCACCGGCATCTCGATGTCCGTGTCCGGCGACTCCCGGCCCTCCTCCGGCGCCTGCCACGAGATCAACCACGCCTTCGACCTGCTCTACCCGCAGCGCGCCGCCGCCCACGGCGAGCAGTGCGGACTGGGCGCCGCCTTCGCGATGTACCTGCGCGGCGCGCACGAGGAGTCGGCGGCCATGGCCGAGGTGCTGCGCCGGCACGGGCTGCCGGTGCTCCCCGAGGAGATCGGGTTCTCCGTCGACGAGTTCGTCCGCGTCGTCGAGTACGCCCCCGAGACCCGCCCCGGCCGCTTCACCATCCTCGAACACCTCGCCCTGACCACCGAACAGATCAAGGACGTCTACGCCGACTATGTCAAGGCCATCGGTAGCTGAACTCCGTCCGGTCGTGCACCCCGCGGGGGTCAAGGACCGGCGCAGCGGTGAGCACTGGATGGGACGCCTCTACATGCGCGAGGTGTCCCTGCGGGTCGACCGCTACCTGGTGAACACCCGGGTCACCCCCAACCAGCTCACGTATCTGATGACCCTCTGCGGTGTCCTCGCTGCCCCCGCGCTCCTGGTGCCCGGCATCACGGGGGCGGTCCTCGGGGTGGTCGCGGTCCAGCTGTACCTGCTGCTCGACTGCGTCGACGGCGAGATCGCCCGATGGCGCAAGCAGTACTCCCTCGCCGGCGTCTACATGGACCGCGTCGGCGCCTACCTGACCGACGCCGCCGTGCTGGTCGGCCTCGGCCTGCGCGCCGCCGACCTGTGGGGCACCGGCCGCATCGACTGGCTGTGGGCCTTCCTCGGGACCCTCGCCGCGCTGGGCGCGATACTCATCAAGGCGGAGACCGACCTGGTCGGTGTCGCCCGCCACCAGAACGGCATGCCCCCGGTGAAGGAGTCCGCCTCCGAGCCGCGCTCCTCCGGCGTGGCGCTCGCCCGCAAGGCCGCCGCCGCCCTGAAGTTCCACCGGCTGATCCTGGGCATAGAGGCGTCCCTGCTGATCCTGCTCCTCGCGATCCTCGACTCCGCCCGGGGCGACCTGTTCTTCACCCGCCTCGGCACCGCCGTCCTCGCGGGCATCGCCCTGCTGCAGACGCTGCTGCACCTCGTGTCCGTCCTCGTCTCGAGCAGGCTGAAGTGAACGCGGGCATGAAGGTCGGCGCGGTGATCATCACCATGGGCAACCGCCCCGACGAACTGCGGGCCCTGCTCGACTCCGTCGCCAAGCAGGACGGCGACCCCGTCGAGGTCGTGGTCGTCGGCAACGGCTCGCCCGTGCCCGACGTCCCCGAGGGCGTCAAGACCGTCGAGCTGCCCGAGAACCTGGGCATCCCCGGCGGGCGCAACGTCGGCATCGAGGCCTTCGGGCCCAGCGGCCGGGACGTCGACATCCTGCTCTTCCTCGACGACGACGGCCTGCTCGCGCACACCGACACCGCCGAGCTGTGCCGGAAGGCGTTCGCCGAGGACCCCTCGCTCGGCATCATCAGCTTCCGCATCGCCGACCCGGACACCGGCGTCACCCAGCGCCGGCACGTGCCCCGGCTGCGTGCCTCCGACCCGATGCGCTCCTCCCGCGTGACCACGTTCCTCGGCGGCGCCAACGCGGTGCGCACCCAGGTCCTCGCCGAGGTCGGCGGACTGCCGGACGAGTTCTTCTACGCCCACGAGGAGACCGACCTGGCCTGGCGTGCCCTCGACGCCGGCTGGATGATCGACTACCGGTCGGACATGGTGCTGTACCACCCGACGACCGCCCCCTCGCGGCACGCGGTGTACCACCGCATGGTGGCCCGCAACCGCGTCTGGCTCGCCCGGCGCAACCTGCCCGTCCCGCTCGTCCCGGTGTACCTGGGCGTCTGGCTGCTCCTCACCCTCCTGCGCCGCCCCTCGGGCTCCGCCCTCAAGGCGTGGTTCGGCGGCTTCAAGGAGGGCTGGACCTCGCCCTGCGGGCCCCGTCGCCCCATGAAGTGGCGTACGGTGTGGCGGCTGACCCGACTGGGCCGGCCCCCGGTGATCTGACAAGCTTCGAGTCCGGGGATCCGGCCCCTGCCCGGTCCCCGGCTCCTGGCAGGCCCGCGCGGGCCCCGCACATCGAGGACGAAAGTTAATCCACCCGTGAGTGAGACTACGCACGACGGCACGGTCGCGGTCGGCGCGCCCGTGCCGCCCGACGAGGGCCTTCCGGCGGCCGAGCTGGCCGCGAAGTACGGGCTGTCCGTCAGCGGCGCCCGCCCGTCCCTCGGCGAGTACGTCCGTCAGCTGTGGGGACGGCGGCACTTCATCCTGGCCTTCTCGCAGGCCAAGCTGACCGCCCAGTACAGCAAGGCGAAGCTGGGCCAGCTGTGGCAGGTGGCGACGCCGCTGCTGAACGCGGCCGTGTACTTCTTCATCTTCGGCCTGCTGCTCGGCGCCCGGCGCGGCATCCCGAGCGACGTCTACGTGCCGTTCCTCGTGACGGGCGTGTTCGTGTTCACCTTCACGCAGAGCTCGGTGCTGGCCGGTGTCCGGGCGATCTCGGGGAACCTGGGGCTGGTGCGGGCGCTGCACTTCCCGCGGGCGTCGCTGCCGATCTCGTTCGCGCTCCAGCAGCTCCAGCAGCTGCTGTTCTCGATGATCGTCCTGGTCGTCATCATGGTGGCGTTCCGGAGCTATCCGGACCTGTCGTGGCTGCTGGTGGTGCCGGCACTGGGGCTGCAGTTCGTCTTCAACACCGGCCTCGCGCTGATCTTCGCGCGGATGGGCAGCAAGACCCCCGACCTGGCGCAGCTGATGCCGTTCGTGCTGCGGACCTGGATGTACGCGTCCGGCGTGATGTTCTCCATCCCGGCCATGCTGGAGGACAAGAACGTGCCGTCCTGGGTGGCGGACGTGCTCCAGTGGAACCCGGCCGCGGTCTACATGGACCTGGTGCGATACGCGCTGATCGACAAGTACGACTCGACCTACCTGCCGCCGCACATCTGGGCGTTCGGACTGGGCTGGGCGGTGCTCGCCGGCGTGGTCGGCTTCGTCTACTTCTGGAAGGCAGAGGAGAGGTACGGCCGTGGCTGACGACAAGACGGGCGCCCGGGTGCCCACCGTCATCGCGGACGACCTGCACATCGTCTACCGCGTGAACGGCACCCGGTCGGGCAAGGGAAGCGCCACCGCGGCGCTCAGCCGGATCCTCAAGCGCGGCGAGGAGCGGGGCGTGCGCAAGGTGCACGCCGTGCGCGGGGTGTCCTTCGTGGCCTACCGCGGCGAGGCCATCGGCCTGATCGGGTCCAACGGCTCCGGCAAGTCGACCCTGCTGCGCGCCATCGCCGGACTGCTGCCCGCCGAGCGCGGCAAGGTCTACACCGACGGCCAGCCGTCCCTGCTCGGCGTGAACGCGGCCCTGATGAACGACCTCACCGGCGAGCGCAACATCATCCTCGGCGGGCTCGCGATGGGCATGTCCCGCGAGGAGATCAAGGCGCGCTACCAGGACATCGTCGACTTCTCCGGGATCAACGAGAAGGGCGACTTCATCACCCTGCCGATGCGCACCTACTCCTCCGGCATGGCCGCCCGTCTGCGCTTCTCCATCGCCGCCGCCAAGGACCACGACGTCCTGATGATCGACGAGGCGCTGGCCACCGGCGACCGGAAGTTCCAGAAGCGCTCCGAGGCCCGCATCCGCGAGCTGCGCAAGGAGGCCGGGACGGTGTTCCTGGTCAGCCACAACAACAAGTCCATCCGCGACACCTGCGACCGGGTGCTGTGGCTGGAGCGCGGCGAGCTGCGCATGGACGGGCCGACGGACGAGGTGCTCCGCGAGTACGAGAAGTTCACCGGCAAGTAGCCCGTTTCGCCCAAGTCCCCGCCGGAACGGTCCGGCGGGGTCCCGCGTCTGCAAAAGATGCGTCAACTCCCCGCGCACGGCGGAAGCCTGACGCCGGACGATGTGTTGTCGTGGAGCACGGAAGACCCCCGTCGAGGAACGGCGCGTTGTACAACGTAAGCTGTACCGGTCCGCGAAAGGCGGCAATCAGGGCCATAATGCCCGACACCATTCCTCGGCGACGTCGGGTGGACGCCTGGGCGGCGTGTCCGAAATAGTGTGAATTGGGTCAGCAGTGTAGAACGGGAGATGTGACGGCAATGGCTTCGGAGACTCCCCGGCTGAACTCAGCATGCGCCGTCCTCTCCCCGGGCAGTCCGCGATGACGGCCGCCGGCCGGGCGCGCCCCGGCGACCTCGAACGGGCCACCCTCGACAAGGCCGCCGCCGAGAACTTCCCGGTGGCGCCCTTCTTCCTGCCCAGGGCCTGGCGCGACGACCTCATGGCCGTCTACGGCTTCGCCCGTCTGGTCGACGACATCGGCGACGGCGACCTCGCCCCCGGCGGGGCCGACGCCCGCGCCCTCGGTGTCCCCGAGGACAAGGCCGGCGACCGCCTCACCCTGCTGGACGCCCTGGAAGCCGATCTCCACCGCGTGTTCGACCCGAAGGGCCCGGCGCCCCGTCACCCCCTGCTGCTCCGCCTGGAGCCCACGGTCCGCCGCCGCGCGCTGACCCCCGAGCCGTTCCTCGGGCTGATCGCCGCGAACCGCCAGGACCAGCTGGTCACGCGCTACGAGACCTACGACGACCTGCTCGCCTACTGCGAGCTGTCGGCCAACCCGGTCGGCCGCCTCGTGCTCGCCGTCACCGGGACCGCCACACCGGAGCGCATCCGCCGCTCCGACGCGATCTGCACGGCCCTGCAGATCGTCGAGCATCTTCAGGACGTCGCCGAGGACCTCGGCCGCGACCGCATCTACGTGCCCGCCACGGACATGAAACGTTTCCACGTCCAGGAGGCCGACCTCGCCGCGCCCACCGCCGGCGCCTCGGTGCGCGCGCTCGTCGCGTTCCAGGCGCAGCGCGCCCTCGACCTGCTGGACGAGGGCGCACCCCTGGTGGGCAGCGTCCGGGGCCGGCTCAGACTCCTGCTCGCGGGGTTCGTGGCGGGAGGAAGGGCGGCCGTCCGCGCGATCGCGGCCGCCGACCACGATGTACTTCCCGGCCCGCCCAAGCCCGGCACGCTGCAGCTGCTGCGTGAGGCGGGCGTGACTCTGCGAGGAAAGGGGTGATCCGGACCGTGGAGTCCCAGCCATCCGCGTCCGCACCGGTACTCGCCGCCTACAGCTACTGCGAGACCGTCACCGGCCAGCAGGCACGCAACTTCGCCTACGGCATCCGGCTGCTGCCGACGCCCAAGCGGCGCGCCATGTCGGCCCTGTACGCGTTCTCCCGGCGGGTCGACGACATCGGCGACGGACCGCTCCCCGAGGACGTCAAGGCCGCCCGTCTCGAGGACACCCGCGCGCTGCTCACCCGGATCCGCGAGGGCGCGGTCGAGGAGGACGACACCGACCCGGTCGCGGTCGCCCTCTCCCACGCCGCGGCGCACTTCCCGATCCCGCTCGGCGGCCTGGACGAACTCATCGACGGCGTCCAGATGGACCTGCGCGGCGAGGCGTACGAGACCTGGGACGACCTGAAGGTCTACTGCCGCTGCGTCGCGGGCTCCATCGGACGGCTCTCGCTCGGCGTGTTCGGCACCGAGCCCGGCGCGCATGGTGTGGGACGCGCCTCCGAGTACGCCGACACGCTGGGCCTGGCGCTCCAGCTCACCAACATCCTGCGCGACGTCCGCGAGGACGCCGAGAACGGGCGGACCTACCTGCCCGCCGACGACCTCGCCAAGTTCGGCTGCGCCGACGGCTTCGCCGGACCCACACCGCCCCAGGGCTCGGACTTCGCGGGCCTGGTGCACTTCGAGGTGCGCAGGGCCCGCGCCCTCTTCGCCGAGGGCTACCGGCTGCTCCCCATGCTCGACCGGCGCAGCGGCGCCTGCGTCGCCGCCATGGCCGGCATCTACCGCCGTCTCCTGGACCGCATCGAGCGCGACCCCGAGGCCGTGCTGCGCGGCCGGGTCTCCCTGCCCGGACGGGAGAAGGCGTACGTGGCGGTGCGCGGCCTGTCCGGTCTCGACACCCGGCACGTCGCCCGGCGCACCGTCGGGAGGCGCGCCTGATGGACACCCCGTACCCGGACGGAAAGCGGCGGGCAACCCTCCGCCGCGCCCCCGCGTCCCTCACCGAGACGGCCGGCCGCGCACCTGTCGCGCCCGGCAGGCCGGGGGAGGGCGCATGAGCCACGGCACACGCTCCGAGGGGGCCCCGCACACGGACGGCCCGGTCCCGCCGGGACGCCATGCCGTCGTGGTCGGCGGCGGACTGGCCGGCACCACCGCCGCCCTCGCCCTCGCCGACGCCGGAGTGCGCGTCACCCTGCTCGAAGGCCGGCCCCGCCTGGGCGGACTCGCCTTCTCCTTCAAGCGCGGCGACCTGACCGTCGACAACGGCCAGCACGTCTACCTGCGCTGCTGCACCGCCTACCGCTGGTTCCTCGACCGCATCGGGGGAGCCGGTCTCGCCCCGCTGCAGGACCGCCTCGACGTGCCCGTGGTCGACGCGGCCCGCCCCGAGGGCAGGCGGCTCGGACGGCTGCGGCGCGACCCTCTGCCGGTGCCTCTCCACCTCGGCCGCAGCCTCGCCGCGTACCCCCACCTGTCGCTCGCCGACCGGGCGAGGGTGGGCCGTGCCGCGCTCGCGCTGAAGGGCCTCGACCTCGACGATCCCGCCCTGGACGAGCAGGACTTCGGCAGCTGGCTCGCCGCCCACGGCCAGTCCCCGCGCGCCGTCGAAGCACTGTGGGACCTGGTCGGCGTCGCCACCCTCAACGCCGTCGCCGGCGACTCGTCGCTGGCGCTCGCCGCGATGGTGTTCAAGACCGGCCTGCTGTCCGACCCCGGCGCCGCCGACATCGGCTGGGCCCGTGTGCCGCTCGGCGACCTGCACGACCGGCTCGCCCGTGAGGCCCTCGACGCCGCCGGCGTACGCACCGCGACCCGCACCCGCGTCAGCTCCGTGCGCGCCGACGGTGACGGCGGCTGGAGCGTCGACATCCCCGGCGAGACGCTCCGCGCCGACGCCGTCGTCCTGGCCGTGCCCCAGCGCGAGGCGTACGACCTGCTGCCCGCGGGCGCGCTCGACGACCCGGACCGGCTGCTCGGCATCGACACCGCCCCCATCCTCAACGTGCACGTCGTCTACGACCGCGCGGTGCTCACCCGGCCCTTCTTCGCCGCGCTCGGCACCCCCGTGCAGTGGGTCTTCGACCGCACCCACGCTTCCGGACTGCGCCACGGCCAGTACCTGGCGCTGTCCCAGTCGGTCGCCCACGACGACATCGACGCGCCCGTGGCCGACCTGCGCGAGCGGTACCTGCCCGAACTGGAGCGGCTGCTGCCGCGCGCCCGCGGCGCCGAGGTCCTCGACTTCTTCGTCACCCGGGAGCGCACCGCGACCTTCGTTCCCGCCCCCGGCGTCGGACGCCTCAGGCCCGGCGCCCGCACCGAGGCACCCGGCCTCTACCTGGCCGGAGCGTGGACCGCCACCGGGTGGCCCGCGACCATGGAGAGTGCGGTCCGCAGCGGCGTCGGCGCGGCGGACGCCGCGCTCGGCGCCCTCGGCCGGCCCCGCCCGCGCCACCTCTTCGCGCTCGAGGAGGCCGCCTGATGCTGCAGCGGAGCGGCGCGGCGGGTCCCCGCACCCCCGGTACCGCAACAAGAGGAGAGACTGTGCCCACTGTGCCCCCGGCCTCGCAGGCCGCTCGAAGGACCGCGGTGGACGTGTCCGCGCTCCTGGAGCGCGGCCGGACCCTGGCCACGCCGGTACTGCGGGCGGCCGTCGACCGCCTGGCACCTCCCATGGACACGGTCGCCGCCTACCACTTCGGCTGGATCGACGCCCAGGGCCGGCCCGCGGACGGCGACGGCGGCAAGGCCGTGCGCCCCGCCCTCGCCGTGCTGTCCGCCGAGGTCACCGGCGCGGCTCCGGAGACCGGCGTGCCCGGCGCGGTCGCCGTCGAGCTGGTCCACAACTTCTCGCTGCTGCACGACGACCTGATGGACGGCGACGAACAGCGCCGGCACCGCGACACCGTCTGGAAGGTGCACGGCCCCGCCCAGGCCATCCTGGTCGGTGACGCCCTGTTCGCCCTGGCCAACGAGGTGCTGCTGGAGCTCGGCACCGTCGAGGCCGGCCGCGCCGCACGCCGCCTCACCCGGGCCAGCCGCGCGCTGATCGACGGTCAGGCCCAGGACATCTCCTACGAGCACCGCGACCGGGTCAGCGTCGAGGAGTGCCTGGAGATGGAGGGCAACAAGACCGGCGCCCTGCTCGCCTGCGCCAGCTCCATCGGCGCGGTCCTCGGCGGCGCCGACGAGCGCACCGCCGACGCCCTGGAGCGCTACGGCCACCACCTGGGCCTCGCCTTCCAGGCCGTCGACGACCTGCTCGGCATCTGGGGCGACCCGGAGTCCACCGGCAAGCAGACCTGGAGCGACCTGCGCCAGCGCAAGAAGTCCCTCCCGGTCGTGGCCGCGCTCGCCGCGGACGGCCCGGCCGCCACCCGGCTCGGCGAGATCCTCGCCGCCGACGCCAAGAGCAGCGACTTCGCGAACTTCTCCGAGGAGGAGTTCGCGGCCCGTGCCGCCCTCATCGAGGAGGCCGGCGGCCGTGAGTGGACCGCCGAGGAGGCACGACGCCAGCACACCATCGCCATCGAGGCCCTCGACGTCGTGGACATGCCCGACCGGGTGCGGGAACAGTTCACGGCGCTCGCGGACTTCGTCGTCGTACGAAAGAGATGATCACTATCGGTCGAATAGCCCTCGCGTAGTCGCCGGACCGGTGGGGAGCACCCCCACCGGCCGACGGCGGACCCACAGCAGACGCACCACTTGCAGGACTGCACGAAGGGGAAGCCATGACAGCGACGACCGACGGAAGCACCGGGGCGGCCTCGCCGTCCCGGCTCACCGCGGCCAGCGAACACGACACCGACAGCCCCGGGGCGGCCGGGGTACCCGACATCGCCGCCCGCGCCGTACGGCGCGCCACCGACTTCCTGCTGTCCCGTCAGAGCGACGAGGGCTGGTGGAAGGGCGACCTCGAGACCAACGTCACGATGGACGCCGAGGACCTGCTGCTGCGTCAGTTCCTCGGCATCCGCGACGAGGACACCACCCGGGCCGCCGCCCTGTTCATCCGCGGGGAGCAGCGCGAGGACGGCACCTGGGCCACCTTCCACGGCGGCCCCGGCGATCTCTCCGCCACCGTCGAGGCGTACGTCGCGCTGCGGCTGGCGGGCGACGCCCCCGAAGCCGAGCACATGGCGAAGGCCTCGGCCTGGATCCGGGAGCAGGGCGGCATCGCCGCGTCCCGGGTCTTCACCCGCATCTGGCTGGCCCTGTTCGGCTGGTGGAAGTGGGAGGACCTGCCCGAACTGCCGCCCGAGCTGATCTGGTTCCCCACCTGGGTGCCGCTCAACATCTACGACTTCGGCTGCTGGGCGCGGCAGACCATCGTGCCGCTCACCATCGTCTCCGCCGTGCGGCCGGTGCGCCCCGCCCCGTTCCCGCTGGACGAGCTGCACACCGACCCGGCGCACCCCAACCCTCCCCGGCCGCTCGCCCCCGCGAGCACCTGGGACGGCGCCTTCCAGCGGCTCGACAGGGGCCTGCACAAGCTGCGCCGGGCCGTACCGCGCCGGCTGCGCCGGGCCGCGATGAACACCGCCGCCCGCTGGATCATCGAACGGCAGGAGAACGACGGCTGCTGGGGCGGCATCCAGCCCCCCGCCGTGTACTCGGTCATCGCCCTGCACCTGCTCGGCTACGACCTGAACCACCCGGTGATGCGTGCCGGTCTGGAGTCCCTGGACCGCTTCGCCGTGTGGCGCGAGGACGGCGCCCGGATGATCGAGGCCTGCCAGTCCCCGGTGTGGGACACCTGCCTCGCCACCATCGCGCTGGCCGACGCGGGCCTGCCCGCCGACCACCCGGCCCTGGTCAAGGCCGCCGACTGGATGCTGGGCGAGCAGGTGGTGCGGCCCGGCGACTGGTCCGTGCGCCGGCCCCATCTCCCGCCGGGCGGCTGGGCGTTCGAGTTCCACAACGACAACTACCCCGACATCGACGACACCGCCGAGGTGGTCCTCGCGCTGCGCCGGGTCAGACACCACGACCCGGAGCGGCTGGACAACGCCGTCGGGCGCGGGGTGCGCTGGAACCTCGGCATGCAGTCGAGGAACGGAGCCTGGGGCGCCTTCGACGTCGACAACACCAGCCCGTTCCCCAACCGGCTGCCGTTCTGCGACTTCGGCGAGGTCATCGACCCGCCGTCGGCCGACGTCACCGCGCACGTCGTGGAGATGCTCGCCGTCGAAGGGCTCGCCCAGGACCCGCGCACCCGGCGCGGCGTGGAGTGGCTCCTCGCCGAACAGGAACTGGACGGCTCGTGGTTCGGCCGCTGGGGCGTCAACTACATCTACGGCACCGGCTCCGTGGTCCCCGCCCTGACCGCGGCCGGCCTCCCCACGTCCCACCCGGCGATCCGGCGGGCCGTGGCCTGGCTGGAGAAGGTGCAGAACGACGACGGCGGCTGGGGCGAGGACCTGCGCTCCTACCGCTACGTCAAGGAGTGGAGCGGCAAGGGCGCCTCCACCGCCTCCCAGACCGCCTGGGCGCTGATGGCGCTGCTCGCGGCGGGGGAGCGGGACTCCGAGGCGGTCGAACGGGGCGTCGCCTGGCTGGCGGACACCCAGCGGGAGGACGGCTCCTGGGACGAGCCGTACTTCACCGGCACCGGCTTCCCGTGGGACTTCTCCATCAACTACCACCTCTACCGGCAGGTGTTCCCGCTCACCGCGCTCGGCCGGTACGTCCACGGCGAGCCGTTCGCCGCGAAGCCGGCCGAGGTGCCGGCGGGCTCCGCGCAGGCGCTCGCCGACGCCAAGGGCAGCTGATGAGCGGCCGGCCCGCCCCGACCCCGCTGCTGATCGCCTGCGCGCTCGGCATCGAACACCTCGCGCTGCGCAGGCGGGAGCGCACCACCCCGGGCGGGCCGGTCACCGTGCTGCGCACCGGCATGGGACCGGCGGCGGCCGAGCGGTCCGTCACCCGGGTGCTCGCCGACCCGGCGCTGCACGGGGCCGCCGTCCTCGCCACCGGCTTCTGCGCGGGCCTCGCCCCCGGCATGCACCCCGGAGACCTCGTCGTCGCCGAGGAGACCCGGGACCCACGCGGCACCGTGCCGTGCGTCGGCACCGAGCTGCTGGTGAAGGAGCTGATGCGCGCGGTGCCCGGACGCACCGTGCACACCGGCCCCCTCACCGGATCCGACCACGTCGTACGCGGCCACGAACGCTCCGACCTGCTCGCCACCGGCGCGATCGCGGTGGACATGGAGTCGGCCGCCACGCTCCTGAGCGCCGTCCGCGCGGCCGAGCGCCCGGTTGCGGCCGTCCGGGTGGTCGTGGACGCTCCTGAACACGAACTCGTCCGCATCGGCACGGTCCGCGGTGGAATATCGGCTTTCCGTGTCCTTCGTTCCGTACTCCCGGCTTTCTATGAATGGCACCGTTCCTTGCTGCTCCCCAGGAGGTGAGCCAGATGGCCATGCCGCTGCGTCAGTCCATCAAGGTCGCTACATACTTGGCCGAACAGAAGCTCCGCAGGCGGGACAAGTTCCCGCTCATCGTCGAACTGGAACCGCTCTTCGCCTGCAACCTCAAGTGCGAGGGATGCGGCAAGATCCAGCATCCGGCCGGTGTGCTCAAGCAGCGCATGCCCGTCGCGCAGGCCGTCGGCGCCGTACTGGAGTCCGGGGCGCCCATGGTGTCGATCGCCGGCGGCGAGCCCCTGATGCACCCCCAGATCGACGAGATCGCGCGTCAGCTGGTGGCCCGCCGGAAGTACGTCTTCCTGTGCACCAACGCGCTGCTGATGCGCAAGAAGATGGACAAGTTCACCCCGTCGCCGTACTTCGCCTTCGCGGTGCACATCGACGGGCTGCGGGAGCGGCACGACGAGTCCGTGGCCAAGGAGGGCGTGTTCGACGAGGCCGTGGAGGCCATCAAGGAGGCCAAGCGGCGCGGCTTCCGGGTCACCACCAACTCGACGTTCTTCAACACCGACACCCCGCAGACCGTCGTCGAGGTGCTCAACTACCTCAACGACGACCTCAAGGTCGACGAGATGATGATCTCGCCCGCCTACGCCTACGAGAAGGCGCCCGACCAGGAGCACTTCCTGGGCGTGGAGCAGACCCGGGAGCTGTTCAGGAAGGCCTTCTCCGGCGGCAACCGCCGGCGCTGGCGGCTCAACCACTCCCCGCTGTTCCTCGACTTCCTCGAGGGCAAGGTGGACTTCCCGTGCACCGCCTGGGCGATCCCCAACTACTCCCTGTTCGGCTGGCAGCGCCCCTGCTACCTGATGAGCGACGGCTACGTGCCGACCTACCGGGAGCTCATCGAGGACACCGACTGGGACAAGTACGGCCGCGGCAAGGACCCGCGCTGCGCCAACTGCATGGCGCACTGCGGTTACGAGCCCACCGCCGTCCTCGCCACCATGGGCTCCTTGAAGGAATCCCTGCGCGCCATGCGCGAGACCGTCTCGTCGAACAGGGAGTGATCACAGATGACCGCAGTCTCCCTGGGCCTCCCCGAGGTCCCGGCCACGCTCGCCGTGCGCCGGAAGAGCCGGCAGATCCAGGTCGGCTCCGTGGCGGTGGGCGGGGACGCCCCGGTGTCGGTGCAGTCGATGACGACGACGCGCACGTCCGACATCGGCGCGACGCTCCAGCAGATCGCGGAGCTGACCGCGTCGGGCTGCCAGATCGTGCGGGTGGCCTGCCCGACGCAGGACGACGCGGACGCGCTGCCGGTGATCGCGAGGAAGTCGCAGATCCCGGTGATCGCCGACATCCACTTCCAGCCGAAGTACGTGTTCGCCGCGATCGAGGCGGGCTGTGCGGCGGTGCGGGTGAACCCGGGCAACATCAAGAAGTTCGACGACCAGGTCAAGGAGATCGCGAAGGCGGCGAAGGACCACGGCACGCCGATCCGTATCGGGGTGAACGCGGGCTCGCTGGACAGGCGGCTGCTGCAGAAGTACGGCAAGGCCACCCCCGAGGCGCTGGCGGAGTCGGCGCTGTGGGAGGCGTCGCTGTTCGAGGAGCACGGCTTCCGCGACATCAAGATCTCGGTGAAGCACAACGACCCGGTGGTGATGGTCGAGGCCTACCGTCAGCTCGCCGAGCAGTGCGACTACCCCCTGCATCTGGGTGTCACCGAGGCGGGTCCGGCGTTCCAGGGCACCATCAAGTCGGCCGTCGCGTTCGGCGCGCTGCTGTCGCAGGGCATCGGCGACACCATCCGTGTGTCCCTCTCGGCGCCGCCGGTGGAGGAGATCAAGGTCGGCATCCAGATCCTGGAGTCGCTGAATCTGCGCCAGCGCGGTCTGGAGATCGTGTCCTGCCCGTCGTGCGGGCGTGCGCAGGTGGATGTGTACAAGCTGGCCGAGGAGGTCACCGCGGGTCTGACCGGCATGGACGTGCCGCTGCGCGTCGCGGTCATGGGCTGCGTCGTGAACGGTCCCGGTGAGGCGCGCGAGGCGGACCTGGGCGTGGCCTCGGGCAACGGCAAGGGGCAGATCTTCGTGAAGGGCGAGGTCATCAAGACCGTGCCCGAGTCGAAGATCGTGGAGACCCTGATCGAAGAGGCGATGAAGATCGCCGAGCAGATGGAGAAGGACGGTATCGCGTCGGGAGAGCCGGCCGTCATCGTGAGCTGAACAGCACGGAACCGAAGGGGGCGCGAGCGTGACGATTCTGGAGAGCATTCGGCAACCACGTGACCTGAAGGCGCTGACCGAGGCGGAACTCGGCGAACTGTCCGACGAGATCAGGGAGTTCCTGGTGCACGCGGTCGCCAGGACCGGGGGCCACCTAGGACCCAACCTCGGGGTGGTGGAGCTGACCGTCGCCCTGCACCGGGTCTTCGAGTCGCCGGTGGACCGCATCCTGTGGGACACCGGCCACCAGAGCTACGTGCACAAGCTGCTGACCGGCCGTCAGGACTTCTCCAAGCTGCGCGGCAAGGGCGGCCTCTCCGGCTACCCCTCCCGCGAGGAGTCCGAGCACGACGTCATCGAGAACAGCCACGCCTCCACCGCACTCGGCTGGGCCGACGGGCTCGCCAAGGCCCGCCGGGTGCGCGGGGAGAAGGGACACGTCGTCGCGGTGATCGGTGACGGCGCGCTCACCGGCGGCATGGCCTGGGAGGCGCTGAACAACATCGCCGCCGCCAAGGACCGTCCGCTCATCGTCGTCGTCAACGACAACGAACGCTCCTACGCCCCCACCATCGGCGGCCTCGCCAACCACCTCGCCGCCCTGCGCACCACCGACGGCTACGAACGCGTCCTGGCCTGGGGCAAGAACGTCCTCCAGCGCACCCCCGTGGTCGGCCCGCCCGTCTACGAGGCGCTGCACGGCGCGAAGAAGGGCTTCAAGGACGCCTTCGCCCCCCAGGGCCTCTTCGAGGACCTGGGCCTGAAGTACGTCGGCCCGATCGACGGCCACGACATCCGGGCCGTGGAGTCCGCGCTGCGCCGCGCCAAACGCTTCCACGGCCCCGTCCTCGTCCACTGCATCACCGAGAAGGGCCGCGGCTACGAACCCGCCCTCGCCCACGAGGAGGACCACTTCCACACCGTCGGCGTGATGGACCCGCTCACCTGCGCGCCCCTCGCCCCCTCCGGCGGGCCGTCCTGGACCTCGGTCTTCGGGGAGGAGATCGTCAGGATCGGTGAGGAACGCGAGGACGTGGTGGCCGTCACCGCCGCCATGCTCCACCCGGTGGGCCTCGGCCCGTTCGCCGAGCGCTTCCCGGACCGGGTGTGGGACGTCGGCATCGCCGAGCAGCACGCCGCCGTCTCCGCGGCCGGTCTCGCCACCGGCGGACTGCACCCGGTCGTCGCCGTTTACGCCACCTTCCTCAACCGCGCCTTCGACCAGCTCCTGATGGACGTGGCCCTGCACCGCTGCGGGGTCACCTTCGTCCTGGACCGGGCCGGCGTCACCGGCACCGACGGCCCCTCCCACAACGGCATGTGGGACATGTCGGTGCTCCAGGCCGTACCCGGTCTGAACATCGCCGCGCCCCGCGACGCCGACCAGCTGCGCATCCAGCTCCGCGAGGCGGTCGCCGTGGACGACGCGCCGACCGTGCTGCGCTTCCCGAAGGAGTCCGCCGGCCCGGCGATCCCGGCGGTGGACCGCGTCGGCGGCATGGACGTGCTGCACCGCGCGGACGATCCCGAGGTGCTGCTGGTGGCCGTCGGGGTGATGGCGTCCGTCTGCCTCCAGGCCGCGGACCTGCTCCAGGCGCGCGGGACCGGCTGCACCGTCGTCGACCCCCGCTGGGTGAAGCCCGTCGACCCCGCCCTCCCGCCGCTGGCCGCCCGGCACCGGCTGGTGGCCGTCGTGGAGGACAACAGCCGCGCCGCAGGGGTCGGTTCGGCGGTGGCGCTGGCGCTGGGCGACGCCGAGATCGACGTGCCGGTACGGCGGTTCGGCATTCCGGAGCAGTTCCTCGCGCACGCCAAGCGCGGCGAGGTCCTCGCCGACATCGGTCTCACGCCCGTCGACGTCGCCGGGCGGATCAGCGCGAGCCTCGCCGCCCGGGAGGAACTCGCGAAACAGTCACCGGACGCACAGGAGCATCAGGCATGACCACCGCGGAGTCCGCGTCGGAGCCGTCACAGGCCGGGAAGTTCGACCTCGCCGCACTGCTGGCCGAGCGCGGGGCCGAGCGCTACGAGCTGCACGACCGGTACCTCAACCCGCAGCTCCCGCGCATGCTGCACACCATCGGCTTCGACAAGGTCTACGAGCGCGCCGAGGGCGCCCACTTCTGGGACGCCGAAGGCAACGACCACCTGGACATGCTCGCCGGGTTCGGGGTGATGGGGCTCGGCCGCCACCACCCCGTGGTCCGCAAGGCGCTGCACGACGTCCTGGACCTGTCGCTCGCC
Organism: Streptomyces sp. BJ20; assembly: GCF_022869105.1. Classification (NCBI taxonomy): domain Bacteria; kingdom Bacillati; phylum Actinomycetota; class Actinomycetes; order Kitasatosporales; family Streptomycetaceae; genus Streptomyces; species Streptomyces sp. BJ20. Next base: position 2,808,256 of record NZ_CP094918.1, read on the forward strand.
GACCTCACCCGCTTCGACTGCCAGCCGCTGCCGGGCCTGCTCGCCGAACGGCTCCTCGTCCACAGCCCGCACCTGGACCGGGTGTTCTTCGGCAACAGCGGCACGGAGGCCGTGGAGGGCGCCCTGAAGTTCGCCCGCTACGCCACCGGCCGGCCCAGGGTGCTCTACTGCGACCACGCCTTCCACGGGCTGACCACCGGCGCCCTGTCCGTCAACGGCGAGTCCGGCTTCCGGGACGGGTTCGCCCCGCTGCTGCCCGACACGGCCGTGCCGCTCGGCGACCTCGACGCGCTGGAGCGGGAGCTGCGCAAGGGCGACGTGGCCGCGCTGATCGTGGAGCCGATCCAGGGCAAGGGCGTCCACGAGGCCCCGCCCGGCTATCTGAGGGCCGCGCAGCACCTGCTGCACCGGTACAAGGCGCTGCTGATCGCCGACGAGGTGCAGACCGGGCTCGGCCGCACCGGCGACTTCTACGCCTACCAGCACGAGGAGGGCGTGGAGCCGGACCTGGTGTGCGTGGCCAAGGCGCTGTCCGGCGGGTACGTGCCGGTGGGGGCCACGCTCGGCAAGGACTGGATCTTCAGGAAGGTCTTCTCGTCGATGGACCGGGTGCTGGTGCACTCCGCCAGCTTCGGCGCGAACGCGCAGGCCATGGCGGCGGGCCTCGCGGTGCTGTCGGTCATGGAGGACGAGCAGATCGTGGCGCACGTGCGCGGGGTCGGGGACCTGCTGCGGACCCGGCTGGCCGCCCTGACCGACCGCTACGAGCTGCTCGCCGACGTCCGCGGCCGGGGCCTGATGATCGGCATCGAGTTCGGCCGGCCCCGCTCGCTGAAGCTGCGCTCGCGCTGGGCCATGCTCCAGGCGGCCCGCAAGGGGCTGTTCGCGCAGATGGTGGTGGTGCCGCTGCTCCAGCGGCACCGTATCCTCACGCAGGTGTCCGGGGACCACCTGGAGGTGATCAAGCTGATCCCTCCGCTGATCGTCGACGAGGGGGACGTGGACCGGTTCGTGGGCGCCTTCACGGCGGTGATGGACGACGCTCACGAGGGCGGGCTCATCTGGGACTTCGGCAGGACCCTGGTGAAGCAGGCGGTCGCCAACCGCTGACCGCGCGAGGAGCGCATGCGCTTTGCCTCTGAGGCAAGGAAATTGCCCGAAAGGCAAAGACCGGTGCTCAATGGAGGCATGAGCTCCTCCGAGACCGAGCCGCGGGACGAGCCTGCCGAGGCCCTCCCCGCGGTCGCTCCTCAGCTGCGTGCCCTGCGCCGGCGGGCCTCCCTGACACTGGAGGCCGCCGCACGGCAGGCGGGCCTGTCACCCGCCCACCTCTCCCGGCTGGAGACCGGACAGCGCCAGCCCTCGTTGCCGATGCTGCTCTCCCTGGCGCGGATCTACGGTACGACCGTCTCCGAGCTGCTCGGGGAGTCGGCCGCCGACCGGGACGCCGTGGTGCGCGCCGCCGACATGGAACCCACGGCGGCCGGCGGCTGGACGTACTGGCAGGCCGGGGCCGCCGGGCGCGGCATGCAGGCGCTGCGGGTGCACGTGCCGCACGGCTCCCAGGGCGACATCGTGCGCGTCCACCCCGGCGAGGAGTGGCTTTACGTCCTCAAGGGGCGGCTGCGGCTGCGCCTCGGGGACACCCTCCACCGCCTGTCCCCGGGCGACAGCGCCCACTTCGACTCGCTCACCCCGCACCGCATCGCCGCGCAGGACCCCGACGGGGTCGAGCTGCTGTTCGTGCACACCCTGCTGCAGAGTCCCATGGCCGCCCTGTGCCTGGGCCCGACCCATGGAGAGACACCGTGACCGGCAAAGACATGGAGGAGAAGTTCCCGCGGGCCCTCTGGGTGAGGCTGTTCGTCTACGTCGTGGTCGGGCACCTCTTCGCGGCCTTCATCTACTTCCTCTTCGAGATCGCGCCGAAGAAGTAGCGGCCACGGGGGGCGAGAACGGGGGCGGGTGTCAGTCGAGCAGCCGCTCGCGCAGCCGCTCCCGGTGGGCCGGGGTGAGCCCGAGTCCCTGCTCCAGGTAGGCGTCCACGCCGCCCCAGGTCTCCTCGACCGTGTCGAAGGCGGCCGCCAGATACTCCTCGCGCGCGTCGAAGAGCGGGCTGAGCAGCTCCATGACCTCGGGGGAGTAGGCGTCGGGGGAGCTGCCGCTGCGCCGCACCTTGTAGCGGCGGTGCTTGGCGTTGGACTTCAGATAGTCCTCGACGATCGCGTCGCGCTCCACACCCACGGCGAGCAGGGTCACCGCCACGGAGAGACCCGCGCGGTCCTTGCCGGCCGCGCAGTGCATCAGCGCGGGGACGCTGTCCTCGGCGAGCGCGCGCAGCACCTGGGAGTGCTCGGAGGTGCGCTCCTTGACGATCATGCGGTACGAGGTGATCATCCGGTCGGCGCCCTGGCCGTCGGCGAGGATCGAGCGCAGTTGGTCCAGGTCGCCGTCGCGCACCATCTTCCAGAACTCCGCGCCGTCGGCCGGGTCGCTCAGCGGCAGGTTGACGTTGCGCACGCCCGGCAGCGAGACGTCCGGGCCCTCCAGCTTCTGGTCGGCCGTGTTGCGGAAGTCGAACACGGTGTGCAGACCGAGCGAGGCCAGGAAGGCGGCGTCCTCCGCGGTGGCGTGGGCGAGGTGACCGCTGCGGAACAGCACCCCGTGCCGCACCCGACGGCCGTCCACCGTGGGCAGTCCGCCCACGTCGCGGAAGTTGCGCACCCCGGTCAGCTGGGGCTCGGTCGACGGGATCTCCTGCGTCACGGACGGCTCCTCCCACTCCGCGCCGTCGCCGCGGCTCGCCGACGGGCACCACTCGACGATACGACATGGCTGCCAAGGGCAATGAGTTGCCGACCGCCCTGGCGACGTTGGATTGTGTCGCTTTCTGTTTGTTCATGAGGGGCAGATTCCGGGTCTGTCGCGCCAAGATCGAGATGTCGCGATTGCGGCGGCTGCCCCATCCAGCTTCGACGTGAATAAGGTGATGTGTCCGAATAGAACCCTTGAGGACAACGTGCCCCGATAGTAATGGAATTGGGGAGGAGGTGCGTGAGCATCGTCATACCGGTGACCGTGTGCTGTCGCCATGCTCACGTAATTTCCCTTCGCAACAAGGGATTTCACCAGCGAGTCGCTCGCGAGATCGACGCACGGTGACGTCGTTCCCCCCTTTCGATCACGGAAAAAGCGGGTTCGCCGGAACCCGCGCTTGTTTCGCCGCGTCGAGGTCGCTTACGTTCCCAACCGATCCGGACGGACGCCTAATCCTGCCGCCGCCCGGAGCCCGCACACACTGACCCGACGTACGGCAGGAGCGGGGGACCCACAGGTACAACTGCCTGTTCCGGGCCCCGGAAACAGGCTTGGGGTTAAGCCGCGCGGCAACGCGGCCGGACATCTCCAGTCCGCACCCGACAGCTCACCTCGTAGGCGCCGGAGAGGAATTCGTCATGCCCGCGAAGGGTAAGCACCGCCGTACCAAGGCTCAGCGTTTCACCCGCTCCATCGCCGTCGCCGGAACCGGTGGCGCCGCTCTCGCCCTGCCGTTCCTCGGCGCCACCGGCGCGCACGCCGCGACGCCGCAGTCCGCCCCCGAGGCGTCGGTCCGGTCGCTGGCCGTCACCGGCCAGCAGGCCAAGGCCGAAAAGGGTGACGAGGCCCGCACGTACACCGTGAAGGCCGGCGACTACCTCGCCAAGATCGCCGAGGCCGAGCACGTCGACGGTGGCTGGAAGCAGCTCTACGCGGACAACCGCGAGGCCGTCGGGGACGACCCGTCGCTGATCCACCCGGGCCTGAAGCTCTCCATCGACGGCAAGGCCGCCAAGAGCGCCCCGAGGCAGTCCACTTCGCCGCAGGCCGCCAAGCCCGCCGCGCCCAAGGCCGAGAAGCCGGCCGAGAAGCCGGCCGAGAAGCCCGTGCAGAAGGCCGCCGAGGAGTCCTCCTCCAATGAGGCGTCCTCCAACGAGGCGTCCACGCAGACCGCCCCCGCCTCCGGCTTCACCTCGCCGGTGCCCGGCGGCGGCGTCGGCACCGCCTACAAGGTGGCCGGCAGCATGTGGTCCAGCGGCTACCACACCGGTGTCGACTTCAGCGTCCCGACGGGCACCTCCCTGAAGGCCGTCGGCGCCGGCACCGTCGTCTCCGCCGGCTGGGGCGGCGCGTACGGCAACCAGGTCGTCATCCAGCTGAACGACGGCCACTACGCCCAGTACGCCCACCTGTCCTCGCTGTCCGTCTCGGCGGGCCAGACGGTGACCGCCGGTCAGCAGGTCGGTCTCTCCGGTGCGACCGGCAACGTGACCGGCCCGCACCTGCACTTCGAGATCCGCACCAGCCCGAACTACGGCTCGGACGTGGACCCGGTCTCGTACCTGCGCGGCAAGGGCGTCTCCCTCTGACCCCTCGCGGCACCCCTTCCTGACACGCGCGCCGGAGGCCGGCCCCGATCCACGGGGCCGGCCTCCGGTGTGTCCGGGGCCCGTTCCGGGCGCGGGGCCGTACCTATTCCTGGCTTGGCCAAACCTTGAAGTGGCTTATCTCACCGCGCGTCAACCCCCGCCTACGGTCGCGTAGGTCACATCCGAAGGTGAATCATGTCCGGCTGTGGCAGACGATTCGAAGAGTGACAAGGCAACAGTGATCGGGTCGTACGTGGCGGTGGGGGACAGCTTCACCGAGGGAGTCGGCGACCCCGGCCCCGACGGGGCGTTCGTCGGCTGGGCCGACCGGCTCGCCGTTCTGCTCGCGGACCGCAGGCCCGAGGGCGACTTCCGGTACGTCAACCTCGCCGTACGCGGCAAGCTGCTGGACCAGATCGTGGCCGACCAGGTCTCCCGGGCCGTCGAACTCGCCCCGGACCTGGTCTCCTTCTGCGCGGGCGGCAACGACATCCTGCGCCCGGGTACCGATCCGGACGAGGTGGCCGAGCGCTTCGAGGAGGCGGTCGCCCGGCTCACGGCGGCAGCCGGCACGGTCCTGGTGACGACCGGGTTCGACACCCGCCGCGTCCCGCTGCTCAAGCATCTGCGCGGCAAGATCGCCACGTACAACGGGCACGTGAGGGCGGTCGCCGACCGGTACGGCTGCCCCGTGCTCGACCTGTGGTCGCTGCGCAGCGTGCAGGACCGCAGGGCGTGGGACGCCGACCGGCTGCACCTCTCGCCCGAGGGGCACACCCGCGTCGCCCTGCGCGCGGGTCTCTCCCTCGGCCTGAAGGTGCCCGCCGACCCGGAGCAGCCGTGGCCGCCGCTCCCGCCGCGCGGCACCCTGGAGATCCGCCGGGACGACGTCCACTGGGCCCGCGAGTACCTGGTCCCGTGGATCGGCCGCCGCCTGCGAGGCGAGTCCTCGGGCGACCACGTCACGGCGAAGGGGACGCTGTCGCCGGAGGACATCCGCTCGTGGATCGCCAAGGTGGCATGACGCGGGGGCCGGGGTTTCCCGGCCGCTGTCCCTGGATGTGGCCGGTGCGGTCGCAGCGCCAGGGGTGGGGTGACCGGGCGCGTGAGGCGTGTGCGGGTGGGTGCGTGACTGGTTGCGCAGTTCCCCGCGCCCCTTCGGGGCGATGTGCTCGCGCGTCTTGACGGGGTGGGGCGGGGCACGCCCTCAGGGGCGCGGCGCGTCGGGGGTTCGGGGGCGGAGCCCCCGTGGCGGGAGGTCAGGCGCCCGCGTGGGCAGGGCCGGGAGCGGTTTCCACAACCGCCCCCGCCCACGGAGCCGCCGCACATAATGGAAACTCCGATCGATTCCCTCTGGAGGTACCGTGGCCGCTTCTTCCGCCCCCCGGGCAGGGCTCAGCGCCCTGCGGCCGCCGGCCTTCGGCGCGGAGCCGGCCGGTGAGCGCATGGCGCGGATCCGCAGGTCCCCGCACTTCGCGAACGGCGTGTTCCAGAATCCGGGCGGTCCGGCCCGTATGCGTCCCTCCGGGTCGGGACGTGACATGGCCAAGCAGTTCCTCGACAAGGACGCCCGCTCCCGCCGTGCCCCGCGGGGCACGATCCCGGTGCACCCCACCACCCTCGCCGACCTGACCCGCCCGCCCGCGACCGGACTGCGTCTGACGTGGACGGGCCACTCCAGCGTGCTCGCGGAGATCGACGGACAGCGGGTGCTGTTCGACCCCGTGTGGGGTGAGCGCTGCTCGCCGTTCCCCTTCGCGGGACCGAAGCGGCTGCACCCCGTGCCGCTGTCGCTGGCCGCGCTCGGCCCGGTGGACGTCGTGGTGATCTCCCACGATCACTACGACCACCTGGACATGCCGACGATCAGGGAACTGGCCGGCACGGACACGGTGTTCGCCGTGCCCCTCGGCGTGGGCGCCCATCTGGAGCGCTGGGGCGTCTCCGCGGACCGGCTGCGCGAGCTGGACTGGCAGGAGTCGACGCGGGTCGGAGGCCTCACCCTGACCGCGACCCCGGCCCGTCACTTCTGCGGACGGGGCCTGCGCAACACCCAGCACACCCTGTGGGCCTCCTGGGCGGTCGCCGGCGAGCGGCACCGGATCTACCACAGCGGCGACACCGGCTACTTCGAGGGCTTCCGCGACATCGGCGGGGCCCACGGCCCGTTCGACGCGACGATGATCCAGGTCGGCGCGTACTCCGAGTTCTGGCCGGACATCCACATGACCCCCGAGGAGGGCGTCCGCTCGCACCTCGACCTCCAGGGCGGCAAGCCGGGCGGCGTGCTGCTGCCGATCCACTGGGGCACCTTCAACCTCGCCCCGCACCCGTGGGCGGAGCCGGGGGAGTGGATGGCGGACGCGGCGGAGGCGGTGGGCCAGACCGTCGCCTTCCCGCGGCCGGGTGCCCCCTTCGAGCCGGGCGGGGAGCTGCCCACCGAGCCCTGGTGGCGTCCGCTCACCCGACCCGTCCCGCGCGTCTGGAACACCGGGGTCCCGCCGCGGAACGAGGAGACCCCCAGCGGCGACCTCGACCTCGCGGGCGACCGCTGACCCGTCGAGCGGCCCGTGCCGTGGAGACGCTCCACGGCACGGGCCTGAGTGTCACACCCCGCTGCCAGACTGCCGGCTGTGATGATCGACAGTCTTGATGTCTCGTACGGCGACATGTGGGGTTCCCACGAGGGGCCGACCCACCCGAACCCCATACCGAACGCGCTCGCGGCCCGCAGACATGAGGCCGGGATGGCGTACGCGGTCCTGCTCTCCTCGCGGGAGCGACCGCTGGCCATGGTCGAGCGATGGCCGCGCGGGATGTGGCGTGTGTACCTGTTCGACGACGCGTCCCGGCGTGTGCGCATGATCGACTTCAAGCCGTTCGGCACGGGGATGCTGCTGGCCCACCGGAACACCCGATTGACCGGGGGCGACGAGGAGACCTCGACCGTCGAGGTACTCTCCTGCCGCGCGCCGGAGTTCGGTGACTGGCAGGTGTTCGCTCCGTTCCTGGCCCAGCAGGGCCATGAACCCGCTCCGACCGTGGTCCTGAACGACGTGTCGGTGGACGAGGGAGCCGGGCCACTACGCCCCACCGGCATCGAGCAACTGTTCGTGCCGGGCCCGCGCGACACCCCGGACGGGCCGGCCGTCGTCGAGCTCGGCGACGCCGGTGCGGTGCGGATCACGTCGGGGCGGCTGGCGGTCTCGGACCCCGGCTGGGTCAGCGAACCCCGGACCGTCACCGTGCCGCCGGGCGAGTATCCGGTCACGCTGGCGCTCCTGCGCAGGACGCCCTGGCTCAGGGTCGCCGCGGCCAAGGTGACGCTCCTGGACGCCCCGCCACACGCTTGGGAGATGGCCCTCCGCCCCGACGAGGACCCGGAGCTGCTCGGCGAGGGCGAGTTCTACGGGGTCGGCGTCGACACCGGCACCGTGGCCTTCATGGACGCGACCCGGACGGTCAGCGAGGAAGCGTTGGACGAGGAGGTGTTCCTCCCCCTCTCCTTCGACGACCGCCCCGGCGTCGAACTGCCCGGCACGGAGACCGAGCCGAACCTCATCGCCTTCAGCGCCGGCTGGGGCGACGGGTCCTACCCCGTCTGGATCGGCCGCACCGAGGACGGGCAGGCCTGCTGCGTCGTGGTCGACTTGCGGCTCTACCCCTCCGACGAGGAGAAGCAGGTCCCCGGCGGGCCCGGGCCCTCGCACGCGTAGCCACCGCCTGGCCCGGCCGTCGGCGTGTCGTCCTCGGCGAGTGCCGCCCCCAGGGGCCGGCGAGGATCGCGTCGTCCAGGGTGATGCCGAGGTGGCCGAGGACCCCATGACCCGCCTCCCTCAGCCCCCGGGCATCGCCTGCCGGGGCGAGTGCGGAGCATGATGCCCGTCCCGTGCGGAGCACCCGCACCCCGGCCCCCGGTTCCTCCGTACGGCGGACACCACGGTCGTGGCGCGGCCGGACCGGCGCGAAGGTGGCAGCGGACGCCGGTTCCGGTGACCCGGGCCCGCGCCGTACTACACCACGCCGCAGGACGGGGGCCGGCCATGTCGCACACAGGCACGCTCGTCCTCATCATGGCCGCGGCCGTGCTCGCCCCGCTGCTCGCGAAGGGGGCGGCACGGCGGGTCCTCGTCCCCCTCGTCATCTTCGAGATCGCCCTGGGCATCCTCGTCGGCCCCGACGTCCTCGACCTGGCCCGGCCCGACCAGGTCATCGACGTTCTGGCGGACCTCGGACTGGCCATGCTGATCTTCCTCGCCGGATACGAGATCGAGTTCGCGGCCGTCCGCGGCGTCACCCTGCGCCGGGCCGCAGGGGCCTGGCTCTGCTCCCTGGGCCTCGGCATCGCACTCGCCCTGTGGATCAGCGGTGGTGACACCTACCGGGCGTTCGTCATCGGCACGGCCCTCACCAGCACGGCGCTGGGCACCGTCCTGCCCATCCTGCACGACCGCGGCGAACTGCGCACCCCTCTCGGGACGGTCGTCTCCACGTTCGGAGCGGTGGGCGAGTTCGGACCCATCGTCGCGATGGCGCTGCTGCTCAGCGGGCGGAAGCCGGGGCAGTCCGCGGCCCTGCTGATCGCGTTCGGCGTGATCACCGCCGCCGTCGTGTGGTGGGCGCTGCGGCCCCGGCCGCCCTGGTTCTCCCGCATGGTCGACGAGACCCTGCACAGCAGCGGGCAGTTCGCGGTGCGGTTCGTCATGCTGCTGCTGGCGGTCATGATCGCGCTCGCGCAGGCGTTCGGCCTCGACATCCTGCTCGGCGCCTTCGCCGCCGGCGCCCTCACCCGGCTCGTGCTGCACGGCGCCGCCCCCGACCACAGCGCCGAGGTCATGGGCAGGGTGGAGGCACTCGGCTTCGGTTTCCTGGTGCCCTTGTTCTACGTCGTGACCGGCATCGAGTTCGACCTGCGGGCCCTGTTGGACGGCGGGCGCGCCCTCGTCCTGCTGCCGGTGTTCCTGCTGCTGTTCCTCCTGGTCCGCGGCGGTCCCGTCCTCCTGCTCGCCCCGCGTGACCTCCCGGTCCCGGACCGGCGGGCGCTCGCGCTCTACGCCTCCACCTGTCTGCCCCTCGTCGTGGCGATCACGACGATCGGCGTCGACCAGAAGGTCCTCGGCAGCGACGAGGCCGCCGCCCTGGTCGGTGCCGCGATGCTCTCCGTGCTGCTCCTGCCGCTGCTCGCGACGAGGCTGCGCCGCGTCGGCCGCGCGGACCCGCCGGGGCGGGCGTCGGAGCAGTCGGAAGCGTGGTGAGCGAGCCGGCCGCGAGGAGCGCCGTAGGGCGAGAGGCGGCCCCGAGACACTCCTCCGGGCCGCCCGCCCCACACGCTCACCCGCGCTCAGGGCGTCGCCGTGACGGACGTCGGCCGCGTACCGGCCGCCGCTGCGTCCGCCGTCGGCCGCCGCTGCGTCCAGGTGCCGGCCGGCGCCGTCGGGTCGCCGGGCCGAGCACGCCGGGACCAGCGCGCCCAGCGTCCAGATGCCCGTGATGACCATGAACACCGCCTGGTAGCCGATGCCGTTGGAGACGCCGACGCCGTTGGCTACGGAGCGTGACGCTCTGGCCGTTGACTTGGAGCGGCCTTCGCGGTCCTTCCGGGGCTGGGGGTGCCTACGGGGGCGCGCTGCGTCCAGCTCGCGCCCCTCGTCGCACCCCCGCGCCGCGAGCGCTCTCGCGACCGCTTCTGACCAGCGTTGACCGCCCCGCGACCACTCCCGTCGCATCCGGTCGAACGGTTATCGGTCTGTCGTACGACGCCTCATACCAGAGCGCGATGCTGTCCGCACGAGTTTGTCAACTGCCCACCGCACATGATGCGGTGACGACTACGGTGAGTGTCGGTCGCCCGGCGTGACGGCTCGCGACGGCTCATGTCGCAGGACGCCTCGCACCGAGGGCCGCGTCGTAGGGATCGGGATCAGGGAGCGGGGACCGGTACGTGCAGCCACAAGGCGGACGAGGGAGCCGACGGGGTGAGGAGCCCCGACAGCCGGGGACGGTCGGCGGCACGGTCGTGGCCCGCATCCCGCACAGCGCCGCCCCGAAGGCCCCGTCCTCCGGCCCCGGCGCCCGCCGCAACGGCACCGCCTCCCGGCCGGAGCGGCGCGAGGGCGGGCGGCACGGACGTCCGCCCGCCCGGCCCGCGCCCGGCCTGCCCGAGTCGTACATACGGTCCCAGCTGCTCCGGCTCGCCGTGCTGCCGCCCGTCGCGGTGGCCCTGAGCGCCTGCGCCGCCGTGCTGTTCACCGTCCGCTCCAGCGGGATGCGGCCGAACGGCGCCCTGTGGGCGGTGCTCTGCGGCGCCACCGCCGTGACCCTCGCCGGCATCGTCATCGCCGCCGTGGCCGCCGAGCGCGCGGCCCGCTCCGTGCACGACCGCCTGGGCGTCCTGCGCCGCAGCACGGCACGGCGCGAGGCGGACCTGCACGCCCTCGTCGAAGCGCTGCGCAACGGCGAGCCGCCGCCCCCGCGCGGCCGGCGCACCGAACGCGACGGCGACGGCGACGAGTTCGACCAGCTCGCCGCCGACCTCGCCCGCGCCCACGACGGCGCGGTCACCGCCGTGGTGCAGGCGGCGCAGCTCTCCAGCCAGGCGGGCAGCGAACAGAAGCTCGAGGTGTTCGTCAACCTCGCCCGGCGCCTGCAGTCCCTCGTCCACCGCGAGATCTCCATCCTCGACGAGCTGGAGAACGAGATGGAGGACCCCGACCTGCTGAAGGGGCTCTTCCACGTCGACCACCTCGCCACCCGCATCCGCCGCCACGCGGAGAACCTCGCCGTGCTCGGCGGGGCCGTCTCCCGGCGTCAGTGGAGCAACCCGGTGCCCATGACCGAGGTGCTGCGCTCGGCGATCGCCGAGGTCGAGCAGTACTCGCGGGTCAAGCTCGTGCCCCCGACCGACGGCACCCTGCGCGGACACGCGGTCGCCGACGTCATCCACCTGCTCGCCGAACTCGTCGAGAACGCGACCGTGTTCTCCGCCCCGCACACCCAGGTGCTGCTGCGGGCGAACCTGGTCACCTCCGGACTGGCCGTCGAGGTCGAGGACCGCGGCCTCGGGATGCCCGTCGGCGAGCAGGACCGGATGAACGCGCTGCTCGCCGACCCCGACCAGGTGCACGTCGCCAGCCTGCTGGCCGACGGCCGGATCGGCCTGTTCGTGGTCTCCCAGCTCGCCCGGCGGCACGGGATCCACGTCCGGCTGCAGACCAACATCTACGGCGGTGTGCAGGCCGTGCTGGTGGTGCCGCAGTCCCTGCTCGGCGGCGAAGCGGCCGCCGTGACCGGCGCGCCCGGGACGACCGCGCCGCTGCCCCCGGCGGACGCCGGCACGGGACCGACGGGGCGTCACACCCCGGCGCTGTCCGGCCCCGTGGACACCCGGGGGGACGCGCAGTCCCATGCCCCGGCGAACACCGCGGCGGACGCCCACGCGGAGGAGAACACCACCCCCGCGTCCCCCCTCACGCCCGCCGCCCACCCCGGCCGGCCCCCGGCCGCGCCCGCCGACCACGGCGCCGTCCCTCCGCCGCTGCCCCTGCGTGGCGCCCGCACCGCTCGCCCCACCCCCGCGGACGCCGTCCCCGGCGTCCACCACACCGGCCACGCCCCGCACCCCGCGCCCGACGGACGCCTCGTGCCCGACGGACGCCTCGTGCCCGACGGACGCCCCGCGCCCGACGGGCAGGGCGGCGCGCCCGCCACGGCCGGGGACGCGCCCACCCCGCTCGTCCCCCGCACCACCCCGGTGCGCGGCACCATGGGCAGGCCCCAACTGCCCCGCCGTCGCGCCCAGGAGCACATCGCGCCACAGCTGCGCGACGGGCCCGCGCCCCGCCAGGACAGCGAGCACGTCGCCGGCCACGACCCCCAGCTGATGGCCGCCTTCCAACGGGGCATCAGCCTCGCGGAGTCCCAGCCGGGGTCCCCCGTGCCCGCGCGGCCGGCCGTCCCCGCACCCCGAACCGACCACACCGCCCGGCACGACGGGAGCGCGTCCGCCGGATGACCACCCCCACCCCCAGCGCTCCCGCAGACCTTCGTACCCCAAGGAGTCGATCCACCATGGCGAGCGACGCGCCGACCGCCCAGGTATCCGACCTCGACTGGCTGATGAGCGGCCTCGTGCAACGCGTACCGCACACCCGGAGCGCCGTCCTGCTGTCGTGCGACGGACTGGTGAAGTCCGTCCACGGCCTCGACCCGGACGCCGCCGACCACATGGCCGCCCTCGCCTCCGGCCTGTACTCCCTCGGCCGCAGCGCGGGCGTCCGCTTCGGCGACGGCGGCGACGTCCGGCAGGTCGTCGTCGAGCTCGACTCGACGCTGCTGTTCGTCACCACCGCCGGCTCCGGCACCTGCCTCGCCGTGACGGCCGGCCGCGAGGCCGACGCGGCGGTCCTCGGCTACGAGATGGCGATGCTGGTCAAGTCCGTACGGCCGTACCTGATGACCGCTCCCCGGCAGCAGGGCGTCGAGCCCCCGGCGATGAGGCCTTGAGCGTGCGGGCGGCCGGTGACGGGCCGTGGCTCGACGACGCGGCCGGCCGGCTGGTGCGCCCTTTCACGGTCAGCAACGGACGGACCCGGCCGACCGTCGCCCTCGACCTGATGTCGCAGGTGCGGGCCACCGGCGCCACCCCCCTCGGCTACCTCGGCCCCGAGCACGCGCAGGCCCTCGACCTGTGCCGCGCCCCCGTCCCGGTCGCCGAGGTCGCCGCCCATCTGGGGCTGCCGGTGGCCGTCACCAAGGTGCTGCTGGCGGACCTCGTCGACTGCGGGGCGCTGACCGACAAACCCCCCGCGTTCCACCACAACCCCACGGACCGGGCCCTTCTGGAGGCAGTGCTCGATGGACTACGACGACAGCTCTGACCGGGTCGACGGCGCCGGGCACGGCGACGACCTGTTCCCGACCGCCCTCAAGATCCTGGTGGCGGGCGGGTTCGGGGTCGGCAAGACCACCTTCGTCGGCGCGGTCAGTGAGATCGCGCCGCTCAGTACGGAGGAACTGCTGACCACCGTCAGCGCCGCCACCGACAGACTCGACGGCATCGAGAACAAGGTCGAGACCACCGTGGCCATGGACTTCGGCCGCATCACCCTGGACCGCGAACACGTGCTCTACCTGTTCGGCACGCCCGGCCAGGAACGCTTCTGGTTCATGTGGGACGAGCTGTGCGAGGGCGCGCTCGGCGCCGTGATCATCGCCGACACCCGGCGCCTGGAGGAGTGCTTCGCCGCGGTCGACTTCTTCGAGCAGCGCGGCCTCGGATTCATCGTCGCCGTCAACGAGTTCGACGGCGCCTTCCGCTACGACCCCGGGGAGGTGCGCGCCGCCCTCGACCTCCCCGAGGAGGTGCCCGTCGTCCGCTGCGACGCCCGGATCTCCAGCTCCGGCGTGCAGGCCCTGCTCACCCTCGTCCGCCATCTCATCGCGCACACCCCCGCCACACCCACGGGGTACGGCGCCCCCATGTGATCCCCGCACACCCCACGGAGCCCGTCCATGAACTTCGTCCACGCCCCGGGAGCACGCCCATGAGCTACGACCCGCCCCGCCCGGCCGGTCGGCTGCTGCTCACCCCGGAGGACCGGCAGGCGCCGGAGCGCACCCGCAGGCTGCGCCGGCTGGGGCTGGGGGAGCACCCCGATCCCGAGCTGGACGCCTTCGCCCGCGGCCTTGCCGAGCTCACCGGGGCGCCGTACGCCGTGGTCAACCTCCCCGGCGAGCACGGGCAGTTCTTCGCGGGTCTGCACACCCCGGGCGTCGCCCCCGTCCTCCGCAACGACGGCACCGGCGCCCTGCTCGGCCGGGCACTGCCCCGCGACCACGGCTTCTGCCCCCACGTCATCGCCCGCGGCAGGGCGCTGGTGCTGGAGGACGTGAGCGACTACCCGCGCTTCGCGGGCAACGCGGTGGTGGACGAGTTCGGCGTCCGCTCCTACATGGGCGCGCCGCTCACCGACGGCACCGGCATGGTGCTCGGCACCGTCGCGGTCAGCGACGTACGGCCCCGCAGCTGGGGGCAGCCCGGCCTCGCCGCCATCAAGGCGCAGGCCGCGGAACTTGCCGCGCGGCTGGAGCGCCGGGAAGGTGACGGGCTGCCGCTGTGACGCGAGGCGCGCGCCCACGCCCGGACGGGTGACGCGTGAAGCAAAGCTGTGGCCGCGCTTAAGAAATCCTCGATGGACCGGTGAGGGTGTTGTACGGCAGATTGCAGTCGATTCCACTCCTCTTCCCGGACCGGGCCGCCCCGGCATGCCCGCACCCGGGACTCACCGTCAGGAGCCGTAGCGTTGAAGGCGCTGGTCAAGGAGAAGGCGGAGCCCGGGCTGTGGCTCATGGACGTCCCGGAGCCCGCCGTCGGACCCGGCGACGTGCTGATCAAGGTGCAGCGCACCGGTATCTGCGGCACCGACCTGCACATCCGGAACTGGGACGGCTGGGCCCGGCAGACGATCGACACCCCGCTGGTCCTCGGACACGAGTTCGTCGGCGAGGTCGTGGAGACCGGCCGGGACGTCCCCGACGACATCAAGCCCGGTGACCGGGTCAGCGGCGAGGGCCACCTGGTGTGCGGCAAGTGCCGCAACTGCCTGGCCGGCCGCCGTCACCTGTGCCGCGCCACGGTCGGCCTCGGCGTGGGACGCGACGGCGCGTTCGGCGAGTACGTCGTGCTCCCCGCGACGAACGTCTGGGTGCACCGCGTCCCCGTCGACCTCGACGTCGCCGCGATCTTCGACCCGTTCGGCAACGCCGTGCACACCGCGCTGTCCTTCCCGCTGGTCGGTGAGGACGTCCTGATCACCGGCGCCGGACCGATCGGCCTGATGGCCGCCGCCGTGGCCCGGCACGCCGGCGCGCGCAACGTCGTCATCACCGACGTCAGCGAGGAGCGTCTGGAGCTCGCCCGCAAGATCGGCGCGACCCTGGCGCTGAACGTCGCCGAGTCGACCATCGCCGACGGACAGCAGACCCTCGGCCTGCGCGAGGGCTTCGACATCGGCCTGGAGATGTCCGGTCGCCCCGAGGCGATGCGCGACATGATCGCCAACATGACGCACGGCGGCCGCATCGCCATGCTCGGCCTGCCCGCCGAGGAGTTCCCGGTCGACTGGGCCCGCGTCGTCACCTCGATGATCACCATCAAGGGCATCTACGGCCGCGAGATGTTCGAGACCTGGTATGCCATGTCGGTGCTGCTGGAGGGCGGTCTCGACCTCGCCCCCGTGATCACCGGCCGCTACTCCCACCGCGACTTCGAGGCCGCCTTCGAGGACGCCGCCGGCGGCAAGGGCGGCAAGGTCATCCTCGACTGGACCGCGTAAGTCATCTGCCTCCCAAGGAGCTTTGAGATGTTCGACTCCGTGCGCGACGACCTGCGCGCCACCCTCGACGAGATCCGCGCCGCCGGCCTGCACAAGCCCGAACGCGTCATCGGCACCCCGCAGTCCGCGACCGTGAACGTCACCGCCGGCGGCCGCCCCGGTGAGGTCCTCAACTTCTGCGCCAACAACTACCTGGGCCTCGCCGACCACCCCGAGGTCGTCGCCGCCGCCCACGAGGCCCTGGACCGCTGGGGCTACGGCATGGCGTCCGTCCGCTTCATCTGCGGCACCCAGGAGGTGCACAAGGAGCTGGAGGCCCGGCTGTCGGCGTTCCTCGGCCAGGAGGACACGATCCTCTACTCCTCCTGCTTCGACGCCAACGGCGGCGTGTTCGAGACGCTGCTCGGCCCGGAGGACGCGGTCGTCTCCGACGCGCTCAACCACGCGTCGATCATCGACGGCATCCGGCTCTCCAAGGCCCGCCGCTTCCGCTACGCCAACCGCGACATGGCCGACCTGGAGCGCCAGCTGAAGGAGGCAGCCGAGGGCGGCGCCCGCCGCACCCTCATCGTCACCGACGGCGTCTTCTCCATGGACGGCTACGTCGCCCCGCTCGCCGAGATCTGCGACCTCGCCGACCGGCACGGCGCCATGGTCATGGTCGACGACTCGCACGCCGTCGGCTTCGTCGGCCCCGGCGGCCGTGGCACGCCGGAACTGCACGGCGTCATGGACCGCGTCGACATCATCACCGGCACGCTCGGCAAGGCCCTCGGCGGCGCCTCCGGCGGCTACGTCGCCGCCCGCGCGGAGATCGTCGCCCTGCTGCGCCAGCGCTCCCGTCCGTACCTGTTCTCCAACACCCTCGCCCCGGTCATCGCCGCCGCCTCCCTGAAGGTCCTCGACCTGCTGGAGTCCGCGGACGACCTGCGTGTCCGGCTGGCCGAGAACACCGCCCTGTTCCGCCGCCGGATGACCGAGGAGGGCTTCGACATCCTCCCCGGCGACCACGCCATCGCCCCCGTGATGATCGGCGACGCCTCCCGCGCGGGCCGCATGGCGGAGCTGCTGCTGGAGCGCGGCGTCTACGTGATCGGCTTCTCCTACCCGGTCGTGCCGCAGGGACAGGCCCGCATCCGCGTGCAGCTCTCGGCCGCGCACTCCACGGACGACGTGAACCGTGCCGTCGACGCCTTCGTCGCGGCCCGTGCGGAGCTCGACGCCTGACCGTCGCGCACCGCTGCGTTTGAGACAATCGATCCCATGATCGAAGCGCGGCGGCTCCACATCCTCCGTGCGGTGGCGGACCACCGCACGGTCACCGCGGCGGCCGCCGCGCTGTACCTCACCCCCTCGGCAGTCTCCCAGCAGCTCACCGCGCTGGAGCAGGAGACCGGCCACCGCCTGGTCGAGCGCGGCGCCAAGGGCGTACGGCTGACCCCGGCCGGGGAGATCCTGCTCAGCCACACCCACGCGGTCCTCGCCCAGCTGGAGCGGGCCGAGGCCGAGCTGGCCGCGTACGGGGCGGGGGAGGCCGGCACCGTCACGGTCGCCGCCTTCGCCACCGGCATCGCGCAGGTCGTCGCGCCCGCGGTGGCCCGGCTCGCCGCCTCGGCGCCCGGCATCCGCATCCGGGTGCAGGACGCCGAGGGCGACGCGAGCCTCCCGATGGTCCTGGACCGGCAGGTCGACGTCGCCGTGGCGGTCGAGTACCGCGGGGCGCCGTCCGCCGACGATCCGCGCCTCACCCACGTCCCGCTGTACGCCGAGCCGTTCGACGCGGTCGTCCCCGTCACCCACCGGCTGGCCGGCGGGCCCGAGGTGCCGCTCGCGGAGCTGGCGAAGGACCCCTGGATCGGCCCGTACCCCGGCAACCCCTGCCATGACGTGGTGGTGCTGGCCTGCGAGAACGCCGGGTTCCAGCCGCGTCTCGAACACTCCTCGGACGACTTCCGGGCGGTCGTCGCCCTCGCCTCCGCCGACGTCGGTGTGGCCCTCGTGCCCCGGTCGGCGCTGCGCGGGACGGACCTCACGGGCGTGGTGGTGCGCCCGGTCGACGGGGTTGCGCCCACCCGCCGGGTGTTCGCCGCCGTGCGCCGGGGCGCGGAGGGGCATCCGCTGATCCGCCCGGTGCTGGACGCGCTCCGCGCGGCGGCCGAGGACGCCTGAGAGTCCCTCGCGCCGCCGGGCGAAGGCGACGCGCGTGTCGAGCGTGGAACGCCGGTGTCAGCCTTCCGGCTTCGGGTCGGGCCGGCGGGCCGGGGCGTATCTGGCGAGCATGGTCCGTACGGCCTCTTCGACGGCCTCGTGGATGTCGGAGGCCGCGGGGTTCCAGTCGGTCAGCAGCATGCGCGGCCACAGGACGTAGTTGGCGATCATGCCGAGGAACTGGTTCGCGGCGCTCTCGGCGTCCGGGACCTCGGCGTTGCCCGCCTCGTGCTCGGCTTCCAAGTAGTGCCGGACGGACGTGAAGTAGGGCAGTTTGCCGAGCTGGAACTGCATCCGTCCCAGTTCGGGGAAGCGAGGCAGCTCGGCGATGACGATCCGGAACAGGGCTGCCATGCCGGGCCGGCCGACCAGGTCGGCATAGCGGTGGCCGATGGCGGTCAGTCCGGAGCGCAGGTCTCCTGTTCGCGGCCGCGCGGCGGCGTCGTCGGCGTCACGCTGCCAGGACTCGGTGACGATGGCCTCGAACAGTGCCGCCTTGGTCGGGAACTGCTTGAACAGTGTGGACTTCGAGACCCCGGCCGATTCGGCGATCCGGGCCAGCGAGGTGCCGTCGTAGCCACGGTCCAGGAACAGTTCCGTGGCCGCGGTGATGATCGCCTCGCGTTTCTGCTGAGCGAGTCTGCGGTGGTGTGCGGAGAGCTCTGCTGCCATGCGGACAGTATGCCGTAGACCCGAGGCGAGTCACTTGACTCGCCTCATTGGCCCTGCTTACGGTACGAGAGGAAGGCGAGTCGAGCGACTCGCATCGTATCCGCGACGCCCAGGTGAGCCGGTGATCGCGCGGTGGAGGGACAGATCATGACGATCGACAGGATCGCTTTGGTGACCGGCGCGAATCGCGGTCTCGGACGTGCCGCGGCCGTCGCCCTGGCCGCACGCGGGGTGCGGGTCCTGGTCACCCACCGCGGCGACGCGGACGGGGCCGGGAGGACGGCGGAACAGGTGCGGGCGGCGGGTGGGGCTGCCGCCGTGCTCCGGCTCGACATCGATGACGTCTCCTCTTTCCCGTCCTTCACCTCCGCACTGGGTGAGCAGTTGGAGCGCTGGGGTGCTTCGCGGTTCGACATCCTGGTCAACAACGCCGGGGTGGGAGTCTTCGGACCGCTGGAGGGCGTCACGACCGACGACTTCGACACGGTGATGGGTACCAACGTCCGGGGCACGTTCTTCCTCACCCAGGCACTCGTGCCACTGCTGGCCCGGGGCGGCCACGTCATCAACGTCTCGACGTCACTGACCCGGCACACCAGCCCCGCCACTTCGGTCTACTCCGCCTCGAAGGCCGCCGTCGAAGCCCTGAGCCGCACTCTCGCCGCAGAGCTCGGCCCGCGCGGCATACGGGTCAACTCCATCGCCCCGGGGCCGACCGCCACGGACTTCAACGGTGGGGTGATGCGGGACGACGCCGGGATGCGCCAGGTCCTGGCCTCGCAGACCGCGCTCGGCCGCGTCGGCGAACCCGAGGAGATCGGCGACGCCATCGCCGCCCTTGCCTCCGAGGGCCTGCGCTGGGTCACCGCCCAGCGGATCGAGGTCTCCGGCGGCGCGCTCCTCTGAGCGGTCGGGCGAGGGCCTGAGGGGACGCGGGGCGGCCGGCGCCGCCGGGCGGCTTCGGGCTGCCGACTTCCGGGCCGGTCGTATCCGGGATATCGTCCCAGATGTGAAACAAGACCAAGCGCTCGTCCCCGATCCCGTCGACGTGCGCCTCGGCGCGCGGCTGGCGGAACTGAGGGCCGAACACGGCTGGTCGCTGGCGGAGTTGGCCGAGCGCAGCGGCGTCAGCCGGTCCACGCTGTCCCGCGCCGAGCGGGCCGAGACCAGCCCCACCGCCTCCCTGCTGAACCGCCTCTGCGCCGTCTACGGCCGCACCATGTCCCAGTTGCTCAGCGAGATCGAGGCGGAGCCCGCGCCGGTGATGCGCGCCGCCGACCAGCCGGTGTGGCGGGACAAGGCTTCTGGCTTCGTCCGCCGCTCCGTGTCCCCGCCGCACGCCGGACTGCGCGGCGAACTCGTCGAGGGCCGTCTCACCGCGGGCGCCGACATCGCCTACGACCGGCCGCCGGTGCCCGGCCTGGAACAGCACATCTGGGTGCTCGAAGGGTCCCTCGCCGTCACCGTCGGGGACACCGGGCACCGCCTCGGCCGCGGCGACTGCCTGCGCCTGCGGGTCTGGGGGCCCACCCGGTTCCGCTGCCCCGGCCCCGACGACGTCCGCTACGTGCTGGCGGTGATGCGCCCGTGAACGTCGAACGCCCCGGCGCCGACCGGCTCCGGGAGATGACCGGCGCGCTGGCCGAGCTGCTGACCGACACCGTGGACGGCGGCGCGTCCGTCGGCTTCCTCGCCCCGCTCGACCGAGCGGCCGCCGTCGCCTGGTGGACGGAGCGGTGCGAGGCCGTCGCCGCCGGCCGGCTCGCGGTCTGGACGGCGTGGGAAGAACCGGGCCGGGTGCTGGGCACCGTGAGCCTCGCCCTGCCCGACAAACCCAACAGTGCGCACCGCGCGGAACTGGTGAAGCTGATGGTGCACCGCGCGGCACGCGGCAAGGGCCTCGCCCGGCGGCTGCTGACCGTGGCGGAGGGGGCGGCGGCCGGGCAGGGCATCACCCTGCTGCACCTGGACACCGAGACGGGCAGTCCCGCCGAGCACCTGTACCGCACGTCAGGCTGGACCGAGGCCGGCGCGATCCCGGACTACGCGGCGGACCCGGGCGGCGTGCCGCGGCCGACGACGATCTACTACAAGCGCCTGCCGGTGACGCCCCGACAGGGGCGCGGGGAACCGCGCGACCGGGGGCCCGGGAGCGGAGCCCTCGAAAGCGGGAGGGCAGGCACCGAACGGTGATTGTCGGTCCCGCCCGCTACCGTTCCTGCCATGCCGGATGCCGAAGACGTACGACGGATCGCCCTGTCCCTGCCGGACACCACGGAGAAGATCGCCTGGAGCATGCCCACGTTCCGGGTCGCGGGGAAGATGTTCGCCACCCTGCCGGAGGACGAGACGTCGATCGCCGTGCGCTGTCCCAAGGAGGAGCGGGACGAACTGGCCCTCGCCGAGCCGGGGAAGTTCTGGATCGCGGACCACGAGGCCCAGTTCGCGTGGG
Organism: Streptomyces sp. BJ20; assembly: GCF_022869105.1. Lineage (NCBI taxonomy): Bacteria > Bacillati > Actinomycetota > Actinomycetes > Kitasatosporales > Streptomycetaceae > Streptomyces > Streptomyces sp. BJ20. The sequence continues at coordinate 2,829,327 of NZ_CP094918.1, forward strand.
TGCGGGTCCGGCTCACGGCGCTGGAGGACGAGGACGAGCTGCGGGACGTCCTCGCCGACTCCTGGCGCCAGGCCGCCCCGGCCCGGCTGCTCGAGGCGTACCCCCGGCTGGGGCTGCCGCCGCAGGGCTGACGGAGCCGGGGCCGAACGGCCCCCTCCCGTTGTCAGTGCCCCGTGGCATGATCCCGATCACGCGTGGCCGCCGGGTCCGGAGGGGGGTCCCGGCGGTCCGCCGCGCGTACCCCGCCGCGGGTGCGCGGCTCAGGCGCCGGCGGACACCGCACCGGCGGTGAACCGGGTGATCCGCTCGCGCAGCGACCGCGCGTCCAGGCCGTGCGCCGCCAGGTGCTCGTCGATCCGCCCGTAGCGGCGCAGCTCCGCCCGGCCCACACCCAGCCCCAGCACCCGGTGCGGCACGTCGGCCAGCGCGTCGTTCGCCGCCGCCGTCGACGTCCCCGCCAGATACGGCTCCACCAGTACGACGTCCGTCCCCGCCGTCGCGCTGGCCCGGCGCAGCGCCGCCGCGTCGAAGGGGCGAACGGTGGTGGCGTACAGGACGGTGACGTCCAGGTCCTCCGTCGCCGCGAGCACGGCGTCCAGCATCGGCCCCGCCGCGACCACCACCCCCGCGCGCCCCTCCCGGACCGTGAGGAACCGCTGTCCGTCCACGGGCCGCCCGGCCGCGTTGGACTGAAGGGAGAGCCGGACGTACACCTTGTCGTCCCCGGCGGCCACCGCGTGCCGCAGCAGCGTCTCGGCCTCGTCCGGGTGCCCGGGCACATGCACCGTCCACCCGTCCAGGGTGTCGAGCAGCGCCACGTCACCCGGCGCCATGTGGGTGTAGCCGCCGGCGGGCCAGTCGAAGGAGGCGGCGGCGCTCACCAGCACCGCGCCCGCGTCCTGGTGCCCCAGGTCCAGCTTGACCTGCTCGAACGGGCGCTCGACGAGGAAGCTGGCGAAGGTGTGCGCCACGGGCCGCATCCCGGTCAGCGCCATCCCGGACGCCGCGCCGACCAGCAGCTGCTCCCGGATGCCGACGTCGACCACCCGGTCCGGGTGGCGGCGCCGGGCCTCGGTGAAGCCGTCCGCGCCGACCACCGCGAGGACCACGGCGACCCTCGGGTCCTCGTCCAGGAGCCGGGTGACGACGGGGGCGAAACGATCACGCATGCTGTCCACGGGAATCGGCCTTTCGATGAGTGAGGTGACGGGAGGGGAGGTGGGCGATCACGCGTTCTTCGGCTCGACGCGCGCCACGACCACGTGCGGCCTTCCCGGGTGCGGGGCCGTGAACGCGGCGTACAGCGCCTCGTGGTCACGGCCGTCGACCGTGCGGGCGGACCATCCGGCCGCCTCGAACCGCGCGGCGATCCCGCCCGGACGGGCGTACGACGCCGAGGAGTTGTCGACGACGACCGTGTGCAGCCGGTCCAGGCCCGCGGGGCCGGCGAAGGCGATCGCCTCGTGGTTGCTGCCCTCGTCCAGTTCGGCGTCCCCGATCAGGGTCCACACCACCGGGTCGTGCAGCCCCTGGGCGCGCAGCCCGAGCACCGTGCCCACCGCGATCGGCAGCCCGTGCCCCAGCGACCCGCTGCCGATCTCCACGCCCGGCACCAGCGTCCGGTCCGGGTGATGGCCGAGCGGGGAGTCGTAGGAGCCGAAGCCGGGCAGCCGGTCCACCGGCAGGAATCCCTTCGCGGCCAGGACGGCGTAGTACGCCATCGGCCCGTGTCCCTTCGACAGCAGGAACCGGTCCCGTCCCGGGGCGTCGGCGCTGTCCGGGCCGACCCGGAGCACCCGGTCGTACAGGACCCACAGCACGTCCAGCGTGGACGTCGCGGCGGGTCCGTGCTTCTCGTCGCCGGTCATCAGCCCCATGAGGCCCGGGAGATCGGCGTATCCGTACGTCTGCGTGCGCTGCTCGGTGATCGTCATGCAGTCGACGGTGCGACCTCAACCGAACTTGAGGTCAAGTGTCACCCGGAGGTGTCGTGCGCGGGAAACGGATGCGCGATCACCGTCCCGAGTGCGGTATGGTTTCCGTGCGCGTTCGGCCGGGGGAATCCCCAGGTCAGACGGGCAACGGGACGTGGCGCAGCTTGGTAGCGCACTTGACTGGGGGTCAAGGGGTCGCAGGTTCAAATCCTGTCGTCCCGACGTGTGCGAGTCGTGGTCCAGGGCCGGTACCGGATGACATCCGGTACCGGCCCTGACGCGTGACGGTCACCTCAGGCAGGCGCGCCCAGAGGCGGGTGCTCCAGCACGCGGGGCTTGTACTCGACCAGTTGTGTGCGGCCGTCGAAGGTGCGGCTCCCGGTCATCTCGAGGGCGACGTCCGGATAGCCGTCGTAGATGCGTTCCGCGCCCGTGGCCCCGGTGATCACCGGGAACATCACCACCCGGAAGCGGTCGACGAGACCGGCCCGCAGCAGGGACCGGGAGAGGCTGAGGCTGCCGATGGTGCTGAGGATCCCCGACCCGCTCTCCTTCAGGGCGCGGACGGTCTCCACGGCGTCGTCGCGGACGAGCGTGCAGTTCGCCCACTTCAGCGGCTCCTCCAGGGTCGAGGAGAACACCACCTTGGGCGCCTGCGTGAGCTCGTCGACGGACTCCTTCTCCTCGTCCCTGAACTCGTCCTGGCCGGCCGGGACGTCGCCCGCGGCGAAGCCGGACATCAAACGGTAGGTGTTCGCTCCCATCAGGTAGGTGACCTCGGGCTGCTCGCCGAGCCAGGCGAGGTACTCCGGGCCTTCGAGGCCCCAGAATCCGGGCCACCCCTCTCCCGACGCGTAGCCGTCGAGGGATGTGATGAAGTCGACGAGAAGCTCCGACATGGCGTTGTCCCTTCCTGAGGTGTCACGAGTACGGACCGGCCGCAAGCCGGGAACTCATCGGTCCGGGCGCGATGAGAATCGTCGGCATATGTCCTTGATGTCTCTTTTGTAACTATCTAACGTTCCGGCGGAGACACCGTCGCGGGTTCCGACGCCCGTGCCGCCGTCCCGGAAGCGAGGTGTGGAGCGATTGCACGCGAGGTGCGGACGTCACAGAAGGCCGCGGCGCGCGCGGGCGCTGCTCGCCCTGACCGTGCTCGCCTCGACGCTCGCCGCCTGCGGCGGTGACGACGAGAGCTCCCGCCCCACCCTCAACTGGTACAACTTCCCCGACGACTCCGGCGCCCTCCAGGAGGCCGCCGACCGGTGCAGCCGGGAGTCCGGGGGGCGTTACCGCATCGTCTACAACAAGCTGCCACGAGCGGCCGACGGCCAGCGGCAGCAGATGGTGCGCCGCCTCGCCGCCGAGGACGACTCCCTCGACATCCTGGGTCTGGACGTCACCTGGGCCGCCGAGTTCGCCGAGGCCCGCTGGATCAAGGAGTGGACCGGCGAGAACAGGCGCAGGGCCACCGAGGGCACCCTCGACGTGCCGATCCAGACGGCGACCTGGAAGGGCAAGCTCTACGCCGTCCCGTACAACACCAACATCCAGCTGCTCTGGTACCGCGAGGACCTCGTGCCCGAGCCGCCCACGACGTGGGCCGAGATGCTGGACATGTCCCGCGACCTGGCCCGGCAGGGCAAACCGCACTACGTCGAGATCCAGGGCGCCCAGTACGAGGGCCTCACCGTCTGGTTCAACTCCCTGATCAACAGCGCCGGCGGCACCATCCTCAACCCGAGCGCCACAGAGCCCTCCCTCGGCCCGCCCGCCGTCCGGGCCGCCTCGATCATGCGGGACCTCGCCCGCTCCCCGGCCGCCGACCCCTCCCTGCCCAACCAGATGGAGGACCAGAACCGGCTCGCCATGGAGTCGGGAGTCGCCGCCTTCGAGATCAACTACCCGTTCGTCTATCCGTCGATGAAGAGCAACAACCCCACGCTCTTCAAGAACTTCCGCTGGGCGGTCTACCCCCGCGTGGACGCCGACCGCCCCTCGCGCCCCACCATCGGCGGCATCGACCTCGCCGTCAGCGCCTACTCCCGCCACCCCGACCTGGCCTTCGACGCCGCCCTGTGCCTGCGCGACCGGGAGAACCAGCTCAACGCGGCGCTCAAGGGCGGACTCCCGCCCACCCTGCGCGCCCTCTACGACGAGCCGGACTTCATGAAGGAGTACCCCTTCTCCAGGGAGGTCCTGACCTCCCTGGAGTCGGCGAGCGTACGGCCGCTCACCCCCGCCTACCAGAACGTGTCGATCGCCGTCTCGCACACCCTGTCCCCGCCCTCCGACATCCAGCCGGAGAGCGACGTCTCCACCATCAGGGAGCAGATCGACGAGGCCCTGCGATCCGAGGGTGTGATCCCGTGAGCACCATGGCAGAGCCGGCGAAGGACGAAGCGAAGGACCAGAAGGCCCTGTCGGCAGGCGCCCGGCAGGAACGGCGCCTCGGCTGGCTGCTGTGCGCGCCCGCCGTGATCGTCATGCTCGCCGTGACCGCCTACCCCATCTGCTACGCGGTCTACCTGTCCCTCCAGCGCTACGACCTGCGCTTCCCCGACCGAGCCGAGTTCATCGGACTCAGCAACTACGGCGCCGTGCTGACCTCACCGTTCTGGTGGGACGCCTTCTGGGTGACGCTGTTCCTGACCGTGGTGTCCGTGACCGTCGAACTGGTCCTCGGCATGGGCCTCGCCCTGGTCATGCACCGCACGCTCTTCGCGCGCGGCACGGTCCGCACCGCGGTCCTCATCCCGTACGGCATCGTCACCGTCGTCGCCGCCTTCTCCTGGCAGTACGCCTGGACCCCCGAACTCGGCTATCTCGCCGGGCTGCTGCCCAGCGGGGAGGCCCCGCTCACCGAGCAGTGGCCCGCCCTGTGGCTGATCATCCTGGCCGAGGTGTGGAAGACCACCCCCTTCATGGCGCTGCTGCTGCTCGCCGGCCTCGCCCTGGTCCCCGAGGAGACGCTGAGAGCCGCGATGGTCGACGGAGCCACCCCCTGGCAGCGGTTCACCAAGGTGATGCTGCCCCTGATGAAACCGGCGATCCTGGTCGCCCTGCTCTTCCGCACCCTGGACGCCTTCCGGATCTTCGACAACATCTACGTCCTCACGGCGGGCGCCCACGGCACCGGATCCCTGTCCATCCTCGGCTACGACAACCTGTTCACCGCGCTGAACCTGGGCATCGGGTCGGCGATCTCGGTCCTGATCTTCATCTGCGTCGGGATCATCGCCTTCACCTTCGTCAAGCTGTTCGGCGCCGCCGCACCGGGCGCGGAGGTGAAGCGCTGATGGCCGCCGCAGGCAGGTCGCACGCGACGCGATGGGGCGTCGTCAACGTCGTGGTGGTGCTGTACGCGCTGTTCCCGGTGTGGTGGATCGTCGCCCTCTCGTTCAAGACGCCCAGCACCCTCACCGACGGCAGCTACATCCCCACCGACTGGACCTGGGAGAACTACAAGGGGATCTTCCGGACCTCCGAGTTCACCCGGGCCCTGATCAACTCGATCGGCATCGCCCTCATCGCCACGGTGATCGCCGTCATCCTCGGCACCATGGCCGCCTACGCGGTGGCCCGGCTGCGGTTCCCCGGCAAGCAGCTGCTCATCGGCATGTCACTGCTGATCGCGATGTTCCCGCCGATCTCCCTGGTGTCCCCGCTGTTCAACATCGAGCGGAGCATCGGCATCTTCGACACCTGGCCCGGGCTGATCATCCCGTACATGACCTTCTCGCTGCCGCTGGCGATCTACACCCTGTCGGCGTTCTTCCGGGAGATCCCCTGGGACCTGGAGAAGGCCGCCAAGGTGGACGGGGCGACGCCCGCGCAGGCGTTCCGGCTGGTCATCGTGCCGCTCGCCGCGCCGGGCGTGTTCACCACCGCCATCCTGGTGTTCATCTTCTGCTGGAACGACTTCCTCTTCGCGATCTCGCTGACCTCCACCGAGTCCGCGCGCACGGTGCCCGCCGCGATCGCGTTCTTCACCGGCAGCTCGCAGTTCCAGCAGCCCACCGGATCGATCGCCGCGGCCGCCGTGGTGATCACCGTCCCGATCATCATCTTCGTCCTGCTCTTCCAGCGGCGGATCGTCGCCGGCCTGACCTCCGGCGCGGTCAAGGGATGAGCCCGAAGGCAAGGAGGCAGCACCCATGGCCGAGATCGTCCTCGAGGGAGTCACCAAGCGCTATCCCGACGGATCCCTCGCCGTGCGGGACGTGGACCTCGAGATCGCCGACGGCGAGTTCGTGATCCTGGTCGGCCCGTCCGGGTGCGGCAAGTCGACCACCCTGAACATGATCGCGGGCCTGGAGGACATCACCGAGGGCACCCTGCGCATCGGCGGACAGGTCGTCAACGACCTCGCGCCCAAGGAGCGCGACGTCGCCATGGTGTTCCAGAGCTACGCCCTCTACCCGCACATGAGCGTGCGGGAGAACATGGGCTTCCCGCTGCGGCTGGCCAAGGTCGACAAGGCCACCATCGACCGCAAGGTGGAGGAGGCCGCCCGGGTGCTCGACCTCGTCGAGTTCCTGGACCGCAAGCCGGCCAACCTCTCCGGCGGTCAGCGCCAGCGGGTCGCGATGGGCCGGGCCATCGTCCGCGACCCCAAGGCGTTCCTCATGGACGAACCCCTGTCCAACCTGGACGCCAAGCTCCGCGTGCAGATGCGCACCCAGATCTCCCGCATCCAGCGCCGCCTGGGCACCACCACCGTGTACGTCACCCACGACCAGACCGAGGCCATGACCCTCGGCGACCGGGTCGTCGTGATGCGCCAGGGCCTGGTGCAGCAGGTCGGCACCCCCGCCGAGCTGTACGACATGCCGCGCAACCTGTTCGTCGCCGGGTTCATCGGCTCCCCGGCGATGAACTTCGTCCAGGCGTCCCTGACCCCGGACACCCTGCGCACCCCGCTCGGCGACCTGCCGCTGGACGACCGTATGCGCCGCGAGCTGGAGCGGCGGGACGCGCCCCGCGAGGTGATCGTGGGACTGCGGCCCGAGGCGTTCGAGGACGCGAGCCTGGCCCGCGACACCGGCGGCCCCGCCGTCACCGTCACCGTGGACGTGCTGGAGTCACTGGGCTCCGACGCCTACGTCCACTTCAGCGCCGAGGGCGGCCCGGTGAGCACCGCCGAACTGGAGGAACTGGCGTCGGACTCGGGCCTGGCGGACACCGGCGCGGGCGGGAACCAGCAGATCGTGGCCCGGCTGGACGCGGCGACCCGCGCCCGCGAGGGACAGCCGATCGAGCTGCGGGTCGACCTCGGCAAGGCGCACGTCTTCGACCCGTCGAACGGCACCAACCTCACCCACCCGGAGAGCTGACACCGAACCGTCCGGACCGCCTTCCCGCCCGGCGGTCCGGACGGCGTCACGCGTCAGATCACGCAGCCCGCGTGCGCCAGCGCCTGCTTCAGCAGCACCCCGTGCCCGCCCGGCATCTCGCTCTGCACCGCCCGCGACACGGCCTCCTGCGGGGTGAACCACACCAGGTCCAGCGCGTCCTGCCGGGGCCGGCAGTCACCGGTCACCGGCACGATGTACGCCAGCGACACCGCGTGCTGCCGGGGGTCGTGGAACGGGGTGACCCCCTGGGTGGGGAAGTACTCGGCGACGGTGAACGGCTGCAACGACGCCGGGACCCGGGGGAGCGCCACCGGGCCGAGGTCCTTCTCCAGATGACGCAGCAGCGCGTCACGCACCCGCTCGTGGTGCAGCACCCGGCCGGAGACCAGGGTCCGGCTGACCGTCCCGTCGGGCCCGATGCGCAGCAGCAGACCGACACTGGTGACCTCACCACTGTCGTCCACACGCACGGGGACGGCCTCGACGTACAGGATCGGCATCTGGGCGCGTGCCTGCTCCAGGTCGTCGGAGGACAGCCAGCCCGGCGTGGTCTCGGTCATGTCAGACATTTTTTGATCATACTTTCGGGGGTCAGGGCTTCACGGCCACCGCGCCGTACTGGGGCACCACCGGCTCGGCGCCGGGTTCGGCGCGCCACCGGGAGCAGGAGACCAGACCGGGCTCGATCAGCTCCAGTCCGTCGAAGAACGCGGTGACGTCCGCCGCGCCACGGGCCGTGAGCGGGGGAGTGGCGTTCGCGTTCCAGAACTCCATCGCCGGCACCTGGAGTTCCCCGCCCACCTCGGGGTCGAACGTCGGGTGGGTGAGCACCAGGAAGCTGCCGGAAGGCACCTCCGCCATGATGCGGCGCACGATCGCCCGGGCCTTCTCCGTGTCCAGCACGAAGTTGAGGATGCCGAGCAGCATCACCGCGACCGGCTTCGAGAAGTCCAGCGTCGCGGACGCCCGCTCCACGATGGCGCCCGGGTCGTGGACGTCGGCGTCGATGTAGTCGGTGGCGCCCTCGGACGTGCCGGTCAGCAGGGTCCGGGCGTGGACGAGGACGATCGGGTCGTTGTCGACGTAGACGATCCGCGCGTCCGGCGCGATGCGCTGCGCGATCTCGTGGGTGTTGTCCGCCGTCGGCAGGCCCGTGCCGATGTCGAGGAACTGCCGCACCCCTCGTTCGCGTGTCAGATACGTGACCGCGCGGCCCAGGAAGTCCCGGTCCGCGCGGGCGATGTCCCGGATGACCGGGATGATCGACGCGACGTGGTCCCCGACCTGCTGGTCGACCTCGTAGTTGTCCTTGCCGCCGATCCAGTAGTTCCACACGCGCGCGTTGTGCGCCACACCGGTGTTCAGCCTCGCCGAGCCGCTCGTCGGGGTGTGGCTCTCACTCAACGGTCTCTCCCTCTCCCTCGCCCGCGTCCTGCCCGTACGGGCCGACCCGGCCATTGTGCATCGCGGTGATCACATTGTCCCGGGAACGGACCGGGTCGCCCCGTGAACCGGGGCGACCCGTAGGGAAGCTGAGCGCCTGTCAGCGGGATTCCGCTCTGCGCAGGGTGTCCTCGGCGACGTCCTTGTCGAGCGCGGCGCGCACCAGTGCCGAGGAGAGCACGGCAGGTTCAGTCCGGCCCGCGAGACCGAGCAGCCGGTCCGGGTCCTCCGGCAGCCCGAGCCGTCGGGCGCCCCGCAGCGCCTTGGCGTCCACCAGCGGGGCCGCCTCGGGCCACACCGCCTGCACCTCGCGCAGGAAGATGCCCGCGCCGGACGGGCCGATGCCGGGGAACTCCTGCAGCAGACGCCGCAGTTCGTCGACGTCACCGGCCGCCTCCGCGCGCAGCCGGCGCAGGTCGCCGCCCCAGCGGTTCAGCAACAGCTCTGCCGCCTCGCCGAGTTGGGTGGCGGTGCGCTCGTCGTAGCGCCGGTAACCGCCCCGGCCGAGGGCGTCGACCCGCTCCTGCCACGACGCGTCCGCCATCCGGCGCGCGTCGCGCAGCCCCGCCTCGTGCAGGGCTCGGGCGGTGGCCACGGCGACCGAGCCGCGGATGCGCGCGCTCAGCAGATGGGCCAGCACCAGCAGCCGGTACAGCGGCTGCGGCGTGTCCCGCAGGGCGATCCCCGCCTCGTGCGCGTACGTCTCGCCGTGCGCGTCGACGAGGACGCGCACCACGGCCCGTTCGCCGTCGCGGCCGGCCACGGTCACGCCTTGAGCGGGTCGTGGCCCAGAGTCATCAGACGGTGGCGGCGGGCGGTGTCGCCGGCCACCGGCTCGTTCTCCGGGTCCGTCTCGTCCTGGACGGCGTTCACGACCTCCTCCATCACGCGCAGGTCGTCCTCGGTGAGGTCGGTGCGGCGCTTCTGGAGGATGGCCAGGACGTGCTGTCCCGTGTCGCTGCCGGCCTGGTCCGGCAGCGGCTCCGTCGTCTCGCCGGCGTCACCGACCCGCAGCCATGCGGCCAGCTCCGCCGACGTCATGTTCACCGCGCGGTGGAAGTCCTCCCACAGCGCGTCCATCTCGAGGGCGTCGGTCATCGTGTGCCCCTTCGTTCGCGTGCCTCGTGCGTCCGGGGTTCTCAGGACTCCCGGGGGTGGTTCTCCGCCTCGAACATCCAGCGCTGCTTCTCCAGGTCGGCGGTGACGGAGATCAGCAGGTCCTGCGTGACCAGGTCGGCCTTCTCGGTGGCGTCGATGCGCTCGCGCAGCCGCGCGATCGCCGCGCCGAGGGCGTCGGTCATGACCTCGACGGCCTCCGAGTCGCGCAGCCAGCCCTCCGCGGGCGCCGGCAGGGAGAAGACCTTGGCGATCGTCTCCGGGCGGCCGTCCGGCGGCACGCCGATGGCCGAGGCGCGCTCCGCCACCGTGTCGGCGTGCGTGCGCGCGGCCGAGACCACCTCGTCCAGCTGCAGGTGAACCGAGCGGAACCGCGGCCCCACGACGTTCCAGTGCGCCTGCTTGCCGATCAGGGACAGTCCGAGCAGGTCGATCAGGGTCTCCTGGAGGGCCTCGCCGGAAATGCGGCGGGCCTCGTCCGGAAGCGTGCTCCTCACGACGGTCATGAAGTGGTGTTCCTCCCAGTTGATGCGCTCGTGGCGCGAGGGCGGGGACCCGCGGGCGATGCCGGCACGGGCCGCGCTCCGCGACCACTCCGTGAACGCGCGGGTGCCCCCGGCCCACCGGGACAAACCCGGCCGGCGGTACGGCGGGACCGGCCGTGACCTCCAGGATCTTCCCCGGGAGGGGCTGGGCGGTCTATAGTCCGAAACTAGCGGTGCTAATTAAGTGAGCCGCCGATCGGCAGCCCGGCCGTCGGCTTCCGGAGCAGGAGTCCCCGTTGCGTCCCGTCCACTTCGCGGCCGCCCGCCGCACCCCCATCGGCAAACTGCGCGGAGCCCTCTCCGGCGTACGGCCCGACGACCTCGCCGCCACGGTGATCCGCGGCCTGGTCGCCGATGTGCCCGCGCTGGACCCGGCCCGCGTCGACGACGTCTACTGGGGCGCCGCCAACCAGGCCGGCGAGGACAACCGCAACGTCGCCCGCATGGCCGCCCTGCTCGCCGGCCTCCCCGAGTCCGTCCCCGGCGCCACCGTCAACCGCCTCTGCGCCTCGGGCCTGGAGGCCGTCACCACCGCCGCCCGCACCATCGCGGCCGGCGAGGCCGACATCGTGATCGCCGGCGGCTCCGAGTCCATGAGCCGCGCCCCCTTCGTGCTGCCCCGCCCCGACGAGGCGCTCCCGCACCGCATGGACACGTACGACACCCGGCTCGGCTGGCGGCTGGTCAACCCGGCCATGAAGGAACTTCACGGCCTGCTGGCGATGGGTGAGACCGCGGAGGAGGTCGCCGGACGGTACGGCATCTCGCGCGAACGGCAGGACGAGTTCGCCCTGCGCAGCCACCGGCGCGCGGCCGACGCCCGCGGACACGGCCACTTCGCCGACGAACTGCTGCCGGTGACCCGCCCGGACGGCGTGGTCGTCGACGCCGACGAATGCGTCCGCGAGGACACCTCCCTGGAGAAGCTCGGCCGGCTCAAGCCCGTGTTCCGCGCGGGCGGCTCGGTCACCGCGGGCAACGCCTCCCCGATGAACGACGGCGCCGCCGGGCTGATCCTGGTCAGCGAGGAGGCGCTCGACGACCTGGGTCTGGAGTCGCTCGGCCGCTACGTCGCCGGCGGCTCGGCGGGTGTCCATCCGGACGTCATGGGCATCGGCCCCGTCCCCGCCACCCGCAAGGTGCTCGCCCGCGCCGGCTGGGACATCGGGGACATCCAGGAGGCCGAGTTCAACGAGGCGTTCGCCGCGCAGGCGCTGGCCTGCGTCGACCAGCTCGGCATCGACCCGGAGCGGGTGAACCCGGACGGCGGGGCCATCGCCCTCGGCCACCCGCTGGGCTGCTCCGGCGCCCGCATCCTCACCACCCTGCTGCACCGCATGCGCCGCACCGGCGCCGAACGGGGCCTCGCCACCATGTGCGTGGGGGTGGGTCAGGGCAGCGCGGTGCTCGTCGAACGCCACTGACGCACGGCCTTCGCGGCAACCTCCGCGGCGGGCGGCCGGGAGGTCACCAGCTGGGACGCGGCTTACCGGCGGCCGACGCCCGCACGTAGCATCGGTCGCCGCATGAACACCATGACCCTCTGGGACCTCACCGGCTGGGAATTCGCGGCCCTTTCCTTCGCGGCCCTGCTCGTCGGGTTCTCCAAGACCGCCGTCAGCGGCGCGAACACGGTGAGTCTCGCCGTGTTCGCCGCCGTCCTGCCCGCCCGCGCGTCCACCGGCGTGCTGCTGCCCATCCTGATCGCCGGGGACGTCCTGGCCGTGCTGACCTACCGGCGGCACGCGCACTGGCCCACCCTGTGGCGGCTGTTCCCCGCCGTCGCGGCGGGCGTGGTCGTCGGCACGGTCTTCCTCGTATGGGCGGACGACGGGATCGTACGGACCTCGATCGGGGCGATCCTGTTGCTGATGGCCGGGGTCACGGTGTGGCGACGGCGCCGCGCCGACACCGAGGACGAACCCGACGGGGTGACCACCCGGGCCGGCCGCGTCAAGGCCCGCTCCTACGGCGTCCTCGGCGGCTTCACCACCATGGTCGCCAACGCGGGCGGCCCGGTGATGTCGATGTACCTGCTCTCGGCCGGCTTCCGCAAGCTGGGCTTCCTCGGCACGTCGGCGTTCTTCTTCCTCATCGTCAACACGTCCAAGCTGCCGTTCAGCGCGGGCCTCGGCCTGATCGACGCGGACTCGCTGCTGCTGGACGCGGCGCTGGTCCTGTTCGTGGTGCCGGGCGCCTTCCTCGGCAAGTGGGCGGTGACGCGGATCAACCAACGGCTGTTCGAGCAACTGGTCATCGCGGCGACGGTGGTGGGGGGACTGCAGTTGCTGCTGAGGTGAGTGCCCGGGTGCACACCCGGGCGGCTGTCTCGTCCGGCTGGACGGCGCGGCTGTCGGGCCCGTGCGGGCGGCAGGAGGGGCGGGCGACCCGCCGGACGCTTGGGGGCGCGGTCGGCCGGTCCCGGCGGAGGACGGAGCGCCTGCGCGGTGAGGCGGAGCCCGGCAGGCCCCGTGCGCGGGCCGGGGCGCTCCCGATCGGCAGCCGGCCGGGGGCGGAGGAGGCGAGCTACGCCGCCCCGCCCATGCGGGATGCGACGCTCGCGGCGTCGTACCGCTCCTGCGGGTGCGGTAGGGGTGTGCCGCGTCGGCTCGCCTGGCGGGAGCTCGACGGCCGCTGCGCGCTCCAGGCGCGCTCGGCCGTCGAGGGCCGCAGGCATCGTCGGGAGGCCGCCTCTCCCATGGGTGATGCCAGTGTTCGGCCGTGCAGGCAGGGCACGTGCTCAGGTGTCGGACGGGCCGCCCGGGGGTGTCGTCTCCTTGTCGGCCTCCGCATGCCGTGACCTGTGGCGGGGCCAGTGGAGGTGGGTGGGCGCCGCCGTGCGGCCTACCGTCGCGGCCAGCTTGCGGAGGCGGCGCCAGTCCAGGCGAGGCGGGCCGGGGGCGACGCCCGGGCGTTTGCGTGGGACGCGGACGCGGAGGGCGCCCGGGGCGATGCGGCAGTGGACCGGCGCGGGCAGGACCATCGCCTCGCCGTCGACGCCCGCCTCGATCTCGTCCCGGTCCGCCTCGATGACCACCTCCGGCGCCGTCAGCACCGTCAGCCCCGCCGGTTCCGGGTTCAGCAGCAGCGCGGCCGCGCTGATCGCGCCCTCCACCTTCACCCCGAGGACGCCCAGCGTCCCCGAGTCCAGCCGCTCGCGCCGCCCGAGCCCGAACGGGTCGCCGGTGCGGTACGGGTTGTTGCTGACCAGCACCGCCTGCGGAGCCGTCAGCGTGTTGTCACCGGCGCGGACGAGCAGGCGGGGCCCCTGCTGCCCGGTGAGCAGGTCCGGCAGCATCTCCAGACTCGTGCCGATCTTGTCGTCCCGGTACGCGGGACTCTGCACGATCGCCGCGTACGCGCCGAACGACGCGTTGTTCACGAACGGCTGGTCCCCGGCGAACCCCAGGTCCACCCGGAGCTCCACCCCGTCCGTCAGCGCGTCCAGACACGCCGCCGGGTCCCCCCGGTCCAGGCCGAGGTCGAGGGCGAAATGGTTGCGGGTGCCCGCGCTGATCACCAGGAACGGGACGTCGTGCTCCGCGGCCACGGCCGCGACCAGCGCCTGGGTTCCGTCGCCGCCCGCCGCGCCGAGCAGGTCCGCGCCGTCGGCGACGGCCCGCCGGGCCAGCTCGGTCACGTCGTGCTGCTGCCCCGGCTCCAGCAGCACCACCCGCGCGCCCAGCCGCTCCGCCTTCTCCCGCAGCCGGAACCGGCCCACCTTGCCGCCGCCCGACCGCGGATTCATGATCAGTACAGGCTTCCGGGGCGGCGGCAGGCGACGTTCACGCGCCGGGGTGTGCCCGCCCGTCCCGCGCAGCGCGTACCTTCCGCTCCACACCGCGAGACCCCACAGCGCCAGGGACACCAGCAACGCCCAGAACAACGTCACCGCGAACAGCGCCAGCAGCCCCGCCGGCACGCATACCGCGACCAGTGCGGCCCCCCACCGCAGCGGCCCGCGCAACGTCAGCGTCCACCACACGGCCGCCGCGCTGAGCCCCAGCCCGGCCACCCCGAGCACCAGGAGCAGCAGTCCGCGCAGCCCGCCGTAGACAAGGGGGGCCGCCACCGCGAGCGCCGCCGCGAGCAACGCCCCCCGCGCCGCCCACCGCTGGGCGTGATAGCCCCGACTGCTCCAGTCCACGCCCATGACTCCTTAAGTCGTCAGGCGTCATCGTAGGGCGAACGGCACGGGCGTGCGGGACGACGGCGATCTTCGGCCTCCGGGCCGCCTCCGGCCGCCGTACCCGGGGCCCGTACGCTCGGCGCATGTCCCCGCACGTGCTGATCCTCGGCGGCACCACCGAAGCGCGCCGGCTCGCCGCCGCGCTGACCGCCCGCCCCGGGGTCCGGGTCACCACCTCGCTCGCCGGACGCGTGTCCCGGCCGGGCGCGCTCGACGGCGAGGTACGCGTCGGCGGTTTCGGCGGCCCCGACGGACTCGCGGCCTGGCTCCGTGAGGAGAGCGTGGACGCCGTCGTCGACGCGACGCACCCGTTCGCCGCGACGATCACAGGGAACGCGGCCGCCGCCACCGCCGCCGCGCGGGTGCCTCTGCTGGTGCTGCGCCGCCCCGGCTGGCAGCCGGGCCGCGGCGACCGCTGGCACCCGGTCCCGTCCCTGGAGGCGGCCGCCGCCGTGCTGCCCGCACTCGGGCGCCGGGTGTTCCTGTCCACCGGGCGTCTCGGCCTCGCCGCCTTCGCCGGACTCACGGAGCTGAGCTTCGTCGTACGGTCGGTCGAACCCCCCGAGCCGCCGCTGCCACCGCACACGCACGTCCTGCTGGCGCGCGGCCCGTTCACCGTGGCCGACGAGACGGCACTGCTGCGCGAGCACCGCGTCGACGTGCTGGTGACGAAGGACAGCGGCGGCGCGGCAACCTCGGCGAAACTCGCCGCCGCCCGGGACCTCGGCCTCCCCGTCGTGGTCGTCCGCCGCCCGCCCCTGCCGGAGGACGTCACCGCGCTCCCGGACGTGCCGGCGGTGCTGAACCGGCTGGACGCGGCGCTCGGCCGCCGGTCCCGTTAGACCTGCGGTCCCGGAGAGCGGCACGCCCTTCGCGCACGTGCGGCGACGCCCCACGGCATCGGGCGCGCCGGGCGGTCGCCACCCGCCCCGGGCGCCCGGGCCGACGCCCCTGTCCGGTCGACAACCGCCCCGGAGGGACCCACTGTGATGGTCGCGACCGCCCGCCGCGCGAAGCGGGCCGGCGACGGGAGTGCGCTGAGGAGCCGGGGGTGTCGCGCGCCCACGGTGAGGGTCTGGTCGAGACCACGACGGACCACTCCCGGCCCACCACCCCGGCCCTCACCCGCCGACCGGACCCGCCCCCGCAGGTCCTAACGCCCGCCGGGGGAGCGGCGCAGCAGATACGTGTCCATGATCCACCCCTTGCGCTCCCGCGCCTCGGCGCGCAGCCGCTCGATGCGCGGGGCGGCGTCGGCGACCGGACCGGAGACCAGGATCTCGTCCGGGGTGCCGATGTACGCGCCCCAGTAGATGTCGACGTCCTCGTCGGCGAAGGCACGGAAACGCTGGTGCGCGTCCAGCATCACCACCACGTCGTCCACGCCCTCCGGGAATCCCTCCTCGGCGAGCCGCCGTCCCGTGGTGATCTGCACCGGGCGCGCCACCCGGTTGAGGCCCGTGCGGTGCCGGGCGACGAGGGCCGAGACGCTGCTGACGCCCGGCACGACGTCGTAGTCGAAGGCGACCGTGGCCCGCTCCCGCACCTCCTCGAGGATGCCGAGCGTGCTGTCGTACAGCGCCGGGTCGCCCCACACCAGGAACGCGCCGGTCTCGTCCTCGCCCAGTTCCTGCGCGATCATCCGCTCGTAGATGTCGGCACGGGCGCTGCGCCAGTCGCCGACGGCGGGGGAGTAGGCCGAGCCGCCCGCCGAGCGGTCCCGCTCCGGGTCCCGCTCCTCGACGACGCGGTAGGTCCGGTCCGCCAGATGCGTCTCCAGCATGTCCCGGCGCAGCCGCGTCAGGTCAGCCTTCGCCTCGCCCTTGTCGAGCAGGAAGAACACGTCCGTGTCCCGCATGGCCCTGACCGCCTGCAGGGTGAGCTGGCCGGGGTCGCCCGCGCCGATACCGATCACATGAAGAGTCCGCACGCCCCGAGTCTGCCGCACGCCCTCCGCCGCCCGGCACCCAGGTCAGGCGGCGCCGCGCAGCCGGGGCGCCCGCGCGCCCGCGTCCACCGGAACGCCCTCCCCGCGCTCCACCTCCGCCGCCAGTTCCCGCGCCCAGGCGATCACCGACGCCAGGTCGATCCCGTGCGGCCGGAGCTCACCGCCCGCCGCCCACTCCTCGGCCGCGCCCGCCCCTCGCCGCAGCAGCCGCGCCCCGCCGGTGACGTTCCCACGCGCCGCGTGGGTGAGCCCCACCGCCATCTGGGCCAGCCCCCGCCACAGTTCCCGCTCCTCCTCGGGACCCGACTTCCAGGCGTCCTCGAACACCTCGTGCGCGTGGAACGGCTTGCCCTCGTTCAGCAGCCGCTGCGCCTCGCGGACGCTCTCCTCCGGCCGCCGCACCACCCCTTCCGGCTGCCGGGGCACGCCCTCCTCGCCGTACGGCAGGGGCCGCCCGAGTCCGTCGCGCGGGCGGGCGTTGCGTGCCCGGCCCTCGTCGTCGCGGTCCCGCCCGGCGGGCGCGCGGCCGGTGGACCGGTGGTCGGTGGATGTGCTGTCCGTGGTGCCCATACGGCCGATTGTGCCCCGGCCCGGCGCACCGATTCGTGCCCCGCCTCCCGGCCCGGCTTCGGTCCGGCGTCGGCTGTGCGGTAAAGTGCTCCTCGCGCGATCACGCGGTTCACCCGTGCGACGCGCACCGGGACGTGGCGCAGCTTGGTAGCGCACTTGACTGGGGGTCAAGGGGTCGCAGGTTCAAATCCTGTCGTCCCGACTTGCGAGACAGCGGGTCGTCGGGCCGTATCGGAGCATTCCGGTACGGCCCTTCTCGCGTCCGCGCCTCAGCCGAGCCCGATCCGGGCCCGCACCGGCAGGTGGTCGCTCCCCGTGGCGGGCAGGGTGTCGATCCCGTGCACCGTCGCCGAGCGGGCCATCACCTGGTCGATCCGCACCAGCGGCGGCCCCGCCGGGAAGCTGAACGCGAACCCGCGCCGTGGTACCTCCAGCCGGGACGTCAGCGGTTCCAGACCCCGGTCGTCGACCGTGCCGTTCAGATCGCCCAGCAGGACCACCCGCTCCAGCGGCTCCGCCGCCACCTCCCGTCCGAGCCGTTCGGCGCTCTCGTCACGCCGGGCCGACGTCATCCCGCGCGGCCCGATCCGCACCGACGGCAGATGCGCCACGTACACCGCGACCTCCCCGTGCGGTGTGGCGGCCACCGCCCGCAGCCCCCGGCTCCACGGCTCGGTCAGGCCCGCCGGCTTGATGTCCGCCGTCCGCGCGCCGCTCAGCGGGTACCGCGACCACAGCCCGACGGTGCCGCGCACCACGTGGTGCGGATAGCGCGCGGCGAGGACCCGCTCGTACGAGGGCAGCGCGTCCGGCACCAGTTCCTCCAGCGCGATCAGGTCCGCGCCGGAGCCCGCGAGGGCGTGGGCCGTGCCCGCCGGGTCGGGGTTCTCGTCGGAGACGTTGTGCTGCACCACGACCAGATCGCGCGGCCCGGCCGGGTACGCGGGGAGGAGCAGGTCACCGAAGTGACGCGTCCACACCGCGACGGGCAGCAGCACGGCCACCAGGACGACGGGCGACCTGCGCACCAGGCCGTACAGGAACAGGGGGACGACCGCCAGGCCGAGCCACGGCAGGAACGACTCCAGCAGGCTGCCCACCCGGCCCGGCGTGTTCGGCACCGCCCGGTGGAACGCGAGCAGCCCCGCAGTCAGTACGGCCAGGGCTGCGGGCACCCGCCCCCGGGTCGGGCGGGGTTTCGCGATGTCCACCGGGCGTCCCCTTCGCGCGTCGTGATGATCAGTGCTGATCGTACGGACGCGCGGGGAGGGCCCCGCGGTTCACGGTCTGACCAGCAACTGGAAGTCGAAGGAGTACCGGGACGCGCGGTAGATGTGGCTGCCGTACTCCACCGCCCGGCCCGTGTCGTCGTACGCGGTGCGCTGCATGGTGAGCAGCGCCGCGCCCTCCTTCTCGTCCAGGCGGGACGCCTCCTCCGCGGTCGCCGAGCGCGCGCCGACCGTCTGGCGGGCGCTGTGCAGGGTGATGCCGGCCGTGCGCATCATCCGGTACAGGCCGGTCGCCTCCAGACGGTCGCCGTCCAGGTCGAGCAGGCCCGACGGGAGGTAGTTGCCGAGCAGGGCGACCGGCAGGCCATGGGTGCGCCGCAGCCGCTCCAGGACGATCACCTCGGCGCCCTCGGCAAGCCCCAGGGCGGCGGCCACACCGGGCGGCGCCGGGACGGTCTCGTGGCGGACCACCTCCGTGGTCGGCGCCTGTCCGGCCGCCTCCAGGTCGTCGTAGAGGCTCGTCAGTTCCAGGGAACGGCGCACCTGGCTGTGCACCACCTGGGTGCCCACCCCGCGCCGCCGGACCAGCAGCCCCTTGTCGACCAGGGACTGGATGGCCTGGCGGACGGTCGGCCGGGACAGGCCGAGGCGCACCGAGAGGTCCACCTCGTTGCCCAGCAGGTCGCCGGGCGCGAGCACCCCGTCGGAGATCGCCGCCTCCAGCTGCTGGGCGAGCTGGTAGTACAGCGGCACCGGACTGCCCCGGTCCAGGGCGAAGTGCAGGGGGTGCGTCGCCGTTCCGGCCGCGGCGCGTGCGGGGTCACCGGTCTTCGCCATGGACGTGCCTTCCTGTCGGGGCTCCCGGTCGGAGCGCGGGGGACGGGTTCACAGGTGGCGGCGGCGCCCGGCGACCTGGGCGTCGTAGCGTTCCCGGGCCTGCCGGGCGGGCTCGCGGGTGGCGACCTCCGCCACCGGCACGTCCCACCAGGCCTCGGCCGGGGGAGCGGTCGGCGTCGGGTCCGTCTCGACGTAGACGCAGGTCGGACGGTCGGAGGCGCGGGCCTCGGCGAGGGCGGCGCGCAGCTCACGCACCGTCTTGGCGCGCAGGACGTCCATGCCGAGGCTGGCCGCGTTCGCCGCGAGGTCGACCGGCAGCGGGGCGCCGGTGAAGGAGCCGTCGGCGGCGCGGTGGCGGTAGGCGGTGCCGTAACGCTCGCCGCCGGTCTCCTCCGACAGGCCGCCGATGGAGGCGTACCCGTGGTTCTGCACCAGCACCACGTTGACCGGCAGGCCTTCCTGGACGGCCGTGACGATCTCCGTGGGCATCATCAGATACGTGCCGTCGCCGACGAGCGCCCAGACGGGCGTGCCGGGCGCGGCCTGCTGGACGCCGAGGGAGGCCGGGATCTCGTAGCCCATGCAGGAGTAGCCGTACTCCAGGTGGTACTGGCGGGGGCTGCGGGCACGCCACAGCTTGTGCAGGTCGCCCGGGAGCGAGCCGGCCGCGTTGATCACCACGTCGTCGTCGCCGACCACCGCGTCCAGCGCGCCCAGCACCTGCGTCTGCGTCGGCACGGCGGTGTCGTCCTCGGCGCGCAGGGCCGCCTCGACGACCGCGTCCCAGCGCTCCTTGCCCTCCCCGTACTCCGCCTCGTACGCCGCGTCCACGCGGTACCCGGCGAGCGCCTCCGTGAGCCGCTCCAGACCGGTGCGGGCGTCGCACACCAGGGGGCGGGCGGCGAGCTTGTGGGCGTCGAAGCCGGTGATGTTGAGGTTCACGAACGTGACGTCCGGGTTCCGGAACAGGGTGCCGGAGGCGGTGGTGAAGTCGGTGTAGCGGGTGCCGACGCCGATCACCACGTCGGCGTCGCGGGCCAGCGCGTCGCTCACCGCGGTGCCGGTGTGGCCGATGCCGCCCAGGTCGGCGGGGTGGTCGTGGCGCAGGGAACCCTTGCCGGCCTGGGTGGAGGCGACCGGGATGCCGGTGGCGTCCACCAGCGCCCGCAGCGCGTCCTCGGCCTCGCTGTGGTGCACCCCGCCGCCCGCGACGATCAGCGGCCGCCGTGCCGCCCGTACGGCCGCCACGGCCGCGTCCAGCTCCACCGGGTCCGGGGCGGGCCGCCGTACCGTCCACACGCGCTCGGCGAAGAACTCCTCCGGCCAGTCGTACGCCTCCGCCTGCACGTCCTGCGGCAGCGCGAGGGTGACGGCGCCGGTCTCGGCCGGGTCGGCGAGCACCCGCATCGCGTTCAGCGCGGACGGGATCAGCGCCTCCGGGCGGGTGATCCGGTCGAAGTAGCGGGACACCGGGCGGAGCGTGTCGTTGACCGACACGTCGGCCTCGACGGGATGCTCCAGCTGCTGGAGCAGCGGGTCGGCGGCGCGGGAGGCGAAGTAGTCGCCGGGCAGCAGCAGCACCGGCAGCCGGTTGATGGTGGCGAGCGCGGCGCCGGTGACCATGTTGGTCGCGCCGGGGCCGATGGACGTGGTCACCGCCTGCGCGGAGAGGCGGTTGAGCTGGCGGGCGTGGCCGACGGCCGCGTGCACCATCGACTGTTCGTTGCGGCCCTGGTGAAACGGCATGGTGTCGCGGTACTCCACCAGCGCCTGCCCGAGACCGGCGACGTTGCCATGACCGAAGATGCCCCAGGTGCCCGCGATCAGCCGGCGGCGCACGCCGTCCCGCTCGGTGTGCTGCGCGGACAGGAACCGCACCAGGGCCTGGGCGGTGGTCAGTCGGCGGGTGGTGGCGCTCATGCGGACCTCTCCGGTGCGGTGTAGAGGGGGAGTCGGGGGTCGACGGGCTGCTCGGGCCAGGTGTCGCGGATCCAGGCGTGGTCGGGGTGGTCGCAGATCAGCCAGGCCCGCTCGGCCTCGGGTCCCGCCATGACGTTCAGGTAGTACATGTGGTGGCCGGGCACCGCCATGGACGGGCCGTGCCAGCCGTCCGGGATGAGGACGACGTCGCCGTCACGCACCTCGGCCAGCACGTCCGTCTCACGGCCCGGACCGGACGGGGACACCCGCTGGTAGCCGAGGCCGGGCGTGCCGTCGTGGGCGGCGAACTCGAAGTAGTAGATCTCCTCCAGCACCGACTCCTCGCCCGGCCGGTGCTCGTCGTGCTTGTGCGGCGGGAACGACGACCAGTTGCCGCCCGGGGTGAGCACCTCCACCGCGATCAGCTTGTCGCACTCGAGGACGTCCGCCGCGCCGAAGTTGTTCACCTGGCGGGAGCAGTTCCCGGTGCCGCGCAGCTCCACCGGCACGTCCGACGCCGGCCCGTACCGGGCGGGGAGCCGCCGCGAGCAGCGGGCGCCGGTCAGGGCGAACCGCCCGCCCTCCGAGGAGGACACGGTGACCCGGGCGTCACGCGGCACATAGGCGAAGTCGGTGACGCCGTCGAACACGCTCCTCCGGCCCGTGAGCGCGAACTCCTCGTGGCCGAAGTCGTCGTCCGAGGCGACCGTGCACGCGCCGCCCAGCGGCAGCACGATCCACTCGCTGTCCCCGGTGTCGAAGGTGTGCGAGCCGCCCGGCTCCAGCCGCAGCACCCGCAGCGAGGAATACCCCCAGCCGGCGCTCCGCGGGCTCACGTCCACGGTGTACGGGCCGGCGGCGGCCTTGCCCGCGGGAAGGTGATGGGTCATGCGTGCCTCCGTCTGCGTGCGTCGTCGTACGGGCTTGTCACAACAGGCCGACGGCCGTGTCCACCGCCGTCTCCACACTGCCCTCGACCGGGTAGAGCAGCGAGCGGCCGACGACCATGCCCTGCACGGTGGGCAGCCGCAGCGCCTTGCCCCAGCGCTCGTAGGCCGCCTCCTGGTCGCCCACCTCGCCGCCGAGCAGCACCACCGGCAGCGTCGAGGTGCGCAGCACCTCGTCCATGTCGTCGACGTCCTCGGTGACCGGCAGCTTCAGCCAGGTGTAGGCGGAGGTGCCGCCGAGCCCGGAGGCGATCGCGACGGAGCGGGTGACGGCCTCGGCGGACAGGTCGTTGCGGACGCGGCCGTCCACCCGGCGGGAGATGAACGGCTCCACGAACACCGGCAGGCGGCGCGCGGCCATCGCGTCGACGGCGCGGGCGGAGGCCTCCAGGGTGGTGAGCGAGCCGGGGTCGTCGTAGTCGATGCGGACCAGCAGCTTGCCCGCGTCGAAACCGAGCCGCTCGATGTCCTCGGCGCGGTGGCCGGTGAAACGGTCGTCCATCTCGAAGGACGCACCGGCCAGGCCGCCGCGGTTCATCGACCCCATGACGACCTTGTTCTCCAGTGCGCCGAGCAGCAGCAGGTCCTCCAGGATGTCGGCGGTGGCCAGCACCCCGTCCACGCCCGGCCGGGACAGCGCGACGCACAGGCGTTCCAGCAGGTCGGCCCGGTCCGCCATGGCCAGACGGCGGTCGCCTATGCCGAGCGCGCCCCGCGCGGGGTGGTCTGCGGCCACGATCATCAGCCGGCCGCTGTCGCCGATCAGCGGACGGCGGGTCCGGCGGGCCGCCGCCTCGGCGACGGCCTCGGGATGCCGGGCGCGGACCGTGGTGAGCTCGGGGATGCTGAGTTTCAAGGAAGGGCTCCGTTCAGGACTGGCTCGGCCGGCCGGCCGAGCCCCGCGCGAGGAGGTCGGCGACCTCCGGCCCGGTCGGCATGGCGGACGAGCAGGCGAGGCGCGAGGCGACGAGGGCGCCGGCCGCGTTGGCGTGGCGCATGGTCCGCTCCAGGTCCCAGCCGGAGAGCAGACCGTGGCAGAGCGAGCCGCCGAAGGCGTCGCCGGCGCCGAGGCCGTTGACCACCTCGACCGGCACCGGGGGCACCTCGGCGCGGGTGCCGTCCCGGTGCACGGCCAGCACACCCCGCGGACCCTGCTTGACCACGGCCAGTTCCACGCCCGCCGCCAGCAGCGCCTCGGCGCACGCCTCGGGTTCGCGCACCCCGGTGGCGACCTCGCACTCGTCGAGGTTGCCGACGGCGACCGTGGCGTGGCGAAGCGCCTCGCGGTAGTACGGGCGCGCCTGGTCCGGGTCCCGCCAGAACATGGGCCGCCAGTCCAGGTCGAAGACGGTGGTGCCGGCCTTGGCGCGCGCCTCCAGGGCGGCCAGCGTGGCGGTGCGGCTCGGTTCCTCGCTCAGGCCGGTGCCGGTGACCCAGAAGATGCCGGCCGCGCGGATCGCCGGCAGGTCCAGCTCGTGCGGGTGGATCTCCAGGTCGGGCGCCTTGGGACGACGGTAGAAGTAGAGGGGGAAGTCGTCCGGCGGGAAGATCTCGCAGAAGGTGACGGGGGTCGGGTAGGCGGCCACCGGGGTCACCCAGCGGTCGTCCACGCCGAAGTCCTTCAGCGCCTCGTGCAGATAGGCGCCGAAGGGGTCGTCCCCGGTGCGGGTGATCACCGCGGTGGAGCGGCCGAGCCGCGCCGCGGCGACCGCGACATTGGCGGCCGAGCCGCCCAGGAACTTCCCGAACGTCTCCACCTGCGACAACGGCACCCCGGTCTGCAGGGGATAAAGATCGACCCCGATGCGACCCATGGTGACCAGGTCGAAATACTGTGGTGTGTCGGCCATTGAGCGACGCTCCTCGAGCAGCTGGGGATGCGGGGCCCAGGACGCCCTGCCACGGTGGGGACGTGCTTCCGGGGACCCGCCGCATCCCAGGTGTAGGTCTCGAGGGGCGGCGGTGTCAATAGTTTGTACTTACATTCGGACGAGCGCGTGAAATGATGTCTTAACAAAGTATTGACAGCAGGCGGTTTCGGGGATTGGATCGCGTCCCAGCACGAACCGCCGTGTGTGATGGCACACGCCCCGGACTCCCGAGGTTCCGGGCACCGGACTCTCGGACTCCTCGCCCCCTTTCCCCCGTGAAGCACAGTGAGGTGCAGGACTGATGGACCGCTCTTCCCACCCCCGCTCCCGCAGAGTCGCCCCCTTCGTCGCGGCCGCGGCGGCAGCCGCCCTGGCTCTCGCAGGCTGCTCGAGCAGCAGCGGCGGCAAGAAGTCCGAGGAAGGCGGAGCGGACGCCTCGGCCGGCAAGGCCTCGACGCCGCAGATGACGGTCGCCCTGGTCACCCACCAGGCGCCCGGCGACACCTTCTGGGACATCGTGCGCAAGGGCGCGCAGACCGCCGCCGACAAGGACAACGTCAAGCTGATCTACTCGGCCGACCCGAACGCCGGCAACCAGGCCAACCTGGTGCAGAACGCGATCGACCAGAAGGTCGACGGCATCGCGGTCACCCTCGCCAAGCCGGACGCGCTCAAGGGCGTCATAGCGAAGGCCACGGCGGCCGGCATCCCGGTCGTCGGCCTGAACTCCGGACTGAGCGACTGGAAGGACCTCGGGCTGCTGGAGTTCTTCGGGCAGGACGAGAGCGTCGCGGGCGAGGCGTTCGGCAAGAAGCTCAACGAGGTCGGCGCGAAGAACGCGGTCTGCGTCGTCCAGGAGCAGGGCAACATCGGCCTGACCCAGCGCTGCGCCGGCCTGGAGAAGACCTTCGAGGGCAAGACGCAGGTCCTCAACGTCAACGGCACCGACATGCCGTCGGTGAGGTCGACCATCACCGCCAAGCTGAAGCAGGACTCCTCCATCGACTACGTCGTCACCCTCGGCGCGCCCTTCGCGCCGACCGCGGTGCAGTCCGTCGAGGAGGCCGGCAGCAAGGCGAAGGTCGCCACCTTCGACCTGAACAAGGAGCTGACCGGAGCCATCCAGGACGGCGACATCCAGTTCGCGGTGGACCAGCAGCCGTACCTCCAGGGCTACCTCGCCGTCGACGGCCTGTGGCTCTACAAGAACAACGGCAACTACAGCGGCGGCGGCGAGCAGCCCGTCCTGACCGGTCCGGCGTTCGTCGACAAGTCCAACGTCGAGGCGGTCTCCCGGTTCGCCGCGAAGGGCACCCGGTGATGAGCATGGCCCAACAGGCTGAGCCGGCGGCGACCACGCCGCCGGCCCCCGGCCCCGCGAAGCAGAAGGACGGGCGCACCGCGCGGCGCCCGCTGACGCTGCGGCTACTCGCCCGGCCCGAGGTCGGCGTCTTCCTCGGCGCCGTCGCGGTCCTCGTGTTCTTCCTGTTCGCCGCCCCGCCCGTGCGCGACGGCAGCTCGATGGCGAACATCCTGTACCAGTCGTCGACCATCGGGATCATGGCGCTGCCCGTGGCGCTGCTGATGATCGGCGGCGAGTTCGACCTCTCGGCCGGCGTCGCCGTCGTCACCTCGGCGCTCACCGCGAGCATGCTGAGCTACCAGCTCACCCTGAACGTGTGGATGGGCGTGATCGTCGCCCTCGTGGTGTCCCTCGCCGTCGGCTTCTTCAACGGCTGGATGCTCGTGAAGACCGGGCTGCCGAGCTTCCTCGTCACCCTGGGCACCTTCCTGATCCTCCAGGGCGTCA
Source organism: Streptomyces sp. BJ20 (assembly GCF_022869105.1). NCBI lineage: Bacteria > Bacillati > Actinomycetota > Actinomycetes > Kitasatosporales > Streptomycetaceae > Streptomyces > Streptomyces sp. BJ20. The sequence continues at coordinate 2,855,043 of NZ_CP094918.1, forward strand.
ACCTCGCGGTGACCAAACTCGTCACCGGCAACGTCGCCACCGACAGCATCGCCGACATGGACGGCTTCGACCAGGCGAAGGCGCTCTTCGCCTCCAGCTTCGAGGTCGGCGGCGTCCAGGTGAAGATCACCGTGATCTGGTGGCTCGTCTTCGCCGCCCTCGCCACCTGGGTCCTGCTGCGCACCAAGTACGGCAACTGGGTCTTCGCGGTCGGCGGCAACAAGGCGAGCGCCCGTGCGGTCGGCGTCCCCGTCACCTTCACCAAGATCTCCCTGTTCATGCTGGTCGGCTTCGGCGCGTGGTTCGTCGGCATGCACAACCTGTTCTCCTTCAACACCGTGCAGTCCGGCGAGGGCGTGGGCCAGGAGCTCATCTACATCGCCGCGGCGGTCATCGGCGGCTGTCTGCTGACCGGCGGCTACGGCTCGGCGATCGGACCCGTCTTCGGCGCCTTCATGTTCGGCATGGTGCAGCAGGGCATCGTCTACGCCGGCTGGAACCCCGACTGGTTCAAGGCCTTCCTCGGCGTGATGCTGCTCGGCGCCGTCCTCATCAATCTGTGGGTCCAGCGCACGGCGACCCGGAGGTGACCGCAATGACCGACAAGACGACCGGCACCGACGGTGCCGTCCGCACGGACACCCCGGCCGACGGGGGCCGCCCCCTGGCCGAGCTCCGCGCCGCCGGCAAGTCCTACGGCAACATCCGCGCCCTGCACGGCGTGGACCTGACCGTCCACCCCTCCAAGGTGACCTGCGTCCTCGGCGACAACGGCGCCGGCAAGTCCACCCTCATCAAGATCATCTCGGGGCTGCACCAGCACACCGAGGGCGAGTTCCTCGTCGACGGCGAACCGGTGCGCTTCTCCACCCCGCGCGAGGCTCTCGACAAGGGCATCGCCACCGTCTACCAGGACCTCGCGGTCGTCCCGCTGATGCCGGTCTGGCGGAACTTCTTCCTCGGCTCCGAGATGACCAAGGGCCCCTGGCCCCTGCGCCGCCTCGACATCGACCGCATGAAGCGGACCGCCGACGAGGAACTGCGCAACATGGGCATCGTCCTGGACGACCTGGAGCAGCCCATCGGCACGCTCTCCGGCGGCCAGCGCCAGTGCGTGGCGATCGCCCGCGCCGTCCACTTCGGCGCTCGCGTCCTCATCCTCGACGAGCCCACCGCCGCGCTCGGCGTCAAGCAGTCCGGCGTCGTCCTGAAGTACATCGCCATGGCCCGCGACCGCGGCCTCGGCGTCATCTTCATCACCCACAACCCGCACCACGCCTACATGGTCGGCGACCACTTCAACGTGCTGCGTCTGGGCACCCTGGAGCTCAGCGCCGACCGCAGCCAGGTCAGCCTCGAGGAGCTGACCAACCACATGGCCGGCGGCGCGGAACTGGCCGCCCTCAAGCACGAACTGGCGCAGGTCCGCGGCGTCGACACGGAGGGCCTGCCGGAGTCCGGCGACCTCAGGGCGTCCACGGCCGCGACCCCGGAAGGGAAGTCCTGACATGGCAGTCGCCCTCGACCGCATCCGGGTCGGTTCCGCCCCCGACTCCTGGGGTGTCTGGTTCCCCGACGACCCGCAGCAGGTGCCCTGGCGGCGCTTCCTCGACGAGGTCGCCGAGGCCGGCTACTCCTGGATCGAACTCGGCCCCTACGGCTACCTGCCGACCGACCCCGCCCGCCTCACCGACGAGGTGCGCAGCCGCGGCCTGAAGGTGTCCGCCGGCACCATCTTCTGCGGGCTGCACCGGGGACCGTCCGAGTGGGACTCCACCTGGGAGCAGGTCAGCCGCGTCGCCGCGCTGACCCAGGCGATGGACGCCAAGCACCTGGTCGTCATCCCGTCGTTCTGGCGGGACGACAAGACTGCCGAGATCCTTGAGCCGCCGGAGCTCACCACCGAGCAGTGGGGCCACCTCACCCGTGGCATGGAACGCCTCGGCCGAGAGGTGAAGGAGACGTACGGGCTCGACATCGTCGTCCACCCGCACGCCGACACCCACATCGACACCGAGGAGCACGTCGAGCGCTTCCTCGACTCCACCGACTCGGGCCTGGTCAACCTCTGCCTCGACACCGGTCACTACGCCTACTGCGGCGGCGACAGCGTCAAGCTGATCGAGACCTACGGCGAGCGCATCGGCTACCTCCACCTCAAGCAGGTCGACCCGGAGATCCTCGCCGACGTCGTCAAGAACGAGATCCCCTTCGGGCCCGCCGTCCAGCGCGGGGTGATGTGCGAACCGCCGGCCGGCGTGCCGGAGCTGGGCCCGGTGCTGACGGCCGCGCAGAAACTGGGCGTGGACCTGTTCGCGATCGTCGAGCAGGACATGTACCCCTGCGAGCCGGACAAGCCGCTGCCCATCGCGGTGCGCACCCGGAAGTTCCTCCGCTCCTGCGGCGCCTGACCACCACCCACCGGACCGGGAGGCGACACACATGAACCGGCGCGAGCCCCTCGGCATCGCCGTGGTCGGCACCGGCCGCATGGGCGCCGACCACGTGCGGCGGATCGACCGGGTGATCAGCGGGGCACGCGTCGCCGCGGTCGTCGACATCGACCAGGAACGGGCCGAGGCCGTCGCGGCCGGCGTCGACGGCTGCACCGCCCACACCGACGCCGACGAGGCGATGGCGTCGCCGGACGTCGACGCCGTGCTCGTCGCCTCCTCAGGTCCCGCCCACGAGGCGGCCCTGCTCGGCGCCTTCGCGCACGACCTGCCCGTCCTGTGCGAGAAGCCGCTCACCCCCGACGCGGCCTCCGCGCTGCGCGTCATGGAAGCCGAACAGGCCCTCGGCCACCGCCGGGTGCAGGTCGGCTTCATGCGCCGGTACGACACCGAGTACGTCCGCCTCAAGGCTCTGCTCGGAACCGGGCAGCTGGGCCGGCCGCTGATGCTGCACAACCGTCACCGCAACGTGGCCAGCCCGCCCTTCTTCACCAGCTCCATGCTGATCAGCGACTCCGTCGCCCACGAGGTCGACGTCACCCGCTGGCTGCTGGGCCACGAGATCACCGCTGTGACGGTGCTCCGGCCGGCCTCCTCCTCGGAAGCCCCCGAGGGGCTGCGAGATCCGCAGTTCGTCGTCCTGGAGACCGACGGCGGCGCCCTCTCCGACGTCGAGATCTTCGTCAACTGCGGCTTCGGCTACCAGGTGCAGGCCGAGGCGGTCTGCGAACGCGGCACCGCCCGCATCGGCGACGGCCACCAGCTGGTCACCACCATGGCCGGACGCTGGGGCGGCACCATCGCCCAGGACTGGACCGAACGCTTCGCCCAGGCGTACGACGACGAGGTCCAGACGTGGGTCGACGCCACCAGCCGCGGCGAGGTCACCGGCCCCAGCACCTGGGACGGTTACGCCGCCGCGGCCGTCTGCGAGGCCGGCGTCCGGGCGCTCGAACAGGGCGTCCGGGTCGAGGTCGAACTCGCGGAGAAGCCGCCGCTGTACGCCTGAAGCCGCGTTCTTCGCAGGGCGGCGCTGGGCCGCGACGCGGTGCAGGCAGCGATGGGCTGAGGCAACGCGCCTGCGGCGTTGGGCTGCGTCCGGTGGGGGTTGAGGTCGTGTGCCTGCGGCGCAGGGTTCTGTGCGGTGGGGGCGGGCATAGCGCCTACGGGCGGTGGGTGGTGCGGGGCCGCGGTGGGGGCGGTCGTCCTCGGTCTGGCGCGATGAGGGCGTGACAACGGGGAGGGCGCGGACGCGCCGGCCGCTGCGGGCGCCCACCCCCACCCCGTCCCCTCCCCGCCGTCGGCGGCTACCCCGACACTGGTGGCGGGCACACGTCCCGCCATCCGCGGGCATTCGTGCCTCCCCCAGTGCCTCAAGGGCCTGGGAGGTGCCCCCAGGGCGATGGGGGTCCCCCCCGCTCGAGCGGAGTCGAGAGTGGGGGAGAAGCCGAGAGTGGGGGAGGGTGGGCGCGGCGGCGCCCTGTCGGCGCCAGGTGCGCGAACTCCCTCGGCCCGCACCCGCGCCGAGGTACGGCCCGGGCCCGCGCCGGCGGGCCGCGCGCCAGGTCAGGGTGCGGTGCGAGGCCGCGGGGACAGGCCCGCGGCCGTGTAGCACGCGTCGATCAGATGCATCGTCGCCACCGCGTCGTCCGCGTCGAGGGGCAGGGACGCCTCCCGACGGACCCGGGCGGCGAACGCCTCCAACTGGTAGGCGTACGACGAGCGCGTGCCCAGGCGCTCCGTACGCTCGCCCGCTGCGGTGCGGACCACCACCCGGTCGTCCATCTGCGGCAGCACGAAGTTCGGGGCCGTGGCCTTGCCTCGCGTGCCGATGACCCGCAGGCTCATCTCCAGCCCCTCGTACGCCATATGGCACCGTGCCGTACCCGTCGCCCCGCCCGGGTACGCGACATCCGCGTCCAGCCACTCGTCCACGCCCGGCGCCCCCGCCCGCTCACCCGCCCGTGCCGCGACCACGCGCGGCGCGCCTCCCGCCCACGGGGCGAGCATCCGCAGCGCGTGCAGGCCGTAGCAGCCGAGGTCCATCAGGGCGCCGCCGGCCAGACGCAGGGACCAGCGCGGGTCGTCGGGCCCGGGGGCCGGGATCGCCACCATCGCCTCCGCGTGGCGGAGTTCGCCCAGTTCGCCGGAGGCGAGCAGCTCGTGCAGCCGGCGGGTGACCGGGTGGAAGAGGTAGTGGAAGGCCTCCATGAAGACCGTGCCGGACGTCGCGGCGGCCTCCCGCACCTCCCGGGCCTCATCGGCGTTGCTCGCCGAGGGCTTCTCCGTCAGCACGTGCTTGCCGGCCGTCAGCGCGGCCAGGTTCCAGGGCCCGTGGAGTCCGTTGGCGAGCGGGTTGTAGACCGCCTCGACCTCGGGGTCGGCGAGCAGCTCGGCGTACGAGCCGTGGGTCCGCTCCACACCGTGCGCGGCGGCGAACGCCTCGGCGCGGGAGCGGTCGCGGGCGGCCACCGCGACGAGGCGGTGGCCGCCGGACCGGGCCGGGGCGACGAGGGCGCGCTCGGTGATCCGCGCGGCCCCCAGGATTCCGACGCGCAGGGGCTGCGGAGCGGGCTCGCTCATGCCTGCCGTACCTCCTCAAGAGTGACGGGACGGTGCTCGTGCAGCGACAGTGTGCACGCCTCGGCGATCCAGCCGGCCTCCAGGGCGTCCTCGATCGTGCACGGCGACGGGCGGGACCCCGCCACCACCTCCGTGAAGGCGAGGAGCTCGGCGCGGTAGGCGTCGGTGAAGCGGTCCATGAAGAAGTCGTGCGGCACGCCCGCCGGGAAGGTGACGCCGGGTTCGACCGAGCGCAGCGGCAGCTTGTCCTCCAGGCCCACCGCGATCGAGTCGGTGAAGCCGTGGATCTCCATGCGGACGTCGTAACCCCGGGCGTTGTGGCGGCTGTTGGAGACCACCGCGAGGGTGCCGTCGTCCAGGGTGAGGATCGCACCCGTGGTGTCGGCGTCGCCCGCCTCCTTGATGAAGTCGGCGCCCCGGTTGCCGCCGGCCGCGTACACCTCGGTCACCTCGCGGCCGGTCACCCAGCGGATGATGTCGAAGTCGTGCACCGAGCAGTCCCGGAAGATCCCCCCGGACGCGGCGATGTACGCGGCGGGGGGCGGCGCCGGGTCCAGGGTCGTGGAGCGTACGGTGTGCAGTGTGCCCAGCTCGCCCGACCGGACCGCGGCGCGGGCGGCTACGAAGCCGGTGTCGAAGCGGCGGTTGTAGCCGATCTGGACGGGGACGTCCCGGCCGGCGACGGCCTTCAGCACCTCGACGCCCTCGGCCATCGTGCGGGCGACGGGCTTCTCGCAGAAGACGGGGACGCCCGCGTCGACGCAGGCCGTGATCAGCCCCGGGTGGGCGTCGGTCGCGGCGGCGACGACCACGCCGTCCACCCCGGCCGCGAGCACCGCCTCGGGAGAGTCCGCGACCTGCGCGCCGAAGCGCTCCGCGGCGGCCTTCGCGGCGTCCGCGAACGGGTCGGAGACGACGAGGGACTCGACGGCGTCGAGCCCGGACAGGGTCTCGGCGTGGAAGGCGCCGATGCGGCCGAGGCCGAGGATTCCGATGCGCATGTGGTGATGCTCCTTGGTGAGGGGGCGGGGCAGGTCAGTCGAGGCCGCCGAGGACGTTCTGGTCCCAGTCGATGACGGAGCCGGTGACGACCCCGGAGCGGTCGGAGAGCAGCAGGACCACGAAGTCGGCGATCTCGTCTGGCCGGCCGAGCTTGCCCATCGGCAGCCTCGCGGCGGCCTGCTCGCGCCAGTCGTCGCCGGCGCCGTGGAAGGTGCGCTGCGTGGCGTCCTCGCCCTCGGTCGCGGTCCAGCCGATGTTCAGGCCGTTGATGCGGACGCGGTCCCACCGATGGGCGTGAGCCGCGTTGCGGGTGAGGCCCATCAGGCCCGCCTTGGCGGCGACGTACGGGGCGAGGAACGGCTGTCCGCCGTGCGCCGAGGAGGTGATGACGTTGACGATCGTGCCCGGCTCGGCGCGCCGCACCATGTCCGCCACCGCCGCCTGCATGGCGAAGAACGGCGCCTTGAGGTTGATCGCGATGTGCTGGTCGAACAGGTCGGGTGTGGTGTCCAGGAGCGTGCCGCGTGAGGTCAGGCCGGCGGAGTTGACCAGGCAGTCGATACGGCCGTACGCCCGTACCACTTGGGCGACCGTGTCCTTGGCCTGCTCGGCGTCGGCCAGGTCGGCGCGTACGAACATGGCCTTGCCGCCCTGCCCGGCCAGTTCGGCGACCAGCGCCTCGCCCGGCTCCGGGCGGCGGCCGCTGACCGCCACGACCGCGCCTTCGCGCACCGCGGCCCGTGCGACGGCGGCCCCCACGCCCTGACTGCCGCCGTTGACGAGGACGACCTTGTCGTCGAGGAGTCCCATGATGTCCTTCCGGGTGGTGGTGTCGGGTCAGCTCGCGCGGCGTGCGGCGGCGGCCCGCAGTTCGTCGCGCAGGGCTCGGGGGGACCGGCCCTCGCGCAGCGCCCTGCGCACCACGTCGGCCTGGGAAGGCGGGGCGAGGCCGTCGACCGGCGGGTCGTCGTCCAGGTTGGTGGGGAACGGATAGCCCTCGGCGCTCGCCGCGATCACGTTCTCCAGCCACTGCTCCGAGGCGCCCTCGGCCTTGCGGGCCAGAAGTACCGGGTAGACGGCGCCCACCACGGCTTCACGGTCCACGGTCTCCATGGCACGCCCGAAGGCCGAGGACACCTGGAGCAGGTTGGCCGCGCGCCGGATGTCCGCCGAGTGGTTGGCGCCGGCCGCGTGGAACAGCGCCGGGTTGAAGAACACCGCGTCGCCCTTGGCCAGGGGGAGCTGGATGTGGTGGTCGTCGAAGTACGCCTGGAACCCGGGCAGCCGCCAGGCGAGGTAGCCGGGCTCGAACTTCTGCGAGTGCGGCAGGTACATCGTCGGCCCGGACTCCACCGGCATGTCGCAGTGCGCGACCGCGCCCTGGAGGGTGAGCACGGGGGAGAGGCGGTGCACGTGCGCCGGGTAGGCCGCGGCCGTCTCGTCGGAGAGGAAGCCCAGGTGGTAGTCACGGTGCACGGTCTGCGCCGCGCCGCCCGGGTTCACCACGTTCACCTGCGAGGTCACCTGGTAGCCGGGGCCCAGCCAGGCCGTGGACACGAGGGCGACCATGTCGTTCGCGTAGTAGTCGGCGAACGTCTCCGGGTCGTGCAGCGCGGCCTTCTCCAGCGCGTTCCACACCCGGTCGTTGGCGCCCGGCTTCGCGAAGTGGTCGCCGGCGGTGGCGCCCGACGCCCGCTGCTGGGCGATCAGGGCGTCGAACACGGCCGTGGTCCGGTCCACCACCGAGGTGTCGGAGAAGGCGCCGCGGACCACCACGATGCCGGGGCCGTCGGCGAGGGCGCGCACCAGTTCGGCCTGCGCGGTGCGGCGGTCGGCGAGCGCGAGCCGCTCGGCGTCGTAGAGCAGTACGTTCCGCTCGACCGCGGAGGCCAGCGGGTACGAGGAGGCGTCGATCGACTGCTCGACCAAGGCGCGGAAGGCGTCCAGATCGCAGTCCCGCTCCGACAGCCAGGCGGCCGGCGCGGGGGTCTGCACGGAAGGCGATGCGGACATGGAGTCGTCCCTTCGGGTCACGGAGCGACGCTGGTGATGTCATTCTTGTCAGAACAAACCCCTCGCACCACCATCAGGAACCCATCAAAAACCCCTCAGGAGCAGTCGCATGGGGCACCCCTTCCCGATCCGTGAAATCGCACGTCAGGCCGGACTGAGCGAGGCCACCGTGGACCGGGTCCTCAACGGCCGGGGCGGGGTACGGGAGAGCACCGCGCGTGAGGTGCACCGGGCCATCGCCGACCTGGACCGGCAGCGCACCCAGGTCCGCCTGGTCGGCCGGACGTTCATGGTGGACATCGTGATGCAGTCGCCGGAGCGGTTCTCCACGGCCGTCCGCGCCGCCCTGGAGGCCGAACTGCCGTCCCTGCACCCGGCGGTGGTGCGCTCCCGCTTCCACTTCCGGGAGACCGGACCGGCGGAGGAGCTGGTCGCCGTCCTCGACCGGATCGCCCGCCGCGGCTCCCAGGGCGTGCTCCTCAAGGCCCCCGACGTTCCCGAGGTCACCGCCGCCGTCGGGCGGCTCGCCGCGGCCGGCATACCGGTCGTCACGCTGGTGACCGACCTGCCGGTCAGCGCCCGCATCGGCCACGTCGGGAGCGACAACCGAGCGGCCGGGGCCACCGCCGCCTACCTCATGGGCCAGTGGCTCGGCGACCGGCCGGGCAACGTGCTCACCAGCCTCTCCAGCGGCTTCTTCCGCAACGAGGAGGAGCGCGAGATGGGCTTCCGCAGCACCATGCGCGCCCGCCACCCCGGGCGCACCCTCGTCGAGATCGCCGAGGGCCAGGGCCTGGACGCCACCCAGTACGACCTGGTCCGCGCCGCCCTGGAACGCGACCCGGAGATCCGCGCGGTCTACTCGATCGGCGGCGGCAACATCGCCACCCTGCGCGCCTTCGAGGACGCCGGACGCGAGTGCGCCGTGTTCGTCGCCCACGACCTCGACCACGACAACACCCGGCTGCTGCGCGAGCACCGGCTGTCCGCCGTCCTCCACCACGACCTGCGCCACGACCTGCGCGAGGCCTGCCGTCTGGTGATGCGCGCCCACGGCGCGCTGCCGCCCGCCGGACCCACCCTGCCCTCCGCGATCCAGGTGGTCACGCCCTACAACATGCCCGCGCCCGCCGTGGCCGGGTGACCCGCCTGGCGTGTGACGCCCCGCTCCCGGCCGGCCGTGCCTACCGTCGTGCGCATGAGGAAACCGACCACGGAAGGCGGGACCGACCGGCTGCTGGCGCTCTCCGACGGCGTCTTCGCCATCGCCATCACCCTGCTGGTCCTGGACATCCACGTGCCGCAGGGACTGGACTCCGACGGGTTCCACGAGGCGCTCGGCGACGTCCTGCCCAACCTCGGCGCCTACGGGATCAGCCTCGCCGTGCTGGCCGGCTTCTGGCGCGACCACCGGGCCATCTTCCGCCCGGTGCGGCAGGTGGACGCCGACGTGATCTGGCTGACCGTCCTCGGCCTCGGCCTCGCCGCGCTGCTGCCGTTCCCCACCGCCCTGGTCTCCGAGTACGGCGACGAACGCGCCTCCGTCGTCATCTACTCGGCGGCCGTCGCCGCCCTCGGCGCCGTCCACCTCGCCCTCGCCGCCGTCATCGCCCGCCGGCCCTGGCTGCGCGGCGACGCCGAACGCGTCCGGGACGAGTTCCTCTACGCCCTCGATCTGGGCGCCACGGTCGCGGTGTTCGTGGTGACCATTCCGCTGGCCCTGGTGGTGGGACCGGCCGCCATGTGGTGGTGGCTGGTCCTGGTGCCGATCAAGGTGTGGCTGGGACGAAAGGAGAACGCGGCGGCGCGGTGAGTGCCGCGGTGCCCGCCGGCGACGTCACACGGGGGCGTCCACCGTCACCCACGCCCGGTCCTCCGCCGACCGCGCCATCGCGTCCAGCACGGTCGCGCTGCGCACCGCGTCCGCGAGGGTGGCGCCGTACGGGACGCCCTCGGCGACCGACCGCAGGAAGCGGTACGCCTCGATCACCTTGAGGTCGTCATACCCCATGGCGTTGGCCGCTCCCGGCTGGAAGGCGCCGAACTCGCCGTCGCCCGGCCCGACGTACACCGTGCTCACCGGCTGGTCCTGGTAGCCGGTGCCGCGGCTGACGCCCAGTTCGTTCATCCGGCGGAAGTCCCAGAACACCGCCCCCTCGGTGCCGTGCACCTCGAAGCCGTAGTTGTTCTGCTCGCCCACGGAGACCCGGCAGGCCTCCAGCACGCCCCGCGCGCCGGAGGTGAACCGCAGCAGGCAGTTCACGTAGTCCTCGTTCTCCACCGCGCCCAGCTCGCCGCCCGTCGCGCGGGAGTGGCCCGCGGTGGCGCCGGCCGGCCGGGCCCGCTCGGGCAGGAAGACGGCCGTGTCGGCGGCCAGGGAGGCGATGTCGCCGAGCAGGAAGCGGGCAAGGTCGGCGCCGTGCGAGGCGAGGTCGCCCAGCACGCCGCTGCCGCCGCGCTCCCGCTCGTACCGCCAGGTCAGCGCGCCCTCCGGGTGGGCCGCGTAGTCGCTGAACAGCCGGACGCGGGCGTGCGTGACCCGGCCGATCCCGCCGGAGGCGATCAGCTCGCGGGCGGCCTCCACGGCGGGCGCGTTGCGGTAGTTGAAGCCGACCGCGCCCTGGACGCCGGCCTTGACGACCGCGTCCGCGACCGCCCGCGCGTCCTCCGCGGTCAGCCCGACCGGCTTCTCGATCCAGATGTGCTTGCCGGCCTCGGCCATGGCCACGCCGATCTCGCGGTGCAGGAAGTTCGGCGCGGTGACGCTGACCGCGCGCACCCGGGGGTCGGCGGCCACGTCACGCCAGTCGCGGGTGGTCGAGGCGAACCCGAACTGTGCGGCGGCCTCCTCCGCCCGCCCCGGCACCTCCTCCGCGACGGTGACCAGTTCCGGACGCAGCGGCAGCTCCGGGAAGTGATGCGCCACCCGCGCGTAGGCCTGGGTGTGCACCCGGCCCATCCAGCCGAATCCGACGACGGCGACGCCCAGCGCATCCACCATGACTGCCTCTCTCCGGCCGGGTCCTGTCCTGCCCGCCCACCTTCAGGCCGGGCGGCGTGACCTGTCAACCATTTGACAGGACAAATGTGCGGGCTCGCTCGTCCGCGTCCCCGGCCCACCCGCCCCTCCGCATACGGTAGGGTTGACCTGCGAGATCACGCGGTTCGCCGCGGGAGCCGCATCGGGACGTGGCGCAGCTTGGTAGCGCACTTGACTGGGGGTCAAGGGGTCGCAGGTTCAAATCCTGTCGTCCCGACGATGCGAGGACAGGGGTCCGCCGGACATCCGGCGGGCCCCTGACGCATTCCGTGCACACCGCACGACATCACGCGGAGCCCTGCACAGGACCAAGGTCGTCTTCTAGGGTCGTCCGTATGACCACCGACACGGGGACCACCACCGGCCTGCTCTTCGACGCCCTGAAGGCGGACGCCCTCACCAGCACGGAACAGCTGCGCGAGCTGTACCCGCAGCCCAACGAGAACGCGGTCCGCAAGGAGATCGACCATCTCACTCACGAGACACGGGCGTTGATCGGCTGCGCCTCGCTGGTCCTCGTCGGCAGCGCGGACGCCGAGGGCCGGGCCGACGTGACCCCGCGCGGCGGCCCGCCGGGGTTCGTCGCGGTGCTGGACGACCGGACGCTGGCGATCCCCGACGCGACGGGCAACAAGCGGCTCGACACCCTGCAGAACGTGGTGGAGACCGGACGGGTCGGCCTGCTCTTCGTCGTCCCCGGCCGCACGACCACGCTCCGCGTCAACGGGCACGCCTTCGTCTCGGCCCGCCCCGAACTGCTCGCTCAGCTCACCGCCGTGGGCAAGCCGCCCGTCTCCGCGATCGTGGTGCGGATCGAACAGGCCTACCCGCACTGCCCGAAGTCGCTGATGCGCGGCAATGCCTGGCAGCCGGAGAAGTGGGTGCCCGCCGACGCCCAGCCGAGCAGCGCGCAGGTGACGCTGGCCCAGCTGAACCTGCCAGGTCTGACCGTCGAGCAGATCGAGGAGATCGAGCGGGAGTCGCTGCGCACGCGCTACGAGTGAGCGCGAGGCCGGCCGGTCCGGGGATCAGTACGGCCGCCACGGCGAGGTGCATGAGCGCGCGCGTCCCGGTGTCCATGCCGTCGCCGGTCAACGGCAGGAAGGACACGGCCGGTACGGCGACGGCCACGCCGGCCCGTCACCGGGCCGGAGCCGTCGGTGAACGTGTACGCGGGGTCCTTGCCGTTCTCGCAGCCGAGCGGGCACCGTCAATGAGTGAGTGCTGGCTTCGTCGGTGCCCGTTGCCGTCAACCGGCTGTTTCGTGTTCCCGAGCTCCCGCGGCGAGAAGGGCGTCGACCGTTTCCTGGTGCGGTCCGTTCCGCGCCCACCGCAGCGGTGACCACCCGGTGCCCTGGTCCTCACGGAGGTTCGGATCGGCCCCGTGCTCCAGGAGTGCGCGCACGGTCTCGACGTGCCCCCAGCACGCGGCCCCGCACAGGGGCGTGCCCTGGTCCCCGTGACCGCTCTCGGTGTCCGGCGAGGCCCCGGCCGCGAGGAGACGCCGCACCTTGTCGGTCGCTCCGTGGACCGAGGCGGCGTAGAGGGGCGTCGTGCCGCCGGCGTCACGCCCGTCGGGGTCGGTCCCGGCTCGCAACAGCGCGTCGACCTCGCGGACCTCCCCGAACATGACCGACTGGACGAGCCGCCGGGCCAGCTTCTTCTGTCGTCGTTTGTTCACGCCCGCCAGCGTAGGTCCGGGTCACCGTGTCACCGCGCGTCGTGGGACGAGCCGGTCCGCCGCCAGGGCCCGTTCACGCCGTCGTCGCCGGCATCGACGTCGGCAGCACAACAACCCGGTACCGGGCTGGTCCACCGGTACGCCGCACCCCGGTTCGCGTCGCGCTCGTACCGCCGGCCCGGCGGGCCCGCGCCCCGCCCGCAACCGGGAGCCCCCAGCCGGCCCGCAAGGGGCCGCCCTCACGTCGCCCCGAACGCCGTGAACGCCCACCCCGTGGCCCGGTGCAGGGCGTCGTCCGGCATCGCCGACCGGGCGTCGCGGAGCGCCTCCGGGAGAGGGAGGCCCGCAGCCAGGCCCTCGTGCAGGGCGAGCATCAGGGGGACGACCGCCGCGTCGTTGACCGGCGCGCTGCACGCCACCACGCCCGCCGTGCCCAGCGGCAGCAGCGCCGTGACCAGGCCGAGGAGTTCGTCCGCACCGACCGTGGCGAAGCGGGCCGTGTCGCAGCAGGACAGGATGATGCGGTACGGGCTGCGGCCGAGCCGTTCGAAGTCGTGCACGATCAGCGGGCCGTCCGCCATCCGCAGCGCGGAGAACATCGGACCGTCCGTGCGGAACGTGCCGTGCGCCGCGATGTGCGCGAGGCCCGCCCCGTCCAGTTCCGCGAGCACCCGCGGCACCGTCGCGTCCCGGTGTTCCAGCACCGTCGCCCCGCCGTACCGGCCGGCCAGGCGGGTCACCTCCTCGCCGCCCGTCGCCAGACCCGGCCCGCGCACCAGCACCTGGCGTCCGCCCCACGGCGGCCGCGTCTCCCGAGCGCGCAGCCAACTGCTAGCCGACGGCGACACGCTGACGACCCGTTCCCGCAGCGACGGCAGCAACGCCCACGGCACCCGGTGCAGCCGCCCCGGCGGCACGATCACCACCGGACCGTCGCCCAGGTGCGCCGCGGCGGGCCCCAGCAGCAACTCCTCCAGACGGCGGCCCGCCGCCTCGACCACCGGCAGCCGCGCCTGCGCCCCCGGATGGGCCAGCCGCCGCAGCCCCGCCTGCACATGCTCGGCCTCCCTCTCGGCGGCCGCCAGCAGCCCCGCCTCGAACCGGCGCACCCGCCCTTGCCCGCACAGCAGCACCTGCACCCGCCCGTCGACCACCGCCAGCTCCACCAGCCGTACGCCGTCGCCCAGTTGCTCCAGCAGCCGGCCCACGTCGAAGCGGGCGTCGTCGCCGTGCGCCTCGCCCCGCATGTGCAGGGTGCGGGAGCGGATCGCCCGCTCCAGACGGCGCTGTTCCCGCTCCAGCGCCGGCACCGGCCTGCCCTCCATCCGGGTCTCCTCGGCGCGCGCCGCGATCTCCCGGTACGCGGTCATGTGGCTCAGCAGCTCCGGGTCGGCGGGCGGCCGGGTCGGCGGCGCGGACAGCGCGGTGGCCCGCCAGCGTTCGCTCCACACCAGCAGCCGCCGGGGCCCGCCCGACCGCAGTGCGGCCTGCTGCGCCAGCGCCGCGAGTTCCGCGCCCTGCGCCGTCGCGCGTGCCCGCAGCTCCGACGCGCCCAGCGTCATCCGGTGGTCGTCCAGCACGTCCAGCCCGCGCCGGCACGCCTCCAGCACGCCACGCGTGGAACCGGCCGCCCGCGCGCGCAGCGCCTGCGCCGCCCAGCCCGTCATCCGCGCGAGCGGTGGCCCGCTTCGCCGGCTGCGCGCGGCCACCGCCAGGTGCCGCTCCGCGTCCGTGGTCCTGCCCAGGTCCAGCGCGATCCGCCCGGCCAGCAGGAACGCCTCCGGGGCGGCCGGCGCGCCGAGTTCCACCAGCCGCTCCGCCACCGCCGCCGCGTCCCGGACCAGCCGGCCCGACCTCTTCCCGGCCGCGTGCCGGGCCCCGATCAGCACCAGCCGGGCGTGCGCCTCCCACCAGGCGCGCCGCTGCCCCGCGAACAGCCGCACGGCGAGCGCCGCGCGCGCCGTCGCCGTCGCCGGGTCGTCGGCCTGCCGGGCGGCCCGCGCAGCCGCCAGCAGCAGCTCCGCCTTGCGCGTCGACTGACCGCCGATGGAGTCCAGTTCGGCGATCGCCGTGTCCGCCTCGGCCAGCGCCTCCGCCGCGAGACCCGCGGCCATCAGCACCTCGCAGCGCCGGATGCTCAGCATGAACGTCGGCGTGCCCAGCTTCGCGTACCGCTCCTCCGCCTCGTCCAGCAGCCGCAGCGCCGCCGGGACGTCACCGGAACGGAAGGCGGCAAGACCGCGGCTCTCCACCGCGTCCGCCTTGTCGTGCTCCTGATCCGTGACCGCCCACAGGTCCTCCGCCGACGCGAAGTCCGCCTCGGCCCGCTCCACCGAGCCCAGCGCCAGATGCACCGTCGCGCGCAGCGTCAGCGCCCGCGCCGTCCAGATCACGTCCCCCGCCTGCCGCAGCACCGGCACGGCCCGCCGTACGTCCTCCAGCGCCTCCTTGTGATGGCCCAGCACCCACCACGAGTACGCCCGCCGGAACAGCACCCGGGCCCGGGTGTGGCCGGTGCCGCGCCGCACGCCCCGGCCCAGGGCGTCCAGGCCCTGCCGGGTGCGCCCCGAATGCACCAACGCGACCCCGAGGGTGGCGAGGACGTCCGCCTCCCGGTCCGCCGAACCCGCCCGCGCCGCCCAGTCCCGCGCCCTGCGCAGATGACGCAGCGCGAGCCGCATGTCCCCGAAGTCCCGCTGCCAGATGCCGATCACCTGATGCGCCACGGAGGCGTGCAGGGGCTCGGGGCGGTGCCGCAGCACGGACTCCGCCTTCGTCAGCGCCTCGTTCGGGGCGGCGAACACCAGCGGAAGGAGGTCCTGCACCGCGTCGCTTCCCGCTGTCACCTCCACGATGGTAGTGGTCCGCAACCACGCCTCACAGGTACAGCGTTGTATCAAAGGAGCACCCGGAGGCTCTTCATCACGACAGCTCCGCGGCTCCGGCCCCGTCGCCCCAGTGGAGGACCACGCCATGCCACCCCAGCGCTTCCGTGAGCAGTTCCGGCAGATCCAGCGCTCCATGCCCGGCGTCCCGCTGGCCATGGGACCCGACGACGCGGGGGAGTTCCTCTACGAGAAGGGCGTCGTCCTCGCCCGCGAGGGGGAGGAGGCGCAGGTCGTCGAGGACACCGTGCGCGGTCACTTCCGCACCCTCGCCGCCGGCGCCCCGGACCGCGTCCGCCGCCTCGGCCCCGCCGGCAACCGCTCCGGCGTCGTCCGCATCCAGGTGTCCGACCCCGGTGAGGGCGACGCCGGCGGCGACCCGGCCGTCGCGGGGGCCCTGCGCGCCCTCGCCGCGGTGGAGGGGCGTGCCGGACGCCGCATGATCACCCGCAACCACGTGGTGCACATCGCCGTCAACGCCTGTCCCGGCGACGAGCCGGTGCCCGTGGCGCGTGACGCCCGGCCCAACCCGGCCGTCGCCGAGACCGACGGCGAGCCCGGCGAGGACGCCGCGCGCGTGCTGGTCGTCGACACCGGCCTGATGCACGACTACCGCTCCTACCCGCCCCTCGCCCGCACCCACGGGGACGCCCAGGTCGCCGAGTGCGACGACGACGGGATCCTCCAGCAGTACTGCGGACACGGCACGTTCATCGCCGGACTGGTCGCCGCCGTCGCCCCGCACACCGACATCACCGTCAGCGGCGCGCTCAACGACGCGGGGGCGGTGCTGGAGCACGAGTTCGGGGAGAAGCTCTTCGACGCCGTCGAGGCGGGCGGCTGGCCCGACGTCCTCAGCGTCTCCGCCGGCACGTCCAACGGCCGCACCGACGGGCTCCTCGGCGTCGACGCCTTCATGCGCGAACTGCGCGAGCGGCGCACGCTGCTGGTCGCCTGCGCGGGCAACAACGGCAGCGCCACGCCGTTCTGGCCGGCCGCCTACGCGGACCTGCCCGGCTACGAGGACGCCGTACTGTCGGTCGGCGCGCTGCGCGCGGACGGCGAGTCCGGCGCCTGTTTCTCCAACCACGGCGGCTGGGTGAAGGCCTACGCCCCCGGCGAGCGGCTCACCAGCGCCCTCACGGGCTTCGAGACGCCCGTCCCGTACGTGTACCAGCACTCCACCTACGACGCCTGCCGCTACGGTTTCGACTACGCCTGCACCTGTCACCACCCGCGCCACATGGGCATGTTGAGCGAGGACGGGGCGTCCGCCAAGCCGGACCAGGTGATGTTCGAGGGGCTCGCCCAGTGGAGCGGCACCTCGTTCGCGACCCCCGTCGCGGCCGGCATGGTCGTCTCCCACATGGCGGCGTGCGGGGAGCGCGACCCGCGCGCGGCACGACGGCGACTTCTCGAGGCCGTCGACGAGTTCGTGGACGTACGCGGGGCGCACAAGACGGCGCTGCTTCCGCCCACCTGGCGCCCCGTACGCGTCCCGGCGCCCACCGCGCGGCCATGATGATCGGAACCATCCCCTCCGCGGCGTACCATGACGTGCCGTACACGAGGGGTGGCACCGTGGAGCGTTCGGAAGTCGGCGCGTTGGTCCGGTCCGCTGTCGACGGAGACGCGGCGGCCTGGAAGGCGATCGTGGAGGGGCTGGGCCCGCTGGTCTGGTCCGTGGTGCGCGCGCACCGGTTGTCCGACGCCGACGCCCACGAGGTGTACCAGACCGTCTGGTTCCGCTTCACCCAGCATCTGGACCGCATCCGGGAGCCGGAGAAGGCGGGCTCCTGGCTGGCCAGCACCGCGCGCCACGAGTGCCTGAAGGTGCACCGCCAGGCGCGGCGGCTGCTGCTGACGGACGACCCGCAGATGCTCGACACGGTCAGCGAGGGCGGGGAGCCCGAACAGGCGCTGCTGGAGACGGAGGAGGCCGCCGCGCAGGGGGAGCGGGTACGGCGGCTGTGGCAGGCGTTCGAGGAACTGGGCGAGCGGTGCAGGCAGTTGCTGCGCGTGCTGATCGCGTCTCCGCCGCCCAGTTATCAGGAGGTGTCCGCCGCGCTCGACATCGCGGTGGGCAGTATCGGGCCGATGCGGCAGCGCTGTCTGCGCCGGCTGCGTGCCCGGCTGGAGGCACGGGGGACGGTATGAGCGACGACATCAGCGACGGCACGGGCCTCGGCGACGGTCCCGGCGTCGAGGAGGAGCTGCTGGAGGAGGAGCTGCGGCAGGCCGCGTCCCTCCTGGACCCGGTGCCCCCGGCGCTGCTCCAGAGCGCCGTGGACGCCTTCGCGCTGCGCGACCTGGAGGCGCGGGTCGCCGGGCTGACCTTCGACTCGCTCGTCGACGCGATCCCCGTGCGGGGCGCGGCGGCGGCTCCGCGCATGCTGACGTTCACCGCGGGCGAGGTGACGCTGGACGTCGAGCTGACGGAGGACGGCCTGATCGGCCAGGTCCTCCCCCCGGCCCCGGCCCGCATCGAGGTCCTCACCGGCCCCCGCCCGTCCACCACGGCCACGGCCGACGACATGGGCCGCTTCACGGCGCCGGTGACCCCCTCGGGTCCCTTCGCCCTGCGCCTGCACACGACGGACGAGACGGTGATGACGGAGTGGCTCCGGGCCTGAAGGCTCGCCCGTCCGGGGCGTCCGGCCCGCCACGCGGTGGGCCGCGCGGGCGGCCGGCTTCCGCAGGCAGTGCCCTTCGGGGCGAGCTGCGGTCCCGGCCGTGTGGGCTGTACAGGCGAGCCTCTGGCCCTCCGGCGCGTGTCGCGCCCTGGCCGGAGGCGACGTGTGGCGCGCCGTGGCGTGGGGTCCGGTGGGTCTGTGCGGGTTGCCGGCCACCGCCCGCGGTTTCCGGGAGGCACACCGTCCGGCCTCGGCCGCGAGGGCAGCGCAGGCCAGTGCCCGGCGGGCCCCGGCCCTGTGCCGCCGGGCACGTCCCTCGCGGGCGGCGGAGGCGCGTCGTCTCCCGGCCGG
Organism: Streptomyces sp. BJ20; assembly: GCF_022869105.1. NCBI lineage: Bacteria > Bacillati > Actinomycetota > Actinomycetes > Kitasatosporales > Streptomycetaceae > Streptomyces > Streptomyces sp. BJ20. The sequence continues at coordinate 2,873,684 of NZ_CP094918.1, forward strand.
GGCGGCCGACCACGCCGCCCGAGCCGGGAGCCGGGCGCCGCCTCACACGGAAGCGGCCCGCGGTCGCCTCACACCCCGTCGACCAGCGAGGCCAGCGCCGACGCCAAACGCGCAACTCCCTCGTGCGCCGGACCGCCAGGCTCGGTCATGTACGTGTCGCGGCGGATCTCCACCATCAGGGCCGTCACCTCGGCCCGCCTGCCGTAGTACCTCAGCGGGACGTACGTGCCCGCGAAAGGGCTGTCCAGGCCCGTCTCGCCGCACCGGGCGAACGCCTCGCGCGCCGCGTCGAGGAGGGCGGGCGGGGTGTGGAAGGGGTCGGTGCCGAGGCACACCGGGGGGCGGGGGCCGTCGGCGTGGAGTTCGTAGGGGAGCGGGGTCGTCGGGTACGAATGCACGTCGACGATCACGCAGCGTCCCGTCGCCGCGAGCCGGTCCGACACCGCCTCCGTCATCGCCGACGCGTACGGGTGGAAGTACCGCTCGATCAGCGGGCCCGCGTCGAAGCCGTCGGGGCGGAGCACGTCCTTGTGCGTGGTCCGCGTGTACACCGCGCCCATGCCGACGGCGAGCATCTCCTCCCGCTCGTCCGGGAACCGCTCCGGGTCCACGACCAGCCGCGACAGCCGGTTCACGAACCGCCACGGCGTGACCTCGGCCACCCGGGCCGCCTCCTCGGCGACCGTCGCGGTGTGCGCGTCGGTGATGTGGTCCAGCTCGCGTTCCAGTGCGGCGTCGTCCAGGACGATCCCGGACCGTACGTCGTCCGGGATCTCCCGGGCCGAATGCGGCACATGCAGGATCACGGGGGAGGCGGGGTCGCCGGGGAGGAGGTCGAACGAGGGCGGCACGACGGTCATGCGCTGCTCCAAAGGTGCTGTCGGTGAAGTACGACGATCAAGGTGCCACACGCCACTGACAACGCCCCCGGACACCCCCCATCAGCTCGTGGACGGGACCTGCCCGGCCCCCGGACACGGCTCCGCCCCGGCCGGGCAGGTCGCCGGCCGGGGCGGAGCTCAGGGTCGTCCGGTTCAGCTCAGGGACGCCAGCGCCTCGTTCCACGTGGTGGACGGGCGCATGACCGCGGAGGCCTTCGCCGGGTCGGGCTGGTAGTAGCCGCCGATGTCGGCCGGCTTGCCCTGGACGGCGGCCAGCTCCTCGACGATCTTCGCCTCGTTGGCCGCGAGGGTCTCGGCGAGCGGCGCGAACGCCTTCGCCAGGTCCGCGTCCTCGGTCTGCGCGGCCAGTTCCTGCGCCCAGTACAGGGACAGGTAGAAGTGGCTGCCGCGGTTGTCGATGCCGCCGACGCGACGGGTCGGGGACTTGTCCTCGTTGAGGAAGGTCGCCGTGGCGCGGTCGAGGGTGTCGGCGAGCACCTTGGCGTGCGCGTTGCCGGTGGTGGCGGCGTACTGCTCGAACGACGGCACCAGCGCGAAGAACTCACCGAGGGAGTCCCAGCGCAGGTAGTCCTCCTTGACCAGCTGCTGGACGTGCTTCGGCGCCGAGCCGCCCGCACCGGTCTCGAAGAGACCGCCGCCCGCCATCAGCGGGACGACCGACAGCATCTTGGCGCTGGTGCCCAGCTCCAGGATCGGGAACAGGTCGGTGAGGTAGTCGCGCAGCACGTTGCCGGTGACCGAGATGGTGTTCTCGCCGCGGCGGATGCGCTCCACGGACAGCTTGGTCGCCTCGACCGGGTTGAGGATCCGGATGTCCAGGCCCTCGGTGTCGTGCTCCGGCAGGTACTGCTCGACCTTGGCGATCAGGTTGGCGTCGTGCGCGCGGGTCGCGTCCAGCCAGAAGACGGCCGGGTCGCCGGTGGCGCGGGCGCGGGTGACGGCCAGCTTCACCCAGTCGCGGATCGGCGCGTCCTTGGTCTGGCAGGCGCGGAAGATGTCACCGGCGGACACGGCCTGCTCGATGACGGCGTCGCCGTTCCGGTCGACCAGGCGGACGGTGCCGGTGACCGGGATCTCGAAGGTCTTGTCGTGGCTGCCGTACTCCTCGGCCTTCTGCGCCATCAGACCGACGTTCGGGACCGAACCCATGGTGGACGGGTCGTAGGCGCCGTTGGCGCGGCAGTCCTCGATCACGGCCTGGTAGACGCCCGCGTAGGAGGAGTCCGGGAGCACCGCGAGGGTGTCGGCCTCCTGGCCGTCGGGGCCCCACATGTGGCCGGAGGTGCGGATCATGGCCGGCATGGAGGCGTCCACGATGACGTCCGACGGGACGTGCAGGTTCGTGATGCCCTTGTCGGAGTCGACCATCGCCAGGTCCGGCCCCTCGGCGAGCTCGGCGTCGAAGGACGCCTTGATCTCGGCGCCCTCGGGCAGGCTCTCCAGGCCCTTGTAGATGCCGCCCAGACCGTCGTTCGGGGTCAGACCCGCGGCGGCGAGCTTGTCGCCGTACCGCGCGAACGTCTTCGGGAAGAAGGCGCGCACCACGTGGCCGAAGATGATCGGGTCGGAGACCTTCATCATCGTGGCCTTGAGGTGCACGGAGAACAGCACGCCCTCCTGCTTGGCGCGGGCGACCTGCGCGGCGAGGAATTCACGCAGCGCGGCGACGCGCATCACGGAGGCGTCGACGACCTCGCCCTTGAGCACCGGTACCGACTCGCGCAGCACGGTCGTGGAGCCGTCGTCGCCCTTGAGCTCGATGCGCAGCGCGCCGTCCTCGGCGATCACGACGGACTTCTCGGTGGAGCGGAAGTCGTCCTGGCCCATGGTGGCGACGTTCGTCCTGGACTCGGGGGTCCAGGCGCCCATGCGGTGCGGGTGGGCCTTGGCGTAGTTCTTCACCGAGGCGGGGGCGCGGCGGTCGGAGTTGCCCTCACGCAGGACCGGGTTCACGGCCGAGCCCTTGACCTTGTCGTAGCGGGCCTGGATCTCCCGCTCCTCGTCGGTCTTCGGGTCGTCCGGGTAGTCCGGCAGCGCGTAGCCCTTGCCCTGCAGCTCGGCGATCGCGGCCTTGAGCTGCGGGATCGACGCCGAGATGTTCGGCAGCTTGACGATGTTGGCCGCGGGCGTCTTCGCCAGTTCACCGAGCTCGGCGAGGGCGTCCGGGATGCGCTGGTCCTCGGTGAGGTACTCCGGGAACACGGCGACGATGCGCCCGGCGAGCGAGATGTCCCGCGTCTCCACGGCGACACCCGCCTGCGAGGCGTAGGCCTGGACCACCGGCAGGAAGGAATACGTCGCCAGGGCCGGGGCCTCGTCAGTGTGCGTATAGATGATGGTCGAGTCAGTCACCGGGTGCTCCGCTCCACGTCTGCAACATTGCTCGACATCAAGATATCTTGTGACGGCTCCCGGCTCGACAGGGGTCCACGCCCGAGTCCGGCGGGAGCGCCCCGCAGGGGCGAGGGGAACTGCGCGAACGGGGTCCTGGGCGGAGCTCCGAAAACCCGCCCACGACGGGTGCGCCGGGCCGCGGCGCCGGACGGCTGCCACGTCCCGGCGCGGGCCGTCAGACCGGCCGCCCGGTGATCATGTCGTCCACCGCCGCCGACCCGTCCCGCTGGGACGGAATCAGCACCGTCCCCTGCTGCAGGGCGACCGTCCGCGCGGGCGACGGGATCCGGATGCCCTCCTCGCGGTAGCGCCGGTGCAGCCGCTTGATGAACTCGTGCTTGATCCGGTACTGGTCGCTGAACTCCGCCACGCCCAGGATCACGGTGAACCCGATGCGCGAGTCGCCGAAGGTGTGGAACCGCACCGCCGGCTCGTGCTCCGGCACCGCCCCGGTGATCTCGGTCATCACGTCCGCGACGACCTCCTTCGTCACCCGCTCCACGTGCTCCAGGTCGCTGTCGTACGACACGCCGACCTGGACCAGGATGGTCAGCTGCTGCTGGGGCCGCATGAAGTTGGTCATGTTCGTCTTGGCGAGCTGGCCGTTGGGGATGACCACCAGGTTGTTGGACAGCTCACGGACGGTCGTCTGGCGCCAGTTGATGTCCTCGACGTACCCCTCCTCGCCGCTGCTCAGGCGGATGTAGTCGCCCGGCTGCACGGTCTTGGAGGCGAGGATGTGGATGCCCGCGAAGAGGTTGGCGAGCGTGTCCTGAAGCGCCAGCGCGACCGCCAGACCGCCCACGCCGAGGGCGGTGAGCAGCGGCGCGATGGAGATGCCCAGGGTCTGCAGCCCGATGAGGAAGCCGATCGCGAGGACCAGGATCCGGGTGATGTTCACGAAGATCGTCGCCGAGCCGGCCACGCCGGACCGCGACTGGGTGACCGAGCGCACCAGGTCCGCCACCACCCGGGCGGTCGCCACGGTCGCGACGAGGATCACCGTCAGGGTCAGCACCTGGTTGGTCGTGTGCTGCACGGCCCGGGTCAGCGGCAGCGCCGCCGCCGCGGAGGCCGTCCCGCCCGCCATGGCCGCCCACGGGGCGACCGTGCGCAGCGCCTCCACCAGGATGTCGTCGCCGCGCCAGGCGGTGCGCTCGGCGTGCCGCGCCAGCCAGCGCAGCAGGACGCGGAGCAGGAACGCCGCCAGCAGGCCGGCGGCGAGGGCGATTCCGGCGTGCACCAGATCGTCCACGGTGAGGGAGCGGGTCACCGCCCACCCCCCGCGCGCTCCTGGGCCGACGGCCGTCTCTCCTGGGCCGAGAGCCGTATGTGAAGTCGTGTCACGTGAAGTCACCTGCTCGAGGTATACGGGATCCGCCGGTGCCGCACCCGCGTTGACCTGCGGGGGCACCGTCGCTCATCCTGCCGTATCCCGCAGGGCGGTTCGTACCACGCGAGCCACGACGGGCGGTGACGTGCGCCATGCCGTACGCCGACTCCCGGGCCGACGCGGGGATTTCACGATCCGTCGAACACGCCGTGCCGCCCCGCCCCGGACGCAAACCGGGCCGCACCCTCCAGGCTCTCCGCCAACATGGCTGATCCGTCCCGGAGTTCGGCCGAAAGTGCCTCCTCCTCGCCCAGCCCCTCCTGCTCCAGCACCGACGCGCGGTCCGAGCGCAGGCACGCCTGCGGGAACCGGGCCAGCGACGCCGCCAGTTCCTCAGCCTCCGCGCGCGCCCGCCCCACCGGCACCACCCGGTTGGCCAGGCCCATCGCGTACGCCTCGGGGGCCGGCACCGGACGCCCGGTGAGGATCATGTCCATCGCCCTGCTCGTACCGATCAGCCGGGGCAGCCGTCCCGTGCCGCCGTCGATCAGCGGCACGCCCCAGCGGCGGCAGAACACGCCGAACACGGCGTCCTCCTCGGCCACCCGCAGGTCGCACCAGAGCGCCAGCTCCAGACCGCCCGCCACCGCGTGCCCGGACACCGCCGCGATCACCGGCTTGGACAGCCGCAGCCGGGTCGGGCCCATCGGCCCGTCGCCGTCCTCGGTCACCCGGTTGGCGCGTTCCGTGCCCAGCGCCTTCAGGTCGGCGCCCGCGCAGAACGTGCCGCCCTCGCCCCACAGCACCGCCACCCGCGCCTCGTCGTCCGCCTCGAACGCGCGGAACACGTCCGTGAGTTCGGCGGCCGTCGGCCCGTCCACCGCGTTGCGCGCCTCGGGGCGGGAGAGCACCACCGTGGTGACGGCTCCCCGGCGTTCGGTCCGTACCGGCATGACAAGGCCCCTTCCGTGCGTGGGACCGGGACCCTACCCGTCCCACGCACCACCTCACCCGTCCCGCACGTCAGATCACCTTCAGCCGCACCAACGCCGCCAGAGTCAGCGCGCCCGGCAGCAGCGGCAGCCACACCGTGAGCAGCCGGAACACCACCACGACCGCCGTGGCCACCGCCGCCGCGCCGCCGACCGCCACCAGCGCCACGACCAGCGCCGCCTCCACCGAGCCGATCCCGCCCGGCGTGGGCACCAGCGCCACCGCCACCGTCGCCGCCAGGTACGCCACCGCCAGGTGCGCGGACGGGACCGCGAGACCGAACGCCCGTGCCACCAGTACCAGTACGCCCGTCTGGAGCGCCGGGAAGGCCAATGCCCCGCCCCACAGCGCCACCGCCCGTGCGGGCCTGGCGTGCACGGAACGCGCCTCGCCCAGCGCCGTCCGCAGGAACCCGGCCACCACCGTCCGCACCCGCCGTACGGCGGCGAGCCCGCCCACCACCAGCGCCAGCACCGCGCCCGCCACGAGCAACGGCCCGGCCGGCGCCTCGTCCGGCAGCAGCGACCCGAAGGGCAGCGCGTCGGGGAACGCCACCAGCAGCGCGGCCAGCAGCCCCACCCGCCCGACGCTCTCCGCCAGCAGATACAGGGCCAGCGCGGCCGAGGACCGGGCCGTGCTCAGCCCGCACACCGTCATGAACCGCAGGTTGACCGCGCTCGCCCCCAGCCCGGTGGGCAGCAGGTGGTTCGCCGCGCCCGCCGCGAACTGCGTGGCCACCAGCCGCCGTCCGGGGAGCCGTTCGAGCACGGCGCCCTGTCGGGTGCACGCGGCGGCCGGCCAGGTCAGGCACGTCAGGCCGGCCGCGGCCAGCAGCCACGGCCACCGGGCGGTCGTCACCAGCCCCAGCCCCTCGGCCAGCACCTCCCGCTGCCGTACGGCGACCACGGCCACGAGCAGCAGCGGCAGCACGCACAGCACCCGGCGGATCGTCACCGTCATGTCCACGGAGGATGAACGACGCGCGCGAACGGAGAGTTGCGACAACCCGGACGCGGGGCGACGGCCGTCGCCCACGGGTCGGGGCGGCGGAACGGGAGCGTCCTTGACCTCAATCATGGTTGAGGTCCTAGCGTCTCCGTCATGAGCATGGAGACCACCGCGTGGGCGCAACTGCGCAGCGTCATCACCGCCGAGGACGAGCGCCGGCCCGTCACCCGGGACACCCTGCGCCGCATCGGCGCCTTCGCCCGCCCGCACCGCCGCAAGCTGATCCTGTTCCTGCTGCTCGGCACGGCCACCGCGGCGCTCGCCGTGGCCACCCCCGTGCTCGCCGGGCGGGTGGTGAACACCATCGTGTCCGGCGGCGACCCGGACACGGTGGTGCGTCTGGCGCTGCTCATCGCGCTGATCGCGGTGGTGGAGGCGGCCCTCGGCGTGCTGGGCCGCCGGCTGTCGGCGGCACTCGGCGAGGATCTCATCCTGGGGCTGCGGACGGCGGTCTTCGACCACGTGCAGCGAATGCCGGTCGCGTTCTTCACACGCACCCGTACGGGAGCGCTCGTCTCCCGTCTCAACAACGACGTCATCGGAGCCCAGCGGGCGTTCAGCTCCACCCTGTCCACCGTGGTCGCCAACGTCGTCACCCTGATCCTGACCCTCGGTGTGATGCTCACCCTGTCCTGGCAGATCACCCTTCTGGCGCTGGTCCTGCTGCCCGTGTTCGTGATCCCCGCGCGGCGGATGGGCCGCCGGATGGCCGGCCTCCAGCGTGAGGCCGCCACCCTCGACGCGGCCATGGGCACGCGGATGACGGAGCGGTTCTCGGCGCCCGGAGCCACCCTGGTGAAGCTGTTCGGGCGGCCCGAGGAGGAGTCCGAGGAGTTCGCGGTACGCGCACGGCGGGTCCGCGACATCGGCGTGCGGACGGCCACCGCCCAGACCGTGTTCATCACCGCCCTCACCCTGGTCTCCGCCCTCGCCCTCGCGCTGGTCTACGGCCTCGGCGGCAGGCTCGCCCTCTCCGGCGCCCTCGACGCCGGCGCGGTCGTCGCCCTCGCCCTCCTGCTCACCCGCCTCTACGCGCCGCTCACCTCGCTGGCCGGGGCGCGGGTGGAGGTCATGAGCGCGCTGGTGAGCTTCGAGCGGGTCTTCGAGGTGCTGGACCTCGACCCGCTGATCCAGGAGAGGCCCGACGCCCGCGAGGTGCCCGAGGGGCCGGTCTCCGTGGAGTTCGACGACGTCCGCTTCGGCTATCCGTCCGCCGACAAGGTCTCCCTCGCCTCCCTGGAGGAGGTCGCCGCCCTCGACACGCGCGGCGGCGAGGAGGTGCTGCACGGCGTCTCCTTCCGCGCCGGACCCGGGCAGACCGTCGCCCTCGTCGGCTCCTCCGGCGCCGGCAAGTCGACCGTCGCCGCGCTGCTGCCACGGCTCTACGACGTCGACGCCGGGGCGGTCCGCGTGGGCGGGGTCGACGTACGGGACCTGAGCGCGGCGTCACTGCGGGCCACGGTCGGGATGGTGACGCAGGACGGTCACCTCTTCCACGACACGGTCCGCGCCAACCTGCTGCTGGCGCGGCCGGACGCGGGGGAGGAGGAACTGTGGGACGCGTTGCGCCGGGCGCGCCTGGACGCGCTGGTGCGGGCGCTGCCCGACGGGCTCGACACGGTGGTGGGGGAGCGGGGGTACCGGCTCTCGGGCGGGGAGCGGCAGCGGATGACGATCGCGCGGCTGCTGCTGGCGCGGCAGCGGGTCGTCGTCCTCGACGAGGCGACGGCCCACCTCGACAACACGTCCGAGGCGGCGGTGCAGGAGGCGCTGGGGGAGGCACTGGAGGGGAGGACCGCGCTGGTGATCGCGCACCGTCTGTCGACCGTGCGGGCCGCCGACCTGATCCTCGTGGTCGAGGGCGGCCGCGTGGTCGAACGCGGGACCCACGACGGACTGCTGGACGCGGACGGGCGGTACGCGGAGCTGTACCGGACGCAGTTCGAGGAGGAGGGGGTGGATGCGGGGGTGAGTGTGTGAGGGGGCGGGAGTGGCGCGTTTGCGCAGTTCCCCGCGCCCCTCAGGGGGTGCAGGCGGGGTCGCCCGCCTGCACCCCCCTCGTGTCATACCTCGGTCGTCGTGCGCTCCGTTCGGGGGGTCGGTTTGCGGGGGGTGGTTCGGCGGGACCGCTTTCCGCCGCCCGTCCTCGCGTCCAGTTCGATCGCGAGGGGAGACGCGGTGAGAACCGAGGAGTACGTGCCGACGACCATCCCGATGAGCAGCGCCAGGGCGAAGTCCGTCAGGGAGTCGCCGCCCAGCAGGGCCAGCGCGGCCAGGATGAAGATCACGCCGATGCCCGTGTTCACCGTCCGCGGCACCGTCTGCAGGATCGCCTGGTTGGTGACCTGCGCCAGCGGCGCCTTCGCGTCCTTGCGCCACAGTTCGCGGATGCGGTCGAAGACCACCACGGAGTCGTTCACCGAGTAGCCGATCACGGTGAGCAGCGCCGCCAGGAACACGCCGTCGATCGGCTTGCCCAGCCAGGCGAAGATGCCGGTGAGGATCACCACGTCGTGCGCCAGCGCGGCCACCGCACCCGTGCCGAACATCCACCGGAACCGCACCGCGAGGTACAGCAGTTGGGCCGTGAGGGCGAGCCCGAGCGCGATGAGCGCGTTGCGCCGCAGCTCGTCGCCGAGGCTCGGCCCGATCAGTTCGTCACGGACCTTCTCCGCGCCGCCGCCGACCTCGGCGACGGTCTCCTCGACCTTCACCGCCTCCTCGTTGGTCAGTTCCTCGGTGCGCACCGTCAGACCGCTGTCCCCGGAGGACTGCACGACCGCCTGCGGGAAACCGGCGTCGGCGAGCGCGGCGCGCGCCCGGTCCGGGTCGACGGTCTGCTCGGTGGAGTACTCGATCAGCCGGCCGCCGGTGAACTCCACGCCGAAGTTCAGCCCGCGCACGAAGATGCCCGCGGCGGCGACGGCCAGGACGACCGCGGACACGGCCAGCCAGCGGCGGGGACGCCGCATCAGCTGCGGGTCGCGGCGGGTGAGGTAGGCGCGGACCCGGCCGACGGAGGCCAGTCCGGTGACCGCGGGCCGCCGGTGCACCCAGCGGCGCGCCACCGCGAACTCGGCGAGCACCCGGGTGATGACCAGGGCACTGATCATGGACGCCAGCACACCGATGCCGAGCGTGACGCCGAAGCCCTTCACCGGCCCGGACGCCAGCACGAACAGCAGCGCCGCCGCGATCAGCGTGGTCACGTTGGAGTCCGCGATCGCGCTGAACGCGCCCTTGAAACCGGCCGTCAGGGCCGAGCGGCCACTGGGCCGGTTGCGCTTGGCGTACTCCTCCCGGGCGCGTTCGAAGACCAGCACGTTCGCGTCCACGGCCATGCCGATGGCCAGCACGAAACCGGCGAGGCCGGGCAGCGTCAGCGTCGCGCCGAGGGCGGCGAGACCGGCGTAGGAGATCAGGCCGTAGCAGAGCAGGGCCACGATCGCGAGAAGGCCCATGAGACGGTAGACGACGAGCACGAACAGCGCCGTGAGGGCGGTGCCGACGACGGCGGCCCAGGCACTTGCGCGGATGGCCTCGGCGCCCAGCGTCGGGCCGACGGTCCGCTGCTCCACCGTCTCCACCGGCACCGGCAGCGCGCCGCCGTGCACCAGCAGCGCGAGCTCCTTCGCCTCGTCGCTGGTGAACGAGCCGGTGATCTGCGTGGACCCGCCGGTGATGCCCGCACCGCACGCCACGGACGGGTCGACCTGGGGCGAGGAGATGATCTTGTCGTCGAGGACGATGGCCACCCGGCGCTGCGGGTCGCCCGCCGGGTGGCAGGCGGCCTCACCGGTCAGCCGGGCCCAGCCCTTGCCGTCCTCGAAGTCGACGGTGACGTGCCAGCCGGCCCCGCTCTGCGGGTCGAAGCGGGACTCGGCGCTCTTGACGTCCTGGCCGCTGAGCGCGGCCTTGCCGAGGTGCAGCCGCTCGCCGGACTCGTCGGGCAGCACCCGTTCGCCCTGCGGCAGCTTCGTCGCGTCCCCCGTGCCCGGCCCCTTCACCGGGTGCACGGAGAGCTGCGCGGTGCGGCCCAGCACGTCGGCCGCCTTCCGCGGGTCCTGCACGCCCGGCAGCTCGACGATGATCCGCCGGTCGCCGGAGCGGACGATGGTGGGCTCGGCGACGCCGAGGGCGTCGACCCGGCCGCGCAGCACCTCCAGGGTGCGGTCGGTGGCCTCGGCGTCGGCCTCCAGGGTCTCGGTGGAACGGGTCTCCAGCACGATCTGGGTGCCGCCCCGCAGGTCCAGCCCGAGACGGACGGGGACGGTGACGGCGACGAACACGGACACGGCGATCACGGCGAGCGCGAACAACGCCCTGACGCGGGCGGGACGTTTCACAGATGCCTCCAGCAAGGCACACGTGCCCGTCGGCGGGCACGCGGAAAGCGGAATAAAAGGGGGACGGCTCAGGTGCTGGAGGCGGCGGGCGGCGCCCTCCCCAGGTCCGCCGGGACGTGCGCGGCGGCGGGCGGCGCGTGCCCGGCCGCGGGAGCGGGGCGCGCGGGCCGGGGCGGGACGCGCGGGGTGTACGGGGGCGTGAACAGGAGGGGACCGGCGGCCGTGTCCTGCCTCCCGGTGTCCCGCTCCGGCCGGGCGAGCACCGTACGGGCGGCGACGTACGCCTCGTCGCTGTGCGGCTGAGTCCCGGAGGAGTACGTCGGCGTGCCGGGGGACGCCGGGAAGTAGGCGGGGGACGCCGGGCCCGCGGTGACGGCCGACGCGGGCGCCGCGCCGGAGGTGAAACCGAGGGTCAGCAGGACGGCCGCGAACGCGGCCAGGACGGCCGCGGCGGCTCTCAGCGGAAGTCGGGCGGCACGGCCCGGGGCGCGGGAGGTCAAGGTTCCACGAGCCCCGCGCGGATCGCGTAACGCGTCAGCTCGAGGCGGTCCCGCAGCCCCAGCTTGTGCAGCAGGTTCTCCCGGTGCCGCTGCACCGTCTTGACGCTGATGAACAGCAGCTCCGCGATCTCCTTCGACGAATGGCCCTCGGCGACCAGCTTCAGCACCTCCTCCTCGCGCGGCGTGAGCAGCTGCTCGGGCGCCTCCTCGCCGTGCCGTACCCGGTCAAGGTAGTTGCGGATCAGGGCGGTCACCGCCCCCGGGTACAGGAACGGCTCGTCCCGCATCGCCGCCCGGCAGGCGGCGACCAGGTCCCGGTCGGCGACGGATTTCAGGACGTAGCCGCCCGCCCCGGCCTTCAGCGCCTGGAACAGGTACTGCTCGTTGTCGTGCATCGTCAGCATCAGGATGCGCAGCCCCGGCCGCTGCGCGGTCAGCTCCCGCGCCGCCTGGAGACCGGTCAGCCGCGGCATGGCGATGTCCAGCACCGCGAGGTCCACGTCATGGGTCCGGGCCATGGCGATCGCCTCGGCCCCGTCGCCCGCCTCGGCGACCACCTCCAGATCCGGCTCCCGGTCGAGGATGAGCCGGACCCCGCGCCGCACCAGCGCGTGGTCGTCGGCGAGGAGGATGCGGATCCTCTCCGCGGGGCGGTCCGCGTGGATGTCCTGGTCGTTCATGACTGCTTCCTGACGGCCGGCACGGTCAGCCGGATTCGGGTACCGGTTCCTGCGGCGGAGACCTCGTCCGGACTCCGGACGTCCAGCGTGGCCCCGATCAGCAGCGCGCGTTCACGCATTCCGCGAAGTCCCGCGCCCTCCCGGGCGGCGCCGATGCCCCGCCCGTCGTCGGCCACCTCCAGCACGACGGCGTCCCCGGCGGCGCGCAGGGCCACCTCCACCCGGCGGGCCTCGGCGTGCCGGGCCGCGTTGGTGAGGCCCTCCTGCGCCACCCGGTAGATCACCAGCTCCGTCTCCTGGTCCAGGGCGGGAAGGTCCGGGTCGAAGCGGCGCGCCACAAGCAGCCCGGTGTGCGTGGAGAACTCCGTCGTCAGCGATGTCACCGCGCTCACCAGACCGAGGTCGTCCAGCACCCCGGGGCGCAGCCGGCGCACCAGCCGCCGCACCTCGTCCAGACTGCCCCGGGTGATCTCCTGCGCCTGCAGCAGCTCCTCGCGCAGCGGCTCGGACGCCTCGTCGGACGCCCGCTTCAGGGCCAGCAGCACGGCCGTCATGCTCTGCCCCACCTCGTCGTGCAGCTCCTGGGCGATACGGCGCCGCTCACCCTCCTGGGCGAGGATCGCGCGGGCGCTGCTCGAGGCGCGTTCCCCCTCGAGGCGCTCCAGCATCGCGTTGAAGGTACTCACCAGCTCGGCCACCTCGCCGCCGCCCCGCACGGGCAGCCGCTGGCCGGGGCGCAGCAGGTCGACAGTGGTCATCAGCCGGGTCACGCGGTCCAGCGGGGCGAGCCCGATACGCAGCAGCGCCGCGTTGGCGACGAGCATCACGACGAGACCGCCGACGAGGATCACCGCCTCCGTCAGCAGCACCGGCACGGACACGGTCACCGGAGCCCACAGCAGCAGCGCCGTGGCGCTGCCGAGCACCACGGCGTTCAGACCGAAGATCCGCCAGTACAGGGACACGGAGGTCACGCCTTCCTCTTCCTCGTCTGCCTCTACTGTCGGTCACCGCGGCCCCTCACGCGGCAGCGACCCCCTGTCCCGGGCGGACACCGGCCAGCCTGCCCCGCCCGCCCCGGCCCGGTCGATGGGCCCCGCACCCCATTTCCCGTCGGCCGGCGGACCCATGCCGCACGGGGTGGGTCCTCGGCCCCCGCGGAGATGGGTCCCGCGCCCGATGGGAAGACGGGCGGGCCCGGGCCATGGTGGAAGCGTCAGCCCGTACATCTCCCACGTCACCCATGCCTTCCAGGAGGACCACGTGTCGCTCGACCTGCCCCGCACCGACCCCCGTGCCGCGAACCTCGCCGCGGACGAGGTCCGCCGGCGTCTGGAGCACGCCCGAACGACCAGGCTCGCGCAGCTCAAGGCGCTGGACGAAACCGGGGCCGCCCCGGGCGACCACCTGATGTCGAACCAGAAGGACGCCATCAAGCGGGTCCTGCAGGAGATCGACGAGGCCTTCGCGCGCGTGGCGGACGGCAGCTACGGCACCTGCCTGGGCTGCTCGAAGCCGGTACCGCCGGAGCGGCTGGAGATCCTGCCGCACACCCGGTACTGCGTCGGCTGCCAGCGCACGGCCTGACTCCCACCTGACGTCCGTCCGCCCCGCTCTGCCCGAGAGGTGCAGTGGTGACCCATCAGACCATCGGCGAGCGCGACGAGATCCTCAGCGCCGAGGACCTCGCCACGCTCCGAGAGAACCTGCACGAACAGCTGCTGTTCCGCCGCGAACAGCTGCGGCAGTTCGCCACGGCGAGCCGCGCCGACGACCGCCGCGTCCGCGAGGACGCCGCGCAGGTCGAGGTCGGCGTCAAGCTCGCCGCGTCGGCCCGCATGGTGCTCGCCGACGTCGAGGAGGCGCTGTCCCGGATGGACTCCGGGACGTACGGCGTCTGTCACCTCTGCCGCCGCCCGGTGGAGCGTCACCGCCTGCTGATCGTCCCCCAGGCCCGCTACTGCGGGCGCTGCCAGCAGGTGCGCGAGGCCGGCCGGTGACCGTGATCCGGCGCCCCCGGCCGGCTCCCGTACGGCACCGGCACCGGCCGTTGTGCGGGCGCTGCCCAGGTCTCGCTCTCGACCTGGGCAGCGCCCGCACCCGCGCGTTCGTCGCCGGACGGGGCATGGTCCTGGACGTGCCCACGGTCACGTTCCCCGGCTCGGGGGCCGTCCATCCCGTGCAGCGGGGCACCATCGTCGACACACCCGGCACCGCCCGCATGCTGGAGCGGCTGCTCGGCCACCGCCTGCCGCGCATCGGCCGCCCCCTGGTCGTCGTCACCTCCCCGGTGCTCGGCGGTCCCGCGTACCGTGCCGCGGCCCGTACGGCCGTCGGGGTACTCCGTCCGCGTGCCGTCCTGACGGTCCCCGGCGCGCGGGCGGTCGCGCTCGCCGCCGGCGCCGACCACGTCCGGCCGCTGCTGGTGGTCGACATCGGCGCGCACCTCACCGAGGTGGTGCTGCTCGCCGACGGCGCGGTCACCGACGCCCGGCACACCGCCCTGGGCACCGCCGACCTGTCCGACGGCACACCGGGGGAGCTGATCACCGAGGCGGTGATCGGCATGGTGACGGAGATGCTGCGTCAGGACCGCACCTCCCTCACCCGCACCGCGCTGCGCCGCGGCGTGCTGCTGGCCGGCGGGGGAGCGCTGCGTCCCGACATCACCGGCGGACTGCCGGGCGGTCTCCACTGTGCGGTGCAGCCCGTGCCGTCCCCGCACACCGCCGCCGTCCGCGGCGCCGCGGGACTGCTGACCGCCGCGCACCGGCACCCGCCGGCCGACGGGGTCCTCTGACCGGCCTGTACCCGTCCGGCCGGACGGCACCGGGCCGGCTCGCCCGTCCGGACCGCACTGGGCCGACTCGCCCGTCCGGACCGCGCCGGACCGACCTCCCCTCGCCCGACCTGCCTGTGTCCGACCGACCTACGCCCGCCCTGCCTGTGTTCGACCGACCTACGCCCGCCCGGCCTGTGTTCGACCGACCTACGCCCGCCCGACCGACCTACGCCCGCCCGGCCTGTGTTCGACCGACCTACGCCCGCCCGGCCTTTGTTCGACCGACCTACGCAACCCGACTCGCCTGTGACCGACCGACTTGCACCCGCCTGGCCGGCCTGTGTGCGACGGACCTCCCGTCCGGACTATGCGGGACCGACCTTCGCCCAGCTCGACCGCCTGTGTCCGACCGACCTCGCCCGGCCGGCCTGTGACCGACCGACCCACGCCCGCCCGACCCGCCTGTGACCGACCGACCTTCACCCGCCCGACCGGCCCGTGACCGACCGACCTCTTCCGCGCCGACCCGATCTGTCCCCCGACCGACCCGTCGCCGGCCGGCCAGCCCTCGGCCGGCCCACCCTCACCTGTGACCGCTACCGGAAGGAGACGTGACGTGGCGGGTACCGTACCCGCGCCGCAGCCGCCCCCCGGACCGCCGCCGCGCCCCCTGTTCTGGCCCTGGCGTCCCAACCCGCTGCGCCGCCGCACCGACACCGCGCGGGCCTGGCTGGGGCTCGGCGTGCTGCTGGCCGTCCTGGCCGTGGCGCCCTTGGCCGGCGCCCTGGTGGGCGACGCCGCACACCGCCACTACCAGGACGTCGCACGTCATCAGCAGCAGACACGCCACCTCGCCGACGCGACCCTCCTGCACGACGCGCCCCGGCACCCGGAACCGGGCTCGGACGAGGAGAAGAAGACGCGCTACCCGGTCGAGGTCCGGGTCGTCACCCGGGAGGGACGGACCCGCACCACCCGCGCGGAGGTCGCACCCGGACTGACCGCCGACAGCATCGTCAGCATCTGGATCGACTCCGACGGCGAGGCGACCGACGCGCCCCTGACCGGCGAGGAGGTCCGCAGCCGCGCCGCGGGCTGGGCGCTGCTCACGGCGATCGGCGTCGCCCTCGCGGGCGCCGCCGTGCACGCCGTCACCGGCTTCGTGCTGCACCGCCGCAACCTCGCCCGCTGGGCCGCCGCCTGGGCGGAGACGGCCCCGCGCTGGACGACCCCGACGTGATGCGAAAGTTTCGTAAGCGCTTGATCGATCTTCGATGAGAAGCCGAGCAGCCTGCCACTGCTTTACGACTCAAGTACTCATTCAGGCCGGATGAACTGGAATAACAGCGAAGCGTCACGATCTTCGGTCGCGCGAACTTTTCGAAACTCTCACCGAAACTGTTGACGGTCGACGCGCTCAGGCCAACACTGTCACGGCATCGACCTCCCCATCGAGCCGTAACAGGAGGCGTCACCCATGCATGTGTCCGTTCCCCCCGGCGGCCGCAGACGCGGCCGACTGATCATGAGCGTGAAGAGCGTCTGGACGATAGCTCTCGCCGCGCTCACGGCACTGCTCCTCACCACCGGCACCGCGACCGCCGCCCCCGTCATCTCCACCAACCAGACCGGCACCAACAACGGCTGGTGGTACTCCTTCTGGACCGACGCCCAGGGCACGGTCTCCATGGACCTGGGCTCCGGCGGCAACTACAGCACCCAGTGGCGGAACACCGGCAACTTCGTGGCCGGCAAGGGCTGGAGCACCGGCGGCCGCAAGACCGTCAACTACTCCGGCAGCTTCAACCCCTCCGGCAACGCGTACCTGACGCTGTACGGCTGGACCACCGGCCCGCTGATCGAGTACTACATCGTCGACAACTGGGGCACCTACCGGCCCACGGGTGAGTACAAGGGCACCGTCACCACCGACGGCGGCACCTACGACATCTACAAGACCACCCGGTACAACGCCCCCTCCATCGAAGGCACCCGCACCTTCGACCAGTACTGGAGCGTCCGGCAGCAGAAGCGCACCGGCGGCACCATCACCAGCGGCAACCACTTCGACGCCTGGGCGAGCAAGGGCATGAACCTGGGCAACCACAACTACATGATCATGGCGACCGAGGGCTACCAGAGCTCCGGCAGCTCCAACATCACCGTGAGCGAGGGCTCCGGCGGCGGTGGTGGCGGTGGCGGCGGTGGTGGCGGCGGTGGCGGTGGCGGTGGCGGCAACGGCGGCTGCACCGCGACCCTGTCGGCCGGCCAGCAGTGGGGCGACCGCTACAACCTCAACGTCTCGGTGAGCGGTTCCAGCAACTGGACCGTGACCATGCGGGTCCCGTCCCCCGCCAAGGTCGCCGCCACCTGGAACGTGACCGCTTCCTACCCCGACAGCCAGACCCTCGTCGCCAGGCCCAACGGCAACGGCAACAACTGGGGCGCGACGATCCAGACCAACGGCAACTGGAACTGGCCGTCGGTGTCCTGCAGCGCAAGCTGATTCCCGCACGAGGAGGACCCCCACACATGAGCACCGGAAAGCGCCGGCCCGTCACCCGGTACCTGGTCCCGGGAGTGGCCGCCGCCGCACTGACCGTGGCCGCCACCGTGACCACGGGCGTCGGCGCCGCCCCCGCCGAGGCGGCCGCCTGCAACGGGTACGTCGCCCTCACCTTCGACGACGGCCCGGCGACCGGCAGCACCATGAACCTGCTCAACGCGCTGAAGCAGAACGGCCTGCGGGCCACCATGTTCAACACGGGCCAGAACGCCGCCGCCAACCCCTCGCTGGTCAAGGCCCAGGTGGACGCGGGGATGTGGGTCGCCAACCACAGCTACACCCACCCGCACATGACCCAGCTGAGCCAGGCCCAGATGGAGTCGGAGATCTCCCGCACCCAGCAGGCGATCGCGAGCGCCGGGGGCGGTACACCCAAGCTGTTCCGCCCGCCCTACGGCGAGACCAACTCCACCCTGCGCTCGGTGGAGGCCAAGTACGGTCTGACCGAGGTCATCTGGGACGTCGACTCGCAGGACTGGAACAACGCGAGCACCGACGCCATCGTGCAGGCGGCCTCCCGCCTGAACAACGGGCAGGTCATGCTCATGCACGACTGGCCGGCGAACACCATCGCCGCCATCCCGCGGATCGCGCAGAACCTCGCCTCCCGCGGGCTGTGCGCCGGCATGATCTCCCCGCAGACCGGCCGCGCGGTCGCCCCCGACGGCTCCGGCGGCGGGGGAGGGGGCGGCGGAGGCGGCGGCAACGGCTCCTGCGCCGCCACCCTGTCCGCGGGCAGCGTCTGGGGCGACCGGTACAACCTCAACGTCGCGGTGAACGGCTCGGACAACTGGACCGTGACGATGAACGTACCGTCCCCGGCGAGGGTGCTGAGCACCTGGAACGTCACCACCTCCTACCCCAGCAGCCAGACGCTCGTCGCCCGGCCGAACGGGAGCGGGAACAACTGGGGGGTGACGATCCAGACCAACGGCAACTGGAACTGGCCCACGGTCTCCTGCAGCACCAGCTGAGCACGACGGGCGAGCCGCGCCGGTCTCCCCGGCGCGGCTCGCCCCTCTCACCCCAGGTGTTCGGTGAACCATCCGGCGGCCAGCTCCGCGACCCGCTCCAGCGCGCCCGGCTCGCCGAACAGATGCGTGGCGCCGGGCACCACGTCCAGCCGGTACGGCGCGGACAGCCGCCGCGCGGCCTCACGGTTGAGGTCCAGCACCTGCGTGTCCGCACCGCCCACCACCAGCAGCACCGGGCACGCCACCAACGGCAGCGCGTCGCCCGCCAGGTCGGGGCGTCCGCCCCGCGAGACGACCGCCGACACCCGCCGCGGCCGCTCCGTCGCCGCGACGAGCGCCGCCGCCGCTCCCGTACTGGCCCCGAACAGCCCCACCGGCAGGTCCACCGCGTCCGTCCGGTCCTCCAGCCAGTCCACGGCGTGCGCCAGGCGCCCCGCCAGCAGACCGATGTCGAAACGGTGCCGGCCCGTCGCCGCGTCCTCGTCCTCCTCCGCCGCGGTCAGCAGGTCCAGCAGCAGCGTGCCGAACCCCGCCCTGCGCAGCATTCCGGCGACGGCCCGGTTGCGCGGGCTGAGCCGCGAACTGCCGCTGCCGTGCGCGAACAGCACCACACCGCTCGCCCCCACGGGGATCTCCAGATCACCGCGCAGCGCCACCGCACCCGACGGAACCGTCACCGACGCGCTCACCATGCCCGGCCACCTCCTCCGGCCACTCCGGTCCGGTGCACCGGGTACCCGTGCGGGGCGGGTCGAGACGGGGTCCGGTTTGCCGCCCACGACCGGGGCTACCCGGCCCGGGGGACGAGGCGAAGGAGGTGGGCCGACGTGCGAGACAGCCGTAACGGATCCGGCCGTGAGCCGGTCCCCCGTGCCCGCTCGGGGATGGTCGGCCGCAGGTACCCGCGGACCGGCACCGAGCCGGTCACCGCGCGCAGCCCGCTGAGGCTGCGGCTGCTGCTGGCGTCCGTCTTCGTGCCGCTCTTCGTCGCGGGAGCCGTGCTGTTCGCGGTGTGGGCGGCGGGGGCGGACGCGGGCGACAGCCCCGGCAGTGGCCCGCTGACGTTCCTCGCCGTGGTCTGCGGCGTCCTCGCCCTGACGGCCGCGCTGGATCTCCGCGTCCTACTGCGCCGCCTGCGGCGGGAGCGGGATTCCACGGACTGACCCCCGCCGTGGTCCGGCGAGCGGTGCGCTGTCGGTCGCGGCGCGGTCCCACGCCTGGGCCGGCTGAGCAGGGGCCTGCCGCGACTGCGCGGCGACCTGCCGTGCCGACCGGGCTCACCTGGAGCGTTGCCCCGTGGCCGGCCCCAGGGGGCGTGCGCAGTGCTGCGCGGTCCTGCGCAGTGTCGGCCGGACAGTCCCCGTGACCTGCGCGGCGACCTCCCGTGACGGCCGCGCTCGGCGACGGCCCTACGGTGTGACGCCTGCACGGAGAGCGGGCGGTCCGCTGTGGTCGCCGGGTCAGTCCTCCAGCACCGCCGTGCTCTGCCGCACCACCAGATGCGTGGCCAACTCGATCCGCTGGGCCGACGCGCCCGGGTCGTCCGGGCGGAGCAGCATGCGGGAGGCCTCCTCGGCCATGTGCCGCAGCGGCTGGTGGACCGTGGTGAGGGGCGGGCTGGACCACTGGGCGAGCGGTACGTCGTCGTAGCCGACCACCGACAGATCCTCGGGCACCCGCAGCCCCTTCACGCGGGCCGCCTCCAGCACGCCCAGCGCCTGGAGGTCGCTGCCCGCGAAGATCGCGGTGGGCCGGTCGGGTCCCTCCAGCAGCTTCATGGCCTGCTCGAAACCGCCCTGCACGTGGAAGTCGCCGAAGCAGGTCAGCCGTGGGTCCACCTCCAGGCCCGCCATCGCCATGGCCGAGCGGTAGCCGTCGAGGCGCGCGAGGGAGCACAGCATGTCGCCTGGGCCGGTGATGATGGCGATGCGCCGGTGGCCGCGCTCGGTGAGGTGGCGGGTGGCGGCGAGGCCGCCGGCCCAGTTGGCCGAGCCGACCGACGGCACGTCCGGGTCGGGGTCGCCCGCCGGGTCGATGACGACGAACGGGATGGCGGCCGCCCGCAGTTGGCGCTTGATGTCCTCGGGCAGGCTGGAGAAGACCAGCACCACGCCGAGCGGCCGGCGCTGCAACACACCCGGCAGCCAGTCCGGGTCGGGGGTGTGCCGGGTGCCGCTCTCGGTGAGCACGACCGTCGCGCGATTCTCCTTTGCGACGTTCTCCACGCCCCGTATCAGCTCCATCGCCCACACGCTCTCCAGCTCGTGGAACACGATTTCGACGAGCGGATAGCGGGCGGCGGGCTGCACGCGCCGCCGATAGCCGTGCAGGTCCAGCAGCTTCTCCACCTTCGCACGCGTCGCGCGTGAGACATCCGAACGGCCGTTGAGCACCTTCGAAACTGTCGGCATCGAAACCCCGGCCTCTTTCGCTACCGCAGCCAGGGTGACACGCCCGCTCGCCTCGTCGTCTTCACGCATACCCGCAGGATAGAGCACCGCGTGTCGATAACGTTTCGGGCGAGTTGCGACCCGACCGTTGACCCCAACTCCCGTCTGACCTACTGTCCCTCGGCATGGACTTTCGGCGATGATGCCGAAACTTTCGAAAGGCGAACGATGAAGACACGTGCGCGCTTGCCCAGACTGATCGCCACTGGTGCGACGCTCGCCCTGGCCCTGAGCCTGTCCGCCTGCGGTGACGGCAACGGCGGGGCGGCGGCGGACGACGGCAAGATTCATATCCTTGTCTACGGGGACGCCACCAACAAGATCGAGAAGCAGATCGTCGACAAGTTCAACGAGACGTCCGACGTCAAGGCGGTCCTCGACACCATCCCCGGTGCCGACTACCAGAAGAAGCTTCAGACGATCATCAGCACCCCGCAGGCCCCGGACGTCTTCTTCAACTGGGGCGGCGGCAGCATCAAGCCCTTCGTCAAGGCCGACCTGCTGCTCCCGCTGAACGGCTTCATCAAGAAGAACCCGGACCTGGAGAGCAAGTTCCTCCCGTCCGTCTTCAACAACGCGGTCGTCGACGGCAAGCCGTACGGCATCCCGATGCGCGGCACGCAGCCGGTCCTGCTGTTCCACAACAAGAACGTCCTCAAGAAGGCGGGCGTCCAGCCGCCGAAGACCTGGGACGACCTGCTCAACGCGGTGGAGAAGCTGAAGGACGAGGGCGTCACCCCGATCGCGCTCGGCGGCGGCGACGTCTGGCCCACCCAGATGTGGTTCCAGTACCTCTTCGACCGCATAGCCGGCCCGGAGCTCTTCCAGAAGGCCATCGACGGCGACAAGAGCGCCTGGGAGGCCCCGGAGGCCAAGAAGGCCCTGAAGATGATCAGGGAGCTCGTCGACGCGGGCGCCTTCGGCAAGAACTACGACTCCGTCAAGTACACCAACGGCGGTTCGGTCGCGCTGGTCGCCCAGGACAAGGCCGGCTTCGAGCTGATGGGCTCCTGGTACTACTCGCAGCAGCTCACCGACCACCCGGACTTCGCGGAGACGGGTCTCGGCTACTCCGCCTTCCCGACCGTCGCGGGCGGCAAGGGCGACCCGAAGAACGTCGCCGGCAACACGAACAACTACTACTCGGTGCTGAAGAAGACCAAGCACCCCGAGGCCGTCGCCAAGTTCCTCGAGCTGATGTACTCCGACGAGTTCGTCAAGGCGCAGCTCGACGTCGGCAACCTCACCACCACGACCAACACCGACGAGTTCATCGAGACGTCCGCGACGCCCGAGTACTCCCGCTTCCAGTACGACCTGGTGGCCGACGCGCCGTCGTTCCAGCTCTCCTGGGACCAGGCGTACCCGCAGTCGGCGGCCTCGGACATGCACAAGGCCATCCAGCAGTTCTTCAACGGACAGCTCGACGCGGACGGCTTCATCAAGGCCATGCAGGCCCTCCCGACCGAGTGACGAACGGCTCATGACCACAAAGATCACGAGCGCCCCGCCCGCCGCCGGGCTCCGCAAGGAGTCCCGGCGGCGGCCGGCCGCCTCCCCCTCCATATCCACGGTGGGCCGCCCGGGCTTCGCCTGGGCGCTGCCCGCCGCCCTGTTCTTCACGCTCTTCGCCATCGTCCCGCTCGTGATGGTCGCGGTGCTGTCCTTCATGAGCTGGAACGGGCTCGGCTCGCCCCAGTGGGTCGGCACCGACAACTGGTCGCGCCTTCTGGACGACCCGGTGATGCTGAAGAGCGTCTGGCTCACCCTGCTGCTCACCGCGCTCGGCGTGGTACTCCAGACCCCGCTGAGCATCCTGCTCGGCGTCTGGGCGGCCGGCCATCAGCGCAACCGCGCGGTGCTGTCCGTCATCTACTTCATCCCGCTGCTGCTGTCCGCCACCGCCGTCTCGGTGCTGTGGCGCGCGCTGCTCGATCCGAACTTCGGCATCCCCGCCGACGCCGCCTGGCTGTTCGGCGACGGCAACCTGTTCGGCGAACAGGCCACCGCCATCGGCGTGCTGGCGTTCGTCAGCACCTGGCAGTTCACCCCGTTCCACACGCTGATCTACCAGGGCGCCGCCCGCTCCATCCCGCAGGTCCTGTACCAGGCCGCGGAGATCGACGGCGCGGGCCGCTACCGGCAGTTCTTCCACATCACGCTGCCGCAGCTCCGCAACTCCATGATCACGTCGATGATCCTGATGATCGTCGGTGGCCTCACCACCTTCGAGACCGTCCTCATCCTCACCCAGGGCGGCCCCGGCACCGACACGACCATCAGCGCCTACTACATGTACGACAAGGCCTTCAAGGGCTTCGACTTCGGCGCCGGCTCCGCCATCGCCCTCGCCCTGGTCGTCGCCGCCACCATCATCTCCCTGGTCGTGGTGAAGGTCTCCGGCTACGACAAGATGCGCAGCTCCATGGAAGGTGTGTCATGAGGCGCCGCCCCAACTACCTGGCCGGCGCCGGCTCGGTGGTCTGGCTGTTCCTGGTCGGCCTGCCGCTGTACGTGATGCTCGCGGCGACCCTGCGCACCCGCCAGGACTACGCCCAGAACGGCCCGGTGTCCTTCCCGGACACCTTCACCCTGGACAACTTCACCGGCGCCTTCGACTCGGGCTTCGGCCAGTACTTCCTCAACACGCTCGTCGTGACCGCCTGCGTGATCGGCATCGTGCTGCTGCTGGTCCCGCCGCTCGCCTACGCCATCGTGCGCAGCCGGGGCAGGACCACGTCGGCGATCTTCCGGCTGTTCCTGCTCGGCCTGGCGATCCCCGCGCAGGCCGTCATCGTGCCGATGTTCTACCTGATCAGCGAAGCCGGCCTGTACGACAACCTGCTCGGCGTCATCCTGCCCACGGCCGCGTTCTGCCTGCCGATGTCGGCGCTCATCCTCAGCGGCGCCATGCGCGACATCTCCCCGGAGCTGTACGAGGCGATGGCCATGGACGGCGCCACCCCGCGCCGGATGTTCTTCCAGCTCGTGCTGCCGCTGTCCCGGGGCGGACTGTCCACCATCGTGGTCTTCTCCGCGCTCCAGGCATGGAACGGCTTCCTGTTCCCGCTCGTGCTGACCCAGTCCGACGCCACCAAGGTCGTCACGCTGGGCCTGTACGACTTCCAGACCGAACACGGCATCGACATCCCCGGGCTGCTGGGAGCCGTGGTGCTGTCCATGGTGCCCATCCTGCTCGTCTACCTGTTCGCCCGTCGCGCCCTGGTCCAGGGTCTGATGGGTGTCGGAGGAAAGTGACCGCGAACGTGGCCGTAGAGACCACCCCCGAAATCCCCCTCTGGAACGATCCCTCCCACCCCGTCTCCGCCCGGGTCGACGCGCTGATCGGCGCCATGACCCTCCAGGAGAAGATCGCCCAGCTGTACGGCGTGTGGGTCGGCGCCTCCGCCGACGGCGGCGAGGTCGCCCCGCACCAGCACGACATGGAGGAGGCCGTCGACCTCGACACGCTCCTTCCGTCCGGCCTGGGCCAGCTCACCCGCCCCTTCGGCACCGCCCCCGTCGACCCGGCGCTCGGCGCGCTCTCCCTGTTGCGCACCCAGACCGGCATCACCTCGGCGAACCGCTTCGGCATCCCCGCCGTCGCGCACGAGGAGTGCCTGGCCGGCTTCGCCGCCTGGGGCGCCACCGCCTACCCCGTCCCGCTGTCCTGGGGCGCCACCTTCGACCCGGACGTGATCCGCCGGATGGCCGCCGCCATCGGCCGTGACATGCGTGCCGTCGGCGTCCACCAGGGCCTCGCCCCCGTCCTGGACGTCGTCCGCGACGCCCGCTGGGGCCGCGTCGAGGAGACGATCGGCGAGGACCCGTACCTCGTCGGCACCATCGGCACCGCCTACGTCCAGGGCCTGGAGTCCGCCGGGATCGTCGCCACCCTCAAGCACTTCGTCGGCTACTCGGCCTCGCGCGCGGGACGCAATCTCGCCCCCTCCTCCGTGGGGCCGCGCGAGCGCGCCGACGTGCTGCTGCCGCCGTTCGAGATGGCGATCCGCGAGGGTGGCGCGCGTTCCGTCATGCACGCCTACACCGACATCGACGGAGTTCCCTCCGCTGCCGACGAGAGCCTGCTCACCGGGCTGCTCCGCGACACGTGGGGCTTCGACGGCACGGTCGTCGCCGACTACTTCGGCATCGCGTTCCTCAAGACGCTGCACGGGGTCGCGGGCGACTTCGCCGACGCGGCCGGCGCCGCGCTCACGGCGGGCGTCGACATCGAACTGCCCACGGTCAAGACGTTCGGCGCCCCGCTCGTGGAGGCCGTCACCGAGGGCCGGGTGCCGGAGTCCTTGATCGACCGCGCCCTGCGCCGCGTCCTGACCCAGAAGGCGGAGCTGGGCCTGCTCGACCCCGACTGGAGCCCGGTGCCGCCCGCGTTCGACGGCGCCGACCTGGACGACCCCGAGGCCCTGCGCGGCAAGATCGACCTCGACGGTCCCGAGAACCGCGAACTGGCCCGGGAGATCGCCGACAAGGCGGTCGTCCTGCTCAGCAACGACGGCACCCTGCCGCTGGACCGCCCCCGCCGGATCGCCCTCGTCGGCCCCAACGCCACCGAACCGTCCGCCGTTTTGGGCTGTTACTCGTTCCCGCAGCACGTGGGCGTGAAGTACCCGGACATCCCCGTCGGCATCGAACTGCCCGACCTGCGCGAGAGCCTGACCGCCGAGTTCCCGGACGCCGAGATCACCGTCGTCCGCGGCACCGGCGTCGACGACGGGGACCTCTCCGGCATCGCGGAGGCCGTGGACGCGGCGCGTGACGCCGACATCGTCGTCGTGGCGCTCGGTGACCGCGCCGGCCTGTTCGGCCGCGGCACCAGCGGTGAGGGCTGCGACGCGGAGTCGCTGTCGCTGCCGGGCGCCCAGCAGCAGCTGCTGGACGCGCTGCTGGACTCCGGCACCCCGGTGGTGACGGTCCTGCTCGCGGGCCGCCCCTACGCGCTCGGCCGCGCGGTGCAGGACTCGGCGGCGATCGTGCAGTCGTTCTTCCCGGGCGTCGCGGGCACCCGCGCCATCGCCGGGGTGCTCAGCGGACGTACGAACCCCTCCGGCCGCCTCCCGGTCAGCGTCCCGCGCACCCCCGGCTCCCAGCCGACCACGTACCTGGGTGCCCCGCTCGCCCAGGCCAGCGAGGTGTCCAACATCGACCCGACGCCGGCCTTCGGCTTCGGACACGGGCTGACGTACACGACGTTCGCGTGGAGCGACCTGACCGTGGACGCCGAAGAGGCGCCGACGGACGGGGAGTTCACCGCCTCCCTCACCGTGCGCAACACGGGGGAGCGGGCCGGCACGGAGGTCGTCCAGCTCTACCTGCACGACCCGGTCGCCTCCGTGGTCCAGCCGGTCCAGCGCCTGGTCGGCTACGCCCGCCTGGACCTGGAGCCGGGCGAGGAGCGCAGGGTGCGCGTCACGGTCCCGGCGGACGTGGCGTCCTTCACCGGCCGCGACGGTCACCGGATCGTCGAACCGGGCTCCCTGGAACTCCGCCTGGCGGCGTCCAGCACGGAGACCCGCCTGACGGCGGAGGTCACCCTGACGGGCCCGGTACGGCAGGTGGACCACACGCGGCGGTTCCGTGCGGAGTTCGCGGTGGAGGCCTGACGCCGCCACCCCCTTGCGGCGACCACACCGGCCCGGACCGCACGAGCGGTCCGGGCCGGTGCACCATGGGCGCGCCCGGCATCACAACCTCTCCCCACGCCGCACGAGTCGACGTGAACGGGCTCGCGGTGAGCCGGAACCCGTCAGCGGAACGCGTCGGCGTTCTCCTGGTCGACGGTGATCCCGGACGCCAGGACCGCAAGCATGCTCGAGGTCAAACCGCGGACACGAGCGTCACGAACGCCGCCCACTGCGCGCGGTCGGTCCGCAGTACGGGGGCGCCGTCGTCCACGGCCTTGGAGTCCCGTACGTACACGGAGTTCTCACGGGCGGCGACCTCGACGCAGTCGCCGCCGCTCGTCCCGCTGTAGCTGCTCTTGACCCACTCAAGGTCGCTGCTCATAGCTCCCCTACCATGCGCTCGATGAGGCACGAGGACTCCTCGGTGTTGAGGGCCTGCGTTCGCAGCGTTCCATACCGAAGCCAGAACTCGCTCACCTCATGTCGGTCGGACCTCACACTCACGATGTCCTGGGCCTCAACATAGACGTGCTGTTTACGGTCGGTCGACTCCAACAACACCATCGGGCCGTTGAGTCCGCTGTGGGCACCTCGAGCCGTGGGCATGATCTGCAACTCGACGTTGCGCATGGCCGAGCACTCCAGCAGGCGCGCCAACTGTTGCCGCATCACAGCCGTGTTGCCGATCACGCGCCTGATCGCGGACTCCTCCACGATGAACACGAAAACCAGTGGGGGATTCCTGCGGGTCAGCAGCGACTGCCGGGCCATACGGGCCGCCACCCGTTGCTCGACCGTCTCCGCGTCCAGAGGAGGGAAGTGTGCTTCAAGAAGCGCCTGCGCATACGCCTCCGTCTGCAACAACCCCGGCACCAGCATCGGGTCGTACGAGAAGCGGCTCACCGCCTCCGCCTCCAGGAGGGCGAAGTCCTGGAAGAACAGCGGGAGTCTGGCCCGGTCCACGTCCGGCTGGAGCACGCGCAGCGCCCCGCCCGCGTCCAGGACGCGTTCCGCCGCCTCCGTGAAGACCGCCTTCGCCGGGCGGCGGCCCTGTTCGACGGAGGCGACCTGTTCCATCGAGTAACCGATGGCGTCCGCGAGGGCCTGCTGGGTGAGCTCCGCGCGCTCACGGAAGAGGCGGACCAGCTTGCCGTACGCGCTCCACGCCGCCGGACGCTCCTGGTCGGGCCCGCGCCGGCCGGCCGTTCCGCACTCCCGCTGGGTCGTCCTGCCCATCGAGCCCCCTGCTCCGTCGCACAGTGATCCGTCGTGGAGCACAACGACCGAGACGCCCTTGCGGCCACGGCGGGAAGCCGTACGGCGGCCGTACAGCTGCGTACGCCCGCCGTACCGCGGCGTACGTCCTACCACCGGTCCCGGTGGACGACCTCCGAGACCGGCCGGCGCCGGACCGGCCCGAAGTTGCCCTGCGGCCACCCCACCGGAATCACCGCGAACGTGTTCATGCCCTCGGGGATGCCGAGCACCGCCTTCCACTCCGTCTCGAGGAAGAGGTGCCAGATGGTGATGTTGGCCGCCAGGCCCAGCCCGCGCGCGGCGAGCAGCAGGTTCTGTACGCCGGGGTAGACGCAGGACCCCTCCGCGAGGGCGGAGAACCGCTCCTGGATGCGTCCCATCCGCTCCGTCGCCTCCGCGCCCAGCGCCTCGGCGTAGATCCGCAGACCCTCCTCCTCGATCCGCGGCGGGGGGAACTGGTAGCACGGGATGATCAGCGCCGGGGTGTCGGCGAAGTGGTCGCGCTGGTACTCGATCGCGGCGACCATGCGCCCGTACGCCGCCTCGTCCATGCCCTCGGGGGCGTACTTGCCGGTCGTCGCCAGGTACGCGTCCACGCACCGCTTCCACAGCGGCGCCAGCTCGGCCATGACCGTCCGGTCGGTGACGACGACGTACTCGTAGCGCTGCATGTTGCCGCCGCTGGGGCCCCACACGGCCGCCTGTATCAGCTGGTCGAGCAGCTCGTCCGGCACCGGGTCGGGGCGCAGGCGGCGCATCGCCCGCATCGTGGACATGGTCGCGAAGAGGGACGGCTCGGCGGCGTCGTCGGCCACGGCCCCGGCGAGAGGGGTTCCAGTTGTCATGATCGGGAGTGTAGGGACTGTGAACTTCCCGTAAGGCGGCTCTACTTGAATGTGGGACCGTCGGTCCCGCATTTTCCGCGCATGACGTCGCGCCCGGCGCGGTACTCGGTCCGCACTGCGGAAGGGAGCGGATCATGGCGATCTGTGAAGTGTGCGGGAACGACTACGCCCTCTCCTTCGAGGTGCGCACGGTCGACGATTCCGTCCATAC
Organism: Streptomyces sp. BJ20; assembly: GCF_022869105.1. NCBI lineage: Bacteria > Bacillati > Actinomycetota > Actinomycetes > Kitasatosporales > Streptomycetaceae > Streptomyces > Streptomyces sp. BJ20. Next base: position 2,902,570 of record NZ_CP094918.1, read on the forward strand.
GTTCGACAGCATCGAGTGTGCCGCCCACAAGATGGCGCCCATCTGCGACAACTGCGGCTGCAAGGTGCTCGGCCACGGTCTTCAGGCCGGCGGCCAGTTCTTCTGCTGCGCCCACTGCGCCCGCGCCCAGGGGCACGCCGAGCTGGCGGACAGCGCCTGACCGTCACTCTCCGTGAGCGTAGCGGGGTGCCATGCGGCTGCCCGACCCCGCGCGCAGGGTCAGCTCCGCCTCCGCCAGCCGGGCCACGGCCTCCGCGTCCGTCAGGCCGGGCACGCACACCACCTCACCTGCCTCCAGGCCGGCCAGGGACGCGGACACCACGTCCGCCGCGGGCATCCCGCCCTCGTCATGGACGCGCCGTTCCCCGGCCACCGGGGTGTCCCCGGCACCCAGGTGGAACTCCGTCGCCGTGAGCCCGGGGCACACGACCTGCACCCGTACCGGCGTTCCGGCCAGCTCGGCGGCCAGGGTGCGGGTGAACGTCACCGCGTACCCCTTGGTCCCGGCGTAGACGGCCCGCCGGGGGAGCGGGTCCGGCGGCAGGTCGCCGGCGAAGGCCAGCAGCGACGCCACGTTGACCACCGCGCCCCGCCCGCGCGCCAGCATGCCGGGCACGGCGGCCCGGGTGAGCGCCGTGAGCGCCACGACGTTCACGTTCACCACCCGGGTGAGGAGATCCGGGTCCACCTCGGCGAACGGGCCGTAACCGTTGATGCCCGCGTTGTTGACCACGAGGTCCATGTCGTCCCCGGACGCCCGCTCCACGACACGGGACAGGTCCTCAGGACTCCCCAGATCCGCCACCAGCGTCTCGACGCCCGCCGCGCCCTCCTTGAGCGCCTCCTTCGCGAGGACGTCCAGCCGCTCGGCCCGCCGGGCGACCAGCACCAGCCCCCAGCCGCGCGCCGCCAGCCGGGTCGCGTACTCCCACCCGATACCGGACGAGGCCCCCGTGACGACGGCCGTGCCGGGTGCGTCGTGCGAGGTCATGTGCGTGATCCCTCCGTCGCCGGGTGCTGCCGGGCCGGACCGCCGTCCGACCCGCGCCGGGTGTCCCGGCGGGGCGCGGACGAAACGCGGTGGCAGCCGTCCGGCGGGCGTCACAAAGGCGTGGAGCGGCGCCGCGCCTCCCTCTACCCTGACCCCCATGCCTCCCGCCAAGACCTCCTTCGTCTGCCTGCCGTGCCGGGCCTCCTACAAGCAGCCGCACCCGACGCCTGCGAGGACCGCCGGGAGCGACCAGCGGGTGTGCCCGCGCTGCGCCGGCACGCTGATCCACGTCGGCTCCGCCTTCGCCCCGCCGCCGCGCAGGGACACCGAGGGCTGGAGGGTGCTCTCCCTGCTGCTGCACGCAGGCATCCACTTCCACAAGAGCTGCTGCGCCGGACCCGGATACCGTCCGCGCACGCTCCGTGAGGTGCGCGAGCGGATGACGTACGCCCGGCGTACCGGCGAGCCGATCGACAGGGCGCTGGTGCGTCCCGAGCTGCCCTGACGGCCCGGCCGGACGCGCCCGTACCGCTGCGGGAGGGGCGTGGGAGGCTGGAGGTATGGACACGGGACGGGCGGCGCACTCCGCCGGCGAGGCGATACCGGGACCGGTGCCGGACGGTGACCGCCCGCTCCCCGCCGAGCGCACCGATCCCGTGCCGTTCACCCCCGACACCCTCCTCTGGGACATGGTCGGCGACATCCGCGTCCTGCTGTACCTCCCCGCCGCCCTCGTCCTCCAGGTCGCGCACCCGGCCGTCGGCGCCGGGGTCGACGAGCACTCCGTGTTCCGCACCGACCCCTGGGGCCGCGCCCGCCGCTCGCTGGACTCGTTGCAGCTGTGGGTCTACGGCGGTGACCGCGCCGTCGAGGAGGGGCGCAGGCTGCGCCGGCTGCACCGGGACATCAAGGGCACCGACACCCGGGGCCGCCCGTACCACGCGCTGACCCCCGCCCCCTACGCCTGGGTGCACGCCACCGGCTTCCCCGTCTTCCTGCGGGCCGCCGAGTACCTGTTCCGTCCGTTCGACGAGGCGGGGGAACGGCGGCTGCACGCGGAGGCGCGCCGGCTCGGGCGCATCCTCGGCATCCGCGAGCGCGACATGCCGGGCTCCGTCGAGGAGTTCTGGACCTACTTCGACACGGTCGTCCGCGACGAGCTCGAACGGACCGTCGTCGTCGAGGAGTTGCTCGACCCACGCCGGTCCGTACCGCCGCCGGACGGGGCGGGGGCAGTGCTGCGGCTGCTCTGGCCCGTGCTGCGCCCCGCCCTGCTGCGGCTCCAAGTCTTCGTCACCAAGGGGCTGTTGCCGCCCGTCGCCCGTGAACGGCTGGACGTTCCCTGGACGCCGAGTGACGAGCGGCGGCTGCGGCTGCTCGGCCGTGTCGTACGCACAGTGGTACCGCGCCTGCCGGGCCGGCTCCGCTATCTGCCCGTCGCCCACGCCGCACGCCGCGCCGCCCGCGCCTGACCCTCCGGTCGACCGAACCGTCGCGGTCAGGCGCCTCAGTCCGGAACCGTCCATACTCGGACGGTCCGAGCCGGTCCGGCTACGCCGCTCAGGGTGAGTCCGGTGGGTGGTACGGTGACCCTTTTGCCGGGCCTTCCTCGGCACGTCCCCTGCGGAAGGCTCCCCCGATGACCCACCCCCAAGCCGTGACGCCCGCTCCCGCGCCGGACGGCTCCTTCGCCGCCCTGGGGCTTCCGGAGGCCGTGCTGCGCACCCTGGACCGGCTCGGAGTGCGTGAGCCCTTCCCCATCCAGGCCGCCACGCTGCCCGACGCCCTCCGCGGACGCCACGTCCTGGGGCGCGGACGCACCGGCTCCGGCAAGACGCTCGCCTTCGGCCTCCCCCTGCTGACCCGCACGGCGGGGCGCCGGGCCGAACCCAGGCAGCCCCTCGCGCTGGTCCTGGTGCCCACCCGCGAGCTGGCCCAGCAGGTCACCCAGGCCCTGGAGCCGTACGCCGAGGCGCTGCGGCTGCGGACGGCGACCGTGGTCGGCGGTCTGTCGGTCAGCCGCCAGATCGCCGCGCTGCGCCAGGGGGCCGAGGTGGTCGTCGCGACCCCCGGGCGTCTGCACGACCTCGTCGAGCGCAACGCCTGCACGCTGGGACGGGTGCGGATCACGGTCCTGGACGAGGCCGACCAGATGTGCGACCTCGGCTTCCTGCCGCAGGTGTCCGGACTGCTCGCCCAGGTGCGCCCCGAAGGTCAGCGCATGCTGTTCTCGGCCACCCTGGACGGCGACGTCGGCCAACTGGTCCGCGACCACCTCCACGATCCCGTCGTCCACTCCGTCGACCCGGCCGGCGCCGCGGTCGCCGGCATGGAGCACCACCTCCTGGTCGTCCACGGTCCCGACCGCTACGCCGTCACCACGGAGATCGCCGCCCGTGACGGCCGCGTCCTGCTGTTCCTCGAGACGAGGCACGCCGTCGACCGGCTCACCCGGCACCTGCGGGCGAGCGGGGTGCGCGCGGGGGCCCTGCACAGCGGCAAGTCCCAGCCGCAGCGCACCAGGACGCTGGCCCAGTTCAAGGAGGGCGGCATCACCGTCCTCGTCGCGACCGACGTCGCCGCCCGCGGCCTGCACGTGGACGACCTCGACCTCGTCGTCAACGTCGATCCGCCCGCCGACGCCAAGGACTACGTGCACCGGGCGGGCCGCACCGCCCGTGCCGGCGCCTCCGGCCGCGTGGTCACGCTCGTCGCGTCGGGCGGGCGCCGTGAGACGCTCCGCATGCTGGCCGAGGCCGGCATCCGGGCCGCCGTCACCCCCGTGCGCTCCGGCGAGGCGGAACTGACCCGCATCACCGGAGCCAAGGCCCCTTCCGGCGTCCCCCTCGACGGCGGGCCCGCCGTGCCGCGCCCCAAGAACGTCAACGAGCCCTTCCGCGGCCTCGGCACCAGCAAGGGAGCCCCGCGCGGCGGCGGCTCCGGCGGCAGGACCCGCAAGGCCGGCGAGGCACGCAAGCTCGCCGAGGCGCGCAGGGCCGCCCAGGTGCGCCGCGGCGGCTGAGCGGCACCGCGCTGCGATATTCGCTGCCCGTACGGGGCCTGACGTGACAAGCTGAGCACGCCCGTCCGTCCCCGAACCCAGGAGGTCACCATGACCGCAGAACCCCCCGCCACGGAAGGTTCGGAGCCGGCCGACGCCGCGACGCCCCCGGTCACGCCGGAGGCCGACGGCACCTACGACCTCAAGCGCAAGTTCCGCGAGGCGCTGGAACGCAAGCGCGGTGCGCAGGCGGAGGCGGCCGAGGCCGCCGGAAACCCGAACGCGTCCAAGGTGCGCGCCACGCACGGACCGGCGACGCACCAGCGGTCCTTCCGCCGCAAGAGCGGCTGAGCCGGTCCGTCCCGTCCGTCCCGTCCGGCCCGTGACGCCCGCGCGTCACGGGCCGGACGGCTCTCACCTGACACCTCCTCACCTCACCCCTCCGCGACCACCGCCGCGAACATCCCCGCCTCGTACGCGCCGCCCTTCTGGTGGGTGATGACCGCCAGCCGGTTGGCCGCGTTGATCATCCCGACCAGGCAGACCAGGGCGGCCGTCTGGTCGTCGTCGTAGTGCTTGCGCACCAGCGCCCAGGTCTCGTCGGACACGCCCTCGTGGGCGTCGGCGAGACGGGTGCCCTCCTCGGCGAGCGCGAGGGCGGCCCGCTCGGCCTCGGTGAACACCGTGGTCTCGCGCCAGACGGCGACCAGGTGCAGCCGTACCTCGCTCTCCCCGGCCGCGGCGGCCTCCTTGACGTGCATGTCGACGCAGTGGCCGCAGCCGTTGATCTGGCTGGCGCGCAACGACACCAGCTCCTGCACGGACTTCGGCAGCGGCGAGTCGTGGAGCACCAGCGCCGCGCCGGCGAACCGCTTGGCGAAACGGGAGGCGACGTCGTTCTCGAACAGGTTGAAACGGGCTTCCATGGTGTGGTCCTCACGCGTGGTCGGGTTCGGGACACCCACCAGATGCCGGGCGGCCGTACCGTGTGACGGGCGGCGGGAGTGAGGTGGACCACACGCCGTGGCTGTCACAGAACCGGCCCGGCCTGCGTCCTGTGCGTATGACTGTGATCGGGAGCCGGGACCAGGGAGCGGACGTGACCAGCGGCAACGGCAGCGGCGGGGACCACTGCGGGCGCGGTGGAGGGGCCGGGCCCGCCACCGAGGACTTCCTCACCCACCGGAACCTGCTGTTCACCGTCGCGTACGAGATGCTCGGCTCGGCCGCCGACGCCGAGGACGTTCTCCAGGAGACCTGGCTGCGGTGGGCCGGCGTCGATCTCGCCGAGGTGCGGGACCGGCGCGCGTACCTGGTGCGCATCACCACCCGGCTGGCCCTGACCCGGCTGCGCACGCTGGGCCGCCGCAAGGAGTCCTACGTCGGCTCCTGGCTGCCCGAGCCGCTGCTCACCTCGCCCGACGTCGCCGAGGACGTCGAACTGGCCGACAGCGTCTCGATGGCGATGATGCTGGTGATGGAGACCCTCGCGCCCACCGAGCGCGCGGTGTTCGTGCTGCGCGAGGTGTTCGACGTCGGCTACGACGAGATCGCCGAGGCCGTCGGCAAGTCACCGTCGGCGGTGCGGCAGATCGCGCACCGGGCACGCGCCCACGTGGCGGCCAGGCGCCCCCGAGGGGACGGCTCGCCGCAACGCACCCGTGACGCCCTGGACGCGTTCCGGCGGGCCGTGGAAACAGGCGATCTGCAAGGGCTGCTCGACGTCCTCGCGCCGGACGTCGTGCTGCTCGGCGACGGCGGCGGGATCAAACAGGCGGTGCTGCGGCCCGTCGTCGGCGCGGACAAGGTGGCCCGGCTGCTGCAGGGCGGGCTGCGGAAGGCCACCGCCGAGGTGACGCTGCGACCGGCCCTCGTCAACGGCGGTCCCGCGCTGGTCCTGCACCTCGACGGCGTGCTCGACGGCGTGCTCGCGGTCCGCGTCGACGACGGCCTCGTCACCGGCCTGTACGCCGTGCGCAACCCCGAGAAGCTGTCGCACATGGACCGGGAGACGGTGCTGCGCCGGTGAGCACGGCCGCCTTCAGGCACTGCGGCCGTCAGGCCTGCTCGCGCTCCGCCCTGCGGGCGGCCTTGCGGCGCAGCAGCAGCGGCAGCACGTACCAGCACAGCGCGAACCACAGCATGACCCCGCCCACCAGCACCTCGGCGAGCACGCCCGGCACCACGAACCGCAGGATCAGCAGCAGCGTGCAGCCGATGGTGAGCGCGAGCAGCACCATCCCGCACACCATCAGGCGTCCGGCCGCCGCCACCACCTCGTCCTTCATCCGCTGCCCGGACAGGAAGCGGTGGATGGACACGGGTGCGATCAGCGCCCCGGTGGCGGAGGCGCCGAACACCACGGTCATCACGTAGATGACCTTGTCCGGTGTCTCCAGCTCACGGAACAGCGGGGTGAACGCCACGCTCAGCAGGAAGCCGAAGAGGATCTGGACACCGGTCTGCGTGACACGTGTCTCCTGAAGCACCTCGTTCCAGCGGCGGTTGACCCGCTCACGCGCCGGCTCGGGCGGCTCCGCGTCGGGCCGTCCGACGTGGTCGTCGTGGCGCGCGCAGCAGGCGCTCTCCTTCTCCGCCGACTCGGCCGGCTGCTCCGTCATCGTCATGGTGTCCTCCCAAGCTCCAGGCGAACCGTTTGCCCCGATCAGCGCCGGTCATGCCGGATGCAGGGCGAACAAGGGCCAACACACGGGCCGCTGCCCGGAACCCGTCACACGGCGACCGACGCGTGGTCGGCCACCGGCGACACCTCCGTCAGCGCGCGGGGCAACTCCCGGGCTTGCGGCTTCAGTGGTCCATGTAGAGCCCGGGTCGTACGCGGGGCCGCTCGGGCACGCAACTGACAGCCAGGGGACGGGACCAGGGCGCGCCGAACGACAGGATCCCCCAGCGGCACCGCACGACGAGCCGTCGCCATGCGGGCCCGAGAGGGCTTCGCCGAGCGGAGCTGACAACTTGAGTGCCCTTCACCGATTCATCACAATCGGGTACCGGCCCGGAATTATGGCTTCCATCACAGCCGCCGTGATCTTGATCCTGATGAGATCACCGGATGCTCGGTTTCCTCGTCCGTCTCCTTCCCTTCTGGATCCGCGAACCGCTGATCATCCTCGTCGGGACGGTGTTCGGCGTACGCATCCTCTTCATGGCCCTCGTCGACGGCGAGGGGTGGGTGCCGGCCGTGATCGGCGCGGTGTTCCTGCTGGGGGCGGCGCTTCGCGTGCGCGTGGTCGTCCACGCCCTGCGCGCCCGCCGGCGCCGGCCGCCTGCGACGGAAGCCGAGTTGGTGCCCGTCACCCCGGCGCCCGTGACCTCGGCGCCCGTGACCCCGGTGCCCGTCACCTCGGCGCCCGTGACCCCGGCGCCCGTCGCCCCCGCGGTGCGGCGCCCCGTCGAGAGGAAGCCCAACGCCTTCGCCCAGGCCTCCTTCGCCATCGGCCTCTTCGCGGTGATCGGGGGCGCCCTGTGGATCGAGGGCAAGCTCCCGGAGGACGGCACGGCCGCCACCGGGGCCTCCCGTCCCGCCGCGTGCCGGCTCGACGAGGACGAGGAGCTGCCCAGCGCCTACCGGAGCACGCCCGGGGCCGTCACCGGTGCGGACCTGTGCCGCGCGCTCAACAGGACCGAGCTGCCCGAGCTCCTCGGCACCCCTGCCGAGAGGTCGGTCTACGCCTCCGGCACCGACAGCACCGCCCCGCTGACCGACCGGAAGGTCGCCCAGCCCGAGGCCAGGGTCGAGTTCGAGACGTACACCGTGGAGCTCTCGGCCACGTACAACAAGCTGACGGTCGCCCAGTACGCCAAGCTGACGACGTACGGGGACGGCAGGGACGCCAGGAAGCTCACCGTCCTGGGGCGGCCCGCGCTGCTCACCTCGGACCACATGATGAAGATCCAGTTCGACCTGGGGAGCGGCGAGGGAGCGAGTGGCCCGGTGGGGCAGGGGCCGCTCGCCCGGACGCTGACCGTGGCGTTCGACGGGAAGGACCGGGGCGGCTCCTACGACCTCACCGTGTGGAGCGAGTCAGGGCTCCTCCCGCACGACAGCGCCCTCGTCGACATCGCGGAGGCCGTCCTGCCCAGGATCACGCGGGGGGCGCGGGACCAGGACTGAGGTTCAGGTCTTCCTGGCCACCCCCCGCGACGGAGACGTCGGGCGCCTCCGTGGCGTCTTCGCCAGGATCCGGATGCCCGGAGACAGTGGCGACGACCTCCGGCTCCACCGGATCGGGTCCGGCGAGCCACGAGGCGATTTCCTCCGGCGGCGCAGGGGTGGGTCTGGGCCGACTGCTGGTGGTAGGCCTCGATCGCCCGGTTCAGTGCCTCGTTGGTGTCCGTGCCGTCGCCCGGCGGGCAGGTAGCTGCCCGGCGGCAGCGCGGACAGCAGGGCGCTCACCCGCTCGGCCGGGCGGTCGCTCCCGACATCAGCCCCGTCATCCCGAGCATGGTCAGGGCCACCGGCCTGCTGAGGTCCAGCGTCCTGCCCGCTTCGGCGAGATCCGTCCGGGGCGCGGGCGTCGGCGTCGACGGAACTCGGCGCCCCGGAGCCCGAGCTCACGGCGGACCTCATCGCCGGGATGCTGCACACGGCCCTCGCGGCCGTCGAGTCCGGCGCCCCGCTGGAGACCGTCACCCGGCGCTCACTGGCCCTGGTGCGGCGCTGCCTCGTCGCTCGGAACGGCACGGAGGAGACCCCGGAAGGCGGCCGCTGAGCACAGCGGTGCGGCGGTCCGGGTCTCCCGCCCGGACCGCCGCACCGGCTCCCCCTCGGAACAGGTCTCCTTGCCTACGGCCCGGTCAGCGCCGCAGCGTCAGCAGACCCGGGCGGTAGGGCAGCAGGCCGTAGTCACCTCCGGAGTTGGGGCTGCGGCCCTGGTACAGCAGCTGCAGGTTGCAGGGGTCGACGGTCATCGTCTGGTCGGCGCTGGTGCGCAGCAGCTCGCCGTGGCTGATGTCGTTCGTCCAGGTGGCGCCGCTGTTGGCCTTGCCGGCGAAGGGGTTGCTCTCGGTCGCGGCCTGGGGCGTCCACGTGCCGTCGAGGCTGGTCGCGGTGAACGAGCGGAAGTACCGGCCCTGCGAGCCGATCGCCTCGACGATCATCAGGTAGCGGTTCTGGTCCTTCAGCTTGTAGACCTGCGGCGCCTCGAACAGGTTGTTCGTCGTGTCGCTCATGATGACGGTCGAGTTCGAGCCGAAGCTGCCCGGGAAGTTCCCGATCGGCATGCTCGCCCGGTAGATCTTGCCGTTGTCACCGGCGAAGAACAGGTACATGTTCCTGTCGTCGCCGATGAGCGCCTGGTCGATCGGGCCCGTTCCGGAGCCGGAGATGCTCCCGGAGAACAGCACCTGCTCGGACGACCAGCCGTTGGGGTTCGTCGGGTCCGTGGACGTGCGGTACGAGAAGGCGGTCCCGCCCCACTGGTAGGCCAGCACCCAGATGTTCTTCGGCGCGAAGTAGAAGAGGCTGGGCGCGACCGTCGAGCTGTTCATCGCGTTCTGGGAGGCCGAGCCCATCTCCGACCAGGCGCCGAACAGGCCGAAGTTCATCGACCCCCACCGCGTCCCGGTGTCGTGCGTGGTCGCGTAGACCAGCTGCTTGCCGTTGTAGGGGGCGACGGTGAAGTCCTTCAGCGACACCCACCCCGAGCGGGGCTGCGCCAGCGCGCCCGTCGACGACCAGCTGTAGCTCGACGGCAGCTGGCACGCGCCGGGATTGTCGGAACCGCCGGTCTTCACCAGCTGCCACTGCTGGTTCGTGCCGCCCCAGTCGTCGTACTGGACGACGTTGGCGTTGTCGGCGGTGGACGCGCCCTGCACCTCGAGCGCCTTGCCGCTGTGCCGGTTGATGAGACGGACGTGGCCGTCGGAGCTGTCGGCCAGCCGCCACTGCTGGTTGGCGGCGTTCAGATCGGTCCACTGCACGATCGAACCGCCGTTGGCGGTCGACCAGTTGTGGACGTCGAGCACCTTGCCGGAGTGGCGGGACTTGATGCGGTAGTAGCCGTTGCCGGAGTCGACGAACTGCCACTGCTGCTGCGCCTGGTCGTTCCTCGCCCACTGGGTGATCCGGGCGCCGTCGTTCGTGGCCAGGTTGTAGACGTCCAGCGCCTTGCCGCTGTTGCGGTTGACCAGCACGTACGAGGCGTTCGTGTCCACGGTCGCGGCCTCGGCCGGCTGGGCGCCGACGAACGCGGCCAGCAGCAACAGGGGGGCGAGCACGGCGAGCAGGCGTCTCGGACGTACCGGGGACGCGTGGCGGAGCCACATGATGAACCTCCTGGAGGTGGGGGTGAGGTGTCGCCGGACAGGGGGGAGCGGCAGCCGTACCGGGATCGAACGCGTCGAATGTTTCGGGTCGGCCCCGGCCACGTGTCGCCACAAGCTAGGGAGCCAGGGGCGGCCGGTCAAGGCCTGTGACCGGCCAGAGTGGCGATCCGAAACATTCGTAAGGGAGCCAGAAACTGTTTCTGCCGCAGGGCTTGACGGGTCGTCATCAACCCTCCACCATCTGTTTGGCAAACCGACCGCCGTTCGATCAATCGAACAAGCTCGCCCCGCGGATCCCGTGAGTCCCGCGTACCCGGCGAGTTCTCGGAAGTCGCGCACGTCACGTGCGTGACGACGCCGCACCAGAGCCGCGGTGCGGTGCACGGTGAGTCCCTCTCCCCTGCCTTGGAGGCACAGTCATGGGCTTTCACGCCCTCCCCAGATCCGCCGGCCGGCGGAAGTTCCGCGTCCTGCTGCCGGCGCTGCTCGTCGGCGCCCTCGGCTTCGCCGGCGCGGTGGCCGCACCGCCGCCCCAGGCCCAGGCCGCCGAGAGCACCCTCGGCGCCGCGGCGGCACAGAGCGGCCGCTACTTCGGTGTCGCCATCGCCGCGAACCGCCTCAGCGACTCGACGTACGCGTCGATCGCGAACCGCGAGTTCAACTCGGTGACCGCCGAGAACGAGATGAAGATCGACGCGACCGAGCCGCAGCGTGGGCAGTTCAACTTCCAGAACGCCGACCGCATCTACAACTGGGCCGTGCAGAACGGCAAGGAGGTGCGCGGTCACACCCTGGCCTGGCACTCCCAGCAGCCCGGCTGGATGCAGAGCCTCAGCGGCAGCGCCCTGCGCCAGGCGATGATCGACCACATCAACGGCGTGATGGCCCACTACAAGGGCAAGATCGCGCAGTGGGACGTGGTGAACGAGGCGTTCGCCGACGGCAGTTCGGGCGCCCGGCGCGACTCCAACCTGGAGCGCTCCGGCAGCGACTGGATCGAGGTGGCCTTCCGCACCGCGCGCGCCGCCGACCCGTCCGCCAAGCTCTGCTACAACGACTACAACGTCGAGAACTGGACCTGGGCGAAGACCCAGGCCATGTACCGCATGGTGAAGGACTTCAAGCAGCGCGGCGTGCCGATCGACTGCGTCGGCTTCCAGTCGCACTTCAACAGCGGCAGCCCGTACAACAGCAACTTCCGCACCACCCTGCAGGAGTTCGCCGCGCTCGGCGTCGACGTGGCCATCACCGAGCTCGACATCCAGGGCGCCTCGCCGACCACCTACGCCGCCGTGGTCAACGACTGCCTGGCCGTCTCCCGCTGCCTCGGCGTGACCGTCTGGGGCGTGCGTGACATGGACTCGTGGCGCTCGGAGCACACCCCGCTGCTGTTCAACAACGACGGCAGCAAGAAGCAGGCGTACAACGCCGTGCTGAACGCCCTCAACGCCGGTGACGGCGGCGGTGGCGACCCGGACCCGGAGCCGGGTGACGGCACCGCGATCAGGGGCGTCGGCTCGGGCCGCTGCCTGGACGTGCCGAACGCCGGCACCTCCGACGGCACGCAGGTCCAGCTGTACGACTGCAACGGCCGCACCAACCAGCAGTGGGAGCTCACCTCCTCCGGTGAACTGCGGGTCTACGGCAACAAGTGCCTGGACGCGGCCGGCACCGGCAACGGCGCCAAGGTCCAGATCTACAGCTGCTGGGGTGGCGACAACCAGAAGTGGCGCCTGAACTCCGACGGCACCATCGTCGGCGTCCAGTCCGGCCGCTGCCTCGACGCGGTCGGCGCGGGCACGGCCAACGGGACGCAGATCCAGCTGTACAGCTGCGGGGGCGGAAGCAACCAGCGCTGGTCCCGCGTGTGATCCACCCGTCATGATGACCGTGAGGGTCACCGCCTCGTACGGCGGTGACCCTCACGCCTGTCCTTCCGCTCGCTGCCGGAGCGGTCAGCGGCGGTACGACAGACCGTGTCCTGCCGGGAACAGCGCCCGCGCCGGGTCGTCGGCGCGCTGCACCGGGACCGGCAGCGTGCCGCGCGGGTCGACCCGGCCGGCGATCACCCGCGCGGCGGCGCGCAGTTCGACCTCGGTCCAGCAGTAGGAGGCGAGGGATGCCCGGACGCCGTCGAGGTGGGCGACGTCGTACGGGTTGCGCACGGCGAGATGGACGACGGGGACGCCGGTCACGAGCAGCCGGGACACGAGGGTGCGCTGGGTGCTCGCCGGACCGACGTTGTCGGTGGTGACGACCACCGCGTCCCGCCCCCGTGCGGCGGCCACCGCCGCGTCGATCGCGGCGGCGTCGGGCGTACGGCCGGTGACGAGGTGGGTGGTGTCGAAACCCAGCGTCTCGAATGCAGCGGCCAGTTCGGGCACCGTGCTCCGGGCGCCGTCCGTGGGGAAGGCCGGACTGGCGCCGACCACCAGCAGCTTCCGCTGTCCGCGCCGCAGGGGGAGCGTCCCCTCCTCGTTGACCAGGAGCGTGGTGGTGCGCTCGGCGATCCGGTCGGCGGCAAGGAGGTGCTTGCGGGCGCCGACGACCCGGTCGACCTCCCGCGGCGAGGTGAAGGGGCTGCCGTCGAGCAGACCCACCTTGTCCTTGAGGCGGAGGATCCGCAGGACGGACTCGTCGAGCCGCGCCTCGGTGATCTCCCCGTCGCGGACGGCGGAGAGGACGCCGTGGTAGGCGACGTCGATGTCCGGCGGGAACAGCAGCTGGTCGGCCCCGGCCTTCAGCGCGAGGACGGGCACACGGTCGTCGCCGTACTTGGTGCGCACGCCGGCCATGTTGAGGGCGTCGGTGACGATCACCCCGTCGAAGCCCAACTCGCCGCGCAGCACGCCCTGGAGGATCGTGGGCGACAGGGTGGCCGGGTCGTTGCTGGGGTCGAGTGCGGGGACCTGGAGATGCGCGGTCATGATCGAGTCGACGCCGGCGGCGATGGCGGCCCGGAAGGGCGGGGCGTCGATACGGTCCCACTCCTCGCGGGTGTGGGTGATCACGGGCAGTTCGGTGTGACTGTCCTGTCCGGTGTCCCCGTGTCCCGGGAAGTGCTTGGCGCAGGCGACGACGCCGGCCCGCTGGTAGCCGGTCACCTGGGCCGCCACCATGCGGCCCACCTCGCGGGGGTCGGCGCCGAAGGAGCGGATGTTGATGATGGGGTTGGCCGGATTGACGTTGACGTCGGCGACCGGGGCGAAGTTCTGGTGGATGCCGAGGGCGGCGAGTTCCGTCCCGGAGATGCGCCCCGCGGTGCGGGCGTCGGACAGCGAGCCGCCCGCCCCGAGCGCCATCGCTCCCGGCAGCTGGGTGGCGCCGCTGCCGACGCGGACGTTGGCCCCGTGCTCCTGGTCGACGGAGATGAGGGAAGGGACGGGGGTGGGCAGTGCGAGCGAGGCCCGCTGCACACCGTTCGTCAGCTCGGCGACCTGACGGGGGTCGTGGATGTTGTTGGTCCAACCCGAGAAGAGGATGACCCCGCCGAGGTGGTACTTGGCGACGAGCTCGGCGACGGTACGGACGCCGAGCTCCCTCAGGTTGCGCTCCTGGTCGGCCTCGCTGGGGGAGGCCGCCGACGCGCCGTAGAAGTAGGGCACGAAGAGCTGGCCGACCTTCGCCTCGAGGCTCATCCTCGCGACGATCTTCTTCAGGCGCTTGTCGCGCCCGTGCGCGGCGGCGGGGACGGCCGTCGCGAGGCCGGTCACCCCTGCGGCGACCACGATCGCGGAGGCGAGAACGGACCGCCTGGACAGACTCCGGTCCTGCATGCGGGCATGCTCCTTCCGGCCTTGTGGGGCACGGGAGTCGAGTGGATCGCGAAGGGCTCCGAACAGCGGGCAACGTAGCCCGCGGGGGAGGGGCGGGACAAGAGGTCTAGACAAAATGGGGCCGGCCGAAGAGAGGTGACGCTCTGGCCGGTTGTCGCCTCCGTGGATCACTGCCTCGTCGGCCAGACTTGTTGCCTCACGTCACCCGTGCCGCGCGCCGAACGGTTCGTCCCGGGATGAGGTCGTTGACCCGGACGGAGGCTCACAGGGGAAGCGGGACCAGTGACCGGGCCGGGTGGTGCGGGCCGAGGAAGACGACGATGCCTCTGCCGCCGGGGGAGGGGTGGGTGGCCTGAGCCCACCCGTGGCGGCGGTAGAAGGCCATGGCCCGTCCGTTCCGGACCGAGGTGAGCAGCCATGCCCGCCCCTCGGGCGCGTCCGCGGTCACCGCTTCGAGGAGACGGCCCGCGAGACCGGTGCCGTGGGCGGTGGGCCGGACGGCGAGCTCGTCGACCTCGCGGCCGCCGCAGAGCCAGTCGGCGGTGCGGTCGTCGCCGAGGCCGGCGGCTGCCTGGGGATGGCAGCGGTCGGTGGGGAAGGGCGCCGGTGTGGTCCACGCGGTGGCGAAACCGACGACCTCCCCGTCACGCACGGCGGTGGCGGCGGTGAACCCGGCACGCCGCACGTCCGCGGAGAGCCGGGAGACGAACCCGGCTGCCCGCGCCTCGTCCTCGCACCAGGGCGGGGCGCAGAAGGCGTCGGCGTACACAGAACGCAGTGACTCGGCGTGCGTGAGTATCCCGTCGTCCCGGTGCACGCGGATGTCGGTGGTCACCGGGCGGCCACCGCCGTGTCCAGGTCCCATGGGAAGCCTCCTGCCAATGCTATGTTGTTGCAACTAGTGTGCAATAAGCTCGCGCAGCCGCACAGTGCTCGCAATGACGTCGGAGGATCTTGGACATGGCGGTGTACACGCTCCCGGAGCTGCCCTACGACTACTCGGCGCTCGCCCCGGTCATCAGTCCGGAGATCATCGAGCTTCACCACGACAAGCACCACGCCGCGTACGTCAAGGGCGCCAACGACACGCTGGAGCAGCTGGCGGAGGCACGGGACAAGGAGCAGTGGGGCTCGATCAACGGCCTGGAGAAGAACCTGGCCTTCCATCTCTCCGGCCACATCCTGCACTCCATCTACTGGCACAACATGACCGGTGACGGCGGTGGCGAGCCCCTGGCCGCCGACGGTGTCGGTGGCCTCGCGGACGCGATCGCCGAGTCCTTCGGCTCCTTCGCAGGCTTCAAGGCGCAGCTCACCAAGGCCGCGGCGACCACCCAGGGGTCGGGCTGGGGCGTCCTCGCGTACGAGCCGCTGAGCGGCCGGCTGATCGTCGAGCAGGTCTACGACCACCAGGGCAACGTCGGCCAGGGCTCCACCCCGATCCTGGTCTTCGACGCCTGGGAGCACGCCTTCTACCTCCAGTACAAGAACCAGAAGGTCGACTTCATCGAGGCCATGTGGGCCGTCGTCAACTGGCAGGACGTGGCGAAGCGCTACGAGGCCGCCAAGTCCCGCACCGACGTGCTGCTGCTGAAGCCCTGACCGCGGGGGCCGTATGACGTCCTGCTCGTGATCGTCTTCTCACCCTTCACGTGCGGGCGGTATCAGGAAGGGCCTCCGGCCGGCGCATCCCGCCCGGAGGCCCTTCCGGCGTGCACGGGTCCGCCTCGCGCGTGTACCCGTGCTGGATCGCCTCCTCGCACGCGGAGACATGCGCAAGGGGAAGGGCACGGTACTCACCAGTGGATCGGCCGAATGGAGGAGGTGCCGATGATCTCGCTACCCTTCCCCCATGGACGCAACACCGCCGTGGCTGACCCAGGAGCAGCAGGCGGCCTGGGACGGTTTCATCCGGATGCAGGAGAAGCTCATCGGGCGTCTTGCCCGCAAGGTCCAGGCCGACTCCCGTATGTCCGCCGCCGATTACATCGTGCTGGCCAAGCTCACCGAGGCCGGCGGTCGGATGCGTTTCATGGACCTGACCAAGCTGGTCGAGTGGGAGAAAAGCCGTATGTCCCACCAGGTGGGGCGGATGGTGAAGCGCGGGCTGGTGGCGAAGGAGGAATGTCCGGACGACGGGCGCGGAGCCTTCGTCGTCGCCACCCCGGCCGGCTACCAGGCGATCGAGGACGCCGCGCCCTTGCACGTCGAGCACGTCCGTCGACTGTTCATCGACGCTCTCACCGAGGACGAGCTCGCCACGATCGCCCGGATCTCGGCCCGTGTCCTCGAGCACCTGGAGCAGCAGCCCGACTGAAACGCCGGCTCGCTCCGGCCCGTTCCGTCCCGGCGGCCGGACGGGCACTCAGCCGAGCTGGGCCCTCAGCCACCGCAGGACGTCCGGGGTGACCCGGTCGGTGATGTCCGCGAACTCGTCGTGACGCTTGAGGAACTTGGCGACGTAGGGGCAGACGGGGACGATCCGCATTCCGGATGCGCGCACGTCGTCGAGTGCCTGCTGGACCAACTGGGAGGCCAGCCCCTGGCCGGCGAAAGCCTCGTCGGTCTCCGTGTGGAAGAAGACGCGCTGCCCGTTCAGATCCCGGTACGCGGTCAGACCCGCGCGACGGCCGTCGACGAGGATCTCGTACCGGTGATCGGCGTCCTTGCGCTCGACGGTCGTGGTGGAGGAGGAATCGCTCATGGTGTGCCTTTCGTCAGGGAACTCATCGGGTCGGTGGGTTCCGGCGCGGTGTGATGACGGCATTGGGCAGGGCGGGTGCGGGTAGCCGGTCGACGGGGGAGCCCTTGACGACCCCGAAACGATCGGAGGAGGCTTCCCAGTCCTCGCGGGCTCTCACGATGTCCTCGTGACTGCGGCCGATGAAGTTCCACCACATGACGATCTCCTCCTCGAAGGGAGGCCCTCCGAGGAGGATGGCCCGCGCCGGGGCGGCGGTCTCGTTCAACATGGTCACCGTGTCCGCGCCGGGAGGGAGGTAGCCGAGTTCGGCGGACCGCAGCAGAGTGCCGGCCAGGCCGATCTCCCCGCTGTCCACGAGAAGGCCGTGCTCGAAAGCCGCGTCCACGGACAGAGTGAGCGTCGCGCGGGGTTCGACGACGATCTCGGCGCCGAGCAGCGGCGTGAAGGTCCTGACCGGGGAGACCTGGCCGGCGAGCGAGCCCAGGAAGACTCTGATGCCGGCACCGTCGAGCTGGGTGAGTTCGGGCGCGTGGTGCTGGAAGTCGCGCGAGGCGTTGCGGTGTTCCTCCGGCAGCGCGACCCACAGTTGCACGCCGTGGATGACGGTCGTGTCCGGGGTGGAGACCTCGGAGTGGGCGATGCCGTGTCCGCCGGTCATCAGATTCACTTCGCCGGGCCGGATATGGGCGTGGGTGCCCAGGGTGTCGCGGTGCTCGAACGTGCCGCTGAACAGCCAGCTCACGGTCTGCAGACCGGTGTGCGGATGCGGAGGCAGGTCCATGGCGCCCTGTGTGGCGACCTCGTGCGGGCCGAAGTGGTCGGCGAAGCACCAGGCGCCGATCAGTGTGCGCGCACGCTGGGGCAGTGTCCTCCGCACGTGCATCGCCCGTGGACCGCCGAGGGGGACCTCTCGCGCCGACAGGACGTCGACCCAGAGGGACCCGGCGGGCCGGCCCCCGTCGACGGAAGCGCCGCAGCGCAGAGCGGCGGCGTCGGTCTCCGTGTTGCTCACGAGAAGTACCTCCACGATTTGGTTGTCAGGTCAACTAGAATGTCATGGTGGCGTGCAGACGGCCACCGGTGCCGACTGCGACGCTGTCAGGCCTCCTTCACCGGATGGCCACTCATGATCGAGACACGGTTGAACGCGTTGATGCTGATCGCGACCCACAGGACGGCCGAGATCTGCTCGTCGGTCAGGTCGGCGCGTGCGGCTGCCGCCGCAGAGCCCCGGGCGGAGTCCTGAAGGTTCGTCGTCGCCTCTGCCAGCGCCAGTGCGGAGCGCTCCGCAGGGGTGAACACCTCTGTCTCGCGCCAGGCCGGCAGGAGACCCAGGCGCTGCGCCGTCTCGCCGGCCTCCAGCGCCGTACGCGTGTGGACGCGCAGGCAGTACGCACATCCGTTGATCTGGGAGACGCGGATGTTGACCAGTTCCACCAGGCCGGCCGGCAGGCCCGCGCGAGTGGCCGCCGCACCTGCCGCCTGTGCCGTCCGCGCCAGGGCGCGGAACACTTCGGGGTCGGACTTGTCGATGAAGACGTGCTGGTCACGGTACGACGTCGTGGTGATGGCCACTGTGCTCCCTGAGTTCATGTGTGGACGGGAAGGCGCTGCGGATCGCCGGGTGACCGGCTCCGCCGAGTGGGGCGCGCCGTCACGGCAGAGGACCTTCGTGGCGCAGCCAGAAGTCGACGGCGTCCGGCCGGGGCCGGGGCGCCACCGTGCTGCCGGCGTCGAACCTCATGACCTTGTCCGGCTCCTCCTGGAAGGTGGGCCAGTCCGGAAGCCCTGACCCGTTCGGATTTCCGGTGCGCGCGAAGTTGATCCAGTAGCCGCTCATCTGGTCGCGCAGGGTGAAGTCACGCTTGTCGTACGCGGCGTCGCCGTCCTTGCCGAGGTTGTCGTACGCGTACATCACCTCCGCCCCGTGATAGGCGCCGAACTGCCGCAGACCGGCCTCCGGAGGGACGTGCGTGAAGTAGTAGGTGTAGGCATCGGCGTGGCCCGAGCGCGTCTGCAGCATCGCCCATCGGCGCATGGCGCGGGTCATGACCTTGTCGGTCTCGGCCTGGAGGAGGGAATCGCGTACCTGTTCCTCGGTGTCGCCGGGGTAGAGACGGAGGAACAGCTCGGCGTCCGCACCGTGTTCTTCGCGCACCCCGCGTCGGTAGTCCGCGACGTCGGCGTCCGGGGGACTCAGGAGGGCGAGAGAGGCCTCGTCCGCGTTGCTCCCGACGAGGACCGGCACGTCCGACTGATCGCCCGCCGCATAGATGTCCGCCGGCGCCCGGTCGAGGACGTACCCGTCGACGGAGGGGCGCCAGTGACCGTTCAAGGGCTCGGCCGCTTCCACGATCCGGTCCGCGGGCATGCGGCGCATCTCCTCCACGGTGGCGCCCCCCAACCGTTCACTCAGGTTCCGCCCCGCTGCTTCCGCCGCCGGCCGAGTGTCGTACTGATCGCCTCGATCGGTGTCGCCGAGCGTGCCCATGCAGGCTCCGCTGCCGCCGATGACACCGTGCACCAGTCCCTTGGCGCGGGGGGTCGCGCCGAGGATGCAGACGCTCTCGCCGCCCGCGGACTCGCCGGCGATCGTCACACGCTCGGGGTCGCCGCCGAATGCCGCGATGTTCTGCCGGACCCACCGGAGGGCGGCGATCTGGTCGAGCAGCCCGTAGTTGCCCGAGGCGCCGGCACCGGACTCCGCGGCGAGGTCAGGGTGCGACAGGAAGCCGAGCACGCCGAGACGGTAGTTGATCGTGACGGTGATCGCCTGGCCTCTGGACGCCAGCGACTCGCCGTCGTAGAGCGGCAGGGCACCGGAGCCGGTGGCGAATCCGCCGCCGGGGATGTAGACGATGACAGGAAGTCTCTCCGTCGAGGGGCTCGTGCCGCGCCAGATGTTGAGGTACAGGCTGTCCTCACTCACCGGATACGGATTGAGGAGGGTCCCCTCCAGCGGTGCTTCCACCACCTGGGACAGCGCGCGCGTGAGGAAGGTGGACGTGCCCTGGACGGGAACGTCGGAGAACCGGTCGGCGGTGAGCAGGGCCGAGCGCGGTTCGGGAGGCTGCGGGGGTCGCCATCGTCGGTCGCCGACGGGAGGCCGGGCGTAGGGGATCCCCGCGAAGATCTCGACGTCGCGCTCGTCGTTGAGAACTCCCCTGACCGGCCCCTCCTGTGTGGGAACGGTCCGGGACGGCCGGGGATCGGCACCGCCGGCGGCGCGGTTCTCGGCCGGGGGGTAGGCGAGTACGGCAGTGGTGGTCACCAACGCCCCCGCGAGAAGCCACGCCCCTGCCTTGAGCAGGGCGGGGCCCCGGAGCCACCAGCGGGTGGTGAGGCCGAGCCCGACGAGGCAGGCGACGACCAGCGCCCACCCCCACCACGGTGTGCGGTTGAGCCAGGCGACAGAGAAGGCCACCATGCTCAGAGGAAGGAAGGGAATACACCTCCAGGCGGAGCGCCACGATCCGCGCGGCACGCGCCGGCGATCGCCGAGGAGGCGCCGAGCGGCCAGAACCACCCACTGTCTTCTTCCTGTGTCCACCGCTGCCTCTCGCTCGGCACTCGCGTGGGCCGGGCGTTTGGTTGACGTGTCAAGTTCTGTTCCACTGTAACCCACGCGCGCACACGGCTCCGGTGTCGGCGGCTCGCCGAGCGGTCTCGGCGAGCAGACCGCGAAGGGTTCGGGGACTCGCTCAGCCGCCGGCACAGCTTCCCTGTTACGCACTGCCGGTGAGCGTCATTCCGCCGGCGTGCCGGTCCCAAGCCGGTTGCCGTCAGGGTCGTGCAGCTCGACCTCACGCGCCCACGGAGCGTCCTTCGCCTGCACCCTGACTCGAAGGCGACGGACTCGGCATCACGAACGCGGAGGTGGACCAGCGTGTCGGAACTGGCATCGCCCTTGTGCCCCGACAAGAACAACCGCACCCCGCCCCGGGCGACAGGTGCCTTGTCCAGCAGTGTGTCGATGCGCGCCGGGCAGCAGCCAGTCGCTCGTACCGGACAAGGGGCGCACCGGACCGTCGGAGGTTCCGCCGGGCAGTTCCGGACCGAGCCGGACCGTCAGCGGATGGCCCCCGGGGCACGAGCCGCTAAGGGAACCGAGGGCCGCCCGCTTCTTGCGGACCCTCATCGCACGGTGCGCGGTCTCACTCCGCCTCTCCGTGCCTCATGGCCCTCGGCTCCCCTCCATGACACCTCCGCCCGTCCGCCGGCTGCAGGGCCGAACGGCCCCGGCCACGATGCCGACACGGCCTTCGGACAATCCCACGGCCATCGCCGCGGCGGCAGGACGGGCCGCGGCTGTGCCGTCAGCCGGTGAGGGACACGGGCCTGATGGCCCTGCGGGTGGACCCGGCGGCCCCTGTGCGGGACACCGTTCCCGCGTGACTCTGAAGAAGAGAGAAGATCTTCTGGAGGTGTACGTCATGCCTGCACCTGTTGCCGTCGGGATCGACGGTTCCCCCGAGAGCCTCGCCGCCGCCGAGTGGGCGGCTCGTGAGGCCGTTCTCCGCGGACGGCCGCTGCGGCTGCTGCATGCGCGCAACTGGCACCCGCGCCCGGGGGAGGCGGAGATCACCGACGCGGCTGGGCGGCACCGGGCCCGGCACCTTCTGCGACAGGCGGAGGAACGCGTCCGCACGGCCTGCCCCGACGTGCGGGTGTACGACGAGCAGGTCGAAGGGCCGGCGTCCGCCGCCCTGGTGAAGGCGTCGGCCGACGCCGAGCCGCTGGTGCTCGGCTCGCGCGGGCTGGGCCGCATCACCGGCCTGCTGGTGGGGTCGGTCGCGCTCGAGGTCGTGGCGAGGGCCACCGGACCCGTCGTCCTCGTACGGGCCGACGGCACGACGGGGGAGACGCGCGAAGCGGCCCGCACCGGCCGACGGGACGTGGTCCTCGGCGTCGACGTCACGGAACCGTGCGACGAGGTGATCGAGTTCGCCTTCGAGGCGGCCCGGGCGCGTCACGCGCGGCTGAGGGTTCTGCACGCCTGGCGTGCTCCCGACCCCCTCACCCTGGGCCCCGGCGAGATCGGTCTGGTGAGCGATCCACAGCGGGCCGAGGAGTGGCTGCGGTTCCTCGCCGCCGTCATCCAGGTGTGGGGCGACAAGTACGCCGACGTCGACGTTCTGCGAACGGTGGTGGACGGCAGGCCCTCCGACGCCTTGCTGAAGGCGGCGTCCGGAGCGGAGCTGCTGGTCGTCGGACACCGGCTCACCGACCGCCCCAGGATCGCGCGTACCGGCCCGGTGACCCACACCGTGATCCAGCAGGCGGTGTGTCCCGTGGCCGTCGTGCCCCACTGCTGAACCGCTGAAGACGATCCGCGGATGACGGGACGGCGGAAAGGAAGTGGTCCGTCATGACGTACTGGAACGGGCATGGCATGAACGGCTGGGGCTGGTTCGCCATGTCGCTCGGCACGGTCCTGGTATGGGCGGTGCTGATCGTCGCCGGGGTGCTGATCGTGCGGGCCTTCGGCCGTGCATCCGGTCCTCCGGCCCCGACCGACGACCGCCCCGCCGCCGAGCAGGTCCTCGCCGAGCGGTTCGCCCGCGGGGAGATCGACGAGGACGAGTACCGGCGCCGCGCGGCCGTACTCCGTGGGGATGTTCCGCACACGGGCGGGCCTTCTCCCTGATTCCACGGACCGGCCGGGCTACGGAGAAGCGGCATGACCGCATGGCACAGGGGCCCCGTCGTCGCCGGTGATCGCGCGTGGCGGCGCAGGCACGCCAACCGCGCACCCCCGGGGATGCGGTCGCCGGCGCCGGGCGGACCGGACGCCCGAGCGGGACCTGGCGGTACGGATCGGTGTCGGCGCGCGCGTCACGCGCGAGCACGAGACCGTGATCGCGCGGGCCCTGCCGAGCCGGGCCGCGTCGTCGCGACGACCGGGGACGGCGTCGACGACGCGGCCTTGCTGCGGGCCCGCACCGTCGTGGCTACGGGCGTCGTCCCTGGAGCTCGCCGAGCTCCTCCGGCGGCTCGCTAGCGGCGGGAGCGCCGGTGGGCGACGAGCAGGCCGAGGACCATACCCACGAGGAGCGTGACCGTGAGGACGCCCCACAGCGGGAGCGTGACGGTGGGGACCCACAGTCTGATGGTGACCGACTTCGTGTTGACGGCGATGAACCAGATGGCCAGCCCGGCGAGCAGCACGAAGCCGATGGTGCGCAACCTGACGTCCCGCCCTTTGACCGTCAGGGTCGCCGGACCGTTCGTGTGTGCGCTGTGCCGGGTCATACGGCAATTCTCGGGCCGCCCGTCGGCATCGGCGACTCAAGGATCCGCGTCCGGAACTTCCTCCTCAGGGACTTCCGGGTCCCGCTCCGGCAAGCGCCGAGCGCGAAGGGCCGGACCGGTCGCCCGCCCGAGAAGACCGCGAGCCGACGACGACCTGTGCGGGCGTGCTGCGCTGCGTCGGTTCCTTCGGACTCCGGTGACGAGCACGAGCGGTGACGTGGGCGCTCGTCCTGTTCCCGCCGGCGCACGGGCGCCGGGCAACCGGTCACCGGGGAGCGACTCCGCCGATGCCGTGCCTCCAGCATCGGTGCGGTCGCCCACGGCGGCACGGGCTGGGGGGTGCGTCGCTCCTGGCCGACCGTCCGCAGGGACGCCGGCCACCGCACGGTCGCCGGCGAACCGGCCGCACGCCATGATGGGAACGCCGCCGTGAATTGTCGGCCTGCCCGGGCGGCGCGCGAGGGCGGTCGAACGGCCGCTGTCGCGTGTGGGCCGTGGAAGGAGGCGGACCGCCATGGCGAAGAAGGTGCTGGTCGCCTACGGGACGACGAACGGATCGACGGCGGAGATCGCCGAGGCCGTCGCCGGAGTCCTGCGCGAGGAAGGACTCACCGCCGAGGCGCGGGCCGCAGGGTCCGTCGCGAGTGCCGCGTCCTACGACGCGGTCGTGGTCGGCGGCGGACTGTACGCCGGCCGCTGGCACCGGGACGCCCGCCGTTTCGTCCGCCGCCACGGCAAGGAGCTGGCCGGACGTCCCCTGTGGCTCTTCAGCAGCGGGCCACTCGACGCCTCCGCGACGGAGCGGGACATACCGCCCGTGCCCTGGGTGCAGAAGGCCGTGGCCCGCCTCGACGCGCGGGACCACGTCACCTTCGGCGGCTGCCTGCGCGAGGGCGCGAAAGGCTGGGTCGCCCGGACGATCCTGCGTGACGGAAAGGGCGGGGACTTCCGCGACTTCGGCCGGATCGAGGCATGGGCCGCGGGAATCGGCCGTGAGCTGAAGAGCGGCTGACGGCGCGGTCAGGGAGCGAGGGAGAAATAGTTCTCCTCCTCCTGCGTGAAGTGCAGCCGAAGCACGGTGTGCAGACCGTAGAGACAGGCACGCAGGTCCTCGAGCTGCTCGGGCCCCAGCACGCCCTGTGCGTCGGCGAGCGACACATGGGCCGCCACCCGCCCGGCGAGCCGCTCGATCTCGGCGTGGGCGCGGCTCATGGTCGCCGTCGCCTCCGGCCCGCCGAGCACCGGTTCGAGAGCCGGATAGAGCTGATGCTCCTCAGCGGACTCGTGCGGGAGCAGCCGTTCGGTGAGCAGCCGGTTCACCTCGCGCACCGACTCCAGGGCCTGCCCGTCCCCGCCGGGGTCCGAGAGCCGGGCCGCGGCGTCGCGCACGGCCTGCAGGACGTCCTGCAGATCCTCGTGCTCGGCCGCGAAGCGGTGGATCAGGGCCTCGGCGGCGGGTTCGAGGGCCGGCCGGGCGCCCTGGTCCACGCGCAGGGCGCGCAGTGCGTGGAGGATGACCGCCACGTCGATGCCCTCCTGCAGCAGCGCGCCGACGGCCGGGGGCAGCAGCCCCACGGCGGCCGCGCCCATCGCCACCAGCGAAAGGAGCATGCCGCCCAGGGCGCTCTGCACGGCGATACGGCGCGACCGTACGGCGATCGACGTGGCGTCGGCCAGCCGGTCCACGCGGTCGGTGGTCAGGACGATGTCCGCGGCCTCGGAGGAGGCGGTGGAACCATGGGCGCCCATCGCCACGCCGACGTCCGCGGCGGCGAGCGCGGGCGCGTCGTTCACACCGTCGCCGACCATGACGGTGACGGCGCGCCCGCGTTCCGCGCGGACCGCGGCCACCTTGTCGGCCGGGGTCAGTTCGGCCCGCACGCCGTCGAGGCCCAGCACGGCCGCGATCTCGCGGGCGGGTTCGGGCCGGTCGCCGGTGAGCATCACGATCCGCTCGATGCCTGCCGTACGCAGCCGCCTCAGGGCGCGCGGCGCGTCGTGGCGCAGCGGATCACGCAGCATGACGGCTCCCACGGGAACACTCTCGACGGTGAGCCAGGCGACGGCGGCGCCGTCCAGCACCGCCCGGTTCTCCGCGGCCCGCGCCCATTCCGGGACCACCGCCGCGGGCTCCAGGCGGCCCACGGCCGTCCTGCGGCCGCCGACCACGCCGTACGCGCCCCGGCCGGCCTCCTCCGAGACATCCGTCGCCATCGACGGCTCCAGTCCACGCTCACGGGCCGCGTCGACGATGGCGTGGGCCAGGACGTGCGGCGAGTACTGGTCCACGGTGGCCGCCAGCCGCAGCACCTCGGCGGGTTTCCAGCCGGGGGCCGCGGTCACGTCGACCACGCGCGGGCGGCCGCCGGTGAGAGTGCCGGTCTTGTCGAGCAGCAGCGTACGGGCCCGCCCCAGGCGCTCCAGCGCGCCGCCGTCCCGGACCACCACACCCAGCCGGGACGTCCGGGACAGACCGGAGACGATCGCCACCGGGGCGGCGAGCAGCAGCGGACAGGGGGTGGCGACCACCAGCACCGCCACGGCCCGCACCGCGGAGCCGCTCAGCAGCCAGGCCAGCCCCGCGACCGCCACCGAGAGGGGCAGGAACCAGGCCGCGTAGCGGTCGGCCAGGCGGACGACGGGGGCCGCTTCCGCGCCGGCCTGCCGGGCGAGGCGCACGATCCCGGCGTAGGTGCTGTCCTGCTCGGTCGCCGTGGCCCGCAGGTCGAAGGCCCCGCCCGCGTTCACGGCTCCGCTGCGCACCGTCTGCCCGGGCTTGCGTTCCACCGGTGCCGACTCGCCGGTGAGCACCGACTCGTCCAGGACGGCCGCCGGGCCCGTCACCTGCCCGTCGACGGGGACGACCTCGCCCGCGCCGACGACGAGGAGATCCCCCACGGCGACCTCGGAGACGGGAACCGGGCGGACTGCGGTGCCGGTGCGCCGGCGGGCGGTGCGGGGCGTGTGCGCGAGCAGCGCCCGCAAGTCGTGGGAGGCGCGCCGCTGGGCGGCGGCCTCCAGCGTGCGCCCGGTGGCCAGCATCAGACCGATCAGGGCTCCGGCGAGATACTCGCCGACGGCCAGGGTGCCGCCGAGGGCCAGGACCGCGATGAGATCCACGCCGGCGTGGCCGCGCCGCAGCGCCGCCACCACCCAGCCGGTCGCGGGCACGACGGCGAACGCCGTGCCCAGCGCCCAGCACAGATCGGCGGCATCGCTGTGGTCCAGCAGCCGGAGGACGCCTCCCGCGATGAGCGACGACGCCGTGACAGCCAGGAGGACTGGTTCGAGCCAGGACGGTCCCGCCGGTTCCGGGGCAGGCCCCGGCGCCGGCTTCTGTGAGCCGGCCCGGCGGGTGTCGTCGGAGGGCTTGGCGCGGATCATGGTATGCCTCAGCGGTCAGCGGTCAGCGGTCAGCGGTCAGCGGTTCGCGGTTCGCGACGGGCGGCCCGGGACGCCCGCCCCGGCCGGTCGCCCGGACTTTCCTCACCCCGTGTCCAGGGACCGACTGTTCATGGGGCGGATCCTGGGACCCGAGGGCCCCGCGCCCTGTCGTTCGGCCCCGCCCCTTTTCGAGAGCGGTGGACGGACCAGGGAGCGAGACGCGGAAGGGGGCCGCCACCCGGTCGGGGCCCGGCCGATCTCAATGACGGGCGGCCGCTCCCCGCACCACGGCGACCGGACAGTGCGCGTGATGCAGCAGCGCCTGGCTGACCGACCCCAGCAGCAGCCCGGTGAAACCGCCGCGCCCCCGCGCCCCGACCACCACCAGCCGGGCGGTCCGGCTCGCCTCGATCAGGGCCTCGCGGGTGGGGCCCTGCACCGCCTCGTGTTCCACGGCCACATCCGGATGCCGCTTCTGATGCCCGGCCAACGCCTCCGACAGCAGACGCTGCTCCTCCTGACCGAGTGCTTCGACTGGATTCGCGTACGGCTCGGACGGATCCTGCGGGGCGGGGAGCGGTGCGTTCCACGTGGTCCAGGCGTGCAACGCGACCAGGGTGGTCCTGTGCAGCTCGGCCTCCTGGAAGGCGAATTCCACCGCCCTGTCCCCGGCGGGGGAGCCGTCGACGCCCACCACAACCGGACCGTCCACGCGGGCTTCCTCGCGCACGACGAGCACGGGGCAGCGCGCGTGTGCCGCGAGATGCACCGCCGTCGAACCCACCATGAGCCCGACGAACCCGCCCATCCCGCGGGATCCGACGACTACCAGATCGGCGGCACGCGACTGTGCCTCCAGCACCGTCAACGGCTCTCCCGTCACGACCGTGTGCGACACCTCCACCTCCGGCGCCGCGGCCCGGGCGCGCTCCACCGCCTCCGCCACCAGACGATCGACCATGTTCCGTATCCCGCCCTCCGGCGGCCCCACAGGTGACGGGCCCAGAGGGACATGCATGGCGGGCCAGAGGAAGGCGTGCACCACCCTCAGTGCGGCCGTCCGCAGCCGGGCCTCCCGCGCGGCCGCCTCCACCGCGGCGAGACTCGACGCCGACCCGTCCACGCCGACGATCACCGAACCACCCACTGTGCCTCCCGGGTCCAAAGC
Source organism: Streptomyces sp. BJ20 (assembly GCF_022869105.1). NCBI lineage: Bacteria > Bacillati > Actinomycetota > Actinomycetes > Kitasatosporales > Streptomycetaceae > Streptomyces > Streptomyces sp. BJ20. The sequence goes on from NZ_CP094918.1 coordinate 2,930,134, forward strand.
GTTCTCGCTCCCTCCAGACTCACCCCGGTGACACCCTGGTGCCATGGGGCTTGCGACCCGATCCACAGGGCCATGCGGGTACACGGATGGCCCTGTGGGCGGGCCGCCCGGTGCCCGCGTCCGGTGTGCGAGAAGAGGCGGATGGCCGCCTGTACCCGGTGACGGGACCGGGGTGCGGGAGCGGTGAGTGACGAACGTGACGGCGATCCTTTCCCCGCGAGCCGGCGGCGGTTGCGCGGCCGGCTCGCGGTCCGGTGACGTGGTGGACCAGCCGGCGGCCGACCGGCCGTGCCGGTGGGGCCGGACCGGGCCCAGGCCCGGGCTACGGGGTCATGTCTCCGCGCCGACCCGGGTGCGCGGGTTGTGGAACTGGCGAGTCCGGGCCGGCTCCGTCGCGCCGGCACGGTTGTTTCTCGGCCATCCTGTACTCCCTGGTCACCTGCCTCGCCCGGGTTGACCGGGCCCGAGGCCGAGGGGGAGGCGCACCCCTCGCCTCATTCCGGCATAGCCGGTGCGCGGCCACCGCGCGAGGGCTGGTCGGCCCACCATGAGGTCCGACGGACCGGGTGCTCAGCTCGCCCGCTGTAAAGGGTGCGGACGAGGCGACGGCTCGGAAGGAGCGCCCGTGCGGCCCCGCAGCAGTCGGCCAGGCCGCGGTGGGGACAGGGCGGTCGTTCAGCGGGAGGCGGGGCGCTGCCCGGTCTTCCAGCGGGTGGCGAGGAGTCCGGAGGCGGCGGTGAGGACGGCGGCGGCGATGACGGTGGCGCCCGCGCCGACCAGGCCGGTGGGCAGGCCGACGGCCGCGCCGTCCATCAGGACCCGCCCCACCGGGAGCTGATTGTGCGTCGCGAAAGGTCACCGGCCGGCGGCCCGGCGTCGGCGGACGAGCACGCGGCGGTTTGCGGCGTTCGGCGCGGTGTTACCCCTGTGTGGACGGCATCAGCCGTCGCCGGACACCGCTGGAGGCTTCTGTCGTGACCACCGCAGTCAGGGCACGCTCGATACCTGTCCTGCTGATCCGGGCGGGTGGATCGGGAGAAGCCGCCCCGGTGCATCGAGGAGTGCGGCACCTGTGCACGGGCCGTACGGCGTGCGCTGCGTGTCCGGCTGTCGCAGGAACAGCCGGTGAACTGACCAAGTGCATCCCAGGATCGCCGCGATCCCGTGCCCCCCACCGGCCACGACGCCGACAGCAGCCGCGCGGGGGAGTGCGCCACCGTCTGCGGAGCCGGGCAACGCGTGTGAGCGCCAAGCCGGCCGGCGCGAGCACTGCCGCGTGGGCGCCGAGCGCGCCGTCGCTGCGAGCAGGCGTGCGACGACCTGACCGGATTTCGCCTGACCGGCACACTCCTCGTCCGCCCCACCGCATCGGATGGCACGGCCCCGACTGTCGTGGAGCGGCAGCCTGCTGCTCCCCAGGTGCGCCTGTACCGCACACGACCCGGCAGGTGCGCGGCCGGATGGTCCGTGCAGGACTGCCCGGTACGCCTCGGGGGTACGCGGCGCGCCAGTCATGTCCCAAGGAGGCATCGCATGGCCGTGAGTGAGAGGACGTCGGCGCACGCGGCGCGCGGCGACCGGGCCCTGCCGGGCTCGCCCAGCCGTTCGGTCGCCGCCCGGGCGGGTGAGGACGTGTGAGCGGCACGACGGCGGCGCTGTCGCTGCTCGCCGTCGCCCTGGTCGCCGTCGGCGGTGTGTACGGGGCGGCGTGGGCGGCGCGGATCGGCTCCGGCGCGCCGGACTCGGCGCCCTTCGGGTCGGGACTGGAGCCCACGGAACACGCGGTGAGCCGGTTTCATGTGCGCTGGTACACGGTGACGATGCTGTTCCTCGCCTTCGACATGGAGATGGTCTTCATGTATCCGTGGACGCGGGTGATCTCCGCCATGGGGCCGAGCGCGGTGATCGAGATGTTCGTCTTCCTCGCCGTCCTCGTCACCGGGGTCGTCCACGCCTGGCGGGAGGGCGCGCTGCGATGGACCTGACCGGCCTGATCCTGCGTGTCACCGCTGGGCGACCGCACGTGCTGCTGGCGACCGTGCCGGGCGGCGCAGCGGTCCGGCTGGCCGCCGAGCGACTGCTGAGAGCGCGCGACTGGCCACAGGCGTCCACTCCGGCGAAGGCCGATCTCCTCCTCGTGGCCGGTCCCGACCTCCCGGAGTTGCGGACGGCACTGGAGCGGCTGTGGCGGGACATGCCCGCACCGCGTGCCCGGGTGCACGCCCGCACGCCTGACGAGGTGGAGGCCGCGCTGGACTCCGGCCGTGCCCTCCTCGGTTCACCGGCCGTCCAGCGCGAGTCGGCCGCGCCCCCGGGCGAAGCGGTCGGGCACCGTGAGGGAGAACACGGCGCACAGGAGCGGCACGAGGGTGATGACCAGGCTCCCGGCCATGACGGTGGCGGTGGCGGGGAGGGGGAGGCCGGCCGGGCGGGTGACGCCCACGGTGGGCCCGACGGCGAGCACGCCCCGCACGATGCAGGCCAGGACACGGAGGCAGAGCACGGCGACGGACGTCAGGCCCCCGACGGTCAAGCCCCGGACGGCCAGGACGCCGACGGTCACGGCGACCACGGCGGTCACGGTGGGCACGGCGACCACGGCGACCACGGCGACCACGGAGGGCACGGCAACCACGGCGGTCATGGGGGGCACGGCGGTCACGGCGGCGGACAGACGGACATGCCGGGCGGGCTGCCGATGGCAGAGTCGGGAGCGGACCGTGACGGGCTGACGCTGGATCGGCTGCATCTGCCGCTGGGGCCCTTCCTGGCCGACTGGCCCGCGGGCCTGACGGTCCGTCTGGTGCTGCAAGGTGACGTGGTTCAGCGGGTCGACGTCGACGAACCGGCAAGGCCCTCTGACGACGCGGCGGTTGAAGCCTTCTGGGTGCAGCCGTGGCTCCGGGCGGCCTCGGGTGAGCCGGTGACCGTGGGAGAAGCGGTGCGCCGGCGCGCGGCAGCACATCTCGACAGCCTGGGGCGGCTGTTGGCGGTGGCGGGCTGGCCCGCCGAGGCGGTGCGGGCCGGGCGGCTGCGGGACGACCTGCTTTCCGGCGCCCCTCGTGCCGCGGTCGCGCCTCGGCTGGAACGCCTCACCCGCAGGGTCGGCAGGTCCCGCACCTTGGCTTGGCTGACCCGCGGCATCGGCGTCGTCACGGCGCAGAAGGCGCGGGAGGCCGGGGCGGGGGGCCCGGCGGCGCGGGCCGACGGGGATGTGACCGCCCGCTACCGGCAGTGGCTCGCCGACATCCGGCACGACCTGCCGCGGCTGGAGGATCCCGCGCCCCTGGATGTCGCGGTGGAGGACAGCCCGCGCGGCCCCTGGAGTGCCGAAGCCCCGCCGTCGGCCGCCCTGATCACGCTGCTGCCCCCCTTGCTGGAGGGAGCCGAGCTGGCGGCCGCCCGCCTCGTCGTGGCCAGTCTCGACCCCGACCCGGAGGAACTGGTCTCCCGCGGCGTGGTGGAGGTGGCGCGTGGTTGAGGCGGGGGCGTGGTGGACGCTGCTGGCCGCTCCGGGACTGCTGGTCGTCCTGGCCGCGCTGGCGGTGGCCGGGAACGCGGTGCTGGACGCGAGGGACGCGGGCCGGCCCGTCGGCGTCGCCGGCGCGGTGCGACCGTTTCTCGGTGTGCCACGGGCGCTGGTGGCGCAGCCGCGGCGGCTGCCCGCCCAGGACCGGCTGCTGTGGCGGACGGGTGTGGTGACCGTGCCGGTGGCGGCCGTGCTGTCGACGCTGGTCGTCCCTTTCGGCGGTCGTGTGGTCGCCGACCCGTCGGTCGGGGTCGTGTGGTTCAACGCCATGGAGGTGCTGACCTGGGCCGGGCTGTGGCTGGCCGGCTGGGGACCCAACGCCGCGTTCTCCCTGATCGGTGGGTACCGGTTCCTCGCGCAGGGCCTCGCCTACGAGCTGCCGCTGATGTTCGCGCTGATCTCGGCCGCCACCGGTGCCGAGTCGCTGCGGGTGGGCGACATCGCCGCCGCGCAGGACGGGCTGTGGTACGCGGTGTGGATGCCGGTCGCCTTCGCCGCCTATCTGGCCGGTGTGCTGGCGTTCAGCTTCCTGGGCCCGTTCGCCTATCCGGCGGGCCGCGACCTGGCCGGCGGTGTCCTGGGCGAGGTGTCCGGGGCGGACCGGTTGCTGCTGCAGGCCGGCCGGTGGCTGTGGCTTGCGTCCGGCGCGGCCATGGCCGTGCCGCTGTTCCTGGGCGGTGGCGCCGGACCGGGCTTGCCGTCCTGGGCATGGTCGCTGGTCAAGACGCTGCTGGTACTCGGTCTGCTGGTGTGGGTGCTGCGGCGGCTGCCGGTGGTCCGCGCGGACCGGTACGTGGAGTTCGCCTGGGTGGTGCTCATCCCGCTGACGATCGCACAGGCCCTGGTACCGGCTCTGGTGAACCTCGGCCGATAGGACAAGGGAGGGATCGCTTCATGGGCACGACCGACACCGTGCTGCTGGTGGCTCTGGGGGTGCTCGCCCAGGTCTTCGGCGTGCTGGTGTTCACGCTGAACTCGATGGCCCGGGTCACCTTCTCGCTGCTGGCGTCACTGGTCTGCGTCGGCGGCGTCACGGCCGTACTCGGCCTCCCCTATCTGGGCGTGGTCATCGTGCTGATGATGGTCATGGAAATGGTGATCATGGCCGTGTTCATGATCGCCTACATGATGAACCCGGCCGGGCTGATGCCGATGTCGATGCTGCACAACAAGCGCGGCGCGCTCGCCACCAGCGGCATCGTCTTCGTGGCCTTGGTCGCCGGGATCTTTTTCGTGCCCTGGCCCGACCGCACCGCGTCCCGGCCCCGTGACACGACCTTCCAGGTCGGCAGGGCGCTGATGGCCGAACAGATGCTGACCATGGTCATCCTGGGCTTCGTGCTGCTGGCCACCATGGTCGGTGCCACCGTCCTCGCCACGCACCGGGGCCGTTACGACCGCTTCGGCGACGACCTCGACCAGCGGCCGGCCCAGGACCCGGCCGGCGGAGGGGTGGGCCGGTGACCTTCGAACTGATCCTGGTGCTGGCCGCGGGCCTGTTCTCCACCGGCCTCTTCGGTGCGCTGTCCCAGCAGTCCATCGTCATGATCATGATGGGGATCGAGCTGATGATCGGCGGTGTCATCGTCGCGGCCGCCGACTTCTGGCACTTCCTCGCCCCCGGTGCACCGAGCGGCCAGGTGGTGATCGTGGCGGCCGTGGTCGCGATGGCGGTGGAGATGGCCATGGGATTCGCCGTGACCACCGCGATCTACCGCGCCCGTCAGGTCGACATGACCGACATGGCCGACGAGCTGAAGGGGTGAGCGCGGTGATCTGGCTGCTGATCTCCCTACCCCTCGGCGCGGGAGCCGTCCTGGGCGTGACGGGAACCCGCTGCAACCGGCTGGTTCCCGCTCTCGGTGTGGCGGTGGCCGTGGCGACGCTCGGTGTGGCGGTCGCCGCCGCGGTGACCCGGCCTCAGTCGAGCGCGCCGCTGTTCGCCGGGATGCGGGCGGGTCTGGCGGTGGACGGGCTGTCCGCGTTCATGGTGGTCACGGTGGCGGCGGTCACCACCGCCGTCCTGGCCTTCGCCGCCGGCGAGTTCGGATCGGACGAGAACCGGGGCCGGCTCTTCGGACTGATGCTGGTCTTCTCCGGAGCCATGCTGGTCACGGTCACGGCGACCACGCTGCCGCTGCTGCTGATGGCCTGGGAGGTGATGGGCGCCACCAGCTGGGCGCTGATCGGCTACTGGTGGCGGCGGCCGGAGCGGGTACGGGCAGCGGATACCGCCTTCCTCACCACCCGTACCGCCGACCTCGGGCTGTACCTGGCCGCCGGCGCGGCGGTGGCCGGCGGTGCCGGCTCGCTGGACCTCCGGGCCCTCCCGGACGCCCCCTCGCCGTGGCTGCACGTGATCACCGGAGGTGTGGTCGTGGCCGCGCTGGGCAAGTCGGCGCAGCTGCCGTTCTCGTTCTGGCTGTCGCGGGCCATGCAGGGCCCGAGTCCGGTGTCGGCGCTCCTGCACTCGGCGACCATGGTCGCCGCCGGCGCCTACCTCCTGCTGCGCCTGCATCCGCTGCTGGCCGCCACCGGCTGGGCCGGCCCGCTGGTGGCCTGGACCGGCGCCGTCACCGCGCTCTTCCTCGGCGTGGTCGCCGTAGCGCAACGGGACCTGAAGCAACTGCTCGCGGCGTCCACCTCCTCCCAGCTCGGGTTCATGGTGCTGGCCGCGGGCAGCGGCGGCATCGCCGCCGGCACCACCCAGCTCGTCGCGCACGCCGCCACGAAATCGGGGCTGTTCCTCGCCGCCGGCGCCTGGCTGACCGCGCTCGGCACCAAGCACCTGCCGGCCCTGCGCGGTGCCGCCCGCACCTACCGTCTTCTCGGCACCGCCTTCACCGTCGGCGCGCTGACACTGGCCGGACTGCCGCCGCTGTCGCTGTGGGCGGCCAAGGACGAGGTCCTCGCCTCCGCGTACGCCGAGAGCACCGGCTTGTACGCCGTGGGGCTCGCGGCTGCCGCCGTCGCCGCCGTGTACAGCATCAAGGCCCTGTGGTACGTCACTCAGCCGCTGCCCGACGACCCGGAGGCCGGCTACGACACCGAGCGGGACGGCACCCGGCGTACCGCCCGCACGACCCCTGCCCCGCTGCTCGTTCTCACCTTCGCCGCCGCCGTGCTGGGGGTGCTGGCCCTGCCCGGACCGGCCAGCTGGCTGAAGCGTCTGGTCGGGGCGCCGGACGAGCCCTCGCCGAAGCCGTGGGAGGTGGGCCTGAGCGTCGGAGTCGCGTTCGCCGCCGCGGGCCTGGCCTGGTGGTGGGCCTCCCGCCCGGCGCCCTTGCCGCGTCCGGCGGTGCGGTGGGCGCGGGGATGGCTGCACCTGGAGCGGGCCGCGCACACGGTGGTCGTACGGCCCGTCCTGGGGCTGGCGCGGGCCCTGGCCGTCTTCGACGACCGCGTCGTCGACGGAGCGGTACGCCAGGTCGCGCGCGGCGGGCTCGCCACGGCCAGGATCGCCGGCCGGGTGGACGACGGCATCGACGCCGCGGTACGGCAGACCGCCCGCGGCGGACTGGCCGGCGCCCGGCTCGCGGGCCGGGCGGACGACGGCGGCATCGACGCCGCCGTGGACGCGGTCGCCGCAGGCGCCCGCGGTCTGGGCCGGGCGGCGCGCCGGCCGCAGACCGGGCTGCTGCACCAGTACTACGCCCAGGCCGCCCTGGGCTTCGCCGTACTCGTCCTGATCGTGCTGTTGGTGAGGTAGCCCTGTGCTGAGTGTCATCACGTTCCTGCCCCTGCTGGTCTGCGCGATCCTGCTGCTCCTGCCGCGGGCGCTCTCGGACCGGGCGTACATCCAGGTGTGGATCGCCACGGCCGCCGTCGACCTCGCCCTGGTCGTCGCCCTCTGGACCGGCTTCGACCCGGGGGAGGGGATGCAGTACCAGCAGCGGGTTCGGTGGATCCCCGGCGCCGGGGTCGGCTACCACGTCGGTGTCGACGGCCTGTCCCTGCCCCTGGTCGCGCTGACCTGCCTGCTGTTCCTCGCCGTCGCCGTGTACTCGCTCAAGGAGCGGCAGCGGGTGCGCAGTTACGTGTGCCTGTTCCTGTTCCTGCAGACCGTCAGTCTGGGCCTGTTCGTCGCGCAGGACCTGATCCTGTTCTTCGTCTTCTTCGACCTGTCCATCGTCGGCATGTTCTTCGTGATCGCCGGATGGGGCCACGGCGAGCGGGGCAGGGCGGCGGCGCTGAAGTTCTTCCTCTACACCTTCATCGGCTCACTCGCGCTGCTGCTCGGCTTCATCGGCCTGTACCTCGCCGCCGAACCCCACACCTTCGACCTCGTCGACCTCACCCGCGCCAACCCGCTCGCCGGCCGCGGCGCGTACGCCGGCCTCGTGCTGCTGGCCATCGGCGTCGGACTGGCCATCAAGACCCCGACCGTGCCGTTCCACACCTGGCTGCCGCCCGCCCACACCGACGCCCCCGCCGCCGGCTCGGCGATCCTCGCCGGGATCCTGCTGAAGATGGGCGCCTACGGATTCGTCCGCATCGCCATGCCCCTGCTGCCGGGCAGCTGGCGCCAGTACGCCCTGGTCATCGTCGTCGTCGGCGCCGTCTCCGTGGTCTACGGGGCGCTGGTCGCCCTGGCGCAGACCGACTTCAAACGGATGATCGCCTACACCTCGGTCAACCACATGGGCTACGTCGTCCTGGCCGTCGGTGCCGCCGGGACGCTGGCCGGCACCGACGCCCAGGCGCGCTCGCTCGCGGTCACCGGGGCGGTGACCCAGATGGTCAGCCACGGCCTGATCACCGGCGCCCTGTTCCTGCTGTCCGGCGTGCTCTACGACCGGGGGCGGACCTACGCGATCGACGCCTACTCCGGTCTGGCCGCGCACACCCCGCGCTTCGCCGGCGTCACGGCCGTGGCGGCGTTCGCGAGCCTCGGCATCCCCGGCTTCTCCGGGTTCATCGCCGAGTTCCAGATCTTCACCGGCTCCCTGGCCTCCCGGACGGTCGCCACCGCCATCGCCCTGACCGGCATCCTGCTCACCGCTGCCCTGTTCCTGCGTGCCCTCCGCTCGATGTTCCTCGGCGTCCCGCGGCTGCCGCAGAGCATCCCCACGGGCGGCATCAGCGACCTCGAACGCACCGAGACCGTCCCGACGGTGACCCTGCTGGCGGTGGCGCTGGTGATCGGAGTCGTGCCGCGCTGGCTGCTGGACGTCATCGAACCCGCCAGCCGCACGGTGATCGAGCTGGTGGCCCGGTGAACGAGAACCTCGCCGCCCTCGTCCCCGAACTCGCCCTGGTCGGCACGGCCGTCATCGGCCTGCTCGCCGGTTCCTGGCTGCCCCGACGACGACAGTGGATCATCGCCGTCCTGGCGGCAGCCGCTTGTGCGGCCGGTCTGGTCGCCACCGGCGTCACCATGGCCACCGACCGCGAACAGACCGTCTTCGCCCACGCGTTCGCCGTCGACACCGCGACCGACTTCGGCCGCCTGACCGTCCTCGGCGCCCTGCTCCTGATCGCCGGCATGTCCGTGGAAACCGTCCGCGGCCACAAGCGCGAAACCGAGTACTGGGTGCTGCTCCTGCTCACCGGAGCCGGCACCCTCGCCCTGATCGGCGCGAACGACCTGCTGACGCTGTTCGCCGCCTACCTGCTCGCCAGCATCCCCGCCTACGCCCTCGCCGCCTACGCCAAGGACGAACGCGGCACCGAAGCCGCCCTGAAGTACTACCTCATGGGAGCTCTGCTCGGCACCACCATGCTCGCCGGCACCGCTCTCCTGTACGCGGCCGGCCACGCCACCCTCTACCGCGAACTGAACACCGCGCTGCCCACCGCCGCCTACGGACTCGTCGCCGTGGGACTCGTCGGCGTCCTGGCCGGCCTCCTGTTCAAGGCGGGGGCGGTCCCCGCGCACTTCTGGGTCCCCGACGTCACCGACGGCGCCCCCACACCCGTCGCCGCCTACGTCACCACCCTGCCCAAGATCGGCGGCCTGATCGCCGGCTTCCGCCTGCTCCACCAGGCCCTGCCCGGCACCGACGTCAACTGGCCCCTGCTCCTGGGCGTCGTCGCCGCAGTCACCATGACACTGGGCAACCTGGCCGCGTTCTTCCAAAGCTCCGTCAAGCGTCTGCTCGCGTACTCCACCATCAGCCAGGTCGGCTACCTCCTGATGGCCCTGGCCGTCGCCACCCGCACCGACCTCGCCCAGAGAAGCCTGCTGTTCTACCTCGCCGCCTACGCCGCCACCAACCTCGCCGCCTTCGCCGTCGTCACCGAACTCCCGCACGCCCGCACCCTCGACGACTACCGCGGCCTCGCCCGCCGCCGCCCCGGCCTCGCCGCCGTCCTCGTCGTCTGTCTCCTCGGCCTGGTCGGCACCCCGCCCACCGGAGTCTTCCTCGGCAAACTGGAGATCTTCAGCGCCGCCGTCGACGGCGGCTTCACCTGGCTCGCCGCCCTCGCCGTCGCCAACACCGTCGCCTCACTCTTCTACTACCTGCGCTGGCTCGCGCCCCTGTTCCGGCTCACCCCCGCCGAGCCGTCGGCGACCGCCTTCGCCGTCTCCGGCCGCTGGTCCGCGGCCACCGCCTACACCGCAGGCGCCGCCTCCCTGCTCCTCGGCGTCGGGGGCGGGGCCGTCCTCCCCCTCACCACGGGACCACTCCTGCCCTGACGGGCCCAGTACCTCCTCCAGTCGAGCCGTACCGGGGCCTGCGCTCCGGCCGGTCGTCCACGCTCCCGGACCTCGGGACGAAAGGGTCACACCCAGGGTGGGCGGACCGTACCCGGCGATCTCCGCCGGATCGCCACCAGGTCAGGACCTCGACGTCGTCGGCCAGTTGAACCTCGGTGTGCACCCTGCTCCGCGACACCCACTACTGGGAGCGGACCGAGGTGGCCGGAGACCGCCTGGCCGCCTCCGACTTCTCCCCGGCGCTGCGCCGACAGCTCACCCGGGCCCTGAAAACGGGTCAGCCAGTACCGTCCGTGGCCGTGGCCGTGCCACTCGGCCTGCGGCGCCGGAGCCCTCGAAATGGCCCTCACACCGCGGCAGATCGGCGACTGGCTGCGCGCGCACCCCACGGAGGTCGTTGCCCGCACCCGTCAGCCGTATGACAACGGCCGGCTCGGGTACCCACGCACCATGACCGGCATCGATCTGCGCAGTCCCGCGTTCGCGGACCACGGACACCTTCCCCGTCGCCACGCAGGAAACGGGGACAACGTCTCACCGCCGCTGTCCTGGTCCGGCATACCCCGAGAGGCATCAGAGCTGGCTCTGCTGTGCGAGAGCGTCGACGCACCGCCCGGCGGCCGTCCGCTGTGGCTGGTGACGGGCATCGATCCACGCCGCACCGGACTGGAAGCCGGGACCGGCCACCCGGGTAGTCACGTGCACAGGAACGGGTACGGCGACAACGGCTGGGGTGGGCCCATCGCGTCGCCCGGCGAACCACACCGCTACGTGTTCCGCCTCTACGCACTCCCGGCTCCCGTTTCGATACCCCATGACGTGACGGCAGATGCCGCGCGTGAGGTTCTGGACGACCAGAGCGTCGGTCACGGGACCCTCGTGGGCCGGTGCTGATCTGCGAAGGCGCAACCGGCCCACCGTACGGCGGTGGGCTCTCGCCGAGGCGCACCAGCCTCTTGTGGCGGGCCCTCTCACGGGCCACCGCGTGAACCCCAAGGACGACCAAGCCGAGCCGGCACGTGCCGGCTCGGCTTCGCCATGAGATCGTCCGCGCTTGCGCAAACGTGGTGGTCGGCCCCTCGTACGATCCGTGGTCCGGTAGGCCCCCGGGGTGCGCGCGCTGTGCGATCGCGCTCGGCCGGGCGTGCTACGGGGCACGTCATCAACGCCTCCCGACAGGAGCAGACGTTCACGAGCGGTACCGCGGTCCCGGGGGCCGGTAGGAAGCGAGCAGGACGATCAGGCCACCCGCCCGCCGCCCTGTTCGGACTCCTCGTCTTCGTCGGGCAGGTGGACGTCGTGCACCGCGATGTTCACCTCCACGACTTCCAGGCCGGCCATGCCCTCCACCGCCTGGATGACATTGGCGCGCACGTCCCCGGCGGTGTCGACGATGGAGGCGCCGTATTCGACGACGATGTCCAGGTCCACAGCCGCCTGGCGCTCGCCGACCTCCACACTGACCCCTCGGGTGATGTCGGTGCCGCTCCCAGGAACGCGTTCCTTCATTGCCCCGAACGCCCTGGCCATCCCCCCGCCGAGGTTGTGGATCTCGGGGATCTCACGGGCCGCCATGCCCGCGATCTTGGCTACGACAGCGTCCGCGACCGTGGTGTCTCCGCGCATCCCCGGAGGAGCGTCGGTGCCCCTGCGGCCTTTCAGAGTCGTTCCCTTCTCGCCTGTTTCATTGCGAGATTTCGTCGTTGTGTTGGTGCCGGTGCGGTTCGTGGCCTCTGGCATCGCGCTCACCTCACGCTCGGTGGATTTGCGATCGTTGTCGCCTCTTCCCACGCTAGACCAGTCGGGCATAACGGCAAGAAGAGGGCGAGAGTGGTACTCAGTTCGCGTTCGCGTCGACAGGAAGAGCTTTCTGGTCGGCGAGGGCGATGGCCAGGGACCCGGCGGCCGTCGGGTGGAGCGGGGCTCGGTCCGCAGGCCCTTGGACGTACGGCTGGGCGCTGCACAGCCGGTGACCTTCGAAGTTCTGCTTCACCGGCGTGAAACCGGCCGTCTCGGCTCCTTGCCGCAGAACGGCGTTGAGGGCGGCCAGGCGTGAGCTCAGGACCTCTGCCTTCTGCCGGGTGAGGCCTACGTTCTCAAGGCAGCTGACGTCTGCGCCGAAGGGGTCGTAGTACTCGTTGACCACTACCGTGGGGTGCTGGGGGAGGGTGGCCAGCATGCGCAGGAGCCTGCGGTAGTCGAGCGCGAAGCGGGCAAGCCTGTCCTGGAAGTACGCCGTTGAGGCGCGGTCGTCGCACGACGGGGAGATCGCGCAGAGCTGGACCAGGTCCGACCAGCGCACGTCGTTGGCTCCGACGCTGACCAGGACGACGGACGCCTCGGCGGCCCGCTGGGCCTGGGCGATCTGCGGCGGGGCGACCTGCTCCCCGAGGATCTGCACGCCAAGGATGCCGTCGCGGACCGTGGCGCCGGAGCAGGCGAGGTTGAGTACGCTCCAGTCGTTGGCGCGGGCGAGCGCCTGTGGGTAGGAGTCCGCGCTGCGGTCACACGCCCGGTCGAGGTCGCTGGGGTCGGGCAGAGGCCGGTTGCCGGTTCCCGCAGCGGTCGAGTCACCCAGGGCCACCGCCCGTACGTCGCCCAGCGGCGGGCCTTCGGCCCGAGGGACCGGGTCCGGCGGACTGTCGCCCACCAGATCCTGCAGGGACCGTACGTCGCGCAGCGCCTCGGGGGTGCTGGAGGCCAGCAGGTAGAAGCCGATGGCGTTCACCGCGGCCACCAGGGCCAGGCCGCCGACCAGGATGAGGACGGCCCGGCCCGGCGGCATGCGGCGCAGGCCCGTCCAGGCGGCCAGGGGGAGGAGAACCAGCCCGGCGGCCACCGCGGTCTCCCACGCGCCGTAGCGCAACCAGCCCGACGCCAGCTTCCGGCCCACCTCCAGGGTGAGCCGTTCGTGATCGCCGGACCGCAGGAGGCGGGCCACCTCGGCGTCCCCTCCGATACGGGTCAGCTCCAGCCGGGGCCTGATCGGTCCGTCGAAATGCGCTCTGGTCGGGATCGTCTGGCCGAAGAGATCGAGTTGGCCGGGGCCGGACAGGCTCCAGTCGAGCGGCGCGGCGCCCACACGCACGGTCTGGCCGGCCGCGGACACCGGCTGCAGCGGGACGATCAGCACGGCCAGCCACACCGCCGCCAACGCCAGCCCCGAGAGCACCAAGGCGTACGCGATGGCGGCCATCAGGCGACGCCGCCCTCGACCGGGCTCGTGCCGTCTCGGTCGTTGCCGCCTCGGCCTCACCGCTTCGGCTCCCGTGTTCTCGGGGCGATGCGGGGGCAGGGGCCCTGGTTCACGCGTCGGCCGGGGAACACGCACCCACCGGGAACCCGCATGTTCACCCCCTGTGGCCATCGCGCCGTCGCGGTCGTCATTGCGCTGAGGGGGACGTCAGTCCAGGGGCGTCGGTGGCGTCCTCGTCGACGTAGGTGGGGACCTGGGAGTGCACCTGCAGGGCGATCTCACCGGCGCGTTCGAAGCGCAGGGTGACCCACACGTAGTCCCCGCCCCGGATCTGCTGGCGCAGGTCTCTGAGCAGCAGGTGTGCGCGGCCCTTCTCCAGCTCGACGAGCTTGCCGGTGGGGAGCACGACCGGTCCTCGCACGGCGCCGTCAGCGTCCACGATGTCGACGGACCGTGCGACAGTCGTCTCCGCGCCGAGCAGCCTGTCGGGCTCTTGCCCCTGATTGAAGAACCAGACGTAGAAAGGCGCGTCGTCCCCCTTCTCCCACGGGCCGTCGGGCGGTTCGGCAATGTGGGCATAGCGAATCAGGACCGGACCGACACGGGCGTTGGCACCGGGTGGGTTGTAGTCGCCCCCATCACTGCCGCACCCCGTCGCGCCCAAGAGGACGGCGAGACATCCGACCACAAGGAACGCGACCGGGCTACGCCAGGGTCTCGATGTCCTCAAGCTCATGTTCATGGCATTTCTCTCCGTAGTCCCGGTGGCACACGGGCCGCCGTTCATACACATGCCACGCGAACGGCCGCCGCGTGTCAGTTCTTGGACCAGTCGGAGGACGTGGCACGCAGAAAGAACTGTCGAGGGGAGAGAGGCGAGCCGACCTGTGAGACAGACGTCTCTCAGGGGCACACCGGTCTCGCGCACCTCACGTTCGGCGGTGGTGGAACTCGCGACGCGTGCCCGACAGCGTGGACCATTCGATCGGCTGCCGGTGCCGGAAGCCCGTGTCAGGCGTCTGACTTGGGGTAACCGGTAACCAAGGCCGGAGGAGGAGGTGGGAACGATGCTCCTGCCGGCGCTCTTGCTCGTGCTGGCCACGGGCGCGTTCGCGGCCGTCGCTGTCGTGGAGAACTTCTCGGGCAGCCCTGAGTACGCGGTGGAGATCTTCGGCAATCAGATCGCGACGCTGACCGCGCCAGGACTTTTCCTCTCCGGCGTGGGACTGACGCTGATCTTCTGCCTCGGACTGACGATGCTCGTGGCGGGCTTGAAGCGGCGTCGTCGCGTCCATCGGGTCCCTACGTCCGCACCGGCCCCCCAGGTGACAGGAGAGGGCGAGAAGGTGCGGCCGCAGCCGTCCCGGTTGAGGCATCGCCGTCGCGGGCGGCACATCTTCGGACACTGACGTACTCCGGGACGGTCCCCGAAGGCCCGGCGATGGGACTGACCCGGCGGCGTGACAGGACGCACCGCTCACGCCACGAGCTCATCGACTCTCCGCCCCCCACCACGACCATCGAGCACGAACCGGGAGGTGGCCGGCATGCGGGCGACGTTCTCGTTGGGGCGCGTAGCCGGTGTCCGGGTGGGCGTGCACTGGAGTGTCCTGGTCATCTTCGTCCTGATCATGGTGGGGCTGGCCGGCAGCGTCTTCCGGCAGGCTCATCCGGATCGCCCGTCATGGCAGTACTGGCTCGCGTCCGGGGTGACCGCGGTGCTGTTCCTGCTGTCGCTGCTGGCTCATGAGGTCAGTCACGCGCTGGTGGCCCGTCGTAACGGAGTGTCCGTCGAGGGCATCACCCTGTGGCTGCTCGGCGGACTCGCACGGCTCCGGAGCGAGGCGGCCACCCCCGGTGCGGAGCTGCGCATAGCCGGCGTAGGGCCTCTGGTCAGCCTGCTGCTCGGAGGGCTGTTCGCTCTGGCGGCCGGGTTGCTGGCCGCGTACTTCGAGGCCGGGCTTGTGGTGGCGGCGTTGGCATGGCTTGCGGGGATCAACATTCTGCTGGCCGTCTTCAACGCTCTGCCCGCCGCGCCACTGGACGGCGGGCGGCTGTTGCGGGCCGCGGTGTGGTGGAAGACCGGCAGCCCATTGCGGGCCACGGCGGTGGCGACGGCCGCGGGACGGTTCCTGGGATGGGCGCTGGTGGCTGTCGGCGTGTACCTCGTCCTGGTCGGGGCCGTGTTCAGCGGCATCTGGCTGGTGGTCATCGGCTGGTTCGTCATCGCGATGGCGACAGCGGAGGGCGGCCAGGCAAAGCTGCGTGACATGCTGGGCGGCATCCCCGTGAGCGACGCGATGACACCTGCGCCCGTGACCGTCCCGGCAGTCACCACGATCGGCGAGTTTCTGGCCGACCCCCGTTACCGCTACCGCCACTCGGCCTTCCCCGTCGTCGACGGCGACAACACGGCGGCCGGCCTGGTCACCCTGAAGGGCGCCGACGGGGTCGCGGAGACGGAACGCTCCTCCACCCGTGTCACCGACGTGATGGTGCCGGTCGGCGACCTGCCGACTCCCCGCCCCGACGACCCGCTGGCCCGGCTGGTTCCCGAGTTGCAGGCCAATCGGGTCCACCGCGCCCTCGTACTGGAAGGAGACCGACTGGTCGGCATCGTCACGTCGTCCGACATCAGCCGGGCCATGTCCTGGCTGAGTTCCTCATCCGCTTGGCGGAGGCGGACCCTGTGACGGCTGCAAGCCGACCGGCCGAGCCGGAACCCGATCTGGAGGGCCAGCGTCCTCGGCGTGGCCGACGAGTCGGCGACGGTCCATGGAGTGGATACGAGGACCGGCGAAGTTCTTGAACGCCGAACGGCCTGACGGTCCGATCCCATAGGAGGTCTGAACCCCACAGGGGGAGCCTTGTGGCCGGAGGCCAAGTGACGTCAGTGACGCTTGGAAAGCCGTAGGACCGGGAGACGGCTGGCGGATCCGAGGGCGCTCAGGGCGTCCGGATGCTCACCCGCCCGGACCCGCCGGCAGCGCGAGGACGGCGGGCTCCGGCCAGGATGAAGGTGCCGGTGCCCAACCGTCGCATCGGCGGGCGGTCACGTCCCGCACGAGGGGTGACGGTTCGAGCCGCTGTCCGTCCATCATTCATGCGAGGGAAGAAGCATGACCGAGACCGACCTCGACAGGTCTGGGCCCGGGGCCCGCCTCGCCGCCGGGGCCAGGCGCACTTCAGGGCCTGGGACATCGGCGATGCAGCAGGTTTCGGCATGACCGATCTTCGGCGTGTCGGGACGAACCCGGACTTCTGGTACCCGGTCGCGGTGTCCAGGCGCCTGCGTCCCGGTCGCGTGCTGGGAACCGCGTTCGCCGGTGAGCGCATCGCCCTCTACCGGGGACGGAGCGGCGCCGTACACGCGCTGGAGGATCGGTGCGCCCACCGGCAGGTGCCGCTGAGCATGGGGGTGGTGGAGGGCGAGACGCTCCTCTGCTGCTATCACGCGTGGGCCTATCGCGGCGACGGACGCATCTCGCGGATCCCGTACCTGTCCAAGGGGGACGGCCGGCCGCCGCGCGGTGTGCGCGCCTATCCGGTCCGCGAGGCGTACGGCCTGGTGTTCGTGTTCCCCGGCGACCCGGACAAGGCGGCGGTCACCGCGCTGCCCGAGCTGCCGGCCTTCGGCACACCGAAGTACAAGACCATGACCTTCTCCCGGACCGTGCACTGCCACTACTCGTTCATGCACGAGAACCTCCTCGACATGAACCACCAGTTCCTCCACCGGGGGGTCGTCGGCAAGCTCCGCCCCGAGCTGCTGGAACACCGGACCGGTGCGCGGTCGGTGGAGGCCCGGTACCTGTTCACCCACGCCGGGGGGAAGCGGAACCGCAGCGCCGGCCTGCTGGCAGCCGAAGGGATCGGCGGCAGTCACTCCCGCGATGTCATGACCATCCGCACCGCATACCCTTACCAGACACTCGACCTGGTTCCGGAGAACGCCGAACGTCCCGCCTTCCGTCTCTGGGCCGCGTACGTGCCCGAGGACGCCGAGCAGCGCACCTGCCACGCCTACGGCCTGCTCATGATCGAGAAGCCCGGTATCCCTGGCGCTCTTCATCTTGCCTGGCCGTTCATCAGACGCTTCACCGAGCGCGTGTTCGCCGAGGACCGCATGGCCGTCGAAGCCGAACAGCGGGCGTGGGAAGAACAAGGCGAGGACCGCAACCACGAGGTCTTCCCCCTGATCCTCGACGTTCGCAACGTGCTGCGCAGCAACGGCGTCCCTCTTGGCCCCGGTGACGCCCCCGACAGCCCCGCCTCGCCCGAAGGCCGCGCGTCAGCGTCCGGCTGCCACGCCGCAGAACCGGCCCCGCCCGTCAGTGAGATGCCCCCGGTCGAACTGCCGGACGGCTGAATGTCAGTTCGCCTCCTTCCGGCCCGGCGCTTTCGGCGTGTCCCTCAAAGCCGTTGTAGGAGTCAGTCAGGGGCACGAGCAGCAACCGCTCCTTCACGACCCCGGGCACGCCCTCAAGCCCCGCACCGTCATCCGGGGCACCATCATCCGGTCTGTGCCGGCGAGTCCTCATCCGGTCCGCCAGTGGGCGGCTCTCCGGAGTCGGCGTAGCGGGTGCGCAGTTCGTGGACGACTCCGAAGAGGGCAGCGGTGACCGGCACCGCGAGGAGCACCCCGACGATCCCGGCCAGCGTGGCGCCCGCGGTGAGCGCCACCAGAATCACCGCGGGATGGATTCGCACGGTCCGGCTCTGGACCATGGGCTGGAGGATGTTTCCCTCGAGCACCTGGACCGCCAGCACCACCCCGAGCGTCCACGCGGCGATGGCGAGTCCCCGGTCGGCGAGTGCGACCAGCACGGCCGCGGCTCCCGAGACGAAGGCTCCGACGTAGGGGACGTAGGCGCCGATGAAGACGATCGCGCCGAGTCCGAGGGCACCCGGCACGCGCAGGATCAGCAGTCCGGTGGTGATGAAGACCGCGTCGATGAGCGCGACCACGGTGGTGCCCCGCATGAACCCCTCGACACCCTCGAAAGCCCTCCGGGCCATCGCCTCAGTGGCGTCCGCGCCACCGCGTGGGACGAGTGAGCGCAGGGTGGCCGCGGCCCGGTCGGAGTCGCGCAGGAAGAAGAAGACCAGCAGCAGCGCGAGGACCGCCATGCCGAGGGCTTGGGCCACGAGGCTGACTCCGGTGACGACACCGGAGGCGGCCGTCCCTCCGAACCTGCCCAGCAGGTCCAGCGCATCGTTTGCGAGTTCCTCCAGCGAGGTGCCGGACGCACCGAACTGATCGGCCAGCTCACGCACCGCCCTGCGCAACGAGGCGACGATCTGGTCCCAGGTGTCGACCAGTGTCACCGTCAGGAGGTACAGGGCACCGCCGACCGCAGCGAGGACCGCGGCGCAGGTGAGCCCGGCGGCGACTGACCGGTTCACCTTCGCGCTCAGGAGCCACCGGTGCACGGGGAGGAGCAACGCGGTACCGAGCAGAGCCAGCAGCACGGGAACAACCGCGGGCCTGAGCGCCACACAGACCTGGATCACGACGTAGCCGACCCCCGCGACCAGCAGGATCACCACGCACCAAGCAACGAGCCGACGGACTGGCTCCGGGAGTAGTCGCACACGCCTACCGTACGCAGCGGCCGCGCGGGCCCGAGCGAACGCCGGGCCCGTGGCGCCGCTCGATCGGGGCGCGGGGCCCGGCGCAGAGGCGTACGGGGGCCGGGCGGACGACGCTTACAGCCGGTAGGGGAATGCCGGGGGAATGTAGCCGGTCCCCCAGAAGGGCGCGTAGCCGTAGTGGCTGTACACCCGGTCGGGGTATTCGCGCTGGTCCACCAGTTCGGGATCGTACTCGGGCGCGTCGACGACGTCGTCGCGGGTACGGTCGATGCGGACCTGGTCCTCGGTCACGTCGGCCACGGCGTCGACCGGGATGTAGCTCTTCTTCTCGCCGATGCCGAGGAAACCGCCGTATTCCATGAGAAGGAAACGGACCTTGCGCTCCTCCTCGTCGATGATCAGGTCGCTCACCTCACCGAGTTCGTTGCCGGAGCGGTCGGCCACCTTGCGGCCCCGTACGTCCTCGTCCGCGGCAGGGATCGTCTGCTGTGAATCGGAGAGCCTGATCAGTACGGGCATGTCGCCGGTGTTCATGGAACAACCTCCCTCAATTGGTCATGCGGTACCGGTGCGGCCGAGGCGGGCGCACCCTGGTATGCCGTTCTGGCCCAAGTCCCCCGCCGTCGGCGTCCTATGCGTGTCGCCCGTGGTCTGAAAATCTGTCGGAGAACGAGGGGGCGGGGAGGCGATTGGTGCTGCGAAGGCCCGTGCGTCGAGCCGCCGCGAGTTGCCGGCGCGAGGACGGGCCGGCAACAAGCACGACGACCAGCAAGATCGTCGCCCATGCCCTCTTCCAGGTCGTCCCTCACGTCGCAGGAACGACGCTGGCCAGCCAGACGCACACACACGCAATCCGCCCGGCGCTCGCTCTCCGGTCGGATTTGCGATGCCCCGCACGCAAGGAGTCGGGCCGGCCGCGGAGCGACGGGCGTTTCGCGAGGGCCTCTTGCGGGAGGCGGTCGGAGTCCGCACCGCCCGACGGCGTGCGCGGTACCGTCAAGTTCGAGGGGTGGTGTCCGAGTCCGCGAGGCGGGCGCCGTGCCGCGGGTGAACCCGCCGCCGCCGGAAGGACCGGAGCCGGAGCCGAGGTCAGGAAGCCGGTGGCTGTTCAGACCTGCTGCTCGAACTCCAAGGCTTCGTACCGGCGCCCTGCGATGTCCTCGTGTGTGCCGACGATCAGGGTCTGCGTGTAGACGTCGGGGTCGATCGACTGACCGTGCATCTGTGCGAGGAGGACGAGATCGCCCTCGTCCGGAGCTGACTGCCAAGGGCTGGAGAAACCGCCCAGTTGGACGGCGACTCCGTGTGAGGCGCCGCCCGCTGCCGCTCTCCGCACGGCGTCCTCGAAATCGTCCAGGATGTCGTCCCGGTCCGGGCCGCTGTCCAGGAACGCGCTGGTCGCCGGGGAGTCACGCCAATCGGGTGAGACGGTCAGTCCCGGCACCGGATACAGGACATCGGGCTGGTAGACCCTGATCTGCGCCGGCTCCCCGCCGAGCTCATACGTCGCCGAGCGTTCCGTGGTCCGCACGCCGGCGGCTACGTGGAGCACCACCGACGACTCCGGCTCGCACTCGATCTGGGTGAAGAACAACAGGCTCCCGTCGGACGGCAGCGCGATGTCCAGGGCTTCACGGGGGAGCGCCGCGCAGTCGACGGTCAGAACCAGAGGTGCGCGCCCATCGGGCCGGTCGACGCCGTCCGGAAGGGAGGGGAGGCCTCCCGTGCGCGCGGCAGGACGGGCTACTTCCTGCTGGGCGAGCGTCAGATCCTGGAAAGCGACCAGATGGAGGCACGGCCGGGAGCCGGCGAGCAACTCCTGTGCGACCGGGCCGGGAACACCATGCCTCGCGGCCGTCCTGAGAACGAGCCCTTCCACGATCGGATCACTCATGCCTCGATCATGCCGGGACCCACTGACACCGACCGACCCCCGACCCGCCCCGAGAAGCGGCAAGCCCGGCACCGGCGCGGTGAAGGCCCAGATGCCCCACGTCCTGGACGCTCCGGAGGCCAAGTTCCCCAAGGCGGCGACCACTTGGACCCCGCCCAGCACGACCTGCTTGCCTTCACCGCCCTTCCCCCGGGAGATCAGGCGGCAGATCTGATCGAACAATCCGCGGGGACGGCTGAACGAGGAGACCCGGCACCGCACCGACGTGGTCGGCATCTTCCCCGACCGCACCGCCGTCATCCGGCTCGTCGGCGCGGTCCTGGCCGAGCAGAACGACGAGTGGACCGAAGCCCGCCGCTACATGGGCCGCGAACTCCTCGCCGAAGCCCGGCTCCACCCGATCGAGTCAGAAACCGACGACCCCGCCGCATAGCCTCAAGAACATGCCCTTGGCCTCCGCAATGCCCAGCACCCTTTGGGCAACCTCGGTGCTCCGGAGGCGTCGGCCACGCTCCCTGTTCCGTTCCGGGCGGCGCGGACGGGCATGGGGCAGTGCCGGGGTGGGCCCTTCATCTGCGTGGTTCTTCGGGGAGGAAGGTCACCTGCGGGGCGCCCGTGCGTGGATGGGTGGTGACTTCCGCCGCGACTCCGTAGACCTCGGCCAGGAGTTGTGGGGTGAGGACGGCGGAGGGCGGGCCGGAGGCGGTGATCTCACCGTCGTCGAGGACGTAGAGGCGGTCGCAGTAGTAGGCGGCCAGGTTGAGGTCGTGCAGGGCGAGCAGCACGGTCGCGGGCAGGCGCCGCAGGGCGCCGAGGACGGACAGCTGGTGGCGGATGTCGAGGTGGTTGGTGGGTTCGTCGAGGACGAGGAGGGTGGGCTGCTGGGCGAGGGCGCGGGCGATGAGGACGCGTTGGCGCTCGCCGCCGGAGAGCCGGTCGAAGGGGCGGTCGGCCAGGTGGACGGCGTCGACCGCGAGGAGCGCGCCGTCGATGAGGTCGGCGTCCTCGGGGGTGTCGCCGGCGAGGAGCCTTTTGTGCGGGGTGCGGCCCATGGCGACGACCTCGCGGACGGCGAGGTCGAAGTCGGCGGCCGAGTCCTGGACCACCGCCGCCACGGTGCGGGCCAGTTGCCGCGCCGGGAGCGCCCAGGCGTCGTCCCCGTCCACCCGGACGCGCCCGGTGTCGGGGCGCAGGACGCGGTAGACGGCGCGCAGGAGGCTGGACTTGCCGCTGCCGTTGGGCCCGACGAGGCCGATGGTCTCGCCGGGGCGTGCGGTCAGGGAGACGTCGCTCACCAGGCGGCGGGCTCCCGCGGTGAGCGTGACGCAGTCGACGCGCAGTTCGGCCGGGGGCGTGTAGGTCGCGGTCATGCCACTCCTCGGTCGGTGCCGCGGCGGGCGTCCCGTCGCATCAGCCACAGGAAGAACGGACCGCCGCACAGGGCCGTGAGCACGCCGACGGGTATCTCCGTCGGTGCGGCGATCGTCCGTGCGGCGATGTCGGCCCAGACGAGGAAGACCGCTCCGCCCAGTGCCGCCGTCGGCAGGACGCGGCGGTGGTCGCCGCCGACGAACAGGCGCACGATGTGGGGCATCATCAGGCCGACGAAGCCGATCGGTCCGGCCGCAGCGACCAGCACGCCCGTGACCAGGGAGAGCACGACGAACAGCCGGGCCCGGAAGCGGGCCACGTCCAGCCCCATCGTGGTGGCCGCCTCCTCGCCGGCCAGCAGCAGGTTCAGGTTGCGGGCCTGCACCAGGAGGACGCCGACACCGAGCAGCAGGGCCGTGCTCGGCAGCCACAGCGTGCCCCAGTTGACGCCGCCGAGGCCGCCCAGGGTCCAGGCGAGGACCGCGCGGGCCTCGTTGCCGCGGTCGGTGGTGAGCAGCAGCAGATCGAGGACCGCGGTGAGCACCGCCGCGATCGCCACCCCGGACAGCACCAGCCGTGCCGAGGTGATGCGTCCGCCGGTGCGGGCGGTGGCGTACACGAGCAGGAGCGCGCCCAGGGCGCCGAAGAAGGCGGCCACGGACAGGGAGAGCGCCCCGAAGAGGGTGACCCCGAACACGATCACGGAGACCGCGCCGAGGGACGCGCCGGAGGACACGCCGAGCAGATACGGCTCGGCGAGCGGGTTGCGCACCAGGGCCTGCAGCGCGGTGCCGATCACCGCCAGGCCGGCGCCGGTGACCGCACCGAGCAGCACCCGCGGCGCCCGCACGTCCACCACGATGGTCTCCCTGGCCCGTGACCAGTCCGGCTGCTGCCAGTCGGCGCCCAGTGCGTGCGTCACGATGCCCCACACCTGGCCGGGTGGCACCTGGACGGAACCGATCGCGAGGCCCGCCGTGGCGGAGACGACGAGCAACGCCGTGAGTGCCAGCAGTGTGACGGCCAGCCGTGTACGGCCTGTCTCCGGCCTGGTGGTCTTCCGCCGAGGCGCCGCCTTTTGGGCGGGCGTGCCCGTGGCGGCCTGGGTCACCGGAAGCTCTCGGGGTGCAGTCCGCGGGCCAGGTCCTCGACTGCGTAGGCCGAGCGGATGCCGACCAGGGTGGCGGTCAGCGGCAGGACGACGAACCGCTTGTTCCTGACGGCGGGTACGTCGGCGAGCGCGGGCTGGGAGAGCAGGTACTTCTTCTTCTCCTCGACGCTGCCGGCACCGGCGTAGTCGTAGATGGCGATGACCTCCGGCTTGCGCTCGACGACCTGCTCCCAGGAGACGTCGCCGAAGACGTCGTCCAGGTCGGCGAAGACGTTCTCGCCGCCGGCCAGGTGGATCAGTTCGGTGCCCAGGCTCTTGCCGCCGGCGGTGAAGGCGCTCTTGTCGCCGCTGTCGTAGACGAAGACGGACACTTCGGACTCGCCCCCGACCGCCGCGGTGGCCTTGCCGACGCGGCTTTGCAGGTCGGTGACCAGCTTGTCAGCCCGGTCCGGGACACCGAAGACCGTGCCGATGGTGCGGATCTCGTCGTAGGTGTCCTTCATCGTCACCTTCTTCTTGCCGCAGTACTCGCGGTTGAGGTAGGTGTCGATGCCTGCGTCGGCGAACGCCTTGCGGGAACGGCCCTCCTTCTCGTCGAAGGCGCTGCCGTAGCCGCCGTAGACGAAGTCGGGCTCGGCGTCCAGGACCGTCTCGAACGACGGTTCCCTCTTCGCCAGTTCGGGGATCGCCTTGTAGTCCTTCTCGAGTTCGGGCAGGACGGCGGAGTCGGGGAAGGCCGTTCCGGCCATGCGGTCCTTCAGGCCGAGGGCGAGCATGAGTTCCGCAGGGTGCTGGTGGATGGTGACCACCCGCGACGGCGGCCTGTCGTACGTCGTCTTCACGCCGCAGTTGTCGATGGTGACGGGGAAGCCTGCGGGCACGGCCGCGGTGGCCTTCGCGTCGCCGCCGCTCTCGCCGGACGAGCCGCAGCCGGTGGTCAGCAGCACGGACGAAAGAGCCAGGGCAGCGGCCGTGGCATGAAGGAGCCCGCGTGTGCGGGCAGGGGTGAACGAAGGGGACACGTGAAGCCTCCTGGAGTCCGCGCTCCTCGGATCGGGCCCGCGACGGACCAGTGTCCTGACTCCCGGATCGACGTTCCCTCCGCCTTCCCGCGCTGGGCGCAGTGGCATGTCGGAGGGGCGCTCCCCGGTCACAGTGGCGGGACCGTGCCGGATTCGCACCGGCTTCCTGTCTCCCGTCGCGGCGATGACCAGGTGATCCTACGTTTCCCCGAGCCGACGGCGAAAGGGCGTACGGGCCCGGCCGCACGCCCCGCCTTCCTCACGCTTCGCGGACAGCCCGAAGGACGAGCCGTTCGGCGTCCTCGTCGTAGGGGCGCCCGTCGAAGCCGCCGAAGACCTCCACTCGGCCGAATCCCGCCTCCTCGACCATCCGCCGCAACTCCACGGCGCTGTACACGAACCAGGTCAGAGTGGTCCGCGTCACCCGCTCGCCCCGGACCAGCACCCACTCGCTGCGCAGCCGCGCCCACTCGTCCAGCACGGTGTCGGTCTGCACCATCAGGTCGTCGCCCCGCCGCACCACCTTGGGCGGGGTGACCCCGCGGGCCAGGAGCTCCTTCCCGGCGAGGTCCAGGACGAGCGTGCCGCCGGGGGCCAGGCAGGCGTACATCGTGCGCAGGACGCGCGCGTTGTCGGCAGGATCCTCGAAGTATCCGAAGGAGGTGAACATGTTGAGCACGACGTCGAAGCCGCCCGGCGCCTCGTACTCGCGTGCGTCGGCTCGTACGTACGTCACGTCGGCACCGGCGTCCGCCGACCGTTTGCGTGCCCGGTCCAGCATGGCCGGACTCAGGTCCACTCCGGTCACGCGGTGCCCGCGACGGGCGAGCGGGACGGTGAACACGCCCGGCCCGCAGCACAGGTCCAGCACGCGTGACCCGCCGGGGAGATCGAACAGCGGGGAGGTGTCGAGCAGTTCCTCGGCCTGCTCGTAGCGCTGCTCGGAGAAAAGGAAGTCATGGAACTCGGTCCAGAAGTCATCGTCCTGGAATCCGCCCGTCCGTGCCATCGCGCGTCAGTGCTCCTTCATGGTCGCCGTCGGAGACAGGGAGCCGCGCCGTGCGACGGCGCAGCGTGAGCAGCAGAGGGGGAAGCAGCAGACACTGGACGGCGGCCAGCAGCCAGAACCATCCGGTATCTCCCGTCCGTTCGCCGAGGCCGTACAGCTGCCCGCCCAGCACGCCGCTCGCGCAGGCGCCCAGGCCCGCGGCCAGCCGCTGCTGACCGAAGACCACGGCGTCGGAGCGAGGGCTGCGGCGCAGCGCCTCCAGGTCGTTCTTGAGGAACAGCACGATGTCCCCGAGGGTGATCAGCGCCCCGCCCGCCAGCAGCGCCGCCCGGGTACCGGCCGCCAGCACGGCCGAGCCCGTCGCCAGACCGGTGAAGCCGACCGCGAGGGCGAGGGAGTACGGCATGCGCCGGATCAGGCCGGATGCGAGCGGCTGTACGACGATGACCAGTGTGAAACAGAGCAGCAGCACCACGCTGTAGAACGCGCTGGAGGCGCGCTCGACGGCGTACACCGCCAGGAAGTGCTGGAAGTGGAAGTAGAGGTAGAAGGCGAGCGCGTTGGCGGCGAAGGGCAGGAGTGCCACGCCGGCCAGAAGACCTGGGCGGGCCGTGTCCTCCGATGCGGGAGGACGCGCGCCGTCGGTCCCGGGCAGCCGCGCGTGTCCTGCCGTGATCGCGAGGAACAGCGTCGTGACGGCCGCGAACAGCCAGCCGGGCGACGACAGGACGAACGGCCCGGCGATCAACGGGCCCACGGCCATGCCCGCGTTGAGTGCCGCGTTGCCCGCCGACAGGAACGCCGGGCGGCGCGCGTCGTCGACGCCGTGCACCAGGTACGCCTTGTTCGCGGGCAGGTAGAGCGCGGCACCACAGCACGTCAGGACCAGCGCCCAGACCGCCAGGGGCGGCCAGCGCAGGGCCAGCAGGAGCCCGGCGAAACCGGCGGTGCGCACGACGAGGGCCCACACCATCGTGCGGCGCAGCCCTATCCGGTCCGCGAGGGCCCCGCCGACGATGCCGCCGGAGAACTGCACGAGCGATGCCACCGCCAGGACGACGCCGACCGTGCCGAGTCCCATCCCGAGCCGTTCGTGGAGGAACACCGACATGAACGGCAGGACCATGAAGCTGCCGAGCGGAATGAGGAACGAGCTGAGCAGGAGGAACCGCAGCGGGCCGGTGAGCGGGAACAGCGAGGCCCGCAGACCGGGTCCCCGGTTGGTGCGCTCACCCACCGGGCGCCTCCCGGCCTGCCGTGTCGGTGAGTACCCGCAGGGCGCCCGCGGCGGCCACCGCGCGGTGGGTGGCGAGTTCGGCGGTCTCCGCCTCGGCGTAGACGATGCCCGCGTATCCACGGCTGTCGCCCAGGTGCTCGATGGGGTCGCCGACGCGCTTGACCGGGTACCAGGCGGGTGTTCCCGGCATGCCGGTGAGCCGGTCGAGCCCGGTGACGCCGGTGAACACGCCGGGCGCGGCCGGGTAGCCCAGAACGAAGGCGACGGCCGGACCGCCGGGACAGTCCGCGTCCATGAGACGCGGGCGGCGGCCGAGCGCGGCCTCGATCATCGCCTCGTACACGTTGACGCCGAGCGCCCGGCACATGCCCTCCCCGACCAGTGCGCCCCCGATCCGGGGATTGACCTCCACCACCTCGGGGCCGTCGGCGGTCAGCACGAACTCCACGTGAGCGAACCGGTCGGTGTAACCGATGGCGGCGAGCACCCGATCGAGCCACGACTCGAGTGATGCCGGCTGCGGGCCCGGGAAGGCGACGGGAAAGGCGGTGATCTCCTCGCGGAAGTGCGGCTCCGGTGACATGAGCCGGCTGGAGACGCCCAGCAGCCGGGTGCGGCCGTCCCAGGTGAGCGTCTCGGCGCTGTACACCGGGCCGCTGAAATAGGGCTCGGCGAACAACCGGCCCTTCACATCCCGACCGGACGCCTCGCTGAGCGTCGCGTCGAGTTCGCCCTCGTCCCGGACCAGCCACACGTTCTGGCTCCCGGTGCCTGCCGTGTCCTTGAGCACCAGCGGCAGTCCCGCCTCCTTGAGCAGCAGCCCGCGTGCCTCGCGGTCCGGGCCGGCGACTTCGACGGCCCTTCCGCGGGTGAGGCCCGCGTCGTGCAGTCGGTTGCGTACGGCGGCCTTGTCCCGGGTCAGCCGCAGGACGGCCGGATCGAGACCGGGAAGACCAAGGCGTTCGGCGAGCGCGGCGCCGGCCAGGGTCCAGGTGTCGGTGGAACTGATCAGGCCCCGCAGTCCCGGGGTGCGCCGGAGCAGATCGGCGGCCCGCTCCACGTCGAAGGTGTCGGTCACGACGACGTCGAGGGCGTCCGTGGGCAGCCGGTCCAGTTCGTAGGCGTAGTAGACGGGGTCCCGGGTGAGGAGCAGCAGACGCTCGCCGAGCCGGTCGGCGGCGCGGACCAGACGGCCGAGGCCGAAGGTCAGTGACTCCAGACAGGCCACGGTCATGCCGCCCGCTCCTTCCAGTGGGCCGGGCAGGGGGTGCGCCGCCACGTCATCCTCGACCACGGCATGGTCATCTCCTCCGGAGTGCGAACCTCGAGGGGTTTCAGCGCGGCCGGGTCCAGGGCCTCGGCGTGCCGGGCGAACACGCGCCCCACGTAGCGGTGTCCGGTGTCGGCCCCTATCACCAGGTGCAGTCGGTCGGGGTGGCGGCGGGCCTCGTACGTCGCGGTCAGGTAGCCGGCACCGGTGGACAGTCCGGCGAAGACCGCGTGCTCGCGGAGCAGGGCGACGGCGCCGGACATGGCGTGGGTGAAGTCCAGCCAGTGCACGGTGTCGTAGAGGTGGTGGCGGACGTTGTCGAAGACGATGGACGAGCCGATGCCGGCGATGATCGCCTCGGGGTCGTGGTGGTCCTGGCTGCCGAAGGTGACGCTGCCGAAGGGCTGGACGCCGACCAGGCGCACGGAGGGGTCCGTCGCGCGCAGGCGTTCCACGATGCCGCCGGTCGAGGCTCCGGACCCCACCCCGCCGACGACGCTCAGCGACGCGTGCGGGAACTCCGCCGTGATCCGGTCGGCGACCTCCTGGTAGCCGAGGTAGTGGATGTCGTCGTGGTACTGGCGCATCCAGTGGTGGCCGGGACGCTCGGCGAGTATCTCCCGCACCCGTCGCACCCTCAGTTCCTGGTCCAGCCTGAGGTCGCGCGAGGGTCTGACCTGTTCCACCGTGGCGCCGAGGATCTCCAGCTGGGCGAGGGTGGTGGCGTCGACGGTGGTGGACGCGACGATGTGGCATCGCATGCCGTACCGGTGGCAGGCCAGCGCGAGGGCGTAGGCGTAGATGCCGCTGGAACTGTCGATCAGGGTCTGGCCCGGACGGACCGTGCCCCGCTCCAGCAGATGACGGACGGCGGCCAGGGCCGAGTAGATCTTCATCGACTCGAACCGCAGCAGGACCAGGCCGTCGGTGAGCCGGACGAGGTCCGGGACCTTCAGGGCGTCGGCGATGTGGGGGTGGATCACCCGTAGCCTCCTTGGGCGAAGGTGCACTGGTGGCCGAGCGAGTGGAAGAACGCGGAGAGTTCGGACTTGACCTCGGCCCGTGGGCGCGAGGCGAAGAGATAGCCGGCCAGACAACCGGTGTGGGCGACGAAGACGCCGTCGGCGCCGAACCGCTCACGATGGGCCTGCAGGCTGGCGAAGGTCGCCTTGGGCAGCACCTCCTGGGACAACGCGGCGCTGGTCGTCGCGGCACGGGCGACGGCGGCCGGATCGCCCGAAACGAAACCCTTCAGCAGATCGGTCAGGCACCGCTGGTACTCCTCGCCGCGGCGCCGGTAGTGGTCCAGCAGCAGGGGAGTGACGGCGGCGGTGTCCACCGTGCCGGGTTCCGTGACGTAGGCGGTGTGGAAGCCGATGTCCGGGCCCAGACGCCGCACCACCCGGTGCCGGCCGCTGAGGTACAGGGCGAACTCGTCGAGGAAGACGCTGTCGGCGCGCTCGATGTCCGCGAGGACGCCGAGGAGCACGTCCGTGTCGTACGGCAGGGAGAAGACGCGGAACAGGCAGCGCAGTGTCGCCACGATGTCCGCCGTCGAGCTGGCCATTCCCACACCCGCCGGAAGTTCGGAGTGGGTGTGCCAGTCACCCGGGGGCAGGGTGAGGCCGTAGTGGTCGAGGAAGAGCCGCGCCGCTGTCGCCGACTTCTCACCCAGTGCCGGAGTACGCGGCGGTCCCGTCACCGCCCCGGGTGTGAAGTACACCCAGGAGTGGCGGTCCACGGGAAAGGACACCACCGCGATCTCAGGCTCGGTGCCCGCTCGCAGCGGGCCTTGGTAGAGCTCGCCCAGGGTGCCGTGGCAGACACCGGACACCGTGCCGGGGGACAGGCCCCGTTCCATGAGGACACCCGCGCCGGGGCCGAGGGCCGTCCGTCGGTGGCTGCCGGGCGACATGTGGACCAGAGGGCGGAGTGACCGAAGCGAAGCGGCTGGGTCCCGCACAGCATCCTCCTCCGTACCGGTCCTTGGACAGTGACAGGAAGGAGGCGCGGCCACCCGCACGACGTACGACCGCCCGTACCGCCGACCCAGTCCACGAGGTCACGTGCACAGCCCGCGCGGGACGCGGGCGCAGTGGCAGGTCTTCGGACTCGCGGGCTCGTCCGCCGAAAGGGCGGACACCTACCGGCCGTCTCTTCCCCGGCCCTGGCGCGGGCCCAGTGACACCGACGGCTTTCGTTCCCACTCACCGCTGCGGGACAGTCCCGGATTCGCACCGGGTTCCCTCTTGCGTCGCGCCGCCGGGAGTCCGGTCGGACGGGCGGCACGAACCGACTGCGTGCCTCAGCGTAGGCCCGCTCGTACATCCGCGACAGTGGGGCTTCGACGGTTGTCCTGAATGTGGAGGGGAGGCGGAAACCAGGTGCCTTCCCGGCCAGTTGTCGCTGCGGCTCTGGCCGGATTGCGCCTCGGGGGATCACTGCCCCGTCAGCCAGACTTGTTGCCTCACGTCACCTGCGCACCGCTGCCGCGGTGCCCCGTGCCCGGGAGGCCCCCTGATGACGTCGGACACGAGGCCGGACGAGGACGGGGCGGTGGCCCCGGCCGGAAGGCAACGGCCTCCCGGTCACCGCGTCGCTCTGCGCGGTGATCTGCGGGCCGCCCTGCCCGACGCCGGCGCGGCGGTGGTGGTCACGGTGCTGGTGTTCGCCCTCCTGTGGGCGCGCATGAAGTCGGGCGAGTCGGACACCGTCGCGGTGATGCCGTTCATGGACGATCCCGGCACCTACTGGATGTATCTGCTCAGCCAGGCGTTCGGCTGGTCCGCCCTGCTGTGGGCCTGGGGCACGGTCATGCTGGGCCTGTTGCTGTCGGGGCCGCGCCCCGCCCGGTTGCCGGTCTCCCGCCCGGTGCTGGAGCGCTGGCACCGCGCCACGAGCCTGACGACCATGGCGCTGATGTTCGCGCACGCGTTGATGTTCGCGGCGGAACTCGTCCGCTACGAGACGAAGGTGGACTGGGCGGAGCGGCTGTGGGTGGCCTTCGCGGACACCTTCGTGCCGGGCTGGTACGACTCCGGAACCGGCCAGGTCGCCATCCCGATCGGTCAGGGCGCCCTGTATCTGGCGATTCCGCTGGGGCTGTTGTTCTACGTCCGGCACCGCATCGGGGCGAACACCTGGCGCCGGATGCACCGTTTCGTGATCGTCGTGTACGTGCTGAGCGTCTGGCACACCCTGCTGTACGGGACCAACGTCTGGTACGGGGAGTGGCCGCGCACCGTCCTGTGGCTGTTGCAACTGCCCGTCTCCGCACTGCTGTTGGCCCGTCTGCTGCGACCTGCCCGGCGGGCCGAGCGGCTGGGCCTGCCGAAGCGGGGCGCGGGCACGGCCCGTCCCGCCTGGTGGTGGGGACGCGCGGCCGGACGCGTCGTCGCCGGAGCCGTCGTCGTCGGGCTGGTCGTCGTGGCGGTGTCCGGGCGGGACGGCGGACGGGACCGTCCGACCCATCCGCCCGCCACGGCCCCGCACGCCCAGGAAACCGACTGACGGCCGGCACCGGGCGAGCGGGCCCGGCGACCCGGGATGGGATGATGGCCGCTGACAAGGCGACGGCGGAACGAGGAAGCCGGTGAGATTCCGGCGCGGTCCCGCCACTGTGATCGGCGAGCGCTTCCCGACAGGCCACTGCCCGGCAACGGGTGGGAAGGCCGGGAGACCGCATCGACCCGAGAGCCAGGAGACTCACGCGGTCGCCACCTCGACGGACCACCGGGGCGGATCTCCCCGGAGAGAGGGACGGCAACCGCATGCCCGCAACGCCGACCGGACGAACGACCGACGACGCGAGGACCGAGGCGGCAGCCGCCCCCGTGCCGTGCCGCGTCGTCGTATGCCGCGACTGCTGCTGCGGCAGCCCCAAAGTGACCGGAGTCGACCACGCGGCCCAGACGGCACGTCTGCGCTCTCAGGTGCCAGTGCGGGTGTCCGCCTGCCTCGACGTCTGCGAACACGCCAACGTCATCGTCGTCCAGCCCTCCGCCGAGGGCCGGGCCGCGGGCGCCCGGCCCGTCTGGCTCGGACTGGTCAACGACCCGGACGCCACCGAGGACATCGCCGCCTGGGCACGCGCGGGCGGACCGGGCGTGGCGCCCCGGCCGGACATCCTCGACCTGTACACCATCACGCCGCCGCGACGGCGTACGGCCTCCTGACCGTACGGACCGAGAAGGGAGGCAGGACAGGAACAGTGGACGAAGCACGTGCCTCAACGGCGTCCGTCGGCGCAGCCCTTCATGACGTGGCGAGCCTCGGCGGCTTCTTCACCCTGCGGTTGGGCGGACCGGACGCCGGCTGGCACCCGGTCGCCCGCTCCTACGCGGCGGGTTCCACCGACCTCGCCGAAGCCGTCGCACGCCGTCACCGAACCGCGGAGCCGCGCGTCGACGTCTCCATCGCCCAACTCGGTCACGCCGCCCGCCTCTGGTCACCGGCTCTGGCCTGTGTCGTCCTGCACGGCATCGTCCTCGACCTGAAGGAACTGGAGCGGGCCGACGACGGACCGGCTCTCCGGGTGCCCCGCCCCGTCGGCTGGTACGCCGACCGGCTCGCCGGCGGTCCCGTCGGCGCCCTGCACGCGCAGGTGACGGGCCACCTGTCGGCACTGGCCGACGGACTGCGCGTCAAGATCGCGCCACGCCTGCTGGACGGCAACTCGGCGTCGGCGCTCGCCGGAGCGGCCCACGCCCTGCTGGCACTCCGTCCAGCGGTGCGCGGACCGCTCACCGACCTCACGACCGCGCTGCTGGACACCGGACGCCTGGCCGGCACCGGAGTGCTCACTGGCCCCGATCTCGCGTTCCGGCGCCGGAGTTGCTGCCTCTACTACCGTGCGCCGGAGGGCTCGAAGTGCGGTGACTGCGGGCTGAGGTGAGGCGCGCTCCCGCGATGACCGCCGCGTCATGCGTCCGGAACAGCCCGGCAGGGTGATGCCCCGAGGTCAGGGGCGGGAGAGCAGGCCGGGTTTCGAGGCGAGAGCGGCGATCAGGTCCATCAGGTCGAGCTGGTGCTGGATGCCGAGGTGGTTGGTGGGTTCGTCCAGGAGCGGCTCGCGCGGTTCCTGGGCCAGGGCGCGGGCGAACGGGCGATCAGGCTGGCGGGCGTGGTCGAGCAGGGCTCCGAGCACCCGCTGGGCCAGGCCGTGACGGCCCACGCCGACGCACCGCACCGGACGCACGCTGCCGGACATGACCGGCTTCGCGGCACTGCCGGGACGCGGCGTGCGCCGGAACGTCGACGGACGGCTGGTGGGGGTGCTGGCCCCGGACGACGAGCTGCCCGCACCCCTGGACGACGCACTGTCCGCGGCCGAGACGGCCGCCCACACGCCCGTCGTGATCCGCGTCGACGGTGTGACCGCGGGGCTCGTCGAGGTCGGAGACGTACTGAGGCCGGGCAGCTACCGGGCCGTGGACCGGCTACGGCGTCTGGGCGTACGGCCGGTGCTGGCCACCGGAGACCGTGAGGCACCCGCCCGCGCCGTCGCCACCGGGACGAATGGAGGACCTGGCGGTGGTCGTCCGACCCGGGACCTGATGACGCCGCCGCGCGGCGGAGCCCCATGAGGCCTACGGCACTCCGCCAAGCGCTGTCAGGCGGTGACCGCATCGGCCACCTAGTACCCGGCTTCGGTGATGGCCGCGCGGACCAGGGCGCCCCGGGCCTGGCGCATCGTCAGACAAGTCAGCATCTGGTCAGCATGAGTCCGCACGCATTCCGGGACTGAGGTTCGGGTCGGTGCCTGGCCGGCCATGGTCCGACAGTCTGGATCGGACGGAAGCGCAGGCGAGGAGCCTTCTTGCCCGAGTGGGATCGATGTTCCTCGGAATCTTCGAGTCCGACAAGTGCCGGTGTACAGTGAACAACGCCCTTGACCTGCACAAAGCAGGCAGGGAGCCGTCCTCCAGGAGTCCGACATGCTGCGCACCATGTTCAAGTCCAAGATCTAGCGTTTGGGTGTTTCCGCAGGTCAGAGCCCTGATCGCCGCCTCCAGGTCAGCAAAAGGTCAGCATCGGGCCGGACGGTGTCCGGCTTGCTGACCTGCGCCTACGGCAGGGGCTTGCTGCGCCGCCCGGCGCCCTGCTCGGAAGGCTTGATACGTGGCTCGACAGCTCGCCCGTGGGATGGGGTCCTTCTTCAAGGAGTGCGGTTGTTCCAGGCCGACCCGCTGCCCGCACCCGTACACGATTCGGTTCCGGGACGCTCTCGGCAAGCAGCGTGAAGAGGCCGGCTACGACACGCAGGACGACGCGATCGAGCGCCTCACGCAGATCTACGCGGAGAAAAAGAAGACGGCGCCGTCCGTTGCCGAGGCCCGCCGGGAACTTGGTCAGCAGACGGTCGAGGAATACGCGAAGCAGTGGCGGCCGCGGCAGCGGAGGATGACGGAGTACTCCACGGGCTGGCACGTCGACAGCTCCATCAACGTGCACATCGTCCCCCGTCTCGGATCAAGGAAGCTGAACTCTGTCACGCCGATCGTGGTCGAGCGTTTCCTGGATGAGTTGGAGGCCGAGGGGGTGGGCCGCGGAAACCAGGTGAACATCTTCCGCACTCTGAAGGCGATCTTGCGGGATGCCTATGCCAAGGGGGCCATGGCGGACGATCCTGTGAAGGGGGTCCAGGAGCCGGAGTACGTTCGGGAGAAGGTGGTCATTCCCTCCCTCGACTATGTGAGGAGAGCGCTGACTGTCGCGGATCACATCCTCGCGCTTGAGATCGTCATGATGGTGGGCTGCGGCCTGCGAAACGGGGAAGCCCGCGCGGTGAACGTCAACAACGTTGTGGCGGACGACGTCTACCGGGTCCACGAGCAGATCCACTCCAACACACACAAGCCGGCGAAGCTGAAGCACCGCAAGGCGGGGGAGTTCCGAGAGGTCCCTCTGCCGCGCTCGGTGCGAGAAGCGATGGAGCGCTACGAGGAGAAGCACGGCACCACGAAGGACGGCTACCTCCTGCGCGGTCCCAGCGGCTACTACACCGAGCCGATGGAACGCCGACGTGCGCAGAAGCTCTTCAAGGCACTCCCTGCGCAGGACGGTGCGGGCATGTACAGCTTCCGGCACTACTTCGCCTCGAACGCGCTCGGGAACGGAATACCGATCACCGACGTGGCCGAATGGATGGGGCACAAGTCCATTGAGGAGACGTATCGCACCTACCGGCACCTGATGCCGGGAAGCATCGCGAAGGCGGCTCGCATTTTGGATGCAGGCTTGTGGAAAGCGGCCTGATTCGATGCTGAGGTCAGCAGGTACTTTGTCTGCTGGTGGTACAGGCGTCAAGCGTCGCTGAGCTGTGTAAAACGTGGCCACGTGTGGTTCGTTGGAGCCGTCGGCCCGGGAATGGTCCGGATCGTGTCCTCGGCGCGACGAGGCTGGTCATCTGTCGACGCCGCACCCCTCGGCCCATGGACTGCTCCAAGCGGATATGTTGGCCCGCCCGGTTTACGGCGAGGTGGGCATGTGCGGGCTGCGGAGCACGAGCAGGGTGATCTCGCTGGGGGCGAAGACGCGGAATGGCGGGCCCCAGAAGCCGGTGCCGCGGCTGGTGTAGAGGAGGGTGCGGGGGCCGTGGTGGCTGAGGCCGGCGAGTGCGGGCCCCACTGAAAGCCAGCCAAAGCACTCCCGCAACAGGGCGTTGACGTACCCTGATTGCCTTGCCGGCAACCGTCCCGAGGGCGCTTTTGCGCGGAGCCGTGAGACGGCGAAGTCCCACCGGAACGCTCCGGTGGGACTTCGCCGTCTCACGGCTGACCCATTTTTGCCGAACTGACGTGACACCACATGTCCAGCGGACGCCGCGACGATCCTGTTCTGCCTGTGCTGCGCCGAGGCATTCCGGGCCACGGCCCGTTCGAGGGATAGACGTACCTTCCCGGTTCAGAGCGGTGGCTGGGCCGAACAGCCGCGTGGGCAGGAAGTGATTCGTCCCGCCTCACCGCAAGTGCCGCAGGCGGGACAGATGGACTGGCCGGTGCGCTCCGCAGACCAGCACGGAACCGCCAGGAGAACCCCACCGGCACGGCGATCGAGGTCGGGTTCGGGAGCACCGGTAGCGGCAAGGCCGTCCGGATCGAGCAACGGGAAGGTGTCGCCACAGGCCAGGCAGCGACGGAGCTCCCACCGGGTACGGCACGAGGTGCAGGACGCTGCGAACAGACCGTCCTCACGGGGCTCGAAGTCCGTCTGGCGCTGAGGTCCGGTCTTGGCGCACACCGGGCACACTTCGAGCAGTTCGGTCTTGGCGGCCGCCTCTTCCAACGCCGCACACAGGGCACGCAATCGCCGGGTCTCGTGCTCGGTTGCCCGGCCACTGCCGTGCCGCCTGAGGGTCTGTTTCAGTCGAGCGGGGAGACGCTCCAACTCGGTCTGGCTCGGGGCGCGTACGACCGCGACACCGTCGGGCCGGGGTTCGAGCCAGCCGCAGCCCGCCAGAGCGGAGCGATTGCCTGCGGGCACGGGCACGGTGTGGGGGTAGTCGCGCGCGTCGGCACCCAGTGTCGCCCATTGGACGGCCCGCAGCAGGCGGCTGACGCTGAAAATGTCCAGAGGGGACAGAGGAGCGACGTCGACATGCCGCTCGGGCGCGTCGCCGTCGCGGCGACCGATCCGATAGGAGGCCCGGACGACGTCAGGCTCAGCGTCCTGCCGTGCTTGAAGCAGCCCTGGATAGACGATCAGGTCGTTGTCGCACATGGCGCTCGGCCGGTCACGGCGGGACTCCGTGATCGCCGCAGCGACCGAGGAGGCGTCGGGAGCCGTGCACAGGTCGGCCGCGATCGGCACGACGCGGAGCACCTGCCGCGTGCGCCAGTGAAGGACGAAGTCGCCCGTCCGGGACCAGGTGACCGTCAGCAGTTCGCCTCGCATGCGGAAACGGGTGGAGCAGCCGGGGGAAGGGACCGGCTGACCGGCTTCCGGGACGGCCTGGAGCAGCTTGCAGGCGAGCAGCAGAAGGAGGCCGGTGAAACGCTCGAAGGCGCCGAGGACCTCCTGTCGCCGACGGGTCGTATCGGCTTCTCCGAGACGAGGGGTTTCGATCGCGGTACAGGCTTGCCAGAGCAGAGCCACCCTGCGGTAATGCGGATCACTGCTCAGCAGGTTCGTCGGATGCAGTTCGCGCGGTGGTGCGGAGCGGTGGTCGACCGCGCGTGCCAGCGGCGAGCCCAGCATCAACTCCACCGTCGTGAGGGAGGATTCCAGTGCCCGTCGGCGTACCTCCGCGGCCGCCTGATGTCGACCGGATTCCTCGATGTTCCTGAGCAGTTTGGCTAGGTCTCGTCGGGCCCGCCAAGAAGTTTCCTGCGAGGGCATGAGCAGGCCGTGCACATCGTCCACCATCCTGCTCAGGTCCCTGAGCTTGGCGATGCGCTTCTGCAGATGCGACCGCATCACGTTGAGGACGGCGATCGCGACCCGGTTCTCGTAGATGTCGGCGTTTTTCTCACTGCGCCGGGCCAGCAGACGGCTGGGCCGGACACCGGCGAGCGTATGCGAGGCCCAGTCCTCGGGGTGGGCGGCCAGACGTGCCGTCGCGCCTGCGGCGATCGAGCGCACCTGGGACGTCGGCAGGACTTCCTCCACCGTACGCAGGCGCGTGTACGGGCGGTGGCATACCGTGCGCAGCGCACCGGACTCCCGCTCGAAGACGTCCTCCACCGTCAAGGCTTCCGTCTCATCGGTGACGTCGAGGACGATCGGCGGCATGGCCAGCCAGTCGTCGAGCGTAGCGGTCTCCTCGGCGAGACGGGCAGACACCGCAAGGAGATGGCGGACGAGGAGAGAGCCGAGTTCCGGCTCGGCCGCTTCCCGGCTCATCGCCGACCGCGCGAGCGGATTTCGTCGTCCAGCAGTCGTTGTGTTGCTGTCGGCTCGTGAGCGCTGTCGAAGCGTGTCAGGCTTTCGACAAGGTCGGTGCGCAGTGTGTCGAGGGTGTCAGCATGGATGTCGTATCGCCCCCGGACGGAGCGCAAGATGCGTGTGGCCAGCAGGTGGTCCAGCGCTTCCCCTGGGCTGCCTCCGGCGGCGACCACGACGGGTGCGAACTCCTTGATCTGTAGCTCGAGCCGGTTGCCCCAGCCGATGCGCAGCTCATCCGCGAAGCGACTGCGCCAGAGGGTGTCGAGAAATTCGATGATGCCGTCGGCCTGTGTGCCGTAGGTGGCCTGCGCCTCGCCGAAAGCCTGGCTGATACGTCCGAGTCCGAGGGGCTGCGCCGGGGCGCACGGCGTCACCGGCAGCTCCGGGTGCCGCCAGGGCAGTTCCAGGACGAAGGCCCGGTCGTAGGTCTTGTCGGCGAAGCCGACGGTTGTTTCGTCATGGTTGGCCGTCCCGATGAACCAGACGTTTTCCGGAATGGCGAGGTGCGTTCCGTCGATGATCAGGTCGGCGGGGTTTCCGACCGGTGCTGTGGTCAGCGCCAGTCTGGGTCGGTCCTTGATGGCGAGGGCCGACAGCACTCCGCTGAAGTACTGTTCGGGATGGGAGAGGTTCATCTCGTCCAGGACGATGAAGAAGGGCCGGTCCTTGAAGGCGGGGCACTGAGCGCGGTACAGGGCTTTGGTGAACTCCGATTCATAGAAGACCCGGTCGAAGCTGTTGTAGTAACCCATGAGGTCCTGCGGGTCGCGCCAGCCGGCCTGGACGGGAACCACGGCGACACTGGTGTCACTGCCGAAGGCGCCGGCCAGCGCCCGGGCCAGGCCGGTTTTGCCGATGCCGCTGATGCCCTGGAACAGATGGAGACGGCTCATCGCCATGCCCGCCAGAACTAGGCGCAGGTCCGCCAGGCGATAGGAAAGGCCGGCCTTCTGCCGGATGACCGCCTGCATCTGGCGCACCAGATCGGGCATGCCCGGCATGGGCGCATCGGAAGGCAGGGGTGTGCCGAACTCCCGGTCCATGCGTGCGCAGGCCGGGAACACGTGACCGTCCTTGCCGGCCTGGGCTGTGGCGTTGAGTTTGGCTGCTTCCTCGTTGAGGAGCTGTTGCAGTTGGCCGTTGGCGGCACTCAACCAGTTGTTGATCTCCAGGTAGTTCTGGCGCTCGTTGACCGCGATACGGTCACGTTGCAGAGCGGACTCCAGTTCTCCGCGCTCCCGCACCAGTTCCTCGTTGTCGGCGATGAGTTGCGTGACTTGCTGCCGCAGTTGCTCGAGCATGCGCGCGTCCGCCCGTGGCGCCGTGGCGCTCTCCTCCAGCAGGCGGGCGTTCTCGGCGCGGAGTTCGGTAAGGCGCTCGACGACCTGCTCCAAGGTCATGCCGCCCAGGGACGCCAGAGCGCCTTCGTACTCGTTGAGCCGAGCGCCCAGGCGCTCGTTGCCCTCGGCCAGGGCAGCCGCCTTCTGCCGGTACTCCTCCAGTTGCTGGACCAGCTGGCCGGTGCGGCTCGTCAGTTCGCCCTCGAACCGTTCCGCCCGGCTGGCCTGTTGTTCCTTGAGCGCGGCTTTGAGGTGGACGATGTCCTCGCGTTCATCCTCCAGCCGGAGCTGCGCGGAACGCAGGTCCCTCTCGCGCTGGGTCAGTTCGCTTTCCCTCTGGTCCAGGACCGTCTGCGCCTCGGCCAGGCGACTCTGCTCCTCGGTCCACCTCGCATGCCGGGCCCGGCGTTCGCTGTCGAGGGCGTCCACGGCCGTCTGCCGCTGCTCCGCCAGCCAGCTCTCCAGCTCTCGGCCGGCTGCCAGACGACGTTCGGCGAATTGCGCTTCCGCCGATCGCTCACGGTCAAAAAGATCACGCTCCCTGCGGTCGAGGAGCTCCGTGCGCGTGGCCAGGGCGGCGCGTTCGTCCTGCACCGAAGCCGCGTCCTCTGCCTGGCGGGCAGCCGCGGCAGAGAGCTCCTCCCGCTCTGCGTGAAGCCGCTCTGCCTGTACCGTCAGGGCGTTCGCCGCGTCTTCCTGGCGCTTGGCGAGAGCGCGGTAGAGCTGCCACGCGTGTTCCAGGCCGGAGTGCGTGTCGACGGTCTTGTCACCCGCCGCCAGAACCACCTGCGCCTCGCTCGCCACCTGCTGTATCTCCGTCAGCAGCGCGACGGTTTCGTTGCTCCCCGAAGTGGTGCTGGGCGCCACAGGAGCTGGCTGACGCACACGGGTGGTCTCGCTGCGCTGGGAAGCGGCAGCCTGTTGGCCCGGCCACACCACTCCCTTACCTTTCTGACGCGATCGCGTCTGCCTCTTCCCCATGGCGTCAGTTCACCTTTTCGCTGTCCGTGGATCGGCCACCACTCAGACCGAGCAAGTGGCGGGCTGCTTCGTACGCGAGGGTCCGGATGTGCTCAAGCTCGTCCGGGGCAGGGGCACCGGTCGGTCCGTGGGTCGCGTTGTTGCGCAGTATTCGTGACCGGTCGAGATCCTCCAGGAGTGTGGGGCGTCGCCGGATGAACGTGACGAACGGATGTTGCGGATTCTCTCCGGCCGCCCAGACCGCCTTGATGATGTCTCCGGCCAGCCCGTTGGCCGGTGCTTTGCAGTATCTGCGCATCTCCGGCGGCACAGAGGTGGCGCCCAGGCGCTGGGCGGTCAGGACGAATGCGCGCTCCCGTACTCCTGGCTCCCTGGAGGGCGGCAGCCGGGCGGGGAAGCGGTCGTTGAGCCCGGGAAGTATGCACTCGAAGACACGGATCGCATTGCGTGCGGCGTTCTCGCGTTCCCGCGCGGTGTCCTTGAGAAGCGCCAACTCGATGTCCGCGAGGTGAGCCAGCACCTCCGGGTGGTCCCGGATCTCCTCGCCGAGCATGCGTACGACGTCGGCGCGGGCCTCCTCGGCGAGCTCCTGGTCGACCCTGCGCGCGGTGGCGGTCCGGTCGCGGCGGCTCCCGCCGAGCAAGCCGTCGATCAGCCGGCCCAAAGGCTCGTCGCTTTCGGCGCGGGCCACCAGGAGATCTGCCAAGTAGCGCCCGTCACCCACCGCGAACGGATCCTCGACGGTCCACATACGCCCGGACCCGTCGTCGTCCTCGACGACGTAACACACCACGTAGGCGGCGATCGCCGTGCCATGGAAACCGATCCGCTGAGCCGCCACCACGCCGTCGGGCATGCCGCGGGAACCACCACGAAGCCCACGAGCAGCCAGGTCGTGGTTTTTGCAGGCTTCCAGCACCTCTCGCTCTGACGGGCGCAACGAGGAACCGCCGGCCCGAAGCGTCAGCGCGCCGACCTCTCGGGAGGCACCGGCGGTGCCGAACTGAATGGTGACCCAGCGGCCGCGATGCTCCCGCACATCGGCTCGTACCGGATCGGCGACCAGGATACGAGGCAGCAGCACCCCGGTGGCCGGATCCTGGAACACCCGGACGAGCTGGGGATCCGTCTCCGCCACTTCTCCCTCGGCCACGGTACGCCGCCCCGCCTCGGTCAGCTTCAGCCCGGGTTCCATCAGCCGCCCCTCCACAAGTCGGGCGATCACCGTGCGGCACAGGGCGGTGTCCAGGCCGATCAACCGGGACAGGTCGCCGACGTCCCGCACTCCGGCGGCGCACAAACGCAGCACCACGGTCTGGAAGACGTCCAGTGTGCGGGAGTAGCCGGTCGGCGCCGTCACCTGGTGAACCCACACGGGCAGCAGAACGGGCCGATACCGCTTCCGGGGCGGAAAGCCCAGCTGGAAGACGGGCGTCTCACGGTCGAACGACACGGCCGTCCGCCCCCTTCCGACACAGCTCCAGGAACGCGGCCAGGGGCGCGATCGCCTGGGGACTGTCGGGCCCGAACATGTCGTCGTCACCCACGACGGCGAGCAGCCGCTGCTGACGGCTCATCGCCACGCACAGTCGGTTGGCGACGGTGAGGTGTCCGTAGGCGCGCTTGACATCGGTTCGCGCGGCCGGTGCGCAGCTGCGCACGGTGGACAGATAGGTGACGGAGAACTCCATGCCCTGGAAGGCGTCTACGGTGCCGACTCGTAACCGGTCGAGCGGTGCGCCGTCCTCGTCACGGCACAGCCGGGGCACGGGGCGCCATCCGCCCGCATCGGTGAACTCGGCGAGCCCGGCCTTCTTCAGTTCCTTCCACACCTCGGTGACCTGCGCGGCGTAGAACGAGATGACGCCGAACGTCATGTTCGGATGCCGCTCGATCAGCGCGGCCATCTCCGCCGCGATGACAGCGGCTTCAGCGTGCCGCGTGCGGCTCGTTCCCCGTTGCGTTTCGCCGCCCGCGGACAGGGGCACGGGAAGCCACACCGCGGGGACCTCACCGTAGCGGTCGATTCCGTGGGTGAAGTCGGCCGCTTCACGGCCGTTGCGCAGTTTCCCCTGGTAGAAGTTGTCGCTGACGAAGCTGCCGAGCACCGGGTGCATGCGGAACTGGGTGTCGAGACGGACGAACCGGCGATGTCCGTCGGACGAACCGTGCTCCCACTGCCGTGCCAGTCGCTGGAACAGGCTTTCCTGCAGCCGGTCGCGGATGTCCTCGCCGAGCGAGCCCAGCTCGCGCTCGACATCGGGTTCCAGCATGTGGGGAAGCTGGGCGTGATCGCCAACCAGCACGATCCGACGGCGGGCCTGGGCGAGGGGGATGAGGAGATCCAGCGGGTTGGCCCGGGCAGCCTCGTCGACGACGACCGACTCGAAGCCCCCGTCTTGACGGCCGAGATCGACCATGGCTTTGGATACGGCCTGTTGGCAGGTCGAGGCCAGCGAGACGGTGTAGGCGCGGAGGGTGTCGTCGACGCCTTCCGGATCGCTGCGCAGGTCGTCCCGGTAATCGAGCAGTGCCGCGGCTATGGCGTCGGGTGACCGGGTCACCGCTTCCGCGAGTTGTGCTGCGAACCGGTCGAGGAGGTCGGCGATCGCGGGATTGGCCACGGTGACTTCTGGCAGCCGAACGCGCGCGGTGAGACGGTCGAGCAGGGTGTCGCGCAACGTGGCGAGGGAGCCAAGGAGTTCACGCTCTGGTGAAGCGGTTCTGGCCGCTGTACGCAGCGATTCCTGGTAGGAGATGCCGTCGAAGAGCGGAGAGTCGGTGAGATCGAGCCGTGTCAGCAGTGCTCGAGCCGTGCGGGGCCCGTCGTCCTCGAACCCGGTCACCGTGCAGCGCAGCGACCGGATGTAGGGCAGGAGGTCCGCGCGCAGGTCGGGGTCGGCCATGGCGGCGGCCCGAGTGCGATTCCTCTCGGCTCCGTCTCTGAGGCTGCGGAGCTCGCCGACCAGTGAGGGGTCGGATATGTCTCCGAGCTGGGTGAGTACTTGGTCGAGGAATTGGGGCAGGAACTCGGGCGGTACGGGTGCCGCCCGGTAGGTGGCGGCCAGTTCGGCGGCTGCTCGCCGAGCAGCGAGATGCTCTCCCACCGGGCGCTCACGTAGCCGCAGGTCGGCGGCGCGGGCAGCGTCGATGCGCCAGGTGTCCAGCGCGACCTTGCTGCCCCGGC
This sequence comes from Streptomyces sp. BJ20, assembly GCF_022869105.1. Classification (NCBI taxonomy): domain Bacteria; kingdom Bacillati; phylum Actinomycetota; class Actinomycetes; order Kitasatosporales; family Streptomycetaceae; genus Streptomyces; species Streptomyces sp. BJ20. The sequence goes on from NZ_CP094918.1 coordinate 2,973,422, forward strand.
CGCGGGAGTCCACCTTGAGCGGCGGCAGCCCGAAGACCCAGCCTCGCGTGACCAGATGGTCCACCGCCGCGTGCTGGAAACTCGTCAACAGGGTGCTGCCGGCCACCTCTCCGCCCTGGGCGAGATCACCCAGTTGATTGACTAGAGCGGCGATCACCTGCGTTTTGCCCGTGCCAGGCGGTCCTTGGATGATCGCGACATCGGGGGTGTTGAGCGCGGTGAGCACCGCCTCTCGCTGGGCCGGCGTCGGGCCGTGGGGAGCGAAGCAGCTGAGCGCGGAAGGAGAGATCTTCGTGATCCGGCGTCGTGCTGGCTGAGGCCAGGAACCCCCCTCCAGCAGCGTCGGTAGCGCGGGAATGTGTGTCCCGTCGGTGCGCAGCTTCTGCATGGCTTGCTCGCGCCGGTCGAGACGGCGCTGATCGCCGCGGTGTGCCAGGTAGAGCCAGCCCTGGGGCGGCGGGTCCTTCTGGTCGTTGAGGGTCGCGGCGAGTCTCAGGGTCTCGGTGACGCTGTCATACCCGAGCGGTTCGCCGACCCAGGCACGTACCTTCTGCGCCCGGGAAGCGACCAGCCACTCCCGGTCGGTCATCGCGGAGTCTGTCACGGAGGCCGGAACGTCCGTTGCTGCCTCGATCTCTACGCGTTCGGCACCTGTGGTGTTCTCCAGGGCCGCTCGCGTCCGCGGCAGTGCCCGGTCGAGGTCCACCGTGAACACGCAGCGGCCATCGGACTCGACCTTGACCTTGGTGTAGCGGATGATCCCGAAATCGCGAATCCGGCCTCTGATGTGGCGGGCCTCCAGCTCTTGGTACCTGTCCCACATGGCCAGGTAACCGTTCTGATTGGCCACCAGGTCGAGGCCCCGCTGTATTCTCTCCCGGTCTCGCTGTCTGGCGGTCATGTCGCGGAAGTCGATCAACCCGACGGCCAGTGCCTTCTGGCCGGCGCCGCGCTGATCGTGAACCGAGCTGAGCAGGCGCACAATGCGGTAACCGGCGCTGTTTTTCTCGACGTCGGCCATGAGCCCTGGTCCGTGCACCCGGAAGCCGACCGCAAAGCCACCGGCTGGTCCGGCCGAGACCACCATGCGCCTGGCGTCGGCCGGCGCCCCGGGGCGGGGTTCCAGGAAGAGCTCTCGCCTCATGAACTCCATGACAGCCCCGACATTGGCGGTGTCCGCGCGGTCCGCGTACTTGGTGGCGTCCTCCACGACGGCATCGTCGACGTCGAGTAGCAGGCCGGTGCTGAGCGGCACAGCGAGTCCTACGGCGGGGGCATAGATGTGCACGCGCAAGGTGAAGGGTTCGCCGGCCGGCGACGCGGACGGATGCGGACCACCGGTGCGGCGCCGGGGCGGTGCGGCGGGCGCAGGCGGCTTCGGCCGGACCAGATGCGCAGTGACCGTCACACAACTGCTACCGGCTGCCTCGACTTCGTCGAGCCTCCGTTCGTCCTCGGGACTCGCCGGCTTGACCACGAACGTGGCGAAGTCGGTGACCAGGTCGAGTTGGCCTGCGGGGCGACGGTAGAGGCGGACCTCGCTGCCATCGGGAATGATCCGGTCGACGAACTCCTGCGGCACTCGGCGCCAGAGGAAGGACACGAAGACCGGCTCTCCCGGCATACGGGCGGGCATGACCGGCCCCCTGGGGCGAACGCTCACCTGCTCGCCTCCACAGCCATCAGACGTACCCAGCGGTGGATCGCACCCTGTCTCCCGAAGTGAATCGTCCAGCCGCGACCGTCGACAGGCACGGTTGCCTGGCTTCCCTGACCGACCTCCCGCCATGGCCGTCCGTCTTGACGGTCCAGCCAGAGGCTGTCGCGGGAGAGGTTCAGCACGGTGGCGTCCTGGCTGTGAAGCCGCAGCCGCGCGACCACCGCGTCAGGTCGATCCGGGGCGGGTGAGGTGTGCCGGGCGGTCAGAGTCGTCTCGCCGCCGGGACGCAGTGCGGTGAAGTCGGGCAGAGGAACCTCCGAGAGCTGGACACCAGGGGTGTCGTCAGTGCTCCCCGATCGGTCTTGCGGCTCGGTACCCACCGGACCGGTCAGTCCGTGGCGCAGCACCCAGACACGGTCGCGGGGCCTCCGGCAGGCGAGGCAGGAGGGTGCGGAGGCACGGTAGCTCCATCCGCACTCCGGGCACTCGACGGTCTGTCCCGCAGCGGAGTGCAGTGCCGCGGCCCACCGGGCAGCCGACGGCCGGAGGATGGGATTGGCCACGGCGTCCACGAAGCACTGTGAGGCCAGGTCCCACAGCTGACCGGACAGGAGTTCCCGCCGTGGTGTGATGCCCAGAGTGCACTCATTGGTGCGGTCGGTGGGGTGGTCGATCCATGGCAGGCGGAACCGGTCTGCGTACTCCTCTTGGTAGGCGGGGTCGGAGTCCAGCACCTCGTCGCCCCGGAACGGGTGACTTGCCGTGAGGGTCTCGAAGATCAGCACGCCGAGTGCGTGTGCGTCGGCCAGTGTGGTGGCTCCGCTGCGACCCGACACGATTTCAGGCGCCCCGTATCCGGGGGTGTGTACCGGCGCGGATTCGACGGTCGAGGCCAGACCGAGGTTGTCCACGTCGATGAGACGGATTTCCTGTTGCTCAACAGCGGCGGAAATCAGCACGTTGGAGGGGGACAGGTCCTGGTACACGATGGCACGGGCATGGAGCCGGGCGACGGCGTCCGCAAGTTTGGCCAGCAGCCGTAGTCGGCGTTCCAGACCCCCGGTGCGCACATACCAGGCTGCCAGATCCTCCTCGTCGGGGACGCACAAGGTATCCAACGGAACCATCTCGTCGGCCAGTTCCATGACATAACCGAGCTTCGGCGGGGCGAGCAGGGCGAGCACGCCGGCCAGCGGGACACCGTCCAACGGAAGGCGCTGGATGCGGCGCAGCCGAACGTGTACAGCCTCTGCTGCTTCCTGAGTCGGAGCAGTGATCATTTTGACGGCGGTTCGTCCGCCTCGGGCCAGCCATACCTCGCCCTGGCCGCCGGCTCCGATCGAGTGGGACAGTGACCACAGCTGGTGGTACTCGTCCTCGACGGGCCGCAGCAGGCCGCCGAGATCCCAGCGCGATGCCACGGGGGTGCCTTTCCTCTCGCCGCGTCCCGCCGGTTCAGGCGCCGAAGTCGGACAAGTCGTCGGGGCTCAGTACCGGCGCCCGGTCCGGACGAGTACTTCGAGCCTGCTGGGTGACGGTGACCGTGACCCAGCGGAAGTACTGCTGGATGCGTCCGACGTCCTGTGCCTCGAAAACGCCGTTGGCCTCGTCGCTGACGAAACGGCGCAGTACGGCTTTTGCCTGCTCGGTCATGTCGGGACCGATGGCGACCGCCAGCCGGTTGGCTCTGGAACCCTTGGGGGATTCGAGCAACCGGTCGAGGGCCTCTTCCCACTCGTCGGTGGGCATGCCGTCGGACACGAGAACGAGCGTGGGAGAGAAGGACCTGGTGGGGACGGCTGCTTCGTCACGCAGCACCGCGTCGGCGAGCTCGAGGGCGGCACCGAGCGGGGTGCCGCCTCGGGCCTCCATGTCGGTCCAGGACGCATCGGCCGCGGGCACCATCTTCTGATGCAGTTCAGCCCGATCGCGGCTGAAGGCGATTACTCCGACGTGGATGGTGCCTCGCCCGATGTCGGCCGTGGCGAAATCGTCGAGCATGCGACGGATGCACTCGTTGAGCACATCGATCTTCTCTTGGGGTTCCCCCATGCTCCCACTCACGTCCGCCAGTACGAGTACTGGTAACGGACGTGCCTTCGCGGCCATGAAACGCGGCGCGGTACCCACGATGTCCCCCCATCGCTCTCACCGCACTAGGGGCTGCAAGCCGACACGCCTAGTTGCGGCAAGGTCATTCCTGACGCTGAGGCAGACAAAGGTACTACGTGTCGCACCTTGCGTGCAGTCCGTGACAGCAGGGGATGTGGTCGTCGTAGCGAAGGAGTGTTGAAAGTCCACGGCCAAGCGGTAGCGGCCGTCCCCAGTAGGTGGCGGTGGTGTGACCGGAACGCGACGGGATCGGTGGAGGTTCTGAGTCGCCCCTGCTGTAGCGCTGCGCCGCCGCCTCAAGTATGAGGAGCCCGGCGAAGCTTGAGGCGGAACCACGTTCCTCGTACCCGTGCGAACGGGCTGGTACGGCAGACACAACGGAGCGGTCAGACGCGGCAATCGACGGGTTCACGCCGACCGCCGTTCCGCCCCTTCCTCCTCCTCGACGATCTACGATCGGTGACCGGGGGATCCCACAGCAAGGGGGCGGGTGTGACCGCTGAGCGGGGCGGGTCGACGGCGACCGAGGTGGAGCAGGCGATTCGGGCGGCCGAGGAACTCATGGACCGGGAGGGGCTGAGAGGCGGGGCGGAGGTGGCGGAACCGGTCGGGCCCGAAGCGACGTGCGCGGCCGTCGAGCGGCTCGGGCGGCTGTTTGTGGAGCTGCCCGGACAGATGCGGTACGGGCTGCGCCGGCAGCGGGACAACGGCGGAGACCTGTCGACCGACCCGCTGCAGGGGCTGTCCGAGATCGTGCAGAACGCCAACGACCTCGGAGCGCACCAGGTCAGGATTTTCGTACGTGACACGGAGCTGCTGGTAGCGCACGACGGGCGTCCGGTACGGCTGACCGATGTGATGGCGCTGGCCATGCCGTCGTTGACGAGCAAGGACGACGACCCCGACGCCACCGGCCGGTTCGGCATCGGGCTCATGACCCTCCGGCGGCTGTCCCCGGTCCTGGAGATCTTCTGCGGCTTCTACCGCGTCCGGATCGGGGACCCCGACGTGTCCCTCGCCGACCCCTTCCCGGTCCCCTCCTGGTTCGCCGACGACGGTTGGACGGTCCTGCGCATCCCGCTCGCCACCCCCGCCGATGTGCAGGGGCAGGATGTCGACGACTGGCTTGCCGCATGGGGTGACGAGGCGTTGCTCTTCCTCGACCACGTGCGCACGGTCGAGCATCAACGGGAGGGCGGCGACGTATACAGCCGCCTCGCCTTGGAGTGGGGCGAACCCGACGCCTACGAGGCCGTCATTGGCGGCCGGGACACCGTGATCGACGTGCGCACGGCCCGGTCACCTGGCGGCATGACCTGGCAGGTCAGCCGTGCCACCGTGCCGAGCCCGCCGGACGTGCCGCGGATTCGGAAGGCCGCGGGTGAATCGACCGGCCTTGCCGTCGCGATCCCGCTGCGCGAGGGCGCGGGCGATGAGGTTGCCGGGCAGGTGCATGTCGGACTGCCCGTGACCGAGCTGGGACTTCCGCTCCGGGTCGGCGCCCAGTTCGATCCGAACCCGAGCCGTCAGCATCTCAACGACACCCCGTGGAACCAGGCGCTGCTTCCCCTGCTGGCCGACCTCTGGGCCGCCGTCATGGTGCGACAGCTTCGGCTGGACCCGACCGCGGCCTGGCGGTGCCTGCCCTTGCCGCACAACGTCCGGTCGCCCAAGGGACCTGTACGCGACCTGGAGCAGCGGTTCCTGACCCTTGCGCGCGCGAGGGTGTCGTACGAACTGCGCCTGCGGACGCCGCTCCACGGTGACCTCGGACTCGCCGACCTCGCCGTTGGTGACGAGGCGCTTCTGCCAGCGCTCTCGGAGGCAGAGATCGCGCAGGTGGCCGGGCGCACAGCCGTATTGCCTCCGGCGGCGCGGGATGCGGAGGGGCGATGGCAGGAGGTGCTTGAGGACTGGGCTGAACACGACTGTGCCGCGCCCGGGACCGTCACCGTCCCGATGGCTGTGGACGCGCTCCTCGGAGATGCGTCCCGGAGCCCGGAGGCTACGGTCGCACTCGCTTCCGTCGCCATCGCCGAGGGCGAGACCCAGAGGCTTCGATGGCACAAGTGGCTGGTGGACCTCTCCGGAGCACGGCACCGGGTGCCCTGGTTCGGAGCCGCAGAGTTCTTAACCGACAAGGCGCAGGGGCTTGCGAAGGTGCTCGGGCTCAGCCACGTGCTGCACCCGGCCTTCGTCGCCGAGACCGGGGAAGCGGCCCGAGTCCGTGCGTGGCTGAGCGAACAGCAGGTCTTCGTCACGGGCGCGGATCCGGTGCCCGCCATCCGCCAGCTCGCCGCCCGTGGCGCCCGAAAGGACATCGCGCCTCTGGTCCTGGACGACGACCAACTGGTGGCGCTGCGCGAGGGGTTTCTGCGCGTCCCCGCGAAGGAGCGCCAGCGGCTGGGCAAGGACGTGGGCCGCGCCGTCCTGCTGCACGGCCGCCGGTTCGGGCCCGGCGGCCGTAGGGAGGACGTACAGGTCAGACCAGCGGATGCCTACCTGCCGGCCGGGTTGGACAGTGTGGACAGGGAGGACAGCTTCGAGACGGCCGCGGGTACCGCCACCGGCCTCACGTGGCTGCGGCCCCGCTATACCCAGGTCCTGCCCGGGGCGGGGACGGGCCTGGGCGCCCGAGCGTTCTTCCACCTGCTCGGTACCGAAAAGGGACCGCGGCTGCGGCCGCACCCCGGGGTCGAGCATCGGTTCACCGCTTCGTCCCCGAGCGAGGGTCTGCCGGCCCGGGTCCCGGGCGGTCCTGCGGAGAGGTCGCAGGACCTCCGGAACAAATCGGCCACCTACACCCTAGAGGACTGCGACAGCCCTGACCTGATGGCCGTCGTCCATGACATCGCAGCGGAGAAAGACGGGCCGGTACGACGCCGGCGGGCCGCCGCGCTGCTGCGGGTGCTGGGACGCAACTGGGGTGCCTTGTCCGAGCACCACAAGGTCCGCGCTGTCCGGGACTACCACACATGGAACCCCTGCGGGGAGACAGACGGCTTCTGGCTGTGGCAGTTGAAGACCACGGCGTGGCTGGACAACCAGGACGGCGCACCGGCGGCTCCCAGCGGCCTGCGCGAGCGCACGACCAGTACCGTCGCCGTCTACGGCGCGGACAGTGCCGGATTCCTGCACTCCGACCTCCAACAGGCGGTCGGCAGACGAGGAGAGGTGCTGGTCGCTCTTGGCGTCACCGGCGAGCCGGGTGTCGCCGACCTCCTGGAGGCGCTGCGCCGACTGCGCGCCCGGGAAACCGAAGCCCCCGACCATCCGGCGGCGCAGCTCCTCTACCGGGCGCTCGCCGAGCGACTGACCGCCCACCGGGGCAAGGACGCCGCACAGGTGACCGCCACTGTCGTGCGTGCCTTCGGGCAGGGCCGCGGACTGATTCTCACGTCACTGGGCTGGCGCCGGCCGGGCGACTGCTTCCGCGGCCTCCCGGTCTTCGGCCGGTGGGCCGCCTTCGCGCCGTCGTTCAAGGGCAGTGACGCCCTCTGGGAGAACCTCGCGGTTTCGGAGGCCGGTGTGGAGGACGCAGTACGGGTCGTCAGGGAGGTGGCCCGCGAGGCGAGGGAGGAGCGAGGCGTGCGGGCGCCGGTCGACGCCCAAGCCGAGACCGTGATGCTCCAGACCCTGCAGATGCTTGCCCGAACGGCCCGCGAACACCCCGAGAGAGTGACCGCCTCTCTCGTGGGGAGACTGCCGTTGCGCACGAGCCGGGGATGGACCAGTAAGCGCCCGGTCTACGCGGCCGACGCGACGTTGGCCGAGGCGCTGGGCTCGCGGATCCCGGTGTGGCTGCCGGGCGGGGAACTCGAACAGTTTACGGCGCTCCTCGGACCCCTGCGGGTGACCGAGCTGGGAGCGGCGGACATTACTTTCCGCCCCGCGGACGACGCGCCGGTCGACATGGAAGCGACCGACCTGGTGCGTCACGCGCTGGATCTGCTCCGCGAGGACCTACAGCGCAACGCCGTCGCCGTCGCGGGATCCCTCGACTTCCCGTGGGAGGACTTGGCCGCGGTCGAGGTGCGGATCACCTCGTCGCTGGAGTGTCTGGTCACGCTCCCCGGTGGGGAACCGGTGCGGGGTCCGGTGCGTACCGCCCTCGACCGGGACTCCCGCACCCTATGGACGGTGGACCGCGAGTTGTTGAGGCGACCGTCTGAGGCGGGCCGGGCCATCGCCACTCGCTTCACCGAGGACCGGCGGCAGGTCGCCCACTCCTGGGCGGCCGCCTACGACGAGGCAGAGCGCGGAAGAGAGGCGGTGCGGCTCGAGCTGGCTGAGGAGCGGGTCGCACAGGAGCAGGCGGCGACTGATGCCAAGCGCGCCCAACGCCTTGCTGCGCTGGAGACAGAAGTCAAGACAGCTCAGAACAAGGCAGATGGCCGGCCATCCGCGTCGACACCCTTGCCCTCGGTCACTGTCCGCCCGGCCCCGGCCGTCCCGGTCTCGGCACCGCGAGAATTCGTCGATCCGGCAGCCCTCCGCATCACCGGCATCCGCCGGACCACCCAGGCGTCGCCATCCGCTGCTGGTGTGCCCGGGGCTGGCGGAGGTGCATCCGTCAGGACCCGCCTCACCCCGCCCGCCTCCGCACCGACCGTGCCCGCACCACGTCTGGTCCCCCCTGCCCCCAACATCGACCGCCAGGAGAAAGTGGCTCTGGACCTCCTGCGCAAGGTTCTGGGCACGGAGCAGGAACCGGAGTGGCTGCGCGATCTACGGCACCAGCACGGCGTGGGCGCCGATGCCGTGGACGCGCTCGATCGGTTCTACGAGCTGAAGACGACCTATGGACCCGAGCAGGACACGGTGACCCTCACCGCCAAGGAATGCGAACGGGCGGCCTCGGGAGCCGAGTTCTTCCTCGTAGTGGTATCAGGACTCGCGGCAGACTCCAATCCTGTCCTGCGTCTCGTCCCCGATCCGCTGCACCAACTGCGCATCCGCCCGAACGGAAACGTCATGCTCATCGGGATCAAACAGTCCGGAAGTCTCATCGTCGAATTCGGCGCAAGGGAGGATCCGGAGCCTTCTTGACTTTCTTCCCGGGGGTACAGCCCTCGCCCGTTACGGACTCGAGGCAGCCGAGCGGGAGGCACCAGACCCTAGTTCGGTGCCCTGGCGCAGCCGGGACCAGGCCGATGGCGTCGGTGCTCAGTTACCGCTTGCGTCCTTTGATCTTGTTGCCGGCGCCGACGGGCATGACTGAGGCGGTACCGGTATGCGCTTTCGCTCAGATCTGGGTGCCACCAGCATGCAAAGCCTCAGGTCGGGCCCCGAGGCCCGACCTGAGGGGACTGAGGTTCCCCCGAGATACGGAGAATGGTGACAGAGAGTCAGAGATTCTCATGAGGGAACATCGGCCAATTGCAGTTTCCTGCCCGCTGTCGGCGCGCTGACAGGACCAAAGCTCATGCCTGGACCAGGCTTCAGAAGCCGCCCCAAACACGGTGGGGCACAGGCGCGAGTGTTGGCCGCGGTTTCCGCTCGAGCCACCGCAGGGTCTCAGCTGGTGTACCGTCCACCGACACATTACTGGTGGCGTGGGAGCTGGGGGCTTCGGGTGATCGAGTTGAAGATCCCGGAGATCTACTGGGACGACGAGAAGGCTGTGAGCCTGCTGGGTGAGTACTTCACCCGACGACGCTCATGCGGTGATCTATTTTATTCCGGCGCGTGCTTCGAGCGCCTGGGCGGGGGCGGGGACGCCGAATACGTCGCGTACTGCTTCGACAGCAACGACCTGGTGGCCATCACCACGCTCAGTGTGTCCCTGGAGCCGCATGGCGCGATCAACTTGCTGACCGACCCCGACGAGCACTGGGCGAGCCTGCTGTCGCTCATCCCTCGTGACGCACGTTTGGAGGATCCTCGAAGCGATGCGCTCATAGTGGAAGGCGGACCGGCCTGGGAATTGTGGGAACGCCTGGCCGGTACCAAGCAGTACCCCGGCAAGCCCGACGGCAACGGCCCGGTTGTCGCAGGCAAATTGCTGGCCCGGAAGCGTCCCCACCTCATCCCCATCTACGACATCCGCGTCAAGCAGCTCTTTAACGACCGAAGACAGACCACTCCTTCTGGGCAGCGCTGGCTGCGGCCCTGCGGGCGGACAACGGCGCCTTCTACGATCAGTTGGCCCGTCTCCGTGACAAGGCGGGGATCGGTGAGGATGTCGGCGTCCTGCGTGTGTTCGACGTCATCGCCTGGATGCATCAAGGACGGCAGGGGCAGGTCCCGGCGAGCTGAGCCCTCGGGTGGAGTGCGGCGGGGAGGCGTAGGCGGAGGTCACCGACCTGGCAGTTTGATCGACTGCCCCCAAATTCGATGTGCTTCCGATGACGCATCATGTTGAATGCGTCGAGACCACGAGCCCACGACCAAGGGCGCTCGAACGCCACTTCCACCGGCTCGACGGTGATGCGCTGATCTTCACCACCATCACCAAGGGCCGGGCCGGCCGCCGCCTCAACGACGGCAACTGGCGATGACGGACTGGCTGGTGGCTGGCCCTCGACGACGCCTGCTACTTCGGCAGCGACGGCGAGCCGCAGCCCGTCCCACATCATCTGCCGCACTCCATGCGCCATACCTGTGCCTCGTCGCTCGTTCAGATGGGAGTATCGCTCTCGTTTTCCCTCCTATAGGCGCCCAACCCGAGACAATGCACAGGACATGGGTGATCTGACTGCCGCGCATCGCGGGTATGAGTACCAGGACCTGCTAGAGTCCGTCTTCAAACGGATCTTGCCCAGAGCAGGAGCGACGCGAGACTGACCGCTGCCTCGTATGAGGTGGCGGTCTTGTCGTATCTGGTCGCGATGCCGCGGAAGCCCTTGAGCCGGTTGAAGCAGCGCTCGACGAGGTTGCGCCGGCGGTAAGTCTCCCGGTCGAACCCTGGCGGTCGACCGCCGCGGCTCCCGCGCCGCAGTCGGTGCCGCCGCTGGTCGGCCTTCTCGGGAATGGTGTGCGCGATGCCGCGTCGCCGCAGGTAGGCGCGGAAACCGCGGGAGCTGTAGGCCTTGTCCGCGATGACCTGGTCGGGTCGGCAGCGTGGCCGGCCGAGGCTGCTGCGGGGAACGCGGATGCGTTCGAGCAGGATGCGTGCGCAGACACTGTCATGGCGCTGGCCCGGCGTGACGAGGAGGGCCAGAGGACGGCCCTTGCCGTCGCACGCGAGGTGGACCTTGGTGGTCAGTCCGCCCCGGGATCGGCCGAGGGCGTGATCGTCCGGTTCGTCCGGCCGCTGATTCCCCCTTTTCGGCCGGTGGCGGCGGCGTGCTGGTGGGCGCGGACGATGGTGGAGTCGATCTGGACCAGCCAGTCGATGTCACCGGCGGCGTCGGCCCGGGCCTGGATCTGCTGCAGGGCCCGGGTGAACACCCCGTCGATCGCGTAGCGGCGGAAGCGGGTGTAGACCGTCTGCCAAGGCCCGTAGCGTTCGGGCAGGTCACGCCACGAGATCCCGGTGCGGATCTTGTAGACCATCCCGTTGATGACCTGCCGGTCCGACACCCGGGGCCGGCCCGTCGCGGCCCGCGGTATCAGCGGAGCGAGCAACTCCCACTCCTGGTCAGTGAGTTCATGACGACGTACCACTCCACCATGATCCACCACCTGAATGATCTTTGAAGACGGACCCTAGAAGCATGTCGTGCGGTGGACCTGCTTTTGGGCGGGATCGTCGCCGTGCACGTTGACGAGAAACTGGTACCGGACGACCGTTTCGACGATCTCACCGTCATCGGGGCGGACGGATGTCGTGAGCGGACCCAGTTCAAGCACTCGGACAACGGTGATCACCCCCTCGCTTACGATTCGTTCACTTCGGAGGGCCGTGGGCTGAGACTGGATCGCCTCGTGGCAGCTGCCGTCGCCGACCGCGACGGCCCGGGGGCCTCTGCCCGTGCAATCCGACTGCGCATCGTGATGCGGGACGCACCACCGGACGACGCCGTACTGCGCGCGGTCATGGTGCCCGCACGTGCGTCCGACGCGCCGTTTCTGGCGGGCATGAACACCACTCTCCTGCGGTTCGACGCCGAGGCTCTCTGGCGGGGGGTCGAGCTGCCAGCGCAGGGCAGGCGCAAGGCGGGAAACGTTTTCGGGTTCCTGGCTGAAGGAGGGACGGCCATCTCCAAGGAAGATCTGGAGTGGTTCTGCGAGCACCTGGTCGTGGAGCTTGCCGCGCCGCCCATGACGATGGACCTCCAGCGGCCGGGGCCAGCTGAGCAGCTTCTCCTCCAGCGTGTGCGCGGCGAACTCGGTGCGGGTATCCACCCCAACGAAGGCCGCTCGCCAGCCGACGTGGCCGAGGCGCTGATCCGCACGGTCCGGGCCGCCCGTCAGCGGGGCATCAAGGTCACATCGCAAGAACTGCTCCGCCGAGCCCAGATGCGCCAGGACTTCGGCGCCGTCCTACGTGCGCATCCCATCGATCGGACCCTGGAAGTGGCGCGGCCAGGCGCGGTTGGTGCGCTGGTGGAGGCTGCCGGGACCGCCGCGGTCGACGGAGACGTCTTGCTGGTGACCGGCCCGCCAGGCCAGGGGAAGTCCTGGGCGTGCCAGCAACTGGTCGAACAGCTCACGCGTGATGGATGGCTGGTCGCCGAACACTATTGCTACCTGGGTGACGCAGACGGTGATCAACTGACCCGGGTCATGACCGAGTCGATCTTCGGCAGTCTGCTCGGCCGGCTGGCTGAGGCAGATCCGAGTCTCGTCCACGACCAGCGCCCGCGCTTCGCCGCCGATGAGGAGGCCCTGGCGAACGCCGTGGCGACGGCCCTACGCAAGGATCCCGCCCGGAGAGTGGCGTTCGTCGTAGACGGGCTGGACCACGTCACTCGTGTACACGGCGGAAGGACCAGGAGAGCGGACCCGTCGCTGGCCCTTGCCGAGGTACTCAGCTCGCTGCCGCTCCCAGCCGGCAGCGTACTCATCGTCCTCAGCCAGCCCGGAACCCACCTCGCCCCCCTCAGACAGGCAGGAGCAGCAACCGTCGCTGTACCGGCGCTCGCGCAGCAAGAACTCCGTGACATGGCCGAGCGGCTCGGGCTCGTCCCGTCGAAGGGAGGCGACGAGGCCGAGGCACTGCTGGCTGACGACCGGGACGTCACGGACTTCCTCGACGCGCTACAGGAACGCTCAGGCGGGAACGCTCTGTATACGACGTACCTCTGCCGTGAGGTCGCCCTCCGCCCACAGGTGGTTGCGGACGCCGCGGCAACCGTGCGGGCGCTTCCCCCGTACCGCGATTCACTGGAGGACTACTACGCCCACCTCTACGAGACCCTCGGTGGCGAAGCCGATGTCGTCGCGGACATCATCGCCCTGCTCGGCATGCCGGTCACCCGCGAGGAACTCGGGCAGATCGTCCCGGACCGGGGCCACCGGATCGACCGTGCGTTGAAGGTCCTGGCCCCGGTGCTCTCCGAGCGGACCGGGCAGGGTGAGGTCCGGGTGTACCACGAGTCGTTCGCTCGCTACCTGCGCCTGGGGTACGAGGACCATCCCGATGCCCTGCAGTCGACGCTCGCGCTAATCGCCACATGGCTGTCCGGTAAGGGGCTGTTCGAAGACCCGAGGGCCTTCCGACGGCTCCTGCGAATCCTTGCCGAGGCTGGGCGTGACACCGAGGTGCTCGACCACATCGGACGGGACTTCGTCGCCCGCGCCGTCTCGGCCGCGTTCCCGGCCTCGGCGATCAGGGACAACCTGGCCACCGGGCTGCGCTGCGCCGCCAGATCGGGAAACTGGCCGCTCGTCGTGCGCTGCGTCGAGCTGGCCCGGGCTGCGCAGACTTACGAGGGTGAGCGCTTCGACTCGGTGCTGGTGGACTTCGTTGACGTGCCGATCGCGTTGCTCGGGGCTCAGACCATGGCGGACCGGCTCCTGCACGACGGACGGACCGTGATGCCCGCCCGGGCGGGCCTGCAAATGTGCGCGGCGCTTGATGCCGCAGGTGCCGTGGCACCCTGGCGCGAATACATGGCGGCATTTCAGCGCGAGGACGAATCCGACAACACCTCGTACGGAGAAGACTCCGACCGGGCCGTCAGCCTGGCCTGGCTGCGCGGCCGGCTGCGACTGCCCGCGGCATACCGGGGGACAGAGGAGGAGGGGCCAGGGCAGGACAAACTCAGCGCACCAGTGTCGCTGGACACCATCGCCCAGCGGCTCGATGAGCACGGTGACCAGTCAGTGGCCGACGCCGTTGTGAAGGCGCTGCTCGACACTGTGGGAACCGATGCTGTCACCGGCCTGCTACCGCGACTAACAGCGGGCGGCCCGGTGTGTCTCTCGCTCGCCGAGCAGATTGCTGCCGGTACGGTCCCCGGACAGCCGGGCAGCGCAGCGCACTGGGCCCGGAAGGCCGCTGGCTTGGGGCATCGGCCGGGGACGGTGCACCGACTGCTGGCGCTGGGGGCCGCTGCGGACGACCTGGCGGGGGACAGTCCCCCGGTCCGGCGCGACGTGCTGCTCTCACTCACCCGTGACATACAGCAGGAACGCGTCCGCTGGAGTCCCGAGGCCGTCGCCCGATGGCTCGACGCGCTGGCGGTCGCTGCAGCAGCCGATCCCTTGGCGCTGGATGCGGCGGAGGCGCTCGTCCAAGGGCCGGGATGGTATCCCTGCTGGCTGCGCTTTGTGATCACCCTCGTACGCGCCGAATCCGCCAGTGTGGACCTCCGGTCCGGCCTGGCGGTGGAAGCCCTCGGGCTCCTGACCGGAGACCTCAGGCCCTTCGCCGGCAATCCGCGTGCGTGCGACCTTTACGCGATACACCCTTTCATTGAGGTGACGGTGCGCAGGGCGGTCGTGCTCCTGTCCGACGATGACTGGCTGCAGGCGTGGGAGACACTCACCCGCGTCAGCCGGGGGATCAGCACTACTCTGCGCGGTGAACTGGGCGGTCCACTGCCCGCCGACCTACTGCTCTCGATCGCCGTCCAGCGGGCGACGCCTGCACGGCGGGCCAGTGTGGACGAAGCCATCCAGAGCGAGTTCGAGCAACAGGCCGGCGGACGCTACTACAGCGACCTCGCCGGGTACCTCCTCACCCACGCGCGCCTCGCCCTCGCCGCAGGTGAACCCGCCGGGGCGGAGGCACGCTGGCTGGAAGCCTGCCGCTTCCTAGTGGCCTACGGCTGGCACAAGGACATCACTGTCTATGAAATCCTGGACCCGCTGCCCGCCCTTGTCGCCGCCGACCCGGCCCGGGGCAGGGCGCGGGTGGCGCAGCTCCAGCCGCTGTGCGAACGCCTGGCCCTCCACACCGACGGCAAGGAGACCCTCGCCGCCCGGCGGGAGTGGTGGCGGACACTGGCCGGGGCAGATCCTGTCGCCCTCGCTCGGCTCGCCGCCACCGGGATCTTCGGCGACTGCAATGGCCCCAACGACCTCCTCCACGGTGCGCGGGAGAACCTCTGGCACAGATGGAAGGACGAGGCGGATCCGGTCGTGGCAACGGCGCTCCGCCTCACCCTGGACAGTCCGCTCCTGGATGGGGACGCGGCGGTATTGGACCGGCTCATCCAGATGTCCGGTCCTTCGATGTCCGACGGCGTATCGGAGTTGCTCCGCTGCGCACTGAGCCGGGCGGACGAGCGGCCGGTGCGCTACGACTCCTCCAATGGTGACGAGACGAAGGCGTCAGACGAGCGATGGGTCGCTGCGCTCAACACCGTGGCTCAACGTGGTGGTGGCCCGAGCATCGAGCCCCTTCCGCACCTACCGGTCGCAGAGGAATCCCGGAGCTGGAGCGGCTCGCCGACACCGGCGCCGCCACCAGCGGCCGGGGACTTACTGGCCGGTGTGGTGTTGTCACCCGTACCCCCTGGTCCTGTCGGTCTGATCCGAGCACTGAGAGAATGGCGCCTGCGGCCTTACGGAACCGGTACACCGCAGCAGGCCCTCGACCGCATGACAAACCTCGTCGGTTACCGGCTGCTCAGCCTCGCCGACGAAGGACGTGCCGACGAGGCTGTACAAGTCCTGAGGGCCATCGCTGGACCGTTCGACTTCCTTGACGGCCCCCTCCTCCTGCGCCAGCTCGCGGAGGGACTCGAACGGCACGGCCAGGGCGGCTTGGCCGCCGAAGCGTACGCACTGACCTGGGTGCGGACGCGCGGGCAAGGCGGGTGGCTGAACTTCGGCGGGGAGACGTCCCTCGACGCCCTGGGCAGAGCCGCGCAGATCGATCCGGTCCTCACCTTCCGCGTCGTCGCCGAAGAGGCAGAAGCCATCGTGAGCACCGGCCGATACGGCACCCACGGTGTCACACAGGCGCTGATCTACGCCTTCGCCCGCCAGGCCGTCGGCCTGCCCGGGCACAGCTCCCTCGATTTGGGGTTCGCGCTGTGGGACGAAGCGGCGGCGGTCATCGAGAGTCGGGCGCCTCGGGTTCACGACAGCGACGACCCCGACTACCTGTACTACGCCCCCGATCGGGACACTGGCACGGCGGTACACGGCGATCTGGACTGCGCCTTTGCGACCGCGGCACTGGCGGGAGTGGCCCATGCGGGACGCGAGGCCAAGCGGCGGTCGATGATCGCCGCTCGGGCTCTCGTCTCACTGCGCCCGGAGGCAGCAGCACCCGCCGTGGCCCTGGCACTGGAGCATGCGTCTGATCCGGCGACGCTGACCTGGTTGCTGTGTCTCCTCGAGGAGCAGGGGCCAGCTGGCCGGGCCGTCTTGGAGAACTGCCAGGACGCGCTCGGGGCGCTGGCCCAAGGACCTCTGCTCACCGTCCGGGCTCTTGCCCGTCGGCTGCTCATCAATGCGACGGATGTCCCCATGGGGCCTTCCGCCCCGGACGTGTTGCAGCCCCCCGTCCGTCTGTGGACGTCCTCCGGGCAGAAAGACGACCGAGACGATCAGGCGCTGGAAGGGCTCGTACGAGAACTGGCCGGCGCACGGCTGTACGAAGCCGAGCAGGCGCAGCCGGGGCTGGTCCGGGCGGTCCTGGCCGATGCCCGCCGCAGGCTTGGCAGCGAGCATGCGAAAGTCAGGTGCAGGACTCAGCTCCGTGCCTACCGTAGTGTCGACGAACAACTACCGCCGGACGCCTACCTCGCCACTGAAGAGGCGGTCGAAGAAGCGGTCCAGAGAACGGCAGCAGGTAGCCGTGCTTACCGGCTCTCGAACGGTTTGGGCGTGTTCGATCCGCGAGCCTGGGAAGACCAACTGGCCACCGCACTGACGGACAGCCCGATTCTTCCCCTGGCCTTCGAGGCGGCGCGCTGGCCGCGCCCCGGCCTTCGGACTCCGCCAGGTCCGGACGACCCGGTCGATTCAATGGCCGGCGTAACCGCGGAGACCGTCTCCGTGCGGCCTTTGGTGGAAGCGAACGTCCTGAGCGGTCAGCCACTCAATGGCTGGTACATCCTCGCTTTCGTGGAGAAGCGCAGGTTCCTGTCGTTGCACAGACGGACGACCGACTCGGTCAGCTTGAGGTTCTCGGGCCCGGAAGTAACGGCGCGCAGAGGCCATCGGACCCCGAACGTCCCGCCGTTCTCGGACGGCGACCTCGTTGAATGGGCTGAGGGGCCGGCGCAGCTACCTCTGGCTTTTCCACATGTCAGCTTCCCGCTGCTTGGTGTTGACCGCGACATGGTTGCAGCCGGAGATGCCGCTCATGGTCTGGGACTGCCCGACCTCACGCTCACACCAGGCTGGTGGCTCCCTGCCGCTCTGCACCTGCGGCCCGGGGCCCCCTTGACTCTGGAGGACAACCGCGGGCCAGCCCTCCGTCTTATCTGTTGGCGTACCGAGTACGAGAGGAGCTCTTACCACCTCGCCTGGCCGCGGATGACCGGTTGTGCCGTCGCGATCCGCCCCGATTTGCTGGAAGTCCTGGCCGAACGGGCACCCGCAACCGTCGTCATCCGAGACTTTGTCATGCGCCTTGGGCATGGCGAAGAGGGGAAATGACGCGGAAGCGCTCGGTCGTGTGGTGGAGGAGCGTGCTGGCCGGCCCTGGTCCTCTACCTCACCGCCGCTGACCCCAGTTCGCACCTTGTTCTGGACCTCTCAACTTACCTGACGACTCATCAGGTAAGTCAGCATCCAATCAGCATTGGACCGGGGCAATCTTCCGTACATGCTCCCGGTTGAAGGCTTCGCGGCAGGCTGCTTCGTGCAGATCGCGCAGGTGAGAAGCCTGCTCGCCACGGCGCACGATGTTCTGGAAAGTCTTTGAGTCGAAGACATGCCGATGTACAGTGAAGGACGCCCCTGACCTGCAGAAAGTTGGCAGGGAGCTGTCTTCTAGGAGTCCAAAGTGCTGCGAACTTTGATCAAGTCCAAGATCTAGCATCTGAGCGTTTGCGCAGGTCAGAGGTGTGATGGGGCCGCTCAGGTCAGCAAATGGTCAGCATCGGACGCGGGAGCGTCCTGACTTGCTGACCTGACGGCCGCCGTGGCGGGGCCTGGGCGCGAATGTCCGGCTCTCGTTTGGAGGTTGCGTCTCTTGGCTCGTCAGCTCGCCCGATGGGGTCGTTCTTCAAGGGCTGCGGCTGTGCCCGGCCGTCCCTGTGTCCCAGGTACTTTGCAAGGTCGCGGGTTGGGTGAGGTTGCCCGGTGATGGGCTGTAATGTCGTGTCGGCATACACGTGCATATGCCCAGCCAAGTACGAGTGCGCGTGCTCAGTTGTTGATGCCCTGGTGACCGGCCGGTGTTGTTCGCCCCGTGTTGTGAGCGGCGGATCCTTCTGCCCTGTCGCTGCTCAAGGCTCTTCCCGTGGGCGGCCCTGACGCAGGCTTCGTCCGGCATGCGTGGAAGACTGCGGCGCACGTCTCTCGCCGACCTCACCTTTGACCAGTGGCGGTCATTCGACCTGTCGACCGCCAGCCGAGTCGCACAGCAGGCAGCTGACCTGGCGGGTGGCCGCGTGGTCGCCGTTGAGGAGCCGTTGTCGTACCGATCTTGATGGACGTGGGTTCGACGGTGGGAACTCGGTCGGGTGGTCTTGCTGCATGCTGAGCATGAAGACAGGGCCTCTGGTGCAGCTCGGGGTTGTCGATACCTTGAGCGCGCCAGGAGGCCCTGTTGTCGCAGTTGTACACCCTCGCGCCGGTCGGTTCCAACTCGGTCGTCCGGGAGTGTGATTGTCTCGCCCACCGGTTCGGGAACGCCGGGAACAACCCGCGCAGGCGTCCGAGATACCCCTCGGGCATGACGGACGCTGAATGGGCCGTCGTTGCGGGACGCGATGCCCGTGCCCTCCTGGCTGGAGGGCCGCGGTGGGCAGCCGGAGGGCTACTGCCACCGCCAGCTGGTCGACGCGGTGCGCTACTCGTAAGAGCAGTCACAGGACTTCATCCCAGACGTCGCCGCCGTCAGCCCATCGGCCCGGAGACCGCGACGGTCAACGGAATGCCCTGGGCGATGGGCTGTGGAAGATAGTCGCACCGCTGCACCTTCCGGTCCGCCACCGGCACCGTCCCGCCGCCCTGCTGTCTGGGCAGAGTGATGCCGCATCCCACGTCCATCCATTCTGAAACGTTCAGTAAGTGGGCTGATCGCGCCGTCCGACGCCGTCTACGCCAACTCCAGTGCCGCCCCGACGTCCTCGACGACTGCCTCAGCGGCACGGTCCTCCAACGCAAGCCGCCATGACGACACCACGCTTTGAAGGTCAGTGGTCAGTGCCACGCGGCATCGAGCATTCCAACAAGCGCGCATCTGGCACAGCTTACCCTGGGCCGATCTTGTGATGGTGCGTTAAGTTCTCTCCTGATCAAGAACTTTCATGATAGATTCATAGTGTCGAGGATGTGTGAAGATGAAGACGCGTGCGCGTTTGCGCGCCGTCCGGGGAACCGTGGCGATCGCTTTGAGTTCCGTGCTCGCGGTGGGGCTGATGCCTGGTGCGGCGGCAGCGTCTGACGGGGTGGGAACCGATTCCCAGAGTGTACCAAGCACACAGGGGCCACAGGGCGGTTCGCTGGGCTCAGGAGAGGTCCCGCCCTCCGAGAGGGAAGCTCGGGCACAGGCCAAGAAGACCGGGCGCAGTGTGGAGATCACCTCGATGCGCGGCGAGAGCCACGACGTCTTTGTGACCCCAGAGGGCGATCTGGAGGCACGGGAGTATCTGCGTCCCGTCCGGGTCCGGGTCGGCGGTGAGTGGAAGGACATCGACACCGACCTCGCGCGGACCGATGAGGGCACCGTCGTGCCGAAGGTGGCCACCGTCGGGCTGACGTTCTCCGGCGGTGGGGACGACGTACCACTGGTACGGATGAACAGAGCAGGCCGGGAGTTGGCTCTGTCCTGGCCCGGCGGGCTGCCCGAACCAGACCTGAATGGCGCCACGGCGACATACCGGAACGTGCTCCCGGATGTGGATCTGCGCATGGGTGCGCAGGAGGATGGGTTCACCCAGTTGCTCGTCGTCAAATCGGCTGAAGCCGCGGAGAGTCCTGCACTGTCCGAGTTGCGGTTGAAGATGGCCGCCGACGGCATGGAGGTGAGGGAGACCGAGAGCGGCGGCCTGGCAGCGCTCGACGAGGGCGCCGGCACCGCGGTGTTCGAGGCGCCCAAGCCTTTCATGTGGGACTCGGGAACCGATACTGGCACGGACCAGCTCGCTGCCGTGGGCGCAACTTCCCAGGTCCGTGCCGCTGCCCTTTCGGCCGAGGCCGCCCAGGAGACCGCCGACGACAGCGAACCTGGCCCCACGGAGTCCGCCAAGCTCGCTCCTGTCGCCGTGGACCTCCCAGCCGACGGTCGGGAGTTGGTCCTCAGGCCGGACCAGCACGTGCTAAGGGGGGAAGACACCAAGTACCCGGTGTTCATCGACCCGCAGTGGTACTCCCCGCGTGCTTCGGCCTGGACCATGGCATCGAAGTACTGGGCGTCGTCGCCTCAGTGGAAGTTCAACGGTAAGTCGGACGCAGGTCTCGGGTACTGCGGCTGGGACTACTGCGCACCGTATGACACCAAGCGGCTCTTCTACCGCGTCCCGACCTCGAAGTTCGCGGGCAAAACGGTTCTGTCGGCGGAGTTCGTGGTCCGCAACGTGCACTCGGCGTCCTGCACGGCGCGAGAAGTGCAGTTGTGGCGCACGAAGGGCATCTCGTCGTCGACGACCTGGAACTCCCAGAACGCCTCTGGATTCTGGATCAAGAAGCTGGCGGCCGAGCCGTTCGCCTATGGCTACACGGGCTGCGCCGCGAAGGACGCGGAATTCGACGTGAGGTCGGCGATCCAGGAGGCTGCGAACGGCAAGTGGTCGACGATGACGTTCGGCCTGCGCGCTGCCAGCGAGGACGACCGGTACGGATGGAAGCGGTTCTCGGACAAAGCGTTCCTGCGGGTGAAGTACAACCGTGCGCCGGCCCAGTTGAAGATGTCGCAGCTCACGATGACTTACGGCGGTACCTGCAAAACCCCGTACCCCCCTGCCCGCGTCCGCACCCTCGGCACAATCCGCGCGAACAACGTCACCGATCCTGACGGGGACAACGTCGGCGTACAGTTCCAGGCGAAGTGGGACGGAGGCTCGTGGAGTCCGACCCGCGCGGCGGGCAAGGCGTCCGGCTCGTCGTTCGCGATCTCCCTGCCGTCGTCGATCCCCAAGAACAAGACCGTCCGCTGGTACGCCAGGGTCTTCGACGGGGCGCAGTACTCACCGTGGTCACATGCCGGAGCCGCGTCGGCATGCTACTTCGTCTACGACACCAGCGTGCCCCAAGCACCGACCGTGAGCTCGGGTGAGTACCCGGAATCGGATCCGGCCAACCCCGAGGACCCCTGGTACGACGGGGTGGGCCAGTACGGGTCGTTCACCGTCGACGGGGTCGACTCGGACGTGACGACGTACTGGTACGGCATCAACGGGGATCCGACCTCAACAAACAAGATCACCACCTCGGGCGGTGCCGCGCGGATCGCGAAGGTGCTGCCGGCCAGACCCGGCGTGAACTTCTTCACGGCACAGGCCTTCGACTCGGCCGGTAACGGCAGTGAGATCCGCACCTACCAGTACCGGGTGAAGGCCGGGCAGCCCGACCGGGCGACATGGCAGATGGACGAGGGCGCGGGGGCGAACCAGGCGAAGGGATCGACACCCCCGCGCACCCTGAAGCTGCTCGGTGGCACGACCGCCGAAGCCGAAGGCGCGGTCGGCACGGCGGTGCGGTTCAACGGCACGGACGGATATGCCGACACCGACCTCTCACCGGTCAACACCACACAGGGCTTCACCGTCTCCGCGTGGGTCAACTTCGATCAGCAGCCCACCCGATCGATGGTGGTGGCGACCCAGCCGGGTAACAGCACGGCCGGTTTTGAGCTCTACTACTCCCCGGTCCACGGATGGGTGTTCAACCAGCACGCATCGGACACCGCCGGTGCCGCATCTGTCATGGCGAAGGCTGCCACGCCCGCCCCGGTCACGGTGGGCAAGTGGACGCAGGTCGCCGGATCCTACGACGCGACCCTGGACCGGCTGCGCCTGTACGTCGATGGTCAACTGGTCGGTGAGAAGTCCTGGTCGACCCCCTGGAACGCCCGCCGCGGTCTCAGAATCGGGGCCGGGTCCTACAGCGGAACGCCTGGCAACTTCTTCTCGGGCGCCATCGACGACGTGCAGATCTTCAATCGGCAGCTGGAGGACAGCGAGGTCACTCAGCTGCACGCGAAGCAGAACGTCGGTGACCCAGGCTCGCCCGCGATCGCGGTGTTCCCCATGGACGAGGCAGTCGGCGCGACGGAGATCGTCGGACACGGCGGAGTGATTCCCGCGACCTACCACGGAACGGTCACCACGGGCGTGCCGGGAGTCGCGGGCAAGGCCGCCCGCTTCGACGGCACCACCGGCTACGCGAAGGTCGGCGAAACGAGCGCCCCACACGTGAACACCTTCCGCAGCTTCACCGTCTCGGCCTGGGCGAAACTGGACTCCCTGGCGTCTGAGAGCGGCGTGGTGGTGCTGCAGGCCGGCAAGGAACGGCCCGGGATGGAGCTGTACTACTCCGCCGCCGCCCAGCAGTGGGCCTTCGCCCAGTACACCGCGGACTCGGCGGACGCGGGCATCACCCGTGTCACGCAGCCCGCCGGCGCAAAGGCCTACGCCGGGGAATGGGCGCACCTGGTCGGAGTGCACGACACGGACGACAACACGCTCTCCCTGTACGTGAACGGCACGAAGGCCGGCTCCGTCACCCAGAGCAGCCCTTTCTACGCCGACAGATCGATGTACATCGGCGTCGGCGACTTCGGCGGAGCGAAGCAGTTCTTCTTTCCCGGCACCGTTGACGACGTACGTGTGATGGACCGGCCGGTCTCCGCCGACGAAGTGGGGCAATTGTTCCGGCAGCGACCGCTGATCAAGAGCCGGTGGATGTTCGAGGAGGTCGCCGACGCCAGCCCTGTTACCACTCCGAACGCGGTGGCCGGCGGCAGCGCGCTCGCATTGAACGATGGAGCGACGAAGTCTGACACCGCCTTCATTGACTTCGGCGGTCTGGAATTGGACGGCGTGAAGGGCTATGCGTCCACGACGTCCGTTCCGGTCGACACCAGCGCCAGCTACACGGTCACCGCTTGGGCACAGGCTGCCGCGCTGCCCGAAGACGGCGTCTCGCTGATCAGCGCCGAGGGATCCACACAGAGCGCCTTCACCGTGCGGTTTGTGCCGGACCCTGTGGACCCAGAGGGCCTGGGGCACTGGGAGTTGGCGCTTCCAGACAAGGACAGCGCAGATGCGGCCGTTGTACATGTCGCGAACAGCGAGTTCTTCGACGCGCGGGAATGGAACCACCTAGCGGTCACCTACGACGGTTTCGCCAAGCAGGCCAACCTATACGTCAATGGCGTCCTCCAGGTGGTCTCCTGCGGAGCTGACGACAGCGATGAAGAGGCCGACGAGGACGCGTGCGGGGACCAGACCTCCTGGGCGGAGAACGCGTCGGCTTTCAAGGCCACCAAGTCCCTCCAAATCGGCCGTACCAAGGCCCACGGGGTATGGGGCGAGTACTTCCCCGGCATGGTCGACGACGTGTGGACCTTCCAGGGTGCCCTTAACGATAGCCAGATCGAGGAACTCGCTGGCTCCTGGTTCGACGTGCCCACCGAGGTACCAGCCGGCAGGTGACGTGGCCGGAGGTGGTGCGTACGGATCACCGTGCGCACCACCTCCCGTACCTCTCACCTTATTCACTTGTGGCGGCATCAATTCTTCTCGCCGGATACGCCGGGGTCGCCACTTAGCTAAGGACGACATACGTATGAGACGCAAACGCCTACCTACTCTTCCGAGTGCTCTATACGGTCCCATATCCCTGGTCGTGTCGGTGTTCATGGTTGGTGGACTGCTCCAGGGCGCAGCCTCGCCCGCGGCGGCCACCGAAAGCTACCCTCTGCCCGGTGCGCCCAAGGCAGGCAAGGCGGTCGCTGGCGCCAGTAGCACCAAGGTCAAGCCTCGGAACCGCGGCAAGGCCGCGAGAACGCCCGCCAAGACGCCCAGACGTGTATGGCCGAAGACCGGTACGGCGACTGTTGAGGTACCGGAGCACGGCACGGAAAAAGCCGGTGACCTGCCCCTGAGTATCTCCGTACCGAAGGGAGCGAAAGATGTTGCCGGGGCTGTCGTACAGGTTCGACTCCGGGATCGTGGCCAAGCAGCCCGTGCTGGGGTAGACGGTCTGCTGTTCACGTTGGAGACAAAGGACCATCCCACGATCGCAGGCGTGACGGCCACACCCGAGGCCGAAACAGCCAACGCTGCAAATGTCGCTGTCACCGTCGACTACGCGGACTTCGCCCAGACGTACGGCGGCGGCTACGCTTCTCGGCTGCGCCTCGTCGAATTGCCCGCCTGCGCCCTCTCCACCCCCACCAAGGACGAATGCCGCAGAAGCGTGTCAGTCGCAGCGCGCAACGACACTGACCGGCAGACCCTGACCGCGAACGCTGTGAGCCTGCCCGCCTCCGGCATGATTGTCTTGGCTGCTGTAGCCGGCACCGACAGCAAAATGGGCGACTACAAGGCGACATCCCTCGCCCCGTCAGCGACATGGAGCACCAACCTCAACACCGGCGACTTCACATGGTCGTACGACATGCCAGTGCCCGACGTACCCGGTGATCTCGTGCCGGAGGTGGGGCTGAGTTACGCCTCAGGAACGATTGACGGCCACACCAGCACCACCAACAACCAGGCTTCCTGGGCGGGTGATGGTTTTGACCTCTCCTCGGGATTCATCGAGCGTCGTTACAAACCTTGTTGGGAGGACGGCGAGAAGAACGCCGATGGCAATAAGCCGGGAGACCTGTGCTGGTCGTACGACAACGCCTTCCTCTCGTTCAACGGCAAGGGTGGTGAACTCGTCCCCGTTGGCGGTGATGAGTTCAAGCTTCAGCAGGATGACGGAACCCGTATCACGCGACTGACCAGTGCCGACCGCGACAACGGTGACAACGACGGCGAATACTGGCGGCTGACCGCGCCCGACGGCACCCGCTACTACTTCGGCCACCACCGCCTGCCCGGTTGGACCGAGGGCAAGGAGACCACCGACTCCACGTGGACGGTCCCGGTCTTCGGTAACAACCAGGGCGAGCCCTGCCACGCGTCTACCTTCACCGAATCATGGTGTCAGCAGGCTTGGCGGTGGAACCTTGACTACGCCGTGGACACCCACGGCAACGCGATGAGCTACTACTACGGCAAGGAAACTAACTCCTACGGCCGCAACCTTAAGGCCGATGACGACACCCCCTACACCCGCGGCGGCTATCTGCGGCGCATCGACTACGGCCTGCGCTCGTCCCGCATGTATGCCGATAAGCCCTCTGCCCAGGTCGTCTTCGACACCGATGAACGGTGCCTGCCGCAAAGTGGCGTCACCTGCGCCGCGGACACCATCGACGACAAGTCGGCCTACTGGTACGACACGCCGTGGGACCTGAACTGCAAAGCCGGTGCCAAGTGCGACAAGGGGCGCTTCTCACCGTCGTTCTGGACCCGCAAACGGTTGACGGGGGTCGCCACCCAGCTTCTGAAGTCCGACGGCACCTACGGCAAGGTTGACTCCTGGAAGCTCGCTCAGCGCTGGGGCATGGCCGACACGGACTATCAGCTGCTCCTCGACAGCGTGCAGCACACCGGCCACACCGGAACCGCACCCATCACGCTGCCCAAGACCACCTTCGCCTACACGCAGCTGGCCAACCGGCTGGACAAGATCGGTGACGGCTACGCTCCGTTCATCAAGGCACGGCTGTCATCGGTTGCCGACGAGTCGGGCGGCCAGATCGACGTCGCCTACTCCGCGCCGGCGTGCGACGCCGACGCCCTGCCCGTCCCGCAGACCAACACGACCCGCTGCTTCCCGCAGTACATAGGCGGCGACAGTGACGACGGCCGGGACCTGGAGTGGTTCAACAAGTATGTCGTCACATCCGTGACCAGGACCGACCGCACCGGCGGGTCCCCGGACCAGGTGACCGCCTACGAGTACCTCGACGGTGCCGCCTGGCACTTCGACGACGACGGTCTCACCAAGGAGAAGGAGAGGACCTGGTCGCAGTGGCGCGGTTACGGACACGTCCAGGTCAAGGAGGGCGGTCAGGGCGGGGCAGCCGCCATGAAGTCGCAGCAGGACCACTACTTCCTCCGGGGAATGGACGGCGACCGCAAGGAGCCCACGGGCGGTACGAAATCCGTCACGGTGTCCCTCGGAGCGGGGGAGGGGGATCCGATTACGGACCACGCGTCGGCCGCGGGATTCCAGTACCGGATTCTGGTCTTCGACCGCCCCGGCGGAAAGGTCCTGAGCAAGACCGTCAGCCGGCCCTGGCAGCACGAGACCGCCAAGAAGGTGCGTGACTGGGGCACGCTCACTGCCCACTTCACCGGTGTCTCCACGAGCCGGGGCTGGACCTCGCTGGACAATGGTGCAGGGGCCAAGTGGCGTACCGTCCTGAGTACCACAAGCTACGACACGGTCGCCGGGCGGGTGATCCGGGAGGACGACCGCGGGGACACCTCGACGACGGCCGACGACCAGTGCACCCGCACCACGTATGCCACCAACACCGAGAAGAACATGCTCGTTCTGCCCTCACGTGTGGAAACCGTCGCTGTGGGATGTGATGCTCCGGTCGACCGGACCGAGGACGTCATCGAAGACGTCCGCACCGCCTACGACGGTGGCGCCTACGACGCGGCGCCGACCAAGGGCGACGCCACGGCCACCGCACCGCTCAAAAGCCACGATGGCACCAAGGCCACCTATCTGGAGGCCGGCGCCACCTACGATGACTACGGACGCGAACTGACGGTCACCGACCTGACCGCCGACGTGGAAGTCATCGGCGATGCCGCCCCGGTGCGCAAGGTGCGCACCAACGGCCGGACCACCACGACGACGTACGTCCCGACCACCGGACTGACCACCCGGACCAGGACCACGACACCGCCGGCCGACCCGGGTGACCTCGCGACCGCCCAGACCACCACCAAGGACCTCGACCCCCTGCGCGGACTGCTCCTCAAGCAGACCGACACCAACGGCAACGTCACCCACTACGCATACGACGCGCTCGGCCGGTCCACCAAGGTGTGGCTCGCCGACCGACGCACGAGCAGCGTCCCGACGTACGAGTGGGCCTACTCGGTAACCGAAGACAAACCGGTCGCCGTCGCCACCAAGCTGCTTGACAATGAGGGTGGCCAGATTACGTCCTACAAGATTTACGACGGCTTCCTTCGCGAGCGGCAGTCCCAGGAGCCTGGCCCGGACGGCGGCCGGATCATCTCCGACAACTTCTACGACGAACGGGGACTGATCACGAAGACGTTCGCCCCCTACTACGCCACGGGCAAACCCGTCACCGAACTGTTCAAGCCCGACGACGCGCTGGCCGTGGAGACACAGACCCACACCCTCTACGACGGCCTGGGCCGCCAGGTCGAGGAACGTCAGATCGCCGGCAACGGCGACGGCGGCACCGTTCTGTCCACGAAGAAGGTGGCCTACGGCGGTGATCGCACCACTCTGATCCCGCCGGTGGGCGACACCACCGTCACCTCCCTGGTCGACGCGCGCGGCAACGTCACCGAACTGCGTCAGCACCACACCCGCGCCCCCGAGTCCGCCTACGACACCACCACTTACCAGCACACTCCCGCAGGGGATCTGCGGAAGGTCACCGACCCGTCCGGCAACAGCTGGAGTTACACATACGACCAGCTCGGCCACCAGACGTCCTTCACCGACCCGGACCGGGGCCGCACCGACACCAAGTACGACGACCACGGTCAGGTGATCTCAAGCACCGACCAGCGCGGCATCACCCTGTTCAACACCTATGACGGACTCGGCCGCAAGACCGAGCTGCGCGAGGGTTCCGCCGCCGGAGAGCTCCGCGTCAAGTGGACGTACGACACCGTCCCGGGTGCCAAGGGCCAGCTTGCCGAGTCGATCCGCTACGTGAACGGACAGGCGTACACCACTGAGGTGACCGCCTACGACAAGTTGTACCGGCCCGTCAAGACGGCGACCGTGATCCCCGTCTCCGAAGGAGCGCTTGCCGGCACGTACCAGTCCGGTACCGCCTACAAGCCCTCCGGCAAGATCGCTTCGCTCAGCTATTCCGCAGCCGGATCACTGCCGGGCGGTTCGATCAACTACACCTACGAGGACCAGACGCTGCGCCCGACCTCCGTCTTCGGTCAGGGCATGAGCTCGACCGCCACCTACAGCCACACCGGCAAGCCACAGGTGTACACCTTCGGACTGACCGGTGGCGGAAAGAAGACACAGGTCACCAACACCTACGAGCACGGTACCCAGCGCCTGGCAACCACTCGCGTCGACCGAGAGGACCAGCCGGGCGTCGACCAGCATGTCACCTTCCGCTACGACGAGGCCGGCAACATCCTCTCCCTCGCGGACGTCTCCCGCACCGGCACCGACAACCAGTGCTTCGCGTATGACCACCTGCGCCGGCTGACCGAGGCATGGACGCAGGGCGACCCGACCTGTGCCCCCACCCCGTCCGCCGCCAAACTTGGCGGCCCGGCCCCGTACTGGCAGTCGTTCACCTACGACAAGGCCGGCAACCGGCTGACCGACGTCCGGCACGACCCGGGAGGGGACACTGCCAAGGACGTCAAGCGCACCTACGCCTACCCGGACCCGGGCACACCCAAGGCCCACCAACTGACCTCGCTCACCACCCAGGGGCCGGACGGCACCAGTCGCACCGCCTACGCCTACGACCCGACCGGCAACACCACCGAGCGCGGCGAACAACGGTTGGACTGGGATGCCGAAGGGCACCTGGCCAAGGTCACCGAACCCGTCGACGCCAAGGCGGACAAGGTCACTGAGTACCTGTACGACGCCAACGGCAACCGGCTGATCGACCGAACCGGCGACCGGACCACCCTCCACCTCGGTCACACCGACGTCACTCTCGACAAGGGCGCGACCGAACCGAAGGCAACCCGCTACATCGACCTCGGCAACGGTCACCAGGCCGTCCGCGCCGACGACGGCAGCTTCTCCTTCACCCTCGCCGACCACCACGGCACCGGCCTGCTGGCTGTCGCAGCCACCGACCTGGCCCTCACCCAGCGCCGCGTCATGCCCTTCGGCGAGACGCGCGGCAAGTTCCCGGCCACATGGCCGGGAACCAAGGGATTCATCGGCGGCATCGACGAAACCAAGGACACCGGCTTCACTCACCTAGGCGCCCGCGAGTACGACCCACGGACCGGCCGCTTCCTCTCCGTCGATCCGGTGATGGACTTGTCCGACCCGCAGCAGATACACGGTTACACCTACGGCAATAACAATCCGCTGGTGTACGCAGACCCGGACGGGAAGTTCTTCGGCTTCCTGGAGTTGTTCAAACTGGTAAAGAAGGCAATCAATTACGTCTCCAACAAGGCTCCGAACAAGAACCCGGGCTTCATGCAACGTCGCACGAAGGCGCCGGCCGTGCACAACGGTGGCCTGCGGGGAGCGCTCGCCCAGATCTATCCTAAGAAGGAACGAGGGGACGTCTTCGGTAACGGCAAATTGTCGACAGCCATTATTCACGAGTTCAACACGGGGGAGCGGCTACAGGGTAAGAAGCAGCTGCACATTGAGAAGGGCTGGTCCACGATGAAGGCTCTATCGAACGTGCTGGATAAGGATCGCAAAGCCAGGGAGGAAGGCAAGGGTCTCGAGAACCGTCTGTCCGACAGCGATCTGAAGGTCGCCAAGGCTGAGGCGAAGGAACTCTGGGACGCACTCAACTCGCGTGATGTCACCGGCAACATCAAGAAGATTATGAACAGCAACCCCGGGATGAAGAAGTCCATCACGAAGAACTTCTCGGCCGTGGCAAAGACCCCCGCAGTGAAGGACCTCACCGGTACGGAGTTCAAACCGACCCAGCACAAGGGTCCCCAGCCGGTCAGCCAGCCGACCCGGCTACGCGGTTTCTCCAGATCCCTCGGTGTCGTCGGCGGTGTCACGATGGCCGCTCAGGCACCTTCCTACGTGCGCGAATACGGTTTGGGGGAAGGCGCGTGGGAAATGACCAAGGACATCGTGGACCCGTTTGGGTTCCACGAGGCTTTGGAACCGCCGCAGACGAGCGGAGGAGCGTGCCCGCCCGAGAGCTGCGCCTGACAGCGAGACAGGCGCTGTCCCGGATGATGAGGGCGCGGGACCGTCGTGCACATCGCACGGCTGTCCCGCGCCCCTGAGTACGCCCCACGCATACCTACTGAGGAAGAGATGAACGACATCCCCACCGGGCAAAACCCGGAAGAAGAGATTCCGGAAGAGCAAGTTCCTCCGCTGCTGCTGCGCATGATCCCGGAATCAGCCGATTCCATCGCCGAGAAGTTCCACGAGCCCGCGGAGACGGCCGTCCTGACCGAGGACGCGGCCGTGTTCCTGTACGAGTTGCTGGCCGAATGCTTCACGACGCCGGTGCTGATGCCGCAGCTGAGAAGCGACACCCCGGACACAGAGCTGCTCACCCGGTGCTGGGACTTTGTCGAGCGCATCGTGGACCATCCCATGGAGCACGTCGGCGGCGCCGTTTACTTCGAGGTGCTGGATCAACTCTTTCTCGATAGCGGCTTGGTGGAGGCCGCCTGGCCGTATATGAAGGAGCGGACACGGGCTTGTACCCTGCAGATGCTCGACGACGCCGACGTCCGCCTGCGCGGAATCAACTGGTAGCAGCCAGTAGCGGGCAAGTCGACCGGTGTCTGCCCTCCGTGGAGCAGTGCCTGGCACTGGGTGCGGGGTCCGCTGTGCACCGTGCGCGGCGGGCCCCGGCTTCATTGACCATGTCGAGCGCACAGAACTTGAGAGCTATGAGTAAGGTCCCCGCCGAGGAGGCCCCCCCTCCTGCTGCACACCATCCCCGAATCTGCGGCGTCCCTCGCGGAGAAGTGCCGGATGCCTGCGGAAGCGGCCGTTCTCACCCGAGAGGCCGTCGTGGACCTGTACTAAGCTGATGACTGCGAGTGCAGGCCCCACTGAAAGCCAGCCAAAGCACTCCCGCAACAGGGCGTTGACGTACCCTGATTGCCTTGCCGGCAACCGTCCCGAGGGCGCTTCTGGGTTATGTCCCTTGACGTGGTGTAGGGGAGCGCCTTGTCCTCGGCGGACGCGGACGGCACGAACGCGACCGCGCTGCTGTCGGGGTTGCACGACGATGTGACCGGCTCCTTCGACCCGGCCACGGGCGCGGTGTCGGGCTCGACCGGCTACTCGCCGTTCGGCGAGGTCACCGCGCGGTCGGGCACTGCGGGCGTGCTGGGCTATCAGGGCGAGTACACCGACCCGGCCACCGGCCAGGTCAACATGCACGCCCGCTGGTACGACCCGGCGACCGGCGGATTCTCCTCCCGGGACTCCTGGACTCTCAACCCGGTGCCGTCCGTCAACGCCAACCGGTATGGATACGGCAACGGCGATCCGCTGGTGAACACGGACCCCAGCGGGCATGCGCCCTGCCTTTGGGGGGTGTGCATCCCCACGCGGTACATCGAGCAGGGCATCCGCCAGGCGGAGCACTACGCCAACACGGCGGGCAAGAAGGCCAAGTCCGGCGTCCGATGGCTTGCTAAGAACCCCGGCAAGGCGACGCGCTTCCTCGGCAAGAGGGCCCTCGGGCCGATCGGCTGGGCCTGGGAGGCGTTCGACCTGTACCGGAGCCAGGCGAACAAGAAGACCCACTTGGCCCCGGTCCGCCACTACAACGACTACTCCACCGGCACGTACCGCGGAGCCGTCGTCAGCCCAGTCCGGCAGAACACGGGCAAGAGCTACCTTGTGCGCACCGGCTACTGGCCGGGTGGCGGCGCCAGCGGTGGCGGAGGCGGCGGCGGAGGAACAGGCGCCGGCCCGTGCGGCTACGCCTGTGCCGACTTTGGCCCGCCGCCACCCCCACCCCCGCCGCCGTGGGCGGAGATGATCGCGGAGGCGCTGAGTAAGGAAGCGGCACGGCCGGTCACGAGTGCCACGACGGACGGAGCGCACAAGAAGTTCGTCGACGACGCGTTCACCCGGGCCCAGAAGGACCTGAAGCTGACCCCCGAACAATTGCGCGGGTACTTCAAATACTTTCCCGACGCGGTCGCCACCCCTCAGCCGGGGGTATCGCAGTCACCGGCGCCCGGCACTGGCCCCGCGAACGGATACGGCACACGGAATGCCCCCTGCTCGCTGTCCAGAGAGCAACGGCACTACTATGGCCCCCTGGTCGATGGTGCCCCTACGGGCGTGACCGCGCTGCTGTGCCCCCAGGACCTCAAGCCAAAGAACTCTCGGTCGCCACGCTCGGGCACCTGGGAGCCGCCCGGGTACGTCTCCGCGAAGGACCGTCAGGGCAAGTACGTATTCAACCGCTCGCACATTCTCGGTGACCGATTCAACGGAAAGTGGATCAGGGAGAATATCTTCACCGGTTTCAAGCAGATGAACGACCCTGGAATGAAACGCTGTGAGAACAGAATGGCAGGCGCGCTGGCTTCGGGCGACACGCTGCTATACTCCGGCCAGTTGATCTATGGAAACGGTCGCGAAAACTTGCCTACCGCAATTCACATGACCGCGATCGCGAAGGGAAATGTCTTGTTCAGTGGAAAGTTCGTGGAGAATCGTCCCGGACCGCAGGTGACGTGCTGATGCTCACGGACCTGGAACGAGTGCTGCCTCGGTTGCGCGAGCACCGGATCGCCGGCGGGCGAGGTATCGACTGGGTCTCCATCGAGAGCGACTTGGGAACCCGGTTGCCGTCCGACTTCATCGAACTTGCTGAGGCTTATCCGCGGTTCTCCCTGGACGACTTCCTCTCGGTGCATATCCCGGAGCCGGGCGGTGAGCGTTTCTTCACGGCCGGCGTTCGCGAAACACTTGATGAGCTGGCGGACCTGCGTGACTCGGGCATGTCGCATGAACACGTGCCCTATCCCGAGCCCGGTGGACTGTTCCCCTGGGGCACTTCGGCGGAGGGCGATACGTTCTACTGGCGTATGACCGGTGGACATCCGGATGCCTGGACGATCCTGGTCAGTGGGCACAATGATGACTGGTGCGCATACCAGGGGACCGTTACGGAGTACCTGGCGGGGCTGTTGGCCGGGACGGTTTCTCCTGACGGACTGCCACCGGATTTCCCGCGGGAAGCGCCGACGCTCGACTTCGACTGAACCTGGATCCATCTCAGGGTGACCGCGTCGTCCGAGGCTGATCCTTTGGAGGGAACGCCCTGACAATGGATCTTGAGGTCCAGGGAGGGTTGTCCAGGTGGGACGCAAGTCTCCGTATCCGCCGCAATACGGGCCGGGTCGGCTCGAGCTATGACGATGCCCTTCCCCGCTACGAGGGCAACAATCCCGTGCCCCGCACCATCGACCTGCACGCTCTCGACAGCAGAGGATCCTTCTCGCGCTGGACCGTGTACAACACGCCGGACGGGTTGTCGCCCGACAATGGAGTCGCACCATGAGCCGCACCGAGAGCATCGAGCAACTGGCCCGGGACGCGGGACTGTCCGGCCCGCGCCGCTATCTGGTGGACTGGGAACGGGCCGAGGCGGCCGTCGGTACGCGGCTGCCGGCGGACTACAAGCAGTACGTCTACTGGTTCGGTCCCGGTGACTTCGACGAGTACCTCATCGTCTGCGTGCCCGGCGTCGAGAACAGCAACACCGAGCTGGCGGCCCGCCTCGCCAGGGAGCACCACGGGGCGCGGCTCCTGAAGCAGATCGATTCCAAGGCGAGCCCGCGCATACCGCTGTTTCCCGAGCAGGGCGGGTGGCTGCCTTGGGGTTTCACCACGGGCGGCGACGGGCTGTACTGGGTCACGTCCGGCGATGACCCTGACCACTGGACCATCGCCGGGCGCCCTGGCCGTGGCTCGGACCTGGCGTACTTCGACGGGAGCTTCACCGAGTTCCTGCACGCCTTTGTCTGGGACACCGTGGGTATGCCCTTCACCCCCGAGGCCGAGGGCGACGTTCCGGTCCCCTTCGACCTGGACACCGGGGAGTGGCGGGCAGGCGGCGCCGGCGAGCGCCTGGAGGCATACGGTCGCTTCGCGTCCGACGAGAGGGAGTGAGTCTGGGATCCGTCTCCCGCCCCGGCCTGGCGCTCCTGGTGGTGACTTCACAGTGAGGCCGACAAGACGGTCGTATCCGAGGAACTCTGGATGAACTCGGTATGGGAAGGGCTACGCCACGTGACACTAGGGAAGGCGGTTCCTGACGGTCACGAGCAGGGCGCGGTGACGTTCGATCCAGTCTGACGGGGCTGCGACCGGCATGGTGACATAGATCTGAGAAGCGGTGACGTCGTAGACACTCACCGCGGTGCTTTCGCTGATGAACCGTTCCGGGTTCGGTAGGGACTCTGGTCTGCCCCGGGTCTGATGGAGTCGGGTTGCTGGAGAATTGACTGATCCAGCAGCATCCGGAGGCCACCATGCCCCGCAGCTATCCGCCCGAATTCCGCCGCCGGGTCCTCGACCTTGTCGCATCCGGCCGCAAGGTCGCCGAGGTCGCCCAGCTCCTGGGTGTCAGCGACCAGACGATCTACAACTGGCGCCGCCAGCATCTGATCGACACCGGGCAGATCCCCGGTACTACCAGCGGTGATCAGGCTGAGCTGGTCACGGCTCGTAAGCGCATCACCGAGCTTGAGACCGAGCTAGCCATCCACCGCCGGGCCGCGGAACTCCTCGGCGAGGCGACCCGCCCAAAAGGCGGTACGAAGCCATCCGCGTGATGGCTGACGAGGGCCTGCCGGTCCAGCTGGCCAGCCGCGCACTGCACGTCGCGGAGTCCGGTTACTACGCCTGGAAGGACCGCCCGCCCTCGGCCCGCACGGTCCGGCACGCCTGGCTGACCGAGGCCATCATCGGCATCCACACCGCCTCACGCGGCACCTACGGCTCCCGCCGGGTGCACGCCGAGCTCGCCCTGGGTCTGGGCATCCACGCGCACCACGGCACCGTGGAACTGCTGATGCGGCGGGCCGGCCTGCACGGCCTGCCGGGCAACCGAGCCCGTCGGCGGCCCAGGTTGCAGACACCGTCGGTCGCCGACCTGGTGGAACGCAACTTCACCCGTCACGCCCGGGACCAGCTGTGGGTCACCGACATCACCGAACACCCCCCGATGGAGGGCAAGGTGTACTGCGCTGTGGTCCTGGACGTCTTCGCCCGCCGAGTGGTGGGCTGGTCCATCGACGCGTCTCCGACCGCCGCATTGACCACCCATGCACTGAGCATGGCCATCGGCAACCGCCATCCCCAGCCCGGCGGCACCATCATCCACTCCGATCACGGAGTGCAGGGCGAATTCAACCGATCGTCGCAACACCTTTGAGCGCAGAGGTGTGCAATGGGACTACCGAGGAAGCAGATGCCGCAGGCGCCACCCGGTGCGCGGCGGCAATGGGCCGCGGATAGGGCGATGCGGCCGCCGATGCGCTCACCGGGTCGGCCTGAGCCATCGCGCGCTGTGCAGCGGGAGTTCTGGCGCCTGATTGCATCCGGGATCACCTCTGTCCAGGCCGCCAAGGGGGTCGGCGTGTCGGCACCGGTCGGGATTCGATGGTTCCGACATGCTGGCGGGATGGCGCCGCTGAGTCTGGACGCGCCCTCGGGCCGCTACCTGTCGTTCGCCGAACGCGAGGAGATCGCACTGCTCAAGGCTCAGCACAAGGGCGTGCGTGAGATCGCCCGCACGATCGGGCGTGACCCGGGAACGATCTCTCGCGAGCTGCGTCGCAACGCCGCAACCAGGGGCGGTAAGCCGGTCTACCGCGCCGTGGTGGCCCAGTGGAAGGCGCAGCAGGCCGCGAAGCGCCCGAAGACGGTGAAGCTCGCGGGCAACGACCGTTTGCGTGAGTACGTGCAGGACCGACTCGCTGGTGACGTGCGCCGACCCGACGGCACGATCGTTCCAGGTCCTGCGACGCCGCCGTGGAAGGGCTTGAACAAGCCCCGTAGCCAGGACAGGCGGTGGTCAACGGCATGGAGTCCGGAGCAGATCGCACGCCGGCTGCGGGTCGATTTCCCTGATGATGAGCCCATGCGCATCAGCCATGAGGCGATCTACCAGTCGCTGTTCATCGAGGGCCGAGGCGCGCTCAAGCGCGAGCTGGTCACGTGTCTGCGCACGGGGCGTGCGCTGCGGGAACCAAGGGCGCGGTCCCGAAACAAGCCGCAGGGCCACGTCACCGCTGACGTCGTTTTGAGCGAACGCCCTGCCGAGGCCGACGACCGCGCTGTCCCCGGCCATTGTACTTCCCGAAAGGTACAGATCTGTCTCGGTGGTCCGCCGAAGACCTCGAAGCCGTCGTCGCGTACGCACTCAACAATCGGCCCCGCAAGATCCTCGGCTGGAAGACCCCCGCCGAAGTCTTCGATGAGCAGTTACGCTCACTTCAACAACCCGATGTTGCATCGACCGGTTGAACTCACCCAGTTCGGCTCCTGGGTGTTCACCGAACGAGCCCGCGCCTCCGGTCTCCTACCGTCCATGGGCTCGATCGGGGACTGCGTGGACAACGCGATGATGGAGTCCTTCTGGGCCCGGGTCCAGGTAGAACTGCTCAACCGCTGGCGCTGGCGGACCAGGCTGGAGTTGTCCACGGCACTCTTCGAGTACCTGGAAATCTTTCATAACCGCCAGCGCAGGCACTCGGCCCTGGAGATGCTCACTCCGGTCGAGTACGAACTACGTGCAGCACCTGTAGCGTAAAACCAAGCGACACGACTCCATCAAACTCAGGACACTCCGAGCTCTCTGCCGAACCCGGAACGGCTCACTCGCAGGTGCGCCGGTTGTTGTCGAGACGTGCAGCGGGACGTTCTGCGACTCGGGTTCTTCCACTGCCTTCTCCTTGTCGTTTTCTTGCGGCTTGGAGTAGCAGTCTGGGCAGGCGGCCGGAACGCAGCTGCCCACCAGGAGGTAGCGATCGTGATCGATTGGTCACAGTCGGGATCCTGGTTTGGTGTGAACCACGAGGCTGCCCGGACCGAGTGCTCCACAGGCGACGGTGGGGCAGCCAGTGGCGGGTCCACTCGACCGCCTAGTACTGCAGCCGCAGTTGTGACGGGTGGGTCGGACACTCGTTGAGTCGGACATGGGTGGGGACGTCACGGTTGACGATGTGCGGGGCTGGGCGGCGGGGCTGGAGGTGCTACAGGACCGGATCGGTCAGCATTTTCGCAGGTCAGAGCCTCGCCATCGGGCGGGCGAGTATCTGCGGGGGCTGCTGGCGCCGCTGGAGCGCAAAAACGGCTGGACGCTGGCCGAGCAGGCCGGCGAGCGGTGCCCGGACGGCATGCAGCGCCTGTTGAACCAGGCAGACTGGGACGCGGACGCAGTCCGCGACGAGGTCCGCTCGTTCGTACTGGAGCATCTCGCGGCGGATGACGGCGTGTTGATCCTGGATGAGACCGGGTTCATCAAGAAGGGCGTCCGGTCCGCCGGGGTGCAACGCCAATACACCGGCACCACCGGAAAGATCGACAACTGTCAGCTCGGGGTGTTCCTCGCCTACGCCTCTACTACAGGCCGTGCGTTGATCGACCGCGAGCTGTACCTGCCCACTTCCTGGACGGAAGACGCCGAGCGCCGGGCGGACGCGCGGATCGGCGAGAACGTCGCGTTCGCCACCAAGCCCGCCCTGGCCAAGGCGCTGCTTGAGCGGGCGGTGGCGGCCTGCGTGCCGTTTCGCTGGGTGGCCGGGGACGAGGTCTACGGTGACAACCCCGCTTTGCGGGCCTGGCTGACCGGCCAACGCCTGGCCTACGTACTGGCCATCGGCTACAAACACCGACTCGGGCCGCGCGGGCAGAACGCCCGCACCCTGGCGGCGATTCTGCCCGAGCACGTCTGGGAGATCCGCTCGGCGGGCGACGGCGCCCATGGGCTGCGCGAGTACGCCTGGACCCTCCTGCCAGTGCCGGACCGCGAGGCCGCCGACGGCTTCACCATCTCGCTGTTGATCCGCCGCCACCCAACGACCGGCGAGCGGGCGTATTACCTGGTGCACGCGCCGCTCGACACGCCGCTGGCGGAGATCGTGCGGGCCGCCGGGGCCCGCTGGGCGATCGAGGAGTGCTTCCAGGCCGCCAAGAACGAGGCCGGCCTGGATCATTACCAGGTCCGCCACTACCGCGCCTGGTACCGGCACATCACCCTGGCCATGGCAGCCGCCGCCCACCTGACCGCACTCCGCGTCACCACCGGTGAAAAGGGGGAGGTAATCGCGACCTGATACGACTGAGCGTGAACGAAATCCGCCGCCTGCTTGCCAAGGTCGTCCACACCGTCCGACACGAAGCCGGACACATCCTGCACTGGTCCCGCTGGCGCCGCCGCCACCAGTACCGAGCCCGCCTCAGCCACTACCGCTGCCGTGGCCACCGGCCGCCATAGCCGCCGTGCAGTCTATGAGTACGCATCACACAGAAGGGGTCAGTACCGACGTGCCCGATTCCAGCCCACTTAAGCTGATCTGCCTTTCGGACGAGGAGCAGAGCGTCTCCCTGTGCGTCATCGGAGGAATGAGCTTCTCCGGCACCGACCAGTACGACGCCCTCCACGCTGAGATTGTGGTCAGCACCGGATTCGTCAGTGGTCGCGTCGAGCTGTATCTCAACGCGTATGACCTCGACAGTTGGGCCGAGGTTCTGGAGTCTCTCGCGGCCGGAAGGAAGGCTACTTGGCTGGAGAGCGGACGCTCCCCGCGGATCATGATCGACCCCACAGAGGAGAACGAGAGCGGGTGCACGGACGTGAGCGTTTGCGACGTCACTGGCTCACAGGTCTTCGTCACCGTGCCCATCGTGACTCAGCCTGATTGGGGCGCACACCGCCAGATGCTTGCGGCGGTCAGAAGCCGATTCCAGCTGGAGCGGTGAGAAGGCCGGGGAGGGCCCACCGTGCCGCCCCACCCGTGATCAGCTCAACGACCAGCCGGACCGCCAGCCACAGCAAGTGCGGCTGCAGTACTAGTGCTCTGGGGCCGGATGAAGCTCCAGGCTGCCGGGTTCGTCGAACGACTTTCAAGTCGATGCAGATGGCTCAGTGTTCAACGAAGTACTTACCTGGCGCATCGTCAGGTAAGTCAGCATCTGGTCAGCATGAGTCCTCGCATACTCCGAGGCAGGTGCTCGAGCGGGTCTTCGGGCGGCGATGGCACAACAGCCGGATTCTATGCGGAAGCGCAGATGGGGAACCTTCTTGCCCAAGAGGGATCGATGTTCCTCAGCATCTTCGAGTGTGAGGAGTGTCGGTGTACAGTGAACAACGCCCCTGACCTGCAGAAAGCAGGCGGGGAGCCGTCTTCTAGGAGTCCAAAGTGCTGCGAACTTTGATCAAGTCCAAGATCCACCGTGCCACCGTCACCCAGGCCGACCTGCACTACGTGGGGTCCGTGACGATCGACGCGGACCTGCTCGACGCCGCCGATCTGCTGCCCGGTGAGCTCGTGCACATCGTCGACATCACCAACGGCGCCCGGCTCGAGACCTACGTCATCGAGGGGGAGCGCGGGTCCGGTGTGATCGGCATCAACGGGGCCGCCGCCCACCTCGTGCACCCGGGTGACCTCGTGATCATCATCAGCTACGCCCAGGTGACCGACGCCGAGGCGCGGGCACTGGAACCGCGCGTCGTCCATGTGGACGCCGGCAACCGGATCGTCGCCCTCGGCGCCGACCCCTCCGAGCCGGTACCCGGATCGGACCAGGAGCGCAGCCCGCAGGCGGTGGCCACGGCCACGGCGTGAGTGGCGTCGGGGCGACAACCGAAGAACAGGGGAGCGACGGGTATGGACGAGATCGAGATCCGCGACGACCGGGACGCCGGGCGCCTCGAGGCGGTCGCGGACGGTGAGGTCGTCGGGCGGATCGAGTACTTCGTTCTCGACGAGCCGGCCCCTGCTCTGGTGCCGGTGCACACCGTCGTCGAGCCCGCCCATGAGGGCAAGGGCATCGCCGGGTCGCTCGCCCGTGAGCTGTACGCCCTCGCGGCTCGCGAGGATGTCGTCGTCGCGCCGCTGTGTCCGTACGTCGTCCGGTGGGCCGCGCGGCATCCGGAGGAAGCGCCCGCGGCCGATCCGGCGTTGCTGCGCGCGGCAAAGGAGTGGCTTGCCGCGCATCCCGGGCGGTTCTGAGGGGTACGTCGGGGACGGCCGGGCGGGCGTCCCCGCGTCACGCGCCCGGGTGACCCGGGTGACTGTGCGCGGTGGCGTCGGGTATGCGGGGAAGTAGTCCGGAGCACACGTCACGTCGACCGGACGGTCGGAGGACACGCGTCATGACGAACCCGAACCCGGATCCTGTGCCGCCGGGGCCCACGCCCGGTCCCGCTCCAGGGCCGGATCCCGCACAGCCGTCGCCCCCTGAGCCGGGGCCTGCTCCTGAGCCGCCGCAGCCGCCGCCCGGGCCTGGGCCTGGGCCGCCCGGGCCAAACCCGCCGCAGCCGGGGCCGCCGCCTGAGCCGTCGCCGTCTCCGATTCCTCCGGGGCCGGAGCCGGTGCCGAGTCCGGAGCCTGGGCCTCCGCTCACTTGAGGTTTCCGCAGGTGCGGGGCGTGGGGGTTGTTCGCGCAGTTCCCCGCGCCCCTTGGGGTGTGGCAGTTCCGCTGCGTCGGGAGCTGAGGCGTGGCCCCGTACCCCCCTGCCCGTGCGGGTGCGTGGGGGTTGTTCGCGCAGTTCCCCGCGCCCCTTGAGGGGGACGCCACCGCGCCCGGAGGGGCGCGGGGAACCGCGCGGCCCGCCCCCACCCGCCCGCACGGTCGGGAGAGGGCCGGCCCTTACCCTTACGCCGAGACCTCCGACCGGTCCCCGCCCCACAGCGTGTGGAAGGAGCCGTCGCGGTCCGCGCGGCGGTATGTGTGGGCGCCGAAGTAGTCCCTCTGGCCCTGGGTCAGGGCCGCCGGGAGGCGTTCCGCGCGGAGCGCGTCGTAGTAGGCGAGGGCCGCCGCGAAGCCGGGCGTCGGGACGCCCTGGCGGGTCGCCGCGACCAGGACCTCGCGCCAGTCGTCC
Organism: Streptomyces sp. BJ20; assembly: GCF_022869105.1. Taxonomy (NCBI): domain Bacteria; kingdom Bacillati; phylum Actinomycetota; class Actinomycetes; order Kitasatosporales; family Streptomycetaceae; genus Streptomyces; species Streptomyces sp. BJ20. The sequence goes on from NZ_CP094918.1 coordinate 3,014,743, forward strand.
TGCGCCTCCGCGATCTCGCGGGCGAACGTCTCGTCCGACAGCAGGCTCGGCAGGTCCGCCCGCGTGTCGTACGCGGCCCGGATACGGTCGAGGAACGCCGCGCGGATGATGCATCCGTCGCGCCAGATCGCCGACACCGCGCCGAGGTCGATGTCCCAGCCGTACTCCTCGCTGCCGGCGGCGATCTGGTGGAAGCCCTGGGTGTACGACACGATCTTCGACGCGTACAGCGCCTGCTCCACCCGGTCGGCGAACGCCGACGCCTCCGTCTCGCTCATCGGCGTCGGCTTCGGGCCCGCCAGGCCCTGCGAGGCCTCCCGCAGCGCCGCGTGGCCCGACAGCGAGCGGGCGAACACCGCCTCCGCGATGCCCGAGACCGGCACGCCCAGGTCCAGGGCGATCTGCACGGTCCAGCGGCCCGTGCCCTTCTGCTCCGCCTGGTCCACCACCACGTCGACGAACGGCTTGCCCGTCGCCGCGTCCACGTGCGACAGCACTTCGGCGGTGATCTCGATCAGGTACGAGTCCAGCCGGCCCGTGTTCCAGGTGCGGAAGATGTCCGCGATCTGCGCGGGGGAGTACCCGGCGACGTCCCGCAGCAGCTGGTACGCCTCACCGATCAGCTGCATGTCCGCGTACTCGATGCCGTTGTGCACCATCTTCACGAAGTGGCCGGCGCCGTCCGGACCCACGTGCGTCACGCACGGCGAGCCGTCCTTCGCCTTCGCGGAGATCTTCTCCAGCATCGGGCCCAGCGAGTCGTACGACTCCTTCGGTCCGCCCGGCATGATGCTCGGGCCGTTCAGCGCGCCCTCCTCACCGCCGGACACGCCCATCCCGACGAAGTGGATGCCCTGCTCCCGCAGCGCCCGCTCCCGGCGGCGGGTGTCCACGAAGTGCGCGTTTCCGCCGTCGATGATCATGTCACCGGGCTCCAGAAGCGGGGCGAACTCCTCGATCACCGCGTCTGTCGGCTCCCCGGCCTTCACCATCACGACCAGGCGTCGCGGGCGCTCCAGCGCCGCCACGAACTCCTTCGCCGTCTCGGCCGCCACGAAGTTCCCCTCGTGCCCGAACTCCTCCACCAGCGCATGCGTGCGGGACGCGGTCCGGTTGTGCACCGCGACCGTGTAGCCGTTGCGGGCGAAATTGCGTGCGAGGTTGCGGCCCATGACCGCGAGCCCGGTGACGCCGATCTGCGCTGAACTGCTCATAAGGGTGACTCCTGGTGACCTCGGTATCGGTGCCGCCGGGTGCCGGTGCTGCCGGGTGACGCCCGCCGGTCCTGACATCGACCATCCTTGCGTGCCGCACTCGCGTGCGCATGCGCGGGTCGTTCGGAACCCGCGCAGGCACATACGCGCGAAGGTGCCCCCCGTACTCACCGTCCCGGCCGGTCACCTGCTGCCCGCCCCGCCCCGTCCCGTCCCGTCGCGGCCGGCCACCCGCACCGCGCGCCGGTCCGGCGCGCGCCGCGACACGCTCCCGCGCCCGGAGGCAGGCGCCCGCGCACGCTCCCCTCCGACGGCGAACAGGGGCGCAACGGGCTTATCATCCCAGCCATTTGGCGCATCCGTGCGGCCGATAGCCGCCTTGTCACGGCCTGTTCGCAGCGCTTACTTTTGCCCCTCCTGACGCATTGTCGAGGGGGATTCCATGGCCGTGCGCGGCCGGCACCGCCGGTATCAGCCGAACAGGATCAACCGGGCCTCGCTCACCGTCACCGCCGGTGGTGCGGGCATGGCCCTGCCGCTCATGGGCACCGGAACGGCGCAGGCCGCCGACGTGGAGACCTGGGAGAAGGTCGCCGCCTGCGAGTCGACCAACGACTGGGACGTCAACACCGGCAACGGCTACTACGGCGGACTGCAGTTCAGCCAGTCCACGTGGGAGGCGTTCGGCGGTGCCCGGTACGCGCCCCGGGCGGATCTGGCCACCAAGGACCAGCAGATCGCGATCGCCGAGAAGGTCCTCGACGGACAGGGCCCCGGCGCCTGGCCCACCTGCTCGGTACGCGCCGGACTGACCCGCGACGGCGCCGACCCGGACATCCGCCCGGCCACCGGCCGCTCCGACCGCGCCCAGCGCGACGACCGCCGCACCTCCGTCGAGGACGTACGGCCCCAGACCACGCCCCAGGCCCGCGCCGGCCGCGCCGAGATGTACACCGTGGTCCGCGGCGACACCCTCTCCGGCATCGCCGAGCAGGAACGCGTCCGCGGCGGCTGGCAGGGGCTCCACGAGGCCAACAGATCCACCATCGGCGCCGATCCCGACCTCATCCTCCCGGGCCAGCGGCTCAGGCTCACCGGCAAAGCCGCCGCGTCCGGCGGCACGGCCGAGGCGCCCGCCAGGCCTGCCGCCCCGTCACCGAAGCCGTCGGGCAAGAAGGCCGCCCCCAAGAGCGAGAACAGCAAGAAGACGGAGAAGAAGGCCGCCTCCAAGACGGAGCAGCGGACCCAGGACCGCGCCGACCGCTCCGGTTCCGCCTCCACCGCCGCCAAGCGCGTCGCCCCCGTCAGCGCCGCCCTCGGCACGCCGTACCACAAGGCCGGGTCCGCCTGGTCGAAGGGCTACCACACCGGCGTGGACTTCCCCGTCCCCACCGGCACGCCCGTGAAGTCGGTCGGCGCCGGCACCGTCGTCGCCGCGGGCTGGGAGGGGTCGTTCGGCTATCAGGTCGTGGTGCGGCACGCCGACGGCCGGTACAGCCAGTACGCCCATCTGTCGGCGATCTCCGTGAAGAACGGCCAGTCCGTGGGCGCGGGGCAGCGCATCGGGCGGTCCGGTTCCACGGGCAACAGTTCGGGCCCGCATCTGCACTTCGAGGTGCGGACGGGGCCCGGATGGGGGTCGGACGTCGACCCGCTCGCCTACCTGCGCGCCGGCGGCGTCAAGATCTGACGCGAGCGGTCAAGCTTCGACGCGAGCGGTCATGGTCTGGCGCGTGCGAGGTGCCGGTCGCCCACCGGCACCGGCACGTACGGGCCGCCGTAGAAGGGCGCGTACGGCATGACCGGCACCGCCGCCGGGTCCACCGTGCCCGCGGCGGCCGCCGCGGGCACGGTGGCCGGCGAGGGGACGGCCTCCGGCAGCGTGACGTCCTCCGGCACCTTCAGCTCCGCCAGCAGCAGCTCGGCGGCGGCATCCTCCGCCTCCCGCCCGGCGGTCGCGACAGGTGCGGCCACGGCTCGCGTCCGCACGGGAACCGCGGCGCCCTCCCGCGCCAGCCGCTCCGTCGTCAGCAGGATCAGGCCGCCCGCCGCCACCACCCCACAGCTCAGCGCCAGCGCCGTGCCGGCCGTGCCGTACCGGAAGGTCTCTCCGAACATCGTGATCCCGACCGCCGCCGCCACCACCGGGTTCACCACCGTGAGCGTCGCGAGCGGGGCCGCGAGGCCCGCGCCCCGGTAGGACGCCTGCGACAGCAGCATGCCCGCCGTCGCCAGCACACCGATCACCGCGAGGGACGGCAGGTCGCCCGCCGACACCCCGCCCGTCCAGTCCACCGCGACCGTCTTGGTGAAGACGGAGGACATGCCGAACGCGACACCGGCGGCCGTCGCCAGCAGGATGCTGCGCACCGCCGGGTGCCGGTGCACCGCGCGCGCCGCGACCAGCAACGTCACGACCGCCGCCGCCGTGCCCACGGCCGCCGCGAGCCGCTGGGGGCCGTCCAGCGACTGCGTGCCCGACGCGCCGACCAGCGCCAGCAGACCCGCGAGACCCACCGTCGCCATCAGGGCGCCCCGCCAGGCGGTCGCCCCGGCCTTGCGGCCGACGAACAGCGCGGCCATCGGCAGCGCGAACACGATCGTGAGAGCGCCCAGCGGCTGGACCAGGCTCAGCGGGCCGTAGGCCAGCGCCACCACGTGCAGGAGCGCGCCCAGACCGTTCAGCGCGACCGCGGCCCACCACGCCGGACGGCGCAGCGGGGCGTACTGCCGCGCGCCGGACGACGACAGCGCCACCTGCTCCTGCACGATCGCGCCCCCGGCGTACGCCACGGCGGACACGAACGAGAGGAGCACGGACAACGCGAGGGCGCTCATCGGCTGCTCCTCTGCGTGAGGCGGGGGCGGTCTGCCCGGCGCGGCGAACGGTCGGCTTCCATGACCAACACCTTGCCGTGTCGGGGTGTTCCCCGTCGTCGTCCCTGAGCACCCAATGCGTCCTACTGCCGATGGAGTACGGGGACGCCCCCGTCATCCCCTGGGTGGGCGCCGGAAGGCCGAGGCCCCTGACAACCACCCCTGACGGACTTGGTACTACTGCACGTCGTGGACCTCGACCCCCGCCTCACCGCCCTCCGTGCCCTCGGTGGCTTCTTCGCCCTGCGCGCGGGGGAGGACGCCGACCGTCACCTTCCCACGCTCGCCCAGGCATACGGACCTGCCGGCCCGGACGTTCACCAGGCCGACCCGCTGACCGTCCGCGTGCGCCGCGTCGCCGCCGCCCTGCGCACCCGGGAGGCCCGCGTCGCCGCCTCCGTCGCGCACCAGGGTCTCGCCGCGCGCCTGTGGTCCGTGGCCCTCGGCTGCGCCGCTCTCCACGACTCCGTCCCCGACCTCGCCCCCGACACGGTCCGTTGGAACCCGGAGGGCAGCGCCCCCGACGACCTGTGGCTCGCCGAGGTCCGCCCGCTCCCCGCCGACGCGGCGACCGTCGCGGCCGTCGTCCTGCACGGCCACCTCGAACCCCTCTCCGGAGCCCTCCGCGCCCGTCACCGTGTCGCGCCCGCCCTCCTGCGCGGCAACGCCGCCTCCGCCCTAGCCGCGGCCGCCCGCGAGATCGCCCGCCACGCCCGCCCCGAGGCGGCCGCCCGCGCCGCCCGGCTTTCCGGCGAACTCCTCGCCCATCCCCTCCTCGCCGGCGCGGGCGGCCGCACCGCCACGGGCTTCCGCCGCCGCAGCTGCTGCCTGTACTACCGTGTGCCCGGCGGAGGCGTCTGCGGCGACTGCTGCTTCGTACGGCCGCCCCGGTCTTCCCCGCGCGCCCCGTCTGCGTGACCATGGGAGGGACGTCCGCGCAGACAGGGGGTTCAGGGTGCGAGTGGGACTGCTGACCCGGGAGTACCCCCCGGCCGTGTACGGCGGCGCGGGGGTCCATGTGGAGTTCCTGGCCCGGGAGCTGCGGTCGCTGGTGGACCTGGAGGTGCACTGCTGGGGCGAGGGCCGCTCCGACGGCGTGCTGCGCCACCGCTCGTGGCCCGCGCTCGACGGCGCCAACGACGCCCTGCGCACCTTCTCGACGGACCTCGCCATGGCCGCCGCCCTCGAAGGCCGCGAGCTGGTCCACTCCCACACCTGGTACGCCAACCTCGGCGGCCACCTCGCCAAGCTCCTGTACGGGATCCCGCACGTGGTGACCGCGCACTCCCTGGAGCCGCTGCGTCCCTGGAAGGCCGAGCAGCTCGGCGGCGGGTACGCCCTGTCGAGCTGGGCGGAGCGCACCGCCTACGAGGCCGCCGACGCGGTGATCGCCGTCTCGGGCGCCATGCGCGACGACATCCTGGAGTGCTACCCGGCCCTCGACCCGGCCAGGGTGCACGTCGTCCACAACGGCATCGACACCGCCCTCTACCGCCCCGACCCCGGCACCGACGCCCTGGACCGGATCGGACTCGACCGCTCCAGGCCGTACGTGCTCTTCGTCGGCCGGATCACCCGGCAGAAGGGCGTGCCCCATCTGCTGCGGGCGGTGCGGCACGTCGACCCGGCCGCGCAGGTGGTGCTGTGCGCGGGCGCCCCGGACACGCCGGAGATCGACCGGGAGTTCCGCGAGCTGTACGAGGAGCTGAGCCGGGTGCGTGAGGGCGTGCACTGGATCCCGCAGATGCTGCCCCGGCCCGAGGTGATCCAGCTGCTGACGCACGCCACCGTGTTCGCCTGCCCCTCGGTGTACGAGCCGCTCGGCATCGTCAACCTGGAGGCGATGGCGTGCGGCACCGCCGTGGTCGCCTCCCGCGTCGGGGGCATCCCGGAGGTCGTGGACGAGGGCGGGACCGGACTCCTGGTGGACGTGGACGACGACTTCGAGGCGGGGCTCGCCCGGGCGCTGGACGTGGTGCTCGGCGACCCCGGGACCGCGCGGGCCATGGGTGAGGCGGGCAGGGAGCGCGCGGTCACCGAGTTCGGCTGGGACGCGGTGGCCCGCCGTACGGCCGGACTCTACGAGGAGATCCTCCGGCAGGCTTAGCCCGGCCCGTCCGGGGCAGTCATGGGAAAACTCGGCGTGAGGAGACGGGCATGCGTCGTGGTGGTCCTTCGGTCCTGGGAATCGTGCTGGCGGGCGGCGAGGGCAAGCGCCTGATGCCCCTCACGGCGGACCGCGCCAAACCGGCGGTCACCTTCGGCGGCACGTACCGCCTCGTCGACTTCGTGCTGTCCAACCTGGTGAACGGCGACATCCTGCGGATCTGTGTGCTCACGCAGTACAAGTCCCACTCGCTGGACCGGCACATCACCACCACGTGGCGGATGTCCAGCCTGCTCGGCAACTACGTCACCCCGGTCCCCGCGCAGCAGCGGCTCGGCCCCCGCTGGTACCTGGGCAGCGCCGACGCCATCCTCCAGTCGCTGAACCTGATCTACGACGAGCGCCCGGAGTACGTGGCGGTGTTCGGCGCCGACCACGTGTACCGCATGGACCCGCGCCAGATGCTCAGCCAGCACATCGAGAGCGGCGCCGGCGTCACCGTGGCCGGGATCCGGGTGCCGCGCGCGGAGTCGTCCTCTTTCGGCGTGATCACCCCGGGCTCGGACGGGCGCACCGTGGAGCGCTTCCTGGAGAAGCCGGCCGACCCGCCGGGGCTGGCCGACGACCCCGACTGCGTGTTCGCCTCCATGGGCAACTACATCTTCACCACCAAGGCGCTCGTCGAGGCGCTCCAGCGGGACGCCGAGCACGAGAACTCCGTGCACGACATGGGCGGTTCGATCCTGCCGCAGCTCACCGAGCGGGGCGAGGCCCACCTGTACGACTTCAGCACCAACCACGTGCCGGGGGAGACCAGCCGGGACCAGGGCTACTGGCGGGACGTCGGCACGCTCGACGCCTACTACGACGCGCACATGGACCTGATCGCCGAGCGCCCCGCGTTCAACCTCTACAACCGTCAGTGGCCCATCTACACCCACTCCGGGCAGCTCTCGCCGGCCCGGTTCAACGCGGGCGGCATCGCCAGCGAGTCGATCATCAGCGCCGGCTGCCTGATCCGGGGCCAGGTGACGCGGTCCGTGCTTTCGCCGGGCGTGGTCGTCGACCCGGGCGCGGTGGTCCAGGGGTCGGTGCTCCACGACAACGTGCACATCGGGCGGGGCGCGGTGGTGCGCGGGGCGGTGCTGGACAAGAACGTCGAGGTGCCGCCGGGCGCGACGATCGGCGTCAACCCGGAGCGTGACGCGGAGCTGTACACCGTCTCCAAGGGCGGCGTGATCGCCCTCGGGAAGGGGCAGTTGGTGCCGTAGCGGCTCCCGCGGAGGCCCCGGTCGCGCGTGACGACCGGGGCCTTTGTCATGTCCCTGGACTGATGGAGGGATCCGTGCTGTTATGCCAAGTGCTGTTCTTTGACAACGTTGTACGGGACCGACGACGCACAGAACAGAACATGCACAGCGAGAGCCGTCACTTCCTCACCGACGGAGGATCCGTGCGCATCAGACGACTCAGGAACCGTATCGCCCTTCTCCTGGCCACCGCGCTGGGCGTCACCGGCCTCACCGCGACCGGGCCCGCCTCGGCCGTCGCCGAGGACGGCCCCGCGGAGGTCCACGGGCTGAAGGGCGAGTACTGGACCCACTCCGCCCCAGGCGCCTTCGACTTCCACGAACTCAAGACCGTCGCCTTCGACCCTCAGCTCGACTTCGACAACCTGGAACCGCGCCTGAGCCTCACCACCGGCCAGGCCGACGACGTCAGCGTCCGCTGGACCGGCAAGCTCGTACCGGAGGCCACCGGCGCCCACACCTTCTCGGTCAGCTCCGACAACGGCTTCCGGGTGTGGGTCGACGGCGCCCTCGTCATCGACCACTGGATCGACGACTGGGACAACGAGCAGACCTCCGAGCCGGTCCAGCTCACCGCCGGCCGCGCCCACGACATCAAGGTCGAGTACTTCGAGCACTACGGCGGCTCCAACTTCCACCTGCGCTGGACCCCGCCCGGCGGCGCCGAGGAAGCGGTGCCCCGGACGGCGTTCCGCCTCCCGGACGGCTTCGACTACGACGGCGCCCTCGGCGCCACCGTCCTCGCCTCCGGACGCACCCTCAAGCTCGACTTCCCCGAGCCGCTCGCCACACCGCCCGCCGGCTTCACCGACCACCTCGACGCGGTCATCGGCGGCGCCCCGTGGTCGCTGACCGCGGCGGCACCCGACCCGGCCGACCCGAGGGCGCTGCTCGTCACCCTCGCCGAACCCGTCGTCGGCAACAGGACCGGCACCGCCCGCGGCAGCGCCGACGTCCGGTACGACGGCCAGGGCGGGCTGAAGGCCACCGACGGCGACCCCGTGGACGCCTTCCTCAGCAGCGGGCCCAACCACTCCACCCATGAGCTGCGCACCAAGTGGGCCGACGAGGTGGGCCCCGGCAACGCCCATCCCGAGTACCCCCGCCCGCAGCTCACCCGTGACGAGTGGCGCAACCTCAACGGCCGCTGGCAGTTCGCCGCCGCCGAGGAGGGCGAGCGTCCGCCCGTGGGCCGCACGCTGAAGGAACGCGTCCTGGTGCCCTACCCGGTGGAGTCCCAGCTCTCCGGGATCCAGCGGCACGAGGACCGCATGTGGTACCGCCGCACCTTCACCGTCCCGCGCGACTGGCACATCGGTTCCGCCAAGCGGCTGCGCCTCAACTTCCAGGCGGTCGACTGGCGTGCCGAGGTCTACGTCAACGGCACGAAGGTCACCGCGCACGAGGGCGGCTACGACAAGTTCTCCGTCGACGTGACCGACGCGCTGAAGCGGAGCGGCCCCCAGGAGCTGATCGTCGGCGTCTACGACCCGACCGACGCCGCCGACGGCGAGAACCCGCCGATGGGCAAGCAGCGCCTCGACCCGAGCGGCATCTGGTACACGCCCAGCTCCGGGATCTGGCAGACGGTCTGGATGGAGCCGGTCGCCCGCGACCACGTGGACTCCCTCCGGCTGATCCCCGACGTGCAGGGCGAACGGCTCACCGTCGAGGCCACGGGTGTCCGCGCCGGCCTGCCGGTGACGGCCACCGCGTACGACGGACGGCGCAAGGTCGCCACCGCCGCCGGGCGCACCGGGCAGCCGCTCACGCTGAAGATCAGGAAGCCGCGCCTGTGGTCGCCGGACGATCCGTTCCTGTACGACCTGAAGGTCCGTGTCGGAGCCGACCGCGTGAACAGCTACTTCGGCATGCGCTCCATCGCCGTGGAGAAGATCGACGGAGTGCCGCGCACGGTCCTCAACGGCAAGCCCGTCTTCCTGATGGCCACCCTCGACCAGGGATTCTGGCCCGACGGCCTGCACACCGCGCCCACCGACGAGGCCCTCGCGTACGACCTCAAGGCGCACAAGCAGCTCGGCTTCAACTCGGTGCGCAAGCACATCAAGGTCGAACCCGACCGCTGGTTCTACTGGGCCGACCGCCTCGGCCTGCTGGTGTGGCAGGACATGCCCTCCATGCGGGACGCCCGCACCCCGGACGCCGAGGCCCGCGCCCGCTACGAGCGCGAGATGAAGGAGATGATCGACGAGCACATCAGCAGCCCGTCGATCGTCATGTGGGTCACCTTCAACGAGGGCTGGGGCCAGTACGACGTCGGCCGGATCGCCGCGCAGGCCAAGTCCTGGGACCCCAGCCGGCTGGTCAACAACCAGTCCGGGCTGAACCTGGGCGCCGACGGCGGCACCGGCGACATCATGGACGAGCACGGATACCCGAGCCCCGCCCTGCCGCCCCGCCCGGACGGCGAGCGCGCCCTGGTCAGCGGCGAGTACGGCGGTCTCGGCCTCGCGGTGCCCGGCCACGCCTGGCCCGTGCAGCAGTCGTACGTCGACGTCGACCCGGCGACCTACACCGACGACTACCTCACCAAGCTCGACGAGGTGCGGGCGCTGGTGTGCCGGGGCAGCAACGGCGCCGTCTACACCCAGATCTCCGACGTGGAGGGCGAGCTGAACGGTCTGCTCACCTACGACCGGCGGGTGATGAAGCCCGACGTCGAGCGGGTGCGGGCCGCGCAGCGGGACCTGATCCGGGACGCCTCCCGGGCCCGGCCCGCGGGCTGCCCGGCCACGGACTGACGGGCCGTAGTAAGAGGACCCACCCGTCCGGGCGGCGTGCGTTCGGGTGGCGTCCGTCACCCCGCCGGACGGCGAGGACGTCCCCTGGGCCCCGCACCTGAGGACGACTCCGCCCCTTTCGCCGTAACAGCGGAAGGGGCGGAGACGTCACATGCTGTTAACTAGGGGTAGCCAGATCGTACTTGACCGTAATCGGCCGGGAGCGATTGACTGCTGATCCGTTCCCGTCGTCGATGCGAGGCCCCCGCCCATGACCGCAGACCCGCTCGCCCCCCTCGACCTCGCGTTCTGGAACCTCGAGTCCGCCGGGCACCCCATGCACCTCGCGGCGCTCGGCGTCTTCACCGCCGGCTCGCCTTCCGCGGCCGCGCACGCCGCGGACCTGCTCGCCGCGCGGTCCGCCGCGGTGCCCGGGCTGCGCATGCGCATCCGCGACACCTGGCAGCCGCTCGGGCTGCGGCGCTCACTCTCGGCGCTGCGCCGCTCCCTGCCCGCCCCCGGTGAACCCCTCACGGCAGCGCTGGGCCGCCCGCTCACCTCCGTCGTCCGCGGCTCGCTCGCCTTCGGCGGCGCCGCACGGGAGGCCGACCCCGGCTTCGACCCCCTCGACCACGTCCGGCTGCACGAGCCGGTCGCCGACTTCCACGCCGCCGCCGGTGACCTGATGGGGCGCCCCCTGGAGCGCACCCGTCCGCCGTGGGAGGCGCACGTGCTGCCGGAGGAGGGCGGCGCCCGCTTCGCCGTCCTGTTCAAGTTCCACCACGCCCTCGCCGACGGACTGCGCGCCCTCACCCTCGCCGCCGCGCTGATGGACCCGACGGACCTGCCCACGCCCCGGCCGCGGCCCGCCGAGCCGACCCGCGGGGTCGTCCCGGACGTCCGCGAGGTGCCCGGCATGGTGCGCGACGCCCTCGCCGAGGCCGGCCGGGCCCTGGACATCGGCGCCGCCGTCGCCAGGTCCACCCTCGACATGCGCTCCTCGCCGGCCCTCACCTGCGCGCCCAGCGGCACCCGCCGCACCGCCGGTGTCGTCGTCGACCTCGACGACGTCCACCGCATCCGCAAGAGCGCCGGCGGCACCGTCAACGACGTCCTCATCGCGGTCGTCGCCGGCGCGCTGCGCCGCTGGCTCGACGAGCGCGGCGACGGCAGCGACGGCGTCGCCCCGCGCGCCCTCGTCCCCGTCTCCCGGCGTCGCCCCCGCACCGCCCACCCGCAGGGCAACCGGCTCTCCGGGTACTTGATAAGGCTCCCGCTCGACGAGAAGGACCCGGTCACCCGCCTGACCCGGGTCCGCACCGCCATGGACCGCAACAAGGAAGCGGGCCCGCACCGTGGCGCGGGCGCGGTCGCGCTGCTCGCCGAGCACGTGCCGCCGCTCGGCCACCGGCTCGGCGGACCGCTGCTCGGTCAGGCGGCCCGGCTCTGGTTCGACGTCCTGGTCACCAGCGTGCCGCTGCCAGGCTTCGGCCTGCGCCTCGGAGGCGACCCGCTCGGCGCGGTGTTCCCGCTCGCGCCGCTCGCCCCCGGCCACTCCCTGGCGGTCGCCGTCTCCACCTACCGGGGACGCGTCCACTACGGTCTGGTGGCCGACGGCGCGGCCGTGGACGACCTCGACCTGCTCGCCCGCGCGGTGACCGAGGAGGTGACGGCACTCACCGTCGCCTGCGCTCACTGAGCGCAGCGGTTTGGTGCTGCGGCCCGGCGCTCCGTAAAATCCCCCGTTCGACAGCGGACGCGGACGGAGCGCCGCGCGAACCGAAGCGGGAACGGCAGCGGCGATGACGGTGACACAGGACGGCCCCGGGACCACGGACGAGGTGGCGTACGGGCCGGGCATCGACCCGGAGCGGCTGGCCGTCTGCCTGAGCGTGCTCGAGGAGCTCGACAAGATCGACGTGGACCACCCGGACGCGATCAAGGTGCGCCGGGCCACCTCGCACATCTACCGCACGGTCAAGCAGCGCCGCCGCCAGGAGCGCCGGGCAGCCAAGACCGCGCACGACAAGGCGGTCACCGAGGCCACCGCCACCGGCTCCGCCCAGCGCATCGACGACGAGACCGAGGGCATCCTGCCCTCCTCCCGTGTCGAGCCGGGCCGTATCGCGGGCATACTCCAGCGCCCCCGCTCCTGCTACGTCTGCAAGACCCGGTACGTCGAGGTCGACTACTTCTACCACCAGCTCTGCCCGGAGTGCGCCGACGAGAACCGGGCCCGCCGCGAGGCCCGCGCCGACCTCAGCGGCAAGCGGGCGCTGCTCACCGGCGGCCGCGCCAAGATCGGCATGTACATAGCGCTGCGGCTGCTGCGCGACGGCGCCCACACCACGATCACCACGCGCTTCCCGAAGGACGCCATCCGGCGCTTCAAGGCGATGGACGACTCCGCGGACTGGATCGACCGTCTGGAGGTCGTCGGCATCGACCTGCGGGACCCCGGCCAGGTCGTCGCGCTCGCCGACCAGGTCGCGGAGCAGGGCCCGCTGGACATCCTGATCAACAACGCCACCCAGACCGTGCGCCGGCTGCCCTCCGCCTACGCCGCGCTCGTCGAGGGCGAGAGCGCCCCGCTGCCGGCCGGCGAGCTGCCCGCCCACCACGTCATCGGCGCCTTCAACTCCGGTGCGGTGGACGGCCTCACCGCGCTGCCCGCCGGGACGAGCGGCCTGGACGCCCAGGCGGTGGCCGACCTCGCCCTGGTCGCCGGCAACGCCAGCGTGGAGCGGCACCGGGACGGCACCGCCATCGACGCGGGGGGCCTGCTGCCGGACGTCGTCGACTCCAACACCTGGGTGCAGACGATCGAGCAGATTTCCCCGGTGGAGCTGCTGGAGACCCAGCTGTGCAACTACACGGCGCCGTTCATCCTGATCAGCAAGCTGCGCCCGGCGATGGCCGAGGCGGCCAGCCGTGCGTCCTCGAAGCGCGCCTACGTGGTCAACGTGTCCGCGATGGAGGGCGTCTTCGCCCGCGGTTACAAGGGCGCGGGACACCCCAACACCAACGCGGCCAAGGCGGCCATGAACATGGTGACGCGGACCAGCGCGCAGGAGATGTTCGACTCCGACCGGATCCTGATGACCTCGGTCGACACCGGCTGGATCACCGACGAGCGCCCGCACTTCGACAAGCTGCGCCTCGCCGAGGAGGGCTTCCACGCCCCGCTCGACCTGGTCGACGGCGCGGCCCGCGTCTACGACCCGATCGTGCGCGGCGAGGAGGGCGAGGACCTGTACGGCGTCTTCCTGAAGGACTACGCGCCCGGCCGCTGGTGAGCATCCGGCCACCCCGAGCACACCGACGACGGCCGGCGGCGCCCGGACCGCGCCCCGGCCGTCCGGACTTGTCCGGTACTTCGGGACGCGCGTACTCCGATCGAGTGAGCTACGGTGCGCATTCTGTCACGACATGCCTGGACATAGCGCCTGATGATGGGCGATCCGTCATGTGATTGTTACAGCCAGTTTGCAGCCCCATCGAGCAGGGGGCCGCTCATTTGGTTAATCTGAGGCGGACGGACAGCAGTAAGGGTCCTACCCGCACCCACGATCCGTCATGGGACTGCCGGTTCACCACGGCCCGCTCTCCCTCGAACGACCGGCGCCACCGCGTCCGAACGGTATTGGACTCAGACCCGCTCGGGCGTCGGGCGCCGGCCGCAGGGCCGACACGGTACGTCCCGAGGGTGACCGACACATAAGGAGTGCGCGGTGACACCGGAGCAGACGAAACTCGAACAGCGCCCCGAAAAACCCATGGAGCGTTCCGGCCGCCGACCGGGGGAACTGGGAAGCCTCGACGTGTGGGCCCGCTCGGCCCCCATCCGCCTCGCCGGGTACGAGGAGGACCTCGCGGAGCCGCACATCCTCCCCAGCGTCGACTGACACGTCACCCCCTCGCACTCCCGCCCGCACCGGGCGTGCCAGACTCGCATCCATGCTGATCAGGGAAGCGCGTCCGGACGACTGGGCCCGCATCTGGCCGTTCTGGCACCGCATCGTCGCGGCGGGCGAGACCTACACCTGGGACCCGGGCACCTCCGAGGAGGACGCCCGGGCCCTGTGGATGAGCCCCGCGAAACGGGTGTACGTCGTCGAGGACGACGGGACCGTCGTCGCCTCCGCCTATCTCACCCCCAACTACGGCGGCCCAGCCGCCCGCATCGCCAACGCGGGCTTCATGGTCGACCCCGACCGGGCGGGCCGCGGGACCGGACGGCTGCTGGCCGAACACGTGCTGGCCGAGGCGCGCGACGCCGGGTACCGGGGCATGGTGTTCAACGCCGTCGTCGAGACCAACCCCGCGGTGAAGCTGTGGAGTTCGCTCGGCTTCACCGTCCTGGGCACGGTCCCGGACGCCTTCGACCACCCCCGGCACGGCCGGGTCGGGCTGCACGTCATGTACCGGTCGCTCTGACCGGGGGCAGACTCAGGGCCGGACGTACGGCCGGGTCATGATCTCCATGTTGTGGCCGTCCGGGTCCTCGAAGTACGCCCCCTTGCCGCCGAACAGGTTGTTCACGCGTCCCGGTTCGGTGTGCCGCGGGTCGGCGTAGTACGTCACCCCGGCCTCCTCCAGGCGCGCGACCATGGCGTCGAACCCCTCTTCGGGCACCAGGAAGGCGTAGTGCTGGGACTGCACGGGCTCGTCGCGCAGCTCGTAGTAGTCCAAGGTCACGCCGTTGCCCAGGTCCACCGGCAGGAACGGCCCGAACGGCGCCCCCACCTCCAGACCCAGGATCCCGGCGAGGAACTCGGCGGAGTGTCTGCGGTCACGGGCGTACACGGCGGTGTGGTTCAACTCGATGTGCGGTGCTGCGGGCATGGTCGCCTCTCGTCTCCGGTGTCGGTGTGCCGTTCCCCGCCGGCGGAAGCACGACGGGTGGAAGGAACGACCGACGACGGAGGCGCGCGCGCCCGCCCCGGACTCACTCCGGAGCCGGGAGCGCCTTTCGTGAACGGCTCAAGGCCGACCCGGCAGTCACGCGCCCGACCCTAGTTCGTGAGTGCGGGGCGGGGCAACGGGATACGACGGCCGACCGGTTCGCCTCCCCCCGGTCGGCCGGAGCCCGCGTTCGCAGACCCGTGCCGGCGCAGAGGCCGTGGCACGGCGTCCTGTGCCCGCTGACCTGCCCGTGCGCGCGTTGGGGCGGGGGCGGTTCGAGGGAGGTGTGGGAGGGGAGTTGTACCCGGGGGTCCCGTCTCGCGGGCGGGATCCCGTACGGCAGCGAACGGCCACAACCATGGAGCGCCGCATGCATGACGACCGCACCCTGGTCGAAGCCCGTCTGAGGCGGGTCCTCGACGAGCGCGTCCGACCCGCCGTGTACCCCGAGTCCGTCCCCCTGGAAGTGGCGGTGTGGCACGCGCCGGGGGAACCGGTCCCGGTCGCCGAGGGGCTGGCCGCCGACTCCGAGCCGATCACCGTGGGCTCCCGCTGGGGAGCGCCGTGGGGCACCAGCTGGTTCCGGGTGACCGGCACCGTCCCCGAGGCGTGGGCCGGCCGCACCGTGGAGGCGATCCTCGACCTCGGCTTCGACGAGAACATGCCCGGGTTCCAGTGCGAAGGGCTGGTGTACCGCCCCGACGGCACGCCCGTGAAGGGCCTCAACCCGCGCAACCAGTGGGTGCGGATCGGCGCTCCCGTCCGGGGCGGGGAGGAGGTCCGCCTGCACGTCGAGGCCGCCTCCAACCCCGTCATCATGGACTACCGCCCGTTCACGCCGACCCCGCTCGGCGACCTGGAGACCGCGGGCAGTGACCCCCAGTACACCCTGACCCGCATGGACCTCGCCGTTCTGGACGAGACCGTGTGGCACCTGGTGACCGATCTGGAGGTGCTCGGCGAGCTGATGGCCGAGCTGCCCGTCGACTCGCCCCGCCGCTGGGAGATCCTCCGCGCCGTCGAGCGCGCCCTGGACGCCGTCGACCTCCAGGACGTCAACGGCACAGCCGGACAAGCCCGTTCACGCCTCACGGAGGTGCTCTCCGCGCCCGCCGTGCCGTCCGCGCACCGCATCAGCGCCGTCGGGCACGCGCACATCGACTCGGCCTGGCTGTGGCCCCTGCGTGAGACCGTGCGCAAGGTGGCCCGCACCGCCGCCAACATGACCGCCCTCCTCGACGACGAGCCCGACTTCGTCTTCGCCATGTCCCAGGCCCAGCAGTGGGCGTGGATCAAGGAGCACCGGCCCGAGGTGTGGGCGCGGGTCAAGAAGGCGGTGGCCGACGGACGGTTCGTGCCGGCCGGCGGCATGTGGGTGGAGTCCGACACCAACATGCCGGGCTCCGAGGCCATGGCCCGGCAGTTCGTGCACGGCAAGCGGTTCTTCCTCGACGAGTTCGGCGTGGAGAACGACGAGGCCTGGCTGCCGGACACCTTCGGCTTCGCCGCCGGACTGCCCCAGATCATCAAGGCCGCGGGCTCCACGTACCTGCTCACGCAGAAGATCTCCTGGTCCCGCACCAACAGTTTCCCGCACCACACCTTCCGCTGGGAGGGCATCGACGGCACCCGGATCTTCACCCACTTCCCGCCCGTCGACACCTACAACTGCTCCATGCGCGGCGCCGAGATCGCCCACGCCGTCCGCAACTTCAAGGACAAGGGCAGCGCCCGGCACTCCCTCGCGCCCACCGGCTGGGGCGACGGGGGCGGCGGCACCACCCGCGAGATGGTCGCCAAGGCCGCCCGGCTCCGCGACCTCGAAGGATCGGCCACGGTCACCTGGGAGACCCCGTCCGCCTTCTTCGCCAAGGCCGCGGCGGAGAACCCCGAACCGCCCGTCTGGGTCGGCGAGCTGTACCTCGAACTGCACCGCGCCACGCTCACCAGCCAGGCCGGCACCAAGCAGGGCAACCGACGCAGCGAGCATCTGCTCCGGGAAGCCGAACTGTGGGCGGCCACGGCCGCCGTGCGCACCGGCTTCCCCTACCCGTACGCGGACCTGGACCGGATCTGGAAGACGGTGCTGCTGCACCAGTTCCACGACATCCTGCCGGGCTCCTCCATCGCCTGGGTGCACCGCGAGGCCCGCGCCACGTACGCCCGGGTCGCCGACGAGCTGAACGCCGTCGTCGACGCCGCCCAGCGGGCTCTGGCAGGCGAGGGCGGTGTGCCGCTGGTCTTCAACGCGGCCCCGCACACCCGCGCCGGCGTCCCGGCGGGCGGCGCACGCCCGGCCGAGGCGCCCGGACGCACCACGCACACGGAGCGCCCCGACGGCGGACACGTCCTGGACAACGGCCTGCTGAGGGTCGGCATCGACGCCCGGGGCCTGGTCGACTCCGCCGTCGACCTGGCGAACGACCGCGAGACCATCGCCCCCGGCCGCACCGGCAACGTGCTCCAGCTGCACCAGGACCTGCCGAACATGTGGGACGCCTGGGACGTCGACGAGTTCTACCGCAACACCGTCACCGACCTCACCGACGCGGACGAGGTCACCCCCGGTGACGACGGCGCCTCGGTGCGGATCGTCCGCACCTTCGGCGACTCCCGCGTGACGCAGGTGCTGTCGCTGGCGCCGGGGGAGAAGCGCCTGGTGGTGGACACCGAGGTCGACTGGCACGAGACGGAGAAGTTCCTCAAACTCGCCTTCCCCCTGGACCTGCACACCGACCGCTACGCCTCGGAGACGCAGTTCGGCCACTTCTTCCGCCCCACCCACACCAACACCTCGTGGGAGGCCGCCAAGTTCGAGGCGTGCAACCACCGCTTCGTCCACCTCCAGGAGCCCGACTGGGGCGTCGCCGTCGTCAACGACGGCACGTACGGCCACGACGTGACGCGCGCGGTCCGCACCGACGGCGACGGCGGCACGACCACCACCGTCCGCGTCTCCCTGCTGCGCGCCCCGCGCTTCCCCGACCCGGAGACCGACCAAGGCGTCCACCGCTTCCGGCACGCCCTGGTCCCCGGCGCGTCCATCGGCGACGCGGTACGCGAGGGCTGGCGGATCAACCTGCCCGAGCGGCGCCTCGACGGGGCCGCCGAGGTGACGCCGCTGGTGAGCGTCGACCAGGACTCCGTCGTGGTCACGGCGGTCAAGCTCGCCGACGACGGCAGCGGCGACGTCGTGGTCCGCTTCCACGAGGCGCACGGCGCCCGCGCCCGCGCCACGCTCACCGCCGGTTTCCCGGTTGTCGGCGTGGACGTGACCGACCTGCTGGAACGCCCCCTCGCGGACACGGATCCGCCCGCCGTCGACGACGGGCGGATCGCCGTACGGCTGCGGCCCTTCGAGCTGAGGACGCTGCGGCTGAGGCGGGCCTGACCGGGCGGCGGGGGCTCCGGCCGCCGCCCGGTCAGGCGGTCGAGGGCCCCGTATGCTCGGCCGCGTCCGGTCCGTGATCACGACAAGGAGCAGCCCGGCATGAGTGACCCCGGAGTCCCGACGGGCCCGTCCGAGCCGGTCCGCCGGAGACTCGGCCGCAGCGGTGTGGAGATCACCCCGCTCGCCCTCGGCACCTCGGGCATCGCCAACCTCTACACCCCCGTCACCGAGGAGCAGGCGCGGGAGGCGGTGCGGGCCGCGCTGCGGCGGGGCATCCGCTACTTCGACACCGCCCCGCACTACGGTCTCGGCCTCGCCGAACGCCGGCTGGGCGCCGTCCTGCGGGAGTTGCCCCGCGACACCTACACGGTGTCCACCAAGGTGGGCCGCCGTCTCGAACCGTCCGACGCGGGCGGCGACGACCTCGCCCACGGCTTCGCCGTGCCCGCCACCCACCGCCGCGTCTGGGACTTCAGCGCCGACGGCGTCCGGCGCTCCCTGGAGGCGAGCCTGGAACGCCTCGGCCTCGACCGCGTGGACGTCGTCTACCTCCACGACCCCGACGACCACGGGGACCAGGCCTTCCGCGAGGCCTACCCGGCCCTCGAACGGCTCCGCTCCGAGGGCGTCGTCGGAGCCATCGGCGCCGGCATGAACCAGACCGCCATGCTCACCCGCTTCGTCCGCGACACCGACATCGACGTGGTGCTGTGCGCGGGCCGCCACACCCTGCTCGACCACAGCGCGGCCGTCGAGCTGCTGCCCGCCGCACTGGACCGCGGGATGTCCGTCGTCGTCGGCGGTGCCTTCAACTCCGGTCTTCTGGCCGACCCACGGCCGGGCGCCACCTACGACTACGCGACCGCCCCCGCAGCCCTCCTGGAGCGCGCCCTGCGGATCAAGGAGGCCGCCGAGCGGCACGGCACCTCGCTGCGCGCCGCGGCCCTGGCCCACTGCGCCGCCCACCCGGCGGTCACCGCCGTCCTGGTCGGCGCCCGCTCGGCCGCCGAGGTCGACGACTGCGCCGACCGCTTCGAAGAACCCGTCCCCGACGCCCTGTGGGAGGAACTGCGCGCCACCGGCCTGCTGTGAACCCCGGTCACCGCGCGTGCGTGCCCGGCGTGTGCCCGAACGCACGGCGGAACACGTCGATGAAGGCGCTCGTGGACGATCATCCGCACCGGTGCGCCACCTGCGTCACCGGGGTCCGCTCGGCCAGCAGGACCAGCGCGCGGCTCAGGACTTCCGCGTGCTCCCGGCCAGCCGGGTCGGCGGGAAGAACTCCCGCACACAGGTCCGCTCCCAGCACGCGCCCGTCTCGCGCAGCTCCCGCCAGGTGGTGAAGCGGTAGCGGAACAGACGGGCGCGGATGTGGCGGGGCGGGGCGTCAGCCGGGAAGGGGGAGCGGCGCAGCAGGCGGAGCGTGTCGGGATCGTTCTCCAGCAGCCGCTCCACCAGCCCGCCGAACCAGGGGCTCGCGTACGCCGGGGACAGCGCCGCGAACCACATCAGCCAGTCGAGCCGCAGGTGGTACGGCGCGAACTGGCGCGGCCAGCGCCGGGGGTCGCCCGGCTTGCCCTTGAACTCGTACTCCCGCCACTCGGAATCCTCCCGGGGCGTCTCGTCCGCCGTGCCCTCCAGCACCACCTCGTGCCGCACCCGGCTCACGGTGCCGAACGCCCCGTAGGTGTTCACCAGGTGCAGCGGGTCGAAGGAGCGGTTCATGACCTGGCGCCGCGAGAGCATGTTCCGCACCGGCGCGTGACTGAGCGCGAGCAGCAGCGCGGACACGGCGAGCACGACCACCACGTACCAGAGCGGGGCGTCGCCCACCGGCGGCGGATCGGACGGCCAGGCCACGGCGGGCAGCGCCAGCACGACGGTGATCCAGTTCAGCCAGGCGAAGTTCCCGGACAGCACCAGCCACAGCTGGGTGACGATCATCAGCGCGGCGGCCGCCGACGCGACCGGCTGCGGCGCGAACAGCAGGAACGGCACCACCAGCTGCGTGACATGGTTGGCGGCCGTCTCGACGCGGTGCAGCGGCTTCGGCAGGCGGTGGAAGAACCAGCTCAGCGGCCCCGGCATCGGCTGGGTCTCGTGGTGGTGGTCCAGACAGGTGAGGCGGCGCCAGCACTCGTCGCCGCGCATCTTGATCAGCCCGGCGCCGAACTCCACCCGGAACAGCACCCACCGCAGCAGGAACAGCACGACGACCGGCGGCGCCACCTCGTCGTTGCCGAGGAACACGCCGAGGAAACCCACCTCCAGCAGCAGCGACTCCCAGCCGAACGCGTACCAGGTCTGCCCCACGTTCACGATCGACAGGTAAAGCGCCCACGGCACGAGCCACAGCAGCATCGCCGCCCACAGGGGCACGAGCGAGTCCGCCCCCGCGAGCAGCGCCGCCGCCACCGCGCACCCCGTCCACGCGCACCCCGCGAAGAAGCGGTCCGAGTAGTGCAGGTGGAACAGGCTGGGGGAGCGCCGCGCCGGCACCCGCGCCACGAAGCGCGGCACCGGCAGCATGCCCCGCTCCCCGACCAGCGCGCGGAACTGCAGCGCCGCGGCCAGGAACGCGACCAGGTAGAGCGCGGCCAGCCCCTTCTGGAAGACCAGCCGGCTCGTCCAGTACTCGGCCGCGCCGAACCACTCCACGTCCGCACCCTCCCTCCTGCACCGGCCCGCCGGACGGGCTCCGGCCCGCTCCCGGGCCCCGTGGCGCCCTACTGCCTGTGACTTCCCGTGTACCACCGGGCGTCCCGGGATACCCGTGCCCCCAGGTGCCCCAGCGGTCGAAGAATCGCCCGAATCCTGGCAAGGTGGCCCCATGGCTGATCGGGGAGCGAGCCCCCTGTCACTCCCGGACGACTGGCCGGAACACCCGGATCCGATCCTGGCGCTCAACCGCATGGGCAGTTTCGACTGGGACCTGGACGCCGGGGTGATGCAGATGGACGCCCAGGCGCACGAGATCTTCGACGTGCGCCCCGACGAGTACGACGACCGGCCGGAGACCCTCGCCAACCGCGTCCCGCCCGCGGAGGCGCGGCGGCTGGACGCCGCCGTGGCCCGGGCGCTCAACACCGGCCAGGAGAACTACGGCGCCTACTTCCGCGTCCGCTGCCGCGACGGCTCCCTGCGCTGGACCCACACCCAGGGCTACATCCGGCGGGACAAGGCCGGCCGGCCCCGCCGCATCATCGGCATCGTCCGCGACGCCACGCAGGAGCTGCGCGAGAGCGGCGACCGGCGCGACCAGGCCCTCCAGGAGAACCTGCGCCGTCAGCAGACCAACGTGGTCCAGCTGACCACCGCCGCGCTCGCCCACGCCCGGACCGTGCGGGACGTCATCGACGTCCTCAAGGACACCCACGGCCTCACCCATCTGGGCGCGACCAGTCTGGTGATGGGGCTGGTCGAGGCCGGCCGCATCCGGCTCATCGCGGAGGGACCGGCGGGCAGCTTCGTGCCCGGCACCGAGCTCACCGGGATCGACGAGCGGTATCCGATGAGCGAGGCGGTCCGCACCCTCAGCCCGCGCTTCATCGAGTCCCCGGAGGAGTTCGCCGAGCGCTACCCGGAGCTGTGGCGGGGCATCACCGGGCTGAACATCACCTCGGCCGCCTATCTGCCGCTCATCGTGCAGGCCCGTCCGATCGGCGCGATGGGCCTGCTCTACAGCGACCGGCGCGGCTTCACCGCCGAGGAGCGCAACATCCTGGTCGCGCTCGGCAGCAGCATCTCCCAGAGTCTGCAGCGCGCGATGTTCTACGAGCAGGAGATGGACCTCGCGCAGGGGCTCCAGCAGGCCATGCTGCCCCGCACCATCCCCAGCGTGCCCGGCGCGGACCTCGCCGTCCGCTACCGCGCCGCCACCTTCGGCGGCTCCTTCGGCCGGGACATCGGCGGCGACTGGTACGACCTGATCCCCCTGCCCGGCAGCACCGCGGGCGGCAGCCGGGTCGGCGCCGTCATCGGCGACGTCCAGGGCCACGACACGCACGCCGCCGCCGTCATGGGCCAGCTCCGCATCGTGCTGCGCGCCTACGCCGCCGAGGGCCACACGCCCGCCACCGTCATGGCCCGCGCCTCGGTCTTCCTGAACGAACTCGACACCGACCGCTCCGCGACCTGCCTCTACGCCGAGGTCGACCTGGCCACCGGCGTCATCCAGGCGGTCCGCGCCGGGCACATCGACCCGATGGTGCGCCGCACCGACGGCTCCTGCCGCCGGGCCCCCGTGCCCGGCGGGCTGCCGCTCGGCCTGTCCGCCGAGTTCGGCGGGCTGGAGTACCCGGTGGGGCGGATCGAGCTGGAGCCGGGCGAGACGCTGGTGCTGTGCACCGACGGTCTGGTCGAGCAGCCCGGCGCCGACCTCGACGACGGCGTGGAGACCCTCGCCGCGCTGATCGCCGTCGGCCCCGACGACGTGCGCGACCTGGCCGACCGGCTGATCGAGGTGGCCGACGAGCGGGGCGGCGACGACGACGTGGCGCTGCTCCTGCTGCGCCGCCGGGAACCGGAGGGCCCGCGCTCCGGCGGCCGGCTCAAGCAGCTGGTGCCGCCCGGCGACCCGGAGGCGCTGTCCGACACCCGCCGCATGATCCGCACCGCGGCCGCCGCGTGGGGCGCCCGGGACCGGGCCGACGAGATCGAACTGGTCGCCGACGAGATGATCACCAACGTGCTCATGCACACCGAGGGGTCCGCGGAGGTCACGCTCCGGGTGCTCGACGGCGCCGAACGGCGGCTGCGCGTGGAGGTGGAGGACTCCTCAAGCGCCCTGCCGCGGCGCCGGGAGGCGGGCGAGGGCGGCGTCTCCGGCCGGGGCCTGCTGCTGGTGGAGACGCTCACCGACCTGTGGGGTGTCGAGGCGCGCGGCGGCGGCAAGTGCGTCTGGAGCGAGTTCGTTGCCGCGAAGGACCCGGGGCCGGCCGCCGGCGGGAAACCCGGCACGGGCTGAGGACGTCCGCCGTCGGTGGCACCCTTGACGCATGCCGGAACTCCCCGAGGTCGAGGCGCTCAAGGACTTCCTCACCGAGCACCTGACCGGCCACGAGATCGTCCGGGCGCTGCCCGTGGCGATCAGCGTCCTGAAGACCTACGACCCGCCGCTCACCGCCGTCGAGGGCCGCGAGGTCACCGCCGTGCGGCGGTACGGCAAGTTCCTCGCGCTGGCCACGGACGGCGGCCCGCACCTCGTCACCCATCTGGCGCGCGCGGGCTGGCTGCACTGGAAGGACCCGCTGCCCAGCGGCGTGCCCCGCCCCGGCAAGGGCCCGCTGGCCCTGCGCGTCGCGCTGGAGACCGGCGCCGGCTTCGACCTGACGGAGGCCGGCACGCAGAAGCGGCTCGCCGTGTACGTGGTGGGCGACCCGGCGGAGGTCCCGGGGATCGCGCGGCTCGGCCCGGACCCGCTGGCCGACGACTTCGACGAGGCGCGCCTGGCCGAGCTGCTCTCCGGGGAGCGCCGCCGGATCAAGGGCGCCCTGCGCGATCAGAGCATGATCGCGGGCGTCGGCAACGCCTACAGCGACGAGATCCTGCACGCGGCCCGCATGTCCCCGTTCAAGCTGGCCTCCTCGCTCACCCCGGAGGAGACCGCCCGGCTGTACGAGGCGCTGCGCACCACCCTCACCGACGCCGTGGAACGCTCGCGCGGGCTGGCGGCCGGACGGCTGAAGGCGGAGAAGAAGACCGGCCTGCGCGTGCACGGCCGCACCGGCGAGCCCTGCCCGGTGTGCGGGGACACCATCCGTGAGGTGTCCTTCAGCGACTCCTCGCTGCAGTACTGCCCCACCTGCCAGACGGGCGGCAAGCCGCTGGCCGACCGGAGACTGTCCCGCCTGCTGAGGTGACCCCCGCACACTTCCCGCCGCGGACCGCCGGGGTCACTCGGGCCGCAGCACCACCAGTGTCTCGCCCTGCGTGGAACGCACCTCGTACCGCTCGATGTCGTCGGAGCGCATCGCGGATCCGCCCGGGACGGTGTTGGGGCGGGCGTCGTGCCGGGGCACGGCCCAGTTCGTCATGACGTTCTCCGAGCCGTCGCGGCCGATGCCCACCAGGACGCAGTCGCGCGGTCCCGCCGCGTCCTTCACCCGCAGCTCCACGCTGCTGCCCCAGTCGCGGTCCTCGACCTTCACCTCGGCCCACACCCCGGAACGCTCGTCGGTCGCCTCCACGGTCAGCGGGCGCGGCCCGTCGTCGCCCCGCGCCACCACCGTGACCGCCGGGGCGGACACCGCGAGCACCACGGACGCGGCCAGCGCCAGCAGCATCCGGCGCCGTCCGACGCGCCGCCGGGCGGACACCTGGGTGAGCAGGCGGTCCAGCATCCGCGGCGAGGGCTGCGCCGCCGGGTGGACCGTGCGCGGGGTCGCGCTGCGGTAGAGCATCAACTGGCGTGTCGCGGGGCCGAACTCGGTCACCTGGACGGCGCAGCTGGGGCACTCCATGAGGTGGTCCTCGAAGCGGAACGCCTCCGCCTCGTCCAGCACGCCGAGCGCGTAGGCGCCGACGTCGCGATGCCTCTCCAGGGACCTCATGCCGAATCCTCGTGCCGTTGGGTGCGGGTGGGGTTACTCCTTGCTCCCACCGGTACGCACCAGGCAGCCGATCGACTCAGCGACGCACCGAATCGTGACCTAAGGATTCGGAGACCTCGGGCCCGCGGATTGGTCGGATTTTCCGCGGACCTCGGAACGGGCCCGGACGGCCCTAGAAGAGGTGGATGGCGAGGTGCCCGAGCGGCAGTCCGAGCTGCCACGCCGGCGTCCACACCTTCGGTCCCTCGTCCTCGCCGGCCGCCCCGCCGCCCGGCACCGCGTTCAGGTCCGGGGCCAGCAGCTCCGTCTCCCGCAGCCAGCGCCAGGCCTCCACGGCCAGCTCCAGGTCCGGGCCCGGAGCACCCCTGCCGGACCCGGCGGCGTCCGCGGCCAGGTCGTCCAGCCGCTCCTGCACCCACTCCTGCCACGGCTGGTCGTACGCGGTCAGCGACAGCCAGGTCTCCAGCTGGGTGATGACCCGGATGCCGGACAGTTCGCCGTCGGCGTCGGACAGGAAGACGGTCAGCGCCAGCGCGTCCCGGCCGGCCCGGAACTCCACGGACGTCGGCGGCATGAGGTCGCCGGTGCGCAGCAGCTCGTCCGCGATGTACTCGGCGTAGAACCAGGCCATGGGGACGGCGTGTCCGCCGTCGCCGTCCGTGCTCTCTCGACCTCTGTGCAGCATCCCTTCCTGCCTCCTCCGGTGCGTGCGCGTCGCCCGAGCCCGGATGTCCGGTCCGGAACACGGATGAGGACAGCCGATCCCCAACCGGGTTCCAGGGCAAGGCGCTTTACGGAGGTTTGACCCTACGGTCGGTTTCACCGCATGTCGGAGGCGTAGCCCGGAAGCACCCGGCGCAGGGCGCGCAGCGCGTAGTACGCGCGGGACTTCACCGTACCGGGCGGGATTCCGAGGGTGGCCGCCGCTTCCGCCACACTCGCCCCCTGGAAGTACACGAGCACCAGGACCTCACGGTGCTCGGGAGTGAGAGTCTTCACAGCCTCCCGCACGTCGAGCGTCGCGGCGGCCCGTTCCGCGTGGTCGGAGATCACCCGGGCGTTCTCCAGCACGGCGTCGCCTACCTCGGCGGGCCTCGCCTGCCGGGCCCGGCGCGCGTCGATGGCGAGCCGCCGCGCCACGGTCAGCAGCCAGGGGCGTACGGAGTCGAAGTTCTCGGCGCGCAGGGCCTCGGGATGCTGCCAGGCGCGCACCAGCGTCTCCTGGACCAGGTCCTCCGCGCGCTGCCGGTCCCCGTCGCAGAGCCGGAGCAGCAGCGCGAAGAGGGGCCGGCCGTGCTCCCGCTGGAGCGCGGCGAGCTCGTGCTCGGCGGTGGTCCCGTTCGTGAGTGTCATTCCGGCCGTCATGGCCGTATGGCAACGCACCCCGTCGCCGGGGGACAGGTCGCGCACAGGAGTGTGCGGCGGACGGTCGATCGCGTCGACGAACGGTTCGACGAACGGTCGGGACGGCCGTTCTCGCACGCCGGACGGCCTAAAGAGCGTGTCGGAGCGCCGTTCGCCGCAATGTGGCTTCTTACCTGTTTATCCATAAATACGACCACAGCGGGGTGACGTGATGATCGCACGCAGCAGACAGCTGGCCCTCCTCCTGACGGCCGTCCTCGCCGCGGGCGCCGCCTGCCAGGCCCGCGACCACACACCGCAGGCCCAGGGCCGTCCGGCCCCCTCGGCGACGGCCGACCGGGGCTTCACCCTGGTCGCGTCGGGCGACGTCCTGCCCCACACCTCCGTCATCGAGCAGGCCGCGTTCGACGCCGGGGGCGCCGGCCACGACTTCCGGCCGATGCTCTCCGGCATCCGCTCCGTCGTCGCCCCCGCGGACCTCGCCCTGTGTCACATGGAGACCGTGTACGGCGCCGACGGCGACTACAGCGGCTACCCCCTCTTCAAGTCACCGCCCGAGGTGGCCGCCGGCCTCGCCGCCACCGGCTACGACGGCTGCTCCACCGCCTCCAACCACACCCTGGACGACGGTGAGGAGGGAATCCGCCGCACCCTCGACGCCCTCGACCGGGCGGGCCTGCGCCACGCCGGCTCGGCCCGCTCCGCGCGGGAGGCCGCCGCACCGACCCTGCTGGACGCGGGCGGCGCCCGCGTCGCGCACCTCGCCTACACCTCCGACACCAACGGGATTCCGCTGCCGCCGGACCGGCCCTGGGCGGTGAACCTGATCGACGAGCGGCGGATCGTCGCCGACGCCCGTGCCGCCCGCAAGGCCGGGGCCGACGTCGTGGTGGTCTCCCTGCACTGGGGCACCGAGTGGCAGGACGCGCCCGACGACCTCCAGCTCTCCCTCGCCCGCTCCCTCACCGCCTCGAAGACCGGCGACCGCCCGGACGTCGACCTGATCCTCGGCACCCACGCCCATGTCCCGCAGGCGTACGAGAAGGTCAACGGCACCTGGGTCGTCTACGGCATGGGCGACCAGATCGCCGGCGAGATGACCAACCACGACGGGGTGCACGACCCGCGCGGCAACCAGTCCACCGTCGGCCGCTTCACCTTCTCGTCTCCGTCCCGCCCCGGCGGCCGCTGGGAGGTCACCCGCGCCGAGTTCGTGCCCCAGCTGTACGACGTCGACGCCGGCCGGGTCGTCGACCTCGACGCGGCCCTCGCCCGGGGCGCCGAACTGCACGCCGTCCGCGACCGCATCCGTGACGTGGTGTTCAGCAGGGGCGCGGCGAAGGACGGGCTCGTGATGGCGGGCGGGACGCGGACGGAGGGGGACGGCTGAGGCGTGCGCGCAGGACAGGAGAGCGGTCGTCCGAACGCCCACGACCAGGGGTGACGCCTCCGCATGCACGCCGCGACCGACCGGCCGCCCGTCCGCCACGGTGATGGCGTCACCCGGGCGTTCGGCCCGAGGTGACGTGGCGGACGCGCAGGTGAGGTGACCCGGCGGGGGCGGCACCGGCCGCCCGTCCGTGCCGGTCGTGTCGGCCGTCATGCCCTGGCCCCTCCGGAAGCCGTCGGCGACGGTCGCCGTCGGCCGCCTCGGGCCGTCGGCGGAACAGGAGGACGAGGGTGCCGAACAGGACGCCGCCCACGGCCCAGGCGGAGAGCACCCACCAGGCCGTGGCGGTGTGAGCCCCCCGAAGTAGGCGTAGTTACGGGTCCCTGGAACCGGCCGAACCGCACGCGGTCGCCGAGCACCTGGCCGGCGCCGTACCCGACGGCCGGACGGCGACCCTCGAGGGCACCGGCCACTACGCCGTGGAGCGCCCCGACGCGTTGCTGCGCGCCCTCCTCGACTTCCTGGAGTTCCTTCAGGAGCCCCGCTGGTCCTCCGTCCCGCCGGTGTCCTTCGACGCCCGCGCCAGCGCCGAACGCCGGTACGAGTAGCCGAAGTACACGACCAGGCCGACCGCGAACCACACCGCGAACCGTGCCCAGGTCTGCCACTGCAGGAACGTGATCAGCCAGATCGAGAACATCACCCCCACCGCGGGCACCACCGGCATGAACGGCGTACGGAAGGAGCGCGGCAGCTCCGGCTGCCGGTAGCGCAGCACGATCACCGCCGTGCACACCACCACGAACGCCAGCAGGATGCCGATGTTGGTCAGCTCGGCCGCCTCGCCGATCGGGAGGAACCCGGCGATGGCGGCCGACGCCACCCCCACGATCCAGGTGACCCGAGTCGGCACGTGCCGCGTCGGGTGGGTCCTCGCGAACCAGCGGGGCAGCAGCCCGTCCCGCGACATCGCGAACCACACCCGGGTCACGCCCAGCATGAACGTGAACATCACCGTGAGGATGCCGATGATGGCGCCCACCGCGATCACGTCCGCCAGCCCGGTCAGCCCCACCGACTTGAAGGCCGTGGAGAAGCCGCTCTCCGGGTCGATGTCCCTGTAGTCCTGCATGCCCGTCAGTACCAGGCAGGCCGCCACGTACAGCACCATCGAGATGATCAACGAATAGATGATCGCCTTCGGCATGTGCCGCTGGGCGTCCTTCGACTCCTCCGCCGCCGTCGACATGGCGTCGTAGCCGAACACCGCGAAGAACACCGTCGCCGCACCCGTGAACGCCCCGCCGACGCCGAACGGGAAGAACGGGTCGTAATGCGCCGCCCGGATGTGGAACACGCCGACTCCGATCACCAGCAGCACGACCGCCACCTTCAGCACCACGACGACCGTCTCGAAACGCGCCGCGTTCCTGATGCCGAGGTTCAGCAGCGCCGCGATCAGCAGACACAGCAGTGCCGCGAACAGATCGACCCGGTGCCCGTCCCCGGTGCCCGGCGCGCCCAGCATCCAGGCCGGGAGGTCCGCGCCCATCTCGTTCACCAGGAAGCTGAAGTAGCCGGAGATGCCGATCCCGACGACCGCGACGATCGCCGTGTACTCCAGCAGCAGGTCCCAGCCGATGAACCAGCCCGCCAGCTCGCCCAGCACCGCGTACCCGTACGTGTAGGCCGACCCCGCCTTCGGGATCATCCCCGCGAACTCCGCGTACGACAGCGCCGCCGCCGCGCTCGCCACACCCGCGATCAGGAAGGACAGCAGCACCGCGGGTCCTGCCGTGCCGTTCGCGACCGTCCCCGCGAGCGTGAAGATGCCCGCTCCGATGATGCCGCCCACGCCGATCGCGGTGAGCTGCCAGAGGCCCAGGGTGCGCTCCAGCCGCGGCCCCCGGCCGGCCTCCGTCTCCTCGATGCGCTCGATCGGTTTGCGGCGGAGGACTCCCTCGCCCGCCCGGAGACCGGCCATGCGCCTCACCTCTTCGCGTTCGGCAAGCGTCCGACGGGGGCTCATGATCCCCTCGTGACACCGCCGACGGAAGACACCACGCGAGCCGCGGGACTCGCCTTCACCGGACTACGGCACCACCGTCACCGGCCAGCGCCCGGCCTTCACCAGCCGCACCGCCACGGAACCGATGAACCGGTGCCCCGCCTGCTCGGACGCGCCCACCACCACCGCGTCCGCCGTGAGGTCGTCCGCCGCCTTCACCAGGCCGTTGTAAGGGTCGCCCCGGAAGGTGTGGAACTCCCAGCGCATGTCGAAGATCCCCTTGAGGCGCTCCATCGACTCCCGGATGTGCGCCGCCAGGTCCTGCGCTATCTCCTCCGTCGTGTCCGCCACCGGCGCGCCGAGAGCCGCCCCGCCCGCCAGCACCGGCTGCACGTACACGATGGCTAGCAGGGCTCCCTGACGCCGCGCCAGGCCCGCGGCGTAGGCCGCCGCGCGCAGCGACGAGTCGGAGCCGTCCACGCCGGCCACGATCACCTTCGGGCCGTCCGTGCCCCGTTCGAACCGATGGGACTGCTGTTCCGTCACGACCGCGAGGCTATCGGAGCGCCGCCCGGCCGGACACCGCGCGGTCCCCGGAAAACTCCGCCATATGCTGCGCCGATCAGGTGAAATCGTGCCGCCGCACCGGTGTCGTCGCGCTGTGCCGGACCTCCGCGGGGCGACTCATGAGTCATGCAGATGGATCAGTTGCTCACCCGGCGCCGGGCGTTGCTCGCCGGTGCCGCCACGCTGGGCGCGGCAGGCGTGGCCGCGGTGCTCGCGCCGGGGGCCGGGAACCGGGGCGCGCCCGCCTCCCCGCCCGCAGCCGGAGCGCCTGCGGCCCGCCGCCCGCTCAGGCCCTCCGAGTACCGGCTGAGGCCGCTGACCGGCTACGGCCCCCCGCGCACCCCGCCCGGCAGGACCCCGGTGCGCAAGGAGCCGCTGCTGAAGGTCCCGGACGACGGCCGCACGGTCGTGCTCACCTTCGACGACGGGCCCGACCCCCGCTACACCCCCGACATCCTCGACATCCTGGCCCGGCACGAGGTGCGCGCGATGTTCTTCGTGTGCGGCGAGATGGCCGGCTACACCCCGGACCTGCTGGCCCGCATGGCCGACGAGGGCCACGTCGTCGGCAACCACACCTGGTCGCACCCCCTGCTGACGAAACTCCGCCGCCGCACCATCCGCTCCGAGATGGAACGCACCAGCGACGTCGTGGAGAAGCACTACGGCGCCCGCCCGGAGTGGTTCCGCGCCCCCTACGGCGCCTGGAACCGGGCCGCCTTCGAGCTCGGCGCCGAACTGGGCATGGAGCCGCTCGCCTGGACCGTCGACACCCTCGACTGGACCGAGCCCGGCACCCGCACCATCGTCGGCCGGGTCGAGGACGGCGCCGCCCCCGGCGTCGTGGTGCTCTCCCACGACGCCGGGGGCGACCGCTCGCAGAGCGTGAAGGCACTGCGCTCCTATCTGCCGCACCTGCTGGACTCCGGCTACCACGTCACCGTGCCCCGCCGGGAGTACGTCTGAGAACGGCCGAGCCGTCTCCGCCCGGACGGGCGGGGACGGCTCGGCCGACGGCTCAGCGGACCTCGGTCAGGCGGGCGAAGGCGACGACGTTGCCGTCGTAGCCGTCCTGCTGGGTGAAGCCGCCGCCGCAGGTGATGACCCGCAGCTCGGCGGTTCCCTTGGACGCGTAGACCCGGTCGCCGGGGAAGTCGTTCTTCGAGAAGACCTCCACGCCGTAGACCTCGAACACGGCGGTCCTGCCGTCCTTGCGGGCGACCTCGACCCGGTTGCCCTTCTTCAGCGCGCCCAAGCCGTAGAACACGGCAGGGCCCTGTGCGTTGTCGACGTGCCCGACCACGACCGACGTGCCCTTCTCGCCCGGCGAGACCGCGCCGGTGAACCAGCCCGCCAGGTTCGGGTCCTCGGGCGGCGGCGCGTCCACCCAGCCC
Source organism: Streptomyces sp. BJ20 (assembly GCF_022869105.1). Taxonomy (NCBI): domain Bacteria; kingdom Bacillati; phylum Actinomycetota; class Actinomycetes; order Kitasatosporales; family Streptomycetaceae; genus Streptomyces; species Streptomyces sp. BJ20. Next base: position 3,046,563 of record NZ_CP094918.1, read on the forward strand.
TCCGCGTCCAGACCCACCGGCACGATCGGCGCGTCCACCTGGATCGCCGGGATCCGCACCCGGTCCGGCACCGCGTACGGCAGCGCCGGCAGCGCGCCGACGGCGCCGCCGGGGGTCGCGCTGTCCGCGGCGGCCGCACCGGCCGGCTGCGGCGGGCCCACGTCGAACTCCCCGGAGCCGTTGCGGAGCAGCGCGAGGCCGGTGAGCAGGACCAGCGCTATCACGCCCCACGGGGCGCGCCTCCTCGGCCGCGCCTCCTCTTCGGCTTCGGCCGGCTCGAAAGCTGACATTCGCCTTCCCCTCTCGACACGGCCGTCGCCGTGTCACTCGCGCATGACGTGAACGCTAAGCGGAGGGTGCGCCACCGGCGACGGGACGGAGGCGAACGGGTGGCCCCCGGGAGGGCGGCGTGCGCCATCCGAGGTGATCCGGGACGAAGATCTTCTGACGGTCCGTGACCTGCGGTGATGGCCCCGCCCGCACGGGAGGGACGGGGGCGGCCCTCAACCGTACGGACCATTCCCGAAATGCGCGGCGGCGCAGGGCAACTGAGGGTCTTTCCGGGAGGCGCTTTCTCGCCGATCGGACCGGGGACGGGACCCGGGGCGTCTCCCGCGGAGGATCACATGCGCAAGACACGTGCCCTTGCGGCCGCCGGAGCCGCGGTCGCCGTCCTCGGGGTCGCCGCCCCGGTGGCCGTCGCGGACGGCGGACGGGTGGCCAACCCGTCCAACATCGTCGCCCAGCCCGGCGTCATCGCCCGGGGCGGCCAGCTCACCATCACCGTCGACGGCTGCCCCCACGGCGGCCACGCCACCTCGAACGCCTTCCAGCGGACGAACCTGACGCCCGTCAACAACCACAACGACATCGCCAGGGGCAACGACACCGCCAGGGGCAACGACACCGCCAGGGGCACCGCCACCATCGACGACAACGCCCGTCCCGGTCCCTACGACATCACCGTCCACTGCTCCGGACGCAGCCTGACCCGTCCGGCCGCCTTCACCGTCATCGGCGGTGTCCGCGGCGGCATCGGCGGCAGCAGCACCACCGGCGCGACCCCCACCGACATGGCGATCGGCGGGTCGCTGGTGGCCGCCGCGGTCGCCGGCAGCGGCTTCTTCTGGATGCGCCGCCGCGCCGAGAAGCGGATCTGAGGCGCTGTTCCCCTCGGTCTCCCGTTCCGCACGTGCCCGAAGCCCGCGCCCCGGACCCTGACGGTGTTCCGGGGCGCGGTCGTGCGCGCGGGACGGGTCAGATCCAGCCCCGGCGGGTGGCCTCCATCGCGAGCTGGAAGCGCGTCTGCGCGCCGAAGCGCCGCAGCAGTTTGGTGATGTGCCGCTGCACCGTGCGCTCGCTCCAGCCGAGGGACCGCCCCGCCGCCTTGTCGGTGGCCCCCGACGCCAGCAGGGTCAGGAGCTTCTCCTCGTCCGGCGACAGCCGCTCCGGCAGGTCCCCCACCACGGGCGGCACCGACGGGCGTATCTGCACGCTGCGTTCCCACACCGCCTCGAACAGGGCGGCAAGCGCGTCCAGCAGGGGAGAGGGGTGGACGACGTACGAGGCGGTGACCGAGTCGTCGCCGGGGCGCAGCAGGGGGAGCATGGCGACCCGGTCGTCGCAGATCGCGAGCTTGGTCGGCAGCCCCGTGGCGATGCGCGCCTGTTCCCCCAGCCGTATCCCCGCGGTCACGTCCTCCAGCCAGCCCGGCATCTCCAGCACCGAACTGTCGTACAGCACCCGGTACTTCACACCCCGGGAGAGCAGCTCCAGCTCGACCGGATTGGACTCGCGATGGCCCGCGGCAGCCGCGTACGGAGGGCAGTCGAAGCCGCGCACCTGCATGCGGCTGGCCCGCTGCATCTGCGTCCAGTGGCGGTTCACCTCGTCCCGGCCGGAGACGACCTCGACCAGGTCGCCGGGGTGCGCGAAGATGCTGCCCGCCCGGTACAGCGACATCAGGTCCGCGACCTGGGAACGAACGCCGTTCAAGGCCCGCTCCTTCTCCCGCAGCACGGCCTCCAGCGCGCTGTCGGGCGGCGCCGCGGCGTAGCGGACGGGCCGTCCCCGTCCGGCCGAGGCGAGCCCGAGGTCCACCAATGACCGCAGCACCCGCGCGGCCGCCCGCGGGGTGAGACCGCAGTCGGCCGCCAGCTCCGCCGCCGTGGCCCGGGTCCTGCGGATCAACGCGTCGTACAGCGCCTCGCCGCGCTCGTCCAGGCCGATCGGTTCCAGCACGCTCCCGCCCCTCCGTCCGCTGTCGTCTTCCCGCCGCCTGACGGGAAGTCGCCGCCGGTCGATCTTGTCAGGCGTCCGCGGCGGATGTCAGCGTTCGACGAGCTTCGTCACCTGCCTCCCCCGTTCCCCCGGCGCACCTCGCGCCACAAGAAGGAGTGCCCCCATGCCGCTCCCGTCCCGTCCGCGCCGCGGACGACACCGCCACAGATCCCTGCTGTCCGTGCTCGGCATCTGCGCCACCGCGCTGACCGCCGCACCCGCGACCGCGCACGCCGCCCCCGCCGGACCGTCCCGTCCGGCGGGCGCCCACGCCAAGATCGACACCGCCGTGCTGGCCCGCATGGACGCCGCCGAGGCCCGCGGCGACGGCCGCGTCGAGGCCGCCGTCGTCCTCCGCAGCGCCGCCGGCTCCCTCCCCGACGGCACCGCCACGGAGGTGCGCCGCGCGCTCGCCCGGGGCACCGCCGCCGACCAGGCCCCGGTCGTGGACCTCGTCGAGGCGAACGGCGACCGGGTCCTCAACACCTTCTGGCTGAAGAACATGGTGCTCGTCCGGGCCACCCCGGACACCCTCCGCCAACTGGCCGCGCTCGCCCCCGTCGAGCGGGTCATCCCCAACTTCACCCTGGAGACCCCGCCCGGCGAGACCCCGGAGAAGAGCGCCGCGGCCGTCGCCCGTGCCACCGCGGGAGCCACCACCTGGGGTCTGGCCAAGATCGGAGCCGACAAGGCGCAGGACGACCGGAAACTCACCGGCGCCGGCGTCCGCGTCGCCGTCCTCGACACCGGCATCGACATCGCGCACCCCGACCTCTCGGGCAAGCTCGCCGGCGCGGATTCCGCCGACCCGGCCCACCCCGGCGGCTGGATCGAGTTCGACGCCGACGGGCGCCCGGTCCCGGGCTCCCTGCCGCACGACAGCGCCTACCACGGCACCCACGTCGCCGGCACCGTCGCGGGCGGCGACGCCTCCGGCACCCGGATCGGCGTGGCGCCCGGCGCCGAACTCATGGGCGGGCTGGTCATACCCGGCGGACGCGGCAGCCTCGCCCAGGTGATCGCCGGCATGCAGTGGGCGATCGCCCCCTACGCCGCCGACGGCACCCCCGCCGGGAAACCCGCCGACGTGGTCAGCATGTCGCTCGGCTCCGACGGCTACGCGGACGAACTCGTCGAACCGGCCCGCAACATCGCCCGCGCCGGCGCCTTCCCCGCCTTCGCCATCGGCAACGAGTGCCTCCAGGGCTCTGCCGCCCCCGGCAACGTCTTCGAAGCCGTCTCCGTCGGCGCGACCGACGCCGACGACAACGTTGCCGACTTCTCCTGCGGCGAGGTCGTCCACAAGAGCAACTGGAGCACCCCGCCCGCCGAATGGCCCGACACCTACGTCGTGCCCGACGTCTCCGCACCCGGCGTCGACGTCCTGTCCGCGCTCCCCGACGGCGGCTACGGCACCCTCGACGGCACCTCGATGGCCACCCCGCACGTGTCCGGCACCGTCGCCCTCATGCTCCAGGCCCGGCCGGACCTCACCGTCGACGAGGCCCTCGCGATCCTCACCGGCACCTCCCGCGCCGACGACCGCTACGGCGCCCTGCCCAACCCGCGCTACGGACACGGCCGTATCGACGCCTACGCGGCGGTGACCGAGGCGGCCCTGAACAGCGGGGTGCGCGGCACGGTCACCGACGGACGGAGCGGCAAGCCGCTGGCCGGCGTCGCCGTCGCCCGCACGGACACCGGTCGCACGGTCACCACCGACGCGGCGGGCCGCTTCTCGCTCCGCCTCGCCCCCGGCAGCCACGACCTCGCGCTGTCCCGCTTCGGATACCAGGACACCGTGACCCGGGAGCGGGTGCGCGCCGACCGCTGGACCGACGTGCGCCTGGAGCTCGCGCGCACCCGCTGGGCGACGGTCAGCGGGACGGTGACGTACGGGCCGACGGGGACGACCGTGCCGGGCGCCACCGTCAGCGTGCTGGACGTCCCGGACACGCTGACCGCGGTGACCGACGCGCACGGCCGCTACACGATCCGCGACGTGCCCGCAGGCACCCACCGTCTGACGGCCGTCGCGCCCGGCATCTCCCGGTCCCGCCCGCTCACCGTGACCGTGGACGGCCGCTCCGGCGCCCGCCGCGCCGACCTGGCGCTGCCGCGTCCCGCCGCCACCGAGCGGGTGTCCCTCAGCGGCCAGGGCAACCAGCCGAACGGGGAGGCCTGGTGGCCCGACGTCAGCGACGACGGCCAGGTCGTCGCCTTCGCGAGCGCGGCCTCCAACCTGGTCCCCGGCGACACCAACGGCACGCTCGACATCTTCGTCACCGACCGGGACCGCCGGACCACCGCACGCGTGTCGGTCGCCTCGGACGGCACCGAGGGCGACGACTTCTCCCTGACGCCGACCCTCAGCGCCGACGGCCGGTACGTCGGCTACAGCAGCGGCGCGACCACCCTGGTGTCCGGGGACACCAACCGGGAGACCGACGCCTTCGTGCACGACCGGACGACCGGCGTCACCGAACGGGTCTCGGTCGCCTCGGACGGCACCCAGGCCGACGGCCTCTCCTCGGCCCCGTCGCTGAGCGCCGACGGCCGCTGGGCCGTCTTCAACAGCGAGGCCGGCAACCTGGTGGCGGGCGACACCAACGGCACCACGGACGTCTTCCTCCGCGACCGGAAGCTCGGCACCACCGTCCGCGTCTCCGCGGCCCCCGACGGCGCTGCGGGCAACGGCCCGTCCCGCGAGCAGACGATCAGCGCCGACGGCCGGTGGATCGCCTTCCAGAGCACGGCGGACAACCTCGTGCCCGGCGACACCGACGGCGCCGCCGACGTCTTCCTGTACGACCGGCAGACCGGCACGACCCGCCTGGTCGACGGGCCCGACGGCCCCCACACCGCGCCGAAGATCAGCGGTGACGGCAGCGTGGTCGTGTTCGACAGCGACTGGCGGCTGTACGTCCACGACCTGCGCACCGGGAAGAACGAGCGGGTCGACGTCGCCGGCGACGGCACCCCCGCCGACGAGTGGGCCTACGCGCCCTCCCTCAGCGCGGACGGCACCAAGGTGGCCTTCTACAGCTACGCGGCCGACCTGGCTCCAGGCGACACCAACGGGATGGCGGACGTGTTCGTGCGCGACCGTGAGGCCGGGACCACGGTCCGGGTGTCGGACGGCCCGGAGGGCGCCGGGGGAGACGGGGCGTCCGCACTGCCCGCGCTCAGCGGGGACGGCCGGTACGTCGCCTTCGAGAGCACCTCGGCCAACCTGGTCGGCGACGACACCAACCGTCACTCGGACGTCTTCGTCCACGACCTGGTCGCCGGGCCCGAGGCGCGCTTCGCTCCGCACGGCCTGACGGTGACACCGCCCCGGGTGCGCCCCGGCGCCCCGGTCCGGGTGACGGCGCGGGTGAGGAACGTGGGCGAGGCGACGGGCACGTACACCGCCGTGCTGACGGTGGCCGGCGAGCCGGAGCAGCGCCAGGACGTCACCGTCCGCCCGGGTGGGGAAGTGACGGTGCGCTTCACCGTCCGCCGGGCGGCCACGGGGACCTGGACGGTGGGAATCGGAGCGCTGACCGGGGAGTTCGGCGTACGGCGATGAACACCGGCGAGGCCCCTGTGTGACGGCCGCCCCCGACCGCTGCCGGCCGGGGGCGGCAGCCGTGCCGTCTCCCCAGGGCCTTTCGTTTGGATCAGGCCGGGCTCGCGGGCCCTGGCACCGCGCCTCGCCGCGTTGTCGTCGGTTGTCAGGGCTCCGCCCTGCCGCCCTCCTCCGCCTTGCGATGCACGGCACCGGACCCCGCTCCCTGATCCGGCTGGATCCAAACGAAAGACCCTAGCTCTAGCTCTTGACCTCCGGGAACAGCCGCAGGAACGGATCGGCCGTCGCGGCCAGTCCCCTGCTGTAGGGCGCGTCGAAGTCCCAGATGAGGAACAGCAGGAAGGCGATGAGCGCCGAGAACAGCCCGGCGAGGATCAGTTCGCGGCGGGTGCGCCGGATCTGCAGGGCGAAGATCATGCCGATGGTGATCACGGCCCCGGTGACCAGGCCGAACCACACCACGCCCGGCATGGTCGCCCCGGTCGACTCCGCGCGGGCGCTGCGCGCCTGGTCGGCGGCGGCCACCTGGTCCACCAGCGGCTGGTATGCCTGTGCCTCGAAGTCGGTGCGCGGCTCGTAGTCGGTCACGTCCCGGCGCAGCCGGTCGAGCAGTTCGGTGCCCTCGTCGGTCAGCCGGTCGTGGTCGGCCATGGTCTTCCACTCGGTGGTGACGACGTGTCCGACATAGGCGTTGACATCGTCACGGATCCGGTCGCGGATCTCGGCGGGGTAGACCCGTACCCGCTCCGAGACCTCGTGCAGGGCGACCGCCTCGGCCCGGACGTTGTCCTGGGCGGCGCTGCGGCCCTCCCAGACACCGGCGATGGCGAGGCCCAGCACGATGGCGTACACGACGCCGATCCACATCGTCATGTACTCGATGACGTCCGGTGTCTCGCTGGGGTCCTCGTCCTCGGCCGCCCTCCGGTGCCTCAGGAGGGTGATGATCACCACGACGGAGCAGGCGGCGAGCATGGCGAGGGTGAGAACAAGCCATTCCGGCAAGAGGTGCCTCCAGGAAGAGAGGGGCGATCGGTCGCGCGGGCGGTCGTCAGCGCGGACGCAGGGCGGCCACGGCGACCACCGCGGGGGTGATGATGAGCAGGACGAAGACGAGAGGTGACGTGGTGCTCCGGGTCTGCCGCCTCACCTCGGTCGCGCGGTGGCGCGGGTAGGTGACGGTCCGCAGGGACGGGCGGGGGCTCGGCGTCGCGGACGGCTTCGGCGGCGGGGGCGGCGGCGCCGGGCGGAGCGTCGGGCGCGGTCTGACCGTCGGCGTCGGCGGAGGCGGCGGAGCGGGGCGCGCCGCGGGTGGCGCGACGGGCCGCACGGTGGGGGTGGGCTTCGGCTTCGGAGGGGCCGGCGTCGGCGAGGGCGGCGGTGGAGGAGGGGGCGGAGTCGGGGTCGGCGTCGGCGTGGGTGTGGGGGTCGGCGTGGGGGTGGGGGGCGGTGGCGGAGGCGGCGGTGAGCAGGGCGGGACGTCCCAGTCGATGTGGCCCGCGATCGCCACCGCCTCCGTGCCGTCCGGCCCCGTCGAGGCGTACGCGCAGGCGTCCGCCGCCGCCTGGCCGGGTGCGCCGGCGAGCGCCCACAACAGCGTCACCACGGCCAACGCGCGCGCCGCGGTACGGGTTTGGGTCGGTACGAGTGCTTGCACGACGAAGATCATGAGTCGTCCGGGGCCGTCCCACGCGCGAGAGCGAGGGGAATGCCACGAAGGAGTTAAGAAAAGAAAAACAGGCCGCCGTTGAACACAACGTGTGCCGCCGTGCGTACCCATCGTCGAGCGGCGGCGCGGCAGAGCGCTGCGACACCTCTGCGATCATCTGGAGTTGACGATGAAGACCTCCTGGCGGACCGCCTCACTGGTGGTGAGCGCCGCGGCGGTGCTGACCCTGACGACGGCGTGCGGTCAGGACACCCCGCCGCCCTCCAGTCAGAACGTGGGGGTCACGGCGCCGGGCGACCTCGGCGGCATCGGCAGCGGCGCGCAGGCGGGCCAGAACTCGCCGGCCCCGAGCCAGCCGGCCAACACGGCGGGGCAGCTGAACGTGGCCACCGACGCCAAGCTCGGCAAGGTGGTGACCGACGAACTGGGCCTGACGCTCTACCGGTTCGACCAGGACTCGGCGAACCCGCCCAAGTCCAACTGCGACGGGGACTGCGCGAAGACCTGGCCGCCGGTGCCGGCGGACGACGCCTCGGCCGGTGAGGGCATCGACAAGGCGCTGCTCGGCGAGATCACCCGCGCCGACGGCACCAAGCAGCTCACCGTGGACGGCTGGCCGGCGTACCGGTACGCCAAGGACGTGAACGCCGGGGACGTCAAGGGCCAGGGCGTGGGCGGCAAGTGGTTCGCGTTCACCCCGGAGGGCAAGAAGGCGCAGTCGGCCGATCTGCCGGGGCTGTCGACCCGGGAGGACTCCAAGCTCGGCGAGATCGTCGTCGACGAGAAGGGCATGACGGTCTACCGCTTCATGAAGGACGAGGCGTGGCCGGAGCCCGTCTCGAACTGCGCCGGAGACTGCGTGAAGAAGTGGCCGGTCGTCTCTCCGGTCGACTTCGACGACACCAAGGGCATCCAGAAGAAGGGCTACATGACCTTCACCCGGCCCGACGGCGCCGAGCAGCAGACGATCAACTGCTGGCCCATCTACACCTTCGCCGGGGACAAGGCCCCCGGCGACACCAACGGTCAGGGCGTGGGCGGCACCTGGTACGCCGTACGGCCCGACGGGAAGCCGGTCGGCGCGCCGGAGAAGTGACGACCTCCCCAGGGTGCCGACCCCGGCGCCGCCGGCCCCGAGTCCGCCCCTCCGCGATCCGCGGAGGGGCGGACCGCTTTTCCCGGGTTCCTCCCGCGCGCCGGAACCCTCTGGAGTGTCGTGATCACGTCACGTGACGATCCTGTGCATCCGCAAAGCAGGCACGTGCCAGAGGCAGTGACCGGGAACGGATGGTCAATTTCCGTTTGGGGTCGCCCTGTTGGCGGGCGATCAGTAGCCTCTGCTCGAACACCGGATCGCCTACGCCTTGGAGAGATACATGGAGCGTCCCGCCTGGGCCCCACGGAGCATCGACATCACGGTGCCCAGTGTCTCCCGGATGTACGACTACTACCTGGGCGGTTCGCACAACTTCGAGGTCGACCGGGAAGCCGCCCGCAAGGCCATGGAGTTCATGCCGGGACTGCCCAAGGTCATGCAGGCGAACCGGGCGTTCATGCGGCGGGCGGTGCGCTTCGCCGTCAGCGAGGGAGTCACCCAGTTCCTCGACATCGGCTCCGGCATCCCCACGTTCGGGAACGTGCACGAGGTGGCCCAGGCGGCCGACCCCGAGGCGCGGGTGATGTACGTGGACCGTGACCCGGTGGCGGTCGCGCACAGCAAAGTCGTGCTGGAGGGCAACGACCGCGCGGACGTGCTCGCCGCCGACCTCCGCAAGCCGCGGGACATTCTCGGCAGTGACGAAGTCGGCCGGCTGATCGACCTGAATCGGCCGGTCGCGCTCCTTCTCGTTGCCATACTTCACTTCGTGGAAGAAGCGGACGACCCGTACGGGGCGGTGGCCGAACTGCGCGGGGCCCTGGCGCCGGGGAGCATGCTGGTGCTCACCCATGCGACGTACGAGGGGATCCCGTTGCCGCCGGAGCGGGCCGAGGGGGCGGTCGACGTGTACCGAGACATGCGCAACCCGCTGATCATGCGTACGCGCGACGAGATCGCGCGGTTCTTCGAGGGGTACGACATGGTGGAACCCGGACTGGTGCCGATGCCGCGATGGCGTCCCGACACCGCACCGGAGGACGAGGATCCCTACGCCTTCTCCGGTCTCGCGGGCGTGGGGCGTACGGCGTGAACGCGGAGCCGGACGCGCCGGAGGGCAGACTGCGCCGGTTCGCGACGATCTGGAGCCGGGCCGTGTACCCGGTGACCTCGACCGCCGCCACCCGCCCCGAGTTCGAGGAGCGGCTGCTCCCGGTCGCCCGGCGGCTGAGCGAGGCCCTGCGCGCCCGCTCCTTCGACGCGGAGGCGGGCCGCGAGGCCGGCGCGGCGCTCGTCGAGGCGCACTGCACGGACCCCGAGGCGCTCAGCCGCACCCTCGACTGCGTCGACGCCTACCTCGTCCTCTACTGCGGCGACGAGGACGGCGACCGCGAGACCCTCAGGACGCGCAGCGCGCGCCTCCAGCACGCCATGGCGGCCGGCTTCGCCCAGGCCCTGCGCGAGCGGACGCTGGCCGAGCAGGAGGCCATCGCCAAGGCCGCGCTGCAGGCACAGGGCGTGGTCGCCCAGGCCCTGCACGCCACCGAGACCCGGTTCCGCGCGGTCTTCGAAGGCGCGGCCATAGGGATCGGCATCGCCGACCTCGACGGCAACGTCCTCCAGGTCAACGGCGCCCTCACCCGCATGTTCGGCCTGACCGAGCAGGCCCTGCTGGGCCGCAACGTCCGCGACTGGACCCACCCCGACGACGCCCCGCAGACCTGGCGGCTCTACGAGGAGCTGGTGAGCGGCGAGCGCGAGCACTACCACGTCGAGAAGGCCTTCTACCGCCCCGACGGAACGGTCCTGTGGACCAACCTCACCGTCTCCCTGCTGCGCGACGCCGACGGCGAACCCCACTACCAGCTCGCCCTCATGGAGGACACCACCGAGCGACGGCTGCTCAACCTCCGGCTGCGCTACGAGGCCACCCATGACGCGCTCACCGGGCTGCCCAACCGCACCTTCTTCTTCGAGCGTCTGGAGAAGGCCCTCGCGGCCGGACCCGGGCAGCGGTTCGGCCTCTGCTACCTCGACCTGGACGGCTTCAAGACCGTCAACGACAGCCTCGGCCACGCGGCCGGCGACCGGCTGCTCGTCGAGGTCGCCGACCGCCTCCAGTCCTGCGCCACCGCGCCCGGCGAGATGGTGGCCCGGCTAGGCGGCGACGAGTTCGTCGCCCTCACCACCGGCACCGACACCCGCCGCACGGTCGACGAGCTGGCCGGCCGCATCATGAACGCGCTGCTCGCCCCGATCGGCATCGACGGCCGGGAGCTCACCGTCCGCGGCAGCATCGGCATCGTCGAGGGTCCCGCGGGGGAGCGCAGCGCGGCGGAGGTGCTGCGCAGCGCCGACATCACGATGTACCGGGCCAAGGCGGCCGGCGGCAACCGCTTCGAGCTGGCCGACCCGGAGGCCGACGCCCGCGCCATCACCCGGCACGGCCTCACCACGGCGCTGCCCACCGCCCTGGACCGCGGTGAGTTCTTCATCGAGTACCAGCCCCTGGTGCACCTCGGCGACGGCAGCGTCCGGGGCGCCGAGGCGCTGGTGCGCTGGCTGCACCCGCAGCACGGGGTGCTCTCCCCGGACCGCTTCATCCCGCTCGCCGAGCACACCGGGCTGATCGTTCCGCTCGGCCGGTGGGTGCTGGAGCAGTCGGTGCGCCAGGCCCGCGCGTGGCGCGACGCCAACGGCGGCGACGCGCTCGGCCCGCTGCGCATCAACGTGAACTTGTCGCCCTGCCAGCTCACCCACCCGGGCCTGGTCCAGGACACGGTGGAGATCCTGGAGCGCACCGGCGTCGCCCCGGACGCGCTGTGCCTGGAGGTCACCGAGTCCGCGCTCATCGGCGCCGACGACGACCTGCTCAAGCCGCTGCGTCGGCTCGCCGAGATGGGCGTCGACATCGCCCTCGACGACTTCGGCACCGGCTACTCCAACCTCGCCAACCTGCGCCGGCTCCCGGTGAGCGTCCTCAAGCTGGACCGCTCCTTCACCCAGAGCATGCAGCAGTTCCCCGCCGACCCGGTCGACCTCAAGATCGTCGAGGGGATCGTCTCGCTCGCCCACAACCTCGACCTCGCGGTCACCGTGGAGGGAGTGGAGACCGGCGCCCAGGCCGAGCAGCTGCGCATCCTCGGCTGCGACACGGCCCAGGGCTGGTACTACGCCCGCCCGGGCCCGCCGGAGCGGCTGCACGAGCTGGCCTTGGTGGACGCGACGGGATGAGGTGCTCACGGTGACCGACCGCCGGGGCACGCCGGTGCCGCCTCAGGTGCCCTGGCCTGTGCGGGTCCGTCCGGGCCGGGCGCGCAGTTCCCCGCGCCCCTGAGGGCGTTGGAAGAGGGGCCTGCCGGGCGCAGACGCCGAGGACGGCTCCGAGACGCGTCCACGCGCTCGGCCTGCCGGACGGCTCGGCGGTCGCGCTCAGGATCGCCGACGGTTCCCACCGCTCCCGGCCCGTGATGAGGGTCGCCGCGCTGCGCCGTCTCGACGGCGACGTGGACGCCGACGACACCCTTCGCGACCTCGCCTCCGCACCGGTCCTCGGGCAGGGCGAGCGGGTCGGCTCGGTCCGCGCCACCTTCCGGGACCGTCGCCCGGGCCCGCCCGGAGCCGGCGCTCACCGCTCCAGCAGCATCCCCTGAAGCTCCCGTGCCGCCCGCGGCGGGGCCACGTCGCTGCGGTGGGCCAGGGCGATCGTGCGGTGCAGGCCCGGGCGGGCCAGGGGGGTGACGCGCAGGCCCAGGCCGGAGCGGGCGGCCACCATGCGCGGCACCACCGCCACGCCCAGCCCCGCCCGGACGAACCCCAGCACCGCGTCCATCTCCCCGCCCTCCACGGCGAACTCCGGCTCGAACCCCTCCGCCCGGCACGCGGCCACGGTCAGCTCCCGCAGGTCGTAGCCGTGCCGGAACATCACCAGACGCTCGCCCTCCAGGTCGGCGACGCGCACCGCCCGTCGCCCCCGGCCGGGGCGGGGCGCGTCCGGCGAGGAGACCACCACCAGGTCCTCCCGCAACAGCTCCACCGTGGTCAGCGCGGGGGAGGGCGTCGGCAGCGGCAGCACGACCAGGGCCAGGTCCAGGGCCCCGCGCGCCAGCTCGCGCACGAGGTCGTGCGAGCCGCCCTCCTCGATCAGCAGCCGTACGCCCGGATAGCGGTCGTGGAAGGCGCGCAGCACGTCCGGCAGCAGGCCCGTGCACAGGCTCGGGGTCGCGCCGAGCCGCACGCGGCCGCCGCGGAGCTGCGCCACCTCCTGCACCTCGTGCCGGGCGGTCTCCGCGTCCGCCAGAATGCGCCGGGCCAGCGGCAGCAGCGCCTCGCCCGCGTCGGTCAGCGTGATGTTGCCGCGCGCCCGCCGGAACAGATCCGCCCCCAGCTCCCGCTCCAGCGCCTTGATCTGCTGCGACAAGGACGGCTGGGCGACGTGGACCAGCTCGGCGGCGCGGGTGAAGTGGCGGGTCTCGGCCACCGCCACGAAGTACTGGAGCTGCTGGAACTGCATCCAGCCATGATAGGGCGGCCCTATCGAATCCAGCCGCACCATGTCTTGGACCGATGAGGCCCTCCGGCCCTAGCGTCTGGTGACATGGCTCTGGCAACGCGGACGGACCGACGGCCGTCCATGGCACGCAGCGTGTGGGACTCGACCGTCGGCAAGAAGGCAGTGATGGCGGTCAGCGGCCTGATCATGCTGCTGTATCTGGTCGTCCACATGATCGGAAACCTGAAGATCTTCTTCGGGGCGGGCGAGTTCAACCACTACGCCCACTGGCTGCGGACGGTCGGCGAACCGTTCATGCACTACGAGTGGACGCTGTGGGTCGTCCGCGTGGTGCTGGTCCTCGCCGTGGTGGCACACGCCGTCTCCGCGTACCAGCTCAGCCGCCGCGACATCAAGGCCCGCCCGACCAAGTACGTGCACAAGAAGGCGCGGGCGAGCTACGCCACGCGCACCATGCGCTGGGGCGGGATCATCCTCGCCCTGTTCATCGTCTGGCACCTCCTCGACCTGACCACCGGCACCGTCCACTCCGGCGGCTTCGAGTCCGGCAAGCCCTACCAGAACGTCGTGGACACCTTCTCCACCTGGTACGGCAACACCATCTACATCGTCGCGATGCTGGCCGTCGGCCTGCACGTCCGGCACGGCTTCTGGAGCGCCGCCCAGACCCTCGGCGCCGGCAGCCGCACCCGCGACCGCGCCCTGAAGACCACCGCCAACGCCCTTGCGCTGCTGCTCACGGCCGGCTTCCTCGCCGTTCCCGTGGGCGTCATGACCGGAGTGGTGAGCTGACCATGACCTCGTACACCGACTACACGACCGGCGACCCGGTAGCCGACACCAAGGCCCCGGCGGGCCCCGTCCACGAGCGCTGGGACAAGCGGCGCTTCGAGGCCAAGCTGGTCAACCCCGCCAACCGGCGCAAGCACACCGTCATCGTCGTCGGCACCGGACTCGCGGGCGGCTCCGCCGGCGCCACGCTCGCCGAACAGGGCTACCACGTCGTCCAGTTCTGCTACCAGGACTCCCCGCGCCGCGCCCACTCGATCGCCGCGCAGGGCGGCATCAACGCCGCGAAGAACTACCGCAACGACGGCGACTCCGTCCACCGCCTCTTCTACGACACCGTCAAGGGCGGCGACTTCCGCGCCCGCGAGTCCAACGTCCACCGCCTCGCGCAGATCTCCGTGGAGATCATCGACCAGTGCGTCGCGCAGGGCGTGCCCTTCGCCCGCGAGTACGGCGGCCTGCTCGACACCCGCTCCTTCGGCGGCGTCCAGGTGTCCCGCACCTTCTACGCCCGCGGCCAGACGGGCCAGCAGCTCCTCCTCGGCGCCTACCAGGCGCTCAGCCGGCAGATCGCCGCCGGCAACGTGGAGATGCACCCGCGCACCGAGATGCTCGACCTGATCGTCGTCGACGGCCGGGCCCGTGGCATCGTCGCCCGCGACCTGATCACCGGGAAGATCTCCACGTACTTCGCGGACGCGGTCGTGCTGGCGACCGGCGGCTACGGCAACGTCTTCTACCTGTCGACGAACGCCATGAACTCCAACGCCACCGCCGTCTGGCGCGCGCACCGGCGCGGGGCGTACTTCGCCAACCCGTGCTTCACCCAGATCCACCCCACCTGCATCCCGCGCACCGGCGACCACCAGTCCAAGCTCACCCTGATGAGCGAGTCGCTGCGCAACGACGGCCGCATCTGGGTGCCCAGGGCCAAGGGCGACACCCGCCCGCCCGCGCAGATCCCCGAGGACGAGCGCGACTACTACCTGGAGCGCGTCTACCCCTCCTTCGGCAACCTGGTGCCCCGCGACATCGCCTCCCGCGCCGCGAAGAACGTCTGCGACGAGGGCAGGGGAGTGGGCCCCGGCGGCCAGGGCGTCTACCTGGACTTCGCCGACGCCATCAGGCGCATGGGCCGGGAGGCCGTCGAGGCCAAGTACGGCAACCTCTTCGACATGTACCAGCGGATCACCGACGAGGATCCGTACGAGGTGCCGATGCGGATCTACCCCGCCGTGCACTACACGATGGGCGGCCTGTGGGTCGACTACGACCTCCAGACCACCGTTCCGGGCCTGTTCGCCATCGGCGAGGCCAACTTCTCCGACCACGGCGCCAACCGGCTCGGCGCGTCCGCGCTGATGCAGGGCCTGGCCGACGGCTACTTCGTGCTGCCGGCGACCCTCAACGACTACCTCGGCCGCAACCCGAAGCTCGACGAGGTGGCCGGGGAGCACCCCGCGGTGCAGGAGGTGCTGGCCGAGACCGAGGACCGGCTGAACCTGCTGCTGTCCGTCGACGGCGACCGCACCCCCGACTCCTTCCACCGGGAACTGGGCGAGCTGATGTGGGAGTTCTGCGGCATGGCCCGCTCCGACTCCGGACTGCGCAAGGCCCTGGAGCGCATCCCCCAGATCCGAGAGGAGTTCTGGCGGCGCATCAAGGTCCCCGGCACCGGCGAGGAGTTCAACCAGTCCCTGGAGAAGGCCAACCGCGTCGTCGACTACCTGGAGCTCGCCGAGCTGATGTGCCTCGACGCGCTGCACCGCACCGAGTCCTGCGGCGGGCACTTCCGTGAGGAGTCCCAGACGCCGGACGGCGAGGCGGCCCGCAAGGACGACGAGTTCTCCTACGCGGCCGCCTGGGAGTTCACCGCCACCGGCGAGGCTCCGACCCTGCACAAGGAAGACCTGGTCTTCGAGTACGTCCACCCCACCCAGCGGAGCTACGCATGAAGCTCACCCTGCGCGTCTGGCGCCAGAAGAACGCCGACGCCGACGGCGCCATGTCCACGTACGAGGTGGACGACGTCTCCCCGGACATGTCCTTCCTGGAGATGCTCGACACCCTCAACGAGGAGCTCATCCTCAAGGGCGAGGACCCGGTCGCCTTCGACCACGACTGCCGCGAGGGCATCTGCGGCGCCTGCTCGCTGGTCATCAACGGCGACGCCCACGGGCCCGAGCGCACCACCACCTGCCAACTGCACATGCGGTCCTTCCAGGACGGCGACACCATCGACATCGAGCCGTGGCGGGCCGCCGCGTTCCCGGTGATCAAGGACCTGGTCGTCGACCGCTCCGCCTTCGACCGCATCATCCAGGCCGGCGGCTACATCACCGCGCCCACCGGCTCCGCCCCGGAGGCGCACGCCACCCCGGTGCCGAAGCCGGACGCGGACCTCGCCTTCGAACACGCCGAGTGCATCGGCTGCGGCGCCTGCGTCGCCGCCTGCCCCAACGGCGCGGCGATGCTGTTCACCTCCGCCAAGATCAACCACCTGAACGTGCTGCCGCAGGGCGCCCCCGAGCGGGAGACCCGGGTGCTGGACATGGTGGCGCAGATGGACGAGGAGGGCTTCGGCGGCTGCACCCTCGCGGGGGAGTGCGCCACCGCCTGCCCCAAGGGCATCCCGCTGACGTCCATCACGGGCATGAACAAGGAGTGGCTGCGGGCGACCCGCAAGGCGGGCAAGCGGTAGCCGCTCCCACGGACGTTCGCCGGCAGGTGCGGACGGGCGGGGCCGGGAGAAGGTGCTCCTTCCGGCCCCGTCTCGCGTTCCCGGACACCCTTGTGTCGCGCTGTGGAAAATAAAGTGCGTTTAATCACTTTCGTCCCGTTTTTTACCTCCTGATCAGGAGAACCGGAGAGGAGTGACCCGAGAGGAGGGTGATGACAGATGATCACCCGCGAAGAGATCTCGATCCTGCTGGATCACCCCGTGTACGACGGGGACGGCAACAAGATCGGCGACGCGAAGCACGTCTTCCTCGACGACGCGAGTGGACGCCCCGAGTGGGTGACCGTCAAGACCGGGATGTTCGGCTCCAGCGAGTCGTTCGTACCCATCCGTGACGCCTCCCTGGTCCAGGACCACCTCGAGGTGCCCTACGACAAGGACAAGGTGAAGGGCGCGCCCAGCGTGGACATCGACGCGGGCGGGCACCTGTCGGTGGACGAGGAGCACCGGCTCTACGAGTACTACGGCATCAACTGGGACAACGTCCTCGGCGACCCCAAGGACAGCGGCGGCACGACGGGCCGGGCCGGGACCACCGGAACCGCCGGCGCCGCGGGCGCGGCCGGAGCGGCCGGTGCCGCGGGTGCGGCGACCGGACGCCGCGGCGACACGTCGGACACGTCCGGTGCGGCCGGGACGACGGGCGCGAAGGGCGGCATGTCCTCCGCGGCGGGCGCCAAGGGCACCACCGCCGAACGGTCCGGCGCGGCCGGCGCCAGGTCCCACCGCGGCGAGGCCGGCGCGCGCGGCACCGACGACGCGATGACGCGCTCCGAGGAGCGTATGCACGTCGGCGTGGAACGCCACGAGAGCGGCCGCGCGCGGCTGCGCAAGTACGTGGTGACCGAGGAGGTCCAGCAGACCGTCCCGGTCCGCCACGAGGAAGTACGCGTGGAGCGCGAGCCGATCACGGACGCCAACCGTGACGACGCCTTGTCCGGTCCCGCCTTCAAGGAGGACCAGCACGAGGTCACGCTGCACGAGGAGCGCCCCGTGGTCACCACCGAGGCCGTGCCGGTCGAGCGCGTCCGGATGACCACCGAGGAGACGGTCACGAACGAGACCGTGCGCGGCCGGGTGCGCAAGGAGCGCATCGAGGCCGAGACGGAGATGACCGACGAGTCCGGCCGCAAGGGGCGCGACGTCCCCGGCCGTGGCCGTGACGTCCCGGGCCGGGGCCGCGAACGGTAGGGCCCCGTCCCCGCTCTCCCCACGACGCGCCGGTGTCCTCACCGGCGCGTCGCGCCGTCGTCGAGCCCCGCGAGCGCGGCGAGCCGCCGGTAGGAGTCCAGCAGCGCCTCACGGTCGTGGGTGCTGGTGGTGACGAGCACCTCCTGGGCGCCGGTGTCCTTCAGTACCGCCTCCAGCTCCCGCCGCACCTCCTCCGCGGTGCCGGCGAGCTGCCCGGCCAGCCCCGCCTCGTAGAAGCCGCGCTCCTTGGCGCTCATGGCGAGGGACTCGACGCGCTCGGCGGGCGGCAGCGGCGGAAAGGCGCCGTGTGTGCGGGAGTACGCCATCGACCAGGCCTCCGGCACCAGCAGCCGCCGGGCCCGCTCGGACGTGTCCGCCACCGCCACCGTCCCGGAGATCACCACGTACGGCTCCTCCGCCCAGGCGGACGGGCGGAACCGCTCGCGGTAGCGGTCGACGCCGCGCCGCATCCGTTCGCGGTCGCGCAGGTCGCCGATGACCATCGGCAGCCCGGCGCGGGCGGCGATGTCCGCGCCCTCGCCCATCGCCAGCACGAACGGCGGCACGGTCAGCCCCTCGGACGGCCGGGCACGCACCCCCGTGGGGGAGGTCCCCGCGAACCAGCCGAGCAGCTCGTCGAGCTGGCCCGCGAAGTCCTCCGCGTCGCCCTTGTCGCGCCCGAGCGCCTTGCGCACCCCGTCGGTGAACCCCACCGAGCGGCCCAGACCCATGTCGATCCGGTCCGGGAACAGCGAGGCCAGCACGCCGAACTGCTCGGCCACGACCAGCGGACGGTGGTTGGGCAGCATGACCCCGCCGGTGCCGACGCGGATCGTGCGGGTCGCCCCGGCGACCGCGGCCGCCAGCACGGTCGGCGCCGAACCCGCCACCCCGGGCACCCCGTGGTGCTCGGCCACCCAGAACCGGTGGTACCCGAGGCGCTCCGCCTCCCGCGCCAGATCCACCGTGTCCCTCAGGGCCTCGGGGGCGGTGTGCCCCTCGCGCACCCGGGAGCGGTCGAGGACGGAGAAGCGGGTCGCGGCGATCACGGAACTCATACCGGGTTCAACACGGGGGAGCCGCCAGGATTCCTGGGGCGCCGCTCTAGGGTGGGAGGGTGACCCACCGCACCGATCGCGCGCAGCGTCCGCTGGCCGTGTTCGACCTGGACAACACCCTCGCCGGCACCGCGCACCGCCAGCACTTCCTCGAGCGCAGGCCCCGCGACTGGGACGGCTTCTTCGCCGCCGCGCCGCAGGACCCGCCGCTCGCCGAGGGGATCGCGCTGGTGCGGGAGAGCGCCGAGACGTGCGACATCGTCTACCTCACCGGCCGGCCCGGGCGATGCCGCCGCGACACCCTGGACTGGCTGGCCGCGCAGGGGCTGCCCGAGGGGGAGCTGCACATGCGCGGCAACGCCGACCGGCGGCCCGCCCGGTTCACCAAGCTGGCCGTGCTGCGCCGCCTGGCCCGCACCCGTCAGGTGCGGATGCTGGTCGACGACGACGAGCTGGTCTGCGAGGACGCCCGCCGGGCCGGGTTCACCGTCGTCCACGCGCGCTGGGCGACGCCGTCGGGCGAGCTGAAGGACGCGCAGGAGCGCGAGGGCCGTACCTGAGCCGTGCGGCGGCTCAGTCCGTCTCCTCCAGCCGGAAACCCACCTTCAGGCCCACCTGGTAATGCGCGACGCGCCCCTCCTCGATCTGCCCGCGCACCTGCGTCACCTCGAACCAGTCCAGATGGCGCAGCGTCTGAGAGGCCCGCTCGATGCCGTTGCGGACGGCGGCGTCCACGCCGTCGGGCGAGGTGCCGACGATCTCGGTGACCCGGTAGGTGTGGTTCGACATGTTCTGCTCCTCTCACGGCGGCTCCACCGCCAGTGGCACACGTCACTCCACCGTGCCCCACGCCGGGTCGGGGCGCGAGGTGTCGGCCCCGTTCGCCTGGCGGCCTTGACCCGGGCATTGGTCCATACCAAGATGCTGGGCGCCCGTCCGAGCTCCGGCTCGCCCCCCACGCCGGGCCCCGCCCTGTCCGCCAGACAGAAAAACAGGACCCCACGTGAGACGCCGTCTGCTCGCCCTCGTCTGTGTGTCCGCCTCCCTGCTCACCGGCTGCGGGGTGATGTCCGACAGCGCGGCGGAGCGGCGCACCGTCACCGTGTGGCTGATGCAGCACAGCGCCTCGCAGGACTTCCTGGACCGCTTCACCGCGGAGTTCGAACGCGAGCACGAGACACTCGACCTCGACATCCGCATCCAGGAATGGACCGGCATCGGCGAGAAGGTCCAGCGGGCCCTGCGCGGCAGGGACCCCGACGGGCCCGACGTCATCGAGGTCGGCAACACCCAGGTGTCCGCCTACGCCGAGAGCGACGGGCTGCTCGACCTCACCCTGGAGTCCATGCGCGACTGGGGCCGCGACGACTGGCTGCCCGGCCTCGCCGAACCCGGCCGCTGGGGCTCCCAGCAGTACGGCATCCCCTGGTACGCCGCCAACCGCG
Organism: Streptomyces sp. BJ20; assembly: GCF_022869105.1. Classification (NCBI taxonomy): domain Bacteria; kingdom Bacillati; phylum Actinomycetota; class Actinomycetes; order Kitasatosporales; family Streptomycetaceae; genus Streptomyces; species Streptomyces sp. BJ20. Next base: position 3,066,915 of record NZ_CP094918.1, read on the forward strand.
TCGTCGTCTACCGCAAGGACCTGTTCCGCGCGGCCGGCGTCACCCCGCCGAGGACCCGCGAGGAGTGGCTGGACGTCACCGAGCGGCTCGACACCGGCGACACCCAGGGTGTCTACCTCGCCGGACAGGACTGGTACACGCTCGCCGGATTCATCTGGGAGGAGGGCGGCGAACTCGCCACCGAACGCGACGGCGTGTGGAAGGGCGCCCTCGACAGCGAGGCCGCCCTGCGCGGCATGGACTTCTACCGCCGGCTCCAGCAGCTCGGCGACGGCCCCGTCGACGCCGACGAGGAACATCCGCCGCAGGCGGGGGTGTTCGCCGACGGGAAGGTCGCCCAGATCGTCGCCGTCCCCGGACTGGTCCGCGCCATCCTCCAGCAGAACCCCGGACTGGAGGACAAGATCGGCTACTTCCCCGTCCCCGGCAAGGAGGCCGGCCGCCCCGGCGCCGTCTTCACCGGCGGCTCCGACCTCGTCGTCCCGGCCAACACGGACGCCGAGGACGCCGCCGTCGAGGTCGTCGCCGCCCTCACCGGTGCCCGCTGGAACACCGACCTCGCCCGCACCATGAACTACGTGCCGAACAAGGCGGACCTCGCCGGCTCGGTCGCGGGGGAGGAGGGCCTGGAGGCCATGGCGGCCGGCGCCGCACGGGGCCGGGCGACCCCGGCCACGCCCCGGTGGAGCGTGGTCGAGGCCGACAACCCGATCAAGGAGTACATGACCGAGGTGCTCACCGGCGCCGACCCCGAGAAGGAGGCCGAGCGCGCCGCGCGGCGCATCACGGAGACCCTCGCCTTCGAGTGAGGGCGTCCCGGGCGGCGGCCGGTCGGCGGGTGGTGCTCAGCGGGCCACGCTCAGGGACAGTGCGAACCGTCCTTCGCCGTCCGTCCACCACCGGGTCAGGTCCAGCCCGGCGGCGGCGAGTTCGGCGCGCACCCCCTCCTGCCGGAACTTCGCCGACACCTCGGTGCGCAGTTCCTCGCCCTCCGCGAAGTCCACGACCAGTTCCAGCGCCGGGATCTTCACGGACTGCGCGGTGCGCGAGCGCAGCCGCATCTCGATCCACTCGTGCTCCGCGTCCCACACCGCCACATGCGCGAAGGCGTCCGGGTCGAAGTCGGCGCCCAGCTCACGGTTGACGACGTTCAGCACGTTCCGGTTGAACGCGGCCGTCACCCCGGCCGCGTCGTCGTAGGCCCGGACCAGCGTCCGCTCGTCCTTCACCAGGTCCGTGCCGAGGAGCAGCGCGTCGCCCGGGGCGAGCAGGGCGCGCACGGAGGCGAGGAACGCGGACCGCTCGGCGGGCAGCAGATTGCCGACGGTGCCGCCGAGGAACGCCACCAGACGCGGCCCCGGCGTGTCCGGCAGGGCAAGCTCGGCGGTGAAGTCCGCGACCAGCGCGTGCACCTCGAGCCCCGGCCGCTCGGCGGCCAGCGCCTGTCCCGCCCCGGTCAGCGCGGACTCGCTGACGTCGACCGGGACGTACGTGTGCAGCCCGTCCAGGGCGGCGATCAGATGCCGCGTCTTCTCCGAGGAGCCCGAGCCCAGTTCGACCAGGGTGCGGGCGCCGGACGCGGCGGCGATCTCGTCGGCGCGGGAGAGCAGGATCTCCCGCTCGGCGCGCGTCGGGTAGTACTCGGGCAGCGCGGTGATCTCCTCGAACAGCTCGCTGCCGCGTGCGTCGTAGAACCACTTGGGCGGCAGCGTCTTGGGGCTGCCGGTCAGTCCCGCGCGGACGTCGGCGCGCAGCGCGGCGCCGGTGGCGTCCTCGGGGAGAGTGCGGGTCAGACGGAACGGACTCACGTGAGGGGCTCCTTGAGCGGGGTGAGCAGAACGTCGGTGCGGCTCGCGGCCAGCAGGGTGCGGTCGGGCACCTCCTGCCAGTGCGGGTCGTCGTCGTGGGGCTCGGAGGCGACGACGGTTCCCCCGCCGGGCCGGGCGAGGTACCACAGGGTGTCCCCCCACGCGGTCGCCGCGACGGTGGCGCCGTCGGTGAGCAGCAGGTTCAGCCGGGCTCGCGGGGCCGCCGCCGCGACCTCGGCGACCGTGTCGGCCAGCGCCTGCCCCATGGCGTCGCCGGCCCGCAGCCGCGCCAGCACCAGCGCCCACACGAACGCCGAGTCGTTGCGGGCCTCCAGCGACAGCAGGTCCTCGGCGGGCAGCGTGGCCGCCAGCGGCGCCAGCGAACCGGGCCAGCCCGGCACCGCCCCGTTGTGGCTGAACAGCCATGCCCCCGACGCGAAGGGGGCCGCGGCCGCCTCCGCGTCGGCGCCCGACAGCGTCGCGTCCCGCACGGCGGCGAGCAGCGCCTCCGTGCGCACCACCCGTGCCAGGTCGGTGAACGACAGGTCCGCCCAGACGGGCCCGGCCCGCCGGTAGCGGGCCGGGACCGGGTCGCCCTCGGCGTACCAGCCGACGCCGAAACCGTCCGCGTTGACCGTGCCGTGCCGCTGCCGGCGGGGCGCCCACGACTGCCGGTACAGCCCGTGCGACGGCCCCACCAGCAGCGCGCCCAGCGACTCCGCGGGACCCACATAGGCCAGGTGACGGCACATCACGCACCCTCCGCCAAGCGGGCGGTGCGGAACCCGGAGAAGATCTGCCGCCGTATCGGATGGTCCCAGTTGCGGAACGTGCCCCGGCAGGCCACCGGGTCCACGGCGAACGAACCGCCGCGCAGCACCTTGTACTCCGGCCCGAAGAACACCTCCGAGTACTCCTTGTACGGGAACGCCCGGAAGCCCGGGTACGGCAGGAAGTCGGACGCCGTCCACTCCCACACGTCCCCGATCAACTGCCGTACGCCCAGCGGCGACGCGCCCGCCGGATAGCTGCCGGCCGGCGCCGGACGCAGATGGCGCTGGCCGAGGTTGGCGTGCTCGGGCGCCGGGTCGGCGTCGCCCCACGGGTAGCGCCGGGAGCGGCCCGTGGCCGGGTCGTGCCGGGCGGCCTTCTCCCACTCGGTCTCGGTGGGCAGCCGGCGCCCCGCCCAGCGGGCGTACGCGTCCGCCTCGTACCAGCACACGTGCAGCACCGGCTCGTCCGGCGGCACCAGTTCGGTGACCCCGAAGCGGCGCCGCAGCCACTGCCCGCCCTCGCGGCGCCAGTACAGCGGCGCGGTGAGGCGGGCGCGGCGCACGTGCGCCCAGCCCTCGAGCGTCCACCAGCGCGGGTCGTCGTAGCCGCCGTCCTCGACGAACGCCTGGTACGCGCCGTTGGTGACCGGCGTGGCGTCGATCCAGAACGGCGCCACCTCCCGCCGGTGCGCGGGGCGTTCGTTGTCCAGCGCCCACGGCTCGGCCGAGGTGCCCATGGTGAACGGACCGCCCGGCACCAGGATCTCCGCCGGACCCGTGTACGGCGTCACCGGCTCCGGGTCGGGCGCGGTGAGCGCGGCCGGGCCCTTGCGGAGCTGGTGGGTGATCAGCATGGTCTCGTCGTGCTGCTGCTCGTGCTGGGCGATCATCCCGAAGGCGAACCCGGCCTCGGTCAGCCGGGTGCCGTCGAACGCCGTGCGCTCCAGCACGTCCAGCGCCCGTCCGCGCACGTCGGAGGCGTACCTGCGGGCCTCCTGGGGCGACAGCAGGGGCAGGCTGGGGCGTTCGGCGCGCGGGTGCTCGAAGGCGTCGTAGAGGCTGTCGATCTCCGGTCGGATCGCCTCCTGCCCGGCCACCGCGCGCAGCAGCCACTGCTCCTCCTGGTTGCCGATGTGCGCCAGGTCCCACACCAGCGGCGACATCAGTGGCGAGTGCTGCGCGGTCAGGTCGGGGTCCTCCACACAACTGGTCAGCAGCGTGGTGCGGTCCCGCGCGACGACCAGCGAGGCGACCGCGCGCTCACGCAGGGTTTCGGCGTCGAGGGCGGGGTCGGTCATGAGGGAGTGTCCTTCCCGTGCGGGTGGGTGGTGAGCAGGGCCGCCCCGGATCCGTCCGGGCGCCCGTCGTGCCGCGCGCGCCACGCGTCGAGCAGGTCGTCGGCGGGGCAGCGGCCCCGGTCGACATAGCGGTCCCGGAACGCCGCGACCCGGTCGACCAGGGCGGTCGCGGCACCGAGCCGGGGCAGGGCGGCCAGCGCCGCCGCGAAACAGACGGCCGCCGCCTCCCGCAGCTCCGGGTCGGCCAGCCCGTCGCGGGCCGCGTCCCGCCACAGCGGGTTCTGCGGGGCGGCCAGACCCCGCGTCCGCTCGGCCAGTGGTTTCACCGCCCGGTACGCGGTCTCGGCGGCCTCGGTGTCGTCGAACAGCGCCGCTGTGACGGCCAGCGGCACGGTCCAGCCGTCCTCGCCGGGCTGCGCGTCCATCATCCGCAGCTCCAGATGGCCGCGCGGCCGGACCGGCGGGAACAGCGTCGTGACGTGGTAGTCCAGGTCGTCGTGGGTGGGCGCGCGCGGCGCCCGGCGCCGCGTCCAGTGCCGGAACGACAGGTCCTCCGGCACCTCCCACGGGCCGTCACCGTCCCCGCGCACGCACATCACGGGCGCGTCCAGCACGTGCCGGGCCCATGCGCCGCGCGGGTCGGCGTCCAGCGCGGGCGCGCCGGCCCGTCCGGCGCCGATCTGCGCCCAGCGCAGCTGGCGTGTGGAGAGCCAGCCGGTGGGCCGGCCGGCGGAGACGGGGGAGTTGGCGAACACCGCCACCAGGACGGCGCCCAGCAGGTGCGCCATCCACCAGCGGCGTACGTGGCCGAGCGGGCCGGGTTCCTCGTGGCCGGCGTCCACGCACACCTGCACGGAGGCGGAATTGCACATCATGTACCGGCCGCCCGCGCCGGTGCGGTCGAGGGCGGCCTCCATCGCGTCGTAACGCGGCTGCCGGAGGAACCGGCGGGGGGTCTGCCAGGGGTCGTGGCCCAGGCCTGCCAGGGTGAGGCCGTCCCGGCGCAGGACGGCGCGGACGGCGTCCAGGTCGGCGGAGACGGTGGTCAGGCACTCGGTGAGGGACGCGGCGGGCGGAGAGCTGAGCTCCAGCTGGCCGCCGGGCTCGACGGTGAGCGCCGAGCGCAGGGGCACCTCACGCAGTGCGGCGTAGGCCGCTTCGAGCCGTTCACGGGAGACGGGGAGCCGCGGATCGCGCGACTCGTGGACCAGCCATTCGACCTCCACGCCGAGTCGGCGGGGCGGTCCTGTCTTGAAGCAGATGCCCCGTATCAGGGCCTCCGCCTCGGCTTCGGTGACGGCCGCGCGGTACGGCGCGCAACCGCTCGACGGATCTGACATGCGGGAATCCTCCTGAGACACCACCATGTCGCCGGCCCGGGGCCCGGTGGGTCCCGGCCGGCATCGACGCGTCCACCCAAAACCCTCGAACCGCCGTGCACAAGAGCGCCCGACGGGGCGTAAGGGGTCCGTCACCTCCGCGTCCCGCCCGCCACCGGGGCTTTTCACCTCCGGGCCCGGACCGTCCGGGGCGGCGAAAACCGCGTTGCGCCGCGTCACCAGCATCGCTCAGGATGCTCGTGTGAGCACGACGAGGGGGAACGCGCGGGGCGCGTGGAGCGCGGTCACGGCGGCTACGGGGGTGGCGCCGTGAGCGCGCGCCTGCGGGGCATCGCCCGGGAGACGGAACGGATCGTGGCGGAAGGCGCCTACCTCGCGCCGGACGGCCGCCGGGTGCCGGTCGGGGCCGCCGTCGAGGCGGCACGGCAGGCCACCACGCTGCACGGGCCGGACCCGGTCCCGGTCCCGGCCTTCGAGCCCGCGCCCACCCGCTTCGAGGTGACCGGCGAGAGCAGCCTGGCCGCCGCCCGCCGCCTCACCGTCCCGGAAGGCCCGGACCCCGTGGCCGTCCTGAACTTCGCGTCGGCGCGCAACCCGGGCGGCGGCTACCTCAACGGCGCACAGGCCCAGGAGGAGGCCCTGTGCCGCGCCTCCGCGCTGTACACCTGCCTGCTGCGGGCGCCCGGCTTCTACGACCACCACCGCGCCCACCGGGACCCCTTCTACACCGATCGGGTGATCCACGCCCCGGCCGTGCCGGTGTTCCGCGACGACCGCGGCGCCCTGCTGGACGCCCCGTTCACGGCCGGTTTCCTCACGTCACCGGCGCCGAACGCGGGCGTGATCCGCTCCAAGGCGCCCGAGCGCGTGGGGGAGGTGCCCGGCGTGCTCGTCCGCCGCGCGGGCCGCGTCCTGGAGACGGCGGCCCACCACGGCTACCGGCGGCTGGTGCTCGGGGCCTGGGGCTGCGGCGTGTTCCGCAACGACCCCGCCCAGGTCGCGGAGGCGTTCCACACGCACCTGGGCCCCGGCGGACGCTTCGAGGGCGCCTTCGCCCACGTGGTGTTCGGGATCCTCGACCGCACCCGGGACGGCGCGACCCGCACCGCGTTCGAGCGGGCCTTCGCGGACCTGGCGGTCGCGCCGGCGGAGGTCACTCCCAGCCGTAGCGCTCCCTGAGCCGCTGCCGCACCGAGTTGAAGCGCATCCGGTCCAGCGCGCACGCCTCCCGGCGCATGCCCTGCTCGTGCAGCCGCAGCACCCGGTCCACGGCCACCCAGGAGTCGCGTCCCGACCGGTCCCACGGCCCGCTGCCGATCGGCACCCGGTCCCGGTCCCCGGCACGCCCCTTGCTCGACAGCTGCACCGCGAGGAAGGTCCCCGCCGTCTCACGGGCGACGACCAGCACCGGCCGGTCCTTGCCGCGGCCGTCGTTCTCCTCGAACGGGACCCACGTCCAGACGATCTCGCCGGGGTCCGGGTCGCCGTCGTGCGCGGGCGAGTACTCGGTGCGCACCCGGCCGACGGAGCGCGGCTCGGTCTCGACGGTGGCGTACAGGCCGTAACGGCCCGGGGTGTCTTCAGGGGTGTAGGCGGTCACAGGCCGTACCGTACGCCACCCGTCCGGCGGTATGGATCAAGGGGGTTGACCACCCGAGGGGCGGCTACGGTCCCGCGCCGACGGCCGTGAGCTCCCGTCCCGCCACCATCTCGCTCTCGATCCGCACGAACACGCCCTCCCGCAGCGGCATCCACGAGCGGGGGCCGGTGCGCAGCAGCCGTTCGTGCTCGGCCGGGTCGGTGACCACAGCCGCCCGGCCGGTCACCACCACGCTCCAGCCCGACCGGCGCCCCGCGTGGAAGTCGTCCGCCTCGAACGCCACCACCACCCCGTCGACGGCCCGCACCAGGTCGGAGCCGGCGGACGTGCGCAGCACCACGGCGCCGTCCGGCTCCAGAGTGAAGTTCACCGGCAGCACCGCAGGGAGCGCCTGCCGCGTGTACACGACGCGACCGACCGGCACCTTGCCCAGCAGGCGCAGGCACTCCTGCCGGTCGAGCGCCCGGAAGCCATCGCTGTGGATCATTTCCCCATCGTCGGTGGCGGAACGGGTCCCGACTAGGGCCGGACGGCCCCGTTGGCGTCGGAGTACGGCCGGAGGCCCACGTCGCGGGCGCTCCCGCGCCGCGGCACCGTGCGGATGCCTGTTCCCGCGCGCGGGTGGAACCCTGGAGGCATGGGCAAGACCGCACTGATCGTCATCGACATGATCAACACCTACGACCACCCGGACGCCGACCAGCTGCTCCCGTCCGCCGAGACGGTGGTCCCGGTGATCTCAGGGCTGCTGGAGCGGGCGCGACGGCAGGACGCGCCGGTGATCTACGTCAACGACAACTTCGGCGAGTGGCGCTCGCACCACGGCGAGCTGCTCGACAAGGCGCTGGCGGGGCAGCACGCGCATCTGGTGGAGCCGCTGGTGCCGGACGAGTCGTCGCTGTTCGTGGTCAAGGCCCGGCACTCGGTCTTCTTCGAGACCCCGCTCAGCTATCTGCTCTCCCAGCAGGGGATCGACCAGCTGGTGCTGTGCGGGCAGGTGACCGAGCAGTGCGTGCTGTACTCCTCGCTCGACGCGCACATCCGGCACTTCCAGGTGATCGTCCCTCGGGACGCCGTCGCGCACATCCACGAGGATCTGGCGGACGCGGCCCTGCGGATGATGGAGCGCAACATGGGCGCACGGGTGTGCGACAGCGGCGAGCTGTGGACGTGACCCGCAGCGGGCGACTCGCCGGGGTGACACTGGGGCAATGAGCCGCCCCTCCCTCCCGCCGCCGGAACTGCGCGCCTTTCTGGAGGAGCTGGTCCGTCGCACCTCCGCCGTCTGCGGAGACCGTCTGCTCAGCGTCCTCGCCGTGGGCTCGCTCGCCCTGGGCGACTACCGCCACGGGCGCAGCGACGTCGACGTCACGGTCGTCGTGGACCCGGCCCCGCCCCGCGCCGACCTCGCCCCGCTCGCCGCGACGCTGGCCCACCCGGCGCTGCCCTGCCCCGCCGCCGGCCTCGAACTGGTCGTTTACGCCGCCGACTTCGCCGCCCGCCCGTCGGGCGAGGCGGGCTACCTGCTCGACCTCAACACCGGACCGTCCCTGCCCGAACGCGTCAGTTACGACCCCGCGGACGCGTCCGACTTCTGGTACGTCATCGACCGCTCCGTCGCCCACCAGGCCGGACTCCCGCTGTACGGCGCGCCGGCGCGGGAGGTGATCGCCGCCCCGGACCGGCCCACGGTGCTCGCGGCGCTCCGCGCCTCCGTGCGCGAACACACCGACGGGGACGGGCACCTGGCCGACAACCGGGTGCTCAACGGCTGCCGCGCCACCGTCCACTGCCGTACCGGCCACTGGTTCGCCAAGCGCCGGGCGGGAGAGATCGTCGCCGCGTCCGAGCCGGCCTTCGAGTCTTTGGTCGCCGAGGCGCTGCGCAGCTTCGAACGCCCTCGCGCGGAGGCGGCCGTACTGCCCGCCGGCGACGTGCGGGAGTTCCTGCGCTGGGTGGCCGCACGCGTCGAGGAGGCGGCCGAGGGCGCCGGGGTCTGAGCCCGAGCGCCCCTCAGCCCCGGCGGACCGTGAGACCGTCCAGTATCAGGTCGAGCAGCCGCTCCGCCTGCTCCCGCCGGCCGGGTCCCGCCGAGGTGAGGGCGATGCCCTCCAGTGCGGCGCCGATGTCCGAGGCGGGGACGTCGGTGCGGATCACGCCGGCCGCCGCGCACGCGTCCATGAGCGTGCCCACGGCGGTGTGGATCAACTGCCGGCTGTTGCCGTAGGGGTTGGCGCCCGTCGCCGCGATGGCGCGCAGGGCGTCGATCATGCCGTGCTTGGTGGTGACGTAGTCCAGGAAGAGCCGCGTCCACGCGCGCAGCGCCTCCTCGGGCGGGTGCCGCTCCAGCAGGGACGGGACGGAGCCGCAGAGCTGGGCCACCTCGTTGCGGTAGACCGCCTCGACCAGCGCCTCCCGGGTGGGGAAGTTGCGGTACAGCGTCGCGCTGCCCACGCCCGCCTCCTTGGCGATCCGGTCCATGTGCGTGGTCAGCCCCTCCGTGCTGAACACGTGGGCGGCGGCGGTGAGGATCTTCTCCCTGTTGCGCTGTGCGTCGGCGCGCAGCGGTCGGGGCGCCTGGTCGGCCATCTCGTTGGCATTCCTTCCCGGGGAGGCTTGCTAAGTGGGGAGGTCCCCACTTAGTTTGAGTAGGAAGCGGGGACGTCTCCGCTTTCACCGTAGGTCACGCGACGACCCGCGGACACCTCAGGGAAGGAACCCGACCATGCCGACCGTCCAGGACAAGGTCATCGCGATTACGGGCGCCAGCAGCGGCATCGGCGAGGCGACCGCGCGCCTCCTCGCCGGGCGGGGCGCCCGGTTGGTGCTCGGAGCCCGGCGCGAGGACCGGCTGAACGCCGTGGTGGATGGCATCACGGCCCATGGAGGGAACGCCGCCGGCGTCGTCGTCGACGTCACCCGCCGTGAGGACCTGCGCCGCCTCACCGACACCGCGATGGAGCGGTACGGCCGCCTCGACGTCCTCGTCTCCAACGCGGGCACCATGGCCGTCTCCCCGTTCGACGAGCTCCGTCAGGACGACTGGGACGCCATGGTCGCCACGCATGTCACGGGCCTGCTCAACGGCATCGGCGCGGCCCTCCCCGTCTTCCGCCGCCAGGGTACGGGACACTTCGTCAACGTCAGTTCCACCGCCGCCCGCGTCATCAAGTCGCCCCAGGCCGTCTACGCGGCCACCAAGGCGGCCGTGCACGTCATCTCCGAAGGGCTGCGCCAGGAGTCCGGCCCCGGTCTGCGGGTCACCGTCGTGTCACCCGGCTTCACCCACACCGAGGGCGTCGGCAAGGGCGCAAGCCCCGAGGCCGCCGCCGCGATGACCAAAATGCGCGACGAGATCGCGATGCCCCCCTCAGCCGTCGCCTCCGCCATCGGCTACGCGATCGAGCAGCCCGCCGGAGTCGACGTCGGCGAGGTCGTCGTACGGCCCACTGCACAGGCGTGACCGTGCGGTGGACGGCCGGAAAGGAACTCCCGCCGGAAGCGGAACCGGCTCCTGCGATTCCGGGCGTCGACCGGCCACCCCGTCGTCGCGGGCGTCATCGTCGGCATGCGGCCCGCCGAGGAGGTACGGCGTGACACGGAGGCGTACGGCACGACGGTGCCGGCCGGGCTATGGGCGGACCCGCGGGGCGAGGGCCTGCTGGACGCGCGGGCGCCCCTGCCCGCGTAGGCCGCCGCCCTCACTGTCCGCGCGCCGGGCGTCGTCTCCGGCCGCCTCGACCGCGGGACGGCTAGCCTGGGCAGGGCCGCCATCCGACGCCGCGCGGTGCGGCGCATGCGTTCCATGACCGCCGCCCGGTGGACCCGACAGAACCGAGGGAGCCGTCGATGACCGTCCGCCGAGTCGTGCCCAACCTCCACTCGGAGAACCCGGAAAGGCACGGGGAGTTCTACGGCCTGCTGGGCCTCGAGGAGGTCATGAACCACGGCTGGATCATGACGCCGGCGTCCCCGTCCAACCCGACGGCGCAGGTCAGCGTGATGACCGGCGACAAAACGGCTCCGGCGCACCCCGACATCAGCGTCGAGGTGGACGACGTGGACGCCGTGTACGGGGCCGTCCGGGAGAGCGGCGCGGAGATCGTCCACCCGCCTGCGGGACGAGGAGTGGGGCGTCCGCCGCTTCTTCGTCCGCGACCCCGACGGCCGCGTGGTCAACGTCCTCAGCCACCGCTGAACACGGCCTCGCCTAGGCCTTGGCATCCGCCTCGCTGTCCTGGTACCGGCGCGCCTCGTCGAGGCGGCGGGGGAGCAGCAGCGGGGTCGCCAGGAGGAGGGCGCCCGCGAGGGCGATGGCCGTGCGGGGGCCGGTGAAGCTCGCCAGCAGGCCCCAGAGCGCCGTCAGCACGGCGATCGACGCCTTGCTGGTCGCCGACCACGCCGACAGCGTGCGGACCACCCGGTCCGCCGGCGTCCGCTCCAGCCGGCGCGTGGAGAACACCGGGTTGAACACGCCCATGCTCGTGATCAGACCGAACTCGATCACGATCACCAGGACCAGACCCGCCACGCCCGGCCCCACGCACGCAAGCCCGACCGACCAGCACGCCCGCAGCGTCCCCGCGACCCGGAGCACCCGCCGTTCCCCGAACCGCGCCACCAGCCGCCGCGACAGCCGCGCGCCGACCAGCCCGCCCAGACACGGCACCGCGAACGCCAGCCCGTACTGCCACGGGGCGAAGCCCAGCGGGCCGACCATCAGCACGACCAGCAGCGGCGACGACGCCATGATCAGGCCGTTGACCAGCACCGTGTTGAGGAACAGCGGACGCAGGTCAGGGCTGCGCAGAATGTACCGCCACCCGTCGAGCAGGTCGCCCGCCCGCAGCCGGGGCCGCGGGTCGGGCCGTTCGGGACGGCGGTCGCCGCCGCCCGCCGCGCCCAGCGCACCGGCCGACAGCAGATAGCTCACGGCGTCGGCGACCACCGTCGTCACCGGACCGAAGAGGCCGATCGCCGCACCGCCCAGCGGCGGCCCCAGCATGGTCGCGGTCCACGTCGTCGACTCCAGCCGCCCGTTCGCGCGCAGCAGCCCCTGCCGCGGCACGACGTCCTTCACGTACGCGCCGACGGCCGCCTGGAACGTGATGTCGGCCGCCGCCACCGTCACCGACACCACCAGCAGCTGCGCCACGGTGAGCGCGTCGAGGGCGTACGCGAGAGGCACGCTCAGCAGCACCGCGCACCGGACGAGGTCCGTCGCGATCATCACCGGGCGTTTGCGGCGGTACTCCACCCAGGGCCCGAGCGGCACCGACAGCACCGCGCCGACCGCGGGACCGACCGCCGCCAGCAGCGACACCTGGGCCGGACCGGCGTGCAGCACCAGCAGGGCGACCAGCGCGAACGCGTCGAACGCGAACCGCGTGCCGAAGGAGCTGACCCCGTACGCCGTCCACAGCCACCCGAACCGCCACGCCGCCGACCGCCGCCCGTCCACCAGCCCCCCGCTCACACCGGCCGAGCCCTGGCGGCCGCCGGGGACCGCCCCATCCAAGCGAGCCGGGCCGCCGCGGGCAAACCGGACCGGTTTACTCCCGGCACGGCGGGCTACGCGGCCCCCAGGGGAGGCCCGCGACCGCACCCGCGACCGCGACCACGCACCGGGAGGCGCCCATGACCACGCGCGTACGCGACGTGATGTCCGCGCACACGACCTCCGTCGAACCGATGACCTCGCTGACGCGGGCGGCGCGGCTGATGCGCGAGCAGAACGTCGGTGACGTCCTCGTCGCCTACGACTGCGACCTGTTCGGCGTGCTCACCGACCGCGACATCGTGCTGCGGGGCGTCGCCGAGGGGCACGACCCCGAGGCCACGAACGTCGGCTCGATATGCACCCGCCCGCCGCTGGTGACGCTCGACCCGGACGACACGACCGACCACGCCGTCGAGCTGATGCGGGAACACGCCGTGCGGCGGCTGCCCGTCGTGGAGCACGGCGGCTGCCCCGTGGGCGTGGTCAGCCTCGGCGACCTCGCCGCCGAGGAGGATCCGCACTCCGCGCTCGCGGACATCAGCCGCGCCAGGCCGACCCACTGAACGGGGCCGTCGAAGCTCAGCCGTCCACGGTCACCGCGCACGACCAGCCGTACGGGCCCGGTGACAGCCGCAGGTCGTCCCAGCCGACGTCCGTCGGCACCTCCCCGGTGACCCGCACGTCCGCCAGGCCCGCCACCGCGAGCCGCACGTCCAGACCGCCCTCGGCCTCGTCGGCCTCCACGTCCACCGGCACCTCGCCGTACGCCTCCAGCCGGTACAGGATCTCGTCGAGCAGCGCGGCCAGCAGGTCGTCGTCGCTTCCCTCGGCCAGCCGGATGCGGTCCACCCCGGTCGGTCTCACGCCGGACACGTCGGCGAAGCACTCCACCATCGCCACAACCGCCTCGGCCAGGCAGTGCTCGCGGCTCGCCGCCCAGGCCTCGATGCGTACGTCGTCCTCCTGCGCCACCGAGCGGTGCCCGCTGCGGTCCCGCCGCGGCGCCTGACCCGGCTCACCCGTGTCACCGACCATGCACCACGACTGCCCGGGCGCACGCACCCCATGCCCCGCGGCGGTGCTTCGCGCACCGGGCGAGGGGGTACGCGGGTGCCGACCGGTCGTGACCGCTCGGAGGGAGGGCCCGTCATGCGGTTCCGTGATCGCCGGCAGGCCGGCCGCGAACTGGCCGGCCGGCTGCGGGAGAGGCAGGACGCCGGCGACCTGCCCGACCTCCTCGTCCTTGCGCTGCCCCGCGGCGGCGTCGCCGTCGCCGCCGAGGTCGCCGAGGCGCTCGGCGCGCCGCTCGACGTCCTCGTCGTCCGCAAGATCGGCGCGCCCCGCCACGAGGAGTACGGCGTCGGCGCCATGGCCGACGACGGGGTGCCCGTGTTCGACGAGGACGCCCTGCGCGGCCTGGGGCTGACGCGGGACGACCTCGCTCCCGTCGTCGAACGGGAACGCACGGAGCTGGTCCGGCGCGAGCGGCTCTACCGGCCGGACAGGCCCGCGCCCGACCCGCGCGGCCGCACGGTGGTCGTCGTCGACGACGGCCTGGCCACAGGCTCCACGGCCCGCGCCGCCCTGCGCGCCCTCCGCGCCCGTGACCCCGCCCGCCTGGTCCTGGCCGTCCCGGTCGCCTCCCCGGAGGGCGCCGCGGCCCTCCGCCCCGAGACCGACGACCTGATCGCCCTCCACGAACCGGCCGCGTTCATGGCGGTCGGCCAGTGGTACGACGAGTTCGACCAGCTGACGGACGAGCAGGTCCTGGAAGCACTGCGCGTACGCCGGCGGTAGCCCTCCCCGACGCCGTCCGCCGCTCTGACTCCGGGCCCCGGCCGGGGCTGCCGCCCGTGCCCGCCGAGGTGAGGGGCGCGGCCCGGTGGCGTGCCGACGCCGGATCGCTTCGCGCGGTGGCGCGCGTGCCGCGGGCATCGTGCGCGGGGTCGGCGGGTCCCGCGCGGAGGCCCCGAACCGTGGGGGCTCGAGGCGAGAGCCTCGCGTCCCGGGGGATCCACCCGACGGTGCGCGCCCGGCTCAGATCACCCCGTCCGCCCGCAGCGCCTCGATGTCCCCGGGTGTGCGGCCCAGGGCGCGCAGGATCGTCTCCGTGTGCTCGCCCACCGCCGGCACCGGGTCCATGCGGGCCGGGAGTCCGGCGAGGTCGGCGGGTGGGAGGAGCGCCTCCGCCGTGCCGCCCGGCACCCCGATCTCACGCCACCGGCCGCGCGCCGCCAGCACCGGATGGTCGAGGAACGCCGCGACGTCGTTCACCCCCGCGCAGGCGATGCCGATCGCCTCCAGGTCCTTCAGCAGTTCCTCCGCGTCGTCACGGGCGCACCGCTCGGCCACGACCGCGTTCAGGTCGTCCCGGTGCGCGACACGGTCCGAACTCGTCGCGAAACGAGGGTCGTCCGTCAGCTCGGGCCGGCCGAGGAACTCCCGGCACAGCGCGGCCCACTCGCGTTCGTTCTGGATGGAGAACAGCACGTCGCGCCCGTCCGCCGCCCGGAACGTCCCGTACGGGGCGATCGTCGCGTGCTGGGTGCCCAGCCGGGGCGGCTGGGCGCCGCCGTACCGGGTGTAGTAGGCGGGCTGCCCCATCCACTCCGCGAGCGCCTCGAACAGGGACACCTCGACGGGGTGCACCTCGCCGGTGGTGGCGCGCGTGTAGAGGGCGGTGAGGACACCGCTGTACGCGTACATCCCGGCGGCGATGTCGGCGACGGAGATGCCCGTGCGGGCGGTCTCCCCGGGGGTGCCGGTGAGCGACACCAGGCCCGTCTGGCACTGCACGAGCAGGTCGTACGCCTTGCGGTCGGCCCACGGCCCTGTCGTGCCCCAGCCGGAGATCGCGCAGGGGATGAGCCGCGGATGGCGGCCGGCCAGGTCGTCCGCGCCCAGCCCGAGCCGGCCGGCCGCGCCCGGGGCGAGGTTCTGCACGAACACGTCGGCGTCCGCCAGCAGTTCGTGCAGGATCTCCAGGCCGCGCGGCTCTTTCAGGTCGAGGGTGAGGGACTCCTTCGAGCGGTTGATCCACACGAAGTAGCTGGACGTGCCGTGCACGGTGGTGTCGTAGCGCCGGGCGAAGTCGCCCTCGCCCGGCCGCTCCACCTTGATCACCCGGGCGCCGAGGTCGGCCAGCTGCCGGGTGGCGTAGGGCGCGGCCACCGCCTGCTCCACGGTCACCACCGTCACCCCGGACAAGGGGAGTCTCCGCACGTCCACGCCTCCTGTCCGCACCCGGGTACGTCGGTCGCCGGCCTCCCTCGGCCGGTACGCGATCACTACGCGATTAGTACGACCAGGGCGAACCGCCTGTCAACGCCTCCCCTCACCGCCCGCCCGGCGCCGGCACGTCGGCGGGCGGCTGCGCGACATGACGCGCATGCCGTGCGCGTCCACCGCGCGCACCTGGAGCGACCCGCAGCCGCAGCGCGTCCACACCGTGCTGCCCGCCGCGGTGGCGTGGCGCGAGACGACCTGGAACGGCTCGGCGTGGTCCGGCCACCCGCAGTAGGGGCAGGCGGTGCCGGTCGTCCCCGTGGCGCCGGTCGTGCTGGTCATGGCGACTCCTTGGATTCCCACGTGCTTGACGTGACTCGTGTGCCTGCTGTCGGTCGCGGCACATCAAGAGTGCGCCGACGGTTATGTTCACGTCCAGGTTGACTTTGTGCACGCCACCGTGAAGTCTCACCTTCATGATTGACCTGCGCCGGCTCCACGTCCTGAGAGCGGTCGCCCACTACGGCACGGTCACCGCGGCCGCCCGCGCCCTGCACTTCACGCCCTCCGCCGCCTCCCAGCAGATCCGCCAGCTCGCCCGCGACCTCGGTGTCGACCTGCTGGAACCCCAGGGGCGCGGGGTGCGCCTCACCCCGGCCGCCGAGAGCCTGCTCGCGCACGCCGACGCCATCCAGGCCCGCTGGGACCAGGCCGAGCTGGATCTGCGCGCCGACCACGGCGACCCCGCCGGGGTGCTGCGGGTGACCGGGTTCCCGGTGGCCGTCTCGGTGCTGCTCGCGCCGTTGGCGGCCCGGCTCGGCGAGCGGCATCCGCGGCTGTCGGTCCGGATCACGGAGGCGGTCGTTCCGGCCATTTTCGACCTGCTCTTCGAGGGCGCCGCCGATCTGGCCGTGGTGGAGTCCACCCCGCACAACCCGCCGATGAGCGACACGCGGTTCGACCAGAAGCCCTTGCTGGACGACCCGTTCGACCTGGTGGTGCCGGACGCGCATGTGCTGGCCGGGCGGGAGCGGGTCGACCTGGCCGAGGCGGCGCACGAGCCGTGGGTCGCCCCGGTGCCGGAGAGTCCGTGCCGGCTCCAGGTGATGGCGGCGTGCGGCGCGGCCGGCTTCGCCCCGGAGGTCGTGCACCACGCGGGCGACTGGAACGCCACGGCGCACCTGGTGGCCCACGGCCTCGGCGTCGCCCTGATCCCGCGCCTGGCGCATGTCACCCCGCACCTGCCGGTCACCCGCGTCCGTTGCGTGGGCGACCCCCACCGCAGGCTCCTCACCGCCACCCGCACCGGCGGCCACGCCCGCCCGGCCGTCGTGGCGGCCCTCCAGGAACTACGCGAACTCGCACCGACGGCCCTGGTCTGACGGTTGACGGCGCCGGTCTGTCGCCTGACGGCGTTGGTGCGTCGCCTGACGGCGCTGTGTGAGGCCTGACTGGCGCTCGCCGACTGCTCGGCGGCGCTCTCGCCGACTGCTCGGCGGCACTCTCGCCCACTGCTCCGGCGGCGCTCTCGCCCACTGCTCCGGCGGCGCTCGTCGACCGCCCCGAGGGTGCTCGTCCATCGCCCCCACGGCGCTCGCTCACCGCCCCGACGCCGCCCGCCGGACGAACCGTTGGCTAGGGGGCGTCGTCCGTCGCCCTCCGTCCCGGCGCCCCCACCCGCAACCCGTCCATGACCAGGTCGAACAGGCGGGCCGCGCGCGGCTGCCAGTCGCTTTCGGGGTCGAGCTGCCAGAGGCCGCCGAGGGCGAGGATGAGGTCGTCCGCGGTCACGCCGGGGCGGATCGCCCCGGCCTCCTCGCATGCCCTCAGGAGGCGGTCCGTCGCGTGCAGGAGCGAGTCGTGGCCGGGTTTCGCCGGCCCGTTGGGGGAACTGGTGGCCTGCCGGATCGCGTCCGCGAGACCCGCCTTGGTCATGCCGAACCGGGCCAGCCGGTCCATCCACTCCCGCAGCGCCCGGTCGGGCTCCCGCGTGCCCAGGAGCTGGTCCGCGCTGTCGGCGACCTGCCGCAGCTCGTGCCGGTAGATCTCCATGACCAGCGCCTCGCGGCTGGGGAAGTTCCGGTAGAACGTGCCCTGTCCGACGCCCGCCTTCTTGGCGATCACGCTCAGCGGGGTGTCGGCCGACCGCGTCAGCTCGGTGACGGCGACGGCCAGGATGCGCTCGCGGTTGCGCTGCGCGTCAGCCCGCTGGGGTGTCTCCGTGCTCCGGGACGCGTCCTTGTGCTCGTCCACCGGTCCTCCTCCCGGGCCTGACCGAAACCCGTCCTTGATAAGCGGACAGCTGTCCACTACGTTCTGAGTAACGGACAGCTGTCCGCTTCCGGTCCATCGTATCGGCGGACCCGGGCGGCTCGGGACGGCCCTTCCGCATGCCCCGCGCCACCGCCGCGTCCGCACGACCGCGCACGTCACACCATCCCGCAGTCCGCGCGCCCCGCACAGAGCCACGACCACGTCCGCCTGCCCGCGTGAAAGAAGGCCGTCCATGACGCCCCCCACGTCGTCCAGCACCGTGACCCTGAACATCAACGGCGAGAAACACACCCTGACCGTCGACCACCGCACCACCCTGCTCGACGCCCTGCGCGACCGCCTCGACCTGACCGGCACCAAGAAAGGCTGCGACCACGGGCAGTGCGGCGCCTGCACCGTCCTCGTCGACGGCCGCCGCACCGTCTCCTGCCTGCAGCTGGCCGTCGCCTCCGAGGGCCGTGAGATCACGACCGTGGAGGGCGTCGCCGAAGGGGAGCGGCTGCACCCGGTGCAGCAGGCCTTCCTCGACCTCGACGGCTTCCAGTGCGGCTACTGCACCCCCGGCCAGATCTGTTCGGCCGTCGCCGTCATCGAGGAGCACGCCGCCGGCTGGCCCAGCGCCGTCACCGCGGACGTACGGCCCGAGGCCGGTCCGCCGCCCCTGAACACCGAGGAGATCAAGGAACGTATGAGCGGCAACCTCTGCCGTTGCGGCGCCTACGGCCAGATCGCGCAGGCGGTCGCCCGTGCCGCCGCCGAGGCGTCCACCGAGAAGCTCACCGAGGAGACCACCGTATGAGGGAGTTCGACTACCGGCGCGCCGACGACGTCACCGGCGCGGTCGCCCTGCTGGACGCAGACCCGGACGCCCGCTACCTCGGCGGCGGCACCAACCTCGTCGACCTGATGAAGAACGGCGTCGAGGCCCCCGCCCGGCTCGTCGACGTCCGCTCCCTCCCACTGGACCGGATCGAGACCGGTGACGACGGCTCCGTACGCGTCGGCGCCACCGTCACCAACAGCGACCTCGCCGCGCACCCGCTGATCCGCGACCGCTACCCGGCACTCACCCAGGCCGTCCTGGCCGGCGCCTCCGGGCAGCTCCGCAACATGGCCACCGTCGGCGGGAACCTGCTCCAGCGCACCCGCTGCGGCTACTTCACCGACATCACCCGGCCCTGCAACAAGCGCGAACCGGGCAGCGGCTGCCCGGCCGTCGAGGGGGAGCACCACAACCACGCCGTCCTCGGCGCCTCCGAGCACTGTGTGGCCGTCCACCCCTCCGACATGGGCGTCGCGCTCACCGCCTTCGACGCCGTCGTCTCCTGGCGGACCGCCGAGGGCGCCGGAGAGGCCCCGCTGACCGACTTCTACCTGCCGGTCGGCGACACCCCGCACCGCGAGACCGTCCTGCCGCCCGGTGCGCTCATCACCCACGTCACCCTCCCGCCCGCACGCGCCGCCGCCCGCTCGCGCTACCGCAAGGTCCGCGAACGCGCCTCGTACGCCTTCGCGATCGGCTCGGTCGCCGCCGCGCTGGAGGTGGACGACGGCGTCGTCCGCGACGCCCGCCTCGCCCTCGGCGCGGTCGCCTCCCGGCCCTGGCGGGCCCGCCTCGCCGAACGGGTCCTCGTCGGCGCGCCCGCCACCGCCGAGTACTTCACCGCCGCCGCCGACGCCGAACTCGCGGCGGCCCGCCCCCTGCCCCACAACGGCTACAAGGTGACCCTCCTGCGCAACCTCGTCGTGGCCGTGCTGACCGAACTCGCCGAGGAGACCTCCCGATGACCGTCGCACCCCAACGCCCCGCCGTACCCGGCCAGGTCGGCACCGCGCGCACCCGCGTCGAGGGCCGCGACAAGGTCACCGGCGCCGCACGCTACGGCGGCGACATCCCGTTCGCCGGGCTCGCCCACGGCATGCTCGTGCTGTCCACGGTGGCCCGCGGCCGGATCCGGTCGGTCGACACCGGCGCGGTGCTCGCCATGCCGGGCGTCCTCACCGTCCTGCACCACGGCAACGCCCCCAGGCTCACCAGCGACTACGTCGGCATGCTGGGCGTCCCGCCGGACCCGACCGCCGTCGTCTTCCAGCACGATCGCGTGCCGCACGCCGGCTGGCCCGTCGCCCTCGTCGTCGCCGAGACGCCCGAGCAGGCGCGGGCGGCGGCCGACGCCCTCACCGTCCGTTACGAGGAGGAGCCGCACGACGTCGCGCTCTCCGCGGACCGGCCCGACGCCTACGCCGCCGACGGGCACATGCCCGGCACCACGGAGAAGGGTGACCTGGAGGCCGAACTCGCGGCCTCCGCACACGTGGTGGACGCGGAGTACACCACGCCCGAGGAGCACCACGCCATGATGGAGCCGCATGTGGCGACGGCGTGGTGGGACGGCGGACGGCTCGACGTCGTCGACTCCGACCAGGGCATCACCTGGGTCGCCGACGAACTCGCCCGCATGTTCTCCCTCGACGCGTCCGCGGTGCGGGTCCGCTCCGAGCACGTCGGCGGCGGCTTCGGCAGCAAGGGCGTCCGCCCGCCGCAGGTGGCCGCCGCGATGGCCGCGGCCGAACTGGGCCGCCCCGTGCGTGTGTCGCTGACCCGTCGCCAGATGTTCTCCGTCACCGGCTACCGCAGCCCCACGGTGCAGCGCGTCCGCCTGGGCGCGGAACCCGACGGACGGCTGCGCGCCCTGGAGCACACCTCGCTCAACCAGACGTCCACGGTCTACGAGTTCGTCGAGCCGGGAGCGGGCGTGGCCCGCACGATGTACGACGCCGTCGCCCACCGCACGGAGAATCGCGTCGTACGCCTGGACGTGCCGTCCCCGACGTGGATGCGGGCGCCCGGCGAGGCGCCGGGGTCGTTCGCGCTGGAGTGCGCCCTCGACGAACTGGCCGAGAAGTGCGGCGTCGACCCGATCGAACTGCGGCTGCGCAACGAGCCGGAGACCGGGCCGGTCAGCGGGCTGCCGTTCGCCGGACGCAACGTCGCCGCCTGCTTCCGCGAGGGCGCCCGCCGCTTCGGCTGGGACGCCCGCGACCCGCGCTCCGGCGTGCGCCGCGACGGACGCTGGCTGGTCGGCACCGGCACGGCCGCCGCGTCCTTCCCCGCGGGCACCCTGCCGTCCACGGCCGCGGTGACCGCGGAGCCCGACGGCACCTTCACCGTCCGCATCTCCGCCTCCGACATCGGCACCGGGGCGCGCACGGCGCTCACCCTGATCGCCGCCGACGCGCTGCGGGTGCCGTCGGAGCGGATCGACGTGCGCCTCGGCGACAGCGACTTCGGCCCGTCGGGCATCGCCGCCGGCTCCATGGGCACGCGCTCGTGGGGCTGGGCGGTCGCGGCGGCCGCCGAGGAGCTGCGCGAACGCCTCGTGCCGGGCGGCGAGTTGCCCCCGGAGGGCATCACCGTACGGTCCGACACGACCGCGGCGATCGCCGCCCTGGCGGCCAAGGAACGGCACACCTGGGGCGCCCAGTTCGCCGAGGTCGCCGTCGACGTCACCACGGGCGAGGTACGGGTGCGGCGGATGCTCGGCGTCTTCGCCGCCGGCCGCATCGTCAACCCGTTGACCGCCCGTAACCAGCTCGTCGGCGGGATGACCTGGGGCATCTCCATGGCCCTGCACGAGGAGGCGGTGCGCGACCCGGCCTCCGGCGCGCTCTACGGCGCCGACCTGGCCGGCTACCACGTCGCCACCCACGCGGACGTGCCCCCGGAGGTCGAGGCCGTCTGGGTCGACGACCACGACCCCGACGACCCGGTCGGCATCAAGGGCATCGGCGAGGTCGGCATCGTGGGCGCGGCGGCCGCCGTCGCCAACGCGGTGTGGCACGCCACGGGGGTGCGGCACCGCGGTCTGCCGATCCGCCCGGACCGGGTGCTGCGGGCGGGAGGTCCGGATGCTTGACCTCGCCGACGACCTTCGGCGCTGGCTGGAGGAGGGCAGGGACTTCGCGGTGGCCACGGTGGTCTCCGTGGGCGGCAGCGCGCCGCGCGGCCCCGGCGCCGCCCTCGCCGTCGACCGCGCCGGCACGGTGATCGGCTCGGTGTCCGGTGGCTGCGTCGAGGGCGCGGTGTACGACCTGTGCCAGGAGGCCCTCGCGGACGGGCGGGCGAGGACGGAGCGGTTCGGCTACAGCGACGAGGACGCCTTCGCGGTGGGCCTGACCTGCGGCGGCACGATCGAGGTGCTGGTCACGCCGGTCGGCGCGGGCAGCCCCGTCCGGCCGGTGCTCCGGTCCGCCCTGACGGACCTCCCCCGGGGCGGGCCGGGCGCGCTGGCGTGGGTCACGGACGGCCCGGCGGACCTGCTGGGCCGCGTGCTCCTCGTCCGCCCCGACGGCACGCACGAGGGCGGCCTCGGCGGCGCGGCGGAACTGGACCGCGCCGCTGCCGCCGCGGCCCGCGACCTGCTGGTCGCGGGCAGCACGGGGACGGTCACGGCCGGGCCGGGCGCGGACGCGTACTGCGCCGGCCGCCCGACCCTCTTCGTGCAGTCGTCCGTGCCCCCGGCCCGCATGATCGTGTTCGGCGCGATCGACTTCGCGGCGGCGCTGGTACGGGTGGGAGCCTTCCTGGGCTACCACGTCACCGTGTGCGACGCGCGGCCCGTGTTCGCGACCCGGGCCCGCTTCCCCGAGGCGGACGAGGTCGTCGTCGACTGGCCGCACCGCTATCTGCGCAACACCCCGACCGACGCGCGCACGGTGCTGTGCGTGCTGACGCACGACGCCAAGTTCGACGTGCCGCTGCTGGAGGTGGCGCTGGGGCTGCCGGTCGCGTACGTCGGCGCGATGGGCTCGCGCCGCACCCACGCCGACCGCCTGCGCCGCCTGCGGGACGCGGGGGTGGGGGAGCGGGAACTGTCCCGCCTGCGCTCCCCGATCGGCCTCGACCTGGGCGCCCGCACCCCGGAGGAGACGGCGCTCTCCATCGCGGCGGAGATAGTGGCGACGCGCCACGGCGGCACGGGAGCGCCCCTGGCGACGACGACCGCGCCGATCCACCGGGAAGGGCGGACGGCTTCGGCGGCGGCATGAGCGAAACCCGTCCGGGGCCGGCCCGACGCGGGGCGGATTGTCTCCGGAGCCGGGGGCCGGGGGCCGGGGGCCGGGAGCCCGGTGCCGGGCTGGGGGGCTGTGTGGCTCGTCCGCCTCCCGGCAGGCGGGCGCGGATTGTCTCCCGGAGCCCGGAGCCCGGAGCCCGGAGCCCGGAGCCGGGAGCCTGGTGCCGGGCTGGGGGGCTGTGTGGCTCGTCCGCTTTCCGGTAGGCGGGCGCGGATTGTCTCCCGGAGCCCGGAGCCCGGAGCCCGGAGCCCGGAGCCCGGAGCCCGGAGCCGGGCTGGGGGCCTGTGTGGCTTGCCCGCCTCCCGGTAGACCGGAGGCCCCGTGGTCCGGATGGCGAGCCCCAGGGCGGTGGGCGGTCGTGCGGCCCCGGCGTCGACGGCCGGGCGGACATGCCGGAGGCCGTTGCCGCTGCGAAGGGTCGGAGGGCCCGCGCCACCGCGTACGGCGAAGGGGCGGGAGGCGCGGGCTTCCGGCCCCTTCGGGGGTGTGTCGTCAGGCGGCGGCCTTCTCGCCGTCGACCAGGGCGTGCAGCCGGTTGAGGACCTCCGCCAGCTGCTCGGCGACCTCGGTGTCGTCCGCCGGGTGGGTCTCGGCGAAGCGGGTCACCGAGCCGGGGATGGCCAGCTTGAGGTCCTCGACGACCTTGCCGCCGGCGATGCCCACGGCCTTGCGGGCCTCCTCCTGCGCCCAGACGCCGCCGTACTGGCCGAAGGCGGTGCCGACCACGACGACCGGCTTGCCGCCGATGGCCCCGGCGCCGAAAGGCCGGGACAGCCAGTCGATGGCGTTCTTCAGCACGGCCGGGATGGTGCCGTTGTACTCCGGGGTGAAGAGCAGCAGCGCGTCCGCGGCCGCGGCGGCCTCGCGCAGCTGGGCGGCGGCGGCCGGCACGCCGCCCTCGACGTCGACGTCCTCGTTGTAGAACGGGATCTCCGCCAGTCCCTCGTGCAGCGCGATGTCGACGCCCGCGGGGGCGAGCTTCACCGCGGCCTCGGCCAGCTGACGGTTGTGCGAACCGGCGCGAAGGCTGCCGACGAGGGCGAGGATGCGAACAGACATGAGGAACTCCAGGGGCTGGACTATGACCTGAGACACAATGCGGACCGGGGTCCGCTTTGCAGTTGTAGCAGTTTAACCGGACCCCGGTCCAGTTTCATTCCCGATGCTTTACGCTGGCTTCATGTCCGCCGCGCCGCCGTCCGCACCGACTCCCCAGGAGCCCGTCGAGTCCCCGCAGCTGCTGCAGCTGGGTCTCGACGACGAGCCCTGCCTGCGCGCCGACGCCGCCCGCAACCGGGCCCGGCTGCTGGAGGCGGCCGCCGGACTCGTCGCGGCGCGCGGCGCCGACGCCGTCACCATGGAGGAGGTCGCCGCCGCGGCCGGTGTCGGCAAGGGCACCGTCTTCCGCCGCTTCGGCGACCGCACGGGCCTGCTCATGGCCCTCCTCGACCACAGCGAGAAGAAGCTCCAGGCCGCCTTCCTCAGCGGCCCCCCGCCGCTGGGCCCGGGCGCGCCCCCGGCCGAACGGCTGCGCGCCTTCGGCCGCGCCGCCCTGCGCCGCACCGTCGAGGACCTGGAGCTCCAGCTCGCGGCCGAAGCGGACCCGGGCCGCCGCTTCACCCTCCCGCCCTACCGGGTGCGCCACCATCACGTCGCTCTGCTGCTGCGCCAGGCGGTCCCGGACGCCGACTGCGACGTGCTCGCCCACACGCTGCTGGCCCAGCTCGACCCCGCCCTGATCCACCACCTGATGCACCAGTGCGGGATGCCGCCGCAGCGTCTCGAGGACGCCTGGACCGACCTCGTCGACCGGATCACCGGCACCACCGCCTGACCTCCCCGAACGCACCCCCGCGCGTTCTCAACTCCCCCGCATGGAGGGCGCGTTACGGCTTCTGCGAAGATGCCGTACGTCATGGTGCAGATACCGAACCCGCCCGCGCCCGCGCCCCCCGCACCGAAGCGCTCCGTGCCGACGAGCGCCGATGTGGCCCGCCTGGCCGGCGTCTCGCGCGCGACCGTCTCCTACGTGCTGAACAACGCCCGCGCCGTCCGGATCAGCGAGCCCACCCGCCGCCGCGTGCGCGAGGCCGCGCGCGAACTCGGGTACGTCCCGCACGCGGCCGCCCGCAGCCTGCGCGCCGGGCACAGCCGCATGGTCCTTATGCCCGCGCCGGCGTTCCCCGTGGGCCCGCTGTACAGCAGGTTCATCAACGAACTGCAGGCCGCGCTGAGCCTGCTCGACTACACGGTCGTCCAGCACGGCACCATCGGCGTCCACGACGACGAGGCCGCCCGCGCCTGGGCGGAGCTGCGCCCGGTCGCCGTGCTCGTGCCCGGATCCGGGCTCGGCCCGCGCGGCGTCGAGGTGCTCAAGCGCTCCGGGGCGCGGGCGGTCGTCACCCTCGGCCCCGAGACCGTGGAGGGCGCGCACGCGCTGCTCATGGACCACGACGTGGTCGGACACAGCGCGGGCGCCCACCTGTTCGACACGGGGCGCCGCCGGATCGGCGTGGTCGTGCCGGGGGAGCGGGGGCTGGACACGTTCTCCGCGCCGCGGCTCGCGGGCGTACGGGCCGCTGTGCGCGGCACCGACGCGACGGTGACCGAGCTGCCGCTCGCCCACGACGAGGAGGCGGCGGCGTCGCTCGCCCGGCGCTGGCGGGATCTCGGGCTCGACGCGGTGTTCACGTACAACGACGAGTACGCGATGCTGCTGATGCGGGCGCTGCAGGACGAGGGGATCCGCATCCCCGAGGAGACGGCGGTGGTCGGCGCGGACGACCTGATGCTGGGGCGGCTGCTGCGGCCTCGGCTGAGCACGGTCCACCTGGAACTGCCGTCCGGCCAGGAACTGGCGGACCTGGTCGACCGGGCGGTCCGCGACCCGTCGGCGTCACCGGAGGCGCACAAGGTGCTGGGCGCGAGGACGATCCGCCGAGACTCCACCTGACGCGGCCGTTCGCACGGCCGGCTGCCGCCTTCCCCGGCACACCGGCACCCCGGCGGCCCGCGCGCGCCGCCGTCGGCCGGCTGCCGCCTTCCGCGGGCGGTCGCGCCGCTGGGGCGGCACGGGTGGGCGCGAGGGCGCCCCGTGGGCCCCGGGCTGCGCACCGTCCCCCCGGCCCAGTGCCACGCGCCGAGCCATGGTGCCTACGCTGCCCTTGGGCGGTACGACGACAGACCGCGCCCGTCGCGGTCGGCTGTGGGTGTCCCGTGGCCCGGCGTCGGCGGGTTGCCGCCCGCGCCCACCCGTGCCGTCCCGAGTGGCACGACTGCGTGCGGCTGGCGCGTCCGTCGCGCTCGGCTGTGGGTGTCCGTCCCGTAATCCGGCGTCGGCGGCTTGCCCCCCCCGCGCCCACCCGTGCCGCCTCGAGCGGCACGACTGCGCACGGCCGCCCGCGGTCAGGCGTAGACGTGTGTTGCCCACCCCGCCCAAGGGGTACGCGGACCGGACCGCGACGCAGGAGGGCGTCATGACTTGGCCCGACCCCGCCACCGCCACGACCCATCCCCTCAAGGGCCCCCACCACCCCGTCACCGAGCCCGCGACCGGTGACCGCCTGACCACGGTCACCCTGGCCGCTCCCGAGGACGTGGAACCCGCCGCCGAAGCGGCGCACACCGCACAGCACGCCTGGGCCGCCGCCCCCCACTTCGACCGAGCAGCCGTCCTCCGCCGAGCAGGCGACCTCTTCGCCGACCACGACCACCACCACCCCGCGCTCAAGGACTGGCTCGTCCGCGAGGCCGGCAGCATCCCCGGCAAGGCCGACTTCGAGCTCCACGTGGCCGCCCAGGAGTGCTACGAGGCCGCAGCCCTCGCCTCCCGCCCGGCGGGCCAGGTGCTGCCCACCGAGGAGCAGCGCCTGTCGTACACCCGCCGCGTCCCCGTCGGCGTGGTCGGCGTCATCGCCCCGTTCAACGCGCCGCTCATCCTGTCGATCCGTTCCGTCGCCCCGGCCCTCGCCCTGGGCAACGCCGTCGTCCTCAAACCGGACCCCCGCACAGCGGTCTGCGGCGGGCTCGCCCTCGCCGCGGTCTTCGCCGAGGCGGGGCTGCCCGAGGGGCTGCTCCAAGTGCTCCCCGGGGGAGCGGAGGCCGGTCAGGCGCTGGTCACCGACCCGCACATCCCGGTGATCTCCTTCACGGGCTCCACCGACGCCGGCCGCGCCGTGGGCGAGGCCGCCGGCCGGCACCTGAAGCGCGCGCACCTGGAGCTGGGCGGAAACTCCGCCCTCGTCGTCCTGGAGGACGCCGACCTCGACGCGGTGATCTCGGCGGCCGCCTGGGGCTCGTTCTTCCACCAGGGCCAGATCTGCATGACGACCGGCCGCCACCTGGTGCACGCGTCGCTGTACGAGGAGTACGTGGAACGGCTGGCCGTCCGCGCGGACGAGCTCACCGTCGGCGACCCGCACCGCGAGCGGGTGCACCTGGGCCCGCTGATCGACCGGGGCCAGCTCGGCAAGGTGCACGGACTGGTCGGGGCCAGTACCGCGGGCGGCGCCCGGCTCGCGGCCGGGGGCGCCCACGACCGCCTGTTCTACCGGCCCACCGTGCTCGCCGAGGCGGACGACCTCACCCCCGCCTACACGGAGGAGGTCTTCGGCCCCGTCGCGCCGGTACGGCCGTTCGGCACCGACGACGAGGCCGTCGCCCTCGCCGCGGCGAGCCCCTACGGGCTGGCGGTCGGCATCGTCACCGCGGACCCGGCGCGGGGGCTGGACCTCGCGGACCGCATCCCCACGGGCATCGTGCACGTGAACGACCAGACGGTGAACGACGAAGCCGTGGCCCCCTTCGGCGGGGTCGCCGCGTCCGGCACCGGCTCCCGCTTCGGCGGCGAGGCCAACCTGGACGCGTTCACCGAACTGCGCTGGACGACGGTCCGCGGCGGGGCGGCGCGCCACCCGTTCTGATCACACGCCGCGTGCGGGACAGGGCGCGTCAGGCGCCCTGGCCGCCACCCTGCTGCTGGGCCTGCTGCTCGGCGATCTGCTGCCGCACCTGCTCCATGTCCAGCTTGCGGGCCTGACCGATGACATCGGTCAGCGCGGCCTCCGGCAGGGCGCCGGGCTGGGCGAACACCGCGACCTGGTCGCGGACGATCATCAGCGTCGGGATCGACTGGATGCCGAAGGCCGCGGCCAGCTCGGGCTGCGCCTCCGTGTCCACCTTGCCGAACACCAGGTCGGGGTTGTCCTCGGCCGCCTTCTCGTACACCGGTGCGAACTGCTTGCAGGGCCCGCACCACTCCGCCCAGAAGTCGATCAGCACGAACTCGTTGTCGGTGACCGTCTGGTCGAAGTTCTCCTTGGTGAGTTCGACGGTGGCGCTCATGGTCTGGTCCTCTTCCTGCTGTCGGCTCGGGCGTCGGCTCAACACGGCCGACCGGTCACGTATTCCGCGCCCCTACCCATGTGGCCACCTGGCACACCACCCGCCAGACTGACGCCATGACGGAAACGCGAACGACGCACACGGAAGCGACCGCCTACGACGTGGTGGTGATCGGCGCCGGACCGGTCGGGGAGAACGTCGCCGACCGCACCCGCGCGGCCGGGCTCTCCACGGCGGTGGTGGAGAGCGAACTGGTCGGCGGAGAGTGCTCCTACTGGGCCTGCATGCCCAGCAAGGCCCTGCTGCGCCCGGTCCTCGCCCGGGCCGACGCCCGACGCCTGCCCGGACTGAGCGCGTCCGTCCAGGGCCCCCTGGACACCGCCGCCGTGCTCGCCCGCCGCGACTCCTTCACCTCCGGCTGGAAGGACGACGGCCAGGTCCAGTGGCTGGAGGGCACCGGCGCCGACCTGTACCGGGGCCGGGGACGCCTCAGCGGCCCGCGCACCGTCACCGTCACCGGTCCCGACGGCCGCGAGAGCGTCCTCACCGCCCGGCACGCCGTCGCCGTCTGCACCGGCAGCCGCGCCCAGCTCCCCGACCTGCCCGGACTGGACGAGGTCCGCCCCTGGACCAGCCGCGAGGCCACCAGCGCCCACTCCGCGCCCGGCCGGCTGGTCGTGGTGGGCGGCGGGGTCGTCGCCACCGAGATGGCCTGCGCCTGGCAGGCGCTCGGCTCGCAGGTCACCGTCCTGGTGCGCGGCGACGGCCTGCTCGGCCGCATGGAGCCCTTCGCGGGCGAGCTGGTCGCCGAGGCACTCACCGAGGCCGGCGCCGACCTGCGTACCGGCACCTCCGTGAAGGCCGTGAGCAGGGAGAACGGCACCGTCGTCGTCCTCACCGACACCGGCGACCGGATCGAGGCCGACGAGATCCTCTTCGCCACCGGCCGCGCCCCCCGCACCGACGACCTCGGCCTGGAGACGATCGGCCTGGAGCCGGGGTCCTGGCTGGAGGTGGACGACAGTCTCCGGGTGACCGGCCACGACTGGCTGTACGCCGTCGGCGACGTCAACCACCGCGCGCTGCTCAC
Organism: Streptomyces sp. BJ20; assembly: GCF_022869105.1. Lineage (NCBI taxonomy): Bacteria > Bacillati > Actinomycetota > Actinomycetes > Kitasatosporales > Streptomycetaceae > Streptomyces > Streptomyces sp. BJ20. Next base: position 3,096,242 of record NZ_CP094918.1, read on the forward strand.
CCACCAGGGCAAGTACCAGGCGCGCATCGCGGGCGCCGCCATCGTCACCCGGGCGGCGGGCGAGCCGGTGCGGACCGAGAGGTGGGGCGCGCACACCGCCACAGCCGACCACGCGGCCGTCCCGCAGGTCGTCTTCACCGACCCGGAGGCGGCCTCCGTCGGCCTCACCCTCGCCGAGGCCGAGCAGGCCGGCCACCGGGTGCGGGCCGTGGACGTCGACCTGTCGTCGGTGGCGGGCGCGAGCCTGTACGGCGACGGCTACCGGGGCCGGGCCCGCATGGTCGTCGACCTGGAGGACGAGATCGTGCGCGGCGTCACCCTCGTCGGACCGGGTGTCGCGGAGCTGATCCACGCGGCGACCGTCGCGGTGGCAGGACGCGTCCCGGTCGGCCGGCTGTGGCACGCCGTCCCGTCGTACCCCACGATCAGCGAGGTGTGGCTGCGGCTGCTGGAGGCCTACCGCGACGCCTGACCGGCGCCCACGACCGGGACGGCTCCCGAGGGGGCGGGCGCGGCTACGGCAGGTCGAAGCCCAGCGCCCGCGCCGCCTCCTCGGCCGTCGGCTGCCCCCAGTACCGGGCCGCCGCCGCGTTGCAGGACAGCGAGCGCGGCTCCGCCCGGTCCAGGTACAGCGTGCCGTCCAGATGGTCGGTCTCGTGCTGCACGATCCGGGCGGGCCAGCCGGTGAACTCCTCGTCGAGTGCCCGCCCCCGCTCGTCCTGCCCGGTCAGCCGCACCGCCGCGTGCCGCGCCACCACCGCCTGATAGCCGGGCACACTCAGACACCCCTCGAAGAACGCGGCCCGCTCCGAGCCGACGGCCTCGTACGCCGGGTTCACCAGCACCCGGAACGGCTGCGGCTCCCGCCCGCGCGCGACCCGCACCTCCTCCGGCACCGGCGCCGGGTCCTCGATCACCGCGATCCGCAGCCCCACCCCCACCTGTGGCGCGGCCAGCCCCACACCGGGCGCCGCGCGCATCGTGACGCGCAGCGCCCGCACGAACCGCGTCAGCAGCGCGTCGCCCAGCTGCCCGTCGTACGGCACGGTGCGGCGGCGCAGCACCGGGTGTCCGGCGGCGACGATGGGCAAAGGACCCTCCTCGGCGAGGAGTTGCTCGACCCGCTCGGCCAACGGCACGTGATCGCTCGCAGCTTCCATCACGCCAGGATCGCATGACCTTCACCCTGTGTGTCCCAGCTCACACACCGCTCCCGGGAACTCGGCGGCACTCCGCCCCGACCTCTGCACCGGCACCACCCGTCGAACCTGTCCCCCGGGAGAACACCGCCGATGACCACCACCCCCACACCCGCCACCGACGACGCCCCCTCACCGCCCGCACCCGCACCCGCACGCGGCAGGGGCGCCTGGGCCACCCTCCGCCCGCTCGTCCTGCGCCTGCACTTCTACGCGGGCGTCCTGGTGGCGCCGTTCCTCCTCGTCGCCGCCCTCACCGGCCTGCTGTACGCCGCCTCCTTCCAGGCGGAGAGGATCCTCTACGCGGACGAGCTGACCGTCCCCGTCGGTGACCGCGAACTGCCCCTCTCCGAGCAGGTGGAGGCCGCCCGCGCCGCTCACCCCGACGGCGAGATCGCCGCCGTGCGTCCCTCCCCGGAGCCCGGCGCCACCACCAGGGTGCTGCTCTCCGGCGTCCCGGGCGTCGACCCGGGCCACACGCTCGCCGTGTTCGTCGACCCGTACACCGCGCGGGTCCGCGGCGCGCTGGAACAGTACGGGTCCACGGGCGCCTTGCCCCTGCGCACCTGGATCGACGAGTTCCACCGCGACCTGCACCTCGGCGAACCGGGGCGGCTCTACAGCGAGTTCGCGGCGAGCTGGCTGTGGGTCGTCGCCTGCGGCGGGCTCGTGCTGTGGTTCTCCCGCCGCCGCGCGCGGCGCGGACTGCGCGGCACCACCGGGCGCCGTCGCACCCTCGGCCTGCACGCCGGGGTGGGCGCATGGGCCGCGCTCGGTTTCGTGTTCCTCTCCGCGACAGGCCTGACCTGGTCCGCGTACGCCGGCGCGCACATCGGCGACCTGCGCGCCGCGCTCGGCCAGGAGACCCCCACGGTGTCCGCCACGGCCGGCGAGCACACGGGCCACGGCACGGCCGGGGGAACGGGCGGCGACGCGGCGCACGGCGTCGGCCTGGACCGGGTGCTCGCTGCGGCGCGCGCCGAGGGCCTGGACAACCCGGTGGAGCTCGTGCCGCCCGCCGACGCGTCGTCCGGGTACGTGGTGCGGCAGATCCAGCGGAGCTGGCCGGAGAAGCAGGACGCGGTGGCCGTCGACCCGGCCACCGGGCAGGTCACCGACGTGCTGCGGTTCGAGGACTACCCGATCCTCGCCAAACTCACCCGGTGGGGCATCGACCTGCACACCGGCACCCTGTTCGGCCTGGTCAACCAGATCGCCCTGATGCTGCTCGCCCTCGCCCTGATCCTGCTGATCGTGTGGGGCTACCGCCTGTGGTGGCAGCGGGGCCGCGGCTCGGCGTTCGGCCGGCCGGTCCCCCGGGGAGCGTGGCAGCACGTGCCGCCGCAGCTGCTGGTGCCGCTGCTCGCGCTGATCGCCGTCCTCGGGTACTTCCTCCCGCTGCTCGGCATCCCGCTGGCGGTGTTCCTCGCCGTCGACGTCGTGCTCGGCGAGATCGCACACCGCAGGGGCCGCCGGACGTACGGCCCCGCGCCCCTCTGACACGCACGGTGCCCGGCTCCCCGAAGGGAACCGGGCACCGTCCGTGCGCGTGTCAGATCTCGCCGAAGTCGCCGGCCAGCGCGGCCGCGAGCCGCAGGTGCGTCTGCGCCTCGGCGTCCCGCCCCTGCCGCTGCAGGGTGCGGCCGAGCATCAGACGGGCGTAGTGCTCCACCGGGTCGCGGTCCACGATGATCCGCAACTCGGCCTCCGCGCGGCGCAGCTGGGCCGAGTGGTAGTAGGCGCGGGCGAGCAGCAGACGCGGCCCGGTCTGCTCCGGCACCTCCTCGACCAGGCTGCCCAGGACCCGCGCGGCGGAGTAGTAGTCCTTGGCGTCGAAGAACATCCCCGCGCGCTCCCAGCGCTCGGCGTGCGTTCCGTGGTCGTAGTACGTGGTGTTCACCCGGCACCTCCTTCGCGCCCGACAACCGGGCCGGCCACCCCGGTATTCCCCCTCCCTCCGTGCCCCTGTGGCCGGCGGCGCGGCCGGTGCGGGATGCGTAGGCTGACCGCACCGACTTCCTCCGGAGGGACCGCGTGACGACCACCACCCCGCCGATCACCCTGGACGACGTCCGCTCCGCCGCCGCACGCCTGCACGGCGTCGCCCACCGCACGCCCGTCCTGCGCTCCCGCACCCTGGACGCGCTCGTCGGCGCCGAGGTGCACCTCAAGTGCGAGAACTTCCAGCGGGTGGGCGCCTTCAAGTTCCGCGGCGCCTACAACACGGTCTCCCGGCTCCCCCCGGACCGGCTGTCGCGGGGCGTGGTCGCCTACTCCTCCGGCAACCACGCCCAGGCCGTCGCCCTCGCCGCCCGCGAGCTGGGCACCACCGCGGTCGTCGTCATGCCGGAGGACGCGCCGCCCTCCAAGCGCGCCGCCACCGAGGGGTACGGCGCGGAGGTCGTCTCCTACGACCGCTACACCGGCGACCGCGCGGCCCTCGCCGAGTCCCTCGCCACCGAGCGGGGCCTCACCCTGGTACCGCCCTACGACCATCCCCACGTCATCGCGGGACAGGGCACGGCCGCGCTCGAACTGCTCGAGGAGACCGGCGAGTTGGGCGCGCTGATCGCGCCGGTCGGCGGCGGGGGACTGATCGCCGGAAGCGCCACCGCCGTGAAGGGCCTGCACCCGGCGACCCGGGTGGTCGGCGTCGAACCGGAGGCCGGGGACGACACCCGGCGCTCCCTGGAGGAGGGCCGGCGCGTCACCGTGCCGGTGCCCCGCACCATCGCCGACGGCCAGGCCGTCCCCACCCCCGGCGAGCTGACCTTCGCCGTGAACCGCCGTCTGCTGGACCGGGTCGTGCTGGTCGACGACGAGGCGATCAAGGAGGCGATGCGGTTCGCCTTCACCCGGCTGAAGATCGTCCTCGAACCGAGCGGGGCCACCCCGCTGGCCGCCCTGCTCACCGGCCGCGCGGGCCCGCTCCCGCCCCGCGTCGGACTGATCCTGTCCGGCGGCAACGTCGACGCGGAACGCTTCGCCCGTCTGTGCGCCCCCGGCGGCTGAGCGGGCCGCCCCGCGCCCGTCACCCGGATGGCGCCCCCGGGTGGACGGGCGGACGATGAGGAGGTAGGACCCGGCCCTCGCCGTACGGGGCCGTCATCGGAAGGGAGCAGGGACATGCTCGAGGTGAAGACGCTGGACAAGCCCGACGAGCGACGCGACTTCCCGAGGGGCCACCTCGAAGCGGTCCACATGACGGGGCTCGACTTCGCGGTCGCCACGTTCGAGCCGGGATGGCGCTGGTCCGAGTCGGTCGGCCCGATCGCCGGCACGGAGTCGTGCGGCATCCACCACAACGGCTACGTTCTCCAGGGCCGCATGCACATCCGCATGGACGACGGCGCGGAGAGCGAGGTCGGCCCCGGCGACGTCTTCGTGTGCCCGCCGGGCCACGACGCGTGGGTCGTCGGCGACGAACAGGTCGTGGTTCACGACTTCGCGGGCGCCATGGCGACGGACTACGCGAAGGCGGACTAGACACCGGCGCGAAGGCGGACTAGACACCGCCCGCGTCTAGTCGAGGTAGTGGGCGCGTCCCTCGTCGTCGAGGTCGACGGGCCCCGTGGGGATGACACAGAACTCGTTCCCCTCGGGGTCCGCCATCACAAGGAAGCCGCCGTCCTCGTACCCCTCCAGGCGCCGGCCCCCGAGCCCTTCGATCCGGTGCCGCTCGGCGGCCGGGTCGGGCGCGGCGATGTCGACGTGCATGCGGTTCTTGCCGGACTTGGGAGTGTCGGCGCGCTGGAAGCCCAGCGCCAGGCCGTTCTCGCGACGGAGCCAGACGTAGGGGCCCGTGCGGCCCACGACGGGCCTGCCGAGAACCTCCGACCAGAAGGCGGCGAGCCGCTCGGGGTCCGTCGCGTCGACGATGAGGGCGTTGATCTGCGCTGAGGAATCGGTCATGCGCCGATCCTCTCCGGATACGGGGTGCGGGCGGTCTTGGCGCGGCCCGCGGACACGGCTAGGGTCCGTTTACAACGTTGTGTGACTCTCTCGCGTGCTCTCGTGGAGGATGCCGATGCCGGGTTCGCGCGCCACCGACCGCTTATCGATCCGGACGTGGGCGCGAGCCCTGTGCGCCCTGGCGGCGGCGTGGGCCGCGGTCGTCGCCGCCCCGGCCGTGTCCGCCGCCCCCGCCCAGCCGGCCTCGGCTCACGCACCCTCCGTGGCCGCCGACGCGGGGACGGACCACGTGGCGCTGGGCAGTTCCTTCGCCGCGGGCCCCGGCATCCCGCCCCTCCAGCCGGGCGACGGCGCCGAGGCCTGCGCCCGGTCGGCCGTCAACTACCCCAGCCTCGTGGCCCGCGAGATCGGCGCGGACCTGACGGACGTGTCGTGCAGCGGCGCCACGACCGGGCACGTGCTGAGGGACCATCAGGGCACCCGTCCGCCGCAGATCCAGGCCGTGACCCCGGACACGCGTCTCGTCACGGTGACGATCGGCGGCAACGACGTCAACTACCTCGGCAGCATCAACGCCTACTCCTGCCAGGCGAGCGGCACCTCGGGCTGCCCGACGGTGAACCGCGACCCGATCGAGCGGACCTTCCCCGAACTCCCCGGCCGTATCGCGGACATCGTGCGCGCGGTTCACGCCGTGGCGCCCCATGCCCGCGTGTACCTGGTCACCTACTTCACCCTGCTGCCGGACTCCGGCACGTGCGCCGTCGCGCCCCTGACCGACGAACAGGCCGCGTACGAACGGAGCATCGCCGCGCGCCTGGCCGCCGCCACCGCCGACGCGGCCGCCGCGACGGGCGCCACCCTGGTCGACCTGGCGGGCGCGAGCCGCGGCCACGACGCGTGTTCGGCGAACCCGTGGGTGGAGTCGTACCGCCCGGCGCAGGGCCGGTCCACCTACCACCCCAACGAGGCGGGCATGCGGGCGGCGGCCGACCTCGTGCAGGCGGCCCTGGCGTCGGGCGGGGTGACGCAGACGGCCGCCTTCCGTTCCGGCATCCCCGGCAAGTGCGTCGACGTCCGCGACGCCGCCACGGCCGACGGCACACCCGTCCAGCTCTACACCTGCAACGGCACGGCGGCCCAGCGCTGGACCCACGTCCCCGGCGAGGGCGGCACCCTGCGCGCGCTGGGCCGCTGCCTCGACGTCAGCGGCGGCGGAACCGCCAACGGCACCAAGGTCCAGCTCTGGCACTGCAACGGCACCGGCGCCCAACGCTGGATCTCCGGCCCCGGCTCGTCCCTGGTCAACCCCCGGTCGGGCCGCTGCCTCGACGACCCGGGCAGCTCCACCGCGGACGGCACCCAGCTCCAGATCTGGGACTGCAACGGGACGGCCGCCCAGCGCTGGACTACGACGGCGGGGCTTCGGCGGCTCCAGGGGCTTCGGGAGTAGATCCAGTATCAGCGAGGGCCGGAACACAGATCTACGGCACGCAGACGGCCGGGGTGAAGGACGGCTCACCGGTGCCGTGGCCCTGCGAGCACCCCGAGCGCATGTCGCCCACCTCGCCGACCGCGGCATCCGACGCGCTCCGAGCCGAAGTGGGGATCGAACCCTTCGCCGACCACGTGGCAGACACGCCCCGGCGTGACGAGCCCACGGCGCCTCACACCGGCAGCAACCGCCCCACCAGCGCGTCCAGTTGCCGTACGTTCCTGCACTCCCGCATGTCCACCAGTTCCGCGTATGCCGGGGCGGCGGAGTCGCCCGTGCCCCAGAGGGTGCGGGGCTCGGGGTTGAGCCAGTGGACGCGGCGGGTGCGGCGGGTGAGGTCGCGCACGGCGGGGAGGTTGGGGTCGGCCATGTTGGTGCGGGCGTCTCCGAGGACGAACACCGTGGTGCGCGGGCCGACGGCGTCGGCGTACCGGTCGGTGAACTCGCCCAGGGCGGCGCCGTAGTCGCTGCTGTCGTGCCAGGCGGTGAGCCGGGCCTCCGCGCGGATGCGGGCGTTCAGGCCCTCCGGGTCGGCGGTCCCGTGGACCAGCAGGCCGGTCACCTCGTCGACGCGGTTGACGAAGGCGAAGACCCGTACCTTGGAGAACTGGTCGTGCAGCGCCTGCACCAGCAGCATCGTGAAGTCGGAGAAGCCGGCCACCGAGCCCGACACGTCGCACAGCAGCACCAGTTCGGGCCGCGCGGGCCGGCGACGGCGCAGGACGGGCTTCACCGGCACCCCGCCCGTGGACAGCGAGCCACGCAGCGTCCTGCGCAGGTCGATGGTGCCGCGCGCGGCCCTGCGGCGACGTGCCGCGAGCCGCGTCGCCAGCTTACGGGCGAGCGGCCGGACCGTCCGGCGCATCTCGGCCAGCCGGTCCTTGCCGGCGAGTAGGAAGTCGACCCGGTCGGCGGTCGGCGCGAGCGCGCGGCGGGCGATCTCGTCGCGGCCCCGGCGCTCCGCCGCCCGGCGCCGCGCCTCCACGGTGACCAGCCGGCGGAACTCCTCGACGCGCCGCCGGATCTCGTCCTCCAGCAGCCGGTCGGCGAAGCTCCCGGTCCCGTCCCGCCCGCGCACCTCGTCCCGCACCCGCGCCAGCAGCGTCTGCGGGCGCAGCCGGTCCAGCGTCTGGTACGACGACCAGCCGTCCGAGCCGGGTGAACCGCCGTACCCGCCGAAGCCGTCGACCGCCTCCACCGCCAGCCGGGCCAGCGCCGCCGTGTCGTTCGCGGCGAGCGCCTCCGCGAGCCGGGCGCGCAACGCCTCGCGGTCCGCGTCGCCGCCGTCACCGTCGGGCAGGCCCACCCGGCTCGGGAAATACAGCTCGAAGACCGCGTCGAACACCGGGCGTCCGCCCGCGCCGTGCAGCAGGGTCGCCGCCAGGCCCTCCCGGAGCAGTTCCCGGTCGGCGAGGCCCAGCGCCTCCACGGCGCGCGCCGCGTCCACGGTCTCCCCGGTGCCGATACGCAGCCCGTGCGCGCGCAGCGCGTCGACCAGGCCGGTCAGCCGGGTCACCAGGTCCGTGTCCGCGAGGCCAGGGCCGGCGGCGGTCACAGCGCGTCCAGGTCGAGCTTGGCAGCCGCCTTCTGGATGTCGTCCTGATGCTTGAGCACCACGCCCAGACTGTCCCGTACGACCGTCTCGTCGAGCGTGCTCGCACCGAGCGCCAGCAGGGTGCGCGCCCAGTCGACGGTCTCGGCGACCGACGGCGCCTTGCGCAGGTCCATCGCGCGCAGCGCCCCCACCACCCGCACCACGGACTCGGCCAGCGCCGCGTCGATCCCCGGCACCTTCAGCCGGACGATCCGCCGCTCCAGCTCCGCGTCCGGGAACCCGATGTGCAGGAACAGGCAGCGGCGGCGCAGCGCCTCGGACAGCTCCCGGGTCGCGTTGGAGGTGAGGACGGTGAACGGCCGGCGGGTCGCGGTGACCGTGCCCAGCTCGGGCACCGTCACCTGGAAGTCGCCCAGCACCTCCAGCAGCAGTCCTTCGATCTCGACGTCCGCCTTGTCGGTCTCGTCGATCAGCAGCACCTTGGGGTCGTCGCCGCGGATCGCGGTGAGCAGCGGACGGGGGAGGAGGAACTCCTCGCTGAAGACGTCCGTGCGGGCCTCGTCCCAGGTCTCACCCCGCCCCGCGCTGATCCGCAGCAGCTGCTTGGCGTGGTTCCACTCGTACAGCGCGCGCGACTCGTCCACGCCCTCGTAGCACTGGAGCCGCACCAGCCGGGCGTCGCAGGCGCGGGCGACGGCCTTGGCCAGCTCGGTCTTGCCCACGCCCGCGGGGCCCTCCACCAGCAACGGCTTGCCGAGCCGGGCGGCGAGGAAGACGGTGGTGGCGACCGCGGGCGAAGCCAGGTAGCCGGTCTCGGCGAGACGAGTGGAGACGTCGTCGACGGAAGTGAACAACTGCGGCCTCCGGCTGGGCGCGGGAACGACGGTGTCCGGGCACCCCTGTGGAGTCCCGGACACCTATCTAAGCGCTTGCTCAGCCCTCTGTCACGCGCTCACCCAGTCTCGCGCTCGCTCCGTTCTGCGGTCACTCGGTCCCGCGGTCACTCGGTCCCGCGGTCACTCGGTCCCGCGGTCACTCGGTCCCGCGCTCGCGCCCACCGCCCGCACCGCCGCCGGGGTGCGCAGCACGCGCCGCGCCGTGTACAGGCTCGTGCCGACGGTCGCCGCCGCGTGCAGCGCCTCGGCGGCCGAGTGCCGTGTGCGGGTCGTGCCGAGTCCTGTCGCGCACCATCGTCATCTCCCCGTCCGGCACGCCCTGTGCCCTGGATACGACGCCAGGGAGGAGACGGGCGGCCCACACGGGGCGCAGTGCCCGTCGTGGGGGTGTACGCAGCGACACCCCCGGACGGTGGTTCACCGGACCAGCACGACCTCCAGGGTGCGCGGCCCGTGCACGCCCTCGACCCGGTCCAGCTCGATGTCGCTGGTCGCGGAGGGACCGGAGATCCACGTCAACGGGCGGGCGGGGTCCAGGCGTTCGAGGGCCTGGGGGACGGACGCCACCACCTGGTCGGGGACGCGCACCACGCAGATGTGGTGGTCGGGGATCAGGCTGATCCGGCGCCTGCCCTGGTCGGGGGAACCGTCCAGCACGATGGTGCCGGTCTCGGCGATGGCGACGGCGCACCCCGTCACCACGCTCTCCACCTGGTCCAGCTCCCGCGCGGTGCTGACCGCGCGGTCGTGCACGCGCGTCGGGTCCGCGGCCGACATCCACTCCGGCGGCAGGCCCGGCGGCACGAGCACGTACTGCGGTCCCCGCTGGGCGAGCAACCGCATGATCAGGTGAGGCAGTTCCTCCGAGTCCGTGCGGTGCACGACCGCCCGGTAGTCCGCCAGGTTCTCCGCCAGCAGGTCCACCGTCTCCTCGACGGTCCGCTCCCCGTGCTCGCGCAGGTAGTCCCGCTCGACCGGCGCGTCCTGGTCCGGCGGCACGTCCGCCAGGGCCCGCCTCACCCGGCCCAGAATCCGCTCCCTGCTGCTCACGCTCCACCGTCCTTCCCGCCGCGCGTCCGCCGCCACCAGTCCCGGAACGGCTCGGCCGGCACCGGCGGCAGGTCCCGGGTCCCGCTCCACGCCTTGCCCGGCCCCGGCAGGGTGCGCGGATGCAGCCGCCGCGTGCGCGAGGCGAGCCGCTGCCCGGTGCGCAGGGCGCCGGGACGGGTGAGCGCCCAGCGGGCCGCGCGCATCGCCGCCCGTTCGGCCGCGTGGCCCTTCGCGGGCCGCAGCCGCACCTTGTTGCCCTCGCGGACGGCCTCGCCGCCCTCCACGACCCGCTCCCGAAGATGCACCAGCACCTCGGGGATGTCGATGGCGACCGGGCACACCTCGTAGCAGGCCCCGCACAGCGAGGACGCGTACGGCAGCGAGGCGTCGATCTCGCTGCCGGTGCCCCGCAGTTGAGGGCTGAGGATGGCACCGATCGGGCCGGGATAGACCGAGCCGTACGCGTGCCCGCCGGCCCGCTCGTACACCGGGCAGACGTTCAGACAGGCGGAGCAGCGGATGCAGCGCAGCGCCTGCCGGCCCACCTCGTCGGCGAGGGTGTCGGTGCGGCCGTTGTCCAGCAGCACCAGATGGAAGGCGCGCGGACCGTCCGCGTCCGTGGTCCCGGTCCACATCGAGGTGTACGGGTTCATCCGCTCGGCGGTGGAGGAGCGGGGGAGGGTCTGCAGGAACACCTCCAGGTCCTGCCAGGTCGGCACGATCTTCTCGATGCCCACCACCGAGATCAGCGTCTCGGGCAGGGTGAGGCACATCCGCCCGTTGCCCTCGGACTCCACCACGACGAGCGTGCCGGTCTCGGCGACCATGAAGTTGGCGCCGGAGACGCCGACCTTGGCGCGCAGGAACTTCTCCCGCAGATGCAGCCGCGCCGCCTCGGCGAGGTCGGCGGGCGTGTCGGTGAGCCCTTCGGGCGCGGGGCGCCCCCACTCGCCCATCTCCCGCACGAAGATCTCCCGGATCTCCCCGCGGTTGCGGTGGATCGCCGGGACCAGGATGTGCGACGGCCGGTCCTTGCCCAACTGCACGATCAGCTCGGCGAGATCGGTCTCGTACGCATGGATGCCCTGCGCCTCCAGCGCCTCGTTCAGGGCGATCTCCTGCGTGGCCATCGACTTGACCTTGACGACCTCCGTCTCGCCGGTCGCCTTCACCAGTTCGGAGACGATCCGGTTCGCCTCCTCGGCGTCGGCGGCCCAGTGGACCACACCGCCCGCCGCCGTCACCGACTCCTCCAACTGCAGCAGGTAGCGGTCGAGATGACGCAGCGTGCGGTCCTTGATGCGCTTCCCGGCCTGCCGCAGCCGCTCCCAGTCGTCCAGCTCCGCGACCGCCCGCGCCCTCTTGGCACGGATGGTGTGCGTGGCGTGCCGCAGATTGCCGCGCAGCGTCGTGTCCCGCACGGCCTCCCGGGCCGCCGCCGGGAAAGCGGGCATACCGACGAACGTTCCGCTCATACGGCCGGGTCCTCCTCCGTGCTCGCCAGGATCTCCGCGATGTGCACCGGCCGCATGCCGGTCCGCAGCCGCGTCATCGTGCCGCCGATGTGCATCAGACAGGAGTTGTCCGCCGCGCACAGCACCTCGGCGCCCGTCGCCTCGGCGTTGCGCACCTTGTCCGCGCCCATGGCCGCCGACACGTCGGCGTTCTTCAGCGCGAACGTCCCGCCGAACCCGCAGCACTCGTCCGCGCCCGGCAGCTCCAGCAGCTCCAGTCCCTTCACCGCGCGCAGCAGCCGCAGCGGCCGCTCGCCCAGCCCGAGGGAGCGCAGACCGTGACAGGTCGGGTGGTACGTCACCCGGTGCGGGTAGTACGCCCCGACGTCCGTCACCCCCAGCACGTCCACCAGGAACTCGGTGAGTTCGTACGTCTTCTGCACGACCGGCGCCAGCACTGTCGCGAGACCGTCCCCACGCCCCTCGGACCGGGCCCGTTCCCCCATCCGCGGGTACAGCTCCCGCACCATCGCCCCGCACGACCCGGAGGGCGTCACGATCGCGTCGTGGTCGCGGAAGACGTCGGCGAAGTGACGGGCCATCGGCTCCGTCTCGTGCCGGTACCCGGTGTTGTAGTGGGCCTGACCGCAACAGGTCTGCGACTCGGGGAAGTCGACGTCGACGCCCAGCCGGGTGAGCAGCTTCACCACGGCGCGGCCGGTGTCGGGATGGAGCGTGTCGTTGACGCAGGTCAGGAACAGGGCGACACGCATCGCGGCTCCTCGTCCGGTCGATCATCGGGTGTGGGGCAGGGTAGTGCGGGTCCGGGCGTCCCGGGGAGACCCGGTCAGCAACCGGCGAGCCGGGCGCGGGCCGCCTTCCACCGCCGGGTGTCGCCGCGCGGCTCGTACCGCGCGAGCGGCTGGGCGCCGGCCAGCGACCGCCGCATCCCGGCGAGGTCACCGGCCCGACCCTGGGCGCGGGCCTGCACCAGCACGTTGCCGAACGCCGCCGCCTCGGCCGGCCCGGCCACCACCGGCAGCCCGCAGGCGTCGGCGGTCAGCTGGCACAGCAGCGCGTTGCGGGTGCCGCCGCCCACCACGTGCACCACGTCCACCGCACGTCCGGCGAGCCGCTGGGCGTCCTCGACGGCGGTGCGGTGGGCGAGGGCGAGCGAGTCGAGGACGCAGCGCACGGTCGCGGCGGGGGAGTCCGGCACCGGCTGGCCCGAGGCGCGGCACGCCTCGGCGATCCGCTCCGGCATCCGCCCCGGCGCCAGGAACGCGGTGTCCCCGGCGTCCACCACCGACCGCAGTGCCGGCGCCCCGGCCGCCTCCCGCAGCAGCGCGCCCAGATCCGGCTCGCCCCAGGCCCGCAGGCACTCCTGGAGCAGCCACAGCCCCATGATGTTGCGCAGGTAGCGGACCGTGCCGTCGAGCCCCAGCTCGTTGGTGAAGTTCGCGGCCCGGCTCTCCTCGGTCAGCACGGGCGCGTCCAGCTCGAGACCGGCCAGCGACCAGGTGCCGGTGCAGATGTACGCGAACCGCTCACCGTCCGCCGGTACCGCGGCAACCGCCGACGCCGTGTCGTGCGAGGCGACCGCCGTCACCGGTACCGTCCCGGCGAGCCCGGTCTCCTCCAGCACCTCGGGCCGCAGCATCCCCGCCGGATCGCCCGGCTGACGCAGCGGCGCGAACAGCCCCAGGTCGATGCCCAGCCGCTCCGCGACCGGGTGCGCCCAGGTGCGGGTGCGCGGGTCGATCAGCTGCGTGGTGGAGGCGTTGGTCAGCTCGGTGCCCTGCTCCCCGGTCAGCCAGTACGCCAGCAGGTCGGGCATCAGCAGCAGCCGCTCCGCCTGCGCGAACTGCCGTGTGCGGCGCGCCGCTACGAGCTGGTACAGCGTGTTGAACGGCGCGTACTGCAGCCCGGTCGCCGCGTACAGCTCCGAGGCCGGCACGGTCGCCCACACCTTCTCCGCCACGGTGTCGGTCCGCCCGTCGCGGTAATGCACGGGGTTGCCCAGCAGCGCCCCGTCGGCGTCGAGCAGTCCGTGGTCGACGGCCCAGCTGTCGATGCCGACGGAGTCCACGGCCCCGGCCGCCCGCAGCCCGTCCAGCACCCCCGCGTACAGCCCCAGCACGTCCCAGCGCAGCCCCTCCGGCACCCGCACCGGCCGGTTCGGGAACCGGTGCGCCTCCGTCAGCTCCAGGATGCCGGGCCCCACCCGGCCGACCATGACGCGCCCGCTGGACGCGCCGAGATCGACCGCCGCGTACGCCCCCGCGCCGCCGCTCATCGCAGGAAGGCGGCGGCGACGCCGGCGTCGACCGGGACGTGCAGCCCGGTGGTGTGGGTGAGGTCGCCGCCGGTCAGCGCGAACACGGCGTTCGCCACGTGCTCCGGCAGCACCTCCCGCTTCAGCAGCGTCCGCTGCGCGTAGAACTCGCCCAGCTTCTCCTCCGGCACCCCGTAGACGGCCGCCCGCTGAGCACCCCAGCCGCCCGCGAAGATCCCCGAACCGCGCACCACGCCGTCCGGGTTGACGCCGTTGACCCGGATGCCGTGCTCACCCAGCTCAGCCGCCAGCAGCCGCACCTGGTGGGCCTGGTCGGCCTTGGCGGCCGAGTACGCGATGTTGTCGGGGCCCGCGAACACGGCGTTCTTGCTGGCGATGTACACGATGTCGCCGCCCAGCCGCTGCGCGGTCATGACCCGCGCCGCCTCCCGCGACACCAGGAACGAACCCCGGGCCATGACGGAGTGCTGGAGGTCCCAGTCCTTCGCGGACGTCTCCAGCAGGGGCTTGGAGAGGGAGATACCGGCGTTGTTCACCACCAGGTCCACCCCGCCGAAGGCGAGCACGGCCTCCCGGAAGGCAGCGGCGATCTGCTCCTCGTCCGTCACGTCCACGGTCACCGCGACGGCCTTGTCAGGACCGCCCAGCTCCTCCGCGACGCGGGCCGCGTTCTCCCCGTTCAGATCGGCCACGACGACACACGCGCCCTCGGCGGCCAGCCGCCGCGCGATGGCCTTCCCGATCCCGCTGCCCGCGCCGGTCACCAAGGCCACCCGGGTGGCCAGCGGCTTCGGTGGCGGCATCCGCCGCAGCTTGGCCTCCTCCAGCGCCCAGTACTCGATGCGGAACTTCTCCGACTCCTCGATCGGCGCATACGTGGAGACCGCCTCGGCCCCGCGCATCACGTTGATCGCGTTGAGGTAGAACTCCCCGGCCACCCGCGCCGTCTGCTTGTCCTTGCCGAAGCTGAACACGCCGACGCCCGGCACCAGCACGATCGCCGGGTCCGCGCCGCGCATCGCGGGGGAGTCCGGCTCCGCGTGCCGCTCGTAGTAGGCGGCGTACTCCCGTCGGTAGTCCGCGTGCAGCTCCTCCAGCCGCGTCACCACCTCGTCGAGCGGCGCGGACGGCGGCAGATCCAGCACCAGCGGACGCACCTTGGTGCGCAGGAAGTGGTCCGGGCACGACGTCCCCAGCGCCGCGAGCCGCGGATGCCCGGCCCGCGCCAGGAAGTCCAGCACTGCCTCGGAGTCGTCGAAGTGCCCCACCTGCGGCCGGTCCTGCGAGGCGAGCGCCCGCACGTACGGCGCGAGAGCCGCCGCGCGCGCCCGCCGCTCGCCCTCCGGCAGTGCCTCGTACCCCTCGACCACCGGCCCGAACGGCTCGGGCCGCCCCCGCTCGGCGAGGAACCGCTCGGCGGTGCGGATGATGTGCAGCGAGTTCCGCTCGCACTCCTCGGAGGTGTCACCCCACGCGGTGATCCCGTGCCCCCCGAGCACACACCCGACGGCCTGCGGATGCGCGGCCTTCACGGCGGCGATGTCCAGCCCCAGCTGGAACCCGGGCCGCCGCCACGGCACCCACACCACGGTGTCGCCGAAGCACTCGGCGGTCAGCTTCTCCCCGTCGGCTGCACACGCCAGCGCGATGCCCGAATCGGGGTGCAGATGATCGACGTGGGCGGCGTCGACGAGCCCGTGCATCGCGGTGTCGATGGACGGCGCGGCACCGCCCTTGCCGTGGAGGCAGTAGTCGAACGCGCCGGCCATCTCGTCCTCGCGCTCCACGCCCGGATACACGTCGGCGAGCGCCCGCAGCCGGTCCAGCCGCAACACGGCCAGCCCGCCCTCGGTCAGGGTTCCGAGATCCCCACCGGACCCCTTGACCCACATCAGCTCCACATCGCCCCCGGTGACGGGGTCGACCTCACGCCCCTTGGCGGAGGCGTTCCCTCCGGCGTAGTTGGTGTTCCGGGGATCGCTCCCCAGCCGACGCGCCCGAACAAGCAGAGCAGCGACTTCGCTGTTGACCATGACGACCAGTCCTTGTGAAGAGGGGTGAGCACAGGTCCTCAGGGGCGCGGGGAACTGCGCGCTCAACCACGACGCACCCGCGCCCGGTGACGAAACAGGAACCCGGCAGACGCCTACGCCCCCCAGCCCGCCTGCTCACCCCCCACCCGCTCGGCCACGATCTTCTCGGCCCACCCCGACCGCGCGTACGCCGCCATGGGATCGGGATCCAGCCCCATCTCCTCCCGCACCTCCCGAAGAAGCGGACGCACGTCCGTACTGAACGCGTCCATCAACACGGCGTTGGCGCCGAGCACGTCCCCGGCCCGCTGCGCCGCCCCCAACGCGTCCCGGTCGACCAACAGCGCCTTGGCGGTGGCCTCCTGCACGTTCATCACCGACCGCACGATCGCCGGGATCTTCGATTCCACGTTGTGGCACTGGTCCAGCATGAACGCCACGTCCCCCGACAACCCGCCGCCGCGGACCACCTCGTACATGATCCGGAACAGCTGGAACGGGTCGGCCGCGCCGGCCATCAGGTCGTCGTCGGCGTAGAACCGCGAGTTGAAGTCGAACCCTCCGAGCTTCCCCTCCCGCAGCAGCGTCGCCACGATGAACTCGATGTTCGTGCCCGGCGCGTGATGCCCCGTGTCCACCACCACCCGTGCCTTCGGCCCCAGTCTCAGGCAGTGCGCGTACGCCGTCCCCCAGTCGGGGACGTCCGTCGTGTAGAACGCCGGCTCGAACAGCTTGTACTCCAGCAGCATCCGCTGGTCGTCCCCGAGCCGCTCGTACACCTCGGCGAGCGCCTCCGCCAGCCGGTCCTGCCGGGCCCGGATGTCGTCCTGCCCTGGGTAGTTGGTGCCGTCCGCGAACCACAGCTTGAGGTCCTTCGACCCGGTCGCGTCCAGGATGTCGACGCACTCCAGCAGATGGTCCACGGCCTTCCGGCGCACGGACGCGTCCGGGTGGCAGACGGAGCCGAGCCGGTAGTCGTCGTCCTGGAAGGTGTTGGAGTTGATCGCGCCGAGCCGCAGTCCGCGGTCCTCGGCGTGCCGGGCCAGCGCCGCGTAGTCGTCGACCGTGTCCCAGGGGATGTGCAGCGCCACGGTCGGCGCCACACCCGTGAACTCGTGCACCTTGGCCGCGTCGTCCAGCTTCTCCATCGGATCACGCGGGACGCCCTGCTGCGCGAACACCTTGAACCGGGTGCCCGAGTTGCCGTACGCCCACGACGGCGTCTCGACTGCCTGGGTCTTGAGAACGGCTTTCACCGCGGCGCGCTCGGTCACGTCAGGGCTCCTGTGACATCAGGTCGTAACGACCAGAGAGTGAAACGATTCAGAACGCGAAGCTAGGTGCCCCCCGAAGGGGTGTCAACCCCTCCGACCCTCGCCTTCTCCCGTGACCTGGGCGTGACCCGAACCCGCCGAAAGTTTTTCGACCGTGACCCATTGACGTGACATGCGGGACACGCCTAACGTCCCGGCAATCCGGTTGAAACCTTTCATGACGTCGTCAGGGCCGCCCCGGCGACGTCGTCGAGGAGCCCTCATGACCCACCCGTCCGACACGGGTCCGGCCCCGGTTCTCGCGCTCAAGGGCATCTCGAAGTCCTTCGGCGCGGTCCGCGCGCTGCGGGACGTCTCCCTGGAGCTGTTCCCCGGGGAGGTGCACGCCCTGGCCGGGGAGAACGGAGCCGGCAAGTCCACGCTCATCAAGACGCTCGCCGGAGTGCACCGGCCGGACGCCGGCCAGGTGCTGCTCGACGGCGCGCCCGTCGTCTTCCACGGCCCCGGAGACGCCCGCGACGCCGGCATCGCCGTGATCTACCAGGAGCCGACCCTCTTCCCCGACCTGTCGATCGCCGAGAACATCTTCATGGGCCGTCAGCCCCGCCGCGCCCTGCGCCGGATCGACCACCGGGCGACGCGTGACGCCACCACCGCCCTGATGAAGCGGCTCGGCGTCGAACTGGACCCGGACCGGCCCGCCCGCGGACTGTCCATCGCCGACCAGCAGATCGTCGAGATCGCCAAGGCGCTCTCCTTCGACGCCCGCGTCCTGATCATGGACGAGCCCACCGCCGCCCTCACCAACAGCGAGGTCGCCCGACTCTTCGGCGTCGTCCGCGCGCTGCGCGACCAGGGCGCGGCCGTCCTGTTCGTCTCGCACCGCCTGGAGGAGATCTTCGAGATCTGCCGGAGGGTCACCACCCTGCGTGACGGCGCCTGGATCGCGAGCGAACCCCTCGACGGGATGACCGAGGACGACCTGGTCCGCCGTATGGTCGGCCGCGACCTGGCCGAGCTCTACCCCAAGCAGGACGTGACACCCGGCGAGGCCGCCCTGAGCGTGCGTCGCCTCACCCGAGAGGGCGTCTTCACCGACGTCTCCTTCGAGGTGCGGTGCGGCGAGATCGTGGGGCTCGCCGGACTGGTCGGCGCCGGACGCACCGAGGTGGCCCGCGCGGTCTTCGGCATCGACCGCCGGGACGCCGGCGAGGTCGAGGTCGACGGACGCAGGCTCACCAACGGCTCCCCGTCCACCGCGATGGCCGCCGGACTCGCCCTGGTCCCCGAGGACCGGCGCGCCCAGGGCCTGGTGATGGACATGTCCATCGAGCGCAACATCGGCCTCACCGGCCTCGGCGTCACCGTGAGGGCCGGGCTGATGGACCGAGGGGCCGAACGCCGCCGCTCGCTCGACTGGGCCGTGAAGCTCCGCGTCAAGTACGCCCGTATCGCCGACACGGTGAACACGCTGTCCGGCGGCAACCAGCAGAAGGTCGTCCTCGCCAAGTGGCTCGCCACGCGCCCCAAGGTGCTGATCGTGGACGAGCCCACGCGCGGCATCGACGTCGGCACCAAGGCCGAGGTGCACCGGCTGCTGTCGCAGCTCGCCGCCGACGGCGTGGCCGTCCTGATGATCTCCTCCGACCTGCCCGAGGTCCTCGGCATGGCCGACCGCGTGCTGGTGATGCACGAGGGCCGGCTCACCGCCGAGATCCCCCGCTCCGACGCCACCGAGGAAACCGTGATGGCCGCAGCCACCGGGAGGGCCGCGTGAGACGGGGGCACCGCCCACGCCCTTCAGGCAGTGGGGGAGCGCTTGCGGCCACCGGCCCGCAGACGGACACGACGCCCGCACCTCCGCGCCGCACGGGCGGAGAAGCGAACGAAAGGGGCACGGCATGACGGTCACCGCTCCCGACGAAGCCCCCGTCGCCGAGGTGCCGAAGGCCGGCGCCACCCGGCTGGTGGACCGCGTCTTCAAGATGCGCGAACTCGCCATCCTGGCCGTGTTCCTGGTGATGATCGCCGTCACCCAGGCCGGCAACAGCGAGTTCCTGTCCGAGCAGGGCGTCAAGGACCTGCTGCTGAACGCGGCCATCCTGGTCCTCGTCGCCACCGGCCAGGCCCTGGTGGTCATCACCCGCAACGTCGACCTGTCCGTCGGCTCCACCCTCGGCATCAGCGCCTTCGCCGCCGGCCTGCACCTCCAGAACGGCGGCGACCCGGTCGTCGCCGTGGCCCTCGCCGTCCTGCTCGGCATCGGCTTCGGCCTGCTCAACGGCCTGCTCGTCTCCCTCGGCCAGGTGCCCGCCCTCGTCGTCACCCTCGGCACGCTGTACATCATCCGCGGCGTCGACTCCATCTGGGTCGGCTCCCGTCAGATCACCGCGGCCGATCTCCCCGGCGGGTTCGTCGGCTTCGGCTCCGGCGGCATCTCCGCGGTGCCCCACCTGGCGCTGATCGCGCTCGCGGTGCTGGTGGCGACGGCGTACTACCTGCGGCACTTCGGCGGCGGACGCGAGCTGTACGCGCTCGGTTCCCACCCGGAGGCGGCCCGGCTCGCCGGCATCCCGGTGAGCAGGCGGATCCTCGCCGCGTACACCTTCTGCGGCGCCCTCGCCGGACTGGCCGGCGCGCTGTACCTCGCCCGGTTCGGCAACGTCGACTCCGGCACCGGCAGCGGCTACGAACTCACCGTCGTCAGCGCGGTCGTGGTCGGCGGCGTCGTCTTCACCGGCGGCTCGGGGAGCGTCTACGGCGCCGCGCTCGGCGCGCTGCTGCTGACCTCGGTCAACAGCGTACTGCCCGCCCTCGGCGTCAGTTCCGTGTGGGTGCTCGCCATCAACGGCGTCCTGCTCGTCCTCGCCATCGCGGTCGACCGGATCGTCGCGCTGCGCGTGGCCTCCGCCCTGAAGAAGAGGAACGCCCGCCATGCCTGACTCCCTCACGCGCGCCGTTCGCTGGGACACGGTCGTCGGCGCCCTGCTCGTGGTCGTCCTGCTGCTGTCGTTCACCACCGTCGACGGCTTCGGCAACGCCCTCAACCTGTCGTTCCTGATCGGCAACACCCTGCCGATCGCGCTGATCGCGCTGCCCATGACGCTGCTCGTCGTGTCCGGCGAGATCGACCTGTCCGTGGCCTCCACCGCCGGGCTGTCCGGCGCGGTGATGGGCGCCCTGTGGAACCAGGGCATGGCCATCGAGACGATCATCCCGGTCTGTCTGCTCATCGGCGTCGTGTGCGGCCTGGTCAACGGCCTGCTGGTGACCCGGCTGGGGCTGCCCTCGCTCGCCGTCACCATCGGCACCCTCGCCGCCTACCGGGGCATCGCGCAGATCGTGCTCGGCTCCGACGCGGTCACCGACTTCCCCTCCGCCTACCTGGACTTCGCCGCCGGACGCATCGGCGACACCTTCGTCCCGTACGCCTTCCTGCCCTTCCTGGTGCTGCTCGCGATCGCCGTCGTCGCCCTGCACGCCACCCCGTTCGGGCGGTCGCTGTTCGCGATCGGCGCCGGCGAGGAGGCCGCCCGGTTCGCCGGCATCCGCGTCAAGCGGCAGAAGCTGATCCTGTTCACCGTGACCGGCCTGATGTCGGCCCTCACCGGCGTGTTCTGGGCGCTGCACTACGCCAGCGCCCGCTACGACAACGCCACCGGTCTCGAACTGTCCGTCGTCGCGGCGGTGCTGCTGGGCGGCATCGACTTCGACGGCGGCAAGGGCACCCTCGGCGGCGCGATCGCCGGCGTGTTCCTGCTGGGAGCTCTGCAGAACGTGATGAGCCTGAGGGACGTCTCCGCCCAGTCCCAGATCGTCGTCACCGGCGTGCTCCTCGTGCTGTCCGTGCTCGGCCCGCGCGTCGCCCGGCAGATCGCCGCGGCCAGGGCGGGACGGAGGGCGGCCGCCCCACCCCCTCCGGACCGCAAGACGCCCGCACCGACCTCCTGAACCGTCCTCGCCCTCAAGGAACCCGCCATGCGCACAGCAACCCTCCGCCGTACCTGTGCGGCCCTCGCCGCCGTCACCTCCCTCGCCCTGGCCGCCACCGCGTGCGGCGGCACCACCAGGGAGGACGTCAAGAACGAGGGCGGCGCCGCCGCCTCCGCCGGCAAGGCCGACCCGGACGCCGCCACCAAGAAGGGCCTCACCGTCGGCTTCCTGCCCAAGCAGGTCAACAACCCCTACTTCACCTCCGCCGACAAGGGCGGCGAGAAGGCCGTCAAGGAGCTCGGCTCCGCCTTCAAGGAGGTCGGCCCCACCAGCGCCACCGACACCGCCGGCCAGGTCTCCTACGTCAACACGCTCACCCAGCAGCAGGTCGACGCGATGGCCGTCTCCGCACAGGACCCCGGCGCCCTGTGCACCGCGCTCAAGCAGGCCATGAGGAACGACATCAAGGTCGTCACCTACGACTCCGACACCAAGGCCGACTGCCGTGACGCCTTCGTCTCGCAGGCGTCCGCCGAGGATCTCGGCCGCACCGAGGTGCAGCTGCTCGCCGAACAGATCGGCTACAAGGGCGAGATCGCGATCCTGTCCGCCGCGCAGACCGCGACCAACCAGAACACCTGGATCGAGTTCATGAAGGACGAGCTCGAGGATCCCCGGTACAAGGACATGAAGCTGGTCAAGGTCGCCTACGGCAACGACGACGCGCAGCAGTCCTTCCAGCAGACCCAGGGCCTGCTCCAGGAGTACCCGGACCTGAGGGGGATCATCTCCCCGACCACCGTCGGCATCAAGGCCGCCGCCCAGTACCTGTCCGGCTCCAAGTACAAGGGCAAGGTCAAGCTCACCGGCCTCGGCACCCCCAACGACATGCGCACGTACGTCAAGAACGGCACCGTCGAGGCGTTCGAGCTGTGGGACCCGGCCAAGCTCGGCGAGCTGGCCGCCCGCACCGCGATCGCGCTCGCCTCCGGCCAGATCACCGGCCAGGAGGGCGAGACGTTCACGGCCGGTGCGATGGGCGAGTACACGATCGGCAAGGACGGCGTGATCAACCTGGGCAAGCCCACCGTCTTCAACGCCGAGAACGTCGACCAGTTCGACTTCTGACCCCTCGAGCTGCTTCCCGGAAGGCGGCCCTCCGTGCGACGCGTCTGCTTCCTGCTCAAGGTCCGCCAGGACCGCATCGACGAGTACCGCGCACGCCATGCCGCCGTGTGGCCCGAGATGCGCGAGGCGCTCTCGGCCACCGGCTGGCACAACTACTCCCTCTTCCTCCGCGACGACGGCCTCCTCGTCGGTTACCTGGAGACCGACGACTTCGAGGCGGCGAAGGCCGGCATGGAGGCCACCGGGGTCAACGCCCGCTGGCAGACCGAGATGGCGCCCTTCTTCGAGTCCCTCGACGGCTCCCGGCCCGACGAGGCGATGACCCCGCTCACCGAGGTCTTCCACCTCGACTGACGGTCACGGGCCCGCCCGGCCCGTGACCGAAAAGGGCCGGACGTGCGGGTAGTGTGAGGGCCCGCCCGCGCCGCCCCCGTCTCCCCGTGTCCCTGGAGGTCCCTGTCCGATGGCCCAGTCGGTGGGTATCAAGGACGTCGCCCGCGTCGCCGGAGTCTCCGTCGGCACCGTCTCCAACGTGATCAACCGTCCGGACACGGTCGCCGCCGAGACCCGCGCCCGGGTGCTGTCCGCCATCGACCGGCTCGGTTACGTCCGCAGCGAGTCCGCCCGCCAGCTGCGCGCCGGACGCAGCCGCATCATGGGCCTGCTCGTCCTCGACATGGGCAACCCCTTCTTCGTCGACGTGGCGCGCGGCGCCGAGCGGGCCGCACGCCAGGCCGGCCTCGGCGTCATGGTCTGCAACAGCGCCCAGAGCCCGAGCGAGGAGGCCGAGTACCTGTCCCTCTTCGCCGAACAGCGGGTACGCGGCGTGCTGCTCACCCCCGCCGACGCCAGCGGCCGCAACATCGAGGCGTTCCGCCGCCACGGCATTCCCTTCGTGCTGGTCGACCGGGTCGCCGAGGGCACCACGGAGTGCTCCGTCTCCGTCGACGACGTGGCCGGCGGCGCACTGGCCGTGCGGCACCTGGTCGACGCCGGGCACCGCTCCATCGCGTACGTCAGCGGCCCGCCCGGACTCAACCAGGTCCGGGACCGTCGTACCGGCGCCCTCGACGCCCTCGCCGAGGCCGGGCTAGGCCCGGACAGCCTGCACGAGCTGCCCACCGAGCGGCTCGACGTCGCCGCCGGACGCGACGCCGGCGCCCGTCTCCTCGGCCTGGCCCACCGCCCCACCGCCGTGTTCTGCGCCAACGACCTGCTCGCCCTCGGCGTGCTCCAGGCGATGTACGCGGCGGGTGTCGGCGTCCCCGACGACCTCGCCATCGTCGGCTACGACGACATCGAGTTCGCCGCCGCGGCGGCCGTGCCGCTCACCTCCGTGCGGCAGCCCGCCGTCACCATGGGCGTGCTGGCCGCCGAACTGCTGCTGGAGGAGACCGAGGACACCGGCGCCCCGCACGAGCACCGTCGCGTCGTGCTCGCCCCGGAGCTGGTCGTACGGCGCTCCAGCCTGTCGGCGCGTTGACCGGCATTCAGGAACTTTTTCATGATCCCGGGGTCGTTGGCCGCAGGAACATGTGCTGAACTGGGTCGCGGCCCGACAATCCGTTCGTCCCGGGAGTCCCGTTGACCGACACCTACCGCCAGCCCGGAGTGGTCCTCACCGACCGCCGGTTCACCGTGCCCCTCGATCACGACAACCCCTCGGGGGAGACGATCGAGCTGTACGCGCGCGAGGTCGTCGCCCGGGACAAGGCCGACCGGGACCTGCCCTGGCTGCTGTACCTCCAGGGCGGCCCGGGGTTCGGGGCGAACCGTTTCGTCGGCAAGCCGGCCTGGCTCGGCCGCGCCCTGGAGGACTACCGGGTCCTCCTCCTCGACCAGCGCGGAACCGGCGCCTCCACCCCCGCCAACCGGCAGACGCTCCCGCTGCGCGGCGGCCCCGCCGAGCAGGCCGACCACCTCACCCGCTTCCGCTCCGACTCGATCGTCCGGGACTGCGAGGTCATCCGCCCGCAGGTCACCGGCGGCGCCCGCTGGACCGTGCTCGGCCAGAGCTTCGGCGGCTTCTGCACCGTCGCCTACCTCTCCATGGCCCCCGAGGGACTGGACACCGCGCTGATCACCGGCGGCCTGCCCTCCCTCGACGCGCACGCCGACGACGTCTACCGGGCCGCCTACCCGCGCATCGAGCGCAAGGTCGCCGCCCACTACGCCCGCTACCCGCGGGACGTCGAGCGCGCCCGCCGCATCGCCGACCACCTCCTCACCCACGACGTGGTCCTGCCGAACGGCTACCGGTTCACCGTCGAGGCGTTCCAGTCCCTCGGCCTGATGCTCGGCAGCGGCGACGGCAGCCACCGCCTGCACTACCTCCTCGAGGACGCCTTCGTCCCCACCCCCTCCGGCCCGCGGCTCTCCGACGCCTTCCAGGAGCAGGCGCAGGCCCTGCTGTCCTTCGCCGGACACCCCCTCTACGCGCTGCTCCACGA
The DNA here is from genome assembly GCF_022869105.1 of Streptomyces sp. BJ20. Classification (NCBI taxonomy): domain Bacteria; kingdom Bacillati; phylum Actinomycetota; class Actinomycetes; order Kitasatosporales; family Streptomycetaceae; genus Streptomyces; species Streptomyces sp. BJ20. Next base: position 3,120,917 of record NZ_CP094918.1, read on the forward strand.
GGCGATCTACGCCCAGGACGCCCGCCCCACCGCCTGGTCCGCCGAGCGGGTCCGGTCCGAGTTCCCGCAGTTCGACGCGGCCAAGGCGCTCGCGGGCGAGGAGCCCGTGCTGTTCACCGGCGAGACGGTCCACCCCTGGATGTTCGACTGCGACCCGGCGCTGCGTCCCCTGCGCGAGACCGCGGAACTCCTCGCCGCCCGCACGGACTGGACCCCGCTGTACGACCCGGCCCGCCTGGCCGCCAACGAGGTCCCGGCCGCGGCGGCCGTCTACCACGACGACATGTACGTCGACACCGCGCACTCCCTGGCCACCGCCCGGGCGGTCCACGGCCTGCGCACCTGGGTCACCGACGAATTCGAGCACGACGGCGTCCGCACCGGAGGCCCTCGCGTCCTGGACCGTCTGCTCGCCCTCGCCCGCGACGAGGTCTGACCGCGACGACGCCTGACCGCGCGCCCCGTGCACTGTCGGTGGCGGGGGTTAACCTGCGGAGCATGACCGAGCCGACGAACAGTCAACTCCGACCCATGCCCGACGACTGGCAGCGCGCGCTGGCCGTCGTCGCCCACCCCGACGACCTGGAGTACGGCTGCGCGGCGGCGATCGCGGTCTGGACCGACGCGGGCCGCGAGGTCTCCTACGTGCTGGCGACCCGCGGCGAGGCGGGCATCGACACGCTGGAGCCGGCCAGGTGCGGACCGCTCCGGGAGCTCGAACAGCGGGCGAGCGCGGCCGTGGTGGGCGTGTCCGAGGTCGCCTTTCTCGACCACGCGGACGGGGTGATCGAGTACGGCCCCGCCCTGCGCCGGGACATCGCGGCGGCGATCCGCCGGTACCGGCCGGAGCTGGTGATCACCCTGAACCACCGGGACACCTGGGGCGGCACCGCGTGGAACACCCCGGACCACGTGGCCGTCGGCCGGGCCACGCTCGACGCGGCCGGGGACGCCGGCAACCGCTGGATCTTCCCGGAGCTGACCGACCAGGGCCTCGGACCCTGGGACGGCGTGCGCTGGGTGGCGGTCGCCGGTTCGAGCTCGCCCACCCACGCGGTGGACGCGACCGCCGGACTGGAGCGGGCGGTGCGTTCCCTGCTGGAGCACCGCACCTACATCGAGGCGCTCACCGACGAGGACCCGCAGACGTACGCGCGCACGCTGCTGACGGGCTTCGCCGAGGAGACGGGGAAGCGGTTCGGGAACCGTCCGGCGGTCGCCTTCGAGCTGTTCCCGAGGTGAGCGCCGTGGGGGGAGACGAGGAACGGCTCGCGCGGAGCTTCGAGGAGCACCGCGCCCACCTCAGGGCGGTCGCCTACCGCATGCTCGGCTCGCTCGCCGAGGCGGAGGACGCCGTGCAGGAGGCGTGGCTGCGGCTGGGCCGCGTGGAGCCCGGCGAGATCGACAACCTGGGCGGCTGGCTCACCACGGTCACCGGCCGCATCTGTCTGGATCTGCTGCGCTCGCGCACGGCACGCCGGGAGCAGCCGATGGACGACACGTTCGTCCCGGACCCGGTGCTCCGGCCGCTGTCCCGGGTCGACCCGGAGCAGGAGGCGCTGGAGGCCGATTCGGTGGGCATCGCCCTGCTGGTCGTGATGGAGACCCTCAACCCCGACGAGCGGCTGGCGTTCGTGCTGCACGACATGTTCGCCGTGCCGTTCGACGACATCGCCGCGGTGGTGGAGCGCACCCCGGCCGCGACCCGTCAGCTCGCTGGCCGGGCCCGCCGCCGCGTCCGCGACTCGGCCCCGCCGTCCGACCCGGACACGGCGCGGCAGCGGCAGGCCCTCGACGCGTTCCGCGCCGCCGCGCGCACCGGCGACTTCGAGGCACTGCTCGCCGTGCTCCACCCCGACGTGGTGCTGCGCGCGGACGCGGGCGCGCTGGTCCGGGGCGTGGCAGGCTCCAAGCGGCTCCGGGGCGCGCAGCGTGTCGCGGAGTCGGCGATGCTGTTCTCCCGCTACAACGCGACCGCCCGCATGGTTCTGGTCAACGGCGCCCCCGGCCTGGTCAGCGTGGTCGACGGCCGTGTCGGCTCGGTCCTGACGGCCACGGTCCACGACGGGCGCATCACGGCCCTCTACATCCTGGCGGACCCGGACCGCCTGGAGGGCCTGCTCCCGCCCGACGAGGAGGTGTCCTGGGACGAGTGACGAGCGCCTTCACCTCACGGTCCTGGGCTCCGCGACGCCCTGTCCGGGGGGCGCACACCCCGTGCTCCGGCCATCGCGTGCCGAGCGGGGGCACCCGCGTCCGGGCCGACGCGGAGCCGCGCCGAAGCAGGCGGCGGCACGCCCCGCGGCGGGACACGACGGCCACGCCGGCCTCGGCGTCTCGTGCTCAGCCGGCCGGGCCGCCGGCGCCCCCGGACGCGGTCCCGCTGTCCGTCCGCCGCGCCGGAATCCCGGCCCGCAGCGGATCGCGCCGCGCCGGACGCAGCCGCAGTCCCTCCGGCATGAACGTGAGCCGTTCCGTCACGCGGAGGCGGTACGACGGGTCTGGGCGCAGGTCGTAGCGGCGGAGGAGCAGACCCAGGACCAGGGTCGCCTCGTGCAGGGCGAACTGGCGGCCGATGCAGGCGCGGGCGCCCGTGCCGAAGGGCTTGTAGGTGTGGGGCGGCCGGGAGCGCACCGCCGCCGGTTCGAAGCGGTCCGGGTCGAAGTGGTCGGCGTCCGCGCCCCACACCTCGGGGTCCCGGTGCAGCATCGGCACAAGCACCAGCGTCCACGCGCCCCGCCGCATCGGATGCTCGTCCGCCAGCACCGTGTCCTGGGTCGCCTCACGCGAGTACGCCGGCGCCGTCGGCCACAGCCGCAGCGACTCGTCGAGGACACGGCGGACGTACCGGAGGCGGGCGACCTGCTCGTAGGCGGGCGTGTCCGTGTCGCCCCAGACACGGTCCACCTCGGCGCGGGCGCGGTCCGCCATGTCCGGGTGGAGGGACAGGTGGTGGAGGGCGAAGGACAGGGCGCCGGAGGTGGTCTCGTGACCGGCCACAAGGAAGGTGATGACCTGGCGGCGTACGTTCTCCGCAGACAGCCGCTCCCCGGTGACCGGGTGCGCGGTCTCCAGCATCCGGTCCAGCAGATCGCCGTCCGCGTGCCCGTCGGCGCGCCGGCGGCGAACCACCTCGTCGACGATGTGGCCGAGCCGCGCGATGTCCTCGGCGTTGCGCCGGTTCGCCCGGCGCAGCAGCAGCGGGGCCAGCGGCGGCGGCACGTTGTTCAGGCGCTGCGCGTGGGACAGGGTGCCGACCATCGCCGTGACGAACGGGTGCGGCCGCGACCGTTCGAACGAGCCGAAGTCGTGCCCGAACCCGGTGCGCGCGATCGTCTCCAGCGTCAGCTTGGTCATGTCGCCGGGCACGTCCACCCACCGGCCGTCCGCCGCCGCGCGGTCCCAGTGCTCGGTCAGGCGCGCCGCCACCGACAGCATCATCGGGTGGTACCCGGCCATCGCCTCGCGGCTGAACCCGGGCGCCAACACGTCGTGTGCCAGTTGCCAGTTGGGTTCATGGTTGTACGCCGTGAACAGGCCGTCGCCCGCGAGCGGGCGGAGGTTGGCCACGCCCAGCCCCACGTGCTTGGCGAACCGCGACTCGTCGGCCAGGTCGGCCACCAGCCCGGCGCCCCACGTGAACACGAACTCCCTGCCGAAGGCCCGGCGCCGGAAGACCGGGCCCAGCCGCCGGGCCAGCCGCACCGAGTCCTGTACGGGCGTGCGTCTGCTCGACCCGACGACGTCGCCCAGCAGCGGCAGCCGGTGCGGCGGGTGCGGTATGCGGTGCAGTGCGGGCCAGCCCTGCTCCGCGCTGCGGAACCCCTTCGGCACAGCGGCCCGTGCCGTCGTCTCCGCCATGGCACGGTCTCCTTCGGTCCGGCGAGCGAGTGGCGACGTGTTGCACATGAGTTCAATAACGCGGTCACAGTCTGGTCCGGCCGCCGGACCGGCGTCAACTACAGTGCGGGAATGGCCGTGGACCAGGGCGGGCGGGCGCGCCGCCGGCTCAGCACCGAGGAACGCCGGGAGCAACTGCTCGCCGTGGGTGCGCGGTTGTTCTCGGAGAGCCCGTACGACGAGGTGTGGATCGAGCAGGTCGCCGAGATCGCGGGGGTGTCACGCGGACTGCTTTACCACTACTTCCCGGCCAAACGGGACTTCTTCGCGGCCGTGGTGGAGCGTGAGAGCGAGCGGATGCTCCGGATGACGGCACCCGTGCCGGGCGTCCCGGTACGGGAGCAGCTCGCCGCCGGGCTCGACGCCTACCTGGAGTACGTCGAGGCCCACGCGCACGGCTACCGCGCCTTCCACCGCGCCGACGCGGCGGGGGACCAGGCGGTGCGGCGGGTCTACCGGCGGGCGCTGGCCGCGCAGGAGCGGCAGATCCTCGCCGCGCTCGCCGCAGACCCCGAGTTCGGTCCCGTGCTGGAGAACCGGCCGGACACCCGGCTCGCGGTGCGCGGCTGGCTGGCGTTCACCACGGCGGTCTGTCTGGAGTGGCTGCGCGGGGCGCAGCTGGGGCGCGACCAGGTACGCGACCTGTGCGCACGCGCCCTGCTGGGCCTTCTCGCGCCCTCAACGCGCTGAAAGGTATCGAAAAGATCGCCGGGGCCGGTTGGCGCACGCCCCGATCTTCGATAGGTTAGGCAAGGCTTACCTAATAGGAGGTTGGGATGGGTGACCACACGCACGGCTGGGCCGCCGCGCCGGGCGCGGCCGAGCGGGCCCGCTCCGTGCTCGCCGCCGCATGGTCCTGCACGGTGACCGCGGAGGGCACCCGCGAGGAGCTGGTCGGCGCGCACACCGTCACGGACGACGGGCGGGTGCTGCTGGACGTGCCCGACGACGGCGCCCTGCTCGCCGCCGCGATCTGCGCACCGCGCGGAGAGCCGTCCGCCGTGCTGGAGTTCGCCGACGTGGCGCCCGTCCCCGTGCGCGACCGCGTCCGCTCCCGGGTGTGGATCGCCGGATGGTTCTCCGTCGAGGGAGCCAGGCTCGCCCTGCGGCCCAGCCGCGTGGTCCTCCGCAGGCCCTCCGGCGCGCTCATGGTCGGCGCGGACGAGTTCGCCGCCGCCGCGCCCGACCCGCTGGCGGGCGCCGAGGCGCGGCTCCTGACCCACCTCGCGGACTGCCACGCCGACGCCGTCGACCGGCTCACCCGTCTCGTGGACCCGGAGAGCCTCCAGGGGGTGGTCCGGGTTCGGCCGCTCGCCGTGGACCGGCACGGACTGACCCTGCGGATCGAACGCGCCCGCACCGACGGCGACGTACGGCTGCCGTTCCACGCGCCCGCCGACGACGTCTCGCAGCTCACCGAGCGCATGCACGTGCTGCTCTCCCAGGCGGCCGCCGCCTCCTGTCCCCGGCCGCTACAGCGGCAGCGCGCAGACGGCGACGGGTGACGCGAACGGCTCGCCCACCGAGTTCAGTTCACCGCTGTCCGCGTCCACCCGGAACACGCTGACGTCGCCCGACCTCTGATTCGCCGTGAACAGCAGTCCGCCGTCGGGGGAGAGGGCGATGTGGCGCGGGAAGTCACCGCCCACCGGCTCCGTGCCGAGCAGCCGCAGCCGAGCCCCGTCGTCCTCGACGGCGTACCGGGCGAGGCTGTTGTGACCCCGGTTGGCCAGATACGCGTACCGGCCGTCGCCGGTGACGACGAGCTGCGCCGGGTAGTTGGTGCCCGCTTCCGGGTCCGAGCCCGTCGGCTGCGGATCCCCGATCGTCAGCCGCCCCGTCACCGGCTCGTAGGCGCACACCGTCACCGTGTCGTCCAGCTCGTTGGCGAGGTACGCGTACCGCCCGCCCGGGTGGAACGTCAGGTGCCGCGGGCCCGCGCCGGCCCGCGCGGTCGCCCGCGACACCTCGGTGAGGGTGCCCGCCTCCTCGTCGAGGCGGTACGTGTACACGGTGTCCGTGCCCAGGTCCACGGCGAGGACGTGACCGCCGTCCGGGGCGGTGATGAACTGGTGTGCGTGCGGGCCCTGTTGACCCGGGCCCGGCGCCGGCTCGGAGTGGGTGACCAGGTCCGTGCGATCGCCCGGTGCGCCCGACGTCCCGATCCGGTGCACCGCGACCGTGCCCGAGCCGTAGTCGGCGGTCAGCAGGAACCGCCCGCCCGGATGCACCGACAGATGGCACGGCGAGGACCCACCGGTGGGGCTGCTGCCCAGCACCTCCCGGTCGGACAGCCGTACGGCGGTCACCGCGCCGTCCTCCCGCTCGTTCACCGCGTACAGTGTCCGGCCGTCCGGGTGCACCGCGAGGAACGACGGGTCGCCCACCCCGCCGATGACGTCCCCGCCGCTGATGCGCCCCGTCGCCGGGTCGTACGTCGCGGTCCCGACACCCTCGCCGCCGCCGTCGACCGAGGTGTACGTGCCCAGGTACAGCGGGCGCGGACCCGAGGGCGTCGCACTCGGCGCGTCCGGGCCGGTCACCGTGGCCGGCGCCGGCGGGGTCGGGGCGTCGGAGGGCGGGGGACCGCCGTCGCAGGCGGGCAGCGACATCCCGGCGGCCGTCCCCGCGAACGCGCCCACGAAGCGGCGCCTGCTCAAGCCGGCCCTGTTCATCACACGCACCTTCGGTCGTCTCCTGTCCCGCTCGCCTCGGGCAACCTTGGCGTCGACCACCCGTCCGACGCAAGGGAGCCCCGCCCGCACGGCCGGGTCGCCGGCCTCCCGTCCGGTACACGCCCTCTCAGCGACGCCCCGCCGGCTTCCCCTCCCGGTCACGGCGGAAGCGCGCCGGCAGACCGGACAGCCGGTCCTGCATGCGGGTGAGCCGCGGAAGCCGTTCCCGCTGCTCCCGCGAGTGACGGTCCAGCTCCTCGAACAGCCGCCGGGTGCGGTGCTCGGTGTCCATCTCGTCGAGGATGCGGTTGACCTCGGTCAGCAGGGCGCCCAGCAACTGCCACCGCTTCGGGTCCCGCCGGGCCTCCTCGAACAGCAGCTCCGCCAGCCTGTCGCGGGTGCCGGCCGCCTGCCGCAGCTGCGAGGCGAGCCGCTCCTCCGCCGACTCGGCGTTGGCGCTCACGCTCGTGGTGACCAGCACCGCGAAGCTCACCACGGCGTCGGCGATCTCCGCCAGCAGCTGCTCGAAGACCTGCCCCGTCTCCTCCGAGAAGAGACGTTCCGGCTCCCGCTCCTTCGCCAGGTCGGTGAGGGTGCGGGCCAGCACCCGCAGGACCACCGTGCAGATCTCCAGCGTGTCCAGGCCCGTGCGCAGCACCACCCGGTGCAGCAGCCCCTCCCGCACCCGCGGGTTGAGCCGCAGGCTCTCCTCCGCCTGCCGCAGGTCCGCGTCCACCTCGCTGATGTCGTGGTCCAGCCGGCGGGCCTCGTGGAGCCGGGCCGCCGCGCGCGTCGCGGGCGGACGGCCCGCGGCCTCCTCGCCGATCCGCAGCATCAGCTGCCGCACCCGGCGGGACAGCTCCTCGATGGACTCGCCGGCCTGCTCCACCCACACCGGCGGCGCCAGCAGCAGGTTGAACGCCATCCCGACGATGGCGCCGATCAGCGTCTCCACGATGCGCGCCCAGGCGGTGTCGCCGTGCGTGGTCACACCGAGCACCAGCATCGCGCTGATCGCCACCTCGGGCACGAACTCGCCCGCCCGCACCAGATGGCCGGAGACCAGCGCCGCGAGGATCAGCAGACCGAGGCTCCACCAGGTCAGACCCACCAGCAGACTGAACAGGATCGCCAGCACCACGCCGGTCACCACGGAGTTCACCCGGCGCAGACCGGTCGTCAGGGTCGAGTACAGGGTGACCTGGACGACGAGCAGCGCCGTCAGGGGAGCGGTGAGCGGCGCGACCTCCGGGCTCAGCCGGACGGCGATGACGTAGGCGAGCGTCGCCGCGGCCGCCGACCGCACCGTCTGCACGGTCAGCGGATCACGATGCTCTTTGAAGAACCGGACGGCAGGCGCGGTCATCTGGCGTACGACGTGCATCCTCGGACGGTTCCCCCTCCCCGCGTGTGACGAACGTGTTCCAGTGTGACGGCAGTCGCCCGGGGGACGGACAACGGGAGCACACCCCGTAGCCCGGTCAGGTCACAGCTTGTCGATGAAGGCGAAGAGATTGCTCCGGGTGCGCTCGATCTGCTCCTCCAGGGTGAGGCTCTCCTCGAACCGCGCACCGGTCTCCGGCTCCTTCAGCCCGCGCAGATACAGGGAGCAGGCCAGGTCGGTGCACATGTAGGCGCCGACCGAGTTGCCCTCCCGGCCCGCCGGACCCGACTTGCGGGCGGTCATCAGGGCCACGCCGCCGCGCGGGTGGGTCGTCAGACACAAAGAGCACATGCTGCGGTGGAAGAAGCCGCGCTGAGCGGGCTGGAAGCGCATGGCCACGCCCACGAGGCGGTCCTGCCGCTCGACGACCAGATAGCTGCGGTCGGGCGCGCCCGGATCCCCCCAGCCCAGGAAGTCGAGGTCGTCCCACGGCCGCCCTTCCAGGTCGCGGGGCACGGCCAGCCGCTTCGCCTCACCCTTGGAGCAGTTGATGAACGAACTGCGGATGTCCTTCTCGGTGAGTGCTCTCATGGCTCGTCTCCTGTGGTGTTCCAGCAAACCTAGGGGGTCTAGGTTTTCGGCGGCCAAGCGTAGGGACCAGCCCCGCGCCGGAGCCAACGGTTTTCCGCCGCGCCGCGGTCCGCCGCCCACCCCGCACCGCCCCGGCACTCCGCACCGACGCGCGCCGTACGCTGTACCGCGGTCGCCGAGGGGGAGGGGAAGGCGCGATGGGGGACTCCCGGGAGCGGGCCCGCCGGGTGCTCGCGGACGCCGGCCTGCCGCCCGGCGCCCTGGCCGAGGTGCGCCCGCTGGCCGGCGGCACCTACAACACCGTCGAGGAGATCCTCCTGTCCGACGGTACCCGGTACGTGTTGAAGGTCCCGCCCCCGCCGACCGCGCCCGGACTGCGTCACGAGCGGCGGCTGCTGGTCGCGGAGGCCGACTTCTGCGCCGGCGCGGAGCAGGCCGGGGTGCCCGCGCCGCGCGCCGTGTCCCTCGTCCCGGACCACGCCGAACCGCACCTGCTGCTCACCGCGTGCCCGGGCGTGCCCTGGCCCGAGGCGGCGCCCGCCGGCGAGGAGCGCGAGGTCCTGCGCGGGGAGCTGGGCCGCCAGGTGGCGCGGCTGCACCGGGTCACCGGAGCCGCGTTCGGCTACCCCACGGGCGCCCTCGGACCGCTCGCCCCCGACTGGCGGACCGCCTTCACCGCGATGACCGACGCCGTGCTCGCCGACGCCCGCGACCACCGCCCCTGGCTGCCCCTCCCCGTCGACGAGGTGGCCGCCGTGTTCCGCGCCGCCGCTCCCGCCCTGGACGCCGTCACCGTGCCGGTGCTGGTCCACTTCGACCTGTGGCCCGGAAACATCCTGGTGGACCGGGCCGCCCCGGACGGACCCGCCCGGATCGGCGGACTGATCGACGGGGAGCGGATGTTCTGGGGCGATCCCCTCGCCGACTTCGTCTCCCTGGCGCTGCTCGACGACATCCGGCGGGACGACGCCTTCCTCGCCGGCTACGCGGAGGAAGCAGGCCCCGCGCTCCTCGACGAGGACGCCCGCCTGCGCCTGGCCCTGTACCGCGCCTACCTCGACCTGATCATGCTCACCGAGACGGTGCCGCGCGCGGTGGGCGCCGAGGACGCGCGCCGGGTCCGGGAGCGGGTCGGTCCGCACCTGGTGGCCACGCTGGGGGAGATCGGCGAAGGGAGTAAGTTCACATCGTGAACTAAGGGGGAGGGGAAGTCGCGCCGGGTCGCCGACCGGGGGTATGTTGCAGGTCGGGCCGGGTGCATGGGAGGGGAGCCACATGGCGGGGAACGGGCGCACGGTGCGCGACCTCAGACGGGCCAACCGCACGGTCGTGCTGCAGCGGCTGTACTTCGACGGCCCCCTCAGCCGCTTCGAACTCGGGCCCGCGACCGGCCTCAGCTCCGGCTCCGTCAGCAACGTCGTCGCCGACCTGATCGCCGACGGGCTGGTCGAGGAGGCAGGCAGCGTGGACTCCGACGGCGGCCGTCCCCGCACCCTGCTCCGCGTGGCCCCGACGAGCGGTCACATGATCGGCGTCGACGTCGGCGAGACCCGCGTCCGCGTCGAGCTCTTCGACCTCGCCCTCACCGAGCTGGCCCGCACCGAACGGCCCCTCGAGCAGCAGCGGTACGAGGTCGAGGTCATCGTGGACCACATCCGCTCCGGCATCGACGAGGTGCTCGCCGTCGCGGACCTGGCACCCGAGCGGCTCCTCGGCGTCGGCATCGGCGTACCCGGCATCGTCGAGCGCACCGCCGACCGGGGCGCGGTGGTGCACGGGCAGACCATCGGCTGGGACGCGGTCCCGCTGGAGTCCCTGCTCCGCGACGGCTCCCCGCTGCCCGACGGCGTGCCCTACTTCATCGACAACGGCGCCCGGACGCTCGGCCAGGCCGAGATGTGGTTCGGCGCCGGACGCGGCGCGGGCAACGCCCTCGTCGTCCTCTTCGGCTCCGGTGTCGGCGCGTGCCTGGTCACCCCCGAGGTGCGGCACGGCCGGGCGGTGGAGTGGGGGCACCTGACCGTGCGGGTCCGGGGCCGCCGCTGCCGGTGCGGCGCGCTGGGCTGCCTGGAGGCGTACGCGGGCGCGGAGTCGCTGCTCGCCCGCTGGCGCGAGGAGGGCGGCCGGGTCCCGGTGGACACCGACGAGGAGACGGCGCTGACCACGATGCTCGCCGCCGCCTATCCGGCCGACGGCGCCGACCCCGACCCCGTCGCCCTGGCGGTGCTGGAGGAGACCGCCGAGTACCTGGGCGCGGGCCTGTCCGACCTGATCAACCTCTTCCAGCCGGAACGTATCCTCATGGGCGGCTGGGCCGGCCTCCAGCTCGGCTCCCGCTTCCTGCCGGCCGTACGCCGCCACGCCCTGTCGTACGCGCTGCGCCATCCGGCGGAGCGGGTCACGATCGAACTCGGCAGACTCGGGCCGGACGCGGTGACGGTCGGCGCGGCGATCCTCCCGCTGGCCGACTTCTTCGACCGGGGCGGCCGCCGCCCCGACCCGGACCCGGCCGTCCCCGCACCCGCCTGGCGCACGGCCCTCCGGGACCGCGTCCCGCGCTGAGCCGCGTCGCGGCCTGCGCCGACCGGGCGGGCCACGGGCCTGAGCACCCCGACCGGCGCCTCAGGACTGCGTCCCGCGCCGGCGACGGCGGGAACGTCAGCCCGTCGACTCGTCCGGCACCGGCGCTTCCGGGTAGGACGCCGCCGAGTGGGGCGCCCCCTGGCGGCCTGTGCCCGCCTCGTCCGTGTCGGGGACGTCCTCCTCGGACTCCGGCTCCTCCGACTCCTCGGCCTTGCGCTCGCTCTCCCGCTCGGCGGCGGCCGGCGCGACCTCCCAGGGGTCCTCGTCGGGGCCGGCCTGCTGGTCCGGCAGGTCCCGGGGGACACCCACGCCGTTCTCACCGGGTCCCTCGAGGCGATGGTCGGTCACGACGCTCTCCCTTCATCCGTACGGCCCTCGCGGGTACCCCGCGCGGCCCCGCGCAACCGTGCCGCTCAGCCGACCGCGCTGCCGTGCAGCGGCGCCGTGTTCTCCCCGGCGCCCTGCCGCATGCCCCGCAGGAACTCCTCCACCACCTGCGTCGCCGTGCGCGTCGGCCGCCAGCCGAGCTCCACCCGCGCCCGCGTGCAGTCCATCAGCGGCAGCCGCAGCACCGCGTCGAACAGGTGCGGGGAGGCCGGCAGCAGCCGCAGCCCCCACGCCGCCGCGACCGCCGACCGGGCCGCGGCGCGCGGCAGCCGCACCCGGCGGGTACCGAACATCTCGCCCAGCAGTTCCACGTCCACCGTCGGCTCCGCCGCCAGGTTGTACGGCCCCCGTGCCTCCCCGGACAGCACCGCCAGCCGGTAGGCCTGCGCCGCGTCGTCCGTGTGCAGCACCTGCATCCGCAGCCCGGGGATGTCCGGCAGGAACGGCAGCAGGTCGGGACGGGCCAGCTGCCCCGGCAGATAACGCCCGCCGAAGATGCGCCGCTGCTCGCTCGCCGACTCGCGCTTGAAGAGGAACGCCGGCCGCATCCGTACCACCCGGAGGGCGGGCCGGTCGCGCTCCACGATGTCCAGGGCCCGCTCCAGATACGCCTTCTCCCGGCAGTACGCGGCGTCCGGCCAGCCGTGCGTCGGCCACGACTCGTCCACCGCGTGATCCTTGGGGCCGGGGGAGTAGGCCCCCACCGACGAGGCGTGCACCAGCGCCGGCACCTCGGCCCGGGCCACCGCGTCGAACACCCGCATGCTGCCGAGCACGTTGCTGCGCCAGGTGGTCGCCGGGTCGTGCGTGGGCTGGAACGCCCAAGCCAGATGGATCACCGCGTCGGCGCCCGCGAACTCCCGCACCAGGTCGAACCGGTCCGAGGCCAGGTCCACCGCCGCCCACTCGGTCTTCGGCGGCGACCAGTCGGGGATCCGCCGCGCCAGCCCTCGCACGGAACCCACCTCCGGTTCCTCCGCGAGGGCCCGCACCACGCTGGTCCCGACGTTCCCGGTGGCGCCCGTGACGACGACCCTGAGTCCCGCTGCGCTGCTCACGTTCCGCTCCCTCCGGCCGCACTGCTCCGCGGAGCGGTCCGGGTACCCCGCGCACGGGAGCGCTCACGCCGGCCGCGGTCGGACGGGCGCGAAAAAGAGTGGGGACACGGAATGGAGCCCCGGCCGCGACGGGGGAATCACGGCCGGGGCGGCAATCAGGTGGGTGCGCATGGCGGTCGCCTCTCGGCGAATGGCTCCACAGGGCTTCAGCCGAACGATCGTCCCTGTGGGCGAATGGTGAGGCCCGGGGACACTGTCCCATCCGCACCCACGGTCTGTTCAACGGGCAACGGCCTCGCTGTGTTCCGCCCACGGCCCTGTACCGCGGTGACGTGCGTCACCACCTGCGGCGACGGTCAGCGGCCCCGCGCCTGAGGGTTCAGGTCCGCCCACAGGTTCTCCGCCTGGAGCACCAGTGTGCCCAGCACCGCCGTACGGGCCGCGCCCTGGCCGGCCTCCTTGGTCAGCCCTTCCTGGAGCGCGCTGTGCAGGTCCCGCATCGCCGCCTCGGTGCGCTCGTCCAGCAGCGGGTCGCCGGGTTCCTCCTCGCCCAGCAGCCGGTCCGCCTCCGCGCGGCAGCTGTCCCCGAGCAGCTCCAGCAGCTTCCCGTAGGAGCCCAGCACCTCGGGGTCCGGTGAGGCCGGGGAGCGTTCCTCGTCCGCGGCGACGGCCAGACTGCGGGTCAACGCCGTGACATGACCGGTGATCCGGCCGAGCCGCTCGTCCTCGTCCTCCGGCGGCAGCGCATCCGTCGGCGCCCGGTGCAGCTTGCGCAGCGCCCCGGACGTCAGCCGCAGGCTCTCCCGGCTCCAGCCGCGCGCCGAGCGCAGCGCGTCCAGCCGGTCCTGGAGCCGCTTCGCCGCGTTCAGCCGGCCGACGGCCGTCTGCGCGTCCCACTCGCCGTCGCGCAGGTCCCCGGCGACGGCGCTGAGCACCTCGCCCGCCTCCCTGGCCAGCGCCGCCAGGTTCTCCCGCACGTCCCGCAGGTGGACCGGCGGCAGGATCAGCGCGTTCACCGCGACGCCGATGACCGCGCCGAGCGCGGCCTGCCCCAGCCTGTGCCCCACCGCTTCCACGCTCACCGTGCCCGACGCGATGGTGAACACGGCCGTGGTCGCCGCGTAGATGCCCTGGTCGCCGAAACGGGGCCAGTTCGACAGCAGCACCAGGACCGGCACCGACAGGGCGAGCGCGCCCGTGGTGTCGTCGGTGACCGCCTGCGCCCCCGACGCCACCAGCGCGCCGATGCAGATCGCGGCGAACTGCCGCGCCCCCGTCACCAGCGAGCTGTAGACGGTGGCCTGCACCAGCACCAGCGCGACCCACGGGGCCATCAGCGCCATCGGGTCGTTCAGCCACACCTGGGCCACCAGCCAGGCCAGGAGCGCCGCCAGCGCCGCCTTCAGCGACTGGACCAGCAGATCCCTCTCCCGCCCCGGCCCGCGGACCGCGGCACGCGCCGCCTGCCCGACCGACTGCGTCTCCCAGCGCACCGCGTCCACGGCCCGGGCCAGCCGTCCCGTCGTCGCTCTGTCGCTCCCCGTCCCGTTGATCACCCGCGTCATGGACCTGCGGTTTCCCTGTCGCACCGGTGGGCAAGCATGCGCAATCTCATGCCAAGGGGGAGTCGGCCAGCGACGCCAGCAGGTGCGCCGGATCGTCGTACACCACGTCCGCGCCCGCCTCGGTCAGGTCGGCGCGCGGGATGCCGCCGCACAGCAGGCCCACACAGCGCACCCCGGCGCGGGTCCCCGCCCGCATGTCCCACACGGTGTCGCCGACGAACACCGCGCGTTCGGCGGGCACCCCGGCCAGCTCCAGCGCGTGCTCGACGGGCTCGGGCGCCGGCTTGCCCTCGTCCACGTCATCGGCGCTCGCCGTCGCGGAGATCGCCCGGTCCGCGTCGATCGCGCGGCGCAGCGCGCCCAGCTCCGCCCCGCCGGCCGAGGTGGCGAGCACCACCGTCCAGCCGCCGTCGTGCAGCCGCTCCAGCAGCCGCCCTGCGTCGGGAAGCGCGGGCAGCCGGTCGAAGTACTGCCCGTAGAGCGTCTTGTGCGCGGCGCTCAGCTCCGCGTCGCGGGAGGTGTCCCGGTCCTCGCCGAGGACGTGCGCGATCAGGTCGGTGGAGGGCAGCCCCACGGCCCGGTGGACGGCGTGCATGGGCACCTGGTGCCCGGCCTGCCGGAACGCCTCCCACCAGGCCGTGACGTGCAGATGGTTGGTGTCGGCCAGAGTGCCGTCGACGTCGAAGACCGCCGCCCGTGTCATGAAGGTCCTTCCTCTCCTCGCGGACCGGTACGGGTACCACCGCCGCCGCCCGTCACTCCGGCCGGCGTCCTGCGCTCCCGCGCCCAGGCGAGCAGCTCCTCCAGCGACCAGGTGGTGACCACCCGCTCGGGCGGCACCCCGCACTCCTCGGCGCGGGCACACCCGAGGATCTGCCAGTCCAGCTGCCCGGGCGCGTGCGCGTCCGTGTCGACGGAGAACAGCACCCCCGCGTCCACCGCCCGCCGCAACAGCCGCCGGGGCGGGTCGAGCCGCTCGGGCCGGCTGTTGATCTCCACGGCGGTGCCGGTCTCCGCGCACGCCGCGAACACCTCGTCCGCGTCGAACTCCGACTCGGGCCGTCCCCGCCCGCTCAGCAGCCGCCCGGTGCAGTGCCCGAGGACGTCGGAGTGCGGGTCGCGCACGGCGGCCACCATCCGGCGGGTCATCGACCGGGCGTCCATCCGCAGCTTGGAGTGCACGGACACCACGACCACGTCCAGTCGCTCCAGCAGCTCCGGCTCCTGGTCGAGGGAGCCGTCCTCGAGGATGTCGCACTCGATGCCGGTGAGCAGCCGGAACGGCGCCCACCTCTCGTTCAGCGCCGCGACCACGCCCAGCTGCTCCCGCAGCCGTTCGGCCGACAGCCCGCGCGCCACGGTCAGCCGGGGGGAGTGGTCCGTCAGCACCGCCCACTCGTGGCCGAGACCGGCGGCGGTGCGGCCCATCTCCTCGATCGGGCTGCCCCCGTCCGACCAGTCCGAGTGCAGATGGCAGTCCCCGCGAAGCAGCGCACGCAGCTCTTGGCCGGCCCGGTCCGCGGGCTCCTGCTCGGCCTCCTCGCGCAGCTTGCGCAGATACCCGGGGACCTGCCCGTCCAGCGCCTCCACCGCCACCTGCGCGGTCTTCGGCCCGACGCCCTTGAGCCGCTCCAGCGTCCCGGCGGCCGCCCGCTCGCGCACCTCGTCCGGGCCCAGCTCCGCCAGCGTCCGCGCCGCGGTGCGGAAGGCACGGACGCGGTACGTCGGAGCCAGCGCCCGCTCCAGCAGGAAGGCGATGTCCTCCAGCGCCTCGACGGGGTCCATGGTCACCTCCTCGCTCCAGGGTTCCCCAGGGCGCCCGGGGCCGCACGCCGCGTCCGGCGGAGATTGGCCCGCGCCGCCGCGGGTACTGCGACCCGGCACCCCGGACACCGACGACGAGGAGGCCCGCATGTCCCTCTCCACCCCCGTCAACGGCAAGGTCGCCGTGATCACCGGCGCGGACTCCGGCATCGGCCGGGCCACCGCCGTACGGCTCGCCGCCGCCGGCATGGACGTGGGCATCACGTACCACAGCGACCGGGAGGGCGCGGAGGAGACCGCCGAGGAGGTGCGCTCGCACGGCTGCCGCGCCGAGGTCGTCCATCTGGACCTGACCGCGCTGCCCGGCGCCGCGGACACGGTGGACGCGCTGTGCGAACGGCTGGGACGTGTCGACGTGCTGGTCAACAACGCCGGCACCGGCACCATGACGCCGTTCCTCGACCTGGAGCCCGAGACGGTGCGCGAGGTCCTGGACGTCGACCTGCTCGGCCCGTTCCTGTGCTCGCAGAAGGCGGCGCGGCACATGATCCGGCAGGGTGAGGGCGGCCGGATCGTCAACGTGACCTCCGTGCACGAGCACCAGCCGCGGGTGGGGGCCGCCCCGTACTGCGCGGCCAAGGGCGGGCTCGGGCTGCTCACCCAGGTGATGGCGCTGGAACTGGCCGAGCACGGCATCACGGTGAACGCGGTCGCCCCCGGCGAGATCGCCACCCCCATGACCGGCCAGGAGGACACCGACCCGCGCACCGAGAGCCGCCCCGGCATCCCCCTCGGCCGCCCCGGCGACGCCCGGGAGGTCGCCGCGGTGATCGCCTTCCTCTCCGGCCCCGACGCCTCGTACGTCACCGGCGCCTCGTGGAGCGTGGACGGCGGGATGCTCCGCATGGGGCCGCAGGCCGGTTCGCACCTGACGAACGACGTCTGGCGCCGCCCCTGAGCACCTCGGGCCTTATGCCCGGAAAGCCGTGATCATGCCGTTTGGGTCTACTCTCGATGCATGACCGAAAGCGCGAGTCCGTACATGTCGCAGCCGCGGATCACGGTGCTCGGGGTGCAGCCGGGACCTCCGCCGTTCCGGATCGTGGAGATCGACGGACAGGTCGTCGGCGAGGCCAGGGACATCACCGACGTGCTGCAGGCAGCCGCCGCGTACGGCATCAGGGTGCACGACCTGGACGACCCCGACACGGTCCGCTGGGTGGGCGGGGACAAGTTCACGTGGTCCTCGCGCCAGGCCCCCCGGGTCCGCGAGCAGCAGAAGGAGCAGCCCTAGGCAGCCGTACGCCTCCGCCCGCCGGGGACGGAGGCGTACGGCGCGCTGTGCCGCGGGCTCACTCCTTCTTGCGGTGCGTGTGCACCGCCCGGCTCATCCGCCGGCCCACGAGCAGATAACCGAGCAGCGCACCCGCGGTGTTGAGGATGACGTCGTCGATGTCGAAGGCGCGGCCGGTGACCAGTGCGCCCTGCGCCACCTCCACCAGCAGCATCACCACGGCCGTCAGGAAGAGGATCCGCAGGAATCCCCGGGTGCGGGGCGCGACGACCGGCGCGAGCACCCCGAAGGGCACACCCAGCAGGATGTTGCCGCCGATCTGCTTGAACGCGTCACGCAGCGCCGGCTGGTCCAGATAGGCCTGCAGGGAGCGGCCCGGGTGCAGGTTGGTGTGCGTCAGGGCCTCCGAGGCGGGGGACGGCTGGAGTGTGAGCCGGGCCAGCACCACCGCGAAGACCACCATGAAGGCGACGGCGCACAGGAGCACCAGCAGCCTGAGGGGCAGCGGAAGCGGTCGGGGGGCAGCGCGGGCCATCGGAAGTCCTCCAGTCGTCAAGGTGCGTGAGTGCTACGGCGGTTACCCCCGGTCGGACCGGACAGTCCGGTCAGCCGCCGAAGGTGATCCGCACCCGTTCGAAGCCCAGGGAGCGCAGCAGGCCCTGGAGCATCTCCCGGGTGTTGGCCTCCGCCCGCGCGGTCAGCTCGCTCTCCTCGGCCGCCTCCCGGATGTGCCGCACGGCGAGCTTCTGCACGGCCTGTTCGCTGTTGGGGTTGTCCGAGAACAGATCCCCGAGCCGGTCGAGCAGGCCGCGCTGCTTGGAGACGGCGTAGGAGCGGTCCACGTCCAGCGCGGGAGTGCCGAGACGGGCGTGGGGCAGCCGCAGGGAGGCGGAGGTGCGGTCCTCGTCCACGCGGACGTCGCCCTCCTTCAGCCCGCCGAGGTCCACGTAGGCGTCCACGGTGCCCGCGCCCACGTACAGGGTGCGGCTGCCGCGGACCGCGTCCGGCAGGAACTTGGTGTCCTTCTCCAGGTCCACCACCACCTGGAAGTTGCCCGAGGCGGCGTCGTAGCGGCTGATGTCCTGGATGGACTCCAGCAGCGCGGGCCCCGAGCGGTCGCGGGTCTCCGTGCCGAACAGGTCCTTCAGGCCCGGCAGTACGCTCAGCCGGATCCCGGCGAACAGCACGGCCAGCACCACCACCGTCGCGCCCAGCGCCTTCACCCAGCCGGGCACGCGCGCGGTCGGTCGCTTCACCGGAGTCGTCATGGCGACGGCCCTCCTTCCCTCCCGTCCGGATGCCCGCCATCTCACGGAACAGACCGGGCAGTTGGGGGACCGGCCCCGGCACCGGGGGCACGGAGGGGGCGCACGGGCGGGCGGACCCGCGGCGGGCTACGCGGGCCCGGACCTCGACCCGGGCGCGGTCAGCGCCGAGTCCAGGGAGGGCCACGGCGGCAGCAGCCGGGTCAATCCGGTGACCCTCAGCACCCGCAGGGTCAGCGGATGGACGCACACCAACTGCAGGTGTCCGTCGGCGAGCCGGTGCCGGGCCCGGTGGAGCAGGCGCAGCCCGGAGAGGTCGAAGAAGGTGATGTGGGTCAGATCGATGACGACTCGGGCGTCCGGGTCGGCGGTCGCCAGATCGAGGTGCGGCACGATCTCCCCGGCGGCCGCGATGTCGATCTCACCGTGCAACTCCAGCACGGTGTGGCCCCGGTCGCGGCGCACGCGCAGATGCCGCGTCAGCGGCGGGGGTTCGAACCGCACGACGCCATCGCCTCCAGCCTGCTCCAAGCTCCCGGAAGGGCCGCCGGTCCCAACACCGGTTCCCTGTAAGCAAGTTACCTGCGGACGACTGCATTTGAGCATGTTCGAATGACATATGTCTTCGCTCTGTGACCGAGTTTCTCGCCACTTTGATCGATGAGTGAAAACGGTGAGCGCGGACAGGTGTCACCGGAGGGGGCCGGAGCGCCCCGCATCCGAGGCCGCGGAGGAGACATGGCACTGGTGACCACGGGCGTGGTGGTGCTCGACTGCGCCGAACCCGAGAAACTCGCCGAGTTCTACAAGGAGTTGCTGGAGGCGGAGCACGTCGACGCGAGCGCCAACCGGGTGGAGGTCCGCACCGGCGAGGGTTTCCGCCTCGCCCTGCGCCGCGACATGAACGCGACCGCCCCGAGCTGGCCGCGCCCGGAGAACTCCCTCCAGGCGCACCTGGAGTTCGTCGCGGAGGATCTGGACGGGGTGGAACGCAGGATCGTGAGTCTGGGCGGCCGCCCTGTGGAAAGCGGGGACCCGTCCGGCGCGGCCGAGGAACGCGGGTACGCCGACCCGGCGGGTCACTCCTTCACCGTGCGGAGGGGCGTGCCGATGGCACCGAAGCAGGGGTGAGAACGCCGGTGGGGCTGACCATGGTCAGCCCCACCGGCCGTTCGAGGAGCGGGGTCCGGGGCGGAGTCCCGGGGCGTCGGGCTCAGTCGCGGCCCCCCTTGTCGGGAACCGGCCACGTCCCCGTGGACCGCTCGATCGCCTTCGCCCCGGCGCGATCCACCGCACTCCGCACCACCGCGAAGATCGCCCCCTGAATCGCCGCGGCCAGCAGAATCTCGCCCCAGCCGCGGTCGCGGTCCAGCGCGTCCGGCGCGTTGTCCTCCTTCTTGATCACCTTCCAGGTCTTCTGGAAGGCCATGCCCGCCACGGTGCCGCCGGTCCAGCCCAGCGCGAAGCCGATCGGCTTGTACGCCAGGGGCAGCTTCTTCTTCGCCTTCTTGCTCTTCTTCGCCACGTCGCTTCTCCTAGATCGGGTCGGTCGTCAGGGATGGTGGGTCAGGGGCGGCCCGGCGCCGGGATCTCCTCACCGGGCGGCACCGGGCCGGGCGGGGTGCCGTCGCCGAAGGGCCGGCCGCCCAGCTCCTCGCGGTGATGGGGAGTCGTCCAGCCGGACAGGCCGGGCCCGAGGGGGACGATGCCGGAGGGGTTGATGCCGGTGTGCACCTGGTAGTAGTGCCGCTTGATGTGGTCGAAGTCGACGGTGTCGCCGAACCCCGGCGTCTGGTACAGGTCGCGGACGTACGCCCACAGCACCTGGCTCTCCGTCAGCTTCCACAGGTTGCACTTGAAGTGGCCGTGATACACGGGGTCGAACCGCACCAGCGTGGTGAACAGCCGGATGTCCGCCTCGGTGATGGTGTCCCCGACCAGGTACCGCTGCCGCTCCAGCCGCCGCTCCAGCGACTCCAGCCGCCGGAACAGCCGCGTGAAGGCGGCCTCGTACTCCTCCTGCCCGGTGGCGAAACCCGCGCGGTACACCCCGTTGTTGACGTCCCGGAAGACGTCGTCCATCACCGCGTCGATCTCGTCGCGCAGCTTCTCCGGGTACAGGTCGGGCGCCCCCTCGCGGTGCAGGGCCGTCCACTCGGTGGCGAAGTCCAGGGTGATCTGCTGGTAGTCGTTGGTGACCAGCTTCCCGCTGGGCACGTCCACGACGGCCGGCACGCTCACCCCGCCCGGGTAGTCCGTCTCCCGGCGGTCGTACGCCTCGCTGAGGTAACGGATGCCGAGCACCGGGTCGCGGCCGTCGGGGTCCAGGGTGAAACGCCAGCTGCGGTCGTCCTGGACCGGGTCCGCGACGGCCAGGGACACCGCGTCCTCCAGTCCCAGCAGCCGCCGGGACACCAGCGCCCGGCTCGCCCAGGGACAGGCGCGGCTCACCACCAGCCGGTAACGCCCGGCCTCCACCGGCCACCCGTCTCGCCCGTCGGCGGTGATCCGGTCCTGGAAGTGCGCCGGGGACCGTTTGAACGCCTTCCTGCCGTACGCGCTGTTGCCGCCGCCCGCGTCGTCGCGGCCGCCCATGGTGGTCTCCCTCTGTCGTCGTTTTCACGTCGTCCCTGTCACCGCGTTCCCCGTTTTCCCCCGACCGCACGGTATGAGCTGGGCCGACCGGGGCAATTGCCCGTCGTGACTACACGATCGGATCGCAGAACGCGGCTCACCGTCCTGGTGGCGCTCGCGGCCAACCTCGTGATCGCCGCCGCCAAGGCCGTAGGCGGCCTGGTCGCGTCCTCCCCCGCGCTGCTGTCGGAGGCGGCGCACTCGGTGGCGGACAGCCTGAACGAGATCTTCCTGCTCGCCGCCCTGCGCCGCAGCCGCCGTCCGGCCGACCGCCGTCACCCCTTCGGCTACGGCAAGGAGCGGTTCTTCTGGTCGCTGCTCGCGGCCGTCGGCATCTTCGTGATGGGCGGCTGCTTCTCCTTCTACCAGGGGATCGACGCGCTGCGGAGCGGGGGAGAGGAGCACCTCAGCGGGTACGTCGCCGGGCTGGTCGTGCTCGGCGTGGCCCTCCTCGCCGAGGGCGGCTCGCTGCTGCGCGCCCTCTACCAGGTACGCCGTCAGGGCGGCGGACTGGGCGATCCGGCGCTGCGCACCGTCATCGCCGAGGACGGCACCGCGGTCGTCGGCGTCACCCTCGCCATGGCCGGCATGGCGCTGCACATGATCACCGGGCAGGTGGTGTGGGAGGCGTCCGCCTCGCTCGCCATCGGGCTGCTGCTGGGATACGTCGCCTACCGGCTCGGCCGCGAGGCCCGCGACCAGCTCATCGGCGAGGCCGCCGACCCGCGGGCCAGCGACCGGATCCGGGAACTGCTGCGCGCCCAGCCCGAGATCGACAGCGTGGAGGCGCTGTTCACCATGAAGACGGGCCTCGACACCGCCCTGGTGGCCGCCCGTGTCGACCTTGTGCCGGGACTGGACAGCGAGCGGGTGGAAGAGGTCGCCGTGCGCATCAAGCGGTCCATCGTCCGCGTGGTCCCCGAGGCGGCCCAGGTCTTCCTGGACGTCACCGAGCGCGGCGCGGCGGAGGCATGGGAGGGCCCCGCCGCGACGGGGGAACGCGGCGGGGCCTGACGCTCGTGTGCCCGGCGGCCGGGGCTTCATGCGCGACCCGTCCGGGACAATCTCCCGGACCGCCGCACCGGCCCCGTCAGCCCTGGGCGGAGCGCTCCAGCACGAACACCGGGATCTCCCGGCTGGTCTTCTTCTGGTACTCCTCGTACTGAGGGAACGCCTCGACCGCGCGCTTCCACCACTCGGCCTTCTCCTCACCGGTGACCTCACGGGCCGTCACGTCCCACTTGGCCGTGCCGTCCCGGAGCTCGGCCTGCGGATGGGCCTTCAGGTTGAAGTACCAGACCGGGTGCTTCGGCGCACCGCCCAGCGAGGCGACCACCGCGTACCGGCCGTCGTGCTCCACCCGCATCACCGGGGTCTTGCGCAGTTTGCCGCTCTTCGCGCCCCGGCTGGTGAGCACGACGACCGGCTTGCCCTGCAGCGTCGTCCCCTCCGTGCCGCCGGACCGCTCGATCAGGTCCACCTGTTCCCGCACCCAGGCCGTCGGGCTGGGCTCGTACTCGCCTTCGAGAGGCATGGCATCCGTCCCATCGTTCTCGCGTTGTGCGGTCGGGTCGATCATCGCTCCCCACCCGCCGCACCCGGAAGTCGTCCGCGCCGGGCGGCGTGTCCCGGCCGTGGAGGACCAGTGCCCGGGAAACATGGTCCGACCCCCGCCGCGCGGGCAGGCCGGGCGGGCGGGTTGAGAGCAGCGGCACGACCCCGTTTCCATGGACGCGGGCCCCTCCGCGCCCCGCCGTCCTCTCCGGGCGGCCCGACGTGCGGCACGCGTGTGACCGGCACCGGGAGGCTGGATCGTGACAGCACCGGACCCCCGACCGCCCGGCCCGGCGGATCTGCTCGAGGGCTCGGCCGGACCCGTCCTGCGGTCCCTGCTCACGCACGCGGGCCTCGGGCTCGCCGTGTGGGGCACGGAGCTGCGCTGCGTCTGGGCCGACGACGTCCTCACCCGGTACGACGGCGTCCCCCCGCGAGCGGCGGCTCGGCCTGCCTCCGGTGAGGCGGGCGGCTGTCCGGCCAGGGCGACCGCGCAGGTGCGGGCGGCGGGGTCGTACACCGCGTAGACGCAGGCCGCGCCGATCGAGCAGCACTCCGCGTCGCTCGCCTCGTCGGCCTCCACGAGGTGACGGTGTCGGCATGGAGCGTGTACGCGGCGCCCGGGCCCGGGCCGGCGGCGACGCCTTCCTGGCGGAGCTGTGCACGGCGGTCGTCGGCACGCTTCCGAAGGCGCCGGAGGACGACGTCACGCCGCTGCTCGCGCGGGCGCGGTGAGCGGTGCGGGGGCCGCTGGGGCGTGGGGCAGCTGTTCCGCCCCGCCGCCCTTGCCCTTCCCATGCCGGGGCTCCGCCCCGCACCCCGCTCCTCGAACGCCAAAGGGGCTACACGTAGCCCGGTGTCAGTGCCATCCGTAGCGCCAGTGCCGTCATCACCCCGCTCGCCACCAGCGCCGTCGCCAGCCGCCCCCGGTGGCCGGTCAGGGCCCGGCCCAGCAGGGCGCCGCCGCCCGCCAGGAGCACCTGCCAGCTCGCCGACGCCGCGAAGGCCGCCGTCACGAAGACGGTTTGCTCCGCCGCCCCGGCCGCCGATCCGCCCTGTGAGCCGAGGACCAGTGCCGCGAAGTAGATCACCGTGGTCGGGTTGAGCAAGGTGATGCCCAGCAGCGTCAGATACGCCGGCAGGGCGCTCGGGGGCGCCGGTGCGGCCCGTGTGGTGAGCCGGCGGCCGCGGTACTGCCGTATCGCGCCGGCCGCGCCCCACGCCGCCAGCGCGGCCAGGACGAGGACGCACACCCAGCGCAGCGGGCCCAGGGCGGGGCGCAGCGCCGAGGCCAGGGCGGAGCCGCCGAGGACCGCGGCGAGCGCGTACAGGCCGTCGGCCGTGGCGACGCCGAGCGCCGCGGACACGCCGGTGCGCAGGGACGTGCGGGCGGAGAGGGAGACGAGGTAGGTGCCGACGGCGCCCACGGGGATCGCGATGCCGTACCCGGCCAGCAGCCCCGCGAGCAGCGCGGCGGTCACGGGCGCGGGGGAGTGGTGCCTTCCCGGGCGCCGGACTGCTGCTGCCGGACCGCGACGACGGCGTGGGCGGACCAGGGCAGCGGACACAAGTGCGTGGACATGGGCAGGATCCTGGGGCCTGCCGCCCGGTACCGGCAAACGGTTTTGCGTGGCTAGGGTGCGGGGGTGACCGACAAGCCCTTCCTCTACGTCGTCGTCTGCGCCGCCGGCGTCGCCGCGGACGTCAGCAAGCTGATCACCGCCGCGCAGGAGCGGCACTGGGAGGTCGGTGTCATCGCCACCCCGACGGCGATGAACGGCTTCTTCGACGCCGCCGGCGTCGAGACGCAGACCGGCCGCCCGATCCGCTCCGCCTGGCGCCGTCCGGGCGACCCCCGTCCCTTCCCGGCGCCCGACGCGGTGGTGGTCGCCCCCGCCACCTTCAACACCGTCAACAAGTGGGCGGCGGGCATCGCCGACACCCTCGCCGTCGGCACCCTGTGCGAGGCGGCCGGGCTCGGCGTGCCGATCGCCGTCCTGCCCTGCGTCGCCGACGCGCTCGCCGTCCATCCCGCCTACCGGGACGCCGTGGCCCGGCTGCGGGGCATGGGCGTCCGCTTCGCCGACCCTTACGCGGTGGAGGGCGGACGGGACGGTGAGCGACGGGAGTTCGGCTGGGAGCGGGGCCTGGACCTCCTGCGGAACGGCTGAGCGGCACCCCGCCTCGAGTGCGCGCGAACACGTACGCTCGCTCCTGCGACAGCAACCGTTCCCGACGGCAGGAGCAGCAACGATGCAGTACGTGAAGCTCGGTTCGACGGGCCTGGAGGTCTCGCGCGTCTGCCTGGGCTGCATGACCTACGGCGACCCCGGCCGCGGCAACCACGAGTGGACCCTGGACGAGGAGGCGTCCCGGCCGCTGATCCGGCAGGCGCTGGAAGCGGGGATCACCTTCTTCGACACCGCGAACGTGTACTCGGACGGCACCAGTGAGGAGATCGTCGGCCGGGCGCTGCGCGACTTCGCCCGCCGCGACGATGTCGTCCTCGCCACCAAGGTGCACGGCCGGATGCGGCCCGGGCCCAACGGCGCGGGCCTCTCCCGCAAGGCGATCATGACCGAGCTGGACCACAGTCTGCGCCGCCTCGGCACCGACTACGTCGACCTGTACCAGATCCACCGCTGGGACCCGCACACCCCGGTCGAGGAGACGATGGAGGCGCTGCACGACGTCGTCAAGGCGGGCAAGGTCCGCTACATCGGGGCCAGTTCGATGTACGCCTGGCAGTTCTCCAAGGCGCAGTACACCGCCGAACTGCGCGGCTGGACCACGTTCGTGTCCATGCAGAACCACTACAACCTGCTCTACCGCGAGGAGGAGCGGGAGATGCTGCCGCTCTGCGCCGACCAGGGCGTCGGCGTGCTGCCCTGGAGCCCGCTGGCCCGCGGCCGCCTCACCCGCGACTGGGACGTCACCACCGAGCGCAGCGCCACCGACCGGTTCGGCAGCACCCTCTACCAGGAGGGCGACCGCGCGATCGTCGAGGCGGTCGCCCGCGTCGCCGAGGCCCGCGGCGTGCCCCGCGCCCAGGTCGGCCTCGCCTGGCTGCTCCACCAGGACACGGTCACCGCTCCCGTCGTCGGCGCGGCGAAGCCGTCCCACATCGAGGACGCGGTGGCGGCGGTCGACCTGGCCCTGACGGACAAGGAGCTCGAGGAACTCGCCGAGCCGTACACGCCCCACCCGGTGGCGGGGCACTGAGGCGCCCGGCCCCGGCGGGGACCGCTCACCTCCGTGGAGCGGCCCCCGCCGGGGTCACTCCATGTCCGCCAGGACCAGTTCCGCCCAGATCGTCTTGCCCTCCGTCGTGTGGCGGGTGCCCCATCGCTGGGTGAGCTGGGCGACCAGGAGGAGGCCGCGCCCGCCCTCGTCCCAGGTCTTGGCGCGGCGCAGGTGCGGAGCCGTGTGGCTGGTGTCGGAGACCTCGCAGATCAGGGTCGTCGCGTCATGGATCAGCCGCAGCCGGATCGGCGGGGCGCCGTAGCGGATGGCGTTGGTGACCAGCTCGCTCACCACGAGCTCCGCCGTGAACGAGGCGTCGGTGAGCTCCCACGCGGCGAGCTGGTCGAGGACCTGCTTGCGGATGGGGGCGACCAGCGCCGGATCGGCCGGGATGTCCCAGGTGGCGACCTGGGAGGACGGCAGCCCCCGCAGACGGGCCAGCAGCAGCGCCACGTCGTCCGTCGCGCCGCCCGGCACCAGCACGCTGTTCAGCACCCGGTCGCACGTCTCGTCCAGCGGACCCGACGCGCCGGACAGCGCCTCGAGCAGCAGGGCCTCGCCCTGCCCGGCGTCCCGCTCCCGCGAGGTGACCAGCCCGTCGGTGTAGAACGCCAGCACGCTGTCGTCGGCCAGCTCGAACTCGGCCGACTCGAACGGCAGCCCGCCGAGCCCCAACGGCGGCCCCGACGGCAGTTCGAGATGGAGCGCGGACCCGTGCGGCGGGATCACCACGGGCGGCGGATGCCCCGCCCGGGACAGCGTGCAGCGCCGCGACACCGGGTCGTACACCGCGTACAGACAGGTCGCGCCGACCTCCCCGGGCCCGGAGTCGCCTGCCGCCTCCTCGGACAGGTGCAGCACCAGGTCGTCGAGATGGGTGAGCAGCTCGTCGGGGGCGAGATCGATGTCGGCGAGGGTGCGCACGGCCGTGCGCAGCCGGCCCATCGTCGCCGATGCCTGGATGCCGTGCCCCACGACGTCCCCGACCACCATGGCGACCCGCATCCCGGACAGCGGGATCACGTCGAACCAGTCGCCGCCCACTCCGGAGCGCGCGGCCGGCAGATAGCGGGTGGCCGCCTCCAGGGCCGCCGTCCGTGGCAGGGACCGGGGCAGCAGGCTCCGCTGGAGGGTGAGCGTGGTCTCCCGCTCCCGCGAGTAGCGGCGGGCGTTGTCGATGCAGACGGCGGCGCGTGCCGTGACCTCCTCGGCCAACAGCACGTCGTCGTGGGTGAACGCCTCCGGCTGGCTGGAGCGGGCGAAGGCGGCCACCCCGAGGGTGGCGCCGCGGGCCTGGAGCGGCACGGACAGGATCGTGTGCACGCCGGACTTCTCGATCCGCCGGGCCTGCGTCTCGTCCTCCGACAGCCAGGAGTCCAGGTCACCGGACGGCACGGAGGCGACGATGCTGTGGCCGGCGGCCAGCGAGTCCGCCTGCGGCGAGTTCTCCGGGTAGACGACCAGCTCACCCACCGGGGCGGAGTCCGTCGGGGTGTCGTGGGCCAGTGCCTGCTGGGCGACCCGGCGCAGCGACACCGGCGGAGACAGCCGGCCGGGCGTCTCGTCGCCGCCCTCCTCCGGCTCCAGCAGTTCCACGGAGACGAAGTCGGCGAGCGCGGGCACGCAGACGTCCGCGAGCTCCTGCGCCGTCCGGGTGACGTCCAGGGTGGTGCCGATGCGTGAGCTGGCTTCGTTGACCAGCTGGAGCCGCTCCCGGGCCCGGAACTGCTCGGTGAAGTCGTGGGCGGTCACGCACACGCCCCGCACCCGCCCCGACCGGTCGGTGAGCGGCGCCAGCCGGGCCAGCCAGGCGTGCGCGTGGCTCTCGGCCCTCGCCTTCATATGGGTCTGCATGTCGTGCGGCCGCCCGGTGCGCAGCACGTGCCGCAGCTGCCGCTCCAGCTCGCTGTGCTGCGGCCGGCCCCCGATGTCGGTGGGCCGCAGCCCGCGCAGATGGTCGGCCGGCAGCCCGAGGAGCAGGGCCATCGCGTCGTTGACCCCGCGCAGCCGCAGCGCCTGGTCGAAGACCATCGTGGCGCACGGAGACTGGAAGACGGCCTTCCTGACCAGCGGGTCGTCGGGCAGGTCGTAGTCGGTGGCCTCCAGCGGGGTGACCGCGAGCCACTCGCCGGGGCCGTCGCCGGAGGGCTGCCGGTGGTGGGCGAGCACCCACACGCTCACCGTGCCGCCGTCGCGGTGGCGCAGCACCAGCGTGCCGCTCCAGCGGTCCTCGGGCAGCGGCAGCGGTCCCGCGCCGTCGGCCAGCAGCTCGGCGGCGTGGCGGCCGACGACCTCCTCGGGCCGGTGTCCCAGCAGCAGGCGCGCTCCCTCGCTCCACTGCGTGAGCGTGCCGTCGGCGGCGATGACGGCCCGGGCCGTCACCGCATCGTCGAACGGGTCGTCCGGCCTCATCGTCGCCACTCCATCGCGCACACTCACCGTGAACCGGTGTATCGCCAGAGTCCCAGCCTAGTGCGTCCGCGCCCGACGTGAACGGGAACCGGTGCCGCCGACTCCGTACCACCCCGAAACGCTCTCTTCGTGTCACGACCGTTGACGGGGTGTCACATCTGCCACAACCATGGGCGGCGCACGGAGTTGGGAGCGCTCCCATTCGCGCCCTCGTACCCCCGTACCTCCGCAGAGGAGCCCTGACGTGAAACGACGCAGAACCGCGCTGCTGACCCTCACCGGTCTGCTGGCGACCGCGCTCACCGCGATGCCCGCGGCCCCGGCCGGGGCGGACGAGGTCGAGCAGATCCGCAACGGCACGTTCGACGACGGCACCGACCCCTGGTGGGCCTCCGAGGGCGTCACCGCGGGCGCCTCCGAGGGCCGCCTGTGCGCCGACGTGCCCGGCGGCACCGCCAACCGCTGGGACGCGATCGTGGGCCACAACGACATCACGCTGGTGGAGGGGGAGACGTACCGCTTCTCCTTCAGCGCGACCGGCTCGCCCGCCGGTCACGTGGTCCGGGCGATCGTCGGCCTCCAGGTGGACCCGTACGACACCTACCACGAGGTGTCGCCGCAGCTCAGCGTGTCCGGCGACACGTATGCGTACACCTTCACCGCACCGGTGAGCACGGAGCAGGCACAGGTCGGCTTCCAGCTCGGCGGCAGCCCGGACCCCTGGCGGTTCTGCGTGGACGACGTGTCGCTGCTCGGCGGCGTCGCCCCCGAGCCGTACGAGCCGGACACCGGGCCGCGCGTCCGGGTGAACCAGGTGGGCTATCTGCCCGCCGGGCCCAAGAACGCCACGCTCGTCACCGACGCCACCGAGAAGCTGGCCTGGCAGCTCAAGGACGGCCGCGGCCGCGTGGTCCGCGCCGGATGGACCGTGCCGCGCGGCGTCGACGCCTCGTCCGGGCAGAACGTCCACTCCGTCGACTTCGGCTCCTACCGGGGGCGCGGCACCGGCTTCACCCTGACGGCGGACGGCGAGACCAGCCATCCCTTCGACATCGACGCCGAGGCGTACGAGCGGCTGCGGCTGGACTCGGCGAAGTACTACTACACCCAGCGCAGCGGCGTGGAGATCCGTGAGGACCTGCGCCCCGGCTACGGCCGCCCGGCCGGCCACGTGGACGTCGCCCCGAACCAGGGCGACGGCGCGGTGCCCTGCCGGCCCGGGGAGTGCGACTACACCCTGGACGTCACCGGCGGCTGGTACGACGCGGGCGACCACGGCAAGTACGTCGTCAACGGCGGCATCAGCACCTGGGAGGTGCTCAGCACCTACGAGCGCGCCAAGCACGCCCGCACCGGCGAGGCGCACAAGCTGGGCGACCGCACCCTGGACATCCCGGAGAGCGGCAACAAGGTCCCCGACATCCTCGACGAGGCCCGCTGGGAGCTGGAGTTCCTGCTGAAGATGCAGGTGCCCGACGGCGAGCCGCTGGCCGGCATGGCCCACCACAAGATCCACGACGAGCAGTGGACCGGGCTGCCCCTGCTGCCCAGCGACGACCCGCAGAAGCGGGAGCTGCACCCGCCGACCACCGCCGCCACCCTGAACCTCGCCGCCACGGCGGCCCAGGCGGCCCGGCTGTACCGCCCCTACGACAAGAAGTTCGCGGACCGCGCCCTGACGGCGGCGCGCAAGGCCTGGGCGGCCGCGGTGGCCCACCCGGACCGGCTCGCCGACCCGGACGACGGCATCGGCGGCGGCGCGTACCCCGACGACACCGTGTCCGACGAGTTCTACTGGGCGGCCGCCGAGCTCTACCTCACCACCGGTGAGCGCCGGTTCAAGGACCACGTGCTGAAGTCCCCGGTGCACACCCAGGACATCTTCGGACCGATCGGCTTCGACTGGGCGCGCACCGCCGCGGCCGGCCGGCTCGACCTCGCCACCGTGCCGAACAAGCTGCCCGGCCTCGACAAGGTCCGCCGCTCGGTGGTCGCGGGCGCCGACCGTTACCTGGCCACCCTGAAGGAGCACCCGTACGGGATGCCGTACGCGCCGGAGGGCAACGTCTACGACTGGGGCTCCAGCCACCAGATCCTCAACAACGCCGTCGTCCTCGCCACCGCCTTCGACCTCACGGGCGCGGCGAAGTACCGGGACGGCGCGCTGCAGAGCATGGACTACATCCTCGGCCGCAACGCGCTGAACATGTCCTACGTCACCGGTTACGGCGAGGTCCACGCCAAGAACCAGCACAGCCGGTGGTACGCCCGCCAGCTCGACCCCAACCTGCCCAACCCGCCCGCCGGCACCCTGTCCGGCGGACCCAACTCCAGCATCCAGGACCCGTTCGCCCAGTCGAAACTGCAGGGCTGCGTCGGACAGTTCTGCTTCATCGACGACATCCAGTCCTGGTCGACCAACGAGCACACCATCAACTGGAACGCCGCCCTGACCCGGATGGCCGCCTTCGTGGCCGACCAGGGCTGACCGGCTCCCTTCCCGCGCGGGCCGGCGACCGCCGCGGTCACCGGCCCGCGCCCATACCCTTGGTACCCCTCCGCACACGCTCCGACCTGCGGCTATTTACTGTTCAGTACCCGAGCGGTACCGTAATTCCATGCCAGCTCTCAACGTGGAGTTCAGCGACCGCGAGCTCGAGGACCTGCGGCAGATCGCCAAGGAACGCGGCACGTCCATGAAGGCGCTCGTACGGGAGGCGGCAGCGGCGGACATCGCCCGTCACCGCGCCCTCCAGGAGGGCGCCGATGCCTTCCGCCGCTTCTTCGCCACGCACGCCGACGAGTTCGCCGCCGCGTTCCCCGACGACGAACCGCCCGCCAAGGGCGCGGGACGGGCCGCCTGACCGATGCCGCCCGTGCTGCACATCGACGTGCCCTGGCTGCTCCAGCGGCACGAGGAGGTCCTCCCGGACCAGCCCACCGTCAACGACTTCTCCGCCCTCGTCGCGGCCGTCGCCCGGCACCGCGTCGACCCGCCCCGGCTCGGCGTGAACTCGGACGCCGCATGGCGGGCCGCCGCCCTGCTGCACACCCTCGCCGTGCTCCGCCCGCTGCCCTCGGCCAACGCCCGCTTCGCCTGCGCCACAGCCGTCGCCTACATGTACGTCAGCGGCGCCGGCATCGACCCGCCCTACGGTGCCCTGGTCGACCTCGCGCGCGACCTGATCTCCGGCGCGACCGACGTGTACGGCGCCGCCGACCGGCTGCGGTCCTGGCAGATCTGACGCCCACCCCGGAGGGGTGCCTTCCCGTGGCCGCCGGCCGAGGGGCGGGAGGGAGCGGGCCGGCGGCCGGGCGCGCGGGAGAGTGCCGCCGTCGCCGCGCGTGACCTCCGAGAAGGGTCCCACCAGTGCACCGTGCCCCCGGGCGCTCCGGCAGCGTGCGCGGCCCGGCGGTGCGGACGCGCCGTTCACACGGGGTGCGCGCCGTGGAAAAGGCACACCGGGGGAGTGGCACGAGCCTTCACATCACACCTTGGCCACACCTTCCCGTCACCTCTTTTCGAAGAACCGTGCCGCCTCCAGGAAAAGGCCGCCGTGAATGCCGGAACACGGTTTCACCGACCTCTTCTCTTTTTGACTTTCTGTCAACGCGGGGATGTTGCCCGACCGCCTTGTTGGCCGCGCAGGGGTTGTGCGAGAGTGAGCCACCCGTGAGGGGGTAAAGGCCGGGGGCGCCCGCGAGTTGACGAAACGGGTCGGAAGCGCCGCCGGACAATTCCCGCCCCCCGCGCCACACCCAAGAGGTATGCACCAATCCTGCGTCCCTTTTCGGTGTCGGAAACGCTCGAATGTCACATGCGCTGTGGGAAGGAACCAATCTCAGTGCACACCCCCCACCCCCCTCGTCCTCCCTATCCCCCGCCGGGCGGTGATCCCGGGGAATCCGACGAGGCGCTGGCCGCGCGGCTGCGGGGACGTCCGGAGGCGGAAGCCGCGCGGTCCGTCGCCCTCCTGACGGCGCGCCACTGGCACGCGATGCACGACTACGCGACCGTGTGCCTCGCCGCCGGCGGGCGGACCGCCGCCATGGTCACCGGGGCCGCCCTGCACCGTGTGCTCGACCGGGTCGCGCTCGGCGAGTCCGCCGTGGCCCTCCGTCCCGTCCTTCTCGTGGGGGTGCGGGACACGGTCCGCGAGTGGGCCGCCGACGACCATGTGGCCGAGGTGCTGCCGGGGCTGCTGAAACCGGCGGGCGGCCGGGGCATGCGCGCGGCGTCGACCATGACGCCGGAGAACCGCACCCTCGCCCAGCGGGCGTTCCGGTCCCTGCCCGCGCTCGCGCGCTGTCTGCTCTGGCACGTCGAGGTCGAGGCCGAGCCGGTATCCGTGCCCGCCGGGCTGCTCGGCACGGACGTCGACCTCGCGTCGGGGGCGCTCGAGCAGGCCCGCGACAAGTTCCGTCAGGGTCTCGTGCGCGCCCACCAGGAACTGGCGCCCACCCAGGAGTGCCGCTTCTACAACCGGCTGCTCGACGTGCCCATCCGCCGGGGCGGCGAGCTGCTGCCCGACGTGCGCCGGCACATGGCCGAGTGCCGCTACTGCCGCAGCGCGGCCGAGCAGCTCGGCCACTTCGAGTCCGGACTGGGCACGCTCCTCGCGGAGGCGGTGCTGGGGTGGGGGGCCCGGCGCTATCTGGACTCGCGACCGGGCCGCGCCGTGTCCGGCCCGCGCTCGGGACGGAGCGGACGCCGCCGTCGCCGCGGCGGCGGGGACGGCCAGGCAGGCGTCCGGCACCGGCTGCTCTCCCGGCTCCCGGTCCCCGACCGGCTCGCCATGGCGCTGCCCGACCCGGTGCGCTCCACCCGCACCCTGCTCACCGGCCTCGGCGCGGTGTCCGCCGGCGTGCTGGTCAGCGTGCTCATCGCCGGATCGTCCAGCCCCGACGGGGGTTCCGCCGACCCGACCGGCGCCACCGGCGCGGGCGGCCGCGCCGCCGTGCCGTCCGCCTCCCCGCCCGGCGCGGCCGGACTGCCCTCGGCGCCCGACCGCACCCGGCTGCGCAACATCGCCTCCGGCCTGTGCCTGGACACCCGCGACGAACCCCAGGACGGCTCCGGCACCCGGCTGGCGAAGTGCTCCTCGGCGTGGACCCAGCAGTGGACGTACGAGGAGGACGGACTGCTGCGCAGCGTGGCCGACCCGGGGCTGTGCCTGGACTCGCACAAGGACGCCGGCGTGGTCGTCCTCGGCGCCTGCGCCGACTCGGGCGACCGGACCGCCGACGACGTGCGGTACGACCTCACGGTGCAGGGCGAGCTGGTCCCGCGCTGGGACGTGCAGCTGGCGCTCACCCCGTCGGCCCCTGACACGAACGCCGACATCGTCGTCAAGGTGCGCGACCGGACCGTGGAGCAGCGCTGGGCCGCCGAACCGGTCCGCTCCGCCGACGCGTCCAGCGAGTCCCTGTCCGTCACCGGCCCGACGGCCCCCTCCGCCCGCTACGCCGGCCTGCCGGACCGGTGAGCTGAGCCGCGCCCCCCGGGGCGGCCCGGCGGCCGCCCCGGACGGGACGTCAGGCCCCTGCCTCGGTGAGGTCGTCGGGACCCACCGTGCCCGGACCCGAGTGCCCCGACAGGGCGAGGGTGAGGTCGAGTTCGGCGAGCAGGCAGCGGATCACGTGCTCCACGCCCGCCTGCCCGTCCAGGCCCAGCCCGTACACGTACGGACGGCCCACCAGCACCGCCCGCGCGCCCAGGGCGAGCGCCTTGAAGACGTCGTCGCCGGTGCGCACCCCGCTGTCGAACAGCACGGTGAGCCGGTCGCCGACGGCCCGCACCACACCGGGCAGGGCGTCCGCGGCGGCGACCGCGCCCGCCACCTGCCGGCCCCCGTGGTTGGACACCACCACGCCGTCCATGCCCGCGTCGGCCGCGAGGCGGGCGTCGTCGGGGTGGCACACGCCCTTCAGGACGATCGGGCCGTCCCAGTTCTCCCGCAGGAACGCCAGATCCGGCCAGGTCTTCGCCGGGTCGGCGAACATGCCCACGAAGTGCATCACCGCCGCGTTCGGGTCCTCGTGCACCGGCTTGGCGAGCCCCGCCCGGAACGCCGGGTCGGAGAAGTAGTTGGCGGTGCCCACGCCGTGCAGGAACGGCAGGTACGCCTGGTCGAGGTCGCGTGGCCGCCAGGACAGCAGGGGCGTGTCCAGGGTGACGACCAGCGCCGTGTACCCGGCCTCCTTCGCCCGGGTCAGGAAGGACCGTGCCACCTCCACGTCCTTCGGCCAGTACAGCTGGAACCAGCGCTCCGCGTCCCCCATCGCCTCGGCGACCTGCTCCATCGGCGTGCTCGACGCGGACGACAGCACGAACGGCACGCCCTGGGCGGCCGCGGCGCGCGCGGCCGCCGGCTCCGCGTCCGGATGCATGATCGACAGCACGCCGACCGGCGCCAGGGCGAGCGGCGCGGGCAGCTGACGTCCCAGCAGTTCCACCGACAGGTCGCGTTCGTGGACGTCCCGCAGCATGCGCGGCACGATCCGGCGGCGGTCCAGGGCGGCCCGGTTCGCGCGGGCGGTGCTGCCGTCGCCCGCGCTGCCGGCGACGTAGCCGACCGGGCCGGGGCCGAGGCGCCGCTCCGTCAGCTCCTCCAGCCGGGACAGGTCGGTCGGCAGCCGCGGCACTGCCCCCGTCATCCCGTTCAGGTAGATCTCGTACTGGAAGTCGGCCCAGTGCTTCGCCATCCGTCCCGCCCTGTCTCGTGGTGCCTCGTGGTGCCTCGTGGTCCCGACGCATACTGGCCGGTATGCGCCGGTCGCGTCCAGCGTCCGGTGACAGGACGTTCCCTCCGCCCGGCGTGACGCGCGGGGTGTTCGGAAGTGACCGGGGAGCGTCCCTTTCATGACTGCAAGGGGTTTCTCTTCGCCCTGTGCGCGACGAAATCGGAATGTTTCAGGCCGATTAACGGGCGGCGGATATTCGGCCATCTGGCAACTTCGCTCCTGCGGGAGCCGTGTGTTTACCGGGTCGACGCGCGTTCGCTTGGTCACTTCGCGCCACTGATTCAATACGCAATGTTACTGAAATGCGTGGGGTCGAGATGAGTTTCCGCCGGGGACTCGGCAGACTCCGGCACGCCGGTTCGGCACCAACCGAGCACGGGCCGGCAACCGAAGAAACGAAGCGGAAGGATGCACACAATGCGGAACACCGCGCGCTGGGCCATCACCCTCGGTCTCACGGCCACCGCCGTCTGCGCCCCCCTCTCCGGGGCCGCGCTCGCCGCCCCGGGAGATGCCCCGTCCGCGCTCTACGCCCCCTCTGCCCTGGTGCTCACCGTAGGCAAGGGCGTCAGCGCGACGACCGCCACACCGGAACGCGCGGTCACCCTGACCTGTGCCCCGGGCCCCTCCGGCACCCACCCGGCCGCCGGCTCGGCCTGCGCCGAACTGGCCGCCGTCGGCGGCGACCTGAGCGCGCTGACCCGGACCGAGGACGCCATGTGCCCGATGGTGTACGACCCGGTGCTGGTCACCGTGGACGGCGTCTGGCAGGGCAAGAGGGTCTCCTACGAGCGCGTCTTCTCCAACGACTGCGAGATGAACGCGCACGGCTCGAGCGTCTTCGCCTTCTAGAGACCGGGATCGCACGGTTCCCGTGACCGCGTGGCGGCCCGCGGACTGGGGAGTACGGGGCACCGCGCGGGCAGTGCGATCCCATGGGAGGCCGGCGGGCGGAGTGGGGCCGCCCGCCGGCCTCCGGGCTTTTCCGGAGCGCTGTGACCGGAAGGTCAGGCGCGGTCGCGGTGGCTGGTGTCGCACCAGGGGTAGCGGCGGCTGCGCCGGCAGGTGCACAGGGCCACCTGGAAGCGGTCGGAGGACACCACCGAACCGTCCTCCAGCTCCACCTCCACCGGACCCTCCACCAGCATCGGCCCCTTGCGGCTCATGACGACCCGGCGGGCCTCGCCGGACGCGGCCTCCGAGGCGCCGGCGCCGGCCGGCCGCACGGGATCAGACGGGCTGTTCGGCACGGACGACCACCAGTTCCTCGTCGTTCTCGTCCGGGGACAGCAGCCCGCGCTCCCGCAGCCACGCCACCCGAGTCCGCAGCACCGGGCCGAAGGCGATCCGCTGCCGCTGCGTCACCGCCGATTTCAGCCCCGCGGACCGCAGACAGTCCACGGTCGCACCGGGGTCGCTGAGCGCCGACTGCACCAGCAGCAGCACCCCGCCCGGCCGCAATAGACCCGGCGCCTCATGGCAGATCCGGTCGAGCACGAGCCGCCCGTCGCCGCCCGCGTCCCAGGCGCGGGCCGGGCCGCGCGGCGGCCGGTGCGCCCTGGGGGCGGGCACGTACGGGGGGTTGGCGAGGACCAGGTCGAACGACCGTCCCCGCACGGGTTCGAACAGGTTGCCGCGGACGACCTCGAGCGGGAGACCGGCCCGCAGCGCGTTCAGCCGGGCCGCGTACACGGCCCGCCGTGACACGTCGACCGCGGTCACCCGGGCGCCGCGCCGGGCGGCCGTCAGGGCCAGGGCACCGGAACCGGTGCCGACGTCGAGGACGGCCGCGCCCGGCTCCACCGGCTCGTCGGCCAGGGCCGCCGCCAGCAGCGCGGTGTCCTCCTGCGGGGCGTACACGCCCGGGAGTACCAGACTTTTCACGGGCGGCCGAGTACCCCGTTGCTCAAGAGCCATGGGTGACCTCCTGCGACAGGGGAGTGCGCAGCGCGGAGCGGCCCTCGCCCCAGTCGGCGAGCAGCCGGTCGCCGAGCCGGTCCTCCGTGAACACCGTGGCCGCCACGCCGAAGGCGACGTCCGGCGCCAGCTCCGGCTCGTCCTCCAGCAGACCACCTATGACGTCCTTGCGGACCACCTGCTCGTGCACCGCGTCCGCCTCCACGTGCTCGTCGTAGAAGTGCTCGGCGGCGGGACCCGCGCCCGTGCGGCGCATGGCCTCGGCCAGACGCCGGGACCCCGGCGAGGACGTGATCTCGACCGTCGCGAAGTGGCCCACCAGAGCGCCCCGCAGCGTGCGGTGCAGCCCGAACAGCGACATCAGGTTCACCGTGACCAGCGCCTCCGCGCAGGCCGCGTCCAGATGGCGGCCGTACGTGGTGTCCAGGCCCAGGTCCGTCATCAGGTCGGCCCACAGCCGGGCGTGCACCCGGTCGGCGCGCCCGCCGCCGTACTCGTCGAACTCGACGGCCGCCATCGCCGCCTTGGCCCGGCCGCGCAGCCGCGGCAGCACCCAGGCGTGCGGGTCGGCCTCCTTCAGGTGGTACAGGGAGCGCAGGGCCGCGTACTCGCGCAGCTGCCACAGCTCGCCCTTGTCGCGCAGGAAGTGGCTGACGCCCGTGCCGTCCACCGGCTCGACCAGGATCCCGGCCAGTGCGTCGTCCACACTGTCGTGGCGCGGGGCGTCCTCACGGAGCGCGGCGAGGAAGCGCCGCTCCATGGCGGCCCGTGTCCGCAGCAGGTCCGGGTCCCACTCCAGGGTGGGCGCCACGTCCGCGAAGCCGCGGTAGTGCAGTTCGTAGCAGAGGTAGAGGGCCAGCTGGAGGTCCTCGCCGTACACCGGGGCGGCGGCGACCTCCGCCTCGGAGGGCAGCGGGCCGGCGCCCCGCAGATACGTCGTCACGGCGCGGCTGAGCGGCCCGCGCGGGGCGGGCAGCAGAGGTTCGTCTCGGGGGTCGTCCATGGGCCCCGAGTACCCGTACGGCGGACGGAAACGCCCGGCGGCGTGGCGGGGGCGCGTGTGCGGGGTACCCCATGACCCCATGAAGGCATTGGTGATCAACTGCACGCTCAAGAAGTCGCCGGAGACCTCCAACACCGAGGCGCTGTTCCGGACCGTCACCGAGCAGCTGGAGCGGGAGGGCGTCGAGGTCGGCGTCGTCCGCGCCGTGGACCTGGACATCGCCCCCGGCGTGGTCAGCGAGGCCGTGCACGACGGCGACGACTGGCCCGGGGTGCACGAGAAGCTGCTCGCGTCCGAGATCCTCGTGATGGCCTCGCCGACGTGGCTGGGCCAGCCGTCCTCGGTGGCCAAGCGCGTCCTGGAGCGCATGGAGGGCTTGATGTCCGAGACCGACGACGACGGACGCCCGGTCGCCTACAACCGGGTCGCCGGCGTCGTCGTCACCGGCAACGAGGACGGCGCCCACCATGTGATCAGCCAGATCACCGGCGGGCTCCAGGACATCGGCTACACCATCCCCGGCCAGGCGTGGACGTACTGGAACCAGGGCCCGGGACCCGGCCCCAGCTTCCTGGAGGGCGGCAGCGGCCACGACTGGTCCCGCAGTACGGGCCGTGCGATGGCCGCGAACCTGCTGGGCGTCGCCCGCGCCCTCGCCGCCCGCCCCCTCGGGGCGCCGCCGCAGTAGGGCGCGGGCGTCCGGCTACTCGCCCTCCGACTCCTCCTGCGCCTGGGTGTTCGGCGTGATCGCCTCTCCCGCCTCGCCGTGGTGGCGGCGGTCCTCGTCGGACTCCTGGGCGCGGCGCTCGGCCTCCTCCACCTCGCGCAGCACCTCGTCGAGGGCCGAATCGGACGGCTTCGGGGTCTCGTCGTGCTCGGACAACGGGGTCTCCTCACCTCGTGCTGATCGTGTTCGTACCGCTCAGTGCCGGGCGGCGGCGATGCGCAGCGGCACCGGGCCCGCGCCGTCCGACTCCTTCTCGCTGCGCCGGGCGATCTCCGCCCACCAGGCCGGGCCGTCCTCCACATGGCGCAGCAGCACCCCCTCGCGCAGGGCCCAGGGGCAGATCGTCACCGTCGCCAGGCCGGTCAGCTTCATCGCGGTGTGCGCCACCACGGCGCCCGCCAGGCTCTGCGTCGCGCGGGGCGCGGAGATGCCGGGCAGCCGGGCGCGTTCGGCGGCGGGCAGGGCGGCCAGCCGGTCGACCGCCCCGCGCAGGTCGGCGGCCGACAGCACCCGCTCCACGAACGGGCCGTGCCGTCCGGGCGCGGCCCCGCACAGCCGGCCGAGCTGCTGGAAGGTACGGGAGGTGGCCACCGCCGTGCGCGGGCCCTCCCAGCGGATCCGGGCCGCCGCGTCGCGCAGCTGGTGACGCACCCGCCGGCGCAGGGCGCGCACCCGGTCCGGCGAGGGCGGGTCCTCGTCCGCGAAGTACTCATGGGTCAGCCGCGCCGCGCCCAGCGGCAGCGAGGCGGCGAAGTCGGGCAGCCTGCCGCGACCGAAGGCGACCTCCAGGGAGCCGCCGCCGATGTCCAGCACGGCCAGCGGACCGCAGCGCCAGCCCATCCAGCGGCGCGCGGCGAGGAAGGTCAGCTCCGCCTCGACCTCGCCGGGCAGCGTGCACAGGTCGACGCCGGTCCGCTCCCGCACCGTGCGCAGCACCTCGTGCCGGTTCGGGGCCCCGCGCACCACGGCCGTGGCGAAGGCCAGGGGACCGGCGGCACCCCACCGCGTGGCGGCCCGGTCCGCCGCCGCGACGGCGTCCACCAGGTCCTCCATGGCGCGGTCCGGCACCGGTCCGCCGGGCGTGACCTGCTCGGACAGCCGCAGCCGCCACTTGGCGGTGTGGACGGGCAGGGGCGCACCGCCCTCCGTGTCCGACACGACGAGCCGGACGGTCTTCGACCCGACATCCACCACGCTGGTCCGCATGGCCCGTGGGTACCCACTTCCCGCCCCGGCCAACGGGCGGCCCGCACGGAAGGGCGGATACGAGCCATGGCCGGGTACGCGGGGGCCTTCCTTCCCGATAGCTTTCATTCCTTGACAGGAATATAACCACGGAGGAATATGGGGTCCATGTCCGACGCCGCCCTCTGGGCCGCCCTCGCCGACCCGCACCGGCGGGCCGTCGTCGCGCTGCTGCGGACCGGCCCACGGACCGTGGGGGAGATCGCGCAGGCGTGCGAGCTGAGCCAGCCCAGCGCCTCCAAGCACCTCAAGGTGCTGCGCGAGGCCGGCCTGGTCCGGGTCCGCCAGGAGGCGCAGCGCCGCGTGCACACCCTCGACCCCGCCCCGCTCGCCGCCCTCGACGCCTGGCTGGCGCCGTACCGGAAGCTGTGGGGCGAGAGCCTCGACGCGCTGGGCCGCCGCCTGGACACGCGGCCGGACACCACCGAACCGACCTCGAAGGACTGATCGCCATGGCCGCCGAGCCCACCGGCACGTTCCTCACCCTGGACGACGGCCGCCCCGCCGTCCGCTTCGTCCGCGAGTACGACCACCCCGTCGACCGGGTCTGGAGGTTCGTCACCGACGCCGACGAACTCGTCCACTGGTTCCCCTCGCGCGCCGACATCGACCTGCGTCCCGGCGGCGCCGTCGTCTTCAGCGGCGACCCCGCCCTGGAGGACTCCACCGGCCGGGTCGTCGCCGTCGATCCGCCCAGCCACCTCTCCTTCACCTGGGAGGAGGACGAAATCCACTTCGACCTGGAGGAACTGGGGGAGAAGCGCACCCGCTTCACCCTCACCAACGTGCTGGGAGCCGAGAACACCGCCGCCCGCAACAGCGCCGGCTGGGACGTGTGCCTCTCCGCGCTGGACGCGTGGGCGCGCGGCGAGCGCTTCGAGGGACCGCACGCCGGCCCGGAGGCGCCCGCCCGGGCGCTGTACGAGGCCTACGTGGCGGCCGGGACGCCCTCGGGGGCGCCGTACCCGGGCGCGGGCGCCTGACGGCTCAGGCGAGCTGCCGGCGCACCAGCTCGTGCAGGCGCCCCTGTGTGTCGGCGAGCAGCTCGGCGGGCGTGCCCTGCTGGACCACCTTGCCGGCCTCCATCACCACCACCCGGTCCGCGTCCAGCACCGTCGACAGGCGGTGCGCGATGACGATGCGGGTCGCCCGCAGCGCCTTGGTGCTCTCGATGACCGTGCGCTGCGTCTCGTTGTCCAGGGCGCTGGTCGCCTCGTCGAAGAAGAGGATCCGTGGACGGCGGATCAGCGCCTGGGCGATCATCAGCCGCTGCCGCTGGCCGCCCGAGACAGCCCCGCTGCCGGACACGATGGTGTGCAGCCCCATCGGCATCCGCCGGATGTCCTCGGCCAGCCCCGCCATCTCCGCAGCCGCCATCGCCTCCTCCGGCGTGTACGGCTCGCTCCCGCAGATCACGTCCAGGATCGACCCGGTGAACGGCTGGGCGTGCTGGAGCACCACACCGCACTGGCGGCGCACCGCCGACTGGTCGAGCGCCGCCAGGTCCTGACCGTCGTACAGCACGCTGCCGGACTGCGGGCGGTCGAAGCCGATGAGCAGCCGCAGCAGCGTCGACTTGCCGCAGCCGCTCGGGCCGACCACCGCCACGAACTCGCCAGGCCGTGCCTCGAAGGACACGTCGTCCAGCACCAGCGGGCCGTCGTCGGAGTAGCGGAACGACACCCGCCGCGCCTCGATCGCACCGGTCAGCGGCCCCGGCCGGGTGCTCGCCGCGCGCACCTCGGGCGTCGCGTCCAGCACCGGCCGGATCTGCTCGAACAGCGGCAGGGCGGCGACCGCCGAGACGAACGAGCCGGTCAGCTGGGTCACCGACGTCAGCACCATCGTCACCGACGTGTTGAAGGTGAGGAACTCCGCCGCCGTCATCGACCCGCGCGCCGGACCCGCCAGCAGCATGAACATCCCCAGCGTGCACAGCGGCAGATACACCGCGCCCAGCACCGCCGTCAGATTCCTGATCCGCCCGGCCTTCTGCTGGAGCTCACGGCTGCGCGCGAACTGCGACGCCCAGGCCGCGTACGCGTAGTTCTCCGCCGCCGCCACGCGCAGCTTCGGGAGCCCGCGCAGCGTCTGGAACGCCTGGTTG
Organism: Streptomyces sp. BJ20; assembly: GCF_022869105.1. NCBI lineage: Bacteria > Bacillati > Actinomycetota > Actinomycetes > Kitasatosporales > Streptomycetaceae > Streptomyces > Streptomyces sp. BJ20. The sequence continues at coordinate 3,162,969 of NZ_CP094918.1, forward strand.
TTCAGCTTGTTGGCAAGCACCACCAACCGTCGCTGCCAGCGCACCTGCCACAGCCCAAGACCCAGGAACACGCCCGCGATCACCACCAGCATGCCCATCGCGGCCAGCGCCATCGGCACGCTGAACCACAGCAGCAGCGCCAGGTTCACCGCGCCCACCGTGACCGACTGGGTCACCGTGGGCCCGACACCGGCCAGCATCCGGCGGATGGCGCTGATGCCCATCGCCGCGCTCGCCAGCTCACCCGTGGACCGCTCCGTGAAGAACCGGGTCGGCAGCCGGAGCAGCCTGTCCCACACCGCCGGCTGGAGCGTGGCCTCCACCCGGCCCTCCAGCCGCAGCAGCGTGAGGTTCTGCAGCAGCATGAACGCGGCCGCGACCACACTGCTGAGGATCACCGCCAGACACACCTGCACGATGAGGTCCGTCCGGGCCTTCGGCACGTACTCGCCGAGCACCCGGCCCGTCGCCAGCGGCACCAGCGCCCCGAGCGCCACCGTCACCAGACCGCTCAGCAGCAGCCCCGTCAGGTCGCCCCGGGTGCCGCCCATGCAGAACCGCATCAGCCGCAGCGGGCTCAGCCGCCGCTCGGGCAGCGGACGGTAGAACATCACCGCGCGCGGCTCGAACTCCTCGGCGTTCGCCTTCTCCACCGGGGTCTCCCGGCCCGTCGACGGATGAACGGCCACATAGCCGCCGCGCCGCCACACCAGCGCCACCGGCGCCCCCGACAGGGCGCGGTGACCCACCAGCGGCCCCACGTCGTCGCGCCACCACCGGCCCTCAAGACGCACCACCCGGGTGCGCAGCCGCGAGGCCAGCGCCACCTGCTCCACCGGATCCAGCCGGTCGGCGCCGGTGCCGGACCGGGCCGGCGAGGCCAGCGTGATCCCCGCCGCCCGCGCCACCAGCTCGCAGGCCGCGTACGTGGCGTCCGCGTCCGCGGCCGTCGTGCGCTGCCCCGACCGCTTGCCGATCGACGCGAGCAGCGTCCGGTCGGCGTGCGCCCGCACCGCCTCGCCGGCCGCGATGCCCTGCGCGGTGCGCGACTCGTGCGTCTCCTCCAGCTGCTCGATCCACCGGTCCAGCGTGGTCATCAGCCGGTACTGCTGGTCGACCATGCTCTGCCACAGTGACGGATCCATCAGCAGATCGGCCGCGGCCTCCGCGCCGTACACGGAGCCGTACTGCACGCTGCCCGGGGGCACCTGCATCCAGAACACGTCGTCGTCGGTGGGCGCCGCCGCCCGCTCCGTCGCCATCGGCGCCTGGAACAGCACGGCGAGGCTGCGGCCCACGCCCAGCGCGAGCGCGTACTCCAGCGGACTCGTCGTCGGCGGCACGTACTGCGGGTTGCCGTACTCGTCGTAGGACCAGGTCTGGGTGTGGGCCTCCTGGTACAGCTCACGCAGCGCGATGCGGTGCACCACGCAGTCCCGCAGCGGCCGCGCCACCAGCGTGTGCGCCGGGCCCGCCACCGGGCCCGGCACCAGCGAGCCCGCCTCCAGACGGCCCAGGTGGTGCCAGTGCCCCTGCTGCTCCGCGTCCACCGCGAACAGGTCCACGGCGCCGGACGCGATCAGCCACAGCACCTGCGGCCCCTCCAGGTCCAGCCGCCCGAACCCGGAGCAGTCGATCGGGGCGCCCAGCGCGCCGAGCGCGCCCAGGACGACGTCGCCGCCCCGCCCCTCCTGCACGGCAGTCATCTCATCGCTCCCTGACCAGCGCCGCGTACGCGCCGCCGCGCGCCACCAGCTCCTCGTGCCGTCCGCGCTCCACGACCGTGCCCTGGTCCAGCACGACGATCTCGTCGCTGTCGCGGACCGTGGACAGCCGGTGCGCGATCACCACGCACGCGCAGCCGCGGCGGCGCAGGTTGTCCATCACCACCAGCTCCGTCTCGGCGTCCAGCGCGCTGGTGACCTCGTCGAGCACCAGGATGCTCGGCCGGCGCACCAGCGCCCGCGCGATCTCCAGACGCTGGCGCTGACCGCCGGAGAAGTTCCGGCCGTCCTGCTCGACCGGGCTGTGGATGCCGCCCGGACGGCGCACGATCACGTCGTACAGCGCCGCGTCCTTCAGCGCCTCGACCACCGCCTCGTCGGGGATGGACGGGTCCCACAGCGCCACGTTGTCCCGCACCGTCCCCTCGAACAGGAACACGTCCTGGTCGACGAAGGAGACGGACGCGGCCAGCGCCCCGCGCGGGATGTCCTCGATGCGCTGCCCGTCGATCCGGATCACGCCCTCCCACGGCGTGTACAGCCCCGAGATCAGCCGCGACACGGTCGACTTGCCGCTGCCCGAGCCGCCCACCAGCGCCACCTGCTGGCCCGGACCGACCGTCAGGTCGAAGCCGGTCAGCAGCGGCTTGTCCAGCGGGTTGTAGCCGAAGGTCAGGTTCTGCAGCTCCACATGCCCGTGCAGCCGCCGGGTCGACTCACCGGCGCCCGGACGCCCGTACAGCGGGTCCGCCCGGAAGTTCTCGACGTCCTTCAGCCGGGCCACGTCGGCGGCGAAGTCCTGGATGCGGCCCGCCACCCCGTTCAGCCGGGTCAGCGGCGCCGTGAACCGGGCGACCAACGCCTGGAAGGCGACCAGCAGACCGACCGAGATGTGCCCCTCGACCGCCCGCATGCCGCCGATCCACAGGATCAGCGCGCTGTTCAGCGTGGCCAGCGTCGGCGCGACGATGCCCAGCCACGCGCTCGGCACCCCGAGCCGCTGCTGCTCCTCCAGCGTGGTGGCGTGCTGCCCGGCCCACTTGCGGAAGTAGCCGTCCTCGCCGCCGGTGGCCTTCAGCGTCTCGATCAGCTGGAGCCCCGTGTACGCGGTGTTGGTGAGCCGCGCCGTGTCCGCGCGCAGCTTCGCCGTCCGGGTGGCGCGCAGCCGGATCACGATCCGCATCGCCAGGATGTTCAGCAGCGCCACCCCGATGCCCACGAACGTGAGCTGCGGGTCGTACGTGTACAGCAGCACCGCGTACAGCACCACCACGACCGCGTCGACGCCGGCCGCCGACAGATCACGGGCCAGAGTCTCGGCCACCGCGTCGTTGGACTGGAGGCGTTGCACCAGGTCGGCGGGGCTGCGCTGGGAGAAGAACGTCACCGGCAGCCGCAGCAGATGACGCAGGAAACGCGCGCTGGACAGCGTGGACGAGATCAGCCGGCCGCGCAGCAGGTTCGCCTGCTGGAGCCAGGTCAGCAGCAGCGTCAGCAGGACGCAGGCGCCCATCGACGCGAACAGCACGTCCAGCATCGACGTCTGCTGCCCGATCAGGAACTCGTCGATGTAGGTACGGCTGAGGCCGGGCAGCGCCGCGCCCACCGCCACCAGCAGCAGACTGGTCAGCACCACGGCGGGCATGGTGCCCGCGGTACCGCGCAGCCGCGCCGGCATCGCGCCGAGCACGCCCGGCCTGCGGCCGCCCCGGGTGAAGTCCTCGCCGGGTTCCATCACCAGCACCACGCCGGTGAAGCTGCCGTCGAACTCCTCCAGCGGCACGAACCGGCGGCCTTTGGCGGGGTCGTTGACGTAGACCCCGCGACGGCCGAGGCGGCGGCCCATGCCGTCGTAGACGACGTAGTGGTTGAACTCCCAGAACAGGATGGCCGGCGCCGTCACCTCGGCGAGGGCGGCCAGGTCCATCTGCATGCCCTTGGCGGTCAGCCCGTAACTGCGGGCCGCCTTCAGCAGGTTGCTGGCGCGCGAGCCGTCCCGCGAGACGCCGCACGCGATGCGCAGCTCCTCCAGCGGGACGTGACGGCCGTAGTGGCCCAGCACCATCGCGAGCGAGGCGGCGCCGCACTCCACGGCCTCCATCTGGAGCACGGTGGGCGTACGGACCGTCCTGACCCTGGACGTGGGCACCTTGCGGCGCGGCGGTGCGGCGCGGCGTCTGCCGCGGGTCTCCTGTGCGGTGCTCACGGCAGCAGCCAATCCACGGGACGCCGGTCGGACAGCCGGATGGAACCGGTCGCCAGGGTCATCGACGTCAGCTCGAACGGCGGGCCGTCGGCCGAGGACCACGCGTAGCCGCTCTCCGTGCTGTCGGAGCGCTTCAGCTTCACGGTGACCGCCACGGGCCTGCCGCCCCGGGTGAACTCCTCGCCGAGCTGGGTGTCGCCGAGGAACGCGGCGATCTGGCGTGGGGACTGCGCGGAGCGGTCCACCTCCGTCACCTCGCCGCGCAGCACGCCGTACTCCTGGCTCGGCACCGACTGCACCGTCAGGTCGACGGAGGCGTGCGCGGGAATGCCGGCGGCCTTCTGCGCGGGCACGTACACCGTCGCGTACAGCGGGGCCTTCGCGCGGCTCACCTTCTCCACCGCGGCGACGTCCGCGCCGGTCGCGATGATCTGCCCGGCGCCGGCGGCGAGCGCGGTGATCCGGCCCGCCTGAAGGGTACGCACCACCTCGTCCCCCTCCGGGGTACGGACCCTGAGCACGGGGGAGCCGGCCGGCAGCCGCTCGCCCTCGCGCGCGAGCACGGCGGTGACCTGACCGGCGACGGGGCTCTGCAGGATGTAACTGCCCTGCCCGTACGTGAGGATGGCGGGCGCCTGGACCGTGGAGGTGACCGAGCCGGTCAGCGCCCACACGGACGCGGCGGCCATCGCGATCACGGTGACGGACAGCACCAGCCAGCCCTGCGGGCGGGCGAAACGCACCGGGAGGTCGAGATCCTCCGGCGACTGGAGCCTGGCGAGGGCCTGTTGGCGGAATTGCACGGGTCTTCCCTCACCTGGGTGAACTGTGCGACGTGACGGAAGGACTGCGGACGCACCACAGAGTCCCGGAGCCGGGGTACGGCTCCGGGACTCGGCGGAACGAGGGCGCGATCAGAGACCGGCGACCAGGTTGGTGACCGGGGCCGTGTTCAGGCCGGTGACACCCTCGACGGTGCCGACGGCCGTGTCGACCAGGCCGGAAACCGGGGCGATGCCGTCCAGGGCGCCGGTGAGGGTGTTCACGGCGTTGACGGACAGACCGCCGGAGACGGCGTCGAGCTCGGCGTCGGCGATCTCGACGGTCTCGACCTGGGGGGTGGAGTTCATGATGGAACTTCCCTTCGTATGGACTTTCACAAGGGGGGAGCGGCCCCCCTCTGGGGACAGATGAAGGCCGCGACCGCGGGCGCTCCGAGCGCCCGTCGCCGGGAGCCCGGAACGGCCTTGCGGTGCGATGGATCAAAGCACGCGGCAACCGGCCGCTTCCAATCCCTCACACGCCCCACCAGGCAACTTGCGCCCAGGAGGCACCCAACCGTGCAGACGAGGGCACGGCTCGGCGGCGACTTCTTCACATGGGCCACGGCATCGACGCATCCGGCCGCTTGCGCCCCCGGTGCCGGAAAGCGACACACCGGCCGCAAAGGCGTGTCCCGGATGCGCGGCCTGTGAACGGACGGCGGGTCAGGTGACCGGGTTGGGCATTCGCTGTGCAGATTCGCCGAAGCCGGGATTCGACCGGGGGTCGGACACCGAGCGTCCCCGTCCGGTGGCGGACGGTGAGGATCCGCTCCGCGTTGAACACCCCTCAACTCCCTTGCGTACCAACGACCGTCCAGGCGCCCCGAACAGCCGTCGGACGGCGGCACGACTCCGGTCCCCCCAGGAGGTCGAGAAGTTTGAGTCACAAGCGAATCCCGAAGCGCAAGGCCGCGATGGCGGTGGGAGGTGTGGTGGCCCTCGGCGCCGCCGCGATCCTGCTCCCCAACGCCAACGCGTCCCAGGACGGCGCGTCGGACGGCGTCGCGGCCGCGCCGAAGACACTGAAGGCGGGCGACGCCTCGGACCTCGCCACCCGGCTCGCCGGAACGCTCGGCGACGCCTACGCGGGCGCCTGGTACGACGGCGAGGACAAGCAGCTCGTCGTCAACGTGGTGCGCGGCGAGAACACCATGGCCCTCAAGGTCCGCAGCGCGGGCGCGGAGGTCCGCTGGGTCGACAACAGCATGACCGAACTCGAGGCCGGAGCAGGGACGTTGAAGTCGGAGGCGACGATCCCGGGCACCTCCTGGGCGGTCGACCCGCGCACCAACAAGATCCTCGTCACCGCGGACAGCACGGTCACCGGCGACAAGTGGGACCAGCTGGAGTCCACCGTCGAGAACCTCGGCTCCGGCATGGCCACCCTCAAGAAGTCCGCGGGCACCTTCCGCACCTTCGCGTCCGGCGGCGACGCCATCTTCGCGGGCGGGGCGCGCTGTTCGCTCGGCTTCAACGTCACAGCGGGCGACGGCAGCCCGGCGTTCCTCACCGCCGGACACTGCGCCGCCGCCGGCGACCAGTGGTCCGACCAGCAGGGCGGCGAACCGATCGCCACGGTCGATCAGGCGCTGTTCCCCGGCGCGGGCGACTTCGCGCTCCTCACCTACGACGACCCGGCCACCGAGGCCCCGAGCGAGGTGAACGTCGGCGGCCAGACGGTGCCGGTCGTCCAGGCCGCCGAGGCCACCGTCGGACAGCAGGTGTTCCGCATGGGCAGTACCACCGGCCTCGCCGACGGCCAGGTGCTCGGCCTGAACGCCACCGTGAACTACCCCGAGGGCACGGTCACCGGGCTCATCCAGACCGACGTGTGCGCGGAGCCCGGCGACAGCGGCGGCTCCCTCTTCACCCAGGACGGTCTGGCCATCGGTCTGACCTCCGGTGGCAGCGGTGACTGCACGGTGGGCGGCGAGACGTTCTTCCAGCCCGTCACCACCGCCCTCGAGGCCGTCGGCGCGACCCTCGGCGACGGCGGTGCGGGCGCCGGCGGCCAGGCGGGCGGCCAGGAGCAGGGCGCGGGCCAGGACGTCGGCGACGGTGAGGCGGGCGCGGACGACCAGGCGGGCGCCGGTGACGAGGCCGGCGCCGGTGAACAGGCGGACGGCCAGGACGCCGGCACCGGACAGGACGGCGCGGGCGGACAGGACGGCGCGGGCGGACAGGACGGGACCGGTACGGGCTCCGGCCGTCACTCCGGTCAGGACTCCGGGCTGTCCCGGACGCACTGACCCGCGCGCGTCGGAACCGTGTGCCTGAGGCGCCCCGGCCGTGTGCGGGCCGGGGCGTCTCCGCGCCGCGGGGCCGGTCAGCGCGGCAGGGACCTCAGCAGCAGCACCGCCGTGTCGTCCAGCCGGTCCGCCGAGTGCGGGCCGTGCCGCACCAGCGCCTCCGCCAGCTCGTCCAGCCGCAGGTCGCCGAGCTCGGTGAGCCGGCCGCACAGCTCGGCGAGGGCGTCCTCCAGGTCGACGCCCGGCGACTCCACCAGACCGTCCGTGTACAGGACGAGCAGTGAACCGGGCGGCAGCGCCACCTCCGTCGAGGGATAGGCCGCCGTGCCGTCGATGCCCAGCAGCGGCCCGCCAGCCAGGTCGAGGACCCGCACCCGCCCGTCGGGACGGCGCAGCAGCGGCGGCGGATGCCCCGCCCGCGCCATCACGGCCCGCCCGCGCACCGCGTCGAGCCGCAGATACAGACAGCTCGCGAACAGCTCCGCGCCCAGGTCCAGCAGCAGCCGGTTGGTGCTGCGCATCACCTCGTCCGGCGCCTGTCCCACCGCCGTGTACGCCCGCACCGCCGTACGGACCTGGCCCATCAGCCCGGCCGCCGTCACGTTGTGCCCCTGCACGTCCCCGATCACCGCCGCCGCCACCCCGTCGGTCGGCACCAGGTCGTAGAAGTCGCCGCCGATCTCCATGCCCCGGGTGGCGGGCAGATACCGGGCGGCGGCCTCGATCCCCTCCAGCGCCGGCAGGGTGCTCGGCAGCAGCGCCTCCTGAAGCCCGTGCGCCAGCCGGTGCTTCACGTCGTAGAGCATCGCCCGCTCCAGCGCCTGGGCGATCAGACCCGCCAGACTCGTCAGCACCGCCCGCTCCTCCGTCGCGAACCGGTGCGGCGCCCCGTACGACAGCACACACGTCCCCACCGGGCGGCCCGAGGCGATCAGCGGCAGGTACGCCCACGCCGAGAACTCCGACGGATGCGTCTGCAGCGCCGGGTACAGCCGCTCCAGGTCCCCCCGCGACTCGAAGAAGGCGGGCACCCCGGTGCGCAGCACCTGACCGCCCGGCGTCGGCTCGGACAGCGGCAGCCCGTCGAACCGCTCCACCACCAGCGGGTCCGCGTACCCGCGGTGCCCGAGCACACGCAGCCGGCCCGCGCGGGAGCCGAGGACCACCAGCCCCTGGCCGCCCACCGCCGGGACGATCTCGTCCGCGACCAGCTGCACCACGTCCTGCACCCCGACCGCCTCGGTCAGCGCCCCGGCCAGACCGAGCACCTGCGTGATGGTCACCAGCCGGTCCGTGCCCGCACCCGCCTGCGGCGGCGCCGCGCGGTTCATCTCCGTCACCGCGCGGGCCCGGCTGATCCGCATGCTGATACCGGTCGTGCTCGGGTACAGCCGGAAGGACAGCCAGGTGTCGGGCGGCCGCAGCGCCACGAACGACGTGACGTCCTGGCTGAACAGCGCCGCCCGGTACCGGTCCTCGTACACCGGGTCGTTCAGCCACGGCACCGCCGCCCACAGATGCGCGCCCGGCAGCCGGTCCGGCGCCACGCCGAGCAGGTCGGACGCGGCGGCGTTGGCGAACGCGACCCGCCCGTGCAGATCGAGCGAGCACAGCCCGTACGGCAGCCGGGACACCATCCGGGCCGCCTCCACCGTGCCCAGCGAGCCGGCCACCCCGCCCACCACCGGCGCGGCCAGCAGGTCCGGCTCGTGGGCGAGGCTCAGACTGTGCTCGGCGGCCCGCTCAAGCCGCACCGCGAGCCGGTCGCAGGCGGCGGTGAGATGCTCACGCTCCCGGTCCGACAGCTCCGGGGGGTGCGAGCCCGGCCAGGTGACGAAGACCGCGCCGTACGTCTTCGCCGGCGTCGCCACCGGGAGCGCGGCCAGGGAGAAGGGGTAGGGGAGGACCATGGCGATCCGGGGGTAGTGACGGGCCATCTCCTCGCCGCCGCCCACCCACACCAGCCGCCGTTCGCGCACCGCGTCGGAGACGGGGATCGGCGCGCTCAGCCCGACCCGCTCCCACGGTGCGGCGAAGGCGCGGGGCAGCCCCGCCATCACGGCCATCTCCAGCACGGGCTGGTCGGGGGAGAGGAGATACACGGCGCCGGAGTGGGCGTGCACCTCGTCCATCAGCGCGGCCAGCGTCAGCGACAGCAGCGGACGGCCCACGGGGGCGTGCGACCGCGCGGACGCCTGTCCTTCGGACACGCCGACCACCTCCTCGCGCCCCGCACCCAATCTCCCCTGCGGGAGGGCGTCCCGCACGGCGAGCGGGACGCCCCGGGCGCGCATCTGTGCGGATACCCCGTTGCGTCGCGGTAAGGCGAGCTCAGCCCCTCCGGCGTTCGAGGCGCGGGGTCCGGGGCGGAGCCCCGCGGACGTCCGGGTGGCCCGGGCCACGCACCGTCGCGGGCGCGCGCACCGCGAGCCGGGCGCGTACCCCGCGTGAGCACCGGCGCGGCCCTGCCGCGTGCCGTTCGCGCACAGGGGCTGCGCTTGTGTCCTATTAGCGCTGTAATGGCCAACGTGGTCGGTGAGGGCGCTGCGGGACGCAGCACGAGAACGCCGCGCGCCGAAGGCGCACTGAGCGCGCTCGCGGCCGACCCTCACGCGACCGACCGGCTGCGCCGCATCCTGGAACAGGCCCTCGTCTTCGCCGGGGCCGCCTTCGCCGGCTTCTACAGCCTCGGCGAGGACGGCGAGCTGCTGTGCCTGGCGGAGACCGCGGGGGTGCCGCGCACGCTGTGCGGGGTGCGCGACTGCTACTCCGCCGCCGGCCGCTCCCCGGTCGCCGAGGCGCACCGGGGACACACGGTGTATCTCGGCCCGAGGGACCTGGCCGCCCAGTCCCAGTCGCGCCGCACGCCCCGCCGCGAGTTCCACCTCGCCGCCCTGCCCGTGCGCCACGACGGCGGCGGCTGTCTGCTCGCGGTGAGCGAGCGGCCCGGCGGGTTCGACGCCGACGACCGGGCGTGCCTCGCCCTCGTCGCGGACGCCGTCGCCTTCCCCGCGCCGCCCGTCACCGCCGAGGGCGCGGACCTGCCGCCGGGCGGCTTCAGCCTCGCCATGGACACCGGCCGGCTCCGGGTGCACGACGACGTCCTCGACCTGTTCGGACTCGACCCGGACGACTTCGACGGGCGGGTGGAGACCCTGCTGGGCCTGGCCGTCCCCGAGGACCTGCCCTCGCTGATGTCCGTGGTGGAGGCCGACCACATGACGATCGGCGACCGCGAGCTGGAGTTCCGGGTGCTCCAGCCCGCCGGTCCGCCCCGGTGGCTGCGGCTGCGCGGCCGGCTGGAGCACGGCGGCGAGGGACGTCCGGCCCGTCTCGTCGGCACTGTCGCCGACGCCTCCTCGCTGCGCGCCGACGTCACCGACGTGGCCCGGGTGCAGCGCCTGGCCGCAGCCCTGTCCACCGCCGTCACCGTGCGGGACGTCGGCAAGGCCGTGGTGGCCGCGCTGCGCCGCCCGCTGCGCGCCGACCGGATCGCGCTCGCCGAGCTGGAGAGCGACCGGCTCGTCGTCACGGTCCTGGACCCGCCCGAGCCGGAGGCCTGGCCGGAGGTGTGGCGGTCGGAGTGGCGCACCGAGTGGCCCGACGCGCCCGTGCGCACCATGCCGACCCTGGCCGCAGCGCTGCGCGAGGGCCGCCTCGCGACATGGCCGGCCGGCTCCCCGCTGGAGCCGGCCCTCGCCGAGGTCGGTCCCGGCGGTCTCGCCGTGCTGCCGCTGCCCGCAGGCAACCGCATGGCCGGCGCCTGCCTCGTCGGCTGGGACGCCCCGCACGACATCGGCGCGGACGAGCGCACCCTGCTCACCGCCGCCGCGAACCTGGCCGGGCAGGCCCTGACACGGGCCCGTGCCCTCGACGCCGAGCACGAACTGGTCGGCATGCTCCAGCGCCAGCTGCTGCCGCGCCGCCTGCCCCGGCTGCCGGGCGCGGTGGCCGTCGCCCGCTACCTGCCCAGCACCGCCGGACTGGAACTCGGCGGCGACTGGTACGACGTCATCCCGCTGCCCGACAACCACGTGGCCCTCGTCATCGGCGACGTGCAGGGCCACAGCGCCGGCGCCGCCACCCTCATGGGACAGATGCGCACCGCCCTGCGGGCCTACGCCGTCGAGGGCCACCCGCCGGACGTGGTGGTCTCGCACGCCAACCGGCTCCTCGTCGACCTGGAGACCGATCTCTTCGCCACGTGCTGCTACGTCGACGTCGACATGGAGGCGGGCAGCGCCTGGTGCGTACGCGCCGGGCATCTGCCGCCGGTGCTGCGCCATCCGGACGGGCGCACCGAGATCGCGGAGGCGGAGGGCGGCCCGCCGCTCGGGGTGGTGCGGCAGTGCGACTTCCCCATGAGCCCGCTGCGGCTCCAGCCCGGCACGCTGGTCGCCCTCACCACGGACGGTCTGGTGGAGTCGCCCGACTCCGACATCGACACGGGCATGGAGCGGTTCGCCCGGCAGGTGGCCGCCGCCGACCCGGCCGACCTCGGGCCCGTCGCGGACGCGCTGCTCGGCAAGGCGCTCCGCAGCGACGACGTCGCACTGCTGCTGATGCGTTACGACGGCATGGACACCCGTCCGCTGCGGGAGAGCTGGACGGTGTGGCGGGTGCCGCAGGCGGTCGGTCACGCCCGCCGCTTCACCCGGCGCACCCTGCGCTCCTGGAGCGTCACCGAGGAGATCGACGCGCCGCTGCTCGCCGTGTCCGAGCTGGTCACCAACGCCCTGGTGCACACCGACGGCAAGGTCCGTCTCGACCTCACCCTGATCGGGGACCGGCTGCGCCTCGCGGTCGCGGACGCCTCGCCGCGCTCGCCGGTCAGGCCGACCAGCATCGGCTGGGAGGCCACCGGGGGCCGCGGCATCCTCCTCGTCGAGGCGGTGTCGGCGGCCTGGGGCACCCTGCCGGTCAGCGGCGGGAAACAGGTATGGGCGGAGTTCACCGTGCGGCGCTGACGGTGCCGCCCGCCGCGTGACGGGTACCCGCCCCCTCATCGGTCCGGCCGGGGAAGCCGGACCAGCCGAGGGAAGGAAAGCGACATGGCCCAGTACGTCCGCGACATCATGACCGCCGCGCCGGTGACCGTCGGACCGCACACCTCCGTGGCACAGGTCGCCCGCATCATGAGGGACCGCGACCTCGGCGCCGTGCTGGTCACCGACGACGGAAGGCTGCGGGGACTGGTCACCGACCGGGACCTCGTGGTGCGCCCGCTCGCCGAGGGCGTCGACCCCGAGGAGACCACCGTGGCCCGCGCGTGCAGCGAGGAACTGGTGACCGTACGGCCCGACGACACGCTGGACCTCGCGGTGCGGGCGATGCGTGAACACGCCGTGCGGCGTGTCCCCGTGGTCGAGGACGAACACGCCGTCGGTGTCCTGTCGTTGGGGGACGTCGCCCTGGAACGCGACCCGGAGTCGGCCCTCGGCGACATCAGCGTCGCCCGTCCCAACGCGTGAACTGCCCGTGTCGGTCATGCGGAGGTGGGGTGTTTGACCCGTACGGCACCGGGGGACCCGGCCCGCCGGTGACCGCAGAAGGAAGATGATGTGACGTGATCACGGAGAAGACGGACAAGCCCCGGACACGGCGTCCGGAGACCGGCTGGGCGCGCGCACGGCGCCTGCGGGATCAGGAACCGCTGCGGACCTGCCTCCCCGCGGTCGACCGGGGCCCCGTGCCGGCCGCCCCGGCCGGCTGGGTTGAGGGGAACATCGTGCGCGGCGAGGACTGACTCCCGCCGTCACCGGGCCCGCATCCCAGGATGCGCGGCCCGGCGGCGTGTACGCGTGCCCCACCGCTCCCGACGTCTAGGCTCCCCACCGTGCGTCTGCTCCTGATGTCCGACACCCATCTGCCGAAGCGCGCCAAGAAGCTCCCCGAGCCGCTGCTGGAGGAGATCCCCCGCGCCGACGTCGTCGTGCACGCGGGGGACTGGGTCGACACCGACACCCTCGACCTGCTGGAGAGCCGCAGCCGCAGGCTCCTCGCCGTATACGGCAACAACGACGGCCCCGCGCTGCGCGCCCGGCTCCCCGAGGTGGCCCGCGCGGAACTCGGCGGGCTGCGCCTCGGGGCGGTGCACGAGACCGGTCCGGCGCAGGGGCGGGAGACACGGTGCGCGGAACGCTTCCCGGATCTCGACGTCCTCGTCTTCGGGCACAGTCACATCCCGTGGGACACCACGGCTCCCACGGGACTTCGCTTGCTCAATCCGGGGTCCCCGACGGATCGCCGCCGGCAGCCCCACTGCACCTATATGACCGCCGCCGCCGATGACGGCCGGCTCTCGGAGGTGGCCCTCCACCGGCTGCCGCCGCGCTGACGGTCCGGGCCGCTTCGCCTCGGTGGAAACGGCCCGGGCGCTGCGAGTAGATGCGACTCTTCCACGGACCCCCTTCCCTCGGTCGGAGGTGATACGTGGCGACTACCCCTGTCCGCGCGGCTCACACGGCCCCGGGACGATTCTTCCGTGACCGGTGTGGACGGTCACCGCCGTCACCCCGTCCCGCTCGCCGAGCGGGCCCCGTGCCGTCCCGGCCCCGCACCGGCCACAACCCGCTGGGCCGCAGGGAGCACCTGCTCAACGTGACGCGGCGGGTGGGGAGTTGAGGTGCCCCTTGTGGGTGGGGGTGCGGTGCGAGCGCGGGCGCGGGTCAGCCGCCCGACGGACCGGTCCAGCCCTCCCGCACCTGCCCGAGCCGCACCCGCTGCGGGTGGTCGCCGACCGGGACGGACACGGTCTTCTCGCCGGTCGCGAAGTCGATCGCGGTGACCTGGTCGGCACCGCTCTCGGACACCACGCAGGACTCCCCGTCACCGCTGACCGTCGCCCAGTACGGCTTGGAGACGGGGACCAGCGGGCCGTGCTCGAAGGTGTCGCGGTCGACCACGGTCGCGTAGTCGTCCATGGTGCCCGCCACGCACAGCTTGGTCCCGTCGGGCTTCATGGTGATGCCGTGGTGGCGTGAGTCGTTCACCCAGGTGGTGCGGTCCTCGCTGGTGGCCGGGTTCTTCGGCAGGGTCTTGACGCGGCTGATCCGGTCGGTGGTGACGTCGTACTCGAAGAAGCCGTTGAAGAACGACACCTGGAAGTACAGCTTCGACTCGTCGGGGGAGAAGGCGGCGGGGCGGACCGCGTCCGAGTACCCCGTGAAGCCCGCCGCGTCCAGCCGCTCCCGCATGTCGATCACCCTGACCTGCTCGAACGTCCGGGCGTCGGCGACCGTGATCTTGCGGTCGCCCTTCGTCCAGTCCAGCCAGGGCGCGTCCAGGTCGGTGTTCACCTCGCCGATGGACATGTTCCAGATGTAGCGCCCGTCCCGGCTGAACACGTTCTCGTGCGGCTTGTCGCCGGTCTTGAACGAGCCGACCTCCTCGCCGGTCCCGATGTCCAGGACATGCACGGTGTTGGACGTCGAGGCGGAGACGGCGACGCGCGTGCCGTCAGGGGAGACCGCCATGTGGTCGGAGCGGTAACCGGACACCGGGAAGCGCCAGTTGACGCGTCCGGTGGCCAGGTCGAGGGAGACGACGTCCGCGAAGCTGGGGCGGGAGACCACCACCGAGGTGCCGTCCGGGGTGGAGTACATGTCGTCCACGAACTGGTCGTGGCCCTCGCCGACGGTGTTGCGGATCGCCATGAAGTAGATCCAGCGGATCGGGTTGGCGTTGATCTCCGCCATCCGCCGGTCCTTGTCGGGGATCACGTTGATCCGGCCGATCCGGCCGAAGTCACCGCCGGACTCGATGACGTCGGCGGTGCCGTCCCAGTTGTTGCCCACGAACAGCACCTCCCGCAGGTCCGCGGAGGAAGCCTGTCCGGCGGCGCTCGCGACGGCGCCGGGGGCGGTGAGGGTCAGGACGACGGCGGCGGCGAGGGTGCACAGATGCCTGCTGCGGATCGGCATGGCGGGGTCTCCTCTGCGGGTGGGGGCGCCATGATCGGGACATGCCAAACGGAAGGAGGTGAATCTGAACAGACGTGCTTTCAGATTGAACTTACTGAAAAGTAGGGACGGTCAGGGGTTCTCCACAAGACCGCGGACACGACAAAATTGCCGGGCGCGGGGAGAGGAGAACCGGTGGCGGGCAGACTGAGCGCACCGAGCGGCCGGTACGCCGGGAAGTCCGCCGAGGAGCGGAAGGCCGAGCGGCGCCGGCGTTTCCTCGAGGCGGCCCTCGAACTCTTCGGCGGCGGGCCCGGCTACCGGAACACCACCGTCGCCGCCCTCAGCGAGGCCGCCGGACTGTCCACCCGCCAGTTCTACGAGGAGTTCCGCACCCTGGAGGACGTCCTCGCCGCGCTGCACCTCCAGGTCAACGACTGGGCCGAGACGGCGGTGCTCGCCGCGGCGGCCGGGACGGCGGACGCGCCGCTCGCCGAGCGCGCCGCCGCGATCTTCCGCGCCTATGCCGCCGACGTCACCCGCGACCCTCGGCGCGTCCGCATCGCCTTCGTCGAGATCATCGGGGTGAGCCCGCGCCTGGAGGAGCAGCGGCTTGCCCGCCGCGCCCGCTGGGTCGACCTGATCTGCGCCGAGGCGGACGCGGCCGTCGCCCGCGGCGAGGCCCCGCCCCGCGACCACCGCCTCGCCGCGACCGGTTTCATCGGCAGCGTCAACGGGCTGCTGCACGACTGGAACGCGGGGTGGGTCGAGGCCACCCTCGACGAGGTCGTCGACGAACTGGTCCGCCAGCTGCTGGCGATCCTCCGGCCGGCGGGGGCGCCGGAGGTCTAGGACCTGTCGGACGCCCGCCGGCGGCGGCTTGACCAGGCGTCAACCCGCCGGCGAGAGATCACCCGCGAAGACGATCATCTGGTCGATCAGGCCCCGCCGCAGATGGACGACGTCGGTCCCGGCGAGCCGCGGACCACCGCCCGGAGTGGTGAACACCCACCGGTACCGCGCCCACTCGTCCGGCATGTCCACCCCCGAACAGCGGACCATCGTGCCCGGTCCGGCCGGGTGCCGCCGGATGTCCAGCACGAACCGCTCCACCGCCTCGATGCCCTCGCTGCGGCCGAGCGGACCCCAGAGGACCACGTCCGAGGTGAGCGCCTGTGACAGCAGGGAGGTCACGTAGGCATCGTCGGAGGCGTTGAACGCCGAGACGAACGTGTCGATGGCCGACTGGGCGGTGTCTGCATGCATGCACCCAGTCATACCAGCCTGTTCCACCGCCCCGGCCGGGGTCCGCTGCCCAGGGACGGGCTCTGCGTGGTCCTTCCCGCCCGGCACCCCAGCCGGCCCCCCCCGGGCCGGCGAGGACACGGTCGGGCTGCGCGTCCTCGCCGGCGAACCGCCGCTGCGTCACACGGGCGCGTGCCCGGCGTGGCCCGCGGTGCGGCACGCCGGCCCCCGCCCCGACGGCGCCAGGAACGCGTCGACGCGACGAGGACGACGGCCCCCTGGTGTCACTCGTCCCACGCCTGGATCAACACCTGCCCCGTGATCTTGCCGTCGCGCAACGTCAGCATGGACTCCGAGAGCACCCGCACGCCGTCCGCGTAGCGGCAGCTCTCGCAGTAGGCGGCGTGATCGCCCTGCACGACGCACGCCTCCAGCGCGTGCGTCATGTCGCGGCTGTAGACGTCGTCCAGCATCGCGGCGATCTCGTCCTTGCCGTGCAGCACCTTCGGGTGGCTCGGCCCGCTGACGTGGTCCACGACGCGCAGCTCCGCGTCGTCCGCGTAGAGCGACTTCAGCATCTCCGGCGTGTCCGCCTCGATGCCCCGGCGCAGGGTGTCGGTACCGAACACGGGCTGTGCCGCGGTCGTCATGATGACCCACCTCCTCAGGAGGCCCCGGCCCCGGAATCAGGCCTCGTGGGCCTCACCTACGAGCGTCCTCCCCGGAGCGGCCCCGGGCAAGCGTGGCGCCTGTCCGGCGGGGGCGCGACCGGCTCGATGTCAGTACCGGGTGGCATGCTCCGCCGCCATGGACAGACAACGCTTCTGGCAGATCATCGAGGCAGCCCGCGATCGGGCGCCCGCCCCGGACGACGCCGATGACGTCGCCCGCCGGGCGGCCTCACATCTGGCGGCACACCCCGTCGAGGAGATCGTCGCGGCTCAGCAGGCGCTGTGGGGCCTGATGGCGGACTCCTACACGAACCCGCTGTGGGCCGCTGCCTACGTGATCAACGGCGGATGCTCCGACGACGGCTTCGACTACTTCCGTGGCTGGTTGATCGCCCAGGGGCGCGAGATCTTCGAGCGCGCGGTCGCCGACCCCGATGCCCTGGCGGAACTGCCCGTCGTGCGCGCCTCGGCGGCCGACGGACGCGATCTCGAGTGCGAGGAGGTGCTGAGCATCGTCCGGAACGCTCACCTCCAGGCGACCGGCGGAGAACTTCCCGACGGCGGGTGGACCATCCGGTACCCGGAGCTGGACCGCTCCTGGAGCTTCGATTTCGACGACCACCGCGAAATGACGCGCCGACTGCCCCGCCTGGCCGCGCTCCACTGGGAACGGCCGGAGGCTCACGGTCGCTGAGCGGCGGGGCGAGGGCCCCGGCGGGGCGGCGCCGGCCGGCGACCGCGCATGACGCCCCGGCGGAGGCGCCTGCTCGCGCGAAGCGTCCTCGGGGCAGGCACGGACCAGCCTCGCGTCCCCCGCTCCCCTCAACCCGCCGTGGCCAGGAACTGCGTGGCCGCCAGTTCCGCGTACAGCGGATCCCCGGCGACCAGCTCCCTGTGCGTACCCACCGCCCGCACGCGCCCCGCGTCCATCACCACGATGCGGTCCGCCGCCGTCACGGTCGACAGACGGTGGGCGACCACCAGCACCGTCGTCGTGCGGGCGACGTCCGCGACCGTGTCGCGCAGGGCCGCCTCGTTCACCGCGTCCAGCTGCGACGTCGCCTCGTCGAGGAGGAGCAGGCGCGGGCGGCGGAGCAGGGCGCGGGCGATGGCGACCCGCTGGCGTTCGCCGCCGGACAGCTTGGTGCCGCGGTGGCCGACGAGGGTGTCGAGCCCCTGGGGCAGCCGGGCGACCAGCCCGTCCAGCCGGGTCGTCTTCAGCACCCGCGTCAGCGCGTCCTCGCCCGCGTCCGGGTTGCCCAGCAGCAGGTTGTCCCGCAGGGAACCCGACAGCACGGGCGCGTCCTGCTCGACGTACCCGATCGCCGCCCGCAGCTCCGCCAGGTCCCACTCCCCGAGGTCCCGGCCGTCGACGGTGATCACACCGGACTCCGGGTCGTAGAACCGCTCGATGAGGGAGAACACCGTCGTCTTGCCCGCGCCGGACGGGCCGACGAACGCCGTCAGCCCCTGCGGGGGCACGGCGAACGTCACCCCGTGGTGGACGTACGGCAGATCCTCGGTGTAGCGGAACCGCACGTCCTCGAAGGCGACGGCCGCGGGCGTTGCGCCGGGCGACGGCAACGCGGCGGGCGGCGCGGCCGGTTCGGAGGGGAGGCGCAGCGCCTCCTCGATGCGGGCGAGCGCGGCGCTGCCCGCCTGGTACTGCGTGACCGCGCCCACGACCTGCGAGATCGGCGCCATCAGGTAGAACACGAACAGCAGGAACGCCACCAGTGTCCCGATGTCGATGGCCCCGGTCGCCACCCGCGCCCCGCCCACCGCGAGCACGGTGATGAACGCGAGCTGCATCGCCAGCCCCGCCGTGTTGCCCGCCGCGGCCGACCACTTGGCGGCCCGCACGCTCATGCGCCAGGACTCGCGCGCCGCGTCGTGCAGCGTCCGCTCCTCCCGCGGCTCGGCGCCGGACGCCTTCACCGTGCGCAACGCGCCCAGCACCCGCTCCAGCGACGCCCCCATCACGCCCACCGCGTCCTGCGCCTGCTTCGACGCCCGCCGGATCCGCGGCACGACCACCCCGAGCAGCGTCCCCGCCAGCGCGAGCACGCCCAGCGTGACCGCCAGCAGCACCGGCTCCACGTACCCCATCAGCGCCACGGTGGCGAGCAGCGTGAGCCCGCCCGTGCCCAGCCCGATCAGCGAGTCGGTGGTCACCGTCCGCAGCAGCGTGGTGTCGGAGGTGATCCGGGCCATCAGATCGCCCGGCTCGGTCCGGTCGACGGCGGCGATCCGCAGCCGCAGCAGGTACGAGGACAGCGTGCGCCGAGCCCCCAGCACCACCGACTCCGCCGCGCGCCGCAGCACGTACGAACCCACCGCGCCCAGCACCGTGTTGCCGATCACCAGTGCCGACATCAGCAGCAGCGCCCCGGTGACGGCCCGGTCGTGCGCGAGGTCGTCGATCAGCTCCCTCGCCACCAGCGGCAGCGCCAGCCCCGTCGCGCCCGTCACCAGCGACAGCAGGGCGCCGCCCAGCAGCGCCCAGCGGTGCGGCCGTACGTACGACAGCAGCAGCCGCCAGGCCGGCGGCCCGGACGGATCCTCTGTGACGGCGATGCTCACTTGCCCCCCTCGGCGTCGGACGGATGTTCAGGCTACGTCGCCCGGGCGGACGCACCGCACGGTGGGCGGCGGAGCCGATCATTCCCGCGTAGGGTCGAGGACGACGGGGGAGACGGACCCGGCCGACGAAGGAGTCAGCAGCATGGCGCAGGAAGTACGCGGCGTGATCGCGCCCGGCAAGGACGAGCCGGTACGGATCGAGACGGTCGTCGTACCCGACCCGGGACCCGGCGAGGCGGTCGTACGCGTCCAGGCCTGCGGGGTGTGCCACACGGACCTGCACTACAAACAGGGCGGCATCAACGACGACTTCCCCTTCCTCCTCGGCCACGAGGCGGCGGGCGTCGTCGAGTCGGTGGGCGACGACGTCACCGACGTGGCGCCCGGGGACTTCGTGATCCTCAACTGGCGAGCGGTGTGCGGCAACTGCCGCGCCTGTCTGCGCGGACGCCCCTGGTACTGCTTCGACACGCACAACGCGCGGCAGAAGATGACCCTCACCGACGGCACCGAGCTCTCCCCGGCGCTCGGCATCGGCGCCTTCGCGGAGAAGACCCTGGTCGCCGCCGGGCAGTGCACCAAGGTCGACCCGGCCGTGGCGCCGGAGGTCGCCGGGCTGCTCGGCTGCGGCGTGATGGCCGGCATCGGCGCCGCGATCAACACCGGCAACGTGGGCCGCGGCGACTCGGTCGCCGTCATCGGCTGCGGCGGCGTCGGCGACGCGGCGATCGCCGGCTCCCGGCTGGCCGGCGCGGCGAAGATCATCGCCGTGGACATCGACGACCGCAAGCTGGAGACCGCCCGCTCCATGGGCGCCACCCACACCGTCAACTCCCGTACGGCCGACCCCGTCGAGGCGATCCGCGACCTCACCGGAGGCTTCGGCGCCGACGTCGTCATCGAGGCCGTCGGCCGCCCCGAGACCTACCGGCAGGCGTTCTACGCCCGTGACCTGGCCGGTACGGTCGTCCTGGTCGGCGTGCCCACCCCGGACATGAAGATCGAGTTGCCGCTCCTCGACGTCTTCGGCCGCGGCGGCTCCCTCAAGTCCTCCTGGTACGGCGACTGCCTGCCGTCCCGCGACTTCCCGATGCTGATCGACCTGCACCTCCAGGGCCGCCTGGACCTCGGGGCGTTCGTCACGGAGACCATCGCCCTGGACGAGGTGGAGAAGGCGTTCGAGCGGATGCACCGCGGCGACGTGCTGCGTTCGGTGGTGGTGCTGTGATGGCCGCCCGCATCGAACGGCTCGTCACCTCCGGCCAGTTCCGCCTCGACGGCGGCACCTGGAACGTCGACAACAACGTGTGGATCGTCGGCGACGACCACGAGGCCGTCGTCATCGACGCCGCCCACGACGCCGACGCCATCGCCGAGGCGGTGGGCGACCGGCGCCTGACCGCCATCGTGTGCACCCACGCCCACAACGACCACATCGACGCCGCGCCCGCCCTCGCCGAGCGCACCGGCGCCACGATCTGGCTGCACCCCGACGACCTCCAGTTGTGGCAGCAGACCCACCCGGACCGCGACCCCGACGCCTGGCTGGCCGACGGGCAGGTCATCGAGGCCGGCGGCGCCGACCTCACCGTGCTGCACACCCCGGGCCACGCACCGGGCGCGGTCTGCCTGTACGACCCGGGGCTCGGCACCGTGTTCACGGGCGACACCCTCTTCCAGGGCGGTCCCGGCGCCACCGGCCGTTCCTTCTCCCACTTCCCGACGATCGTCGACTCCATCCGGGACCGGTTGCTCACCCTGCCCCCGGAGACGAAGGTGCTCACCGGCCACGGCGACCCGACCACCATCGGCGCCGAGGCCCCGCACCTGGACGAATGGATCGCCCGCGGCCACTGAACTGCAGGCGGCCACTGAAGTGCGGCCGGCCACTGAAGCGCCCGCGGTCACTGAGGCGACGGGGTCACCCGGACGTACCGGCTTCCGGGTGATCCCACGGCCCGAACCGCGGAAAAGGCGACAGAGGATGTCCGGCTTACCCGTCAGGCTCGGCGTCGTACGACGGATCGAGGCACGGGAGGCCGTGAATGACACAGCCGTTGCGGGACAAGGTCGCGCTGGTGGCCGGGGCGACCCGGGGAGCGGGACGGGGCATCGCCGTGGAACTCGGCGCGGCGGGCGCCACGGTCTACGTCACGGGCCGCTCCACCCGCGCCCGCCGCTCCGAGTACGACCGGCCCGAGACGATCGAGGACACCGCCGACCTGGTCACCGAGGCGGGCGGCCACGGCATCGCCGTCCCCGCCGACCACCTGGACCCGGCGCAGGTGGAGGCCCTCGTCGACCGGATCGCCGCCGAGCAGGGCCGCCTCGACGTCCTCGTCAACGACATCTGGGGCGGCGAGACCCTCTTCGACTGGGACGCGCCCGTCTGGGAGCACGACCTCGACAAGGGACTGCGGCTGCTGCGCCTCGCCGTGGAGACGCACGCGATCACCAGCCACCACGCCCTGCCGCTGCTGCTGCGCCACCCGGGCGGACTGGTCGTCGAGGTCACCGACGGCACGGCGGACTACAACCGCGACCACTACCGGGTCTCCTTCTTCTACGACCTCGCCAAGTCCTCGGTGCTGCGCATGGCGTTCGCCCTCGGCCACGAACTCGGCCCGCGCGGCGCGACCGCCGTCGCCCTCACCCCGGGCTGGATGCGCTCGGAGATCATGCTCGACCACTTCGGGGTGCGGGAGGACAACTGGCGCGACGCGCTGGAGAAGGTGCCGCACTTCGCCATCTCCGAGACCCCGCGCTACGTCGGGCGCGCCGTCGCCGCGCTCGCGGGCGACCCCGAGGTGGCCCGCTTCAACGGCTCCTCCCTGTCCAGCGGCGGACTCGCCCAGGAGTACGGCTTCACCGACCTCGACGGCAGCCGCCCCGACTCCTGGCGCTATCTGGTCGAGGTGCAGGACGCGGGCCGCCCGGCCGACGTCACCGGCTACCGCTGACCCTCCGGACGCCGGGGAAAAGCCGGGCGCGGTGATCGTCCGAGCCGCTACCGTCGCCCCATGACGACGGACACAGGGCGCTTCGCGGGATACGGGGTTCTCATCACCGGGGCGGCGCGCGGCATCGGCGCCGCCACCGCGACACGGTTCGCCGACGAGGGCGCGCGCGTCCTGGTCGCCGACGCCGACCCGGAGGCGGGGGAGCGCACGGCGGCTGCGCTCCGCGACCGCGGACTCACGGTGGAGGCCATCGCCTGCGACGTGGGGGACCAGGCGTCCGTCGAGGCGGCGGTCGCCCACGCCGTCCGCGCCTTCGGCTCGCTGGACGTCCTGGTGAACAACGCGGCGCACTGCACCCCCGACGCGCCCCGCTTCGAGGACGAGCCCGAGGAGGAGTGGGCGGCGGACCTGGACGTCACCCTCACCGGCGCCTACCGCTGCTGCCGCGCCGCCCTGCCGCACCTGGAGGCGTCCGGACGGGGCGCGATCGTCACCGTCGGCTCGGTCAACGGGCTGCAGGACTTCGGCAACCACGCCTACAGCGCCGCCAAGGCCGGCCTGATCTCCCTCACCCGCACCCTCGCCGGGCACGCGGGGCCCCGGGGCGTCCGGGTCAATCTCGTCGCGCCGGGCACGGTCCGCACCCGCGCCTGGGACGGCCGGGACGACGACCTGGCGGCGGTCTCCCAGGTCTACCCGCTGCGCCGGATCGGCGAGCCGGAGGACATCGCGGCGGCCGTGACCTTCCTCGCCTCCCGTGACGCGGCCTGGATCACCGGCACCACCCTGACCGTCGACGGCGGCATCACGGCCGTCAACCACGGCTTCCACCGGGCCGTGGACCACACCGGGCGGTGACCGTCCCCGCGCCCGGTGTGGTTCCGCGTGACACGACTCATACCGAAGCGCCCGCCGTGACGGACATAACGGTCCGGTCGCGCGTACAACCGATTTCCCCCGTTCGCCGTCTACCTGGCAGAGTGCGCGGTCCAGCGCACGTTCCCGCGGGAGAGGCATAACGGACCATGGGGGACTTGAGAAGACGGGGTGTCGTCGCCCTGGGGGTCACCGCTCTGGTGGCTCCGCTCACACTCGCGATCGGTGCGACGCCGGCCCAGGCCGCCAGTTGCACCACGTCGGCGGGGCCGTACCAGAAGAAGGTCGAGAAGTTCCTCGGCCGCCCGGTCGACGGCAAGCAGTCCGCCGCCGACTGCAAGGCCATCCGGGCCTTCCAGACCAAGCACGGCATCAGGCCCAACATCGGGTACGCCGGCCCCGTGACCTGGGGCGTGATGAACCTGATGAACAAGCAGAAGGCCGTCGGGAAGAACCCGAACAAGGCGGGCAAATGCCCCACCAACAAGGGGCGCATCGCCTGTGTCGACCTCACCCTCCAGCTGAGCTGGATCCAGGACGGCAAGAAGCTCGTCTACGGTCCGGTCCCCGTGCGCACCGGACGCAACGGCTACGAGACCCGCACCGGCCTCAAGAAGGTCTACTGGCGGAACAAGAACCACGTCTCGACCATCTACGACGTGCCGATGCCGTACAGCCAGTTCTTCGACGGCGGCCAGGCGTTCCACTCGGTCGGCGTCAGCATGTGGAACCCGCCCGGTTCCCACGGCTGCGTCAACATGACCGGCACCGCCGCCAAGAAGTACTGGTCGCTGCTGAAGAAGGGTGACGACGTCTACGTGTACGGCCGCAAGCCGGGCACCTGAGGACCCCCGGCGCCCGGTCTCCGGGCCGGGCGCCCCCGCATGTCCGAGGGTGTGAACTCGCCCACCTTGGAGGGCAGATGGACGTGATCAGTGACACGTCCGAATTGCCCGATCGGCGTGCGATTACTCACAGCGTCTTCACCTCGGGGGACGTATGCTTCACGGTATGTCCACCACTGTTGAACCCTCCTCCGAGCGATCGGCTGCCGAGGTCAACGAGGAGATCCGGGCCCTGTGGCTCCGGTCGGGCGGGACACTCAGCGTCGAACAGCGCGAGGAGTACCAGCGCCTGGTCCAGGAGTGGGCCACGGCCCTCCCGCAGGAGGCCGCGGAGGCGGCCTGACGGCCGGCCTCGGCATCACGATCGGGCACCCGTGACCGCACGGGTGCCCTTCCCGTCTCACCCCCACATCTCCGAGTACTGCCTTCGGTAGGCCTTGCGGTCCTGTTCGGCCCTGATCCACCGTGACGCCACCAGCGCCACCAGACTCCCGCCCATCACCAGCAGCCCCGGACCCACGTTCCGCGGGTCGGCCAGCCGCGACACCAGCGTCGACGGGTCCGGCAGGATGCCCCGCACCGACGTCGACGACCCCGGTGTGGCCGCGTCCGGCGCCGCCACGCCCTGCGCCTGCGACGGCTCGGGGGAGGGGCTCCCGCCGTCCGCCCCGGGCGCCACGATCAGCTTCAGGTCCAGGTCCGCCAGCGCCTTCGTCAACGGCTGGAAGTACGTGATGCCGCCCGAGCGGCAGTCGCCGCTGCCGCCGGAGGTGACGCCGAGCGCGACCCCCTCGGAGAACATCGGCCCGCCGCTGTCCCCGGGCTCCGCGCACACGTCCGACTCGATCAGCCCGCCGACCGTCCCCTCCGGGTAGTTGACCGTCACGTCGAGCGCGGTCACCTCCCCGTCGCGCAGCCCGCTGGTGCTGCCGCTGCGGAAGATCCGCTGCCCCACCGTCGGATCGGCCACCCCGGTGATCCGCACGCCCTTGCCGCCGCCCACCGCGACCACCCCGGCGTTCTCGCCGGCCTTGCCGCCCTCGTACGCGATCAGCGAGTAGTCGTCGCCGGGGAAGCTGCCGCCGACCGTGGTGCCGACCTTCTTCCGGCCCCCGTCGTCGGAGAACCACACCGACCCCTGCGGCCCGCAGTGCCCGGCGGTGAGGATGAACTCCCGCCGCCCGTCGGTGACGTTGAAGCCGGCCGAGCAACGGCCCGCCGTCGACAGCACGGGCAGCCCGCCGGCCAGGCGGGTGGTGAAGGTGCCCCCGACCCGCTCCATGGTGACGAAGTCGCCGATGCCGTCGGCCACTTCGGTGAGCGACGACCAGTCGTCCTCGGACACCGTGCTGTCGCCGCGCACCACGACCTGGTTCGACCGGTAGTCCTTCATCCAGGCCGTGCCGGGCACCCGCGGCGCCGAACTCAGCGTCCGCGTCGCGGAGTCGAAGTCGTCCATGCTGTGCCGCACCATCCGCGGCTCGGCGCCCGCCGCCCGCACCTCGGCCGCCGCCTCCTCGTCGGTGACGGCGACGACCGTCCTGCCGTCCTCGCCGACCCAACTGCCCGCCGTACGGGACGTGCCGAGCCGCCGGACCACGTCTGCGCCCGGACCGGACGTGTGCGCGTCCGCGGGGGAGGCGGTGGAGAACGGGACGGCGTCGGGTGTGCCGGGCTCACTCGCCACGGCGTGCGTGACCATCGTGCCCCCCAGCAGGAGTCCGCCGACAGCCGCCAGCCGTGTCACTCGCCGGACCACCCGTCGTCGTGCGTGCCTCATGCATGGCTCCAGAACCTCGACAGCGCGGTGCGCGCACCGCGGGGGCCTCCCTCGAGCAGAGCGCCCCTCGTCCATACGGCTGCGGAGCCCGTCGTGTTCAGCACGGACGAGGCGATGTCCGCCTCAGTTCCGCGCGCGCACCGAGGAGTTGGGCGCGGACAGGCCGAGCGCGTCCGCCGTGCCCCCGTCGCCCCACAGGGATGCCGGGTCGACATAGGGACGCAGCAGTGCGACGAGCCCCGGGTCGCCGTCGCCGCGCAGCGCGTCGCCGGCCGCCTTGCGGGCGATCCCGGCGAGGAAGTCCGCCAGCTGCACCCGCGGGTCGTCCCGCGCGACCACCAGCCGCAGCTCCGTCAGGGCGACGCCGGACCGCCGGGCGGTCTCCTCGATCCACGCGATCCGCCCGGGCGTCAGCAGGTTCTGCCGGTCGTGCACCAGCCGCACCGGCCGGCGTTCAGGTCCGCTCCAGTACGCGGCCGTGGCGACGATCGCCGGGAGCAGCGGGTTGAGGACGGGGATCCGCACCGCCGGGCCGTCCAGGAGCCCCGCCCGGTAGGCCTCCGCCCGCCCGCGTCCCGCCGCCAGCCGCCCCAGCACCGAACCCGCGTCCGTACCCGCGCAGGCCCGGCGCAGCCCGTCCAGGGTCTCGAAGAACAGCGGCACCGAGGACCCCGGCTCCGCCCCGTTGCGGGTGCGCAGCAGTCGGTTCGCCACGGACAGGAACCGCTGCCCGTCCTCCGCGCCCAGCGCCTCCCGTACCGTGCGGTACAGCTCCGCCGCCGCGCCCCGGTCGTCGAGCAGAACACCGGCCAGCCGGTCCAGCACGAAGAAGGACTTCTCGGTGAGGTGCACCCGCGCCGCGCCGTGGACCGGCCCGCCCGGCGCGAGGAACCACTCCAGCACCGTCCGGTGCTTCTCCCGCAGCAGATGGGTCGCCTTGTACTCGGTGGCCGGGGAGCGGATCCGGTCACGGATCTCCCGCAGGGCCCGGGCCGCGTCCGCGACGGGGACCTGGACACCGGCGTGCGCGAACACGTCGGTGTTCCCGCCGGTCAGGTTCTCGCCGTCCGACCCCGACTCGTCGCAGGCGATCTCCCGTACCGCCGCGCCGCCGTCGCCGGGCGGCGCCCCGGAATCCTGATGTGGGTCCACACCACGCCCCCTATCGTGTGCTTCATGACCAGGATCCCGCACGACACGTCCGGTGAACCGAATCCCCTGAAGGCCCTTTCCCTGGATCAGCTGCGCCGCCGCACCAGCATGAAGTGGCGGACCTACGCCGAGGACGTCCTCCCCGTGTGGGTGGCCGAGATGGACGTGACACCGCCCGGGCCGGTCGTGCGGACGGTCACCGAGGCGATGGAGTCCGGCGACACCGGGTATCCCGCCGGGACCGCCTACGCCGAGGCGCTGGCCGCCTTCGCCGACAAGCGGTGGAACTGGCCCGGCCTCGCCGTGGAGCGCGCCGCGATCGTGCCGGACGTGATGCTGGGCGTGGTCGAGATGCTCCGGCTGGTCACCGGCCCCGGCGACCCCGTCGTGGTGAACCCGCCGGTCTACCCGCCCTTCTACGACTTCGCGCGGCACGCGGACCGCCGGATCGTCGAGGCGCCGCTCGGCGACGACGGGCGGCTCGACCTGGACGTCCTGGAGCGTGCCTTCCGCGGGGCGACCGAGGGCGGCGGCCGGGCAGCGTACCTGCTGTGCAGCCCGCACAACCCCACCGGCACCGTGCACACCGCCGAGGAGCTGACCGCGGTG
Source organism: Streptomyces sp. BJ20 (assembly GCF_022869105.1). Taxonomy (NCBI): domain Bacteria; kingdom Bacillati; phylum Actinomycetota; class Actinomycetes; order Kitasatosporales; family Streptomycetaceae; genus Streptomyces; species Streptomyces sp. BJ20. Next base: position 3,190,594 of record NZ_CP094918.1, read on the forward strand.
GCCGCGCTCGCCGAGCGGCACGGTGTCCGGGTCGTCGCCGACGAGATCCACGCGCCCCTGGTGTTCGGCGGCGCGCGCTTCGTGCCGTACCTGAGCGTGCCCGGCGCCGAGCGCGGGCTGTCGCTGATGTCGGCGTCGAAGGCGTGGAACCTGGCCGGCCTCAAGGCGGCCCTCGCGATCGCGGGGCCCGGCGCGGGCGACGACCTGGCCCGGATGCCGGAGGTGGTCGGCCACGGCCCGAGCCACGTCGGCATCCTCGCCCACACCGCCGCCCTGCGTGACGCCACCGGCTGGCTGGACGCCCTGCTCGACGGCCTCGACGCCAACCGCCGGCTGCTGGCCGGCCTCCTCGCCGAGCAGCTGCCCGCGGTCCGGTACCGCCCGGGCGACGCCACCTACCTCGCCTGGCTGGACTGCCGGGACCTCGGCCTGGGCGACGACCCCGCCGAGGCGTTCCTCGCGCACGGCCGGGTGGCGCTCACCGGCGGTCCGCCCTTCGGCACGGGCGGCGCGGGCCACGCCCGGCTCAACCTCGCCACCTCGCCCGAGGTGCTCACGGAGGCGGTGCGGCGGATGGCGGCCGCCGTACGCGCGGCGGGCCGCGCCCGTGACTGACGCCTGCTTCGTTCACCCTCGTCTCGCCGCCCTCCACGACCCGCTCGACCCCGACCGGAGCGACCTCGACGCCTATCTGCGCATGGCGCGGGAGTTCGGTGCCCGCCGGGTGCTGGACATCGGCTGCGGCACGGGTGTGTTCGCGCTGCTCCTCGCGGACGAGGGGATCGACGTCGTGGGGGTCGACCCGGCCGGCGCCTCCCTCGACGTGGCCCGCGCCAAGCCGGGCGCCGGGCGCGTCCGCTGGATCGAGGGCGACGCGACGGACCTGCCGCCGCTCACGGCCGACCTGGCCACCATGACCGCGAACGTCGCCCAGGCGATCGCGGACCCCGGCGCCTGGCACGCCACCCTGCGCGGCGCCCACGCGGCCCTGCGCCCCGGCGGCCGCCTGGTCTTCGAGACCCGCGACCCGGCCCGGCGCGCCTGGGAGTCCTGGACCCGTGAGCAGTCGTACGTCCGCGCCGACGTGCCCGGCGCTGGCGGGGTGGAGAGCTGGCACGAAGTGACCTCCGTGGACGGCCCGTTGGTCTCCTTTCGCACGACGTACGTGTTCGCGTCGGACGGTGAGGTGCTGACCTCGGACTCGACCCTGCGGTTCCGGGAGCGGGAGGAGGTCGGGACGGACCTCGTGGACCACGGCTACGCGCTGGAGGACGTACGGGACGCACCCGACCGCCCCGGCCGGGAGTTCGTGTTCGTGGCCCGCCGCCTGTAGGGCGCGGGCAACTCCCGGCGGCACCTGCCGAGTAGGCCTAGACTTGACGTATGGACGACGCGTTGCGGGACCGGCTCGGGGCAGGGAAGTACCTGCTGCTCACCAGCTACCGGAAGAACGGCACGCCCGTCGCCACCCCGGTGTGGGTGGTGCGCGACGGCGACGCGCTCGGTGTGTGGACCGCCGCCGACTCGTGGAAGGTGAAGCGGATCCGCGCCCGCGGGGACGTCCTCGTGGGCCCCTGCGACGTGCGCGGCAATCCGACCGGCGACCAGGTCCCGGCCACCGCGGAGATCTGTGACGCGGCCACGACCGCCCGCTACCGGCAGCTGATCGCCCGCAAGTACGGGCTGATGGGCCGTCTCACCCTGCTGGGCAGCCGCCTGCGCCGAGGCGTGGACGGCACGGTGGGCATCCGCGTCACGTCCTGAACCCGCCCTCGTCCGAGGCGGGTTGCGGCTGTCAGGTCCAGGCCCGCAACGGCTCGTCGACGAGCTGGAACACCGGCTCGCCGCGCACCGGGTCCTCGGCCGTCGACAGCCGCACCCGGTCGCCGCTGTGGATGCCGATCGGCGGGCCCATGACCCGGCCCCGCACCACGAACCCCTCGGCCATCTCTATCAGCGAGACGTTGCGCGCCGCCGGGGTGTTGCGGTGCAGCACCGTCGAGTGGCGTACCGTGCCGAAGCCCGCGCTGCGTTCCGTGCGCAGGTCGCTGCCCTGACAGACCGGGCACAGCAGCCGGTGGTACATCGCGGTGCCGCACCAGGTGCAGCGCTGGAAGAGCATGGCCTCCTGGTCGGTGCCGCGCCCTTCGGGGCCCTTCGGTTCGAGCAGGCGCGTGGAGCCGGCTGCCTGCTGAACGACGCTCCCTGAGAAGTGGTACACGCTGGTCAACTCCCTGCACTCGGCCGGACTTCCACGTGCCCGGTCGCCCGCGCACGCGCCTGCCCGGTGGCCGTGCCACCGCGCACGGCCACAGAGTATGGCACTGAGTGCCACGAGTAAAGGCACTCAGTACCCTCTTCTGTGGGGTGAGGGCCGCTTCCCGGGACTTCCGGCACTTGCCCACGAAGTGACGGGTCTGCACGCGCGAAGGCCGGGCATACGGGCAACACCCCTACGGAAGGAGCTCGTTCATGCTCGGCATAGTGGCGGCGGTGCTGTTCTTCATCGCCTTCCTGATCAACGCGGCGGACATCGCGACCAACGACGTGTTCTCCTCGGTGAACGTGATGCTGCTGGGGCTCACAGCCCTGGCCCTGCACGTGGCCGGCATCGGCGCGGGCCGGCCCCGCAGACGCTGACCCGCCCTCCCCGGCCGGGGCCCGGCGCACGCACACCGCCGGGCCCCGCTGCGTCAGTCGCAGGCGCGGGGGCTGGTCCACAGCTGACGGAACTGCTCGATGCGCCGGTCGGCGACCCAGCCGTCGACCAGCGGACGCGGCGATGTCGTACCGGGGACCGCGCGACTGTGCATCGGCTGTGTATCCGCCCCGCATCACCGCAGGTCGGACGAGCGGTGCAAGCTCTTCTTCCCGGGGGATCACCCGGGCGGCGAGGCATCATGGAGGGCCTGCCCCGCCGCCTACCCGAACCGGAAGCACATGCCTGACACCTCCGCCGTCACCGTTCTGCTCGTCGAGGACGACGAGGTGATCCGCCGCTCCGTCGCCCTGGCCCTCGAGCGCTACGGCTACCGGGTCACCACGGCCGCCGACGGGCTCGACGGACTGGAGCGGTTCCGGGACGACCGTCCCGACCTGCTGCTTCTCGACGTGATGCTGCCCGGCCTGGACGGCATCGGCCTGTGCCGCCGGATCCGGGAGACCAGCACGGCCCCCGTCCTGATGATGTCGGCCCGCGGCGACTCCCTCGACGTGGTCTCCGGCCTCGAGGCCGGCGCCGACGACTACGTCGTCAAACCGGTGGACACCGCCGTCCTCGTGGCCCGGATCCGCTCCCTCCTGCGCCGCGCCACCTTCGCGCCCGCGCAGCAGCGGGAGCAGGGCACGCGGGCGGGGACGGCGGACCGGCTCGTCTTCGGCGACCTGGCCGTCGACCCGGCGGCGCTGGAGGTGTACCGGGACGGCGAGGAGATCGCCCTCGCCCCGACCGAACTGCGGCTGCTCCTGGAGTTCGCCGAGCACCCCGGCATCGTGCTGGACCGCCAGACCCTGCTGCGCAACGTGTGGGACTACGGCTGGGACGGCGATTCCCGCGTGGTCGACCTGTGCGTGCAGCGGCTGCGCAAGAAGATCGGCGCCGACCGTATCGAGACCGTCCGCGGTTTCGGCTACAAACTGCGCCGATGACCCGGAGCACCGGCATGCCGATCGTACGCGCGCTGCTCAACCTGCGTTCCCTGCACTGGAAGATCATCCTTCTGGTGTCCACCGCCTGCGCCGCGATGGCCCTCACGGTGGGAGTGCTGGTGCACGAGTCGACGCTGCGCCGGTCGATGCACGAGGGCGCGGTCAGGGCCGTCGAGCAGCTCGACCGGGCGCAGCAGGACGCCCGCCGCACCGGCCGCCCCGAGCCCCTCGCGGACCCGGCCGAACTCCCGGACGCCCTGCTGCGCCAGGTCGAACGGCACGGACAGGGCACGTACTACGAGGACGGACCGCCCGCCCCCGTCTACTGGGCCGCCGAGCGGAAGAACGGACAGCTCCACGCGCTCCGTACGGACATGACGGCGGACCTGCTCACCCGGCAGGCCCTGGACCGGCACCTGTGGAAGTACTCCCTTGTCACCCTCGCCGTCGTGATCCCGGCGACGGCCCTCGCCACGGAACTGCCCGCCCGCCGCCTGCGCCGGGTGGCCCGCACGGCACGCCGTATCACCGCGGGGGATCTCCAGGCGCGCACCGGGATGGGCCGCCGCGGCGGCGACGAGATCACCGAGATCGCGGCGACGGTCGACGCGATGGCCGACAGCCTGCGCGACCGTCTGGCCGGCGAACAGCGCTTCACCGCGGACGTCGCCCATGAACTGCGCACCCCGCTGATGGGTCTGGTCACCTCGGCCGGCCTGCTGCCCGAGGGCGAGGCGACCGACCTGGTCCGGGACCGGGTACGGGTGCTGCGCGACCTCGTCGAGGACCTGCTGGAGATCTCCCGCCTCGACGCGGGCGCGGAGCGGGTCGAACCCCGGCGGGTGCCCCTCGCCGAGCTGGTCGAGGAGTCGGTGGCCCGCACCGGCCTTCCTGCCACGGTCACCGCGACCGGCGACCCGGTGGCCGAGACGGACCCGCGCCGGCTGGACCGCATCGTCACCAACCTGGTCATCAACGCCCACCGGCACGGCGCGACGCCCGTGGAGGTCGGTGTCTCCGGCCTGACGATCACGGTGCGCGACCACGGCCCCGGCTTCCCGCCGGACCTGCTGGCCCACGGCCCGCAGCGGTTCCGTACGGGAGCGGAGCAGAGGGGCCGGGGGCACGGACTGGGCCTGACGATCGCCGAGGGCCAGGCGAAGGTGATCGGCGCACGGCTCGGCTTCCGCAACCATCCGGACGACGGGGGAGCGGTGGCGCAGGTGCGTCTGCCCCCGGAGGGCAACGACCGTTGAGCAACCACCGTCGAGCGGGGCGCCCTTGGTGCATCGCACCCCTGATGCACAACCGATGTCCCGCCGAGCGCCGCCCGCCCCCCGGGGCCCGCCGTGCGGACGCACCACCCCCGCAGTCTTGCTGCCGTACTCGACGTGCGTCAGCCCGGAGGTGGCCCCCACATGTTCCCCCTGCCCTCAGCCCCCCGCCGTACCTGGACGGCCGTCGGCGCCCTGCTGCTCCTGGCCGCCCTCACCGCCTTGGTGGCCCTGCCCCGCACCGACCGGGACGCGTCCGCCCGACAGCAGGGCGCCCCGACGGAGATCACCGACGACGGCGGCATCCCGTGGCCGGGGGAGGGACAGGCCGCCGTGACCCTGGAGGGATCCGGCCAGGTCCTCACGCACGGCGCGCAGCGGCCCGTACCGATCGCGAGCCTGACGAAGGTGATGACCGCGTACGTCGTCCTCACCGGACACCCCCTGCGCCCGGGCGAGGAGGGCCCGCGGATCGAGGTGGACCCGCAGGCCGCCCACGAGGCCGGCGTGGGCGGCGAGTCGACCGTCGTCGTCACACCCGGCGACCGCCGCACCGAGCGCGAGCTCCTGCACCTGCTGCTGCTCCCCTCGGCGAACAACATCGCGCGCCTGCTGGCGCGCTGGGACGCAGGCAGCGAAGAGGCGTTCGTACGGAAGATGCAGCGCGCCGCGCGCGACCTGGGCATGCGCGACACGACGTACACGGACGCCAGCGGCATCGAGCCCACGACCACCAGCACGGCCGCCGACCAGCTGAAACTCGCCCGCGAGGCGATGCGGCTCCCCGTCCTGCGGGACATCGTGGCGACCCGTGAGACCACCGTGCCGGGGGTCGGCCGGGTGGCCAACGGCAACACCCTCCTCGGCACGTCGGGCGTCGTCGGCCTCAAGACCGGCTCCAGCACCCCGGCGGGCGGCAACCTCCTGTGGGCGGCGAAGACCGACGGCACGCACCTGCTGCTCGGGGCGGTGCTGCACCAGCGGGCGAACACGACACCGGCCGAGGGCCTGACGGCCGCGCTGGAAGCGAGCCGCACCCTGATCGACGGCCTGCGCGCCCGCCCGCGGACCCACGGCTCCGAGGGCTGACCGGCGATGACGACGACGCCCGCCCCCGCAGCCGTCCCGGTCGAGCGGCCCCGCGGCATCCTGACCACCACCTGCGCCGTCCTCCTGGCCGGGGTCCTCGCACGCCCCGGCTGGATCCCGACGGCCCCCGGCCACCTGGGCAACCTCACGGACACGATGCTCCCGTGGACGGCGCTCGCCCTCCCGGCCCTGTTCGCCGCAGCCCTGCTGCGGCGCTCCCGCACCGCCCTGGCAGCCGCCGTCCTGCCCCTCGCCCTGTGGCTGACGGCCTTCGGCGGCACCCTCACCGACAAGTCGGCCCCCGGCGGCGACCTCACCGTCGTCAGCCACAACGTCAACCAGGACAACCCCGACCCGCAGGACACCGTGCGCAGGCTGCTCGCCGCGCACCCGGACATCCTCGCCCTGGAGGAACTGAGCCCCGAGACGGCACCGGCGTACGAACGAGCCCTGGCGCCCGTCTACCGCCACCACTTCCACCAGGGGACGGTCGGCGTCTGGAGCGTGTATCCGCTGAGCGACGCGACCAGCCTGCCGATCATGCCGTGGTCGCGCGCCCTGCGCGCCACGGCCGGGACACCGCACGGCCCCCTGACCGTCTACGTCGCCCACCTCCCGTCGGTCCGGGTGCGCCCCACGGCCGGCTTCACGACAGCGGCCCGCGACGAGGCACTGCGCCGCCTCACGACCCGCATCCGGGCGGAGAACGCCCCCCGCTCGCTGCTGCTGGGCGACCTCAACGGCTCCGCCGACGACCGCGCCCTGCGCCCGCTCACCTCCCGCTTCGCCTCGGCGCAGACGACGGCGGGCGCGGGGTTCGGGTTCACGTGGCCGTCCGGCTTCCCGGTGGTCCGCATCGACCAGATCCTCGTCGACGGCGTACGCGCCACGTCGGCCTGGACCCTGCCGGCCACCCGCAGCGACCACCTACCGGTGGCGGCGACGATCACCTTCTGACGTGCGGCGACGGGTGATCTGCGGAACGGTGGCGGGCAGAGCGATGAACTTCGCACGGCGACGGGGTCCTCCCTGCCGGCCGACCACCGGGCCGCCCCGCCGCACCCTTCGAGGAGACCCGCATGACCGCGACCTACACCTTCGACGTCTTCTCCAGCCTCGACGGCTACGGCGCCGCGAGCGGCGACTGGACCGGCTACTGGGGCAAACAGGGCCCGCAGCTCCTCGACCACCGGCTCGCCCAGCACGCGGGGGAGCAGCGCATGGTCTTCGGCGCGAACACCTACCGGGCCTTCGCCCGGATGCTGGCCGGGAGCACCGACGAGTCGGACGTCCGCGACCCCTGGGTCACCCGGATGCGCAACCTGCCGACGATCGTCGTCTCGAACACGCTCCAGGACCCGCTGGACTGGCCGGACGCCACGCTCGTCAGAGGCGACGCCGTCGACGTGGTGGCCCGCCTCAAGGAGGAGTCCGACGTACCGCTGCGCTCGCACGGCAGCCTGTCGATGAACCGTGCCCTGATGGCGGCCGGCCTGGTCGACCGCCTCCAGGTGACGGTCTTCCCGGTCGTCACCGGCCGCACCGGCCAGGACCGCGTCTTCGCGGGCGCGGCCGACTTCGACCTGGAACTGCTGGAACACCGCACACTGGACGACCGCATCCAGGAACTGATCTACCGGCCGACGCTGCACTGACGGCAGGCTGCCTTCGAGGGCTCCGCGCACCCGTGTCATCCTCACGGGCGTACGCCGTCGCCCCGAGGAGCCCTGATGCCCGCCGCCCGCCCCCGCATCCTGTACGTCACCGATCTGGCCTACCCGGCCCGTGGGCGGCGGTACTGCGACGAGGACATCTTTCTGACCTCCCGGCTGCGGGAGGAGTTCGACCTCGCTCTCTGCCATCCGCGGGACGCCGCCGCGCTGATGGGTGCGTTCGACGCGGTCGTCGTGCGGAACAGCGGCCCCGTGCTGGGGTACCTCGACGCCCACGAGGAGTTCCGCGCGCGAGCGCTCGCCACCGGTGCGCCCGTCTACAACCCGCTCACCGGGCGCGGGGACATGGCCGGAAAGCAGTACCTGCTGGACCTGACCGACGCCGGAATGCCGGTCGTCCCCACCGTCGGCCGGCCCGAGGACCTGCACCGGCTGCCCCGCGCGGACCGGTACGTCGTCAAGCCGCGGCTCGGCGCCGACTCGCACGGCCTGCGGATCGTCCCCGCCGCCGAGGCGTCCGCCCCGGTCGACGGCGACGTCCTCGTGCAGCCGTACGTCGACTTCGCCTACGAGGTCTCGTTCTACTTCGTCGACCAGGACTTCCAGTACGCCCTCCACGCCCCCGACCCCGCCGCGCGCTGGCGGCTGGAGCCCTACCGGCCCGCCCCGGGCGACCTGGACTTCGCCCGGCGCTTCGTCGAGTGGAACACCCTCGCCCACGGCATCCAGCGGGTCGACGCCTGCCGGGCGCCGGGCGGGGAGCTGCTGCTGGTCGAGCTGGAGGACCTCAACCCCTACCTGTCGCTCGACGCCCTCGACGACAGGACCCGGGACGCGTTCGTCGCCGCGACGACGGTCTCCTTGCACCGATTCCTGCGGGAGAGCGGGGACGCCCGCGGCTGAACCGGCCGGGCCCCGGTCACGTATCTCTCACCGTAGGCGGCTCAACTCCCGCGTCAGGCACGGAAGGAGAGCGATGTGACCAGTCCACCGGGGTCCGGGCCCGCCGAGGGGCCGCCCCTCGAACCCGTCCGCGTGCTGCGCGCGCGCCGCACCGACGCGCTCGCCGAGCTGTTCCGGGAGGTCGAGCGGGGCGACGGGGTGCACGAGGAGGTGCCGCCGGACCGGCCCCCGGCCGGGGCGGAGGACGTCACGCAGGAGCTTCCGCCGGTGCCGGGCGGCCCGCCGCCGGAGTTCGCCCGGCCGTCACGGCTGCGCAGGGCCGCGCCGGTCCTCGTGGTGGCCGTCGCCGCGCTGGCCGGGTTCGGCGGGGCGCTGCTGTTCACCGAGCGGCCCGCCGACGACCGCGCCACCGTCCCGGCCTCGCCGCCCGCGGCCGCCGCCCCGGCGCCGCCGCGCACGGCCGCCCCCGTGGAGGACGGCTTCCTGCGCGAGGGCGACGCGGGCCCCGACGTGGCCGCCCTCCAGGAACGTCTGCTGCGCGTTCCCGACGTCTACCGCGACGGCAGGACCGACGGCCGCTACGACGCGACCCTCCGCGAGGCGGTCGCCCGCTTCCAGCTGTGGTACGGCATCCGCGGCGACGAGACGGGCGTCTACGGCGACGACACCCGCCGGGCCCTGGAGTCGCACACGGGCGGGCCGGCGGGTGACGACGCGGCATAGGCCGGGGGGCCGGTACGGCCCGCCCGTCACGGCTCCCGCGGCACCCGGATGTCCAGCACGCACACGTCGTCGCGCCGTTCGTCCTCCAGCATCACGTCCAGGAGGGTGCTGAGGGAGCCGGGGGCGTCCTCGGGCTGGGCCACGGCCGCCTCGGCGAGGCGGGCGAGGCTCACGTCGATGTTCTCCGGGGCGCGTTCGACCAGGCCGTCGGTGTAGAGGAGTACCCGGTCGCCCGGTTCGAGGTGGTGTTCGGTCTCCTCGAAGTACGGGGCCGAGGTCGCGCCCAGCAGCATGCCCGGGGGCCGGGGCAGGTACGTCGCCTCGCCGTCGCGCAGCAGCAGCGGCGGCGGATGGCCGGCCTGCGCCCACACCAGCCGGCGGTCCGCCGCGTGGTAGCGGGCGAGGACCATCGTCGCGGTGCCGTGCGCGTCCCGGGTGTGCAGCAGCAGCGAGTTCAGCCGGGACAGCGCGCCCGTCAGCGACGAGCCGGTGCTGACCATGCCCTTCGCGGTGAAGCGCAGCTGCGCCATCGTGGCGACCGCGTCCACGCCGTGACCGGCCACGTCCCCGATGACGAACAGGGAGTCCCCGTCGGGCAGCTCGACCGCGCTGAACCAGTCCCCGCCGACGTGGATGCCGGCCTGCGCGGGCAGGTACGCGACCTCCACACGCAGCCCGGACAGGTCGATCACCTTGTCGGGCAGCGGCAGCAGCGCGTGCTGCAGCCGGGCCACCAGGACCCGCTCCGACTGGAGCACGTCGTGCTGGGTGAGGATCGCCCGCTCGCTCTCCACCAGCGCCAGTTCCGCCCGGCGCCGCGCGGTCAGGTCCTGCACGACCCCGTGCACCTCGAAGGGGGTGCCGTGGGCGTCCGCCACCACCTCGGCGACCAGCCGCAGATGCCGTACGCCGTGCCTCCCGCGGATCCGGAACGCCGCGTCGAACGGCAGGCCCTCGCGCAGCAGCGTCTCGACGGCGGACCGCAGCGCTGCCCGGTCCTCGGGCAGCGCGAGCCCGGGCAGGCCGTCCAGCCGCACCGGGCCGTCCGCCGGGTCCCGGTCGAGGATCGCGAAGACCTGCGCCGACCAGGACGCCTCGTCCCGCGACAGGTTCCAGTTGGCCCAGCCGATGCTGCCCAGCCGCTGCAGCTCCGCCAGCCGCTGCTCCTGCCTGTCCGAGGAGGCGTGCCGCAGCCAGGCGACGACCAGCGCGCCCTCCAGGCGGGTCACCCGCACCGAGTAGGTGGCCAGCGCCAGGACGCCGTCCACGGTCTCCTGGTGCGCGAACGGCTCGCTGTCGTACGGCCCGCCGCCCGTCAGAGCGTCCAGGCAGCCCTGCCACACCGGCAGGTCCGTGAGGTCCGGCCGCACCTCCCGCAGCCGCCGCCCCGCCAGGTTCCCGGAGGAGTCCCCGAGGAGGTCGGCCGCCTGGGCGGTGGCCGCGTCGACGCGGAAGTCCTCCACGTCGCCGGAGGACGAGACGACGGGCGTCAGCAGCATCGCCGGGACGGGGAGCGCCGCGAACAGCGACTGGACGGCGTCCGCCTCGCCCTCGGGGACCGGCACCGCGGCGGAGGTGAAGCTGCGCACGCGTCCCGCGCACAGCCGGGCGACGCCCCGCAGATGCGCGCGTTCGCGCGGGGCGAAGACGCCCGGGCGTCCGCGCAGCACGCCGATGCACACCTCGGAGCCGTCCCCGCCGCGCAGGGGCAGCCAGACCCGGGACTGCCACCGCTCGGGCGGCTCACCGATCAGCATGTAGCGCGTGCTGTCCCGGGCGAAGTCCTCCAGCCAGCAGGGTTCACCGGAGCGCAGGGCCTCCACGACGGCCACCCCGCTGAACGGGGGGACCAGACGCCAGCGGGCCGCCAGCCCGTCGTCGATGCCGGCGTGCCCGGCGAGCTCCAGACCGCCGCCGGACCGGCGGACGTAGATCATCACGGACTCCGCGTCCAAGTCCGGGGCGAGATGGTCCAGCAGGCACCGGGCGAGGGCCTGGTGCGTGTCCACGTGGACCAGGGCGCGGCCGAGGCGGCTCAGGGCGTCGGCGACGTCGTCGGGTGCGGAGAAGGGCTCCGGCGCGTCCGTCGTGGCCTTCGCGGATCCGTCGTCCCCCTGCGGGCGGGGCGTGGACGCCTCGTCGCACGGGGGGACGGGCGTCAGCTCGCCCAGGGTGATCCAGCACTCCTCCAGCGGGGTACGGCGGGCGGCCTTGGCGCGCGCGTGCAGGATCTCCTCGGCGGCGTCGGCACTGGAGCCGTCCAGGGCCATCACGACGCCCTTGGCACGCTCCATGACGACCGACGTGGCGGCCTGTTCGCGCAGCCGGTCCATCTCGGCCCGCTGCCGGGCGACGACCCTGGCCAGTTCCACCACGTCCGGGAACGTGCCGGACTCGACCGGGACACCGGGATCGCTCTTCACGCACCGAGCATGGCACACCTGCGTGTATTCGTTGACCGGCTTGTTCGCTTCGACTCCCGCTCCGGGCCGGGCCGCGGCGGTACGGACGCGCCCGCGCGGGACCGGTGCCCGCCGTACGGGGCGGACCAGGTCGGGCAGGCCCCGACGCGGGGTGTGCGGGCCCCGCGCGCTCCGTGCACCGGGGGCGCGGGAGCGCGGCGGCCGGGCCGGGTCAGCGGGCGCTCTCGCCCAGCGCCTGGGTGACCGCCCGCACGCTCCGCGCGATGTGCTGGAGCTGCGTCAGCTCGGCCGCGTACAGCTTGATCGTGTGCTCGATGGCGCCCTCGTGCAGGCCGAGGCGGGGCAGGTCCGCGCGGGCGGTCTGCAGCGCGGTGCGCGCCACCCGTATCTCGTGCTCGACCTGGATCTGGGCGTGACGGGCCAGCAGTACGGGGTGCCGGACGAACGCCGGGTAGCTCGCGTAGCGCGCCGGGACCAGCTCGCGCAGCCACTTGGCGGCCGACCGTTCCCAGTCGTAGCTCCCGGGGGTCTTCACCTGGCGGGGCCAGTCGGGTCCGAGGCGCGTGGACGTCAGAGGCATGATCTTCGCTTCCGGGTGTACGGCGTCGCCGGCACGGGCGACGGGGTGGGGCGGTCCCGGTCTAGGGGATGACCGGGACCGCCACGGTTGGCCGGGCAGGGGAAGCCCGGCCGAACACCCTGGCCGCCGGAGCGGGTGGAGACCGACGGCCCCGGGTGTTCGTGCGGGTGCCGGGAGGGAACCGTGCGGGTGGCCGCGGCGACACATGGGTGCGGCGCGTGGCGGGCCCTTCGGCCTTTCCGGGCGGGCGGGTGCGACGAGTGGAGCGCGGTCCGGAGCGGCCGGGCCGCGATCCGTGAGCAGTATTTATATATGCCGTCTGCTTGGCAAGGCGCATGAAAACATTCATGCCTTATTCAAAGTGCGCGATGCCCCGCGAGAGGCCACGAACCGGCGGTAACCGGCAGCGCGGTTTCCGAAGGCGGGGGCCGAGGCGCGGGACTCAGTCCCGGAGGAAGAAGTGGTGCTCGTCGGCGACCTGCTCGTAGTCCTCCAGCCGGGCCTGCGTGCGTTCCGGGTCGGCGTCCGTCATGGCCTGCAGCAGCGCCGCGCACATCACGCCGGGCGCCGCGTACGAGTCGAAGACCAGGCGGGAGCCGGTGCCGATGGCGAAGGTGACGTCCGCCTCGTCGACGAGCGGCCCCAGCGCCAGGTCCGTGATCAGCGCGACCTTCAGCCCGGCGCTGCGCGCCACCCGCACCGCCGTCAGCGTCTCCTGGGCGTGCCGGGGCATGGAGAACGCCAGCACCCACGTCCCGCCCGCTTCCCGCGACTGCAGCAGCGCGTCGTACGCCACGCTGCCGCCGAGGGTCACCAGCCGTACGTCCGGGTGGATACGCCGGGCGGCGTACGCGAAGTACTCGGCGAGCGACACGGAGATGCGCAGGCCCAGCACGGTGAGCGGGGTGGAGGCGGACAGGGCGCGGCCCACCTCGATGACGCGGTCGGTGTCGGCGAGGTCGCGGCGCAGGTTCTCCAGGTTCTCGATCTCGGCGTCGACCGCCGCCTGCAGTTCGTTGCCCCGGAACTCCTCGGCCGGACCGGCGCCGGCACCCGGCCGGGTGCCGAGGGTGATCGACTGGAGCTTCTCCCGCAGCGCCGGGTAGCCGCTGAAACCGACCGCGGACGCGAACCGGGTCACCGAGGGCTGGCTCACCCCGACCCGGTCCGCGAGATCGGTGATGGACAGGAACGCGGCCTCGGTGATGTGCTCGATCAGGTACTGCGCGATGCGCCGCTGGCCGGGGGAGAGCCGGGGCCGGTCGAAGAGGGCGCGGAGCTGGGCCGTGGGGGACGGCTCCGGCTCCTGACCCGCCTTGGCCGAGGTGATCGCGGATGCCTGTGCGCGTGCCTGCTGCGGCGATGGCACCGGTGCGCCTCCCTTGTCTCCCACGAGGGTTCAACATAGCCCAACCCCTCGCTCCACCAGCGCGGTCACCGACGGGGACCGGCCACGGAACGGACCGCCGGCGCCCGGCACGCCGCCGCCCGGAAGCGCACGGCGAAGACCGCCCCCGACTCACGGGGGATATCCCCGCCCGCTCAGGGAACCCGGCATCTCAGCGCCGCACGGCGACACCGTGCCACCACGGATCGCCGCCACAGCCGCGCAGCGACATCGCAACCCCCCCCCTGCAAGACGAGGAGCACCGCGGACATGACCGTCCCCGAGGAGAACCGGCCGAAGACGCACGACACCGACGAGACCCTCGAGTCGCGGCGCGAGGGTGACGCGCAGGCGCAGGGCGGCACCGGCCGGACCATGCGCGAGGCGCTGGAGGAGGCCGAGATCAAGCCCGACGACTACGAGGAGCGGTAGGACCTGACCTTCGGACCATGCCGCGGGGCCGTTCCCCGGCCGCGCGGCCTGGTCCGAACGCCATGTCCGCCGCACCACCCGCCCACGTCCCGACGCGACCGCATTTTCGGCAGGTGACAGCATGAGCGCACTCAGCGCGCTGGAAACGGCACTGGAGAACCGATGGGAGGCCCTCCGGGCGCGGATGTCCGGGCGTGATCCGCTCGAACTCGTCGACGCCCTGCGGCGCGAGTGCGACAGCAACGCGGTGGTGTGCCACGCGGGAAGGGTGATGGTCCCCAACGCCTACGACGTGGAACTGTCCGCTCCCGTCCACGAGGAGCTGACCCGGCGCGGCGACAGCGTGGGCCAGGTGCTCACCGACCGGCTGGCCCGGCACGCCGCCCGCAAGGGCTACGAGTGGGCGGGCCCGCTCACCGTGCACGTCCGCCGCTCCGCCGAGGTGCCCAACGGCCGCTACCGCGTGGCCAGTACGGTGATGCGGCACGTGAGCGCGGTCGGCTTCCGGCGCGCGGCCCAGCCGGTCGACGGCTGACGTACGAGCGTGAGCCGGTGCGGCCGGCTCACCTCCGGTAGATCGTGATCGAGTGCCCCACCTGGTCGATCCGCGTGCTGCCGGCGACGAGTTCGGCCAGCCGCCCGGTCGCCTTGGCCGCCGCCGAGTCCGACACCACCAGCACCCCGTGCACCATGTCGGGCGGTACCCGGCGCGGATCGCGGGCGTCGATCCCGTAGTACGCGGGTACGCCCGCGCCCTTGTACACCAGCCAGATCCGCTCGCCCCGGTACCGCTCGTGCAGCCGGTCGGCGAGCCGGCCGAGGTCCTGGCCCCAGTCGACGTTGGAGTCGTGGAGCCGGTACCGGGTCCGCTCCGGACCGCCGAACGCCTCGTTGGAGTACGGCAGATAGAAGGGGAACGTCCGCAGCGAACTGACGGCGACGAACGCCACCAGCGCGCCCGTCACCACCGGGGCCCACCGCCACCGCACGAGCACCACGCACCCGGCGGCCACCGCGAGGAACATCGGCAGGAACACCGCGTACCGGGTGCCGAAGTCCCGCGACCCGTACATGGCCGCGGCGAGCAGCACCGCGGGCGCCGCCAGCAGATACGGCACCGCGGGCCGCAGCGGGCGCAGGGCAGTCACCGTCACCGCGCCCGCCGCCCACAGCGCCAGCGCGCCCAGCGGCGTCTTCACCAGCAGCGCGACCGGCAGGTAGTACCAGAGCGACCCCGTGTACAGCTCCCCGAAGAGGAAGCCCTGCCAGGGCCGGTTCTCCAGGCCGAACTGAAGCCGCATGCCGTCCCGGAACGGCTCGGGCAGCGGCAGCAGCTGGACGGCGAGGCCGCGCAGTCCGCCGACCGCGGGGATGTGCTGCGGCGGCCCCCACCGCAGCCGGGGATCGACGGCCAGGTACGCCGCCCACACGGCGGCGCACGCGGTCAGCGCGAACACCGTGGCCCCGGCGACCGCCCGCGTCACCCGGCGTGGTCCGGCACACCACACCGACACCGCCGCGACGACCACCAGCACCGGCAGCGCGGGCAGCACGCTCATCTTCGTGGCCAGCGCCGCCCCGAACGCACCGCCGGCCGGCGGCACGTACAGGCGCGGCCGTGTCCGGGCCCGCCACAGCAGCCACGCCGACGTCAGCACGAGACCGGCGGCCGGAACGTCCAGCGTGGCCAGTGAGCCGTGCGCGATCACGTCGGGGGAGAGGCAGTAGAGCGCGAGCGCCGTCAACGCGCCCGCCCGACCCGCCAGTTCGCGCGCGAACGCGAACACCACCAGTCCGAACGCGAGCGTCAGCACGATCACCGGCAGGCGCGCCCAGAACATCACGCGCCACGGATCGTTGCCAGACTCGTACAGCAGCCGACGCCCCAACTCCGTCTGATCGCCGCCGAACCCGGACTCCAGGCGAGCGTCGGCGACCAGTACTCCGGCGGCGATCACCAACTTGCCGAGCGGCGGATGCTCGGGATTGAAGCGGAGGCTGTGCTCGTCCAGGTAGACCGCGGCCGTCCCCACGTAGACGGGTTCGTCGATCGTCGGCGTCTGCCGCAGGGCGGTCGTGACCATCGCCACGGCCATCTGCCCCAGCAGCACGACGACCAGTGCGGGCACCCCCCACCTCCGTGCCCACACCATCACCTGACGCCTCATGCGCCCCACTCTGGCACCGACGCGCCCCCGGCGTGCGTCACCGTGACGATTCCGCCAAGCACGTTCCTCACCCGGCCAGTTGCCCCAGCGCGCCGCGCCGTCAGGCCAGTTCCTCCACCGGCACCACCAGGTCCGCGCGGCCACGGGTCGCCGCCACCAGGGCGGCGTTGCGCTCGTCGGAGCGCTCCACCCAGGCGACCGCCTCCTCGTGCGACTTGCCGAACCGTTCGTGACGGGCGATCAGCCGACGCACCCGCCGCTCCTCGTCCGCCGCGCAGAACCACACCTCGTCCAGCAGCGTGCGCACCCGCGTCCACGCCCCGGTGCCGAGCAGCAGGTAGTTGCCCTCCGTGACCACGAGCCGCGCGGCCGGGGGCACGGGGACCGCCCCGGCCAGCGGCTGCTCCAGCTCACGTTCGAAGGCGGGGGCGTACATCACCTCGCCTGCCTCGGACTCGTCCCGCAACCGTCGCAGCAGCGCCGCGTACCCGGCCGCGTCGAAGGTGTCGGGGGCACCCTTGCGGTCCCGGCGGCCCAGCCGCTCCAGCTCCGCGTCGGCCAGGTGGAAGCCGTCCATGGGGACGTACGCCACCCACGGCTCGCCCGTGCCGTTCAGCTCGCGGACCAGGCGTTCCGCGAGCGTGGACTTGCCCGCCCCGGGGCTTCCGGCGATGCCGAGGATCGCGCGCCGCCCGTCCCGGGAAAGGGAGCGGGCGCGGCGGAGGAGGTCGTCGAAGGTCAGCGCCACAGGGCAGAGTGTGTCACCCGGGAAGCCGCACCCCGCCACCCGTGTGGCCCGCCTCACTCTCTGTCCCGGCCCGTACGGGGAACCGTGACGGTATGACGGATCTGGGTCTGCCCGAAGACATCGAGGCGTGCCTCTTCGACCTCGACGGCGTGGTCACGAGGACGGCCGTGGTACACGCCGCCGCGTGGAAGGAGATGTTCGACGCCTTCCTGCGCGAGCGGGACGGCGAGGGCTTCGCGCCCTTCACCGCCGCCGACTACGACGCGTACGTGGACGGCAGGCCGCGCGCCGACGGGGTGCGCACCTTCCTCGCCTCCCGCGGCATCGAGCTGCCCGCGGGCGGCCCTGACGACCCGCCATCCGCCGCCACCGTGCACGGGCTGGGCAACCGCAAGAACGAACTGCTGCTCGCCAGGATCCGCACCGACGGCGTGGAGCCCTACGACAGCACCCTGGCGTATCTGCACGCCGTCCGTGCCCGCGGTCTGCGCACCGCGATCGTCTCGTCCAGCGCCAACTGCCGTGACGTGCTGCGCTCCATCGACGCCGAGGACCTCTTCGACGTACGGATCGACGGGGTGGTCGCCGCCGGGCGGGGCCTGCCGGGCAAGCCCGCGCCCGACACCTTCCTCGCCGCCGCCGCCGAGCTGGGCGTGGAGCCCGCGCGGGCCGCGGTGTTCGAGGACGCGCTGGCCGGGATGGACGCCGGACGCGCCGGAAAGTTCGGGTACGTCGTCGGCGTCGACCGCGTCGGACAGGCCGAGGCCCTGTACGCGCACGGCGCCGACACGGTCGTCGCGGACCTGTCCGAGCTCGGGGGTGACGCGTGACCCGGGGCGACCGCTGGTACGACATCGACCCCTGGACCGTGCGGGAACACGGCCTGGACCTGGAGCGGCTGCCGCAGAGCGAGTCGGTGTTCGCGCTGTCCAACGGCCACGTCGGCTGGCGCGGCAACCTCGACGAGGGCGAGCCGCACGGCCTGCCCGGCTCCTACCTCAACGGCGTCCACGAACTCCACCCGCTGCCCTACGCAGAGGCCGGCTACGGCTACCCCGAGTCCGGGCAGACCGTCATCGACGTCACCAACGGCAAGGTGATCCGGCTCCTCGTCGACGACGAGCCGTTCGACCTGCGCTACGGACGGCTCGTCCACCACGAACGCACCCTCGACCTGCGCCGGGGCGTGCTGACCCGGGTCTGCGAGTGGACCTCGCCGGCCGGCTCCACCGTCCGGGTGCGCTCCACCCGGCTGGTCTCCCTCACCCAGCGGGCCGTCGCCGCCGTCGCCTACGAGGTGGAACCCGTCGACAGCCGCGCCCGGGTGGTGGTGCAGTCCGAACTCGTCGCCAACGAGTCCCTGCCAGAACCCGACGGCGACCCGCGCGCCGCCCGCGCGCTGCGGTCCCCGCTGGAGCACGAGGAGGACTTCGCCCACGGCGGCCGGCTGCGGCTGGTGCACCGCACCCGGCGCAGCGGCCTGCGGGTCGCCGTCGCCGCCGACCACGTCGTCGACGGGCCCGGACGGACCGTCACCGCCGGCGAGAGCGACGTCGACACGGCCCGGCTGACGGTCACCTCCGTGCTGGAGCCGGGCGAGCGGCTGCGGGTGGAGAAGTTCGTCGCCCACGGCTGGTCCGGCGTCCGCTCCCGGCCCGCGATGAGCGACCAGGTGGAGGCGGCGCTGGCGGCCGCCGCGCACAGCGGCTGGCAGGGCCTGCTCGACGAACAGCGCGAGTACCTGGACGCCTTCTGGAGCCGCGCCGACGTGGAGGTCGACGGCGACGAGGAGATCCAGCAGGCCGTGCGCTTCGCCCTGTTCCACGTCCTCCAGGCGGGCGCCCGCGCCGAGCGGCGCGCGATACCCGCCAAGGGCCTCACCGGCTCCGGCTACGACGGGCACGCCTTCTGGGACACCGAGGTGTTCGTGCTGCCCCTGCTGATCTGCACGGTGCCGCAGGCGGCCGCCGAGGCGCTGCGCTGGCGGCAGAGCACCCTGCCCGTCGCGCGCGAGCGCGCCGCCCAGCTCGGCCTGCGCGGCGCCGCGTTCCCCTGGCGCACCATCGAGGGCCCGGAGGGCTCCGCGTACTGGCCGGCCGGCACCGCCGCCTTCCATGTCAACGCGGGCATCGCCGACGCCGTCGTGCGGTACGTCCAGGCCACCGGCGACGAGCGCTTCGAGCGTGACACGGGCGTGGAACTGCTGGTGGAGACCGCCCGGCTGTGGCGCTCCCTGGGCCACCACGACGACCGGGGCGTCTTCCACATCGACGGGGTCACCGGACCGGACGAGTACAGCGCCGTCGCCGACGACAACACGTACACCAACCTCATGGCCCGCGCGAACCTGCTCGCCGCCGCCGACGTGTGCAAGCGCCACCCCGACCGGGCGGCCGAGCTGGACGTCGACGAGGAGGAGAGCGCGAGCTGGCGGGACGCCGCCGAGGCGGTGCACCTGCCCTACAACGAGGAGCTCGGCGTGCACGAGCAGCACGCGGGCTTCACCCGCCACCAGCGCTGGAACTTCGCCGGCACCCGCGCCGAGCACTACCCGCTGATGCTGAACTTCCCGTACTTCGACCTCTACCGCAAACAGGTGATCAAACAAGCCGACCTGGTGCTCGCGATGCACACCCGCGCCGACTGGTTCGAGGAGCGCCACGACGAGGAGCAGATCGCCCGCAACTTCGCCTACTACGAGCCGCTGACCGTCCGCGACTCCTCCCTGTCCGCCTGCGTCCAGGCCGTGATGGCCGCCCGCACCGGACACCTCGACCTGGCGTACGCGTACACCGCCGAGGCCGCGCTGATGGACCTCGCGGACCTGGAACACAACACCCGCGACGGACTCCACATCGCCTCGATGGCCGGGGCATGGACCGCGCTGGTCGCCGGGTTCGGCGGCATGCGCTGGGACGACGACGGCCTCCGCTTCACTCCCCGGCTGCCGCCCGGACTGCGCCGGCTCGCCTTCACCCTCGGCCACCGCGACCGGTGCCTCCACGTGGAGATCACCGCCGAGCGCACCACGTACCGGCTGCGATCCGGACCGCCGCTGACCCTCCGTCACCACGGCAGGGAGCTGACCGTCGGCGTGGACCACCCCGTGGAGGGCCAGGTGCCGGTGCCCGCCCCGCGACAGTCGCCCGAACAGCCCCCGCACCGCCGCCCCCACCCGCGCTGATGAAGCGTTCAGACGATTTTCGGCCGTGTACCGCCTGCGCGGCCGACCGGTCCGGGTTAGCTTTGGCCATGATCCCCCCATATCCGTCTTCCTCAAGACGTGGGGCCCATGAGGCCCATGACGGGAGACGGGACTCCAGACCGGCGGCAGCGAAGGACGGACGATGACCCACGGCGCGGGCGCCCCGCCGACCGTCACCCGGCGGAGCGGGGAACGCTCACGGTCCGCCGGCCCCAGGGCGGCTGGCGACACACGGCCGCTCGCGGTGCTCGCCGCCGTCTTCACCCTGGCGCAACTCGCACTGATCCGGCCGACGTTGGGTCTTGGCTGGGACGAGATCGTCTACACCAGCCAGGTCACCACCCACCACCCGGCCGCCTTCTTCAGCGCACCCCGCTCCCGCGGCGTCTCCCTGCTGGTCGCGCCCGTCGCGTCCTGGTCGGACTCCACCGTGCTGCTGCGGATCTACCTCGCGCTGCTCTCCGGACTCGGCCTGTACCTCGCCCTGCGCGTCTGGCGCGGACTGTTCCCCATCCGCGTGCTGGTCGTCGCCGGCGCCTTCTTCGCCTCCCTGTGGGTGACCCTCTTCTACGGTCCCCAGGCCATGCCCAACTACTGGGTGGCCGTCGGCGCGCTGATCGCCGTGGGCGCGTTCCTGCGCCACCGCGAGGACACCTCCTCCCGGGGCATGCTGTGGGCCGTCGTCGCGGGGACCGCGCTCATGGCGTGGATGCGGCCCACCGACGCCGTGTGGGTGACGATCCCGCTGCTCGTCCTCGCGGCGGTGTGGCGACGCCCCCGCCTCCTGGCGGCCGTCGTGGGCGGACTGCTGGCCGGCGGGGCGCCCTGGGCGATCGAGGCGTACGCGTCGTTCGGCGGCCTCTCCGAGCGACTGGCCGAGGCGTCCCGCATCCAGGGCGGACTCGGCCTCCACATGGCCGTCGACGACCAGCTCCGCAGCCTCGGCGGACGTGCCCTGTGCCGCCCCTGCACCGGGGAGATGCCCCACCCGGTGATCACCCTGTGGTGGTTCGTGCTGCCGGTGCTCGCCGTGCTCGGCCTGGTCGTGGCCGTACGGGCCGGCCGCGCGCTGCGCACCGCCGTGCCGCTGGCCTGTGCCGCCACCGCCGCCCTGCCGTACCTCTTCACCATCGCGTACGCGGCGCCGCGCTTCCTCCAGCCCGCCTACGCGCTGCTCGCGATTTCCGTCGCCGACGCCCTTTGGTACCTGGTCACGGCGCCGCGCGGACGGTGGCGCACGGTGCTGCGGACGGTGGTCGCGGTGGGACTGGCAGGCCACCTGGCGGTGCAGCTGACCGTGGCGGTGCACACCGCGAACCGCTCCGCCGCGAGCCGCGAGGACTGGGCCCGCACCGCCGAGGGACTGCACCGGCTCGGCGTCACCCCGCCCTGTCTGATCACCGGCCACGAGTCCATCCCCATCGGCTACTACACGGGCTGCTCCTCCGGCGCGACCGCCGGGAACAACGAGAACATGACGGCCGAGGACATCCGGCGCACCGCCGAACGGGTCCCGGTCGCCGAGATCACCCGCGTCGGCAGCAGACCCAACGCCTACGCGCGGACCTGGCCCGTCCACCGGGTCGAGGACTACGACATCCGCGTCGCGCCCGCCACGGACACGCCACGGGAGTGAGATCCGGCGGTTTTACCGCAGGTCCGGCAGCTCTCGGGGTTAGAGACCGCCTCACGGGAAACGCGGATCGGACACCGAGACGGCGCGAGCCGACGCAGCACGACAGGGAGGACGCCATGGGCTCCGAACCGATGGGGGACGACGTCTACCAGCCCACCGGGACCAACGAGCAGCAGGAGGATGGCGCCCCGCTCGACATGCAGGACGCCCTCGACGAGCGGGACTACGACGACATGCTCGACGAGGGCTACTCACCGCCGGAGAAGGCGGTGGGCGTCACCAAGCACGGCGTCACCGCCGCCGAGCAGCACGACGGGGAGACGCTGGACGAACGGCTGTCCCAGGAGGTGCCGGATCCCTCCACGGAGGCCGGCGACGGAGTGGGCGACCTGCCGGGCGGCGAGGGCGAGCCGGTCGACCCGGAGGCGGGCACCGCCCGCGCGGGACGTCTGGTCGCACCGGACGAGGGCGCGCACACCGACACCACCAAGGAGTCCGTCGCCGACGACGTCGGCATCGACGGCGGCGCGGCGGGCGCGGAGGAGGCCGCCGTGCACGTCGTGGAGGACGAGACGGAACTGCCCGACAGCCGCTCCTGAACGCCGTCGGGGACGTACACGACGCCGTCGGGCCCGGTGCACGCGCTGTGCACCGGGCCCGACGGCGTCCCGCTGCCGAGGGAGCGGGGACCGGCCGTGCGGCGGACTACGGAAGGATCTTCTCCATCGCGGAGGGACCTTCCTCGGCCAGCTTCCGCCTGGCCCACTCGATGTTCTGCGGGGTGAGGTCCTTGCCGCTGGCGAGAACCAGGTCTTCCGGCGACACCTCGTTGCCGGTGCGGGTGTGGAGCAGGCTGTCCGGGGTGGCGCGGTCCTCGCTCTGCCGGGACGCGTCGGGCTGGGACGTCGACATCTTCGGGCTCCTCGGGTCCGGATCGCTGGTACGGCCCGGCGCCGGGCGCCGGGTCCCGTACTCAGCCTTCACCGCGGAGGCCCGCCGTGCATCCGGAGCGCCCGGGCGCCCGCCGTCGGGCGCCCGGGGCCCCGGGTGCGGGGCCTCCCCGTGCATGCCGGGGTACCGTGCCCCGCCCCGGGGAAACCTGCTCCACGCTCACTCGAAGGGGGTGAGCGTCAGCCGCAGGGCGGTGGGCGCCGTGTCCTGGATGTAGGAGGCGAAGTCCGCCACGTCGTCGAAGGCGAAGCCGTACGCCCTGCCGTCCTCTGTGGCCGCGTGCATGGCCTTGGAGTAGTGGTTGGTCAGCTCGGACAGGTAGAACTCCGCGGGGTCGGTGGTGGGCTGCTCGGGGTGGCTGAGCAGCGTCGAGCGGTTGAAGCCCGCGCCCAGGATCGCGGCGACCGGGCCCGTGGTGCCGTCGTTGGGCGCGGCCAGGGCTCCGTCGCAGAACAGCACGTCCCGGGTGGACGGCTTGTCGAACGCGACCTGCGCGGGTCCGTCGAAGGTGAACCGGTCCCCGCGCACCCGCCCGGTGAAGGTGCCGGCGTTGGTGGTGACCTTCAGGTCCCGGCCGGTGTAGGTGCTCCACACCTCGTCGATGTACGGGGCGAGGTAGTCCTCGGCGAACAGCCCGGCGTCCAGGCCGTGGCCGGGCGCGATGATCCGGGTGTCGTCCACCACCAGCCGGTCGAAGCCCTCGGTCCCCCCGACGGCGGCGAACGCGGCCGCGCGGCCCCCGGGGCGGACCGTGCCCGTGGTCTGGTCGTCGGCGCCCGTGAGGCGGATGCTCAGCGGCACGCTGAACATGTCGACCATGGTGGTGTTGCAGAACAGACCGGCGGAGTTGTACGTGAACTCCGCGCAGTCGTGCAGCACGCCGTAGTTCGGGTCCGAGGACACCCACCCGGCCGGGTACTGCAGCGCGGCGGCGCCGCTGCCGTCCGCGACGGCCTTGAACTTCAGCTTTTCGCCGAGCGCCACGTAGACGCGGCCGGACATGTACGGCAGTGACAGCGTTGTCTCGTTGCCGGAGAGGCTGAGCGCGTAGTCGGTGAAGCCGTCCTCGCCGTTGTCGGCCAGGTCGATGGGGGCGAGCGTGCCGTCGGGGGTGAGCCGGACCTGGCGGCCGTCGGCGTTGCCCACGACGTACAGGTGCACCGAGGCGTTGTCGAAGGAGCCGCTGTCGTTGACGATCGTCAGCGGCAGCGAGGCGGCCGCCTTCGTGCCGGAGCCGCCCTCACCGGACTGGCCGGCGAGGGCGTGGGGGGCGATCGCAGCGGCCGCAGGCAGCGCCACGGCGGCTCCGCCGAGGGCGAAGAGCAGCTTGCGGCGGCCGAGGGTGCGCTGGTGCCGAGGAGTCATGTGGGGGGTCTCCATAGTGCTCGTGCGGTTCCGGTGGGGCACACCGGCCCGACCCGTCCGGGAGGCTGGTGAGAGCGCTCTCAGGCCGTGCGTCGGGACCGGCGTGTGGCACCGATGGTAGGGACCAGGGCCGGGCCCGCCAACGGGTCCGACTTGTCCCCAACACCCTCTGACCTGCGGTTACTTGAATGCACGACAAAGGGCGCACGATCGCTTAACCGGTCCTTAAGGATCGTTTAAGCCGACCGGAGCGGACCGAGTACGCAGCGCACCGGCCGCACTCCGCAGGGTGCCGGGAACGGGGCCGCCTCGGTCCGCACGGGAAAGGCTTCAGCGGGTGCCGCTGTGCAGCAGCGTCTCCGCGTTGGCGAGGATCCGGGTGACCGTGAAGGCGAACCGCGCGTCGCACGGGTGTGGCTCCCCGGAGCCGGCCGCCGCGGCGATCAGCGCGTCCGCGGCCCGGCCGAGCGCCGGGACGACGTCGCCCCGGGCCTCCGGCAGCACGGTCACCCCGGACTCGCCCCGCAGCTCCGTCATGGCGCCCGCCGCGGCCGGGGGAGCGGTCAGACTCAGGGTCGTACTGCTCGACGCGCCGCCGGAGTGGTCCAGCACGAGATGCACGGTGTCACCGGGTCCGTACGCCGCCGCCGTCACCCGGCGCGGCTCGCCCAGCACCGGCAGCAGCACGGACAAGGCGTGCGGGCCGACGTCCCACAGGGCGCCCTTCTCCTGCCGCCAGGGCGAGGCGGCGAAGGGGTTGTCCTCGGAGGTGAACACCGCGCCGAGCCACTGCGCCCGCCCGGTGAACCAGCCGCCCACGCGCGCCTGTTCCTCGATCCAGGCCTGCGGTTCCGGCTGGAAGCGGGTGGTGAAGAAGACCACGGAGGCCACGCCCGCCGCGTCGGCGGCCTCCACGACCGCGCGCCCCTGGGCCACCGTCGTCGCGATCGGCTTGTCGAGCAGCAGATGGCGGCCCGCGCGCGCGGCCCGCACCGCCAGGTCCGCCTGCACGGCCGGTGGCAGCGCCACGGCGACGGCGTCCACGTCGGCGAGCAGCGCGTCGACGTCGTCGTAGGCCCGGACGCCGTGCACCGCGGCCAGCTCCCCCGCGGCCTCGGGTCTGCGGCCCCAGACACCGACGAAGTCCAGGCCGGGGTGTTCACTCAGCGCGGGGGCGTGTGCCGCCCGCGCCCAGGGCCCGGTGCCGAGCAGTCCGATCCGCATGCCGCCGCCTCTCCCCGGGGCGCCTCGCGCTGCCGGGCCGGTGTCCGCGCCGCGCCCCGCCGGCGCGCGCCAGGCCTGCACGATGATCCCGGCCGGAACGCCGTGTCAACCACCGGCCGTACGGCGGCCGCCTCAGCCCTCCCGTGTGTTGATGTTGACCATCCACGGCACGCCGTACCGGTCCGTGCACATCCCGAAGACGTCGCCCCACATCTGACGCTCCAGCGGCACCGACACCTGGCCCCCGTCGGACAGCTTCTCCCAGTAGCGGCGCAGCGTGTCCTCCTCCTCGCCGCTGAGACTGACGGCGAAGTTGTTGCCGGGGGCGTACTCCATGCCGGGAGGCCCGTCCGAACCCATGATCGTGAAGCCGTCGGGGGTGGTGAGCATGCCGTGCATGATCTTGTCGGCGAACTCCTCCCCGGCGCCGCCGGCCTCCCCGAAGGTGTGCATGTTCAGCTCCCCGCCGAAGACCTCCTTGTAGTACTCCATCGCCTGCCGGGCGTTGCCGTCGAAGTTGAGGTACGGATTGAGGAGCGGGGCCATCGGAACCTCCGGGACGGGGACGGAACGGTGGGGCTCCGCGCAGCGTAACGCCGGGGGCGGAGAGGCGCGCGGTGAAGCGGACCGGAGGCGTACGGGGCGATTCAGCGACCGGTCCGATGAATCCGTTCGGATTTTCCTGTTGGATTTCCGGGCACCCGGCGGCGAGGCTGGTATGCGCTTTCCACGATCGCCAGCACGACAGCCGGAAGGGGCTTCGCGCACATGCACATGCGTCGTATCGGTGAGGTCGAGGTGTCCGCGATCGGACTGGGCGGGATGCCCATGTCGATCGAGGGACGGCCCGACGAGTCCCGTTCGCTGGCCACCCTGCAAGCCGCCCTGGACGCCGGTGTCACCCTGATCGACACCGCGGACGCCTACCACCGGGACGCCGGGGAGGTGGGGCACAACGAGAGCCTGATCGCGAAGGCGCTCTCCACCCACGAGCGGGGCGGTGACGTCCTGGTCGCCACCAAGGGCGGGCATCTGCGCCCCGGCGACGGCAGCTGGACCCTCGACGGGCGCCCGGAGTACCTGAAGCGGGCCTGTGAGGCGTCCCTGCGCCGGCTGGGCGTGGAGGCGATCGGCCTCTACCAGTTCCACCGGCCCGACCCCCGCGTCCCGTACGCCGAGTCCGTCGGCGCGATCCGCGACCTGCTCGACGAGGGGAAGATCCGCATGGCGGGCATCTCCAACGCGAACCCCGAGCAGATCCGGCAGGCCCAGGAGATCCTCGGCGGGCGTCTCGTCTCCGTGCAGAACCAGTTCTCTCCCGCCTTCCGCTCCAGCGAGCCGGAACTGGAGCTGTGCGACGAACTCGGTGTCGCCTTCCTGCCCTGGAGCCCGTTCGGCGGCATCTCCAAGGCCGGTGAACTCGGCTCCACCTACGCGCCGTTCGCGCGCGTGGCGCAGGAGCACGGGGTGAGCGCGCACCAGGTGTGCCTCGCCTGGATGCTCGCCAAGTCGCCGGTCGTCGTGCCGATCCCGGGTGCGAGCCGCCCCGAGTCCGTCCAGGACTCCGTGCGCGCCGCCGGCCTCGAGCTGAGCGCCGAGGAGATCGCGGAGCTCGACGCGGCCTGAGCGGCCGCTCCCGCGCCCGGCGCCCCCCTGGGGGCGCCGGGCGCCGTTCGTGCGCCGCGATCCGTCCGGGGCGGCGCCTCACAGGGGGAGGACCACCGCCCATGGCATCGCCGCAGATGAGACCGCTCGACCACCGCTACCGGGGCGAGCACCCCGTGCGCACCCTCGGCTACCTGTTCCGTGCGGACCGCGGCCGGCTGGCCGCGGCCGTCGTCGTCTTCACCGTCAAGCACAGCCCCGTCTGGCTGCTGCCGCTGATCACCGCGTCCATCATCGACACCGTCGTCCAGCACCAGCCGGTCTCCCGGCTGTGGACCAGCACCGGCGTCATCATGTTCATCCTGCTGGTCAACTACCCGCTGCACGTGCTGTACGTCCGCCTCCTCTACGGCAGCGTCCGCCGCATGGGCACCGCCCTGCGCTCCGCGCTGTGCACGCGCATGCAGCAGCTCTCCATCGGCTACCACTCCCGGGTCAGCGCGGGCGTGCTCCAGGCCAAGGTGGTCCGCGACGTCGAGACCGTCGAGCAGATGGTGCAGCAGACCGCGGAGACCGGGCTCGGCGCGCTCACCGTGCTGGCCGGCGGACTGATCATCATCGGTGTACGCACCCCCGAGTTCCTGCCCGTCTTCCTCGTCGTCGTGCCTGCCGCGGCCCTGCTCGTGGCCCGGCTGAGGGCGCGGCTGCGCACCCACAACGAGCACTTCCGGCACGAGGTGGAGACGCTGTCCTCCCGCGTCACCGAGATGACCCGGCTGATCCCCGTCACCCGCGCCCACGGCCTGGAGGGCAAGGCGCTGCGCCGCATGCACGGCACCCTCGACCGGCTGCTCACCTCCGGGATGCGCCTCGACCTGGTCAACGGGCGGTTCGGTTCGCTGGCGTGGGTGGTCCTCAACGTGGTCGGCGTGATGGTGCTGGCCGGCGCCGCCCTCGTGTCGTACCACGACGTCTGGGGCGTCACCGCCGGCGATGTCGTGATGCTCAGCGCCTTCCTGACCACGCTCACCAACTCCACCACCACGCTGGCGGGTCTGGCCCCGGTCATCACCAAGGGGCTGGAGTCCGTGCGCTCCGTCGGCGAGGTGCTGCAGGCGCCGGAGCTGGAGGACAACGAGGGCAAGGCCGAACTCACCGCGCTGCGCGGCGCGGTGACCTTCGAGGGCGTCGGGCACGCCTACGACGGCGACGACCGCCCAGCCGTACGGGACCTCACCCTCGACGTCGCCCCGGGCGAGACCGTCGCCCTGGTCGGCGCGTCCGGCGCGGGCAAGTCCACGGTGCTCAACCTCGTCATCGGGTTCATCCGCCCCACCTCCGGCCGGCTGCTGGTCGACGGCACCGACATGAACACCCTGGACCTGCGCACCTACCGGCGATTCCTGTCCGTGGTGCCCCAGGAGTCGGTCCTCTTCGACGGCACCGTGCGGGAGAACGTCGCCTACGGCATGGACGACGCGGACGAGGAGACGGTGCGGGGCGCGCTGCGCGACGCCAACGCGCTGGAGTTCGTCGACCGGCTGCCGCAGGGCCTGGACACCCTCGTCGGGGAGCGCGGGGCGCGGCTGTCGGGCGGTCAGCGCCAGCGGCTGGCCATCGCCCGCGCCCTGATACGGGACCCGAAGGTGCTGGTGCTGGACGAGGCGACGTCCGCTCTGGACACGCGTTCGGAGGCGTTGGTGCAGGAGGCGCTCGCCCGCCTGCTGCGCGGGCGGACCACGTTCGTCGTGGCGCACCGGCTGTCCACGGTGCGCGGGGCCGACCGGATCGTGGTGATGGCCGACGGGGCGATCCAGGAGGTCGGCACGCACGAGGAGTTGCTGCGGCGGGGCGGCGCGTACACGGCGCTGCACAGTGGTCAGGTGGCCTGAGCCGTCGTCCGTTCCCCCGGGGCCCGAGTGACCAGGTGGCCAGGTGGCCCGGTCGCAGTGTGAATGTTTTCGGTCATTTTCGATCAGCAAGGCGCGGGATGTGCGTGGCTTCGCCGTCTTCGGGCATGCGCACCGAAAACAGGAAAGGGGCGCTACGTGCTCGTACCGGATCCGAAGGTCGTCAGGCAGCTGCTGACGCGGTATGCGACGCTGCGGATCGCGCAGGCGGAACGACAGACTCCGGCGGTGGCCAGGGAACTCGAGGACGTCACCCGTCGGCTCTGCGTGACGATGGGCACGGCCGGCATCCACGACGCCGTCGCGCGCGCCGACGACCTTCTCGTCCGTGCCCGGACGGACCGCCGCCGGTCATCCGAGGCGGACGGCGAGAGCGGACTGTCGCTGGCCGTCTGAGCCCGCGGCCCGGGCGTCCGCCGGGACGGCCGGGCCGCGCCCGCCCCTGAACGACCTGCGATAGGCGTACGGGGTCGTCCCCACCACCTTGCGGAACCGCTCGCGGAACGCCGTGGGGGAGCCGAACCCGGCTTGCTGCGCGATACGTTCCACCGTGTGGTCGCTGTTCTCCAGCAGGTACTGGGCGCGCCGCACCCGGGCCCGCAGCAGCCACTGCAGCGGCGTGGTGCCGGTCTGCTCGCGGAAGCGGCGGCTGAAGGTGCGCTCGCTCATCCCCGCTCGCGCCGCCATCGCGGCGAGCGTCACCTCGTGCGCCACGTTGTCCTCGATCCACCCCAGCAGCGGCTCCAGGTCCGAGCCGCGCGGCACGGGCGGGTGCTCGTGCACGATGAACTGGGCCTGCCCGCCCTCGCGCTCCAGCGGCATCACCGACATCCGCGCGGCGTTCGCCGCCACCGCCGACCCGAAGTCACGGCGGATCATGTGCAGGCACATGTCGAGCGCGGCGGCCGCGCCGGCCGAGGTGAGGATCCGCCCGTTGTCCACGTAGAGCACGTCCGGCTCCACCTCCACCCGTGGGTACGCGCGCGCGAACTCCTCGGCGGCCACCCAGTGCGTGGTGGCGCGCAGCCCGTCCAGCAGGCCCGCCTCCGCCAGCACGAAGGCGCCCACGCACACCGACGCGATCCGGGTGCCCGCCTCGGCCGCCTGGCGCAGCGCCGAGAGCACCGCGGGGGAGGGCGGCGGGGAGCCCGGGGCGCGTCCCGGCACGATCACCGTGTCGGCGTCCGCGAGCGCCTCCGGACCGCGGTCGACGCGCAGCGCGAAGCCGCCGTCCGCGGCCACCTCCGGCCGCTCGGCGCACAGCCGGACGCGGTACGGACGCCGGCCGTCGGGCAGCCGCGTGAAGTCGAACACCTGCATGGGGGCCGCCATGTCGAACGGCACCACACCGTCCAGTACGAGGATCGCCACGGAGTGCATGAACGCCACCCTAGACAGATTCCCGCCACCCGTCCCCACCCGGTCCGGGTCACGCCATGCCTGGTCACCACGGCTGGCGGGAATCCGTGGGGAACTGTCGGTCCAGCCGCTGTCCGGCCGCCGCGACGGCTTCTAGCGTGAACCCGGCATCCCGCGGATCGGGCCGGTCGCGCCGATCCCGCCGATCACGTCAAGGAAAGAGCCCCGGTGACCAAGCTGCTCCTGTCCCTCCACGTCCTGGCCGCCATCGTCGCCGTCGGTCCGGTGACCGTCGCCGCCAGCATGTTCCCGCCGGCCGTGCGCCGCGCGGCCCCGGCGGACGGGGCCGACCCCGGCCCGCGCGCGGCCGGCACCGTGGAGCTGCTCCACCGGATCTGCCGCGTCTACGCCGGGCTCGGCGTGCTCGTGCCGGTGCTGGGTCTGGCGACCGGCCTCGCGATGGGCGTCCTCGGCGACGCCTGGCTCGTCGCCTCGGTGTTCCTCACCGCGGTGGCCGCCGGTACGCTCATCGCCCTCGTGCTCCCCCGTCAGGACGAACTCGTCGCGCAGGTGACCGGGCGACGGCCCGTCGATCATCGCAGCACCGTCCAACTCGCCATGTTCACCGGCGTGTTCAACTTGCTCTGGGCGACCGTCACCGTCCTGATGATCGTCCGGCCCGGCTCCACGACGGGCGCCTGACGCCCGGAACGCCCACTTCACCCCCGTTGGCCGCATACACTCGGCAGTCGCGGCCCCGCACCGGGGACGCCGAGCAGAAAGGCGCGTTGTCGGGTGTTCCAGGATTCCCCCATCTACGACCGACTCATCGCGGAGTGCGGCGACGTGCCCGCACAGGTCCGCCGCGAGGCCGAACGCGTGAGCAGGGAACTGGAGTCGGTCATGCGGCCCCTGCAGTCGCCCGGCTACGGCCCCGGCCTCGACCGGCCGCAGCAGGCCCCCGGCAACGGCTGGCAGCGCACCGCCCTGCTGCCCGGCCCCCGGCCGCACTGACGCGCGCGTACACCCTCTCGTCGGCGCGGTGACCGCGGCCCACCGCGCCGGGCTCACCGCGCCGTGGTGACCGAACCGGCCGGCTCCGCCGGCTCCTCGGGGACGGGACGGGACAGCCACTCCGCGATGGTCCGCGCGATCGGCTGTTCCGTCTCCACCTCGACGAACCCGAACTGCCCCGACTGGTTGCACTCCAGGAACCACCAGGTCCCGTCCGCGTCCTCCGCGAAGTCGAGTGCCCCGTACGCCAGTTCCGCCCGGCGCATGTAGTCGAGCACGGCGTCCGCGGTCCGCGGCGGGACCTCCACCGGCTCCCACGGCGGTCCCGGCGCGGTGAACCGCACGTCCACCACCTGCGGGTCGGCGTCCGGCGCCGTCGCCTTGCGGGCCGCCAGCAGCACGTCGCCCACCACGGTGAGCCGGATGTCCGCCTGCTTGACGATCCGCCGCTGAAGGAGCGTCGGCCCGTAGGCCACCGCCGAGAAGTCCGTGTCCGGCGCCACCCTGCTCGTCGGCACGGCCCGCGGCGGATCCTGCGGGTGCGCGCCCGACACCGGCTTGACCACCAGGTCCGGGAAACGCTCCGCGAACTCCCGCGCCGCGCGCGGGAACGTCGTGATCACCGTCGCCGGCACGGGCAGTCCGCAGCGCTGGGCCAGGCGCAGCTGCCACGGCTTGTGGCGGGCCTGTCGTGCGGCGTCCGGGTGGTTCATCCAGCGCGCGTCGCAGCCCCGCAGCATGCCGTAGAGGGCCTGCGACGCTTCTTCGGTCAGCCAGGCGGACGGCTGCGGGGCGCGCTCGGCCGGAGTGCCGGGGCGGCGCACCCACACCGACCGCAGCCCGTTTATGCTCACCAGCCGCCCCCCGGCGGACAGATGGCCGCGGAACCGGCCGTGGACGTACTCGCCGGACAGCGAGACGCCGCCGGTGAGATCGGCGGGGTCGAGACGGACCACCGGCACCCCTGCGCCGTTCAGGTGGACCACCACCATGTCGGCGGTCACATCCTCCTCGCAGGTGAGGATCAGCACGGTCATGGTCTACGGTCCGCGTTCAGTCGTCGAAGTGGGTCTTGGAGCCCGCGGTGGACGTGGTCGTCCCCACCTCGCGCAACAGGGCGTGGTCGCAGGCCGCGATCCGCCCGTCACCGAGGACGTTCAACTGCAGTCCGGAGTCATACGCATACGGAGTGGCAACGGCCAACTCCACCGCCGGACGGGCGTAGTTGAGCGCGAACGGTTGCATCGTCTCTCCCTCGTCGGTGCTGCGCCGATCAGGCAACGGCCCTCTGTGCGCCGCCGCTTGGTCCGCCGACTTGCGTTGGCTTCCAGAGACTTATACGAATCGAACGGGTGGTTGGTTTCCTCACGGAGCGTAATCATCGGCGGGTTGTCGTCCCGGGCGCCTTCCGGGCACTCCGGGCGCCCCCGCGCCGACGGAACCACGCATGGTGCGCAGAGCGAGCAGCAGGACGCCGATGTCGTCCAGGTACACCGGATCGGGTACGAGATCGGCCGGTAGCACCAGGTAGAGCACCGCGCCCCAGAACACCCAGCGGGGCCCGGTGGGCAGCCCCGCCCGCCGCAACTCCCGCCGTGTGCGGACGAGACGGACCAGCACGGCCACGGCGCCCGCCAGCACCAGGGCCGCGAGGACCGCGACGCCCCACACCACGGTCGTTGTGTCCAAGGTCACTGCCCTCCTTCCGGTGGCCGCGTGGCGCGGCCTCACCCCCGACACAGTCCTCGAGGAAACGGATTCCCGTTCCGGGTCCCGGTATGGCGGCGGGGACCGGCCATGCGCCGCTCGCGACCGTTGCCCCGTGAACAACACCCGAAACACGCAATCGCCGCAGGTCATCCCTGCGGCTCAGTCAAGTGGCAGCCCGCGGTGGGGGAGCCTAGTAATGGTCATCAGTCTTCCCCTGGAGTCGATCATGACCACTTTCTCCTCGTCCTCCTCCAACGAACCGGGCATACCCGTGGATACGGCCGCGGCCCCGCCCGTCGGCACGACGGGCACCGCGACCGGCGCGCACCGGCCCGAACCGGCCTGGGCGCGTCACCGGACGGCGGACCGCACGGCCCCGGCCGACGCGCGGTACGCGGCCGGCGCGGGCGGGGGCACCGCGCCTCCGCGTGATCCGTCCGGGACGGACCGCACGGTCCGTCAGGCCGACACCGGCCACCCACGCGATCCCGTGCACGGCAACCATCCGCGCGATCCGGTCGACCGGCCGCGCGAACCCGCCGGGGCGGAGGGGCCCCGGGACCCGGTGGCGACGGTCGATCTGGTGGATCCCGTCGACACCACGAGGGAGCCGGTGAGGGAGCAGGGAGTGCCGCGCCGCCTCGGTGACGTGCCGGATTCCTCCGGCCTGCCGGGTGCGGCACCCGGGGCGACCGAACGGGTGTACGCCGATCCGGTCACCGATCTGGTGCACGCCGCCGTGTCCGACCGTCCCCTGGAGGAGGTCGTCGACCTGATCACCGCACTCGAACGGTCGCCCGAGCACACCCGTGCCGTCGTCGACGCGCTGCGCGCCGCCGGTGTCGACCGGTCCGTGGAGGACGTCACCCGGCTGGTCGCCCTGCTGACCCGTCCGCCCCGTGACGCGGCCAGCGCGGACGAGACCATCCGCGCGGCCGCCGCCCACCGCTCGGTCGAGGACGTCACCCTCCTCGTCGCGCTGCTGCACAACGAGCCCCTCGCGCCGCACTGCCGTGAGGAGGCCCTGCGCGCCGCCGCCACCGGCCGGTCCGTGGACGAACTGGTCGAACTGATCGACCGTCTGGCCGCCCAGCGTCCCCCCGAGCATCTCCTCCGCGCGGCCGTCGCGGAGTCGGCCCGGCCCGCGCAGGAGGCGGAAGGTCAGAGGGAGGCCCAGCGGCACCTCCGGCCCGAGCCGGAGCGCGCCCCGGCGGGCCGCGGCGGCGCGTTGCGGATCGGGGGCCGTCGCCCCGCCACCCGCCGCACCCCGCGGCCGGCCCGCCGTCCCCGCCCCGCCGCCGCGCGCGCCCGTGCGTCACGGCCCGTGCCCCGGTCGGCGATCTGGATCAGCTGGCTGGCGGCCGTCGCCCTCGCGGTCTGCGCGGTGACCCACTTCCCGCTGCAGCGTGACGGCGTGTCACTCAACGTCCACGCCCTCGCCGTCGGCATGTCCGTGCTGTGCACGGTGCTCGCCCTGATCCTCGTCGTGCGCCCCGCGGTGGTCGTGCTCGCGGCGGGGGTCGCCGCGGCGACGGTACTGGCCGTCGCCCACGCCTACGGCGGCTCGTTCACCGAGGCCACCCTGCCGAGGGCGGTCGACCTGGCGCTCGCCCCGGACTGGCTCGCCACCTCGGCCGCGATCGCGGCGGCACTGGTGGCCCTGGCGGCACTGGTGGTCCGCGTGGCCACCCCGCCCCCGGGCACCCGCTGGTCCCCGTGGCCCCCGGCGGAACCGCACCACGCCACGGACTGATCGCCTGCCGGCGACGCGGGCGGTGGAGGAGAGACACCTACGGTGCGCCTCCACCACCGCCCGCCGTCCGGCGCACCCGTGTCGGACGGTGCGCTGGGCCCGTCTCCTCCGGGGAGGGGCGCCCACGCAGGACGAGCCGGGTTTCGGATGGTCCGGCATGACGGTGTGTGCGTCGCCCGGTCCGTGCCGTCTCCTCCCTGTGGCCCGGTGGGAGCGTCTGCCCTCGGGCGCTCCAGCCTGACGCCGGGTTCCCTTCATCCCCCGGCGCCTGTCCGAGGGCTCCGTCTTCGGCTCGGGCGGCGGGCCGTCTCCTCCGGGCAGCCGTCCGCGGCGGAAGCCCGCCCGGCGGCGTGCGTCCGACCCCGGCTCACCTCTTGTCCGAAGGTTCCGCTTCCGGTTCGGGGGCTGGGGCCGTCTCCTCCGGGCAGCCGTCCGCGGCGGAAGCCCGCCCGGCGGCGTGCGTCCGACCCCGGCTCACCCCTTGTCCGAAGGTTCCGCTTCCGGTTCGGGGGCCGGGGCCGTCTCCTCCGCGGAGGACCGGCCGCGGCGGGAACCGCCCGGCTTCAGGCGTTCCAGGGTGCGCGTCAGGTGCTGGAGCGGGGCCGGGGGCCGGGGGCGGGGCGGCTGTGTGGCCGGGGGTGGTGGGGCGAGCCCCATCTCCCGGTACGCCTCCAGCGCCTCGTGGGCGCGTTCGGCGGCCTCCCGGTACAGGTCGCGGGACTTCGTCATCGCGTCCAGCGCCTCGGCGTACATCGCCACCAGCGCCCGCTCCCGCTCCAGTTCCTCGGCGACGGTGAGCAGGTGCCAGTCCTCGCGCAGCGCGGTCAGCGCCTCCTCGGCCCGCTCCGGAAGCTCTCTCGGCAGAGCGTCGTGACGCAGCACCGCGTCCACCAGGTCCGTGGGCTCCGTGCCGTCGAGGAACACCGCGCGCACCGCGAAGGCGTCCGGCTCGTACCCCTCGGGGACCGGGCGGCCGGGCAGCACCGCAGCGCCGCCCCTGGGGACCTCCACGTCGAACTCCCGCAGTGCCCAGTTCGTCACCCGTGCCTGCTGCGGGGTGGCCCGGTGCTCGACGACCCGGTGTCGCAGACCCGGCGGCAGCCAGTGCGCGAGCGGGACGTACCCGCGCTCGTCCGGGGTCATCGCCTCGTGGACGACGACGTGGACGTACCAGGGGTCGCGGGCACAGTCGCGCAGCCGGCGCCGTACGTCCTTGTCGTCCTCCGGGAGCGGGTTGATCTCGCCGGGGCGTAGTCCTGACGCCGGGTCGTGGTTCCAGGCGGCGTCCGGCTCCTGCGGCCAGAACATCGTGACCGGGGACGGCCAGGAGGGGTCCCAGGGGCGTTCCGCCTCGGCGACCAGGAGCCAGTCGCGGTCCGGTCCCTTCGCCTTGGCGGGGGAGAGGGCGAGGCGGGCGCGGACCGTGACCCCGTCCCCCACCCGCGTCCGGGACTCGAACACCAGGTCGGGCTTGGTGTCGTCCGCCGGGAGCTCCAGGAAGTCGTCGATGGTCCCGGCGTCCTTGAGGGCGGAGAGGCCGCGCCGGAGCGTCTCGTCGGCCCGCTCCCCGACGTGGCGGCCGCGGGTCGTCCGGACGGTGGGAGGGACGGTGGGGCGGGCTGTGGCAGAGATCGGCATGGGTCCAGTCGTCAGCGGGGGCACGTGCTGCCCTCAGTATCGTCGCCCGCGCCGGACGACGGGACGCCGGGTTCCGCCGTACGGCGGCCCGTCCCGCACACGGCCCGCCCGGACGGCCGACACCCCCGGGTCACAGGAACCGCCACCCGCACACCCGTTCCCCCAGGCCTTCCGGAACCGCCCGCGCGGGCCTCGCGTCCCGCCTCGCACCGGGGGCGAAAGTCGCGGACCCTACCAGCGTCCCGACCCCCACGTCGCATATTCCACGGGAAAACGCCAAAGCCCCCACCTCGATCGAGCACACACCGTAGCGTCGACGTCACGTTCGCGGTACAGCCGTGCGAGGAGGGGGATCCGGCGTGCCCGGAATCGACGAGAGTCTGTTGGAAGCCATGCGGCTGCCCGGGGCACGTGGCGCCCTGGTGGTCGACTGGATCAGCGGGCTCGCCCTGGGCGCGGTGGGGGAGGCGCCGGGCGGCGACGTGGAGGCGACCGCCGCCGAGACCGCCGAACTGGCCCGACTGGCGATGGAGAGCGGCGCCCTCGCCCCCGCGCACGCCGGCCAGGGCAAGGAGCCGCCCGTCGAGGACCTGATCCTCACCACCGCCGACGCCTTCCACCTGCTCCGGTTCGTCGTCACCACCTTCGACAGCACGGTCTTCCTGTTCCTGTCGCTGGACCGCGCCGACGGCAACCTCGCCCTGGCCCGCATCCGGCTGGCCGAGATGGCGGACCGGATGGTGCTCGGATGACCGCTGCCGCCGCCCGCGCGGACGGATCCGCCCCCGAGCTGCTGGACACCCTCGCCGCCGACCGGGCCACCGGGGCGCTCACCACCCGCTCCGGCATCTTCTACCTCGCCGCCGGACACGTGGTCCACGTCGAGTCCGCCCACAGCCCCGCCCTCGGCGACCTGCTCACCCGCAGCGGCGCCCTCGCCCCGGCCGGCTGGTGGGAGGCCGTCGAGCGGGCCGGGTCCCGGCAGCGGGTCGGCCGCCAGCTCGTCGACAGCGGACGCCTCACCGCCGGCGCCCTGGAACTGGCCCATCTGGGCGCGCTGTTCGACGCCGCGTACTTCGCGCTCGCCCACGACGGCACCGCCCTGCGCTTCCGCCCCGGCGTCGCGCACTGGCTCGGCGCGGTCCGCCCCGTGACCGTCGCGACCGTGCTGCGCGAGTCGTACCGCCGCCGCGCCCTGCTGGACCGCATATGGCCCGACGCGGCCGTCGACACCGCGCCGCTCGCCCGGACCCCCGACGCCGACCCGGCCGTGCTGCCGCCCCGCAGGGGCCGCGCGCTCGCCCTGGTCGACGGCGGACGCACCGCGGCGCAGATCGCCTCCGCCCTCGCCCACCGCACCTTCCACACCCTCGTCGAACTGCGCCGGCTGGCCGCCGAAGGACTGGTCGCCCCCGCACCCCTCGTGCCCGCCCCGCCCGTCCACCCCGTCCCCGGCGCGGGCCGCGCCGACTGGGACGAGCCCGACACAGCGCTGCTGAGACGGCTCCTGGACGCCTTGGAGGCACTGTGATCCGCACGCGCCGGCAGCGTGCCGAAAGGAGACTGCTCATGGCCGTCGAGACCGACGTGCTGGACGAACTGCGTCGGCTCCGCACCCGCGTCCCGCGGCTGGCAGGCTCCCTCGCGGCCACCGTCGACGGACTCGTCCTCGCCCACGACGTGCCCGGCACCGAACCCGAGGGGCTCGCCGCGCTCACCGCCGCCGCGCTGGGCGTCGCCCACCGGATGACGGACGCGGCCGGACGCGGCGACTTCCGCGAACTCATGGTGCGCGGCGCCCACGGCTACATCGCCACCTACGCGGCCGGCACCACCGCCGTGCTCACCCTCCTCGCCGACGACCGGGTCAACGTCGGGCGGCTCCACCTGGAGGGCCGGCGCAGCGGCGCCCGGATCGCGGAACTGGTCGACGCCCGTATCGGCCCCGGCGGCGGACGCCAC
This sequence comes from Streptomyces sp. BJ20, assembly GCF_022869105.1. Taxonomy (NCBI): domain Bacteria; kingdom Bacillati; phylum Actinomycetota; class Actinomycetes; order Kitasatosporales; family Streptomycetaceae; genus Streptomyces; species Streptomyces sp. BJ20. The sequence goes on from NZ_CP094918.1 coordinate 3,228,974, forward strand.
GCCGACAGGACCGCCGCAGGCGACGGGGTCCCGGACCCGGCCGACCGGTCCCGGCCCATCGGCACCCTCCCCGTACGGACCCCGCAGCGTCCCGCCCACCGGCCGCGGACCGGCGGCTGACCCGTATCCACCGAACCCACCATCCGGCCGGACGCCCGCACACCGCCGGCGCCGGCCCGTACCACCCTTCACGATCCGGAGAGGACACCACCCATGGCGAACACCGAGACCGCGCTCAAGGAATGCCTCAGCTCCATCGACGGCGCCACGGCCGCCGCCCTCGTCGACTACACCAGCGGCATGGCCCTCGGCACCCTGGGCGGCGGCAAGGACTTCAACCTGGAGGTCGCCGCCGCCGGCAACACCGACGTCGTGCGGTCCAAGCTCCGCACCATGGAGCTGCTGGGGCTCAAGGAGGAGATCGAGGACATCCTCATCACCCTCAACAGCCAGTACCACCTCATCCGCCTGCTCAAGGGGCGCGGCGGCAACGGCCTGTTCCTCTACCTGGTGCTGGACGCCGGCCGGGCCAACCTGGCCATGGCGCGCCATCAGATGCGCCGCATCGAGAACGAGCTGGAGGTCTGACACCGCGCACGTCCGCGGCCCGCCCGATGCCGTACCGTCACGTTTACCGGATCGTTATCGACGCCCGCGCCGGAGGGACGCCGGGCGGACGGTGCCGGCGTGTGGGGACAGGAGGCGCACGGGTGACTGACGCCGGCCGGGACACGGCCCCGGAGCGGGGCGAGGACGCGCGCGTACGTCTGCCGCAGCTCAGGCTGGACGAACTGCTGGAGGAGCTGCAGGCGCGCATCGACGCGGCCCGCGGCACCCGCGACCGGGTGCGCAGCCTCCTCGAGGCGGTCCTCTCCGTCGGGCGGGAGCTCGATCTGGAGCAGGCGCTGCGCTCCATCGTCGAGGCCGCCGCCGCGCTGGTGGACGCACAGTACGCCGCCCTCGGCGTGATCGGCCCGGACGGCAAGCGGCTGTCCGCCTTCCACACCGTCGGCGTCAGTGACGAGGAGATCGCCCGCATCGGCCATTACCCGGAGGGCCACGGCATCCTCGGCGAGCTGATCCGCCATCCGCGGCCGCTGCGGGTGCCGAAGCTGTCCGAGCACCCCGCCTCCTACGGCTTCCCGCCGCACCACCCGCCGATGAACACGTTCCTCGGCGTCCCGATCCGCGTCCGCGACCAGGTCTTCGGCAACCTCTACCTGACCGAGAAGCGTGGCGGGACACAGTTCGACGAGGAGGACGAGTCGGTCCTGTCGACCCTGGCCGTCGCCGCCGGCGTCGCCATCGACAACGCCCGCCTCTACGAGGAGTCCCGGCTGCGGGAGCGCTGGCTCCAGGCCAACGCCGAGATCACCCACGGGCTGATGTCCGGCAGCGAGCGCGGCGAGGCGCTGCTGCGAGTCGCCGAGCGGGCCCGGGAGATCACCGGAGCCGCCCTCGCCGTCGTCGCGGTGCCCATGGAGGGCACCGACTCGCTGGCCGTGGAACTCGCCCTCGGCCAGGACGCCGAGACGCATCGCGGCCTGGTGGTGCCGGTCGAGGGCAGTCTCCTCGGCCGGGCCTTCGCGTCCGCCGCGCCCGTCACCTCGACGGACATCGCCCACGACGAACGCGTGTCTGCGGGCCCGCAGACGTTCACCGGTCTGGGGCCCGCCGTGGCGGTGCCGATCGGCGGCGAGGACGGTGTGCGCGGCATCCTGCTGCTGGTCCGAGCGGCCGGTGGCCATGCCTTCACGGACAAGGAGATCGAACCCCTGCGGGGCTTCGCCGCCCAGGCCGCCGTGGCGATGGAGCTGGCCGAGCGCCGCCAGGACGCCGAACAGATCGCCGTCCTGGAGGACCGCGACCGCATCGCCCGCGACCTGCACGACCTGGCCATCCAGAGGCTGTTCGCCACCGGCATGACCCTGCAGAGCGCCGGCCGGTTCATCGAGCACAAGGGAGCCTCCGAGCGGGTCCTGCGGGCCGTCGGCGACCTCGACGAGACCATCAAGATCATCCGCACGACCATCTTCGGCCTGCGCTCCCACGCCGCGGGCGGCGCCGGGACCGGCCTGCGCGCCCGCGTCGTCCGGCTCGTCGGGGAGGCCGCCCCGCTGCTGGGCTTCGCGCCCAGCGTGCGGATGGAGGGCCTGATCGACACCCATGTGTCCAAGGAGGCCGCCGACCACCTGGTGGCCGTGCTCTCCGAGGCGCTCACCAACGTCGCCCGGCACGCCCGGGCGAGCCACGCCCAGGTGGCAGTGGAGACCGACGGGCGCGAGGTGCGGCTGACCGTCGCGGACGACGGCGTGGGCCTGCCGCCCGGCGGGCGCCGCAGCGGTCTGCGCAACATGGCCGAGCGCGCCGCGCAGCTCGGCGGTTCCTTCGAGGTCACGGACACCCCGGGCGGCGGAACCACCCTGGTGTGGCGGGTGCCGGTGGGTGAGCGGTAGCCCGCGGTCCCGGCGGCGTGTGTTCCGCTCCGGACGGGGGTACTCGGAGCGCCGTTCCGGTCGCGGCGGGACCGCCCGGCCCCGCGGCCGGGAGGACTCGCCGCCGGTGACGGCGCCGGGCCGGACCGTCCGGGTCCCGGCGCTCTCGCACGGGCCGCAAGGTCGCGTGCGCGGCGGTCGTCGGCGGGAGGAGCGGCGAAGTGACGGGCTGGACCTGGCAGTACGAGGGCTACGACCCCGCCGACGAGCGCCTGCGGGAATCCCTGTGCACCCTCGGCAACGGCTACTTCGCCACCCGTGGCGTCCTCGCGGAGTGCGCCGCCGACACCGTGCACTACCCCGGCACCTACGCGGCAGGCGTCTACAACCGGCTCGTCTCCTCGGTCGGCGGCCGCCAGGTGGCGAACGAGGACGTCGTCAACCTGCCCAACTGGCTGCCCCTGCGTTTCCGCAGGCCCGGCGGTATCTGGCTCACCCCCGACACCACGCCCGTCCTCGACCACGCCGTCACCCTGCACCTTTCCTCCGGCCTGATGGAGCGCCGGACCCGGTTCGGACTCGGGGCGGACGGTGTGCTCCTGGTGCGGCAGCTGAGGTTCGTCCACATGGCGGACCCCCACCTCGCGGGCCTGCGCACCGAGTTCACCGCCGAGGGCTTCTCCGGGCCGCTCGAGGTCGAGGCGGCGCTCGACGGCGGCGTCACCAACGCCGGGGTGCCCCGCTACGCCGACCTGGACGGCCGCCACCTCACCCACGTGGTCACCGGCACCTCGCAGCAGGACGCCGTGTGGCTGCGCTGCCGCACCCGGACCTCCGACGTCCGGATCGCCTGCGCCGCCCGGCTGACCTCGCCCGCGTCCGTCACCGTCCGCCACGACCTGCCTCGCGCGGTGCAGACGACCCGGCTGGACCTGACGGACGGGAAGACCCTGACGGTCGACAAGGTCGTCGCCCTGCACACCTCACGCGACCCGGCGATCAGCGACCCGCTGCACGCCGCCGTCGACCGGGTGCACCGGGCCGCCCCCTTCGACGAGCTGCTGGCCCCCCATCTGACGGCCTGGCACCAGCTGTGGCGGCGGGCGGAGCCGGACGTGCCCGACGAGGTGGGGCGCATCCTGCGGCTGCACCTCTTCCACGTCCTGCAGACCCTCTCCCCGCACACCGCCGACCTGGACGTGGGGGTGCCGGCCCGCGGCCTGCACGGGGAGGCGTACCGGGGGCACGTGTTCTGGGACGAGCTGTTCGTCCTGCCGTACCTGAACCTGCACTTCCCTGAGGTCTCCCGGGCGCTGCTGCACTATCGGTACCGGCGCCTCGAACGCGCCCGTACGGCGGCGCACGACGCCGGTCGGCGCGGCGCGATGTACCCGTGGCAGTCCGGCAGCGACGGCCGTGAGGAGACGCAGCAGCTGCACCTCAACCCCCGTTCGGGCCGCTGGCTGCCCGACCACTCGCACCTCCAGCACCACGTCGGCTCGGCCATCGCCTACAACGTGTGGCAGTACTGCGAGGCCGCCGGGGACGAGGAGTTCCTGCACACCAAGGGCGCCGAGATGCTGTTGCGGATCTCCCGCTTCTGGGCCGACTCCGCGTCCTTCGACGAGCAGCTGGGCCGGTTCCGCATCAAGGGCGTGGTGGGCCCCGACGAGTACCACGAGGCCTACCCGGACGCCTCCGGGCCCGGCCTCGACGACAACGCCTACACCAACGTCACCGCCGCCTGGGTGCTGGCCCGCACCCTGGAGGTGCTGCGCCACCTGCCCGAGCCGCGCCGCCGGGAGCTGGCCGAGCGCACCGGCCTGGACGAGGCCGAACTCGACCACTGGGACCACGTCTCCCGCACCCTGCACGTCCCCTTCCACGACGGCGTCATCAGCCAGTTCGAGGGGTACGGCGACCTCGCCGAGCTGGACTGGCGGGGCTACCGGCGCCGGTACGGGGACATCAGGCGGCTCGACCGGATCCTGGAGGCGGAGGGCGACACCGTCAACCGCTACCAGGCGTCCAAGCAGGCGGACGTCCTCATGCTCGGCTACCTGTTCTCACCGTCCGAACTCCAGGGCGTCTTCCGGCGCCTGGGACTGAGCCTGGACGAGCGGACCTGGCGGCGCACGGTGGACCACTACCTGCGCCGCACCAGTCACGGCTCCACCCTGAGCGGCCTGGTGCACGGCTGGGTCCTGGCCCGGGCACGCCGCAGGGACGCGTGGAAGTTCTGCAAGGAGGCCCTCCAGTCGGACATCGCCGACATCCAGGGCGGTACCACGGGCGAGGGCATCCACCTCGGGGCCATGGCGGGCACCCTCGACCTGGTGCAGCGCGGCCTGACCGGTCTGGAGACGCGCGGCGGGGCCCTGTGGCTGGATCCCGTGCCGCTGCCGGAGCTGTCGTCCTACGGCATCACCGTCCGCTACCACGGCCACTGGGGCGTGCGGCTGCGGCTGGAGAGCGGATCGCTGGAGATCACCGTGCCGTCCGCCGGCCGCCACCCGATCGAGGTGCACCTGCCCGGGCACCGCGCGGTGCGTGTGGACCCGGGGGAGACGGCCCGGCTCGCCCTGCTGGAATGACGACGCCGGGCGTCCGGCCGGTACGGAACCGGCCGGACGCCCGACGGACCGGCCCCTTCCCGGGGCCGCGGGATGTCAGGCGCCGCTCTCGCGGAGCATGTCCTCGCGCTCGACGATCTTCACGCGCTCACGGCCCTGCGGCTCGCCCAGCGCCTTCTCCGCCGCGTCCAGGCGGTACCAGCCGTCCCACGTGGTGTAACGGACGCCACGCCCGGCCAGGAACGCGTCCACGGCCTCGGGGTCCGGGGAGCCCGGCGTGCCGAGCCGGTCGTTCCTGTAGTCGTCCAGCAGGTTGGCCACCGTCTCGTTGGCGTCGCCCTTGGTGTGCCCGATCAGGCCCACCGGACCGCGCCGGATCCAGCCGGTGACGTACGTCGACGTCAGGTGTTCGCCGGTCTCCTGGATTACCCGGCCGCCCGCGTCCGGGACGGTGCCCGAGTCGATGTCCCAGGGCAGCTTGGGCAGCTTGTCGGAGAGGTAGCCGACCGCGCGGTACACCGCGGTGACGGCCCAGTCCTTGAACTCGCCGGTGCCCTTGACGTTGCCGGTGCCGTCGAGGGCGGTGCGCTCGGTGCGCAGGCCGACGACCTTGCCGTCCTCGCCGAGGATCTCGGTGGGCGACTCGAAGAAGTGCAGGAACAGCTTGTGCGGGCGGTCGCCGACGTCGCGGATCGCCCAGTTCTCCAGGGTCTTGGCGACCATGTCGGCCTGCTTGTTGCCGCGCCGGGTGGCGATCGAGCCGTCGTCGTAGTCGATGTCCTCGGGGTCGACGATCACCTCGATGCTGGGGGAGTGGTCCAGCTCCCGCAGCTCCATCGGGCTGAACTTGGCCTGCGCCGGGCCCCGGCGGCCGAAGACGTGGATCTCCATCGCCTTGTTGGCCTTCAGGCCCTCGTGGACGTTCGGCGGGATCTCCGTGGGCAGCAGTTCGTCGGCCGTCTTGGCGAGGATGCGCGCCACGTCGAGGGCGACGTTGCCGACGCCGAGCACCGCGACCTTCTCCGCCTCCAGCGGCCAGGTGCGGGGCACGTCCGGGTGGCCGTCGTACCAGGACACGAAGTCCGCGGCGCCGTAGGAGCCGTCCAGGTCGATGCCCGGGATCGGCAGCGCGCGGTCGGCCATGGCGCCGGTGGCGAAGATCACGCCGTCGTAGAAGGCGCGGAGGTCGTCGAGGTGCACGTCGGTGCCGTAGTCCACGTTGCCGAAGAGCCGGATCTGCGGCTTGTCGAGCACCTGGTGGAGGGCCGTGATGATGCCCTTGATCCGCGGGTGGTCGGGGGCGACGCCGTAACGGATCAGTCCGAACGGCGCAGGCATCCGCTCGAAGATGTCGATGGACACGCCGGGGCCGGCGGCCACGTCGGACTTGAGCAGGGCGTCGGCGGCGTAGATCCCGGCGGGGCCGGATCCGACGATGGCTACCCGCAGGGGGCGGGGCATGGTCAGGTTCCCTTCGAGCGATGACAGGCGTCTCGTGGGGAAGCCTAAACTCAGGCTTGCCTTACCTGGTACGCGGGTCCGGCCTATGAGCCCATAAGCCGACCTTATGCCATGTCCCTGCGTGATCTTATGGCAAGGTGCCGGGGGTCTCCGGCAGGTTCTGCTCCGCCCAGATCACCTTCCCCGCGGGCAGATAGCGGGTGCCCCAGCGCTCGGCCAGCTGCGCCACCAGGAACAGTCCGCGCCCGCCCTCGTCCGTCATGGTCGCGTACCGCAGATGCGGGGCGGTGCTGCTGCTGTCGTAGACCTCGCAGATCAGATGACGCTCGTACAGCATCCGCACCTGGATGGGGGCGCCGCCGTGCCGCATCGCGTTGGTCACCAGCTCACTGAGGATCAGCTCCGTGCCGAACGTCAGCTCGTCGAGACCCCACTCGGCGAGCTTCCGCGTCACCGCCGCCCGCAGCTCGCCCACCGCCGCCGGGTCCGGAGGCACCGGCCACTCGGCGATCCGGTCGGCGGGCAGCGCCCGGGTCCGTGCCACGATCAGCGCGACGTCGTCGGCCGCCTTCCCCGGACGCCGCGCGTCCAGCACGGCCCGGCAGGTCTCCTCCGGGGAACCCCCGGCGCCCGCCAGCGCCTCCCGCAGCCGCTCCAGACCGACGTCGATGTCGTGCTCGCGGTCCTCGACCAGCCCGTCGGTGTACAGCACCAGCCTGCTGCCCTCCGGCAGCTCCAGCTCCGCCGACTCGAACGGCAGCCCGCCCAGGCCCAGCGGGGGGCCGGCGGGCACGTCCGGGAACTCCACCCGCCCGTCCGGCCGGGCCAGCGCCGGCGGCGGATGCCCCGCGCGCGCCACCGAGCAGCGCCGCGACACCGGGTCGTACACCACGTACAGGCAGGTCGCCCCGATGACCGGGGCGACGTGCTCGTCCTGCGCCTCGTCCTGGTCGATCCGGCCGACCAGCTCGTCCAGCAGCGCGAGCAGCTCGCCGGGCGGCAGGTCCAGCGCGGAGAAGTTGTGCACCGCCGTGCGCAGCCGGCCCATGGTGGCCGCCGCGTGCAGACCGTGCCCGACGACGTCCCCGACCACCAGCGCCACCCGGGCGCCGGACAGCGGCAGCACGTCGAACCAGTCGCCGCCCACCCCGGCCTGCGCCGGCAGATAGCGGTAGGCGATCTCCAGCGCGTTCTGCTCGGGCAGCGTGCGCGGCAGCAGGCTGCGCTGCAGCGTCACCGCCATGCTGTGCTCACGCGTGTAGCGGCGGGCGTTGTCGATGGACACCGCGGCCCGCGCCACCAGCTCCTCCGCCAGCGCCAGCTCCTCCTCGTCGAACGGCTCCGGCTTGCGCGAACGCCAGAAGCTGACCACGCCCAGGACCAGCGAGCCGGCCCGCAGCGGCACAGCGATCAGCGAGTGGACGCCGTACTCGACGACCTGGGCGGAGCGCTCCTTGTCCTGCGCCTGCCAGCCGGGCGCCTCGTCGAGCCGGGGCTCCAGGACCGCGCGGCCGGTGGCCAGGCTCCGGCCCTGCGGGGAGGACTCCACGAACCGGATCTGGTGGTCCCTCGGATACAGCGGAGCGTCCTCGTCGACGCCGGCGCGGGCCGTGCGACGCAGCGCGGCGGCCGCGTCCGGCTGCCCGCCCGCCAGCACCGACTCGAACAGGTCCACGGTGACGAAGTCGGCGAACCGCGGCACGGCCAGGTCCGACAGCTCCTGCGCCGTCCGCGCCACGTCCAGGCTGGTGCCGATGCCCACGCCCGCGTCGTAGAGCATGTTGAGCCGCTCGCGGGACTCCTCCGCCCGGCCGGACAGCGCCCGCAGCTCCGTGGTGTCGCGGACGCTGGTGACGCTGCCCCGGTGCCGTCCCGCCGGGTCGGTGGGCCGCTGGTTGACCGCGAGCAGCCGGTCGCCCACCGGAAACACCTCGTCCGTGGCCGTACGGCCCGAGGACAGCAGCTCCGTCGTGGCCGGATCCAGACCCAGATCCCGTACGTGCCGGCCCTCCGCGTCCTCGGGGAGGCTGAACAGACGGCGCGCCTCGTCGTTGGCGAGCAGCAGGGTGCCGTCGCCGTCGAGGATCATCACGCCCTCGCGCACGGCGTGCAGCACGGCGTCGTGGTGTTCGTACATCCGGGTCATCTCGTGCGGGCCCAGACCGTGCGTCTGGTGCCGCAGACGTCTGCTGATCAGGGCGGCGCCGCCGGTCGCCAGGGCCAGCGCGGCGGCGGCCGCGCCCAGCACCAGCGGCAGCTGCGCCTCGGCCGCCCCGCCGACGTTCTCCAGCGTGATGCCGGCCGACACCAGGCCGACCACCTTGCCGTCCGGGTCCTCCACCGGCACCACGGCCTGCACGAGCCGCCCGATGGTCCCGTCGATCTCCTCCACGACCGGCTCGCCCGCCAGCGCGGGGGCGACGGTGCCGACGAACTGCTTGCCGATGCGGTCGGGCCGGGGGTGCGTGTAGCGGATGCCGTCGGTGTTCATCACCACGACGAAGTCGACGCGCGACGCCTTACGGGCGGCCTCGGCGCGCGGCTGGAGCACGGCCGTGGGGTCGGGGGACTCCAGGGCCTCGACGATGCCGGGGGAGTTGGCGAAGGTCTCGGCGACGGCGAGGGAGCGGTTGCGGGCCTCCTGGGTGCTGTCCCGCTGCGCCTGCAGCACCAGCGCCACGACGGCCGCGACGACCAGCAGCAGCACCATCACCAGGAGCAGGAAGAACACCTGTCCGGCGACGCTGCGCCCGGTCAGCACCGACCGCAGCCCTGCCATCGGATGCCACCCGGAGCGGCCGCTCTCCTGCCGCCGGCGCCGTACGGAAGCGGCCGCTCCGGCCCGCTGGGGCGACCGGGTCCGGGATCGACCCATGAGTCGGACCATGTGCCATGTCTACACTGTCGGGCCAAGCGAGGCGAGGGTAGGCCGCCCCGTAAGGGGCGCGGGGACCTGCGCGCCCGGCCCGGACGGCGCCGCAGCCGCCCTCTCACCGTGGGTGGCAGCCCCTTGGGCGGGTGCGGCGCCGCGGGTGTTGCTCGCGCGGTTCCCCGTGCTCCTGGGACTCCGGTGCGACGTCGTGATCCATCCGGTCGCGAGGGCGGTAAGTCGTCACCGGCAGTGGTTGTGCCGGGCCGTGGCCCGTTGGTTTCTGCGCCAATGCGACCAGTGCGGCAGCCTGCGCGGAGGAGTCTTCGGTAGGTTCGGCAGGGTGCCGAGCAGCGTCTCTCAGGAGGAGGCCTCCTCGGCGAAGACGGACAGGGCGACCTGATACGTCTCGAAGGCACGGGCCGCCCCCGCGTAGACGGCGAGGTGGATGAAGAGGTCGACGATCTCGTCCTGCGTGACGCCGTTGTTGAGCGCGATGCGCAGCTGCCCGCGCAGCGGTTCGAATGCGCCCAGCGTTGCGGCGATGGCGACGGAGACCAGGGACCGGTCGTGCGTCGACAGTGCGGTACGGGTCCATGAGTCCCCGAACGTGTGCACAGTCGCGACCTTGCGGAAATCGGCTCCGGAGGCCGGTTCGCCGGGACTCATCGGGAGCTCCAGGCGCTGTCCCAGGAGGTCGCGTGCGGTGTCCAGCGCCTGCTCGTAGGCGTCGTCGGTACTCATCCCTGCTCCTTGTCGTTCGGTCGTGCGGGGTGGCGGGCCGGCGGTCTGGCCACCGCGCGCCGTTCAGGGTTCGGCTGCGGGGCAGGGCGGTTCCTCACTGGCCGGGGTTGCCGCTCGCCAGGGCGGCGGGACGGCTGTTCGTCGCACGAAGCTGATCCCCAGGCTCGCGCCATGCGCCATCGGTCCGCTCGGTCGGGTGAACCGTCCGGGCTACAGGGCGTGGAGCGGAAGTCCCGTCCGGACCGCGACGGCGGGGCTGACTTGCCGGTCGGACCGGCCTTGCCGTACTCACGGCCGAGGCCGCCGACCTTGTAGCTGCCGAAGGGGCCGTCGAAGCCGATCGGCGATCCGTTCAGCGTGACGGCGCCGGTGCGCAGCCGCGGCCGGTGGCCAGGGCGCGGTCGGGACCACAGGTCCGGATGCGGCCGGACAGGCCGTACTGCGCGGGGCGGTCGGCGCGGGCGGCCCCCGGGGATCCGGTGCTTCGACCGGCCCGCCGCCGCGCCCGCACAGTGCCGTCAGGTGGTGGGGTAGTCCGCGGAACGGCTGACCTCTGCCCACGTGCGGGCCTCGGCCAGACGGCTTTCCTCCGAGCTGATCGCGATCTCCAGGGCGTCGCTGCCGAGCAGCAGCCGGCGCGGGGGCTCCTCGGCGTCCACGGCACCGATGATCGCGCGGGCCATGCGGTCCGGGTCACCGGGCTCGTTGCCGGCGTAGTCGGCGAACCGGGCCAGCCACAGGCCCACGGTCTCCTCGTAGTCGGGGGTCACGGGACCGGAAGGCTCCGCGGCACCCGTGGCCCAGCCGGTGCGGATGCCGCCCGGCTCGACGATGGTGACCTTGACACCGAAGGGTGCAACCTCGTTCGCCAAGGCCTCGGAGAACCCCTCGACGGCGAACTTCGCGGTCTGGTAGGCGCTCAGACCCGGCGTCCCACCCACACGTCCGCCGATGGAGGAGATCTGCACGATGTGCCCGGACCGCTGGCGGCGCATGACGGGAAGGACCGCCCGGGTCATGTTGACCACGCCGTACAAGTTGGTGTCGACCTGCGCGCGGAACTCGTCCTCGGGGAAGTCCTCGATCGAGCCGCTGGTGGCGTAGCCGGCGTTGTTGACGACGACGTCCACCGATCCGAACCGCTCCACCGCGGCGGCCACCACGCCCCGGGACTGGGACGCGGAGGTGACGTCCAGCGCCACCGCCTCCAGCTGGTCCGGGTGCTCGGCCCTCAGGGAAGCCAGTGCCTCAGGCTTGCGGGAAGTCACCACAACGTTGTCGCCGGCCTCCAGGACCGCGAGCACCAGGGCCCTGCCCAGGCCCTGTGAGCCCCCCGTGATGAGCCAGGTTCGTGGCATGACGCGTGCCTCGTTTCATCATCTGCTTCACTGCCCCGAACGGAACAGCAACTTCACTGTAGACGAAGCTGACCTAAGTGCAACACGTGTGATGTGTTAATTTCTAGTGTCGCATCTCACGTGGTGATGTTAGTTAATTAAGTAAAGCACGGGCGTAGAATGTCGGCATCATGAGAGCTGATGCCGCGCGTAACCTGACTGCCGTGCTCCGTGCCGGAGCTCGACTCCTGGCGGAGGACCCGGGCGCCTCCATGGCGGCCATCGCCGCCGCCGCCGGGGTGGACCGGACGACCGTCCACCGCCGCTTCGCAAACCGTGAATCCCTGCTCAGCGCCGTCTTCCAAGCCAAGCTCGACTCCGCCGAACGCGTCCTGGACGAAGCCCGCCTGGGCGAGTCCCCCTTGCAGGTCGCCCTCCACCGTTACCTGGAGGGGATCATCCCCGTCAGCCGCGAATGGCCGGTCGACGTGCGCCTGATGATGCAGAAGGACCCCGTCGCCTGGGCCCGCCGGGAGGAGCAGAGTGCGCGCCTCGACGCCTTCATCCGCCGCGCGCTGGACGAGGGCTACCTGCGAGCAGGCGTCGACGCGGCCTGGGCGCGGACGATCCTGGACGAACTCGTCGACACCGTCGCCCACCGGTTCCCCGACCTGGAACCCCCGCAGGCCGCCGATCTGGTCGCCGACACCCTCCTGAACGGCCTCGGTGCGACCTGACGCCGTCACCTACCGCGGAACAGGACAGGCCCGACGACCGCGTCACCAGCGACCGGGAACGCCTTGCCGTGCTCGTCCTGCGGCAGATTGACGATCTGCCTCAGTTCGGTGGGGCGGACCGTAGGTTCGAGAAGTGCGTGTGTGCGGGTCGCGCGCGGCCTTCCCCCCTCGGCCGCGCGCGACCCTCCCCCCGACGCGCGACCCGTCCCCAAGAGCAGTCGCGCGTCTTCCTGACCGGTCCCCTCCCCGGGGGGCCCGGAGTGTGCGGCCCGTGCCGGGCCGTGGTGCGCCGGGCGGTGCGGCGCGGCTCGTGCACCGCGGCCCGTGACGGGGCACGCGGCGGTGCACGGCCCGTGCCGGGCCGTGGGCGTACGGCGGCGTCCGCGGGTGCGGCGCCGCGCGGGCCTCAGTCGGCCAGTGCGCGGGCCAGCTCCGTGCTGGCGCGGGCGATCTCCGTGTCCGGCTCCGACAGCAGCCGGTTCAGCTCGCCGCGCCGGGCCCGCACCGCCTGCCGGGCGGCCCGCTCCCACACCACCGGGTTCTCACGTCGGTTGAGCAGCTTGGGGTACGCGGCCGCCGTGCTCTCCCACTGCCGGGCGTCGGCGATGGCCTTGAGCAGCTGGATGATCCCCGCCCGCACGGTGACGTGCGGCAGCTGGGCCAGCTCCCAGAGGAACGGGACCGTGGCGGCGGTCGCCTGTTCCGTGACGAAGCCGTACTGGCAGATCCGTTTCCGCAGATCCTCGAGTGCGGCCCGGGCGGTGTCGGCGTCACCCCAGGCGATGCCGTTGAGCAGCAGGGGAATGGCGGCCGCTGATCCGGTGGAGTCCTGCATGCCGGCCCATGGCACCTGGGACAGGGCCGTGAGAGGTGTGGACCGGGCCACTCCGGTGGGGGACGTGTGGCGCACTGGGCGCTCGCTGCTCGGCTGTTCCGTAGAAGCGCTGCGCATGGCGTGGGTGCCTTTCCGCGGCAGTCGTGTCAGGTGGGCGGGCGGGTGGACAACCGGGCCCACACCGTCTTGCCTGCCGGGACGGCGGGGAACCAGCCCCACGCCTCCGACAGGGCGTCGACGATGCGCAGCCCTCGGCCGTGCTCCTCCAGGTCGGCGTCTGCGCCGGGAGGCTGCCGCACGGGCGGGCGGTCGTCGGGGTCGGTGACCGTGAGCAGCAGGTGCGCCGGCTCCAGACGGAACCCCAGCCGTACGTCCGGCTCACCCGGGCAGCGCGACGCCGCGTGCAGCACGGCGTTGGCGGCCAGCTCGGTCATGATCAGGGCGGCGTCGTCGCCGCACTGGTGCAGCGACCACCCCCCGAGGGTGTCGCGGGTGAAGGACCGCGCTCGCGCGAGGCCCTCCCTGCTGCAGGCGATGCTCACCGCCGCGTGGGGGGCGGCGGCGGGCACCGTCTGCAGTGGGGACCCGTCCTCGTGCGGCACCGCGGGCAGCGGGCCGAACGAGCCGGCGCCGCCACCACCTGCCGGTAAGACGGCCGAGGTCCTCGGCCGGAGCGTCATGTGCACAGGTGATGACACGGCATCTCCTCGATGCGACGTCAGGACGGGGCGCTCCCAAGGGGGTTGACGCCACGGCTATTATCCACGCTGTCAGCGCTCCCGTGCAATTGCACGGGAAATTGCGCGAGAATTTTCGCCAAGTGCGCGGTACGGCCGTGCGGGGCGGGACGAGATCAGCAGCAAGGAGACAGCGGTGCCTGGAGTGCGGAACGGAGTGCGGGCCAGCCAGTTGGACGCCCGCTGGATCAAGAGCCGGCACAGCAACGCCGAAGGCAACTGTGTCGAGGTCGCGCCGCTGTCCGACGGTGACGTCGCGATGCGCAACTCCCGTGACCCAGACGGCCCGGCCCTCGTGTACACCGCCGCCGAGCTGGCCGCCTTCCTGGCGGGTGCCAAGGACGGCGAGTTCGACCATCTGGTCCGGTGACGGTTCACCTCGTCCGACGACGGGCCGCCGCGCCCGCCGTCCGCCGCGCGGCCGGTGCCGGCCCTGGGGACCGGCGCCGGTGAAGCGGAATCCAACTGCCCCACTTCGGTCGGCATTTCGCATCCGCGTGCGGTGAGGCAGCATCAGATGCGATAGTCTGAATCGCCCTTGTGCCGGTCTGCTGGGAGTCAGGATGTCCGCCGCGTCGCATCGCATCTCCCGTCTGGAACCCTACCTGGACAGGCCCGAGCCCGCGCCGACCCTGCTCAAGATGCTGGTGGGCGTGCAGTTGGCCGGTTTCCGTGAGGACGCCGGGCTGTCCCAGGACCAGGCGGCCCGCTCCGTCGGCTTCAGCGGGGCCAAGCTGTCCCGCATCGAGTCCGGGAAGGGCCGCCGCCCGCCGACCGAGACGGACGTCCGGGCGCTGCTCGAGCTCTACGGCACCGACGACTACGAGGCCTCCGTCCTTCTCAAGCTGCTCCAGCGGGCCGGGGAGCCGGGCTGGTGGCAGCGGTACGACAAGCGGCTGATGCCCGAGTGGTTCGACCGCCTGGTCGGACTCCAGGAGGCCGCCGCCACCATCCGTACGTTCGAGATCCAGTACGTCCCCGGACTGCTGCAGACCGCCGACTACACCCGCGCGGTCGTCGAGCGCGGACTGCCCAACGCCCCGGCGGGCGAGGTGCAGCGCCGGGTCGAGCTGCGCATGCGCCGCGCCCAGCTGCTGCTCCGCGAGGACGCCCCGCAGCTGTGGGCCGTCATCGACGAGTCGGTCCTGCTGCGCGTCCTCGGTGACCGCACCGTGATGCGCGACCAGCTCGACCACCTGGCCAAGATGGCCCAGCGGCCCAACGTCACCCTGCAGATCGTCCCGCTGAACGTCACCAACGCCTCGGCGCCCGCCATCCCGGTGACCTATCTGCGCTTCGGCGGACTCGACCTGCCCGACGTGGTCTACCTGGAGCACATCCGAAGCGCCAACTTCCTCGAGGACCGCGACGAGACCGAGGAGTACCGGATCGTGCTCGACCGTCTCGCCGACGAGGCGCTCACGCCCCGCGAATCCGTCGAGATGCTGCGCCGCAGGATGGACGAACGCTACGCGCTCTCCTCCTGAGACGGCACGGCCTTCCTGAGCCGGCACGACCGACGCCCCTCCCGAGTCCCGGAAGGGGCGTCGGTCGTGCGTGAGGGTTACGAAGGAAGTCGGCCGACGCCGCCGAACTCGATCCATTCCTGGGTGAGCTGACGGGGCGCCACGTCCGTGTCAGGACGCCAGGTGGACACCTCCACCAGGCCCGGGTCCAGGATCTCCAGGCCGTCGAAGAGCACCTCGACGTCCTTCTCCGTGCGAACCCGACCCCAGTGCCCCTGCGTCACCTGGTCCATGAAGTCGGTGACGAACTCGCGGACCTTCGGGTCCTCGCTGACCAGCTGGCACATGACCATGAAGCTGCCCGGCGCCAGCCGCTCCCGCACCCGGTTGGCGACGGCCGACGGACCGTCGGTGTCACTGTCCGGGATGCAGTGGAAGACGGAGTTGAACAGGACGCACACCGGCTCGTCGAAGTTGATCAGCCGCTGGGTCTCGGAGTGGCCGAATATCCCGTCGGTGTCGCGCATGTCCGCCTGGATGACCACCGTGCGCTCGTCCTGCTCCAGCAGGGCCCGTCCGTGCACCGACACCATCGGGTCGTTGTCGACGTACACGACGTGGGTGGTGGGGTCGACGCGCTGCGCCACCTGGTGCACGTTGTCCTGCGTGGGCAGGCCGGAGCCGTGGTCCAGGTACTGCCGGATGCCGTACTCCTGGGTGAGCGTGCGGACCACGCGCTGCAGGAAACGGCGGTTGTTCAAGGCCAGGCGGCGGGTGCTCGGCACCACCTTGTCGAGCTCCTCGACCGCGGCGCGGTCCGCGGCGTAGTTGTCCTTGCCGCCGAGGTAGTAGTCGTACATGCGCGCGGCCGTCGGCACGGTTGCGTCGATCTCGGTGGACAGCTGCTTACCGGTGTGCATCGTTCCCCCTGCGGAGTGCCGCGCCAACTGGACTGGCTGGACAGGAAATACATCCTAGGGAGGGCCGTACGGCCCTTGCCAGCCCGTCGGCGCACAAGACCCGAAGGAATGGTGAAGGTGTGTCAGACAGTCACCCAGAGTCGCATGACATGTACGTGGTGTGATGGTCTGACCGATGGAGGGGCGGGTGCCCGCCTCCGCGACATCGCCGCACCGTGGGGACCGGTCCCCCGTGGACAGTTCGCCGGACCGGATCACCAACCCCCGAGCCGCACGCATCCCTTAGCCCCCCGGCGACCCTTGGCCGGCCCGCATCGGCCTGCACCTCGCGGACGGGGTGACGGAGGAGGGCGTCGAACGGTGGGTGCCGTCCGCCTCGATCCTGCACTCCCACGGCGAGGCCCCCACGGAGACCTGGTCCAGATCACCACCCCGCGCGGGGTGCTCCGGGCCGGCTGTGGACCGCGGCGTTCCGCGACGGCGTGATGTCCGTGCCGATCCGCTACGGTCACCGGGACCACCCCGAGGGCCACCGGCCGCCCGACGGACACCCTGGACGCGCCGCCCACGAGACCACGATCACCGACGGCGACCCGCTGTCCAAGCAGCCTTCCTGTTCAAGACAGCGGCGGCCCGCGTCACTCTCGTCGCCCGGCGAGCCGGCAGGCCGCCCAGGCCCTCGGGCGAAGCCCGGAGACCGGGCTCGGGGGATACTCGCCCGGACCGCACAGGCCACCCGCGACCGCGCCCTGCTCGATCACCTCCGACTGCCACCCCCAGACCCCGCGGCGGATGCGCTGGACCAACGCCATGATCAAGGTGCCGTCACCGCAGCTCCTCGTGAGCGTCCGACCTGCCTCGGGACGGGTTTCCCGGCGCGCCTGCGCGACCGCCCGTGCCCCGCTATCGTCGGTTTCGTCCCCACGGGACGTCGGCCGCCGACGGGCGGCGGCCGACGTCGCCGGAACCCCCGGGAGGCGGGCACCATGGACGACTACTACGACCTCGGCTCCTACGGACGGCCCGTGTCGACGACCTCTCCCGAGGCGCAACTCTGGTTCGACCGCGGGCTGATGTGGACCTACGCCTTCAACCACGAGGAGGCGGTCGCCTGTTACCAGAAGGCCGCCGACGCCGACCCCGGCTGCGCCATGGCCCACTGGGGCATCGCCTACGCCCTCGGCCCGAACTACAACAAACCCTGGGAGGCCTTCGACGCCGAGGACCTCGACCGCACCGTCCAGCGCACCCACGCGGCTGTCGAGCGCGCCCACCAGGCGGCCGAGGCCCGCGCCACCCCCGTCGAGCGTGCCCTCGTCGAGGCCCTGCGCGCCCGCTACCCGCAGGACCGCCCCGCGGAGGACTGCTCCGTCTGGAACGAGCCGTACGCGGACCGCATGCTCGCCGTGTACGAGAGCGCACCCGGCGACCTGGACGTGGCCGTGCTCTGCGCCGACG
Organism: Streptomyces sp. BJ20; assembly: GCF_022869105.1. NCBI lineage: Bacteria > Bacillati > Actinomycetota > Actinomycetes > Kitasatosporales > Streptomycetaceae > Streptomyces > Streptomyces sp. BJ20. The sequence goes on from NZ_CP094918.1 coordinate 3,246,546, forward strand.
CGCTGATGAACCTCACGCCCTGGCAGCTGTGGGACCTGAGGACCGGGCGCCCCGCCGACGGCGCCCGCACCCTGGAGGCCAAGGAGGTGCTCGACGGCGCCCTCGCCACCGAGGCCGGAGCCACGCACCCGGGTGTCGTGCACCTCTACATCCACCTCATGGAGATGTCCCCGACCCCGGAGGCCGCCCTCACCGTCGCCGACCGGCTGCGCGGGGCGGTGCCCGACGCCGGGCACCTGCTCCACATGCCCTCGCATCTCGAGGTGCTGTGCGGCGACTACCGCCGTGTCGTCTCGGACAACACCGCCGCGATCACCGCCGACGAGAAGTACCTCCAGCGGGCCGGCGCGATGAACTTCTACACGCTCTACCGCTGCCACAACCACCACTTCCGGATCTACGGCGCGATGTTCGCCGGACAGTCCGAGGTGGCCCTGGACGCCGCCGCCCGGCTCGAGGCCGCCGTGCCGGAGAAGCTCCTGCGGGTGGAGAGCCCGCCCATGGCGGACTGGCTGGAGGGATTCCTGGCGATGCGCTTCCACGTGCTGATCCGCTTCGGCCGCTGGGACGACATCCTCGCGCTGCCGTTCCCCGAAGATCCCGAGCTGTACTGCGTCACGACCGCGATGCTGCACTACGCCCGAGGCGTCGCCCTCGGCGTGAAGGGCGACACGGACGGCGCCGACGCCGAGCGGGAGAAGTTCCGCGCGGCCGTGGACCGCGTCCCCGGGAGCAGGATGCTGTTCAACAACACCTGCCACGACATCCTCGCCATCGCCTCCGCGATGCTCGACGGCGAACTCGCCTACCGCAAGGGCGACCACGACACCGCCTTCGCCGCGCTCGAACTGGCGGTCGAACGGGACGACACCCTGCCGTACGACGAGCCGTGGGGCTGGATGCAGCCCGCCCGGCACGCCCTCGGCGCGCTGCTCCTCGAACAGGGCCGGGTCGCCGAGGCGGAGGCCGTATACCGCGCCGACCTGGGCCTCGACGACACCCTGCCCCGGCCGCTCCAGCACCCGGACAACGTCTGGGCGCTGCACGGCTTCCACGAGTGCCTGCTGCGCACCGGAAAGACCGGCGAGGCCGCGATCGTCGCCCGGCAGCTGCGGCAGGCGGCGGCGCTGGCGGACGTACCGGTCGAGGCATCCTGTTTCTGCCGGCTGGACACGCACAGCCCGGACGCGGGGGAGCACGCCCACGGTCCGGGGGGAAGCGGCTGTCACTGAAACGGCGCCGGCGGACCCGGACGGTGCCCGGGCCCGCCGGCGCCGGCGGGGGCGGCCGTGGCTCTCAGCGGGACGCCACGACGGCCTGGAACGACTTCATGCAGGTGAAGCAGTGCCGGTCCGTCGTGTCGCGCCGTGGCGATTCATCCTCCTTGTCCACCCCGCACAGCGTCGAGGTCTTGTCCGGGGTGAGAACGTGCCAGACCGGCTCCCCCGAAGTGTCTGCACCGCACCACATCTCGTGCATTCCCAGCTCCCTCCGGGTAGGCATGGAGGCCGCTTCCATACCAGCACGGCGGGCGTCCGTCCGGCTCGTCCGGCGGTCCAGTCGGGTGACAGGCGGTCCCGGCGTGCATACGCGACGGCACGGACGGATGCTGGAGGGATGAGGAAGCCTCCGATCGTGGTACACCCGCCGCTGGGCTCGGGGGGCCGGCGCGTCACCGTGCGCGGAGAGATCGTCGGCCTCGCCTACTCCGACCGTGACGTCGTGGAGTTCCTGCGCCGTGTGGGGCTTCCGGAGGGCGAACAGCTGCTGGACGACCCCGCCTGGGTGAAGTGGGTCGGCGGCCGGGCCCACGTCTACGACGCCGCATAGAACGACGGCGCCCCGGAACCGGCGGCGCCGTCGCCGCCACCGTCGGCGCCGACTCCGACGGTGACCGTATGCGCCCGGGTACCCCGGCCGTTCATACACATGCCTCACTCTTCGACGAGGCCGAGTGAATCTTCCTGAGAGCCGCGGGGAACTGCGCGCTCAACCCCCACCGGCCCGCGGCCGAACGCCGACACCGGCCCAGCCCCCCAGGGGCCGTCCTCCCAGCCGCCGCGAGACGGCCCGCAACAGTTCGTCCAGCACAGCCTCGTCCCTCCGCCGCCGAGGCCGGGCCAGCCCCACCCGGGACGGTGAGAGCCCGTGGACCGGCCGGAACACCACATCCGGGCGGGAGTGGAAGCGGGCCGCCGACGCGGGGGCCAGTGCCACGCACCCGCCGGCCACCGCTCCCAGCCACTCGTCGGGACGGCTGGTCACGGCGCCGACCCGGACGGGATGCCCGGCGTCCCGTTCCTCCGCCCCCAGCCAGTGTTCCCTCCAGGTGCCGGTCTCGGCCCCGGCCGCGACGAACGGCTCGTCCCGGAGCTCGTGGAAGTCCACCGTCTCCCGGGTCGCCAGCGGGTGCCGGGCCGGCAGCAGCACGCCACGCTCCTCGGCGAACAACTCCCGCACCGCGTAGCTCTCCTGACCGGGGAACGGCAGACGCACCACTGCGGCATCCACCTCCCCCCGGGCCAGGCCCGCGCTCGGGTCCGACCAGTCGAACTGCCGCAGTTCCACCCGCCACTCCGGCCGTGCGCGACGAAACTCCGCGATGACCTCGGGGACGGGTCCCACCGCGCCCGCGTCCAGGAAGCCCAGGCGCAGTATCCGCGCCGCCCGGCCGGTCGCCCGCACCGCCTCGTCCCATCCGTCCAGCAGTGCGGGCACCCGGGAGGCGAACTCACGGCCGGCCTCGGTCAGCGCCATCCCCGAGCGTGAACGCGCGAAGAGCCGTACCCCGAGAGCGTCCTCCAGGCGCCGCATCTGCTTGGTCAGCGCGGGCTGCGAGACGAACAGCCGCCGCGCGGCCCCGGTGAGGCTGCCCTCCTCCGCCACCGCGGCGAAGTACCGGAGGAGACGCGTGTCCACATCCATGCCTCCAGGTTATAGAAGCAGGTATTGGACGGTGTCGAGCAGCCCGCGAACCCTGGAGGCATGACCGATGTCCCGCTCGCACTTCTCGTCGTCGTCGTGCTCACCGCCGCCGTCAACGTGGCCATGGCCGTCGCCGACCTCGCCGGGGCACGCTTCGTGCTCGCCAACTCGGCGCTGGTGGGTGTCCCCCGATCGTGGATCCCCTGGCTGGCCGTCCTGAAGCTGGCCGGCGCGGCGGGCCTCCTCCTCGGCGTCCTCGTCGGCGCACTGCGCCCCCTCGGCGTGGCCGCGGCCTGCGGTCTCGTCCTGTTCTACCTGGGCGCGATCGCCTTCCACCTGCGCGCCCGAGTACTGCACAACCTGGCGTTCCCCGCCTTCTACCTCGCCACCGCAGCCGCGTCGTCGGCCCTGACAGCGTCCTCCTGAGGCGCGACCCCCAGGGGCGCGGTGAGCCGCGCGTTCAGCCCTCACAGACCCGCGGCCCGACAGAGGCGCGAGGGACTGCGCGCGCAGCCCCGACGGGCCCGCGGCCTGACGCGCACACCGGCCCATCACAGGGGCGCGGCCTGCGCGCGCAACCCCACCGGCCCGCGGCCCGACAGGGGCGCGGGGAACTGCGCGCGCAGCCCCGACGGGCCCGCGGCCTGACGCGCGCACCGGCCTACCCCTGGGGCGCGGGGACCTGCGCGCGCAACCCCACCGGCCCGCGGGCCGACAGGGGCGCGGGGAACTGCGCGCCAAGCCCCCACCGCCCCGCGGTCAACGAACCCCGCACACCCACGCCCTCCCACAAGACCGGTGATTTCACCGATCCCCGCCCACCCCCTCCCGACCGACAGTGGCACCGCCAGTCAGAAGGCACCGCCCCGGCCTCCGCACGGCTCCCCGGCCCACGCAGTGACCCCGTGCGCCGGCCGGCCCGGCGACCGCCATGACAGAGAGGACCACTCGTCGTGCAGCAGCACCCCCACACCAGCAGGCGCAGGACCGGCCGCCTGGCCGGACTGACCGCGGCGCTCGCCGCCGTCGTCGGCCTCAGCACCCTCACCGGCCCCGGCGCCCACGCCGCCGACAACCCCTACGAGCGCGGCCCGGCCCCCACCGAGTCCAGCATCGAGGCCCTGCGCGGCCCGTACGCCGTCTCGCAGACCTCCGTGTCCCGGCTCTCCGCGACCGGCTTCGGCGGCGGCACGATCTACTACCCGACGACCACCGCCGACGGCACCTTCGGCGCGATCGCCATCTCGCCCGGCTTCACCGCTCTCGAGTCCTCCATCTCCTGGCTGGGCCCGCGCCTGGCCTCGCAGGGCTTCGTGGTGTTCACCATCGACACCCTCACCACCGTCGACCAGCCCGGCTCCCGGGGCGACCAGCTGCTGGCCGCGCTGGACTACCTCACCCAGCGGAGCCTCGTCCGCAGCCGCGTCGACAGCGGCCGGCTGGGCGTCATGGGGCACTCCATGGGCGGCGGCGGCTCCCTCGAGGCCGCCAAGACCCGGCCGTCCCTCCAGGCCGCCATCCCGCTGACGCCCTGGAACCTCGACAAGACCTGGCCCGAGCTCCGGACCCCCACCCTGATCTTCGGCGCCGACGGCGACTCCATCGCGCCCGTCGCCAGCCACGCCGAGCCGTTCTACAACACCCTGCCGTCCTCCCTGGACCGGGCGTACCTGGAGCTCAACAACGCCAGCCACTTCACCCCGAACACGTCGGACACGACGATCGCGAAGTACAGCATTTCGTGGCTGAAGCGCTTCATCGACAACGACACCCGGTACGAGCAGTTCCTCTGCCCGCTGCCGCGGCCGAGCCTGACGATCGAGGAGTCGCGGGGCAACTGCCCGCACACCTCCTGACGACACCGACCGGTGGCGGTCCGCGCGCGGCGCGGGCCGCCACCGGCGTTGTGCGCGGGCAACGCGGCCCGCCGCCGCGCTTGGGCCACAGCACAGTCCGAGGGGGACGTCACACCGCAAAAGCCGCTGGTGGAGCGGCCGTTCATGTTTCATCCAGTCGCGGACGTATACCTTCCGCACGACCTTACGCGTGAGTAAGGTCGCTGGAATGACCGGACAGACGACCGCGCGGCAGCGGCTGACCGCCGAGCTGCTGGACGCGCTGCGCACCGACGGCGGCGTCCGCGTCGTGACCGGTGAACCCGGTTGCGGCCGCACCACGTTCCTCGACCACGCCGCCCGACTCTTCCGCACGGGCCCCGTGCGGTACGTACGCGCCGACGGCGCGCACGGGCTGGACGAGGCCCTCCGGACCGCCGGCCCGCTCCTCGTCTGCATGGACGACGCGGACCTGTGGGACGCCCCGTCCCGCGCCGCGCTCGCCCGCACCGCCACGCGGATACGGGAGACGGCCGTACGCACGACGCTCCTCCTGACGGTCGCCGGCCACCGCCCCCCGCCACCGGAACTGGCGGACCTGCCCGTCCTGCGCCTGGGCCCGCTCACCCCCGGCGACGCGGCACTGCTGATCCGGGAGCGCACGGACAGCGCCGTCGACCCCGCCGTACAGGAGGAGCTGATCACGGCGGCCGAGGGCAACCCGGCGCTGCTGCTGGCGCTGGTCCGGCGTCTGTCGCCGGCCCAGCTGGGCGGGCGACGCTCCCTGCCCCGGCCGACGGCCGACGGTGAGGTGCTGGCCGACGTGGCCGGCGGCCGCCTGCCCGACGACCCCGGCGGCCTGCTCCTGACGACGGCGGCCGCCGCATGTGCGACGGGGGAGGAGGACGCGGACGCGGCACTCGTCCTCCGGGCGGCCCACGCGGCGGCGACCGCCCCGCTGCCCGACCTGCTGACCCGCGGCGAGGGCCGGCTCCGCTTCCGCAGCGGGCTGATGGCCCGGGCGGTGTACGCCACCGCGTCCCCCGAGGACCGCCGTGCCGCGCATCTCTCCCTCGCCGAGGCCGCGACCGACCGCGAGGACCTCCTCCCGCTCCTCCACCGTGCGTGGGCGGTCGGCGCGCCCGCTCCCGCCGTGGCGGCCTCCCTGGCCGCGGCGGCGACCGACCCGTCGTCCACCGCGCCCCCCGCCCTCCGCCTCCGGGCCCTGGCCCGCGCCGCCGACCTCACCCCGGACCAGGCGGAACGGGCCCGCCGCCACCTAGCCGCCGCCGAGCAGGCACTCCTCGCCGGCCACGCCGCCGACGCGCTACGCCTGCTGGACCGGGCGCGCGGCCGTTCCGCGCCGGCCTCGGTGCGTGGAGGCGCGGAACTCCTGCGGGGCGCGGTACTCCTGGCCGACGGCCCGGTGGAGGACGCCCGGGAGTCCTTCCTGCTCGCGGCCGACCTCCTGCCCCCGCCCGCCGCGGCCCGCGCGACCCTGGGCGCGGCGGACGCGGCCTGGTCCGCGGGCGACCCCACCGCCTGCCTCTCGGCCCTGGCCCCCACCCACACACCACCGACGTTCCCTCTGGCAGAAGCCTGCGTCCGCGTCCCGCGAAGCGCCCCGACCCCCAGCCCGCCGACGCCGACGCCACCCGCCGTGTCCGCCTGCACCTGCCGCCCGACGCCCGCTGCCGTAGAGGCCTTGGGGCCGCCCGACGCGGTAAGCCGTGCAGTCGGCGACGTCTCCCGCGGTTGCGTGCAGTCGTGCCTCCTCCGGCACCCTGACGGCCTGGGGGGCCCAGCGGCACGGGTGGGCGTAACAGCACCCCGCACGGCGTGCGCCCCGCCCGCGGATTCGCGGGCGGGCGGTGCCCTGTCCACGGATTCCAGGGCGGGCGGCGCCCTGTCCACGGATTCCAGGGTGGGTGGCGCGCCGCCCACGGACTCCCAGCCGAGCGGCGTCCCGCCCACCTACCTCCAGCCGAGCGGCGCCCTGCCCATGGATTCCCGGTCTAGCGGAGCCCTGCCTGCGGACTCCCGGTCGAGCGGCGTCCCGCCCACGGACCTCCAGCCGAGCGGCGTCCCGACCACGGACCCGCAGCCGAGCGGCGTCCCGCCCACGGACCCGCAGCCGAGCGGCGTCCCGACCACGATGTCACCGCCGGACGGCGACCCCTTCCGTGACCACCGCGACGGCATGCGCGCCGTCCTCCTCGCCCGCTTCGACCTCGCCGCCACCCCCCTCCGCCGCGTCGTCGACAACGGCCTCCACGGCTCCGACCCCGACCACCTCCTCCGCTCCGCCGCCGCAGCGCTGATGCTCGGCGACGTCACCTCCGCCCGCCGCGCGGGCGCCCGCGCCCTCGCCGCCGCCCGCACCACTGGCTCCGCCGCCCTCGAACCCCGAGCCCTCGAGTACCTCGCCTACGCCGAACTCCGCGCGGGCCGCCACCAGCTCGCCCGCACCCATGCCGAGGAGGGCCACCGCGCCGCCGAGCGCACCGGGCAGCGCAACACCGCCGCCCACCACCACGCCGTCCTCGCGCTCGCCGCGTCCATCGAGGGCGAGGCGGACCTGGTGGCCGAACACGCCGAGGCGGCCCTGCGCACCGCACGCCGACACGGGCTCGCCCAGGCCGCGACCCTCGCGCACTGGGCCGTGGCCCGCGCCGACCTCGGCGCCGGCCGCCCCCGCGAAGCGGCGCAGCGACTCGGCCCGCTGGTCCGCCCCGGCGCCCGCCGCGGCCACTTCGCGGTGTGGATGCTCGCCGTCCCCTGTTTCGTGGAGGCCGCAGCGTCCGCCGGGCGCCCCCAGCACGCGGAGGCGGTCGTGGAGGACTTCGTCCTGTGGGCGGCCTGCGGCGCCGACCCCCAGGCCCCCTCCCAACTCCTGCGCTGCCGTGCCCTGCTGGCCGGTCCCGACGCCGCCGACGAGCTGTACCTGCGCGCGCTCGACCGGCACGACGACACCGCGGGTGACTTCGAACGCGCCCGTACCGAACTCCTCTACGGCAAGTGGCTGCGCCGCAGACGCCGCCTCCGCGAGGCCCGCGCCCGTCTGGAGGAGGCCCGCCTCGGCTTCGAACGCTGCGGCGCCCCTCTGTGGGCGCAGCAGGCCGCCGCCGAGCTCAGGGCCGGGGGCGCCGCCCCGAACGCGGCCCCCGCCGCGTCCGTGGGCGCCGGCGATCTGGCCCGCCTCACCCCGCAGCAGATGCGGATCGCCCGCTACGTGGCCGCGGGCGCCACCAACCGGGAGGTGGCCCTCAGCCTCTCCGTGTCCACCCGGACCGTCGACTACCACCTGCGGAACGTGTTCGCCACGCTCGGCCTCCGTTCCCGGGTCGAGCTGGTGCGTCTGGTCGAGCAGGAGGAAAAGACCGGTGCACGACTCTAGGGACCGACCGGACGGTATGCCATCCTTCGGGGCAGGACGAGTCCGACGGCGGCCGGCCCGCGGGCTCCCCGTACCTGCCGGGCGCCGGTACGGGGCCGCCGCACGGGCACCGCCCGGAAGCCCGACCCTGGGGGGAATGCGCGATGCCTCACGCCGTACGGCCACGAACCCTGCTGCGTCCCGGACCCGTGCCCGCACCTCGGTCGCGGACGCCACGCGTGCGGTCGCTGATCGACGCCGACGCGCTGCGCGTGCTGCACCGGGCCGCCCGCATCCTGCTGGACGACCTGCCGCAGCTCACCGACAGGCTGGTCGCGGTGCTCCAGGAGCAGGAGCCGGCCTACCGCACCGCCGTCGAGGACGACGCCGTCGCCACGTGGCAGGAGGTGCACCGCTCGCTGCGGCACAGCATCTCCTCGCTGCTGGACCCGCGGGGCGCCCGTGACGCGGCGCGCCGCTGCTCCTGGAAGATCGGCGCCACCCGCGCCGAACAGGGCCTGCCGCTGGACGCGGTGCTGCACGCCTTCCGGCTGGGCGGCTCGCTGGTGTGGCAGGGCCTGGTCGACGAGACGTCCCGGGCGGCGCCGGAGGACGTGCGGCTGCTGGTGCACGTCGCGTCCGACGTGTGGGAGTTCGTCGACGAGCACAGCATGATCGTCGCCGACGCGTACCGGCAGACCGAGCGGCAGATGTCATGGCGGAGGGAGAACAGGGTGCGTCTGCTGGCCGCGGCGCTGCTGGACGGCACCAGCAGGATCGCCGACCTGCCCGAGGCGGCCGAGGCGCTGGACCTGCCCGAGCACGGCCGGTACGTCGTCGTCGCCGTCGAGGCGACGCGGTCCGCCGGCTGTACGGGTGCCCAGGCGGCCCTCGCCCCCGGTGTGCGTGTGCACTGGCACACCGGCGTGGACGCCGACCACGGCATCGTCCTCGTCGAGGGCGACCCGGCGACGGTCGTCCCGGACGAGCAGCCGCCCGGCGTGCGGGTGGGCGTCAGTGGCACCGTCGACGGACTGGCCGCGGTGGGGGAGGCGCGACGGCTGGCGGACACCGCGCTTCGGCTGTGTCCGGAGGCGGGCGGCACGGTCCGGCTGACCGAACATCTGCCGGCGGCGCTGGTCGCGTCGAACCCCGACCTCGCGGCGGCGCTGACCGACCGGCTGCTCGGCCCGCTCGCCGCCCTGGAACCCGCCGACGCCGAGGTCCTCCTGGACACCCTCGCCACCTGGCTCGCCTGCGACGGCTCCGCCCAGCGGGCGGGCCGACGCCTCTACTGCCACCGCAACACCGTCCTCAACCGCCTCCGCCGCTACGAACAGCTGACAGGCCGCAACCTCTCCCGCCCCACAGACCTGGTGGAAACCACCCTGGCCCTGACAGCCCACAACCTCCTCCACCGCCAGGAGCCATAGAGCGCCCCGCCGGGGCGCGGGGAACGGCGCGCTCAGCCCCCACGGTCCGGCAGCCGGGTGCGCCCGAGGGGGCGCGGGGAACGGCGCGCTCAGCCCCCACCGCCCCGCAGCCGGGTGCGCCCGCAGGGGGCGCGGGGAACGGCGCGCTCAGCCCCCACGGTCCGGCAGCCGGGTGCGCCCGAGGGGGCGCGGGGAACGGCGCGCTCAGCCCCCACCGCCCCGCAGCCGGGTGCGCCCGCAGGGGGCGCGGGGAACGGCGCGCTCAGCCCCCACCGCCCCGCAGCCGCGCCACAACAAGAACCACCGCCGCCCGGGCGTACCGACCAACGAGCCGCCCGCATGGGCATCCGCACAACCCACCCCCACCCCCGTTGGTACACCGCAGCGTGCGGCCACAGACCGCTGTACCCCCTCCGCACCCCCGTGCTGTCGTAAGCACCCCTTCCCCCGAAGCCGTCGCAGACCCACGCGACGACCCCGAGGAGTCGTGATGCCCGAAGCACCACCGGACGGTGGCCCCACCCTGCACGTCGAGGACGTCGACGTGACGTACGGCCGAGCCCTGTCCGCCCTCCGCTCCGTGTCCTTGACCGTGCCCCCCGCCACGGTCGTGGCCCTGCTCGGCGCGAACGGCGCCGGCAAGACCACGCTGCTGCGCGCCGTCTCCGGCACGCTCCGCCTGCACCGCGGCGCGGTCACGGCCGGCCGCATCCGCTACGGCGACACGGTGCTCGACGGCAAGGACCCGGTCGCCGCGGTCCGCGCCGGCGTCGTCCAGGTACCCGAGGGACGGCGGGTGTTCGCCGGGCTGTCGGTCGACGAGAACCTCCGCTCCGGCGGCCTCGGCCTCGGACGGCGCGGACGCGCCCAGGTCCAGGAGGCCCGCGACCGCGTCTTCACGCTCTTCCCCCGGCTCGCCGAACGCACCCACCAGCCCGCCGGGCTCCTGTCCGGCGGCGAGCAGCAGATGCTCGCCATCGGCCGCGCCCTGATGGCCGCGCCCCGCCTGCTGCTCCTGGACGAACCCTCCCTGGGCCTCGCCCCGCAGATGGTGCACCGCATCGCAGAGGTGGTCCGGGAGATCAACGCGCAGGGCACCGCCGTGCTGCTCGTCGAGCAGAACGCCGGCATGGCGCTCTCGCTCGCGAGCCACGCGCATGTCCTGGAGGTGGGGGAGACCCGCTTGTCCGGGCCCGCCGACGAACTCGCCCGCACCGACGCCGTACGCCGCCTGTACCTGGGCGAGTCGGCGCAGGACCAGGGGGCCGCGTGAACGACCGCACCACCGAGGCCCGCAGCAGCAAGGCCCGCACCACCGAGGCCCGCACCGTCAAGGCCCGCACCACCACCGCCCCGCCCGAGCTCACCGTTCGGGACGTCACCGTCCGCTTCGCCGGGCTCACCGCGCTCGACGGGGTCTCCTTCACCGTGGCCCCCGGCTCGGTGCACGCGCTCATCGGCCCGAACGGCGCCGGCAAGTCCACATGCTTCAACGTGCTGTCCGGGCTGTGCCGCCCCGCATCCGGCACCGTCACCCTCGGCGGCACGGAGCTGACCCGGCTCGCACCGCACCGCATCGCCGCGCTCGGCATGGCCCGCACCTTCCAGAACATCGTCACCACCCAGGGCACCGTCGCCGACAACCTGATGCTCGGCCGGCACGCCCTCACCCGCGCCGGATTCACCGCGAGCGCCCTCCGGCTGCCGGGCGCCCGGCGCGAACAGCGCGAGCACCTCGCCCGCGCCCGCGAGATCGCCGAACTCACCGGCCTCGGAGCCCACTTCGACTCACCGGTCGGCCTGCTGTCCTACGGCGACCGCAAGCGCGTCGAACTCGCCCGCGCCCTCTGCCTGGAGCCCCGTGTACTGCTGCTCGACGAACCGGTGGCCGGCATGAACGCCGCCGAACGCGCCCGCACCGCCGAGGTGGTGGCCGAACTCCGTGCCGAACTCGGCCTTTCCGTCGTCCTCGTGGAGCACGACATGGGTCTGGTGATGCGTCTCGCCGACGAGGTCACCGTGCTGGACTTCGGCCGGACCATCGCGCACGGCACGCCCGACGAGGTCCGCCGGGACCCGGAGGTCCTGCGCGCCTACCTCGGCACCGACGCGACCGGGGAGGACGCGGCATGACGGATCTCCTGGACAGCCTGCTGGGCGGACTGGCCCTCGGCGCGGTGTACGCGCTGGTCGCCCTCGGCTTCGTCGTCATCTTCAAGGCCTCGGGCGTGCTCAACTTCGCCCACGGCTCGCTGCTGCTGTTCGGCGGCTATCTGGTCGCCGTCCTCCACGACGACCTGGGCTTCGCCGGGGCGCTCGCCCTCGCGGTGATCGTGACGGCCGCCCTGGCCGGGGCGCTGGACCGGTTCCTGCTCCAGCGCGGCGGCCACGACGCGCACTCCGCGCACGTACAGACCATCGTCACCATAGGCATCGACATCGTGCTGCTCACCGAGCTGGCCCGGCGCATCGGCGGGGACCTGCTGACGCTCGGCGACCCTTGGGGCGACGCGGTGACCGAACTCGGCCCGGTCACCGTCGCGGACAGCCGGCTCGCCGCGATCGCCGTGTCGGCCGTCGTCATCACCGGGGTCTTCGCCCTGTTCCGGTTCACCCCCTGGGGCCTGTCGCTGCGGGCGGCGGCCGAGGACATGGAGGCCGCAGCGCTGATGGGCGTCCACCTCGGCCGGGTGCGGGCGGGCGCCTGGTGCCTGGCGGGCGCGCTCGCCGCGCTGGCCGCGGTGTTCCTCGCGGCGTTCCCCGCCCCCGGTCTGGAGCGCACCACCGGCCAGATCGCGCTCAACGCCTTCCCCGCCGCCATCCTCGGCGGACTCGCCTCCCCGACGGGCGCCCTCGCCGGCAGTCTGGTCATCGGGCTGACCGAGGCGCTCGTCGTCGGCTACCAGTCCGAACTGCACGTGCTCGGCGACGGGTTCGGCGATGTCGCCCCCTACGCCGTGATGCTGCTCGTGCTCCTCGTGCGGCCCAACGGGCTGTTCGGCGCGAAGGGAGCGGCCCGTGTCTGACCGTCTCCGCGCGCTCCTCACCCGCCGCCGCGCCACCCTGCTGACGGTCGCCGTGCTGCTGTGCCTGCCGCCGTTCTATCTGGACGCCTTCTGGCTGCGCATCGGCCTGTTCTCGATGGCGGCCGCCATCGGCGCCATCGGCCTCGCCCTGCTCAGCGGCACCGCGGGACAACTCTCCCTCGGTCACGCCTTCTTCCTGGCCGTCGGCGCCTACGGCTACACCTGGCTGGCCGGCGACCCGGGTCCTGGCCTGCCGACCGCGCTCGCCGTGCCCCTCGCGGTACTGATGGCGGGCCTCGCCGGCGGGCTGTTCAGTCCCGTCGCCGGCCGGGTCAAGGGCATCTACCTCGGCATCGCCACCCTCGCCCTGGTGTTCCTCGGCCACCACGTCCTGCTCACCGCCGAGTCGGTCACCGGCGGCTTCAACGGCCGCTCCGTGCCCCCGCTGTCCCTCGGCGGCTTCACCTTCGACACGGGCGACGAACTGACCGTCCTCGGTGTGCCGTTCGGCGCGGAGGAGCGGCTGTGGTTCCTGGGCCTGGCGCTGTTCGCGCTCACCTGGTTCACCGCCCGCGGCCTGCTCCGCTCCCGCCCCGGCCGGGCGCTGGCCGCCCTCCGCGACAGCGAGACCGCCGCCGCCGTGATGGGCGTCGACGTGGCCCGGCACCGCTCCGCCGCCTTCGTGGTCTCGTCGATGTACGCGGGCCTCGCAGGTGTGCTGCTGGCGCTCGCCTTCCGCCGGGTGGTGCCCGACTACTTCGGTCTTGTGCTGTCCGTCGACTACCTCGCGATGATCGTGATCGGCGGCCTGGGCTCGGTCGCCGGAGCCACCGCCGGCGCCGTCTTCGTCACCGCGCTGCCGCTGCTGATGACCCGCTACGCCGACCAGCTCCCGCTGGTCGCCGCGCCCGGCTCCGCCGAGGGCGCCGTCGGCCCCACCGAGGCCGCCCGCTACCTGTACGGCGCCGCCATCGTCCTGGTCCTGCTGTACGCCCCCGACGGGCTGCACGGTCTGGCCCGCCGGGCCCGCGACCGCCTGCGGCGCCGCCGCACCCCGACCACCACTCAGGACACCGTCCTTCCCTCGCCCCCGCCGCCGGCCGCGGCCGCACGACCCAAGGAGCACACCCCGTGACCACCAGACACACCCGCCGCCCCCGCGTCCGCGCCGCCGGGGCCGTCCTCGCCGGAACCCTCGCGCTGCTGCTCGCCGCCACCGGGTGCAGCTCCAAGGCGGAGGGCGACGGCAAGGGCGACGCCGCCGACGGCGTCCGCACCGGACCCGGCGTCGACGACGACACGATCAAGCTCGGCGCCCTCACCGACCTGACCGGCCCCTACGCGACGCTCGGCAAGAGCATCGTGCAGGCCCAGCAGATGTGGGCCGACGAGACCAACGCCGAGGGCGGCATCTGCGACCGCAAGGTCGAGATCGTCGTCAAGGACCACGGCTACGACGTGCAGAAGGCCGTCACCGCCTACGCCGACATCGCCCCCGACGTGGTGGCGCTGCCGCAGGTCATCGGCTCCCCGGTGGTGGCCGCCCTGCTCGACGACATCCAGCGGGACAAGATGCTCACCTTCCCGCAGGCCTGGGCGGCCTCCCTGCTCGGCAAGGACGCCGTCCAGGTGCTCGGCACCACCTACGACGTCGACATGATCGCCGCCGTCGACTTCCTCACCCGCACCAAGGGCCTGAAGAAGGGCGACACCATCGGCCACGTCTACTTCGAGGGCGACTACGGCGCCAACGCCCTGGAGGGCTCCACCTGGGCGGCGGAGCGGGCCGGGATGAAGGTGGCCGGGCAGAAGATCCAGGCCACCGACACCGATCTGTCGGCGCAGGTGTCGGCGCTGCGCAAGCAGGGCGTCAAGGCCGTCCTGATCAGCGCGGGCCCGGCGCAGACGGCGTCCCTCGTGGGCGTCGCCGCCTCGCGCGGCCTGAAGGTCCCCGTGGTCAGCAGCGCGCCCGGGTTCGCGCCCCAGCTGATGGAGACGCCGGCCGCGCCCGCCCTCGCGGCCCTGCTGAGCGTGGTCAGCGCGGCGCCCGCCGTCAGCTCCGACCTGCCCGGGGTGGAGAAGATGGTGGCCTCGTACAAGAAGAAGTACCCGGACTCGCCCGTCGACTCCGGCGTGCTGTCCGGCTACAACGCCGCGAAGCTCATCGGCGAGGACCTCGCCAAGGCGTGCGAGGCGGGCGGCCTGACCAGGGAGGACGTCGTCAAGGCGCACCGCTCCCAGTCGAACGCCGACACCGGGCTCGGCACACCGCAGGACTTCTCCGACGTGAACCGGCCCGCGAGCGTGGAGACGTACGTGCTCAAGCCGGACGCGAAGGCGGTCGGCGGCGTGGTGAACGCGGAGGACGCGCACACCGCCCCCGGCGTCGAGGACTACCTGTCCTCCCGCTGAGGCACAGGTGAGCCCCGGCGCGCGTGCGAGTCGCGCCGGGGCTCAGCCGGCCGCCGCCTCCGGGTCGCGGTCGGAGGACGGCCAGAAGTACGGCAGGTCGTCCGGCTCGTCGGGGAACAGCTCCCGGTACACCTCGGGGTCCTTCCGCACCAGCGCGGAGCGGTGACTGCGGTGCACGGCCTCGTCGCCGAGCCACGGCGGCAGCTCACCGGCCCCGGCCAGCTCGTCCTGCTCCCGTACCGCCGCCCCGGGCCGGACCGTGGCCAGGTCGGCGACCAGGGTGGCCGCACAGCTGTCCTGGTGGCCCCGCTCGCGCCAGACCCGGCAGATCTCCAGGCCGTAGCGCACCAGCGCCTCCTCGTACCCCGTCCACATGCGCACCGCGGGATGACGGCGCCAGCCGTAGCCCGGCACGATCAGCCCGCGCAGGACCTGGAGCGCCTCCACCCGCTGCTTGCCGAGCCGCTTGCGGTCGAGGACCAGCGCGGTTCCGCCGAAGTCGGGGTAGGGGAGGAAGGTCTGCATGTGCGGCCGTCCGGGAGGTGGGGGCCAAGCCGTTCAGAGCACCTCAGTTCCCAGAACCGGGCCGGGCACACCTCGCCCCGACCGGCCGCCGGTCAGCCGAGCGCGCCGAGGCGGGCGTCCCGCCACAGGTCCACGCCGCCGTCCGTGGCGCAGGAGTCGATCTCCGCGAGTTCCTCGGCGGTGAAGTCGAGGTTCTCCAGCGCGGCCACGTTCTGCTCCAGCTGCTCGGTCCGCGAGGCGCCGATCACCAGCGACGTCACCCGGGGGTCGCGCAACGCCCAGGCCAGCGCCATCTGCGCCAGGGTCTGCCCGCGCCGGGCGGCGATGTCGTTCAGCGCGCGCAGCCTGCGCAGCATGTCGTCGGTCAGCCAGCCCGCGTCGAACGACGTACCTGCCGCGGCCCGCGAGTCCTGCGGCACGCCGTCCAGGTAGCGCCCGGTGAGGAGTCCCTGCGCCAGTGCGGTGAACCCGATGACGCCGAAGCCCTCCTCGTCGGCCACGTCCAGCAGCCCGTCCGTCTCGATCCAGCGGTTCAGCATGTTGTACGACGGCTGGTGGATCAGCAGCGGGGTGCCCAGGTCGCGCAGGATCTCCGCGGCCTGCCGGCTGCGCTCGGCGTCGTACGAGGAGATGCCGACGTAGAGCGCCTTCCCCTGGCGCACCGCGGTGTCCAGGGCGCCCATGGTCTCCTCGAGCGGCGTGGTGGCGTCCAGCCGGTGCGAGTAGAAGATGTCCACGTACTCCAGCCCCATCCGCTTCAGGGACTGGTCCAGGGAGGCCAGCAGGTACTTCCGGGAGCCGCCGCCCTGGCCGTAGGGGCCGGGCCACATGTCCCAGCCGGCCTTGGTGGAGATCACCATCTCGTCCCGGTACGGCGCCAGGTCCCGCTTCATCAGCCGGCCGAAGTTGATCTCGGCGGAGCCGTAGGGCGGGCCGTAGTTGTTGGCCAGGTCGTGGTGGGTGATGCCCAGGTCGAAGGCGCGCAGCGCGATGGCCCGCTGGCTCTCGAAGGACCGGTCGTCACCGAAGTTGTGCCAGTAGCCGAGCGACAGCATGGGCAGGTCGAGCCCCGAGCGCCCGGTGCGCCGGTAGCGCATGGCGCCGTCGTAGCGGTCGGGGGCGGCGAGGTGGTTCATCGGTGCGGTCTCCGGTGGTGCGAGCGGGGTGTCCCGTGGGACGGTGCTGATCCTGGGCCCACAGTGCCCCCGAGCGAACCGGAAGTCCAACCGGTACGTCGCATGGGATTGAGCAGCGTGACTTCTGAATCGCCGGGGTCCCGTGATTGACGGGCCGGGCGGCGGGAAGCCGCTCCGAAGCGGCACTTCGACCGCCGCCTGCCCCCCACAGGAGGTCGACCATGCGGATCCGTACGCTCACCGGCGCCGTGGCCGCCGTGCTCGTCCTGGCGGGCCCCGTGGTGGGGGGACAGGCCGTGGCCGTCAGGACGGTCGACTCGGCGGCCCCTCCGGGGGAGACCCGGGTGCTCACCTACGACACCGGCCGGGCCGGGGAGTTCGCTTCCGCCGTCGACCGGGGCGCGGCGATCTGGAACGACAGCGTCGACGTGGTGGAGCTGCGTCCGGCGGCGTCCGGCGAAGCGGCGGACATCCGGATCGTCGTCGTCGACGGCTGGCCGCGCGCCGTGCCCGGCGGCCTGGGCAGCGGCACCGTGTACTTCGGCCGGGAGGCGGTGGCGGACGGTCACTCCACGGTCCGGATCGCCGCCCATGAACTGGGCCACGTCCTGGGCCTGCCGGACCGTAAGCCGGGCCCGTGTTCCGAACTGATGTCCGGCGCCAGCGCCGGGCCGTCCTGCCGGTCCGCCCGGCCCGACGCGGCCGAGCGGGCGGAGGTCGAGGAGAAGTTCGCACGCGCCCCGGCCGGGCTGTCCATGTGACCGATGTGACGGGTGAGCCGATCTCCGCTATGGTTTTCTCAGGTCACGGCGAGAACGAATCTCCGCCGCCCGGCCGTGCGTTGGTGGTCCAAGGAAAGACGCCCCGCTTCCTGCGGGGAGATGCAGGTGCAAGGCCTGCCCGGCGCTCCGCTCATGAGCCCCGTCCCGCAACCGCGGGGCGGGGCTCATGTCATTCCCGGGTGCTCACGGCTGTGCGGGCATGGTCCAGCAGTTGGAGCGCGCCGCCTTGCCCTTGAGCCGGTCGGCCAGCCAGTCCACCGCGTCGCCCTGGTCGGTCAGCAGCGGCACCAGGTGGTTGGTGAGCAGCTTGTCGCCCAGGTTCGGCAGTCTGACCGCCTTGTAGGTGACGTCGGCGCCCTTCTTGCACCAGTCCACGGCCAGTTGCCGCGCCTGCGCGTGCGGCACGATGTCGTCCTGTGTCCCCGTCGCCAGGCGGACCGGGCCGGTGGGCTGCAGCCGGCCGAGACGCTGGTCGTCCAGGACGGCCCGGGCGGCGGGCTCTCCCGCGATGATCTCGCCGACGGACTTCCCGCTCGTGGTCCATCTGGTGCTCTTCGTGAAGCCGTAGCCCAGGATCGCGTCGCCCACGCAGGTGGTGGAGATGTCCTTCAGCGCCTTGCGCCCCGCGTCGTTCAGGTTCGCCTCGACGACCTCCCGCAGCGCCGGCGCTGCCTGGGCGAACCCGTTGATGGACCAACCGAGCGCACCGGCGAGCGCGCTGCCGTCGATGCCCTTCGTCACCTCCGTCAGATCGGCGGGCGGCGCGCCGCTGTAGGTGCCGACCAGCGGGACGTCGGGCGCGTAGGTGCGCTGGAGTTCGGCCGCGGCGGCGCTGGCCCCGCCGCCCTGGCTGTAGCCGTACATCCCCACGCGGGAGGCGGCGGTGACGGACGCGCCGGGCACGGAGCGCGCCGCCCGGGCCGCGTCCAGCATGGCGTGCCCCTCGTCGACGCGGTTGACGTAGGTGTGCAGCCGGTCGGTGGCGCCGAGGCCGACGTAGTCGGTGACGACGACCGCCGCGCCGGTGGCGAGCAGCCGGTGGACCGCGAGGGTCTCGTAACCGAAGGACACGGTCTGCCCGGTGAGGGTGAGCGGGTTCTCCAGGGCGAGGGAGGGCGCGCACTGGTCGCCCTGGCCCATGGTGCCGGAGCCGACGACGACCAGGGGGCGCGGTCCGGAGCCCTTCCAGCCGGCGGACGGCTCGATGTAGGCGCCGGTGACGGCCACCGGCTGCCCGTTCGAGTCGGTGGAGGTGTACATCAGGCGGGTGGCCGTGCCCGGCAGGCGGCGGCCGTTCAGGCCGGGCAGGCTCAGCCCGAGGCGCAGGGGCTCATGGCGGATCAGCTTGCCGTTGCCCGGCGGGAGTTCGGCGGGCGGGGTGTAGAAGGCGGGGATGGTGACACCCCGCGACACGACGGGGTCGCTCGCCGCGGCGGGCGACGCGGACGCGCACACACAGGCCGTCGTCGCGACGACGGTGGTCAGCACGCTGCTGATACGGCTCACGGCTCTCTCCTCGCTGCGGCTGCAGAAGATGAATCCGAAAATTAACAGCGCTCACTTACCGGCGGTAACCCGCGAGTGAGTTACGGACCGGTAACTGTTGTGGAGTGCGTGCCGTGGGGTGTCCGGACAGCGCAAGGAGCGGGCCCCGCCGAGGAGTTCGGCGGGGCCCGCTGGGGTGCGGAGGGGGGCGGCCGTCAGGCCGTGTGCAGCGTCAGCCCGTAGCGGTTGAGGATCTCGTTGACCGGCTGGAACCAGGTCTCGCCCCCGCTGGAGCAGTTGCCCCAGCCGCCGGAGGTGACGCCCTGCGCCTGGTCGCCGCTGATGAACGACCCGCCCGAGTCACCGCCCTCGGCGCACACGCTGGTCTTCGTCATCTGGTGCACCGCGCCCTGGGCGTAGTTCACGGTCTCGTTCTTGGCCAGCACGCGCCCGCAGTGCCAGCGGGTCGTCGAACCCGAGCGGCAGATCGAGGCGCCGACCGGGGCCTCGGCCGAGCCGCGCACCAGCTGGTCCGGCACGGTGCCCCAGCCGAGCACCACCGGCACGGTCCACCAGCCGCTGCCCACGTTCACCCAGGCGTAGTCGTTGCCCGGGAACGAGGAGCCCTGGAAGTTCCCGATGTACGAACCGTCCCAGCCGCGCACCTGCTGGCCGACGCCCCCGCAGTGCCCGGCGGTGACGAACCCGCCGTGCACCGAGAAGCCTATGGAGCAACGGACGTTGCCCGTGTAGTACGGGTCGCCGCCGACCGTGCCCGCGGCGAACGTGGACGGCGCGTCCGCGACCGTCCGTACGGTCACCGGGCCGGCCGCGCGTGCCTTCCGCACGAAGGCGCGGACATCGTTGTCGCTCCGTGCGTCCTCGACCACGTTCACCACGACCGTGTTGGCGGCCGGGTCCACGGCCCAACTGGCCACGCCCGCCGGGGCGTCGAGCCGGTCCAGGCGGGACTTGGCCGTGTCCAGCTGCTGTTCGGTGTGCTCGACGGTGCGGACGGCGGCGCCGGACTCGCGCAGGGTGCGGACGGTCGTGGCGCCGGCGTCCGGGGTGACGGCGACGGTCAGCCTGCCGCTCCGGGCGTCGAACCAGGCGCCCCCGTAGGCGGATCCGGCGGTCTTGCGTGCCGTGGGGGCCAGTGCGGTGGCCCGCCGCTCGGCGGCCAGCCGGTCCTCCGCCTCGGCGCGGGTCAGGCCGAGGTCGCGCCGCATGGCGTCGAGGAGTGCGGGGGAGGCGGGCGCGGAGGCGTCGGCCGCGGTGGAGGCGGGGGCCTCCTGCGCCGAGGCGGGGAGCGTGCCGGCCGCCGTCCAGCTGCCGATCAGG
The DNA here is from genome assembly GCF_022869105.1 of Streptomyces sp. BJ20. Classification (NCBI taxonomy): domain Bacteria; kingdom Bacillati; phylum Actinomycetota; class Actinomycetes; order Kitasatosporales; family Streptomycetaceae; genus Streptomyces; species Streptomyces sp. BJ20. The sequence goes on from NZ_CP094918.1 coordinate 3,266,822, forward strand.
AGTGCCGCGGCCACGGCCGCGTGCGTGAGTCCGGTGCGTCGTCTCATGGAAGGTCGCCCTTCGTCGTTCCAGCAGAGGTGGGGGTGGAACACACACGTCTGAGAGCGCTCTCTAACGAGTTGGGGCGAAGCCTAGCGACTGGATCATGGCAGGTCTATGCCAAGTCGCCGGTTGTGTGGGCGCAGGCCGCTACCAGGGCGGGCGTCCTACTCCACGGGCACGCGCACGGTGAGGAGGGCGACGTCGTCGTCGTTGCCGGCCGGGCGGGTGCGCTCAAGCACCAGGTCGGTGAACCGCGCCGGCGGGTGCTCCGCCAGCGTGGCCGCATGCGTGCGCAGCAGCTCCAGGCCGTCGTCCAGCGACCGGCTCGGCTCCTCGACCAGGCCGTCCGTGTACAACAACAGCGTGGCTCCGGGCGGCACTTCGGCCTGACCGTCGGGGCGCGGCCGCTCCAGGGCGGTGCCGAGCAGCATGCCGTGCCCGCCGGTGAGGAAGCGCGCCTCGCCGTCCCGGGTGACCAGCAGCGGGGGAGGGTGACCCGCGTTGGTCCACGTCAGCGTCCACCGCCCGTCGTCCTCCCGGTCCAGGCGGGCGAACAGCAGGGTCGCCATGGTGACGTCGGTGATGTGCATGGCCGCCTGGTCCAGCCGCGACACGATGGCGTTCGGCGGCTCCTGCTGCGCCCACGCGTAGGCACGCAGCACGTTGCGCAGCTGCGCCATGCCCGCCGCCGCGTCCAGGTCGTGCCCGACGACGTCCCCGACGGCCAGCGCGGTCGCCCCGTCCGGCAGCATGAACGCGTCGTACCAGTCGCCGCCCACCTGCGAGGCGTCCGGTGCGGCCAGGTACCGGGCGCTCATCTCCAGGCCGGGCACGTGCGGGAGCTGCGGCAGCAGATGGCGCTGCATGGTCTCGGCGACCGTGCGCTGCCGCTCGTAGAGCCGGGCGTTGTCCAGCGCCAGTCCCGCCCGGCGGCAGATGTCCTCCAGCAAGGGCAGATCATCCGGGGTGAACGCCTCCCGCCGGTCCGAGCGGCCCAGAGTCAGGGCGCCCAGCACCTCCCGCACGCCCCGGATCGGCGCGACGGCCGCGGAGTGGATGCCCGACTCCGCGAACAGGCGGGCCTGCCGCGCCCCGAGCGGGGAGTCCGACGCGAGCCGCGGGGAGGGCCCTGCCAGCGCGGCGGAGACCCCACGCAGCGCCCGCGCCAGCGGCAGCAGCGAGTCCTCCGGGACGGAGGGGAGGGGCCCCTCGAGGTCCTCGCGCCGCACCAGGTCGCCGTCCCGCGCGTGCACGACGGTCGACCGGTGGACCCGGCCGCGCTCGGTGACCAGGTCGACGACCGCCCAGTCGGCGAGCTGCGGCGCGACCAGCCGCACCAGCCTGCGCAGCGCCTGCTCGACGTCCAGGGTGGCGGTCAGCTGGGTGGTGGTCTCCGCCAGCAGGGCCAGCCGCTCCAGCTCGGGCAGCGGGCTGCTGAACCGGTCGCCCGGGGTGCGCGTCTCCTCCGGGTCGTGCGGCGCGTGGAACACCACCAGCGTGCGGACCGTCCCGTCGTCCGTGCGGCACGGTGTGACCAGCCAGGACACCGGGAGGAGCGACCCGTCGCCGCGCTCGAACCACTCCTCCTCCGACTGCACGGTGCGGCCCGCCATGTAGGCCCGCCGCATCCCGCACTGGGCGAGCGGCAGGGTGGCGCCGTACCGGCTGCGGTGCAGCAGCTCGTGCGCGTCCCGGCCCAGGAAGTCCCCGGCCGGCCGCCCCAGGAGCTCCTCGGCCCGCGCGTTCACGGCCACGACCGCGCCCGTCGCGTCCACCACGTACGCGCCGGCGTCGAGGGACGCCAGCAGCGAGGGCAGCGACGCCGGCACGGCCCGGGCGACACCGTCCGCCGGGCCCCGCGTGTCGTCGTGCGTCATGCCGCGGCCCCCGTCCGGCGGGCGGCCCGTCCCCGCTCCGTCACGTGACGCACCTCCCGTGCTCCGCTCCGTCCGGCCGCCCCGCCCGGGCGTGCCGGCAGGCGGGTGCGGTTCCCGCGTACCCGCAGCGCCGCACCTGTCTCTCCCCGCTCCGCCGTCTTCCGTGCTGCCCGGTCACGTGTTGTCCCTCTCCGCCCGTGCGGCCCGGCGCGCGGTGGCCGCCGCCTCGCGCTCGGCTTCCGCCAGTTCCACCTCCGCCGCCCGGTCGCGCTCGCGCGCCTCGCCGAGTTCCGCGTGCGTCCGCTCCCGCTCCGTACGGGCCCGGGCGAGCTGTTCCTCCAGGGCGGCCACCCGCTCACCCGCCTCCCGCTCCTGCTCGTCCGCCCGTTCCAGCGCCGCCGCGGCCTCCTCGCGGGCCGTGCGCCGCTCGCGCAGCCGCTTCTCGGCGTCCCGCGCCTCCTCCCGGGCCCGGGCGGCGCGCTCCTCCCGCTCGGCGCGCCGCCGCTCGGCCTCCTCGTCCTTCTTCCCGCGCGCCGTCGTCGCGTCCTTGCGGGACGTCCGGGCGGGCGTGGACTCGCGGCGCGGCGGCACGGCGGCGACGGCGTCCGCGCCGAACTCCGAGGGAGGGGTGAGCACGCCCTCCACCCGGCCCGCCTCCCACACCGCGGCGGCCTCCGGGTCGGCCAGCACCGCCCGCAGAGTCGTCTCGACGTCCCGCTGCACCGCGTCCGACAGCGGACGACCCGCCTCCCGCGCCAGCGCCGCCGCCTGCCGTGACATCTCGGAGACGATGCGCCGCCGCTGCGCCGACAGCTCCTTCAGACCGCTCGGATCGAGCGTGGTGTACGCCTCCCGCAGCGCGCGCCCCAGCTCCAGGAAGCGCTGCGCCTCGTCGGGCCGCGACCGCCGCAGAAGGTTCGCGGCCCACCCGGCGAGGGTGGGACGGCGGGCGGCGTGGATACGGCGGGCGTCCTGGACGCGGCGCCGTGTCCGGGCCCGCGCCGCGCGCTCCTCCCGCCGGGCGACGAACTCCGACGGCGGCAGCGCGTACAGCTCGTCGAGGACCGCCTCGACGTCGTCCCCGGGGCCCGGCCGCCCGTCCTCGCGCCGCATGATCCCCACACAACACCGAACCCGGCGGCCCCGCACATCGGGACGGACCGCTCGCCGGACGCCCGTGGCGCGGGGCGTTCAGAGGCGCTCGCCCGCCACCTCGTGGTCGTGGGGATCAGGCCCGGCGCCGTTCGTCCTGGCCCGGTGCAGCCGCAACCGGTCCAGACGGGAGATGACCGGCGTGGCACTCACCCCGTGCAGCACCACCGAGGCGACCACCGTGAAGGTCACCACCGCCCACAGCACCTCGGGGGGCACCCCGAAGTCGTGCGAGTCCAGCGCGTACGCCAGGTAGAACAGGGAGCCGATGCCGCGGATGCCGAAGAACGCCGTGACCACCCGCTCCCGCGGGCCCGCCGCCGCGCCGAACTGGGCGACCCACCCGGCCAGCGGGCGGACGACGAGCAGCAGCATCATGCCGACCGCCGCGCCCTGCCAGCTGAGCGGTCCCAGACCGCCCTGGGCGACGAACGCGCCCGCCAGGAACAGCAGCCCCGCCGTCAGCAGCCGCTCGATCTGCTCCACGAAGTCGTGCAGCACCCCGTGGTAGCCGTGCGTGCGCTCCGCCGAGCGGATCCGGCAGGCGGTGACGAACACCGCCAGGAAGCCGTAGCCGTGCACCAGCTCCGTCACCCCGTACGCGAGGAACGTCACGCCGAGGGCGACGAACCCCTCGCTGTGCTCCGACAGCCGCATCGCCCGCCACCGGGCCCGGAAGAACAGCCGGCCCAGCAGCGCCCCGACGGCCAGCCCCGCGGCCACTCCCGCCGTGCACTTGTACAGCACGTCCACCAGCAGCCAGTGGCCGACACCGCCGCCGGTGATCTGCCCGCCCGCGGCGGCGAGGGCCGTCGCGGCGGCGACGAACGGGAAGGCGAGCCCGTCGTTCAGCCCCGCCTCACCGGTCAGGGTGAAGCGGACCTCGTCCTCGTCGTGCTCGGCGTCCGTGGGCTCACCGACGCGCACCTCGGAGGCGAGCACCGGGTCGGTCGGCGCGAGCACCGCCGCCAGCAGCAGCGCGGCTGCCACCGGCCAGTCCAGCAGGCCCCAGGCGAGGGCGGCGGCGGCGGCTATGGTCAGCGGCATCGTGATGCCGAGCTGACGCCACACGCCCTGCCAGGTCGCGCGGCCGAAGGGCCGGTTCAGGGCGAGGCCCGCGCCCATGAGGGAGAGGACCACGCAGATCTCCGCGACGTGCTCCACCCACACCCCGTCCGCCACCGGGTCGATGTCCGGCAGCGGGAGCGGCAGCAGCTGGACGGCGGCGCCGAGCGCCAGGAACACCAGGGGCAGCGACAGCGGCTTGCGGGCCAGCAGCCGCGGGAGCACGGCCGCGGCCAGGGCGACCGCGCCGAGGAGGGCGAAGAGGAGGTCTGCTGTGGTCACCGCTCACGTGTGCCCCCGCCCTACGCGACGTACGCCCATGTCGGTACGCGCGGTTACTCCCGTCGTGGGATGTCCTGACCGGGCGGGACCGGCACCGTGGACGGCGTGAGACTCGACCGCCCCGCACGCCGGGCCTTCCTCGTCGTCCATGTCGTCGCCTCCGCCGGCTGGCTGGGGCTCTCCGCCGGGCTGCTCGCGCTCGGCGTGGCCGCGAACACCACAGGGTCGCCCGCCACGGTGGAGGCGGCCGTGCGGTCCATGCAGCTGTTCGCCGACCGGCTGCTGCTGCCGATCGCGCTGCTGACCCTCGTCAGCGGTCTGGTCCTGGCCCTGGGCACGCCCTGGGGGCTGGCCCGGCACCGCTGGGTGTGGACCAAGTTCTGGCTGACTCTCGCCACCACCACCGCGACCGTCTTCGCGCTGCGGCCGGGCGTGAACGACGCGGTGGCGGCCGTGTCCGCCGGGCACGCGCTGCCGGACGGCGGGGACGTCCTGACGGGCCCGGTCGTGTCCCTGTCCGCCTACGTCTTCATGACGGCGATCTCCGTCCTGAAGCCCTGGGGCGCGACCCGCCGCGGCAGGCGGCTGCGGGAAGCGGCCCGCAAGGGGAGGCCCGCCGGGCCCGCCCGCGTCTGACGGGCGGGGACGGCGGGCCGCGGCGTCCAGGAGAGCCGCCTCACCTCACAGCGTGCGCTCCAGGCGGTCCGCCGTCAGCCGCACGAACCGTGCCGGGTCCTTGGGCCGGCCGCCCTCCGCCACCACGGCCAGGGTGTACAGCAGTTCGGCGGTGTCGGCGAGCTCCGAGCGGTCCTCCCGCTCCGCGTACGCCTCGTTCAGCCCCTTCACCAGGGCGTGGTCCGGGTTGAGCTCGAGGATGCGCCTGCTGTGCGGCACCTCCTGGCCCATGGCCCGGTACATGTTCTCCAGCGCCGGAGTGAGGTCGTCCGCGTCGGCGACTAGACAGGCCGGGGAGCGGGTGAGCCGCGTCGACAGACGGACCTCCTTGACGTCGTCGTCCAGCCGCTCGCGCATCCAGCCGAGCAGAGCCGCGTACGCCTCCGCCTGCTGCTTCTGCTCGTCCTCGCTCCTGTCGTCCTCGCGCGCGTCCAGGTCGATCTCGCCCTTGGCGACCGACCGCAGCCGCTTGCCCTCGAACTCGCCGACGGCGTCCGCCCACACCTCGTCGACCGGGTCGGTGAGCAGCAGCACCTCGATGCCGCGCTCCCGGAACGCCTCCATGTGCGGGGAGTTGTCGACCGTCTCGCGGGACTCGCCGGTGATGTAGTAGATGTCGTCCTGGCCCTCCGGCATCCGCTCGACGTACCGCTTGAGCGTGACCGCCTCGCCGTCCTCGTGCGTGGAGGCGAACGACGCCACCGCGAGCAGCGCGTCCCGGTTGTCGGGATCGGTGACCAGACCCTCCTTCAACACCGCGCCGAACTCCCGCCAGAACGTGGCGTACTTCTCCGCGTCCGCGGTCATCATGCTCTTCACCGAGGACAGCACCTTCTTGGTGAGGCGGCGCTGCATCATGCGGATGTGCCGGTCCTGCTGGAGGATCTCGCGGGACACGTTGAGCGAGAGGTCCTGCGCGTCCACCACGCCCTTGACGAACCGCAGGTACGACGGGAGCAGCGCCTCGCAGTCGTCCATGATGAACACGCGCTTCACGTACAGCTGGAGGCCGTGCCGCATGTTCTGCCGGAACAGGTCGTGCGGGGCGTGCGACGGGACGAACAGCAGGGCCTGGTACTCGAAGGTGCCCTCCGCGTGCAGCTGGATCGTCTCCAGAGGCTCGCGCCAGTCGTGGCCGATGTGCTTGTACAGCTCGTGGTACTCGTCCTCGGAGACCTCGTCGCGCGGGCGCGCCCACAGCGCCTTCATCGAGTTCAGCGTCTCGGGCTCGGCGGCCTCGCCGTCGTCGCCCTCGCCGTCCTTCTCCCCGACGAGCCGGATCGGCCAGGTGATGAAGTCCGAGTAGCGCTTGACGATCTCCCTGAGCTTCCACACCGACGTGTAGTCGTGCAGCTGGTTGTCCGGATCGGCGGGCTTGAGGTGCAGCACGACGGAGGTGCCCTGCGGTGCGTCGTCGACCCGTTCCAGCGTGTACGTGCCCTCGCCGCGCGAGGACCAGCGGGTGCCCTGCTTCTCCCCGGCCTTGCGGGTCACCAGGGTCACCTCGTCGGCGACCATGAACCCGGAGTAGAAGCCGACGCCGAACTGCCCGATCAGCCCCTCCGCCCCGGCCGCGTCCTGCGCCTCCTTCAGCTCCTTCAGGAACTGCGCCGTGCCCGAGTTGGCGATGGTCCCGATCAGCTCGCCGACCTCGTCGTACGACATGCCGACGCCGTTGTCCCGCACGGTGAGCGTCCGGGCCTCCCGGTCGGTCTCCAGCTCGATGTGCAGGTCGGAGACGTCGGCGTCGAGCGTGTCGTCGCGCAGCTTGGCCAGCCGCAGCTTGTCGAGCGCGTCCGAGGCGTTGGAGACGAGCTCACGGAGGAAGACGTCCTTGTTCGAGTAGACCGAGTGGATCATCAGCTGGAGCAGCTGACGAGCCTCTACCTGGAACTCAAACGTTTCGGTCGACATGGTTCGCGATTACCTCACAGATCCATAGGTCCAGGAAACGCCGGATACTGGCGCGATCACTGTAGTCAACGCGGCGTCAGCTTCCGACGGCTTCGCCCGTTCCGCCGTCAGCCGCGGGCCGGGGCACCGCCGCGTCCAGCAAGGGGCCGAGTTCGCGGACCGCCGTCGTCAGGGCGCGGACGCTGCGCTCGGCCCGGGCGATCAGGAGCGCCCCTTCGAGAGAGCTGATCATCAGCGTGGCGAGCGGGCGGCTGCGCTCCTCGGGCACGCCCATGTCCGTCAGGGCGCCGGCCACCGCGCCCGTCCACCGGGTGAAGGCGGCCTCCGCGGCCTGCCGCGTGGAGTCCGCCGTACGGGCGCAGTCCACCGTGGCCGCCGCGACCGGGCAGCCGCCCTCGAACCCCTCGGTCTCGTACTCGTCGGTCCACTGGCGGACCATCTCGGAGAACAGGCCGGACGGCGTCGGCTCGGGCAGCGCGGCGAGGAACCGTGGGACCCGGTTCCCCGCGTACCTCCCGGCCCAGCCGACGGCCTCGTTGACGAGCTGCTCCTTGCCGTCGGGGAAGTAGTGCTGGAGCGAGCCGCGCGGCGCCCGCGCGTGGGCGGCCACCTCGCGCATGCCCGTCGCGCCGACCCCCGCGCGCCGGATCAGCTGGGCGGCGCTGAAGACCATCCGCTCCCGCGGCCCCCGCTCGGCCCCTGCCATCCCGGCCTCCCGCATCTCGTCGAGCGTCCCGTCGATCCACCCTATGACCGCCGTCATGAAGGGCGCTACTATGACAGCGGTCATAGCGGAGAGCCGGGGAACGGATGGTGCGGCATGCGTGTGGGCTTCGTCGGACTCGGGGTCATGGGGCGGCCCATGGCGCTCAACCTCGCGCGCGCCGGCATCCCGCTCGTCGTGTGGAACCGCACCCTGGAGCGGTGCGCGCCCCTGAGCGAGGCCGGCGCCGAGGTGGCCGCGAGTCCGGCGGAGGTCTTCGAGCGGGCGGACACCGTGCTGCTGATGCTGGCCGACGAGGCGGCCGTCGACGCGGTGCTCGGCCGCGGCACCCCCGCCTTCGGAACGCGCCTGGCCGGACGCACCGTCGTCCACATGGGCACCACCTCCGCCGAGTACTCCGCCGCGCTGGAGAAGGACGTACGCGCCGCCGGAGGCGCCTACGCCGAGGCCCCCGTGTCCGGCTCCCGCGTCCCCGCCGAGCAGGGAGAACTCGTCGCGATGCTGGCCGGCGAGGACTCCGTCCTCGCGGACGTGCGCCCGCTGCTCGCCCCGATGTGCAGGGAGAGCTTCGACTGCGGGCCGGTGCCGGGCGCCCTGCTGATGAAGCTCGCCGTCAACATCTTCCTGATCACCCAGGTCACAGGGCTCACCGAGGCGTTCCACTTCGCCGACCGGCACGGACTGGACCGCGCCCGCTTCCTCGACGTGCTGGACGCGGGCCCCATGGCCAGCTCCGTGTCCCGGATGAAGGCGCCCAAGCTGCTCGCCCGGGACTTCGCGGTCCAGGCCGCCGCCACCGACGTGCTGAAGAACAACCGGCTGATCGCCGAGGCCGCCCGCGCGGCCGGGGTGGCCTCCCCGCTGCTCGACGTGTGCCACGCCCTCTTCGAGGAGACCGTGACGGGCGGACACGGCGACGAGGACATGGTGGCCGTGCTGCGCGCCCTGGAGGCCCGCACCGGCGGGGCACGCGCCGACGGGGCCCGTCCCCCGGGCGACGTCATCGTCTGAGGCCGTCGACGGCCACCGTGCCCGGCGTGCGAGCATGGGCGGATGAGCATCCTGCGCAGGAACAACGTCCGGGTGACCGGTGCCGCCACCGGGCGGCCCGTCGTTCTCGTCCACGGCTTCGGCTGCGACCAGAACATGTGGCGCCTGGTCGAGCCCTTCCTCGCAGAGGACCACCCGCTGGTGCTCTTCGACTACGTCGGCGCCGGCCGCTCCGACCTGTCCGCCTGGAGCGAGGACCGCTACTCCTCCCTCGACGGCTACGCCCGCGACCTGGTGGAGGTCTGCGAGGAGCTCGACCTGCGCGACGCGATCGTCGTCGGCCACTCGGTGAGCGCGATGACCGGCGTGCTGGCCGCGGCCGCCGCCCCGGAGCGCATCGGCGCCCTGGTCATGGTCTGCCCCTCGCCGCGCTACATCGACGAGGACGGCTACCGCGGCGGCTTCAGCGCCGAGGACATCGACGAGCTGCTGGAGTCGCTGGAGTCCAACTACCTCGGCTGGTCGGCCACCATGGCACCGCTCATCATGGGCAACCCGGACCGCCCGGAGCTCGGCGAGGAGCTGACCAACAGCTTCTGCGCGACCGACCCGGACATCGCCCGGGTCTTCGCCCGCACGACCTTCCTTTCCGACAGCCGCAAGGACCTGGAGACCGTCACCGTGCCCACCCTGATCCTGGAGTGCGAGCAGGACGCCATCGCGCCCCGCGAGGTCGGCGCGTACGTCCACGCCGCCGTGGAGGGCAGCGAACTGGTCACCCTCGACGCCGTCGGCCACTGCCCGCAGCTCAGCGCCCCCGAGGCCACCGCATCGGCGATCCGCGCCTTCCTGTCCTCAGGAGCCCGTTGAACCCGGGCGCCGCGGACGACCCCGACGCGGAGACGACCGGCACCGGCCCCGCGTTCAGCGCCCTGCTGGAGGACTCGGCGGAGGACCTGTACGAGTCGGCGCCGTGCGGCTACCTGTCCACCCTGATGGACGGCACCATAGCCAAGATCAACGCCACCCTGCTGGGTTGGCTCGGCCTCTCCCGCGAGGAGGTCGTCGGCCGCAAGCGCTTCAGCGACCTGCTCACGGTCGGCGGCCGGCTCTACCACGAGACGCACTTCGCCCCGCTGCTCCGCATGCAGGGACATCTCGGCGGCGTCGCGCTGGAGATGCGCACCGCCGCCGGACCCCGGCTGCCGGTGCTGGTCACCTCCACCCTCAAGCGCGGTTCCGACGGCGAGCCGCTGCTGATCCGCACCACCGTCTTCGACGCCACCGACCGGCGCGCCTACGAGCAGGAACTGCTGCGCGCCCGCCGGGCCGCCGAGGAGGCGCGCGAACAGGCCGAGGCCGACCGCGCCCAGCTGCGCGAGGCCCTGGCCGTGCTCCAGCGCAGCCTGCTGCCCGACACCCTCCCCGACCTCCCCGGGGTGGAGACGGCCGGCTACTACCACACGGCCTCCCCGATGGAGCTCGGCGGCGACTTCTACGACCTGTTCGCCCTGGACGACACCCGGACCGCCTTCTTCCTCGGCGACGTCTGCGGCAAGGGCCCCCAGGCCGCGGCCCTGACCTCGCTCACCCGCTACACCCTCCGCGCCGCCATGATCCAGGACGCGGACCCGGTGGACGACCTGCGGACCCTCAACAAGGCCCTCATGGCGCGCTACACCGGCGACGACCCCCGCTACTGCACCGCCGTGGCCGGCGTGTTCGAACGGGTGGGGGACACCCTGGAAATCCGGCTCGCCTCCGGCGGCCATCCCCCCGCGCTGATCCTGCGCGCCGACGGCACGGCCGAGTTCCTGAGCACCCTCGGCGGCATGCTGGTCGGCGTCCTCCCCACGGCGCAGTTCGTCGAGGTGAGCACCGTGCTGGGGCCCGGTGACACGCTGCTGCTCTACACCGACGGCCTCACCGAGGCCCGCGTCGGCCCCGACCGGGAGCTCTACGGCTACGACGCGCTGCGGTCGTTCGCCGCGGCGCGCGCCCCCGCGGGCGGCCGCGCCCTGGTCGACGCCCTCACCGGGCTGCTGAGCGACTTCGGCGACGGCCTCGACGACGACACCGCGCTCCTCGCGATCGGCGTCCCCGCCACCGCCTGATACCGGCCCCCCGACCACCCTTCTCAGCACGAGTTTCACGGAACGAACAGAGCGACCCCCATGAAACCCCTGACGATCGTCTCGTCCCGCACGCCCGCCGGCGCCCTCCTCGAGGTGGCCGGCGACCTCGACCACAGCAACGCCCACCAACTGCGCCGGGCCGCCGTCGGCGCGGTCGTCTCCGCCGGGCTGATGCTCGTGGTGGACCTGGGCGAGCTGGGCTTCTGCGACTCCAGCGGCATCACCGCGCTGATCGCCGTACGCAACCACGTCGTCGCGGCGGGCGCCGGACTGATCCTCGTGGCCGTGCCCGAGGCGCTGCGCCGGCTGCTCCACCTCACCGGCCTCGACGAGGTCTTCGACCTGCGCGACAGCCACCGCCTCCGAACGAGCTGACCGCCCCCCGCACTCGGTGGTCCGTACGCCGTTGACGAGGGCTGTTCGATTGCTCTTGCGCCATCCGGGGCACCCGGGGTGTGCCGAAAGCGCCGCCGGTGGCTTCCTGAGCCGTCGCGGGGCCGGCACAGGACTAGGGCAAGGGGAAACCGGCGGTGACGGTGCGTATCGGAGCAGAGGAAGAATTCCACGTCCTGGACGCGGAGAGCGGGCGACTCGTGCCACGGGCCGGACGGCTGTTGGAAAGACTCGGCACCACCGGTTTCAGCAGCGAGCTGCAGCAGTCCGCGGTGGAGAGCAACAGCGAGGTCCACGACACCCTCGACGGGCTCTACGCCGACCTGTCCGGCACCCGGCGCCGCCTGGCCGCCGCGGCCGCCCATGAGGGCCTGGCCGTCGTCGCCGCCGGCACCGTACCGCTGGCCCGGGTGACCCCGCGCGACGTCACCGCCGACCCCCGCTTCCGGCGGATGGCGGAGGAGTACCGCCGGGTCGCCGACGAACAGCTCATCTGCAGCGCCCAGGTGCACGCCGACGTGCCCGACCGCGACACCGCGGTCCGCGCCATGTGCCTGGTGTCGCCCTGGCTGCCGCCGCTGCTCGCGCTGTCCGCCAGCTCCCCGTACTGGCTGGGCTCCGACACCGGCTACGCCTCCTGGCGCACCATGCTCTGGCAGCGCTGGCCCACCGCCGGCCCGGCCGGCTGCTACCGGGACGCCGCCGCGTACGACGCCGCCGTCGCCGAACTGATCGGTTCCGGCGTCATCAGCGACACCGGCATGCTCTACCAGGACGTACGTCCCTCCGCCCACCAGCGGACGCTGGAGCTGCGGATCGGCGACGCCTGCCCGCGCGCCGAGACGGTCGTGCTGATCGCCGGCCTCTTCCGGGCGCTGGTGCGCGACGCCTGCCACCGCTTGGAACGCGGCGCAGACCCGCGCTGCGACGGTCACCACGAATGGCTGCGCGCCGCCGGCTGGCGCGCCGCGCGCTCCGGCCTGGAAGGCCCGCTGGTCGACCCGTGGACCCGCCGCGCCGCCCCCGCCCACCTGGTGCTGCGCCGCATGCTGCACCGGCTGCGCCCGGCCCTGGAGGCGTCCGGCGACTTCGTCACCGTGCGCGACCTGCTCGACGAGGCTCTCGCCGCCGGCAGCGCGGCCGACCGGCTGCGCCGCACGGTCCGCGAGGCCGACCTGCCGACCGGCATCGACCTGCTCGTCACCGAGACGCGTGGCGACCGCCTCCAGGCCCGCGCCGGAACCCGTCGCGCGCGCCCCCAGGCCGCCACCCGGCACGCGGGCGGCCGCTCCCGCCTCCACCCGGTCACGCCGGGCTGATCCGGCGCACCGGCCGCGCCGCGTCCGGCGGCGGGCCCGCCACCCGATCCCGAACCAGGAGAGTGATCACCACCCCATGTCCGAGAACAGCCACGCCGTCATCCAGCAGGACACCGCCCCGAGGGACCGGGAACCGAGGGAAGGGAGGAACTGCTGATGTGCGGCCTCAGCGGGGAGATACGGCTCGACGGTGGCCGGCCCGACATCGCGGCGGTGGAGCGCATGACCGACCGGCTCGCACCGCGCGGCCCGGACGGACGCGGCCTGTGGTCCCAGGGCCCGGTCGCCCTCGGACACCGGCGGCTGAAGATCATCGACCTGTCGGAGTGCGGCGCCCAGCCCATGACCGACCCGGGCGCCCGCCTCACCGGGGTCTTCAACGGCTGCGTCTACAACTACCGTGAGCTGCGCGACGAACTGCACGCCCTCGGGCACCGCTTCTTCTCGCACTCCGACACCGAGGTGGTGCTGAAGGCGTACCAGCAGTGGGGCGCCGACTGCGTCGACCGCTTCCACGGCATGTTCGCCTTCGTGATCGTCGAGCAGGACACCGGCCGCGTCGTCCTCGGCCGCGACCGGCTGGGCATCAAGCCTCTCTACCTCTCGGCCACCGCCGAGCGGCTGAGGTTCGCCTCCTCGCTGCCCGCCCTGCTCGCGGGCGGCGGCGTCGACACCTCCCTCGACCCGGTCGCGCTGCACCAGTACCTGAGCTGGCACGCCACGGTCGTCGCGCCCCGCACCGTCCTCAACGGCGTCCGCAAGCTGCCCCCGGCCACCGTGCGCGTCGTCGAGCCCGACGGCACCCAGCACGACCGCCGCTACTGGCACCCCCTCCACACCCGGCGCCCCGCCTACGCGGACCTCACCGCCGACGACTGGACCGACGCGGTCCTGGACGCCCTGCGCACCGCCGTGCGCCGCCGCATGGTCGCCGACGTGCCCGTGGGCGTGCTGCTCTCCGGAGGGCTGGACTCCAGCCTGATCGTCGCGCTGCTGGCCGACGAGGGGCAGCGGGACCTGGCGACCTTCAGCGTCGGCTTCGAGTCCGAGGGCGACGAGGACGGCGACGAGTTCCACTACTCCGACCTGGTGGCCCGGCACTTCGACACCCGCCACCACCAGCTGATGGTGCCCTCCGACCGGGTCGCCGGCGCCCTCGACGGAGCCGTCCGCGCCATGAGCGAACCCATGATGAGCCACGACGTGGTCGCCTTCCACCTGCTGTCCGAGCAGATCGCCAAGGAGGTCAAGGTCGTGCAGAGCGGGCAGGGCGCCGACGAGGTGTTCGCCGGCTACGACTGGTACCCGGCCATGGCGGGCGCGCCCCGCGAGCGGGCCGCCGAGGCGTACGTCGACGCCTACGCCGACCGCTCCCACGCCGACATGGCGGACGTGCTGCGCCCGGAGATGCTGCCCGACCGGGACACCTCGGCGGAGTTCATCCGCGAGCACATGGCGCAGGACGGCGCCGACACCGCCCTGGACGCCCAACTCCGCCTGGACACCCTGGTGATGATGGTCGACGACCCGGTCAAGCGGGTCGACAACATGACCATGGACTGGGGTCTGGAGGCCCGGGTGCCGTTCCTCGACCACGAGCTGGTGGAACTGGCCGCCGCCTGCCCGCCCGAGCTGAAGCTCGCCGACGGCGGCAAGGGCGTCCTGAAGGCCGCGGGCCGCCGTGTGCTGCCGCGGGAGGTCGTCGACCGGCCCAAGGGCTATTTCCCGGTCCCGGCGATCCGGCACATGGCCGGGCCCGTCCTCCAGCGGGTCCGCGACACCATGACCGCCCCCGAGGCCCGGGCGCGCGGCGTGTTCCGCGACGAGTACGTGGAGCGGCTCCTCGCCGAGCCCGACGCCCACCGCACCCGGCGCGGCGCCAACGCCCTGTGGCAGATCGCCCTGCTCGAGACGTGGCTCCAGACCCACGGGATCCGATGACGGCGACCCGCAACCCCGGCAGCGCGCTCCACGCCCCGGAGTCCGCCCCCCTGGCCGACACCTCGGCGCCGTACGACCTGCCGCCCCCGGCGGTGCACGGCTGCTGGTACCCCTCCGCCGACCCCAGCGGCCGGCACGTCGCCTTCATCTGCGACCGGGCCGGGGTGCCGCAGCTGTGGACCGGTCCTGTCGACGGCCCGGAGGTGCGTCGGCTCGACGGCGACCCGCACCCCGTCACTGAGGTGTCCTGGTCGCCGGACGGCCGGTGGATCGCCTACACCACGGCGCCCGGCGGCGGCGAGCTGACCCGGGTGCTGTGCGTACGCCCCGACGGCAGCGGCCGGCATCTGCTGGCCGGCGGTGAGTCGGGCACGTCCGCGCGGCTCGGCTGCTGGCAGCACGACGGCTCCGCGATCGCGGTGACCGTCACCGAGTCCGCACCGCCCGGCCACGCCGACCGGTACCACGCGGAGGCGCCCGGACCGCCCGGTACCGAGCACGCGCCGCAGTGGGCGGGCCGCGGAGGCCGCGCCGTCCTGCTCGACCCGGCCGGCGGGCGGCTGGGTTCCGCCGACGGCGGCGTGCTGCCCGGGTCCGGCCGTGAGCTGGAGGAGCGGACCCTGTCCGCCTACCTCGTCGACCCGGAGGGCACCGCCGCGCCCGTCCTGCTGTTCAGCGAACGCGGCGCCGCCAACCAGCGCGTGTGCGACCTCAGCCGCGACGGCCGCCTCGCCCTCGTCTACCGGGGCCCCCGCGGACGCCGCGAGGCCCTGGTCGTCCGCACCGTGGACTCGGCCGTGACCTGCGCCTTCCCGGTCGCCGACGGAGACCCCTGGGTGGGCGGCTTCGCCCCGTCGGCGGGCACGCTCTGGCTGCGCAGCGACGCCGGACGCGAGTACGCGGCCCTGCTCGCCGCCCACCTCGACACGCGCGGCGGGCTCCACAGCACCCGGGTGGTCGCCGAACGCGACGACTGCGGCCTCGAACTCCTCGCCCTCGGCCGCGACGGCCGCCGCGCCGTGCTGTCGTGGAACCGGCTCGGGGTCAGCGAACTGGAACTGCGCGCGCTGAAGGCCGCCCCGCCGTACGGCGCCGCGCCCCGCTCGGTCACCCCGCCCTCGGCCGGTGACGCGCGCCGCGTCGACCTGCCGCACGAGGTCGTCACCCGGATCGCGCCCACCGCCGGCCCCGACGCGCCCGTCGTCGCGCTGTCCGGGTCGGGACGTCACCCCGGCGTCTGGTGGCTGCCGCACGGCGCGCCCCTGCGCACCCCCTGGTCCTCCCGCGACGAGGACGCCTTCCCGCCCGGCCTCACCCCGGTGCGCCCCACGCCCGTGCGGCCCGTCGCCCGGGACGGCCTCCAGCTCGGCGGCTGGTACTACCGCGCGCCCGGCCGTTCACCCGGCGAACCCGCACCCTGCGTCCTGCATCTGCACGGCGGGCCGGAGGAACAGGAACGCCCCGTCCTCGAACCGCTCTACCTGGAGCTGCTCGGCCGCGGCCTGGACGTGTTCGCCCCCGACGTGCGCGGCTCCTCCGGCCACGGCCGCAGCTTCACCGACGCCGACCTGGGCGCCGGACGCTTCTCGGCCATCGACGACGTCGCGGACTGCGCGGCGCACGTCATGGTGCAGGGCCTCGCCGACCCCCGCCGGATGGCCGTCATGGGCCGCTCCTACGGCGGCTACCTCACCATGGCGTCCCTGGTGTGGCACCCCGACCTGTTCCGCACCGGCGTGGCCGTGTGCGGCATGTCGGACCTGACCACCTTCTTCGCCGGGACCGAGCCCTGGATCGCGCAGTCCGCCGCGCACAAGTACGGCCATCCGGAACGCGACCGCGACCTGCTGCGCGCCCTGTCGCCGATGAGCCGGGTCGACGCCCTGCGTGCCCCGGTCCTCGCCGTGCACGGCGAGCACGACACCAACGTGCCGCCCGGTGAGTCCGAGCAGTTCGTCAGGGCCGCGCGGGAACGCGGCCTGGAGGCGGAGCTGCTCCTGCTGCGTGACGAAGGTCACGACTTCCGCCGCGCCGACAACCGTCGTCTGTTCCGCCGCACCGCAGGTGACTGGCTCGAGCGGCACCTGGCAGGCTGACCTGTCCGACGGACCTGTCACACTTCTTGGGCGTGCGGGGGAGCGATGCGGGTAGTCGCGCGGTGTGATCGAGTAAAGGCGGACCGGATGGAATCAGTTTCTGTCGACGAGGGGGAGACGATGCCTGGCGTGCCTCGGCTGAGGGCTTCCTACGCCCTGGACGCCGAGGGCGCGTGGATAGCGCAGGCACGCCACCTGGCGGCCGAGTTCCTCGAGCGGGCGCGGACGGAGAACGGCCTGCCGGTGCCGGATCGGGTGGTGGAGATCACCCAGCTCGTGGTCAGCGAACTGGTGACCAACGCCCGCAAGTACGCGCCGGGCCCCGTCGGGCTGGACCTGCGGGTCTTCGGCGACGCCGTGGAGGTGGTCGTCCACGACGGCAACCCGGAGGCGCCGCGGCCCCGGGACGCCGACCCGGGCCGGGTGGGGCAGCACGGTCTCGAGATCGTCATGGCCGTCGCCGATGCCCTCGACGTCCGTCAGGAGGCGGAGGGCAAGAGCATCACCGCGCGTATCGCCCTCTCCGCCTGACCGCCTCCCCTTCTCAGCGCTCCGCCCGGTCCCCGGCGCCGTCCGGCACCCGCTCCAGGTGGATCACGGCGCTCGCCCAGTCGCCGCTCGGCAGTCCGACGTCAAGTCCGTACTCCGTCAGCACCGTCGCGTGGTGCACCGTTCCCGTCCCCGTGTCCCGGAAGCGGACGCCCGACGGCAGACCGCGCAGCCGGAGCGGCACCCGCGGGGACCCGTGCCGCGGGCTGGCGCGGAAGACCAGCACCACCGCCTCACCCCCGTCCGCGGCCACGTACTGCACGGCCGACGCGCCGTCGCCGTACGGGTCGCCGATCCGGTACTGGTCGCCGTGCTGCACCAGGTGCCGGATCTCCTTGTACCGCGCCACCAGTGCCGCGGCCTCGGCCAGTTCCTCCTCGCTCCAGCGGGTGAGGTCGCCGCCGAGACCCAGCAGCCCGGCCATCGCCGCGTGGAACCGGAACCGCAGCGGCACGGACAGCCGGGTGAGCTGGTTGGGCACGTCCGTCACCCACGCCGACATCACCCGCGCCGGATACACCTGGCTGAAGCCCCGCTGGATGCCCAGCCGGTCCACGGCGTCGGTGTTGTCGGACGTCCACGCCTGGTCGGTGCGGGCGAGGATGCCCAGGTCGACCCGGCCGCCGCCCCCGCTGCACGTCTCGATCCGCAGCTCCGGGTGCGCCTGACGCAGCCGGTCCAGCACGCCGTACAGCTGGTGCACGTAGCGCGTCCACAGCCGGTCGTTGCCGCCCTCCGGGCCCGCCCAGCCGGACTCGCCGAAGACACGGTTCATGTCCCACTTGAGGAAGTCCACGCGGTGCTCGGCGACCAGCCGGGTGAGCCGGCCGAAGGCCCAGTCGGCGACGTCCTGCCGGGCGAAGTTCAGCACGAGCTGGTTGCGCAGCTCGGTGCGCGGACGGCCCGGCAGATGCAGCACCCAGTCGGGGTGCGCCCGGTACAGGTCGCTGTCCGGGTTGACCATCTCGGGCTCCACCCAGAGGCCGAACCGCATGCCGAGCCGGTGCACGGCGTCGGACAGCGGCCGCAGACCGTGCGGGAAGCGGTCAGGTGCCGGCGCCCAGTCGCCGAGGCCCGCCCGGTCGCTGCGGCGCGCGCCGAACCAGCCGTCGTCCACGACATACAGCTCCACCCCGAGCCGGGCCGCCCGCTCGGCGAGCGCGAGCTGGCTCGCCTCGTCCACGTCGAAGCCGGTGGCCTCCCAGGAGTTGTAGAGCACCGGCGCCGTCTCGTCGGCGTGCCGCAGCACATGCGTCCGGACGTACGCGTGCCACGCCCGGCTCGCCGCGCCGAAACCGCCGTCGGTGAACAGCCCGGCCGCCACCGGCGTGGTGAACTCCTCACCCGGTGCGAGCGGCACGAACGTCCCCTCGTGCCCCACGCCGCCGGTCAGCCCCGCCCGATCGTCCGGCGTGCGCTGCACGGTGATCCGCCAGCTGCCGCTCCACGCCAGGGCCGTGCTCCACACCCGGCCGCGGTCCTCGTCGGCGGTGCCGTCGTCGAGCATGGTCCACGGGTTGGCGTGGTGGCTGGTGATGCCGCGCCGGCTGGTCAGCACGGTCTCCCCGTGCGCCAGCCGCTCCCGGCGCAGCCGCGTCTCCGCCGACCACTGGCCGGTGACATGGCTCAGCCGGTAGTCGGCCAGCGGCGGCAGCGTCCACGCGGCGGAGTCGGCGCGCAGCAGGTCCACGCGCTCGTCGCCGTCGTTGCGCAGCACGGTCCAGCGCTCGATCACGTCCGTGTCGGCGCGGACCCGGTAGTGCAGTGCGACCGCCAGCGGGACCACCCGGTCCCGGAACTCCAGGACCAGCTCCTCGCGGCCCGGCACCGAGTCGTCCACCCGGTGGCCGGCCGGCTTCCACTCGAAGGCGCGGGATCCGTCCGCGTGCCGCACCTGGAGCGAGGGCGGCCCGTAGCGGGTGCCGCCGTCGACGGGCAGCTCCTCGCCCACGGGCGGCCGCCCCTCGAAGCTGTTCGACGGCTCCGCGAAGGTCGCCGCGAGCGTGTCCGCCTCCTCCGGCGTGAGGCGAGGACCCCACGCCACATGACAGGGCGCGCCGGTCCCGTCGATCCGCAGCGCGTACGACGTGCGCGGGGTGGTCAGCAGCCAGACCCCGGTGTCCGGGGAGCGGGTGATGAGCGGCATGGTGCCTCACGATCAGCGTCAGGGGTTGCACCGCACACCCAAACGTGACCTTCGATCACGTGTCAAGAGGGGGTCGACTCTTGCATTTACAAGGTGAAAGGGCGCTCTGTATGGCCTTCGAAAGAAAGACGGCCTCTTTCATTGACAGTGGAAAATAAGGCGCCTAGGTTCCCGGCCATGCCCTCGACCTCGCCCGCCGGGACGTTCCCGGCGCACACCCCGGCGGCCTCCCAGATCTTCACCACCGTCCTCACGCACGGCCCGCTCACCCGGCAGGAGGCGGCCCGGCGGGCGGGCCTGTCCCCGGCGGCGGTCACCAAGGCCGTACGGCCGCTGATCGAGGCCGGTTTCCTGGTGGAGGACGCGGGCGCGGAGGTCCGCCCGGCGGTCGGCCGCCCGGCCAACCCGGTGCGGGTCGACGGCGGGCGGGCGCTGTTCGCCGGGCTCAAGGCGACCGGCGACGAGCTCATCGGCGTGCTCACCGACCTGTGCTGCCGCATCCGCGTCGCCCGGCGCGTCCCCCTGCCCGGACGGACGCCCTCCGAGGTCCTCCCGGTCGTCGCGGACCTCGTACGGGAACTGCTGACCGAGGCCGAGGGGTTCGGCGTCGGGGTCCTCGGGCTCGGCATCGCGGTCGCCGGGGACGTGGACCGCACCGCGGGCACGGTGCGCCGGTCACCCTTCCTGGACTGGCGCGACGTCCCCCTCGCCGGCCTCGCCGAGGAGGCGACCGGGCTGCCGGTCACCGTCGACAACGACGTCCGCGCGCTGACCGTGGCCGAGCAGTGGTTCGGCGACGGCGTGGGCCTGGCCGACTTCGCCGTCGTCACCGTGGGCGCCGGCATCGGCTGCGGGCTCGTGGTGCACGGGCGGGTCGTCTCCGGCGCGCACGGCGTCGCGGGGGAGATCGGCCACGTCCCCGTGGTCCCGGACGGCCCGCCCTGCCACTGCGGCGACCGCGGCTGCCTGGAGGCCGTCGCCTCCGACGCGGCGATCACCGCCCGGGTCCGCGAGGTGACCGGAGTCCCGGTCGTCGACGCCGCGGACGCCCTCGCTCTCGCGCGCCAGGGGAACGCGGGGGCGCGCGCCGTCTACGCCCGGGCGGGGGAGGCCATCGGCCGGGGGATCGCCACGGTGGCCAACCTGCTCGGCCCCGAACGGGTGATCATCTCCGGTGAGGGACTTGCCGCGTACGACCTGTTCGCCGGGCAGATCCGCGACGCCTTCGCCGCGGCCGCCTTCGGCTCCGCCGCCCGCTGCGAGATCCGCACCCGCCCGCTGCCGTTCGAGGAGTGGGCCCGGGGCGCCGCCGCCACGGCCATCCAGTCCTTCGTCGGCCGCTGACGCCCGCCGTCCCGGAGACCGGGAGATGAACGGCCGATGACGGCCTGATGCAGGCGGTGCCGGACCGGACCGGTGCCGCTAATCTCACTACGGGTCACGACAACACCACGGGACACGTGGGAGGCGACGCTGAACACCACGACGCTCCACCCTCGAAGGCTTCCCCCGCGGGGGACCCGGCTGCGCGGGCTGTTCGTCCTGGCCCTGCTCGCCGCCCTCCTCGGCCCCGCCCCCACGGCGGCCGGGAGCGCACCGCCCCGGCACGACGTGGTCACCTGGGCCACCAGCGCGTTCCGGCTGGGCACGGGCGTGCCCGACCGCGCCTACCGGCTGGTGGTGCACACCAGCGTCGGCGGCGACCGGATGCGCGTACGGCTCTCCAACGCCTTCGGTGACCGGCCGCTGACCTTCGACAGCGCGTACGCGGGTCTCCAGCGGGAGGGCGCCGCCCTGGTCCCCGGCAGCAACCGCCGGCTCACCTTCGACGGCCGCACGAGCGTGACGGTCCCGCCCGGCGGCCTCGTCCTCAGCGACCCGCTCCCGGGACGGGTCCGGGCCCGCACCAACCTGGTCGTCAGCGTGCACAGCCCCGACGCGGCAGGCCCCGCCACCGGGCACCGGCTGGCCATGCAGACCTCGTACGTCACCCAGGGCGACCACACCGCCGACGAGTCCGCCGCCCCCTGGACGACCACTGTCACGTCCTGGTTCTACCTGGACGCCGTCACCGTCCGCACCCCCGCCCGCACCGGCGCGGTCGTCGCGCTGGGCGACTCCATCACCGACGGCTGGGAGTCCACCACGGACCTCAACCGCCGCTGGCCCGACTACCTCTCCCGCCGCCTCCAGCACTCCCACGCCACCACCGTCCGCGGCGTGGCCAACGCGGGCATCTCCGCCAACAAGGTGCTCGCCGACACCGCATCGCCCAGCGCCCTGAACCGCCTCGACCGCGACGTGCTGTCCCACCCGGGCGTCCGCACGGTCCTGCTGTTCGAGGGCGTCAACGACCTCAAGGCGCACACCGGCGTCACGGCCCAGGACCTGATCGACGGCTACCGCCTGCTCACCGACCGCGTCCACGCGGCCGGGCACTGCGTGGTCGCCGCCACGATCGCGCCGTTCAAGGGCTGGCCCGAGTGGGACCCGCAGGCCGAGGCGGTCCGCCAGGAGGTCAACGCGTTCATCCGCACCGGAGGACTGTTCGACGCCGTGGCCGACTTCGACCGGGCGGTGCGCGACCCCGGCGACCCGGAGTCCATCCGGCCCGCCCACGACAACGGCGACCACCTCCACTTCACCGACGAGGGCATGCGGGCGATGGCCGACGAGGTCCGTCCGAAGGACCTGGAGTGCGCCTCGGGGCCGGGACGCTGACCCCCGCCCGGAGCTCCCCGTGAGGACCGCGCGACCCGGTGTCCCGCGGACCGGGCGTGGCCGGAACAATGCAGGTCCCGGCGCGGTTCTCACTGAGGAACGTCGCAGCACACCTGGGAGAAGGGCGACACACGATGACAAGGACCGAGGAGAGGGCGCTGCTCGCGGGCGGATGCTTCTGGGGCATGCAGGAGCTGATCCGCACGCTGCCGGGCGTGCTGAGCACCCGGGTGGGATACAGCGGCGGCGACGTCCCCCACGCGACCTACCGCAACCACGGCACCCACGCCGAGTCCATCGAGATCACCTACGACCCGGCGGTCACCGACTACCGGACGATCCTGGAGTACTTCTTCCAGATCCACGACCCGACGACGAAGAACCGCCAGGGCAACGACATCGGCATGAGCTACCGCTCCGCGATCTTCTACCACGACGACGAGCAGAAGCGCGTCGCCGAGGAGACCATCGCCGACGTCGAGGCGTCCGGACTGTGGCCCGGCAAGGTGGTCACCGAGGTGACCCCGGCCGGGGACTTCTGGGAGGCCGAGCCGGAGCACCAGGACTATCTCCAGCGCTACCCGGACGGCTACACCTGCCACTTCCCGCGGCCCGGCTGGCGCCTGCCGAGGCGTGCGGCGTCCTGAGCCGACGGCGGTACACGACAGGGGGCGCGCCCGCACGGCGGGCGCGCCCCCTTCGTCGTGCGGGCGGGTGACGTGCCGTCACGCCACCCGCGCGATCAGCTCCTGGAGGTACAGTCCGCGTGCCGCGTCCGGGGCGGTCGTGACGCCGGTGCGCACCGCCGTCGCGAACTCCCGGCGCAGCACCGGCCAGCACTCCTCGTGGTCGATCTCCGACGTGTCGTACACCAACGGCTCCCCGGCGCCGAACAGTTCGACGCGGGTGACCGCTCGGGGCACGTTCACCGCGCCGGACAGCGACGCCTGGCTGACCGCGCCGTTCTCGTGCTCGCAGGTCAGCTCCAGCCAGGTACGGGAGTCGCCGGTGCCGCGGATCGCCTTGACCGGACCGACCGCGGCGTCCAGCAGGTCCAGCAGATGCGGGCCCAGGTCGAGCAGCGCGCCCTGCTCCAGCCGCCAGCCCGTCGCGAACTCGCCGCCCCGGAAAGCGCCGTGGAGATAGCAGGACCGGGCGCCGGACACCTCGGCGTCCCGCGCGGCGGCGAGGAACGCCCGGGTCACCGGGTGGTACCGCTTGGTCAGCACCAGCTGCGAGACCACGCCCGAGTCGGCCACCGCGTCCGCGACGCGCCGGGCCGCGTCCAGGTCCGGCCCGAGCGGCTTCTCCAGCAGCAGCGCCTTGCCCCGCCTCGCGGCCAGGGGCGCCAGCCCGGCCTGCACGGCGGGCGGCACGGCGAACGCCACCGCCTCGCACCGGTCGAGCAACTCCTCGAAGGAACCGGCCACGTCGGCCCCGTACGGGGAGGCCGTCGCGTGCGCCGCCTCGGCGCGGCGGGCCCAGACGGCCGTGAGCCGGGTCTCGGGTCCTGCGGCGAGGATCCGGGCGTGCATGGCGCGGGCCCAGGGGCCCGCGCCGACCAGGCCGACCTCGACGGGCCGGCGGGTCCAGGGGGAGAAGGTCACGGTCGTCCTGACTGCGTGAGGATCCGGGCGAGCCGGGCGTCCGCACGCGCGGGGGAGTAGAGGTGCTCGACGACCGTGGTCGCGGCCCCTATGAGGCCGGCGTGGTCGCCGAGGCGGGAGGTGACGATCTGGAGGTTGGCCGTGGTGCGGGGCATGGCCCGCTGGTAGAGCAGTTCACGCACCCCGGTCATGAACGGCACCCCGGACAGGTCCCCGGCGAGCATCAGCACACCGGGGTTGAGCAGGGTGACGACGGTGACGAGCACCTCGCCCACCCGGCGGCCCGCCTCCCGGGCGAGCCGGATCGCGTCCGGATGCCCCTCGGCGAGCAGCCGTCTCACGTCGGAGCCGGACGCGGCGTTGCCGTCCGCCCCGGACAGCTCCTTCGCCAGGGCCCGGCCGCTCGCCACGGCCGCCAGACAGCCGTACGAGCCGCACATGCACAGCGCGTCGGCCCGGTCGTGCACCCGGATGTGCCCGATGTCGCCGGCGCCGCCGTCTATGCCGCGGTAGACGTGGCCGTCGACGACCACGCCGGCGCCGATGCCGGTGGAGACCTTCACCAGCACGAACGCGCAGCAGTCCCGGTGGTTGGCCTGCTGCTCGGCCAGCGCCATCAGGTTGGCGTCGTTGTCCACCAGGACGGGCACCGGGCCGGCCTCCAGGCTCGCGCCCACGTGCCGCGCGTACGCGTCCTGGAGGCGCTCGCGGATGGGGTAGCGGTCCCAGCCGGGCATGATGGGCGGCTCGACGACCCGGCCGACCTCCCAGTCGACCGGGCCGGGCACCGACAGGCCGACCCCGCAGACGCGGGACGGATCGGCGCCCGCCGCGGCGATCAGGTCGGGGAACCACCGGGTGACATGGTCCAGGACGTGGTCCGGCCCCTCGGTGATGTCCAGCGGCCCGGTGTGCTCGGCGATGATCGTGCCGGTCAGGTCGAGCACCGCCGCCCGGGCGTGCCGTGTCTCCAGGTCCACGGCGAGGACCGAGGCGTGCGTGGGGTCGAAGGCGATCCGCTCCGAGGGGCGGCCCCCGGTGGAGGTGCCCGTGGTGTGCCGCAGCCAGCCGGCCCGGTTGAGCAGGTCGAGCCGCTGTCCCACGGTGGACCGGGACAGCCCGGTGGCGCGTTGCAGGGCGGCCCGGGTGTTGGCGCGTCCGCTGCGGATCAGGTCCAGCAGTCCGCCCGCGCTGACCGGCTGCGGCGTCGTCACACGTTCCCCCATGGCGTCAGCTCTTGTCGGCGCCGCTGGTGAGGCCTTCGGTGAGCAGCCGTTCGGCGGCGAAGAACAGGAATACCACGGGGATGGTCAGCACCACCGAACCGGCCATCAGAACCGTCTTGGGCACCTCGACGCCGTTGGAGAGCTGCGCGAGACCGAGAGACACCGTCCACTTGTCCGGGTCGGCGGCCAGGAACAGCAGGGCGAAGAGGAACTCGTTCCAGGCGATCATGAAGACGTACAGGCCGGTCGCCATCAGCGAGGGCAGCGCGAGCGGCAGGATCACCTTGCGCACGGTCTGCAGCCTGCTGCACCCGTCCAGCGCCGCCGCCTCCTCGATCGAGTACGGAATGGTGACCAGGTAGTTCTTCAGCATGTAGACCGACACCGGCACCGTCTGCGCCACGTAGACCACGGCGAGGCCCACCAGGCTGGAGGACAGCCCCATCCTGGCGAAGATCACGAACAGCGGGACGGCGAGCAGCGTCGCCGGGAACAGGTAGACGGCCAGGAACAGGGCGCTGACCTGCCGGTGCCCGAAGAACTTCAGCCGGCTGACCGCGTAGGCACCGGGCACCGCGGCGACGAGGGTCAGCAGCACCGTGCCCAGGGACACCAGCGCCGAGTTGAGCAGGAAGCGTACGAAGCCCTGCCCGCCCGCGTCCGTGGAGCGCATGACGTCCTGGTAGGTGGCGACCGTGAAGTCCTTCGCCGACAGCCACAGCGACCCGGGGTCCAGCAGCAGCGCGTCGATGGGCTTCAGGGACAGCAGGAGCATGTAGTAGAAGGGCAGCAGTGTGATGGCCGCGAGGAACGCGATCACCAGCCACTTCAGGACGCCGAGGACGCGGTCCTCGACCTGGGCCCGGGACAGGGCGGTCTTGCCGGTCACGCTTCCTCCTGGACCTTGTTGCCGAAGAACTTGAAGTAGAAGCCCAGCAGGATCATCAGCGAGGCGGCCAGCACGAGGGCCTGCGCCGCGGCGGCGCCGACGTCGTAGCGGGCGGTGAGGAAGTCGTAGACCCGGACGGCCGCGACGTCGGTGCCGGCGCCGCCGCCGGTCAGCAGGTAGACGTCGTCGAACTTGTTGAAGGTCATGATGAACCGCAGCACGCACAGCAGCGCGATCACCGGCATCAGCTGGGGGAGCAGGATGTGCCGGAAGCGCTGGAGCGGCGTCGCGCCGTCCACGGTCGCGGCCTCCTCCAGCACGGAGGGCACGGCCTGGAGCCGGGCGAGGATGAAGAGGAACGCGAAGGGGAAGTACCGCCAGCACTCGAACGCGATGACGGTGAGCAGCGCGAGCGGGATGTCGAAGTGCGCCCCGAGGACGTTGACTTCGTACGCGCGGGTGGAGAGGAAGGCGATGGGGTCGTCCCAGCCGAACAGGCGGCGGCCCCAGTCGTTGACGATGCCGTACTGCGGGCTGAGCGCGACCTCCCACACGAACGCGACGGCCACCACGGGCGCCACGTACGGCAGCAGCATCGCGGCCCGGAGCAGGCCGCGTCCGCGGAACGGCTTGCGCAGCGCGAGCGCGGCGACCAGCCCGAGCAGGACGGAGCCGGCGGTGCTGCCCGCGGTGTAGATCAGGGTGGTCCTCAGACTCGACCAGAAGCCGGCCGAGGCGAACACGTCGCCGAAGTTGTCGAGCGACCAGTTGCCGAACAGGCCCATGCCCTGGATGTCGACGAGCTTGGCGTCCTGGAAGGCCAGCAGCACCGTCCAGGCGATGGGCAGGACGACCACCACCAGCACGACCAGGAAGGTGGGGGAGACGAAGGCGAGGCCCGCCCGGTTGGCGCGGCTTCGGGCGGTCGCGGGGCGGCGGCCCGGCCTGCCGGGGCCGCCCGTGGGCCGGGGCGACGGGGTCCGGCGCTTCTGTGCGCCGGCGGGGGCAGTTGTCATGGAAGGACCTTTGCGGCGTGCGTGCGGGAAGCTGCTACTGGAGGGACTGCTGCAGTTCGGAGATCTCTTCGTCGGCCTCGCGTGCCGTCTCCTCGGGGGAGGACTGGCCGCTGGTCATCGCGCCCACGGCCTTGGGGACGGGCAGTTCGCCGTTGGTCGCGCCGACCAGGGCGCCGTCGCCCTGGGTGATGCCCCAGCGGCGCAGGTTGGTGACGCCGTCGGCGAGCTGGTCGAGCAGCTCGGGCGGGTAGACCTCGTCGAACGGCTTCCTGGTGTCCACGCCGATCTCGCTGTTGCGCCAGGCGTCGAGGTAGCGGTCGGGGTCCTCCCGTGTGCCGCGCCGGACCGGGATCTTGCCCTCGGGGGCCATGCCGAACCACGACTCGTAGCCGTCGCTCGTCATGTACTGGATGAACTCGCGGGAGGCGGCAGTCTCCGCGGTCTTCGTCGTCACCCAGGAGGTGATCTCGCCGAACTGCGCGGGCTCGGCGGCGTCCGGGCCCTTGAGGGAGGTCACGATGCCGCTGTGGCCGGCCAGGTAGCGCGGGTTTTCGCGGCACTCGGGGCAGCTGGGCAGCGCGTCCTTGCGCAGGCCGGCCAGCTCGTCCAGCAGGAACGAGGACCAGACGATCATCGAGGACCGGCCGGAGAAGTACGTGGCGCGGGTGGAGTCGACGGTCTGCGTGCCGGGGGCGCCGTACTCCCGGGCCAGCTTGTCGTAGGTGCGGAACGCGGTCCGGCACCGCGGTGAGTCGAGGGCCACTTCGTGGTCGTCGTCGACGAGCTGGCAGTCGTTGGCGAGGGCGATGCTCTCGAAGCTCTGCGAGGTGAAGACGTCACCCGGGTCGGTGGCGGCCGAGACGCCGTCGTGGCCCTTGGTGGTGAGGGCCTCGGCGGCGGTCAGCGCCCGCTCGTAGGTGTCGGGCGCGGCCAGCTTCTCGTCGTCGAAGTCGTCCTGACGGTACACCAGCAGCTGGAGCCAGGAGTCCGAGGGGACGCTGAGGCTGGTCGCGCCGTCCGAGGTCAGCTCGAGGGCGTTGGCGTTGAAGGTGTCCCGGCCGTGCCCGTCGATGACCTGCTTCGGGATCTCGGTGTCGAGCAGGCCGTTGCTGTACATCTGCCAGACCTGGCCCATCGGCACGGCGCCGATGACGTCGGGCAGTTCACCGGCCGCCGCGGCGGACATGATCAGCTGGGGCAGCTGGCCCTCGTCGACCGTGACGAGCTGGACGTCGATCCCGGTCTTCTTCTCGAACCCGGCGACGGTCTTCCGTGTCGCCGCAGCCCGGTCCGGGAGGTTCTCCAGGGACCACACCTTGATCTCGCGGTCCGGGGCGCCGGGCCCGGTGCCGCCGGTGGAACAGCCGGCCAGCAACCCGCTCCCCAGGGCTGCCGCGACGCCGACCGCGGTCATCCGCGACCGCAGGGTCCTCAAGCGCATTGCACGTCCTTGTGTCGACTTACGTCTGCTGACAGCGCATCTCAGCATCCCTTTTGCTTGTTGACAAGACATAAGTAAGAGCTATCGTCGACGCAACCCGCCCACCGCACCCTCCGGAGAGCCATCCGTGGAACGCGTCGTCCAGTTCACCGGCCCCCGTCATGTGGAGATCGCCGAGCACGAGAGAGAGCCCCTGCCGCCGGGTCATCTGCGGGTGCGCACCCGTTACTCGGGCATCTCCGCGGGCACCGAACTCACCGCGTACCGCGGCACGAACCCGTACCTGACCCGCACCTGGGACCCGGAGGCGCGCCTCTTCCGCGAGGGTGCGGCCGGCATCGAGTACCCGGTGGCCGGCTGGGGCTACTCCGAGGTCGGCGAGGTCGTCGAGGTCTCCCCGGAGCTGGACGGCACTCCCGGACTTCCCATCACAGGTGACCTCATATGGGGCATATGGGGACATCGCAGCGAAGGAATCGTTCCCGCCGAACGTGTCATCGGTCACACTCTCCCGGCCGGTCTCGACCCGCTGGCCGGCGCCTTCGCCCGGGTCGGCGCCATCGCGTACAACGCCGTCCTGGCCGGCGACATCCACCTCGGCGAGGACGTGGCCGTCTTCGGGCAGGGCGTCATCGGCCTGCTCACCACCCGTCTCGCCCAGCTGAGCGGCGCCCGCGTCACCGCCGTCGACGCCCTCGACGGCCGCCTCGACACCGCCCGCCGCCACGGCGCCCACACCACGCTGAACGCCCGCACCGACCAGGTCGCCGAACGCGTCCGCGAGGCCACCGGCGGACTCGGCGCCGACCTTGCCATCGAGATCAGCGGCGCCTACCCCGCCCTGCACGAGGCCCTCCGCTCCGTCGCCGTCGGCGGGCGCGTCGTCGCCTCCGGCTTCTACCAGGGCGACGGGACCGGCCTCCGGCTCGGCGACGAGTTCCACCACAACCGCGTCCAGCTCGTCTGCTCCCAGATCGGAGGCGTGCCGCCCCAGCTCTCCGGACGCTGGAGCGTCGAACGCCTCCAGCGCACCTTCCTGCGGCTGGTGGCGGAGGGCCAGGTCGACGTCACCTCCCTGGTCAGCCATGTCGTCCCGGCCGCCGACGCGGCGGACGCCTACGTCCTGCTGGACGAGCGGCCCGCCGAGGCCCTTCAGGTCGTCCTGGAATTCTGAGAGCCCGAAAGGCCCCCCACATGCTCAAGACCGCCGTACAGGAGCAACTCCTGCCCGGAGACACCCTCCAGGCCAAATGGGAGTTCGCCCAGCAGGCCGGATACGACGCGATCGAACTCCGCGGCAAGGGCGACCTGCACTTCGCCTCCCGCCTCGACGAGCTGAAGCAGGCGCGCAAGGACGGCGTCGTCATGCCGACCGTGTGCGTCGACATGCTCCACTTCCTCGGCGCGTTCGACGAAGACCTGCGCCGCGACGCCCTCACCCAGATGAAGTCCCAGCTCACCGTCATCGCCGAGATCGGCGGCACCGGCGCGCAGACCCCCGCCTCCTACGGCATGTTCTCCCGCCGCCTGCCGCCCTTCGAACCCCCGCGCGGCGAGGCCGAGGACCGCGAGATCCTCCTCGCCGGTCTGACCGAACTCGGCGAGCACGCGCGCCGGGAAGGTGTCACGCTCTTCCTCGAACCGCTCAACCGCTACGAGGACCACATGGTCAACCGCCTCGACCAGGCCGCCGACCTGATCCGCGCCACCGGTCTCGACTCGGTGCGCATCGGCATCGACAGCTACCACATGAACATCGAGGAGTCCGACCCCGCCGCCGCGATCCTCGCCCACGCCGACCTCGTCGGCCACGCGCAGGTCTCCGACTCCAACCGCTTCCAGCCCGGCGCGGGACACCTCGACTGGCGCGCCTGGCTCGCCGCCCTGCACACCGTCGGTTACGACGGCCACCTCGCCCTGGAATGCCGGCTCACCGGCGACCCCGTGGAGGCCGTCCGCTCCGTCCCCGCCTTCCTGAAGAGGTCCGGCGCGTGAAGTCCCTCCTCGACCGGCAGACCCCCCTCGGCCGGCCCGCGCCCACCGCGCCCGCGGACCACCTGACACTGCGGCGCGGTGCGGCGCGGGTCCTCCTCGGCAACTGGACCGGCGCCTCCACCGTCCCCTCCCGCACCCTCTACCCCCACCAGTGGAGCTGGGACTCGGCGTTCGTCGCCATCGGGCTGCGCCACCTCTCCGTGCGCCGCGCCCAGCAGGAACTCGAGTCCCTGCTGGCCGGCCAGTGGGCCGACGGACGCATCCCGCACATCGTGTTCAACCCCGAAGTCCCGTACGGCGCCTACTTCCCGAGCCCCGACTTCTGGCAGTCCTCCCGCGCGGGCCACGACGCGGGCGCCCCCGCCGCGCCCGAGACCTCCGGCATCGTGCAGCCGCCGGTGCACGCCCTCGCCGCCTGGCTGGTGCACCGCGCCGACCCCGCCGAGTCCGCCCGGCGCGGCTTCCTGTCCCGCGTGCTGCCCCGCCTCACCGCCTGGCACGACTACCTCCTGACCCGCCGTGACCTCGGCGGCGGGGGACTGGCGGCGGTCGTCCACCCGTGGGAGCCCGGCATGGACAACAGCCCCGCCTGGGACCGTGCCCTCGCCCGCGTCGAACCGGCCGCCGACACCTTCCGCCGCGCCGACCTCGACCACGGCGACCCCGCCGACCGGCCCACCGACCTGGACTACGGCCGTTACGTGCGGCTCGCGTCCACCTACCGCGCGGCCGGCTACGACGACCGGGCCACCACGCACCGGTTCGCCCTGGAGGACCCGGGCTTCAACGCCCTCCTCGTCACCGGAGAACTCGCCCTGGCCCGCATGGCGGACCACCTCGGACACGACGGCTCCCGCCACACGGAGCGCGCCGCCGAGCTGACCCGCAGGCTCGTGGACCGCCTGTGGGACGACGCCGCCGGGATCTTCCGCGCGCGCGACCTCGCCGACGACACGCTGGTCGACCACACCGGCGTCGCCGGACTCCTGCCGCTCGTCGTGCCCGGCCTGCCCGCCGACGTCGTCCGCGCCCTGACGGACACCCTGGACGGCCCGCGGTTCCAGGCCCCCGCCACCGGACTCGTCCCCAGCAACGACCTGACCGGACCGGCCTTCGACGCCACCCGCTACTGGCGCGGCCCCGCCTGGTTCAACACCGCCTGGCTCGTCGAACGCGGACTGCGCACCCACGGCCGGGGCGCGCGCGCCCGGAGCCTGCGCGAGGCAGTGGTCGCGGAGGCCGGACGCACCGGCTTCGCCGAGTACGTCGACCCGCTGACCGGCGAGGGCCGCGGCGCCCGGCAGTTCTCCTGGACGGCCGCCCTCGCCCTGGACCTGCTCCACACGGGTGACGACCCCGGTCCGACGCCGGCCGGCCACGCCCCGGACCCGGTGCTCACCGGGTACGACCTGCCGCTCACCGACCAAGAGGAGCTCTCCCGATGACCGAGACCGCCGGGCGCGTGCAGCTCGTGCGCGACGGCACGCTCGCCCGACTGGGCCCGGCCGGCGACATCGACGGCGTGGGCGGCACCGCGCCGGACGGACTGTTCGCCCACGACGCGCGCCACCTCAGCCGCTGGCAGCTCCGCGTCGCCGGGGCCGCGCCGGTCACGCTCCGGCCGGCCGAGGAGGACCCGGCCGGCGCCTCGTCCGTCAGCGTCCTCACGCCCCCCGGCACCCGCGAGGCCCCGCCGGCCTACACGGTGTTCCGCGACCAGAGTGTGACGGGCGGGAGCCTCACCGAGCGCCTCACCTTCGTCAGCAACCTCCCCGAGCCGGTCACCGCCGAGCTGGAGCTCACCGCCGACGCCGACTTCGCCGACCTGTTCGAACTCCGCGCCGACCGGCGGACGTACGAGAGGCAGGGTGCCGAGCACAGCGCCCGGCCGGTGCACGGGGGCGTGCGGTTCGACCACCGCAGGGACGACTGGCACGCCCGCACGGTCGTGGAGTGCGCGCCCGCCCCCGACTCCGTGCGCGAGACGCCGGACGGCGGCACGGCCCGCACCCTGCGCTGGCGGCTTTCCCTCGAGCCCCACGGCCGGGCCGAGCTGCGCCTGATCGTGCACGCCCGACCGCACGCCCCGGTCCCACCCGTCCCCCGCGAGCAGGCCCGGGCGCGGCAGACCCCGGGGCCCGGCGCGTCCGACCTGGACCGCGCCTTCGACCAGGGCATGACCGACCTCGACCTGCTGACCGTCCACGCCGCCGGCGTCGACGGCGAGGACCTCGCGGTCCCCGCGGCCGGCAGCCCCTGGTTCCTCACCCTGTTCGGCCGGGACTCCCTCCTCACCTCGCACTTCCTGCTGCCCTACGCGCCGGAGACCGCGGCGGCCACGCTCAGCGCGCTCGCCGCCACCCAAGGACAGACCTACGACGGGTTCCGCGGCGAGCAGCCCGGCCGCATCGTCCACGAGGTGCGCAAGGGCGAACTCGCCCACTTCCGGCAGATCCCCTACGGGCGCTACTACGGCACCGTCGATGCCACGCCCCTCTTCCTGGTCCTGCTGCACGCCCACCAGGAGACCACCGGCGACCGTACGCTCGCCGCGCGTCTGGAGCGGCACGCCCGCCGCGCCGTCGACTGGATGCTCACCGACGGCGGACTCCAGGAGCGCGGCTACCTCGTCTACACCCCGGACCCGGGCGGCCTGCTCAACCAGAACTGGAAGGACTCCCCGGGCTCCATCTGCTTCGCCGACGGCACGGTGGCCGAGGGCCCCCTCGCCGTCTCCGAGGTCCAGGGCTACGCCTACGACGCGCTGCTGCGCACCGCCCGGCTGGCCAGGGACGTCTGGGACGACGAGGACTACGCCCGCCGCCTCGACGACCTCGCGGCGGGACTGCGCGAGCGTTTCCTGCGGGACTTCTGGATGCCGGAGGCCGGCTTCCCCGCGCTCGCCCTGGACGGCGCGGGCCGGCAGGCCGACGCCCTGGGCTCCGACGCGGGTCATCTGCTGTGGTCGGGGATTCTCGACGAGGAGCGGGCCCGCGTCACCGGGCGGCGGCTGCTGCAGCCGGACTTCTTCTCCGGCTGGGCCGTGCGGACCCTGGCCAGTGGGCAGACGCCCTACCACCCGCTGTCGTACCACCGCGGCAGCGCCTGGCCGCACGACAACGCCCTGATCGCGCTGGGCCTCGCCCGGTACGGCCTCGGCGACGAGGTGCGTGCCCTCGCCGACGGGCTCGCGGCGGCCGCCGCCCGCTGCGGTTACCGGCTGCCCGAGGTCTTCGCCGGCTACGGCCGCACGGACGCCCCCGCCCCGGTGCCGTACCCGCACTCCTGCTCGCCGCAGGCGTGGGCGGCGGCCACCCCGGCGGCCCTGCGCACCGCGCTCGGCCAGATGTGACGGGAAGGGGCCCCTCCCTTGGCGGGAGGGGCCCCTTCTCCGGGAGACGTGAGCTGCTCGCGGGAGACGTCAGCCGAACTGGCCCGGCTGGTAGTCGCCCGCGGGCTGCTGGTTGATGACGTTGATCCGGTTGTAGGCGTTGATGATCGCGATGAGCGAGATCAGCGCGGCGAGCTGGTCGTCGTCGTAGTGCTTGGCGGCGTTCGCCCACGCCTCGTCGCTCACCCCGCCGGCCGCGTCCGCGATGCGGGTGCCCTGTTCGGCCAGTTCGAGCGCGGCGCGCTCCGCCTCCGTGAAGACGGTGGCCTCGCGCCAGGTGGCGACCAGGTTGAGGCGCAACTGGGTCTCGCCCGCGGCGGCGGCGTCCTTGGTGTGCATGTCGGTGCAGAAGCCGCAGCCGTTGATCTGGCTGGCGCGGATCTTCACCAGCTCCTGGGTGGCGTGCGGCAGACCGGCGTCCCCCGCCGCCTTGCCCGCCGAGTTGATGTGCCGCAGCACCTTGCCGGCGACGGGGTTGGCGAAGAAGTCGATACGCGCGTTCATGTGCTCTCCAAGGTCGGTCCGTCGTTGCGGTGTCGCTTCACTGACGGAACAGCCCGGCGATGTGTGACAGCCCTCCATGTGTGACCTACGTCTCATCGCTCCGTGTCGTCGTACGACGCGGCGTCCGGCGGGCACCGGACCTGCCGATAACCTTTCCGGGTGGACGGGGAGCGGGGGTGCCGGGTGGGCGAGCGTCGGGAACGCGACTGGACGGCCATGACGCCCGGGGACTTCGACAGCGAGGCCCCGCTCTGCCTCAACGTGGGCACCGGTCCCGTCGTCGTCCCCGCCGAGCCGGACGAGTACGGCACCGCTCCGCTCTTCGGTGACGAGGTCCCGGAGCGCCGTCCCGCCCCGCGCCGCGCCGCCCCGCGCCGGACGGCCCCCGACGCCCAGCAGGGGCAGCTCTTCTGACCACGGGCCACCTCCGCCGTACGGCGGCGTGAAATCGATGTGTCTTGAAGCCGGTGTGAGGGGTACGCGGCGGGAGCGGTCGGACCACGGAGAGGGAGGGTGCGCGGAGAGCCGCCCGGTGTGACGCGGGGGCCGGGGGTCCGGGGTCACTCCAACGGCGGGCGACTCCTGCGCGGGACAACGAGCCATGAGACGTTGACGGAGGTCGACGTCCCTTTCGCACCTTGCGTCCCGGGGTCACCCGCAGTCGGCACGTGAAGCAGCACGGCCACCCCGACGTGGCCGGTCCGAAGCGGAGGAGCATTCATCCATGAGCGAGGCCAACCCCGTCCGTCGCGCCGCCAAGAAGGTCACCGAGACCCTGCAGGGCGGCACGTCGGCCCCGGCCGACGGCATCCCCGGCCGTCCCGCCCCCGAACCGCCCACGGTGGAGCGGCCGGTGGAACCCCGTGAGCCGCTGCCGCCCAAGCCCGACCAGAGCGGTCCGGCCACCGTCTCGCCCACCGGATCCCCCACGGGCGCCGACCAGGCGCGCATGGCCCAGTCCGGCAGCCATCTGACGAACGCCCAGGGCACCCGGCTGTACGACACCGACCACTCGCTCAAGGCGGGCCCGCGCGGCCCGGTCCTGCTCCAGGACCACCACCTGCGCGAGAAGATCATGCACTTCGACCACGAGCGCATCCCGGAGCGCGTGGTCCACGCCCGCGGCGCCGGCGCGCACGGCGTCTTCCAGAGCTACGGCACCGCGTCCGCCGTGACCAAGGCCGGGTTCCTCGCCCCGGACGTCGAGACGCCGGTCTTCGTGCGCTTCTCCACGGTCGTCGGCTCGCGCGGCTCCGCCGACACCGTGCGCGACACGCGCGGCTTCGCGACGAAGTTCTACACCAGCGAGGGCGTCTTCGACCTGGTCGGCAACAACATCCCGGTCTTCTTCATCCAGGACGCCATCAAGTTCCCCGACGTCGTGCACGCCGCCAAGCCGCACCCCGACCGGGAGATCCCCCAGGCCCAGAGCGCCCACGACACCTTCTGGGACTTCGTCTCCCTGCACACCGAGGCCACCCACCACACCCTCTTCTTCATGGGCGACCGCGGCATCCCGCGCTCGTACCGGATGATGGAGGGCTTCGGCGTCCACACCTTCCGCCTCGTCAACGCGGAGGGCAGGACCACCCTGGTGAAGTTCCACTGGAAGCCCAAGCTGGGCGTGCACTCCCTGGTGTGGGACGAGGCGCAGCTCATCAACGGCAACGACCCCGACTTCCACCGCCGGGACCTCGCCGACGCGATCGAGGCGGGCGCCTACCCGCAGTGGGAGCTGGGCATCCAGACCTTCCCCGACACCCCGGACCAGACCTTCGAGGGCATCGATCTGCTCGACCCGACGAACATCGTGCCGGAGGAACTCGCGCCGGTGCAGCCGATCGGGCTGATGACGCTCAACCGCAACCCGTCGAACTTCTTCGCCGAAACCGAGCAGGTCGCCTTCCACGTCGGCCACCTCGTGCCCGGCATCGACGTCACCGACGACCCGCTGCTCGCCGGCCGGCTGTTCTCCTACCTCGACACGCAGATCACCCGGCTCGGCGGCCCCAACTTCCCGCAGCTGCCCATCAACCGGCCGCACGCGCCCGTCAACGACATGCTGCGCGACGGCATGCACCAGACCGCCGTGCACCGGGGTGTCGCGCCCTACCAGCCCAACTCCCTCGACGGCGGCTGCCCGTTCACCGCGGGCGCCGACATGGGCGCCTACATCGAGACGCCCGTGACCGTCCCCGAGGGACGGAAGGTACGCGAGGCGCCGGAGTCCTTCTCCGACCACTGCAGCCAGCCCCGCCGCTTCTGGCTCTCCATGAGCCCGGTCGAGCGCGAGCACATCATCGGCGCGTACACCTTCGAGCTGGGCAAGTGCTACGAGGAGGCCATCCGGGTGCGCACCCTCCAGGTGCTCGCCAACATCGACCCCGAGCTGTGTTCCCGGGTCGCCGACGGCCTCGGCCTGCCCGCACCGGAGCCGACGGTGCCGCTCGCCGACGTCGAGCCGAGCCCGGCGCTGTCCCAGGTCGGCGGGACCTGGCCGGTCGACGGGCGCGTCATCGGCATCCTCACCGGCCCCGACGGCGACCTCGAAGGGGTGCACGCGGTGCGGGACGCCGTGCTGGAGGCCGGCATGATCCCGCTGGTCGTCGCGCCGACGGGCGGCACGGTCGGTACGGGCGACCACGCCCTCACGGCGCAGCGCAGCCACGTCACGGCGCGGTCGATCGAGTTCGACGCGGTGATGCTCGCCGGGCCGCCGGCGGCGGGGCCGGACGCGCCGGGCGCCACGGACGGGAAGGGTGCGCCGGGGGCTGCGCCGGCCGCGCCGGATCCCCGGGTCGTGCAGCTCCTCCAGGAGGCGTTCCGGCACGGGAAGGCGATCGCCGCGTGGGCGGGGGGTGAGGCGGCACTCGCGTCGGCTGGCGT
Source organism: Streptomyces sp. BJ20 (assembly GCF_022869105.1). Taxonomy (NCBI): domain Bacteria; kingdom Bacillati; phylum Actinomycetota; class Actinomycetes; order Kitasatosporales; family Streptomycetaceae; genus Streptomyces; species Streptomyces sp. BJ20. The sequence continues at coordinate 3,303,798 of NZ_CP094918.1, forward strand.
TCCCGCCGACGCGCCGGGTGTCGTGGTGACGGACTCCGGCCCGTCGGCCCTGGACCAGGTCCGCACGCTCCTCGCCTCCCACCGGGTCTGGGAACGGTTCACCTCCGGCGGGTAACGGCAGCGCCCACGGCCCCTGGGCCCGCGGTCGCGGGGCGGCTGCGGCCGAGTGGGGGTTGATCGCGCAGTTCCCCGCGCCCCTTGGGTGGGCTGCACTCACCGTGAGTGCACACCCTCAGGGGCGCGGGGAACTGCGCGCTCGGCCCCCACCGGACCCGCACCCGTAATCGGACCGGTGCCGCCCCAAGAGGGGCGCGGGGAACTGCGCGATCAACCCCCACCGGGCCCGAACCCGTACCGGGCCGGTACCACCCCTCAAGGGGCGCGGGGAACGGCGCGGCAGGCTCCCACCGGCCCGCAGCCGTACCCTGGACAGCGGCGGCAGCGCCCGTCACCTCCACCCGGGAAGCCGACCCATGCCCCACCAAGAGCCCCTCTTCGGCATCGACGAGATGCCCCGCCCCGAGCCGACGGCACCGACCTCCTCGCACTTCCGCGACTCCCGCGAAGCCCACCGCCTCCTCGCGGTGAAGGAGATCCACGCCGAACCGGCCGCCGCCGCCTCCCCCCGAGGCCGTCAGATCCTCGCCCGCTTCCCCGAGGCCCGCCTCGTCGAGGTCCCCTCCCACTGGCGCATCCCCGACCTGCACGGCAACGAGGGCAGCGCGGACCGCTGGATGCGCGTCAAGCGGGAAACTCTCGTCCTCGGCGTGAGGAAGAAGCTCACCACCCGCCCCAACGGCCGCTCCGCGGACTGGATCGCCCCCGGCCCCTCCAACGGCTGCGCCCTCTCCTGCGTGTACTGCTACGTCCCCCGCCGCAAGGGCTTCGCCAACCCCATCACGCTGTTCACGAACATCGACGCCCTCGTCGCCCACCTCGGCCGTCACGTCGCCGCGCAGGGCCCCAAGACGGAACCGAACCAGTGCGACCCCGAGGCGTGGGTGTATGACATCGGGGAGAACGGCGACTGCTCGGTCGACGCCCTGATCTGCGACAACACCGCCGACCTGATCCACGCCTTCCGCGACTGGCCCACCGCGAAGGCGTCGTTCGCGACCAAGTTCGTCAACCCGGACCTGCTGGACCTGGACCCCCGCGGCCGGACCCGCATCCGCTTCTCCGTCATGCCGGCCGACGACTCCCGCCTGCTGGACCTGCGCACCAGCCCGGTGGACCGGCGGATCGCCGCCGCCGCCGACTTCCTCGACGCGGGCTACGAGGTGCACTTCAACCTGTCGCCCGTCGTGGTCCGCCCCGGCTGGCAGGACGCGTGGGACGAACTGCTGCGGCAGATGGACGACGTCCTGCCCGAGCGGGTGAAGCGCCAGGCGCTGGCCGAGGTCATCATGCTCACCCACAACGCGGACCTGCACGAGGTCAACCTCCGCTGGCACCCGCGCGGCGAGGACGTCCTGTGGCAGCCCGGGCTGCAGGAGACGAAGCGCTCCCAGAACGGCGCCCTCAACCTCCGCTACCACGCGGGCGTCAAACGCCAGGCCCTCGCGGGACTCCGCGAGCTCATCGAGCGCCGCACCCCTTGGCTGGGCGTGCGCTACGCGTTCTGACGCCCCGCGCGCCCGGACGCGCCCCGCGCCTTCGGGCTCCCGCGGGCCACCCCCCTGTCACCCGAATTAAGGGTAGGCTAACCTTGCCGCGTGATTCCAGGTGAAGACGCGTCCTCGGGCCTGCGAGGGCATGAACTGGCGGCCACCGGCGTGACCGTGGCGTACGACGGCACGGACGTCGTGCACGCCGCGGAGCTGACACTGCGCCCCGGCGAGGTGACCGCGCTCGTCGGCCCCAACGGCAGCGGCAAGTCGACCCTGCTGCGCACCGTCGCCCGGCTCCAGCGCCCCCGGCACGCCGCGCTCACGCTCGACGCCGCCACCGACGCGCTCGCGCTCGGCCCCCGGGAGTTCGCCCGCCACGTCGCGCTGCTGCTGCAGAGCCGGCCCACCCCCAGCGGCCTCAGCGTGCGCGACGTCGTGGAGTTCGGCCGCTACCCGCACCGCGGCCGCTGGGGCGGCACCGACCCGGGCGGCCGGGCCGCCGTCGACCGCGCCCTCGCCCTCACCGGCGTCACCGACCTCGCCGACCGCGGCGCCGAACACCTCTCCGGCGGACAGCTCCAGCGCGTCTGGCTGGCCGGCTGTCTCGCCCAGGAGACCGGCGTGCTGCTCCTCGACGAGCCCACCACCTACCTCGACCTGCGCTACCAGGTCGAACTCCTCGACCTGATACGCGACCTGGCGGACGACCAGGGCATCGCCGTCGGGGTCGTGCTGCACGACCTCGACCAGGCGGCCGCCGTCGCCGACCGCATCGTGCTCCTGGCGGACGGACGCGTCGTCGCCGAGGGAGCACCCGAAGCCGTCCTCACCCCCGAGCGGCTGACCGCCGTCTACGGCATCCGCATCGAGGTCGACACCGACCCCCTCACCGGCCGCCTGCGCACCCGCGCCCTCGGCCGTCACCACACCCGAAGCGAAAGGCTCAGCACCACCTCATGAGACGCCTCCTGCGCACCGCGCCCCTGGCCGCCGCCGCTGCCCTGCTGCTCGCCGCCTGCGGCACCACCGAACCCGCGGCCGACGAGGCGCCCAAGGCGTCGGCCGAGCCCATCACCCTCACCGACGCGTCCGGCGCCAAGGTGGAGCTCGACGGCCCCGCCAAGAAGGTCGTCGGCACGGAGTGGAACGTCGTCGAGCATCTCCTCTCCCTCGGCGTGGAGCCCGTCGGCGTGGCCGACGTCAAGGGCTACAAGACCTGGGACAGCGCCGTACCGCTCACCAACGACGCCAAGGACATCGGCACCCGCGGCGAGCCCAGCACGGACACCATCGCCGCGCTGAACCCCGACCTCATCGTCGCCACCACCGACCTCCAGCCGAACGCGGTCAAGCAGCTGCGCAAGATCGCCCCGGTCCTCGAGGTGAAGTCCGCCGACGCCTCCGACCCGGTCGGGCAGATGCTGGAGAACCTCGACCTCATCGCCGAGGCCACCGGCACCACCGAGCAGGCCGCCACCCTGAAGAAGGACTTCGACGCCAAGCTCGCCGAGGGCGCCAAGGCCCTCGAGGACGCCGGCCTGAAGGGCGCCGAGATCGCCTTCTCCGACGGCTACGTCGTCTCCAACCAGGTCTCCCTGCGCCCTTACACCTCCGGCTCGCTCATCGGCGGCGTCAACGAGCGGCTCGGCCTGAAGAACGCGTGGAAGCTCAAGGGCGACGAGGCGTACGGCCTCGCCGCCACCGACGTCGAGGGCCTGACCGCCCTGGGCACGGTGCAGTTCGCCTACATCGGCAACGAGCAGGACGCCGCCAGCGACCCGTTCGGCAACGAACTGAAGAACAACGCCGTGTGGAAGTCGCTGCCGTTCGTGAAGTCCGGCGACGTGCACCGCCTCGACGACGGCATATGGATGTTCGGCGGCACCGGCTCGATGGAGCGTTACGTCGACGCCCTCGTCGCGGCGCTGACGAAGTAGCCCATGGCCGTCACCGCCACCCCTCCCACCGTCCGCCCGGAGACGGTTCCGTCCCGGGCGGGCGCGGCCGCGGTGACGACCGCGCTCGTGCTCCTGGTCGCCGCCCTCGCCGTCGTCGACGTCACGCAGGGCACGGCCGCGGTCGGCCCGGCCGAGGTCCTCAAGGCCCTCACCGGCCGGGCCGACCCGGGCGACGCGTCCGTCGTCATCGCCTCGCGGCTGCCCCGGATGGCGGCGGGGCTGCTCGTGGGCGCCGCCCTGGGCGTCGCGGGCCTCGCCCTCCAGGCCGTCAGCCGCAACGTCCTGGCGTCCCCGGACACCCTCGCCGTCAACGCGGGTTCCTACTTCGCCCTCGGCGTCGTCGCCGTCACCGGCCTGTCGCTGCCGCTGATCGCCTCCTCGGCCGTCGCCTTCGCGGGCGGTCTGGGCGCGGCGGCCGTCGTCCTCGGCCTGTCCGGGCTCGGCGCGGGCACCGTACGGCTCGTGCTGGCCGGCACCGCGCTCGCGCTCGGCCTGACCGCCGTCACCGAGGGGCTGCTCCTGCTGTTCCCGGAGGAGACCGAGGGCCTCTACCAGTGGAACCAGGGCAGCATCGGCCAGAACGGCTTCGACGGCGTGCTGCAGATGCTGCCCGTCGTCGTCATCGGGCTCGCCGGGCTGTTCCTCGTCGCGCGCCGGGTGGACGCCCTCGCGCTCGGCGACGACACCGCGCGCGGCCTCGGCGTGCCGGTGCGGGCCACCCGCGTCACGGCCGTCGTGCTGGCGACGCTGCTGTCCGCCGCGGCCGTCACCCTCGCGGGACCGATCGGCTTCGTCGGCCTGTGCGCCCCGGCGCTCGCCCGCCCGCCCGCCCGCTGGGTCCGCGGCGTTCGGCGCCTGCGCGTCGGCGCCGCGGTCACCGGTCTCGTCGGTGCCGCGCTGGTGCTCGGCGCGGATGTGCTGCTGCGCGCCATGATCGACGCCGACACCGCCGTCGCGGTGCCCACCGGTGTGGTCACCAGCTTCGTGGGGGCGGCGTTCCTGGTGGTGATGGCGGCCCGGCTGCGCGACACGGGCGGCACAGCCGCACCCGACAGGCTCAGCATCCGCAGCCGTAGGGTCTTCGTCGTCACGCTCACGGCGCTGGTGTTCGCCCTGGCCGGCGTCGCCGTCGCGGGGCTGCTGCTGGGCGACCACAAACTGCTGCTGGGCGACGTGGCCCACTGGGCGCGGGGCAACGCGGGCCGGACGGTCTCCTTCGTCCTGGACACGCGCACCCCGCGGGTGCTCGCCGCGCTCCTCGCCGGCGCCGCCCTCGCGCTGGCCGGCACGCTCGTCCAGGCCGTCACCCGCAACCCGCTCGCGGAACCCGCCGTCCTCGGCGTCTCCGGAGGCGGCGCGCTCGGCGCGGTCGTCCTGGTGACCACCGTCCCGATGGCCGGGGGATGGAGCGTCTCGGCCGCCGCCTTCGCGGGATCCGCGCTCACCGCGGTCCTCGTGTTCGGGCTCGCGGCACGCGGAGGCTTCCAGCAGAACCGGCTGGTGCTCGTCGGCATCGGGGTGGCGTCCGGGACGACCGCAGTGATCAGCCTGCTGATCGTGCTCACCGACCCGTTCAACGCCACCAAGGCGCTCACCTGGCTGTCGGGCTCCACCTACGGCCGTGACCTGCCCGACGTGCTGCCCCTCGCGGCGGTGCTCGCGGTCGGCGTGGCTGCGGCGGGCGTACGGCACCGGGAGCTCGACCTGGTCTCCCTGGACGAGGACACACCGAGACTCCTCGGCCTCGACCTCGCGCGGGGCCGGCTCGGCTTCCTCGTGCTGAGCGTGCTGCTGACGGCGACCGCCGTGGCCGCCGCGGGCACCATCGGCTTCGTCGGCCTGGTGGCTCCGCACGCGGCGCGGGCCCTGGTCGGCCGCCGGCACACCCGGGTGCTGCCGGTCGCGGTGCTGCTGGGCGCCGTGCTCGTGTGCACGGCGGACCTGCTGGGGCGCACCGTCATCGCCCCGGCGCAGCTGGGCGCCGGCCTGATGACGGCGGTCATCGGCACGCCGTACTTCCTCTACGTGCTGGTGCGCGCCCGCCGTTGACGGACGCGGGAGGTCACCACGGGCCTCGCGGCGGGGAGTTGTCACCCGGCTGCGAGGCCCGCGGTGTCCCGCGGTGCTCTCTCGGTGTCTGCTCGGTGGACGAGGGTCAGCCGAAGGCCTTGACGGCCTGGTAGTAGGTTCAGGCGGTGCTGTTGCAGGCGGACTTGGTGGCGCCGCCGTAGCCGTTGCACACGCGCTTGAGGTCCTCGTGGAAGGCGCTGTCGAGCCGGGACTTGTTGGCGCTGAAGGAACCGGCGGCCTTGTAGTTGCGATAGCCGAAGTCGTGCCGGGCGCAGGCGTTCGAGAACGGGAAGCCGAAGGGGTTGTCGGGGGAGGAGGAGCAGTAGTCGGTGGACCAGTCGAACCCGTAGGCGGACCAGGCGCCCTGGTTGGAGCGTGCGGCGGCCCACTGGCTGTAGCTGGATGCGCTGGTCTGGGTCCAGCCGGCCAGGACCTGTGGCTTGTCGGCGGGAGCCGCGTCCGCGGCGGTGGCCGTGCCGAGGACGCCCACGAGGGCGAGGGCCGGGGTGGCGAGTGCGGCGGCGAGTCTTCGGTGCATCCCACACCTCCATGAGACCGCGGCCCGACCGTCGGGCCGCAGGTTCATGACAATTGATTCCCGTACGAGTGGTCGACTCACACCGCAACTACCGCACGTTTCCGACGACATGGCAGCCCCGTTCCGGAAAAACCACCTGACAGGGTGATCCACGGCGCACTGATCTGACGGCGATGACCACCTCCTTCCTTCACAGAAGGGAGGTCCCGTCCACGCAAGGCGAGTGCTGATGCACCCACGCCCCGTGGACGAGGACTCCCGTCTCTCCCTCTGGCGGCGCGTACGCGAGTACGCCGTGCCGCCCACCATGACCGAGACCGCGACCGCCCGCCGCCGCTCCGGCGACCGGGGCCGGGGCGTGCGCCGCGGCCCGATGGCCGTCGACCGGTACTGGCGGTGCTACGCCTCGCCCACGTTCGTCGCCGCCACGTCGCTGGAGGAGCTGGCCGGTGTCTGGGTGCACGAGGTGTCCCACCTGCTGGGCGACCATCACGGCCGCGGCGATCGCGTGGCCCGCGCACGCGGGATCGACGGGCCGGGGGAGCGGCTGCGGATGAACATCGCCGCCGACTGCGAGATCAACGACGACGCGTACGGGGACGTGCTGCCGCAGCCCGAGGGCGTCGTCCTGCCGGGGGCGCTGGGCCTGGAGTCCGGGCTGCTGATGGAGGACCACCTGTGCCGGTTCCGCCTCGGCGCGCACACCCGCACCATGGTCTGGCTGGACTGCGGCAGCGGCGCCGACGGCCTCGAACGGGAGTGGGACCTCGGCCCGGACGGCGCGCACGCCCTCACCGACCAGGAACGCGACGCGGTCCGCTTCCGGGTGGCCCAGGGCATCGTCGGCCGGCCCGGCAGGACGCCGAATCGCTGGCGGCGATGGGCCGAGGAGGTGTTCCACCCGCCGCAGCCCTGGTGGGAGCTGCTCGGCGCGGCGCTCCGCTCCGCCGTTCCGCGTCCGGCTCGGGCGACGACTACGGCTACGGCCGGCCCTCCAGGCGATCGGCCGGTGTGCCCGGCGCGGTGCTGCCCAGCCTGCGGCGCACCCCGCCCCGGGTGTCCGTCGTGGTCGACACCTCCGGCTCGGTCAGCGACGCCGAACTGGGCAGCGCCCTGCTGGAGGTGACGGCGATCTCCCGTGCCGTAGGCGGGCGCCGCGACCTGGTGTCCGTGGTGCCGTGCGACGCCGCGCCCCACGAGGTGCACCGGCTGTGCCGCGCGGAGGGCATTCCGCTCGTCGGAGGCGGCGGCACCGATCTGCGGGCCGGTGTCACCCGGGCGCTCGGCGCGCGTCCCCGCCCCGACGTGCTCGTGGTCCTCACCGACGGCCAGACCCGCTGGCCGCCGTCACGGCCGCTCCGCCGCACGGTGGTCGGCCTGTTCCCCCGCCCGCCTCGCAGGACCCGCGAGGAGGATCCCGAGTACCGGCGGGACACCCCGCCGGAGTGGGCGCGCGTGGTCACCGTCGGCCAGCCGCAGGGATGAGCGGCCCGGTGCGTCACGCGCCGGGCCGCCAGTCACACCGGAGCGGGATCAGCTCGTCGCGTCCGCGATCCTCCACCGCTGGTTCGCCCCGGAGTTGGGCGGCCACGTGGTCACCGCCGCGCCCTCGTGCGTGGCCTGACCGCCGACTTCGAGCAGCCGTCCGGTGGCCGCGTTGACCAGGGTCCAGGTGCCGTCGCCGGTCGTGGACGCGATCCACTGCGCGGCCGGATCGGGCCGCCCGGTGCGGGGCGCGGCCACCGGCACGTCGTCCCTTACGGTCAGACGCCGGTCGCCGTTGGTGAACTCGTACCGCTGGCGCGTCCCGTCGTCCCGGTGCACGGCACCGAGCCGCCACCGCTGGGCCCCCGAGCCGTCGCCGCCCGCGATGACGAGACCGGTCCCGTTGCCGGCCAGGGTGAGCGCCTTGCCGCTCTGCGCGCCGGTCAGCGTGTAGGTGCGGCCCTCGCGCAGCAGCGGGGCGTCCTCGGCGACCCCGCGGACGCCGTCGACCACGAAGGTCGTCACCGACTGCGCGGGCACGGTGACGGTGGCCGACCCGCCGGTGACCGGGACCGCCCGGTGCCGCACCAGTTTGCCGTCGGCGCTGGTCACCACGGGAGTGACGGTCGCCTCGGGCACGATCCGGCGGAACTTGGAGAGATCCACCGTCACCTCACGCGCCGTCGCCGTGTCGTTGACGTGGACGACCGAGGCGCCCTTGCCGTCCCGCCTCACCGCCGCCGCGCTGGAGGTGTCGTCCACCTTGATCAGCCGGTCGCCGGGCCGGATGAAGTGGGTGAAGTTCCGGGCGGTGTCGAACTTCGTGTTCGTGCGGACGGGACACGTCGCCGGCGTGTCCTCGGCGGTGCAGCTGAACGGAACCTGGATCTCGCCCCAGTTGCCGCCCTTGGCGGACTCGCCGCCCGGCTTCATGTTGTCGAGGTCCTCGACCGGCTGCCAGAACCCAGGCGCGGGGCTCCAGTTCGCGCAGGTCGTCGACGATGCGCGTGGCGAGGCCGAGCCCGGGGCGCATGTCGGTGAAGCTCTGCCCGTCGCCCCAGTCGCCCTCGACCTCGCTCATCCACAGCCGCTTGTTCTCGGCCTTGGCGATGTCACGGACGGTGGTGCGCTGTCCGGTGCCGTAGGTATGGACGTTCAACTGGCCGACCAGGGACCGCGTCTCGGGCCCGTAGACGGACCAGTTGCGGGCGAAGAGCGACGGGTTGGTCTCGTCCATCGCCGAGATCCGCGCCTTGGTGCCCGCCTCGCGCAGCGCCGGGGCGAGCGCGCGGATCACCTTCTCCTGGAGCTCGGGGCCCATGTGGGCGCCCTCCTGGCGGCCGCCGACCGGTTCGCCGTCGGGGCCGAGACGGGTGGACCAGTAGTCGGTGTTCGGCTCGTTGAAGGGGTCGACGGTGGCGACCTCGATGCCGTGCGCCTTCTCCAGCCGCCGGGTCACGCCCGCCACGTACGCGGCGAAGTCGTCGACCGACTCGTTCCTCAACTGGTCGCGCGTGGCGTCGAAGCCGCCGGAGACGTAGCCGCTGACCGTCATGAACCAGGGCGGGGAGTTGCTGAAGGTCTCCCAGTGGGTGATGTCCTTCTTGATCCGGTCGACCCACCAGCGCTGGGTGGCGTCGGCCCGGCCGTTCCAGTCGGCGGGGTCGTCCGGGTCCCACCAGCCGGTGTCCTCGCGGGTGGTGCCGGCGGGCGCCTTCCACCAGCCCTCGACCGCCCCGCCGGGCCGCAGGTAGTCCTCGACGTCGGGGGCGTTGCCGCCGCCGACGTTGTAGCGGGCGATGTTCAGGGCCAGTCCGTCGTCGCCGAAGACGAGCCGCGCCAGCTTCTCGCGGATCTCCGGCGGGTAGTCGCCGGTGGCGTTGGCGAACCAGACGAGGCTGGTGCCCCAGCCCTCGAAGGGCTGCTGCCGGTAGGAGGGGTCGGGCCGTACGGTGACGGACGGCGGGTCGGCGGCCTCGGCTGCGGACGTGGGGCCGGAGGCCAGCGCGGCCCCGGCGACCAGGGCCGCGGTCAGGCCGGTGGCCGTGAGGAGCCGTCTGTCGCGGGTGCGTGCCATCGGTGTGCTCCCAACAGTGGGGTGTGTGGGTCGCGCTCTGGTGGTACGCCCGGCCGCGCACACGGCCGGGAGAAAGAGGCCCCCGGGAACGGCCCGTGCCGTTCCGGGGGGTACGACCGCCGGTCAGGAGGCGGGCTGCCGCAGGACGGCGACGGCGCGCGGGCCCAGGGTGAGGGCGTCGTCGTCGCCGGTGTCGCCGAGCAGCACCTCGCCGTCGAGCCCCGGCACCGGGACGGTGTCGTCGGTCCGGTTCACCAGGAACAGGAACCGGCCCTCGGGACCCCGGCGCACCACCGGCTCGACCGAGCCCCGCGCCTCGGCGGGCAGTTCGCTCTCCACGCCGGCCGGTGCCAGCAGACGCGGCAGCAGCGCCGCCAGCCCGTCCACGCCGAGCCGCGTGGAGACGTACGCGGCGGTGCCGCGGCCCGAGGGACGCCGGGTGACGGCGGGACGGCCGGCCTGCTCGCCGGTGCGGTAGCGGACGAGGACGTCCGTGTCGTCGGCGGTCACCGTGATCCGGTCGGTCCAGAGGGTGCCGGTGGTGGCGTCGTCCAGCTCCACGCTGTCCCCGGCGAGCAGCGGCCCGAACTCCTCGACGCGGATGCCCAGCAGGTCCCGCAGGGCGCCCGGGTAGCCGCCGAGCCACACGTGGTCGTGCTCGTCGACGACCCCGGAGAAGTACGTCGTGATCAGGTGGCCGCCCTGCTCGGTGTACCGGGTGAGGGTCTTCGCCAGGTCGGCGGGCACCACGTGGAGCACCGGCGCGATCAGCACCTGGTGGCGCCGGAGGTCCGAGCGGGTGGTGACGAGGTCGGCGCGGATGCCGAGACGGAGCAGCGCCGAGTACCAGTCGAGGGCCTCCTGCCGGTACCGCAGCAGGGCCGTGGGGTGCGAGTCCTGCTCGCTCGCCCACCAGGAGTCCCAGTCGTACACGATCCCGACCGGGGCGGGCTCCCGCTCGCTGCCGGCCACCGGCGCCAGCTTCTTGAGCGTGGCGCCGAGTTCGGTCACCGCGCGGAACAGGTCGCTGTCCGCGCCGGCGTGCGGCACCATCGCCGAGTGGTACTTCTCCGCGCCCGCCGCGGACTGCCGCCACTGGAAGAAGCAGACCGCGTCCGCGCCGTGCGCCACGTGCAGCAGGGAGTCGCGGGCCAGCTCGCCGGGGCGCTTGGCCACGTTCACCGGCTGCCAGTTGACGGCGCTGGTGGAGTGCTCCATGAGGAACCAGGGCCGGCCGCCGGAGATGCCGCTGGTGAGGTTGGCGGAGAAGGAGAGCTCGTCGCGGTCCTGCGGGCCGGGGTGCACGTAGTGGTCGTTGGAGACGAAGTCGATCTCGTCCGCCCAGTCCGCGTAGTCCATGCCCTTGGTGTTGCCCATCACCATGAAGTTGGTGGTGACCGGCACGTCCGGGGTGATCTCCCGCAGGAGGTCCCGCTCGGCGCGCAGGTGGTCCTTGAGCGCGTCCGACGAAAAGCGCTTGAAGTCCAGCTGTTGCGTCGGGTTGGGGTGGGAGGCGGCGAGCCGCGGCGGCAGGATCTGCTCCCACGCGGAGTAGCGCTGCGACCAGAACGCGGTGCCCCAGGCGTCGTTGAGCGCGTCCAGCGTGCGGTACCGCTCGCGCAGCCACTCCCGGAAGGCGCGGGCCGCGTCGTCGGAGTAGTCGTACACGTTGTGGCAGCCCAGCTCGTTGCTGACGTGCCAGGCGACCAGTGCCGGGTGGTCCTTGTACCGCTCGGCGAGCGTGCGGACCAGGCGCAGCGCGTGCTCGCGGAAGACGGGCGAGGTGGGCCGCCAGTGCTGGCGGGCGCCCGGCCACAGGGTCTCGCCGGTCGCGGTCACCGGGAGGACCTCCGGGTGGGCGGTGGTCAGCCACGGCGGCGGGGAGGCGGTCGCGGTGGCCAGGTCGACGCCGACGCCGCCCTCGTGCAGCAGGCCGAGCACGTCGTCCAGCCAGCCGAAGTCCCAGGTGTCCGCCGTCGGCTGGAGCCGTGCCCAGGAGAAGATCCCGACGGAGACGACGTTGACGCCGGCCTCCCGCATCAGCCGGACGTCCTCCTCCCACACGGAGCGGGGCCACTGCTCCGGGTTGTAGTCGGCGCCGAAGAGGAGACGGGGGGCGGTGTCACCGTCCGGCCCGCCGCGGCGGGACAGGAGGGTGGAGATCATGGTGGTCCTTCCGGTGGGCGCGTCGGGGGCGGCGCGCGGCGTGGTGCGCGCCGCCCCGCGGGGTGGTGCGTGTCCGCTACTTCTCGACGGTGAAGCCCTGCTCCTCGCCGTACTTCACCGAGGCGTCCTGCCAGGCCTTCAGGCCCTCCTCCAGCCGGGTGCCGGAGATGTAGGCCTTGCCGACGGTGTCGTTGAAGATCGAGTTGGCGTACGCCTGGAAGGGCAGGTACGACCAGTCGTCGGCGACGTTCGCGGCCGAGTCGGCGAAGATCTCGTTGGCCTTCTGGCCGCCGAAGTACGGGAACTCCTTGCCCAGGAACTCGGCGGACTTCAGCTCCGCCTGGGTGGCGGGGAAGGCGCCCTCGGAGACACGGGAGGCGACGCCCTCACCGGAGTTGGCGTACTCCACGAAGGCGTAGGCCAGTTCCTTGTTCTTGGCGAGCGCGGGCACGGTCAGCGCGCTGCCGCCGTTCTCCGCACTGGCCTTGTCCCCCTTGGCCCACGCGGGCAGCGGGGCCGCACGCCACTGGCCGGAGGCGTTCGGCACGCCGGACTCGAAGTTGGCGGGCATCCAGGCCCCGGTGGACAGCGTGGCGATGGTTCCGTCGCCGAGGCCCTTGTACCAGTCGTCGGTCCAGCTGGTGACGGGCGCCAGCAGCTTCTCGTCGATCAGCTTCTGCCAGACGTCCGTGAACTTCTTGGCGTTCGCGTCACCGAAGTCGATCTTCACGTTGGTGCCGTCGACCTTGTAGGGCCGCGAACCGGCCTGCCACAGCAGGCTGGTGGTGAAGCCGGCGTCACCGGTGTCGTTGGCGATGTACGCCTTCGGGTCCGCCTTGTGCAGCTTGCGGGCCGCGTCCAGGTACTCGTCCCAGGTGGTCGGGACGGCGATCTTGTGCTTGTCGAAGACCTGCTTGTTGTAGAACAGCGCCATCGGACCGGAGTCCATCGGCAGGCCGTACACCTTCTCGCCCTCGGTGACGGCGTTCCACGGACCCGGCGTGTACTTGGAGGCCAGCTCGTCCGCGCCGAAGCCGGACAGATCGGTCAGGCCCTTGGTGAGGGAGTACTGGCCGATGGAGAAGTACTCGAGCTGGGCGACGTCCGGCACGCCCTTGCCCGCGGATATGGCGTTCGACAGCGCCGTGTAGTGCTTGTCGCCGGAGCGCTCGCTCACCAGGTTGACCTTGACCTTGGGGTGCTTCTTCTGGAAGTCGGCGGCGACCGTCTTCAGCGTGGGCTCCCACGACCAGACGGTGACCGTGCCGCCCTTGTCCAGGGCCGCCTGGATGTCCTCGGCGGAGACCGGCTCGGTGCCGGCGCCGTCGTCCGAGCCGCCGCAGGCGGTGGCGCCGAGGGCGAGGGAGGTCACGAGGGCGATGCCGCCCAGCAGGCGGCTGGTCCTTCTGCGCATGAGTGTGGATCCACTTCTTCGTGGGTGGGACAGGGGAGGGGGGTGGGGGAGACAGGGCGTGGGGGTGGTGTGAGGTCGTGGGGGCCGGCGGGCCGGCCTCCGGGTCACTCCTTGACGCTTCCGGCGGCGAGACCCGACTGCCAGTACTTCTGGAGGAACAGGAACGCGACGACGAGCGGCAGGATCGTGAGGAGCGAACCGGTGATCACCAGGTTGAAGATCACTTCGCCGCCGACGGTCTCCGCCTGGGAGTTCCACGCGCTCAGGCCCAGCGTCAGGGGGTACCAGTCCGGGTCCTTGAGCATGATCAGCGGCAGGAAGTAGTTGTTCCAGGTGGCGACCGTGGTGAACAGCAGCACGGTCACGATGCCGGGGGCGAGCAGCGGGAGCGCGACGGTGAAGAAGGTCCGCGCCTCGCCCGCGCCGTCCATCCGGGCGGCCTCCAGCAGCTCCGTGGGGATCGCCTCGCTGGCGAAGACCCACATCAGGTAGAGGCCGAACGGCGACACCAGCGACGGCAGGATGACCGCCCACGGGGTGTCGGTCAGCCCCATCTTGCTGAACATCAGGAAGGTGGGGACGGCGAGCGCGGTGCCCGGGACCGCCACCGCGCCGATCACCGTGGCGAAGACGCCGCGCTTGCCGGGGAAGTCGAACTTCGCCAGCGCGTACCCGCCGAGCACCGCCAGCAGGGTCGCGCCGCCGGCGCCCAGCACCACGTACAGCAGGGTGTTGAGCAGCCAGCGGGTGAAGATGCCGTCGCCGTAGGTGAACGTGTCCCGGATGTTGTCCCACAGCGCGAAGTCGTCCGCGAACCACAGGCCGTTGGAACTCGCCAGCCCGGACTGCGTCTTCGTCGCGTTGACGACCAGCCAGATCAGCGGGACCACGGTGTAGAGGACGACCAGCGAGGTCAGCACGGTCAGCAGCTTGCTGCGCCGCGGGCGGCCCGGGCGGTGTTCCTTGACGCGTCGCAGACGCGGGGCGCTCTTCACCGCGCCGGGGGCCGTGGCGGCGGGTGCGGGGGTGGTGACAGGGGTGGTCATCGGGTCACGCTCCCTTGCGCATGCCACGAAGCTGCACGACGTAGGCGACCACCATCGTGATCAGGCCCATGATGATGGCCACGGTCGCGGAGTAGTTGTGCTGCTGGCCGCTGAAGGACAGCGAGTACGTGTAGAAGTTCGGCGTGTAGTCGGTCGTGATGGCGTTGCGGGCCAGCGGACGCAGGATGCTCGGCTCGTTGAAGAGCTGGAAGCTGCCGATGATGGAGAAGATCGTCGCGATGACCAGTGCGCCGCGGATGGCGGGCAGCTTGATCGCGGTGATCACCCGCCACTGGCTCGCACCGTCGATCTCCGCCGCCTCGTACAGGGAGTGCGGGACGACCCGCAGCGCCGAGTAGAAGATCAGCATGTTGTAGCCGACGAACTCCCACGTGACGATGTTGCCGATGGAGGCCAGCACCAGGTCGGCGGAGAGCGGGTCGGGCAGCGACCAGCCGAAGGCCGAGTTGAAGTCCCCGACCAGGCCGTACTTGGTGCCGTACATGAAGCCCCACATCAGGGTGGCGACCACGGCGGGCACCGCGTACGGCAGGAAGATCGTGATGCGGAAGAAGCTCTTGCCGTACAGCCGGCCGCTGTCCAGGGCGAGCGCCACCAGCAGGGCGATGCCCAGCATGATCGGCACCTGGACCACCAGGAACAGCGCTACCCGGCCCAGCGACGCCCAGAACAGCTCGTCCTTCAGCGCCTGCTGGTAGTTGTCGAACCCGACGAAGGTGGTGCCGCCGATGAGCTGGTCGCGGAACAGGCTCAGGTAGATCGAGTAGGCGATCGGAGCGAGGAACACCAGGGCGAACACGGCCGCGAACGGGCCGATGAAGCCCCAGCCCTTCCACGAGCGCCGGTCCCGTCTCACCGGAGGCGGGGCCGGCCGCGGCCCTGCGGCCGCCGGCGGTTGCAGCGTCGTCATGTCGTTCCTCGCTGTTCGGCGTTCCGGTAACCAGCGGCTCGGCACCCGGCACGAAGCCGGGCGGCAGGTCGCCCGGTCCGGATGGTTGCGTAAACATCGCTCGGCCGGGAGGTGCGTGGAGCTGTTATGTTTACGTAAACATCTGGTGGCGGCATGTCTACACTGCCCCGATGACGACGGTCAAGGGTCCTCAGACGGACCGTGACACGAGAGACAGGAAGGCGGGGGGAAGCACGTGGAGACGGTCGACGACGCGGTGGTGAACCCGGGCGGCCCGGCCGCCGCGACGGCGGGAGACGGCCGGGGGACGGCCGCGCCCGCCCCCCGGCGCCGCACCCGGGCCCGCGCCACCGCCTCCATGGCGGACGTGGCACGGCTCGCGGGGGTCTCGGCCCAGACGGTCTCCCGCGTCTCCAACGGCTACCCCGGGGTGACCGAGGAGACCCGCCGCCAGGTCCTCGCCGCGATGAAGGAGCTCGGCTACCGGCCCAACAGCGCCGCCCGCGCCCTCAAGCGCGGCGAGTTCCGGACCATCGGCGTCATCACCTTCTCGCTCTCCACCACCGGCAACGTGCGCACCCTGGAGGCCATCGCCAACTCCGCCGCGCACGAGGGGTACGCGGTGACCCTGCTGCCGGTCGCCGTGCCCACGCAGGACGAGGTGCGCGGCGCGTTCACCCGCCTCGAGGAACTCGCCGTCGACGCCGTGATCGTCATCATGGAGGTGCACCTCCTGGACGCGGCGACGGTCCAACTCCCGCCGCACGTGCAGGTGGTGGTCGTCGACTCCGACGCCGGTGACCGCTACACGGTCGTCGACACCGACCAGCACGGCGGCACCCGCGCCGCTGTACGGCACCTGCTCGGCCTGGGCCACCGCACCGTGTGGCATCTCGCGGGCCCCGAGGACTCGTTCGCCGCGCAGCGCCGTACGGACGCCTGGCGTGCCGCGCTCACCGAGGCGGGCCGGGAGCTGCCGCCGCTGGTCCGTGGCGACTGGTCGGCCGAGTCCGGCCACCGGGCCGGCCTCGAACTCGCCGCCCGCGAGGACTGCACGGCCGTCTTCGCCGCCAACGACCAGATGGCACTGGGGTTGTTGCGAGCGCTGCACGAGCACGGCAGACGGGTGCCGGAAGACGTCAGCGTGGTCGGTTTCGACGACATCCCGGAGGCGTCGTCGTTCCTGCCCCCGCTGACCACGTTGCACCAGGACTTCGCCGAGGTGGGGCGGCTGTGTGTGCAGGCGGTGCTGCGCAAGATGCGGCAGGAGGGGCCGGAGCGGGGGACCACGCTGGTGCCGGCGCGGCTGGTGCTGAGGGAGAGCACGGCTCCGCCGCCGGCGGGGCGCTGAGGGGTTCCGCGAGCGCGTTCCCGACGCGGGGCGCGGTCGTCGAGCGGTCAACCACCCCTGACGTCAGGGGCTTTGATGTGCCAGACTCGATGATCGTCAGGGCGTCGGAGCCGTCGTACCCACCGGAACGGACGTGTCATGCCGACGGGCACACCCCCCACCCCGCCGCGGACCGACACCACCAGGGCCCAGCCCGCGCGGGTCTACGACTGGCTGCTGGGCGGCAAGGACAACTACCCGGTCGACGAGGCCGTCGGACGCAGACTCCCGCCGCAGGCCAAGGACGCCGCCCGGCAGAACCGCGCCTTCATGCACCGCGCCACCGCCTGGCTCGCCGACCAGGGCGTCGACCAGTTCCTCGACATCGGCACCGGCATCCCCACCGAGCCGAACCTCCACCAGATCGTGCAGCGCGTGGTCCCCGCGGCGCGGATCGTATACGTCGACAACGACCCCATCGTGCTGCGTCACGCCGAGGCGCTGCTCGTCAGCAGCCCCGAGGGCACCACGGAGTACGTCCAGGCCGACGTGCGCGACCCCGGTGGGATACTGCGGCACGCCCGCGACGTCCTCGACTTCTCACGCCCCGTCGCCCTGTCCCTGATAGCCCTCCTCCACTTCCTGCCCGACGACCAGGACCCGCAGGGCATCGTCCGGGAGCTGGTGGACGCGCTGCCGCCGGGCAGCGCCCTCGTGCTGTCCCACGCCGCGTCCGACCTCCACTCCGACCTGGCCCGCCAGGTCACCGAGGAGTACGCCCGCGCCGGCATCCGCCTCGGCTTCCGCACACGTGACGAGGTCGCCCGCTTCTTCGACGGCCTCGACCTGGTCGACCCGGGCCTGGTCACAGCCCCGGAATGGTTCCGTACGGAACCCGCGCCCGCGGAGGAGGACAGCGGGATCCACGCGGGGGTGGCGAGGGTGCCGTCCGGCGGGACGGCGTAAGGGGCGAGCGCACGGCCGAGTCGGTGGCCGCCTGCCACGACCCGGAGGTGCCGGCTCGTCGGTCCCGGGACGGCGTCCGGGGAGAACCGCGATGCTCCGGCAGACATCGGTCGGGTAGCGTGCAGGACATGTCGAGTCCTGAGTCGGACGAGGTGGGGGCTGTCGGTCACGCCGTCAGCCCCTGAACCCACCGAGTCGTCGTTCCGTCGTCGCACCGCCTCCCGCGGTGGGACGTGCGTGTGTTCACGGCTGGCCGCGGTGACGAGATGACCCTCTCGTGCCTCTCCTCACCCCGGAGCCACTCGATGCCCCTTCCGCTGTACCTGCTTGCCCTGGCGGTCTTCGCCATGGGCACCTCGGAGTTCATGCTCGCCGGCCTCCTGCCGGACATCGCCCTGGATCTCGGCGTCACCGTCGGGACGGCGGGCTCGCTCACCTCGGCCTACGCGATCGGCATGATCGTCGGAGCCCCGCTGGTGGCCGCGTCGGCCCGCAACTGGCCCAGGCGCCCGGCCCTTCTGGGCTTCCTGCTCGCCTTCGCCGCGGCCCACGCCGTGGGTGCCCTGTCCACGAGCTTCGCCCTCCTGTTCTCCACCCGAGTCGTCGCCGCGCTCGCGAACGCGGGATTCCTCGCCGTCGCCCTGACGGCCGCGGCCACCCTGGTCCCGCCCGACAGGAAGGGACGCGCGTTGGCCGTTCTTCTGTCCGGGACGACGCTGGCCACGATCGCCGGCGTGCCCGGCGGGGCGGTGCTCGGCGCGGAAGCCGGCTGGCAGGCCACCTTCTGGGCCGTCGCCGCGCTCTGCCTGCCGGCGGCTGTCGGCGTCCTCGCAGGCACCCCGGCGGCACATGACGAGCACGAGGCGACCGGCAAGCCGGCGCTGCGGACGGAACTCGCCCAACTCGCCCGGCCACGGCTGATCCTGGTGATGCTGCTCGGCGCGCTGGTGAACGCGGGCACCTTCGGCGGCCTCACCTTCCTCGCACCCGTGGTGACCGACACGGCCGGGCTGGGTGAGCTGTGGGTGTCCGTCGCGCTGGTGCTCTTCGGTGCCGGCTCGTTCGTGGGCGTCACCGTCGCCGGACGGCTGTCCGACCGGAACCCCGGCCCGGTCGTCGCGCTCGCGGGCCCATCGCTGCTGGTCGGCTGGCCGGCCCTGGCGGTGCTGGCCCACGAGCCGGCCGCCTTGCTCCCGCTCGTGTTCGCGCAGGGTGCGCTGTCGTTCGCGTTGGGCAGCACACTGATCGCCCGCGTCCTCCACGAGGCCGCGGGCGCCCCCACGATGGCCGGCTCGTACGCGACGGCGGCACTCAACGCGGGCGCCGCGGTCGGCCCCGTCGCGGCCGGAGCCACGCTCGGCACCGAAGCCGGACCCCTGGGACCGCTCTACGCGGCCGGCCTCCTCGTCGGGGCCGCGCTGCTCATCGCGTTTCCCTTCCGGCGTGTCGTCACGGGCGCCAGGAGGGAGGGGGCGCGGCTGTGACGCCGTCCTGACGGACCAGGCGAGGGCCGGTGTCACATGAGTCGTCCACGAAGTCCGCGAGGGCGCGGAAGTCGTCGTGGCGGAGGCCGACGCGTGGGTCGACGTGGTGCAGGAGCGCCGGCCCGCGGTGGTGGGCGTCGACGTAGGCCCGGTCGGGCTCGGTCTGCTCGTCGTCCACCCAGGCGAAGGGGCGGCCGCCGGCGTACTCCACCAGTGGCGCGGTCTTCCAGTGGACTCCGTCGGGGCGCTCCCGGAACAGCGTGTCGCCGAAGTCGACGAAGGGGAGTTCGGGGAGGCCGAGGGCCGGTGCGATCCAGTGGTTGGCCTCGTCCATCCATGTCGTCGCCCAGCACAGGTCGTATTCCAGCCGGAGCAGGTCACGTCCGTGCTCAGGATTGAGCCAGACGCGCAGGGGGCGCCGGCGGGACGAGAGGCTCACCTCGTCGACCAGGGCGCCGTTACGGGGCACCCTGAGGGTGATGCAGCCCTCGGGGCGCCTCTCGGGCCGGGCCGCGTACGGGTTGAGAGGGCCGTCCACGTCCAGGAACAGCAAGGGTCGTTCCACCGGCTGGATATTCCCAGCCGCAGGCGGCGAATTCAAGACCGGGGGGGGAGGGGCGGGCGACGCCCGTCACAGTGTTCCGGCGATCGCCGTGCTAGTGTCGATCTCTGTTGTAGTCGTGCGGTCATCGACCCGCGGGGTCGGAGGGACCGGCACTGCGCCAGCACCGGCGCCTACTGCGCAGCAAGATCTCACACGGATCACACGGAGAGGTGCACACTCCCGTCGCTGCTTCTCACGGGCCGCGCCCTCACCGGGCGGAACCGCCCTCGCGGCCCCATTCACCCAGGCTCGTTCTTGCAATTCCCCGCGTCCCACTGCGGCGGACATTCCTTGAGACGCGCCACATCAAGGAAGGTTCTCCGTGACACAGGCACGCGCGAACGATCGATCAGGCCGCACACGCTCCTCCTACAAGGGCGCCCCCAAGAGCGGCGGCCGCCGCTTCGGTGGCTCCGGCGGCCGAGGCGGTGCGCCCCGGCAGGGGCAGGGCAAGGGAGGCTCGGGCCGCAGGACCGTGACGTCGGGGGAGTTCGCCCTCCCCGAGACGATCACCCCCGCGCTCCCCGCGGTGGAGGCCTTCGAGGACCTCGGCCTCCCCGGCGAGATGCTCGCCACCCTCGGCAGTCAAGGCGTCACCGCGCCGTTCCCCATCCAGGCGGCCACGCTGCCGAACTCCCTGGCCGGCCGTGACGTGCTCGGCCGTGGACGCACCGGCTCCGGCAAGACCCTCGCCTTCGGCCTGCCGCTCCTCGCCCGCACGGCCGGCCGCCGTGCCGAGCCCCGCAAACCGCTCGCCCTCGTCCTCGTCCCCACCCGGGAACTCGCCGGACAGGTCAACGACGCCCTGACCCCGTACGCCCGCTCCGTGCGGCTGCGGGTCGCCACCGTGGTCGGCGGACTGTCGATCGGCAAGCAGGCGTCCGCGCTGCGCGCCGGCGCCGAGGTCGTCGTCGCGACGCCGGGACGGCTGAAGGACCTGGTCGACCGGGGCGACTGCATACTCGACGAGGTCGCCATCACCGTGCTCGACGAGGCCGACCAGATGACCGACATGGGCTTCATGCCGCAGGTCACCCGGCTGCTCGACCAGGTGCGCCCCGACGGCCAGCGCCTGCTGTTCTCCGCCACGCTCGACCGCAACGTCGACCAGCTCGTCCGCCGCTACCTCAGCGACCCGGTGGTCCACTCCGTCGACCCGTCCGCGGGCGCGGTGACGACCATGGAGCACCACGTGCTGCACATCGACGAGACGGACAAGCGGCAGACGACCACGGAGATCGCCGCGCGCGACGGCCGGGTCATCATGTTCCTCGACACCAAGCACGCGGTGGACCGCCTCACCAAGCACCTGCTGAACAACGGCGTGCGCGCCGCCGGTCTGCACGGCGGCAAGTCGCAGCCGCAGCGGACGCGGACGCTCACCCAGTTCAAGGACGGTCACGTCACCGTGCTGGTGGCGACGAACGTCGCGGCGCGCGGCATCCACGTCGACGACCTCGGCCTGGTCGTCAACGTCGACCCGCCCGGCGACCCCAAGGACTACCTGCACCGCGGCGGCCGCACGGCCCGCGCCGGCGAGTCCGGCAGCGTGATCACCCTGGTCACGCGGGACCAGCGGCGCGACGTCAGCCGGCTGATGTCCCAGGCGGGCATCACCCCGCGCATCACGCAGGTACGCCCGGGCGACGACGAGCTGACCCGCATCACCGGGGCGCGGACGCCCTCCGGCGTCCCGGTCGTCATCACGGTCCCGGTCGTGGAGCGCCCCCGCCGCGCCGCCTCCTCCCCGTCCCGCAACCGCCGCCGTCGCGGCGCGCCGGGCCGGCAGGGCCAGGGTCAGGGCCAGGGCGGTACGGCCAAGGGCGGCGCCCAGTCCGCCCAGGACCGCACCGCCGGCGGCCGCGCCCGCCGCGGCGACGACGCGGCACCCCGCCGCAAGCCGCGTACGAAGCCGTCGATGGACCGCGCGGCGTAGACCTGCCGACAGAACCGGGTGGCCCGCCCGCCGCCGCGCGACCGTGCGCGGAGGCGGGCGGGCCGTCCGCGGCACAGCACGGCCCGGACGCCCGGCTCCGTCCGGTCCAGCGGTGCCGCGCTCCGAACGGGGCGGTGTCCTCCGCCCGGCGCCGGCGCCAGGACGACCAGATGCCCGACCGCGCCCACGGGCGAATGGAGGCCTCGGCCAGGTCCGCACGGCACGCGCTCGCTGCGGCCTGGGCCGAACACCGCCGGGAGCACCGGTGGCCAGGCATCACGCGATCGGTCGCCGTGAGCCCTCGGCACCGGCAGGAGACGGCAGTTCCTCGCCGTGCCCGCCTGCGCATGCCGATCAGCTGCCGCTCAGCGGCGACGTCCACGCCGGGTCGTGCCACGCCCTGCTCGTCAGCCGGGCCAGTAGGAACTCGGCTGTGCTCGTGGCCGTGTCTTCCGGTGCCCCCACGGCGGCAAGGGCGGCGCCGACGCGCGCCGGTGCTCCGTCGGGCACCGTCGGGTCGGCGAGGAGGGGGAGGAGCAGGAGCAGCCGGGCGGCCGGGTCGTGGACACCCTCGGCCGTCGTCGCGGGATCGTCCGCGAGTGCCAGCAGGTCCTGCCACGTCAGCCCGGCCCCCGACACGTCCGCGTCCCAGGCGACGATGCGCCGGGCAGCGTCCCGGCCTGGCTCCACGAACAAGTGGTCGATTCCGTAGTCCTCGACCGCGTTGCGGTACACGACGACGACTCCGGAGCCGTTCGACGCGGTCACACGGAACACCGGCCACCACCCGGGGTCCAGAAGAGTGTCCGCCAAGGCGTCGACGTCGACGCCGTCGCCGCCGAACGACTCCGCGCCGGGACGCTCGGCCCCGCGCCAGTCGCCGCAGATTCCCAGCAGGTGGTGCGCCCAGAACCCGGGGCGCGACAGCATCGTCTCCCCGGCGGCCAACGGGCCGGCCTCGTATCCCTCGATCCGCATGCGGTAAGCCTGGCACCCGGCGTCGCAAACGTTGCCACCGGGATGTGCTCCCAGTGACATACCGAGAAAGCGACAAGGCGACCCGTTGCGGCCATGTTTCGGCGGGCGCCGAAGTGACCGCCAGCTAGCGTGCCCCCATGAGCGTCCCCACGTCCCCCTTCCGTCACCGCCCCTCGCCGCCCGCGCGAGGCGTGGCGTGACCCCGCTCGAGATGGTGGGGGTGTTCGGCGCCGGCGTCGGGGCCGGGGCCCTGAACGCCGTGGTCGGGTCCGGCACGCTCGTGACCTTCCCCGTGCTGCTCGCCGCCGGGCTGTCACCCCTCACCGCCACCGTGTCCAACGCCCTCGGCCTCGTGCCCGGCGCCGTCAGCGGGGCCGTCGGCTACCGCCGTGAACTCGCCGGGCAGGGCCGCCGTGTCCGGAAACTGGCCGTCGGCTCCGCGCTCGGCGGGATCACCGGCGCCGTCCTGTTGCTCGCGCTGCCCGCCGAGGCGTTCGAGACCATCGTGCCCTGTCTGGTCGGGCTGGCCCTCGTCCTCGTCGCCCTCCAGCCGCTGATCGGCCGCAAGGTCCGGGAACGCCGGTCCGCGGACCGGCCCGTGCGGCGGGACGGCGGGCGGACGCTGTTCGCCGGGCTGACGCTCGCCAGCGTCTACGGCGGCTACTTCGCCGCCGCGCAAGGGATCATCTACATCTCCCTGATGGGACTGCTCCTCGACGAGCCGCTCCAACGGCTCAACGCCGTCAAGAACGTGCTCGTCGCCGTCGTCAACGCGGTCGCCGCCGTCTTCTTCCTCTTCGTCGCCGACTTCGACTGGACGGCCGTCGCCCTCATCGCGGCCGGCTCCACGCTGGGCGGCCAGCTCGGCGCCGCCACGGGCCGCCGCTTCCGCCCCGCCGTTCTGCGCGCCCTCGTCGTCGCCGTGGGGACCGTCGCCCTCGTCCAGCTCGTCGTGCGCTGAGGCGCCGGAGCGCGCCACGGCGCCACAAAAGCTTCAGCACGCCCCTTGTCGTCCGCGCGCGACAGCAGTTTCCTCGTGTCAGGAAACTTTCCTGACAATCCATGTCCCGGACGGAGTCCCCCCACATGACACCGGCCCCCCACACGGCATCGGCCTGCCCGAAACCCCACCCGAAGCCGGGCCCGCGCCTCGCCGCGCTCCTCACGGTCCTCGCCGGCGCCCTGCTCCTCCTCCTGACCGCCGCCCTCCCCGCCACCGCCGCCCGCCCCACCGGCTACGGTGCGGACGTGCCGATCACCCACCGCGCAGCCACCCCCGTCGACGCAGGCGGCCGCCTCCAGGTCTGCGGCACGCGGCTCTGCAACCAGCACGGCGTCCCCGTCCAGCTGCGCGGCATGAGCACCCACGGCACCCAGTGGTACGCCCAGTGCCTGACGGACGCCTCCCTCGACGCCCTCGCCCACGACTGGCGCGCCGACGTCCTCCGCGTCTCCACCTACGTCCAGGAGGGCGGCTACGAGACCGACCCCGCACACTTCACCGCCCTCGCCGACCGGCTGATCCGGCAGGCGAGCGACCGCGGTCTCTACGTGATCGTCGACTGGCACACGCTGACCCCCGGCGACCCCATGGCCAACCTCGACCGCGCCACCAGGTTCTTCACCGACATCACGAGCCGCCACAAGGACCGCGTCAACGTCCTCTACGAGATCGCCAACGAGCCCAACGGCGTGAGCTGGTCCCGCATCAAGGAGTACGCCGAGCGGATCATCCCGGTCATCCGCGGCAACGACCCCGACGCGCTCGTCCTCGTCGGCACCCGGGCCTGGTCCTCGTTCGGCGTGTCCGAGGGCGCCGACGAGTCGGAGGTCGTGAACGACCCGGTCGACGCGGCCAACATCATGTACACGTTCCACTTCTACGCCGCCTCGCACCGCGACGAGTACCTCGCGGCCCTCTCCCGCGCCGCCGACCGGATCCCCGTGTTCGTCACCGAGTTCGGCACGCAGAACTACGCCGGGGAGGGCGCCGACGACTTCGCGATGTCCGGACGCTACCTCGACCTCATGGCGCAGAAGAAGATCAGCTGGGTGAACTGGAACTATTCCGACGACCACCGCAGCGGGGCGGTGTTCACCCCGGGAACCTGCGCCGCGGACGGCCCGTGGGCCGGCACGCGGTCGCTCAAGCCCGCAGGCGTCTGGATCCGGGACCGGATCAGGTCCTAGGACGCCGGCGGCGAGGGTGAGACGCGCCGGCACCTGCCCCGCGGGTGCCGGCCCGCCCCGCCCGGGTCACCTCACGGCAGGATCGAGTCCACGTACCCGCCGTCCACCCGCACCGCACCGCCCGTCGTCGCCGACGCCTGCTCCGAGGCCAGATACACGACCATGTTCGCGATCTCCTCCGGCTCGATCAGCCGCTGCAGCAGCGACTGCGGCCGGTGCTCGCGCATGAAGGCGCGCTGCGCCTCGTCCCACGGCAGGTCGCGGTCCACCAGTTCGTAGACGAAGTCCTCCACCCCGCCCGTGTGCGTGGGTCCGGCGACGACCGAGTTCACCGTGACGCCCGTGCCCGCCGCCTGCTTGGCGAAGCCGCGGCTCACGGCCAGCAGCGCGGTCTTCGACATGCCGTAGTGGATCATCTCGGCCGGGGTGACGATCGCCGAGTCGCTGGCGATGTTCTGCACCCGGCCCCAGCCGCGCTCGGTCATCCCGGGCAGCAGGAGACGGATCAGCCGCACGGCCGCCAGGACGTTCACCTCGAAGTAGCGGCGCCACTCGTCGTCGCTGATCTCCAGCGGGTCGGCGGACCCGAACACACCGAGGTTGTTCACCAGGATGTCCACCTGGGGGAGCGTCTCCACGACCCGCCGGGCGCCCTCCTCCGTGGTCACGTCCGCCGCGACCGGCACCACCTCGGCACCGGGCACCTCCCGCTCCAGCGCGGCCGCGCCCTCCCGCACCCGTTCCTCCGACCGCCCGTTCACCCCGACCCGCGCCCCCGCCCGCGCGAGCCCGGCGGCGATCGCCGCCCCGATGCCCTGGGTGGAACCCGTGACGAGCGCGGTGCGGCCCTTGAGATCGATCTGCACGTCCTCACCCTCTCCAGCCGGATGCGGCGGCGCGGCACGCGGACCACCGCCCGCGCGGGCGCGCCTTTCCACCCGCCCCGACTTCCCCTCGGCCCGCCGCCGAATCACACCCGCCGCCATGCTTCGGCGCGCTCTGCGCGGGCACACGCTTCCGGACCACCGCGCACGCCCGTCCGGGCATACGCTGCACGAGGGGGAACCCGGTGGGACGGGACCCCGGAAGACGGGAGACGACGTGACGGCCGACCACCCGGACGAGCGACAGGGGCGTGACCACCCGGACGCGCACGAGGGCCGTGCGGACGCGGACGCGGGAACGAAGCAGTCGCGCGTCACCGGCGAGAACCTGCTGCACGGGCTGGAGGTGGACGCCCGGCGGCCGGAGCGGCCCGTGCTGCTCGACGCCGACGGCGCCCCCATCGAGACCTGGCGCGAGAACCACCCGTACGACCGGAAGATCCGCCGGTCCGAGTACGAGCGCACCAAGCGTGTCCTGCAGATCGAGCTGCTGAAGATGCAGCGGTGGGTGAAGGACACCGGCCAGCGGATGGTCGTCGTCTGCGAGGGACGCGACGCGGCCGGCAAGGGCGGCACCATCCAGCGGTTCATGGAACGCCTCAACCCGCGCGGCGCCCGCGTGGTCGCCCTGGAGAAACCGACCGAGCGGGAGGCCGGGCAGTGGTACTTCCAGCGCTACGTCGCCCATCTCCCGGCCCGCGGCGAGATCGTCTTCTTCGACCGCTCCTGGTACAACCGGGCCGGCGTCGAGCGGGTGATGGGCTTCTGCTCGGAGGAGGAGTACCAGCTGTTCCTGGAGCAGACCCCGCAGTTCGAGAGGCTGCTCACCGACGACGGCATCATGCTGGTGAAGTTCTGGTTCTCGGTGTCCCGGGCCGAGCAGCGCACCCGGTTCGCCATCCGCCAGGTCGACCCGCTGCGGCGCTGGAAGCTGTCGCCGATGGACCTGGAGTCGCTGGACCGCTGGGACGACTACACCAAGGCCAAGGTGGAGATGTTCCGCGCCACGGACACCCCGCACGCGCCGTGGACGGTCGTGAAGAACAACGACAAGCGGCGCGGGCGCCTCGAGGCGATGCGCAGCCTCCTCGACCGCTGCGACTACCCGTCCAAGGACCACGAGGCGCTCGGCAAGCCGGACCCGCTGATCGTGGGTGCGGCGCACACCCTGCTGGAGCCGGGCGAGGAACCCGAGGCCCTGTCCCCGACCCCCTTGGCCGGCCCCGGCCACGGCCCGGGCACCCACCCGGACGAGCAGCGGCCGGGGTCGTGAGCCCGGCGGCGACACCCACCGCCGGGCGGCTCGCGGCCACCGCGCGGCGCGGGAGCACGCCCGGGCCGCGCCCGCGACGAACCGCCCGGCCCCGCCGACCCCCTCACCGGAACGGGCCGCCCTCACCGCACCGGAGCCTCAGCCCACCGGCACCGAAACCTCCCCGCTGCCCGAAGCCTCCGCCCCGCCCGGCACCCGCACGGTGAACGGCCGGTCCGTGCCCGACGCGGTCACCCGGAGCGCGTCCCCGTCCCGCCGGACGTGGAACGTCGCAGCGGGAAGGCCCGCCGCGTCCGGGACGGTGACCTCCGCCGCGTAGTCGGGCGCATCCGACGGGTGCACCAGCAGCACCGGCGCCTCCAGCCAGTCGCCGTCCGGGCGGGAGTCGTCCCCGGCCAGCGGCAGCACCGCGCCCTCACGGACGTACAGGGGGAGGCTGTCGTAGCCGTGGCGCTCGGTGCGCCAGCAGGGGCCCGTCACCCGCTCGCCGCTCAGCAGATGCGTCCAGGTGCCCTCGGGCAGGTAGACCTCCACGTCGCCGTCGGCGCCGAACACGGGCGCGACCAGCAGGTCGGGGCCCAGCATGTACTGGCGGTCCAGCGGGCGGCACGCCGGATCGGCAGGGAACTCCAGGAGCATCGGCCGCATCATCGGCACGCCCGTGCGGTGCGCCTCGGCCGCCGCGCCGTACAGGTACGGCATCAGCCGGTGCTTCAGCAGCGTGAACTGCCGGGCGACGTCCACCGCCTCGTCGCCGAACTCCCACGGCACCCGGTAGGACGTGGAGCCGTGCAGTCTGCTGTGCGACGACAGCAGCCCGAACGCCAGCCAGCGCTTGAACACCTCCGGGTCGGGCGTGCCCTCGAACCCGCCGATGTCGTGGCTCCAGAAGCCGAACCCGCTCAGCGACAGCGAAAGACCGCCGCGCAGGGACTCCGCCATCGCCTCGAACGACGACCAGCAGTCGCCGCCCCAGTGCACCGGGTACTGCTGGCCGCCGGCGGTCGCAGACCGGGCGAAGAGGACCGCCTCGCCCTGCCCGCGTTCCTTCTCCAGCAGTTCGAACACGGTGCGGTTGTAGAGGTGGGTGTAGTAGTTGTGCATCCGCGCGGGGTCCGAGCCGTCGTGCCAGACGACGTCCGTCGGGATGCGCTCGCCGAAGTCCGTCTTGAAGCAGTCCACCCCCTGGTCGAGCAGCGCCTTGAGCTTGCTCTGGAACCAGGCGCGGGCGTCGGGGCTGGTGAAGTCGACCAGACCCATGCCGGCCTGCCACAGATCCCACTGCCACACGTCCCCGTCGGGCCGGCGCACCAGGTGCCCGAGCGCCGCGGCCTCGTCGAACAGCGGTGACTTCTGCGCGATGTACGGGTTGATCCAGACGCTGACCCGCAGGCCCTTGTCCTTGAGCCGGGCCAGCATGCCCTCCGGGTCCGGGAACACCTCCGGGTCCCATCGGAAGTCGCACCACTGGTACTCGCGCATCCAGAAGCAGTCGAAGTGGAACACCGACAGCGGGATGCCGCGCTCCGCCATGCCGTCGACGAACGAGGTCACGGTCGCCTCGTCGTACGAGGTGGTGAACGACGTGCTCAGCCACAGGCCGAAGGACCAGGCGGGCGGCAGCGCCGGGCGGCCGGTGAGCGCGGTGTACCGGCCCAGGACGTCCTTAGGGGTCGGACCCGCGATCACGTAGTACTCCAGCGTCTGGTCCTCGACGCTGAACTGCACCTGCCCGACGGACTCGGAACCGACCTCGAAGGAGACCGCGCCGGGGTGGTTGACGAAGACGCCGTAGCCGCGTGAGGACAGGTAGAACGGCACGTTCTTGTAGGCCTGTTCGCTGCTGGTGCCGCCGTCGGCCTGCCACACGTCGACGGTCTGGCCGTTCTTGACGAACGGGGTGAAGCGCTCGCCCAGGCCGTAGACGTGCTCGCCGACGCCGAGGGACAGCCGGCTCAGCACGTGGTGCTCGCCCTCGGCGGTGGTGGCGTACGCCGTGCTCTTGGCACCCGCCCGGGTCAGCTCCCGCCCGTGCGCGTCGAGGAAGGCGAGCCCGAAGCCGCTGTCCGCGTCCAGCCGCAGGGTCAGCGGGCCGCTGGTCAGCTCCGTGACCGCGCCGTCCTGCCGCACCTCGCCCGCACCGCCGGCCTCGGCGGCGAGCGCGAAGTCCGGTCCGGGTCGGCGCTTCCCGGCGTGGTGGGTGACCCGCACGCCGACGACGCCCTCGGCGGGGGAGAAGCAGTCGACCGTGACCAGTGGGGCGTTCAGGGTGTCGCCCCGGCGCGTCACCTTCGTCGTCGACGCATAGCCGGTGAAGCGCTTCGATTCCGCGCGGACGTCTCGCACCTCGGTGGCGTACGAGATCTGGACGCCGTCGCGGATACGCCAGAAGCCGTCGGTGAATTTCATGGTCTTCCTCGGGATGGGGAGGGCGAAGGAGGTGCGAGGGGAACCTCTGACCAGGAACTATGACAGGATCCGCAGAACCTGTCACGCCCTGGCGCGAGAAGATCGTGCCACTGGGGGGCTAGCGCGACCGACGCGCGCCAGCGTATTAGTTATCAGGCAAAACAAATTACACCCCGGTGCAGCGCCAGACGAGACCTCGATCGTGGGGGCCCGTTGTCGAAGCGCTTCACCTACCCTTCCACAGAGCCGCCGGCCTCGGTACCCGCCGGGCCGGTCCCACCCAGGGGCACCCACCGTGACAGCACATCCAACGGTTGCCGCACGTCGTCCACGCCCTCGCGGACGCGCCCGCAGAGCCGTCACCTCGCTCGCCGCCGCCGCGGCCCTCGTCGCCTCGGCGGCCCTGACCGGCTGCGCAGCCGAGCGCGACGACGACGTGTACACCGTCCTGAACTCCTCGACCGACGAGACCTACCACCGCTGGGACGCGGAGGCGATGGCCCGCTGCGGGAAGCGGCTCGGGGTCACCGTCGAGCAGCAGAGCGTCCCCGCGTCCCAGGTCATGACGAAGGCGCTGCGCATGGCCTCGTCGAAGTCACTGCCGGACGTCGTCCAGTTCGACGCCTCCGAGATGCCGGTGTTCGCCGAGGCCGGCGGACTGGTCGACCTGCGCACCCTCGGCCTGTCGACCGAACACGTCCCCGACGGCATCGTCGACTTCGGCTCCTACCGGGGCACGTACTACGGGGCCGCCCGCTCCGTGAACACCCTCGCCCTCTTCTACAACAAGACCGTCCTCGCCGAGGCGGGCGTCCGCACCCCCCCCACCTGGGACGAACTGCGCGAGGCGGCCCGCGAGCTGACCCGCGGCAAGCGCTACGGGCTGGCGCTGAGCGCGGGCGGCGCCGAGGACGGCGTCTTCCAGTTCACCCCGTTCATGTGGTCCAACGGCGGCGACGAGCGCGAGCTGGACAGCCCGGAGGTGGTCGAGGCGCTCGACTTCTGGAAGGCGCTGCTGAAGGACGGCTCGCTCTCCCGGTCCACGGTCAACTGGACCCAGGCCGACGTCAACGACCAGTTCATGGCGGGTAACGCCGCCATGATGATCAACGGACCCTGGCAGGTCGAGACCCTCAACAGCGACCCCGGCCTCGACTGGGGCATCGCCGAGATCCCCGTCCCCGAGGCGGGCGCCGACTCCGTCGCCCCGCTCGGCGGCGCCGTGCTCACCGTGCCCCGCACCGGCGACGACGGCCGCCAGCACACGGCCGGCCGCATCGTCGCCTGCCTGACGAGCGAGAAGGAACAGCTCACCTACGCCCTCAACAGCTGGATGGTCCCCGCCGACGAGCGGGCCGCCGCCGAGTGGCGGTCCCAGGTGCCCGAACTCGACGCGCTGGCCGACCAGGTCGCCGCCGCCCGCTCCCGCACCGCACAGCTCGGCGCCGGCTGGCCGGCCGTCTCCCTCGCCCTGCAGAGCGCCTTCCAGTCCGCCCTGACCGGCCAGTCCAGCGAGGCCGCCCTGAAGCGGGCCCAGCAGCGGGCCACGAGCGGGAACTGAGGTACGCACCCATGACCACGTCCACCGTCACCGCCCCGCCTGCCGCCGCGCACCGGAAGGACACCGCGCCGGACCCGGCCCGCGCCCGCCGGCGCCGCAGGCTCGCCCAGTGGGGCTTCGTCGCGCCCGCCGTCGTCTTCATGCTGCTGTTCTTCGGCTACCCGCTCGTCCGCAACGTCGTGATGAGCTTCCAGCACTACACGCCGAAGACCTTCTTCACCGGCGAGGCGCCCTTCAACGGCACCGACAACTGGTCGTCCGTCTTCCAGGACGCCCTCTTCGGCAAGGCCCTCCGGCACACCCTCGTCTTCACCGCCGGCTCCCTGCTCGGCCAGTTCTGCATCGGCCTCGCCCTCGCCGTCTTCTTCAACCGGCGCTTCCCCCTCGGCGGAGTCCTGCGCTCGCTGATGCTGCTGCCCTGGCTGGTACCCATGGTGGTGTCAGGCGTCGTCTGGCGCCGCGTCCTCGACCAGGACACCGGCGTACTGAACACCTTCCTCGACACCCTCGGCCTCGGCGGGCACACCCCGTGGCTCACCAGCCCCGGCATGGCGCTGCTCTCGGTGATCCTGGTGAACATCTGGATCGGCATCCCGTTCAACATGGTCATCCTCTACGGCGGCCTCCAGGAGATCCCCAAGGAGCTGTACGAGGCCGCATCCCTGGACGGCGCCTCCGCCTGGCGCGCCTTCCGCTCCGTCACCCTGCCGATGCTCAAACCGGTGATCACGGTCGTGCTGGTGCTGGGCTTCATGTCGACGGTGAAGATCCTCGATCTGATCCTCGCCCTCACCGACGGCGGCCCCGCCGACGCCACCCAGACCCTGGGCACGCTCACCTACCAGAACTCCTTCGTGGAGCTGGACTTCGGCGCCGGCGCGGTCGTCGGCAACGTCCTGATCCTGATCTCCGCCGTGTTCGCGGTGTTCTACCTGCGGGCCAACCGCACCGAGGGGAAGTGACCGCCATGGCCGCCCACGCGCCCAACGCCTCCCGCCGCCGCTGGGGCTCCACCGTCGCCGGTCTGCTCGTCCTGGCGGTGATGCTGTTCCCGCTGTACTGGATGCTCAACACCGCGCTCCAGCCCGACTCCGGCCTCCTCGAGGTCGACCCGGTGCCCTCGGGACTCGACCTGTCCGGCTTCACCAAGGCCTTCACCGACCAGGGCGGCAACCTGCTGACGTCCCTGCTGGTGTCCGCCGGCGCCGTCGCGATCTGCCTCGCCGTCGCCGCGCCCGCCGCCTACGGCCTGGCCCGCTTCGGCCTCCGCGGCTCGCGCACCATCGTCTTCGGCACCCTGATCACCCAGATGGTGCCGGGCATCGTCATCGCCAACGCCCTCTACACCTCCTACGTCGACCTCGGCCTGGTCAACTCCTACGCCGGGCTGATGCTCGCCGACGCCTCGCTCGGCATCCCCTTCTCCATCGTGCTGATGCGCTCCTTCATGGTGTCCATCCCCGGCGAGGTGATCGAGGCCGCCGAGATCGACGGGGCGGGACCGGTCCGGGTGTTCCTGCGGGTGGTGCTGCCGATGAGCCGCAACGCCCTGATCACCTCGGGCCTGTTCGCCTTCCTGTTCGCCTGGAGCGACTTCATGTTCGCCCTCACCCTGAACACCACGGACGACGTGAAGCCGATCACGCTGGGCATCTACCAGTACATCGGGGCCCACGTCGGGGACTGGGGCTCGGTGATGGCCGCGGCCGTGCTCTCCGCCGTGCCCGCCGCGATCCTCCTCGTCCTCGCCCAGAAATACATCGCCGCCGGCATCACCGGAGGCTCGGTCAAGTGACCACCGCACGGCATTCTCCGCGTCGGCCACGCCACCCCACGGCGCGGCCTCAAGGAGAGCTGTCACGGGTACCGGCGCGTGATCGCCGCTCAACAACCGTGAGGATCAGCGGCCCTGGGAGCCAGCGGCCCTGAAGCGGACGCCCCTCGAGCGGCCGTGGCGCCGTCCACGTCCGGCACGAGGGGCGCCCCGGCGGGCTCCCCGCCCTGTGCGGCGGCCGGCCTGCGCAGCAGGAGCAGCGCCGCGTCGTCGTGCAGCCGGCCGCCCACATGGTCCAGCAGGTCCTCGTGCAGCGCGGCCAGCGTCCGGGCCGGCTCGTCACACAGGTGCCGCGTGACCCCCTCGGTCAGGGGGTAGAAGGCGCGGTCGGCGTCCCGCGCCTCCGTGACGCCGTCGGTGTAGAGGAGCAGCTGGTCCCCGTCTCCGAAGGGCACCACCTGGAGGCGGGGAGTGTCCTCCGACAGGGCCCGCAGGCCCAGCGGGGGCGTGGGACGGACGGGATCGACGGCCGTGACCTCGGTGCCGCGGATCAGCAGCGGGGGAGCGTGGCCGCAGTTGACCACCTCCAGCCGTCCGGGCTCCGGGCAGCCGGCGACGACGGCGGTGACGAAGTCGTCGCCGCCCAGGTTACGGGCCAGGCTCCGCTCGATCCGGCCCACCACGTCCAGCAGGTCCGGCTCGTCGTACGCGGCCTCCCGGAACACACCGAGCACCAGGGCGGCCGTCCCCACGGCGGGCAGGCCCTTGCCCCGCACGTCCCCGACGATCATCCGCACGCCGTACGGGGTGGGGACGAGGGCGTAGAGGTCGCCGCCGATCCTGGCCTCGGCGGCGGCAGCGCTGTAGCGCACCGCCGCCTGGAACGGGCCGACCGTCTCCGGCACCGGCTGGAGCAGCGCGTGCTGCGCGGTCTCCGCGACGGAGCGCACGGCGGCCAGCACCCGCTCACGCCGGGCGCGCAGCGCGCTGGTGAGGGTTCCGGCGAGGGTGACGGTCACCAGGGCGGCCAGCACGACGGACAGGTGCGCCAGGGCCATGTCGTGCCGGTGGGCGATGCCCGTGCCGAGCAGGACGGCCAGGGCGCCCACGCCCAGTACCCCGCGGGGCCGGCTGGTGGCGGCCGCCAGCGCGGGGCCCGTGGCGAGCAAGGGCAGCCAGATCCGGCCCGTGCCGGCCGCCATGTCGATGGCCACGATGACGCAGAGGACCAGGACGGGCAGCGCCGGCGTCTCGGCGACCCAGTGCGCGCACGCCCGGGCACCTGGGGATCGAAGGCACGAGAGCACGCGCGGGTACGGCCGTATGGGCGAGTGGTCGCGTCCATGCTGACGGGCGTGACTCATGTGCTGTCCGGTTCCTCACCTGTGCGCGTGTCCGGTTTGCGTGCCTCTTCAAGGAAAAGTGATGGTGCCCGGCGTCACAAGGACACGGTTTTCACATAGTGAGAGACAGGCTGCGGGTGATCCGGTGGGCGGTCGGCAGCAGACGTTCGCGGACCTCGTCGATCCGGTCGAGGCGGTTGCGGGGCATGGACACGCCGAGGGAGCCCACGGTGCCGCCGCTGTACACCGGCACCGCCACGCACACCGTGCCCAGCGCGTACTCCTCCAGGTCCGTGACGGCCGGGGCGAGGGGCGTGTTCTCCAGCCTGCGGATCAGCTCCACGGGCGTGGTGACCGTGTGCGGGGTGAGATCGTTCAGTGTGTGCCGGGACAGGTACTCCTGGCGGGAGTCGTCGTCCAGCTCCCGCAGCACGGTCTTGCCGAGCGCGGTGGCGTGGCCGGCGTCCTCGAACCCCACCCACAGGTCGACGCGCGGGGCGCGGGGTCCGTCCACGACCTCGGAGACCCGGATCTCGCCGTCCTCGTAGAAGGTGAGGTAGGCGGCGCTGGACAGCTCGTCGCGCAAGGCGGAGAGGACCGGCCGGACCCGGGCCAGCAGCGCCTGGCTGCGGCCGCCGGCGTGCAGGGACTGCAGCCGGTCGCCCAGGACGAAGCCGCCGTCGTCGAGTTTCCGCAGGTAGCCGTCGTGCACCAGGGTGCGCAGCAGGTGGTAGGCGGTGCCCAGGGGCAGACCCGTCTCCCGCGCCAGCTGCTTGGCCGGTGCGCCCGTCTCGTGCGCGCTCGCCGCCTCCAGCAGCCGGAAGGCCCGCTGCACGGAGGAGATGAGCGTCGGGCTCGCACTCATGGGTCCAGCGTGCGCCACCCGTCCGCCGACGGCAAGAGAAGCCCCCGCTCCGATCGGAACGAGGGCTTCCGTGCGTACGACGGTCAGCCGTCAGCCGTCAGCCGTCCTGCCCGTCCGCAGCGACCGGCCGGTCGGTGAGCGCCACGTCGAAGACGTGCATCACACCCCGGTCGGTGCCCCGCGGCAGCACGACGGCCGCCACCCGCTTCGCCGGGTCCAGTGCCACGGGACGCGTCCCGAACACCTTGGTCTGCGCGGTGTCCGAACCGCCCGCCGCCCGGTTGCGGCCCGTCGTGACCACCAGCGGCTCGTTGCCGAACCGGTGGTCGGTCCCGGGCGTCCAGTCGGTGAGGCCGACCGGCACGCTCTGCGTCGAGCCGTCGGTGTACTCGACCACCGCGGTGCCCTGCGACGGGCCGTTGGTGGCGAGCCCCAGGAAGGAGATCCCGGTGGCCTGCCGGCCGCCCAGCGGGACGCGCTGGCCGTGCGGGATCCAGTTGTCGGGCTCGCCCGGCCCGGTGTCCGGCCAGGTGAACACCACCCCGGTGTCTCCCAGCGGCAGCTTCGCACCCGGCGCCGCGCCCGCCTCGGCCAGCCGCTCCCGGGACAGCGAGTTGTCGCTCAGGTCGAGCGACCCCAGGTTCCCGTGACCGTCCGGGGTGACGCCGATGTTGTTCCGGGCGTCCGTGCCGTCCGCGTACGACGGCGGCAGGTCCCGCGCGCCGGTGCCCCAGGCGCCGGGCCGCGGCGCCATCCGCAGGTCGAGGCGGCCGCCCTCACGGGTGAAGTCCGCGGACACCCAGGACTTCGAGGTGGCCCGTCCGTCGACCCTCAGCGCCGCCACGTACGGCGCCCGCCCGGCACCGGGGGCGTCGAGCGTGATCCGGCGCCGGCTGTCGGCACTGTCCACCACCACCCGCTCGAACACCGGGCTGCTCACCATCAGGTCGGCGGTGCCCGGGATCGCGGGGAAGAGGCCGATGTTCGCCCACACGTACCAGCTGCTCAGCGAGCCGAGGTCGTCGTTGCCGGGCAGCCCCGAGGGCGTCGTGCCGTACATCTCGTCCGCCGCGCGGCGCAGCACCTCGCCCGTGCGGTCCGGCCGGCCCAGCCAGTGGTACACGAACGGCATGGTGAAGCTGGGCTGGTTGCTCAGATAGGCGCCCTTGGTGCCGTACACCCCGGCGTCCAGCTCACGCGTGTGCTCGTCCAGGTCCCGCAGGGCCGCCTCGGTACCGCCCCGCTTCTCGATCAGCGCGCCCACGTTGTGCGGCACCATCCAGCCGTACTGGTACCCCGTCGCCTGCTCGAACTGGTTGCCCCGCTCACCCAGGTCGAAGTCCCGGTCGAAGCCGGTACGCTCACGCGGCCGGATGTGCCCGCCGGCGTCGTCGAAGACGTGTCGCCAGCTCTGCGCCCGCACCATGAACCGGTCGTACGTCTCCTCGTCGCCCAGCCGCTTCGCCAGCTGCGCGATGCCGAAGTCGTCCACGGCGTACTCGAGCGTCTTCGACGTCGCCGAGTCGCCCTTGCGGCTCTCGACGAAGCCGACCGTCGCGTACTGGTAGGCGTGCCGGCGCAGCGTGGCGTCGGCGGGCAGGGTCTGCGTCGACCGCATCGACTCCAGCGCCGCGCGCCGGTCGTAGTCCGTGCTGCCGAACGCGTCGAGCGAGGCGACCACCGACTGCAGCGAGTCGCCGCTCATCTTCTGCTGGGACTGGTTGAGGTGCGGCCAGTTGGGCCAGGTGCCGGTCTGCCGGGCCATGTCGGTGAGCGACTGGTTGATGTCGCTGCCCACCTTCGGGAACAGCAGCGCGACCAGCTGCGCCTGGCTGCGGTAGATGTCCCAGCCCGCGTAGGTGACGTAGTGGTGCCGGCCGCGCTCGACCTGGTGCAGCCTGCCGTCGTAGCCGCGGTAGTCGCCGTTCACGTCGTCGAAGACGTTCGGATGCAGCAGCGCGTGGTACAGCGCGGTGTAGAACTTGACGCGCTGCTCCCGGCTGCCGCCGTCCACGCGCAGCGTGCCGAGGGCGTCCCGCCACACGCGTGCGGACTGCGCGCGGACGGCGTCGAAGGACCTGCCGCGGGTCTCCGCCGCCGCGTTGCGCGCGGCGCCCTCGACGCTCACGTAGCTCAGGCCGGTCTTCGCGGTGACCCGGACGCCCCGGTCGAACACCAGGTAGGCGCCCGCCCCGTGCTTGGTCGTGCCGCCGGAGGCGGTGTCCGCCCCGGGGTGCACCTCGGAGCCCTGCCAGGTGCCGTGGGAGCGGACCGGACGGTCGAACGTCGTCGAGAAGTACGCCCGGTAGCGTCCGCCTTCGTCGCACACCGAAGCGGCCTCCACCCAGCCGCTCACGGTGTCGCCCTCGACCGTCACCTCGCTGCCGAACACCCGGTTGTTGGACCCGGCGACGTCGAACAGCAGCGTCGCGCCGCCGTCGGAGGGGAAGTCGAAGCGGCTCACCGCGGTGCGGGTCGTCGCGGTCAGTTCCGCGTCGACGCCGTTCGCGAGGCCGACGGAGTAGTAGCCGGGGTCGGCCTTCTCGTCGGCGTGGTCGAAGCCGAGGTGGTAGTCGGTGATCCGGTCGGCGGGCGCGGTGGGCAGGGCGCCTCCGGGCAGCGCGCCGGTGTACGGCAGCACGGGGAAGTCGAAGCCGCTGAACCGGCCTTCGCAGCCGGTGCCGGACAGCCGGGTCATGCCGAAGCCGCGGAGCCTGTCCGCCGTGTACTCGTAGCCGCCCTTCTGGTCCCCGTCCGACGAGCGGTACGTGGTGGGGGAGGACTGCACCATGCCGAACGGGACGGTGGCTCCCGGGTAGGTGTTGCCGTACGCGCTGTTGCCCTTGTTCTGGGAGGTGTCCAGGCGCGTGCCGATGAACGGGTCGACGGCGTCGAACGCCGCGACGTCGCTCCGGTCCGGGGAGGCGGCCGCCCCGGACGCCGGTACCAGCCCGGCGACCAGCGATCCGAGGACCAGGGCGGCGGTGAGAAGTCTGCGACGGCCCGGAGGCGGCGTCGGCGCGGGCGACTCGGTGGCTCTCCACATGACGGGGGTCTTCCCTGCCTTCCGTGAGGTGCTGACAACGTTGTCTGCTCGTAACCCGGTTGCTCGGGTCGTGGCCTACAGTCCAGCGCCCCGGCGTCGCGGGCGGAAGCCCCGGGAGACGATCAGTTGAATCGCGGGGAACGTCACGCGGTGCGCCGGCCGGACCCGCGACAGGCAGGCCCGGCCGGCGCGTCGGCCCGTCAGGGCGCGGGCACCTCGTCCACGAAGGACGTGCCCGAGGCGCGGAACGCGTCGATCTTCGCAGCGACCTGCGCGGGCGTCAGCACCTCGTCCTTGACGTGCAGAACGTAGTCGACCTGCTGGTGGTACGCACGGGGCGTGGTCGACGGCTGTCCCTCCAGGTCGATCAGCCACTGGTTGAAATTGATCGACATCGGACGCTCCGGCAGGTACGCGGCGTCATGCGTGCCGAAGTGGCTGCCGTCGACGTAGTACGTGATGCCGGAGTCGTCGATGGTGACGACCAGGTCGTGCCAGCCGGCGAAGCTGCGGCGGCTCTCGCTGTGCTGGTTGACGGCCTGCCAGGGGTCCGGGGCGTAGGTCTCCCAGGACGTCGTGTACAGGATCGACGACGGCTCGCCCCAGCCGCCGTTGGGCAGGTACTCGAAGTCGTACTCGGCGTAGTCGTCGGCCATCGGAGCCTTGAGGTCGTTGATGGTGAAGAACGTCTGCACCACCCGGTCGCCGTCCGGGCCGGAGACGGGCGCGTCCGAGAAGCGCACCCGGGCCGCGTACGTGCCGTACGCGAACTTCATGCTCCGGGTGAGGATCTCGGTGTGCGTGGTGGACGCGCCGGTGCCCGCGGTGGACGTCTCCAGGTCCATCACCGAGTTGCCGCCCGAGGAGGAGAACGTCACCTTCGAGGGGTCCCAGGTGGCGCCGGGCACCCCGGGGCCGCCCGCGTCGGAGCGCACGCTCCAGCCGTGCGCCGCGAGATCGGGGTCGGTGTGCGACGCGTAGTCGAAGTCGTCGAACAGCGTCTGACCGCCCTCGCCGGGCGGGTCGGCCGGGTCCGTGGGGTCGGTCGGCTCGTCGCCCCCGGGACCCGCGCCCCACACGGTGGCGCCCGCGAGCCGCGCGGTCACCTTGTCCCAGTCGGCGTACGACGTCCGCGTGGCGCCGAAGGAGTAGTCGTCGCTCTGCCGCACCGTCCGCCAGTCGGCCCGGTGGAAGCGCAGTTGCAGGTCCCCGGTGTCGGCGCCCGGCGCGAGCGTCCCGGCGGACGGCGTGAACCCGATCTCCAGGTAGCGGTCGGCCGTCCCGGTGGGCTGGGGGAGCGTGCCGAAGGTGCCGGTGACGGCCGCACAGCCGACGACCGCCCAGGAGCAGGCGAAGCGGTACGCGGTGTCCGGGGCGTCGGCCTTGAAGTAGTAGCGGATCTTCACCTGGCTCAACTGCACCGGCGCGGAACCGGTGTTGCGGACCTTGAGCCAGGGTTCGCTCTGGTCGGCGGTCGCACCGGCGGCGCTGGTGCGGTACTGCACCGCGATCGGGCCGGCCGCGGCCGTGGCGGCCGGGGCGGGGGACCCGGTGAGGGCGGTGCCGCCCAGCAGGGCGGTGAGGGCGAGTGCCGCGCGGGCGCGGCGGCCGGGGGGACGAGTACGCATCCGTGGTCCTTTCGCGGTGGGGGGTGGCGCACGGGGGTGCGTCCGCGCGGCGGGCGTGGGGGCGCCACCCGGCGCGGGGCTCGCGGTGACGGACCGGTCCTCGGAACTGACCAGTTGCCCGCCGGGGCCTTACCAGTTGTTGTCGAGAGAAGGTGGCATAGACCAATGTGCGCGTCAACCCCGCGCGTGAAGAGGGGAGTTGTTCGCACCGGGAGGAGTCCCGGCGGTGACCGGACCAGTTAAGGTCGGGGGCATACCAGTCGCCCACGTCCCGCCCGGGGAGACGACGAGGAGAGACCCGTATGGCCATCGATCCCGCCGCCTCGGGTGCGGTGCTCAAGCGTGAACGGGTGCGCGACGCGCTCCTCGAACTCATCGAGGCCCGCAGCCCCGGGGAGGCCGTCCCCTCCGAGCGGGCCCTCTGCGCCCGACTCGGGGTCTCACGGCCCACCGTGCGGGCAGCGGTCGACGAACTCGTGGTCGCGGGGCTGCTGGTGCGTGAGCACGGCCGGGGCATGTTCGTCGCCGCCGAGAAGATCACCCAGGAACTCGTCCCGGAACACGCCGCGTTGACCGTGCCGCAGGCCAAAGGCGTGTGGACCAGCCGCATCCTCGAGTTCCGCACCCTCCCGGCCGGTGCCCGCGTGGGCCGCAGGCTGCGCGTGTCACCGGCCGCCGAGGTCCGGTACGCGGCCCGGCTGCGGCTGGTGGACGGCGCCCCGATGGCCATCGAGCACCTGCATCTTCCCGCCGCCCTGGTGCCGGGACTCACCGAGGCGGAGCTCGAACAGGGCGACCTGTACGAGCACTTCCGTGACCGGCACGGGGTGCGGGTCGTCGAGGCCGTCCAGTCGGTCGAGCCGACCGTGGTGACCCGCGCGGAGGCGGAGCTGCTCGACGTGCCCGAGCTGTCGCCGGCTCTCCTGTTCGAGCGTCTCACCACCGACACCGAGGGGCGTCCGGTGGAGTGCGTCCGCTCCGTCTACCGGGGCGACCGCTACCGCATCGTCTCCCGGCTCGCCCTGGGGCCGGGTGCCCCGCGCGGGGGCGGGGCGGAAAGGGCCCAGGAGGGTCACCACCCCGGCTTCCCACCCGGCGACCTGGCCTCCCGAGGCCCAGTCAGCTTCTCGGCGCACGGAGTCGTCCAGCACGACTGAACCGCGACTTCCGGAGCACGCCCACGCGAGATGCGGAATCTTCCCCTCCTCAATGTGTGCTTGAACTGTTGACAGGTCCATACCAGGGCGGGACGCTCCCTGAGAGCGCTCTCACACCTGTAGTCGGCCACTCGTCGAACGGAGCACGACCATGCTGCGCACCCTCAGACGCCGGGTCACCGCCGTGGCTCTGGGCATCGCCACCGCGCTGGGCGGCGGCTGGCTCGCCGCCGGGGTCACCTCCCCCGCGCACGCCGCGGTCCCGGCCACCATCCCGCTGACCATCACCAACAACTCGGGCCGCGCCGAACAGGTCCACATCTACAACCTCGGCACCGAGCTGTCGTCCGGCCGGCAGGGCTGGGCCGACGCGAGCGGCGCCTTCCACCCCTGGCCCGCGGGCGGCAACCCGCCCACCCCCGCGCCCGACGCCTCCATCCCGGGCCCCGCACCCGGCCGGTCCACCACCATCCAGATCCCCAAGTTCTCCGGCCGCATCTATTTCTCCTACGGCCGCAAGATGGAGTTCCGGCTCACCACCGGCGGCCTCGTGCAGCCCGCCGTGCAGAACCCCACCGACCCCAACCGCGACATCCTCTTCAACTGGTCCGAGTACACGCTCAACGACTCCGGACTGTGGATCAACAGCACCCAGGTCGACATGTTCTCCGCGCCCTACACGGTGGGCGTGCGGCGCGGCGACGGCAGCACGCTGAGCGCGGGCAAGCTCAAGCCCGGTGGCTACAAGGGCGTGTTCAACGCGCTCAGAGCACAGTCGGGCGGCTGGGCGAACCTCATCCAGACCCGCTCCGACGGCACCGTGCTGCGCGCCCTGTCCCCGCTGTACGGCGTGGAGACCGGCGCCCTCCCGGCGTCCGTCATGGACGACTACGTCAACCGCGTCTGGGACAAGTACACGGGCACGGACCTGACCGTCACGCCCTTCGCCGACCGCCCCGACGTCCGGTACACCGGCCGGGTCTCCGGCGGCGTCCTGCGCTTCAGGGACGGCGCCGGCAACGAGGTCACCGCCTTCCAGAAGCCGGACGCCTCGTCCGTCTTCGGCTGCCACCGCCTCCTCGACGCGCCCAACGACCAAGTGCGCGGCCCGATCTCGCGCACCCTGTGCGCGGGCTTCAACCGCACCACCCTGCTG
Source organism: Streptomyces sp. BJ20 (assembly GCF_022869105.1). Taxonomy (NCBI): domain Bacteria; kingdom Bacillati; phylum Actinomycetota; class Actinomycetes; order Kitasatosporales; family Streptomycetaceae; genus Streptomyces; species Streptomyces sp. BJ20. Next base: position 3,345,677 of record NZ_CP094918.1, read on the forward strand.
GCCAACCCGAACCAGCCCGACCGGAGCGCGGCAGGCTTCTACCAGGAGCCGGTCACCAACCACTACGCGCGGACCGTCCACGCGCACATGGCAGACGGGAAGGCGTACGCCTTCGCCTTCGACGACGTCGGCGCCCACGAGTCGCTCGTCCACGACGGCGACCCGCGGGGGGCGTCCCTGACGCTCGACCCGTTCGACTGACCCTCCCCGCACGCCGCCCCCGCCGGCCCGCCGGAGGGGGTGGCACCCGCCTGACGGCCCGTCGGTACTTGCCCGTTGTGCCCCGCGATCACCGCGCGCCCCGCGGGCACCATAAGGTTCCACCATGTCTGCCTCGTTGAACGCCGGTAAAACCCGCGCCGCGCTGCGCACCTCGGCACGCATCTCGGGTGAACTGCTGCTGGTCCTGGTGGCGACCGGAGTGGCCCTCTGGCTGCTGGGCCGGATGTGGTCGGTGGTCTGGCCCCTGGTGGTCGGCCTGCTGCTCACCACGCTCACCTGGCCCCCGACCCGCTGGCTGCTCCGGCGCGGACTGCGCCCCGCGGTCGCCGCCTCCCTGGTGACCGTGCTGTTCCTGCTGGTCGGCGCGGGCACCGTGGCGCTCATCGCCGTGCCCGTCGCGTCGGAGTCCGGCGAACTCGGCGACGGTGTCGTCGCGGGCGTGCAGAAGCTGCGCGACTGGGCGGAGGGCCCGCCGCTGAACATCGACGACGCCCAGATCTCCAGCGCCCTGGACGCGGCCATCGCCCGTCTCCAGGACAGCGCCGGGTCCATCGCCACCACCGCCGTCACCGGGGTGAGCACCGTCGTCAGCGGCGTCGTGACGGCCGTGCTGGCGCTCTTCCTCATGTTCTTCTTCCTGAAGGACGGGCCGCGTTTCCTTCCGTGGCTGCGCCGCCAGTTGCCCGGCCGGCTCGCCACCGATGTTCCGGCCGTAGCCGCCCGCTGCTGGAACACCCTCGGCGCGTTCGTCCGGTCGCAGGCGCTCGTCGGTCTCATCGACGGCGTGCTCATCGGCATCGGCCTGTGGATCCTCGACGTGCCCCTGGTCCTGCCGCTCGCGGTCCTGACCTTCGTGTCCGCGTTCGTGCCCATCGTCGGCGCACTGTTCGCCGGGTTCGTCGCCGTGCTGATCGCGCTGGTGTCCAACGGGCTGGTCAACGCCTTGCTCGTGCTCGCCGTGATCATTGTCGTGCAGCAGCTCGAGGGCAACGTGTTCCAGCCGATGATCCAGAGCCGCGGCCTCGGTCTGCATGCGACGGTCGTCCTGCTGGCGGTGACGCTGGGCGGCAGCCTGGCCGGCATCGTCGGCAGTCTGCTCGCCGTGCCGGTCGCCGCCCTGATCGCGGTCGTCTGGAACTACCTCCGCGAACAGCTCACCGACCCGCCGGCACCCCAGCCCCCGGCCCCGGAACCGTCGGCGCCCCGGCCTCCGCAGCCGTCGGCGCCGCAGCCCACGGCACCGCGGTCCCCGGCGCCCGACGCCCCCGCCGCCTGACCGCCCTCCGACCTCCAGGAAGCTCCCGTGACGTACGACCTCACCGCCCTGCGCGCCGACATACCCGCGCTGGCCGCGGGCACCGCCCACTTCGACGGCCCCGGCGGCACCCAGACGCCGCGCCCCGTCATCGAGGCGATCGCCGACGCCCTGGCGCGGCCGCTGTCCAACCGGGGCAGCCTGCTCCCCGGCGAGCGCCACGCCGACACCCTCGTCGTCGAGGCGCGCCGCGCCATGGCCGACCTGCTCGGCGCCGACCCGGCAGGCGTCGTCTTCGGCCGCAGCGCCACCCAGCTCACCTACGACGCCGCCCGCACCCTCGCCGCCGGCTGGGCGGAGGGCGACGAGGTGGTGGTCACCCGGCTCGACCACGACGCCAACATCCGCCCGTGGGTACAGGCGGCCGAACGGACCGGTGCCACCGTCCGCCGCGCGGACTTCGACCCGGCCACGGGGGAGCTGACCGCCGACCACGTCCGCGCCCAGCTCTCGCCGCGCACCCGTCTGGTCGCGGTCACCGCCGCCTCCAACCTGATCGGCACCATGCCCCCGGTCGCCGAGATCGCGCGGCTGGTCCACGAGGCGGGCGCCCTGCTCCACGTCGACGGCGTGCACTACACGGCGCACGCGCCGGTCGACGTGCGGGCGCTGGGCGCGGACTTCTTCGTCTGCTCGCCGTACAAGTTCCTCGGCCCGCACCACGGCGTCCTGGCCGCCGCACCGGAGCTGCTGGAGACCCTGCGCCCGGACAAGCTCCTGCCGTCCTCGGACGCGGTACCCGAGCGGTTCGAGCTGGGCACCCTGCCCTACGAGTTCCTGGCCGGCACCCGCGCGGCCGTCGACGTCCTCGCCGGGCTCGGCGGGCCGGGCGACGGCGACCGCCGCGCCCGGCTCGGCGCGGCGTACGAGGCGATCGGGGCGCACGAGGCGCGGCTGCGGGCCCGCCTGGAGGAGGGCCTGGCGGCACTCGACGGGGTGACCGTCCACTCCCGTGCCGCCCGCCGCACCCCGACCCTGCTGGTCACCCTCGACGGCCGCCGCACCGAGGACGCCTACCGCTTCCTCGCCGGACGGAACGTCCACGCCCCCTCCGGCCACTTCTACGCCCTGGAGGCCTCCCGCCACCTCGGCCTCGGCGACACCGGCGGCCTGCGCGTCGGCCTCGCCTGCTACACCTCCGACGAGGACGTCGACCGCCTGCTCGAAGGCCTCGCGGCCTTCCTGAAGGAGACCCCGGCCGCGCACTGACACCAGGGCCCGCCCGCGCCGCTCGTACGGCGGCGCCGGCGGGCCGTTCGTGCCATCGTGGACGCATGACCGTCGAAGTCCGCCCGGCCTCCGAGTTCGAGGACGTCCGTGCCCTGCTCGGTCCCAAGTCGCCGCAGGCGAACGTCTGCTGGTGCCTGAGCTACCGCATCCCCAGCAAGCTCAACCGCGAGCTGCGCGGCCCCGCCCGCGGCGAGCACGTCGCCGAGCTGCTTCGTTCAGGCGCTCCCCTCGGAGTGCTCGCCTACGAGGACGGCGCGCCCGTAGGCTGGGCCGCCGTCGCCCCGCGCGCGGACACCTCCTTCGCCCGCAACCGCAAGATCCCGCACGTCGACGACCTGCCGGTGTGGTCCTTGTGGTGCATCCGGGTGCGCCCCGGCCACCGGGGCGAGGGCCTCTCGCACGCCCTGATCGCCGGAGCCGTCGAGTACGCCCGCGCGCAGGGCGCCCCCGCCGTCGAGGCCTACCCCCTCGACAACGGCGACGCCCGCGTCGACCTGACCATGGCCTACCCGGGGCTTCGCAAGAACTTCGAGCGGGCCGGATTCGCCCACGCCGCCGATACCACCTCGGTGCTGTCCGGCCACCCCCGCGTGCTGATGCGGCTCGACCTGCGCTGAGGACACACGACGCACGGCACGGGCGGCCCGGCCGACGGCTCACGCGCACGGCACGCGCTGTCCCGCTCACACGTACAGTGCGGCGATCTCCTTCGCGTACGCCTCCTGCGCCGCCTTCCGCTTGACCTTCAGCGACGGGGTGAGCAGACCGTTCTCCTCGGTGAACTCGCCCTCGACGACGACGAACTTACGGATGGACTCCGCGCGGGAGACGGCCTCGTTGGCGTAGTCCACCGCTTTCTGCACGTCGGCGTGCATGCGCGGGTCGCGGACCACCTCGGACATCGGGGTGTCGGCGGGCCTCCCGCGCACCGACAGCCAGTGGGCCACCGTCTCCGGGTCGAGGGTGACCACCGCGGCCACGAAGGGCCGGTTGTCGCCGACGACCAGGCACTGCCCGACCGGCGGGCGGCTGCGCAGCCGGTCCTCCAGCACGGAGGGGGAGACGTTCTTGCCGCCGGAGGTGACGATGATGTCCTTCTTGCGGCCGGTGATGGTCAGATAGCCGTCCTCGTCGAGGGAGCCGAGGTCCCCGGTGGCGAACCAGCCGTCGCGCAGCACCTCCTCGGTGGCCACCGGGTTGTTCCGGTACGAGCCGAAGACGATGCCGCCCTTGATCAGCACCTCGCTGTCGTCGGCGATGCGCACCGCGGTGCCCGGGACCGGCCGGCCGACCGTGCCGGGGCGCGGGGACAGCGGCGGGACGACGGTCGCGGCGGCGGTGGTCTCGGTGAGCCCGTAGCCCTCGTAGATCATGATGCCGGACGCGTAGAAGAACAGGTTGAGGTCCTTCTCCAGCGGGGAGCCGCCGCTGATGGCGTACCGCAGGCGCCCGCCGAGCTCCTTGCGGACCCTGCGGTAGACCAGCAGGTCGTACAGCGCCCACGCGGCGTACAGGCCGGGCCCGGGGCCCTTGCCTCGGCCGAGGAAGCGGTCGAGGTGGGCCCGTGCGAAGCGGACGGCGACGCGGTGGGCGCGCTCGAAGGACGCGCCCCGCCCGATCTTCTCGGCGGTGGCCCGCCCGGTGTCGTGGATCTTCTCGAAGAGGTAGGGCACCCCCACCACGAACGTGGGGCGGAACGACTTGAGCGCGGGCCGCAGTTCGTCGGGCTTGATGCTCGGGCAGTGCCCCGTCTCGATGCGGGCCATGAGACAGGAGATCTGCAGGGTGCGGCCCAGGATGTGGGCGAGCGGCAGGAACAGCAGCGTCGAGGCGGCCTGGGAGGTGACCGCCTTGAAGACGGGGTGCAGCAGTTCGACCGTGTTCGCGGACTCGGCGTACAGGTTGCCGTGGGTGAGCACGCAGCCCTTGGGGCGTCCCGTGGTGCCGGAGGTGTAGCAGACGGTCGCCACCGTGTCGGCGGTGAGGGCGGTGCGCCGCTTGGTGACCTCCTCGTCCGGGACGTCGCTGCCCCGGGCGACGAGGCCGTCCACGGCGCCCGCGTCCAGCTCCCACACCTCGGGCGCCGGGTCCAGGGCGGCGGTGCCGGCGCGAACCGTGGCGGTGTTGTCCGGGGTCTCCGTGACGACGTACCGGACGCCGGCGTCCCGGACGATCCACTCCACCTGGTCCGCCGAGGAGGTCGGATACACCGGCACGGTCTGCCCGCCGGCCGCCCAGATCGCGAAGTCCAGGAGCGTCCACTCGTAGCGGGTCCGGGACATCACGGCGACCCGGTCGCCCGGCTCGAGACCGGCCGCGACCAGGCCCTTGGCCACGGCGGTGACCTCCCCGGCGAAGGCCGCCGCCGTGACCGGGCGCCAGGCGCCCCCTTCCTCGCGGCGCAGCACGACCGCGTCGGGCGCCTCGTCCGCGTTGGTGAACGGGACGTCGGCGGTCGTGCCCGTGACGGGGTGGGCGGCCAGGACCTCCGTGCGGACCTCGCGGACGGTCCCGCGTTCGTCCTTGACGGTTTCCACCGAAGTGCGGCCCGCCAGATCGGCCCGTCGTTTCGCCCGTTTCAGATCCTTGCGTACGCCCATGACGGCTCCCGGTCGCGGCTGACTGTCCTGCTGGTACTGCCCGTGCTTACTTACTCCGGAGTCAACTTACCCGTGCGTAGGAACGAGTCAACGGTCCGGGGGCGATCAGTCCAGCCGGTTCGCCGTACGGATCGCCTCCGCCAGCTCCCGCACGTCCGCGTCCTCGGTCCGCGCGGCCAGCGACCCGGCGCGCTCGGACAGCTCGCCGAGGCCCGGGGCGCCCGGCAGCGCGCTGTCCCGGTGGCCGGGGGAGCGCAGCGCGTCGGCGAAGTAGGCCGCCGTCGCGGTCACCGTCAGCCGGGGCCGCGCCCGCCACACCGACTCCTCGAGGCCGTCGGTCTCCAGGTCGCCGGTCTCCTCGTGCGGGGTACGGCTGTCGGGGTCGAGCCAGCGCACGGTCGCCGTGGCCAGGTGCCCTCCGGCGCCTGGACGGGTGCGCACCGCGTACAGGGCGGTCACGGTGTGGCCGGGGCCGACCTCGCCGCCGTCGACCCGGTCGTCGCGGAAGTCCTCGTCGGCCACCCTGCGGTTGTCGTAGCCGACCAGGCGGAACTCGGCGACCGTCGCCGGGTCGAAGGCCACCTGCGCCTTGGCGTCCCGGGCGGTCAGCTCGATGTTGCGGGGGAGTTCCTCGCAGAACACCTCGCGGGCGTCCTCCTCGTCGGACACGTACACCGTGTGGCCGTCGCCCCGGTCGGCGAGCCGCTCCATGAGGGCGTCGCCGTAGTCGCTGCCGACGCCGACGCCGAACAAGGTGATGCCGTGCTCGCGCCGGGATTCCGCGATGCGCTCCAGGATCGCGTCGGCCTCCGTCTCCCCGGTGTTGGCGAGCGCGTCGGACACCAGGACGACCCGGTTGGTGGCGCTCTCGCGGAGCCCCTCCACGGCGGCCTCGTAACCGGTCTCGACACCGGCGCCGAGGTTGGTGGAGTCGGTCGGCTCGAGGCCGTCGATCGCGTCGTGGATCTCACCCCGGTTGCCGTCGAGCCGGGTCATGGGCAGCACGGTCTCCGCCTCGCCGCTGAAGGTGACGAGGGCGACCGAGTCGTCGTCGCGCAGCCGGTCGGTCATGGTGCCCAGCGCCTCCTGGGCCAGGTCCAGCCGGCCCGGTTCACCCATCGAGCCGGAGATGTCGATGACGAACGTGAGGGCCGCGGGCGGCCGTTCGCCGTCCGCCTCGGCGGTCCGGGTGGCGAGCCCGACCCGCACCAGCGACCAGTCCTCCTCGTCGGTGCGGGCGCCGTCCACGGTGACCCTGAAGCCGTCGCCCTCGGGGCGCGGGTAGTCCTGCCGGAAGCTGTTGACGAACTCCTCCGGGCGCACGGTCGACGGGTCGGGCAGCCGGCCCTCGTCGAGGGTGCGTCGCGCGTAGCCGTAGGAGGCGGTGTCGACGTCCAGCGCGAACGTCGACAGGTAGTCGGGTTCCGGGGTCACCTCCCGTGACTCCTGCTCGCCCTCCCGCTCGCCGCCCTCAAACCGGTTCGAGCCTTCCGGGGCGGGCGGGGGCGGCATGTCGTGGCTGCCGCCCCCGTAGGAGGCGTCGCTCTTCTGCGCCCCGCCGCCGTCGTCCCCGCTGCATCCGGTGAGCAGCAGCCCGCAGGCCGCGGTGAGTGCCAGCAGCACCCCGGCCGGCCGTCGTGTCCCGTGCCGCTTCATCCTGTGTACCCCCTGTGTCGGTCGACGCCGCTTCAGTGACTGTGACGGCGCGGCAGGCGGAAACGTGCGGCACGGGGTGTTGCAGGTGCGTCTCGATGCGGAAACGGCCGGTGCGCCCGGGACGACGCCCCCGACCGCACCGGTCTTCAGCTGCGGGGCGACGGCGCGCAGTTGGCGGCGGGCATGGTGTCCGGCGGCTGCCTCGTCGGACACGCCGCCCAGGGCATCGGGGCGCCGGCGCCCGGCGCCGTGGTGGCCGCGCGCGGGTCGATGACCGGGCTGTCGGCCGGCGCGACCGTGTCCGGTGCCTTCTTCGTGTTCGTCGCGGTCGTCGGCCCTGCCGTGCCGGCACCCCTGCACCAGGGCCGGCCGGAAGGCCGCCCGCCGTGCCTGCGCACCGGTGCGGGAACCCGCCCCGACCGGGCGGGCCCCGGAACGGCGAAGCGCCGTCCGCCCCCCCCGGTGGGGAGGGGCGGACGGCGCACCGGACCTGACCTTTCACCCGTTCATCGCGCGGACGCTACGGATTGACGCAACCGATCGTGCCCACCGGGAAGTTGTTGCCGGTGGACGTGGCCGTGAAGCCGAACGACACGCTCCCGTCCGGGGCGATCGTTCTGTTGTGGGAGGCGTTCCGCACCGTCACCGTGCCGTCCGATCCGGTGCTGAGGGTGCCGTTCCAGGCGCTGCCGATCGTGGTGCCCTGCCCGGGCTTCCACCGCACGGCCCAGCCGTTCAGCGGCGACGTCCCGTGGTTCATCACCTCGACGGAGCCCTGGAAACCGCCGTTCCACGAGTTGGTCACGCTGTAGACGGCCATGCACTCACCGGTGTGCGGCGGGTCGCTCGGGTCGGGGGTGGGGTCGGTGCCGGGGTCCGGGTTGCTGCCCGAGCCGCGGATGCCGGTGACCTCGCCGTTGCCGCCGTCGAAGACCACGTCGGAGCAGGAGAAGAAGTTCTCCTGGCTGTCCGAGCGCACCCACTGCATGAAGATCAGGGCGTCACCGGAGCGGCCCGAGGGCAGGTTCAGGTTCCAGTGGTAGTGGCCCCCGTTGGTGCCCGGGGAGCCCTGCTGGGGCGGGTTGGTGACGGTCTGGATCAGCTCCAGGTCGTTCCACTTCAGCTGCGAGGTGGGCGACCAGCCGGGCTTGGTGATGTACACCCGGAAGTCACCCGGGTGCGCGGCCCAGTTGCTGTACTGCACCTTGATCGTCGAGCCCGACGTCAGATGCGTGCGCGGCCAGTCGGAGCGAGCCGCGTTGTACGCGGAGAAGTCGTAGGGCGAGCGGTCGCCCGCGCTGCACAGCGTGCCGTCCGGGACGTAGCCCGGACCGCGTCCGCCGGCCTGCGAGTCGAGGACGGCGAACCAGTTGTAGAGGGCAGTGGCGCCGCTCTGGTTGAGTGCGGCCTCGCAGGCGGGGTTGGTCGGGTCGAGCGCGCCGGTGCCGGTGATGGCGTCCAGCTGGCACAGGTAGGTGCGCGAGCCGGGCATCATCGCCACGCCGTGCGCCTGTGCGTCCTTCTGCCAGAGGAAACTGAGACCGAGCCCTCCGAGGAGGGTCGCCAGTACCGCTGCCAGAGAGACCAGTCTGCTTCTCAGAGCCATGGAGTCTCCTGTCCCGATGCTGAGTTCTTCATGGGTGGTGCGAGAGGGGTAGGGGAGCGGGGGTTGGAGCCCCGCCCGGCCGGGGAGGGCGCCAACCGGACGGGCGGGGGGATCGGGGGCCGTCCCGCGGCGGAAGGGGACCGCCCGGCGGCGGGTGCGTCGGCACCCGCCGCCGGCACGGCCGTCCGCGGCGCGGAGAGGCGGGGGCGGCGGTCGCGGCTCACGGGCCGCCCCCTCGGCGGGACGTACGCGCTTAGGGGCCCGCCCCGTCGGTGCAGGGAGGGAAGAGCGGGCCCCGGAAGCGGGGGGTCACGGCGGATGAGGCGGCCGTGACCCCTTAGGCGGTGCGGCAGGAGGTGCCGTTCAGCTGGAAGGCGTCCGGCTGCGCGAAGCTGCCGCTGTAGGTGCCCTGGAAGCCGAAGGTCTGGCTGCCGCCGGCGGCGATCCGTGGGTTGTCGGCCGGTCCGGTCGCCGTGACCGCGCCCGAGGCGGGGGTGACGGACGCGTTCCAGGCGTGCACGACGCTCTGCCCGGGGGGCAGGGTGAAGCCGAGCCGCCAGCCGTCCACGGGAGCCGAACCGTTGTTGGTGACCGTGACGTTCGCGGTGAAGCCGCCCGGCCACACGTTCGTCGCGTACGACACCGTGCAGGCGGCCGGCGTGCCCGGTCCGTTCGGGTCGCCCGGGTTCTGCGATCCGCCCGTGTTGACGGTCGAGGAGAAGGAGTTCACCGCGAGGCCCGCGCCGTTCTGCCACGGCTCGAAACCGGCCTGGATGCTCGTCAGGTACCAGTCGTTGCCCGCCATCCCACGGGCGACGGACTCCCGGACGAAGTCCATCACGTCGAAGCTCCAGCTGCCGATCGCGGACGGAGCGACGAACGACAGCACGTCGTTGGTGCCGTTGCCGCCGGACCATACCTCCCAGGTGCGCCCGGCCACGTTGGCCGTGCCCACCTGCGAGCCGATCGGCTGGATCGGACCCACCCGGTTGAACCAGATCATGATCTCGGTCCGGTTCACCCCGTCGGTGCGGGGCGTCGGGTCCAGCCAGATGTCGTACGAGGCGTTGTACACGGCGTTGTTGACATAGCTGTACGAGATGCTGCTGGGCGCGGAGGAGATGCCGCTGATGCGCGCGGGGAGCGCGGTGCCCGGCGAACAGTTCGTGTAGTGACAGCCGTTGAAGACCGAGGGGTACGACTTCGGCGCGCCGTTGGTCGGCACCGAGCCGTCGGCCTGCGTGATCCGGAAGCCTGAGTCGGTGGCGGTGACGCACTGGGTGGCGCCGGTGCCCCAGCGGTTGTTCTGGACGACGTAGCGGCCCTGGATGACGGTCGAGCCGAACTCCTCGCAGATCGTGGTGTCGGCCTGGGCGGGGGCGGTCGCGGTCAGCATCGCCGCGAGCGCGGCGAGAGCGGTGAGGAGCGCCGCCGACACGGCGCGCAGGGTGCGGGGGTGGTGCCGTAACCGTGGCATGGGGGGACCTCTCGGGTGGGGGTGCGGGATACCGGCGGGAGCGCTCCCGCCTCCCCATTGATGGGAGCGCTCCCAATGGTGTTCCGGGAGGGGACTGTAGAAGGCGTCCATGTCCCTGACAACCCTGTGCGCGCCAATCCGTCGAACGCCTTTCGAAGTCGCAGGTCAACGCGATGATCCACTTGACCTCGGACGACGGGAGCGCTCCCGAAACTTTCGACACGCGCGCGACGGCGCGGGATTCCGCGCCGGGTCAGGCGGAGTCGCGCAGCACCAGTTCCGTGCGGTGGATGACGTGCCGCCAGGCCGTCGACGGCTCCCGCATCTCCTCCAGGAGCAGCCGCACCATCGCGTGCCCGATCTCGTCCAGCGGCTGACGGACCGTCGTGAGTTTCGGGTCGGTGTGCTGGGCGAGCGGGAAGTCGTCGAACCCGATCACCGCCACGTCGTCCGGCACCCGCCGGCCCGCGGCCCGGAGCGCTCCCAGCGCGCCCGCCGCCATGGTGTCCGAAGCGGCGAACACCCCGTCGATCTCCGGTGCCCGCTCGAGGAGTTCGGCCATCGCGCGGTGCCCGCTGTCCGCCGAGAAGTCGCCCCGCACGGTCCAGGACTCCCGCGGTTCGGCCCCCGCCCGCTCCATCGCCTCCCGGTAACCGCGCAGCCGGCACTGGGCCACGTACATGTCGGGCGGCCCCGTGATGGTCGCGACCGCGCGGCGGCCGGTGTCCAGCAGGTGCGACACGGCGGCGCGCGCCCCTCCGACGTTGTCCGCGTCGACGTAGGTCACGCTCTCGTCGCCCGAGCGACGCCCCAGCAGCACGGTGGGCAGGCCCACTTCGGCCAGCATGTCGGGCAGCGGGTCCGTCGCGTGCACGGACATCAGCATCACGCCGTCGACCCGGCCGCCGCGCGCGTACTCCACGAGCCGCTGCCGTTCCGCGTCCGTGCGCACCAGGGTGAGCAGCAACTGCACCTCGGTCTCCGTCAGGGCGTCCCCGACGGACCGCACGATCTCGGAGAAGAAGGGCTCGCCGAACTGCCGCCAGTCCGGCTCCGTCATGACCAGCGCGACCGCGTCGGCGCGCCGTCCCGCCAGCGTGCGGGCAGCCAGGTTGGGGACGTACCCCAACTCCGCGATGGCGCGCTGCACGGCGCGGCGGGTGGTGTCCTTGACTCCCGCCGCGTTGTTGATGACGCGGGAGACGGTGCCCCGCCCCACACCGGCGAGCGCCGCCACCTCCTCGAGCGTCGGTGTGCCCGGACGCCGCCTGAGCATGACCACCCCCACGAGATCACTTGATCCTACGGCCCCAGTCATGCCCGTATCGACCGTTCCCGCAACCCGCCCGCCCCGTCGGGGCGTCCGCATCCCGCGACCGGGCGGATCACCGCCTTCCCCACGGCGTCCCCGGACGGGCGGCCCTGGACGCCGGAGCCGCCGTACCGCCGGACCGAGAACCGGCACCGCGGCAAGGTCCTCGCCGTGGACGGGACGTCCACCGAGAACAGCGCCCGGGTGGTGCGGTTCGCGAACACCGGCACTGAGGACCACAAATGGCGCTTCGTGTGAAGTGCTCCAAGGGGGCGCGGGAGACTGCGCGACCGGCCCCCACCGATCCGCACGCGGCCACTCTCAGGGGCGCGGGGGACTGCGCGATCAACGTCCACCGATCCGCACGCGAACGCTCTCAGGGGCGCGGGGAACTGCGCGACCGGCCCCCACCGATCCGCACGCGGCCACTCTCAGGGGCGCGGGGAACTGCGCGACAAACCCCCACCCGCCCGCGCCCGACGACGACCGGACCCCGTCCGCGCACCCCGCGCCCTCCGCACGAGATCTCCCGCCGCCCCCTCCCACCCGGTCCAGACGTATTCGAACCCCGCGTCCCCCAACCGCCCCGGCACCACCCGCCGGCTCTTCAACAGCAACTCCGTGTCCGAGCGCAGCACGAACGCGCCGACCTCCGCCATCCACCGGCTCGCCGGCAACCCCACCGGCACGCCCCAAGCCCTCCGTAGCACCCGCGTGAACTCCCGCTGAGGAAGCGGACAGGGCGCGGCGAGGTTCACCGCGCCCTCCACGTCCTCCCGGGCGATCAGGAACTCCACCGCCCGCACGAAGTCCTCGTCGTGGATCCACGACACGTACTGCCCGCCGCCGGCGACCGGTCCGCCCAGCCCGAGCCGGGCGAGCCACGACAGCATGTCGAACACCCCGCCCCGGTCAGGGCTCATCACCATCGCCGCCCGCAGGGCCACCTTCCGCGTGCCGGGCGTCGCCGCTTCCTCCTGCGCCCGCTCCCAGTTCTTCGCGATCTCGACGCTGTACGCCCAGTAGTCCGGCACGCCGCTCTCCGTGCCGCCGATGACGCCCGTCGCCTCGTCGTTCGCGGCGTCGGAACGGTGGGCGTAGATCGTCGCGGTGCTCATCTGGAGCCACACCTTCGGCGGCCGACGAGCAGCGGCGATGGCCTCGCCCACGGCCCGCGCCGAGCCGACGCGGGAGTCCATCATGGCGCGGAGATTCTCCGGGGTGTACCGGCAGGAGACGCTCCGTCCCGCCAGGTTGACCACGACGTCCGCGCCGTCGAGCGCCTCGGTCCAGGGGCCCGGGGTCGCCCCGTCCCACGCGACGTCCTGGGGGCGACGAGGCCGCCTGGTCAGCACGACGACCTCATGCCCGGCCGCGCTCAGCGCACGGTCCAGGATCGTGCCCACCTGTCCGGTTCCCCCGGGCAGAACGATCTTCATGGGCCCCTCCGGCCTTTTCGAGTGCCCTCACCCTATCCCGCATTTTTGAACACGTTCAATGCGGGGTGGAGCGAGGTCAGGATCGGCCGAGGGGGCCGGGCCTATGCCTGTGAGGCGATCTGGATCAGATTCCCGCACGTGTCGTCGAAGACGGCAGTCGTGACGGGTCCCATCTCCAGCGGCTCCTGGGTGAAGCGGACGCCCAGCTCCCGCAGACGCTCGTACTCCGCCCGAACGTCGTCCACCGCGAACACCGCGAGGGGGATGCCGTCGGCCACGAGGGCGTCCCGGTAGGGCTTGACCGCGGGGTGGTGGGACGGCTCGAGCAGCAGCTCGGTGCCGTCCGGCTCCTCGGGCGAGGCGACGGTGAGCCACCGGTCCGTCTCGCCCAGCGGGACGTCGTGCTTCTTCACGAAGCCGAGGACGTCGGTGTAGAAGCGCAGGGCCTTCGTCTGGTCGTCGACGAAGACGCTGGTCAGGTGGATCTTCATGAGGGGTCCTCCTCCGGTGCGGGGGCAGGGGGGTCGAGCCAGCGCTCGGTGATGTGCCGCAGCGGCGCGACGTTCAGGTCGTGGAACTTGTACCGGCCCTCCCGCCGGGTCTCGACGAGCCCGGCCGCCTCCAGGACGGCGAGGTGCTGTGACACCGCCTGGCGTGAGATGCCGAGCCCGTGTTTCATGCTCAGGCGCGCACAGATCTCGAACAGTGTCTGTCCGGACTTCTCCGTCAGCTCGTCGAGGATCGTGCGGCGGGTTCCGTCCGCCAGAGCTTTGAAGAGGTCGTCGGCCACGCCCCCACTATAGGCAAGTGCTCGCTTGCCTATCAATGCGAAAGCCTCCTTCGGTCCCGCGAAAACCGGCTTCGGCCATGCGAAAGCCGCCCCCGGCGAGTTGCCAGGGGCGGCTTCCGGTTCGGCTAGCCGCGGACTCCGGACGCGGCCGTGGCCGTGGCATCGCGGCGGAAGAGGCCCGACAGGGCCAGGGACCCGGGCCCGAAGAACACGAGGAGCAGGAACCCCCAGCAGAACAGCGCCGGTGACAGGCCGCCGTTCTGGAGGGGGAAGAGGCCGTCCGGCTGGTGCTCGGTGAAATAGGCGAAGGCCATGGCGCCCGAGCTGAGGAACGCGGCGGCCCGGGTGAGGACCCCGAGCAGGATGAGCGCGCCGCAGACCAGCTCGATCACCCCCGCGTACCAGAAGGGCCAGTCACCGGCGGGCGTGGCGTCCCGGTCCAGCACACCGAACAGGGTGGCCGCACCCTCACTGGTGAACAGCAGCCCGATGACGATGCGGAACAGACCGAGGACCAGTGGCTGGTGACGGTCGAGCCGGTCGGTGACGCCCATGGTGGAACTCCTTGCAGTGGCCGGTGCGCAGGGTAGAGGAAGGGGGCGGCGCGGAGGCCGTCCGCCCTTCACTAACGTGCGTGCCGACCGCCCCGTTCAGCGGTTCGGGCCCCCGTAGGACACAGGTCGGCAACGGTCCTCCGGTTGGCGGCTGGCAGACTCGTCCCCCATGAGCGACAGAGCTGTCCGGCCGGCCCGCCCCGCAGACAGGAGCGGGCCGCCCGCACCGGAGGCGACGGGCCGTACGCGGCTCCTGGCGGCGGTCGCGGCGCTGGTGACCGTCGGTGCGGGACTGGGCCTGCGGGCGGTGGCGACGGGCGACGTCGCGAAGTACGGCGGGGACGCGCTGTACACCCTGCTGATCCTCACCCTCGTCGTGCTGCTGGCGCCGCGTTCGACGCCAGCGCGGGCGGCGGGGATCGCGCTCGCGGTGAGCTGGGCGGTGGAGCTGCTCCAGCTGACCGGACTGCCCGCCGGACTGTCCGCCCGCAGCACCGCCGCCCGCCTGGTCCTCGGCTCGACCTTCAACGCACCGGACCTGTTCTGGTACGCGGTCGGCGCGTGCGCCGGCTGGCTCGCCCTCCGAGCGGTCGCTCGCCGTCGAGAGGCCGGGTGAGCCGACCGCGGCCTGCGAGGTGGAACGCACCCGTGCCGCGGTCACCCGTCGCCGGCCGGCGACGCACGCCGCATCGCGCCCGGGGTCGTCCCCGGCGTCCCTCAAGGGCTTCGCTGCCGGATCGTCGGCGTCGGGGACCGGGCCCCGCTTGACCTCAAGCGCTTCAGGTGGGCAAGGCTGGAGGTATGACGACGACGGACGGCGACAGGGCCTCGGTGAGCATCCAGGACATGTCGAAGATCAGTGGCCTGTCCGAGGCGACGTTGCGGTACTACGAGAAGATCGGTCTGATCGGGCCCGTTCCCCGTGACGAGAGCAGCGGCCATCGTCGCTACGGCGGACACGCGGTGGTGATGATCGAGGCGTTGGGCTGCCTCAGGGCGACCGGTATGAGTGTCCAGGACATGCGCGACTACCTGCGGTTCCTGGACGGCCGTGAGGACAACGCCGCACTGATGCGCGAACTGTTCGAACGCAACGTCTCCAGAATCCAGGAGGAGATCGAGCGCATGCACGTCCGCCGGAGGTACCTCGCGCTCAAGGCGGAGCTGTGGGCCGCGCGGGAGCGTGGCGATGCCGACGGTGAGAGCCGGATCGTGCCCGAGATCGCCGCCGCCCGCGAGGGCCTTCGCTGACGCGGCGGCGGCCGCGGGGACGCCCTGCGTACCACCCGCCGCACGCGACGGACGACGCCGTGTCGGGCGCGGGAGGCGCCCCGGCGACCGCGTCCGGCCGTGCCGGTCCGCGTCGCTTGACTTGAAGCGCTTCAGGTCACGGAGGCTCGTGTCCAGACGGCCGGCCGCCACCGCGGCACGGCCCACCCCACACGATGCCAAGGACGACCCACATGTTCCCTGAAGACCTCGAGCGGCTCGCGGAAGCCGGAGAACCCGTACTGGTCACCGGTGCCACCGGATACCTCGGCGGCCACACGGTGGCCCGTCTGCTCCGGGAGGGCGTACCCACCCGAGTGACGATCCGGAAGGAGAGCCAGCGGGATGACGTGCTCGAAGCGCTCCGTCAGGCCGGTGTCGATCCGGCCGGCGGGCTGACGTTCGGGACGGCCTCCCTGGACGAGGACCGGGGCTGGTCCGACGCCATGGACGGCGTCGGCCACGTGCTTCACCTCGCCTCGCCGTTCCCGTTCACCCCACCGGAGACGGAGGACGAGCTGATCCGTCCGGCCAGGGACGGCGCGCTCCGCGTCATCGGCGCGGCCCGGGAGGCCGGCGTGGCCCGCGTGGTGATGACGTCGTCCTTCGCCGCCATCGGCTACACGGTGAAGGAGGACGGCCACTACTCGGAAGCGGACTGGACCGATCCCGACACCGAGGGCCTGCCCCCGTACCACAAGTCCAAGACCCTCGCCGAACGAGCCGCCTGGGAGTACGTGAAGGACAAGGGCGGCGTCGAGCTGACCGTCGTCAATCCCACGGGCATCTTCGGACCTGTGCTCGGCGACCGGCCCTCCGCCTCGGCGGGTCTCGTACGCGCCATGCTGAACGGCGACATGCCTGTCGTGCCGGTCATGCACTTCGGTGTGGTCGACGTGCGGGACGCCGCGGACCTCCACCTGCGGGCCATGCTCCATCCCCGGGCGGCGGGCGAACGGTTCATCGGCGTCAGCGGACCCGCGCTGAGCTTCTGGGAGATGGCAGGCATCCTGCGGGAGAGGTACCCGGCTGCCGCCGACCTCCTTCCCGTACGCGAACTCACCGTCGGGGAAGTGGTGGAGCGGGCACGGACCGAGCCCTCGCTCCGTGAGGCCGCGACGCTGAGGGGCCGTGTCCCGGTCATCGACAACACGAAGGCCCGTTCCCTCCTGGGCTGGGAGCCCCGCGACGCCGCGCAGACCGTCGTCGACACCGCGGAGAGCCTCTTCCGTTTCGGGCTGGTGCAGCCGGGGGCCGGTGCGGCCGGAGCCTGACGGCCCCGCGGCCGTGTCACCACCCGCTCCGGCGTCTCCTCCGTGGTCCGCAGGAGACGCCAGACCCGGCAGGGCCGACTCCCGGCACAGGGTGTGCCCGCACCCAAGGACACGACCGCGGACCCGAGCGAGGGCCCGACGCCACACACCCATGGACGGTGCCGCCGGACTCAGCTCGGCGCGGTCGCAGGAGGGGCGAGCACGCGCGGTCAGATCAGCCGCCCTTCCCGCAACCGAAGCCGCTCACCCGGAAAGCGCGCCTGGAAGCCGCGGTCGTGGGACACGGCCACCACGGCACCCGGATACACGGCCAGCGCCGCCTCCAGGTCCTCGACGAGGTCGAGCGCCACATGGTTGGTCGGCTCGTCGAGCACCAGCAGTTCCGCCGGCCGGGTCACCAACCGGGCGATCTGCAGGCGCCGTTGCTGCCCCGCCGACAGCGCCGCGACCGGCACCGTCAGGTCCTCCTCGCGGAACAGCCCGAGCGACAGCAGCGTGTCACGGTGCTCCTCGACCGGCCCCGGCCGCCGAGCGGCGAACGCGGCGAGCAGCGGGAGCCGCCCCACGCGGACGGGCAGCTCCTGCGGCAGGTAAGCAACGGTGGCCGGGCGGCGCACCGCCCCCTTGTCCGGCTCCAGGTCCCCGGCCAGCACCCGCAACAGGGTCGACTTGCCGGCCCCGTTCTCCCCGGTGACCAGAAGCCGTTGCCCGGGCCGGACGGCCAACCGCCCGTCCAGCCGCAGTCGTTCGCCGACACCGACGTCCTCCAGCTCGACGAGCGGAAGCGCGCAACCGGTGTCTGCGGCGGGCTGTTCGCCATCCGGCACCGCCGGAGCCGGCGTGAACCGCAGCGGCTCGGGCGGAGCCGGCACCGGTGCGCGCCGCAGCCGGGCCAGCCGTTCGCGCACCGCCCGCACCTGGCCGCCCAGCTTCGCCTCGTGGGACCGGCGGTGCTTGCCGAAGCCCTGCCGGGGATCGCCGCCGGTGGTGGACAGCCGCCGGCCCGCCGCCCCCAGCAACTCCTCGGCACGGGCGACCTCGTCGAGCCACTCCGCGTGTTCCTGCTCGGCGCGGCGCCGCGCGGCCGCTTTAGCCGCCCGGTACCCGGCCCAGCCGTCGCCGTACCGGCGTACCGAGCGGGTGTCGCGGTCGACCTCCAGGATGGTGGTGGCGACCCGCTCGATGAACGGCCGGTCGTGGGTGACGGCCACGACGGTGCCGCGGTGCGCGCGCAGCCGTTCCTCCAGCCAGTGCACCGCGGACGCGTCGAGATGGTTGGTCGGTTCGTCGAGCAGCAGCAGTTCGGGGTCCGCGGCCAGGACGCAGGCGAGCGCCAGCCGCGACTGCTCACCGCCGGAGAGCGAGCCGAGCAGCCGGCCGCGGGTCACACCGGCCAGCCCCAGGCCGTGCATGGCCGCGTCCACCCGCGCGTCGGCACGGTAGCCGTCGCGCTGCTCGTACGTGGTCAACAGGTCGCCGTAGGCTGCGAGTTCGGTCTCGGACGCCTCACCGAGGCGCTCCTCCGCCGCACGCAGCCGGCGTTCCAGGGCGCGCAGCGGGGCGAGGGCGAGGTCGACCGCGTCCTGCACGGTGCGGTCGGGCGCCGGTACGGGGGTCTGGGTGAGGTGGCCGGTGCCGCCGGGGAAGACGGCGGTGATCTCGCCGTCGTCGGGCGTCTCCGCCCCGGCGAGGAGTCGCAGCAGGGTGGACTTCCCGGCCCCGTTCTCCCCGATGACGGCAGCCCGCTCACCGGGGCGGACGGTGAAGGTGATCTGGTCGAGGACGGCGCGGGGGCCGTAGGACTTGGTGACGTCCTTGACGGACAGCTGCGCCGCGAGGGCGGGCGCGAGGGTGCGGGCGCGTGCGCGCATGGGTCTTTCCCTGAGGTGAGAGAGGTGACAGGGGGCGATGACGGCGGCGTCGGCCGTGCCCGGACTCAGAGAAAGAAGTAATGGCGCATACGCCCACCCTAGCAAGACGGTCCGTCTCGTTCCAGGCCGTATCCGGCCGGGGCGGTCAGCCCTCGGCCGTCGCCGCCCTGCGCCGCCGGTGTGCCGCCGCCTTGGCGTTGTTGCCGCAGCGCCGCATGGAGCACCACTGGCGGGCGCGGCCCGAGGCCGGGTTGAGGTAGAGCATCCGGCACACCGCGGACGCGCACATCGTCAGCCGCTCCCTGCGCGACGCGTCGGAGACGAGCCCGATCAGGTCCCGCGCGACCACCGACAGCAGGGCGTCCTCGGCGAGCAGGTCGCCGCCGGGCGCCGGTCGCACGCCGGCCGGCGTCAACTCCAGCCGGACGGCGGGCGTTTCGCGGGCGGCCAGGCCGTTGACCAGGTCCACGGACGCGGGGGAGGGGCGGTGCCCGTCCAGCAGCGACGAGGCGATGTCGTACGCCGCGTCGCGCAACGCGTGCAGCGACCGCAGCAGCGCCTCCGCCTCGTACCCGGGCGCCGGTGTCAGCCCCACGCCACTGCACCACGCGGCCAGCCGTTCCGCGTCCCCCATCCGCTCCACCGGGCCGACGGGCCGGCGCCCCACGGTCGCCACGAGGTTCAGCGACAGCGAGCCGGCGTCGAACCGGAGATCACGTGCCCGGGCGGTGACCCTCGTACGCGGTGCTTGCGGCGCGGCTCCCATGGGGCGATAGTAACCCCCGACACGGTTATCAAGGGAGACGGGTGGCCATGCGGATCGCGATTGTCGGAGCGGGCGGGGTCGGGGGCTACTTCGGGGCGCGGCTCGCCGCGGCGGGCCACGAGGTCACCTTCGTGGCCCGGGGACGCCACCTGGAGGCCGTACGGCGCTCGGGGCTCCTCGTGCGCAGCCCGCTGGGGGACGTGCGCACCTCGCCCGGCTCGGTGGTGGAGAGCGTGGCCGACGTGGACGGCGCGGACCTGGTGATCGTCGCCGTGAAGCTGTGGGACACCGATGACGTCGCGCGTCAGCTGGGCGCCTCCGAACTGGCCGGCACGCCCGTGCTGTCGCTGCAGAACGGGGTGCACAAGGACGCCGTCCTCGCCCGCCGTCTGCCCCCCGAGTCCCTGCTCGGCGGCGCGTGCTTCATCTCCGCCTTCATCGAGGAACCGGGCGTCGTCCGGCACAACGGCACCCTGCAGCGTATGGTCTTCGGCGCCCGTCACCCCGAGCAGGAGCCGGTGGCGCGACAGTTCCTCCACGCGTGCACCGAGGCGGGCGTCGACGCCGAGGTCAGCGCGGACGTCGACCGGGTGATCTGGGAGAAGTACGTCTTCCTCGTCGGCCACTCGGCCACCACCACGGCCGTCCGCCGGCCCATCGGCGTCGTCCGCTCCCACGAGCGCACGCGGGTGCTGCTGCGGGACGTCATGGCGGAGGCCGTGGCCGTCGCCCGCGCGTCCGGCGTCGCGCTGGCCGAGGACTTCGCCGAGCGGCAGCTCGCCTTCTGCGACACCCTCCCCGCGGACATGACGTCGTCCATGCACAACGACCTCGAGCACGGTCACCGTCTCGAACTGCCCTGGCTCAGCGGGGGAGTGGCCGACCTCGCCGACGAACTCGGCGTCCCCGCGCCCCGCAACCGCACGGTCGCCGACATCCTGGCCCCCTACGTCGACGGCGCCCCGTCCGGCGCCTGACCGACGGGCGCCCGAAGCCGCCGGTCAGCCCGCCGTGGCCCGGTTGTAACGGACGGACGACCAGAAGGCCGCGCCGATGAGGGTGACCCCGATCAGGCCGGTCACGATGTCGTTCACCTCGTAGCGGATGCTGACGAGCAGCACGGCGGCGAGGGCGCCGATCGCGTAATGGGCGCCGTGCTCCAGGTACACGTAGTCGTCCAGCGTGCCCTGGCGCACCAGGTGGACGGTGAGCGACCGGACGTACATGGCGCCGATGCCGAGGCCGAGCGCCATCAGGACGATGTCGTTGGTGACGGCGAAGGCGCCGATCACCCCGTCGAAGGAGAAGGACGCGTCCAGCACCTCGAGGTACAGGAAGGTGAAGAAGGCGGCCCGGCCGGCCAGCGCGACCCCGGAACGGCCCCCTGCCGCCTCCCCGCCCTCCTCGTCGCTCTGCTCCCCGGCGAGCCTGGCCTCGAAGAAGCCGGACAGCCCGTGCACCACCAGATAGGTGACGAGCCCCGCGACCCCCGAGACCAGCACGGTCTGCGCCTTGTCGGCGTGGTGGCCTCCGTGCTGGTGGGCCTGGGTGGCGAAGGTCATGGAGGTCACCAGGAGCACGACGAGGGCCACGCACACCGACAGCATGTCGATGCGGCCGAGCCGCGCCAGGGGCCGTTCCACCCGGCCCAGCCACTTGGTGTCACGGTCCTCCAGGATGAAGTCCAGGAAGATCATCAGAAGGAACATGCCGCCGAACGCCGCGATCGACGGATGCGCGTCGGTGACCAGCTCCTGATAGCGCTCCTTGTCCGTGAGCGCCAGGTGCACGGCCTCCTGCGGAGCCAGCCGCGCGCTGACGGACACGATGACCACCGGGAACAGCAGCCGCATGCCGAACACGGCGATGAGGATGCCGATGGTGAGGAAGATCCGCTGCCAGAAGGCGTTGAGCTTCTTGAGGATGCCGGCGTTGATGACCGCGTTGTCGAAGGAGAGCGAGATCTCCAGCACGGCGAGGATGGCGACGATCCCGAGCGCCGTCCAGCCGTCGTACAGCACCCCGCCCGCCAGCCCGACGGCCGTCACGGCGAACGCCCACCGGAAGGTCTTCCACAGCACCCGGCACTCTCCCTTCTCCCTCGCCCCCGCTCGGACGACGGATTCGGCTCCAGTGCCCCTTCCCGCGGCCTCCGTAACGCGCGGACCCCGCACGTCCACCGATCACCGGTACGGCGTCACACGCCCACCGCCACCTGACCGCCCGTCAGCGTCCCCTGCGCCGGGCCAGCCGGCGGAACGAGCGGGCGCTGCCCGTCGGTGCGGGCAGCCGGCCCGACGCCGCGTCGTCGAGCAGCGAGCCGACCGTCTCCGTCGCGCAGACCCGGTTGGCGCCGATACCGCCGGAGGCGCCGCGCTTGATCCAGCCGACGACGTAGGCGCCCGGGCGGCCGGTCACCCTGCCCCGGTCGTTGGGCACCGTGCCCGTGGACTCGTCGAACGGAAGCCCGTCGAGCGGTGTCCCGCGGTGGCCCACCGCGCGGAGGACCGTCCCGGCCGGGATCTCCGCCTCGCCGGCCGCGCCGGTGACCCGTACCGCGCGGACCGACTCCTCACCGCGGACCTCGGCGGGCGCGGACAGGAAGCGGAACACGATGCGGCGCCGGCCGTCCGCCGCCGGCGGCAGGGACCAGTCGACGGCCTCCCGCCGTACGTCCTTCAGCACCGCGGCCTTGTCCTGGTCCGCAGCCCCGTCGATCGCCGCGCCCACGGCCGGGTCGTGGTCGTCGACCAGCAGGTCCACGCCGGACAGATGCTTCAGGGCGAGCAACTCCGGGCGCGTGTACGCCGCGTGCTGCGGGCCGCGCCGGCCCAGCACCACCACCTCGCGCACCTTGCCGCGCCGCAGCCCGGCCAGCGCGTGCGCGGCGATCGGGGTCCCCTGGAGCGTCGCAGGGTCGGACACCAGCAGGCGCGCGGCGTCCAGCGCGACGTTGCCGTTGCCCACCACGACGACCCGGTCCGCCGACAGCTCGAAGGCGTCCGGGGCGACGTCGGGGTGCCCGTTGCACCAGGCGACGAACTCGGAAGCGGCGACGCTGCCCGGCCGGTCCTCGCCCGGGACGCCGAGCCGCCGGGCCTCCGGCGCGCCGACGGCGTAGATCACCGCGTCGTGATGGGCGGCCAGTTCGTCCGCCGTCACACCGCCGTCGCCCACCTCCAGGCCCAGACAGAGCCGCACCCGCGGGTGCGTGAGGAAGCGGGCGAAGCTCTCGCCGGCCTTCTTCGTGGACGGATGGTCGGGCGCGACCCCGTACCGGACGAGACCGCCGGCGACCGGCAGCCGGTCGATCAGCGTCACCTCGGCGGGCGTGTGCAGCAGCAGGTCCCGCGCCGCGTACATCCCGGCCGGGCCGGTGCCGACGACCGCGACCCTGAGCGGTCCGAAATCCGCCGGCAGCACCCGGTCGAACGACGGCGCGCCCCAGTCGTGGAACACCGGCCCACGAACCGGCTGTTCGGGCCGGTGATCCTCGCCCTCGTAGTAGGCCGCGTTGATGCGGGCGTACTCCCGCTGCCCTCCGGTCAGCCGCTCGACCGGGAAGATCGCGTCCACCGGGCAGGCGTCCGCGCAGGCGCCGCAGTCGATGCAGCTCTTCGGGTCGATGTGCAGCATCTCCGTGCTGCCGAAGGCGCGTTCCTCCGGCGTCGGATGAATGCAGTTGACCGGGCAGACGGACACACAGGTGGCGTCGCTGCAACAGGTCTGGGTGATCGCGAAGGCCATGGGTCGTCCGCTCCGCCGAGGGCCCGGGGTGGGCAGGCTGTACGTGGTCAGATGAGGTGGGCGCGCTTGTACCAGAAGAGGGCGGGACGAGTGAGCAGTCCGCAGGAGGAGAGGAACTCCATCAGGCCCGAACAGCTCGCCCGCACCATGGACTTGTGGTGCTCGTTGGCACGGGCCTCACGCAGCGCGCGCTCCTCGTCCAGGCCGGCGTTCGCGTACACCTCGCGGTTCACCATGCTGGTGACGATGACGTACGCGGAGATCGCGATCATCACCGCGTGGATGCGGCGGCGCACGCGACCGGCGCGGGCGAGGTGCTTCCGCGTCTCCTCGCGCGCGAACATCATGTGCCGCGACTCCTCCACGACATGGATGTTGTTGATGGTGCGGACGAACGGCACGACCCGCTCGTCGCGCATCCAGTCGCGCTGCATGACGTCGAGGACCTCCTCGGCGACCAGGATCGCCGCGTAGGCGGCCTCGCCGAAGGCGGTGGTCTTGAACAGCCGGCCCAGTTCGACCGCCACCCGGCGCGGGCGGTAGGCCGGCGCGCCGAGCTTCTTCGCGCCCCGGGCGAACATGATCGAGTGCCGGCACTCGTCGGCGATCTCGGTCAGCGCCCACTGGAACGTCTCGTCCGTGGGGTCCTTGGAGTAGATGTCCCGCAGGATCATCTGCTGGAGGATCATCTCGAACCAGATGCCGGTGCAGGCGACCGACGCCGCCTCCTGCCGCGTCAGCTCCTTGCGCTGGGCGTCGCTCATCTCCTCCCAGTACGCGGTGGAGTAGAGCGTGCTCCACTCCGGGCTGGCGCCGTGGAAGTCCTTGTCCAGCGGGGTGTCCCAGTCGACCTCGACGAGCGGGTCGTACGAGAGCTGCGCGGACGAGTCGAGCAGCCGACGGGCCACGTCGACGCCGTCGTCCGACGGCTGATCCGGGTGCTGTGCCCGGGAGGTGGTCAGAGCCATGCCGGGGCCTCCTCGAGTCGAGTCCGTACGCCATTACCACGGGTAACCGTCCCGCTTGCTGACGAACTGTATAGCAAGACCTCGCGTGTTCCCACCCCTGGGCCCGTCAAGCTCATGTGAAGGCCCGCACGGCGTGTTCACCGTGCGGGCCGGGGCGGGGCGCGATGCGCTTCGGCTCAGAGGCCGGTGACCTTGCTGCTCGCCGACACCTCGTGGACCAGCGTGAGCGTGCGGCGCCCGCCCGGAGGGAGGGTCACGTCCCAGCGGGCGATGCCGTCCGCGTCCACGGAGTCCGGCGCGGGCGAGCACGCCTCCTCCCGCAGCCGCACCTCCACCGCCGACACCTCGGACACCGGGATGCGCTCCCGGACGACGACCACCCGTTCGTCCCGCTCGTCCGGCGCGGAGAACCGTGACAGATGCAGCCGCACGGTCCGCGTGAGCACGGTCCGCTGGGTCAGCCCCGCCGTGTCGCGCGTCTCCTCCGTCTCCCGTACCACCCGGTGGTCGTCCCGGCTGCCGAATGCCAGCTCGACGGCGGCCCCCGGAGCGGTGAACTCCAGTGTGCCGCGCCCGACGAACCCGCTGCCGCGGATCAGGTCCACCGGTCCGGCCAGCAGCGCGTGCCCGGACCGGTTGTCGGCCCGCACCACCTGCGTCACCAGCGGCGACAGCTCCGGCGCGCAGGCGTACTCACTACGCGCGGCCGTGGTGAACGACGACACCGGCACCCGGTGCGCGCGCCCGTCGGCGGGCACGGACACCGGGTCGGGGGCGTGCAGCACGCGGACCTCGCCGCCGTCGTCCACCCCCGGCAGTCCGAGCACCGGAGCGGGACCCAGGTCCGCGATCTCCTCCTCCCGCAGGTCCACACGGACGGTGCGGCGCTCCTCGGGGGAGCGGTCCTGGAGCGTCAGCCGGTCCTCGCCGAGCACCGGCGGCTCCGTCGCCGCCGAGGAACGCGCGGTGGACAGCGTCAGCCGTACGCCCGACCAGTCCTCGCCGGTGCGCTGCCAGACCATCGCCTCCGTCTCCAGGGTGAGCGCGTCCCCGTCCAGCGTGGCCCGGTACGCCGGCCGCCACAGGGCGCACGGCGTGAGATGGCTCAGCCGCAGCTCCGCCGTTCCCTCACCCGAAGCCTCCACGGTCAGCTCGACATGCCCGACCAGCTCGGCGGGCTCCGTCTCCGCGTCGGCGAGGGCCTGCTCGACCTCGCGCAGCTCGTCGGAGAGCGCCCGCAGCCGCGTCTCCACCTCGCGCAGCCGCTCGGCCTGCCGTTCCCGCTCCTCGTCGACGCGGTCCAACTCCCGGGCCCAGCGGTCCCGTTCGGCCTCACCGGACCCGGCGCCCTCGCCGATCTCCCGCAGCAGGTCCGCCGCGAGCCGGCCCAGCGCGTCCCCACGCGCCGCCAGCCGGTCCCGGCGCTGCTCCAGCACCGGCCGCTCCTCCTCCAGGGAGGTCACGCGTCGGCGCAGCGGCGAGTCGTCGTCGGAAGGCTCGGGCCCGCGCGGCGTCCACGCGCGCACGATGCGCACATCGAGCACGGTCGCCGGGAAAGCGGCGGTCAGCTCGGCGTGCAGCGTCCGGTCGACGGCCAGGGCGCTGACCGGGCCGAGCCGCAGCAGCTGTGTGCCGGGCCGCAGTTCGAGCGTCGCGCCGCGCTCGACGTGCGCGCGGTCCTCGGTGCAGGTGACGGCCGTGACGGGGAGGGGGACCGGGGCGGTCGGCTCCGATGACGGTGACGTAGACATGCCTGTGTCAGCTCCTGCGGTTGCCGCCGGTCAGGGCCTTGCCGGCCGGAATCCTGATCTCGTAGCCGCCGTCGAGGGCGACCGTGCCGCCGGGCGGCAGGTCGACCCGCCAGATCCGGGTGCCCGTGGCGTGCCGCTCGCGGTCCGCGGTGTCCTCGGGCTCGGTCCAGCCGGCCCGTTCCTCGATCCGTACGTCCGCCTCCGAGGTGACCGGCACACGCTCGCGCACTTCGACGCGGACCGCCGCCGGGAGCCGGTTGGCCAGCTCCACGTGAACGCGGTGGTCGAGCACGGTGACGTTGTTGCGCAGACCCGCGGTCGACTCGGTGAGGTGCGTCCGCCGGGTGACGGCGACGGCCTCCGCCGGCCCCAGCCCGAGGCGGCGCACACCGCCCGGCGCCAGGGTGGGCAGGGCGGCGGTCAGCTGGTACTCCCCGTCGACGCTCACCTCGACCGGGCCCGCCAGCAGCGCCTGATCGGTCGCGTTGGACAGCACCAGCGTCGCGTACACGGTCTGCTCCACCGCCGGAACGCACACGTACTCGGTGCGCAGACCCACCGCGATCTCGCCGACGGTGACGGTGTGCCAGGTGCCGTCCGACGGGATGTCGGCGGGCGCCGCCGCGTCGTAACGGTGGTCGAACGAGCCGGCTGACTCGTGGGGCCGCACGGCGTGCCCGGGCAGCGGCAGCGCGGTGGGCTTCTCGGCGCGCCGGCGGTACTCGGCGGTCACCGGGTCGAAGCCCGTGTCGGGGAAGAGCCGCCCCCGGCGGTCCCGCGGCTCGTCCGGACCGCTCAGCACGAGGGCCGTGTAGTCGAGTTCGGCGTCGTCCGGCCGGGGCGGGCCCGGGACGGGCGGGGGCGGTGCGTACGGGGCGGCGCCCGCGGACTCCGGGGCGGCGGCGTGGGCACGGCCGCCCGCACGGGGTGAGGCGGCCGGGCGGGGGCCGGAACCGGGGCGGGACCGGGGCCGCCCCCGGTCCGGGGCGGGAGCCGAGCCCGGCGCCGCCGGACCACCGAAGCCCTGTGCCGGTGCGCCGAACGCGGCGCCGGGGGCGGGCGGTGCGGAGGGCGCCGGAGACGGCGGCGGGGGAGGGGGCGGAGCGCCGTGGGCGGCGCCCACCGTGACCGCGGTGTCCGCGACGGCACCGCCGACGGCCCACCCGCCCGCTCTCGCCCCCGCGATCACATCGGACTCCGGCCGCGGACCCGCCGCCTCATACCCGGCGAACAGGTCGGTCAGCCCTGCCGGAGGCTCCCGCCACCCGGACGGGGCCGGCGCGGGCTGGCTGCGCCCGATACGGACCGACCGCAGCCGGGGCAGATCGGTACGTCGCCGCAGATCGGCCGTGGCGAAGGCGATCCGCACGCCCGTCCAGTCCTCACCGGACCGCTGCGCGACCGAGGCCCGCAGCAGCAGCCGTCCGCTGTCCTCACCCTGACGGTGCGTGAGGCGGTACGCCGGCACCCAGACGGCGCCGGGCACCCCGTACTCGATCTCGACCTCCGCCTCCGCCCCGGCCGCGCCGCGCAGCGTCAGCACCGCCGTGTACGCGGAGGCGACCCCGGAGGCCGGCGCGTCGGTGCTCACGCGGGCCAGCCGGTCCTGCGCCACCTCCATCTCGTGTTCCAGACGCCCGAGTTCGTCCTCCAGTTCGCGGAGCCCGTCGTGCAGCACGGTCAGGCGCTCGTCGACGAAGTCGGCCAGCTCCAGCCAGGCGTCCACCGGGGTACGGCGATGCGGGTCCTCGCGCTTGCGGCCGGGCGGCACCGGACGCAGCGCGCCGACCTCCTCGATGCGCTTCAACTGCCGCTCCCGCCGGGCGTCGGCGGCCTGGTACGCCTCGGTCAGCCGGTCGACCTCACGCCGCGCCCCGGCGACGGCGTCCTCGTCCACCGGCTCCGCGTGGATCTCCGCCCGCGCCTCGGTGACCCGCGTCCCCGGCGCACCGAGGACGCGGGCGCGCAGCGAGTGGGGGTCGAGCGAGCGCGGCAGTCCGGGCACCCGTACCTGTCCCTCCGCAGGGACCGTGCCCCGGGCGACGCGACGGCACAGCGCGCCCTGCGCGTACACCGTCACCGATTCGAGTGCCGAGTCCCACCTCGGTGCCGTCCCAGCCGTCATGTGCTCCCCCGCGCAGCCGTGTTCGTCCCGAGGGCAGCCTACGCGGAGACGGCCCGCCCCGGATCACCAGACGAGGCACCAGTACGTGCCGTGGTGCCCGATCCCGATCCGGCTCTCGCGCGGCACCAGGGCGGGGTCGGGCCGCCCCACGGCCGACAGGGTGCAGGCGGGGTCGCCGACGGTGCCGGCGGCGGACATACGGCGGGCGGCGTCCGTGGCGGCGGGGGAGGTGTACCACGAGGTGGTGGGGGCGTCCGTCGGTGGGGGAGTGGCCGAAGGCTTCGGCTTGGTGGCGGGCTTCGTATGTGCCTTCCCGGTCGGCTCTTCGGTGGGCTTCGCGGTCGCCGCAGCGGCCCCGGTCGCCGCGGTCGACGCGGGCTCGGGCGTGGCCGTCCCGGCCGGCTGCCGCGGTGCGGGGGAGACCGGCGGGTGGGTCGTGGGGACCCGTGTCGCGGTCCCGGGCGGCGGAGGGATGCGCGGTCCGGGAGGCGTCGGCGCCGTGGTCCGGGTCGGCTGCGAGGACGGCGCCGCCGGCTCAGGGCCGGCTGACCGGAGCGGGGCCTCGGGCGCCGCCGACCGCGCCGGGGAAGTGGGCCTCCCCGGTGCGCCCGTGCCCGTGTCGGTACCCGTTCCCGCCCCGCCCGTGGAGGTGGGCGGCGGAGGCACGAGCCCCGGCGTCCGGGTGGACGGCGCAACCCCGGACGTGCCCGCCACCAGCGGAGGCCCGGTGGCGGTCCCGCCCTCCGGAACGACTGGCCCGGTCCCGCCGTCCGGAACGGCCGGCCCGGTCCCGGCACCCTGATCCGGCACACCCGGCGGCTGGGTCCGCCCCTGCCCGGGCGGTGACGGTCGCGTCGCCGGACCGCCGCTCGGCTCGGCCGCCCCGCCGGGACGGGACGCCGTGGGCGCCGGCCCCCCGGTCCCGCCCGTGCCGGTCGGCCCCGGCGACGACGTCCCGGAGGTCGGCGTCGGCAGCGGGCCCAGTGTCGGCAGGGTCAGGTCGTTCGACGCGGACGGCCTCGGGCTCGGCGTGCCGTCGTCCTGTGCCACCCACACCCATACGCCGACGCCCCCCAGGACCAGCGCGGCGGCGCCGCCGGCGATCCATGGGGCGCGCCGGGGCGGGCGACGGTGACGATTCATGGTCACCACTGTCCTACGGACCCCGGCAGGCCGCCTGTCGCATGGTCCGGCTGCCGTGCCGCCGGTCCGAGCAGTGCGCTCGTACGGGTGACGGACACCGCCGACCGGCCGTGCCGTCCGAGCCGTGCGGAGCACGCCGTTCCCTTACCTCCGAGGTCATCGACCCCGTCCCCGGCCCGATGCCAGGATCACCACGTACGAGACCGACACACCGTGGAGGACACCATGACCGCGTACGCCATCGCCCATCTGCGGCCGGCCGCACCGCACCCCGACATCGCGGAGTACATGGAGCGCATCCCCGCCACGCTGGAGCCGTTCGGCGGCCGCTTCCTGGTGCACGCCACGCGCCACGAGGTGAAGGAGGGCGCCTGGCCCGGGCACGTGGTGATGATCGCCTTCCCCGGGATCACCGAGGCACGTGACTGGTGGGACTCGCCCGCCTACCGGGAGATCGCACCGCTGCGTTCCCGGCACATCGAGGGCGACATCATCCTGATCGACGGCGTCCCCGACGGTTACGACCCCGCCGTCACGGCGGCGGCCCTGCGCAAGGAACTCGACGCCGCGGCCGACTGAGCGCTGGGCAGCCCGGACACGTCCGGTTACGGTGGAGATGTCCCCTTCATCCGGGGTGCCGCCCCGGAATATCCGGGAGAGAGACCATGAGTGCTCAGTTCGAGGTCGTCGTGGATGTCGACCGGCCCATCGAGGACGTCTTCGCCTACCTCGCGGACGGCCGGAACGACCCCGAGTTCAGTCCCCGCGTCCTGAAGATGGAGAAGAGCCCCGACGGCGACACCCATGTGGGCACGGTGTTCCACAGCACGGTGAAGGACGCCGGGATGCGCTCCGAACGGGACTTCGAGATCTACGAGTTGACCGCACCCACCCGTATGCGCTGGCACGAGGTGTCGCACAACTCGATCACCGCCCAGGACGGCGGGTACGACCTCGAACCCACACCTGACGGCGGCACCAGGGTGCGCCTGTTCAACGTGCTCGAAGGGCACGGCGTGGGCAAGATGCTGCTCCCTCTCGCCGCGGGCGCGTCACGCAAGGACGCCCCCGCCTTCGGCCGGCGAATCAAGGAGGCCGTCGAGACCTCGGCCTGACTCAGCTGCGTGGCCCGCCGGGCCGGCGGCCGTTCCCGGCCGACGCGCCCGGCACCGGCCTGCCGGAACGGCACCGCCATCCAAGCACCGGACTGCCTGGACCCGCGCGGACCTCGCGCGGGTGCAGGAAACGAGCACCCGTACCGCCATCATCAGCAGGAAGGCGCCCACGGCCGGCGCCGGAAGCGACAGGATCGCCGTCACCACGCCCCAACGCGTCCGTCCGCGTGGTGCGTTCGCGTCGCCCGTCCCTGCCATGGCGCCCTGTGTCGCGCTCACGAACTCACCTTCCGGTCAAGGGAATGACAGGCAGGCCGGACCATGACGCGCTCACGGGTGGCCGATACCGCGTCCCCCGGCCGGCGTAGTGACTTGGCGGCCGACATGCCGTGACGGCTCCGGGTGGCATAACAGTGGGCCTATGACATCGAGACACACCGCCCCTCAGGTCACCGAGCGCCGTGCCTCCGGACTGCGTGTCCGGGCCGCGCTGGTGGTCCTGGCCGCAGCGACCGCCCTCGGCACGACCGCGACCGAGGCGGCAGCGTCGGCCTCGGCCCGCCCCGGAACCGACTGGGACGCCATCGCCCGGTGCGAGTCGGGCGGCAACTGGAAGGCCAACACAGGCAACGGCCACTACGGCGGACTGCAGTTCTCGCAGTCGAGCTGGGTCGCGGCCGGAGGGCTGAAGTACGCGCCACGGGCCGACCTCGCGACGCGCAAGGAGCAGATCGCGGTGGCCGAACGCCTCGCCCGCATCCAGGGCATGTCCGCCTGGGCGTGCGCCCACGCGGGGCGTTAGACCTGCGCGGCGCGCGCCGGCGGTCCGGAGCACACCGTCACGGGACGTCCCGCACCGGCGTCAAGCGCCCGGAACCGGGCCGCCGCGCGTAACGGGGCCGCCTGCCGCCGGATACTGCGGCGCGGGCTGCTGGAGCGGCTGCCGCCCCGCCATCGCCTTGTCGTTCTGAGCCGCCGTCAACCTGCGGACGAACAGCAGGGCCAGCACCGCGGACACGAGGTCGAGGACCGACCCCGTCATCAGCCATCCCGCGGCGTCGTGGATCGCCTGCGGGTCGCTTGCTTCGTCGTACCGGTTCGTGGCGAACCGGTCGAAGATGTTCGACGCGATCCACATGCCCCACCAGGCGTTCAGCAGGCCCTGATGCCGCACCTCGGACGCGTAGGGGTCCGGCTGGCTGGCGCGCAGGACGTCCGCGGCGATACCGCGCGGGATGAACAGGTTGGCGAACGGGATGAACCAGCCGCCGATCGCCCAGCCCGGCGTGCGGCGCTGTACGTCCGGCGCGAACACCTCCGCGTTGTGACGCACCCGGTGGAACCAGATGATGAACAGCGTCGCCGTGCCGAGCAGGCCGAGCATGTACATCGAGGTGGTCATGCCGACCGCCCAGACCGCCCGGTCGACCGCACCCAGGCCGACATCGCCCGCGCCGCCGCCGGACGCCACGTCCCCCATCACGGACATCATGTACGCCGCCGCGCCGAAGCCCAGCACGTCGGCGACGATCATGAAGGCGAGCAGCGCGGTCACGGCGTGCGCGAGACCGATCGGTGAACGCAGCACGGGAAGCCGCCCGAGCATCGGGCGCTTGGGCAAGGACGGATGAGTCATGAGGACCCCCCTGAGAAGTGCGGTGGGATGCGGCGCGCTCTCCCCAGAAACGCCGCGAGATGATCACAAACGAGTGATCGACTTCCGGACCTTATCCCATCACGGCTACGGCGTGTCCATGACTATTGCGTGCGGGCGAGTGCGGCCGTCGCAGGTGCGCGCTTGAGTCTCCCCCCGGGAGAGGTCCCAGGGTGGCTGACATGAACGACACCGAACTCGAGGGACGCGTCGCCGTGGTCGCCGGCGGCAGCAAGGGCACCGGACTGGCGACGGTACGGCGGCTCCGGCAGATGGGTGCCCAGGTCGTCACCATCGCCCGTACGGCGCCGGAGGAAGGCGACACCCTCTTCGTCCAGGGCGACCTGGGCACCGCAGAAGGGGTGGCCGCCGCCGCCGCGGAGATCCCCGCACGTGTCGGCGCCCCCGACGTCCTCGTGCACATCGTGGGCGGATCCGACTCCCCGGCCGGGGGCTTCGCCGCCCTCGACGACCCGCTGTGGTCGCGCGAACTGGCGCTCAACCTCCTGTCCGCCGTCCGTCTCGACCGGGCCCTGCTTCCCGCGATGGTGGCGCGCGGCTCGGGCGCCGTCGTGCACGTCACGTCCATCCAGCGCCGCATGCCCCTGCACGACTCGACCCTGGCCTACGCCGCCGCCAAGGCCGCCCTGACCACGTACAGCAAAGGGCTCGCCAACGAGGTGGCCCCGGCCGGCGTACGGGTCAACTCGGTCGCCCCGGGCTTCATCCGCACCGACGGAGCCGAGCAGCTGCTGGCCCGCCGGATGCGGGAGGGAGGCGTCACCCGGGAGGCCGCCCTCGACGACCTGATGGGGATGCTCGGTGGCATCCCCCTGGGCCGGCCCGCCGAACCGGAGGAGGTGGCCGAGGTGATCGCCTTCCTCGCCTCACCCCGCGCCGCCGCGGTCGCCGGCGCCGAGTACGCCGTCGACGGCGGCACGGTCCGCGCCGTATGAGCCGCTCCCGACGCACCGGAGGAACCCCCATGTCCGAAGCCCACCGAACCAGGACGACCGCGGATCCCCGCGCCTTCGTCGAGGAGTACGTGGCCGCGGCCACGGCCGCCGACCGCGCGCGGTACCTCGCGCTCTTCGACGACGATGTCGTCGTACGCGACGAGGGCCGAACCCACCGGGGACTCACGGAGGTGCGCCGCTGGCTGGACCACGTCCCGCCCGTGGAGTACGACGTACGGGAGGTCACCGGCACGAGGGACGTCTGCCGCGCCGTCGCCGAGGTGTCGGGGGACTTCCCCGGCAGCCCGGTGACGCTCCGCTTCACGTTCGACCGCGACGCGCGGGGCGCGATCATCCGGCTGGAGATCACCCCCGACCCTGCCTGAAGCACCCCGGGACCGGCCGAGCACCGGCCGGCCCCGGACCGGCCCGCCAGGAGCACACCATGACGGAGCGACTCACCATCGGAGAGTTCTCCCGCATCACCCACCTCAGCATCCGCACGCTCCGCCGCTACCACGAGCAGGATCTGCTGGTCCCCGCCGAGGTCGACCCGGTGACGGGCTACCGCTACTACTCGCCCGACCAGGTACGGCCCGCCCAGACCATCCGGCGGTTCCGCGACCTCGACCTCCCCCTGGCGGACCTGCGCCGCTTCCTGGAGGCGGAAACCGGCGCACACGGCGGGGCGGCCGACCGGGACACGGCCCGGCAGGTCGTGGCCGCCCACCTCCGCCGGCTCGAGGACCGCCTCGGCCGCACCCAGCGCGCCGTCGAAGCACTCCGCGAACTCCTCGATCCCGGCGCCGAACGGACGGTGACGCTGGAGGTCCTCCCGCCCCAGCGGGTGTACGCGGTCTCCCTCGACGTGCCCGCGGGCGCCGGCCTGGACTGGTACGACGCGGCGATGCGCGACCTCGACGCCGCCGCCGGACACCGCCCGGTGCTCCCGCCGGGCGGCCGCTACACGCACGAACTGTTCACCGAGGACCACGGTCACGCCACCGTCTACCTGCCCGCCGAGACCCCGCTGCCCCCGGGAGCCCCGGCCACCGTGCGCGAGCTGGACCTGCCGGCCCGGACGGCCGCCGTCGCCACCCACACCGGCCCGCACGACGACCTCGACCTGACCTACGGCGCCGTGGGCTCCTTCGCCGCGCGCCACGGCCTGCGCGCGCAGAACATCGTGGAGGAGGTGTACCTGGTCGGCCCGCGGGACACCGGCCAACCGGAACGCTGGCGCACGCTGGTGGCCTGGCTGACGGCCCCCGAACACACCTGACCCGTGGAAACCGGCTTGCGCACGACGGCCGTCACGCATCACGGTCCTTCTGGCACAGGCCAAGAACCGTAAGGGAAGGCACGCCGGACCATGCACACGCACGACGTCGACGAGGAACTCGTGGCGGCCGCGGCCGAGGTCGCCCGCACCCGCTGCCGGGGCGACAACCACACCATGGCCGCCGCGGCCCGCGCCACGGACGGCCGGATCGTCACGGGTGTGAACGCCTACCACTTCACCGGCGGCCCGTGCGCCGAACTGGTCGTCGTCGGCACGGCCGCCGCCCAGGGCGCCTACGACCTGAGGACGATCGTCGCGGTGGGCGACCGCGACCGCGGAGTCGTCCCCCCGTGCGGCCGCTGCCGCCAGGCCCTCCTCGACTACTTCCCCGCCCTCGAGGTCGTCGTCCCCGCCCCCGGCGGAGGCCTCCGCGCGGTCCCGGTCATCGACCTCCTCCCGCGCACGTACGTCTGGGCCGACCACCAGCCGGACATGCCGTCGCAGGCCGGGGGCGTGTCCGGGGCGAGGGGACCCGGGACGGCGTAACGGCCGTGCCCGTCACAGGAGTTCGCGCACCCACTCCGCGTCAGGATTGACCCGCGCCCGCCCGTCCGGCAGGACCACCGTCGGCACCGTCTCGTTCCCGTCCGCGACCGCCCGCACCGCCGCCGCGGCGGCCGGGTCGCGCCAGATGTCGACCCAGTGGGCGCGGCGCGCGTCCCGGCCCAGCCTGAAGCGCAGCCGCCTGCAGTAGTGGCATCCCGGCCGCCAGTAGATCACCGGGCGCCCGTCCGCCGCGCTGCGGCGCCGCGCCTCCTCCGCGCCGAGAGACGCCGGGAAGACCAGCGGAGAGTTCACCGCCGCGAACGCGAGGCACGCGACAAGGACCACGGCCGCAGCAACCGTGTCCCCGTCGGCGAGCAGGCCCGCCGCGCTCAGTGTCCCGGCCGCCGCGAGCAGCAGGGCGAGCAACCAGCCCTTGACCATCGCGCCCCCGTCAGGACGAATCACGGACGACCAGCTCCGTGGGCAGGGTGATCTGCTGCCGGGGCCCGTCGTTCAGGGTGATGTCGGTGAGGATGCGGGCCATCGTGCGGCCCAGCTCCTCCACCGGCTGACGCACCGTCGTCAGCGGCGGGTTGGTGTGCCGGGCGAGCACCGAGTCCTCGAAGCCGACCACGGCCACGTCGACCGGCACCCGGCGCTTCTGTCGGCGCAATTCGGCCAGCGCGCCCACCGCCATGAGGTCCGACGCGGCGAACACGGCGTCCAGATCCGGCGTGCGTTCAAGAAGCAAACGCATGGCGCGGCCGCCGCTGTCCTCGGAGAAGTCGCCCGGCTCGATCAGCGACTCGTCCGCGCGAACGCCCGCTTCCTCGTGCGCGGCGTGCCACCCCGCGAGGCGGGCGCGGCCGACGTCCATGTCCTGGGGGCCGGTGATCGTCGCGATCCGGCTCCGCCCGCGGCCCAGCAGATGCCGGACGGCCTCGGCGGCGCCGCCCGCGTTGTCGGAGTTGACGTAGCTCAGCTGCTCGCCCGCGTCGCGGCGGCCGGCGAGCACCGTGGGCAGGCCCATCTCCTCGAGGATGCCGGGCAGCCGGTCCTCGGCGTGCACGGAGACCAGCAGCACACCGTCCACCCGGCGGGTGGCCACCGACTCGGTGAGCTGGTCGCGTTCGGCCTGGTCACGCACCAGCATCAGCTGCAGCTGTGTGCCGCTCTCGGCGAGCGCGCCGCTCACACCGCGGATCAGCGCGGCGAAGAACGGCTCCGAGCCGAGCCGGCTCTCCGATTCCGGGATCACCAGGGCCACGGCGTTGGTGCGGTTGGTGACCAGACCGCGGGCGACGGAGTTGGGCACGTAGTTCAGTTCTTTGATCGCCGCCAGGACCCGCGCCCGGGCGTCGGCGCTGACCAGGTCGGAGCCGTTGACGACGCGGGAGACCGTGGTGCGACCCACGCCGGCGCGGGCGGCGACGGTCTTGATCGTGGGACGGCGGTTGCCCGTCATGCACTCCCCCCTCAGCGGCCGCGGCGGCGTTCTCTGCCGCGGAGGTGACCTGCGGCAATTCTTGCAGACGCCGGGGACGGCGAAGCACCCCCAGGGTCCGGAAGGCGAACGGAAGGCGCGGTTCCCACGCAGAAGTTGCTTTCAAGTTATTGACAGATTGCGTCGCTGCTACAAGTCTTCGTGCAGCGGTGGGAACGTGCCCACCCGGAGTTGGGCACGTTCCCACCTCGATCAAGAGCCGCTGTAGTCATCGCAGAACTCGTCACTCCGATGTGTCAGCGCCGTCGCTAGGAGGAGATCCATGGGCACTCTCGGTTCGATGCGCAGAAAGGCTGTGGCGACAGCCGCGGCCGTCGGCGCGCTGTCGCTCGTCGTCGGCTGCGGCGGTGACGGCGACTCGGTCACGGGCGGCAGCAAGGACGGCGACAAGGTCACCATCACCATGGGCCTGTTCGGCGTCATGGGCATCAAGGAGACCGGCCTGCTGGAGGAGTACGAGAAGAACAACCCCGGCGTCACCATCAAGGCCGAGATAGCCGGTGACGAGCAGACCTACTACACCGCGCTGCAGACCAAGCTCGCCGCCGGCAAGGGCCTGAAGGACATCCAGGGCATCGAGATCGGCCGTGCCAAGGAGATCACCGAGACCCGGGCGGACATGTTCGCCGACTTCTCGAAGGTCGAGGGCACCGACCACTTCCTGCCCTGGAAGCAGTCCCAGATCACCACCAAGGACGGCAAGGTGCTGGGGCTCGGCACCGACATCGGCCCCATGGCGGTCTGTTACCGCAAGGACTACTTCGAGAAGGCCGGACTGCCCACCGACCGCGAAGAGGTCGGCAAGCTGTGGGCCGGCGACTGGAAGAAGTACGTCGAGGTCGGCCGCACCTTCAAGAAGGACTTCAAGGGCGGCGACGTCTCCTACACCGACTCGGCCAGCGGCCTGTTCAACGCCATGGTCTACGGCTACCCCGAGCAGTACTACAACGAGCAGGGCGACCTGATCTACGACACGAACCCGGCCGTCAAGGAGGCCTGGCAGCTCGCGTCGGACGCCGCCGAGGAGGACCTGACCGCCAAGCTGCGCCAGTTCCAGCCCGGCTGGGACCCCGGTCTGTCCAACGGCACGTTCGCGACCGCGGTCTGCCCGGCCTGGATGCTGAGCCACATCAGCGAGAAGGCCGGCGAGGTCAACAAGGGCAAGTGGGACGTCGCCCGTGCCCCGAAGGGCGCCAACTGGGGCGGTTCCTTCCTCGGTGTGATCGAGGACAGCCCGGTGAAGGAGGAGGCGCAGAAGCTCGTCGCGTGGCTGACCGCGCCCGAGCAGCAGGCCCGCATCTTCAAGGACCTCGGCAACATCCCGTCCTCGCAGAAGGCCCTCGAGGACCCGTCGGTGAAGGCCGTGAAGAACGACTACTTCAGCGGCGCGCCGCTGGGTGAGATCTTCGGCGCCGCGGCCCAGGAGATCCCGGACAAGCAGGTCCTCGGCCGCAAGGACGGCACCATCAAGGACACCTTCTCCCAGGGCCTGGCCCTGGTCGAGCAGGGGACGCCGCGTGACGAGGCCTGGAAGACCACCTCGGAGCGCATCCAGAAGGCGGTCGGCTGACCGTAGTTCCAGCGGCCGTCCCGGGCCCGCCCGCCTTCGGGCGCGGGCCCGGGACGGCCGGCTCCCCATACGCTCTCAGGAAGGAAGTCCGGTGGCCACCTCCACCACCAAGGCCCTGGCCGGCGAGGAGCCGCCGGGCCCGTCCCGTGCCGGGGACGGCAAGGAGACCTCACGGCGGCGCGGCGCCTGGCTGCACCGCCTCGACGTCAAGGGCGCGCCGTACGCGTTCGTCGCCCCCTTCTTCGTGGTCTTCGCCGCGTTCAGCTTCTACCCGCTCGTCTACACCTCGTGGATCTCCCTGCACGACGTGGAACTGGCCACGCTCGACATCATGGAGTGGGTGGCGTTCGACAACTACGTCGAACTGTGGGGCGACTCGCGGTTCTGGAACGCTCTGCAGAACACCATCACCATCGGCATCATCTCCACGGTGCCGCAGCTGCTGATGGCCCTGGGCATCGCGCACCTGCTCAACTACCGCATGCGCGCCTCGCTGTTCTTCCGCGTCGCGTCGCTGGTGCCGTACGCCACGTCCGTCGGCGCGGCCGCGCTCGTCTTCACCATGATCTTCGAGCGTGACTTCGGCATGATCAACTGGGGGCTCGGCCTGGTCGGGGTCGACCCGGTGAACTGGGAGGCCGACAAGTGGCCCGCCCAGGCGGCCATCTCCACCATCGTCATCTGGCGCTGGACCGGCTACAACGCCCTGCTCTACCTGGCCGCGATGCAGGCCATCCCCGCCGACCGCTACGAGGCCGCCTCCCTGGACGGCGCCTCCCGCTGGCAGCAGTTCCGGCACGTCACCGTGCCCGGTATCCGCTCCACGATCGTCTTCACCATCGTGCTCTCCACGATCGGCGCCACCCAGCTGTTCGGTGAGCCGCTGATCTTCGGCCAGGGCCCCAACGGCGTCACCGGAGGCGCGAACAACCAGTACCAGACGCTCGGCCTGCTGCTCTACGAGGAGGGCTGGAAGAACTACCAGATGGGCCGCTCGGCGACCGTCGCCTGGGCGATGTTCATGCTGCTGGTCCTCGCCTTCGTGGCACAGCGACTGATCAAGCGACTGCGCTCCCGTACGTCCTGACCTGGAGACGCCATGACCACTCAAAGCCTCCCGGCCCGGACGGACGCCCCGGCCCGGACCGAACCCGAGAAGCCGGCCCGCGGCGGCCGCCGCCTGTTGCGCGAACGCGCCGGGCGCACCCACCACGCGGGACCGCTCGCCTACATCCTGCTCGTCATCATGGCGGTCCTGTCCATCTTCCCGCTGTACTGGACGATGGTGGCCGCCTCCACGGACAACACCCGGGTCAGCCAGACCCCGCCGCCGTTCCTGCCAGGACCGAACCTGTTCAGCAACCTCGCCCGCGCCTGGGACGAGGCGGCCATGGGCAAGGCGATGATCAACAGCACCATCGTGGCCGGCGTGATCGCCCTGTCCACGGTGTTCTTCGCGACGCTCGCCGGATTCGCCTTCGCCAAACTGCGGTTCAAGGGCCGCAACGTCCTGCTGATGCTGGTGATCGGCACGATGATGGTGCCGCCGCAGCTCGGCGTCGTCCCGCTGTTCATGATGATGTCGGAGCTCGGCTGGTCGCAGCAGCTGCCCGCCGTCATCTTCCCGACGCTGGTCAGCGCCGTCGGCGTGTTCTTCATGCGGCAGTACCTCTCCGAGGCGCTGCCCGACGAACTCGTCGAGGCCGGACGGGTCGACGGCGCGCACTCGCTCCGCATCTTCTGGAGCATCGTGCTGCCCGTGGCCCGGCCCGCCATGGCCGTGATCTTCATGATCACGTTCGTGCACGCCTGGAACGACTTCTTCTGGCCGTTCGTGGTGCTCGACATGACCAACCCGACCGTCCCCGTCGCGCTCACCCAGCTCAGCGCCGGCTACGTCCGCGACCAGTCGCTCATCATGGCCGGCGCGCTGCTCGGCACCCTGCCGCTGCTGGCGATGTTCATCGTCTTCGGCCGCCAGATCGTCAGCGGCATCATGGCCGGCGCCGTCAAGGGCTGACCGCTCCCCGCAGGCCCCGATCCCCACCCCCACCGGGCCCTTCGCACACCCCGCGAACCGGCCCCACCACCCCGAAAGGACTTACGTGGTCACCGCAGCACAGCAGACCGCGTCCACCCCGGACGCCGCCCGCACCTTCCCCAAGGGCTTCCTCTGGGGTTCGGCCACCGCCTCCTACCAGATCGAGGGCGCCGCCGCCGAGGACGGACGCACCC
The DNA here is from genome assembly GCF_022869105.1 of Streptomyces sp. BJ20. Lineage (NCBI taxonomy): Bacteria > Bacillati > Actinomycetota > Actinomycetes > Kitasatosporales > Streptomycetaceae > Streptomyces > Streptomyces sp. BJ20. Next base: position 3,385,654 of record NZ_CP094918.1, read on the forward strand.
CGTCCATCTGGGACACCTACGCCCGCACCCCGGGCCGCGTCCGCAACGGCGACACCGGCGACGTCGCCACCGACCACTACCACCGCTGGCGTGAGGACGTCGCCCTCATGGCCGAACTCGGCCTCGGCGCCTACCGGTTCTCCCTCGCCTGGCCCCGCATCCAGCCCACCGGACGCGGTCCCGCCGTCCAGAAGGGCCTCGACTTCTACCGCCGGCTGACCGACGAGCTGCTGGAGAAGGGCATCCAGCCCGTCGCCACCCTCTACCACTGGGACCTGCCCCAGGAGCTGGAGGACGCCGGCGGCTGGCCCGAGCGCGCCACCGCCGAACGCTTCGCCGAGTACGCCGCCCTCGCAGCGGACGCCCTCGGCGACCGCGTGAAGACGTGGACCACGCTCAACGAGCCCTGGTGCAGCGCCTTCCTCGGCTACGGCTCCGGCGTGCACGCCCCCGGCCGCACCGACCCGGTCGCCGCCCTGCGCGCCGCCCACCACCTCAACCTCGGCCACGGCCTCGCCGTCCAGGCCCTGCGCGACCGCCTCCCGGCCGCCGCCCAGTGCTCGGTCACCCTCAACATCCACCACGTCCGCCCGCTCACCGGCACCGAGGGCGACGCGGACGCGGTCCGCCGCATCGACGCGCTCGCCAACCGCGTCTTCACCGGCCCGATGCTGGAGGGCGCCTACCCGGAGGACCTCCTCAAGGACACCGCCGGCCTGACCGACTGGTCCTTCGTGAAGGACGGCGACCTGGAGCAGATCAACCAGCCGCTCGACTTCCTCGGCGTCAACTACTACACGCCCACGGTCGTCTCCGAGACCGACGGCAGCGGCACCCACACCTCCGACGGCCACGGCAACAGCCCGCACAGCCCCTGGCCGGCCGCCGACAAGGTCGCCTTCCACCAGCCGCCCGGCGAGCGCACCGCCATGGGCTGGGCCGTCGACGCCACCGGCCTGTACGACCTGCTGCGCCGGCTGTCGTCCGACTTCCCGAAGCTGCCTCTGGTCATCACCGAGAACGGCGCCGCCTTCGACGACTACGCCGACCCCGAGGGCAACGTCAACGACCCCGCCCGCATCGCGTACGTCCGCGACCACCTGGCCGCCGTCCACCGCGCCGTCCTCGACGGCTCGGACGTCCGCGGCTACTTCCTGTGGTCCCTGCTCGACAACTTCGAGTGGGCACACGGCTACAGCAAGCGGTTCGGCGCGGTGTACGTCGACTACCCGACCGGCAGGCGCATCCCGAAGGCCAGCGCGCGCTGGTACGCGGAGATCGCCCGCACGGGTGTCCTCCCCGCGGCCTGACCCGAACTCCGCGGGCCCGACTCCCCGCCCGTGGGGGGACAGGGAGTCGGGCTCGCGGGCGTCACCGCATACCGGCGCGGTGGCGGAGCATGCCGACTCCGTCGCCGTCGAGTTCGTCGCAGCAGGCGGCGCGCCCGGTCATCGCCATGACGAGGGCCAGGGTCGGTCCGGTGACGAGGGGTCCGTCCCCGGTCGTGAAAGGCCCGTCGTCCGCGGCGAGTCGCAGCCCGCCGATCCGTCCCTTCGCGACGACCACGAGGTCGGTGCCCCGGTAGTACTCGGCCACGGCGGTCACGGTCTCCACCGGGTACCTCCGCCGTATGCCGAGCGGCCGCCGGATGTCCTCCCCGTGCACGACGGTCTCGCCGAGCATGGCGACGGCGGGCAGGGGAGGCTTGGTCGTGCTCGGCACCACGCGCCGGAAGCGGTCCAGGGTGTCCGCGGGCCCCGAACCCAGCTGCTCGGCCAAGCGCATGGCGACCTGCCGGTCGAAGTCGAACCGACAGCGGACGACGCCCGCGAGCCACCTGACGGTGTCGAGACTCGCCCCCGCGGTGAGATGCGCGAGCACCTCACGCACGGTGAGCCCGTCACAGAGCGAGGGGGTGGCCCACTGCTCGGCGGTCAGCGCCCCGAGATCGTCGGCGAGCGCGGCCCGCTCGGCACGGATCATGGGCCACACGGTGGTGGCGGCAAGAGGCGTCATGGGGGAGGGGCTCCTGTCGGCGGAAGGGCTGGGACGCGTGTGTCTGCGGGGGCGGACTCCCGCCTCGCACGGAACTCATCGCCGGGAGCGCGGCAGAATACGGGACATGGACGTCCTGGACCTGCTGAAGTCGGCCTCCCTCCTGGTCCCCGAGGAGAGCGCGACCGGGAACGACGTCACGGTGGACGACGTCTGGCAGTACCTGGCCCATGACGAGTGGGAGGTGGCGCTCGGACTGCTGGAGGAACTGGGAGAGGTGCGGCCGCTCCCGGCCGTCTTCTGGGCGTCCATGGCAGCCGCCGCCGAGGAACTGCGTCTGGACCGGAGCGCGGCATGGTGCCACTGGCGGGAGGGTGAGGTCCGCAACGGCGTCATCCGCGCCGACCTCACCTTGCGCGCCCCGTCCGACGGCGGCCGCCGGTCGCCTGTCCCCGGCGCCGGCGTCCTGCGCCCGATGTGGGACATCGGCCACCGCACTCCCACCGGCGAACCGGCGTACGCCGTCGCCCATCTCTGGGTGGAGGGCGTCCCCGCCCTGGAACCCGGTGGCCGTGCCCCGGTGCGTCTGGCGCCGCTCACCCCCGAGCTGTGGGGTCATCTCCGCCCCGGTCAAGTGATCACGCTGCACGAGACCCGCCCGGTGGGCGGAACGGCGGTCCTGCTGGAGGTGATGCTGCCGGAGTGACGTGCGCGGGGCGCGCCACTCTCAGAACGTGGCGCGGATCGAACCGACCCTCTCGCCGTGGCCCAGGACAGGGACGGTGGCGAGTTCGGCGAGCGTGGCGTCCCCGTCCACGTCGACGCCGAGGCGGCGCAGGGCGGCGATCATCACCACGGGGCGCGACCGCTGCGAACCGTCGGCGATCTTCAACGAGACCGCCGAACCGTCCGGCAGGCCGAGCGCGTAGACGCCCTCGGCGCCGTCCTTCGCGACGGCGCCCGGCAGCGCCCGCATGAGCCGTGTCACGTCACGCCCGGTGCCGCCCACGTACTCCGGGTGCGTGTTCATCGCCCGCACGACACGGTGTTCGAGGGTGCCCTCCGGCGCGGAGGCCAGGCGCCCGAAGGAGCGGGCGAGGCCGCGCAGACCGATCGCGAACAGCGGCGCGCCGCAGCCGTCGACGCCCGTCGCCGCGACCTTCTCTCCCGCGAGTTCCTCCACCGTCTCGCGCAGCCGCACCTGGAGCGGGTGGAGCGGGTCGAGGTAGGTCGCGGTGTCCCAGCTGTTGGCGACGCAGGTCGCCAACATCGCGGCGTGCTTGCCCGAGCAGTTCATCGTCAGCGGGGAGGGTTCTCCGCCCTTCCGCAGGTGGTCGCGGAGCGCGCCCTCGCCGATCGGCAGGTCGGCCGTGCACCGCAGCGCGTCCGTGGAGAGGCCGGCCGAGGCCAGGATTGCCCGCACGCCCTCCAGGTGGAAGTCCTCGCCGGAGTGGCTGGCGCAGGCCAGCGCCAGGAGCGGGCCGTCCAGGTCGAGTCCGGCGCGCAGCATGCCGAGCGCCTGCAGGGGCTTGTTGGAGGAGCGCGGGTACATCGGGGCGTCGACGTCTCCGATCCTCACCTTCTCGGACCCGTCGGGGCCGGTCGCCAGGACCGTCCCGTGGTGCACGGACTCCAGGAAACCGCCGCGCCGGACCTCGGCCACCACGCTGTGCATCGCTACGTCCACCTCTTCCCTTCGTGCCGACTGTCGACAGTTGTTGCCGCCCGCCGTGATGCCGGTGGGCGCGGTCATGCGGAAGCCGGGCGCTGCCGGCCGTGATCGCCTCGTCGCCGGTCGCGGGAGCGCTGGGCGGCATCGTCCAGGGACTCACCCTCGCACGGATCTGTTCCGCCGCGTCGACGGGCTTCACCTCCGCGATGCGGGACGGCCACGGAGGCATCGACCCCGGCACCCGCCCGAGACGGCCCGGACGCTGCTCAACCGGGGCGGAACGGCGTCCATGACGACGACCGTCCTCATCGGACTCGCCGGGTTCGCCTTCGCGGGCATCCTCACCGTGACCCGCTGTCTGGACGTCCTGATGCACCGCCTGCTCGCCGAGGTCCGCAGGGCGGGCGGATCATCCTCGCCACCGCGATGGGTTCCCTGGACACGGCCCTCACGATGGGTGTCCCGTACCGGACGATCACCGTGCCGGGCCGGGCTTTCCAGGACGTCTGCCCCGAACGCGGGCTCGCCCCGAAGAGCCTCTCGCGCACGCTGGTGGACTTTCGGGACGGTCTTCGTGCCGCTGGTGCCGTGGACGGAGGCCGCCGCCTGCACGTCCGCGACCCTGGGCGCCGCGACCACGGCGTACGCCGCGTACGCGTTCCCGAACCAGGTCGGCGTGATCACCGCAGTGATCTGCAACCAGTTCGGCGTGATCACCGCGGTGATCTGCAACCAGTTCGGCGTGATGACCGCGGTGATCTGCGGGTACACCGGATTCGGCATCGTCCGGGAGGCCCGTGCCGCGCGGCCGAGGAGCCGCTGCCGGCCCCGGCCTGACCCCGCGACGGCCTCAACCCGGCTTCCGCCACACCGAGATGTGCTTCGGGGAGTCCTGGGTGAACGGCGCACCGTCCCAGTCCGCGACACGGCGCTCCAGCCGGAGCCCGGCGATACGGGCCATGAGATCGAGTTCCGCCGGCCAGGCGTAGCGGTGCCGGGAGGCTCCGCGGCGGTAGCGGCCGTCCTCGCCGTCGCGGGTGAAGTGGTGGGAGACGAGGAGCTGTTCGACGGTGTCGAGGGTGTCGAAGCCCAGGTGCCGCTCCGACACGTCGAACGGCACCGCGACCTGCCCGGGCGGCAGGAACCGCAGGGGCGGCACGCCCAGCTCGATCACGAATCGGCCCCCGGGCCGCAGATGACGCGCGGCGTTGCGGAAGCACTCGACCTGCTCGTCCTGCGTGAGCAGGTTCGAGATCGTGTTGTAGACGAGGTACACCAGGGAGAACTCACCCGGCACGACGGTCGTCGCCATGTCCCCGAGGGCCACCGGCAGCGTGTCCTCGTCGACCTTGCGGCGCAGCACGGCAGCCATGTGCTCGGACAGCTCGATGCCCGCCACCGGCACACCACGCTCGCGGAGCGGTACCCCCACGCGCCCGGTTCCGATGGCGAACTCCAGCGCGCGGCCGTCCCCGGCGAGGCCGGCGAGGAAGTCGACGGTCGCTCCGAGGACGGCGGCCGAGGTCATCTCGGTCTCCTCGGAGTCGTAGCGCTCGGCGGACTCGGGGCCCCACAGTTCACTGCTCGTCACGGTCGGCCACTGTGCCGGGCGGAGGGTGACGCTGTCGACCCATTTAGCGCCCGGTGCGGGCGCCGGACTGCCCGACAATGACCCCTGCCGGATTCCCTCGACAGACAGGTGGGCAACCGTGGGCGCACCGCACCCGCTCCTCGCGTACTTCCTGGCAGCCGCCGACGGTCGCTTCCCGCCCGTCGACGGCAAGGTGACGGTGTTGCCGCCCCTGGCCGGAGGGCTCGAATGCTCGGTCGCCTTCACCGGCCACGCCGTCGTCGCCACCGCCCTGAGCGAGCGGGCCGTACACGCCCGGGAGCCCGACGGATTCGGTGGTTCGCTCGCGCCTGACTTCCTGCGCCACCTGGCCGGCCCGAAGGCTGGATCGACGTCGTCGACGTCACCCTCACGGCCCGCGGCACGGGCGGCCCGCCGCGCCTGGCGTCCGTGGCCGGCGCGGACGATCACCCGCGCGTACGCCACGCCAGAGACGTGCGGACGCACGTCGAGGTCCACGGCGACGAGCGCGGTCTCATCACCCTCGCCGACGGCCTTGCCGGACGGCGGGAGCTGAGCGTCGAACTCCACGATGTCCAGGACGGCGGCCGAGGGCACGGGCGGTCGCTCATCGCCGACGCCCTGTCCCTCGTCCCGGAGGGCGAGCCCGTGTTCGCGGCCGTTTCCCCGGGCAACGCCCGCTCCCTCCGCGCCTTCCTCGCCTGCGGGTTCACACCGATCGGCAGTGAGGTCCTGCTGCGTCCCGAGCGGAAATGACCCGACGCGCACCCGCCGTCATGGGGAAGCTGCGGGCCGGAGGCCGAGCCACTGCTCCGCCTCCCACGCCCGGAACCGCTCCACCTCCGTGAAGCCCAGCTTGGCCGCCAGGCGGAGGGAGCGAGTGTTGGCGGTCTGCGTCGCCAGGACCACCGGCTCGTCGGGGAGGACGCCGTCCAGCCAGTCGAGCGCCGCCCCGCACGCCTTCGCCGCGTACCCGTGTCCCCACACCCGCGGCAGGAACAGATAGCCGAGATCGACCTTGCCCACGGCTGCCGGACGCGAGTGCTCCGTCGCTCTTCTCAGCAGCACCTGGCCGGTCATCACCCCGTCGAGTGCGACGACGAAGCTCCCCGGCCACTGCCCAGGCACGGCCGGCATCTCGCGCGCCAGCTCCTCCCGGGGCCTGGCGCCGCCGAGATACGTGTGCACCTCCTGCGACGCGTACAGCTCGACGAATACCGCACGGTCCCGTGCCTCCGCCGCACGCAGCACCAGCCGCTCGGTCCGGATCGGTGCGGGCGGCCACGGGACGGGTCCAAGATCGGTCATGCCGGTCAGCCAAGCAGCGTGCCCAGCCGCGTTCAAGAGTCAGGCAGGGTGCGTGACAAGGACCGGCTTCCTGCGTCAGGAGCTCACCGCCGACGGCCGCTGCGACGAGACGCGCGGCGGCCGCACGCACGCCTACAGGGACGCTTCTGGATCGACGGCGACCGCGTCGACTACCTGGGCGACCTCGGTTTCCGGGCGTACGGGCGGTTTCGAGGGCGACGAACTGCACCACGCCGGGCACGTGATGAGGCGCGGCTGATCCCGCGTCAGGGTTTCTGTACCGCGTCCTCCCGCGTCAGCGTCCCCGTACCTCGTCCGGCGCGTCCGACGCCACCCGACGGGGCGTCGGGACGACGCGGTCGCGAGGCGCCGTCGACTCGCCGATGTCCGAAGTCGCGGGGCTGGGGCGCGAGTCCACGGCCGATTCCGCGGGCTCCGGTGACGCCGTGGGACCGGTCGTGGGCGCGGGGAGGCCGGTCAGGGGCGGAGGGGCCAGCGGGACCGTGGGCGTCACCGGCCGGTCGGAGGTCGTCGCGTTCTGCAGCGGCAGCGCGACGAGCAGGGCCACGGCGCACGTGAGACCTGCGCCGACCGTCGTGCGGACCAGACGGCGCCGCGCCGCGCGGCGTCGGATCGTCTCGAATCCGCCTGGTGGCGGGCCGAGATGCTCGGACGTGGGCCGCAGGAGTTCGGCGAGCGGGTCGTCCGGATCGAACTCGGGGCCCTCGTCAGTGTGAGTGATCAAGGTTTCTCCTCAGGTGGGCACGGAGCAGCTCCCTGGCCGCGTGAAGATCGGCCTTGATGGTTCCTTCCTTGCGTCCGGTCACCGCGGACACCTCCCGGACCGGCAGGTCAGCGTAGTAGTGCAGCAGGATCGGCACCCGCAGCCGCTCCGGCAGCGCCTGCACCAGCATCCGCACCGACGGGTCGGAGGGTTCCGTGTGCGGGCGCACGGCCGCCTCGGTGCCGACCCGGCGCACGGTCCTGCGCTCGCGGTCGAGCCGTCGCCAGTGGTCGCGCACCAGGTTGGCCGCGGTGACGTACAGGAACGCCCGTGGTTCCGACACGGACGTCCAGCGCGACCACAGCCGGGTGAACGCCTCGGAGGCGATCTCGTGGGCCGTCTCGTCGTCGTCGACCAGACGACGGCACCAGCCGGCGAGGCGCGGGTAGAGGGCGGCGAAGAGCTCGGACGCTGCCTGCTCGCGGGACCGTTTCAATGCTCTCCATGGTCGGGGCGGCCCCGGAGGCGGGGTACCGCTCGTGGACGGGACGCGGGGACGCCGTGTGTGCCGGGCCGCCGGTACGACGGCCCGGCACACGGACGCCGGATCAGGGGGCGGTGGCGCGGAGCGCCGCGAAGACGATCACGTTGTCGCGGTACTCGCCGTCCTCCAGTGGTCCGCCGCACGTGATGAGCCGCAGCTCCGGCCGTGCGGTGTCGCCGTAGACGTCCTCCGTGGGGAAGTCGGCCTTGGCGACCGTGCGGACCGAGGTGACGGCGAACCGCGCCGCCGTGCCGTTCTCCAGACGCACCGTGATCCCGTCGTCCCGCCGCAGCCGCGCCAGATGACGGAAGACCCCGTCGCCGTGGGTGCCGACCGTGACGTGGCCGAGGATCACCGAGGGACCCGGCCGGCCGGGGGTGGGGGAGTACCGGTACCAGCCGGCCGGGTCGTCCGCCGTGATCGGCGGGACCTCCACCGTGCGGTCCGGGGCCAGACCCAGCCGTACGACCGGGGTGTCGACCCCGATGGCGGGGATCTCCAGACCGACCGGGACCGAACGCGCCAGGGGACGCGGCCCGGAGACGGATGACCCCGCCGCGGCGGGCGACCGGTTGCCCGGCGTCTCCGTCGCGGCAGGCCCGTCGGAGTCCGCACCGCCGCCGCATCCCGTGACCAGGCAGGCCACGGCCGCGGCGACGACGGCGCGCCTGGAGAACGGGGTCATGCCCCGGACGCCCGGCGGCGCACGACGAAGACCGCCGCGCCGCCCGCGGCGAGCACCGCGGCGGCGCCCCCGCCGATCAGCAGACCGTCGCCGCCGGACTGCTCGGCCACCGGCGCGTCACCTGTGTCCGGCGCACCGCGCGGCACCACGGTGACCCCGTCGGTGTCCTCCGCCGGAGCCGGAGTCGCCTCGGAGGCACCGCGGTCGGACGGGACCGGGCTCGGGCCGGTCCCGTCCGCCTGCTCGGCGGAGTCGGTGGCCGCCGCCGTCGTGTCGGGGACGGGGGAGGGGTCGTCGGCGAACGCCGGCATCGCGGTGGCCAGCACGGCGGTGCACGCGAGTGCCGCCGCGCTCAGGACGTTTCGGCGCATGGAACGCTCTCTTTCCTGGGTCCGCCCGCACGGTCACCCGGCGGGCTGGGGGATGAATCGTGCGGAGAGACGGGGGAGCGGGGACCCAGGTTGCAAAGAGAAGGTAAAGCCGTGAACGGTGGGGCCGTGGCGCTCAGTCGAGGATCGCCGTCGCCTCCACCTCGACCAGCACGTCCGGCTCGAAGAGGTGGTCGACGCCGATGAGGGACGACGGCGGGAGCGGCAGGGGAAGTCCGATCTCCTCCGCGACCTCCTCGACCCCGGCCATGAACGGGCCGATCTTCTCGGGCGCCCAGTCGGTGACGTAGAAGGTGAGACGCAGGACGTCGTCGAAGGAGGCGCCGGCGCCGCGCAGGCCCCGTGCGGTGCCCCGGAGCGCGTGGGCGACCTGCCCGGCGAGGTCCCCCGGGGCGAGCGGAGTGCCGTCGGCGGCACGGGCGATCTGCCCGCTGACGTGAACGTGACGGGTGCCCGTCCCCACGGCGACGTGCTCGTACGGGGTGGGCTGCAGCATGCCTTCGGGCGTGAGACGGCGGACGGTCACGGGGGTCTCCTCGTGTCGAAGCAGTAGGTATACCTTTGATACTTGGTGGGCGAAGGACACTTCAAGGAGACCAGGTATCGTGCCGGAGACCGAAGACGGCCGCGCGAGCGGCGAGCTGCGGATCGAGAACGCGCACCGCGAGCTGCTCGACCAGGTGCTGGACAAGTGGTCGCTCAGCGTCCTCAACGAACTCTGCGAGCGGCCCTGCCGCTTCAACGACCTGCGCCGCGCCATCCCCGCGGTCACCCAGAAGTCCCTCACCGCGACCTTGCGCAGACTCGAACGCAACGGCATCGTCGAGCGGGAGGTCGTCAGCTCGCGTCCCGTCGCCGTGGAGTACCGCATCACGCCGCTCGGCAAGACCATGCGACGCCCGGTCGACGTGCTGCTGGACTGGGCCACGGCCCACATGCCCGAGATCGAGCGGGCCCGCGACGCCTTCGACGCCGGCCTCGACTGAGGCCGCGACACGCGCCGTTCACGCGAAGGGGGGCACGGGCCGCGCCCCGGGTGTACCAAGGGGCCGGAACGCACCGCCCGACGCGAGAGGGAGCGATACGTGGCGATCCAGCGGATGGACAACGTGGCCGTCGTCGTCGACGACCTGGAGGCGGCCGTCGCCTTCTTCACCGACCTCGGAATGGAGGTGGAGGGCCGCGGCGAGATCGAGGGGAGCGTGCCGGACGGGATGCTCGGCCTCGACGGCGTCCGCACGGCCATCGCGATGCTGCGCACCCCTGACGGCCACGGGAAGCTCGAGCTGACCCGGTTCCACTCTCCCGCCGCGGTCGCCGTGGGACCCCCCGACCCGCCGCCGCACACCCTGGGCCTGCACCGTGTCATGTTCGCCGTCGACGACCTGGACGACACGGTCGCCCGACTGCGCCGCCACGGCGCGGAACTCATCGGCGAGGTGGTCCGGTACGAGAACACCTACCGCCTCTGCGAGCTGCGCGGCCCCTCGGGCATCCTCGTCGCCCTGGCGGAACCGGTCGGCTAGCTGTTCCGTCCGGGGAGATTGACCTCAACCCGACTTGAGTTCCTACGTTCGTCCTCGAGAGCCGCGGCAGCGGGCCGCGGCGCCCCACGAGGAGGTCTGTCATGGACGAGCGCACGGCCGAGGCGGAGATTCCCGCGCGCTACCACTACGCGGTGGTCCCGCACATCATGGTCGACGACGCCGCGGCCGCGATCGACTTCTACCGGCGGGCGTTCGGCGCGCGGGAGGACTTCCGGCTGGAGGCGCCGGGCGGGGGAGTGCTGCACGCCGAGATCACCATCGGGCGGTCGGCGCTGATGCTGGGCGACGCGAGCGTGAAGGAGGCGGAGGACGCGTCCTTCACCGCGCCCGCCTTCCTCGGCGGCGGCACCTCCGTCACGCTGCACGTCTTCGTGCCGGACGTCGACGCGCTGGCCGCGCGGGCGGAGGCGGAGGGCGCGGAGATCCTCCAGCCGCCCACGGACATGTTCCACGGCGACCGCACGGTGATCCTGCGGGACCCGTCGGGGCATCTGTGGGTGTTCCTGACCCATCTCGAGGACGTGAGCGAGGACGAACTCAGGCGACGCCTGGCGGCCACCGCCCTGTGACCACGGGGGCGGCCCCGCCGCTCAGGCGGCCGCCTCCGCCTCGACCGTGACGCCCAGCCGGCCGGCGACGGTGGTGAGCGCCGCGCCCAGCGGCAGCCCCACCCGGGCACGGGCGTGCCGGTCGCCGCGGGTCGGGTCCCGGTTGACGATCAGCACGGGCTTGCCGCTCTCCGCCGCCAGCCGCACGAACCGCAGCCCCGACATCACCGTCAGCGAGGACCCCAGGACCAGCAGGGAGTCCGACTCCCGCACCATCCGCCGGCACAGCTCGACCCGCTGCGGCGGTACGGTCTCCCCGAAGAAGACGACGTCCGGTTTGAGGACGCCGCCGCACACCGCGCACGGCACCACTCGGAAGCCGACGACCTGGTCGTCGGTGAGGTCGGCGTCGCCGTCGGGGTTGATCCCGGCGGCCACCGGGGAGAAGCCGGGGTTCGCCGCCTCCAGCCGCTCCGCGAGCTCGCTGCGCGGGCTCATGCGGCCGCACGAGAGGCAGACCACCCGGTCAAGACTCCCGTGCAGCTCCACCACACCCTCGCTGCCGGCGGCCTGGTGCAGCCCGTCCACGTTCTGGGTGATCACACCCGACACCAGACCGTCGCGGCCGAACGCGGCCACCGCCCGGTGCCCTGCGTTGGGCAGGGCACGGCCGAAGGTCCGCCAGCCCAGATGGCTCCGGGCCCAGTACCGGCGCCGTGCGGCGGCCCCGCCCACGAACTCCTGGAACGTCATCGGGGTGTGCCGGCTCAGGCTTCCGCCCTCGCCGCGGTAGTCGGGGATCCCGGACTCCGTCGAGATCCCGGCCCCGCTGAGCACCAGCACACCACCGGCACGCAGCGCGTCGACGACGGGTTCCAGATCCGTGGTGGCCGGCGGCAGGTCTCCCGTCGGGGTCCATCTCAAAGTGGGGCGCACGCGCATGCCCACCAGGGTACGGAACCCCTGCAAACGCCCGGTGATCCCGCGGTCCTGTGACCTGTGCCGTCATCCGCCCCGACCTCGGACCTCCGCCGCACCTTCCTCCCGGCACGGTCACGCCTGGTCCAGCAGCCGCTCCGCCATCGCGCGCGCGTCCCGGAGGCAGCGGCTGTCGCCCTCCAGGCCCGCCCGCACCATCGCCCCCTCCAACAGGAAGGCGATCTGCCGTGCCGTGGCCCGGGCGGCGTCGGGACGGCCGGGCAGCAGCGCCGTGAGATGTTCCGCGATCATCCGCTCCACCGCCTCCTTCTGCCGGCGCACCTGCGCCCGCCCCTCGTGCCCGGCGGGCATCTCCGAGGCCGCGTTGAGCAGTCCGCACCCCCGGAAGTCACCTGTGGGAGGGGCGTCCGCGCCGTCGATGTAGGTGTCGAAGACGCCCAGCACGCCGTCGCGGGGGTCCGGTTCCGGGTCCACCCGCCTCCGGTACCGCACCAGCCAGTCCTCGTGCCGGTCGTCCAGGTAGGCCCTGACGAGGTCCGCCTTGGAGGAGAAGTTGTTGTAGAGGCTCATCTTCGCCACGCCGGCCTCGGCGGTGATGGTGTCGATGCCCGTGGCCGTCACGCCCTCCTGGTAGAAGCGCCGCGCCGCCGCCCGCAGGATCCGCTCCCGCGCCGGGCGTCTCCTCTCCGGCCGGACCGCTTCCGCCGACTCCTGCTCCCTCGACATGACGCACCCCTCTCTATGTAGACTGGTCTACCCAGTTTACTCGACGGTCGGCGCCCCCGCCGACGGTCCGTCGCCCCGGCCCCCGAGGAGGGCACCATGTCGTTCCTGACCGACCACCTCGTCGTCGACGGAGTACGCCTGGCCTACCGCGACAGCGGAAGCGGAGAGCCGGTCGTCTTCCTCCACGGCACGCCCTCCCACTCCTACGAGTGGCGCGACGTCGTCCCCCACGTCGAGGCGGCCGGCCACCGCGTCGTCGCGTACGACCTGCTGGGGTACGGCCTCTCCGAACGCCCCGCCCACCGGGACACCTCCGTCGCCGGCCAGACCGACCTGCTCGGGCACCTCCTCGACGCCCTCGGCGTCGAGGAGGTGAGCCTGGTGGCGCACGACATCGGCGGAGCCGTCGCCCTGCGCTTCGCCCTCGCCCACCCCGGACGGGTACGCCGACTGATGATCATGGATTCGGTGAGCTACGACTCCTGGCCCTCGCCCACCTGGCGCCGGATCATCGACGAGGAACTGGACGCGCACGCGGCCCTGCCGCAGGAGGAGTTCGACGCCCTGCTGACCCGTCAGCTCTCCATGACGGTCGCCGACACGTCGCGGATGAGCGGCGACGTCCTGCGTGCGTACCTCGCGCCCCACACGTCACGGCTCGGCCGTACCTCCTTCTTCGAGCACCAGGTGCGCCACTACGACGCGCGCTACACCCAGGAGATCGCCGCCCGGCTCGGAGAGCTCACGATGCCCGTGCGCATCCTGTGGGGCGCGGAGGACCAGTGGCAGCCCGTCCACTACGCGGAGCGCCTGCGCGACGACATCCCCGGCGCCGAACTCGTCGTCGTGCCCGACGCCGGCCACTTCCTCATGGAGGACGCGCCCGACCGCGTCGTCCGCGAGATCCGTGACTTCCTCAGCGCGACACCCGTGTCCTGACCCTCACCCCGCCCGGCGGACGAGCAGGACATGGTCGGTCACCTCGGCCGTGCCGCCGTCCGGGCCCGTCGCGATCCGGCGGGGCGCGTCGGCCCGCTCCACCGTCCAGACCGCCGGGTCGAGCCCGATCCCCGCGGCGACCTCCTCGGGGGCCGGAAAGCGAACACCCGGATCCTGGTTCCACGACCAGGGCGCGGTCGAGCCGTGGTCGACGACCAGCAGGCGCCCGCCCGGCCGCAGCGCGTGTGCAGCCGCGCGCAGCACGCCCGGCCGGTCCAGGTCGTACGGGGTGTGCAGATAGTGGGCGCTCACCAGGTCGAACGCGCCGGGCGGGAACGACGTCCGCAGGTCGGTCCGTACGGCGGTGACCCGGTCGTGCAGACCGTGCGCGCGGGCGAGCGCGGTGAGCCGGTCGACCGCGACGGCCGAGATGTCGGCCGCGGTGACCCACCACCCCGCACGGGCCAGCCACAGCGCGTCGCCGCCGTTGCCGCACCCGAGGTCCAGGGCCTCGCCGGGCGGCAGACCCGTCACCGTCTCCGTCAGCCGGACGTTGGGGGACGGGCTGTCCGTCGCGGGGCGGGCGGCGTGGACGCCGTCCCAGAACGTGACCGCGCTGGTGCTGTTCATCGGGAACTCCTTCAGGTCGTGGTCGTCGCGCCCAGTCTCGGCAGCCGGCCACCGTCCCGGCACGGAAACTTGCCGTTGTGGCAAGCTGGCGCGATGGACGGCAGGACGGACGACGAGGTACTGGACGCCGTGGGCCCGAGGCTGCGGGCGCTGCGCCGTGACCGCGGGCTCACACTGGCCGACGTGGCGGCCGTCACCGGCGTCTCCGAGAGCACCCTGTCCCGGCTGGAGAGCGGCCGGCGCCGGGCGACGCTCGAACTGCTGCTGCCGCTGTCCCGCGTGTACGACGTGCCGCTGGACGACCTGGTGGGGGCGCCGCGCACCGGCGACCCGCGGATCCACCTGAAGCCCGTCACCCGGTTCGGGATGACCTTCGTACCGCTGTCCCGCCGGCCCGGCGGCGTGCACGCCTTCAAGCTCATGATCCCCGCCCGGCCCGAGCCCGCGGCGCCCACGCCGCAGACCCACGAGGGGTTCGAGTGGCTGTACGTCCTCACCGGCCGTCTGCGGCTCCTGGTCGGTGAGCGGGACCTGACGCTGTCAGCCGGCGAGGCGGCCGAGTTCGACACCTCCCTGCCGCACTGGCTGGGCACGGCCGACGGCAAGGCCGTCGAACTCCTCGTCCTCTTCGGCCTCCAGGGCGTCCGCGCCCACCTCCGCACCGACCCTCGCACCGGACGCGAGCCGGAGTGAACGGGCACGCGGAAGGCCCCCGTCTCCGAGAGGAGGACGGGGGCCTTCCGCGTGCAGGCAGAGACCTGCGGGTGTCACCTCACACCGGTGAATGTGCCGTTAGGCGTGGGCGTGACCGCCCCGGTGGCTGCGGCCGGTGAAAACCCGGTACAGCGCGAGGAGAATGACGGAGCCGATGATGGCCGCGATCCACGTCGACAGCTCGAAGAAACCGTCGATCGAGTCCACCCCGAATATCACCTTGCCCAGGAAGCCGCCGAGCAGGCCGCCCGCGATGCCGATGAGCATGGTGATGATGATGCCGCCCGGGTCCTTGCCCGGCATGATTGCCTTGGCGATCGCGCCGGCGATCAGACCGATGAAAATCCAAGCGATAATGCCCATCACTGACTCCTTCGACGTCGGTTCGCGGAACGTGTATCCGCGAATCACACGTCCTAACAGAACTCTTACGGGAATCAGCGCGCGGCGACGTCGGCGTGCAGCAGATGGTGATCCGAGAACCGGCTGGGCCGCACCTCGTGCCCCAGCGCCGAAAGCCCGCGCAGGAACACGTAGTCGTACTTGCTCTGCCAGTCCGTCGTCGGCTCGCAGGCGCCGGCGGCCGGCGGCCGGCACCCGGCGTCCATGTCCTCGGCGAGCGCCCACATCGGGGACATTTCGGGGGAGTCGGGCACGGCGTTGAAGTCGCCCAGCACGACGGCCCGCTCGTACGGGGCGACCTGCGGCGCCAGCACCGCGGTCTGCCGCTCGCGCACCTCCTCCTGACGCCGTTGCGCCAGGTGCGTGTTGAAGACCCGTACGGTCTGCCCGGCGACCTCGGTCGTGACGGCGATGTACCCGCGGTCCTCCGAGCCGCCGTCCGGGTACTCCGCCGTGACGACGTCGGTCATCGGCGCCGCCGACAGCACCGCCTGCCCGTAGCCTCCCGGCCTCCACGGAACGCCGCCGCAGCGGCTCCAGTTGCGCAGCACCGGGCCGTACTCGACGTGGTAGTCCAGCCCGTGGAGATTGGCGAGGTGGTCCCGGATCCGTTCCACGTCCCGTACGCACGCCTCCTGGAGGCCGACGACCTGCGGCGCGTACGCGGCGATCTCCGCCGCCCGTTCGACGTTGCTCTCGTCGCACGGGTTGCACATGTTCCACGTCATGACCCGGTTGGGCACCACGTCCTTCGCCGCGTCGACCGGCACCGTCCGGGCGAACGGGGCCCCGGCGGGCGTGCTGGGGCCGACAAGCATCATGCAGGCCACGACGACCGCCCCCGCGATCAGCCACGCACCTCTACCGAGCACCCCCGCCTCCTCGACGTGCAGCCGCACCGCGTGTCGGTGCCTCCTACCGAGGGTAGGCGACGCGGGTGTCAGCAGCGTGTGAGGACCTGGCGTCCGTCCGCCGGACGGGAGTTGACGGACCCTGAACGGGGACGTGGAGCGGTCAGCCGTTCGCCGCCAGGCGATGGAAGGCCGCCAGCGCCGCGTCGATGGCGTGCGGCTGCGGACGGCCGGAGGTGTCGAGTTCGTTCCAGCGCTGGAGATTGACGGCTGCACACCACTGGCGGCCGTCGTCGGCGCGGGCCATCGCCGGCGTCCCGCCGCCCTGCACCGTGCCGCCGTGCCCCCAGTAGGGGTCCTGCCCCGGGCTCAGCGGCTGCAGCGGGTGCAGACCGAGGCCGTAGTCGATCGTCCTCCCCTCTGGGGAGACCACCGGCACGGTGCGCTGCATCTCGGCCAGTGAGGACGGCGTGACGATCTCCCCGGCGAGCAGCAGCGCGTAGAAGCGGTTGAGGTCCGCGACCGTCGAGATCAGCGACGCCGAGGGGCCCACCCACGACATGTCGTGGACGCTGTGGTCGCGCGGCGGGTCGATCATGCGGAACCACGCCTCGTAGAGCCGCGAGTGCGGCCCCTCGATGTGTGCCCCGACGGCGAGTCCGGTCTCCCCCAGACTCACGGGCCCGATGACGTCGCTGGCGATGCACCGCTCGGCCTGCAGCCCCGTCACCTTCTCCAACAGCTGCCCCAGCAGCAGGTAGTTGATGTTGGAGTACACCCCCCGGGGTGCCGCCCGGCACGCCGACCGGGCAGGTACCGCGACACCGGCGCGTCGAGGCCGGCCGTGCCCCCGCCTCACCGCCCTCGCCCTGCGTCAGGGACGCCTTCGCCCGGCAGCCGCAGCTCGCCGCGGTGTGGGGCCGCTACGCGTCCAGCGGCGCCGGATCCCGCCTGATCATGGAGCAGGTGCTCCAGGCCCTGCGCGCGGCGGGACTGCCCGACGAGGAGATCCCCGCGCACCACCACCGTCTCGCGGTGCTCCTCGTCGCGCCGGTCTCCTCCGACGCCGGCATCGCCACCCTCACGCGCGAGGAGCGGGAACAGGGCCTCGAACCGTTCCGCGTCGCGGTCCTCGGCACCGACCCCGAGCGCTTCCCGGCCCTGGTGCTCTTCGCCCGCGAGGTCCACCCCCTGAGCGCGGACCGCCGCGCCGCCTTCGAGGCCATCCTCGCCTCGCACCTCGACCGCATCGAGGCGGCGGCCGCACAGGGCCGGCTGGACGGCGGGCGAAGCCGCTGCGCCGAGATGCCGGGCCGCGGCCACTCCTGAACAATGGGGACTGCCCTCTTCCGAGAGTGGGGATGCGACATGGCCGTCATTTCACGCGGATTCCACGGCCGGGCACGGGACAAGGGGCACGAGCTGCCGCCGGGTCAGTACGAGACCACCGGCTTCCCCGTACTGTCCGCGGGCCCCACACCCACGGTGAGCCTCGACGACTGGGAGTTCACCGTCCGCACCGAGACCGGCGTCCGGTACCAGTGGAACTGGCAGGAGCTGATGGCCCTGCCCTCCGAGACGCCCACCGTCGACATCCACTGCGTGACCAAGTGGTCGAAGTTCGGCACCCGATGGCAGGGCGTCTCCCTCGACGTCCTCCTCGCGAACGTGGAGTCCGGCGCCGAGTACGCCCTGGTCCGCTCCTACGGCGACTACACCACCAACCTTCCCGTCGAGGACCTCCTCGACGGCAAGGCGTGGATCGTCCACCGCTTCGACGACGAGGAACTCCCCGCGGAACACGGCGGCCCCGCCCGCCTCCTCGTCCCACACCTGTACTTCTGGAAGTCCGCGAAGTGGGTGCGCGGCATCCAGTTGCTCGACGAGGAGGAACTGGGCTTCTGGGAGACCGTCGGCTACCACGAGTACGGTGACCCATGGCGCGAGCAGCGGTACCGGGGCGACTAGGCGCACGGCTGCGCTGGCTGGAGGCCCGCCTCACCGGTCGGCGCGACGAGTCGGACACCGCCCGCACCCTCGTGTTCGACGTCCCCGGCTGGCCGGGCCACCTGCCCGGACAGCACGTCGACGTACGGCTCAC
Organism: Streptomyces sp. BJ20; assembly: GCF_022869105.1. Taxonomy (NCBI): domain Bacteria; kingdom Bacillati; phylum Actinomycetota; class Actinomycetes; order Kitasatosporales; family Streptomycetaceae; genus Streptomyces; species Streptomyces sp. BJ20. The sequence goes on from NZ_CP094918.1 coordinate 3,403,959, forward strand.
AGCGGAGGACGGCTACAGCACGCAGCGCAGCTACTCGATCGCCTCCGCGTCCGACGGGCAACGTGTCGAGCTGACCCTCGAACGGATCGACGACGGCGAGGTCTCCCCGTACCTGGTGGACGTCCTCGAGGTGGGGGACGTGATCGAACTGCGCGGGCCGGTGGGCGGTTGGTTCGTGTGGCGGCCCGACGAGCAGAAGGAACCGGTGCTGCTCGTGGGAGGCGGCTCAGGACTGGTGCCGCTGATGGCGATGATCCGCACCCGGCGCGCCCTCGCCAACCGTGTCCCGTTCCGGCTGGTGTACAGCCTCCGCACTCCGCGATCCCAGCTGTTCGTCCCGGACCTGCGGACGCAGGACCCGGGACTCGACAAGACCTTCCTCTACAGTCGCTCCGCACCGGAGGGCTGGCCGCGGCCGCCCGGGCGCGTCACCGCGAACGATCTGTCCGCCGGCGGGTGGCCGCCGGACTTCGAACCGGCCTGCTACGTCTGCGGGTCCACCGGATTCGTGGAGACGGCGTCCGGTCTGCTCGTGGCACTCGGCCACGACCCCCGCCGGATACGGACCGAACGCTTCGGCCCCGGCGGGTGAGCGAAGGGACCCACTTCATGAACACCGAACCCGGCTTCCTCGACGGCAACGCCGCCGCCGGCGACCTCGAGTCGCTGTTCGGCGCCGACATGACCATGGCCTCCGGCCGGTGCCAGAGCTGCGGCCTGCGGATGCGGCTGGCCGAGGCGCACGCCTACCTCGGCGGCCCCGGAACGGTGCTGCGCTGCCCCGGCTGCGACGACGTGCTGCTGCGCATGGTCCGCTCCCCGAGCCACCTCTGGTTCGACGCGAGCGGACTGGACTATCTGCGCCTTCCGGCGCCCGCCGTGTGAACGGCACAAGCTCGGGGTGACGGCCGCCGTCCCGGTCGACGGGACGGCGGCCGCCCGGAGTCGGCACCGCCCGGGTCACACCCCGTCAGCGGCCGGGCAGCCGCTGCTGCACCTCCTGGAGCACCCAGCCGTTGCCGTCCGGGTCGCTGAAGGTGGCGAAGGAGCCGTAGGACATCCGGTCCGGGTGGAGACCAGGCAGCCGGCCCTGCCCCTGGGCGGGGTCGTGGGTGAAGTCCCCGCCGCCGTGGCCGTGGTAGAAGACGGCACCTGCGTCGTGGAAGACCTCGCTGACCTCGATGCCGCGGTCGACGAGTTCCGCGCGGCTCTTCTCGATGTCGGGGACGACGAGGTACATGCCCTGCGCGGAGCCCGGCGGCACGGACGTGATGCCCTTGCCGAAGATGATGGAGCACTCCGAACCGGGCGGGGTGAAGTGCACGGCCCTCCAGTCCTCGCTGGCCGCCTTGTCGAGGTCGAGCCGGAAGCCCATGGCCTCGTAGAAGGCCTTGGCCCGGTCGACGTCCGACACCGGCAGCACGATGAGTTCGAGCTTGAGATCCATGAGAATGACTGCTTTCCGTCGTTGCGGAACCCCCCGCTCCCGACGGGCGCACCGGCGTCACGCGACGGTGACGACGGTCTTCCCGGCCGTCCCGGACTTCGTGCGGAACGCGTCCGGCGCCTCGGCGAGCGGACGGACGCTCCCCACCAGGGGCCGCAGCCGGCCCTGTCGGTGACGGTCGACGACCTGCGCGAGGTCATCCCGGTCGGGCTCGACGATGAAGTACATCGCCCGGCCGTTCTCGGGCCGCACGGTCGGCGGGCGGGAGATGCTGATGAGGGCGCCTCCCGCTCTGAGGACGGCGGCCGAGCGGTCGAGCACCGTCCCTCCGACCGCGTCGAATACGAGGTCGACGAGGCCCACGGCTTCTTCCCACGCCGGCTGTTCCAGGTCGACGAACTCCTCCGCGCCCAGTTCCAGCACCCGGTCCCTGCTCCTCGCGCGGCCCGAACCGAGGACACGCGCTCCGGCGTCACGGGCGAGCTGTGTGGCCGCCATTCCCACCCCCCCTCCCGCTCCGTGCACGAGGACGCTCTGCCCGATCCCGAGCCGGCCGTGCGTGAACAGCCCCTGCCAGGCGGTGAGTCCGGGCATCGGCAGGGCCGCCGCCCGCACGGGGTCGACGTCCGCGGGCAGCGGCGTGAGATTGCGCGCCTCCACCGCCACGTACTCGGCGAGGGTGCCGTCACGGTTCCAGTCGGTGAGGCCGATCACCCGCTGTCCGACGGACAGTCCGGTGGTGCCGAGCGCCACCTCGGCGACCTCTCCCGACACCTCATGTCCCGGTACGACGGGGGAGCGGGGCCTGCCGGCCCGGTCGACCCACGAGGCGGGCCAGGTGAGTTCATCGGGCGTGAAGCACGCCGCCCGTACCTTCACGACGACGTCGCCCTCACCCGCGTACGGGTACGGGGCCTCCTCCACGACGAGATCGTCCAGAGGCGCGTCGCGGTCGTGAGCTCGTACCGCTCTCATGGAGGCCCCCTGACTCGTGTGGGGGGGAAGACCTCCTTCCAGCATGACCCCGTGACGCTCCCAGGTCGAACGGAGCCGCTCCGCCTCACACGTCGCCGTCGGGCCGCGCCGGACCGTCGGGGGAGGAGCCGCCGCCCCCGATGCCCTGCCGGTCGCCGGTGCGGGCGAGCGTACGGCGGATCCCCTCGGGATACTCCCGCTCCACGGCGTCGTCCAGCAGCACGAGCTGGCGGCGCACCGCGGGCCGCCGCGCGTCCGGCACCCCGTCCAGCAGCCCGTCCAGCAGGGCGTGCAGCCGCCGGCACACCTGGAGCGAGCCGACACCGTACTCGCGCGCCTCGGTGACGCCCAGCTCCAGGTACTCCTCCCAGCCGCGCCCCGGCACCACGACGCGCGGCCGGCCGTCCAGGTCGGCCAGCACGTGCCGGCCCCGCAGCTCCGACCGGCCGACCCCGTGCAGGAACGTCTCGATGTGGTTGAGGACCTGCACGGCGGTCGTCGGGTCGTTCACCGCCGAGGACAGCGCCCGCGTGGCGATGTCGGCCAGCACGCGCAGCGCGAAGGCGGGATCCTGCTCGACGGTACGCTCGGCGCCCAGCGCCACCAGCCCCGCGAGGCGGCGCGGCTCGGCCGGGTCGCGGTGCGTGCCGTGGACCTCCAGCAGAACCGACCCGGGAGGCACGAAGTCCCCGACGCGGTGCGCCACCACGAGCACGCAGTCGTACCGCGCCGCGGCCCGCACCAGCCCGGCCACGTCCAGCCCCTGCACCGCCCCGCCCTCCACCGCGCGCACCACCTGCGCGGGCGTGTCCAGGGGCGGACCGTCGTCCCGCTCGTCGAGGAGGACGCAGCGGCCCTGCGCCTGCACCGACACGCCGAGGACACGCAGGCCGGTGCGGCACACCCGGTCGGCGATCGCCACCGGACGCACGTCGTGCACGAACCGGTTCAGGTAGACCAGCAGCATCACCAGGCTGACCGCGACCCCGAGGCCGGCCAGGGTGACACCCAGGTCGGGCACCGTGTCCGGACCGATCCGGCGCAGCAGCGTGAACGCGAAGGCGAAGGTGCCGGCGAACAGGGACAGCACCGTCTTCTGCAGCGGGTTGCGGTACCACAGGCGCATGTAGCGCGGGGACAGCGTGCCGGTGGCCTGCTGGACGACCAGCACCCCGATCGTGACGACGAACCCCAGCAGGGCGACCATGGCGCCCACGATGGCGGTCAGCACGCCCGAGGCCGTGGTGGCGGTGTACCGCCAGCCGGTCGGGATGCCCACCACGTCGTCCAGGGCGAGCGCCGCCTCGCCGAGCAGGGCCCCGGCGGCCAGGCCGAGCACCGGCAGGATCCACAGGCTGGTTCTGACGTACTGCCCCAGCTGGAACCGGGAGGACCAGGACCAGGTCGGCATGGGCCGCCTCCGCAGTGCCCGGGAACGGGCTCGCTCCTCACGCTACCGCCGCGGCACGCCCGTCGCAGAGCCAGACGGAGGCGTGGCCGGCCGCCGGACAATTGCCCGTCCAGATGCCTTCACGGTGCATCCTTTTCGGTGCCACACCGTCCCCGGCGGGACGATTACGCCTGATTTGGAGCGATCCGTCATCGTCCCCGACCATGTCTCCGGCCCGGCGATCCCGGGCATCCGTTCGACGAGAGGCGCACCACCCCATGCACGTCACCGGGACCGTCCCCCCACCGGCTCCGGCTCCGCAGGACACCCCCGACGGGACCCCGGACGGCACGGGGCGGCGCACCCGCCGCTTCGGACTGCCCGTCGCCACCGCACTGGTCATGGGCAACATCATCGGCGGCGGCATCTTCCTGCTCCCGGCCTCCATCGCCCCCTACGGCACCATCAGCCTCCTCGCCTTCGGCGTGCTGACGGTCGGCGCCATCGCCCTGGCCCTGGTCTTCGGCCGCCTCGCCGAACGCGACCCCCGCACCGGCGGCCCGTACGTGTACGCCCGTGAGGCCTTCGGCGACTTCGCCGGGTTCCTCGCCGCCTGGGCGTACTGGATCACCACCTGGGTGTCCAACGCGGCCCTCGCCGTGGCCGCCGTCGGCTACTTCGACGTGCTGATCCCCGTCGGCGAACACCGCTGGACCGCCTGTCTCGCGGCCCTCGTCGTCCAATGGCTGCCCGCCCTCGCCAACTACGCCGGCACCCGCTACGTCGGCGCCGTGCAGGTCGTGTCCACGGTGCTCAAGCTCGTACCGTTGCTCCTCGTCGCCGTCGGCGGACTCTTCTTCTTCGACGCCGGCAACCTCGGACCCTTCCGGGCCGGCGGGGAGAGCGCCATGGGCGCCGTCTCCGCAGCGGCCGCCATCCTGCTCTTCTCCTACCTCGGCGTGGAGTCCGCCGCCGTCAGCGCCGGCGAGGTGCGCGACCCCCGGCGTACCGTCGGACGCGCCACCGTCATCGGCACCGCCGGGGCCGCGGTCGTCTACCTGCTGGGCACCCTCGCCGTCTTCGGCACGGTCGCCCACGACCGGCTCGTCGAGTCCGGCGCACCCTTCTCGGACGCCGTCAACGGCATGTTCGGCGGCGCGTGGGGCGGCTGGGCCGTGGCGCTCGCAGCGCTCGTCTCCATGACCGGCTGCCTCAACGGCTGGACCCTCCTCAGCGCCCAGACCTCCTACGCCGCCGCCAAGGACGGACTGTTCCCCGCCCCCTTGGCCCGCAAGCGGCGGGGCGTGCCGACGGTGGGCGTCGGCGTCACCGTCCTCCTCGCCTCCCTGCTCACCGTGTACAACTACGCCTCCGGCACGGCCCGGGTGTTCGAGACGCTGGTCCTGGTCACCACCTTCACCGCGACCGTCCCGTACCTGCTCGCGACGGCCGCGCAGCTCTACCACCTCGTCTCCGGCCGGCGGGACCGCGTCGACCGCGCCCGCCTGGTCCGCGACCTGGTCGTCGCCTCGGTCGCCGCCGCGTTCTCGCTGTGGCTGGTCGCCGGCGCCGGATACCAGGCCGTCCACCAGGGTGTGCTGTTCCTCTTCGCCGGCGTGCTGGTCCACGCCGTCATGGCGGCCCGCAGGCAGCGGACGGCGACCGGCACCGCCGGCCGGTGACCGCGGCCGACGGGCGCCGCGGGTCCCCGTAGCGGGCTCGGGCAAATGGGGCAGCTTGCGGCACAGGGCGTTGCCTCCGGGTGGCCCGGAAGTTGATCCAGAACACGGCGCATGTGCGGCGGCCGGACCTTCCGGTCGCCTCACATGCTGTCGCGCCGCCCTGTCCCGCCCCTCCCGCCGGAGGCCGCCCGCGATGCATGAACCCGCCCACCCGTCGCCCCAGCCGGACGCCCCACGCGCCGCCGAGCGGCTCCTCCCGGAACCCCGCCTGCTCAGCGGCGTCTACGGACTGGTCCTGGCCAGCGCCCTGGCGGCCGCCCTCGACTCACCGGACGAGCAGACCAGCCCCGGCTCCGACGCCCTCTGGGTGCTGCTCACCGCCGTCGCCGCCGCGGCCGCACACGGCTACGCCCACGTGCTCTCCCACCGCATGTCCGCCGAACCCGGCGGCCTGACGGCCGGCCTGCGCGCCATGCTCGCGGAGTGGCCGGTCGTCGCCGCGGCGGCCCCCACGATCGTCCTTCTGCTCTTCGCCGTCCCCGACTGGTGGACGGAGGCCGCCGCCGTCGAGGTGGCGCTCGTGGTCAACACCCTGATCCTCGCCGCATGGGGCATGTGGACCGCGCGCCGCGCCGGCCGGACCTGGCCGGCCTCGCTGCGGGCCGGGGCGGGGGACATGCTGATCGGCTTCGTGATCATTGGCGCCAACGCCGTGATCAAGTAGCGCCCCCGCGTCCTACGCCCTCCGACGCGGGGCCGGCTCGGACAGCACCTCGAACCGGGCCGGCCCGACGAGGAGGACGCCGTCGTCGAGCGGAGTGCACCGCACCCCGCCCTTGTCCCTGAGCGCCTTCTGGGCGCCCGGGCCGACGGTCACGTTCATCCACGCGCAGGGCCGCGCCGGACGGTTCAGCGAGAACCGCACCGGGCCCTCCCCGCAGTCCAGACTCACCGTCGCCCCCACCAGCGCGTCGACGTCGACGCCCCGCAGGAGCACGTTGCGCCGGGTCTCCCGCAGACCGACGGCGGGAGCGATGTCCGTGGGGAGGTTCTCCACGGACATCATCGTCACGGAGGCGTCCCGGTGCGCGGCCTGAGCGAAGTAGCGGTCGCCCACCAGCCCCAGACCCGCCCGCACCTCGGCGCGCGTGACGCGTTCGTCGTCCGGACCGGGCGCGGGCCCCTCCGAGGGCCGCCCGGCCAGCCGGTGCGCGGGCGACACCAGAAGCTGCACCAACTCGACGTCGATCATGCGCTTCCTCGTCGGCTCCGGCGGACACGGCCGCACCGACCCTACTCGCCGGAACGGTCCCCGGCCGCCGCCCGCACGGGCGCCTCCGCTCCCCGCCCCGTGACCCGCAGCACCACCGTGGCGGTGACGCCCGCCAGCGTGCCCCACAGCACCGCCGCGCTCGTCCCCTCACCGAGTCCGGACGCGGCTCGGAGCAGATGCCAGGACGTGGTCCCGCCGTCGACGGCCACCACACGCCACAGGTGCCGCACCAGCAGCCCCAGGACGACGGCGCACACCGTGCACACGGCCATCGCCGGGACCGAGACCTGGGTGAGCATCCCCGGCAGCCACCGCAGCGCGCACCACACCACCGCGAGCAGCAGCACGTCACCGAACAGCACCAGCAGCCAGTCCCACAGCCCGACCCCCGAGGGACCGGACCAGGCGCTCAGCAGCAGCCACTGCCGCAGCAGATCACCCGGCTCGCCGAGAAGACCGCCACCCGTGAACATCGTCTGGATCCGCGCCGCGTTCGCCTGGTACGACAGCAGCACCACGGACACCGCGACCACCGCGGTCCCCACGGTCGCGGCGACGACGGCGGTCCGCGCCGGCACGTCCTCGCGCGGCTGCGGCTCGGTGTTCCGCAACGCCACCCGGGTCACGAACACCGTCCACGCCGCCGCGGCGAGCGCCAACGGCACCAGCACCGTCCGCCCGGCCGAGGCGAGCGCGGCGAGCTGCGGCAGGAACCGGTAACTCCCGCGCCCGCCGGACGCGATCATCCACGGGGCCGACACGGTCACCGCGAGGGTCCCCGCGACCACGCCCCACGCCCAGAGGGCGAGGAGCGCCTGCCACACCCGGCCGCGCTCCGCGGGCAGCCGCCGGACCAGCAGCAGGGCCCCGGCCGCGTAGAACAGGAACACGGCGACGAAGCGGATCTGCATCGCCGTGTCGCGCAGGGCGAGGTAACTGGCGCCGTCGGCCGTCGCCGCCACGGACGCGCCGGGCCGCGGATCGTACGCCCACGGGTTCAGCCAGGACCGCAGCGCGTTCACCGTCTCGATGCCCAGCGCGCCGGTGGCGCCGTCCAGGTCCAGCGCGTCGGCGCTCGCCCCCGCCCACCACAGCAGCAGCGTCAGCATCAGCCCGCCCGCCACGGCCGGTATCGCCGCATGCCGGTACTCCATGTCCCGCCCCCCGTGCCCCGTCCTCGTTCCCCGCGCCACGACCGACCGTGGCGGGGAGGGACCTTACGCGTCGTTGATCACATGGGGGTCACGGTGCCGCTGTGAAGCCTGAGACGAAGACCCGGCAGCAGGTACGGATGCGGAAGCGTGTTCGCGTCGGGAGCGGGAACGAGAGGTCGCACGGACCGCCGGTCCGCGGCTCACCGCCCCATCGCGACACTCTGGAGGACCTCATGATGGCCGTCGGCATCATCGCCGTCTGCATCGTCATCGCGCTGCTCGCCTTCTTCGTGCCACGCCTGTCGCGGCACCCGCAGAACGGGACGCAACGCACCCTGGGTCTCGGCTCGCGCGCCGGTTCCAAGGCTCCGGGGCCGCTCGGCCGGCTCCTCAGCAAGCCTTTCCACTCCAGCTCGCGCGCCGTCGGCCGCAGCGGCTCCGCCGGCCGCCGCGCGCGCGGCAAGATGCCGTTCTGACCCCGCGCGCCGGAGGGGGTCACGACGTCCGGGGCGGCACCTCCGTGGCGTACCGCGGCCGGCCCGCGGGCCGGTAGACCTGCCACGTCACCCCGCCCGGCGTGGCCCGTGAGTCCACCAGCTCGAGCGCGCCGTCCGGGCCGTCCGCCGGGAACAGCCGCGTGCCCTGACCCACGATCACCGGATAGGTCAGCAGCAGCATCTCGTCGATCAGGCCCTCGGCGGCCAGCCGCCGCACCAGCTGCCCGCTGCCGTGCACCTGGAGCTCACCGGGCATACGCTCCTTGAGTTCCCGCACGGCGGCGGCGGGGTCGCCGGCCAGCACGGTGGTGTGCGCCCAGCCCGGGTCGGTGAGCGTCTTCGACACGACGTACTTGGGCCGCGCGTGCAGCGGCGCGGCGACCGGATTGTCCTCCGGGTCGGCCATCGCGCCCCACGAGGCGGCGAAGATCTCGTAGGTCCTGCGCCCGAACAGGAACGCGTCGGCCCGCCCGTACACCTCGCCGAGACGGGTCATGGTCTCCTCGTCGACCAGCGGCAGGGCCCAGCCGCCGCGCTCGAAACCGCCCCGGCGGTCCTCGTCCGCCAGGCCGAGGCCCTGCATGACGCCGTCGACGGAGACGTTGGTGATGGTGGTCAGCTTCATGGTGCCCGCTCCCGTCGGCCGGAACGGCGCCCGGTGCGCCGCCTCCTCCGGGTGGGACTCCGCCGGTCCGCCGAACTCATCGGCGCGTCCCTCCGGAGTCGGGCGACCCGACGGATCCGGGCTTCGCGGCGCATACTGACGGTGATGTGCCGGCGCCGGACGGGAGACCGCACATGAGCCCATCGCGGGTCGACCACCAGGCCCTTTTCTCGGTCCTGCCCAGCCCGTACCTGGTGCTGGACGCCGACCTCACCGTCGTCGACGTCAACGAGATGTACCTCAGAGTGACCGGCCGCACCCGTGAGGAGCTGATCGGCCACTACCTCTTCGACGTCTACCCGGACAACCCCGAGGACCCGGCGGCCGACGGCATCCGCACCCTGTTCGCCTCCCTCCAGCGCGTCCTGCGGACCAAGGAACCGGACACGCTCGCCGTGCAGCGGTACGACCTCCCGGTGCCCGGACGCCCCGGCGCCTTCCAGGAACGCTGGTGGTCGCCGGTGAACACGCCCGTCCTCGGCCCCGACGGTGAGATCGAGTGGATCGTGCACCGCGTCGAGGACATGACCGAGTTCCTGCTGTCCCGGCCCGTCCACGACACACCGACCGGCCGGGTGCGCACCAGGGCCGTCACGGAGGCCGAGCTGTACGCGAAGGCGCGGGAGCTCCAGGAGACCAACGACAAGCTCCGCGCCGCCCACGACTGGGAACGCCGCACCGCGCTCGCCCTCCAGGACGTCATGCTGCACGCCCCGGACCTGGCCGCGCACCGAGGCATCGCCGTGCGCTACATGCCGGCGACCCGCTCCCTCAACGTGTGCGGCGACTGGTACGACGTGGTCGACCTGAGCGACGACAGTTTCACGGTCGCGGTCGGCGACGTCGTCGGCCACGGCCTGGAGGCCGCCGCCGTCATGGGCATGCTGCGCAGCGCCCTGTCCGCCGCCGTACGCGCCATGCACGAACCGGGCGCGGCGATGGACCTCCTCAGCCGGTACGCCCAGACCTTCGAGGGCGCGCTGGCGACCACCGCCGCCAAGGCCGTCGTGGACACCAGGGCCCGCCGCATCACCTACACCTGCGCCGGCCACCCCCCGCCGGTGCTGGGCCGGCGTGACGGCCCGGCGGAGCTGCTCGACCAGGCCACCGACCCGCCGCTGGGCGTCCTCGTCGAACGGACCCCGCGCCCGCAGGCCACCGTCTCCTACGCCCCGGGTGACACCCTGGTGCTCTACACCGACGGCCTGGTCGAACGCCGGGGCGAGGACATCGACGCGGGCCTGCTCCGCCTCACCGACGCGGTGGCCCATCACGCCGGACTCGACCCGGAGCCCCTCGCCGACACCCTGCTCACCCGCCTGGGCGTGGCCGACGGAGGCCGCGACGACATCGCGCTGATCGTCGTCCGTCTGTAGACCGCGGGGTCAGTGCGCACCCGCGGGAACGGCGTCCCGGGCCGCCTGCCGTGCCCGGCGCCGCCCGGTCGCCGCGTACCACTGCACGGCGAGGACCAGGGCGAGGAACACCTCCACGGCGTCCCCGCCGTAGTACATGAGCTGCGCCCCGGCCCGCAGATCGGCAGCCGCGAACGCGGTCCCCGGCGGCCCCGCCACGTACAGACTCTTGGCCAGGACGGCATGGGCCGCACCCGCCGCCAGCAGTGTCACCGCCCGCAGCGGCAGACCGCACCGGCCGCGCACCGGGTCGAGCCGGCAGACGGCCATCGCGAACAGCAGTCCGGCCAGCAGCATGTGCAGCTCCAGCAGACCGCCCAGGAGCGGATGCCGATGGGCGGCGGCCCACAGCTCGGTGCGGTACAGCAGCCACAGACCGCCGAGATCGACGGCCGCGGCGACCGGCGGGAACAACAGCCACCCGGCGACGGGGGAGTGGGCCACCCGGAGCAGCCCCCGGCGCGGCCGGCCCGGCGGCAGCAGCCGCAGGACGAGCGTGAGCGGCCGGGCCACCGCGAGCAGCGCGGGTCCCGCCATCGCCGTCAGCAGATGACGGCCGGCGTGCGCGGTGAACGGCCCGCCCGGCACCGGACCGGTCAGCCCCCACACCACGGCCGCGCACCCCGCGGCGAACACGCAGTCCCGCCGCCACGGCCAGGCGTCCCCCCGTCTCCGCAGCCGGGCGGCGCCCGCGGCGTACACCACGGCGGCGAGCACACACGCGAGCGTGAGGGGAGCAGCCGCCGGACCGGCGGTCACGAAGGCCGCCGCCCCCCGGCCCGCCGGGCGCGCGACAGCAGCACGCCCCCGATCACCAGCAGCGCGAGCCCCGCCAGATTCCAGGCCCAGTCGTACGGCGTGACGTCGACGCCGTACCGCACCTGGTGCACGCGCAGCACCTTGTGGTCGACGATCCCGTCGAACACCTGGAAGGCGCCCGCGCCCAGGAAGGCCCCGCTCCACGCGTGCCCCGGCGCCAGCGCCCGGCGCCGCCGCAGATCCGCGTACAGGAAGAACCCGGCGACGAGCGCCAGCAGTTCGGCCGTGTGCAGCAGCCCGTCCGACACCAGGGCCACGCCCGACGTGGAGCGGTCGTAGAAGTGGTGCCAGTGCAGGAGCTGATGGAAGACGATCTCGTCCACGGCCGCCATGACGGCGGCCCCGATGACCGCGCACACCAGCAGCGATCGTCGGGGCTCGGGCCGTCGTGCGGCGGGCGTGCCGGCCAACGGGTCAGAGGTGCTCACGGTGCGGTCCGTCCTTCCGAACGATCGGCTGCCGCTCGCCGTCTACCCGGCGCGGCGCCGGTCAGCCCGGTCAGCGCGTGTACGGGTCGCAGCGGTCCGCGTCGATGGTGTCCACGTTCAGCTCGCGTCCGGCAGGGCACCTCCTCATGCTGGGCGGGACCGGACGGGCCCGCCACGCCACACGCCCGTCGGGCGCGGACGTGCCCCGGATGCCGCATGCGGATGGCCGGAGCGGGGGCCGTACGGAGAATGACGGCGCTGTCCCGGCCCGGGTGAGCGCGGCGCCCACCAGGTATGGCGCATCCATGTGTCATGGCCGCATCATGAAGGTGACCTTTGTGGAGGGAGCGGCGGCAGTGCGAGGTTCCTGGGTACCGAAGATCACGTCCGCCCTTCTCCTGCTGGTCCTGTCGGTGCCCGTCCCCGCGGCGGCCCGCCCACCGGACCGCGCCGACGCGACCGCTGCGGCGCCCGCCGACTGGACCCCTCCGCTCAGCACGCGGGGGCGCTGGATCGTCGACGCGAACGGCGATCGCGTCAAACTGCGCTCCGGCAACTGGCACGGCGCCAGCGGCACATGGAACGGCAGCGGCAGCGCGGACGACGACGCCAACCACCACGCCGGTGAGAACGCCCACCGCGTCCCGCTCGGCCTGGACCGCGCCCCGATGGCCGAGATCGTCGCGAGTTTCCGGGAGATCGGGATCAACAGCGTCCGGCTGCCCTTCTCCAACGAGATGATCCACGACACCCGCCCGGTCACCGCCGACGCCGTCACCGCCAACCCCCGACTGGAGGGGAGGACACCGCTGGAGGTGTACGACGCCGCGGTGCGCGCACTGACCGACGCCGGTCTCGCCGTGATCCTCAACAACCACACCAACACCACCCGTTGGTGCTGCGGCGTGGAGGGCAACGAACGCTGGAACGCGAGCCGGTCCGCCGGGACCTGGGAGAACGACTGGCTGTTCATGGCCCGCCGCTACCGCGACAACCCGCGCGTCGTGGGCGCCGACCTCTACAACGAGGTCCGGCGCAGCGTCTGGGACGACCCCAACTGGGGCCTCGGCGACCGGCACGACTGGTTCGCCGCGAGCCAGAGGGCCGGCGACCGCATCCTCACCGAGGCCGACCCCGACCTGCTGATCATCGTCGAGGGCATCAACTGGACCGGCCTGCCGGTCGACGGCCTCCCGCACGGACGCCCCACCCTCGAACCCGTACGCGATCTGTCGCACACCCTCGTCGACTCCGGCAAACTCGTCTACTCCGCCCACTTCTACGGCTACACCGGTCCCCGCCACACCGGCGCGACGGGCATCGGCGAGACCAGCGACCCCCGCTACCAGGACCTCACCCCCGCCGAACTCTCCGACGTCCTCGACCGCCAGGCGTTCTACGTCGCCGGCGACGCGGACCGCCACTACACGGCTCCCGTATGGATCTCCGAGTTCGGCGTCGGCGGACGTGAGGAGAGCGGTGCGGCCCCGCGCGCCTGGTTCGAGAACTTCGTCGACCAACTGATCGCAGCCGACGCGGACTTCGCGTACTGGCCCCTCGTCGGATGGCATGAGAACCGCCGTGGCAACGGCTGGGCCCTGCTCCACTGGGACGCCGCCGGTCGGCGCATGGCCGTCCACGACGGCGACGACTGGCGGTCGGACGCCTGGCGGCGCCTCGTCGAGGCCCCCGCCCGCACCGGTCACGTCCCGCCGGTGACCGAGTGGGCGATGCTCGGCCCCGACCACGGCGACTTCGTCGCGTCACGCCGGATGCGCGCGCTGCCCGACTGGGATCCGGGCGCCCGCAAGGCGGCCTGCCCCGACGGACTGCGCCTCGCGGGTCTGAGCCACACGGGCAACCGGGGCCTGTGCACCGACGTGCGCGCTGGCGCGCTCGACGAACCGGGCGGCGGACACGAGGTCGTCAAGGACGAACGGCACGTCGCACCCGGCCGCGACTGGGCGTCCGGCTACACCAAACTCCAGTGCGCCGACGGCCACTTCCTCACCGGCTACAGCGTGCGCGGCGCCGCCGTCTCGGCCGCCCTGTGCCGCGAGGCCACACCCGGCACCCTCACCGCCCCGGGCGGCCGCACGGTCTGGTTCGACCGTGGCGACAACCGCGGCACGTCCCCCAAGGGCGGCGACTTCGCACGGGGCCACCACAAGGGCCAGTGCGCGGACGACGAGTACGCGGCGGGGATGGCCTGGACGGGCCGTATCGGCTCCGCCCGGACGCCGGCGGCGCTGTACTGCCGGCCGCTCGCCTGAGCCGTCGCCCCCTACCTTCCCGCTGCTCCGCCAGGGCGACGACGGGCTGCCGTCTCAGCCGCGCCTGCCGCCCGCCCGCGCCGGTACCCCCGGTGTGCCCGTCGGGCGGGGGAGGAGCGTGCCGTCCACGTACAGGTCGACGTACTCGTTGTAGAACGCCGCCAGGCCCGCGATGCGGGAGGCCTGGACGGTCGGGAAGTCGTACGCCCAGAGGATGTCCTCGTGCGGGCCGGTGCCGCCGTCGAAGGACCAGTAGCCGCTCGTCGTTCCCTTGTACGGGCACTGGGTGACATGGTCCGTGCGGCGCAGCAGCGGCCAGTTGATGTGGGCGCGGTCCAGGTAGTAGCGGGTCGGCAGACCCGTCTCGAACAGCTTCACGCAGTGCGGCGCGTCCGCGAGGACCACCCCGTCGATCTCCACCCGCACCCGGCTGGAGGACCGCAGCGCGTCCACGCGGGCGTACGGGCTGCGCGGATGGACGTACACCGGCTCGTCCTCCTCCAGCCACGCGTCGAGCGCGCTCCAGCGGAAGCGGACCGTGCCCCGCACGGCCTCCGGGGCGCCGTCGTGCCACACCCAGGCCGCACCCTCCCGCACGGCGTCCCGCACCCGCAGCGAGTGGCGCCGCGCGGGGCCCGCGCCGAGGTGCTCCGTCCGGTCGTCGTCGATCAGCGACGCCTCGACCAGGTCGTCCCGCGGCACGCAGTACTGCGGATAGCCGGCCCATTCCCACACGTACAGGGCACGGCGGGTGTCGAACACGACGTGCCCGTCCACCATTCCGCGCACACGGCGCGGCACGGGTTCCACATGCCCCACGGGGACGATCAGGCTCGGATGCAGGACGCTCTCCACGCCCATCGGCGGCCACCTCGATTCACTGGCCCGCGCGGCCAGGGGCCCGCAGGTCACGACGCCTCGGTTCGTGCCGCACGCTACCGCGCACACCGGGCGGGACGTGACAAGCCGGGCGTCCGTGTCACGGGACACGGACGCCCGGCCTCGGGTGGGGGCTACCCGAGCGTGAGGGCGTAGATCTGCACCCGTGGGTCGTTCCGCAGCCCGAGCGAGCGCACCGCCTTCGACGGATCGAGGGTGACGGACGCGGCGAACAGACGCACCGGCGGTCCGTCCACGCCCTGTCCCCGTTTGATCCGGTGCGGCATCTCCAGCGCCACGGAGCCGCCTGCGGGCGTGGAGCCCGCCCAGTCGCCGACGGTGACCGGCAGTTCGGCGGTGGTGCCGTCGGTGTAGCGGACGGTGAGGTCCGTCGTCACCGGCCCGTGGTGGGACGCGCCGACCAGTCGCAGCGTGCCGTACGAACCGGTCGGCAGCAGCAGGGCCTGTCCGCGCGCCTCGACGAAGTTCGCGGCCGTGCCGGACGGGTCGGGCGCCTGGTAGGTCACGCCGCCCCACACCACCGGTCCCGCCGCCGGCAGCAGGTCGCCGTCGTAGCTCCACCCGCCGCCGTCGAAGTCGCCCTCGGCGGACGCCGTGACGGTCGCGGTCCCGTCGTGGTTCAGCTCCGTGCCGAGGTCGACGGCGCACCACTCACCGCCGCCTCCGGCGCAGCGCGCGGCCTCGCGCACCTGGATCGTGGCCACCCGCTCCACCGTCCGCACCCCGCCGGCGCCCGCCGTGATCCGCACGGTGTACGTGCCCGGCTCGGTCCCGGCCGGCACGCGCAGGTCCACCGTCGCGGTCCGCTGCACCGGCAGCCGGTGCGAGGCCAGCGTCAACGGCCCGGACGTCCGCACCGTCCACCCGCGCGGCGCCTCCGCCGCCACCGTCACCCGCAGCGAGCCCGGCGCCTGGCCCAGCACGTCCATCCGCAGTCGCACGTCCTCGGCCTTGTCCGACGCGGGCACCACGTCGGCGGACGTGCGCAGCGACGCGTCGAGGTGACGGCGGGAGTCGGCGGCCGCTCGGTTCACCGACGGCGGTTCGGCGCCCTTGCCGGTGCCCCACGCCGACGGCTTGTCGCTCATCTCGAAGGAGAGCCGCCCGCCCTCGGCGACCGCGTCCCAGTCCAGCCAGGTGGTGCGCAGGTCCTTCCCGCCGAACTGCGCACGCTTCACATACCGCCGGGTGTCGCTCGCCCCGGGCGCCTTCACGGTCAGGGTGCCGCCCTGCAGCTTCCCGTAGGCGCCGATGCGGATCTCCGCCGAGGGGAACTGCGGGGAGGACACGGCGAGGAAGTCACCGCCGTTCGTCACCGGGTACAGACCCAGCGACGAGAAGACGTACCAGGCCGACATGGTGCCCAGGTCGTCATTGCCCGTCATCCCGTCCGGCCCGTCCGTGAACAGCGTCATCGCCGCGCGGGTCACGGTCGCCGTCTTCGCGGGCGCGCCCGCCCACAGGTACATGTACGGCGCGTGCAGGTCGGGTTCGTTGTTCGGGTTGTAGGTCGGCTTGCCGTAGTAGTCGTACGGCGCCGAGATCCAGTCCTCGCGGGCGGTCCTGGCGGGGTCCTTGAGCAGCTTGTCGTAGGCGAAGAAGGCGTCGAGCCGCTGTTCCGTCCTCTTCCGGCCGCCCATCAGCGACACCAGTCCGGCAGGGTCCTGCGGAACCAGCCACTGGTACTGGTAGGCGCCGCCCTCGTGGAACTGGTGCCCCGCCTCGACCGGGTCGTACGGCGTCACCCAGGTGCCCTCGGTGGTGCGCGGCCGGAACTGCTGGAGGGAGGAGTCCCACAGGTTCCGGTACCACTGCCCGCGCGCCGCGAACATCCGCGCGTCCGCCGTGCGGCCCAGCCCCTTCGCCATCAGCGCCAGAGACGCGTCCGCCGCCGCGTACTCCAGGGTCGCCGACGCCGGGTGCGCGCAGTCGTTGTCACCGCCCTTGTCCGGACAGTCCTTCCCCAGCTCCAGCCCGCTGGGGACGTACCCGCGCTCCAGATAGGCCTCGATGCCCGCACGCCCGTTGTACGGGGACTCGTCCGGCGGCGTCCGCATCGCGTTCTTCCGCAGCAGCGCGTACGCCTCCTGCTCATGTCCGGCGAGCAGCCCCTTCGACCACGCCTCCACCAGGAACGGCGTCACCGGGTCGCCCGTCATGATGTTGGTCTCGCTGTTGGCGAGCGACCAGCGCGGCAGCCAGCCGCCGTCCCGCCCGATCGCCACGACCGACAGCGCCACGTCCCGCGCCACCTTCGGCTCCAGCAGCTGCAGCAGCTGGTTCTGCGGCCGGTGCGTGTCCCACAACGACAGGTTCTGGTACGGCGTGAACCCGTCCGCCGTGTGCACCTTCCCGTCGAAGCCCGCGTACCGTCCGTCGACGTCCCCGGCGAGGTTCGGGTGCAACTGCGCGTGGTAGAGCGCCGTGTAGAACGCGCGCCGCCGCTCGGCCGGCCCGCCGTCCACCTTCACGCCGGCCAACTGCCGCTCCCAGGTGGTGCGCAGGGCCTCCCGCGTGGCGTCGAAGTCGTACGAGTCCGCCGTCTCCGCCTCGAGGTTCTTCCGGGCGCCTTCGAGACCCGTGTACGACAGCCCGACCTTGATGACGACGTCGCGGTCCTCCCCGGCGTCGAACGTCACCCAGGCGCCGTTGCCGCCCTCACCGGCCGCGTCCCGCTCGCCCGGACGGGGAGTGGAGCCCCGCCAGGTGCCGTGCGAGGCGAACGGCCGGTCGAAGGTGGCGGTGAAGTAGACCGTGTGCCGGTCCTTGCCCGCGCAGAAGTTGCCGGCCTCGACCCGGCCCTCGACCGTCCGGTCCCCGACGACGTGCACCTCCGAGCTGTACACCCGCTGGTTGGCCTTGCCGGTGTTGAACAGCACGTTGGCCCGGTCGGTCGCCGGGAAGGTGTAGCGCTGCCACCCGGTGCGCGGGGTGGCGGTCAGCTCGGCGTCGATGTCGTACGTCTTCAACCCGACGCGGTAGTAGCCGGGTTCGGCCTTCTCGTCGTCGTGCGAGTACGTCGAGCGGTACGCGTCCGGGTCCACGGTGTCGACCGCGCCGGTGGTCGGCATCAGCGGCAGCTCGCCCATGACGGAGCAGCCGACGCCGGAGAGGTGGGTCTGGCTGAAACCGTGGATCTTGTCCTGCTGGTAGTCGTACCCGCCCTGCCCGCCGGTGTCCGGGCTGACCTGCACCATCCCGAAGGGGGCGCTGGCGCCGGGGAAGGTGTTGCCGAAGTTCTGCGTGCCGATGAACGGATTGACCAGGGAGGTCAGTCGGTCACCGGACGCGGACGGTGAAGACTGGGCGAGGGCCGGGGCGGGCGCGAGACCGGCCCCGGTGACGACGAGCGCGGCGAGGACGGTCGACGCTCTGCGGCGCCATCTGTGGAGGGGTGAATCCATGGAAGTGGCTCCTGTTGCTCACCTGTCGCACCGGGCTGGACGGAAGCGGACTAGATCACGGTGCTGACATCGTTGTCAATACCCCTGACGGAGACCGCTGTTCGGCGGCCGTGGCGGGCAGTCAGGCCGAGGGGGAGTCCGTCGGCGTGACCTGCCGGAGCACCATCAGCGAGCCCTCCACGGTGGCGGCCATCGCGAAGGGAAACCGGTCCAACTCCAGGCAGAGCGCGACGTCTTCGGGGCTGGATCCCTCACGCACGCCCTGCGTCAGCTCGGCGGCGGAACGTGAGGCGGCGGCCCGCCGCAGATACGGGCCGGCGTTCACCGCGTCCCCGCCGGCCCGCCCGGCGATGTACTCGGCGCACGCCAGGTCCTCCTCGGCGCGACCGCTCCCGCCGGTGACGACGAACGTCACCTCGCGGGGCGCGCGCTCCCGCAGCAGTCCGGCCGTCGCCTCCGCCACCACGAAGCTCGCGCACAGCACCAGCGGCGCGTCCTTCACCGCGAGGGCGCCGACGGTGCCCGCCGTGGTCTTCTGGACGACGGTGCGCCCCGACAGGTCCGTGTTCCGCAGCAGGGCGGGGGAGTTGATCAGGTCGAAGCCGGGCGCGGGCGGGCCGTCCTTCAAGGTCACCCAGTCGGGGTGCCGCGCCTTCTGCGCCAGCGCGTCCTCCAGGGACTCGGCGAGGACGACCCGTTCGGCGCCCCGGGCGAACGCCCAGGCGGCCACCGTGTACGCCCGCATGACGTCCACGACCACGGCCACGTCCGGTACGTCCGTCACCTCGGCGATGCCGGGAAAGTATGTCCTCATCCCGTCATGATGGGGCCGCCGCGGAGGCCGGCGCACGCGACTTACCCGCCGTCAGGGACACGACCGAGGGCGGTGTGACCGGTTCCGCCCCTCTGTGCCGGCTCCCGGCAGAGCGGCACCGCGCTCTCCGCCGACCTCGACGCCGACTGCCTTGGCCCGGCGGTGAGTTACCGGGTGGACGCCGACCGGCCGACGGCTTCCGCGCCGGCCACGAGCAAGGCGGCACGTCGGCGCCCGCCCGCGTGCAAGGATGTCGTCTGTGACCGGATTGTCTTCCTCGCCCGTGGCCGAGGGCGTGCGCAGCCGCCCCGTTCTGGGTCCCCGTGCCGCAGCCGTCCTGGTCTTCGGGGCCTCGGCCGCGGTGCTCGTCGTCGAGATCGTCGCCCTGCGCCTGCTGGCCCCGTACCTGGGCCTCACCCTCGAGACCAGCACCATGGTGATCGGCATCGCCCTCACGGCGATCGCCCTCGGCTCGTGGCTGGGCGGGCGCATCGCCGACCAGGTCGACCCGTTGCGGCTGCTCGCCCCCGCGCTGGGCGTCTCGGGCGCGGTCGTGGCCCTGACACCGGCCGTCCTGCGCGGCGTCGCGGAGTGGGCGCGGCCGCTGCTGATCCTGGTCGCGGCGCTGACGATCCTGGTGCCGGGCGCGCTGCTGTCCGCCGTGACGCCCCTGGTGACGAAGGTGCGGCTCACCAGCCTCGCCGAGACCGGCACGGTCGTCGGCCGGCTGTCCGGCGTCGGCACGGTGGGGTCGATCGCCGGCACGGTCCTGACGGGCTTCGTGCTGCTGTCGCGGCTGCCGGTCAGCGGCATCCTGTTCGGGCTCGGTGCGCTGCTGGTGGTCGCGTCGGTGCTGGTCGGCCGGGGGCTGCGCGGCCGGAGCGGCACCGCTCCCGCCCTGGCGCTCGTCCTGGCGGCGGGAGGCCTGGCCGCCTCGGTCGCGCCGGGCGGCTGCGACGTCGAGACCCGGTACCACTGCGCCGACGTGGTCGCCGACCCCGCACGCCCGGGTGGTCGCACCCTCGTGCTGGACGGCGTACGGCACTCCTACGTCGACGCCGGCGACCCGGCCCACCTGGAGTTCACCTACGTCAAGGCCGTCGCGTCGGTGACCGACGCCGCCTTCCCCGAGGGCAGACCGCTCACGGCCCACCACCTGGGCGGCGGAGGCCTCACCCTGCCCCGCTACCTCGCGGCCACCCGTCCCGGCACGCGCAGCGTGGTGTCCGAGATCGACGACGGCGTCGTACGCATCGACCGTGAGCGGCTCGGACTGCGGCCGCGGCCCGGCATCGACGTCCGTACCGAGGACGGCAGACTGGGGCTGCGTCGGCTGGACACGGACTCGCTCGACCTGGTCGTGGGCGACGCCTTCGGCGGAGTCAGCGTGCCCTGGCACCTCACCACGGTGGAGGCGCTCACGGAGGTGCGGCGCGCCCTCGTCCCCGACGGCCTCTACGTCGTCAACCTCATCGACCACGGCGAGCAGGCCTTCGCCAAGGCGGAACTGGCCACGCTCCGCCAGGTGTTCGCGCATGTGGCGCTCCTGGGTGAACCCGTCGACATCGGCCTGGCCCGCACCGGTGCGCCCGTGGGCGGCAACCTGGTCGCCGTCGCCTCCGACCGCCCGGCCGACCTGTCCGCGATCCAGAAGGCACTGGACGCCCGCGGCACAGGATGGCGGACGGTCACGGGCAAGCCCCTCACGACGTGGACAGCCGACGCCTCTGTCCTCACCGACGACTACGCCCCCGTCGACCAGCTCCTCCAGCCCTACGCCACACAGCGGGGCCGCTGACCGGGAGCGGTCGGGCCGAGGCGCGTTGTCGTTTCTGTCCAAGACGGTCGTGCCCGTTCCCCTCTAGCGTGAGGGCAACCGTTCGGCGGCCCGCGTCGGGCCGGAGGAGAGGCGCATCATGCGGAAACTGGTGTACACGGGGTTCATGTCCCTGGACGGCGTCGTCGACTCGCCCGGCGGCGGGCCGGGGGAGGAGCACCGCAGCGGGGGCTGGGTGTTCAAGGACCTGGAGTTCGTCGAGGAGGCCTGGTCGCTGAAGGGGGAGGAACTGGCCGACACGACGGCGCTGATGTTCGGCCGCCGCAGCTACGAGGCGTTCGCGTCGGTGTGGCCCGGTTCGGAGGACCACGCCGACTACCGCGACCTGCCGAAGTACGTGGTGTCGTCGACGCTCTCCGAGGACGCCCTGGTCGACGGATGGGGCCCGACCACGATCCTGCGCTCCACCGAGGACGTCGCGGCGCTCAAGGAGGGCGAAGGCGGCTCCGTCTTCATCCACGGCAGTGCGGAACTGGCCCGGCGGCTGTCCGACGCCGGCCTGATCGACCAGTACAACCTGCTGATGTTCCCCGTGCTGCTCGGTGCCGGGAAGAGCCTGTTCGGCCGCGCGGACCGGGACAAGCAGATGCTGGCCCTGCGGGAGTCGGCGACCTACTCGAACGGCATCGCCAAGCTCGTCTACGACGTCCGGCGCTGAGCGACGTCGAGCGCGATCGCTCCTCTTGCGCCCTCGCGCAGCTGACGCGCGGTGCGCCCGACGTACCTGCGCAGGGCGCGGGCCAGATGCGGCTCGTCGAAGTACTCGAGCTCGGCGGCGACGTCGGCGGCCTGAGCGCCGGCGGCCAGCAGGAGCGCCGCGGTGCGTGCCCGCTCGATCTGCCGTACGGCACCCCGCGTGAGTCCCGTCGCTGCCCGGAAGCGCCGCTCGACGGTCCGCTGCGAGAAGGCGGCGCGGTGGCCGCGGAGCACGTCGGCGACGAGCGGCTCCCGGTCGAGCACCCCGGCCCGCACCAGCCGCTCGACCAGGGCCTCCGCGTCGTCCGGACCGGGCGTCTGCCAGCGCGCCCCGTCCAGCCGGAACGTCCGGCGCGAGGTGTCGGGGAGCGTGACCCCGCCGTCGAGCAGGTCCGCCGTGGGCGCCATCCGCAGGGTGGTGCCCACGGCGAGGTCGATGCCCGTGAAGACGGCCCCCTCCGGCACGGGCGCCGTGCCGGTACGGGTCTCGGGACCCGTGACCGCAGCGTGCGCCGCCCCGTCCTGCTCCCAGAAGACCAGGCCCAGCCGCGCCCCGGCGACGGATGTCATGGTGGTGACGCGCTCGCTGGTGCACGTCCACACGCTGTCGACCCATGGCGAGTCGGACGCACGAATCTCGAACCGCAGCCCCACACCCGCAGACTACGCCCCCACCGGCACGCACTGCACCGCTGAGGCCGACAGCCTCAGGGGGCGCGGGGAACTGCGCGACAAGCCCCGATGAAACCCGCCCCCGCGCCACCGCCGAGGCCACCCCCCAGGGGCGCGGGGAACTGCGCGATCAGCCCCACCGCACCCGCACACGGCGACCGGGCGCACCCGGAACCCCGGTGGCCGCCCCTCAGGCAAGCCCCTCCGCCACCAGCCCTTTCAACACGGCCTCCCCCAACGCCTCCACCGCGGAGCGAGGCCGCACCATCACGGTGAACTCCTTGATCCGCCCGCCCTCCTCGAAGTGCAGCAGATCGATCCCGTGGATCTCCTTCCCACCCACGGTCGCCCGGAAGACCAGCACGGCCGACGGCAACGTCACCCCCTCCGCACTGGTCTGCGCCGCCCCGCTGTACTCGCCGACGTACCGGAAGTCCTCGAACGTCCGCAGCAGCACGCCGAACAGCCCCATGACCATCGCCTTGCCCTCGAAGGGCGTGAACTTCACCGGGCTGTACAGCCGCACGTCGTCGGTGAACAGATCGTCCAGCGCGGCCAGATCACGCGCGTCGACGGCTGCACGGAAACGCTCCACGGTGTCCACGGACGCCACCACCTCAGTAGTCAGGGGTGTGAGTAGTCAGAAAAATGACTATCATGAGGTGCCCGCAGGGCGACAGAGGCAGAGCACGGGCAGGACACCGGCACGCGGAAAGGGATCGCATGGCACTCCGGCACGCCGTACTGGCCGCGCTGCTCGACGGCGAACTCAGCGGTTACCAGCTGGCCAAGGCGTTCGACGTCGGCGTGGCCAACTTCTGGTACGCCCAGCCGCAGCAGCTCTACGCCGAGCTGACCAGGCTGGAGCAACAGGGCCTCGTCGCGGGCCGCGAGGTGGTGCAGGAAAGCCGCCCCAACAAGCGGCTGTTCCACGTCACCGACGCCGGGCTGGCCGAGCTGGAGGCTTTCACCGCCGCCTCCGCCAGGCCGGCCTTCGTCCGTGACGACCTCATGGTCAAGGTCCAGGCGGCCGACAGCGTCGACACCGCCACCCTGATCGGCCAGCTGACCGAGCGCGCCGACATCGCCCGCGCCCGCATCGAGCTGTTCGAGGCGCTGCTGCGGCGGCTGCGAGGCGACCGCGACGAGGAGGACTTCCTCCGCCACGGCGACCGCATCGGCCCCTACCTGACCTGCCTGCGCGGCGTGGCCTTCGAGCAGGAGAACCGCGACTGGTGCCTGCGGACCGTCGCCGTACTGGAAGAGAGGCGGCACACCCGTGCCCGGAACTGAGACGCCCGGAACTGAGACGCCCTACCTCCGCTACGTCGCCCTCGGCGACAGCCAGACCGAGGGCGTCGGCGACGGCGACGACGCCACGGGCCTGCGGGGCTTCGCCGACCGCCTCGCCGAGCACCTGGCCCGGCACGAACCCGCCCTGCAGTACGCCAACCTGGCCGTACGCGGCCGCCTCGCCGCCCAGATCCACACCGAGCAGCTCGCCCCCGCCCTCGCCCTGCGGCCCGACGTCGCCACCGTCGTCGCCGGCGTCAACGACCTGCTGAGACCCGGCTTCGACGCCGACGAGGTGTGCACCCACCTGGACGCGATGTTCGGGGCGCTCACCGAGCAGGGCGCCCTGGTCGCCACGATCACCATCCCGGACCTCTCCCGCGTCTGCCCCGTCGCCCGCCCGCTGACCCCACGCGTCACGGCCCTCAACGAGGGCATACGCCGCATCGCGCGCCGCCACGGAGCCGTCGTCGCGGAGACGGCCCTCCACCCGGTCGCGGGCGACCCGCGCCTGTGGAGCCCCGACCGCCTTCACGCCGGCCCCCTGGGCCATGAGCGCATCGCCGCCGCCCTCGCCCACGCGCTACGGCTGCCCGACAGCGACGACACCTGGACCCACCCCCTCCCTCCCCACACCCTGCCCACCGGCCTGCGCGCCGTCGGCACCGAACTCCGATGGCTGGCGGGCTTTTTGGGGCCATGGCTGCTCCGCCGGCTGAGGGGCCGCTCCTCCGGCGACGGCCGCTCGGCCAAGCGCCCGCTGCTCCACCCGGTTCTGGACGACCGCCGCCCGGTGACGGACGGCTGACCGGCGACACCTCCGCGCTCACGTACGCGCGGCGGGTTCCGCCGGTTGGCAGCGTCCCCGCGAAGCCGCTGAGCACGGACGCGGCCGTCAGCACCACCAGGTCGTCCCCGAACGCGAACAGGCCGAACCCGAAGGCGCGCAGCGTGCATCCGACGATGATGACGGCCCCGCGCGCCGAGCCGGTCGGCGGCCGAACCCCCGACCACGAACAACCCCTGCCGGCTCAGGGCGCGCACGCCGAGGACGACGCCGTGGGCCGTCCTCGAAGCCGCTCGACGTGAGCGCGCGTGCCTGGGCCGCGGCGTCGCAATTCCAGTCGTCGAGGGGCGCGTTCGCGCCGACCGCGCGTCGAGCCAGGGTGCCCGTGACGCCGGGAAACGGGAGACGGCCGGGTCAGGGGGTCGCCCTGCCCCGGCCGTCCGCCGTCGGGTGGATCACGTCGGGTGGATCAGTCGGTGCGTCCGCGCAGCAGCGCGAGCTCGTGGTTCAGCTCGGTGAGGAATCGGATCACCACACGCAGCTCCTCGGCCGTGAACCGCTCACGGGCCGTGTCGGTGCCGCGGGCGAGCGGCCGGAAGTACTCCCGGGCCAGGCCCTTGGCCCGGTCCTCGTACTCCAGATGCACCACACGGCGGTCGTCGGACGCCCGGACACGCCGGATGTGCCCCGCCCGCTCCAGTCGGTCCAGGCATGCTGTCATCGCGCCGGACGTGAGGTTGAGCTGTCTGCGCAGGCGGCCGGGCGTCATGGGCGCGTCAGGACCGCCGCCGTCGAGGATCGCGATCAGGGCGAGCATGTCGGTGTGGTGCAGACCGTGCGCCTGAGCGAACTCCTGGACGATGCGGTTGAACTCGCCGGTCATGCGGCGCAGTTGCACCGCGAATGACTGCAGGTCGGTCGGGCACTCCCCCGGCGGGGGAGGTGCGGAGGTTTGTGAGCCGCTCATGCGGCCAGTATAAGATCACTCGATGGTTGAGATAATCGACCACTGACATAATCGCTTCGCGCCATAGGAACCCACATGACATCCGCACCACGCCGGGCCCGGTGGCTCGTCCCGCTCGCTCTGTTGATCGTCTGGCTCGGCGTGGGCGGGATGCTCGGCCCGTACGCGGGGAAGCTGGGCGAGGTGGCCACCAACGACCAGGCCTCCTTCCTGCCCCGGAGCGCCGAGTCCACGCAGGTCCTCGACCAGCGGAAGGCGTTCGACCAGCAGGAGACGCTGCCCGCGATCGTCGTGTGGACCGCCGACGGGGAGCGGATCACCGGCGCCCAGACCGAGGCCGCCACCCGCGCGGTCGCCGGGCTCGCCGGCAACCCGGGCGTCGTGGGCGCTCCTTCACCCGCCTTCCCCTCCGAGGACGGCAAGGCCCTGCAGTCGGTGGTGCAGGTGGAACCCGACCTCGGTGACAAGCTGGCCGACGTCGTCGACGAGGTGCGCGAAGCGGCGGGCACCGTCGACGGAACCACCGCCGAGGTGGCGGGCCCGGCGGCCAGCCAGGTCGACCTGTCGGACGCCTTCTCCGGCATCGACGGACTGCTGCTCGGCGTCGCCCTCGCCGCCGTGCTGCTCATCCTGCTGCTGGTCTACCGCAGCGTCCTGCTGCCCTTCGTCATCATCCTCGGCTCCGTCTTCGCGCTGGGCCTGGCCTGCGCGGTCGTGTACGTCCTCGCCGACCACGACGTGGTGCGCGTCGACGGCCAGGTCCAGGGCATCCTGTCCATCCTCGTGATCGGCGCGGCCACCGACTACGCCCTGCTCCTCGCCGCCCGCTTCCGCGAGGAACTCGCCGTTCGCGGCGACCGGTTCGCCGCCGCGCACGCAGCCGTACGCCGGTCGTTCGGCGCCATCACCGCCAGCGCCGCCACCGTCGCCCTCGGCCTGCTGACGCTGCTCGCCAGTGACCTCACCAACAACCGCGCCCTGGGCCCGGTCGGCGCCATCGGCATCGTGTGCTCGGTGCTCTCCGCGCTCACCTTCCTGCCGGCCGCCCTCGCCCTCCTGGGCCGCAGCGCCTACTGGCCCGCCAAGCCCAAGGCGTCCGACGCCACCGTCGAGGGACACAGCGTGTGGCGCCGCGTCGCCGCGACCGTCGACCGCAGGCCGCGCCGCGTGTGGGCGGTGACCGCGCTGATCCTCGCCGTCTTCGCGGCCTTCTCCCCGTCCCTGTCAGCCAAGGGCACCCCGCTCGACGAGATCTTCGTCAACGACGCGCCGTCGGTCGCCGCGCAGAAGACGCTCGGCGAGCACTTCCCCGGAGGGTCCGGCAATCCTGCCGTCATCCTCGCGAACGCCGACCGGCTGGACGAGGTCACCGCCGCCGCGAACAAGACCGAGGGAGTGGCCTCCGCCGCCCCTGTCTCCGCCTCCGGACGGCCCGGGGGCGGGGAGCCGCTGGTCGTCGACGGGCGGGTGCGCGTCGACGCCACGCTGGAGGCCGCGGCAGACAGTGACGCCGCGAAGCGGGCCGTCGAGCGGCTCCGCGACAACGTGCACGACATCTCCGGCGCCGACGCGCTCGTCGGCGGCTACACCGCCCAGCAGGTCGACACCCAGCAGACCGCCTCCGACGACCGCACGCTCATCGTGCCGATCGTCCTCGTCGTCATCCTGCTGATCCTCGTCCTGCTGCTGCGGTCCGTGCTCGTGCCCGTGCTGCTGGTCGCGACCGTGGCGCTCAACTTCCTCGCCACGCTCGGCGTGTCCGCGCTGGTCTTCGAGCACCTCTTCGGCTTCAGCGGAACGGACGCGTCGGTCCCGCTGTACGGCTTCGTGTTCCTGGTCGCCCTGGGCGTCGACTACAACATCTTCCTGATGTCCCGTGTCCGCGAGGAGGCGCTGACCCACGGCACCCGCCAGGGCGTCCTGCGCGGCCTCACCACCACCGGCGGGGTCATCACCTCGGCCGGCGTGGTCCTCGCCGCGACGTTCGCCGCGCTGATGGTGATCCCCCTGGCCTTCCTGGTCCAGATCGCCTTCATCGTCGCCTTCGGGGTCCTCCTCGACACCCTGGTCGTCCGGTCCCTGCTGGTCCCGGCCCTGGTGATCGACATCGGCCCCAAGGCCTGGTGGCCGGGCTCCCTCTCCCGCACCACGCCGGTGAAGAGCGAGGACACCGCGGCGCCGGAGCGCGCGTGAGGTGATGCCGAAGCGGGCGGGCAGCCACCTGGCTCCCCGCCCGCCGGACGCACCAAGGGCCGTCGACCGCTGACCCGGCGGTCGACGGCCCGACGCGTCCGGCCCTGCTCCGTCACATCGACTGATCCTTCGGGCAGGCGGCGGCAGGCGCCTCCTGCCCCGGCGACCGGTCACCGGCGCCCGTCGACGACAGGACGACCTTCGACGCACGGCGGTCCCGGTCCAGGTACCCGCCCGTCGCCGCGAGGGCGAGGCCCACGACCGCCAGGGCGGCGCCGACCAGCGTGGGCGAGGACCAGCCCCAGCCGGCCGCGATGACCAGGCCGCCCAGCCACGCGCCGCCCGCGTTGGCGAGGTTGAAGGCGGAGTGGTTGGACGCGGCCGCCATCGTCGGCGCCTCGTGCGCCTTGGCCATCAGCAGCATCTGCACCGGCGTGGTGATCAGCGAGCTGAGACCGCCCGTGATCGTGATGACGATCAGCGCGGGCACCAGATGCCCGATGACGAAGTGCAGCGTCACCAGCGCCGCCGCGAGCAGCGCGAAACCGCCGTACATCGTGGGCCGCAGCGCCCGGTCGGTCAGCGGGCCCGCGACGAGCGTGCCGAGCGTCATGCCGACGCCGAACAGCGCGAGCACCAGGGTCGTGGACGAGTCCGAGATCCCCGTCAGGTTGGTCAGCATCGGCACCAGGTAGCTGTACATCGCGAAGAAGCCGCCGAACCCGACGACCGCCGTGACCAGCCCCAGCAGCACCTGCTTGTTCTTCATCGCGCGCAGCTCGTGCATCACGCCGGCCTGCTCGCCGCGCGGCTGGTGCGGGACGAGCCGCACCAGCGCCGCCAGGGCGAGGACGCCGATGACCGCCACCGCCGCGTACGCGAACCGCCAGCCGAGCTGCTGTCCGAGCGCCGTCCCGGCCGGGACGCCGACGATGTTCGCGACCGTCAGACCGAGGAACATCATCGACACCGCACGGGCCGCCCGGTCCGGCGCGACCAGCTTGGAGGCGACCACCGCGCCGACGCCGAACAGCGCACCGTGCGGGAGCCCCGCCAGTACACGCGCCGCGAACAGCAGCTCGAAGTTCGGCGCGAGAGCCGAGGCCACGTTCCCCACGACGAACACGCCCGTCAGCATCAGCAGCAGCCGCTTGTGCGGCACCCGGGCGCCGATCGCCGTGAGCAGCGGCGCGCCGATCACCACGCCCAGCGCGTAGGCGGAGACAACGTTGCCCGCGGTCGGCACGGACACCGCCAGCCCGTCGGCGATCTGGGGGAGCAGCCCCATGGAGACGAACTCGGTCGTGCCGATGCCGAACGCGACGACGGCCAGGGCGAACAAAGCCAAGGGCATGGCGAGGGAAAACCTTCCGAGCAGGAGCCGGGCGAGGGCGCCCACCGCTTCACACCGCGGCACCGGACGGCGTCCGGCGGCAGCGGTGTGCCTGGGTCGGTGGGGGCGGTCCGGCGCCGGTCCTCGTCGTCCGGGCGTGGTTGCCGCGTGCACCAGCCTGCCAGATCACCCCACGGGTGAGGAAACCGGGCGGCGCCACCACCTCGTACGGGACCGGCGCGACCACCCCGTCCGGGACCGGCGCGACTCCTTGTCACCCTCCCGGCTCAGCCGCGCCCGCCGTGCAGCACCCCCAGCAGATGCGCCACCGCGTCCGCGACGGCGTCCCGGGCCGGTCCGAGGTACGTGCGCGGATCCACCGCCGACGGGTGTGCCTCCAAGTACGTCCGCGCGGCCCGCGTGAACTGCTTGTTCAGGTACGTGGAGACGTTCACCTTCGTCATCCCGGCCGCCACCGCCCGCGCCAGTTCCGCGTCCGCCACCCCCGACGAGCCGTGCAGCACCAGCGGCACGCCGACCGCGTCACGCAGCGCCGAGATGAGGGCGAAGTCCAGCACGGCGTCCCGGGTGGTCATGGCGTGCGAGCTGCCCACCGCCACGGCCAGCGCGTCGACCCCGGTGGCGGCGACGAAGTCCCGCGCCTCCGCCGGGTCGGTCCGCACCCCGGGCGCGTGCGCCCCGTCCTTCCCGCCCACCTCGCCGAGCTCGGCCTCCACCCACACGTCCCGGGCGTGGCAGTACGCGGCGATCTCCCGCGTCTCGCGCAGGTTCTCCTTGTAGGGGAGCGTGGAGGCGTCGAACATCACGGACGAGAAGCCGAGCCGGGCGGCCTCGTGCACGAGGTCCACCGACTCGGCGTGGTCGAGGTGCACGGCGACGGGGACGAGCGCGGCGCGTGCCACGGCGAGGGCCGCCAGTCCGATCGGTTCCAGACCGCCGTGGTAGCGGGCGGTGTTCTCACTGATCTGCAGGATCACCGGACGGCCCGCGGCCTCCGCACCGGCGACGATCGCCTCGGCGTGTTCGAGCTGCACCACGTTGAACGCCCCCGCGCCGGCGCCGGCGCGGGCGGCGGGGCCGACGATCTCGTCAGTGGGGCTGAGGGGCATGGAGGTCCTCCACGGTCACGGTGGTCCGGAAGCGTTCGTAGGTGGCGGCGTCGACGTCACCGGCCACGGGACAGGCGACGGCGGCGGCCGAGAGGGCGACGGCGTCGCTCAGGACGTCGCCCCAGTGCGCGCCGTCGGCGAGCCCCGCCGCGAGGGCGGCGACACAGGCGTCGCCCGCCCCGGTGGGGTTGCCGGCCAGCCGCTCGGGCGGCACGGCACGCCGGCGGCCTCCGGGCGTGACGGCGAGGAGACCGCCGGGGCCTGAGGACACCACGACGGACCGGGCGCCGAGGCCTCGCAGCCGCTCCGCGCCCGCCGCGGCGTCCTCGCACCCGGTGGCCGACGCGAGTTCGGCCGCGTTGGGCTTCACGACGTCGGGCCGTGCGCCCAGCGCGTCGAGCAGCGGGGCGCCGCTGGTGTCCAGCACCGTCGGCACCCCCGTCTCCGCGGCCCGGGCGACGAGTTGGGCGTACGCGTCGGACGGCAGCCCTGGCGGCAGGCTCCCGCAGAGCGCGACCACCGACGCCTCGCGCACCAGCTCCGCGAAGCGGCCGGCGAACGCCCGCCACTCCGACGGACTCACCTGCGGCCCCCGCTCGTTGAAGACGGTGGCGTCGCCGTCGTCACCGGACACGACGGTCACGGTCCGCCGCGACTCGCCGGAGACCGGGACGAGTGCGTCACGCAGCCCGCGAACGGCGCGCAGGTCCTCGCGCACCAGCGCGCCGGTGGGGCCGCCGACGAGACCGGTCACGGTGACGGCCCGCCCCCGCCCGGCCAGCACCCGGGCCACGTTGACGCCCTTGCCTCCGGCCCTCCGGTGGACGGCCCCGACCCGGTGCGAGGCGCGCGGGCGCAGGCTGTCGACGCCGTACGTGACGTCGAGGGCGGCGTTGAGCGTGACGGTGAGGATCACGGCCGCCGCCCTTCCGCCCGGGAACCGGAGCCTGCGACCTCAGACATGACCGTCCTGGAGGACGACGGACCGCGTGAGGTTGCGGGGCCGGTCCGGGTCGTTGCCGCGCGCCTCCGCGCAGGCCACCGCCAGCCGCTGGGCGCGGACCAGGTCGGCGAGCGGATCCAGTCCGCCGGCCAGGCCTGCGGACTCCGCGACCAGGGTGCCGCCGACGCGGGCGACGTCGTCCGCCAGCCCTTCAGGAAGCCGACCGAACGCCCACGTCACACGCCCGGGACCGGTGATGCTGATGGGCCCGTGGCGGTACTCCATCGCCGGGTACGCCTCCGTCCAGGCGCCCGCCGCCTCCCGCATCTTCAGCGCCGCCTCCAGCGCGAGCCCGCATGTCCAGCCCGTGCCGAGGAACGTGAACTGCTCCGCGCCCAGCACCGCCCTGTCGAGGGGCTCGCGCACCGCCCGTTCGGCGTCCTCGACGGCCGTGTCCAGCGGCAGGACTCCGGCGGGCAGGGCGTTCTCCGCCTCCAGGTGGGCGCGCAGGAGTGCCAGGTTGGCGGTGGCGAAGCGGGTCTGCACGACCGACTCCTCGTCCGCGAAGTCCAGGACGGCGACGGCGTCGGCGGCCTGCATGACGGGCGTGTCCGGGTCGGCGGTGACGGCGCCCGTCGCCACGCTCCCCTTGAGCCGGTTCAGCAGGCCGAGCACCTCGGTGGTGGTGCCCGACCGGGTGATGGCGAGCACCCGGTCGTAGTGCCGGCCGACGGGGAACTCCGAGGCGGCGAAGGCGTCGGTCTCCCCGTGGCCGCCGGTCTCGCGGAGCACGGCGTACGACTGGGCCATGAACCATGAGGTGCCGCAGCCGACGACGGCGACGCGCTCGCCCCGCCTCGGCAGGGCCGCCGTCTGACGCGGCAGGGACGCGGCGGCCTGGCGCCACACGGCGGGCTGGGAGGCGATCTCGGCCGAGGTGCGGGACGAACTGATGTAGGACAAGGCGATGTGCTCCTTCAGCAACGGGGGAGGGGGGATACGGCGCGGCCGGCCGGTCACTTCACCGAGCCGGCGGTCAGCCCGGACACCACATGGCGTTCGATGAAGGCGAAGAGCACCACGACGGGCACGATCGCGATCACCGACGCGGCGAACAGGTAGTTCCACTGGACGGTGTAGTTGCCGATGAAGCTGTTGATGCCGACCGTCAGGGGCTGGCTCTCCGGGACGGTGGACAGGGTCAGTCCCATGACGAACTCGTTCCACGCGGCGATGAAGGTGAAGATGACCGCGGTGACGACGCCGGGCATGGCCAGCGGCAGCGTCACCCGGAGCAGCGCGCCGCCCCTGCCGAGGCCGTCGATCATCGCTGCCTCCTCCAACTGCACCGGTATGGCGGAGAAATAGGCGGTGAGGATCCAGATCGCGAACGCCAGGTTGAACGCGGCGTTGCACAGCACCAGGGTCCACACCGAGTTGAGCATGCCCAGTTGGTAGAACTCGCGGTAGAGGCCCACCAGCAGTGACGTCGGCTGGAACATCTGGGTGACCAGCACCAGCAGCAGGAACACCTTGCGCCCGCGGTACTTGACGCGGGCCGTGTAGTAGGCGGCCGGGATCGCGACGAGCAGCACCAGCAGCGTGGAGCCGCCGGCCACGAGGAGGGTGACGCGCAGATTGCTGCCGAGGTTCGACTCCCGCCACACGTCGACGAAGTTGGACCAGGCGAAGTGGTCCGGCAGATAGGTGGCGTCGCGCAGCTCGGAGGCGGGCCGCAGCGCCGTGATCACCATCTGCAGGTACGGCAGCAGGAACACGGCGGCGATCAGCCAGGCGACGGCGGCCACGACCACCGTGCGGGGCCGCAGCGTGCGCCGGGGGCGTACAGGACGGCCACTGCCGTCCGTCGGGGCGGATCTGTGGGTGCCGACGGCGGCGGGGATCGTCTGCTGGGCCATCACGCCTCCTCCTGGTTCCAGCGGCTGACCTTGAGGAAGGCGGCCACCATCACGACGACCAGGGCGAAGTTGACGACCGACATGGCCGCGGACTCCCCGATGTCGGAGCTCTTGAGCTGGTACATGAACACCGTGGTGGTCGCCGTGTCGCTGTCCGGGCCGCCGCGGGTCATGCCCCAGATCACGGGGAACGAGTTGAAGACGTTGATCAGGTTGATGACCACGCCGACCAGGAACGCCGGCCGCAGCAGCGGCAGCGTGATCCGGCGGTACGCCTGCCACACGCCGGCCCCGTCCACCCGCGCTGCCTCGTACACCTCGCCGGGCACGGTCTGCAGCCCCGCGAGCAGCGTGTACGTGGTGAACGGCAGGGAGACGAAGACCGCGACGAACATCATCCAGGGCCAGGCGGTCGACGGGTCACCCAGCCAGTCCTTGGGGGAGTCGACGACGCCGAGGTCGGTCATCACCGTGTTCAGCACGCCGGCGGTCCGGTCGAGCATCCACTTGAAGCCGATGGCGGTCATCAGCACGGACGCCGCCCACGGGGCGATGAGCGCCCACCGGGTCAGCCGGCGCCCCGGAAACCGCTGGTCGAACAGTTGGGCGAGGCCCAGGGAGATCACCATGGTCAGCGCGACCACGCCGACGGTCCACACCACGGTGGCGGTGACGACGGAGCCGAGGTCCGGCTCGTCGAACAGCTGCCGGTACTTGTCCAGGCCCGCCCAGCCCCGGACGAAGCCGCTGACGCTGATCTTCAGGAACGACGTGCGGACCATCTCGTAGACCGGCCACAGCACGACGACCACGATGAGCAGGACGGCGGGGCCGATCCAGGGCAGTGGCCCCAGCCGGCCGAGGCCGGAGCGGCGCCCGCCGCTCCGGCCCGAGCGGGGCGGCCTGCGGCCGCCGGAGGTGACATTGCTGGACACGGGGAGCGCCTTCCGTGTGTCGGTGCCGTGCGGAACTACTGGTTCGCCGCGATCTGTTCGGCCTTCTTCTGCAGATCGCCGAGCACCTTGGCCGGGTCCTCCCCGACGGCCGTGCCGCCGCTCTTCTTGATCTCCGCGGAGACGGCGTCCCAGCTGGTGTCGCCCAGGGGGTAGAAGGACGCCTTCGGCAGCAGCTCGAAGAACGGCTCGAGGTCCTTGTGCTTGCCGTTCGAGGTCATCTCCGTCAGCGTGTCCTCGGTGACGGGCATCAGGTTGTACATCTCGTCGAACTTCAGCGTGTTCTCCTTGGAGTACGCGAAGTCGAGGAACTTCTTGATCTCCTCCTGGTGACCGCTGTCCTTGAACGCCATCACCCAGTCGGCCACGCCGAGCGTGGAGTCGAGCGCGCCGTCCTTGCCGGGGATGGGTGCCACGCCGTAGTCGACGCCGCCGTCCTTCGACATCTGGATCAGCGACGGGTGGCCGTTGAGCATGCCCGCCTTGCCCGCGGCGAAGTCGGCGAACGCCGTCCTGCGGTCGGTGGCGGCGGGGTTGCTGTAGGTCAGGCCCGGTTCGACGAGGTTGGCGCGCAGCCACTGGAACGTCTCGACGTTGGCCTCGCTGTCGAGGGTGTACTTCCCGTCGCCGCCGGTGTAGCCGCCGCCGTTGCCGAGCTCCCAGATCAGCGTCTCGCCCTGCGCCTCCTCGGGGCCGAGCGGCAGCGCGTAGGGGATGACGTCCGGGTGCTTCTTCTTGACGGCCTCGGCGGCCGCCTTGAGGTCCGCCCAGCTCTTCGGCGGTTCGGTGACGCCGGCGTCGGCGAGGAGCTTCTTGTTGTAGAACAGGGCGCGGGCGGAGGAGACGAAGGGGATGCCGTACTGCACGCCGTCCACCTCGCCCGCCTTCGCGAACGTGTCGACGAGGTTGTCCTGGGTGGCCGGGGACAGCACCTCCTCGGCCGTGTGGAGGAGGTCGTCGGCGACCTTGTCGGCGTAGCCGCCGGTCTGCAGGACGTCCGGCACGTTGCCGCTCTGGATCATCGTCTTGACCTGCGTGTCGATGTCGTTCCAGTTGACGACCTGCACGTCGACCCTGATGTCCGGGTTGGCGGCCTCGAAGCGCTTCGCCACGTCTTCCCAGTAGACGGTGGAGCTGTTGGACGCCTTGTCGCCGTAGTCGGCCGCGACGAGCTTCAGGGTCACCGATCCGTCCGCGGACTCCCCGGCGCCACCGCCGCCGCACGCGGTCAGGACCAGGGCGCCGGCCGCGCAGGCCGCCGAGAGGACGAGCATTCTCTTCTTCACTGCCGTCTACCGCCTTGTCTCCATAAAACAATGCGTGAACATGCTCAATCTGTGAGCCTTGCGAGCAGTAATGAGCATCTGTCGTGTCGGGAAGTATTCAGGTGACCTGCAGGTCGGGTCCATACGCCGTTATGCGACTGTTGCCAAAAACGAGCGCTTTGACGGAACTGATGTGCGCTGAGTGACGATGTTCCGAGCAGAATCACGCACGGTGCTGCTCCGGGGCACCGCAGCCCGGCGCGTCCCTTACCGTGTCCGGAGCGCAGTACCGAGGCCGAGGGAGTCCGACACATGTCCAAGCACGATCGCTGGAGCAAGCTGCTGGAACTGCTGGCCGGCGAGGGCAGGATCGAGGTCGACGACGCGGCCGCCGCACTCGACGTCTCCCCGGCCACCATCCGACGCGACCTCGACGAACTCGCCGAGCAGCA
This sequence comes from Streptomyces sp. BJ20, assembly GCF_022869105.1. NCBI lineage: Bacteria > Bacillati > Actinomycetota > Actinomycetes > Kitasatosporales > Streptomycetaceae > Streptomyces > Streptomyces sp. BJ20. Next base: position 3,439,534 of record NZ_CP094918.1, read on the forward strand.
GATGCTCGTCCGTACCCGCGGCGGCGCCATCGCGCACGGCGTCTCCTACGAACTGCCCCTGCGCTACAAGTCCTCCCGGCACGCCCCGGAGAAACAGCGCATCGCCACCGCCGTCGCCGGGATGATCGCCGACGGTGACGTGGTGGGCCTCAACGGCGGCACCACCACCACCGAGGTGGCCCGCGCCCTCGCCCTCAGGGCGGGCGGCAGCCGAGAGGGGCGGGGGCGCCGCGAGCCGGCCGAGACGTCGGCGCCCGCCTTCACGGTCGTCACCAACGCCCTCAACATCGCCGGCGAGCTCGCGGTACGCCCCCAGGTGAAGATCGTGGTCACCGGCGGAGTCGCCCGCCCCCAGACGTACGAGCTCGTCGGACCGCTCACCGTGGGCGTCCTCAACGAGGTCGTCCTCGACGTGGCGGTCCTCGGGGTCGACGGCGTGGACCCGCAGCTGGGGCTGATGACCCACCAGGAGGACGAGGCCAGTGTCAGCCGCCTCTTCGCCGAACGGGCGCGCCGCGTCATCGTGGTCACCGACTCCTCCAAGATGGGCCGGCGCGCCTTCGCCCGTATCTGCGGCCTGGACCGCGTCGACGTGCTGGTGACCGACTCCGGCCTGCCCGCCGACACGGCCGCCCGCCTCACCGACGCGGGCATCAAGGTCCACGCCGTCTGACGGTCCCGCGTCCTACGGAGCGACGGCCATCGCGAACACGTGGACGTTCCCGTTGGACGGCAGCACCACGAACGCCACCTGCTTCGACGCGTCCAGCGGCACCGAGTGGGCGAAGATCCGGTAGGCGATCCCCGCGTTGCCGTACCCGTCCGGCCGGTTGCGGCCGTCGGCGGACGCCACCAGCGTGGCGCCGTGCAGGTCGGCCGGATCGAACGACCAGTTGGGGAAGCCGAACTGGCCGCGGCTGCTGGTGCCGTCGGTGTAGTGGACGGTGGCCGTGCCGGTGGCCGCGCTGCCGACGCCCGACCCGAGGAACACCAGCCTGCTGCCCTGGCCGCTCAGGGTGATCGCCTGACCGGCGGACGAGACGTTGCCCGGGGTGCCCGGTTCCGCGTCGGGCCAGGTGAGTTCGGCGCCCAGGGCGCGGACGGTGGCTCCCGGCGTCAGTCCGGCGGCGGCGAGCTTCTGCGCGGAGAAGCTGTTGCCGTCCCCGTCGTAGTCGCCGGGCGCCGTGTCGCTCTCGTCGGTGACGCCGACGTTGTCGTAGGCGGCGGCGAGATCGGGCAGCGGACTGCCGACGACCTCGGTACGGGTGCCGGCCGCCGCACCGGCCCCGTCACCACCGCTGTACGTCGCCGTGGCGGTGAACGTCCGCAGCGCGAACCCCGGCCGCTTCTCCGGCACCCGTATCCGGAACTCGGCCCGGGCGGAGTCGCCCACGCCGAGCGAACCGGACACGGCGGCCACGGACGGCTGCACCGCCCAGCCGACGGGCCCGGCGAACGCCACCTTCAGCGACCGCATCCGCTGCGGCCCGGCGTTCTTCACGCGCACGGTCACGGTCGAGATCGCCGGCCCGTCCAGGCCGACGGGCGAGACGGTCACCTCCGTCCGCGCGGCCGCCGGGTCCGCCTGAGGCTCGGCGGCGGAGGCGGCGGGCGCGGCGACGAGCCCCAGCGAGGCTGCGACGGCCAGCGCTCTCACCGCTCGCAACGGTCCGAGGGGTCTGAGCCATCGGGAAACGCTCATACGTCCTGCTCCTTCGGTCGACGGTCCAGAACGCCGCTCACGCGACGGGAGGCATGTCCGACTCACGGGAGTCCAGACCCATGCGGAGGTTGACCCAGGAACCGCGGGTGAAGTCCGGGTACGCCACAGGACGCCCGCCCGCCGCGAGGGACTTGACGCTCAGCGGCACCGGCGCGCACCACGCGGCGGAGTCGTACACGTCGATGTCCGGCACCAGACCGGCCCGCATCGCCTGCACGGTGCGCCACTGGAGGATGTAGTCCATGCCACCGTGGCCGCCGTTGTTCTCCGCGTCGTCGCCGATCTTCTTCCACAGCCAGTGGTCGAACTCCTTGCGGTAGGAGTCGAAGTCGCGCCAGGAGTGCCCGCCGTGGTCCGGTTCGACGTAGATCCGGCCGCCGGTCGCCGACGTGCCCGCGTAGTCCTCGAAGATCCCGCGGCTGCCCGCGAGACTGTTGATCCTGCTGTACGGCCGGGGCGAACTCACGTCGTGCTCCGCCCGGATGACCCGCCCCATGGCGGTGTCGATCAGACAGGTGACGAGGTCGCCGTTGACGTAGGTCTCCTTCCACGAGGGATGGGACCGGTCGATGAAACGCTCCCGGTAGTCGGCGAGCCCTTTCGGCTCGGTGGCCGTCGCCCGCAGCACGGTCATGCGGTCGCCGCGGTTGATGTCCATCGCGGCGGCGATCGGCGCCAGCCCGTGCATCGGGTAGAACGACGCGGTGCTGCGCGTGTGCCACAGCCGCCGCCAGGAATCCGTGTAGTACGTGTCGGAGAACAACAGCTCCCGCAGGTCGTGCAGATAGCCGCCGTGGCCGTTGGTGACGTCGCCGAACAGCCCGTCGTGCGCCATCTTCAGCATGGCCAGCTCGTTACGGCCGTAGGAGCAGTTCTCCGACAGCATCAGATGCCGGCGGGTCCGTTCGGAGGTGTCGACGAGGTCCCACAGCTCGTTCAGCTCGGTGGCGACGGGCAGTTCGACGATCGCGTGCTTGCCGGCCTCCAGGGCGGCCTTGCCCTGCCGGTGGTGGAACTCCCAGGGCGTGGCGATGTACACGAGGTCGATGTCGTCCCGCTTCAGCATCCGCGCGTAGGCGTCCGCGGAGCCGCCGTACTCGGCGGGACGCGGTCTGCCCCGGGCGACGAGCCGGTTCGCCACGGAGGTCGCGCGGTCGGCGCGGATGTCGCAGACGGCGGTCACCCGGCACCCGGGGACGGCCGCCCAGCCCTCGGCCATGCCGGACCCACGGTTCCCGAGACCGATGAGGCCCACGCGGACGGTCCCGTGGACGTCGAACGGCACGTCGATCATCGAGCGCTGACCGCGACGGCGCGGGGGAGTGTGCACCGGCAGCGGCGCGTCGCCACCGCCGGCTGCGGCAGCCGCGGTGGCCGGAGCCGCCTGCGCCGCACCGACACCGGCGGCCGCCGCACCGGTGGCCAGCGCACCTCCCAGGAGCAATCGGCGTGAGACAGCGGGGAGTTCGGGCATGAGTGAACGCTCCTTCGATCCGACGACCGGGCATCACTGGCGGCATCGACTCTGGCCGGAGCGACGTAGGCATGTCAATAGATGCTCGAAGAGTCGCCACTTCGAGCAGGAACACGCAAACGGTCTGGCGTGGACCGGTCCGCTCCGCCGCGCTCGCCCGGCTCAGGACGGTGACGCCACCGAGGGTGACGCCTGCCGTGCGGGACGCCTCCGGTAGTCGCCGGGAGTCACGCCCACGACGCGCTTGAAGGCGACACTGAGGGCGCTCTCGGACCCGTATCCCACCGACCGGGCGATGACGGCGAGCGTCGCGCTCCCCTCACGCAACTGACGCGCCGCCAGCTCGATACGCCAGTGGGTGAGGTACTCCAACGGCCCCTGCCCGACAGCCGCCTTGAAACGGGCGGCCAGCGTGGATCGGGACACCGCGGCCTCCCGCGCCAGCTCCGCGACGGTCCAGGGCCGCGCCGGGTCCCGGTGCAGCGCGGTCAGCGCGGCGGCGGCCACCGGGTCCGACAGCCCTGCCAGCCATCCCGAGGCGGTGTGCGGGTCACGCGCGAGGTGCAGCCGCAGCACATGGACCAGCATGACGACGGCGAGGTGCTCGGCGACCAGGGAGGCGGCCGGCTCCCCGCGGGTCAGCTCCTGGTCGATCAGGTCGAGCGCCGAGCGCACCGTCTCCGCGTGCGGGCTGCCGGCCGGGACGTGGACGACCGGGGGCAGCCGGTCCAGCAGCAGTTCCTGGGCACGGGCGCCGAAGGAGAACCGCCCGCCCACGAGGAACACCTCGTCGCCCGGCCCCGCCCGCGCGACGCCGCCCTCGGCCCGGGCGAACACGGGCGCCGCGGCCACCGGTGTGGTCGCGGGATCACTGCGCAGGACGAACGGCCGTGGACGCGCGAGGAGATAGCAGTCGCCCTCCGCCAGGGGGATCGGCCCGTCCACCCCGTCGACCTCCAGCAGGCAGGACCCGCGCCGGACCGCGTTGAACTTCACCCCCTGCGGCGCATCGAACCGCAGCGCCCAGCGCCCGCCCGCCACCAGGCTCGTGGACAGGTGGCTGCGCGTCTCCAGCAGGGTCAGCACGTCCTCCAGCGGATCCATGACGACCTCCCTGGATCGGACGACGGCTAAAGGAAGCGGGACGCTCAACGATAGCCCGTCCAGCCGGCCCGCCGTACCGTCGAAGCATGACGACGAACACACCGGCCTCCCGGAACCCGCGGAACACCCCCAGCCGCCCCCTCCTGACCACCCCCTTCACCGCCCGCACCGACGCACGCGAGGTGATCGAGGGCGTGGACCTCACCGGCCGCCGCGCCGTGGTCACCGGCGGCGCCTCGGGTCTCGGCGCCGAGACCGTACGGGCACTGGCCGAGGCCGGCGCCGAGGTCACCGTCGCCACACGCCGACCCGGGACCGCCGCACCGCTCCTGCGTGAGCTGGCCGCCGTCGACGGCGCCGGTCCCGTGCACACCGCGCCCCTCGACCTCTCCGACCTCGCCTCGGTCGACGCCTTCGTGCGCGGCTGGCGCGGCCCGCTCGACATCCTTGTCGCCAACGCCGGAATCATGGCTCTGCCCGAGCGCACCCTCACCCCGCAGGGCTGGGAGATGCAACTCGCCACCAACCACCTGGGGCACTTCGCCCTGGCCACCGGGCTGCACCCGTATCTGCGCGAGGCGGGCACCGCACGCATCGTGGTCGTCAGCTCGGGCGCTCACCTGAACGCACCCTTCGACTTCGACGACCCCCACTTCGAGCGGCGCCCGTACGACCCCTGGGCCGCGTACGGGCAGTCGAAGTCCGCCGGTGTCCTCCTCACGGTCGGAGCCCGCCGCTGGGCCGCCGACGGCATCACGGCGAACGCGCTGAACCCCGGCTACGTCCTCACCAATCTGCAGCGGCACCTGGACGACGACACGATGCGCGCGTTCGGCGTGATGGACGACGAGGGCAACGTGACACCGCTGCCGTACTACAAGACGCCCGCGCAGGGAGCGGCCACCTCGGTCCTGCTGGCCGCATCGCCCCTCCTGGAGGGGGTGACGGGCCGCTACTTCGAGGACAACCAGGAAGCGCCGACCGTCACGGACGAGAACCCGACGGGCGGCGTCGCCGCCCACGCCGTCGACCCGGGAGCGGCGGACCGCCTCTGGGAGTGCGCGGCCAAGACCCTCCGCACCCCCTGACCGCTCAGCGCGGGTTACGGCCGTCCCCGTCGAGCGCGCCGAGGAACTCGACCGCCCGCCGTGTCATGAGCTCCGCGGCGTCCGGGTCGTACGAGGGCAGCGAGGAGTCCGCGAACAGATGCCGGTCCCCGGGGTACAGGAACAGCTCGGCGTCGGAGGACTCCGCGACCAGCGCGCGGGCGGCCTCGGCGTCCTCAGCGAAGAAGGGATCGTGCTCCATCGCGTGCACCTGCACCGGCACACCCGCCGGCCAGGTCGCACCGAACTCGGACACCGGGATGCAGGCGTGCATCAGCAGTGCGCCCCGCGCCCCGTCCCGGGTCTGCGCCAGTTCCTGCGCGGGCACCACCCCCAGCGAGAAGCCGACGTGGACGACCTCGCGGGGGAGCTCTGCGGCCGCACGCACGCCACGCGCGCCGACCTCCCCGAACCCGACCTGCCGCACGTACGCCGTTCCCTCCTCCAGCGAGTCGAAGGTGCGCCCCTCGAACAGGTCGGGCATGTGGACGGTGTGGCCCGCGGCGCGGAGTTCGTCGGCGAAGGCGACCACCCCGGAGGTCAGCCCTTGTACGTGGTGGAACAGTACGACCTCTGCCATGCCGGGACCCCTCGTCTGTGAGCGCTTGCCGCGCCCGACGGTGATATGAGCCTCCAGGCTATTCGAATAAGAATCGAACAGCGCCCGCTTTCGCGAGGTTGCCGCGGACGGGAGGCGGCAACCTTCGCGAAGCGGCACCGACTCGGCGCACGGCCGCCGGGGCAGGGGGATCGGTTCCCCCGCCGGGCCGGGTACGAGGGCGTCACGCGGACTCGACGGGCATCCACAGCTCGCAGGTCGCGGTGCTGAAGTCGTCGGCCCGCTCGAGGATCGCGACGATCGAGGGCCCCGGCCGCAGCCGCCACGGGTTGGACGGGAACCACTCGGTCGCGGTCGCCGCCCAGGCTGTCTGGAGGGCCTCGGGGTGCGGCCCGCTGGTACGGAACACCGCCCACATGCCCGCCGGCACCTCGATGACGTCGAGCCCGTCCGGCACCGGCGTGCCACCGCCGACGGCGACCCCGTGCAGGTAGGTCAGCTCGGTGCCCTCCCGCCCGTCCGGGTCGGCGTCGTCGGTGACCTGGAGAAGACCGGCCGGCTCGGCGTCGCCGAGAGCCTTCAGACGCCGGTGCTCCTCCGGGGGGATGGCGGTGATGTGCTGCTGGATGTGCGGGTTGATCCCGTGGTGGATGAGCGGAACCCGGGTGGAGTGTCCGACCAGGCGGAACGGGGGGCGGTCGACGAGGCGGGTGTCCATGGGGGTACTCCCTTCGACGGTCAGGCGGAACCTGAGCTGCGGTTGTGTACGCAAGGGGCCTCCGTCGCGGCGCACCTCCGCGGGACCGGCACCGTGAACCGCCCGGAACGCACGCCCGAACGCCTCCCGCGAGCCGTATCCGTGCCGGACGGCGATCTCCAGCAGGTCCTCCTCGCCCCGGACGACGTCACCGGCGGCGACGGTCATCCGCCGCCTGCGCACGTACTCCGACAGCGGCATGCCGGCCAGCGACGAGAACATCCGGCGCAGGTGGTACTCGGTGGTCCCGAGCCCCGCGGCCAGCCCGTCGAGGTCGAGCTCCTCGGTGAGGTGCTCCTCGACGAGATCGACGAGCTGGTTGAGTGCCGAGATCATGAGGCCTCCTTTCGCCTTCAACCCTGGCAGCGGCCCCCTGACCGGGGCCCGACCGCAGCGAACCGATCCGATCACCTACGACCGGGCCCGGTCCGTTCCCGCGCCGCGTCTACCTGTGATCGCGTCCACCGGTGGTCGCGACGTGGGACCAGCCGCCGAGGACCGCCTGCCACGGATCGGCCCCGGCGACAGCCCGCGCCCGGGCCTCCTCCGCTCGGCGGTCCACCACGGCCTTCCACAGCGCCGTCACGACATGCGACCCCCTCGACCTCGTGACTCACTTCGGCGTGCCCACGCCGGCACAGGGGACCGACAGTCGGCCGGTGCCCGGCAGAGCGATTGCACCTGCCGGGCACCGCGGCAGCGACTCAGTGCTCGCAGAGCGAGAACTCCCGCTCGTACATCTGCTCGTTGTGCTCGTCGACGAAGAACTTCCGTTCCTTCATCAGCTCCTCGCGGTAGGCCTTGGCCTGCTCGAGCGTCATGGTCGACGTCTCGGCCCACGGCTGCTGCGGCGGCACGTCGGACGTGGAGACGATCGTGTGCGACGGGTCGACCAGGAAGAACGCGAGGATCTTGCGATGCCCCGGCCGCGTGGGGTCCTGGAGACGGAACGGGCTGACCCGGTGCTGCAGGACGTTCGGGAAGGCGAGGCAGCGCCCCTCCGGAGTGGCCGCCGACCCGAGCAGCTGGTTGAGGGCGCCCTCGTTCTCCAGGCCGTAGACCTCTCGCAGGCCGTTGTGGTCGTCCTGCGCGTACTCGGGATCGTCGAGCGCCGTCCGGAAACCGAGCCGGCTCTCGGTGATGTTCTCGCTGTCCCAGTAGTAGAGACCGGTGGAGACGATCCGCTCGTTGAGCATCCCCTCGACGTGCCAGGACCCGCCCGCGTACTCGGGGTTGTCCGGTGTGAGGTGGATGGTGGCGAGCTTGACGATCACCTGCAGCTTGCGCCCGCGCAGGCTCACCCGGTCGGAGTCCTCGGGCACCTGGGGCGGGGTGAACTCCGGGGCGTCGGGAAGGACGGGCCGGCGGTTGTCGTACCACGCCTCCTCCGCCTCCTCCCACGCCTCGTAAGCCTTCTGGTACGACTCCTCGTCGTCGAAGTCGTCCTCCTCCGGCTCCGGGACCTCGTACTCGTCGGACTCGTACCACCCATAGGGGTCGACGGATATGCGCAGCGGACGCGGGTGACGCAGATCGGTGAGGACGTTCTCCCACAACGGGAGCATGCGGGTGAACAGCTCCGGCAGCACGGCGACGAGGTCACGGTGCTCGTCGGGGTGCACGTTGTTCACATACGAGCGGAAGCTCGCCCGACCGTCGGCGTCCACGTCGACATCCGTGGGGAGCCACTGGAACTTCTCCGAGAACTCGTGCCGCGCATAGCGGTCCGTCGGGTTCTCCCAGGCCCGCTCGGGCGCCCCGCTCACACCCCGCACGAGACAGAACAGCGAGGGATGCACGAGGTCCAGCACCTGGCCGCCGGACCCGGGATGCCAGTCCCACTCCTCCTCGGGCACCTCCTCCAGCACCCGCACCGCCTCCCGCAACCGCGCCCGAAGGCCGTCGTCGACGAGCGTGTCGGACTGCCACACCCCGTCCACGGCCGACACCTCGGCCCCGGTCCCCTGGTCCCGCAGCGCCGCGTAGTGTGCGAGCTCGTCGAGCACGTACCGCACCTGCGCCTCGGTCAGCCCCTGCGCGGCCGCCTCCTCGGCCCACCGCGCGACGATGCCGGCATCGCGCAACTTCTCGAACCAGCGGGCTTTCGCCCGCAGTTGCGCGCTGCACTGCATCATCTCGATCTCCCGCAGCGTCCGAGGCGTGGCGAACATCGAGAAGCGGCTTGCCACGAACGGCAACGGAAAAGCGGTCAGCCCAGTCAATTCTCTTGACCCTCCCAGTCGGTACGAGCGCCGGGAACACTACGGCAGCTGACTGACAGCGCCCCCGCCAGCTCCCTCCACCGGGCGCCACTCACGCCGGAGCAGGCCGTAGACCCAGGAGTCGGAGACGTCGCCGTCGACGACGCAGTCCTCACGGAGGGTGCCCTCGCGGACGAAGCCGAGCTTCTCCAGCACCCGCGCCGACGCCCCGTTCCGTGTGTCGACGTCGGCCCGGACACGGTTGAGGTCGAGCGTCTCGAACCCCCATCGCAGGAGGCCCCGCACCGTCTCCGTGGCATACCCGCGACCCCAGACCTCACGGTCGAAGACGTAACACAGCACCGCGCTACGGAAGTCCGGGTTCCACTCGATGAGGCCGCACCAGCCGACGAAGGCGCCGTCGGAGTCCCGCTCGACGGCCAGCCGCGCTCCCGTGCCCTCCTCCTCGATCCGGCGGCAGGTCGCGAGGAAGCGCTGCGCGCGGGCCGGCTCGGTCCACGGAGGGGAGTCCCAGTAGCGCAGCACCTGAGGGTCGCTGTGCAGGGCGTAGAGCGGCGCCGCGTCGTCGTCGGCGAACGGCCGTAGTCTCAGGCGGGCGGTGTGCAGTTCGGGGGTCGGCAGGCTCATGTGGATCATCCTGCCGCCTCCCCCTCGACGCCGACCAGCGGTTTACGCGGGCGGGGGCGCGCGCCGAGGTAGGGGCGCCAACGGTGGCCGTCCGCAGCGTACGAACCCCTACTCCGACACGGCCAGTTGGCGGAGAACCAGGGCGGTCTCAGTCGCCACACCCCGGTTGGTGACGTGCTGCGACCACGCGCCTTGTTCCGCCGGTGATGCACAACGCGATTCGTGGGTACACGGGGGCGCATGGCACCGATGAAGAGTGAACGTAGTCAGCTGAAGCGGGCTGTGCGCCAGCTTCGCCGCATCCGCTCCTTCTACGCCGCGGCGATGGTGCTGTGGGCGGGGTCCGCCGCGTTGACCAGCTGGCAGGCAGCGGGAAGCCGACAGCTGATGGTCTGCGTCGTGCTCTTGGCCGTGTTCGCCGCGCTGTTCGTCATGGCGAGCGTCGCCCTCCGCCGCCTCGGGGTGCCGGCGACCGCCGCGCGGGTGCAGCGCCATGCCACCACGTCCACGGTGTCGAACGCCGGTGGCCGAGCCGCTGTTTGAGAGCCTTCACGCCTGCAACCGGTGCTCACCGACAGCCGCGGCCCACCGTGTGCCGTGAGTTCAGCGACCGTGAGATCGTCTCAGGGATGGATGTCTCGCCGTTCAACCCCGCTGTCGTCAAAGCCACGTTCAGCGATGTGAAGTGGATGCACGTATCACGGCCCGTCGTCCGGGTTGCAGCGTCGGTCACGCGGACACTGCTGACGGGAATCATCCAGGGTGCGAAGACAGCGGCGGCCGAAGAGCGGTGCACCGTGCTCCAGCCCCGGCTTCTCGTCACGGCGGTCGACAGGAACGTCGAAGTGGATCTAGCCGACGAGTGGTACGACCACAGCCCGGCATTCCGCGCCCTGACCGGCGACGCGAAGGGTGCCGCCGTGCGGTCCGGTGGGGGTGGCAGGGCACGCAGACGAACGCCGAGTGCGATGGCAGGCGCGCACAGGTTCGAGCCTGCGGTGAGGCGGCCGGCCGCCGCCTGTCGGGCGGGAAGCGGATCGCCCATGACGAGCAGCCCGTGCCCCGTCCGCACCGTGAAATACCCGCATCTGCTGGACGACCGGCCGGAGGTCCGACGGGCATCCTGACGCAGAGACACCGGACGTCGGTGTCGGCGACGGCGAAGGAAGGAGGAGGGGGAGCGGTATGAGCGCTCCAGCAGCACTGTTGGCGGCCGAGGAGGGCGGGATCATCGGTGACGGGAGGACGGGGGCCGATTTGGCGCTGGTGGCCGGCGCGCTCGGAGTGGCCCTCGTCCGGCTGGCCACGAGCCGCGCCGGCCGCCGCGTCAACAGCGTCACCCCGCGCACGGCCTGGCTGGCGGCCATGGTGACGGGAGCGGTCGGGACGGTTCTCGCGGTGCTGCACGCAGTTACCACCGACGGCGGTCCCGGTACGGGCAACGGCCTCGTCGGCGCTGTCGTGGCCGTGCCGCTGGGACTGGGCGCCGTACTTCTCGGCCCGCCGGGTTCCGACCCGCGCCGCCGCGCGGACCGCCCCGCCCGAAGGATGACCGTCCACGGGAGCAGCACCTGCGCGGCGTGAGGCGCCGCATCGGACGGCCGGCGACGTGACACCTGCGGGTGAGCCCGTGCACCCCTGGCGGGCCTCCGGCCTCACTCGCCGCACACCCCACTAGGATGGGGCCCGTGACTGTGAGCAGCCGTTCCGGCAGCCGCCCGGCAGGGCGGCTGTTCGTGCTGCTGATCCTGGCGGTGCTGGCCGGTGTGCTGGGCATGCACGGCCTTGCCCCGGGCGGGATGCCGACGCCGCACCGGACAGCGGCCGTCCATGAGATGGCGCCGATGGCGGCGATGGAGCCGGCAGCGGCGGACGGAGTACCGCACGCGGACGGGGAATGCGCTCACACGGACGGACCGCCGGGCCACCTCGATCACGCCGACGGCACCTGCGCTGCCGCCGGCACGGCTACGGCTTACACGCCGCCGGCGCTGGCCGGCACGGTGCTCGACGCGCCCGCCACGCCGTCCCCCACCCCGGCGGTCACCGGCTCACCCCATGACGGACGGGCCCCGCCCGACCTGTCCGAACTGCAACTCCTCCGGATATAGAGCCGCCCGCCCGGCACCCCGGGTGCCGAGCTCACGCACGCTCTCACATCCGTACCACCGCACGCCCCGACCGGCGTGCGTGAAGGAGTTGCACCACATGAACCGCAAGCGTTCACTCGTCCGCCGTACCGCCGTGGTCGCCGCCTCCGGGGTGGCGGCACTTGCCCTGGCCGCCTGCGGCGGCAGCGGCGACGACACCGGCTCGGCCGGACACGGCGGCCACCAGGCCACCGACTCCGCCGCACCCTCGGCGCCGGCCTCCCAGGGGCAGCACAACGCGGCCGACGTGACCTTCGCCAAGGGGATGATCCCCCACCACCGCCAGGCCGTGGAGATGGCCGACCTCGCACCCGACCGGGCTCGGTCGGCCGAGGTGAAGAAGCTCGCAGCCGAGATCAAGAAGGCGCAGGCGCCGGAGATCGAGAAGCTGTCGGGCTGGCTGACCTCGTGGGGTGAGACGGTGCCCGCCGAGGGCGCCATGGACCACTCCATGCACGGCGGCGTGGACGGCACGGGAAGCATGGACGGCATGATGAGCGCCGAGGAGATGACGGCGCTCGAGAACGCCTCGGGCCGGGCGTTCGACACCGCCTTCATGGAGATGATGATCAAGCACCACGAGGGTGCGGTCGAGATGGCGAAGACCGAACAGTCCGAAGGTGCCCACACCCCGGCCCGGAAGATGGCCGTGGACATCATCGCCTCACAGAGCGCGGAGATCGAGCAGATGAGGAAGCTGCTCGGCAAGAAGTGACGCGCGGCGCTTGAGCGCGCGGGGGGCGGGCACAGCCGGTGCCCGCCCCCTCCGCAGTGACCACGTCCCCCGCACCCGGCGATGATTACTCACCGTCCGAGGTGCCGTCGACCACAGGCTTCGGACTGCTTCCAACCGGTGTGTCCCCAAGACATGATGCCGCCGAACAATGCCTGTCCCGGCGATGTCCACGGCGCTCCCGGGGTAGCGTCCCAGGCATGACTCACGACATCACCGTCGAGCGCGCTCGACGCCTCAAGCAGCTGCACGCCCAGCACAAGCCGCTCGTGCTGCCGACCGTCTGGGACGTCTGGTCCGCACGGACAGCCGTCGCCGCAGGGTTCCCGGCGCTCACGATCGGCAGCCACCCCCTCGCCGACTCCCGAGGGGCCGGGGACAACGAGGGGCAGACCTTCGAGGAGGTGATGGCCGCCGTCAGGCCGATCGTCGCGGCGGTCGAGGTACCCGTGTCCGTCGACCTGGAGGCCGGGTACGGGCAGAAGCCTTCCGACCTCATCGCCGGACTCATCGAGGTCGGCGGCGTCGGCCTCAACATCGAGGACACCCTCCACTCGGAGGGTGGCCGCCTTCGCGACACGCAGGAACACGCGGAATACGTCGCCGGCCTGCGCGCAGCCGCCGACGACGCCGGCGTCCCGGTCTGGGTGAACGGGCGCACCGACCTCTTCGCGCACGCGGAAGACGCTTCCGCCGTCCGCGACGAGGCGATCGAGCGACTGCGCGCCCTGGTGGAGGCCGGCGCCGACAGCGTCTACCCGGTGGGCATCCAGGACGACGACGACCTGCTCACGGCGGTGACCGGCGCGGTCACCGTCCCCGTGAACTCCACGGCCCACCCCGTCACACACGACCTCGACCGTTTCCGCCGCCTCGGCGTGGGCCGGATCACTTATGGTCCGTTGTTGCAGTTCGCCCTGACGGACACCATGAAGGACATGCTCAAGCCGTGGTCGTCGTGAGTAGCTGACCGGGCCCTTCGACGCGGGTGTGGGTCGGCTTGGCGCCTGGAGCCCATGAGTTCATGGAGGCGGGTGGCGTCCGGGGCCGCCCCGACCCGGTGGGCGAGCTCGGCGCTCGCTCGTTCCTCGCCTGGTGGCCGGGGGCGGTCAGACGGTGGTGACGGTGGTGCCGGCGTTCTCCAATGCGGTGATTTCGCCGGTGGGTGCGGTGGTGTCGGTGACGAGGGTGTCCAGGCGGGTTGCGGGGGCGACGTGGGCGAAGGCGGTGCGGCCGAGTTTGCTGCCGTCGGTGGCTACGAGGGTGCGGCGGGCGGAGGTGATGCTCGCCTTCTTGACCGCGGCGTCGTCCAGGTCGTAGGCGGTCAGGCCGTCGGCGGCGGTGAGACCGCAGCAGCCCATGACGGCGGTGTCGAAGCGCAGGGCGGCGAGGGAAGCGAGGGTGAGGGGGCCGGTGAGGGCTCCTTCGGCGGCGCGGGGCCGGCCGCCGGGCACGACGAGGGCGGCGGGGCGGGGCGTGGCGCCGAACAGCTGGATGGCCTGGAGAGACAGAGGCATCACGGTGACGGGTCTCTCGCGCAGAAGGCGGGCGACTTCCAGACAGGTCGTTCCGCTGTCGAGGACCACGCTCTCGCCGTCGGCGATGAGGGCGCAGACCTGGGCGGCGATGCGGCGTTTGATGTCGACCGCTTCGTGGGCGCGCAGGGCGAAGGGGGGTTCCTCGCCTCTGAGGAGCAGGCTGCGTGCTCCGCCCCGGACGCGTTCGAGGACGCCTTGGGCGGCCAGGGTGTCGAGGTCGCGCCGGATGGTCATGTCCGACGCCCCGGTCAGCTCGGCGAGCTGCTGGACCGTGGCCTCGCCGGCGTCTGTGACGGCCTTCGCGATCAGGGCGTGCCGGTCTGCGTTGCTCATGCCGGAATTGAACACCACCCGACTATGAACACTCAAGCTGTTCGTTGATCAGGGTTCCGCACAGTCTGACTGTTCGTTACGGTGGGCGGCATGGAACGTTCGCTTCTCGGCGCCCGCGTGGCGACGTATGTCTATTTCGTCCTGTGCGGCACGTTGATGGGCGCGTGGGTGGTGCACATCCCGGCTGCCGAGGAGCGGGTGGGCATCAGTCACGCGACGCTGGGCGGCCTGCTGGTGCTGCTGGGACTCGGCGCGTTCGCCGGGATGCAGGTGGCGGGACCGCTGACCGACCGTCTGGGCGCGCGGGTGGTGGTTCCGGCGACCGCGGTGCTGTGCGGCGCCTCGCTGGTGCTGCCGGGTCTCGCCGGCGATCCGTGGTCGCTGGCGGGCGCCCTGCTGGTCTTCGGCGCCTGCAACGGAGCCTTGGACGTGAGCATGAACGCCCACGCGGTGCATGTGGAGAAGGCGTACGGCCGGCCCGTGATGTCGGGCTTCCACGCCACGTTCTCCGTCGGCGGGGTCCTCGCGGCGCTGGTGGCGGCGGGGGCGACGAGCGCGGGTGTGGGTCCGGTCGCCATGATGGCCGCGATCGGAGGCGTGAGCATCGTGATCGCCCTGGCCTCGGTCCCCGCGCTGATGCCCGCCGCTTCCGTCGCCCCGGCCGATGAAGGGAGCGGCGACGACGAGGAGTTCGACGCGTCGGGCGACGCGACGGGCGCATCACGCGCCTCGGCCGTGCGGCGCGGCACGACGCGGCGTGTCTGGCTGCTCGCCGTCCTGGCGCTGATGGTCATGCTGTGCGAGGGCGCGGCCAACGACTGGAGCGCCCTGCACCTGCGGGACGTCCTCGGCGCCTCCACCAGTACCGCCGCGTTCGCCTACGGCACGTTCGCGGCGGCGATGACCACCGGCCGTCTGCTGGCGGACCGTCTTGTCGCCCGGTTCGGGTCGATGGCGGTGCTGCGTCACGGCGCTGCCACGGCCGCGGCCGGTATCACGCTGGTGGCGCTGGGGCCGTGGATGTGGGCCGCGTTCGCCGGGTGGGCGCTGTTCGGGCTGGGTCTGGCCGGTGCTGTCCCGCAGCTGCTCAGCGCGGCCGGGCACGCCGACCCGGCGGCCGCGGGCGCGAACGTGTCCCGTGTCGCGGGGCTCGGCTACGTCGGCATGCTCGCCGGCCCTGCCGTCATCGGCTGGCTGACGCACCTCGTCGACCTGAACCACGCTTTCGTCCTGCTGACCCTGCTGTGTGTGACCACCGTTGTGGGCGCCGGTGTTCTGCGGGCGGAGCCCGACCCCGCGCCGCGCGGCGAGACGGTGGGTGTCGGCCACTGACCGCTTGTGCGGCACGGCCTGACCCCGTGCCGCACAAGCCCCTGTCGCGGGCAGGCGTGCGAAAAGCGTGTCGCCGTCCGCCCGATCGGCGCGGAAGGCGTGTCGCCGTCCGCCCGCTCACCCCTGGACCGGTCGGCCGGCCACGGCCTGTCCGGTCGGCTCCCGTCGTAGCTGCCCGCGCCGGCCGCGGGTGACGCTCTTGTCCACCACGTCGACGGGGCCACGATGACGACGGCCCCGTCGCGCCGGGCCACCGGCCCCGGCGCTTTGTCGACCGCGGTTTCGAGCCCCGGCGCCTTGTCAGCGACGGCGGTCCTGTACTGGGCGATGCGGGCGTCACCCTCGACCGGGCGCTGAACAAGCTGCGGTCGAAGAACCAGCTGGACTGGTCCCGGGCGGTGATCGACTCTTCCCACGTCCGGGCCGCACGCAGGGGCCCAGAAGCGGATCCAGCCCGGTCGACCGCGCACGGCCGGGCAGTAAGCACCACGTCGTCACCGACGGCCAGGGCATCCCGCTCGCGGTGTCGCTGACCGGCGGAAACCGCAACAATGTCACCCAGTTGCTGCCGCTGCTGGACAAGGTCCCGCCAGTGGCGGGAGCCGTTGGCCGGCCTCGGAGTCGGCCCGACATTCGTTAGGGCCAGTAAGCGTCTGCCCGCCGGTGAGGCGGGCGTTGCCGCTGGGAGTGACATCTGTGGTGGCGAGCGCGGCGAGCAGAGCCCGGTGGCCGTGAGAGCGATGAGCGAGCGTCGGTAGGCTACTGCGGGGGCGCGCTCGGTTGCGGCGGCATCCTTGAGCCCTGGCTGTCGTGGACGCGCCGGGCGATGTCAGCGACTCCACTGTATTCGAGACGGCTGTGCCGTCACTGGGCGCGCCGTCGCGAGCTTGTTCATCACAGGGCCGGCAGATGGGTCGACCGCCGTCCACGAGTTATCGGTCAGTTCATGGCGTCGTACCACGAGCAGGGCAGCGTCGTCGCCAATACTTCGCGGGCCCTGCTCGGGGCCGATTGCGCCGCTTCACGTCGGTACCGATCTGTGTCATGACTAGCCGATGAGGTCATGCGCCGATGCCGTGGGCGAGCAGACTTTCGGCGGTGTCCGCGACGGTGTCCTCGATGGGGCGCGCCTTCCAGCCGAGGAGCCTCTCCGCTTTCGCGCCGGACGCGGCGAGGTCGCGGCCGAGCTGGTGTCTGAGCAGGCGCAGTTCGGGGTTGACGGTGGCCAGGGCGCGGGTGAGCCAGATGGGCAGTTCGCGGGTCGGGGCCTTGGCGGCGCGTTCGCCAAGGCGGTCGCGCAGGATGCGGGCGATGTCGGCCACGCGCAGGCTGTGCCCGGCGACAGCGAGGAAGCGCTGACCGGCGGCCGAGGGGTCGGTCATGGCACGCAGGTGGAGGTCGGCGACGTCACGGACGTCGACGTAGCCCATGGCGAAGGGTGGGCTGGCGGGCATTTTTCCTTCGAGCATTCTGCGTATCAGGCGCAGGGAAGGCGGGTCGTCGGGGCCGAGGAGGGGGCCGAAGACGCCCGTGGGGTGCACGGCGGCCAGTTCCATGCCTGCCCCTTCCTCGGTGATGAACTGCCAGGCGGCGCGTTCGGCGAGAGTCTTGGAGCGTTGGTAGGGCGGTATGTCGGCATCGGTGTTGGTCCAGTCCGCCTCCGTGAACGGGGTGGAACGGCGCGGGTGTCCGATGCCGATGGCGCCGAAGGAGCTGGTCAGGACGGTGCGGCGGACGCCGGCGTCGCGGGCTGCGCGCAGGACGCGCAGGACGCCCTCTCGGGCCGGGGCGATGAGTTCGTCGTCGGTTGCCGGGGTGTGGCGCAGGGTGGGTGAGGCAACGTGGAGGACGTGGTCGCAGCCGGCGACTGCGGCGTCCCAGCCGTCGGGGTGCTGGAGGTCGGCGCGGACGACGGTGAGGCGGTCGTCGTCGAAGGTGGCGGCCTGGTGCAGCCAGGAGCGCAAGTCCGGTTCGCGTCGCAGGTCGCGGACAGTGGTGCGGACGGTGTGGCCGGCGTCGAGCAGGGCGAGAATGCACCAGCTTCCGATGAAGCCGGTTCCTCCGGTGACCAGTACCGGTGTCATGGGTGTCTCCTCAGCTGGTGGCATGGGTGGGGAGCGGAGTGGGTGTGGGCGTCGCGGGCAGGCGCCGGGCGGCAACGCTGCTGGCGAGGAGGGCGTGGCTGATCATGATCGGGTAGATGACGGCGCGTTCAAACAGGCCGATGTTCCACATCCAGCCGGTCAGCGCGTCGGCCATGAAGAGGGGGAAGGCGATCAGACCGGCGGTGCCCAGGGCGATGCTCGCGGTCGACCGGCGTCTGCTGAGGCCGATCCGGGCGCCGTTGGCTCCGGTGGCGATGGCCATGAGATTGCCGGCGACCATGACCGTCTGCGCACCGAGGGTGTGCAGGGTGATCAGGCCGTTGTCGATGTTGGCGTTGGAGCCTTGGAAGATGCCGACGAGGCCGACTCCGGCGCCGGCCAGGCCGGCGAGGATCACGATGACGGTCGGGCGGAGGCCCTTGCGCAGGTCGAACACGAGGAACGAGCCGACGGCCAGGAGAACGCCGTAGATCACCCAGCCGGTGTTCATGACGGCGCCGAGGGGTGAGTTGGCGACTTGCCCGAACGCGGTCTGGGGCGGGCCGGTCAGGCCGAGGTGGCTGACCCAGTTGTGGAAGGGCGAGTACGGCGGGTCCTGCCATGCGGCAGCGGTGACGAACTCCGCCAGCCAGGACACCAGCGGACCGAGCAGGATGAGGAGGCCTCCGGTGCGGGCGGCCGGGCCGGAGCGGACGATCGAGTTCATGACAGGGCCATTCCGGGGACGCGCCGGCGGATGGCCTCCAGCTCCGCTTCGTCGGAGACGCCCTGCCAGTCGTGGCGCGGGGTGTAGGGGGCTTCCAGGGTGCGCACCTCGGCGTCGGTGAGGTCGATGTCGAGGGAGGCCACGGCCTGGTCGATCTGGTGGATGGAGCCGGCGCCGACCAGCGGCGCGGTGACGGCCGGCTGCCGGCGCAGCCAGGCCAGCGCGATCTGGGCGCGGCTCACGCCGTGCGCGTCCGCCACCTGGCCCACCGCGTCGATGATCGCCTGGTTGGAGGCTTCCTGTGCGGGCGAGTAGAGCAGGTCGGCGTAGGCCGCGTCGGTTTCCGAGCGCTGGGTGGAGCGGGCGTCGTCCCAGGCCCGGGCCAGACGGCCGCGGGCCAGGGGGGACCAGATGACGGTGCCGACGCCTTCGTCCAGGCACAGCGGAATCATCTCCCGTTCCTCTTCGCGGGCGAGGAGGTTGTAGTGGTTCTGCATCGACACGAAACGCGCCCAGCCGTTCTGCTTCTGCAGGTGCAGCGCCTTGGCGAACTCCCAGGCGTGCATGGAGGAGGCGCCGAGGTAGCGGACCTTGCCGGCCTGCACCAGATCGCTGAGGGCCTGGAGGGTCTCCTCCCAGGGGGTGGAGTGGTCGTTGCGGTGGATCTGGTAGAGGTCGATGTAGTCCGTGCCGAGGCGGCGCAGGGAATGGTCGACCTCGGTCATGATCGCCTTGCGTGACAGTCCGCGTCCGTTCGGGCCCGGGCGCATCGGGTGGCGCAGTTTCGTGGCGATGACCACGGCGTCGCGGTCGGCGTAGTCCTTCAGCGCCCGGCCGAGGATCTCCTCGCTGGAGCCGTTGGAGTACAGGTTCGCGGTGTCGAAGAAGTTGATGCCCATCTCGAGGGCGTGCTTGATGAGCGGGCGGGCCTCCTCCTCGCTCTTCGACCAGACGGGGTGTCCGCGGTCGGGTTCGCCGTAGGTCATGGCGCCGATGGCGATCGGTGACACGTCCAGGCCGGTGGTGCCGAGCTTGATGTAGCGCATGGTGCCCCTCTAAAGTAAGTGGAGAGCTCTCCGAATAACGTAGTGGAGAGCTCTCCACTTAGCAAGGGGAGATCTCGTGGTCCGATCCGACGCCCGTGAGAACAGGGCGCGCATCCTCGCTGCCGCCCGCGAGGCGCTGGGCGAGGACGGCGCCACGTCGATGAACCAGATCGCCCAGCGCGCCGGTGTCGGCCCGGGCACGCTGTACCGCAACTTCCCCACCCGCGAGGCGCTGGTCCTGGCCGTCTACCAGGACGAGGTCACCCGCATCACCGCCACCGTGCCCGACCTGCTCCGTGAGCTGCCGCCCCTGGAGGCGCTGCGCACCTGGACGCTCGACCTGGTCGAGGCCATGCGCAGGAAGCACGGCCTGGGCGAGGCCCTCAGCCCCAGCGCGCACCAGGCGATGAGCGAACAGAGCTACGGCCCGGTCATCACCGCCATCACCGAACTCATCGACGCCGGCAAGAAGGACGGAAGCATCCGGGTGGACGCGGACCCCGCTGACTTCCTCCAGCTCACCGGCGCGCTCTGGCGTGCCACCACCGTCCCCGAGGACCGCGCTCCCCGCATGCTCGCGCTCATCCTCGACGGGCTGCGCGCACAGCCGCAGCGCTGAGGACCCGTCGGAGATCAATCGACGACCGGCCGGAGATCAGTCGAATACCGGCCGGGGAACCGGGTGACGATCGCGTGCTGACGGTGGCCGGCGGTCGTGTCCGGCAGAGATGCTCAGTGAGCCTGTGCGAGGAGTTCCCGCGACAGCGCCCACAGACGCCCGGCGTTGTCCGGGTCGACGGCGTAGCGGGCGACGCCATGCAGGGTGCCGGTGCGGCGGTCGACGACGTCGCTCTCGTTGCAGTCGGCGAAGTAGCGGCCACCCACTCCGTCGAGGAGCGGTGAGGCGGCGAGCAGGACGGAGGCCGCCGCTCCCTGCTCGACCGTTTTGATCAGATGGTCGGGCACCAGCCCGCTGCCGCGGCCGGAGGTGTGCCGCTGCAGGTTCGTGTGGATGGCTCCGGGCATGCACGCATTGACGGTGATGCCGTCCGCGGCCCAGCGGCGGGTCGCTTCCACCGCGAAGAGAACGTTCGCGGTCTTGGACTGGCCGTAGGCGAGCCACGGATCGTAAGGGCGGAAGGCGAAGTGCACGTCGTCCCACACGATCGGGGAGCGCTGGTGACCGGAGGAAGTCACCGCGACCACACGCGCGTTGCCAGCGGCGGCCAGCGCCCCGTGCAGGCCCGTGGCGAGAGCGAAGTGACCCAGGTGGTTGGTGGCGAACTGCCACTCCCACCCCTGCGCGGTGTACCGCTCGGGGCAGGCCATGACGCCCGCGTTGTTCACCAGGACGTGCAGTGGACCGCGCCAGGCTGCGGTGAAGGCGGTGACGGACGCGGGATCGGAAAGGTCCAGGTGCGCCACGTGCACCTCGCGACGTCCGGTGGAGGCGGTGATGTCCTTGGCTGCGCGTTCCCCGGAGGCGACGTCCCGCACGGCGAGGGTGACTTCCGCCCCTGCGGCGGCCAGGGCCCGGGCCGTCTCGGCGCCTAGCCCCGACGAGGCACCGGTGACCACCGCACGACGGCCGGTGAGATCGACGCCCCGCGTCACCTCGTCCGTCGTGCTGGAGAAACCGAAGGGGGTGGTGATGAGGCTCATGGATGAACTCCTTGATGTGCTGTGTGGCCGGAGCGGGCCATGCCTTCGACCGGCCGCGTCTGAAGGCCGGCGCGACGACTCGGCGTCTTCAGGGGGTCAGGGGGTCAGGGGGTGAGCATCCGGTCCTGTTCCACCGGGGGTGTGCCGTCGTGCCAGGGCAGGACCTTGCCGAACCGGACCAGTTCGCCGTACAGGGCGGGATCCACGTGCTCGGCGAAGACGAGGTCGAGCACGGCTTCGGCGGCCTGGGCAGGGGTCTGGGCCCGGCTGTGGTCACTGAACCAGGCCCGCGAGGTGGCCGTGTCGACCATGCCCGGGCACACGGCCGCGATCAGGGTGCCGTCGGCCAGGTCGCGTGCACGGCGCTCCGCGGCGACGGCGCGGACGGCGGCGACCTGAGCGACCTTGGACGGCACGTTCAGCCACAGGGGCCAGCCCGCCTCCTGCGCCGTCCTGCTGTGGATTGCGCTGCGCCAGGACTCCACGGCGTACTCGACCTGGTCGAGGCTCGCACCGTCGAAGAGGTGGTGCAGCCGGGTGTCGAGATGGCCGAGCGTGCCCAGGCTGCTGGCCACGACCAGGAGTCGGCCGCCCGGGCGCAGGACGGGGCCGAAAGCCCGCAGGATCGCGTGGGTGGCGGTGTCGGAGACGTCGATGAACTCATCGGCCCGCTCGGCCTGGGACTCCTCGGGCGACAACCGGGCGACCGCGTTGGACACGACGACGTCGACCCCGCCGTGGCGCGCTCGGAGCTCTCCGGCGAGACGGGCGATGGCATCGGTGTCGGTGACGTCCAGGACACGGCCCTCGACGCGGGCACGCGTGCCGGGCAACCGGCCGACCTCGTGGGCGGCCTTCACCACCCGCCGATGGCTGCGGCCGGTGAGCAGGACGAGATCGTCCGCGTTCATACGGGCCGCCAGTCCCTCGACCAGGGCGCGGCCCAGCCCCTGGTTGGCGCCGGTGACAAGAGCGATACGAGAAGCGTTCATGCCTGCCACGCTAAGAACGCGGCGCTCCATGCGTCCAACGAAAGTTCAGCACATGTGGTATGCGTAAACGTCATGGACTTCGAGGATGTCTCCCTCACCGCGCTGCGCGTCTTCCGCGCCGTCGCCGAACACGGGACCTTCACCGCGGCCGCCGCCTCTTTGGGCTACACCCAGTCCGCCGTGTCCCGGCAGGTGGCCGCGATCGAACGGGCCGCGGGCACGCAACTGCTGCAGCGCCGGCGCGAAGGCGTACGGCTGACCGCGGCCGGCCGCACCGTCCTGCGCCATGCGACGGTCGTGCTCGACGAGATCGAAGCGACCGCCAGGGAACTGTCCGGCCTGCCCCTAGCGGCCGGTACGGTCCGCCTGGGATGGATCCCCAGCGCGGGGGCCGTCCTTCTCCCCCGGGCCCTCACCGAACTCGGCCGCACCGACCCGGGTCTGCGCGTGGTCAGCCGTGAGGGCACCACCCCCGTCCTCGTACGCGCCCTGCGCGCCGGCAGCCTGGACCTGGTTCTGCTCGGCTCCGCGCCGCCCTTCCGCTCGCCGGACACCGAGACACCCCCGCTCGTGGTGGAGACACTCACCGAGCGTTCCCTGCGCCTGGCGGTACCGGCCTCCCATCCCCTCGCCCGGGGCGACTTCGTCGATGTGGCCGACCTCCGCGGACAGCGCTGGATCGCGGGCCCCTCCTCCGGCGAGGACCGCCTGATGGGCGTATGGCCGGGCCTGGACGAACGCCCCGAGATCGCCCACACCGCACGCGACTGGCTCGCCAAACTCCACCTCGTCGCCGCGGGTTTGGGGCTGACCACCGTGTCGGCGGCGCTCGCCCCGGCCGCACCCGAGGGCGTCCGCATCCTGCCGGTGCGCGGCGGGCCTCAGGAACAACGGCGCCTGCTCCTGGCCGGCCTCGCCCGCCGCCCCACGCCGTCCGTCGACCGCGTAGCGGCTGCCCTCCGCGCCGCCGCCCTGGCAGTCACCTGACAGCGCCTACCGGCCGCGGCCGTGCAGTTCCCGGATGGCAGGGCTGCCGGCATGGGCGAAGCGCCCTTTCACCGCAGTCCGCTCCGCGTTCGGCCGCGTACCTGGGAGCAACGCGCCGCTGATTCCGGCAGTGCACGCCGCCCGCGGCTTGCGGCGGACAGCGGCGACGCCAACCGTGACAGGTGCCCCGAACCCACCGTCACTGCTCACGAGGCGGCAACTCCTGGGCGACGGCCTTCCCCTCCTGTGGCCACACAGCGCAGAGCGGGCCGGCTACTGGACCGGGCCGGGCGACTGATGCACCGCCCGAAGAGTGAGGCGCGCGCGAGGATGTCCTTTCGGCTGCCGACGACCGGGCCTTCGCCGCGCCGTTGCGACTGCTGCAAGAGGCCCGCGACCGCGGTGACATCGACCCGGACACCACCGGCCGGGTCGACCTGACCCTCCTGACGCTCCTCCAGGGCCTGACCGTGCTCGTCGCCACGGGCATGAACGGCTGAGCCGACGACCGCGCCGGCCGCTCGCTGAAACCGCTTCATCCGCGAAGGCTATCCGGGCCGTGCGGACGGCCACACGGTCCGATTACTTTCCTCGGCTCCCCGGAAGAGCGACACCACGACTTCCGTACGGGATATGCGCGCTTGAGAACGCTGATGGTGATGACGTGGCTGTCGAAGTGACACCAGACGGAAGCGTTTGATCGTTTCCTTTCGAGTCCACGACGGAAGCCGCGGGCGTCCCGTGTCACCCCGTCCCGGGCCGCCCCGTCGTGGGGTGGGCGCGGGGATCCAGCGCGGTCAGGGCGAGGTCGACGACCGAGTCGACGTAGGCGCCGTCCACCGGCCCGCCCGACACCAGCAGTCGGTAGTGCAATGGGGCGAAGACCAGGTCGAGCGCGGTGTCCGGGTCGACGTCCGCGCGGATCTCGCCGGCCGCCTGCGCCTCCCGCATCGCCTCCCGCACGGGGGCCCGGCGGGGTTCGAACCACTTCTCCTCCAGGGCGCGGGCCAGGTCGGGGTCGCTCTGCGCCGCCCCGATCAGCTCGCGCAGCCGGCGTCCTGCGGTGCCTTCGACGTACAGCGCGAGGAACCCGTGCGCGTAGGTGCGCAGACGGTCCGGGAAGGTTCCGTCGGACATCGGCGGCGGGCCGGTGTTCACCTTGTGCAGAAATGCCTCGAAGACCAGCGCCGCCTTCGAGGTCCACCACCGGTAGAGCGTCTGCCGTCCCACGCCGGCCCGGGCGACGACGGCGCTCATGGTGACGGCCTGGTAGCCGTCCTCCTCCAGGATGGCGTAGGTGGCGTCGAGGATGGCGCGCCAGGAGTCGGGGTTGCGGCGGGCGGGGTCTGCGGCGGGCATGGCGGCACTCTACCCCGACGCGAGACGAGATATCTCGTCTTGCTTCCGGGGCAAGGCAGTGTGATGCTCGATGGCGAGACGAGCTATCTCGTCTCGTTGAAAGGAGCTTCTCCGATGACAGGCCCCCGCCCCGCCTTCGCCGTGAGCAACGACGGCCGCTGGCGGCTGCGCACGCCCGACGGCACACCCTTCCTCTCCGTGGGCGTGGTGCACGCCGACGACACCAACTTGCGCTACCCGCACAACATCGACCTCTTCCGCTCCCGCTACGGAGGCTCCCGCCGCCGCTGGCTGCGAGAGGGACTCGTCCACGACATGACGGCCTGGGGCTTCAACACGCTCGGCTGGACCTCCGAGTACGTCAGCGGCACCGGCCTGGCCCTCGATGGCGGCGTCGTCGACCTGGGCCACTCCGACGGACTCCCGCCCGACGACCTGGCTGCCGCCGGCGTCCCGTACACGCTGTCGCTGCGCGTTGCGGAGATCGAGCACTGGAACGGAACCCCCGCCTACCGGGACCCGCGCGCCCCCGCCTTCGCGCAGTGGTGTGACCACCTGGCGCGCACCCTGTGCCGGCCGGACGACCCGCTGCTGCTCGGGTACTTCCTCGTCGACGTCCCCTCCTGGTACCGCCACCCGACAGGCGCCGGCTACCCGGAGACCGACCTGCCGCGGATCGCCGAGGCCTATTACGGAGTCGCCACCGAGGCCATCCGCCGCCACGACCCGCACCACCTGATCCTGGGCGACCGGTACGGTACGCGCACGGGAGTGCCCGACGCCGTGCTCGACGCGATGGCCCAGTACGTCGACGTCCTGTCCGTGCAGACGTTTCCCGGCCCGGAACCGCGCGCCCTGGAGGAGTCTCTCGCGCTGATCGGCCGGTGGCACGAGCGGACGTCACGGCCGGTGTTGATCGCCGACACGGGCAACTGGTGCCCTACGGTGATGAATCCGTGGCGCACCGGTTCCGCCCGTGACCAGCGTGAGCGTGCGGCGGGATACGTGGCTTCGGCCGAGGCGTTCACGGAGCGGCCCTGGTGCCTGGGCTGGCATTGGTGCAGCTGGCTGGAGAATCCGCATCGGGGCTTCGGCCTGAAGGACCCGTGGGACGAGCCCTACCGCGACCTGACCGACGCGGTCACGGAGACGAACCACCGCCTGACCCGCCTGGTGCAGGGGCGAACCGAGGGGTGAGGCGATCTCGGCCCGATCGGCGGGGCGAGGGGCATGGGGGGGGCAGGCTTCCGGGCCGGTCCCGACGCTCCGCCTCGCGAGTGGCGGCGCCTGACCCGGGCACGGCGTGGGTGGGCACAGACCCGCGGGTCAGGGGTTGCGCAGCAGCGGATGCGGTTGATCATCGCGTCCCAAGACAGTCTCCAGCGCCAGCGCGTCACGCCCGGTCTGGGTCATCACCAGGCCGCCCTGGAGCGCGGGGAGCGGGGCGAGTGCCAGGTGTTCAGGGTCGGTGTCCGGCCCCCGGTTCGCCCCGCTCTCGCATCGCGGCGTGGCCGTCGCGGATCGCGTCCTGCCGTTGCCCGTAGCCCTCCACGAGTTCGAGCCGAGTGCGCGCCCGGGGTCCAGATCGGCCAGTTCCGACGCCAGTGAGCCCCCCGCTGGGCAGCCGCCCTCGCAGTCGCGGGCGTGCTGGGCGCGGACGACGGCGTCCCGCCATGCCTCCAATGCCTCGAAGCTGTCCATCTGGCTCGGCAACGGCCGCTGAAAGGCCGGTACATGCTCAGTCCGGTGCCGGACGACCGCCCGGACCAGCGTCTTCTTGTCGCCGAAGTGACGGTAGAGCTGCGAGGCGTTGGCTGCGCCGGCTGCCTCCGCAGACCATTTCTAGAGTTGACACTCTAATTTTCACGGTCCAGGATTAGAGGGATCACTCTAATGAGGTGTGCGGGCCGGTGTACCCGCGTGCCTCCCTCCGGAAGGAGCTCCATGACCACCACCCCCATCGCGGACCAAGTCGCCCAGCTCAACGAGGCCATGGCGGCGCAGGCGCCCGCAGAGGTGCTGGAGGAGTTCCGGTCCGAACAGGCAGGACTGGGCGCCGCCGGTGTGCCGTCCGGTGTCGCGGAAGCGGGCACCCTCCTGCCCGACGCGGAACTGCTGGACGCCTACGGCGACGCCACGACGCTCATGCGGACCCTCGCCGGCCGGCCCGCGGTCATCGTGTTCTACCGGGGCGCGTGGTGCCCGTACTGCAACGTCGCCCTGCGTACCTACCAGCGGGAGCTGTCCGCCGAACTGGAGGCGCGGGGCGTCGCGCTGATCGCCGTCAGCCCGCAGAAGCCGGACGGATCGCTCACCGTGACGGAGACCAACCAGCTGACCTATGCCGTTCTGTCCGACCCCGGCAACCGGATCGGCAGCGCGCTCGGCATCGTCACCCGGCCCGGGGAGGCGGTCCGCCGCGTGCAGCAGGCGGGCGGCCTGGACCTCACCGAGGTGAACGCCGACAGCACCGCCGACATCGTCATGCCGACCGTGGCCCTCGTGGACCCGGCGGGCGTGCTGCGCTGGATCGATGTCCACCCGAACTACACCATGCGCACCGAGCCCGCGCAGGTCCTGGCCGCTGTGAAGGAACACCTGGTCTGAGTCACGCACCCACACCCACCACTCCATGCCTGACGACCCCTGCAACGATCGGAGCGACATCGTGTCCCTGCACGGCAAGACGGCCCTGGTGACGGGCGCCGGCCGGGGAATCGGGCGGGCCATGGCCCTGGCCTTGGCCGACGAGGGTGCGAGCCTCGCCCTGACGGCCCGCAGTGAGGAGCAACTCGCCGAGACCGTCCGCATGGTGGAGGAACGCGGCGCGAAGGCCCTCGCGGTGCGTGCCGACCTGGCCGCCCCGGCGGCCGTCGCCGTCGTGACGGAGCGGACGACGGCCGTGTTCGGCCGCGTGGACGTCCTTGTCAACAACGCCGCCACGGTCGAACCCCTCGGCCGTGGCACGGACATCAATCCCGACGCCTGGGCCGCGTCATTCCGGCTCAACGTGACCACGCCCGCCGCCCTGGCCTTCGCGCTCCTGCCGGCGATGACCCAGGCCGGATGGGGACGCGTGGTGAACGTCTCGAGCGGCGTCGTCGCCCGTCCCGCCTCGATGATCGGCGGCAACGCCTACGTCGCCACGAAGGCCGCCCTCGAAGCGCACACCCTCAACCTCGCCGCGGAACTCTCCGGTACGGGAGTCACCGCCAACGTGTACCGGCCCGGTGTGGTCGACACCGCCATGCAGGCCCTGATCCGCGACACCGGCGCGGGCCGGGTCGACGAGAACACCCATGAGCGCTTCGTGCGCAACCACCGCCAGGGCCGGCTGATCACCCCAGAGGAATCGGCGCGGTCTCTGGTCGCCCGACTCGCCGGCGACGCCTCTGGCGAGATCTGGGACGTCTCCGACCCCGGCTGAGACCCGACCACAGGGCGGCGCCGCGGAGTTCCGGCGGGGGTTGCGCCCGGCTGTCCCCGGGCGGCGTGCTGCAGCAGATCACCCTCACGGCCTTCGTGCTGAACGTGTGTCTCCCCTGGCCGGAGCACTTGTTCAGCCGAAGGCCGCCTCCGAGTGAGGCGGTTGCCACACCGGGTGGTCAAGCGCGACTGGCTGTTCGAGGTGAATCACGTCGGGGCGTGGCAGCGGATACGGTCGATCATCGCGTTCAGGACGGCTTCAAGGGCGACGGTGTCGCGCCGCGTCTGGGTCATGAGAAGACCGCCCTGCAACGCGGTGAGCAGGGC
The DNA here is from genome assembly GCF_022869105.1 of Streptomyces sp. BJ20. NCBI lineage: Bacteria > Bacillati > Actinomycetota > Actinomycetes > Kitasatosporales > Streptomycetaceae > Streptomyces > Streptomyces sp. BJ20. The sequence goes on from NZ_CP094918.1 coordinate 3,467,802, forward strand.
CAGGGAGAGGTCGTCGGCATCGGCCTCCTCATCCAGTTCGCCCCGCTCCTGCATGGACACCAGCCCGTCGCGGATGGCGCCCTCCCACTGGGCGTAGCCGGCCGCGAGCCTCGTGCGGGCCTGCGGATCCGCATCTGACAGTTCGGCGGCCAAGGATCCGATGGGGCAGCCGCCCTTGCACCTGCGCGCATGCTGTGCCTGGACGATGGCATCGCGCCACGCCTCGAGCGCCTCGAAGCTGTCCAAGCGCTGCAGCAAGGGGCGCTGGAACCCGAGGACGTGCTCGGTCTGGTACTCGATGACGGCTTGGACCAGGGACTTCTTGTCGGCGAAGTAGTGGTACAGCTGCGAAGGGCTGGTCACCTGGGCGGCCGTCAGGATGTCCTCCGTGCTGGTGCCTGCCACACCCTGTTCGTACATGACAGCTGCGGCTGCGGCCACGATGCGGTCGCGCGTCGCACGCCCCTTCGCCGTCAATCGCCGCGTCTTCGTGCTGCTGCTCATCCGCCCAGGTTAACAGGTCCGGCCTCCATTTTTAGAGTTGACATTCTAATCGTTGTCGCCGCAGGATTAGAGTCGTCGATCTAAAAGACTGGTCCCAGGCCATCGCACCGCTTCCTCGCCGCAAGGACGGACATGACCAGCCCTACAGCCGAAGGACAGTGCCCTCACACGGGCCATGACCACACAGGCGCCCACCGATGCTTTGGAGGCCTTTCATGCCGAACAGGTGACACCGGACGCCGCCGGAGTGCCGGCTGGCGCCGCTGCGCAGGTGCTGCCCTCCTGGACGCCTCATTGCACGAGGCCCACGGCGACCCCTCCACCCTGCGGCACACGTGCGCAGGCCGGCCTCGCTGTCATCGTGTTCTGCCGCGGTACGTGGTGCCCGGCTGCGATGTGGCCCTGCGCACCGACCGACGCAACGGTCGAGAAACGGATTGCCTCCTGTGACCCGGGTATTGGCGTTCGACGTCAACGAGACGCTGCTGGATCTGACGGCGCTGGACCGGCCGTTCGAGGAACTTTTCGGCAGCGCGGCATCGAGAGCGCAATGGTTCAGCCAGATGCTGCAGCTGTCCTTCATCGGAGGCATCACCGGCTCCTACGTCGACTTCACCGCAGCCCAGCGCGCCGCCCTGCACATGATCGCCCAACGTGAAGGATCGTCGCTGAACCGTGAGCAGGTCGACGCGACCGATGCCCTCATGAACTCACTGCCGCCCCACCCCGAGGTGCCCGCAGCCCTTGCACGGCTGGCAGCCACCCCCCTGCACATGGTGGCCCTGACGAACTCCGTCCAGGATGTGGCGGAAGAGCAACTACGCAACGCCGGAATCCGGCACGTCTTCCACCGTGTGATGTCGGCCGATGCCCTCCGCCGACTCAAGCCCGCGCCCGAGCCCTACCTCGCTGTCGCCACCGCATTCAACGTCCATCCCGGCGACGTACGCCTGATCGCCGCCCACTCCTGGGACGTGACGGGAGCCCTGCAGGCCGGCTGCAAGGCGGCGTTCCTGCAACGACCCGGCGCAGTCCTCAGCCCCATCGGCCCCAGGCCCGACATCGTCGCCGGCAACCTCGAAGAGCTAGCCGACCTCGTCATCGCACGCGACGTCCGCTGAACGGCAACTCCGGCCGGCCTGCCCTCCTTGCGGCAACCACCGCACTGGCCAGCACCGTTTGCCTCTGCGGCCGAACGGCACGGCAGACGGCCAGCCAGCCCCCCACACACACAGACAGGTATCTCCATGATCGACGAGCACCTTGACCGCAGCGCCGACGCCCTCTCGCGCGTGGGCAAAACAGTCAGTCGCTATGGTCTGGTCGTCGTGCTCGCCTGGATCGGCACAGGCAAGTTCGTGAAGATGGAAAGTCGCGTGCTCATCCAGGACAGCCCGTTGATGAGCTGGATGTACAACTTCCTCAGCTTCGATGCACTCGCGGCCGCCCTGGGAACCATGGAAATCGTGGCGGCCGTCCTCCTCGCCGTTCACCCACTCTGGCCACGCCTCGCCTCCCTGGGCAGCTTCTTGGCGATCGTGCTCTTCCTCGGAACCATCAGCTTCCTCTTCACCACTCCAGGAGTCGTCGCCCTGTTCGCCAACGGCGTCCCCGTGCTGTCGGCGCAGCCCGGACAGTTTCTGCTCAAGGACCTGGTCCTTCTTGGCGTGTCCTTCACAACGCTCGCCGAATCCCTCAAGGCCCAGTCCCGTCAGGGACAGCAACTGGGCCGCCGCGTACAGGAATACGTGTAGGCGACGAGGTCAGGAGGGGCATCCGATGTCCGATCGCCAGGTCAATGACAGGGCCGTATCCAGCCGACCCCAGCTGAGAGCTGTCCCGCAATGGCCTGCCCCTGCCTGGCATGGTCGACGCGTGACCGGTGAATCCGGGCGGCAGGGCCGTATGAAGTTCGGGCTGGCGGCCGATGGAGACGTTAGCCCAGGTCGCTGCGGACCAACGATCCGCGCGAGTGTCTGGCCGCACTGCATGCGCTGGAAGACGAAGACGTCCGCTTCGGCGTTTACGCGGCGTTCGACGGCGCGTCGGGGCTGTTGCACGGCCTGCCCCTGAAGTCCTGGGTGCTGGTGACCTCGAACTTCGAGCACCGGGTGCGTGGCCGTTTCCAACGAACGGGTTTGCGGCTGCCGGGCGTGCTCGTGGGCGCGGCCGCGGTCGAGGAGGGCAAGCCCTCTCCTGTCCCCCAGCTGGGAGCAGCTGCAGCTCGGCGCCAGTCCGGGAGACTGCCTGGTCATCGAGGACGCGCTGTTCAGAGTGAGGTCCGGGCTCGCGAGTCGCACCGAGCGAGGCCCCTGGTGGGTGATCGGGCGACACGACGTCCGGGGGAGCGCAGTCACGGCCCACGCACCACTTCAGTGGCACTCTGAACAGTCCTGGAAAGCCGCGTGGTTCGCCTGCGAATTCACCGGGCGCGTTCCCTCGGAAGACTAGCCCGTGCAGTCTGTCCGACGGGGACTGCCGCCCCGTCGGCGCACCGGGTGGGGTAAACGGGCGGCGCACCGGTCGACCGGCCGCTCAGAACGTGAGCACCACCCGGCCGCGTAGGCCTACCGGCTCCATCAGGCAATGCGCGTGCGCCGCCTCGGCTGCCGGCAGGATCCGGGCCACCCGGAGTGAGAGTTCGCCCCGCTCGGCCAGCTGCCGCAAGTCGTCCAGTTCGGCGCGGTCGCCGACGTAGTCGGGTACGTAGACCGCATGGGCGACCAGTCCGCGCTGCAGGGCACCGTAGACCTCGGTGCCTCGGAAGGCGGCCACCTGCCCGCCGTCCCGTACGGCGCCGAGTGCGCCGGTACCCAGGACCGCCGCGTCGGCGACGCCGCCGGCCCCGGCGGGCGCGATCCGGCGGACGGCCTCCGCGAAGCCGTCGCCGCGGGGGACGACGTGGTCGGCGCCGAGCCGGCGGACGAGTTCCTCGTCGGCGGGGGCGGCGTCGGCGACGACGCGGAGGCCGTCGGCCTTCGCCAGCTCGACCAGGTAGCCGCCCACCGCGCCGGCAGCGCCGGTGACGGCGAGGAGTTGGCCGGCGGCGAGGTCCATGAGGTCGAGGCCGAGACGGGCGGTGAGTCCGTTCATCGGCAGGGCGGCGGCCTCTTCGTGGCTGGTGCCGGACGGTGAGTGGGCGACCCGGACGGCGGGGAGGACGATGTGCTCACGGTAGGCGCCGCCAGCGGCGCTGGTCGGCATGACCATCGCCATCACGCGATCGCCTGGGGCCAGTCCCGCCACGCCAGGTCCGACCTCGTCGACCACTCCGGCGGCGTCCTGCCCGGGACAGTAAGGCAGCTGCATGCCGGAATGCCGGAGGAGACCCGCCCTCAGCAGGATGTCGGTCGGGCTGACCGCAGCGGCGTGCACCCGTAGGCGTACCTCGCCCGGTCCGGCGTGCGGCACGGGCACGGCGAGGGGCTGCAGCACGTCGGGGGCCGCCGCGCGATCCGTCCCGCATCCAGCGCCTGGGCCATCTGGTCCTGGAGACCCGCGTGTTCGGGCGCGCCCCGGACTGGTACCTGGACACCCTCGGCATGACCGTGTCCGACTTCCTGTTCCTGGACGGGCAGCGCGGCCGCGGTCCGACCATGGCATTCATCCGCTGCGACCTGGGCAGCGTGCCGGCCGACCACCACACCCTCGCGATGCACCTGGGGCCCGGCACGGGCTATGTCCACTCCGCCAGGTCACCGACCTGGACTCCATCGCCGCCGGCGGCGAGTACCTCAAGGAGCGCGGATACAAGCGCAGTTGGGGCATCGGCCGGCACATCCAGGCCAGCCGGCTCTTCGACTACTGGCGCGACCCCGACCACTTCATGCTGGAGCACTTCGCCGACGGCGACCTGTTCTCCTGCGACGTCGAGCCCGGCTGGGCCCCCATGTCGACCAGCGGGCTGCCCAGTGGGGCCCACCGGCCACCCGCGACTTCCTCGGCGCGAGCCCCTCACCGCAGCGGCTTCGCGATGTCATCGAGGCCATGCGCGGCGACAACGAGCTGGACCCGGCACGCCTGTTCGGCCTGTTCAAGGCCGCCAACTCCTGACCCCAAGCGAATCCCCCTCCAAACCTGGCGGCACGTCGCGGGCGTACTGTCGGCGTGGACCACGCGCCCCGATCCGCGATGCCGCCGCGAGGAAGCGACGCTTCTTGAGGGGAGGGACGCCCCTGCCTCGCGTGACCCCTGCGGCGACATCCGTACACATCCCTCGCACCTCAGGCGGCAGGGTAGGTGATGCGACCGTTGCGGACGACTGCGTTCTCGTTCAAGGACGCCGGTTTCGTCGCTGTGGCGGACATGATGTGCACGACATCCGTACCGGCGACGATCAGTGCGTCCGTGATCAGTCTGCGGTGGCAGCGCCACGGCACCGCCTCACTGCACATGATCACCGGCCGCCCGTGCGCGGCGAGGCCGAGCAGCTCGCCCAGCCCCTGCGAGAACTCGCTGCTCATCATGTGATCGGCATAGTCGCGGAAAGCCTTCACCCGCCAGGCCGTGTTGACGCTCTCGACGCCCTTGGGGGTGTACCGCCTGCCGCCCAGTTCCCGGATCCACCGGTATCGGATGGCCGAGGGGAGCGCGTCGACGACCGCGTCCTGGTTCCACTGCGGGTTTGTGCGCGATGCGGGAAAGGAACGGACGTCCACCAGGTCGGTGATCTCGTGTTTCTGCAGCATCGACAGGACCTCGTCGAAGGTACGGGTCGAATGCCCGATGGTGTACACGCGGTTCGCCATCAGATCTCCGTGTCACGCTGCCGGCGCTCGCACGGCTCCCCGGCCTGCGAGAAGCTGCCCGCACAGGCGGGCGCGAGAGCCGACGGCATCAACTGTCCTCCATTGTGCTTACCCTGCCCGGAACGACGAGATCTGTCTCTTCGGACGTCTTTGTGTGCTGCGGTCCCTCACCATGACGTGGCGTGGCGGACATCGGCGGCCGTGCGTGACGGCGGCGCCACGTCGCACCCGACTGGGGGAGCACCAGATCAGGCAAACGCCGGCGCCTGAGCTCGTTGGATCAGGGCGCGTCGACCAGGGTCCTGCTGTGGGTGACGCCGGTGACGCCGGTGATGTCGGAGGCGGTGAAGGCGTTGGCGTAGTTGGACTGGACGCGGGACCGTTCGGTGGCGTTGGGGGCGGCGCTGGTGCAGGCGGTCCCGGCGCTGGAGCCGGACATCAGCTGCGAGCAGGGGCCGGGCTTGGTGTCCGGCAGACCGAGGCTGTGCCCCAGTTCGTGGGCGGCGATCCGGGTCTTGTTGTAACCCTGGTTCACGGCCTGGCTGCCGAGTTCGACGCGGACCTGGCGGCCGGGGCGGACGGGGCCGAGGGTGGCCTGGGGCCAGCCCGACGTCGCGACGATCACGATCTCGGCGGCACCGCCAGGTGCTGCTTCCACCAGCTTCACGTTGGTGACGCCGGCGTTCCACGAGGCGACCCCGGCCGCGATGGCGGCTTCCCAGCCAGGGGCACGGCTGTCGTCGTAGCGGAGGGTCACCACCGCCGCCTGGGTGTCGGTCTGTTCGACGGCGGGGGTGGCGGACGCGCTGCCCGCCATGGCGAGGACGAGTGCCGTCGCGGACGTGCCTGCCTTGATCCATGTGGCGAGGGGCATTGCTGCTCCTGTTCCGTGGGGAGTCCGGCCCCGGCGGGGCCGGGTGTACGAAGGAGCGGCTGAGCTGTCCGGTGGGGCCGGACGCGCCGTCGACCACCCCTCCAGGCTCATGCGATGGTACGCCGAGGAAGTCTGATACGTCATGTACCTGCCATGTCGGTTTTCCGTCATTCTCCGTCACTTCCGCTGCGAGGGTGATGAGTGCACCAATTGCCCCCAGGGCGCCTGTTCTCGACCCGCTACGGAGCCCCCACCCGTGCCTGCCGCCCCCCGCGCGCCACCGCCGCTGCCACTGTGCGGCCCGCGTGCGGTCCTGCACCTGATCGCGCCGACCGTGCCCGTGCTCTTCTCGGGCACACAACCGCCCGGGTGTGGTGTTCAACGCGGATGGTGCAGGCCGCGCCAGTCCCGGGGCGTCAGCCCGTAGGCCCGCTTGAACACCTTGCTGAAGTGGGCCGCGTCCACGAATCCCCACCGCCGGCCGATCGCGGCAATGGTCTGCGCTCCGCCGTGTGGCCCGGCGAGTTCACGCCGGCACTCGGCGAGGCGCTGGGCGCGGACGTGGTCGCCGAGGCTGATGCCTGAGCGGGCGAGCACGGCGTACAGGTGCCGTACCGAGATGCCGTGCGCGGCGGCGATCCGTGCGGCCGACAGATCGCGGTCCGCCAGGTGCTGACGGATGTACCGGGTGATCCGCAGACCCAGCGTCGCCTCCATGGGCCCCCTGGCCAGGTCCGCCGCTCCCTGTTGGGAGGTGAGGACGGCACGCAGGAGTTCGACGCTCGGCGTCACGACGGCCTCGGCGTGTGCGCCCCGGTGCAGGGTGTCGTCGGTCGCCAGCCGGGAGAAGTAGTCGAAGGCGATCCGTGCGACGGGGTTGCCCGGCCCGAGGGCGAGCGCGCCGGTGTCCCGCAGCAACCGGTCGGGAAGCGCGAGCGTCGAGCGAGGGAAGCGCAGGAAGTGGTGGTCGACCCCCTCGTCGAAGAGCAGCGTGTACGGGGCGATCGACTCGTAGACGGCGAACTCGCCCGCCCGCAGCACGCATTCACGGCCCCGCTGCGCCACCAGACTGCTTCCCGAGACTTGAAGTCCGAGGAAGACGGCCGGTTCCTCGTCGTCCCTGCGGGCGAGGGGGGCCGTGCGGTGGATGGTGACGGCGGTCGCCCGCGCCGAACAGATCCGCATCGGCCCGACGGCGCCCAGCCCGATGCGCACGGACATCTCCTCGGCCGGCGGCCCGTGGTCGATGTCGACCGCCACCACGGACTCCCACACCGCGTTGCGGACCACTTCCTCCCGGTCCCCGGGCGACACGAAGGCCGTGTCCAGCACAGGGCTCACCGCGCCGCCCCCCGCCCGCTGCGGCGCCCCGGCATCAGCCCGGCCCGTACTCTCATCCGCCCGCCCCTCCGACACGTACGTCTCGCAGCACGGCCCGCCCGCACGGGTACGCAGGCGGCACCGGCCCGTGCACGACTGACAAAGCTCCCTGCACGAACGACACAGTTCGTCGACCGCGGCGATCTTAAGGTCCATGGCTGAACCAGTCGCTGAGACGACGTCACCGACCAGAAGGGTTGCACAGTGCAAGGAGTACGGACGACACACCGCGCCCGGTTCGCCATGCTGGGAGCCGCGGCACTCCTCTTCGCCACCGGCCTGACGGCCAGCCCGGTGATGACCACACCGGCCCACGCCGCCTACGGCCCCTGCAACACGACCGTCAAGCGCACCGACGGCCTGGCCGTCAACAACTACTACCGGGTGCCCGCCCGCACCGGCAACGGCCTGAGCTGCTACATGCAGTGGCAGACGGGCAGCGCCAACGCGGTGACGGCCCTTCAGCAGGCCATCCTGCGCTGCTACAGCAGCACACCGGCCGCCTCCCGCATCCGCTCCAGCGGGGGAGCGGACGGCGTCTACGGCGACGGCACGGTGTCAGCCGTCCGCTGGCTCCAGGCCAACCGCCTCGGCGTCAGCGCGGACGGCGTCTACGGGCCGGACACCCGCGCGGCGATGCTCTGGCCGGACTACTGGCGCGACCCCTCCGACGGCAGCGTCGAGTTCGTGGCCTGCTACAACCCGCCGTTCTGACCACCCGGTCACGACGCGCCGCACCTTGTGGTGGCACAGGGGCGAAGGGTGCTGACTGCGTCGGGTCCGGCCGTGGTGGGTTTGTCCGTGACGGTCTCGTGGGGTGCCCGTCCGCAGGCGCCTTCGGTGCCGTGCTCGGCGAAGTGCCGGCGCGCCACCCCGAGGATGAACTCCCGGCGCTCGGCGGGCCGGTACCCCTAGCGTGTACCAGCAGTACACGCTAGGGGTACCCGAAGTGGCTGCGCCGGCCGGACAACCTCTCCTGTGCTTCCGCCTGGCTCGTGGTCAAGGCGCTGGGTGCGGCGTGAGGGCTCGAGGCTGTGGGGCGCACGCCGGTGTGGTAGAGCACCCACGGGCCGGCTTCACCCGCATAGGGGAGGCCGGAGTGCGTGCGGTCATTCTCGCGGTGACAGGTGCTGTCCGAGGAAGGTGCGCATCGCATCGGTCACGGTGTCGAGGTGGCTCTCCAGGAGGAAATGACCCCCGCCCGGCACCAGCTGGATCTGCGCGTTCTCCAGGTCCTTCGCGAACGCCCGGGCCCCGTCGGGACCGAAGATCTCGTCCTCCGCTCCCCAGATCGCCAGCAGCGGGACCTGGCTGGCGCGGAAGTACTCGTGCAGCCGGGGGTACAGCGGCGGATTGGTGGCGTAGTCCCGGAAGAGGTCGAGCTGAATCTGGTCGAGACCGGGGCGTGAGATCTCGCGGTGGTCCGTGGCCCAGGTGTCGGGGTCCACGAGTTCCGGCTCGGCGACACCGTGTGTGTACTGCCAGCGGATCGCCTCTTCGCTCAGGGCGCCCCGCAGAGCGGCTTCCGTCGAGGGCCCCGGTGACTGCGCGTATGCCCAGACCGGAGCCCAGAACTCGGGGACGAACCCCTCGTCGTAGGCGTTGCCGTTCTGGGAGACGATCGCGGTGATGGCGTCGGGGTTGCGGAGAGCCAGGCGCCAGCCGATCGGGGCTCCGTAGTCCTGCACGTAGACCGCGTAGCGCTCCACGCCCAGCTGGCCCAGGAGGTCCTCGGCCACCTCGGCCAGAGCGTCGAAGGTGTAGTCGAAGTCGGTGGCCGGTGGCGTGGCGGACTGTCCGAAGCCCAAGTGGTCCGGGGCGATGACGTGGAACCGGTCGGCCAGTGCGGGCAGCAAGTGCCGGAACATGCGTGAACTCGTCGGGTAGCCGTGCAGCAGCACGACGGTGGGAGCGTCGGCGGGGCCGGCTTCCCGGTAGAAGACGCGGTGTCCTTGCACGGTGGTGAAGCGGTGTCGCACCTCGGCCATGAGTAACCCCTTCAGTATGTTTTGCTGGTTAGATCCTTCCCTTCGAAGGCTGCCTCGCGAGGTGTAACCTGTCAAGGGCATTGATAGGGTTACATCGGAGGGAGGGGTCATGACAGCCGGTGAAACACTTCTCGAGGCGCTCAACAGCACACCGGTGCGCGACGGCGCTCCGGTCGACCTGTGGCTGGACGGGCCGGAGCTGAGCCGGTGGGCGATACGGCACGGCGGAGAGGGCACCGCTGCGGAGCGGGAGTGGCTCAGGACGACCCGTGACACGCTGCAGGCCGTGGTGCGCGGTGAGAGTGGCCCGGACGCCCTCCTCCCGCTGCTGAGCGGTGTACGCAAGGTGCCCCGCGTCGTCGGCGCTCGACTGGAATGGGCCGTGGAGGTCGAGGCGGAGCGCCGGCTGGCCGTCGAGCTGGTCCTCGAGTGGGCGCGCCTCCAGACGTTGTCCCCGAGCAGACTGCGACCCTGCGCGAACAGCGAATGCCGCCTGTTCCTGCTGGACCGCAGCCGGGCGAACACCGCGCGCTGGTGCTCCATGAAGACCTGCGGCAACCGGCTCAAGGCGCGCCGGCACCACGAGCGGCGACGCCCGGCCCCGACGGTGGCGTCCGATGCGGCCGAAAGCCGGTCCGTCCGCCGCCCGGGAGTGAACCCACGGGGCGGCGGGCCGGTTGCCTGACCCACGGCTCAACCGGCCGGCCGGGCGCCGTCCGGTCGGCGGAGGTCGACCACGGTCGCGGCGCACGCGAGCAAACCGGGCAGTACCGGTCCCAGCAGCGGTATGGGCCAGGCCGGAGAGCGGCCAGGAGAACGTACCGCGCGAATCGCCGAGCGAGCGGACCAGTCCCACACGCACCGACCACCGGTGCCCAGCGTCCGGCGGGGTCGTCCGCGCTCCCACCACCGCTCGAGGGTGCCGGTGACGAACAGCTTGAGCCCGCCGTTCGGCGGGACGGCCTGGTGGCTGTTCAGCTGCTTGGCGGCCCGCAGTCCGGCCACGGCGTAGGGGCCCTCTGCGGTTCGAGACCGACGATCCCGTTCGGTGGCCCGGGTGACGGCGCCGGAGACAGCGCCGGGCCCGCCCAGGGCGGCGGCGTTCGCGGCGATGCGCTCGAGTACCGCGTGCGGGTGGGTTCCCGTTTCCCATGGCAGGATCGACTGTGAAGGCACCCGGGTCGGCAAATCCGCGCTGCTTGCCGAGGTGGATGACGAGGACGTCGTCGGTGGGTCGACCCAACTGCTCGACGGCCTCGACCGGCGTGCAGGAGGAGCCGGACCGCTTGCGCGGCTCGGGGTCGTACTCGTCGAGTGAGTGCTCGTACAGGTGCAGGTAGGTGTCGCGGCCACCGCGGCGGATCCGGTTCCGGTCGACGGCTTCGACCGTGCGGGCCGGCAGATCGAGGGTGGCCCTGAAGTCCGCGGCCACGACGTCGGTGGGGAGCTGTGGCGCCCGTCCCATCAGGGAGTGGTCGGCCGGGAGTTTCTCCCCGATGGTGTGCAGGGATTCGCCGAAGACGATGATGTCCTCCGTGCGGGCAGGCAGCAGGGTGAACGTCATGGTCTGCGCGTATCCGTCGGCGAATGTCGCCTCGCTGGCGTGAGGGCATGGCATCGCCCGCCACTCGGCGGCCAGTGCGAGGAAGGACTGCAGACGCCCGTCAGCGCCGCCCCTGCGCGGTCGCGTACTCGGCGAGGAGCTGGTCCAGCCCTTCCCCACGCAGCAGCCGTGTCATCCGCGCGATCGCCGGACCAGCCCGCCAAGGCCTAGAGCAGGATGCGGAGGTCGTGCACGGGACCGGTGGTTTCGACGGGGGAGGCGTTCAGCTTCTTGAGGAGGTGGAGCATCGGCTTGTTGCTCGCCGTCACGGTGGCGGCCAGTGCGTGGTGCCCGTCGCGGCGGGCAACGGTAGTCGCGTGTTCGGCCAGCGCGGTGCCAAGGCCCCTGGCCTGCCATGTGTCCTCGATCAGGATGGCGAGTTCTCCCACTCCTCGCTGACCGGTGCGCATGACGTTCGTCATGGCGATGATGTGCTCCGTACGTTCCGCTGGTGTGGTCACCAGTGTGGTGCCGCGTTCCGGACAGGACAACTGGCGCCATTCGGCGGGGGAGATCCCACTCTTGCCCGCGTGGTACCGCAGGGCTCGACTGCCCAGCGAGCAGCGGCGGTGCAGTTCCTGCACTGGCGCCAGGTCGACAGGGGCCGCTTCCCGGGTTCGGGTGGCGGTTCCGTCGCTCAGCAAGATCGAGTGCATGTCCTCTCGACGGTCGGCGTCGGGCATCGGTGTTCTCCTCGCATCGCGATTGCGACTGCTGTGCCGCGGGCTCCGGGTCCGGAGCACGGTTTTGCTGTCGCAGCAGTCTTTTGCGGGCTCCGGGCCGGCTCAAGAGGACTTCACGTCACGTTGATCGCGCCTTGCTCATGTTTCATCACGGAGAGACGTGAAAGTCTGACGAAATCGCACGCGTTGCCGACGCCGATGCTGCGTACGGCTCACGGCATCGCTCCAGGATCTGCGCGGAGGGCCAGGCGGCCCTCGCCGCCTGGACGGGCCGGTGAACGTCCGGACTTCGCGTATGCGATCCACTTCGTATTCCGTCGCGCACTTGATCCGCAGCTCCTGCGTTGCCGGTCTGGCCCATCGCTCCGACCGCGAGGGCATACCGCGACGCAACGCCGTGAAGCGGTGCCGCAACGACCTGAAGCACTTCCGAGGCGTCGCCACCAGGTACGACAGGACCGCCACCTCCTACGAGGCGGCGGTCGGGCTGGCGTCGTTCCTGCTCCGGGTGAGATCTGTTTGGAGACGCTACATTTTGGCCATGGCCGTCCACGCCTGTTCGTTGTCCGGCAGGTCCGTATCCAGGGCCTGACGATCCGCCCTTGAGCACACCGGATGCGGAGAGCGCCAGGACGGACCGGATGCCGGCGGACGGGTCAGGCACACGATGCTCTGCGGCGCAACACTCAGAGGATCTCCGAGCTCACGTTGGCACCGGGCCCCAGTTCGAAGGTGCGTTCAACACCGCGCTGCGATCCGTGCTTCGGGCCTCCCTCCTGAAACAGTTCAGCGACTGTGGCCTGCGAGATCCTGGTGCAGCACGGGGCCGCGATGAGGTTGCCGTCGGTGGTGCCCAGGTCGTTCGTCGCAGTTCCCGGCTCAAGGGCGTAACCGGGCGGCTCCTGCCCCAGGCGCTGTTGCGTCTCGTGTGCACCGCAGCCGGGGTCGACACGGCGTGATCGGGGACGAGCCGCTGATGCAGGCGGTCAGGGCCAGAGCAAGTACCGGAGCGGGCGCTACCAGCTGCGCAGGGGTCCTCAACGGGCGTTCACCTGCTCCGTGAGCTTGCCCTTGCGTAGATGGAGAACACGGTCGGACTGGGTGGCCAGTTGCTGGGAGTGGGTGACGACGACCACGCACTTGCCCTGCTCATGAGCGAGTTCGCGGAAGGTGTCGATGATGCCCTGGGCGGTGTCCTCGTCGAGGTTTCCGGTGGGTTCGTCGGCGAAGAGGATGTCGACGTCGCAGGCGAGGGCGCGGGCGATGGCGACGCGCTGCTGCTGGCCACCGGAGAGCTGCAGCACGTTGCGGGTGACTGTCGCCTTGTCGAGACCGACCTGTTCGAGCAGGTGCAATGCGCGGGCCCGGCGGCTGCCGGTGGCGGGTTTTGCGCCGGTGATCTCCATGGCGGTGGTGACGTTCTGCAGGGCGGTCATGTAGGTGAGGAGGTTGAACTGCTGGAAGATCGTGGCGACGTGCTGGTTGCGGAACCGGCCGAGGCCGATCTCGGTGAGATTCCGCCCGTGGAAGCTGATGGCGCCTCGGCTGGGGGTGTCGAGGCCGCTGGCGAGGCTGAGCAGGGTGGTCTTGCCGCTGCCTGAGGGGCCCAGGACGGTGTAGAAGGTGCCGCGTTCGAAGGCGTAGTCGATGTTCTTGAGCACCGTGGTCCTGCGGCGCCGGCTGAAGTAGGTGTGGCTGACGTCGGCCAGTCGCAGGACCGGCGGTGTGGCGGTAACGGCGTTCATGGTGGGATCACATGCCCTTCGTGAGGATGGTGCGGGGGCTCAGGCGCAGCACGGCGCCGGCCGGGACGGCGGTGGCAAGCAGGCTGATGCCGAGGCCGATGCCTCCGACGGTGGCGAGGTCTGCCGGGTCGAGCGCCACCGCGATCTTGCCGATGGGATCGGCGTTCTCGACGGGCTTGTCGTCCCAGTTGGTGCCCTCACCGAGGCCGGTGCTGCCGGGTGGCGGGGCCTGCCAGGAGTCGAGCTTCTTCCGGGCGGCGGTGGCCTCCTGGCCGAGCAGCGCCTGGGCGGCGCTCTGGGTCAGACCCGGGGCGAACGTGGAACTCAGGCCGATGGCCACGGCCGCGACGAGGACGATCTCCAGGGCCTGCTGGGCGATGAGGTTGCTCTTCTTCTCGCCCATGGCCAGCAGGACGCCGTACTCGGTGCGGCGCTGCTTGACCGCGAGGTTGACCAGGAGGGCCAGGACGGCCGCGCCGGCGGTGCCCATGAGCCACATGGCGAGGGTGGCGGTGGAGCGGATGCTCTTGAGCGGACCCGTCATCTGCTGGATGGCCTTGTCGTTGGCGTCCAGCTCGAATCCGTCGAGCGCCGAGCCCGCCACTCGCTTCGCCTCGTCCTTGAACGCACCCTGTACCTCGGCGTCCTCGAGGAGGAAGGTCGCCTCGCCGACCTGCAGCCCACCGTTCCCGTCGGAGGCGAGCGCGGAGAGGCCGCCCACCGCTCCGTACAGCATGTTGGCGGGGTTGATTCCGTACTGGAGGTCGGGTTCGGTGGCGGGGCGCGGGTCGCGGTAGATGCCCGCCAGGGTGAAGTCGGCCATGGTTCTTTCGTCGTTGCCCACCAGGGTGACCTTGTCGCCGACCTCGAGGCCGTTCTGCTCGGCCAGTCGTTCCTCGATCAGGAGTTGCCTGCTGTCCTTGTCGGCGGCCGTGAGGTGCTCACCGGTCAGGAGGGTGAACTTGCCGCTGCGGAAGTCGGGGAGCAGCGAGGTGTCGAGGACGCCTGTCCCCACGGTTCCGCCGGGGCCCATGGGATCGACCGGCCCGCCGCCGACCAGCGTGAACTTGCCCTTGAGGATGACGCGGTCCCACATCGAGTAGGTGTACTTCTGTACCTGGGGCAGAGCCCCGAGCCTGTCGACGGTCGCGGCGTCGATACGTGGAGCTCGCATACTGCCGCCACCGACCAACTGGTTCATGTCCATGGTGAGGTTGATCTCGGCGCCCACGGAGCGCTTGGCGTTCTCCTCGGCCCGGGCCGTCGGGTCGCTGATCAGGACACCGGCCAGCACCATCACGGAGATGACGAGGAATGTGGCGAGGGTGATCAGGGTGCGGCCCTTGCGGGCCCACAGGCTGAGCCCTGCGCGTTTGACGAAGTTCATGGAGGTCGACTTTCTGGCACTCGCAGTCGTGCCGGGCAGGTGCTATTCGATGTCGATGAGGAGGGAGCGGGGGTGGAGGCGGAGAATTCCGATGCCCGGGACGACGGTGGAGACCAGGGAGATTCCGAGCCCGATACCGGCGACGTCGACGACGGTGGCCGGCTCGACCCGTACCGTGAGCGGAGCGATCTCGCCATGTGGCGCAGGGGCCGCCGAGGTCGGCTTGTCGTCCTGTCGGCCAAGGAGCGCGTCCCCCACAGGCTGTCCGACAAGCTGGCCGGCCAGAGCAGCGAGCGCGGCGGCGGGCAGAGCCGCGGCCGCCACCTCCACGGCATGCTGGCCGATGAGTTTCCACTTCTTCTCGCCCATCGCGAGCAGCACCCCCAGCTCGGCGCGCCGCTCGCGGATCTGCAACGTCACGATGAGGCCGAGGATCAGCGCACCGCCCAGAGCGATCACCCAGACGGTCAGTCCCGCGAACGTGCCGACCTGCTGGATCGGGCGGATCTGGTCGTTGTACGCCTTGTCGTTGACGCGGAAGCCGAAGCTGACCGCCCCCAGCAGCCGCTCGGCGGCGGCGTGCAGCTGCTCGGCCTGGTCCGGTGAGCCGATCCGGTACACCGCCTCGCTGACCGTCGCGCTACCGGTACCGAGCTCCTGCGCCGTGCCCATCGGTACGTACAGCGTGTTGCCGGGCAGCTCGTGCGGCGGCGTCCACACTGTCGGGTCGTGCGTCGGGTCCTTGAAGACACCGACGATCGTCAGGGGCGCTGTGCGCTTGCCGTCACCCGACCGCACCTGGACGGTCCCGCCGACCTCGAGGTTGTTCTCGTCGGCCAGGCGCTGCTCGATCAGCGCGACGCGTTGGTCCGTGTCCTCGGGGGTGATGCCCCGCCCTGCCATGATCTTCGTCGAGCCATACGAGAAGGGCAGCAGCATGCCCGAGTCGCGGACGCCGTTCACCGCCAGCGGACCCTGATCCTTGTCCCTGGCTTCGCCGTCAGGCTTCGACGCATGCGATGCCAGGGGTCTGAATCCATGCCCCGCGGCACGTACCGGAAGCAGTGGGGTGTAGCGGTTCACGATGTCCGAGGTGCCGAGCCGGTCGGCCAAGGCCGACGTGAGGCCCTTCTGCTTGACCGTGACGTCGACGCCGGTGGTGCGTTGCGCGTCGGCTTCCTGGCGGGCGGCGGCGGCCTGCAGCAGAAAACCGCCAAGGAGCAGGGTGCAGATGACGATGAAAATCGCCAGCAGGGCGGCAGTCTTGGACTTTCTGGCACCAAGGCTCATTCCGGCGCGCTTGACGAAGTTCATGCCCCAGACACAAGCAGCCCGCTGTTTGCAGCAGGATAAGCGTGTTACAGCGGCATAAAGACCCGCCTGGTCCTGGTCCTGGTCCTGGTCTTGGTCGAGGGCGCAGGCTGCGCCTGTGGCCGTCTTTCACCGGCTGGTTCGCCGTACACCGCCCCACCTCATCCGGCTTTACACCGCCCCACCTCTTTATCCGGCTGCAATCGTGAACTTGGTGTTATGGGGACATGAGAGTTCTGGTAGCCGAGGACCATCGTGTTCTCGCCCGCACGATCGCCGCCGGTCTGCGTCGGCAGGCGATGGCGGTGGACGTCGCCGCCAGCGGGGACGAGGCCGAGCGGATGTGTCAGCTCACTGCCTACGACGTGCTGATCCTCGACCGGGACATGCCGGTCATGACCGGCGACGAGGTGTGCACACGACTACGGGAGCTCGACGACCCTCCGCGGATCCTGATGCTGACAGCGGCCGGCGAGCTCATGGACAAGATCTACGGCCTCACCACGCTCGGCGCCGACGACTACCTCGCCAAACCCTTCGAGTTCGCCGAACTCGTGGCCCGCGTACGTGCCTTGAGCCGTCGCGCGCCAAAGCCGTCCCCCGCTGTGCTGCGCTTCGGGAGCATCTCCCTGGACGAGGCGCGGCGCGAGGTGTCCGTGGACGGCCGGTTGCTGGAGCTCACCCCTAAGGAGCACGCGGTCCTGCACCTGCTGCTCGTGGCCGGTGGTGCGCCTGTGCCGCACGACGAGCTCGTCCGCACCGTCTGGGACGAGCACCTCGACCCGCGCACCAGCGCGGTGCGCGCCACGGTGAGCAGGCTGCGCGGCAAACTCGGCGCCCCCGGCCTGATCGCCGTCGACAAAGGAGAGGGATACCGGCTGTGCGAATGAACTGGCGGGCGCTGTTGAGCAGGCTGCCCTTCCGCGTCCGCCTGGCAGCGGCCATCTCCGGGCTCTTCCTGCTCGCAGGCATTGCCCTGCTCGCCTTGGTGGTGCTGCTCGCGCGCTACGGGACGGCCCAGCAGGTCGAGGGACTGTCGGTCACGTACGGCGATGCACCGAGCGGCCCTGCGACGCCCTCTGAGCCCGTGCGCCCCGCTCAGCCGGAAGGCACGACTTCGGCCCCGAGCGGCGTCGCCCTGATCCAGAAGATCGACCAGACCGTGCAGGCCGTCCAGGACACAGCGCTGCGTCAGATGGTGCTCTGGTCCGCTGTCGCAATCCTCGTGATGGCGCTGCTTGCGGGACTGCTGGGCTGGTGGCTCGCGGGAAGGGCATTGCGTCCCGTCGCCTCCATGACCGAAGCCGCCCGCCGGATCAGCGAACAGAACCTGCACCAGCGCCTGGCGCTCACCGGTCCCGACGACGAGCTGCACCGCCTCGCCGACACCTTCGACACCATGCTCGACCGGCTGGAGCGAGCCTTCGAGAGTCAGCGCCGCTTCGTTGCCAACGCGTCCCACGAGCTCAAGACCCCCCTGGCCGCCCAGCGCACCACCCTCCAGGTCGGTCTCGCCGACCCCCTCCCCGAGAGTCTCGCCGACGTCCGCGAGGACCTGCTCACGACCAACCGCGAAGCCGAACAACTCATCAACGCGCTCCTGCTGCTGGCACGTAGCGACGGCGGTCTGGACGAGACCGAGAGCGTGGACCTCACGGTCACCGCCCGACTCGTGACGGCCGAGCTCACCCCACAGGCATCGGCCCACGGCGTGCACATCGACCTGTGCGCGGACACCCCGCTGGTCGTTCGCGGCGACGGCGTCCTGCTGCGCCACCTGCTGACGAACCTGATGCGCAACGCCATCCAGTACAACCACCCCGGAGGCCAGGTCTGCGTGCGACTCGACGTCGCCACCGTGACGGTGACCAACACAGGCGTCCGTGTGCCTGCCGAACTGGTCCCGGGCCTGTTCGAGCCCTTCCGCCGCCTCGACGCGGACCGAACCGCCACTACCGGCCACGGCCTGGGACTGTCCATCGCCTCTTCCATTGCCGAGGCCCACCACGCCACGCTGACGGCGCGACCGGGCGTCGAGGGCGGACTCGCCGTGGCTTTGCGCTTCCCCTGAGTGCCTGGAACGGTACGAGCACCAGCAGATCGATGAGGTGCAGCTCTGAGGGAAGTTGCTGTCCCCGAGTTCGCACGTGACGGCGGAGAGAGGCATCCCGAGGACCTCATCGGCGAACTGCGTCATGATCGTGTACATGCCGCTGCCGATGTCCTGGGTGCCGACCTGGACGAGCACCTTGCCGTCGGCACCGATGGTCATCCGGGCGCCGGAGCCAGGTCGGCCGCCGGCGGTGTGGCGGACGTGGCCATGCCCCGGCCGACGAGTTCCTCGCCGTCGCGCATGGAGCAGGGGCGCGGGGCGTGCCGGGACCTGCCGGACATCGACGCGGCGCGGTCGTAACATTCGCGCGGGTGACTGCTGCCCCGTTCCTGACCGTTCTCCATGTTCCGGCTGCTCCCATTGCGTTCGCGAGGCAGGCCGGGCGCCCCGTGCCGGCCCGCCGCCGTCCACGACTGATCGGCACCGGCGGCGTCGTCCTCCACCTGCGCCAGGTGCCACACGAGCCAGGCATGGTAGGTGCGCCGACGACGGCGGCGGTGCCGGGACGTCAGGCGGGGAATCGGGCACCGATCAGCCGCTCGGACGCCTCCCAGATCTTGCGGGCCTCGTCCATGTCGCGCAGCGGAGGCCACAGCATCTGCTCGGCGGGAGCGCCGCCGACGTCGGCTCGGTCGGGGCCGTAGAACTGGCCTCCCCGCGCGTCGGGGCCGGTGGCGGCCAGGAGTGCGGGGAGGGCGGCGGTGGCGGGGGTGCCGAGGATGCGGACGCGGGAGAGCATGCGGATCATCCGGACGGCGCCGGTGTCCTTCTTCCGTCCCATGCCGGGCTGGGCGGAGAGAAGGTTGGTGGGGGAGATGCCGGGGTGGGAGAGGTTGCTGGTGATGCCCCAGCCGGCCGCGGCGCTGCGGACGTCGAGTTCGCGGGAGAACAGGCCCACGGCGATCTTGGACTGTCGGTAGGCCTTCGTGACGTCGTAGTCCCGGTCCCAGTTCAGGTCGTCCCAGTTGATCGCGCCGCTGCGGGCGGCGATGCTGGTCTGGTGGGTGACTCGGGCCTTGCCCTTGATGAGCAGGGGCAGGAGGCCCTGGGTGAGGGCGAAGTGGCCGAGGTGGTTGGTGCCGAACTGCAGCTCGAACCCGTCCTGGGTGGTCAGGCGGCTCGGGGGTTGCATCACGCCGGCGTTGTTGATGAGCAGGTTGATCGGGCGGCCCTCGCCCTCGAGCTGCTGGGTGAGGGCGGTCACGGAGTCGAGCGAGGCCAGGTCCAGGGCCCGGGTGGTGACTCTCGCCTCCGGAACGAGGTCACGGATACGGTCGGCGGCCTGCTCACCCTTGGCGGGGTTGCGGACCGGCATGATCACCTCTGCGCCCGCTCGGGCGAGGCGGGAGGCGATGATGAACCCGATCCCGTCGCTCGCCCCGGTGACGAGGGCGAGCTTCCCGGACAGATCGGGGAGGGTGATGTCGATGTTCCGAGCCATCAGTGGTCTCTTTCGTTCAGTGACGCGTCAGCCGCGTTCGGCGTGTGCGTCCATGCTGGGCGGTCGTCGGCCACGCATCCAGGACTCACCGGTCCAGGGCTCGCCGATCCGTCCCTCTGCGTGGTCCAGGAGGGGCAACGCCTCAGGACGTGCCGGCGGGTGATCAGGCAGACAGCGGGTCCGAGGAAGGCTTCGTGGATGTCGTCGCGTCGTTCCCAGCGGATCCGTGGGCGGCGGAAGCCGTGCGGCCAGGAGACCGTCCGCTCGTCAACCAGCCCCTGTCGGAGCCGGTAAGGGGGGATCGACAAGCCGTGGATGCGCGAATGCACGGGCGATAGAACTGAAACAGCACGGGGAAACGAGGCAGAACTCTCGGAAGGGGAGCGCCGTGATCGATCGCGCAGGGCTGGCGGGCTTTCTCCGCAACCGTCGTGAGGCGCTGCAGCCGGAGGACGTCGGAATGCCTCGGGGACGGCGCCGCCGGACTACCGGGCTACGGCGGGAGGAGGTGGCGACGCTGTGCAACATGTCGGCCGACTACTACTCCCGTCTGGAGCGCGAGCGCGGTCCGCAGCCGTCACCGCAGATGCTCGCCTCGATCGCCCAGGGACTCCACCTGTCCATAGACGAGCGTGACCATCTGTTCCGGCTGGCCGGGCACAACCCGCCGCCGCGTGACAGCTCCAGTGAGCACATCAGCCCGGGGTTGCTGCGTGTTCTGGACCGGCTGCACGACACGCCCGCGGAGATCGTGACCGAGCTCGGCGAGACCTTGCGGCAGACACCGATGGGCGTCGCCCTCACCGGCGACACGACGCAGTACACGGGTCCTGCTCGCAGCAGTGGCTACCGGTGGTTCACCGAACCCGGTGCCCGGGACCTGTACGCTCCGGAGCAGCACGCGTTCATGACCCGGATGTACGCCGCAGGCCTGCGCGCGATCGTCACCCTCCGGGGTCCCGACTCCCGAGCCGCATATCTGGCGGATCTGCTCCTGGACTCCAGCGAAGAGTTCCGGCGGGTGTGGGACGACCATGAGATCGGGATCCGTCCGCGCGAGGTCAAGCATTTCGTTCACCCCGAGGTCGGTGCCCTGGAGCTGAACTGCCAGCGCCTGATCGATCCCGACCAGGCCCATTCCTTGATGGTCTACACCGCCGTTCCGGGCACGGAGAGCTACGAGAAGCTGCAGGTCCTGTCCGTGATCGGCACGCAGACACTGCACTGAAACCGGCGAACCGAAGACCGACTCCGCCGGATGCCGTCCTGACGGCGCCCGAGGCCGGCACCGACTGTCGTAGTGGTCGGTCGACATGCTGCACGGCCGAGCCACCTTCTCCCGCCCACAGCTCGCTGGTCCTCGTGGCGCACCACGTACGGGCATGACGTCCTCCGGCTGCAGTGCCGCCTGTCGCCGTCGGAGGAAACCGGTCGGCCCGGCCCGGCCCGACCTCGCGCGGTCGGTCGTCGTGCGCCGTCCTCTGTGTTCACCGAACCGGCCGGACCTCTGCCGTCCCGACGCGTGGTGCGTCACATGCGGCCGATCGGATCCCGCACCGTCCCGCGGGCCCGGATCGATGCCCGCTCCGGCTCCTTCAGCTCGACCTCAGCCTGGGATCGGCAGAGCCTGGATGATCCTGCTCCCGGCGGCCAGCCTTGGAGCAGCGCTTGACCCGGAGACCACACGCGTGGTCGCGGCGCCGGCCTTCCCCACTCCGAACTCGCGAACAGCCAGGAGGCATTGATGAACCAACAGAACGATGTGGGAGGCGCCGGTCCGGGTGTGTCCCGGCGCAGCTTCGTAGGGGGGAGCCTGGTCGCCGTCACCGTGGCGCCGCTGCTGACCGGACAGGCCGAGACGGCAGAGGCTGCCCCGGCAGCCGATGCCGAGGGCGTGACGTCGGTGACGGTACGGGCCGCCGTCAACGGCGATCCGGTCACCCTGCGGGTGGACCCGCGGGCGACCCTGCTGGACACTCTCCGCGAGCGGCTCGACCTCAAGGGCACCAAGAAGGGCTGCGACCGGGGACAGTGCGGCGCCTGCACCGTGCACATCGACGGCCGGCGCGTGCTGTCGTGCCTCACGCTGGCCGCCACGGCGAGCGGCCACCAGGTCACCACGATCGAGGGGCTGGCCGACGGCGACCGGCTGCACCCCATGCAGCAGGCCTTCGTCGACCACGACGGTCTGCAGTGCGGCTTCTGCACCCCGGGGCAGATCATGTCCGCGGTCGCCATGGTCGAGAACGAGGGCCCCGCCCGCTCCGACGACGAGATACGTGAGCGCATGTCGGGCAACATCTGCCGCTGCAGCGCCTACCCGCGCATCGTCGACGCCATTCGGGACGCGCAGCGGGTGATGCGCTGATGCGGCCCTACACCTACGCCCAGGCGCGGACGGTCCGTGAGGCCGTGCGGGCCGCCGGGCCGGACACCGCGTTCCTCGCCGGTGGCACCACCCTGGTAGACCTCATGAAGCTCGAGGTGATGTCACCCGACCGTCTCGTGGACATCAACCGGCTGCCACTGGACGGCATCACCTTGGACCACGAGGGTCTCCACGTCGGTGCGCTTGAACGAATGAGCGACGTGGCTGCCGCACGCGCCGTGCGCCAGCACTACCCGATGATCGCGCAGGCGCTGGAGCTGAGTGCCTCGGCCCAGCTGCGCAACATGGCGAGCATCGGCGGCAACCTGCTGCAGCGCACGCGGTGCAGCTACTTCCGCGACGTCACGACTCCGTGCAACAAGCGTGAGCCGGGCAGCGGCTGCTCAGCCCTGGACGGGATCAACCGCAGCCACGCCGTGCTGGGCACCAGCGACGCGTGCATCGCCGCCCATCCCAGTGACCTCGCCGTCCCGCTGGTGGCGTTGAGCGCGACCGTGCACCTGGCCTCCGCACGCGGCACGCGCACCGTACCCATGGAGACGTTCTACACCCTGCCCGGTGCCACCCCGGACGTCGAGAACGTGCTGCGGCCGGACGAGCTCATCACCGGGATCACCGTGCCCCGTTCGCCCTGGGCGGCGCACTCGCTCTACCTGAAGATCCGCGACCGTCAGTCGTACGAGTTCGCGCTCACGTCGGCCGCCGTCGCCCTCCAACTGCGTGGACGCACCATCGTGAACGCCCGGATCGCCGCGGGCGGGGTAGGGACCAGGCCGTGGAGGCTGACGGCCGTCGAACACGCCCTGACGGGCCGGCCCGCCACGTCCGCAACGTTCGAGGCGGCCGCCGCCAGTGCCGCGGACGGCGCCCGACCACGGGAGCACAACCGGTTCAAGCCCGCGCTGCTGCGTCGCACCGTAATACGGGCACTGACCGAACTGCGGGACAAGAGGTGAGCGGCCGACGTGGCCCCGGCCGGTCTGACTCCGTCCAGGCAGGCGGCCCCGGATCTGGCGGCCCACATGCTTGAGATCGCCGCTGACCTGGTCGGACCTGTCCGTCGTGGGATCCCGTTCGTGGCCGCCACCGTCACGAGTGTCGCCGGCAGCGCTCCGCGGCAGCCCGGCTCGTCCCTGGTCGTGGACGCGGACGGCACTGTGCTGGGCAACGTGTCGGGCGGGTGCGTCGACGCCGCGGTCCACGACACGTGTCGGGACATGCTGGCCGGGGACCGCCAAGCCCGCGCCCTGCGCTTCGGATACAGCGACGCCGACGCGTTCGACGTAGGTCTTACCTGCGGCGGCACCATCGAACTCCTCCTGCGCCACCACGACCCGACCACCGAACCATGGCTCGCATCGGCTCTGGCCGATGCCGCGGGCGGCCGGGCGGTGGCCGTGGCCACGATCGTGCGCGGCCCGGAGACCCACCTCGGTCGAGCGATCGTCGTCAGGCCCGGGCGATCCGTCGCGGGAACGCTCGGGGACGAACTGCTCGACCAGGTCGCCGAGGCACGGACCATCGGTGCCCTGCACGCAGGGCGGACCGGCACGCTCGAGCTCGGGGTGGCCGACAGCTACTGCCGGGAGCCGATGACTTTGCTGGTGGAGAGCAGCTCCCCACCGCCTCGCATGCTGGTCTTCGGCGCCATCGACCACGCAGCCGCGCTGGCCCGGCTCGGCTCCTTCCTCGGCTGTCGGGTGACCGTCTGCGACGCCAGGGCCACGTTCGCCACCCCGGAACGGTTCCCGGACGCGGAGGTCGTCGTCGAGTGGCCGCACCGCTATCTCGGGTCCCAGGCCGAGGCCGGCCTGCTGGACCGGCGCACCGTCGTGTGCGTGCTCACCCACGACCCCAAGTTCGACCTGCCCCTCCTGACCGCCGCGCTACGCATGCCAGTCGCGTACGTGGGTGCCATGGGGTCCCGCCGCACCCACGAGGAACGCCTGACCCGGCTCCGTGAGGCCGGTCTCACCCAAGGCGAGCTCGATCGCCTGCATTCGCCCATCGGCCTCGACCTCGGGGCACGAACCCCGCAGGAGACGGCGCTGTCGATCGCGGCGGAGGTCGTCGCCCACCGGCACGGCGGCTCGGGGGCACCCCTGAGCACCGGGGTCCCCATCCACCACAGTGCTCCGTCGACCGGCGCACTCGCATTCAGCAGCTGAAGGATTCACGATGTCCCGTTCCCCAGTCGGACGCGAGACCGAGCGCGTCGACGGCAGGCTGAAAGTCACCGGCGCGGCCGAGTACTCCGGTGACTACCGCGCCCCCGGCCTCGCGCACGCCCATCTCGTCACCAGCACCATTGCGCGAGGCACCCTCACCGGCATCGACACGGCGGCAGCACTGGCCTCACCCGGCGTCCTGCGCGTGTATGCCGCGCCCGACACCCGCTTGGGCCTGTATCCCATCACCGGTCCGCTCGCCGGCTTCGTCGAGAACTACGTCCCGCTGCGCGACGCGGAGGTCCACTTCCACGGCCAGGCCATCGCGATGGTCGTCGCCGAGACCCCCGAACAGGCACGCGACGCCGCCGCGAGGGTCACCGCGACCTACGACACCCGGCCACCGCGCACCTCGCTCGCGGACGAGCCCCACGTTCCGGCCGGCCCCACCATCAGCGGGTCACCGAGCAGCCTCAACATCCTTGCGCCCGGCGTCGCCTCCATCGACGCCGCGCTCGCCGCCAGCGACGTCGTCGTGGAGGCCGAGTTCCACCAGCAGATGCAACACCACGCGGCGATGGAGCCCCACGCCGTTCTCGCCGTCTGGAAGGGGGACCAGGTCACCATCCATGCCGGCGCGCAGGTTCCCTCGGCGTACGCCCTCGGGACGGCCCAGCGGATCGGTGTTCCGCCTCAGAACGTCCGGCTGATCACGAAGTACGTGGGCGGCGCCTTCGGTGCCCGCGTCATCCTGTGGAGCGACACCCCGCTCGCCGCCGCCGCGGCCCGGGAGATCGGCCGCCCGGTCCGCCTCGTGCTCACCCGCGAGCAGATGTTCACGCTCACCGGCCACCGGCCCCAGCTCACACAGACCGTCCGGCTGGGCGCCTCCCGCGACGGCGTCCTCAACGCCATCAGCCACCAGAGCGTCTCCGAGCGCCCGACCACCGTCACCTTCCCCATGACCCCGGCGCACGCCACCACGGACGCGCTCTACCGCACGCCGAACCTGCACGTCGACGCACAGCTGGCCGTCCTCGACATCCCGGGGAGCCGGGCGATGCGCGGCCCCAACGAGGCACCCGGGTCCTTCGCCCTGGAGACGGCGATGGACGAGCTGGCCGTCGCCACCGGCGTAGACCCGGTGGAGCTCCGGCTGCGCAACTACGCCACCAAGAGCCCTTCCACAGGCTTGCCGTGGTCGAGCAAGCACCTCGAGGAGTGCTACCGCGTCGGCGCGCGGCGATTCGGCTGGTCGGGCCGCAGCGCCAAGCCCCGCTCACGCGTCGACGGGCAGTGGCTGTACGGCACCGGCATGGCCACCGCCATCTACCCGGCGCACCGCCGGGCCGCGAGCGTGCGGATCCGGTTGCTCGAGGACGACACCGCCGTCGTCTCGACCGGCATCTCGGACTTCGGCACCGGCGGGGCGACCATGGTGGGCATCTCCGGCGCCGACGCCCTCGGGATCCCGCTGACGCGAGTGACGCCCGAGATCGGCGACACCCTGCTGCCGCAGGGCGCGCCCGCGGCAGGATCAAGCGCCACGCACGCCACCGTGCCGTTGATCGTGAGGGCCGCCCGCGACGCGATCAACGAGCTCAAGCGGCTCGCCGTCACCGACGACAGGTCGCCGTGGCGCGGAGCGAGCGGCGACGACCTGCGCTACGAACGCGGCGTCCTGCACGGTCAAGGGCGGTCGATGACCTTCGGCAGCCTGCTGGCCGCCGTCGATTCACCAGGCATCACGGCCCTCGCCGAGTCAGCCGGCGACCCCGACCCGCGGTATGTCCACCACAGCTTCGGCGCCCACTTCTGCGAGGTACGGGTCAACCGGTTCACCGGCGAAACCCGCGTCACCCGGTTCACCACGGTCGCGGACGTCGGCCGCGTCATCAACTCCCGGGCCGCGCGGAGCCAACTCGTCGGCGGTGTCATCTTCGGTATCGGGCACGCCCTGCTGGAGGAGAACCCGCTGGAGCCCGACACCGGGCGCCTGGCATCCAGCACGCTCGCCGACTATCTCGTGCCCGTGAGCGCCGACGTTCCCGACATCGACGTGCACCTGCTCGGACGGCCCGACCCCGTCCTCACCGGGCCGCTGGGCGACGGCAGTGAGGAGGTCGGGACCAGGAGCCTCGGCGCTCGCGGGCTCGGGGAGATCGGCACAGTCGGCTCGGCGGCCGCGATCGGGAACGCCGTCCACAACGCCACCGGCATCCGGGTACGCGACGTACCCATCACCCTCGACAAGCTGATCGAGCACCTGTGACGGGTGAACCAGACCTACCGCATCCCCGCCGTGACGGCCTCGGTGAGGGCGGGGATGACGGACGCGTGGCCGAACCACTCGCCGATGGTGATATCCAGCGTGAGCGGCTTCGCCAGCAGGTCGCCCGCGAGGTCCAGGGGCATGGAGGCGAAGACGGTCTGGACGTTCTCGCCGACGTGCACCTCGTCACGGCCCGCGGCTACGGTCCAGTCGGATGAGTGTGGTCGTCTCGCGTTCGGCGACGTTCAGCCCCGGCATCGTCAAGGCGGACAGCCAGGTCTTCGCTCGTCCTGAAGCCATGGGGGACACCCTGCCCGGCACCGGGCTGCACGTGACTTGCGACGAGCAGGAGATGCTCGGAGACCTGCCGGTCCACCAGAATCTCGCGAAGAACGCGGCCACGTTCCTGCACAGCCTCACCTCACATGACCAGCTGTGCATTCCCTGATGAGCCCGTCACCACCCATGTCCGGTCAGCTCGAACGGGCTGCGCGCGTCTCCGAGCGGTTCGCCTTGCGGATCGCGTCGCGCAGCTCGGACTTCGACATTCGTGACCTTCCGTCGATACCCAGTCGCTGAGCGAGAGCATAGAGATGCTCTTTCGACGCGTTCTCGTCGACACCTTCCCCGCTGCGGCCGCCCTGCTGCCGGGGCTTCGCCGACCGCGGGTCCGAGGGCCCCTTGCGCCCGCCCTCCTTGCGCTCCCAGTGATCACCGACCTTCTCGTATGTGTGTTTCAGCGCGCCGTATGCCACCCGGTGCGCTCGCTCGCCTTCGCCGTACTGCTCGACGGCCGAGTCGTGCGCCTTGATCCATGTTCGCTGGGCGTCCTTGGACGATCGCTCCAAGGTCGACGGCATTTCCTCGCGTCCCGGCATGTCACTCGCCTCCTTGGATGTCGCTGTCCGGGTGGCCGGGTTCCCGTGCCGGAGCCGTGGTAACAGCGGCGGCCGGGGCCGGACTGCTGGCGCGACCCTTCCGGCGGCAGCATCGGGTTCGTGGCCTGCTCCAACCCGCCGTTGTGACCGACCGTCACGGCGCGCCGCGCCTTGTGGGACACACGGGCGAAGCGCCGGAGGCTGGTGCGACGACGGTCCCACGAGCCTCCCGCACCCTCGCACGGTGCCTTTGCATACGGTCGGCTGCCTTCTGGGCAGGTGGCGGCTGGTGGCGGGTTCATCCGCCGGTACCGGGGGTCTGCGCGGCGCTCGCACTGCCGACGGTGACGGTCGTGCACCGGCGTCCTGTGAGCGAGTCAGCTCGCCGGGCAAGGGCCTTGGACGTCAATGTCGGCCGGGGGCGTTGAAACGCGCGGAGACTGCGGCCTCGATGGCTGTGGTGTCGGCGTCGTCCTGTGCCCAGGCTGTGTATCCGTCGGGGCGCACGAGGATGGTGGTGCGCCGGTCGTCTGCCCAGTGTTCGACGGCGGGGGGTGTGGCGGGCTTGTCGTCCGGGGTGGTGTGGTGGGGGAGTTGAACGGTGGGCGGGGTGATGAGGACGAAGTGTCCGCCGCGGAGGGCTTCGTGGAGGCGCTTGCCGCTTTTGAGGGTGACGTCCTGGACGCGGGTGCCGACGAGGGGGTGGGCACCGCGTGGGGCGGGGTAGCGGTAGCCGATGCCGGTGATCTGAGCCAGGGCCTTGGTCCGGGCGGGCGCGGCGGCGTTGACGAGGGCGGAGACGACGGCGCGCAGGGCACGCAGGGCCGGGTTCTTGGCGCGGGCCAGCCGGAGGAGGCCGCCGCTGCTGCGCAGGACCGCCTTGCCGACCGGGTGGCGTTCGGTCTGGTAGGTGTCCAGGAGGTTGTCGGGGGCCTGTCCTGTGACGACGGCGGCGAGCTTCCAGCTGAGGTTGGCGGCGTCCTGCATCCCGGTGTTCATGCCCTGGCCGCCGGCGGGGGAGTGGATGTGGGCGGCGTCGCCGGCGAGGAAGACGCGGCCGGCCCGGTACTCGGGTGCCTGGCGTTCGTCGCTGTGGAAGCGGGAGAGCCAGCGGGCGTCGTGCATGCCGTAGTCGGTGCCCAGGGCGCGACGGGTGACGTCCTTGACCTCGTCGAGGTCGAGGGGGTGGTCGTCCGGGACTTCGTTGCGGCGGTTCCAGCCCATGACGCGGTACCAGCCGTCGCCGAAGGAGGCGATCATCGCGAAGACGTCACCGGTGCCGTCGACGGTGAGAACGCTGTCGGGCTTCTGGCCGAGCCGGACGTCGGCGAGGAACAGGGAGGTGATGACGGAGTCGCCGGGGAAGGGCTGCCCGATCGCCTGGCGCACGGTGCTGCGATGGCCGTCTGCGCCGACGACGTAGGCGGCACGGTGGGTGGTGGTCGTCCCCTCCCCGGTGCGGACGTCGATGTCCACGCCGTCGGCGTCCTGGCGCAGCGCGAGGAGTTCGGTCTCGTACCGGAACCGGACGCCGAGCCGCCGGGCCCGCTGCTCCAGGAGGCGCTCGACCTCGTACTGGGGGGTGATCAGCAGGAAGGGGAAGCGGGAGGGCAGCGTGGTCAGGTCGAGTGAGAGGCGGCGGAAGAGCCGCAGTTGCGTGATGGTGCTGCCGGTGGCGAGCAGGTCGTCGGCGAGGCCGCGGGCGTCAAGCTGTTCCAGTGTGCGGGCGTGGACGCCGAACGCGCGGGAGAGGCTGCTGATTTGGCGGGGGCGTTTCTCCAGCAGGGTGACGGCGATGCCGGCCTCGGCGAGGTCGCCCGCCAGGATGAGGCCGGTGGGTCCGGCGCCCACGACGATCACGGGGGGCGTGGCGCCCGGGGTGGGGTCGTTGCCCTTGCCCGTGCTGGTGCCGTTCATGGTGACCTCCGGTAGCCAACGATTGTGGGCCAACGGCTGTTGGCAAATGTCTGCTGGTAAAAGTAGATGAGTGCCTACGTGCGCGTCAACGCTTGTTGGCCAATGCGTGTTGGCCTACGATCGTTGGCATGAACAAGAGCACGTCCGCCACCCCCGCCCGTCGCTCCGATGCCACCCGACAGGCCATCCTGGAGGCGGCTCGCGAGCGGTTCGCCGCCGACGGTTACGAGCGCGCCACCATCCGTGCCATCGCCCAGCAGGCGAAGATCGACCCTTCCATGGTGATGCGCTACTACGGCAACAAGGAGGGGCTGTTCGCGGCGGCCGTCGCCATCGATCTGAAGCTTCCGGATGCGGGCTCGCTGCCCCGCGGGGAGGCCGGCCGTGCGCTGGTGACGCACTTTCTGCACCAGTGGGAGGAGAACGAGGTGCTCACCGCACTGCTGAGGGTCGGCGTGACCAACGACGCCGGCGCCGAGCGGATGCGGGGCATCTTCAGCGACCAGCTTCTCCCGCTGGCCCGGCGGCTGTGCCCCGACCCCGAGCAGGCGCCGGCACGCGCCGCGCTGGTGTCCTCTCAGCTTTTGGGCCTGGCCCTCACCCGCTACGTCCTGTGCTTCCCACCCGCGGTGCACCTGCATCCGGAGGAGATCACGGCGTGGCTGGCGCCGACCGTGCAGCATTACCTGACGGCGCCGCACCCTGGGGCGTGACGGGCGTGACGGGCGTGACGGGCGTGACCGGCGTGACGGGCGCGCGGTCAGGCGGGCGCGGCACGAGCGGCGGCGGCATGCGCGAGCGCGGGCACGGTGTGACGTCGCCCCCGCGCGGCGATCCGTCGATGCCTCAGGTCCCTGCGCCCCACTGCGCCCCACTGCGCTCCGCCCTCCCGCGCCTCGCCTTTCGCCCCCGCCCTCTGCGGCTCGTGAGCCGGGGGGTCTGCTGTCGGCAGGCCGGCTCGGGGGTCGGGCGGCGGGCTGTCAGGATGACGCCGTGGGGAACACGATGGGGAACGTGACGGTGCGGCGGCTGGATCTCGGGTACTTCGTCCGGCCGGCGTCGGAGACGGGCACCTCGCAGCCACGGGTGGAGCCTGTCCTCGCCTACCTCGTGCGACACGGCAAGGGGCTGATCCTCTTCGACACCGGCGTCGGTGACGCGGACGCCGAAACCGAAGCCCACTACCGGCCGCGACGCCGCGCCCTGAAGGACGCCCTGTCCGCGGCCGGAGTCGGTCTGGACGACATCTCCGTGGTGGTGAACTGCCATCTGCACTTCGACCACTGCGGCGGAAACCCCTTCCTGGGCGGCAGGCCCGTCTTCGTCCAGGAGGCCGAACTGGAGGCCGCCCGCGGGGGAGGCCATACCTTCGACCACCTGATCGACTTCCCCGGCGCGACGTACGAAGTAGCCGCCGGGGAGGCCGAAGTGTGGCCGGGGGTCTGGATCATTCCGACGCCTGGGCACACTCAAGGACACCAGTCGCTGGTCCTCCGGCAGGACGACGGCACTGTGGTCCTCGCGGGCCAGGCACACGACGTCGCTTCCCACTTCGACTCCGAGCAACTGGCCCGCCGCGCCGCCCTTGACGGTGTGGAAGAGCCCGTTCCCCCGTATCGGCCCTGGCTGGACCGGATGATGGACTTCGATCCCCGACGCGTGCTCTTCGCCCACGACTGCTCGATCTGGGAACCACCGCAGACGCGATCGTGATGCGTGGCGGGCGCGGGACGCGCTGAACCGGCGCGGCGTCCCTACGCGGGGCCATCGCCTGCCCGGCCGGCCGGGCACGTTCCCCCGGCCCGACCCCGCAGACGGCGTGGCTCACCGCTGCAGGTGCCATCGTTGCACGGATGGTTCTCCTTGGTCATCCAGGGTGTTGAGGGACGTCTCAGACCGCGGCCCACGCCGCACGCAGCCATGAGCCGTGGCTCATGTCGACGTGCGGCTTCGCGGGTCCGAGCCGCCTCGGCCGCAGCGCGAGCGGATCGGTGATTGGGCCGACGGAAACGGTGGCCGGCGGGTCAGCTGTGGGGAACCCGCAGCATCAGATGGGCAGGGCCAGCGCGACAGGTGGCGGCCGAAAGCTGCAAGATCTCCCAGCACAGGGCCCGTTGGCGCCGGACAGAGTCCTCGCGGAGCCGGACGGCGCCACCGGGCGTCCCGTCTCCGTGTTCACGCCTCGAGTGTCTTCCTCAGTGCGGCCAGCCCTTCGGTGTAGAT
Organism: Streptomyces sp. BJ20; assembly: GCF_022869105.1. NCBI lineage: Bacteria > Bacillati > Actinomycetota > Actinomycetes > Kitasatosporales > Streptomycetaceae > Streptomyces > Streptomyces sp. BJ20. The sequence goes on from NZ_CP094918.1 coordinate 3,499,426, forward strand.
GCCGTGGAACAGAGCGATCGCTTCTTGTTCGCTCGAACCTGCCGGTGTGAAGGTGCCGGCCCACTCCACACGGCTCTGCCCGCCGGGCTTCTCGTGCACGGTGAGGGTGGAGCGGTAGTCGGTGACAGGGAAGGGGGCCCGCACAATGGAGTAGCTGTAGCTACGCGCCTGGTTGTCGAACGCTTCGAGGCGTTCGACGATGACACCGCCTTCCTCGTTCGTGAGGCTGCGGACGCGGCCGCCTTCGCTCAGCGTGCTCGCGGGAATGTAGGGCAGCCAGTCGGGCAGGGAGTCGAAGCCGCCGATGAGCTGCCAGACGCGGTCGGCGGGCACCGGGATGTCGGTGGTTGCGGTCGTAGTCGCCATGGTCGTCTCCTGTTCGGGTGAGGTAGGGGTCAGGCGTTGGGTACGGGAGCGTCCTGCGCGATCAGTCCTTCCGTGCGCAGAGCCGCCCAGAAGGCCGCCGGGACCTTCTCGCCGAGTGCGGCGACGTCCTCAGCGATGCGGCTGGGCCGGGAGGCGCCGGGGATGGCCGCGGCGACCGCGGGGTGAGCAAGGGAGAACTGCAGCGCTGCCGCCTTGATGCCCACGCCGTGCTGCCCTGCGAGTGCCTTGATGCGCTCCACCTTGGTGACGACCGAGGCGGGGGCCTTCTGGTACTCGAAGTGCTGTCCGCCGGCCAGCACGCCGGAGCTGTACGGTCCACCGACGACGATGTCGACGTTCCGGGCCTTCGCGGCGGGCAGCAGGCGCTGCAGGGCGCGCTCGTGGTCGAGCAGCGTGTAGCGGCCGGCAAGGAGGAACGCGTCCGGCTCGGGCTCCTCGAGGTCGAGCGTCAGCTCCAGGGGCTCGACCCGGTTGACGCCAAGACCCCAGGCCTTGATGACGCCTTCGTCGCGCAGCCTCTGCAGCACCCGGAACGCACCGGTGCGGGCCGTCTCGTAGGCGGCGAGCCACTCGTCGCCGTAGAAGTCCTGTGCGACGTCGTGTACCCACACGATGTCGAGGCGGTCCGTCCTCAGCCGCTTGAGGCTGTCCTCGACGGAGCGCAGCGTGGCGTCGGCCGAGTAGTCGTTGATGATCTTATTGGGGCGTCCGTGCTCGAACAGTCCGCCCTTCTCGCCCAATTCGCGGGCGGACGGATCTTCGATCTCGTCGAGGATGACGCGGCCGACCTTCGTGCTCAGGACGAATTCCTCGCGGGGGCGATGGGCCAGCGCTTCTCCGAGCCGGATCTCGGAGAGCCCCGCGCCGTAGAAGGGCGCGGTGTCGAAGTAACGGATGCCGCTGTCCCAGGCGGCGTCCACGGTGGCCGCGGCTTCCTCGTCGGGAATGGCCCGGAACATGTTGCCCAGCGGTGCGGTGCCGAAGCCCAGACGGCCGGGCAGGAAGGACTTGATGGACATGGTGCAGATCCTTGCTGTGGCGGACGGCGACGGATGTGTTCTCTTCGCGCTTTGTGCGCGGTCCGTCGACTGACGTGTTCGAGGCTAGGATCTACACTTGAGACTGTCCAAGACTTACTTGGACGCACTTGAGTCCTTAGAGGTCTTACATGCTTGACCTGCGGCAACTCCGTTACTTCGTAGCCGTCGCCGAGACCGAACACGTCGGCCAAGCCGCCGAGCGGCTGCACATGTCCCAGTCGCCGCTCAGTCGGCAGATCGCTCAACTCGAACAGAACCTCGGCCTCACCCTGTTCGAGCGCGGCCAGCAAAGAATCCGGCTGACCCGGGACGGCAAGGTCTTCCTGGCCGAAGTCCGCGCACTGCTGCAGCATGCGGAGCGCCTGGAGAACCTGGGCCGTCGGCTGGGCCGCGGAGATGAGGGCGGACTGTGTATCGGCTACGTGGCGGACGCCATGCACACCGGCATCCTGCCCGGCGCGCTACGCGCTGTGCACAGTGAACGCCCCGGCGTTCACATCGCTCTGTACAACCTTCCGCCGAGCGAGCAGTTCGAAGGCCTGCGGCAGCGCAGCCTCGACATCGCGCTCGTCCATGAACCTCCGTCCGCGGGTGATCCTGACCTACTGGCCGCGCCCCTGCTCCAAGATCCGCTGCTGCTCGTTCTCCCTGCGGGTCATCCACTCGCCGAACAGGAAAAAGTGGCCCCCGGGGACCTCGATGGCCAGCCGTGGATCGCCGTCGAGAACGCTCAGGACCCCGCCTGGCGGGACACCTTCGTCGCCTCATGCACAGTGGCCGGGTTCACGCCCGACATCCGCTTCGACGCGGCCGAGCCACTGACAGCGCTCGGCCTGGTCGCTGCTGGGCTCGGACTCGCACTCGTACAAAAGAGCATGGTCCGCGCCACCACCGAGGAGGTCGCGGTGCGCGAGCTTCCCTGGAACGAGACAAGCGTCCAGTTGTGGGCCGCGTGGCACCGGGTCGACCTTCGGCCCCTGGTGACCTCGTTCCGCACCACCGTCCTGCGGACGAGTGCCGTCGCACAGCCGTCCGAGTAGCGGCTGTGGTCGATCCGCTCCCGCACCTTCCTTCGGATGCTGTGGAGAACGGCCCCCAGAGGCTTGCCCTGCTGGACTCCGCCGTCCGGGTCGCCACCGCGCCGGGCGTGGCGGCCGCCTGCGGGGGAGCGGACGGTCCGAGCGCCAGTCCCGCGAGCGCGCCGACCTGAGGCACGGCGCCGTAGAAGCCACGCCGGTTGCTCGGCGCATACTCGACCGCGAGCAGCAGGCCGCCGCCCCACTCTCCCCCCAGCGCGAGGCCCTGAACGAGGCGTAGCAGCGTCAGCAGGACGGGGGCGACGACTCCGATCGCCTCGTAGGTGGGAAGCACGCCCATGAGCATGGTGGCGAAGCCCATCGGCAGCGGCGTTGCCCACTTGACGGGGCGGTTCCGGGGCCGAGGCCAGGGCAGGCGGCGCCCGGTTGGGGTGGTGGTGCGGTCAGGCCTCGGTGGGCGGGCCGGTGACGCGCGTCGAAGTACCGGTCGGGGGCGCCGCCTTCGGGGGCCGGTAGGGGGCCGGTCGGAGAGGCGACGACCCCTTCGACCGGCCGGTGCCCCCCGTTGCTGCCCGAGACCGCGGCCGCGCCTGCCGGCCTGCTGCCCGACGACGCCGAGAACCCTGGCAGGACCGGCGCTGGCCGGGGGACCGTCGGCTTGCTCGCGCGGGGGAGTCGAGCGGCCTCGCCGCTTCGGCTGATCCCGGCCGAAGCGGCAGGGAGTGCCGGCGCCGCTGAACCGCGATGTCAAAGGCGGGCGCAGCCCAGCGTGGAACTGTAGTGCTTCATGCTGTCGCGGGTGTCCGGGCCGTAGATGCCGTCCTGGAAGAGCCCGTACTTCTTTTGGAGAGCCTCTACGGCGAGGAACGTCTGAGGGCCGTAGAAACCGTCGACGCCAAGGTAGGAGTAGCCCTCGCAATTCTTCAGGCTCCGCTGCAGCGCCTTCACGGCCGGGTTCTCCGTGCTCTGGTTGAGGACCAGTTTGCATGTCAAGGTCTTGGAGCTGCCGTAGGCGGGAACGGTGACGGAGTGGCCTGAGGTGATGGAGACGGCCTTGGTGGTGTTGCAGGTAGGGTATACAGCCGCGCTCGCGGTGGGGGAGACAGCGACGCCGCAGGCGAGCAGGGCCGCCATGGCGCCCAGGGCAGTAAGGACGCGAGACGTGCTGCGGGACGAACGGAAAGACATCATGCTCCTAGTGGGAGGGTGTCGGACAGGCAGCAGATCTTGATCAGAAATCTCGGCGTTTGCATTTCTTGGTATGTCTACGCCTCGTCCGCGCGATGCTGAGGCGTTCCTACCTGGAGGGGAGAAGACCCGGGCCGACCGTGTCGGCGAGGGACACCGCGGCCGCGTGGACATTCCGGTGTCCGGCACGACCAGGGTCGGAACCTCTGGTGGCCGGGTCCTCAGAGACTCATCACCTGTCCACTCAGACGCCGCCTAGCTTCATGCGCAACGGACCTTGGCACCCGTCTCGATGCTGTACCGGCCCCAGAGGATTGCGTTGCGTGTCACCGGACCGTACTCGCCGTCCTGGTTCACGCCGGCCCTGCCCTGCGCGTATTCGAGTGCCGCCTTGGTGGCGGGCCCGAACACCCCGTCAACCGCGATGTTTCTGCCGTAGCAGTCCCGCAAGGCCTTCTGCAGGGAGGTGACACCCGCACCGGTGCTTCCCCGGGCCATGACGCACGTCGTGTCGGTGCTGCTCGTCGACGGCCTGGTGGTCCAGGTGGTGTCCGCACTCTGCGTCCAGGCGGACGAGGTGCACCACGGATAGGCCGCGGCTGCAGCAGAGGGCGCGGCAGCGACGGCCCCTCCCAGTGAAGCAGCCAACAGCCCGGAAGTAACAAGTGATGTGACGCCTTTACGCGTGCGCAGGAACATTCTCAGCCCTCTCGACGATCCGCAAACTGCCGGCCAGGCCAGGGTGCCGTCCCCCGGCCTCTCCCACGGACCCTAGGGTCATCGTGGGTCTCCGACTTTGTCGATCGTGCAGGGAACTTTGTCAGTGGTGCACCGCCTCGGGCTGACGCCGGATCAGGCGCGTGCGAGCCCTTCGAAACCGTTGCGCACCGAGAGAGAATCCAGCCAGACTGACGGCGGGGACCGTGCGTGCGAGGGGTGACTTGTGGGGGAACGGGCCGCTGCACTGGCAAGCCGACCTTGTGACCGACGCAGAGAAGGGCCGGCCTCATGAGCCCGGTCCTCGACACAGCGTTCATACCGCCGCGGGACCGGGAGGAAGTGGTCCGCAACGCGGTGTGGAAATCCATGGTGGCGGTCGACATAGACCACCGTCCCGCGGCTGAGGACATCTCCGTCCGCATAGGGCTCGGCACCGTGGGGCCCATCAAGATCTGTTCGGCGCGGGCGACCGCGGTCGCTCTCCGTCGCACCGAGCGGCTGGCACGGGAGGACGAGGAGCCGGCTGTCACTCTCGGTGTGCAGATGAAGGGCAGCAGCGTGGTGGTGCAGAACGGTCGCGAGTGCCTGCTGAGGCCGGGGGAACTGGCCGTCTACCAATCGATCGCCCCCTACACACATCTCTTCGACGAGGGAGTCGACTACCGCTTCATCCGTTTCCCCCGCGCGGCACTCGCGCTCCCCGACCGTTTACTACGAGACGTCACCGCGCGCCCTCTGGGATCCGACAACCCCGTTGCGCGCCTCGCCTTCCCCTACTTCTCCCAGCTGGCCGTCAGCGACGAATTGCACCAGGGCGAGCATGCCGACGCCGTCGTGGAACCCAGCATCGAACTCCTCCGTGCCGTCCTGACGTCCCAGCACGGCAACTCCGGCCTGGCCAAGGAACCGCTGGAAGCGACACTCGGCCTGCGGATCACTCAATACATCCTGTCCCACCTGGCTGATGCCGATCTGACGGCGGCACGGATCGCCGCCGCACACAACATGTCCGTACGCCACCTCTACGCTGTGCTGTCCCGGTCGGGCATCAGTCTCGGCGACTGGGTCCGTGCACGCCGCCTGGCCGCATGCAGGCGGGAACTGGCCGGCCCGAACGGGCGACTGCAGACCATCGCGGCGATAGGACGGAGATGGGGCTTCGTGGACGCGACCCACTTCAGCAAAGTGTTCAAACAGGCATACGGAATCTCGCCTCGAACCTGGCGCGACCAGCACCACCCCCGCTCCTCCGCGTGACAATCTCCGCGCGGCGTCGTTCGCGTGACCGATCGGACAGCCGGAGAGATCACTTCCGTTCCAGCGCGCCACCGGACGCCGTCCCTGCCGGCGGTCTTCATGCGTTGTTCTCGGGGCGGCAGCGCCGGGTCGGCGAGCGTCCCGTACCCGGCGCTTCCCCGTCCGGCTCCGAAAAGGTGCGCTGTGAAGGCTTTGGCGCGCCCGATCGTCCGATGGTGGCGGACGACCAGGCGTCCTCGTGAGGCGGCGGCGGGCGGGCTGGAACACGCCCAGGAAGCATCCGATGGTGACCGCTCCGGCGGCCGCGAGCGATGTCAGGCGGTCGAGTGTCTTGCAGTGGAGCACGGGGGGCCTTCCGTGAGGGCGCGGGGACGGGCCACCCCGGCCGGGCGCACCCCGGACGGACGGGCCGGGGCGCGGGGTCAGATGCCGCCCATGCGTATGAGCCACCAGTCCGGGGTGACGGCGGCGGCCGCCGAAGGGTGGGTATCGGCGAAGCGCTCCTCCACGGTGCCCTCGATCCGGACGGATCCTGTCGGGCAGTTTCGAGAAGCGCAGCCCGCGCTGCGCCTCCGCCGCGCTCCCGGGTCCGCGTACCTGGCCCATGCGCCTGCTCGTCGTCTGAGGGCTGCTGCGTGACGAGCCCCTTCCTCGCAGCACCGTACTGCTCGTGGTCCACGGGGAGCCCCGCACCCCGCCCGAACCGCGCCGACTGGCCGGGACGGTCGCGCTGGGCGCCGAGCGGACCGTCGAGCGGGACCCCGCCTTCGCACCGCGGGTCCTGGCCGGCGTCGCAGCCCAGGCACTGTCCTCGGCGGTGAACGACCCGACCATCGCGGTCCAGGTCCTCCAGCACGGCGACGCGTTCCTGCACGCGGTGGGCCGGTCCTGGCTGAGGGGCCGGCACGTACTCGGCGACGCCGACGGCGAGCCGCGAACGGGGGTGGCAAGGATGACGTCTGCGCCGCCGTCGTAGGGATGGTGGATATGGCGTAGTTTCGTGTCGGTGATGAAGACTTCCGCGAGCGCTTCGTCCGCGACTGCTCGCAGCAGCCCGTCGGCACAGCCGTGACTCGACCGGCGCCGGTCGGCGTACAGGCGCGTGTGGGTGTGGAATTCCGGGTCAGGGTCATCCTGGTCCGACTCGGTCCACCAGCGGATGCTGCCCGGGTGCAGTGTCGGTCGTGGGGTCGAGTAGCCCGGGGGCCCGGTCGGTGTGTCTGACCAGTCCATCGTCACCGCGAACACATCGGTGTCCGTGAACAACTCGTCGAGGATCGTGTTGTACCGGTCCAGCACGATCGCGTACTCGTCTCCGGACTGCGGATAGCGCTTCGAGCCGGGGAGGCTGTGGAAGCGAACCCGGCGATCCGCGTACCTGGTGCGAAACGTGTGAGCGACCGGAGGGGCCGACGGATGCCGTTCTCTCCACAGAGCCGCCAGGAGATCAGGGTCGATGACGAGACTCCCCCGTGGCTGGAGCCACATCGATAGGACAGGAGACGCGGTCCTGTCGTGACCGTTGATGCTCCAGTCAGGATAATGCTGGTGGTAGCCCGCCCGCCGTGCAGAAGAGGGCAGGCGTTCACTCTGATCACGGCAGATAGGTCTGTGAACGCGGCTTGATCTGGGCCATCAAGCCGCGTTGACAGACTCTCATCCCTCGCCAACTACGAGAGTGGGACTGCAGCAGTCCCGGGTTGCGGCGCTGGATATTGCTTGGGATGACGTGCAGGGGTCGAGTCCGCGTTGCTGGATTGCCTGGCTGCGGGGGAACGTTGCCGGTTCGTTTCACCTTTCTTCTTTTTTAAACAGGGTTTTTCGTGTGGGCGTGTGTGGTGTGGGGGGCGTAGCATCGTAGCGATGTGTCACGGTGGTACGTCCGTGTGGACAACTGAACCCTGAAGCGGCAGACACCGTAGTCGGTGATCCGCTGGTTGAACGGTCGTCTTTCGGGGGCGCGGAGAATGGATCGGACGGGGTCCGTTCACATGCGGGTTGACGCATGCGCGTGGTGGTTGGCGCGTGCGCGCGGTGGTTCGCGCAGCGAGAGTGAGGTGTGTTCGGTGGACACACTGGTTATGGCGGTTCCCACGGTTAAGGACGGGGCTGCGGTGTGGCGTATCGCCCGCGATTCTGGGGTGCTGGATGTGAATTCTTCCTACAGTTATCTGCTGTGGTTCAGGGATTTCGCCCGTACTTCCGTGGTGGCCTCCCAGTCCGGTGATGTGCCGGTGGGGTTCGTCACGGGATTCCGCCGCCCCGAGCAGCCCGACACCCTCGTCGTCTGGCAGATAGCCGTGGACCGGGGGCAACGGGGACGGGGCACGGCCGGTGCGATGCTGGACCATCTCACCGCCCGGCTTGCGGCGGGCGGCACCCTGCGGCACCTGGAGACCACCATCAGCGCGGACAACGCCGCGTCGCACCGACTGTTCCGGTCTTTCGCCCGACGGCACGCGGCACCGCTCGAAAGGGACCTTCTGTTTCCGGCGGAGTTCTTCCCCGACGCGCACGATGCCGAGTTCCTGTACCGTATCGGGCCGCTGCTTCGATGAGACGGCGGCCGCGAAGACGCCTGACGTAGACGGTTTGTTGGTCTGCCGTGAGGAGCGAGCATCATGACGGTTCCCCATCCCGCCTCTCATGTGTTCGAGAGGCTCGAGTCCGAGGTCCGTTCCTATTGCCGGGGCTGGCCCACCGTGTTCGACCGTGCACTCGGCAGTCGCATGTACGGTGAGGACGGCCGCCCTTTCCTGGATTTCTTCTCCGGTGCCGGGGCGCTGAATTACGGGCACAACAACCCGGTGCTCAAGCGTGCGCTTGTCGACTACATCGAAGGTGACGGTGTCACGCATGCTCTGGACATGTCGACGGCCGCGAAGCGTACTTTTCTGGAGACTTTCCAGGAGGTTGTGCTTCAGCCGCGTGAACTGCCGTACAAGGTGATGTTCCCGGGGCCGGCCGGCACCAACGCCGTGGAGGCCGCCCTGAAACTGGCCCGTAAGGTGAAGGGCAGGGAAGCCGTCGTCTTCTTCACCAACGCCTTTCACGGCATGTCGCTGGGCTCGCTGGCTGTCACCGGCAACGCTTTCAAGCGTGCGGGCGCGGGTGTGCCCCTGGCGCACGCGATGCCCATGCCGTACGACGGGGGGCCGTGCGGCGGGGAGGGGGCGTTTTCCTGGTTGGAGCGGCTGCTGGCGGGTGAGGGGTCCGGGCTGGACACGCCGGCGGCCGTGATCGTGGAGACCGTGCAGGGTGAGGGCGGGATCAATGTGGCCCGCTCGGAGTGGTTGCGCGGCCTCGCCGAGCTGTGCCGGCGCCGGGACATGCTGCTGATCGTCGACGACATCCAGATGGGGTGCGGCCGCACGGGTGCGTTCTTCTCCTTCGAACAGGCCGGCATCGTCCCGGACATCGTGACGCTGTCGAAGTCCGTCAGCGGATACGGACTGCCGATGGCGCTCACCCTGTTGCGTCCCGAGCTGGACATCTGGCGGCCCGGCGAGCACAACGGCACTTTCCGTGGTTTCAACCCGGCTTTCGTCACCGCCACCGCCGCGCTGGAGGAGTACTGGCGCGACGGCCGGCTGCAGAAGCAGACCCTGGCCCGCGGGGAGCAGATGGAGCAGGGCTTGCGGGCTGTCGCCGCCGGCCGGCCCGGTCCCGCGCCCGAGGTGCGTGGCCGTGGGTTGGCATGGGGGATGGAGTTCGCCGATCCGTCGCGGGCTGCCGCCGTGTGTGCCCGTGCCTTCGAGCTGGGCCTGCTGCTGGAGACGTCCGGCCCGAGGGACGAAGTCGTCAAGCTGTTCCCGCCGTTGACCATCGAGGAGCAGGAACTGGAGGAAGGCCTCGCGCTGTTCGCGTCCGCGGTGCGGGGAACCGAACGGCCCACGCGGTCGGCCGGCCCCCGTTGAGCACACGAACACGCACACGCACACGAACACGAACACGGAGGCGGGCGCAGGCGTGGCCGCCCCGGGCGCACACAGAAGGTGGGATGAGCTGTGATCATCCGTTCCCTTGAGGAGATCGAGGACACCGTCCGGCATGTCAGGGCCGCGTCCGGCACCTGGGAGAGCAAACGGCTCGTGCTGGCCCGGGAGCAGGCGGGTTTCTCCTTGCACGTGACGACGCTCTACGCCGGTACGCAGACGACGATGCGGTACACCCACCACGTCGAGGCGGTGTTCTGCGTCGAGGGCGAGGCGGAGCTGACCGATGAGGAGAGTGGTGAGAAGCACTGGATCACGCCGGGGACGGTGTATCTGCTGGACGGCCACGAGCGGCACACCATGCGGCCCAAGACCGACGTGCGCTGCGTGTGTGTGTTCAACCCGCCCCTGACCGGCCGGGAGGATCACGACGCCGACGGCGCCTACCCGCCGCCCGGGCCGGGTGCCTGAAAGGGGACTGCGAACCGGGAAAAGGGATCCGAAAGTCGACCAGGCATGGGGACGACCATGACGACGATGCACCACCACCGTCCGACCACCGATGTGTACCCGACCCGCGGCACGGCCGAGGCGATGATGCCGCGCCGTGACCCCGTGGTGTGGTCCGCACCCGGCATGTCCGGCCCGCTGGGAGGGGCCGGACTGGCGGATGTCGACCGCGCCGGCTTCACGACCGTCGAGGCACTGCTGAGCCCCGGCGAGGTGGCCTTGTTCCGCGGCGAGCTGGACAGGCTGGTCCGTGACCCGGCAGTTGGCTGCGACGAGCGCGCCGTCGTCGAGCCCGCCTCCCGTGCCATCCGGTCGGTGTTCGAAGTGCACCGGATCAGCGAGGTGTTCGCCTCGCTCGTGCGTGACGAACGCGTGGTGGGAACGGCCCGCCAGATCCTCGGCTCGGACGTGTACGTCCACCAGTCCCGCATCAACGTCAAACCCGGCTTCGGGGCGAGCGGCTTCTACTGGCACTCCGACTTCGAGACCTGGCACGCCGAGGACGGCCTGCCCCGCATGCGCGCCGTGTCGGTGTCGATCGCGCTCACCGACAACCACGCCACCAACGGAAGCCTGATGATCATTCCGGGGTCGCACAGGACGTTCCTGGGCTGCGCGGGCGCCACCCCGAAGGACAACTACAAGAAGTCCCTGCAGATGCAGGACGCGGGGACGCCGTCGAACGAGGCCGTCACCGCGCTGTGCGAGGCGGGCGGCATCCGGCTGATCACCGGCAAGGCCGGTTCGGCGACCTGGTTCGACTGCAACTGCATGCACGGCTCCGGCGACAACATCACGCCCTACCCGCGCAGCAACGTGTTCATCGTGTTCAACAGCGTCGAGAACACCGCGGGCGAACCCTTCGCGGCACCGGCCCGCCGGCCCGCGTTCGTCGCGGCGCGTGACTTCACCCCGGTGAGGTGACGGCCGCAAGCCGTGAGCGGAGACCACCATGGCTGATGCCCGGCGCGACGCGGACCCCACGCCCGGTGGACATCCGCCGGCCGACCTGCTGTACGTACCCGTCCGGCCGCACCGCCGCTGCTGTGTGACGTGCTTCTTCCGCACTCCCGGCGGCCGCCGTACCGCCGTCGCCTTCACCTCCTGCGCACGGCTGCTGGCGGCCCTGGGTCAGGACCACCCGTGGATCAGGCTCTCCGTCACCGCGCTCCGCGCCCTCACCGCCCCGCTGGGGTGCACCACGATCACCGTCGATCCGCAGGTGGCGGTCCGCCCGGGCGCCTCCCGCACATCCCGTGCGGGCCCCGGCAGGAGCCTGCTGCCGGGGGCCCGGGCGAACTGAGGCGGGCCCCCGGCCGGCGCCGGCGCCGGCCACGGGCCCGCGGACTGAAGGGAAGGTGCCCTTCAGGGCCATGGGTCTGCCCGATCCGGCGGAGCACACCCGGCGACGCCGCCGCGTGCTGCCGCGGCGGGCGGAAAGCGCACGTACGCGCCGGCCGCGGCAGATGCCGGGGCGAGCGGGTGGGACGCGGCGGCTTCACAACGGCCCCGGCAGGCGGCTGCACGAACACGCTGTCCTCCACCGCAGCGGGGCGGCACCCCCGGTGGCAGCGAATGTGGCCGGCTGTCCGCCGGCGGCCGCGCTTTCCCCTCTGGCGTGGTCGCAGCTCTCGCGCCGGCCCGCCGCAGGGGGGCGGGGAGAGCAGGGGGTGCGGACACGCGTGTGGTGTCGTCGGCGGGGCTGTGCGCCGCGCGGTTCGGCTCTCCGGCTGCGGCTCTTCGCCGCAGAGCGTCCCTGCGGGGTTTCCGCCCGAGCCCGGCCGTGGCGTGTGTCCAGTGTGTCGGCGTCTGCGTCGAGGTCTATCTGTTCGCGCGTCAGGGCCTGAGCGGGGTTTCCGTGCGAGCCCGGCCGTGGGGTGTCCAGCGTGTCGGCGTGTGTGTCGAGGTCCATTGATCCGTGCGTCAGGGCCTGGCCCGTGCCGCGGACACCGGCGGTCTTGACCGTCCGCTTGCGGCGGCGGGCACGCCGGGGCGGCCAGGCGCGCGTAGGCCCGGCCGCTCGGCACCCCCGCCCCCGTCCGCCCACACCGGACCGCCCCGAAGAACCGTCCAGCCGGTATATTCTGCCTCGTGCGGGCCGGCCCGCCTCGGTGTCGCCGTTCGAGCGAAGTGGGGAAAACATCGTGTCGAGTTGGCCGTCACCTGTTAGGGGCACCGTTCTGGTCGTCGGCGGCAGCGGCTTCATCGGAAGCGCGGTGGTGGGTGAGCTGGCCGCGCGCGCCGCCGCCCGCGGCGGGCCCGCGGTGCGGGTGCTGGCGCGCCGGGCGCCGTCGTCGCGTGATGGCGTGGTGGGTCATGTGCGTGCTGATCTGACCCGGCCCGGGTCGCTGCGGGGGGCGTTGGCGGGGGTGGAGGTAGTGGTGCATGCTGCCGCCTATGTGGGGCGTGATGCCGCCCGGTGCGAGGCGGTCAACCATGGCGGCACTCTTGCTCTGCTGGAGGAGGCCCGGCGCGCGGGTGTGGGGCACGTCGTTTATGTCAGCACGGCGTCCGTCTATGGTGTGGGGCCGCACCGGGGCGCGGACGAACACGCGCTGGTGCCGCGTCCTGCCTCTCCGGCGAGCATGTCACGGCTGCGGGCGGAGCGGGCGGTGCTGGACGCGGGCGGTACCGTGCTGCGCCCGCATCTGGTGTACGGCGTGGGCGACGAGTGGTTCATCCCGGCTCTGGCCCGGCTCCTCACCGAGGTGCCGGCGTGGCCGGCCGGCCGGGCCTCGCGCAGTTCCCTGATCGCGGTGGGTGATCTGGCGCGCGGTGTGGCGGGTCTGGCGTGCGCGCCGAGCGCCGCGGACCGTTCCGCGGTGTACCACGCGGCCCACCCCCGGCCGGTGGCGGCGGACCGGCTCCTGTCGGCGCTCGGGCGCCACCTCGGGTTTCCCGTGCCCCGCGGGGATGTGTCGCCCGGGGAGCACCGCGGCCTTCTCGCGCGTGCGGTGCCCGAGCTCTCCGACCACCAGTACGCCTTGCTCACCCAGGACCACTGGTACCGTGCCGACCGTCTGTGGTCCCGGATCGGCGAGGATCCGGGACCGGGTTTCGAGGCCCGCTTCGCCGAGGCGGCGCACTGGTACGCGGCTCGTCTCGCCGGCCGGGGCCGGTCCCGGGCGGGGCGGGGAGCCGGGCCGGGCGGCCCGGCTGCCTGAGCCGCCGGCCGGGCGGGGGAGGCTACTGGGTCTGTGCCTGGGCTTGGGCTGTCATGTCGGCGTGCAGCTTCAGCATGCGGTCCTGGCTCATGTCCACCGAGGCGAGGATGGAGGGGACCGCGATGCTGGGCAGCAGGTGGCGCAGCAGGGCGGTGACCCTTGTGCTGAGGTCCTGGTGCTTGCTGAGGGCCTGGGAGAGGGACTGGATGCCTGTGTAGGCGCCGACGAGGACGCCCGAGGTCTCGGCCGGCACGATGTGGGGGAGCAGCTCGCCCTGGGCCTGGGCCTTTTCCAGCCGTTCCTGGAGCAGGTTGTCCCAGTGGATGAACGACTCGCCGCGGTTGACGCCGTGGGCCAGCTCGTCCAGGGACAGCCGGACCGCCGCCTGGACCAGGGGGTCGGTCTGCAGGCGGTAGGTGTGCAGCAGCACCATGTCCACGATCTCCTGGATCTTGGACGGGCGGTCCGGCACGAAGAAGTCCTGGTTCTGGGAGAGGAGCACCTCCTGGGCCAGGTCCTCCTTGGAGGGGAAGTGGAAGTAGAGCGCGCCCTTGGTGACGCCGGCCTCCGCGAGGATCTGGGAGATCGTCGCCGCCTGGTACCCGTGCTCCTGGAAGACCTTGGCCGCGGCGAACAGGATCGTCCTGCGTGTGCGGATGGCCCGCTCTTGCTCAGCCATGCTGTCCTCCAGTCGTTCCACGTGCCCGGGCGTACCCCCGATTGCAAACCATCCAGTCTGTATTTTAACAGCCCGTCTCCGTCTGCCGGTGATGGCCGCCGTCCGGAGGAGGGGACCCCCGGCCGGAATCGCGCGGACCAGGCCGCGGACACACGTGCGGGCCGGCCGGAAGGCGCCGTCCGCGCCCTTCCGGCCGGCCCGCGGCCGTGGCGGGGTCAGGTGCCGGGCGCCGCCACGGTCACGGTGGAGCAGAAGACCGCCTCCCCGTCCTGACGGCCGCTCACCTGGACGACGTCCCCCTGATCCGTGCGCGGGAGGCGGCGGGCCTCGATCACGCAGGGCGTGTCCAGCTCGGCGTAGCGGCTGAACTCCCCGGTGATGGACAGGGGCATGGCGTCCTCGCCGACGGCCGCCACCGCGGCCTGCCGGGCGGCCTCGAGCAGCATCATGCCCGGTATGTGGTCCACCGGGTGCTCGAAGAGGACGGGGTGGCGGGTGTCCACCCGCAGCTGCCAGCGGCCCGGCCGGCCCACGGGTGTCAGGACGACGTCCGTCGGCGAGACGCGGCCGACGTTCTGGGGCGCCGCCGGAGCGGTGAGGGCGAGCTGGGGGCCGGCGCCGTCCAGCCGGTCGGCACGCAGCCGCTGGTAGACCTTGGACGTCATGCAGGTGAAGGAAGCGCCGCCGGTCGCGACCACCTGCCCGGCGCGGCGCATCACCGTCGTGTAGCGCAGCCCGGCCAGGCTCTCCCGGCGCATCTTGACGTCCTCGCAGACGACGTCGATGTCGAGGGAGGCCGGCGCGCCGCCGACGAGGAGGTGTTCGGGCCGCACCGTGAGCGACAGGTCCCACATCAGGAAGTGGTGACCGAGCGGAACCCCGTACTCCGCGTGGGCCAGCAGCGAACCGATCTGGCGGAGCGTCTCCGCCGCGATCAGCGGGTCGTGGCAGCCGTTCACGCTGGTGAAGAAGATGTGACCGCGAGGCCACTGGGCGCTCACGGCGAACCGGCACTCGTCCGCGCGCTCCCAGCCGGTGAGCATGACCTCGGCGACGCCGGCGCGATGGACGAACTCCTTGGGGACGGTGGTGGTCAGAGACGGATGGCGCGGTGCGGCGGGTCTCGCCGCCGCCCGGTGATCGGTCTCCGCGTACTGGGTGCCGAGTGTCGCGGGCTCGACGCGGAGCGTGTTCGCAGACATCGCTTGTTCCCCCTTGGCCGCGTGGTGCGGAGGTTTTGTGTGGGTCGCTCAGGCCGAGAAGATACATACCAGCCGGTTTAATTTCTAGCGGTATGAGGGACTCCGCTGTCCGGGTTTTCCGGAGTGATCTATACCGTTTTGCCGGCCGCCCGCTTCGGCGGCCGAAGAGGCGCTCCGGGCCGGCTCCCTCCCTGCGGGCGGGTGGTCCGGAAGGTGTCCGCGGCGCGCCGGGGGAATTGTGGTGACGGCCCGTCCGCTCGTGCGGGCCCCGGCGGACAACGCCGGTTCCCCCAGGGGTTCTCCAGGGGTTCCCGGACGATTTTCCGCTGCCGTGGACGGCGGTTCGCGCGGGAGCGGGCGACGGGAGCGCGCGGCTGCCCTGGGTGCCCCGTTCCCCCGCGCCGCGGCGGGGCGGGGCGCCGAAGGGGGCGGGCGAGGGCGGGCGGGCGGACGCCTGCCGTGCGCCGGCCGGGCGGGCGCCGGGAAGGGCGCATCCGGGCTCGAGGGCGGCTCGAAGGCGGCTCGAGGAAGGCCTGATCGCGTGAGCGGGGCACTTCCGCCCCGTAAAACAGACCTATCATGCTGTTTTCTGAGAGGGGCTCGGCGTCCGGCCGGCCTGCGGGGGTGCGCGTGCACGGCGGACGTGCCCGCGGCGGGAGCGGACCGGTCCGGCCCAGGAGGGTGAAGCGTGATGGTCATGCAGGTACGGGCGGCGCGCACGCGCCGGGCGCTCATCGTCGCGGCGGCCGAGGTCTTCGCCGACGAGGGCTACGTCAAAGCCTCCCTGCCCTTGATCTGCAGACGGGCCGGCGTGAGTCCGGGGGCCCTGCATTTCCACTTCGCCAGCAAGGACGCCCTGGCCGCGACGGTGGAGGGCGCGGCCGTGGACTCGGCGCAGGAGCTCGCCGGCCGCTGTCGGGCCGCGGCCGCGACCGCGCTTGAGTCGCTGGTGGACACCGCCAGCGCCCTCATGCTCGCGATGGCCGCCGATCCCGTGGTCAGGGCCGGGTTCCGGCTGAGCGGCGACCCTTCCCGCAAGGGCCCGGCGCAGCTGTTCACGTGGTGGAACGCCTCGGTGTGTGAACTGGTCCGGCACGCGCGGGACGCGGGGGAACTGGCCCGCGACGTCTCGCCCGACGACGCGGCGGCGGTGATCGTGGCCGCCACGGTCGGTTCCGGGACACTCGCCGGGTGGGACGAGGACTGGCTCTCGGCCGGGCGTGCGCAACGGTTGTGGGCCTTCGTCCTGCCGCGTCTGGCGGCACCGCCCGGACCGGCCCCCGGCGGTGAGGGGGAGGGGCTGCCTTAAAGGCCCGCCGGGCCCGCCGCGTCCCCGGCGGGCCGCGTGGCGGTGGCGTGGTCCCGGCGGTGGCTGGAGAGCGGCTCGAGCGGGGAGGGGGTGTGCGGTGGGGCCGCTGAAGCGCGTTGACAAACCGCATGCGCTGTTTTTTACTCGGGCTTCTGGCACGGCGTTTCACGAAGCCTGCAGCAGACGGGGGAGACAGCGTGGACATCGGCATACTCGGCTCACTGGCCGTAGGGGAGAGGGGCGTTTCGATCACGCCGACCGCCCCCAAACCACGGCAGGTGCTCGCCCTGCTGGCCCTGCACGCCGATCAGGTCGTGACCGTGGGCACGCTGACCGAGGAGCTCTGGGGCGCAGCGCCGCCCCGCAGCGCGCGGCCCACCCTGCAGACGTACATCCTCCAGCTGCGCGAGCACATCGCCTGCGCGCTCCGGCAGGGCGGGGGCGGCGGGGCGGGGCAGCGCTGCGCCAAGGACGTCCTGCTGACCGTCCCCGGCGGCTACCTGCTCAAGGGCGGGCAGGGCGCCAGTGACCTGCGGGACTTCGAGCGGCTGGCCGGGCTCGGCTACCGGGCCATGGACGCGGGGGACTACGCCGGGGCAGCCGCCCGGCTGTCCGAGGCGCTCGAGCTGTGGACCGGGCCCGCGCTGGCCGACGTGCACGCGGGCGTCCACCTGGCCACCGAGATCAGGCGGCTCGAGGAGAGCCGGCTGTGCGCCCTCGACCAGCGCATCGAGGCCGACTTGAGGCTCGGCCGGCACCGCGAGCTGCTCGCCGAACTGACCGTGCTGGTCAGCAGGTACCCCACCCACGAGAGCCTGTGCGGTCAGTACATGCTGGCCCTGCACCGCTCGGGGCGCCGGGGCGAGGCGCTCAACGCCTACCGGCAGCTGCGCGCCCGGCTGGTGCGCGGTCTTGGCCTGGAGCCGTCGGCCGCACTGGCCAAGCTCCAGCGTTCCATCCTGGTGTCCGGTCCGGCCGGCGCCCCCGCGCCCCCCGGCATGTCCGCCGCCGGCGCCCCCGCGCCCGCCGGCATGTCCGCCGCCGGCCGCCTCGCCCCGGCCGGCTGATCCTGCCGCCCGGTCCGCATCGCCCGGTCGGGTCGCTTGGTCCTGCCGCCCGGTCCGCATCGCCCGGTCGGGTCGCCTGGTCCTGCCGCCCGGTCCGCATCGCCCGGTCGGGTCGCCTGGTCCGCATCGCCCGGTCGCATCGCCCGGTCCGCATCGCCTGGTCCGCATCGCCTGGTCCGCATCGCCCCGGCCTGGTCCGGCCGGCTCCGGCGGCCGGACCAGGCCGCGCCTCGAGCGGCGCTCGAGGCGCGCGGGACAGCCTGGCGGCGCACTGCGAGAAAAGAAGGGGGTCACTCATGCCGTCCCAGCCAGTGCGCTCCGTCCGGCGGACCGTCCGTGTGGCCGCACCCGCCCACGTCGTCTACGGCATGCTCGCCGACGCCCCGCGCTGGCCGGTACTCCTGCCCTCCTACGTCCACGTCGAGCGGATGGACTTCGACGGTGCCCGGGAGACGCTGCTGGCCTGGGAGTTCCAGGACGGCCGTGTGTGCTCCTCGCGGCTGCGGCGCACGCTGCGGCCGCAGGCGCACCGCGTCGACTTCGAGCAGGACGACCCCGCCTGGCCCGGTGACACGGTCGCCGGCTCCTGGAGTGTCGAACCCGACGGGGCCGGACGGTCGCTGGTGACCTTGTGGCAGCAGACGCCCAACGCGCCCGCCAACGCGCCCGCCGGGCCGGACGGCCTCGACGCGGACGCGGCCGGGCGGCTGGCCCGGCTGCGGGAGGCGGCCGAGCGGTGGGACCGGCTGGACGAACTGCTGCTGGCCTTCGAGGAGCGGATGCGCATCGAGGGCCCCGCCGAACTCGTCTACGACTTCCTGTACCGCGTCGAGGACTGGCCCGAGCTGCTCCCCCACGTGGACGGCAGCAGCGTGCGCGAGGACCGGCCGGGCACGCAGGTCGTGGTGCTCGACACGGGTGCGGCCGGGGCCGGTTTCACGGCAGGCCCCGACGACGGGGCGGCCGGCTTTGAGACCGTACGGCTGTGCTTCCCGCACGCCGGGCGCATCGTCTTCAAGGAGACGGCCCCGCCCGCGCCGCTCACCGCGCACAGCGGTGAGTGGAGCCTCGTACCGGACGAGTCGGGGCTGACGGTGGTGTGCGCGCACCGGGTGCTGCTGGGGGAGGAGTCGCTCGAGGCGGCCCTGGGGGCGGGCGCCCTGCCGGTGGATGCCCGCAGGCAGGTGCGCGAGCGGCTGGGGCGGGAGAGCCGGCAGACGCTGCTCCTGGCCAAGTGGCATGCCGAGAGCCCCGTGCGCCGGCTGCGCCAAGGACGAGGAGGAAGCGGGCGATGACACTCACCCGACCGGGTCCGCCCGGGCCGGAGCAGGCCGCGGCGCCTTCGTGCGCCGGCATGCCGCCCCTCGGCGACGGGCCGCGTTCCGCCGACGTCGTGCTGCGCGCGCGGTGGCTGGAGGTGCTGCTCGGCGACCCCCTGCGGCCCCCAGGTCCCCGCGGCCCTGCGGCGTCGGCGGCCGGCCGGGAGGCTGTGGCCCCCTCGGGTGCCCTCGGCGCCGTGCTCCCCGGGCCGGCCGACGTGCGCCGCCTGGGCGCCGAAGGGGTCGTGCGCGTGCTGCGCCCGCTCTTCCGCCGCGGCCTGGGTCTCGGCCACGCCTGGGCCGTACGCCCGCTGTCCGGAGCCCTGGCCGGTGCGCAGGCGGGCGCGGCGGGTAGGCAGCTGGGCGCGCTGCTCGGCCCGGCGGCGCTGGTCGGGGCGGCGGGCGGCGCGCTGCACACGACCGCGCGGCTCGTGGACCGCCTCGCCGCGCGCGCACCGGGCGCAGGTCGGTGGCAGCCCGTGCTGGCCGCGGACTTCGCAGACCTGCTGGCCTGCGAGAGCCTGACCGCGGTGGCGCTGCGGGCCGCGGACCTGACCGCGGGCGGGACGCCGGCCCTGACCGCCGCGGCCGGTTACGTCGTGCCGCAGCTCGTCGGCCAGGTGCTGGACGACCTCGAACTCGTGCTCAGCGAGGCCGGGCTGGGGCCGGACCGCGCCGAACGCCGGGCCCTCGCCGAGCTGGCCGCCGACCGTGTGGCGAGCGGGGCGGACCCCGCTGCCGCGGCCGACGGCCGGGCACGGCTCATCCGCGCGCTGCCCTCACTGGCCGACCCGGCCGGCCGCGCCGTCCGGGCGGGGCAGGAGCAGGGGGACCTCGCTTCACGCGAGGTGTTCCGGCTCGGGCAGGCAGGTACGGCACCCACCGGTACGGGCGTGGGCGCGCTGTCCACCGCCGACGTCGCGGCGGCCCTGCCCGCTGCCGCCGCCCGCCTAGCCGAGCGCACCGACGACGACCCGGCCCTCGCCGCGCTCATCCGCGTCGCCCGCCGGCTGGCGGGCGAACAGCGCACGCTGCGCCTGCCGTACCCGGCGGCCGGGCACACCGGCCCGGCCGATGCGGCAGCCCGGGCCCTGGCGGACCGTCAGGCCCTGCTGCTGCTGGCCGCGGCGGTGCTGGGCGTCGGCCAGGAGGCCGGGGGGTTCCTCGGCCGCCCGCACTGGGCGCTGCTCGCGCTCACCCGTGTCACCCGGCGGCTCGGCGCCCCGCTGCCCGAGCCCTCCCTCGACCCGGCCGGTGACGTGTGGGCGGAACTCGCCGGGCGGACGCGGCAGGGCATCGACTGCGACGTCTACGGCTCGGAGCTGCTGTGGACAGGGACAGGGACAGAGGCAGGGACAGAGGCAGGGACAGGAGCAGGAGCAGGGACAGGGACAGGGGCAGGGGCTGGGGGGACGGCAGGGGCCGGCCGGCGGCGGGGCGGGGGCGGGACATGAGCGGTACGCAGGCCTTCGGGGCGCCGCTGCACGTGGCCGGGCCCGAAGGGCCCTGGGACGAGGTGTGCGACCGGTTCGAGTCCGTGGGGCGGGCCGTCGTCCACACGACCTGGGGCGAGTGGCTGACCGCCGCCCTGCTCGACCCGGAACTGCGCGCCCTGCTCGGCCGGGACCGGCCGCGCTACCGGCACAGCCCCGCCGCGGCCGGACGTCTGGCCTTCGCCGTGTCGCGCGTGGTCATGAAGCACACGGCCGCCGCGGTCCTCGGCACCGCCCCGGCCGCCCTGGACATCGCCTACCTGCCCGGCGGACAGCCCGCCCTGCGCGGCTTCGGGGGCGAACTGTGGCTGAGCCTGGCCCACACCGAGGAGCTGATCGTCGTCGCCGTGAGCCGCGGCGGACCGGTGGGCGTGGACGCCGAGGCGGTCACCCGACGGGTGTCCTTCGAGGCGCTCCAGGGGCAGGTGTGCACCCCGCAGGAGGCCGAACTGCTCGCCGCGCTGCCCGAGGACCGCAGGGCGGCGCGGTTTTTGCGGCTGTGGACGCTGAAGGAGGCGTACACCAAGGCGCTCGGGCAGGGGATGCGGCGCAGTTTCGCCACCGTCGGCTTCTGCTGGGACGGCGACGGGCGCGCGGTGCTCGCCGACGACTCGCCCGCGGCCCGCGCCTGGTCCTTCACCACCTGCCTGGTCCGGGACCGCTACCTGGTCAGCGAGGCCTGCCGGGACACAGGCCGGGACACGGCCCGGGACACGGCCCGGGGCAGGGGACAAGGCACAGGCCACGTCGCGGGCCAGGCCGCGGGCCAGGTCGAGGACCGCTTGCGTGACGATCCAGGCCCGCTCGCGGGCACGGGGCTCCCACCTGCGCAAACAGTACGGTCTTGAAGGCTCGCAGCCCCGGTCGGCGATGCATCGGGGCGGTGGGCGCAACAGCCGGCAAGCGCTGCGGACCGCGCGGCACAGGGCAGGGGGCGGGGTGCGCGAGCGAGGGGAGAGGAAGGCGGGAGACAGGGCCGGCCGTACCGGGGGAGAGGCCGGAGACGAAAGGGCCGCACCGTCGCGCCGCGACGGTGGTCTGAGCGGCCCGGGAGAGCGGATGAGCAGCCATGGCCCATGACGCGCAGGCCGGGACCGTCCTCACCGTGGTTCACGAGCCGGACGGCGCGGCCCCCGGCTCCGCGCTGGTCTTCGAGCTGTGCGGGCCGCTCGGCACCGCCCAGGCCGAGGCGGTCGCGGCCCAGGTCGCCACCCGGCACCGCGCGTACTCCGTCGCCCTGGAGGAGGAGGCGGGCCGGCACCTGGTACGGCTGAGCCGGGCCGGCGCGCCGGCGGGCCGGGAACCGGTGCCGCTCGCCGCCGAGCTGCTGGCCGACCTGCTCCAGCCCCCGTGCCTGGGCACCGTCGCGGTGACGGGGCACCAGCGCGAGCTTGTGCTCGCCGCCGTGAACCGGCCCGGCGCGGCCGGCCGCCACATCGAGCAGCTCCACTGGTCCTGGACCGGCCCGCTGGACATCGGCCGGTTCACCGCGGCCTGGCAGTCCGTCACCGACCGCGAAGCCGTCCTGCGCACCTCCTTCGACTGGACCGGCGCCCCCCGGCTCGTCCTGCACGGGCGGGCGGCCGTCGAGGTCGTCCACCACCGCCGCACCACCGCGTCCTGGAACGACCTCCTGCGGCGCGACCGGGCCAGACAGTTCGCCCTGCACCGCCCCGGGCTGCTCCGCCTCACCCTGCTCGACGGCCCGCCGCGGCCCGGCGCGACCGGCCCGGCGGCAACGACCCGGATCCTGCTGAGCTACCCCCATGCACTGCTCGACGAGCGCGGCGCACAGCTGCTGGTACGGGAGTTCTACCGGGCCTACCTCGCCGACGGCGTCGTACCGGGCGGTGAACGGCGGCCCGACATCCGCGACCACGTGGAGTGGCTCCGCGACCAGGACACCGACGCCGCGCGGCGGTTCTGGGCCACGGCCGCCCCGCCCGCGCACGCCGCGGTCAGCCCCGGCCGGCCCGGCACCCGCACACCCGCCACCGGCCCCGGACGCATCCAGCGCCGCCTGCGCCCGCACCAGACCGCCCGCCTGCGCTCCTGGGCCGCGGCCCGGGGCGCCGGCGAGAGCAGCGCCCTGCACGCGGTCTGGGCCCTGCTGCTGTACCGGGCGGCGGGCGTGCCCGGCCCGGCCCCGGTCAGCTTCGGCATGCACCTGTCCGGGCGCGACCTCATGCTGCGGGGCGCGGCCGACATCCCCGGGCTGCTCGGCAACCCGCTGCCCGTGACCGTCACGGTCGACCCCGCCGCCCCCCTGGTGGACCTGCTGCGGCAGGTGCGCGACGCCGCGCTCGACCTGAGCGCCTATCCCTGGGTCTCCGGCGACCTGATCCGCCAGTGGAGCGGCCGCAGCCCCGGTGACCGCCTCACCGACACGCTCGTCCGCTTCGACACCCGGCCCGAACTGCCGCAGGCCCTGCGCTGCGAACTGAACGCGCAGGGCATCCGGGCGGACCTGCCGCAGAGCGTGAGCAGTGACACGAGTCTGCCGGTGACCCTCGTCGCCCGGCACGACAGCCGGGGCGGACTGACGCTGACCGCCACCCACGACCGGGCCGGCCTGTCCGACGCCGACGCCTCCAAGGCGCTGTCGCAGTGCATGCACCTGCTGCGCCTGCTGCCCGACCACCACGACGAACGGGTCACGGTGGCCCAGGTCCTCGGCCTGCTGCGGGCGGGCGAGGTAGCGCCGGCGGCGCGGCAGGAGCCCGGGCCGCGCGGCTTCGCCCTCGCGGTGCTGCGCGCCGGGGAGCCCCAGGCGGACGTCATCGGCCTGGTCGAGGTGCCGGGCGTGCCGCCCGGCGCCTACGACCTGCTGCTGAGCCAGTACGACGGTCCGGAGCGGATCGTCTCCCTCGCCCTCGACGACGCGGGCGGCCTGCCGCCGCCCTTGGGCCTGCGGGAACTGGGCCTGCGGGAACCGGGTCCGAGGCAGCCGCCGGGCACCGGCCGCCGGCTGGTGCTGTGCGGGTGCGGGCCCGCGGGCCGGACCGCCTACGAGATCGCCCGGGACGCCCCGTACGCCACCGGCGGGCTGGCGGCCGTGATCATGACGGGGACCGGTGACGCCGCCGGGAGCGCCCGCGCGCTGCTGCGGGGCCTGGAGTCCGTCCGCGCGCGCCGTGTGAACCGGCGCCGCGTGTGACGGCGCGTGCGGTGCGGCCCGGCGCTGGACGCGCACCGCCGGGCCGCGGCCGCACCGGCCTGCCGCCGTGCCCCTGCTCGAGCGGGGTGAGAGCGCGCGTCGAGCGCGGTGTCCGACGGTGACCGGGACGCCGCAGGAGGGGGCATGGGAGATCCGGACCGCGGGGCCCTCGCCGGCCAGGGGGAGTTCGCCCTGCGCATCGTGCGCGGACAGCCCGGCGAAGAGGACATCGCCGCGCTCCTGGCCGTGCTGCTCGCGCTGCGGGCGGACGGGCAGGCCGGGCTCCACCGGACGTCTCCGGCCGGTGGCGGGGCCCCCGGCGCCGCCCGGGTGTCGCCCCGCGGCCCGCGCTGACCAGCGACCATAACCGACCGTATGGTTTTTTCCTTGCCCCGTACACCTGCCGCGACGGTTGGTTTGATGGCGTACTCGCGTGCGACTCGAGGGGGCGTCCACCGGCGGCCGAGTGGCTCTCTGTCGGCTGTGATGCTGTTGCCGCACGGGAGTTGAAGGGTCATGGCCTCGGCGGGCGTTTCTTGCAGGGGCCAATAAAAACGGCTTATGCGGTTTGTTATTGACAGACCGTATGTGCTGTTTTTTAATCGGAGGGCCCGCAGCGCACGCGAACGAGGGAGACGGCGTGGACATCGACGTACTGGGCGCACTCGACGTGAGAGAGAACGGGGTGTCCGTCGCCCCCACCGCGCCCAAGCCCCGCCAGGTCCTGGCCCTGCTGGCCCTGCACGCCGACCGGATCGTCCCGGTCGACTCGCTCGTCGAGGAGCTGTGGTCGCACCGGCCGCCGCGCAGCGCCCGCACCACCCTGCAGACCTACGTCCTGCAGCTGCGCGAACTCATCGCCGCGGCCCTGGCGAAGGACCCCGCCCGTGAGGGCGAGCAGCCCCGCACCGCCAAGGACGTCCTGATCACCCTGCCCGGGGGATACCTGCTGGCCTGCAACGGCGGCACCAGCGACGTGCGGGAGTTCGACCAGCTGGCCGGCCAGGGCTACCGGGCCATGGACGCGGGCGACTTCACCGGCGCCTGCCGCCTGCTGGGCAGCGCGCTGAAGCTGTGGAACGGCACGGCCTTCGCGGACGTGCCGAAGGGGCCGCAGCTGACCATGGAGGCCGCGCGGCTCGACGAGAGCCGCCTGTGCGCCCTCGAACAGCGCATCGAGGCCGGCCTCAGGCTCGGCCGCCACCGGGAACTGCTCGCCGAACTGACGGTGCTGACCAGCCGTCACCCCACGCACGAGAACCTGCACGCCCAGTTCATGGTGGCGCTGCACCGCGCGGGCCGCCGCGGCGAGGCGCTCGGCGTCTACCAGCGGCTGCGCACCAGCCTCGTGCGCGACCTCGGCATCGAACCCTCCCCGCGGCTGCGCCGCCTGCAGCACTCGATCCTGGCCGCCACCCAGGACGGCATGCCCGTACCGGTGGTGCCGGGGCCCTCCCCGCAGTCCCCGCCGGAGCCCAGCCTGGCCCCGGCCGGCTGACCCGTACCACCCGCACCTTCCCGGCAGCCGGCACCGCACCTTCCGGGGAGCCGGCACCGCACTTGCCGGGAGACCGGCACCGAACAGGAGGCGCCCGCCTTGAGCAGCCAGCCGCAGACCGCTTCGCCACCGGACCCCGACGGCCCCGCGGCCGGCATCCTCGACGGGCTGACGGCCGTGCTGGCGGACACGCTGCACGTCGAACCCGGCCGGATCGACCCGCGACAGCCGTTCCAGGTGCTGGGGGTCGACTCCATCTTCGCCGCCGAGTTCGTGGCGGCCCTCAACACCCGCTTCGGCACCGCCGTCACCGCTGCCGCGCTCCACGACCACCCTGCCCCGGCCGACCTCGCCCGCCACCTCGCCTCGGCCGGCGTCCAGGGCCCCGCCGGCCAGCCCGGCACGTCCGCCGGGCTCACCGTGTCCGGCGCGGACGCCGTCCTGGACGAGCTGCGCGGTCACCTGGCCGCGACCGTCCACTGCGATCCCGCCGCACTCGACCCGCAGACCGCCTTCCCGCTGCTCGGGCTCGACTCCGTCATGGCCGCCGAGTTCGTGGCCGCCGTCAACCGTGCGTACGGCCTCAGCGAGCGCCCCGTCACGCTCTACGACCACCCCAGCCTCGCGGCCATGGCGCAGTACATCGCCGGTGCGGCGCCGGGCGCGCCGGGGGCGGCCGGGAGCCTCGCCCGGGCGGACGCCGCGCCGGACCCGATACGCAGCGAGGTACGCAGCGACCTCACCAAGGACGAGGTGAACGCGCTGCTCGACGCGGTGCGCGACGACATGCTCACGGTCGACGAAGCGGTCACCCTGCTGACGCCGCGGCCCCTGTGAACGAGGACAGCACGTGCAGACCATGGACCACAGGGACATCCTGACCCGTTTCAAGAACGGTGACCTGGGCCGTGAGCAGGCGGCGGCCCTCCTGACCGGTGCGCACCCCGGCTCCGCGGCAAGGCACGCGCTGCTCACGGCGGAGGTGGCCCCACCGCGTGCCGCCGTGTCCCAGCCCCCGCCGGCGCGTGCCCTGACGACCGCGCCGGCGGGCGGCGGACCTCCCCTCCCGGCGGACGGCTACGCGATCACGGCCCTTCACGGGCGCTTCCCGGACGCGGACGGCCTCGACGCCTTCTGGCACACCGCGGTGCTCGGCGGACGCGACGCCGGGCGGCGCACGTCAGGCTCCCCCGCAGGCGCCGGCGACTTCGACGCCGTCTTCTTCGGGCTGACGCCACAGGACGCCGCGCTGATGGACCCGCAGGAGCGGCTCCTGCTCGAAGTGCTCTGGCAGACCCTCGAGACGGCCGGCTGCACCGGCGCCCGCCTGGACACCCTCACCGCGGCGGACGGCGAACCGCGCGCGGTGGGCGTGTACGTCGCCCACGACCCCCTCGGCCGAGCCGCCGTCGCCCCGGCACCGGCGGGCGACGCCCCGGCCGCCGCCGGTGCCGGTGTCACCCTGCCCGCCCGCCTGTCCACCCTGCTGGACCTGCGCGGGCCCGGCCACTGCGTCGGCGGTGGCGGGGCGGCCTT
This sequence comes from Streptomyces sp. BJ20, assembly GCF_022869105.1. Classification (NCBI taxonomy): domain Bacteria; kingdom Bacillati; phylum Actinomycetota; class Actinomycetes; order Kitasatosporales; family Streptomycetaceae; genus Streptomyces; species Streptomyces sp. BJ20. Next base: position 3,525,924 of record NZ_CP094918.1, read on the forward strand.
CCTCGTAGCCCTGCACCAGGCGCTGTCCGCGCTGCGCGCCGGGGAGTGCGGCGCCGCCCTGGTCGGCGCCGTCGGCCTGCGGCCCGGCCCCGCCCGCCGGCACCCCCAAGGCGCCGAAGGAGGACAGGGCGTGGGGGCCGTACTGCTCCGGCCGCTCGCCGCCGCCCGGGCCGCCGGCGACACCGTCCACGCGGTCGTGCGGGCCACGGCCGTCGCCCATCCCGGACGGCGCGCGCGGGAGGCCGCCGCCGACCGGCTGGCCCGCCGGGCGCTGGCCGCTGCGGGTGTCACGGCGGCCGGTGTCGGGCTGCGGGAGACCGAAACCACCGTGGCCGCCACGACCGGCGACACCGGCGCGGCGACCGGACTGGCGGCCCTGGTGCGGGCGGTGCTGCAACTGCGCCACGGCACGCTGCTGCCCGCTCCCGGCGACTCCTCGGCCGTGCCGTGGGCACGGCCGCACGATCAGTCGGGACGCGAACTGCCGCGCCGCGCCACCGTGGCCGTCCGCCCGGCGGCCGGGAGCCCGGCCGCCCATGTGCTCCTCGAGGAGCCGCCGCGGCGCGGTCCCGAGCCGATCGCGGCCGGTCCGGCCGGTCCGGCCGCCGCGTCCGGGGAACTGGTCCTGCTGTCCGCGCCGACGCCGGAGCACCTCGCCGCCACGGCCCGGCGGCTCGCCGACCGGGTGCTGCCGGCCGACGCGGTGGAGGACGGTACGCAGGACGGCCGGCGGCTGCTCGCCGCTCTCGCGCGTGAACTCAGGCTGGGCCGGGCCGTGCGGGACTGCCGCCTCGCCGTCGTCGCGCGCGACACCGGCGAACTGGGCGCCGCGCTGAGGGCGTTCGCCGACGACCTGGCCGGAGCCGACGACCGGGACGGTGCCGACGACCTGGCCGGAGCCGACGACCGGGACGGTGCCGACGACCTGGCCGGAGCCGACGACCTGGTCGGAGCCGACGGCCGGGACGGTGCCGACGGCCGGGACGGTGCCGACGGCCGGGACCGTGCCGACGACCAGGCCGGTGCCAACGACCGGGACCGTGCCGACGACCAGGACGGTGCCAACGACCGGGACCGTGCCGACGACCAGGCCGGTGCCAACGACCGGGACCGTGCCGACGACCAGGACGGAGCCGACGACCGGGACCGTGCCGACGACCAGGACGGTGCCGGTGGCCGGGACGGTGCCGGAGCCGGTGGTGCGCGCGGCAGCGTGCGGTGCGCCGATCTGCGCGGCGCCCAAGGGCCCGCCGTGCTCCTCGGCGAGCTGCCCGAGACCCGCGCGTACCTGGCGGCGCTGTGGCGGGGGCGCCGGCTCGACGCCCTGGCCCGGCTGTGGCTGGCCGGGGTGGACGTGACCGCCGCCGACACGGCCGGTGCGGCGCCGGTGCTGCCGCTGCCCACGAGCGCGCTGCTGCGCCGGCCGCTGCGGGAGGCCGGGTGTCCGGCAACGGACGGGCCGACGCCGTCATGACCCTCATCGAGCCCGTCACGCGCAACCCCGGGCAGCTCCCGGCCCCGCAGCAGGCCCCGCCCGTCAAGCTGTGGCTGTGTCCCAACGACGACCTGACGCCCGCCCTCCGGGACCTGCTCGCCGCGCACTGGCTGGACGAGCAGGAACGGCACACGGCGGGCAAGTTCCTCTTCGAACGTGACCGGCGGCAGTACCTCGTCGCGCACATCCTGGTCCGGCGGGCGCTGGCGCTGGAGGCCGGACTGGCCGAGGCCGAGCTGGTCATGTGGCGCTCCCGGCGCGGACGTCCCTTCCTGCGGCCGGTGGCGGGCGGACTGCCGCGCGGCGGAACCCACCTCGACTTCAACCTCTCGCACGCCGGCGGCTACAACCTGCTCGGCATCGTCCGCAGCCGGCGCATCGGGGTGGACGTCGAGGGCCTGGACCGCGACGCGCGCGGCATCGACACCATCACCGGCACGTTCGCGCCCGAGGAACAGCAGTGGATCGCGCGGGTGGCGCCGGGCCACACCCGCGACCGGCGCGTGCTGCGGCTGTGGACGCTGAAGGAGGCGTACTCCAAGGCGCTCGGCCTCGGACTCGGACTGCCCTTCGACGAGTTCGCCTTCACCCTGGACGACGACCGGGGCGTGAGAGCCTTCCGGCCGCCGGATCAGGACCGGTTCGGGCGGTGGTGCTTCCTGGAACTGGAGCCGGTCCCCGGCGTCCTGGTCGCGGTCGCCGTGCCGGCCGGTGACGGACAGCCGGGCGTGCTCCAGTTCCACCACGGCTTCCCCTGGGCCCGCGCGGCCCCGCGGGACATCCCGCTGCCCGAACCGGTGGGCGGGGCCGTGTGACAACGCGCAGGCGAGGGCGCACAGGCGCCCCGGCGACGGGACGGCGGCCTGCGCCCGGACGGGCCGGTCCCGCACCCGCCGCCACACCGTATATGGAACTCCGCTAGAGGGCGGCTGCAGAAAAGCGCCGGGGGACACGGACGCGGCTAGCGTGCACGTGACGCAGTTTTCTGGCCATCGAAAGGAACTGGACAGAGGACTCGACGAACTCGACGAGCGGAGACACCGTGAAGATTCAAATCCTGGGTCCGTTGAGTGCCGAGGTCAACGGGGGTTCGATCGTTCCGACGGCCGGGAAGCCGCGGCAGGTGCTGGCGCTTCTGGCGCTGTACCCGGGACGGGTCATGCCCGTGCCCACCCTCATGGAGGAGCTGTGGGGCACCACGCCCCCGGCGAGCGCGCTGACGACCCTCCAGACGTACATCCTGCAACTGCGCAGAAAACTCGGCACGGCGATGGGACCCGGCTCACCGGCGGGCGCCAAAGACGTGCTCGCCACCCGGCACGGCGGCTACCTGCTCCAGATCGACGGCGACTGCGTCGACGTCCACCAGTACGAGAAGCTGGTACGTGAGGGACGGACCGCCTTCGGGGCCGGGGACAACGAGGTCTCCGCCGCCCGCCTCCGCGCGGCCCTGGACCTGTGGAGCGGCGCGCCCCTGGTGGACGTGCGGGTCGGTCCGGTGCTCGACATCGAGGTCGTACGGCTGCAGGAGAGCCGCCTGGTCACCGTCGAGCGGCGCATAGACGCCGATCTCCGGCTGGGCCGGCACACCGAACTCATCGCCGAACTGGCCGACCTGACGGCACGCCACCCTCAGCACGAGGGGCTGCACTCGCAGGCCATGGTGGCCCTGTACCGGTCGGGCCGGCAGGCGTCCGCCCTCGAGGTCTACCGCCGGCTGCGGATGCGGCTCATCGACGACCTCGGGGTCGAGCCCTCTCCCCAACTGCAGCGCATGCACCAGGCCATGCTGTCCGTCGACCCCCAGCTCGACGTCCTGGCGGGGCCGCGCAACACCTCCACCTTCGACCTGTTCGCCGCCTGAGCGGACCCGTGGGCCAGGTACGGCGGCCGGGGCGCCCGGCGGCCGACGCGCGGGAGGAGGCGCCCCGATGACCCCAGGCCGCGGCCGCAACGGGCCGCACACCTCAGCGGCACGTACACCGGTGCTGGTGACGGGGGAGGGCGAGACGGCGGTGCTGTTCGGCGCCGCACGGCGGGTGCGGCCCGCCATGGTGCGGGCCCTGTACGGGACGTTCCCCGTCTTCCGCACGCAGTTCGACACCGGGTGCCGAGGGCTCGACGTGCGCCTGCCGCTGCCCCTGGCGGCGGCGGTCTTCGCACCCGAGCACGGCGCCGACGCCGCACTGCTCGACCGAGCGGACTTCGGCCGGGCCGCGCTGTTCGCCTACCAAGTGGCCCTGTACCGGACGTGGCAGGACTGGGGGATGCGCATCGGCGCGGTCGCCGGGGCCGGTTCCGGCACGGTGGCCGCGGCGCACGTGGCGGGGGGCCTGGGCCTGGAGAAGGCCGCGCGGCACGTCCTGACCGGTCGTCATGACCGCCCCGGCCGTGGTGCCCCTCGTGCACCGGTGGCCGGACACGGTGACGCTCAGGGCCTGTCGGCGCTGCGCGCGGCGGGCTTCAGGCGGGTGCTGGCGTGCGGGCCCGGCCCGCGGGAGGACGCGGAGACGGCCGTCGCGGCCGGCGAGGTGCCGGCGCTGCTGGCCGCCATGGCGCACCTGCGGCTCTCCGGCCCGCGCATCGACTGGGAGGCGCTGTGGTGGGCCCGCCACCGCGCCGACGTGCACGCCGTGCTCCGGCGGGTGCTGGAAGCGGCCTGAGGACGGGCGGCGGTCAGCCGTCGGGCCGCCGCCGGCGTACCGCGGCCGCACCTGCGTGGACGCACGGGCGAGAGGGTCAGCAGAGCCGACCGGACGGCCACTGACGACTCGCCGGGCGACGCAGCGGCGGCGCGTCCCACCGAAGAGGCCTCCGCCGCCGGAGAGGCCGCGCGGCGGCGCGGCACGCCCTTGCCCGCGAGTCCGGGCAGGCCGTCGTGCGGGCGGGACGGCGCGGTCGTGCGTCAGCGCTTGGGCCATCCGATGTCGTCGTCGGACGGCACGTCCCGGTTCGGCCCCCGCGGTACGCATCCGCTCCCGGGGGCAGCACGCCGTGCAGGAACCGGATGCTTCATGGACGACTCCCGGGCGGGGGCGGGACAGCGCGCAGGCGCTTGCGGCGTATGGCGCTGGAAATCCTGACCTGATCCGCTAAAGGGGCGCTCGAGGAACACGTGAGAGCCGTGCGGACGCGGAGCGCGGATACAGGGGTGTGCGAAGGCGCGTCCGTAAAGGACCCCCGGTCCGGCAACAACCGAAGCCCCCGAGGCGGCCTGTGGCCGGCGGGGGCGTATCGGTGGGCGGACCCGGTGGCCCGGTGGCCCGGCGAGCGCTCAGGCGAGGTCCTCAAAGCTGGTCTTCGGGGGGACGGGCCAGCCGATGTCGTCCGTGGTGGTGGCGGTGGTCTTCGGGGCGGCCGGCCAGCCGATGTCGCTCGCGCCGGCGACCCCGGCCGAGAGCACGGTGGCGGCGATGGCGGCGGCGACGGTGACGGCGGCGGTGGCGATGCGCTTCATGGCGGGCTCCTCGGTGTCAATTTCACGTTCGATGCTTGGCAACCTTCTGCCAAGAAGATTGGCAAGGAGGTCTCGGGAATCGCTCGGAGATCGGTTGACGGACGCTGGAGCAGGGCACCGGAGGCATTCCCCGGCTCAGGGGAAGGCGCCTGCCTTGCCCACGAGAAGAACCTTTGACCAGCGAGAACGTGAAGTCCTGGCAGAACGGGAAATGACCTGGCAACGCTAGGAAAACTCTGGGGACCGAACCCGGGAACGCCCCTGCCGAACCCCGACCGCGGCCCCGGAACTGGAGCGCCGCTGGAGCCGGCGTTGCCAACCCGCCCTGAATTCTGACAACTTATTGCCAAGCAAGAGGCAAGCAATTGCCAATGGTTGTCCGTGATCGGGGAGGTCGGAAGTGGAAGCGATGCCTCACGGTGACCGTGGCCGAAGGGTCCACCTGGACACCGCCGGCCTGGGCCGGATGCCGGCCGCCGCCCGCGCGCAACTCACCGAGTGGACACGGCACGAGGACCGCCACGGTCCGTACGAGGTGGACGAGCACGTCCATCACGTCGTACGCCCCGAACTCGACGCGCGCCTGGCTGCCCTGCTGGGCGCGCCGGCCGGTGACACCGTCCTGGCCACCGGCGCGGCCGACGCCTTCGCCGCCCTGGTGCCGCGCCTTGCGCTCGGCCCGGGCGACCGCATCTGGACGACCCCCTACGAGGGCGTCGCCAACCTGACCGTCCTGACCGCCCTGCGCGACCGCGCCCGCTGCCGGCTGGAGGTCGTACCGCTGCGCCCGGACGGCGACCTGGACCTGGAGTGGATGGCGGCGCACATCGACGACGACGTCGCCCTGGTGTCGGTGGCCCACGTCCCGGCCGGCTGCGGCATCGTCACCCCGGTGGAGGACATCGGCCGCATCCTCGCCCCGCACCGGTGCCTCTACGCCGTCGACGCCTCGTACGCCGTCGGTCAGCTCCCCGTGGACGCGGGACGCATCGGCTGCCAGCTGCTCACCGGGGACGGCTGGCGGTTCCTGCGCGGCCCGGAGTCGGTCGGGTTCGCCTACCTGGCACCCGAGCTGCGGCAGGCACTGGCCCCCTGCGGCACGGCGCTCCCGGCTTTGCCGGAGGGCGCGAGCGTCGTCGCGCTGAACGCCGCCCTGGCCGTGCCGCAGGACGCCGGCCCCGCCGGGGGCCTCGCCGCCGTGGTGCGCACCGTCGTGCAGGAGACGCCCGGAGCCGAGCTGATCGCCCCCGGGCGGGTCCAGTGCGGCATCGTCACCTTCCGGCACGCCGAGATGCCCGCCGGTTCGCTGCGCCGCGCGCTCGCCGCCCGCGGAGTCGTCGTGGGCAAGACGGTCGCGCAGCAGACCCCGCTGTACTCGCCGGGGCGCAAAGCCACCGCCGCGGTGCGCGTCTCGGTCCACCACGACAACTCGGCGTGGGACGCCGCGCGGTTCACGGAGGCGCTCCGGGAGGCCCTGGCCGGGCGCGGGCGCGGGTGCCACGCCGTGCCGACGGCCGTCCGGGCGGCACCGCCCGCTCCTGCGGCGGCGGGCGGTGGGGCGGTGGCGGCCCCGGCGGCGGGCCTGCGTGCCGTGTGTGCCGGCTCGGCGGCCGGGGCGGGCGCGGTCCCGGCGGCAGGCGTCCCGCGTCCGCGGCGTACGGCCGGGCGGCGGCACCTGGCGCTGGTCTCCGCCCCCGCGCCGGACGGCACGGCCTGAACCCCGGCGGGCAGAAGCCGGCACGCCTCGCCCGCCGAGTTCCGGACCGCCCGCTCGAGGAACGCACGAGGAACACGTGAGGTCCGCACGAGACGATGCCACGGTGTCTGGCAAAACATTGCCCGGCTGTTTCCCGTCGCCCTAGGCTCGTTGCGGCTTCGGATGGCGCTCGTCCCTTCTGCCTCGTGGCCACCCCCCCCACCCGCCTGCCCCAGGGAATGGTCACATGCTGCAGCAGCCGGCTTTCGGCCGACGTCTGAGGAAACTGCGCCAGGCCCGCGGGCTGTCCCAGACCGCGCTGGCCGGTGACGGCATGTCCACCGGATACCTCTCCCGGCTGGAGTCCGGCGCCCGCCAGCCCACGGAACGCGCCGTCGCCTACCTCGCCGGGCGACTCGGCCTGCAAGCGGCGGACTTCGAGGAACCCGCGGGCGGTTCGCTCGCCCACGCGCTCACCCTGGCCGCCTCCACCGGCTCCGACACGGCGACCGAAACCCTCCGCGAGGCCCTCGCCGCCGAGGGGCACGAGACACCGGTGCTGCGCTGGCAGGCCCTGTGGCTTCTGGCCCGGCAGCGGCGCGTCCAGGGTGACCACACCGGCGAACGGGAGTACCTGGAGGAACTGGTACGGCTCGGCGACCAGGTCGGGCTGACCGCACTGCGGGTGCGCGGGCTGACCCGGTACGCCCGCTGCCTGCGCGCGCTCGGCGAGATCACCGACGCCCGTGAGGCCGCGACGACCGCCCACCGTCTCGGGCAGGAGGACGACGGCCTGGAGGCGGACGACCGTGCGGCGGTGCTGCTCGCCCTGGTCTCCGTGGAGGCCGAGGCGGGCCGGATGCCCGACGCCCGGGCCCACGCGGACGAGCTGGTCGAACTGGTCGCCGGCCGGTCGGACGCGGTGTGGGCCGAGGCGATGTGGACCGCGGCGGCGGTGCTGGTCCGGCAGGGCGACTTCGCCACCGCGCAGGCCCGTCTGGAGGAGGCGCTGGAGAAGTTCGACAGCGGTGAGGACCTGGTGCTGTGGCTCAGGCTCCGGACCGCGACCGGCCGGCTGCACCTCCAGAAGCGGCCCCCGGACCCCGAGGCCGCCGAACGCTGCGTCACGCAGGCCGAGTCGGCGCTCGCGTTCGCCGGGACGCCCGGCCTGCGCCAGGAGCTGACCGCGCTCAAGGCCGACCTCGCCTTCCTCACCGCCCGGTACGACGACGCCCGCCACCTGCTCGGCGAACTCGCCCAGGCGCAGCCCATGATGACCTACCGGGACCGGATGCGCCTGGACATCCTGCGCCACCAGTTGCGCATCCGCTCCGGCGACGCCGACGGGATCCAGGGCCTGCGCGCCCTGGCCGAACAGGCCCAGGCCGACGCCAACATCGACCTGGCCGCCGACATCTGGCGCATCCTCGCCGAGTCCCTGGCCGAGTCCACCGGACAGCGGGGCACGGCCGCGTCCGGGGCCTGACCACCCGGCCGGCCAGGGGCCGCATCCGGCTCCGGACCCGGCCCCTGGCCGGCCCCGCCTGCCTCCCCGCCGGCTTCCCCGCCCGCGTGCGGGCCGCCCTCCGGGCCGTCCGCGGTCCGGACAAAGCCGCGGCCGGCGTGGCAAGGGCGGGCGGACGGCCGCGCACCCGACGTGTGCCGGTGCTCGCCGGACGCCGGAGGCCCGACGTCCCGTGCCGGGTGCCGCCCCGCCCACAACACCGCCGTCCGGCGCGCCGTGAGGGCCCGCCGTCCGCCGCGCCCGGCCGCGGCGGCGGCGTACGTCCGGCCGCGGTTCGCGCGCGAGGGCCGGCGTCCCGTCCAGGTTCCGCGGGTCGCCCGCCCGCCGGCGCGAGGACGGGCGGGCCACGGGCGGCGCGCGGGGGACGGGGCCGGGGGCGAGAACGCGGGGCGGTTGCCGGTGACCTTCACGGGGTCCTCCAGAAGGGCTCGTCGTCAGTGAGGCGCAGGCGTGGGGAGAGGTCTAGAACAGGTCGTCGAGGTCGTCGTCGAGAGGGCTGTGGAGGTGGTCGAGGCAGGGGGCGCAGGCGTCCTCGCCGTGGGTCTCGTACCAGCCCTCGGGGATCGCGGCCGTCGCCGGCCACAGGGCGCGGTGGCCGGCGGTGTCGGCGAGGACCACGAAGGTGGCGTGCTCGTCGGTGAACGGGTCGTCGTGGGCCGGAGCGTCCAGCACCCGCAGGCTGCCGTCCTCGTCGAGGCGGGCGGCACGGCCGGTGCGCCACATGCGGGCGGTGCCGCCTCCCGGGCCGCCGAACGGGTCGGGCAGGAACCGTTCGCCGTCGGACCCGGGCCTCCCGGCGTACCCCTGGGCCACGCCCGCGCCCGCGATGTACAGGGACCCGGTCTCTCCCGGGCCGACCGGACGCAGCAGGGCATCGAGGAGGTAGGCCCGGTAGCCGGGGGCGGGCCGGGGCGGGGAGCCGGGCATCTGCTCGACGACCAGCCTGCCCTCGGCCCAGCCGCCGCTGACGCTCAGTCCGGCGCCCTCGGCCCGGGCGAGCGCCAGCAGCGCTCCCAGCACGTCGTCGGCGCCGCCCAGCACCATCCGGGCGCCCCGCCGGCGCAGCCAGCCCAGCACCTCGTGCGGCACGTCCCGGGAGACCGAGCCGTCCGGGACGTGGACGCGCGCCCCGCACACCAGGGCGCTCAGCAGCCCGATCGCCGCGTCCCCGTCCGGGTAGCCGCGCACCAGCCAGGCCGTGTCCGCCGGCGCCGCCTGGGCAGCCGCGGCGACGGCCTCGCCGCCCACCGCGACCGTGCCGTCCTCGCCGGGCACCACCAGCAGCGGGTCGCCGGGGCACGGCGGCCGGAGCCGGTCGGCGTCCGTCACCGGCCAGTGCCCGGCCGGCGGCAGCGGGCCGGCGGCGGCGTCGCGGACCAGCCGGGCCGCGCCGGGCACGGCGGGCAGCAGCAGGTCCGCCGTCTCGTCGAGGAGCAGCACCGCGGGGTGCGGCGCCTCGGCGAGGTCCAGCGCCGGGTCGACGGGCAGCAGCGCGGCTCCCGTCTTCACCACGGCCAGCGCGGCCACCGCGAACCCGGCCGGCGAGGACAGCGCGGTGAGCACACAGGTGCCGGGGCCGGCCCGGTGCTCCAGAAGCGCGTGCGCCAGCAGGTCGGAGCGGGCGTCGAGTTCGGCGTAGGCGAGGCCGGGCAGGGCGGGTGTCTCGGGTGCCCGTGCCACCTGGGCCGCGAACAGCGAGGCCACGTTCGCCCCGGGGGGCGGCGCGTCCGTGTCCGCGCCCGCCCAGATCCCCGTGGCCGGGCGGGCGCGCGTGGCCGGGCGGCCGGCGGTGGCGGTGGGCGCGGACAGGGCGTGCGGCGCGGGGGCGGCGGCGCGGACCGTGTGCGACGGCAGGGCGGCCGGTGCCGTCCGCGCGGAGGGGGCCGCGCCCTTCGGCGGCCGCACCGTCGGGCCGGCGTCCGGGCCGGCGGGACGGTGGTCCGTCGCCGGGGTGTTGGCGCAGCCCGCCGCCTCGACGACGGGTGCCGCGTACACACCGGTGAGGGGGCCCGCGGGCACCTGCTCGGGGTCGAGCAGGACGATGTCCAGGAGGTCGGGGCGCTCGCCCCAGGTGGGAAGGGCGCGGTAGCCGAGGCGCTCGGCGGCCCGGCACAGCACCTCCGGGGCGGGGGCGGGGGCGTCCTGCGGAGCCAGGTCGATGCTCTCCAGGGGGTGGAACAGGGACTGCATGGCCGCGTACTCGTCGTGCACCCGCCGGTTGGGCAAGGCGGCCAGGCGCAGCACGGCGGGGCGCCGGGCACGCAGGTGGCCGGCCAGCGTGGCGGCGGTGGTGATCTCCTCGCCCCAGCGGGCGCGGGGCGCGGCGGTGAGGTCGGCGGCGGGTTCGGCGGTGCTCAGGACCGCGTCGTAGCGGTAGCGGGTCAGCTCGTTGTGCTGGACGCCGCGCTGGACGCGTACGTCCACCGCGCGCACCGTGGGCAGGTCCCGGGCGAGGGCGTCGAACAGGGCGGGGGAGAGCAGCAGTTCCCGCTCCTGGGCGACCTCGCGGTCGATGCGGCGGCACAGCGCCTCCCGGTCGCCCCGGGCGGCGCCCGGCCGGGCCAGCGCGGTGCCGGTCCTGAAGCAGTGGGCGAGGTCGAGGTTGCGCAGGCCGCCCAGGAACAGCGAGCCGCCCGGGGCGAGCAGCGGCAGCAGGCGCTCGACGACGGTGCGCAGGTGGGCGAGGCCGGGGAAGGAGGGGACCACCGAGTCGACGACGATCGTGTCGAAGTGCCCGGCGGGCAGCCCGTGGGTGTCCTCGGCGCCGCGGCACTCCAGCCGCACCTTCTCCCGCAGGACCGGGTCGGCCTCCACCCGCGCGGTGAGCGCGGCGACGGCGGCGGCGGAGCCGGTGGCGGAGTACTCCCCGACCTCCGCGTCGCGGGCGAGGCGGGGCAGCAGCGTCCCGGTGCCGGCGCCGATCTCCAGGACCCGGCGGCGCGGCAGCCCGCGGATCCGGCCCAGGGTGGCGTCCCGCCACTCCCGCAGGTGCGCCGGCGGTATCGGCAGGGCGTCGTAACTGCTGACCGGGCCGGCCGGGCCGGCCGGTCCGTCGCCCGGCACGGTGGCGAGGGCGTCCCGCTGCTCGTTGAGGCCGGAGTCGAACATCAGCACCCGCTCCTTAGGACAGCGCCTTCCGGCTCGGGCCCGGGCCGGCCCGGCTTGGCAAAACGTTGCCTGAAGCCTGGCGACACCGTCTTGAGGTGATGTCTCGCAACGGTCGAAGGGCGGTGGAACCGCAGGCGGGAAGAGCGTGAGCGTGCAGCGGAGGAGGTGCCTCCGCTTGCCTGGGGTGACCCGGCGTCCGCCCTCGGCGGGAGCCTTGAGGAGTATTTGACGGATGCTCGATCCGAGCCTCAGAAACTGTCCGTACCGAGTGCGGCTGCCTCGGAGGGGACGCCGGGACACCCCCGGCGCCCCCTCCGGGGACACGGACGGAAGCGGAGGCCGAGATCATGACCGTCGAGCTGGTGGACACCGCCGAACGCACGCTCCCGACCGGGACGTTCGCCGCGCTGTACGCGCAGGTGCAGGACTTCTACGCGCACCAGATGCGGATCCTGGACGCGCACGACGCCGAGCGCTGGGCGCTCACCTTCACCGAGGACGCCGTCCTCGAACTGCCCACCCTCCCCGAGCCGGTGCGCGCCCTCGACGGGCTCGCCCGCTACGTACGGGCCGGCGCGGACCGGCAGCGGCGGGCCGGCGGCCGCCTCGACCACTGGGTCGGCATGCTCGACGTGCGGCCCCAGCCCGACGGAACGCTGCACACCCGCTGCTCGGCCCTGGTGTACGTCACACCGGGCGGGGAAAGCCCCAAGGGCCTGCGCGTGTGCGTCATGGAGGACGTCCTGGTCCGCACCGGGGACGAGTGGCGCACCGCGCACCGCCGGGTGACCCGCGACGACCTGGCCTGACCCCTCGACCGTGAGCCTCAAGACGCACAGGAGACAGCCATGCCGCAGCCACGTCCGATCCCGGTACCGCACGCGCCCGACGACGGCACGACCGCCTCCCGCGCCTGGTCCGAGGCGCTCGCGACGACCCGCGAAGACACCGATGCCGCACACCGCTCCCGGGGCGAACTGGTGGCCGCCGCGCTGTCGGCCCACCGCACCCTGTCGCGGGACTTCGGGCGGAGCGTGCCGGTCACGGCCCTGGGACCGGACGGTGCGCCGCGAGGACTCGCCGCCTTCGTCGCCGTGTACGCCGTCCAGCGGGAGCGGCACGAGCGGGCGCAGAGGCAGCAGCGGGAACTGCGGGAGCGGCAGGAGACGTTGGTGCGGCGGGACGAGCACGGACTCGGCGAGGCGGCCTGACACGGCGCCCCGAGGCGATACACCCCAGGGCGACTCGCCCCGCGCACGTGCGGCGGGCGCCCGACGGCCTCAGGCGGCCGAGGACGCCTCCTCCACCGAGTGGGTACGGTCAAGCTCCCGCCCGGTGCGCCCCAGCACGATCGAGTCGGCGATCTCGCCGCTGCGTACCGCCATGTTCGACAGCAGGGACGACGTCAGTCCGTGGCTGTGCTCGGTGCCGCCCTGGAGGTAGACACCGCAGGTCAGTCCCGACGAGGAGACGAGGCGGTAGTCGCGTTCCACCCGGTGCCGGCCTGCCGCGTCGCGCTCGAAGTGGGCGTCGAAGCCGTCGCCGAGCAGGCGGGCCGGGTCCACCCCGTCGTAGCCGGTGGCGAACACCAGCGCGTCCACGGCCAGGTCCTCCGTCCGGTCGTCGAGCAGCGAACGCAGCACCACCCGCGTGCCCTCGCCGGTGCTCCCGACCTCGACGACCCGGGTGAGGTTGCGGAAGTGCAGCCGCTGGGCGCCGCGCACCTGCTCGTCGTACGACCGCTGGTACAGCGCCCGGATGACGTCGGTGTCGACCACCGAGTAGTTGGTATTGCGGTGGTAGCGCCAGAACGCGTCCCGGGCCCGGTCGGTGCCGTAGTAGTACTCGTCGACCGCGCCGGGGTCGAAGACCTGGTTGGCGAAGGGGGTGTCGTCGGCAACGGAGTAGCCGTAGGACGGGATGACCGCGGAGACCTCGGCGTGCGGCAGCGAGTCGTAGAAGAACCGGGTGATCTCCGCCGCGCTCTGGCCGGCGCCGACCACCGCCACGCGCTTGAGCTCCCGCGGGTCGCGCGCGTGGAACTCGCTGAGGAACTGCGAGCTGTGCCACACCCGTTCGCCGGCCGTCACGCCCTCCGGCAGGCGCGGCACCAGACCCGTGGAGATGACCACGTTGCGGGTGATGACCACGCTGGTGGTGCCGTCGCCGTCGCGCACCTCGATCTCCAGCAGGTCGGGCGTGAGGGCCCCGCCCTCGGTGCCCGGGCGGATCGAGACGACCTCGGTGCCGTAGGTGACCCGGTCGCTCAGACCGGCGGCCGCCCACTCCAGGTACTGGTGGAACTCCTGCCGGGTCGGGAAGAAGTCCTGGTTGTTCACGAACTGCACCAGCCGGTTCGAGGAGTGCAGGAAGGAGATGAAGCTGAACCGGGACAGCGGGTTCCTGAAGGTCGCCAGGTCCTTGAGGAACGAGATCTGCATGGTCGTCGACGGCAGCAGCATGTTCCGGTGCCAGCCGAAGGTGGGCTGCCGCTCGAAGAAGTGATACCTGAGCGGCTGCTGCGGAGCGCTCGCCTCGTGCTCCTCCAAAGCGATCGCGAGCGACATGTTGGACGGGCCGAACCCGATACCGATCACGTCGTAGATCTCCTGGTGGCGCCTGCCCGTTATGCCCATGGAAAATTCTCCCGCTTACGTCTGGAAAACTCGGCCGGTGGCCCGAGAGACCGTTCCGTACTGTTGCTCCGAGGAGCACGAGGAGCATCTCAAAGGCAACTTGAAGACGGCATGAAGGCCATTCGAGAGCTTCTCGAGGTGCGCGATATTCGAAAACGTTGTCCTGTCGACAGGACACCGGTATGGTCGGCGAAGATTCCCGGCAACTCCGCGTGACACGGCCGACGGAGTAAGCGTCCGGAGTAATGCGGTCAGTCACACTCTGAGCCTGATCCGTGCCTTGAGTCAATTGCCGAGAGGGTGAACCCGGATGTTCGTGCCCAGCTTCTATCGCGAACCGGACGCTTCATGGATGGTGGATCTGGTCCGTGGTAATCCATTGGCGCTCGCCGTGTCCAACGGCTGCCCCGAGGACGGTCCTTTCGCCACGCATCTGCCGGTCATATTCGACCCCGCAAGGTACGGCGACCTGCCCGGCGAGCTGGCGGGGGCCACGCTGCTCGGGCACATGAACCGGGCCAACCCGCACTGGCCGGCCCTCCAGACGGGCGGCATCCTGCTGCTGACGTTCACCGGGCCGCACTCCTACGTGTCGCCCACGGCGTACGGGACGACCCCCGCCGCCCCCACCTGGAACTTCACGGCGGTGCACGCCCGGGGCGTGGTGGAGAAGATCGACTCCACGGAGGAGACGCTGGACGTGGTGAAGGCCACCGTGCGCGCCTACGAGGGGGAGTTCGGCGACGGCTGGGACATGACCGAGTCGCTCGGCTACTTCCGCAAGATCCTTCCCGCCGTGGGCGCGTTCCGGCTCACGGTGACCCGGGCCGAGGGCATGTTCAAACTCAGCCAGGAACAGCCGGCCGAGGTGCGCGAGCGGGTACGGGAGTCGTTCGAGCAGAGCGCGTGCCGGTACAAGCGCGAGACCGCCGGGCTGATGAGCCGCCTGCCGTGACCCGCCCCGCGGGCCCCGGCGCCAACGGTCCCCGTGCCGGGGCTCACGCGGTGACGGCCACCGGCCGGCCGGGGTCTCGAGCGTCCTCCAGGGCGCTCGCGGCCGCGCTGTCCAGCGTCGCCGTCACCCACGTCTCGAAGTCGACGCCCAGCTGCTCCGCCGCCTCGTGCCACCGTCGCAGCCGGCTGCCGGGCACCTCCAGGCGGCCGCTCGGCTCGGCGGGGGTGCGCGGCCGGCGCCGGTCCTGGCGGGAGGCGCGCAGGGCGGCGCGCAACTGCTTGGTGGTCCACCGCGCCTCCTCGGCGCGGTCGAGCCAGCGGTCCTGATCCTCGGTCCGCACGGAGGCCAGTTCCGCGTGGTGCTGGAAGCTCAGGGCCGGACGGCGCCGGGCGAGGTCGAAGCGCCGGGCGACCCACGCGTAGTTGCGCAGCGTCTGGTAGGAGAGGCCGGCTGCGCGGATCCCGCGCTGGTAGCGGTCGGTGTAGTGGTCCTTGCCGTAGACGAGCCAGTCGCCCAGCCACCATGAGGACGAGTCGAGGACGCCGGCGAGCTGGTGCCCGGCCCGCTCCCACTCGTCGTACGCCATCCGGGCCGGCATCCGCAGGCCCACCCTCGTCGTCAGCACCTGGCCCCCGAGGGCCGGGGGGCGGGCGTTCGGCGGGACGCCGGGCGGCCCCGCGGTCCGGCCGGCCTGACGCGTCATCATGCCTCCAGGTAAAGAGCGCTTCATCGTGGGGCCTCCAGGGGTGTCGTTGGGATCATGCCGGGGTCGCGGGGGCCGGCACGCCGTCTGCCGCGGTCTCGTCTCCCGCCTCGCAGCCGCACACTCCCCACGCTCGGCTGCGCTCGCGCGGGAGGGGCCCCCATCGCCCCCGGCTCGGGCCGGCCACAGGCGCCGTGACCCGAAAGCCGGCCTCCGAACGGCACCCCTGGCCCGCGACCGGCTCAGGCCGCCGCCGGCGTCTCGTCGAGGACCTCGCCCAGGGCCGCCCGGAAGCGGCCCAGGAACGTGTCCACCTCGCGGTCCGACACGATCAGCGGCGGGGCGAGCCGGACGACGTCCGGCATCACCGCGTTCACCAGGAGACCCCGGTCCTCGGCCGCCCGCTGCACGCGCGCCGCCGCGTTCCCGTCGAGCACGACGCCCAGCAGCAGCCCGGCGCCGCGCACTTCGCGCACCAGCGGGTGGCGCGGGTGCTCCAGGCCGTGCCGCAACCGCTGCCCCGCCCGTGCCACGTGGTCGAGCAGTCCCGCCCGCTCGATGGTGTCCAGTACGGCGAGGGCGGCCGCGCACACCACCGGGTTCCCGCCGAAGGTGGAGCCGTGCGCGCCGGGCGTGAGCAGCTGGGCGGCCCGGCCGAAGGCGAGCGTCGCCCCGATGGGCAGACCCCCGCCCAAACCCTTGGCGAGGGTCACGACGTCCGCCTCGACGCCCTCGGACTCGGCCGCGAACCAGCGGCCCGTGCGCCCGATGCCGGTCTGGATCTCGTCCAGCACCAGAAGGGCACCGGTCGCCTCGGTGATCTCGCGGGCGGCCCGCAGATAGCCCGGCGGCGGCACGACCACGCCGTTCTCCCCCTGCACGGGCTCCAGCACCAGCAGCGCGGTGCCGGAGGTGACGGCATCGCGCAGGGCCTCGACGTCCCCGTACGGCACATGGGTGACGTCACCCGGCAGCGGCCGGAAGGGCAGCTGCTTGGCGCTCTGGCCGGTGAGGGCCAGAGCGCCCATCGTGCGGCCGTGGAATCCGCCGGACGCCGACACCATGTGCGTACGGCCGGTGAGGCGGCCGATCTTGAACGCCGCCTCGTTGGCCTCGGCCCCGGAGTTGGAGAAGTAGACCCGGCCGCCCGGACGCCCGGCGAGCCGCAGCAGGCGCTCGGCGAGCCGCACGGTCGGCTCGGCCATGAACAGGTTCGACACATGGCCGAGCGAGGCGACCTGCTCGCAGACGGCCCGCACGAGCGCGGGGTGGGCGTGGCCGAGCGAGTTGACCGCGATGCCGCCGACGAAGTCGAGGTACTCGTTGCCCTCCGCGTCCCAGACCCGGGTGCCCCGGCCCCGCACCAGGGGCAGCCGCGGCGTGCCGAAGTTGTCCATCATGGCGCCCTGCCAGCGCCGGGCCAGCGCCGCGTTGCCCGCACCCGGGCCGGCGAGGTCCGCGCCGCCGCTCATGCCGTCGTCTCCCGGACGTCGCTCTCGTCGTCCGGCACGACCACCGTGCCCGCCCCGTCGTCGGTGAACATCTGCAGCAGGATGGAGTTGCGGACCCGGCCGTCGATGACGCGGGCGGAGCGCACGCCGTTGTTCACGGCGTGCAGGCAGCTCTCCATCTTCGGGATCATCCCGGACGACAACCGAGGCAGCAGACCGGTCAGTTCGCCGGCGGTCAGGCGGGGGATCACCTCGTCGCTGTCCGGCCAGTTCCGGTACAGGCCCTCGACGTCGGTCAGGATCAGCAGCGTCTGCGCGCCGAGCGCGACGGCGAGGGCCGCGGCCGCGGTGTCGGCGTTGACGTTGAACACACCGCCCTCGGCGGCGTCCTTGTCGTCCTCGGGCCGGGCGATGGGGGAGACGACGGGGATGCGCCCGTTGTCGATGAGGCCCTGCACGATCCCGGCGTCGACGTGGGCGATCTCGCCGACGCGGCCGATGTCGACGGGTGTGCCGTCCTTGTCGGCGTAGTGCTTGACGGCGGTCATCAGGCGGGCGTCCTCACCCGTGAGGCCCACCGCGTGCGGGCCGTGCGCGTTGAGCAGCCCCACCAGTTCGCGCTGCACCTGCCCGGCCAGGACCATGCGGACGACCTCCATGGCCTCGTCCGTGGTGACCCTCAGCCCGCTCTCGAACCGGGACTCCAGGCCCAGCCGTCCGAGCTGCGCGCTGATCTGCGGGCCGCCGCCGTGCACCACGACCGGGTTCAGGCCCGCGTGCCGCAGATAGAGGATGTCCATGGCGAAGGCGGCCTTGAGGTCGTCGTCGACCATGGCGTGCCCGCCGAACTTGATGACGACGGTCTGGCCGTGGTGGCGCGCCACCCACGGCAGCGCCGCGACGAGGGCGCGCGCCTCGGGCCCGGCCGCGTGCCCGGCCGAGCCGTCGCGGCCGGGGGAGTGGGGGAGCGGCCGAGGAGACGGTGAAGCACTCATGAGGAATACTCGCTGTTCTCGTGGACGTAGTCGGCGGTCAGGTCGTTGGTCCAGACGACGGCGTGGTCCGCGCCTTCGGCGAGGTCCACGGTGATCCGGACCTCGCGGCCGGTCATGTCGACCAGCGCGCGGTCCTCGCCCACCGAGCCGTCCTTGCACACCCACACGTCGTTGACGGCGACGCTCAGCCGGTCGGGCGCGAACGCGGCGGAGGTGGTGCCGACGGCGGACAGCACCCGGCCCCAGTTGGGGTCCTCGCCGTGGACGGCGCACTTGAGGAGGTTGTTGCGGGCCACCGAGCGGCCCACCTCGACGGCGTCGTCCTCGCTCGCGGCGCCCACGACCTCGACGCGGATCTCCTTGGAGGCGCCCTCGGCGTCCGAGACGAGCTGCCGGGCCAGATCGGCGCAGACGGCGCGGACGGCCTCGGCGAACTCGGCGTAGGCAGGGGTGACACCGGCGGCACCGGAGGCGAGCAGCAGCACGGTGTCGTTGGTGGACATGCAGCCGTCGGAGTCGACCCGGTCGAAGGTGACCCGGGTGGCGGCGCGCAGGGCGCCCTCCAGCGCCCGGGCGTCGACGTCGGCGTCGGTGGTGAGGACGACGAGCATCGTGGCCAGGCCCGGCGCGAGCATCCCGGCGCCCTTGGCCATGCCGCCGACCGTCCAGCCGTCCTGGGACACGGCGGCCGTCTTGTGCACGGTGTCGGTGGTCATGACGGCGCGCGCGGCGTCCTCGCCGCCGTCCTGCGACAGCCGTCCGGCGGCGGCGTCGACGCCGGGCAGCAACCGGTCCATGGGCAGCAACACCCCGATGAGCCCGGTGGAGCAGACCGCGACCTGCCCGGGGTCCAGGCCGAGCCGCCCGGCTGCCTTCTCGGCGGTGGCGCGGGTGTCGGCCAGGCCTTGCGGTCCGGTGCAGGCGTTGGCGCCGCCGGAGTTGAGCACGACCGCGCGGGCCGTGCCGTCCGCGAGGATCCGCCGGGACCACTGGACGGGGGCGGCCTGCACGCGGTTGGCGGTGAAGACGCCCGCCGCGGCATCGCCCGGCCCGTCGTTCACGACGAGCGCCAGGTCCGGGCTGCCGTTCTGCTTGATTCCCGCGGCGATGCCCGCCGCCCTGAAGCCTCGTGCTGCGGTGACGCTCACGGTGCGACTCCGATCGTGGAAAGCCCCAGTGACTCGGGCAGGCCGAGGGCGACGTTCATGCTCTGCACGGCGCCGCCCGCGGTGCCCTTGGTGAGGTTGTCGACGGCGCTGATCGCGACGATCCGGCCGGCCTCCGGGTCGAGGACCACCTGGACCTGCCCGCAGTTCGACCCGTAGACGGCTCCGGTGGCGGGCCACCGCCCCTCGGGCAGCAGCCGCACGAACGGCTCGTCGCCGTACGCCTTCTCGTACGCGGCCCGTACGTCCGCCGCGCCCACCCCGGGCCGCGCGGCGGCCGAGCAGGTGGCGAGGATGCCGCGCGGCATCGGGGCCAGGGTGGGGGTGAAGGAGACGGTGACCGGGTGGCCCGCCGCGGCGGCGAGGTGCTGCTTCATCTCGGGCGTGTGCCGGTGGCCGCCGCCCACGCCGTAGGGCCGCATCGAGCCCATGACCTCGCTGCCCAGCAGGTCCGCCCGGGCCGCCTTGCCGGCGCCGGACGTGCCCGACGCCGCGACGACCACCGCCTCGGGTTGCGCCAGCCCCGCCGCGTACGCGGGGAAGAGGGCCAGCAGCGCCGCGGTCGGGTAGCAGCCCGGCACCGCGATGCGCCGGGTGCCCGCCAGGGCGGCGCGGGCGCCGGGCAGCTCGGGCAGGCCGTAGGGCCAGGTCCCCGCGTGCGGGGAGCCGTAGAACGCCTCCCAGTCGGCCGCGTCCGCGAGGCGGAAGTCCGCGCCGCAGTCGACGACCAGCATCTCCTCGCCCAGCTGCTCCGCCACCGCGGCGGACTGCCCGTGCGGCAGGGCGAGGAAGACGACGTCGTGCCCCGCGAGGGCGTCCGCGGTGGTGGGCAGCACCTCCCGCCCGGCCAGCGGCGCCAGGTGCGGTTGCAGCGCGCCCAGCCGCTGTCCCGCGCTGGAGTGCCCGGTCAGGGCACCGATCTCTGCTTCGGGGTGGGCCAGGAGCAGACGCAGGAGTTCGCCCCCCGCGTAGCCGCTCGCTCCGGCCACGGCCGCTCGCACTGTCATGAGTCTCTCCCCGTCGACGGACGCGTTTCGTCGGTCCTCGCGGCCCGCCGCCTCAGTGCGAGCGGGCGGGTGCCTCGCAGAACTCGGCGTCCAGGATGGGCAGGAGGGTCTCTCCTCCCCAGCTGCCGTTGTAGTTGAACGCGAGCCGGTGCCGGCCGTCGGCGGTCATGGCGACCATGGAGAGCGACCCCAGCGTTCCTCCGTCGTGGTACCAGAGGGTGGTGCCGCAGCCCAGCGTGAGCCGTTCGATGCCGAGCCCGTAGGACGAGCCGGGGGCATCGGGGTTGGCCACGGTCGACTTCATCTTCTCCAGCTGCCGTGGCGGCAGCAGCTTCCCCCGCAGCAGGGCCCCGTAGAACCGATTCAGGTCCCTCGCGCTGGAGATGATGTCGCCGTCGCCCCAGCCCTGCGACCCGTTCACCTCGGTGACGTCGAGTATCCGCTCCGGCTGCGAGAGGAAGAGCTTGCCGTAGTCACGGCCGCTCGGCCGGGGCAGGCCGGCACTCGTGCCGGGGTGGGACGTCGCGCCCAGCCGCAGCGGCTCGACGATGCGGTCGCGTACCTCGTTCTCGTACGGCCGGCCGCCGGCCTTCTCGACGATCAGCGCGGCCAGAATGTCGTTGGTATGGGAGAACGCGTGCCTGGCACCGGGTTCGAACAGCGGCGGGTGGGAGAACGCAACCCGCAGGCGTGTCTCGGGCGTCAGGGTGTCGTACCGGTGCTGGAGGTAGCCGTCACCCAGCACGTACGTCTCGCCGTAACGCGGGTCGGCGAGGTAGTCGGGCAGACCGCTGGTGTGGTTGAGGAGCTGCCGTACGGTGATCCGGCGGCCGTCGTTGCCGTTGCCCGTCACCAGGCCGGGCAGGTGATGCTCCACGGTGTCGTCGAGGCTGAGCTTGCGCTCGGCCTCCATCTGGAGCAGGACGACCGCCACGAACGTGTTGGTGATGCTGCCGACCCGGAAGCGGTCCTTCACTCCGCGCGGAGCGCCCGTCGTCAGGTCGGCCACGCCCGACGCCGACTTCCAGACCCCGTCCGCGTCCCGTGCCTCGGCGGTGACGCCGGGGACACCGGCCGCGACGGCCGCGTCGATCGCGCGCTGCGTCGCCCGGTGAGCGGCCGGCGCGCCGGCGGTGTCCCCGGCCGCGTGGGCCGGGTGCGTGAGGACGGTGGCGGTGAGGGCGGCCGCCACCAGCGCGACCAGGCCGGTCGCCGGTCTCTTCCGTGTCGTCGTGGTCCGCATCGTGATTCCCCGTTTCAGAAGATTCGTTCGTAGGTGGTGGATGCCGTACGTGCGTGCCGTGGGCCGGCGCCGTGCGGGGTCGTTCAGGAAGAGCGCGTCACGGTCACCGCGTCGAGCGCCGTGGTCGCGTCCTGTTCGATCCTGCGCAGCAGCGGCCGCGGATCGTCCTGGAAGTAGAAGTGACCGCCGTCGAAGGACCGCAGGCCCAGGAAGTGCTCGCTGTGCTCGTCCCAGCCGGCCATCCGCGCCGGCGAGGCGTGGCGGTCCTCGGCGCCCGCGTAGGCGGACAGTGCCACGGGCAGCGGGCCGGCGCCGGCGGTGTGGCGCCAGGTCTCCACCAGACGCAGGTCGCCCCGGATGACCGGCTCGAACAGGTCCCACAGCCCGGGGTCGTCGAAGACGCTGTCGGGCGTGCCCCCGAGGTCCTTCAGCCGGTCCCGCAGCTCGCCGCCGGGCAGCGCGTGGTACCGCCGCCCCGGTACCACCAGCTGCGGCGCGGGGCGGGCCGAGACACCGACCCACACCGGCCAAGGCAGGCCCCGGTCGACGGCCCGCCGGGTGATCTCGTACGCCAGCAGGGCGCCCATGCTGTGCCCGAACAAGGCGTAGGGCCGGTTCAGTTCGGGCTCGATGTGGCGCAGCAGGAAGTCGGCGAGGAGGCCGGCGTCCGCGATCTGCGGCTGGTCGAGGAGGAAGCCGTGCCCCGGGGCGTCGAGCAGCCGCACGTCCCACGTGTCCGGCAGCCCGGCCGGCCAGTGGCGGTACAGCACGTGCGAGCCGCCCGCGTGGTGCAGGACGAACAGGCGCAAGGCAGGTGGTGTGCTGTCCATCGCTCCCCCTCGGATCGGGCCGCGCACTTTCCGCACCATAGAACGGCCGTGGCCGGAAAGGAGCGGGCACCAGGCGTACTCCGCCGCCGGTGTAAGAACCCTCTAGCGAATCTCGTCCGGCGCGCCGACGACGTGGGAACGGCACTCTCCGTGCCCGGACGACCACGCGTCCGGGCTCGGCCGGGCGTCCGCCGTCTCGAGCGGAACTCGACCGGATCCGAGCGGTGCCGTGGCTATGGTGGTCGGCGAGTCGGCTACCGGCGACGCGGGCAGCCAAGCCCGTACGACAACCGCGGTCCGGTCCCAGGAACGCGGGCGGCCGATCTTTCGTGTGTACGCCGAGGACCGGCGGCCCGGGCCTGAGGCCGGGGCCGGTGGGCCGGCGTTCTCCCATCCCGAGTCACCCGTGACGGTTAAGGACGGTGCCAGTTGAGCACGAACCCCTTCGATGACGAGGACGGCCGCTTCCACGTCGTGGTCAACGACGAGGACCAGCACTCCCTGTGGCCGGTGTTCGCCGAGGTGCCCGCGGGCTGGCGGGTGGTCTTCGGCGAGGCGGCCAGGGCCGAGTGCCTGGAGTACGTCGAGCGGAACTGGACGGACCTGCGCCCCAGGAGCCTGAGGGAGGCCATGGCGGCGGACTGAACCCGCGCTCGCGCTCTCGTCGAGCCGACGCGGCGGAAACCCGCGTGCGCCGTCCCGGTCCCCCCGGCCGCCCGCCGACGGGCCGGCGGACCCGACCGGGACGGCGCCGTCCCGGTCGCGTGAACCGATGGATTCCGGTGGAAGGCGCCGCGGCCCGCGACGCACGCGACCCGGCTTCGCGGGCCCGCACACCTGTGTCCCGCCGGCGCTCACGCAGTACATGCCGCCCGGGCGCCCGGCCCACTGACCGGCCGACACCCAGGAAGACACTCTGAGTTGGGAGATGAAGGTTGTGACGGGGGCTGTGAGAACGGCGAGCAGGTACAAGGCGAGGCCGGTGGACACCGGCGGTGAGACGGCGCAGCACGACGTGGTCCTGTCCTTCGTGGGGACACAGGCCAAGGTGCAGAAGTCGGGGATGGTCTTCCCGCAGAACCTGCCGGAGCGGTCCTGGGAGCAGATCGGGGCCAACTTGCGCGAGCTGGTGAACTCCTCGGCGTGGTGGCTGGCCGACTGGCTGATCTTCGGTGAGGCCACCTACGGCTGGCGGCGGTACAAGGAAGCCATCGAGCGCACCGGCCTCGACTACCAGACCCTGCGCAACTACGCCTGGGTGGCCCGCAGGTTCGAGCACGACCGCCGGCGGGACGGTCTCAGCTTCGCCCACCACGCGGAGGTGGCCCGGCTGTCGCCGCCGGAGCAGGACTACTGGCTGCGCAAGGCCGAGCAGCAGAAATGGTCGCGCAACGAGCTGCGCAGGGCGTTGCGCGCGAGCCTCGCCGCGCAGAGCGGCGACGCCGCCGCGATCCCCGGGGACGGCGACGGCGAGGAGCGGGCCGCGTCGGATCCGGCGCAGCCGGCGGCCGCCGGACGAGGCCGGCGGAAGGTCACCACGCTCACCATCGAACTCTCCGCCGACCAGCTGGAGCACTACTCCAAGGCGGCGGCCGCGCACGGTCTGCCCGTCGGCGAATGGGTGACCCAGGTGCTCGCGACCGCCGACCGCCACACCGCCGAGAGCGGTACCGCCTGAGGGCGTGCGCGCAGCGCCGCACGTGCCGCCCGGTCCTGCCCCTCCCTCAGCGCGCGGGCGACTCGTCCGACCGGACTTCTCTCACATCGGAGCCAGTTGATGATCCTTCAGGGAAAGCGGGTCGCCCTGCCCCCGGCGCCCGTCGTCCACCAGCAGTTCGAGGCCAACGCGGCGGCCACCCCCGACGCCGTGGCCGTCGTCCGGGCCGGCCGGCAGGTGACGTACGCCGAGCTGGACGCGCGGGCGAATCGTTTCGCGCACTTCCTCACCGCGCGCGGAGTCGGCCGCGCAGCGCAGGTCGGCGTCTGCCTCGACTACTCGGCCGACATGCTCGTCGCCATCCTCGGCACACTGAAGGCAGGCGCGGCCTACGTGCCGTTCGACCCCGCCTACCCGGCGGCCCGGCTCCAGCTGCTGCTGGGCCAGGTCCCCTCCCTCGCCCTGATCGTCGCCTCCCCCGGGACACGGGGCATGGTCGACTCGGCGGGTGTCGACGTCGTCGACCTGGAGCAGCTCACCGACCACCTCGCGCGGCTCCCGGCGACCGCCCCCGACGTCCATGTGACCGGCGACGACGTGTGCTACGCGGTCTTCACGTCCGGTTCGACCGGGACGCCGAAGCTGACCGCGGTGCGGCACGAGGGCTGGTTCAACCTGATGAACTGGCTGAAGCTCGAGTACGGCCTGCACAGCGGCTCGCACAACCTGGTCGTCAGCGCCTTCGGGTTCGACCTCTCCCAGCGGGCCCTGATGACTCCGCTGTTCTGCGGGGCCACCCAGTACTTCATGGCCTCCCGCAACTTCGACGCGATGATGGCCTACCGCATCCTCACCCAGCACGAGATACGCGTCGTGCACTGCGCCTCCAGCACCCTGTACCTGCTCGTGGACTGGGAGACCGCGCGCGGCGGCGACGCGCTCACCCGGCTCGACTACGTGCTCTTCGGCGGCGAGCCTCTGAAGACGCAACGGCTCGCCGCCTGGGCGCGGCGCGAGGGCAACGCCTGCACCCTCCTGCACCAGTACGGCGTCGCCGAGTGCACGGACGTCGCCACCTCCTACGACCTCGCCGGGTACTGGCGCGGCGGACACGACATCACCCCGGTGGGCCGGCCGGCCTACAACACCGACATCCACCTCCTCGACGAGGAGCTGCGCGGCGTCGGCCCCGGGCAGTACGGCGAGATCTGTGTCTCCGGCGCGAGCGTCGGCGCCGGCTACCTGGGCGGCTCGGGCCCCGAGAACGCCAGGTTCACCACGATCGAGGTCGACGGGGCGCCGGTGCGGGTGTACCGGACGGGCGATCGCGGCCGGATCGACCAGGCCGGTGACCTCGTCGTCGCCGGCCGGATGGACGCGCAGGTCAAGGTGCGGGGCATGCGCATCGACCCCACCGACATCGAGCGCGCGCTCGGCCGCCTGGCCGGGGTCCGGGAGGCCGCCGTGGTGGTGGCGTCCACCGCCGCCGGCGAGACGGAGCTGACCGCGTTCATCGTTCCGACGCGGGACGAGCTCACCGAGGACGACGTGCGCATCCGTCTCCTGCAGACCCTGCCGCGCAGCATGGTCCCGGCCAGGTTCGTGAACGTTCTGCGGCTTCCGCTGAGCCCTCACGGGAAAGTCGACCGCGCGGCGCTGGCCGACTCGCTCGAGAAGCAGTACGCGATGAGCGGCACGGCGCAACAGCCGACGGATCCTTGCCGGTGAACCAGAGAGGACACATGATGATTGCCGACAGTGTGCGCGCCATTTGGTGCCGGGAACTGAAGTGTGACGACATAACCGCCGACGATGACTTCTTCACTCTGGGCGGCCAGTCCGTGATCATGTTCAAAATTCAGGACGCCTTCCTCACGGAGCTGGGCGTCGAGGTCCCGATGGACCAGATGTTCCTCAACCCGACGGTGGCATCGATCTCCGCGTACATCGAATCCCTGGAAGCGGTGGCCCCGTAACGTCCGTCGCGTGCCGTGTATGTCCCGCCGGCGGGACATACACGGCACGCGACGGTCTGCGGCATCCCGCCGCCGGTTCTGTTTCTGTCGTTCGTCCGACCGGCTAGCATCATGTTCGTGCTCGACAGTGCATTTCATTCGATGTGTCGATAGCGCGCACCATCACAATTACTTTTCCGGCTGCAGCCGTGTTGTGTCAAAAACTACCCGGTAAGAGAGGTGCGCCATGTACGACGTGATTGTCATAGGTGCCCGTTGTGCGGGGTCGCCGACGGCCATGCTTTTCGCGCAGCAGGGATATCGAGTCCTGCTGCTGGAGAAAGCGCGATTTCCGCAGGACACGCTGTCCTCGCACTACCTCCACATGCAGGGCGTGGCGCTGCTCAACCGGTGGGGGCTGCTGGAGAAGGTCCGGGACACCGGCTGCACGCCGATCACCCGCGAGAGCTACGAGGCGCCCGGTGTCCGTATCGACGGCTTCTCCCTCCCCATCGACGGCCTGACGACCACCTACGCTCCGAGGCGATACGTGCTCGACCCGCTGCTCGCGGAGGGCGCCGTGGCCGCCGGCGTGGAGTTCCGCGAGGGCTGCGCGGTCAACGACCTGGTGTGGGAGGACGACCGGGTCGTCGGCGTGCGGTACACGACGCCCGGCGGGGCCGAGGCGACGGACCGGGCGCGGCTCGTCGTCGGCGCGGACGGCATGCGGTCCACGGTGGCCCGCAAGGTGGGGGCGCCGAAGGTCGTCGAGCACACACGGGCGACCTGTGTCTACTACAGCTACTGGGCCGGGGTCCCCTCGATCTTCGAGCTGTACGAGCGGCCGGGGCGCTGGGTCGCCGCCATCCCCACCAACGACGACCTCAAGCTCATCATGACCTACTTCCCGCAGGGCGAGTACAACGAAATCCGCAAGGCGGTGGAGCCCGCCTACCTGGAAGCCGTCCGCACCACGGCTCCCGACCTGTACGAGCGGATGCAGGGAGGCGAGCGCGCGGAGCAGATGTACGGCACGGGACACCAGGAGAACTTCTTCCGCAAGGCCTACGGGCCCGGCTGGGTCCTGGTCGGCGACGCGGTGACCCACAAGGACTCCATCACCGCCCGCGGCATCACCGAGGCGTGGGTCCAGGCCCAGTCGCTCACCGACCTCATCGGGGACGGCCTGCACGACGACGCCGTGCTCAGGCGGGCGCTGCGCCGCTACGAGAGCAACCTCGACAACGAGGCCCTCAGCCAGTACCAGGGCGCGCTCAACGTGGCCGAGCTGAAGCCCGAGGGACGCACGGAGATGCTGCGCAAGCTGGTCGGCCACCAGGAGCAGATCGACCGGTACTTCTCGACGCTGTCGGGCGCGATCTCCATCGACGACTTCTACAACGACGAGCTCCTGACCCTGCTCGACCAGAGCTGACCGCCGACCGCCGACCGCCGACTGACAACTGACGACCGCTGACCGGTCCGCCGATTTTGGAGACACAATGATCCCGTTGTCGTTCGCGCAGCGCCGGCTGTGGTTCGTGGACCGGTTCGAGGGACCTTCACCGACCTACAACGGCGCCTTCGCCCTGCGCCTGACCGGCGACCTGGACGTGGCAGCGCTCCAGGCGGCCCTCGGCGACGTCCTCGACCGCCACGAGGCCCTGCGCACGGTGATCGTCGAGGACGACGACGGCGTCCCGCACCAGCGGGTGCTGGCCTCCGGGCAGAAGCCGTTCCGCCTGCCGGTCGTCGAGGTCACCGAGGAGGAACTGGCGGCGGCGGTCGACCGGACGGCCACCGAGACCTTCGACCTGGCCGCCGACGTGCCGGTGCGCGCCGCCCTGCTGCGCTGCGGACCGCGCGACCACACCCTCGTCGTCGTGGCCCACCACATCGCCGTGGACGGCGAGTCCTTCGGGCCGCTGTTCCGCGACCTCACCACGGCCTACGCGGCCCGCGCCGAGGGCGGCGCCCCCGCGTGGGAGCCGCTGCCGGTGCAGTACGCGGACTACACGCTGTGGCAGCTGGACGTGCTCGGTGACGAGGACGACCCCGAGAGCCTGTCGGCCCGTCAGCTGGCGTACTGGCGCGAGGCGCTGGCCGGCCTGCCGCAGCCGCTGCCCCTGCCCACGGACCGCCCCCGCCCCCGGGTGATGCGCTCCGAGGGCGACCGGGTCCGCTTCGACATCGACCCCGGCCTGCTGCGGTCCGTGGAGAAGCTGGCCGTCGAACGGGACGCCACCGTGTCGATGGTCATGCACTCGGCGCTGGCGGTGCTCCTGCACCACCTCGGCTGCGGCGACGACCTGCCCATCGGCGCGCCCATCACCGACCGCACCGACGAGGAACTGCGCGACCTCGTCGGCTTCTTCGTCAACACCTGGGTGCTGCGCGCCGACCTCTCCGGCAACCCGACCTTCCACGACGTGCTCGCGCGGGTCCGCGAGCGGTCGCTGGCCGCCTACGACAACCAGGACATGCCCTTCGAGCGGCTGGTGGAGCGGCTCAACCCGCACCGGTCGACCGCCTACAACCCGTTCTTCCAGGTCATGCTCTCCTGGCAGCCGCCCGTGCCGCCGCTCCAACTGCCCGGCCTCGGCGTCGAGGTCGAGCGGCTGGAGACCCGCACGGCCAAGTTCGACCTGTTCTTCGACCTGCTCCCGGACAACGACGGCGGGGCGCGGTGCCGGCTGGAGTACGCCACCAGCCTCTTCGACCAGGACACCGCCGAGGCCCTCGCGCAGCGCTTCGTCCGCGTCCTGGGCCGGCTCGTGGCCGACCCCGAACGCGCGGTCGCCACCGTCGACGTGCTCGACGAGACCGAGCGTGAGCGCTGGCTCACCCGGTCCGGCGACCGCGCCACCGAGGTGCCCGACCTGACCGTCCCGCAGCTCTTCGAGTACCAGGTCGCCCGCACCCCCCACGCCCCGGCGCTCGAGTGCGACGGCCGGACCCTGACCTACCGAGAACTCGACCACCGGGCGAACGGCATCGCCCGGGAGCTGGTCCGGCGCGGCGCAGGGCCGGAGGACCTGGTGGCCCTCGCCCTGCCGCGCACGCAGGACCTGGTGGCCGGCCTGCTCGGCATCCTCAAGTCCGGCGCCGGCTACGTGCCGATGGACCCGCAGTACCTCGGCGGGCGGGCGCACACCGTGCTGGCCGAGGCCCGCCCGCGGTTCGCCGTCACCGACACGGCCACCGCGCGCGAGCTGCCGCCCGGCGACTACCAGACCGTCGACGTCGACCTGCGCGCGCAGTGGGACACCCCCCGCGGGGACCCCGGCGACGCGGGCCGCCGCGCGCCGCTCGGCCCGGACAACCTCGCCTACGTGATGTACACCTCCGGCTCCACCGGCAAGCCCAAGGGCGCCGCCCTCACCCACCGGGGCGTCGTCAACGGCATACGCGAACTGGCCCGCGTCCTCGACCCGGCGCCCGGGTGGCGGATGCTGGCCGGCACCTCCGTCAACT
This sequence comes from Streptomyces sp. BJ20, assembly GCF_022869105.1. NCBI lineage: Bacteria > Bacillati > Actinomycetota > Actinomycetes > Kitasatosporales > Streptomycetaceae > Streptomyces > Streptomyces sp. BJ20. The sequence goes on from NZ_CP094918.1 coordinate 3,555,277, forward strand.
TCGACGTCTCCGTCTTCGAACTGCTCACCGCCCTCACCACCGGCGGCACCGCCGAACTGGTCCCCAACGCGCTGGCGCTCGGCGAGCGGGACGGCTGGAGGGGCCAGGTCGTCAGCGGCGTCCCCTCCGTGCTCGGCGAACTGGTCGGACACCTGGACAAGACCCCCGACGTGCGCACCGTCGTCTTCGCCGGTGACGTCCTCCCGGCCCGGCTGGTGCGCCAGGTGCGCGAGACGCTGCCCGGCGCGCGGATCGTCAACTCCTACGGCCAGAGCGAAAGCTTCTACGCCACCACCTTCTGCCTCGACCCTGCCGAGGAGTGGACGCAGGGCGACGTCGCACCCATCGGCACCCCGCTCGGCAACATGCGGGCCTACGTCCTCGGCCCGGGCCTCGCCCCGGTCCCGCAGGGCGTCATCGGCGAGCTGTACGTCGCCGGCACCTGCCTGGGCCGCGGTTACCACGACCGGCCCGGCCTGACCGCCGAACGCTACGTGGCCAGCCCCTTCGGCCCCGCCGGCGAACGCATGTACCGCACCGGCGACCTGGCCCGCTGGAACGCCGAGGGACGCCTGGAGTGCGTGGGCCGCGGCGACGGCCAGGTGAAGGTGCGCGGCTTCCGCATCGAGACCGCCGAGGTCGAGGCCGCGATCACCCAGCACCCCGGCATCAGCGAGGCCGTGGTGATCGGCCGCGAGGCACCCTCGGGCGGCAGGCAGCTCGTCGCCTACGTCGTCCACACCGGCGAAGGCGCCGTCGGCGACGACGGCGCCGGCGGCATCGGCGACGTGGACGTGCAGGCCGGCGCCTCGGCCGCCGAACTGCGCAAGTACGTCGCCGCCCGCCTGCCCGACTACATGGTCCCCTCCGCGTTCGTGGCCCTCGGCCGGCTGCCGCTGGGCCCGACCGGCAAGCTGGACCGCAAGGCGCTGCCCGAGCCGGAGTTCCTGGGCGAGGCCTACCGGGAGCCGCGCACCGAGACCGAGCGGATCATCACCGCCGCCTACGCGGACGTCCTCGGTGTGGAGCGGGTCGGGGCCGACGACGACTTCTTCGCCGTCGGCGGCGACAGCCTGCGTTCGATCCAGGTGGTGGCGCGGGCCCGCGCCCGGGGCCTGGACCTGACCACGCGGGAGATCTTCGAGTGCCGCACGGCGGCCCGGCTGGCCGAGGCGGCCGCCGACCGCCAGGGCCGGGCGCCCGTGCTCGCGGAACTGGAGGGCGGCGGCGTCGGACCGATGCCGCTCCAGCCGGTGGCCCGGCACGTGTTCGAGCACGGCGGCGGGACGAACCGTTTCGCTATGTCGATGGTGCTGGAACTGCCCGGGGGCATCGACGCGGACGGCCTCGCCGCCACGCTCGACGCCGTGCTCGACCGGCACGACCTGCTGCGCGCCCGCCTGGTCCGCGGCGACGAGCCCGCCCTCGTCGTCCGCGAGCCGGGCGCCGTACGGGCGGCGGACCTGATCCGCCGGGTCGACTGCGACGGACGGTGGGAGGAGCCGGCGGCGCTCCGGGCGGCGAAGGCGGAGCTGCACGACGCGGTCGGACGGCTCGACCCCGAGGCCGGGACCATGGCGGACTTCGTCTGGTTCGCCGCCGGCTCGGGTGAGGGACGGCTGCTCGTGGTGCTGCACCACCTCGTGGTGGACGGCGTCACCTGGCGCATCCTCATGTCGGACCTCGCCGAGGCGTGGCAGCAGGTCAGCTCCGGCAAGGCACCCGAACTGCCCGCGGTCGGCACCTCGGCCCGGCGCTGGGCCCTGGCGCTCAAGGACGAGGCGCTCTCCGACAAGCGCGAGGCCGAACTGGAGTACTGGCGCGACCTGCTGGAGGCGTCCGACCCGCCGCTCGGCGCGCGGGCCTTCGACCCGGCGCTGGACACGTGGTCCACGGTCGACACCGTGCGCCTGGAACTGCCCGCCGACGTCACCGAGGCGGTCCTCACCAGGCTCCCCGCGGCGTACCGGGGCACCGCGACCGACGTCCTGCTCGCCGCGCTCGCGTGCGCCGTCGGCCGGTGGCGCGGCACGGACCGCTCGACCCTGGTCCGCCTGGAGGGACACGGCCGCGAGGAGGACCTCGTCCCCGGCGCCGACCTCTCCCGTACCGCCGGCTGGTTCACCAGCATGTACCCGGCCCGCGTCGACGTGCGCGGGGTGGACCCGGCCGGCGTCCTGGCCGGCGGCCCCGCCGCCGGCCAGGCGATCAAGCTGGTCAAGGAACAGCTCCGCACGGTCCCGGACAAGGGGATCGGCTACGGGCTGCTGCGCCACCTGAACCCGGAGACCGCCGAGCAGCTCGCCGACCACCCGGCGCCGCAGATCGGCTTCAACTACCTCGGCAGGATCTCCGGGTCCGACGTGCCCGAGCACCTGCGCGCGCAGGGCTGGGGACCGGCGTCCTGGTCCTCCGAGCTGGTCGCGGCGCCCGACCCGGACCTGCCCGCGCTGTCCGCGCTGGAGGTCAACTCGGTCGCCACGGACGCCCCCGACGGCACCCGGCTCCAGGCCGCCCTCATGTTCGCCACCGGCGTCCTGAGCCGGGAGCGGACCGAGGAACTGGCCCGGCTGTGGGCCGAGGTGCTGCACGGCATGGCCGCGCACGCCGCCCGCCCGGACGCCGGCGGCCTCACCCCCTCGGACGCCCCGCTGGTCTCGGTGCGGCAGGAGGAGATCCACACCTGGGAGGAGCGCTACGGCCGGCTGGAGCAGGTGTGGCCGCAGGCCCCGGGGCAGTCCGGCATCCAGTTCCAGGCCGCGTTCGCCGAGGACTCCTTCGACGTCTACCACATGCAGTTCGTACTGCACCTGTCCGGGCACGTGGAGCCGGACCGCATGCGGGCGGCCGGGCAGGCGCTCCTGGAGCGCTACCCGAACCTGCGCTCCGCGTTCCTCACCGCGGCCGACGGCGACCCGGTGCAGGTCGTGGCGGAGCACGTCGCCGTGCCCTGGCGGCACCTCGACCTGACCGGCCGCGACGAGGCCGAGCAGGACGCGGCGCTCGACCAGGCCCTCGCCGACGACCGGGCCGACCGCCTCGACCCCGCCCGGCCGCCGCTGTTCCGTCTGGCCCTGCTCACGTGCGGGCCGCAGCGGGCGAAGCTCATCATCACGGCCCACCACACCCTCTTCGACGGCTGGTCCTCCCCGCTGGTCATCAAGGACCTGATCCGCCTGTACGCCGGGACCGACGGCCTCGCCCCGGTCCGCGGCTACGGCGACTACCTGGCCTGGCTGTCCCAGCAGGACCGCAAGGCGTCGGCGGCCCGCTGGCAGGCCGAGCTCGACGGATTCGACGAGCCCACCCTCGTGGCCGCCGGGCTCCGCTCCGAGGGAGAGGCGACCGCCCTCGGCCGGGTCGAGGTGCCGCTGTCGATCGACAAGGGGCGGGAGCTGGCCCGGCGTGCCGCGGAACTCGGGGTCACCCTGAACACGCTCCTGCAAGGAGCCTGGGCGATCGTGCTCTCGAAGCTGACCGGGCAGCAGGACGTGGTGTTCGGCGCCGCAGTCAACGGCCGCCCGGCGGAGCTGACCGGCTCGGACGAGATGGTCGGACTCTTCATCAACACCCTGCCCACCAGGGCGTCGTGCCGGCCGGACCGCAGCCTCGCGGAGGTCGTCACCGATCTGCAGGACCGGCAGATCACCCTGCTCGACCACCACTACTACGGCCTTGCCGACATCCAGCGCGGCGTCGGGCTGCCCTCCCTCTTCGACACCATCGTCGTGTTCGAGAACTACCCGATCGACCGCGAGGGCATCGTCGACGCCAACGCCTCGGCGGGCTTCACGATCGACGCCATCCGGCCGTTCGCCGGCTCGCACTACCCGCTCACCCTCAACTCCTCGGACCCCTACCTGCGGCTCTCCCTCGACTACCAGCGCAACATCTACGACCGCGAGAAGGCCGAGGTGATCGCTGCCCGGCTGGTCCGGGTGCTGGAGCAGGTCCTCCAGGACCCCAACGTGCCGGTCGGCGCCGTCGACGTCCTCGCGGACGACGAGCGGGACCGGCTGGTGCGCCAGGTCAACGACACGGCGCGCGAGGTGGCCCCGGAAACCCTGCCGGGCGCGTTCGAGGCGCAGGCGGCGCGGGATCCGGAGCGGGTGGCGCTGGTCGGCGAGGAGGAGTCGCTGACCTACGGGGAGTTCAACCGGCGGGCGAACCGGCTGGCGCACTGGCTGGTGGAGCGGGGCGCGGGCCCGGAGCGGCTGGTAGCGGTGAAGATCCCGCGCTCCGTCGACCTCCTGGTGGCGATCTACGCGGTGGTCAAGGCCGGCGCGGCCTATCTGCCGATCGACCCCGAACTGCCCGAGGACCGGGTGCGGCACGTGCTGGACAGCGCCCGGCCGCTGCTGGTCCTGGACGAGGCCCTCCCGGACGTCACCGGCTGTCCGGAGAGCAACCCGGAGCGCGGGCTGTCGCCGGACCACGCGGCGTACGTCATCTACACCTCCGGCTCCACCGGCGGCCCCAAGGGCGTGCAGGTCGCCCACCGGTCGATCATGAACCGGCTCGCGTGGGGTCTGTCGCACTTCGACGTCGGCCCCGAGGACCGGGTGCTGCTGAGCACGACGGCGAGCTTCGACGTGTCGGTGCCGGAGCTGTTCGCGCCGCTCCAGGTCGGTGCGGCGATCGTGATCGCGCGTCCCGACGGCCGCCGGGACCCCTCCTACCTCGCCGAACTGATCCGGCGCGAGGGCGTGACCGGCGCCGACTTCGTGCCCTCGCTCCTGGAGGCGTTCGTCATCGAGCCCTCGGCGAAGGAGTGCACCAGCCTGCGCTGGATCGAGGTCGCCGGCGAGGCGTTCCCGCCCTCCCTGGCCAACAAGGCGGCCGACCTGCTGCCGAACTGCGGGGTGTACAACCTCTACGGGCCCACCGAGGCGTCGGTGGAGGTCACCGCCTGGCAGCACGTGCCGGGCGCGGACCGGGTGCCGATCGGCGCGCCGGTCTGGAACACGCAGGTGTACGTCCTGGACTCGGCGCTGCGTCCGGTCGCGCCGGGGGTCGCCGGCGAGCTGTACCTCGCCGGCACCGGCCTGGCCCGCGGCTACCTGGGGCAGACGGGGCTGACCGCGGGCCGGTTCGTGGCCTGCCCCTTCGGTGAGCCAGGCGCCCGCATGTACCGCACCGGCGACCTGGTCCGCTGGAGCGAGGACGGCCAGGTCGAGTACCTCGGCCGCACCGACTTCCAGGTCAAGGTCCGCGGCTTCCGCATCGAACTCGGTGAGATCGAGCAGGCCCTGACCGCCCACCCGGACGTCGACAACGCGGTCGTCGTCGTACGCGAGGACAGCGCCGACGTCCAGCGCCTGGTCGCCTACGTGGTGCCGGGCAACGGCACGGCGCACACCGACCTGGACCTGACGGCCCTCGCCGACCGGACCCGGGAGAACCTGCCGGAGTACATGGTCCCCTCGGCGATCGTGCCGCTCGCCGAGCTGCCCACGACACCGAGCGGGAAGCTCGACCGCAGGGCGCTCCCCGCACCGGACCACACCGAGGCCGCGGCCGGACGAGGGCCGCGCGACCCCAAGGAGGAAGTCCTCTGCCGGCTGTTCGCCGAGCTGCTCGGACTGGAGGAGGTCGGCATCGACGTCGACTTCTTCGACCACGGTGGGCATTCGCTGCTGGCCACCCGGCTGACCGGCCGCATCCGCAGCGAACTCAAAGCCGACGTGAAGGTCACGACGGTGTTCCGCAATCCGACCGTCGCCCAGCTCGCGGAGCAGATCAAGCAGCTGGCGCCGTCGAAACGTCCCCAGCTGCGACAGATGAGCGTACAGGAGAACCGTCGATGATTCCGTTGTCCTTTGCCCAGAGCCGGATGTGGTTCCTCCACAAGCTGGAAGGCCCCTCCGCCACGTACAACGTCCCGTTCGTACTGCGCCTGCAAGGGACGCTGGACACGACGGCCCTGGCCGCGGCGGTCGCGGATGTCGTCACCCGGCACGAGAGCCTGCGCACCCTGGTCCAGGAGAACGCGGACGGCACGCTCGAGCAGCGGATCGTTCCTCCGGAACAGGCGGACCTCGTCTTCCGGGTGGTCGAGGTGACCGCGGACGCGGCGGACGCCGCGGTGCGTGAGGCCACCTGCGAGCCGTTCGACCTGGGCACGGACCTTCCCCTGCGGACGACCGTGGTCCAGGTCGCCCCGCAGGAGCACGTCCTGGTCTTCTCCTTCCACCACATCGCCGCGGACGGAGCGTCGATGGCGCCGTTCCTGCGGGATCTCATGTCGGCGTACGCGGCTCGCCATCAAGGGAACGCGCCGGAGTGGGAGCCGCTGGCGGTGCAGTACAAGGACTACACGCTGTGGCAGCAGCAGCTCCTGGGCGACGAGGACGACCCGGAGAGCGTCGTCGCCCAGCAACTCGCCTACTGGCGCAAGGAGCTTGCCGCGATACCGCAGCCGCTGCAGCTGCCGCTGGACAGACCGCGGCCGTCGACGGCCAGCCACCGCGGCGGCGAGGTCCCCTTCGAGCTGGCACCCGAGCTGGTGAGCCGGCTGCAGAAGCTGGCCGTGGACCACGGCGCCACGGGACCGATGGTGGCCCAGGCCGCGCTGGCGGTGCTGCTGAACAAACTGGGCGCGGGAGAGGACCTGCCGATCGGCAGCCCGATCGAGGGACGCGCCGACGAGCAGCTCGACGACCTGATCGGGTTCTTCGTCAACACCTGGGTGCTGCGCGCCGACCTGTCGAAGAACCCGTCGTTCGCCGATCTCCTGGAACAGGTGCGGGACAAGGCCCTCGCCGCGTACGACAACCAGGACATACCCTTCGAGCGGCTGGTGGAAGTGCTCAATCCGGAGCGCTCCACCGCCTACCAGGCGCTGTTCCAGACGGTGTTGGGCTGGCAGTTCGTATGGCCGGACCTGGAGATGCCGGATCTGCAGGTCACCCCGCTCCCGGCGGTCACCGGCACCGCGAAGTTCGACCTGTTCTTCAACGTCGTCCCGAAGGCGTCCGGCGGCGCGCACGGGCTGCTGGAGTACGCGACGGATCTGTTCGACCACACCACGGCCGTCTCCGTCGTCGACCGGTTCGTGCGCGTCCTGGAGCAGGTGCTCGAGGACCCGTCGCTGCCGGTCGGTGCCGTCGACGTGCTGGCGCCGGACGAGCGGGACCTGCTGGTGCGCCGGCTCAACGACACGGTGCGTCCGGTGGCCGCGGACACCCTGCCGGGCGCGTTCGAGGCCCAGGTGGAGCGTGCGCCCGACCGGCTCGCCCTGATCGGCGAGAAGGAGTCGCTGACCTACGGGGAGCTCAACCGGCGTGCGAACCGGCTGGCGCACTGGCTGGTCGAACAGGGCGCTGGTCCCGAGCGGCTGGTCGCGGTGCGGATCCCCCGCTCCGTGGACCTGATCGTGGCGGTCCACGCGGCGCTCAAGGCGGGCGCGGCCTACCTGCCGGTGGGCACCGAGCTGCCCGAGGACCGGGTGCGCTACCTGCTGGACGACGCGAAGCCGCTGCTGGTGCTCGACGAGGAGCTTCCGGACGTGTCCGGGTACCCGGAGACGAACCCGGAGCGGGAGCTGTCGCCGGACAACACCGCGTACGTCATCTACACCTCCGGGTCCACCGGCGCCCCCAAGGGTGTGCAGGTGGAACACCGCGCGGTCATGAACATGCTGACGTGGCGCCGGTCGTACTTCGGGATCGGTGCCGAGGACCGGGTGCTGGTGAGCTCGTCGGCGAGCTTCGACGCGTCGGTGCCGGAGACGTTCACGCCCCTGCAGGCCGGCGCGGCCCTGGTGATCGCACGTCCCGACGGACAGCGGGACCCGGCGTACCTGGCCGAGCTGATCCGGCGGGAGGGTGTGACAGGTGCCTTCTTCGTCCCCTCGCTGCTGGAGGTGTTCGTCGCCGAGCCGACGGCCTCAAAGTGCTCCAGCCTGCGCTGGGTGGAGGCGGGAGGCGAGGCGTTCCCGGCCGCGCTGGCCGACAGGGTCGTGGACCTGCTGCCGGGATGCGCCGCGCACAACCTCTACGGCCCCACCGAGGCGGCGGTCGAAGTCACCGCGTGCAAGCACGTACCGGGCGCCGACCGGCTGCCGATCGGCGCACCGATCTGGAACACCCAGGTGTACGTGCTGGACTCGGCGCTGCGTCCGGTCGCGCCCGGAGTCGCCGGCGAGCTCTACCTGGCCGGCACCAACCTCGCCCGGGGCTATCTCGGGCAGACGGGGCTGACCGCGGGCCGGTTCGTGGCCTGCCCGTTCGGGGCGCCGGGCAGCCGGATGTACCGCACCGGAGACCTGGTGCGGTGGAACAGGGACGGCCAGGTCGAGTACCTCGGGCGAAGCGACTTCCAGGTCAAGCTCCGCGGCTTCCGCATCGAGCTCGGTGAGATCGAGCACGCGCTGACGACGCACCCCGGTGTGGCGCAGGCGGCGGTCGTGGTGCGTGAGACCCAGCAGGGTGACAAGCAGCTCGTCGGGTACCTGGTGCCCAAGCCGTACGACGCCGCCGTGGCTGACGCCGATGCCCAGGTGGACGAGTGGCGCGAGATCTACGACGACAACTACTCCGAGTTCGACGACGGACTGGGCGACGACTTCCGGGGCTGGAACTCCAGCTACACCGGTGAGCCGATCCCGCGCGAGCAGATGCTGGAATGGCAGGACGGGGCCGTGGCACAGGTGCTGCGGTACGCGCCGCGTCGGGTGCTGGAGATCGGCATCGGTTCCGGTCTGCTCCTGGGGAAGATCATCGGTGAGGTCGAGGAGTACTGGGGAACCGACATCTCGGCGCCGGTGGTGGACCGGGTCAGGGCCCAGGCCGAACAGGCCGGATACGGCGACCGCATCCACTTGAGCGCCCAGCCGGCCGACGACGTGTCCGGGCTGCCCCGCGGCCGGTTCGACACCGTCTTCCTCAACTCGGTCGTGCAGTACTTCCCGGGCATCGAGTACCTGGACCAGGTCCTGCGCCAGGCGATGGACCTCCTCGTGCCGGGCGGCCGCATCGTCGTCGGCGACGTCCGCAACGCCACGACACTCCGTCTCTTCCAGACCGCGGTGCAGCGTGCCGCGCACCCGCATGCCTCGCACGAGGAGCTGCGCACGCTGGTGGAGAAGGAGATGCTCGCCGAGCAGGAGCTGGTGATCGCCCCGGAGTGGTTCACCGAGCTGGCGGCGGACACCGGCGCGGCCGTCGACATCCGGCTGAAGCCCGGGCAGGCGCACAACGAGCTGACCCGGCACCGCTACGAGGTGGTCCTGCACAAGCAGCCGGCCGACGCGCTCGACCTGACCGGCGTGCCGTCGGTGCGGTGGGGCCGGGAGGTGGCGGACCTGGACGACCTGGGCGCTTACGCGGACCGGGCGGGCGGCCCCGTCCGGGTGGCCGGGATACCCAACGCGCGCCTGCTCGTGGAAGTCGCCCTGACCGTGTCGACAGGCCTCCTCGACCCGGCGCCCCTGCCCGGCAGACCGGCCGACCCGCAGGAACTGCTCCAGTGGGCGCGCGAGCACGGCCGGGACGCGGTCCTCACCTGGTCGGGCGAGGACCTGCGGTGCTACGAAGCGGTGGTGCTGCCCGGGCCGCAGACCGCGCAGGGAAACGTCGCGGGCACATTCGTCGCCGGCGGAGCGGGCGGGCGGGCCCGGGCGAACGCCCCGGCGCTGGCCAGGTCGCTCGGCCCGCTGCTCGTCGAGCTGCCCGAGTACCTGCGCGGGCGACTGCCCGACTACATGGTCCCTCCCGCCTTCGTGCCCCTCACGGAACTGCCGCTGACTCCGAGCGGGAAGCTGAACCACCGGCTGCTGCCGCCGCCGGACGACGCGCAGGCAACGACCGGCCGGGCACCGCGCAATCAGATCGAGGAGACCCTCGGCGCGCTGTTCGCCGAGGTGCTCGGCGTGGACAGCGTCGGCATCGACAACGACTTCTTCGTCAGCGGCGGGGACAGCATCCGCTCCATCCAGGTCGTCGCGCGGGCCAGGGCGCGTGGCATAGAGATCAGCACGCGCGAGATCTTCGAGCACCCCACGGTCGCCCAGCTCGCGGAACTGGTCGAAGGACGCGCGGAGGAACGCGTGACCCTGGCCGAGCTGCCGGGCGGCGGCGCCGGATTCGCTCCGCTGATGCCGACGGCGAAGCATGTGCTCGAACTCGGCGGGGGCCTCGGCCGGTTCTGCATGTCCGGGATGCTGACCCTGCCCGAGGACATCGACCGCGCGGGACTGACAGCGACGGTGCAGACCGTGCTGGACCGGCACGACGTGCTGCGTTCCCGGCTCGACCGGACGCAGCCGGGCCTGTGGATCGGGCCGGCCGGAAGCGTGGACGCCGGCACGCTGCTGCGGGAGGTCCCCCACGGCACCGATGTGCACGCCGAGCTGGACGCGGCCGCGGACCGGCTGGACCCCGACACCGGTGTGATGGCGCAGTTCGTGTGGTTCACCTCCGACACCGGGGCGGGCTGGCTGTTGATCGTGCTGCACCACCTGGTCGTCGACGGGGTGTCCTGGCGGATCCTCGTACCGGATCTGGTGTCGGCCTGGCAGCGGGTCCGGGACGGCCGCACGACGGCGCAGGCCGCGGTGGGCACGTCGCTGCGCCGTTGGGCGCACGCCCTGGCCGAGGAGGCGGCCGCCCCGGAGCGGGTGGCGGAACTGCCCCTGTGGCAGGAGACGGTGCGCACGGACGAGCCCGTGCTGGGCGCACGGGCGCTGGACCCCGCGCGGGATGTCGCCGCCACCGTGGACACGGTGCGCATCCAGATCCCGGCCGATGTCACCGACGCCCTGCTGAACACGGTGCCCACGGTCTTCCGCGGCGGGGTCGACGACGGGCTGCTGGCCGCTCTGGCCCTGGCTCTGGCCCGCTGGCGCCACAGCCGCGGCACCCCCGCATCCTCGACACTGGTCCGTCTCGAAGGGCACGGCCGGGAAGAGTACGTGGTGCCCGGCGCGGATCTGACCGGCACCCTCGGGTGGTTCACCGCGATGTATCCGGTGCGCCTCGACCTGGCCGGCGTCGACGTGGCGGACGCGTTCGCCGGCGGCCCGGCCGCCGGCCGGGCGGTCAAGGCGGTCAAGGAGCAGCTGCGGGCGGCTCCGGACAACGGAATCGGCTATGGCCTGCTACGCCACCTCAACCCGGACACCGCCGCCGCGCTGGCCCAGGGCCGCGAACCACAGATCGGGTTCAACTACCTCGGCCGGACCTCCGGCGCGGACATCCCCGAGGAACTGCGCGGCCTGGGCTGGGCACCGGACACCACGCAACGGGACCTGATAGCCGCGCCCGACGCCGACATGCCGGTGCTGTCGGCGCTGGAGATCAACGCCGTGGCCACCAGCACGGCCGAAGGCGAGCAGCTGACCGCCTACTTCGGCTTCCCCACCGGTGTTCTCTCCAGGGACGAGGTGACCGAGCTGACCGGGCTCTGGGTCCAGGCGCTCACCGCCCTGGCCCGGCACGCCGCGACCCCCGAGGCCGGCGGCATGACCCCGGCGGACGCGCCCCTGGTCGACGTGAGCCAGGAGGAGATCGACACCTGGGAGTCCCGCTTCGGCCACCTGGCCGAGGTGTGGCCGGTCACCCCGGCGCAGTCCGGGATCCTCTTCCACTCGATGCTGGCCGGGTCCTCCTTCGACGCCTACCACGTGCAGCTGGTGTTCCACCTCTCCGGTGACGTGGACCCGGAGCGGATGCGCCGGGCCGGGCAGGCCCTGCTGGGGCGCTACGCCAACCTCCGCGCGGCGTTCGCCGACCGGGCCGACGGCGACTTCGTACAGGTGGTGCCGGCGGACGGGGTGACCCTGCCCTGGCAGTACCTGGATCTGACCGGTCACGGCGAGGCGGAGCGAACCGACAGGCTCGAGCAGTTCCTCACCGAGGACCGGGCCGCCCACTTCGACGTGGACACCCCGCCGCTGATGCGGCTGGCGCTCGTCCACCTCGAGCCCGGCCGGGCCGAACTCGTGATGACCACCCACCACGCGTTGTACGACGGCTGGTCGACCCCTCTGCTGCTGCAGTCCCTGCTGCTGTTCTACGCGTCCCCCGGTGACGAAGCCTCTCTGCCCGCCACGCGCAGCTACGGCGAGTTCCTGGCCTGGCGCGCACGGCAGGACCAGGACGCGGCGGCACGGGCGTGGGCGGCCGAGCTCGACGGGGTCGAGGAACCGACCCTGCTCGCCCCGGCGGCCACGCACGACGACGGCCTCGACCAGGTCGACTTCGCCCTCACGCCCGAGGTGTCCGGCCGGCTCAACCGGCGCGCCTCCGAGCTGGGCGTCACCGTCAACACCATGGTCCAGGGTGCATGGGCGCTGCTGCTCGGCCAGCTCACGGGCCGCCAGGACCTGGTGTTCGGCGCCACCGTTTCCGGCCGCCCGGCCGCGGTGCCGGGTGTCGAGTCGATGGTCGGGATGTTCATCAACACCCTCCCCGTACGGGTGCGGTACGCCCCCGGCGACACCCTCGCCGAGGTCGTCACCCGGCTGCAGGGCCGGCAGGCCGAACTCCTGGAACACCACCACTACGGCCTCACGGAGATCCAGCAGGCCGCCGGCCTGCAGTCCCTCTTCGACACGCTGGTCGTCTTCGAGTCGTACCCGGTCGACCAGGAGGGCATCGGCGCCGCCACCGAGGCCGCGGGCGGCATCGCCATCACCGGGCTGCGCCCCTCCAACGGCACGCACTACCCGCTGGCTCTCATGGCGGCGGTGGAAGGGAACGTCCAGTTCCTCCTCCAGTACACGCCCGGTGCCTTCGACCGGAGCACGGTGGAGGGGTACGCGGCCCGGTTCGTGCGCGTCCTGGAACAGCTGGCGGCCACTCCCGAGCTGAGGGTCGCCCAGATCGCGGCCCTGGAGCCGGCCGAACACGACCGCCTGCTCGTCGAGTTCAACGACACCGCCGTCCCGATCCCGGACGTCACGGTCACCGGGCTCGTCGAGGCACAGGCGGCCCGCACCCCGGACGCAACCGCCCTGATCGTCGAGGGCGAGTCGCTCACGTACCGCGAGGTCAACGCACGGGCCGACAGCCTGGCGCGCGAACTGGCCGGCCGTGGCGTGGAACCGGAGTCGGTGGTCGCGGTGTCGCTGCCGCGCTCGGCGGACCTGGTGGTCGCCCTGCTCGCGGTCCTGAAGGCGGGCGGCGCGTACCTGCCGGTCGACCCCAAGTACCCCAGCCACCGCATCGAGGCCATCTTCGGCCAGGCGCGGCCGCACCTGGTCCTGACGGACTCCACGACGGCCACGGTGCTGCCCGGGCACGAAGCCCCGGACGTCCTTCTCGACAGGCTCGACCTGTCCGGCGACGACACCGGCCCGCGACTGCAGCCCGACCCGCGTCAACTGGCGTACGTGATGTACACCTCCGGCTCCACAGGCCGGCCCAAGGGCGTCGCCATCACCCACCGGACCGTGGTCAACGGCGTGCTGGAGCTCGCCTCCCGCGTGGGCATGGAGCCGGGCAAGCGGCTCCTGGCGGGCACGTCGGTCAACTTCGACGTCTCCGTGTTCGAGATCTTCACGACCCTCGCCGCCGGCGGCGTCGTCGAACTGGTCCGGGACGTCCTGGTCCTGGGCGAGCGCAAGGGCTGGAACGGCGGCGTCATCTCCACCGTGCCGTCGGCCTTCGCCGAACTGGCCGACGACATCGCCGACCGCACCACCGTGGAGACGGTCGTCTTCGCCGGAGAAGCACTGCCCTCGTCGCTCGTCGACAAGGTGCGCAAAGCCTTCCCCGGGGTCCGCATCGTCAACGCCTACGGGCAGAGCGAGTCGTTCTACGCCACCACCGCCACCGTCTCCGGTCAGATGCCGGGCCAGGCCGGCAACGCGCCCCTCGGCACCCCGCTCGGCAACATGCGGGCCTACGTCCTCGGCCCCGGCCTCACTCCGGTGCCGCCGGGCGCGGTCGGAGAGCTGTACGTCGGCGGGAAGGTGGCCCGCGGGTACCACGGCCGCGCCGTACTGACCGCCGAGCGCTTCGTCGCCGACCCGTTCGGCGCGTCCGGCTCGCGCATGTACCGCACCGGTGACCTGGCCCGCTTCACCGGCGAGGGCCGGCTGGAGTACATGGGCCGCGGGGACGCGCAGGTCAAGGTGCGCGGCTTCCGCGTCGAGCCCGGCGAGGTCGAGGCCGCACTCGTCGCGCACCCCGAGGTCGCCCAGGCCGTCGTCGACGCCCGGCAGTCGACGGGCACCGGCAAGCAGCTCGTCGCGTACGTGGTGGCGTCGGGAGCGACCGGCTCCGAGGAGATCCGCCGGTTCGTCACCGAGCGGCTGCCCGAGTTCATGGTGCCGTCCGCCTTCGTGCTCCTGGACCGGCTGCCCCTCATGCCCAACGGCAAGCTGGACCGGGCCGCGCTGCCCGAACCGGAGTTCGCCACCGCCCTCTACCGGGCGCCCCGCACCCCCCGTGAGAAGGCCCTGGCCGAGCTGTTCGCCGAGGTGCTCGGCGTGGACCGGGTCGGTGTCGACGACGGCTTCTTCGAGCTCGGAGGGCACTCCCTGCTCGCCACCCGGCTGATCAGCCGGGTCCGCGCCGAGCTGGGGATCGAGATGCCCATCCGCAAGATCTTCGACCTGCCGACGGTGGCCGCGCTCGCCCAGTGGTCGGAGGAACCGGCCGCTCCCCGCCGCCCCAGCCTGCGCCAGATGTTCGTGGAGGACTGAGCAATGATTCCGCTGTCGTATGTGCAACGCCGCTACTGGTTCCTGCACCAACTGGACGGTGAGGAGACCTGGAACATGTCGTCGGCCCTGCGGCTGACCGGGGCACTGGACGAGGCCGCCCTCGTCGCGGCGATCCGCGACGTGGTCGAGCGGCACGAGAGCCTGCGCACCACGTACGTGGTGGACGACAACGGCCGGCCCTCCCAGCGGATCCTGCCGATGGCGGACGCGCTGGCGCAGCTGAAGGTGCCGGTGGTCGAAACGGCATCCGAACGCGTCTCCAGCGTGGTCGACGAAGTCGTCGCGCACGGATTCGACCTGGCGGCCGAGATTCCCTTCCGGGCGCACCTGCTGCGCTGCTCGCCCGAGGAGCACGTCCTCGTCCTGGTCATTCACCACATCGCCACGGACGGCAGCTCCTCCGGGCCGATGGCCCGGGACCTCGCCGAGGCGTACGGCGCCCGCCGGGCCGGCCGCGCACCCGGGTGGGAGCCGTTGCCGGTGCAGTACAAGGACTACACGATGTGGCAGCGGGAGGTGCTCGGCGACCTGGCGGACCCGGAGAGTCTCGGCGCGGCGCAGCTCGAGTACTGGCGCAAGGAACTGGCCGGGGTGCCGCAGCCGCTGAAGCTGCCGCTGGACCGCCCGCGGACCGCGGAGTTCTCGACGGACGGCGACACGGTCGGCTTCGCCGTGCGGCCGGAGGTGACGGCCGGCCTCGAGAAGCTGGCCGCCGAGCGCTCGATGACCATGTCGATGGTCGTGCAGACCGCCCTGGCGGTGCTGCTGTCCAAGCTCGGCGGCGGGGACGATCTGCCGATCGGCAGCCCGATCGCCGGACGGACCGACGAAGCGCTGGCCGACCTGATCGGGTGCTTCGTCAACAACCTGGTGCTGCGCGTGGACCTCTCCGGTGACCCGTCGTTCACCGACCTGCTCACGCAGGTGCGCGGCAAGGCGCTGGCGGCCTACGAGCACCAGGACGCGCCGTTCGACGTACTGGTCGAGTCGATCAACCCGGACCGCTCCGCGGCGTACCGGCCGCTGTTCCAGGTGATGTGCGGCTGGCAGAACTTCGCGAAGCCGGTCCTCGACTTCCCCGGCCTCGACGTGGAGTTCCAGCAGGCTCTCACCACGAAGACCATGGTCGACCTCTTCTTCAGCATGTCCACGGACGACTCGGGGGCGCTGTACGGCGACATCCAGTACGCCACCGGGCTCTTCGACCGGGAGACGGTCGAGGCGATGGCCGCGCGGTTCGCGCGGGTGATGGAGCAGATGGTCGCCGACGCGGACATGCGCGTCGGGGATGTCGACGTGCTGACCGCCGAGGAGCGGGAGCGGCTGCTGGTGGAGGTCAACGACACCGCCGAGCCGACCCTGGAGCAGGGCCTCGTGGAGGCGGTACGCGGGCAGGTGCGGGCGACACCGGAGGCACTCGCCCTCATCGGCGAGGACGAGTCGCTCACCTACCAGGAGCTCGACGCCCGGTCGGACAAGCTGGCGCACTGGCTGGTCGACCGCGGTGTACGGGCCGAGTCGCTGGTCGCCGTGTGTCTGCCCCGGTCCGTGGATCTCGTGGTGGCGCTGCTGGCCGTGCTCAAGTCCGGCGGAGCCTACGTCCCGATCGATCCGGACTACCCGCAGTCCCGCATCGACTACGTCCTTCAGCACTCGGACCCGGTCCTGGTGCTCGACTCCGAAACACTGGCCGGGGCGGACGGCTCGGGGTACCCGGACTCCGGACCCGAGGTGGCCGTCCGGCCGGACAACGCCGCGTACGTGATCTACACGTCGGGGTCGACGGGGACCCCGAAGGGGGTGTCGGTCTCGCGGGGCGCGCTGGCGAACTACCTCGCCACGACGCGGCGGCGGTTCCCTCTGTCGTCCGCGGACCGGATGCTGTTCGCCACGACGGTGTCGTTCGACATCGCGGGTACCGAGCTGTACCTGCCGCTGCTCTCCGGGGCGGCCATGGTGGTGGCGGGGAAGGACACCGTCACCGACGCGTCGGCCGTGGCGGCCCTGCTGCGCCGCCACGAGGTCACCGCGGTGCAGGCCACGCCCGCTTTCTGGCAGATGCTGCTGACGGGCTCGCCGGACGCCGCGGAAGGGCTGCGGATCATGGTCGGCGGGGAGGCTCTGCCGGCCCGGCTGGCCGAGACGCTGGCGGCCCGGGCCGCCGAAGTCGGCAACTGGTACGGCCCGACCGAGACGACGATCTGGTCCACCACGGCACCCGTGCGGGCCGGCGAGGGCGCGCCGCCCATCGGGACGCCGATCGGGAACACCCAGGTGTACGTGCTCGACTCGCGACTGCGCCCGGTCCCGCACGGGGTGGAGGGCGACCTCTACATCGCCGGCGACGGGCTGGCCCGGGGATACCAGGGCCGGCCGGAGCTGACCGCGGAGCGCTTCGTGGCCTGCCCGTTCGGCCCCGCCGGTGCGCGGATGTACCGCACCGGGGACCTGGTGCGGTGGGACAGGGACGGTCGGCTGGTGTACATCGCGCGCAGCGACTTCCAGGTGAAGGTCCGGGGCTTCCGGATCGAGCTGGGCGAGATCGAGAGCGTACTGGCCGGACACCCCGCGGTGGCGCAGACGGCGGTCGTGGTACGCGAGGACCAGGAGGGCGACAAGCACATCGTGGGGTACGTGGTGCCCGCCTCCGATGCCGCGGCGGCCGAGGACGGCCGGCTGCCGGCCGAGCTGTCCGAGTACCTGCGCGGGCGCCTGCCGGACTACATGGCGCCTTCCGCGCTGGTCTTGCTGCCGGAGATCCCTCTGACCCCGAACGGCAAGCTCGACCGGCGAGCACTGCCGTCGCCGGACATGAACACCACCGGCGGCCAGGCGCCGCGCAACTCCCACGAAGAGAAACTGTGCGCCATCTTCGGAGAGTTGCTCGGCCTGGAAAAGGTGGGCATCGACGAGGACTTCTTCGCGCTCGGCGGTCACTCGCTCCTGGCCACCCGCCTCGGCGCACGCATCCGCACCGAGTTCGGCGTCACCATGCCCCTCAGGACGATCATCAAGTACCCCAGGGCGGGCGAGCTGGCCGCGCTGCTGCTCACCGGCAGCATCCCCGAGGGCCAGGCCGATCCGTTCGGGGTCGTCCTGCCGGTGAACAACGTCACCGACACGGACAAGCCGCCGGTGTGGTTCTTCCACGGAGGGGGCGGGCTGGGCTGGGCGTACTTCAGCTTCGCGACGCACGTGCAGGACCGGCCGGCCTACGCCCTGCAGGCCCGCGGCTTCGACGGCACCGAATCGCCGGCGGCGTCGGTGGAGGAGATGGTGGAGGACTACGTCACCCAGATCCTCGCAATTCAGCCGGAAGGGCCCTACCACCTGATCGGCTGGTCCTACGGCGGCACGATCGGGCACGCCGTCGCCGACGTGCTCGACCGGCGCGGGCACGAGGTCGCCCTGATGGCCATCCTGGACTCCCACCCGGGCGGGCACGGATTCACGGAGATGCACGCCGGTAAGAAGCTGTCGGACTACCGGGAGGAACTGGAGGAGTTCTTCGGTTACTACATCAACACCGACAACCAGGACGAACTGCTGGACAACATGTCGAAGGTCCTGGCCAACGACATGTCCATCATGATGAAGTACGAATCGCCGGTCTACCGCGGCGACGTGCTGTTCTTCAGCGCCACCCTCAAGGACGAGATGTACGACCACATGTGGCGGCCCTACGTCCTCGGTGACCTGGAGGTGCACGACGTGCACGCCACGCACCACGAGATGAATCTGCCCGCGCCGGTGGCCGAGGTCTTCGAGGTCGTCAACCGCAAGCTGGCGGAGCCGGCATGACCGGCCGGCGCCTTCCCGGAGCCGGATCGGCGGACCGTCACAGTGAGGACGGGGGTTGGTCCCGATGAGCGCACCCGGTACGTCCACACCAGGCCAGGAGCGGACCACGCTGCTGTGCGTGCCGTTCGCCGGCGCGGGTCCGTCCTTCTTCCACCCGTGGCAGCAGCTGGCGGGGGACCGGTGGCGGGTGACGTCGGTCGAACTGCCCGGCAGGGAGCGGCGGTTCCTGGACCCGCCGTACCGCAACGTCGTCGAGGCGGCCAAGGGCGAGATCGACGCCGTCGCCGCGGACCTCGGCGAGGGAGCGCGGACCGTGCTGTTCGGGCACAGCCTGGGCGCGGTCCTCGCCTACGAGCTGACACACCTGCTGGGCGCGCGCGGCGTGCACGTCGAGCGGCTGGTCGTCAGCGGCTCGCCCGGGCCGTGGACGCAGCGCGAGCGGCGTGCGGCGGGGCTGGAGGGCGACGAGTTCCTCGCCCGGGTCGAGGAGTTCGCCGGGTTCCGGCACGAGGCCCTCGACCACCCGGAGATGCGGGAACTGATCCTGCCCACCCTCCAGGCAGACTGCGAGATGCACGAGGCGTACGTCCCGAGCACCGACGTACCGGTGCCGGTGCCGGTCACCTCGCTGCGCGGCGACCGGGACGGCCTGGTCACCGCGGAGGAGGCCCGGCAGTGGCGGGACGCGACCACGGCAGGTTTCGGCTACGCCGAGTTCCCGGGCGACCACATGTACCTGGTCGATCTCGGCCGTGAGGTGCTCGACGTGATCGAGGCGGAGTCCGCCCGCGGGCGCTGACGGGCACCTCCCTCCTCTCCCGCGCCGCCCCGGCGACCCACCGGTCGCCGGGGCGGCGCCGCGCTGTCCGCCGGCACCTCGGGCTGACGCCGGAGTGCGTCGCCCCCGGGTACGGCGAAAGCCGCCGGGACCACGATGTGGTCCCGGCGGCCGGTTGTCAGGAGTGCCCGGTCAGCCGTGGGCGGCCGGCCCGCACCAGGTGGTGAGGGCGGTCCGCAGCGCGTCGCCGCCGCCCGCGCCGCCCTCGTCGGCCGCCCAGGCGACATGGCCGTCGGGACGGATCAGCAGCGCGGCCGGAGCGGCGACCTCCCCGATGACCGGGACGGTCCAGTGGTCGTCCTCGCCGCGCGCCTCCACCAGGTCCACGCGGCCGGCCCAGCCGCCGGCGACCGCCGCCACCTCCGGGCTGCCGTGCAGGTCCAACAGGACGGGGCGGCCGGCGTGCAGCAACTCGTGCACGCCGATGACCCCCTCGGCCGTCTTCAGGTCGGCGTCGGGGACCCGGCGTCCCTCCAGCGGATGGTCGCCGTCGACCGGATACCGGATGTCCAGCGCGTTCAGCAGGTGACGCAAGTACCGGTTGACGTCGTCGGACACCATGAGCGAGCCGAACACCTCGCGCAGCGCGTCCGTCTGCGGGCCGGGCCGCACCAGGGCCGACTGCGCCCGCGTGTTGTGCAGCACGCGCGCCGCGACCGGATGGCGCTCGGCGTGATAGGTGTCCAGCAGGCTCTGAGGCGCCCGGCCGCGCACCACCGAGGCGAGCTTCCAGCCGAGATTGACCGCGTCCTGCACGCCCATGTTCAGGCCCTGCCCGCCGGCCGGGAAGTGGATGTGGGCCGCGTCGCCCGCGAGCAGCACCCGGCCCCTGCGGTACTCGGCGGCCTGCCGCGCGGCGTCGCTGAACCGGGACACCCACCGGGGGTTGCGCATCCCGAAGTCGGTCCCCGCCACCCGCACCAGGGATGCGCGGAGCTGCTCGAACGTCACGGCGTCGTCGCGGCCCGCGACCCGGTCGAACTCGGAGGTGATCACCCGGAACCAGCCCGGCTCGAAGGCGATCGCCGAGTAGTCGCCGGCCGGGGTGCGCCGCACCCACACGTAGTCCTCGGTGAGCTCCGGGAGTTCCACGTCGCCGATCAGCGCGGTCATCGTCGCCTCGGTGCCGGGGAAGTCGATGCCCGCCAGCTTGCGCACCGTACTGCGCCCGCCGTCGCAACCCACCAGGTAGCGGGCGCGCAGCGTCGCGGGCCCGGCCTTCGGCCTGTCCAGCTCGACCGTCACGCCGTGCTCGTCCTGGCGCAGACCGCTGACCCCGGCCGACCTGAGCACCCGCACGCCGAGTTCGGCGGCCCACTCCTCCAACAGCCGCTCGATGGCGGACTGGAGGATCATCAGCGGGTAGGGATGCCGGGACTCGGACTCGTCGAACTCCAGGTACAGGCCCGCGAAGTGGCCCACCGGCTGCAGCTCGCCCTCCGCCAGGAAGCGGTCCAGGATCCCGCGCTGGTCCAGCACCTCCAGGGTGCGGGAGTGGATCCCGCCGGCCCGGGACTCGCCCGTGGGCCCGGCGAGGCGCTCGGCCACCACCACGTCGACGCCGGCCAGCCGCAGCTCACAGGCGAGCATCAGACCGGTCGGCCCGGCGCCCGCGACCACCACGTCCGCGTCCATGCCGGTGTGTTCCACGTCGTTGCCCCCTTGTTTCCAGTGCTGCTCCACTGAAATTCCAGTGCCGCTTCACCGAGCCTGTGCCGGCGTCGGGCCATTTCCCCGTTGCGTGAAAAGCGAGCCGATTTCCCGCTTCCCCTGTCCCGCCGGCGGGACGGCTGTCCGGGGAGCGGATGTTCCGGAAGTGTCAGCGTGCGGGCGTACCGGTGCGCTCTCAACCCCACCGGCCGGCGGGTGCCGCACACCGCCGGCAGCGGTGTGCGGAAAGGCGGACGCACGCGACACTCGATTCGGCCATTCGAAGAATGTGTCTCGCCGGCGGGACAGTGCGAAGGAAGGGCTGGAAATGGAATCCTCACCGCAGATGGTCCACGAGCGAGGTGGGCAGGAAGAGACGCCGCAGCCGCAGGCCGGGCCTTCGGGCGCGTCGGCGGCCCTGGCGCAGGAGATCGCCGAGCTGTGGGGGGAACACCTCGGCAGCCCCGGAGTGGGGCCGGAGGACGACTTCTTCGCGCTCGGCGGCAACTCGCTGGCCGGAATCAAGATCATCGAACGGGTGCTGCTGGACCACGGCGTCCGCCTGTCCGTGCGCGACTTCTACCTCGCGGGGACCCCCGCCAAGGTCGCCGAGCTGATCGAGCAGGGGAGGGCCGGGACGTGAGGCTCACGCCGGGTCCCGCGCGCGACGTCGACCTCGACACCCTCGACCTGTTCGACCTGGACCTCTACTCCACGGGCGACCCGCACCCGATCTGGGACGTGATGCGCGAGCGTGCGCCCCTGCACCACCAGGTCCTCCCCGACGGCCGGGAGTTCTGGTCGGTCACCCGCTACGAGGACGTCCGCCGGGTGCTCGGCGACCACCGGGAGTTCACCTCGGAACGCGGCACGGTGCCCACCCACCTCGGCACGGACGACGCCGCCGCCGGCGTCCTGATGACGTCCACCGACCCGCCCCGGCACACCGAGGTCCGCCGGCCGCTCAACGCCAAGCTCACCGCCCGGGCCGTACGGTCCTGGGAGGACAAGATCCGCGCGACGGTCCGCCGCTTCCTGCAACCGGCGCTCGACGGCGAGACCTTCGACCT
Organism: Streptomyces sp. BJ20; assembly: GCF_022869105.1. Taxonomy (NCBI): domain Bacteria; kingdom Bacillati; phylum Actinomycetota; class Actinomycetes; order Kitasatosporales; family Streptomycetaceae; genus Streptomyces; species Streptomyces sp. BJ20. Next base: position 3,577,307 of record NZ_CP094918.1, read on the forward strand.
GGCCGAGCAGGCACTGCTGCTCCCCGCGCTGGTCACCGGCCCGCTCCTCGGCATCCCCGAGAAGGACTGGGCGGAACTCGTCCAGCTCACCGCGATGGTCACCGCCCCCTGCGACCCGCACTTCCTGGTGGGCAGCGAGGCGGCGACCCTGGCCATCTCCCACCACGAACTCCTCAACTACGTCCGGGACTGGGCCACCACCCGGCGGGCGGACGGCGGCGAGGACGACAGCCTCCTGCACCACCTCATGAGCGTCCGCCCCGGAGGCGCCCCGCTGAGCGACGAGGAGATCGCCCTCGACGGCTACAGCATCCTCCTGGGCGCCAACGTCACGACCCCGCACACCGTCTCCGGCACCGTGCAGGCGCTCGTCGAACGGCCCGAGCAGTACGCCAAGGCCCAGGCCGACCCGACGCTGATCCCGGGCCTGGTCGAGGAAGGACTGCGCTGGACCTCGGCCGCCTGCAACTTCATGCGGTACGCGGTCGACGACGTCCAGATCGGCGGGGGCACCATCCCGGCCCGCGGGGCGGTCGTCGCCTGGATCGGCTCGGCCAACCGGGACGCGTCCGTCTTCCCCGACCCGCACACCTTCGACATCACGCGCGACGGCGCCAAGCGCCACGGCGCGTTCGGCTTCGGACCGCACTTCTGCATCGGGGCGCCCCTGGCCCGGATGACGCTGCGCATCTTCTTCGAGGAACTCCTCGACGGATGCGCGTCGATCGAGCTCGCCGGCGAACCGGAGCACCTGCGGTCGTACTTCATCGCCGGGATGACCCACCTCCCCGTCGCCGCGCAGAAACGGCACACGCCATGACCTCCGGTCCCACCACCGCCACCGCGTCGCCGTGGTTCGTGCGTCCGCCGTCCCCCGAGGCCACGGCCCGGCTCTTCTGCTTCCCCTTCTCCGGTTCCGGGGCGTCGGCCTTCAGCGCCTGGCCCGCCGCCCTCGACGACGTCGAGGTCTGCCCGGTGCAGTTCCCCGGCCGCGAGAACCGGCTCGCCCACCCCCACTACGGCACCTACGACAACCTCGCCGCCGACCTCACCGAAGCGCTCTCCCCCCTGCTGGAGAGGCCGTACGCGTTCTTCGGGCACTGCGCGGGCGCCCTGCCCGCCTACGAGACCGTGCTCCGGCTCACCGCCCTCGGGCTGCCCGCACCCGAGTGCCTCTTCGTGTCCGGCCAGCCCGCGCCGCACGACGCCTCGCGCGACCGGATGCTCACCATGACCGAGGACGAACTGCGCGCCGAGGTCGAGGCGTTCATCCGCGGCCGGGGCATCGAACCGCGGCCGGACATGGTCGAACTGGGCCTCATGGTGCTGCTGCGTGACCACGCCGCGGCGGGCGCCTACCGCAGACAGGAGCCGGCCCCGCTGCCGTGCCCCGTCGTCGTCCTGCACTGGCGGGACGACCCCGACGTCAGCCTCGACGACCTCCAGGGCTGGCTCGCGTACGCCGACTCCGTCGAGTTCCGCGTCCTCGACGGCGGCCACCACGACTTCATGGACGCGCCGGACGAACTGCTGAAGACCCTGACCCGCCGGTGGTGAGGAGCAGCGCAGCCCGTGAGAGCCGTACGCCGAGGGAACCGGAAGGACTTCACATGAGTGGCGCAGCCGCCGATATCGCTGTCATCGGGATGTCGTGCCGCTTCCCCGGGGTGCACGACCTGGACGCCTTCTGGCGCCTGCTGCTCGACGGGCGCTCGACCGTCGGCCGCTTCCCCGCGCACCGGGCGGCCGACACCCGCCGCACGTCTCCGCCCCACCCGGACGCCGACACGGTGAACGCGGGATCGTTCCTGGAGGCGATCGACGGGTTCGACGCGGAGTTCTTCGGCACGCCCCCCGCCGAGGCGGCCGCGATGGACCCCGTGCAGCGGCTGGGCCTGGAACTCGCCTGGGAGGCCGTCGAGGACGCCGGGCTCCCGGCGTCCACGCTCGCGGGCCGCGACATCGACGTCGTGGTCGGCGCCGCCCCTTCCGGGTACGACCTGCTGCGCAAGCTGTCCGGCAGCGACCAGGACGACCACTACGCCGCGCTCGGCTCGGCCGGCGCGCTGATCGCCAACCGCATCTCGAACCTCTTCGACGTCCGCGGCATGAGCCTGTGCGCCGACTCCGGCCAGTCCTCCTCCCTCGTCTCGCTCGCCCTGGCCTGCGACCGGATCCGCGCCGGCGCCGTCGACCTGGCGCTCGCCGGCGGCGTGCACCTCGTCACCGACCCGGAGTCGGGCCTCGGCCTCGCCAACCTCGGCGCCCTGTCACCCGCCGGCGACTGCTTCCCCTTCGACGAGCGGGCGGGCGGCTTCGTCCGCGGCGAGGGCGGGGCGTTCGTCCTGCTCAAGCGGCTCGACCTCGCCGTCGCCGACGGCGACCACGTCTACGCGGTGGTGCGCGGCTGGGGCGTCGGCAGCGGCGGCGCCTCCTCCCGGATGCCCGACCCCAGCCCCGCCGGACAGGCGGCGGCCGTACGGACCGCGCTGACGCGTTCGGCGGTCCCCTTCGACGGTGTCGACTACGTCGAGGCCCACGGCACCGGCACCCGGCTCGGCGACCCGGCGGAACTCGCCGGACTGCGCGAGGTGTTCCGGGAGACCGGCCGCGAGCGCCCCCTGACGGTCGGCTCGGTGAAGGCGAACGTCGGGCACCTGGAGCCGGCCGCCGGCATCACCGGCTTCGTGAAGACCGCGCTCTGCCTGGACCGCGCCCGACTGGTCCCGCAGGTGAACTTCCGGTCCCCGAACCCGGCCGTCCCCGACTTCGACGAGTACTTCGACGTGGTCCGCACCGCGCGGCCCTGGCCGGGCACGCCCGGGCGGCCCCGGCGGGCGGGCGTGACGTCGATCGGCATGGGCGGCACCAACGCGCACGTCATCCTCGAGCAGGCCCCCGGGACACCCGCCCGCGACGAACCCCCCGCCACGGACGAGAGCCGCGCCCTGACCGCCGTGCCCGGCGTGGTGCCGTGGGTGCTGTCGGCGCGCTCGGAGCCGGCGCTGCGGGAACAGGCGGCGCGGCTGCGGGACCTCGTAGCCGCCGACGCGTCCCTGTCGGCGGCCGACGTGGGGCACGCGCTGGTGTCGGCACGGTCGACGTTCGAACACCGGGCGGTGCTGCTGGGCGGGAGCCGTGACGAGGCACTGGCCAATCTCGCGGCACTGGCGGCGGGCGAGGAGCCGGCACGCGCGGTGCGCGGGACGGCCACGGCGCCCACCGGCCCGATCGTCTTCGTCTTCCCCGGCCAGGGCTCGCAGTGGCTCGGCATGGGCCGGCGGCTGTACGCCGAGTCGGACGTCTTCGCGCGCTCGGTCGACGCCTGTGTGCGCGCCCTTCAGCCGTGGCTGGACTGGTCCCTCCTGGACCTGATCACCGGCGCGGACACGGCGCCGTCGCTGGACGGCGGCGACAGCGTGGTGCAGCCGGCGCTGTTCGCGATGATGGTGTCCCTGGCCCGGGTCTGGGAGTCGCTGGGCGTGGTCCCCGACGCGGTGGTGGGCCACTCGCAGGGAGAGATCGCCGCGGCGTGCGCATCGGGCGCACTGTCCCTGCAGGACGCGGCGCGGGTCGTCGCCCTGCGCAGCCGGGCCCTGGCCGCGCTGGCCGGACAGGGCGGGATGAGCGCGGTGGCCGAACCCCTCGCCCGGGTCGAGGACCGGCTGCGGCAGTGGCCCGGGCGGCTCTCGGTCGCCACGGTCAACGGACCGGCCTCCGTGGTCGTCTCCGGGGACCTTGAAGCCCTGGACGCGTTCGCCGCGTCGGCGGCCGCCGACGGCGTGCGGGTACGGCGGCTCAAGGTCGCCTACGCCTCCCACTCCCACCAGGTCGAACGCATCCGCGACCAGGTGCTGGAGGCCACCTCGGGTGTCACGCCGCGGAAGACGGCGGTGGAGTTCCACTCCACGGTCACCGCGCAGCGGCTCGACACCCGCCTGCTCGGCGGCTCGTACTGGTACGACAACCTGCGCTCGACGGTGCGGTTCGGCGAGGTCGTCGAACGGCTGATGCGCGAGCGCGGCGGCGTGTACGTGGAGGTCAGCCCGCACCCCGTGCTCCGGGTGGCGATGGAGGAGACCGCCGACGCGCTGGCCGCCCCGCCGGTCGTCGCCGGCACCCTGCACCGGGACGACGGGAGCGCCGGCAACATCCTCACGTCGCTGGCCGAACTGCACGTGCGCGGGGCGCCGGTGGACTGGGAGCCGGTGTTCGCCGGGCACCGGCCGCGCCGGATCGGCCTGCCGACCTACCCGTTCCAGCGCCGGCGGTACTGGCTGACCGCACCCGGCGTCACACACCCGGACCCCGCCGCGCGGGCCGGCGGACCGGGCACGCCCACCGGGACGGCCCGCCCGGACACGGAGTCCTCGGTCCTCGACCTGGTGTGCGCCGAGACGGCGGCCCTGCTGAGCGTGAAGGACCCGGACGTGACGGGCCCCGCTCTGGTGGCGCGGTCGGCCGAGACCTTCAAGGACCTGGGCTTCGACTCCTCGTCGGCCGTGGCACTGCGCAACCGGCTCACCGCGGCGACCGGGGTGCGCCTGCCGGCCACCGTCGCGTTCACCTATCCCAGCCCGCGCGCGCTCGCCGCCCGCGTCTTCGCCCTCCTCGCACCGCAGGAGCCCCGGACGTCTGAGGCGCCTGAGACATCCGAGGTGCCCGAGACCGTTGAGGCCGCGGAGGCGCGTGATGCGTCCGAGGCGCCCGACGACGATCTGTACGCACTGATCGACCGCGGATACGTGTAACCGCGCCTGCTCTTCTGCATCACCCTGAATTGCCCTGAAGCACCCTGAATCACCCTTGGGGGAGGCCCTGGTGGAGGACGTCGACAAGCTCCGTTCCTACCTGCGACGCGCCGTAGGCGACGCGCAGCGGCTGCGGGAGCGGGTCCGCGAGCTGGAGGAGTCCGCCCGCGAGCCCATCGCGGTCGTGGGCGCCGGGTGCCGCTTCCCCGGTGGGGCGACGACCCCCGAAGGGCTCTGGTCGGTCGTGTCCGGCGAGGTGGACGCCATCGGCGGCTTCCCGTCGGACCGCGGGTGGGACCTGGAGGCGCTGTACTCCCCGGACCCGGAGACGCCCGGGACGACCTACACCCGCTCGGGCGGGTTCCTGTACGACCTGCCGGAGTTCGACGCGCCGTTCTTCGGCATCAGCCCGCGCGAGGCGCTGGCGATGGACCCGCAGCAGCGGCTGGTGCTGGAGACGTCGTGGGAGGCCCTGGAGCGGGCGGGCATCGACCCGGCCGCGCTGCGGGGGTCGGCCACCGGCGTGTTCACCGGGCTCTACGGCGTCGACTACGGCCCCCGCACGGGCGGCGGCGCGGGCGGCGAGGTGGAGGGCTTCGCGGCCACCGGCACGTACACCAGCGTGGCCTCGGGCCGGGTGGCGTACACGCTGGGTCTGCACGGCCCGGCGGTGTCCACCGACACCGCGTGCTCGTCGTCGCTGGTCGCCGTCCACCAGGCCATGCGGTCCCTGCGGTCCGGGGAGTGCACGCTGGCGCTGGCCGGCGGAGTGTCGACGCTGTCCACGCCCGGTCTGCTCGTGGAACTGGGCCGGCAGCGGGGCCTGTCGGCCGACGGACGGTGCCGGGCGTTCGCCGACGCCGCCGACGGCACCGGCTTCTCCGAGGGCGCCGGGATGCTGGTCCTGGAGCGCCTGTCGGACGCCCGTCGCAACGGACGCCGGATCCTGGCGGTCATCCGCGGTTCGGCCGTCAACCAGGACGGCGCGTCCAACGGCCTCACCGCGCCGAACGAACTGGCGCAGCGCGGGGTGATCCGGGCGGCCCTGGCCGACGCCGGACTCCAGGCGGCCGACGTGGACGTGGTGGAGGCCCACGGCACCGGCACCAGGCTGGGCGACCCGATGGAGGCCGAGGCGCTGCTGGCCACCTACGGGCAGGACCGGGACGCGGACAAGCCGCTGTGGCTGGGTTCGCTGAAGTCGAACATCGGTCACACGCAGGCCGCCGCGGGGGTCGGCGGCATCATCAAGATGATCATGGCGATGCGGCACGGTGTCCTGCCCCGCACGCTGCACGTGGACCGCCCCTCCACCCACGTGGACTGGACGGCCGGCGCGGTCGAGCTGCTGACCGAGGCCAGACAGTGGCCCGGCACACCGGAGCGCCCCCGCCGGGCCGGCGTCTCCGGCTTCGGCATCAGCGGCACCAACGCCCACCTCATCCTGGAGCAGGCCCCCGAGCCCGCCGAGCAGGAGCCCGCCGACGCCGCCGGTCCGGTGCCGTGGGTGCTGTCGGCGCGCTCACAGCCGGCGCTGCGGGAACAGGCGGCGCGGCTGCGGGACCTCGTCGCCGCCGACCCGTCGCTGTCGGCGGCCGACGTGGGACGTTCGCTGGTGACGACCCGCTCGCTGTTCGAGCACCGCCAGGTCGTGCTCGGCACCGGCCGGGACGACCTGCTCGCCACCCTGTCCGCCGTCGCCGCCGGCGACGAGAACGGCGCGGTCCGCGCGCTCGCCGGTCCGGTCGGCCGCACCGTGTTCGTCTTCCCCGGCCAGGGCTCGCAGTGGGCCGGCATGGGGCGCGAACTGTGGGAGTCCTCCCCGGTGTTCGCCCGGCGGATGCGGGAGTGCGCCGACGCGCTGGCACCGTACGTGGACTGGTCCCTGCCCGACGTGCTCGGCGACGCCGGGGCACTCGAGCGCGTCGACGTCGTCCAGCCCGCGCTGTGGGCGGTGATGGTGTCGCTGGCCGAGCTGTGGCGCTCCTACGGCGTGGAGCCCGAGGCCGTCGTCGGCCACTCGCAGGGGGAGATCGCCGCCGCCTGTGTCGCCGGCGCCCTGTCCGTCGAGGACGCCGCGAAGGTGGTGGCGCTGCGGTCGAAGACGATTCTGGCGCTGTCGGGACGCGGCGGCATGGTGTCGGTCGCGCTGCCCGCCGAGGAGGTCGCGGAGCGTCTCACGGACGGCCTGTCGATCGCGACGGTCAACGGACCCTCGTCCGTGGTGGTCTCGGGCGACGTCGCCGAACTCGACGCGCTGCTCGCCGCCTGCGAGAAGGACGACGTCCGGGCCCGCAAGGTCCCGGTGGACTACGCCTCGCACTCGGCGCACGTGGAGACGATCCACGAGGAACTGGGGCGCGTGCTGACAGGACTGCGGCCGCGCCCGGCGAAGGTGCCGTTCTTCTCCACGGTGACGGCCGACTGGCTGGACACGACGACGCTCGACGCCGAGTACTGGTACACCAACCTGCGCCGCACGGTCCGCTTCGAGGAGGCGGTCAGGTCCCTGGCCGCACAGGGCTTCGGGTGCTTCGTCGAGGCGTCCCCCCACCCCGTCCTGACCGTCGGTGTGGAGCAGACTCTGGACAGCGCGGGCGCCGAGGCCGTCGTCACGGGCACCCTGCGCCGCACCGAGGGCGGCCTCGCCCGCTTCCACCGCTCGGCGGCCGAGGCCTTCACGGCGGGCGTCGCGGTGTCGTGGGAGGCGGCCTTCCCGGGCACCGGCGGCCGGTTCGTCGACCTGCCCACGTACGCCTTCCAGCGGCAGCGCTACTGGATGGACGCACCCGCCGAGACCACCGCCGCCGGCACGTCGGACCACCCGCTGCTCGACGCCGTGATCGACCTGCCCGACGACGCGGAGCACGGCGGGATCGTGGGCAGCGGACGCCTGTCGGCGGAGCGCCACCCCTGGCTCGCCGACCACGTCGTCCACGGCGCCGTCCTGGTACCGGCGGCGGTGCCGGCGGAGCTGGCGGTGTGGGCGGCGCACAAGGCGGGCTGCGACACCGTCGACGAACTGACCCTGGAGACCCCGCTGGTGCTGTCCCGGACGGCCGACCGCGAGATCCGCGTCGTCGTGGACGCCCGGCGCAGGATCAGCGTGCACTCGCGCGGCGAGGGCGACACCGGATGGACGCGCAACGCCGTCGGCGTCGCCGGAACCGGCGGCCCGGACACCGGCGAGGAGGAGAGCCTCGCCGCGTGGCCTCCCACGGGCGCGGTCGGCGTCCCCTTCGAGGACGAGTACGCCAGGCTGTCCGCCCTCGGATTCACCCACGGACCCCTGCTGCGCGGCCTCAAGCAGGTCTGGCGCCGCGACGACGTCCTGTACGCGGAGGTGGAACTGCCCATGTCCGACGGCGCCGACCACGGCGCGTTCCGGATCCACCCGGCCCTGCTCCACGCCGCGCTGCTCCCGCTCGGCCTCGGGCAGATCGTCGACGGTGACCGGCCCGAGGGCTGGCTGCCGTACCGCTGCACGGGTCTGCGCGTCGGCTCCACCGGGCCGGCCGCGCTGCGCGTGCGCCTCGCGCCCGCCGGGCAGAACGCCCTGTCCCTCACCCTCGCCGACCGCAACGGCACCCCGGTCGGCGGTGTCGCGTCGCTGACCCTGGCGCCCGCCGACGTCGCGCGGCTGACCGAGCTGGGCTTCGACCGCCAGGACTCCCTGTTCCGGCTGGACTGGGTCCCCGTCCCGGTCCCGTCCGGCGGGGACGGCAGCCCGTACGCGGTGCTGGGCGAGGGCACCTTGGGCGCTCCCCTCGGGGAGCCCGGCACGGTCGCCGCGGCCCTGGGCCGGGAGGCGGCGGTCTTCACCGGCCTCGCGGAACTCGCCGCGTCCGGCGGGGAGACACCCCCCCTCGTCATCGCCGCCCTCGACGGGGCCGGCGCGGACGGCGACGACACGCCCGCCGCCGTCGAGCAGACCCTCCACCGCGTGCTGCGCTGGACGCGGGAGTGGCTCACCGAGGACCGGTTCTCCCAGGCGCGCCTGGTCGTCGTGACGCGGGACGCGGTCCACGACGGCCGGCACCCCCGCACCGACCCGGCGGCGGCCGCCGTCTGGGGATTCGTGCGCACCGCGCAGACCGAGAACCCCGGCCGCTTCACCCTCGTGGACACCGACGGAGTGCCCGCCTCCCTGGCCCGCGTGGCGGCCGCGGCCGCCACCGGTGAGGCCCAGCTCAAGATCCGCGACGGCCAGGTCAGCGTCCCGCACCTGGTCCACGCCCCCGACCCCGCCCCGGCCCCGGGCCACGACGCCGACGGCACGCCGTCCGCGCTCGGCACCGGCACGGTCCTGATCACCGGCGGCACCGGCGGCCTGGGCGCCAAGCTGGCACGGCACCTCGTCGCCCGGCACGGCACACGCCGGCTGCTGCTCACCAGCCGGCGCGGACCGGCGGCCCCGGAAGCGGCGGCGCTGCGGGACGAACTCACCGACGCCGGCGCCCACGTCGACGTCGTCGCCTGCGACGTCACCAGCCGTGACTCCGTCGCCGCACTGATCGGCGCCGTCCCGGCCGAGCACCCGCTCACCGCGGTGATCCACTGCGCGGGCGTACTCGACGACGGCGTCGTCCAGACGCTCACCGAGGACCGCGTGAACCTGGTCCTCGCGCCGAAGGTCCGCGGCGCCTGGCACCTGCACGAGCTGACCGCGCACCTCGACCTGTCCGCGTTCGTGCTGTTCTCCTCCGTCGCGAGCGTGCTCGGCACGGCCGGACAGGCCAACTACGCGGCGGCCAACGCCTTCCTCGACGGCCTCGCCGAGACCCGCCGCGCCGCCGGACTCGCGGCCACCGCGCTGTGCTGGGGCTTTTGGGCCGAACGCAGCGAGATGGTCGCCGGCCTCGTCGACACGGACCTCGCCCGCCTGCGCCGCCAGGGCGTACTGCCGATGTCGTCGCAGGAGGGACTGGCCCTCTTCGACGCGGCGCTCACCCTGGACGAACCGGTGCTCGTGCCCGCCCGGCTGAGCCTGCCGGCGTCCGACGCGGCGTCGCCGCTCCTGCGCGGCCTGTCCGGCGCGCCGGGCGCACCCGGCGGCCCCGCGGACCCGAACGCCGCCGCCGGCCCACTCGCCCAGCGGCTGGTGTCCCTGCCGCCCCACGAGGCCCGGGCGGCGCTGCTCACCGCCGTCCGCGAGCAGACCGCCCTCGTCCTCGGCCACCCCGACACCGGGCGGATCAGCCCCACCGCCGCCTTCAGGCAACTGGGCATCGACTCGCTCACCGCGCTGGAGCTGCGCAACAAGCTGGTGTCGGTGACCGGCCTGAAGCTGCCCACCACCCTCGTCTTCGATCACCCCACCCCGAGCGCCCTCGCAGGGTTCCTGAGCGAGAGCCTCGCCCCCGGCCCGGCGGCCGGCCCCCCGTCACCGGCCGGCCTCCTGGCCAAGGAGATCGAAGGACTGGGCGCCCGTCTGGAGGACGCGTTCCTCGACCTGGAGGGCGCGGACCAGGCGGCCATCTCCACGCTGCTCGGCGAACTGCAGGGACGGGTCCGCTCGATGGCGAGCGCCGCGGCACCGGCCGGCATCGCCGACCAGATCACCTCGGCATCGGCGGGCGAGCTTCTCGCGCTGCTGGACCAAGAGCTCGGCTAGGGGAGAACGATGACCAACGACAACAACGCCGATGTTCTCGAGTACCTGAAGCGGACATCGATCGAGCTGCTCGAAACGCGCAAGCGCCTCAAGGAGGTGACGGAGGCCGCCGCCGAACCCGTCGCCGTCGTGGGCGTCGCCTGCCGCTTCCCGGGCGGCGCCGCGTCCCCCGAGGCGCTGTGGGAACTGGTGCGGGCGGGCGCGGACGTCATGTCGGACTTCCCCGACGACCGTAACTGGGACCTGGAGAACCTCTACGACCCGGACCCCGACCGGCCGAACAGCTGCTACGCGCGCTCGGGCGGCTTCCTCCACGACGCGGGCGACTTCGACGCCGACTTCTTCGGCATCAACCCGCGCGAGGCGCTGGCCGCCGACCCGCAGCAGCGGCTGCTCCTGGAGACCTCCTGGGAGTCCCTGGAGCGGGCCGGCATCGACCCGGAGAAGCTGCGCGGCAGCGACACCGGTGTGTTCGCGGGCCTCGCCTACTTCGGCTACGGCAACCACTTCACGACCCCCGAGGCCATCTCGGGCTACGCGCAGACCGGTTCCCTGCTGAGCGTCGCCTCGGGCCGGGTGTCCTACACGCTGGGCCTGGAAGGTCCGGCGGTGTCCACCGACACCGCGTGCTCGTCGTCGCTGGTCGCGGTGCACCAGGCGGTGCAGTCGCTGCGGCAGGGCGAGTGCGGCCTGGCCCTGGCCGGCGGGGTGACCGTCGTCGGCATGCCGCAGGTGTTCCGGGAGTTCTCGCGGCAGCGGGGCCTGTCCGCCGACGGGCGCTGCAAGGCGTTCGCCGACGCCGCCGACGGCACCGGCTTCGCCGAGGGCGTCGGCATGCTGGTCCTGGAGCGGCTGTCGGACGCCCGTCGCAACGGACGCCGGATCTGGGCCGTCATCCGCGGCTCGGCCGTCAACCAGGACGGCGCCTCCAACGGCCTCACCGCGCCGAACGGACCCGCCCAGCAGCGCGTCATCCGGGCCGCCCTCGCCAACGCCCGGCTCCAGGCGGCCGACGTGGACGCGGTGGAGGCCCACGGCACCGGCACGACGCTCGGCGACCCCATCGAGGCGCAGGCGCTGCTGGCCACCTACGGACAGGACCGCGAGCCGGACAAACCGCTGTGGCTGGGCTCGCTGAAGTCGAACATCGGTCACACGCAGGCCGCCGCCGGTGTCGGCGGCATCATCAAGATGATCATGGCGATGCGGCACGGTGTCCTGCCCCGCACGCTGCACGTGGACCGCCCCTCCACCCACGTGGACTGGACGGCCGGCGCGGTGGAACTGCTGACCGAGGCAAGGCAGTGGCCCGGCACACCCGGCCGCCCCCGCCGGGCCGGCGTCTCCAGCTTCGGGGCCAGTGGCACCAACGCCCACCTCATCCTCGAGGAGGCCCCCGAGCCGGAGCCCGAACCGGCCGCCGACACCGACGGGCCCGGGCAGCGCTCCGCCACCGCCGGCCCCGCCCCGGCCGCCACCGGCGGCCCCGTGCCGTGGGTGCTGTCCGCGCGCTCGCCGCAGGCGCTGCGCGCGCAGGCGGACAAGCTGCGCGCGTTCGCCGCCGCCGACCCCGACGCGGACCTCGCCGACATCGGCGCGTCCCTGGTCACCACCCGGACGTCGTTCGAGCACCGTGCGGTGGCCGTGGGCCGCGACCGCGACGACCTGCTGAACGCCCTCACGGCGCTCGGCGACGGCGACGAATCCCCCGCCGTCGTACGGGGCGAGGCCGGCGAACCCGGCGAGCGCGTCTTCCTGTTCCCGGGCCAGGGCGCCCAGTGGACCGGCGTCGCGCGGGAGCTGTACGACACCTTCCCCGTCTTCGCGCGGACCCTCGACGAGGTCTGCCGGCACTTCGACGCCCACCTCCCCTTCGCCCTGAAGCCCCTGCTCCTCGCCGACGAGCCCGAGGGACGCGGACGCACCGACGTCATGCAGCCCGCGCTGTTCGCCCTCCAGGTCTCCCTGTACCGCCTCCTCACCCGGTACACCCCCCGGCCCGACCGCCTGATCGGCCACTCCGTCGGCGAGATCGCCGCCGCCCACGTCTGCGGCGTCCTCGACCTCGGCACCGCGACCCGGCTCGTCGCCGCCCGCGGACGCGTCATGCAGGCCGTCACCGAGCCCGGCGCCATGCTCGCCGTACGCGCCCCGCTCGCCGAGGCCGAGACGCTGCTCGCCCCGTACACCCGGGTCGGTCTCGCCGTCGTCAACGGACCCGAGTCGGTGGTGCTCGCGGGCCTGCGCGACCAGGTCCACGACCTGCGCGACCGGCTCGTCGCCGACGGCAGGTCCGCGAAGCTGCTCCCGGTCGACCACGCCTTCCACTCCCCGCTCATGGATGCGGTCCTGGACGAGTTCGCCCAGACCCTCGGCGCGCTGCCCGCCGACGGCGAGCTGTCGGTCCCGATCGTGTCGACGCGCCTGGGCCGCGAGGCCACGCTCGAGGAGCTGACGTCCGTCGAACACTGGGTGCGGCACGTGCGTGAGCCCGTGCGCTTCCACGACGCGGTGGAGCGGGCCCGCGAGGCGGGAGCGGACGTCTTCGTCGAGGTCGGTCCGGGCTCCACGCTCGCCGGCCTCCTCAAGGACGCCTTCGCCGGCCAGGGCGTCGACGACGCGGTGGTCCTCTCCACCTCGCGCAAGGGCCGTGGGGCGGCCGACGCGCTGACCGGCGCGCTCGCCGGGCTCCATGTGCGGGGCGTGCCGGTGGACTGGACCGCCCTGTTCGGGCCGCGCCCGCCGGTCGACCTCCCGACGTACGCGTTCCAGCGGCAGCGGTACTGGATGGACTTCCTCGCCGGACAGCGCTCCGCGGACGTCACCTCGGCCGGCCTGTCGGCCCCCGGCCACCCCCTCCTGAGCGCCGTGGTGGAGCACCCCGGCACCGACGAGGTGGTCTTCACCGACCTGTGGTCCCTGCGGACCCACGACTGGATCGCCGACCACGCCGTGTTCAGCGCGGTCGTCGTCCCGGCCACCGCCTACCTGGACCTGGCGCTGTCGGCGGGCGAGCACGTGGGGTGCGCCACGGTCGAGGAACTGACCCTGGCCGTACCCCTTGTCCTGCCCGACACCGGCGACGTGCGCGTACGGGTCGTCGTCGGCGCGGTGGACGAGGCCGGCCGCCGCTCGCTGGAGGTGTACGCGCGTCCCGGCGAGGACGGCCCGGCGGAGGGCGGCTGGACCCGCCACGCGGCGGGCACCCTGTCACCGGACACGCCGGCCGCCGGGGCCGAGGAGGGACCCGCGCCCGCCGCCTGGCCCCCGGCCGGAGCGGAGCGCATCGGCACCGAGGACCTCTACGACTGCTTCACCGACGCCGGCTTCGACTACGGCCCGGCGTTCCGCGGACTGCGCGAGGTGTGGCGCCGCGGCGACGACCTGTTCGCCCTCGCCACCCTGCCCGAGAGCGCCGAGGCGGCCGGCGCCGGGTTCACCCTGCACCCGGCGCTGATGGACACCGTCCTGCACGCGGCCGTGGCCGGCGGAGCCGTCCCGGTCACCGGCGGACAGGGCTGGATGCCCTTCTCCTGGTCCGGCGTCCACGCGCCCGGCGCGTGCGGCGCGACCGTACGCGTCCATCTGACCGCCGCCGCCGAGGGCGTCGTGTCCCTGACGCTCGCCGACGAGCGCGGCCGCCGCGTCGCGCGCGTCGAGGCGCTGACGTTCCGCCCCGCCGGCCCCGAGCAGGTGCACGCGGCGCACGGCGGACAGCAGCGGTCGCTGTACGAACTGCTCTGGCGGCCCGCCCGGCAGGGCGAGGGCGAGACCCTACGCGGGACCTGGGGCGTACTCGGCGCGAAGGACGGACAGGCCGCCCGCCTCGTGGCGGCCGGCGACGAACGCGTCCCCCTCCACCAGTCCCTCGGCGAAGTCCTGACGGGGCAGGCGCCCGGGCACCTCGTCCTGTGCCTGGACGACATCGTCACCGACGGCCCCGACCCGCTCACCGCGGCCGCGGACGCCGACAAGCACGTCCTCGCCCTCCTCCAGCGCTTCCTCGCCGAGGAACCGCTCGCCGACTCCACCCTGGTCGTCCTCACCCGCCTGGCCCAGGACACCGGCACGGGCGAGAGCGTCGAGAGCCTGCCCGGCGCGTCCGTGTGGGGCCTGGTCCGCTCCGCCCAGACCGAGCACCCCGGCAGGTTCCGGCTGCTGGACATCGACGACGAGGAGACCTCCCGCTCCCGCCTCGCGGACGCCCTCGCCCTCCCCGAGGACCAGCTCGCCCTGCGCGACGGCACGGCCCTCGTCCCCCGCCTCGCGCCGGCCGCGCCCGCGGACCACCGCATCGAGCCGCCGGCGGACGGCGCCCACCGCCTCGGCATCCCGGACAGGGGAACCCTGGAGAACCTGACCTGGGTGCCCTGCCCCGAGGTGGACGAGCCCCTGAGCAGCGGGCAGGTCCGCATCGCCGTGCACGCCGCCGGGCTCAACTTCCGCGACGTCACCATCGCCCTGGGGCTGATCGACCGGACGGCCATCGACGCCGGGCTCGGCAGCGAAGGCGCCGGAGTCGTCCTCGACGTCGCCGACGACGTGACCGGCTTCGCGCCGGGCGACCGGGTGACCGGCATCTTCTCCGGCGCCTTCGGCCCCGTGGCCGTCGCCGACCACCGCATGCTCGTCCCCGTCCCCGACGGCTGGAGCTACGCCGAGGCCGCGTCCATGCCGTGCACCTTCCTCACCGCCTACTACGCGCTCTTCCGTGCCACCGAGCTGAGGAAGGGACAGCGGATCCTCGTCCACGCCGCGGCCGGCGGGGTCGGCATGGCCGCCGTCCAGCTCGCCCGGCACGTCGGCGCCGAGGTCTACGCCACCGCCGGCCCGGCCAAGTGGCCCGCCCTGCGCGCCCTGGGCATCGACGACGCGCATCTGGCGTCCTCCCGCGACCTGGAGTTCGCCGGGAAGTTCCTGGACTCCACCGGCGGGCGCGGCGTGGACGTCGTCCTCAACTCCCTCGCGCACGAGTTCGTCGACGCCTCCCTGACCCTGCTGCCCGGCGGCGGCACGTTCCTGGAGATGGGCAAGACCGACATCCGCGATCCCCGGCGGGTGGCGGCCGACCACCCCGGAGTGACGTACCGGGCCTTCGACCTCTACGCATCCGGCCCGGACACCATCCACGCCATGTTCCAGGAGGTCATGGCGCTGTTCGCCGACGGACGGATACGACTGAGCCCGATCACCGTGCGCCACGTGCGTGACGCGCGCAGGACGTTCCGCGAGATGAGCCAGGGCCGGCACGTCGGCAAGCTGGTCCTGGAGACCGGCGACACCCTCGGCGGCGGCACCGTGCTGGTCACCGGCGGAACCGGCGGGGTCGGCTCGGTCGTGGCGCGGCACCTCGTCGCCGAACGCGGCGTACGCAGCCTCGTCCTGGCCGGCCGTCGCGGCACGGCGGCCGACGGCGTCACCGAACTGGTCGCGGACCTGGAGGGCGCGGGCGCCACCGTCCGCGTCGTGGCCTGCGACGTCGCGGACCGGGCCGCCGTGGCCGCCCTGCTCGCGGACATGCCGCCCCGCCACCCGCTGACGGCCGTCGTCCACGCGGCCGGCACCCTGGCCGACGGCACCGTGGAGTCGCTGACCGCCGAGAGCCTCGACCACGTCCTGGCCGCCAAGGCCCGCGGCGCGCTCAACCTGCACGAACTGACCCGGGACCGCCCTTTGTCGGCGTTCGTGCAGTTCTCCGCCCTCGCCGGCACCCTCGGCACCGCCGGACAGGCCAACTACGCCGCCGCCAACGCCTTCCTGGACGCTCTGGCGGCACGCCGCAGGGCGTCCGGCCTGCCCGGCACCTCACTGTGCTGGGGCTGGTGGGAACAGAGCCGCGGCATGACCGGGGACCTGGACCAGGCCGACCTCTCCCGCCTGCGCCGGATGGGCATCGCCCCGATGCCGGCCCCCGAGGCACTGGCCCTGTTCGACGCCGCGTGCGCCCTCGACAAGCCGGTCCTCGTGCCGGCCCGGGTGGACGTCGCCGCGCTGCGCGGCAGGACCGGCGGCGACGTGCCGCCGCTGCTGCGCGACCTCGCCGGCGGCGGCCGTCCGCGCCGCGACCGGGCGAACACCGCCGGGGACGGCGGCTCCCAGGGCTTGGTCGCCAGGCTGGCCGCCCTGCCCGCCGACGAGGCCCTGGCCGCCGTCCTCGACTGGGTCCGCGACCAGGTCGCCGTCGTGCTCGGACACCCCTCCGGCGCCGCCGTCAACGTCGACCAGGCCTTCACCCAGCTCGGATTCGACTCGCTGACCTCGGTCGAACTGTGCAACCGCCTGGCCACCTCGACCGGCCTGCGCCTGCCGACCACCCTCGTCTTCAGCTACCCGACCCCGCGCGAGCTGAGCGAGCACCTGCACGGCCTGCTGCGCCCGGCCGCGGACACCGGCACGGACGCGGACGGGGACGAGGACGCGCGGATCCGGGACGCGCTGCGGAACGTGTCGGTCGCCGGCCTGCGCGCCGCCGGCCTCCTGGACCTGGTCCTGGCCTGCGCGGACACCCCGCACCCGGCGGACGACGGCACGCCCGCGGCGGACGCGGGCGTGGACGTACTGACCGACCTGGATCTGGAAGCACTGGTCGACCTGGCCTTGGACGAGAAGAGGTAAGAGACATGACCAACTCCGCGGATCGCACAGCGGACGGCGCGGACCGGGTCCAGCGGGCGCTCCGCACACTGCTGGAGGAGCGCGACCGCCTCCGGCAGGAGAACGAGGCCATGAAGGCCGGCCGCGGCGAGCCCGTCGCCGTGGTCGCCATGGCGTGCCGCTACCCGGGCGGCGTGTCCTCGCCCGAGGACCTGTGGGGCGTGGTGCGCGGCGGCCTGGACGTCGTGGACGACTTCCCCAAGGACCGCGGCTGGCGCGACGTGTACGACCCCGACCCCGGCACCGCCGGCCACTCGCACACCCGCCAGGGCGGGTTCCTGAGCGACGTGGCGGGCTTCGACGCCGAGTTCTTCGGCATCAGCCCCCGCGAGGCGCTGGCGGTCGACCCGCACCACCGCCTGCTGCTGGAGACGTCCTGGGAGGTCTTCGAACGGGCCGGCATCGTCCCCGCCGAGGTGCGCGGCTCCGACGTCGGCGTCTTCTCCGGCGTCAGCTCCTCCGAGTACGGCTGGCGCTTCCTGGACAACAGCCCCGAGGAGCTGGAGGGCTACCTGCTGTACGGCAGCGCGCTCAGCGTCGCCTCCGGCAGGGTCGCCTACCAACTGGGCCTGACGGGACCCGCGGTGTCCGTGGACACGGCGTGCTCGTCGTCCCTGGTGGCCCTGCACATGGCGGTGCAGTCCCTGCGCTCGGGGGAGTGCTCCCTCGCGCTGGCCGGCGGGGCGTCGGTCATCTCGACGCCCGCGATGTTCGTGGAGTTCTCCCGGCTCGGCGCCCTGTCGGCGGGCGGCCGGTGCAAGGCCTTCGCGGACGGCGCCGACGGCACCGGCTGGGCCGAGGGCGTGGGCGTCCTGCTGCTGGAGCGGCTGTCCGACGCCCGCCGCAACGGGCACCCGGTGCTGGCCGTCGTCCGCGGCAGCGCCGTCAACCAGGACGGGGCCAGCAACGGCCTGACCGCCCCCAACGGCCGCGCCCAGGAGGCGGTGATCCGCAAGGCACTGGCCAGCGCCGGCGTCGCCCCCTGCGAGGTCGACCTGGTCGAGGCCCACGGCACCGGGACCGTCCTCGGCGATCCCATCGAGGCGGGCGCGGTGCTCGCCGCCTACGGGCAGGGCCGGTCCGAGGACCGGCCGCTGTGGCTGGGCTCCCTGAAGTCGAACCTCGGGCATGCCATGGCCGCCGCCGGAGTCGGCGGCGTCATCAAGACCGTGATGGCCCTGCGCCACGGATACCTCCCCAAGACCCTGCACGTGGACGCGCCCACCTCGCACGTCGACTGGTCCTCCGGCGACGTCGAACTGCTCGTCGAGGGCCGTGAGTGGACCCGCGCCGACGCTCCCCGGCGGGCCGGTGTGTCCTCCTTCGGCGTCAGCGGCACCAACGCGCACGTCGTCCTGGAGGAGCCACCTCCCGAGGAGCGGGCGGACGAGGAGCGGGCGGACGCGGACGGGCCCGGGGCGGGCGTCCGCGGCGGACTCGTGCCGTGGGTGCTGTCGGGCCGGAGCGCGGCGGCCCTGCGCGCACAGGCGGGCCGGCTCCGCGACGTCGCCGCCGGCACGGACCTGGACCTCGCCGGCGCCGGCTGGTCCCTGGTGTCGGGCCGGACGGCGTTCGAACACCGCGCGGTGGTGCTCGGCCGGGACCAGGACGAACTGCTGAACGGTCTGACGGCGCTCGGCGACGGCGCGGAGTCCACCGCCGTGGTGAGCGGCGTCGCCGCCGCCGGGACGGGCCCGGTCGCCTTCGTGTTCCCCGGCCAGGGCTCGCAGTGGGCGGGCATGGGACGGCAGCTGTACGACGCCTTCCCGGTCTTCGCCGAGTCCCTCGACGCGTGCGCCGACGCCCTGGCCGAATGGGTCGACTGGTCGTTGCTCGACGTGGTGCGCGGCACGGCAGGGGCGCCGGGCCTGGACCGGGTGGACGTGGTCCAGCCGGCGCTGTTCTCCGTGATGGTGTCCATGGCCGCCCTGTGGCGGTCCTGGGGCGTGGAGCCGGCCGCGGTGGTCGGCCACAGCCAGGGCGAGATCGCCGCCGCGTACGTGAGCGGCGCGCTGTCCCTGCGGGACGCCACCCGGGTCGTCGCGCTGCGCAGCAAGGCCCTCGTGGATCTGAACGGCCACGGCGGCATGGCCTCGGTCGCCGAGTCCGCCGACGTCGTGGAGCAGCGCCTCGCCCCGTGGGAGGGGAGGATCAGCGTCGCCGTCGTCAACGGCCCCCGCTCGGTGGTGGTGTCCGGCGAACCGGACGCGCTCGACGAGTTCGTCGAGAAGATGAAGGCCGACGGCGCGCAGGCCCGGCGGATATCCGTCGACTACGCCTCCCACTCCCACCACGTGGCCCGGGTCCGCGACCAGGTGACCGCCGCGCTGTCCGGCGTCAGCCCCAGCACCTCGAAGCTGCCCTTCTACTCGACCCTGTACGGCGAGAAGACCGACACCGCGCGGCTGGACGCCGGCTACTGGTACGACAACCTGCGCGGGAAGGTCGTCTTCGAGACGTCCGTGCGGCGGCTGGCCGAGGACGGCTTCCGGGTGTTCGTGGAGATGAGCCCGCACCCCGTGCTGACCGTCCCGGTGCAGGAGACCGTCGAGGACGCGGCCGACGCGCTGGTCCTGTCGTCCACGCGCCGGGACCGTGACGAGGTGGAGACCGTCCTGGGCTCGCTGGCCCAGTTCCACGTCCACGGCGGGTCCGTCGACTGGTCCGCCCTGTTCACCACCCGCAGGCGCGTGGACCTGCCGACGTACGCGTTCCAGCGGCGCCGGTACTGGCTGAACCCCGCGCACACCGCGCCCACCGCGCAGCTGCCCGCGACGGAGCAGCCCCCCGCCGCCGACGACACCCTCGTCCCCCTGTCGGAGCGGATCGCCGGCCTGGGCGAGGAGGACGCGCGCGCCCTCGTCCTCGACCACGTCCTGGAGCGGGTCGCCGTCGTCCTCGGCCGCTCCGCCGACCAGGCCGTCGACCCCGACGAGGAGGTCCTGAAGATCGGCTTCGACTCGATGCTCTCGGCGGAGCTGAGCAAACGGCTCACCGCGTCCACCGGGCTCAGACTGCGGGCGAACATGGTGCTGCGGCACCCGACCCCCCGCCTGATCGCCGAGCACGTCACGACCTCGCTGGCGGGCCGCGGCACCCGCTGAACGACCGCGCCACACGGTGAACCCCGCACCCCGGGGGCGCCGGACCGCCGGCCTCGCGTGTCCCGCCGGCGGGACACGCGAGGCCCCGGGCGGCCCGTCCCGCCGGGCACCGAGTTGTCTTGTACGGCCGCGACACCCCCCGGAAGATGGGGGCGATCTGTGAATTCTTCCGTTACCCGGGCCTGTCTGCTGAGGGGTTGATCTGTGTGCCTTCGTTCGGTGCGTCGTCTGCGCATGAGGGGATGTGGCGGGCGCAGCACATGGCTCCCGACACGCCGAATCACGCGCTGACCCTGTGGGATGTGGCCGGGGAACTGGACACGGCCGTCATGGGGTCCGCGTTCCGGCACGTCATGGGCGAGGCGGAAGTGCTCCGCGTCAACTTCGCCGAGCACGACGGCGAACTGCGGCTCGTACCCCGGGAACTGGGGGAGTGGCGGCCCTTCCACCTCGACCTGAGCGCCGAGGCCGACCCCGAGCAGGCGGCCCGCGACGCGCTCGCCGACCTGGTGCGCGAGCCGTTCGACCTGGGCCGGGACCTGCTGTTCCGGCTGGGCGTGGTCCGGCTCGCCGCCGACCGCTCCCTCCTGGTGATCGCCTACCACCACCTCATATCCGACGGGTTCGGCGCGGGCGGCCTGCTCTCCCGGCGCCTCGCCGAGGTCTACACCGCCCTGGTGCGCGGCGAGCCGGTCCCCGAGCTGCCCCACCCGTGGGACGCCGAGTCCTTCGCGGCCGAGGCCGTCGAGTACCGAGGATCGCAGCGGTACACCGAGGACACGGCTTTCTGGCGGGACTACCTCAAGGACGCGCCGGCGCCCGCGCAGGTCCCCCGCGTCGCCCTGTCCGACGAGCGGCGCTCCGCGCTGTCCGAACCGCTCAGCAGCGCCGACCGCTGGTCGGAGGTGGCCGAGACCATCGGCATGGTCAGCCGCACCCTGACCGTCCCGCGGGCCGAGGCCGACACGTGGACCGAGACCGCCAAGTCCATGGGCCTGTGGATGTCGCAGCTGCTCACCGCCTCCGCCGCGGTCTACTTCCGCCACCGCTGCGACCGCCCCGAGTTCCTCCTGTCGCTCGCCGTCGGCAACCGCGTCGGCGTGGCCAGCAGGACCCCCGGCCTGGCCGTCAACGTGGTGCCCGTACGCGTCGCCGTCCCTCTCGGCGCGACCTTCACCGACATCGCCGACACCCTCGTCGACGAGACGTACGAGATCTTCGACCACGCCGCCTGCCACTACTCGGACATCCAGCGCGCCGCCGGCACCGTCCTGAGCGGCCGCGGCAGCTTCGGCACCGTCATCAACGTCGTCGAGTTCGTGGAGCCGCTCCGCTTCGGCGACAGCCCGGCCCGCTACTTCGGCGCGACGACCGGCACCTTCGAGGAACTGTCGATCGGCGTCTACACCGACGGCAGCGCCGACAGCGACCTCTACATCCGCCTCGACGCCCCCGCCAACCTCTACCACCGCGCCGAACTGCGCTTCATCGGCGAGGAGCTGATCGCCCACATCCGCGCCACCGTCACCGCCGGCGCCCAGCCGGCCGGCGCGCTGGACGTCGTCGCCGGCGCCGAACGGCACCAGGTGCTCCGGGCGCCCAACGACACCCTGGCCCCGCTGCCCGAGGCGACGGTCACGGACCTGTTCGCCCGGCAGACGGAGCGGAACCCCGACGCCGTCGCCCTGGTCGAAGGCGACACGGCCCTCACCTACCGGGACCTGGACGAGCGGTCGGCCCGCCTCGCCGGGGAACTGCGCCGGCGGGGCGTGGGCCCCGAGTCGGCCGTGGCGGTGGCGATGCCCCGCTCGGCCGGCCTGGTCACCGCCCTGCTGGCCGTCGTGAAGGCCGGCGGAGCCTACCTGCCCGTCGACCCGGCGTCCCCGGCCGACCGGATCCGCTCCCAGACCGGCACGGCACGCCTCCTGCTCACCGACACGGCGACCGCCGGCACCCTCCCCACCGGCCTCGACGTACCCGCCCTCGTGTGCGACGACCTCCGCCCGGAGACCGCCGACAGCGCCGCCTCCCAGGCCCCGGCCCCCTCGCCCGCCCACCCGGACACCCTGCTGGCCGTGCTGTACGGCTCCGGATCGACCGACGCGGGCACGGCGGTCGCGCTGACCCACCGGAACCTGCTCCGCTTCGTCCTGGACCGGCACTGGAAGGACGGCGGCCGCGGCACCGTCCTGTGGCACGCGCCGCACACCTGCGACGCCCTCGCCCTCGAGGTGTGGGCCCCGCTGCTCAACGGCGGCCGCGTGGTCGTCGCCCCCCAGGGACAGCTCGACGCCGACACGCTGACCGAGGCGCGAGCCGCGCACGGCATCACCACCGTGTGGCTGCCCGCCGGCCTCTTCTCACAGATCGCGGCGGGACACCCCGAGCGCCTCGCCGGACTGCGCGAGGTCTGGACCGGCGGCGACCGCGTGTCCGCGGCGGCGCTGCGCCGGGTCCGCGAGGCATGCCCCGAGCTGACCATCGTCCACGGCCACGGCCCGAGCGAGACGACCGTGTTCGCCGCCCGCCACCGCCTGCCCGCCGGCGAACCGGTGCGCCACGCGGACGCGGTCGGCCGCCCGATGGACCACACCGCTCTCTACGTCCTGGGACCGGGACTGGCACCCGTCCCCGCCGGCGTGACCGGTGAGCTGTACGTGGCCGGGCCCGGCCTGGCACGCGGCTACGCCGGACGCCCCCGGCGGACCGCCGAGCGTTTCGTGCCCTGCCCGTTCGGCCCGCCCGGCGCGCTCATGTACCGGACCGGGGACCGGGTGCGCTGGGGCAGCGGCGGCCGCCTCGACTACGTGGCCCGCGCCGACGCCCAGGCCGACGTGCGCGGCGTGCGGGTCGAGCTGGCCGAGGTCGAGGAGGTGCTGTCCGAGTACAGCGGCCTCGCCCGGTCCGTCGTGGTCGTCCGGGAGGACGCCACCGGCCAGCAGCGCCTGGTCGCCTACGTCGTCCCGGCGGCCGGCCGGACCGTCACCGCCGACGAACTGCGGCGGTTCGCCGCGGGATGGCTGCCGGAGTCCATGGTGCCGTCCCTGTTCATGGTGCTGGAGCGTCTGCCGGAGACCGCCGGGGGCAGGATCGACCGGGCGGCGCTGCCCGAGCCCCGGTTCGACGACGGGACGTACCGCGCACCGCGCAACGACACCGAACGAGCCCTGGCCAAGGCTTTTGCCGAGGTGCTCGAACTGGACCGGGTGGGCATCGACGACGACTTCTTCGACCTCGGCGGCAACTCGCTGCGGGCGATCCGCCTGGTCGGCCTGATCCGGGCCGAGCTGGACCAGGAGGTGTCCATCCGCAGGCTGTTCGCGGCGCGCACCGTCACCGGCCTGTCCGACATGTGGCGCGACCTCGCCCAGTCCCGCAAGCCGGCCCTGCGCAGGAGGACGAAGGCGGGCGCGGTCCTCTGACCGCCGGCCGCGCCGCACCCCCCGGGCCCCGGCGGCGCGGGTCGCCACCGGTGCCGGGGGACCAGGCGCCCGGGAGTCTCCGGCGCCGGGAGATCCCGGCCGCCCGCCCGCCGGCCTGCCCGGTCGCCCCGCCCGGGCGGCCCGTCACTGGTACGGGATGTCGACGCCGGCCGCGCGCAGGTTCGCCTCGAGCAGCTCGGTCAGCCGGGCAGCCGCCGGCGCCTGGTCCTCCCGGTGGTGGTTGATCAGCCCGTAGCGGGTGGCGGCGTCGGGCCTGGCCCGGAACTCGGCCGGCATCGTCAGCAGTTCGCGGTCGGCCAGCAGTTCCGTCGCCAGTTCGGCCGCCAGCCCCTCGAGCCGCGGATCGTCCGGGTCCCAGGACTCGACGTCCTGGCAGAGCTTCATCAGCTCGATGTACCGAGGATGGGCGAGCTGGCGTTCGAGCTGGACCACGAGGCTGTCGAAGATCTCCGGGACCAGGGCCCGGGCCAGGACCAGGGCTTCCCGCTGGAGGGCCACGTAGCCGGCGCTGAAGCCGAGTTCGGCGAGCCGGTCCAGGGCGGTGCAGGCGCGCTCGGGCAGCAGGAGCCGGTCGCCGGAGGCGAGCCGGTGCAGCGCCGCCCGCCGCGCGATCAGCTCCTCGATCCGGTCGTTGAGCCGCCGCTCCACGTCCTCCAGGGCGGAGGCGAACCGCTCGGGGCCGGCGTCGAGCAGATCCCTGACCTCGGCCAGCGGCACCCCCGCGCCGGCGAGCGTGCGGACCTGGACCAGCCGCAGCATGTCGGACGATCCGTACCGGCGGTATCCGGAGCTGTCGCGGTCCGGTTCGTCGACCAGGCCGAGCCGGTGATAGTGCCGCACAGCCTTCACCGTGACGCCGGCGAACGCCGCCGCCTGACCGATCGTCAGTCCGTACACCATCCGCTCAGCGGGCCCCTCGGCCGGGCGTGGCCGCGATCTCGCGCACCGCCTCGGCGACGGCCCGGAAGTCCTTGCGCAGAATGCGGGAGTGGTTGCTCGCGACCTTCGCGCTGACCCGCAGGTGCGGGTTCCGGGCGAGCACCGGGTCGAGCGAGGTCCGCATCCGCTCCATCTCCTCCCGGCCCCCGCCGAGGTTGCCGCCCGTGGCCAGCACGTACCGTACCGGGTAGGTCGCGCGGTCGAGGACCGGCCCGAGGGCGGCGCAGATCTCGTTGATCTCGATGTTGATCTCGGCATGCTGGTCGGCGCTCATCCGCGCGGACAGGCCGAACGGACGCAGCAGCGGCAGCAGCGGCCGCATCCGGCCGAACAGGCGCCGGATCCGCGCACGGGCCTCCTCGCCGGTGATGCCGTACGGAACGGCGCCGTCCACAGACACCACCCCCAGGACGCGGTCGGGGTTCCGGTCCGCCCAGTGGACGGCCAGCGCCGCGCCGTAGGACCACCCGACGAGCAGCGGACGCTCCACACCGGTCGCTTCGACAACGGCGTCGAGGTCGCGGAGACACGCTTCGAAGGAGTAGTCCGCCGACCGCCTGGACCGGCCGCGGGCCCGCTCGTCGTACGTGATGTGCCGCCAGCCGGAGCCGAGTTCGGAGATCACGGGCCGCCAGGGCCGGTGGCCGCAGTACGAGCCGTTCAGGTAGACGACGGGAATGCCCGCGCCGCGCGTGTCGGTGAGGGACAGGGCCGTGTCGTCGACGGGGAGCATGCCGGTCCGGAACGATGCGGTGGAAGTGGTCATGTACGTCAGCGTCCACCCTGACCCCGGGTCAGGGTCAACCGACGACATCCGGCCAGGGCCCCCGGGCCCGGCCGCCGCCCCGCGCGCTCAGGAGGCGGCGGTACCGGCGAGCAACCCTTCGGTGACGACCGCCGCTATCCGGTGGAGGTGGTCGGCGAGGTAGAAGTGACCGCCGGAGAACACCTTCAGGGCGAAGTCGCCACGCGTGTGCTCCCGCCACGTCCGCGCGTCCCGGACCGTCACCATCGGATCGCTGTCCCCGACCAGCGCGGTCACCGGAGCGGCCAGCGGCTCCCCCGCCCGCCAGCGGTAGGTGGCCAGGGCCCGGTAGTCGGCCCGCAGCGCCGGCAACACCAACTCCAGGAGGTCCGGGTTGTCCAGCATGGTCTGATCGGTACCGCCCAGCCGGCGCACCTCGGCCAGCACGTCGGCGTCGTCGTACAGCAGGTAGTGGGCGCTCTCCCGCAGGTCCGGCGCGCCCCGTCCGGACAGGAACAGCCGCTGGGGACCGGGCAGTCCCTCCTCCCGCAGCAGCCGGGCCGTCTCGAACGCGACGAGCGCGCCCATACTGTGCCCGAACAGGGCGTACGGCCGTCCGGGGTCCGCGGCCAGCTCGGGGGCCAGTACCCCGGCCACCGCCTCGACGAGCCCGTCCAGGGTCGTCAGCGGCGCCTCGTTGAACCGGTCCTGCCGCCCCGGGTACTGCACCGCCACCACGTCGAAGTCCGCGGGCAGCGTACGCGCCAGCTGGCTGTACGCCGTCGCCGAGCCCCCCGCGTGCGGGAAGCACACGAGCCGCGGCCCGTCCCCCGCCGCCCTGGTGAAACGCCGGAACCAGGTGCTGTTCACAGTTGGTGTCCCTTCGTCTGTGCCGGCCGTTGCGGCGATCACCGGACGGACCGGGCCATGAAGAAGCCCGCCGGTGCCCCCGGGGGAATGTAGGGCGCCGACGGGCCTTCAGATGCCCCGTGAGGGCTAGGGGGTGCCGGCCTGATCCAGACGACACCTCCTGGCGCCCGTCCGTGCCGGAGCTCATGACGTCAGCGTCCGCTCCCGCCCTCGACCCCCGCTCGCCCCCCGCTGGAGGACCCCGCGCGTTCGGCGCTCCAACCGGCTTCGAGCGCCGTGGCGGAGGCTGGCCGGTGGTTCATCACGACGACCGGAAGAAGGAGCGCATGACCGCCTTGGACGACAAGCCGGTCGGGCTGCGGCGCGGCACGGTCGCCGAGCTACGGGCCGTACGGGACGCCGTGCGCGAGGGGCCCGGGGAGAAGGCCACCGCGGCCCAGCACGCCAAGGGCAAGCTCACCGCCCGGGAACGGCTCTCCCTCCTCTTCGACGACGGCCGCTTCACCGAGGTCGAGGGGCTGCGCCGGCACCGGGCGACCGGCTTCGGCCTGGAGGACCGGCGCCCCCACACCGACGGTGTGATCACCGGCTGGGGCCGGGTGTGGGGACGTACCGTCTTCGCCTACGCCCACGACTTCAGGATCTTCGGAGGCTCCCTCGGAGAGGCGCACGCCGAGAAGATCCACAAGATCATGGACATGGCCGCCACCGCCGGCGCCCCCATCGTGGGCCTGTGCGACGGCGCCGGGGCGCGCATCCAGGAAGGCGTGAGCGCGCTCGCCGGCTACGGCGGCATCTTCCAGCGCAACGTCCGCAACTCCGGGGTCGTCCCGCAGATCAGCGTCATGCTGGGACCCTGCGCGGGCGGAGCGGCCTACTCCCCGGCCCTGACCGACTTCGTGTTCATGGTGCGCGGCACCTCGCAGATGTTCATCACGGGACCGGACGTGGTCAAGGCCGTCACCGGAGAACGGATCAGCCAGGACGACCTGGGCGGCGCCGACGCCCACGCCGCCACCTCCGGAGTCGCCCACTTCGCCTACGACGACGAGGAGAGCTGCCTCGCCGACGTCCGGCACCTGCTGTCCTACCTGCCCGCCAACAACCGCGAGCTGCCCCCCGTACAGCCCTGCGCCGACCGGCCCGACCGGCTCACCCCGGCCCTGTACGACCTGGTGCCGGCCGAGCCGAAACACGCCTACGACATGCGCGGCGTCATCGAGGAGTTCGTCGACGCCGGCGACTACTTCGAGGTCCACGAGGCCTGGGCGCCCAACATGGTGTGCGCCCTGGCCCGCCTGGACGGCCACACCGTCGGCATCGTCGCCAACCAGCCCGCCTCCCTCGCCGGGGTCCTCGACATCAAGGGCAGCGAGAAGGCGGCCCGCTTCGTGCAGATGTGCGACTCCTTCAACATCCCGCTCGTGACCCTGGTGGACGTCCCGGGCTTCCTGCCCGGCGTCGACCAGGAGCACGGCGGCATCATCCGGCACGGCGCGAAACTCCTCTACGCGTACTGCGACGCCACCGTCCCCCGCGTCCAACTGATCCTGCGCAAGGCCTACGGGGGCGCCTACATCGTCATGGACTCCCGCTCCATCGGCTCGGACCTGTCGCTGGCCTGGCCCGGCAACGAGATCGCGGTGATGGGCGCGGAGGGCGCCGCGGGCGTCGTCTTCCGGCGCGAGATCGCCGCCGCCGACGACCCCGAGGCCGCCCGCGAGCAGTACATCAAGGAGTACCGGGACCGGCTCATGCACCCCTACCACGCCGCCGAACGCGGCCTGGTGGACGACGTCATCGACCCCGCCGAGACCCGGGTCCGACTGATCGACGCGCTCGCCGTGCTGCGTACCAAGCACGTGGCACACCCCTCACGCAAGCACGGCAACCAGCCCCAGTGACGCGCCTGGCCCGCGCCCGCGGTCCAGCAACGACAGGAGCCCACACACTCATGTCCGTGGAAACCACCGCCCCCGCCGTCGCGGGGGCGGTCGACAAGGAAGTCCGCCAGCTCGACCGAGTGATCATCAGGTTCGCGGGGGACTCGGGTGACGGGATGCAGCTCACCGGTGACCGGTTCACCTCGGAGACCGCGTCCTTCGGCAACGACCTCTCCACGCTGCCGAACTTCCCGGCCGAGATCCGTGCCCCGGCCGGGACGCTGCCGGGGGTGTCGTCGTTCCAGCTGCACTTCGCCGACCACGACATCCTCACCCCCGGTGACGCGCCGAACGTGCTGGTGGCGATGAACCCGGCGGCGTTGAAGGCGAACGTGGGTGATCTGCCGCGGGGTGCGGAGATCATCGTCAACACCGACGAGTTCACCAAGCGGGCGATGCAGAAGGTCGGCTACGCCGCCAGTCCGCTGGAGGACGGTTCGCTGGACGGCTTCCATGTGCATCCGGTGCCGCTGACGACGCTGACGGTGGAGGCGCTCAAGGAGTTCGACCTCACGCGCAAGGAGGCCGAGCGGAGCAAGAACATGTTCGCGCTGGGTCTGCTGTCGTGGATGTATCACCGGCCCACGGAGGGGACGGAGACGTTCCTGCGGTCGAAGTTCGCGAAGAAGCCGGACATCGCGGCGGCGAACATCGCGGCGTTCCGGGCGGGCTGGAACTTCGGGGAGACCACGGAGGACTTCGCGGTCTCCTACGAGGTGGCGCCGGCGGCGACGGCGTTCCCGCCGGGTGTCTACCGCAACATCTCCGGCAACCTGGCGCTGTCCTACGGGCTGGTCGCCGCCTCTCGTCAGGCGGATCTGCCGCTGTTCCTGGGCTCGTACCCGATCACCCCGGCCTCGGACATCCTGCACGAGTTGAGCAAGCACAAGAACTTCGGTGTGCGCACGTTCCAGGCGGAGGACGAGATCGCGGGGATCGGTGCGGCGCTGGGCGCGGCGTTCGGCGGGTCCCTGGCGGTGACGACGACGTCCGGGCCGGGGGTGGCGCTGAAGTCCGAGACGATCGGGCTGGCGGTGTCGCTGGAGCTGCCGCTGCTGGTGGTGGACATCCAGCGGGGCGGGCCGTCGACGGGGCTGCCGACGAAGACGGAGCAGGCGGATCTGCTGCAGGCGATGTACGGCCGCAACGGTGAGGCGCCGGTGCCGGTGGTGGCGCCGAGGACGCCGGCGGACTGCTTCGACGCCGCCCTGGAGGCGGCCCGCATCGCGCTGGCCTACCGCACCCCGGTGTTCCTGCTGTCCGACGGGTATCTGGCCAACGGCAGCGAGCCGTGGCGTGTGCCCGAGATCGACGAGCTGCCGGACCTGACGGTGCGGTTCGCGCAGGGCCCCAACCACACCCTGGACGACGGGACCGAGGTGTTCTGGCCCTACAAGCGGGACCCGCACACGCTGGCCCGTCCGTGGGCGATCCCGGGCACGCCGGGTCTGGAGCACCGCATCGGCGGGATCGAGAAGCAGGACGGCACCGGCAACATCTCCTACGACCCCGCCAACCACGACTTCATGGTCCGCACCCGCCAGGCCAAGATCGACGGCATCGACGTGCCCGACCTCCAGGCCGACGACCCGGACGGCGCCCGCACCCTGGTCCTGGGCTGGGGCTCGACCTACGGACCGATCACCGCGGCCGTGCGCCGTATCCGCGCCCAGGGCGGCCACATCGCCCAGGCGCATCTGCGCCACCTCAACCCCTTCCCGCCCAACCTCGGCGAGGTACTCACCCGGTACGAACGCGTCGTCATCCCGGAGATGAACCTCGGCCAGCTCGCCACCCTCATCCGCGCCGAGTACCTCATCGACGCCCTCTCCTACACCCAGGTCAACGGCATGCCGTTCAAGGCGGAACAGCTCGCCACCGCGCTCGAGGAGGCCATCGATGGCCACTGAACTCACTCTCACGGCGAAGGACTTCAAGTCTGATCAGGAGGTGCGCTGGTGCCCGGGCTGCGGTGACTACGCCGTGCTGGCCGCCGTGCAGGGCTTCATGCCGGAGCTGGGCCTGGCCCGCGAGAACATCGTCTTCGTCTCCGGCATCGGCTGCTCCTCCCGCTTCCCGTACTACATGAACACCTACGGGATGCACTCCATCCACGGCCGCGCCCCCGCCATCGCCACCGGCCTCGCCACCTCCCGCCGGGACCTGTCCGTGTGGGTCGTCACCGGCGACGGCGACGCGCTGTCCATCGGCGGCAACCACCTCATCCACGCCCTGCGCCGCAACGTCAACCTCAAGATCCTGCTGTTCAACAACCGCATCTACGGACTCACCAAGGGCCAGTACAGCCCCACCTCCGAGGTCGGCAAGATCACCAAGTCGACCCCCATGGGATCGCTGGACGCGCCCTTCAACCCGGTCTCGCTCGCGATCGGCGCGGAGGCGTCCTTCGTCGCCCGCACCGTCGACTCCGACCGCAAACACCTCACCGAGGTCCTGCGCCAGGCCGCCGACCACCCCGGCACCGCCCTGGTGGAGATCTACCAGAACTGCAACATCTTCAACGACGGCGCCTTCGAGGTCCTCAAGGACCGCCGACAGGCCGAGGAAGCCGTCATCCGCCTGGAACACGGGCAGCCGATCCGCTTCGGCGCCGACAACGGCAAGGGCGTCGTCCGCGACCCGGCCACCGGTGACCTGAAGGCCGTCGCCGTCACCCCCGGCAACGAGGCGGACATCCTCGTCCACGACGCCCACATCGCCTCCCCGACGACCGCGTTCGCGCTGTCCCGGCTCGCCGACCCCGACACCCTGCACCACACCCCCATCGGCGTGTTCCGCTCCGTCGACCGGCCCGTCTACGACACCCTCATGGCCGACCAGCTCGACACCGCCGTCGACCAGCACGGCAAGGGCGACCTCGCCGCCCTCCTCGCCGGCAACGACACCTGGACCGTCGCCGGCTGACGTCGGGCCTCCGGAAGGAAGACGATGAAGGACAACACCAGAACAGGCGAGTCCGGGCTGCCCATCGAACCGGTCTATGGGCCGGGGACCCTCGAGGGCTGGGACCCGGCCGGGAAGCTGGGTGAGCCGGGCGCGTATCCGTTCACGCGGGGCGTGTACCCGACGATGTACACGGGCCGTCCCTGGACGATGCGTCAGTACGCGGGTTTCGGCACGGCGACGGAGTCCAACGCCCGGTACAAGCAGCTGATCGCGAACGGCACGATGGGGTTGTCGGTCGCGTTCGACCTGCCGACCCAGATGGGCCATGACTCGGACGCGCCGATCGCGAGCGGTGAGGTCGGCAAGGTGGGTGTGGCGATCGACTCGATCGACGACATGCGGGTGCTGTTCGGCGGGATCCCGCTGGACAAGGTGTCCACGTCGATGACGATCAACGCGCCGGCCGCGCTTCTGCTGCTGCTGTACCAGCTGGTCGCCGAGGAGCAGGGCGTCCCGGCGGACAAGCTGACCGGCACGATCCAGAACGACGTGCTGAAGGAGTACATCGCCCGCGGTACGTACATCTTCCCGCCGAAGCCGTCGCTGCGGCTGATCGCCGACATCTTCAAGTACTGCAGGGCCGAGATCCCGAGGTGGAACACGATCTCGATCTCCGGCTACCACATGGCGGAGGCGGGTGCCTCGCCCGCGCAGGAGATCGCGTTCACCCTCGCCGACGGCATCGAGTACGTACGCACCGCGGTGGCGGCGGGCATGGACGTGGACGACTTCGCCCCGCGTCTGTCGTTCTTCTTCGTGGCCCGCACCACGATCCTGGAGGAGGTCGCGAAGTTCCGTGCCGCGCGCCGGATCTGGGCGCGGGTGATGAAGGAGGAGTTCGGGGCGAAGAACCCCAAGTCGCTGATGCTGCGCTTCCACACGCAGACGGCCGGGGTGCAGCTGACGGCCCAGCAGCCCGAGGTGAACCTGGTGCGCGTCGCCGTGCAGGGCCTGGCGGCGGTGCTGGGCGGCACGCAGTCGCTGCACACGAACTCCTTCGACGAGGCGATCGCGTTGCCGACGGACAAGTCCGCCCGGCTGGCGCTGCGTACCCAGCAGGTCCTCGCCTACGAGACCGACGTCACCGCCACGGTCGACCCGTTCGCCGGCTCCTACGTCATCGAGAAGATGACCGACGACCTGGAGGCGGAGATCGTCGCGCTCATCGACAAGACGGAGCAGCTCGGCGGAGCCGTACGGGCCATCGAGCACGGCTTCCAGAAGGCCGAGATCGAGCGCAACGCCTACCGCATCGCCCAGGAGACCGACTCCGGCGAGCGCGTCGTGGTCGGCGTCAACCGCTTCCAGCTCGACGAGGAGGAGCCCTACGAGCCCCTCCGCGTCGACCCGGCCATCGAGGCCCAGCAGGCCGAACGCCTCACCAGGCTCCGCGCCGAACGCGACCAGATGGCCGTCGACACGGCGCTGGCCGCGCTGAGGAAGGCCGCCGAGGGCGAGGACAACGTCCTCTACCCGATGAAGGACGCCCTGAAGGCCCGCGCCACGGTCGGCGAGGTCTGCAACGCCCTGCGCGAGATCTGGGGCACCTACGTGCCCACGGACGCCTACTGACCGAGGGCCGCCCGGGCACGGTCAGGCCACCTCCGGCGCGGGCGCGCACCGTGCCCGCGCCCGGTGCGCGCCCACACCGGCCAGGGCGCGCCCGGCGTTCCCCCCGGCGTCCCTCCCGGCCGCCAGCTCGGCCTCCAGCACCCCCGCCAGCCGGCGCACGCCCTCGCGGATCCGGTCCGGCTCCGGTTGACATCCTCGCCGCTCTGAAGGACGGCGATTCCCGCCTACCGCGCCGTTGAAGGCTGCGGTGTCGGGTGGGTTCCTGCTTCGCTGCGCGGTGCCGGGAGGAGTCCCGGTCTTACCTGCGCTCCACAGGCTGATACCGCCAGTCCGGCGGCCTTGGCGACGTTGACCGCCGCGTTGATGTCCCGGTCAAGGACCGCCCCGCACGCCTGACACGTCCACACGCGGACGTTCAGCGGCTTGGGACCGTCCTTGACGCCGCACTGCGAGCACACCTGACTGGTGGGCTCGAAGCGGCCGATCCGGTGGAATGCGCGCCCGTACCGGGCGGCCTTGTACTCCAGCATGCTCACGAACGCCGACCATCCGGCGTCGTGGACGGACTTGGCCAGGCGCGTGCGGGCGAGTCCCTTCACCGCCAGGTCCTCCACGGCGACCGCTTGGCTCTCGCGGATCAGCATCGTGGAGAGCTGGTGATGGAACTCGCGGCGGGCGTCCGCGACACGGGCGTGTGCCCGTGCGACACGGATCCTGGCCTTGTCCCGGTTCTTGCTGCCCTTCTCCTTGCGCAAGAGGGCGCGCTGTGCCTTCTTCAGGCGCTTCTCGGCCCGGCGCAGGAAGCGCGGGCTGTCGATCTTCGTGCCGTCGGAGAGGACGGCGAAGTGCCCGAGGCCGAGGTCGATGCCCACCCCGGGAGTGGTCTGCGGCAGGATCTCCTCCGGGCCGGTCTCCACGACGAAGCTCGCGAAGTACCGGCCCGCGCTGTCCTTAACGACCGTCACCGTGGACGGCGTCGAGGGCAGGGGACGGGACCACGTCACCTTCAGGTCGCCGATCTTCGGCAGGCGCAGCTTCCCGCCGGCCGTGATCGACCAGCGGGCGTTCGCCGTGAACCGGACGGCCCGCCGGGTGTCCTTGCGGAATTTGTACCGGGGCGCGCCCATACGCGGGCGCTTGCCCTTCAGGCCGTCGAAGAAGTTCCGGTACGCGGTGTCCAGGTCTCTGAGGGACTGCTGGAGCACGACCGCCGACACCTCGCCGAGCCACGCCCGCTCGGGCGTCTGCTTGGCCTCGGTGATCAGCGTCTTGGACAGATCGCCGGTCTTCGGGAACGGCAGCCCCTCGCTGCGGGCGGTCTCCCGAGCGCGCAGCGCGTCGTTGTAGACCACCCGCGCGCACCCGAACGCCCTCGCCAGCGCCGTGCGCTGACCGGCGCTCGGGTACACCCGGAACGAGTACCTGAGCTGCACACGGATCACGGTACACAGTTGGTTTATGGGTATCGATGAGAACATTCGTACTGGTCGTCACTGTGTCTTCCGCATGCACGTCCACTTGGTTTTCGTGACGAAGTACCGGCACAAGGTCTTCGCCGACCGACACCTGACGCGGTGCGAGGAGATCATGCGGGCCGTGTGCGAGGACTTCGAGGCCGAGCTGGTCGAGTTCAACGGCGGCAACAACCACGTCCACCTGCTCGTGAACTTCCCGCCAAAGGTCGCCGTGTCCAAGCTGGTCAACAGCCTCAAGGGCGTCTCTTCCCGGCGGCTGCGCCAGGAGTTCCCCGACCTCGTCCGCCACTACTGGCGGGCACAACGCCTGTGGTCCGGCTCGTACTTCGCCGGGTCCGTCGGCGGCGCACCACTCAGCAGCGTGAGCCACTACATCGAACAGCAGAACCGGCCGCTCCGACCCGGACCGAGGTGAACAGTGCAGATCCGCGCCCACAGCTGAGGCCAGAGCAAACCGCAGATTCGCTTCACCACCAGGCTGAAGCCCGGCGCCCTGCGAATAGATCCGGTAGCAGAACGACAGCCGCATCTGGCGGCCGCCGGACCCGTCCGTGTGGAACCCGGTGCCCGAGGCGTACGCCACCTGGGCGGCCACCGCGCGCGGCAGCATCGCCTTGGTGTCCACGCCCTCCGGCACCGTCACCCACACGTAGAACCCGCCGTCCGGCGTCGTCCACGTACAGCCCTGCGGCAGGTACCGCTCCAGCGCGGACAGCATCGCGTCGCGCCGCTCGCGGTAGTTCTCCCGGAACGACTCGATCCGGGACTGCCAGTCGTGTGTGGCCAGATAGCGCGAGACGATCGCCTGGTTCAGCGTGGGCGGGCACAGCGTCGCCGACTCCGTGGCCAGCACCAGCTTCTCCCGCACCCCGGGCGGCGCCAGCACCCAGCCGACCCGCAGCCCGGACGCGAACGTCTTCGAGAACGAGCCCAGATACACCACGTTGTCCGGGTCCAGCGAGCGCAGCGCCGGGTAGGTCTGCCCGTCGAAGCCGAGCAGGCCGTACGGGTTGTCCTCGACCACCAGCACGTCGTACGCGCGGCAGATCTCCAGGATCTCCGCCCGCCGCCCGACCGCCAGCGTCACGCCGGCCGGGTTGTGGAAGTTCGGGATCGTGTAGAGCAGTTTCACGCGCTGCCCGGCGTCCGCGGCCTGCCGCAGCGCGGCCCGCAGCGCCTCCGGCACCAGACCGTGCCCGTCCATCGCCACGTGCACCACCCGCGCCTGGTACGCGGTGAACGAGCCCAGCGCGCCGACGTACGACGGGCCCTCGGCGGCCACCACGTCACCCGGGTCGCAGAACAGCCGGGTCACCAGGTCGAGGCCCATCTGCGAGCCGACGGTCACCACCACGTCGTCCGGGTGCGCCGCGATGCCCTCCAGCGCCGTCACGTCGCAGATCTGCTCCCGCAGCAGCGGCGAGCCGTGCGCCGACGCGTACTGGAGCGCCGTCAGGCCGTCCTCCTCGATGATCCGCGCGGTCTGCTCCGCGAGCGACTGGAGCGGCAGCGCGGCCAGGTTCGGCATGCCGCCGGCCAGCGAGACCACCTCCGGTCTGCTCGCGACCGAGAACAACGCCCGGATCTCGGAGGCCGTCATGCCCGCGGTGCGCGCCGCGTACCGGGCGCGGTGCGGGTCCAGGACGGCAGGGGCGCTGTACGGCTGCGTGGGGCTGCAGGGCGGCGCGGCGGGGCTGTTCTCGGTCACGGGGGCGACACCTCGGGCTCGGTGGACAAGGTCACTGCCGTACGGCAGGGCGCTCGGGCCGCTCGACGACGGCGCCCCGTTCCGGACGCCTGTCCGCACCGCCGACGGCGGACCCGTCCCGGCAGCGCCGGGACGACGTCGTCCCCTCGCGCAGGTCGACCCGCTCGATCGTCGCGGCGGGCGTGGCACGGCCGGCCCCCGCGTCCACCAGACCGCAGCGGGCGAGCGCTTCCGGTGCCGAGGCGAACACCAGCCGTCCGTCCGCCACCGCGTGGTACACCGCGTCGGCGCCGGACCCGTCCTGCGCGAAGAGGACCTCGTCGCGCCGCCGGTCGAGGACGACCAGCGCGAACGTCCCGCGCACGGCGTCGAGGAAGGCGAGCCCTTCGGCCTCGTACAGGTGCAGCAGGATCTCGCGGTCCGACTGGGTCCGCAGCCGCACTCCGGGCAGCGCGGCGGCCAGCTCCCGGTGGTTGCGCACCCGGCCGCTCGCCAGCAGCACGATCTTCCCGTCCGCCGAGACGAAGGTGTGGGTGCCGTCCCCGGGGGCGGCCGACGCCGGCCAGGCGCACCCCATCACCGCCGAGCCGTCCCGCACCACGGCGCGTCCGCCGTGCCCTTCGTCCTCCAGCGCGTCGAGCATCGAGCCCACCGCGGCCGTCTCACGGCCCGTGGTGCGGGATGCGGCCGATCCGAGCACCGCAAGTCCTGCCAGCCCGCCCATGTTTCCCTCCACCCTTCGGCCCGGTCGCTCCCCGAGGGCCCGGCGACCGCGGCCCGCGTTCGCCTCTTCGGCCCGGTGATCCTCAGCCCGGTGAGCCGGCCCGGACACGGGAGTCGCGCGTACATGTCGCCCAGCGGCGGCGGAACCCAGGCCCCGGCCAGTCGCCCGTACCGGTTCCCGCCCAGCTTCGCCGGACAGCATGGGCAGGCCCGCTCGGGACCGGCTCAAGTCCGCCTCGCGACCGGCCCGGAAAGGAAAGGGAACCCAGCCGAAGAACACCCCGCCGAACCGCCGCCCCACGACGGCCCGCGGGGCGCCGCCGGAGTGCGCGAGCGGTCCTCCACCCGCCCTCGACGGGCGAGAACCACCCTGGTGGCGCCGCAGACCGCCAGGGAAGACGCAGACCCCCCGACGGCGAACCACCCGTCCCGCTCCTCGCACCACGTCCTGCCGCCCGGCGCGGACCGGGCCCACCCCGCCACCGCGCGATGCCGCCCGGTGCGCGGTGGTCCCGGTGCCGCGCGACGACCGGGCCGCCGGGCACGCACCGGGCGGCACGGCCCGCCGGCCACCCACCCCGCCGGCCCGGCGACCGACGCCGGACACCGGGGCACGGGCGGCACGCTGGACCACGACCGCTCACGCCTAGGAGAGACATGGCAACCCGGCTGTTCACCTCGGAGTCCGTCACCGAGGGCCATCCCGACAAGATCGCCGACCAGATCAGCGACGCCGTCCTGGACGCCCTCCTGAGCCAGGACCCGGCCTCCCGGGTGGCGGTGGAGACCCTGATCACCACCGGTCAGGTCCACGTCGCCGGCGAGGTGACCACCTCCGCCTACGCCGACATCCCCGGCATCGTCCGCGAGACCGTCCTCGGCATCGGCTACGACTCGTCGGCCAAGGGCTTCGACGGCGCCTCCTGCGGGGTGTCCGTGTCCCTCGGCGCCCAGTCACCCGACATCGCCCAGGGCGTCGACACCGCCTACGAGAAGCGGCTCGGCGGCACCGACGACGACCTCGCCGCCCAGGGCGCCGGCGACCAGGGGCTCATGTTCGGGTACGCCACCCGCGAGACGCCCACCCTCATGCCCCTGCCCATCGAACTCGCGCACCGGCTGTCGCGCCGGCTGGCCGAGGTCCGCAAGGACGGGCAGATGCCCTACCTGCGCCCCGACGGCAAGACCCAGGTCACCATCGAGTACCGCGACGACCTCCCGGTACGCCTGGACACGGTCGTCGTCTCCTCGCAGCACGCGGCCGGCATCGACCTCGACCACATGCTGACCCCGGACATCCGCCGCCAGGTCGTGGACCACGTACTGGCAGGGCTGGCCGAGGACGGCATCAAGCTGGAGACCGAAGGCCACCGCCTGCTGGTCAACCCCACCGGCAAGTTCGAGACCGGCGGCCCGATGGGCGACGCCGGCCTCACCGGCCGCAAGATCATCATCGACACGTACGGCGGCATGGCCCGCCACGGCGGTGGCGCCTTCTCCGGCAAGGACCCCTCCAAGGTCGACCGCTCGGCCGCCTACGCCATGCGCTGGGTCGCCAAGACCGTCGTCGCCGCCGAACTCGCCGAACGCTGCGAGGTCCAGGTCGCCTACGCCATCGGCAAGGCCGAACCGGTCGGCCTGTTCGTCGAGACCTTCGGCACCGAGCACGTCCCGCGCGCCGCGATCGAGCGGGCCATCCACGAGGTGTTCGACCTGCGCCCCGCCGCCGTCATCCGCGACCTCGACCTGCTGCGCCCCATCTACGCCCGCACCGCGGCGTACGGGCACTTCGGACGTGAGCTGCCCGACTTCACCTGGGAGCGCACCGACCGGGCCGACCGCCTCCGCGCCGCCGCGGGCCACTGAACCGGCCGCGCCGACAGGGACGGGAGTCGCCATGCGCATCGCCGTGACCGGTTCCATCGCCACCGACCACCTCATGACGTTCCCCGGCCGGATCGTGGACCAGCTGATCCCCGACCGGCTCGACCAGGTGTCGCTGTCGTTCCTCGCCGACGACCTGGAGATACGCCGCGGCGGGGTCGCCGCCAACATCTCCTACGGGCTCGGCGGACTGGGACTCGACCCCGTGCTCGTCGGCGCGGTCGGCAGCGACTTCGGCGAGTACGAGGTCTGGCTGAAGGAACACGGCGTCGACACCGGGGCCGTACACGTCTCCGCCCGGCGGCAGACGGCCCGGTTCGTGTGCCTCACGGACCAGGACGCCAACCAGATCGCCGCGTTCTACGCCGGCGCCATGACCGAGGCCCGCGACATCGATCTCGGGCGCCTCGACCCGCTGCCCGGCCTCGTGGTCGTGGCACCCGACGACCCCGAGGCCATGCTGCGCCACACCGCGCGCTGCCGGGCACTCGGCATCCCCTTCGCCGCCGACCCCTCCCAGCAGCTCGCCCGCCTCGACGGCCACCAGGCCCGCACCCTGCTCACCGGGGCACGCTGGCTGTTCACCAACGAGTACGAGGCGACCCTGCTGCTGGAACGCACCGGCTGGAGCCGCGACGACGTCCTGCACCAGGCCGGCGCGTGGATCACCACGCTCGGCGCCGACGGCGTCCGGATCGAGACCGCCGGCCACCCGGCGCTCACCGTCCCGGCCGTCGCCGGCGTGCGCACCGCCGACCCGACCGGAGCCGGCGACGCCTTCCGCGCGGGCTTCCTCGCGGCCCTCGCCTGGGACCTGGACAGCCCGCACGCGGCCCGGCTCGGCTGCGCGCTGGCCTCCCTGGCCCTCGCCGAGGTGGGCTCCCAGGCCTACACGCCCGACCCCGCCCGGCTCACCGCCGTCATCACCGAGACCTACGGCACGGCAGCGGCGGAG
Source organism: Streptomyces sp. BJ20 (assembly GCF_022869105.1). Taxonomy (NCBI): domain Bacteria; kingdom Bacillati; phylum Actinomycetota; class Actinomycetes; order Kitasatosporales; family Streptomycetaceae; genus Streptomyces; species Streptomyces sp. BJ20. The sequence continues at coordinate 3,616,654 of NZ_CP094918.1, forward strand.
ACCATCGCGGCACACCTGGGAGGCGCACCATGCCGACGGTGACGACAGGCGCCGAGACCCTCCGCGAGGCGCTCGCCACCCGTGTGGTGGTGGCCGACGGCGCGATGGGCACCATGCTCCAGTCCCACGACCCGAGCATGGAGGACTTCCAGCAGCTGGAGGGCTGCAACGAGGTCCTCAACGCCACCCGTCCGGACATCGTGCGCTCCGTCCACGACGCCTACCTCGCGACCGGCGTGGACTGCGTGGAGACCAACACCTTCGGCGCGAACCACACGGCACTGACCGAGTACGACATCGCCGACCGCGCGCACGAACTGTCGGAAGCGGGCGCCCGCATCGCCCGTCAGGCGGCCGACGCGGCCACCCGACGCAACGGACAGCGACACTGGGTCCTCGGCTCCATGGGCCCCGGCACCAAACTCCCCACCCTCGGCCACATCGACTACGCCACCGTCCGAGACGGCTTCCAGGCCAACGCCGAGGGCCTGCTCACCGGCGGCGCGGACGCGCTGCTGGTGGAGACCACGCAGGACCTGCTGCAGACCAAGGCCGCCGTCCTGGGCGCCCGCCGCGCCATGGACACCCTCGGCACCGACGTTCCGCTCCTGGTCTCCATGGCCTTCGAGACGACCGGCACCATGCTGCTCGGCTCCGAGATCGGCGCCGCGCTCACCGCGCTCGAGCCGCTCGGCATCGACATGCTCGGCCTGAACTGCTCCACCGGCCCCGCCGAGATGACCGAGCACCTGCGCCACCTCGCCCGCCACTCCCGCATCCCCCTGCTGTGCATGCCCAACGCGGGCCTCCCCGTCCTCACCAAGGACGGCGCACACTTCCCGCTCGGCCCGGAAGGCCTGGCCGACGCGCAGGAGACGTTCGTCCGCGAGTACGGCGTCTGCCTGGTCGGCGGCTGCTGCGGCACCACGCCCGAGCACCTGCGCCGGCTCGTCGAGCGCGTGCGCGGCCTGACCCCCGCCGAGCGCGCCCCCCGGCCCGAGCCGGGTGCGGCGTCGTTGTACCAGACGGTGCCGTTCCGGCAGGACACCTCGTACCTGGCGATCGGTGAGCGGACGAACGCCAACGGGTCGAAGAAGTTCCGTGAGGCGATGCTGGAGGGCCGCTGGGACGACTGCGTGGAGATGGCGCGGGAGCAGATCCGCGAGGGCGCGCACCTGCTGGACCTGTGCGTCGACTACGTGGGCCGGGACGGCGTGGCGGACATGGAGGAGCTGGCGGGGCGGTTCGCGACCGCGTCGACGCTGCCGGTGGTGCTGGACTCCACCGAGGTCGACGTGATCCGGGCCGGGCTGGAGAAGCTCGGCGGCCGCGCGGTGATCAACTCGGTGAACTACGAGGACGGCGACGGCCCGGAGTCCCGCTTCGCGAAGGTCACGCAGTTGGCCCGGGAGCACGGTGCGGCGCTGATCGCGCTGACGATCGACGAGGAGGGCCAGGCGCGCACGGCGGAGAAGAAGGTCGAGATCGCCGAACGCCTGATCGAGGATCTGACCGGGAACTGGGGCATCCGTGAGGAGGACATCCTCGTGGACTGTCTGACGTTCACGATCTGCACGGGTCAGGAGGAGTCCCGCAAGGACGGCATCGCCACGATCGAGGGCATCCGTGAGCTGAAGCGCCGCCATCCGGACGTGCAGACCACGCTGGGGTTGTCGAACATCTCCTTCGGCCTGAACCCGGCCGCCCGCATCCTGCTGAACTCCGTGTTCCTGGACGAGTGTGTGAAGGCGGGCCTGGACTCGGCGATCGTGCACGCGTCGAAGATCCTCCCGATCGCCCGCTTCGACGAGGAGCAGGTCACCACGGCCCTCGACCTGATCTACGACCGGCGCCGTGAGGGCTACGACCCGCTGCAGAGGCTGATGCAGCTGTTCGAGGGCGCCACCGCGAAGTCGCTGCGGGCGTCCAGGGCGGACGAGCTGGCCGCCCTCCCGCTGGACGAGCGGCTCAAACGCCGCATCGTCGACGGCGAGAAGAACGGCCTGGAGGCCGACCTGGACGAGGCCCTGACCCGGCGCCCCGCTCTGGACATCGTCAACGAGACGCTGCTGGACGGGATGAAGGCGGTCGGGGAGCTGTTCGGCTCCGGCCAGATGCAACTGCCGTTCGTGCTCCAGTCCGCCGAGGTCATGAAGACCGCGGTGGCGCATCTGGAACCGCACATGGAGAAGACCGACGACGACGGCAAGGGCACCATCGTCCTGGCCACCGTCCGGGGCGACGTCCACGACATCGGCAAGAACCTCGTCGACATCATCCTGTCCAACAACGGCTACACCGTCGTCAACCTCGGCATCAAGCAGCCGGTCTCCGCGATCCTGGAGGCTGCCGAAGAGCACCGGGCCGACGTCATCGGCATGTCCGGACTCCTGGTGAAGTCCACAGTGATCATGAAGGAGAACCTGGAGGAGCTCAACCAGCGGGGTCTGGCCGCCGACTACCCCGTCATCCTCGGCGGCGCCGCCCTCACCCGCGCCTACGTCGAGCAGGACCTCCACGAGATCTACGACGGCGAAGTCCGCTACGCCCGCGACGCCTTCGAGGGCCTGCGCCTGATGGACGCCCTGATCGGCATCAAGCGCGGCGTCCCCGGCGCACAGCTGCCCGGACTCAAACAGCGCCGGGTCCGTGCCGCCACCGTCGAGATCGAGGAACGGCCCGAGACGGGCCACGTCCGCTCCGAGGTCGCCACGGACGTCCCGGTCCCCGCCCCGCCGTTCTGGGGCACGCGGGTCGTGAAGGGCATCCAGCTCAAGGAGTACGCGTCCTGGCTGGACGAGGGCGCGCTGTTCAAGGGCCAGTGGGGTCTGAAGCAGGCCCGCACCGGCGACGGCCCCACCTACGAGGAGCTGCTCGAGACCGAGGGACGGCCCCGGTTGCGTGGCCTGCTGGACCGGCTCCAGACGGAGAACCTGCTGGAGGCGGCCGTGGTCCACGGCTACTTCCCGTGCGTGTCCAAGGACGACGACCTGATCCTTCTCGACGAGGCCGGCAACGAACGCACCCGCTTCACCTTCCCGCGCCAGCGCCGCGGGCGACGGCTGTGCCTGGCGGACTTCTTCCGCCCCGAGGAGTCCGGCGAGACCGATGTCGTCGGCCTCCAGGTCGTCACCGTCGGCGCCCGCATCGGCGAGGAGACCGCCCGCCTCTTCGAGGCCGACGCCTACCGCGACTACCTCGAACTGCACGGCCTGTCCGTCCAGCTCGCCGAGGCCCTCGCCGAGTACTGGCACGCCCGCGTCCGCACCGAACTCGGCATCGCGGCGGACGACCCGCGCTCGCTGGACGGCATGCTGCGCACCGAGTACCAGGGCTGCCGCTACTCGCTGGGCTACCCGGCCTGCCCCGACCTGGCGGACCGCGCGAAGATCGCCCATCTGCTCCGTCCGCAACGCATCGGCGTCCACCTGTCCGAGGAGTTCCAGCTCCACCCCGAGCAGTCCACCGACGCCCTCGTCGTCCACCACCCCGAGGCGAACTACTTCAACGCGGGAGGCCGCGCGTGACGACCTTCTCCTTCGAGTTCTTCCCGCCGAAGACCGCCGCCGGCGAGCGGACCCTGTGGCAGGCGATCCGCCAGGTGGAGCCCCTGCGCCCGGACTTCGTCTCCGTGACCTACGGCGCCGGCGGCTCCTTTCGGACCCGCACCATCGAGGTCACCCGGCGCATCGCGGCGGAGACGACCCTGCGCCCCGTCGCGCACCTCACCGCCGTGGGCCACTCGGTCGCCGAGCTGCGGCAGATCATCGGCGCCTACGCGGACGCCGGCATCAAGGACGTCCTCGTCCTGCGCGGCGATCCCCCCGGCGACCCCCGAGGACCGTGGGCGGCTCACCCGGACGGCTTCACCCACGCCTACCAGCTGGTCGAACTCGTCCGCTCCCTGGGCGACTTCACCATCGGCGTCGCCGCCTTCCCCGAGCGGCACCCCCGCTCGCCCGACTGGGACACCGACATCCGGCACTTCGTGGCCAAGTGCCGCGCCGGCGCCGACTACGCCATCACGCAGATGTTCTTCCACGTCGAGGACTACCTGCGGCTGCGTGACCGGGTGGCCGCGGCCGGCTGCGACATCCCGATCGTCCCCGAGATCATGCCCGCCACCGACGTGCGCCAGATCCGCCGCTTCGCCGAACTGAGCGACGCCGCCTTCCCCGAGGACCTGGCCCACCGTCTGGAAGCCGCCCGCGACGATCGCGCCGCGGGCCACCGCATCGGCGTCGAGTACGCCACCGCCATGGCGGAACGCCTCCTCACGGAGGGCGCGCCCGGACTGCACTACATCACCCTGAACAGGTCCACCGCGGCCCTGGACATCCACCGTAACGTCATCAGTTCAAGGAGCATTCGTGTCGCCTGAGTTCGAGGATTTCAAGGTCGCCGACCTGTCGCTGGCCGAGTTCGGCCGCAAGGAGATCAGCCTCGCCGAGCACGAGATGCCCGGCCTGATGGCGATCCGCGAGGAGTACGCCGACGCCCGGCCGCTGGCCGGCGCCCGGATCACCGGCTCCCTGCACATGACGGTGCAGACCGCCGTCCTCATCGAGACCCTGGTCGCGCTCGGCGCGGAGGTCCGCTGGGCGTCCTGCAACATCTTCTCCACCCAGGACCACGCGGCGGCCGCCATCGCCGTCGGTCCGAACGGCACGCCCGACAACCCGCAGGGCGTCCCGGTCTTCGCCTGGAAGGGCGAGACGCTGGAGGAGTACTGGTGGTGCACGGAGCAGGCGCTGACCTGGCCGGACAGCCCCACCGGCGGCCCGAACATGATCCTGGACGACGGCGGCGACGCCACCACCCTCGTCCACCAGGGCGTGGAGTACCTCAAGACCGGCGAGCTGCCCCCGGCCGACAACGAGGAACTGGCGGCCGTGGCCGCCTTGCTGAAGGCGAGCACACTCGACTGGACCGGCATCGCCGCGCAGATCCGCGGTGTGACGGAGGAGACCACGACCGGCGTCCACCGCCTGTACGAGATGCAGCGTGACGGCTCCCTGCTGTTCCCGGTGATCAACGTGAACGACGCCGTGACGAAGTCGAAGTTCGACAACAAGTACGGCTGCCGCCACTCCCTGGTCGACGGCATCAACCGCGCCACCGACACGCTGATCGGCGGCAAGACCGCCGTGGTGTGCGGCTACGGCGACGTCGGCAAGGGCTGCGCGGAGTCGCTGCGCGGCCAGGGCGCCCGCGTGATCGTCACCGAGATCGACCCGATCTGCGCGCTGCAGGCGGCGATGGACGGCTACCAGGTCACCACGCTCGACGAGGTCGTCGAGACGGCCGACATCTTCGTCACCACGACCGGCAACAAGGACGTCATCATGGCCGGCGACATGGCCAGGATGAAGCACCAGGCGATCGTGGGGAACATCGGCCACTTCGACAACGAGATCGACATGGCCGGCCTGGCGAAGGTCCCGGGCATCGTCAAGGACGAGATCAAGCCGCAGGTCCACACCTGGACGTTCCCCGACGGCAAGAAGATCATCGTGCTGTCCGAGGGCCGTCTGCTGAACCTGGGCAACGCCACCGGCCACCCGTCGTTCGTGATGTCCAACTCCTTCGCGGACCAGACCCTGGCCCAGATCGAGCTGTTCACCAAGCCCGACGAGTACCCGACCGGCGTCCACGTGCTGCCCAAGCACCTCGACGAGAAGGTCGCCCGCCTCCACCTGGACGCCCTCGGCGTCAAGCTCACCACGCTCCGCCCGGAGCAGGCGGCGTACATCGGCGTCGCGCCCGAGGGCCCCTACAAGCCGGACCACTACCGCTACTGACGACACGGGGCGAAGGCCCGTCGCGGCTGTCCGGAGACAGCGGCGGCGGGCCTTCGCGGATCGTGGAGCGGGGTGCGCGTCGTGTGCGCCTGTCGTGTGTCGGTCGTCGGCCGGGGGCGCGGGCGGTGCCCCGCGCTGTCGCGGGGCGGACCTACTTCCCGTCGCGGTTGAAGGTCGAGGTGGACCAGAAGTAGCCGAGGACGGACAGGGCCAGGCACCAGACGACGGCGAGCCAGCCGTTGTGGCCGATCTCGGTGCCCAGGAGCAGACCGCGCAGGGTCTCGATGGCCGGCGTGAAGGGCTGGTACTCGGCGATCGGCTGGAACCAGCCCGGCATCGAGTCGACCGGCACGAAGGCGCTGGACAGCAGCGGCAGCAGGATCAAGGGCATGGCGTTGTTGCTGGCGGCCTCGGCGTTGGGGCTGACCAGACCCATGCCCACCGCGATCCAGGTGAGCGCCAGCGTGAAGAGGGCGAGCAGACCGAAGGCGGCCAGCCACTCCAGGGCGGTGGCGTCCGTGGACCGGAAGCCGATGGCCACGCCGACGGCGCCGACGAGGACCACGCTCAGGATCGACTGCAGGACGCTGCCGGCGACGTGTCCGACGAGGACCGAGGGCCGGTGGATGGCCATGGTGCGGAAGCGGGCGATGATGCCCTCGCTCATGTCCATGGAGACGGAGACCGCGGTGCCGATGACGGTGGAACCGACGGTCATCAGCAGCAGGCCGGGGATGATGTAGGCGATGTAGGCGGAGCGCCCTCCGCCGCCGATGCCCGCGCTCATGGTGTCGCCGAAGATGTAGACGAACAGCAGGAGCAGCATGATCGGCGTGAGCAGCAGGTTCAGGGTCAGCGACGGGTAGCGGCGCGCGTGCAGCAGGTTGCGGCGCAGCATCGTGTTCGAGTCACGCACGGCGAGGGAGAGGGAGCTCATCGGACAGCCTCCTTGGGCTGGGTGGGGACGCCGGCGCCGCCGGTCAGGGCGAAGAACACGTCGTCGAGGTCGGGGGTGTGCACGGTGAGTTCGCTGGCCTCGATGCCGGCGGAGTCCAGCCAGTCGAGGATGGAACGCAGCTCGCGCTGGCTGCCCCCCGAGGGGACCTGGAGGGCGAGGGCGTCGTCGTCGCGGGTTGCCGGGTTCAGCGCGAGGGCGGCGGCCTGGTAGTCGGCGGGGTCGGTGAAGCGGAGCCGGACGTGGCCGCCGGGGACGAGGCGCTTGAGTTCGGCGGCGGTGCCCTCGGCGGCGATCTTTCCGTCGTTCAGCACGGCGATGCGGTCGGCGAGTTCGTCGGCCTCCTCCAGGTACTGCGTGGTGAGGAAGACGGTCACGCCGCCGGAGACCAGTTCGCGGATGATGCCCCACATGTTGTGCCGGGACCGCGGGTCCAGGCCGGTGGTGGGCTCGTCCAGGAAGATGATCCGCGGGCCGCCGACCAGCGTCATCGCGATGTCCAGACGGCGCTTCATACCGCCCGAGTAGGTCGAGGCGGGCTTCTTCGCCGCCTCCACCAGGTCGAAGCGCTCCAGCAGCTCGGCCGTCACCCGCCGCCCTTCCTGCTTCGACAGGTGGTGCAGGTCGGCCATGAGGAGCATGTTCTCCTCACCGGTGATCAGACCGTCGACCGCGGAGAACTGCCCCGTGACACCGATCGCGGCACGCACCGCCTGCGGGTCCGTGGCGAGGTCGTGGCCCGCGACCTGGGCCTGTCCGCCGCCGGCGGAGATGAGGGTGGAGAGGATCTGCACGGTGGTGGTCTTGCCGGCCCCGTTCGGACCGAGCAGGGAGAAGACCGTCCCTTCGGGAACTGTCAGGTCGATGCCGTCGAGCACGGTCTTGTCGCCGTACGACTTGCGCAGCCCGTTCGCTGCGATGGCCGGCTTGGTCATGAGAGGGCTCCTTGTTGGGTGCGGGTCAGAGGCTGCGGGCGGTGATGTCGCCGTAGGAGGTGGTGGCGTGGATGATGAGCCCGGCGGCGGGTCCCTCGGTGTTGGTGAGGGTGTTGTCGATCCGGCCATGGCTGGTGCCGGCGTTGAGGGTGGCGGAGGTCGTGGGGGCGGCACCGATGGTGATGTCGCCCTGCTCCGTGCGGAGTGCGACCGTGCCGCGCACCGCTTCGGTGACACGGAGGTTGCCCTTCCGGGTGACGATCTCGGCGGTGCCGTTCAGGCGGTGGACGGTGACGTCGCCTGCGACGAGGGCGATGCGGGCGCCTTCGGTCTCGTCGAGTTCGACCGTGCCCTGGGTGCTGTCGAGGGTGACCTCGCCGAGGCGCCCGTGGCCCTTCAGTTCGGCGTCGGTGGCCTTGGCCTCGACGCGGGAGCCGGCGGGCAGGTGGACGGTCACCTCGACGATGCCGTAGGAACCGAGGATCCGATTCCTGACCGCGGGGGCGTCGATGCGCAGGACGCCGTCGGCGAAGGCGACCGTGGTCTTCTCCGCCGCCTGCATGTCGAGGTTCTTGGAGGCATCGGCGGCCAGGACCTCGACGGTGGTGTCCGTCCGGTCCGTCGCGGTGAACCGGATGCGTCCGGCCGGGATGTCGAGGACGGCCGCGACGGGGGCGGGGGTGTCGAACCTCTGCATCGTGCACTCCTTCTTCTGCATCGTGCGCTCCTGCGGACTGATGTTTCTGATGACAGAAACGCTACGTTGCATTCACTAAATAGGCAACGCAGTTGTTGCCTCAAGCGATAGTAAGTGCAGGTGAACGCAAGTAAATCATTGCAATGAGGCGGAACTTAATGCAACGACATCTCCTGCTTTCGTTGCAACAGATTGAGGGCGAATGCTATGCGGGGGCCTCCGTGAGCGTGCAGGGGACCGCCATGCAGGCAGAAGGACCCACCCGGTGGGAGCCGGACCGGGGGAGGGGGGCCGTGAAGCCCGCGCAGCGCGTCGCCGCGCGCCGCGTGCGGCAGGGCACGGACGGCGTAGGGCAGGTACCGGCACGGAGTGAGGACGCCGGGCGGCCGGGCGGTGGGGGGACCGGCGTACCGGTGGGGGGCGGTACCGCGCGGCGCGGGCCTTCGCGCCGCCACGGCCGCGGGACGCGACCGGTGCCGGAAGTCAGGGTCGCCATGCGATCAGTGAACCGGAGGCCCGCTCCCGGGACCATCCACCTCGGCCGGACCTCGACCGACTCTCAAGCGGCCTTGCGCGCAACGGCGTTCATGGCCCCCGGCGTCCGCGACACCGCGGCGTCCCGCGAGGCCCTCACACGGACGGCTGCGGCCCGGTGCGTCCTCGACAGGTCGCACCGGGCCGCCGCCGTTCACCCCCGCGCACCGCGTCAGTGCACGAGGTCCCTCTCCTGTTCCGGCGCGATCCGCGGAGCGGGCGGCGGCGGACCGGACGGCAGCCGCCGCTGCAGCCGCTCGCCCTCGACATCCACGTTGGGCAGCACCCGGCCGAGCCACTTCGGCAGCCACCAGGCGGCGTCGCCGAGCAGTGAGTGCACGGCGGGCACGATCGCCATCCGGACCACGAAGGCGTCGAACAGGACGGCCGAGGCGAGACCGAAGCCCATCATCGCGACCAGGTCCTCGTCCTCCACGACGAAGCCCGAGAAGACGCTGATCATGATGACCGCGGCGGCGGCGACCACCCGCCCGCTGTGGTGGAAGCCGGAGACCACGGCCTCCTTGGCCCGGACGCCGTGGACGTAGGCCTCACGCATCCGCGTGACCAGGAAGACCTCGTAGTCCATGGCGAGGCCGAAGACCACACCGATCATGAAGATCGGCATCGTCGTCATGATGGGGCCGGTCTGCTCGATGCCGAAGAAGTCGGCGGCCCACCCCCACTGGAACACCGCGACCAGCGCGCCCAGGGCCGCGCTCACCGAGAGCAGGAAGCCGAGCGCGGCCTTCAGCGGGACCAGGAGCGAACGGAACACCAGGAGCAGCAGCAGGAAGGCCAGGCCGACCACCAGGGCCAGGTAGGGCAGCAGCGCGTCGGACAGGGTCTGCGAGAAGTCGATGAACAGCGCGGTCTGGCCGGTCACCAGGATTTCGGTGGCCCCCGCGGACGCCCCGAGCGAAGCGGCCCGCGCACGGATGTCCTTGACGAGCTGTTCGGTCCGGGCGTCGGTCGGGCCGGTCTCGGGGACGACGCTGAGGATGGCGGTGTCGCCCGCCTCGTTGGGGTTGGCCTTGGAGACCGAGGCGACGCCCGGGGTCTTCTTCAGCGCCGCGCCGACCTTGTCGCCGGCGGCGGCCGCGTCCGCGCCCTCGACGGTCACCGTCAGCGGGCCGTTGAAGCCGGGGCCGAAGGAGTCGGACAGCAAGTCGTACGCCTTGCGCTGGGTGGTGTCGGCCGCCATCGTGCCCTCGCCGGGCAGGCCGAGCTCCAGCTTGGTGGCGGGCAGGGCGAGCGCGCCGAGGCCGGCCACCGCGACGACGAGCACGACCACCGGGCGGCGCACCACGAACGAGGCCCAGCGGGTGGACAGGTTCGGGCTGGTCCGCGCGGCCAGCTTCGCGGCCTTCTTCTCACTCCTGCGCAGCTTGCGCGCCGACAGCGGCTTCCTGGTCTGCACGAGCCGCCGGTCCGCCACCCGCAGGACCCGGCGCGGCGCGAAGCCGAGCAGGGCGGGCACGAAGGTGACCGCGATCAGTACGGCGACGGCGACCGTACCCGCCGCGGCGAGGCCCATCTTGGTGAGGATCGGGATGTCGACGACCGCGAGGCCGGCCAGCGCGATGATGACCGTGAGCCCGGCGAAGACGACAGCGGAACCGGCCGTGCCGGTCGCGACGCCCGCCGCCTCCTGGGGGGCGCGGCCCTCGGCGATCTCGGCCCGGTAGCGGGAGACGACGAACAGCGCGTAGTCGATGCCGACCGCGAGGCCGATCATCATCGCCAGCGTCCCGGTCGTGGCGGACAGCCCGAGGGCGCTGCCGAGCGCGGCGATGGCGGAGGTGCCGACGGCGACGCCGATCAGTGCCGTGAGCAGCGGCATGCCGGCGGCGATCAGCGAGCCGAAGGTGAGGAACAGGACGACGGCGGAGATCAGCACGCCGATCTGCTCGCCGGTGCCGGACATGGTCTGCTCGACCATCACCGCGTCCCCGCCCGCCTCGACGGTCAGACCGCCCTCGCGGGCCCGGTCGGTGGCCGCGGTGAGCGCGTCACGGGCCTCGTCGGTGAGGTCGGGCGCGGCGACCTCGTAGGTCACCACGGTGTAGGCGGTACGACCGTCCTCGCTGACCGAGCCGGCCGTGAACGGGTCGGCGACGCCCGCCACCTGGGGGGCCTTGCCGAGTTCGCCGACGAGCGCGCCGATCGCCGCCTTCTCGGCGTCGACGCTCCCGCCCTCGGGCACGCGGAGCACCACACGGGCGGTGGCACCGTCGGTACCGGAGTCCGGGAACTTCTCCTCGAGCAGGTCGAACGCCCTCTGCGACTCGGTGCCCGGCATCGAGAACCGGTCGGTGGGCGGTGCGGGCGCGGACGCGGCCGCGGCACCGACGCCGCAGACGATCAGTACCCACAGCAGGGTGACGAGGCCGCGACGCCGGAAGGCGAAGCGGCCGAGTGCGTACAGGAAGGTAGCCACGGGAAACCGCACTTCCATCGGATGAGGGGGGTGATGAGCAGGGTGATGAGGAGCGTGACGGGGAACGCGTGCGGCCGGCCGTTTTGTCGTACGGACATGACGACCGGGCGGACGGCTCCGCCACACGGACACGTTGACCCAGCCGGGAACCGCGAGGCTGGATCCTCCACGGAAGAAGGACTGATCCTCGAGCGGACGCCGAGCGGACGAACCGGTTCCGGCCGTCCGCCGCACGGGACTTCGCGGTACGCGGCTCCGCGGTACGGGGCCCGCCGTACGGGGCCGGCCCGCCGTACGGGGGAGGCCCGCCGTACGGGGGAGGGGGGCGTACGCGCCTACGCCGCCGCGAGGACGCGGGAGGCCGACGCCTGCGGCGCCGAGGGGTGTACGGCACGGGCGGGGCGGCCGGCGAAGACGTACAGGCGCAGGACGAGGAAGCGGCCCGCGCCGGCGAGGCCCGCGGCGCCGAGATAGACGAGCTGCTCGGCCGGCGGGCCGGCGGAGGGCTGCACCAGGTGCAGGACGTGAACGGCGATGCCGGTCGCGAGGAAGGCGGCGGTCGCCGAGCCCGCCGACTGCCAGTGCTCCCGCCATCCGGCGCCGCGCCCCTTGGCGAAGGTGAAGCGGGCGTGGAGCTCCGTGCACAGCAGGGTGGAGACGATGGTGACGATGGCGTTCGAGACCGCCCAGGGCATCGTCACGGCCAGCAGCGGTACCGCGAAGCTGGAGAGGACTCCGACACCGCCGCCGGAGAGCACGAACCGTACGAACGAGGTGACCGGCCCGGGACCGGCCGAAGCCGCCACCTCGCACCTCTTTCCGGGCAGCGGCTTCATGGCGGTGTCCTTCCTGGTGTCGAGGGCTGCTACAGGCTGCGGGCGGTGACGTCGCCGTAGCCGGTGGTGGCGTGGAGGGTGAGTGCGGCGTCGGGGCCGTCGGTGTTGGTGAGGGTGTTGTCGATGCGTCCGTAGGCGGTGCCGGCGTCGAGGGTGGCGGAGGTGCCGCGGGCGGCGCCGACGGTGATGTCGCCGTGCTCGGTGCGCAGGGTGACGCTGCCGCTGACGGCCTCGGTGACGCGGAGGTCGCCCTTCTGGGTGGTGATTTCGGCGGGGCCGTTGAGGCGGTGGACGGTGATGTCGCCGGCGAGGAGGGAGAGGCGGACGGTCGCGGCCTCGTCGAGCTTGACCGCGCCCTGCGCCCCCTCGAAGACCACGTCGCCGAGGCGTCCGACGCCCCTGAGTTCGGCGCTGGCGGCCTTCGCCTCGACGCGGGAGCCGACGGGCAGCTGGACGGTCACCTCGAGGGCACCCGTAGCGCCGAGGAGCCGGTTCTTGGCCGGCGGGGCGTCGATGCGCAGGACACCGTCGGCGTAGGTGACCGTGGTCTGCTCCGCCGCCTTCACGTCGCGGCTCTTGGAGGCGTTGGCGGGCAGGATCTCGACGGTGGTGTCGGTCCGGTCGGCGGCGATGAACCGCAGGTGCCCGGCGGGGACGTCGAGGACGGCCGCGACGGGGGCGGGGGTGTCGAACTTCCGTGTCGCGTTCTTGTCCAGTCGCATGGTGCGCTCCTTCGTCCTTCGTCCCGTTGTTTCTGATGATGGAAACGCTACGTTGCGTTCATGGTTCTGGCAACTCGTTCGTCGCATGGAGCTGGCATTAGTGCAGGTGCAAGGCTAGAAAACGTTGCAATGACTACAAAGCTAATGCAACCAACTCTCCATCCTTCGTTGCAATGGATTGAGATTGAACGCTATGATGGAAACCGCGACGGCGGCAGACACCACCAACCGCACCCCGAACCACGTGAGGAGACCGCGATGCCGGGAGGCAGGCTCACCCAGCAGGAACGCCAGCAGATCGCGCTGGGACTGGCCGACGGCCTCGCCTACGCCGAGATCGCCAGGCGCCTGGACCGCCCCACCTCGACGATCACGCGCGAGGTGATGCGCAACGGCGGCCCCACCTCCTACCGCGCCGACCTGGCCCACCGCGCCGCCGAACACCGCGCCCACCGCCGCCGGCAGACCGCGCCCCGCGACCCCAGGACGCCCGCGCAGCCCCACGGGCGCGACGCCGAGGCGGTGCGCGAGTACGAGGAGGTGTTCACCACCGTCGTCATGGCCTCGGGCATGCCCAAGATGATGGCCCGCGTGCTGGCCTGCCTCTGCCTCACCGACTCGGGCAGCCTCACCGCCTCCGACCTCGCCCAGCGCCTCCAGGTCAGCCCGGCGTCCGTGTCCAAGGCGATCGCGTTCCTGGAGAGTCAGGGCTTCGTCCGCCGCGAACGCGACGAACGCCGCCGCGAGCGCTACGTCGTCGACGACGACGTCTGGTACCAGTCGATGATGGCCAGCGCCCGGTCCATCGCCCAGGTCGTCGAGACCGCACGGCAGGGCGTCGGCGTCCTCGGCTCCCACACCCCGGCCGGCGCCCGCCTGGAGAACATCGCCCGCTTCCTGGACTTCGTCTCCGAGAGCACCGCCCGCGCCGCGGAACAGGCCCGCGACGTCCTCTACACCAAGCCCGAGCGCACCGAGCCCGAGCACCTCACGTCCGGGACGACCTCGGACGGCGCCGCCTGAGCCACGCCCCACCCGCCCTCACCCTCCACCAGCGGGCCTGCGGCCCCCGCGCGGACACAGGCCCGCCCGACGGCCGACGCCCGGTGCGCCTGCCCACGACGCGCCCGCGCGCCCGACGCGCCCGATCGCCGTGCACCGTCCCAGGGCCCACCGCAGGCTCACTCACCGCAGACCCGCTGAAGCCTCGCCGGCAGTCAGCCGGGCGACGTGGACGCAGTCGAGCTCGGGTGTCGGCGCGGCAGCGCCGTTATGCGGGGGACACCGCCGGGGGAGAGGTAAAGGCGGGCACGGTGCAGGCGTGCGGGGTGGCGCCACCGGCCGGAGGTGTCGCGGACGACACCGACGCCTACTTCCACCACCAGCTCGGGTTCCACCAGCGTGACGTCCAGTGTCTCCCGGCCGCAGAACGGCCGGCCTGTCCACGGATGACCGCGCCGAGCGGAAGCGAGCAGCCCGGCGACCGCGCTGCTCGCCGCCCGGGCGAGAGTGGTGGTGCGGCCGGTGTACTGCAGGCGGCCATGGTCGTCGTACCTGCCGAGCAGCAGACTGCGCGGCGTGGTGAGCGAACCGGTGACCGCGCCGACGATGGCCTCGGTGGTCTCGCGGACCTGCTGGTGAAGCAGGCGTTCCAGTCGCGTGTGCCCCGACAGGTCGACTCGCTCCTGCATGTGCCGCATCCGGTGCAACATCGTGGCGTCGCCTTGCCGGCTTGGCACGCCCCGGCTCACAAGGCCGTCCCCTGCGCGCTGCGGTCCCGTTCACGGGGCATGCGCACGGGTGGAGGACGACGTCCTCGCCCGCCCCGACACGAGGAGCAGCCGCATCGTGGGAACCGCCGTCCACGTTCCGCAGACCCGGGACATGCTCGGAGACGAACTCTCCGGCGACGAAGCTTTCACCGCCCTGCGGCGGTACGGGGGCCTCAGGCTGCTGGCCGACTCCTTCACCCGGTTCCGCTACGCGGACGGCTTCACCAACGCCCGGGCCCTCGCCTTCCAGGTCGTGCTCGGCCTGGTCCCCTTCACCGTCGTGCTCGTGGGTCTCGCCACGTCGGTGCACACGGAGAGCGTGGGCCGGGTCATCGAGCTGACCCTCGGCCGGATCGTGCCGGGCGCAAGCGCGGACGTCGTCGAGGAGGCCTTCGAGGGCACCCGGCGCAGCGCCGGCAGCGACGTGTGGAGCACGGTCGCGCTCTGGCTGGGCCTCGGGTTCGCGGTGCTGAACCTCGCCTCGGCCATGGCGCAGATCGAGCGGGGCGCCAACCGCATCTACGGCATCGAGCGCGACCGCCCCTTCGTCCGCAAGTACGGCCGGGCCCTGGCGCTCGCCTTCACGGCCGGCCTGCCGATGGTCCTGGGGTTCCTGGTGCTCGTCGCGGGTGAGACGGTCGGCGACGCCGTGGCCCGCACCCTCGGCCACGGGACGGGCGGGGCCGCGTGGTGGGCCGTGCTGGACGTACCGGCCGGACTGCTGCTGGCCTGGATGGCGTCGGCGGTGATCCTGCGCTGGTCGCCCCGCCGCGACCAGCCCGGCTACACGTGGCTGGCCTTCGGCTCGGCGGTCCACCTGGTGCTGTGGATCTCGGCGACCTGGCTGCTCGCGCTGTACGTCGGACGGAGCGGGGCCTTCGGCGCCGTGTACGGTCCGCTCACGGCCTTCATCGCCCTGCTGCTGTGGGCCAACCTGACCGCCGTGGCGCTCTTCCTCGGCATCGCGTTCGCGGCCCAGTTGGAGGCGGCCCGGGCGGGCATCCGTACGCCGGTGGAGCCGGACCCCGGACCGGGCGCCTGACCTGGTCCAGGGCTGCTCGTGCCGATTGCCGTCAGCGGGTGGTTCGCCCCCTCCGTCGAACTTCGGCACTTGCACCGGGTGCAACTCCGCTCGGATTTGATGCCGATGCCGATGCCGATGCCGACGCGCGGCGTGCCTCCACCGTCCGCGGTTTCGCGGGCCACGTCGACGCCGACCTCCACCACCAGCTCCGGTTCCACGAGGGTCGCGTGCAGCGTCTCGCTGGTCCCCACAAGGCGGAGAACATCCGCCCCGTCCACGGATGTGGCAGCAACGGGGCCACCCGCTCCCAGGTCGTCGAGTACAAGACCAGCATGCACCGGGACACCTTGCCGACCGAGATCGTCGAGTACAAGACCCGCGGCATCTCATCGCGACTTGCAAGCAGACTCTGGCGTCAGTTCGCCAGATCGAGCGCTCAACCTGAGGCGCCCTCCAGCGGAAGTCGGTCTCGGAAGCACTCCGAGTCCAACCACTCCTCCTTCACGAAGAGCGGACGGGTCAGGCGCGCTGCCCCAACCTGCTGAGAGCGGAGAAGAACCCCGAGATCAGCCAGGGAAAGCGAGTCATCAGACGTGTAGAGCAGGCAGTTCCCATGCTCCGCAGCGTGGTCCAGCAGAAACTGCTGGCCCTGCTCCGGATCGCTGCCCGCCAGCGGGAAGCCGGACAAAAAGACCTGCGGACCGGTGACCGCATCCAGCGCAACGCAGGCCAGTTCGCCCACGTCGTAGAACGCTTTCACCCCATCCTGGAAGTCCTCCTGCGCATACGGACCGCCAACCTGTACCTGCGGTCCAGGGACCGAAAGCGCCCGTGCGACCTCGGCCGGAGACATCCCGAACTGCAACGGCCCCACACCGACTCCCGGCCGCAGCTCCCAGCGCTCCCGCTCCGCGTCCCCGCCCATCCACCCACTCCTACGTCCGACCGGTCCGAATCTGCTTCTGCTGCTCAGGCCGCATGCGCCAGGCCATGGGCCAAGGCTCCAGCTCAGCTGCACCTGTGCCAACGGGAGTGCTGTTCTCGGCCGGGCCCATTCTGAAACGATCGGTTGGACGTCCTGGACCTGGTCCCGCGCGCGACCGGCCACCAGTTCCAGATCGTGGGCACCCGACCGCAAGGCGACATGGTGACCAGCCCGCCCGGCCGCGGCCCGCTATCAGAACGAACTGCCAGCCAGCCCGATACGGGGTCCCCGTTCTGAGCGGGAATCTTTCTGGCTTGGTGCCGAGGGGCTGCTGGTCAGGACGTCAGTGGTGCTGGAATCCGAGCTGGTTCGCTGCGGCGTCCACGGTCTGCGCCAGCAGGACGGCGATGGTCATTGGCCCGACGCCGCCAGGCACCGGAGTGATCAAACGGGCACGGGTGCGGGCGGTATCGAAGTCCACGTCGCCGACGTTGCCCGGGTTGTATCCGGCGTCGATCACCACCGCGCCGGGCTTGACGTCCTCACCCCGGATCAGCCGAGGCCGTCCAACGGCCGCTACCACGACGTCTGCTTCCCGGACGACCGCCGACAAGTCCGCCGTGCGCGAGTGGCAGTACGTCACCGTTGCGTTCCTGGCGAGCAGGAGCATCCCGGCCGGCTTGCCGAGAATCGCGCTGCGACCCACCACGACGGCGTGCTTGCCGGCGAGGTCGACGTCGTACGCTTCCAGCAGCCGCATGATTCCGCCTGGAGTGCAGGACACGAAGCCCGGCAGTGCGAAGCTCATCGCGGCGAACGAATGCGTCGTGACCCCGTCGACGTCCTTCTCCGGGGCGATGGCCTCGAACGCCGCCGCTCGTCGATATGCGGGCCGCAGGGGTGCTGGAGCAGGATGCCGTGCACGTCCGGATCGCCGGACAGGCCGGCGAGGGTGTCGATCAGTTCGGCGGTCGTGGTGGTGGCGGGCAAAGCGATGTGCCGGGACTGGATGCCCGCCTTCGCGCACCGCGCCCGCTTCATGCGGACATACGTGACCGACGCCGGGTCCTCTCCCACCAGCACCGTCGCCAGACAGGGACTGGTCCCCCCACGCCGTGAAATCTCTGCCGCCTTGGCAGCAGCCTCTTCGATGATGCGATGGGCGAGGCCGGTGCCATCCATGAGCTGGGCAGTCTGAGCCGCGGACATCGTTGCCTCCAGGCGTTGCCGACCACTCGCCCAGGCGCACGGCAACGACGTCTCGTCAGACCGCTCCCCGGTGGTGCTCCACCTCAGCGCCAGTCACGGCCCACACCGCACTGTAGTAGACGCAGCACGCTCACACCGGTCAGCGTTCTCAGCTGGGGCGACTCGCTCCGGCCCATCCCCCTGCGCACTGACCTCAATTCTCGTCAACGCTCCTGACGCGCCCACACGCCAGGCGCCTTCTTCTTGAACGCAGTCAAGAGGGTCGGGAAGAAGTCCATGGCGACCGCCGTCGGCGGAGGCGTAACCGGATGCATCGCGTCCTTGGCCACCGGTTGTGTCGCGGGGGCGACGATCGGAGGTTTCGCCGGTGCTGTAGGCGGAGCTGTGCAAGGGACCTACGAGGAGCTGCAATGACGCGCAGCCGTGAGGAGTGACGTAGTGCTGGACAGCAAGGCCCAGACCAGGCTGGTAGTCGGCCTCATTCTCCTGGTCCTCACAGGACCCTTCGAACTACCTCGGGTGGACTGGGGCACGGCTGGCACGCTCTGGCTCGTCATATGGGGAGCAGTGGTCGGGGCGCTCGCCTACCCCGCCGCGGCACAGTGGCATCGGCTCCCCGCCAACCGGCGTGGACCGACCAGCTGAAACCGGCAAGCCAAGACAAACGATCAGAAGGATACGCCTTCAGGCATAGCTGCCCGGATACGGCGCTCACCGTATCCGGGCAGCGCTGATCCAGCGGGACTTAGGGGGTGTTTCGAAAGTCCTGTGCGGTGCCCGCGGTGTCCGGTGCGTGTTCTGTCCCCCCCTCGGCCGAAGGCTGGGGGAGTGCCGGATGAAAGCCATCGTACGGGACGTACTTGGGGTTTTGGCCGGTGCGGCGAGAGTGCGTGCCGGGCGCCGTGGGTGCTGTGCGGGACTTTCGAATCCCATCCCGCGTACTCGTTCTACTCGTCATGCGCTCGCGGCCTCGTCCGGGTGGAGGGCGTCGAGGATGAGGGTGAGCCCGAAGGCGAACTCGCCGGCGTAGTCGTAGCCGGGCTTGAGGACGTGCTCGGTGGCCAGTTCGGTGAGGTGGGGGTAGGTGTCGGCGGGCATGTCGCGCAGGATGGCACCCGCTACCTCGTCCAGCTCCGACGCGCCCCTGAACGGCAGGCTCAGCTCCTGGAGCACGAACCCGTACAGATAGCTGTCGATCAGCGAGACGGCGTGCGCGGTCATGGGGACGGAGAACCCTCCGGCGCGCAGCGTTCCGATGACGGCGTCGTGATGGCGCAGGGTCGCCGGGCCGGGCTGGGATCGGGAATCCATGAGGCCGACGGCCCAAGGGTGGCGCAGGAGGACGGCGCGTGCGGAGTCCGCGCGGTGGCGCAGGGCACTCTTCCAGTCCGTGCCGCGCGGCGGTAGGTCGATCTCGCCGAACACCGCGTCCACCATGCCGTCGAGGATGTCCTCCCGGCTCGCGACGTGGTGGTAGAGCGACATGGCCTCGACGCCCAGCGGTTCGGCGATGGCCCGCATGGTGAGCGCGGCCGCTCCTTTCTCGTCCGCCACTGCCATCGCCGTGCCGATCACGCGCTCGCGACTGAGCGGAGTGCGCGCCGACGCCCCCCGCCGGCCCGTGTTTCTCTCGCGCATCCAGGCCCTCCTTCTGGCGTCCCTCGGTGCTTCCCTTGACTGTCTTACAGCATAAGGCTAGCTTGCCTTACAACATAAGGTAGGCATCCCGTTGAAAGGGGCCGCACCATGGGCACGGATCGCGTGAAGAAGGTCTGCATCATCGGGGCCTCGGGGAAGCTCGGGCAGTACATGGTCGGGCACGCGCTGGAGCGCGGCTACGAGGTGGTGGGGGTGTGCCGGGAGCGCAGCGTGCCGAAGCTGGCCGCGTTCGAGGGCCGGATGACCGTCGTCCCCGGAGCCACCAACGACCCGGAGGTGATCCGGCGGGCGGTCGCCGGATGCGACGGCGTGCTGACGGTGCTGGTGCCGTGGGGGGTCCGGCAGTACGCGTCGGGCACCGCGCAGGCGGTGCTCGACCACGCACGGCCGGGAGCGCGCCTGGTCTTCTCCTGCGGCTGGCATATCACGCGCGACGGCAAGGACAGGTACTCACGGCTGTTCACCTTGGGCGTCCGGATCGCCGCCGTGCTGGGCAAGCTCGTCCGCGCTGTCGAGATCGACGACCAGGTCGAGGCGTGCCGACGGGTGTTCGCCAGCGACACCCGGTGGACCGTGGTGCGCGGCAGCTCCCTGGAGGAGGGCGAGAGCCAGGGCCTGCCCGTGTGGAGCCGGCACGTGGGCGACCCGGTACTTGCCGGCAACCTGACGCGGCGGGTGGACTTCGCGCTGTTCATGGTGGAAGCGCTCACCGACGACACGCTCGTCCGGGAAGCCCCGGCGATCGTCGGCTGCCTGACCCCCAGCGCCCTCGCCCACGCCGGGGCGTCGCAGGCCCCCTAGTCTCATGAGTGAGCCTCTTTCATCTTGAATAGTTCCAGGTCAGCAGGGTGTGGATGGCTCGGACGGTGCGGCTGATGCGTCGGGTCGAGCAGCGTGCTCTGCGCATGACGCGCCAGGACTTGAGCTGAGCGAAGGCGCGTTCGCCAGGTGCCCGGAGTCTGGCGTGGTCGCGGTTGAACTGCTCGTAGTGGGGCGGCTGTTCGCGGTGGTGGTAGTAGGGGGTGCGGAAGGTGGCGCCGGCGCCCTGGTAGGCGCGGTCGGCGAGGACGAGGATCTGCCGGGTGAGACAGGCTTGGACGATGCCGTGGGCGCGGGCTGCGGTCAGGTCATGGGTGCGGCCGGGTGTCGCGCGGGAGAACCAGAGCGGTGTGCCGTCGGGGCGGGTGATGACCTGCACGTTCATGCCGTGCTTGCGGTGCTTCATCGAGTAGTACGGCTCGTCGGCGGCGATGCGGTCGGTTTCGCCTCGACCAATGAGGGCGCCACCAGCAACCCTCAGCTCGGACGAACGTTCAGCTGGTGCCAGATCAATTCCCTCACCCGCCGCACCGGCCCCGGCTGGAGCGCATGCACGATCCCCGGTGATGAAAACACCGCCGCCGCGCGTGACGATCTACGCATTTTCTACAACGAGAACCGCGTCCTGAAGGATGACAAGTTTCACGTGTGGATCGTCCAGTAACAGCCTCTAACGTGGGCGCATGACGGAGCCAGCGCCCACAACGGCCTCCAGTCTCGTCCGCGTGGACTACCACACGTTCGAACTGGCCGACTCCGACAAGCGCGTCCCGACCGGGTTCGACACGTCGAACGGGCTGGTCTTTTCTCTGCCCGGCCAGGTTGTGATCTGTACTGGCATCAGCGCAGGCTGGGTCACTGTCAGTGTTGAGGTGCGTCGGTATCCACCCGAGCGGGTGGACACCGACGCATGGGACGAGATCGTCGACCGCAGCGTAGAGACGACCAATGGTGCCCTACGTGTCGCAAGCGTCATGAGCGATACCCCGGACCTGCCTGTACTTACACCGCAGGGGCCAGGGACCTACCGGGTCCGGGTGCATGCGCGAGGCCGCGACACCGTCCCCGATGGAGCTGTTGACGAACCCGTCGAGGAATACTTGCTCATCGTCTGGCCGACAGATCGTCAACCGGACCAGATCCACAGGCAATCCGGCCACTACGGTGCCCAGCTCCGAGCCCAGCCAAGTAGGCCGGCGCCTCCGGTGCCGACCGCCCAGGGCGATGACGGCATACGACGGCGCATGCGAGAACGGCTCCAACGCCGGCGTACGCCGTGATGAGGGTAGACACGTGCGCGACTATGCCGCAGGCGGCCCCGTGTGGTGGTGTGCGGACTCTCCCCCCAGCTGAGTACAGCGCGGTGGGGCACCGCACGGATGCCCTGGAGCCGCCGTTGCCTGCGCGGGGTCGAATCGGAGCCGGGACTCAGAGCTGGAATTCGGCCGGCGACAGCCCCAGCGTCGCGCAGGCCTCACGCAGGGCCGTCGCCTCTGCCTGGGAGAAGTGGCCGTCGGCACCGGCGATGACCATGCCGGTCTGGATCACGGCGCGGGCCTCGGTGGGCTTCTTGGCGGCCTTGGCGATCTCCTGCATGGCCTCGGCCTTGCCGTGCTGGAAGTTCATCGTGAGCTGGTCGACGTGCTTGTTGAAACGCTGCCGCAGCTGCTCCGGCGGGAAGTTCTGGAGCACGTCGTTGCTGAGGATCATCGACTCGACCTGCTGCCGCTCGGCCGGATCCACCTGCCCGTCGGCCGCCGCGACCAGCGCGCACACCGCCATGCTCGCGTCCCGGTAGGCACCGCTCTTCAACTCGGTCTTCAAGGAGCCGAGCTGCGTCTTCAGCACACCGATCAGCTGGGCCTTGCTGCCACCGCCGGACCTCGTCCCCCCGCTCTGCGCACTGGTGGCGCCACGCCCGCCCTGATTCTGCTGGAGAGCCTTGGCCTGGTCCTTGAGCTTGTCCCAGACTGCCATTGAGTCACCTCGGTAATCGTCGGAAGTCATCTCGCGAACCCGCTCCCGCGCGCTCACTGGCCCAACGCCCGCCCCCGGGCAAAGGTTCCGTAAAACGCGCACCTCTCTCATCACCTGTTTCTCCGGCGCGCGAAACGGCGATTGCCCGCACCCGGTGATCGGGTACGGGCAGTCGCGGTGACGCGTGGCGTCAGTCGCGGTGACGTCTGGTGTCAGTCGCGGTGACGCCACGTCATGCGCTGTCGCGCGAGCGGGGCTTCAGGCGCAAGGCGGGGCGGAACGTCGCGAAGCTCACCGCGGCCAGGGCCGCGGCCGCGGCGAGGAGGAGGCCGATGCCACCGGTGCCGGTCGAGGCGAGGCTGCCGCTGTCGAGGTCCGTCGACGTGCCGCCCGTGGTCGAGGAGCCGGTGCCGCCGGTCGTGCCCGGGGTGCCCGTGCTGAAGTTCGTGTCCGTGCTCGCACGTCATGACCTGGTCGGCTCCACGGGCCGGGTCGGTGCGGCCGGCGACAACGCGGCCATGGAGAGCTTCTTCGGGCTGCTGCAGAAGAACGTCCTCGACCGCCGTACCTGGGCCACCCGCCAGGAGCTGCGGATCGCGATCATCACCTGGATCGAGCGCACCTACCACCGACGCCGGAGGCAGAAACGCCGGGCCCGATTGCCCCCCCGTTGAGTGCGAGACCATCGTGACCCCACCCGCAGCCTTTGCTGCGTCAACCCCGCTGTCACCCGATCATGCAGCAGTCCCTGGCCAGGGTGATGTGCCGATACCAGTGGGGACAGCGGCGGACGACCAAACGATCTATCCAGTCGGCGTGAGGCCTGGACCGACCGGCCGCCACGGATTCGTCAGGTTTTGCTCAACCGCTGTGGGCAGCCTGCCGGGGGAGCCAGACCTGGCCCGTGATGCGCTCCGGGTGCCAGGACCCGACCGGGCCGTACGTCACGTACTGACGCACGGGGTCGTGGAGCCGGTACAGCCGCCGGCCGTCCGTGACCGTTCCGACCGCGTGCGCCAGTTGGCGGTCGATCAGTTCATCGAGGAGATCCGCGGCCATTCCCGGTGACGCGGTCACCTCGGGCAGCATGTCGTCCACACCGAAGTCGCCGCTCATCCTCCTGAGCCGCAGCAGTGCGGCCCTGACCGAAGAGGGCAGGGAGCTGTAGCAGGCCGCCACACTGGCCTCCAGCGACAGGTCGCCGACGCGCAGGAAGCGGAGCCGGTCCTGCTCGTTCGTCAACCGGTCGGCGAGATCACGCAGCGACCGGTGGGGGCGCCCCGACAACCACAGCCCGGCGATGTGCAGCGCCAGCGGCAGACCCCCGCAGAGGCGCAGGACCCTGGACGCGGCCGGCCGCTCCGCGGCCGTGCGCGCCGCGCCGAGCAGGTCCTCCAGCATCCGAAGGGCCTCCCCGTCATCGAGAACGTCGATGTGCTGACGGAACTGCCCTGTGAGGGCCGAGAGTTCACGGCGGGCAGCCACCAGCACGGCGTTGCAGGATCCGTCCATCAGCAGGGGCCGTACCTGCGCCTCGCTGTCGACGTTGTCCAGGACGACGAGGACACACCGCCTGCTCAGCGCGTCCCGTAGCCGGGCGGCCGCCTCCTCCGGGTGGACCGCCACCGGGCCGGCGCCGAGCGAGCGCAGGACCCGGGGGACGATCTCGTCCGGCGTCAACGGCGCGGTGGACATGTTCGGATGGAGATCCACGAAGACCTGACCGTCGGGGAACCGGTCACGCACACCGTGTGCCGCCTTGAGAACCAGCGCGGTCTTCCCCGCACCGGGCGGTCCGACGACGACCGCGGGCCGGCCTGTGGAGCCGTCCTGCGCGGCCGAGAGGTGCG
Organism: Streptomyces sp. BJ20; assembly: GCF_022869105.1. Lineage (NCBI taxonomy): Bacteria > Bacillati > Actinomycetota > Actinomycetes > Kitasatosporales > Streptomycetaceae > Streptomyces > Streptomyces sp. BJ20. The sequence continues at coordinate 3,640,809 of NZ_CP094918.1, forward strand.
CTTGCAGGGACCGCAGGTGCGTGGACCGCCCGACCAGCCTGTGGTGAGGAGCCGCCGGCAGCTCGGCGGGTGCGAGGCCGGGCGGTGCGGGGTGATGTCCGGCGCCCGGCCGGCGCATCAGCCGGCCGATCTCGCCCGACGGCAGTCCGAGGGCCTTGGCGATCAGCAGGAGCGACTGCTTGCGGGGGCGGGCGGTATGGCCGGTTTCGAGGTTGCGGATGGCTCTCACGCTCACCCCGGAGCGTTCCGCGAGATCTTCCTGGGTCAGACAGGCGGCCTCGCGTGCAGTGGTCAGTGTTTCCGCGAGCGTTGACGATAACGATGTCAGGGGCATCGGACGGGAAACTTCCCCTGGCGGGGGCGCGGACGGCGAGCGGTCCGGAACCCGAAGCCGGTCCCCGCCTCCACATGTCTCGGCGACCGGTGGTCGGCCGGCTCCGGGCGACGTCGGGAAGGTTTCGTTTCGGTTGGTAAGAACACCCTGTCGTGTCACGACTTTCCCAGGTTTGGCGGGGGCGGGACTGGTCCGCGGGAATCGGGCCGGGCGACCGGCCTGGAGGGACCAGCTCTTTGCGTACGGTGAGGGTGGACCGCAAGGGAATGAAGGCCGCCGGGAACCGGTGGCGCGATCGGCGGTCGGCAGCGTGGGCGTGAGGGCCGCCCAGAGCATCGAGAGCGGGGCGGCCGGGGTGGACGAGGGTTCAGCCGGAGGGCCGATCCGCGGTGGGGAGGGTCGCCGCGAACTTGTGGCGCGAGCCGTGGTGGACCGAGCCGATCCACTCCACCGGTCTGCCGTCCGTGTCGTGGGAGCGCCGGGACAGCTGCGTCATGGGCAGACAGGCGACCGTCGAGAGCAGCTCGGCCTCGCACGGGTTCGCGAGCGTGGTCTCGACGCCCTCCTCGGCATCCGAGAGGCGAACTCCGTACACCTCGGCGAGTGCCGTGTACAAAGAGCTGTACCTGGCCGGCGCTTCGAGCGGACCGGGGAAGCGCCGCGCGGGTGGGTCGACTCGATGGCCATGGGCTCGTCATCGGTCAGCCGAAGTCGCCCGATGAGCACGACCTCCTCACCGATGCCGATGGTGAGCCGTCTCGACAACTCCTCGTCGGCGTTGATGTGACGCGTGTCGATGATGCGTGAGGCAGGCTGCAGTCCCTGAGCGAGCAGGGCCTCGGTGCAGGAGGTGAGGTGCAGCCGTGCGGTGGAGCTTCGGCCGTGCAATGAACGTGCCCTTTCCCTGGATCCGGTCCGACCTGCCTTCGCCCACGAGCTGTTGCAGGGCCTGCAGGACCGTGGTGCGCGAGGTGTCGAGCCGGAGCGCGAGCAGTCGCTCCGCGGGCAGGCGTTCACCCGGCGTCAGCGACTCGGTGATCTCGACGACCTGTTGCTTCACTCGGTGGTACTTCGGCACCCGTGCGACGGCACCGGGCATTCCGGTGCCGTCTCGGACGACGCTCACGTCGGTGGTCATGACCCGCCTTCCGGGCGCACTCGCAGGTGCTTCGTTATAGCCCGCGAACTCGCCGTTGGTCTAGTCCATCCAGGGAGTGTGTGGGCGAGCCGGGAGCGGCCCCGCGACCGGCCGGGTGGGGCAGGGTGATGGTCCGGACTGTCCCCGGGCCGAGAAGGGTCCAGTTCAGCGCGCTGCGGACCGGCACCCTCGCCTCACCCGGCCGCCCGGGTCGACTGGATGTGGCCTGCGTCCCCGAGGTGCACCGCCGGCGAACCAGTCGAACTCCCCAGCCCGCGATCACCGGGGCCGGTCCGGCGGGTAACAGGCAACTGGCAGGCAACTCTCGGCAACTTCACCGGGCCGCGATTGACGCCGCGAATTGGTCCAGTCCACTTTGGCAGGAACCTCAGTTCGATCAGTGACGGCCTTGAGTTCCCCTGGGTCACTGAGGAATCGCGCCTTGGAGTGATCGCATGCCGACGCCCGACCCCTACTTGTACCGCGCCCCGACACGGCGCCCGTATTTCAGCGCCGACGGCGAGACGTACCTCGCCCAGACCCAGCTGAGAGACATAGAGATCGAGAAGCCACGGTCGCTGCGCGTCCTGTCGGAACAGGATTTCGCCTTCTGGCAGACGTACGGCTATGTCGTGGTGCGCAACGCCGTCTCGCCGGGCGCGGCGAAGAGCCTGTACGAGTTCGCCTGGGAGTTCGCGGGGCTCGACCCCGACCGGCCCGAGACCTGGTACCGCGAACGCGAGTTCCGCTCGGACCTCGACCGCGACCTGCACGTCTACGGCTTCGTCGAGGCCTACCACCATCAGCTGATGTGGGACAACCGGCAGACACAGCGGGTCCACGACGCCTTCGCCGACGTGTGGGACTGCGAGGAGCTGTGGGTCACGCTCGACCGGCTGAACCTCAACCCGCCCAACCGGGGCAGCCGTTCACGCTCCCTCATCGCGCCGACCGACGAGGGATTCGACATCGAGCTGCACTGGGACGTGGACACCACCCTCGGGGTGCTGCCGCAGCGCGTGCAGGGCATCCTGGCCCTCAACGACACCCAGCCCGAGCTCGGCGGATTCCAGTGCGCACCGGAACTGTTCCGCCAGTTCGACGAGTGGCGGATCGCGCAGCCCGCCGACCGGGACCCGATCAGGCCCGCGGTCGACCGTGCCGACTTCCCCGTGGTAAGGCCCGACCTGCAGGCAGGTGACCTGCTGATCTTCAACGGACTGCTGGCACACGGCGTCGCGCCCAACGTCTCCGAGCACGGCGTGCGCGCCGTGCAGTACCTGTCGATGATGCCGGCGCTGGAGGAGCACGAGGCACTGCGCCGCTCCCGCGTCGATTCCTGGCGGACGCTCAGCACGCCCGACTGGAACGCGACGCTGCTCGGGGACGCCGACCGGCACGAATCGCTCCGCTACGGAGCCGCGACGCTCAACGACCTCGGCAGGAAACTCCTGGGGCTCGACTCCTGGAGCGAACGAGAGAGCACCGAGTGAACCACAAGACCAGCACCGACCGGATCTGCCTGGCCCTGCCGACCAACAGGGCGTGCGCGGAGGCCATCACCAGCATCGCCGAGGAGGGCGCGTACGCGGCTCGCACCTTCGGTACGGAGGTGCACCTCGTCATCCTCGACTCCTGCGATCAGGCCACAAGGACGGAACACACCCGCGTCGTGGCCGACCTGCCGGCCACTCCCGGCGTGACCGTCCACCACCTCGACGAGGCACGCCAACGACAGTTCCTGCGGCGCACGATCCGACGCTCCCGGCTCGCCGCCCCCGACCGGCTGCTCGACCTCATGCTGCCGGCCGACCTCTCCTACGGTGCCTGCACCAACCGCGCCTTCCTCATCGCCGGCGCACTCGGCTGCCGGTCGGTGCACCGCAGGGATTCGGACTGCAGCTACCAAGTGCTGGACGGCGAGAAGGTCTTCCCCATCCATCACGAGCTGGCCTCACTCGGGAAGACCGCGTCCAAGGCATCGGCGGCCGTGACGGAGACCGTCCTCGCCGCGCGCCATGGCCACCGCAGGGTCTCCATGGTCGGGGCCTCCTTCATCGGTGAACCGTCCGTGGACATCGCCGAGATCGAACAGCGCGACGCGGGCGTCTACCACGACATCGTCAGTCTGTGGGCACCCACCCACTGGTCGGACGAGCAGAAGGAACAGCTTGTCGAGGAGTCCTTCAAGGGCGCCGGAACCACCCCCTTCACCGCGGACCATTCCATCCTGACGCTCGTCGACCCCATGAGGGTCGACATGAGCAACATCGCCTTCGACCACGAGGTGTACGAGCGGGTGCCGCTGCCACCGGCGACCGACACCATAGGCAGCGACTACTTCCTCATCCACCTCGTCCACGACGCCGCACTGCCCGGCGTCCTGCACAACCGCCACATCCAGAACTACTACACGCCCTTCCGACGCACCGACGCCGGCTTCCGCGCCTACCAGATGCGGTTCGTGAAGTTCCTGTTGTCGATGCTCTACCTCAACGATGTCTACGGCCGGATGGGCGCGGCCGCCGACACCGCGCTGCTGGACGAACGGGAGCAGGTCCGCGGAGACGTCGTCTCCGGCTTTCTGCGCGAGAGCGCCGCCCTGGACCGGACGGAGAACGTCTGGCGACTGGACCGGGTCAGCACGGCGTACCGCAAACTGGGCGGTCGCTACGCCGAGTTCACGGACCTGATGGACGCACGGCGGGAAGAGTTGCTGGACGCGGCGCAGCGGGACACCGAGGACTTCGCGCTCCTGATCGACGTCTGGCCCGTGCTCGTGGGCACCGCCCGGGAGAGCGGCCTCGGGAGTGCGGACACGTGAGCGGAGACCTGGGTCCGCGACTGGCTTCCGCCCTGGCCACCGCGCCATCGGATCGGATCGTCTTCGATCTCACCGGGATCGAGGAGCAGTACGACCGTCTGGTGCGCGAACTGCCGGTCACCGTTCGGTTCGCCATGAAGGCATGCCCGGTCGACGAGGTGCTGGCCTGCCTCGCTGACCGAGGCGCCGGATTCGACGCGGCGAGCCCCGGCGAGATCGAGCAGGCGCTGCGGCTGGGCGTGCCCGCGGACCGCATCCACTACGGCAACACCGTGAAGTCCGACGCGAGCATCGCCGAAGCCCACCGGCTCGGCGTACGGACGTTCGCCACGGACAGCGTTCAGGACGTGGTGGCCATCGGCGCTCACGCCCCCGGCGCCCGCGTGTACTGCCGCCTCACCACCAGCGGGGAAGGCGCCCTGTGGGGACTCAGCCGCAAGTTCGGCTGCTCGCAGGACGACGCGGTCCGCGTGCTGACCGTGGCCCGCGCCGCCGGACTGACCCCGGCCGGGCTGTCGGTGCACGTCGGCTCCCAGCAGATGACCTACGACGCGTGGCGCCAGGCCGTCGACCGACTGGCGGACACCATGGTGGCGCTGCGTGAGCAGGGGATCGTGCTGGACCACGTCAACCTCGGCGGCGGTCTGCCCGCGCTGGGATACCTGGACCGGCACGGCCACCCCCTGGAGCCGCCGCTGGACAAGATGTTCGCCGTTCTCCGCGAGGGCATCGAGGACATGCGGCATCTCAACGCGGCCCCCCTCGACATCGTCATGGAGCCCGGCCGCCACCTGGTCGCCGATCACGGCGCGATCCGCGCGCACGTCTACCGGCTCACCGAACGACGGCAGGCCGACGGCGAGCCGGTGCACTGGCTGTACCTGAGCTGCGGAAAGTTCAACGGCCTTTACGAGATGGACGAGCTCTGCCACAGACTCGTCTTCCCGGGACACTCCGACGGCGAGTACGTCGCCGCCGTCGTCGCCGGGCCCACCTGCGACAGCGACGACGCGTACCGGACCGCGCACCGACGCGTGCCCAGGGAGCTGGCGTCCGGCGACCCGGTCTGGATCCTGTCCGCCGGTGCCTACGCCACCGGCTACATGACCCAGGGCTTCAACGGCTTCGGACCGCTGTCGCACACGGTGACACGCGACGGGCCCGACCACGCGGGTGCGGCGGCATGAGCCGGGAAAGGACCGGCCACGACGAACGCATCCGTCCCGTGCGGGCCGGCGACTGGCCGGGCATAGCCCTCGTGGAGGCAGCGGCCTACGCGGGGAGTTCACTGACCGAGGGCCGGGCGGCACTGGAAGCGAAGGGACGCGCCTCACCGGACACCTGCTTCGTGGTGGACCTCGACGGAGACGTCGCGGGGTACCTGCTCGCGCTTCCCTACCCGAGATTTAAGTACCCACCGCTGGCCCGGGCCGACGAGCCGGCCCACGACGCGCGCAATCTCCATCTGCACGACCTGGTCGTCGCCCACGGGCATCGGGGCAGAGGGTGGGGCCGTGGTCTGCTGGACCGCTTGACGGCCGCCGCCCGGCCCAGGTTCGAGCACATATCGCTCGTCGCCGTGGACGGTATGGCCGCCTTCTGGGCCGCACACGGCTATCAGGCCCACCCGCGGGTCCGACTCCCCGAGAGCTACGGCGAGAACGCCGTGTACATGTCCACCGCGGTACCCGGCAGAGGGAGCCGCCCTTCCAAGGAGGTGGCCCGGTTCCCGTGCCCCGTGTCCTAGACGACTTCAGACGGACGCAGTTGGCCATCGCGGCGCTGTTCTGCTTCCTCGGGTTCCAGTACGCCACCTGGGCCTCCCGGATCCCCGCCCTCAAGGAGCGCCTCGATCTGAGCGCCGGCGAGGTGGGCCTGCTGCTCGTGGTCACCGGGGCGGGCGCGGCTGCTTCCTTTCCGCTCATCACGTTCCTGATGCAGCGCCTCGGGGCACGCCGCGTCGCCCTGCTGTCCGGGCTCAGCCTGGTGGCGATCCTCCTCGTGCTGTCCGTGGCCCCCAACTACCCGACGGCGCTGGTGATTCTCTGTGTGGACGGGGCGGCGGTCGGCTGTCTGAACGTGGCGATGAACGCGCAGGGCGCCGCTCTGGAGGCGGTCCACGAACGTACGGCGATGACGCAACTGCACGCCACGTTCAGCGCGGGGTCGTTCCTCGCCGCTCTGTTGTCGTCCGGGGTGACGGCATTGACCTCTGACATCGCCCCCCACTTCGCCGCCGCTTCGGTGATCCTCCTGCTCCTCCTCGCGTGTGCGCGCCCGCGTCTGCTCACCGACGACGCCCCCGCCGCCGTGTCCCCGCCGGTCGCCGGGCAGGAGAAGGGCAAGCGCCGTCGCGGGTTCGCCCGACCGACCCAGGCGGTGCTCTGGCTCGGCTGCGTCATGGTGTTCGCGGAGGTCGTCGAGGGCTCCATGAACGACTGGTCCGCGCTCTACTTGAAGGACATCGCTCACGCGTCGCCCCAGGTCGCGCCACTGGGCATCGCCGTCATCTCGATCGTGATGGTCGTCGCGCGCCTCTTCGGCGACGGCTGGCGCAGCCGCTGGGGTGACGCCCGGGTCGTCCGCGTGGGCAGCGCGGTGGCCGGCGTCGGACTGGCGCTCGCACTGCTGGCGGGAGGCGTCGTTCCCGCGCTGATCGGGTTCGCGTGTGTGGGACTTGGCGTGGCCGCCGTGGCGCCGTGCCTCTATGTCGCCGCCGCGGCCGAAGGGCCGCAGGCCCTCTCCGTCGTCGCCGCCACGGGCACCACCGGCCTGCTCGTCGGCCCGGCGGTGATCGGGTTCGTCGCCGAAGCCGCCGACCTGGCCTGGGGCATGGCCGTCGTGGCCGCCTCCGCCGTCGTCGTTTCCCTGTGCACGACCCGCCTCCGCTTCGTCTCCCCGAAGGCCTCGTCCGAGGTGGGCACGGGGACGGACATGGTCGGGAAGGGTGCCATGTGACCCTGCCGCCGCAGCGGACGTTCATCCGCGAGATCGGGCACGGCCGCCAGTACTGCAACGGTGCCTACCGTGACTGCTGGCCAGGCTCGTCATGGGTGTGATCACGGGTGGGGACCTTGCTGATGTCAGGTCGTGGGCAGGTGAGCTGGATGTGGTGCACGGGCGGTTCGTGCACCGGTTCAGCCGGTCCGAGCCGCGGGAGTCGGCGCCGGCCTGTATGTACGGGGTCTGATCGCTCCGGCACCCGCTCGGCAGGAGTGCAGCGCCAGTATTCCCGCACCGCGGGCCGCACGGAGAACTCCCGGACCGGTGTCTTCCTCGCCTACGCCACGAGCCGCGGACGCACCCTGATCGACATCCCCGACCTCTGCCAGCTGACCTGTGTCACTGCATTCTTGGGCGTGTGCCACCGAGGCCTCAGCGGTGGGCCCTCGGCTCCGGGTCGCAGGCTCAGACCAGGAGCAGGCCGACGCCGATCAGCAGGGCGGTACAGGCCAGGGCCGCGACGACCAGGACGGTGCGCGTGCTCGCACCGCGGAGGCGGAGCGCGAGGGCCGGCGGGCCGATCGGAGGAGTCTTGTTGTCCATGTCTGTCTCCCTGATGATCTGGGTGATCTCTGCTTGGGCGAATCCGGCTGCTCAGGGGGCGCCTTGACGCAAGGCGTCCCGCAGCCGCAGGAGTTCGCGTCGGCGGCGCCGCGCCCGTACCAGGGCGAGCATCGCGGCGGCGGCGAAGACCGCCCCGCCCGCGGCGGTGGCCACCAGGTCGACGGTGCTGCCGCGGACTGCGGCCAGCGCCACCCCGGCCACGGCGGTCACCACGGTCGCCGCCAGTGCGATCCGGGCGGACAGCACCCGGTCCCGGGCGAACAGCGGCCGACGCCTGCTCAGCACCCAGCCGGCAAGAACGGCCCAGGCCAGGCCGATGGCGATCAGTCCGGCGAAGGCGGCCTGGGTACGCTTCGGCAGAGCATCCGGCTCGGTGGCCCACAGCACCGCGATCACGGCCGCGCCGCATCCCCCGGCCAGACCCACTGCCACATGGCGCAGCCGGGACCGCAGCGACACCTCCGCGGCCAGCGCGCGCTCCAGTTGCTCGGGCACCGCCCGCTGCACTGCGCGGTTCTGCTCGCTCATGCCTCGTATCCCTTCTCGGCAAGGTGGCCGCGCAGCATGCGCCGAGCGCGATACAGCCTGCTCTTGACCGTGCCGGCCGGTACGCCGAGCACCTCCGCGCAGGAAGCCAGTGGCAGGTCCTCCAGGTGGAAGAGGATCAGTACCTCGCGCTCCAAGAGCGGCAGAGCAGCAAGACCCGCCTCGATCTGCATCGTGGTGAGCACGCCGCTGAGCTCGTCGTCGGCGACGACAGTCGTGGCCTCTTCCATGGCCGTCTCCGCAGCCTTGTACGTCTGCCGCAGATGGTCAGTGACCGTGCGCCGGGCGATGGTGAACAGCCAGGGGGCGAACCGCTCCGGCTGCCGCAGCCGCGGCAGGCCGCGCACCACCGCGACCCACGCCTCCTGAGCAAGATCGTCCGCGAGGTGCGGAGAGCCGACCATGCCCCGGACATAGCGCCACAGCGGCGGGTGCCACATGGCCACCAGCTCGCGGAACGCCTCCCGCTCCCCAAGCTGGCAGCGCACCACCAGCAACCCGTCGTTGCCCACCACACCTCCCAGCTCTGCACCGTCCGTCACACAGACAGTCGGCATTCCGGGCGGAAAGGTTCACGGAAGCCTGAGCAACCGGTCGAAACACCGGCCGTAGGAGGAAATTCACCCCTTGATCACGGCTTCGGACACGCCGTGGCCAGGCCCAGACGCGCGCTCACGCCCTCACCGCCGGCTCTCCCGGTCCCGCAGCCATTGTCCGAACTCGGCGGCGACGATGCGCTCGTCATGCACGTCGGCTGCGTCGTCGGAGGCCAGCCGGACGATGGGCGGGCCCATCACCTCAGGGCTCAGGAACCCGTGACCCTCGCGGGCGACGTCCTGGGGGCAGCATCCCGGTGACCGTCACGCCTCCGGGCAGCAGCAGGTTGACGGTGACGCTCTTGCCCCGCGGGTCGGCTGCCACGGTGCGGGACAGCGCCTCACTGCCGGCACGCGACGGCCCGTAGTGGCGCGTCGGTGGCGCGGGCCGCGGATGCCGGACGGGTGGGGCGGGCGCCCCGGGCAGCGTGGGCTCGGCACGTCACGCCCGCCCTGGACCGGGCCGGGCCACCGAGGTCGAACCGGTCCGATGTACTCCTCAGGAACCTCCTCCCGTGCCTTGACCGGACGTCCGAGCCCGCGGCTCTCCGCCGGTCGATCACGGTCGTCGTCCGAGGTGGCCGGTTGACATATCGCAGATCGATGTGAGGCTGAAGGAGACACGGTTCCGCCGTCGCGTCACGTAGAGCCTGACAATGCCGCCCGCCGTGTCCAGTCACCCACCCGTTCGCGGCGGCGACAGATGAACCCCGTCTCTGCTCCGCGGGGGGACGGCTCCGGGACGCGAAGTGAGGCGATCGAATGGACCGGGCTCCCGAGGTGGCCGTGGTAGGAGCCGGGATCGTCGGGCTCTGCACCGCCTACGCATTGGCCGAACGCGGAACGACGGCGCGGGTCTACGAAAGCGGCGTTCCAGGCCACGGACAGTCCAGTGGTCAGTCCCGCATCTTCCGTCACGCGCACGACGACGCCCGCCTGGTCGAATTCACCCGGCAGGGCCGCGCCGTATGGGACGAGTGGGCCGACCGGTTGGGCGCCGAAATGATCTCCCAGGACGGAGTGGTCGCCCTGGGCGCTCCCGTTCCTGACAGACTGCGCATTCTCCAGGATGCCGGCGGCATTCCGGTCCAGACCGTGGACAGCGCCGAGCTTCACGCCCGCATGCCGCTGCTCGCCGAGTACCGCGGTCCCGCGATGCTCGATGAGGGCGGCGGTGCCATCCGCACCCGGGCCGCGGTCGAGAGCCTGGCCGACGCGCTGGGTGACTCTGTGGTCACCGACGAGGTCATCTCGCTGCATCCTACGGGCCGCGGCACGGTGGAGGTGCTCAGCGCCGCCGGCCGCGAAGAGTACGCAGCGGCCGTGGTGTGCGCGGGCCCGGGCACGGCGGGGCTGGCGCGCAACGTGGGGCTTTCGCTGCCCGTACGGCCGGCAGCCCACGTCCGCCTCACCTTCCAGGTCAGGGGAGCGCCCCCGAAACGGGTCGCCTGCCTGCAGGACAGCAGCGGCGACTTCGGCGAGGTCGGCGTCTACGCAGCCCCCTACCCCGGCAACGCCCGGTATGCGGTGGGCCTCAGCCAAACGGTCGAGGTGCGGGAGGACGGCAGCTTTGCGGACCCCGGAGAACTGGTGGCGCTCAACGACCGCGCCCGCGCGTACGTCTCCCGCGCATTGCCCGGCCTCGACCCCGAGCCCGTCGAGTACCTGCACTGCTGGGTGACAAGCCTGCCGTGGAGCGAGGACGGCATGGCGGTCTGGGAAGCCGACAGGATCTTTTTCACCGCCGGGCACAACCTGTTCAAACAGGCACCTCGACTGGGACGGGCGTTGGCCGGCGCGGCCATGGCCGAAGGACTCGAGGAGAACCTGCGGCCGGCCGCAGAACTCGGCAAGCCCCGCTGACCGCCCCAACAGTCGGCACACCCCGCTCGTCGGGGCGCCTACGAGGGGCGAGGACGCCTGTACGCCCCGGCCTTCCCGGAGGCAGCTGTTTCGTGTCCCATTTCCGAGAAATCCGCAGCTTAGACCGTGTCCTACGTGGTGAGGCGGATGAATCGCTTGTAGCAGTACAGGGCGGCGGCGAGGCCGAGAAAGGCCAGGTAGTTGCGGGGATCGCGTTCGTAGCGAGGGCTGAGTCGGCGGTAGCCGGACAGCCAGGACATCGTCCGTTCGATGACCCAGCGGCGGCGCCCTAATCGTTCGCTGGACTCGATGCCCTTGCGGGCGATGCGCACGCCGATCCGCTTGCCGCGGAGCCATCTGCGCAGGTCGGCCCGGTCGTAGGCTTTGTCGGCGTGCAGGCGTTGCGGCTTGAAGTACCGGCCGTTGTGGGGGTCATGTCTCGTTTGGTGACCGTCCACCATCGGCTTCAGTCCTTCGCTGTCGTGGGTGTTACCCGCGGAGACGCCGACGAGGAGGGGCAGGCCGTTCGCGTCCGACAGGACGTGCATCTTGGAACCCGGCTTGCCCCGGTCCACGGGGCTCGGACCTGTGTGTTCGCCCCTTTTTTCGCCCGAACGTGGGCGGTGTCGAGCACGACGCGGGTGACGTCGAGGAGGCCGGCGTCATCGAGCCGATGCAGCACGGCCTCGTGCAGCCGCCCCCAGACACCGGCTCTCGACCAGATCAGGAACCGCCGATGGGCGGTCGACTTCGAGACGCCGAAGCACGGCGGCAGAGCTCGCCAGGCGCAGCCGGATACCAGCACGTGATGATCGCGGCGAACAGCGTCTCATCAGGGATGTCCTGTGTTCCACCGCCCTGCGGCCGCACCTTCGACGGCGGGATCAGCGGCTTCGCTATTTCCCACAGCCCGTCCGGAACAATCCAACTCCATGTACCCCGCCCCATGCCGAGGTCAACGACGCCTCACCACGTAGGACACGGTCTGAATCGCCGTCTCAGTAGCCGAATTCAGGTGCCTGATAGGGAGCCCACCAACTCGTCAGAGCCCAGATGTCCAGGCCGACCGCGGTGACGGCGGCCAGGGCGGCGAGCCACGGGCGATGGAACCGGCGCAAGGTGAGCATCCAGAAGGCGAGCGGCACCAGGGCGCCCCCCGCGGCGATGAGGGGCAGGTCCACGTAGAGCACGCTGAGGTCCTGGTGTCTCCCCTCGAATCCACCCTCCACATTGACCCTCGCCAGCGGTGCCCAGGCCAGCAGCGCCGCTGCGGCACCCAGACCGGCGACGAGGAAACCAGCAAGACCCTTGATCTCTTCCTTCACGACAGGTCGGACGCCACACCCCTGCTCGCAGTTCCCGAGTCGGCCCACTGCACTACGCGTGGGGAGGTCGGCCGCCACCGGCCGCTGGTGGGCGAGCCGCCATGAACGGACATCAGCTCACGAACCGCGCTCTAACAGGTCCTAACGGAATGACCGCGTCGAGGCTGCGCTCAGCTTCCTCCGAAGACTGGTGGCAGGCAAGGGGGAGGCAAAACTCCTGGTCGCATGGAGTCTCGTGTCGTCAGAGCAGCCCGCCTTGCCCCCGCCGAAATTGGCTTCCTCGTCTTCACCCTGGCGCGGAACACGCTCCTCACCCAAGGCCACCCAGCCACGTCGGCTGACCAAGCCACGCAGCTCTCACCAAGCCACCCGCGTCCAGGGCCGAAGACCCCGTGCACCTCGGTCCCGTCGGGCAGCGCCGACCTGGCCGGGCAGCCGTCCTCGCTCATACCGCACCTGCCACGACCGCCGCGTGGGCGATCCGGACGAGAGGGACCGACCAATGCCCGGGGAAGGGGAGGTCATGGGCAGATCCACGCCAGCCGCGTAAACGACGTCCAGGGCAGTACCTCAGTTGATGGGCTGGGGGCGTCACACCGTAGGACAGTGATGTGTCACCGGCGTACCGCGGTCCGGTGAGAGCCTCGCCGGACCTCTCATCGGGCCGGTCAGGGGCGAAGGCCGCCGGAGGCCACGATGACCTCGCCGGTCACCCAGCGGGCCTGGGGGGACGCGAGGAAGGTGACCGCGAGGGCGACGTCCTCGGGCTGGCCCAGCCTGCCCAACGGGGTGTCCGCGACCAGGGAGTTGATGTACGCGCTGCCGACGAGACCCTGTGAGTGGCTGCCCTCGGTTTCCGTGACACCGGGGGCGACGGCGTTCACCCGGATGTTCTTCGGGCCGAGTTCTTTCGCCAGTACACGGGTGACCGCTTCCACGGCGCTCTTGGTCGCCGTGTAGACGCTCAGATTGGGCTGGATGAGCTGAGCCGCCGCGGTACTGATGTTGACGATGCTCCCTCCGTCGCGTCCGAAGTGCTTGACGGCCTCCTTGGAGGCGAGGAGCACGCCGAGGACATTGGTGTCGAACTGGCGGCGGAAGTCCTCCTCGGTCGTCTCCTCAAGAGGACCGAAGGCGTAGACGCCGGCGTTGTTGACCAGGATGTCCACCGCGCCGAAGGCGCCCACCGTCTCGTCGAACAGCGTCCGCAGGTCGGACTCCTTGGTGACGTCCGCGGGCAGGGCAATCGCCCTTCCCCCCGCATCTTCGATGGCGGCCACCACTGCGGCCGCCCTTTCCTTGTCGCCGGGGTAGTAGTTCACGACGACCGCTGCCCCCTCGGCTGCCAGGTTCTTCGCGAAGGCGGCACCGAGCCCCTGGGCGGCGCCGGTGACGACCGCCACCTTGTCGGCAAGCGTGTTCATGACCATCTCCAGATCCGGCCCGCGATCCAACAGGAGGAATCGGTCCGCCTGTCGGCCTGGGTCCCTGTTGATCGAAATGTGAGGAGACCGGGCGCACGGGTGAGTGACTATGCGCGAGGGGAGGCGTCGGGCGGTTGCGCCCCACGGACCGTGCCGGCCTCGAAGAACCGTAAGCACGGCCTTCCCTGCCCACAACGGTCCTGTTAGGTCCTTACGAGAAGTAAGCGGCTAACGGGTGCTTTGGTGGGTGGGGGAGGGCGGGGTCAGTGTGGACGCAGGCTCCTCGCGAGCCGCCCGATCCGATCGTCCGTACAGACCTGGAAGCACATTCACCATGGCAACTCTGCTGCACATCGACTCCTCCCTGAACCCCGGCACCACCTCGAAGTCCCGCACCGTGGCGATGAGGTTCTGCGACGCGTGGCGGGAGCAGCACCCCGACGGTGAGGTCGTCTATCGCGACCTTGCCGCGGAGCCCTTGCCGCACCTGGACCAGCATGCTTTCTCCGCAGCGTTCGTGGGTGCCGAGGCGCGTACTGCGGAGCAGGCCATGGCGATGGCCCGCCGTGTACAGCTGATCGAGGAACTTGAGCGGGCCGACGCAGTGCTCCTGGGCGCACCGATGTACAACTTCACGATTCCCTCGACCCTCAAGGCGTGGATCGATCACGTCCTCATGGTCGGACGCACCACCGGAGACACCTCCAGCGTCAAGGGGCTGCCGGTGACCGTAATCGCCAGCCGCGGCGGGTCGTATGCGCCGGGCACGCCCAGGGAAGCCTCTGAGTACGTGCAGAACTACTTGCGGTCCATCCTCAACGAGTACATGGGCCTCGAACTGGACTTCATCGTCCCGGAGCTCACGGCTGCGCACTCCAACCCGGACATGGCCGAACTCATCCCGCTGGCCGAGAAGTCCTGGGCACGCGCGCTGGACGACGCCGTCCTCAAGGGCAAGGAGACCGCCCGGCGCGTCACCGCCGCCTGATTCCTCCCGCCGCATACCGTGCCGCTCCCCTCCTCACTGGGCTGTGCGGCCCGTGCTCGCCCGGCCGCTGCCGACGGCTGGGCGACACCACGGCGGCCTCGAACACGGGCGCTCTCGGCGCCTTTGCTTACGCGCTCCGAGACTCTCCCCTTCCATGGCCGCACTGCTGCACATCGACTCGTCCGTGTCCGCCCACGACACGTCCGTCTCACGCGCGGTGATGGAGACGTTCCGCCGCATTTGGGCGGCCCACCCTCCTGACTCCACGGTGATCTACTGGGATCTGGCCGCCGATCTCGTCGCACACACCACCGCCGACGCTTACGCCGCCGGCCTTGCCGACCCGCGCACCCATACCGCCGAACAGGCCGCAGCCTTCGCCACTCGCCAACGGCTCATCGAGGAATTGGAACAGGCCGACGTGATCCTGCATCGGCGCGCCGATGCACACCTACACGATCCCCTCCACCCTCAAGGCATGGTTGGACAACGTAATCCTCCCCGGCCGCACGGCCGCAGAAGGCTCCGCACTCGCCTACACCGACCACCGTGGCCACCAGCCGGTACCTGTCCTACGCGCCCTGCACGGCTGAGGAGGGACACGATTTTGTGCAGAACTACCTCACTGCGGTCCTCGCTCACACGCTGCGCCTGGATGCCAGCTTCATCGTCCCTGAGTTCACGCTCGCCCAGCGGGATCCAGCCCTGACTGCGCTCCTGCCGCTCTTCGAGTGGTCCCGGGACCGTGCACACCAGGAGGCTGCAGCCAGGGCCCGGGCCGCGGCCCGGTATCGGGTGGCTTGAGCCGGCGCCCCCGCCCTGTGGACCAAGGAGGCCGGTCACAGCTTCCCATCAGGGCGGGGGAGGGGGGGGTCATGCCGGTGGCTGCGTGTCCTGTTCGGTCCAGATGGTTTTGCCGCTGTCGCTGAATCGTGTGCCCCATCGCTGGGTGAGCTGCGCGATGAGGAACAATCCTCGCCCTCCTTCGTCGCCGGTGCGGGCGTAGCGCAGGTGGGGAGCCGTCGTGCTCGCGTCGGACACTTCACAGATCAGCACCTGGTGATCGCGTATGACGCGCAGGTGTATGGGGCCTTCGGCGTAACGGATGGCGTTGGTGACCAACTCACTCACCACCAGTTCGGTGACAAACCCTGCCTCCTCCAACCCCCAGGCGGCCAATTGGCGTTGCACCAGGCTGCGAGCAGTGGCCACGATCGCCGGGTCGCTGGGCAAATCCCACGTGTGCACATGGTCGTCGTCCAAGCGGCGGGTGCGGGCCAGCAGGAGGATCTTGCCGCTGGGCGTGTGCCCAACGTCGGGGGAGGAAGCCAGGATGGTGTTGCGCAGTTCGTCCAGCGGTGTCCCGATAGCCGAGGCCATGACACCTGTAAGCCGTTCCGGCGTCTGGTCGTCGCGGGCCGTGGGAGTGCTGGGCCTGAAGGTCGGCGTGTGGAAGGCAATCACACTGCCGTCGGACAGATCGAAATCAGCGCCTACGAAGTGCCGCTCATCAGTACCGAGTGGCTTGCCGACCAGCATAGGAAGCGTTCTGAACCTCTCCCCGGGCTCCGCGACAGCAGGAGGGACGTGCCCGGCGACGGCCACGGACAGACGGCCGGACACGGGATCGTAGACGCCGTACAGGCAGCGGATCTCCGCAGCAGGGGAGGCGTTCCCGTGCCGGGGGGCATCGTCCTCGGGGCCGGCCATCTGCATGACCAAGGTGTCCAGGCGGGCCAGCACCTCATCCGCAGCCAGGTCCAGGCTCGCCAGCGTGTGCACCGCTGCCCCCAGCCGGCCGATGAAGGCGGCCCCAGACAGGCCGGCCTCAGTCGTTTCTCCCAGCACAAAGGCGACGCGGGCTCCGGACACCGGAATGACGTCGAACCAGTGAGCACCTGCGGAGGCGGGAGTGAAGTAGTGACTTGTCGTGACGGCGCTCTGCTCGGTGGTGCGGCGGCGAAGCATCTGGTGCTGCAGAGCCTGCGCTACGTTGTGCTCGCGTACATAGCGGCGCGCGTTGTCGATGCTCAGAGCCGCCCTGGAGGCCAGATCGCGGGCCGTGAGGCTGTCGAAGTCGGAAAAGGAGCTGCCCGGCCGAAGACGGTAGAACGTCACGGCCCCCACGACGCTACCGCGGGCCTTCATCGGGGCTACGAGGCAGGGGACGGGCCGGCTGCCGCTGGTACTCCGGTACAGCGGTTCCCCGTCGTCTGCGGGGATCCGGACCTCGGACCGGTAGGGGGCGTCGACGTGCTCTTTCATGGCGATCGGGTAGGGAAACCTGGGACGGCGTCGCTGCCGGCTGTCACCACCGCCGTACCGCAAGCCCACGCGTCGCAAGTCGGAGTTGCCCGAATTGGGTTCCTCTCCTACAAGAACCGGTGCACAGACGTCGACCGTTGTAGCGTCGGCGAAGCGGGGCACTGTGACATCCGCGAGCTGCTGGCCGGTCTCGACCACACTCAGGGACGTGCCGACCACAGCGCTGGCGTCTGCGAGCAGCGCAATGCGTTCTTCCGCAATGCGTTGTTCGGTGATCTCCACCGCTGTGGTGGCCAAACCCAGCACGCGCCCCTGGGCATCCTCCAGCCTGAAGATCGAGTTCGCAAAGACATGCTCATGCTCGGGATCGTCCGGAGGACGGCCCCGCTTGTCGAAACCCAGCACCGGAATCCCGGACTTCAGGACCTGCCGCATACGCACTTCGAACTCCTTCGAGTTCGAATCCGGCCACACCTCGTGCGGCATCAGACCGAGAGAGCGAGGGCCGAAAACTCCCTGCATGCCTTGCGCCGCCGGATTGAACTGGCGAAGCCGCAGGTCACTGTCGTACACACACAAGCTGGACGGTGCCTGCGTGAACAGAGTCTCGAGCACCGCAGACCCCACACTGTCACCGTGTTCGCCCGCAGCCACGGGCGTCAGAGTCACGGCCCAGCCGCCGGCAACGTCATCGGCAGGCCGGATACGCACATGACAGGCCTCGGTGCGACCGTCCTTGCCGTGCACCAGAACCGGAGCGGTGGTGTCCATGCCCTCGCCCGATGCATCGACTTGGGGGGACAAAAGACGGGTGACCGGTTCGCCGCGCATTTCCGAGGCCGTGAAACCAACCAAGCACCGGGCAGCCCCGCTCCACCGGGTGATCGTCCCGTGCTGGTCGACTGTCAACTCGGCTGTCGGAAGCCGCTGCGTCAGCGACTTCTTCGAGTCGTCGTGCGGGGTGCTCACCACCATCAGTCTCCTCTGCATCCCCGTCTGTCAGAATCGCAAAGCTGACCACGGGATGCACCCGCGCGGCTCTGGATGCGGTCTGGACTCCTTGTGCCGTGCTCCGCTCGCGCGGCGTGGCACCTGCTTCATCACGACGGCCTGCAGGTACCGCCGGACACGACTGCCAACCGGAGCTCTGCTACCCGCACCACAGCGACCCCGGACCTGTTGCGACGACGGTGAATCGGTCACTGCAGTGCGACGTCTTTGTGGATGCGGGCCGCTGAACCCGTGAGCGGCGAACCGCTCCCTCCTCTGTGCGACGCAACCAGCTCAGCGGCAATCGCGACCGCGGTCTCCTCCGGGGTCCGTGCTCCCAGATCGAGGCCGATCGGCGCGCGCAGCCGGGCCAGTTCCTCGTCTGTCACGCCGACCTGCCGCAAGCGCCGTACGCGGTCTTCGTGGGTGCGGCGCGATCCCATGGCCCCGATGTAAGCCACTGGCAGTCGCAGGGCATGTGCGAGCAGGGGCACATCGAACTTGGCATCATGCGTCAGCACGCACAATACGGTCCGATGGTCGATGCCGGTGCCTTCGAGGTATCGGTGCGGCCAAGCGACGACCACCTCGTCGGCCTCCTGGAAGCGCTGACGGGTGGCGAAGACCGGGCGGGCATCACACACCGTCACGTGGTAGCCGAGGAACTTCCCCACCCGCACCAGGGCGGCCGCGAAGTCGATGGCGCCGAAAACGATCATGCGTGGTGGTGGGGCACTGACCTCCACAAGCAGGCGCAGGGGCCGACCGCAGTATGAGCCATCCGCACCCACCGTAATGGTGGAAGTGCGTCCGACGTCCAGCAATGCACGGGCCTCACCGGCAGCTACACGATCCAGTTCGGTATTTCCGTCGAGTGTGCCCTCCATCGAGCCGTCGGCACGCAGTACCAGAACACGGCCGATGTACGGCTCCGGTCCGTCGATCACACGGGCCAAGGCCACAGCTTCGTCAGCACACACTCCCGCCAGGGCTGACGCCAGGAGCCGACGGCTGGGATCAGACCGACGGACGGGGACGGTGACGATGTCGATGACACCACCACACGTCAAGCCCACAGCAAAGGCGTCCTCGTCGCTGTAGCCGAAACGCTGGACCAGGCTTCGCCCAGTGCGCAGGGAGTCCTGGCACGCCTCGTAGACCGCTCCTTCGACGCATCCGCCCGAGACCGAGCCCACGGCCGTTCCGTCGGCGTCGACGGCTAGCGCCGCACCGGGCATGCGCGGCGCGCTGCCGCTCACAGAGACCACGGTGGCGACGGCGAAATCCTGATCAGCTTTGATCCAGCGGTACAGGTGCTCCGCAACATCCAACATCTCCAGCTCCTGAAGTGTGGAATCGGTCCGCCGCACACGCGGTACGAGACGGCCGTGGCGCCACCGAGAACGGCGGGAAAGAACGGGCAGGCGGGCGTGGCACCAGCGTAAGCGGCCATCCCTTCGGGCGCCCGGGACCACGACGGAGCCGCTGCCCCGAGACGCATCCCGGTGCGCACATGGAAAAGCGCCTCAGACAACCAGACACCTCACCGTGACCGGCCACTCACTTCCGTGCACGGGGCGCACCTGAGCGGCTCCGAGGGCTGTAAGGCACGCCGCAGGCACGAAGGACGAGTGCCGCTGCGCCCCCCAAAAAAAGACCGCCGACTCCATGGAGAATCCCGTCGAGTCTCACCGAGCGAACAGCCCAGCAGCCCTTCTCAACTCGCCCGCCTCGTCCGAAGGTTGTATGCCATCAGGCTGCGGTACAGTCCCGCTCGCCTGGCAGACAACACATGCCAAGGCGGCAGCTCACAGCTCAGGCAGACCGGCGACGACAGGCCTTCCCACGAACGGGACCGCAGTCCTGGCGGCCTTCTCGGGCAGCCTTTCGGCGTGCTCAGCAAAACGGAATGCCATCGGCATCGATGCCAGCGGTGGCGCCAGCACAAGGGTTCGATCGTCACGCCGCCAGGCTCAGAACACCCCACCTCAGACGAGTCGAGAACACAGCGGTACCGGTTCCCACTTCTTGATCAATGCTGCGTTTTGCCACGAATGGCGGACCTTTGTGCCCGGTTTTAGCATCGACCAGAAACCACTCCGGTTGCCAAGCCACGCTCCTGCTCTAAACCGAACCTCATGAATCGAGGCGCTATGAAGCATGCCGACACGCCGACGCGCCCCAGCGAAGCGACATCAAAGATCCCGGACGTAGAAGTCACACTCAGCGTCAATGGGGATGCGTACCGCATGCGGTTCGACTCGCGTGTGACGCTCCTGGACGCCCTGCGCGACCACCTGGGGCTTACCGGCGCGAAGAAGGGCTGCGATCAAGGCGCGTGCGGCGCCTGTACCGTTCTGGTCGACGGAAAGCGCATCGTCTCCTGCCTCGCTCTGGCTGCTCAGTACGACGGCCACGAGATCACCACGGTGGAAGGGCTCACCGACAACGGCGAGCCGCATCCCTTGCAGAAGGCGTTCGCCCGGCACGACGCATTTCAGTGCGGCTACTGCACCCCGGGACAGATCATGTCTGCGGTCTCCCTGGAAGCCGAGGGACGCGCAGGCACAGACGCGGACATCTGCGAGTTCATGAGCGGAAACATCTGCCGCTGCGGAGCCTATCCGAATATCCGCGCAGCGATCCGCGACGTCGTTTCGGAGGGCAACGATGCGTCCGTTTGAGTATGTCCGGCCCGCCGAGACCGAGCAGGCGGTGGCCGCCGTCACCGCAGACCCCCGCACGTCGTTCCTGGCCGGCGGCACCACTCAGCTCGACCTCATGAAGGACGGCGTCCTCGAGCCCGAGCGGCTGGTCGACATCACCAGGCTGCCCCTCAAAGGCATCATGCACGCCGACTCGACGGTGCACGTCGGCGCACTGACGACGATGGAGGAACTTGCCGCAGACCCGCTGCTGCGCGAACGGCTTCCCTTCGTACGTGAGGCGCTCCTGCTAGGAGCATCCACGCAACTGCGCAACATGGCCACGATCGGCGGCAACCTGCTGCAGCGGGCACGATGCCGGTACTTCCGCGACCCGACCGTCGCAGCGTGCAACAAGCGCAACCCCGGCTCCGGATGCGCAGCCATTCATGGCATCCAGCGCATGCATGCGATCTTGGGAACGAGTGACCAGTGCATCGCCCTGCACGCATCGGACGTAGCCGTACCCTTCGTGGCGCTGGACGTCGTCGTCCACATCCAGGGCGCGGACGGGCCGCGCGCCGTCCCACTGACTCAGTTCTACCGTGAGCCCGGCACGACACCCCACATCGAGAACGTGCTGAACCACGGCGAACTGATCACGGAAGTCGAGATCCCCCTTCTTCCCGAGGGAGCGCGCTCGCACTACATGAAGGTCCGCGACCGCGTGTCCTACGAGTTCGCTCTCACCTCCGCCGGGGTGGCCCTGCGGATGGAGGGCGACACCATCCGTGAAGCTCGGATCGGCCTGGGCGGAGTGGGAACCGTTCCCTGGCGGGCCTGGAGCGCCGAGGACGTGCTGCGCGACGCCACGGCCAGTGACGAGAACTTCCGGACTGCCGCGGAAGCGGCTCTGGAGGGCGCCCGGACACTGCCCGGTACTGCGTTCAAGGTGGAGCTGGCCAAGCGCACCCTGGTGCGCACGCTCGAGACCGTCGCGGGAGCCTCGTCATGACCACGCTGGAAGACCCGACGCGCACGGTCATCGGTGAAGGCGTCGACCGCGTCGATGCCCCCCTGAAGACCACCGGGGCCGCGCACTACCCCAATGACTACATCTACCCGGGCATGGTGCACGCGGCCCTGGTGGGCAGCACGATCGCCGCAGGGCGCATCCGCAGCATCGACGCCTCCGAAGCGCAGCATGCTCCTGGTGTCCTCACGGTGATCACCCACCTGACCGCACCCCAGCTGGAACGCGGACCGATGACCTTGCTCGGCCCCTCTCCGCCGGCGCCCATGCAGGACGACCGTATCCTGCACTACGGCCAGCACATCGCCGTCGTCGTGGCCGACAGCCCGGAACAGGCACGGCACGCCGCCTCGCTGATCAAGGTGGAGTACGAGCCGGGCGAGGCGCTGCTCGACATCGAGGACCCCCGCGCCGAAGTCCTTGAGAACCCCTGGGGACTGGACACCGAGCGCGGCGACGTCACAGCCGGGTTCGCGCAGGCCGACATCGTCGTGGACGAGCGCTACACCACCCCGGACAACACCAACAACCCGCTCGGACTGTTCACCACCATCGCCTCCTGGCACGGCGACTCGGTCACCGTCCACGACTCCACCCAGTGGCCGCACAACGTGCGCACCTCCTTCGCCCGGATCTTCCGGATCCCCGAAAGCGGCGTGCGGGTCCTCGCTCCCTTCGTCGGCGGCGGCTTCGGCGCCGGACTGCGCGTGTGGTCCCACACCATCCTCACGGCGATGGCCGCGCGTGAAGTCAAACGCCCGGTGAAGCTCGTCCTGACCAGGCCACAGATGTTCACCTCCGTCGGACACCGCCCCAACAGCGTCCAGCACATCAAGATCGGCGCCACCTCCGGCGGCCAACTGACTGCGATCGAGCACCGCGCCATCTCATCGGTGGCGATGGAGGACGACGACTACGAACCGGTCGCCGCCGGATCAGCGGTCGCCTACGAGTGCCCCAACGCCCGGACCCACGACCGTCAGGCCCGCCTCAACATCCCCTGCCCGGGCTCCATGCGCGCCCCCGCCGAGGGCCAGGGCAACTTCGCCCTGGAATCCGCCATCGACGAGGTGGCGTACGCGCTCGGCATGGACCCGCTGGAACTGCGGCTGCGCAACTACGCCGAGCAGAACCCGGTGCTGGGCCTGCCCTGGTCGAGCAAGGCTCTGCGCGAGTGCTACACCGTCGGTGCAGAACGCTTCGGCTGGGCCCGCCGCACACCGGAAATCGGCTCCATGCGCGACGGCAACTGGCTGGTCGGATACGGCATGGCCGGCGTGTCCTATCCGTTCTACCAGGTGCCCTGCCAGGCACGGGCGTCGCTGCGCCGCGACGGGTCCGCCTACGTAACCAGCGCCGCAACCGACATCGGCACCGGCACCTACACCGTCATGACCCAGCTTGCGGCCGAATGCCTGGGCCTGGACCTCGACAGGGTCCGCTTCGACCTCGGCGACTCCGACATGCCCTACTCGCCCCAGGCCGGAGGGTCCGGCCTGACCGGAGCGCTGGCCAACGCTGTACACATGGCCTGCGGCAACCTCGTCAAGGAGTTCCTCGACATCGTCCGCGACGACGATGCCTCCCCGCTGCGAGGAGCGGCAGTGCAAGAGGTCACCGCGAGCGGGGGCCGTCTGCACCGCACTGACGCACCGGACCAGGGGGAGGCGTACACCGACATCCTCAACCGTCACGGTCTGGAGGAGCTCAGCGCGGACGGCCGCAGCACACCACCCGACCCTCAGAAGATCGGCATGGCCACAGCCGGCGCCTTCGGCGCGAAGTTCGTCGAGGTCCGTATCGACCCGCAACTGGGGCTCCTGCGGGTGGCACGCGTCGTCAGCGCGATCGACGGCGGACGCATCCTCAACGAGAAGACCGCCTCGAGCCAGATCACCGGCGGCACCGTCGGCGGCATCAGCCAAGCCATGTTCGAGGAGACGGCAACCGACGCAGGTACCGGACGCATCGCCAATGCCACCTTCGGGGACTACCTGATGCCCGTCAACGCGGACATCCCCGACATGGAAGTGATCTTCTGTGGCGGCCCCGACCGAGCCACCACCGTCGGCACGAAGGGAGTCGGCGAAGTCGGCCTGGTCGGCATGGCGGCAGCCATCGGCAACGCTATCCACCACGCCACCGGCCGCCGACTGCGCTCCCTGCCCTTCACCATCGACCAGCTGCTCCTGTGAACCAGAGCCCAGCCCTGCGGTGAGGTGGAGTGAGGGCGACAGTCACAACGCCCCACCGCACGGGCAGGACCCCCCCCGGACATCCGACCGATCCGCCCGGCGCCATGGTCTTCCGGGGCGCCGGACGGCCCGGCGGCATCCGCACGCCACGGGCCCGCACCCGTCACCCACGCAACGGTGAGCACCATGGACTCCAGCAGCACCGCCCGCCCCACGGTGGTGCTCACCGGTGCCACCAGCGGCATCGGGGAAAACGTCGCTCACCTTCTGGCCGCGGACGGAGCCCGGCTGATCGTCCACGGCCCCCAGCCACCCGAAAGCCAGTCCTCCCTCCTCGACCGCCTCACCCAGCTGGGCGCGGGCGAAGTGCACTACCTCCAGGCAGACTTCGACCAGCTCGCCGCCGCCGACAGACTCGCCGGCCACATCACAGACATCACCGACCGGGTCCACGTACTCATCAACAACGCAGGCCGCCCCGGCCCGCCGACCCGGCAACTCACCGGCGACGGCAACGAGCGCACCCTGCAAACCAACTACCTGGCACCGGTACTGCTCACCGCCCGTCTCACCCCTCTGCTCCGCACCGCGCGTGGACGCGTGGTTCATGTCTCCTCAGCCACGCATCTGACCACGTCATTGGACGTGGATGACCTCAACATGCAACGGGCCCCCTACAGCTCCACCGGCGCCTACTCCAGAAGCAAACTCGCCCTGGTGGCCCACGCGCGATGGCTCACAGAGCAGGCGCCCGAGCCCCGGTTCGACGCCGTGAGCGTGCACCCAGGAGTCATCCGCACACCGCTGCTCCACGCCATGTTCACCATCGAGGGAGACTCGCCCTCCCAAGGCGCACGCCACGTGAAGCAGGCAGCCCTTGCTGCCGGATCCTGGAACGGGCAGTACCTGGACGAGGACACACCTGCGCAGCCGAACCCCGCAGCACTCGACGCGGAGTGGCGAAACCGCCTCATGCGGCACACGTTCCGCCTCCTGCCACACGACCCCTGACCCGCGCGCCGACCTCACTCACAGACGGGGGCGCAGAACGCCGTCGGGGTCGTAACGCCGCCACAACGCAGCGACACGCGTGCCGACGGAGCCCGGGTAGGTGCGGTCGAACGAGGCCTGGCTCGGATTGCTCTCAAAATTCACATACGCCCCTTCCGTGTGCTGTTCCACCGGCTTCCATGCCCTGAGCAGGTCGTCGTAACCGTAGGGAGGGAAGGTCGAGGCGGTGACGAGGAACCGCTGATGCCGGTGCGGGAAGGCGGTGGCCGCAGGATCGGCCTCGGCCACCGCACCGCCGAGGGAGCGCATCTGGACGAACAGGGGCGTGGGCCCGGCCATCATGTCGACCAGCGCACGGCCGGCGGCCGGCGTGACCTCCGAGAGCAGCCCGTTGGTCGTGGAAGCGGGCATCTGCCCCACATTGACGTGCATGTGCTCACGCGGAACGAGACTCGTGTAGGGCGTCAGCAGCGCCTGCTGGAGGGTCACCTCACCGATGTCGAGGAGAGGGCCGATCGCATTGCTGATGGCCCGCGTGTCGTCGGTGGCGACGACCGCGGTGATGAACGCGTTCGTCACCGGCCCCTGCGAGGAGAACATGACGGCCGTCGTGAGCTCCCGTGGGGCGTCCTTCAGCACCGCGTCCAGACGCTGCAGCAACCCGCCCGCCGGGTCGACCCGCGCGGCGATCTGCGCGTATCCCACGTTCCGCAGTTCGAGGGCTTCGAACTCGAAGGCCACGGCTATACCCGCGCCCGCGCCCGCGCCCCGCATCACCCACAGCAGGTCCGGCTCGTTGGCCGCGTCGGCGCGCACGAGCGAACCGTCGGCCAGCACCACCTCCACCGCCCGCACACGGTCCACCGTGAGCCCGAAACGCCTGACCAGCCATCCGACCCCGCCACCCGTGGCGAGCCCGCCGACGCCGACATTGCCGTGGTCGCCGGAGCTGATGGCCAGCCCGTGCGGGCTCAGCGCCTGGGCGACCTGCGCCCAGCGGGCACCCGCCTCCACCCGCACGAGGCGCCTGGAGCGGTCGAGGACCGTGACCCGGTTCATCCGCCGCAGATCGATGACCAGCCCGCCGTTGTTGGTGCCGCGGCCGGACAGACCGTGCCCGCCGCTGCGTACCGCGACGGCAAGCCCACGATCCCGCGCCAGGAGCAGGGTGGCTGCGACGTCACCGGCCGATTCCGGGACGGCGACGACGGCGGGACTGCCAACCGTGGTGTACGTGGAGCGGTAGGTCCGGTAGCGGCTGTCGTCCGGCGTGATCAGCTTGCCGGGCAGGGCGGCAGGCGCGGTGACGGGTTCCGGGTTCATCGCTGCCCCCTGCGCTCCGCGACGTGTGCGCGCACCGCCGGGACGACTCGTGCGGCGAAGAGCTCCAGCTGGGTCTCGGCATCGCCCACAGGCCAGAAGATGAAGGTGTCGAACCCCAGACGCAGGGCCCAGTCGGTGAGGGTGTCGACCCACACCTCGACGTCGCCGACGAGTCCGTGGGGGGCGCCGTGCGTCCCGATGGTGCCGATGACGTTGTAGATGCGCCGGACGGACCGCGGGTCGCGGCCGGCGGCCGTGGCCGCCTCGTCGATGATGACCTGACGTGCGGGCACCTCCTCGGGCGGCACGTAGATGTTCAGCGGCGAGATCCATCCGTCGGCCGCCCGCCCGGCCATGGCGAGCATCTTGGATTTCTGGGCCCCCAGCCACAGCTGCACCGGGGTGGCCGGGACAGGGCCGGCCCGGTAGCCCATGACGGTGTGATGAGAGGTCTGCATCCGTACCGCACCACCGGCCAGCGCCTGGTGCATGAGATCGAGGGACTCCTCGGTGAAGGCAACCATCTGCGCGCCCCGCCGGGGCAAGCTCCCCATGGAGGCGATCGCTTCGGGGAAGGCACCGCCGCCCACCCCCAGCTGCACACGGCCGCCGGTGAGGACATCCAACGAGGCGGCCGCCTTGGCCAGCAGCGCCGGAGGCCGCAGCTGAAGATCGGCCACGTCCGTGAGGAAGGAAATGCGCTGCGTCGACGCTGAAAGGTGACTGAGCAGTGTCCAGGTCTCCAGGTGGCCCGGCTGGTACGGGTGGTCCTGGACGGCGAGGTAGTCGAGCCCGCTGATGTCGGCCTGGTGCGCGAGCCGGCGGGTCTCTTCGAGAGCGTCCGCTGCCGGGTCGAGGCTCAGGCCGAACGACAGCGGGTGTCCGTAATCGGTCATGGCACCACAGTGCGGCCGCCCTCACGCCAGACCAAACGTCCCGTAAGGTGCTAATCTTTCATAAGTAGCTCAGGAGTAGACCACATGCCACGACAGCTTGAACGCAGTTCCATCCACGACGAAACCTGCCCCCGCTTCCAGGAAACCCTCGAAACGGTGGGCCGCCGCTGGACCGGCTCCATCCTGATGGCCGCCACCCAAGGCGCCAGACGCTTCGGCGAGTACCGGGCAGTGATCCACGGCATTTCCGACCGCCTGCTCTCCCAGCGCCTCAAGGAACTCGAAGCCGAAGGACTCATCGAACGCACTGTGGTGCCCACCACACCCGTCCAAATCACCTACACCCTGTCCCCCGCAGGGGAGGCCCTCCTCGAAGCCCTGCAGCCCCTGGTCCGCTGGAGCACCCGCAGAGCCGCCCAGAACGCCCGCACCCCACATCACGCGAGCGGCACACGCACCTGATATCTCCCGCTACGCGCCGCGCAACAATGCGACGACAAAGCACCTACCGGGACACCGCACGGCCTCCGACCATGCCTGCGGCGCGCCGTGGCTCCGCGCTGTCCCTCACCCGCGTGGAAAGCCGCGCCCGCATCCGTGAGCCGCCCCCGGCAACGGACGGAGGTGGCCTTCCAGGACCGGCAGTCTGCGAACCCACCGACGCCGCACTCCGGCTCGCGCTTGGGCGGCGTCCCAGGCACGACCCGTGTCCGTGACTTGGTCCGTCCGCATTACCCTCCCCGGCGAAGAACGGATCTGCGTCCATGCCGTGAATCTGAACAGGGACGTCTTGAGGCCAGGTGGCACCGAACTCCGTGACTGGGACGCACGCGTGCGCGGAAGACTTGCAGCGGCCCGTGGAGCCTGGCTTGTCTTCGAGGAGGAAGCCGGATTCTCCATGACGCCGCCGCAAGCGAAGACCTGGTCACAGCGCGGCCGGACCCCGGTGGTGCGGGCCTGTGGCCGCGGCGAGGAGGAGGCCGATGCCACCGGTGCCGGTCGAGGCGAGGCTGCCGTCCTCGATGCGGAACTCGACCTCCGTGCCGGCCGATGCCGTGGCGCCCGACCTGACCACGCGGGCCTGGAGGGCCTCCGCGAAGTCCTGGCCCTGTTCGGCCTGCTGGTCGTCACCGCCCGCGACGGTCACGGTGTAGCACCTTCACGGTGAAGACCGTCGAGGCGCCGCCGGCCTCGGCGCGGACCGTGCATGTGCGTTCCTTGTCAGTGCCCGCCTGGAGCGGCGCGGACCGGGCGCGGCCCCGGGCGTCGGTCGGCACGGCCAGCTCGGTGGTGTCGGTGCCGCCCTCGGCGATGCCGCCGTACACCGGCTTCGTCGGAGGCTCGCTCGCCAGAAGGTTTTCGGCCGGGGCCTGGGTGCGGTCGCCGCTGAGCACCCGGGCGCCGCTTGCCGGCCACGCCGCCCAGGCAGGCCACATCACCCCAGACCTGCTCAGCGAACGCGACGTCGCCGCACACCTGCCCCATCCCGACCTGCCCGACGTCGACCTGCTGTGGCGTACCGGAGGTGAACGACGCACCTCCAACTTCCTGCCCCAGCAAGCCACCTACGCCGAACTGCACTTGACCGACCTGCACTGGCCTGACGCCGATCGACGCCGCCTATGGCAGGCCATCATTGCCTACAGTCAGCGCCAACGCCGACACGGTGCCACCCCACACACAGCCCAGAGCGCTCCGAAGGGGAACAGCACGGGATGCTCAGCCGCCGACCACTCCGGCGTCGATGCGCCGGCCACGCGACGTGTCCACCGCGACGGGGATACCGTCCGGGATCCGTCCCTCGAGCCGGTCGAGCAGAGACTCCACCGGCGGGAGGTCTCCGGGGCTGCGGACGTGGACGTACATCGTCCGCGACGTCGCGTCGACGCTCGTGACGGACGCGTCCGGCACGTCGGCAAGCCACTGCTGTGCCGCGTCCTTGGTCCGGCCGGTCCACGTGTCGAGCAGGAGTGTGATCACGGTGTTGGCCGTCAGCGGAACGAACACGGCGGTGAACAGCAGGATCATGGCCGCGTAGGTCCTGCGGGCGGGACGTCCGGCTGCCTTGTCGGCCTCCGTGCCGTAGCCGAGCGAGGCGAAGACCACCATGCCGCCGAAGACCAGGGCGAAGAGGTTCGACACGAACAGCACCAACGCCCCCAGCGCCAGCCATCCCGACAGCTGTCCCAGACACACCCCTGCCACCACCAGGGGCGGGACAAGAGAGATGGCGATCGCGACGCCGGGCAGTACGGCGGCGACGTCCCGGCGGGCCAGTGCCACTGCGCCGGCGAAACCGGTCGCCAGGGCGGCGATCAGGTCCATCAGGCCCGGCGACGTTCGTGAGGAGATCTGGCTGTTGGACAGCAGGTCGTAGTCGCCGGGGAGGGCCACCGACACGGTCATCCCGACTGCGGTCACCAGCAGGCACGCCAGGAGGACGACCCTGGCCGATCCGGTGCGGCGGCGCTTCACCGAGCCCAGGGCGATGCCCATGATGGGCGTGGACAGCGGCGCGATGATCATCGCGCCGATCACGGTGGCCGTCGAGTCCGTGAGCACGCCGCCGGATGCGATGACCGACGACAGCGTCAGCATCGTCCAGAAGGCCGAACGCTTGGACGTGGTGTCCCCGGACGACAGGTCCAGGTCCTCGGTCAACTCGTCCAGCGAGCGGCGCTGGGAGGCCGGCAGGACTCGGGTGCGGACTTTGCCGATCATGCCCCCAAAAACAACCACGGTCAGCCCAGCTCCAGCGGGCAGGACACGAATCTACGAGCTCTTCGGGGTCGCTGGTGCGGGATCTGTTCGCGGGTCTGCCGGGCACGCAGGGTGCTCCGCCCTGCCGCCTCTCCTGCTGCAGCGCGGCGGTGCGGGCTGCTTCGCCGTTCGTATGACGCCGGATCCTGGGCGTTGGCCTGGCGCCGCACTCCCTTGCTCGGCCTGGAGCTGCTCGACGACCGCACGCAGGTTGCGGGCTTGGTGCGCAGCACGACGGCTTCGAGGCGAGCCTGCTGGGCGGCTTCGGCTCGAGCCGTGTCGATCCGCGAGGCCGGCACGGGCAGGTCGGCACGGATCGTGGTGAATCGCTGTCGCATGACCGCCGGCTTGTCGGGGCGTCGCCAAGCGCACCGGGGCATGGAACGTCTCGGCGTACGGGGAGGTGCGCAGAGTCTGCCGAGCCTGCAGGCGGGCGGATGCGGAGGCGCCCTCGGCACGCTGCTGCTCCTCGCGCTTCGGCCAGGTGTCGCGTGTACCGGATGAGGAGGCACTGCGCCCAATCCGGGCGGGCATGGTTCGAGGGCTGCCACGCCCAGTGGGGGCGGGCGCCCCCCCCACGTCACCGTGGCGCTCCGCTGCCCGTGACGGTCGTGCCGGTGCCGGTGTCGTGGGATGCGCCGGTGGCGGGGAGGGCGGGGCCGGGAGGGGCCTTGCGGAGTCGGGTGTGCAGCAGGGCCAGCAGCAAGGCCGCCGCGGTGGATGCCGCGCCGGCCGCGGCCACGGTCGGCAGCGTGTTCCCGCGGGCCAGCAGGAGGCCGCCGAGCCAGCTGCCGAGCGCGATGCCAACGCAGAACGCCGAGTTGTTGACGGTCAACGCCATGGTGGAGGACGACGGGCCCGCCGCGGACACGATGGCGTTGTTGAGGGCGGGGATCGTCGCGAAGTAGGCGGTGCCCAGCAGGCAGAAGACGCCGGCCACGGCCCACCGGTTGCCCGGGGGCAGCGCGAGCAGGAGCAGACCCGCCGCGGCCGCGCCCAGGGTCGCGGGGACGGCCGCGGACGGGAACCGGTCGGCTGCCCGGCCGCCGGCCGTGTTGCCGACGATGCCTCCGAGCCCGTACAGCAGCAGGAGCACGGTGACGCTCCCGGAGCCGAAGCCGGCGGATTGCGTGAGGTACGGCGAGGCGTAGGTGTAGAGGGCGAAGACTCCCGCGGTGCCCAGCGTGATCACCGCGGCGACCAGCAGCATCGGGCCCGGCAGGACGAACCGGCGCCGGCCGGGGCCGGTGTCCGGAGCGGCCGTTCGGCGCAGGCCGGCCGGCTTCGCCGTGCCCCTCGGGGATTGCGGTGCGGGAAACCGGGTGAGCAGCGCGGTGGCGGCGAGACTCACCGCGGCCAGTGCCCAGAAGGTGGCGCGCCAGCCGAACGCGTTCCCGATCAGGGTGCCGGCGGGCACCCCGGCCACACTGGACAGGCCGATGCCGAGGGTGACCTTCGCTCCGTACGCGGCCCGCCGGTCCGGTGGCGCCGTGTCCCGGGCGGCGGCCACGAAGGCGGCGATCAGGGTGGAGTGGACGACCGCGCTCACCACGCGGCCCACGAGCAGCCAGCCGAAGCCGGGTGCCGACGCGGCCAGCGTGTTGCCCATGACGAACACGCCCATCATGGCGGGCAGAAGCGTGGCGCGGCGCAGCGTGGCGGTGGCCGCGGTGACCAGGGGGCCGACCAGGACGACCGCGGCGGCGTACACGGTGATCAGCAGGCCGACGGCGGTCAGTGAGACGCCGACGTCCTGCGCGATGCCCGGCAGGATGCCTGCGATGACGCTCTCGGCGGTACCGATGCAGAAAGTGCACAGCATCATCGCGAGGACGGGCAGCGGCATGAAAGCTCCTCTGAGGTCGGCCCCGTGGCCGCCGGGCTCTCCGGGGGCGAGCCGGGAGAGCCCGGCGGCCGGGGTCCGGTCGGGTCAGGGCGTGCCGACGGTGACCGGCCGGTCGCTCTCCTCGCTCCCGGGCCCGGGACCGTCGGCGGAGGGCTGGTCACGGGCGACGCGGAGGGTACGGGCACGGCCCCGGCGCGCCCAGGCCCGTACGGCGGGCCGTTCGACGCCGGCGTACAGCAGCCAGGCCAGCAGCAGGCTCACCGCGGCGATCAGCACGGCCACGCCGGCCGCCTCGGCGAGCGAGCCGGTCTCGCGGTACCCGAACCGTTCCTGCAGTACGGACAGCAGGATCTGGTGGACCAGGTAGAAAGCGAACGACACCTCGCCGAGCCATACCCATACGCGTCCGCCGACGGCGGTGCCGCGGCCCTGCGCGTCCCGGGCCGCAGCGGCGGAGATCAGCAGCGCGAACGGCACGACGACGACGGCGTTCAGGGAGAACAGGAAGGGCGCCTGGAGGCTCAGCACGTAGGCCGTCAGCGTGACGGCCAGCGCGGGCAGCACCCCGAGGCCCACCCACCGGCCGGTCAGCACGATCCGGGCCATCAGGATGCCGAGCAGGAAGTCGAGCACCCGTGCGGGCGGAAAGATGTAGACGAGCCACATCTGGGTGATGGAATGGCCGTACAGCGGAGAGTTGGCGTGGTTCGGTCCGAACGACTCACCCGCGGGCAGCAGCTGTACCAGCAGCGGCAGCGAGATGATCACCATCGCCGTGCCGCCGGCCCACCACCACAGCCGCTCGGCGCGGATCCGGCGGACCCTGCGGTACAGCGCGGGGAACAGCAGGTAGAAGACCAGCTCGCAGGAGAGCGACCAGCTGGGGTTGTTGATGCTGAAGAACACGTCGTCGCGCGGTACCCACGCCTGGAGGAGCAGGAAGTTGGGGATGCCCGCTCCCCAGGTCGCCGACGCGTAGGCGTAGCAGGCCAGGGCGACGAAGAAGGTGACGACGTGGTTGGGCGCGATCTTCACGATCCGGCGTCCCCAGAACGAGGTCGTGGTGTCGCCGTCGCGCGCGGACCAGGCCAGTACGAAGCCGCTGAGGATGAAGAAGAAGGTGACACCGGCCCAGCCGCCGTTCTTCACCGCGGAGGCGAAGGGGCCGTGCTGTTCACCGGGGGTGGAGTAGGCGTCGAGCAGTGACAGGTGGAAGAGGAACACCAGGAAGGCGGCGAAGAACCGCATTCCGGTGAGTGAGGAGAGCCGGGGAGAGCGCCCGGGCACAGTAGGGGCAGTGGACACGAGGGTTTCCCGTCGGTGTAGGTCTGCGGGCGAGGAGGGGAGCCGGCCGGCACGTCCGGGCCGTGGGCGCAGCGACGTGCCGGTCGGCCGGGTGCGCCGGGTCAGGCAGGGCGCACCGACTGGGCGTGGCGGAAGAAGCCGGTGGGGTCCCAGGCGGCCTTGACCTTCTGCAGCCGCCGGTAGCCGCCCTTGTAGTACAGCTCGTGCCAGGGGACGCCCGAGCTGTTCCAGCGCGGGTCCCCGAGGTCGACGTCGGCGTAGTTGACGAAGCAGCCGTCGGTGGTGTCGTTCGGCACCGGCACACCGCCGGTCGCCGCGAACATGTCGCGGTAGCACTCCCGCACCCAGGCGATGTTGGCCGCGTCGTCCGCCGCGTCCTGCCACAACGAGACGACCTGGTACTTCAGTACCGAGTCCCGCTGCGGCACCGCGGTGGCGTCCGGTGCGACACGGTTCACCGCACCGCCGTACGAGGCGATCATCAGCAGTGCGCCGGGGTTGTGGAAGTCGTCGCGGGTCAGGTGCCGGTAGGCGGCGGAGATCTGGGCGTCGGTGTACGTGCGGCGCGCGTACACCGACTTGCCCTTGAACCGGACCGTCGGGTCGGGGCCGGTGAACCCCGGCCACTGGGTGGCGTGCAGCCACGGCATCCGCCGGTACTGGCGGACCTGCGGCTGGATTCCGATCCCTGCCCCGACCTCGGCGATGTAGGTGCGCAGCAGGCGCTCGGCACCGGGCGCGTCGGCGTCGACCAGCGAGTCGAGCACCACCGCGCCGCCCGACTTGTGGAACGGCTTGAGCTGGCTGAACAGCGCCGTGTACGGGGAGTCGGGTGCGCTGTTGCGGGTGTGCCAGTCGCCGTGGTTCCACATCAGCCGGGTGAAGCGGGACTCGGTCAGTTCCTCCCACGGCCAGGCGACCTCGCTCAGCCACACCTCGCGTGGCGGTGCGGGCAGCTGGGCCGCGGGATCGTCGCCGCGGGCGTCCGGGGAGCGCAGCCAGTAGCGGGTGACCACACCGAAGTTGCCGCCGCCGCCTCCCGTGTGCGCCCACCACAGCTCCCGGTTCGGATCGCCGGGCTCGCGGGTCGCGGTGACCGCGCGGGCGCGGCCGTCCGCTCCGACGACCACGATCTCGACGCCGTACAGATGGTCCACGGCAAGACCGTCGCGGCGGCTCATGGAGCCGTAACCGCCGCCTGGTATGTGGCCGCCGGCGGCCACCGTGGGGCAGTTCCCGGCCGGGAGGTAGACGCCCCATCCCTTGTAGAGCCGGTCGTAGACCCGGCCGAGGGCGGCGCCGGGCTGCACGGAGAAGGCCCGGCGGCGCTCGTCGTAGGCGATGTCGTCCATCCGGGACAGGTCGAGGAGGATCGCTATGTCGTCGCTGGTGGTGAAGTTCTCGTAGCAGTGGCCGCCGCTGCGTACCGCCAGCCGCCGGCCGGAGTCGACGGCCTGCTGAACGGCCCGCACGACGTCGGCGGTGGACGTGGCCAGGACGATGTGCTCGGGGCTGCCCACCCAGCGTTGATTGGTGCCGCGCCGCAGATCGGCGTAGCGCCGGTCGGCCGGGCGCACCGTGACGGGGGCCGCTGCCGCGCCGGCGGGCGAACCCGCGAGGGGGCCGCCGCGCCCCGTTTCCGCCGCGGCCGCGGAGCCCAGCCCGGCGGCGGTCACCGCGAGCGCGCCGCCCGCCGCGGCCGTGCCGGACAGGAACCTCCGGCGGTGTACCCGGGGACGTACCGCGGTCTGCGCGGCCGGGCGCCCGGCGGCGTCGGCGGTCGCCGGTCCGGCGGACGTGTCCGCGTCCGAGGGGAGGGAGGCAGGGGAAAGCATGAGTGAAAGTCCTTCGGATGAGAGGCCGGCAGGAAACGGGGGCCGGATCACGGCCGTGCGCCGGGAGGTGTCCGCGCGGTGGCGTCCGCCCTCCGGCGGTGTGGTGCGGCGGGTGCTCGACGGTCACCCGGCAGGGGAGTCCAGGTCGTCCAGGCGGATGCCGAACCAGTCGAGGACGCCGACGACGCGGTGGGCCTCCGCGAGGTCGGGCACGGTCGGCCCGGTGACGACACCGTGTCGCGCGAAGGATTCCAGGGACCGGGGCGACAGCGCCACGGCGGTCCCGGGGAGCAGCAGCCGCCGGGCGAGGTCGGCGCCCCGGTCCGGGCCGGCGCCCGGCCGCGTCGACCACAACAGACGCGGGGCCGCCGCGCCGCGGGCGACGGCCTCGGTCCATTGCGGGGAGGCGAGTTCGCGGCGGTGCATGTCGTACAGCAGGTGGGCTCCGGCGATCCCCGCACGGGACCGCATCGCCTTCGCCTCCCAGCCGCCGACCTGATCCAGGCGGGCGTCGACGAGCGCGTCCACGGCCGGGACGCAGTACTCGATGGCGGTGGGCCTGGCGGCGGGGGAGGCGGAGGACACCTCGGACAGCAGTCGCCGCATCAGCCGCCGGTGGCCGGCCCCTCCGTGGACCGGGCCGACGACGCGGATGCCGTGGGCGGTGAGCTGTCCCGAGGAGCGGTTCTCGGAGGCGGGCGGCAGCAGGTCCTGGACGGCGTCGGCCGCCCCGGCGAGGTCGAGGACCGGGCCAGCGGTCGGGCCGTCGGGTTCCGGGGCGTGCCGGCGGTCCAGCCAGAGCGCCACCCGTGCGGCGGCCGCTCGGCGCAGTGGCCCGGCCGGCCGGACCGGTAACGGGGTGAGCGTGTCCATGGGAAGTTCCCTGATGAGTCCGAGTGGGGCGTAGGGCGCGGTGGTGCGCGACGCGGCCGGAGCCGCCGGGCGCGGCGCACCGCGTGCGGCGGATGCTCGGCGGACGCGTACGAGGCCGGGGCGCGGCCCGCCACGCCCGCACAGCCGCGGGCGCCGTCGCGGGGGCCGCCGCCCCGGTCGTCAGGGGCGGTCGTGCCAGCGCAGACTGCCCGGCGTGGCACGGCGGGCCGTGGTCTGCCGCTCGTAGGGCAGTGATCCGTCCGGCATGCTGAGGATCTCCATCTGAATGCCGATGGGAGTGCTGAAGTAGAGCCATCGGTCGCCGGCGATCGACCCCTGGGTGATGGTCTCCGGTTCGCCCATCAGCACCACGCCCCGCTGCTCGCGCAGGTACGCGGCGGCCGCGTCCACGTCGTCGACGTAGAAGGCCAGGTGGTGGCCGCCGATGTCGCTGTTGCGCGGTGGCCGGGAGCGCAGGGCGCCGGTCCCGCTCTGGACGAGCTCGCAGTTGGCGGTCGGCCCGGTGCGCAGCAGGACCCGTCGCGACTGCTCGGCGCCGGGAGGCCGGTGTCCGTCCGGACCGGTGTCGGGTGCCGCCCCGCTCTCCACCACTTCCGCGCCGAGTACGTCGGTGAAGAAGGCGACGCCGGCATCGAGGTCGGCCACGGTGTAACCGACGTGCTCGACGCCCAGCAGGCCCAGAGCGCTCTGTACGGCCGTGGGGTGCGGGTCGGGGGCGGGGACGAAACGCCGTCCGTCGGGCCTGAGCGGCCCGCGCACCGAAAGGAGCATGCCCCAGGGCGTCAGGAACCAGCGGTGGGCCGTGCCGGGAGGGCCCGCCGGCCCGAGACGGACGGTGCCCGCCCGGCGCAGGTGGTCCTCGGCCGCGTCCGGATCGGCGACCGTCAGAGCGAGGTGGTGGCCGCCGACGTCGTTCGGGCCGGGCGGGGCGAGGAGTTGGTCGGGGGCGGTGTACTCGAAGAGCTCGAGGTTGGTGCAGGGACCGAGCCGGACCAGGGCGACCTGGGCGCGGGCCCGTGGGTGGACACCGAGTTTGCGGGTCATCCAGTCCCCGGAGGGGTCCTCGACGGGCCCCTCCCGGTAGCACAGCCGGCCCCCCAGGACGTCGACGGCGTAGGCGACGGCCTCGTCGAGGCGTGGCACCGTGAAGGCGTAGTGGTCCACCGCGCGGGCGGTGGGCAGGCCGGTGTGCACCGGCGGCGACGCCGGGACGGCGTTGAGCATGTTCCCCCCTTGAAACGGCACACCGGGTACGGGTCGGTACGCGGCGCACGAATGCTCGGATGTCGGCCCCGCCGCCTCGCGGCCGGGAACCGGACGGCAGCGACAGTAAGGCAATGTCATTGCGTGCGCAAGGAAGTCTTGCGGTGTTCCGACCCCCGGCGACCCCGCTGAAGCGGCAGTGCGCTGCAGTTTCAGTGTCAGAGGGGGAGATTCGAACTCTGCTCGATTCAAGTAGCGTCCGATCTCCATGTGCAGGCATGGAAAATGTGTGTCACCGAAGGTTCTCTTGACTGCCTGACCCTCCTACCCTGGAGGTGTTCCGGCCGTCCCCGCAGTCGCGGGACCGAGCCCCACCCCCCACCGTGGCCGGAAGGCCCCTTCGGCGGGCGGTGGAAACCTCGGCACTTTGGAGAGGTCGACATCATGCGAGCGCGCAAGGAAGACAGCATCGAGCTGTGGAGCCAGCTGTCGGTCCTGGTCGCGGAGGTCGGGACCGCGCTGGACCGGCGACTCTCGGAGGACTACGAACTGGGCCTCACGGACTTCCTCGCCCTGAGAGCGCTCGCCAACGGTGACCCGTCAGGCATGCGCATGAACGAGCTCGCCCAACTCCTGGGCCTCAACCAGTCGTCCGCCACCCGGGCCGTGCAGCGTCTGGAGTCGCGGAGCCTGGCGGAGAAGGGGGCCCACGCGACCGACCGCAGGGGCGTGGTGGTGCGCGTCACCGACGCCGGCCGCGACCTGGCCGCGGAGATAGGAGGCCTCTTCCGGCGCGAGGTCGGCATGGCGTTCGAGGTGGCGTCCATGGACAACAGGACCAGTTCGGTCGTCGCGCGGTTGCGTTACGCCCCGAGACTCGACCGGTGAGCCGCGTCGACCGCGCGGCCCCGCACCCCGCTCCGTCCGCCCGTGGCCCTCGCCGTCCCCCCGGCGAGGGCCACGGGCGTTTTCCGCCGGGAAGAGGCCCCGCCGGCCCGTGAGGCGTGCCGGTCGGCCGGGTGCCGCCGGGCCGCGGGAGGGACCCCCTGTCTCCTGCGGAAGCCCGCACCGGGCGAGCACTTCCGGCCATCCCGGAACGCGCCGTCGGGAGCGGGATCCAGGTTGCGGAGGCCTCCGCGTCGCCCTGCCGCCGCTTTCCGGCCGAGTCACCGTCGCGGACCCGGACATGTCCTTGCGCACGCAAGGATATGTGTGTCAGGGTCGTCCCCGACGACGGGGGGCAGGCCACGATGCCGTGGCCACGTCCCGCGCAGGCGGCCCAGGAGGCCTTGCCGCGCGGAGACCCGAAAACACTGCCCCGACCGGATTCGCAACGAACCCGAACCCAGACTCTTCGTCGGAGGCGGAAGCCCGATGCAGCAGGACACCCAGACCATGCGGAACAACGACGGTCTCTTCGCGGTGGGCAGCCCGGTCACCCACTGGTCCGTACAGACCAGCAATCCGGTCCAGTACGAGATACGGGCTTGCGAGAACCTCCTCGACCCCGGGAACTCCACCATCCTGGAGGACGCCTCGGGCAGCAGCGGCCAGCGCCGCCTCATCGTCACCGACGGGGTGGTCGACTCGCTCTACGGCGACCGTGTCCGCGCCTACTTCGACCACCACGGCGTCGAGCACCGGGTGCTGGTCCTGAACGACGGCGAGACCCACAAGTCCATGAACGCGGTGCTCCAGGTCACCGAGGCCCTCGACGCCTTCGGCATCGACCGCCGGCGCGAGCCCGTCATCGCCATCGGCGGCGGGGTGCTGATGGACATCGTCGGGTTCGCGGCCAGCCTGTACCGCCGTTCCACCCCGTTCATCCGGATCCCCACCACGCTGATCGGCCTGGTGGACGCGGGTGTCGGCGCCAAGACCGGGGTCAACCACAACGGCCACAAGAACCGGCTCGGCACCTACTTCCCCGCGGACCGCACCCTGCTCGACCGCTCCTTCCTGGCCACGCTCGACGCGCGGCACATCAGCAACGGCCTGGCGGAAATCCTCAAGATCGCCCTGATCAAGGACGCCCGCCTGTTCGACCTGCTGGAGCAGCACGGAGCCGACCTCCTGCGGAACAAGCTCCAGAGCCCGGCGGCCGTCGGCCCCACCCCCGCCGACGCGCCGGTGGACCAGCGCCTCGCCGCCCGCGGACTGCACCTCGACCCGGCGACCGAGGTCGTCGAACGGGCCATCCAGGGCATGCTGGAGGAACTCCAGCCCAACCTGTGGGAGAAGGTGCTGGAGCGAGTCGTGGACTACGGCCACACCTTCAGCCCGACCATCGAGATGCACGCGCTCCCCGCGCTGCTGCACGGCGAGGCGGTGGCCGTCGACATGGCGCTCACCACCGTGCTGGCCGAGCGGCGCGGCCTGGTCAGCTCCTACCAGCGTGACCGCGTCCTCGATGTGATGGCGCGCCTGGGACTGCCGGTCTGGCACCCGCTGTGCACGCCCGAGGTGCTCGGCGACGCCCTGCGCGACACCGTGCGGCACCGCGACGGCAAGCAGCGACTGCCGCTGCCCGTCGGCATCGGCAGCGCGCTCTTCGTCAACGACGTCACGGAAGGTGAACTGGCCGCCGCGGCCGAGTCGCTGGCGGCCCTCCGCTCCGGAGTCTCCCGGTGACCACCGAAGCCGCCGTCCGCCCCGGCCCGGTCCCGTCCGCGGACCCGGCGTCCGGCCGTACCGCGTGCCACGAGCCGCGGACCTCCCCGGCGCCCTGGCGTTCGCTCGGAACCGTGGCCGGCGCCGCGACCGTGTACGGCGTGCACGGCGCCGCCGGACGTACCCGCTGGAAGTGCTTCGCGGGACGCCGCCAGCTCCACTCGCCCACCGAGGCCGTCGAGTGGGCGTCCGTGCCCCCGGGCGGCCTCAGCGGGGAGCACCGCCACACCCGCACCGAGGAGATCTACCTCGTCCTGAGGGGAAGGGGCGAATTCCTGTTCAACGGCCGACCGCACCCGGTCGGCCCCGGAACGCTCGCCCTGACGGCCCCCGGCAACGTGCACGGGCTGCGCAACACCGGGAAGGACGATCTCGACTGGTGGGTCATCGAGACCCTCGCACCCGGCACCGACGCCGTTCTGTCCGGAGCCGCACACCACCACCCGGGAGTACCCCCCATGGGCGAAGCAGTCATCCACGACCTCTTCAAAGAGCGCACGGTTTCCACCAGTGGGGTCTTCACCGGCCCGCTACGGCAGGTGGAGGTCGTCGAACTCGACGCCGGCGAGCGGACCCGGCTGGGAGCCCCGGACGCCGAACTGGCCGTCTTCGTGCACGAGGGGACGGGCCGGGCCACCGCCGACGGCCACACGGCCGCCCTGGCTTCCGACACCTGCCTCACCCTCGGCGCGTCGACCGTCACGGGCGTCGAGGCCGTCACCCCGCTGCGGCTGCTGGTCGTGACCCTGTCCGTCCCGCGTTCCGCGCCGGAGGCGTCGTGATCATCTCTACCACCGACGACGCCGTTCGAGTCGCCGTCCCCTCGGACACGGGCCAGGGCGCGGAGAGGGAAGCCGGCACGTCCACGGGCACGGGCCCACGCACCGGTGGCGGGGACGCGGCGGCCATGTGGACCTGCCTGGTGCGCCGGGGAATGCTGCACAGCGAATGCGAGGCGGTGGAGCACTGGCGGCTTCCGCCCGGCGGCGTGCTGGCCTCCACCCCGCAACACGGAGTGGAGGAGGCGGTGCTCGTCCTCAACGGCGAGCTACGGCTCACCACGGAGTCCGCGGAGCGAGTCCTCCGGGCCGGGCAACTGGCGCTCCTGCCGCACGGCGCGCAGGCCCGCCTGACCGCCGAGGGAGCCCAGACCCGGCTGCTCGTCCTGCGGACGCTCACCGCCTCCGTCACCGGCCGGCTGCCGTCCCGCATCCCCGAACTGGTCTGATGCTCGCAGGGCGGTGCGGCGCGGCGGGCCCGCGGTGCACCGCCCCGGTCAGGAAAGCGAACACATCATGCGTGCTGTAGTTCTGACGTCGTTCGGCGGCCCGGAAGGGCTGTCGGTCTCCGAGATCGCGGAACCGGCCGGCCCGGACCCGGACGGCGTCCTCATCCGGACGGCCGCCGCCGCGGTCAACCCGGTCGACCTCCAGACCCGTGGCGGCCTGCACACCGGGCACAGCGCCTTCCGCCCGCCGATGGTCCTCGGCTGGGACGTGGCGGGCACCGTCACCGCGGTGGGGGAGCAGGTCACCCGCTTCCGGCCCGGTGACCGGGTCGTGGCGATGTCGGCGCAGATGGCGACCGGGCGCGGTACGTACGCGGAGACCGTCGCACTGCCGGCGGACATCGTCGCCCCGGCCCCGAGGACGGTGGAGCTGACCACCGCGGCGGGTCTGCCGCTGGCATCACTCGCCGGCGCCCAGGCGCTCGACGCCTTCGACCTGCCCGCCGGGGCGACCCTGCTGGTCACCGGCGCGGTGGGGGCGGTCGGCGGGATGGCGGTCCAGCTCGCCAAGCTTCGCGGCTGGAGGGTGGTGGCGCAGGTGCGGTCCGCCCGCGACGAGGACACGGCCCGGGCCCTGGGCGCCGACCGGGTGGTGGATGAGGCGGGCCTTTCGCCGAGAACCGTCGACGGCCTGCTGGAGACCGCCGGCCTGCCGGGCGCGATCAGCGCCGTACGGGACGGCGGGCGCGTGGTCTCCATCGTGCCGACCCGGGTCCCCGCCGCCGAACGCGGCATCCGCGTGACCGTCTCCCACGTGGAACAGGACGGCCCCCGCCTGGCCGAGATGGCGGCCCTGGTGGACGCCTCGAAACTGCGACTGCGCACCTCGAAGCAGCTCGGGTTCGAGGACGCGGCCGAGGCCCACCGGCTTCTGGAGGCGGGCGGCGTACGAGGAAAGCTCCTCCTCCTGCCCTGACCGACCACTTCCCGAAGCTCGGGCGCCTGAGCACGGACAGCGGGGCCCGGCGCCGGAGCCCCCCCCCGGGTACGGACACCGCCCCCCCAGGGCGACCGGGCCGCCGCACCCGCATCCCCAGGCCCCGCACCCGGCTGAGCGAGGACGGACCGCACCTACGTGGCAGAGCCGTACACGAACGAAAACCATGACGCCGAAACGGAGAACGTCTCCCGGCTCTGGGAGCGTGTCGTCCCCATGTTCTCCCTGCTGGAGGGCCGGCTGGACCGAGTGCTGACGCTCCGCCACAACGTCGGGCTGGGCCAGCTGATGGCGCTCGGGGTCCTGGCCGGCGAGCAGTCGACGCCCGCGACCGTCAGCGACGTCGCCCGACGACTGGGGCTGAGCGTCTCGGCGGCCAGCCGCATGCTCGCGCACCTCGAACGGTCCGGCTGGACGGACAAAGTGGCCTGGCCATGCGACCGGCGCACCAGCCGCGTCGCCATCACAGAGGCCGGCCTCGCCGTGTGGAGACGCGCCAGGGAGACTCTCGAGCGCGAACTCGACCACGCCTTCACCACCCTGAAGTTCGACGAGCGGTACGCGCACGTGGCGTCCCGGCTGTGCCGCGTGGACGGGGGACCGCCCGCTCTCTGAAAGCCGACCGGTCGCCGTGACCCGCCCGTGCGGCACCGGCGGCCGGCACACCTTCCCGGTCCGGTGCTTCAGGAGGAAGCATCGGAAGGCGGCCAGACGGTCATGGCGAGCTCGGCCACGCGGCGCAGTTCCTGCGCGGTGGCGCCGTCACGGGCCTGCTGCGACATGCCCTGGACCACGGCGGCGAAATAGACGGCCAGGGCACGGGTGTCGGTGTCCTGGCCGAGTGAGCCCCGGCTCCGGGCGTCCTCCAGGCGGGTCTCGAAGGACCGTACGTTCGCTCTGCGGCGTTCACGCAGGTCCCGCTCGATGTCGGCGGTCTGTTTGGAGTAGTTGGTCGCGGCTGTGATGACCAGGCAGCCCGCGGGATGCGAGGGATCGGTGTAGGCCAGGGCAGCCTCGTCCAGCATCCGCGCGAAGCCCCT
The DNA here is from genome assembly GCF_022869105.1 of Streptomyces sp. BJ20. Taxonomy (NCBI): domain Bacteria; kingdom Bacillati; phylum Actinomycetota; class Actinomycetes; order Kitasatosporales; family Streptomycetaceae; genus Streptomyces; species Streptomyces sp. BJ20. Next base: position 3,683,550 of record NZ_CP094918.1, read on the forward strand.
GCGCGGGTCGCTCTCCTCGGTGAGCGCCTTGTCCATGAAGGCGCCGAACGTGCCGCCGTACCGCTCGACGACTTCGTGGAAGAGCGTGCGCTTGTCGCCGAAGGCCGCGTAGAGGCTCGGCGGCGAGATCCCCATCGCGGAGGTCAGGTCGGCGATGGACGTGCCCTCGAAGCCGTGCTGCCAGAACAGTGAAGTGGCCTGCGCGAGTGCCGTGTCACGGTCGAAACCTCGTGGCCGGCCGCGCTTCGTCGTCGTCATGCACAAATTTTACAGCGATCGCTAAGAAAATGATGTACCGTTTCCATAGTCAGCGCTACAGAAAGTCTGTACGCGCAGCACACATACGAGCAGAAAGGGAGACCATGGGTGCGCTCACGGGCAGGACGGCACTGGTGACGGGAGGCAGCCGCGGCATCGGCCGGGCGATCGCCGAGCGGCTCGCCGCCGACGGCGCCACGGTGGCCGTGCACTACGGACGCAGTGCCGCGGCCGCCGACGAGGTCGTCGAGGGCATCCGCGCCAAGGGCGGTACCGCCTTCACGGTCCACGCCGAGCTGGGAGCCGAGGGGGACGTGGCGACCCTCTGGGAGAGCTTCGACCGGCAGGTACTGGAACACGCCACCAGCACCGGCCTCGACATCCTCGTGAACAACGCCGGCGTCACTCCGCGCGGCGAGATCGACGAGACCACGGCCGAAGCATTCGAGGAAGCCGTCGCCGTCAACATGCGCGCGCCGTTCTTCCTCACCCAGCAGGCGCTGAAGCGGCTGCGCGACGGCGGGCGGATCGTCAACGTCTCCTCCGGCGCGACGCGGATCGCCCTGACCGACATCATCGCGTACGCCATGACCAAGGGGGCGATCGACGCCTTCAGCCTCACCCTCGCCAAGGCGCTCGGCCCTCGCGGCATCACCGTGAACTCCGTCGCGCCCGGCATCATCGACACCGACATCAACGCCTCCTGGCTGCGGGGCAACGAGGCCGCCGAACGCTCCGCGGCCGAGCTCTCCGCCCTCGGCCGGGTGGGCCGCCCCGAGGACGTGGCCGACGTGGTGGCCTTCCTCGCCTCGGACGACGCCCGCTGGGTGACCGGGCAGGTCCTCGACGCCACCGGAGGTTCGCAGCTCTGACCGGCGGGCCCGGAGCCGGGCACGGATGTCGAAGGGAAACCGTGCCGGCACCACATCGTGCCGGCACCACAACCGACACTCAGGGGGAACTCATGCACGTCGTCATCGCCTGGTGGGAACAGCACCGCAACGGCACCCAAAGCCACACCGGAACCACCCGCCAGGTCATGCCCTCGACATCCTTCGCACCCCGACAGGGCGCGACCGCACTCACCGCCGACATCCCCGGCCTGCGGTCCGGCCGGTGGATCACCGACCCGGCAGCGAACCTCCAGGGCCTGGCTCTGATCTGGGACTCGGCGGCCAGCGCCGACCTCAACCTGCCGAACGTGTGCGACCGCACATTCGGCTGCGCGCCCTCGCACCGCTGGACCTTCGAGCTCCCCGGCACTCCGCCCCAGGACAACCTGCAGAGCCTCCCCGACGAGCTCAACGTCCTCCTGCACGCCTGACCTGGCGCACCCGCGTCCGGGCCGGACGGCCGAACAGCCGCCCGGCCCGGAACAGCCCACTGCGGCACCCTCCCCGCGCGACCGCCGACCACCGTGCCGTCGCCACGCCGGCAGAGGCACCCTTCCAGGCTCCGCCGGTGGTGGTGCCGAAGAACCAGGCGGCGGTGGCGAGGTGAGCACGGGACCGCCGAAGAGGAGCAGTGCGACGGTGAGCGAGCCGTGCTCGGTGGGGTGGGCGATGGCGAGTTCGCTGCCGACGGCGAGGACGACCAGGGCGGCCAGGACCAGGCAGGCGCTGTTGACGCCATGGCGGACCGAACGGACGGGCCGGGCCGTGGGTGACGGAGCCGGTGATGATGTCCTCGCCGCCGCCGGAGCGGGCCGCCCACAGGCACAGTCCGTGGACGCCCTCGCCGTCGAGATCATCGAGGACCCCGCCAAACGGGAGGGCGCGGACCTGGGATTGGACAAGCCCGGCACAGACGGCGACCCCCCTGACCAACGGCCGGGCTGGGGCACGTGGGTGACACGCGTGCTGGGGGCGTGAACAGGTGAGGGCCTTCTGGTTCCGGTCTCGGCACCTCTCCGGCAGCCGCCGTCGAGAAGCGGTGCGATGAACAGCGCCTTGTTACTGATCGTGCCTGGTACCAGACCGACTACGACGTCACATTCCGTATCTGCGTCGAGCCCGGGGGAAACCAGACAAAGGTTTCCGTCGAAAACTTCAAGTGCGGCCGGAACGCCGCCTTTCGTGATGACGACGATGTGGAATGCCATACGGTCGGAGGCCAGGTTCGTATCACGAAGAACGGTGTGAGCGCATTCGTGCCTCTGCAGCCGAGGCTGGTCGACCAGGGAAGTTGGGTCTTCGGGGATGACTACACGTTCCCATACACGCCCCAGTTCAGCGGAATCCGCTGCTGATCAGCGCCCACCTGCCCCTCAGGAGCTGTGCCACAACCCGCGATTGGTGACGCTGTGAGCGGATCGTCGTGGTGTGCCGGCGCGTTCGTACGGCGATCGGAGGCGGGCAGCGTGTGGTGGGTGGTCAGGTGCCCGCGACATTTCGGAGGGCGCCCGGAGACCACCCACCGGCGTAGCTCCTACAGCGGGCGTGTGGACGGTCCGCGCCAAGCCGGCCGGTGACGGGCGGGAGGCCCTGCTGGGCAGACCGTCAGGGCTGGTCCTCGACGTTCGGGAGCTCGGACTTCAGGAGCTCGGAGTTTCTACTCATGAGCTGCTGCCGCAGCTCAGGCGTCCTGCTGAGCACATAGTTCATCACCGGCTGCAGCGCCGGCGGGACTCCCATGTTCGTCATAATCTCCCCCCTCCTCTCCCCCGTGCGGCCGTACAAGAGCATGTCGGCCCCGAAGGCCTTGTCGTAGTAGGACAGGAACCCGTCGACGAGAACGTCGCGGAGGTATGAGGGGCTGCTGGCCAAGTCCTTGACGCCGTGGATCTTCTGCCCTTCGACGATGAACTTCCGCAGTGTCTGAGCTGTGTCTTCGTCCGTCAGCTGCTCCAGAGAAGCGAGCAGGCGTTGGCTCTGCGCGTCCACCCCCGAGTGAGTGGGGAGGAGCGCGCCAAGGGAAGGGGTGTCGTCGGTGCTCTGCTGCACCGCAGCGCCGTCGAATCCGATGTCTGCGGGCGAGGCGTAGGCTGGAGCGCCCATCCCAAGAGCAGCGCCGGCGGTGCCGATCGTGAGGACCCCGGTGAGCAGGACCTGGCTCCGGCGGCCCTGGGCACGGTGCCGGCCTGCGGGGCGAAAGACGTGCATCGGATCTCCTTCGTGGTGCGTGTTCACCCGGTGAACGACTCGGGACGACGGCCGGTCACTGGGACCGCCGGCGGTCGAGCGTGTCTCACGGAGGGCCAGGACTGCCGGGCGGGCCACCGCACGAACTGGCTGTAGGCGACCACTCGGCGCGGCGCCAACCGGAGTAGCCCAGTGCGCCAGGCCACGCTCCTGCGGTGCGCCTGAGCGGGTGGAGTCGCATCCACCAGGCACAGGTGACTGAGCGTAACGAGAATGATGTTCTGGCACAGCTTCTGAGCTTGTTCTCCATCTACCGTCCGCGCCATAGGGCGGGGACGGGCGGTTCCAGACGGCGTCTGACCGGCTGACAACCTCGCGAAATTCGCGGGCACTTCGGCGCGACAGGGCCTGCATCACGGCATCGAGGAGGGCCCGGGATTCGAGAGGGTTGCCGCAGCAGTACCAGTGCACGTTGCCCCACTCGTGGTCGTGCCACAGATCCCGCTCGGGCTGGTGGACGTAGTTCTTCCACAGGCCTACAGCTGTGCTGACATCGCCTGGCTGCAGATAGTTGCGGGTGTGCTCGAGGCGGCTGATCTCGGACAGCGCACGCGAAGACAGGCCGTCGATGACCGGCCTTGCACCCGTTGTCCGGTGGCTGCCGGGGGCGCCGGCACGGATCTGCCCTGGCCGTCTACGCGGCATGGACCTTTCGGTTCGTCGTCATGCGGCACATGGTGCCACGGTCTCGCACGGCGTCTCGAACGGATTCCCTCGCATGGGAATCCGCCGGACGTAGAGACGGCCTTCGCCTGATCCTGAGCTCCGACCAAGGTGCGCGTGACCACGACCCTCGGCCAAGGAGCACGAAGCAGCTGAGGTCCGAGGGCACCCCTTCCCGGAACAACCGTGCCAACCGCCGCTTACGGGATCCGTACGCGTTCGGTACGCGAAAAGTGCGCTTCACGCTAGGGTTGCGGGAACAGGAGGTGCTGCATGTCCGAGCTGTTCGACGCGGTCGACGCGCTCATCGCGTCCCGCTCCCCGTTGCCGCCCCCGGCGGAACGCAAGCGGCTGCGCCAGGCGCACGGCCTGACGCTGGACGAGGTGGCCGCCGCACTGCAGGTGCGGCGCGCGACGGTCAGCGGCTGGGAGGCCGGCAAGACCGAACCGCGGCCACCGGAGCGCGACGCATACGCCCGCATGCTCAAGCAACTCGCCCAGCTCTACCCCGCAGTCGCTCCGGTGCCCCCCGAGGACACGGCGATCCCCGAGACCCCTGCCGTTCCAGCCGCTCCTGCGCCCTCGGCAGCTGAACCGGCCCAAGCCCGCACCGCACCCACAGGCCCGGCTGCCAAGCCCGCGAACACCGCACTCCGCCCCGTCGCCCCTGCCGCTGTACCGAGCCCGGCTGTCTCGACCAGGCCGACCTCGCGGCGCCCGGCCGCGAAGAGGGCCGCCCCCGCCAGCGCCCCGGCGGGCGGCACCGACCCGCGGTTCGAGAACGGTCCGCTTGCGGTCGTCGACGTTGCCGACGGCCAGGTGCTGGCGTACTGCGTCGGCGGCCTGGTCCTGGACGTGGCTGCCAAGTCGCTTCCCGCGCTGGTGGAGTGGACGCTGCGCGAAGGGCGGTTCGGCCAGCCGAAGTTGTCCGGGCCGGGCAAGGACGCCGACCCGCTGATCGTGCTGACCGGGGCCGCCTGCGAGCACTACGGCCTGCCCGTCACGCTCACACAACAGGAGCGCCTGGCCGGGCGGCTGCCGGAGGGCCACAAGGTCATCAAGCAGCTGACGCGTGCCAACTGGCAGCTGACCAAGCGCGGCTTCGGGCCGTGGGCGCGGATCTACCGCCCCGCACAGGGCTCGGAGCGGGCGTGCGTGCAGTTGTGCATCCCGTCGTGGGACGCGCTCGACACCCGACACTGGGCCGACGCGGGGCAGCTGCCGCCGGCGGACCTGGCCCGGCTGCTGGGCACGTATGCGGCCCGCGTGATGACCCCGCGCGGGTCGACCGCCGTGACCGGTCTGGAGCTGATGACCGCCCTGCACCCGCCGACCCGCGCCTCCCAACCGGACGCGACGGGCAAGCGGCACTCCGAGCACAACCCCGGCTCGTTGGGCAAGGACCCGGTGGACTGCGCGCCGTGCGAGGCACCCGACGGGCACCCGCTGCTCGCCGATCTGCCGCGTTTCCACCAGCGCACCCCGGCCGAGGTCCTGGTGGAGGAGGCGTACGACTGGGCGCGCCCGCTCACCGACGCCGAATGCCTTCGCCCCCACCTGGTGGGCATCGACGTGAACATGGCCTTCGCCGCCGGCGCGAACGGCCTTAACGTCGGCCTGGGCGCGCCGACGCACGTCAAGAGCCCCGTCTTCGATCCGAAACTGCCCGGCTCCTGGCTGGTCGACCTGAGCCACGTCGACCTGTCCCGCGTGAAGCTCGCCAATCAGTGGACGGATCTGGACGGCGAGCTGCTGCCGAGCCCGTTCACCCCGAAAGGCGAGCGCCCGCAGGGGCCGGCCTGGTACGCCACGCCGACCGTGGCGTACGCGGTGGAGCTCGGCTACGACGTCCGCCCGATCGAGGCATACGTCCGCCACGACAACGGCCGCTACCTGGACGCCTGGTACAACCGGCTGCGCGACGCCTACCTCGCCACGATGGCCGACCTCGGCGTGTACGCCGACATGCCGCCGGCCGAATTCCTCGCGGCGATGGACGGCTACCGGCAGCGTGACCCTCAGCTGGCGATCGTGGTGTCCGCGATCAAGGCGACCGTGAAGGGCGGCATCGGCAAGCTGCGCGAACGCCCGCGCGGCGAGGGCTGGAAGCCCGGGCAGCCCTGGCGGGCCCTTGCCCGGCCCACCTGGCGCCCGGACATCCGCGCCGCCGTCATCTCCCGCACCCGCATCAACATGCACCGCAAGATCGTCAAGCACGCCGCCTTCACCGGCCAGTACCCGGTCGCGATCCTCTCGGACTGCGCCGTCTACGCCTCCGACGGACCCACCCCGCTGGACTTCCTGCCCTACCGGGACGGCAAGCCACTGCCCGGCGGCTTCAAACTCGGACTGAACCCGGGCCTGGTGAAGCACGAGGGCACCCAGAGCGTGCTGTGGGGCGAGGGCGTCCGCGAGCAGTTCAACGCCCCGGAACTCAACCTCGCCCGGTACATCAAGGACGGCACCGTCACCGACCAGGACACCGGGGAGTAGACCGCGATGAGCATGTTCGGGGACGGCCTGGACGCCGCGGTGCAGAAGGCGTTCACCCGCCCGGTGCCCAAGAGCGCGCCCGCGCAGATGCGGTACCTGGTCAAACAGCTCAAGGGCACCAAGGCGGTCGCCCAGATGCTGCGCATCTCCCAGCGCACCGTCGAGCGGTACGTGAAAGACCAGATCAAGAAGCCCCGCCCGGACCTCGCCGCCCGCCTGGAAGGCGAGGTGAAGAAGAGGTGGCAGCCGCAGATCCGGGCCAAGGCCCGGCAGAAGGCGGCGACCACCGGCGGCATCGTCATCGACACCCGCGCCCGCATCGGCTACACCGCGCCGATCGGGACGACGGACGAGGACCGCCTCCGGCACCTGACGGTCGCGCTGCCGCCGCAGTACGCCGCCCGCCTCTTCGACGCCCAGGAGCGGGGAGCCAGCGACCAGCAGATCCAGCAGATCGCCGCCGAAGCCCTCAAGGAGGTGTACTTCCAGGACGACGGACGCCGCGCAGGCCAGCTGGAGGAGGTCCGCTTCACCGACATCGAGCACCTCGAGTTCGACCTCTGACCCACCGTTGCCTGAAAGTCCGGGACAGGCTGCGTGACCACGGCGTACGGGCGTGGGTGGGGCGCTGACAGCCCGTTGCGGCCGCTTTCGCCCATGTCCCTTGGCAGGAGTTGAGGAAGCGGGACGGGCGGCGCGGACCCGCTCGGGGATCGGGGCGCGCTTGCCGCGGTTGGCGTTGACCGGGGGCGTCGGCATCATGCTCGGCACCTCAGTTGAAGGATGTCCCGGAGGCCGCCGTCGGCGTACATACCGGGAACGAGCCCGCGCGGCTGATCGGGGACGCTAGGCGCCCGGTCCCACCAGCATCGCGTACTTCATTCCAGCGCCCCCAACGGCTTCCGCCCGGCTCCTCGGCCGGCTGCCAGTCTGCCCGTTCGGTGCGGTCGTTCAGACGGTTTCCCACAGAAGACGGAGGCGGTGGGCCACGGCGGCGGCCTCGCCGCCTGCCTTCTCGCGCAGCCGGTCCTCACTCGGCGCTCCTCCCTCGGGTCACGTCGCGTGGGGCTGCGGCTTCTGGACGAGTCGGGAGACCAGTTCGAGCCAGCCGTTCTCCAGCCGTTGCAGGGGCAGGCCGCACTGGTCGCTCAAGTGCCAGAGGAGGGCGGGCTCGAGGTAGCCCAGCAGTGCGTGGCTGAGCAGTTCTGCGTCTGCATCCGGGGCAGCCAGGCCGAGCAGGATGCTGACCCGCTCGTGATACCGGCGGCGAGGTCCGCGCAGGTAGCGCTGGTCGGGGGAGGGTTCGGCGGCCAGGTGCAGTTCCATCTCCGCGGCATAGCGCCGTATGGCGGCCACCCCGAAGGCGCGAAGCTGCTCGATGGCCCCGTCGCGGCCGTCTGCTCGTTCGCTGCCGCTGAGGTGAGCGGCCTGGAAGGAGTCCTCGGAGCGCTGCAGCAGGGCTTGCAACAGCCCTGTGCGGTCGCCGAACCGGCGAAAGACGGTGCCCTTGCCGACGCCTGCCGCGGTGGCCACCGCCCCCATGGTGAGGCGCTCCAGCCCGCGCTCCCGCGCTATCCATGCCGCGGCGTTCAGCAGACGGGCGTGATTGCGTGCCGCGTCCACGCGCAGGGGTCTGCCGCCCTCGCGAGGTTGCGGTGACCGGGGCGGTGGCCCTTCGTTCTGAGCGCTGCCTGCCTTGCTCGGACAGGGGCAGGCGCGCGGTGGGGGAGCAGCTTGTCGGTGCGGTGCCGTCTGTGTGATCGTCTCGACGAGATCGAGGGCGAGGCCGGCGGTGTGCAGCGCGGCCGCGTCGGGTTTCTCGATCTGCGGCAGCAGGTCGGCCAGAAGGGTGATGAAGCGTCCGCCATTCTCATGGATGGCCGCCATCGAGCCTTCCCATATCGCGGTCCGGACACTGACCGCGGTGAGCGACCCGGTCCCGGCGGCCGACTGCGCAAGAAGCTCGGCCAGGCGATGCTCGAGGCCGGTCGGCTGCCATGTGCCGTGGCGGAAGTCCCGCATCAGCGCTGCGAGTTCCCGGGCACTGTCGAGGTGTGAGTGCGCACGGGGGTGGGGCTCATCAGGGGTGGTGGACATGCGGAACGCTCCCAAGCGGATTTTGGAGTGCGGGCCTCGTGGGGCATGGATGTGGTCAGCCGGTGGCGGTTTGGTGAGTCAGGGCGGTGCGGCCGCGTCCGCGGCGGTGAGGCTGTGGCCCGCAGCACCGGGGCGGCGCTCTGCGGCTGCAGGGACGCCACCCCGGTGGGGCGGTCTCGCCGCGAGCTCAGTCGCCGGGAAGCAGGACGGTCTCGTCGCCCTCGAACCAGGCGTTGTCGATCGTCAGTCGGCTGATGCGCCAGGCGCTTCCGTCGCGCGTGAGGTCCGCGTCGTAGCGGTTCATCATCAGCGCGTGCCGGGTCCGGTCCGGCTCGGGACCTTCTTGTGGCAGGTAGTGCTGAGCCATCGCGTAGCAGTTCACGTGGGCGGTGTCGCCGTCCACGGTGGCGCGGATGTTGCTGATCACGTGGCTGGTGTCGAGCGGGCCGACCGCCGGGATGAGCGCTCCGACGACGGTGTCGCGCGGCTTGAGCGCGGGGAAGTCGAGCCCGATCTTGCTCGTGGCCGGTGTCAGGTCGACCATGGCGTCCTCGGTCAGGGACGAGGCGAGGAGATCGGCGTCGCCGTGGTCGAGTCCTGCCGTGTAGCGGTGCAGCGCATCGGCGATCGCGGCGTGGTCGATCAAGAGCTGCAGCTTGTCGTCGGACATCGGGCGCTCCTCGGGAGGGATGTTGTGGTTCAGACGGAAGAGGTTGTCCGGGTCGAAGCGCGTCTTGACGCTGCGGAGCCTGCGATAGTGGGCTTCGTCGTATGCCGCCCGCACGTCGGACACGCCGGTGTCCTGGGCCGCCATGAAGTTCAGGTACCGTCCGCCGGTGGACCAGGGACGCATCCGCTGCAGCAGCTCATCGGCGTAGACGTTCATCGCGGTGAAGGCATCGGGTGCCCCGACACCGACGATCCAGAGTGCGAACCGGGCGTCCCGGTGTCCGACGGCGTTGTCCGCGGTCCGGGCCAGGGCGCCGCCCAGGTGACGCAACTCGACGAAGTGCACCGGGCAGTCGGCCGTCGGGCCCGCGGCGGACAGGATCTCCTCGACGGCCTCGGCGGGCAGGGAACGCAGCATCGCGGTGCGCTCCATGAACGGTGCCGGATCTGCCGGATCGTTGTGGATCTCGGCGAAGGACGCGTACGGCATGGGGCCCAGGGCGTCCGCGAGGACGGGTGCGGCCGCCCGCAGCGGCGCAACCAGCCGGGTGGCCTCGGCTGCCGGGCCGAGGCAGGAGATGCGGACGTGCACGGCGAACCGGTCGGCGAGGAAGGCGGGCACACCGGGCAGCGCCGGCAGGCGCAGCAGGGCGATCGAAGAGCTCAACTCGTCGGGGGCGTCGGCCGTGACCTCGGCATAGGTGTGCAGGACGGCTGCCGCGTCGGCACCGTCGAAGAAGAGGCCGCCCGCCCACAGCTGTGCCACCGGGAAGAGGGCGAACTCCATGGCGGTGACGACACCGAAGTTGCTCTTCCCGCCGCGCAGCGCCCAGAACAAGTCGGGTTCCGACGCGGCGTCGACGAGGTGCAACGCGCCGTCTGCTGTCACGACGTCCAGGGAGGTGACGTGGTCGGCTGCCCATCCGTGGGCGCGGCCCATGGTGGGGCTCAGGCCCCCGCCGAGGGTGTAACCGACGACTCCGACGAGCGGTGAGGAGCCGTTGAGCGGGGCAAGCCCGAACGGGGCCGCCGCGTCGATCACTTGCTGCCAGCGGGCCCCCGCCGTCACGCGGGCCGTGCGCGCCGCGGGGTCGATGCTCACCTGCGCCATGCGGCGAGTGGTGATGAGACCCGCGTCATCGGCCGGGACGGTCGCCTGGTGGCCGGTGGCCATGACGGCGACCGGCAGACGCCGCTGTGCCGCGAGGCGAACGGCGACTTGCACGTCGGAGCTGTTCGCGGCTCCGACGACGACGCAGGGGCGGTGGGTCACGGCAAGGTTGAAAGGCGCGCACTCCGCGGCGAAGCCTTCGTCTTCCGGGCCGAGTACGGGTCCGGTGATCTGCGCTGCCAGAGCGGCGCGTGTGAGTGAATCGAGCATGTGTGCATTGCATCGAGCCCGTGTCGACGTGGCGTCGATGGCGCGTCGACGGGGTGTTTCACCCACGCGCCGCAGGTCGTCTCCCCGCGCGACTCTCACCGCGTGAGGAGCCGGGCATGTGCAGGCGCGTCACCACGCGTGGCGCCGCAGGGATCAGGGCAGCGAAAGCGACACCATCTCCGCGAGAGCGTCCGGAAGATCAGTGATCTGGTCCGCCAACGCGCGCAGGTCCTCTTCGCCGGCCGTGTTCCTGCCGGTCAGACAGTGGCGCAGCAGCCGGTGCAGTGCTTGCTGGCAGTGCTGGTGTCCCAGCCCGTTGAGGGCCTGGCGCCGCGCGAACGCCTTGACGAGCCCGAGGAAGCGGTAGTCGCCGTTCTCGCCGGTCTCCACCACATGAGCGTCGACGAGGGCTTCCATGACGGCAGTGGCTTCGTTGACCGGCAGGTCGAGCACTGCCGCGGCCATGGCGGCATCCAGGCGGCCGCAGTCGGGAACGGCGGTGAGGTGGAAGGCGTTGCGGTGCAAGGTGTCCATGCGCGCCTGGGCCTCTCGGAACGGCCTGTCGACGATCTTGCAGTCCGCGTGCATGACGACCGGCTGGCGCAGGTCGTCCTCGAGCTGGGCCAGGATCTGGTCGATCGTCCACGACGGCCGGGCGTCCAGCCGCGCGGCCGCCACATGCACCGAGAGCGGCTGGTAGGAGCAGGCCTGCACCAGGCGGCTGGCCGCTTCCTGTTCTGCGAACACCCGCCGGGTCCCGGATATGGCGGCGAGCAGGTGCAACGCGTCCTCGGGCCGCAGAACGCCGAGACGCAGCCAGGGGAGGCCGGGCAGGTCGACGATGCGGCGCGGACCGGTCATGATGACGGCACAGCCCGGGGTGGCCGGCAGCAGCGGACGCACCTGCTCGCCGCCGGATGCCGCGTCCAGGACGATCAGCATGCGACGGCCGGACACCGTCGTACGCCACAGCGCGGCGCGTTCGTCCAGCGATGCCGGCAGCTGTGACACCCCGACCGCACGCAAGAACCGGCCGAGCACCTCCAGCGGGTCGGCCGGGTCCTCGAAACCACCGAGGTCGGCGAAGAGCTGCCCGTCGGGGAACAGGTGCCGCTGGGTGTGCGCGACGTGTACGGCGAGCGCGGTCTTGCCCATCCCGCCCAGGCCGGTGATGCCGACGACCGGAGCGTGCGCGGCATCACGCAGCGTCAAGGACAGTTCCGCGATCTCCGCGCAGCGCCCGGTGAACACGGCCAGGTCCGCCGGGAGCTGAGCCGGGACCGGCGTGGGCGTGAGGGCCGAGGACGGCCCGCGGTCCGCGGGGGCGGGCGCATCCTCGCCCTCGCGCAGGATGCGGTCGTGGAGTGACCTAAGGGCGGGCCCGGGGTCCACGCCCAGTTCTTCGCGCAGAAGCCGCCGGGTGTACTGGAAGGCGGCCAGAGCCTCGGCCCGGCGGCCGGCACGGGACAACGACAGCATGAGCTGCTCGTGCAGCCGCTCACGCAGTGGGTGCTCCCTCACGGCTGCCCGTATCTCGGACGTCAGATCGGACGACCCGCCGACGTCCAGCTCAAGATCGAACACCTCTTCAAGAGCGGCCAGCCTCAGCTCCTCCAGCCGGTCGCGCTCCAGCTCGAAGAAGGGACCCCGGACACCCGACAGGGCCGGTCCCTGCCAGGTGCCGAGGGCCTGGCGCAGGAGGTCGGCAGCGCTCGCCGTGGCGCCGGCGCGGCGGGCCCGGTGAGCCTGAGCGGTCAGCTCCCGGAACCTCCTCAGGTCGAAGGTTCCGTCACGAACTGTCAGGCGGTAGCCACTGCCCGTCGATTCGATGACCGCCATGTCGCCGAGGATCGGTCGCAGCCGATAGACGTACGTGCGAACGGTGCCCCGGGCGCCCCGAGGCCCGTGCTCGCCCCACAGGGCCTCCAGAATCGCCTCGGTCTCCACCGGGCGCCCTTCATGCAGAAGCAGCAGTGCGAGCAGCCCACGCTGCTGTGGAGACCCGAGGTCGACCTCTTCGTCCCGCCGCCACGCACGAACAGGACCCAGCACCGCAAGACGCATCACGCGACCGCACCCTTCTTTCTCATGCCCGCATTCAGATCCATCCGTGACCGGACCGCCCCCACCGGCACGCCCGGCCACTCAGGATGGCCGGGCACTGAAGCAGGGCAAGTATTCACGCCCGCGGTCCTGCCGGGGCCATCGCGTTTCCGCCCGCAGAAGGGCATGGCGCGATGGGCCCGACGCAATGCCGCGAGGCCGTCACGCGGCCTCGGAGGCGAGCGCGTCCTTCACGGCGGCGAAACCGGCGGCATGCGGGACGACGGGCCGGTATCCCAGTTCCGTCACGGCCTTGTCGGTGCGCAGCGTGCACGACTGTCCGACGAACCACCGGGCGGGCACCGGCACCACATCGGCCGCGGTCTCCGCGTCCATGTCGGGGATGGGCGCGTCGACGCCGTAGAGCGAGAAGACGGTCTCCAGGAAGTCCCGCAGGACGACCCGATGCTGGTCGGTGACGAAGTACGCCTGACCGGGCCGGCCGTGCCGCCACCCGAGGATCAGGCCCTCGACGGCGTTGTCCACGTACGTCACATCGGTGGTGTGCCGGCCGCCGTCGATCCAGGCGAACTGCCCGGCCTTGGCCGCAGCGGCCAGGCCTTCGGTGAGGCTGCTGTCAGGGCCCCAGACGAACCGCGGCCGTACGGAGACGGTGGTGAAGCCCGGTGCGCCGGCGTCCAGCACGACCTGCTCGGACTTGGCCTTGGCCGCGCAGTAGGCGGCTTCGGAGTCCGGTCGCAGCGGCGCGGTCTCGTCCACCTCCAGCAGCGGTTCCCCGGCCAGGAGCGCGGCCTCGCTGCCACAGTGGACGAAGGTGGCGACCCCCGCCGTACGGGCTGCTTCCACAGCCGCTCGGGTACCACCCACCGTCACCCGCTCGTGGCGCTCGCGGTCGGCGGTGATGTCCGTCTCGGCGGCGAGGTGGAACAGTACGTCGCTGCCTGCCACCGCGTCCTGCCAGCCGGCCGGCTCCGTCAGCTCGCCCTGCACCGGCTGCGCGCCGAGGGCCGCGACCTTGTCGGCCGACGCCGCGCTGCGGACCAGCGCACGGACCGTGTGGCCTTCTGTGACGAGCCTGCGGATCAGGGCCCGTCCGATGAAGCCCGAGCCGCCCGTGATGAATGCCTGTGACATGGGAGCCTTCTCTCTCGTGTAAGCCGCTTCCCGCTCCGCGGTGGGCGGGAGGCCATGTGATGTGCAGCGATGACGGGCTGTCTGCTCTTCCCTCGAAGCCATTCATGAGTAGACGGCGAGCCATAGGATTTTTGGATTGCTCACCCCGTGGCGGCGCCGGAGGGCGTGCTCGTCGGACGGGCGATGTCGGGCATCTCGGCCGTCGGCGTGCATCTTGCGGTGCGGGCGGCGGCAACCAGGTGCCGCAGATCGGCGAGGAAACCCCTCGGCGCGGACGCCACGTGGGGGACGACTGCGACGATGGCAAGGCTGACGGCGACGACGATGCCAGGCCTTCTTCGGAGACAGCCCCGAGCCATCCAAAGGTCTGAGGTCACCCGGTACAGGACTCGACAGGAACAGGTCAGAGGCGGCGCAGGCAGGGGTGGTGGTGCCTCCAGCTCACCGCCGGCCTGCGGACCCGGCACGGGCCGGAGCCCTTCACTCGCTCGTGGCCACGGCGCCTTCGTCGAGCTGCGTCTGTACGCCGCGGGGGACCCGCACGCCGCGACGACGCAGCCCCGCGATGAACCGCGCGACGAGCGGATCGGGTTCGGCGGACGTCACCGCCATCAACTGTCTGGTCCACCGCGGTGAGAACGCCCGGACCACGCCCGGAAAACCCGCACCGACCGCACTCACCGGACAGACCGCGACACCCAGTCCGGCCGCGGCGAGTTGAGGTGCCGTCGCGGTGACGGACGTCCGCATGACCGCCTCCGGGTGGACCCCGGCCCGGGCGAAGGCCTGATCGAGCCATGCGCCGAGGCGATTGTGCGCCGTGTAGTGCACGAGTGGCGCGCCATCGAGGTCCTGGATCCGCACGGATGCCCGTTGGGCCAGCGGGTGGCCGGTGGGCGCGGCCAGCACGACCTCCTCCTCGGCGACGGCAGTGAGATGGAAACGGTCGGATGGGGGGTCAGGCAGCACCGCGACGTCGACGTCGTCCGACTCGACCAGCCTCAACGCCTCCTCCATGAGGGCGAGTTCATGCAGAGTGATGGTCACTTCCGGGTGACGTCGGCGCCAATCGCGGAGCACCGGGGCGAGCAAGGCGACGGTAAGGCTCTGCGCGCAGCCGATCCGCAGCAACCCGCCCCCGGCTTCTCCCACCGCCCGCGCCGACCGGACAGCGGCGGTGGCCGCCTCGACCGCCCGCCGGGCGTCAGCGACCGCGACCCGCCCCGCGGCGGTGAGCCTGACCCCGCGTGCCTCGCGACGCAGCAGAGCCGTGCGGGTCTCGCGCTCCAGGGTGGCGATCTGGTGGGACACGGCGGGTTGCGAGGAGTGCAACAGCAGCGCGGCCTGAGTGATCGATCCGGTGTCCGCGACAGCGATCAGGCATTCCAGTGCGCGCAAGGAGGGCATCCGAAGATTTTATGTCACCTGCTTGAGGTATCGATAGTCCGACGGGGGAAACGGGACAGCGATGCGCGCGCGGCGGTGGTCAGGCCCGTGGACACGGAGTGAGTGTTTCTGGGTGGACGTTCGTGACCGCACGCCCACTGCCCGCGGAGCAGCGGCCCGGCTCAGCCTGCCAGTTGCTGGAGCCATTCGCGGAGCAGCGCCGTCTCGGTGTCTCGCGAGGGCATCCCGGAGTCCGCAGCTGAGGGCTTGGTGGCAAGCGCCGTTCCCAGCGCGGCGTCGAGGGCGAGTGCGCGCGAGGCCAGGTCCGACGCGGATGAGGCGGGCGGGTCCGTCGTGATCGAGGCGAGGACGGTGTCCCGCAGCCGTGCCAGCCGATCAGCGCCAGCGTGGCACCGGTCGTCGCGGCGTGGATGACGCGGGTCGCCTGCGCCACCGGAACCCGAAAGCGCCCGGCGTCGGCCGCCCGGCCCAGCAGTGTCACCAGCATGGGCCTCGTCCGCTGCCGGGGGCGCCGCCCTGGCTGCACCGTGCCGTACATGAGCATGTAGAACGCGGGGTGCCGCACTCCGAAGCCGACGTGCAGGTCCCAGCCGCGGTACAGGTCGGCCACCGGGTCATCGGAGGCCAGCGCCAAGGCCTCCCGCTTCTCGGCCAGGTACATCTCGAACCCGTAGGCGGCCAGCTCGGTGCAGGGCACGGGATCCTGTTCCTCAGGTTCACGGTCCCTCAGCCCGAAGCACCCGTGCACGTCGGCGGCGGACCACAGAGCACCCAGGACGGCCTGGATCTCGGCATCGTTACACGACCCGACCTCCATGGCCAGCTCGTAGGAGCCACCGGACCAGTTGGTCCGGTGTCGGCCTGCCCGGTCGCGGCCACGGTCTCGATACGGTCGTGAACTCGTCGCCCGCGCTTGGCAGACGGCGATCAGGTCGGAGAACTCCCTCCGTTTCCGCCAGCTGTCAACGATGCGGGCCGGGGCGACGAGGCGGTCATCGTGCCCTCAGCCGGGGCCGGCTCGCGTTCCGACCTCCCTCATCCCGCCAGGCGGACCTGGATGGCTTCGCTGATGCTCCGCACCGCACGGTCGACACCGCGCACCGTGGCCTCGGGGGAGAGCTGTTCGGATTCGTAGATGAACGCCGTGCGACCGCGCCGGCTGCCGCAGTAGTCGACGATGCCGTGCTCGATCTGCGTCCGCAGCGCGCTCTCGTATCCGTGGCGCTCGTACGCACCGGAGTCGTCACCGGCGATGGGCAGAAGATGGGTGGTGAGGTGCTGCAGTTTCGGCCGCAGGCCCGAAGCGGGGGAGTGCTCGAAGGCCCAGCCGTTGACGAAGACACGGTCGATCCACCCCTTCAACAGCGCAGGCATCGACCACCAGTACACGGGGAAGACCAACACGAGATCGGTGGCACGCTCAAGACGACGGTGCTCGGCCATGACGTCAGCCGGGTAGTTGCCGCCCTCGTGGTACGCCCGACGATCTGCCGGAGTGAACCGGGGGTCGAACCGCTCCTCGGACAGGTCGGCGATCTCGACCGAGCCGGGTTGAAGCGCTGCCTCGAGTCTTCCCAGCACGTGGTGGGTCAGAGACCCGGGGTCCGGGTTGGCGGCGACCAGCAGAGTATGCATGAGGGCTCCAGTCAGGTGAGGAACGGACGTTGAGACGTCGCGTCGATGTGCGAGAGGGTGCGCGGTGCCCGGCTTTCCGGAGTGCGGTACGCCCGGCGGAAGGCCGCGGGAATCAGCACCGCCAGGCTTCCGCTGCCGCGGCCCGCAGGACGAAGTCCTCGAAGGTCCGCGGCGCGCGTCCCAGCACGGTGGCGACGTCGTCCGTGGTCCAGGCGGTGGCCCCGCGCTCAAGCAGCACGAACATCTCGGTGAGGTGCTGGGCCTCGTCCTCGCTCCAGCCCTCCTTGACGAGCATCGCGGTGTACTCGGCCGGGGAAACGCGCCGGTAGACGATGGGCAGCCCGGACGCCCGGGAGATCAGCTCGACGGCCTCCGCCCAGGTCAGCCCGCGCGGCCCCGTCAGCTCATAGACCCGACCGGCGTGCCGGCCGGGTTCGGACAGTACCGAGGCCGCCACGTCGGCGACGTCCTCGACGTCGATGAACGGCTCGGGGACCGCACCGGCCGGAAGCGCCAGCTCGCCTGCGGCCAGCGGGACGCGGAAGGGGTGCCCGTCGAAGTTCTGGGCGAAGTTCGAGGCACGCAGGACGGTCCATTCCAGCGCCGAGCCGCGCACGGCGTCCTCGGCCGAGCGCATGTCCAGCCCGAACGGGGAGTCGCCCCAATCGTCGGCGCCGTGACCGGAGAGCAGGACCAGGCGCCGCACACCGGCGGCCTCGGCCCGCGCCACGAAGTCGTGCACCGGTCCGGGCACGGGCGGGGGCACCACGTAGGCGGCGGCGACGTCCCGCAGGACCTGATCCCAGCCGGCGGGATGGAACCAGTCGAACGGGGTCCGACCGGAGCGGGAGGCGGCGCGCACGGCTGTGCCGCGCAGTCGCAACCGGGCGGCCACCCGCCGGCCGGTGTTGCCGGTCGCGCCGAGGACAAGAGTGACGTCGTTGCTCATGACAGCGATTCAACGGCACCCACCCGGACGATTCCATGGGTGATGAGCCAGTTCACCTGGGTGATCGTCTGAACCGTTTAGCCTTGGCGGATGGATGCTTTCGGTGACCTGCTGCGCGGACTGCGGGCCCAGGGCTCGTTGTTCGGCAGCTCGACCCTGACCCCGCCCTGGTCACTGCACTTCGTGGACGGCGCGCCGCTGACCTTGTGCACCGTCCTCTCGGGAGGCGGCTGGATCGTGCCGGAGCGCCGCCCGCCCGAGCGTCTCGACGTCGGCGAGACGGTGATCGTGCGGGGCCCCGCGCCGTTCCTCTTCGTCGACGAGGTGAGCACCCGGGCCGAACCCGTCGCGTGCGGCGCGTTCTGCTCCATGCCCGAGCAGGGCGGGACCCGGTACCGGCTCGGCTGGCGCGACGCCGGTACCGGCGGGGAGGACACGACGACCCTGGTCGTCGGCGCCTATCCGGTGCACGGCGAGATCAGCCGCAGGCTGCTGGACGCGCTGCCCGTCGTACTGCGCGTGGGATCCGGTGGCGGGCCCGATCCCGTGTGGGACCACCTCGCCGCCGAGGTCGCCGCCGACACGCCGGGCCAGCAGGTGGTCCTCGACCGACTGCTGGACTGGATGCTGGTGTGCGCGCTGCGCGAGTACTTCGACCGGCCCGACGGCACTCCGCCGGGCTGGTACTCCGCCGGGCGCGACCCGGTGGTGGGCGGCGCGCTGCGCCTGCTGCACGGCGAACCGGCGGCACGGTGGACGGTTGCCTCGCTCGCCGGCCGGACCGGGGTGTCACGGGCCACGCTGGCCAAGCGGTTCACCGACCTGGTCGGCGAACCGCCACTGACCTACCTCACCCGCTGGCGCATGACGCTCGCGGCGGACCTGCTGACGGAACGCGAGACGATGACCGTCGCTGAGGTCGCCAGGGCCGTGGGTTACTCCGACGCGTTCGCGTTCAGCGCGGCGTTCAAACGAATCCGCGG
The DNA here is from genome assembly GCF_022869105.1 of Streptomyces sp. BJ20. NCBI lineage: Bacteria > Bacillati > Actinomycetota > Actinomycetes > Kitasatosporales > Streptomycetaceae > Streptomyces > Streptomyces sp. BJ20. Next base: position 3,702,423 of record NZ_CP094918.1, read on the forward strand.
CATGAGCCCCAGCACGTACCGGCGCACCGCAACGACACCAGCCCCGCAGCCGGCCGGCACGTTCCCGTGACGAGTCCCCGGGCGTCCGCTCCGACCCCCGGGTTTGGGTGAAGCCCGTCTGTGCGGTCGGCTCGTCGAACGGGCTGCGACTTCCTGTGCTGAAGCGCACCCTGACGGACAACGTGCGCGGCACCAAGCGGCACCGACCCGCTGATCAGCCAGGTGGCAAGAACGCGCTGATGGCCGCGCTGCCGGCGGGCGCCCGCGCCGGCAACCGCCCGGCCCGTGGCGGTGCCGACCGCCCGGCCCGTGGTGGCCGCGAAACCTCGGAACGCGCCAGGCACACGGCACGGCGCGGCCCCTCCTCGACGAGGCCCGCCGACGACCTGGTCCAGGCGGGACGTTCCCTGCTCGACGGGAAGGCCGCGCGGCGGGCGACTCAACTCCATGTATATCGCCAACCGCATGCTCGACGGCGACCCCTTCTACGTCAGAATCACCTCGTAGCACTCACAGGAAGCAGGTCATGCCGCTCATCACCGAGTACACCGTCCGAGCACGCCCCGACCGGCGCGTCGTCGAGGTGTACGACGCAGACGCCTACCTCGGTGACGACGACGCCCTGACCGCTTCCCGGAGCCAGGTGGTAGCTGGCCACGGCTACCACCTGTACCTCCGCAGCCTCCAACCCGACATCCCTGTCCAGATCACCATCCGGGTCTGGGACCACCCGCAGCCACACCCCGCCGGATGTGAGGGACATGTCCCGGTGACCCTCGAATCCGAAACCGGCGAACTCGTCGTCAACCAGTTCACGCTGGGGCCTGCCGGTGGCACCCAACTCCCGCATCCCGGGGTGTATGAAGGCCACGCTTCGTGGACCGGACGGCAAGCCACGGCCGACTACTACGACCAATGCACCGCGCAGGGAGCTGCAGAGCGCTGGACGCCGGATCGTATCGGCCAAGCTTGGGCAGCATGCCCGACGGTGGAGAGCTACGTGCTCGACCTCTGGTACGTGCGCGAACCGGAACCGGTGGAAGACTGAAGCGTTTCCTACCTACTGACCCTCAAAGCGTGGTGTCGTAGGGGCTGACGCCTCGTGATCCCTGCGGTATGCCGACTGCATGAGGTATGCGCAAGGGGGCGGACTGACCGGTGAACGGCGGGCCTTTCGCGAGAAGTTGAGGATGGGAGGCGGCCGAGCGGTTCGCCCATGCGATGAGAACTCGGTCATCGCGCACGACCTGCGGGTCAGCGTCCGATCGGTTCAACGCTGGCGCAGAGTCTGGTCGCAGAACGGGCCCCGGGCCCTGGCCTCCAAGGGTCCGGCGTCACTGCCGCTGCTCAGTGACGAACTGTTCGCCGTGCTCGAGCGGGAGCTGGCCAAGGGGCCGGTGGCGCACGGCTGGCCGGACCAGACGTGGACCCTGTCGCGGATCAAGACGCTGATCGGGCGCCGGTTCCACAAGAGCTACACCGTGCAAGGGGTGGCCGCCCTGCTCAAGCGGCACGGCTGGAGCTGCCAGGTCCCCGCCCGCCGGGCACTCGAGCGGGACGAGGCGGCGGTGGCCGGCTGGGTGAAGGAGACCTGGCCGAGCGTGGAAGAACCGTGGCGGCGCTCGACGCCTGGCTCGTCTTCGAGGACGAAGCCGGATCCTCGATGACGCCGCCGACCACCCGCACCTGGTCCCGCCGCGGCCACACCCCCGTGATCCGCGTCCGGGGCCGCTCCCGCCGCCGCTTATCGGTGGCCGCCCTGGCCTGCTACAAGTCCGGCGAACCCTCCCGGCTGATCTACCGGCCCTGCCCGGACGCCCGGCCCGACGGGCGCAAGAGCTTCTCCTGGAAGGACTACCGCGACCTGATCCAGACCGCCCACCAGCAGCTCGGCGGCCCGATCGTGCTCGTCTGGGACAACTTGAACACTCATCTGACGGCCGGCATGCGCCGTTACATCGCCGACCGCGACTGGCTCACCGTCTTCCAACTGCCGCCCTACGCACCCGACCTCAACCCGGTCGAGGGCATCTGGTCCGTCCTACGACGCACCACCACGGCCAATCGTGCCTTCGCCGACCCTGACGATCTGATCACCGCCGTCCGGCGCGGCCTACGCCAGCTCCAGTACCGCCCCGACGTCCTCGACGGCTGCCTCACCGGCACCCGCCTCCGGCGCCAGCCGCCATGACGACATCACGCACTCAAAGTCAGTAGTGGTCTGAGTGTGATGCCACACCTCCAACAGTGTGGCGTGACGCCCTTGGTTGATGAGGTGGTCGGCGAGATTGGTCAGCAGGCGGCCGGTCAGCATCATGTTGCGGCGCACGTCCACGGGCACTTGCGAGCCCAGTACGGCCAGTGCGCCCTCGCGCAGCAGGAGATCGGCGATGGAGACGGCGCTGGATCCCCGGGGAGCGACGTGACATGCGCTGAGCACAATGACGGGTGGAGTGTGCTGCAGGCCGAGTTCGACGTGCGGTTCGTCGCCGATGACGATGGCCGCCGTGTTGGCAACGAGGGTGCCGTGCGCGCTGATGATCAGCAGGTCAGGTGAGTGCTCGCTGACGGCCTCGCGCAGGTCATCCATGGAGAGCGTCTGCACCGCGTGGAGACTCAGCCCCTCGACGCCTTTCAGGGTGTCCTGAGCGATCCGCCAACCGTCTCGTGAGATTCGGCCCACCGGGTCGCTGGCGGGGATGCACTCGGCCACCAGGACACGGATGCGGTTCTTCCACTCGACACCGACGGCGACGGCACCGGCCTTCTGCACGGTGCGGGTCAGCGGCAGCAGCGGCTCGTACGTCAGGGGCAGGCGCGCCGCCAGCGGCGCGGTGTCGCCCGGCAGGGTGGCAGGGCCCAGAGGGAAGCCGGAGAACACCGTGAGCATCGACGCCCGGCTGGCAGAGTCCCGGAAGTGCTTTTCGAGGCCGGCCGGCAGCGTGAACGCGCTGGGGGAACGGAGGGCATCATCAGTCCCACGCTGTCGTCGGCGACGGCCCGGTGGGTCAGCGTGTACTCGATGGCCGCTCGTTCTACGTGGGCATCATGCTGGTTACGCCGTCGCCCCTGGACTGGGCGGCGCCCGCGGCCCGCCGGCCCTTCCACCAGGCACCCCAGGCGCCTTCACCCCGGCGCGACGTCCGTGGTTACTCGTGCGTTCCGCACATCAAGGCGATGACAGCGGTGACTGTGCGGGACGGTACGCACGATGACAGCGTCTTCCCCGTCAGCGACCGGACGGGAGGGAGACGGCGTGAACAAGGGCTATGCCGTGTACTGCGACGCGGACCCGTACTTCTACGACGCTCCGCACCGCACCGTCTCCGCGGCCGGCGCGGGACGCACCCGGTACGCCGCGGCCTTGCGGCCCGTCCCGGAGGGATGGCAGCGCAACGAGAGCGGGGACTGGCTCGCCCTGCGTCCGACCGACGCCGAACTGCCCGATCAGGGCTGGAAGATCCACGTCTCCGCGTGCCTCGACAACGCCGAGTCCGTGCTGGAACGGGTGTGGCGGCACTGCGTAGCCGGCGGCACCGCCTTCAAGTTCGTCCCCAGCCGCTACCTGCTGCACCAGCGCAACGCCAAGTACGCGGACCGCTCTGGCAGCGGCAAGTTCATCACCGTCTACCCGGCGGACGGCGAGCGGTTCGAACGGCTCGCGGACGAGCTGGGGCGGCTGCTGGCCGGCGAACCCGGACCGCACATCCTGAGCGACCTGCGGCTCGGCGACGGCCCCGTGCACGTCCGCTACGGCGGGTTCACCCGGCGCAACTGCTACGACTCGGACGGGGAGTTGCGCCCGGCCGTGACCGGCCCCGACGGGGTGCTCGTGCCCGATCTGCGCGGCCCCGTCTTCCGCGTACCGGACTGGGTGGAACCGCCCGCGTTCCTACGTCCGCACCTGGAGGCACGCGACGCGCTGACCGTGGCCGGACTGCCCTACGCCATCGAGTCGGCACTGCACTTCTCCAACGGCGGCGGTGTCTACCTCGCCCGCGACTCCCGCACCGGCCAGCGGGTCGTCCTCAAGGAGGCCCGTCCGCACGCCGGTCTGGCGGCCGACGGCGCGGACGCCGTCACCCGGCTGCACCGTGAACGCCGCGCGCTGGAGAGCCTGTCCGGTCTCGACTGCACCCCCGACGTGCTCGACCACTTCACCGTCGGCGAACACCACTTCCTGGTGATGGAGCACATCGACGGCAAGCCACTCAACACCTTCTTCGCCCGCCGTCACCCGCTCATCGAGGCCGACCCCGGCGAGGAGCTGCTGGCCGAGTACACGGCCTGGGCCCTCGACGTCCACGCCCGGGTGGAACGCGCCGTGGAGGACGTCCACGCCCGCGGCGTGGTCTTCAACGACCTGCACCTGTTCAACATCATGATCCGCGAGGACGACAGCGTCGCCCTGCTGGACTTCGAGGCCGCGCACCAGGTCGGCGAAGCCGGTCGGCAGACCGTCGCCAACCCGGGGTTCGTGGCACCGCCCGACCGCAGGGGCGTCGAGGTGGACCGGTATGCGCTGGCCTGCCTGCGGCTCGCGCTGTTCCTCCCGCTGACCAGTCTGCTTGCCCTGGACCGGCGCAAGGCGGCCCACCTCGCCGACGTGGTGGCCGGACAGTTCCCGGTGGACCGGGCGTTCCTGGACGCGGCGGTCGACGAGATCACCCGCGGCGCCACCGAGCCCGCCGGCACCCCGGCGGCAGTACGGGAGGGCGGACCGGTGGTCCCGGTCCGCCCCGGCGACTGGCCCCGCAGCAGGGACTCGATGGCCGCGGCGATCCGCGCCTCGGCGACACCGTCCCGGACCGACCGCCTCTTCCCCGGCGACATCGCCCAGTTCGGCACGGCCGGCGGCGGACTGGCCTTCGGCCACGGCGCAGCGGGAGTGCTGTACGCGCTGGCCGAGAGCGGCGCGGGCCGGTACGAGGACGCGGAACAGTGGCTCCTGGAGCGGACCGAGCAACCGCCGTCGGGCATGCCGCTCGGTTTCCACGACGGCCTCGCCGGTGTCGCCTGGACGCTGGAATACCTCGGTCACCGCGACCGCGCCCTCGACCTCGCCGAACTGCTCCTCGACCAGCCCTTCGACGACCTGGCCCCGGACCTGCACAGCGGCACCGCCGGACTGGGCCTGGCCCTGGACTCGCTGGCCGCGGCCACGGGGGAGAGCGCCCTGCGCACCGCCGCGCGGCGCTGCGCCGAGCTGACCGCCCGGAGCGGCTCCGCCGGGGACGTGAGCGTCGGCCGGGGCCGCGCGGGCCTGCTGCACGGCGCCGCCGGGCGGGCCTTGCTCTTCCTGCGGCTGTACGAAGCCGACCGGGACCCCGCTCTGCTCGACCTCGCACGGGACGAACTGCGCCGGGACCTCGCGCGGTGCGTCCGCGGCGCGGGCGGCGCGCTCCAGGTCGACGAGGGCTGGCGCACCATGCCCTACCTGGGCGCGGGCAGCGTGGGCATCGGCATGGTGCTCGACGACTACCTGGCGCACCGCCAGGACGAGGACTTCGCCCGGGCGAGAGGCGAGATCGTGGCCGCGGCGCAGGCCATGTTCTACGCCCAGCCGGGCCTGTACCGGGGGGTGGCCGGGATGGTGCTGCATCTCGGCCGCACGACGGCCGAGATGCCCGGCACCGGTCCCGAGGCCATCCGGCGGCAGCTCGACGCGCTTTCCTGGCACGCGATGTCCTACCGCGGCCGGCTCGCCTTCCCCGGCGAGCAGATGATGCGTCTGTCGATGGACCTCTCCACGGGCACGGCCGGATGCCTGCTCGCCGTCGCCTCCGCCCACGGCCCCCGGCCCGCCGGACTGCCGTTCCTCCCGCCGCCCACCCGGCGGCCCCATGACTCGGCCCCTCCCGGGGTCGTGATGAAAGAAGACAACCCGTTGCCGTACGAAGGGAAGACGTCATGAACCTGTTCGACCTGCAGTCGATGGAGACCCCCAAGGAAGAGGCCATGGGGGACGTGGAGACCGGCAGCCGCGCGAGCCTGCTGCTCTGCGGCGACAGCAGCCTGAGCATCACGACCTGCAACTGACACACGGGCCGGCCACCGCGGTGACGCGGTGAGCCCTGCCGCCCGGTACCGGCGCTCCGGGTTCCCGCCCGGGGCGCCGGTACCCGCATGCACGGACACCTCGGCCGGCCGGTCGCGCGGCCGGTGTCCCGACACGGTGAGACGCACGGAAGGAGGCCGACTGGTGCCGACGAGCGGGTCCCGGGCACGGCGCGCGGGCAAGGAAGGCGGCGCAGCCAGCAGCGCGACACCGGGCCGCGCCCCCGAAGCGCTGGTGCTGCTGTGCTCGGTCGCGTCGGCCGCGGTGACCGTGGCCCAGCCCTACGTCCTCGGCCGCACGCTGGATCTGCTCCTGCGCGACGGCGACACCGCCGGTGCCGCGGGACGCTGGCTGATGCTGAGCGCCGCGCTCCTCGTGGGTGAGCTGCTGCTCGACAGCCTCACCTCCCTGTTCACCGGACACTGCAACGCAGCCTGGACGGCGTCCGTCCGCTCCCGTGCCCTCGACGGCCTCCTGCGAGCCGTACCGGACCGCGCACGGCCGTACGCGCCTGGGGACGTCGGGACCCGGTTGACCCTGAACGCCGCCGATGCCGGAGCCGCCCCGGCGGCCCGGGCGGCGCTGGCGGCCTCGACGGCCACGCCCGTGGGCGCACTGGCGGCGCTGGCCGTAGTCGACCTGTGGGTGGCCGCCTGCGTGCTGGCCGGGCTGCCCGCCCTGGGCTTCGTCCTGCGGGCCTTCGCCCGGGACACCAGCGCCTCGGTCGGCGCCTACCAGAAGACCCAGGCGGAGATCGCCTCCCGGCTGCTGGAGGCCATGGAGGGCGCGGCGACGATCAACGCGGCGGGCACCCTCGCCCGTGAACGGGCCCGTGTGCTGGCGCCGTTGGACCGACTCGCCGCCCAGGGCAGGCACATGTGGGTGCTCCATGGACGCGCCCTGGCCCGCAGCGGGGTCCTGGTCCCCCTGCTCACCCTGGCCGCCACGGCCGTCGGCGGCCTGCGGCTCGCCTCGGGCGCCCTGAGCGTGGGCGAGCTCCTCGCCGTGATCCGCTACGCGCAGCTGACGGCCGGCATCGGTGGCGCGGCGTCCCTGCTGGGCGCGGTGGTGCGCGGCCGCGAAGCACGGAACCGGACCCTGGCCCTGGCCCGTGTCCCCGCGCTGGTCCACGGGACACGCCGGCTGCCGCCGGCCGGGCGGGGCGATCTCGAACTGCGCGGGGTAAGCGTGGTGCGTGACGGCAGGCAGGTGCTGCGCGCCGACGGCGTGCGGGTGCCGGGCGGCGCCACGGCGGCGGTGGTCGGCCGCAGCGGAGCGGGCAAGTCCGTCCTGGCCGCCGTGGCGGGGCGGCTGGTCGACCCCGACGAGGGACAGGTGCTGCTGGACGGCGTCCGTCTCGACCGGCTGACCCGGGACGCCCTGCGCACCGAGGTCGGCTACGCCTTCGAACGCCCCGCCCCGGCCGGGGGCACAGTCGCCGAGATGGTCGCCACCGGACCTCGGCGGGTGTCGCCCGAGCAGGTGCGGGAAGCCTGCCGTGCCGCGGGAGCCGACGGGTTCGTGCGCCGGCTGCCACACGGGTACGACACCCCGCTTGCCGCGGCGCCGCTCTCGGGCGGCGAGCACCAACGCCTCGGTCTGGCACGGGCGTTCGCGCACGCCGGACGGCTGCTGATCCTGGACGACGCGACGTCCGGCCTGGACACCGCCACCGAGCACGAGGTGGACCGGGCGCTGCGCCGGTCGGTGTGTCCCGGGACCAGGCTGGTCGTCGCGCACCGCCCGTCGGTGGCGGCCCGGGCGGACCTGGTGATCTGGCTGGAGGAGGGGCAAGTGCGGGCCGTCGCGCCGCATGGCGATCTGTGGGAACTGGCCGACTACCGAGCGGTCTTCGCCGCCGACCCGACCGGGGCCGGGCAAGCGCCGCCCGACGGAGCCACACACCGACCCGCACCCGAGGGAGCACGGCGGTGACCTGCCGCGCCCCGTCCGCGGACACGCGCGAAACGGACGACGGGTCCGGGGCGGTGCGGCGCCTGGCACCGCACGCCCGCCGGTTCCTCGCCCGCCGCTCCGGGGTCCTGGTGCGGCTCGCCCTCTGGTCGCTGGCCGAGACCGGGCAGGCGTTCCTCGTAGGGCACGGTGTCGCCCGGGCCGTCGACCAGGGGTTCCTCGCCGGTGACACGCGCCGAGGGCTGCTCTGGCTCACGGTCGCGCTGGTGGCCGTGCTGCTCGGGGCCCCGGTGATCCGGGGCGTGTTCGCCGAGCTGGCCGGTCTGACGGAGCCGCTGCGCGACGGTCTGGTGCGGCACGCGGTCGACCGGTCCCTGGGACCCGCCGCGGCGGGCGGTCCCGGCGGGACGGACCGGGCGGCCGTCTCGCGGCTGACGAATCAGGTCGAGATCGCCCGGGACAGCTTCGCCGGTCTCGTCCTGACGCTCCGTTCGTTCGTCTTCACCGCCGCCGGAGCGTTGCTGGGGCTGCTGTCGCTGCATCCCTCCCTCCTCGTGGTGGGGCTTCCCCCGCTATCGCTCGGTCTGGGGCTGTTCCTGGTGACGCTACGCCCGATGGCGGCGGCGCAGCGACGCGCGCTGGCGGCCGATGAGGCGCTGGGCGACCACGCGGCCCGGTCGCGGGCGGCGTTGCGGGACCTGACCGCTTGCGGGACCGGGCCTGCGGTGGCGAGGCGCGGCGCGCAGCTGATCGAGGATGCCGCGGCGGCGGCCCGTGTCCTGGCCGGCTGGGCGGCGGTGCGCACGGCGGCGCTCGGGGTCGCGGGTCACCTGCCGGTCCTGGCGTTGCTGCTGGCCGTTCCGTGGCTGCGCGGGCGGGGGGTGACGGCGGGCGCGCTGCTCGGTGCCTTCACCTACCTCGTCCAGTCGCTGCTGCCCGCCCTGCACACGCTGATGACCGCGCTCGGGGCGGCCGGGTCCCGGCTGCTGGTCGTCCTCGACCGCATCATCGGCCCGGAGCGGCCGGAGCCGCGGCCGGAGCGGACCCGGGCGGCGGAGCCGGAGCGGGCCGGGGGGCTGGGGAGCGTACGGGCGCTGGCGGCAACCCGTACGGAGCCCGCACTCGCGGCAGCGCCCCGTCCGGCCCCCGGCGCGGGCGGCGGGGCCGTCACCGCCCGGGCGACGGCCGCGATCCCCCGCCCCGGCGACGACGCACCGCACCTCGGGGGACGCCCGGCGGACCGCGCCCGCACCGCGGCCGTGGAACTGCGGTCCGTAACGCTGTCCTACGGCGTGCGCGCCGAACCCGTCCTCGACTCGCTCGACCTGTGCGTCGCCCCGGGCGAGCACCTCGCCGTCGTCGGCCCCAGCGGCATCGGCAAGTCGACCCTCACCCGCCTGGTCGCGGGCACGCTCGTGCCCAGCGGCGGCGAGGTCAGGGTGGACGGCCGGGAGGTGACCGGGCGGCCGCCCGCCGAACTCTCCGCGCTGCGCGTCCTGGTGCCCCAGGAGGCGTACGTCTTCTCCGGCACCCTGAGCGACAACCTCACCTACCTTCGCCCGGGCGCGAGCCGCGCGGACCTCGACGCCGCCGTCGACGCCCTCGGCCTGTGGCCCCTGGTAGAGCGGCTGGGCGGCCTCGACGCACCGGTGCGGCCCGCCGAACTCTCCCACGGCGAGCGGCAACTCGTCGCGCTGACCCGCGCCTGGGTGTCACCCGCCCCCCTGCTGCTGCTCGACGAGGCCACCTGCCATCTCGACCCCGCCGCCGAGGCGCGCGCGGAAGAGGCCCTCGCACGACGCCCGGGAACGCTCCTGGTGGTGGCGCACCGCCTGTCGTCCGCCGTACGCGCCGACCGGGTGCTGGTCCTGGACGGAACGGACGCCGTGTGCGGCACGCACGACGAGGTGCTGGACCGCTCGCCGCTCTACCGGGACCTGACGGGCCACTGGCAGGGCGGACCGGCCCGCCGGCGCTGACCGCCGCGAGCCGTCCGGAGCCCGGACCGCCGCGCGCCTACGTCCAGCCGCCGCTCTGGAGGATGCGTATCGCGTCGACCCGGTTGCGGGCGCCCACCTTCCGTATGGCGGCGGCCATGTAGTTGCGGACGGTGCCCCGGGAGAGGTGCAGACGGGCCGCTACCTCGGCCAGGGGCGCCCCTTGTGAGGCGAGGGACAGCACGCTCAGTTCACGGGTGGTCAGCGGCATCGCCGCGCCTTCCAGCAGGGCGACGCTGAGTGTCTCGTCGAGGAAGCGTTCACCCTTTGCGACCGTGTGCACCGCGGTGATCAGCCGTCGTGCCGGAGCGTTCTTGTCGACCAGCCCGAGAGCACCGCCGTCGAACGCCCGGCGGAGTATCCCCGGACGCCTGGCGGTCGTCAGCACGACGAGCCGGCCCCCGCGCTGCGCCCGGAAGGACGTGTCGTGCGTCTGCCCGGGACCCCACAGACAGTCGCCGTCCACGACCCACACGTCGGTCGGTAATTCGTCACGATCCGGCAGGCCGGCGCCGGGTGCCCGGGACGAGACCTCCAGCGCGGCATCGGATCTCAGCAGTTGCACCAATGCCGATCGCAGCAGTTCCTCGTCGTGCACCACGACAGTACGAACCATGTCCCCCACCTCTGGTCAGCGGCCGCGCCCGGGGCAGTCGGCACTCGCCCCCCGAGCCACGGGCTGTGTGCCCTGATCTGACCGGCGGGAACACGACACGTACGCACGAGCGAACCGCACCGGACGCAATGCGCCGCCCCCCGGGCCCCAGGAAGGGCACGACGGCTGTGCTCGCCCGGCCGAAAACGATGGATTCGCACGCCCTCGCCCGGATGCCGGCGGTCCCCGCGGCACGCGTCCGCCGCTCCCCGCTCCCGCGTCGGCGGCCACGGACGCTGGCCACAGGGGTGTGCGGCCGTCCGGGTCCCGCGTTCCCCACGGAACCGGGCGGCCGGTGCCACGCGGGCACGCCGCTCGCGGTTCGGCCGGAAACAGTCAGCGCGCAATCTGGCGCGAATGCACGGTCGCCCGGACCCCGGCGCTCATCGAAACGGACCCGTACCCGTTGGTGTGCCGATACGCCCGCGTACCGGTGAAGTGGCGCGGCGGCGAACGGGGGACACACCCGAGGGACGAGCAGCGCACACCAGGACGTCGCAGGACGTGGACCGGCCCGGACCGGTCGGCACCTCGCGCCGCTCCAGGATCACCCCGGAGCGCGAGCGGGAGTTCTTCGATGCCGTGCTCCACCAGATCCGGGTTCACCGCTAGGGTCCGTCTTCAAAGATCATTCAGGTGGTGGGTCATGGTGGAGTGGTACGTCGTCATGAACTCACTGACCAGGAGTGGGAGTTGCTCGCTCCGCTGATACCGCGGGCCGCGACGGGCCGGCCCCGGGTGTCGGACCGGCAGGTCATCAACGGGATGGTCTACAAGATCCGCACCGGGATCTCGTGGCGTGACCTGCCCGAACGCTACGGGCCTTGGCAGACGGTCTACACCCGCTTCCGCCGCTACGCGATCGACGGGGTGTTCACCCGGGCCCTGCAGCAGATCCAGGCCCGGGCCGACGCCGCCGGGGACATCGACTGGCTGGTCCAGATCGACTCCACCATCGTCCGCGCCCACCAGCACGCCGCTGCCACCGGCCGAAAAGGGGGAATCAGCGGCCGGACGAACCGGACGATCACGCTCTCGGCCGATCCCGGGGCGGACTGACCACCAAGGTCCACCTCGCGTGCGACGGCAAGGGCCGTCCTCTGGCCCTCCTCGTCACGCCGGGCCAGCGCCATGACAGTGTCTGCGCACGCATCCTGCTCGAACGCATCCGCGTTCCCCGCAGCAGCCTCGGCCGGCCACGCTGCCGACCCGACCAGGTCATCGCGGACAAGGCCTACAGCTCCTGCGGTTTCCGCGCCTACCTGCGGCGACGCGGCATCGCGCACACCATTCCCGAGAAGGCCGACCAGCGGCGGCACCGACTGCGGCGCGGGAGCCGCGGCGGTCGACCGCCAGGGTTCGACCGGGAGACTTACCGCCGGCGCAACCTCGTCGAGCGCTGCTTCAACCGGCTCAAGGGCTTCCGCGGCATCGCGACCAGATACGACAAGACCGCCACCTCATACGAGGCAGCGGTCAGTCTCGCGTCGCTCCTGCTCTGGGCAAGATCCATTTGAAGACGGGCCCTAGCAGGTCTTCTACAGAAGGCCTGACGTCGGCCAGCAACGGAAGCGTGATGGAAGCCAGACATGCCTTGGCCAGATGCTCGACAGCCACTGCCATGTGATGGACGGCGAAGTCCTGATCCACTGCTCGTCGAAGTAGGCATCGAGGGCTGTCCGAGCCCATCGCTGTGCGGAAGCTCGTCACGGATCTCATCCTGGTTGATCGACGAACCATAATCCCTCCAGCGTCCTCTACGCCTGCTGAGCCGCCGGACAAGTCGGGCCGGGGTCAGGAGCGACAGCCAGTCCCGTCACGGGAGGTTCACTGCAGCTGTCTGCTGCTGGAGGAGAAGAATCTCGCCGCACAGGATGTACGTATTCAGTGCGCACAGGTTCGCTGCCTGCAGAGCGACGGAGGCGTGGACGCCCTTGTTCGCCAGCTCGCCGAGAGCCACGTACCTGTCGTATAGCCCTTTGCCCAGTGCAACGGTCACCTCTGCTGTCGTCCTACTGGCGCTCGCCTCCTTTACGAACTGGAAGATCCGATTGCGGTAGGCGGGTCGGTCCAGCTTGTTACCCGACTCGCTTGGCTCGGACCGCGGCGGGAGTACGTGGTCGGCCACGGCCTCAAGGATGCGCCGGCAAGTCGTCAGGGCGTGCGAAAGCTCCTCGCCAGCCGCGCCGTCAGGGTCACTGGCGGCTGCCTCGTTCATACGTCGGTAGACCGCGGTGAACTTCTCCACCAGATCGGGGACGCCTTCGGCCAGCATCTTGTCGACCTGTGCCTTGTAGCTACCGAAGATGGACTCATTCACCGATACATAGCCAAAACGCCGTTCCCATGCCACCAAGTAGGAGAAGGTCCGCAGCCGCGCCCTTTGAGCGATCTGACGCAGTGTGAAGTCTGCTTCTAGGCCAGCAGAAGTCTGGGTGCTCGGCAGATGCCTGGTGAGGTACTCGATTTCCTCGAGCGACTGTGGCATCACCATTCCCGGATCATCGCTCTTTGTGCGGTCCCGGATGTAGTCACGCATGGCCGTTGTGACGGGACTGGGTTCATCAGGTGATTCCCAACGGGATGGGTCAGCCATCAGCCGCTCAAGGTCGCCCCGATGCTGGGCAGGATCGCCGCCTGTGACCTGAAGGTCCAGCCCGAGGCGCACGGCCGCATGCGAGTCGCCGATCAAACTGGCGATCCGCACAGCCCGCCGCACCGAGACTTCCAGCGGGTGGTCATCGAACTCGTCCAAAGCGCGACGTATGAGGCCCAGAACGTGTGCAGTGGAATCCATCGGAAGAATGTAGCTGAGGCCCAGGACAGCCTCCTGGCGTCCCTGCCAGACCCAGTGGCCCCGGAGGACCATGACACCCCCGCCCTTGCTACACCGCTCACTCCAAGCCCGGCTCCTCCCGCAGCGCAGGCCGAAAATGGGAACGGCTGTTCTCGCAGAGACGGCATCATGAGGCATGTCCAAGAACCAACCGTCCGTGCCGCCTCACGTTGATCGTGCCCTGCGCCAGATCAACGAGTGGCAGAAGGCGACAAGCAAGCCCAGTCCTATGGTGGAGGCGGGCAGCAGTCTCAGCGGAGACGACGCCAAGATCCCCACCCTCATGATGTCCAGCGCCGCGTACCAGTGCTTTGTGCATGCCGTCGACCATCTGCACGCTGTACAAGCCCTGCTCTTCGAGGCGAAGGTCATGCACTCATACGCCCCCTACAGCCTGCTCCGGGCCGCTGTAGAAGCCGCTGGCGAGGCGATATGGCTTCTGGGGCCCAGTGGCCGCCAGGAGCGGATACGGCGGTGCCTCAAGCGGGCCTACGAGAACGTCAGCAAGGGCAAGGACTTCATGGACCTGTCCGGTCTCCAGCCGTCTGGCAGGAGCCACGCGGAACGCGTCCAAGAGATCAGGGATCTCGCGGCAGAGCACGGGCTGGACCCGAACGATGTCTGCGGCCGGTGGAGCACGCAGCGTCAGCTGAAGTACGTGGACGAGGATGTCAGGCACGACAAAGACGCACTCGCTCAAAACCTCTGGCAGATCTGCAGCGGCTTTGCGCACGGTCGGGAGTGGGCCACGCTCGGACTACTGGAACGCACGGTGCACAGCCAGGTGGGAAACGTGGTCCAAGTGCGCCTATCCAGTTCCACCGAGGTACTGCACAACATGCTCTACATGGCGACCATACTGACCGGAAGAGCCAAGCAGCTCTACGACATCAGAAGGACGTGTCACCAGTAGCTGGCGACGGATCCGGGCTGGGGAAACTTCCCTGTCACCGGTTGGCGAACACCCCGGACCGTGAAGGCCCGGGGCTCGCAAGCTACGCCCACTTCAGGCCCAGCTCCCGCAGTGCGGCCAGCTGCTCCGCGCTGAGCTTGTCCCGCCTGGCCTTGGTGTTGGAGATCCATACGCCCAGCTTCACGGTCACCGGCTCGCCGTTGACCGTGATCTGTTCGCTGTGCCCCCTCGGCACAGGCCGGTCGCCCTCGCGTTCCACCCATTGCGTGAGGGCCGTGAGGCCTCGCTGGAACGCGGCCTGTGCCTTGTTCGGGCCCTTCGTCGTGCGCGCGGCCACCGGGGCAGGAGACGGCGCCTCAGCGGGCTGCACGCCCAGCTTCGACAGCCGCTCCTGCTGCTCGGTCGACAGCTGCGCCCAGGTGCCCGGGTTCTTCTGCCGCTGAAGCCACCGCCCGATGTCATCGCCCTCGAACAGCACTCCGGGCTGGATCTCGGGCAGGCTGCCGTCGGCGTCGACCAGGTCCGCCAGGACCCGGTAGTGCCGCTGCCAGTCCAGGGGCCACGGGCAGTTCCAGTCCTCATCGACCGCGGCCAGCTGCGCCGCGCGCTCCGCCGCCCGCTCCGCGTCCTTGCCCAGGCCGCCTTTGCGGCGCAGGTTCGCCATGTGCTGGCCGACCGGGACCATCGCCTCGCCCTCGCCCCACACGGCGTCCTGACGCGGCGCGAGGTGCCCCATGGCCCGCCGGTAGGACCGCAGTGCGGCGAGCTTGTTCTCCCACGTCTCCTCGCCCGGCTCCCAGACCATCCCGGCCTCCGGTGCGTCGAGCAGCGTCTTGCGGCGCTCCTCCAGCTCCCCGGCCCGCAGGGCCTTGCGCTGCTGGTGCACCCATCGGCCAAGCGGAAACGCCTTGGTCGCCCCCACTTCGACCTCGACGTCGTAGGGAACGGCGTAGAGGCCGGTGATCTCGTTCTCCTTCCGCCAGCGGAGCAGGGCCTGGTAGCCCTGCAGCCACACCAGGGACTCCGGCCGGTAGACCCGGGTGCGCAGGAAAGCGGCGATCGTCGCCGCGTCGCGCGGGCTGGAGAAGTGCAGCAGCGCCGCTTCGGCGGCGGCCTGCGTGTCGTCGTCCTCCTGGCCCTCGCCGTCGCCCTCGCCGCCGGCCCCGACGATCCGCCCCTCTTCGTCACGCCGGACGTGGACCTTGCGCTTGCCGCTGGTGAGCGCGCGAGAGGCAAGCTGTTCGACCAGACGTTCGTCATGCGAACGCAGGCCCTGGAGCACGGCCACGAGCGGCCTGAAGCTCGCGCTGGCCACCATGTCGGTCGGGTCCTCACCCGGCTCCAGGAACACCGGCACGATGATCCTGGCGACCTTGGTGGAGCCGTCGCGGTTCAACCTCAACGCGCGGCCGATGTTCTGCACGATCTCCACCTGCGAACCGCGGGTGTCCGCGAAGCAGACGGCCTCGACTCCCCGCTCGCCGGTGATGTCCACGCCCTCACCGAGAACGCGAACGCTCGCGAGGAACGCACGGTGCACCCGGCGCCCGGCCGCGTCGATGCCGTTGGCGAACTGCCGGATCTTCTCGCGCCGTTCGGCGACGGTGTGGTCCCCGCACAGCCACGCCGACCACACCCGGTCCGGCGGAACGTGGCGACCGGCCTCCAGCTCGTAGAACTCCGCGTCGATCGAGGACTTCGGCAGCTTGTCCGCGGCGGCCAGGTCCTCATCGGAGGCATCGTTGACGTACAGCTCGGCAGCGGTCTCCGGCAGCTTCTCCGCGAACGCCGCGGCTTCCTCCACCTTCTGGTGGAAGGTCATGACCGTACGGAGGTTGTAGGCGGCGGCGTGCTCCAGGAGCGCGGTCTGCAGGAGCGCCAGGCGCCGGCCGCGCCGAGGCACGGTACCAGTGGTCCTGGGTGAGCAAGGCGTACTGGTGGTCGGAGAGCTCGGGCACCGCACGCGCGAGAAGGCCGCGGTGCTCCCCGGGCGACACATCCCCGCGGGGCACGGGAAACCCGAGGTGGCGCCCGAGCGCCGACAGGAGCCGGTCCGCCGCCACCGGCCGGGGGTGGGCCGCGTGGTACACCGCGGAACGGTCCGCGGCGCTCGGCGCGCACGCCAGACCCGCCACACCGCGCGCCAGATCACCCACCGCGATCAGGGAACTGCGCGAGGCCCGGCCGGCCGGCCACGCCGGCACCTCGGTGAGGAGCCGGGCCAGAGCCGGGATGAACCACTCGTCGCCCACGCCGTACACCAGATGCGGGCGCAGCACGGTACCGCCCGCGTCCAGCACCGCCCGCTCCGCCCGCAGCCGTGACATGCTCGCCGGAGAGGCAGGACGCGGCACCAGCGCGTGTTCGTCCGCGCCCCGGTGCGGCCCCACACCATAGACGGACGCCGTGCTGACATAAACGACGTGCCCCACACCCGCGCGCCGGGCCTCCTCCAGCAGAGCAAGAGTGCCGCCATGGTTGACCGCCTCGCACCGGGCGGCATCACGCCCCACATAGGCGGCAGCATGCACCACTACCTCCACCCCCGCCAACGCCCCCCGCAGCGACCCGGGCCGGGTCAGATCAGCACGCACATGACCCACCACGCCATCACGCGACGACGGCGCCCGGCGCGCCAGCACCCGCACCGCGGGCCCGCCGCGGGCGGCGGCGCGCGCGGCCAGCTCACCCACCACCGCGCTTCCGATGAAGCCGCTGCCGCCGACGACCAGAACGGTGCCCCTAACAGGTGACGGCCAACTCGACACGATGTTTTCCCCACTTCGCTCGAACGGCGACACCGAGGCGGGCCGGCCCGCACGAGGCAGAATATACCGGCTGGACGGTTCTTCGGGGCGGTCCGGTGTGGGCGGACGGGGGCGGGGGTGCCGAGCGGCCGGGCCTACGCGCGCCTGGCCGCCCCGGCGTGCCCGCCGCCGCAAGCGGACGGTCAAGACCGCCGGTGTCCGCGGCACGGGCCAGGCCCTGACGCACGGATCAATGGACCTCGACACACACGCCGACACGCTGGACACCCCACGGCCGGGCTCGCACGGAAACCCCGCTCAGGCCCTGACGCGCGAACAGATAGACCTCGACGCAGACGCCGACACACTGGACACACGCCACGGCCGGGCTCGGGCGGAAACCCCGCAGGGACGCTCTGCGGCGAAGAGCCGCAGCCGGAGAGCCGAACCGCGCGGCGCACAGCCCCGCCGACGACACCACACGCGTGTCCGCACCCCCTGCTCTCCCCGCCCCCCTGCGGCGGGCCGGCGCGAGAGCTGCGACCACGCCAGAGGGGAAAGCGCGGCCGCCGGCGGACAGCCGGCCACATTCGCTGCCACCGGGGGTGCCGCCCCGCTGCGGTGGAGGACAGCGTGTTCGTGCAGCCGCCTGCCGGGGCCGTTGTGAAGCCGCCGCGTCCCACCCGCTCGCCCCGGCATCTGCCGCGGCCGGCGCGTACGTGCGCTTTCCGCCCGCCGCGGCAGCACGCGGCGGCGTCGCCGGGTGTGCTCCGCCGGATCGGGCAGACCCATGGCCCTGAAGGGCACCTTCCCTTCAGTCCGCGGGCCCGTGGCCGGCGCCGGCGCCGGCCGGGGGCCCGCCTCAGTTCGCCCGGGCCCCCGGCAGCAGGCTCCTGCCGGGGCCCGCACGGGATGTGCGGGAGGCGCCCGGGCGGACCGCCACCTGCGGATCGACGGTGATCGTGGTGCACCCCAGCGGGGCGGTGAGGGCGCGGAGCGCGGTGACGGAGAGCCTGATCCACGGGTGGTCCTGACCCAGGGCCGCCAGCAGCCGTGCGCAGGAGGTGAAGGCGACGGCGGTACGGCGGCCGCCGGGAGTGCGGAAGAAGCACGTCACACAGCAGCGGCGGTGCGGCCGGACGGGTACGTACAGCAGGTCGGCCGGCGGATGTCCACCGGGCGTGGGGTCCGCGTCGCGCCGGGCATCAGCCATGGTGGTCTCCGCTCACGGCTTGCGGCCGTCACCTCACCGGGGTGAAGTCACGCGCCGCGACGAACGCGGGCCGGCGGGCCGTGTTGAACACGATGAACACGTTGCTGCGCGGGTAGGGCGTGATGTTGTCGCCGGAGCCGTGCATGCAGTTGCAGTCGAACCAGGTCGCCGAACCGGCCTTGCCGGTGATCAGCCGGATGCCGCCCGCCTCGCACAGCGCGGTGACGGCCTCGTTCGACGGCGTCCCCGCGTCCTGCATCTGCAGGGACTTCTTGTAGTTGTCCTTCGGGGTGGCGCCCGCGCAGCCCAGGAACGTCCTGTGCGACCCCGGAATGATCATCAGGCTTCCGTTGGTGGCGTGGTTGTCGGTGAGCGCGATCGACACCGACACGGCGCGCATGCGGGGCAGGCCGTCCTCGGCGTGCCAGGTCTCGAAGTCGGAGTGCCAGTAGAAGCCGCTCGCCCCGAAGCCGGGTTTGACGTTGATGCGGGACTGGTGGACGTACACGTCCGAGCCGAGGATCTGGCGGGCCGTTCCCACCACGCGTTCGTCACGCACGAGCGAGGCGAACACCTCGCTGATCCGGTGCACTTCGAACACCGACCGGATGGCACGGGAGGCGGGCTCGACGACGGCGCGCTCGTCGCAGCCAACTGCCGGGTCACGGACCAGCCTGTCCAGCTCGCCGCGGAACAAGGCCACCTCGCCGGGGCTCAGCAGTGCCTCGACGGTCGTGAAGCCGGCGCGGTCGACATCCGCCAGTCCGGCCCCTCCCAGCGGGCCGGACATGCCGGGTGCGGACCACACCACGGGGTCACGGCGCGGCATCATCGCCTCGGCCGTGCCGCGGGTCGGGTACACATCGGTGGTCGGACGGTGGTGGTGCATCGTCGTCATGGTCGTCCCCATGCCTGGTCGACTTTCGGATCCCTTTTCCCGGTTCGCAGTCCCCTTTCAGGCACCCGGCCCGGGCGGCGGGTAGGCGCCGTCGGCGTCGTGATCCTCCCGGCCGGTCAGGGGCGGGTTGAACACACACACGCAGCGCACGTCGGTCTTGGGCCGCATGGTGTGCCGCTCGTGGCCGTCCAGCAGATACACCGTCCCCGGCGTGATCCAGTGCTTCTCACCACTCTCCTCATCGGTCAGCTCCGCCTCGCCCTCGACGCAGAACACCGCCTCGACGTGGTGGGTGTACCGCATCGTCGTCTGCGTACCGGCGTAGAGCGTCGTCACGTGCAAGGAGAAACCCGCCTGCTCCCGGGCCAGCACGAGCCGTTTGCTCTCCCAGGTGCCGGACGCGGCCCTGACATGCCGGACGGTGTCCTCGATCTCCTCAAGGGAACGGATGATCACAGCTCATCCCACCTTCTGTGTGCGCCCGGGGCGGCCACGCCTGCGCCCGCCTCCGTGTTCGTGTTCGTGTGCGTGTGCGTGTTCGTGTGCTCAACGGGGGCCGGCCGACCGCGTGGGCCGTTCGGTTCCCCGCACCGCGGACGCGAACAGCGCGAGGCCTTCCTCCAGTTCCTGCTCCTCGATGGTCAACGGCGGGAACAGCTTGACGACTTCGTCCCTCGGGCCGGACGTCTCCAGCAGCAGGCCCAGCTCGAAGGCACGGGCACACACGGCGGCAGCCCGCGACGGATCGGCGAACTCCATCCCCCATGCCAACCCACGGCCACGCACCTCGGGCGCGGGACCGGGCCGGCCGGCGGCGACAGCCCGCAAGCCCTGCTCCATCTGCTCCCCGCGGGCCAGGGTCTGCTTCTGCAGCCGGCCGTCGCGCCAGTACTCCTCCAGCGCGGCGGTGGCGGTGACGAAAGCCGGGTTGAAACCACGGAAAGTGCCGTTGTGCTCGCCGGGCCGCCAGATGTCCAGCTCGGGACGCAACAGGGTGAGCGCCATCGGCAGTCCGTATCCGCTGACGGACTTCGACAGCGTCACGATGTCCGGGACGATGCCGGCCTGTTCGAAGGAGAAGAACGCACCCGTGCGGCCGCACCCCATCTGGATGTCGTCGACGATCAGCAGCATGTCCCGGCGCCGGCACAGCTCGGCGAGGCCGCGCAACCACTCCGAGCGGGCCACATTGATCCCGCCCTCACCCTGCACGGTCTCCACGATCACGGCCGCCGGCGTGTCCAGCCCGGACCCCTCACCCGCCAGCAGCCGCTCCAACCAGGAAAACGCCCCCTCCCCGCCGCACGGCCCCCCGTCGTACGGCATGGGCATCGCGTGCGCCAGGGGCACACCCGCGCCCGCACGCTTGAAAGCGTTGCCGGTGACAGCCAGCGAGCCCAGCGACATGCCGTGAAAGGCGTTGGTGAAGAAGACGACGGCTTCCCTGCCCTTCACCTTACGGGCCAGTTTCAGGGCGGCCTCCACGGCGTTGGTGCCGGCCGGCCCCGGGAACATCACCTTGTACGGCAGTTCACGCGGCTGAAGCACAACCTCCTGGAAAGTCTCCAGAAAAGTACGCTTCGCGGCCGTCGACATGTCCAGAGCATGCGTGACACCGTCACCTTCGATGTAGTCGACAAGCGCACGCTTGAGCACCGGGTTGTTGTGCCCGTAATTCAGCGCCCCGGCACCGGAGAAGAAATCCAGGAAAGGGCGGCCGTCCTCACCGTACATGCGACTGCCGAGTGCACGGTCGAACACGGTGGGCCAGCCCCGGCAATAGGAACGGACCTCGGACTCGAGCCTCTCGAACACATGAGAGGCGGGATGGGGAACCGTCATGATGCTCGCTCCTCACGGCAGACCAACAAACCGTCTACGTCAGGCGTCTTCGCGGCCGCCGTCTCATCGAAGCAGCGGCCCGATACGGTACAGGAACTCGGCATCGTGCGCGTCGGGGAAGAACTCCGCCGGAAACAGAAGGTCCCTTTCGAGCGGTGCCGCGTGCCGTCGGGCGAAAGACCGGAACAGTCGGTGCGACGCGGCGTTGTCCGCGCTGATGGTGGTCTCCAGGTGCCGCAGGGTGCCGCCCGCCGCAAGCCGGGCGGTGAGATGGTCCAGCATCGCACCGGCCGTGCCCCGTCCCCGTTGCCCCCGGTCCACGGCTATCTGCCAGACGACGAGGGTGTCGGGCTGCTCGGGGCGGCGGAATCCCGTGACGAACCCCACCGGCACATCACCGGACTGGGAGGCCACCACGGAAGTACGGGCGAAATCCCTGAACCACAGCAGATAACTGTAGGAAGAATTCACATCCAGCACCCCAGAATCGCGGGCGATACGCCACACCGCAGCCCCGTCCTTAACCGTGGGAACCGCCATAACCAGTGTGTCCACCGAACACACCTCACTCTCGCTGCGCGAACCACCGCGCGCACGCGCCAACCACCACGCGCATGCGTCAACCCGCATGTGAACGGACCCCGTCCGATCCATTCTCCGCGCCCCCGAAAGACGACCGTTCAACCAGCGGATCACCGACTACGGTGTCTGCCGCTTCAGGGTTCAGTTGTCCACACGGACGTACCACCGTGACACATCGCTACGATGCTACGCCCCCCACACCACACACGCCCACACGAAAAACCCTGTTTAAAAAAGAAGAAAGGTGAAACGAACCGGCAACGTTCCCCCGCAGCCAGGCAATCCAGCAACGCGGACTCGACCCCTGCACGTCATCCCAAGCAATATCCAGCGCCGCAACCCGGGACTGCTGCAGTCCCACTCTCGTAGTTGGCGAGGGATGAGAGTCTGTCAACGCGGCTTGATGGCCCAGATCAAGCCGCGTTCACAGACCTATCTGCCGTGATCAGAGTGAACGCCTGCCCTCTTCTGCACGGCGGGCGGGCTACCACCAGCATTATCCTGACTGGAGCATCAACGGTCACGACAGGACCGCGTCTCCTGTCCTATCGATGTGGCTCCAGCCACGGGGGAGTCTCGTCATCGACCCTGATCTCCTGGCGGCTCTGTGGAGAGAACGGCATCCGTCGGCCCCTCCGGTCGCTCACACGTTTCGCACCAGGTACGCGGATCGCCGGGTTCGCTTCCACAGCCTCCCCGGCTCGAAGCGCTATCCGCAGTCCGGAGACGAGTACGCGATCGTGCTGGACCGGTACAACACGATCCTCGACGAGTTGTTCACGGACACCGATGTGTTCGCGGTGACGATGGACTGGTCAGACACACCGACCGGGCCCCCGGGCTACTCGACCCCACGACCGACACTGCACCCGGGCAGCATCCGCTGGTGGACCGAGTCGGACCAGGATGACCCTGACCCGGAATTCCACACCCACACGCGCCTGTACGCCGACCGGCGCCGGTCGAGTCACGGCTGTGCCGACGGGCTGCTGCGAGCAGTCGCGGACGAAGCGCTCGCGGAAGTCTTCATCACCGACACGAAACTACGCCATATCCACCATCCCTACGACGGCGGCGCAGACGTCATCCTTGCCACCCCCGCAGAGCGTGACCGTATGCGCGACCGACACACAGCCTGGCTTTCGAGCCACCCAGCCGGCCTCTGAGAACCGCAGTGACTCCGCCTCCGGCCGACGCTCAGCAGTCTGGGAACGCTGCTCGACGTTGTTGAGTAGTGCTCACGCCTCCGAGACGGTTCCACCCCATGCAATCGACACTGTGGACGCCGATCGTCTGGGCACTGCCACCCAGGACAAAAAAATCGGTGGTCACCTGAGCCGGCCGAGTCCACGCTGTGCGCCATGGAAGAACCGCTCCGCAGAATCCGTGCGCTCCACACGGTCTCCACGATCACCGTCTACCAGGCGTACTCCCATGAGATCGGACTGCCCGCCGTCCGAGACGGCCGCTTTCCAGCCGCATGGAAGCCTGACCGCATGACATGGATCAAGCCCAGTTTCATGTGGATGATGTACCGCTCCGGCTGGGGCATGAAGGAGGGTCAGGAGACTGTTCTCGCCGTAGAGATCACACGCGAGGGATTCGAGTGGGCGCTGCAGCACGCCTGCCTGTCCCACTACGAGCGCGGACTGCACCCCGATCGCGCCACCTGGCAGCGTGATCTCAAGCACGCACCGGCTCGCGTCCAGTGGGATCCCGAACGCGATCTGCACCTGCGTCCCCTGCCGCACCGCTCGCTGCAACTTGGGCTCTCGGGAGAGGCATCCGCACGTTACGCGGACGAGTGGATTGTGTCCGTCAAGGACGTGACCCCGCTCGCCACCGAGATTTACGCACTCGTCAGGGACGGCGAACTGGACTCAGCTGCCCGACTGCTCCCCCAGGAGCAGGAATACCCCGCCAGTGCAGAGTTCCTGGCTCGCCTGTGTCCCTGACCGGCAGTCCGGGCACAACCGTCGGCGCCACCCACGGGTCAGATGACAGCAGAGGTCTGTGAACGCGGCTTGATGACCCATGTCATCCGGTCCCGCTGCCAGGCTGCCGGGAAACAACTGTCCCGGGCCGCGGGAAGACCGATCTCGGGCCCGTACGCCTAACTGGCCCTAACAAAGCCTCTGGACGTGCCGGTGGGTGATCAGGCAGACGGCGAGTCCGAGGAAGGCCTCGTGGATGTCGTCGCGTCGTTCCCACCGGATGCGTAGGCGTCGGAAGCCGTACAGCCAGGAGATCGTCCGCTCGACGACCCAGCGGAAGGTGCCCAGGCCGGTGCCCTGGAGCTGGCCGCGTTCGGCGATCACCGGACGGCATCCCGCGCTGCCGATCGAGGCGTACTTCGAACCATTGGGCAGTTCACCATCGCCAACTCCCGCACCCTAACCACCCCGTGCAGACCCGGGCACCGCACGCCTACCTGGGCCGGCGCAACGCCCATGCCCGCTACCGTGACGTCCTGGCCGCCGAACGCAGAAAACGCGCCCACATCCGAAGTGAGAAGGGCATCCGCTGGGCGGACGCCCCGCTCTCGCCGCGTGATCAGGCAACCATGGGAACGTCCCCGATCACAGCGCCACCTCCCGGCGCAAATCTGTCAGGGCTACCTGACCAGCCGGAAGGCGGGGTTCCCGACCCAGGACCGCAGGAACTCCGCCGTTCCCAGCGCCATCCAGTCGTCGTCCGCGATCCCCACCACTCCTGGAAGGCCAGCGATGAACGATGCCTGTCCGTCCAGCAGTCCGGCTTTGGCCACGCCCCCGATGACGTCCATGACAGCGGCGGTCAGCGGGACCGTGGCCACGTGGTCGATCTCGCGATTGGCGCGGGCGCTGACGTTGACGGCATGGGTCGGCCTGAAGCTGAGGATGGTCTCCGCCTCGGGCTCGTCCGCGTGCTCAGCCTCGAAGAGGTTCTCATCGCCGACACCCGGCCCCATCAAGTAGACCAGGAAGGGCCGACCCCAGTCCTCGGGCTGCGGACTGAACCCCACCAGGGCCGAGAGCTCCTCGTCTGCGGAGGTGTTGCCGAGAAGCGGAAGCGGGACCGGTTTTCGCCAGTCCTCTTCCCGTCCGTCCTCGACGCCCAGTCGCTCTGCGGGCACGTTGACGTCGAAGAACCCGGGCCGCTTCTCGGTGAAGTGGGAAGAGAGCCCCACCATCAACGCGCGGAACTCCCGCAGCGCAGCCGGAGAGAGCGCCTCCGCCAACTCGATCACCGACGTCGGACCAGACACGCTGGGAGCCTAGTTCGATCGGCTCCGGCTCCGCCAACCCGGCGGACCTATGCGGTCAGAGCACTGGTTGCCGTGCTTCACGGAACCTCCACGATCGGGCTCGGTGCGTATTACAGTTTCCTGCGCGCGGCTCGTCATCTTGTGTCGCGCAAAGGATGAATGGGGCGGAATCTTCCGCATGCCCATGGTATGCCGCTGGGGGGCTTTGTGCAGGAAATGATCAAGGGTGCGAATGTGGCCCTGGCGGATCTGAGCGACAGTGTCGGTTCGGTCATCGTCAGTCTGGGCTGGGTCAGCCCTACCGGCGAGGGCGACGCGGATGTGTCGGTCCTGCTGCTGGACGCGAACGGCAAGGTGCGCAGCGACGGCGACTTCTACTTCTACAACCATCCGGTGGCTGCTGACGGAAGTGTGCAGCTTCTGGGCAAGACACCGACGGCGGACGGCAGTGAGGACCGGATCAGCTTCGATCTCACCGCGGTGCCGTCCGGGATCGACCGGATCGTCGTCGCTGCGAGCAGGTACGGCGAAGCCCGCTTCGGCGAGCTCGAGGATGTGCGGATCACGCTGGCCGACGCAGCCGGTGCGAGCCTCCTGCGGTTCGCCGTCGATGATGCCGACTCGGTGACGGCGGTCATCTTCGGTGAGCTGTACCGGCGGGGCGAGGGGTGGAAGTTCCGTGCCGTCGGACAGGGCTACGAGACCGGGCTTGCGGGTCTGGCGACGGACTTCGGGGTCGACATCGAGGACGACGCGGCTACGGAAACCGAAGCGACGCTCGACGGCGCGGAAGCCGACGAGCAGGCGGATGCAGCGGCTCCGGCGCCGGCCGGGACGCCGGTCCGGCAGACGGCGCTGGGGGCCATCCCCGCTCCTCGCCCTCCTGAGGGCGAGGCTGGTGGGCCGAGGAAGCCGGCCGCCCGTCCTCGCACCGCGAAGAAGAAGGTCACCCTTCCCAGGACGGTCAAGAAGACCCTGGCGGAGAACGACTCCTGGAAGTCGGCCAGGCTTTTCCCTGTCTCGGTGCTCAAGAGCGACCGGGACCGGGAGATGCGTGCCACCTCGGTGCTGTTGTCGGTGATGGCGCAGGTACCGGAGTTCAGCAGGAGGCTCACCGCGGGGTTCGGGGCTCCGGCGGGCCGTATGGAGACGTTCACGGAGGTCTCCCTGCCCCACGGGGACAGTCCGCGGCGCCCGGACGGGGTGATCCGGGTGGAGCGGGCAGGCAAGCTGTGGACCGCGCTGGTCGAGACGAAGACCAACGGCAACGCACTTAAGGCCGACCAGGTGCAGGCGTACATGGACATCGCCGCACGCCGCGGTTACGAGGCCGTGATCACGCTGACGAACGACGTGGCGCTGGAGGGCAGTCCGCTCGTCGACGTCAAGATCGACAAGCGGCGCAAGCACAAGGTCGCCCTCTGGCACCTGTCCTGGGCGGAAGTCGCCCACCAGGCGCAGATGCTGATCAGGCACGAGGGGGTGGGCAACGCCGCGCACGCCTGGCTCTTGCAGGAACTGCTGCACTACCTGCAGCACGAGAACTCCGGCTGCCACGGCTTCCAGAACATGGGGCCGGCCTGGGTCCCCGTGCGCAACGGCATCGACGACGAAACCCTCTGCCAGGGCGACGCCCGGGCACTGGAAGTGGTCGAGAACTGGGAGCGGCTCATCCGCCAGGTCTGCCTCAGGCTGGGCGGCGAACTCGGGCAGAAGGTCCTGCCCGTGCAGCGCGCCAAGCGCGGAACGGACCCCAAGGAGCGCCGAGACCGCCTGGCCGACCAGCTCTGCCTCGACGGGCGACTCCAGGCGGAGCTGCGTATCGACGGCACGCCCGGCGTCCTGACCGTCAGCGCCGACCTGTGCACCGGCAAGCTGCGCACCGGCATCGACATCCCGGCCCCTGAACAGGGCTACCCCCTGAGCTGGGCCAAGCGACTTGTCCGTCGCCTGGCCGAGGCACCGGCGGACCTGCATGTCGAGACCCTCGTCGACAGCGAAGCTGCAGGCCCACGCGGAACCCTGGAGCGTCTGCGCCCCGAACCGGCGGACCTGCTACCCAAGGACAACGCCAAAATCACCGGATTCCGCCTCTCCCTGCTCAAGAGCATGGGAAGCGGCCGCGGCAACGCCGAGACCGGCTTCATCCGCAGCGTCGACAACGCCGTGCACCGCTTCTACACCACCGTCGTCGTTCACCTGGACACCCCTACAACACGCCGGACACCGTCCAAGGAACGCACGGCAGCCGAATGACACCCGGGCGCAGGCGGCGGCAACGCCGCCTGCGCCCGCCCCGCAACGGCCCCCTGCACGGGCCCGCACCCGGCCCAGCCCGGTCATACAGTCTGAACCGCACCGGTCGCAGCCGACGCGGCAGCCACCGGCACCTGCTGAGAAGCGGGGGACAGCCAAGAAGGAGTGATCCCGACGAACGGCATGGAGCACGCTGCGGCCATCAGCCTGACCAAGGTGCAGGAAAAGGCGCCCGACCTGGTCAGCTTGTACAAAACGGCGGGCGCCAGCGTGCGCAGTCACGGACTGGAGGACGTGCGGGCTGCGGTGTACCTCGTGCTGGACCGCTCCGGGTCAATGCGGCCCTACTACCAGAACGGCACCATGCAGCACTTGGCCGAACAGGTCCTGTCACTGTCGGCCCACCTCGATGACGACGACACCGTTCCGGTGGTGTTCTTCTCCACCGACGTCGACGGAACCACCGATCTGATCCTCGGCAGACACCGCGGACGCATCAACAAGCTGCACGAAAACCTCGGCCACATGGGACGCACCAACTACCACTGGGCCATGGACGAGGTCATCGACCACTACTTGGAATCCGGCAGCCACTGCCCCGCCCTGGTCATCTTCCAGACCGACGGCGGCCCCACCAGCAGGCCGGCTGCCGAACGCTACCTGTGCAAAGCCGCCCGCCTCCCTCTGTTCTGGCAGTTCATCGGCTTCGGCGACCCCGACGACAACGAATTCACCTTCCTGCGCAAGCTGGACACGCTCGCCGTCCCCGCCCGCCGCATCGTCGACAACGCGGGCTTCTTCCACGCAGGCCGCACCCCGCAGGCCATCCCCGACCACCACCTCTTCGACCAGTTGCTGCAGGAGTTCCCCGACTGGCTGGCCGCCGCCCGCACCGCCGGCATCGTGCGGTGAAACGCGATGCCGGCACGCGACCGGCGCCAGGACGTCACACCGGTTGAGCCCTTGGGGACAGCTCGCCATACTCCCCGCATGACCAGTAACGGGGCCGAAGCCGCTGAGCAGGGATGGGACGGTCCCTGGTATCGCGTCCGAACAGAACGGTTCGAGGCGTCATTCCTGCCCAGCGAGGGCGAGCCCTTGGACGCCGTCCGCAACGTCGATGTCGAGGTCCGGCTGACAGCGGACGCATCACGCTGGAGCGCAACCGTGTTCACTCTTGCTGAGGTCGAGCGCCTCATGGAAAAGGACTGCCGAACCGGCGAGTCCCTGAACGGCCGCAACTTCTGGTGCACCGACGGCCTCATCGTCCGAGACGCAGGCATCGACAACATCACGCACGTGCTGACCGGCCTGCTCGATGGTGGTGACTTCACGCAGGTCCTTCAGCGGCTCGACGACGACTGACCGTCCGCCCCCTTCCGCAGCGTCGGCGCGGCCCTGGTCCACGGCGGTCGACGCCCGCCTGCTGGCCCGCAAGCCCGCCACGCTGTCGATGCGAGAGGCGGCAGCGCTGCCGCTGGCCGTGATCAGCGGCGTGGGAAGGTCTGGTGGACCGGGCCGGCGTACGGGCCGGGCAGAAGGTACTGGTGCACGGGGGCGCCGGCGGCGTGGGCAGCGTCGCGGTCCAGATCGCCGCGGCCAGGGGTGCGGAGGTGTTCGCGACCGCGTCCGCAGCCAGGACGCCGCTCGTGCGGCGCCTGGGGGCGTACCGATCGACTACACCTCGGTGCCCGTGGAGAGGTACGTCGCCGAGCACACCGGCGGTGCCGGATTCGACATCGTCTTCGACACCGTGGGCGGCTCGGTCCTGGACGCCTCCTTCGAGGCGGTGCGCACCTGCACCGGTCATGTGGTGAGCGCGCTGGGCTGGGGCACCCATGCGCTGGCACCCCTGTCGTTCCGGGCAGCCACCTACTCGGGCATCTTCACACTGCTGCCGATGCTGACCGGCCGGGGCCGCGAGCACCACGGCGAGATCCTGCGCGAAGCCGCTGCGCTGGTGGACGAGGGCAAGCTGCGTCCCCTGCTGGACGGGACCCGCTACACCCTCGCCGACGTGGCGGACGCCCACAGGTCCGTGGAGAGCGGTACGGCCGACGGCAAGGTCGTCGTCGACGCCGAGCCGTGACACCGCCCCGCACCGCTCGCCCCGCCCGCGGACCGTCAGCCATCGCCGCACCCCAGAGGAGCACCCGCGGTGTTCTGCCGGCGGCAGAACAGCGGCCCGACCGGACCCGACGATCACTACCGTCCAGTCTCATGACGACGATTACCACGCGCACGGTCGAGTACCTGGCCGACGGTCTTACAATGATCGGGCACCTCGCACTCCCCGCCGGTGCCGATCGCCGGCCCGCGGTTCTGCTCGGGCCGGAGGGCATGGGGCTCAGTGACGTCGAGCGCCGCCGGGCCGACGCGCTCGCCGAGCTGGGATACGTGGCGCTGGCCTTCGACCTTCACGGCGGGCGCTACCTGGACGACCCCGAGGAGATGCTGGCCCGTTGCCTGCCGCTGCTCGCCGATCCCGACCGGATGCGGGACATCGGCCACGCGGCGCTCGACACGCTGCGCGCCGAACCACGGACCGACCCCTACCGGATCGCCGCCGTCGGCTACGGCACCGGCGGCGCGATCGCGCTGGAACTCGGCCGCGCCGGCGTCGACCTGCGCGCGATCGGGACGGTCAACGGACTTGTCACAGGCCGGCCGGGCGAGGCGGCGCGCATTCGCTGCCCTGTGTGGGCCGGGGTCGGATCGGAGGACCCGATCATGCCGCCCGCGCAACGGGAGGCGTTCACCGCCGAGATGCAGGCCGCAGGCGTCGACTGGCGCCTCGTGGTCTACGGCGGCGCCCTGCACGCCTTCCACCACCCGCCGGTGGACCACGCCGCGCTCCCTGGCGTCGGCCACCACCCACAACACGCGCAGCGAGCCTGGCACGACGTCGTCGACCTCCTCACCGAATGCCTGACCTCAGCGGAGTGACCCCGTCGCCCACCACGCTTCCGAACCGCAAGCCAGGGCCGCCCCCTCCGCCTCACTCCCCCGCGTGTCGAACGCGACGAACCTCAACTCCGATGTGTAGCGGTGACCCTCGTCGTCCGTGAGCCAGGTCTGTTCCGGGGTCGGGAGCATTTCCGTGAACGTCGCCGTGGCCGACGGGTCCTTGCGGGCGAGTCGGCGCAGGGCCTTGGCCAGGATGGTGACGTAGACCGGGCTGTCGAAGTCGACATAGAACGGACGGGACTCCGTCGGGGAGACGACGAACACGAAGCGGGGCAAGCCGAGGCGGGTGCGCCAGTGGCGGGCCCGCACGAAGCGCCGGGCCTCGTCCTTGTCGTCGGCGAACGTGGCCTCCGCGGCGGGCAGTTGCCAGGCCTCGCGGGCGATGACCAGGCGGTCGACCGTGCCCCGGTGTGTGTGGGCGGCCGGCCGCAGCGGCTGGAAGAGGTCCATCGACAGCGTGGTCAGGACGTGGGAGAAGAGGTCGATCGCGGGGAGGACCGCACCGTCGGGCAGCCGGACCACGAGGGCTCCGTCCCGTTCCTCGACCAGCGCGTCGGCGCTTCGGACGGCGCGGGGGCGGGCCGGGTCGGCCGTGAAGTCGGTGAGGGCGACCTGGTAGTCCTCCGGGCGTACCAGCGTGTGCCGGACGCGGGCGGAGAGCCGGGCCCGGTGCTCCTTGGGGATCAGCGGCATCAGTCGAGGGCCGGGACGGTCCTGGTCGGTCAGGGTGAAC
Source organism: Streptomyces sp. BJ20 (assembly GCF_022869105.1). NCBI lineage: Bacteria > Bacillati > Actinomycetota > Actinomycetes > Kitasatosporales > Streptomycetaceae > Streptomyces > Streptomyces sp. BJ20. The sequence continues at coordinate 3,733,281 of NZ_CP094918.1, forward strand.
AGCTCGTCGACGTCCGGGTGTTGGTGGGTGAAGAGCGAGGCGCCCAAGGTGTTGGCGGCCAGGTGGAGTTCGCCGAGGACCAGGGTGAGGTCACCGCGCGCGGCGGCCTCGGGGCCGTCGGCGGCCATGATGACGTCCGGGCTGAGATAGCGGGCCGCCGTCCAGCCCCCGCCGCCCTCGAACTCCCGCCGCACGGACTCCTCGATGTCCACGGCCCGCCGAGTGACCCTGCGCGCGTCGTCCGGGACCGCGAGGATCCGCTGCCAGCGCTCGGCGAACTCCCGCTGCAACTCGCTCGCCGCCGTACGGGCGGTGCCGTGCAGCACGGGCAGGCACGCGAACCAGAAGGAGGCCAGGTCGACCGGGTCGCCGCCGGCGGCGAGGCGGTGGTGCACCGTGCGGATCCCGGTCTCCACGACGGCGGCCAGCCGGGCGGTGAGCCAGCTCGCGCTGTCCATCAGGAGGCGCAGCGGGGACAGTGCCTCCACGACGGCCGGACCGAGGCGCGCCGTGGCCGAGCGCCGGGTGTCGCTGTAGACGAGGGCGCGGCAGGGGGCGGTGGAGGCCGACTTCTCGCGGGTCGCGGCCGTGTCGGTGAGTGCGGTGAAGTCGCGCTCGAGGTCCTGGAGTGCGGTGAGGAGTGTGCTCTCGTCGGTGGCCGCCGCCACCTTCGCCCTGCCCCGCTCCAGCAGGTCGAAAGCGTCCAGGCCGCGTCGCCTGAGGTCCGGGTCGCCGACGGTCGACAGCCAGTCGCGCAGGGCGCGTTCGGGGTGGGTGCCGGCCGGGACCTCCAGTCGCCAGGCCACCCAGCGGCGGGCCACCAGGTCTTGCAGCGTCCGGGCCACGTCGGTGCCGGGGAGGTCGGCGGCGATGTCGCGGGCCGGACGCACGCCGTCGCAGCGGGCGAGACGCAGCACCGGACGCAGACCGGGTTGCCGGAGCCGGGTCTGGCGGGCGGCAGCGGGAGGTCGGAGGCCGGCGCGGGGGTGTCCGGGTGCGCGCCACCAGAACCTCGTCGAAATCGACGGTCACCGTCCTGCCCGCGCGAGGTCCAGGGTGACCTTGCCGGGACCGTGAACGGCTCGTGGCTTCCGCCAGGGCTCCAGGGGTGCGGATATCGCCCGGTCGAGGCCAGCCCTGCGGACCGTCTCCAGCAGCAGGACCGCACCGGTCTGCGAGACCAACTTCCGGCCGACTCCCCGGACACGGACACGCGGGTGTGACGAGACAGACTCGCTCAAGGCCGAGTCGGGCGTCAGCCGTCACTCGAGGGTGCGCGCTTCACGGAAAGCGAGCCAGAACCCGAGTTCGGGCGGCTCCCGCCGCTGATCTGACGGGTACACGTACCCCGGACTCCGGCGCCGAGCGTTGTGAACCGTGCTGCCGGCATCGTCACCAGCTGCAACCAGCCTGCGACTGCGGCCGCAGTCAGGACCTTGCCTACACAGCCGCATCGGTTCCCAGGTGAGGAAGCGCATCGAGTGCCACCTGCGTGTCCGCGTCGAGGGCGGCGGTCGTGGGGCGGTCCCGCAGGCCGGGGTCGTGCCGCTGGTGGAAACGGTCCGCAAGACCGGCCTGCACCAAACGCCATCGGCGGCGTTCGCACCGTGGCGCAATGCCTCATCCGCGCTTCCGGTCGCCGCACACCGCCCGGTCCAGCAGGCGGACCGCGGCCTCCGCCTGATCGAGGAAGCGTTTCTCGTCACCGAAGCGCGTGGTGAAGACAGCGGCCGCGGCCGACACCCGGCCGTCTGGCGTGACGGCGGTCTCGGAGGCGGTGCCGAAGGACGTGCCGCCGTGGTACCAGATCCCGCCCCCGCAGCCCTCGGCCGGGCGCCAGGCGAGGCCGAGCCCGTAGCGGGTCCTGCCGTCGGTGGCGTAGCCGGGCGCCGGGACGGTGGTGCGCATCTGCTCCAGCTGCTCCGGCGGCAGCAGCCGGCCGCCCATCAAGGCTCGCAGGAACGTGTTCATGTCGCGGGTGGTGCTGATGATGCCGCCGTCCGCGCCGCCGCCCACGGCCAGCGTGGTGTCGGTGAGGTCGTCCCGGCCGGGGAACTGCGTGTACCCGGCGGCCGTCGGCATCGGCACGTACGGCGAGGTGTCGGGTATCAGCGTGCGGCGCAGCCCCAGCGGCTCGATGATCCGGTCGTGCACCTCCTGCGCCCAGGAGTTGCCAGTGGCCTTCTCGATGACCATCCCGACCAGCACGTAGTTGGTGTTGGAGTACGCCCACTGTGTCTCGGCGCCCGGATCGTCCGCGTCCGGCAGCCAGCCGGGGGCGCGCTCCATCGCCACGGCGACCTGCTCCTCGGGGGTCTGCGAGCGGAACCGCTGTGCGTGGAAGCGCTCAGGTGTCAGCTCCGCCGGGTCCTCGAAGGCGATGTCTGTGTAATTGGCCAGGCCGCTGGTGTGCTGGAGCAGGTTGCGCAGCGTGATGCGGCTGCCGTCGTTGCCGTTGCCGGCGACCAGCCCGGGCAGCCACTGCTCGACGGTGTCGTCCAGGCTCAGCGTGCCCTCGCCAACGAGCTGGAGCGCGGCCACGGCCGTGAAGGTCTTGGTGTCGCTGCCGATGCGGTAGTAGGCGTCGAAGGGCACCCGGCCCCCCTCCTTCAGGCTCGCGGTCCCGGACCGGGCCTGCGTCTCTCGCCCGGCCGCATCCCGGGCGAGCACCGTCAGCCCGGTGGCTCCCGTGTCCCGTACCGCGTCCGCGTCCCGCTGCAGCCGCGACCGCGCGTCCCCGCCGCCGGCGCCCACGGCCTCGGCCGTGCCCGGCCCGAGAAGCGATGCGGTCCCGATTGCGGCGACCCCTGCCACGGCCAGCCCTGCACGCCACCGCCCGGACCGGCCCCACTGCGCACTCTTCGTGATCTCCATGGCCGGAACGCTACGGAGGGCCGGCGCCGCGGACCATCCAGCTGGCTGCCCGGACGGGGGTGGTGCTGGCCCCCTGCCATCCGGCGACTACAGAGCCCCCAGCGTCGCGGTCCCGCCGTCTCCGGTCCGCCTGCAGGCCGCGGAGGGCGTACGCCTCCCGGTGCGGCGCCGAGCACGTCGAGGCGCCGCCGTCCGACGCCTCGGCGAGCGGTCCCCACGAGGCCTGGGCGCGGGCGCGGCCACCGGGCCGGTTCAGGTTGCGGTGGGCCAGGTCCGCAGCAGGGCGGCGATCTTTCCGGCGGTGCAGGACGGTTCCAGGAGGAGGTCCTTGAGGGCCATGGCGTTCTCGCGGGTCGGCTTGACGGTGATCCCGGCCGCCTCGAGGTACATGACGCCGGTGGCGGCGGCGACCGCCAGGTTGGAGCGCTCCAGCCAGCGGCAGCGGCCCAGAGTGTGGACCAGGGCGGCGGCCTTGGCGTAGGGGCCGTCGTAGACGGGCTGCTCGAACAGTTCGGCCCGGTGCCGGGCGACCGCGGACACGGGAACGCCGTAGTCGTCGGGGGCCGGGTCGTCAGCGCCGGCGGCTTCGGCCACCTGCAGGATCCAGGGGACGTCGATGTGCAGGTTCATCAGGCGGCGCGAGTTCCCCGCGAGCCCTCCGGCCGCCGGCCGTCTTCGGCTTCGTCGAAGATCGCCTGGTGTTCCGCCAGGAAGCGTGCGGCTGCGTCCACGGCTCGGGCGCGCAGGCCGCTGGCGTCGTCCTGCACCAGTCGGGCGAGGTAGTCCCCGACGCTCAACCCCAGGTCGGCGGCGCGCCGCCTCGCGAGTTCCGCGACGTCCTCGTCCACGCGTGCACCCAGTTGTGTCTTCGCCATAGAGCGATGGTAACAGCTGTTACCTTGAGCTGGGGACGGATCGATCAGGGGTGTGTCCGTTCACTTCCCGCGGGTCCGCACCACCCCTCCCCCGTAAAACGAGACGTATCGTCTTGCAAAGGGGCCGGAGCTCGCGTAGTGTCCCCCACATGGGTTCCCTGTGAGATTGCCGGCGACGACCGCGTAGAGCCGTGCTCCGCCGTCGTCGCGCCTCGCCGCGCAGCCGTCCGCCCCGATCCGGCCCGGGTCCCACCCGTGCGGCCAGGAGGGAACTCATCGTGCACACACCGCAACTCACCCTGTCCCACGTCACCAAGGGCTACCCCGGCCGTACCGTTCTGGACGACGTCTCCTTCACCCTCAAACCTGGCGAGAAGGCCGGGCTGATCGGCGACAACGGCGCCGGCAAGTCCACGCTGCTGCGGCTGATCGCCGGTCAGGAGCGCCCCGACAGCGGGGAGGTGACCGTGGCCGCCGCCGGCGGTGTCGGGTATCTGCCCCAGTCCATCCCCCTGCCGCCGGCCGCCACCGTCCAGGACGCCGTCGACCTGGCCCTCGCGGACCTGCGCGCCCTGGAGGCGGAGCTGCACCGGGCCGGGCGGGCGCTCGAGGCCGGCGACGACCCGGCGGCGCTCGCCGCGTACGAGGCGCTCCTCGCCCGCTACGAGGCCCGGGAGGGGTACGACGCCGACCATCGGGTGGACATCGCGCTGCACCACCTCGGCCTGCCGGGGCTGCGCCGCGCACGCCCGCTCGGCACCCTCTCCGGCGGTGAGCGCTCCCGGCTCGCCCTCGCCGGTGTCCTGGCCGGCCGGCCGGAGCTGCTGCTCCTGGACGAGCCGACCAACGACCTCGACGACCGGGCGGTCGAGTGGCTGGAGGCACAACTGCGGGCGCACCGCGGCACGGTGCTCGCGGTCACCCACGACCGTGTCTTCCTGGAACGCCTGACCACCACGGTCCTGGAGGCCGAGGAGGGGAAGGTCACCCGCTACGGCGACGGCTACGGCGGTTACCGCACCGCGAAGGCGGCCGAACGGCGACGCCGGGTCCAGGAGTACGAGCAGTGGCGCTCCGAGCTGGCCCGCAACGAGCGGCTGGCCGCCGGACACGCCGCCCGCCTCGGCGTCATCCCGCGCAAGGCGCCGCTGGCCAACTTCGGCCACGGCGGCTTCCGGGCCCGCGGCCGGGCGCACGGCGCGATGGCCCGCATCCGCAATGCCCGTGAGCGGGTCCAGCGGCTGACCGCCGAGGCGGTGGCGCCGCCGCCCGAGCCGCTGGCCTTCGCACCCCGCATGGCGGCGGCGGGCGCCGTCCCGGAGGGGGGTGCCGGGGCCGTTCCGGCGGACTCGCCCGCCGTGCTGCTGTCGGACGTGCGGGTGGGTGACCGTCTGCGGCTGGGTTCGCTCGCCCTCGGTCGCGGCGGGAGGCTTCTCGTCACCGGTCCCAACGGGGCGGGGAAGACCACGCTGCTGAAGGTGCTCGCCGGTGAACTGCGGCCGGACGGCGGCACGGTGCGGGTGCCCGGCCGGGCGGGGCACCTGCGCCAGGACGAGACGCCGTGGCCGCCCGGCCTGACGGTGGCCGAGGCGTTCGGGCTGGGCCGCGTGGGCTCTCCCGACGAACACGCCGACGCCCTGCTCGCCCTCGGCCTCTTCCGGCCCGCGGACCTGCGCTCACGCGTGGACGAACTGTCCTACGGGCAGCGCCGGCGGGTGGAACTGGCCCGGCTGGTCACGGAACCCTCCGATCTCCTGCTGCTCGACGAGCCGACGAACCACCTGTCGCCGGCGCTGGTCGAGCAACTGGAGGAGGCGCTGAGCGGATACCCGGGGGCGATCGTGCTGGTCACCCACGACCGTTCGCTCCGGGCGCGGTTCGAGGGCGAACGGCTGGAACTGCCGCGGCGGGAGGCGGAGTTTCCGCGGGTCCGGGTGGGCTGACGAGCGGACCCCTGCAGGTGCGGCAGGGCCCGGCCGGGTCAGCTGGCGGGCGGAGGCGTCGAGCGTTCGACCAGACCGTGTACGTACTGGTCGCCGCGCGGGTTTAGGGGCGTGCTGCAGTAACCCACCGCCCGGAAGGAGCCGGCGTCGTCCGCCGGGGCCAGGCCGTAGAAGGTGCAGGACGGCCACCTCGTGTCGCCGTCGGGGGCCGCCGCCCCGTCCTGTCCCGCCCAGGTGGAGAGGGCGCAGGGCGGCGTCCCCACCGTTTCAGAGCAGTTCGTCGTCGCCCGCCAGGCCGGTCAGGTCGGCGAGGGCATCGGCCGGGTCGGTGGACGGGGAGCCGGCGGGCCACCACAGGTCGTCGCGGCGGCGGTAGGGGTACCAGCGGCCGTCGCGGCCGAGGCGGAGCTGGAGGTCCCGGCCGGTCAGCGTCCAGTGGTTGCCGTCGACGGTGACCGGGGGGAGTTCGTCCGCCTCCCAGGCCGCGGCCAGCGCGGTGCGGGCGCGGGCGGTCTGCTGCTCGGGCGGGGTCCAGGGGTGTTCCAGGACGTCCAGCGCCGCCCGCCCGCCGGTGCGCCATGCGGCGGCGGCGCGGTCCAGGTCCTCGCCGGGACGGCCGCAGCCGATGCGGAGCCGCTGCGCCACGCGCGGGTCGGGGTGGGTGGCCGCCAGGCGGACCGTGTCCTGCCAGACGTCGAGGGGTTCCGGCAGCGCGGTGTTGAACCCGTGGGCGTGGGCGAGGAGTTCGCGGGCGCGCAGAGCCGCGTCCGCGGCGAGGCGGTCCAGCGGGTCGGCCTCGATGCCGGTCAGCGGCTCCTCGGGCGCGGCGGGCGGTTCGGGCAGCGGCGGCAGGGCGGGCAGGGTTGCGGCTGGGCGGGCGTAGGCCGCGCGCTGGGCGGCATACGTGCCGGGATCCGGCGTGGGGGCCGTCGCGGCCGGCTCCGTCTCTGTCTCGGTCTCCCCCCGGTCTATCTCCTCCTCGTCGCCGGCCAACGCCCGCAGCAGCAGCGCCGACTTGAGTTCCTCCACCGCCTCCCCGGCGGCGCGGCCGCGGATCAGGAGCAGCAGCCAGGGGTCGGCGTCCAGCAGCCAGGACAGCTGGTAGGCGAGGGCGGTGGCGTGCGGGCAGGGGTGGTCGAGGCCGTCGCAGTCGCAGTCGGCGTCGAGGTCGCCGTAGCCGGGCAGCATGCGCACCCGGGCGTCCTCGACGGCCTCCAGCAGGTCCTCGGGGAGGTCGCCGGCCAGCAGCGCCTCGGTCTCGGCCGGGCGGTCGGCGGTCTTCTCCCAGAGCAGGTCCCACGCGTCGTCGTCCAGCACGGTCAGCGTCAGCCGCGTCGTGTACGTCTCCTCTCCCCCGTACACCTCCGCGGCCACGCGGCCGGAGCTGACCGTGATCGGGCCGATGCGGCCGGTGCGGGCGAAGGAGCGGCCCTTCTTCAGGGGGCCCTCCTCCGGCCAGACGTCCTCCACGGCCCCGGCCCACTGCGCGGCCCAGAAGGACAGGCCGCGGGCGCGGCCGCCCCGGCGTGCCGCGAAGGCGGGGAAGCCCCGTGCGCCGCTGCGCTGTGCCTCGCTCATGCCATGCTCCTCAGTTCCACCAGGTTGGCCAGCTCGTCGTTGCTCAGCTCGGTCAGGGCCTGCTCGCCGGAGCCGAGGACTGAGTCGGCCAGTTCCTTCTTCGCCTCCAGCAGGGCCGCGATGCGGTCCTCGACGGTTCCCTCGGCGATCAGCCGGTGCACCTGGACGGGCCGGGTCTGGCCGATGCGGTGGGCGCGGTCGGTGGCCTGCGCCTCGACCGCCGGGTTCCACCAGCGGTCGTAGTGCACGACGTGGTCGGCGCGGGTGAGGTTCAGCCCGGTGCCGGCCGCCTTCAGCGACAGCAGGAAGACGGGGAACTCGCCGTCCTGGAAACGCCGTACGAGTTCCTCACGCCTGGCCACCGGGGTGCCGCCGTGCAGCAGGGCGGCGGGGGTGCCGCGGTCGCGCAGGTGGCGTTCGAGGAGGCGGGCCATGGTGACGTACTGGGTGAAGACCAGGGCGGCGCCGCCCTCGGCGGTGATGGTGGCGAGGAGTTCGTCGAGCAGTTCCAGTTTCCCGGAACGGCCGGTGAGCGGGGCCTGGTCCTCCTTGAGGAACTGGGCGGGGTGGTTGCAGATCTGCTTCAGGCCGGTGAGCAGCTTCAGCACCAGGCCGCTGCGGGCGATGCCGCCCACGCCGGCGCGGATCTCGCCCATCACCGTCTCCACCTGCTTGCGGTAGAGGGTGTCCTGTTCGGCGGTGAGCGCGACCGGCCGGTCCGTCTCGGTCTTGGGCGGCAGTTCGGGTGCGATGCCCGGGTCGGTCTTGCGGCGGCGCAGCAGGAACGGCCGTACCAGCTCCGACAGGAGGCGGGCGGTGTGCTGTTCGCCGTCACCGTTCGCGGCGAGGACGCGTTCGGCCTCGACGGGGGCGATCCAGCGGGTGCGGAACCGGCGGTGGGTGCCCAGGAGCCCGGGGGTGGTCCAGTCGAGGACCGCCCAGAGTTCGGAGAGGTTGTTCTCCACCGGGGTGCCGGTGAGGGCGATACGGGCGCGGGCGCCGATCTGCCGCAGGGCCTTGGCGGTGGAGGAGTGGGGGTTCTTCACGTGCTGGGCCTCGTCGGCGACGACCAGGCCCCAGGTGTGCGCGCCGAGCCGGGCGGCGTCCAGGCGCATGGTGCCGTACGTGGTGAGGACGAAGCCCTCGTCGGCGCCGTCCAGCGTACGGCCGGGGCCGTGGTGACGGCGTACCGGGGTGCCCGGCGCGAAGCGGCCCACCTCGCGTTCCCAGTTGCCCAGCAGGGAGGCGGGGCAGACCACGAGGGTGGGGCCACGGTCCTCGGGGCGTTCCTGGCGCAGCAGGTGCAGCGAGATCAGCTGGATGGTCTTGCCCAGGCCCATGTCGTCGGCGAGGCAGCCGCCGAGGCCGAGGGAGGTCATGCGGTCCATCCAGCGCAGTCCGCGCAGCTGGTAGTCGCGCAGGGTGGCGGTCAGGCGGGCGGGCTGGTCCACCGCTCCGTCGCCGCCGTCGGGGTCGGCGAGGGCGCGGCGCAGGGCGTCCAGCCAGGCGCTGGGCGCCACCCGCACGCGTTCGCCGCCGATGTCGGTGTGGCCGGTGAGGGCGACGGCGAGCGCCTCGATGGCGGTGAGAGGCGGCAGCCGGCGGTCGCGGGCCTTGCGGGCGATGCCGGCGTCGACGAGGACCCAGCGGCCGCGCAGCCGGACGACGGCCCCGCCGTCGGCGACGGTGGCCGCCTCGTCGTCGGTGAGGGGGTCGCCGTCCAGTTCGAGGCGCCAGCGCAGGTCGACGGTGCCGTCGCCGCCGAAGAAGGAGCGCAGGTCGGCGGGCGGCGTCCGGTCGGCGCCGGCCACCGCGCGGGCGGTCAGCGCACCGGTGGACGTCTTGGGCCAGGTGACGTCGATGCCGTGCCCGGCCAGCCGGCCGGCCGCGCCGCCGAGCAGGTCGCGCAGTTCCCCGTCGGTCAGGTCGAGGGCGGTGGGTACGGGCAGCAGGCGCTCCAGCGGCGGCCACACGGCCTGGGCGCGGCGGACGGCGAGGACCGTGTCGGCCTGGGCGCGTGGGCCGAGGGCGTGGTCGGCGCGGGCGAACAGGTCGTCGGCGTCCAGGGCCAGGGTGGGGTCGGCGAGGCTGTGGGCGCGGGGGACCAGGCGCGGGCGGGGCGGGCGGGGGTCCGCCTCGGTGACGTCGGTGAGTTCGACGCGCAGGGACATCCGGACGCCGGAGTCGAGTCCGGCGGCGATCTCCTCGGCCCAGGCGCGCAGTTGGGGCACGTGCTGGGGTGCGCTCGCGGCGAACGCCGCGCGTCCGGTGGCGAGTTCGGCGGCGGGGGTGCGCGGGAGGGTGTCGGCGACCGCGTCCAGGAAGGCGCGCACGAGCATGTCCGGGTCGGTGCCGGGGACGGCGACGGCCTCGCCGGGGGCGGCGTCGGCGAGCGCGCGGATGCGGGTGATGTCGTCGGCGTCGAACGGGCCGGCCCGCCAGGTGTCGTAGCCGGCCGGGGAAACGCCGGGCAGGAGGCGCTCGCGGGCGGTCAGGTGCAGTGCGAGGGCGGTGACGGCTCCCCAGAAGGCGGTGGCGGGGTGGGGGGTGGATGCGGGGGCGGGGCCGTCGGCGGCGGGGGCGTCGGCGGCCGCGGCGGGCGGGGGCGGTCCGGCGGGCGCGATGGTGGCCGTGGGCGGCAGGGCGGGCGCGGGCGGCTCGGCGGGGTCGGTGGTGGCCGCGACGGGCGGCTCGGCAGGGTCGGTGGAGTGCGCGGGCGGCTCGGCGGACGTGGTCGGGCCGGCGGCCGCGGCGAGCGCGGGCGGTCCGGCGGGCGCGATGGTGGCCGCGGGCGGCAGGGCGGGCGCGGGCGGCTCGGCAGGGCCGGTGGAGTGCGCGAGCGGCTCGGCGCACGTGGTCGGGCCGGCGGCCGCAGCGAGCGCGGGCGGTCGTCCGGCAGGCGGGATGGTGGCCGCGGGCGGCAGGGCGGGCACGGGCGGCTCGGCGGGTGTGGTCGGGCCGGTGGCCGTGGTGGCGGTCGCGCGGTGGGCGTGGAGGAGGGCGGGCAGGGCGCCGGCCGGGGTCAGGCGCAGGACGGGCACGGTCCGGACGGCGAAGCCGTCGCCGTCGGGGACGACGAGGTCCGCCTCTCCGGGCTCGCCGCCCGGCGCCGGGGGCGGGGTGCCGCCGTCGGGGTCCCAGAAGGCGATCCGGCCCGTGCGGGCCGGGTCCCCCGGTTCGAACACGGCCGCGCAGCAGGCCAGTTGCCCGGCCTGCCGCGGTGTCATCCACTCCATGCGTTCCGACACCCTCTCCCTCGATGCCCTTGATTCCGGCCGGCGTGAGCGCGACTGCGCCGGGCGGTCAGAGGTTGTCGCCCCAGCCGCTCTGGATCATGGTCTGGAAGGCCCAGGCGCCGTCCTTACGGACGAGCACGTCGGCGTAGTCGGTCTCGTAGGTCTGGTCGCCCGCAGTGACGACGGAGTGGGTGAAGACCACCGCCATGGAGGCGGAGAGGAACACCGGGGCGCGGGTGTTGCGGAAGGTGACCTCCTGGCTGCCGTCGCCCATGACGTGGGCCATGGTGTCGACGAACTGGCGGCGGTCCCACTGGGCCGACCTGCCGTTGCCCGCCGAGTCGTCGCTGATCAGGTTGAGCGGGAACACCGCCTGGTCCGCCATGCGTTCGACGTCGCGCTTGGTGCACAGCGCGTCGTACTGCTCGAACCAGGCGTCGAGGCCCGCGCGGTCCTCGGCGGTGGGGGTGTAGCCGGTCTGGGGCAGGGTCACGCAGGCTCCCGATGATGCGATCCGACTGTTCAAATTTGACTACACGCTACTCTAGACGGAACTCGGCGGTCTGCCAAAGGGCCGGGCGGAAGTGTGAGGCAGGCCACCGCGGCCCGCGCGGCACGGCGGTGTCCCGCCGGGGCGGAGTCCATGGCCGCGCTGTACGGCATGGCGGTCGCGCGTACGGCGGTACGGACATCAGGAGTTCGCCCGCGCCGAGCAGTTGCGCCGGCTGGTGACAGACGAGGAACGCAGGGAGCCGTCCGACCCGGGGACGGGGATGCCCCCGGGTCGGAGGTCTTGCCACGGCTCAGGCGTCGCCCACCGCGTCGGTGCGCGCCTGTTCCGCCAGGCGACGCCTGGCGTCGTCCCAGGTGATGGGCAGTCCGGTGGTGTCGACTTCCCAGAAGGTGAAGGTGGAGGTGCGCATCGTGGGGCGCAGCGACGTCATGATGCCGCGGTGCGGTTCGGCCCTGGCGTAGGCGTAGAGGGCGTCGCGGTCCTGCCAGGCGGACAGCGTGTAGAAGACGCGCCGTGCGGGTTGTGCGATCAGTGAGGCGCCGTAGGCGCCGGGGGCCGAGCGGACCTGCTTCCAGGCGGCCAGGGAGCGGAGGAAGAAGCGGGGCACGTCCTTGAGCGTCCGCACCTCGAAGCGGGACGCCATGACGAACGCCGTGCCGTGCGGCGGGGGCGGGTTCGGGACGGTCCAGGGAAGTGTGGGCACCGTGGTCTCGCCTTCTGGAGTGGTGAGTGGCACTATCCATCGTAGTGCGTTATAGACAGTGGCACTAGCCGTTATCCGACGGACAACGGAAGACAGGACGAGGAAGCGGACCGATGCGCATCTCCGAGCTGAGCCGCCGCAGCGGGGTCTCCATCCCCACGATCAAGTACTACCTGCGGGACGGACTGCTGCCCGCGGGCCGCCCCACCGCCGCCAACCAGGCCGAGTACGACGAGGAACACGTGCGCCGGCTGCGGCTGATCCGTTCCCTGATCGGGGTCCGCGGGCTTTCCGTGAGCGCCACCAGGGACGTCCTGGCCGCGGTGGACGAACAGCAGGGCGACGTGCACCTGCTGCTCGGGCTGGTGCTCGGCGCGTTGCCCGTGGAGCGGTCCGGCAGACCGCCGCGCCGGGACGGCGCCGCGGAACCGGACGGCGCCGGGGCCGCCGCGGGTGACGTGGCCGAGGACGTGGCCGCGCTGACCGCCGAGATGGGCTGGAGGACGTCTCCGAACCCGCCCGCCGCGCAGGTGGTCGCCGAGACGCTGGAGACGATGCGGGCGCTCGGGATGGACTACGACTGGCGCTCCCTCGTCCCCTACGCCGAACTCGCCGACCGGGCGGCGAGGCTCGACCTCGACCAGCTGCGGGACGCGGGCGACCCGCTGCAGCAGGCCGAACGGGCCGTCCTGCTGACCGTGCTGCTGGAGCCCGCGCTGCTGGCCCTGCGGCGGCTCGCGCAGGAGCACCACTCGGCGCTGCGCTTCGGCAACGGCTGAGGCGGGCGCCGCCGGCACCGTCCGCCCCGGCGGCGGGTGCGGGCGCGGGTGCGGGGTGCGGGAGCGGAACGGGGGCGTGGCGTCAGGAAAGCAGCCGCTCCCCCGGCCGCGCCTGAGTGAACGTCACCGACATACGTGTGCCGGCTCCTGTCGATGTCCGCGCGGGCGGGCGGACACGTGTTGCGGTGCGGTGTCGTACGTCGGCCTTGCGACCTCGTCAGGGCCCCCACACGCACCGGCGAGGCGGAGTCCACCGTCTGCGCGCCCTCGCCGGAACGGCGGGCCACGCTCCCTTTGAACCTGTCGGCGGTCACGTCCGCCAATGAGCCTGCGGCGTATCCTGCCCCAGGTGATCGAGCAACTGCTGCCTTCGGCCGTCGTATCGGTGGAGGCCTACGGCCAGAACGACGCGGGCCTCACGCTCTTCCCCGAGGAAGCGGCGTTCATGACGCGGGCGCTCGCCAAACGGCGGCGGGAGTTCACCGTCGTGCGTTCCTGCGCCCGGCGCGCCATGGAGAAGCTCGGTGTGCCGCCGCAGCCGATCCTCCCGGGGGAGCATGGCGCTCCACGCTGGCCGGCCGGGCTGGTCGGCAGCATGACCCACTGTGACGACTACTGCGCCGCCGCGCTTGTCCGCACAGCGGATCTGGCCTCGCTCGGCATAGACGCCGAGGTGCACCAGCCGCTGCCCGACGGAGTACTGCCGGCGGTGTCCCTGCCGGCCGAGGCGGACCGGCTGCGGCGGCTCTCCGACCGGCGCCCCGACGTGCACTGGGACCGGTTGCTCTTCAGCGCCAAGGAGTCCATCTACAAGACGTGGTTCCCCCTCACCCGAAAGTGGCTTGACTTCACAGAGGCCGACATCGAGTTCTCCGAGGACGGCCACTTTCGCGCGACGCTCCTCGTCCCCGGTCCCCGGGTGGGCGGCCACCGCCTCGACCACTTCGACGGCCGATGGACGACGGACCTGGGCCTGATCGCCACGGCCGTGGCGGTCCCGCACACCTGAGGAAAATCCCGTGCGGGCCCGCAGAGCACGCAGGTTTCGCGGAGTTCCGCGAACGGCGACCTGCGGATTCGACACGTATGGCGACCCGTGGTCGCTGTGATGGATGAGGCCCACCCCTGGTTGGTCCGGCCGGCTTACGGTGAAGTCGCGGTCGACCGGGTCCGGCGGCCGGGGTGCCGACGGCTACGGGACCGTGGTGCGGCTGCGCCGGCCACGGATGAGGCCGTAGCCGCAGGCAATGGGAGTCATTCCGCCGGACCGGAGGCTCACAGCCCGATTCCAGGACGTTGGTCCCGCCGGGTCGCCATCACCTGAGCATGATCCAAAGCATCGTGCGCGGCCTCGCCGCGCTCTCGTTCCTCCCCTGCCTCACACTTGCGACCGGTGCAGGCGAGACGGCGCCGCTCCCCTGGCCCCCTACGCCCGTCGGCCGAAGCCGTCGCACGCCCGCGCGCCTCCAGCGCCAGGCGGAGACTGCACCCGACTGGACGAAGTACTGCACACCGCCCCCGGCGGGTCGTCGGGGGCGTCGTGCCAGAACCGCGCCTGCTCTTGGAGGCGGCCCTCCGTACGACGGTACGGCGTCAGGAGCTCACCCACGCCGAGCAGTTGTGCCGGCTGGTGACGCGACGGGCCGGTGTTCGGTCGGCGATTCCTGTGGGGAGCTGCTCGTCCCTTCGGGCCCCGGTCGGAGAACGGCCGGAAATCAGGACGGAGGATGTCGGGTTAAGACGTGATCATGGAGTGGAAGAGCCCGTGCCGAGGACGGACGCGGGTCAGGAACGCACGAACAGATGAGGGACCTTCATGGAACGCACGCCCGACACGCCGGCTCCGGACCTTCGGGGGAAGATCGCGTTGGTCGCGGGTGCCACGCGGGGAGCCGGACGAGCCATCGCCGTCCAGCTGGGCGCGGCGGGTGCGACGGTCTACGTCACCGGCCGTACGACGCGGGAACGTCGCTCGGAGTACAACCGGTCCGAGACGATCGAGGAGACCGCGGAGCTGGTCACGGAGGCGGGCGGAACCGGGATCGCGGTGCCGACCGACCACTTGGTGCCCGAGCAGGTCCGCGCGCTCGCCGACCGCGTCGACACCGAGCAGGGGCGGCTCGACGTACTGGTCAACGACGTCTGGGGAGGTGAGCGGCTGTTCGAGTTCGACAAGAAGGTGTGGGAGCACGACCTCGACGCGGGGCTGCGGCTGATGCGGCTCGGTGTGGACACCCATGCGATCTCCAGCCACTTCCTCCTGCCCCTGCTGGTGCGTCGGCCCGGCGGACTCGTGGTGGAGATGACCGATGGGACGGCCGCGTACAACGGCAGCCACTACCGCAACTCGTACTTCTACGACCTGGTCAAGAACAGCGTGCTGCGCATGGGGTACGTGCTGGCCCACGAGCTGGAGCCGTACGGCGGCACGGCGGTGACGCTCACTCCGGGCTGGATGCGTTCGGAGATGATGCTCGAGACGCTCGGTGTCACGGAGGAGAACTGGCGCGACGCGCTGACCGAGGTGCCGCACTTCTGCATCTCGGAAAGCCCTTCGTACGTGGGGCGCGCGGTCGCGGCGCTGGCGGGTGACGCGAATGTCGGGCGCTGGAACGGCCAGTCGGTTTCCAGTGGGCAGCTCGCTCAGGAGTACGGCTTCACCGACCTCGACGGCTCGCGTCCCGACTGCTGGCGTTATCTGGTGGAGGTGCAGGAGGCGGGGAAGCCTGCCGACCCGTCCGGGTATCGGTGACCGCGCTGTTCGCGGGCGCTGACTAGCGGTCAGCCGGTCCGTTCGGGCCTGGAGCTCGGGGCGCGGGGTCGGCAGCCCGATGGCCCGGCATCCCTTTGTGACGGAGGGGTGCCGGGCAGCCGGCGCGCGCCGGGCGGGCTCAGGAGGTGGATGCCGGGTCCCGCGTCGCTGCGATCACCAGGTATCCGATGCCCGGGCTGGCCGCCGCGCGGCGCATGAGGCCGATGTACTGGTCGACCGGTTCCGGCCCGTCGATCCGGGCCAGTTCGTCGCGTCGGGCCTCGACGGCGTCAGCCATGATCATTCCGGTCCGGACCACCTTGTCGCTGATGTCACGGATGTCGATGTCGACGAATCCGTTCGCGGTGAGCAGTCCCCGGTATTCGTCGGCGGTGGCGTAGGCGCTCACGTGGTAGGAGGTTCGGAATTCGTCGAGAACGGCGCGGGCCTCGGCGTCCAGCGGCGGGCGCTGGACGGTGTCGGCGATCACCAGCCGTCCGCCGGGGCGCAGCACCCTGGCCGTCTCGGCGAGCGCGCGGCCCCGGTCCGGCACATGGAGCAGGGATTCCACCGCCCAGGCTCCGTCGAACGAGTCGTCGTCGAAAGGCAGGTCCTGTACGTCCGCGTTGCGGAAGGCGGTCAGGTCCGAACGGCCCGCCTCGGCGGCGCGCTGCGTGGCCTGCTTCACCTCGACGTCGCTGATCGAGATGCCGGTGACACGCGCTTCCCTGGCCGCGACGAGCTGGAGAGCGGGCTTGCCGACACCGCAGCCGATGTCGAGGACACCGGCGCCGGGCGCGGGGTCGAGCAGACTGATCAGCAGGTCCGTGAGCCGGGCCGTGGCGGCTTCGACCGTGCTGTCGTCGGCGTCGTCCTCCCAGTAGCCGTAGTGCAGATTCTCGCCCCAGGCGATATTGAGAACCTGGCCGAGACCCTCGTAGAAACTCGCGACGTCGCCGACGCCGGATAATTCGGCAGCCATATCTGTCTTCCTGTCGTCTCTGCTCTGGTTCGGCCCCGGGCACTCGGGCCGGGATTGCCGCCGCGGCCGCAAGGTTCGGCGGAAGTACGGCACGGGGAGCTTCCGGGGATATTCGTCAGCTTTCTGTGACGCTTGGACGCGCGGCCGGACCGACTCGTTCCGCGTGAACTCGCGGCCGACCGGAAAGGCGCGTCGCATGATCCGGCGGCGGAAATGAGAAAGGTCGCCCATTCTCTTCCGGAGTACGGGATGTTTTCGGCCAACGGAACGAGGCGGAGGGAGGTGCGGTGTGCCCGTCGGGCGGCCGCGTGCCGTCCGGCAGGGCACACCGCACCGATGCCGGGTCAGGCGGGCCGGATCGACAGCGCGTGGTGGAACACGTCACGCGGGTCGTAGGCGGACTTGACCCGCTGGAGCCGCGCGTAGTTCGCTCCGTAGTACAGGCCGTGCCAGGGGGTGTCGGAGGTGTTCCACTCCGGGTCGGCGAGGTCGACGTCCGGGTAGTTGATGTACGCCCCCGAGTTGGCGGCGTCGGGCGCCGGGACACCGCCGGTGTTGCGGTACACGTCGCGGTACAGCTTCCGCACCCACGCGACGTACTTGGCGTCCTGGGCCTCCGCGCGCCACACGCCGGGCGTGAAGTAGACGCGCAGGATCGAGTCCCGGTGGACGTAGGCGGTCGCGTCGGAACGTACCGAGTTGATCCTGCCGCCGAGGGCGGCCAGGTTCACCTGTGCGCCGGGATCGCCGTGGTCGTCGGTCAGGTAGGCGTAGATCGTGTCCAGCTGCTCGTCGGTGTAGCTCTTCTTGAGGTCCGCCGTCTTGTCCTTCTGGCGTCCGGGGGGACCCCAGTACCAGTTGTCGCGGTCGAGCCACGGCAGTTCGTACCGCGAGTCGGCCACGGGAGAGACGCCGGCTCCGGCGGCAGTCGCCTCGAAGAGCCCGTCGAGCAGGGCCTCGCCGCCCGGAACGTCCTTGGAGACACCGGCCATCAGACCGACCACGCCGGCTGCCTGATGGGAGGCGGAGAACGAGGCCCACACCTGGACCTCCCTGGCCCCCGGGGCGCTGTTGAGCTCGTACCACCGGGAGAAGTTGCGCACGAGCGTTCTGAACGCCTGCGGCGACAGGTCGTTCCAGGACCACTGCACGTTGCGGACCCTTTGGTTCGAGCCGCGGGGCAGCAGCTTGGCGGGGTCGCTGGAGTTCACTCCGGGCGTGCGCAGCCAGTACCGCGTGACGATCCCGAAGTTGCCGCCGCCGCCGCCCGTGTGTGCCCACCACAGGTCGCGGTTGGGGTCGTCCTGGCGACGGGTCGCCACGATGGTGCGGGGCTGTCCGTCGGCACCGACCACGACCACCTCGACGGCGTCGAGGTGGTCGACGGCTATGCCGTGGATGCGGGAGTAGAAGTTGTAGCCGCCGCCGAGTATGTGCCCGCCGAGGCCAACTTCCGAGCAGCCCGCCGAGGGTATCGTCACGCCCCAGCCCTTGAAGAGCGTGTTCTGCGTGGGGGCCACGATCGCGCCAGGACCCACGGCGAACGCACCCCGGCGTTCGTCGTAGTAGACGTCCTGCATCTGCGAGAGGTCGATGAGGTGCTTGACGCCGGAGTACGTCGTGAAGTTCTCGAGGCAGTGGCCGCCGGAGCGGACGGCGACCTCCTGGCCGGCCGCGACGGCGCGGCCGAGCGCCTCGGCGACCTGGTCCGAGGAGGTCGCGATGGTGACCTGATCCGGCCGGTTGCTGAAGCGGGTGTTGTGCGCGCGGATGAAGCTGTCGTAGCGGGGGTCCCCGGGCTGCACGGTGACGGTGTCGAACGCCGGGGCGCACTTTCCCGCGCTCTTCGCGGTGTTCTTCCCGGCCGCGGCCGCGGTGCCGCCGCCTGCTAAGAAGTCCGCCGAGACCAGGCCGGCCCCGACCAGTCCGGCGCGCGTGAGTAATCCCCGGCGGTTCAGTTCAGACATTGACGTACTCCTTGCTACGTACGGGAGATGGGCACAACTCGAACGTGTCCCTTCGCCGACTGGCCCGACATCGGCAGATCGGAAGCCTACGTCATTTACAGGGGTGTCGAAACGTGTCCGCCCGACGAAGCCGCACATTTCAAGGAAGTTTATGGATGACCACTGTTCGCCGGGGTCTCCTTTCACAAGCGGAGCGCGTGGATCTGTTGCAACCAGGGGCATTGGTGCGGCACGGAGAACCGATTGGCCGGCATAGCGCCGGTAAATACGCCGTAAGAAGGGATGATTCAGGGCGCTGTGGGCGCGGGCCCGGTGGAACGGTCCCTTTCAGGAACTCGTGCGCGACGGCACCTCGGTGCCGCCGGGACCGTTCAACCCGTCGGCGTCGTCCAGGGCGTGACCGTCGCCCTCCGGAGTCGGGCGCAGCACGGCGATGGTGACCACGATCAGCAGGGTCACCACCGTGCAGATGACGCTGACGTGGAAGAGGCTGTCGGTGAACGCCTCCCGGGCCGCGGTGAGGACCGTCGTGCCGAGCTCGTCCGGCAGCCGCCCGGCCTCGTCCACGGCCGAACCGATGGTGTCCTGGGCACGGGAGGCCACGCCGGCGGGCAGGGTGTCCGCGACCTCGGCGCGGTACACCGCGGTCCCGACGCTGCCGAGGATCGCGACGCCCATGCCCAGCCCCAGTTCCTGGCAGGTCTCGGAGATGGCGGAGACCGCTCCGGCCTTCTCGGGCGGCGCGGACGCGATCATCATGTCGGTGCCGAGCGCGATGGTCGGCGCGACGCCGAAGTTGAGCATCCCTACCGCGATCATCACCGGGACGAGACCCCCCTCCGTCTCGACCTGGGTCAGTACGGCGAAACCGATCACGGCCATGGTGAGCCCGGCTGTCATCACGTACGCGGACCGCATCCAGCGCAGTGCCACCGGAGCCAGCAGGGCACCCATCACCCCGCCGACGCTGCCGGGCAGTGACGCCAGTCCCGTCTCCAGGGGCGACAGCCCCACCACCATCTGGAGGTACTGCGCGATGAAGAACTGTGATCCCGACATGACGAAGAGCGCGACGCCCATGGTGACGAGGGAGACGGTGAAGGTGCGCTCACGGAACAGGGCGGGGTCCAGCAGGGGGTGGGTGAGGCGCCGTTGTCGTACGGCGAAGACCACGGCCAGTGCGAGCCCGGCGAGGAGCAACGTCACCGGCAGGACGCCGAAGCCCTCACCGGTGAGCACCTTGAGCCCGTACACCGTCGTCAGCAGGGATGCCACCAGCAGCAGCACGCTCGCGGGGTCGATCCTGCCGGGGTTCGGGTCGCGGTACTCGGGGAGCAGTACCGGCCCCAGGATCAGCAGCAGCACCATCGCGGGCACGCTCAGCAGGAAGACCGATCCCCACCAGAAGTGTTCCAGCATCGCTCCGCCGACGAGGGGGCCGAGCGCTCCTCCCACCAGGAAGCAGGCGATCCACACGCTGAAGGCGACGGAGCGCTGTCGTGCGTCCAGGAACATGTTGCGGATCAGGGACATCGAGGAGGGCATCAGGGTCGCTCCCGCGATGCCCAGCAGCGCCCGGCTGACGATCAGCATCTCCGCGCTGGTCGAGAAGGCCGTGAGTACGGAGGCCAGCCCGAAGCCCGCCGCCCCGGCCACCAGCAGCCGACGCCGGCCGAACCGGTCACCGAGCGTGCCCGCGATGATGAGCAGACCGGCGATCAGGAAGCTGTAGATGTCGACGATCCACAGCAGCTGCAGGCCGCTGGGGTCGATGCTCCCGCTGAGATGCGGGACCGCCAGGTGCAGCACCGTGGTGTCGAGGCTGATGAGCAACGCCGGTAAGGCGAGGACACCCAGAGCTGTCCATTCGCGTTTCCCGGCACGGGCGGGCGGGGAAGCGGTCGGGTCGTGAGTCATGAGGGAGTGCCTATCCAGCGACGACGTGGGTGAGGGACCCGTCTGAACGGCCCAGGGCTGCCCCGGCAGCGGTTATCGGCCTCGACGAGACGACGCGGCGCGGCACACCGGTCCGAGGCCCGGGTGGGACGGTGTGCGAGGGCGCTCAGGTGCTGCGCCGCCGGGCCGTGATGACGCCCATGCCGCTGGGCAGCACCCTGGTCTCCTCCGGTTCCAGTCCGGCGGCCGTGAGCAGCGCGGTGAACTCCGCGCCGGTGCGCTCCTGGCCGCCCGCCGCTCCGAAGAGGGAGAGCATGTAGAGGTCCATGAGGGCGGGGAGCCGGTGGCGTCCGCCCCGGTCGTCCGCGGCGGCATCGGTGAGCAGGTCGATCACCATGAGACGACCGTGCGCGGGCATGGCGGCGGCGCAGGTACGCAGGATGGAGACAGCGCTGTCGTCACCCCAGTCGTGCAGGATGTGGCTGAGGACGTAGAGGTCCGCGCCGGGTGTGACGCTGTCGAAGAAGTCGCCGACGACGGCGGTGCAACGGTCGGTGAGACCCCCTTCCACGATGCGCTTCTCGGCGAGCTGCACGGTGCCGGGCAGATCGATGACGCTGCCGGTGCTGCCCGGGGTGCGGTGCAGCAGTTCGCACATCAGGTGGCCGTTGCCGCCCCCGACGTCCACGATCGTGGGGTACCGGTCGAAGGAGACCGCGTCGAAGATCTCGTCCAGCTCCAGTCGCAGTCCGGCCTCCTGGGACCGGTCGAAGACTTCGCGCCGCTCCGGCCGCCGCTCCAGGTGCTCGAAGAGGGCGCATTCGTGAAGCAGGGTGAACGCCGAGTCGCCGGTCCGCACGGAGTACCCGAACTCCTGCCAGGTGCGGCCGACTTCACCGGCGAGCAGCAGGGCGCTGGGGCGTGCCGTGCCGGGGGTGTCAGGCAGCAGGGTGGCACCGAGGCGGGTCAGCGCGAAGGTACCGTCGGGCTCCTCGGTGAACACATCGAAGGGGACGAGTGCGCGGAGCAGCCGGCGCAGGGCGAGGGGGTGGGCGTCAACGTCGCCGGCGAGGTCCTCGGCGGAGCGGCGCCCGCCCGCCAGTGCCTCCGGCAGACCGAGCTCCACCGCTGTGCACACCGCCTTGGAGACAAGCTGGCCGTACAGCAGCATGCGCATCCGCGCCGCGTCGTCCCGGAGTTGTGGGTGGAGCATGCGGTCCCCTTCTGGTGCGTCTGCTCTTGTGTGTGCGGCTTCTTGTGCGTCGCGTGGCGCTGGTGTGGTGGGCGCGTGGCGGTCGGTGGTGCTCGCCGGGCGGGGTGCCGCCGGGCCGCCGTGGCGGCCGGCCCGATGGCACCCGCGTGTGTGGCCCCGGCGGGGCCTACTTGGTGGCGACGATGACGCCGTGCGGGGTCCAGCCCGGGAAGGGGATGCGCTTGACGGTGCTGAACCCGGCCTCGCGCAGGCACCGCTCGTGTGTCGCCCAGGAGTAGATCATGCCGCCCTCGGCGGGCAGCGCGGCGAAGTAGACGCTGTCGAGGGCGGCGACGACGGGGCCGTCCCCCTCGTCGTTGGACATGGAGTTGAAGATGACCAGTTGACCGCCTTCGGGAAGGACGTCGTAGGCGCGGCGCAGCAGTTCGGTGTTCTCCTCCGGCGTCCAGATGACCAGCTGGTGGGCGAACATCACCACGTCGCAGCCGGTGGGCAGCGGGTCGGCGAACATGTCGCCGGTGATGACGGAGACCTGGTCGCCGACGCCGGCCTGGGCGATCTTCTTCTCGGCGATGCTGCCGGACGCCGGGATCTCGAAGACGGTGACCTTGAGGTCCGGGTTGGCCTGGGCGAGGGCGATGGCGTTGACGGCGTCGCCGCCGCCGCAGTCCAGCAGGTGCTGTCGGCCGGACAGGTCGAGCTCCTGGACCAGGTGCTTGTTGGCCAGTTCGGACCAGGAGCGCATGTAGCGGTAGAAGACCTGCTCCAGGTGCGGGTTCTCGGCGAGCCGGTGGTAGAGGTCACGGCCGGAGCCGCGGACCCGGCGCAGACCGACGTTGCGGTTCTCGCGGAGCGAGTCGGTGAAGTCGAGCTGGCCCTCGTACACGATGTACTGCTCGAAGGCCACGGTGTCGACGAAGCGCTGCCAGTCGCCCTCGTCCATGAGGTCCTTGATGACCCCGGCCAGTCGGTACCGTCCGTCCTGCTTGACGAGGATGCCGAGCGAGGTGCAGCCGAGGAGGAGGATGTCGACGGCGCGGTCCTGGAGGGAGAGCGCGTCGCGGATCTCGTCCCGGGTGAGCTCCTGCTTCTCGGCCACCAGATCCGGGAGGCCGAGTTCGCAGGCCGCGTTCAGGTACTGGAAGGCCGCATGCCCGAAGAGGATCCGGGACAGGCCGTCCATGTCGAGCTCGGCGGGCCCGCCGTGCTGGGTGGATGCGGTCTGGGTCATGAGTGCCCTGCCTCTCGCATGTGAGTGAGTTCCCGTCGGTTGCCGGCGGGTGGACCGGTGGCCCGGTGTTACGTGGGGAGGGGATGTTCGGAACGTGCTCGCGATCGTCCGTCCGGAGCGGCTGCGGGGCGCGACGTGCTTGCCGCCGAACGGCCGCGCCCGGACGGTCACGTGTGGTGGTCGGGGTGCGGGGCTGCGGGCAGGGTGCCCACCCGCAGCCGGCGGAACTGCTCGATGACGCCGACCGCGGGCCGGTGGGACCTGCTGGTCGCGAGAAGACTCGGTGACTGGCTGCCGACGAAGTTCCCGCACACGCCCTTGTGCGACTCGTACGTGGCGTCGAGTGCGGTCCGGAAGTCGGTCAGGGCGTCGGGGCGGCGCTCCGCCAGCCAGGACCAGGCCTCGCCCGACGCGGTCAGCGCGGCCACCAGTGCCTCGTGGTCCCGCCAGCGCAACCCGCTCATCTGCGGGGGCGCCACCGGCGGCATGAGGGTGGGCCTGATCTCCGACCGGTACTGGTCGGGGTTGGCGTCTCCGGCGAACTGGAGGGCGGCCCGACAGGCCCGCATGACCCGGGAGGCCACTTCGGCCGCCGTGGCGGCGGCCTCCTCGTCGCCGGCCTCGGCCGCCGCCGTGAGACTGTTCACGGCGACGGTGCCGCCTTGGGCGAGCACCATGAAGACATGGTGGCCGCGCACCCAGCGCCGGAGCCCGTCGAGGGGTTCGGGTTCCCCCGACGACGGGCAGCCGGGCACCGGCAACGGCGCCGGCAGCCGGGTGGGATCGGTCGGCCATCGCACCAGGGTGTCGAAGCCCGCGACCAGGTCGTGCCACGCCGACTCGTCCAGGCCGGTGCCCCGTTCCTCGGCGATTTCCAGGATGCCGAGGTGGGCGTTGAGCGCCGCCGCGACGAACAGGGTGAGCGGGTCACCGTGGCGGCGTTCTATGCCGAACGCCAGATCGTTGTGGCGGTTCGGCCGGGACTCCCCCGGATCGTCCACGACGAGGGTGCTCGGCACCGGGCCCAGATCCGCGCGAGCGGTCCGTACGGCGGCGAGCATGCCGGCGAGACCGGTCCGGTGCGCCGGGTCGGTCACCGTGCCGGCCAGGCCGGCGAGGGCGGAGGGGGCCGCCGCCGCGAGGGCCGGGACGTCGCCCGGCAGATCTTCCGGGCGCGGCATGGGGAAGGGGACGGTGGCGACGTCGGGCAGGTAGTCGGTCATCGTTCCTCCTTTGCGTGTGCGGTGGGGCCGGCAGGGGTCCATGGGCGGCGGCTCGAACCGGTCGGCGCTTGGGCCGGTCGGCGGCCTGGCCGTCAGCGGCTCTTGATCAGCGGCTTGCCGAGAGGGAGGTTCTTGGCGCCGGTCGCCCTGTGCATGAAGCTCGCGAAGATGTACATGCCGACCGCGATGAAGAGGAACATCGTCGTGATACCGACGTAGATCAGCCAGGGGTCGCTGGGCTTCAACGGGTTGTTGACGGTCTGGTCGATGGCCTGCTCGATCGAGCCGAACAGCACGAGCAGCGTCGCGGACACGACGACGAAGAGCAGCGTGAAGACGCTCGGCAGGCGCAGGGTGGTCAGCGTGAGCAGGATGATCACGATGGCCCAGACCAGGACGAAGTTGGCGGTGGCCTGGCGTTGTTCGATGTTCTCGAACTGTCCCATCCAGTTGTTGTTCAGGGCGAGGCTGAGGATGGAGAAGCTGAGCCAGAACGTCCCGAAGAGGCCGTACACCGCCGCGAACACCCCGTCGCCCAGGCGCATCGCCCAGACCGAGGCCATCAGCAGCATGATGGTGCTGGCGAACACCATGATGGGCAGCGAGGCCACCAGGGAGTTGGCGGGAACGCTGACGTCCTTCAGGTAGAAGGCGAGCGAGATGGAGCCCAGCAGGAAGCCTCCGAAGCCCAGCATGGCGGGCTCGTTGGCTCGGGGGCCGTCGGACAGGTCCGGTACGGGCGCGGACGGCTTCGCCGTGTGAGCGGTTTCGGCGACGGGTGCCGGGGGCATGCCGAGCGTCTTCTCTTCCTGTTTCATCGCTGTCTCCTGTTCTTGTAGGGGGACGGAGGTGGGAGGAGGGGGAAGGGGGCGGATGTCACCCCGCGGTCGTGCCGCCCTTGACGCGCCGGATGCGCTGAATGCGGGCGGGGCCGGCCGGCCAGTCCGCCGGATCGGGCAACAGGCGGGCCAGGTCGGCGAGTACGGAGTTCTCGAAGACGAGGTGGAGAGGTATCTCGGCGCCGGTGAGTGTCGTCAGGCGGCTGACGACCCGGGTGGCGAGGAGGGAGTGGCCGCCCAGGGCGAAGAAGTCGTCGTCCGCGCCGATCTCGGTGACGCCGAGGAGTTCGCTCCAGACGCGGGCGATCAGTTCCTCGGCCGGCCCGGACGGGGGGCGGAAGGAGGCGCGGTCTGCGCCGGGTTCGGGGTCGGGCAGAGCGGAGCGGTCGATCTTCCCGTTGGGGAGGAGGGGAAACTCCCTCAGGCCGACCAGGGCCGAGGGGACCATGAAGTCGGGGAGCCAGGTGCGTGCGTGGGAGGGCAGGTCGGAGGGGACGTCACCGGCGGCCTCGTGAGCGACCACGTAACCGACCAGCCGCAGTAGCTCCGTCGCGTCCGGGCGGGCGACGACCACCGCCTCGGAGACGTGCGGGTGCCGGCGCAGGACTTCCTCGACCTCGCCGAGTTCGACGCGGTGGCCGCGGATCTTCACCTGCCCGTCGGCGCGGCCCAGATACTCCAGCTGCCCGTCAGGACGCCAGCGCACGAGATCCCCCGTGCGATACATCCTGGATCCGTCCGAGGAGAACGGGTCGGGGAGGTACCGTTCCGCGGTCAGTGCGGGCCGGGCGTGGTAGCCACGGGTGACACCGGCCCCCGACAGGTACAGCTCCCCCACCGCGCCCACAACCACCGGCCGCAGACACTCATCCAGGACGTGAGCCTGTGTGCCGTCGACGGGCCGGCCGATCGGTGTCCGCGCATCACCAGCGACGGTGACCGCATGTGTCGAGTAGGTGGTGTCCTCGCTCGGCCCGTACAGGTTGTTCACCACACCGATCACCGGATGCGCATACAACTCCGCGACCAGATGCGGTGCCAAAGGTTCGCCGGCAAGGTTCACCGTCCGGGCGCGGGGAGGTATCGCACCGGCCGCCAGCAGTTCCCGAGCCACCGACGGCACTGTGTTCACCAGCGTCACGTCCGCGTACCGGCCCGGATGCGCGATCAGATCCAGCGCGTTGTCGGGGACGAGATGGACCGTCCCGCCCACCGACAGCGGGGCGAAGATCTCGAACACCGACAGGTCGAACGACACCGATGTCGCCGCCAGCGTCTGTGCCAACTCCTCGTGCGAGAACGCCCGGCTCGCCCACGACAGCATCGCCACCACCTGGGAGTGCTCGATCACCACCCCCTTCGGACGACCAGTGGATCCCGACGTGTAAATCACATACGCCACATCCGACCCGTCCCCCGCCACGGGCACCCGGTCCGTGCGGCCCCCGTCCGGGAAGTCCTTGACCGACCTCAGGACCAGGGAGACACCTGAGTCCTGGACCATGAAGTCGACGCGCTCGTCCGGATATCCCGGGTCCATCGGCACATAGCCCGCACCGGACTTCAGCACACCCAGCAAGGCGACCACCAGGTCCACCGACCTGGGCAACAACACACCCACCATGTCGCCGGGCCCCACGCCCGCATCACGCAAGCCCCACGCCAACCGGTTCGCCCGCTCCTCCAACTCCCCGAACGACAACACCTCACCCGCACAACACACCGCCACACCCCCACCACCCAGGCGGTCAACCACCCCCTCGACCAGCTCCTCGACTCGACCCGTCGCCCCGCCCGCCAACGGCACACCCGCCGACAGCGCCACCGCCCGCTCGCGCTCCCCCACCGACCGCACATCCACCTCGGCGACAGTCAGGGTGGGACCGTCGGCCAGGGCGTGGACCGCGGTGGCGAGCCGGTCCGCGATGAGCTGTGCGGTGGAGCGCTCGAACAAGTCGGTGTTGAAGAGCAGGTGCCCGGTGACCCGGCCGTCGCGTTCCTCCGCCTGGACGACCAGGTCGTAAGGGGTGGTGCGGAACGGAACGGGAGCCGGGGTCATCTCCAGGCCGGCCAGTTCGTAACGGGGCGGCGTCCCGTTGACGGCCAGCAACACCTGGAACAGCGGGCCGCGGTCGCCGTGGGGGCGTGCTTCGCGGAGCAGTTCCTCGAGGGGGATGCGCGGGTGGGCGCGGACGTCGTCCACGAGTGCCCGGGTCACGTCCAGGGTCTCGGCGAGGGTGGCCTGCGGATCCGGGCGCAGATGGAGCGGCAACGTGTCGACGAGGTAGCCCACGACCTCCGCCGTGTCCGGGTGGTCGCGGCCGGCGACTGGAATGCCGAGGGTCACGTCGTACCGGTCCGTAAGCTTGACGAGGACGACGGCAAGGGCTGTCGCGAGGACGGTGAACGAGGTGGTCGCCGCCTTCCGTGCCGCGCCGGCCAGTGCTTTCTGCGGAAGGTTCAGTGGGACCGCGTCACCTCGGTAGGTCTGCCGAGGGGGACGGGGTCGGTCGGTCGGCAGGCCGGCCGAGGTAGTACCCGCCAGGTGGGACCGCCAGAACTCCGCGTTCTCCGGCGCCGTTTCGCGCTGCCAGGCTGCTGCTTCGGCGTACTGCACGGGCGCGGGCGAGACGGCTTCGCTGCCGGGGGCGTGCAGGAGTGCGCCGTAACTCTGGGCGATCTCACGGAGGATGATGTCTAGGGACCAACCGTCGGCGATGGCGTGATGCAGGCTCATGACGACGACGTGGTGCTCGGGCCCGGCGCTGACGAGCGTGACGTGCCAGAGGGGGCCGGCGGAGAGGTCGAAGTGCCGCCGGGTTTCGGCGTCGATCACCGCTTCCCAGTCGGCGTTGGTGGTTCGGAGCAGCGACACTTCGGGATCGGGTGCCACAACCTGGCGAAGCTCGCCGTCGACCTGGCGCAGCGAGGTACGCAAGCTCTCATGGCGGCGCGCGAGGTGACGGAGGGCGGTGACCAAGGCGTCCTCGTCCAACGGCCCGTGGAGGTGGACGGCGCCTCTGATGTGGTAGGCGATGTTGGCCTCCGGGTCAAGCGCGCACTGGACCCACAGGCGTTCCTGACCGGGCGATGTCGGCAGCACGAGTGTGCCGTCCGGTTCCGGGACGCGGTCGAGCGGGGTGATCGGCGGTGTACGCCCTTGCTCCGTGCCTTCGGGGAGGTGGGCGGCGAGGTCGGTGAGGGTGGGGTGTTCGAAGACGAGGTGGAGCGGTATGTGGGCGCCGAGGGCCTCGCCGAGCCGGTGGGTGAGCCGGGTGGCGAGGAGGGAGTGGCCGCCCAGGGCGAAGAAGTCGTCGTCCGCGCCGATCTCGGTGACGTCGAGGAGTTCGCTCCAGACGCGGGCGATCAGTTCCTCGGCCGGCCCCGACGGACGGCGGGACGCGGTGCGGTCTGCGCCGGGTTCGGGGTCGGGGAGAGCGGAACGGTCGATCTTCCCGTTGGGGAGAAGGGGAAACTCCCTCAGGGCAACCAGAGCCGAGGGGACCATGAAGTCCGGGAGCCAGGCACGTGCGTGAGAGGGCAGGTCGGAGGGGACGTCACCGCCCGCCTCGTCGGCGACCACGTAACCGACCAGCCGCAGTAGCTCCGTCGCGTCCGGGCGGGCGACGACCACCGCCTCGGAGACGTGCGGGTGCCGGCGCAGGACCTCCTCGACCTCGCCGAGCTCGACACGGTGACCGCGGATCTTCACCTGCCCGTCGGCCCGGCCCAGATACTCCAACTGCCCGTCAGGACGCCAGCGCACGAGATCCCCCGTCCGATACATCCTGCCGCCCTCCGCGGAAAACGGGTCGGGAAGGTACCGCTCCGCGGTCAGTGCGGGCCGGGCGTGATAGCCGCGCGTGACACCGGCCCCCGACAGATACAGCTCCCCCACCGCGCCCACAACCACCGGCCGCAGACACCCGTCCAGGACGTGAGCCTGTGTGCCGTCCACGGGCCGGCCGATCGGCGTCCGCGCATCACCAGCGACGGTGACCGCATGCGTGGAGTAGGTGGTGTCCTCACTCGGCCCGTACAGATTGTTCACCACACCGATCACCGGATGCGCATACAACTCCGCCACCAACCCCGGAGCCAACGGCTCACCCGCAAGGTTCACCGTCCGAGCCCGAGGAGGTATCGCACCCGCCGCCAGCAGTTCCCGAGCCACCGACGGCACCGTGTTCACCAGCGTCACGTCCGCATACCGGCCCGGATGCGCGACGAGGTCCAGCGCGTTGTCGGGGACGAGATGGACCGTCCCGCCCACCGACAGCGGGGCGAAGATCTCGAACACCGACAGGTCGAACGACACCGATGTCGCCGCCAGCGTCTGCGACAACTCCCCATCCGCGAACACCCGGCCCGCCCACGACAGCATCGCCACCACCTGGGAGTGCTCGATCACCACCCCCTTCGGACGACCAGTGGATCCCGACGTGTAAATCACATACGCCACATCCGACCCGTCCCCCGCCACGGGCACCCGGTCCGTGCGGCCCCCGTCCGGGAAGTCCTTGACCGACCTCAAGACCAGGGAGACACCTGAGTCCTGGACCATGAAGTCGACACGCTCGTCCGGATATCCCGGGTCCATCGGCACATAACCCGCACCGGACTTCAGCACACCCAGCAAGGCGACCACCAGGTCCACCGACCTGGGCAACAGCACGCCCACCATGTCGCCGGGCCCCACGCCCGCATCACGCAAGCCCCACGCCAGCCGGTTCGCCCGCTCCTCCAACTCCCCGAACGACAACACCTCACCCGCACAACACACCGCCACACCCGCACCACCCAGGCGGTCAACCACCCCCCCGAACAACTCCTCCACCCGACCCGCCACCCCACCCGCCAACGGCACACCCGCCGACACCGCGGCCACCCACTCGCGCTCCCCCACCGACCGCACATCCACCTCGGCCACCACAGCATCCGGGCACTCCATCAATACGGAGACGACGGAGGCGAGGCGCTCGGTGAAGAAGCGGGCGGTGCTGTCCGCGTAGAGATCGGTGTTGTAGGTGAGGTAGCCGCTGATGGCGTCCTCGCCCTGCTCCAGGTGGAGGGAGAGGTCGAACTGGGTTCCGGCCGGCGGGATGTCGAGACGGCTGACGGTCAGACCAGGAAGGTGCAGGTTCCGTGACGGGGTTTCGTTAAGGGCCAGCATCGTCTGGAACAGGGGGCTGCGTGCCTGCCCGTCGGCGGCGAGCGACGTGTGCCGGACGATCTCCTCGAACGGTGTCTCGGCGTGTTCGTGTGCTTCCACGAGGGCTTGGTGGGTGGCGTGCAGTGTCTCCGCGAGCGTGGCCCGCGGGTCGAGCGTCCGGCGCAGGGGCAGGGTGTTGGTGAAGAATCCCAGGATGCCGGCGGTGTCGGGGTGGGTGCGGCCGCTGGTCGGGATGCCGATGGTCACGTCGTCGCTGCCCGACAGGACGCCCAGGACGACAGTGACCGCGGTGGCGACAACGGCGAACGGGGTCGTACCGGTACGGCGTGCGATGCCCCCGATCGCCTCGGCGCTCAGTTCCACCGGGACGGCCGCACCGTTGTGGGTACGCCGTGCTGGACGCGGGTGGTCGGTCGGAACGTCCAGAGGGCGCACTCCCGCGAGCCGCTCACGCCAGTGAGCGAGCCCGCCGTCGTCCTCGGACGTCGGCTCGGCAGCTCGCATCTGCGCGAAGTCGCCGTAGTGGAGGGTGGGAGCCGGGGGCAGGGGGTGGCCTTGGTCGAGGGCGGCGTAGACGGCGGCGATCTCGTCCAGCAGGCGGGTGAGTGTCCAGCCGTCGGCGATGGTGTGGTGCAGGGACAGCAGGAGCAGGTGGACATCGTCGGCGCGGCGGACGATCCGCGCGCGGAAGAGCGGGCCTTCGGCAAGGTCCACCGTGGAGTGACGCCAGTCCGTCAGCAGTTCGGCCTCGTCGCACTCCGGGGACGCGTATGTATCGTCTGCCTCCGTACCGGACCAGACGGGGTGGACGACTTGGACGACCTCGCCGTTCTCCTCGCGCAGGGTGGTCCGCAGCACCTCGTGACGGCGGGCGACCTCTTCGACCGCCCGTGCCAGGGCCGCGGCGTCGAGCCGACCGGTGATCCTGGCACCGCCGTTCAGTGTGTAGGCGAGATTCGCCTGTGGGTCCAGGGCGCACAGCAGCCACAGACGCTTCTGGCCGGACGTGGCAGGGAAGACGACGGTGCCATCAGGGTTCGCGATGCGCGGTGCGACCGGTAGGGGCGGGCGGGCCTTACCCAGTCGGTCCAGGTGGGCGGCGAGGTCGGTGAGGGTGGGGTGTTCGAAGACGAGGTGGAGCGGTATGTGGGCGCCGAGGGCCTCGCCGAGTCGGTGGGTGAGCCGGGTGGCGAGGAGGGAGTGGCCGCCCAGGGCGAAGAAGTCGTCGTCCGCGCCGATCTCAGTGACGCCGAGGAGTTCGCTCCAGACGCGGGCGATCAGTTCCTCGGCCGGCCCCGACGGACGGCGGAAGGAGGCGCGGTCTGCGCCGGGTTCAGGGTCGGGCAGAGCGGAGCGGTCGATCTTCCCGTTGGGGAGGAGAGGCAACTCCCCAAGGCCGACCAGGGCCGAGGGGACCATGAAGTCGGGGAGCCAGGTGCGTGCGTGAGAGGGCAGGTCGGAGGGGACGTCACCGGCGGCCTCGTGAGCGACCACGTAACCGACCAGCCGCAGTAGCTCCGTCGCGTCCGGGCGGGCGACGACCACCGCCTCGGAGACGTGCGGGTGCCGGCGCAGGACTTCCTCGACCTCGCCGAGTTCGACGCGGTGGCCGCGGATCTTCACCTGCCCGTCGGCGCGGCCCAGATACTCCAGCTGCCCGTCAGGACGCCAGCGCACGAGATCCCCCGTGCGATACATCCTGGATCCGTCCGAGGAGAACGGGTCGGGGAGGTACCGTTCCGCGGTCAGTGCGGGCCGGGCGTGGTAGCCACGGGTGACACCGGCCCCCGACAGGTACAGCTCCCCCACCGCGCCCACAACCACCGGCCGCAGACACCCGTCCAGGACGTGAGCCTGTGTGCCGTCGACGGGCCGGCCGATCGGTGTCCGCGCATCACCAGCGACGGTGACCGCATGTGTCGAGTAGGTGGTGTCCTCGCTCGGCCCGTACAGGTTGTTCACCACACCGATCACCGGATGCGCATACAACTCCGCGACCAGATGCGGTGCCAAAGGTTCGCCGGCAAGGTTCACCGTCCGGGCGCGGGGAGGTATCGCACCGGCCGCCAGCAGTTCCCGAGCCACCGACGGCACTGTGTTCACCAGCGTCACGTCCGCGTACCGGCCCGGATGCGCGATCAGATCCAGCGCGTTGTCGGGGACGAGATGGACCGTCCCGCCCACCGACAGCGGGGCGAAGATCTCGAACACCGACAGGTCGAACGACACCGATGTCGCCGCCAGCGTCTGTGCCAACTCCTCGTGCGAGAACGCCCGGCTCGCCCACGACAGCATCGCCACCACCTGGGAGTGCTCGATCACCACCCCCTTCGGACGACCAGTGGATCCCGACGTGTAAATCACATACGCCACATCCGACCCGTCCCCCGCCACGGGCACCCGGTCCGTGCGGCCCCCGTCCGGGAAGTCCTTGACCGACCTCAAGACCAGGGAGACACCTGAGTCCTGGACCATGAAGTCGACGCGCTCGTCCGGATATCCCGGGTCCATCGGCACATAGCCCGCACCGGACTTCAGCACACCCAGCAAGGCGACCACCAGGTCCACCGACCTGGGCAACAACACACCCACCATGTCGCCGGGCCCCACGCCCGCATCACGCAAGCCCCACGCCAACCGGTTCGCCCGCTCCTCCAACTCCCCGAACGACAACACCTCACCCGCACAACACACCGCCACACCCCCACCACCCAGGCGGTCAACCACCCCCCCGAACAACTCCTCCACCCGACCCGCCACCCCACCCGCCAACGGCACACCCGCCGACACCGCGGCCACCCACTCGCGCTCCCCCACCGACCGCACATCCACCTCGGCCACCACAGCATCCGGGCACTCCACGAACGCCGAGAGGGCGGTGAGGAAGCGGTCGGCGAGGAGGGTGGCGGTGTCGGCGGAGTACAGGTCGGTGTCGTAGGCCAGGAAGCCGGTGACGCCGTCGTCGCCCTGCCAGAGGTACAGCTCGACGTCGTTGCGGATGGTGACGGGTGCCATCACCATCGGCCGGACCGGCAGGTCCCCGAGGCGGGCCTCGCCCGGTCGCGGCTGGAGGACGAAGAGGACGTCGAACAGGGAGGCGCCCGGCCGGCCGAGCTGCTCCGCCACCGTCTCGATGGGCACATGGGCGCCGCTGTACGCGTCGAGGCAGGTGTCCCGTACCGCGTGGAGCGCCTCACGGACGGTGCGGGCGCCGGTGGTGTCGGTGCGCAGCGCGAGCATGGTCGCGAGGGGGCCGATGGCTCCCGGCGCGCGGTGGCGTTCACGGGTCGCGACGGGTGACCCGACGGTGATGTCCGAGTGCCCGGCCGTCCGCGCCAGCGTCAGATGGAAGGCGGTGAGCAGCACCATGAAGGGTGTCATCGCGTTGTTGTCGGCCAGCTCCTGGACGCGGCCCATCAGTTCGGCGTCCACGGTGACGTCGACGTGGCCGGAGCGGAAGCGGCGGGTGTTCGGGCGAGGTCGGTCCGTGGGCAGTGAGAGCGGTCGGGCGTCGGCCAGGCGGTCCCGCCAGGCGGCGAGGTTGGCCGGGTCGGGGGTGGCGGGGACCTCGGGCAACGGGGTGGCCGGGCCGAGAGGCCGGCCCGCGTAGAGGGCGTCGAGTTCGGCGAGGAACACGCCCAGGGACCAGCCGTCGGCCACGATGTGATGGGCGAGGAACTGCAGTCGGGTGGTGCCGTCGGCGAGGATCCAGACGGCGACGCGCCAGAGGGGGCCGGTCGCGAGGTTCATGGGCGTGGCGGCTCGGGCGTCCGCCTCGGCGCGCGCCCGGGCGCGGCCGGCGTCGGTGCCGATGCCGGCGAGATCGGTGACGGTGAGATCGGGTACGGCTTCGGCTTCCGGGGTGACGGCGCACAGGGTCCGGTCCCCCTCGGGGAAGGTGGTGCGCAGTACGGCGTGTCGGTGGGCGAGGGTGCGCAGGGCGGTGGCGAGGCGGTCGGTGTCGAGGGTGCCGTCGGTCTCGGCGTCGTAGCGGAGGATGTTGGCGGCGGTGCCCGGGTGGATCTCCTCGAACAGGCGCAGGCCGAGTTGGATGGGGCTGGCCTGGGGGGCGGCGGGTGCGGTGGTGTCCGGTGTGCGGGCACGCCAACGGGCGAGGAGGTCGCGGCCGAGGTCGGCGGATACCTGATGGTTCTCTGACACAGGTGTCGTCCTCCGTGTGGTCACCGGGCGTGATTCTCCGCTTGGTTGCCGTGTGGGGGGGGCCGGCGGGGTCATTCGCGGGACATCAGCGTCCTGACGCGTTCCAGTGCGTCGGCGTAGGGCATGTCGTGGTCGGCCCAGCGGCGGGCGAGGCGGGTGGTGAGTTCTCGGGGGGTCTGGGCGCGGAGTACGTCCTCGACCCGTACCTCGAGCGTGAGGGCGTCCTCGGCCACGGCGGCGATCTCGGCGGCCCGCAGGGAGTCCCCGCCCATGGCGGCGAGCGTCTCGTCGGGTCCGCAGGAGGGGACCTGGCAGACGGCGGCGAAGAGGGAGGAGAGGAAGAGGGTGAGGAGTTCCGTGTCCTCGGCGGTGGCGGTGACCGGTGTGGCGGTGACAGCGGTTCCGCCGAGGCTGCCCTCCAGGTGGCGGGTGCGGGCCAGGGAGTGCTGGACCTTCCCGCTGGTGGTGCGGGGGATGGTGCGGGGCGGGCAGAGGACCACGGTGTGGACGCGGACGCCGGTGGCGGTGAGGACGCGGGTGCGGATGTCGGCGGCGAGGGCCGCCGTGTCGTGGTTCCGGCCGGCGACCTCGACGGCGATGACGACCTCGTCGTCCGATCCGGCGAAGGCGGCGGCGGTGGGCCGTACGGCGGGGTTGTCCTCGGTCGCGGCGGTACACAGGTCGTGGGCGTGGTGGTTGACGCCGTTCTGGATGAGGACGTCCTTGCGGCGGCCGGTGACGGTGAGGTGCCCGTCGCGCAGTCGGCCGAGGTCGCCGGTGCGCAGACGGCGGGTGCCGTCGAGGACGCCGAAGAGTTCGCCGGCGGTGGTGCCCGTGCTGTTCCAGTAGCCGTCGCTGATACTGGGGCCGCTGATCCAGATCTCGCCCTCTGCGCCTTCGGGGACGGGTGTGCCGGTGTCGGGGTCGACGAGGACGAGGGTGTGTCCGTCGATGACGGGGCCGCAGTCGACGCGGCCGTCCTCGTCCACGCCGTCGTCGGGTCCGGTCCAGTGGTGTCCGGTGACGATGAGGGTGGCCTCGGCCAGGCCGTAGCAGGGCAGGAACGCCTCGGGGCGGAAGCCGTGGGGGGCGAAGCGGTCGGCGAACCGCCGGAGGGTCGCGGGGCGGATCGGTTCGGCGCCGTTGAAGGCGAGGCGCCAGGTGCTCAGGTCGAGTCCGGTGAGGTCGGCCGAGGCGGCGCGCCGGTCGCACAGGTCGTAGGCGAAATTCGGTCCACCGGTGTGGGTGATGCCGAGTTCGCTGATCTGTCGCAGCCAGGCGAGCGGATTCTTGAGGAAATGCACGGGGGACATCAATCGAACCGGAAATGCCCCGTGGACGGGTGTGAGGATGAATCCGATGAGCCCCATGTCGTGATAGGGCGGAAGCCAGGAGACCACGCGGGCGGTTTCGTCCAGTTTGAATACGTCGGTAATCGCTCTGATGTTGGCGAGGAGATTCCGGTGTTCCAGGACGACGCCCTTGGGCTGTCCCGTGCTGCCCGAGGTGTACTGGATGAGAGCGGGGTCCTCGGGTGCGGCGGCGGTGCGGAGCAGGCCGGCCAGGACGTCCGCGTCGGGGTTCCCGTCCGCGGTCGCGTCGTCGTCGTTGTCGGTGTCCGCGTCGTCGAGGGTGAGGACGCGCGGCATGGATTCGGGGCTCATGCCGGCGGTGAACAGTCCGAGCACGTCCGGGTCGGCCAGCAGGGTGCCGGCCCGGGAGTCCTCGAGCATCCGGGTGAAACGGGCCGCGATGCGGTCGGTGGAGCCGAAGATCGGCGGATAGGCGGGAACGGCGGGGACCCCGGCGAGGAAGCAGGCCCAGACGGCGACGACGAAGTCCAGGCCAGGCGGGTAGAGCAGCAGGGCGGGTCCCTTGTTCCCGGAGTCGGCGCGCAGCCGCGGCGCCACCTTGGTGGCTCGGGCCAGGAGTTCGCGGTAGGTGAGGCTGTCCACTCGCCCGTCGTCGTGCAGGTACTCGTAGGCCGTCTGGTCGCCGCGGGTGGCGGCGTGCGTGACGAGGGTGTGCACCAGTGTGGGACGAGCTGGGCTCGGCATCGGCTGACTCCATTCCCTCGGCCGCGGGCGGCCCGGTGTCGGATCGGCGGATCGCGCATCGGAGGGTGCGGGGCTCGGTGACAGGTCGGTATGACGGCGGCACACTCCGGCGCCGAGGCAATTAAAAGTGCGCGGTCTCTCACTCGGCTCTCACTTCCTTATCGCTCACCTCTCAGTCGGTCATGTGGTCGTTGAGTCTCCTCCGAGGGAACTGGTACGAATAAGGTCGGCGGTTATTGATTTCCGTTCCGTGACCCGGTGGGAGATGCCGGCCCGGTAGCGGTCCACCGCATTCTCGCGTTCTGCGTTCGCCATCTCTCATGGAGGTAGAGGTGCGCCCGACCCGACCGAGTTCCCGCTGGTTCCGATCTTTCGGCGACGTCACCGATCCGGTCAGCGAAGTGGTGTGCTTTCCGCATGCCGGGGGCAGCGCGGCGATGTTCCGGAGCTGGCAGCGGTACACGTCGGCGTTGCAGATCACGGCGGTGCAGTTGCCGGGCCGTGAGGTACGCCTCGGGGAGCGGCCGTTCCTGGAGATGACCGCGCTCGTGGACGCGCTGGCGCCGGCGCTCGCACCGCTGACCGGGCGGCCGTACGCGTTCTACGGGCACAGCATGGGCGCGCTGGTCGCCTTCGAGGTGCTGCGGCGGTTCCGGGAGCTGGAACTGCCCTTGCCGGCGGCGCTGTTCGTGTCCGGCCGGGATGCCCCGCAGTACGCGGACCAGGAGCGGGTCCACCATCTGCCGGACGCGGAGCTGCTGGCGCGGCTGCGGGCCTGGGAGGGGATGGAGCCGCAGGACCTCTCCACGTACGACGAGCTCGTCACGCTGATGCTGCCCACCATCCGCGCCGATCTGACCCTGGCGGAGACCTATCAGCACGTGCCGGGGCCGCCGGTGCCGGTGCCGGTGCGGGTGCTGCGCGGCAGACGGGACCCGCTGGTGCGGGACGGGGACGCGGGCTGGGCCCGGCAGACCTCGGCGGACTGTTCCGTGCACGAGTTCGACGGAGGTCACTACTTCGTCCAGGACCACGAGAGGAGCGTCGTCGCCCATATCGGGGCGGCGCTCGGCGTATCGGCCGCAAGGGAGGCGGGAACCCAGTGAGCAGTTCCTCGTACGCCGGTGGTGTCGGCAGCGGCGAGTCGCGTGACTACGGCGACTACTTCGTGCTCCCGGCCGCGCCGGCGCAGCGCAGTCTGTGGTTCGTCTGCCAGCTGAACCCGTCGAGCAACGCCGCGTACAACGTGGTGAGCGCGGTACGGCTGACGGGTGAGCTGAACGTCGTGCTGCTCCAGCAGGCAGTGAACGCGGTGGTGGCGCGGCACGAGAGCCTGCGCACCGGGGTCGGTCTGGTCGACGGCGATCCGCACCAGTTGGTGCTGCCGGAGGCGCTGGTGTCGCTGCCGGTGATCGACTGCGCGGACCTGTCGTCCGGTGCGGTCGAGGACCGGGTGCAGTCGCTGGCCCGGGAACAGGCGTCGGCGCCGTTCACGCTGGACGCGCCGCCGCTGCTGCGGCTGGTCCTGGTGCGCGAGGCCGCGGACCGGCACACGCTGATCGTGACGATCCACCATCTGGTGTGCGACAGCTGGTCGATGGACGTGTTCTACGCGGACCTCGCCGACGCCTACCGCGGATTGCGCGAGCGCGGCGAGGCGGGCCTCGGTGAGCCTGCGGTGCAGTACGCCGACTATGTCGGCTGGCTGGACGAGCAGTTGGCCGGGGAACGGATGGACGAGCTGATCGCCTACTGGCGGCGGACGCTGTCCGGTACGGAGCCGTTGCAGCTGCCGGTGGACCGTCCCCGTGAGCAAGGGCGCGGCGGGGACGGCGGCCGGGTGGAGGAGCGCCTGGACGGGGTGACGACGGCTGCGCTGGAGGAGCTGGCCAAGCAGTCCGGCGGCACGCTGTTCATGGTGGTGCTCACCGGTTTCATGGTGACGCTGGCCCGGGTGACGGGCCAGGAGGACGTCGTGGTGGGCACGCCGGTGGCGGGGCGGCACCATCCGGACGCGGAGGGGCTGGTCGGGTTCTTCGCGAACACCCTGGTGCTGCGCGCCAGGCTGCCGCTGTCCAGCATGTTCGGGACGGCGGCCACCCTGGTGCGGGACGCCTGTGTCGGCGCCTTCTCGCACGACCGGATGCCGTTCGACCGGCTGGTGCAGGAGATGCGGCAGACCCGTGCCCTCGAGCGCAACCCGCTGTTCGACGTGATGTTCTCCATGCCGAACACCCCCCCGGCGGAGGTGGGGTTGCCCGGTCTGACGATGGCGCCGGTGGAGCTGGAGCGTACGGCTGCCAAGTTCGACCTGTGGCTGACGGTGCTGCCGGACGGGGACGGGCTGCGGCTGCAACTGGACTACGACCGGGGCCTGTACGACGAGGCCACGGCGGCCCGGATCGTGGAGCTGCACCGGCTGGTGCTGACGGACGCGTTGCGGGACCCGGCGGCTCCGACAGGGGCACTGCCGCTGGCCGCCGACGCGGTCCCGGCGCCGGCCGCGGACGAACCGGACCCGGCCGCATTCGCGGCGGGGACGACTGTGGCGGAGATGCTCGCGGAGCGTCCCGCGGACAGCGTGGTGCTGTCGTCGGCGGACGCCGTGCTGACGCTGGGCGAGCTGCGTGAGTGGGCCTCGGATCTGGCCGGCCGGCTGCGCGCCGAGGGCATCGCCGGGCCGGACGTGCGGGTGACCACTCCCCCGGTGCCGTCGGCGGCGCTGGTCGCCGTGCTGCTCGCGGTGTTCGAGGTCGGTGCGGTGCCCGCGTACGGGCAGCGGCACGACCGGGCGGGCGCCTTCGTGCGGCGGGCCGAGGAGGAGGACGGCGGCTGGCTGATCACCACCGGTCCCCGGTTCGACCCGGCGGAGGACACCGGGCCGTCAGGGCCGGACGCGCCGGCCTGGTCGGCGCAGGACACGGACCAGGAGGGCGCCGCGGCGGCGCTGTCGCACGGGGCCCTGGCCGCCGCGGTGGCGGCCGTCGCGGACCGGCTGTCGGTGACCCCGGAGGACGACGTGGTGCTGCTGGACGGCGGGTCCCCACCGTCACCGGTGGATCTGCTGATGCCCTTGACGCATGCCCGCAGCCTGCTGCTGTCAGGGGTGCAGCTGGCTCCTCCGGGGCCGCCCGGCGCGTTCGTCCTGGCCGATCCGCCGACCTGGCGGAGGGTGCTCACCGAGGGCTGGGAGCCCCCGCCGGGGGCACGGCTGGTGTGTGTCGGTGAGGTGCTGGCGCCCGATCTGGTGGACATGCTCGCACGGACCGGCCGCACGGTGTTCCTGGGCCGTCCCGGTCCCGGGGCGACGGCGCCCCCGGTCGCCCTCGCCCCGCTGGACGAGGGACGGGGACGCCGTCTCGGACCGGCGCCCGCCGGTGTGGTCCGCAGTGTGCTGGACGCGCGGGGCAGGCCCGTGGCCGCCGGTCTGGTCGGCGAGCTGTTCGTCACGGACGGGACGGGTGCCGCCGTGCCGGCGGGGCTGCGGTGCCGCCGGGCCGGGAACGGGTCGCTGGAGGTGGTCGGGCCCGGTGAGGGCCGGCTGTTCGCCGGGGACCGCTCCGTCCCGGCGGCGAGCGTCGAGAGGGTGCTCAACGGGTTCCCCGGGGTGGCGGCCTCGGCCGTGACCACGGATGCAGGACAGAGCCGTCTGGTCGCCTGGCTGGTGCCGGACGGCACCGTCCCGGCCGGTACCGAGGCGGAACGTGAGGCGTTCACCGCCGCCGTCCGGGGCCGGGCCCGGTCCGCGCTGCCCGGCTACCGGGTCCCTGCCGTGTTCGGGGTCCTGGACGAACTTCCCCCGGGCCCCGGCGGCGAGATCGACCGGGGCGCCCTGCCGGAGCCCCCTGCGCAGGCGCCGCGTGAGCCGGTGGCGCAGGTGCCGCCCCGCAACGGGGTGGAGCGCCGGGTGCTGTCCCTCTTCCAGGAGGTGCTCGGGCTGTCGGTGACCGGCATGCATGCCGACTTCTTCGGGCTCGGCGGGCACTCCCTGCTCGCAGCCAAGATGCTGAGCCGCGTCCGGGCCGAGTTCGGTCTGCAGGTGCCGGTGCGCGACTTCTTCCGTCTGCCGACCCCGGCCGGGCTCGCCGCGGCCATCGAGGAACTGGAGCGCGCCCGCGACCGCAGACCGACCGCCGACGAGGCGCTGCTCGCCCAGCTCGCCGGGATGTCCGACGACGAGATCGACCAGCTCCTTCGCCATCTGAACTGACCGGCGCATCCGGACATCCGGACCGGTC
The DNA here is from genome assembly GCF_022869105.1 of Streptomyces sp. BJ20. NCBI lineage: Bacteria > Bacillati > Actinomycetota > Actinomycetes > Kitasatosporales > Streptomycetaceae > Streptomyces > Streptomyces sp. BJ20. The sequence continues at coordinate 3,773,515 of NZ_CP094918.1, forward strand.
ATCCGACCCACCACGAGGAGGCCCCATGGGTATCGACGACGCCGACACCGTCTTCCAGGTCGTCATCAACGAACAGGACCAGTACTCGATCTGGTTCGCCGACCGGGCGGTGCCCGCGGGCTGGGCCGTCGCAGGCCCGGCCGGCACCAAGCAGGAATGCCTCAAGCACATCGAGCGGGTGTGGACCGACATGCGTCCGCGTTCGGTCCGCGAACGCTCCGCCTGATCGCATCCGACACTAGGACGGGAGTCCACCGAATGAGCGGGCAGCACGAGATCAGTTCCCTGACGTCCGAGGAGAAGCGCGCGCTCCTGGCGGGCCTCCTGGACGCCTCGGCGAACGTCACAAGCAACCTGACACTCGAGCAGCGCCGGTTGTGGCTGCTGATCCAGCTGGACGAGAAGCGGCCCTGGCAGACCAGCGTCGCGGTGCGGCTGACCGGAAGGACCGACGCGGCCGTGCTCCAGCAGGCGCTGTCGACGGCCGTGCAGCGCCACGAGGTGCTGCGTACCACCTTCCGCACGGTGGACGGCCACCCGCTGGCCACCGTCAGGCCGGTGGCGTCGCTGCGGCTGCCGGTGGTCCAGGTGGACCCGGACCGGCTCGACGCCGAGCTGGCACGCATAGCGGCCTCCGAGACCCGCCGCCGGTTCGATCTGGCCCAGGGCCCGCTGGTGCGGGCGAGTCTGCTGCGGCTCGGGGAGGAGGACCACGTCCTCCTGCTGACGGTCCACCAGCTCGTGGCCGACCGGCGCTCCGTGCGGCTGTTCACCGACGAGGTGCTCACCGGGTACGCGCATCTGCTCGGCGGAAGCGGGGAGGAGGCCGCCGGGCCTGCCGCCGAGCCCCAGGCGCTGGCCGCCGCCCAGCGTGCCTGGCTGACCGGCGACGACGCCGAGAAGGACATCGAGTACTGGCGTGACCGTACGGCCGGCCTCAATGCCCTCGAGCTGCCCACCGACCGGCCCCGGCCGCCGGTGAAGACCATCGACGCCGACGTGGCGTCGGTGGCGGTGCCGCGGGAACTGCGCGACCGGCTGGAGGCGTTCACGTCCGGTACGGGGCGGCGGCTGTCCCGGCTGCTGCTCGCCGGCTGCACCGCGGTGCTGTCCCGTCATGCCGAGCAGCGCACGTTCGCCGTCGGTGTACCCGTGCCGCCGTCGTGGCAGGAGGGCGCCGAGGGCCTGGTCGGCCCGCTGGAGAACACCCTGCCGGTGCGTTTCGACCTGGACGCCGGCGAGTCCCTGACCACGCTGCTGGGGCGGACCGACTCGGCCCTGGACGAAGCCCTGGAGCACGCCCGGCTGCCGTTCGAGCAGATCGTGGAGGCGGCGCACCCGCCGCGCGACCTCAGCCGTACCCCGCTGTTCCAGGTGCTGTTCGGCTTCGAGGAGGAGTGGAGCAGCCGGGAGCTGCCGGGGGTCACCGCCCACCGGCTCGACCTGCCGGTGACATGGACCCCGCACGACATCGACCTGTACGCGGTGCGCCGCGACGGGGAACTGTCGCTGCGGGCCCACTTCAACACCTCGCTGTTCGACCGGGCGACCGTCGAGCAGTTCCTGGACCGGACGCTGCTGCTCCTGGACTCCGCGGTCGCGGACCCCGACCGCCCGCTCTCCGACCTGTCGCTGCTGTCCGGTCAGGACCGGGAGCGGCTGGAGTCGTGGAACGCCACGGCGACCGGGCGCACGGGGCCCCGGCTGCTGCACGAGCTGGTCGCGGAGGCCGCCGCGTCCCGTCCGGACGCACCGGCGCTCACGTCGAGCACGGCGGAGCTGAGTTACGCCTCCATGGAGGCGCGGGCCGAGGCGCTGGCCGCGCGGCTCGCCGGACTCGGCGCGGGCCCGGAGTCCCTGGTCGGCGTGCTGGCCGACCGGTCGGTGCACACCATGGTCGCGCTGCTCGGTGTGCTGAAGACGGGTGGCGCGTACGTGCCGCTGGACCCCTCGTACCCGGCGGACCGTATCGCGTCGATCGCGGAGGAGGCCGGGATCCGCGTACTCGTCGGCGACCGGGGAGCGTTGGACGCGCTCGGCGGAAAGGCGGCGGGCCTGGAGCGGGTGGCGGTGCCGACCGCGGATCCGGACGGCCCGGTGACACGGCCGGCCGTGGAGATCGAGCCGGACAACCTGGCCTACGTCATCTACACCTCGGGTTCCACCGGCCGCCCGAAGGGCGTGGCGGTGGAACACCGGCAGATCACGCACTCCACACTGGCCCGTTCGATCCTCGAGGAGCCGGGGCTGCCTGAGCGCTACCTGGTGCTGGCCCCGTTCACGTTCGACGCGTCGGGCGGCGGTCTGTACTGGACGCTGATGCGCGGCGGCACGGTCGTCGTGCCCTCCGAGGCGGAGGTGCTGGACCCGAGGCTGCTCGCTGCGCTGATCCGGGACAAGGATGTCACCCATGTCGACGGGGTGCCTTCGCAGTACTCGGTGCTGCTGGATACCGAGCCGGAGCCGTTCCCCTCCGTGCGGACGACGGTGCTGGCCGGTGAGGTGCTGCCGCCCAGCCTGGTCGAGGCGCACCGGCGGCGCTCCCCCGGCGTGGCCCTGTTCAACGAGTACGGCCCCACCGAGGCGACCGTGTGGGCGTCGGTTCACCCGGTGACCGCCGAGGACGCCGAGTCCGGCCGGGTGCCGATCGGCCGCCCGATCCCCAACACCCGGGTGCATCTGCTGGACAAGCGGCTCAACCCGGTGCCGCCCGGTGTTCCCGGCGAGCTGTACATCGGCGGCGGCGGTGTGGTCCGCGGCTACGTCAAGCGGCCGGGGATGACGGGCGGCAGCTTCCTGCCCGACCCGTTCTCCGAGGAGCCCGGTGCCCGGATGTACCGGACGGGGGACCTCGCCCGCTACCGGCAGGACGGCAGCATCGAATTCCTGGGCCGGGCCGACACCCAGGTCAAGATCCGCGGCTTCCGGATCGAGCTGACCGAGATCGAGAACGTCCTGCTGCGTCACCCGTTGGTCGCCGAGACCTCGGTGATCGCCCGGGAGGACCAGCCGGGCGTGCCGCGCCTGGTGGCGTACGTGGTCCCCGTCGTCGGCCGGGTGGTGACCAAGGAGGCCTTGATCAAGCATGTGCTGGCGCAGGTGCCGGACTACATGGTGCCCAGCGCGTTCGTGACGCTGGAGCGGATGCCGCTCACCCCGAACGGCAAGATCGACACCGCCGCGCTGCCCGCCCCGGACCTCGGCATCGAGGACTTCGTGGAGCCGGGGACGCAGCTGGAGGCGGAGATCGCGGAGACGTTCTGCTCGCTGCTGGGCGTCTCCAAGGTCAGCGCGGTGGCCGACTTCTTCGAGCTCGGCGGGAACTCGCTGCTGGTGGCGCGGCTCACCGCCCAGCTCTCCCGGACGCACGACGTGACGCTGCCGGTCGAGCAGATCTTCCGGGTGCCCACGGTCGCCGGCGTCGCCGCGGCCATCGAGGAGGACCGGCGGCAGCGGGACAACGTGGACAGCGAGGTGCTGTACGCCCAGCAACTGGAGGAGCTGCACGCGGAGATCACGCTGCCCGAGGAGATCGCCCCCGGGGACCTGCCGCACTCGGAGTGGTTCGCGCCGCGCCACGCGCTGGTCACGGGCGCGACCGGCTACCTGGGCGCGTTCCTGGTGGTGGAGCTGATCCTGCGCACCGACGCTCTCGTGCACTGCCTGGTCCGGGCGGAGAACGAGGAGGAGGCCTGGGAGCGGATGGAGGCGACGCTCCGCAAGTACCACGCCTGGGACGAGTCCTACCGGTCCCGGATGCGGATGGTGGTCGGTGACCTGGCCAGGCCGCGGCTCGGCCTGGGCGAGGAGGAGTTCGCCGCCGCCGCGGCCGAGCTGGACGTGATCTACCACAGCGGCGCGGTGGTCAACTTCACCTACCCGTACGAGGCCGCCCGGCCGGCCAACGTCGAGGGCACCAAGGAGGTGCTGCGGCTCGCCACGACCACGACGCTCAAGTCGGTCCACTTCGTGTCCAGTGTGGACGTGTTCATGGGCACCGGGGCGGAGCGGCCGTTCACCGAGGAGGACCTGGACAGCCGTCCGATCCGGATCCCCACCGGCTACCCGCGCAGCAAGTGGCTGGCCGAGAGGATCGTCTACCTGGCCCGTGACCGGGGCATCCCGGTGACCGTGCAGCGGCCGTGGATGATCACCGGCCACACCCAGACGGGTGCCTCGCACCACACCGACTACCTGTACGTGTACCTGCGGGGCTTCCTGGACCTCGGGGTGCTGCCCCTCTACAACGATGTCATCAACGCGGTGCCGGTGGACTTCACGGCCCAGGCCATCGTCTACACGTCGCTGCGGGAGGAGAACTTCGGGAAGAACTTCAACATCACGAACCCGGCTCCCACCACGATGACGCAGTGCTACCAGTGGCTGCGGTCGTTCGGTTACGACCTCAACGTCATCGACGAGGAGGAGGCCCGCCAGCGGGCGCTGGGCGTCGACGAGGACCACGTCCTGTTCCCGATGACCCCGCTGCTGCGGGTCGCCTCGATGCGGCACGCCGCGCTCGACCCGGAGCTGCAGAAGCAGATCGACCCGCAGGACGAGTGCCGGGTGCTGACCGAAGCTCTCGAGGGGTCGGGCATCAGCTGTCCGCCGGTGACCGAGGAGTGGGCGCACGCCTGCTTCCGGTTCCTGGTCGACGGCGGCTACCTGCCCGCGCCCGAGGACGTCGTCGTTCCGCAGGGATCCGTCAACTGACCGTCAGGACAAGGAGGGCTCGTGAAGGCACGCGACTGCTCCCGCAGGGACCGACCGGGAGCTGATCACCGATGATCCGTTACGTGGACCTGGACGCGGCCGAGGGAGCCGCGCTGGACGAACTGACCCGCTCGGTTCTGCGGGACCACGGGGCGAGCAGTGCCCCGTCCCTGCTGGACGACCTGTCGCTGGTGGCGCACCGGATGCCCCCGCGCCTGATCCGGGAGCTGCGACGGTTCCGGACCGCCGAGGAGGCGTCCTGCCTGGTCGTGCGTGGCCTTCCGGTGGACGACCGCCGGCTGGGGCCGACTCCCCTGGACTGGCGGGAGCCACCGAGGGAACCGGAGTCGGAGGTGCACGAGGTGTTCCTGACGCTGGCGACGGCGCACCTCGGTGACATCTTCGGCTGGTCGACGCTCCAGAACGGGCGGCTGGTGCACGACGTGCTGCCGGTCCCGTCGCACGAGAACGACCAGAGCGGCCACGGCACGGTGGAGCTGGCCTGGCACACGGAGGACGGTTTCCACCCGTACCGCTGCGACTACCTGCTCCTGCTGGGGCTGCGGAACCACGACGCGGTGCCCACGGGCGTGGCCGGGGTGGACGAGGTGGTGCTGTCCGACGAGCACCGGGAGGTGCTGAGCCAGCCCCGGTTCCTGATCCGGCCGGACACCGAGCACCTCCGGCACGCCCGGACGCTCACCGCGGACCGGGGCAGCCCGCACGCGGTGCAGCTGATGCAGGACGAACCGGAGCCGTGCGCGGTGCTGTTCGGGCACCCGGACCGGCCCTACCTGCGGATCGATCCGGCGTTCATGTCGTCGCTGCCGGGTGATCCGGAGGCGGCGGCGGCGCTGGAGGCGCTCACCGCGGAGCTGCAACGGAACCTGACCGACGTGGTGCTGAGCCCTGGTGACCTCCTGGTGATCGACAACTACCGGGTGGTGCACGGCAGAGCCGCGTTCAAGGCCCGGTTCGACGGCACGGACCGCTGGCTGAAGAAGGCGGTCGTGACCCGGGACCTGCGCAAGTCGCGGGCCCACCGGAAGTCGCCGGCGGAGCGCGTGCTGCTCTGACGGCTTGTGAACACACCGAGGCGACCGGGCGGGACCCGTCCGGTCGCCTCACCACGACAGCACACCTGAAGGGAACGAACATGCCCGCGTCGCCCGTGTCCCGGTCCGTGCGCACGCCTGTCCCGGCGGCCGGCCCGGTGGATGGTCCTCCGGCCGGACAGGCCGACGTGCCCGAGGGCGGCCGCGCCGGTTTCACCGCCGGCTGCTGGGTGGTGGACGGCCCGCTCGATCCGGGGGCGCTCCGGGTCCGGGTCGCGGGCGGCGGCCAGAAGGTTCCGCTCACGGTGCTCGGCCCGGGGAGCGTCGGGACGGACTGTGAGGAGTGGGGCGAGCTGATCCGTGAGGAGACGGCCGCCGCCGAGGCGGAACCGGGGCCGGGCCGCGTGCTGCTGGCCCGGCTCGGTGAGGACCGGTCCCTGCTGGTGGTGGTCACCGAGGACACGCTGCCGCCGGCGGCGGTGATGCGGTGGCTGCTGACGGACGACGCCCCGTTCCCGGCGGTCGGCACGGGGCCTGAAACCCTGTCACGGGCCGCCGCCGGGCCGGCGGACGGGCGGTCCGGGGCCGCCGGGCGCGGGCCGTCGGGTCTGCCGGCCGGCGGTGACCGGGCCTCCGGGTACGCCGGAACGGTGCGGGTCCCGGCCGGGCGGGCCGCCGAGCGGCTGCGCACCGCCGGTGTACCCGTGGAGGCGTCGCTGGCCGTGGCCCTGGCGGTGCTGCTGGTCCGCTGCGGCGGCTCGCCCGGTACGGGGATCGTCGTCGCGTCCGACACACCCGTGGCGGTCGCCCCGCGCGTGGCCGAGAGCGTGTCCGGGACGGTCGCACTGCGCGCGGGCGGGCACGCGCTCGCCTCGGGTGTGCCGGTCCACCCGGGGTTCCACGCGGCGTTCGCGGTGTCGCCCTGCGGAGTGACGGAGCCGGAACGGGTCGGCGCGTACACCGCGTCGGCGGTCCGGCCGCCGGACGCGGTGGCCCACCACGGGCTGCTGGTCCTGCTGGAGGACGACCGGCTGCGGATGGACTACGACACCGGTCTGTACGAGGAAGGCGCCGTGGTCACGTTCGCTGCGCGGCTGCTCGCCGTCCTGGAAGAGCTGCTCGACGACCGGCCGGTGCACGGGATCGTCGCGGCCGGGGCGGCGGAACGGGCCGCGCTCGCCGAGTGGTCGCGCGGTGCCGAGGCGGCTGTTCCCGCCGTCTGCCTGCACACTCTGGTCGAGGAGCACGCCGCGCGGACGCCGGACGCGCCGGCCGTGCTGTGCGGGGAGACCGAACTGACCTACGGACGGCTGGACGAGGACGCCAACCGGGTGGCCCGCCTGCTCCGTGCGGCCGGGGTCGGTGCCGGAGGGCTCGTGGCTCTGCTGACCGAGCGCGCGGCCTGGTCGGTGACGGCGATGCTGGGCACGCTGAAGGCCGGTGCCGCCTACGTACCGATCGAGCCGACGTATCCGCCCGAGCGCGTCCGGCGCATCCTCGACGACTCGGGCGCCGCGGTGCTGCTCGCCGACCGGGAGCCGGAGTACGCGGTGCCGGTGCCGGTGCTCGTGGGCGGGGAGGCGGCCGGGCTGCCCGGCACCCCGCTCGGTGTGCCGGTCACCCCCGACGATCTGGCGTACGTCATCTACACCTCCGGTTCCACCGGGACGCCCAAGGGCATCGGCGTGCACCACCGGGCGATCGTGGCGTCCACGGCGGCCCGTGCGGTGGCGGGCCCGCCGCCCGGCCGGGACCTGGTGCTGCCGCCGCTGTGCTTCGACGGGGCGGCGGGCGGCATGTTCTGGGCGCTGACCTCCGGCGGCGCGGTGGTGCTGCCCACCGAACAGGAGGCGCACGACCCGATGGCGCTGCGGAAGCTGCTGGAGTCGGCGGCCGTCACCCATGTCCACGCCGTGCCCTCGCACTACCGGATCGTGCTCCAGGTCGCGGGCCAGGAGGCGCTCGGCCGGCTTTCGATGGTGGCCGTGGGCGGGGAGCCGCTCAGCCCGGACATCGTCGCCGAGCACCTGCGACTGTGTCCGCAGGCTCCGCTGTTCAACGACTACGGGCCGACCGAGTGCGCGGTATGGGCCACCACGCACCGCTGCGGTCCGGCGGAGGCGGCCGGCGCGGGCATCCCGATCGGGCGTCCGGTGCCCGGGTACCAGGCGTACGTGCTCGACGGCGGGCTGCGGCCGGTCCCGCCCGGGGTGCCGGGCGAGATCTGGCTCGGCGGGCCAGGGGTGGCCCGTGGCTACCACGGCCGTGCGGCGTTGACGGCCGAGCGGTTCCTGCCCGATCCGTACCGGCCCGGTGGGCGGCTGTACCGGACGGGCGACCGCGGGCTGTGGGGGCAGGACGGCCGGCTGCTCATCCTCGGCCGGGTGGACCACCAGGTGAAGGTACGCGGCTTCCGGATCGAGCTGGGTGAGGTCGAGGCGGCGGTCCGCAGACATCCGGCCGTCGGCGAGTGCGCGGTGCTGCTGCGGCGGGACGGCGCGGCTGAACGAATTGTCGCTTTCGTCGTACTGGGATCACATGTGACCGTTCCGGAGTTGCAGCGAAAAATCGCCGAGTCGATACCGGAGCAGATGCGCCCCCACCACATCGCGGTAGTGCCGCGACTTCCGAGAACACCAGGCGGAAAGGTGGACGCACTGGCTCTTCGCACCATGCCACTTCCCAGCCATACGGGCACGGCCGACGACCGAACGGGCATCGCCGATAGCCGTTCTCAATAAACCGTCCCTTTCAAGCCGTCCTCCCTCTCTCACGGCACACCGACACTCTTGCGCCGCCGACAGGAAGACTCGGCCAAAGTGACCCCATATGGCGGCGCGCAAGTGGGGTATAGACATGACAAGTGCAGCTCTGTAAGGTCCCCGTTGGCTGCGCCAAGTCCGACACCCGGAGGATGATCTTGCCGGTCCACAATGGTTATTCATCTCTCGACACAGGTGGCCCGAGTGAGGGGAAAGGCGACAATGCCCGCGATGTTTTCTTTCGCATTCTCGGGCCATTGGAAGCAGTTGTCCGCGGTAAACCCATCCGGGTGGGGCGAAATCGCCAGTTAACCGTTCTGGCGGCGTTACTGCTCAACGCGAACCGCGTCGTCCCGGTCAATTCACTCATCGACGCCGTATGGCGTTCCGATCCTCCCGCCACGGCGGACAAGCAGATCCAGACCTGCGTCTGGCGACTGCGGAACGCGTTTGCCGCGGCCGGTGGCCCGGTCGACCTGATAGAGACCGAACAGGGCGGCTATCGTATACGGCTCGACGAAGAGGATCTCGACGCACACGCGTTCGAAAAGGCAGTGCGGCGGGCCCGGGAGTTGACGGCCGCCGGCGACCTGGAGTCCGCTTCCGCCGAATACCAGCGGGCGCTCGCCTTCTACCGGGGCCAGCCACTCGCCGACATATCCGGACCGCTGACCTACGCGGTGGCCGCGCACTGGGAGGAACGCCGCTTCTCCGTCCTCGAGGAATGGCTCGACATAGGGCTGACCCTCGGCCGGCACGCGGAACTCATCAGTGAACTGAAACCGCTGGTCGCCGAATATCCGATGCGCGAGCGGTTGTGCGCCCAGTTGATGACCGCGCTGTATCAGTCCCAGCGTCGCGCGGAGGCTCTGGCCGTCTACCGGAACAGCCGTCTGGCTCAGATCAAGAATCTTGGACTGGAGCCGAGCACGGGACTTCAGGAACTCCACCAGAAAATCCTGGCCGGCGAGCCGATCGCCCCGCCGCCCGCCGTCGTGGCGCACCAGCCCTGGCCGGGTGCCAAGGTGCCGGCTCAGCTGCCGCCCCGCATTAAGGACTTCACCGGCCGGCGCGACCTGCTCCAGCGCATCACCTCGGACCTGCGCGCGGGCGGCGAACCCCGTGTGGTGGCGCTGGCGGGATGCGGCGGCACCGGCAAGACCGCCCTCGCGATCCACGCGGGTCTCGCCCTCCAACAGCACTTCCCCGACGGCCAGCTCTACGCCGACCTGCGCGGGCACACCGACCCCGTTCACCCGCAGGAGGTGCTGAACGGCTTCCTCGACGCGTTCGGAGTGCCGGAACATCGCATCCCCGCGGGTCTCGCCGCCCGCGCCGCGCTGTTCCGCAGCATCACCGCCAGCAAACGGCTGCTGATCGTCCTGGACGACGTGGCGGAGTCCACCCGTTACGAGGCCCTGCTGCCCAGCGGCGAGAGCGCGGTCCTGTGCACCGGCCGGAACAGTCTGCTGAAGATCCCCGGCCTGACCGAGTACCGCGTCGACGGGCTGCCCACCGACGAGGCACTGGACCTGCTCGCCTCCCTGGTGGGCGTGGAGCGGGTGTTCGCCGAGGTCGACAGCGCCCGGCGGATCGTCCAGTTCTGCGGGCACCTGCCGCTCGCCATCCGGGCCGCCGGAGCGCGGCTGCGGGCCCGCCCCCACTGCACCCTGAGCAGCTTCACCGACCGTCTGGCGACACGGCAGGACCGGATCGCCGAACTCTCCATCGGCTCGCTGGACATGGGAGCGCGGCTCGACACCACCGTGGAGCAACTGTCCCCGGCCGCGTACCGGTTGTGGCTCCGGCTCAGCATGTGTGACGTGGAGTCCGTCCCCGAGTGGATGGCCTCCGCCGTCTCCGACCGCCCCGGCGAGGACACCCAGCGGCTGCTGGACGCCCTGGTCAACGCCCACTTACTCGCGGTCACCCAGGACCGGGCGCCGGACGGCCCGCGCTACTCGTTCAACCCGCTGGTGCGCGACCACGCCCGTCAGCGCGCCGCGACGGAGCTCGGTGCGCTCGCCGGACAGGACGTGGTGGAGCGCATCGCACTCGCCCCGCCCGGGCGGAAGGGCGCAGCCGGGGTGTCCGGCGCGTTCCGGCCTGACAAGGAGTACACGGTCCATGGCACTCAGGCGGTATGACGGCGAGGCGGGCGGCTCCCGTCCCGAGGACCGGAACGGGTCCGCGCCGGCCCGTCTCAACGATCTCCACCCCGGTGAGGGAGCCCACGACGGACCGGGCCACCCCGGCGCCGGCCGGGCCGGTCCCGAAGGGACGAGCCGCACCACCGCTGGGCGCTGGGTGTTCCCGGCGGCCGTCGCCGTGTTCACCACCCTCTGTCTCTCCCTGGTCGCCTGGAACAGCCGGATGCCCGCCGCCCGAGGGCCGGACGCGCCGGCCGACACCTTCTCGGCGGCCCGCGCCGTCGCGCACGTACGGGAGATCGCCACCGCCCCCCGGCCCAGCGGCTCCACCGCGCACGCCCAGGCCCGGGAGTACATCGTCCGCACCCTCACCGCACTGGGCCTCGACACCCGGGTGCACACCGGGGCGGCGGCGTCCCACCGTCCGGATCTCTCCCCCATCGGCGCCGACTCCCGCTACGCCGACCTACGGCTGCGGAACGTGGTCGCCCGTGTCCCCGGCACCGCCGGCACACGGCCTGTCGCGCTGGTCACCCACTACGACTCCACCGAGGCGGGGCCCGGCGCAAACGACGCCGGGGTCCCGGTCTCGGTGCTGCTGGAGACGGCCCGTGCGCTGCGGGAGGGGCCGCCCCCGCGCAACGACGTCCTCTTCGTGTTCACGGACGCCGAGGAGAGCGGACTGCTCGGCGCGCAAGCCCTGGTGGCCGAACCGGGAACCCTGCCGCCCGACACGGTGATCCTGAACTTCGAGGCCAGGGGCAGCAGGGGACCGAGCCTGATGTTCGAGACGGGACCGGACGCCGGCTGGCTGGTGCGCGCCCTGACCGAGTCGGCGCCGGACGCACGGGCGGACTCGCTGCTGGACGCCGCGTACCGCTACATGCCCAACCTCACCGACTTCACCGTGTTCCAGGAAGCCGGGCACCAGGGCATGAATCTGGCGTACCTCGACGGCTACACCCACTACCACGGCGCCGGTGACACCCCGGAGCGGGTCGACCCGGCCACCGTCCAGCACCAAGGAGAGCAGGCCCTCGGTCTGGCCCGCGCACTTGCCTCGGCCGACCTGAACAGCACCCCGGCCGGGGACTCCGCGTACTTCCGGGTGGGCGGATGGTTCGTCTCCTACCCGCTGGGTGCGGCGCTGCCCGCCGCGCTGGCGACGGCCGGGCTCGGCCTGGCGCTGCTGCTGCGGCTCCGGGCGCGCGGCGCGCTCACCGTGGGTACCGTCCTGCGCGGCTTCGCCGTAGCCCTCGGGCAGCTGCTGCTCGCCGCCGGGGCCGCGTTCGGCCTGGCGCCCCTCGTCGCGGCGAGACACCCCGAGTTCGCCCACTACTACGACATCGGTGCTCACGGCCCGCCCCTCGTCGGGTTCCTGTCGCTCACCCTGGCCGTCGGCTGCGCGCTTGCGCTGATCGCCAGGCGGTGGGCCGGCGCCCGGGCGCAGGTGGCGGGGGCCGTACTGCTGTGGATCGTCCTGTCCGTCCTGTCCGCGGTGACACTGCCCGGCGGCAGCCACGTGTTCGTCTGGCCGACACTGGGGCTGCTCTCCGCCGCCGCCGTGCTCACCTCGCGGGCCGGGGCGACTGCGGGGGGCCGGGTGCTGGCCGCCGCCCTCGGCACGGTACCGGCCGCCCTTCTGGTGTTCCCGCTGGTGCCGCTGCTCACGAACGCCCTGGGCCTGGGCCTCGTGGCCGTGCCGATGGCCGTGGCGGCGCTTCTCGCGGCGCTCCTGCCGGGGGTGCTGCCGGTCCTGCCCCGGCTGCTGCCGGTGACCGCCGCCGTGGTCGCGACGGCCGTGCTGGCGGCCGCCGCGCTGCTGCCCCCGGAACCGGGAAACCCGGTACGGGCCGACCTGCTGTACCTGTGGGACGCGGACCGGCGTACGGGCCACTGGATCAGCGGGGTCCCGGCGGACGACTGGAGCGGCGACTTCCTGCCCGCCGACGCCGAGCGCGGCTCGGTGGCGGATCTCTGGCCGGGCTGGCGGGTGCCGGTCCGGCGGGGCCCGGCCGAGGCGTTCCCACTGCCCGGCCCGCGGGTGACCACCAAGGTCCTCGGGGACACGGCGGACGGCGGACGGCGGGTCCGGGTGACGGCGGCGTCCAGGCGGGGCGCCGACCAACTGGTGGTCCTCGTCAGCGGGACCGCCGTCCGCGGCTGGTCCCTGACCGGGGTGCCCGGACTGCACGCCGACGACCCGGCCGGCGACGCCCCGTGGGAGCTGTGGATCCGTCATGTACCGGAGGGGGGCGCGGAACTGGAACTGGAGCTGGGTGCGGGACCGGCGACGGTCCGGGTCATCGACCGCACCCAAGGCCTCCCGGGGCCGGCGGCCGACGGACCGGACGGCACGCGGCCGCCCGCGCTCGGGGTCGCCTCACTCGGAGAGGCCTCGCTGGCCGCCACCACCCGGACGCTGGAGTGAGTGCGGCACGTGACGTCGTACGGCGGAGGGCGGCCGTGCGAAGGCAGGGCGGGACATGCGACCGGGGGTGGCGCTCTCAGCGCCACCCCCGGTCCGCTCGTGTCGGGTCAGCCGGACACGGAGGCCGACGGCCGCGGGGTGAGCCCGTCGGCCACCTTCGCCGTCGCCTTCTTCAGTGAGGTGCACACCTGCGGGGTCATCGCCGTGGTCCGGCCGAGCCGCAGTTCCACGGTGCTCTTCTCCCCCGCGTCGAGGAAGATCTTGCAGACGCCGTCCAGCGAACCCATCAGCATCACGGCGTCGTGGTCGCCGAAGCGCATCGTGCTCCGTTCGCCCTGCCCGGTGACCGTGTCCTCCAGCGGCCGGTCCCGCAGCAGCACGGTGAGGGTGCCGAAGTCGTGACTGTGTGCGGTACAGCCTTCCCCGGACATCTGGCTCACCGAGGGCTCCCCCAGGCCGAACTCGACGGCCAGCGGCCGGAGCACCTTGCAGGCGGGTGTGTCGGCCGCGTCGGAGGCCCGCACGGCCGAGTCGGGTGAGGCCCCGCAGGACACCAGCCCGAGGCAGGCGCAGACCAACGCGGCGGCCGTCCAGGCACGCCGGGCGGGTTGACGGCTCATAGCGTGTCACTCCGATCTGTTCGGTGACGGGAGAGGGCCTCCCCGGACGAGGCCGTGCCGGGTGGTCAGCACTGGAGGATCGCGCACGCCCAGTGCATGCCCCGGCCATTGGTCCCGAGGGCCACGAGGTCCCCGGGCGACAGTTCCCCGGCCTCGTACGTCCGGGCCAGGGAGAACAGGTGGTCGGCGGCGCCGAAGTGCCCGTGCCGGCGCGCCAGTCGGGTGTTGGTGCGCTCGAGCGGTACCCCGATCAGTTCCGCCTGTGCCGCCAGGACCCGGGCGTTGTCGTTGAGCAGCAGGAGCCAGGCCAGGTCCTCCTCGGCGCACCCGGCCTGACGGCAGGCCCGGTGCACGGCGCGCGCGGTGCGGTCGTCGATCTCCTCCGCGTAGGCGGCCAGTCGCTCGGCGTCGTGCTGGAAGTACTCGACCACGTCCCAGGAGTCCCGTACGGAGGGTGTCTCGGCGCCGGGCACGAAGGGCTGCCTGGCGCCGCCGACGTCCATCCGGAAGAAGTCGGCGTACCGGCCGTCCGTCTCCGCGTACGAGGCGCGCCACCGCAGGGTGGGCGCGTCGCGTACGGCGAGGGCGGCGGCGGCCCCGTCGGAGAACAGCAGCGAGTGGGTGTCCAGCCGGTTCCAGTACGCCTCGACGGTACGGTTGGCGCCGACGACCAGCGCGGTGCCGTAGCCGGGATGGGTGGCGAAGCGTCCCGCGACGGTGTCGAAGGCGGTGACCCCGCCCGCGCAGCCCTGGTCGACGAGGACCGCCTCCGCCCGGCTCAGGCCCAGTTCCCACTGGACCCGGGCCGCCGCGTCCCAGTACAGATGGTCGGCGAGGTCGGTCAGGGCGAGGACGAGCAGGTCCACCTCGCGGGGGTTCACCCCCGTCAGCGCCCGCCGCCCGGCCTCGACGGCGAGGTCGGTGACGCTGGTGCCGGGCGCGGCCCGGTGGATGCAGTCGTACCCGTATCCGAGAACGCGCTCGACGTCCTCCGTGTATTCGGCCACCACGTCCTTGACGGCGGTCTGCTCGCCGAGCGCCGTGCCGAAGGCGGTCAACCCGTACGCCACGAGAACTCCTCACTTGACTGCTCCGGTGGCCGTGGGGCCGCTGGAGTCGGACCGGTCCGGGCAAGGCTCTGCCGCTCCGCTGCCACGTCACGTCCTCACTGCGGGCCGGCGCATGCGACGAGCCTTTCCGCGTCGTGCAGTGCGTCCGCGACGGCGCGCAGGAAGGCGATCGCGTCCCGTCCGTTGACCACCCGGTGGTCGTAGGCGAGTCCGAGGGTGACCACGGTGGTGGAGGAGGGCACCCCGTCCTCCAGGACGAGCCGGGTGAGCCGGCCGCCCACCGAGACCATGCAGAGCTGCGGCGCCATGACGATCGGCTGGACGAACAGGACACCGGGCTCCGTGTTCAGCGACACGCTCAGACAGCCGCCGGACAGCTCACCCGCGGTGAACTCGGCGCGGAACGCCTTCATCCGGAAGTCCATGAGGTCGTCGGAGAGGTCGGCGAGGGAACGGCCGGCACAGTCCCGCAGCACGGGGATGTAGAGGCCGTTCCCGGCGTCCACGGTGACACCGATGTCCACGGTGTCGGCGAGCCGTACGGTCCGTTCGTCCACCAGGGTGCCGAACAGGTGCGGGAAGGCGGGGTGCGCCGCGGCCACGGCCTTGACCACCGCCTCCGGCAGTCCGACCTCGGCACCGGTCTCGTCGGACAGGGTGCGCAGCCTGGCCAGTACCGCGTCCACGCGGACCTCGACGGCGGCGAAGGCGACGGGCACCTCCCGGTGGGCACGGGTGACCACTGCGGCGGTTCCCTGCTGGACCCGGTCGAGCACGTGGGTACGGGCGGCGGGGGCGGGCTCCTGGGCGGGAGGGTCCACGGGCGCGGCCGCGGGCACGGGGGCGGCGACCCGCTCGTCGGAGGGGGGGAGCGCCGAGGTGTCGGGCGCCGGGGCGGCGGGTGGCTCGGCGAGGAGTTCGGCGAGGAGGTCCCCGACCCCGACCTCACTGCCCTCCGCGGCGCGTATCCGCAGGTGCCCGTCAGCCGGTGCGGCGATCTCCTCGACCGCTTTGGAGGTCTCCAGTTCGACCAGCGGGTCTCCCTCGCCGATGTACGCGCCGTCGTCGGCGAACCACCGGACGACCAGGTAGGCGGTGTCGTTGTTGTTGAGTTTGGGCACGGCGACCGGCACCCCGGCCGCCGGCTCGGCACTGTCCCCGGCGGCGGCTGCCGGCTGCTCACCGGCCCCCGCCCCGGCGGTCTCGGACCCGGCGGCCACGAGCGGGGCGAGCGGCGGTGGGGCGGCGGGTGTGCGGGACTGCGGGGACCGGGCCGCGCCCCTCTCGATCTCTGCGGCGATCCGCTCCGCGCCGAGCAGCACCCGCGACTCCAGGTGCGGCGCGGTCGGCACCACCGAGTCGGCCGAGTTCAACTGCAGCACGGGCGAGCGCAGATGCGACCAGATCCTCGTGTGCACCCGGGCGGCGATCTCGGCGCCCCAGGTACCGCCCTCGGTGCTCTCCTCCGCCACGGCGACCAGCCGGGCGTCCGCCAGCAGCGGCAGCACCGGCTCCAGGTCGGGCGGGTAGAGCCGGGCGGGGACCAGGACGTGCGCGGCGATCCCGCGGGCGCGCAGGAGCCGTGCGGCGTCGAGGGCCCGGTGCGTGGTGCCGCCGGGGCAGATCAGCACCACGTCGGCGGCAGTGCCGTCCATGGGGGACACGTGCGCCCAGCCGGTGGACCCGCCCCGCAGCGCGTACCGGTGGTGCTCGTCCACCACCCCGTCACGGAACATCCGCCGGGTGTAGAGGACCTTGTCCTCGAAGAGCATCGCGGGTCCGCGGTCGAGGCCCTCGGCGAGCTGCGCGTACGGGTCGTGGAAGGGACTCGTCTCGTACAGCGCCAGGTTGGGCACGCCGACGAAGTGCTTCTGGAGGCTCTGGCTGTGGGTGGGACCGTAACCGCGGTTGCCGCCGACGGGGCAGCGCACCACGACCGGCATCGGCACCCGGTCGCCGTACATGGTCACCGACTTGGAGATCAAGTTGAGTATCTGGTCGAAGGCGAGCGCGGCGAAGTCGCCGAACATCATCTCCACGATCGCCTGGTCGCCCGCGAGCGCCAGACCGCCCGCCACGCCGGTGATGCCCGCCTCGCTGATCGGAGTGGAGAGCACCCGGTCCGGGTGACGGGTCGACAGACCTCGGGTCACCTTGAACGCACCACCGTACGGGTCGCGCACATCCTCGCCGAGCAGATGCAGTGAGGACCGTTCCTCGAACAGGCGGTGCAGGGCCGCGTTGAGCGCCTCCACCACGCGGGGCGCGGGACGGGTCACAGCGCCCCCCGCTTCGCGGTGAGCGCCGCGCGCAGGGCGCCGACGCTCCGGCAGCGGCGCGCCTCGCGGGAGGTGAGCCGGATGCCGTAGGCGCGTTCGACACACGAGATGATCTGGACGTGTCGAAGGCTGGTCCAGGCCGCCGTGGTGGCTGCCCCGGTCTCCTCCGTCACCTCGGAGGCGGGTATCTCGAGCACCTCGGCCACGAGGCCCGCCAGTCCGCTCAGGTCGGCCGGCTCGGTCAGTTCAGCCATCGGTCCTCCGTCCTCGGGTCCGCGGAACCGGACCCCGTCCAGGTGGCGGGCGGCCGTGCCTCCACCTCACGCGCCATTTCCTCCAGGTCGGCGCGGACGCGCGCGTCGAGTTCCCGGAACGGCGCGCCCAGCCGGTCGGTCAGCTCCCGGTGCCAGTCGCCGGCCCGGAGCCGCTCCACCTCCGCCGGGTCGCGGGTGTCGTCACCCTTGCTGTGAGGGCCCAGCCGGTGAGTGGTGAACTGCACGACCGCCGGGCGGTGTTCCTCGCGGACCCGGCGCACCACGGGGGTGAGCCGCTCCCGGATCTCCGGTACGTGGTGCCCGGTGACCTCCACGAAGTCGATGCCGAAGGCAGCCGCCCGTTCGGCGATCGAACCCGCCATCTGCGCGTGCGTCGGGGTGGATTGGGCGATCCCGTTGTGTTCGACGACCACCAGGACCGGCACCCGCCACAGCGCGGCCATGTTGAGTGCCTCGTAGACCGCTCCCTCACCCCAGGTGCCGTCGCCGACGAACGCGGCGGCGAGCCGGCCGGAACCCGTGCGCTTGCAGCGCAGTCCGATGCCTACGGCGAGCGGCAGGCTCTGCCCTTGCACGCCGGTGGAGAGATAGCCGTCGCGCCGGATGTGCTGGCTGCCGCCGACACCGGAACACACCGCGCCGGACCGTCCCATGATCTCCGCGAGCAGTCCGGCGGGGTCCCGGAACAGGGCGAGGTAGTGGCCGTGGCCCCGGTGGTTGCTGAGTACGTGGTCGCCGGCGAGCAGCGGGGCCAGGGAGACCGGCACGTACTCCTGTCCGAGACAGGTGTGCGTGGTGCCGTTGAGCCTGCCCTCCGCGAACATCCGTAGCAGCAGATTCTCGAAGTGGCGGATGGTCAGCAGGGATTCCAGGTCCTCACGCCCGGGAGCGGCGGGGGGTTCCGCGAGGGAGAGGGCGGCCGGTGGGTGTGCGGCGGCCGGGGCGGCCGGTGTACGGCTCGGTTCCGGCGGACGCGCGGTCATGGTGGAACTCCTCCCTGCGGGCAGGACTGCGTGTGCACCACGTGGTCGGGCGCCACGCTAGGACGCGCCGTTCTCAATCCGGTGCTCGATCCGGTCTCATCCGCGGGTCCTCGCTCTCCGGCGTCTCTTACCTCGTTCTCAGCGTGGTTGCGCCCGCTTCGCACCCGCCCGTTAACTGGCCGGTGTCCCGACGGGAAGCGGCCCCGTGGTCCTGGACCGGCCCGCTCCTGCCGTCGTTCTGCGCCCCGCGCACGGCCCGTGCGGCGGGTCCGGCCGTTGCGAAGGAGTCAGAAGATGCCGCCGTCCCCACAGGTGCTCATCGTCGGCGCCGGACCCGCCGGGCTCGCGCTCGCGGCGGAACTGGCCGGCTTCGGCGTGTCCTGCCAGGTGGTCGACAAGCGCACCGGGCGCAGCCGGCTGTCCCGCGCCTGCACGGTCGAGCCCCGTACCCTGGAACTTCTCGACATGCGCGGCCGGGTGGGTGACCTGCTGGCCTGGGGGCGGGAGTGCCCGCATCCTCCGCTCGGCAACGAGGACGGCTACCTGGACTACGGTCTGCTCGACACGCCCTTCCCGTTCAGTCTGTCCATCCCGCAGGCGCGGACCGAGGACGCGCTGCAGGCCGCCGCCGAGAAGGCGGGCGCGGTGCTCCTGCCCGGGACCGAGATGACCGGGCTGTCGCAGGACGACGACGGGGTCGACGTCGAGCTGACGGGTCCGGAGGGTCCGGCCACCGTCCGGGCCCGGTACGTCGTCGGCTGTGACGGGGTGAACAGCACCGTTCGTGACGCCGTCGGCGTGGAGTTCGACGGCTGGAACTACGACCAGTCGCTGATGATGGCCGACGCCCGGCTGAGCAGTCCCCCGGGGCCGGCCGAGTACGCGCGGATCACCCGGCGCGGCATGGCCGCCCTGTTCCCGTTCCGCGACGGCACGTACCGGGTCATCGTGCTGGACCGCGAGAAGTTCGCCGTCCCCGCCGACGAGCCGCTCACGCTGGAGGACCTGAGCGAGAGCTGCGGCGCCATCCTGGGCTCGGACATCGGCATCCACGACCCGCTGTGGCTGTCCCGGTTCCGCAGCTCGCAGCGGCACGCGAAGAGGTACCGGGTCGGCCGGGTGCTGCTCGCCGGGGACGCCGCGCACACGCACATCCCGTCCGGCGGACAGGGGCTGCAGACCGGTATCCAGGACGCGTTCAACCTGGGCTGGAAGCTGCGGGCGGTGCTCGACGGATGGGCGCCGCAGGGGCTGCTCGACAGTTACGAGGCGGAGCGGTACCCGATCGCGGCGGAGACGCTGCGCAAGACCGACCTGTCCTTCCGCTTCGAGACCTCCGACAGTCTTCCCTCACGGGTGCTGCGGAAGGCCGCGATGTGGTCGATGCGGATCAAGCCGGTGCACCGGCTGAACGTGCTGCATCTGTCGGGGCTGACCCTGCGTTACCCGGCGGAGAAGCGTGACCGGTGGACGGGCCGACGGGTACCGGACCGGCCGCTCGTGACGACTCCCGGCGGCCCGGAGCGGCTGTACGAGTTGTTCCGGGGCGGTCATTTCGTGCTGACCGGCACGGAGGACTGTCCGCCGGCCGCCGCGGGCTGGGAGGCGCGGCTGCGTACGGGCGTGCTCGCCGAACCCCTCGGCGCCGGGTGGCCCGCGCATGTGCTGATCCGGCCCGATGGATACGTGGCCTGGGCGGGCGTCGAACCCGGCCGGGGGTTGACGAGGGCGCTGCGCCACTGGTGCGGTGAGCCGCGCACGGTCGCCGGCTGATCCGGGGATCCGGTGTCCTCCGCGTTGTTCGTCGCGCTCGTGCTGCCGGTCCTGGCCGGCGCCCACTCCTACGTGTGGTGGCGGATGGTCCGTGCCACGACGTCCCCCGGTTCGTGGTGGCGCCGGGCCGGTACGGCCCTGATCGTTCTGCTGGCGCTGCTGCTGGTGGCCGCGCCGCCCGGGGAGCGCGCGCTGCCCGCGCCACTGGCCACCGCGGTCGGCTGGCCGGGCTTCACCTGGATGGCGGGGCTCCTCTACCTGACGCTGGCGCTGCTGGTGGGGGAGGCGGTCCGCCCCTTGCTGATGCGGGTCCGGCGGCGGCGCTCCGTCGGCGACACGGCGCCCGCGGCCCGGAGCACGGCGTCCGGGGGCGATGGGGAGCACCCGTACGGTACGGGCTCCGCGTCAGGCCCGGACGTCCCGGCGCCGGCCTCGGCCGACGGGCTCGCGGCGTCCCGTCGCATGTTCGTGAGCCGGGTCGTCGCCGTCGCCGCCGGGGCCGCCGCCACCGCCGCCGTGGGGTACGGCGCGTACACCGCGCTGGGGCCGCCCCGCGTCAGGCACCTCGTCGTGCCCCTCGCCCGGCTCGGCCCGCAGGCCCACGGCTTCCGGATCGCACTGATCAGCGACATCCATCTGAACGTCCTGGTGGGGCGTTCCCGCACGCGGCAGTTGGTGGACCTCCTCAACGGCACCGAGCCGGACCTGGTGGCGCTCGTCGGTGACCTGGTGGAGGACGCCGACGTGGCTGTCCAGGGGCGGGCCGCCGAACCGCTCGCGGACCTGCGGGCGCCGCACGGCGCGTACTACGTCACCGGGAACCACGAGTTCTACTCGGGTGCCGAGCAGTGGGTCCGCTTCGTGAGCGGGCTCGGTCTGCGTCCCTTGCGCAACGAGCGGGTCGCCCTGCCGGGCTTCGACCTGGCCGGGGTCGAGGACGCGAGCGGTGTCGACCATGACGACGGCCCCGACTACGAGGCGGCGCTGGGCGGACGTGACCGGGACCGGGCCGTCGTCCTCCTCGCCCACCAGCCCGCTCAGGTCACGGAGGCCGCCCGGTACGGGGTGGACCTCCAGTTGTCCGGCCACACCCATGGTGGCCAGCTCTGGCCCTTCACCCGTCTCGCGTCCCTGGTCGAGCCGAACGTCGCCGGGCTGAGCCGGTACCGGGACACCCTGCTCTACGTGAGCCGGGGCACCGGCTTCTGGGGGCCGCCCGTCCGCCTGGACGCCGACCCGGACATCACCGTCGTGGAACTGGCGTCGCCCCGCGCCTGACCGTGTGCGCGACGGCCGGGCGCGGGGCGTCACCGGTGGTTCAGTGGTCGCCGTGCCCGTCCAGCAGCGGCAGGCCCGCCATGTACCGGCGGAAATAGCCCGCGGTCGGGGTGTGGGCCTCGGCGACCTGGTCAGGGACGCCCGCCGCCACGACCGCGCCTCCGTCGGGTCCGGCGCCGGGGCCGAGGTCGATCACCCAGTCCGCGGAGGCCGCGACGGGGATGTCGTGCTCGGCGACGACCACCGTGTTGCCCGAGTCCAGGAGCAGGTCGAAGGCGTCCACCATGCGCTGGATGTCGGAGGGGTGCAGACCCGAGACGGGTTCGTCGAGCACGACCAGTCCGGCCTTGCGTCCCGCGGAACCGCGCTGGATGGCCGACGCGAGTTTGAGGCGCTGCGCCTCGCCTCCGGAGAGTTCCGTGGCGTTCTGGCCGAGTTGGAGATAGCCGAGGCCGACCCGGTCCATGGCCTTCAGCGCCTCCGCCAACTGACGGTTCTCCGTGAGGCGTTCGACGGCCTCGGCGACGGTCAGCTCCAGCACTCCGTCGATGGTCAGTCCCTGGTAGGTGATCTCCAGGGCCTCCGGTGTGTAGCGGCGTCCCTCGCAGGCGTCGCAGACCACCCACACGTCCGGCAGGAAGTGCATGTCGACCAGCTTGCGGCCGTACCCGGTGCAGACCTCGCAGCGTCCGCCGTTGGCCGCGTTGAAGGAGAACCAGGAGGCCTTGATGCCGCGCTTGCGTGCCTCGTCGGTCTCCGCGAACAGCTTGCGGACGATGTCGAACGCTTTGCTGTAGGTGGCGGGATTGGACCGGGGTGTCCGGCCGATCGGCTCCTGGTCGACCACGGCGACCCAGCCGAAGGTCTCGGCACCGGTGACCCGGCGCACGGTGTCGGTCGCCGTTCCGGCCAGAGCCGCCTCGGTGCCTGCACCGAGGGCGCCGAGGAGGCTGCTCTTGCCACTGCCGCTGACCCCGGTCAGGCAGGTCAGCCGGCCCACGGGGAAGCGAACCAGGTCCGCTGTCACGTTGTGCGCGGACAGCCCGTGGAGCTCCACCCAGCCGGTGCCCTCCCCGACCGGCCGGCGGGTACGGCGCAGCCGCGGTCCCTTCCCGGCGAGGTAGTGGCCGGTGAGCGAGCGGGGATGCCCTGCGACGTCGGCGGGGGTGCCGGAGACGAGCACCTCGCCGCCCAGCCGCCCGGCGCCCGGTCCCATGTCGATCACCCAGTCGGCGCGGGCGATGAGCTCCGGGTCGTGCTCGACCAGCAGCACGGTGTTCCCGGCTGCGCGCAGCTCCCGTGCCATGTCCAGCAGATGGGCCTTGTCGGCGGGGTGGAGGCCGGTGCCCGGTTCGTCGAGCACGAAGATGATGTCGCTGAGTTCGGTGCTGAGCTGGGCGGCGAGCCGGGTGCGCTGGAGTTCGCCGCCGGACAGGGTGGCCGCGCTGCGGGACAGTTGGACGTGGGCAAGGCCGAGGCGGTCCAGTACCCGGAGTCTGCGGGCGAGATCCTGCAGGAGGGGTTCGCCGACCGCGCGCTGTGCGGTGTCGAGGCCGGAGGTGACCCGCTCGCCCCAGGCGCGTACCTCGCGGACGTCGGCCTCCAGCAGTTCCGGGTAGGCGAGCCCGCCCAGCCGCACCGACCGGGCGATCTCGTCGTAGCCGGTGCCCCCGCAGGTGGTGCAGGGCATCTTGCGCATGTACGGCAGGTAGCGCTCTTTCGCGCTGGGGGTCGCCGCGTTCGCGAAGACCCGCTCCACCTCGGCGAGCGCTCCGCGCAGCGGCTCGCTGGAGGTGTACGTCCAGGAGGAGGTCTCGTTCTTGTTCGGCATGTCGACGGTGGCTTCGATCTTCTCGTCACCCGTGCCGTACAGCACCTCGTGACGGAAGCGCTCGGGCAGCGACTGCCAGGGCAGGGCGAGGTCCACGCCGCGCTTCTCGGCCAGTGCGGGGATGAAGGCGTGTTCGGCGGAACGCCACTTCGCGTACCAGGGGGAGGCTCCCTCGAAGAGGGGCAACTCCGGTCGCGTGATGATGAGTTCCTCCCGCGCCTGCCAGAGTCCGCCGACGCCGTGGCAGGCGGAGCAGCTCCCCTCCGGGGTGTGCCGGTCGAAGTGGGCGGAGCTGAGAGGGCCGTCACCGGGAGGCGTTCCCGGGCCGATGCCGGGCAGCCGGGAGTAGAGCAGTCCGAGGTGGCCGTCGATGCCGGTGATGGTCGCGACGGTGGAGCGCGGGTTGCGGTTGAGCCGGCGCTGGTCGACGGCGAGGGTGGCGCCCAGGCCGAGGACGCGGTCCACCTTGGGGCGGTTGCGCTGGGTGATGTACTGCCGGACGAACGGCGAGAGCCCTTCCAGATAACGGAGTTGGGCCTCGTTGTGCAAGGTGTCGATGGCTAAGGAGGTCTTGCCGCTGCCGCTGACGCCGGTGAAGGCCACCACCCGTCCCTTGGGGATGCGCACGGTGACGTCGCGGAGGTTGTTGGTCCGTGCTCCCACCACCTCGATGGTCTCCGAGGTGCGCACGCTTTCCGTCATTCCTTCAGTCCTCTCCCCTGCAACGGGAAGGGGAACCTACGGGCCTGGAGCGCCCGGCAGGACCCGGTCTCCTCGTCCTACATCTCGAAGGCCCTTCCCGGATGGATCACCGAGGCTACTACGCGACGCCGGCCGCACATCTGCGGGCGAGTGCTTCGAGCAGTTCCATGGCACGGTCCTTCGCCTCGTACGGCACGAAGAGATGGTCGTGGTGGAAGCCGGCCACCACATTGCAGCTCATCCCGGCGCCGGCGAGCTCCTGGGCGACGGTGGCGGTCAGGCCCACCGCGTCCAGGGCGGAGTGCACCCGCAGGACCAACCACCCGGCCACGTAGTCGTAAACGAGCCCTGCCGCCTCGGCGTCCTCCTGCCGCAGCACCAGGGTGAGGCCCTCCGGTTCGCTCACCGTGACGACCGGGGTCACCCCGGACGGGACGCCACCGGCCACAGTGGTGAACACATAGCGTCCCGGATTCAGTTCCGGCCTCATGCCGATCAGGAGTCGTCGCAGGTCAGTTTCACCAGGCACGACGGACACCCTATACAGCGAGCGGACACGGCGCGCACCGTGACGTTCCGCCCTTGCGGTGGTGACCTCCTCGAAGGCACGGATGCCGCCCGGCGACATCACCCAGAACGGTGAGGATCAGGACGGTAAGCCCCAGGCCGACGGTTCCGGCCACATGGTGGGCGGCACAGGGCGTGCCGGCGAGCTTCGGCGAACGGTACGGACCTGGTGCAGCGTCCGTGCGACGACTCGCCCACGCGGAGCTTCCGTCCGTCCGCCCTGCCTTGACGTCGCGGCAGCCGCCTCCTGACGGCCCGCTCAGGTCACCGGTCCCGCGCTGGGAGGAGCCGGGTCGTACGCGCCCTCGACGGTGAGGTCACGCAGGCGCGAAGCGGCGGTGAGCAGGTCCTCGTGACTGGTGAAGAGGGCGTTGACGCCGAAGCGGAGCAGGTCGGGCGCGCGCATGTCGGCCACGACACCGCGCCCGGCCAGGCCCACGGCCAGTCCGTGGGCGTGGGGGTGGCGCAGGGTGACCTGGCTGCCCCGGCGCCCGGGGTCGGACGGGGTGACCGAGGTGAAGCCCAGAGGCGCCAGGAGTTCGTCCGCGCAGCGCAGGAGGAAGCCCGTGAGGGACAGGCTCTTGGCACGCACCTGGTGCAGGTCGACGCCGTCGAAGGCGGTGAGGGCCGCTTCGAGGGCGAGCAGGGACAGGATGGGCGGGGTACCGATGCGGGCCCGGGCGATGCCGGGCGCGGGGGTGTAGTCCCGCGCCAGGGCGAACGGGTCGGCGTGGCCGGTCCAGCCGGGCAGCGGCGTCTCCAGCGCGGCGTGGTGGCGCTGTGCCACGTAGAGGAAGGCGGGGGCGCCCGGGCCGCCGGAGAGGAACTTGTAGCCGCAGCCGACCGCCAGGTCCACGCCGAGGGCGTCGACCTCCAGGGGCAGGGCGCCGGCGGCGTGGCACAGATCCCACAGTGCGAGGACGCCGGCGTCATGGGCGGCCCGGGTCAGCGCCCGCATGTCGTACAGCTCGCCGGTGCGGAAGTCGACGGGCGAGTAGCTGACGACGGCGACCCGTGGGCCCTCGGTGGCGAGGAAGTGCGGGAGGTCCGGCGGTGGTACGTGCCGTACCTGAAGGCCGCGGCGGCGGGCGACCGCGTCGGCGAGGTAGCGGTCGGTGGGGAAGTGCCCGGGGTCGGTGACCAGCAGCGGGCGGTCCGGACGGAGCGCGGCGGCGGCGTCGAGCGCGGTGAACAACTGCACGCTGGTGGAGTCGCCGGCGACCGTCTGCCCCGGCGCGGCCCCGATGAGTGTGCCGATGGCGTCGCCCACGCGCAGCGGCGCCTGCCACCAGCCGGCCGCGTTCCAGGAGCCGATGAGTGCGGTGCCCCACTGGCGCCGTACGACGTCGTCCAGGGCCGCCGGCACGGCGGCCGGCAGCGGCCCCAGGGAGTTGCCGTCGAGGTAGACGACGTCCGGTGGGAGCAGGAAACGTTCGCGGACGGGAGCCAGGGGGTCGTCGGCGTCGAGCCGCGCGGCCTGCTCGCGCAGGACGGTGGCGTCCGGGAGTGCGGTCGTCATCGGTGTGGGGCCTCCTCGCCCGCGCGGCCGGCGCCCGCCGGGGTGAAGGCGGCCGCGATGTCCCGGAGGGTGTCGGCGACCGCGTGGGCGCCGGGTGCTCCGGGTTCGATGAGGGTGTAGTGGCCGGTGCCGGGCAGGACGACCGTCCTGAGGTCCCGGTGCACCGCCGCGTAGTCGCTGAACTGGGTGAGCGGGACCTCCTCGTCGGCGGCGCCGTGCAGCAGCACGGTGGGGACACCGGTGGTCCCGGCGTCGCGCAGCAGGGTCAGGGGGTCGACCTCGGCCAGCCGTTCGGTGAAGTGCTCCTCACCGCCGAGGAGTTGCAGGGCGGCGTCATTGCTGAGACGGTCGCGGCGGGTGGCGGTGAGGTCGGTGATCGGCGCGAGGGCGAGCACGCTCGTCGGCAGGGTGCGGGTGTGCCAGCGGGAGCCGGGCGGCAGCAGACCGCGGGCGGCGCACCACAGGGCCAGGTGCCCGCCGGAGCAGTGGCCGGCCAGGACATAGGGCCGCCCCTCGGGCAGCGTGTCCACGATGCGGGCGACGTCGTCGAAGGTCTCGGGATAGCCGCCCGCGCCGCCGGACCGGCGGAAGCCCGGGAGCAGCACGCTGAAGCCCTGCGCGGAGAGCCAGGCCGCGAACGGGGTCAGGTGCATCCGGTCGTAGCGCCAGTAGCCGCCGTGCAGCAGGATCACCAGCGGGGCGTCGGGGTCCTCGGACGGCCAGGCGTCGTAGGACTGGTGGGGGTGGTCCCCGTAGCGGCCGTGCACCGGTGCCAGGACCGGCTTCAGGCTCAGGACCCGCTGCTCCTCCTCGGCCGCGAAGGCGGAGATCGTCCTAGACGTCACCGCGCACCTCCCACAGTTCGGGGAAGACCGGCCGGGCCGCGCGCTGCTCCAGCCAGGCGAGCCCGGCCGATCCGGCGCTGCCGGGTTTGGCTCCCATGGCCCGGCGGACCACCAGCACGTGCTCGAAGCGCCAGCGGGTGACGAGTTCGGCGATGTCGGTGAGCAGTTCGCCGAGTGCGAGGTGGGGGTGGTGCTGCGGCCCGGCGTAGACGTGCCGCCAGGTCTCCACCACACCGGGGTCGCCGTCGTAGGGGCTGGTCACGTCCCGTTCGCGGACGTGGTGCGGGACGGGCAGGCCCTGGCGGTGGAGGTAGGCCAGCACCTCGTCGTACAGGGACGGTTCGCGGTAGGTCTCGGCGAGCGCCTCGTGGACGGCAGGGTCGCCGCGGTGGGCGCGCAGCAGTCGGGCGGACTTGTCACCGAGGAGGAACTCCATGTGCCGGTACATCGCCGACTGGAAGCCCGACGCCCGGCCGAACGCGGCCCGGAAGCCGTTGAACTGGGCGGGGGTCAGGGCGGCGATGGGCGCCCAGGCGCCGCCCAGGGCGGTCAGCGCGCGGCGGCTGCGCACCAGCGCGTCCATGGCGGCGGGCAGGTCGTCCTTGGCGAAGGCGACCTTGGCGGTGCGCCACTCGTGCACGACGAGAGTGAACCAGAGTTCCATCACCTGGGTGGTGACGAGGAAGCCCATCTCGTCCGGGGCCTCGGTGAGCGGGTGCTGCAGTGTGTTGAGGACGGACGCGTGCACGTACGTGTCGTAAGGGCTGGCGCCCTCGAAGGGGCGGGTCAGGGTGTCGTCCGTGCCCGGCCGGTCGATGGTGGTCGTGCGGTCGTTCATCACATCTCCTAGAGGTGCGGACGGGTCACACACCGAGGTGGGCGCCGCCGGACGCGTCGATCCACTGGCCGGTCACCCAGCGGGCGTCGTCGCTCGCCACGAAGGAGACGACGTCCGCGATGTCCGCCGGGTCGCCGAGCCGGCCGAACGTGGAGGCCTCGGAGTAGCGGCGGCGGATCTCCGGGACGGCGAGGGTGGGGTTGATCTCCGTCTCGGTGTAGCCGGGCGCGACGGCGTTGACGGTGATGCCCCGTGGACCGAGTTCCTGGGCCAGGGAGAGAGTGAGGTAGTCCAGGGCGGCCTTGGTCATGGTGTAGGAGACGATCGGCGGGAACGCGACACGGGTCGCGACGGACGAGATGTTGATGATCCTGCCGCCGTCCCGGAGGCGGTCCAGTCCGCGCTGGATGATGAAGAACGGCGCCTTGGTGTTGATGGCGAAGACGCGGTCGTAGTCGGCTTCGGTCACCTGGGCGAGGGGGCGGGGGACGGTGATGCCCGCGTTGTTGACGAGGATGTCCAGGCCGGCCGGGGCGTCCTGGTCCGCCACGGCCTCGTCGAAGGCGGCCCACAGGGTGTCGGCGTCGCCGGGGACGCCGAGTTCGGCGTGTACGGGGAAGGCGCGGCCGCCGTCGGCCTGGATCTCCTTGACGGTCCGCTCGGCGGCCGTCAGGTCGTGGCCGTAGTGGACCGCCACCAGGGCGCCCTCTCGGGCGAGGCGGTGGCTGATGGCTCGGCCGATGCCGCGGCTGCCTCCGGTGACCAGGGCGGTCTTTCCCGCGTGGCGGTCGGTGGCGGTCATCGTGGTCTCCTTCGCTGAAGGGCGTGGCGGGCGGGGTCAGGCGTCGAAGTCGAGAAGGAGCTCGGGGGTGCGGGGCCTCGCGCGGCAGACGAGCGTGTAGCCGGCGGCGCGGTCCCGTTCGTCCAGGGCGTAGTCACGGTCCGCCGTCACCTGCCCGGACAGGACCTTCGCGCGGCAACTGCCGCAGACGCCCTCACGGCAGGCGTACGGCACGTCGGGGTGGCTGCGCAGCAGTGCGTCGAGCAGGGCCGGGTCGTCCGGCAGCACGGTGGCGACCCGGCGGCGCCCGTCGAGCAGGGCGGTGACCCGGTGCTCCCCCGCCCCGGGTGCCCGCCCGGTACGCTCCGGCGGCGTCGGCTGCGTACCGTCGGCCGTGAACAGCTCCCAGCGCACGAGCGACGGGTCGGCTCCCGAGTCGGCCAGGACGCGCCGTGCGGTGGTGACGAGGCCGGGCGGGCCGCACAGGGCGAACGTGGTGTCCGGGCCCGGGCGGGCGTCCACGGCCGTCAGCAGCCGGCGCACCCCGGACTCGTCCAGCCGCCGGGCGAGCGGCCCGCTCCCGCTCCCCCGATCCTCCCGCGTCAGCACGTACAGGACGGTGAAGCGGTCCAGGAACTCGTCCTTGACCTCGGCCAGTTCGTCGGCCAGCAGGGCGTCGGCGGAGGTGCGGACCGAGTGCACGAGGCTGACACGGCAGGCCGGGTCCCTGCGTAGGGCATGGGCGGCCATCGGGGCCAGCGGGGTGATGCCGGTGCCGCCCGCGAGGAGGACGTGATGGGCGCCCGGCAGCTCCGGCAGGGCGAAGGCGCCGGTGGGCGGCGAGAGTTCCAGCCGCGCGCCCGGTGCGAGCCGGGTGGTGGCATGATCACCGAAGCCGCCGGGACCGGACCTCTTGATCACCAGACGGAGCGCCCCGGGTGCGTGCGGTGGCGGGCAGATCGAGTAGCTGCGACGCAGTTCGGTGCCGTCCCGGCGGTGACGGACGACGACGTGCTGGCCGGGGCGGTGGGCGAAGACGTCACTCAGGTCGGCGGGCACGTGGAGGGTGACGGCCACCGTGTCGGCGGTCAGGCGCCGGACGTCCGTGACGGCGAGGGTGTGGCGGCCGGTGCGGCGGCGCGGACTGGCCGGCACCTGGTCGCGCAAGGCGGGCGGGGCGGTGTTCACGGTGTGCCTCACAGCGCGGTCAGGTGGGGGAAGGGCTCGCGGCACGCCGTGCACCACAGCACCGACTGGCAGCGGGACGGCCCGAAGGCGCTGTGCGGGCGGGTGGCCGTCGAGCCGCAGTGCGGGCAGGGCACCGCGCCCAGTGCGACGGGGACCGGGCCGTCGGGCGCCGGGGACACGGGTGGGGCGATGCCGTGCGCGGAGAGGGCGCGGCGTCCTTCGGGGGTGATGCGGTCCGTCGTCCAGGCGGGCGTGAGGACGTGCCGGACAACGCCGTCGGGGTGACCGCAGGCGGCAAGGACCTCCCGTACCGCCGCGGTGATCTCGGGCAGAGCGGGGCAGCCCAGGTAGGTGGGAGTGATCTCCACCTCCAGCACGCCGTCGGCGCCGGGAGCGACGGAGTGCACCACGCCGAGGTCGCCGAGGCCGATCACCGGCAGTTCCGGGTCGGGCAGCGCGGCCACCCGTTCGCGCACCTCCTCGGCGGAGAGGCGGGCGGTGACCGGTGCGTGCCCGCTCACCAGGTGCCTCCGGGGAACTGTCGCCGTACGGACTGCAGTTCCGCGATCAGCGGGCCGAACTCCTCCGTGTGGAGGCCCGAGCGGCCGCCGGTGGCGGACCAGCTGGGAGCGGGCACGGCGAGTCCCGCCTCGGTGACGACCTCGGTGACCCGGGTGAGCCAGGTGTCGTGCAGCGCTGCCGGTGAGGGCACGGTGCCGGATGCGGCCAGGCGGCGCAGGACGTCGTTCTCCTCGAAGAGTTCGCCGGTGTAGGGCCACACCCTCTCCAGGGCCCGCTGCATGCGGCGGGTGCTCTCCGGCGTGCCGCGTCCCAGTGTCACCGTCCAGCGGTCGGCGTGCAGCCGGTGGAAGGCGACCTCCTTGGCGGCCCGGACGCCGAAGGCGGCGAGGTCGGGGTCGGCGCAGTGCGTCAGGGCCTCGTAGTGCAGGACGGCGTAGTGGGTGTAGGCGAGTTGCCGGGCCACGGTCATGGCGAAATCCCCGTTGGGGAGTTCGGTCAGCAGGGCGTTGGTGAACTCGCGTTCCGAGCGGGAGTAGGCGAGGTCGTCCTCGCCGCGGCCGGTCCCGTCGAGGCGGCCGGCGCGGGAGAGGAGCGTGCGGGCGTGGCCGATGAGGTCGAGGGCGATGTTGGACAGGGCCAGGTCCTCGTCGATGGTCGGCGCGCGGGTGATCCACTGGCACAGCCGCTGTGCGAGGACGAGGGCGTCGTCGCCGAGGCAGGTCAGGTGCCGGGCGAGGTCGGGATCGGCGGCGGACGGCGGCTCGCCCGGCGGGGAGCCGGGAGGCACCGCCGTGACGTCACTCGTGGTGCTCACCTTCGGGGCCTTTCTCGGTCAGCGGCGCGTAGTGCTCGGGGTAGCGGTACGGCTTGTGGCGGGCGCCCGCGAAGTACGGGTCGCGTTCGTCCGGGGAGGCCGTGTGCAGGGCGTCGGAGCGGACCACCCACAGCGACAGGGGCTCGCCGCGCCGTGCGTACAGATCGCGGGCGGCGGCCAGGGCCGCGTCCGGGCCGGCGGCGCGCACCGACCCCACGTGCTGATGGGCCAGGCCCCTGCGGGCCCGCAGGAACACCTCCCAGGAGGCCGGCGCGCCCTCCCGTGCCGCGCTCATGCGGCCGCTCCCGCCGGCTCGTCCGTCCTCGCGGCGTACGCGACGGCGGCCTCCCGGACCCAGGCGCCGTCCTCGTGCGCGGCCAGGCGATGGGCGATGCGCCCGCGCGCCCAGTGGGTGTCGTCGCCCAGGGCCGTGCGGTAGGTGTCCCAGTCGACGGGCGTGAAGTCGTAGTGGCCGCGCTCCTCGTTCCAGCGGATCGCCGGGTCGGGCAGCGTCAGGCCGAGTCGCTCGGCCTGCGGGACGCAGGTGTCGACGAAACGCTGGCGCAGTTCGTCGTTGGTGTGGCGTTTGATGCCCCAGGCCATCGCGCGGCGGGAGACCGCAGCTCCCAGCGCGGCGGTGCGCGCGTCGGCGCCGCCCGCCTCGGTGTCGGGCGGTCCGAACATCAGCGCCACCGCCGGCAGCCACCAGCGGTTCACCGCGTCCTGCGCCATCTCCTTCTGCTCCGGGGTCCCCTCGCACAGGGCGCGCATCAGGTCGTAGCCCTGCCGCACGTGGAAGGCCTCCTCCTGGCAGACGCGGCGCATGGCCCGCGCGTAGGGCCCGTAGGAGGTGCGGCACAGGGGTGCCTGGTTGATGACGGCGGCGCCGTCCGTCAGCCAGGCGATGGCACCGGTGTCCGCCCAGGTCAGCGCGGGATGGTTGAAGGTGGCCGAGGCGCGCTGGCGGCCGTGGTGCAGGGCGTCCAGCAGGTCGGCGCGGTCCACGCCGAGTGTCTCGGCCGCGGAGTACAGGTACAGGCCGTGGCCCGCCTCGTCCTGCACCTTGGCGAGCAGGACCGACTTGCGGTGCAGGGACGGGGCGCGGGTGAGCCAGGCGCCCTCGGGCTGCATGCCGATGATCTCGGAGTGTGCGTGCTGGGCGATCTGACGGACCAGCATGCGGCGGTAGCCGTCGGGCATCCAGTCGCGCGGTTCGATCGTCTCGCCACCGGCGATGAGCGCGTCGAAGTGGGCGAGCAGCTCGTCCTCGTCCGGGGCGGCCGCCGCGTCCACGGTAGCGGGGGTGGGTGTGGTGGTCGGCGCGGTCACCGGACACCGCCCGGGCGTCCGGTGACCGTCGCCGCGGTGCCGTGCTCCGGGCGCCGCCCCCGGACCCGGTCCCGTACCGGCTGCCTGGGCACGCGCATCACTCCTTCGGCTGGGGAACCGCCCACCGCGGGGCCGGGTGGAGCGGGTTGCTTCTTTGCGGTAAGAGGCCGTAGCCGGGGCCCGGCTATCCCCGCCGCGTCAGTCGGGGCGCGTGACAAAGCTCACGGGAAGGGCCGGGGAGTGGGATGGGCCGCAGCCGCCTCTTGACGGGGTGACAGTCGTGGACCGCGGCGGCCGGCACGCCGGGGCGAAAGGGGAAACCATGAGCACCATCAGGGAGTTGCTGGTCGAACTCACCGGCACCGTCGAGTACGCCGACCGGATCGGCGACGACGCCGACCTGGCAGCCAGCGGCATCGACTCCGGGGACCTGGTGCGTCTCGTCCTGCTGGTCGAGCAGCGGCTCGGCGTCGAGATCACCGCCGAGGACATGGAGGAGTTGCGCACCATCGGCGACTACGAGCGTTTCGTGGCCGGGCGCACGGCAGCCAGGACGAGCGGCGGTGTGTGATGTGGCTGACGCA
Organism: Streptomyces sp. BJ20; assembly: GCF_022869105.1. Classification (NCBI taxonomy): domain Bacteria; kingdom Bacillati; phylum Actinomycetota; class Actinomycetes; order Kitasatosporales; family Streptomycetaceae; genus Streptomyces; species Streptomyces sp. BJ20. Next base: position 3,806,424 of record NZ_CP094918.1, read on the forward strand.
ACTGCTGGAGCGCAACCGTCAGTGCCGGCCCGGCCGGACCGCGCTGGTGGACGAGGAACGCAGCGTCACCTGGGCCGAACTGCATGACCGTACGCTGCAACTCGCCTGCGGTCTGGCTGACTTGGGGATTCGGCGGGGCGACCGGGTGGCCGTGCTGTCCAAGGACCGGATCGAGGTCCTGGAGAGCTACTTCGCGCTGGCCCGGCTCGGCGCGCTCTTCGTGCCGCTGAACCACAGTCTGGCCGAGCCCGAGGTCGCCGGGATCGTCGAGCGCGTCGGCGCGGTGGCCGTCCTCGGTGAGTCCGAGCTGCTGGACCGGCACACCGGACTGCCGTCCTCGGTGCGGCTCCGGGTGGCCTTCGACAAGCCCGCCTTCGCGTCGCTGGGCACTCTGTCCGCCGAGCGGGACCTGCCGGACGTGGCCGACACGGACCCGATCGCCGTGCTGCACACCTCGGCGACCACCGGGCAGGCCAAGGGGGTGACCGTCGACAGCGCGTCGTTCCGCGCCATCGCGCTCGGCTGGCTGGTGATGGCCCGCCCCACGGACGACATCGTCATGGTCAACTGCTGCCCGCTGTACCACGGCAGCATGGTCGTCTCCCTGACCTATCTGGCGGCCGGCGCGACGGTCGTGCTGATGCCCGGGTTCACCCCGCAGCGGGCGCTGTCCGCGGTGGAGGCGCACCGCGCCACCCACATGTGGCTGGTGCCGCAGATGCTGCGCTTCATGCTCCAGGCGAAGACGTCCCTGCGCACCGACCTGTCCTCCCTGCGGGAGGTGCTGTACGGGGCTGCCCCGATGCCGCTCGACGTCTACGCCGACGCGGTGGAACGGCTCGGGTGCGGCTTCCGGCAGGTGTACGGCATGACCGAGGTGGGCGGCCCGTTCGTCACGCTCGGTCCCGACGAGCACCCCGCACCCGGGGACGTCACCGCCCGCATCCCGTGCGGGCGGGTCGTGCCGGGCATGTCCGCCCGCGCCGTGGACGAGAACGGCCGGGAGCTGCCGCCCGGCGAGATCGGCGAGATCGTGGTGCGCGGGCCGGGCGTCATGCAGGGCTACTGGAACGACCCGGAGGCCACGCGGGAGATCACCCGGAACGGCTGGACCAGGACGGGCGACCTCGGCTTCATGGACGAGGACGGCCGCATCAGCCTGGTGGACCGCACCAAGGACGTGATCATCCGGGCGGGCCAGAACGTCTACCCCTCGGAGATCGAGCGCGCTCTGATGACCCACCCGGCGGTCCGGGACGCGGCGGTCGTCGGCATGCCCGACGAGGACTACGGCGAGGTGCCGCTGGCGTACGTCGCGCTGGAGACGGACGCGGAGCCGGGCACGGCGGAGCTGCTCGCGCATGTCGCGGGGCTGCTGGCGCCGTACAAGCGGCCGCGGCGGGTCGAGTTCATCGAGCAGGTGCCGCGCAATCCCGCCGGGAAGATCATCAAGAAGCTGTTGCGGGCGTGAGCGCGTGCGGCGGCGAACGGCGATGACCGGGAGCCCGACGCGACCCGGGTCGGCCACGGCGTCTCCGACGTGGCCGACCCGGGTCGCTGCCGTACGCACACGGCCCGGCCGAGCCGGAGCGGAGCGCAGCGGGCCGGCCGGGACCGACGCGGGGTCCTGGCGGACGGCGCAGGGCGAGGGGAAGCCGGCGGCTGGATCCCCGGCGGGGACAGGTCAGGGAGGTGCGGAGCCCAGGACGGCTGGGGCCGATGGAGAGCCCGCGTGGCGGGCCCAGGCCGAGGGAGAGCCCGTGCGGACGGGCCCCGCGGGTGCCAAGCCCACGCGGACGGGCCCCGCGGATGCCAAGCCCGCGCGGAGAGTCCCGGCGGCCCCAGACCCCGTATCGACAGCACCGCCCGCTGCAGAACCCACGCGGACGTCCCCGGCCGATGTGATGCTCTCGCGGGCGGCCCCGGCCGATGTGAAACCCTCGCGAGCGGCCCCAGCCCATGTGAAGCCCTCGCGAGCGGCCCGGACACGTGCGGAAGCCGCCGTGTGGTCGGTGCAGGCCGATGAGGAAGTCGTGCGGACGGCCGCTTCGCGGGTTCGGGTCGGTGTGGAGTCCGGGGGGACAGCACCGGTCGTGGGGGGCCTGGTGGCGCTCGGGCCGCTCTTGGCTGCCGACGGGCTCGGGCTGGGCGTGGCTGCCGTGTCGGAGCCGGGCCCGGAACCGGCCGGGCCCGCCGAGGCGGCCGCCGCCGCGGCCATGCCGCCGAGGCGCCGGCTGGAGTTCCTGGCCGGCCGGCGGGCCGCCCGGCGGGCCCTGCGTGCGGTGGGGCTGGACTGCGGGGAGATCCCCCGGTCGGGGCGCCTGCCGGTGTTCCCGCCGGGCCGGACCGCGTCGATCTCGCACAGTACGGGCATCGCCGTCGCCGTGGCCGGTGCCCCCGGCCGGGACCTGCCGCTCGGCTGCGACCTGGAGCTGCGGCCCCTCCCCCGCGAGGCGGCCCGCCTGGTGCTGCGCGAGGACGAGGAGTCCCTGCTCGCCGACGCGGGGCTGCCGCCCGGTGCGGACGCGGGCTGGTCGGTGACGGAGTTGTTCTCCGTCAAGGAGTCGGCGTGGAAGGCGCTCACCGTGATGGCGGGTGAGGGCCGGGAGGGTCCGGCGGACAGTCTGCGGGGGTTGAGGGTCTCGCCCCGCGAGGACGGCGAGGACGGTCTGCGTGTGTGCCTGCGCGCCGATCCCGCCCGCGCCGTACGGGTGCGGGTCGTGCGGGTCGGCGCGGGAGCTTTCAGCTACGTCATCGGCCGGGCCGACACCCGCGGCTGAGCGGACGCCGCCCGCCCCTGGCGCACCGGGGGCGGGCGGCGGGTCGGTTCAGCGCTCCGGCGTGCCGCCGTCCCGGTAGGAACGCCGGGCCGCGTCGGCCGCCTTGTCGGTCTTGGCGTCGTACTTGTCGCCCGTCCGCTCGTCGACCATGCGCTCGGCGCGCGAGACGCCCTTGTCGGCCTGGTCGGGGTGACCCTTGGCCATCTGCTTGGCCTTGTTCATCATGTCGCCCAGCTTGCCCATGGGGGTACCTCCGGGAGGTGCGTGTGCGTCGTACCCCGCCGCAGGTACCCCTCTGGCCGGGCGTGAATCACCCGCGGTCGCCGACCCTGGCGGCCATGTTGCCCGCCGGGTGGCGGTTGTCGTGGATGAGCTGGTGCGCGAGGCCGATCTCGTCGAAATCGAAGGTTCGGGACAGGCAGGGGTCGATGATTCCCTGGTCGATCAGCCGCGTCACCTCGCGCGCCTCACGGGCGGTGGCGACGTGCGAGCCCTGCAGGCGCTTCTGCCGCATCCACAGGAACCGCAGGTCGACGTCGCCGTTGTAGCCGGTGGTGCCGCCGCACAGGACGACCATGCCGCCGTTGTCGCACAGGTACAGGGACGTGGGGATGGTGTCGGCGCCGGAGTGCTCCAGCACGACCCGCGGGCTGCGGCGCTCTCCCAGTACGTCCCAGAAGGCCCGCCCGAAGGCGCGGGCCCCGGACAGCCAGCGGCCCATGGCCTCGTCGTCGGAGGTGTCCGGCAGCCGTCCCCAGTGGTCGAACCTCCGCCGGTCGATGTAGCCCTCGGCGCCCAACTTGAGGCAGAACTCGCCGCGTTCCTCGCTGGAGACGACCGCGACGGGGATGCCGCCGACGTGCCGGACGAGCTGGATGGCGATGGAGCCGAGTCCGCCGGCGCCGCCCCAGATCAGCACCGGGTCACCCGGGCGCACCGTGTGCGGCGGCCAGCCGAACAGCTGGCGGTAGGCGGTGGCGGCGGTCGCCATGTAGCAGGCGGCCTCGGCCCACGACAGCCGGGCGGGCTTGGGGTGGCACATGTAGTCGTCGACCACCGCGAACTGGGCGAAGGAGCCGTAGTTCTCCTCGTAGCCCCACACTCGCTGGCTGGTGGACCAGGTGGGGTCGCCGCCGAGGCGGATGTCCTCGGCCTTCTCGTCCCAGCGGTTGGCGAGGACGACCACCTCGTCCCCGAGCTTCACCCCGCGCACGTCCTCGCCGGTCGCCCACACGATCCCGGACAGGTCGGAGCCGCCGATGTGGAAGTCCTCGGTGGCGCCCGCCTTCTGCCGCGCGGCGATCACGTCGAGCGGCGAACCGAGCGCCGCCCAGACGTTGTTGTAGTTGATGCCGGCCGCCATCACCTTCACCAGGACCTGGCCGCGCCCCACGGGCGGGACGTCGACCACCTCGGTGCGGAAGGCGTCGACGGGCTGTCCGTAGCGCTCACGGCGGATGAGCGAGGCGTACATCTTCTTGGGGGCGGAGCCGATCTCGGGCGCGTCACCGAGTTCGTAGAGGTCCTGGGTCGCACTCACGCTGGTTCTCCTCGACGCGGGTTCAGGGGGAAGGGGAGGTGGAGGCCCGGTCGCCGAGGCCGCGCAGGGCCTTGGCGACCGCTTCGCCGATACGGGCGATCGGTTCGGGTTCGGTCATCTCGTAGTGGCCGCAGGGCACGTGGTGGTCGTGGAGGGTTCCGTCGACGTAGGGCCGCCAGCTGTCGGCCTTGCCCGGCAGCACCGCCAGATCCGCCGGGGAGTCGGTGGGCTGCTCCTCCGCGGCGCTGAAGAACAGCACGTCCCCCCGGTAGACGCCTGGAGCGAACTGGGGCGCGATGCGCAGGTTGTTGCGCATGACGGCGGCGATGGCGGCGGCCTCGGCGCGGGTCACGGGCACGCTCGACGGGTCGGCCGTGACCCGGGCGTCGATCCGGTCCAGGACGGTGTCCACGGGCGCCCCGTCGACCGCGAGACCGGCCACCCTGGACAGCAGGGCCGCGACCTGGCGTTCGGCCGCCTCGGGGTCGTGGGCGGCGCCGTGCGGCTGGGGGGCGTCCAGCATGGCGAGGAGCTCGACCCGCTCCCCGTCGCGCTGGAGGGCGCAGGCCATGGCGTGGGCGACGAATCCGCCGTAGGACCAGCCCAGCAGCCGGTAGGGACCGTGGGGTTGCACCTGGCGCACCAGGTCGAGGTAGTGGGCGACCATGGCGGCGGCGTCCGGGGCGGGCGGCCGGGCGCCGTCGAGGCCGGCCGCCTGGATGCCGTGGACGGGCTGGTCGCCGCCGAGGTGGGGCAGCAGGCCCGTGTAGCGCCATGCGATGCCCGCGCCGGGGTGGACGCAGAACAGGGGCGTGGCGGTGCCCTCGGCGCGCAGTGGCAGCAGGGGGCCGAGCGCGGTGGGGGTGCTGTCCGGCGCCTTCTCGGCCGGCTCGTCGGCCGCGGCGAGGACCCCGGCCACGGTGGGTGCGGCCAGCAGGGTCGCCGCCGGGACGTCGAGGACACCGGCCTGGCGCAGCCGGCCCGCCAGCAGCACGGCGCGCATCGAGTCGCCGCCGAGGTCGAAGAAGTTGTCGTGCAGCCCGATGCCGCCGATGCCGAGGGTCTCCTCCCAGAGCCGGGCGACCTCGCGTTCGCGGTCCGTGCGGGGCGGTACGTGCTCGGTCGTCAGCCGGGGCCGGGGGGCGAGGCCGGAGTCCGCGGCGGCCGGGGTGTCGTCGGAGGTGGCGGGGTCCGTCCGGGCGCCCGGTGCGTCGATCCAGTGGCGCCGGCGTTCGAAGGCGTACGGGGGCAGCGGCACCCGCCGGGGCGCCCCCGGCACCGGGGGCAGGGCGCTGTCCACGCCCGCGCTCCACAGCCGTCCCAGTGCCTCGGCGAGGACGAACCCGTCGGACGCCTCGGCCTTGGCGTGCCGCATGGTGGTCACCGTGACCGGTGCCTCGTCGGTGAGACGGCCGGTGGCGAGCTTGGTCAGGGTGTCGCCGGGCCCGATCTCCACGAGGACGGGACGCAGCCGGTCCCACAGGGCGGTGATGCCGTCGGCGAACCGCACGGTGTCGCGGGTGTGGTCGATCCAGTGCCGTACGGAGGTGGCCTGTGCGTCGGTGATCCAGGTGCCGGTGACATTGGTGACGTACGGGATGCGCGGCGGGCGCAGGGTGACCTGGCGCAGGTGGGTCTCGTAGGCCGGCAGGACGGGGTCCAGGACGTGGGAGTGGGCCGCGACGGGGATGCGCAGGCGGCGGAACGGGACGCCGCGACGGGTGAGTTCGGCCTCGAAGCGGGCGACGGCGTCGACGTGCCCGGCGACGGTGCAGGCACTGGGGCCGTTGACGGCGGCCAGGGACAGATCGGCGTCGAGCAGGGGCCGGACGTCCTCCGCCGGGGCGGCGACGCCGACCGTGGCCCCGCCGGCGGAGCTGATGAGCCGGATGCGTTCGGTGACCAGGGGCAGCATGTCCGCCAGGTCGATGACGCCGGCCAGGCAGGCGGCCGTGTACTCGCCGAGCGAGTGGCCGATCAGCGCGTCGGGGCGCACGCCCGACTCCATGAGGGTGCGGGCCAGGGCGTACTCGGTGACGACGAGTCCGAGGAACGCGCTGAGGTCGTCGGGCCGTCGCTCCTCGAAGAGGGCGGTGCGCAGGTCGGTGCCGAGGACCGGCCGCAGGATGCGGGCGCACTCGTCGACGGTGTCGCGATGGACGGCGTGGTCGCGGTACAGCTCCTTGCCCATGCCGGGGTACTGGGTGCCGCCGCCGGGAAGCAGGAACGCCACTCGGACCGGGTCGCCGGACAGCGGCGGGGTGGCCGGGGCGGCGGAGCGCAGCGCGTCGAGGGCCTCGGCGCGGGAGACCGCCGAGACGGTGAGCCGGTGGCGCAGCGCGGGCCGGTCGGTGCGCAGGGAGTGGGCCACGTCGTCCAGGCGCAGGTCCGGGCGGCGCTCCAGATGCCGCGCGAGTGCCTCGGCCTGGCCGCGCAGGGCACCGGCGGTGCGCGCCGACAGCGGCAGTACCACACGGCGCTCCTCCTCGGGCGGGCGCGGCGCGGCGGGTGCGACGCGGGGTGCCTCCTCCAGGACGACGTGGGCGTTGGTGCCGCCGATGCCGAAGGCGCTGACGGCGGCCCGGCGGGGGTGCTCCCCCTCGGGCCAGTCCTCCAGGGCGGTGGGCACGCGGAAAGGGCTCGCGTCGAAGTCGATGAGCGGGTTGGGCCGGTCGAAGTGCAAGCTGGGCGGGATCTGCCGGTGTTCCAGGGCCAGGACGGCCTTGATGAGTCCGGCGATGCCGGCGGCGGCTCCGAGGTGGCCGATGTTGGTCTTGACCGAGCCGAGCGCGCAGAATCCGGTCCTGTCGGTGCTGTGCCGGAAGGCCTCCGTCAGGGCGGACACCTCGATCGGGTCGCCGAGTCTGGTGGCGGTGCCGTGGGCCTCGATCAGGCCGATGGTGCCGGCGTCGACCTCCGCCTGTGCCTGCGCGGCGAGAACGACCTCGGTCTGTCCGGCGGCGCTGGGGGCGCTGAAGCCGACCTTGCGGCGGCCGTCGTTGTTGACGGCGCTGCCGCGGATGACGGCGCGGATGCGGTCGCCGTCGGCGAGGGCGTCCTCCAGCCGCTTGAGGACGACGGCTCCCACTCCGTCGCCGGAGGAGGTGCCGGCGGCGTCCGCGGAGAAGGCCCGGCAGTGCCCGTCGGGCGAGAAGGGTCCGTCGGGCACGTGGCGGTAGCCCAGGACGGCCGAGGGGTTGAGGGAGACGGCGGCGGCGAGCGCGGTGTCGCAGCGGTGGTCGAGCAGGTCCTGGCAGGCGGTGTGCACGGCGACCAGCGCGGTGGAGCAGGCCGTCTGCAGGGACACGCTGGGCCCGGTGAGGCCGAGTTCGTAGGAGACGCGGGTGGCGAGGGTGCCGAGGGAGTTGGCCGTGGCCGCGTGGACGAGGGCCACCGAGCCGGGCTGCCCGGCGAAGCGGGGGTGGACGTGGGCCGGGTAGTAGCGGCTGTCACCCGCCCCGGCGTACACGCCGAACGCCTCTCCGGACCGGTCGGCGCCGAGGCAGCCGGCGTCCTCCAGGGCGTGGTAGGCCGTCTCCAGCAGCAGTCGCTGCTGCGGGTCGACGACCGCGGCTTCGGCCGGGCTGTAGCCGAAGAAGCCGGAGTCGAAGCGGTCGATGCCCTCGACGACGGACGCCTTGCGGATCAGTGACGGGTCGTCGAGGTCGCGCGGGTCGCCGCCCGCGGCGAGGAACTCCTCGTCGGTGACGGGCCGTACGGACTCCCGGCCGGCCGCGAGGTTGTCCCAGAAGGCGTCGAGGTCGTCGGCGCCGGGGAAGCGGCCCGCCATGCCGATGACGGCTACGGCGGGGAAGTCCTCGTCCTGGGGTGCGGTGGTGTCGTGCACGGCCTGTGCCTCGTCCTCTCCCGGTTCGTGGGTGTGCGGTGTGCCGTCGGCCCGGTCACGCATGGCCGCGGTCCTTGCCCTGACGGGCGGTGCGGCGGGCGCGGGCTGCACGTTGCCGGCGTGCTTGTTCCCGGGCGCGGTCGAGGTCGCCGCCGGTCTCCGGCCGGGAGGGCACCTCGGTGTCCGGCATCGTGCCCGCGCCGGTGGCAGACAGGTGGCGGGCCAGGTCCCGGACGGTGGGGTGCGCGAACAGGTCGACCACGGACACTTCGCTGTCGAAGGCGCGGTTCACGGCGGTCTGGGCAGTGACCAGGAGCAGGGAGTTGCCGCCCAGGTCGAAGAAGTTGTCGTCCAGGCCCACCCGGTCGCGACCCAGGACGTCGCACCACACCTCGGCGAGCCGGCTCTCCAGCCGCCGCAGGCCGTCTTCCGTCTCCGTCTCGTCGGGGCGGGCGCTCGTGCCCGCCGAGCTCAGCGTCCACCCGTCGTCGGACAGGCCGGCCGCGCGGGCGCTGCCGGTGACGGCGCGGTACAGGGCGCCGAGGTCGGTGCCGTCCCGCAGGCCGACGCGCGCGGCCAGGCGGCGGGTCTGGCGCACGGGGGCCACGACGTGGCTGCGCACCCAGGGGGCGGTGCGGTCGGCGCCGATCAGCAGGTGCGGTTCGTCGAGGGTGCGGGCGAGGTCGAAGGAGCGCAGCGCGGCGGGAACGTCGAGCAGCCGGTAGCCCCGGGCCTCGGTGAGCGCGGTGAGACCGTAGCCGCGACTGATGCCGCGTTCGCGCCACATGCTCCAGGCGAGCGACTGCGCGGGCAGGCCGAGGCCACGGCGGTACCCGGCGAGGGCGTCCAGGTAGGCGTTGGCGGCGGCGTAGGCGGCGTTCATGGCGCCGCCGAAGAAGCCGTTGACCGAGGAGAAGGTGACGAAGGAGGTGACCGGGTGGTCGGCGGTGAGGCGGTGCAGGATCCACGCGCCGCGTACCTTCGCCTCCAGCGCCTGGCGCCAGGTGGGGACGTCCAGTTCCCCGACGGGGCGCTCCACGAGCGTCCCGGCCAGGTGCAGTACCGACGACAGGGGCACGCCCCACGCCTCGGTGGCGGCCTCGACCGCGGCGCGGACGCGGGCCTCGTCGGTGACGTCGGCGCGGGCGTAGCGGACGTCCCCGCGTTCCCGCAGCGGCGGCAGGGCGTGGGCCTCGTCCTCCGGGGTGCGCCCGAGGACGAGCAGCCGGGTGCCCGGGGTGCTCAGCAGGTGGGCGGCGATCTCGGTGCCGACGCCGCCGAGGCCTCCGGTGAGCAGGGTGAAGCCCTCGTGCGCGGGCGGCTCGGTGCGGGACGGGCTGTCGGGCAGGGGGGCGAGGCGGCGTTCGTAGCGCAGCCCGTCGCGGTACGCCACGTCCGTGCCGTCGGCGCCGGCGGCCGCCTCGGCCGTCAGGAGGGCCAGCGGGTCGGTGCCCTCGCCCGGTGGCAGGTCGACGTGCCGGGTCCGCAGCCAGCCGCACTCCTCGGTCAGCGACTTGAGCAACGCTCCGGCCAGGGCGTGGGCCGGGGAGGGGTGGTCGCCGGGGCGGACGGCGTGGGCGCCCGCGGACACGTGGAGCAGGTCCACGGGGCGCTGCCGGCCGGGCCGGGCGATGAGGGCCCGGACGAAGGCGAGCAGCCGCTCCGCACCCGTCGTGTCGTCCGGCGCCGCCGGGGGGCCTGCCCGGAACCCGTCGAGGTGGAGGACGGCGTCGACGGGCCGCTGGTCCTGCTCCAGCCGGCCAAGCAGCGCGGCGTAGTCGGACTCCTCGGCGGGCCGGACGCGGTAGTGCGCGGCGTCGGTCCGGGTGTACGACGGTCCCTCGCCGACCACCGTGCACAGGCCCCCGGCGGAGCGCAGCGCGTCGGCGAGCCGTTGCGCGAGCGCGCCGGCCTGCGGGTCGCCGCCCGCGAGGACGAGGGTGTGCCGGCCGGACATCGTGGGACGGGTACCGGCGCGTTCCGCGCGCTGCCACACCGGGCGCAGGAACCAGTCGGGGACGGTGGCCGCGGTGCCCAGCAGCAGTTGGGTCCGGCGCACCTCGTCGTCGAAGTCGCCCGCCTCGAAGCCCTTGCGCAGCCTGGTGCGCTGGATCTTGCCGATCTCCGTCTTGGGGACGGCGTCCCGCGCCACGGGGATGAGGAAGGACGGGCTGACACCGATCTCCCGGGTGACCTTGCCGGCGATCTCGCGCAGGGCGCGGGCCGGGTCGGCGGTGGCCTCCGGGGTGAGGTGCAGGAACAGGGCGAGTTCGTCGGTGGGTGAGGAGGGGTCGGTGCGCACCGCGACCGCGGCGGTGAAGCTCCGCTCCGCGTACGGCAGTTCCTCGACGCACGCCTCGATCTCGTGGCTGTAGTGGTTCACGCCGTTGACGATGATGACGTCCTTGGCGCGGCCGGTGATGTGGAGCTCGCCGTCGCGCAGGAACGCCAGGTCGCCGGTGTCGAACCAGCCGTCGTCGGTGAACGCCTCGGCGTTGGCCGCCGGGTTGTCGTGGTAGCCGCCGGTCACCGAGGTGCCGCGGACCTGGAAGCGGCCCGCCTCGCCCTCGGTGAGGACCGTGCCCTGTTCGTCGACGATCCGCATGGCGAACCCGGGGTAGGGCCGGCCGCAGCTGACGAACGTCCCTTCGTCCGGGACGGGTTCGGCGGGCAGGACGGCGTCGGTGACCACGGAGCAGGTCTCGGACATGCCCCAGCCGGGGTGCATCACGTCCTGCGGCAGGCCGAAGGGCTGGAGCGTGTGCAGGAACGCGCGGGCGGCGGAGGCGACGACGACCTCACCGGCGTTCATGACCAGCCGCATCGGCGACAGGTCCCAGGCGCGGCCGGTGAAGCGGTGGGCCTGTTCGGCGAGGAGCCCGAAGGCGAAGTTGGGCGCCCAGGTCACGGTGACCCGGTGCCGGTCGGCGAGGTCCATCCAGCGCAGGGGGTCCTGCAGGATCCAGGAGGTGGGGGCGTGGACCTGGCGGCAGCCCAGGTACACGTCGCGCAGGTGGAACATCACCACGCCGGTGACGTGGTCGAGCGGTATCCAGTTCAGGGAGACGTCGTCGGCGCCGAGGCCGTTCATCTGCTCGGTGGCGGCCGATCGGGTCAGCACGTTGCGGTGGGTGAGCCGCACCGCCTTGGGCAGGCCGGTGCTGCCGGACGTCATGAGCATCAGCAGGAGGTCGTCCGGTCCGGCGGGGTGCCAGTCGTGGTCCTCGGGCGCCTCGCGCAGGGCGTCGGCGGTGGTGATGCGCGGCCCGGGCCAGTCCTGACGGGCGGCGACCGCGCGCAGACCGGCCTCGCGGCCGGCGGAGCACACGATCCAGGGGCGGCCGAGCATCCGCCAGATGCCCTCCAGCTTGGTCAGCGCCGCGGAGGGGGTGTCGTAGGAGGCGGGGACGGTCAGCGGGACGGCGACGAAGCCGCCGAGGACGCAGCCCCACAGCACGGCGAGGAAGTCCTCGGTGACGTCGCACTGGAGGATGACCTGGTCGCCCGGGCGCAGTCCGGCCCGGCGCAGTCCGGCCAGGACGCGGGAGGCCTCCGGGATGAGGGACGCGTAGGTGCGCCGGTGCTCGCTGCCGTCGGCGTGGACGTGGACGATGTCGCCCCGGTCCCGTGCGGCGGCGCGGCGCAGGGCCTCGGCCCAGCTGGGCACGGACGGCTCGGCGAGGGCGGGGCCTTCGCTGACGGCCGGAACGCCGGAGGCTTCCGCGGTGCGGGCGGCGGGAGCGGCTTCGGCGGAGCGGTCGGGCAGTCCGGTGTGGCGGCGGTCGAGTTCCTCGGGGGCGTCCTCGACCGACACGTCGACCGTGGTGACGCCGGGCAGTTGGGCGAGCCGCTCCCGCCAGGTGCGGGCGGCGGTCGCGTCGACGGCGGGCAGGGCGCGCAGTGCCGCACTGTCGACGGTGCCGTCCTCGGCCCGGGGCAGGACGTTGACCGCCGTGACGCGGACGGAGCCGTGGCCGTGGCGGTCCAGGAACTCCTCGACGCGTTCGGCGGCGTCGGACCGCCCGGGCACCACGTAGAGGCGCGGCGGGGCGTCGCCACCTCCGGGCAGGGCGTGGGCGTCGCGGATGCCGGGCACGGACAGGGCCGCGTCATGAAGGACGGCGGGATCGGCCGCGGCCGGGGCGGAGGTGCGCTCGGGGAGCGCGGGCAGCTGCCCGAGGCGGGTCGCGGGGTCCGCGCTCACCGTGCTCAGGACGTCGTGCAGCGCGCGGGCGAACGCCTCGGCCGTGCCGGCGTCGTAGAGGTCGGTGGCGTACTCGACGTGCAGCGTCAGACCGTCAGGCGTGCCCTCGGGGCCATGGCGCTCCAGGACGTCCACGAAGAGGTCGAACTTGGCGGTGCCGGTCGCCGTGGGCCGCAACTCGGTGCGGGTGCCGTCGAGTTCGAGGACGCCCGGCTTGTTGTTCTGCAGGGCGAGCATCACCTGGAACAGAGGGTGACGGCCGGGTGTGCGGGGCGGGTTGAGGTCCTCCACCAGCCGGTCGAAGGGCAGGTCCTGGTGGTCCAGGGCGGCCAGGTCGGCGGTGCGCAGCCGGGCGAGGAGGTCCCGGAAGGCGGGGTCGCCGGAGGTGTCGGCGCGCAGCACCAGGGTGTTGGCGATCAGGCCGATCAGGGGGTCGAGGCCGGGTTCGGTGCGGCCCGCCACGGGAGTGCCGAGAACGATGTCCTCGCCGGCCCCGCAGCGGGTGAGGAGTGCGCTGACGGCGGCGTGCAGCACCATGAACAGGCTGGCGCCCTCGCGGTCGGCCAGACGCAGCAGGGCACGGTGCAGGGCGGGGTCGACGGCGAGTTCGACGTGTGCGCCGCCGCCGCGCGGTGCCGGGGGCCGTGGCCGGTCGCCGGGGAGGGTGCACTCCTCGGGCAGGCCGTCCAGCGCGGTGCGCCAGTGGGCGGTGAGCCGCTCGATCCGGCCGGGGCCGTCGGGTCCGGGGGCCAGCAGGGCGCGCTGCCAGAGCGCGTAGTCGGCGTACTGCACCGCCGGCGGGGCCCAGTCGGGGGCCCGCCCCCGGCGGCGGGACGCGTAGGCGGCGGACAGGTCGGCGGCGAAGGGGCCGAGCGACCAGCCGTCGGCGGCGCCGTGGTGCAGGACGAACAGCAGGATCCGCTCGGTGCCGGTGCCCAGCAGCCAGGCCGCGAGAGGGCTTTCGGCGGTCAGGTCGAACCGGCGCCGCAGCGCGGCGGTCACATGGGCGGCGGTCTCCGTGGCGGGGCAGTCGATCCGCCGCAGCACCGGGCGCAGCTCTCCCGGCGCCAGGATGCGCTGGTAGGGCACTCCGTCGTGCTCGGCGATCACCGTGCGCAGGCTTTCGTGCCGGTCGGCCAGGTCGCCGAGGGCCGTCTCGAGCGCCTCCGCGTCGAGGTCGGGCCCGACGGGGACGAGGAGCGGGATGTGGTAGGTGGCCGCGCCCTCGTCGAGCCGGTGCAGGAACCACATGCGTTCCTGCGCGAAGGACAGCGGCACCCGCCGGGGGCGCGCGATGTCGCCGAGAACGGGCCGGGGCGGGGCATCGTGTGCCCGTACGGCGAGCCGCCGGGCGAGCGCGGCCGGGGTCGGCGTCTCGAACAGCGCGGTGATGGGGATCTCCGCACCGGTCTCGTGCCGCAGACGGGCCAGCAGTCGGGTGGCGAGCAGGGAGTCGCCGCCCAGGTCGAAGAAACCGGCCTCCACCCCCACGGAGTCCCGCGGCAGCTGCAGCACGTCCTCGAACAGGGCGCACACCTGCGCCTGTTCGGGCGTGGCGGGGCGGGTGCCGGACGCGGCGGTGGTGAAGTCGGGGTCGGGCAGGGCCTGGACGTCGAGCTTGCCGTTCGCGGTCAGCGGCAGTGCGTCCACCGGGACGCAGGCGGCGGGGACCATGTGGTCGGGCAGGTGGGCGGCGGCGTGGGCGCGCAGGTCGGCGGGGCTCACGGGTGCGTCGCCGGAGGGGACGGCGTAGGCGACGAGGTGCAGGGCGCCATTGCCGGCGTGGCGGGGCACGACGGCGGCGCGGGTGACGCCGGAGTGGGCGGCGAGGACGGCCTCGATCTCGCCGGGTTCGACGCGGAAGCCGCGCAGCTGGATCTGGGCGTCGGCGCGGCCGAGGTAGTCGAGGGTGCCGTCGGGGCGGCGCCGGGCCAGGTCGCCCGAGCGGTACATGCGGGTGCCGGGCGGGCCGTAGGGGTCCTCGAGGAAGCGTTCGGCGGTCAGTTCGGGCCGGTGCAGGTAGCCGGTGGCGACACCGGCGCCGGAGACGTACATCTCGCCGGTCGCGCCGGGCGGCACCGGGCGTCCCGTGGCGTCCAGCAGGTGGACCCGGAGGTCGGCGAGCGGAGTGCCGATGACGCCGGCGCGGCGCGGGTCGTCCAGGTCGGCCGCGGTGAGCCGGTGGTGGGTGACGTGCACGGTGGTCTCGGTGATGCCGTACATGTTCACCAGCGCCGGGCGGTCCAGGCCGTGCCGTTCGGTCCAGGGGCGCAGCCGCGCCGGGCGCAGGGCCTCCCCGCCGAAGACGACGTAGCGCAACGCCCCTGCGTCGCCTCCGTGTTCCGCGTCGGCGTCGACGAGCTGCTCGAACGCGGACGGCGTCTGGTTGAGGACGGTGACGCCTTCCCGGTGCAGCAGAGCCAGGAACTCGCGCGGAGAGCGGCTGACCGCGTAGGGCACGACGACGAGCCGGCCGCCGTGCAGCAGGGCGCCCCAGATCTCCCACACGGAGAAGTCGAAGGCGTAGGAGTGGAACAGCGTCCACACGTCGTCGGCACGGAAGTCGAAGTGCTCGGCCGCGGCGGCGAAGAGCCGTACGACGTTGGCGTGCGGCACGGGCACGCCCTTGGGGCGGCCGGTGGAGCCGGAGGTGTGGATGATGTACGCGGTGTCGGAGGGGCTGGTCGGGCCGTGCCGTTCGGCGTCGGTCAGGTCGGCGCCGGAACGGCGGGCGAGGTCCGCGGTCACCTGCGGGTCGTCCAGCAGCACGGCGGGGACGGAGTCGTGGGCCAGGTGGGCGTGGGTCTGTTCGGTGACCAGCACCACGGGGGCCGCGTCCTCGACGACCAGCCGCAGTCGCTCGGCCGGCTGGCCGGGGTCCAGGGGCAGATAGGCGGCGCCGGTCTTGAGGACGGCCAGCAGGGCCGGCAGCAGTCGCAGGCCGCGTTCCAGGGCGAGCGCCACGATCCGGCCGGGCCCCGCGCCGTGCGCGGTCAGCAGGCGGGCGAGCCGGTTGGCCTCGGTGTTGAGCGCGGCGTACGTGAGCCGTTCGTGCCCGTGGCTGACGGCCGTCCGCTCGGGCCCTGCCGCCACCCGCGCCTCGAACAGTTCCGTGAGGGTCCGCTCGGCCGGGAAGGTGCGGACGGGCGTGTCGCGGGGGTGTTCACCCGGCAGCAGGACGTCCAGGTCGCCCAGCGGCGTCACCGGTTCGGCCGCGGCCAGCCGGTGCAGCACCGCGAGGAACCTCTCGCGGTGCAAGGCGAGTTCGTCCTCCTCGTACAGGGCGGGATTGGCGTCGAAGGCCAGCCACAGGCCGCCGCCGCGGGGTCCGGGGCGTACCGAGATCTGGAAGTCGTCGACGGCTCCGCCGGACAGGTGGTGCCAGGTGGTGGGGTGTCCGGCGAAGACCGGGGACTCGTCGAACGGGACGATGTTGAGCACCGGTCCGTACAGCCGGCGTCCGGTGCCCAGCAGGCCCAGGTCGCGGCGGAGGAACTCGCCCCGGTAACGCTGGTGGCGGCGCAGGGCCTTCAGTTCACCGGCGACGGCCCGGACCAGCTCCACGACGGTCGTGCCGGGGGCGGCTGCCACTCGCAGCGGGAGGACGTCGGAGGCGGTGCCCGGGGTGCGCAGGGCGGCGCTGCCGAGGCGGCTCATCGTGGCCATCCCCAGCACCAGGTCTTCGGCGCCGGTCATCCGGTGCAGATAGGCGGCGGTCGCGGCGGTGAGCAGGTCGGTGCGCCGGACCCCGAGGCGGGCCGCCGCGGCGTCGAGCGCTTCGCTCTCGGCGCGCGTCAGTTCGGCGGTGCGGCGCAGGAAGGGCGCCGTGGGGGCCGCCGTGCGGGAGGTGAGCCGGGCGGGCTCGGGCAGGTCGGCCAGGCGCCGCGCCCAGTGGTCACGGTCCTGGGCGTGCCGCGCGGAGGCCAGGTAGGCCGCCTCCTCCTCCTGGAGCCGGCTCACCGGTGCGAAGCCGCTGGGCTCCGGTTCGCGGCCCTGTGCCAGGGCGTTGTACGTGTCGGCCAGGCGGCGCCCGAGGAGCTTGTAGCTGTAACCGTCCAGGAGCAGGTGATGTGCCCTCAGCAGCCAGAGGTGGCGGTCGGGCGCCAGGGTCAGCAGGGTGTGCGCGAAGAGGGGGCCCTTCTCCAGGTCTGCGGGGGTCGCGAGGTCGGTGCGGACGTGCTCCCACGCGGCGGCCTCGGGGTCCCCGGCGCCGCGGACGTCGACCCGGTGGAGGGGCCAGTCGTCCGCGTCCGGCGCGGCATGGCAGCGCGGGCCGTCGTCGGTGTCGGCGAAACGCAGGGCGAAGGTGTCGGCCTCGGCGACGACGCGCCGCAGCGCGGTCTCGAACAGGGCGGTGTCGAGGGGTCCGTGGATCTCCACGGCCTCCGCGGTGTTGTACGCGGCACTGTCCGGTGCGAGCCGTCCGGCGTACCAGAGGCCCTCCTGGGCTCCGGACAGCGGTCGACGTGCGTCCTCCTGGAGTGACATAGCGCAACCCTCACGTGGCAAGCCGTAGATGTCCCGGACGGCGAAGGCCCGGCCGGATCGGACGGGTGCGGCCACCCCACTTGCCGCCCGCGCGGGTGGATACGCGCCGGGCCGACGGCCCACGGGGCGGGGAAAGGGACCGCACGCCGAGGTCAGGGGGACCACGTCACCTGCCCCGGTTCACGGCACAGCACGGTGCTGCACCGGCACCGGCGGGGTCAAGGTGAACCGGCTCCCGGGGCGCCGGTTCAGGGGTTTCCCTGAATTTCGGGGTGCCGGGGAGTGCGCACCGACACGCAACTTCTAGGGAAATCACGCGACTTCACCGCGCGCAGGGCTCTCCGCTGGCTTCGGCCGCGGTCGGCCGTGCACTCTCGAACAGCCCCCGACCTCCCCGCGTACCGCCGCGGTGGCAGCTGTGTCCGGGGCCGTGCATTTCCGGAACGAACGACGGAAAGAAGGCTGACGGCATGCACCGTGCGCTGTGTCCGGTCGAGAGGCTCTACGTGGGCCAGAGAAGCAGGGCCGTGCTGTCCTGCGCTCTGCGTGGACCGGTGGACCCCGCGGCGCTGTCCGCCGCGTTCGACGCCCTGACGGAGGCCAACCCGCCGCTGCGCTCCCGCATCGAACAGGACGGTGACGGGCACGTGTTGCGTGTCCTCGGCGCGGACGAGCGGCCCCGGCTGATCACCAGAACCGGTGACGAGGACGAGGCCTACGCGGCGGAGCTGAACAGGCCGTTGCCGGTCGGCGGCCCGCTCAGCCGTGCCGTCCTGGTCAGCGCGCCGGACGGCCGGAGCCACCTGTTCGTGCTGGTGATCGACCACACCATCACCGACGGCCACAGCAGCATCGCGGTGCACAACGCGCTGTGGAACCGCTACCGGGCGCTGGTCGAAGGCACCACCGACGACATCGCCGCTGCGGAACTCCCGCGCTGGCCCGAGCCCGTGAGCCGACGGCTGCCTCCGGCCGACGAGGCCGACACGGCGAAGTACCTCGACGGCCGGCTGGAGGACGTACGGCGCCACCCGGTGGAACTGGTCCCGTACGACGCCGCGGACGGTGAGGGTGCCGCCCCGGACGGGCACATCGAGGTCCGACGGCTGACCCTGGACACGGACCTCACCTCCCGGCTGCGCGGTACGGCGCGCGCCTCGGGTGTCTCCGTGCACGCCCTGATCGCCGCGACGCTGCTGGTGACCGCCCGCCGGCGCCTGGCCGGGGACGACGGGGCGCGCACGCTCGGCTGCCTCTCCCCCGTCGACCTGCGTGCGCGACTCACCCCGCCGGTGCCCGCCTCCGACCTCGTCCCCGCGGTCACCACCCACCTGCAGACCGTGGAAGTCTCGGCGCGTTCCCAGCCGCTCGAGCTGGCCCGCGCCGTGCACACCCGGCTGGGCGACTTCCTGGCCCGCGGCGACCACTTCCACGAGATGCGCATCACGCCGGAGATCCCCCGCAATCCCGCGCTGCAACTGGCCACGGTGATCGCCACGAACATGGGCGTGGTCCCCGGTCCGCGGCTGCCGGACGGGCTGCGGGCTGCCGACGTGCGCCTCGTTCCGGCCCGCGAGCATTACTTCCCCCAGGCGGGACGCAGCCCCGTCATGGCGTGCGTGGTCTCCTTCGAGGGCCGGCTCTCCGTCGAGTTCCCGCACTCCACCGCCTGCTACAGCCCGTCCTTCATGCGGGCGTTCCGCGACGACGTGCGCGCGGGGCTGCTGCGTTTCACGGACGTGGTGGAACCGAAGCTCGCCCACGCCACCGGCTGAGCCCCGCCCGCTCGCCCTTCCGCCCCCCGCCCGCCCGGCTGTGTAAGGAACCTCCGTCCGCCATGACGACCGTCAGCGAACTGCCCTCCCCCCTGACGCTGCTCCCCCGGGCCCAGGCCGGCGACGAGCACGCGATGAACCACCTGCTCACCGCCATCACTCCCTATGTCGCGCGCATCTGCAGGTCCATCACCCACGACGACGGTGCCGACGCCACGCAGGAGGCACTGCTCGCCGTCTACCGCGGTCTGGGTTCCCTGCGGGAGCCGGCGGCGTTCTACGGCTGGGTGCGCTCGGTGACGGTCCGCGAGGCCATCCGCACCGCCAGGCGCTACGGAGCGGAGAGCTGCTGCTCCGAGGTGGACTCGCAGGAGGAGACCAATCCCCTGGACGCGGTGCACATCAGTGACGTGCTGGAGCGGCTGTCCCAGGCTCACCGGCAGGTCCTCACCCTGCGCGCCTACGGGCTGAACGAGGAGGAGATGGCCGAGGTGCTCGCGCTGCCCGTGGGCACCGTCCGCTCGCGTCTGTTCCGGGCCCGCCGCCGGTTCCAGGAGGCGTGGCAGCCCTCGGCGGCGTGACGCCCGCCCCGCCCCGGGGCGGGCGTCACCCGTACGACGGCGGCCGTGGCGGTGTGTCTCCGCCACGGCCGCCGTCGCGGGGCTCGGCAGGCCCCGACGCCGCGCTACCGCACGCGCTCCGGGAGGACCCGCGGCGGCCACTGTCCATGGGCGAACATCCCGAGCGCGTGCGCCCGCGCCACCAGAGCGGGCCGGTTGGGGGCGTCGAAACGCCGCAGCATCTGGCCGACGCGGTATTCGATTCCCTGACGGCTCAGATAGAGACGGGAGGCCAACTGCACCGTGGACTCACCACGCGCGACACCTTCCAGTACCTGCGCGTCGAGAGCGCTGAGTACGGGTCCGCCGCCGGCCGCCTGCTCGGCCCGGCGCAGAAGGACGACCAGACCTACGATTTCGCCCGTGGGCTGTCCGACGGCGATCGCGGTGATGTCGGCCGGGAAATTCCGGCCCTCTCCGTCGAGACCCGTCACCCTTTCCTTGAATCTCCTGCAACGCCCTGAGGAAAGCGCGGTGAACTGTTCCCGCAATTGTCCGGGAACCGGGGAACGGAGCAGGCCGAGCAGGCCGCGTCCGCATATCTCGTCGACGCTCAGGCCGAACTGCCGGGAGAATGCAGGTTCCGCCGCTGTGACGGCCAGCGTCCGGGGGGACACGTGGGCCGTGCAGGCGGCTTCCTGGCCGGCTCCGTCCGGTGTGCCGCTCAGGTCACGGCGGGGCGGGACAGCCGCAGCGGCGGCCTTCTTCTTACGGGGCGAGGCGTCGGGGAAACTCGTGGTCGCCACGGACGTACCGTCCTTCTTCCTGCGCGTGGGGGGCTGGGAAGTGTGTGCGGACGCGGAGTGGACCGGTGGGCTGTGCCTGAGTGTCGGCGAGCGCCCGGTGACGGCACGCCACCTCGTCGGTGGCCTGAGCCGGGTGTCCGCGTCGCTCCGGGCCGGCGGCGGGCGCCGGGTCCTCGGGGCGGTCGGGGTGAGCGGAGGAAGCGGTGCCGAGGCGACCGTCGTCCGGGTCACCTGGATAACGTTGTCATGACCATTCGATCCCGCGGCGCGGCCCTGTCGGCCGACGGCGGGACAGGCGGGGCGAACCGTAAGTCCTGCCGTGACGAGAAGCCCGTTCGGGCAGTGCGCGGCACTGGAACCTCCACGGTACGAAGAGGGGGTTCGTTTGAGGGGTCGCCTTAGAGACTAAGGGGAGGCACCCCCTGAGGCAAGAGTTTGTCAGGTGAACTCAGCAACTCGCCAACTGTTCCGCACCCGGGCTCATTTCGGGCACGGAGAACTCCCGATCCAAACAAATTACGGCGGAGTGGCGACACCGCCTCCGGAATGCGCCGCCGGCCACGCACAACGGCTTGTCGCCCCTTGCCACACTCCCCGAGGTGTGGACAACTCACGCGCCCGTTCGGGCAAACGGAACCTCGGATACCGTGCCGGCCGGGCCACAGAACCCGAGGAGGGAGCTGCCGCAACAGCCACAGTTCGGCCGTCGGCTGAAAAGGGCCGCGTGCAGCGCGGGGCGTGAGCCGGGCCGATGTGGCGTGTCCTGGGGCCGACTCGGCCCCGGCCGGACCGGTGTGGGTGCCCCGGCCGCACGATCCGGGGCACCCCCCACGGCTACACGGTGATGATCGCCGGGTCGCTCACGCCTGGCTGTCCGTTCTCGACGTGCCCCGCGAACCGGCGCAGGAAGGCCTTGTCGCCGTCGGCGGTGACGGTCAGGTCGTACCAGCGGCGGCTTCTGGTGAGGTCGAAGGTCCGCCGCACGGTCCCGCCCGGGCGGACCGTGACGGCCGAGGGCTTGCCGCCGTAGCCGTCGGCGATGCGCAGCCGGACCGTGCCGGTGCCGCTGTGGGTGAAGGTCAGCTCGATGTCGTCGCCCCGGTCGCGGGCGGTGACCTCGCAGCCGGCCGTGCTGTTCGAACCCTTGAAGACGCGCACGAAGCCGTTGGGGCCGTGCACGGTCAGGTCGTAGGAGCCCGCGGAGTACGCCGAGTTCCAGGTGTCCCGGAGCGTCCGACCGGCCTCGGTGGTGTACGTCCAGGGACCGTCGGCGCGGTTGCCGGAGGTGACGTGGAAGGCGGCGCCGGCCTTCGGCCCGGAGGCGAAGGTGAGGGTGAGCTTCCCGGCGGCCACGTCGACGGAGGCGTCGACGTGCGGGGCGTACTTCAGCGGCCGGGAGCGGCGCAGTCCGCGCTCCTGCCGGGGCATGCGCGGGTCGGCGGGCGGGGTGGGCCTGTAGTCGGGGTGGCGTTCGCGGTCCTGCGGCTCGTACGCGTCGGTGCCGGGCAGCGAGGCCGGGCGCGCGTCCTTGCGGGAGAAGTCGAACGCGGCCGTCAGGTCACCGCAGATCGCCCGGCGCCACGGCGAGATGTTCGTCTCGCGCACGCCGAAGCGGCGTTCCATGAAACGCAGGATCGAGGTGTGGTCGAGGGTCTCGGAGCAGACGTAGCCGCCCCTGCTCCAGGGCGAGACGACCAGCATCGGCACGCGCGGGCCCAGCCCGTAGGGGCCGGCCGTCTTGCGGCCGTCGCCCGGGAAGAGGTCGGGGGTGACGTCGACGGTGGACAGGCCGCGGGAGGCGTCCTTCGGCGGCAGCGGCGGCACGACGTGGTCGAAGAAGCCGTCGTTCTCGTCGTAGGTGATGAACAGGGCCGTCTTCGACCAGACCTCGGGGTTGGAGGTGAGGGCGTCCAGGACCTGCGCGATGTACCAGGCGCCGTAGTTCGAGGGCCAGTTGGAGTGCTCGGAGAAGGCCTCGGGAGCGGCGATCCAGGAGATCTGGGGCAGCTTTCCGGCCTTGACGTCGGCGCGCAGGTGGTCGAAGTAGCCGTCGCCGTTCTTGACGTCGGTGCCGGTGCGGGCCTTGTCGTACCAGGGGTCGCCGGGCCGGGCGTTGCGGTACTTGTCGAAGTACAGCAGGGAGTTGTCGCCGTAGTTGCCGCGGTAGGCGTCCTGGATCCAGCCCCAGGAGCCGGCCGCGTCCAGACCGTCGCCGATGTCCTGGTAGATCTTCCAGGAGATGCTGGCCTGCTCCAGGCGCTCGGGGTAGGTGGTCCAGCCGTAGCCGAGTTCGGCGTTGTCCAGGACCGGGCCGCCGCCGCTGCCGTCGTTGCCCGTGTAGCCGGACCACATGTAGTAGCGGTTCGGGTCGGTGGAGCCGATGAACGAGCAGTGATAGGCGTCGCAGACGGTGAAGGCGTCTGCGAGGGCGAAGTGGAAGGGGATGTCCTCGCGGGTCAGGTACGCCATCGTCGTGGTGCCCTTGGCGGGCACCCACCGGTCGTACCTGCCGCCGTTGTAGGCCTGCTGGCCGTCCGGCCAGGAGTGCGGCAGGCCCTCCAGGAACTGCATGCCGAGGTCGTCGGCGTCCGGGTGGAAGGGCAGGAGCTCCTTGCCGGCCTTCTCCTGGTGCCAGACCGGTTTGCCGTTGCCCAGGGTGACCGGGCGGGGGTCGCCGAAGCCGCGGACGCCTCTCAGGGTGCCGAAGTAGTGGTCGAAGGAGCGGTTCTCCTGCATGAGGACGACGATGTGCTCGACGTCCTCGATCGACCCGGTGCGGTGGTTCGCCGGCAGGGCCGCGGCGCGCTGGATGCTGGCGGACAGGGCGCTGAAGGCCGTGGTGGCCCCCGCGAGTTGAAGAAAGCGACGCCGGTTTACTTCGGACATGTAGGACAAGCCTCTCATCCTGAGGTGCGGACGACCGGGAGATGACGGAATCTGCGCGGAAGGAGTGTTTCAGGGGCACCAAACGCCGAGGAAGGGGCGCGTGACAGGGGTGTGAAGGTCGCCGGTACGGAGGGTGCGGCAGCGCGCTCACCGGGGGCCCGGTCGTGACAGAGACACGGACCATGAGCGCGGCAGACCAGCCCCGGACGGTGCACCTCAAGCCGACCTTGGGATCTGGGGCGCCCCACTCTCCCGGAAGCTCCTCGGCTCCACCTCGGAACCGCTGAGTAGCGTGGGAACAGGGCAACTGGCCTGCCTACTCGAAGAACTTCAGGCTGTAGCCCGCATCGGTCGTACTGCCGGGAACGTTGGCGCGCCGGTAGGTGGTGTTGCTCCACCAGACCGCTGTACCGGAGTACCAGTAGCGGTTGGACCACGAGTACGGGGTGCCCTTGGCGACCGCGTGGTACAGGGTGGGGAAGCGGTTTCCGGAGGGCGGAGCGGCGTTGACGTCGCCCCGGGGCAGGATGAACGAGTGGTGGCCGGGTCCGTTGACGTTCACGGTCGGAGTCCAGCCGGACATCATGGACGGCGCGTGCGAACCGAAGAGGCAGCCGTTGCTCTTGTACCAGTCCCAGACGTACGTGGGGTCGCCGCCCGCCCGCAGCCGCAAGTCGGCGATGCAGTACTTGTCACTCCAGCTGCCGTTCGCGGAGTAGACGACGTGCAGCCGCCCGGAGGGATCGACGACAGGCTGGGGAGCCTCGTTGATGTACGGGTTGCCCACGACCCGCTCCCAGGGCTCGCGCGGCTGCGAGATGACGTACCGCCCGCCGGTGGCCGCGGTGGGGCTGCTCATTCGCGCGATGTAGAGGTTCTGTTCGACGTTGGTGTCGCCGGACCAGCCCGACCACACGAACCAGCGCTGCCCGTTGTAGGTGAAGGGCACCCCGTCGATGGCCCACTTGTCGCCGGGCAGGGACACCTTGACGGCCGCGGAGTAGCCGGACGTCGGGTTGGCCGACCCTATGTGGTACATCCGGTGGGCAGCGCCCCGACCGGCGGCGAAGTAGATCCGGTACTGGCCGTCGTGGTGCACGATCTCCGGCGCCCACACCTCGCCCAGACCGGCAGTGTCGCGCCACACCTGGTATTTGGGCGCGGTGGCCACGGCCTCCGGGGTTGCGGCCGTGCGCACCGCTATCCCGCCGTCCACGGCTTTGGCCGAGACGTACAGGTCGCCCACCTTGATCACGGTCGGGTCCGCCCCGCCCACCAGGGAGCGCCCCAGCGTCGAGGGCTGATCCGACACGGCCACTGCCCGCTTCGCCGCGTCTCCGTCCGTCTCCTGGGCGCGCCGGTCGGTAGGCCGCTCGTCCGGCTCGGCGGCGATCGAGGCCTGCCCGAGTGCGAGGAGGCCGACGAGCCCCAGCGGAACGGCACCGGCGTACCAACGCGAAGGGCGCATCCGTTCTCCTCGTGTACATGGCGTCAATGAGAGCGCTCTCAACGGTTGCGTCGGCGGGTAGCCCTGTCAAGACCGCGAGTAGAGCGGGAAGAGCGACACCGTCGAATTGAACCATCGGCCTGGAGCGGGCCTGGTGTCACTGCAGGGACAGGTGGATCAGGCGGCCACCGCCCTCGTGTCCCGCGTCGGTTGCCAGGGCCACGTAGCGGGCGGTGATGTCCGTGCTGAGGTGCCGGTCGCGGCCACGGCCCGTGAGCTGACCGGCCGGGGTGTAGGTGAGGCCGTCACTGCTGAACTCGACGCGCAGTCCCGGTACGTGGCCGTTCGTCCATTCCGTGCGGATGTCGCGGACACGGAGCCGGGCGCCGAGGTCGACGACCAGCCGGCCGTTCGGGCCGGGCGTCCACGCGGTCGCCGGATCGCCGTCGACAGCGGCGGACGGGTCCGACATGCCCGGCGGCAACGGGCTGGTCGGGAACACCGTGCACCCCAGTGCCAGATCACGCAGAGGGTAGGCCGTGGCCCGCTTCACGGTGACCGTCGTGGTGCGGCCCACGCGGACCACCACCACCTCATTGCGCCCTTGGGCGGTCACCTGCACGCGGCAGGCGGGCCCCGTGAGTTCGACCGTCGTGCCGTCGACCACGCGCGCCCGCAGACCCGTCGGCAGAGGACGGCCGTTGAGCGGGCGTACGGTCAGCCGTGGCGGCAGCAGCCGGGCTTCCGCCGCGTCGAGTTCGGCGTCGTAGGCGGTGCCGCCGTCGGTGAGGGTCTGGACTCCCTCGAACAGCAGCCTCGCGAGCCCTGTCTGCGGTACCTCGACGCGCGTCGTGACGGACTCGTCCGACAAGTTGAACAGGCTGAGGTGATCGTCGGTGAGGGCGGCGCGGACGGTTCCAGAGTCCGTTCGTGGCGCGGGGGCCGCCGCCCGTTCGCTCAGGATGCGGGGCGAGGCGCCGGGGAGTCCCTCGACCAGAAGGGGTGCGGCCGGGCCGTCGGCAAGGATGATCTCGTCCTGGTGGACCGTCAGGCCGGAGGCGGCGCCACGCACCACCAGGCCCGCGCGGCCGTCGACGTCCAGCCATCCGCCCCGGCTGGTGACGTCGGGCACCGGCCAGGAGGCGAGGTCCTCCCACTGGACTCCGTCGGCCGACCGCTGCACCGTGTAGGCGCGCCCCGCGGCGGCCTCCCAGCGCAGGGTGACCCGGTCCACCGCGTGCGGAGCACCGAGGTCCACAGCCAGCCAGCTGTCCGCCCGGGGGCGGTCGCCCCGTGACACCGCCCACCGGGTGGTCGTGCTGCCGTCCACCGCCAGCGCCGGCTCCCTGCCGGTGTCGTGGGAGGAGGCGGTTGCCCTACCGGTCCGGGCCAGATCGGCGCCGTCCGCGCCGTCGCGTGCTTCGAACGCGAAGAGCGAGTATCCGTAGGTCGGGTCGGGTCGCACACCGAGCATGCGCAGATGCCGCACCTCGGTGCGCGCGAACGTCACCTCGTCGACACGCGCGGCCGACGTGGCCGGCTGGGAGTCGGCCGAGGCGACCGTGGCGCTTCCCTCGGCGAAGCGGTAGGTTCGCGCCCCGGTCAGGCCGGGCACGCCCGGCATCGTCAGATTGTGGATCTCCAGGTGTCCCTCCCCCGCAGCGACACCCGACGTCGCGTACACGACGGCACCGGTGGGAAGCGTGGTGAATCCGGCGTATCCGGAGCCCACTTGGAGCATCGTGGCGTTGCCGTCGAATCCGTCCCGGCTCCTGCGGTAGGTCCGCACCTGGCGTTGCGCCACCTTGAGGGATGTCGTCGGCAGGAACATCGGCGTGGACCCGCTGAGCTTGAAGAGCCAGTCGTCGTGGCCGGGTTGCCAGGCGAACTTCACGAAGCCGGGCTTGGTCACGGCACCCGCCCATGCCCCGGGCGTCTGGTGCGACACCAGGCCGGGTCCGGGGCCGAAGTCGGTGACGCCCGCAGCGTGTTCGAACAGTTCGTCCGTGGAGAGGGGGCGGACCGTTCGGCCCTGTTCGTTCGCCCACAGGTGCAGGAGGTAGCTGATGGCGACTTCCGCGCGGGCTTCCGGCTCGTACTTCGGTTCGCCCGAGAACTTCGCGATCCGGAATTCCGGCGGGTAACTCTGGTAGGCCTCCAGGCGCTCCGCCAAGGCGACTTCCGCCCGCGCGGCAGCCCTGTCCCCCATCACCTGGGCGAGGAACGCGAGCGGGATGACGTCACGGCCGTAGAGGTGCTCCCGGTCGTCGACCATCGGCATCAGCGGCTCACCGGCGTCGCTCATCACACCGAGGAGGGTGCTCCACAGCTGATCGGCGTTCGGCTGGTTGGTGAGCACCTGGGGCAGCGGCCGGCCCGCGGCGATGAAGTGGGCGGCGTTACGGCCCGATGTGCGCCACAGTTCCTCCTGGTAGTGGGGGCCGAACGAGCCGTGGTTCTCGACGATGAAGGTGTCGTACAGGTTGCGGGCGGTGTTGTCCGAGACGGGTGCCCCGTCCACGCGCGCCGGGTTCGCCAGGTCCGCCTGGGGCAGTCCGGCCTCGTTGCGCGACCACGCACCGAAGGTTGTGGCCCAGTCACCGTGCCGTGGGTCGTCCGCCGCCCAGGCCAGCCCCGGGGCCAGGGACTGCGCGTAGACACCCATCTCCTCGAGCTTGGTGTCTCCTTCGTGGCCGCCGAGCAGGCCCCGAGGGGTCCAGCCGCCCGAGGCCGGGTCGTTCCCTGTGCCCAACGCGGTGGTGTACGCGGCCTGTTCACGGGCGATGGTGTCGACACGGGAGCGAGTGGTCTCGTCGAGGTCGTCCCACAGCAGCCGCGCGGCGAGAACGAAGTACAGCTGGAACGTGGTGTCGAAGAACAGTCTCCGGCCCCATTGCGTGCCGCCCGTCAGTCTGTTGGACGCGGCGAAGTGCTTGATGGTCGCTGTCGTCCGATCCTTGAGGACCTGCTTCTCCGTCCCCGCCCGGACCTCGTCGAAGCTGCCGCGGGTGAGCAGGACCGCATGACCGAGGACGACGGCGAAGCCGAAATCCTTGTCCGTGTAATAGCCGCGGGCCGCGTCCCACTGGGTTTCCGTCCAACGCGTGTGGTTCAGCAGCACGCGGTGATAGATGTCCGCCACCGGGTCGGACGCCGTGTGGCTCCGGTGTCGTCCGTGGGCCTGAGCCGTACCGCTGCCGACGGCGAGAGGCGGGGCGGCCAGCGCGCTCGTGGCGCCGAGGAGCTGGATGAAGCGGCGACGGTCCAAGGGGGATCTCGGCAGCACGTACGGCACCTCTCGGTCAGACAACGTTGTCAGGCGATGGCGTGAATTCTTCGGTCCGCCAGTCGATACGTCAAGAGGTCAGGTGCGCTGAAGCGGGAGTTGGGCGATCGGGGAACGCCAGTAGTCGCCCCGGCGCACGGTGAGCGGGTCGCGCGCCCGCTCCGTGGCCGGCAAGGTGCGCCGCCAGGGGGCGGACACCGACCCCCAACTCGTCGGCCCGCAGATCAGCTTGCCCTCCCGACCATGCCCGCGACAAGGAAGCCGACCAGCTCAGGTGAAGACTCCTGACTGGAGCACCAGGCGGTCTGGTTCTGCCGCTGCGGCCCTGCCGGCCCCTCCTGCGTGCGCTACTGCATCAGGTGGGTCATGGAACGGGCCCGTTCCCACATACCGGGGATCTGCTCCGTCGGGCGCTGCTGTTCGCCATGCAGGGCGTTGAGCACCACCAGGCATCCGGTCAGGGCCGGCACCGCCCACTGGACGGCACTCAGCTGGCGCCGTACTTTGTCGAGGTCGATCGGGTGCTTCTCGGCCTTTTCGGCGTCACCAGGATCGGTGGAGGAGGCCAGCTCGACCTTCTTGCCCAGGACACGGGCGTAGGCGGTGGCAGCCAGGGCCGCGGCGGTGACGACGGTCTTGGCCGCGGTGGAGGCGCCCACACCCTGCTGGGTGGCTACACGGTGCGCGTTCACGGCGAGCAGCCCGCCCCCGCCGAACAGGTGGGCTCCGATCGCGGCGGCGTTGACCGGCGTCCACCTGGCCCAGCCTGACGAGGAGATCCGGTCTCGGCTCGTCTCCGTGCTTCCTTCGTCCTGAGCCGCGCCGTTGAGGCCCACGGCACCCATCAGCGAGCCCCCGAACCAGGCGGCCAGACCGACATCGTGCAGGCTGCGGATGACGGTGTTGCGTTCAGACATGCGAAGCTCCCTCGGGATCGGGCGGAAGGCTTTGCCTACGTGAGCGGCGAAGCCCACACTCACCGTCGCGGGACCGTGCGACCACCGCCATCACGGCAGGCCAACCGGGTGAACGCTGCACAGGCGCTGCAGCAGATCCGACGTGGCACCGGCACAGGGGGCAGGAGCCGTCCCTGCGGCAGGCAGATGGGGGGGCCATCCACCGGGACGTCGACTGCCTCCCTCCGCGCCGAAGCGTCATGTCGTATGAGCCGATCAACGGGATCGGTCGGAACACCCTGGCCTTCACACGCGTGGCATCGAACGTGTCGCACCCGCTCATTCAGCGGTTGCCCCGGCACCAAAAGCGAAGATCAAGACCCCCGGAACTCCTTCCGGCGGTTCCATGGGGCACGGATGCAGGCCCGAAATCGTCGGGTCGCGGAAGACAGGTGACGCACATGCGAGATGAGGCCGCCAAGCGGGTCGAGCTGGTCTTCTCCCTCTTCGACGCCAACGGCAACGGAGTCCTCGACTCCGGCGACTTCGACCTGATGACAGGCCGCGTTCTGGAAGCGGCGGCCGCCTCGGACGACGGGGCCAAGGACGCCATCGAAGCCGCGTTCCGCCGCTACTGGACGACGCTGGCCACGGAACTGGACGCCAACGGCGACGGTGTCATCTCCGTGGAGGAGTTCCGTCCCTTCGTGCTGGACCCCGAGCGTTTCGGCCCCACGGTCGCCGAGTTCGCCGAGGCCCTCTCCGCACTCGGCGACCCCGACGGGGACGGCCTGATCGAGCGCCCCCTGTTCGTGTCGCTGATGAGGGCGATCGGCTTCGAGGAGGCGAACATCCACGCCCTCTTCGACGCCTTCGGTCCGGACGCCGACGACCGCATCACCGTGGCCACGTGGGCCGCCGGCATCAAGGACTACTACGCGCCGGACAAGGCCGGGATCCCCGGCGACCGGCTGGTGACGGCCCACGCCGTCTGACCCGGCTCGCCAGGGGCCGTAGCGCACACGGCCGGTACGGCCCCTGGCCGGACGTCCGCTTCGCCGGTACCGGGCGTCAGGGCGCCGGCTTGCGCGCGAACACCCAGCGGTTCCCCTCCAGCGCGTCGTTGGCCTCGGGGAGGGGACCGCGCCCGTGCTCCCTGGTGAACTCGAAGGGGGTGTGCATCGACGTGGACCAGCCCCTGGCCGTCAGGGCGCCCGCGGAGTCGGGACGTGGTCCCTTGTCGAAGAGGTCGAGCAGGTCGATGCCGATCAGCAGGCGCGTCGCCGTGTAGATCGGGCTGTCACGGTACGCCAGGAGATCCTTCTCCAGCTTGGCCTCGAAGGCCAGAGCACTGCCGGCGGCGGTCAGCCGGTCCACCGTGTCGACGAGGTACGTCTCGGCGGGACCCGGCAAGTAGAAGAGGAGTCCCTCGGCCAGCCAGACGCTGGGTGCGGCGGGGTCGAAACCTACGGCGCCGAGCGCGCCGGCCCAGTCCTCACGCAGGTCGACCGGCACGGGGACGCGCTTCACCTCGGGAGCGGCCGACAGGCCCGTGAGCACCTGTTCCTTGAACGCCAGCACGCCCGGCCTGTCGATCTCGAAGACGACGCAGTCGGACGGAAGGTCCAGGCGGAACGCGCGCGTGTCCAACCCCGCCCCCAGCAGCACCACTTGGCGGGCGCCCGCACCGGCCGACCGGAGGACGAAGTCGTCGAGCACCCTCGTCCGCAGGCCGAAGTAGCGGGCGAACCTCCCCCACAGCGGGTTGTCGTCCCCGTCCGGAACCTCCTCGATGCGCACCGGCCAGTGCGCGCAGGCCGGGGCCGCGCGCACGAAGTGCTCGGCGTAGGCGTCCTGGGCCAGACTGTCGTGGCGGTGGGTTTCGATCGCCCGTGAGGCGGCGACCAGGAGGGCGGTCAGGCCCACTCCTCCGTCCACGCCTTCCGCGTCCGTGTGCCGGGGTGTCGTGCCTGCCATGCTGCCTCCGTCGGCGGGAGTGGGAGCTGCGGGATGTCATGGGCCGGGCTGGGCGGGCGCCCGGTGCCTCGGTCGTAGGTCATAGGTCATCGGCTCGCCCTGTCCGGGAGCAGGACGGGTTTGACCGCACGGCCCGCGTCGCAGTCACGTTCGGCCTCGTTGATGTCGGACAGGGGGTAGGTGCGGATCAACTGCTCGAAAGGGAAGCGTCCGGCCCGCCACAGTCCGATGAGCCGGGGGATCAACAGCGCGGGCACGGCGTCCCCTTCGCAGATGTGGCGCACGCTGCGCCCGCGGTCGAGGGCGCCCGGTTCGAGGGTGAGCGGACCGTGGAGGCGCGCCACCAGGCCGAGGGTGCCGGTGGGACGCAGCGCGTGGAGCGCCTGGTTGATGAGCGGGGGTGAGGCGGTGGTGTCCAGCGCGTAGCGGGCGCCGCCGTCGGTCAGCCGCCGGATCCGCCCGGGCAGGTCGGACGAGGCGGCGGGCAGTGGGATCGCGCCGAACCGCTCGGCAGCAGCGAGCCTCTCGGGATGCCGGTCGACTGCCACGGTCGGCGCCCCCGCGGCAGTCGCCGCCATGACCGCGGTCAGGCCGACGGCACCCGCGCCGAGGACGACGAGCGTGTCGCCGGGGCCGGCGCCGAAGGTGTTCAGCACGGCTCCGGCACCGGTGAGGGAGCCGCAGCCGAGGGGACCGAGCAGTTCGAGCGGCAGTGCGGGATCGACCCGTACGGCGTTGCGAGCGGAGACGAGGGCGTATTCGGCGAACGAGGACTGCCCGAACCAGCGGGGTGCCAGCGCGTCACCGGACGCGTCGGTGAGCCGGGGCGGCTCCTCCTCGCGTCCCCCGAAGAGGTTGAGGGAGGCGAAGGAGTCGCAGTAGGCGGGGGCCGCGCCGCGGCAGGTGGGGCAGTGCCCGCAGGAGTCGAAGCTGAGCACGACGTGGTCACCGACGCCGATCCCGTTGTCCGTGCCGCCTCCCGTGCGCACCACGACCCCGGCGCCCTCGTGGCCGAGGACGGCGGGCACCGGGCTCCGGCCGGCCGATCGCCGGACCGCGAGATCGGTCCGGCACATTCCGGTGCCCGCGATCTCGACCAGAATGTCGCCGACGGCCGGCTCGGTCCTCAGAACCACCTCCTCCATCGTGAACGGGGCGTCGTACGAGCGCAGTACGGCTGCCTGGAATCTCATGTGTCACGCCTCCGACGGGCGGTGGAGGACGAACGGCTGGAGGTTGCCGTACAACCCCCACGGCCCGCCCGCGACACCGACGCCGCTGTCCTTGACGCCCGCGAAGGGCTGGGCCAGGGACAGTTCCGCGTGGTGGTTGACCCAGGCGGTACCGCAGTCGAGCCGCTCGGCCACCGCCTCGGCGCGGTCGAGATCGGTGCCCCACACGGAGCCGCCCAGACCGAACCCGGTGCCGTTGGCCGCCTCGACGGCTTCGTCGAGACTCCGGTACGGCAGCACCGGCAGCACCGGTCCGAACTGTTCCCGGGTCACCACCGGGCTGTCGGGCGGCACGTCGACGAGGACGGTGGGAGCGAAGAAGTAACCCGGCCCGTCCAGCCGGTGGCCGCCCGCCGCGGCCCGCGCGCCGTCCGCCAGTGCCTGCCGGATGAGTTCCTCGACGCGGGCCAACTGCGGGGCGTTGTTGACCGGGCCCAGCTCGGTCGTGGGGTCCAGGCCGGGCCCGACGGCGACGGTCCTCGCCCGCTGGGCGAGGGTTTCGACGACGTCGGCGTGCAGCCGGGCGGGGACGTAGAGGCGTTTGACCGCCATGCAGACCTGTCCGCAGTTGCGGAACGCCGCCCAGAACAGCCGGTCGGCGATCCCCTCCACGTCGACGTCGTCGAGCAGGACGGCCGCGTCGTTGCCGCCCAGCTCCAGCGTCACCCGGGCGAGCGAGGCCGCCGCCGCCCGGGCGACCGCCCGCCCGGTGGACACCGATCCGGTGAAGGTGACATGGCGGATTCCCGGGTGGGACACGAGACGGGCACCGAGAGGTTCGCGGCCGGTGACGACGGTCAGGACGTCCTCGGGCAGGACTGCGGTGAGGACGGACTCCAGCATCCGGGTGGCCAGCGGGGTGAACGGAGAGGGTTTGAGGACGACGGTGTTGCCGGCGGCCAGAGCGGGCGCGAACTTCGCCGCCGCGAGCTGCAGAGGGAAGTTCCACGGCACGATCGCGGCGACGGGTCCGAGCGACCGCCACCGGATCTCGCTGCGCACCGGCCGGCCGTCGTCGATCGGCCGGGTCCGGGGAGCGAGGTCCGCGAAGTAGCGCAGACGGGCCGCCGTACGGGCGACCTCCGCGTACGACTCGGCCAGGGGCTTGCCCTGTTCCCGGGTGAGCGACCGGGCGAGGTCCTCGCCGGCCGCCTCCACCGCGTCGGCCGCCGTGCGCAGCGCGGTGGTGCGTGCGGCGGGGTCGGTCCGCCAGCCGCTCCAGGCCCGCTGCGCCCGGTCGATCACGGTGTCCAGCTCGTCCGGCTGCTGGTCGGGCGCCTCGTCGAATGCTTCCCCGGTGGCCGGGTCGACGACCGGGAAGCGGGCCGCCGCGGGGCCGGGCACGCGCTCGGGCTCGGTGGTCGGCACGGCGGCGGTCAGCGCGCCGCGGGAAGGCCGGCGGTGCGCTCCCGGTCGTGCCGGTCCATCTCCGCGCGGAAGGCGGCCACCAGATGTGGCTGGATCCTCCCGGCGTTGCGGTCGCCGCCCTCGCAGACCGCTCCCCGGACGCCGACGATGTCCGTACCGATGCGGGTGAGCTCCCCGAGGTCGTCCTGCCGGACGCTGCCCGCGAGGGCCGCGAGCCGGCCGGACGCGTGGGCCAGCCGGACGAACTCGGCACAGACGTCGGGCGGAACATGGTCGAACAACCGCGTCCCGTCCTTCACGGCTGTGTCCAGCATGGCCGCGTCGGCGCCGGAGCGGGCCGCGATGTCGGGCACCGCGAGCGGGTTGACGCAGCCGATCCGGTGGGCGTCGGCATAGCCCGAGGCGACGACGAGTGCGTCCGGGTTGTGCTCCTTCACCGCCCGGACGACGGCGCGCATGACGTCGATGCCCTGGTCAGGGGTCGTGCATCCGTAGAGACCGACCTTGATGTACGTGGCTCCGGAGACGACCGCGCCGAGAGCGGCCTGGGCCACCGTGCCGGGCTTGTAGGGGACATCTCCCACGGTCGCGGACACCGGCTTGTCCGCCGGGACCGCTTCGCGTATCTCCCGGATGACCCACGGGAAGTTCGCGCCGAGAGAGCCCTCGTCGGGCTTCTTGACGTCGACGATGTCGAGGTGTCGCGCCGCCTTGGCGCAGTCGAGCACTTCCTCGACACCGTCCGGGGAGATGAGAAGCAACACCTGGCCTCCTTCGCCACGACCCGCCCGGTCGCTGAGCGAGGGCCGTGGATCGCCTGGTTCCTGTGTGGTGCGCTCATCATTTCCGTCACTCTTCGCACCGGAAAGGGCGCACAGAGTATTGATGGAGTGCTCAAGGGCGTGCCCTGCGCGCCGTGCGCACCGGAGTGAACGGGTTCGCGGCTCGGCCCGTCACGCGGACCGCCTCCGTCTCGCCGACCCGACCGTCACTCGTCAGGACCGTCCGCCCCACAGCGCCCACGTCGTGTCGTCAGGGCCGTCCCCTGCTCCGGAGGGCGGCGTTCCAGACGCCCTGGCGCCCGCGCCGGCCGCACACGCGGTACGGCGGAACTGCCCGACCCGGAGCCGTGCCATGACCGACGGCGAGCGCGACAGCGCACCCGGACCCGCGCCGGACGGAGACGGCCCTGGTGAAGAGGCGGAGGCGCCGGACGCCACGTCGGTGACGCCGCACCACCGGTGACGCCGCCCGACGCAAGCCGCACCGATGAGTTTCCGCGGCGGGGTCGGTCTGGAAGGGCATGAAGACCCACACTCTCGAGACAGCCGGCGCGGACCTCGTCTACGACGTGCGGGGGCCGCTGCCGACCAGTGACGGACGACCGCCCTTGCTGATGATCGGGCAGCCCATGGACGCTTCCGGCTTCGCCACGCTCGCCTCGCGCTTCCCCGAGCGGACCGTCGTCACCTACGACCCGCGCGGCCTCGGCCGCAGCGTCCGCAAGGACGGACGGACCGACCACGCACCGCGGACCCAGGCCGACGACGTGCACGCCGTCATCGAGGCGCTCGGGGCCGGGCCCGTCGAGATGTTCGCCAGCAGCGGCGGAGCGGTCACCGCGCTCGCGGTGGTCGAGAAGTACCCCTCGGACGTGACCACGCTGGTGGCGCACGAGCCGCCTCTCATCACCCTGACACCGGACGGCCCCGCAGCCGTGCGGGCGCGGGCCGGGGTCCGGGAAGCGTACGAGAAGCGGGGGTGGGGGGCCGGCATGGCCGCGTTCGTGGCCATGACCTCATGGGCGGGCGAGTTCACCGACGCGTACTTCGCACAGCCCGCGGCAGACCCCGCCGCGTTCGGGATGCCCACCGAGGACGACGGCTCGCGCGACGACCCCCTGCTGTCCGACCGGTCGTGGGCGGTCAGCGGTTACCGGCCGGACGCCGACGCGATCACCGCCGCGCCGACCCGCGTGGTCATCGCGGTGGGCGAGGAGTCCGAGGACCTGCTGACGGCACGCACCTCCGCCGCGGCAGCCGAGCTTCTCGGGCAGAAGGTGGTCGTGTTCCCGAGCCATCATGGCGGCTTCTGCGGTGGGGAGTTCGGACAACCGGGGAAGCCGGACGAGTTCGCGCTCCGCCTGCGCCAGGTCCTGGACGGTGCCGCGTAGGACGCTCCTGGCGTTCGGCGCGCCCGGGTGGACCGGGCGCGTCGGCTCCGGACGCATGGTGATGCATGGTCCGGGCTTCCGCACACAGGTGGCGGGGACGCCCCCGCCGAGGTTCCGGGGGCGGCGCTGGTGGCCCGCGGGTGCGGGCGCTGCGCCGATTGCGTCCGGCCAGGAGCCGGTCACTCCGGCGGTGTTGCCCCCTCCAGCAGTTCGGCGAGGCCGTCCGTCGGCAGCACCATGCCGACCGGGGCGTTGCTGTTGAGGTAGAGGGCGTGGTCCGGAGGGACGCGGGTGAGGAGGGTGCCGACCGGGAAGTGGGCGAAGGACAGGCGGCCTGCGGCGTGGAGGTAGCGGTCGGAGGTGTAGGCGAGGACCACCGGTGTGCCGTCGGGTGCCGATGCGCGGACCGGTTCGCCGTCCGTAGTGACCAGGACCGCGACCTCGGCGCCGGACAGGGCCTCGGTGACGGCCTCGGCCGGGCCGTAGCCGGTGGTGGCCAGTTGGATGGCGCGGTCGATGTCGTCGGTGGGCTCGGGCCAGCCCATCGCCTCCGGGGACGGCCGGTACTCCGGGTTGTCCTCCCACTCGACGATCGTCCCGTCGGAGTCGGAACGCCACTGGCCGACCACGGCCCAGTCGGGCGGCGGTCCCTCGCCCTGCCAGGCGGGGTCGGGCAGGTAGAGCCAGTGGTCGGGGGCGAGGCGGGCGGCCTGGACGTACTCCTCCGGGGGCGCGGGGTCCAGGGGGGTGTCGGCGGCGGCAGGCGTCTCGGCGCCGGGCTCACTCATCTTGTCCTCTTGTCTCGTGCTCTGTCGGTGCCGGCCGTCCGGCGGCCTCGCTCACGTCATCGTCGTCGTCGGTTCGCGGGCCGGCCCGGCCGGTGGTCCTCTCCGCTTCCAGGCGGGCGAGCAGCGCGCGGGCGTGCTCGTCCGGGAACAGTCCTTCGCGGGCCACAAAGGTCCGCAGTTCCTCCTCGGTCAGCGGGTAGACGTCCCAGTACCGGCCCCAGTTGTCGGAGTAGACCGACGCGGCAGCGGGGTCGAACTCGTCCAGGGCGAGCTGGGCGCCGGTCATCACCTCGTGGAAGCTGTGGTGGCCCACCCCGACCAGGATGCTCGCCAGTCCGGCCCGGATGAGGCCGAGGTCGACGGGGACACCGGCGAGCCGGGTCAGCCGGGCCACGTGTGTGACGATCCGGTAGGCGCTGCCCGAGGTGCCGGTCAGTACCAGGCCGCCGGAGTCCTCGGAACGGGCCTGGAAGTCGGCGGACATCGGCAGCGTGTGCTCCATTCCGGCGGGCGACCAGAGCAGCACTCCGTCCCGGACCGCGCGACGCCACTCGGCCTCGCTGAGCGGAGGGTGGACCTCGTCGGGGCGCAGCGGCGTGCGCAGCATCGCCTCCAGATCCTCCATCTCCTGCGCCTCGTCTTCGGGGTCCAGCTCCGCCGCCCGGAGTTCGGCCACCTGCCGCTCGTACTCCTTGAAACGCTCGCTCTTGTGCCGGTCGCGGCGCTCCAGGCCGATCACCGGGTGCTGGGGCTCGACGCCGCCCATGAGGTAGGGGACGAGGTCCTTGGCGACGCCGTTGAACAGGAACGTGACCCGCTCACGCAGGTTTCCGGACTCCACGACCCGTGCGAGGGACTCGTAGTTCTGCCCGACGGCGCCGGCGGACAGCGGGTTCCTGCTGCCGAACAGCCGGTAGTCGAGCCGGTTGTGCAGGGTGATGTCCCAGAAAGCCCGGA
This sequence comes from Streptomyces sp. BJ20, assembly GCF_022869105.1. NCBI lineage: Bacteria > Bacillati > Actinomycetota > Actinomycetes > Kitasatosporales > Streptomycetaceae > Streptomyces > Streptomyces sp. BJ20. The sequence goes on from NZ_CP094918.1 coordinate 3,843,434, forward strand.
CGACCTTGCCGAACTCCGCGTTGACCTGCTCGTTCTCACCCAGGTGCGCGGCGAGCCGCTGTTCGAAGAGAAGGGCTTCCTGCGCGTAGCGGATGCGGGCCAGGACCCAGGCGGGCGCGGGACGGTCACCCGGTGGTTCCGTCCTCTCGCGCTCCCTCTCCGCGCCGGTGCCGGCGTCCGAGTCCGAGTCCTCGTCCTTCTCCGTGTCCTCGTCCGTGCCCGTGTCCTCGTCCAGGGTCAGGGCCGGGAAGGATTCCAGGAGCGGGGCCGCGGCCCTCGGGAGGGGTGCCTGGACCGGGCGGGGTGCGTCACCGGGAGTCGTGGCCTGGGCCGGGCGGGCCTTGTTCCAGGCGTCGGCGTCCGGTTCGGCGCCGTCCGGTGTCGTCCGCAGGATGAGGAACGGCTCCCCCGGGGCGCCGGGCGTGGACAGGTCCGCCGGGAAGTCGGTCCACCACACGGTGCGGCCGAGGCGCTGGGCGATCCGCTCGGCGAGGTCACCGGGGTCACCGTCGTGGACGGAGTACGCCAGGACGACCGGGACGTCCAGTTCCTTGCCCGTCAACGACGTGTCGTGCGCGAGGAGTTCGAGGAACTCGCCGACCGGGATCCGGTGCGTCTCCCCGTCGAAGGTCAGCTCCAGGAGGTCGGGGGCGTTGCCGTCCGGGGTGACCCGTACGAGGTAGGGGGCGGAGCCCTTCCGGTCCGCCCACGGTGTGTCCAGCACGCCGGTGGGCGTGCCGAACCGGGCCAGGTCGATGGTCGTCGGCGTCTGCCCGGCGGTGTAGTCGCGTCCGTCGCCGCTCCTGTCGCCGGCCGTCGTGCTCACGCCGGTGGTGGCGTACACCCCGGACTCGTCCAGGTCGTAGGCGGCCGCCACGTCCGGGTCGGTGGCGTCCCGGCCTGCCGCGAAGGCCCGGGTGAGCAGGTCGAGCAGGGTGTCGCGGTAGCCGTTCGGCCGGGTGCCGGGCGGCAGGTGGAGCACCTTGGGCACGCGGGCTCCGAGGTTCGTGCCGGGGGCGTTCAGGGTCTCCTCGGCCTTGACCCGGGCCCAGAACATCCGGGACCGTTCGGCCTCGCCCACCTTGTGCGGGCCGGACAGGTCCAGGGCGGTGACGGCCTCGTCCTCCAGGTCGCCGTCCCGCATCCACTGGGCGGCGGCCTCGATCGCCGGCACCTCCACGAAACCGACCAGTGCGTCACCCGGCCAGGCGGCCCAGTGGTCCGCCGCCGCGGCCAGCACGCGCCGCACTGCCGCCCGGTCCACCCCGGACGCCGTCTCCGGGTGCGCCGCCACCACCCGGTTGAGCAGGTCCAGTGTGAACGGGCCTGCGGCGTCGAAGTCCGTGTCGCTGCGCCACATGTGGTCCACGGCGGCCACCCCGCGCAGCAGCGCCGCGAAGTCGGCCACGTCGTCCACGTCGTGGCCGAAGGTCAGCCGCAGCGCCCGTACCAGACGCAGCGTCCCGGCCCGCATCTCGTCGGTGACCTCGCCGTCGTCGGTGCTCAGGCCGGCGACCGCCGCCAGCCGGTCGAGGTCGGCGCCCGAGGGGTCGGGGCGGAACAGCGCCCACGCCCGGTGACGGCCCTGCGCGTCGGCGAACAGGGTCCGCGTGTAGCGTCCGTCACGGCTCCGGGTGCCTTGCGAGCCGTAGGACAGCCGGACGCTGCGGCCGGTCGAGTTGGCGAGTTGCTGGCCGAGGGAGAGGCTGCTCAGCGGGTCGGGGACGAACGGGCCGGCGTAGGCGTCGCTCGCGGTGTTCGGCGGCACGGGGACGGTGCGGTCCCCGGGGGCGCCGCTCCAGCAGACCACGAAGTCGATCCAGTGGTCCTTCGGCAGGGTCGACAGGCTCTTGCGTCGCCTGAGCCAGGGCCCGGCCTCCCGCTCGTCGACCGGCCTGACGGTGCCGTCCCTCATCGCCAGGTGGAGGCGGCCGGGCGAGCCGTGCATGTCCAGGCGGTAGGCGGCGTTCTCCGTGCCCGGACGCGGCAGTTCGTGCTCGGTGGAGATCCGCCCTGTGGCCGGGTAGTAGTGGACGTACGTCGTCATCCGGTCCAGGTGGCGGTCGTCGTCCTCGAAGTCGTTCGCCCACTCCTCGGCGTGGTGCGAGGCGCGGCCGATCTGCTTGCCCGTCAGCGCGCTGACGATGGGACGGGTGGCCACCTGGTGGTACCAGTCCGGCACGTCGTCGTCCGGGTCGGGTGCAAGACCGGGCTCGCTCGCGGTCCAGTCGCCCTCGGGAGCCCCGCTGCGCCGGACCGTGTCGACGGTGCTGACCCCCTGGTCCGAGCTGAGCGTCACCTCGCCGCTGTGCGCCCACACCGTCAGGCCCGTGCGGTCCGCGAGCTTGCGCGGCAGGTCGAGGTACTGGTCCCCGGCGAAGGGCACGGCCAGCACGATCGGCGTGTCCTTCGGCAGCCGCTCACGTGCCACGTCCGCCGCGACTAGCTCCACGAACTCGTCGACGTCCAGCTCCCGCTTCGAGCCGTCCGGCAGCAGTGCCTCCACCCTGTCGTGCCGCCCGCCGGCCGCAACGACGTACGGGGTGACTCCCTGGGGCCAGGGGTTCTGCCGTGTCTCCGCGATGTCGTACGGGCCGGGCCCGTTGTCCTCCAGTACGTCGCCGCGGGTGGTGTCCAGCTCGCCGGCCGGGTCGGCTCCGGGGTCCCAGTTGAGGCCGGGTACGCGGCGGCCGTGGGCGGTGAAGTGGCGGGCTCGTCCGGGGTCGGTCACGCCCAGCTCGGTGAGGTGGAAGGCGGCCAGGGCGGGCAGGTTCGTCGCGCGGCCGGCCGCGGCTGCCCTGTTCACCATCGCGAACAGGGCGTCGCGGGTGTCCTGGTCCACAGGGGTGCCCGGGACGAGGTGCAGGACGCGGGAGGCGAGGGCGTCGACGTCCAGCGGGCTGTGGCGCAGGGTGCGGTCGCGGCGGCGCAGGGCGTCGAGGGTCTGTGTCGCGGCCGCGTCCGGCGCCTGGACGACGCGGATGGTCGCCTGCCGCCCGAGGTCGGCCCGGCTGACGCCGGCGAGGGCGCCCGTGCCCGTCCAGTCGTCGGGCACCCGGTTCATGGCCAGCGCCTTGACGCGGAAGTCCTGGGCGGTCAGTCGCGGGGCGTCGGCGGGAAGGTGCTGCTGCAACTGCTGAAGCGCCTGCGTCAGCTGTCGCACGAAGTGGTTGCGTGCGGCCGTCGCGCGCTTCAGGCCCCGGTTGCCGGGGCCGTCGGCGCCGTAGCCGGTGACCTCGACGCGGGGCGGGGCCCAGCCCTGTCGGCGGTTGTGCAGCCCTGCGGCGGCCACCTGATGCGCCAGCCGCCCGATGCTCTCCCGGCCGGCCGGGGACGGGACCGTCGCCTCCCGCGCGTAGGCCACCAGGCTACGGGGAGGGAGCGCGGACGGCACCGGGGCGGCCGGGCTCGTGTACACCGGCTGGGCGGGGGTGGTGGGCGCGGGCGCGCCAGGAGGTGTGGGCAGGGGGGCGGGAGGGGGCGCGGGCACCGAGGTCAGCTCCACGCCCTCCATGGGCTCCCCCGCCGACGAGGAGCGGGCTTTGGCTTCGACGCCCGGCGTGGCGGACTCCGTCCGCCCGCCGGCCGTGTCCAGCGCGGTGGGGGCCGGGGCGGCAGGGACCGGAGCGGGCAAGTCGCCGGGCGGATCGAAGTCGAAAGTGGTGAAGTCGAGGCCGACGTGGTCGAGGTCCGTACCGTCCAGGACGGAGAGGTCGGCGTCGACGGGGCCGGTGGTGTCCGGGGCGGGACCGTCCGGCGACGACGCGGCACCGGGCGTGCCGTCTGCCGTCCCCGGCCGGGCCGCGGGCGCCGGCTGCTGCCTGCCGGGCGTCGGTGTCGTCCGGGCGCCGGTCGTCCCGACGTCCGGCGTGGTGTCCCCCGCCGTGCCTTCGACGGAGGCCTCCGCGTCCATGGCGGGCGTGGTCCAGCGCGGGTGCAGGCCCAGTTCCGCGCGGAGGGCGTCGGCGAGTTCGGCGGCGGAATCGGCGTCCGTCGACTCGGCCAGCGCATGGTCCGCGACCCTCCGCACAGCCTCCCGGAAATCCCCGCCCGCGTAGCGGGAGTCGGCCAGCACCTCGTGCGGCTCGGCCGGAAGGACCAGGACGACGGCGGCGGCCCACGCACGGGAGGCGTCGGCCTCGTCCGTGCCCTCGGGCACCGCGGCCGTGAAGTCCGCGTAGGCCCGCGCCCACAGCCGCCGTGACGCGTTGGCGGCCGCCCTGTCCGACGCAGCCGTCCAGGTGCCGGGGCCGGTCATCCTGATCCGGGCCAGGTCGAGGGGCGGCAGCGTCGCCGCGGGCAGCCGGTCGTCGCCGCGCAGCGTCATCTCGGTGCGCTGGCCGACGGAGGGCGTGATACCCGCCGCCTCCAGGTCGCGCAGGCCGACGGTCTCACCCTCGGCGGGAGGCGACTGCGCAGGCGGCAGGTCGGCCTCGGTCAGCTGGTCCGCGATCCAGCGGCGGGCCCCGGCGCCCCTCGGGGCGGGCGGCGCCATGGTCCTCTCCCCCGTCTCCCGCTCGGTCTCCCGGGCGGCGCCCAATGCCTCCGGAGTGACACCCAGGGTCCGCAGTCGTGCCTCGGCGTCCTCCAGCCGCCGGCGCGCCACGTCGACGGCGTGGGCGTCCGCCACCTGCGTCTCGTCACCGTCGGCCCTCTCCCTCGTAGCCGCCTCGGTGATGGCCCCGCCCAGTGCGGACAGCGCCCGCGCGTGGGCGTCCCAGGCGTCGGAGAGGGCACCGGCTGCCTCGGGAACGGGCTCTGCCCGCGCGTCCGTACGGAGCGTCGCCGCGGAGTTGGTGGCAGGCGCGACCGGGCTCGTGGCGGCCACCGGGTCGCCCTTGGGGCGGCCGGTCCGGTCCCAGGTGCCGGTCGGGGCCGGCTGCCCGTCGGGGCCCGGCAGCATCGCGACGGTGTACGTACCGGTGGCCGGGTCGTGGTGGAGGGTGGTGGCGCCGCGGGTGGTCCACCAGTTGCGGGCCGAGTTGCGCGCGCCCTCGTCGGGGAGACTGCCCTCCGGCGGCCGTGTCCCGGCCGGGCTGCCGTGCGGGACCACGGCGATGACCTCGGTGTTGCCGGCCTTGCCGAGCAGTTCCGCGTCGCGGAAGACCAGTTCGCCGAACTGCCGTGCGGGCACCGCGGCCGGGGTCGCACCCGGGAGCACGAGCCCGTCGGCGTCGCCGTCGGCGACATAGACGAAGGGGGCGGGGCGGCCCGGTTGCGTCGCCCAGGGCGCGGGCTCGCTGCCGACCGGGACCAGTGAGCCGTCGGGCCCGCGCCCGAGCAGGGTGATCACGCCCGGGTCGAACGTTCCTTGGGGCCGGTCCGTGCCGTCCAGGGTCCTGCCCCAAGCGGTGCCGTCGGCGTTCTTCAGGAGCCGTTCCGGTGCCAGTGCGCCCCGCTGCTCCAGGTGGTGGGCGGCCAGTTCGTGGATCCGGCGCGGGTCGCGGCCCACGGCGGCCGCCTGCCGGGCCACGGTCACCGCTTCGCCGAACCGGGCCGGGTCGGGGGCGGGCAGGTGCAGCACGGCGGCTGCGAACGCGCCCCGGTCCACCCGGCTCGTCACCATGGCCACCTTGAACGACGCCCACAGCAGCCGCGACCACTCGGTCTCGCCGACCGGTGCCGTGGCGTCGAGTCCGAGGACCTGCCGGGCCAGGTGTTCGCGCTGCGGGGACGCGGCGAGGCCCGCCAGCAGGTGGGCCAGGTGCGGCAGCGCGAGCCAGTCGCTCAGCGGGCCCCGCTGCCCGTTGTCGAGGCGGCCTGCGGCCTCGGTCAGCAGGCGGCGGTGGTCGTCCGGGGTGACCGGCCCGGGAGGGAGGGCGGCCGAGCGGTGCCGGGCGAGGATCTGCTCGTACAGGTCCAGGGTGAACAGGCGCGCGCCGTCGCGGTTCAGGGCCGGGTCGGCCTCGTGCATCAGGTCGAGCGCGCCGATGCCGCGCAGCAGTGCCGGGTACTCCGCGTTCTCGTCGACCGTGGGGCCGAAGATCTCGCGCAGTGCCCGCACGAGCCGCAGGGTCCGCTCCCGTACGGCGTCCGGGGCGGGGTCCGTTCCCGTGTGCAGTCCGGCCGCGCGGGCCCGCCGGTCGAGCGCTTCACCGGCCGGCTCGGGCCGGAACATGACCCACCGGTGAGCGCGGCCGCGCGCGTCGGTCACGAGGTTGATGTAGGTCTCGGGGTCGTTGTACCGGGCCGGGCCCACCGAGTTCGCCAGGACGGTCGCGAACACCGTGCGGCCCGTCTCGTTCGCCATGTGCTGGCCGGTCGCCACGACCGCGAGCGGGTCGGGCACGAAAGGCAGCGGTCCGCTGACGTCACCGCCGAGGACGCCGCCGATGCCGGGGCGTGCCGCCGCGTAGCAGATGAGCGGCACCACGGGGTGTCCCGGGGCGAGCGAGGTGAGGCTGCGGCGGCGGGCGAGCGTGCGTGCGAACCGCGGCCCGTCGTCCTCCCGCGGTCCTTGCGGGGTGTGCCACATGACGGCGCCCGGCGCGCCGTGGTTGTTGGGGAAGTACGGCGTCGGCAGGCCGAGTTCGACCCAGGGCAGCGTGGCGGGGGTGCTGCCGTGGTCGTAGCCGCTGCGCAGATAGGTGTAGGACGTGACCGATCCGAGGCGGCTGTGTTCCAGCGTCCGCGACCAGCCGCCGTCCGCCTCCTGGGCGAGATCCATCGAGATGTAGCCGGTGGACCGGTGTCCGTCGTGGGCGACGGAGAGAGCGGTGACCCGGTCGTCCGCCGTCCCGCCGGGCGGGGTGTCCGGGGCCGCGGGTGTACTGGCGAGCCACTGGCCCCGGGTCGTCCGCCCCTCCTCGTCGAGGAGCAGGAGCATCGAGCGGCCCGGGGCGCTCGGGAGGTGTCCGATGCCCGCCCGGCCGGTGGCGGCCCACACCTCACGGCCGAGCCGGTCGGCCAGTGCGCGTGGCAGGTCCGAGGGGGCGGCGCCGGACCGTTCCACGTGGAGCAGGACCGCGCCGGGCCGGTTGGCCAGATCCTGGTCGAGGGCCAGCAGTTCGCGCAGCACCTCGGCGGGTACGGAGCGCGTGAACCCGCCGAGCCCGCGCACCACGACCGTGCCGTCCCGGCCGGAGGCCAGCACGATGTACGGGTCGGGGTCGCCGGGCACGGGACGCCACGGCGCGTCCTCGGCACCGTCGTCGGTGGTCGTGCCGTCGGGGGTGCGCCGGACCCGTCCGGTGCCGCTCGCGTCGAAGTCACCCGGCAGGGCGCGGCCGGTCCAGTTCCGGCCGCGGGGGCGGCCTTGGGCGTCGGTGAGCCGGAAGTCCGGGTGGAACACGCCGCGGTGGGCCAGGTAGTGGGCGGACAGCGTGTCCAGGGAGGTGACGCCCGCCGACGTGGGGACCGTCATGAGCCGTACCAGGGCGCCGCGGGCCGCGGCGTTCACCTGCTCGGCGGGGCCGAGCAGCAGCACCCGGCGGACCATCGCGTCCAGGTCCAGGAATCCGCCGCGCAGGCGGAGGTCGGCCACCCGCAGCCGGTCCAGCCGCTCCAGCGCCTCGGCGGCCCGTTCCCGGTCGACGTCTTCGAGGGCGCCGAGGCCGTACAGCGCGTCGAGGAGCGCCTCGCGGTGCCGCTCCGCTTCGTCGGACGTCACGTCCTGGAGCGTGACGACGCCCGGGGAGATGGCCGGAGCCGTCGTCGCGGGGTCGCCGGGAGGGTTGGTGCGGTGCGGCGCCTGGGGGTGGTTGAGGCCGGTGGTGGCGGGCCGGGTGTGGATGGGGCGGGCCCCTGCCGGACGGTGGGGAAGGGCGATGGCGGTACGGGTGCCGGTGCCGCCCTCCAGCTCGTCGCGGAGGGCCTGGGCGTGCTCGTCGGGGAAGCGGCCGTCCCGCGCGACGTGGGTGCGCAGTTCCTGCTCGCCGAACGGGTGGATGTGCCAGTACCGGCCCCAGTTGTCCGTGTAGTCCAGAGCGCTGTCGTGGTCCGCGATGTCGTCGAGGGCGAGCTGGGCGCCGCGCATCACCTCGTGGAAGGTGTGGTGGTCCACCGTCAGGGAGACGGCCAGCATGCCGGCGCGGATCAGTCCGAGGTCGAGGTCGACGCCCCACTGGTCCCGCATGCGGGCGGCGTGCAGCATGAAGCGGTACGTGGATCCGGCGGTGCCGGTCGCCACCAGGCCGCCCGACGCCTCCGAGCGCTGCTGGAAGCCGGCACTCATCGCGATGTCGTACAGGGACGTCGCCGGCAGCCAGGTCAGTCCGTGCTCGTTGACCGCGATGCGCCGTTCGGCCTCGCTGAGCGGCGGGCGCGCGTCCTCCGGGCGCGTCCGGATCGTCACCGACCGCTCCAGCTCCTCGACCGCCTCCTTCTTCTGCGCGGGGGTCAGGTCGGGCGAGGCGAGGATCTCCTTGGCGCGTCGCTCGAACTCGGCATGGGTCTCGCGCTGCCGGCGGCTCGGCCGCTCCTCGGCGATCTCGGGGTGCTGCTCCTCCCTGCCGCCGAGCATGTCGGGCACGAAGTCGCTGGAGATGCCCTCGTAGAGCAACGCCACCAGCTCGCGCAGGTTGCCGCTGCGCAGCACCTGTTGCAGCGCGGGGCGGGAGGTGCCGACGACGCCGGCCTTGTACTTGCTGGTGTCGCCGAACACGCCGAGGCCGCGGGGGTGCCGCTCGCGCGCCGTCTTCCACGCCGCGTTCGCCATCTTGCGGTACTCGGCGACGACGGCCTCGTGCTCGGCCAGGTACTCACCCAGTCGCTTGTCGAAGGCGAGGGACTCCTCGGCGTAGCGGATACGCGCCATGACCCAGGGCGGCGCGGCGCTGTTGCGGTGCTCCGGGCCTGGTTGCGGGGAGCGGCTGCGCGCGCGGGACGGGGAGGGGCTGGAGATGTCCCCCTCGGGAGCGGGCGTCGCGGGCCGGGTGTCCCGGGGCCTGGCGACGTCCGTCGGCACGTCGGCCGTCGGGCGTGGAAGCGCGGGGCCGGTGAACGCGACGGGCGGCGCCGGCGGCGCCTGGCGGCGGTCGTCGATGTCGACGGTCACCGTGCGCCCCGTGTCGGGGTCCGTGGCGCCGCGCACTCGCTTGGCGTCCAGGGTGAGGCCGAAGTCCCGTACGGCGAGGGGTGGTCCGGTGATGCCCTGCTGGGAGTCGGCCAGGATCCGGGCCAGCCTGGCGCCGAGCGCCGTGCGGACAGCCTCGGCGCGCTTGCGAGCGCTGGCCTGCGAGCGGTTGCCGTGGCCGGTGACGGTGACGGTCGGCAGCGGCAGGCCGTTGGCCCGGTTCCACAGGCCCACGCGGGCCAGCGTCCGGGCCAGCGCGTCGATCGTGCGCTCGGCGCCGTCAGGAAGGCTGTGCTGCTCGCGTGCGAAGCGTATCGTCCGCTGGTGGGGGCGCTGGGCGTGGCCGTGGAGCACCACCGTCGTCAGCGGGTTGGCGAGCGCGGGCGAACTGTCCGACAGCAGCGCAGCGTTGACTTCGTGTGCCGACTCCCCCGGCCGCTTGCTGTACGCGCGGAAGAACCACAGGTCCTTGGGGTCGGACACCGCCGCGGCGGCCCTGACCGCTTCCCTGGCACGGATGCGCGCCCGGTCCGCCTCGCGCAGTGCCAGGGCGTGTTCGGGGCGGTCCTCGTCGAAGTAGAACGGAAGCTGCTCGGCGTCGTGCAGCTCGGCCAGGGCCCTGGCGGCCCGCGCCAGGTCGTCCAGGCGGGCCGCCCCCGCGCCGTCCACGCCGGCGCGCCGTGCGTCGGCGAGCCGTCGTTCGGCCGCCCGGGCGAGGCGGGTCAGGCCGTCGCCGCCGTGCCGGTCGAGGTTGTCCTCGACGATGGCGTCGATCTCCTCGTCCGGGATGCCTCCGCGGGAGTGGGTCTCGTTCTCCAGGGTGATCTGGTGGGTGCCGTCCTCGCTGGCCAGGACGACCTGCGCGAAGTGGTAGGGCGCGTGCGGGCCGACCCGGTCGCCGGGCTTGGCGTGGTTGTGGGTGAAGAGCTGTGCGCCGCTGTCGTTGGTGGTGCTGACCGACTGGATCAGGTAGCCCTCGCCGACGCCCGCCCAGGCATGTTCGTTGACGCCGATGCGCCGTGCGGCCGCGGACAGCGGGGCACGCCGGGGGTTGTCGGCCGGTTCGTGGCTCAGGGCGCTGCCGTAGCGTTCGCCGGGGGTGGGGGCGCCGACGACACCGCCGGTGAACCGCAGGTCGCGGCCGGTCTGGCGGGCGGCCCAGCGCGGGGTGACGTCACCGGCGGGCCGGGCGCCCTCGGCGACCTCGGTCAGCGCCTGGGCCAGGTGGTGGGTGCCGGTGACCTCGCGGCCGTGCTGCCCGTTCACGGGGGCGGTGGCGACGGTGTCGCCGGCCGGGCCGCGGAAGGCGACGTGGGACAGGGGCGCGGATCCGGTGCCGGCCACCATCTGGGCGAAGTCCCGTGTGAAGGCGTGCTCCGACGAGCCGGACGCGGTCAGGAACTCGGGCTCCACCCGGAGGAGGGGTTCACCGTAGGTGCCGTCCTCCCCGGGGAGCAGGATGCCCGTCGACTCGTCGGCCTTCAGCCGTACGCCCGCTCCCGCCGCGGCCAGCCGGGCCGACGAGGCATCGATCACCGCTCGGGTGGCGTACACCTGGCGTCCACGGCCCGTCGTGCCCTCGCCGTCGGCGAGCAGCGCCAGGGTGCGGTCCTCGGAGATGTGGAGCGCCGGCCGGTCGGCCATGAGGACGGCGCCGTGGTCCTGGCTCGGCAGCAGCAGCGCGTCGGCCTCGGCGCCGGTGCCGTCCCCGGTGTCCACCTCCGCGACGTGGCGCGGGAGGGGCCGGGTGAACAGGACACCGGTGCCGCGCTTGTCGATGACGCCGTAGTCGCGGGTGATCAGCGGCCGGGTGCGGCGCTCGTCGATCCGCCGTTCGAGGGCGAGCTGGTCGGCGAGGCGGTCGAACTCCGCGTCGCCGTCGCTGCTGGAGAGTTCGCCGTCGTCGGTGCCGGCGTCGCTCTCGCTGTCGCTGCTCAGGTCTCGGGCGCCGGGCAGGCCGTCCTGCTCCGAGGGGTCGACCGGTACCCAGCTCGCGCCGGTGTCGCCGTCGCGCAGGTCGAGGGCGAGGCGGGACCCGGCCGTGGGGTGCGTGGCCACGGCGACCGGTGCCTCGGGGCGCCAGACGCGGCGGCCGGTGGTGCCGGCGACGAGGACGGCGAGCGGTGCGGCGATGTGCGGGGGCAGTGCGAGCACGATGTCCGCGCCGCGGGGCCGCCGGCTGTCGTAGGAGATGAGCATCGCGAGCTCGTCGAGGCGGGTCACGCGGAAGGTGCGGCCCGGCGTGAGGGAGACCTCGACGGCGCCGTCGGCCGCCCGGGCGACGACCACATAGGGGTTCTGCCACGGCGCGGGCCGTTCGACGACCCGGCCGGTGCCGCGCAGGACGTAGGAGTCCGGTCCTGGGGCGGGCTGCCCCGACCGGCCGAAGTCGCGTCCGGCGGCGTTCCCCGCGGGGTCGCGCAGCAGTGTGCCCTCGTCCAGGGCGCCGCGTCCGGTCTCGATCTGCCGCTCGACGAAGTAGCGCGCGAGGTCGTCGGTGGTCTCCAGGTCGTCCGAGGAGGCGTCGAGCGCCAGGGAGCCGAGGAGCTGGTGGTCGGCGGGGCCCGGCCGGGCGTCGCCGGGCAGGTGCAGGACCTGCCGGGTGACGCGGTTCAGGGCACGGAACAGCGACTGGGGTTCCTGGTCCTCGCCCGCCTCGGTCGACACCAGTGCGAAGAGTCCCTCGGACGTCTCCCTGAGCCGGTCACCGGGGACGGCGTCCCACCCGGGGCCGAAGACGGTGTTCAGCCAGCCGGTGTCGGCCCAGCGCGGCTGCTCGTTCTCTTCGTCGGAGTCCGGCTCGTCGTCCGAGTCGTCGGACGGCTCGGACGCCTCCTGCACCGTCGTCATGGGGCGGCCGGGAGGCAGGGGCGGCGGGACCGCGCCGTCCGGGCCGGTCTGCGGGGTGGGTTCGGGGAACGACACGGGGTCGACCCAGGCGGGTTCCCGCCGTTCGGCCGGTGCGGCAGCCCGGGCGTCGGCCCAACTCGCCCCCTCCGGTGAGGTGTACGGCTCGACGGCCTCCGTGACCGCGGCCCACAGCTGGAGGTGGCGGGGGCGCAGACCGCTCTGCGCGAGGCCGTCGGGGGCCTGCTCCCGGAAGGCGCCGAGGAGGCTGCCCGGCGCGTCGAGGCGGCCCGGGTTGGCCGCGTCGGGGGTCTCGTCGCGGAGGAAGAGCTGGTGCCCCAGCTCGTGCGCGAACTCCTCCGGGTCGGCGTCCGCCCACCACGCCAGCTGGTTCATCGGCTGGTCGCGGCCGATCAGGTCGACGGTGAGGTGCGGGTCGTCGTCCGGGCCGACGAACTCGACGGTGACGTGCAGCCGGTCGCCACCGGGCAGGCGGTGGCCGGGCCGGTTGTAGAACCGCTCCACGCCCTCGGCCACCCGTGCCGTGACGGCGTCGGTCGCCTCGCCGTGCGGGCGCAGAGCGAGGCGCACGGTGAGGTCGGTGACGGTGTCGTCGCCGTGGGTGAAGCGCCGTACGTCGAAGGCGGAGCGCACGACGGTCCGCGGCCGGTCGTCGCGGCGGAGCACGGGCGGCGGCGCTTCCTGCCTGAGCGGGACGCGCAGGGCCGTGGAGCCGTGGGCCGGCACCACGTACAGGGCGTCCGGGTCGGCCGCGATCCGGTGCGGCACGGGGTCGGGGTCGAGTTCGGCCAGCTGCGGCGCGAGGAACTCCATGTTGGCGACGCGGCCGATCCAGCCGCTGTCGCCGCGCAGCAGCGTGCCCGTCGCCTCGTGCACGAAGTCGTGGCCGAACCGCCTCCAGCCGCCGGGCGGGATCTCCGTCCCGTCGGGCAGCCTGATGTGCCCGGTGTCAGCCACCTCGTAACGGAAGGGCTCCGTGCGGGAGTCGGCGGTCCGGGTGTAGGCGTACCAGAGCCTGGGAGGGCGTTCCGTGCCGATGGCCGGGGACTTGCCCTTCGGGTCCGCGGGCCTGTGCGCGGCGGACGCCTCGCCGACGGGTACGACGGAGACGGGACCGCGGGTGATGTCGCCGTGGCGGGGGCTCGTGAGGGTGACCGGGCGGCCGATGGGCCACTGCTCGGCCACCGGGTCCAGGCCGTCGTCGCGGGAGCCGCCGCGCAGGCCGCCGTCCGTCCGGAGGTTGCCCCGAGGGCCGCGGGTGGCGACGTGGCGCGGTCCGCCGCGTTGATCGTCGACCGTGACGTCCACGGTGTCGGCGCCCGGGTCACCGCCGGTCGACGCCCTGCTGACGCGTGCCGAGACCGGGTCGATCGTGAACCGGTCGGCGGTCAGGTGCGGTCCGGGGGTTCCGGCCTGGAGTGCCGCGAGCGCGTCGGCCAGTTCGCGGCGGAAGGTGCCCGCGACCGCCTCGGCCCGTACCTTGGCGAGGTCCCGGCCGACCAGGCGGGCGGTGCGCCGGCCGCTGACCGTGACGTCCGGCAGCGGCAGGCCGTTGGCGGCGTTCCACAGCCCCGTCCTCGCCACCACCTCGGCCAGGTGCCGGATGGCGTTGCGGGAGCCCTCGGGGGTCTGCTGAGCACCCTTGTCGAAGGTGACGGAGACCGGCAGGGCCTGCTGGCCGCGGAGCACGACGGCGGTGAGCGGGTTGGCCTCGGCCGAGGGGCCTTCGGTGAGCAGCTGGGCGTTGGTGTCGTGGGCCGACTCACCGGGCCGTTTCGCGTACATCCGCATGTACCACTGGTGCTTGCCGGGGATGACGGGTTCCAGGTTCCCGACGCGGTGCGCGGCGGCGCGGACGGCGGCCTCCAGCTTCCGCTCGGCCTCCGTGTGTTCCGGTGAGCCCGCGGGCGCGGTCCGCGTCTCCGTCTGGGCCACCTTGGCCCGGATCAGGGCGAAGGTCAGGTCCAGGTAGCCGCGCAGCTCCGTGAGGTGTTCGTCGGCGCCGTCGTCCTCCCGGGCCTCGATCTCCTGGCGGAGCCGCGCGGCGGCCGCCCGCAGGTCGTCCAGGTCGTGGTTGCGCAGATTGGCGTGGACCGCCCGGCGGTGGCGGTGGGTGCGCTGGGAGACGCGCGCGTGGTTCTCCAGGGAGATCTGGTGGGTGCCGTCCTCGCTGGCCAGGACGACGGTGACGAAGTGGTAGCCGAAGTGCGCGCCTCCGGCGCCGGTCCGCGGCTTGGCGTAGTTGATCTCCAGGCTGGCCTGGCCGTGCTCGCCGGCGGCCGCGACGGACTGGACGAGGTAGCCCTCGCCGACGTCGGCCCAGGCGTGCTCGTTGACGCCGATCCGGCGGGAGGCGTCCGAGAGGGCGTCGCGGCGCGGGTCGTCCGGCCGGTCGAGGCTGAGGGCGCTGCCGTAGGCGCGGCCGGGCAGCGGGCCGCCGTGGCCGCCGGTGGGCCGGTCGTCCAGGCGCACCGATCCTGCGGCCCAGTCCGGGTCCGCCGACTCCGGCCGTTCACGGCCGTCCGCCACGTGACCGAGGGCGTCGGCGAGGTGGTGGGTGCCGGTGACCTCGACGCCGTCGGACGCGTTGACGGGTGCCGTGACGGCCGGGCCGCCGTCGGGGGCGCGGAAGACCATGTGCGAGGTGCGGGAGGTGTCGGCCAGCATGTCGGCGAAGTCCCGGCATACCTCCTCCGTGGACTGTCCCGAGCTGGTCAGGAAGTCGGGTGTCACGCGGTGCAGGAGCCGGCTGCCCCCGTCGGGGGTGGGCAGGACGATGCCGACGCTTTCGTCGGTGCGCAGCCGTACGGCGAGGCCCGCGCGGGCCAGCTTGGCCGAGGACGCCTCGACGGCCTCCCGCGTGGCGAAGACCTGCTGGCCGTACGCGCCGTCCTCGACCGCGAGGGTGCGGTCGGCGGAGATCCGCAGGACGGGACGCTCCGTGACGGACGTGAGGGTGTGGTCCTGCTCGTTCATGAGGAGTTCGGGCGCGTCCTCCGTGCCGGTCATCGACCGCGGGGTCTGCCAGGTGCCCCGGAGGCCGCCGGGCTTGCGGAACAGCACGCCGTCGCCCGTGCCGTCCACGATGCCGTAGTCACGGGTCGTCAGCGGCTCGGGGCGGCGTGCGCGGAGCGGGTCGTCGTGTCCGGGGTCCCGCTCGTACGGCTCGCCGGTCGCGGAGTCCTGCGCGTACAGGTCGAGGAGGTCGTCGAAGTCGCCTTCGCTGCCGGTTCCCCGGTCCGGCACGGCCGTGCTCCACACCGTTCCGGTTCCCTCTTCGACGGGGCCGAGGACGAGGTGATCGGCGCCGGTCCGCCAGTCAGTGGCCGGGCGCGGGGCGTGCTCGGAGTACCAGACCTTGGCGCCGGTCAGGTCGGCGACGTGGTGTGCGAGGGTCTCGATGTCGTCGTGGGGGAAGGCCAGGACGATGTCGTCGGTGCCGCGCCTGCCCGGGTCCCGGGTGACGAGCCGGGCGAGCTCGCCCGCGTCGTCCAGCGTGACCGTGCCGTCGGGCGTGGTCAGCCGGACCGAGCCCGCGGCCTCCTGGGCGAGGACGACGTACGGTTTCGACCACGGGGCCGGCCAGGTGCTCAGCCTGCCGTCCGCGCCCTCCACCGCGTACGTGTCCAGGGGCGGCACCTGATCACCGGTGCCGGTCCAGTTGCGCACGACGCCGTCGCCCCGCGTGAGCCGGGTCGCCCGTCGAAGGGCCCGGTCGTGGCGCCGCAGGTACGAGGCGAGGGGGGCCTCGCCGGCCAGGGCGGACGACGGGGCGTCGAGAGCGAGCGAGCCGAGGAGGGTGAGGTGCCCGTCGCCGGACGGCGTGCCGGGGCGGAGTCCGAGGACACGCCTGGCCAGGCCGTGCAGTTCGCCGAGCGCGCCGGTGTCCTCGCCCGTCGCGTCGGTGTGCTCCCTGGCGAGCTGCCGCAGCGCGACGGCCGTGCCGATGAGCATCTCGGGCGATTGGCCGCTGCGGGCGGCGGGGGTGAAGAGGAGGTCGAGGTACTCCTCGGGCGTGAGGTCCGGGCCGCCGTGCCCGCTGTCGGTGTCGTCGCCGTCGGAGACCTCGCCGTCGGTGTCCTCGGTGAAGCGGAACTGCGCCGGCCGCTCGGCGTCGGGGTCGTCGGTGAAGCGGAACCGGGCCGGCGCCGCGGCCTCCGTGCGTGAGCGCCGCGGCCGGCCGCCTCCGCCCGGGCCCTCCGCGCCGGACAGCGTGTCGAGACCGTACGCCTCCTCGGGGTCGGGCTCCTGGTCCCGGTGCGGGTAGGTGTCCTGTGTGTGCAGGCCGACGTGGACCTCACGGGCGTCGCCGTAGGAGACGGCGTAGGCGATCGGCGCGGAGGCGTCCGGAGTCGTGCCGGTTCCGTCTGCGGGGGTCGAGGGCGGTGCTGCGGGGGCGGCGGGGGCCGCGGCCTGCTGGGGGCTCAGGTCGCCGTCGAGGGCTGCGCGCAGCAGGTGTTCCAGGGAGCCGGCGGTCAGCGACCGGTCCCAGCCGCGCCGGGCCGCGTACTCACCGGCGGTCTGCTGGAGGCCGCCCCAGGTGAGAGGGCCGGGATCGGCGCCGCCGGCCGCCTTGAACCGCAGCTCCTCCAGGGCGCCGAAGCCCTCGATCAGTTCGTGGAACTCCGCCTCGCGCGCCGGGGCGGAGTCGATGTCCGGGCCGTGGGTCCGGCGCAGGGCCCGTACCCAGTGCAGGGCGCGGGTGGTGCGCCGTGGCAGCGCGCCGGGGAGCCGGCCGAGGTCGGCGAGGGCGGCGAGCGCGTCGGCGCCGGGCTCGGGGCGGAACTCGTCGAAGTGCCCCTGGGGGCGGTCCGGGTCGTCGAACTTGATCAGGCGCGGCGGCAGGCCGTTCTCCGCGTCGGCTGTGCCTACCTGGACGTCCGAGGCGAAGACGGTGCGGCCGGTCTCGTTGGCGATGTGCTGCGCGGCGGGCGGCTGGGCGAGCAGGTCCTGGCGGGGGCGGGTGGCGGACAGTTCGCACCACAGCATCCACACCGGCTGCTCGCTCGGCAGCGCCCGCAGGCTCGGCCGCCGGGCCAGCATGCGGCCCAGCTGCACGGGCGGCAGGGCCTGGTTGGCGCCGGTGCTGCGGCGGGGCACGGTGGTGCGTCCGCTGTCGCCGTGCCCGACGGCGACGTAGGAGTCGGCCAGCGAGCGGGGCAGGGGGCGCGCGTCGCTCTCCTTGGCGCCGTGGACGCCGGGCAGCGACTCCAGGAAGTCGGAGTAGTGCCGTACGGCGGACAGCAGGCGCATGGACTGCTCGCGGATCGCCATGTCGTGGGCGTCGAGGAACGCCCGCCCGGTCAGCCCCTGTCCGTCGCTGGTGGCCAGCGGGTACGTGTGGATGTCGCTGTCGGGGAAGACGGTGCCGTCGGAGGCCGTGAGCGTGGCGCCGGGGTCCTGCGGGACCCTCCCGGGGTCGGCCGGGAACCAGCCGCCCGCCGGGACGCTGGCGGAGGCCGGCGGGGCGAGGACCGGGACGCGCCGGCCGTCGGGGGCCTGCTCCAGCCGCAGATCGCCGTTGGTGAACCAGGCGCGGCTGCCGGTGCGCTCGGCGATCTCGCGGGCCAGCGTCTCGTTGCGGCCGTCCTCCTCCCCCGCGATCAGGACCACGGGCACGTCCTGGGGCCGTTCGGGATCGTGCCGCAGAAGTTCGGCGAACTCGGCGTCCGAGACCGGAGTGCCGTTGACCAGCACCCGTCCCTCCTCGTCGCGTTCGAGTACGGCCGCGTAGGCGGTGGGCCCCCAGGGCGCGGGGTGCACGCCCTGGGCGTCGGCGGTCCGGTCCAGGTCCAGGCGGAGACCGGGGCGTCCGGTGAGGTTCCGGCCGTACGCGGTGCCGTCGGGGCCGGTGAGCGCGGAACCCTGCGGGTAGCCCTGCCGGGTGAGGCCGTAGGCGGCGACGGCGTCCAGGGTGGCGGAGCGGCCCCGCCGGTGGGCGCTGCTGACGAGGGTGAAGGCGTCGAAGTGACGGGCCGCGTCCACCGGCGCGTCGGGCGGCAGGTGCAGCAGCGTGCGGGTGATGCCGTCCAGGTCCAGGGGCCGCCGGCCGAAGTACGGGTGTGCGGCGCGCGCCGCCTCGATGACGCGCAGGGAGGTGAAGAGCCCGTCGCGGATGTTCTGCGGCAGGGGCTGGGAGCCGAAGGTGGCGTCGACGACGGCCCACAGCTCCTGCAGGCGGCGCTGTACGGCGTCGTCGGCGGGCGGCGGCGCGGCGGTGTCCCGGCGGGCGTCCGTCGGCACCGGGGCGGGCGGGGCAGCGGGTGGGTGGGGCTGCGGCACGTGGGTTCCGGCGGTGCCGTCCCACAGGGCGCGGACGGCTTCGTGGGCGGGTCCGTCCTCGGCCGGTGTGCCCTCGGCCACGGCGAACAGGGCGCGGGCGCGGGCCAGCGCCTCGTTCTCGGTGTCGGTGGCCTCGACGGGGTTGATGTCCGTGGGGCGCGTGTCGGTCGCGTCGCCGTAGAGCCGGCGCAGCAGCGGGTAGAGGGCGGGCTGGCGGGTGCGGACCCACTCGGGGCCCGCGTTGACGCGGGGCAGGCCGGTGTAGGGGTCGTTGCCCCCGTTGGCGCGCAGGTAGACGTTGGTGAGCTGGGCGAAGAACTCGCGCTCGTCGCGGCTGCTGTAGTTGGGGGCACTGCGGCGGCCGTCGGCGTCGCGGGAGTGCAGCGGGCCGTCGGGCCAGGCGCCCGCCTCGCCGTGCCGGGTGGTGGTGCGGAAGGCGTTGGTGACGCGCTGCCGGTCGGTGGCGTCCAGCCCGTGCAGATGGACGGTGTGGGCGAATTCGTGGACGGTGGTCGAGTAGCCGTCGGGGTAGGCGGACATGCCGGAGCCGACGGTGGTGCGCTCGCCGAGCAGGTTCTCCTCGGTGACGGCGGCGGTGCGCGTGCCGACGCCGCGGACGCCGTCCCAGGGGCGGCCGTCGCCGGTGACGGCGCCGTTCAGGAAGCGGAAGGCGTCCAGGGAGGTCAGGGCCTCGGTTCTGGGGACGACCACGACGCGGGAGCCGCCCTTGAGCAGCCGGGCCGTGACCTCGGGGTCGCGCAGCATCCGGGCGATCCGGGTACGTGCGGCGGCGCGGGCGGAGACGGGCTGTCCGACCCCGGCGGGCACCTGCGTCATGAGGTCGGCCGCGACCGAGGCGAACTCCTCCGGGTCGGTGGCGGCGCGCAGGGCGTCCACGAGCGCGGGGTCGGCCGCCAGACGCTCGCGGTCGGCGGGCGTCAGAAGGGCCAGGGCGGCGTTGCGGTCGGTGGCGGACAAGCCGGGCAGCCGGGCGGCGAGCGTACGCACCGGGTCCGCGATCACCTCGGGTGCGGTGCGCAAGGCGTGGGCGAGGCCGGTCAGTTCGGCTCGCAGGCCGGGCAGGTCGCCGTCGGCGACGCCGAGACCGCGCCAGGTCCGCTCATGGCGGGCGAGGGTGTCGGCGTCCAGGGCGGCGGTGTCGAGTACTTCGCTGAGCCGGACGGCGAGGGACGCGGGGGCGCCGGCGGGGCGGGCGGCGCGGTAGGCGTCCTCGGGCAGGGTGGCCGGTGTGAGGGAAGGCGTGCCGTCGGCCGAGGTGGCGCGCAGGGCCCACAGCAGGTCGAGGAGGTCGCGTCCGCGGGAGTCCTGGCCGGTGGCGGTGGCCAGTGTGAGGGCGGCGTCGGCGACGGAGTCCGCGGGCGCGGGCAGGGTGAAGCCGTCCGTGCGGACGGTGCCGGTGTACGGGCGTCCGGTCGCGGTGATCCTGATGGTGACGCCGTCGACCGACAGGGCGAGGGTGCGGCCGTCGTCCGTGACGGCCGACGGCCGCACCCGCGCCCCCGGAAACTCCTGCCCCAGGGCCCGCCGAACCGAGGCGGCGGTGGGCAGGGTGTCCCCGGGGAGCCCGAACTCCACGGCGTCCAGTGGGCGGGGTGTGCCGAACTGCACCCGGCCGCGGGCCGCTCCGGCCAGCACCACGGGGTGCCCGAGGGAGTGCAGTACGGCTCCGGCCCGTCGCCCGACGGCCAGTTGACGGGCGGGGTCACCCTGGCCGCCCCGGTCGCCCGCGAGCGGGCTCAGCTCGTACGCGTCGTCGCCGTCGAGCCCCGGTGGACCGGCGTCGGTGGCGGTCCCGGTGACGGTGTCGGTCGCGGTGACGGTCGTGGTGGTGTCGGCCGCGGTCCCGGTGGCCGGCCGGCCGTCAGTGGTGGTCCCGGTGGACGACGGGAGCCGCGACGGAGGCGGCGTGGAGGACGGGGACGCCGGCGTGGACGGCGGCAGCGGAACGGTGGCCGCGGTCGCCGTGGGGTCCGGACCGGTGCCGTCGGTCGGTGACGTCCGGGTGGTCGGGGCCGGTGTCCGCTCGATCAGGGGGACGAAGTCGCCGCCCCGACGGCGGAGCCTCAGGTGCGGGCCGTTGTGCCCGCCGGGGCCGAGGTAGGTGTGGGCGGTGCCGTTCTCCTCGACGAGGGTGACGGTGGCGCCGGTCGCGGCGGCGGCCCAGCGGGCGGCCGCCAGGTCGGCGTCGGTGGTGGTCCAGGGGGCCTCGGCGAGGTGACGGCGCAGGTGTCCTTCCTTCGCCTCCGCGCTCGGCTCGGGGGCGCCCCGGCGCCGCGCCAGGGGCGGCGGGGAGAAGAGCGAGGTCCGCTCGGACGGGGTGCCCGGCAGGCCGTTGAGCCGCATGAGCCGGGCGGGCGACGCGTCGGCGCGCGACCGCAGCCGGCCGGCCTCCCGGCTGTCCAGGTTCGGTTGGGCTGCGGCATGTCGCAGCGCGGTGGACAGGGCGCCGAAGAAGCCGTTGCCGCGGCCGGTGGGCGTTCCCTGCGTGTAGGTGGCGCCGTCGGGCGCGGTGAGGACGCCGTCGCGGGCGAGGCGGTAGCGCGGGCCGGCGCCGTCGGCGGGCGGGAGCCAGGGGGCGGTGGTGTGGCTGCGGTGCGCGGCCGGCTTGGACGGCCTGCCGCTCGCGGCCGAGGTCTCGCCGGACGTGCCGGAGCCCTCAGGTGCCGGTGCCGGCAGCGCGGTGGCGGACGGGGCGGGGGCGTGTGCGGACAGGGCGGCGTGGAAGTGGCCGTCGGCGGCGAAGAGTACCGGGTCGGCCGCGGGGTCGACGGTGGCGGACCCGTCGCGGGCGGCGCCGTCCCGGTCGTCGCGGTACGGGAGGAAGCGCTGTTCGCGGCCCTCACCGGTGACCACGGTCAGCGAGGTGCCGAGGAGCCGGGCGGCCAGCGCGGGCAGCAGGTCGGCGCCGCCGTGGTCCCCGGCGCGGCGCGCGGGCGGAGCCGGAGCGTCGTCGAGTCGCGCGGCGTCGGCGGGAAGCGGCTCGCTGGCGAACGGGCGGGCGAGGGCGAGGGAGGCCAGCGCAGCCCGCTGCGCAGGCGTCGGCCAGAACGTCTCCGGCAGCCGGCCGAGGGCGTCGAACTCGGCCTGCTGCTCCGGGGACAGCGTGATCCCCGCGCCGTCCAGCTCCTCCTGTGTGAAGGTGTCGGCCGTGTCCGGGGCGAGGGAGTCGAGCAGGTCCCTGTTGTCCGGCCGGCCCAGCTCCCGGGCGAGGCGGTCGCGGGCGGTGTGGACTGCGTCGGCAGTGACCTCGGGGTCGCCCGGGGCGGCGGTGAACCGGTCGGCGAGGTCGGCGCCGAGCAGCCGGGCCAGCCGGCCGCGCTCCCCGGCCGCGGCGATCAGCGCGTGGAAGAACGACGCGCCGTCGTGCGGTACTTCGTGGACCGCCCGCACGACGGCGCCGTCAGGAGAGGTGAGGGTGCGTACGCCGGTGCCGTCGGGCTCGGTGACGGTGTACGGGGCCGGGGCGTCGGAACGCCACTCGGGCTCCGTGTACTCCTGCGGCACATCCCGCACCGGCACGGCGGCCGAGCCCTGGTGGTGGGCGGTGAGTCGGGACGCGGCGAGGTGCAGCCGGTGGTGGTCGGCGGCGGCGGCGTCCACCCGTCCCTCCCACAGGTGCGCGTCGTCACGGGCTGCCTGCCAGGCGAGGACGGCCGGGGACTCGGCGAGGTTCCGCGGCAGCACGGTCGTCAGCGCCGATGTCAGGCCGGGGTCGCCGTCGCCGAGCGCGGCGCGCTCTTCGGGGGCGAGCGAGAGCCACGCTTCCCGGGCCCGGGCACGGGCGTCGTAGTACTCCTTCTCGGCCACGGCGAGGTCGGCGGCGGCCTTGGCCATGTCGTCCCAGGCGGCGGCGGCCTCTTCGGGGAAGGAGGAGTCGTCCAGGAGGCCGTAGTCGCGGGCCTGGTCCTCGCGCAGCCAGACCAGTGCGGTGGTCTCGGCCTCGGCGGCGCGCGGGCCGCGCTTCGCCTTGCCGAGGGTGCGCAGGGGCCGGCTGTCGGTGATCCGGTGGTCCGCCTCGGAGACCGCCAGCCAGCTCACCGGCAGCGCGAAGAGCATGCTGCGGTCGATGCCGTACTTGACGTGGGTGCCGAGGGTGACGTCCTCGGCGCCCTTGTGTGCGATGCCGTCACCGGCGCCGCCGACCGGGCCGGTGACGCCGGGGTTGGTCAGTCCGGCGCCGCCGGTGGCGACCAGCGGCGCGGTGCCGACGGCGCCCTCGGAGTTGTCGGTGATCCCGGCTTCCGTCGCTTGAGAGGTCTTGTGCCGCTGCATGCCCTCCATGCGGGGCGCGCTCTCGACGGCGAGCAGGCGGGCGCCGCGCCGGTGCATCTTGGCGTAGAGACGGGACTCGACGGTGTGGGACTGGCCGAAGAGGCGCGCGGAGGACTGGGTGGGCAGCTGGGAGCCGTCCGCGCCGAGTGCCTCGCGGAACCCGGCGGTGAGGCCGCCCTGGGAGGTGGCCTCCTGCTGCGCCTGCGCCGGCGCCGAGCCGAGGGCGGTGAGCGGGGTGTGGCGGGCCATGCGCACCTGCGCGGTCAACGGGTCGCCGGTGTGCCGCCTGCCGAGGTCGCCGTCGCCGAGGCCGTCCGCGCGGGCGGTGGCGAGGGTGAGCGCGTTCTCGACGTTGGCCGCGCCGCGGATGTCGACGGCTAGTATCCCGGAGCCGGTGCGGTCGTCGAACGGCAGGATGTCGTCGCCGTCCGCGCGCCAGGCGGCGACGGCTTCTCGACGCGCCTGTTCGGCCGTCATCATCCGTACCGCGCGCTCGGGTTCGCTGACGTCCTGCTCGGTGAGCGTGCCGTCGTCGCCGGTGCCGGACGGCGTGAGCAGTCCCGCCGAGACGAGTTCGTGGAGCGTGCCGACGTGTGCGACGGCACGCGGCGCCAGCGGGTCACCGGCGGCGTCGGTCATGGTGACGGTCAGGATGTAGCCGGTGACGACCTCCGCGTGCGCCTGCGTGGTGGCGATGTCGGGCATCGCGGTGCTGCCGAGGGTGTCGGTGCGGGTGCCGGCCCGCTGTCCGGTCGCCGTTCCCTGGAGGGACGGGTTGGCGGCGAGGATGTCGCTTCCCGGCGTGCGCTGGCCGACGCTGAGGGTGAGGTCGCCGCCGCGGTCCTGGGTGACGCCGGCCGCGGAGTCGCGGGCGATGGTCCGGTAGTCGTCCACCTCGTACCCGGTGCGCAGCCGTTTCACGGTGGTGCCGGCCGGCGTCAGCTTGAACCGGACCTGTGCCGGGCTGCCGCCGACCGGCAGGTGATGAGGGCTGGACCAAGTGCGGTGGCGGACCGGCAGGGTCACCCCGTCGGTGGTCAGCTCGTGCAGGTGGGCGAGGAGGAAGTCGGGCGAGAGCCGTTGCAGGACCTGTTCGCGGTCGTGCGAGGGCACTCCGGCCTTCTCCAGGCGCGGCAGGAGCTGCTGGGCCGCGCTGCTCGCGTCGGGCCGGCCGCTGGGGTGGGTCGGGAAGCGCCGGCCGCGCAGGAAGCCCGGCACCCGGTAGCCGCCGCCGAGGTTGCGCGGGGTGCCGGTGCCGAGGCCGTCCGGAGCGAGGCCGGTCTCGATGGCGTCCTGCATCGGCAGGTGGAACATGACGGCGTCCCGGACGCGGTGGAGCGCGGCGGTGGCCCGGCGTGGGGACAGGGCCTGCCCGACGCGGCCGGACAGCCGCCCGGTGGCGGAACTGATCCGCTGTCCGGCCCGGGTGCCGATGGTGCCCATCGCGGCCGTCCAGCGGTCCCGGACGGCGGCGGTCTCGGCGGCGTCGGCGACCACCAGGTACATGCGCCCGGCGTACGTCATGGTCGTGCTGCGTCCACGGGTGACGGACTGCGCGAGGGCGCGGCCCCTGCCCCACGCGTACTGGAGGGCGCTGCCGTAGGAGCCGGACACCGGCTGGGTGCCGGAGGTCTGCTGCAGCGGCGAGTCGCTGCCCTGGAGACCGAGCGTGGTGCGCGAGGTGGTGCTCGAACTGCCGGTGACCTTGTGGTCGTTGGCGACCGTGTTCTCCAAGGAGGAGGGTTTGGGGTCGCTCATGACCCGTACGTTCTCCAGCTCGCCTCGAACGGCGGCCTTCAGGTAGTGCGTACGGAACGGGCCGGCGCCGTGGAGTCCGGTGACGCGGGTGCCGAACGGGCCGAGATACTGGTTGAGTTGCCCGGCCACGCTGAGGTCGGCCACCGCGCGGCGCAGCGCTGTGCGGACCGGGGTGCCGGGGGCGCTGGTGTGCCAGGAGTCACCGGAGGCGCGGTCCGCCGTCTCCTGCACGAGCTCCTGGCGCTGCAGGCCGCCCTGGGTGCTGAGCACCACGTGCGGGGAGCCGAGCAGCCGTTCGGCGAGCGACTGACTCTTCGCGTCGGTCATGGACACCGGGCCGGTGCCGTCCAGCAGTTGCCCGGCTTCGAGGGCGGACAGCCGCCGCGAGGCGGGGGCCGTGGGGGTGGACGTCGTGGGGGTGGAGGTCGTGGCCGTCGACGTCGCTGCGGCGGCGGACGGGTCCGTGGACGGCGCGGCGGGCGTGTCCGTGGGTGCGTAGCGGTAGGAGCCGTGGGCGGCGGGGACGGCCAGTTCGACCCGTCCCACGGTCTCGGTGCCGCGGCGGAACAGCGGGCGTTCCGCGACCGTGCTGACGAAGACGCCCACGCCGAGCAGTCCGGCCGTCAGCAGCCGGGGCCAGCCGCGCGGACGACGGTGCCCCTCGAAGTCGGCCCTGAGCTCCACCCGGTAGCTGTAGAGGTCGATGCCGCTCTGGGCCGTCAGGTGGTCGTGGGCGACGGTGACCGTGTTCCGGGTGGCCTCCTGACGGGTGTGGGCGTAGCGCCCGCCGACCATGAGGTTGCCGATCTGGCGCGGCAGTCCGGTGTCGCCCACCTTGTCGTGGTCGCGGGGTGAGACGCCCACCTCGACACCGGCGGAGTAGGTGCTGGACTGCTGCTGGCCCTGGCCCGAGACCTCGTTGCCGATCACCGCGTTGCGCAGCGTCCGCTCGTTCAGGGTGGTCTCGAACCGGCGGTCGGTCAGCCGGGCCCGCAGGGTCAGCGTGTGGTGCCCGCGCCTGACCTTGCCGTCCTCGACGAGCGTGACCGGGACACCGGTGGTGGTCAGGTCGTCCAGCGCCTGGGCGAGGGTGGGCCGGTTCAGGGCCTCGCTCACCTGCCGCTCGTTGAACCACGCCGTCCGCAGCCGCTCGTCGCTGTACCAGAGCCGCGCCAGCCGCGGGTGGTTCCGCATCGCGGCCGGGAGGAACAGCGACGGGTAGGAGGCGTGCAGGGTGTCCAGGACCGTGTCCGCGAACGTCTGCAGGGGGTCGCGCGGGGGCTCAGGGGTGCCGCTCTGCGCCGGCGCCGTCTGCGGGCCGGTGACGGGAGCGGTCCCGGTGCCGGCGGCCCCGGGCACGTTCCCGGTCTGGTTCTCGGGCCGGAAGCCCTCCGCGCGGACCTGGCCTCCGAGATGGACCGGGTCCTCCTTCCTGAGGTACCACGGCACCGGGGGTTCGACGTCCGGGTTCGGACCCGTACGCCCCGGCGTGCGGCTGTCCCATCCGGCAAGCCTGCGGGCGTCCTGGGTGGACATCCAGTCCAGGCTGACCACCCGCACCGGCCGCGCCGCGGACCTCGGTTCGCCGGCGCCCCGGACCATCAGGGTGCGCTCGACCCGGTACAGCGCCATCGGCTGGTTGCGGACCCGGCCGGTCACCTTGCGGGCCGCGTCGGTGCCCAGGTAGTGGCCGCGTCCGGCGGCGAGGTCCGTGCGGACCACCGGCCCGCCCTGCACCCGCACGTCGGTGACCGGCCCGGCGAACTGGTGGTTCGGCCCGGAGGTGACCTGAAGCCCGAACCGGGTCTCGCGAACGTGCCCGCGCTGGTTGGAATACGTGGTCTGGGTGAGGTCGCGCACCTCGACCTTGGTCGACTCGGTGACCAGGTCGGCGCGGTGGGGCACCGAGCGCTCCACGACCAGGTGTCCCAGCGGACGTTGGCCGCGTCCCCGGGTGAGTCCGGGGCCGCTGACCGGCCCGGCCAGCCGTCCGAACAGCCCGAGCAGCCGCCCGGGACGGGTGTACGACACGAGGGTGCGGTGGGCCGAACTGCCGGGCCGCGCGCCGGACAGGGCCAGCGCCACGTCCTCCGCCGGGTCCGTCAGGTACAGGCCCGTGGAGTCGAGCAGGCGCGGGTGCTCCCCCTCCGGGAAGGTCAGGGTGCGGGGTGCCCGACGCGGCCCCGCGTAGGGCACGGTCAGGTCGTCCGGCAGCCGCCAGCTCAGTCCGTCACGCATGCCGAACTCGGCGGTGTGCACCAGCTGTCGCGTCCAGCGGGGGCCCGGCGCGACACCGGTCGTGTCCTCCGTACCGGGCATCCCGCCGGTGACGGCCGGGGCGGCGGCACGGGGCGCCTCGGTGACGCGGTGGACCCGTACCCGGTAGTGGACGTCGTCCAGGTGCAGGTGGGAGCCCTCGTGCGCGCGATGCTCGGCCTGCTGGTACGCCGTGGTGCCCTGGTTGTAGTCGGTGCGGCGGGCCCAGCCCAGCGAGGCGCCGATCTTCAGCAGCCAGTCCAGCGGCGGGCCCATGCTCAGGGCACCCGCGATCCGGCGTCCGAAGCCCACCGTGCGCCCACCGCCCGTGCCGCTCTGCCCGCGCCGCGCCGTGTCCGCCTTGACCGTGCCGCCGCCCGTGTCGGAGAGGCGCACCCAGCGGTGGTACGGAACGGCCTCCACCGTCATCTCCAGGCCGACACCGGACTTCTCCCGGCCCACGAGGCGGGCGCCGCGGGGGGCGGTGAACGCGGAGGGCTGGTCGGTCAGCAGCCGCAGCAGTTCCTCCTCGTCGAACCTCGCGCGCAGCCGGTCCGGCAGCCCGTCGAGGATCTGTCGCGCCGCGAGTTCGGGCGCGCGCAGGGTGAGGACACCGGTACCGGCGAACAGCCCGGTGGGCTCGGCGCCCGGCGGTGTCCCGTCCGCGCCGGTGTCGCCCGGGTCGGCTCCCGGCCTGATCAGCGCGGCGGGCAGCCTGCTTCCGTCCTCGAAGGTGACCGTGCGAGGCGCCGGGCCCGGCCGACGGGCGTCCGGGCCGGTCAGCAGCCGGGGCGGACGATACCGGTCCAGCTGTGTTTCCAGCGGCGTCCTGTCGCCCTCATCGGCCGTGCCGGGGGCGGTGTCCGTGATCCCGGCCATCTCGCGCAGCCAGACCCCGTAGGGGTCCGACCCGTCCGGGGCGGGCTGCGGGGCCGACGCGGACACCGGTTCCGGAGCGGACTCCGGGGTGGTCGCACGGGACGGGTCCGTGTCGGGGACCAGGGCGTCGAAGTGGTCGGTCCCGTTGTACGCCACGTGCAGGGGGTCGCCCGTGCCGCCCGTGCGCAGTGCGATCGTGGTCAGCGCGCCCGGTGTCCGCGGGTCGGGCTGCACGATCCGCAGGTCGAGGTCGAGCGTGTGCGCCAGCGCCTCCGGGATGAGGTCGGCGAAGGGGGACGGCCACAGGTCCACGCGCGCGGCGGTGGCGGCCAGCAGTCCCCGCCCGCCGAGCCGCCGCGCGTCGGCGGGGGTGGGCGCCACCTCGGCGAGCCCCGGGTAGTCGCTGTCGGCGACGATCTCCCGCCACCGGCCCGTGTCGCCGTCGGTGACGACCTCCTGTGCGATCCGGTCCCACACCTCGGCGATCCGGCGCTGCGCGCCCGCGTCGCTTTCCCCGGCCAGAGCACGAAGCCGCAGGTCGTTGACGACGGAGTGGACGGGGTCCGGCACGAGGGCGTCGGCGATGTCGCCGAGTTCGGTGTGGGCGACACGGTCCCGCACCCGCGCGCGCAGCCCGTCGGCGTTCCCCGCGGCCCAGGCGGGCGGCACCTCCCTGGAACGCGCGCTGTCGAGGACCGACCGGAAGAAGCAGTTGCCGTCGGGCGGGGCGGCGATCCGGCGGAAGGTGTGCTCGCCTGCCCGGAGGAGGCTCCCCCGCTCGGGGGCGGGGGTCACCGGGCCGAACGCGGTCAGGTCCTCGGCACGACTCTCAGGCCGGCTCGGCGCGGGCGACAGGTCGGGCCTGCGGCGGGCGAGTTCGGCGGTGTCCTCGGGGCCGAGGCCCAGTTCGGACAGGGGCAGCGGATCGTCCGACAGCCCCCAGGCGACCCGGGCCGACTGGGCGTAGTCGAGTCCGCGCACGTCGTCCTGGGAGACGAGCACGGTCGGCGGCAACGTGGGCGGCGGCGGAGGGACCAGTTCGTCGAGTGTGGTGCCGGGCCCCTGGCCGGCCCGGGCGGCGGCCGCCGCCCGCAGGAAGGCCGTGTACTGCTCAGGCGTGGGTCCGGTGGACGGGTCGACGGTGGCGCGCCCGTCCACCGGACCGCCTCCGGCGCCGTGCCAGTCGGTGACCATACGGCGGAGCAGGTCGAGTGTCATGCGGCCGTCGCCGTAGCGCGCCGCGCTGTCCGTGCCCTGCCAGCGCAGGCCGTCCACATGCGCGAGGCCGGCCAGCAGCTCCCGGTTGCCGGGCTGCTTCTCGGCGTCCGGTCCGAGCGCGTCGCGCAGCGTGCGGATCTGCTGGAGCGTGCGGGCGCGGGCGAACGGGTCCGCCGGGCCGGCGCCCGCGTGCAGACCGGCGTCGCGCGCGAGCTGGTCCAGGTCGGCACCGTCGGGTTCAGGGGTGAACAGCCGCCAACGCCCCGGCCCGTCCCCGTTGTCGACGAGCACCGCGCGGACGTTGCCGTCCTTGTCGCGGGCTGTACCGACCTCGCTGGTCGGCGCGTACACGGAGCGTCCGGTCCGGTTGGCCACGTGCTGGGCGACCGGGAGGCCCGCGATCCTCGGCTGCCGCCCGGTCTCGCAGGAGTACAGCACCAGCGGCCGTTGCCGGTCGTCGTCGCCCGCCCACGCCTTGAGCGCCTCACCGAGCTGGACGCCACTCACCCTCACGGTGGGCCGGGAGGCGTCGTGGGTGCCGAGGGTGACGGCACGCGGGGTGCCGTGCCCCACGAAGTAGTCGGCGCCCTGCTCGGTGCCGGCGCCGGGGAGCGCGGTCGTCGGACCGGTGAACACGGCACGGGGGGCTGACGGCGCCGTGACCGCCGCGTCGGCGTTGCCCGTCGTGTTCGTCGTGTTCAAAACGGCGGGGCCGGATTCCGTGCGTACGCCTCGGTACGAGTCCTGTCCGAGCAGCGCCCGGCGTCCGGCGTCGCGGGCCGTGCCGTCTTCGGCCGGGTCCTGGGAGATGGTCAGCGTCCGTACGGTACGGCCAGGTTCGGGCCGCACCGCCGTGTCCGGAACGAGACGCCGCACCTGTTCGAGCGGGACGGAACGCCCGTCAAGAGTGGCGAGGGCCGGCTCGCCGGCCGGCCGTGGATTCCCCGCCGCAGGGCGGACCACGACCTGGGAGCCGGGCGGCGGGGTGACGACGGGCGGGGTACCGCCGCCGTCAGCCGACTCCACGTGCAGCACGGTGGCGGGCTCGCTCCAGGGGCGCGACGCCGAATCGAACTTGGCCGCGCCGTCCGGGGGGACACTCGCGTCGGTGTTCGGGACGGCTTCGGCGCCCGTCGGCGATTCGGGCTTGACCGGCGCTACCGGTGCCTTCCCGGACGGGTCCACGTCCGCTGAGGGCTCGGGCCCCGTGCCCACGGACGGGGCGCTCTCGGTGACGACGGGCCGCACGTCCGAGGCCGGACCGAGGGCGTCGGCGAGTGGCAGCAGCACGTCGGCGCCGGGGAAATCGGTCCCCGGCTCCGGCGCGCCCGCCGTGACGGGGGCAGGACCGGTGAGCGGGCGTGCCCGGACCGGGCCGTCAGGTGTCTCGCGGGTCAGCTCGACGGCGGTGCGATTCGGGCGTCCGGCGCTGTCCGGCGCGGTCGGCGGACCGAGGACCACGGCGCGGTCGGCGCCGGCCCCGTCGAGGAGCGCGGCCGCCTCGGGCGAACCCGCCGCCGGCGGCGGCCCCTCGGACACGACGACCGTGAGCGGCGAGGCGTCCCCGGCGACGGTGACAGGGCCGGTCGCTTCGGCGTCCGGCGGCGCGGGGGCGGTGTCTCCGGGCGACACGTCCCGGGCCCCTGGCACACCGTCCGTCGTCGTCACCGTCTCGGAGACAGGGGCGTCCTCCTGCCCCGGTACGTCGACGGTACGCGGGTCCTGATCCGCCGCGGGGGCGCCGTCGTCGGAGGTCACGGCACCCCGGTTACCGGTGCCCGCGCCGCTCCCGGCACCCGCTCCCGGCCCGGCACTCGTACCGCCGGTCGCCACCCCGGGGGCGGCGCCGGGGCCCGCTCCGGTGCCGGACACCGCACCAGGAGCCGCACTCGGCCCCACACCCGTGCCGGACACCGCACCCGGGGCGGTGCTCGGGCCCGCACCGGTGCCCGACGCCGCACCGGGAGCCGCACCCACGCCAGACACCGCACCAGGAGCCGCACTCGACCCCACATCGGTGCCGGACGCCGTACCAGGAGCCGCACTCGGCCCCACACCAGCGCCCGACGCCGTACCAGGAGCCGCACTCGGCCCCACATCGGTGCCCGACGCCGCACCGGGAGCCGCGCTCGGCCCCACACCAGCGCCCGACGCCGTACCAGGAGCCGCACCCACGCCAGACACCGCACCAGGAGCCGCACTCGACCCCACACCAGTGCCGGACACCCCACCGGGGGCGGCCCCTGTGCCCTTGCCCCTGTCTTCCGCAGCCGCCCCCTCCTCGGCGCCCGCGCCGACGCCCGCGCTCACGTCGGCCCCCAGGCCGGTGCCCGGACCGAAGCCGCTCCCCTCCCCCACCGGCACCGAGCCGTCGGTGACGGTGAGCGGCGGCGTCACCGTCACCGGTGTCCCGAAGCCCTCCAGGGCCCGGCGCACGCCGTCCGCGTCGACCTCCGTGGCGGGGCCGCTCCCCACGGGGACCACGCGGATCTCCGGGGACCCGGACAGGTTGCGGTGCAGGGCGTCGCGGACGCCGATCTCCGTGGCGCCGGGAGGCTGCGCGCCACGCAGGGTGGTGAGGTCGCGGAGAGCCTGCTCACGGATGTCGGCGTTGCCGCGGTGGACCTGCTGCCACAGGGCGTTCTCCGTCGCGGTCACGGGCAGCGTGCCCGGGGAGTACGGCGGCGGGGCGGGCGACGTGTACGGCGGCGGATCCGTCACGGAGTACGGCGGCGGTGCCTCGACTCCGCTGTCCGACGAGGACGTTACGGGCGTGGTGCCGGTGCCGCCGGTGGTGTCCGGGTGTGAGGGACCGTCGGTACGGCCGGTGCCGCCACCGGTGCGGGACGGCCCTTCGGAGCCGCCTGTCCCCGAGGAGGCCACGTCGCCGCCGGAGACGGTGGGCGGCTTGTCACGGAACCCTTCGAGTATGTTGCGCAGTTCGGCGCTTCCGTTCTTGGCGCCGTCCGTGAGTGTGGCCTCGACCTGGCTGCTGATGCCTGCGCCGACGAAGGTGGACCAGCTGGTGGACCAGTCGCCGTCGAACGCGCCCTTGACGAGGATCTCGGCGAGCGCCTCGCCGGAGCCGGCGGCGAGGAAGTCGGCCGTGCCCTTGATGCCGTAGTGCCCGGCGAGCGCGCCCGGCCGGTCGGCGTTGTTGCGCAGGATCTGGTTGTTCCGCCACAGGTCGGGGTTGTTGCGGAAGTTGTTCCGGAAGGAGAACAGGTCCCGGAAGCCGGTCGGCGGGTTGTACGTGGGACCGGGGTTGTTCGTGACCGGGTCGGGACGGTTGTCCGGGGTGGTGTCGAACTTGGTGTCCGGGTCCGGCTTGGAGTTCGGCGTGTGGTTGCCGGCGTCGAGGTCGAGGTCGTTCCTCACCTTCGGCGGCGGCTTGAAGTCGAGGTCGGTTGCGTTCTTCAGGAAGGTGTCGTCGTAGCTCTTGACGATCTTGCGGGCGTACTCGGCGAAGATGCTGGTGAGCGCGCCGGCGGCGGCGCCGAACGCACCGTCCTTGAGGATCTGGTTCCAGTCGAAGCCGTCGGGACGGCGGCCGTCGGGGGCGAAGTTCATCATCGCGAGCCGCACCGCGAAGGTGGTGAACGCCTCGGAGAACGCCTCGGTCAGCGAGGGCGCGATGTGCAGCCGCTGAAGCAGGTGGCTGAGTGTGGAGAGGATGAAGAACCGGCTGCGCATCTTGGCCAGCATGATCTGGCTGGCCGACGCTCCGCCCGTGAAGAACGACATCGCCAGGTAGATGGCGATCTCGATGAGCAGCCGGATGACCTCGGCGATCACCTGCCACTTGGACTCCATGATGTCCATGGAGGTCTTGCGCCGGCCCTCGGCGATCTTGTCCAGCTGTTCGGAGAACTCCCGCAGGTAGTTCCTGCCACCGTCGTCGGTGAGGGTGCCCATCGCGGCGGCGTACGCCTTCGACAGGTCGTCCGGCATGACCTGGCCGATGTCGTGCACCGACTTCTGGATCAGCGCGGACATCTGGTCGATCTTGCGGCCCAGCCGGGCGTAGGGCCCGCGGCTCTCGTAGGCGAGGTCCTCGTCCGCGTCGATGAGCCTCTCTCCCGTGAGGATGAAGATCATCGCGTTGACCTCGGGCGACGGCATGATGCTCATCGGCGACCGCCCGTCAGGCCGTGCGGGCAGCACCGGGGGGCCGCTCCCCGCATGGTGCGGGGGCGGCCTGCGGCGCGGAGGTCAGTGGCGGCCATGCCCGCCCGTGTCACCGCCGCCCGAGCCGTCGAGACCAAATCCGTCGGTCTCGATCCGGCTGGTGTTGCGATCGATGTCCTCCAGGTTGCGGTCCCGGGTGTCCTCCATGAGCCTGACCTGGCTGAGGGTGGCGTCGGTGATGCTCACCAGCGCGTCACGGATGGACATCATGGTGTCCTTGGTGGTCTGTCGCTCCTTCTGCTCCTGCGGTCTGGCCTTCTCCGCGAAGTCACCCGACGTGCCGGGCCACGAGACCGTGGGGGCGAGCCCGTCGAGGAACTCCTCGGTCATGCTCCTGGCCAGGGTGGCGATCTCCTCCAACTGCCCGGTCAGCGCCTCGATGCGGGCCGGGTCGACGTAGTACCGCTGTCCCATGTCAGTCCTCCCCGTCCTCGCCGAGCGCGTCGCGCCAGCCCGGGACCGCGCCGTCCGTGCGTGCCGTGTCCTCGTCGTCCTTCTCCAGCACACCGGGGCCGAAGATGCGCTCCCAGTCCAGCTCGAAGCCCTTCAGTTCGGGCACCTCGCTGCTGGGTTCGGTGAACGGGGCCATCGCCTTCATCACGTGCCGGTTCATCTTCAGCCGCGCCGCGCTCGCCGCCTCCAGGACGCTGGCGGCAAGCTCCTGCGGGGACATGGAGCGGTACTTGTCCTCCAGGAACTCGACGCCGGTCAGCTCGCCCTGCGGGCCCACGGTGGCGCGGACGGCACGGTCGGAGGAGAGCACCGCGAACGAGGCCTGTCGCAGCTCGCGTTCGGTGCGCTCGACCGCCTCCTGGGCCGACCGGAGTTCGGCCATGGCCTTCTCCAGACGCTGTTCCAGTGGTTCCGTCACGTCCGCTCCCCTGATGTCTCACATCTGCACAGTCGATCTTGCCCGGTGAGGTGTCCGCCCCGACAGCCGGGGTCGAGGGGTGTTCGCCTCCCGGCCCGGGCGCGGCCGTCGTCCGTCGCCGCCGTCATCGTCCGATGACGGCCGGCGTACCGCCGTCCTCGGTTCCCCACACGTCCGCGTCCTCCTCCAGGTAGTCGGCGGACGTGGTGGCCCTGCGGCCCTGGTCCGTCGCCTCCTCCTCCGGGGAGTCGCCGCCGGTGGTGGCCACGCGGGATGCCGGGGACAGGAACGTGTCGCTGTCCTCCTGGCGGTTCCAGGGGCTGCGCCGCCTGCGGTTGCGGCGCTCGCTCTCCTCTGCCGCGTCGACCAGGACGGCCCGCACCCGCTCGCCGTTGCCCTTGTCGCCGCCGCCTCCGGCACCGCCCATGCCGCCCATCGGCATACCGGGGGTGCCGGGCATGCCCGGGGCGCCGGCCGTACCGGACGCGGCGACCGGGCCGAGGGAGCCGCCGGTCGCGGTGGTGCCGTCGGACAGCGGGGCCGCGGCGCCCGTCAGGCCGTCGGTGCCGACGGAGGCACCGGCGGTGATTCCTGCGCCGGAGGCCGGGCCGAGGGAGCCCCCGTTGCTCAGATTGAGGTCGGAGGGCGACAACGTCTCGGTGCTGGTGCCGCCGCCCACGCCACCGCCGCCGCCGAGCGTGTCGAGGGCGTCGAGCTCGTCGAGAATGCCACCGACCGAACTTGTCTGCGTATTACCGGTGTTGAGGTCGTGCAGGTTCACCGTCTCGGTGTTGCCCTGGGCGTCGGTGACGGTGGCGATGCCGGTCTCCGGGTCGACGACCTGGGTGCTGCCGTCCGGGAATTCGGTGGTCAGCATGCCGTTGTCCAGGGAGGTGACGGAACCGTCGGGATTGTTCACCTGCACGCCGTGGGTCAGGTCCGTGGTGGTGACGGACCCGTCCGGGTGGGTGGCGGTCAGCATCCCGGTCTGGGTGTCGAACGTCGCCCGCGTGCCGTCCGGGAACCGGGTGAGCAGGTCGTCGCCGGCCAGCGACGTCTCGCCTCCCGTGGACGTCCGAAGTCCCGAGCCGGTGTCGGAGTTGAGGCCGTCGAGGCTTCCCAGGTCGAGGTCGCCGAGGCCGCTCAGGTCCCCGTTCGACTGGGTCGGCAGGTCGCCCAGGGAGCTGAGGTCGCTCCGGCCGTTGAGGTCGCCGAGGCTGCCCAGGTCGGTGGTGGTCGTCGTACCGTCCGGGTTGGTCGTGACCGCTTGGCCCGTCGACGGGTCGATGGTCTGCGTCGTGCCGTCCGGGAACGTCGTCGTGAGGTTTCCGTCATCGCCCAGCGATGTGACCGAGCCGTCCGGGTTGGTCACCTGAAGGCCGTTGCCCAGATCGGTCGTCGTCACCGAACCGTCCGGGCCGGTCGTCGTCAGGGATCCGGTGTCCGGATCGAAGCTCGTGCTGCTCCCGTCCGGGAACCTGCTGGTCAGTTCGCCGCCCGTCAGCTGCGTGGTGCCGCCCGTCGGCGTGTCCAGCACCCCACCGCCGGCACCGCTGTTGAGGTCGCCCAGGCTGCCCAGGTCGGTGGTGGTCGTCGTACCGTCCGGGTTGGTCGTGACCGCTTGGCCCGTCGACGGGTCGATGGTCTCCGTACGGCCGTCCGGGAAGGTCGTGGTGAGCTTGCCGTCGCCGGTGAGGGAGGTGACGGAACCGTCCGGGTTGGTCACCTGCAGGCCGTTGCCGAGGTCCGTGGTGGTGGTCGTGCCGTCGGGCCCGGTGGTGGTGAGCAGCCCGGTGTCGGGGTCGAAGCGGGTGCTGCTGCCGTCCGGGAACCGCGCGACCGGGTCGCCGCCGACGAGGCCGGTGGTGCGGTCGGACGGCGTCCGGGTGCCGCCGCCGGAGTTGAGGCCGCCGAGACTGCCCAGGTTCGCCGTCGGGGGCACGGCTGTCCGCTGGTCGCCGCCGCCCGTGCCGCCCGTGTCGCCCAGACCGGCGAGGCTCTCGTTGACCGCGTTGTTGGCGTCGCCGAGGGCGCCGAGGTTCTGGGTGAGCGAGCCGTCACCGCCGCCGCCACCGCCGCCGTTGATGCCGCCCACGTCGCCCAGACTCTCGGTGACCGGGACGTTCCGGTTCAGCACGTCGTCGAGGCCGTCGAGGTCCGTCGTCGTCCGGTCGTTGAAGGTCCGCAGCTGCTCCTGGGCCTCGTCCGCCTGCTTCTCCTGCTCGGCGCGGAGCTCGTCCTGGTACCGGCGGTCCTCCTCGCGCTGCCGGTTCTGCTCCTCGCGCAGCTCGTCCTGGTACCGCTTGTCCTCTTCACGCTGCCGGTTCTGCTCCTCGCGGAGCTCGTCCTGGGCCCGCTTGTCCTCTTCACGCTGCCGGTTCTGCTCCTCGCGGAGCTCGTCCTGGTACCGGCGGTCCTCTTCACGCTGGCGGTTCTGCTCCTCCCGCAGCTCGTCCTGGTACCGCTTGTTCTCTTCGTTCTGCCGGTTGATCTCGTCCTGGGCCTCTTCGGCCTTGCGCTCCTCGTACTCCTGCGAGGCGGTGCTGGTCGACTTCGGCTTGGGGACGTTCTCGGTGAAGTCACCGCTCAGGTCCAGGAAGGTGTTGTTCAGCGTGGACTGCACGCTCCGCGCGGGCTTGACGAGGTACTCGTCGACTCCCCGGCTCCAGATCTGTACGGCCTTGTCGCCGACCTTCGCCCAGTTGGCGATGTCGGTGAGGTCGCCGTACTCGGGGTGGTTCTGCGAGAAGCCTTCCTTCGGGTCGTGGTAGGTGGACGAGGAGTACGCCGAGTAGGTCGTCTTGATGTCGGTCTTGGCGACGTTGTTCGCGTCGACCCACAGGGCAAGGTCGTCCAGCACGTACCGCAGCACCCGGTGCGGGTCGTAGTA
Source organism: Streptomyces sp. BJ20 (assembly GCF_022869105.1). NCBI lineage: Bacteria > Bacillati > Actinomycetota > Actinomycetes > Kitasatosporales > Streptomycetaceae > Streptomyces > Streptomyces sp. BJ20. The sequence goes on from NZ_CP094918.1 coordinate 3,879,950, forward strand.
GTCGGAGTTGGCCCAGGTGATCCAGGCGTCCAGCAGCTTGTCGGCGGCGTTCTCCAGGGCCTGGCGGGCCTGGGAGAGGGCGCGCGAGTACACCGTTTTGCCGGTTCCGTCGCCCTCGCCGGTGCTGGGCGTCTCGTCGAACGTCTCGATGTAGGCGTCGTAGTTCTCGCGGATCTTCGTCAGCAGGCTGCGGAAGACCTCCGCGGCCTCGCCCTTCCAGGTGGCGTCCTCCCGGCCGAGGGCGTCCTCCCACTCCTTGATCTTCGGCCCCTGGTCCCGGAAGAACTGGGCCGCGAAGTCGAAGCTCTGACCGGTGGTGTCGAAGGACTTGAGGTCGACCGCGGCGTCCTCGGACACCCCCAGGTTGCTGAAGCGGGCGTTCCCCGTGTTGCCGCCCCGCAGTTCGAGGAGCGCCGTGCGCGGGCCGTTCATGTACCGGGCGAGCGCCACGGTGCTCATCTCGTCCTTGTTGTAGTCCTTGAACTCGTTGCCCTCGCGCACGGAGGCGTTGGCGACGTCGTCCGTTCCCGGGTCGGCGAAGATCAGCTCGTCGCCCGCCCGCACCCGGCCCTCGAAGACGATCCTTGCCTGCTTGATCTGGGTCCTCTTGCCGCTGTCGAAGAACCAGATGTCGTAGTCCTCACCGGTGTTGCGCAGGAAGCCGGAGGCGTCCTGGACGAACGAGCCGAGGCCCCGGTCCCTGATGTCCATCCGGAACAGCTTGCCGCCGTGGTCGGAGCGCAGGGTGTCGAAAATGGTGCTGCGGTCCGGCACGGGATAGCCCGTGATGTGCGTGACCAGGGACGCCCAGACGTCGGACGACGCGTCCGTGACGTCTTCGTACCTGTTGACGTTCTCTTCCGAGTTCGCGTCGTAACGGTCGACCACCGGGCGCCCTCTCTGGTCGCGTTGTCGTGGGTCACGCGACGGCAGTGTCGCGGGATGCGGGTTCTCTAGGAGTCGGTGTCGTCACCGCCGCCGCTGCCGCCGGCGGTGAGGGTGTCGACCTCGTCGAAGTGCTGCAGCAGCGTCTGGGCGTCGATCGCGTCCAGGTTGTCGGCCTGGGTCTTCTCCGCCCCTTCGATGGTCTCGGTGAGCGCTTCCCGCAGCTCCTTGTACAGCTCGATCTGGTCCCCGAGGAGGGTGTCGAGAGCTGTGGCGGCCTCACGGACCCCTTCGAGGAGCTTCGGTCCCGAGACCAGTGGATCGGTGGCCATCTTGCCGATGCGCAGCAGCTGCTGGTTCTGGTCGAGGTTGTCCTCGGTGGTGTGGCCGTCGACGAGGTCGCCGAGCGGGCGGGGGTCGCCGTCCCCGCCCCCTTCGCGGTGCCTCTTCGCGCTCTTGTGAGCCCTGTCGACCTCGTAGTCGCGGAAGTTCGCCATCGCGGACAGGTCGAAGTGCTTGATGTCTGTGGGGTTGTCGGCCATCGGAAGCTCTCCTGCCGCTCGGTTCCGGATGCACGGGCTGCGAAAGGGGCGGGGGCACACCGGCACGTGACCGCCACGGCGCGCCGCCCGCCTCTCGTGACTGACGCGGGCCGAGCCCGGCGGGTCTCAACGCGCGCGGACGTTGCCCCAGTTGTCGGCGCTGCGGCGCTCGTCGCGGGAGTGGTTGTCGTGGATGGACTGGATCAGGGTGCCGTTGTCGTTGAGCAGGACGGCCATGTTCTTGGTGGCCTGGTCCCACTGCATCTGCACCTGGCGGTACATCTCCTGGTCCGCACCCTCCCAGGAGGCGACGAGCGGCTTCAGCTCGTCCTCCAGGTTGTTGAGGGTGGTGATGATCTGCTGCGTCTGGTCCGTCAACTCCTCGACGGCCTTGCGGACCACGGAATACTGCACGTCGATGATGCCGTCGGCCATGACGTCTCCTCTCTGGTGGCCGGACGCCTCGCGTCCGGCGGGCTCGAACAGCGCGGCCTCACTCAGGGCCGCACGGCGCTGGACGTGTCAGAGCAGCGCCTGGAAGACGCCCTGACTGGTCTTGCTGTTGAGAACCTCGGTGAGGTCCTGGTTCTCCTGCGCCAGACGGTTGGCGGAGGTGACGTTCTCCTGGAGGGCGTCGATCATCTTGCTGATCTGGACGACGACCGTCTGGGCCTCCGCGTTCCAGCTGCGGAAGAGCTTCAGCAGGGCCTGACCCTCGTCGCCGCCGACGCCTGAACGCGAGGCGATCTCGGCGACGTTGTTCTGGATCTTCTCCACCTGGCTCCGGGCGGTCTCGAGGGACGAGACACCTCCCAGGCCCTTGGCATAGTCCGCTTTCCTCGCGGCGCTGTCCGCCATGTCGCGCTCCCTTCGTTCGAGCGATCACATTCGAGCGATCACGTCGCACCGTTGCCCGCTGAGGCTAAGTAGAGGCTCCCGTTCCGCGCAACGCGCTCCGGAAGTTTTCGAAGTTCGGAGGTTGGCTCAAATGATCCGTCGGGGCCGGAAGTTGAGCGCAGGTTTCGATCGGATGAACAGTCTCGCCGGGCCGAACTGTCCGTGATGCCGCGTCCGTGCGGGCGGTGGACCTGATGCGGGCGCCATTCGGGCACGCCTAAGCCGCGAACGGCCATCGAGCGGGCCCGCAGGCCGGAATATGCGCGCCATCCGGTCACATCACGGAAGAGTGGCGGGGCCGGGAATTCTGAGCTTTCTCTGAGGTTCGACAGCGACCAGAATGAACAAAAGGCTCGCGAACCCAGCGGGCGCTACATCTGCCCCGACCGGTAATAGCCCCGCCTCTCCGCCTTTTTCACCCTCAGAAACCCCTTTGAGTTCCTTGCCGGGACCGTGACGTGGTGTCCGCTGCGTCCGGAGTTGCCGACGGGGCCACTGTGACGAAGCTCGCAGCCGTAGCCTTCCCGCCCGTGTCCCTCACCTCCTGCTGCGCGGCCCTCTCGCAGTCGGGTGCCGTGACGCGGGGCTTCGCGGCGCCGGAGGCGGCGTCCGGGTCCAGGTCCGCGCCGGTCGGCAGCGTCGCGAGCAGCGGAGCGGGCACGGAGTCGATGTCCTCGGTGGTGTACCCGAGCGCCTTGAGGGAGTCCTCGGCGGGGACGCGGTACTTCACTCCGTTCTCGGCGACCAGGTAGGTGGTGCCCGCATGGGCGGCGCCGCTGGCGTGCAGCGCTCGCACCAAGGCGCCGTGGCCGGGCCGGACGACGGTGGCGTCGGTCGGTACGCACGCCTGCCGCACGGGGGCGTCGGTGCCCGCCGACACCGCCACCGGGGCGAGTCCGGTCAGCGGGGCCAGCACCGAGCCGATGCGGGCACCGCCGTCGCCGCCGTCCACCTGGGCGCACAGTGCGCTGCCGCGCGGTACGGACTGCGGAGCCGGGGGCGCGTCCGGCAGGCCCGCCGTGTCCACCCGGCCGGCGTCCTCGGCCTGGTGCTCGCGCAGCGCGTCGGTGCCGACCGTGCGCGCCTCGGGCGACTCGCCCTGGTAGGCGTCCTTCTGGGTGGCGGGGTCGCCCAGCGCCAGGGCGGCGCCGAGCCGGGTCAGCGGCACCAGGCCGTCCTTGCGCAGCAGGTGGTAGGAGCCTTCGCCTCCGGGCACGCTCACCTCGAAGACCTGGCCGATGCGGGTGGGCTCGCCGCCGAGCTCCGGGCCCTCGCCCCCGCGTCCCGGCACGTCCGGCGAGCGCAGTCCGGGGCCGGGGGCCAGCGCGTCCAGGAAGGCCGCCGACACGGGCACCGGCTCCTCCGATCCGTAGCCGAGCGCGGTGCGGGCGTCGGACTTCTCGTCCAGGGGCAGCCGGCTGCCCCGCCACACCAGATACTCCGTCTTGTCCGGGCCGCGCACCAGCACCGCGCGGTCGGCGGCGATGTCCGTGGTGTCGACCGGGGCGCCGGCCACCAGCGTCGTCGCCCCGGCCCTGTCGACGGCCGAGGCGGGGGCCGCCACAGAGGTGCTGGGGTCCGCGCCGTCCGGGCCGGTGACGCACATGTTCCAGGCCCCGTTGTCGAGTTGCCCGGCCTCCGGCAGGCCGTCGGGGGCGCCGGGGATGCCCACCGGACCGCCGACGGGCACGTCCCGCAGCGAGGCGGTGCCGACGTCCTCGGTCGGCAGGTCGGCACCGCCGATCAGGCGCGCCGAGGTGTAGTTGCGCACCGGGTGCAATACGCCGTCGGTGCCGGTCCACAGGTAGCGGGCGCCGGTGTCACGGTTGACGACCAGGTGCCGGCCGTCGCGCCAGCTGTCGTTCCCGCCGGGGCGCAGCAGGCCGTAGACCACGGTGCCGGCACCGATGAGGACGGTGAACAGCACGCCGAAGACGACACCGCGGGTGGTGCGTCCGAGCGGGCTCTCGGGGGCGTCCGGGTCGCCCGTCAGCAGGCCCGAACTGAGCCTGCCCATCATGAAGCTGTGCGCCTGTACCTGGTCACGCTTGGACTGCACGGCCTCTCCTCTTCTCGTCGTCCATGTGCCCGGTGGCGCGGGCACGCCCTATGCCGTTCTCTAGCCGAACAGTCCGCGCAGCCAGCCGAAGAGACCGGCCACCCACAGGCTGAGCGGCAGCAGCGCGACCGCGAAGACGGTGTGCGCCAGCTCCGCCGCGCGGCCCCAGTACGGCAGCATTCGACGCCCCGGTACGGTCCAGGTGGCGATCACCAGGCCGGCGGCGGCGGCGAGCAGCACCGCGAAGACCACCAGACGGGTGTCGCCGTCGCTGTCCACCGCCCAGGCGCGGGCGAGCAGCAGCAGGCCCGCGACGCCCGGCAGCGCCAGCGTCAGCCGCTGTCCGATGTGGACCAGGCCGCGGGAGTGCAGAAGCAGCAGCAGGCTCAGCACGAGCGCGGTCAGCACCTCGGGCAGGTTGGGGTGTTCGGCGAGGACGACGAGGGCCGCCACGGCGGCGGTGCCGGTGGCCGCGAAGAGCGCGGTCACCCAGCGTCCGGCCAGCTCGGTGCGCTCGGCGACCTCGTCGCCGGCGTAGGGCTCGATGCCCTCCTGCAGTTCGCCGGCGGAGGACGGCAGTGCGGGCATCCGCATGCCGGCCAGCTTGAAGGCGAACGGAGCGACGGCACCAGCGCCCAGTGCCAGGACCACCATCACCAGCGCCACCGCGGCCGGCGCTTCCATTCCCGCGTAGCCGATCAGCGTGCCGGTGACGGCGGTGGCCACCGCCACCAGTGCTGTGGCGCACAGGGCCGGCGCCCCGACGGCGGTCGCCGCGAGGGCGAGCACCGCACCGCCCGCTCCGGCGGCGCCCGCCGCGAGCAGGCGCGCGCCCACCACACGCGCGGCGTCCGGGCCGGTGAGGTCGCCGCCGGGCAGGACCCAGCCGGCCAGGGCCAGACAGGGTGCGACCAGCAGGCCGAGGACAGTTGCCGTGAGCCGGTCGCCGACCGCGCGGCTGGCCGAGGCGGCGCCGGCGAGCACCAGCACTCCGGTCACACCGGCGCAGGCCACCCTCAGCGAGCTGGAGCCGTCCAGCCCGGGCCGGAACACCAGCACCAGGGCGAGGGCCAGGGTCGCCACCGCCGTGCCGCCGAGCAGTCCGCGTGCGGCGTTCGGGCTCCAGGTGCGCATCCGCCGGCCGACCGTGTCCGATATGCCGTCCACGAGGTCGTCGAGACGGGCCTCGGGGAGGGACTCGGTGTGCGGGCGCAGGTACAGGACGTCGCCGTCGGCGAGGCCGGCTCGGGCAAGGGTGGTCTCCTCGTCGAGCGGGGCGTCACCCAGCCGCTGCAACACCCAGCCGGCGTGGTCGAGCCCGGCCTCCTCGGCCTCCTCGCCGACGTACCGCAGCAGGGTGGGCAGCAGATCGGAGACCGGTACTCCGGCGGGCACGGCCAGGTCGACGGAGACATGCGGCGCACGTACGGTCAGGCGGCACAGTTCGGCCACCGTGCTGTCTGTCATCAGCACAACTTTCGTCATCCGTGGGGGGACTTCGGCAGAAGGACTTCCACGTGAAGGGGCGGGAGCAGAATACGGAACGCGGGCACGGCGGAGCAGAGGGGTCCCGACGCCAGAACATCAGGGAATTCGGGGCCGCGTACCGAACGGTACGCAGCCCCGCGTGGACAGGCCGCGCTCAGTGAATGCAGACTACTGCCTACGCCCGTCGGATCGTGTCGTGGGCCTCGCACCGCTCCCGGAAAGGGAGTTGCCCGATGCGGAAGTCCCGTGCCCGATTCCCGCCCGGAAATTCCACGTGACTTCCGCTGCCCCACGGGCCGCCCGAAACCGACGCGGCAGGACCCGGTCCACCGCCGGGTACCGATGAGCGGTGCGGGTCGCAATGCCCAGTGATAGCGGAGGTTCAGTCCTTGAGTGTGGTGTTGTTTCGCCGACCCGCCCGCAGGCGCGGTCCGGAGATGCCCGAAGGCCAACTGACCCTCCAGGAACCGCCGGTCCTCTCCGAGACCGTGCCGGACACGTCCGCGATCTGGACATACCTGCCGATGGCCCTCATGTCCATGTCGATGATGCTGATGTTCCTGCGCCCCGGCGGCGGGAACGGCGTCTTCATGTACCTGGCGCTGGGTGTCATGGCGCTCTCCGCCGCCGCCATGCTGCTCGGCCAGCTGATGCGCCGCTCCGGCGAGCGCAAGCAGCGGCTGAAGGGTGAGCGTCGCGACTACCTCCGTTACCTGACGCAGATCCGCAAGCGAGTGCGGGCGACCATCGTGGAACAGCAGCGGGCGCTCGCCTGGCGCCATCCCGACCCCGGCTCCCTGCGGTCCCTGGCGCGCACCTCACGGCTGTGGGAACGGCGCCCGGCGGACGAGGACTTCGGCGAGGTCCGCATCGCGGTGGGCGAGCAGCAACTCGCCCTGTCCCTCAACCCCGTCTCGACCCGGCCCGTCGAGGACCTGGAACCGCTGTGTGCGCACGCCCTGCGCCGCTTCATACGCGCCTACTCGACCATTCCCGAGCAGCCCCTCGGTCTCTACCTGCGTTCTTCGGCCCGCATCCTGCTGCGCCCCGAGGATCCCGCCGACGAGGGCGGTCACGTCGCGGAGGTCCCGCCCCAGGGTCAGACGCTCGGCCGTGCCGACGAGGGGGTGCGGACGGAGGAGACCGTCACGGGTGCGGGGGCGCGTCCGGCCGGTCCCGCCGACGAGGCTCCGGTGTCCCTGGTGCGTGCCTTGATCGCGCAACTCGCCGTCTTCCACGCCCCCGAGGAGCTGTGGCTCGCCTTCTGCGTCAGTGACGACCGGCGTTCCGACTGGGAGTGGGTGAAGTGGCTGCCGCACGTTCTCGACCCGCAGGAGGAGGACGGGGCCGGACCGGTCCGCCGGGTCACCGCGGACCTCACCGAACTCGACGACCTGCTCGGCAGCGAGTTCGCCGAGAGGCCCGGCTTCGACCCGGACGCCCGGCCCGGCCGTGACGAGCCGTTCACCGTCGTGGTCCTGGACGGCGTCACCGTCCCCGAGGGCCACCGCTGGACCGGGTACGGCTACCGCAACGCGCTGGTCCTGGACGTGTCCGGCGCCATGGCCTGGCGTCCGGGCCGCAACACCCTGCGCCTGACGGTGGGGCCCGACACGATCAGCCTGGTGCGCACCGACCGCAGCCGCAAGGAGCGGTCGGTGCCGCTGGGCCGTCCCGACCGGCTCGGCCCGCTGGGCGCCGAGTCCCTGGCCCGGTTGCTCGCAGCCCGCCGGATGAGTCTGGGCACCGACATAGCCCAGCCGCTGGAGACGGATATCGAGCTGACCACGCTGCTCGGCATTCCCGACCTGCACCGGCACGACGCACGGGCCCACTTCGCCCGGCAGACCGGTTCCGCCCGGCTGCGGGTGCCGGTGGCCGTCGGCATCGACGGCCGCCCGGTCGAGCTGGACATCAAGGAGTCCGCACAGGGCGGCATGGGCCCGCACGGCCTGCTCATCGGCGCCACCGGCTCCGGCAAGAGCGAACTGCTGCGCACCCTGGTCCTCGGCCTTGCGCTGACCAACTCCTCGGAGACCCTCAACTTCGTCCTCGTCGACTTCAAGGGCGGCGCCACCTTCCTCGGCCTGGAGGAGCTTCCGCACACCTCCGCCGTCATCACCAACCTGGCGGACGAGGCCGCCCTCGTGGAGCGCATGCAGGACGCGCTGCACGGCGAACTGATGCGCCGGCAGGAGCTGCTGCGCGCGGCCGGCAACTACACCTCCGCGCTGGAGTACGAGCGGGCCCGCGCGGGCGGCGCCGATCTGGTGCCGCTGCCCAGCCTGTTCGTTGTGGTCGACGAGTTCAGTGAACTTCTGTCCTCGCACCGCGAATTCATGGACCTGTTCGTCATGATCGGCCGCCTCGGCCGTTCGCTCGGCGTCCATCTGCTGCTCGCCTCGCAGCGCCTGGACGAGGGCCGCATGCACCAGCTGGAGAGCCATCTGTCGTACCGGATCGGCCTGCGCACCTTCTCCGCGATGGAGAGCCGCGGTGTGCTGGGTGTGCCGGACGCCTACCAGCTGCCCTCCGCGCCGGGCAACGGCTACCTCAAGTCCGGCGTGGAGTCGCTGACCCGGTTCCGCGCCGCCTACTCGTCCGGCACCTACACCCGCCGCACCGGTGCGGTGGCCCGGGCCCGGGTCGCCAGCCAGGTGGTGCCGTGGACCAGCGGCTGGGTCGTGCCGCGTGCCCCGGAGGCGCTGCCGGAGCCCGAGCCGGTCACTTCCGAGACCGGCGAGGAGGAGACCCTGCTCGACGTGGCCCTGGACCGGCTGCGCGACTCCGGTCCCGCCGCCCACCAGGTGTGGCTGCCGCCGCTGGACGCGCCCGTGCCACTGGACGAGCTGCTGCCCGGCGTCGTCGCCGACCCCGAGCGGGGTCTGACCGCCGAGGGCTGGCCCGGCACCGGCCGGCTGCGTGTGCCGGTCGCCCTGGTCGACAAGCCCTTCGAGCAACGCCGTGACCCACACGTGGTGGACCTGTCCGGGGCCGGCGGCCACGTGGCCATCGCGGGCGGGTCGCAGAGCGGCAAGTCCACCCTGATCCGCACGCTGATCGCCGCCCTGGCGCTCACCCACACTCCGGCCGAGGTGCAGTTCTACTGCCTCGACTTCGGCGGCGGCGGTCTCTCCCAGCTGGCCTCCCTCCCGCACGTCGGCGGGGTCGCGGCCAGGCTCAATCCGGAGCGCGTGCACCGGGCGGTCGCCGAGGTGATGACGCTGCTGGCCCGCCGCGAGCAGTTGTTCGTGGACCACGCCGTCGATTCGATGCAGTCCTACCGTCGCCGCCGGGCCGCCGGGGAGTTCCCCGACGATCCCTTCGGCGACGTGTTCATGGTGGTCGACGGCTGGTCGACGGTCCGCCAGGACTACGACGACCTGGTGCCGAAGTTCAACGAGCTGGCCGCCCGCGGCCTCAACTACGGCATCCACCTGCTGATCGGCACGACCCGCTGGGTGGAGCTGTCCGCTCAGGTCCGCGACCAGTCGGCCACCCGTCTGGAACTGCGGATGGGTGACCCGATGGACTCCGAGATCGACACCCGCAAGGCCCGCTCGGTGCCCCGCACCGGAGGGCGCGGCATCACCCCCGACAGCAAGATGCACTTCCTTTCGGCCCTGCCCCGCATCGACGGCAGCGGCTCTCTGGAAGACCTCGGCGAGGGTGTCGCCCATCTGGTCTCCGAGATCTCCCGGCACTGGACGGGTCCGTCCGCCCCGCAGGTCCGGATGCTGCCGCACCGGCTGCCGGTGGCCGAACTCCCCGCCCCGCAGACCACGGAGGGCGGCGGCATGCGGCTGGCGCTCGGCATCGACCAGGATGCCCTGGAGCCGGTCTGGCACGACTTCAGCCGCACGCCGCACCTGACCGTGATCGGCGACACGGAGAGCGGCAAGACCAACCTGATGCGCCGGATCACCGAGGGCATCACCGCCCGGTACGCGCCCAACGAGGCGAAGATCATCGTGGTCGACTACCGCCGTACGCTGGTGGACACGATCCCCGAGGAGTACCGCATCGGGCACGTGATCTCCCTGGACAACCTCAAGGAGACGGTCGAGGGCGCGGCCCGCGCGATGAAGACCCGGGTGCCGGGGGCGGACATCGCGCCGTCCCGGATGCGCCGGTGCGACTGGTGGACGGGCCCGCGCCTGTTCGTCCTCGTCGACGACTACGACATGGTCTCCGGCAACTCCTTCCAGAGCCCCTTCGAGCCGCTCTTCGAGCACCTGGCCCTCGGCTTCGAGATGGGCCTGCACATGGTCGTCGCACGCAGCGCGATGGGCGCGGGCCGCGCCATGAGCGACGCGCTGCTGCGCCGCCTCGACGAGGCCAACAACCCGGCGGTGCTGCTGTCCTGCCCGCCCACCGAGGGCAACCTCTTCGGCAACACCAAGCCGCGCAACCTCCCGCCCGGCCGTGCCCTGCACGTCGCCCGCCGCAAGGCTCAGCTCATTCAGACGGCGCTGGCGGACGGCACACCGGTGGGCTGACAGGCTGCGGCACGCGAGACGCCCGTGGGCGGTCACCTGGGTGACCGCCCACGGGCATCGTGGAAGGGGCGGGTCCGGTGCTCAGTCCCGTCCGGTGTCCGCCGGGCGCCAGCCACGGGCGCGGGCCCGCGGGACGGCGACGACGGCCCAGAGCACGGCGAGGACGCCGGCGGTGCCGAGGAGCACGAAGACCGCGGCGCGGTTCGCCGCCCGGTCCGCGGACGCGGTGTCCCGTACGGTCACCGGTCCCGCGGCGGCCTGTGCCCGGACGGGGGCGTCGCCCAGCACGGTGGTGAGGGCGGCGTAGGCGTCGAGCTGCGGGATGTCCGCCGGGTAGGCGGTGGCCGTCAGCCGGCGGACGATCTCCTCGGGGGTGTCGTCCGGGCGGGCGGCGCGGATCAGCGCGGCGGTCCCGGCGGTGTAGGCGGCGGCGACGGAGGCGCCGGCCCCCAGGTAGTGCCCGTCGCCGCGCGGGCCGCCGGAGACCACGCCGGCGCCGGGCGCGACGAGGTCGACGCCGTCGGTCGGCAGGGCGTCACCCGGACGGGCCCCGCTGGGGAGCATGTCGGCGACGGAGAGCACCCCGGGCTCGCCGGCCGGCCAATAGGTGCGGGCCGGCGTCTCCCGCGTGGCGCCGGCGTGCGGCGGATCGGGGGTGGCGGCGGCGACCACCACCGCTCCCGCGTCGACCGCCTCTGCGACCGCGGCGGTCAGTTCCTTGTCCCGCTCCGGCAGGGCCACCCCGACGGCGATCACGTCGGCGCCGGCGGCGGTCGCGTCGCGCACCGCCCCCGCGACCAGCGCGGCGTCGGCCGAGCCGCGTTCGTCGGTGCCGCGCAGGGCCAGCAGCTCCGCCTCCGGCGCGACGCCGGGCAGCCGGGTCCTGCCCCAGCCCTCCCCGACGATCAGCCCGGCGAGGAAGGTGCCGTGTCCGACGCAGTCGTCACCGGCAGCGCCCCGGGCGGTGACCCGCCCGCCGAGTCCGGCGGCGTCGGTGCTGACTCCGGTGTCGACCAGGGCGACGGTCGTACCCGCTCCGGTGCCGTGCTGGTGCACCCGGGCCAGGTCCAGGCGCTGGCGCGACCAGTCCTGCTTCTCGGCCTTCTCGCGCGAGGCCGCGGTGCACTCCACGGCGTCGGCGCGGGCGTCGAGTGCGGAGGGCATGGGCGGCAGCTCCTGGCGCTTGCCGTCGGCGGCGGGCACCGCGCTCGCCTGCCCGGCCGCGGCGGGCGCGGCCACGGGCAGCAGCAGGGCCGCGGCCAGCGCAGCGCCGCACAGCGGGCGGACCGCGCCCGGCCCACGGCGCTTCACCGGGCCGCCTTCGGGATCGCGGCGGTGACGTCCTCCGGCAGCAGGCCCCGCAGATCCTCCAGTGTGGGCGCGGCGAGCGAACTGAGCCGCCCGGCCTGCCGGGTGACCATCGCTTCCACCATCTGCCGGGCCAGGCGGGCGTTGCCGAAGGACCGGTCGCGGGGCAGCGAGTCGAAGTACTCCCGCAGCAGCGGCCCGGTTCCGGGACCGCACTCGTAGCCCATGGCGGAGGCCTGGGCGCGCACGATGGTGACCAGTTCCTCCGAGGAGTAGTCGGCGAAGGCGACCCGGCGCGGGAAGCGCGAGGCCAGCCCGGGGTTGGAGGCGAGGAAGCGCTCCATCTCGTCGGTGTAGCCGGCGACGATGACCACGACCTCGTCGCGGTGGTCCTCCATCAGTTTCAGCAGCGTGTCCACCGCTTCCTGGCCGAAGTCGTTGCCGCCGCCGCGCGGGGTGAGGGTGTACGCCTCGTCGATGAACAGGACGCCGCCGCGGGCCCGGTCGAAGACCTCCCGGGTGAGCTGGGCGGTGTGTCCGACGTAGCGGCCCACCAGATCGGCGCGGGCCGCCTCGACCAGCTGGCCGCGCTGCAGGATGCCCAACTGGCCGAGGATCTCGCCGTAGAGCCGGGCGACGGTGGTCTTGCCCGTGCCCGGCGGACCGGTGAAGACGAGGTGGTGGCTGAGCGAGGGCACCGGCAGTCCGGCGGCGGCGCGGTGGCGCGCCGTGGTGATGAGGTTGACCAGGTCCGTGACGTCGCGCTTGACGTCGGCCAGGCCGACCATGTCGCCGAGGCGGGTCAGCGGGTCGTTGTCCGGTACGCCCGACTCCACGGCCTGCTCGGCAGCTGCCGCGGAGACGTCCTGCGGCAGCAGCAGACGCAGGTCGCGCTCGCCGACCTGCTGGAGCGTGGCGAGCCGGACCGCCTGCCGGTCCACCATCTCCTCGAAGACACCGCGCGCGGCACGGCCGTTGCCGAAGTCGGCGCCCCGGGGCATCGCCTCGAAGTGGGCGGCCAACGCCGCCGCCGTGCCCTCGCCCAGCTCGTACTGGTGCGCGGCGCACATGCTCTCCATGATGGCGACCAGTTCGGGCACGGTGTAGTTCTCGAACTCGACCGTGCGGGAGAAGCGCGACCCGAGGCCGGGGTTGGAGGCGAGGAACCGGGTCATCTCGTCGGTGTAGCCGGCGACGATGACGACGACGTCGTCGCGGTGGTCCTCCATCAGCTTCAGCAGCGTGTCCACGGCCTCACGGCCGAAGTCGGCGCCGCCGTGTCCGCTGTCCGAGGTGAGGGTGTACGCCTCGTCGACGAAGAGGACGCCTCCGAGGGCCCGTTCGAAGGTCTCGGTCGTCTTGATCGCCGTACCGCCGACGACCTGGGCGACGAGGTCGGCGCGCGAGACCTCCACAAGGTGTCCGTCACGGAGCGATCCGAGTTCGGCGAGGATCGCTCCGTAGAGGCGGGCGACGGTGGTCTTGCCGGTGCCGGGCGGGCCGGTGAAGACCAGGTGGCGGCTCATCGGCGGGGCCGACATGCCGAGTTGTTCGCGTCGCTGGGCGAGCTGGGTGAGGTTGACCAGGGTACGGACCTGTTCCTTGACGTTGTCCAGGCCGATCAGCGCGTTCAGGGCGCCCAGCGGGCCGTCGGGCCGGTCCTTGGCGGGTGTGTCCGCGGCCCCCGAGCCCGCCGGGTCGGTGTTCTCGGCGCTGCCCGATCCCCAGGCGTCGCGCTTGCCGTTGCCGGTGCTGGTGAGCCCTTCCACGGCGAGCCGCTCGCCGGGGGTGGTCTGGACGAGGCCACCGCCGGCGTTCTCCCGGGCGAGGCAGTTGACGAGCGAGATCGACGCGGTGGACTCCACGCGGAATCCGTCCTGTGCCCCGCCGGCCGCCTCGCACCCGCTGAGCGAGGCGATGGCGCCGTCGCGGAGCAGGAGGCCGTGGCCCTGCGAGGTGTGCACGGAGGTGCGGTTGGCGGTCAGTTCGCCGCCGGCGTCGACGACGATGCCGTCCGCGCCGGATCTCTCCACGCGGAAGTCCCGGACGGTGACGTTGCCGCCGTCCTCCAGGACGAGGCCGCTGTCGGTGGCGTCGAAGACGCCGCCACCGGCCAGGTACAGGGTGCTGCCGCCGGCGACGCGCACGCCGGAGCCGGCCGGCTGGACGATCTCGCAGTCCTCGATGCGGCCGCGGGCGTCCTTGGCGGCGGTGATGCCGTCACCCGACGGCTCCACGAGGCGCGCCCGGCGCAGCAGCGGGTTGGCCCCGGCGCGCAGCGCGATCGCCGGGGCGCCGCCGATGACCTCCAGCCGGTCCAGCTCCGCCGCCGCGTCCTCCTCCAGGAGTACGGCCGTCTCGGCGCAGTCGCGGACGGTCAGGCCGGTCAGTGCCGGGGAGGCCGCGCCGGCGACCCGCAGTGCCACACCCTGGGCGCCGTCCACCCAGCAGTCCTCGAAGGTTCCCCGCGCCCGGTCGGTGACGACCACACCGTGGCCCCGGGTACGGGAGACGCGGCAGCGGCGCAGTACCGGGTCGGTGCCCGCGGCCAGGGTGACGCCGGTGCCGGACGCGCCGGTGATCCGGACGTCCTCCAGCATCGTGCGGCCGCCGCTGCTCAGGTGGACGCCATGGGCGGTGTCGTGCACGACCGTGCGGCTCACGGTGAGGGCGGAGTTGCCCTCCAGGGCGAGGGACGGCTTGTCGGTCGAGGAGATGTCGCAGTCCTCGACCGAGCCGCGGGCCTCGCCGTTGGCGAGGATGCCGTTGCCACGGGCGTCACGCACCGTGCAGCCCCGGACCCGGGCCTCGCCCTGCTCGGCGATGACCAGGCCGCTGGTGCCGAGGTGCTCCAGGGTGCAGCTCTCCACGGTGGTCGGCGTGGTCGAGGTGACCACGACGGCCGCGCCCTGGGAGTTGCTCACCCGGCAGTCCCGCAGCGCCAACGAGCCCGTGCCGCCGGCCAGCATCGCCGTCCAGGCGGCGCCGGCTATCTCGCAGCCGTCGAGCGCGGCCTGGCCGCGCCGTACGTCCACGGCGGGTGCCTCGGCGTCACTGCCGCGCAGGGTCAGCTCCGAGAGCATCACGGCATCGGCGCGCAGCGCGAGGACGCTGCCCGACCGGGGCCGGATCTCCACGGTGCCCCGTCCTTCGGCGGCGGTGAGGGTGACCCGGGTGTGGATCACCAGGTTCTCCGCGTACGTCCCGGGCCGGACGCTGATGAGCGCGCCGGTGCGGGCCGCGGCGAGTGCCTCACCGATCGTCCGGAAACGGTCCCGGTCGTCGGGACCGACCGACAGTACCTGGCGCGACACGCGCGAACCTCCTTGCTCAGTCTGCGTCTTGGGCAGGGCGCCGTCGAACGGGCAGCGGACGGCCGCTCACCGGTTCAGACGCTCCATTTCTGGTTGTCCAGCCCTGTGCAGGTCCACAGTTGCACACGGGCCTTGGCGTTGCGGTCGTGGCCTTCGATCTCGACGCACATGCCCACGACCGTGTTCACGAGGTCGTGGGCCTCGTTGAGTGCGAATTGCTGCGCGGCGACGCCGGTGCAGCGTGCGAGCTGGATGGTGGTGCCCTTGGTGAAGTTGGCGCCCGCCACGTCCATGCAGAGTCCCTGCGTGCGGAGAGTGCCGTCGGAGGCGAACTGGAACTTCTGCGCGTCGGCGTTGTTGCAGGGCCACATCCACAGTGCCTTCCCGTCGGAGAAGTCGCTGCCGGGTACGTCGATGCAGAGGCCGGAGAGGTGGCTGTGGAACGACACGGGGAAGCCGAGAGCCGGCCCCGCGGGGGCGTTCCCCTCGGCCTTCCTGGCGGTGTCCTTCGAGGAGTTCTCGGCGGCGTCCGCCCTCTCCCGAGCCTTATCCGCCTCCGCCTTCTTCTGCGCTTCCGTCTTCTTCGCCGCGTCCTCGGCGGCCTTGTCCGGGCCGTCGTTCTTCCCGCTTCCGGCGTCGGGCGTCGATCCCGGTACCGCCTTCGGTTTCTGCGTCTCCTTGTTGACCGCCGAGTCGTGAGGCTCAGGAGAGCTGACCGCGAAGTCGCCCGTCTCGTTCTCCTTGTCCCCGCCGAGGACCGTCGCCGCGGTCGTCGACGCCCTCTCCTCCTTGCCGTCGTCCGCCCCGAGGAGCAGGAACGGCACCGCGACGAGCAGTGAGCCTCCGATCGCGGCGCCGGCCAGCACCGCCCGGCCCGGCCGTCCCACCGGCTTGGCCGCGTCGTCGGGTTTGTCGATGGCCGTGGCGGTGATGGTCCGTACGAGCAGGGGGAGCCGGCTCGTGGCGACGGAGGCGCCGCCGGCGTCGGTGTCGGTGTCGGTGGCGGTCCGGGTTCCCGAGGCCGTCGCAGGGGCGGCGGCCTCGGCCTTCTCCTCCTCCAGGGCTTCGGCCTCACTCGCCGGTGCGGCCTCGGAGTCGGGCTTCGCCGCGGGAGCGGGCTCCGCGCCACCGCCGGAACCGGGGCCGGAGGAAGGCTCGGCCGCGACGTGCGTGCCGGACCCGGCCGCGCTTTCGGCCGTGACGGCGGGCTCGGTGCGCTCCTCGGCCGACGTACTCGTGCGGGGTTCGGCGGAGGAGGTCCGCTCGCCGTGAGGACCGGACTCCGTGCGCGCAGCCGGGGACGCGGAGGGCTGTTGCGTCGGACGTGTCACGGGTACCTCCCGGAGGTGTGGGGCGAGGAGCCTGCTGGGTCCTCGCCGCGGTCCGCCGGGACGCGGTTCGCCGGAACGAGGAGGGGGGCGACCGCACCGGCGTTGACCAGCAGCGAGACGGCGGGGGAATGGGCCAGGGAACGGATCAGATCCCGGACGGGAAGGGTGTCATGGCGAAGTGTGGGGGACATGAACGCGTGGGCCGGTGAGGTGAACACGAGCACCACGGATTCTCCGTCCTGCCCGGCGGCGACGAGCGGGATGCCGTCAGGCCCCGCCACGACGGTGACCTCGGCGGCCGCCAGAGCGACGACGGCCTCCTCGACGGAGCCGTATCCGGTCGCGGCGCGCTGTGCCGCCGCGTCCACGGGGTCGGTGGGCTCGGGCCAGCCGAGGGCGCGGGCGGAGGGGCGGTACGCGGGGTTGGCGCGATAGGCGCCGACGTCACCGTCGTCGTCCGACCGCCACTCCCCCAGCACCGCCCACTCCGGCGGGGTCCGCTCCTCGGTCCACTCCGGATCCACCACGCCGATCCAGTGGCCGGGTGCCTGTCGAGCCGCGGCGCGGACGGCCTCGGGTATCACGCGGATCCCGTCGGCCTCGACGGCGCCGGAACCGGGGAACGGGGCCGGGGTGCCGGAAGTGGCCTCCATGTGCTCTCCGGGCCGCATGTCCACCTGAACTCTTGGTTCCACGAACCGACGTTGATCGGTCGGCGCCACCAGAATGCCACAAGGCCCTGTGTGTTGGGCCGTCGCACCATGCCCGAACCGGGCTCTGACATGCCCGTTTCCTGCCCGGTCAGGAGACTTTGCGGGACCAGTCGCCCGCACCCGGACATTGTGACGGACGGTATTGCCGGGACAGAAGTGGATCTGGCACCCGCACGAGCTATGTTCAGCACGCCAGTAAGCCGTCGGATCCGACGCGCTCCGCCCCCAGGGAGTATTCGCATGTCCGCACAGAACCCCGCCAGTAACGCGAACGCGACCCAGGCCGCTGCCTCCCCGGACACCGCGCAGTCGACCACCGCTCCGGGCAGCTCGGTCACCCCGGCCGCGGAGAACGAGCGCGCCGCGCCCACCGCGGAGGCCTCGTCCGTCCCCGGCTCCCCCTCCGAGGCGGCCACGACAGCCACGTCCGCCGCCGAGACGGGCGGGTCACAGGCGAGGGAGTCGGGCGAGTCGGCGGCGGACGAGCAGCGCACGGCCGTTGCCGTGGCCGCCGCGCCGGCGGTCCCCGCCAGGACCGCGAGCGGCGTCGACAGCGGGCGTCCACGCAAACCGGTCCTCGCCGTGGCCGGGATTGTCGGAGCGGCCCTGATAGCCGTACCGCTGCTGCTGGCGGGTGGCGTGGACGAGGACAAACGACCGGAGGGCGCCAAGGAGTTGGCCGCGGGAGAGTCGGACACCGTACTGGATCCGGGCTCGGCCGGCGCCGCCCTTGACGACTACGTCACGGAGAAGCCCACCCCGACGCCGACCGTGGAGAAGCCGCAGCCGAGCGCGCCGGTCAAGGCCGTCGCTCCCCCGCCGGCGCCGAAACCCGAGCCCACGACGAGCGCACCGGCGAAGAAGGTCGTGCCGAAGCCGAAGGCCAAGCCGACCCCCAAGCCCGACTGGACGGCCTCGACAGTCCGCGCCGTCAGCACCTTGGAGGTCAGCCAGGCGTGGACCACCAACCGCATCCGCATGGTGATGCAGCCCGACGGCAACCTCGTCGTCTACAACGAGAAGAACAAGCCCACCTGGGCGTCGATGACCTTCGGCGAGAACCACCGGGCCATCTTCCAGTCCGACGGCAACCTCGTCATCCACAACGGCGACGACCGACCGATCTGGGCCTCCGACACCTGGGGCAACGAAGGAGCCGAGCTGATCCTGCGCGAGGACGGCAAGGTGGTCATCGCCCGCTCCGGGAAGGTCCTCTGGTCGACCTGATCCACGGGCCGGCTGGGCCGTGTACCGCGGCGCCGGCCCACAGACTGCGGCGGCGAGAGGGCGTCCGCCCCTGCGAATGCCCTCTCGCCGCGGACACGAGCGCGTTCCCGGCGTTGTGCGGCGGGTATGTCCGGGTGACGGGCGTTGGTCCGGGCCGTACCCGGCAGGAAGTGATGCGCCGCCCCGCACCGCACGCCCTCCACGGCCGGCGACGGCCACCGTCGCGGAACGCTGCGCCGAGACGAACGTCGGCCACCTCACCCCCGGTGCCGGCGTGGGCAGATCCTGCAGCGCATCGTGCGTGAGAACCGATCAGGCGGCCCCCGCCCGCCACCGCTGCCCGTGGCCTTCACCCGCCGACTCCAGTGACAGCCCGTTCCCGGCGCCGCCGTCCGGGGTGACGGCCGTACCGAAGGCGATGGCGGGGCGGATCAGCCCGTCCTCGTCCACCACGAACATCAGATTCCGGCCGTTGCGGCCCTCCACCGAGTCGCACTCCCAGATCCCTACGCCCCGGTGTGTCGCTCCCCGGCTGTCGAGGCAGTAGTCGGGGTCGGCGGCCGACTGGAGCAACCCACGGTCGTCGTCGACGCGCCAGCGCTGGGTACGTGACGTCGAACAGGGGGCCGTGATCACGTCGGTCCCGTTGGAGAAGGCGCCGCTCACGTCCAGGCACAGGCTCGACGCGACGTTCACGACCTGCGCGAACGAGCCGGAGAGCGGGCGTGTGGAGGAGGGCGGCGGCTTTGGGCTCGCCGTCTTCGTCGGTGACGGACTCCTTGTCGGGGAGGGCGACTTCGAGGTCCGCGACGGCGAGGGTGACGGCGAGGCCGAGGCCGACGACGGCGTCTCCGACACGGTGGCCGTCACCGTCACCACCACCGGCGGTGTACTCACCTGAGTGTTCGCCGAGCCCACAGGGTCAGGTGACGGCGATCCGCCCTGCGCCGCCAGGAACACCGCCACCGGCAGCAGGGCCACCCCCAGTACCGCCGACACCAGCACGGTGCGCCGGCGATCCGGCGCCCGTTCCCCGTCCTCCGGTTCCAGCCCGGATCCGGCAGGGCCGGGCCCGCTCCGCCACGCGCCGGTGGCACCGACCCCCCGCTCGCCCGGGTCGCCCGCCACGTACGCCGTACCGCCCCACGGGAGCAGCCCCTCCGCCAGCGCCGTGCGCGGTGCGTCCCGCAGGGCCGCCAGCTCCTCGTATGCCGTCGTGCAGTGCGGGCAATGCGTCATGTGGGCGTGCAGATCGGCGCTGTCGCGGGGGCTGTCCGGCCGAACGGATTCCTCGATGAGACGGCCGAAGTCGGAACAGTCCGGGTCCTCGGAGGCGGTGAGGCGGGTGCGCAGGCAGGCACGGGCCAGCTGCTGCAGGGCCGCGTCTGTACCGTAAGTGACGTCCTGCCGGGTCAGGCCGAGGAGGGCGGCCGTGTTCTCCGTAGGCTCCCGCTCGACGATCCCGTACCAGATCAGGCCCTGAGTACGGGAGGACAACGACTGAAATGCCGTGAGCATGGGGGGCACAGGGCCGGAGGGGCCGACGGAGTTCAGGACGAGCAACAGTCCCGCGTCCAGTCCGGCAGCCCGCCCGTCCCCTGCCCAGGACCCGGCCGACCGGGCGACCAGCAGGAGGAGTTGGTGGCGCCAGGGCAGTCCCGAGTCGATTCCGCGGGCGGTCTGACGTGCCGCCAGCGTGAACGCCTGGGCCGCCAGCTGCCGTGCCATGGACTCGTGGGGAGTGCACAGCCTGGCGTAGGCGAGGACGTGCGGATGATGACGGGCGCGCAGTTCCTGGAGCGCCGGATACGCCGTGACCGTATCAGCGCGCAGCAGCTCGGTGAGCCGCGCGTCGGACGCGCCCGCGTGGATCCCGTGACCGGGCTCCGCACCACCACGATTGCTGTCGTCGTCGGCCCGAGCCATCCCGCCGCCTCCCTGTAACCGTGCGACCCGCGTGCCAACCTGACGTACCGGCGGGTATGACGGCTCATGGTGGCGCAGGGGAGGTCGCGGGGAAAGGGTTTCCGTGGGTAACTGGTGAGCCGGGCGACCAGCCACACCCAGGTGCCCGGCCAGCATCCCTCCCACCACGCACCGCGCGCCCTGGTCGTCCTCGCCGAGCCTGAGAAGGTGTCACCTGCGTCAACGCCGTGCGAGAGACGTGGGCGGCTGCTACCCGGAGCTCGATGCAGGAGGGACGGCGCGGGAGAGGGGGTCCAGGTCTTCGTGCAGGGCGGCGTGGAGCGCGGCGGCGAGTTCGCGGGCTCGTTCTTCGTCCCGCACGCCGTGCATCATGAAGTAGACGGGTCCCGTGTAGGCGCCGAAATCGACCTCACGGGCGTCGACCAGCCGGAGGATCGCCGTCCGGATGGCGTCGTTGGCGGCATCCGTGACCCTGGGGCCGGAGCCGGTGGTGAGGGTGTCCGCCTTCACGGTCCAGTACCGACCCTCGGCTTCGATGGCGACGAACACGGCGTTGTGCGCCATGGCAGTGCGGTAGGCGTCGTGGAAGGCATGGGTACCGGTGGCGTCCGGGACGAGGTGAGCGGGGCAGGGGACCGGCAGTGGCTGCACCTGTGCATTCTTGCCCAGGGATGCCGTCAGCGCGCCCCGCGACGCGACGGCACGTCCCGTTGAACGGTCAGGCTGCGGCGATCCCCGCCGCTTCGAGACCGCGGGAGGCGACGAGCTCCGCGGTGCCGTCGGCCAGGCGGTAGCGCAGGCCCACCACGGCGGTCCGGCCGGCGGCGACCTTGTCGGCGAGGACCCGGGAGCGGTCCAGCAACAGGTCGGCAGTGTGCCTTACGTGCTCGGCGAGGACCTCTTCCGGCTCAACCCGTCCGGCGGCGCGGGCGGCCAGCACGCTGGGGGTCACCCGCTCGACGACGTCCCGGACGTACCCGGCCGGCGTCATGCCGTCCTCCAGCGCGGCACACGCCGCGCCGACCGCGCCGCACGAGTCGTGCCCGAGGATCACGACCAGCGGGCAGCCGAGCACCTCCACGCCGAACTCGATACTGCCCAGCACCTCCGGACCCGTCACGTGGCCGGCAGTACGCACCACGAACAGGTCGCCCAGCCCCCGGTCGAAGATGATCTCGGCGGCCAGCCGGGAGTCGGAACATCCGAACAGCACGGCGAAGGGCTGCTGGGAGGGTGCGGTCTCGGCGCGGCGGGCGGCGTCCTGGTTCGGGTGCTCGGAGGTGCCGGCGACGAAGCGCTGGTTACCGGCCAGCAGCAGCTCGAAGGCGTCGCGGGGCGTCGGGGTCTGGATCTCACTCATGGCGGCAGCTTACGAGTCGGCACCGGTCGTCACCGCCCAGGCCCATGGCTCATCGCCGGATCGGCTGAAAATGACGGCTTGGGCATCGGTCCCGGGCGCCGGGTCAGTCCCAGGCGCCGGGCCAGGACGGACTCGGTGCGGTTCCTCGGCGCCCGACAACCCGGTTCCTCCGCCCGACGCGAGCCGGCCGACCACACACGCCGCCCGCTCGTCCTCCACACCCGCACGACGGGCGAGGTCCGGCGTACGTTGCCCGGACGGACGAGGAGCCGAGCCGCTATGCGATCTCCCTGGCAACCGGGCCCTGAGGGAGCGGAGTGGCGGCATGAGCGATCCGGGATCCGCTCGGGCCCCGGCTGCGGTCACCGTTCGGGGTCGGCGTCCGCTTCGTCCGAGGCCCACATGGTGAGGAGCCCCCACGACCGGCACAACGAGGAGCCCACGGATCCGGACATCGAGTTGCACGTGCCCGCTCAGCGGCAGTCCTGGCGGGGCAGGGCCCATTGTGGCGATCGGCGGCGCGGTCGGCCGGTGGGGCCGGGTCCGCCGCGGTCGGCGAATCCGCATTCCGACCCACACCCCACCCCAACCACCCGACCTCGCAATCACTCCGCGAACTGGGGCCGCGTGCCGTACTTCTCGACCGCTTCCTGGTCGAGGGACACTCCGAGTCCCGGGCCTGAGGGGATGTCGAGGTATCCGTCGGCGTCGAGCGGCCAGCCACCCGTGACCAGATCGTCCACATAGGCCGACCCGGTCTTGTACTCGACGAGGTCGGTGGAAGCGAGTGCGGAGGAGAGCTGCAGATCGGCGGCGAGACCGATGGCCGTGTTCCATCCGTGCGGGATCAGGCGGATACCGAGGTCCTGGGCCGCCCAGCCGATCCGACGCGATTCGCTCAGACCGCCGCCCTTCGTGGTGTCGGGCTGGACGATGTCGAAGGCACGGCACCGCAGGTAGGGGGCGAAGCTCTGCCGTCGGGTGAGGACCTCTCCACCGCTGATGGGGACGGGTGAACCCGCACGCAGTTCCGCGAACCCTTCGAGATCGTCCGGCGCCAGCGCCTCCTCGAACCAGGCGACATCGTAGTCGGCGAGCATCCGCGCGGTGCGCTTCGCCCACGCCAGATCGCCGGGGAAGAAGCCTTCGGAGCCGCCGGCGTCGACAGCGAGCAACCGGTCGCCTATCGCAGTGCGGGCGGCAGCGACCGTGCGCTCGTCGGTGGCGGCGTCCACCCGGCCGAACTTCCACCAGCCGATCTTGAACGCGGTGAAGCCCTGCTCCACGAGTTGGGTGAGGTTGTCGGTCATGGGCCCCGCCTCGTCCATGAGCACCGAAGCGTAGGGGCGCACGCGGGCTCGGTGGCAACCGCCGAGCAGTCTGCCGACCGGCTGGCCGAGCGCCTGGCCGGCGACGTCCCACAGGGCGATGTCGATCGCGCTCGTCGCGTGCGTGAGCGCGCCGCCCCGCCCCATCCAGAATGCGGTCTGGTGCAGCGTCTCGGTGATCCGCTCGACCTCCACCGGGTCCTGTCCGACGAGATGCGGGAGCAGGAGGTCGATCGCTCCCCGGACCAGGGTCTCGCTGGTGAACGCGCTTCCGATACCGGTGATGCCTTCGTCGGTGTGGACGGCGACGAGCGTGTGCACTACATCGTCCGGACGCAGTTCGTTCGACCAACCGCCCTCGGGGGTCGCCCCACGAAGACCGCATGTCTCGACCCTGGTGATTTTCATGAGTACCTCTCGCAGCGGGTGTCACCGCCGCAGGCATCGACGCGGTGGCGGCGGCAGTGTTCTGGACCGTACCCGACCACAACGACATTGTCGACAATCGACCATTTGCTTATAGCCTGTCGACTGCTGCCCACCCAGGTGCCACCACAGACACGGGAGCGACCATGCGACGAGACACCCCCTCACTCCGATCACCATCTGGACCCCACCGCACCCCCTCAGCGGCCTCCACCCACGGACCACGGGGCGCGAGCTCGATTGTCGACAAAGTACGATCCTGTTACGCTCCGGCCATGTCCGCTCTTCCCGCTCTTCCCGCGCTTCCTTCCGGCTCCCTCGCCTCCCGCCGCGAAACAGTCGCAGACGTCCTGCGGGAGGCCATCACCTCGGGCCGTCTCGAAGCAGGTCAGAAGCTCACGGAGCTGGGGGTCGCCGAACAACTGGGAACCAGTCGGGCGCCGGTCCGCGAAGCACTGCGTCAACTGGAGCAGGAAGGTCTCGTGATCTCCTACCCCTACCGCGGTACGGAGGTGCTCGGCGTCTCCCAGGAGGAGATCGAGAACGTACTCGTACCGGTCCGGACCTCTCTGGAGAAGTTCGCCTTCCGCAAAGCGATGCCCCGCCTGACCGACGCGGACTACGCCCATCTCCAGTCACTCGTGAACAACATGGAGGCGGCGGCCGACTCCGCGGACGCGGCGCTGCTCGCCGACGAGGACATCCGCTTCCACGAAGCGGTCGTGACCTTGTCGGACCAGCAGCACTGCCTTCAGATCTGGCGGTCCATCCAGCCCCGCGTGCGTGCCTACTTCCGACGCGACGCGAACCACTACTCGGACGCGACCGTGGTCGCCGCCCAGCACCGCGAACTCATCGACGCACTCCGCACGGGCGACGAACAGGCACTGGACCGCGCCGTCACCGACCACATCCACACTCACTTCGGAACCACCAAGGACCCCTCCGAATGACCAAGACGATCCTGATCACCGGCGGCGGAAGCGGAATCGGCTGCGCCACCGCGTTCGAAGCCGCACGCCGGGGCTGGGCCGTCGCCATCCTCGACCGTGACGGCGAGAGCGCCGAGCGGGCGGCGGCCGAGGCCCGTCGAGTCGGCGCCCGCAAGGTCTGGTCGACCGCGTCGGACGTCACCGACGAACAGGAACTCGCCGACGCATTCGCCGAGGCGAGGTCATCACTGGGCCCGGTGGACGGAGTGATCGCGAGCGCCGGCATCGAGATCAACGCGCCCCTGGCGCGGATGCCTCTGGACACATGGCGCCGTGTTCTCGACGTGAATCTCACCGGCGCCTTCCTGACCGTACGCACAGCCGCCCAAGCCCTCCAGAACGCCGGGAGGCCGGGATCCATCGTGTGTGTGTCGTCCCCCTCCGCCTTCGTCGGTTTCGCCGGCGGTTCGAACAGCGCATACGGAGCGTCAAAGGGCGGAGTCTCCGCGCTCGTCAGGGCTGCCGCCATCGATCTCGCCCCTCACGGCATCCGCGTCAACGCGGTCGTCCCCGGCGCCACCGACACGCCCCTGCTCTACTCCGGCCTCGACGGTGACGAACTCGAAGCGGAGCGCGCGCGCCTGAGGGACGCCGCGGCACGACAGATCCCGCTCGGGCGGATGGCCGACCCCGTCGAGATCGCACGTACATCCACCTGGCTGCTCTCCGACGACGCCTCCTACGTCACGGGCAGTCACCTGGTGTGTGACGGCGGTCTCATGGCCAAGAGTGCGAACGACTTCTGACGAGACCCCTGTCTCCCGACAGAAGGCGGACTCACATGACAACTGCTTGTTGATCTCGCAGTCGAAGGCGGGTGGCCGGCTGCCGCCACGGAGCCGGTGATCCTGCCCCTCTCCGCCGCAACGCCTCAGAACCCGGCCATGCATTTGTCGAGCACTCCGCCCAACGCACCGTAGGCACTGCAGCGAACCGAGTGCCGTGCCCTCCGGCGGAGCCCGAACCCGACGATGAACGACAACGCGAAGACTCCACCGAGGACCATGGCTACCAGCGGGTCGTGACCGAAGTACGCGAGGCACGCGACGCCGGTCCAGACGAGGATCGGCAGGATCGAACCGCGCAGCACCGACCACAACTCGACCCGTTCCGGTTCCGACGGCAGCGCACGCCCATGCCACGCCTCTATGTGGTTCCTGGTCAGACAATGCTCGGGTCGCATGAGGGCATCACAGCACAGCCCGAAGCAGTGCTGGGCCCCCCGGCAGGAAAGTGCCCAAACCTTCTGACGGGTCGTAGCCACGGT
The DNA here is from genome assembly GCF_022869105.1 of Streptomyces sp. BJ20. NCBI lineage: Bacteria > Bacillati > Actinomycetota > Actinomycetes > Kitasatosporales > Streptomycetaceae > Streptomyces > Streptomyces sp. BJ20. The sequence continues at coordinate 3,905,512 of NZ_CP094918.1, forward strand.
ACGTGCGAAAGCACCGACCCGCTCCGGCTGACGCGTCTGTTCGGCATCACCGAGCAGACCACCACGCGCGACATCGACTTGCGCACCCGGAGCGCACTTCGGAACTGCTCCGGTAGCGGCCGGCTGTCAGTCGGCGACGGCGGGATCGACCAGAGCGGCGGGGACGTCGCGGACACCCAGGCGAAGGTGCTCGACGTGGTACAAGGCCTGGTCGAGGAGCTCGGCGACGTGGTTGTCGTGCAGGGCGTAGACGATCGAGCGTCCGTGACGCTCGCCGGTGACCAGTCCGAGGTTGCGCAGCAGGCGGAGCTGGTGGGAGCAGGCAGAGGCTTCCATTCCGACGGCCTCCGCGAGGTCGCTCACCGAGCAGGCGCCTTCCTGGAGACGGGCCAGGATGTAGAGCCGCGAGGGTGTGGCGAGGGCCTGGAGGGTGGCGGCGACGTCGGCGGCGCCGACAGCGTCGAGGCGCTCTCTGGCGGTGGCGCTGCTGGTGTCGGTTCCGTGGCCCATACGGACATCATACCCGTCACACCTGAAGACCTGTTCAGACATTCCTGTATGGTGGACGTGTTGCCCCGTCCGCCCGCGAAGGGTTGCTTTGTCATGCCTTCTGTCCTGGACCAGCGGCCCGCGCCGGTGGTGGCCGGGCCGCGCCCGGCTCCGCCCCGGCGGCGCACCCGGGTGCTGGCGCTGCCGGAGGCCCGATGGGCGCTGGCCGCGCTGGCCCTGTTCCTGATCGCCCTCCCGCTCAACCTGCTCGGCGCCCCGGACTGGCTGTGGGGCCCGCTGTTCGCCGCCACCTACGTCACAGGCGGCTGGGAGCCGGGCTGGGAAGGGCTGAAGGCCCTCAAGGACAAGACCTTGGACGTGGATCTGCTGATGGTGGTGGCGGCACTCGGCGCCGCGGCCATCGGGCAGGTCCTGGACGGGGCGCTGCTGATCGTCATCTTCGCGACCTCCGGCGCACTGGAGGCGGTGGCGACCGCCCGCACGGCGGACTCCGTGCGGGGGCTGCTGGACCTCGCGCCAACCACGGCGACCCGGCTGGTGCCCGGCGGCGAGGAGACCGTCGCCGCCGAGGAGCTGAAGGCCGGCGACGTCATCCTGGTGCGGCCCGGCGAGCGGGTCGGCGCCGACGGCCAGGTCCTGGACGGCGCGAGCGACGTCGACCAAGCCACCATCACCGGCGAGCCCCTGCCCGTCGCCAGGAAGGCCGGGGACGAGGTGTTCGCCGGCACCGTCAACGGCACCGGCGCCCTGCGCGTGCGCGTCGACCGGGATCCGGCGGACTCGGTCATCGCCCGGATCGTGAAGATGGTCGAGGAAGCCTCCGAGACCAAGGCCCCCACCCAGCTGTTCATCGAGAAGATCGAGCAGCGGTACTCGATCGGCATGGTCATCGCGACCCTCGCCGTGTTCGCGATCCCGCTCGCCTTCGGCTCCGCGCTCCAGCCTGCCCTGCTCCGCGCCATGACGTTCATGATCGTGGCCTCGCCCTGCGCCGTCGTGCTCTCCACGATGCCGCCACTGCTGTCCGCCATCGCCAACGCCGGCCGCCACGGCGTGCTGGCCAAATCCGCCGTCGTGATGGAGCGCCTGGGACAGGTCGACGCGGTGGCCCTGGACAAGACCGGCACCTTGACCGAGGGCACGCCCCGCGTCACCGAGATCCGTACCCTGCCCGGCTCCGGGCTGGACGAAGACGGTCTGCTCGCGCTGGCAGCCGCGGCCGAGCAACCCAGCGAGCACCCGCTCGCCCGCGCCGTGGTCGACGCCGCCCGCGAGCGCTGCCTGTCGCTGCCCGAGGCGCTCGACTTCAGCTCGGCTCCGGGGCAGGGCGTGAGCGTCACCGTCGCAGGACGCACCGTCCAGGTCGGATCGCCCGCCCGCCTTTCGGCCGCCACCGGGCCCGCATCCGCGGCGGTGGCGGAGCTGGAGGAGACCGGGCAGACCGCGGTCCTCGTCCTGCGCGACGACGGCCCGGTCGGGGTGATCGGCATCGCCGACCGGCTACGACGGGACGCCGCCGCCACCGTCACGGCGCTCACCGGGCTGACTGGCCGAAGCCCGGTCCTGCTGACCGGCGACAACGAACGCGCCGCCCGCCACCTGGCCGCACAGGTCGGCATCACAGACGTCCGCGCGGGCCTGCTCCCGCAGGACAAGGCCGCCGCCGTGCAGAAGTGGGAAGCCGAAGGCCGCAAGGTGCTGGTGGTGGGTGACGGCGTCAACGACGCGCCTGCCCTGGCCGCCGCGCACACCGGCATCGCCATGGGCAAGGCCGGCTCCGACCTCGCTCTGGAGACCGCTGACGCCGTCGTCGTCCGCGACGAACTCGCCACCGTCCCCGCCGTCGTCGCCCTCTCGCGAACCGCCCGGCGCCTGGTCGTCCAGAACCTCGTCATCGCCGGCGTCTTCATCACGGCGCTGGTGGTCTGGGACCTCGTCGCCACCCTGCCGCTGCCGCTCGGCGTCGCCGGGCACGAGGGCTCCACCGTCATCGTCGGTCTCAACGGCCTGCGTCTGCTGCGTGAAGCCGCCTGGACCAACCCGGCCCGAGGCGGTGCCGAGTGAGCAAGCGCTCCCACCGTTCTGTCCCCGCCTCCGGAGCCGGGGCGGGAGCAGTACGGCCCACGGTCACGGTATGCCGCGGCTGCTGCTGCGGAACCCCGAAGATCCCCGGACTCGATCACGCAGCCCAACTGCGTGACCTGCGACAGGCATTGGGCGGATCGGCGACGGTGCGGGTCACCGACTGCCTCGACGCCTGCGAGCGGGCCGACGTCGTCGTCATCCAGCCCTCCGCCACCGGCCGCAGGGCCGGCGGTCGGCCCGTCTGGCTCGGCCTGGTCAACGACCTTGACGCCACCGTTGACATCGCCGCCTGGGTTGCGAGGGGCGGCCCCGGCGTCACCGATCCGCCCGGCATCCTCGGCCTCTACACCTTCAGCCCGCCACGCCGAGTGCGCGCCGAGCTCGACGAGTAGGGCCGGCGAGAGGGCGGGCCCCGGCATGAGCCGGGGCCCGCTTCGTCTCGCAACACGGCCACTTGCCTTCATCTCGGCAGTCGTGGCGATGGTGGTCGACCATGAGCCCGGAGAGCCGGCGTCACGCCGGTCCGGGCGGTTGAGGGCCAGGACGGGCGGACCGGTTGGTGGTCAGTGACTGGCTGCGAGTTCACCGCTGAGCTTGCCGTGCAGGTGGGCGCTGGGGTCGTTCAGGCCGATGATCTCGACGCTCTTGCCGCGTTGGGCGTACTTGGTCTCGATCGCGTCCAGGGCAGCGACGGAGGAGGCGTCCCAGATGTGCGCGGCAGACAGGTCGATGACGACCTGCTTCGGATCGCCCGCGTAGTCGAACTGGCCGACGAGGTCGTTGGAGGAGGCGAAGAACAGCTCGCCCGTGACCCGGTAGACGACCGTGGTGCCGTCGGGGTCGGTGACGGCGGTGACCTCGGCGAGGTGCGCGACGCGCTTGGCGAAGATGACCATGGCGGTGATGGAGCCGACGACGACGCCGACGGCGAGGTTGTGGGTGGCGACCACGCAGGCGACGGTGATCACCATGACAGCGATCTCACCGGCAGGCATCCGCTTGAGCGTCCTGGGGGCGATGGAGTGCCAGTCGAAGGTCGCGAACGACACCATGATCATGACGGCGACCAGCGCGGCCATGGGAATGTCGGAGACGATCGGCCCGAAGACGATGCACAGCACCATCAGGAATGCCCCGGCGAGGAAGGTGGACATCCGGGTGCGAGCGCCGGAGACCTTCACGTTGATCATCGTCTGACCGATCATGGCGCAGCCGCCCATGCCGCCGAAGAGGCCGGTGACGATGTTGGCGATGCCCTGACCGACCGATTCACGGGTCTTGTTGGAGTGGGTGTCGGTGATCTCGTCGACCAGCTTCGCGGTCATCAGCGACTCCATCAGGCCGACCAGCGCCATGGCGAACGCGTACGGGGCGATCGTGGTCAGCGTGTCCGTCGTGAACGGCACGTCCGGGAGACCGGGCGTGGGAAGCGAGGACGGCAGCGCGCCCTTGTCCCCGACGGTCGGCACCGCGACGGCCGCGCCGACGGTGATCACGGTGAGGATCACGATGGAGACCAACGGCGCCGGGATCATGGTGGTGACCTTGGGGAAGAACACCATCAGCGCCAGCCCACCGATGATCAGCGGGTAGACCGGCCACGGCACGTCGGTCATCTCGGGGACCTGGGCCATGAAGATCAGGATGGCGAGCGCGTTGACGAAGCCGACCATCACCGAGCGGGGGATGAACCGCATCAGCTTCGCCACCCCCAGCGCGCCCAGGGCGACCTGGAAGACGCCGGCGAGGATGACGGCGGCGACCAGATAGCCCAGGCCGTGCTCGCGGTTGAGCGGTGCGACGACCAGGGCGATGGCACCGGTGGCGGCCGAGATCATCGCGCGGCGGCCGCCGACGATCGAGATGACCACGGCCATGGTGAAGGAGGCGAACAGGCCGACCGCCGGGTCGACCCCGGCGATGATCGAGAAGGAGATGGCCTCGGGGATCAGCGCCAGGGCGACGACCAGGCCGGCGAGGACCTCGGTGCGCCATACCTTCGGGTTGTTCAGCCAGTCGGGCTTCAGGCCGCGCAGGCGCGCGGCCTGGGGCACAGCGGTAGCGGAAGGCAAGAGTTCAGGAACCTGTCGTGCTCGGGCACACCCCCGGGGCAGGCCGGGGACGGGCGGGAGGACGCGGAGAAGCCGGGCCGGCACCCCGCGGGACGGCCCCGTCAGCGCGGAGCCGGGGGACCAGAAGGGGACGGAGTGGGCGGGCGCTAGGGCGCCACCGGCTCACGTCCAGGGGCGAAACGTCACGGCGGGCAGGCGGCGGCGCCGGGCGTCATGGGCTCGCGCACGCTTCTCTCCTGCAAGAATCGGATCTTCGCCGGGGCGGCATCGGCCCCGGTACGACGACAGCGGGGGCAGCCGGGCTGCCCTCACCGTCATCAACTCTACCCTAACGTTAGAGTAGGCATCGGCGGGCTCAGAAGGCACCGCCGTGCGGGAAAGGCCGGGAGCAGGGACGTGGACGGCAAACACATGCAGATCGGCGAGGTCGCCGCGCGCACCGAGCTGTCCCTGCGCACCATCCGCCACTACGAGCAGACCGGTCTCGTCGTCCCCTCGGCCCGCTCCCAGGGAGGTTTCCGCCTCTACACCGAGACCGATGTCGCCCGTCTCATGGTCATCCGGCGGATGAAGCCTCTCGGCTTCACCCTGGACCAGATGCGCGACCTGCTGGACGCCACCGACCGCCTCGACGACGGCGGTGAACTCGGCCCGGACGAGCGCGAGGCGCTCCTTCAGCGTGTGCGGGAGTACGAACACAGCGCGGCGGAGCAGGTGGAGAAGCTACGCGTCCAGCTCGCCCGCGCCGAGGACTTCGCCACCACACTGCGGGCACGGCTGCCCGAACACGAGACCGGCCATCCCTGACCGCTGACTTCTTGTCAGATCGGTCCGGGTCGCGGCTCGGACCCGAGACCTTCTTGTTCCCTGTCCGGTGTGCGGGGTCGGGCCAGGGAGGGGCCACGGATGGTGCCGACGGACGGCCGACAGAGGCGCGGCCGGCGAGCGGGCCAGCCGGCGGGCTGCTGCTGACAGGCGGCCGCCCGCGCGGCGAACCGGTCTGTTCCGTCGACGAGTTGCCGGTCCCGCCGTGCAACGCCTTCCTCCGCGACTGCACGTCAGGACACACTCCTGGCGCCGAGTGCCGCCCCTCGGCCGACTCCGTCCTCGCGCGGGAAGAGCTGTTCATCGACGGCAGGCCGGCCCTGTTCCGCCTGGCCCCCGAAGGGTCCGCAGAAGGCTCGGCCCAGCCGCCCAAGCCTGTCCCGTTTCAGAGCGGCACCCGGCATCGACATCGTAATGACATCCATTTTCATGTAACCTCCGTCTCGTTCACCGATCACGTCCCGGAGGTCCTCATGGCCGTGCCCAAACGCAAGATGTCGCGCAGCAACACCCGGCACCGTCGCGCGCAGTGGAAGGCGGTGACGCCCCAGCTGGTCACCGTCACCGTGGACGGGGTGCCGCACCGCGTCCCCCAGCGGCTGGCCAGGGCGTACGAACGTGGCCTGCTGCGGCCCGAGGGCTGACACGGCATGCCGCACACCCCCTCCGCGCGCCTGCCCGTCACCGTCCTGTCAGGGTTCCTCGGCGCGGGCAAGACCACCCTGCTCAACCACATCCTCGGGAACAGGGAGGGTCTGCGCGTCGCCGTCATCGTCAACGACATGAGCGAGGTCAACATCGACGCCGCCCTCGTGCGCGGCGGCGAAGCCGCACTGTCACGCACCGAGGAACGCCTGGTCGAGATGACCAACGGGTGCATCTGCTGCACCCTGCGCGACGACCTGCTGGAGGAAGTGGACAGGCTGGCGCGCGAGGGGCGTTTCGACTACCTCCTCATCGAGTCCTCCGGCATCTCCGAGCCCATGCCGGTGGCCGCCACCTTCGCCTTCGCCCGCGACGACGGCGCCACCCTCGGCGACCTGGCCCGGCTGGACACGATGGTCACGGTCGTGGACGCCGCCAACTTCCTGCCCGAGCTGGCCGGCGGCGACGAACTGACCGAACGGGGCCTGGACCAGTACGAGGGCGACGAACGCACGGTCAGCGACCTGCTGATGGACCAGATCGAGTTCGCCGACGTCATCGTCCTCAACAAGCTCGACCTCGTCGACGCCGCGTCCGCCGACCGGCTGCGGGCCGCCCTCGCCCGCCTTAACCCCGCCGCCCGCGTGACGGCGGCCGTGCGGGGCCGCGTACCGGTCGGCGAGGTCCTGGGCACCGGCCGCTTCGACCTGGAGCGGGCGCAACAGGCTCCGGGCTGGGTCAGGGAACTCAACGGGGACCACGTTCCCGAGACGGAGGAGTACGGCATCTCGTCGACCGTCTTCCGCTCCTCGACGCCCTTCCACCCGGGGCGGCTGTGGGCGTTCGTGACGGAGGCATTGGACAGTGGCGCCTACGGGCAGATCCTCCGGTCCAAGGGCTTCTTCACCCTCGCCAGCCGACCCCGTGTGACGGGACTGTGGTCGCAAGCCGGTTCGGTGGCCCGCTTCGAGCCCTCCTCCGCACGTGACGCCGACAGCGACTTCGCTCAGGAGCTCGTCTTCATCGGAACCCATCTGAACGCGGAGTCGCTGCGGGCCGCCCTGACCGACTGCCTCATCAGGGAAGGCGAAGCCTTGCCCGCTTCCGACCCCTTCCCCGCCTGGGACACCTACGGCTTCGACGAGAGCTGCGCGCACGAGCACGACCCCGTCACCACCATGACGGGGCTCTGAGACCCCGGGTCGGGCGGTGGTCGCAGCCACGGCACCGTCCGGCCCGGCACGCACCACGCACGGGCCGAAGAGCGCGTCGCCTCGAGCGACCGCGACCTGTACGAACCCGACGTGCTGAGGTCATCAACCTCCTCCCCCACCGCTTCCCTGGCATGCCCTGGCGGCCCTCGACAGCCGCCCCGTTCTTCTTCGACGCTCAGGTTCAGAACGACGTCCTCGGCGAGGTCGGGGCCCGTATGCACTGGTGCTGCCCTGATCTGATCCGGCCCAACTGAGCGTCCGGCGGCCGGGTGCAGGCGTACTGGCATCACACACCCTCGCCGGCCTGCCCGCGGATCTGCCGGGCCCAGTTTCCGCTCCCCCTACCGGCGGACGGTGTCCGCCATGGCCACGCAGCGGCTCCCCCCGGCCGAGGGCTGCCCGGCTCAACCTCCCGCCCCTGCCCTGACATTCGCAGGCACGCTCAGCAGGAGGTCCGGCCATGACTCCGCCGAGTCATGGCCGGACCCGGAGCCCGTCGCGCGAACGGAGTGATTACCAGGAGGACTTGGTGACCCCGGGCAGGAAGCCGGCGTGGGCCTGCTCCCGTACGCGGACCCGTGACAGGCCGAACTTCCGGAGGTGACCGCGCGGCCGCCCGTCCACGCTGTCCCGGTTGCGTACTCGGGTGGCGCTCGCGTTGCGGGGCTGGCGCCGCAGTTCTTCCGCTGCGGCCTGGCGTTCGGCATCGGTGGAGGACGGCCGGCGGATGATCTCCTTCAGCTCCGCACGGCGGGCCGCGTACCGCTCGACGACCGCCTTGCGCTTCTCGTTCTGCGCGATCTTGCTCTTCTTGGCCATCAGACCTTCTCCCCTCGGGCGCGGATGCGGGCCACGGCGGCCTCGATGCCGATGCTGTCGATGATCTTGATCGCCTTCGCGCTGAGCGTCAGCCGGACATACCGCCCCTCGCCGGGCAGCCAGTAACGCTTGCGCTGGATGTTGGGGTCGAAGCGGCGCGAGGTGCGCCGATGCGAGTGGGAGATGGTGTTGCCGAAGCCCGGCTGGGCGCCGGTCAGTTGGCAGTGGGCGGACAAGGTCGTACCTACCTCTCATCAGAGACGGCTAGTTTTTGGTAATGGAAACCATTCCCATATAGTAGCGCTCATGGCACGCAACGAGGTACGCCCGATCATCAAGCTCCGCTCCACCGCGGGAACCGGCTACACGTACGTCACCCGCAAGAACCGCCGCAACGACCCCGACCGCCTGGTACTGCGCAAGTACGACCCGATCGCCCGGCGGCACGTCGACTTCCGCGAGGAACGCTGACCCTCCCGCCGCTCCACCACCGGCCCCAGAACTCAAGGACACCCATGAAGCCCGGAATCCATCCCGCTTACGGTCCCGTCGTCTTCCGCGACCGGGCCGCGAACTACGCGTTCCTCACCCGCTCCACCATGACCAGCGACAAGACGATCGAGTGGGAGGACGGCAACACCTACCCGGTGGTCGACGTCGAGGTCTCGCACGTCAGCCACCCCTTCTACACGGGGACCGCCCGGGTCCTGGACACCGCCGGGCGAGTCGAGCGCTTCGAGCGCCGGTACGGCCGACGCGGAGCCAACTGATGCGCGGCGGTTCCGAACTCCCCGTCGTCATCGTCGCCGGGATCCACTCCGAGGCACGCCGCAAGGTCGTGGAGCACCTCCTGCACCTGGTGCCCCACAGTGTGGCCCTCCATCACGACCTGTCCACGGCGGCCGACGGCACCGTTCTGCGTCAAGTGCGCGACGCTTCGGGTGAGTTGTCCCGGGAAGAGGCCCCGTTGGTCAACGACTGCGCGTGCTGCGCACTGCGCGAGGACCTGGTCCCCGAGTTGGGACGACTCGCCGACGCCGGACTCACCCGGCTCGCCGTCGTCGAACTGTGGGACTCCGTCGAACCCAAGGGAATGGCCGAGGCCGTCGTCCAGCACGGTGCCGACGCGGTCCGGCTCACCAACGTGGTCACGGCGGTCGATCCGGCTCTCGTCCTCCCCTGCCTCGGCAACGGCGACGACCTGGCCGAGGCGGGCCTCGCGGCCGCGGCCGGCGACCAGCGCACGGTCGGCGACACCTGGGCCAGGCAACTGGAGTACTCCCCCGTCCTCGCCGTCGTGGAGAGCGAGGACGCCGACGACGAGGACCGGGCTCTCCTCACCCAACTCCACCCCACAGCCCGTCAGGTGAGCGCCGGCTCGCCGGAGCTCGCACGGCTGGCCTTCGCCGGTTTCGACGTGGAGGCGGCCGCCGCAGCCCAGCACCCCGCCTGCGCCCTGCTCCCCCAGGAGGCCGACGAGGCAGGCGTCACCACCCTCGTCTGGCGTCGGCACCGCCCGTTCCACCCCGAACGCCTCTACCAGGCGCTGGAGGACCTCTGCTGCGCCGCGGTCCGCAGCCGCGGCCGGTTCTGGCTCGCCGACCACCCGGACACCCTGCTCGCCTGGGACGCCGCCGGCGGAGCGCTGTGCGTGGAGAGCGCCGGCCCGTGGCTCGCCTCCCTGCCGGACGCCGCCTGGGAGATGGTTCCGCCCGTGCGCCGAGCGGCCGCCGCGCTGGACTGGCACCCCGAGCACGGGGACCGCTGCCAGCACCTCGTCTTCACCTCCCCCGGCCTGGACCGCGACGGACTCACGCGGGTGCTGGAGTCCTGTCTGCTCACCGACGCCGAGTACGCGGCAGGGCCCGAAGCTTGGAAACGACTCCCGGCCGCATTCGACTCCCTCCTCGACCCCGTTACGTAGAACCGGCGCCATACGCCCCGACACAGAAGGAGCACCATGGCCTCCCGCCAAGGTCCCCGTAAGCCGCTGAAGTCCCGTCCCAACCCGCTGGACGCGGCCGGCATCACCTACATCGACTACAAGGACACCGATCTGCTGCGCAAGTTCATCTCCGACCGCGGCAAGATCCGCAGCCGCCGTGTCACCCGCGTCACGGCCCAGCAGCAACGACAGATCGCCACGGCGGTCAAGAACGCCCGCGAGATGGCGCTCCTTCCGTACTCGAGCCGGTGAGAAGCGACCGCTCACCCCCTGCGCAAGCACTTCTGCACGAAATGCAAAAGCATACGGAATGCACCCCTGGGAGCAGGGTGCATTCCGTATTCCTGGGAGGGGTGCCCCCGAAACAGTCAGTGGTCGTCCCAGTGGCCCCGGTGAGCCGCGTGGCGGTGACCGTCGTGCACGTAGTCCATGTGGTCACCGTGGGGCACCGCCACGTGGCCGCAGCCCTCGCCGTGCGCGTGGGCGTGCTCGGCGTGCTCACGGTGCTCGCCCACCTCGCACTCATCCGCGTGGCCGTCGTGTTCACGGTGCAGATGCCCGTCGTGCACGTAGTCGACGTGATCACCGTGAGGGACGGCCACGTGGCCGCAGCCCTCGCCGTGCGCATGGGCATGCCCTGAATGCGGGTGATGTTGCAGGGATGTCGCCACTTCACTCATCTCCATGAATTCGGTCCACCGCCCCTTCGCGACGGCGGCCTCAAGCATTCTTCCTGCTTTCTACCCTCGCGGACGACGCTGCCATGGAGTGCACACATCGGCAAACAGGTTGATTGCGTAGCGTGCTGCCGATAATGATTTTCGATGCTGCACCGGAGTATTCGTTCCTCGGATCAGGGTGGGCACAGTCGGCTCCGAGGACTGCTGCATGGCGCACCTCAGATGTGGGGCGGGGCTTCAGAGCTTCTCGCAGGTTTCCTCGATCTCGCGTTCGATGTCGGCGTGGACGGTATGCGGAGGCGGCTCCGGCGCCACACCCGTGTCTCGCTAAACTGCTCCGGCCGGGCGCCGCATGGTAGCCGCCCGCGACTTCCTGTGGGTGGTGCGTTCGGGTGATGGTGCGGTGAGGCCGAGCGGTGTGAGCGCCCGGGACCACGCATTGGCACGAGGCAGGCTCATCGATGTCGTACGCCTCGTCGCGCGGACGGTCGTCCATGTCGTCCTCGGTGGATCCGCACTCGTCACCGTCGTCACGGTCGCCGGTCTCCTCGGCCCCGCACTCGCGCTCGACCTCTACACTCCGCCCGTCGCTGCCTGGTGGACGGTGTTCACCGCCGTCGTCGTCCAGGGCATCCCGTTCCTCCTGCTCGGCGCGCTGGTCTCAGCGGCCATCGGCGCCTTCGTGCCCGAGCGCGTCTTCACGCGGCTGCTGCCGCGCAGCCAAGCCCTCGCCGTACCCGTCGCGGGCGCCGCGGGTGTGGTGCTGCCCGGATGCGAGTGTGCGTCGGTGCCGGTGGCCGGCAGCTTGATGCGGCGCGGCGTCGCCCCGGCCGCAGCACTCGCGTTCCTGCTCTCCGCCCCCGCAGTCAACCCCGTCGTTCTCGTCGCCACCTCCCTGGCGTTCCCCGGTAACCCGCAGATGGTGGTGGCCCGGTTCGCCGCCTCGCTGGGTACCGCCGTCGCGTTGGGCTGGCTGTGGGCGCGCTTCGGCCGCAGTGGGTGGCTACGGCTGCCAGAAGCGCCGTCGGCCGGACCGGGGACTTCCCGCACGGGGTCGTTCATGGCGGGGATCCAGCACGACTTCCTGCACGCCGGGGGTTTCCTGGTGCTGGGTTCGGCGGCAGCGGCCACCTTCAACATCACGGTGCCGCGGTCCCTGCTGGACGTCTTCACGGTGTCCGTCTGGGTCTCGGTGCTCCTGCTGGGCGTCCTCGCCGTCGTGCTGTGCGTGTGCAGCGAGGCGGACGCGTTCGTGGCGGCGTCGCTGAGCCAGTTCGGGCCCGTCGCCCAACTGGCGTTCATGGTGGTCGGCCCGATGGTCGACCTCAAGCTGTTCGCGCTGCAGGCGGGCACCTTCGGGCGTTCGTTCGCCGTCCGGTTCTCGTCCGCGACCTGGGTGGTCGCCGTGGTCAGCAGTGTCCTCGTGGGGTGGTGGGTGCTGTGAGGCGGTATGGTCCCGCCGTCCTGCTGATGCTGGTCGGTGCTGCGGTCCTGCGGATCGCCCTGCTCAGCGACCTGTACCTGCGGTACGTGCAGGGCGGCCTGCGGCCCTACCTGGTGGCCTCCGGCGCGCTGCTGGGGCTGCTCGGTCTGGTGCGTGCGGCGCTGACCGCGCGAGCGGCACGGTACGGCACCGACGCCGCCGACCACGGCGGGCACCTGGTCGCGGAGCGGCACGACCACCTCCACTCCCACGAGGGCAGCCCCCGGGTGGCGTGGCTGCTCGTGCTGCCCGCCGCCGCGCTGCTCCTCTTCCCGCCACCCGCACTCGGTTCGTACAGCGCGGCCCGCGACGAGGCCAGACGGGCCGCGGAGAGCGTCGGCGCCTTCCCCGCTCTGCCCGCGGGGGACCCGGTGGACCTGAGTGTGAGCCAGTTCGGTTCCCGGGCCGTCTACGACAGCGGGTACTCGCTCAGGGGCCGCACGGTCCGGCTGACCGGGTTCGTCACACCCGGGGACGGCGATGCCTGGTACGTGACCCGGCTGCGGGTGGCGTGCTGCGCGGCCGACGCCACGACGAGCAAGGTGGAGGTCCGCGGGCCGGACGCCCCGGAGACCGACACATGGGTGACGGTGACGGGGACGTGGCGTCCTCGTGGCGAACTGGGTTTTCCCTCGGCCTGGCCCCCGGTGCTGCAGGCCACGACCGTCGTACGGATCGCGGAGCCGTCGGACCCGTACGAAGAGCGCTGACAGGGTCGGCGGACGGCGCACCTGGGATCGCGCGCCCTGGCAAGCTACCGGGTATGACAGCGCCTGAGGTGGTACCAACTCCCGTGATCGCACAACTCAGCCGGCCGCAGGAGGCCACCGCCGCCGTCCGGCGGGCCCTCGGTGCTTGCTGGACGGCGGTCGTCAACGCCGGAGGGGCCGTCGTCCCCATGGACTGCCCGCTGCCGCCGGTGACCGAGGCGGCGCTCCGGCCGGCGGTCGGGAGGATCACCCGTGGACTGTCCCCTGAAAACAGCAGGCTCCTCCTGGCGACCGTGGACGGCGCGCTCGCGGGCTGGCTGCTGCTCCGCCGCGAGCCGCATCCGCTCGTGGCGCACTGCGGCGTGGTGAACCACGTCCAGACACAGGTGCACTTCCGTGGGACGGGTATCGGAATCGCACTGATGCGGCACGCCCAGCGCGTCGGGCGTGACGAGATGGGACTGGAGCGGCTGCAGCTCGCCGTACGGTCCGGACTGGGGCTGGAGGAGTTCTACCGCAAGGCGGGCTGGACGGAGGTCGGCAGGTGGCCGGGCGCGCTGCGGGTGGCGCCCGGTGACGACCGGGACGAGATCCTGATGAGTCTGGCTCTGTGACCTGCCTTGGCCCACCCGTTCTCCGCAATGGTCCCGAGCGGCCTTCTCCGCTGCCGGTCTTAGGTCCTGACGGGAGCGGGGAGTCCGTGCGTTTCGCCCATGATCGCCACCAGGACGGTGCTGTCGCCGAACTGCCAGACCGGCGCGACGTGGGCGAAGCCGGCCCGGCGCAGCAGTTCGGCGTGGCGGCTCGCCGTGATCTGCCCGTCGCCCCCGCACCCGGCCCGGGTCGCCTGGCGCCGGCTGCGTTCGTCGAGCAGATCGGCCAGTTCGGGGTCCCGGGCCGCGGCGTCCCACCAGGACCGCCAGTCCTCCGGTGCGCGGCCGCCCGAGCGCTCCGCCCTGCGCCGGCCCACATGGGCGGTGAGGTCCGCGCACGGTGTCGCGTCCGGCGTGAAGTGGTCTCCGTTCACGAGGACGCCGCCGGGGCGGAGCAGGGACGCGACGGAGCGGTACGTGCGCAGCAGCGCCGGCTCGGGCAGGTAGTGCAGCGCGGTCGTCGAGAGGGCGGCGTCCAGGGGACGTCGCAGTCCGAGGGCCCGGGTCCAGCCCTCCTCACCGATGACCGTGTCGACGTAGCGGGCGGCGCCGGCGTGGTGGGTGCGCCCCAGCTCCAGCAGCAGGGGGTCCATGTCGGCGGCGACGATCTCCGCGTGCGGGAAACGGGCGGCCAGCCTGGCGGCAAGGGAGCCGGGCCCGCACCCCAGGTCGAGCAGGAGGGGGCGGGCACGGCCGGCGGTGACGTGCTCGACGACATCCGCGATCACGGTGAACCTCTCCTCGCGGTCCACCGCATACCGCTCCTGCTGCCGTTCCCAGCGCTCCACCCATGCCCTGGCCGTTCCCATGCTCACGCCCATCGCTCGCGCCACCTCGTCCGTCTCTCGTCCATCCGTGGGCAGAGACGAATCTACAGGTGGAAACGGTTATCAGTTGCCATTCACGTCAACGACGCGAGGACGGACAGCAGGCGGTCGATCTCCTCGGCCGTGTTGTAGGCGTGCAGGCTCACCCTTACGGATCCGTCCCGTTCCTCGGTGCCGGCCTGGCAGAGGCTGTCGGCGCGCACCATGAAGCCGTGGCTGAAGAGGATGAACCCGAGGTCGTCGGACGGGATGTCGCGGTGGCGGAAGGTGACGATGCCGTGGCGACGCTGGGCCGCGGGCAGGGGGGAGTCGGCGGCCAGGCTCACCGGACAGCCGAGCACGTCGTAGGGGCCGATGCGTGCGAGCCGGTCCGTCAGCCGTGTGGTGAGTGTGGTCGTCCAGCGCGCGATCCGCTCGACGCCGGCCGCGTCGAGCCAGTCGAGCGCGGCCCGCAGCGACACGATGCCCACCGTGTTGGGGGTTCCCTGCCAGCCGCCCGGCCGGAACACGGGCCCCCGCGCGTTGCGCGCCCACACCGCGCCTGATCCGGGCAGGGCCATCGCCTTGTGCCCGGAGAAGACCACGAAGTCCACGTCCAGCGACGGGTCGTCGAGGTGGACGGGCAGGTGACCGACGCTCTGCGCCGCGTCCAGGCAGATCGGCACGTCCGGGCCGACCGCTTCGCGGATGCGGTGCACGTTCATGTCGCCGCCGTAGACGTGGTGGACATGGGTGGCGGCCACGAAGCGGGTCCGCGGGCCGACGGCCTCGGCCAGGGTCCGGTGGTCGTAGTCGCCGGAGACCGCCTGGTACGGCAGCGCCCGTACGCGGACCTCGACACCGCGCTCGGCCAGCAGCCGGCGGGCCTCGAGCCAGGGGTCGAGATTGGCCCGGTGGTCGGCGTACGGCACGAGGATCTCGTCCCCGTCCCTGAGGTACGGCACGAGCCAGTCACGGGCGACCGTACGCAGACCCTCCGTGGTGCCGCTCGTGAAGTGGACGGCGGAGCCGCCCGGTTCGGGATCGTGGAGGAACTCCTTGACCCGTTCCCGCGCCGTTTCCACGAGGTCCGTGGTCCGGTTGGCCCAGGGGTAGGTGCCGCGGCCGGCGTTGGCGTTCGAGGTCGTGAGGTAGGTCTGGACGGCCTCCAGTACGGCACGTGGCTTCTGCGACGTGGCCGCGCTGTCGAGATACGCCAACTCCGGATGCCCGGTGACGATGGGAAACTGTTCTCTCAACTGCCGCTGCCAGCAAGGGTCCTCCGGTTCCACCGCGGGAAGCGGGTGCGCCGCGCTCACTCGCGCACCAGCGGTGCGCCCGCGTCCCGCCAGGCGACGATCCCGCCGGCCAGGCTGCGGACGTCCGGGTGGCCCATCCGGGTCAGCGCGGCGGCGAACCGCAGTGACTTCTCGCCCACGGGACAGGCCAGCAGCACGGGAGTGCGCTTGCTGAAGGGGAGCCCCCCGCGCAGCAGGTCCTCGAACACCTCGTCGACGATGTTGACCGAGCCCTCGATGTGCAGGGCGGCATAGGCGTGTGGACTGCGCAGGTCGACGACGAGTGGCCGGGGGTCACCCTCGGCGCACCAGCGGCGGGCCTCCTGCACGTCGATGACGCGGCCCTCCGCACGGGCCTCGGCGTCGGTGACGGCCACCGCGGAGCGCCCGCGGTCCGTCCTGCCCAGGAGTTCGGGGCGTCGCTGACGCACATAGCTGAGGTAGCTCTCGGCCCGGTCGCACACGATGAACACCGCCGTCCGGCGCTGCCCCGTCCCCTCCAGCTCGGCGTCCGCGTACCGCAGCTGCCGCACCGCCCCCTCGTAGGCGGCGCCGCCGGTCGGTCCGCTCAGCAGTCCGCAGCGGCGGATCAGGGTGATCATCCCGTCGATGGCCTCGTCGGAGGTGACCGACTCGATGGCGTCGTACGTCGCCGGGTCGAACAGGCCCACCTCGTGGACCTCGTCCATGGTGCGGATGCCCGGTATGAAGTCCGACTTGTGGGCGACCAGGCCGAGCACCCGTACGCGCGGATCGAGCTCGCGCAGGACCTTGGCGACACCGGTCGACGAACCGGCCGTGCCCACGCAGGCGATGAACCAGTCCGGCACCCGGCCGTCCAGGTCCTTCACTATCTCGGGGCCGGTACCCTCCGCGTGTGCCTCGACGTTGCGCGGGTTGAAGTACTGGTCGGTGTGCAGGTACGTGCTCCCCTGGTCGGACAGCGCCCGGTGGAACTGCGTCAGCGGGTCGTCCGTGTCGGTCGGGTCGAGGCACTCGCTGCGTCCGGGAAGCTCCTCGATCTCGGCGCCGATGAGCAGCAGGAGCTCCTTGATCTCGGGTACGCGCATGCGGTTGGTGACGCTCTTGAATCCCCGTCCGTGCATGCCGGCCAGCAGGGCGAGTGCCTTGGCCGTGTTGCCGCTGGAGAGTTCGACGACCGTCCCTTCGCCGTCGGTGTCGGCCTCCAGGTGGGGCCGGGCCATGTGCCAGGCGGGCCGGTCCTTGACGGACCCGAACGGATTGAGCATCTCCAGCTTGGCGTAGAGGTCGATGTTGCGCAGACCGTGTACGGCGGGATCGATGCGCACCAGAGGCGTGTTGCCTATGGCCTCGGTGATGCTGTCGTACCTCATCCGACTGCTCCCCCCAGGGGTGTGATCGGCCAGTAGTCCTCGTCCGGGCACCAGCGCCAGGTGTCGCCCCGCCGCTCCACCGCCACCGTCCGCGCGGCGGGCTGCCGCTGCGCGTGATGGGCGCGGAAGTCCATGGCGTATCCGGCGGTGTTGGCGAACGCCAGCAGATCCCCCGCCTGCGGCAACCGGGGCAGGAAGACCAGGCGGCGGGTGATGAGATCGCCTTCCAGGCACAGATTGCCGGTGAGGTAGACGCCGACCGCCTCTCCGTCACCCGCCGCCGCTTCGTCGCGCGGCAACAGGACGGGGTCCACCAGGACCCCGTGCTCCTCCAGGCTCATGTCACCCGCGTTCATCGCGAGGTGCACCAGATGGTGCCCGGCGTCCGTGTCCGCGGGCCGCACGTCCAGCACGCGGGCGAGCGACAGTCCGCACTGGTCGACCAGGGAACGGCCGGGTTCGATGTAGAGGTCGTGGAGGTGCTCCAGCAGGAGGGTGGCGGCCGGGCGGCCCAGCACCGGCGCGGGCAGGGAGAGGATCTCGTCGAGGTATCCCGGGCCGGCGGTGGGGCGGTACGCGGGGTACAGGGCGGTGGCACCGCGCACCGTGCCGCCCTCGTTGCGCAGCCCGTATCCGTGACCGCGCCAGGTCATCGGCGGACGGACGCCGAGCACTGCCTCGGTCAGCGCGGTGGTCCACCGCTCCCAGTCCTCCGCCTCGGCGACGTAGCCGACGCCGAATCCGCCCCCGATGTCGAGGGCGTGCGGCGCGAGTCCCCGCGCCCGGCATTCGTCCATGAACAGCACGCACTGCTCCAGCGCCCGCGCCTTCTCCTCCACGCCGGTGGTGTCGAGATGGTAGGCGGCTCCGGCGAACTCCACGGTGTCGGCGTTGTGTTCGAGCGCCGACAGCAGCTCCTCCATGTCACGTACCGGGGTGCCGAAGCGGCTGCGCCGGGAGAGCAGCCGGGTGCCCGCTCCCCCGTTGCCGGTGGTGTGCTCGAACCCCGACAGGCGTACCAGTACGGCGACGCGGCCGAGGCCATGTGCGCGCACCAGTGCGGAGAGACGTTCCAGTTCCCCGGGCGAGTCCAGGTTGACCGTGGCTCCGACGCGCGCGGCCAGCCAGAGGAACGCGGCGTCCTTGGGGCCGGTGGCCATGACGCGGTCGCCGGTGAACCCACAGCCCAGTGCGTGCCTCAGCTCCTCCGTGGAGGCGACGTCGACACCGACGGCGGCCGGGTCCTCCGCCGCCAGTCGCCGCAGCAGGGCGCTGGACCGGTTCGCCTTGTGCGCGAAGTAGACCCGCCCGGTGAGACGGTGGCGGCGGTAGACGGCACGGAAGCGGGCGGCGTTCGCGGCCACGGCCTCGGGGAGCAGCACATTGAGCGGCGACCCCAGCGCGTCGGCGAGCGAGTGCAGGAAGGGCCCGTCCGCCAGCAGTGCGGCGAGCGGGGGTTCCACCCTGGGCCTCAGGTACAAGGGCGCGTCCACGTGAGACCCCTCCCGTTGCCGGCCGACCGCCGACGCGACGATCGTTCGGGAGTAGTCGTTTCCAGGTACACCCGTACCTAAGCGTCACTGGTCCGGTTCCCGGGGCGAACTGCCGTGCCCAGTGAGGGCGGTGTCACTGAGGATGCGGTTGAGCGCGCTGTCGGGGCTGCTTGTGAGGTCCTCCCAGGTTCCCTCTTCCGTGATGAGGCCGCCCTCCAGGACCGCGATGCGGTCGGCACGGCGGATGGTGGCCGGGCGGTGGGCGATGAGGATCGTCGTGCGGCTCTCCTGCCGCAGCGCGGTGGCGAGTTCGGCGTCGCCGGTGTTGTCCAGGTGCGCGGTGGTCTCGTCGAGCACGAGGACGCGCGGGCCGGCCAGCAGCGCGCGGGCCAGCGCGATGCGGGCCCGCTGACCGCCGGAGAGCGTGGCTCCCCGCTCGCCGACGAGGGTGTCCAGGGGGGCGATCCGGTCGACGCCGCACAGCCGCGCCGCCTCGGCCAGCGCCCGGTCGTCGGCCTCGGGCGCGGCGAGCCGCAGGTTCTCGGCGAGGGTGCCGTGGAAGAGGGGGGTGTCCTGTCCCACCAGGACCACCGCCCGCCGCAGTTCCGCGTCGTCCACCTGCCTCACGTCCACGGGATCGCCGTCGGCGGGCAGCAACTGGACCTCACCGGCGGACGGGTCCCAGAAGCGTGCCAGCAGGTGGGCGCAGGTGGACTTGCCCGCACCCGAGGCGCCGACGAGGGCGAGTGTCCGGCCGGGACGGACGGTGAGGTCGACGCCGTCCAGCACGGGGGCGCCCCCGTAGTCGAACCGCACTCGGTGCAACCGGACGCCCAGTGGTCCCGGAGGCAGGGGGCGTGGTGCGGTGGGCGGTGGTGCCAGTGCGGGGGCCTTGACGGCCGCGTCGACGCGGGCGGCGGCGGCGCGCAGGGCCACGGCCTGGCTCAGGGCGCGGGCGGACTCCGCGACCGGGCCGAGGACGGACAGGGCCAGCGCCATCGCGGCCGGGGCCCAGGCACCGTGCAGCCGTCCGGAGGTCACGGACTGTGCCGCCGCGGCGACCACGCCGAGGACCGCGACCACGATGAGGAGGTCGCGGACGGCAGCGGCGACGGCCTCCCAGGTGGCCTCGGCGCGCTGGGCGTCGCCGACCTGCCGCCCCCGTTCCGCCAACGTGCGGCGGCGTTCGGCCAGAGCGCCGAAGGCAAGCAGTTCGCGCAGCCCGTCGACGGTCTCCACCGTGTCGGCCGACAGCGCGGCCACAGCCGTGCGGGTGCGGCCGCCGCGCACCGTGCGCGCGCCCGCGTCGGCGAAGGGCGCCGCGGCGAGCAGGGCGGCGACCGGCAGCACGGCCACCAGCAGCCACGGCTCCACCAGGGCCAGAAGTACCGAGCCGCCGGTGAGGACCGTTCCCGCCGCGAGCAGCTGGGCGGTGGTGTGGGCGTAGAAGAACTCCAGCGCCTCCACGTCGGCCATGGCGGTGGCGGCGAGATCGCCGCTGCGCCGGCCCGCGACCCGGGCCGGCGCGCTGCGGGCCAGTCCGTCGAAGACGTGGACCCGCAGTGCCGCCAGTACCCGGTAGGCGAGATCGTGGGAGAGGTCCATCTCCCGCCAGGTCATCAGGGCGCGTACGAGAACGAGGGCGACGAGCGCGGTGACGGTGCCGGCCGTGGGTGCGCGCCCTTCGATGACGGCGATGCCCACGGTATGCGCGGCCAGGGTCACCAGCGCGACGAGAGAACCCTGCTCGAGGAGCGCGGCGGCACAGGTGCGGGCCGTCATGGCACGGTGTGCCGCGAGGGCCAGGAGCAGGGCGCGCAGCGCGCCCCGCGCCGGCAGGCCGGCTCCGGCGGCGGTGGGACCGGTGACGGTGCTCATGCGGCGAGTTCCCCTCGATGGGCGCGGCCGGCCTCGACGAGCCGGGTGTAGACGCCGCCGGCGTCGACCAGGCCGGTGTGGTCGCCGACGGCGTCCACCCGTCCCGCGTCGAGGACGACGATCCGGTCGGCGGACCGGACGGCCGCGAGCCGGTGGGCAACCACCAGGACGGTCCGCCCACCGACCTCGTTCAGCAGCTCTCGGACGATGTCCGCCTCGCGTCGTTCGTCGACCGAACTGGTGGCCTCGTCGAGAACGAGGACCGGGGCGTCGGACAGCAGGGCCCGCGCGAGGGCGAGCCGCTGTCGCTGCCCGCCGGAGAGCGTGGCGCCCCGTTCGCCGAGGAGGGTGGCGTAGCCGTCCGGGAGGGCGGCGATCTCGTCGTGGATCCCGGCGGCGCGCGCCGCCCGGGTGAGCTCGTCGTCGGTGGCGTCCGGACGGGCCAGGCGCAGGTTGTCGGCGATGGTGGCGTGGAACAGGTACGTCTCCTGGGAGACGACGGCGATGCCCTGCCGCAGCGAGTCGAGCGCGTACTCGGTCGTCGGGCGGCCGTCGAGGGTGATCCGCCCTTCCTGCGGGTCGTGGTGGCGCAGAAGCAGGGCCAGGAGGGTCGACTTGCCCGCGCCGGACGGCCCGACGATCGCGGTGGTCCGTCCCGCCCGGGCGGTGAAGGAGACCCCGTCCAGAGCGGGTGCGTCAGCACCGTCGTAGGTGAACCGGACGCTGTGAAAACTGAGTTCGGGCGGGGTGTGCCAGTGCGCGGGCGCCGTCGCGGTGTCGGGGACCGCCGGCACGGACGTGCGCAGGGACGCCAGCCCGTCGGCGGCCGACACCCCCAGGTATCCGGCGTGCCACTCCCGGGCATGGTCGCGCACCGGACGGAAGCACTCGGAGGCCAGCAGCAGCACCAGATAGGTGCCGGCCGCGGTGGTGGATCCGGTGACGGCCGACCAGCATGCCAGGAGCGCTGCGGCGGCGGTGCCGCCCTGGATGGCGAGGTCGGTGATGCCCGTGTCGACCAGGGACACCCGCAACTTGGCGACGGTCGCCCGGTGCAGGGCCGCGGACCGCTCCTCCAGGCGCGCCCGGGTGCGGCCGACCGCGCCCGCGGCGCGCAGGGCGGGCATGCCCTGGAGAGCCTCCAGGTAGTCGGCGCCCAGCCCTTCGTAGGTGTCCCAGTGTTCCTTCCCGCGGGCGGCGAGGAGCCGGTCCCAGGCGCGCGGCCCCAGCAGGGCCAAGAGCAGGGCGGGGACGAGCCCGAGGAGGGCCCTGGGTTCGACCACGACGAGGACGGCGAGGACCAGGGGTGGTACCGCGAGGGTGACCAGGAGCTGGGGCAGGTAGCGGGAGACGTAGGCGTCGACGCCCTCCACCCCGTCGACCAGGGTGGTGCGGACGGCCCCCGCCCGCGCTGTGGTCAGGTATGCGGGCCCCAGCCGGCCCAGGTGGGCCAGGAGTTCGTCGCGCAGTGCCACCCTGACCCGGGCCCCGGCGCGCGTGGCGGTGCGCCGCTGCCACAGGGCGAGCTCGGCGCGGGCGGCGACGACGGCGAGCACGCCGGCCAGCAGCCACGGGAGTCGGCCGGTGTCACCGCGGGCCAGGCCGGCGAGCGCGAGGGCCAGCAGCACGGCCTGTGCCAGGTACGTGAGGGTGACGGCTCCCTGCAAGAGGGTGGCCGCGAGCAGGGGCCGCCGCGCGTGCCGTGCGGCGCGACGCAGCTCGGGGTGGACGATCATGTGGAACTCTCCTCGTCGGCGTGGTGGGTGCCGAGGGCCAGGGCGTGCACGACCCAGTCACGGCCCGGCGCGGCGCCGACAGCGGCGCCGAGATCCGCCTGCTGCCAGGAGCCGACGGGACGGGCCGCCAGCCCGTGGCGCAGGGCTGTGACATGGGCCAGGTGGACGGCGAAGCCGGCTCGCAGATGGGCGCGGCGGATGTGCGTGGCGTCGGCGTCCGCGGGGCAGCCGTGGGCGAGCAGTACGGCGCCGGCGTCCGCGAGCCACGCCTGGCCCGCCGCCCAGGCCGCGAGCGTCGGACGGGCCTCGCCGGACGCGTAGCGCCGCAGGGTCGTGCCCTCGGGACCCAGTTGCATGAGGCCGGGCCGAGGCGGGCCGACCGCGGCGCACCAGCGCAACAGGTCACCGCCCCCGGCCCGTTCGGCGGTGGACAGGACTGCCCGCAGTGCGTCGCGGGGCGGAAGGCCCACCAACGGTGGCGGGGTGCTGCGGCGCGCCAGCAGGTCGGCCGGGGTGGGAAGGTCCTCAGTCCTCGCAGAGTGCCTCGGGCTCCGCCCGTAGGGCGGTCGGATACGTACGACGGCCAGGGGGTTCTCGGTGCGTCCGTCCATCCGCACGTCGGATTCGCCCGCGCCCAGGACGCGGGCCGCCAGGAGCAACGCCGCGGCGGCGTGCCCGGTGTCCAGCAACAGGAGGGGCCAGGCCCGGTGGCCGTAGTGGGACACCGTGCGCTGTGCGGTGACGGAAAGTGCGGCGGTCACGCCCGGCGGCGTGCCGTCGACGGGCGGGCCGGCGTGATGGACGCGGTGGCGCAGCGGGTCGTAGCCGTAGCGGCCGGGCGGCAGGGAGCAGCCGGTGCCCACGACCAGTTCGGTGTCCACCGGGTGCAGCGCACCGGCGGAGGGCGTGGGCCTGAGGCGTCCGGAGGTGTCCGAGGCCGCCAGGGAAAGATGCAGCAGAGTCCGCAGGTCGAGGTGCGCGGGGCCGGCCTGCGGGATCGGGAGCGGCGGGCCCGCCCATTCCCGGACGGGTGCTCCCGCGGGCGTGTCGGGGCCGGGGCGCTCCGGGGAGCGGGCCCGGGCGAGGGCGGCGACGAGGCCCGTCTGCGGGTCCTCGCGGTGGTCTTCCACTGCGGCCCTCACATGTGTGGCGGAGGCGCCAGCGTGAAATCCTCCGGCGCGCTCGGCGGAGTCGCGCGCCATCCGCGCGCGACGGCGGCCTCGGCAAGGCGCGGGCAGCCGAAGTAGCCGAAGGCGGCGGGCGCGTTGGGAAGCAGTCCGGAGACGAGGACCCGGGCGACGCGCAGTGCGGTCTCCGCCACGTCCTCGGTGGTGAGGTCGAAGGTCATGACACGGTGACCGCCCTCGCGCAGCGTGCTCTCCAGCCGCTCCCGGCTGCCGGGCTCGACCTCTGCGACGGATACCGTCCCGAGCGCGGGCTCGGTGAACCTCCGGGCCTCGACCGCCATCCGCTCGTCCAGCCACACCTGCACGTGTGCGCCCAGGTCGCGCACGTGCTCGAACTGCTCGCCGCACACGTCGAGGTAGCGGCCGTCGGCCCGGTGGTCCAGGTACAGCCCGCGGGCGAGCAGCCCGGCCTCGACGGCCTGGAACACCCAGCCGTCGGGGCCGGTCAGGCCCTGGGTGAAGACCCAGGTGTGGACGGCTTCCAGGACGGCCTTGCGGGCAGCCTCGGCCGGATCGTACTTGCAGGCGAACCCGGCGGCGTACAGGCCGAGGCGCGGGTCGTGGACGAGCGCCGCCATGCAGGGGGCGAACTCCGAGTGCATCTCGACGATGTGGACGTCGAGCGCGGAGCTGGCGAGGTCGTCGGAGAGGCCGGGCACACTCGCCGGGTCGATGCCCCGGGCCGGGCCGTCCAGGTGCCACCACAGTTCCAGGGCGTCGCGTTCGACGATCTCCAGCAGGCCGCGCTCGACAGCGTCGTCGAGGCCCTGTCCGGTGGCGATCCCGGCGTAGTTGAGGTGGTGGGTGCGGGGCAGCTCGCGCAGGCCGCCTTGTCGCCAGTTGAGGTGGGTGAGCGAGACGGGTGCCCAGACCTCGGCGGGGGTCCCGTCGGGCAGTCGTTCGGTTCCCCGTGTCCACAGTGCCGGGGTGTCGGCGGTGAGCGGGCGGTAGGGGAACTTCGCGCGGGCGTACTGCCAGGGTGCGTAGGCGGGCAGATCGGCCGGACCGTACAGGCGCAGGCCCTTGTCCGTCAGTTCGGCGGCGGTGGCGCGCAGGGGTGCGTCCGGGTGGCCGGGCGGCGGCACACGGTTGCCGCAGTAGCGCTCCATCCCCTCGGCTATCGCGGCGACGCGGGCCTGCTCGGGGTCGCCGAAGGTGGTGCCGAGCGAGACCCGGTCGGCGGGCCACAGGCCGTGTCTGCGGGCGTCGGACACCTCGGCCGTGAGGGCGGTGTAGCGGGGCGGGGCGCCCGCGGGGTGCTCGACGGGCTTGACCTTGCGGACGATTCCGCAGACGGGGTCGACGAGCGCTTCCAGCGGCAGGGCCGTCATCGCAGGATCTCCTCGGCGGGGTCGGTGGGGGCGGGACGGGACACAAGGACGGGCAGGTTCAGCACCACGCTGTCCGGGTGGACCTCACGCCGGGAGGCGAGCAGTCGTGCGGCCGTCATCGGGTCGTCCCCGGTGTGGGGATTGCGGGCGTGGGCCGGGAAGTGGTGTCCGGCGATCTCCAGGCGCAGCCGGGTACCGGCCCGGAGCCGACGTGCCAGCCGGCCCAGTCCGACGGTGAACGCGGTTTCCCGGCCGGCCGGTTCGGCACGCCGGACGACACCGACCGCGAGCCGCTCGGCGGTCCCGTCGGGTGGGAGCACGACGAGTCTGGCGGCCCAGTCGGCGGACGGTGTGTGAGCGGTGGCCCGCAGCCGCACACTGACGGGGCCGACGAGGTCGAGCGGACGCGGCGACGGCGGTGTGACCAGCAGGCAGCGGTCGGGCGGGCCGTCGGCGGGGACGGTCAGGTCGTCGGAGCGAAGGGGCCGGGCGGGGTCGGCGGTGAAGGCGGAGCCGTGCAGCAGGCGCATGCGGTGGGCACGCGGTTCTCCCTCGGCGTCGGCGGGCAGCCACAGGCCTGCGCCACCGAGCGCCAGTGCGCCGTGGCGGCCGGGGGCGAGGTCGCCGGCCAGGGCGCGGCGGGCCCAGCGCACGTACAGCTCGCCGAGGTTCAGCCGGTGGGCGGGTCCCGCGTCCGGCCACGGAGCAGCGGTCAGAGGGTGCCCCCAGGGCCCGAGCAGCAGACGCGCCGAGGATCCGCCCCAGGCGCGCCACAGAGCGACGGTCTCCTCGGTGAAGTGGTCGTGATGGCCGCCCACCGCGAGCAGGGGCGGCCCGGCGTGCGCCGCCCGCGCCACGAGGTGCCCGCGGTCGCGCTGGAGCCACAACCCCGCCCACGAGGGCAGGGCGCGTCCCAGCCGCTCGGGCAGGGCGGTCAACGGCAGGCGGGCGAGCAGGCCGGGGTCCTCGGCGAGGGCCTTGTTCAGCGCATTCTCGTCGGAGTCGCGCCGGTCGCCGTGGGCGGCCCACCATCCGGCGCGGGAAAGCAGCCGTTCCACGCCGGACGCCTCGCGGGCGGTCTCCGCCAGGCCGAGGGCGGGCACGGCCGCGACGACGGCGTCCGGCCGGGCGTCCCGGGGCGCGTCCAGGGCGAGGACGAGGGCGCAGTGGGCGGCGTAGGAGGCGCCGGCGGCCACCAGCCGCCCGTCGCTCCACGGCTGCTGCCGGATCCAGCGGACGGCCGCTGTTCCGTCGGCGGCCTCGTGCGCGTACGGGTGCCACTCCCCCGGCGACGCGAACCGCCCCCGCACGTCCTGGACGACGGCGGCGAACCCGCGGCGGGCCCAGCCTCGCGCCTCGGCCTCGTGCCGGGTCCGGTCGTAGGGGGTGCGCACCAGGACGGTCGGGAAGGGTCCGTGGCCGGCCGGGAGCAGGACGTCGGTGGCGAGTTCCTCCACAGCCGTGCTGAACGCCGTCATCCGTCCTTCTTCGGTATCGGCGCGACGTCGGGCACCGGCAGCACGGGGTGCTCGGTGACGGTCAGCGTGCGCAGGTCCACCCGTCGCAGTCGGCGCCGCACCGGGAAGCCCGCCGGACCGGAGGCTCCGGTGGCCCACCGGCCCAGATCGTCCGCGAGCAGCGCCGCGAGCAGTGTGGCGGCGGGTCCGGCGAGCCGGACCGGCGCGCCGGAGGTACGCGGTCCGCTCCAGTACGCGGCCAGTTCGCGGTGAGCGGGTGTGGCGGCGAGCCTGCGGGACCGGACGTGCGCCGAGGTGACGTCCCCGGGAGCGGCGGCCACCGGTTCGACGTACGCCTGCCAGCCCTCGCGGTGGCAGCGCAGCCACGCGACACCGTGCTCCGGCAGCCGGTCGGCGGCGTCCCACAAGCCGTCCGGCACGGGTCCGTCCAGGCACCACACGACCGCGGAGGGATGTCCGTCGAGCAGGTCCTCGATGCCCACCGGCGAGCTGCCGGGGTCGGTCACGGCCGGAGTCGTCCGGGGCCGCGCGCCCAGGGCGGCCAGTTGCACGGCGAGCGGTTCGGTCAGGACCGGGTCGCCGAGGATCCTGACATCCCGGCGAGCGGCGGGCCACTCCGGGCGCGACGGCCCTTCCGCCAGATAACCGGCTTCGTCGAACGCCCGGATCACGCGTTCCGTCCCCTCGTCCTCCGGGGCCGTGGTCTCCCCGGTGAGCAGGGAGAGCAAGGCGTCCTCGTCCGCGTCTCCTGTCCTGACGGTGAAGAACTCCCCTGCGGGGGTGCGGACGGCAAGCCCTCGCCCGGGCACGGCGACGACCTCGGCACCGGGGACGAGTCGGCTACGGGACACGGTGTTCCTCCTGTCGACGGAAGCGGGGACGGGCGTGGGCCCGCCCGGAGCATCGGGCGGGCCCACGGTCGAGGGTGGCCAGACCCTCGCTTACTCCTCGGTGTCCTCGAAGGGGTTCTCGACGAGCGCGTTGGAGTGGGAGGCCGAGTCATGAGCCAGCTGACCCGGGTCGGCGATCGGCGCGAAGACCTGCTCGTTTTCCATGAACTCTCCTTCATCAGCAGGGAGATACGGCGTTCGGACGAGCGCCGTGACCTCACTCTAATGAATCTGATTTTCATATTCTAGAGCTGCGATGGGGTGATCTGGGTAACACACGGGCCACCCCCCTTCCGGATCCTCACCGACCCGGCCTGCCACCTGCAGAACCTCCGCCAGCAACCCCGGCGTGACGACCTGCTTCGGCGCTCCGTCGGCGACCACACGGCCCTCCCGCAGGGCGACGATCCGCTCGGCGAACCGGGCTGCGTGAGCCAGGTCGTGCAGCACCATCACCACCGTGAGCCCGCGTTCCTCCCGCAGGCGCACCACTGTCTGCAGTACGTCGAGCTGGTGGTGCAGATCCAGGTACGTGGTCGGCTCGTCGAGCAGCAGGACCCTGGTGTCCTGGGCGAGCGCCATCGCGAGCCGGACACGTTGCCGCTCGCCGCCGGACAGCGCGTCGACGTCACGGTCGGCCCAGTCCTCCACCCCGACATCACGCAGCGCCCGGCGCACGACGGGGTCGTCGCCCTCGCGCAGCATGCCCAGCGGGCCGCGCGCCGCATACCGCCCCTGCCGGACCAGGTGACCCACCGTCATGCCCGGTACGGCCGGAGCCGACTGGTGCAGCAAGGCCACCTTCCGGGCCGTGGCGCGTCTGGAAAGCCGCGTGACATCGTCCTCGCCGAGCAGCACGCGCCCTTCGTCGGGTTCCAGCAGCCCGGCGGCCAGCCGCAGCAGGGTCGACTTGCCGCAGCCGTTCAGGCCGATCAGGGCAGTCAGTTCGCCCGGCCGGACGGTCAGGTCGACGCCCCGCAGCACGGGTCGTCCGGGGTAGCCGAAGTGAACCCCCTCGACGTGGATCCCCACGGACTCGTTCATGCTCTGTCCTCGATTCGACGTCAGAACGTACGGCTCGGCGTGCGGCGCACGACGAGCAGCAGCAGCGCGGCACCCAGGCAGGCGGTCAGCGCCCCGACCGGCAACGTGAGCCGCCCGGAGTCCAGCGCCGTCGCCAGCAGCCGCGAGGACAACTGCGCCACCGCGTCCGCCCCGCACACCACGACCGCGCCTGTCAGGGCGGCGCCGGGAAGGCTCCGGCGCAGGTCCGCACCGAAGACGGCCACGGCCAGATGCGGGACGAGCAACCCGATGAAGCCCAGCGCGCCGACGGCGGCCACGGCGCCGGCGGTCAGGGCCACCGCGCACATCAGGGCCAGGGTCCGGGCCCGGCGAACGGAGAGACCGGCGGCGAGGGCGATGTCGTCACCGCAGCGCAGCAGGGTCAACGGCCCCGCCAGCAGCCAGGCGGCTGCCCCCCAGACGAGCGCCCACGGCCACAGCAGGTGCCAGTGCTCCCACACCCGGCCCTCCGTGGTGCCCACCAGCCACTGCACGACGCTGCCGAGCTCACCCGGTTCCACGAGCAGCACCATGGCGGTGAGCCCGCCGAGCACCGCCGACACCAGCACCCCGTGCACGGCGGTCTGCGCGGGGTCGCCGCGCCCGCGGCCGGCGAGCAGCCACAGCAGCGCTGCTCCGGCGCACCCGCCCGCGCAGGCGGCGAGGACCACGGCCAGGGGCGAATCCCATCCGGCGAGCCCCAGGGCGGTCGCGGTGACGGCGCCGAGGACCGCCCCCGGGGTCACACCTGTCACCTCCGGCCCGGCCAGGGGATTACGCAGTGCGGACTGCAGGACCAGTCCCGCCACGGCCAGACAGGCACCCGCGCCGAGGGCCACCATCAGCCTCGGCAGGCGCAGTTGGAACACGATGTGGCGCTCCGTCGCGTCACCGCCACCGTTGAGGACGTCCCAGACCACCCCCGGGGACATGCCGCGTCCGGCCACCAACTCCACTGCGGCGCACACGACGGCCAGTGCTCCGAGGACCGTGAAACGCCGGGTCACCGTACGTCCTCCGTTCCGACCGTCCCGAGAGGCGGCGAGGCCGGGCCACCGGGCCCGGGTTCGCCCCGGTGAGCGTGATGTGATGTCCCGGCGGGAGGCACTTCGTCCGTCACACCCGAAGCCGTGTTCCACGGCTCGGACGACTGCTCGCGCGTACCGGCGGAAGCATCCTGTCCCTGCCGGGCCGTCCGGCGGCGGCCGCCCGACCGCATCAGCGCGACGCCGGCCGGCACGCCCAGCAGGGCCGTCCACGCGCCGGCGGGGGTCTCCACGGGTGCCAGCGCCAGCCTGGCCGGGACATCGGCGACCGCCACGACAACCGCGCCCCAGGCCGCGGACCAGGGGAGCCAGCACACCGCTCCCGCCGCGGGAGCGAACCAGCGGCTCAGGTGCGGGGCGAGGAACCCCACCCACGCGACGGGCCCGCACACGGCCGTCACCGGGGCGATCAGCACCACGGCGATGGCCAGCGCTGCCAGCCGGGCGCGCTGCGCTCGCACACCGAGCGCCTCCGCGTCCTCGTCGCCCAGCCGCAGCACGGACAGCACCGGCGCGCACAGCACGAGTGCGGGCACCGCGACGAGCAGCCACGGCCACAGGTCCGTCACGTCGTCCCACGTCCGGGCGGACAGGGAACCGAGCAGGTAGCGGTAGATCAGCTGGAGGTCCAACTGGTCGGCCATGACCATCAGCACGAGCAGGGCTGCCTGCAACGCGGCCGCCACCGCCGCGCCGGTCAGCAGCACGGCGGACGGACTGCGCCCGATCCCGGCGACAAGCAGCGTGAGCCCGCCGCCGAGGGCGGCCCCGCCGATGGCCGGCAGAGGCTGGACGACGGCGGGCAGCGAGAAGGCCAGCACCAGCGGAGCGGCCACCCCGAGCGCCGCCCCGGACGACACACCCAGCATCTCCGGAACCGCCAGTGGATTGCGCAGCGCCTCCTGGAGCACCAGTCCGGCCGCCCCCAGACAGGCTCCGGCGACCAACGCCAGCAGCAGCCTGGGCACGCGGAGTTCACCCACGACGATCCCGGCGAGGGTGGTGTCCCCCTCCAGCACGGCGGCGACCAGCCGGTGCGGGGGGACGTAGGGGGTGCCGAGGCTGAGCGCGCAGACCGACGAGACGGCCAGCAACACGACCACCAGCAGCGGTTGCCGCCTCCGCGCACCGCGCGACGGCCGCTCCTCGCCCGCCGCGGCGCGATCGGCCACGGCGGGCGCCGAAAGGGACGTCCTCACCGCAGCGCGGCCGTGGCCTCGTCGAGCACGATGCCCAGCGAACGGGTGCCGCGTCCCTTGGCCCACACCTCTGAGTTCACCTCGTGGACGTCACCGTTCTCCACTGCCGGGATCTTGCTCCAGAGCGGGTTCCCGGCGAGCTTCTCGGACAGTTCGCCCTCCGCGTCGCCGAAGCTCAGCGTCTCGACGAACAGCACGTCGACGTCCTTGGCGAGGATCTCTTCGAGACTGTAACTGCCCTCCACGCCTCGGGACTTCCACGGGTAGTTGCCGATCTTGGGGAACAGGCTGGCGGCCACGTCGCCTTCGGGCGTCGCGACGCCGAAGTTCTCGTCACTGCCGTAGATGATGAGCGCGGTCTTGTCGCTCGGGGTCTTCTCGGCGGCGGCGAGCTTCGTCCGGAAGGTCCTCTCCGCCTTCTCCCCCTGGGCGGTGCGGCCGGTGAGGGCGGCGGTGTCGCGCAGGTAGCCCACGCTGTCCTGCCACGTCTCGGGCTGCATGGCCCAGAACGTGGTCGCTCCCTTCAGCGCCGGGGCGAGCTTGCCGTGGGTGTCCCCGAGGCCGATCACGAGGTCGGGCTTGTGGGAGAGGATCGCCTCCACCTCCGGGGCGATGAAGCCGCCGGGGATGATGTCCACCTCCTTGGCCTTCTCCTCCCCCAGGAAGTCCGGGTGGGCGAGCAGAGCGCTGTTGGTGGCCGTCGGGACGATGCCCAGTTCGGTCAGGATGTCGTCGCACAGGGCGAACAGGCAGACGATCCGCTCGGGCTCCTTCTTCAAGGAGATCGTGACGCCGTTGGTGTCGGTCAACTTCGTCGACGCCTTGATGGGTTCGACCGTCACCTCCGTCCTCACCGTGGGCTTGGCCTTGCCGTTCGCGGGCTCTTCGGAGGACGAGCCGCAGCCGACCAGGAGCGAACCCACCGCCGCTGCGGTGAGCCAACTGCGGACGAATCTCGACGATGAGCGCAGCATCGATGCCCTCGCTTCTTCTCAGGTGCTGGGAACGCACTGAAGATACATGATAATCGTTTTCACCAGACCGGTTTCTGGAGGACTCATGCCTGCTGCTGCCACACCCGTCCTGCTCGTCTCCGACCATGTGGCCGGAGCGGTACACCTGCTGACCGTCCCCGACGGTGCCGTAGCGGGACGCCTCACCGGCCGTCATCTTTCGGAGCACGCGGGGTTCTTGGCTCTGCCGGGCGGGCGGGTGGCCTGCGTCGACGACCGCCGCGGGGAACTGCTGGTGCTCAACCCCTACGCCGAGGAACTCGTGGAGCGCGCGGTCCCGGTCGCCGTGCCGGCCGAGCACCTCGCCTGCGACCCGTCCGGCCGCCGACTGGCCGTCACCACCGGCCTCGGCAAGAACAGCGAACCGTGGTCGGACCTGCTGACGGTCCTCGACCTGGCCACCGGAGAGGCAGCACGGGTACGGACGCGCGTCGGCGAACCGGGCGTCACCGTGCTGGGCGGGGCCGACCCTCTGGTCGTACTGCGGCACCGGGAGCCCGGTGCGCTTGCCGTCCACCGGTTCGCGGACCTCCTCGCGGCTCCGCCCGGCTGCCCCCCGGTCACCCCTCACGCGCTCCTGCCGCTGCCGGACGACGGACACGGGGACGCACAGGCACCCGGCTCGGAGCAGGTGTTCGCGGCCACGAGCCAGGGAGTGCACCGGGCCCGCAGAAGGGGCGACGTCCTCGTTGCCGAGGCGGTCGTTCCGTGGGCGGCGCCGGCCCGGGGCTGGTACCTCCGGCTCGACACCCGGCGTCAGGCACTGTGGACCACGCTGCGCGGCGGCGACCCGGACCCGCTGCGCTGGCCGGAGTGGACCAACCAGGCATGGCACCACGAGCTGGGAACCGGCCGTACGCTGCTCACGGACCTCGGTCCCGGGCTCGTCTTCCGGCTGGCCCTCGCCCGGTGCCACACCGCCTTCACCCGTGTCCATCCCGACGGCGACGAGCTGATCCTGCTCGGCGCCGACGGCGCCGCCCGCCGCTTCCCCCTGCCCGGCATGGACGGGGCTCCACGTCGCGGCGGCACCCCCTGGGAGGGCGTCCAACGCCGCGCGGTGGCCGCCTCACCGGGCTCCGACTGGATCGCCGTCACCCGGGGCGGCCACGGGGAGGTGCACATCGTCGACGCGGAGACGGGCCACGAGGCGGCGCGTCCGCGGCTGAGCACACCGCTGCATCACGGCGGCCATCTGACACTGCGCGTTCAGAACGACGGTGCCGACGGTGATCCTGTGGGCCGGTGACGGACTGTGGGCCGATGCGAGGTCTGCCGCGACGGCCCCCTCGGCTAACGCGTACGCGTCGATGGTGAAGGAGGTACCGCCCGTCGACGCGGCCTGGCGCGCTCGACCACCACGTGGTCCACATCGGGATGGCAGCGTCGCGGGGAAGCGCTTCCCGCAGCGATGCGCAGCTGTCCGAGGGTATGTGGACCGGTCCGCCGTCCGTGGACGTGCGCACGCAGCGCGGGTACGGCTCGCGCGGCCTCCGGTGAGAGCCGGACCTCCGCCTGCGGGCACCGGAGCGGCCGGATGACGGGCGTCCGGCCCTCGGCTCCGCAGACGGCGACGCCTCAAGGGCCCATCCCGCACTGCGAGAACCAGCTCTTCGTCAGATGAGCAGGAGAACTCGGGGTATCCGCTAGCCGACGCTGTCCCGTACTCGGTTCTCGAGGGGGTCTCTTCGCGGCCGGCATGGTCGCGCTGTGCTTCTGGGTTCTGGTGATGCGCCGCCGCACCCTGGAGCGCCTCCACTGGATGCGCCAGGCCTTGCAGCACAAGTGAGTGCCGGACCGCCGCCACCGGGGGTGGCGACGGCGAGGGCCCACATCGTCACGGTGGAAAGCGGCCACAGCGGCCCGCGGCGGGCCGCTGTGGCGAGGGCATGTCGCGCCGTCAGTGTCCGGCGACGACGCCCGACAGTTCGTTGGTGCTCTCCGGCAGGGTGACGGAGGCGGTCTTCTTCCCCGTGTCCAGGTCGATGGCGTGCAGCGCCTTCTTGCCGGGGTCGGAGACGTACGCGGTGTGGTCGCGGACGAACAGGGTGGGCCGGGCCTGCTGCCAGTCCAGCGGCTCCTGCCACTCGCCCACGGCGGGGATCTTCTTCTCGATCTCGCCGGAGTTCTGGTCGATGACGTGGATGGCGCCGTCGGTGCCGAGGACGAGGGCCTCGCCGTGCGGGCCGCGGGCCAGTGAGCGGAAGGAGTAGCTCGTGCCCAGGTCCACCAGGCGCAGCTTCTTCTTCTCGGTGTCGACGAGGGAGACGCGGGTGGGCCGCTCCAGCTCGGCCTCGGGGTCGGTCTTGTAGTCGCCCAGGAGGATCGGCGAGGTGTCGCTGCCGGCCTGGTTGCCGATGCGGCCGTAGTCGTCAGGGGCTTCTATCTTGGTGAACTCGCCCTGCTTGTAGATCAGGATGCCGTCCTCGCAGCCGACGGCGACGGCTTCGTTCTCGGCTGCCGCCTCGCCGTGGACGCCGGGGCAGTTCTCGTTGCGTGCGATCTCCTTGTTGTTCTCGTCCAGCACCAGAGCGCCGGTGCGCTTCTCCTCGGTGCCCAGGGTGCTGAGGAGTTCGCCATTGGCCAGCTCGATGGCGACCCCGTGGTGGGCCTCGGCGGAGGTGTAGGTGCGGCCTTCCGGCTTCTTGCCGCTGCCCAGGTCGGCAGGGTCGAAGACGTTGACCTCCCCGGTGCCGTCCGTGAAGAGCACGGTCTTGCCCGCGTGGCGTACGACGTGGCCCGGCTTGGCGCCCTTGTACTCGATGTCGGTGAGGCTCTGGCCGGTGGCGTTCAGGACGCGGAAGCCGCTGTCGGTGGAGACGATGACATGGTCCTCGTCGCCCGCGGGGTTGACCCGGTTGAAGCCGGGAAGCTCGATGGCCTTGGCAAGCTTCAGGCTCTCCCCGTCCAGGATGTAGAGGCCGCCGTCGAAGGTGGCGACCAGCGGGTTCTTGACCGCTGCCGCGGGCGTGGCGCTCGCGGTCCCGTCCGCCTTGGCCTCGGCAGAGGAGGAGTCGCGCCCTCCGCAGGCGGTCAGAACCGTGGAGGCCGTCAGGGCGAGTGCCGCGCCCATGATGACTCTGCTGCGTATCGACTTGTTCATTCGTGTGTTCCTTTCCGCGCCGCCCGGTGGCGGCGGTGTGGTGTGACGGTGTCGGCCCGTCTGCCGGCGGGCAGGGAGACGCTGCGGGTCAGGCGCCGGTCAGGCCGTGGACCATGGCGGTGGTGTTGGCGCGCATCATCCGCAGGTAGGTGTCGGCGCCCCCGCCCTTGGCGGTCAGTGACTCCGAGTGGAGTCCGACGACACGGACCTGACCGCGCATCTCCGTACGCAGCACCTCGGCAAGCCGTTCGGGCTGGGAGGAGTCGGCGAAGACGGTGCGCACGTCCGCCCGCTCCATCACCTCGGTGAGTGAGCGGAGGTCCGAGGAACTGGGTGAGGCCAGCGTCGTGCCGCTGGGGATGACCGCGCCGATCACCTGGAAGCCGAAGCGGTCGGCGAGGTAACCGAAGACGTGGTGGTTGGTGACCAAGGCCCGCTTGCCCGCCGGTATGCGGTCGAAGGACTTCTCCATCCAGGCGGTGAGCTCCGTCAGCTCCTTGGCGTAGCGGTCGGCGTTGCCGCGTATCGTGTCGGCGTCCACGCCCTGGACGTGCTCGATGACCTGGTCGGCTATCAAGGCGGTGACCTTGCGCACCCGCTCGGGGTCGGTCCAGAAGTGGGGGTCGGGCTCTCCCGTTCCGCCCTCGGGGCCGCCGTCGTCAGCCGTACGGAAGGTGAGCGGGTCGGCCGCCTCGCCGGCCGCGAGGGTGGCGACGCCGGACTCTCGGGCGGCGTCCACGTGTCGCAGTACGTTCTCCTCGAGTCCCAGGCCGTTGTAGACGACCAGGTCGGCCTGTTCCAGCTCGGCGGCCTGCACCGCGGAGAGGCCGAAGGAGTGCGGGTCGGCGTTGGGCTTCATCAGGACGGTCACGTCGGCTTCGTCACCGACGATCTCCCGGGTGACGTCGCCGAGGATGTTCGTGGTGACGACGATGCCGGGGCGGTCGTCGCCGGTGGTGCAGGCGGTGGCGGTGGCGGCCACGACGAGTGCCAGCAGGCCCAGGAGCAGGCTGCGCAGACGTGCGATGCTCACCCTCGCGCGCTGCTTCGCCTCGGTCCGGCTCATCGTCCGGTCTCCGCCATGAGGACCGGCCTGACGTCCAGATCGAAGGAGCGCGCAACACGCAGGCCGTCGTTGTAGTCGATCTCGAGCACCTTCTTCCCGTCGGGGTCGTTGACGTAGGCGCGGCTGCGGTCGACCTCGATGACGGGGGCGCTGCCGTCGGTGCCGGTCCGCTTCCCTCCTGTCAGGAGCGGCTCGGTCCGAGCGGTCTGCTGTCCGGTGGCGATGTCATAGCCGTGCAGCGAGCCGTCGCTTTCCAGGACAAGCAACGGGGATCCCTCTCCGGCGGTGTTGACCGCGACGACCGGTCCGGTGTTCACACGCGTCCAGGTCCGTTCGGCGACGTCGAGGACCCAGACGGCGTCGTCTCCGGCCGCGGCGGTGAGCGTGTCGCTGCCGGGCCGATGACGGAAGACGGTGGCCCGTTCCGTCGCGGGGACATCCGTGCCGTACGGGATCGCCTCGGCGGTGAAGGCACCGTTGTGAGCGCGGAGGAGCAGGGCGCCGTCGGCGCAGCCGAAGATCACCCCGCGCCTGGTCACGGCGTCCCCTCGGGGCTCCTCGCACGTCACGTCCGGTGAGGCGACGCTCTTTCCCCTGCGGTCGAGGACGACGAGTTCGGTGGTGCCGCTTCCGTTCCTGAAGGCGAGCAGGTGTTCCTCGTACGGGACGACGGCGCCGGTGTGGGTGCCCGGCAGCGTCACGGGAGTTGCGATCTTCCCTTGCTCCAGCTCGCTGCGGTCGTAGAGGAGGGTGCGCCCGTCCTCGTCGGTCACCGCGGTCACGGCGGCGTCGCTGCGCACTTGGGCGCGGCCGCCGGCGGGAAGCTCACCCACGTCCCGTGTCGCCGCGCTGTAGTAGTGGACGTGGTCCCCGTGGTCCACCATCCAGACACCGCTGTCGAGGACGTGCGTGCCTCCGGGTGTGTGGAGGTAGCCGAACCTGCCGTCGGTCCCCAGCCGGACGGCGTCCTTCACCTGTGCCGTCGTGTGCACCCGGCCGGTGATGAGGTCGAGGATCCTGGTGTCGCCGCTGACGGGGTCGTTGAGGAGGAGCCGTGACTGCTGCTCGGCGGCCTCCCGTGCTCCCTCGACGTGTCCGTGCGGGACAGCGGACGAGGAACTCGCCTCCGGTGGTGCGGTGTTGCTCCCCGGGCCTCCACAACTCGTGGTGAGCAGCGCGGCGAGCACCAGTGCGGCCGATGCATATGGGGTGACGTTTCTGCGTACGGTCATGGCGATCGCCTCTGACTTCTTTCAGTCGACTTCGAGTACGGGGGCCGGGGCGGGGGTGTGGCGCGCACGGCGGTCACGCAGGCCGGACACCATGTGGGAGAGGAAGAACAGGCTCACCGCGAGCGCCGCGACGGTCGCGCCGGCGGCCGTGCTCAGGTGCCAGGACAGAAGCAGCCCGCCGAACGTGGCGGTGGCGCCGAGCAGGGCGGCGAGTGTCATGATCCCGCGCACGCTGCGGGCCCAGGGCAGAGCGGCGGACGGCGGTGCGATGAGCAGTCCGAGGACGAGCAGCGTTCCCACGATGTGGAACGAGGCCACGATCGCCAGACCGAGAAGGCCGAGCAGCACGGCGTGGGCCAGGCGCGGCCGCAGACCCAGGGTGTGAGCCTTGCGCTCGTCGAACGCCAGGGCCAGGAAGGCGCGGTGACCGAGGACCGACACCACCAGCGTCGCGAGCAACGCCAGCGCGAGCACGAGGAGGTCCTGCTGCCGGACGGCGAGCACGTCGCCGAAGAGAAAGCCGGTCAGGTCGACCGCGAAGGACTGCGAGCGCGAGACGATGATCACGCCGAGCGAGAGCATGCCCACGAACAGCAGCCCGA
This sequence comes from Streptomyces sp. BJ20, assembly GCF_022869105.1. NCBI lineage: Bacteria > Bacillati > Actinomycetota > Actinomycetes > Kitasatosporales > Streptomycetaceae > Streptomyces > Streptomyces sp. BJ20. The sequence continues at coordinate 3,942,931 of NZ_CP094918.1, forward strand.
TGCCGGTGTCCTGGGACAGCCTCGGTGTACGGCCGAGCGCGGTGACGCCGGCCGTCATGACGACGGCGCTGGCCACGGCCCCCACCATCAGGTTTCCGCCGAGCAGCGCGGCCAGCGCGACGCCCGGCAGCAACCCGTGGGACATGGCGTCGCCGAGGAAGGCCATTCCCCTCAGCACCACCCAGGTGCCCGCCGACGCGCAGATCGCGGACACCAATATCCCGCCCCACAGGGCTCGTTGCACGAATGTCGCTTCGAAAGGGGCCGTCAGCCATTCCATGCGAGGGACACTACAATGAAAATCATGTTCAACAAAGTTCACTCCTCACCCGCCTCGACCCCCGGGCGGACCGCCCACCTCTCCTTCTCCGGGTTGTGCGCCGGTTACCCAGGCCGCCTGGTGCTTCGTGAAATCAGCGCGGAGATACCGAAGTTGGCGACTACAGTGCTCGTGGGGCCGAACGGCAGCGGCAAGTCGACCCTGCTCGGCGTGCTCGCCGGTGTGATCCATCCGACATCCGGTGATCTCCACCGCGCCGGAGATCGGCGGCCCGCGTTCGTACCGCAACGCGGAGCCGTCGGCGACACCCTGCCGCTCACCGTCCGGCAGACCGTGGAGATGGGGCGCTGGGGCGACCGCGGCCCGTGGCGTCGGCTGACCCGTCAGGACCACGCGACCGTGGACGCGGCGCTCGACCGGCTCGAGATCCGGGACCTCGCCGCACGTCAACTGGGCGAGCTGTCGGGTGGGCAGCGTCAACGCGCGCTCATCGCACAGGGATTGGCGCAGGAGTCGGACCTCCTGCTCCTCGACGAGCCGACCACCGCTCTGGATCCGGAGTCGAGGGAGCGGATCGGGACACTGCTGACCGCACTGGTCGCCGACGGGGTGACGGTGGTCCAGGCCACGCACGACCTGACGGTCGCACGCGCGGCGGACGCCTGCCTCCTGCTCCAGGACGGCCTCCTCGCCGGACAGGGGCATCCGGACCAGGTCCTCACCACATCGGCGCTGGCCCGCGTCTGGCAGACGCTCTGAGGACCGGCAGCGCAGCCAACCACTACCGCCCCGCGGGGATCGCCGGCCGGGGGCCGAGCACTCGCCCGGCGCACGTCGCCGGACCCTGAACGCACCGCGGACCCGGTTGCTGGTGTCCCTCTTCGACCTGATCCTGCCCGGAGCAGCAGCGACGCGAGTGTGACCGCCGCTTCGCGGGAGGCGGCGGTCTTGTCGTATCGGCCGGCGATGCCGCGGGAGTCCTTGAGCCGGTTGGAGCAGCGCTCGACGGCGCTACGCCGAGGGCAGGGCTGTCCGTCGGAGCCGGCGCCCGCGGTAGGTGGCGGGCGGCTGGGCGACCGGTCAGGTCCGCTTCACCGAGGTGTGGGGCCGGGGCGGTGCCGGGCGGAGTCCAGCTCCCTCAGCCGGGTCACCAGCAGTCGGGCTTCCGCAGGGTCCGTGCGGATCCCGAAGACGTCGTCGAGGAGCTCGGGCACCTCGTGCGGCCCGACGGTCCGCGTCACCCGGTCCCGGCCCGGGCGTTCCGTCGTCCAGACCAGCGCGTCGAGCGTGTCGTACCGGTCGATGCGCTGCCGCTGGATGTACGGGCGGGTGACGAACGGGGAGCGGTCATGCGTGGCCACGAAGTGGTTGCCGACCGCGTAGTCGACGGGATACTGCGGGGTCTCGGTGAAGACCTGCCGCACCACCCAGCCCTCCGGGTCGTCCGTCTCGCCCCCGCGCTGCTGCACCGCCCAGCCTGGTGAGCCGTGAGTGATGTCCTGCCAGCGCAGCAGGTACGGCCACGGGCCCGCTTCACTGCGGCCGCCGTCGACCAGCTCGATGGGCTCAAGAGGGCTGTGGCCGAAGCCGACGTCGCTCAGCCATCGTGCGCCCTCCAGGTCCACGATCAGCATCGCGTGCGTCGCCGGTCGGGGGTGGGCGGAGTCCGCGCCCAGTTGTACCCGGCCGGAGACGGCGGTGAACCGGAACCCGAGCTTCTCCAGCGCGGCGGCGAAGAGCGCAACGTGCTCGTAGCAATAGCCGCCCCGGCCCCGGCGCACCAGCTTGTCCTGGACCGAGGGCACGTCGAGCCGCACCTCGCGATACAGGAAGCTGTCGAGGGTGTCCCAGCGCACGGTCAGCACATGCGCACGCTGCAGGGCCCGCAGCGTCTCAAGAGTGGGCGTCCGGTCACCCTCGTACCCGAGGTGGGTCAGGTAGGCATCGAGGTCCAGGTGTTCGCTGTTCCACATGATCGCTTCAACCTCACGCCCCCCGACAGCTATTCCATGTCCCGGGCACGGCGACCGGACCGCGCCGCACTTCCTCGGAGGCACCGCCGGTCGCGCAGCGTCACGTCCCGCACGGCAGTGCCACACCCGCAGCGCCTCGCCACCGCCCGGCGCTGCTACAGGCGACTCCTCCGCCTCACCACGTAGGACAGGGCGCGCCGGCGAACCTGCTCCACAACCTCACATTTTTCCGACCTGCGTCGTCATGTTGGTGAGGGCAGCGAATGGTGCCCCGGAACGGAGTGAGGAAATGAAGGTTTTCATCGCTGGCGGGCGCGGCCGTGTCGGGTCCCGCCTTGCTGACAACCTGGAGGCCAAGGGCATCGAGGTGGTCCCGGGAGGACTCGAGGACGGGGTCGACGTGATCTCGGGCAAGGGACTCGCCGAGGGTCTCGTCGGGGTCGACACCATCGTGAACGTCCTCAACACCCCCCGCTTCGATGCGGAGGGGGCGATCTCGTTCTTCGAGGGAGCGATCGACAACCTGACCGCGGAGGGCGAGCGGGCAGGTGTGCGTCATCACATCGTGCTCTCCATTGTCGGCGTCGGGGAAGGAGACGCGTCTGAGATCGGGTACTACCTCGGTAAGGTGGCGCAGGAGAAGGCCGTGCGATCCGCTTCGATTCCCGCCACCATCATTCGGGCCACCCAGTTCCAGAGCTACATTCCTGTCCTCATCGACCAGCACACCGTGGACGGAAAGGTTCTCGCTCCGAGGTCATTCATTCAGCCCGTCGACCTGGACGAAGTCATCGAGCTGCTCGCCGAGGCTGTCACGACGCTGGAGCCGGGAAGTGACATCGAGATCGCCGGCCCCGACCGCTTCTACCACGACGACCTCTTCCGTGCCACTCTGGCCGATCGCGGAGACGATCGTGAGGTTGTGACCGTGGACGGACAGGAACCCCTCGATGCCATGGTTCCGCGTGGCGCGTACCGGACAGGCACCGTGCGGTACCCGATTGCAGGAATTCCCACCGCCTGAATGCGACAGTGGGGAGAAGTGGGAACGTCTGACCGCCGGGCAATAGGTCAGGCGTGCCGCGCTCCCATGAGAAAGGGTGCCCCATGCCGGAAGATCTTCCTTTCGAATCCGCGGAGTCCGGAAAAGTCGAGCGTGATGAGTCACGGGCTCTCGATTCGGTCATGGCGGAGCGGCATCGACTGCTGTCGCTGGCCTTTCGCATGATGGGCACCCTGGCCGACGCCGAGGATGTCGTGCAAGAGACATATGTGAGGTGGTACCGCCTTGATCCCGAGGAACGCGACAAAATCGCGGCGCCCGCGGCATGGCTGATGCGGGTTGCGAGCCGCATCTCGCTCGATCTGCTGGGTTCCGCGCGGGCGCGACGGGAGACGTACGTCGGGCAATGGCTACCGGAGCCAGTTCCGGCTGACCTCTTCGCGGACACAGCCGTTGCGCCGCTGAACTCCAGCCGTCTCACTGCCGATCCGCTCGAACGTGTCACTCTCGACGATGCCGTCAGCATGGCATTGCTGACGGTCCTCGAGGCCATGACCCCAGCAGAGCGAGTGACGTTCGTGCTGCACGATGTGTTCGGCGTCCCGTTTGACGAGATCGCCGGTGTCGTAGGCCGTTCAGCAGCAGCAACAAGGCAACTGGCAACGTCCGCGCGCCGCCACGTTCGACGAGGAAGACGCGCACAGGTTTCTCCCCACCAGCATGACGAGGTCGTTCGGGCATTCCGTGGTGCGACTGCCGGAGGGGACATCGAGGGCCTGCTCCGCGTGCTGTCTCCGGACGTCGAACTGCGAGTGGACGGCGGCGGCTTCGTCAATGCCGCGCCTCGTGTCATCCGTGGGTCGGATCGTGTAGCCCGGTGGTTCATGGGAGTGATGCGCAAGCAGCCCGCCCTCCGTTTTGAGCGGCGTGACACAGCTGACGGTCTCGGATTCATCCTTCGAGACGAGGGGCGTCGGTACGGAATCATCACCTTTGACGTCAGTGATCAAGGCGTCACGAACGTGTGGCTGATGCTGAATCCGATGAAGCTGACGAATTGGACACTCTGATTTGTTCCGGAACGGGTTGCGCTGCGGGTCTTGTGGGTCCGTTCGGCCTATCACGCCACTGCCACACACCGGGCCGCGCCGGCAGCGGCCTTGATCAACGGCTCGGTACGGTTGCTCCTCAGCCAGGCGAGGCCGGCCGTGGAGGGAGGCAGGTCCGTCACCTCGACATAGCTGACGCCCGGGCGCGGGAACAGGTCGCGGGCGGCGGCCGGCAGGAAACACATACCCTCGCCCCGGGCGACGAGATGGAGCAACCCCTCCACGTCCGAGGCCACCGGTCCGTAGCGGACCGGCGTGTCACCGGGCCGGGGATCCACCGCCCAGAAGTCCCACCACACCCGGGGCACCTGGGGCGGTACGTCGATCACCGGACGGTCCGCCAACTGCGCGAGGGTGATCCGTGACCGCTCCGCGAGCGGATCGCTCGCCGGCAGACAGGCCAACCGGTCCTCCGTGGCCAGGTGCTGGACCTCGATGCCGTCGGGTACCGGTGGCCGCAGGAAGACGACATCGACGTCATGGCGGAACAAGGCGTCGAAGTGGTCCGCGAGGTGGAGACTGCGCACGTCGATCTGTACCTGAGGGTGCCGCGTGTGCAGCAGGCTCAGGACGGCCCGGGTGTAGGGCATCGCTGCCTCGGCCCCGACGGTGCCCACCACGAGTCGGCCCGAGAGCCGGCGCGCCTGCGTCGAGGCGCTGTGACTCAGCCGGTCCATGGCTGCCACCACGCCCCGCGCGTCCGCCAGCAACACCCTCCCCTGCGGCGTGAGCGTGACGGTCCGGCTGGAACGATCGAACAACTGCACACCGAGGCGCCGTTCGAGGTCCTTGATCTGCTGGCTCAGGGCCGACTGCGTGATGAAGAGACGGGCGGCGGCGCGGGAGAAGTGGAGTTCCTCCGCCAGGGCGACGAACAACCGCAGCTGGTGGGCGCTCGGTGTCCGTGGATCGGGACCCGTCGGTGCTCCCGCCCCGGAGACCGTTCCGCCAGCAACCATCATGAATCCCTCATGGATCAGTTTTCATCCCGCATGGACATAAGCGATGACATGCACCGAGTGAGAGTGGAAGGCTCGATCGGAAGCGACGCCCCGTGCAACCCACCGGTTCCACGGGGTCTTCCGACCATCGCTGCGACCATCACTTTCTCGACAACCGGGGGACGGCACATGTCCATGAGAAGAGCGGTGGCGATCCTCGCCGCCCTCCTGGCCGTACTGTTCAGCGCGGGCGCCGCTCAGGCGTCGACGGCGCAGGCCGACCACACGATCCGTGCGACGCCGAGCGCATCACGCGGACCCGACGCCGCGCCTCCCGCGCCCCAGGCATCGTGCACCGCCCGCAACGTCAGCCACTACGACGCCTGGACCGGGCGCACCTGGCCGCGGGACTGGGTGTGCGGCAACCGGGCCGGAGCCCCGCTGTACGGCTGCGCCAGCTTCATCGCGGCCTGCCCGGTGATCGGCTGGATCGACACCTCGTCGAGCTGGTTCGTGTGCTGGGGCCGGGGCGCCTGGCACAACGGCGGCAACAATGTCTGGTACTACACCATGGGGGACCGCGTCGCTCCCGGTCAGGAAGTGCAGCATGCATGGGGATTCATCCCCGCGGTGGACGTGTGGACGTCGACCGACCCCTGGCCCGGCATGACGGAATGCAACATCCCGTAGGCCGCCCAACGGCAGCTACCAAGGCGCTCGGCCCGGGGCCGCACGCGTCCGGCCCGAAGGCTCCTCGATGGGGTGTCGCCGTGCCGGACAGCACGATGCCCGCCTCGGACGCCCCCTCCCTCATCGCGTTTCCCGCATACTCGCCGAGGACCGTCACGACATGCTCCGTATCTCACGCCACTCCCCCACGCACTCACGCCGCACCCCTCCGCGCACGCTCGCCGCAGCCGCGGCTCTGCTCTCCCTCGCGTTCACCTGCGCGGCACTCCCGCACTCCGGTGCGGCAGCGGCGGGACCGAGGACTGCGGACGGCACGCAGCCGACCGCCCCGCGAACCCCTCAGGTGCCCGCCGGCGTCACAGCCGGCGTAGCCGTGTTCGACCGGCAGACCGGCACCTTCACCGAGCAGCTCAACGCGTCGGCGACGTTCCGCTCCGCCTCCGTCGTCAAACTCCTGCTGGCTCTCGACTTCCTGTGGAACCGCAGCCCCGCCGACATCCCGGACGCCGACCGTGCCCGGCTGGACGCCATGCTCCGCAGCAGCCAGGACAGCGCCGCCAACCACTACTGGTCGACCTACGGCGGGCCCGCGATCGCCGACCGCATGATCACGCGTCTCGGGCTCGTCGACACCGCGCCGCCTCCGGCCGGATATGAGGGTTACTGGGGCTACACGGCGATCTCCGCCCGCGACACGGTGAAGATCTACCGCCACATCCTGGAATCGGCCCCCGCCGATGTGCGCGACTTCATCATGCAGCGTCTGCGCCAGTCGACCCGGTGCGCCTCCGACTCCTTCGACCAGCACTTCGGCGTCGCCGCCGCCTTCAACCGGCCGTGGGCCGTCAAGCAGGGCTGGTCGGCCTTCTCCGCGAAAGGCACCTGCGGCCCGGGCAGCAGCAGCTCGGCCCGTACGCAGGCCGGCTCCGCCGCCCCCGCCACGGGAGCCGCGGGCGTCGACCTGAGCCGGCCGGCGCTGCACACGACCGGCACCGTCGGGACCGGGGACCGCTCGATCGTCGCCGTCCTCACCCTGCACCCGGACGGCACCTCCTACGGCAGGGCCTACACCGACCTCGGCCGACTGACCCGTTCCCTGCACGTTCCCGGCGGCACGGCACCGACAGGTACGTGGTACGGAACGTGGGGGTCGGATGTCGCGGTCCGCAACGACCCGGCGCTCGGAGACAACCTGCTGACCCGGCTCCCGGCCGGCGTGGAAGTGCTGGTGGGCTGCCAGAAGAAGGGCCAGTCCGTCTCCGTCCCGCCCTACACCAACGACTGGTGGGCGTATCTGCCGCAGTACGGAGGCTACGTCACCAACATCTACATCAGTCATCCGGACAACCAACTGCCCGACGTTCCGCTGTGCACAGAACAGCACTGATTCCGGATGTCTCCGGAAAAGGAGTGATGATGTCGCGTACCAGACGTTCCGCCTTCGCAGTGGCCGGTGCCTTCCTGTGGGTACTGGCGTCGGCCTTCGCGTCGGCCCCGGCCCACGCAGCCCCGGACACGCCCCGCGAGAACGACAGCCACATCATGATCATGCCCCCGGCACCCCGGGAGACCGCCGCCTCACGTGCCATGGCAGCCGTCTCCCCCACGGTGTCCCCGGCGGCCGACTACGTCCACACCACGTCGGGCAACCCCGTCGAGTGCACCTCGGGCAACCTGTGCGCCGGCGTTTGGGACCCCGCCGTGGGCAAGTACAAAGTCTTCTTCCTCTACCGGTGCGCCCAGTACTCCCTGTCGTACTGGAACGGCGTCGGCCAGGCCGTGAACAACCAGGTCGGGGCCGCTGCCTTCTTCTACGGCCAGAACGGACAGGTGCTGGACGTCGCCCTGCCGGAGAACAGGCCCTTCACGTACGACTGGACGCCGGTGTGGTCCATCCGCAACTGCTGAGGGACGCGCTCCGGCCACGACCGCGAGCCCCGGCACCGGGCGCGTCGGATGCGGCCCGACTGGACTGAAGCACCCGCGGGGATGCCGACCATCGACACGGTCCGGTCCTGTCGCACTGCGCAGCGGCCCGGACTTCCCCGCTCAGCTCGACGCGCGGCCCCTGCCCCCGTGACGGGGCAGGGGCCGCTCTCCGGCGCCCGCTCGGCGGCATCACTACTCGGCGGACACCGGAGCGTCTCGGAGCCGAGGACGACATGAGCGTCGTGGGTGCCGCCGACGTTGCCGCCGTGCGAAGCCGTGGGAATCGGACAAAGGAGCCAAGGGTGGTGGCCGCCCGTCTGGCCGGTCCGGTCCGATCCGCCCTGTCAGACTCCAGGAGGGGATGCGCCGGTGGGGCTGGGATGAGGCGCCTGGTGAGACGGGGTTGGTGTGACCGAGCGCGGTACGGCCGAGCGCGCCGTTCCGGAGGGGACGGGGCAGGCCACGAGAGGCCACGGCATTCCGTGCGCACGCGCGGCGACGGGGAACGGGCCGGGTGGGCGACAGTACGGAGACGGCGCCGACGGGCAGCGGCAAGGCGACCGGGCGGCGCGTGCGGTGCCACGGCACGTGGCCTGCGTGATGGACGGCAACGGCCGCTGGGCACAGCGGCGTTCGCTTCCCCGCACAGCGGGGCACCAGGCCGCTGAGACCACTGTCATCGACATCATCGAGGCGGCCCGTGCAGCCGGCGTGGAGTGGCTCAGTCTGTATGCCTTCTCCACCGAGAACTGGAGCCGTCCCGGCACGGAGGTCGACTTCCTGATGCGTCTGGTCCGCCGGGTCGTGCGCAAGCACGCGCCGTTGCTGCTGGCCCGGGGCATCCGCTGCCGTTTCCTGGGGGTCGCCGACTCGCGTATCCCCCGTGAGCTGGCCCAGGATTTCGAGGACCTGGCGACGCTGACCGCCGGCAACCGGGGGATGACGCTGACCGTGGCCTTCGACCACGGAGGGCGCCGGGACATCGTGGAGGCCGCCAGGTCGCTGATCCGCAGCAGGACACCCGCGGACGAGGTCACCGAACAGCTCTTCGCGGACCACCTGCCGTTCCCCGACACCCCCGACGTCGACCTGGTCATCCGCACCTCCGGCGAGCAGCGCATCTCCAACTTCATGCTCTGGCAGGTCGCCTACGCCGAGTGGGTCTTCCCCGAGGTGCTCTGGCCGGACTTCCGGGCCCCCGACTTCCTCGCCTGCCTGCATACCTACCGGCGCCGCGACCGCCGTTTCGGCGGTGTGCCGCCCCGCACGATGGGAGACCCCTCATGACCACCACAGGAACGGCCGGCGAGACGCCCCTGTTCGGCCCGGATTCACGGTTCAGCGGCTTCTTCGACGACCCGCGCTGGGCGCTGGCCATAATCCGTGCCACTGTGCTGGAGGCCGCGCACCCTCAGATCGGTGCGGCCCTCGTCGACAACTCCACGTTCGTTGCCCACCCGTGGCGCCGGCTGCGCAATACCTTCCTGAGTATGCGGCGCATGTTCGGTGCCGACCCGGTGGTTCGGGAGCGGGAGGCCGCCCGGCTCAACAGGCTGCACGCCCGCATGAGCGGCTCCGACTACCGCGGCCGTGCCTACGACGCGATGGACCGGGCGACCCGGGCCTGGGTGGTCGCCACCCTCTTCGAGAGCGCCGTCACCATGTGCCGGCTCAGCGGTCAGCCGCTCGACCAGGACACCATGGAGCGGATGTACGCCGAGTACCGGGCGTTCCTCGCCGCCCTCGACGGCGACGCCTCGGAACTGCCCGAGGACCTGGACGACTTCTGGCGGTACTTCGACCGGGTCGTCGAGGACGAACTGGAGAACACCGAGGCGGCCCGCGTCATCCTCTACCGGCTCTTCGACCACCTGCCTGCCCCGGCACTGCTGGACGGGGCACCGACGCTGTGGGCGGCCGGCCGGGCTGTCGTCGGCCCGCTGCTGGGCGCCATCACCGTCGCCTCGCTCCCCGAGGCGTACCGGCGCCGGGCCGGCTTGCCGGAGATGCCCGGCGTCTCGACGCTCATGCAGGGCGCCTACTGCGCCGCCGGACTGGCCCGCTTCCTGCCCGAGGGCTGGATCAACGCCGAAAGCATCGTCGAGGCCCTCTCCCTGTCACCCGACAGTGACGACCCTCGGGCACGGACCGTGGCCGCCCTGGCCGCCCGCATGAAGCGGGCTTCGGCTCTGCTGCGCCTCCTCACACCACTGAGCGGCGTCCTCCACCCGGATCCGGCGCCCTCAGCCGGCGTGGGAGAGAGCCGGCGTTCGGCGGAGGAGTTCTTCCGCGACGTGCTGGACCAGACCGGGGACGGCCATCTCGACTGGCCCGACCTCGCCGCCATGGCCCGTGAACTCTGCACCCGCCTCGACCTGGACGAACCCGAGGAGACCCGGCTCTACGACGCCTTCGCCGCCTGGTGGCGCGAACTGCAGGCGGCCCTCGACACGGACGGCGACGGCCGCGTCAGCGCCGAGGAGTATGCCGCCGCCGTCCCCTCCCTCGCCGGACCCGCGCTCATCCGCGTCGCAGAAGTCCTCTTCGACGCCACCGACAAGGACGGCAACGGAACCATCGACGCCGACGAGTACCGGACCCTCTTCCGGACCGCCTTCCACCGCGACCTCACCACCACGGACGGCGTCTACAGCCAGAGCGCCTTCGTGAGCGACTTCCTCTCCTTCATGTCGGGCCGCCGTACGAACACCGCGTACGACCCGCTTCTCGCCGACGCCTAGAGCAGGTCTCCGCACAGGGCCGCGTCAGCGTCGGGCACTGTCGACGAGGAGGGCCGCCCGGCCCGGGACCGCCGAGGAGAGAGGAGGTCATCTGTCACGCCCGCGGCGAAGAGAGCCATCAGGTGCCGGTGGGCGGCGGCAACCCCAGGCGACGTCAGCCAACTGGTGGCGCTGCCGGCCGTGATCCCGGCCCTGGCCGGCGTCTCGGCCGACCGCGCAGGCAGCCCGCCGTGCTCCCACGATGCACGACCTGCGGGTGGGTGTCCGGTCGGTGCAGCGCTGACGGCTGAGTACGAGCCGCCCTCCGGCGGAAAGCCGTCGTGTGGGTTACGCCCCCTCGCCCTCTTCCTCCTCCGGCAGTGCCAGCCGGGCCGTCACGTCGTCGGCGAAGCGGGCGAGGAGGCGCAGAAGGTCGTCGCGGTCCTGCCGGGGCCAGTCGGCAAGGACCTCGGCGAACCAGCCGAGCAGCGTGGTGACATAGCGCTGGGCGGCTTCGCTGCCCGCCTCCGTGGGCTCGATGAGGCTGGCACGGCGGTCGAGGGGGTCGGCGATGCGTCGCACGAGGCGGCGCTTCTCCAGGATCTGGACCTGGCGGGTGACGTGCGGGCCCACGACCTGCATGCGGTCGGCGATCTCTCCGATACGCAGGGGCTCCCCGGCCGCGAGCAGGGACACCAGCACCCCCACGGCGGGCCGGTCCAGAGACGGACCGGCCGCCCTTGCGGCACGATCCACGAGCCGGCCCTTGTTGAACGCGGAGCTGAGCCTGGTGAGCCGGGGCAGCACCGCGAGCAGGTCGTCGGGCGACAGCCCGGGCGCGGGTCCGGGCTCCCCGGGGGACTCGGGGGTCATGACTCCTCCAGTTGCATACCTGAGTTAGGTATCTATATCGTTGAGGGCGGGGCTGCGGCACCGAAAGTGCCGCACGGCTCCATAAAGGATACCTAAGGTACGCATGTGCATCGCCGTTCGGCCTGCCGCGTACCGCCTCCGTGCCGGATCCGCCCGGCAGAAAGGTGCCGTTCCCATGACGCACCCGACTTCCACGCCCACGTCCGCCCCCCGTCGCGTACTGATCTCCGGAGCCAGCATCGCCGGACCCTCACTCGCCTACTGGCTCGACCGGTACGGCTTCGAGGTGACCGTCGTGGAGAAGGCCGGGGCCGTCCGCGGCGGCGGATACGCGATCGACATCCGCGGCACGGCCCGGGAGGTCGTGGACCGCCCCTCGACGCCGCCGGGGACACGATCGGCGCGGTACGGCCCGAGCAACTGACCGGCGGCGAGAGCGGCCAGGACCTCGAGGTGCGGCGCGGCGACCTGGCCGACGCCCTCTACGCGCCGCTGCGGGACCGCGTCGAGTTCCTCTTCGGCGACTCGATCGCCACGCTGGACGACGACGGGAACGCCGTGCACGTCGTCCTCGACAGCGGTACGCACCGCACGTTCGACCTCGTGATCGGCGCGGACGGACTGCACTCCCACACCCGCCGACTGGTCTTCGGACCCGAGGAGCCCTTCCACCACTATCTCGGGCACGTCTTCGCGGGCTTCTCCCTGCCCAACGAACTCGGTCTCGCGCACGAGGCGTTCATCTGGAGCGAGCCGGGTCGCAGCGCGGTCGTGTACGCCTACGAGCCCTCCGAGCCCGTGCACGGATTCCTCACCTTCGTCCGCGACACCCCGCCCTTCGAGGCGTTCCGCGACCCGCGCGCCCAACGCGACCTGGTCGCCTCGCAGTTCCCCGAGCAGGTGTGGCAGGTGCCGCGGCTGGTGGCGGCGATGCGGACGGCCGAGGACCTCTTCTTCGACATCGTGAGTCAGATCCACATGCCCGCCTGGTCCCACGGGCGGGTCACGCTGGTGGGCGACGCGGCGCACGCGACGTCCTTCCTCTCCGGGCAGGGGTCGAGCGTCGCGCTCATCGGCGCCTACGTCCTGGCCGGCGAGCTCGCCACGCACGCGGACCACACCGAGGCCTTCGCGGCCTACGAGCGCCGGATGCGCCCTTTCGCGGAGCGTAACCAGGCGCTGGCCACCACCGGCGGCACGATCGTCACACCGACGACGCGTGCCCAGGTGGACGCCCGCAACGCGCTGTTCCGCGACCCGGAGGCGATGGCGAAGGAGCTGGCCACGGCGGAGGCGGAGGCACGAAGGGCGACGCACTCCTCCCTGACGCTGCCGGAGTACACGACGGCGCTCTGAGCCCTCCTCTCCCCCGCCGCGCCCCCGTACAGGCCTCGGCACGCCACCAGCGGATCGTGTCGTGAGCTGGTCGTCGTCGACCTGGCACGGAGGACATGACTCGAGCCGGTTGGTGGGCTGACGAGTCGGAGTCGGTGTGCGCCCGGGTGACGGGCCGGTTCGCCCAGGCGGGTCCGCGGTGGCGGATGCGGGACCATGTCCGCGCTCCGCTGGGCCGAACGGCAAGGAAGAACGGTGCCTGAGCGCCGCCGGGCCGGGCTGCGTAGCCTTCACAGAAGGAGTGAAAGGGGTTTCGCATGACTCCGGAACAGCCCAGGACCGAGCTCGACGCTCGCTACAGTTCCGCGCTCAACCCGCGCCCGGGCGCGCAGGACGTCACCGCGACCGACTGGGACGAGGCCGAACGCGAGCTGCGGGCCGCCGAGGTCTTCTGGATCACCACGGTGCGGCCGGACGGCCGGCTGCACGTCACGCCGCTGATTGCCGCCTGGCATCAGGGGGCGCTGTACTTCAGTACCGGGCCGGGAGAGCAGAAGGCGAAGAACCTGGCCGGTAATCCTCACTGCGCACTCACCACAGGGCGCAACTCACTCTCCGAGGGCCTCGACATCGTGATCGAGGGCACGGCCGAGCGGGTGACGGATCCGGCGCGGCAGGACGAGGTGATCGCCGCGTTCGAGGCGCAGTACGGGGACCATGTCACCTCCCCGGAGGGCCCCTTCCACGGCTTCGGCGACAGTATCCGTAAGGGCAACGACCTCCTGTTCGCGGTGGCACCCGGCACGGCGTACGGCTTCGGGCACGACGGCCAGGTCTTCAGCCACACCCGCTACACCTTCTAGCGGGCCTGCGTAAAAGGAAGCGCGCAGCCGAGGGAAGGCGCGCCGGGCTCTCGGAGGGGTCGGGCACAAGCCCTGCCGGGGGCGCGCCGCGGACTCGAAGCCCGTATCCGACAGCGAGCACACCGACGTGCCGTGGTCGGCCCGACCACGGGGCCTTCCCGGGCGCGGCGGTGATGGCACTCGTGTCCACGCGACGCTCCCGGCGTGCGCGGCCCGCGGCCACTGCACACGCGGCTGGTTCTGCACCGCCGGCGTGGGCAGGGTGTTGTGCACAGCAGGAACGCGCTCACATGCGCTCCTGGGCGACATCCAACGGCTTCTGCCGGTCACGTCACGGACGTTCGTTGCGGCCCGGCAGGCAGCCGGGCCGCCAGGGGTCAGGAACGGTGGGCGGCCCAGACGGTCCGCTCGGTGCGTACGGCGAGGTCGTCGCGGTGCAGGACGCAGTGCGGGCTGTTGACGTCGAGGAGTTCGTCGAGGGCGGCGAGGTCCTCAGGGCTGAGCATGGGCGCGGCGGCGCCGCGGATGCGTTGCAGGCTGCCGTGAGCGTAGCGGCCGACGGCCTCGCTGCGGTTGCCCGCGATGTTGACGGTGATGGTGCGCTCGTCCTGGACGTCGAATCCGGCGGCGGCCAGCATCGGCCCCCAGTCGGCGCCGCGGTGCGGGACGTGTTCAGCGTGGAAGCTGTCGGTCGCTTTGTGGGCGCGCTCTTCGAGTCCCGGTCGGCCTTCAGGGGCGTCGGCGGGCAGGAAGCGGGGGAAGCCGTCCAGCTCCACGACGGCGAACATCCCGCTCGGCGCGAGAAGTTCGTGGACGCTACGCAGGGCGCGGTCGGGGTGGGCCATGTGGTGCATCGACGCGGAGGCCCACACCAGGTCCGGTGTGCCGAGGTCGGGCCAACGACTGGTGTCGAGGTCGGTCTGCACGGTGCGCACCCGGTCCGAGACGCCGCGGGCGCATGCCTTCTCGAGCAGGAACTGCAGGTGGCCGGCGGAGGCGTCGACCGCGGTGACGTGCGCCTCGGGGAAGCGCTCGAGGAGCGCGAAGGTGCCCGCGCCGGTGCCGCAGCCCAGGTCCACGATCTGACGCGGCTCGACCTTCAGCGGCAGCCAGGCGGTGATGGATGCGATGTGCTCGGCGAGGACCTCGGCGTCCAGCTCGAGGATCTCCGCCTGTCCGCTGTCGCCGTCCTGCTGAGTGCCGCCATGACCACCACCGTGGCCGTGCCCGTGGTGGCCGATGTCGCCGTGCGAAGTGTGCTGGTGCGCTTGGGTCATGGCACCACCGTAGGACCACCATGCGCGAAACGCACAACTACTTGCGGTATACGCAAGAAGATGGCCCGGTGCGCTGCCCGCCACGCAAGATGACCCCGCGCGCGGACGCTCGACACAGCCGGAGGCTGCTACTCACAGGGCCCCTGCGCGCCGTCGCACTCGCTGCTGTCGCCGGTGTCACGTTGGTGGCCGCGCCGGGCGTCGCGGTCGAAGATGCCCAGGATCTCGCACGGGCCACCCTCGGCCCCGATCGCGTGCGGCATCATGGTGGGGAACTCGGCGGCCTGGTTGGTCTCGACGCGGAACCGGCGGTGCCCGAGCATGAGGATCGCGGTACCGGAAAGCACGACGAGCCATTCGCGGCCGGGATGGGCGCGCATGCGGGCGGGATTGTCGGGCGGGGGTTCCGTCATGCGCTGACGCATGACGCTCATGCCGGGGTCGCCCTTGATGGGCCACCGCATCAGGCCGTGGGTGCCGTCGATCATCGGGCTGATGACGACGTCGTCGGCGGCGTTCTCCACGAGCTGGTCCAGGGTGGTGTCCAGGGCGCGGGCGAGGGTGACGAGCTGGTCCAGGGCGAGGCGGCGCTGTCCGTTCTCGATCCGGCTCAGCGAGGACTGGCTGAGATGGGCACGGGTGGCCAGTTCTTCCAGGGACCAGCCCTGCGCGACGCGCAGTGCGCGGATCCGTTTGCGTACGAGGCTGTCCAGCGCCCCATCTTCTTGCGTCATAGGCAACATGGTATGCCTTCGCTGCAATTCGGTCCTAACGTCGCATGCGGATGGTCCACCAGCAGGGGGCCAGGTACGACGAAAGGGCGCGACATGCCTGCGCTGAATTGATCCGACCGCGTAGGTCGCTGCGTCCGGCGCGGCCGGTGCCCCGGCCGGATCCCACATCAACGCTCTGCCGGCCACCGGCTCAACGCTCTGCCGGCCACCGCCGATACCGACGTGACCCTCGCCGCTGCCCCGGCCGCGAACATCCCCACCTGACCCTCGGCCTGACCCGCGTGGACCGCAGCCGGCGGCCGACGTGACGAACCCGCCTGTTCCACCCCTCTTCGGCGACCGGTCCGAACCGGCGCTGATTCTTCATGCCCTTTGAGAGGACATCTTGAGTAGCAACCAGACTGCCCAGACGGCGGCCGCACCAGTCGGCGGCGGTGCGCCGGATGCGCGTCAGCTGCGCGCGATCCTGATCGCCGTCTCGATCGCGCTGATGGCGGTCATCGCGTCGGTGTCCGGTCTGAACGTCGCCCAGACCCACATGGCCGTCGAGTGGGACGCCTCCCAGACCACCGTCCTGTGGATCATCAACATCTACACCCTTGCCCTGGCCGCCCTGCTGCTGCCGCTCGGTGCGATCGGTGACCGACTGGGTCGCAAGCCCATGCTGATCACCGGACTGATCATTTTCGGAGCGGCCGGCGTGGTCGCCGGACTCGCCCCGTCGGCCGCAGTGATGATCGGCGCCCGCGTGGCCGCGGGCGTCAGCGCCGCGATGATCATGCCGATCACGCTTGCCGTCGTCACCTCCACGTTCCCCGAGGAGGAACGGGGCAAGGCGATCGGTGTGTGGACCGGTGTCGCCGGAGGTGGCGGCATCCTGGGCATGTTCCTCTCCGCGTTCCTCGTGGACGTCGCGGACTGGCGGTGGCTGTTCGCGCTGCCCGTGGTACTGGCGGTCGTCGCACTGGCGATGACTTGGAAGTCGGTGCCCAACTCCCGCGAACGCTCCACCCATTCCTTCGACACCATCGGTGGGTTGATGTCCGCCGTCGCCGTGATCGGACTCATCTTCGTCCTGCAGGAAGGCCCCGAGCGCGGCTGGACCGACCCCGTCTCCCTGATCAGCCTGGGCGTCGGCGTGGTCGCCGCCATCGCCTTCGTGGTCTGGGAGCTGCACCGCCGCGACGCATCACTGCTGGACGTACGCCTCTTCCGTGAGCGCGGCCTGGCCGGCGGCTCCGTCACGCTGCTCGTCGTCTTCGGCGTCCAGGCCGGCATCGCCGTCGTCCTCTTCCCGTTCTTCCAGGCTGTGCTGGGCTGGTCGGGCCTGCTGTCCACCGCGGCGATGATGCCCATGGCCGTCATGATGATGGCGACCTCCGGCCTGGCCCCCATGATGGCCGCCAGGATCGGCGCCCGCTCCACCATGACCGTGGGCGTCGCCCTGTCCACCCTCGGTCTCGCGCTGATGGCGCTGTTCGTCTCCGTCGACGGCGGCTACCTGTCCATCCTCGCCGGCATACTCGTCATGGGCATCGGCATGGGCCTGTCGATGACACCCTCCACCGAGGCCATCACCAGCTCGCTGCCCCGCGCCAAGCAAGGTGTGGCCTCCGCCCTCAACGACGTCACCCGCGAACTCGGCACCGCTCTGGGCGTCGCGATGCTCGGCGCGCTGGTGGCCAACGGCTACCGCAGCGCGATCCACGACAAGCTCGGCGGCATTCCCCACAAGGCCGCGGACACCGCACGCGAAGGCATCGCCAACGCCGTCGAGGTGGCCCCGAGCACCGGCAGTCGCGCCCAGGGCCTGATCCACACTGCGCAGCAGTCCTTCGTCGACGGCTGGCAGCAGGCCATGTGGGCGGGCGTCGCCATCATGGGCATGCTGCTCGTCTACCTCGCTCTCCGCGGGCCGAAGGGCTCGGGCCCCGCCATCACGGACGAGGCGGAGGCCACGGAGACCGTCGCCGTCCGATGACCGCGTAACAACTGGGCGGATCACCCGTCAGGCGTCAGGCGTCGCGATACCACGGTGCCTGACGCCCCATCCGAAGTCCGACAAGCGGGCGGCGCCGGCCGCTGTGCCGGACCGCGGACGTCCCTGGCCGAAGTCGTGATATCTCCGTGACAGCGCTGGAATCATACGTTCAGCGCTGTCACTGCCGTTCCGGGCAGTTCGTCGCGTGTTCCGTGGTGCGTGCGGTCCGCTTCCGCTCTCCGGTGGCGGGCGCGCCCAGGGGCAGCGCGTGAGGGGGCGGACAGTCGTCGGTGGCCGGCGAGGCTGCCGCGGGCCGCGTCGGGGCCTGGCAGGCTCGCGGATCCCGTTGGAGAGCGGGCAGGGTGAGCTGCCACCAGTCGGAGACGCGGACGGGGAGCGCGTGGGAGCCCTCCAGCGCCTCCGTGAGGGTGCAGAACCCGTAGAAGGCGCGGACCAGGGTGCGGGCAGTGGCAGCCGGGCGGACACCGGCGGCCAGGCATCCCCCGGCCCGGGCCTGCGCGAGCAGGCGTGTGACCGCGGTCGTCCAGAGGACGAAGGGGTCGGGGAGGTCCGCGTTGATGGTGTGGCGCTCGGCCCACAGGCGGGCGCCCGCGCGGGTGAGGGAGTCCTCCGCGAGAGCGCGGGCGATGTCGTGGCTCAGTGCGACGAGGCGTTCCAGGGGAGGCACACTCGGGTCGTCGTACCGGGGGACGAGGCTCGGCCAGGTCGCGAAGCCTTCCCGGACGACCGCCTGGGCGATGCCTTCCTTGCTGGCGTAGTGGAAGTAGACGGATCCGCTGGTTCGTCCTGACCGGGCGCTTATGTCGTTGACGCTCGTACCGGCGTAACCCTGCTGGGCGAAGAGGAAGGCGGCTGCCTCCAGGAGTGATCTGCGGGTTGCTCTGGCCCGTTCCTGCAAGATCTCGCGCACCTCGTTCGGCTCCGTAGTGAACGGCCCACAATGTAGTGCGCCCGCGTACGCCCGGAGCAATGAACCGTCAGCCACACGCGGGATTGCGGCATTTCTTTCGAATCTGAACACCCAAGAGTGGAAATTGGCTTCCGGGTGCCGCTCCCGGTTCGCCGGCTTGCCCTTTCGCCGCAAGCGGGGGCCTGACTCCTCACCGCGCACGAATCCAGCAACTCGCCTTGTGCACAGCGGGAATGACGCTGCACCAGAGGTCTGGAGGCGGCGGGACGGGCAACCGCTTACACCCTGATCACCTGCGAGGCGAGTACTCGAAACGGTGATTGCGCCGTTTTTCGGAGGCTAAATATCGTAGCCGTTGCAATGTTTTCTCTTTGCGGCTGATGCACCGAAATGCGAGTCGTCCTTGCCGGTGTGTTCCCGAAGGGCACCGGCCATCTCCGTGCCTCGTTCGTCACGGGGCCCGCCGTCCCACCGCGCAGTCGCGCGACTCGTGCTCCCGCTCCAGCCCTCTCCCTCAGGAGGCCTCATGACACCGCCACTCCGAACCCTGTCGGACTGGTCGCCCGAGGCAGTCGTCTTCGACTGCGACGGCACGCTGATGGACACCGAACGGCATTGGCAGGACGCACGCAACCGCGCCTTCCGTGAGTTCGGTCTGCTGCCTCCCCCGGGCTTCGCCGATCGCGCCAAAGGTGTGCACTACGTCGACTGCGGCCGCCTGATGGCCGAGGAGACGAACAAGCCCGAGTTGGCCGCGGACCTGACCACGGCGCTCCTCGCACACTTCATGTCCCTGGTGGCGGAGGATCCGCTGACGATGCCGGGTGCCGGTGAGATGGTGCGCCTCCTCTCCGGGCGGCTGCCGCTGGCCGTGGCCAGCAACTGCCCGCTGGAAGTGGTGGAGGAGAGCCTCGGCCGCGCAGCGCTGCGTCACCACTTCCGCCACGTCGTCGTGCCCACCGGGCCGCCGGACGATCGCGGGACCGCACTCGGGACGGACGGCGAACGCGGGCCGGCGGTGCGGCCCAAACCGTGGCCGGATGTGTACACCACGGCGGCACGTCTGTGCGGAGTCCGCCCGGGAACCGCGCTGGCGGTCGAGGACTCCCTCACCGGCATCGAGTCGGCGTGGCGTGCCGGACTGCGGGTCCTCGGCGTGGGCCCGCAGTCCGACCAGGCGAACACGGGGCATGCCGACGCCTGGGTGCCGGCCCTGGACGATCCGGAACTGCTGCGCCGGGCACGTGACTGGCGGCGCCCCCTGTCACCGGACGTCGACCGGGATCAAGGGCATCACGGTCCGCACTGACCGGTCGTCGAGCCGGGGGCTGTCGCCGGCCGGGTGTGAGGCTGCCGCAGTCGCCGGCCCCGCCTTTGCCTGGCGGCTGACGTCCAACGGCCCGCCAGGGAGCCGGTGCGTCGCCGCAACGGCCTCCGGCCCCGTGTGCGTACCCTCCAGCACGCCCCCGACGGCGCTGTCGCACGGCCGCCGGATCACCTCGGCCGGCGTGCCGCCGAGGAGGCGGCCTGGTCGGCGTCGCGCGGACGACGCCGACCGTCGCCGAGCCGGATGAGGGAGGGTGAGCGTCGGCCCCTGGGCGAGGGGTACTGGGAATTCGTTGCCCACGTTCACTTCCCGGGCAGGGGCAGGTGGAGGCCCGCATGAGGCTGGATATGTTCGATCCCGCTCCGATCGGCGTGGTGTTCACCCGAGGGCCGGAGCACCGGCTCGCGTACACCAACGCCGTCTACCGGAAGACCTTCGGCGACCGTCCGCTGGGTCGGCCCCTCCGGCGCACCTTTCCCGACCTCGCGCAGTCCGGCTATTTCGACATCTTCGACCGGGTCCTCGCCACGGGTGAGGCCGAGGTGCTCACGGCCGTTCCCGTCGACCTCGACTTCGCGGACTCGCCACGGGAGGAGACGCGCTACTTCACGTTCAGCATCTCCCGGGCCACGGTGAGCGACGGGAGCCGTGGCGTGCTGGGCGTGATCGTGGAGACGACTGAGCAGGTGACTGCCGCACGGCGGATCCGTGTCCTGTCCGAGGAGCGGCGCCGCGCACTGCTGCGCTACCGCAGCCTGGTGAGCGCCGGGTCGGAGATGGTGTGGGTGACGGGCCCGAAAGGCGGTGTGACCGAGCCGAGCCCGGGCTGGCAGCGGGTCACCGGGCAGAGCTGGGAGGAGTTCCGCGACGACGGATGGATCGACGCGGTCCATCCCGACGACCGCGCCTCCGTCATCGAGCGGTGGAGCCGCACCCTGCGGGAGGTGCGGCCGCGCTTCACCCACACCTACCGGTTGCGGCTGGCCACGGGTGGCTACCGGCACTTCGCCGTCGACGCGGCGCCGGTCCGCGACGGGGAGACGGTGATCGAGTGGATAGGCACGTGCCGTGACGTCGAGCAGGAATGGCAGGATGACCGCCGGGAGAGGCTGCTGGCCCGGGCGACCGCCGTGACCGCGGACACCGCCCGGCCGGACGAGATGCTCGCCGCCCTCACCGCGGTGATCGTGCCCGAGCTGGCGGACAACTGCACCTCCTACCTTCTTCCCCAGGCCCTGCACCGCACGCCGGGGACCGCCCTGACCGCCGAACGCGTCGCCGCCGTGCCCCGCCAGGACTCTCCTCCCCCGCCCCCGCACCACGCCGAGCATCTGGGCCCGGACAGCGCCCTCGTCCGCGCCGCCGACCTGCGCCGCCCGGTCCACGCCGTCTTCCCGCCCGGCTCACCACCGCCCGATATCGTCCCGCCGGGCACCGAATCCTGGCTGGCGCCCGACGCCAACAGCGTCGTCCTGCTTCCGGTCGTCGTCGACGGCACCACCGCCGCCCTGGTCGTCGCCTGCGTCAACGGCGACCGCCCACCCCTCGGTCAATCGGAGATCAGCCTGCTGCAGACGCTCCTGGAACGGGCCCACACCCCCTTGAGCAACGCCCTGGAGTACCAGCGGACCCGACAGGTGGCGCTCGCCCTCCAGCACAGCCTGCTCACCGAGCCCCCGGACGTCCCCGGCCTCGACATCGCCGTCCGCTACCGGCCCAGCAGCTCGGCCGCCGAAGTCGGCGGCGACTGGTACGACTCCTTCGTGCTGCGCGACGGCGCCACCGTCCTCACCGTCGGTGACGTCGCGGGCCACGACCTGCCCGCGGCGGTCACCATGAGCCAGTTGCGCAACATGCTGCGCGGGCTCGCCCTCGACCGTGAGGAACCCACCGGCGAGATCCTGCGGCGCCTGGACACATCCATACAGACCCTGTACCTCGAGTGCACCGCCACCTGCGTCCTGGCCCGGATCGAACGCCCGGCGCCGGGCCGCCTGCAGCTCCACTACTCCGCGGCGGGACACCCCCCGCCGCTGCTCGTCGAGGCGGAGGGCACCGCACACTTCCTGGACGAGGGCCGCTCCCCGATGCTGGGCCTGCTCCCCGACCCCCGTCATGGCACTGCCGTCCACCCTCTGCCCCCCGGTTCGACGCTGCTGCTGTACACCGACGGGCTGGTCGAACGCCGGAACGAAGACCTCACCGACGGACTGGACCGGCTGCGCCGCCAGGCCTCAGCCGCGGACCGGCGCCCCCTGGAGCCCTTCTGCGACGAATTGCTCGCCGGGATGCTGACCGCCGACAACGACGACGACACGGCGCTGGTGGCCCTGCGCCTGTCCGTGCCGTAGCCCCCTGCTCGCTCACGCGCCTGCAGTGGTCCTACGTGCGGGTCTCACGTCCGCTCGTACGTGAGGCAGTTCACCTGCTCGTACTCGAGGCCCACGGTGATGGCCGGGGCGTGGCACTCGAGTCCGCTGTTGTGGCGGCAGTCGGCCATCTTGCACGCGCCGACCCTGCCGGTGGTCGACGGTTCACCGCCCTCGAGGTCGGCGCCCATGAACGTGTCGCAGACGGGACTGTCGAGGTCGCCCACGGTGATCGCCGCGGCGTGGCACGTGTGGTCGTGGTTGTATGCGCAGCCCTCGGCCGCGCATTCGCTGATGACGGGCAGCTGCATGACGGGTGTGGCTGTCATGGCGGATCGCCCTTCTCGTGAGGTCGTGCGGAGCGTCCGGGGCAGTCGGTGCCTCCGGAGCCCTCGGCGCTGTCGGCAGTCCTCGGCGCCAACGGCGCCGCGTCCGTCCGGGCCGGCTGCTCGCGGAACGCTCCTCTCCTGTCTTCCACTGTCCGCGACGGCACCGGGCTGCGCATGTCCACAGGGTGCCGGCGACAGACCTGCGGGCTATGTGCCGTGCAGGTGCGCGCTCAGGCGTGACAGGAGGGGCAGCGCAGCCTCGAGCGTCCTGCGTTCGTCGGCGTCGAGGACGGTGTTGATCGCGGC
The DNA here is from genome assembly GCF_022869105.1 of Streptomyces sp. BJ20. Lineage (NCBI taxonomy): Bacteria > Bacillati > Actinomycetota > Actinomycetes > Kitasatosporales > Streptomycetaceae > Streptomyces > Streptomyces sp. BJ20. Next base: position 3,965,901 of record NZ_CP094918.1, read on the forward strand.
GCCGAGCCAGTCGGCGCGCCGTCGGCGTTCCTCGGCCAGACGGTCGCGTCCCGACTGCGTGAGGTGGAGCAGGAACTTGCGCCCGTCGCCGGGGTGGGCCTCGGCCCGGACGAAGTTCCGGGCCAGGAGGTCTTTGACGGTCTTGGCGGCCGATTGGTGAGTGACTCCGCGCTGTTGGGCGATCTCGGCGGTGGTCAGCGGGCCGCCGCGGTCCAGGTAGCCCAGGACGGCGGACTCGCCGGGCGGCATCGTGTCGGCGGCGCGCACGGTGCGGACGAGTCCGCCGATGGTCAGGCGGAGTTCCTCGGCCAGTCGTCTGTCGTCCATGACCGCTACTCTACCTGCTTCTATCAAATGAGTTGTACAGTTTGATTGTAGATATTCGCACGCTCGGAAGGCCCCCCGTGAAGCTCACCAAGCACGCCCATGCCTGCGTCACGCTCGAGAAGGACGACACCCGGCTGGTCGTCGACCCCGGTGCGTTCACCCCGGACGCTGCCGCAGCCGTCGCCCGTGCTCACGCCGTACTGATCACCCATGAACACTTCGACCACTTCGACGAACAGGTCGTCGCCGCCGCGCTTCAGGCGCGGCCCGAGCTGGAGGTCTACGGCACCGCCGCCGTCGCGGCCGCTCTCGGCAGCCACGGCGGGCGGGTGCACGTCGTCGCCGCGGGTGACACCTTCAGCGTGGGTTCCGTCCCGGTCACCGTCCACGGCCACCGGCATGCGCGGATCCACCCCGACATCCCGTGCCCCGACAACGTCGGCTACCTCCTGGACGACGGTGCCGTCCACCATCCCGGCGACGCCTACTGCGTGCCCGACGCCCCCGTGCGCACCCTGCTGCTGCCGACCAGTGGCCCCTGGACCAAGCTCGGTGAGGCCGCCGACTACGTCCGCGCCGTCAAGCCCGAGCGTGTCGTCGAAATACACGAACTCATGCTCAGCGACCTGGGCCGGCGGTCCACCGCGAATCTGCTCGGCGAGAAGGGGCTGACCGGCATGCCGATCGAGCGCCTCGAGCCCGGCGCCGACATTCAGGTGTGAGACTCCCCGGCGCGTGCGATGAGCCTCCGGTCTCTTCCGGCGCCACGGTCACCGTGCGCTCGGCGCACAGCAATCCCGTCGCCGGTCAGCTCCGCCGCGGGGCGACGGCCACCGGGCAGGCGGCGTGGTGCGGCAGCGCCTGGGGCCGCCCGGCCGAGTCGCGGCCCCGTGTGGCCGTGCCCGGAGCTCGGCCGCCGTACGGTTCGCCTTCCGTGAGGCCGAGGAGACACATCCGGGACACCTCGCTCATCTCCCTCGCCGTGCGGGTCTCGCGGGCCGTGGAGGGCGTCGTGGACGGCGAGACCGGGCTCAGCGGCGAGCCGACTGATCGGCGGGCGTGATGCGCTTGCCGGTGAGGCGCGTGGGCCGGATGGACACCCATGTGTCGCGTGTCCCGCCCGCCCACGGTTCGGTGTGGGCGCGCCGGGCGAGGTCGCGTACGGCGTCGGGGCCGGTGACGGTGGTCGCGGGGCCGACGGCGAGGACGCTCCAGCCCTGGCTCATCGCCTCGTCGACGTGGTCGACCTCGAAGGCGACCTCGTTGCCGGCCGCCGCGGCGGGCACGGAGCCGGGCCTCGTGCGGAAGACGATCGCGTCGTCCACGACCTCGTAGTTGACCGGGACGACCGCGGGGCGTCCGTCGGGCGCCGTCACGGCGACGCGTCCCACGCCGTGCGTGGACAGCAGTCGCCGGCACTCCTCCTGGTCGAGGTCGTTCAGGCGCGGGTGCAGCAGGGCGTGGCCCTGGCCGGGGGGCCGGTCGACGCCTCCCCCGCGGAGAGAGGCGGCGGTGGTGTCGAGCGCGGCGGCCAGGGCCAGGAGGGTCGCCGTGGACGGGTCGGAAGGCTGCTCCTCGAGGTACTTCAGGTACTGGGGCGAGATACGGGCCCGGCGCGCGGTCTCCTCGCGGCTGAGTCCCCGCCGGCGGCGCTCCTCGGCCACCCGGCGGCCGACGTCGCCCGGGTCGGGCCTGCCCGGCGCCGGCGTCGCGGAGGTCCCGGGCGTCGCGGCGTTCTCCCCGACGGTGTCCGTCGCGGAGGGCGCGTCGTCCGCTTCCGCTTCCAGGTGCTCGATGTGCGCGTCGGGGCCGGGGAACACGAGCGTCACGTCGTCCGTGTCCGACCAGCGCACGTCGTAGGGGGGTGTTCCGTCCTCGTGGTGCAGTCCGATGATCTCGCCGTCGCGCCTGACGACGCCGGTGGCCGGGCTTTCGACGACGAGCCGGTCGCCGAGGTGAGCGTGCATGTCCGCTGCCCCTCTTCCGGAGTGGTCCTGTTTCCAACGTGCCACGGGCGGTACACCGTCGCACGGCACGGCCGGTCGGCGACCGTGGTCGCGGATCGGGTGGCGTCCACCTTGGTGTGTCACGGCAGGCGGGGGCCGAGGCCCATGTGCATCACCTCCGCCGAGTGCGGCGGTTCTCGCGTCACCGGTGGAAGCGGCCCGCCCACAGGGGCTGGGTAGCCGCGCACCGCGTCGCCGTGCGGTCTCAGGCCGGGACCGCGATGACCGGACAGTGGGCGTGGCGCAGCACTCCGTGGCTCACCCAGCCAAGCAGCATGCCGGTGAACTTCCGTGCCCACGGGTTCCCACCACCGGCGACGGCGTGCTCGGACCCCTCCGTCAGGGCCCGCTCGCCGCGTTCGCCCCCCTTCCAGCGTCGCCTCCGGGGCCGGGCGACGCCACGCCAGGCAAGGAGGTGCCGTCGCGGGGACGGCGGTTTCATCCCGGCGGTGCCGGGGCCGGTCAGCCGGCGGTGCGCGCAGCACGCGGCCTGCCCGGTGGTCGTCGTGGGGCTGGACGACGACCCGAGGCGCTGACGCCCCGATGCGGGCGGGAGGGGCACGGGTGGGCCACCCGTCCCGGGCCGTGCCCCGGTCGGCCCCTGCGCCGACCGGCCGTTTCACCGATGCTGGAAGAAGGAGGTCGACGACGACCACGCACCGCGGTGCGTGACCGTCACCGGCTTCCGTGATCGTCACCGGCTTACGGAGGGACAGGTCACCATGAGCACATACGTCACCTCCTCCGCCGTTCCGCCGCCCGGCCCGGCAGGCGCCCAGGCGTACCCGGCCCGGCTGACGGCCCGGCTCGACGCGCCGCTGTCGCGCTGGCTGTGGCTGGTCAAGTGGCTGCTCGCGCTTCCCCACCACGTCATCCTGTTCTTCCTGTGGGTGGGGGTCGCGGTGGTGAGCGTGGTGGCCTTCTTCGCGATCCTGCTGACCGGCCGGTACCCGCGTCCCCTGTTCGACTTCACCGCCGGTGTGCTGCGCTGGAACTGGCGTGTGGCGTACTACGCGTACGGCGCTCTGGGCACCGACCGCTATCCGCCGTTCACCCTCGCCGACGTCCCCGACTATCCGGCGCACTGGGACGTGACGTATCCGCAGCACCTGTCGCGCGGGCTGGTCCTGGTGAAGTGGTGGCTGCTGGCGCTGCCGCACTACTTGGTCGTGGGCTTCCTCGTCGGCGGAGCGCGCCTGGCCTGGTTCTCGGGCGGCCTCATCGGCCTGCTCACACTGTTCGCCGGCGTCGCCCTGGCCTTCACCGGACTGTATCCGCGCGGGCTGTACGACCTGCTGCTCGGCCTCAACCGGTGGTTGCTGCGGGTCGCCGCGTACGCGGCGCTGCTCACGGACGCGTATCCGCCGTTCCGGCTCGACCAGGGCGGGCGGGAGCCGGGGGCGGCTTCTTGACGACGCAGTAGGTCCCATCGTCCCATCGGGAGGAGCACCAAGATGGTCCGTTATGTGTACGCGTTCGCGGAGGGCGGCCGGGAGCAGGCCGACCTGCTGGGCGGCAAGGGCGCCAACCTGGCCGAGATGGCCCGGCTGGGGCTGCCGGTGCCACCGGGCTTCGTCGTCACCACCGAGGCCTGCCGCGCGTTCCTCGCGACCGGCGGGGAGCCGCCCGGTCTGTCGCGGGAGATCTCGGACCACCTGGCCGCGCTGGAGCGGGCCGCGGGGCGTCGGCTGGGCCAGCGGGACGACCCGCTGCTGGTGTCGGTGCGTTCGGGCGCGCGCTATTCGATGCCGGGGATGATGGAGACGATTCTCGACGTCGGTCTCAACGACGACTCGGTGCTGGGCCTGGCGAAGTCCGCGGGTGACGAGCGGTTCGCCCGGGACTCGTACCGTCGCCTCGTCCAGATGTTCGGCTGCACGGTGATGGGTGTCGACGGCGCCCTGTTCGAGCAGGCGCTCGAGGATTTGAAGCGGGACGTGGGCGCGGCGGACGACCTGGGGCTGAACGCGGTCGACCTGGCCGGCCTGGTGGAGACGTACAAGGAGCTGATCCGCCGGGAGACCGGCGAGTCCTTCCCGCAGTCCCCGGCGGAGCAGCTGCAGCGCGCGGTGCTGGCGGTGTTCCAGTCGTGGAACGTCGAACGCGCCCGTCTGTACCGCCGGCGTGAGCACATCCCGGACGACCTGGGCACGGCCGTCACCGTGCAGACGATGGTCTTCGGCAACCTGGGCCCAGACTCCGGCAGCGGTGTCGCGTTCACCCGCGACCCGGCCACCGGCCGGTCCGGCGTGTACGGCGACTACCTGGCCAACGCACAGGGCGAGGACGTCGTCTCGGGCATCCGCAACACCGTGCCGCTGGACGAACTCGCCCGCATCGCCCCCGAGGCGTACGAGCAGCTGCGCCGGAACATGGAGACGCTGGAGGCGCACTACCGCGACCTGTGCGACATCGAGTTCACCGTCGAGCGCGGCCGGCTGTGGATGCTGCAGACCCGCGTGGGCAAGCGCACCGCCGAGGCCGCCTTCACCATCGCCTCCGCCCTGGCCGACGAGGGGCTCGTCTCCGCGGACGAGGCGCTGGACCGGGTGCACGGGGACCAGCTGGCGCGGCTGATGTTCCCCCGGTTCGACGCGTCCGCCGTCAGGGAGCCGCTGGCGCGCGGCGTGCCCGCCTCCCCCGGGGCGGCCGTCGGCGCGGCGGTGTTCGACTCCGCGGAGGCCGTACGGCGTGGGGAGGCCGGGGAGAAGGTCGTCCTGGTGCGGGAGGAGACCACGCCGGACGATCTGCCCGGCATGGTGGCGGCGCAGGCGATCCTCACCAGCCGCGGCGGCAAGACCAGTCACGCGGCCGTGGTCGCGCGCGGCATGGGCACGGTGTGCGTGTGCGGGGCCGAGGAGATCACCGTGGACACCCGGCGGCGGCGCTTCACCGTCGGCGGCACGGTCGTGGAGGAGGGCACCGTCATCTCCGTGGACGGCTCGGCGGGAGCGGTGTACCCGGGTGCGGTGCCGCTGGTCGACTCGTCCGTCGTGCGGTACTTCGAGACGGGTGAGCGTCCGGACCCGCTGGTGGACGCCGTGGCACGTGCCATGAAGCACGCCGACGGGGTACGCCGGCTGGGTGTTCGCGCGAACGCGGACACCCCCGAGGACGCGGCGCGCGCGCGGCGCTTCGGGGCGGAGGGCATCGGCCTGTGCCGTACGGAGCACATGTTCCTCGGCGACCGGCGGCGGCTGGTCGAGGCGATGATCCTCGCGGACGACGACGCGGAACGCGACCGGGCGCTGGAGGCGCTGTTGCCCCTCCAGCGGCAGGACTTCAGCGGCATCCTGGACGCGATGGACGGCCTGCCCGTCACCATCCGTCTGCTCGACCCGCCGCTGCACGAATTCCTGCCCGACCGGATGGAGTTGGCCGTGCGGGTGGCGACGGCCGAGGCGCAGGGCGGCGCTCCCGACGAACACGATGTGCGGCTGCTCGACGCCGTCAACCGGATGCACGAGGAGAACCCGATGCTGGGCCTGCGCGGCGTACGCCTCGGGCTGGTGGCTCCGGGGCTCGTCGCCATGCAGGTGCGGGCCGTCGCCGAGGCGGTCGTGGAACGCAGGCGCGCGGGCGGGGACCCCCGTCCCGAGATCATGGTGCCGCTGATCGACACCGTGGAGGAACTGCGCCTGGTGCGCGAGGAGGTCGACCGGGTGCTGGCGGACGTCTCAGCGGAGGCCGGGATGCCTGTCGACTGCCCGGTCGGCACGATGATCGAGCTGCCGAGGGCGGCACTCACCGCCGGACTCATCGCGGAGGAGGCCGAGTTCTTCTCCTTCGGCACGAACGATCTGACCCAGACCACGTGGGGTTTCTCCCGCGACGACGTGGAGGCGGCCTTCTTCTCCGCGTACCTCGACAAGGGCGTCTTCACGGTGTCCCCCTTCGAGACGATCGACCGCAAGGGCGTGGGACGCCTGGTGGAGATCGCGGTGAGGGAGGGGCGCGCGGCGAGGCCCGGCCTGCACATGGGGGTGTGCGGCGAACACGGCGGGGACCCGGAGTCGGTGCACTTCTTCCACACCGTGGGTCTCGACTACGTCTCCTGCTCGCCCTTCCGCGTGCCGGTCGCGCGCCTGGAGGCGGGGAGGGCCGCGTTGGAGGGGACCGAGTGAGGGGCGCCGGTCGGGGTCAGGTGTCTCTCCGGCGTATGTGCAGGTGCGCGCGGGTCGGCGTCACGCCGGTCCGCGGTAGGGCGCCTCAGTCGCCGTTCTCCGCGTCGAGGGACTCCAGCCCCACTTCCCAGCGGCGTCGGCGCTCGTCCCCCGACTGTTCCCACCACGGGGTGCCCCGTTCGCCGAGTGCGGTCTTGGCCCGGTTCACCCGGGACCGTGCCGCCCGCTCGGCCTGCTCGTCGTCGGCGGTCGTCGCGGAGCGCACTGCTCGGCGTGCCGACATGAGGTGGCGTCGCAGGCGGGCGGCCGTCTCCTCCGGGATCGAGGGGTCGGTCGCCCGCCACTTCCTGCCGCGGATGACGACGTGGTGCCCGTCGGAAGTTCGCTCCGGTGGCTGGTCCGCGTTCACACCGACGAGGTGCCCCGTGCGGCTCCGGCCGAACCTGGAACCCCCCGCGTGTCAGTCCGTCGTGGTCAGGACCAGCTTGCCGCGCGTGTGGCCGGCCTCGCCGTGGGCGTGGGCGGTGGCGGCCTCCGCGAGGGGGAAGGTCTTCTCCACCTCGACACTCACCTCACCCGCGTCGATCAGGTCCGCGATCCGGGTCAGCGCCGGGCCGTCAGGCTCGACCAGGAACCCGGTGGTCCGTACGCCCGCCGCGTCGGCGGCCGCCGCCAGGTCCGGGGAGACACCGCCGGGGACAGCGACCAGCAGGCCGCCCTGGGACAGGGTCTTCAGGGCGCGGGTGCTGGTCCGGTCGTGCCCGTCGCCGACCAGGTCGACGACCACGTCGACGTCGGCCGCGGCCTCCTCGAAGGCGGTGGTGGTGTAGTCGATCGTCTCGTCGGCACCGAGGTCCTTCAGCCAGGGGTGGCGGGCGGCACTCGCCGTGGCGGTCACGTGCGCGCCCAGGTGGCGGGCGAACTGGACGGCGAAGTGGCCCACGCCTCCGGCGGCGGCCGTGATCAGGACGCGCTGCCCCGCCTGCACGTGCGCGGTGTCCACGAGGATCTGCCAGGCGGTCAGCGCCGCCAGCGGTACGGCGGCCGCGTGGACGTGGTCCACGGTGGACGGCTTGCGGGCCCACTGGCGGGCCGGTGCGGTGACGTACTCGGCGTAGGCGCCGCCGGCGCGCGGGAACCACGGCATGCCGTACACCTCGTCGCCCGGCTCGAGCGTGGTGACGCCGAAGCCGACCTCTTCGACGACGCCGGAGACGTCCCAGCCGAGGATCAGCGGGAAGGTCTGCAGGCCCGCCATGCCCTGGCCCGTGCGGGTCTTCCAGTCGACCGGGTTGATGCCGGCGGCGTGGACGCGCACCAGAACCTCGGTCGGAAGAGGTTCGGGGCGGGCCACGTCCTCGGGGGTGAGGACCTCCGGGCCGCCGAACTCGGTGATCGTGACGGCGCGCATGGTGTGGCCGCTCATCGTGTCGTGCTCCTGTTCATCGTGGGGGTGGTGCGCCGGGGTGGGCCCGGCACATTCCACCCTGCCGTGTCGGTGCGGGCGTACGTGAGTGGCCTGAGGGACACCTGTCGTACCATTCCGGCCATGACGCATCGGGTCGCCGTTCTCGCCCTCGACGGGGTTCTGCCGCTGGACCTTGGCATTCCCGCCCGGGTCTTCAACGAGGCGCGGGCCGCGGACGGGAGTCGCCTGTACTCGGTCGGGACCTGCTCGATCGGGGGACGGCCGGTCCGTACGCGCGAGGACTTCCGGCTCGTCGTGGAGCACGACGAGTCGCTGCTGGAGACGGCGGACACGGTGGTGATCGCCACCCAGGAGCCCACCCCCCAACTGCTGGCGACGGGGACGCTCCCCGAGGACGTCACGGCAGTGCTGAAGGCGATCCGGCCGGACACGCGCATCGTGAGTCTGTGCACCTCGGCATTCCTGCTCGCGGCTGCGGGACTGCTGGACGGGCTGCGGGCCACCACGCACTGGACGCTGTGCGAGGCCTTCGCGGAACTGTTCCCGGGGATCGAGATCGATCCGAACGTACTGTTCGTCGACAACGGCCGCATCCTCACCTCCGCCGGCGGCGCCGCGGGCATCGACCTGTGCCTGCACCTCGTACGGCGGGACCACGGGACGAGTGTCGCCGCGGCCGCCGCCCGACGGTGTGTGGCGGCGCCGTGGCGTGAGGGCGGGCAGGCGCAGTTCATCGAGCACGTGGTGCCTCAGGACGCCGACCGCTCCACGTCGGCGACGCGGCAGTGGGCGCTGGAGCGGCTGGCCGAGCCGCTCACCTTGGAGGGCATGGCGCGGCACGCGCACATGAGCGTGCGCACGTTCACACGCCGTTTCCGGCAGGAGACGGGGCTCAGCCCGCTGAAGTGGCTGGCCCAGCGCCGGCTCGCGCACGCACGGCATCTCCTGGAGTCAACGACCCTGCCCGTCGCCCGCATCGCCAGGGCCTGCGGTTTCAGCGACCCGGTCGCCCTGCGCCGCCAGTTCCACACGTACGTGGGGCTGTCACCGGCGGCGTACCGCCGTACGCACGGCGTGCCGGGGGTGACGGCGGGGCGGTGACGCGTCCGGTGATGCCCGCTCTCCGACGGTGGCCTTGCCCGGCCGGCGGTCGTGAAGTCGGTGCGTACGTCGGGCATGTGCGGGAGGCTGTGGAGCACAGGCCGCGGCCGGCTCGGAGACGGCCGGGGCGGGGTGCGACACGAGGGGGCATGGTGGCCAAGGTCAGCATCAGTCTGGACGCCGATCTGGTGGTGGAGGTGATGGTCCTGGCGGGGATCGGTTCGCCGCAGGACGCGGTCGAGGCGATCGTGCGGGACTACGTGGCCCGCGGGCACCGTACGGAGGCGCGTGCCGGGCTCAGGGAGCAGGGGTTGCGCGAGGTCGACGTCAAGCCGCGGGAGCCGGAGGGCTGAGTCGCCTCCCGCGTCGCGCGACAGCGGTACGCCGTGGCGCGCATCCCCGCCCCCGCAGCGGGCACCCGGGCCGGGAACTCACTGGTCAGGGGCTGGGAAGGGCGTACGGGATGGATGAACGGGAGCGGGGGTCCGAGTTGCGTCGCGTGGCGCGCGAGCGGTTCGGGTGGAGCGATCTGGGCGCGGAGCAGGCCGAGGCGATGCTAGAGCTGCTGGACGGCCGGGACGTGCTGGTCGTCATGCCCACCGGCTCCGGGAAGTCGGCGATCTACCAGGTTCCGACCGTGCTGCTGGGCGGACCCGCCGTCGTCGTGTCGCCGTTGATCGCGCTGCAGCGTGACCAGGTCACGGGGCTGCGGGACAGCGAGGCCCCGGACGCCGTGGCCGTGAACTCCGCCCAGTCGCGGTCGGTGACCGACGAGGGCTGGCGGGCGGTGGAGGACGGTGACGCCGAGTACCTGTTCCTCTCCCCGGAGCAGCTGGCCAGGAAGGACGTCCTGGAGCGGCTGCGTGAGCTGCGGCCGTCGCTGTTCGTCGTCGACGAGGCCCACTGCGTGTCCGCCTGGGGGCACGACTTCCGGCCGGACTACCTCACCCTCGGCGAGGCGGCCGAGCGGCTGGGCCGCCCGCCCGTGCTCGCGCTCACCGCGACCGCGGCCGCTCCCGTCCGGGAGGACATCGTCGAGCACCTGCACATGTGCGACCCCCGCCTCGTGACGACCGGCACGGACCGGCCCGCCATCCAGCTGACCGTGCGCACGTACACGGACGACCCCTCCAAGCGTGAGGCCGTCTCACGCTGGACGGCCGCGGCGCCCACCCCGGGCATCCTCTACACCGCCACCCGGAAGGACGCCGAGGCGTATGCGGAGCGTCTCCGGGAGGACGGGGTCGACGCCGAGGCGTATCACGCCGGGCTCAAAGCGGCCGAGCGGCGGCGGATCCAGGACGGTTTCATGGAGGGCGCTCCCGCCGTGGTCGTCGCCACCTCGGCGTTCGGAATGGGCATCGACAAGCCCGACGTACGGTTCGTCGCGCACGCGTCCGTGCCCGAGTCGCTCGACTCCTACTACCAGGAGGTGGGGCGGGCCGGCCGGGACGGGGAGGCGGCCGACGCCGTGCTGTTCTACCGGCCCGAGGACCTGGGGCTGCAGAAGTTCCTCACGTCCAGGTCGCTGGACACGGAGGCGCTGCGGCGGATCATGAGCACGCTGCTCGAGCAGGACGCGCCGCAGAGCCGCAGTCGTACGGCGGAGCTGTGCGGGCTGTCGCGCCGGAAGGCCGGCGACCTGCTGAACCTGCTGGAGGAGGCCGGTGCGGTGGTCGTCGAGGGGCGGCGCCGTGCCGTGCGGGCCGTGTCCGGGCGGTCGGCGGAGGAGGCCGCGGAGGCGGCGGAGGAAGTGTTCGAGCGGCGGCGCCGTATCGACCGCTCACGCATCGAGATGATGCGCGGCTACGCGGAGACGCCGAGCTGCCGCCGCCAGTACTTGCTCGGCTACTTCGGCGAGCAGCTCGACTCGCCCTGCGGGCGTTGCGACGTCTGCGAGCGTCTGGCCGACGAGCCCGGGGCGGTGGATGCCGGGCGGGCGGACGCCTCTCCCCCGGCCGGGGAGGCCGGGCCCTACGAACCGAACGAGCGTGTGCGGCACGCCGATTGGGGTGCGGGCACCGTGATGCACATGGAGGAGGACCGCGTCGTCGTACTGTTCGAGCAGGTCGGTTACAAGACGCTGTCGCTGTCGGCGGTGGAGGAGGGTGACCTGCTGACCGGCGCCTGAGGCGCGGCGTTCACCTCATGGACGCGGGCGGACGCGTACCCAGCGTGGGCGTGCGTCGCTGCCTCGGCGTCCGGCCACCGACGCGCAACGCGGGCACACCCGCTGCACCTTGTCGGCCGCGCCGCCCGACTCGGGAAACGTGTCGGGCCAGTTGACGTGCGAGAAGCGGGTGAGGCGTGAGCGGCTGAGGGACAGGCCGCAGACGGTCTCGTTGCGGCCCGGCTCCCAGGCGTGGACCTCCCCGGCGGGCAGCCTCCGGCGGCCGTCCTCCTCGTCGGTCCACTGCCCGGAGGCGGCGACGGCGTACCGCTTGCCGCGCTTCATGGCCGGCGTCCGGGCTCGGCAGGGCTGTTTCCGGTCACGACGGCATCGTCCTCACCTTCGGCGACTGCGCGTACACGGTCGGCGCCCCCGTAGCGGCGGGCGCCGCCCGCACCGGACGAGTGCCACGCGGGGCGCCGTCCCATGCCCGCCCGTTACTCGCAGCCGACGCCGTCACCGTCGCGGTCGAGGTGGCCGCCGTAGCCGGGGTCGCCGATGCGCACGGGCGCCGCACCGGCGGCTCGCGCGGCGGAGCAGTTCTCGAAGTACACGCTGCCGCCGCCTCCCCCGCCACCGCTGTGGTCCTCCTCGGCGGGCTCCGCGGTCACGGTCTTGGTGACCTTCACCTTCACCCTGGCCGTCTCCGTTTCCGTCACCGTCACGGTCGGGGCCGGTTCCGCTTCGGCGGTAGGCGTGGCGGTCACCGTCGCCGTGACGGTCGCCGACGGCTGGGCCTTGGCCGCCAGAGGCTTCGCCTCCGCCTTCGCGCTGCTGTCCTCGCCGCCCGCTCCGACGCCCATGAAGAAGGCGAGGCCGAGCGCCGGCAGCACGTACCGCTTGCGGGCCCACTTCGGTGCGGTGCGGCCTCCGGTCGTATACGGATTGGTCATGATTCCCCCGGGTGCTAGTTGAAGCCCGAACTGTAGCGATGGCGTGAAGGACATGTGAAGTCCCGGGGGTGGAGTGCTGTCGTCAGCTTGCCGTGGCCGATGGCGCTCCGTCAGCAGGCAGAGGCGGGGGCGCAGTCCGGGCCGGTCGCGTTTGGCACTGGACGACACGGCGAAGGGTGTCCTGGGCGACCGGGGCGTGTCCGCCGCCGAACGGTGCGCGCGGCTGCGCCGCGAAGGCGGTCAGCGCCGTACGTCGTAGGCGATGTGGGTCGCCGTCGTCGTGCGGGTCACGCTTCGCTGCGTGAGCGTGTGCGGCATCCCGCCGGCGAACAGAGGTGTGCCACCGCCCAGTACCACAGGGGCCAGGTGCAGGGTCAGTACGTCGATCAGCCCGGCGTCGAGGGCCGAGCTGATCGTGATGCCGCCGCCCATGACGTACACGTCGAGGTCCTTTCCGTTTCGCGCGGACGCCGCCTCAGCGCGTGCGCGTGCGGCGGCGACTGCGTCGCGCACACCGGTGGTGACGAACGTCCAGTCGAGGTCGGACGTGCGGACGGACGCGGGCGGTTCGCTCGTCACGACGACGAACGACGGCTTGCCGACCTCGCCGGCGCCGTAGCCGGTCTCGTCGTTCCAGCCCTTCGGGCCGTCGACGATGTCGAAGAGGTTCCGGCCCAGGACGACGGCGCCGGAGCGTCCGGTCGTCTCGCGGACGATGCGGCGGTCCTCCGGGTCGTCGGAGAAGGCCCAGGTGTGCAGGCCCTCCCCGCCGTCGCCGAGGCCGTTGTCCGGGCCGGGGTCGGGGCCGGTCACGTAGCCGTCGAGGGAGATCGAGATGTCAGCGATGATGCGGGTCATGCGAGTGCAGACCCGGTTCGCCGGCCGGAGTCATCGGCGGACCGGCGACGACTTCGAGCGGGGCGTCCTACGGTGGATCAGGCCGGGCCCGCGGGCCCTGGTGCCGCGCCTCGCCGCGTTGTCGTCGGTTGTCAGGGCTCCGCCCTGCTCCCTTGTCCGGTGGGGGTGGGTGTCTGGGACAATGACGGCAGCGGGAACACGCGGGCGGAAAAGGTGATGCGCCGAGGCGACCAGATCGTCAGAATCACGCGCATGACCGCCGAGATCACACGCGTCAACCCGCCTGAGCTCCACACGACTCCGGGATATCACCACATCACCGTCGTCGAGACGGGCCGGACCGCCTATCTGGCGGGGCAGTGTCCCCTCGACCCGGCCGGGGAGCTCGTGGGGCCCGGTGATCTCGACGCCCAGATCGACCAGGTGGCCGCCAACGCCCTCGTCGCCCTGAACGCGGTGGGCGCCGGGCCGGAACACGTCATCCGCTCCGTGATCTACGTCGTCAGCGACGACGTACCGGTCCTGGGTTCCGCCTGGCGACGCCTGACCGCATCGGCCGTCGGGCCGGCGTTCACCACCGCGAGCACGCTGCTCGGCGTCGCCCGGCTCGGATTCTCCGGGCAACTCGTCGAGGTCGACCTGACTGCGGCCCTGCCCCACTGAGCACGACGCCCGAACGTCACCTACCTGAACAGACCTGGAGTGAAGTGCGCGCTGCCGGCAGGGACACCGAGAGCGGTCTACGCCAACTGCTCGACGAGTGGGACCCGATCGGCGTCGCGGACGAGGCGCGGGACGAGTACGACTGCATGCTCGCCCCTCTTCCGCACCGGCTCCGGCGCGGGGCCGACGAGACCGAGATCAGTGACTTCCTGCGGTTCGAGCTGGAGGATCACTTCGGACTCGACCCACGCCTGTCAGACCCGGAGCGCATGGCCGCCAGGCTCACCTCCTGGTGGGCGGCCACCGGTTAGGGCCACCGCACCGGCTCAGCGCCCTGGCCGGTCAGGGCGCCACTCGTACCGGACGTCCGGCTCCCGCTCCTCGTTACGCAGACCGTCGGTCCACTCCTCCGCCACGAAACCGTGTCGCTCGTAGAAGCGACGCGCCGCCTCGTTGACCTGGAACGTCCACAACGTCAGCCCCGAAGGACTGCGTTCCTTCGCCACGTCCACGAGGCGTCCGCCGATCCCCCTGCCCTGCCAGGCGGGGTCGATGTAGAGCTGGTCCAGGCCGTCCCCTTCCCGCACCATCATCGCGACGACCGAGGCGTCCACCGTCGCCACCCACGTCTCCTGGCCGGGCACGACCACCTCGCGGATCCAGGCCCGCACCTCGTCGTCCGTATGCGCCCGGCGCACGCCAGGAAGCGCCGCCGTGAAGGAACGCAGCCACACCTCGGCCACCTCCGCCGCGTCGGAGCCGGCCGCACGGCGAATGACCATGTCGTTGATCTTCACGGCCCGCATGCTCTCAGATCTCCGGTGACGCCCGCACCGGATTTCCCTCCCGCTCCCCCGGCGCCCCCTGCCTGTCCACCGACTCGACCACCGTCCCCCAGGACGAGCAGCGCCGCGACGTACGGGCGCCGGTCCCCGGCGGCGACCGCGTGCGCCATCGGCGGGTGGGTGCGGAGCAGGGACTCGATCCTGGTCGGGGCGATGACCCCGCCGCCGTCCGTGATGATGAGCTCCTTCTTGCGGCCCGTGACGGTGACGATGCCGCGCGCGTCGACGGTGCCGAGGTCCCCCGTCGGCAGCCGGCCGTCCTCGTCGGTCGCGGGGTCGACACCGCCCTCGGCGCGCGGGGGAACCGAGGGTCGCCGACCCGGTGGACGCTGGGCTGCAGCCGAGGCAGGAGGCGTGGCGGGAGCAGGACGTGGCACCGTGCGGTTGCTGCCGGCCGAGGCGGATCACGGCCGCGGTCGCGCTGGTCCGCCGGGTCGCGGGGTCGCCGAGGAGGGCCGCGAGGCCACGGAGGACGAACCGGACGGCATCCGGAACATCTGCCGCTGCGGTTCGTATCCGCGGATCCGCGAGGCGGTCAGGCCGGCGCGGTCGGCGGCCGGGAGGACGTGAGGCGCGACTCGGGCGTCCCCCGGACCGCCGGTCAGGAGGTCCGGGGAGCCAGCACGTCCTGGAGGAGGGTGCCGTACCGGGACACCAACTCCCCGCGGTTCATGCGGAGGAGGCCCTGGTCCCCGGCCACCCACAGGGCGTAGAGGAGTCCTCCCGCCACCGCGGCCGCCATGCGCGCGCGGACGTCGGCGTCGGGGCCGGTGAGACGGCGGCGCAACGGCTCGACGAAGAGATGTTCGTGTGTGTCCCTCAGCCGGTCGTGGATGTGCGGCTCGTTGCTGCCGTGAACCAGCGCGAGGAAGACGCCGCGTGCGGAGCCGCCGAGGTCGAGGAGAAGCTCGGCCAGGCCTTCGCCCAGGCGGTCCAGGGGTACGTCGAGCAGCGGTTCGTCGTCGAGCGTCAGGTGCATCGTCTCCAGGAACAGCAGCTCCTTGCTCTTGAAGTGACGGATCACCAGGGCGGGGTCCGTGCCGGCCTCGGCGGCGATCTGACGGACCGTGGTCCGTGAGTAGCCCCTGCTCCGGAAGAGCTGGGCGGCGGCCGAGTGGATGGACTCGCGGGTCGACACGCTGGAGCCGGTCTGCAGCATGCGGGCCAGGATAGGCGTCCGCGCGGTTCGCAACTGCGCGTTCACACGTTCACAGGAGCCGGACGCAGATTGCGTGCGCGTTTCGAGAAGTTCGGTCAACAATGTTGACTCCAGCTCGGGGCGGCTGCACATTACTTGACGGTAGAACCAATCGGTAACCGCTCGACCAGGCACTCTTCCCCGCCCGCGACTGCCCTGTCCGCCCTGCCGGCACACTCTGCCGCCCGCCGCACCCGCAGCTCCGCCTTCCCCTCCGGAAAGGGATCACATGCAGAAGCATGTCTCGCGCCGCAATGTCATGGTCACATCATGCGCACTCGCCGGCGCGATCGTCCTGAGCCTCACGGCCGGCGGCACGGCCCAGGCGTCCGACCCGCTGCGGTACGTCGCCCTCGGCGACAGCTACAGCGCCGGATCCGGCGTCCTGCCCGTGGACACGAGCAACCTGCTCTGCCTGCGGTCCACCGCGAACTACCCGCACGTGATCGCGGACCGGACGGGCGCCCGCCTCAAGGACGTGACCTGCGGTGCGGCCCAGACGAAGGACTTCACCTCGTCCCAGTACCTGGGCGTCCCGCCCCAGGTGAACGCGCTCGGCGCGGACACGGATCTGGTGACGCTGACGATCGGCGGCAACGACAACGGCACCTTCATCAACGCCATCACGTCCTGCGGCAGCGCGGGCCTGCTGACCGCGGGCAAGGGCAGCCCGTGCAAGGACATGTACGGCTCGAAGTTCGCCGACGAGATCAAGAACAGCACCTACCCGGCGCTGAAGAACGCCCTGAACGCAGTGCGCGCCAAGGCGCCGAACGCCCGTATCGCGGTGCTGGGTTACCCCTGGATCACCCCGGAGAAGGCCGACCCGTCCTGCTACCTGAAGCTGCCGATCGCCTCCGGTGACGTGCCGTACCTGCGCGACGTGCAGACCCACCTGAACGCGGCGGTCGAACGGGCCAGCAAGGAGACGGGCGCCACCTTCGTCGACTTCGCCGAGGTCTCCGACGGCCACGACGCGTGCACACCGCTCGGCACCCGCTGGATCGAACCGCTGCTCTTCGGCACGAGCCTGGTGCCCGTCCACCCGAACGCCCTCGGGGAGCGGCGGATGGCCGAGCACACGATGGAGGTTCTCGGGCTGAAGTAGGACCCTCGGTCGACGCCTCCGGCGAGCGGTCCGTTCACCCACCCCTCGCGGGAGAACGGGCCGTTTCGCACGACGGGGAACGTGACCCCCGTCAGTTGCTCCGGGACCGTCCACGGGCGTTGCTGGACCGATCGGTCGTGGAAGTCGTGGCTGGACCGGACCAGTTCAACGACGGCGACGGCCGGATTCCGGTCCGGTCCGCCGCCGCACGTCGCGGTGTGCGCTACGCGACCGCCGTGCCTTCGAGTTCCACCATCTGACCGGGGACGGCCAGCCGGGTCACGCCGAGCATGGTGGTGGTCGGCGCGACGCCGGCGGCGCCGAGACGGCCTGCCAGGACGCCGTAGTGCTGGAACAGCAGGTCGACGTCGGTGGTGTAGACGTTCAGCCGGACGAGGTTCGCCAGCGACATGTCCGCCTCGGCGAGCACCGCCTCGACGTTGTCGACGCTGAGCGCCAACTGGGCCGCCATGTCGCCGTCGTGCTCGGGTCTGCCGTCCGTGCTCATCGCTGTCTGGCCGGAGATGTAGAGGGTGCGGGAGTGCCCGGAGACGACCTCTCCCTGGTTGAAGCCCATCCCGACCGACCACGACACCGGGTTGACCGCGTCACGTTCCATCACCGCATCTGCTCCATCCGCCGACACTGCCGTTGTTCCTGTTCTGTACGTCGGTGACCCGACCGGCTCGGTCCGCCTGCTCCGACGTCGTGCGGTGAACCCTCGCAGGAAAACATGACATCGTCGGTCATGTATTTCGCTAGGGTCTTCTCCATGCGAGCCGACCGTCTGGTGTCCCTCGTGCTCCTGCTGCGTCAGCGAGGCCGGATGACCGCGGAGGCACTCGCCCGCGAGCTGGAGGTGTCCACCCGGACCGTGCTGCGGGACATGGAGGCCCTGTCCGCGGCGGGCGTCCCGGTCTACGCCGAGCGCGGACGGCACGGCGGGTTCGCGCTGCTGCCGGACTTCCGGACGGCGCTCACCGGACTGACCCACGACGAGGCGCTCGCCCTGCTGGTCGCCGGGTCGCGGCGCGGGGCGCAGCTGTTCGGCCTGGGGTCGGCGCTCGCCTCGGCGGTGTTGAAGGTGGTCGACGCGCTGCCCGACGGCGTACGGCAGACCGCCGCGGGCGCGGCGCAGCGGCTGCTGGTCGACCCGGAGACGGACCTGCTGGCCCGGCCGGTGGCGCCGGAGGAGGTGCCCGACGCGGTGGCTACGCAGGTGCGGCGGGCGGTCTTCGGCGGGCACCGGCTGCGCATCCACTACGCCGCGGTCAACCAGCCTCCGAAGTGGCGCACCGTGGACCCGATCGGCCTCGTCACCGTCAAGGACCAGGGTTATCTGCTGGCCCGGCGGGGATCGGAGGACCGTACGTACCGGCTTTCCCGGGTGCTGGCGGCCGAGCAGCTCGACGAACCGGCCCGACGCCCGGACTCCGTCGACCTCGACCGCGCCTGGCGGGAGCGCGAGGTGCGGTTCCGTACGGGCGGTGACACCACGGAGGTGCTGGTGCGGGTGGATCCTGCGCGCCGGGAGGGGCTGGCCGCCACGGCCCTGACGGTGACCGACGAGGGGACGGACGCTGGGGGCCGGCTGCGGATGACGGTCGTCTTCCAGGACGTACGGCATGCGAAGTGGGCGGTGTGGGAGCACGCTCCGGGGGTGGAGGTGCTGGCTCCGGAGTGGTTGCGGGCGGCGCTGGGTGAGCGGGCGAGGGAGGTGGCGGGGCTCTACGACAGCACATCGCCGGAGCACTGAAACCCGCTGTCCCTCCCGCGGGAGCCGTGCCAGGATCACCCGCATGAGTGTGCGCTACCCCTCTCCCCTGCGTCCCGGTGACCGTGTCGGTGTGACCTCCCCGTCGAGCGGAGTGCCCGAGGCACTGCGTGCACGGCTCGAGGTGGCCGTCGGTGACGTGCGCGCACGGGGGTACGAGGTCGTCGTGGGGCGGTGCATGGACGGTTCGGGGCACGTCAGCGCCTCGGCCGCCGAGCGTGCGGACGAGCTCATGGCGATGCTGACCGACCCGGCCGTCAAGGCGATCGTGCCGCCGTGGGGCGGGGAGACCGCGATCGACCTGATCCCGCTGCTCGACTGGGACCGACTGCGTGAGGCGGAGCCGACCTGGGTCGTCGGGTACTCCGACATGTCGACCCTGATCACGCCGCTCACCCTGCTCACCGGTACGGCGACGCTGCACGGCAACAACCTCATGGACACGCCGTACCGCGTGCCGGAGGGGCTGCTGTCATGGTTCGACGTCGTGACCGCGCCGCCGGGCCGCTCCTTCACGCAGACACCGCCCGGACGCCACCGCACCGTCGGCTTCGACGACTTCGCCGCGTTCCCCGACGTGCGGGAGTACACGCTCGACGCGGAGGGCGGCTGGACCCGGCTGGACGGCGAGGGGGACGTGGAGGCGGAGGGCAGGCTGATCGGCGGCTGCGTCGAGACGCTGTGCGGCCTCGCGGGGACGCCCTACCTCGATGTGCCGGCGTTCGCCCGCGACAGGGCAACCGAGGGGCTGCTCGTGTACGTGGAGGTGTGCGACAGCGACGCCTTCACCGTCTGCCGTCATCTGCACGGGATGAGGCTCGCCGGGTTCTTCGAGGGCGCGAACGCGGTTCTGGTCGGCCGGACCGGCGCGCCGGACAGCCCGTCCCTCACCCAGCACGAGGCCGTCCTCGACGCGCTCGGCTCTCTCGGCGTGCCGGTCGTCGCGGACGTGGAGTGTGGGCACGTCCCGCCGTACATGCCGATCGTCAACGGCGCGTACGGGCGTGTGGTGCATTCGGCGGGCCGCAGCGCGTTGACGCAGACGCTGCGGTGACGGGGCGGGAGACGTGCGAGGAGCGCGGCGACCTGTCGCGCGGTGCGCGTCGTGCCGCCCACGGCGCCGTTTCCACCTCACTGGCCCGGTGCGGTGACCGCAGGCTGCGTGAACTCGTGGACGGCGGACGGCCGTTGGGGTCGGGCATCGGCGGAGAGCGGGCGCTGCTGGACGTCGACGGTACGCCGGTCTTCGTCAAACGGGTACGGCTGACCGATCTGGAGCGGCGGCCGGAGAATCTGCACTCCACGCGGAACCTCTTCGAGCTGCCGCTCTTCTGTCATTACGGGGTCGGCGCGATCGGCGGCCCGGGCTTCGGTGCCTGGAGGGAGTTGGCCGTACACCGCATGACGACGAGCTGGGTGAGCGCGGGGCGGTACGAGGGCTTCCCGATGCTGCACCACTGGCGAGTGCTGCCGGACGGCGGCCGGCCACTCCCCGAGGAACTGGCCGATGTGGAACGGGCCGTGGCCTATTGGGGAGGCGGGGCGGAGGTACGGCACCGCATCGAGGCGCTGCAGCGGTCCTCCGCGAGTCTGCTCCTGTTCCTGGAATACATCCCGCAGAACCTGCACGACTGGCTCGGTGAGCGGATGGCCGCCGGGGAGGAGGCCGCCGAGCGGGCCTGCGCCATGGTGGACGACGAACTGAGAACGGGCATCGCGTTCATGAACGCCAACGGGGTGCTGCACTTCGACGCGCACTTCGAGAACATCCTCACCGACGGCCGGCGGCTCTTCTTCACCGACTTCGGACTGGCGTTCTCGTCCCGTTTCGACCTGGCGCGGGCTGAGGCGGAGTTCTTCGGACAACACCGCGTGTACGACCGGTGCTACGCCGTCACGCACCTTGTGAACTGGCTGACCGTGGCTCTGCTCGGACACGGGCCGGAGGAACGCAGAGCGTTCGTGCGGGCGTGCGCGGAAGGGGCCAGGCCAGGGCAGATGCCTGCTTCGATCGCCGATGTCGTCACCCGGTACGCGCCGGTCGCGGCGGTGATGGGGGACTTCTGTCGCCAGTTCCGGACGGAGGGCCGGACGGCGCCTTTCCCGTTCGCGGCGATCCGGCGGAGACTTGAGAAGTGTGATCAGTGAGGAACCAGGGGGATTCCATGGGCTCGGTCGTGCACACGCCCGTCACGGACCCGCTGTTCGGGGAGATGGAGATCCGACTTGACCACGCGGGCGGCACGCTGCGCGTGAGCGGAGGCGGACTGCCGACGGTCGAGATCCGACGCAGCCCGGACACCGAGGTGGCGACGCATGTGCCGATCGGCACGCGCGACCCCCGCCGGCTCACCCTGCTCGTCGACGGTGTCGAGGAGACGCTCCGTCCTGCGAAGGGGCTCCTGTCCCGGAGGTCGTACCGGGTGGAGGCCGTCTCGGCGACGCGGGAACGCCGGTACGTGCTGGTGCCGGATTCCACCGACACCAGCCGCCTGCTGCGGGACAAGCGGCGGCTCGGCGTCTTCACCTCGACCGGCGACGGGAACGTCTCGGTCGAGTGGGAGAACGGTGAGGGCCGCTCAACGACCGCACCGGAGCCGTACGACGCGGCCGTGGGTTACGCCCTCGCCGCGGCCTACGGGACCGGGGCGGAACCGATGTGGCACGAGGCGTTGGACGCGGTGACGGAACTCTGGCCCTGAGGCATCGACGCCGACCTTTCGGGGCTCTCACCTCACGGGCAGGAGGCGGGAGCAGGTGGAACGGGCACAACTCCCCCGTCGTCACCGCCCGGTGAGCGACCGCCACTCCTCTTCCCGCAGGCCGAGCAGGCGTGCCGTCTCCTGCGGAGGGGGCAGCGGGCCGTGGTCCGCAGTCACCTGGAGGGCCGACGCCGCGGTGATGTGGCCCAGGCGCAAGGCGCGGGTCAGGGTGTCGCCGCGCAGCACGCCCGTCAGAAAGCCCGCCGCGAAGGCGTCCCCCGCTCCCACCGGTTCCACCACCCGCGTCCGCAGCGCGGGGACAGTGGTCGCGCCGTCGGACGTGAAGGCCGTGGCCGTCCGGGCCCCGTCCTTGACCACGACGACCCGTGGGCAAAGGAGCAGCCCCCGTACCTCCTCGGCGGTGAGGCCGCTCCCCCACAACCCCTGTGCTTCGTCAAGGCCGACGAAGACGATGTCCGCCTCGTTCGCCAGTCGCCGGAGGACCGGCGCAGCGACGTCCGCGGGCCACAAGGCGGCGCGATGGTTCACGTCGAAGCTGACGGCATACGGGCGTCGGGCGGCCGCCAGTTCCAGCGCGCGGTCCATGAGGGCGCGGCAGGACGTCGAGAGGGCGGGGGTGATGCCGGAGAAGTGCAGCATTCGGGCCCTCGTCACCGGTTCCCGGTCGAGCAGTTCCGGGCCCAGGGCGGAGGCGGCCGAGCCGGAGCGGTAGTAGTGGACGCGGGTGCCGTCGGGGCCCGGGTTCTTGACCATCAGGCCCGTGGGGCGGTGCGGGTCGGTCCGTACGTACGACACGTCGACGCCCGCCGAGGCCACAGCGGTGAGAACGCGGCGGCCCAGGGGGTCGTCACCGACGGCCGAGAGCCAGACGGCAGGGATGCCGTGGTCGGCCAGGTACATGGCGACGTTGGACTCCGCTCCGGCCACGGCGAGCCGCAGGCGGTCGGCACCTTCCAGCGGCTCGGACGGGTCGGGGGTCAGGGCGGCCATCGTCTCGCCGACGCAGACGACTTGACCCCCGGGGGGGATGAGGGCGGTGTTCACAGCGGCTCCGGGAGGGAGAATTCGGGCCGGTACGGAGCGGCGGGGAGTCCGGGCACGGCGACCCGTGTACTGAAGAGCGCTCCGTCGTCCGGGCCCGGATCCTCAAGGCCCAGGTGTGCCGAGGTGATGTGGAGGGTGTGGCCCTGGAGACACACCCCGGCCGGCTGACGGGCCGGCAGGCGCACCGAGTGGTCGAGGTTGCCGTCCGGGAGGTAACGGCGGACGGTGCCGGTGCCCCAGACGGCGATCCATACCGCGCCCTCGACGTCCACCGTCATGCCGTCCGGGCTGCCGTCCTCGACGCGCACGAACTTCTCCGGGCTGCCGAGCGCGCCCGTCGCGGGGTCGACCGGGTACCGGCGGACGAGGCCCCGGGCGCTGTCGGCCAGGTACAGGTGGCGACCGTCCGGAGTGAAGGCCGGTCCGTTGGGGGTCGTGATGCCGTCCAGGACGCGGTGGACCGTGCCGTTCGGGTCGACGCGGTACAGGGAGCCCGCGTTCCTCTCGCCGTCGTAGGACATGCTGCCCGTCCAGAAGCGACCGGCCGGGTCGGCGGTGGCGTCGTTCATGCGCATGCCCCTCCCCTCGGGTCGTGCCAGCCAGTGCGGCGTGCCGTCCGGGGTGAGCAGGCACACCCCGGTGTCCGCCGCGGCGATCCAGTGGTCGGGGTGGCCGGCCACTGGGGCCACCGCACCCAACGCGCACGGCAGTCGGATCAGCGTGCGGAGGGGCGCCGCCGGGTAGTCGGGGGCGGTCAGCAGGCGGCCTGCGAGGAGGTCGACCAGCACGAGACGGCCGTCGGCGTCGCGGATGCCCTCGCCCAATTCGAGGCGGTCGGGGCGCGTGGGCCGTAGTACGTCGGTCACCGGCCCGCCTCCCCCACGGCTGCCGTGAACGCCTTGGCGCGAGTGCGCAGGGCGGCAAGGCTGCCGCCGTCGGCCGCGTCCCCGGCCAGCGGCGAGCCGACGCCCACCGCCGTCGCCCCGGCGGCCAGGTGGGCGCGGGCCGCTTCCTCGTCGACGCCTCCCACCGGGACGAGCAGCTCGTGCGGGAAGGGACCGCGCAGCGCCTTGACGTATGCCGGTCCCCCGGCCTGCTCCGCAGGGAAGATCTTCAGCGCCGCTGCGCCCAGCGAACGGGCGGTGACCATCTCCGTCGGTGTGAACGCCCCCGCGAGTACCGGAAGTTCGAGTTCGCGGGCCGTGTTCACCGCCTCGCCGAGAGCGGGCGTGACGACGAAGTCGGCGCCCGCGTCACGCGCCGCGCGGGCGTCGTCGGCGGTGAGGACGGTGCCCGCGCCCAGCGGGCGGGCGTCGCCCAGGGCGGCTCGGGCCCGGGCGATCACCGTCAACGCGTCGGCCCCGGTGAGCGACACCTCGATCAGCTCGACGCCCTCCTCGGCCAGCGTCAGCACGGTGCTCAGCGACGCGTCGGCGTCGCCGCCGCGCACGATGGCGAGCAGACGGTGGGTGGCCAGTGCGGCCTTGAGATCCACCACGGATTCCCTTCGGTACGGGTTCGGGTACGGAGAACAGTCGGTCGGGGCGGGGCTCAGACCTGGGTGTCCTTTACGGACAGCCGCAGTCCGCGGTCACGGTGAGACGCCAACCGACCTCCCCGGAGGGCGGCACGCACGCCGCGTCGCCGTCACCCGCCTCTGCCAGGTCGAAGACTCTCCCCAGCATCGGTTCCACACCCGTGCTGCGATACGGGTGCTCTTCGGGCCAGCCGCCGAGGTTCCGCCACAGGGCGACCGACACCGGCTGTCCGTCGGCCTGAACGGACAGGGCCAGCCGGTCCTCCGGGCCGTCGTGGACACAGGCGCGGTTGGTGACCACGACCGCGCCGACCGCCGTCCCGTCGTCCGGCCCGAACCGGTCCAGGCGCAGTCCGTGCGGGGCGGGCCACTCCCCCTCCAGCCAGGGTGTGCCGACGGGCCACGGCTCCTGCAGCAGAGGTGCCGCCTCCGGGTACAGACGGGTTGACGCCCCCGGTGCCGCGTCCAGCACCGCCCCTTCCGACAGGGCGAGCAGCGCGTGGGCCGCCCAGACGAAGCGGAACCCGGGGTCGGCGGTGAGCGTGTAGTCGATCTGCGCACGGTCGCCCAGGACGCGGATGCGGCGTTCGAGACGGAAGCGCTCGCAGTCGACCCGGTCCGTGTCTCCGTCCCGGTGCCAGCGGCGTGCCCACGCGTCCCCGTGGTCGGGGGTGCCCCGCACGGTGGGGACGCACTCCTCCAGACCGCCCCCGTCGACGAAGGCCGCCCCCGGTGGGACAGCCGCGCGTTCCGGCGCGTCGCGTCGCCACAGCCATTCGCGGTCGCCCGCCCTGAGGGACGTCCAGCGTCCGCCGTGGTCCAGGTCTGCGGTGATCCGCAGCGGTGCTGCCATGCTCACCACTCCGCGAAGGAGCCGTCGGCATGGCGCCACACGGGGTTGCGCCAGGCGTGTCCGGCGCGGTCGGCGGCGCGTACGGCGATCTCGTCGACGGTGATGCCGAGGCCGGGGCGGTCGCCGCGTACGGCGTGGCCGGCGACGAAGCGGAACGGCTCGGGGTCGACGACGTAGGAGAGGAGGTCGGCGTCCTTGTTGTAGTGGATGCCGCGGCTCTGTTCCTGGATGAGGAAGTTGGGTGTGGCGAACGCTATCTGGAGGCTGGCGGCGAGGGCGATCGGGCCGAGCGGGCAGTGCGGGGCGAGCAAGGCCCCGTAGGTTTCGGCGAGGGAGGCGATGCGGTGCACCTCGGATATGCCGCCCGCGTGGGAGAGGTCGGGCTGGGCGACGGCGACGCCGGCGTTCAGGACGGGGAGGAACTCCGCGCGTGAGTAGAGGCGTTCGCCGGTGGCGAGGGGCACGGGGCCGGCGGCGACCAGGCCGGGCAGGAGGTGGCTCTGCTCGGGGACGACGGGTTCCTCGACGAACAGCGGGTGCAGGGGAGCGAGTTCGGTCAGGACGCGGCGTGCGGTGGCCGCGGTGAAGCGGCCGTGGAAGTCGACGGCGACGTCACGGTCGGGGCCCAGCACCTCGCGGGCCGCGGCGACCCGCGCGACGACGGCGGCGGTCTCGGCGGGGGTGGACAGCGGGGAGGTGGCGCCGGCGGCGTTCATCTTCACCGCGGTGAAGCCTGCCTCGACCTGGGCGGTGATCTGCTCGCGCAGCCCGGCCGGTTCGTCGCCGCCGACCCAGGCGTAGACGCGGACGGTGTCGCGGACGGGGCCGCCGAGCAGAGCGTACACGGGGGCTCCGTAGACCTGTCCCGCGATGTCCCACAGGGCCTGGTCGAGTCCGGCGACGGCGCTGGAGAGGACGGGGCCGCCACGGTAGAAGCCGCCTTTGGTGAGAACCTGCCAGTGGTCCTGGACGCGCAGCGGGTCCTGGCCGAGGAGGTGCTCGGACAGCACGTCGACGGCGCTGCGCACCACTTCGGCGCGGCCCTCGACGACGGGCTCGCCCCAGCCGACGAGCCCGTCGTCGGTCTCCACGCGGCAGAACAGCCATCGCGGCGGGACCAGGAAGGTTTCTATGCGGGTGATCTTCACTGCGTGCCGGGGCCTTCCGTCTCGTCGTCGCCATCGATCCGTTCCAGATCGCGGCCGGCCTGGTCGAGCAGGGCCCGCATGGCTGCCTCGGCGGCGTCGGGATCCTGCTCGCCCACAGCGTCGAGGACGGCCTGGTGGGCGGGTACGGGGTCCTCACTGTGCGGGGAGCTGTGCACGATGCGGTCGCGGTGGGCCAGGCCCGACTCGATGACCATCTCCATGCGTTCCAGTAGTTCGTTGTGGGTGGCTTTCAGCAGGGCCCGGTGGAAGGCGAGGTCAGCCGCGACGGCGTGGCCGGCGTCGCTGTCGTCCTCCCCCATCGCCCGGATGGCCTCGTCGAGGGCTGCGAGGTCGTCGGGGGTCCGCCGCTCGGCGGCGAGCCGGACGGCGGCCGGCTCGATGATGGCGCGGACCTCGGCGAGGTTGCGCAGCAGGGCACGGTCGGCCTCCGTGGTGCGTCCGCCCTCGAACTGCCAGCGCAGCACGTCGGCGTCGAGCAGGTTCCAGTCGCCGCGCGCCCGGACGAAGGTGCCGCGTTTCTGGCGTGCGTCGACCATGCCCTTGGCGGCGAGGACCTTCAGCGATTCACGCAGGGCCGTGAGGCTCACGTCGAGTTCGCTCTGCAGGGCCACCAGGTCGAGCGTGGCGCCTTCGGGGATCTCCCCACCCAGGATGCGGCGGGCCAGGGCTTCCACGGTCTGGCCGTGCACACCACGACGGGCGTAGGGCGTCATGTCGGAGAGCCTTTCTGCTGCGGGGTACGGTCGGCGGTCGTCATGCTGAGGCTTTGACGACGCTCCAGCCGCCGTCCACCACGAGGTGCGAGCCGGTGACGAAGGACGCGTCGTCGCTGCCCAGAAAGGCTATGGCGGCGGCCACCTCTGCGGGGGTGCCGAAGCGCCGGGCGGCGGTCCCGGCGACGCTGCGGGCTCGTTCGTCGGCGGACACCCTGTCCCAGGCCGCGGTGAGGATGGGTCCGGGCAGGACGGCGTTGACGCGGATCTCGGGTCCGTACTCCACGGCGAGCTGCCCGCACAGGGAGAGCAGGGCGCCCTTCGAAGCGGCGTAGGCGGGGTGTCCGGGAATGCCGGCGTGGGCGTGGACGGAGGAGGTGAGCACGACCGCTCCGTGACGTTCCCGCAGGTCGTCGAGGAGGGCGCGGAAGCCGAGGAAGCTGCCGGTGACGTTGACGGAGAGCTGCCGCCGCCAGGAGTCGAGGGAGAGTTCGTGGGCGGGGGCGACCTCCACGGTGTAGGCGTTGCCGACGAGCAGGTCCACGGGGCCGAAGGTGTGCGCGGCGTCCACGACGCGGTCCCAGTCGGCCTCGGCGGACACGTCGGCGCGGACGAACAGCGCGCGGCCGCCGGCGCGGGTGATGCGCGCGGCGACGGTCTCACCCGCAGTCCCGGCGACGTCGGCGAGCACGACGGCTGCTCCTTCCAGCGCCAGGCGCTCGGCCGTGGCGGCTCCGATGCCGGAGGCGGCTCCGGTGATCACGGCGGTGCGGCCCTGGTAGCGGTCACCATGGCGTCGTGCTGGCTGGTCCATCGTGGAGTCCGGCTCCTTCGGTGTGACGGTGGGGTTCTGGCAACCTGTGCCGCGGGGGTCTATTGCCTTACCAGTTCGACCAGTTCGGCGTCGTGGCGGGCGGTCCACGTGAATGGCAGACCGTAGTGGAGCAGATGGACGCCGGTGTACGCGGCGCCGGTGTGCGGGGCGTGGTAGCGGGCGGCGGGGTCGAGTCCGCGCAGCCGCAGCCGGGCGGCGCGGCCGGGGACCAGCGGGGCGCCGTCGAGCCGTCCGGTGCTGAAGGCGGCGACGACGGTGCGTGTTCCGTCGGGGGCGTCGTACTGGACGCCGCAGGTCGCGTCGTCCGGGGTGCCGAGGAGGTGTGCCTCGCCGTGGTGGATCACGTCCCGCACCTCTTTGTAGCGGGCGATCCACCGGGCCGCCTCGGCGCGCTGTTCCGGGTTCCAGGCGCGCAGGTCGGCGCCGATGCCGAGCACGCCGCACATCGCGGTGACGAAGCGGAAGGCGAGGCTGCGCGGGCGCGGGTCGAAGACGCCGGGCGCGTCGGTGACCCAGGAGCTCATCACGTGCGGGGCGTGAGCATGCAGGAAGCCGAACTGGATGCGCAGCCGGTCGAGCGGGGCAGTGTTGTCGCTGGGCCAGACGACGTCGGTGCGGGCGAGGGTGGCGTGGTCGACGCGTCCGCCGCCGCCCGCGCATCCCTCCACGGTGACGTGCGGGTGGGCGGTGCGGAGGTGGTCGAGGACACGGAGGTAGCCGGTGACATGGGCGGCGTCCAGGTCCGTGCGGTCGGCGGGTCCCGCGCCGGGGCGGCCGCGTTCGGTGGGCGGGCGGTTCATGTCCCACTTGAGGTAGCTGATGTCGTACGTGGTGAGCAGGCGGTCGAGGGTGCCGACGACGAAGTCCTGGACGTCCTCGCGGCCGAGGTCGAGGAGGAGCTGGTTGCGGACCAGGCGGGCGGGGCGGTCGTCGATCCGGTAGACCCACTCGGGGTGTTCGGAGTGCAGGCGGCTGCCCGGGCTGACCGCCTCGGGCTCCACCCACAGGCCGAAGTCGAGGCCGAGGGCACGGACTTCGGCGACGAAGGTCTCGAAGCCTTCGGGGAAGGCCTTCGGGTCCGGGTACCAGTCGCCGAGTCCGCCGGTGTCGTCGGTGCGGCCGGTGAACCAGCCGTCGTCGACGACGAACAGCTCCACTCCCATGTCGGCGGCCGCCTTCGCCAGGTCCAGCTGGCCGGCGGCGTCGACGTCGAAACCGGTGGCCTCCCAGGAGTTGTAGAGCACCTTGCGGGTGCGGTGCAGGCGCTCACCGGAAAGCCGGCGTCCGTAGCGGTGCTGGACGCTGGCCAGTCCGTCGAGTCCGTCCGGACTGAATGCGCAGGCCAGCCGGGGTGTGGTGAGGGTGTCACCGGGGGTGAGGAGCACCACGCCCTCGTGCGGGACGCGTCCGGCGCGGACGCGTACGGCTCCGCCCGGTTCGGCCTCGGCGGTGATGTGCCAGTTGCCGGCCCACTCCAGGGCCACGCCGTAGGCGGGCGACGGACCGTCCTGCGGTGCGGTGCGGTCCTGCACGGCGAGCCAGGGGGCATAGGCGTGTCCGGGGACGCCCTGGACGCTGCCCATGGTGAAGGTCCCGCGCCTCAGGTCGAGTTGGGTGCGCTGGAACTCCTGGGACCACTGGCCGGCGAGGTATGTCAGCCGTACGCCGTCAGGTGCGGGGACGTTGACGGCGGCGGAGTCGAACCGCTCG
Source organism: Streptomyces sp. BJ20 (assembly GCF_022869105.1). Lineage (NCBI taxonomy): Bacteria > Bacillati > Actinomycetota > Actinomycetes > Kitasatosporales > Streptomycetaceae > Streptomyces > Streptomyces sp. BJ20. Next base: position 3,994,981 of record NZ_CP094918.1, read on the forward strand.
AGGCGCAGCGGTTCGCCACCGGTGCAGGTGTGCTCCGTCCAGCGGAGGACGACGTCGGTGCCGGGGACGGTGACGTAGCACAGGACCGTTCGCAGGCCGAGGACGTCGTCGGTGAAGGCCAGCCGCAGCGAGCCCTCCGTCTCCTCGGCGCCGGCGAACTCCCACCACACCCCGCGCTCACGGCCAGAGCGGGACGCCACGAGGTCGGAGCCGGTGAACGGGCGCATCCCGTAGGGCAGATACTCCGCGGGCGCGGCGTCGGCGGAGGTGAGGAAGTGGGTGCGCCGGGACCAGTCGAAGGCGGACGGGCCGTCCTCGCAGCCGTGCGGTCCCCAGGCGTCGAGTTCGGCCCAGGGTCCGTCCGGGGAGAGACGGACGGTGTAGCTGGTGGTGTCGGTGCGCAAGGTCCAGTGTTCATTCGTCACTTGACGGCTCCGAGGTTGAGGCCGGCCACGAAGTGCCGCTGGAAGCGGAGGAAGACGGCGACGGTGGGCGCGGCCGCGATGACGGAACCGGCGGCGATGACGTTCCACATGGACACGTACTGGCCCTGAAGACCGATGAGGGCGGCGGTGATGGGCATCTTGGTGTCGCTGCGCAGCACGGTGATGGCCCACAGCAGGTCGTTGAAGACCCAGGTGAACGACAGGGCGCTGAGCGCGGCCAGCGCGGGGCGGGTGAGGGGCAGGATGATCCGCCAGAAGATCTGCCAGGGACCGGCGCCGTCGACGACGGCGGCCTGCTGGATCTCGGCGGGGATGGCGCGCATGAAGCCGTGCAGGACGAAGACGTAGAAGCCGACACCGAAGCCGATCTGCACGCCGATCAGGGCGGTCAGGGTGTCGTGGAGGCCCATGAGTTCGCTGAGCTTGGACACGGGGATGAGCAGGATCTGCGGCGGGAGCAGGTTGCCGCCGAGCATGAGCAGCAGCAGCGAACGCCGGAACGGCAGCTCGTAACGGCTGAGGGCGAAGGCGGCCATGGAGGCGAGGGCGAGTGTCACCAGCACGGCCGGGATCGTCACCAGCAGGCTGTTGATCAGGGCGCGCCGCTGGCCGCCGTCGACCCAGGCCTGGCGGAAGTTGTCGAGGGTGAAGGAGTGCGGCCAACTACCGAGGCCGTTGGCGGCGATGTCGTCGAAAGAGCGCAGGCTGGTCACCAGGACCAGGCCGATGGGCAGCAGCCACAGCAGCGCGAGGGTGCCGGCGCCGAGGTGGAAGCCGGCAGTGGCGGCACGGCGACGGCGTACGGCCGCAGAGGTGGTCGTCATCAGTCGGCCTCCCGGAAGGCGCGGACGAGGTAGGAGCAGATGACGCCGAAGGCGAGGACGAAGATGACGACGGCGAGGGCGGAGCCGTAGCCGAGGCGCAGGGACTGGAAGGCGGTGGAGTACATGTACGTGCTCAGCAGCTCGGACGAGTGGTAAGGGCCGCCTCGGGTCAGTGACCACACCACGTCGAAGGAGCGGAGGGAGTCGATGACGATGACGGACAGGACGACGGCGTTGACGCTGCGCAGCTGGGGCAGGGTGACGTGCCGGAAACGTTGCCAGGCGGAGGCGCCATCGACCTTGGCCGCCTCGTAGAGGGCGGGGTCGATGCCCTTGAGGCCGGCCAGGTACAGCACCATGACGTAGCCGATCTGCCGCCAGAGGGCGGGCACGATGACCGCGTACAGGGCGGTGTCCTGGTCGGCGAGCCAGGCGTGCCGCAGGCTCCCCAGACCGACCGCTTCGAGGACCTGGTTCAGGACGCCGTCGGGCTGGTAGATCGCCTGCCAGACGAGGGCGGTGGCGACCAGGGAGAAGACCACCGGCAGGAACAGGGCGGCCCGGTAGAAGCCGATCCCGCGGCGTTCCTGCTGGAGCAGCAGCGCGGTGGCGAGGCCCAGGAGCGCGGACAGGCCGCCGAACAGGACCAGCCACAGAACAGTGTGCCAGGTGGCGCTGCGGAAGGTGTCGTCACCGGCCATCTCCCGGAAGTTGTCCAGTCCGACGAAGGTGGGCGCGGACACGCCGTCCCAGTCGGTGAGGGCGAGGTAGAAGCCCTGCAACGCGGGCCAGAACACCCAGAGGGCCTCAGCGAGCAGCGGGACCATGACGAAGGCGAGCACCAGCGGGGGTGTGCGGCGGGCGGCTCCACGGCGCCGCCCGCCTCCGGGCGGCGAGGGGGCCGGGGAGGTGCTCTTGGTCGGGGTCAGCACAGCCACGTCAGGCGTTCCAGATCTTCTCGGCGTCGCGCTGCCAGGTGGTGAGAATCGAGCCGATGGACTTGGGTTCGGCGATGAAGCGGGTGAGCGCGTTGTCGGCGGTGGGCTGGAGAGCGTCGCTGGAGTCGCGGTTGAAGAACTGGGTGATCTCGGCGGCCTCCTCGACGTGCCTGCGTCCCTTGAGGACGAGCGGGGTGCCGGCGTCCTTGGCGTCGGGGTGGCAGGGCAGGACGGTGCCGGAGGAGCCCTTGATGTAGATCTCCTGGGCCTCGGCGGTGCCGAGGAAGCGCATCAGGTCGATCACCTCGTCGCGGCGGCCGGTACGGGCGCCGGCGAAGTAGCCGTCGGTAGGCGCCTCTTCGGCGAGCGGGACCTTCGGGTCGACGACGGGGAAGCGGAAGAAGTCGATGTCGTCCAGGGCGTCCTTGGGGGCGGCGTCGGCGAAGAAGGTGCCGATGAGCATCATGGCGCTGCGGCCGTTGAGCATGGAGGTGGAGGCGTCCTGGAAGGCGACGGCGGTGCCGTCCGGGTCGAAGTACGGCAGCACCTCCTGCCAGCGGTCGAAGACCTTGCGCACCTCCGGGTCGTCGAAGCGGTGCCGTCCGGCCAGGAGGTCGCGGTGGTACGCGGCGCCGTTGACGCGGATGTTCAGGTAGTCGAACCAGGCGGAGGCGACCCAGGCGGTGTTGCCGCCGGCGCCGAGTCCGACGGGGGTGACGCCCTTGCTCCTGAGCTTGTCGCACAGGTCGAGGAACTCATCCCAGCTCTTGGGCTCGCTGACGCCCCACTTCGCGAAGTTCGACTTCCGGTAGAACATGCCCCACCAGTAGTAGGTGGTGGGCACGAACACCTTCTTGCCGGAGCTCGCGGTGCACAGGGTGTTCAGCGCCTTGGAGTAGCCGCGCAGTTCGGGAGACGCCCAGACCTCCCCCAGGTCGAGCAGCAGGTTCTTGCGGGCGTAGGCGTCGGCGACGGACCCGGGGTACCAGGTGTAGACGTCCGGCGGGTTGGCGGAGGTGAGGTACGTCGGCAGCTGGGTGCGGAAGGTCTCGGCGGCGACCGTGTTGAGCCGGACCTCGCCCTTCTTGCCGTAGGCGGCGACGAGGTCTTCCATCGCGGCCTTGGCCTGGGGGGCGGACAGGTTTGACTGGAGGGTCACCGCGCCGCCGGAGGAGCTCTTGCCGGAGGAGCCGGAGGTGACGCAGCCGCTGAGCAGGGCCGCCGCGCCGGCGGCGCCGAGCCCGGCGAGGAACCGTCGTCGGCTGGGCTGGTGGTGGGTCATGAGCACTCCCTGGGGATCCGCGCGGCGGGGACCGGCTCCGGTGGGGGCGGGCGCTGGTCGCGGCGCGTACAGGTTCTCGTGGCGAGGGCACCACGTCAAGGATAATTACTAATTAATGAGCGGGTCGCCCGGTCGGCGAGACGCGGAGACAGGGGCGGGGCCGCCGGAGGGACGGGCGGGACGCCGGTGTCACGGCGAAGACTGTGGCGGCGGACGGAGCCACTGTCAAGGATTATTACTAATTAATCTGCGACGGGAGCGGTTCGTCGCGGCGGCAAATCTTAATTTAGTAATTATCGTTGACGCGGGTGGGAGGGGGCTGCAGGATCCCTGGCAACATCCCGCAGGCGCACGTCCGTTGACGGACCATGACGCGACCCCCTGAGCCGGGCGCACGCCTGATCGGACAGCGAAGGATCCGATGTGAAACGACAACTCACCGTACTGCTCGCCCTCCTGACGGCCCTGCTGGTCGTGCAGGCACCTGCCCAGGCAGCTCCCCCGGCCGTCGGCGGCGGGAGCGCACCACCGGTGCTGAGCCCGACGCCGTACATGGGCTGGAACACGTACTACGCGCTCGGCGGCGACCCGACCGACGCGGAGATCAGGTCGATCGCCGACTTCCTGGTCAGCAGCGGTCTGCGCGACGCCGGTTACGAGTACGTGTGGATCGACGGCAACTGGGCGGCGCCGACACCGCGCAGCGGGGCCGGCGACCTGGTCCCCAACCCCGACCAGTTCCCGCACGGACTCGCACCGCTCGTCGACTACATCCATTCCAAGGGTCTCAAGGCCGGTATCTACACCGACGCAGGGCCCTACATCCCGGGCAAGTGCGGGCTCGGCAGCGGCGGTCACTACCAGCGTGACGCGGACCAGTTCGCCGCCTGGGAGTTCGACGCGGTGAAGGTGGACTACCTTTGCGGGATCGCCGCGGACCTCGACCCGAGGACGGTCTTCACCGAGTTCGCGCGGGCGCTGCGGAACAACGCCAGCGGCAGGCCCATGATCTTCAACCTCTGCAACCCGGTGACCTCCCCCGACTGGGGCGACTACCCGGAGGAGCAGCAGTCGACGTACTCCTGGGCCTACGCACCGGGGATCGCGCAGTCCTGGCGGACGTACACGGACGTCGGGTTCGTGGGCGAGATCAAGTTCAAGGACGTGCTGCGCAACTACGACGCGAACGCGCGGCATCCCGAGGTCGCAGGGCCGGGCCGCTTCAACGACCCCGACTACCTCGGTCCTGAACTGGGCATGTCCGACGAGGAGTTCCGTACGCAGATGACGCTCTGGTCGGTGGCGGCGGCGCCGCTGGTGATCGGCAGCGACGTACGGAAGCTGAGCAGGACCTCGCTCGGCATTCTGACCGACCGCGACGTCCTCGCGATCAACCAGGACAAGGCCGCCGTCCAGGCCGTGCGGGTCGGCCCCGCCGGGGCGACGGAGACGTGGGTGAAGCGCCTCGCCGACGGTGACCGTGCGGTGGTGCTGCTGAACCGGGGCGACAGTCCGGCGACGCTGACGACGACGGCCAGGAAGGTCGGGCTGACCGGTGGTCGCTTCACGCTGAAGGACGCGTGGACGGACCGGGTCACGGAGAGCGCGGGGACCATTAGCGCGGCTGTGCCGGCCCACGGTGCCGCTCTGTTGCGGGTCGGGCGGGCGTCGGGCAAGCCGGGCGCACCCCACGTCGTGGCCGGACTTCCGCAGGTGACGGCGGTCGGCGGGGACGCGGTGCCGGCGGGGGTCGCTCCGGTGGCGGCCGGCGGTGACGACGCGCAGGTCGAGGTCACGGTACGGAACGACGGCACGCGGCCGGTCGTCGCACCGCGGCTCGGGCTGGCGGCGCCGGAGGGATGGACGGTGTCAGCTGTCGGTACGGCACCGAGGTCGCTGCTTCCGGGGCGCGCGGCGACCTTCGCCTTCGAAGTGACGTTGGCCGACGGTGCGGCGCCGGGCGATGCCCCGCTGACCGCGAGGACGTCGTACGAGGTGCCGGGCAAGGGGCGCCTCGGGCTGACGACGTCAGCGGCGCTCAGGGTCGCGCCCCCGGCGCCGGACGGTGACGACGTCGTACTGTCGCACCACGACTGGATCAGCGCCACGAGTGGCTGGATGAGCCCGACGGTCGACCGGAGTGTGGGCGGCGGGTCGCCGATCAGCATGCTGGGCCAGGTCCACCCGACCGGTCTCGGGGTCGCCTCACCGTCCACCGTCCGCTACTACCTCGGCGACCGGTGCACCCGGCTGCGGACAACCGTCGGTATCGACGACGCCGTCCGGAACGTCGGCCCGGAGGGCGGCACGTCGACGTTCGAGGTGATCGGGGACGGACGCGTGCTGTTCGACAGCGGCGTGGTGACCCGGGACGCGGTCCGCGAGGCGGATGTGGACGTGACGGGCGTCCGGGTGTTGGACCTGGTGGTCGGGGACGGCGGGGACGGGGGGTACAACGACCGCGCCGACTGGGCGGGGTTGAGCGTGAGCTGCTGAGCGGGGTGTCGTCGCGGCCGCATGTCGATCCGCCCGGTCGCCGGTCGGGGTGCGGCTGCGCGACGCCCTGCCGGCATGCCGGGCCCGCTCTGCAGGTGTCGTCCGCCGACCTGGACGAGTGGGAACGCCGCCTGGACGCCTTGCAGGCCGATGAAGGAGCCGAGTGGCCGGCCGGTGACGGCACCGCCTGGCAGGACGTGGTTCCCGACGACCCCGTCGAGGTGACGGTCCACGACTCCGTCGGCGGGGGCGGCTGGAGCGGCACAGTCTGGGGTGGGTGTGTGCCCGGGACGGTGGCGTGTTGGTCGGGTTCGTCGATGTCGCCTGGGACGGCGGGGCGCACGCCTTCGTGTTGGACACCGTCGTCGCGGAGCGGTGTCGCGGTGGCGGCGTGGGCACCTCGCTCGTCCGTCTCGCCGCCGAGGGGAGCCGTGCGGCCGGATGTCAGTGGCTGCACGTCGACTTCGAGGAGCGCCTGCGGGCGTTCTACGTCGACGCCTGCGGGTTCCGGACGACGGCTGCCGGGCTGATCGCCCTCTGATCGGTCCCGGCAGCCCCGCTCCTCGCCGACTACGGGCGCGTACCGTCCGTCGGCGGGTGCTCCGTGCGGTTCGGGATCGTCTCGCCCTGGATGACCCGCGGAGGCGTGTCCGTCGCCTGCTTCTCCTCCGCCTCCTTCATGGCGCGCGCCTCGGCCTTGAGGATGCGGGCCGACTTGCCCGCGTTGCGCGCCAGTTCGGGACCCTTCTTGGCCAGCACGATCGCGATGACGACGATGAGGATGATGGCCAGTTCGCTCAGTCCGAACATGGTCTCCCGCTCCCTCTGTCTCTCCGGGTCAGACGTTCACGCCGAAATCGGCGGCGATCCCGGCCAGGCCGGAAGCGTAACCCTGGCCTACGGCGCGGAACTTCCATTCGGCGCCGTTGCGGTACAGCTCACCGAAGACCATCGCGGTCTCGGTGGACGCGTCCTCCGAGAGGTCGTAGCGGGCGATCTCCGCGCCGCCGTTCTGGTTGACGATCCGGATGAACGCGTTGCGGACCTGCCCGAAGCTCTGCCCGCGGTTCTCGGCGTCGTGGATGGAGACGGGGAACACGATCCGTCCCACCTCGGCGGGTACGGCCGCGAGGTTCACCTTGACGCTCTCGTCGTCGCCCTCGCCCTCACCGGTGAGGTTGTCGCCGGTGTGCTCCACCGAACCGTCGGGGCTGCGCAGGTTGTTGTAGAAGACGAAGTGCTGGTCCGACAGCACCTTGCCGGAGGCGTCGAGGAGCAGGGCGGACGCGTCGAGGTCGTAGTCGGTGCCGGTGGTCGTACGGACGTCCCAGCCGAGGCCGACCAGGACGGCGGTCAGACCCGGCGCCTCCTTGCTGAGCGAGACGTTGCCGCCCTTGGACAGGGAAACTCCCACGGTGTGCTCCTTCTCGGCGGGTGCGGTCCGGGCCCGCGGCTCGGGTCCGGAGCTACGAATCTACATCACTGTAGAGATCGCGCGGCAGGGCATGGGACCGTACGTTCCGGACCATGGCGGTCCCGCGCCCGTGCGGGGCGCACGGGCGGACGGACCGCGGGCGTCTATACGATGTCCGGGCGGCGAACGCACGGCGGCAGGAGGGAGACAGGACGTGGGCGAGCAGCGGCAGCGTCCCCGGCGGCGGGGGCAAGGTGAGCTGGAGGCTCTGGTCCTGTCGGCACTGCGGGAGGCAGACGGTCCGGCCACCGCCGGCTGGGTGCAGGAGCGCCTGGGCGGCGACCTCGCGTACACCACGGTGATCACCATCCTGACCCGCCTGCTGGCCAAGGGCGCCGTCACGCGCGAGCGGGCCGGGCGGTCGTTCGCCTGGACGTGCGCGCTGGACCAGGCGGGGCTGGCCGCCCGGCGGATGCGCAAGGTGCTGGACTCCGAGACCGACCGCGAGGCCGTACTGGCCAGCTTCGTGACCGGCCTCGGGCCTGACGACGAGCGGCTGCTGCGGGAGCTGCTGCGTCCGACGGGGCACGACGGGGAAGACTGAAGCCTCATGGGGGTCTTCGTCTTTCTGCCACTGGTGCTGCCGCTGACGGCGTGGCCGATCGCGCGCCTGGCCGAGCAGCATCTGCATCCGCGCACCGCGACGCGGCTGCTGACCGGGGTGGCCGCGGTGATGGCGGCGTGCAGCACGCTCTGCCTCGCCCTGGTGATGGTGGTCGGCACGGCCCAGCTGCCCGGCAATCCGCTGCCCGACGGCTGGTCGGACCCGGAGGTGCGGGCGGCGGTGCCGTACGACGAGGTGGTGGGCAAGGCGGCCATCCCGGCGCTGTTCGCCGTGCTGGTGGTGTGCGGCCGGACGTGGTGGCGGCACGCGCGGGTGCGCCGTCGGGCCCATCGGGCGCTGGCGGGGCTGCGGAACACGGAGGTGGCCGTCCTCCCGGACGGAGAGCCGTACGCGTACGCGTTGCCGGGCGGCGGCCGGCAGGACCGTGTGGTGGTCACGACGGGGCTGCTGAAGTGTCTGGAACCGGCCGAGCGGCGGGCGTTGTTCGCCCATGAGCGGGCCCATCTGTCCGCCCGTCACCACCGCTTCCTGCTCACGGTGCGGCTGGCCGCGCAGGCCAATCCGTTCCTGCGTCCGCTGCGTACGGCGGTGTCGTACACGACGGAGCGGTGGGCGGACGAGGACGCCGCGCAGACGGTCGGCAGCCGCCGTACGGTGGCGCGTGCGATCGGCAAGGCGGCGCTGGTGTCGCGGGGCGGCGCGTCCGCCACGCCGGCCGGTCTGGCGGGTCTGGCCGCGGCGGGTCCGGTGCCGCGCCGGGTGGCCGCGCTGCTCGGGCCCGCGCCGGCGGTGCGTGCGTGGCCGTCGCTGTTCACGGCGGTGGGTGTCGCGGCGTGGGGTGCGGCCACGGGGGCCGTTGTGTCGGCGATGTCGTCCGCGAACTCCGCGGTGACGATGGTGCTCATCCTGCACGCGGCGACGCCGTTGTAGAGGACCGGAATGCGCGGAGGGCCGGCACCGTGGCGGTGCCGGCCCTCCGTGCGCCGCGGTCGGTCAGAGGTCGAACTCGTGGGGCGGCAGGTCCAGGGCGTAGCACGCCTCGCGGACCACGGCCCGCTCGTCCTTGTCGAAGTCGCCGTCGGCGCCGCCGATGACGATGCCGATCTGGATCACGGCCCGTGCCTCGGCGGGCTTCTTCTTCGCCTTGGCGATCTCCTGGACGACGCTCACCTTGCCGAAGGCGAAGTCGGTGGTCAGCTTGTTCAGGTTGTCCTCGAAGCGGCGGCGCAGGTCGTCGGCCGGGAAGTTCTGCAGCACCTCGTTGGTGGCGATGAGCTGGGCGACGCGCCGGCGCTCGGCCGGGTCGACGGTGCCGTCGGCGGCGGCGACGAGCGCGCACATCGCCATGCTCGCGTCCCGGAAGGCGCCGCTCTTCAGGTCGTTCTTCTTCGCCATGAGCTGGGTCTGCATCGACGATGCGGACTCCTTGAGGCGGTCCCACAGGGCCATGGAAGCTCCGTACGTGTCGGGCGGGAGCCCGGACGGAAGGGGGTCGTCCGGGCTCCCGGCATTTCTACACTACTGTAGAAGTTATCAGCAGGGGACGGATGCCTCGATCGGGCAGGCCCCGATCAGCCCTCGTCCTCCTCGTCCCCTTCGAAGAAGTCGCCGACCTCGTCGACGACTTCGGCCGCGACCAGGCCGCCGGCGACACCGACGGCGAGGCCCGCGGCGCCCGCCGCGACGGCGGTACCCATACCGGGGCCGCTCCGGTGGTCGCCCCCGTGGTCATGGTGGTCGTGCACGGCGTACGGGCCGGTGTGAACGTGGGCGCCACCGTGGCGTTCGGTCAGCTGACGCACCCAGGCGTCCACTTCGGCGGTCCAGTCGCGGGAGTCGTGGTGGCCGACGGTGAAGCGGGTCAGCGCGTCGTGGCCGCCGGAGAAGAGGCCGCCGCGCTTGTCGGCCTCCAGGACCACCTCTAGGCCGCCCGGGTTCGCCAGGAAGGTCACCTCGATCTCGTTGACCTGATGGGCGTACCGGGGCGCCGGGGTGAGCTCGACCTCCTGGTAGAACGGCAACCGCTGGCCGGTGCCGGCGATGTGGCCGTACTCGAGGTCCGCCGACCTGAAGCCGAAGCCGAGCTGTCCGAACGCCTCGAGGATCGCCTCCTGGACGGGGAGCGGCGCGATACTCAGCTGGTCCAGGTCGCCCTTGTCCCGCGCGCCGGCCACCGCGAGTTCGGTGCGCACGCCGAGGACGACGCCCAGGTGCTGGCCGTGCAGTTCGGTGACCGGCGTCTCCCAGGGCAGCGTGACCGTGAAGGGAACGCTGTGCGGCTGTCCCGCGGCGAGCCGGAACCCGCCGCCGACGGTGAACCGTTCGAAGGCGACGACGCCCTCGCTCTCCCCCTCGGCGTGTTCGGCCTCGACCCGGGCCACCAGCTCCAGGGTGATGTGCTCGATGTCGAAGTCGGTCTGCCCGCCCTCGAGATGGACCTGGCCGGTCAGCGTGCCACCGGGCCGGGACGCACCCGGGTCGAGGACCGTGTCGACCGTGGGGCCGCCCACACCGAGGGATCCGAGCAGTCGTTTGAACACCATGGCGGCGTCCACTCCTTTGTGCGTACGTGCATGCGTCAGGCCCGCCACCCGACGGGCCGTTCTACAGACGCGTAGAAGCATAGGCGCGGTCGGCCCGTGAACGGCGTGATCAGGGGCGGGCTCGCCGGGAACGGCCGAAAACGGGCTCATCGAAGCTCGGGGCGGCGGCGCGTCGGCCACGTGTCATCGGCCGCCGGCGCGTCTCAGAGGTCGAGGATGACGTCCCCGTCGGGCCGCGAGCAGCAGATGAGGGCGGAACTCGCCGGGGGCTGCTCCACGGGTTCCGTGGTGTAGTCGACCACGCCGGACATCAGCGCCGTCTCGCAGGTGCGGCACACCCCCGTGCGGCAGGACCACCTGGTCGGCACGTCGCAGGCCTCGGCCAGCTCGAGGAGGTTGTCATGGTCGCCGTTCCACGTCGCGCTCACCTGGCTGCGGGCGAACTCCACGCGTGGTCCCGGGCCCGAGGACGGCAGGGAGTGCGGGCTCGGGCGCTTCCTGGCCGCGATGCCCGGTGTGGAGCCGGGGGTGGCCCCGAAGATCTCCGTGTGGATGTGGAGGGGGTCGACGCCGTGGTGCTGCAGGGCCTCGGTGACGCCCCGCATGAAGAGATCCGGTCCGCACAGGTACGCCTGGGCGTCGCGGGGAAGACCGAGTTCCGCGACGGACTCGGCGGTCAGCCGGCCGGATGTGGTCCCGGCGTCGAGGCGGTCGTCGGGCTCGGGCCTGCTGTAGAACACGCGGAGCCGAGCGTCGGGCAGCCGGGACAACAGGCCGCGGGCCTCGCCGGCGAAGGCGTGGGTACGCGCGTTCCGCGTCGCGTGCAGCCACCAGACCTGGCGCCGCGCCGCGTCGGCGTCGTCCGCGAGGGCGTACAGCATGGCGAGGAGCGGGGTGACGCCGACCCCGGCGGAGACGAGCACCACCGGGCGGGTGTCCTCCCGCAGGTCCTGAAGGACGAACGCACCCCGGGGCGCCGCCGCCTGGAGGTCGTCGCCGGCCCGGACGCCGGTGTGCAGCCAGGTGCTGGCCCGCCCGTGTTCCTCCCGCTTCACGCTGATCCGGTAGCCGGGGGCGCCGGGCGGTCCGGACAGGGAGTAGGACCGCACCGTCCCCGGTGCGTCGTCCGTCCGCAGGGTCCGCACGGTGAGGTACTGTCCCGGACGCGCGGCGGGCACCGGAGTTCCGTCAGGGTCGGTGAGCCAGAGGGAGCGGACGTCCGGCGTCTCGTCGACGACTCGTTCGACGCGCAGGGGCCGGAATCCGTCCCATGCCGGACGGGTGACCGACACCGGGCTGAGTCCCGCGTTGCCGGCGGCCCCGTCGCCGTCGCCGCGCGCCTGGTCGAGCAGAGCGCGGAACGACGCCTGCCAGCCCGGGCTGAGGGCGTCCACCCGCAGCGCCCGTTCGAGGCGGTCGGCGGGGTGGGGCGGGCGGTAGAGCAGGGCGTCGGTCTCGGCGACGGTCATGCGTTCCGGCCCGTCGGCGACCTTGACGATCTCCTGGCCCGCTTCCACCTCGCCCTCGTCGATCACCCGCAGATAGAAGCCGGGACGGCCGTGCGCGACCAGCAGGGCGGGCAGGCGGGGTTCGCCCAGGCGCATGCCCACGCGGTAGCACGTCACCCGCGGCTGGGTGACCTCGAAGACCGCCGTGCCGATCCGGTAGCGGTCCCCCACGCACACCTCGTCGTCGGCGAGCCCGTCGACGGTGAAGTTCTCGCCGAAGTTGCCGTGGACGAGGTCGTCCCGCCCGAGGTGCGCGGCCCAGTGGCGGTAGGAGTCGGCCTGGTAGACCAGCACGGCCCGCATCTCGCCGCCGTGACCGCGCAGGTCCCCCTGCCCGTCGCCCTCGATGTTGAGGCGACGGACGCGGCGCGGCCCGGAGACCGGGCTCTTGAAGACCCCGGTGTACACCGTCTCGCCCCTCCAGGGCACGTCCCGGGGCAGACCGACGTTCACCGACAGCAGCCGCGCCATCACCGCACCTCTCCGCAGCGGTCGCTACTGAAAAGGCTAGGCCGTCACGCCGGGATCAACGAGGCGAGCGCCGTCCGCCCTCGCGGGACCACGGTCCGGGCGTGCGTCGCATGAGGGCATACTCGTACATCCGTCGACGAGAAGGAGCGGATCGCCGTGACGAGCGACAGCCGGGTCGGACCGCCTCTGTTCGGCGGCGAGCGCGAGACGCTGCGCGCCTGCCTCGACTACCACCGGGCGACGCTCGCCATGAAATGCGAGGGGCTCACCGACGAGGAGTTGCGGAAGCGGTCGATGCCGCCGTCCACGCTGTCGCTGCTCGGGCTGGTGCGGCACATGGCCGAGGTCGAACGCGCCTGGTTCCGCCGGGTCTTCCAGGACAACGACGCGCCCATGGTCTGGTCGGACGAGACCGACTTCCAGGCCGCGTACGACGCCGACGCGTCGACCCGGCAGGAGGCGTTCACGGCGTGGGAGGCGGAGGTGGAGAACTCCCGCCGGGTGGAGCGCGAGGCGTCCTCACTCGACGCGGCCGGGCACCAGCCGAGGTGGGGCGAGGACGTGTCGCTGCGCATGGTGATACTGCACGTGCTGATGGAGTACGCCCGCCACAACGGGCACGCCGACTTCCTGCGCGAGGGTGTAGACGGGACCGTGGGCGCCTGAGGACCGTGGCCCTGGTCAGCCGGGCCGGGACGCGTCCACGTCCGCGCGCCTGCCCTCGCCCTCGTCTGTCCTCCGCGAGCGCCGGGCCACGCTGATGGCCGCCAGCACCGCGCCGGCCGCCACGATCGCCAGACCGCGCAGCCACACCGCGGCCTCGATCTGCGTGGCGAGCAGGACGCACGACGCGATGCCCAGCACCGGCAGGACGACCGGCGTGCGGAAGTGGTCGCCCTCCCCCGGGTCACGGCGCAGTACCAGGACCGCGGTGTTGACCATGAGGAAGACGACGAGGAGCAGCAGGACCAGGGTGGACGCGAGGGTGGCCACGCTGCCGGTGAGGGCGAGGAGCATCGCCAGTCCGGTGGTGACCGCGATGGCCGCCCACGGGGTGCGGCGGCCGGGCAGCACCTTGGTCAGGACGCCCGGCAGCAGTCCGTCCTTCGCCATGCCGTAGGCGAGGCGGGAGGACATGATGCCGGTGAGCAGGGCGCCGTTGGCCACGGCGACGAGCGCGACGGCGCTGAACAGCTTGGGCGGCACACCGCCCGCCTCCTTCACCACCTCCAGCAGCGGCCCGCTCGAGCCGGCCAGCTGGGCGGTCGGCACGGCGGCGGACGCGGCCAGGCCGACCAGCACGTACACGGCGCCGGCGGTGGCGAGGGCGCCGAACAGGGCCCGGGGGTAGGAGCGGCGCGGGTTCCGGGTCTCCTCGGCGACGTTCACCGAGGTCTCGAACCCGACGAAGGAGTAGTACGCCAGGACGGAGCCGCTGAGCACGGCGGCCGCCGCGCCCTTCTCCGGCGTGCCGAGGTCGGTGAGGCGTCCGAGATCGCCGTCTCCGCGCAGCAGCAGCCACGCGCCGAGCACGACGACGACGGCGAGGCCGCCGACCTCGACGACGGTGGCGACGACGTTGGCGCGCGTGGACTCCTTGATGCCGCGCGCGTTCACCAGGGCGAGCAGGGCGAGGAAGACGACGGCGACGAGCGCGACCGGCAGGGTCACGAAGGCCGACAGGTAGTCGCCGCCGAAGCCGCGGGCGAGGGCCGCGACGGAGACGATGCCGGCGGCGAGCATGCAGAAGCCCGCGACGAAGCCGGCGAACGGCCCGAAGGCGCGCGTCGCGTAGTGGGATGCGCCGCCGGCCCGTGGATACTTCGTCGCCAGTTCGGCGTACGAGGCGGCGGTCAGCAGCGCCAGCAGGAGGGCGACGACGAGCGGTACCCACACCGCTCCACCGGCGTCGGCGGCGACCTGTCCGACCAGGACGTACACGCCGGCGCCGAGCACGTCGCCCAGGATGAAGAAGTACAGCAGCGGCGTCGTCAGCGCGCGCTTGAGGGCCTTCGGCTCCTGTGCCGTTCCCCGCGCCCGCGTGCCTGCCTCGTGACCCACTCGTCTTGCCATACCGCACCGTCTCCCCCGTCCCGGCGGAAACACGCTCGCCCGTATGACGGGACGGGGATGGCCCGCGTCACATAATCCGCGGGACGCGGAAGGCGGCTCCGCGCTAGGGTGCCGGGGTCGTCGGACACCCCGTGAGGAGCTGCGCACATGCCCGGTCGCCCGAGCACGCGTTGACGTCGTAGGCCCACTGACTCCGTCATCGCGTGCTGCCTCTGTTGTCGCGGCACGACGAGCTCTTCCCCTCCCCTCGCACCACGGGCGCATCAGCGTGCGCCCGGGCGGCGAGGCCCGTCCCGCGCACCCGCAGGGGTATCCCGTGCCGTCTCCTTCTCCTTCCACCTCCCCTCCCCCGTCGCGACTGTGGCGTGACCGTTCCTTCCGCCGGCTGTGGGCGGGGCAGACCGCCTCGCAGTTCGGTGAGCACACGGCCGTGGTGGTGCTGCCGCTCGTCGCGGTGGTGACCCTGGGCGCCGAAGCCGGCCAGCTGGGGGCGCTGCGGGCCGCGTCCCAGGCTCCGATGCTGCTGCTCTCCCTGTTGGTGGGCGCGTGGGTGGACCGGTGGCGGACCCGCACGGTGATGGTGGCGGCCGACGCGGGCCGGGCCGTCGTGCTATGCGCGGTCGCCGTGGCGGCGTTCACCGGCCGTCTGGACCTGGTGTCGCTCGCGGTCGCGGCCGTCGTGGTGGGGACGCTGTCGGTGTTCTTCGACGTGGCGTACCAGGCGTCCGCGGTGCGGCTGGTGGCGCGCGACGAGCTCGTACGGGCGAACAGCGCGCTGGAGGGCAGCCGTTCCGCGGCCCAGACCGGTGGTCCCGCGCTCGGGGGTGTGCTGGTGTCCCTGCTGTCGGCGCCGGTGGCGGTGGCGTCCGGGGCGGTGTTCTTCGCGGTGTCGTTCCTGTCGGTGCGCGGGATCCGTCGCGCCGAGTCCGTCCCGCGGCGTGCTCCGGGCGGGTCGGGCGTGTGGTCGCGGGTGCGGGACGGGTGGCGGTTCGTGGTGGGGGACGCGGCGCTGCGCGCGGTGTGTGTCGCGTCGGCGGCGTTCCAGTTCGCGTTCTCCGCGGCGACGACCGTGTACCTGCTGTTCCTGCCGCGGGATCTGTCGTTGTCCGGCGCGGGCGTCGGTCTGGTGCTGGCGGCGGTGGGGCCGGGGGCGCTGGTGGGCTCCGTGCTGGCGGCGCGCCTGCCCCGGCGGTTCGGGTACGGGCGTGTGCTGGTCACGGCCGCGGTCGTGGGTGACGGGGTGTGGCTGTGCGTGCCCGCGCTGCACGGTTCCCCCGCGGTCACCGTGCCGGTGCTGTGCGGGGTGGGTCTGGTGTTCGGGGCGGGGGGTCAGCTGGTGAACGTCACGGTCATGGCCGTACGGCAGACGGTGACGCCCGACGGGATGCAGGCGCGGGTGGCCGCGACCGTCACGTGCGTGGGGATGGGGGCGACCCCGCTCGGTTCGCTGCTCGGCGGGCTGCTCGCGGAGGTGTGGGGGACGCGCCCGGCGCTGGCGGTGGCGGCCGTGGGGATGCTGGTGTCGCCGGTGGTGATGGCGGTGTCGCCGCTCGGCCGGCTGGGGCGGGCGCTGCCGCCGGGGAGCGGTGGCTCAGGCGGCGGCCAGTGAGGCGGGCGCCGGGCGTACGGGGACGGACGGCCGGGGCGTGCGGGGGTGGCCCAGGCCGGCCCGGACGACCTTCCCGCCGGAGCCAGGACGGACGCCCCACCGGAGGCGCAGTTCGGCGACGAGGTAGAGGCCCCGTCCGCCCTCGTCCGTGGTGTGCGCGCGGCGCGGGCGCGGTGTGAGGGCGCCCCCGCCGTCGCGGACCTCGTCGGTGGGCTCCCGCCCCCTCAGCGGTACGTGACCGGACCGGACCCCGCCGCGACACACGGGTCGGCAAGGTCACGTGCGGGTCGAGCGGGGAGGGCGCCGTGCAGCTGAGGGATGTCGTGCCGGACGACGTGGACGCGTACGCCCGTATGCGGTGCGATCCGGCGAGGACGGCCGATCTGGGCGGTCCCCTCCCGCGGGAGGGCATGGAGGGGAGGGCCCGGGCGGCCCTTGCGGGCGTCCGCTAGGTCACCGGTCCGTGCACTGGTGACCGGCCGGGCGGCCCGGTGAGGACAGCGGCGGAAATCGGGAGTACTCAGACCGGCGGGACGGGGCATTCGGTAGGCGCCGAGTCCGCTCAACGTAAGGAGTGCAGTCCCATGCCCGAGACATCCGACGTCGTCGAGCTCATCCTCCAGGACCACCGCCGCATGGAGGATCTGTTCCGCCGGATGCGCAGTGTCGAGGACGACCGGGGCGCCGCGCTGCGCGAGTTCTCGGACCTGCTGATCGCGCACGCGCTGGCCGAGGAGTCGAAGGTCTACCCCGCGCTGAAGCGGTACAAGAACATCGAGGACGACGAGGTCGAGCACGGCGAGGAGGAACACGACGAGGGCAACGAGGCCCTGCTGGCGCTGCTGGAGGTGGAGGAGATCGGCGGCGACGAGTGGGACGAGAAGCTGGAGGAGCTCGTCGAGGCCGTCACGCACCACGCCGACGAGGAGGAGCGCACGATCCTCAACGGCGCCCGGGAGAACGTAGCCATGGACCGGCGTGAGGAGCTGGGCAAGGCGTTCTGGGAGGAGCGGGAGCGGCAGCTGAAGTCCGGCTGCGGTTCGGTGGACAACGTCCGCAAGATCGTCGAGTCCTGACGCTCGTCCGTCACGCGTCCGGCCGCACGCCACACGAAAGGCCGGCCCTCCCGCGTCCGCGGGGAGGGCCGGCCTTCGTGCGTTCCGTGTCAGTGGCCGGCGGCCGGGTCCTCCGGGCGGATGCGGCCGTGCCAGCCGCCCCCGCTGCCGCCGTTCTCGACGTACTCCTTGAAGCGGTGCAGGTCCCCCTTGACCCGGCGGTCGATGACGCCCACGGCGTCCGCGCCCTTCTCGGCCATGCCGGTCGGCTCGACGTCCATGGTGAGTTCCACGCGGGTGTGGGTGTCGTCCAGCGGCTCGAACCGCACCGAACCGCGCTGCTGCGTCTCACCACCGACGGTCCGCCAGGTGACCCGGTCGTCGACGAGCTGGTCCACGATCTCGGTGTCGAACTCGCGCTTCACACCGGCGATCTTGGTGGTCCAGTGGTTGTGCCGGTCGTCGAGCTGCGTCACCTCCTCGACGCCCTCCATGAAGCGCGGGAACTCCTCGAACTGCGTCCACTGGTCGTAGGCCCGGCGGACGGGGACGTTCACGTCGACCGTTTCCTTGACCGTGCTCATGGATCCTCCTGCGTTCTGTGCGGTAAGGGCCGGCGTGCCGGGCACGTCGGCCTCCTGTACGGGTCGTCGGGACGGCGGGTACCCGGCAGACCGCACCTGAAAGGTCCGAGTCGAAGTCGGCTCAATCCCCGGGGAGTGCGTCGAGTACGTCGGCGGCCAGCCGGTCGGCGTCGTCGAGCGCGGCCGTGAGGCGGTCAGGGGCCGCGTCGAGCGTGCCGAACAGGGCGTGGGCGCGGGCGGTGAAGCCGGCCGGGGCGGCGGGGAGGGCGCCCGCCGAGCGGACCGCGTCCTTCTCGTTGAGCACCCAGGCTCCGGCGTCGGCGTGCAGGGCGTGCACGAGGAGCCCGACCGCGCGGTGGAGGCAGCCCGCGACATGGAACGCGTCGCCGCGCGGGACGCCCTTGCGGGCGACGGACAGCGTGAACGGCGTCTCCCACCGCGCCTGTTCCACGAGGGAGTCGCGCAGCGGTCGGGGATACCCCGAGCGGATCTCGTCCCGCAGGGCGGTCAGTTCGCCGGTGGGGTCGGCGAGGACGTGGGCGAGGGCCACCTCACCGGCGTACGTGTGGGAGGAGAAACCGTAGGGGTGGCCGGGCTGGAGGCCTGTCTCGACGTGTCCGGACCGGCACTGCCGCCAGACGCGGCGGACGCGGTCCAGGTCGCGGTAGATCCAGTCGACGGGGGTTCCGTCGACGGTCAGCCAGGCGCCGCCGTCCACCCAGGGGCCCCAGCCGCCCGGCTCGGTCACCTCCGCCGTGGGTCCGGACAGCTCGGCGGCCAGGCGGCGCAGGGCGGCTGTGTCGAGCGGGGCCCGGTAGTACAGGCCCAGGTCGACGTCCGAGTCGGGGCGGTGCGTGCCGCGGGCGCGGCTGCCGCCGAGGGCGACCGCGACGACTCCGTCGACCTGGTGCAGGCGGTGTGCGATGCGGGTGAGGGCGTCCATCGGGTCGAGTGTGCCGAACGGGGCGGGGGGCTGCGACCGCGTTTCCGTTCCGGCACGGCCGTCGGTGACCTCGCGTCAGCGGCCCCAGGTGTCGGCCACCTCGGTGACGACCCGGAGGGCCTGCTCGTACCCCGCCCGTGCCGCGGCCGGTCCGCGTGCGGTGTCGGCCATGGTGCGGCCCATCGCGCGGCGGGCGTCCTCGTCCGGGCTCAGCAGGGTGACGCGCGCGCCGTCCTCGGTGAGCCGCGCGGCCTGGTCGGCTGCGCTCGGGTGCGGCCCCACCGCCAGCGGGATCGGCACGATGGCCAGCACCCGCCGACTGCCGTGCGCGAGCTGGAGGTTGGCGGTGGAGCGACTGCCCCCGTCATCCAGCGCCGGTCCGCGACGGTGACCGGCGGCCAGACGACGGGGACGGCGCAACTGGCCGCTACCGCTTCGAGCAGCTTCACCCCGGAGCGCGCGTCGAGCGCCTCCACCTCCCCGGCCCGGGCCTCGACGGCCGTGACACGCAGCTCGCGCTCCGGCCAGTCGCGCGCCTCGCCGAGGAGCCGGCCGACCGTGTCGAGCACGCCACCAGCGAGCCGGGGAGCACTCCCCGTTAGGGCCGCACGGGATGCCTTACTCGCAGAACGCCGTGTCGACGGCGTCCATCACCGCCAGCGCCGCCTTCTCCTCGTCGCCGCCGAACGTCCCCGGCAGCGCGGTCACGGCCAGACCGACGGAGCGGCCGTCGTCCGTGGCGCCTCCGCGCGTCTCATAGCCGTCGATGTCACCGCCGTGCCCCCAGTACACGCCGCCGCAGCTCAGCGGGACGCTGACGACGCCCAGTCCGTACCGCCAGCCCGGCAGCACGGGGGCGGCGACCGTCCTGCGCATCTCCGCCAGCTGCTCGGGCGGCAGGAGTTCGCCGTCGAGCAGGGCGCGGGTGAAGCGGGCGAGGTCGCTCGGGGTGGAGATCAGCTGTCCGGCCGCGCCGCCCCAGGAGGGGTCCATCTCGGTCGCGTCGACCACGCGGTCGCCGTCGAGGCGCGCGAGGGCGTAGCCGTGCGGGTGCGGTCCGCGGATGCCCTGGTCGCCGGGCTGGGGCCAGTAGGTGTGGCGCAGACGCGCCTTGTCGATGACGCGCTCGGTGATCTCCTCCTGCACGGGGCGTCCCGTGACCCGCTCGACGATCAGTCCGGCGATCAGGTAATTGGTGTTGCTGTACTCCCACTTGGCGCCTGGGGCGAACTTGGCCGGGTGGGCCAGCGCGGCGGCGAGCAGGTCGTGCGGGTGGAAGAAGCGGTGCTGGATCTTCTCGAAGTCCTCCAGGCCTATGTGCTCGGTGTAGTTGGGCAGTCCGCTGGTGTGCTGGAGCAGGTGCCGGACGGTGATCTCCCGGGCGTCTACGCCCTTGCCGCGCACCAGTCCGGGGAGGTACCGCTCGACGGGCGCGTCCAGGTGGACCTTGCCCTCGGCGACCAGTTGCAGCACCACGACGGCGGTGAAGGTCTTGGTGTTGCTCCCCGCGCGGACCTGGCCGTCGCGCGGGACCGGCGCCTTGCGGCCGAGCCGCGAGGAGCCCGCGACCAGCGAGGTGGTGCGGCCGTCCTTGCTGGTCCAGGCGAGCGCGGCGGGGAACTTCTCCTCCGTCACCAGCCGGTCGAGGCTCTGCTGGAGAGGCGAGCGCGGGGGCGGATCCGCCTGCGCGGCGCCCGTGACCGTCGTGCTGAACAGGCCCGCGGCCGCAACGACGAGCAGACTTCCGCGCAGGATGGACTTCTTGTTCCGTGGCACCGGCACTCCTTCTCCGTGGGTCGGCACCGGAAACGATGCCGGTGCCGGCCCCGGGGAGTCAGTCAGGCAAGCCCCCGAATCGCGGTACCCCCAGCGCTACCTGGCGCGGCCGCGCGAGCGCCGGCTCAGCGCTCCAGCAGCCCACGGTCCAGGGTGGCGTGGCGGAAGGGGTGGAGGGCGCTCTTGCCGATGCCGGGCTGCCCGCGGACGACCAGGAGTCCGCCGAGGACGACCAGCCGAGGACGACCGGGGGTCCACCGCGGCCGTTCGCGGCGTCCGCGAGCAGACCGGCGACGGTCCGTCACTCGCGCTCGCGCCCGGCCAGGGCGGTGTGCGCACGCCGCCGCTTCTTGGGACGTCCAGGATGCGAGCCGGGCCGGGGGCCGTCAGGGGCGCCCGGGGCGCTGCTCCTGAGGGCCGGACCCGGCAGGCGGGTCCGCGAGGGTCCAGCCGGCCAGCAGGTCCAGGGCCCGCCGCGACGGCGAACCCGCCTCGCAGGTGTAGACGAAGAGGGTGGTGTCGGGGTCCCCCGGCAGGGTGAGGGTCTCGTACGCGACGGTCAGGTCGCCGACGAGGGGGTGGCGCAGTCGCTTGGAGCCGTGGGTGCGCTGGTGGACCCGGTGCTGTTCCCACCAGCGGTCGAAGTCGGCGCTGCGCTCGCGCAGTTCGGCGATCAGCTCGGTGGTCGCGCGGTCGTGGGGGTCGCGGCCGACCTCGAGGCGCAGGCTCTCCACGGCGGTGCGGGCCTGGTCCTCCCAGTCGGTGAACAGGTCGCGGGCCGCCTCGTCGAGGAACATCCAGCGCGCGTAGTTGCGCTCCGGGCGCGGCTTGCGTTCGAAGTCGGCGAAGAGGGCGCGCGCCATGCGGTTGGCGGCGAGGATGTCGGTGCGCCGGCCGAGGACCAGCGCGGGCTCGCCGTCGAGCGCGTCGATCAGCTGGTGCAGTCCGGGGCGCAGACGCTGCACGGCGGGCGGACGCCGGGAGCCGCGCGCGGAGGGCGCGGTGAGGCCGAAAAGGTCCTGGAGATGGGCCCGGCCGGCCTCGTCGAGGTCGAGGGCGCGTCCGAGGGCTTCGACGACGGCGGGCGACGGGGTGATCCGGCGGCCCTGCTCGAGCCGGGTGTAGTAGTCGGTGGACACCCCGGCGAGCAGGGCGACCTCCTCGCGGCGCAGGCCCGGCACACGGCGGACCCTGCTGTCCGGGGGGAGGCCGGCTCGCGAGGGATCGACCTGCGCCCGCGCCCTGCGCAGGAAGTCGGCCAGTTCACGGTTCGTCTCAGCCACGTCCTCCAGTGTGGCCCACCGGGGTCCGCGCCACCTGGCCCTCCGCGTCCTAGGTTGCCGCGTCCGGGCCCCCACGGGGCCCGACAGGGCGGCCCACGGGGCGGATCCGCGGCCCACTCTGGAGTCACCGGCCGCGAAAAGCGGATCCGGACCCCTCCCGACAAGGACTGAGCCTCATGGCCTACCCCACCGACCGTCCCGCCACCTGGTTCGTCACCGGCACCTCCCGCGGCCTGGGACTGGACCTGGTCCGGCAGTTGCTGGAGCGCGGCGACGCGGTCACCGCCACCACCCGGTCCACCGAGCGGCTGCTGGCCGCCCTCGGTGACGGCGTCGACACCTCCCGGCTGCTGCCCCTCACCGTCGACCTGCGTGACGAGGAGCAGGTGGCGGCCGCCGTGCGGAAGACCACCGAGCGCTTCGGCGGCCTGGACGTCGTCGTCAACAACGCCGGCTACGGCTACCTCGCAGCCGTCGAGGAGACCGGCGGCCGGGACGTGCGCGACATGCTCGACGTGCAGGTCGTCGGCGTGTGGAACGTGCTGCGCGCCGCCCTTCCGGTGCTCCGCGCGCAGCGGTCGGGGCACATCGTCAACGTCTCGTCCGTCCTCGGTCTGACGGCCGTGCCCGGCTGGGCGCTGTACTGCGCGGGCAAGTTCGCCCTGGAAGGGCTCAGCGAGGCCCTCGCCGCGGAGGTCGCCGACTTCGGCATCGACGTGACGATCGTCGAACCGGGCTACTTCCGCACGGACTTCCTCACCCGTGACTCCCTGGCCCTGCCGGAGACCACGACCGGGCACTACCCGGCGATCCGCGAGATGGTCGCCCAGCACCTGGAGCTCCAGGGCAAGCAGCTCGGCGACCCGGTGAAGGGCGCCGCCGCCGTGATCGACCGTGTCGTCACCGGCGAGGGCCCGCTGCGCCAGCTGCTGGGCAGCGACTCGCACGCCTACGCCACCGCCAAGGTGCGGGCCCTCCAGGACAATCTGGACGCCGTGGCCGCGACGGCACCGGCGACGGACCACCCCGCCGCCGCGTGAACCCCTCGAGACGGGGCGGGTCCGCCGGCTGCGACGGACCCGCCCCGTTCGTACGCCCCCGATCGGGCCGCGGGGTCAGATCTGGTTCACGCCGCCGTCGACGTACAGGCTGGAGCCGGTGACGAAGCTGCTCTGGTCCGAGGCGAGGAAGACCACCGCGGCGGCGATCTCCTCCGGGCCGGCGAGCCTGCCCAGCGGCACCTGGGCGGCGAGGTTCCGCCGGAATTGGGCGGCCGCCTCCTCGTCCGTGGCCAGCCCCGACAGCCCTGGCGTGTCGGTCGGCCCCGGCGTGACCGTGTTGACGCGGATGCCGCGGCCCTTCAGCTCGTTGGCCCAGGTGCGGGCGAAGGAGCGGACGGCCGCCTTGGAGGCCGCGTAGACGCCGAACGCCTCGGCTCCGACGTCGGCGTTGGTGGAGCCGTTGAGGATCACGGAGGCGCCGTCGTTGAGCAGCGACAGCGCCTTCTGGACGGTGAACAGCGTGCCGCGCACGTTGATGCCGAAGAGCCGGTCGAAGTGTTCCTCGGTGATCTGGGCGAGCGACGCGAACTCGGCGACGGCGGCGTTGGCGAACAGGACGTCCAGGCCCTGTCCCCGGCCGGCGATCGCCTCGTACAGCCGGTCGAGGTCCGCCGGATCGGCGATGTCCCCCACGATGCCGGTGGCGGCGGGGCCGATCGCCTCGACCGCCGCGTCGAGTTCGGTCTTGCGTCGGCCGGTGACGAAGACGTGTGCGCCCTCGGCCGCCAGCCGGGTGGCGGTGGCCAGTCCGATGCCGCCCGCGCCGCCGGTGACGAGCGCGGTCCTGTCCTGGAGCAGTCCCATGCGAAGGTTCCCTTCCCCACTTCCGCATCGATCGATGCGGAAGTCGAACGGTAACACTTCTGAAGTGATCGATGCGAAAGAGGTAGGCTGC
Source organism: Streptomyces sp. BJ20 (assembly GCF_022869105.1). Lineage (NCBI taxonomy): Bacteria > Bacillati > Actinomycetota > Actinomycetes > Kitasatosporales > Streptomycetaceae > Streptomyces > Streptomyces sp. BJ20. The sequence goes on from NZ_CP094918.1 coordinate 4,018,807, forward strand.
GGGGGTGCGAACCGAACAGAGCAGGAATCCGACCGGCCGGCCCCGGGGATTCGACGCCGAGGAGGCGCTGGAGAAGGCCATGCTCGTCTTCTGGGAGCACGGCTACGAGGGCGCCAGCCTCGCCACCCTGACGCAGACGATGGGCATCTCCACCACCAGCATGTACGCGGCCTTCGGCAACAAGGAGGAGCTGTTCCGCAAGGCGCTGGAGCGCTACACGGAGGGCCCCGGCGGCTATCTCACCCGCGCCCTCGAGGAGCCGACCGCCCGTGAGGTCGCGACCGCGATCCTCGCCGGTACCGTGCGCACCACCACTCGCCCGACGCCTCCCCGGGGATGCATGGGCGTGCAGGGCGCCCTGAGCACCAGCGACGCCGGAGAGGGCGTGCGCGACCTGCTCACGGCCTGGCGCAACGACGGCTGCGGCAGCGTGCGCGCTCGCTTCGAACGGGCCGTCGCCGAGGGCGACCTGCCGCCCGGCGCCGACCCGGCACTGCTCGCCCGCTACGTCACGACCCTGGCCTTCGGCATCGCCGTCCAGGCCGCGGGCGGGATCGGCCGCGAGGAGCTCCAGGCCATGGCGGACGCGGCACTGCGCACCTGGCCGCTCACCTGACGGGCCCGCACCGCCCGGTCAGTCGGACGCGGGCTCCTGAGGTTCCCGCATGCCCGTCTCCAGGCGGTAGTGGACCGTGACGTCGCGGTAGTCCACGTCCGGCTCGACCGTATCGGGGAGATTCACGCGGTCGCTCCGGCTGACCGACGTGCGCTCGCCCGTGCCCGGGAAGCGGACGGCGGTGCGGGGTGGGGCGGTGAAGCGGAGACGGCCGGAGCGGACCGTGGAGTGGAACGTGATGTCCCGCGGTTCGTCGTCCCGGACGTCACGCGTTCACGGCGGCTCCTCAGGTTCTTCCGCGGGCGCGCGCCGCCGGGCCGGCCTCGGAGGCAGTGTGCCGTCCTCGCCGCGCACCCGGCGTTTGCGGGGGGCGCCCTCGGCGGCCGTGCGCTTCTTCGCGGCCGACCGGGTCGCCTTGCGGGCGGGCGCCGCCGCTCGTCCCGCCGTGTCCGCGACCTGTCCGGCCGCCCCGGTGGCGGTCTCCCCCGCACCCGCGACGACCTGACCCGCCTCCGCGCCGGCACCCTCGACGGTACGGGCCACTCCCCCGCCGGCCTCTTCCACGGCCGCCCCGGCACCGCGGCCGACGCCCTCCGCGACACCGCCGACACCCTGCACTGCCTCCCCGGCGCCCTGCACGGCTTCCCCCGCACCCGCGCCGACATCCTGCACAGCCTCCCCCGCACCCGCGCCGACCTGCCGCACGGCGCCGCCGGCTCCGGTGCCGACGTCCCGTACAGCACCCCCGGCCCCCGCGCCCACGTCCCGCACCGCGCCTCCGGCGCCCCGGCCGACCTCCTCGACGGCTCCGCCCGCGCCCCGGCCGACGTCGCGGACCGCGCCTCCCGCGCCGGCTCCGACGTCCTGCACGGCCTGTCCGGCGCCCTGGCCCACCGCGCCGACGGCTTCGCGGGCTCCGCCGCCGACGTCCCGCACGGCGGCGCCGACGCCCCGGGCCAGTTCGGTGAGGATCTCCGGGTTACGGTCCACGGTGGTGAGCACCCGGTTGACGATCACGGCCACGTTGTCGAGGCGCACCCTGAGCTGCGCCTGTGCCTCGACCCCCGAGATGCCCAGGTGCACCCGGCCCAGGGAGACGTCCGCGCCGACGCTGAGTTTCAGCAGGTCGAGCACCTCGGCCTGGAGCGACACATGGGCGCGGAGATCCTCGACGTCCAGGTCGATCTCGTCGACCTTGAGAAGCGGGACGTCGAGGAACACGTCCGTGTCGGTGGGGGTGGCCGGAGGCCGGGGGACGGTCTCCTCGTCACCCGCCTCGTGGGCTGCCTCGACCTCGGCCGCGCCGCCGTCGTCGTCCTCGACGTCGCCGTACTCGGAGTAGTCGTACTCGGAGTCGTCGTATTCGGCGTCGTCCGCGTTGTCGCCCATCACCGCACCTCCCGGGTCGCCGGCCCCCGCCTTCCCATCCTGCGGCGGGCAGCGCGCCGCCGCACGGTCAGCCGGGGACGGAGACCGGGGCCGGCCGGGGCGCGGGCTCCAGACGGACGATCACGCTCTTCGACGCGGGCTGATTGCTGCCGTCGGCGACGCTGTCCAGGGGCACCAGGACGTTCGTCTCCGGGTAGTAGGCGGCCGCCGTCCCGGTCTTCGTCGGGTACGCGACGATCGTGAAGCCGTCGGCGCGCCGCTCCGCGCCGTCCTTCCACACACCCACCAGGTCCACTCGGTCCCCGTCGGCGAGGCCCAGCCCGGTGAGGTCGTCGGGATTGACGAGGACGACGCGCCTGCTGCCGTGGATGCCCCGGTAGCGGTCGTCGTCCGTGTAGGGCACGGTGTTCCACTGGTCGTGGGAGCGCAGCGTCTGCAACAGCAGGTGGCCGTCGGGGACGCTGGGCGCCTCGTGCTCGTTGCGGGTGAACCGGGCCTTGCCCACCTCGGTGTGGAACACGCCCTCGTTGACGGCGTTCGGCAGTCGGATGCCGCCGGGGCGCATCACGCGGCGGTTGAAGTCGTGCAGCCCCGGCACGACGTTGGCGATGCGGTCGCGGATCTCGCCGTAGTCCGACTCGAACACGGACCAGGGGATGTCGGGGCCGCGCCCGGCGATGGTGCGGTGCGCGAGGCGGCAGAGGATGGCGACCTCGCTGAGCAGCAGCGGGGAGGCCGGCTGAAGTCGTCCGCGCGAGGTGTGGACCTCGCTCATCGAGTTCTCCACGGTGACGAACTGCTCGCCGCCGGACTGCACGTCCCGTTCCGTGCGGCCGAGGGTCGGCAGGATCAACGCGGTGCGGCCGCAGACGGTGTGCGTCCGGTTGAGCTTCGTGGAGATGTGGGCGGTGAGCCGGCAGGCGCGCAGGGCCTCCTCGGTGACCATGCTGTCGGGTGCGGCGCGGACGAAGTTGCCGGCGAGGGAGAGGAAGAACTTGACACGGCCCTCGAGCATCGCGCGAATGGCGTTCACGGAGTCGAATCCGTGGTGGCGGGGCGGGTCGAAACCGAACTCCTCCTGCAGGGAGTCGAGGAAGGAGTCCGGCATCTGCTCCCAGATGCCCATGGTGCGGTCGCCCTGCACGTTGCTGTGTCCGCGCACGGGGCACGCTCCGGCGCCCGTCCGGCCCAGATTGCCGCGCAGCATGAGGAAGTTGACGAACTCGCGGATGGTGGGCACCGCGTGCTTGTGCTGGGTGATGCCCATCGCCCAGCAGACGATGACGCGTTCGGAGCGCAGCACCTCGTCGCGGACCTGCTCGATCTCCTGGCGGGTGAGGCCGGTCGCCGCGACGACGTCGTCCCAGTCGACCGAGCGGATGTGCCGGGCGAACGCCTCGAACCCTTCGGTGTTGTTCCGGATGTAGTCGTGGTCGAGCACGGTGCCGGGGCGGGCGTCCTCGGCCTCCAGGAGCAGCCGGTTGAGGCCCTGGAACAGGGCGAGGTCGCCGCCGACGCGGATCTGCAGGAAGCGGTCGGCGATGGGGGTGCCGCGGCCGATGATGCCGCGCGGCTTCTGGGGGTTCTTGAAGCGCAGCAGCCCGGCCTCGGGCAGCGGGTTGACGGCGATGATGCGGGCGCCGTTGCGCTTGGCCTCCTCCAGGGCGGTGAGCTGGCGGGGGTGGTTGGAGCCCGGGTTCTGTCCCACGACGAAGATCAGGTCGGCGTGGTGCATGTCCTCGAGGCTGACCGTGCCCTTGCCGGTGCCGAGGGTCTCGTGCAGGGCGTAGCCGCTGGACTCGTGGCAGAGGTTGCTGCAGTCGGGCAGGTTGTTGGTGCCGAAGGCGCGGGCGAACAGCTGGAGCACGAAGGCGGCTTCGTTGCTGGCGCGGCCGGAGGTGTAGAAGACGGCCTCGTCGGGCGAGTCCAGGGAGGTGAGTTCCTGGGCGAGCAGGCCGAACGCGTCGTGCCAGCTGATCGGTTCGTAGTGGTCCGAGTCGGGCCGCTTGACCATGGGTTCGGTGAGCCGGCCCTGGTCGTTCAGCCACTTGTCGGAGCGGCGGGCGAGCTCGGACACCGGGTGCTCACGGAAGAAGTCGCGGCTGATCCGGCGGGTGGTCGCCTCGTCGTTGATGTGCTTGGCGCCGTTCTCGCAGTACTCGTTGCGGTGCCGGTGTCCCGGGGCGGGGTCGGCCCAGGCGCAGCCGGGACAGTCGATGCCGTCGACCTGGTTCATGGTCAGCAGCGTCTGTCCGGTGCGCACGGGGGTGGTCTGCTCGAGGGAGTACTCCAGCGCGTGCATCACCGCGGGCGCTCCCGTGGCCCATTTCTTGGGCGGTGTCACGGTGAGCCGCTCCTGGGAACCGTCGTCGGGCCGCTCGGGCATGGACTCTCCTTCACCGGACACGCGGACGCCCTCCAGTCTCACGCTCCCGCAGGAGGGCGGCCACATGATCTTCCGCCGATGGGGTGGCCCCGGCCGCCGGGCGGCCAGGAGGAAGCGCGGGCCTCGGGTTCCCCTTCGGCGGCCGGGGGAACATCACGATCTCCGCCCGCGTTGTCGGGCGTATGACAACGAACGGCTCGCGGCCCGAGGTGCTGCGTTACACCGCCTTCTCCAGCGACCCCGCGGGCGGCAACCCCGCCGGGGTGGTGCTGGACGCCAGTGCGCTGGACGACGGGGAGATGCTGGCCGTCGCCGCCGGACTCGGGTACTCGGAGTCCGCCTTTCTCACCGGCCCGCCGGAAGGGCTGGACGGTCCCGAGGGACGGACGTACCGGATCCGCTACTTCAGTCCCAAGGCCGAGGTGCCGTTCTGCGGGCATGCGACCGTGGCGGCCGCCGTCGCGCTCGCCGAGCGGCAGGGTCCGGGGCCGCTGCTGTTCGCGACACAGGCCGGACCGGTGCCCGTCGAGGTGACGGCGGCGGAGGACGGCACGCTGCGGGCCACGCTCACCAGCGTCGAGCCGCACGTCGAGGAGGTCGCCGAAGCCGACCTGGCGGAGGCGCTGTCCGCGCTGGACTGGCCCGCTGCCGACCTCGACCCGGCCTTCCCGCCGCGTGTCGCGTACGCCGGCGCCCGCCATCTGGTGCTGGCGGCGGCCACCCGCGCCCGTCTGGCCGACCTGGACTACGACTTCGCGCGTCTCGAAGCGCTGATGCACCGTCTGGACCTGACCACCGTGCAGCTGGTGTGGCGGGAGTCGCCGACGCTGTTCCACGTGCGGGACCCGTTCCCCGTGGGCGGAGTCGTCGAGGACCCGGCGACGGGGGCGGCGGCCGCCGCGTTCGGCGGGTACGCCCGTGAGCTGGGCCTGGTGCCCGAGGACGCGGTGCTCACGCTGCGTCAGGGCGAGGACCTGGGGCGTCCCGGCGAACTCACGGTGACCCTGCGGGCGGGCGACCCCCGGGTGCGGGTGAGCGGCGCGGGCGTACACATCGGCTGACGGCGGGCGCGGCGGGCGGCCGCGTGGACACGCGTGGTAGCGGTGCGGCAGGCGGGGCACACTGAGGGAGAAACCCGAACGACAGGTGGGGCCATGCCAGCAGCAGCCGCGCAGTCCGTCGAAGAGGCGATCGAGGTCGCCGTTCCCGTGCACACCGCCTACAACCAGTGGACCCAGTTCAAGACCTTCCCCCGCTTCATGCGCTGGGTGAGGGGCGTCGAGCAGCTCCGCCCGAACCTCACCCGGTGGGAGATCGGATCCGGCTGGGCGACCCGGACGTACATGGCGGAGGTCGTCGAACAGCGTCCCGACGAGCTGATCGCGTGGCAGGGCCTCGGCCGCTGGACCGGGCACCGGGGCGAGGTCGCCTTCCGCGCCCTCGCCCCTAACCGCACGGAGATCGTGGTGCGCCTGCGGTCCGTGGCCCGGCCCACGCGGCGGCATCTGCTGCACCGGACGCCGCTGACGCCGCGGTTGATCCGGTCCGAGCTGGGCCGCTTCAAGCAGTTCATCGAAGGGGTGGGCCAGGAGTCCGGCGCCTGGCGCGGCGTCATCCGCAAGGGGCAGGTGTGGCCCCAGGAGGAGAAGCCGCCGAGGAGCCGGGTGGCGGGCTGGCCGGTCGGCTGAAGCGCGGGCGCGAAGGCCCGCGGGAGCCGCGAAAAAGCACGTGCCGGGGTGCGCGGTCCGGCCCTCCGGGGGAACCCGGCGCCCGGAGCCGACATGAGGAGCGACCATGAACACCCCTGACGACAAGGACCTCACCCACCCGCTGGAGCAGGAGACGGGCGAGAGGGACGTCCCGCCGGAGGAGGACGGGACCAGGGACCAGGAGACGCCTGGCGGCGCCGACGGCCAGGACTCCGGGAGCACGTCCGGGGACCGGCCGTGACCGCGCCCGCCGTGTCGATCTCCGAACAGGACGCCGACGCGCTCGGCGGGGACGACAGCATCCTGATGCGCCAGCGCCGCGACCACGCACGGCTCGACGCGATGATGAACCGCTGCCTCTCCGAGGACCTCCCGCCCGGCGAGCTCGACGCACTGTGGATGGACATCGTCCAGCTGGTCTTCTCCCACGCCTTCGCCGAGGAGACCGTGCTGTGGCCGCTGCTGCGGCGCGTCTCGCCCGACGGGGAGGAGCTGACCCGCCAGGTCGAGGCGGAGCACCAGGCGGTCAACGACCTCGTCGCGCGGATCGAACGCTTCCCCGACGACCCCCGGCGCGCGGAGTGGATCCGGCAGGCGTTCGCGCTGATCCGTCAGGACATCCGCGACGAGGAGGACGAGCTGCTGCCGCGGCTGCGGACCGCGTTCGACGACCGCAAGCTGCGGCGTATCGGCGCCGCGTGGGAGGCCGTACGGGCGACCGCCCCGACCCGGCCGCACCCCGGCGTGCCCCGGCGTCCGCCGGGCAACGCGCTGCGGGGCGTGCCGCTCAGCGCCTTCGACCGGCTGCGGGACCTCGCGCCGGGCAGCGGCCCGGCCGCGCGCCGCGCCTCCCTGGCGGCAGCCGGTGTCGCCGCGGGAGGCGCGGTCGTCCTGGCGGTGCGGTCCGCCCGCCGGCACGGCTGAGACAACGGATCACAGGGCGCCGCGCCCCCGGCGGGAGCCCGCGTACGCGGCGTCGCGCAACCGGTTGAGGCGGCCGGCGGGTCGCAGGCCGGGCAGGCTGTTGGCGACGGGGTCGTAGGACACCGTGGCCTCCGCCGGTGCGGGGTGCACCGCTTCGAGGGTGAGCGACGCGAACGGCCGCCAGGGCTCGTCGCTCGCGGCGGCGCACAGCCGGAACAGGACGGGACGGCAGGCGAGTTCCTGCCACAACGTCGGTCGCGGCGTGTGCGGCGGGTCAAGCATCGGGAAGGCGGCGAGCACCCGCTCGCACTCCCCCGTCCGGTAGGCCAGCAGGGTGGAGTACGCCCCGGTGAGCGCATCGGGGCGGAGCAGTGGCACATGGCGGCCGAGGCGGCCGTCGCCGCTGGACGTGAACAGCAGGTCGAGCGGCCGGTCCGGTCCGCCCGCGTCCTCGACGCGGACGGCCAGGCCGAGCGCGTCCGGCAGCCGTCCGGGCGTGCCCAGGGCATGGGACCAGCGCACGATGGCCGGATAGGAGGCGTGCCGGTCCAGCCAGGGCTCGCCCCAGAACCGTTCCCCGCGGCCCACCACGTGCAGGGTGCCGGAGCACAGCACGCCGGTGGGATGGACGGCGGGCGCCTCCCGCCACCGGGCCACCCGTTCGGCGGCCCGGTAGGCGGTGTCACGCACACGCGACACGGAACGTCCCTCGGATTCCCGGGCGGATGACCGCGCGGACGCAGCCGTCGGTCTTGTGTTCGGACATGTCGTACGCGGTGGGGGCGTCGTCCAGGGACACCGAGTGGGTGGCCAGGTGGGCGGTGGAGATCTCCCCGGCGGCGGACAGCTTGTCGACGCCTTCCCAGTACAGGGCCGGCGCAGCACTCCCTCCCCGCCGGAGCGGCGGCCGAAAAGTCCGACGAGCCGGCCGCCCGGTGCGGGCCGGGTCGTCGGCGGTGTGCCACAGCGCCCTCTTCATCGACTGCCTCCCACTCGTCACCGGCCGTCACCGTGCGGCGCCGGGTTTCCGCGCCGGGCGCGGTGACACGGCCGCCTCTCCCCGCGGGCGCTCACCGCGAGGGCCGGTGCCCGTCGACGGAGGTCTCCGTGAGCGCGTCGCTGCCGTAGGGCGCCTCCGGCACCTCGTGCAGGGGCAGTCGCACCTCGACGCGCCCGTCGACCACCCGGGTGTCGAAGGCGGGCTGGGGCGCGGTGGCGGGCCCTCCGACGTTCCAGCCGTCGGAGAGGCGGAAGACGCTGCCGTGCCAGGGACACCGGACGCAGCCGTCGGCGACCGTGCCCTCGGACAGCGGTCCCGCCAGGTGGCTGCACCGTTCGGCGAGAGCGTGGACCTCCCCGCCGCTCTCCCGCACCACCAGCACCGGCACGTCGTCCACGACGCACCGCACGGCCTCACCGACCGGGAACTCGTCGACGCCGCCGACGCGGTGCCAGCCGTCGCGCACGACGTGCGGCACCTCCTCGGCGTGGTTGGCGCCCGCCGCCTGCCGGTACGCCAGATGGCCGCCGAGCAGGCCGCCGACGCCGACCGCGGTCAGCCCGAGGTAGCCGAGGGCGCGTCCCTTCGCGCCCTTGCCGCTGAGACGCATCACGAGGGAGGCGCCGTAGAGGCCCACGGCGGCGGTGTTGGCCCAGGCGTGGACCAGGCCCACGCGCTGCTGCTCCCGGCGGAGTTCCGCCCAGTCGACGAGGCCCGACAGAGCGGCGGGGGCAGCCCCGGCGAGCCCCAGGGCCACCAGGAGATCCGCCTGCCGGGACCGGCCGGGTTTGAGGTCCAGCACGGCGGCCGACATCCAGCTGCCGATGGGCAGGTGGATGGACATGGGGTGCACGGGGTGGCCGAGCCACGTGCCGTGGAGCACGCCCCGGACACGGCCGAGCGGCAGCGCGCGTACGCGCCGGCCGAGCGTGTCGATCAGCTGGTCACGGCCGGGATCGCGCTCCAGCGCGTCCAGCAGCCACAGCATCCGGTTCTGTCCGAGGAGGCGACGCCCAGGCTTCTTGCTCATGGGCGCTGAGTTTCCCCACGCGCCGCGGACAAACAAACGGTCAGCGTACGCGCAGCCGCACGCGGGGCCAGGCATGGTTGGCGTATCCCTTCGGGTTCCACATCTGGGCCGGGGACTCCGGCATGCCCGCGCCGGAGGAGTCCCACGCGCGGGCCAGCACGCTCGCGTCGCCGGGCGGCAGGTCGAGGCTGGTGCGCCACCGCTGCCACGCCCCCGGCCCGGCGGGCGCATCGAGCGCGGCGCGGGACCAGGCGCGGCCGCCGTCCGTGGACACCTCGACGCGGGCGACGGTGCGGCCCTCGCCGGCGAGGGCGTACCCGGTGACCTCGACCGGGCCGCGCGGCAGGACGGCGCCGTCGGACGGGGTGAGGACGGCGCAGTTGAGCGGCAGCGGGCCGAGGGCGACGCCCTCGGGGTCGTCGCCGGTCGGCGGGAGTCGGTAGGCGGTGGCCTGGAAGTAGCCGTCGGAGGGGGTGATGCGCGCGGTGACGTGGGTGAGCCATTTGACGCTGCGGGCGCCGATCCAGCCCGGCACGACCACCCGGAGGGGCGCGCCGTGGACGGCCGGCAGCGGGGCGCCGTTCATCGCCCAGGCCAGGAGCACGTCCGGGGCCAGCGCGCGGTCGCGCGGAACCGACACCTCGTACGGCTGGGGCGGGGCGGCCGACGGGGAGACATCGGGTGCCTGGAAGGCGACGTGGGCGGCCTCCGGGGCGATACCGGCGTGGGCGAGGACGTCGGCGAGGCGCGCCCCGCGGAACCGGGCGGTCGAGAGGCCGCCCGGTCCCCACGGCGTCTCCCCGGGGACGGGGCGGACCACGGTCAGGTCGGCGCGCCGGTTGCCCGCGCACTGGAGGGTGACGGTCGCCTCGGTGGCGTCGAAGCGGGATCGCAGGTGATCGAGGGAGAGCGTCAGCGGGCGCGCCACCAGGCCGTCCACCACGAGCCGCCAGTCCGCCGGGTCGAGGCGGGGTACGGGGCCGTGGTTGCGGCTGTAGAACATGTCGTTGGGCGTGACCGCGGCGCGGGCGAGCGCGGCTCCGGGCGGTTCCGCGTTGAACGGCTCCCGGCCGTGGACCACCATGTCGTCGCGCTTGCCCCACATGCCCATGGTCGTGATTGTCCGCCTGTGGCCGGGGACGCGCCCGGTCACGCGGCGCGGGCCCTGCAGTGCCTGGCCGACCGCGTCCACAGCCCGCGCTACGACGTGCCCCCGCCGACGTTCCGTCCCGCACCGGCTGGTGGTGCGCGGAAGCACCGGAGGCTGACCGCGGGCCCGCGGGCGCGGACACCCCTGTGCCCTTTTTACGGAATGCCGGGTGTGCGCCGGGCCCGGCCGGGGAACATGTTCGCCCTGTTCGAGCCGTGCGCCTTGTGGGCCGTGCGGCCTGCCGGGCGGTGCGAGAGGACTGCGTGTGACAGCGTCGGCGTCAGGGTCGGGGGACCGGCAGCCCGGTGTCCAGGGGGACGCGTACGAGCCGGACCCGCGCCGTTGGCGGGCGCTCTGGGTGACCCTGGTCGCCGGTTTCATGAGCCTGCTGGACGTCACGATCGTGGCGGTCGCGCTGCCCACCGTGCAGCGCGACCTGGGAGCCTCCCCCGCCGAGGTGCAGTGGGTGGTGTCCGGCTACGCACTCACCTTCGCCCTCGCCCTCGTCACGGCGGGCCGGCTCGGTGACGCGCTCGACCGGCGGAAGATCTTCCTGCTCGCCCTGTGCGGCTTCGTGCTGTTCAGCGCGGCCTGCGGCGCCGCTCCCGACATCACCCTGCTGGTCGTGGCCCGTCTCGCCCAGGGCCTCGCGGCCGGTTTCATGGCGCCGCAGAACTCGGCGCTGATCCAGCAGATGTTCCGCGGCGCCGAACGCGGCCGGGCGTTCGGCTACTTCGGCGCGACCGTCGGCATCTCCTCCGCCTCCGGGCCGATCGTCGGCGGAGCGATCCTCGCCCTGGCCGACGGCATGCAGGGCTGGCGCTGGATCTTCTACGTCAACGTGCCCATCGGCGTCCTCGCCGTGCTGCTGGGCCGCCGACTGCTGCCGCGGACCCGGAAGTCGGGGCGGGGCCATGTGGACGGGCCGGGTGTGCTGCTGCTCGGTCTGGGCGTCCTGGCGTTCATGTATCCGCTGGTGCAGGCGGAGTCGGGCGGGCTGAGCCGGCTGTGGTGGCTGTTCCCGGTCGGCGCGGCGGTGCTCGCCGTGTTCGTCCGGCGGCAGCGGCGGCTGCTGGCCCGGGGGGCGACGCCGCTGCTGGACCCCCGCCTGTTCACCACCGTGCGCGGTTACGCCATCGGCGCGGGTGTCGGCACCCTGTACTTCATCGGCTTCAGCGGCGTCTGGCTGGTCTTCGCGCTGTTCTACCAGAACGGGCTGGACTACTCGCCGCTGGAGTCGGGGCTCGCCGTGACACCGTTCGCCATCGGCTCGGCGGGGGCGGCGGTGATGTCCGGTCGGCTGGTCGACCGGTTCGGGCGCGGGCTCACCGTGTGGGGTCTCACCGGTGTGATCGTGGGCCTCGGCACGGCAGCCCTGCTGCTGCGGTTCGCGCCGCTGGACCACGCGCCCTGGTTCGCCGCGCCCGCCCTGTTCGTCGGCGGCATCGGCGGCGGGTTCGTCGTGTCGCCGAACATCACCCTGACGCTGCGGGACGTGCCGGTGCGGATGGCCGGCGCGGCGGGCGGCGCCCTGCAGACGGGGCAGCGGCTCGGCGCGGCGGTGGGGACGGCGGCCCTGCCGGGCCTCTTCTACATGGTGCTCAGCCACAGCGACGACTTCCAGGTGGCCCTCTTCGTGGCGCTGGGCGTGGCCCTGGCGACGATGTCGACGTCGCTGGCCCTGGCGGCGTACGACTGGCTGCGCGACCGGCGCAGCCGCGCGGCGCACGGGGCGTGCCCGGAGGAGGTCGCGAACAGCCCGGTGCACTCCCGGTCGCTCTGACCCCGGCCGGTTCAGCGCGTCACCGCGCGCCCGGGTGCAGGACGATCTTGCCGACGTGTTCCCTGCGGGCGAGTTCCTCCTGTGCCCGTGCCGCCTGGTCCAGCGGGTAGGCGGCGGCGACGACCGGTTCGACGGCGGCCCGCCGCGCCATGTCCATGAGCAGGCCGAAGTGGGCCGGTGTGTGCATCGCGGAGCCGATCACCTGTGCGTTGTGCAGGTAGAGGCGGCGTACGTCCAGGGTCACCCGGTAGCCGCCGAGCGCCCCGGCGATCACCCAGCGTCCGCCCTCGCGCAGCAGCGGCACCGCCTCGCTCACCAGGTCACCGGCGACGACGTCCAGCGCGACGTCGACGCCCTCGGGCACGGCGGCGCGGATCCCCGCGACGACGTCCCCCGCCCGGTCGACGACGGCGTCCGCACCCGCCTCGCGCACGGCGTCGGTCTTGGGGCCGCTGCTGACGGCGACCACGTGGGCGCCCCGGGCCTGGGCGATCTGCACCGCCGCCAGCCCTACGCCCCCGGACGCGCCCGTCACCAGGACGGTCTCCCCCTCACGTACCCGGGCGCGTTCGATCATGCCGAGCGCCGTGCCGTAGGCGGTGGGCAGCGAGGTGAGCTGGTCGTCGGTGAGCGGGGAACCGGTGACGTCGTGCAGGCGCTCGAGCGGGGCGACGACGAAGTCGGCGTAGCCGCCGTCGCGTTCGCTGCCCATCAGGCCCACCGGGTGGGCGTCGGGGCCGTCGCCGTCGTAGAGCGCCGGGTCGACCACCACGCGGCGGCCGACGAGACCTGTGTCGCCGCCGGGGCCCACGGCCTCGACCCGGCCGGCCACGTCGGCGCCCTGGATACGGGGGAAGACGACGGGTCCGCGCCAGCCCGAGCGGGCCTCCGGGTCGCCGGGGCGGCCGTAGGCGCCCTCGCGGGTCCACAGGTCGGTGTTGTTGAGGGCCACCGCCGCGACCCGCACCAGCGCTTCGCCGGCTCCCGGGACGGGCACCGGCACCTCGGTCACCTCCAGCACCTCGGGTCCGCCGTGCCGTGTGATGCGTACCGCGCGCATGTGCTCGGACAAGGTCCTCACCTCCTCACGGGTATACTGATCTGTATACCTCTCGTTCCACCGTACACCGATCAGTGAAGGTCCGTGCCCATGGACAGCGGCAGTGACGCTCCTCCCCTGACGCCGGCCGGGCGTCGCATCGTCGACGCGGCCGAGGAGCTGTTCTACGAGCGCGGCATCACGGCGGTGGGCGTGGATCTGATCGCCGAGCACTCCGGCGTGACCAAGCGGACGTTGTACAACCGCTTCGGGTCGAAGGACAACCTCGTGGCGGCCTACCTCACCGAGCGCGACCGGCGCTGGCGGTCGGAGGTCCGCGCGGCCGTCGCCGCGAGCGGCAGTGCCGAGGATGCGGTCGCCGCGCCGTTCGAGGCGTTGCGGAGCTGGACGTCGACGCACACCCGGGGCTGCGCGTTCCTCAACGCCCTGGCCGAGCTGCCCGATCCGCAGCACCCGGGACACCGCGTCGCCGCAGACCAGAAGCGGTGGCTACGGGGCCTGTTCGAGGCACTGGCCACGGAGGCCGGCTGCCACGGCCCGGCCGCGCTCGCCACCCGGCTGTTCGTGCTGCACGAGGGCGCGGTGGCCACCGCGCCCCTGTCCCTCGGGACGGTCGCGGCGGCCGCGGATCTGGCGCGGGAGCTGGTGCGGGCGGCCGTACGCGGGTGACCTGACCCGGCGCTCAGGCCTCCTCGCCGACGCCGATGGCGGTTTTCCTCGCGGACCACGAAAACCGGGCGGACCGCCCCCGGGAGCTGGTGCGGGCGGCCGTACGCGGGTGACCTGACCCGGCGCTCAGGCCTCCTCGCCGACGCCGGTGACCGTGTCCTCGCGGACCACGACGACCGGGCAGGCGGCATGCTGCACGCAGTGCTGGGCGACCGAGCCGAGGAGCAGACCGGCGAAACCGCCCAGACCGCGGCTGCCGACCACGAGCAGGGACGCGTCACGGGCCGCGCGCAGCAGCACGCTGGCCGGTGTCCCGTACAGCACCTCGGTGCGGACGTCCACCGACGGGTGCGCGCCCAGCGTCTCCTCGACGCACCGGGTCAGGTCCTCCCGCGCCCTGGTCTCCAGGGCTTCCTCGTCACCGCTCGACGGCGGCAGCCAGCCGAGGGCGCCGTGGTACTGCGGGTAGTCCCAGGAGGTCAGCGCCAGCACCGTCCCGCCGGTGAGCGCGGCCTGACGGGCCGCCCAGCGCAGCGCCTCCCGTGACGACGGCGAGCCGTCCACCCCGACCACGACCCGGCCCTGATCCTCCACGGTCTCTCCTCACGCCCGACGGCCACGGGGCGGCCGGCGCGCGCCCCCGGCCCCAGCATCCGGCGGGCAAGCGCCGGATGCCGAGCCCAGCGGGTCCGGACGGGGCAGCGGGGCCGCACGGCGGAGGGATCCCGCCGCGAGGTCCCGAGGGGTCAGAGCTCCTGCACGAAGTACGGCTCCAGGGTCATCCAGCCGTTGCCGCGCGCCCCGTACCGGGTGCCGTTGTCGGCGCGGGCGAGGGTGTACCAGGAGTCGACGTAGTCCGGGTCGTCCGTCCACCAGTCGTCCGGGATCGCGTCGAGCACCGCGTTCACCAGCGGGACGTAGGCACCCTGGTCGGTCACGGTGAGCAGGACGGCGGCGATGGCCTTGGCGAGGTCGCGGTAGTTGGTGGAGCCGTCCTCCTCCATCATCACGGCGTCGGCCAGGTCGTACTTGTACGACGACCAGTTGACCAGGATCTGCTGAGGCCGGTAGACGGTGCCGTCGTTGTCGAGATACGGCATGTCGACCGGGTCGACCCGCACCTTGCCGTCGTGCCCGAAGCCGGTGACCAGGGTGTAGATCTCGGCGTCGCCCTTGATCCAGGGCTCCTGGTCGTCGGTGAGGGATACCGCGGTGATGCGCGTGGTCCAGAAGCCCGCGGCGGCGGCCGAGGTGCGCGCCTGCTTCGACTCTGGCCCCGGGTCGGCGGACCGCACGCCGCGCCGGGCGAGTTCCTCGTGGAGGACGTCCAGGCCCGCGGCCAGGGCGCGGGAGCCGTCGATGTCGACGACGTACACGGGACGCGCGGGGGCCTTGCGGGCGTCGAGCGTGTGGGCCCGGCCCTTGCTGTCGTACGCGGTGACGGGGCCGTCGTCCGAGGTGGCGGCCGCCACCCAGGGTTCCGTCCCGGCGGTGAGCGCGCCGCGCATCGACGGGTCGCCGAGTCGCAGCCGCAGCAGCGGACCGACGTCGGGAGCGAGGCCCTTGGCGGCGGCGATCCGGCGGTCGGCCGTGGCGAGGGCGGTCCGGAGGGCGCCGTCGGCGAGGGCCGTGACGGCGACCTCGTCGGAGGTCAGGGCCGCCTGGCGGACGCGGGCGCGCCAGGCGGGGTCGGTGAGCGCGGCGGCGATCGCCCGCGCGGCCGTGTCCTCGGTCGCGTGGACCTCGGACGCGGTCGAGGTGCGGGCTTCCCGGGTGGCCGCGGGGGCGGGTGCGGCGGCGGCCTGCGGGGCGGCGAGGGTCTGGCCGGCGCACAGGACGGCCAGGGTCGTCGCCGCGGCGGCGAGGGTGCCGCGGCGGCGGAGGTGACGGGGTCTCACGTGGATCGAGCCTCCTGGGACGAGTGGTCGACAGGGCACTGCGTGTGGAGCTCGCGGGTGTGACCGTGCGGGGGATCTATGCGGGTAGATACCCACGAGTAGCGATGATGACGGTGCCATGACAGACGCGCAAGAGGGCCCGCGCGCCGGAGTCGGGCGCGGTTCCGCCGCGGTCGGCCGGTCGGGCGGTCCCGCCGCGGACGCCGGTGCGGCCCGCGAGCAGCGGCGTCCGTGTCCCGGCAGGATGGTGCGCCATGTGGCACCGGGGACGCCCCGAGGGGCACGCGCGTTCCTGGCGGACTCTGCTGCCGACGCCGTCGTCACGGGCCGAGTCCGTGGGCGCGGCGCGGCGCGCGGTCCGCGTCACGGTCGCCGCCGTCACCGGGTTCTACCCCGCGGTCCACCTGCTGGACCGGCCGGTGTTCGCGCTGTACACGCTGTTCATCCCCGTCGCGTTCGGGCTGCTCTCGCCGCTCCCCGGCGCGGGGCGCCGCCGCGCCGGGAGCGTGCTGCGCGCCGTGCCGGCCGCCGCCGTGCTGATCACGCTCGGCACGTATCTGGCGGCGGCGACCTGGTCGGCGACGCTCGGCATGCTGCTCGTGGGGTTCGTGCTGGTGACGGGCGCCTCGATCGGGCCCCGGGCGACGGGTGTCGCCCCCGCGCTCCAGCTCTGCTACATCCTGGCCTGCTTCCCGCCGTACGCGCCCGGGACGCTGGGGGACCGCCTGGCCGGGCTGGCCGTCGGCGCGACGCTGACGATGCTCTGCGAGTGGCTGCTGCTGCCGGAGCCCGAGCAGACGTCGTACCGCAGCCGGGTCGCCGACGGCCTCGGCCTCGCGGCGCGCACACTGCGCGACCTGCCGCGAGGCGGCGCCGACGGCCGGGAGACGGCCGAACGGCTGCGGGCGGCGGGCCGGGAGCTGCGCTTCTCCCGGACGGCGGCCGGCTGCCGGCCCACCGGGGCCGGGGCCAAGGACCGCGCGCTGGCCCAGGCCGGCTACGCGACCCGCAGGTTCCTCGACCTGCTCGCCGTCCTCGCCCCGCTGCTGCGCCCGCCGGCCGACCTGCCGTCGGCCATGCTGCTGCGCGGTCTCGCCACGGCCTGCGCCGACGAGGCCGCCGCGCTGCGCGGCACCCGCCCTCCCTCCGGCCCCGAGAGGGTCGAGGAGATGATCGCGCAGTACGCGGCCGTACGGGGCGTGCCCCCGGACCTGCGCGAGGACCCGCATGCGCTGCTGCGGCGCCAGTCGACCCTGCTGGCCGCCGCGGTGTCCGCCGTGACGGTGAGCGCGGCGGTCGCCCTGGCGACGGGGCCGCGCCGCTCGATGCCCGGGTTGCCGCTGGAGCAGTTCTGGTACGCGGGCGCGTCCACGCCCCGGCTGTGGTGGGTGCGGATCGCCGACCACCTCACCCCGCGCTCCGTCGTGTTCCAGAACGCGGTCCGCACGGCCTCCGGGCTGGCGCTGGCGCGGCTGGTGGCGGGGTCGCTGGACCTGTCGCACGGCTTCTGGGTGCTGCTGGGCATGCTGACGCTGGGCCGCACCACGGCGGGCGCCACCTGGTCCGCGGTGCGGTCGGCGGCGGTGGGGACGCTGGTCGGGTCGCTGGCGGCGGGGGCGC
Organism: Streptomyces sp. BJ20; assembly: GCF_022869105.1. Classification (NCBI taxonomy): domain Bacteria; kingdom Bacillati; phylum Actinomycetota; class Actinomycetes; order Kitasatosporales; family Streptomycetaceae; genus Streptomyces; species Streptomyces sp. BJ20. The sequence goes on from NZ_CP094918.1 coordinate 4,036,041, forward strand.
TGCTGATCTCGGCCGGGGACGTGACCGAGGTCTACGCGGCGCTGCTGGTGCCGATGATGCTGGTGGCCTTCTCGGTGGGGCCCGTCGGCGGGCCCGCCTGGGGACAGGGGCTGTTCACGCTGGTGGTGTCCACGGCGTTCGCGCAGATCGCCCCGGTGACGTGGGAGCTGGCGGCGGCGCGGATCGTCGACGTGCTGACGGGCAGTGCGATCGGGCTGGTGTGCGGGGTGCTGGCCTGGCCCGCCGGCGCCCGGGGCGAGATGCGGCGCAGCGCCGCCGCCCTGTTCCGGGCCACCGCGCCGCTGATCCGGGTCACCGTGGAGCGGGCGGCGGCCGGGCACTCCGCGCCCGACACCCGCGCCGACGCGGCCGCGGCCCTGCGGCGGGCCATGCGGTACTGGCGCACCGCCCACGCCTCGTACGCTCAGCTGCGCACCGAGCCGCCGCCCCGGCGCGCGGCGGACGCCGGGGCCGACTGGCTGGCCGCGCTCAACCACGGCTCCCGCGTGCTGGTCGGCACCTACTGGCTGCCCTGGTCGCGGGGGACGGCGTGGCCGTCGGACGCGGCGTCCTGGGCGCGGGAGGCGACGGACGAGGTGGTGTCGGCGACGCTGCGGGCGGCACACTTCCCGGCCGACAGCGTGACGGTACGGGTCGCCCCGCTGCCGCCGGGGGTCCTGACGCGGCTTCCGGCGCCGTCCGTGTCTCATCTGGTCGACGTGGAGGTGTGGCTGCACGCCCTCGCCTCCGACCTGACGGCGGCCGTCGGGCCGGGCGGCACGGTGGAGGGCTCCCGGTGACGGCGGTCCGCCCGGTCACCCGTACGGCCCCACGCCACGACGCCTCCCGCCTGCCGACTCCGACCCTTGCGGCGCCCGACAGCGCGCGGCGGCGGGCGTGTGCGGTGAGGATCGACGCAGGTGTCGCGTCGAGGCGTGCGGAGGGATGACCGTGGACGGGCAGGGGCAAGGGACCGGGACGGGGCTGCACTGCCTGGTCACCGGGGCGTCCGGCTACATCGGCGGACGCCTGGTCCCCGACCTGCTGGAGGCCGGTCACCGGGTCCGCTGCCTGGCCCGCTCCCCCGACAAGCTGCGCGACCATCCCTGGGCGCCGGACGTCGAGACGGTGCGCGGCGACGTCACCGACGCCGCGTCCGTCGCCGGGGCGATGAAGGACGTCGACGTCGCGTACTACCTGGTGCACGCCCTCGGCAGCGGCGCGGACTTCGAGGACACCGACCGCCGCGCCGCCCGCACGTTCGCCGAGCAGGCGCACGCGGCCGGGGTGCGCCGGATCGTCTACCTGGGCGGACTCACCCCGTACGGGGTGCCGGAGGAGACCCTCTCGCCGCATCTGCGGTCCCGCGCCGAGGTGGGGCGGATCTTCCTGGACTCGCCGGTGCCCGCGACCGTGCTGCGGGCCGCCGTCGTCATCGGCTCGGGATCGGCGTCGTTCGAGATGCTGCGCTATCTGACCGAGCGGCTGCCCGTGATGGTCACCCCGAGCTGGGTGCACACCCGCATCCAGCCGATCGCGGTGCGCGACGTGTTGCGCTACCTGGTCGCCTCGGCCACGATGCCGCCCGACGTCGACCGGGCCTTCGACATCGGCGGCCCGGACGTGCTGACGTACCGGGACATGATGCAGCGCTACGCCGCCGTCGCCGGGCTGCGGCGGCGGGTCGTCGTGCCGGTGCCGGTGCTCACTCCCCGGCTGTCGAGCCACTGGATCGGGCTGGTCACGCCGGTGCCCGCCGCCATCGCCCGGCCGCTCACCGAGTCGCTGCGCCACGAGGTGGTGTGCCGCGAGCACGACATCGCGCGGTACCTGCCCGACGCCCCCGGCCGGCCCCTGCCGTTCGACGAGGCGCTGCGGCTGGCGCTGGCCCGGGTACGGGAGGCGCAGGTCGCCACCCGCTGGTCGTCGGCCTCCGTGCCGGGCGCGCCGAGCGACCCGCTGCCCACCGACCCCCGGTGGGCGGGCGGCAGTCTCTACCGCGACGAACGGGACCAGGTGGTGCGCGCGTCGCCGGAGGCGCTGTGGAAGGTGATCGAGGGCATCGGCGGTGAGCACGGCTGGTACTCCTTCCCGCTGGCGTGGGCGGTGCGCGGGCGCCTCGACCGGATCGTCGGCGGGGTGGGGCTGCGCCGTGGACGGCGTGACCCGCACCGGCTGCGGGCGGGCGACTCGCTCGACTTCTGGCGGGTGGAGGAGATCGAGCCGGGGCGGCTGCTGCGGCTGCGCGCCGAGATGAGGCTGCCCGGCCTGGCCTGGCTTGAGCTGCGCGTGGACACGGACGACGCGGGCCGCACCCGGTACCGGCAGCGCGCCCTGTTCCACCCGCGGGGTCTGCTGGGCCACGCGTACTGGTGGTCGGTGTCGCCCTTCCACGCCCTCGTGTTCGGGGGGATGGCCCGGAACATCGCCCTTGCGGCGGCCGAGGGCGCGGAAGGGCCGGGCAGTCGGCGGACCCGCCGGCTGCGCAAGGGCGTCCGCCGCTGATGTCCGGGCCCGCGCCGGAGGCGCTTCGCGTACACGTCGGCGCGACGGTCCGGGCCGTCGCGGGAACCGGGGAAGGTCATCCGGCTCCATCGCGGGTACCCGGGGGCGGACGCGAGCGTGCGGGCGACGGACGACGTAAAGGGGCTGTGCATGCGTGAACTGCGGTCGGCGACGGAGGAACCGGCGGAGCGGGCCGGTGGACCGCTCACCGCCGACGCCGCCACCAGGGCCGTGGGGCGGGTCCTGGGCGAGGTGCTGGACGAGCGGATGTCGGAGGCGTACGACCTCGACGCCGTGTTCGCCCGGGACGTGGCGGGCCGTGTCTCCGCGTTCGCCCGGCGCGGCGGGAAGCGGCTGCGCACGGCGTTCGCCTGGTGCGGCTGGCGCGCCGGGGGCGGCACGGGTGACCCCGGTCCGCTGCTGCGGACGGGCGTGGCGCTCGAGCTGGTGCAGACGTGCGCGCTCGTGCACGACGACGTGATGGACGGGTCCCATCTGCGGCGCGGGGCGCCCTCGATGCACGTCGACCTGGCGCGGATGCACCGGGCGGAGGGCATGACGGGCGGCGCCGAGTCGTTCGGGCACTCGGCGGCGGTGCTCGCCGGTGACCTGGCCCTGGCCTGGGCGGACGACCTGATGACGGAGATCGCGCTCGCCACCCCCAACGGACCCCGGCTGTACCGGGAGTGGCGGGCGATGCGCGAGGAGATGGTGGCCGGGCAGTACCGCGACCTCCAGGCGCAGGCGGCGGGCGCGTCCGGTGTCGACGAGGCGCTGACCATCGCGACGCTCAAGAGCGCGCTCTACACGGTGGAACGACCGCTGGCCCTGGGCGCGTCGCTGGCCGGGGCGGACGAGGCGGTGACGGCGGCGCTGCGGGCGGCCGGCCGGTGCGCGGGGCTCGCCTTCCAGCTGCGGGACGACCTGCTGGGCGCCTTCGGCGATCCGGCGCTGACCGGGAAGCCGGTGGGCGACGACCTGCGGGCCCGCAAACTCACGTATCTGCTGGCCGTGGCCCTGGAGATGGGCCGGGCGACCGGCGACGAGGAGGCCGTGGCGCTCCTCTCCCCCGCCGGTCCCGCGCTTCCGGAGCGCGCCGTGGAGGGGGTGCGGGCCGCGCTGGAGCGGACGGGCGCCCGGGACATGGTGGAGGCGAAGATCGCCAAGCTGGCGGACACGGCTCTGCGGCACTTCGGCGAGACGGACGCGGACGCCGTGGTGCGGCGGGAGTTCGCCGCGCTGGTCGCCCGCGCGTCGGGCATCAGGGCGCCGAAGGTGCGGGAAGCGGTGTGAGGCGGGCGGCCCGCCACGGCCTGGACGGGAGCGTGGCGGGCCGCCCGACCGGGTGCGGGTCAGGGCTGGCGGCGGGCCTGTTCGGCGGCCTGGTCCGCGGCGCCGGTCTCGGTGGTGGCGCCGCGCGTGCTCAGCTTGCCGCCGCTGGACTCCAGGTGGGCGCGGACGAACCACTGGAACAGTTCCAGGCCGCGCAGCTGCTCGATGAGCATGTCCTGGGTGACCGGGTCGGCCTCCTCGGTCTCCCGCATCGCCTCCCGGTGGTCCTCGATGAGGTTCGTGTAGACGAGGTCGAGCGCGCCCAGGTGCTCGATCGCCTCGGCCCGGCCGATGGAGTAGTCGTTCCAGGAGCGGGCGGCGACCAGCGCGCCGGGGGTGCCGTCCGGCTCGCCGCCGAGGGTGGAGATCCGCTCGGCGATGTCGTCGGTCATGCCCCGCACCTTGTCGACCTGAGGGTCGATCATCTCGTGCACGGCGATGAAGTGCGGTCCGACGACGTTCCAGTGCACGTGCTTCAGGGTCAGATGGAGGTCGTTCAGGGCGTGCAGTCGCATCTGCAACAGCTCGATGATCCGTCCGCTGTCCTGGGTGCTCAGGCCCGGCACGGTGTATGAGGGGTCGTCCTGCTGTGACGGCACGAGAGGCTCCTTGCGATCGTCCGATGCTCGGACCTCCAGATAAGCGGTTCGTCCGCCGTTTGCGCGGTTCACCCTCGCGCACCCCCGCGCGTCTCACCGGTCTGGAGCAGCGGACCGCGGTGCTCGGGGCCCGCTCGCATATTGCTTTGCCGTGCGAGGACGGCGCGTGGTTGGCTCCCGCCCATGAGCTGGCTTCCGCGTGACTTCGTCCACCCCCTGCACGTCGACGTCCCCGGCGGTGCGGGACATCGGCTGCGCCCGATCGCCGGCGCCGACGCGCCGCTGGACTACCCGGCGGTGATGGGGTCGCGCGAGCGGCTGTGGTCCGTCTTCGGCCCGGCCTGGGGCTGGCCCTCGGCCACGATGACGTACGAGGCGAACCTCGCCGACCTCGAGCGGCACGCGGCCGAGATCGAGGCGCACGAGTCCTTCAACTACACGATCGAGAACCCGGAGCGCACCGCGCTGCGCGGCTGCGTCTACATCGACCCGCCGGAGAAGGAGGGCGCGGACGCCGAGATCTCCTGGTGGGTGGTGGACGACGAGGTGGACGGCCCCCTGGAGCGGGCGCTGGACGCGTTCGTCCCGCGGTGGATCGCCGAGGACTGGCCGTTCGAGCGGCCCCGCTTCATCGGCCGGGACCTCACCTGGGAGGAATGGCTGAAGCTGCCGGACCTCGCCTGAGGTCAGGGCGTCAGGGCCACGGGCTCCTGTCCGGTCGGGTGCGCCGAGCGGGCGCCGGTCCTCCCGGCTGAACGGGGAGGGGTTGTCGTAGCCCACGCGCCGTCCGACGGCGGTCCGTCGCCCAGGCGTGTGGCGGGCAGCAGCGGGGCCTTCTGGAGCCGGATCTGTTTCCGGGGCTGTGCCGGCCCGCGGCCGGCGAGGCGGCAGACGGCCGGCCGGCGACGGCGCGCGGCTCCGCGGCCGGCGGACCGGCCGGGGTCAGCGGGTGAACAGCCAGAGCGCCCCGTTGATCCCGGTGGCGCAGGCCAGCAGGCCGGACGCCCAGGCCACGTGACGTCTCAGCAGCGCGCCGCGCAGTTCGGCGTACCGCGCCTCGTACTCGCGGCGCAGTTCGTCGGCGCGGCGCACCGTGGTCCGGAGCATCTGCCGGGTGAGGTCGATGCGCCGGTCCACGTAGTGCCGTGTGAGGTCCTCCGCCTGTCCGGTGGTCAGCCACGGCAGGTCGGCGCAGAGCGCCTCCGCCTCCCGGCGTGCCTCGGCGATGTGGGAGCGCGCCATCACGATGCCCTCCGCCTCGGCCATGACGGCCGAGGCGTCGTGCGCGTGGCCGCGACGGGACCACGACCGCGGCATCAGCGGTCGCCCTTGTGGCCGCCGGGGTCGATGACGTCGCGCTGCCCGGTGTTCTCCGCCTGGTCGACGCCGGCCAGCGCCGGGTGGCGCAGGTCGAAGGCGGGCGACTCGGAGCGGATGCGGGGCAGGGTGACGAAGTTGTGCCGGGGCGGCGGGCAGGAGGTGGCCCACTCCAGCGAACGCCCGTATCCCCAGGGGTCGTCCACCGCGATCTTCTCGCCCTTCTGTGCGGTCTTCCAGACGTTGTAGAGGAAGGGCAGCGTCGACAGGCCGAGCAGGAAGGCGCCGATGGAGGACACCGTGTTGAGGGTGGTGAACCCGTCGGCGGCGAGGTAGTCGGCGTAGCGGCGGGGCATGCCCTCGGCGCCCAGCCAGTGCTGGATCAGGAAGGTGGTGTGGAAGCCGACGAACAGCGTCCAGAAGTGCACCTTCTCCAGACGGTGGTCGAGCATGGTGCCGGTCATCTTCGGCCACCAGAAACTGAATCCGCCGAACATCGCGAACACGATCGTGCCGAACAGCACGTAGTGGAAGTGGGCGACGACGAAGTAGCTGTCGTGGACGTGGAAGTCCATCGGCGGGGACGCCAGCAGCACGCCCGTCAGACCGCCGAAGAGGAACGTGACGAGGAAGCCGGCCGCCCACAGCATCGGTGGTTCGAAGGACAGACTGCCCTTCCACATGGTGCCGATCCAGTTGAAGAACTTCACGCCCGTCGGCACGGCGATGAGGAAGCTCATGAAGGAGAAGAACGGCAGCAGCACCGCGCCGGTGGCGAACATGTGGTGCGCCCACACCGTGACGGAGAGGCCGGTGATGGTGATGGTCGCCCCGACGAGTCCCATGTAGCCGAAGATCGGCTTCCGGGCGAACACCGGGATGATCTCGGTGACCACGCCGAAGAACGGCAGCGCCAGGATGTAGACCTCGGGGTGGCCGAAGAACCAGAAGAGGTGCTGCCACAGCAGGGCCCCGCCGTTCCCCGGGTCGAAGATCTGCGCGCCGAAGCGGCGGTCCGCCTCCAGGGCGAACAGCGCCGCCGCCAGGACCGGGAACGCCAGCAGCACCAGCACGGAGGTGAGCAGCACGTTCCAGGTGAAGATCGGCATCCGGAACATCGTCATGCCGGGCGCGCGCATGCAGATGATCGTGGTGATGAAGTTGACGGCGCCGAGGATCGTGCCGAAGCCGGACAGCGCCAGGCCCATGATCCACAGGTCGCCGCCCTCCTGCGGGGTGCGCTCGCCGCCGCTGAGCGGCGTGTACGCCGTCCATCCGAAGTCCGCCGCGCCCTGGGGGGTGAGGAAGCTGGTCATCACAATGAGTCCGCCCAGGGCGAACAGCCAGTAGGACAGCATGTTCAGGCGGGGGAACGCCACGTCCGGGGAGCCGATCTGCAGCGGCATGATCGCGTTGGCGAACCCGGCGAACGTGGGCGTCGCGAACAGCAGCAGCATGATCGTGCCGTGCATCGTGAAGGACTGGTTGTACTGCTCGGACGACACGATCTGGAGCCCGGGCCGGGCCAGTTCCGCGCGGATCACCATGGCGAGCAGACCGCCCACCAGGAAGAAGGCGAACGACGTGATCAGGTAGAGGTGCCCGATCTTCTTGTGGTCGGTGGTGGTCAGCCAGGAGATGACCACACGCCCCCTCGCTCGTCGTCCCTCCGCCGCAGGAACCGGGGAAAGAGGTTCGGTCGTGTGTGTCGCCATCGAGTTCCTTCGGGTTCACTGCGCGGGGATCGGCGGGAAGGGAACGCACTCCGTTGCGGGCGCGATCGGCACGCATGTGCCGGATCGACGCTATGTCAGGTGACCGGGCGCCGGGTCCTGACACCCGCCGAGCGGAGGGGTAGTTCACCCCTCCGAGTGGCGTCGCTTCGTAAACGGATTGCGAAGGGTTCTGGACGGCCCCTGTTTCCTTTGCCCGGTCCCGGCAACGTCGGCCCGGCGTCCTCGTCCGGAGGCGGGCAGTGTGGAGCGCGCAGGCGGCAGGTGAGGATGCGGGGCATGACCGGACGCACGAACGCGCGGCGGAAGGGAGCCTCCCCTTCCGCCGGCGCACCCTCGCAGAACGATTCCCCGCCTGCTGACGCCGTGGCCGAGGTGGTCACCCGGTTCGAGGCGTACGCGCGGGCCCGCGCGGCCCGGGACAGCCTGCTCCCGGGGGCGCGCACCGGCCCCTGGCACGAGCAGCACGCCTTCGACGACCTCCAGGCGGCCGTGGCCCGCCTCCGTGACAGCGTGCGCCGCCCGGCGGGAGGGGCGTAGCGCGGCGGAGACTCAGACGCGTCCGGGCCGGGGGCCGACCCGGACGGCGAGGAGGGCGACGTCGTCACCGTTGTCGGCGGGACGCGCCCGGTGGAGCAGTTCGTCGGTGAATTCTCCGACCGGGCGGTGGGCCAGCGCGGCGGCGTGCCGGCGCAGCCGCTCCAGCCCTTCGTCGATGACGTGGCTGGGGGCCTCGACCAGCCCGTCGGTGTAGAGGACGAGCGTGGAGCCCGGCGGCAGGACCGTCGAGCCGTCGGCGCGTGAGCGGTCGGCGGCGGTGCCCAGCAGCATGCCGCCGCCTTCCGTGAGGTAGCCGGCCACGCCCTCGCGGGTGACCAGCAGCGGCGGCGGGTGGCCGGCGTTGGTCCAGCGCAGGGTCCACCGCCCCTCCTCGTCCGTGCCGAGGAAGGCGAGCACCAGGGTGGCCATGGTGACGTCGGTGATGCGCAGCACGGCGCGGTCCACCCGCTCGACGACACCGCTGGGCGGCTCGTCCAGGGAGGACCAGGCGTAGGAGCGCAGCACGTTGCGGAGCTGGGCCATGCCCGCGGCGGCGTCCAGGTCGTGCCCGGAGACGTCGCCGATGACCAGGGCGGTGTCGCCGTCGCCGAGGGAGAAGGCGTCGTACCAGTCACCGCCGACGTGGGAGGCGTCCGGCGCGGGCAGGTAGCGGGACGTCATCTCCAGGCCGGGGACACGCGGCAGCTGGGGCAGCAGATAGCGCTGCATCGTCTCGGCGACCTTGCGCTGCCGCTGGTAGAGGCGGGCGTTGTCCAGGGCCAGTCCGGCGCGGCGGGTGATGTCCTCCAGCAGGGTGAGGTCGGCGGGCGTGAACGCGTCGGCCCGTTCGGAGCGGCCGAGGGTGAGGGCGCCGAGGACCTCGCGCAGACCACGGATGGGCGCGATGGCCGCCGAGTGCATGCCCGTGGCCTCGAACAGCTTCCGCTGCTCGACGGCGATGCCCGTGTCGGGGGACCGCTCGTACGTCTCGGGGCCCGCGATCGTCGAGGAGACGCCCCGCAGGGCCCGGGACAGCGGCATCGGGGACTCTGCGGGGACGGGCGCCATGGGCCCTTCGAGGTCGCGGCGGGAGACGTGGACGCCGTTCTCCACGTGCACCACCTTGGTGCGCCACACCTCGTCGCGTTCGCTGATCAGGTCGATCACCGCCCAGTCCGCGAGGCGCGGCAGCACCAGGGACACCAACCGGCGCAGCGCCTCGTCGACGGAGAGGGTGGACGTCAGCTGGGTGGTCATCTCCGCCAGGAGGGCGAGCCGCTCCAGCTCGTCGAGCGTCCCCTCGGGGGCCGCGGCGGGGCCGGGCTCCTCGGCGGGGGCCTCGCGCGGGTGGAAGAGGACGAGGACGCAGGTGCCGCCGGTTCCGGCGTCGTAGGGGGTGAGGCTCCAGGCGACGGGGAGGAGTGTGCCGTCGCCCTTCTCGAACCACTCGCCGTCGTGCTGAGCCGGGCGGCCCGCGAGGAAGGCGGGCCGCATGCGGCACCGCGAGGTCGGCAGGGTCTCGCCGTGGGCGTTGCGGTGCAGCAGGTCGTGCGCGTCGGCGCCGACGAGTTCGGCGGCGGGGCGTCCCAGCAGCCGCTCGGCGACAGCGTTGACCGCGACGATCGCCCCGCGTTCGTCCACGACGTAGGCGCCGGTGCCGAACGCGGTGAGCGTGTCGCCGATCACCCCGGCGGTCTCACCGCCGGATTCCGGTCCCGTCGTCGCCATGTCCACTCACCCCTCCGGATCATCGCACGCCCCGCACGTGCGGGGCGTGCCGCCCCTCGTGCAAAGGGCTCCGCATGGAGCGGACCGGGATGGGTAGGCGCAGCGACGGCCCGGGGCGTGCACCAGTCACCTGCCCGGACTTCGTAGGATGAACCGGCCGGCCGGGCACCATGGGGGTGGGCGGAGGTCGGGTTCACCCGCATGCGCAGAACACCCCGCCGAGGAGAATTCGTGTCCGTACCGGACGAGACGTTCACCGTCACCCCTCGCCCGCACGCCGCGGGGCCTTACGTCCTCGAGGTGGCCGGGGAGCTCGACCATCACACGGCGCCGCTGCTGACGGAAGCCGTCAACGAGGCGCCGTTCGGTCCGTACGGTGTGGTGCTCGACCTGTCAGGGCTGACCTTCTGCGACTCGTCGGGGATCACGGTGTTCGTTACGGCGCACCGCCGGTCGCGGGAGAAAAGCTCGCAGCTCAGTCTGGCCGGGGTGCCGCCGGCCCAGATGCGGGTGCTGCGCATGGTGGGGCTGGACGAGGTGTTCACCTTCCACGCCGGCGTCGAGGACGCGCTCCGCGCGGCCCGGCCGCTGCCCTGACCGCAGGACGCCTTTTCACCCGTACGGGTGTACGGTCGTGCCTCTCCCCCGTCCCGCGGGCAGGGTCCTCCCGGCGGACCTCGCCCTCACGGAAGGAGCGCGACCACGATGACGATGCGCGTACGGCAGGCAGGCGCGTGATGAGCGCGCGGGCCGGCAGGGTGGTCTGCGACCTCACCGTCTCCCTCGACGGTTACGCCGCCGGCCCCGGGCAGAGCGAGGAGCGGCCGTTCGGCGACGACGGCGGCGACGGCTGGGGCGCGACGCTGCACGGCTGGATGTTCGAGGACGCCGAGGAGAACCGGGCGGAGATCGACCTGCTCGGCTCCGCGCGGGCTTTCGTCATGGGGCGGAACATGTTCGGCCCCGTGCGCGGCCCGTGGGACCGCCCGTGGAACGGCTGGTGGGGCGACGAACCGCCCTTCCACGCCCCGGTGTTCGTGCTGACGCACCACCCGCGGGAGCCGCAGCCGATGGCCGGAGGGACCACGTTCCACTTCGTCACCGACGGGATCGGGGCGGCGCTGGAGCGGGCGCGCGCGGCGGCCGGTGACGGTGACGTGGCGGTCGCGGGCGGAGCGACCACGGTGAACCAGTACCTCGCCGCGGGGCTGGTGGACGAGCTGCGGCTGCACGTCGTGCCGCTGACGCTCGGGGCGGGACCCCGCCTGTTCGACGGGGTCCCGCGCCTCCGGCTGGCGCAGGTGGCGTCACGGCCGGCCCGGAGGGTCACCCACCTGACCTACGAGGTGCTCGCCTGAGGGGATACCTCTCGCGGAAGCGTCCACTTCTGGTTGGGTCCGGTGTGGCAGGTCCACAGATGGACCGGGGTGCGGTCGTCCCAGGTGCCGCCCGAGGCGTCCAGGCACTTGCCCGACTGCGGGTTGCGCACCGTCCCGTCCGCCTGCGCCGCCCACACCTGCGCACCGGTTCCGTTGCAGGTCCACAGCTGGATCCGCGTACCGTCCAGGCTCCCGCCCCCCGACACGTCGAGGCACTTGCCGAGCGCCCGCAGCGTCCCGTCGCCCGAGACGGTCCACCGCTGGGCTGGGGAGGAGTTGCAGGCGTAGATCTGCACCCGCGTCCCGTCCGCCGTCCCCGCGTTGTCCACGTCCAGGCACTTGTCGTTGACGCCGCGGATCTCCCCCGTGCGAGGTCCGGGTGTGACGCCGTTCTGCTGGAGGCGGATGTTACGGAAGGACACCTGGTCGCCGTCGCCGTGGTTCTGCAGGCCGATGTGACCGTCGCGCAGGCTGCGGGCGGGGTCGGTGTTGGTGAAGTCGTTGATCTTCCGCCCGTTGAGGAAGATCTCCAGCCGTTCGCCGGTGACGCGGAGTTCGTACGTGTTCCACTCCCCCGGCGGGTTGAGGGCGGCGTCCCGGGCGGCGACGTCGGCGGACTGGAAGCCGTAGACGGCTCCCGTGGTCCGGTCGGCGGTGTCGGTGGCGTCGATCTGGATCTCGTAACCGTGGTCGACGGCGGACCACGGGTCGTCGGAGGCGGGGAACCCCAGGAAGACGCCGGAGTTGTCGTCGCCGTGCAGCTTCCAGTCGAGCTTGAGGGAGTAGTCGCCGGTGATCTCCCGGTCGTACCGGAAGAGGCCCATGCCGCCCTGGGAGGTGAGGGTGCCGTCGTCCAGGGTGAACCCGCCGGGGCCCGCCTGCTTCCAGGCGGTGGTGCCGGTGCCGTCGAACAGCGGGGTGTAGCCGGTCTCGGGGCGGCAGTCGGCCTGGGTCAGGCCGGCGGCCCAGCGGATGCCGCCGAGGAGGTGGCGCCGGAAGGCCGGTTCGGCGTAGGACTCGGCGGTGTGGCCGCCCCCGGTGTAGAACGCGCGGCCGCCCGCGTAGTCCTTGCACCAGGCGATCGGATGGTCGCCGGACATGGTGCCGCCCGAGTAGCTGGACTCGTCCAGGGAGGCGAGGACATGGGCGGTGGTGCGGGGGTTGGTGCGGTAGTTGTACCACTCGTCGGTGCGCTGCCAGGCGGCGCCGAGATGCGCGGTGGCGTCGTGCGCCCGGTCCTCGACCCGGACGGTGGCCGGCTGGATCGCCGGGTGGGACTGGAACAGGGCGCCGGCCAGTCCCGCGTAGAAGGGCCAGTCGTACTCGGTGTCGGCGGCGGCGTGAATGCCGACGTAGCCGCCGCCCGCGCCCATGTACTGCTCCAGGGCGGTCTCCTGCGCGGGGCCGAGGACGTCGCCGGTGGTGGAGAGGAAGACGACGGCCCGGTACTGGGCGAGGTTGGCGGTGGTGAAGGCGGCCGGGTCCTCGGTGGCGGTCACGGTGAAGTCGTGGGCCGCGCCGAGTTCGCGCAGGGCGGTGATGCCCTCGTCGATGGAGTCGTGGCGGAAGCCGGCCGTCCGGGAGAAGACGAGGATCCGGTACGCGGGGTCGGCCGCCGGTGCCGCCGTGTGGGTCGCGGCGGCGGGCGCGGCGGGAGTCGCGGCGGCCTGAGGGGTCAGGCAGAGCGCGGCGCCGGCGATCAGACCGAGTGCTGTTTTCCAGGGGGTGCGCATGGTGGGTCGCCTCCTTCCTACGGCAGGGTCCACTTCTGGTTGGGTCCGGTGTGGCAGGTCCACAGGTGGACCGGGGTGCGGTCGTCCCAGGTGCCGCCCGAGGCGTCCAGGCACTTGCCCGACTGCGGGTTGCGCACCGTCCCGTCCGACTGCGCCGCCCACACCTGCGATCCCGTGCCGTTGCAGGTCCACAACTGGACGCGGGTGCCGTCCGCGGTGCCGCCTCCGGACACGTCGAGGCACTTGCCGAGCGCCCGCAGCGTCCCGTCGCCCGAGACGGTCCACCGCTGGGCTGCGGAGGAGTTGCAGGCGTAGATCTGCACCCGCGTCCCGTCCGCCGTCCCCGCGTTGTCCACGTCCAGGCACTTGTCGTTGACGCCGCGGATCTCCCCCGTGCGGGTGGGTGCGGAGCCGGTGTCGAAGGAGAACTCGTCCACGTCGAACAGGGGACCGGCGCCGCCCTTGAAGACGAGGTGCAGGGTGGTCGAGGCGGCCGGCTGGCCGCTCAGGGGCGCCGTGACGTCCCGGAAGATGTCCCAGCCCCCTGTGATCGGGACGGTGGCCGTGCCGAGGAGGGTGCCGGTCGGGGAGCCCGCGCGGACCTCGATCGTGCCTCCGCTGCCCGCCGAGGAGACGCGGGCGGTGAACAGGGTGGCGTTGTCGAGGCTGTAGGGGGCGAAGGAGATCCGGTCGCCGTTGTGGATCTCGCCGACGGTCCTGCCGCCGTGCGCGGACGCCTTGTCGATGATCTGTACGCCGGCGGAGTCACCGTGGTGCTCGGCCTGCCGGTGGCTGGGCTGGGTGATGTGCTGGTCGTGGGTGGTGAGGGCCGGCTGGCCGCCCGCGCCCCGGTCGGTGTACTCGGCGTCGATCACTCCGAAGATGTTGGCGTTCGGGTCGTGCTCGCCGTCGGCCAGAGTGTGAAGGGTGCCGGTGCAGCCGGTGGCGGAGGTCTGCGGATGGCCGTGGCTGTCGTGACCGATGACGAAGGTGACCTTCACCCGCGAGCAGTCGACGGTGCCGTCCTCCGGGTCGGTCACGGTCACCGTGAAGGGGATGGCCGCGCCGAAGTCGTAGATACGGCCGTCGGCGGGGGTGTCGATGCGCACGGTCGGGGCCGTGTTGCCGACGGTGACCCGCACGGAGGCGGTGGCGGACTTGCCTGAAGGGTCGGTGACCTTCAAGGTCGCCGTGTACTGGCCGTTGGCCGTGTAGGTGTGTGACGGGTCGGCGGCGGTGGAGGTGGCGCCGTCGCCGAAGGTCCAGGCGTAGGTGAGTGTGTCGCCGTCGGGGTCGGAGGTGCCGGCCGAGGAGAAGGCGACCGTGAGGGGCGCGATGCCCGAGGTCCTGTTCGCGGCGGCCTGGGCGACCGGGGCGCGTCCGCCGGTGACGTGCTCGATGCGGTACAGGGCGGAGTTGTGGTCGCCGTTGAAGTAGCCCGTGCCGTAGTCGAGTACGTACAGGGCGCCGTCCGGGCCGAAGGCCATGTCCATCACCTGGGTGCCGTTCCAGGGGAACGCGTTGATGGACCGCACGGTCCCGTCGCCGCCGGTCTCGATGCGTTTGATCCAGCGGCGGCCGAACTCCCCGGCGAAGAAGTCGCCGTCGTACTCCTCCGGGAACTTCACCTCGGAGGCGGAGTCCGCGTCGTAGCGGTAGACGGGTCCGCCCATGGGGGATTCGGAGCCGGTGCCGAACTCCGGCACGGAGCCGCCGTCGTACGGGATCCAGGCGGGCTGGGCGGGCGGCAGGTCCGTCAGGCCGGTGTTGCGCGGCGAGGTGTTCCTCGGGGCGGAGCAGTCGAAGCGGGCGCCGGTGGATCCGGAGGCGAAGTCGTGATCGACGTAGGCGTCGTTCCGGCCCGTGCAGTAGGGCCAGCCGTAGTTGCCTGCCCGGGTGACGCGGTTGAACTCGACCTGGCCGGCGGGCCCTCGGGAGGAACTGGCCGTCCCCGCGTCCGGACCGTAGTCGCCGACGTAGACCGTGCCGGTGACCTGGTCGACGCTCATGCGGAACGGGTTGCGGAAGCCCATCGCGTAGATCTCGGGGCGGGTCCTGTCGGTGCCGGGCGGGAAGAGGTTGCCGGGCGGGATGCTGTAACTGCCGTCCGCCTGGACCTTGATGCGCAGGATCTTGCCACGCAGGTCGTTGGTGTTGCCGGCCGAACGCTGGGCGTCGTAGGCGGGGTTGCGGGAGGCGCGCTCGTCGATGGGGGTGTAGCCGTCGGAGGCGAAGGGGTTGGTGTCGTCGCCCGTCGACAGGTACAGGTTGCCGTCCGCGTCGAAGTCGATGTCGCCGCCTACATGGCAGCACAGCCCCCGGGACGCCGGCACGTCGAGAATCTTCCTCTCGCTCGCCGTGTCCAGGGTGCCGTCGGCGCGCAGGACGAAGCGGGAGAGCCGGTTGACGCCGTCGAAGGGGGCGAAGTCGGCGGCGCCGCCGTCGGACGGGGCGTCCCCGGAGGGCGTGTCCAGCTCGGGCGCGTAGTAGAGGTAGACGAAGCGGTTGGCGGCGAAGCCGGGGTCGACGGCGACGCCCTGCAGGCCCTCCTCGTCGTGGCTGTAGACGTCGAGTCTGCCCGCGACGGTGGTGGTACCGGCCGCGTCCGTGCGGCGGAGGGTGCCGTCGCGGGAGGTGTGCAGCACCGAACGGTCGGGCAGCACGGCCAGGGTCATCGGTTCGCCCGTCTCGGCCACGCCTTTGGCGAGGGTCACCTGCTGGAAGTCCTCGGCGGCGGCGTTCGTCCGGTCGACGGGAGCGGGGGCGGCGGTCGCCGCGGGGCCCGCGGGGAGGGCCAGGGCGGCGGCGCAGGTCAGCGCGGTCAGAAGGGTGCGGACACGTCTGTGTCCGGGCGGTCTCGTGCGCACGGAGCTCTCCAGGACGGTGGGGGGTGGCGGCAGGCCCCGGGCAGGGAGCTGCCGTGAAGGAGCACAGGCGCGCGCCGTCGCGCCGTGGAGCGCCGGCCGGTCGGCCCGTGGGGCCTCAAGACCGGTGTGTTCCAAGGAAGTTAGCGGGCGGAGCGCGAACGCGTAACCCCTTTCGCACGGCCTCTCGCAACTTCTTCCCCCACCGGGACAAAGTGCCTCGGCCGGGGCGGCAGGGTCCGCGTTGCGGCCGCTCGAGGGCTGCCGGACACTGGCCGGGGACGGCGGCCGTCCCGGAGAGGGACGGAACGCATGGGTGACTACGCGGACCTTCCCGGGGTCAGGACCTGGTACGAGACCGAGGGCTCCGGCGACCCGCTGGTGCTGCTGCACGGCGGGTTCTGCACCAACGACACCTGGGGTGCGCAGCGTCCCGAGCTCGCCGCCTCCTACCGCCTCTACCTCCCCGAGCGGCGGGCGCACGGCCACACCCCGGACGTCGAGGGCCCGCTGTCGTACACGGACATGGCCGGTGACACCGTGGCGTTCCTGGAGTCCGTGGTGGGCGGCCCGGCCCATCTGGTCGGGTGGAGCGACGGCGGCATCGTGGCGCTGCTGACCGCCCTGGCCCGGCCCGACCTGGTCCGCCGGATGGTGCTCATCGGGGCGACCTTCCGGCCCGCGCCGGAGGCGTTCGTCGCGCCGGGAATGCTCGACGCGCTGACCCCGGACAGCGCCGAGATGGCCTTCTTCCGCGAGCTGTACGTGGCCGCGAGCCCGGACGGGCCGGACCACTGGCCGGCGGTGGCGACGCGGGTCATCGACATGTGGCGCACCCAGCCGACGCTCGACGCCGGGGACCTGGCGGCGGTGCGGTCGCCCACCCTCGTCATGGCGGGCGACGACGACCTGATGACCCTGGAGCACACCGCGGCCCTCTACCGCGAGCTCCACGACGCCCGGCTCGCCGTCGTCCCGGGCGCGTCCCATCTGGTGCCCCTGGAGAAGCCCGCCGAGGTCGACCGGATGATCCTCGACCACCTCGCGGACGGTGAAGTGGGGACGATGATGCCGGTGCTGCGCGCCCCGGACCCGGCGCCCGGCCGGGGCGCCACCGCCTGACCTGTGCCGCGCGGATGCTGGATGCCTTCGGCACGGAATCGGCGTACTGTCCCGATATGGAAGCAGTTCGGGCGACGCCGGACGGGTCGGCGGGCCCGTCCCCGCCGGGACGGGCGGTTGGCTGATGGACACCGCCCTGGCCGACATCGTGCGGGCGACCCATGCCTCCGGCGCCCTGCTGTACGTCCTCACCCCCGACCGCACGGCCCTCTGGCTGTCCCACGTGACGGGCGCCCCGCGCGAGGTGGTCGCGCCGTGGAGCCGGGTCGCGGTGGGCGATCCGATCCCGGTGGCCGACGCGGTGCGCGAGGAGCGCCTGGTGTGGGTGAACGGCCAGGTGGAGATGGCGCGCCGCTATCCCCGGCCGGCGGTGGTGCTCCCCTACGACTTCGCCCTGGCGGCCGTGCCGGTCGCGTCGGACTCCGGGGTGCGGGGCGGGCTGGTACTGCTGTGGCCCAGCGGGCATCCGCCGCAGCTCAGCCGCGCCGAGCACGAAGCCGTCCGCGCGGGCTCCCGGCGGCTCGGTCATCTCTTCGAGCAGGCCGCACGGCGCGGCGAGCCCCTCGTCACCCCCGGCCGGCCGCGCATCCTGCCGCCGGATCCGGGACGCACCCCCACAGCCGAGGAGGCATGGGCCGGCACGGCGCTCCTGGACCGGCTGCCCGGCGGGTACGTCGCCCTGGACCTGAACGGCCGGATCACCCTCGTCACCCCGGCCGCCGCCGACCTCGTGGGCGCCTCACCGGACCGGCTGCTGGGCGCCCTGCCGTGGGAGGCGCTGCCGTGGATGGACGTCCCCCATGTCGAGGACCGCTACCGCGCGGCGCTGATCAGCCGCACCCCGCAGTCGTTCCGGGTGATGCGCCCGCCCGGCACATGGCTGTCGTTCGAGCTGTACCCGGACCCCTCGGGCATCAGCGTGCGCATCGACCGCACCGACGACAGGCAGGAGGCCGATCCGGTCGCGCAGACGGCGCACGGTCCGGGCCGGGCCACGGTGCTGTACCACCTGATGCACCTGGCGACCACGCTGACCGAGGCAGTCGGGGTGCGGGACGTCGTCGACCAGACCGCCGAACAGCTTCTGCCCGCCCTCGGCGCGCAGGCCATGGTGCTGATGACGGCGCAGGACGGCCGGCTGAGGATCCTGGGCCACCGCGGTTACAGCCCCGACCTGCTCGCCCGGTTCGACGGGGCGCCGCTGAGCCGGGACATCCCGGGGGCGGCGGTCCTGGCCACCGGGGAGCCGGGCTTCTACCCGTCGTTCGGCCAGATGGCCGCCGTGTACCCGAAGATGACGCACGAGGACGGGATGGCCGCGTGGGCGGTCCTGCCGCTGATCGCCTCGGGCCGTCCCATCGGCTCCGTGCTGCTCTCCTACGACCGGCCGCGCTCCTTCCCGCCCAGCGAACGCGCCGTCCTCACCTCCCTGGCCGGTCTCGTCGGCCAGGCCCTCGACCGGGCCCGCCTCTACGACAACAAGGACCGCCTCGCCCACAGGCTCCAGTCGGCGCTGCTCCCCCACAGCCTGCCCGGCATCCCCGGCCTGCGGGTCGTCGCCCGCTACCTGCCGGCCGCGCGCGGCCTGGGCATCGGCGGCGACTTCTACGACCTGATCCGGCTGGACGAGAACACCGCGGCGGCCGCCATCGGGGACGTGCAGGGACACAACGTGGACGCGGCGGCGCTGATGGGGCAGGTGCGCACCGCCGTGCACGCCCACGCCACCGTCGGCGCTCCCCCGGACCACGTCCTCGCCGGCACCAACCGGCTCCTCACCGACCTGGATCCCGGTCTGTTCACCAGTTGCCTGTACGCGCATCTGGACCTCGGGAACGGACGGGCGTGCCTGGCCACGGCGGGGCATCCGCCGCCCCTGATGCGGCACTGCGACGGGCGCACCGAGCTGCTGTCCGTCCCGCCGGGGCTGCTCCTCGGCATCGACCCGACGGCCCGCTACCCCTCACTGGAGTGCGCCCTGCCGCCCGGATGTGTGCTGGTGCTCTACACCGACGGGCTCGTCGAGGCGCCGGGCGTCGACCCGGACGACGCGACGGCCGCCCTCGCCGGTCTGGTGGAGCAGTCCGACCCGCACGACCTGGAAACCATGGCCGACACCCTGGTCCGGCACGCCCCGGCGCCCGGCGACGACATCGCCCTGCTGCTCCTGAGCCCCACCCCGGGCGGCGGGTGACCGCCCGCAGGCTCACCCGAGGGCGTTGACGGCGGTCGCGAACAGCCGGGGCAGACGCGCGGCCGCGGGCACGATGTGCGGCGCGAGCGCGGGCTGCCGGCGCGCTCCGACCAGCAGTTCCGTCAGGAGGCGGTAGCGGCGGGTGGCTCGGGCCCAGTCGGCGCCGTAGCGGCCGGGTGTGCCCCGGCGGAGGTTGGCGACGAGGGCGCGGGCCCCGGTGAGGGCGAGGCAGACGCCCTCACCGGTCAGCGCGTCGACGTACCCTGCGGCGTCGCCGACGAACAGGACCCTGCCGTGCACCCGGGCGCGGGAGCGCCGGCGCAGGGGTCCGGCGCCGCGGACCGGGGTGACCGCCGTGCGCGGAGGGAGGCGGGCGGCCAGCTCGGGGAAGCCGGCGAGCTGCGTGTCGTAGGGCGCACGCCGGGAGGTCAGCAGGGCCACGCCGACCAGCCGGGGGCCGAGCGGGGTGACGTACGCCTCCGCGTCCGGACCCCAGTGCACCTCGACGTGCGATGTCCAGGGCGGTACGGCGTAGTGGCGGCGCAGTCCGTAGCGGGGCGGAGTCCGGGTCGGGCGGTCCAGGCCGAGGGAGCGGCGCACGGGTGAGTGCAGTCCGTCGGCGGCGACG
This sequence comes from Streptomyces sp. BJ20, assembly GCF_022869105.1. Classification (NCBI taxonomy): domain Bacteria; kingdom Bacillati; phylum Actinomycetota; class Actinomycetes; order Kitasatosporales; family Streptomycetaceae; genus Streptomyces; species Streptomyces sp. BJ20. Next base: position 4,055,715 of record NZ_CP094918.1, read on the forward strand.
AGCCACCGGGCACGCAGTCCCGCGCCGGGGACGCCCACACCGTCCGCGTCCTGCCGTACGCCGTCCACGCGCAGCGGGAGGACGGGGACACCCGCGTCGAGGACCGCCCGGTGGAGGACGGTGTGCAGGTCGGTGCGGCGGACGCCGAGGCCTTCCCCGCGGCGGAACGCGGCCTCGACGCGACGGGGCCCCTGCACGTAGCGGATGCCGGTGAGGGGGTGGCCGGGGGCGTGCAGGCCGAGGGCGGTGAGGGCGCGGACGGCGCCGGGCATCAGGCCTTCGCCGCACGCCTTGTCGACCGGGGCCGGGCGGGGTTCCGCGACGACGGTGTCCAGACCGGCGCGGGCGGCGTGGAGGGCGGTGGCCAGACCCGCGGGGCCGCCGCCGACGACGAGGAGGTCGGTGCGTCTCACGCGGGCACCGCGTGGGTGGTGAGGGCGGCGTTCTCGCAGCGGATCCGCACGGTCAGCAGCACCGCGTCGGCCAGGGTGAACACGGTCGCCGTGATCCACGCCGAGTGCACCAGCGGCAGGGCGGCGCCCTCGACGACGACGGCGACGTAGTTGGGGTGGCGGAGGAAGCGGTAGGGGCCGGCGCCGACGAGGCGGGCGCCGGGGACGACGATGACACGGGTGTTCCAGTAGGGCCCCAGTGTGGTGATGCACCACCAGCGCAGGGCTTGGGCGAGCAGGGTGAGCGCCAGGGCGGGCCAGCCGAGGGCGGGGAGGAACGGGCGGTCCGCGAGGAGGGGTTCGAGGAGGCAGCCCGCGAGCAGGCCGGTGTGCAGCACGACCATGACGGGGTAGTGGCCGCGGCCGTGCTCCACCCCGTCCCGCGCGCGGGCCCGGACGGCGTTGCGGCGGGCCACGACGAGTTCGGCGAGGCGTTCGACGGCCACGGCGAGGACGAGCAGCGTGTACCAGGTCATGACGTTCACCTCACCAGCGCAGCAGGACGAGTTCGGTGCAGAAGCCCGGGCCCATCGCCAGCACGAGCCCCCAGGTGCCCGGCTCGGGCCGGTGGGCCTCCGTGAAGCCCTGGAGGATGTGCAGGACGGAGGCGGAGGACAGGTTGCCGACGGCGGCGAGCGAGCGCCGGGACGGGGTGAGGGCGTCGTCGGGCAGGGCGAGCGCGTCGGTCACGGCGTCCAGCACCTTGGGGCCGCCCGGGTGACACACCCAGGCGCCGATGTCGCCGGTGTCCAGGCCGTGTTCGGCGAGGAAGCCACGCACCTGGGCACCCAGTTCGCGGCGGACCAGGACGGGGACGGCGGGGTCGATCACCACGCGGAAGCCGCCCGCGCCGACGTCCCAGCCCAGGAGGTGCTCGGTGCCCGGGTGGAGGTGGCTGCGGGTGGCGACCACCGAGGGCCCGGCGGCCGGTTCCGCTCCCGTACCGGTCGCGGCGGCGCGGGCGACGAGGGCCGCCGCTCCGTCGCCGAAGAGGGCGCCGGCGACCAGGTTGGCGCGGGAGTCGTCGCCCTTCTGCAGGGTCAGCGAGCACAGTTCGACGGTGAGCAGCACGGCGGTCCCGCCCGGGTGTCCGCGCAGGTAGTCGTGGACGCGGGCGATTCCGGCGGCGCCCGCGACACAGCCCAGGCCGAACACCGGCAGCCGCTTGACGTCCGGCCGCAGACCGATCCGTCCGGCCAGGCGGGCGTCGAGGGACGGGGCGGCGACGCCGGTGATGGACGCGCACACCAGCAGGTCGACGTCGGCCGGGGCGAGCCCGGCCTGCGCCAGCGCGGTGGTGAGCGCCCGTTCGGTCAGGTCCAGGCCCGCCGTCAGCCACGCCTCGTTGCTCTCCCGGAAGTCGCGCAGCGCGGCGTACCGCTCGATGGGCAGGGCGAGATGGCGGGTGCGCACCCCGGCGGACGCGTGCAGGCGGCGGAACAAGGCGCGGTCGGCGCCCGGGGCGAGGCACAGGTCGCCGATGGGCTCGGTGAGCCGGTCCTGGGGGTAGCGGTGGGGCGGCAGCGCGGTGTGGACGGCGGCGAGGGTCGTCACCGGCGCCGTGTCCGGGGGCGGAGGGGCGGCGGACGCCGGTTCGGCGATGAGAGGGACACGCATGTCGGTAATGACTTCCTCGCCGTCGCCGCCCGGCTACCTTGCACCCGTGTCCCACCACCCGTCCGGGGTCGTTCCGCGTACGCCGCCGCGCCGCCTTGCGGCGTTGCTGCGCTGCTGCCATCCCGAGCCGGCTCTGGCCGTCACGGTGTTCGTGACCGCGCTCGCCGTCGCGGCGGGGCACCGCGTCGCGGGCGCGGCGGCGGTGGGCACGGCGGTGCTGGCGGGTCAGCTGTCGGTGGGCTGGTGCAACGACGCGGCCGACGCGCGCCGCGACACGGTCTGCGGGCGCACGGACAAACCGGTGGCCGACGGGCGACTGCCGGCGCGCGCGGTGGCGGTGGCCGCCTGGACGGCTCTGGTGCTGTGCGTGCCGCTGTCGCTGCTGTCCGGACCGGGCGCGGCGGCGGCCCATCTGACGGGCGTGGCGGCAGGCTGGGGCTACAACATGCGGCTGAAGCACACGCCGCTGTCGCCGCTGCCGTACGCCGTGGGATTCGCCTCGCTGCCGGTGTTCGTCACCCTCGGGCTGCCACGGCCGGTCTGGCCCGTCTGGTGGGTGGTGGCGGCGGGGGCGCTGCTGGGGCTGGGGGCGCACCTGGTGAACGTGCTGCCGGACATCGAGGACGACCTGGCGACGGGCGTACGGGGGCTGCCGCAGCGGCTGGGCCGTACGGCCTGCCGATGGCTGGCGCCTTCGGTGATGCTCGCGGCCGTGGCCGTGGTCGTCGCGGGGCCGCCCGGCCCGGCGGGCACGGGCGGGCTGTGCCTGGCCGTCGTGGCGGGCGCGGTGGCCGTGGCGGGTACGGCGACGGCGGCGGGACGGGGCAGCCGGTGGCCGTTCCGGGCGGCGATGGTGGTGGCGGGTCTCGCGGTGGTGCGGCTGCTGGGGTCCGGGGCGGATCTGGTCTGACGCGGGTCACACCGTGCCGGCGGGCGGGGCGCCGGTGCGCAGCATGGTCAGCACGGCCCGCTCGGCGACGCCCTGGGTGGCCGGGATGCCGTGTGCGGCCTCGTGGCCGAGGTGCGGCAGGGCGGGCGCCACGGTCACGCCCTCCTCGAACAGCTCGACGACGCGCGGGTTGATGTAGGAGGCCCGGCAGACGGCGGGGGTGTTGCCGAGATAGCCGGAGACCTCCCGCACGGCCCGGGCGACGGCCCTCTTCCGGGCGGTCTCGTTGCGGGCTGCAGGCTCCGACACGGCGAGGGCGACGGCCGCCATCACGGTGGCGTGCCAGGTGCGGAAGTCCTTCGCGGTGACCTCGAGACCCGCCAGCTCCTTGAGGTACGCGTTGACGTCGGCGTTGCTCACGTCGTGCCAGGCGCGGCCCTCCCAGTACGCGAGGAGGCGGTCGCCGCCGCCCCTGCGGCGCAGCAGCGCGGTGAGGCTGCGGCAGGCGGCGGGGTCGGCGACGGTCCGGATGATGTCCTTGCCGTGCTTGCCGGTGTAGCTGAACAGCACCGCGTCCGACCGGCAGCTGGAGTGCTCCTTCAGCAGCGTGGTGAGGCCGTAGCTGTTGTTGAGCTCGGCGTACCGGTCGCTGCCGATGCGGAAGAAGCCGAGGTCGAGCAGGCGCACCGCGGTGGCGAGGACGCGGGAGCGGGTCAGGCCCCGGTCGCCGAGGTGCCCTTCGACTGCCTCCCTGAGGGCGGGCAGCGTCTCGGCGACATCGAGGACGTGCTCGTGCTTGGCGGCCTCCTGCTCGGCGCGGAACCGCGGGTGGTACAGGTACTGGCGGCGTCCGGCGGCGTCGGTGCCCACGGCCTGGAGGTGCCCGTTGGCTCGGGCGCAGATCCACACGTCGGTCCAGGCGGGCGGGACGACCAGCGCGCGGACCCGGGCCAGCTCCTCGCGGTCGCGCAGGGGTTCGCCCGTCACGTCGAGATAGCGGAAGCCCCGCCCGTGCCGCAGCCGGCGGTACCCGGCGTCGGTGGGACGAGAGTGGTGGAGACGCAACCGGACCTCCCGGCGTGGGCCGACCGTCGTACGCGGCGGGCGCGTGACCGAGGGCGAAGAAGTAGGACCGGTGTTCGGGTACCCGCGATCCCGCGTCCGGCACGCGCCCGCGCCGGGTGTAGGACGGCCCCGCGGGGCCACCCGGGTCCTGCCCGGACGCATCGGATGACCCAGGGAGGTCGCCGTGGACCGCACACCGCCCGCAGGCACCGTCAGGGTGAGGTTCATCGGCAACGCCACCCTGCTGATCCGTTACGGCAGCCTGACCCTGCTGACGGATCCGAACTTCCTGCACCGCGGGCAGCTCGCCCACCTCGGCTACGGCCTCGTGTCGCGCCGGCTGACCGAACCCGCCGTGGACGTCACCGGTCTCCCTCACGCCGATCTCGACGCGGTGGTCCTGTCGCATCTGCACGGCGACCACTTCGACCGGGTGGCCCGGCGCCATCTGGACCGGGGCCTGCCCTTCCTGACCACTCCGCACGCCTCCCGCGTCCTCCAGGGGCTGTTCGGGTTCCACCGCGCGGTGGGTCTGCGCACCTGGCAGAGCCACACCCTGCTGCACGGCGACTCGCTGGTCCGTGTCACCGCGCTGCCCGGCCGGCACGCGCCGGGACCGGCGCGGCGCCTGCTGCCGCCGGTGATGGGGAGCCTGCTGGAGTTCGGCGACCGCTCCGGCCGGATCCGTCTGGTCATGTACCTCTCGGGCGACACCGTGATGTTCGACGGGCTGCGCGACATCGCCCGCCGGTGCCCTGACGTCCATCTGGCGGTACTGCACCTCGGCGGGACCACGCTGCCCGGCGGCCTCGTCGTCACCATGGACGCCGGGCAGGGGGCCGACCTGCTCGACGTGATCCGCCCGCACCGGGCACTGCCCGTCCATTACGACGACTACGGCGTCTTCCGCTCCCCGCTCTCCGACTTCCTCGCCGAGGCGGCCCGGCGCGGGCACGGCGGCCGGATCCTGCGCTGCCGGCCGGGCGAACGGGTGACGGTCGGCGGGGACACCCGCCGCTGACCCTGCCCAGGTGCCGCACCGGACGACCGCCGCGGGCTGGTGTCCGGCGGCCCCGCCGGGCCGGGCGAAGTGGCGGGCCCCGTCACGGACGCCGGATGATGAAGCCGGGGAGCGGAAGGGCCGCCGTGCGGCGCCCCGGTCCGCCCCCGGCGTGGCACGAGACGGTCCGGTCCCGCCGCGGGTCACTTCGCGGCGCGTGCCCGAGCAGGCGAAGGAGGGGCACCGTGAGGCGGTACCTCGGCGTGCTCCAGAACAGCTGGCGGTGGCTGGGCGCCCATACCCTGATGACGCGGGGCCGGGAGCTGGAGCTGATGCACCGGGCCATGGGCTTCGCCACCCTCGCGCTGGTGACCCTGGCGCCGCTGCTGATCGTGGTCGCCGCCGCGGACCCTCTGGGCCGGGGCGGTTTCGCGACCTGGCTGGCGGACGGCATGGGTCTGACCGGGCGGTCGGCGCGGGTGCTCACGGAGATCTTCAGTCCGCCCCGCGAGGTGGTGGGCACGACCAGTGTGTGGGGTGGTCTCGCGCTCGCCGTGTTCGGCGTCGCCCTGGGCGGCAGCGTCCAGAACGGCTACGAGCGGGTGTGGCGGCTGCCGCCCGGACCCTGGCACCGGGTGTGGCGGCAGGCGCTGTGGCTGGCCGTGCTGACCGCGTTCCTCTACCAGGAGGTGCGGACCCGCACGCTGCTGTACGGGCCGGAGCGGATCACCCTGTCGGCGGCGGCCGGCGTGCTGTTCTTCTGGTGGGGTCAGCGTTTCCTGCTGGGCGGCCAGGTCCGCTGGCGCGACCTGCTCCCCGGCGCGGTCGCCACCATGGTGGGCCTGGTCGGCCTGCGGATCTTCTCGTACTACGTGTTCACCCCGCTGATCGTGGACAACGCCGTCAGCTACGGCACGGTCGGCGTGGTCCTGGTCGTGGAGTCCTGGCTGATCGGGGTGGGCTTCGTGGTGTACGGCGGCGCCCTGTTCGGGCACTGGCTGCTCACCCATCACAATTTCCTCCGCCATTTCGGCCACCGGCACCCCGACGAGGAGCGGGAGCGGGTCAGGGCGACGTGAGGCCCGCAGGTCAGGGGGCCGAGCGTGCGCTCACTCCTGGCCGGGCGACGGTACGGCGGACCGGCCGGCCAGGGCGACGGCACGCTCCAGAACGTCGGCGCGGAAGACCGCGCGTCCGCGTGCCGCCCTCCGCTCGCGTTCCGCGGGGCCCTCCGTGACAAGACGGTCCAGGACGTCGAGCAGGGTGGTGCCGTCGTCGGCGGCCTCGGAGAAGCCCAGTTCGGCCATCCGGCGGACCCCGTCGGCGCCGTGTCCGGGCAGCGGACGGTGGCCGACGACCGGAAGTCCGGCGGCGAGGGCCTGCACAGCGGTCTGGCCGGCGGCGTTGTCCACCAGCGCGCGTACCGCGTGCAGCAGACCCGGCATGTCCGTCACCCAGTCCAGGGCGAGCGTGCCCGGCAGGCGGGCGGTGCGCGACCGCAGCGCCTGGTTGCGGCCGCACAGCACCACGGGGAGGTGACCGGCGCCGGCCAGCAGCCGGGCGGTCTCGCCGATGCCCGCGGCTGCGCCCCAGGAGCCCGCCGACAGCAGCACGGGCGACCGTCCCGGGGCGTATCGCTCGAACCGCTTCCGCCAGTCGTCCGCGGCGGGTGCGGGGGCGGAGAACTCGGGCGCCACGACCGGGCCCGTCGTCTCGGCGTACGTGCCGGGGACGACCCGGCGCACGTCGTCGGCGGCCTGGTCGGTGAGGCAGAGACAGGCGTCGTTGCCCGGGTGGAGCCACTGCCGGTGCACGGCGAAGTCGAGGACGAACACCACGCTGGGGACGCGCAGCCGGCCCAGCGTCCTGAGGTGGCCGGTGAGCTGCGCGGCCAGGTGGAAAACGGGCACGACCAGGTCCGCGCCGCTCCGCGCGACCAGCCGTTCCAGCCCGTCGGCGGCGAGCCGGGCGAGCGGGACGCCGCTGGGGCGGGTGTGGTCGCCGGGACGCAGGAACGCCCGGTAGAGACCGTCGTACACCCAGGGCGCGTGGCGCACCGACGTCCGGTAGAAGGCGCGCAGCCCGGAGCCCGTGCCGTACGGGAGGAGGCGCATGAGGTCGACGGTGTCCGCCTCGTGTCCCTGTGCGCGGGCGCGCCGGACGAGTTCGCGGGCCACGGTGTCGTGCCCGGCGCCCATGCTCGCGCTGAGCACCAGCACGCGGCGGGCGCCTGCCCGGCGGGCGGCGCCCCGGTGGTGCGGGGCCGGGGACGACGAGAGCACGTCTTGCTGAGTCACCGTCGGCGCGCCGGTGAAACGCCCGCCGGGCGTTTCGGGCGTCCCTGACCTGGATACTCCGGGCTCACCCCCTCCCGGACGACGGAAGCGGTCCAGCCGGCCGCTTCCGGTGCCCGCCCAGCAGCCGAGGTCAGCCCATGCCCCACGCACCTCCTTCCCGCGCCGGTACGGCCGGCGCCTCCGACGCCCGGACACCGGCGCTGCTCCCCGACGGCGTACGGGAGCCTCCCGGTGCGGCGGCGCAGCGGCCGGGGACGGCCCTGGTGACCGGCGCCTCCTCGGGCATCGGCGCCGCCGTGGCGCACAGGCTGTCCGCGGAGGGGTGGCGTCTGGTGCTGAGCGGCCGGGACGCGGGACGCCTCGCCGAGACGGCCGCGCACGCGGCCGCCGCGGTGTTCCCCGAGGACCTCACCCGCCCGGCCGCCGAGCGGCGGCTGACCCGGTTCGCACTCGACGAGGTGGGACGCCTCGACCTGCTGGTGGGGTGCGCCGGGGTGGGCTGGGCCGGTGACTTCACCACGATGACACGGCGTTCCTTCGACGAGGTGATGGAGGTGAATCTGCTGACCACGCTGCGTCTGGTGCGGCAGGTGCTCCCCCACATGGTGGAGGCGGGGTCGGGCCGGGTGGTGCTCGTCGGATCGCTGGCGGGGGCCGTCGGGGTGCGGGGCGAGGCGGTCTACTCGGCGTCGAAGGCGGCGGTGGCGGTGTTCGCCGACGCGCTGCGCTACGAGCTGCGCGGCACGGGTGTGGGTGTGAGCCTCGTCGTGCCGGGGGTGGTGGACACGCCGTTCTTCGAGCGGCGCGGCACGCCCTACGCACGGACCCGGCCCCGGCCGGTGCCGCCCGAGCGGGTGGCCGACGCCGTGTGGCGTGCCGCCGTCCGGGGGCGGGACGAGGTCTACGTTCCCGCGTGGCTGCGTCTGCCGGCCAGGGTGCGCGGTGTGGCGCCGGGACTGTACCGGCGGCTGGCCGCCACGTTCGGATGAGCGGCGCCGCGGCGTGCTGACCGTGGTCCTTGCGCTCCTCGCGGCGTTGGCGAACGCCGCGGCCTCGGTGCTGCAGCGGCGGGCCGCCGCCGACGAGCCCGAGAGCGGCACGGGGCTGCGGCAGGCGCTGCGCTGGCTGGGGCACGTGCTGCGGCGGCCGCACTGGGTGGCGGGCGCGGGGATGCTCGCCCTGTCGACGGTGCTGCAGGCGGCGGCGCTCGGCGTGGGCAGTCTCGCGCTGGTGCAGCCGCTGATGGCGGCCGAGCTGCTGTTCACCCTGGCGGTGGGCAGCCTGGTCTTCCACCGCCGCCCCGATCTGAGAACCTGGCTGGCCTTCGTCGCCCTCGCGGCGGGCCTGTCCCTCTTCCTGACGGCGGCGGCGCCGACGTCAGGACGGTCCATGGCGATACCCGGGCACTGGTGGCCGGCGGGAGCGACCCTGCTCGCCGTGGTGGCGTCGCTGGTGGCGGCGTCCCGTACGGTGCGGGGCGCGCCACGCGCCGCACTGCTGGGGCTGGCGTCCGCCGTGTCGTTCTCGGCGACGGCCGCGCTGCTCAAGGAGGTCACCGGGCTGATCCCGGACGGCCCGGTCGCCGTCCTGTCGACCTGGCCGCTCTACGCCACGGCCGTGGTGGGCATCGTCGCGTTCCTGCTGCTGCAGGCCGCGTTCCGGGCGGGCACACTGGCCGCGTCCCAACCCGCCCTGACCCTCGGTGACGCGCTCACCAGCGTCGCCCTCGGGTGGGCGCTGTTCGGGGAGCAGATCAACCTCGGCGCGCGGGTGGTGCCGGAGCTGATCGGCATCGCGCTCATGGGCGCGGGCAGCGTCGGCCTGGCGCGGGCCCCGTCGGTCGGGGGCGGCTGGGACCAGGCAAGGGCGCGGGACGACTCCGGCTCCGGGGCACGGCATCAGGTGTCCCGCCCGCCGTGAGCCGTCCGTGTGATCAGGAGGTCACCGCCATGCCCGAATCCGTCCTCCGGGCCGCCGCGCTGCCGCTCGCCGCGGGGATCCTGGCGCACATCGGTCCCGCGGCCACCTGGCTGCCCGTGGTGCGCAGACACCTGTCCCCCCGTCTCGCCGGCGTGGGGCATCCCCGTCATGTCGCCCTGACCTTCGACGACGGCCCCGACCCGGTCTCGACACCCCGCTTCCTCGACGCGCTGGACGGCCTCGGCGTGCGGGCGACGTTCTTCGTCCTCGGCGACGCGGTCGTACGGCATCCTGGCGTGGTGCGGGAGACGGCGCGGCGGGGGCACGAGGTGGCCGTGCACGGCTGGAGCCACGACCGCCCGTGGCTGCCCGCGCCGGCGGGCGACGTCCGCGCCGTGCGCCACGCGGTGGAGGCCGTTCAGGACGTCACGGGGGTGGCCCCCCGGTGGTACCGGCCGCCGTACGGGATCCTGACGTCCGGCCGGTGGGCGGCCGCCCGCGCGGCGGGGCTGCGTCCGGTGCTGTGGACGGCCTGGGGCCGGGACTGGACGGCCACGGCCACCCCCGCGTCGGTGGGCGCCACGGTCCAGGCGGACCTGGGCGGCGGCGGCACGGTCCTGCTGCACGACACCGACCGCACGGCGGCGCCGGGAAGCTGGCGGGCCACGCTGGGCGCGCTGCCCGGCCTGGTGGCGGACTGGCGCGCCGCGGGCCTGACGGTCGGCCCGCTCGCGGACCACGGCACGGCCGACGTGCACGCGACCGCTCCGCGGGTGCTGGGAAGGGCGGGCGCCGTGCGACGGCGGGCGCTGGAGCGGCGGTCAGGGCATGGGTGAGGGGGACCGCCGGTCCCGGGCACCGCGACGGCTCCGGACCGCACCGCTTCGCCCGGGTCCGGGCGGACCGGGGCGGCTTCCGCACCCGTCGGCGAGCCGGCCGTTCCGCACCGCGTCAGCCGATTCGCCCCGCTCATGGGCCGACCGGTGCCGCCCCGCCCGCGGAGGAGGGCGGCAGTGGACCCGGCCGTCCCGCCGGTCGTGGCACGCGTGCCGGAACCCTCAGTCCTCCGCGATCTCCGTGGCGACCGGCGTGCCGAGTTCCACCGTACGGCTCACCGTGCAGAGGCGGTCGTGGGACGCCTTCACCGCGCGCGGGAGGATCGCTCGGGCCCGGTCGGCGCCCTCCTCGTCGGGGAAGGCGACGTGGAAGGTGACCCGCAGGCCGGTCATGCGGTTGCCCTGCTCGTCGCTGATCTTGTCTCCGCTCACCTCGACGGAGAACGCGGTGGGCTCCGCGTGCCGGCCGGTGGCGACGTCGACGTCGGCCGCCGAGCAGCCCCCGATGGCGGCGAGCAGCAGTTCGACGGGGGTGAAGGCGTCACCCCCGTCGGTGCCGAACCGCAGGGTCCCGCCGCGCGGGTTGGTGGCGATGAACTGGCCGGTGCTCGTCCGCTCGACGACGACGGAACGCTTGGACGCTTCACTCATGCGTCGACAGTAGTCCCGAAACGGCATGCACCCTGAGGGGAGAACGACATGCGGGAGTTTCTGGTGGAGCTGACCACCACGGTCCCGGACGGCACGGACCCGGCCGAGGTCGACCGGGTCCGGGCCCGCGAGGCCGTGCGCGCGCGTGAGCTCGCGGCCTCCGGACATCTGGCGCGACTGTGGCGCCCCGTCGGGGAGAAGCGCAGCATCGGCCTGTGGCGTGCCGAGGACGAGGCGGCGCTGCGCGAGGAGGTGCTGGGCAGCCTGCCCCTGTGGCCGTGGATGACGGCGGTCGTCACGGAGCTGGAGACGCACCCCAACGACCCCACGGTCTGACCCCTGCGCGACCCCGCAGGGGTCAGATGCTGAAGCGTTCCTTGGCCGGCAGCGGCCTCACGCGGGCACGGAAACCGCCCGTGCGGAACGGCCGCTGGAGCAGGCCGGGGCGCAGCTGCTGGGCGAGGGCGGCGGCGACCACGCCCTGGTCGAGGGCAAGAACGAAGTCGCTCACCCGGCCGGTCGAGGTGTCCACCGAGTGGCGGAAGCCGTAGCGGTCGTCGTACGCGCCGAAGTCACGGTCGAGCGCGGTGAGGTTGGCGACGGCCGCGGCGGGCTCGTGGGGCAGGGCGAGGAAGGAGGCGTGCGGGGTGACCACGCCCTTGGAGTCGTAGCCCTCCTCCTGCATGCCGAGGGCGTCGACGCCGTACTCGCTGGTACCCGCCGTCGGGGATGTCGGCGGGCGAGAAGCCCCAGTAGCCGTAGCCGGCCTCGTTGAGGCCGTGGTCGATCTGGCCGCGGACGTAGCGGTGGTGCGAGCCGAACGCCCCCGCCGCGAAGGGCAGCACCAGACCGGCGTAGGTGTCGATCAGGTGGGGCGCAGGTCAGGGCACAAGGGAGGAATTCGAGACAGGGGTGGGCCGGCGTACGGAGGGCGTCACGCCGACGGGCGTCACCACGGGCGTGGTCACGGCTGTGATGCCGACGCCCTGCATGGGGGCGGAGGGTTCGGGCACACGGACGGAGCGAGTGGCACTGACGACCCCTCACACCTTATGGAGGACGGATGACTTCGACGCACGGAGGACACCACGGCACGGGCCACGGGCAGCCGACGGGCACGGGTGAACGGCGCAACGGCTTCGGCATCGCGGCACTGGTCCTGGGCATCGTGGGCGTCCTGCTGTTCTGGACCGCGTTCGGCGGCATCGTGCTGGGCCTGCTGGCCGTGGTCTTCGGCGTGCTCGGCTTCCGGCGCGGCAGACGAGGCGTGGCGACGAACGGGACCATGGCGGTCATCGGCGCGGTGCTGGGCGCGCTGACGCTCGTGGTGTCGTCGGTGCTGCTGGCGCTGGGTGTGGCCGTGATCAACAGCGACGAGTTCAAGAGCTACCAGGACTGCATCGAGCATGCGAACAGCCAGAGCGAACGGCAGGACTGCGCGCGGGACTTCGACCGGGAGGTCGACGAGCGGTAGGGGTCGGTGCGGGTGAGGTGGGGCGCGGCGGGGGTGCCGCGCCCCACTCGTGCGCACAGGAGGCGTGCGGTCACGCGGGGGACGGCGCGTCGGCTGCCGGTCCGGTGTGGCGTGTCGGGCGGACGGCGCTCCCCCACCGCCCGTGTGCCGTGACGAGGAAGTCGAGCGTCGGGTCGTCCTCGTACGGGCGGAGTGGTTCCGACAGCAGGAACCCTCGCCCACCTGGACCACGAGGGCACCGGAGTCGTCGTAGTCGATCACACGAGCAGGTTGGAGGACCGAGCCGAAAAGCACCATGCCGGATCGGCTGCTACCTTCCGTCGCCATGAGCGACAGCGTGTACGTGGGTAACGCCGGCAAGGATGCCGCGCTGGACCGGGGGTGGCTGCTGGGGCACTTCAAGGATGTTTCCGATCCCCGTCACAGCGAGGACGTGGAGATCAAGTGGGGGGTTCACCCGCCGGGTGACGAGCGGGCCCAGTGGGTGACCGGCGAGGAGCGCACCGCGCTCCTGGTCCTCATCGGCGGACGCTTCCGGGTGGAACTGCCTGGTCGCAGCGTGCTCTTGGCCGAGCAGGGGGACTACGTGGTGTGGGGGAAGGGTGTCGATCACTCCTGGTACGCGGAGGAGGAGTCCGTGGTACTGACGGTGCGTTGGCCTTCCGTGCCCGGCTACAAGGTGGGCGATGACGGCGGGGCCCCGGAGTGAAGGACGACGGAACGACTCGGATCCGCCTCGCGGTCGAGGGGACACGAGCGTGTGCGCGCGCGTCCGACGCCTGCTCACGCCCGGTGAACCGTGCTGTACCGCATGGGTGACACGTTGTCGTGGACGACCCCATCGGGGGTAGAGGGAGGTCCACCGGAGTGGGACCACACGCCCTTGCAGGAGGTACCGACCATGACCGACGACGCCTATCTGGTGCTGTTCGACGACCCCGCCGTGTCGCTGGGCGTACCGCTCGCCGCCGTGGAGGACGCGGCGTTCCTGGACACGCCGGCCGTGCGGGCGTGGCTGGAGGCGCAGGGCGTCACCGTGACGTCGCCGGGGCTGCGGCTGTTGCCGCCGGAAGAGACCTCGGCGATTCCGGAGGGCGCCGAGCGGCTGCCCGTCCCGCTGGGCGACGAGGAGCTGAGCCGTGTGCGGCAGCTCAACGCCCCCTACGACGTCGCGCGGATGGAGGAGGAGTTGCTCGCCTACCGTTCCTGCGCCGAGGGCCGCGAGGCGCTGCTCGCCCGTGCCGTGGCTGCCGGGGTGCCGGCGCACCGGATCGCCGAGCTGACCGGCGAGGATCTGACGGCCGTCAAGGCCCTCGTCCACTGACAGGCGAGGCGTCAGGGCCGCGCGACCGGGCCCTCCGGCATGGCGAGGTGGGCCAGGTCGCCGGGCGGGGGGCTGCTCACCGGCCAGAGCGGTGCGGGCGTGCCGTCGGCGACCGCCGCGGGTGCGTCGGTCAGGTTCATGCGCTCCCGCAGCCGGCCGTAGAAGTCCATCGGGCCGAGGCGTACGGCGCGCAGCTTGCGCGGGGACGCGTACACGCCGATCCAGTCGCCCGGACCGATGACGCCGCGGACCTGGCCGTCGACGCTGACGGCCGCCCGCCCGGACCGCTCCAGGATGCGCAGTCCGACGGGTTCGTCGGGCGCGGCCACGACCGAGCGGTTGAACGTCATGTGCGGCGCGACCGGTGTGAACACCAGTACCTCCGCGCGCGGTGACACGACCGACCCGCCGGCCGCGAAGCTGTACGCCGTCGAGCCGGTCGGGGTCGCGACCAGCAGCGCGTCGGCGGAGTACGAGGCGAGCAGCCGGCCGGAGATGTAGACGCCGACGGAGATCTGCCGGTCCCGGGCGAGCTTCTCCAGGACCACGTCGTTGAGGGCGGTCACGTCCAGCGGGACGCCCCACTCGCCGCCCGACTCGCAGTCGGGGCGCACGCTGGTGGGCGGCAGCAGCGGGCCGCGTCCGTAGCGGATGAGCGCCTCGATGTCCGCGGGGATCTCCAGGCGGCGCGAGGCGCGCATGGTCAGCAGCATCCGCTCCTCGACATCGAGCCGGCCCTCGTACACCGCGTCCAGTGCGGAGCGCACGTCGGTCATGGGCACCTCGGTCAGGAAGCCCACCCGGCCGAGGTCGACGCCGAGGACCAAGGCGTCCGCGGCGGCGGCGAGCCGGGCGCCGCGCAGGAACGTGCCGTCCCCGCCGAGGGTGACGACCAGGTCGGGGTCGCCCGCGGCGGCCACCTCCTCATGGGCGCTGCGCCGGTCGCCGTCGTCCCATACGTCGATGTCCTTGCAGGCGATGCCGTGCTCCATGGACCATTCGCGGACCGTACCGGCGGCCGCCACCGCCTCGGGGTGTCCGCCGTGCACCACCATGCCGACCCGCTTCACCGTCATTTCCGCCTCCCGGCTGCCGTGCGCCCTGCCGGGGCGGCATCACCCGCCCGCGGCGTCCCTCTCATCCTGGCCGCGCGGCGGGGAGCCCGCACGGCCGGACGGCCGTCGTGCGGGGACACGCCGACGGCCCGGCACCGCGCGGTGCGGTGCCGGGCGGTCCGGACGTCGTGGTGCCTGCGGCTCGTCAGCCCTGGCGGCCCTTGAAGCGCGGCTCCTTCTTGTTGATCACGAAGGTCACGCCCCGGCGGCGCACCACCTGGGCGCCGGGCCTGGCCTTCAGCGAACGCAGCGACTTGCGTACCTTCATCACGTACTCCTGGTGGGAAAGCCCTGGTGGGGGCCGGGTCCCGGTCAGCGGCGGGCCGGGGCGGCGCCGTAGCGGCGCTCGAAGCGCTCCACGCGTCCAGCGGTGTCGAGGACGCGGGCCGTGCCGGTGTGGAACGGGTGGCTCGCCGACGAGATCTCCACGTCGACGACCGGATACGTCGTGCCGTCCTCCCACTCGACCGTCCTGTCCGAGTCGAGCGTGGAGCGGGTCAGGAACTGGAACCCCGCCGCGCGGTCACGGAAGACGACCGGACGGGAGACGGGGTGGATGCCATGCCTCATGGGTGTCCTTTCTCGCGGCCTCCGCCGCCGGGAGCGGCGGAGACGGGGTGGGTCGACGACCTCGCGCGGGCGTCCCTCGGCCGGGCGACCTCGCGCGCGTTCGGCGCGTCGGCGCTGCCGCGTCAGCGCTCCTCGCGGAAGAGGACGTGCTGTCCGGCGACCGCGTCGTACTTGCGCAGGACGAGCCGGTCGGGGTCGTTGAGACGGTTCTTGCGCGTCACGTAGGTGACGCCGGTGCCGGCCGTGGACTTCAGCTTGACGACCGGACGTGCCGTGCTGCGTGCCATGAGGTGCTCCTTCCGCCGTCACCGCCCGAGTCGAATGACTCGCGCATGTCAGGCAGCAGGTGTAACAGCGGCCCCCGGTCCCCTATTCCGACGTGCGCGCCGGTGTCGTCCGGCGCGTCCCGGTGACCTTCGAGGCGGGCAGACGGCCGGCCCGCGAGGTGCCCTCCAGGGTGTCGCCGCGGACGTCGACGGCGAAGGCGAGGTTCAGCCGCAGGGGCTTGGTGACCGACTGCTTCCAGGTGACGAGGGTGCCGTCGACGGCGATGTCCCGCAGCGGTACGTCCTCTCCCGCGCCGGACGCCACGCCGGTGAGGACACCGTCCCGCCGGCGGAACTCGACGACGGCCTTGATACGGCCGATGGGGGTGGCGACGGTCAGGTCCCAGACGCCTTCGGCGGTCCGGTCGGGGTGGGCGGTCATGTGCGAGCGGCTCCCGTGGTGAGGTCGGACGGATGCAAGACGTGTGTCACAGCGCCGCCGGGGCGGGGCCCGTGGCGCGCCAGACCGTGCCGCGGCGCTCGTGGGCGAAGAGGGTCTCGACGGCGTGCGCGATGCGCGGACCCAGTTCCCGCTCCAGCAGGTGAAGGCCCAGGTCGAGGCCGGAGGTGACACCGGCGCCGCTGACCAGGTCTCCGTCGTCGACGACGCGGGCGCGCACCACGTGGACGCCGGTCGCGTCGAGCATGTCGAGGCCCAGATGGTGCGTCGTGGCGTGGCGGCCGTCCAGCAGGCCGGCCATGGCGGGCACCAGCGAGCCGCCGCACACCGTGGCCACGGTCACCGTCGGGTCGTCCAGCGCCTCCTTGAGCAGCGCGGGCAGCCGGGTGGTCAGGACACGGCCCAGCAGGACGGGGACGAACTCGTCCTGCCGCCACTCCCCCTCCCCCGCGTCGACGTCGGGCACCTCACCGGGTTCTCCGACCCGGCCCGAGGCGCCCGGGACCACGATCAGGTCGGCGGCCCGGGGGGCGAGCGTGCCGGTGGCGCGGAGGGTGAGGGCGCCGGTGCCGCTCACCACTTCGCGCGGGCCCTCGGCGGTGACCAGCTCGACGGTGAGCGCCCCTCCGGACGCGGTGCCGCCCGCGTACAGGACCTCGTAGGGCGCGACGACGTCGAGCGGGTCGAAGCCGTCGAACAGGACGATCTGGGCATGCATACGGCGGTGCACCTCCGGTGGGGCGTCCGGTCTCCGGTCCGGTCGGACGCGGACACCACCGAAGCTAACGAGTCGCCGCGCGGGCTCCCATGGGCATGAGGGCCAGGTCCCGACGGGTTCCCGCCAAGCCCGCGAGAGCCTCCTCGCTGCCTGGGACGTGCTCGCGCCTCCGCGAGCAGCGGCGCCGTGCGCGCCGTGCGCGCCGTGCGCGCCGTGCGCCGAAAACGAGTACCGAAGTCGCCGCTTCCGGCGGAGACTCGACGCGTGAGCGACATGAACGCGTTCCGGGGCGCGGTGGCCGCGTGGGCGGCGGGCGGGTCCGGTGATCGGGCGCGCGAACTGGCCGGGCGGCTGTCCGTCCGTACGGCCGTCCTGCTGGAGGGGCTCAGCGACGCCGCCGCGGTCGGTACGCTCGCCACGCGCGACGGCCGGGACCTGGCGGCGGAGGGCGTCTGCGTGCTGCCGATGGGAGGCGCGATGAACGTCGGCCGCTTCTCCGCCCTGCTCGGCCCCCGTGGACTGGGCCTGCGCCTGACAGGGCTGTGCGACGAGGGGGAACTCGGCTACTACGAGCGGGGCTGGCAACGGGCGGGGGCCGGAGGTGACGGCGTCTTCGTCTGCGCGGCGGATCTGGAGGACGAGCTGATCCGCGCCCTGGGCGTGGAGCGGGTGACCGAACTGGTGCGGGAGCAGGGGGACTTCCGCTCTCTGCGCACCTTCCTGCGGCAGCCCGCGCAGCGGGGCCGGGACGCGGGGCAGCAGCTCCGCCGCTTCCTGGGCACCAAGAAGGGCCGCAAGATCCACTACGGCCGGGTTCTGGTCGAGGCGCTGGGTCAGGAGCGGGCGCCCGCGCCCCTGGACGGCCTGCTCGCCGCTCTCTGACCTCCCGCCCGGCCCCTGGCCGTGGCCGATGACCATCGGGGCGCCGTCGCCGGGCATGCCGTTCCGGGCGCCGACGCAGTACCTGCCGTACACGCCGAACGTGGTCGGCGGCCGGAGGCGCCGGACGGATCGGTCACGAGCCGTCCGCTCGGTCCAGCACCCGCCCGAGGAAGCCGCGCAGGTATCCCGTGACGACGTCCGGGTGGCTCTCCAGAAGGAAGTGACCGCCGTTGATCAGGTGCACCGTTGGTGCTCGATGGCTGTCTGCGGCAACCGCGAGAAGGCACGCCGCCACTACCGACGCACCCGCTGAGCCACACGGCGACGTACTCCCTGGACCGGGTGAGGGAGAAGGACCAGGAGGCGGGCCGGCCCGTGCACACGAAGATCGACGTGCCCGCGCGGGTGAGGGCGGACGGATGGGCGGAGGACTGACGGGAGTGGCACCGGGACGGGGATGCGTGAGGGGCGGGTGCCGTGCACCCGCCCCTCACCTCCGTCGTCGGCCGCCCGCGTCAGAACTTCGGGGTCGGCGCCTGCGCGTGCACCATCTCCGCGGCCTCCTCATCGGTCTGCACCGAGGGCGGGGACCCCTCCAGCGGCTGCTGCGCCGTCTCCTTCATGAGGGCCACGGCGATCACACCGACCAGCGCTGCGCCCATCGCGTAGTACGCGGGCATCATGTCCGAGCCGGTCGCGCCGATCAGCGCGGTGATCACCAGCGGGGTGGTGCCGCCGAACAGCGAGGCCGACAGGTTGTAGCCGACGGACAGCGAGCCGTAGCGCACGGATGTCGGGAACATGGCGGGCAGCGCGGCCGACATGGTGCCGAGCAGGCAGACCAGGGACAGGCCGAGCATCAGCATGCCGGCCGACACCGCGAGCAGGCTGCCCTGCCGCACCAGCACGAACGCCGGGGCGGACAGGACGAGGAAGCCCAGCATGCCGGTCATCAGCAGCGGCTTGCGTCCGAAGCGGTCGTTGAGCTTTCCGACCTGGTTGATGATCAGCATCAGCACCACCATGGTGGCGACGAGGATCAGCAGCCCGTGCGACTCCTTGTAGTGGAGTTCGTCGGACAGGTACGTCGGCATGTACGACAGCAGCATGTAGTCGGTGATGTTGTAGGCGCCGACCAGGGCGATGCACAGCACCAGGGGCCGCCAGTGCTGCCGGAAGATCTTGGCGAGGTCGCCGCGGGCCGTGGTCTCGACCTGGTTCGCCGCCTCGGAGGCGCGGACGTTGCCCTCCCCCAGCTTGAGGTAGGCAGGGGTGTCGTCCAGCTTCAGCCGCAGATAGATGCCCACGATGCCGAGCGGTCCGGCGACCAGGAAGGGGATGCGCCAGCCCCAGGCGTCCATGGTGTCGGAGCCCAGCCAGGCGGTGAGCGCCACGACCAGGGTGGCCGCGCCGGTGTAGCCGGCGAGCGTGCCCAGCTCCAGGAAGCTGCCGAAGTAACCGCGCCGCCGGTCGGGGGCGTACTCGGCGATGAAGGTGGAGGCGCCGCCGTACTCGCCGCCGGTGGAGAAGCCCTGAAGCAGCCGGAAGAGGATCAGCAGCAGCGGCGCCCAGAAGCCGACCGCCGCGTACGACGGCAGCAGTCCGATCGCGGCCGTGCCGATCGCCATGAGGATCATCGTCAGGGCGAGGACCTTCTTACGGCCGATCTTGTCGCCCATCGGTCCGAAGACCATGCCGCCCAGCGGGCGCACCAGGAACGCCACGGCGAAGGTGGCGAAGGACGACAGCAGCTGCACCGTCTCGTTCCCCGAGGGGAAGAAGACCCTGCCGATGGTGCCGGCCAGGTACGCGTAGATCCCGAAGTCGAACCATTCCATGGCGTTGCCGAGCGAGGCGGCCTTGACCGCGCGCTTCACCGCCCGCTCGTCCGTCACCGTGATGTCCGACCGCCGTAGCGGCGGGTTCCGCCGGCGGCGGATGGCACGGAACAGGGTGGGGTGACGCCTGGCCGCCTCGGGGGGCGGAGTCGGGCCGTTGTCGGTGGGGGACGTGGCTTCGTTCCTTTCCGGGACAGAACGGTGCATCGCGAACGTAACAGTGTTCCCGTGCGGACGCCGTGACAGGGGCGCCCGTTGGGGTTGTCGCGGCCTCCGTTCCCGGTGTGCCTCGGGCGGGGCCACGGGCCCGTCTTCCCTGTGCTCTCACCTGTATGCCTCCGCTGCGCTGGTCGCCCGGGCCGAGCGGTGGTGCGGTGGAGGCCGGGGGGAGCAAGCATGCCCGGTGCGCGTCGGCACCGGGCGGACCGTCCGTCCCACAGGAGGCACACGTGACCACCCCTCGCCCGCTCGTCCGGCCGGCCCGCGTCCTGGCCGCCGCTCTGGCCGCCGGCACGCTGTTCGCCACGGCGGCCTGTTCCGGCTCGGACAGCAGCGCCTCGCCCGAGCCGGACGCCTCGTCCACGGTCGCGGAGCGGGGACTCGCCGCGCAGACGACCTCACCCGCCGCGTCGTCGCCGGCCGCCTCGGAGTCGCCGTCGGACCTCAGCGAGGAGGGTGCCCGGAACGCGCTGATCACCCCGGCGGACATCGAGGACGACTGGACGCAGGTTCGGGACCCGCGCGAGTGGCGGGACACCATGCTGGTGGGCGGCGTCGACGTGGCCGCGTTCGTCGACGGCCAGAGCGACGTGCGGGACTGCCAGCGGCTGGTCGACGCGCTGTTCGACGAGACGCTGCTGGGCAAGCCCACGGGGGCGTCCGCCGTCACCGGCTTCCAGCAGGGCGACTCCCGGCTGCTGTACCAGGTCGCCGCGTACGACAAGGCGGAACTGGACGACTCCATGCAGTGGCTGAGCGAGCTGCCCGACACCTGCGACCAGTTCACGCTGACCGGCGGCGACGCCGGGGAGCGCACGGTGCAGGTCATCGAGACGTCGCTGCCGCAGGCCGGCGACAACCGGCAGGGCCTGACCGTGACGGTGAAGGGCGAGAGCAGCGGCGACCCCGTCACCCTGAGCCTGGACGTCGCCGCCGTGCAGATGGGCGCGAACGCGATCACGGTCACCAACGGGGGGCTGGACGGCGCGGACCACGACACCACGTCGGCCGCGGTGGAGCAGGGCACGCAGCGGCTGCAGGAAGTGCTCGCGGGGCGCACGCCGTCGCCGACGCCGAGCGGGATCAACTGACCGGGGCACGCGGGTGACGGATCCGGCGGGGCCCCCGGACGGTGAGGCGGGCACGGACGGCGGGCCGGGTGAGGGCGGCGGGCCGCCTACGGGCCCTGGTGACGGCGCGCCCGGCCCAGGCGGCGGGCGCTACGGGCAGGAGCTCTTCCCGCCCGAGGACCCGCACGAGTCGGAGCGCATCGACGCCGCCGCGCTGGTGTACGACCCGGTCACCACGCGTCGGCTGGGCGAGCTGGGCGCGGGTCCGGGCATGCGGTGCCTGGAGGTCGGGGCGGGCACGGGGACCGTCGCCCGGTGGCTCCTGGAGGAGGCCGGGGTGGCGGAGGTCGTCGCCCTCGACCGGGACACGCACGCCCTGACCGCCTGGGAGTTGCCGGGGCTGCGGGTGCTCACCGCGGACGTCACCGACGAGAGCCTGGACCCGGGCCGGTTCGATCTGGTGCACGCCCGGTTCGTGCTGATGCACCTGCCGGGGCGCCGAAGGCTCGTCCACCGGCTGGCCGGCCTGCTCCGCCCCGGTGGCGTGCTGGTGCTCGGCGACGCGGTGGAACTGCCCGACGCCCTCGACCGCTCCTCCCCCTACCGGCGCACCATGGACGCCATGTGGGCGGCCCTGTGGGCGACGATCGGCACCGACATCACCGAGGTGCCCGCGTACCCGCGTTACCTCCGCGAGGAGGGCCTGCGCGACATCGGCGCGGAGGTGGTCTGCCCGCCCCTGCGGCCGGGCGGCCCGGCGGCCCACTTCTGGTCGGACACGTTGCGGCGGATGCGTCCGGAGCTGGAGGCGACCGGGCTGGTGGACGCGCGGGTGGTGGACGAGGCACTGGCATACCTCGAGTCGCCGCTGCTGGCGGAGGTGGGTCCGGGGATGGCGATGGTATGGGGGCGACGCGAGGACTAGCTAAGGCCTGTCTGTCGGCAGTCGGCCGGCGGAGAGGGCGGGGACGGTGCGTCCGGCGTGGCCGGTGGTCGTGGTGGCGGCGAGGAGGGAGTTGAGGACGGCCTCCTCCACGGCGTCGAGGACCGCCTCGAACAGAGGGCTCAGGTCGGCGTCGGCGAGCGGGCGCGCTGTGCCGGGCCGGGTGGTGGTGAAGGCCACGGCGTAGTCGCCGCTGCCGTGGCTGTAGGCCGCGCCCGTCCGGGCGAGGGCGAACACGGCCCGGCGGGCGACGCGGGTGAGCTGCCGGGCGTCAAGCGGAGCGTCCGTCGCGACGACGATCATGCAGGACCCGGTCTCGGAGGCCGGTCCGGGGCCGTCGAGTGTGCGCCCGAGGACGCGCAGGGTGCCGCCGAAGTTGGCCTGCACGAGGACGCCGACGGTGAAGCGGCGGTCCGCCGCTTCCGGTGTACGGGAGGACGTCCCGATGCCGGCCTTGAACCCGAGGGCGACGGTGCCGGTCCCGGCCCCGACACACCCCTCGGCCAAGGGCCCCGCGGACGCTCCGCAGAGCGCGGCCCGCACATGCTCCTCACGCACGGGCCGGCTCCGGATGTCGGACAGATAACCGTCGTTGCACTCCCCCACAACGGGATTGAGACTCAACACGCCGTCACAGCCCGGCTGTTCGAGCACCCACCCGACGAGCGCGTCGGCGACCCGGAACGCGGACAGTGTGGAGGTGAGCAGCACGGGGGTCTCCAGCTCGCCGAGTTCGGCGAGCTGGGTGGAGCCGATCAGCTTCCCGTACCCGTTGCCGACGAACACTCCGGCGGGAACCGGCGCCCCCGGCAGCACGCCGTCGGGCACGACGGCGGTCACCCCACTGTGCACGTCGGGGCGCGTCCGGACGGTGGCATGCCCGACGCGGACCCCTGGTACATCGGTGAGGGCGTTGAGGGGTCCGGTGGGCGTGGGCCCGACGACGACGCCGAGGTCACGGGCGCGGGGGCGGAGGGAGGCATCCGGGTTCATGTGGCGAGACCGTACACAGGGCCGGCGCACGTGCGGCGCACCTGGCATGTCGGGTGCGGGCTCACGACGTGTTGCGCAGGGCGTGCATGTGGAGTTCGCTGCGGGCTTCCTCCGTGTCCACCCGCAGCCAGGAGCCGTCGCGGAAGCGGATCAGCATGATCTCGGTCGTGAACTCACCGCCGAAGGGGTCTTCCAGCGTGGCCTCCTCGGGGGACAGCCGCGCGACGACCTGGGCGCGCTTGTCGCGCCCCATGCTGACCCGCCTGGGCGGGGCCGCGAACACCAAGCCGTCCTGGCCGGCGAACAGCAGCCGCTCGTGGTGGGTCGAGTGGCTGTACCAGCGCAGGAGGAACTGGCCGGCGGCGCCGTTCCAGTCGCCGTCGAAGACGTTGTCGAGGCCGCGCTGTTCCACAGCCGCGTCCCTGCGTCTCTCGTCCTCCTTCTTGGCCTGGTGCCGCTCCTTCTCCTCCTTCGTGTCGAGGAAGCGCTCCACCGCCTCCTCCGCCCGGGCCAGCAGCATCAGCAGCCACAGGATCGGGAGGAACGGCGCGGCGAGAACGGTTCCCGTCAGGGCCAGTGGAGGTCGCCGGGCCGGCCGTGTCCGAGGATCGCCCGCGGCTTGCAGGATGTCTGCGGGAGGCTGCGGGATCTCCCCGATCCAGCACCACTCGCCCGCCTCGGCTCGGACGCCGAGCCGGTCCGCCGCCTCGCTCTGTTTCGATCTGCGCGTCATGTCAGGGCTCCTGCCGTAGCAGCGTGGGCGTCTCTCACCTGCGTGCCCGGACCGCCGTGGCCAGAGCCGCGACTGCCGGCCGGGCGAAGTCGGGGGCCGTGGAACGTGGTACCACGCGGGGCAGCTGGTCGGGGACGGGGACGGGGTTCTCGCACAGGCGTTCCGCGAGGTACGACGCCTGCGCGGTGACCGGGTCGTCGGACGCGGCACGGGCCTGCGGCGCGGTGAACAGGAGCGCGGCCAGGGCGCACAGGCACAGCAGGAGCCCGGTGCGTATCCCCCGCGCGGGCGTGAGACGGAGCATGGGCGTCACACGCTCAACCCAGCTTCGACGACTGCGCCTTCACCACCGCCGACGGCAACTTCGCGTCGCTCGTCCGGCCGTTGACCATGGCCATGCCGTCGGCGGCGAAGAAGACGGCGACGACGTCGCCCGCGCGGACGGCCTGGGCGTGGACGGTGTGCGACACGCCCTGGTACGGCGTCGTGGCCGTGAAACCGACGGTCTCCTCGCCGGCCGGGGTGACGTCCTGCGCCGTGACCGCGTCGTAGACGGTGCTGCCGTTGCCCCCCTCGGCGGTGAAGCCGTCACCGCACGCGTCCACGGCCTTCTTGACGTCCGCCAGCACGGCCTTGGCCCCGCCCGTCGCGTAGGACGTGAGCGTGACATACGTCTGGGTGCTGTTCAGACCCTGGGACTCGGGGGCAAGGACCCGCGTGAGGTCCGCCTGCGGCTCACCGAGCGGCAGTTGGTTGAGCGCGAGGGCCAGCGGGGCGCAGGCCGGCTTGTCGGCGGTCATCTCCGACGACGCCGTCGCGAGGGCGAACTCGTTGTCGTACGGCTTCACCGCGAAGCCCTTCACCTCGGCGGGCGTGACCATCAGCCCGGCCAGCCGCTCGGCCGGGGCGGCCTGCTCCGACCGGGTCGCGGAGGGCCCGGGCTCGCCCGTGGAGTTCTCCGGCCCACCGCCTCCGCCGCACGCGGTGAGCGCGGCGAGGCAGGCAACGGCCAGGGCGGGGACGGAACGGTTCACGGAAGGGCTCCTCGTAAGCCTGTGGGGGGATGGTGAGGGTGTCAGCCGACGAGCAGCGCTCACGGTGGGGGGAGGGGGCGAGTACGCCCTCGCAGGGCGTCCGGCCGGGGCTTCGGGTTCGGCTTCGGCAGTACCGCCGCATCACCGAGCGGCGGTCTCACCGCCTGTGCCTCCGTCACCCTGGTGTCTCCCCCGTGTCGCTGACCGCCGTGCCTCGCGCGGCGCGCCTCGCCGTCCGGGTCAGGACGACGGCGCTGCTGACCGGCCTCGGCGTCGCCGGTGATCATAACGAACGGCGGTCACGCGGCCGGTCTCAGGGCGCGGGCGTCCCCGCGTCCGCCGTGCCCTCCCCCGGCTGCTCCTTCTCCTCACTCGCCAGCGCCCGCGCCAGAGGCAGGCGCGACAGCGCCAGCACGCCCGCCGCGATCAGCGCCGCGCCCAGGAGTTGCGGGACGAGCCACCAGCCCGTCCGGACGTACTCCGCGTAGACCGTGATCCCCAGCGCCAGGCTCACACACGCGTCCCCGAGCGTCAGGGCCGGCTGGGAGGCGACCAGCGGGCCCGACTGCATCGCGTTCTCGAGGAAGAACAGCGCGCACACCCCGAACAGCGCGAAGCCGTACGTCTGCCAGGTGGTGAAGAAGGCGGTGATGCCCCCGTCGTCGAGGGTGTGCATCGACGTCTTCATCAGCGCGGCCGTCATGGCGTACGAGATGGCCGTGGCGAGTCCGAAGCAGGCGGCCCTGCCGCGGCCCTCGGGGCGGCGGAGTGCGGCGACGACGAGTGCGGCGATGGCGGCGACGCACACGGCGACGGCCGGGATCCAGTGGGTCATCGGCACCTGTGTGCGGTTCCCGGCGGGCGAGGCCGCGAACAGGACGACGCCGAGGCCCACCACCACGGTGGCGACGGCCAGCCAGCCGGTGCGGGACAGCCGTCCCTGGAGCAGGGCCGCGGCGATGACGAGGGCGAGGGGCAGTTCGAGGACGAACAGGGGCTGGACGACGGTGATCGGGCCGGTCGCCAGCGCCACGGCCTGGCAGACGCCGGCGGTGATCACGGCCACGATGCCGACCAGCCAGACGGGCCGGCGCAGCAGGTCGAGGATCAGTCCGACGCGCAGGCCCTCGGACTTGGGCACCGTCAGGGCGGCCTTGCGCTGGAGCACGGTCGCGAGCGCGTTGCTGAGCGCGGCGCCCAGCGCGAACAGGACCGGCAGCAACATGTCCACCCTCCACGACGATTCGGTCCGCCCCCGGTCCCTGCCATGGTGACCGCCGGGTGGGCGGCGCGCGAACGCGGGAGCGGGGGCGGTCCGTCCCGTGTCACCCGGCGGGCCTCACATGGTCGGCCCTCTCGCGGCGCCGGGCGGTCCAGCGGTGGTACGCCTCCCGGGCGTCGGGGACGAACGCCTCGTCCCCCACCAGCTCGGCGAGCTGGGGCTCCGTCATCCAGTCGTGCCAGGCGATCTCGTCCGGGTCGGGGGTGAACGGCCCGGTCACCACCGCCTCGTGCAGCCCGAGCCAGTACGGGCTGATCGCCCCGGCGCACCGGAACTTGAGGACGAAGCGAGGCCGGGCCCGTACGCCCAGTTCCTCCGTCAGCTCCCGGGCGGCGGCCTTCTCGTAGGTCTCGCCGGGCTCCGCCGCTCCCCCGAGCATGAAGTTGACGCCGCCCGGGAAGCGGACGTCGTCGTGCGGCCGGCGGTGCACGAGGATCCTCCCCCGCGTGTCCCGGCAGACGACCGTCGCGACGCGGTGCAGCCACCGCCTGCGGATCGCCTCGCCCCTGCCGACGACGCCGATCACCCGATCGTCGTCGTCCACCCGTTCGACCATTTCCGTCATGATCACATGGTGCCCGAGAGGCACCGCCCTGTCAGTCGTGCAGGCCGCGGGCCGCTGTCCAGGTGTCCGGGCCGCCGCCGCGCCACTCGACGAGCGGGGACTGCCGCAGCCAGTTGTCGTCGGTGTCGTCCCGTCCGGCCAGCCGCAGGAACTCCACGACGTCCAGAAGGGTGTAGGCCATGCCCAGGAAGTGCGGGCCCGCGCGGACCCGGCGGCCGCCGTCGCCGGCGGGCGGGTAGATCACGACGGTCTTCTGGTCGCTCGCCATGGGTCCAGCGTGCACGGGGCGGCAGGGGCGCGCATGCGGGCGCGGGCCCGCCGCGACAGCGGGGTCAGCCGCTCACCAGGCTCGGCTCGGGGACCGGCCGGCCTGGGAAGGAGCGGTCGCCGAAGAGGATGCGGGCCGCCGCGGCGCGGCCGGGCGGGGTGCGCAGGAGAGTGAACGCCGCGGTGGTCGCGGCGGGCGTCCGGATGTGCGCGAGTCCGGTGCGCAGCGCCAGCCGGCCGCGGAAGCGGGAGCGGAGGGAGGCGCCGCTGTAGTGGGTCAGGGGGTGCGGGGCGCCGGTGCGCAGGGCGTCGTCGAGGACCTGGGCGGCCAGGTCGGACAGGCGCAGGCACGGGTCGAGGCCGCCGGCGGTGAGCGGGGAGACCGCGCCGGCCGCGTCCCCGACGAGCAGTCCGTCCGCGCAGCCGATGCGGCGCAGCACCCCGCCGACGGGTATCGGACCGCCGCGCCGCTCCACCGTGTCGGGGCGGCGCACACCCTTCAGGCCTGGGGCATGGGCGCTGAAGCGTTCCATGGCGCGGCGCAGGCCGTCGGGGAAGCGGTCGGCGTACCCGGCGACGCCGACGTGGGCGTGCTCCCCGTCGTTGACCGCCCACGCGAGGTATCCCGGGGCGACCCGGGGGTCGAGGACGCAGTGGAAGGTGGGCGGTTCACCGTCCGGGGAGACCGGGAAGACCTCCTCGGCCCCGACCAGCAGATGGCGGTTGCGGTCGAGACCGAGGTCGCGGGCGACGCTCGACCGGGCGCCGTCCGCACCGACGACGTACCGGGCGCGGACGCGGAACGGCCCCTCGCGGCCGGCCAGGTGGTACGTCCCGTCGTGCCGGCCGGCGTAGCGGGTGCCCAGCGCGAGCCGCACGCCCGCCTCCACGGCGACCGCGGCCGAGGTCTCGTACAGCCCCGCCATGTCGCCGACGCGGAACTCGTCCCGGTCGCTGACCAGGGCGACGGGGCGGCTCAGGGTGGGCGGATAGAGCAGCATGCGCCGGATGGGCGGGCCGAGGTGGCGCTCGGGCAGCGGGAAGTCGTCGAGCGTCTTGCGCACGAAGATCCCGGTGGTGCGGATCGCTCCGGCCAGGGTGGTGCGCCGGTCCACGAGGAGGACGTCGTGTCCTTGCCGGGCGAGGCGCGTGGCGACGTGCAGCCCGGCCAGGCCGGCCCCGACGACCAGCACGTCGGTACGGGTCGCGCCTCCGGATCCCGGACGGGCGGCGGGCGCGGGGGCAGGGGCGGCTGAGGGCATGGGCGCTCCAAGGCTCGAGGCGCAGACAGGGTGCGCGATGCCGGAGGCACCGCGCAGCACCTTCGCACCGATCGAATGACGATGGGAAGCTATCGAAATTCGATAGGTACGGCAAGTGCGGGTCCCGTCCGTGCGGGGCCATCAGGGTGGCCGCGGGCCGTGTCGGGCACCCGTACCCCTAGGGCGCTGGCCATCCTGGGCCGTGCGGCGCCTTCCGGAGCGAACAAGGAGTACGGCATGTCCATGGACTCGGTCGAGCGATTCCTCACGGCCCTGGACCCGGATCACCGGGAGGCCGTCAGCGCGAAACCCCACGAGGAGCAGCAGCGGCTCGCCGACGCCTGGGAGCGGGAGCTGGCGGACGACACGGAACTGGACACCCTGGACGAGCTGTCCCCGCCGGCCGCGGAGGCCGAGGCGGCCCGCCGCGTCCTCGGCCTGGAGACGGGGTGAGGCCCGGCCCTGCGGACCCGGGACAGGTGCTGCACGAGCACGCCGGCTGCTGGACGGATCCTCCGCCGGTCGCGGCGGACAGCGTGACGCTCCTCCACCAGTCGGCCGTCGCCCCGTGGGCGGGCGGGCTGCGGCAGGGCGCCGACGGCGGGGCGGAACAGGGCGATCCCGACCCGCGTCCGGAGGAGGAGATCGCCGCCTCGGTCGTGGCCGCCGATCCGGAACCGGACGAGGGGGACGGGCGGACACCGGCCGATCCGGTCGAGGGGGTGGCCGCGTTCGTCACGGCCGTGCGGGACACCTGGCTGCGGGGCGACCGGGACGCGGTGCAATCGGCCGGGCCGGTGGGCAGCTCCAGGTTCCTCTGATGCGGTCGCGCGGCGACGGGACACGTGATCAGGTCACGCGCACGGTCCCGCGTGTCCAGGTCACGGTCCCGCGCGCCCAGGTCACAAGGACGGTTCCGCGCGCCGCCCCGCACGGTGCCTCAGGCACGACAGCACCACGACGAACGGCCACAGCGACTGCATGGCCGTCACCACGCGTTCGGCGACCCCCGCCATGCCGCTGCGGTGCATCTCGACGAGGAACCACACCGCCCCGGCGACCATCACGGTGGTCGCCGCGAAGGACGGCAGGGGCCGCAGCGCCCACGGCGTGCCACGGCCGGCGGTCGCGGCGAGGACGGGCCACAGGGCGAGCAGCGTGAACCCGACGGCGGCCACCGAGCCGTGCCCCAGTGAGCCGCCGCTGCTCGGGACGGGGACCATCGCCACGGCCAGCGCCGCCACTCCCCCGCCGGCCAGCGCCACCCGCCCGGCCGCCGCGGCCGCCCGCAGTCCCCACGCGGTGAGCAGATGGCAGACGCCCAGCGCGAGGAACGCCCCGGTCATCACCCAGGAGCCCGAGGCGCCGTAGGCCGCGAGGACGCTGATCGTCTGTGTCGCCGGGTTGTAACCCGCCCCCTCCAGCGCCGCCGAGACCGCCCAGCCCGCGATCAACAGCAGCGGCGCGCACCCCGACGAGAACAGAACCCACCTGGGAACCAGCAGCATTGGACCACCATAAGCGGATCAACCAGCCCGTACCGATCCAACTCCCCCCTGCCTGAAACTTCCCGAGATGAGCGGTTCGTCTCTTCGGCGTAAGGTGATTGCCGTGCATCCGGCCGCGGCCACGAGCTGCGGCCGCAGTCCCTCCGGCCGACCGGAATCCGCCCTCGCGCCCTGCCGCGCGCCTGCGGTCGAGCACCGGCCCGGCCGCCTCAGCCCCCATCATGCGGAGGACCGACCATGGGCACGGTGACGACTTCTGACGGGACGGCCATCTTCTACAAGGACTGGGGTCCGCGAGACGGACAGCCCCTCGTCTTCCACCACGGCTGGCCACTCAGCGCCGACGACTGGGACGCCCAGATGCTGTTCTTCCTGCAGCACGGCTACCGGGTGATCGCCCATGACCGGCGTGGCCACGGACGCTCCGACCAGACGGCCGGCGGACACGAGATGGACACGTACGCGGCCGACGTCGCGGCGCTGACCGACGCGCTCGACCTGCGCGACGCCGTGCACATAGGACACTCCACCGGCGGCGGTGAGGTGACGCGGTACGTGGCGCGCGCCAAGCCGGGCCGTGTCGCGAAAGCGGTGCTCGTGAGCGCGGTTCCGCCCGTCATGGTCAAGTCCGACAGCAACCCGGGCGGCACGCCGATCGAGGTCTTCGACGGCTTCCGCGCCCAACTCGCCGCCAACCGCGCCCAGCTCTACGTCGAGATCGCCTCGGGCCCGTTCTACGGCTTCAACCGGCCGGGCGCTCAGGCGTCCCAGGGACTGATCGACAACTGGTGGCGGCAGGGGATGACGGGGGCGGCGAACGCCCACTACGAGTGCATCAAGGCCTTCTCGGAGACCGACTTCACCGAGGACCTGAAGGAGATCGAGGTGCCGGTGCTGGTCATGCACGGTACGGACGACCAGATCGTGCCGTACGACGATGCGGCCCCGCTGACGGTGAAGCTGCTGAAGAACGGCACGCTGAAGACCTACGAGGGTTATCCGCACGGCATGCTGTCGGTTTATCCCGATGAGCTCAACGCGGCGATCCTGGAGTGGCTCAAGTCGTAGCGGGCGGTGGGCAGTCGGCCCCGCGCCGGTCCCTCACGGAGACCGGCGCGGGGCCACTGTGCCGTCGGACGCCGGGTCGCGGAGGCGCCCGGCCGTCAGCAGAGCGTGGCGATCGCCGTGCGGGACAGGAACCGTTCCGCGCGCTCCCACGACCAGCCGTTCTCGACGACCAGGGTGCGCCAGCCGGAGGGACCGAACCAGAACCACAGCAGGTGGACCGTCTCTTCTCCGGACGCCGCCGGACGCGCCGTGAGCGCGTCCAGGTGGGCGGCGACGTCGCGTAGCGCCTTGCGGTACTCCCCGGTGGCGCGTTCCCACAGCTCCTCGGCCTGTTCGTGCGCCGGGAGCGCCTTGCGGATGGCCTCGTGGACGAGGAACTGTCCCTCGTTGCCGTGGCGGGTGGCCGCGGCGAGTTCCCGCAGCAGCTCCCGCGGGTCGGTCAGGACCAGCAGGCGTGCCACGGCTTCTTCGTGGCCCGACGCCGTCACGCCCTGGTCGACGATCCGGTCGAGGATGTCGCTCTTGCTGCCGACGCTCGCGAAGACCGTCTTCGGGGAGACGCCGGCCGCGGCGGCGATGTCCGGCACGGTGACCCGCCCGTAGCCCCGCCCGGCGAACAGCTCGGCCGCGCACATGAGGATCTGCTCGCGGGTGCGGGCCGCCGCCTGCTGACGCAGCGGAGAGGCATAGGCGCGCTTGGTTGCCATGGGCCTCACTCTAACCGCGCTCACCTCTTCGACAGGTGTTCGGAATATTCATTAGGTGTGCAGTAACCTCAATATCGCAACCGCACCGAACCCCTTACGGGAAGGCGTGACCGATGGGCATGTCATCAAGAGAGCTGGCGCAGGGTCTCTTCCGCGTTCTGGAGACCGGCGACCCGGCACTGGCCGCGGACGTGGTCCACGACCGCTTCGTCAACCGCGAGGCCGCGGTCGCCCCGGCCGCCTGCTCGCTCGGCGGACCGGCCGGCGTTATCGCCTCCTCGGCCTGGCTGCGCAGCGCCTTCGAGGACCTGCGTCTCCCCATCGACGCCATGGCGGAGGACGGGGACCGCGTGTGGGTGCGGCTGCGGATGCAGGGACGGCACACCGGTCCGTTCGTGCGGTACCGCGACGGACGGCTGGACCAGGCGGTGCCGCCCGCCGGCCGGGAGATCGACTGCGAGCAGGTCCACGTGCTCGGTCTGAAGGAAGGCCGGATCGTGAAGCACGAGGCGGTGCGGGACGACGTGACGATGCTGCAGCAGTTGGGCGTGTTCCCGCCGTCCCCCGCGGTGGCGCTGCGGATGGCCGCCTGGAGGGTGGGCGGCCGGGCCGCCCGGGCGGCGGAAGAGGTCACGCGGCGCGCCGCGGAGGCGGCATCCTCGGTGTGACAGCGCGCCGCCCGTGGGGCGGGAGGAGAATGCCGGTGGCCAGGGCTGTCCGGGATGCGGGAGCCGTGAGCGGTGTGCGAGGTGAAGGCGGATGGAGCGGCGGGAGCACCGCGTCGGGGTGCTGGTCTTCGACGGCATGAAGATGCTGGACCTGTCCGGCCCCGCCGAGGTGTTCAGCGAGGCGAACCGGTTCGGCGCGGACTACCGGCTGAGCATCGTCTCGGTCGGCGGGAAACCGGCGCGGTCGTCGATCGGCGTGCCGGTGCCGGCCGACGCGGACGCGCTGGACGCCCCGGCCTTCGACACTTTTCTGGTGGTCGGCGGTGACGCGCTGCCCACCTCCCCCGTCGACCCCGCGCTCAGCACCGCCGCAGCGGGGCTGGCCGCGCGGGCGGGGCGGATCGCGTCGATCTGCACGGGCGCGTTCGTGCTCGGCGCGGCCGGTCTCCTCGACGGCAGGCGGGCCACCACGCACTGGCAGCACACCGCGCTGCTGGCCCGCCGCCACCCGGCGGCCCGTGTGGAGCCCGACGCGATCTTCGTCAACGACGGCGGCACGTACACCTCGGCCGGGGTCACCGCGGGCATCGACCTGGCGCTGGCCCTGGTGGAGGACGATCACGGGAGCGATCTGACGCGCGGTGTCGCCCGCTCGCTGGTGGTGTACATGCAGCGCGCGGGCGGCCAGTCGCAGTTCTCCGCCTCGTTGCAGGGGCCCGCCCCGCAGACACCCGTGCTGCGGCTCGTGCAGGACGCGGTGCAGGCGGACCCGACGGGCGACCACACGGCGGAGTCCCTCGCGGCACGCGTCCGGATGAGCCCGCGCCACCTGACCCGGCTGTTCCGCGCGGAACTGGACACCACACCCATGAAGTACGTGGAACTGATCCGCTTCGACATGGCGAAGGCCCTGCTGGACGCGGGGCACAACGCGACCGAGGCGGCGGCCCGTTCGGGGTTCCCCAGCTACGAGAGTCTGCGGCGGGCCTTCGCACGCCATCTGGGGGTGTCCCCCACGCGGTACCGGCAGCGGTTCGCTTCGACGAGGGCGGACGCGCCCTGAGCGGTCGGGCCTCGGATGTCCGGCGCGGGACCCGGTGTCCGTTTCCGAGGGGTTGTCGGCCGTCCCCGAGCGGCGGCGGACGGGGCCGTCGTCGCATGGTGGAGGCGTTCCGGTCACCCCGACCCCCTTGGAGGCCGTCATGAGCGAGAAACTCGCCGGTGTCACGATCCCGGACAGCGCCCTGGCGCGGGAGGCCACCGAGCTGATCCGCGAAACCACCCCGCCGCTGATCTACCACCACTCCCGCCGGGTGTTCCTGTTCGGCAGCCTCCAGGCCGCGGCGCGCGGACTCCACCCCGACCCCGAACTGCTCTACGTGGCCGCCCTGTTCCACGACACCGGGCTGGTGGAGCCGTACCGCTCCGACGACCAGCGGTTCGAGATGGACGGCGCCGACCAGGCCAGGGCGTTCCTGCTGGACCACGGGCTGTCCGAGGGCGACGCGAACACCGTGTGGACGGCCGTCGCACTGCACACCACCCCCGAAGTGCCGTACAGGATGGGCCCCGAGGTCGCGGCGACGACGGCGGGCGTGGAGACGGACGTACTGGGCCTGCACCTGGACGGCCTCACCCGCGCCCAGATCGACGAGGTCACCGCCGCGCATCCGCGGCCGGACTTCAAGCGCCAGATCCTCCAGGCGTTCACCGACGGCTTCAGGCACCGGCCGGGCACCACCTTCGGCACGGTCAACGCGGACGTCCTGGAACACTTCGTGCCGGGGTTCCGCCGGGTCGACTTCGTCGACGTCATCCAGAACTCGGCATGGCCCGGGTAGCCGACGGGCCGTAAGGCGTGTTGCCCGGACTCCGGTCCCGGCAGGCGCAGGTCACCCGTATGCGGTGACCTGCGGGTACGCGTCCGGTGCGCGCGGCGTGCCGTACGCCGGGGGGAGCGGGGCACGCAGCATAGTGGGGCGCCATGAGCAGCGAGCCGAGCGAACCGTCGCAGTACGCGCCCGCGCCTCCGAGGACCGAGCCGCCCGACCGGATTCTCGTCACCGTCGGGATGGCCGCCGTCGCGGGGGTGGTGCTCTGGGCCTGGCTGGGTGAGGACTCCTTCGGCAGCGCCTCGTCCTCGAGCCTGGCGTGGGTCCTGGACAACTTCGGCTGGCTGTTCGTGGTCGCCGCCGACGTGTTCCTCGTGCTGTGTCTCGTGATCGCCTTCGGCCGCTTCGGCCGGATCAGGCTGGGCGAGGACGGCTCGGAGCCGGAGTTCGGCAACCTCGCGTGGATCGCGATGATGTTCAGTGCCGGCATGGGCATCGGCCTGATGTTCTACGGCGTCGGGGAGCCGCTCACCCACTTCCTCGAGCCGCCCCCGGCCAGCGGGGCGCGGGCCGGGAGCGGTCCCGCGGCGCGCACGGCGCTGGAGTACTCCTTCTTCCACTGGACGCTCACCCCCTGGGCCATCTACGGCATCGTGGGCCTCGCCCTGGCGTACGCGGTGTTCCGCAAGGGGCGCGGCAATCGGCTCAGTGCCGCGTTCGTGCCGCTCATCGGGGCCCGGCGGGCCGACGGGTGGCAAGGCAAGGTGATCGATCTGCTCGCCGTGTTCGCCACGGTGTTCGGCACGGCGACCAGCCTCGGCCTGGGCGCGCTCCAGGTGGCCGAAGGACTCGACCTGACGTTCGGGGTGGACGCCACCCTGTCGCTGGAGCTGATCATCATCGCGGCGCTGTCGGCGGGGTTCGTCGCGTCCGCCTTCTCCGGGCTGCACCGGGGGATCAAGTGGCTGTCGACGCTGAACATCGTCCTGGTGGCGGCGCTGACGGCGTTCGTCTTCGTGGCCGGCCCCACCGTCTACGTGCTCGACACGATCCCGGCGTCCGTCGGCGGCTACCTCCAGAACCTGCTGCCCATGGCGACACGCACCGGCGCCTTCTCCGACCAGGCGTGGCTGGGCGCCTGGACGATCTTCTACTGGGCCTGGTGGCTGTCGTGGGCGCCGTTCGTGGGGACGTTCATCGCCCGCATCTCGCACGGCCGGACCATCCGGGAGTTCCTCGTCGGGGTGCTGCTGGTGCCGAGCGGGGCGACCGTGATCTGGTTCTGCGTGATGGGCGGTTCGGCGATCCGGCTCCAGTCGACCGGGGAGGCGGACCTGGCGAGCTCGGTGGACAAGGGCGCCGAGGCGGCGCTGTTCGGGATGCTGGACGCGCTGCCGATCGGCGCGCTGACGTCCTTCGTCTCGATGGTCCTCGTCATGACGTACTTCATCACCAGCGCCGACTCGGCGTCCCTGGTGATGGGGTCCCTGACCAGCCGCGGTGCTCTGCAACCGTCGTCGTGGCTGGTGGTGACGTGGGGCGTGCTGATGGCCGCGGTGGCGGCGGTGCTGCTGATCGTGGGCGGTCTGGACTCGCTGCAGACCGCGACGATCCTGGTCGCGCTGCCGTTCGTGGTGGTCATGATGCTGCTGTGCTGGGCGCTGCTGAGGGAGCTGGGTCTGGACCCGTCGGCGGGTCCGCTCCGTCACCCGGCCCTCCACGGGCTGACGGACATCGTGCGGACGATGGTGGGGGACGTGGTGGCGGAGCGGGACCGGACGCGCCATCACCGACTGCGGCGGGCGGCGAAGTCCAAGGCGGACACCGACGAGACGTGAGGCCGGACTGGGCAACTCGGGGCCCGGCGCGGGAGAGGGTCGAGGCCGGCGCGGGAGATGATCCGACTCGGCGCGGGGGACGATCCGGCTCGGCGCGGGGGACGATCCGGCTCGGCGCGGGGGATGATCCGGCCGGTGTCCGGGGTCCGGTCGGGTCTGCCGGTATGGGTGGCGGGTGTGGGATGGTCGTGGTGAAGCAGCGGCGCCCCCTCACCGCGCCGCTTCCCCAGCCCGTCAGGCCGGGTGACCGCCCGGCTCGCCCCGCTCCCGTGACTCCTCCGGCTTTCCCCGTTACTCCGGCTTTCCCGGCTTCCCCGACTCCTCCGGCTGCTTCCCCGGCTCCCCCGGCTTCCCCGGCTCCTCCGCCTGCTTCCCCGGCTCCCCCGGCTTCACCGGCGACCGGGCGATCTCCCGCTGGGCCGCCTCGATGATCCCCAGCACGGCCGCCGCTGCCGCGTCCGCGTCACGGGCCTCGACCGCGTGGACGACAGCGCGGTGGCCCGGCAGCGAGGCCTCCACCGCGCCCGGGGTCTGCGTGCTGATGTCGAAGCTGTGCTGCAACGCGATCTCGACGGCGCGCCCCAGGGAGCCGAGCAGCCGGTTGCCGCCGGCGTCCAGCAGGGCCCGGTGGAAGGCGATGTCGGCCTCGACGTAGCCGCCGCGCGCGGGTGACGCCGCCGCGGCCTCCATCGCGGCCAGGGCGTCGTTCAGAGCGCGTACGGCATCGGGGCCGGCCCGTTCGGCGGCGAGGCGGGCCGCCTCGGGCTCGACGATGCGGCGCAGTTCGCCCGTGTCCCGCAGCAGGGCCGCCGCGTCCCCGGCCTGCTTCCAGCGCAGGACGTCCGGGTCCAGGTGGTTCCAGTGGTCCGGGGGCAACACGCGTGTGCCGGTGCGCGGCCGTACCCGCAGCATGCCTTTGGCCACCAGCGACTTGACCGCCTCCCGCAGCACTCCGCGGCTGACGCCGATCTGGGACGCGAGGGCGTCCTCGACCGGCAGCGGGTCCCCCGGCTGCCACACGCCGGCCACGATGCGCCGCCCGATTTCGTCGGCCACGCGCTGCTGCATGGTCGGGAAGTTCGTGTCGATCTCCGCCCACCCCCTGGACGCCATTCATCGAATCATTTAATGATTGAGGTCCAGGGTAGCGGGGTCCGCGCCTCGACCACGCCCCATCCGCGCAGCGGACGACGCCGGAGTCACGGGAGTGTGCACATGACCGACCGTCGGAACTCGAGCCGCCGCAGTCAGGCCTGGTTCGGCGCACAGGGACGCAGCGGGATGCTGTACCGCTCGTGGATGCGCAACCAGGGCTTCGGGCACGAGGTGTTCGACGGACGTCCGGTCATCGGCATCGCGACCAGCGCGTCCGAACTCGCGCCGTGCAACGCACACCTGACGCGTGTCGCGGAAGCCGTGAAGCGCGGGGTGTGGCAGGCGGGCGGTCTGCCGCTGCAGTTCCCGACCATGGCGACCGGCGAGACGCTGATGCGCCCGACGGCCATGCTGTACCGCAACCTCATGGCGATGGAGGTCGAGGAGCTGATCCGGGCCAACCCGCTCGACGGGGTGGTGCTGCTGTCCGGCTGCGACAAGACGACCCCCGCCATGCTGATGGGCGCCGCGAGCGTCGACCTGCCCGCGGTGATGGTGACCGGCGGGCCGATGCTCAACGGCAAGTACCGCGGCCAGGACGTGGGTTCGGGCACGCATGTGTGGAAGTTCGAGGAGGACCTGAAGACCGGGCGGATGACCGAGGAGGAGTGCTTCTTCGCCGAGGGGTGCATGGCGCGGTCCGACGGTCACTGCATGACGATGGGAACCGCCTCGACGATGGCGTGCGTGGCCGAGGCACTCGGCATGCAGCTGCCGGGCTCGGCGGCCTGGCCGGCGGTCGACTCGCGGCGGATGGAGACCGCGCAGGCGGCGGGGCGGCGCATCGTCGACATGGTGGAGGAGGAGCTGCGCCCTTCGCGGATCCTCACGCGGGAGGCGTTTGAGAACGCCATCCGGGTCAACGCGGCCATCGGCGGCTCCACCAACGCCGTCATCCACCTCACCGCTCTCGCCGGACGCGTGGGCGTCGAGCTCGGCCTGGACGACTTCGACCGGCTGGTCCGTGAGGTACCGACGCTGGTGAACCTGATGCCGAGCGGCACGTACCTCATGGAAGACTTCTGTTACGCGGGCGGACTGCCCGCGGTGATGGCCGAGCTGCTCGGCGGCGGTCTGCTGCACGGCGGGCCTGTCACGGTCACCGGACGCACCGTCGCCGAGAACACCGCGCCGGCCGAACGCGTC
This sequence comes from Streptomyces sp. BJ20, assembly GCF_022869105.1. Classification (NCBI taxonomy): domain Bacteria; kingdom Bacillati; phylum Actinomycetota; class Actinomycetes; order Kitasatosporales; family Streptomycetaceae; genus Streptomyces; species Streptomyces sp. BJ20. Next base: position 4,093,379 of record NZ_CP094918.1, read on the forward strand.
GACTCCGACGTCATCACCCCACTCGACGCCCCCTTCCAGCCGGCCGGCACGGGCATCGCCGTCCTGCGCGGCAACCTGTGCCCGGACGGCGCGGTGATCAAGCAGTCCGCCGCGTCGCCGCACCTGCTCACCCACCGTGGACCGGCTCGCGTCTTCGACTCCCCCGAGGCGTACCACGCGGTCGCCGACGACCCCGGTCTGGACGTCGACGAGAACACGGTGATCGTCATCCGCAACGCCGGGCCCAAGGGCTACCCGGGTATGCCCGAGGTCTCCAACGTGCCTTTGCCGGCGAAGCTGTTGAAGGCCGGGATCACCGACATGGTGCGGGTCTGCGACGGCCGGATGAGCGGCACCGGCTACGGGACCGTCGTCCTGCACGTGACTCCCGAGGCCGCCGTCGGAGGGCCGCTCGCCCTGGTGCGCGACGGGGACCCCGTCGTCCTCGACGTCCCCGGCCGCGCCCTGCGCCTGGACGTCGACGACGCCGAACTCGCGCGGCGCAGGCAGGAGTGGACCCCGCCCGCCGAGCGGTACGTGAGTGGCTACACCTGGCTGTACACCCAGCACGTCGAACAGGCCGACCGGGGCGCCGACTTCGGTTTCCTGCGTGGTGGGCGGGGCCACGAGGTCCCCCGGGACTCGCACTGAACCCGGGCCCCTTCTCGTGAGGAGAGCATCGACCGTGGAATCGGCAGCAGCGCGCCCCCGTCCGGTCCTCACCGCCGGCACCGTCCTGCCGGAGGACGCCGGCCGGGCCGCCCTCGTCGCGCGCGTCCACGACCCGGAGGCGGACGGACCGTGCGTGGCCGCGGTGCAGGGCGAGCGGGTCGTCGACCTGACGGCCGTCGCGCCCACCGTCTCCGACCTGCTGGAACGGGACGACGCGGCGGAGGTGGTCCGCGAGGCGGACGGCGGCCGCGCCTGGCGCCTGGACGATCTGCTGGGCGCCCCGCCCGGGCAGGGGGACGTGCCGCACCTGCTCGCCCCCGTGGACCTCCAGGTCATCAAGGCCGCGGGAGTCACGTTCGCGCGGAGTCTGCTGGAACGCGTCATCGAGGAACGCACGGGCGGGGACCCCGCGCAGGCCACGCGGGTGCGGGAACGCGTGGTGCGGTTGGTGGGAGGCAGGCTCGACGGCATCCGGCCCGGCTCACCGGAGGCGGCCAAGGTCAAAGAGCTGTTGCTCGCCGAGGGGTTGTGGTCGCAGTACCTGGAGGTCGGCATCGGGCCGGACCCGGAGGTGTTCACCAAGGCGCCGGTGTTGTCGGCGGTCGGTACGGGCGCGGACATCGGCGTGCTCCGCGCCTCCGTGTGGAACAACCCCGAACCGGAGGCGGTCCTCGTCGTGGACTCGCGCGGCCGGGTACGCGGCGCCACGCTCGGCAACGACGTCAACCTCCGGGACGTGGAGGGCCGCAGCGCCCTGCTGCTGTCCCGCGCCAAGGACAACAACGCGTCCTGCGCGATCGGCCCGTTCGTCCGCCTGCTCGACGACGACTTCGGCATCGACGCGGTACGCGGCCTCGACATCGACCTGCGCGTCGAGGGCCCGGACGGCTACGTGCTGCGGGGCAGCAGCTCCCTGCGGGAGATCAGCCGCGACGTACTGGACCTGGTGTCCGCGACGTACGGCGCCCACCACCAGTACCCGGACGGCTTCGCCCTGTTCACGGGCACGCTGTTCGCCCCCACCGAGGACCGCGGGGCCCCGGGCGAGGGCTTCACCCACGAGTACGGCGACACCGTCCACATCTCCAGCCCTCGGCTGGGCGCCCTGGTCAACACGGTGGTACCGAGCGAGGAGGCACCACCGTGGACGTCCGGGGTGGGGGCGCTGATGCGGAGCCTGGCTCGGCGGGGGTTGCTGTAGTCGGGGGGAGATGTCAGCGCCCCGTCTCCTCGGCCGTGATCTGTGCGGCCGCTCTGGCGGCTCGGCCGAGTTTCGCGCAGTGGGCTTCGCGGACCCGCTCGTCGAGTGGTTGCCCGTGTTCCGGGCGCACCCCGGTGCGGCCGTCCGCCGTTTCGCGCGGGGTGTCGGCGCGGCCGGTGCGGCGGACGGTTTCGCCAGGGACGTGGACCATGTCGACGAGACCGTCGCACGGGGTGCGCGGCCCCTGACGTGTGCCGCGCACCCCGCGGTTCATGCGGTGGCCGGTTTCTGCACGAACGTGGCGTGCAGGCGTCGCGTGTGGTCAACGTGCCGTGTCACGCCGGTCAGCGTGACGCGGGTCGTCAGGCGCGGGTCGGCGCTGGAGGCCGACAGCCTCAGTTCCAGCACGCCCGGTTCCACCACGCGGCGCCCGTCGCGGCCCGTGAACGACGCGAGGTCGGCCGGGACCGTGACCGTCAGTCGTCGGGCCTCCCCCGCGTCCAGGGTGACCCGGGTGTAGCCGACGAGGCGCCGCACCGGCTGGACCACGGAGGCGACCGGGTCGTGCAGGTACAGCTGGACGACCTCCGTGCCGCCGCGGTCGCCCGTGTTGCGGACGGTGAATGCGAGCGTGAACTCGCCGTCCGTCGGGGCCTCGTGGGCCTCCGCCGTCAGGTCGCTCCAGTCGAACCGTGTGTAGGACAGGCCGTGGCCGAAGGGGAACGCGGGGGTCGGGTCCACGCTGGACGCATCGTTGGCGTGGGCGAGCGGCGCTCCGAGGTAGGTGCCCGGCTGGGAACCCGGTGCGCGGGGCACGCCGACCGGGAGGCGTCCGGAAGGGTTCACCCGGCCGCTGAGCACCCCGGCGATCGCGTGCGTCCCCTCCTCGCCCGGGAAGAAGGACTGGACGATCGCCGCCGACTCCGTCACCGCGCGCCCGAGCGCGTAGGGCCGTCCGGCCAGCAGCACGGTCACCACGGGCGTCCCGGCGTCGAGCAGCGCGTCGAGGAGGTGCTGCTGCGCGCCGGGCAGGTCCAGTGTCTCCGCGTCGCAGCCCTCGCCGCTGGTGCCGCGCCCGAAGAGGCCGGCCCTGTCGCCCAGCGCCACGAGGGTGACGTCGGCCTCGCGGGCCGCCCGTACCGCCTCGTCCAGGCCGGAGAGATCCCCGTCGTCGACGCCGGTGCCGCGGACGTACGTGATGTCGGCGTCGGGGAACTCCGCGGTGAGCGTCTCGCGCAGGCTGGGCAGGCCGATGCCGAGGGGCGTGCCGGGGTGGCGGACGCCGATGTGCTGGGGGAAGGAGTAGCAGCCCAGCACGGCGGTGGGTTCGTCGGCGTTGGGGCCGATCAGGGCGATGCGGCGGGGCCGGTCGAGCGGCAGGGTGCCGTCGTTGCCGAGCAGCACGACCGCTTCCTCGGCGAGCGTGCGCGCCAGGGCGCGGTTGTCGGGGCTGTCCAGGTCGACGCGGCCGCGCAGGGTCTCCGGGTCGTCCGCGTCGGTTCCGTCGAGTGCCGCAGGTACGGGGTCCCAGTCGGGGTCGAGCAGGCCGAGCGCGACCTTCTGGGTGAGGACCCGGCGCAGCGCGCGGTCGACCAGTTCCTCGGGGACGCGGCCGTCGGCGACGGCCTCGGTGAGCGGGGCGCCGTACGTCTTGACGTTGGGCAGTTCGACGTCGATGCCCGCGTGGAGCGCGGTGCCGGCGGCGTCCGCCCAGTCGGCCGCGACACCGTGCAGGGTCTTCAGGAAGGCGACGGCGAAGTAGTCGGCGACGACCGTGCCGTCGAAGCCCCACGTGTCCCGGAGCAGCCCGGTGAGCAGGCTCTCGTCCGCCGCGGAGGGAACGCCGTCGATGTCGGTGTAGGCGTTCATCACCGACCGTGCGCCGCCCTCGCGGATCGCCATCTCGAACGGCGGGAGCAGCACGTCGGCGCGCTCGCGCGGCCCCATCGAGGCGGGCGCGAGATTGCGTCCGGCGCGGGAGGCGGAGTACCCGGCGAAGTGCTTGAGGGTGGCGACGATCCCGGCGGACTCCAGGCCCTGGACGTAGGCGGTGCCGATGGTGCCGACGAGGTACGGGTCCTCGCCGATGGTCTCCTCGACGCGGCCCCAGCGGGCGTCGCGCACCACGTCCAGGACAGGCGCGAGGCCCTGGTGGACGCCGACGGCGCGCATGTCACGGCCGATGGCGGCGGCCATCCGGCGTACCAGGTCGGGGTCGAACGCGGCACCCCAGGACAGCGGGACGGGGTAGGCGGTGGCACCCCAGGCGGCGAAGCCGGCGAGGCACTCGTCGTGCGCGAGGGCGGGAATGCCGAAACGGTTGGAGGCGGCGATACGTGCCTGGGTGCGGGCCAGGGACAGCGCGCCGAGGGCGGGGTCGACCGGGACGGTGCCGAAGGGGCGGGTCAGCTGCCCCAGTCCGGTGGGCAGGAGCGCGTCGAGGTCGACGGCCTCCTCCATGTCGTGCTGGTGCGGGGCGACCTCGCCGCCGTCGGCTGCGGCGCCCACCCACACCCCGAACAGCTGGGCGGTCTTCTCCTCGATGGTCATGGCGGCGATCAGCGCGTCGACGCGTGCGTCGACGGGGGCGGTCGGGTCGTTCCAGAGGGAGAGGGCGGAGGGATTCTCCGCGGCCACGTCGGCGTTCACTTTCCTCCTCCGCCCGCCGGGCCCCGTACCGGGGCGGGGCGGGCGTACCGGTGGTCGAGTGGGAGTCGGGGCGGGGCGCCGGGGCCCCGCCGGTGCCGGTGTCGGTGCCGGTGTCGGTCACGACAGGTCGGGTCGGGTCAGGTCAGCGGCTGAATCCCGCGGTCAGGCCGCTCAGCAGCTGGCGGCGGCCGAAGGCGTACAGCACCAGGACGGGCAGGGTGGTGAGGACGACGGCGGCCAGCACGGCCGGAACGTTGACCCCGTACTGGCCCTGGAAGGTCCACAGGGCGAGCGGCAGGGTCCTGCGGTCAGGGCTCTGGGTGAGGACCAGGGGCAGCAGGAAGCCGTTCCAGATGGTCAGGGCGTTGAAGATGGACACGGTGAGGATGGCGGGCCGGGTGAGCGGCGCCGCGAGCCGCCACAGCGTCGTCCATTCGGTGGCGCCGTCCACGCGCATCGAGTCGAAGAGTTCCTTCGGCACGTCGCGGATGAAGTTGGCGAGGACCAGCACGGACAGCGGGATGGCGAAGGCGATGGAGGGGAGGATCAGCGCGGGCAGGCTGTCGTAGAGGTGCAGCTTGATGATGATGAGGTAGACCGGGATGACCGTCGCCTGCAGGGGGATGGCCAGTCCCATGAGGAACAGCCCGTTCATGGCGCGCAGCACGCGCATGCGCCAGCCGCGGACGATGGCGTAGGCCGCCATGAAGGAGACGAGGACCGCCGGTATCACCGCTCCGGCGGTGACGACGACGCTGTTCACGAAGTACTGCAGGAAGTCGGACTCGACGACCATCCGGTAGTTGTCCAGGGTGGGATCGGCCGACGGCACCAGCGGGTTGCTCGCGTAGTAGCGGCTGCGGTCCTTGAGGCTGGTGATGAGGGTCCAGTAGAGGGGTACGGCGACGACGGCCAGCCAGAGCCAGCCGGCCAGTCCGCCGAGCCAGTTGCGCCGGCGGGCCGCCGGGAGGGAGCCGTGCGGTCCCTCAAGGCGGGCGGCCTTCTGGGGTCGTCGGGTCTTGGTGAGCGTGGTGGTCACGTCAGGAGGCCCCCTCGAGTTGGCTCGCTGCGGCGTCCCGGCCTCCGAGGCGGCGCAGCAGCAGGGCGAGGGCGAGGCCGACGAGGACGAGGATGACCGCGATGGCGCTGGCGGGTCCCATGAGGCTGGCCTGGAATCCCCGCTTGTACATGTCCAGTGCGAGGACGCGGGTGGCGTCGCCGGGGCCGCCCTCGGTCAGGACGAAGATGAGGTCGAAGAAGGTCAGCGACCCGACGACCATCAGGGTGGACGAGGTGATGATGGTGTACTTCAGCTGGGGCAGGGTGATGCTGAAGAACTGCCTGACCCGTCCGGCTCCGTCCAACTGGGCCGCTTCGTAGAGCGACTTCGGGATCTGCTGGACCCCGCCCTGGTAGATCAGGGAGTGGAACGGAACGAACTGCCAGGAGACGACGAAGATGACGACGCCGAACGCGAGGCCCGGCCGCCCCAGCCAGTCCTGGCTGAGCGCCTCGATCCCCAGTCCGGCGCCGAGCCCGAAGTTCGGATCGAGCAGCGCCTCGTAGGCGATGGCGATGGCGGCGGAGCTGAGCATCAGCGGGACGAAGTAGACGACGCCCAACACCGCACGGTACCGCTGACGTCCGGCGAGGAACGTGCCGAGCAGGATGCTGAGCGGTGTCTGCACGGCCCAGGACACGGCCATGACCAGGAACGTCACCCACAGGGCGTGCGGCAGCCCTGGGTCGGTGAGCACCGCACGCCAGCTGGTCAGGCCGGTCAGGCGGATGGAGCCGATGCCGTCCCAGGTGGTGAAGCTCAGCGCGAAGACGCCGACGAGCGGTACGACGGCGAAGCCGGTGAAGAGCAGCAGCGCGGGCGTCGCCAGCCAGGGCAGGATGCTGCGCTGGGGGCGACGGCCGCTCTGCTTGGCGGTGAGCGTGCTCATGCGGCGGTGACCGCGTTGAGGTTGGAGGCGAACTGTTGCGGAGATATGGACAGTTGGAAGAGCTTGACGATGTTGTCGAGCAGCGTCTCCGCGGCGGTGGGGCTGAGCGCCTGGTCCCATGACTGCACGAACACCTTGGCCTTGCTGGCGATGTCGTACGTGAACTGGAGGAACTCGGCGTTGTCGGAGGCGGCCAGCAGTTTCTCCGTGCCCAGCCGGATCGGCACCGACCCGTTGCCGATCCACTGCTTCACCTCCTCCTCCTGGAGGACGCCGGTGGCGAAGAAGTCCTTGGCGATCTTCTTCTGCTCGGCGCTCGCCTTCGCGGAGACGGACAGGTACTGGGCCGGGTTGCCGACGGTGTTGCTCAGGTCGCCCTTGCCGCCCTCGACGGCCGGGAAGGTCATGAAGCCGAGCGAGTCGCTGGACACGAAGTCGCCGCCGTCGGCCTTCTGGATGCCGTACGACCAGGCTCCGTGCAGCATCATGGCCGCGCGGTCGGTGTACAGCAGGGCCTGGTCGGCGTTGGAGTCCGCGGTGATGGAGGAGAAGCCCTTCACGAACCCGTCGGCTTTCACGAGGTCCTGGAGCGCGGTGAGCGCCTTGATGGCGTCGGGGTGCGACCAGGCGTTCTTCTCGCCCTCGATGGCGGCCTGGAACACCTCGGGCCCGCCGATGCGGTCGAACAGGAACTCCAGCCACATCATGTTGGTCCACCGGGACTGCCCGCCGAGCGCGAACGGGGCGACGCCCTTCGCGTTGAACTTCGGGACCAGGGCCATGATGTCGTCCCAGGTCTCGGGCGGATCCACCTTGACCCGGTCGAACACCCGCTTGTTGTAGTAGAGGATGATCGGCTGCACCGTCTCGCACGGCATCGCGTAGATCCTGCCGTCGACGGTCGCCGCGCCGAACGAGGACGGGAACAGTCCCTTCTTGACGTCGGGGTTCTCGTCGAACCACGGGGTGAGGTCCTCGACCTGCCCGGCCTCCGCGTAGGCGCGCAGGGTCCCGCCGCCCCAGCCCCAGATGACGGTGGGCGCCTGGCCCGCGCCGATGGCTGTCTTGATCTTCGTCTTGTAGGCGTCGTTCTGGTAGGTCGTGTCCTCGATCTGCGTGTCCGGATGGGCCTTGTTGAAGGCATCGACGGCGCCGGCCCTGACGCCTTCCTGCGGCTGTCCGTTCAGGTACCAGTAGGTGGCGGCACCGCCCTTGCCGGGGCCCGAGGAGCCGCCGCAGGCGGCGAGCGCCGCGGAGACGGGCACGGCGGCCGCGAGGCCGAGAAGGGTACGTCGGGAGAGCGCCATGATTTTCTCCGCACTCGAGAGCCGTCGGGCTTCTCGTGGGTCGTGGAAAGGTTTTCGAAAATCACTTCGTCTAGCTCTGTTCGAGCAAGCTAGGTTTCACGCTGATGCGGTGTCAAGACGCGTGCGAGAGCGTTGTGATGCAGGCATCGCCCTTGTGACACAAGGGCCTTGATTGACCGGACCAGGCCAGATCAAGATCCGAAACTGTTTCGAAACGACCCTGTGAAAGGCGTTGATGACGCGGCGGCTGCGGGCTGTCACACTGTCGATGCGTTCCGTGCCGGGCCGTCGGGTCCGGCACCGCCCTGCCCGCCGGACGATCCCGGCGGCGGGTCGGCGTTCACCGGTACTGTTGTGCGGATCAGTCCGCGTGGCCGGCCGGACCGGCGGGTCACCGTCCCGGCGGCCCTACAGCTGAGAGGAACCGATGCGACCGAACGGCCGGCGCACCACCTTGGCGGACATCGCCCAAGCGGCTGGGGTCTCCGTCGCCACCGTGTCCAAGGTGGTCAACGGCCGTGGCGACGTGGCGCCGCACACCCGCGTCCGGGTGCAGGAACTGCTGCACCGGCACGACTACTTGGCACCGGTCTTCCGGCACACCGAAGCAGTCGAGAACCCGACGATCGAGGTGCAGTTCAAGGGCGGCCTCAAGTCGTACGTCGCGGAGACGCTGGAGGGCATCGTCGACGCGGCCGCCGAGTCCGGTGCCTCGGTGGTGGTCAGCAAGGCGTCCAGCGCCCCGCACTGGGCGCGTGACCTGGTGTCGGCCGGGCGCCGTGCCGTCATCGCGGTCACCAGCGTCCACACCGCCGCCCACCTGAAGGAACTGGCGCGGTCGGGGCTGCCGTTGGTGGTGCTGGACCCCCTGCATCTGCCGGACAGCCGGGTGCACAGCGTGGGCGCGACCAACTTCGCCGGCGGCCTGTCCGCGACCCGGCACCTGCTGTCCCTGGGCCACCGCCGCATCGCCTACCTCGGCGGGCCCGCCATGGCCGTCTGCAACCAGGCCCGCATGCACGGCTACCGCGCCGCCATGGAGGCCGAGGGCGCCCCGGTGCCGGAGGCGTACGTCCGGCCCGGGGAGTTCACGTACGAGTCGGGGCTGGCCGGCGCCGCCGAGCTGCTGGACCTGGACGAGCCGCCCACGGCTGTCTTCGCGGGCAACGACGAGATCGCCCTCGGTGTCGTCGAGACCGCCCGCGCCCGGGGCCTGCGTGTCCCCGAGGACCTGAGCGTGGTCGGCTTCGACGACACCAGCCTCGCCCAGATTGCCTCGCCGCCCCTCACCACCGTGCGCCAGCCACTGCGGGAGATGGGGGCTGCCGCGCTGCGGACCGCCCTGCGGCTGGCGAACGGGGAGAAGGCGGAGTCGCATCACATCGAGCTGGCCACGGAGCTTGTCGTGCGGGCGTCCACGGCGCCGCCTCCCGAGGGCGGCTGATCCCTTCCGGGCACGCCGTCCGGGCCCGGACCTGCGGCAGGCTCGGTGCGAAGCAGGCTCCGAGGGTGCGCGGGACGAGGGCCGGCGAACGGTGGGTGTACTGCCGCGGGTGTCGGTGTTTGACTGGCCCTCATGTCATCGACTCTCGGTATGTCCCGACCCGATCAGGCCTCCTACATGCTGCGGGCCGCCGCCAGTGACGTGGGCCGCCTGTACAAGGGGCAGCTGCTGGATCTGCTGGACGTCCGGGAGGGGCACACCGTCCTGGACGCGGGGTGCGGGCCGGGCGCCGATCTGCCGGCGCTGGCGCAGCGCGTCGGCGGGACCGGCACGGTGATCGGTGTCGACCGTGACCCGGCCATGCTGGGGCAGGCGCGTGAGCGGACACGGCAGTTGCCCCGGGTGGAGATCCGTGAGGGGGACGTGCTCGATCTGCCCGTCGGTCCCGGCACGGTGGACCGCGCCAAGATCGACCGGGTGCTCATGCACGTCGAGGATCCGGCGACGGCTCTGGCTCAGCTGCACCGTGTGACACGGCCGGGCGCGCGCGTCGGTCTGGCCGAGCCCGACTGGGACACGCTGATCGTCGACGCCGAGGACCTGGAGACGAGCCGCGCCTTCACCCGGTACACCACGACGGAAGCCGTCCGCCACGCGACCGTCGGGCGCGGTCTTCCGCGGCTCGCCGAGCAGGCGGGCTTCGGTGTGGAGACCGTCCTCGCCACGACGCCGGTGTTCCGTGACGTCGAGGAGGCCGACCACACGCTGGGCCTCGGCCGCAACATGGAGGCGGCCGTCGCCGCCGGGTACGTCGACCGGGAGCGTGGGCGCCGGTGGTTCACGGGCCTGTCGCAGGGGACCTTCTTCGCGTCGTTCACGCTCGTCACGGTGATCTGTTCGCGCTGACGCGCGGGTCGCGGACCGTCACGCCCGGCGGTCCCGTGTGACGGTCCGCGCTGCGGAGGGGAGGTTTCAGAGCCGGTGGCCCTCACCCGGCTGCGGCTTCGCCGGGGGCCATGAGCCGGGAGACCGTGACGAACGTGTACCCCCGGCGGCGAAGTCGCTGATGGTGTCCGGCACGGCGGGGATGGTGCCCGCGTGGCGTTCGTGGGCGGCCGGCCGCGCACACCGGCCGGTCCGGCCGGCGGAAGGACGGGCATCCACGGCAACGACACCGTCGACGCCCTGGCGCAGGCCCACGGTCACCGGGATGAGGCGCGGTCCTGGGACGTGTTCCCGAAGGGAGCCGATCCCCGCCGCGCGTCACGGGACCGGCCGGCCGTCCTCCGCGTCGTCCGACGACTGCCCCAGCGGCGCGTGCCACACGAGCCGTGTTCCCCCTCCTCCCGGACTCTCCAGCTCCATGTCGCCGCCGAGCTTCCGTGCTCGCTCGGCCATGTTGGTCAGACCGCTGCGACGGCCTCCGGCCGGGATGCCGACGCCGTTGTCCGTGACCGTCAGGCGGACCTGCCGGCCGTCGGTCTCCAGCATGACGTCGGAGCGGTCCGCGTGGGCGTGCCGGGCGACGTTGGTCAGGGACTCGGTGAGGACGGCCAGGACGTGGTCGGCGGTCTCCGCGGGCACGTGCGTGTCGAGCAGGCCCTCCATACGGACGCTGGGGGCGAAGCCCAGCAGGGCGGTGGCCTCGCCGACCGCGCGTACCGCGCGGGAGCGCAGGCCGGGAGCCGCGTCGTCCTCGCGGGACCGCAAGCCGAAGATCGTCGATCTGATGATCTTGATGGTCTCGTCGAGGTCGTTCACGGCCCGCTGGACGCGGTCCGAGGCGCCTTCGTGCTGGATGAACCGGTCGGCGCTCTGCAGCGTCATGCCGGTGGCGAAAAGCCGTTGGATGGCCAGGTCGTGCAGGTCGCGCGCGATCCGGTCGCGGTCCTCCAGCAGGGCGATCTGCTCGGCGTCCTCTCGTCGCTCCGCCAGTTCCATGGCGACGGCGGCCTGGGCGGCGAAGACCTCGAGCGGCTCGGTCTCCTTCGCGGAGAACTCACGGCCGCCCGACTGCCGGACCAGCAGAACCACACCGCGGGCGTCGTCGCCCGAGCCGATCGGTACGGCGACGGCCGGTCCGAGCCCGTCGAAGCGCGGAGGACCGGCCGAGACCCGTGAGTCACGTGAGACGTCCGGGCTGCTGACGGACACCCGCTGGACGAACGCCTGCCCGATGAGGGTCCCCTCCACGGGCAGGACGACCCCGCGCCATGCGTCGGCCTCCTGGCCGATCGCGAGTTCCACGGCGAGGGTGTCCGTCCCGCGCACCGGCATCGCCACCACGCTCAGGGCGGAGGCGGTGATCTCCCTGGCGCGCTCGGCGATCAGCGGCAGTACCCCGCCCTGGTCCGCGCCGGACATGAGGGTGTGCGTGATCTCGGCGTTCACCTGGAGCCAGCGCTCGCGCAGCCGGGACTCCTCGTACAGACGCGCGTTGTCGATCGCCACGCCGGCCGCCACGGCCAGGGTGGCCAGCACCGACTCGTCGTCGTCGTCGAACTGCTGGCCGCCGCGCTTCTCGGTCAGGTACAGGTTGCCGAAGACGTGGTCGCGCACCCGGATGGGGACGCCGAGGAAGCTGTCCATCGGCGGATGGTGGGCCGGGAAGCCGTACGAGGCGGGGTGCTCGGAGAGCTTCGTCAGCCGCAGCGGCTCCGGACGGCGGATCAGCTCGCCGAGGATGCCGTGGCCCTCCGGGTAGGGGCCGATGCGGGCGATCTGCTCGTCGCTGACGCCCACGGTGTGAAAGGCCGACAGACGTTCGCCGTCCGGACCGATCACGCCGAGGGCCGCGTACTCCGCGTCGACCAGCGCCGCCGCCGCCTCCACGATGCTGTGCAGCGCCTGCTCCAGGTTCAGCTCCCGGCCCACGGACAGCACCGCTTCCAGCAGGCTGTGCACCCGGTCCCGGGTGCCGCGCGCAGCGTCCAGGCGGGCCTGCAGCTCTTCCAGCAGTTCGTCCAGCCGCAGTTGCGGCAGACGCACCCGTGCCGCGCGGGCTTCCTCGGCGTTCTCCAACGCTGCTCCTCCAACGCCTCACCGCCTGCCGGCGGCCGTACCGTCCGGCTGTCACGGTAGCGGCTCGAACAGGGGGAAGGACACGGGATCAGCGCCGCCGTGCGGGCCGCCGCCCGGCCGGGACCGTCAGTTCTACCCGGTCGCTTCCTTCTCGTCCGCAGGCAGCGGAGATCACGCGGGGCAGATCACATGCTCCAGGTCGTGCCGGCCTTCCTCGGGTCCGAAACGGGCCCGTCCCCCACCTCACAGGTCGGTACAGCCAGCCCTTACTGGCCTTCGCCACGTGTCCGGTCGCGGGCCTGGGTGGCGATGACCGCGGCCTGGACACGGCGCTCCACACCGAGCTTGGCGAGCAGTCGGGAGATGTGGTTCTTGACCGTCTTCTCGGCCAGGTACAGCCGCTGGCCGATCTGCCGGTTGGTCAGCCCTTCCCCGATCAGGTCCAGGATCTCGCGCTCCCGGTCGGTCAGGCCGGGCAGCACCTCCGGCTCCTCGGCCTGCTGCTGTCCGCCCCGCAGCCGGGCCATCAGTCTGGCCGTGGCGCTGGCGTCCAGCAGTGACTGACCGCGGGCGACCGTCCGCACGGCCGAGACCAGGTCCGAACCCTGGATCTGTTTCAGGACGTACCCGGCCGCGCCCGCCATGATCGAGTCCAACAGCGCCTCCTCGTCGTCGAAGGAGGTCAGCATCAGGCAGGCCAGGTCCGGCATCTGTGACCGCAGCTCGCGGCAGACGGTCACACCGTCCCCGTCGGGCAGGCGCACGTCGAGGACGGCCACGTCGGGGCGCAGGGCGGGGACCCGGACCAGCGCCTGCTCCACCGTGGCCGCTTCTCCGACCACCGTGATGTCCGGTTCGTCGTTCAGCAGGTCGTGCACTCCTCGCCGCACCACCTCGTGGTCGTCCAGGAGGAAGACTGTGATCGGGCTCCCCGTGCTGCCGTCCTGCTCGCTGTACGCCATCGAACGCTCCTCGCGATGCCTCGGTCTCCGTCGGACTCCTCATCATTCCAGGAGAGACGAAGTCCGGGGCCGGTCGGCCCCGTTCCCGGCCGTCTCAGTGGGCCACGAGGCCGTGGCCGCGGAACTGGCCCCGTACCCGGTCCACGAGCGCCGTGTCGGGGGCCGGGGTGTCCCGCAGGGGGAAGGGAACGCCCAACGCCTCGTACTTGTGGGCTCCGAGCTTGTGGAACGGCAGGATGTCGACCCGCTCGACGCAGCCCAGGCCGGAGAGGAATCCGGCGAGTCCCTCGACGGCGTCCTCGTCGTCGGTCCAGCCGGGCACCAGGACGTACCTGATCCACACGCGCTTGCCCGACCGGTCGAGGCGGGTGGCGAAGTCGAGGGTGGGGGCGAGGTCGCCGCCGGTCAGCCTCCGGTAGGTGCGGACGTCGAAGGACTTGATGTCCAGCAGCACCAGGTCGGTGTCGGCGAGCAGGGCGTCGCTCGCGCGGGCGCCGAGGAATCCGGACGTGTCCAGGGCGGTGTGCAGGCCGAGTTCTTTGCAGCGGCGGAGGACCGAGGCGGTGAACGCCGGCTGGAGGAGGGCCTCGCCGCCGGTGAGGGTCACTCCCCCGCGGGCGGTGGTGAGGAAGGCCCGGTACTTGGCGATCTCGGCCATCACCTCGTCGACCGTGGCCGGTTTCCCGTCCCGCATGTGCCAGGTGTCCGGGTTGGCGCAGTACAGGCAGCGGAGGGGACAGCCGCTGAGGAACAACACGAACCGGGTCCCGGGACCGTCCACTCCCGTGGACAGATCCCAGGAGTGGATCCGGCCCGTCACCGGTTCGACCGTGGTGCTCACAGCGATCCGTGGAAGGTGCGGCTGATCACGTCGAGCTGCTGCTCACGCGTCAGCCGGACGAAGTTGACGGCGTATCCGGAGACCCGGACCGTCAGCTCGGGGTACTTCTCCGGGTGCTCCATGGCGTCCTCCAGGGTCGCCCGGTCCAGAACGTTGACGTTCATGTGGAAGCCGCCGGAGGCCATGTACGCGTCCAGGATGCCGACCAGGTGGCCGACGCGTTCCCCGGGAACGTGCCCGAGCCCTTCCGGGGTGATCGTCGTGGTCAGGGAGATGCCGTCCCGGGCCGCCCCGTAGGGCAGCTTGGCCACCGACAGGGCCGAGGCGGCGACCCCGTGCCGGTCGCGCCCGTTCATCGGGTTGGCACCCGGGGCGAAGGGCTCTCCGGCGCGGCGGCCGTCGGGGGTGTTGCCGGTGTGTTTGCCGTACACCACGTTCGAGGTGATGGTCAGCACCGACTGCGTGTGCTCGGCGTCGCGGTAGGCGGGGTGCCGGCGCACCTTGGCCATGAAGGACTCCACCAGGCCGACGGCGAGTGCGTCGACGCGGTCGTCGTTGTTGCCGTAGGCGGGGAACTCCCCCTCGGTCTTGAAGTCCACGGCGAGTCCGGTCGCGTCACGGAACACCTTGACACGGGCGTGCTTGACGGCGGACAGGCTGTCCACGGCGACCGACAGGCCGGCGATGCCGCAGGCCATGAAGCGGTGCACGGGGTGGTCGTGCAGGGCCATCTCGATCCGCTCGTAGGCGTACTTGTCGTGCATGTAGTGGATGACGTTGAGCGCGTCGACGTAGGTCCGGGTGAGCCAGTCCAGGACGCGGTCGTAGGCGGCCGAGAGCTCGTCGTAGTCGAGGTACTCGCCGGTCAGCGGCGGCATCTCGGGGGTGACCTGGTCGCCGGTCATCTCGTCACGGCCGCCGTTGACCGCGTACAGCAGCGCCTTGGCGAGGTTGACGCGGGCGCCGAAGAACTGCATCTGCTTCCCGACCGCCATCGCGGAGACGCAGCAGGCGATCGCGGTGTCGTCGCCGGTGCACGGGCGCAGCAGGTCGTCGGACTCGTACTGGACGGCACTGGTGTCGACGGAGACCTGTGCGCAGAACTCCTTGAAGCCGTCCGGGAGCCGGGGCGACCACAGGACCGTCAGGTTGGGCTCGGGGGCGGGGCCGAGGTTGTAGAGGGTCTGGAGGAAGCGGAACGAGGTGCGGGTGACCAGCGGGCGGCCGTCGGCGCCGATGCCGCCGATGGACTCCGTGACCCAGGTGGGGTCGCCGGAGAACAGGGCGTCGTACTCGGGGGTGCGCAGGAACCGCACGATGCGGAGCTTGATGACGAAGTCGTCGATCAGTTCCTGGGCGCGGGTCTCGTCAAGGAGGCCCGCGTCCAGGTCACGCTGGAGGTAGACGTCGAGGAAGGTGGAGGTGCGGCCCAGTGACATCGCCGCACCGTTCTGTTCCTTCACCGCGGCCAGGAAGCCCAGGTAGAGCCACTGCACCGCCTCGTGGGCGGTGGTCGCGGGCCGGGTGACGTCGCAGCCGTAGGCCGCCGCCATGCGGGTCAGCTCACCCAGCGCGCGGATCTGCTCGGCCAGCTCCTCACGGTCGCGGATGACGTCCGGGGTGGAGGGCCGGGCGTCCAGCCGGGAGCGCTCGGCGCGCTTGGCCTCGACGAGCCGGTCGGTGCCGTACAGAGCGACGCGGCGGTAGTCGCCGATGATGCGGCCACGGCCGTAGGCGTCGGGCAGTCCGGTGATGATGCCCACCTTGCGGGCGGCGCGCATGGCGGGGGTGTAGGCGTCGAAGACGCCGTCGTTGTGGGTCTTGCGGTAGGTGCCGAAGACCTTCGTCACGAAGGGGTCGGTCGGGTATCCGTACGCCTTCAGGCTGTTCTCCACCATGCGCAGACCGCCGTTGGGCATGATCGCCCGCTTGAGCGGTGCGTCGGTCTGCAGGCCGACGATCAGCTCGCGGTCGCGGTCGATGAAGCCGGGGGTGTGCGAGGTGATCGTGGAGGGGGTGGCGGTGTCGACGTCGAGGACGCCCCGACGCCGCTCCTCGGGGAAGAGTGCGCTGACCTCCTCCCACACCGTGCGGGTGCGGTCCGTGGCACCGGTCAGGAAGGTGGCGCCGCCTTCGTAGGGGGTGTAGTTGGCCTGGATGAAGTCGCGCACGTCGATGCGCTCACGCCATTCCCTCCCGGCGAACTGCCGCCAGGCGTCGGTGGTCCCGGTGCCGGCTGTCACCGTCGCGGTCATCACAGCTCCTCTCGTCGAACGGCCTTGTCACTGTCGATGGTCCTCGCGCTGGCCCGCGCCGAAGAGTGCCGACAGGGCACCGGGCGGGTCCCCTCCGCCCCCGGTCGACAGGGACCTTCGGCCTCCTGTCCGGAGACCCGCGCACCGCGGGACGGGGCCGTCGGGGCGAGGTCCGGCGACTGGAGAGGCGTGGTGTACCGGCCCCGCATGACGTCGCGGTGCCGGTGCCCCCCTCGTGTCCGCCGGGGCCGGCACCGACCGGCCGGCCGGCCCTGGCGGACCGGTGGCGGGCCGATGTGCCGGGCCGCCTCGGGCGTGCGGGACGGCGTCGTCTCCTCCTCCTTCGGAAGTTGAGGTCCGAGGGCTTCTCGGCCCCGAGGTCAGGGGCCGAGGAGCCCCTGCACCGAGGCCGACCGCCTCTGGGGCGCGGCCGGGAAACGCAGCAGTCTCGAGGTGTCGCAGAACGATCGGAGGGAGTGGCACACATGACCGCCAAGGACATCGGTACCCGTGGGACCTCCGCCACCGTGCGAGTGCGTGCCGACGGCGAGGTGGACGAGGAGTCCCTCGCCTATCTCCGCGAGAAGGTCGGCACCGCCCTGGACCGGCCCGGGCTGCCGCCCGTGAGCGGTGAGGTGCGCGTCGCGCGGGCCTCGGCCCAGCACGTCGAACTGCCCTGGTCCGCCGGCGCCGACATCCGCGTCGGACGTCACCTCGTGACCGTCCACGCCCACGAGGCGAGCGCACGTGAACTCGCCGACCGGCTCCACGACCGGCTGCGCGCCGGTGCCGAGCGCGTCGTCCACCGAGGCGACACCACCCGCCGGACGGCCACGCCGCCCCCGTGGCGCGGCGGCCCGCAGAAGTAGGCGCCGCGCGGCGCCCGTCCGGCCTGGCGGGGAACCGGTCTCCGGCTCCGGCCCTTCCCGTCGCACTCGTGAAGGAGAATCCGCCATGACCGCTCACGCCGTCGGTGAAGTGATGACCAGGGAGGTCGTGCAGGCCCGCCGGACGACACCGTTCAAGGAGGTCGTGCGCCTGCTCGACCACCACCGGATCAGCGGACTGCCGGTGGTCGACGCCGACGACAAGGTCCTCGGCGTCCTGTCCGGCAGCGATCTGGTGCGCGCCCAGGCGTACCGGGACGGCACCGTTCCGCCTCCGGCCGTGACGGCGGGTGACGTGATGTCGAGTCCCGCGGTCACCGTGCACCCCGAGCAGACCGTGCCGGACGCGGCCCGGCTCATGGAGCGCCGCGGCATCGAACGGCTGCCCGTGGTCGACGAGGAGGACCGGCTCATCGGCATCGCCACCCGCCGGGACCTGCTCCGGGTCTTCCTGCGCGCGGACGACGACATCCGCCGCCAGGTGACCGGGGAGATCGTCGTCGACGCGCTGGACCTGCCGTCCGACGCCGTCCTCGTCTCCGTACGCGACGGTGTCGTCACCCTCACCGGCCGTGTCGAACGACGCAGTCAGGTGCCGGAACTCCTGCATGCCGCCTGGCGCCTCGAAGGCGTGGTCGGCGTGGTGGACCGGCTCGGCTTCCGCACCGACGACTGTGCCGCGCCCGCCCCGCCGGCTCGGATCGGACGTCTGTGAACGCGGCGGCGGGCAAGGCCGTGGGCTGCCTGACCGGCCGAAGCCGACAGTCCCTGCCCGGCCGGGTCGGACGGGCACCGAAAGGGGTCCTTCGGCGCCCCTGCGGCAGGCGATTGCCCAGGACAGTGAAGGCAGACAACGGCACCGCCGAACACCGCGGCGGTCCTGACAACGGAGGCATACGACCATGACCCGACAGAACGTGCGGCCCGAGGACCGCGGGACCGACGCCCCGTCCGACACCGCGGTCGCCGTGGACCGTCTGGTCACGGCCGGCCTCAAGGCGCTGGCCGACTACGAGAGCCTCACCCAGGAGCAGGTCGACCACATCGTGAAGAAGGCGTCCGTCGCCGCCCTCGACCAGCACACCGCACTGGCCCTCCTGGCGGTCGAGGAGACCGGGCGGGGCGTGTTCGAGGACAAGGCGGCCAAGAACATGTTCGCCTGCGAGCACGTCACGCACAGCATGGGCCGCATGAGGACCGTCGGGGTCGTCGCCCGCGACGACGTCGAGGACATGGTCGAGATCGCCGAACCGGTGGGCGTCGTGGCCGCGGTCACCCCCGTCACCAACCCGACCTCCACCACGGTCTTCAAGGCCCTGCTGGCGCTGAAGACCCGCAACCCGGTCGTGTTCGCCTTCCACCCCTCCGCCCAGCGGTGCAGCGCCGAAGCGGCCCGCGTCGTACGGGACGCGGCCGTCGCCGCGGGAGCGCCGGAACACTGCGTGCAGTGGATCGAAGCCCCGTCCGTCGAGGCCACCCGCACGCTCATGCATCACCCGGGCGTCTCCCTGATCCTCGCCACCGGCGGCAACGCCATGGTCAAGGCCGCCTACTCGGCGGGCAAACCCGCCCTCGGCGTCGGCGCCGGCAACGTCCCCGCCTACGTCCACAAGAGCGCGAAGCTGCGCCGGGCCGTCAACGACCTCGTGCTGTCCAAGTCGTTCGACAACGGCATGATCTGCGCCTCCGAGCAGGCCGTCATCCTGGACACCGGCATCTACGACGCGGCGCTCGCCGAGTTCCGCACCCTCCACGCCCATCTGGCCACCCCGGAGGAGAAGGCGAAGCTGGAGACCTTCCTCTTTCCCCCCACCGGCGGCTCGGGTGCGGGCTGCGAGCCCAAGGTCAACGCCGCCGCCGTCGGACGGAGCCCGGCCTGGATCGCCGAGCGGGCCGGGTTCTCCGTGCCGGACGACACCTCGGTCATCCTGGTCGAGGCCGAACGCGTCGGCCCGGACGAGCCGTTGACCCGTGAGAAGCTCTGCCCCGTCCTCGCCGTACTGCGCGCCGAGGACGAGCGCCACGGCTTCGACCTCGCCGCCGACATGGTCGCCTTCCACGGCCAGGGCCACAGCGCCGTCATCCACACCGAGGACCCCACCCTGGCCGAGGCGTACGGCAAGCGGATGAAGACCGTGCGGATCATCGTCAACTCGCCCTCCTCACAAGGCGCGATAGGCGGCATCTACAACGGCCTGCTGCCCTCGCTCACCCTCGGCTGCGGCTCCTGGGGGAGCACATCGGTGTCCGACAACGTCTCCGCCGCCCAACTGCTCAACGTCAAGCGGGTGTCCGCCCGCCGCAACAACCTGCAATGGTTCAAGGTTCCGCCGAAGATCTACTTCGAGCCGCAGGCCATCCGCTACCTGACCTCCATGCCGGACGTCCACCGCGTCACGATCGTCACCGACGCCACCATGACCCGCCTCGGGTTCGTCGACCGGATCACGCGGGTGCTGCAGCGACGTCCTGAAGCCGTGACCGTGCAGATCATCGACAACGTCCAGCCCGAACCGAGCATCGACTCCGTGCAGCACGGAGCCGGCCTGATGCGGGAGTTCCGTCCCGACACGATCATCGCGCTGGGCGGCGGCTCGCCCATGGACGCGGCCAAGGTGATGTGGCTGCTGTACGAGCAGCCCGGCATCGACTTCGCCGACATGCGGCAGAAGTTCTCCGACATCCGCAAGCGTGCCTTCCGCTTCCCCACCCTCGGCAAGCAGGCCCGCCTGGTGTGCGTGCCCACCACCTCCGGCACCGGCGCCGAGGTCACTCCGTTCGCCGTCATCTCCGACCCCGCCACCGGCAAGAAGTACCCGCTGGCCGACTACGCGCTCACCCCCAGCGTGGCCATCGTCGACCCACTCCTCACCACCGCCCTGCCCCCGGCGCTCGCCGCCGACAGCGGCTTCGACGCCCTCACCCACGCCATCGAGGCGTACGTGTCCGTCTACGCCAACGACTTCACCGACGGCCTCGCCCTCCACGCCGTCCGCCTGATCTTCGGCCATCTCGAGGCGGCGGTGAACGACCGCGACGGCTCGCCGGATGCCCGCGAGAAGATGCACAATGCCGGCACCATCGCGGGCATGGCCTTCGGCAATGCCTTCCTCGGCATCGTCCACGCCATGTCGCACACCCTCGGGGCCACCTTCCACATCGCACACGGCCGCACCAACGCGGTCCTGCTCCCCCACGTCATCCGCTACAACGGCACCGTCCCCACCAAGCTCACCGGCTGGCCCAAGTACGAGACCTACCGGGCCCCCGAACGCTTCCAGGACATCGCCCGCACCCTCGGCCTGCCCGCCGCAACCCCGCAGGAGGGCGTGGAGTCCCTCGCCGCCGCCGTCGAGCGACTGCGCGACGCCGTGGGCATCGAGCCGACGTTCCGGGCCCTCGGCGTCGACGAGCGCGCCTTCCTCGACGCCCTGCCCCAGCAGGCCCTCAACGCCTACGAGGACCAATGCGCACCCGCCAACCCGCGCATGCCGATGCTGGACGACATGCAGGGGATCATGCGCACCGCCTACCACGGCTGAACACGGCCCCTGGTCGCCGCCACGGCCGAAGCCGGGAGCGCCGTCCCGACGTGGTGCAGCGGAGGACGGTCCACGGCGGTCCGCGCGAGACGCTGATCGAGGCGAGCCGCTCCGCCCAGGTGCTGGTGGTCGGCGCCCGGGGCCGGGGCGGCTTCGCGGGTCCGCTGCACGGGTCGGTCAGTCAGGGTCTTCCGCACCACGCGCGCTGTCCGGTGGCGGAGGTGCGGGAAGCGGACCGTTCTCCCTGAGCACGCCTCGCCCACCGCCCGGTCGCTTCTTCCGCGGCGGTGCCGGGCGGGTGGGCGCGAGACGCGTGAGGAGGGGGCCGAACACCGCGAGGAGCATCACGTAGGTGGTGACGACGGCCCCGAGCCGGTCCTGCGTGGGGCCGGCGAGTCCGAGGATGACGACCGAGAACTCCCCGCGCGCGATGAGCGCCGTCCCGGCCCTCAGCCGGCCGCGTCGGCCCGCTCCCTCGCGGCGGGCGGCATACCATCCGGTCGCCACCTTGGTCGCGGCCGTGGCCACGGCCAGAGCCAGTGCGGCAGGCAGCTCGGACAGGAGGTCGCCGGGGTCCACGGACATGCCGAGTGCCAGGAAGAACACCGCCGCGAACAGATCGCGCAGCGAGCCGAGGACGGTCCGGGCCCGGTCGGCGGCGGCGCCCGTCACCGCGAGGCCCACCAGGAAGGCCCCGACTGCGGCCGAGACATGGACGACCTCCGCCAGCGCGGCGACGATCAGCGTGATCCCGAGCAGCCTGAGCAGCACCTGCTCGGGGTCCGTGTGGGACACGACCCGGCCGACGTGGTGGCCCCAGCGGCCGGATGCGACGATCGCCGCGACCACGACGGCCGTGGCGGCCAGGACCGCCGTGAGCGCCTCCGACCAGGTGCCACCGGTGGTGACGACGACCAGCAGCGGCAGGTAGACGGCCATCGCGAAGTCCTCCAGCACCAGCACCGCCAACACCGCCGGGGTCTCCCGGTTTCCGAGTCTGCGCAGGTCACGGAGCAGGCGGGCGACGATGCCCGAGGAGGAGACGTAGGTGACGCCCGCCAGCGCCAGGACGCCCGCCGCGTCCAGTCCGAGCAGCAGGCCCGCCCCGGCACCGGGCGCGGCGTTGAGGACGAGGTCGACGACGGCGGAGAACCGGTGCCGGCCGAGACTGGCGGTGAACTCCCGCACCGTGAAGTCCAGACCGAGCGTCAGCAGCAGGAGGATCACGCCGATCGCCGCGCCGGTGTCCACGAACTCGCGGGCGGCCGGCACCGGGGCGATTCCGCCGTCGCCCAGGGCGAGACCCGCCACCAGGTACAGCGGCACGGGTGACAGGGCGAAGCGCCGGGCGACCGCGCCGAGCAGGCTGAGCGCGGTCAGGATGATCCCCAGCTCCAGCAGCAGGGCGACGGGAGTGTGCACCGCTCAGCTCTGGATGATGCGCTGGACGCCGGCGATGCCCTCGCGGGTCCCGATGACGACGAGCACGTCCCCTGCTGCCAACGGCTGGACGGGGCTGGGCGAGGCGATGACGTCCTCACCCCGGACGACCGCCACGATCGACGCGCCGGTGCGCGTCCGGGCCCGCGTGTCCCCGAGCATCCGGCCGGCGAACGGACTGCCGGGCCGGACCTCGACCTGCCCCGCGCTCAGCCCAGGCACCTCGCGCGTCAGGTCGGCGAAACGCTCCGCGATGCGCGGGGCACCGAAGATCTCGGCGAGGGCGTCGGCCTCCTCGCTCGTCAGTCTCAGCACGGGGTGGGCCTCGTCGGGATCGTCGCCCGGGTAGACGACCAGCTCGAACTCCCCCGACCGCGGGGCGACGACGCCCACCCGGTCGCCCTCGTGGTTGACGAACTCGTAGCGCATTCCCACGCCGGGCAGCAGTACCTCGCTGACGTCCATGCCTATCACCCTGTCGGCCGTGTCGGGTCCGGATCCGTGCGGGCGGGGCCGCTCCCCGGGGCCCCGTCGTACTCGTTCTTCGGCACGCGTGACAGGCCACCCGAGTACGGGCGTTCCGGCGTGGTCCGTCCGGGGGAACACAGTCTCCTGGCCGGTCGGCGGGCCGGGTCAGGGCCGAGTGGCCCGGTTTCTGGCCCTGTCGGACCTTGGCCGGGGTGATCGCCCTGCTGGAGGGTGAAACCGAGAGGCCGGATCCGCGGCCTCTCCACGAAGGAGAGGAAGGCCCCCGTGAGTGATCCGGTGATCGTAGGGGTGGACGGCTCGGAGTCGAGCCTCGCCGCGGTCGGTGTCGCGGCCCGCGAAGCCCGCCTGCGCGGCACATCGCTGCGCATCGTCCACGCCATGGGCCGCCCGTCCGCCCATCTGCCGGCCGGCGCGGCGCCGTGGAGTCCGGCCGACCACGGCCTGGAACCGATGGTGCACGGGCAGCTGGCCCTGGCGGAGGAGCGGGCTCATGCGGCCGCACCGGGCATCGGGATCACTCGCTCGGTGGTCACCGGTGACGCGATCGAGGTCCTGGAGATCGAGTCACGGTCGGCGGCGCTGACAGTGGTCGGCAGTCGCGGCCTGACGGGCTTCTCCGGGCTGCTGCTCGGCTCGACGGCGGTGCATCTGGCCGCGCACGGCCACGGCCCGCTGATGGTGGTACGCGGCCGTCCGGAGCCGGACGGGCCGGTGCTGCTCGCCGTGGACGGTTCCCCGGCCGGGGAGCGGGCGGTGGAGTTCGCGTTCGCCGAGGCCGCGCTGCGCGGTGCCCCGCTCGTGGCGCTGCATGTGTGGAACACCTGGAGCGAAGGCGCCTACAAGGCACCCCTCGATCCGCTGGCCGCGATGGTGGCGAACGCCGACCAGCTGCGGGAGGCCGAACAGCGGCTCCTCGACCGTACCGTGGCCGCCTGGCAGGAGATCTATCCGCAGGTCACCGTCGAGCGGCGCCTGGTGCGGTCCCGGATCCGCAACGCGCTGATCGACGCAAGCAAGGAAGCCCGGCTGGTGGTGGTCGGAGCCCGGGGCAGTGGCGGCTTCACCGGCCTGCTCCTGGGATCGGTCAGCCAGGCGCTGCTGCACCACGCGCACTGCCCCGTCACCGTCGTCCGCGGCAAGGAGTGACCGTGTCCCGGCGGACCGCGGTCCCCGCCCCGGCCTCGCGTCACCGCCGAGCCCTCCGTGGGCGGGGTGGGAGGCCACCGACGTGCCGGACCTGCCCGGCGTCCCCGGCCACAGGCCTGACCACGGCCGAAGCCGAGCGGCGAGCCGCCGGCCACGGAGCCGACGAGCCGGCCGGACCGGCCCGCGCGCCGCAGTGGTGACGCACTTTGGACCACTTCCGCAGCCGGCTGATCGGCCTCCTGCTCGCCGCCGCCGTCGGCGTCATCGGTCGGTGCGACGCTCACGGCGCGGCCGGCGACCACCACGCTGACCGGTGACTCCTCCGAATCGGGGACCTCGATCTCGATCTCGATCTCTCCGTCTCGGCGGCGAACGCCGATGCCCCTGTGGCCGCGGTACCGCAGGGAGAAGCTGTACTCGGACAGGGCCGGGAGTGGCACCGGGTCGAGGTGAAGGGCGTCCTCGCGGGTCTCGACTCGAGGCGGTTGTAGACGCCCGCCGCGTAAGTGCCCGGGTAGTACAGAAGGCTCGCGCGGCTCTCGGGCACGGCGCCCCGGGTGGCGAAGCATCCGTTGCCGAGCGTGCGGAGCGCCTCCCGCAGCCGCTCCTCTCCCGGGAGGTAACCCTCGTACTCCCAGGTCCACTCGGACATGCCGGCCCTCCCGTCACCCGGTGGGGGACGCGGAACGGTGCCCGGACCGGGGTCAGTTCCGCTGGGGAACGACGGCCACCGGGCATGCCGCGTGGTGCAGCAGCGTGTGGGCCACCCGGCCGAGTTGCAGGCCGATGTGGCCGTGCCGCCGCCGCGCGCCCACGACGAGCAGGTCGGCGCGGCGGGAAGCGTCCTGGAGCACCTGGTGGGCGGGCCCTTCGACCGTCCGGCGACGCACGTCGGCGTTCGGATGGTCATGGTCTGCGTCGCGGAGTACGTCGGTGAGGACCGCGGAGGCGTGTTCCTCGCGTACGGCCCCCGCTTCGTCCGCGATCAGCGGGTGGTCGGCATGCTGGTGGGCCGGGCGGCGCCAGGCCCGTACGGCCTCCAGCGCGCAGCCGCGTGCCGCGGCCTCACGGAGGGCGAACCGCACGGCGGCCGAGCTCCGGGTGGGATCGGCGACACCGACCACCACCTGACCGAGTGCGCCCTGCCGGTTCCGCTCCTCACCGCGCACCACGATCACCGGGCAGACGGCCCGGGCGGCCACCGTGAGGCTCACCGATCCGAGCAGCATGCCGGTGACCCCGCCACGCCCCCTGCATCCGGTGACCAGGGCGGCAGACCCCTGAGCCGCGTGCAGCAGCGCGGACACCGCGTCCTCGGGCACTACGTCGGTGGACACCTCCAGCTCCGGGTGGCGCAGGCGGGCGCGCTCGACGCTCGACGCCGCGATGTGGTCGGCCAGGATCTCCTGGGCGGGTCGGGCGGTGGCGAAGGACGGTACCCGGGCCTCGTACCGCTCCCACAGAGAGGCATGGACGATCCGCAAGTGCAGCCGAAGACGCGCGGCCTCGTCCGCGGCCCAGTCCACCGCCTCCAGGCTGGAGTCGGAACCGTCGACGCCCACGACAAGGGGGAGCTCCACGGTCACCACCGCCTTACTGCACCGGTCGTTGCGTACTCCCTGCACTACACCGTCGCACTCCGGAGGTGCCGTCGCGACACCATCGCCGCGGCTCCCGGGCTTCACTCAGCTGTTCGGCGGTGATGGTGGAGCTGTACGGCCGGGCACCAGGTGAGCCGACGGGTTCTGCGTCTGCGGTCCCGTCAGCGATGTGACGACCCGGAGGGTTGTCGCCGTCAAGCGCGGTGCGTGCCGTGGAGCGCGTGGTGCCGAGTCGGCGGACGGGGGCCGGCATCACCGGGCTCACGGCTGGACGTCGAGCACGTCGGACACCGGCCGGCGTGGTGCACCCGGCCCTTGAGGGCCGTAGCCCAGCCGTAGCAGGGTCTGTGCGTAACCCGTGCCCGCCACAGGGTCCCGCAGAGGCCAGCGCAGGTCACTCCATTCGAGAGGCTGGGTGGCGAAGGAGCCGGCCAGGCCCCTGAGGGTGGCCAGCAGCAGCACGCGCTCCACGGCTCGACCCGCGCGGAGCCAGTCCTCCGGACGATTGTGGGCCGTGCTGACCAGTGCCAGCTGGGGATGGTGTTCGAAGTCGGCCGCTTCACGTCCCGGGACCCTCCTGGAGCCCGCGAAGTCACGCACCGGCGCCTTGCCTCCCCGTCGGCGCGGCCCGAAGGCGTAGTGGGGAACCCCGTCGTCCGCGGTGGCCGCCGAGGCCGCATCGGTACGCGTCCATCGGACCAGGTCTTCGTCGGCCCCCCGGTCGGTGGCGTTGCGTGCCTCTGCCTCCCGCGCCAGTTCGAGCACCTCCTGCAGGTGCCACGCGGTGGGAAAGGCCAGGGTCGCTCCCTCGGCGTCCGCGGCCGCTCGCAGCTCCTCCCGGACGGCGTCCGGGATCTCCCGCTCTCCGAACGGGTAACGGCTGGTGTGGCGCCGGTGTATCGCCGGGTACAGCGCACCGAGGCCGCTCCTGTCGGCTGCGGCATGAGTCAGCCGTACCGTCGCCACCAGCGCGGGGTCCGTGGGGTCGGGCAGCAATGCGGTGTCCGGACGCAGGTCCTCGTGGACGGCGGCGACCTCGAGATTGAGCAGGGCGGCGCCGCAGCCGATGTGCAGACCTCGGTTCTGGGGATCGGAGTGCGGCATGGCACGTGCCTGGTCGGCATGGATCTCGAACGTGCGGCTGCGACGGAAGTAGCGGAAGAACCAGGGCTGCGCGTTGTGCATGGACGGGGCTGCGGTGGCATCTCGGACGAGAGCGGTCACCTGCTTGTCGGCCGGCGTCGGTCGGGTCACCGTGGCCACCCCTCTCGGACCGGTGCTCGTGTGTGCCTGCTCGTCTCTCGGACCGGTGCTCGTGTGTGCCTGCTCGTCGGCGGGAGTGACGCGCTTGCCTGTGACGTGCGTGGGCGGGATCGCCGCCCAGTCATCGCGTGCGCCGCCTGCCCACGGGGCGGTGTGGGCGCGCCGGGCGGGCTTCCGCACGGTGCAAGCGCCCGCGGCGTGCGACGGCCGAACGCCGGCCGGTCGATGTGCCGGATGTGCGCGTCGGGGCCCGGGAACACGAGCGTGATGTCGTCCGTGTCCGGCCGGCGCACGTCGTAGGGAGGCGTTCCGTCGTCATGGCGCAGTCCGACGATCCCGCCGTGGCGCCCGACGACGCCGGTCGCCGGGCTTCCCACGACGGGCCGGTCGCCAGGGTGAGCTCGCATGACCGCCGCCCTCTCCTCAGAACGGTGCTGTATCCAACGTGCCACGGGCGGCACCCCGCCGCACGGCTCGACCGGCGCGTAACCCTGTGAGCGGGCGGTGAGACCGGCCATGACGGCGGTCACGGTCCGGACGGGAGAGGCGACATGCAGCATCGAACGGTCGCGGAACTCATGACCCGGAACGTCGTGACGGCACGACGCGACACGCCGTTCAAGGAGATCGCCAGGCTGCTGGCGGAGAACGACGTCACCGCCGTACCGGTGGTGGGCGACCTGGACCGCCCCCTGGGCGTGGCGTCCGAGGCCGATCTGCTCCGTGAAACGGTCGACCAGGCCGATCCGTCGGGCCGGGTGCCCGTCCCGCACCTCGAAGCGTGGGAGCGTGCCAAGGCGGAGGGTTCTCGTGCCGAGGAGCTGATGTCGGCGCCCCCGGTGTCGATCTCAGGGGCTCGGTCGAGTACCGGAGTCTGATCCCTGTGATCGAGCGTCTGGGCCGCAGCGTCGACGGGGTGGTGTCGGTCAGCGAGCACCTCGGCTACCGGACCGACGACGTCGGACGGCCCGCCACCGCGTCGTGACGCGGCGACCTCGAGCGTGGCGCGCGCCCTCCCACATGTGGGCACGGTCTGTCACTCGGACGGTGACGGGCTGGAGACCGCGCCCGCATGAGCCTCGGTGCGGTGCCTGACGCGGGCCGTGAGGTCGCGCAACCGCTCGGAGACCGCCGGGTGCGGGGCGACAGGTCCCCGGATGCGGCGGGCGGCCGGCGGCAGTGCGTCAAGGTCCGCGGCGAGCCTGTCCCGGCACTCGCCGAGCGTGGCACGAGGGCCGGTGCGCCGTCCGTCGCGCATCACCGTCTCGAGCAACGGCTCCGCCCCGGCCGGCGGCCGCTCGTCGGTCAGACCGATCACGTCCGCGCACCCGAGCCCGCGGAACACCTGCTTGGGGGCGGGTGCGGTCACCTTCGCCGACGACAGTTTCATCACCGGCCGGCCCTCGTACTCGACCAGCTTGTACGCCGAGTCCAAGTACGGCGCGTCGGCCGAAACGCCGAAACGGGTGCCCACGGCGTACGTGTCGATCGGTGCACCTGAGCTGACGAGTTCCTCCACCGCGTACTCGTCCAGACCACCACTCGCGGTGATGCTCACGCCGGGCAGGCCCGCGTCGTCGAGCAGGAACCGGGCGCGCCGCGCGAGGGCTCCGAGG
The DNA here is from genome assembly GCF_022869105.1 of Streptomyces sp. BJ20. Taxonomy (NCBI): domain Bacteria; kingdom Bacillati; phylum Actinomycetota; class Actinomycetes; order Kitasatosporales; family Streptomycetaceae; genus Streptomyces; species Streptomyces sp. BJ20. Next base: position 4,121,664 of record NZ_CP094918.1, read on the forward strand.
TCGCCGCTGTCCAGGCGGATCGCGGAACCGGCCGCGTGGACGGCGGGTCCGAGTTCCCGCAGGACGCGTGCCGCGGTCCGCACCCCCTCCTCGGTGTCGTAGGTGTCCACCAGCAGGGTCACCGGGCCGGGGTGGGCGCGTGCGAAGGCGCGGAAAGCGTCCTCCTCGGTGGGGAACGCCTCGACATAGGAGTGCGCCATCGTGCCGACGGCCGGGATGCCCAGGGCGGTGGCGGCCGCCACGTTGCTGGTGCCGGCGAAACCGGCCATCGCCCCCACGCGTGCCGCCTGGAACCCGGCCTGCGTGCCATGGGTGCGGCGCAGGGAGAAGTCGACCACCGGGCGCCCGTCCGCCGCGAGAACGCACCGGGCTCCCTTTGCCGCGACGGCGGTCTGGTGGTTGAGCTGGTTGAGCACGTACGTCTCGACGAGCTGCGCCTCGGGCAAGGGCGCGGTCACCTCCAGCAGGGGCTCCCCCGCGAGCACGATCCGCCCCTCGGGCACCGCCCGCACATCACCGGTGAACGTCAGGCCCAGCAGGGGCGCGAGATCGCGCGGTGCGCGGTGCAGGACGGAAGCGAACGCTTCGACGTCGTCGGGGCCGACGAGCAGGCCGGACAGATGGTCCAGAGCCGACTCCAGTCCCGCCGCGACCAGGAAGCCTCGTTCGGCGGGCATTCTCCGGGCGAAAAGACTGAAGGTGGCGGGACCGGTCATGCCCTCCTGCAGGTAGGACATGGCCATCGTCACTTCGTACAGGTCGGTCGTCGTCGCGTCGGACATGTGCATGGCCTCCCTGGCCGTGTCCGGTCACGCCGGATCACCGGCGGAACCGAGCGGCCCACAGAGGCTCCACCCGCTCCCACTCGGCGTCCCATTGCGCGTACCTCTTCCGATCGAGCTCGTGCCGCATTCCTTTCCGCGTCACGTAGATCACGGCCGCGAACCCGGCCGCGGCCGCCGTGCCCGTGAACCAGCCGGTCGTCACGGCTTGGTTCTGCGTCATCGGCGGGACGGTGACGGCTCCGTCCTGTGTGACCCATACCCGCACGGTGGCGCCCTCGGGAGTGTGCGCCTTCACCCGTGTGTCGTCCGTCCGCGCCGTCCCTGCCTCGTCGAGCCAGCGGACCTGCGCCTGCTGTGTCTTGGTGGCGGGGACCGTCTCACCCGCCGACACCACTTCGGCGTCGACTTCATAGCGCTCTGCCGACTGGGTCCGCACTGTTTGCATGGCCGACTGGTAGGTGGCCAGTCCCGTGCCCAGCGAGGCGGCCGGTAGGCCGAGCACGAGGATCAGCAGCAGAATGCGGCAGATCCGAGCCTCGAAGCGGTCCGAGCCGCGACGGAGCGGATTCGCCTTCCTGGGCACATGTTCGTGGCGCTGAGGCTGCGGACCCGGGGGTGGCGGATTGCGTGCACTCATGATCCACCTCCAGCAGGTGGCCGGCTCGTCCCCCGCTCCTTCCAGCCTGAGGCAAGTGGCGCATCGGACACAGGGCCGAACGTCCCCGGGCGGGCTGTCGCCGCTGCACCCCTGTGGCCGGGCCCGGCGTCCCGGTGGACATGCGTCGTGCACCGGTTTGGGGTACTTCTCGAACTACGGAGTCGCCACGCCTTCCAGCTTCCAGCGAGACGGGGAGCACCGCTATGTGGTCAGCCCTTCCTGAACGGCGGAGGACGAGACCGTGAGTGAGGTCCTGCCGCCGCGTGCGGACGTGTGTGAGACGCACACCGCGATCCTGTTCTTCGCCGGTGGCCGGGTCCACAAGCTGAAGAAGCCGGTGAGTCTGGGCTTCCTGGACTACACGACGGTCGCGGCCCGCCGTACGGCGTGCGAGCGGGAAGTGGCGCTCAACCGGCGCTTCTCCCCCGACGTCTACCTGGGACTCGGTGAACTGCGCGAGCCCGGCTACGGGGATCCGGAGCCGCTCGTGGTGATGCGCCGGATGCCGACGGACCGCCGTCTGTCTCATCTGGTGCGTGAGGGGGCGAACGTCGACGACGTCCTTCGGTCGGTCGCCCGGCAGCTCGCGGCCTGGCACGCGCGGGCGCCCAGAGGCCCGCAGGTGGACGCGCAGGGCACTCGGGACGCTCTCTCAGCGCGTTGGGAGGACAGCTTCCGGCAGGTGCGTGAGCTGACGCAGGACGGCGACCTGCCCGACGGACTGCCGGAGGTGGAGCGGCTGGCACGCCGCTATCTGGCGGGGCGCGAGCTGCTGTTCGACGCACGGATCGAGCAGGGCCGGGTGGTCGACGGACACGGCGATCTGCTCGCCGAAGACATCTTCTGCCTCGACGACGGCCCCCGCCTGCTCGACTGCCTGGAGTTCGACGACCACCTGCGGTACGTCGACGGCCTGGACGACGCCGCGTTCCTCGCCATGGACCTGGAACAGCTCGACGCTCCGCAGGCCGCCGCGTTCTTCCTCGCGCGGTACGGCGAGTTCTCGGGCGACCCGGCGCCGCCCTCCCTGTGGCACCACTACGTCGCCTACCGCGCGTTCGTCCGCGCCAAGGTGTCGCTCATCCAGGCACGCCAGGGCGCGCCGGGAGCGGAGGCGGTGTTCCGGCGGCTGCTCTCCACGACGCTGCGGCATCTTCGGGCAGCGGCCGTCAGCCTCACCCTGGTCGGCGGGATGCCGGGCAGCGGCAAGTCCACCCTGGCCGGGGCCTTGGCCGACCGCCTGGGGGTCGCCCTGCTCAGCAGCGACCGGCTCCGCAAGCAACTGGCGGGCATCCCGGCGGACCGGTCCGCTGCGGCAGGGTACCGCGAGGGCATCTACACACCGGAGTGGACGGCGAGGACGTACGCGGCGCTGCTCGACCACGCGTCCGCGCTGCTGTCCGCCGGGGAGTCCGTCGTCCTGGACGCCACGTGGTCCGACGAGGCTCAGCGGGACGCCGCCCTGCGCGTCGCCGAACGGACCAGCACCGACCTGGTCGCCCTGCACTGCCACGTGCCGGACGACGTGGCCGCGGCGCGCCTCGACGCGCGCACGCCGGAGCCCTCGGACGCAGACGCCTCCGTCGCCGCGGCGATGCGGGGCGCGGAACCGCCCTGGCCGGAGGCCGCCACGGTCGACACCAGCGGTTCCCTGGGCGCCGCCGTCGAACAGGCCCTGGCCGCCGTACGCCCATGGGGCACGGCTCAGGCACCGGTGTTCCGGCGCCCCTACATGGAGCCCGACTGACGACCGCTGCCCCAGTGGGTGCCGGCGTTCGCCCGCGCCGGCCGGCTCACCCAGGTGCCGCGGGGCTCGACGCGCGGAAGGCAGGCCGCGCTTGCGGGGAGCTCCCCGGGCGGGAGACCGCCTGCCGGATGCGGCGGTCCGCGTCGGGGACTCGACGGAGCGGCTCCGCGGGCTGCTGACGCGCCCCGGGGTGCACCTGCTGCTGCGAAGCGACGCGGTTCCACAGCCGGACACGCTGAACGGGCCGAGGCCGACCGCCCTGCGGCTGTCCGACAGTCCTGGTCGTGGCCTGGTCGCGGTGCGTCCGGACGGCCACATCGGCTTCCGCAGCGGGGCCTGCGATCCAGAGGAGCTGACCAGTTGGCTCGCCTTGGCCGGAGCGGTGCCGCCTCTGTCCCTGTGACGCTGCCGTCCTGGACACCCCCGGCCCCGCCCCATCACCGATGTCTCATCGCGGTAGGTGTCACCGGTTGCCCGGCGGACCGTACGGGGCGACGGTGGACGAGGGCGGCCACACTGTCAGGGAGTGGGTGACCATGCGCGCTCTCGTCTATCACGGCCCCGGGCGGATTTCCTGGGAGACCGTCGAAGATCCCGTGGTGGAAGAACCCACGGACGCCCTCGTACGTGTCGAGACCACGACGATCTGCGGCACCGACCTGCACATCCTGAACGGGGACCTGGGCGACGTGGCGGCGGGAACGGTTCTCGGTCACGAGGCGGTCGGCGAGGTGGTCTCGACCGGCAGCGACGTCCGACGGCTGCAGCCGGGCCACCGTGTCATTGTCTCGTCCGTCTCCGCCTGCGGCCGATGCCTGCCGTGCCGCGACCGCATGTTCGGGCAGTGCCGCGGGGGCGGCGGGTGGATCCTGGGACACCTGATCCACGGCACCCAGGCCGAGTACGTGCGGGTGCCGTTCGCCGACCAGTCGACGCACCGTCTGTCCTTCTCCGGCCCGGCCGACGAGGCGGTCCTCCTCTCCGAGGTGCTGCCCACCGCCTACGGGGTGGGCGTGCGGAACGGCGAGGTCGGTCCAGGAGACATCGTGGTCGTGGTGGGCGCGGGACCCGTCGGTCTCGCCACCGTGGCGATCGCGCGGCTCTACTCGCCGCGCCGGGTCGTCGCGGTGGACCTCTCCGCCGCCCGGCTGGACGCCGCGGTCCGCATGGGTGCGGACGCCGCGGAGACGCCTGGCCGGATGATCGCCGAGCTGTACGACGGGCCGGGCGCCGACGTGGTGGTCGAGGCGTCGGGCGAGCCGGACGGGTTCGTGCTGTGCACCCGCGCCGTGCGCACCGGCGGCCACATCGCCGTCGTCGGCACACCGGGCCGGTCCAGCACGCTGCACCTGGAGTCCCTGTGGCGCAAGAACGTCACGATCAGCACCGGCCAGGTCGACACCTCGTCCACGCCCTGGCTGATGGAGCTGCTGAGGTTCGGGCGCCTGCGGGTCTCACCACTGATCACCCACACCCTCCGGCTCGACCAGGCGGAAGAGGCCTATGAGGTGTTCGCCCACGGTGTGACCTCCGGCGCGCTCAAGGTCGCGCTGCGTCTTGGGTGAAGGGGATACGGCAGGTGACCACGGCCCGGCGCGGTCACCTGCGCACGGGACTGCCGGTGAAGACGTCCGCGGCGGGAAATGCGGTCACAGGCTGGTGTGGCTCGGACAGCCCTGACATGGACGAGAGTTGGCCACCTGGTCTCAGGCCGGAACCGTGATGACCGGGCAGCGCGCGTGATGGAGTACTCCCTGGCTCACCGAACCCAGCACCATGCCCGTGAATCCGCCGCGTCCACGAGAACCCACGACCAGTCCGAGGGCGTGCTCGGACGCCTGTGTCAGGACGTCCACGGGGTGACCACGCACGACTTCGTGGTGCAGTTCCACGTCCGGGTGCGCCTCAGTGCGACCCGCGACCGTCTCAGCCAGGACCCGGCGGCATTCGCCCAGCGCGGCGTGCTCGTCCAGGAGCCCGAGCAGCGGCGGATGCCACACGTACAACGCCCGCAGGTTCGCGCCGCGTAGTGCCGCTTCCTCCATGGCCAGGTTCACGGCTTCGGCCGAGTGCTCGCTGCCGTCGACACCGACCACGAAGTAGGCGGGCTGCTGGGTGATGTGCTCGGGTTCCGGTACGACCACGACCGGGCAAGCGGCATGCGCCGCGAGCGGCAGCGCCACCGAGGGGGCCGAGAAGAGTGTGCGCCGCCTGCTCAGGTGCCAGGAACCGACCACCGCGAGCGAGGCGTTGCGCGTCTCCTCGTGGAGAATCCACGCAGGCTCGCCCTCCGCCAGCAGCGTCGACAGCTCCACCGTCGGCTGCCGGGTCTCCACGAAGGACACGGCGTCCCTCAGCACCCGGTCACCGAGCCCGTGCAGCTCGCGGTTCCATTCCTCCCACGACGGCCGTACCTCCCCCGACCGGTAGCCGCCGGTGGGGGTTCCCTGAGCGTGCACGAGCCGCAGGGGCAGCCTGCGCCGCTGTGCCTCGTCGGCGGCCCAGGACAGTGCCAGGCGCTTCTCCGGGTCAGGATCGACGCCGACCACGATCGGGCGGCGCCCGTCCGCACCAGTCATGCCACCTCCAGGTACCTGCTCACAGGGCCGGCCCCCACTTCCAGCCTCGCGTCCTCAGCCGGGTGGCGCCACGCAGCTCACCTTCGAGGCAGGGCTCGTCCGGCATGCTTCAGCTCTGCCAGGGCCGGCTGGCGCGGTGGCGAGGGTTCCGGCAGCGTGGAAGAGCGGGGGCCGTCTGGGTGAGGTGATGGGCCATGGAATCCTCTGAGGTACCGCGGATCGTCGTGGGCGTCGACGGCTCCCCTTCGTCGTACGCCGCTCTGCTGTGGGCGGATCGCCATGCGCGGACCATCGGCGGTGCCGTGGAGGCGATCCACGTCTGGGACACACCGGCCGCCCGAGGGTGGGACGGACCGACGATCGAGCCCCTGTTCGACGTCGAACAAGCCCGTGAACGCTTCGCCCAGGAGTTGCGGACCGTTTTTCCCGAGGGCCCCCCTCCTGGACTCACGCAGCATCTCGTCGAGGGCGACCCGTCTGACGTACTGGTCCGTGCGTCGGAAGGGGCAGAGGTGCTCGTGGTGGGACGCCGCGGGCGCGGCGGCTTCGCCCGGCTGGTGCTGGGGTCGGTCAGCCAGCGGTGCGCCCAGCACGCGGCCTGTCCCGTCGTCGTGGTACGCCAGGAGGACGCCCCCTCACGCTGACCGCGGATCGCTGTCGCGGACGTAGCGAACGATTTCACACTCGTCGACGACCACCAGCCCTTCACCGATCAGTTCGTCCAGCACCGGCAGGAAGGCACGGATCTTCTCCTCGGCGTCCACGATGATCACGGCGACCGGCAGATCCAGGGCCAGCGAGAAGAACCGCTGGGTGTGTACGAGGGAGGACGCACCATAGCCCTCGATGCCATGCAGAACACTGGCGCCGGCCAGTCCTGCCTTGTGAGCCCTGCGCACTATCTCGGGATAGAGACTTTTGTGATGCCACGTGTCCCTTTCGCCGACGAAAATCGTCAGACGCAGAGCTTTGCCCGTGTGTTTGGCCATCACCGCCTCCAAGCAGACCCAGGACGGGTCGCTCCACATCCGACGGTAGCGGCCACGGCGAGAAGCGACAGCGAGGGAGCCGGCGGCGAAGCCGCTCCATGCGCACGGTGGTCCCGTCCGTGAGCAGCGCGTGCACTGCGGGGCGGTGCCGCGTCGCGTCCGTCATGGCTGCTCTCCTCCGAACCGCTCGGACTCTGTGTCCGGTCGAGCGTCTGTCACGGCGGCGGCCCGGCCCAGGGTCGCCCTGGGGCTCCCTGAGGGCCGGTCGCCCCGTCCCCCTCCGGCCGTCCCGGGCGACGGCTCCGGGCGGTCACGCCGTGTCGGGGACGACCGCGACGGGACAGGCGGAGTGGTGCAGAAGCGTGTGGGCGACCCGGCCGAGGCGGTGCCCGAACTGCCCGGGGCGCCGTCGGCCGACGACCAGCAGATCCGCGCCGTACGAGGCGTTCAGCAACACGCGCCGAGCAGGTCCCTCGACCGTGAGCCGGTGCAGACGCACGTCCGCCGGGGTGTCGACGAGTACGGCTCGCAGTTCCTCGGCCGCCCGTTCCTCGTGCACCCGCTCGGGCGTACCCGTGAGCAGCGGGTGGTCGGCGGTGTCGTGGGTGGGGCACCGCCATGCCCGTACGGCGTCCAGAACAGCCCCACGCCGCCGGGCCTCTTCCGTGGCGAAGCGCACCGCGGCCGTGGGCGCGGCGGCCACGCCCACGACCACACGGCCGTGACGGCCTTCGACGGCCCGGTTGTCGTGGCTTCCTCGGACCACGACGACGGCGCAGTTCGCCGTGGCGGCCACGGTCAGGCTGACGGAGCCGAGCAGGAGGTCGGCGAGTTCACCGCGCCCTCGGGTCCCCAGAATCACGGCGGAGGCGTTGCGCGCCTCGCGAAGGAGAACGTACTCGGGCTCCTCGGCCACCGCTTCGGTGGTGACGGCGAGGTCGGGGTGGTGACGGCGGGCGCGGCGGCCGGCGACGACGAGGATGTCGTCCGGAGTCACACGACGGGACGACTCGTCGAACTCTCGGGCGAGGGATCCGCCCTCGTAGCGGTCCCAGCGGTAGGCATGAACGATCCGCAGGGGCAGTTCACGCAGCCCGGCCTCGTCGGCCGCCCAGTCGACGGCCCGCAGACTCGACTCGGAACCATCCACGCCGACGACCATGGGCAGGGGCATCGTCTCAGCCTTCCGAGCTGAGGTCGAACACGATCCGGGCCTTGACCTGGCCGCCGAGGACTTCTGCGATGCAGTCGTTGACGGCGGTGAGCGGCCGTGTCTCCCGGATGACCTCGGTGCGGCCCTCGGCGTGCAGCTGGAGGACCTCGGCGAGGTCCTGACGGGTGCCCACGATGGACCCGATGATCGAAGTGCCGTTGAGGACGGTGTCGAAGATCGGAACCTCGAGCGTCCCGTGGGCCGGCAGGGCCACCATGACGAGCTTTCCGCCGCGTCGCAGACCGGAGTAGACGGCGGCGAACGCCGCGGGGTTCACCGCGAGAGCGAGGGCCACGTGCGCACCGCCGTGTCGCTTCAGCTCTGTGGCGACGTCCTGGGTACGGGCGTCGATGACGATGTCCGCGCCGAGTTCCCGGGCGAGTCGCAGCTTGTCGTCGGTGACGTCGATCGCCGCGACCCGCGCTCCGGCGATCTTCGCGTACTGCACCGCGAGATGCCCCAGTCCGCCCACGCCCGAGATCGCGACGAGCTGGGCGGGCCTGACGTCCGCGACCTTCAGCGCCTTGTAGGTGGTGACGCCCGCGCAGGTGAGCGGGGCGGCGTCGAGAGCGCTGACGCCGTCCGGCACCGGCTGGGCGAAGTCGGCCCAGGCCAGCATCTTCTCGGCATACCCGCCGTCACAGCCGTATCCGGTGTTGACCTGGCTCTCGCACAGGGTCTCCCAGCCGGAGCGGCAGTGCTCGCACCGCCCGCACGCCTTGCCGAGCCAGGGCACGGCGACACGGGACCCCACGGCGAGGTGTGTCACTCCGTCGCCCAGCCTCTCGACCAGGCCGACACCCTCGTGACCGGGAACGAACGGCGGTGTCGGCCTGACCGGCCAGTCGCCGTGCGCCGCGTGGATGTCGGTGTGGCACAGGCCGGACGCCTCGACCCGGACGAGGACCTGGCCCGGTCCAGGCTCGGGATCGGTGCGCTCCTCGATGACCAGGGGCTTGCCGAACTCCCGGACGACCGCTGCTTTCATGGTTCCGCTCCTTCTGTGCTTCTGTTCGGCAGCCCGCGTCCACGGTGGGCGACGACGGCGACGGGGGCGGTCGCATGGTGCATGACCGCGTGGGCGACGGCACCGATGTGCACGCCGAAGGGGTTACGGCGGATGCGGCGGCCGACGACGACGAGAGAGGCGTCGCGGGCCGCGTCGATGAGGTGGTCGGCCGGGCTGCCGAGCCGCGACCGTTCCGTCACCTCGACGTCCGGGTACTTCCCCCGCCACGGCAGCAGCGCTTCGGTGAGGGCGGCGGCCTGCTCGCGGACGGCGTCCTCGCGGGGGTCGACGCCCGCGGCCAGGCTGTAGACGTAGTAGGGCGGCAGGTTCCAGCCCTGGACGACGGTCAACGCGGTCTGGCGGCGCCGGGCCTCCTCGAACGCGAAGGTGATCACCGTCTCGTCGGGGCTGTCGGTGTCCAGGCCCAGGACCACGGGCCGGAAGCCGGTGGCGGCGGACGGTATGCCGGCGGGGTCCATGATGTGCTCGTCGGCGGCCTGTTCCCCCGCTCGGACCAGGACCACGGGCACCTCGGCGTGTGCGACCACCGACTGGCCGACGGAGCCGACCAGGAAGCCCGCGAGACCGCTCAGGGCCCGCGAGCCCAGCACCAGCAGTTCCGCGTCGCGGGCGCCGTCGACCAGCGCGTCCGCAGAAGTCCCGGCCCGCTGCTCGATCGTCACCTCGACGCCGGGGTGCCGGCGCCTCAGGCCCTCCGCGGCTTCCCGGGGGATGTGCTCGGTCCAGTGCTGGAGCGTCTCGGCGCCGAGGAGCGGCGCCTGGACCACGGGCTCCGGCACCGGCTGCCACACGTGGAGCAGTCGTACCGGCACCTGGCGCAGCGCGGCTTCGCGGGCCGCCCACTCCGCGGCGGCCCGGCTCTCGGGCGAACCGTCGAATCCTACGGTGATCATCCGGTCCATCCTGGCCACCTCCTGTGTCACTCGTTCCGCTGTCAGCTTCTCTTCGGGCAGCCCCCGTGGGCAGGGGCCTGTGGTCCCGGGATGGCGCCGACGGTCCTTCTCGGCGTCCTGGTGGGGCGGGTCCGTGAGTGGACCCGCCCCACCAGCCGTGCTCAGCGCAGCCACGCGTGATCGCGGACGAGCGGAAGCCTGGCCCACACCCGGCCCAGACCGAGCGCGTCACCCGCCGACACCACCGCCAGAACGATCAGCACCACCGCGTACACCACGTGGTAGTCGGCGAACGGATTCGTCGACATGCTCGCCGACCCGTCCGACAGGTGCTTCGCCGGCGGCCACTCCGCCACCCACATCAGCGCCATCATCACCGACCCCGCCACCGCCGCCGGACGCAGCGCCACACCCGCCGTCAACGCCAGCCCGACCCCCAGCAGACCCAGCATGAACAGCCAGTCCGCCCACGCCGCCCCGGCCCACGAGTGGAACGTCGACTCCATCGGACCGACCGCCACGTGCCCGAGGAACCCCTCCGTGGGCGAACCCCCGTCGACCCAGCCCTTCCCGGACGCGGTGGCGTAACCGAACCCGAACGTCTTGTCCAGGAACGCCCACAGGAAGACGAACCCCATCAGCACCCGGGCCGACGCGAAGACACAGGCCCGTGCGGTGAGCGCGCCGGCCTCCGACTCCGCCACCCCCGACGCGGAGACGCCGCCGCCACGACGGAACGACGGCAGACGGAAACCCGAACTACGATGCGTGGACTGGTGCACGGCCATGACAGTGACTCCCTCGGAGAGATCCGGCTGGTTCCTGACACCAGTCACTCTCCCGGACCCCACCCCCACGCACCCGACGCCGAAGGTCCACACCCCGAAGACTCAACAGCCCCAATCCACAGGGACCTTCGGCCACCACCGGAGACAGAGCGGCCCGCCTGTACGCAACGGTGTCCCACCGCCGCGTACAGGCGGGCCGAGGACCGGAGGGAAGACCTTCCCCCGAAGTCACGCCGGGTCACCTCGAGCACCGGCTGCCGGCGAGGGCGCCGCGGGTGTGCGCCCGCCGCCCCTGCCCGCCGGGATCAGCGTGGCAGGCCGGGCATCACATGCCGGAGGACTCCGGACCGGGCGACGCGGGGTCCTCGCGGTGGAGGAAAGCCCCGAGGAGGTCGCCCACGGGGTGGTCGGCCTCGGCGGGATGGCGCAGGGCCACGGTCGGGTCGATGGTGTAGCGGTTACGGCGGCCCACCCTGGTACGGGTGAGGTATCCGGCGGCCTCGAGGTCGGCGACGATGAGCTGGACGGCACGTTCGGTGATGCCGATGCCCGTGGCGATGTCACGCAGCCGCGTGTCGGGATCGCGGGCGATCTGCAGCAGGACGCGGGCGTGGTTGGTCAGGAAGGTCCACTGATCACCACGGGAGGAAGACACGCTCATGGACACCCATCATACGAAGCGTGATTCGCGTATCAACCATAGACGAAAGTCTATGGGCGAAAAAAAATTCGCGTAATTCTTGACGGGTTAGTCGTGGGCGAGTGACGCTTGAGTCATCCCCCGAAACCGTCCGCTCTTCCGAAGGGGGCCGCTGTGTCCCAACAGCCCCTGGATCGTCCCGTGATCCCCGCCGAACGGGTCCCCCCGGTTCCTCCACCACGTCCGGTGACCGCTCTCCTGGCGGACTCCGTCCAGGACATCGCCGTCATCGACACCGCACTGCGACTGGCTGTCCCGCGTCGGGCGCCTCTGCTGCTCGTCGCCGTCCTGCCCGCGCACGCCCACTCATCCGTCACCGCGGACACGTATGCGGCCCGTGCGGTGATGGGCCGGGTGCTGCCCCGGGTGCGGCGGGCCGGCCTGGACCACATTCCCGTCGTCCACCGCGTCGCGCCGCGCGGCACCCGACTGCGGGCGGCGGGGGCGGTACTGGACGTCGCCGCCCGCCACCTGTCCTCGGTGCTGGTGGCCGCCGCCAGGGGACCGGCCGGACTGGACGCTCACATCCTGACCGAGGCCTCCGCCCTGCGGTGCGGCCCGTTCGTGCACAGCGTCGCGCCGACGGCCTGGAATCCGTTCGCCTCTGCGCGGTGTGGCCCCGGCTCGACGCGCCGGCCCTCGGCGTCGGGCCCGGCGTGGTGAGGAACTGCCCGCCGATGTGCGGCGCACCGCTGTCCTGCTCGCGCCGGCGCCACCGCACCGCCCACGACCGACCACCCGTGAGACCGGGAGGTGATCACCCGTGTGAACCGGCGACCCGGACCCGGCTCCCCTCCGCACGTGCCAGGGTCCGGGGCTCGCCCTGGTCGTGTGCGATGTCGCAGCCCACCGGGGACTGAGACACACCACCTCTCCTCACACCGCGTCAGCCGGTGTCCGACACCTCGTCAGCGAACTCGGGCACGTTCGCGGCTGGAGCCGACGCGGGCGCCGCACGACTCGCGCGTTGCCGGGCATGCGCAGCAGTGGCCAGCCCCCTCCTGCCGACGCACGGCACCGTATCCGCAGGTCAACGCGCCTTCCCTCGCGGCTTCAAGGGCGCGTTCGGCAGTCCCGGCGCGGGCAGTGGAGCCCCGTCGTAACCTCGCACCTCGCCGAAGCGTGACCCCTTCATCCAGTCCTCGCGGGCCTGCACGATCTCGTCATGCGACCGCCCGATGAAGTTCCACCACATGATGATCTCCTCGCCGAAAGGCGGGCCGCCGAGGAGGATCAGGCGGGCCGGGGCCGTGCCCCGGTTGGTGAGGGTGAGGCAGGTGCGGCCCGGCGCCGCGTAGGCGAGGGCGGCCCGTTCCACCGGGGTGTCCTCGACGAGGACGTCCCCCGTGTCGACGAGCACCCCGTGTTCGAAGGCCGGGTCGACGTCCAGCACCAGCCGCGCACCCGGGGACACCGTGAGTTCCGCACCCAGCAGCGGCGTGAACGTGCGGACCGGTGACGTGTCGCCCGCGAGGGCGCCGAGGAAGACCCGGGCCTCGCCGCCGTTCAGGGTGACGGGGTGCGGGACGTAGTGCTGGAAGTCCTTCTCCGTGCCCCGGTGTTCGTCCGGCAGCGCCACCCACAGCTGCACGCCGTGCAGGATCGTCGTGTCCGGCGTCGAGACCTCCGAGTGGGCGATGCCATGGCCGCCGGTCATCAGGTTCAGCTCGCCGGGGCGGACGTAGGCGTGGCTGCCGAGGCTGTCACGGTGTTCGATCTCCCCGCTGAACAGCCAGCTCACCGTCTGCAGACCCGTGTGCGGGTGCGGCGGGACGTTCATGCCGCCGGTGCCGGCGACGTCGTCGGGGCCGTAGTGGTCGGCGAAGCACCAGGCGCCGATGAGCGACCGGGCCCGCTGCGGCAGGGTGCGCCGCACCTGCATCGCGCGGGGGCCGCCGAGCGGCACGTCACGGGCCGTGAGGATCTCGACCTCGGCCGGGCGGTCCGCCTCGGTCTCGCCACCGCACCTCATCTCCGCCGGTCGTGTCTCCGTGTTGCTCATGCCGGGTGCCTCCCACCGAGGACGTTCGACCTTCAAGGAAGTTCGATATTCAACATTCTCGCACGCACGGACGACTATAGAACGCCGGACCCCGCCACGCGCGCGGAAGCGTCCGCGGGCCGAGAACAGACCTACCGTTCATGCCTCCGCCGGCACCGGCCGCCTCAGCAGATAGCCCGCCGCCGAGATCACCAGCACCGCCATGCAGGCGATGAACACCAGGCCCGCGCTCTCCAGACCCAGCGGTTCCGCCAGCAGGCCCACCCCGATGACCGGGACCGAGATACCGGTGTACGCCACGACGAACAGCGACGAGATCACCGCCGCCCGGCGGTCCGGCGGTGACGCCCGGCCCACCGCGGTCAGCGCCCCGCGGAACGCCAGCCCCTGGCCCACTCCGCCGACGAGGGCGCTCGGCACCACCAGCGCCAGCGAGTCCCAGTGCAGCGCGCCCGCCAGCAGGGCGAGGCCGGCGAGCAGCCCGGCACAGCCCAGCGGGAGGGACCGGCTCACTCCCACGCGGCCGACCGCCGTCTGTCCGGCGATCGACGCGAAGAACGCCGTCGCGACGACCGCGCCGCTCACCGCGTGGTCGGTCACGTCGAGGTACTGCGCGAGGAACGCGGGACTGACGGAGGTGAACACCCCGAACAGGGCGAAGCCCACGAACGCGGCCGTCGCCGCCGGCCCGAACACGGCCCGGACGTGCGGGGGCACCCCGGGACGCTGCGGCCGTACGGTGCGCAGCGGGCGCAGGTCCCGCACGGTCTCGGGCAGCCACAGCAGCACCGCCACCGAGCAGGCGACCAGGGTCAGGTGGACGGCGTACGGGAGGTGGAGCGGCCAGGGGGCGTACTCGGCCAGGATCCCGGCGAGCAGGGGGCCGCAGCCGAGGCCTCCCATGTTGACGGCCGTGGCGACGAACGTGGCGCGGGAGGCCTGGCCGGGCGGGGCCGATTCCATGACGTAGGCTGTGGCGGCTCCGGTGAACAGGCCCGCCGACAGGCCCGACAGGAGCCGCCCGGCGTACAGCCAGGCGATGTCGGAGGCCAGCAGGAAGCACACCGCGCTCGCGGCCGCGCAGGCCAGGCCCCACAGCAGGACCGGGCGTCTGCCGACGGCGTCGGAGGCGTTGCCCGCGAGCAGCAGGGCGCCGATGACGGCGAAGGCGTACACCGCGTACACGACGGTGACCGTCAGCTCGGAGAAGCCGAACTTCTGCTGGTAGAGCGGGTACAGCGGGGTCGGCAGCGTGGTGCCGGTCATGCACACCGCGAACACGGCGCCGCCGAGCAGGCACACGCGCCATCCGAGCCGGTCACCGGTCATGCCCCGACGTTAGCCGTGGAGCGGCCGGTCGCCCGCCTCAGTACGCCGACGGCGTGACCGCTCGGGAGCAGCCCATGGACATGATCAGCCGACACAATTTTTCATGTCGTGCATTTTTGCATAGCATGCACATCATGACGGGGAAGGACGCCGCGGGCGGCGGACTGCGGGAGCGCAAGAAGCGCGCGACACGCGCCGCGCTCGCGGAGGCGGCGGTGCGGCTGGCCGCCGAGCACGGGGCGGACCAGGTGACGGTCGAGGCGATCAGCGCCGCGGCCGGCGTGTCCGTACGGACCTTCTTCAACTACTTCGACTCGCGCGACGACGCCTTCGTCGTCGTCGACGCGGACGCCAGCGAGCGCGTACGACGGGCGTTCCTCGCGGCGCCGCCGGAGCTCCCGCCGCTGGAGGCGCTGCGCGAGGCGCTCGCCGCCGAGCTGAGGGAGGCGGAGCGGCAGCACGAGCTGTGGAGCCTGCACGCCGGCGTGCTGCGGTCCGCCCCGCACCTCCTGGTGCGCAACCTCGGCGCGCAGATGGCCGACGAGTCGGGGCTCGCCGAGGCGATCGCCCGGCGGATCCGCGCCGGGGACGACCCGGACGACGACGCCGTGGCGTCCGGGGGCGGCGACGCGGATGCCGAAGCCGTCCCGCACAGGGACCAGCCGGACACCGCCGGCGCGCGTCCCGGGAGTCACCCCGAGACCGCCCCTCCCGAGGGCGACGCCGACCGTGCCGCTCCCGGGCTGTACCCGCGGCTGCTCGCCGCGGTCGCCGGCACGGCGGTGCGGGTGAGCGTGCAGCACTGGTGCGAACGGCCGGACGAGCTGTCGTTCGCCGACGTGTTCCGCGAGGTGTTCGACCTGCTCGCCGCCGGCCTGCCGGCCCCGGCCCGGTAGGCGCCGGCCCGGTCGGGACCCCGGCCCTCCCCTCCCCCAACGCTTCCGCCCCTTCCGGGGCGTGATCCCGCTTTTCCCACCGATCCGTGAGAGAGACGACCGTGACCGCAACACAGGCGCCGCAGGAGGCGCCGCCCACCGCCATGACCAACCGGCAGATACTCCAGGCCATGTCCGGGCTGATGGCCGGCATGTTCGTGGCGATCCTGGCGGGCACCGTCGTGGCCAACGCGCTGCCGACGATCATCGCCGACCTGGAGGCGAGCCAGTCCTCCTACACCTGGGTCGTCACCGCGGAACTGCTGGCCATGACGGCGACCGTCCCGCTCTGGGGCAAGCTGTCCGACCTGTTCGACAAGAAGCTGCTGCTCCAGTTGTCGCTGGGCATGTTCGTCGTGGGCTCGCTGCTCGCGGGCTTCTCGCACGATGTCGAACTGCTCATCCTCAGCCGTGTCGTGCAGGGCATCGGCGCGGGCGGTCTGACCGCGCTGGCCCAGGTCGTCATGGCGGCGATCATCCCGCCCCGCCGGCTCGGCAAGTACGCCGGCATCTTCGGCGCCGTGTTCGCCATCGGCACCGTCGCCGGACCGCTGGTCGGCGGCGTGCTGGTCGACACCTCGTGGCTGGGCTGGCGCTGGTGCTTCTTCATCGGCGTGCCGTTCGCGCTGCTCGCCATCGCGCTGCTCCAGCGCACCCTGCGTCTGCCGGCGGTGGCCCGCCGCGAGGTGAAGATCGACTTCCTGGGCGCCTTCCTGATCGTGGCGGGCGTCTGCGCCCTGCTGATCTGGGTGACCCTGGCGGGCAACGAGTTCGACTGGGCCTCCTGGCAGACCGCCGCGCTCACCGGCGCCGGCGTTCTGCTGCTGGTCGCCGCGGTGTTCGTCGAGGCGCGGACGGCCGAGCCGGTCATCCCGCTGGGCATCTTCCGCAACCGCACCGTCACCCTCACCACCGTCGCCAGCCTGCTGGTCGGTGTCGCCATGTTCGGCGGCACGGTGTTCCTCTCGCAGTACTTCCAGGTCTCCCTCGGCAAGTCCCCGACCGTGGCCGGTCTGATGAGCCTGCCGATGATCCTCGGTCTGCTGGTCTCGTCGACCGTCGCCGGCCAGGTCATCAGCAGGACCGGTGTGTGGAAGCGCTACCTGGTGGCGGGCGCGGTGATCATGACCGTCGGCCTCGGCCTGCTGTCCACCATCGACGCGGACACCTCCTTCACCCTGCTCAGCGCCTACATGGCGGTGCTCGGCATCGGCGTCGGCATGCTGATGCAGAACCTGGTGCTGGCCGCGCAGAACGACGTGCCCGCGAGCGAGCTGGGCGCCGCGACCTCCGTGCTGTCCTTCTTCCGCAGCATGGGCGGCACCATCGGCACCAGCGTCCTGGGCGCCATCCTCGCCAACCGGGTCGCGTCCGAGATGACCAAGGGCCTGGACGCCGCGGGCATCCCCGCGGGCGGTGACGGCGGCGGTGAGAACAGCGTGCCCGACATGAGCACCCTGCCCGAGCCGGTGCGGCAGATCGTCGAACACGCCTACGGTGTCGCCACCGCCGACCTGTTCCTCATCGCCACGCCGTGCGCGCTGCTGGCGCTGCTCACCGTGGTGTTCATCAAGGAGAAGCCGCTGAAGACGACCAGCGGCATGGAGCGCCTCGCCGAGGAGGCCGCCACCGCGACGGAGACGGACAAGACCGTCGTCGGGAGCTGAAACCCCCTCCGTGCGCGGGACGAGCGCCCCAGGGCCGGGACGGCCGTGGGGCGCTCGTCCCGCTGTCAGCGGGGCGCTCCGCTGACCGCCCGGGCCCGTCGTCGCCACCGACTTCACGACGTGGCGCTGGAAGAGGACGAACACCGGCGCCGGCGGCAGGGCGGCGAGCACCGAGGACGCCACGGTCCGGGCATAGTTGACGCCGTAGGCGTCCTTCACGGCGGTGATGCCGACCGGCGGGGTCATCAGGGCCGGTACGGTGCGGGGCACGCTCACGGCGCGGACGGTCGTCTTCGGCGGATCGCGCGACACGGACGGGCGAGGCACGCACCCGGCGCGAGCGGCCCCGCCGAGCTCGCGACCGGCGCCCGCCATGTGGGCGAAGACGCGGTTTCAGGGGCGACGGCGCGGCCCCGGGCCTGCGGCCAAGGCGGTCGCGGGTGCCAGAGCGCCGGTGCGCCCCGGCGTCCCCGCCCGGAGCCTTGTCATCGCCCGGTCACGGCGTGTATAACGTTGTAAAACTTGAGCCCAGCGGCTCGGCACACGACTCTCGAGGTGACGGCTCCGCAATCCGCACCCGCCTACCGGGTCGGGCCGCTCACGAAGGGATTGCCGTGCGGGTCAGCCTCAAGGACGTCGCCGCGCACGCGGGGGTCTCCATCAAGACCGTCTCGAACGTGGTGAACAACTACCAGCACGTCACGCCTGCCATGCGCGAGCGGGTCCAGCGGTCCATCGACGCGCTCGGCTACCAGCCCAACCTCGCCGCGCGGCACCTGCGGAAGGGCCGTACGGGCATCATCGCGCTCGCGCTGCCCGAGCTCGGCAATCCGTACTTCGCCGAGCTGACCGCCTCCGTCATCGACGCGGCCTCCCAGCACGACTACATCGTGCTGCTCGACCACACCGGAGGCTCGCGCGACCAGGAGCTGCTGGTGAGCCAGGGCTTCCGGGCCCGCGTCATCGACGGCCTGATCCTCAGTCCCATCGAGCTGCGGACCGAGGACCTGCGCGACCGCGACCAGGACGTGCCGCTGGTGCTGCTCGGCGAGCGGGACTACGACCTGCCGTACGACCACATCGCGATCGACAACGTGGCCGCCGCGCGCGACGCCGTGCGGCACCTGATCGAACTCGGGCGCCGCGAGGTGGCGTTCATCGGCGCCCGGCGCGACCGCAGCGAGCCGGCGCAGCTGCGTGTGCGCGGCTGGCGGGAGGAACTGACGGCGGCGGGGCTGCCTGCGGACGAGGGACTGGTCGCGGCCGTCGACGGCTGGGGGCACGCCGACGGCGCGCGGGCGATGCGGCACATCCTCGACTCCGGCCGGCGGCCGGACGCCGTGTTCGCCTACAACGACCCCATGGCGATCGGCGCGATGCGGGTGCTGCACGAGCGGGGGCTGCGGGTCCCCGAGGACATCGCGGTGGTCGGCTTCGACGACGTGATCGAGGGCCGCTTCGGAGCGGTGACGCTCACGTCGGTCTCTCCGGACAAGGCCGCGATCGGCCGCCTCGCGGTGGAGTCGGTCCTGGCCCGCCTGGGCAATGACGCCCCGGAGCCCCGCCGTATCTGGGCGGACTACCAGCTGGTCCAGCGGGAGAGCACGTTGGGGCGTCCCGGCGCGACCACGTCCTGACGCCTACGGTCCCTCCAACTCCAAGGGACGGCCGCACCTTTGAGCTGCCGTCACCGTACGCGCCCACCGTCGGCGCGCGCTTCCGTACGCCCGTGACTCCCTTCGAGGCAGCCCCTCCCCACCTTGTGCGCGAGGGGTTTACAGCCCCCTTCCAACGATGTAAAACACCCTTGGCGGCGCACCGGACGCCGTTGTGCACAGGGGGAGCAGCTCCACCATGCGCGTCCTCGGGCTCCCCAGTTCCCTTTCAGCGTCACCCGGATCGGGGTCACCATGCAGCGCACCACTCACCGTTCCCTTCTCCCCGCCCGTCCCGTGCTCGTGGCCTTGGCCGCCGCCGTGGCCCTCACCGCGACGTCCTGCGCCAAGTCGGAGGACGACGCGGCGGACGGCAAGAAGTCCACGGCCGCCGCCGACGCCGGCCAGAAGGTGGCCGAGCCGAAGCCGGGCAGCAAGACCTGCAGCATCGACGCCTACGGCGGCAGGAAGATCGATCTGAAGGACGCCACGGTCGGCTTCTCCCAGTCGGAGAAGGAGGCCAACCCCTTCCGCATCGCCGAGACGCAGTCCATCAGGGACGAGGCCGCCGAGAGAGGCGTCAAGCTGCTGACGGCCAACGCCCAGTCGCAGTTCTCCAAGCAGATCAGCGACGTCCAGGACCTGCTCGCCAAGGGCGCCGACCTGCTGGTGATCGCGCCGCTGAACTCCGACGGCTGGGACCCGGTCCTCCAGGCCGCCGCGGCCAAGAAGGTCCCGATCGTCACCATCGACCGAAAGATCAACGCCACGGCCTGCAAGGACTACGTGTCCTTCATCGCCTCGGACTTCGTCGAGCAGGGCCGCCGTGCCGCGGACCAGATGATCGAGGCCACCGGCGGCAAGGGCGAGGTCGCGATCCTCCTCGGCTCGGCGGGCAACAACGTCACCACCGAGCGCACCAAGGGCTTCAAGGAGCGGGTCGCCGAGAAGGCCCCGGGCCTGAAGGTGGTCTTCGAGCAGACCGGTGACTTCACCCGCGAGAAGGGCCAGCAGGTCACCGAGCAGCTCATCCAGTCGAAGCCCGGAATCAAGGGCATCTACGCGGAGAACGACGAGATGGGCCTGGGCGCGGTCGCCGCGCTGAAGGGCGCGGGCAAGAAGGCCGGCGACGTCAGTATCGTCACGGTGGACGGCACCCGCAACGCCGTCCAGGGCGTCGTGGACGGCTGGATCAGCGGTGTCATCGAGTCCAACCCGCGGTTCGGCCCGCTGGCGTTCCAGACGCTGGACGACTTCACCCAGGGCAAGGACGTCGCGCAGGACATCATCATCCAGGACGGCGCCTACGACGGCGACAACGCCGAGCAGGACCTCGGCAAGGCCTACTGATCCCGTCGCGGGGCCCGCGTCACGTCGGGCCCCCTGTCCGTCCGTCACCCTTTCCCATCCTGGAGGCACAGGTGGCTCCCCCCGCCGAAGTCCTCGCCGTCCGCGGACTGAGCAAGACGTTCCCCGGCGTCCGGGCCCTGGACGACGTGGACCTGACCCTGCACGCCGGTGAGGTCCACGCCCTGATCGGCGAGAACGGCGCAGGCAAGTCGACGCTCATCAAACTCCTCACCGGGGTGTACCGGCCCGACGCCGGTGACATCGTTTTCCAGGGCCGTCCGGTCTCCTTCGCCACCCCGTTGGAGGCGCAGAAGGCCGGCATCTCGACGATCTACCAAGAGGTCAACCTCATCCCGCTGTTGAGCGTGGCCCGCAATCTGTTCCTCGGCCGTGAACCGCGGAACCGCTTCGGTCTGCTGGACTTCGCCCGCATGCACCGCGAGGCCGAGGAGACCCTGCGCGGCTACGGCGTCCGTGTCGACGTACGGCGGCCGCTGCGCAGCCTGGGTGTGGGCGCGCAGCAGATGGTCGCGCTGGCCCGGGCCGTGGCGAGCGAGGCGCGGATCGTCATCATGGACGAGCCGACGTCGTCGCTCGAACCGCGGGAGGTCGAGACGCTGTTCTCGGTGATCCGCCGGCTGCGCGACGAGGGCATCGCCGTCGTCTACGTCAGCCACCGCCTGGACGAGCTGTACGCCGTGTGCGACACGGTGACCGTGCTGCGCGACGGCCGGCGCGTCCATCACGGCAGGCTCGCCGACCTGGACCGGCTGTCCCTGGTGTCCACCATGCTGGGCCGCGAGCTGGGCGAGGTGCGGTCGGAGGGGCTGACGAAGTTCACCGGCGACCACCACACCACCGACACCCGGCCGGTTCTGGAGGCCACGGACCTGACGGTCCCGCACCAGTTGCACGGGGTGTCGGTCAGTATCCGGCCCGGCGAGGTGGTCGGGCTCGGCGGGCTGCTCGGGTCCGGGCGCACCGAGACGGCGAAGGCCATCTCCGGGGCGCTGCGCCTGAGTTCGGGCCGGGTGGTGGTGGCCGGGGCGCCCCTGCGCGGGGGTTCCACCCCGGCCGCGATCCGCGCGGGCGTGAGTCTGCTGCCGGAGGACCGCAAGAGCGAGGGCATCGTGCCAGGCCTGTCGGTCCGGGAGAACATCTCCCTGGCCGTCCTCCCCCGCCTCTCCCGCTTCGGGCTGGTGTCCGAGGCGCGCGTCGACTCCCTCGTGAACACGTTCGTCGAGCGGCTGCGCATCAAGGCGTCCTCGCCGCAGCAGAAGGTCGGCGAACTGTCCGGCGGCAACCAGCAGAAGGTGCTGCTCGCCCGCTGGCTGGCGATGAACCCGAAGGTGCTGCTCCTCGACGAGCCCACCCGGGGCATCGACGTCGGCGCCAAGGCCGAGGTGCAGAAGCTCGTGGACGAACTGGCCGCCGACGGCCTGGGCGTCCTGCTCATCTCCTCCGACCTGGAGGAACTGATCGAAGGGTCCGACCGCGTGGTCGTACTGAAGGACGGTGCCGTCGTCGGCGAGCTGACCGGCGCCGAGGTCACCGAGGAAAAGCTGATGCGGACCATCGCCGGCGACGCCCCGGCACGGGACGCGGTCGAGGAGGCGGCCACCGATGGCTGAAGCCGCTCTGAGGACCGTCCCGCTGGACAAGGCCCGCGCCCTGCAGTGGCTCCAGAAGTACGGCGTGTACGCCGGTGTGGCGCTGCTGCTCGTCGTCAACGCCGTCATCACCCCGCACTTCCTGTCCGCGGAGAACTTCCGCACCCAGGCCGTGCAGGTGGCACCCGTCATCATCGTCGCGCTCGGCATGGCCCTGGTCATCGGCACCGAGGGCGTCGACCTGTCGGTGGGCGCCGTGATGGCGCTGGCGGCCTCGGTGACCGCCCTCTACCTGGGCTACGGACTGGTGCCCGCGCTGCTCGTGGTGGCACTGTTCGCCGCCGGCGTGGGGCTCGCGAACGGGGCGCTGGTGGCGCTGGTCGGGGTGCAGCCCATCGTGGCGACACTCGCCCTCATGGTGGGCGGGCGGGGCCTGGCCCTGGTGCTGCTGCCGCAGCTGAAGGACCTGCGCAACCCGCAGCTCGCGTCGCTCGGTTCGGGCGACGTGCTGGGCATCCCGTACCTGATCCTGATCGCGGCCGTGCTGGCGCTGCTGGTGGCCTTCACGGTGCGCCGCACCACCTTCGGACGGCAGCTCCTCGCCATCGGCGACAGCCGTCCCGCGGCTCAGCTCGCCGGCCTTCCGGTACGGCGGGTGCTGATCGTGGTGTACGTGGTGTCCGCGCTGCTCGCCGCCGTGGCGGGCGTGCTCGCCACCGCGCGGCTGCAGGCCAGCGACCCGACGTCGCTGGGCAACCTGATGGAGCTGTCCGCCATCACCGCCGTCGTGGTCGGCGGCACGCCGCTCACCGGCGGCCGGGTCAACATCGCCGGGACGGTGGCGGGCGCGGTCCTCATCCAGCTGCTCACCGCCACTCTCATCAAGCACGATCTGCCGCCGTCGTGGACGCAGATCGCGCAGGCCGTAGTGATCGTGGCCGCGGTCTACGCGGCGCGGGGACGGGGGAAGCGATGACCGTCTCGAAGACGCAGGCACCGGTGAGCGCGGACGGCGGGAAGCCGACGGCGGGCGACGAGCCCGTGGGGTCGGCGCGCTCGGAGCGGCTGAGCGCCCAGGTGCAGCAGCACGGCGCGCTGGCGGTGCTCGTCATCGTCTCGCTGGTGGCGACGTTCAGCTTCGACTCGTTCGCGACCGGCGACAACGTCAGCAACATGGCGACGAGTTCGGCGTTCCTGGCGATCGTCGCGCTCGGCATGACGTTCGTGATCATCACCGGCGGCATCGACCTGTCGGTGGGCTCGCTGTTCGCGCTCGGCGGGGTGCTGGCCGCCTGGGGTTCACGGCACGGGACGCTGGTGGCGCTGCTGCTGCCGCTGGTGGTGTGCGGGGCGGTCGGCGTGGTCAACGGGCTGCTGGTGGCCCGGTCGCGGCTCGCGCCGTTCATCGTCACCCTGGCGGCCATGCTGGGCGCCCGGGGCCTGATGCTGGCGATCACCGACGAGGGCGCGAACACCTACCTCATCGGCAAGGGCTCGTTCCTCGCCGAGCTGGGGCAGGGCAGCACGCTCGGTCTCGGCAACCCGGTGTGGATCATGCTGGCGCTGTTCGTCGCCGGGGCGGTCGTGCTGCGCCGCACCCGGTTCGGACAGCACGTGTACGCGGTCGGCGGCAACGAGGACGCGGCGGCCCTCATGGGCGCCCCCGTGGCCCGCACCAAGATCCTCGTCTACACGCTGTCCGGGGTGCTGGCCGGTCTCGCCGGGGCGCTGAACGCCGCGTGGCTCGCGTCCGGGGTGACCATCCTCGGCAACGGAATGGAGCTCGAGGCGATCTCCGCCGTGGTCATCGGCGGCACCCTGCTCACCGGCGGACTCGGTTACGTCAGCGGGTCGCTGGTCGGGGTGCTGCTGCTGAAGGTGATCCAGAACGTCATCAACCAGATCGGCTCCCTGGACTCGTCCTACCAGCAGGTCGTCAGCGGCGCCTTCCTCGCCGTGGTGGTCGTCGCCCAGACGTGGCTGGGGCGCCGACGGCAGCTGATGTAGACCCCGGACGCGGCGGCGGGCCTCCTGGCTCCCGCTGCCGCGTCCGGTACGGCGGCCGGTCACGCTCCTCGCGCTGCCGGCCGCTCATCGCACGCGCACGTCTCCCACCCCCACTTCCCGAGGAGTGACGATGCGTAGAACACCCGCGCCCGTCCCACCCGCCGTCCGCCCGGGACGGCGGTGGACGGCGACCGTCCTGGCGGTGCTGGCCCTGCTGGCCGGCACCGCCCTCACCGTTCCCGGGGCCGCGACCGCGGCGCCGGCGGCGTGGACGCCGAAGCCCGCGCCGATGACCACGCCGTGGACGAACCAGGTCCCGGTCGACCATCCGCTGCCCGAGTACCCGCGCCCGCAGCTCACCCGCCCCGACTGGGCGAACCTCAACGGCATCTGGGACTTCGCCGTCACCCCGGCGGACGCCGGCCGGCCCGCCGCGTTCCCGGAGCAGATCCGGGTGCCGTTCGTCGCCGAGTCGGCGCTCTCCGGCATCCAGCGACGCGTCACCGAGAACGACAAGCTCTGGTACAAGCGCACCTTCACCGTCCCCGCGAGCTGGGACGGCCGGCGTGTCCAGCTGCACTTCGGCGCGAGCGACTGGCGCACCACCGTCTGGGTCAACGACCGCCAGGCGGGCGCCGTTCACGACGGCGGTTACGACGGGTTCTCGTACGACATCACCGACCTGCTGAACCGGGGCGGCACCAACACGATCGTCGTCTCCGTGTGGGACCCCACGCAGAACGGCAGTCAGGCGGTCGGCAAGCAGCGGCTGAACGACGTCCAGCCGCATCCGGGCGGCGGCATCTTCTACACGGCCGCCTCCGGCATCTGGCAGACGGTGTGGCTGGAGCCCACGGCGGCGGCGCACATCACGCGCCTCGACATGGTGCCGGACCTGACGAACAACCGGCTCAAGGTCACCGTGCGGAGCGCCGGGACGAGCGGGCATCAGGCCCGCGTGACGGTCTCGGCCGGGGGCGCCACGGTCGGCACGGCGACCGGTCCCGTCGGCACGGAGTTCACTGTCCCGGTGCCGAACGCCCGCCGCTGGACGCCCGACGACCCGTTCCTCCACGACGTGCGCGCCGACCTGCTGTCCGGTTCGACGACGGTCGACACGGTCGGCAGCTACACCGGCATGCGCACCGTCGGAATCGCCCGCGTGGACGGCGTGCCGCGGCCCGTGCTGAACGGGCAGTTCGTGTTCCAGACGGGCACCCTGGACCAGGGCTACTGGCCCGACGGCGTCTACACCGCGCCGACCGACGCGGCCCTCCGGTTCGACCTGCAGAAACACAAGGACCTGGGCTTCAACATGGTGCGCAAGCACATCAAGGTGGAGCCGCAGCGCTGGTTCTACTGGGCCGACCGGCTCGGTCTGCTGGTGTGGCAGGACATGCCCTCCATGGAGCGCACGCCCGACGCGGCAGGGCGCGCCCAGTGGGAGGCCGAGTACCGGCGGATCATCGACCAGCACCGCAGCTCCCCGTCACTGGTCATGTGGGTGAACCAGAACGAGGGCTGGGGCCAGTACGACCAGGCACGGATCGCGAACGAGGTGAAGGCGTACGACCCGTCGCGGCTCGTGGACAACATGAGCGGGGTGAACTGCTGCGGCGCCGTCGACAGCGGCAACGGCGACGTCGTCGACCACCATGTCTACGTCGGCCCCGGCACCACCGTGCCCGACGCCGGCCGCGCCGCGGTGCTCGGCGAGTACGGCGGTCTCGGCTTCGAGGTGGCCGGCCACGAGTGGTACCCGGGCGGCGGCTTCAGTTACGAGGACCAGCCGTCCCTCGCCCATCTGAACAACCGGTTCGTCGGACTCCTGGACGGCATTCGCGAGGTGCGTCTCCCGCGGGGTCTGTCCGCGGCCGTCTACACGGAGATCACCGACGTGGAGAACGAGGCGAACGGGCTGCTCACCTACGACCGCCAGGTGGTCAAGGTGGACGAGGCGCGGGTCCGGGCGGCCAACCGGGCGCTGATCGACGCCTCCCGCTCGCCGGCCGCCCCGGTGACGCTGCCCACCGGTCAGTTCCGTTCCCTGCGCGTCACCACACCCGGCTACACGGACCGGTACGTGCGGCACAAGGACGGCGCGGTGTTCACCGAGGTGGTGAACGGCGGCAGCGCGGCGCTGCTGAAGGCCGACGCCACCTGGCGGATCGTCCCCGGCCTGGCGGACGCCTCCTGCTACTCGTTCGAGTCGCGCAACTACCCGGGTGAGTACCTGCGGCACCGCGACTCCCGTGTGTACAAGGAGGGCGGCAGCGGCGACCTGTTCCGCGCGGACGCCACCTTCTGCCCGGTGCGGGGTGCGAACGGCGGGGTGAGGCTGTCCGCGTACAACTTCCCGGGCCAGTATCTGCGTCACTACGGAGCCGAGTTGTGGCTGGCGATCCCCGGCGGGACGCGCGCGTACGACTCTCCGGCCCTGTTCGCCGAGGACACCACGTGGGCGGTGGAGGCGCCCTGGACACCCTGAGCCCCGGATGACGGGAACGCGAGAGGGGGCGGGCGCCGCAGCGTCCGCCCCCCTTCGTCGTGCCGGGGTTACGGCTTCTCCGCCTCGTGGAGGGCGGTCACCTCCTCGGCGGTGAGGGCCTTGTCGTAGGCGTGCACCTCGTCGACGGAGCCGTTCCAGAAGTCGGTGTCGTCACCGTTCCACTTGGCGCGGCCCACCGCGAGGGGGCCGGAGCCGACGTAGTTCGGACCGCCGGTGACGGTGGCCGCCTTCTTGCCGTCGACGTACAAGGAGATCTGGTTGGTGGCGCCGTCGCGCACGCCCACCAGGTGGTACCAGCGGCCGAGTTCGGGCCGCGTCTCCAGACGGGCCCGCTGTCCTGCGGGGGTGCTGAAGGCGAACGCGCCCTGCCCGTACTGGAGGTAGAACGGACTGGCCTGGCGCCGGCCGTCCTGGCTGACCGCCGTGGCGTAGTTGCCGGGCAGCGCGTCGAGGGTCACCCAGGCGGAGACGGTGTAGCTGCCGGTGGTGTCGAGGACCGGGCCGTCCGTCCGGGCGAACTGGGACTGCCCGTCGAACTTCAGCCCGCTGCCGCTGACTCCGGTGGTCCAGGTGGCGCCTTCGGTGAGCGTCAGCGCCTTGCCGTTCGGGCCGTCGTCCTTGGCGGTGGTGCCGGTGCCTTCGTCGAGGGACCAGTGGCCGCCGCCCTTGAGCTGCTCGCGCTGACCGGCGGAGGCGCCCGCCGCGATCACCTTGAGGTTGATCTCCCGCACCGGCTCCGGGTCGACCTTGATCTCCCTGCGGTCGTACGTGTAGAGGCCGTTGAGCTCGTTCTCCAGGTCGGTGATCTGCGTGTACACGGAGCCGGACAGCTCCGCGGCGGCCTGGTCGAGGTAGAACTTCTCCGTGTTCTCCACGTACTTGCGGGTCAGCGCCTCCTTGCTGTCGACGCCGCTGTAGATGACGGTGGGCGGGCCGGGCCACATGTGCCCCGGGGTGCGGAGGGTGAAGCCGCCGTGCTCGCCGTCCATCGCCGCGCGGTGGTCCGGGAAGGGCGGGTCCTCGTTGTTGTAGTCGTGGTGGTCGATGATGTCGCCCGTGCCGGAGTCGCCCTTGCTGTTGCAGCAGTTGACCCCGCTGTGCGCGTTGACGACTCGGGACGGGTCGGCGGCCTTGACGGTCTCGGTGAGCCTGCCGGTCTCCTCCCGGTCCCACTCGCCCCAGCCCTCGTTGAAGACGATCCAGCCGATGACGGAGGGCGAGCTGTGGTGCTGGCGCATCATCTCCCGGCCCTGGTCGACGAACGCCTTCCGGCCGTCGGCGCTGGTCAGGTCGCCGGAGACGAAGTCCTGCCAGACCAGCAGGCCCAGCCGGTCCGCGTGGTAGAACCAGCGCGGCGACTCCACCTTGATGTGCTTCCGGACGGCGTTGAAGCCGAGCTGCTTGTGCGCCTTCAGGTCGAACGCCAGAGCCTCGTCGCTGGGCGCGGTGTAGAGCCCGTCGGGCCAGAAGCCCTGGTCCAGGGTGGCGAGGGAGAAGACGGGCTCGCCGTTGAGGACGAGCTTCTTGTAGCCGCCCACGTCCTCGATGCCGATCTTCCGCATGCCGAAGTAACTGTCGACCGTGTCGGTGGACCGGCCGTCCTTCAGCGTGACGTCGAGGTCGTAGAGGTACGGGTCGTCCGGGCTCCAGAGATGCTGCTTGGCCACGGGCAGCGTCAGTTGCCTGTTGGCAGGGCCGGTCACCCTGCCGACGACCTTGCCGCGGTGGTCGCGGGCCACGGCCTCGACGCGTGCCTTCGCGGACGCGCCGGCGGACTCGACGGTCACCGCGAGGGTCTCGGTGTCGATGTCCGGCGTCGTGACGACGTTGTCGATGGACGTCTCGGCGACGGGTTCCATCCACACGGTCTGCCAGATGCCGGAGGACTGGGTGTACCAGATGCCGCCGGGGCTGGTGGACTGCTTGCCCACCGGCTGGTCGGGACCGCCGGTGTCGGTGACGGCGACGACGATCTCCTGAGGCCCCTTGCTCTTCAGCGCGTCCGTGATGTCGGCGGTGAACGCGTTGTAACCGCCGGTGTGGTCGGCGACCTTCGTGCCGTTGACCCAGACGCGGGCCTCGTAGTCGACGGCGCCGAAGTTCAGCTTGAGCCGGTTCTTTCCGCTCTTGCCGACCTTCCAGTTCTTCGGCACCTCCACGAGCTTGCGGTAGAACATGTGGTCCTCGTGCCGCTCGATCCCGGAGAGCAGCGACTCCGCCGGGAACGGCACGACGATCTTCTCGTTCAGGTCCTTGCCGAAGACGGGCTGCTCCCCCGCCTTCGCTCCGCTGAACTGCCAGGGGCCGTTGAGGTTCTTCCACTGCTTTCGGACCTGCTGGGGGCGCGGGTACTCGGGCAGCGGGTTGTGCTGGTTCACCTTGTCGCCCCACGGGGTGGTGAGGCGGTGGGTGGAGATGTTCTCGGCGTAGCGGGCGATGCGGGGGACGGCCTCGCCGCCGGCGGTGAGGCCGCCCTCGCCGTCGTAGACGACGCGGACCGTCTGGGCCTTCTGGACCGCCTCGGAGAGGGTGACCTGGAGGGAGTTCCGGTCGCCGGGGACGGTCTTCACCGACCTGATCGGCAGTGCGGTGGTGTCGGCCTCGACCTTGAGGTGCTCGGCCACCTGCCCGAGGTCGCCGACCCGGCCGTCGAAGCGGGCGCGCAGGGCGCGGCCGTCGCGGCCGACGGTCAGCTCGACCGGATAGACCTCGAAGTCGGCGGGCGGGGTGAACGCCGTCATCGGCACGAGCTGCTTGGGCAGCGTCGGCGTGGACCAGCGCAGGTACATGTTCGACCCGCCGAGGTCCTGGAACATCTCCAGACGGAAGTCGTACGTCTTGCCCGCGGTGAGCTTCACCGGGGCGCTGGTCTGCTCCCGGTCCCAGTCGGGCTCCCAGTGGTCGATGACCGGCTCGCCGTCGATGTAGAGGCGGAAGCCGTTGTCGCCGATGGCGTGGAAGGTGTAGTCGTCCGTCTCCGGGACCTCGATCTGGCCGGTCCAGCGGGCGGTGGTGTGCTCCGTCCGGCCGGTCAGCTCCTCGAAGGTGCTGGTGAGACCGGCGAAGTTGATCTGCGGCTCGAGCTGGGCGCCGCCGAGTTCGGCGAAGTCACGGGCGCCCGGCGCGGACATGCGGAAGTACTCGCCCTTCAGCCCGTGAACCTGCACGTCGGCGTCCGCGGCCCGGGCGGGGGCTCCGTCTGCCGCGGCCGGTGCGGCGGCCGTCGCGGCGGGCGCCAGGGCGCCCGTGGACAGGGCGAGTGCCGTCACGGTCAGCACGGCCCACCATCGGGATCTCGAGCGGGGGTGTTGTCTGGTCATCGAACCTTTCCTCGCGCTGGGTGCATGGGGCCCCGGCGGAACGAGGGCGGCCGTCGTCGGTTCCGCCGGGGAGTTCTTCCAACGTTGGAAATCCGGTGTGCAGCGGAATGACAACACGCGGTGGGGCGGCTGTCCAGGCTTTGCGCAGAGGTGACTGTGCGTCAACGGAGGTTCGGCGTACGGGTGGTGGCAGCCCCCGGGCAAGGGGCGGCCACCGTTCCGGTCAGTTGCCGGAGCCGAAAGGACCGTCGGCCGCGAAGGCGTGGGCGGCGAACCGCTCGCCGATGAGCCGGTGGGCGGCCGCGTCCGGGTGCAGCCCGTCGGGCAGCGGGAGTTCGGCGTGGTCGGCCTCCCCGTACAGGGCGCGCCCGTCGAGGTAGGCCAGGTTCGGGTCCTCCTTCGCCCGCGCCTGCACCACCCGCTCCAGTTCCTCGCGTACGGCGTTCAGCGTGAGCTTGCCCTCGGCGCGCTCCTCCGGGTCGCCGGAGGCGATGAACCCCAGCTTCCCCTCGGCGAGCCGGCTGAAGTCGAAGGCCGTGGGGCCCGGCGTGTCCTCGTGCATGGGGCACAGGATCGGTGAGACGACCAGCAGCGGCGTGTCGGGGTGGCCGTCGCGGATGGTGTCGAGGAAGCCGTGCAGGGCGGGGCCGAGCGCGCGCAGCCGCATCAGGTCGGCATTGACGAGGTTGATGCCGATCTTGAGGCTGATCAGGTCGGCCGGCGCGTCGCGCATGGTGCGGGCGACGAACGGGTCCAGCAGGGCGCTGCCGCCGAAGCCGAGGTTCACCAGGTCCACGTCACCCGCAGCGGCGGCGAGCGCGGGCCAGATGGTGGTCGGGCTCGCGGCGTCGGAGCCGTGGCTGATGGAGCTCCCGTGGTGCAGCCAGGTGCGGCGGCCGGAGGCGGGCGCGGGCTCGACCGGGGCGTCCGTGCGCAGCGCGACGAGCGCGGTGATCTCGTTGTACGGCAGCCAGATCTCCACGGTCTTGTCGGTGCCGGGCAGCCCGTCGAAGCGGACGGCGCCCGCCGGTCCGGAGCTCATCTCGGCGCTGCCGGTCGACATGTCGATGGTGACGGTGTTTCCGCCGGTCGCGGACGCCTGCCCGGCGGGCCGCCCGTCGACGAGCAGGTCGTACAGGCCCTCGGGGCGGGGCGGGGCGCCGGCGTAGACGCGCTTGGTGGGGACGGTCTCCAGTTCGACGACGGTGGCGGAGGTGCGGAGGACCAGGCGGACGCCGGAGGGCTGGGACTCCGCCATGGCGAGCTGTCCGTCGGCGCACTGGGCGCGCGCCCAGGCGGGCAGGCGGTGCGGCAGCAGCCCGTCGGGGGCCTCCTCCAGTTCGAGGGCGCCGCGTACGAACTCGGGGGTGACGGGGGTGGTCAGGGTGGCGTGCGATGCGGAGGGCATGTCCGGGTCCGTCTCTCGGGGATGTGGGTGGACGTGGGGCGCGTCGGCGGTTCAGGAGGCCGGTGGCCAGGTGCGCAGGAGGGCGTCCAGCGCGTCGAGGACGCGGGACCAGGTCTCCTCCGTGTCGGGGGCGCTGTGGCTGAAGCCGCCGCCCATCTCGATGCTGACGTAGCCGTGGAAGACGCTGCCGAGCAGGCGGACGGCGTGGGTCTGGTCCGGCTCGTCGAGGTGGTAGCCGCGCAGGAGGGCGCGGGTCATCTTCGCGTGCCGTACGCCGGCGCTGGCCGCGGCCGTCTCGGGGTCGAGCCGGAACTGCGCGGCCGCGTACCGGCCCGGGTGCTCGCGCGCGTAGTCGCGGTAGACGTTCGCCAGGGCTACGAGGGCGTCCTTGCCCGCCCGTCCGGCCAGTGCGTCGGCTGCGCGGTCGGCGAGTTCCTCCAGGGCCAGGAGGGCGATGCGGGTCTTGAGGTCGTGCGAGTTCTTCACATGGGAGTAGAGGCTCGCCACCTTGACGTCGAAGCGCCGGGCGAGCTCCGAGACGGTCACCTGGTCGAAGCCCACCTCGTCGGCGAGGGTCGCGCCCGCTTGGGTCAGGCGCTCGGTGGTGAGTCCTACGCGCGGTGCCATCGTCGTCCTTTCATTCAGCTACAACGAGTATGCCTGCGCCTAAATCTTTTAGGCAAGAGGCATGGGGGTGTAGCTGCTCACACGGCGAGTGCGGGTCGTCGGGGCCGGTCGCGCAGTTCCCCGCGCCCCTGGGGCGTCCAGCTGTCGGTGTTTCGGACACCCGATGCCGCTTGGGCGGGCCCGGCGTTCAAGGACTCGTACCCCGGCCGCTGCGTGCCGCACGAAGTCCGGGGTTTCAGATCTTCACCCCGTGGCCGCTGCGGGAGCGGCGCCTCACGCGGCCCTTCCCGGCTCAGGTGTCCGCGGCTCCCGTCGCGGGCGCGTCCTCGCGCAGGACCGGCGCGCTGCGAACGAGGCGCGGGGCCGTGGTCAGCAGGACGCCCCCGACGACGTTGCCGAGGACGGCCCAGGCCAGCCAGACCAGCCAGTCGGCGTACCCGTAGGCGGTGTCCCCGGCGTGCAGGCCGGCGAAAGCGATCATGGAGTCCAGGACCGAGTGCCACAGCCCGAGTCCGGCCAGGACGAACGCGGCGGACACCGACGCGACGATCTTCCCGGTCATGGACTCGGTGCCGTGGTGCATCCTCGTCATCAGGGTGATGACGCCGCCGCCCAGCACGGTGAGGCAGAAGGTGCCCAGGGTGTACCCGCCGTCGACGAACCGCGCGCCGGACTCGGCGGCCGTGGCGTGCAGCTCGGGGAATGCCCGCATCACGATCCACATGAACGCCCATCCGCCGACGAGGTTCATCACCAGCACCGTGACCCACAGCCGCAGCAGGTCGAGCCAGGTGGCCGCCCCGGCGATCACGGTGCTGACGGGTACGAGGAAGCCCTCGGTGAACAGTTCGCTGTGACCGAGCAGCAGGGCGATCAGCCCCACGGAGAAGGCCAGCCCGGCCAGGAGGTCGCTGCCGGTCTCGTGCTTGACGAACAGCAGCGTCATGACGCCGACGCTCACGTCGATGCCGCCCAGCAGTGCGGTGGCCACCAGTGACGCCCAGGTGCGGTGCAGACGGGGACGGCCCTCGGCGACGATCCGTTCGGCGGCCTCGGCGACACGGTGCTCCCCGGGGCCTTCCATGATCTGGTCGTCAGGCTCCATGGCGGTGCTCCGCGGCCGGGCCCGGAATCAGTCGTCGAGCAGGACGGTCGGGGTGCCGGGGAACAGCCGCGTGAGTTCCAGGCCGGGCCCGGCCTCTGTGGCGAGGACGAGCCGGCGCAGTGGCTGAGGGGCCGGATCGGTGACCGTGGTCCCGCCCCGGCAGGGGGCAGCCGACGATGGCGGGGGCCGGCTGCCCGGGGAGGGGGCGACGCCGAGAACCCACGGGTCGGCTCCTCCATGACGCCGACCAGTCCCGTGTTCCCCCGTCATGGCACGGGGAGTTGGCGACGGCATACGATGCCACCATGATCCACCCTTCGGATGATCTACCGCGGCGGGCGATTCTCAGCGGCTCCGAGTTCGAGGAGCGGATCGGCTACGCCCGTGCCGTGGTCGACGGCGACCGGGTGCACGTGTCCGGGACCACGGGCTTCGACTACACGGCCATGACGATCTCCGACGACGTCGTGGAGCAGGCCGAGCAGTGCCTGCGCAACATCGGCGCCGCGCTGACGGAGGCCGGCTGCACCTTCGCCGACGTGGTCCGGGTGCGCTACCTGCTGCCCGACCGGGCGGACTTCGAGCCCTGCTGGCCCGTGCTGCGCCGGTGTTTCGGGGAGGTGCGGCCGGCCGCGACGATGATGGTCTGCGGTCTCGCCGATCCCCGGATGAGGATCGAGATCGAGGTGGACGCCCGGCGCCCGGCCACCGCCGAAGCCGCCCGCCCCGTCAGCCCTCCGCCGGGGTGAGCAGCACGAAGTCGGCCTTGAACGGGTCCAGGCACAGGGCCATCCGGCCGACACCCTCGGCGTCCACGGGGCCCATTTGCACCGTGCCGCCGTTCTCGTTCACCTGGGCGACGGCCGCGTCGCAGTCGGGGACCGCGAAGACCGGGTGCCAGTAGGGGCGCCCGCCGGCCAGGGACAGGGCGTCCTCGCCGACCTCCATCATTCCGCCGTGCATGCGCTCCTCGGGCTGGCCGGCCGGGGTGATCAGCGTGTACGTGCCCTCCTCGCCCGGCATCGGCATGTCGCTGAACTGCCAGCCGAAGACGTCACCGTAGAACCGCCGTGCCCCGGCCACGTCGCTGGTGTACAGCTCGGTCCAGCACAGCGAGCCGGGCGCGTCGACCAGGTCGACGCCCTTGCTCTCGCCCGGCTGCCACACGGCGAACTGGCCACCCAGCGGGTCGCTGTACTGGGCCATCCTGCCCCACTGCTCGATGTCCATCGGCGCCACGCGGACGGTGCCGCCGCCCGCCTCGACTGCCCGGGTGGCGGCGTCCGCGTCGGCGACCGTGTAGTAGATCATCCAGGCCGGCCGGGCGCCCTGCTCGGTGAGCTTGCCGAGGCCGGCGACCATCTTGCCGTCCTTGCGGAACATGCCGCCCTCGACCTCCTCGCCCATCGGCTCGTAGTCCCAGCCGAGGACCGCGCCGTAGAAGGACGCGGCGGCCGGGACGTCGGGGACACCGACGTCGAGCATGCAGGGCGAGCCGTGGACGAAATCAGTGGTGATCACCGCGAGGTCCTTTCGGAGACTCCGTTCGGTCCCAGCGTGCCACCGGGCCGCCCGGCGCGCCCTTCGGCTTCGCCGTCCGGGCGTCCCGGACGGCGAAGCGTCTCGTACGGGGCCCTACGTCTTCCCGCAGCGACCTGATGCGGGCACTCGTCCGGGAGCAGTTCCACGAAGGTTCGCCCCGCGGGGATCCTGATGCGGTCCCGCAGGGCGAACGTACGCGCCGCACACGGTTCCGGCCTGAGTGTGCAGCCGGGCAGGGCGGACGCGGCGGGCATCGTCACGCGGGTGCGAGACGACGCCCGCAGGGAACCGCTATTCCTTGCCACCCGAGGACTCCGTCCCGTGCGTCGACTGGTCCAGGGGGTGCACGGCGATGGCGATCTTGCCGCGCGGGCGGCTGCGGCCCTCGCCGATGGAGCCGCCTTCCAGCAGCACGTGTGCCTTCGTCACGTCGGCCAGCGGCAGCACGGCACCGATCACCGGTCGGAGCCGCCCCTGGTCGACGAGTCGGCCGAGGGCTTCGAGCTTCGCCCGGCCGGGACTGACGAAGACGAAATGGTAGGTCGCGTTGACGCCCCATGCGGCGAGCAGGTTCTGGGGTTCGGGGGTGTCCACGATGGACACGACGCGGCCTCGGTCGGCGAGGACCTCCGGGCTGCGACTGAGGGTGTCCCGGCCCACGGTGTCCAGGACGACGTGCGCCCCGCCCAGCGCGCGGATCTGCGGCACGTAGTCACCCGCCGAGAAGTCGATCGCGGTGTCCGCCCCGAGTTCGGTGACGAACTCGTGATCCCTGGTCCGCGCGGTGGTGATCACCTCGGCTTCGAGCGCACTGGCGATCTGGACGGCGACCGAGCCGACCCCGCCCGCTCCGCCGTGCACCAGGACCCGCTCCCCGGGCCGCACCCCGGCACGTTCGACCAGCGCTTCCCACACCGTCATGCCGACGAGTACGAGTCCGGCGGCCTCGACGTGCGACAGGCCGGCGGGCTTGCGGGCGACCAGCGCCTGGTCGACCACGTGGAACTCGGCATAGGTGCCCTGCCCGGCGAACATCGGTGCCAGGTACCAGACCTCGTCACCCGGCTGGAAGTCGTCCGCCCCGGGGCCGGTCTCGACCACCACGCCGGACACGTCGTTGCCGATCACCGCGGGCAACGCGACCTGGTCGCGGTAGTCGCCGCGCCGGGTCTGCAGGTCGAGGGGGTTCACGGACGTGGCCATCACCCGCACCAGCACCTGACCCGGTCCCGGAGCAGGTCGCGGCAGCTCCCGCGCCGCGAACGCGACCTCCGGATCACCGAAACGGACAAGTTCCACTACTCGCATCGAAGAGGACATGCAACCACCGTAAATCGACCGCACTGGACGCCCCACGGCCTATTGGGCTCCCTTGCAGGATTGACCAGGTCGGCCTAGAGGCCGGCGATCAGGGTGTCGACGAGGAAACGGAAAGGGGGCGGTTCCGTACGACTGCGACGTCATGCAAGCCAACCCGCCGCCCCGGACCGGTCAGTCGGGCTGCTTCTCGAGGTGCTCGAGAACACGGGCCGAGATCCTGGCCATGACGGCAAGGTCGTCCTTCGACAGGGCATCGATGAACAATCGGCGGACGTGCTCGACGTGCAGGGGCGCGGCGTCTTCGATCGCCCGGTGGCCGGCCGGGGTGGCGACGACGAAGGCTCCGCGCCCGTCGTCGGGGCACTCCTCCTTGGTCACCAGCCCGCGCTTCGTCATCCGTCCGACCTGGTGGGACATGCGGCTTTTCTCCCACTCGACCAGCTTGGTCAGGTCCATGAAACGCATCCGACCGCCGGCCTCGGTGAGCTTGGCCAGCACGATGTAATCGGCGGCGGACATACGGGAGTCGGCCTGGACCTTACGGGCAAGAC
The DNA here is from genome assembly GCF_022869105.1 of Streptomyces sp. BJ20. Lineage (NCBI taxonomy): Bacteria > Bacillati > Actinomycetota > Actinomycetes > Kitasatosporales > Streptomycetaceae > Streptomyces > Streptomyces sp. BJ20. Next base: position 4,157,983 of record NZ_CP094918.1, read on the forward strand.
GCCCGATGAGCTTCTCCTGCATCCGGATGAAACCGTCCCAGGCCGCCTGCTGCTCCTGGGTCAGCCAGCGCGGCGATACGTTCATGGAACGAGCGTAACGAGGTCTGCGGCCCCATCGGCGAGGGTCGCAGCCGCCCTCGCGGCAAGATCGCCATCGCTGTACACCAGTGATCGAGGATTATCGCTCACCGCACCCCTCCCCCACACCGCCTCTGGATCGACCGGCCGCAGAGCGACAGCAGAGGGAGGCCGTGATGCCTGGTCAGGTGAGCGCGGTGACCCCAACGAGGAGCACTCGTTCGGCGAGCCCACCCGCATGCCTTCAGACTGCCCACCGGGCTCGGAGTGGAAGGCGAGGAGCCCTCGACTCGCTCATCGAAGGGCCTCGCCTCCCAGGGGTGGATGGGGCGGCGTCGCAAAAGTTGATGCATCAACCGGACACGGTTAAGGTGAGATCCGGCCCACGGAAAGCCGTCGAGCCGAGTGACAGCAGGCCTACATGGAGGGCACATGACAGTCGAGGTCAGCGACGTCCCCGAGGCGAAGCGCTACGAGGCCCGCGTCGACGGGGAGTCCGAGCCCGCGGGCATCGCGCAGTACATCCGTACGACGGAACTCATCGCGTTCGTGCACACCGAGGTCGAGCCGCAGTACGAGGGCCGGGGCATCGGGTCCGCGCTGGCCCGCACCGCCCTGGACGAGGCACGCGCCGCGCGACTGCGGGTGCTCGCCACCTGCCCCTTCTTCGCGGGCTGGATCGACCGGCACCCCGAGTACCAGGACCTGCTGTACCAGTCCCGAAGCAAGGTCAGTGACTGAGAAGGACATACCGGCATCGACGTCGACCAGGTCGGCCCCTGCCGACCCCACCGCATCGATCGCCAAGCCGGCCTCGGTACCGAACCGCTCACCCACGGCGAGGACTTGATCCACCGCGTCCGAGCGCTCTCCTCTCATGCCGACAGCCGCCGTCACCGGGCGTACTGCGTGGATTCGCTCCCCCTCGTCTTCCTGCGGCAGGACATCGGCATGTCGCTTCCCGCGCGGAGTGAATCGCATCTCCAATGAAGCGATCGACCGACCGACGAAGGAGGACGCATGAGATCCATGATTCCCGACTACCTGGCCGAGGCACTGGGGGAGGTGGCCGCGGATACGACCGGCGAGACTGCCGGTTACATCCCTGAGCTGGCGACAGCGGACCCCGAGCGACTCGGGGCCGCCTTCGCCATGGTGGACGGTGAGGTCTACGGCGCCGGTGACATCGACACCGCGTTCACGATCCAGTCGATCTCCAAACCGTTCGTGTATGCGCTCGCCCTGTCGGACCGGGGATTCGACCAGGTGCTTGCGAAAGTCGGAGTCGAGCCGTCCGGGGAGGCGTTCAATGAGATCTCCCTTGAAAGCGGCACCGGGCGCCCTCTCAACCCCATGATCAACGCGGGCGCGATCACCACTCACTCGCTGGCCGGCCCGGAGGGCCTCCAGCCGACTCAGCGCGTCGAACGGATCACCGACGGCCTCTCGGCCTTCGCGGGGCGCCGGCTGAAGATGGACGAGTCGGTACATGCCTCGGAGATGGAGCACGCGCACCGCAACCTCGCCATCGCTCACATGCTCGGCAGTCACGGCGTCCTGACCGGCGATGTGCAGGCCGTTGTCGACGGCTACATCCGCCAGTGCTCCCTGCTCGTCACTGCGCGCGATCTGGCCGTCATGGCCGCGACCTTGGCGAACCGCGGGGTGAATCCGCTCTCGGGCGAGCGGGTGGTGCCGGAGCCAGTGGTACGTCAGGTACTGAGCGTCATGTTCAGCTGTGGAATGTACGACGCGGCAGGTGACTGGGCGACCCAGGTCGGCATCCCGGCCAAGAGCGGGGTGGCCGGAGGCCTTATCGGCGCACTTCCCGGACAGATCGGCATCGCCACGTTCTCACCACGACTGGACAGCCACGGGAACAGCGTTCGCGGGGTGTCCCTCTTCGAACGCTTCTCCTCGGACATGGGTCTGCATGTGATGGAGGTGCCCGCCGCCGCCCGCGCGGCCCTGCGCACCCATCACGTCGTCGGCAGCGGACCCAGCGCCCTGCGGGTCCTTCAGCTGCAGGGTGGACTGGGATTCGCCGGAGCGGAGAAGGTCGTTCGGGAGGTGGTGGGCGCCGCCCACCTGGAGGTCAGGGTGGCCCTGGACCTCACACGGGTGCACTCGATGGACGACGTCGCGCGACGCGTGCTCCTGGAGGTTGTACGCCGGCTGACGCTCGACGGCCACGAGGTCTACCTCGTCGACCCTGAAGAGGTCATGCCCGACCCCGATCCCGGCGACGGCGGCCGGGTCACGGTCGTGACCCACCTTGACCAGGCCGTGAACGCGCAGGACACGAGCGCTGCCCTCAGGAGCCGTCCCCAATAGGACACCGCCCCGTGGTGTGGCCGGGTTCCCGTGCCCCCGGCCACACCCGTGCTCCTCATCCGGGCGGCGTCAACTCAGCGGCTCGATGCGGATGTTGCGATAGCGCACCGCGTTGCCGTGATCCTGGAGACGGACGGCCGCGGCAGCCGGGCCCTCGGGCGCGCCGCCGCCCGTGGGTCCGTCCACGGCCACGTCGTCGTGGACCTTCCTGCCGTTCCACACCACCGTGATCCGCGCGTCGGACGTCTTGTTGCCCTCGGCGTCGTAGCGCGCGGCGCGGAAGACGATGTCGTACGACTGCCAGGTCTCCGGCGGCCGGGCGGCGTTCACGTCGGGTGCCTTCTTCTGGTAGATCGCGCCCGCCTCGTCGGTGGCGAGGGTGGTGTCGCCGTAGGAGTCCAGGATCTGCACCTCGTAGCGGTCCTGGAGGTAGACGCCGCTGTTGGCGCGGTCCTGGCCGGTGACGTCCGGGGGCAGGTTCGGCAGCCGGTACTCGACGTGCAGCCGGAAGTCGTCGTAGCTGTCCTTGGTGCGGATGTCACCGCAGCAGACCTCCGCCGCCCCGCCGTCGAGCGGCCACTCCACAGGGCGTCCGTCGGTGTGCTGCCAGCGGTCGAGGTTGCGGCCGTCGAACAGGGTGACCGGGGCTCCGTGCCGGTCGACGGTGACGAGGTCCAGGTTGACGTGCCCGGTGTCGCCCTCGTCGACCCGGTAGGCGACGGTGTTGTGCCCGGCGCGCAGCCGTACCGTCTCCCGCTGCGTGGACCAGGTGTCCCAGTCGCCGGTGCTGCGCAGCTCGGTCTGCTTGATCTTGCGTCCGTTGACGTACAGGGAGACGGACTTGGTGCCCTGGAAGGGGTTCGGGCCGTTGGAGTAGCGCAGGCCCACGTCGTAGGAGCCGGCGCGGTCCACCGTGACGTCGAAGGTGGTGGCGGCTCCCTGGGTGCCGTACCGGTCGACGAATCCGCTGCCGGAGTAGCCGCGGTGGTCGGTGTTGATGCCGGCCGCCCCCGTGAGGGTGGCCTCCTCCGCCTCGTAGACCGGGCCGGGTGCGGGCTCGGCGCCGGGGAGGGCGTTGAGGGTGTACCAGGCCTCGGTGCTCCACAGGGTCTCGCCGGACGCGGAGCTGAAGGGGCGCGGGGAACGCAGATGCACCACGCGGCCGGGCTTGAGGCCGTCGATCGCCAGGGTGACCTTCCTGCGGTCGGCGGACAGCTTCGCGGAGGTCACCTCCAGGGTCTCCTCGGCGATCTTGGGGCCGCCGTAGTCGCGGGTCGGGGTGTAGCGCCACTGCTCGGCCCGGTAGTGGCTCACCAGGTCCTCGGCGGTCTCCGGCGACAGGGGCTGGGTGTACTCCAGCTCGAAGCCGCCCCTGCGTGCCCGCATGGCCTGGATGTCGAAGGTGTTGCCGCCGTTGGGCGTCAGCTTCTGCAGGCCGAACCTGAGCTTGCCCTCCTGGCCCCAGTTGCCGTCGGCGCCCAGACCTCCCACGTAGATCGCGCCGTCGGGGCCCATGCTGATGCGGTTCACGCCCGCTTCGAGTCCCTGGGTGAAGCGGAACACCGCGCCCTGGTACTGGCCCTTGACCTTCTCCAGGTAGGCGCGCTGGAGCCCGCCGTAGGTGACGTCGCCGAACAGCATCTGTCCCTTGAAGCGTCCCTTGGTCAAGTACAGGGGGGTGCTGGGCGAGTTGGCGATCTCGTTCTGCGGCAGCCACAGCACCGGCCGGGTCACCGGCTGCTCGTCGAAGGGGCCGGCGGGGTTGGTGTAGTGGTTGAAGAAGCGGCCCTGCTCGATCTGGACCAGCTTGGACGCGGGCAGCCAGCCGCCCTGGTTGTCGGTGACGAACATGCCGCCCCCGGGCCCCCAGCCGATGCCGTTGGGCGTGCGCAGCCCTCCGGCCAGGTAACTGACCTTCCCCGTCTTCTTGTTCACCTTGACGGTGACGCCCCGGCCGGGGGCGGGCTGCGGGTCGGTGGTGGCGCCGCCGTAGTCGATGGCGACGGACAGGTTCAGGTAGAAGTGGCCCTTGTCGTAGAGGAGTCCGAAGGCGAACTCGTGGAAGTTGCCGCCGTACGGCCAGGTGGCGACGGTCCGGGACCGGTCGAGGGAGCCGTCGCCGTCGCTGTCGCGCAGCTCGGTCAGCTCGTGCTTCTGCGAGACGTAGACGGCGCCGTCAACGACCTTGAGACCCATCGGCTCCTTCAGCCCGCCGGCGATCTTCGTGGCCGTCACCTTGCCGGGCCCGGTGGAGCCGGTGGCGTGGTCGAGGGCGTAGATCTCACCGGCCGTGTTGTCGGTGCCGCCCCAGGTGCTCACCAGCAGCCGGCCGTCGGGCAGCCAGTCCATGCCCGTGACCTGCGGTTCGAAGCCCTCGGGGCGCAGGTCGGTGAGTGTGTGGTCGGGACGTACGGCGTTCAGCGGCAGGCCGTCGCCGGGCGAGTCGGTGATGCCCTCGCACTCCTTGCGGCCCGGCGCGGTCACCCGGACCACACCGGCGTCGGTGGTCAGCGCCTCGTTCGGCACGGTCGTGAAGGCGTCGGCGCCCGGCGGCCGCCAGGCCAGGGTGATCTGCTGGCCGCCGCCGCGCTCGAAGTGGTCGATGCGCAACGCGTGCATGCCCTCGGCGAGTTCGACGGTGCCGTCCTTGGGCTCGGCGCCGTGCAGCCCGTCGTGGTCGATCACCACCTGGTCGTCGATCAGCAGCCGTGAGCCGTCGTCGCTGGTCAGCCGAAAGGTGTACGCACCGGCGGCCGGCACGTGGACGTTCCCGGTGACCTGGCTGACGAAGTTGTCAGCGAACCCGCCGAAGTCGTCGGTCGACCGGAAGTCGACGACCGGGGCCAGCCGGTCGACGTTGGGGGTCTGGCCGGGCTTGAGGGTGCAGATCTTCTCGAGCGGGACCTGCACGTCGAACACGCGGAGCGTGACGCCCGGTTCCTGGGGCGGCACGTCGGCCCGCGCGGCGGCGCCCGGCCGGGCCGAGGCCAGGGGCGACCCCCATACGCCGCCCGCCAGGAAGGCGCCGACGAGCAGGCCGGTGAGTGATCTTCGGACATGCCGGTACAGCCGTGCGTCCATGCTTCTGCCTCCTGCTGGGTCGACCGGAGGGCCGGACAACTCCGGTGCGGATGACGCGTTTTCGCGAGTACGCCAACGGTTGCGCCGACACGCTAGGAGACTTCCGCTCAACTCGTCCATACTTTGTACTCGACGAGTTCAAAGTTCGTCGCACGGACAACGAAAAGGCGGGTCCCGGGAGTTACGGGGACCCGCCTCGGCGCGTGAGGTCAGGGCTTGCGTGCCAGGCCGCCGTGCTCGGCGATGACCTGCGGCTCGGGCGCGTCCTCGTCCGGACGCCACTGCTGCACGGACACGACGCCCGGCTCGACCAGTTCCAGCCCGTCGAAGAAGGAGGTGATCTCCTCCACCGTCCGCAGGTTGTACGGCACGGCGCCGCTGGAGTTGTATCCGTCCTGCGCACGCTCGAAGACCGGGTCGATGCCGCGCGAGCCGTCGTTGATCGACAGGAAGCTGCCTGACGGCAGGGCCGCCATCAGCCGGTCGACGACCGAGCGCGCCTTGTCGTAGTCGGCGATGTGGCCGAGGATGTTGCTGAGGATCAGCGCGGTGGGACGCGAGAAGTCCAGGGTGTCGCCCGCGGCCTTCAGGATGCGCTCGGGCTCCAGGACGTTCGCGTCGACGTACGCCGTGGCGCCCTCGGGCGTGGAGTAGAGCAGCGCGCGGGCGTGGGCGAGGACCATCGGGTCGTTGTCGACGTAGACGATCCGGGACTCCGGGGCGATCCGCTGGGCGACCTGATGGGTGTTGTCGGCGGTCGGCAGACCGGTGCCGATGTCGAGGAACTGGCGTATGCCCTGCTCACCGGCCAGGTAGCTGATGTTGCGGCGCAGGAAGGCACGGCTGCTGCGGGCGATGGTGACGATGCCGGGGAAGACGGCGGTGTAGGCGTCGCCGGCCTCCTCGTCGACAGGGTAGTTGTCCTTCCCTCCCAGCCAGTAGTTCCAGATGCGGGCCGAGTGCGGCACCGAGGTGTCGATCTTCTGCTGCGCTGATCCGGGTGCCGTCGCAGGGTCGGTCATGAGTGCCGTCCGTGGTGTTCCGAGAGCTGTTGTCGCCGCTCAATCTACGGTCCCACAGCTCACCCGCGCAGGCTTGTTCGAAGGCCGTCGGATGTTCGTGCGGGGTCGCCGTCACGCTGGACGGCGACCCCGTTGCGCGGGCATATGCCATGGGCATGGCCCGCCCGTTGCTCGGGCGCTGATCAGGCGTCGGTCAGGCGAGTTCGACCAGGAGGTCGCCGCCCTCCACCTGCTGGATGCGGTTGATCGCGAGCCGGGACACCGTCCCGGACTTCGGGGCCGTGATGGCCGCCTCCATCTTCATCGCCTCGATGGTGGCCACCGTGGCGCCGGCCTCCACCTGGTCGCCCTCGGCGACCGCGAGGGTCACCACGCCCGCGAAGGGCGCCGCCACATGGCCCGGGTCGGCGCGGTCGGCCTTCTCGGTGACCGGCACGTCGGAGGCCGCGGCGCGGTCGCGCACCTGGATCGGCCGCAGCTGGCCGTTCAGTGTGGCCATGACCGTGCGCATGCCGCGCTCGTCCGCGTCACCGATCGCCTGCAGCTCGATCAGCAGCCGCACGCCGGGGTCGAGGTCGACGCCGTACTCCTTGCCCGGGCGCAGCCCGTAGAAGAAGTCCTTGCTGTCCAGGACGCTGGTGTCGCCGAACGACTGGCGGTGCGTCTCGAACTCGCGGGTCGGCGCGGGGAACAGCAGCCGGTTGAGGGTCGGGCGCCGGTCCTTGGCCAGGCCCTCGCGGTCCTCGGCCGACAGCTCCGGCGCCGGCTTGGGCTCGCCGCGCCCGCGCAGCGCCTTCGTGCGGAAGGGCTCCGGCCAGCCGCCGGGCGGGGTGCCCAGCTCGCCGCGCAGGAAGCCGACGACCGAGTCGGGGATGTCGAAGCGGTCCGGGTCCTCCTCGAACTCACGCGGGTCCACGCCCGCGCCCACCAGGTGCAGGGCGAGGTCGCCGACCACCTTGGACGACGGGGTGACCTTCACCAGCCGGCCCAGCATCCGGTCGGCGGCCGCGTACATCGCCTCGATGTCCTCGAAGCGGTCGCCGAGACCCAGCGCGATCGCCTGCGTGCGCAGGTTGGAGAGCTGGCCGCCGGGGATCTCGTGGTGGTAGACGCGCCCGGTCGGGGAGGCCAGACCCGCCTCGAACGGCGCATAGACCTTGCGGACGCTCTCCCAGTACGGCTCCAGGTCGCCGACCGCCTGGAGGTCAAGGCCGGTGGGCCGCTCGGAGTGGTCGGTGGCGGCGACCAGCGCCGACAGCGAGGGCTGCGAGGTGGTGCCGGCCATGGAGGCCACCGCGCCGTCCACCGCGTCCGCGCCCGCCTGGATCGCGGCGAGGTAGGTGGCGAGCTGACCGCCCGCGGTGTCGTGGGTGTGCAGGTGCACCGGCAGGTCGAACTCGCGGCGCAGCGCCGACACCAGAGTCGCCGCCGCGGGCGCCCGCAGCAGGCCCGCCATGTCCTTCACGGCCAGGACGTGCGCGCCCGCCTCGACGATCTGCTCGGCGAGCCGCAGGTAGTAGTCCAGCGTGTAGAGCCGCTCCGACGGGTCGGACAGGTCGGCCGTGTAGCAGAGGGCGACCTCCGCCACTGACGTGCCGGTCGCGCGGACGGCGTCGACGGCGGGCCGCATCTGGGAGACGTCGTTGAGCGCGTCGAAGATACGGAAGACGTCGACGCCGGTGGCGGCGGCCTCCTGCACGAAGGCGTCGGTCACCTCCGTCGGGTACGGCGTGTAGCCGACGGTGTTGCGGCCGCGCAGCAGCATCTGGAGGCAGATGTTCGGCACGGCCTCGCGCAGGGCGGCGAGCCGCTCCCAAGGGTCCTCGGCGAGGAAGCGCAGGGCTACGTCGTAGGTGGCGCCGCCCCAGCACTCCAGCGACAGCAGCCCGGGCAGGGTGTGCGCGACCACCGGGGCGACGGCGAGCAGGTCCTTGGTGCGGACCCGGGTGGCGAGCAGCGACTGGTGGGCGTCGCGGAAGGTGGTGTCGGTGACGCCGATGGCCGGCGACTCGCGCAGCCAGCGGGCGAAGCCCTCGGGGCCCAGCTCGGCGAGGCGCTGCCGGGAGCCGGCCGGCGGCTCCCCCGCGGGCGTCCCGGGCAGCTTGGTCAGCGGGTCGATCAGCTCCGGCCGCTCGCCGTGCGGCTTGTTCACCGTGACGTCGGCGAGATAGGTGAGCAGCTTGGTGCCGCGGTCGGCGGAGTGGCGCGCGGTGAGCAGCTGCGGGCGCTGCTCGATGAACGAGGTGGTGACCCGCCCCGCCTGGAAGTCGGGGTCGTCCAGCACCGCCTGGAGGAACGGGATGTTGGTGGCGACGCCGCGGATGCGGAACTCGGCGACCGCGCGCCGGGCGCGGCCCACGGCGGCGGCGAAGTCACGGCCCCGGCAGGTCAGTTTGACCAGCATGGAGTCGAAGTGGGCGCTGATCTCCGTGCCCGCGTGGGTGGTTCCGCCGTCGAGGCGGATGCCGGAGCCGCCGGGCGAGCGGTACGCGCTGATCCGGCCGGTGTCCGGGCGGAAGCCGTTGGCCGGGTCCTCGGTGGTGATGCGGCACTGCAGAGCGGCGCCCCGCAGCGTGACCGACTCCTGCGACAGTCCGAGGTCGGCGAGCGACTCGCCGCCGGCGATGCGCAGCTGCGCCTGCACCAGGTCGACGTCGGTGACCTCCTCGGTGACCGTGTGCTCGACCTGGATGCGCGGGTTCATCTCGATGAAGACGTGGCGGCCGTCGCGGTCGAGGAGGAACTCCACGGTGCCGGCGTTGCGGTAGCCGATGTGCCGGGCGAACTTCACGGCGTCGGCGCAGATCCGGTCGCGCAGCCCGGGGTCGAGGTTGGGCGCGGGGGCGAGCTCGATCACCTTCTGGTGCCGGCGCTGCACGGAGCAGTCCCGCTCGAAGAGGTGGATCACGTTGCCCTGCCCGTCGGCGAGGATCTGCACCTCGATGTGACGGGGCTCGACGACGGCTTTCTCCAGGAACACCGTGGGGTCGCCGAACGCGGACGCGGCCTCCCGGGACGCGGCCTCGACGGCCTCCCGCAGCTGGGCGGGGTCCTCCACCCGGCGCATGCCGCGTCCGCCGCCCCCGGCGACCGCTTTCACGAACACGGGGAAACCGATCGCGTCGGCGGCGCGCACGAGTTCGTCGACGTCGGTGGAGGGCGCGGAGGAGCCGAGGACGGGCACACCCGCCTCCCGGGCGGCGGCCACGGCGCGCGCCTTGTTCCCGGTCAGCTCCAGGATGCGGGCGTCCGGCCCGACGAAGGTGATGCCTGCGTCCGCGCAGGCCTTGGCCAGCTCGGGGTTCTCCGACAGGAATCCGTAACCCGGGTAGACGGCGTCGGCGCCCGCCCGGCGCGCCGCGCGCACGATCTCCTCGACGGACAGATAGGCCCGGACCGGGTGCCCCGGTTCGCCGATCTCGTAGGCCTCGTCGGCCTTCAGACGGTGCAGCGAGTTGCGGTCCTCGTACGGGAAGACGGCAACGGTGCGCGCACCGAGTTCGTAGCCCGCGCGGAACGCCCGGATCGCGATCTCGCCGCGGTTGGCGACGAGCACCTTGCGGAACATGGTCGATCCCTTCAGCCTGCCGGTGACGATCACCATCGTGTCCGCGGCGGAGGCGGTACGCCATGTGAGCCGGGCCACTCGCTCCGGCGCGCCGGGGACATGGGCCGTCATACCGGGACGTACGGGGGCCACAGAGAAATCGTTTCCCCTGTGGCCCCGGCGCCCGGCGGGCGCGCGTGTCCGTGCCGCCTGCTACTCGGTGACCTTGAGCAGCTTGTTCGGCGTGCCGGTGCTCGGGTTGCCGATCGCGTCGGCGGTGGCCCCGTCGGTCAGCGCGGCGGCGACGGCGGCCGGGTCGGCGTCGGGGTGGCCGGCGAGGTGGACGGCGGCGGCGCCGGCCACGTGCGGGGAGGCCATCGAGGTGCCGGAGATCGTCTTGGTGCCGGTGTCGCTGTCGTTCCAGGCCGAGGTGATGTCGGAGCCGGGCGCGTACAGGTCGACGGACTCGCCGAAGTTGGAGAAGTCCGACTGGGCGTCGTCCTCGGTGCTGGAGGCGACGGTGAGCGCCTCCGGCACCCGGGCGGGAGAGCCCTGGCCGGCGTCGGCGGACTCGTTGCCGGCGGCGACCGCGAAGGTGACGCCGGAGGCTATGGCCTTCCGCACGGCCGCGTCGAGCGCCGGGTCGGCGGCGCCGCCGAGGCTCATGTTGGCGACGGACGGACCCTGGTGGTTCTCGGTGACCCAGTCGATGCCGGCGACGACCTGCTCGGTCGTGCCGGAGCCGTTGTCGTCGAGGACTCTCACGGCGACCACCTTGGCCTTCTTGGCCACGCCGTGGTCGGCGCCCGCGATGGTGGCGGCGACGTGCGTGCCGTGGCCGTTGCCGTCGTCGGCGCTGTCGTCGTTGTCGACGGCGTCGAAGCCGTGGCTGGCGCGGCCCTCGAAGTCCTCGTGCGTGATCCGCACGCCGGTGTCGATGACGTACGCGGTGACGCCCTCGCCCGCCTGGTCGGGGTAGGTGTACTTGCTGTCGCCCGCGGTGTCCTGCTGGTCGATGCGGTCCAGGCCCCAGGAGGGCGGGTCGTCCTGGGTCGCGGTGGTGCGGTAGGTGCGGTTGGCGACGACGGCGCCGACGGCCGGGTCGGCCGCGAGGCGCTTCGCCTCGGTCGCGCTGAGACCGTCGGCGGAGAAGCCCTCCAGGGCCGCGCCGTACGACCGGCTGAGCTTGCCGCCGTACTCCTGGGCGAGTTCCTTCTTGTCGGCGGACGTCGTCTCCTCGTCGAGGAGGACGATGTAGCTGCCCTTGACGGCGCCGGCGGCGCCGAGGCCGTGGACCGTGCCCTCGGCGGGCTGGGCCTGGGCGGACGAAGCCCCGAGCAGGGCTGCCGTGCTCGCGGCGGTCACCGCGCAGGCGGCGGCGGTGACTTTCAGTGCGACGGTACGCATCCGTTGCGTCATGAAGAGGGGTCTCCTCGTCAGGGTGGTGTGGGGGGTTGACCTCCGGCGTGACGAGACGCGGAGGCTGACGAGAAGACTGACCATGTGTCGCGTTCAGATCAATGGCGTCCGGGAGCGGTGGACGCCGTGGCGCGGCCGATCTCCACAACGTCCGCCCAAGTCCGAGCCAACCGATCCGCGAAACCCGAGCTGAGCGGGGTACTTGAACGCGCCAACCAGCGCGTGGGCGAGATTCGTGACCATCCCGTCACCCGATCCTCACGGGAGGGGCGTTTCATACCCGTGGGTAACGGAACGGTCGGTCGGTCCTGGACGTTCGGTCGGCGGAACAGGCCGGCGTGCCGCCGGGCCCAGTCGGCGAAGGCGCGCGGCGGACGGCCGAGGACGTCCTCGACGCCGAGACCGGTGCGGAGTTCGTCCTCGGTCGGCTCGCCCAGGATGCCGAGCGTCGTGTCGACGACCTCCTCGAGATCAGCGAGCTGGGCCTCAGCCTGGCCCCGCTCTTCGCGCGCCTGACGGAGTGGGGTGCGGCCGACCTGGGCCGGGTCGAGGGGGCACGGCGGGCGTACGACGCGGACCCGGCCCGGCGGTGAGGCATGGGCGGGGCGCCGGTGAGGCGCGGCCGGCGGGCCGTTAGGCCTGGCCGGTCTCGAAGCGGGAGATGCGGCCGTCGTCGTCGACGGTGAACGACCAGGTGGTGCGCATCTCGCCGTAGGTGTCGTTGCTGTAGCGGGCGATGAGGCGGCGGCCGCCGTCGGACTCGTTCTCGACCTCCATGTGCCCGCGGGAGGAGAAGATCTCCCGGTCGGTCCAGTCGGCGAGGTCCCGTTCCGTGCCGTCGTCCGCCATGGTGGCGCCGGGCGCCAGCAAGGCCATGAAGCCCTCCCGGTCGTGGTTGTTGACGGCCGTGACGAAGGCACGGACGGCCGGGTCGCTCAGGCGGGTGATCTGAATGGTCATGCCTGACAGGGTCGTACCGGTGCGGGGCCCCGCCACCCGCGTCACCCGTTCGGCGTCGGCGACGGGCCGGGCCCGCGGTGGCGGTGCGACGGTGGTCGGGCCAGACCACCGTTCACGGGGAGACGACGTGACCTGCTACGACCGGCGTGACCTGGGACTGCTGCTGCTCCGGCTGGGAACCGGCGGGGTGCTCGCGGCGCACGGCGCCCAGAAGCTGTTCGGCTGGTTCGGCGGTGGCGGCATCGAGGGCACCGGCCAGTTCATGGACTCCATCGGGTACGCGCCCGGCAAGGTCAGCGCCACGGCGGCCGGTGTCGCGGAGACCGGCGGCGGGCTGCTGCTGGCGCTGGGCCTCGCCACACCGGCCGCGGGTGCGGCCGCCGCCGGGGCGATGGCGGGCGCGTCGGCGGTGCACGCGCCCAACGGCTTCTTCAACCAGGAGGGCGGCCTCGAGTACGCGGCGTCGCTGGGGCTGACGGCGGCGGGGCTGGCCGTCTCGGGGCCCGGACGGCTCTCCCTCGACCATCTGCTCGGCCATACCGTCGACCGGGGGTGGATGGTCCCGGCGGCGCTCGGGGTGACGGCGGCGGTCACGGCGATGGCGGTGGGGGCGCGGAGCCGGCGGCTGCGGAAGGCTCGGGAGGGGCAGCAGGGGACGCTGTTCGATTGACATCCTCGCCGCCCTGAAGGACGGCGATTCCCGCCTACCGCGCCGTTGAAGGCTGCGGTGTCGGGTGGGTTCCTGCTTCGCTGCGCGGTGCCGGGAGGAGTCCCGGTCTTACCTGCGCTCCACAGGCTGATACCGCCAGTCCGGCGGCCTTGGCGACGTTGACCGCCGCGTTGATGTCCCGGTCAAGGACCGCCCCGCACGCCTGACACGTCCACACGCGGACGTTCAGCGGCTTGGGACCGTCCTTGACGCCGCACTGCGAGCACACCTGACTGGTGGGCTCGAAGCGGCCGATCCGGTGGAATGCGCGCCCGTACCGGGCGGCCTTGTACTCCAGCATGCTCACGAACGCCGACCATCCGGCGTCGTGGACGGACTTGGCCAGGCGCGTGCGGGCGAGTCCCTTCACCGCCAGGTCCTCCACGGCGACCGCTTGGCTCTCGCGGATCAGCATCGTGGAGAGCTGGTGATGGAACTCGCGGCGGGCGTCCGCGACACGGGCGTGTGCCCGTGCGACACGGATCCTGGCCTTGTCCCGGTTCTTGCTGCCCTTCTCCTTGCGCAAGAGGGCGCGCTGTGCCTTCTTCAGGCGCTTCTCGGCCCGGCGCAGGAAGCGCGGGCTGTCGATCTTCGTGCCGTCGGAGAGGACGGCGAAGTGCCCGAGGCCGAGGTCGATGCCCACCCCGGGAGTGGTCTGCGGCAGGATCTCCTCCGGGCCGGTCTCCACGACGAAGCTCGCGAAGTACCGGCCCGCGCTGTCCTTAACGACCGTCACCGTGGACGGCGTCGAGGGCAGGGGACGGGACCACGTCACCTTCAGGTCGCCGATCTTCGGCAGGCGCAGCTTCCCGCCGGCCGTGATCGACCAGCGGGCGTTCGCCGTGAACCGGACGGCCCGCCGGGTGTCCTTGCGGAATTTGTACCGGGGCGCGCCCATACGCGGGCGCTTGCCCTTCAGGCCGTCGAAGAAGTTCCGGTACGCGGTGTCCAGGTCTCTGAGGGACTGCTGGAGCACGACCGCCGACACCTCGCCGAGCCACGCCCGCTCGGGCGTCTGCTTGGCCTCGGTGATCAGCGTCTTGGACAGATCGCCGGTCTTCGGGAACGGCAGCCCCTCGCTGCGGGCGGTCTCCCGAGCGCGCAGCGCGTCGTTGTAGACCACCCGCGCGCACCCGAACGCCCTCGCCAGCGCCGTGCGCTGACCGGCGCTCGGGTACACCCGGAACGAGTACCTGAGCTGCACACGGATCACGGTACACAGTTGGTTTATGGGTATCGATGAGAACATTCGTACTGGTCGTCACTGTGTCTTCCGCATGCACGTCCACTTGGTTTTCGTGACGAAGTACCGGCACAAGGTCTTCGCCGACCGACACCTGACGCGGTGCGAGGAGATCATGCGGGCCGTGTGCGAGGACTTCGAGGCCGAGCTGGTCGAGTTCAACGGCGGGAACAACCACGTCCACCTGCTCGTGAACTTCCCGCCAAAGGTCGCCGTGTCCAAGCTGGTCAACAGCCTCAAGGGCGTCTCTTCCCGGCGGCTGCGCCAGGAGTTCCCCGACCTCGTCCGCCACTACTGGCGGGCACAACGCCTGTGGTCCGGCTCGTACTTCGCCGGGTCCGTCGGCGGCGCACCACTCAGCAGCGTGAGCCACTACATCGAACAGCAGAACCGGCCGCTCCGACCCGGACCGAGGTGAACAGTGCAGATCCGCGCCCACAGCTGAGGCCAGAGCAAACCGCAGATTCGCTTCACCACCAGGCTGAAGCCCGGCGCCCTGCGAATAGATCCGGTAGCGAGGGGGCAAGTGACAGGGGGTCGGGTGGCGCGGGGGGTGTCAGTGGGCTGTGCGAGGCTCCTCGCTCATGAGCGAGCACGAGGATGTGGACCTCTGGGGGTCCGTCGAGGAGCTGTACGGGTGGTTGGACGCGAACCGGGTCGTCGACGGGCCGGACGAGGTTCTGCTGCGGATTCTGAAGCTGTCGGAGGAGGTGGGCGAGGTCGCCCAGGCGGTGGTGGGGGCGACGGGGCAGAATCCGCGGAAGGGGGTGACGCATACGTGGGACGACGTGAGCGCGGAGTTGTGTGACGTCGCCGTCACCGCTCTTGTGGCGTTGCGGACGCTTACGCCTGAGGCGCGGGATGTTTTTGCGGGGCATCTTCGGCGGGTTCGTGAGCGGTCGCTGGGGGCGGGGTGACGGTCCGTCGGGCGGGTGGGGGGTCGTGTGTGGCTGGTCGCGCAGTTCCCCGCGCCCCTGAGGGGATCGGCCGTGACGCCTCCTCACAAGTGCCGGCGCCCCGCCGACGGTCGCGCAGTTCCCCGCGCCCCTGAGGGGGTCGGCCGTGACGTCTGCTCGCAGGTGCCGGCGCCCCGCCGGGGGTTGCGCAGTTCCCCGCGCCCCTGAGGGCGTTGCCCGTGACGCCTCCTCACAAGTGCCGGCGCCCCGCCGACGGTCGCGCAGTTCCCCGCGCCCCTGAGGGGATCGGCCGTGACGCCTGCTCGCAGGTGCCGGCTGCCCGCCGACGGTCGGGTGGTTCCCCGCGCCCCTAAGGGGTCTGGCGGCGGGCGTCCTCGAGGAAGTGGAGGACTGCTGCCACTCGGCGGTCCGTGCGGTCCGTGGGGGGCAGGTCGAGCTTGGCGAAGATGTTGCGGATGTGCTTGTGCACGGCGCCGTCGCTGACGACGAGGCGTTCCGCGATGGCCGCGTTGCCCAGGCCCTCCGCCATCAGCGCGAGCACGTCCCGCTCGCGGGGGCTCAGCCGCTCCAGGCGGTTGTCCGGCCTGCTGCGGGTGAGCAACTGGGCGACGACCTCCGGGTCGATGGCGGTGCCGCCGTCCGCCACCCGGTGCAGCGCCTCCAGGAACTCCTCGACCCGCCCCACCCGCTCCTTCAGCAGATAGCCGAGCCGGGCACTGCCCTGCGCCAGCAGGTCGGTGGCGAAGGCCTGCTCGACGTACGCGGACAGTACGAGCACCGCGAGGCCGGGCAGGCGCCGCCGCGCCTCCACGGCGGCGGTGATGCCCTCGTCGGTGTGCGTGGGCGGCATCCGTACGTCGACGATGGCGACGTCCGGACGTTCCGCGTCGACGGCATCGAGGAACGCGGCGGCGTCCTCCGCCGTCGCCACCACGTCCAGGGACTCGGCGCGCAGCAGCAGCGCCAGCCCTTCGCGCAGCAGGGCGTCGTCCTCGGCGATCACGATCCGCATGGCAGGGTCACCTTCAGGGTGGTGGGGCCGCCGGGAGGGCTGGCCAGCTCCAGTGTTCCGTCGTGGGCCTCGACGCGGCGTCGGATGCCGGTGAGGCCGGTGCCGCCGTGCTCGTCGGCGCCGCCGTGGCCGTCGTCGCGGACCTCCACGTGCAGCAGTCCCCCGGCCACGCGGACGGCGACCCGCGCCTCGCTTGCGCCGCTGTGCCGGGCGATGTTGGTGAGCGCCTCCGCGACCGCGAAGTACGCCGTCGCCTCGACCGCCGCCGGGCATCGCGCGGGCATGTCGGCGTCGACGCGGCACGGCACCGGGCAGCCGGCCGCGAGCGCGGTGAGGGCGTCGGGCAGGCTGCGGTCGGCGAGGACCGGCGGGAGGATGCTGCGGACGACCGCCCGCAGTTCGGTGAGCGCCTGCTCGGCGGCGTCCTGGGCGCGGTCCAGGACGGCCGCGGCCTCCTCCGGGTCGCGGGCGAGGGCGCGCCGGGCGGCGCCGAGCAGAACGGTGACGGCGACGATGCGGTTCTGCGTGCCGTCGTGCAACGCCCGCTCCACGCGGCGGAGTTCGGTGACGTGGGCGTCCAGGGCGGCGGCGCGGGTGGCGGTCAGCTCGGCGACCCGCAGGACGAGGTCGGTGCCGGGGTCGGGGCTGAGCAGACGGCGTCCGGGCCAGGCCTGGAGCCGGGCGAGGGCGGGCGCGCACAGCACGATGACGCCGACGAGAGCCACGCCGATGCCGCTGACCGCCATGGCCCCGGGCCAGTCGTGTACGGTCCACCAGCCTACGGAGGAAGTGGCCCCGCTCTCCGGCAGGGCGCTCCAGTACAGCGGAAAGGTGACGTCGTGGGCGGCGCTAAGCGGCAGCGTCGCCCCGACCAGCCCGAGGAACAGGCCCAGCAGCGCGTGCGTGACCATCCAGCGGACCTCGTGGCGGACCGCGCGGTCGCCGAGCATCGCCCGCAGCCCGTCCGGCGGCGGCGCCGGGCCGACGATCTCCGGACCCCAGCGGGAGAGCCTGCCGCGCTCCCGGTCGGCGACCGCGCGCACCGCGTGCAGGGCGGACGGCAACAGCACGAAGCCCACGCCGAGGAGGCAGGCCGCCGCGGTGAGGGCCAGCCACAGCGTGGCGAGCAGGGCGAGCAGGGCGGTGCCCAGTCCTCCGATCAGATGCTCCAACGCGTCCAACGCGGTCCGGGCACGAACGGCCAGGCCTTGACGCCGCCCCGGCCGCATGCCCGCCGGCCGGTCCTGGCTCACCACCATCCGCACCTCCCAGTCCCGGAGGATAGAACGCGGGGCGGTCAGCCTGCTCGGCCGTCCGCTGTACGGGAGTGCGGGGGCGGGGACGACGGCCCGGGTGCGGGCGCGGGAGCGGGCGGGGGTGCGCGTACCCACGCCGGCGGGCGTGCGGGCCCGGGCAGGCCCGCCAGGCCTGCCCGGGCCGAGGCTCGCGCCAGGACCGACCAGCGTGCCGCGACCAGTCCGCACACGAGAACCGTCCGGCGCGCCGGAATCAGCCGGCGCATCGGAGCCGGTGGACGCGGAAGAAGCGGCCGGCGCGCCAGAGCCGCCGGGCGAGCCGGATCCGGGCGGCCCGCCAGGGCCGACGCACGCGCCGGGACCCGACGGCGGGCCGCCCGCGGGCGCGCGGGTGCGGACGGCCGATTCAGAAGCAGCGAGCACGCCGGAACCGCCCGGGACGCCGGAACCGGCAGGCGCCCCGGAACCTGTCCGCGCGCCACAGCCGCCAGGCGCGCCAGGGCCGACGCACGCGCCGGGACCCGATGGCGGGCCGCCCGCGGGCGCGCGGGTACGGGCGGCCGATTCAGAAGCAGCGAGCACGCCGGAACCGCCCGGGACGCCGCAACCGGCAGGCGCCCCGGAACCTGTCCGCGCGCCACAGCCGCCAGGCGCGCCAGGGCCGACGCACGCGCCGGGACCCCCAGCCCCTCCATCGCCCCCGGCTCTCCTCACTCCCGCACACCCATCCCCTCGACCGGTGCCGTGCGCAGGATGTGGGTCACCGGGACCACCGTGGCCAGCAGGGCCAGTGCCGTCGTTCCGCCCAGGAGGGCTGTCCAGCCCGTAGCCGGGACGTGGGGCACGGTCGCGCCTGTCACCGCTCGGACGATCGTCGTGAGGGTGACCGCCGCGATCGCCGCCCCGATCAGGAGGGCCACGCCCAGCAGGCCCGCCTGTTCGGCGTGGACCATCCGCTTGGCCTGGCCCCGGGTGACGCCGACCAGGCGAAGCAGGGACAGTTCCCGGGTGCGGGCCAGTGCGGCCATGACGAGGGTGTTGGCGGCGGCCAGGACCGCGTAGCCGACCAGGACGGTGACGAGCATCTTGTTGAGCCAGCCGCTCACCGCCACGTCCTCGGCGAGTTCGCCCGTCAGGCGGGCGGTGTCCGTCACCTGGCCGCCCGGGTAGCGGCGGGCCAGCTCGGCCAGGGCGCCCTCCGCACCGGAGTCCGGGGTGGTCCGGATGAGCACCCGGTCGTCGAGGCCGGTGACGGTGTGGCCGTCGAGGGTGCGCCGGTGCAGGGTGACGTCGCCGAAGCCCCAGCCGCGCTCGTACAGGGCGACGACACGCAGGGTGACGGGTGTGCCGTCGCCGAGCCACAGTCGGGCCTTGTCCCCCAGCCGCCAGCCGGCGGCGTCCGCGCGGGCCGTGGAGACGGCGACGGTGCCCTCGCGGAGGGCGTCGAGGCTTCCGGAGCGGACCCGCAGGTCCAGGGTGCGGTCCGCGCCCAGGGGGTCGATGCCCTGCGCGGGGACGGTCTGCGGTTCGAGCCGGTCGGGCACGACGACGGAGGTGCGGCGCACGCCGGTCGCGGCGGCCACCCCGGGGACGCGGCGCGCCTCGGCCGCGGCGGAGTCGGGCAGTCCGGCGCCGGAGGTCAGCGCGTACTGGGCGAGGACGCCCTCGCGGCTCTGCGCCACCGTCTGCCGCTCCAAGTTGTCCTGGAGGAACCACACCGTGCCGCCGAGCCCCACGGACAGGACGAGCGCGGTGAGCACGGCGACCGCCCCGCGGGCGTTGGCGCGCAGGTTGGCGGCGGCGAGGTAGCCGCTGTCGCCCCAGACGGTGCGCAGCACGGGCCCGAGCAGCCGGGCCGCGCCCTGGTTGATCCAGGGCGCGAGCAGGGCGACGCCCAGGACGAACAGGTAGAGCATCCCCATGGCGGCGCCCAGCGCGGTCTGCCCGTCGGTGGCGCCGGTGAGCACGGTCAGGGAGAACGCTCCGGCCACGCAGGCCAGTCCGCAGACCAGGCGCGCCCTGCCGCCGGTGGCGGGTTCCACGGCCGCCTCACCGAGCGCCTCGGTGGGGCGGATGCGGGTGACCCGCAGCGCGGCGATCCAGGCGGAGAAAAGGGCGACGACGGCGACGGTCACGACGACGGCCGCGGCGGACAGGACGCCGCCCCGGACGGTGAAGTCGTCGGGGAGGAAACCGCGTGAGACGAGCGCGTCGCGGACCTGGCGGGTGGCGAGCAGCCCGGCGGGGACGCCCACGGCGCCGGCGAGCAGGCCGAGCAGCCCGACCTCGGCGAGGAGCATCGACCGCACCTGGCCGGGGGTGGCGGCGACGGCCCGCAGCAGGGCGAGGTCGCGGCGCCGGTGCCGTACGGACAGCCCGACGGTGCCGGCGACGACGAAGCCGACGATGGCCGCCGCGTACCCGGCGAAGGCTGCCCCGGCGCCGAGAGCGAGGGAGCGGGCGGCGGCGCTCTCGGGTTCGGCGGCGATCCCGCGGTCGTGGCCCGTGTAGGCGGTGGCGCCGGCGGCGTCCGCGATCCGGCGTACCTCGGCGAGGACGGCGTCCCGGTCGGCGTCCGGCGCGTTGAGCACGCCGACGGCGTCGTAGCGGCCGGGGTGCGGGTCGAGGGCGGCGGCGTGCGCGTCGGTGAAGAACAGCGCCGCCCGCCCGCTCGCCGTGCCGTCCGTGCCGACCACGCCGCTCACCTCGTACGTACGGCTCACCCCTCCGGTCACCACCTCGGTGGTGGCGCCGGGTCCGAGGCGCGTGGGCCCGGCGAGGCGGGCGTCGACGGCGATCTCCCCGTCGGAGCGCGGCGGCCGTCCGGACACCAGCCGGTACGGGGCGAGGGCGGTGCTCGACCAGCCGTGGCCCGTCGTGGGCAGCCCGGGGGCCGCCGTCGTGGTGACGACGAGCCGCCGGTCCCCCACGGCGCTGTCGACGCCGGGCACGTCGGCCAGGTCACCGGCCACCTTCCCGGGGACGCTGCCCCGCTCGGGCAGGAGGACGGTGGTGTGCTCGGTCTCGCCCAGCACCGTCGGCCCGTCGACGGTGAGGTCGCGGTCGGCGACCACGGCGACGGCCGCGCCGTAGCGGTGCGGGTCGCCCTGGTGCCGCCAACCGGACTCGACGAGGAGGGCGCAGGTCATGAGGACGGCGACGCCCGCGGCGAGTGCGACGAACGTGGCGAGGAAGCCGCCCGTGCGGTGGCGCAGCGTCTGCGCTGCCAGCCGGAGCACGCGTCAGCCCTCCCGGGTGGCGACGGGCCGGCGGTGACCCGGCAGGGCGAGCTGTTCGGCGATCCGCTCGGCGCCGGAGCGTTCCATGTCGCGGACGATCCGGCCGTCGGCGAGGATCAGGACGCGGTCGGCGCAGGACGCGGCCACCGGGTCGTGGGTGACCATGACGACGGTCTGCCCGTACGCGTCGACGGCCGACCGGAGCAGGTCCAGGACGGCCGCCGCGGAGCGGGTGTCGAGGGCGCCGGTGGGTTCGTCGCAGAAGATCACCTCGGGTCGGGTGACCAGCGCGCGGGCGATCGCGACGCGCTGCTGCTGGCCGCCGGAGAGCTGGGCGGGCCGGTGCCGCAGCCGGTCGCCGAGACCGACGCGCCGGACGATCTCGTCGACCCAGGCGGGGTCGGAGCGCAGGCCCGCGAGCCGGGACGGCAGCAGGATGTTCTGCTCCACGTTCAGCGCGCCGACCAGGTTGAACGCCTGGAAGACGAAGCCGACGCGGCCGCGCCGCAGTTCGGTGAGCTTCTTCTCGGACAGGGACGACAGGTCGGTGGCGCCGATCCGCACCCGCCCGGAGTCCGGCCGGTCGAGTCCGGCCGCGCACTGCAGCAGGGTGCTCTTCCCGGATCCGGAGGGCCCCATCACGGCGGTCGCCGTCCCGCGCGGGAACACGGCGCTCACGTCGTCGAGCGCCACGACGGGCTGGTCGCCGCCGTACGTCCTGCGGACGCGCTCGAGGGCGACGGCGATGCCGTCCGGTATCAGGGACATGGTCGGGGGCCTTCCGGTGCGGTTCCTCGGGACGTTCCGACGCTAGGGCGGCGGCGGGCCGCCGCCCATGCAGCCAGTGACCGGCTTCAGGTGGTGCAGGCGCTACCTTCGGGGGCCGTCGTCACTCGAGTGGTGGACGGTCAGGGGCGCGCGTACGGTCGAACGGTGGACTCCCGGAAGGGCGACCCGACATGACCAGCAGTCCGCGACCGGCCTCCGCGCAGGAGGCGGCACGGGGCGGCCGCGGCGGCGGCAACGCGATGGCCCTGTTCGTCATCGCCTCGTGCCAGCTGATGGTGGTGCTGGACATCACCATCGTGAACATCGCGCTGCCGCACATCCAGCGCTCCCTCGACTTCTCGACCGCCAGTCTGTCCTGGGTGGTCAACGCCTACACCCTCACGTTCGGCGGCCTGTTGCTGCTGGGCGGCCGGGCCGGTGACATCCTCGGCAGGCGCAGGGTGTTCATCTTCGGTGTGCTGCTGTTCGTGCTGGCGTCCCTGCTCGGCGGGCTCGCGCAGAACGCGGGTCAGCTGCTGGCGGCGCGTGCGCTGCAGGGCGTGGGCGGCGCGATCGCCTCCCCGACGTCGCTGGCGCTGATCAGTACGACCTTCCGCGAAGGGCCGGAACGCAACCGCGCGTTCGGGGTGTTCGCGGCGGTGTCGGCGGGTGGCGGCGCGATCGGGCTGCTGGCCGGCGGCATCCTCGTGGAGTGGCTGAACTGGCGGTGGGTGCTGTTCGTCAACGTGCCCATCGGCCTGCTCATCGCCCTCGCCACACCGCGCTACATCAAGGAGTCCGAGCGTCATCCGGGCCGCTTCGACGTGACCGGCGCGCTGACCTCCACGGCCGGCATGGTGCTGCTGGTGTACGGCTTCATCCGGGCCGCGCAGGACGGCTGGCGGGATCCGCTGACGCTGGCGTCGTTCGCGGCGGCGGTGGTCGTGCTGGTGATGTTCGTCCTGCTGGAGCGGCGGTCGCCGCAGCCGATCACACCGCTGCACATGTTCGCGGACCGCAACAGAGCGGGCACGTACGGGATCATGCTGTTCCTGGCCGCGGCCCTGTTCGGCATGTTCTTCTTCCTGACCCTGTTCGTGCAGAACGTGCTGGGGTTCAGCCCCCTCCAGGCGGGCCTCGCCTTCCTGCCGGTGAGCGCGGTCATCGCGGTCGGCGCCGGACTGGCCTCCAGGTTCCTGCCGGTGTACGGGCCGAAACCCTTCATGGTGGCGGGCGGTCTCTTCGCCGCGGCGGGTCTGGCATGGCTGACGCTGACCGATGTGCACTCCACCTACGCGGGCAGCGTGCTCGGTCCGATGCTGGTGTTCAGCTTCGGCATGGGCATGGAGTTCGTGTCGCTGACCCTCATGGCGCTGTCCGACGTACCCGTGCAGGAGACCGGTGCCGCATCGGGTCTGCTCAACGCCACGCAGCAGGTGGGCGGCTCGCTGGGGTTGTCGATCCTGGTGACCATGTACGGCACGGCGAGCAGGAACGAGGCGGAGAAACAGGTCCCGCGCTTCCTGGAACAGGCGTCCCCCGCCGAACGGCTGGAGTTCCGGCGCACGGGCGAACTGCCGGGGGTGTGGGGAGCCGAGGTCCTCACCTCCGGGGTGTCGGCCGCGTTCATCACGGCGGCCGTTTTCGCCGGGCTCGCCGCCCTGGTCGCGGTGGTGGCGATCCAGGTCCGTCCGTCGGACCTGGAACGTCTCCAGGGCGGCGCCGCGGGAGCCCCGCCGGGGTGAGGACGCCGGTTCAGCGGTCCTCGCGGGGCAGCCGCAGGTCGGCGACGACCGGCCGGTGGTCCGACGCGTCGGTGGCGTGCGTACGGGCGCCGGTCACGGTGATCCCGTCCGACACGGTGATCAGGTCGATGCGTTTCTGCGGTGCGATCGCCGGATAGGTGAGGCCGGCGTCCGGTGCGGCGTCGCGCAGGGTGTGCCACAGGGGCGCCAACTCGGGTGCGGACGGCTCGGCGTTGAAGTCGCCGACCAGGACGTCCGGTCCCCGGCCGTCCGCGAGGATGCCGAGCATGTCGTCGACCTGGGCGGCGCGGATCGACGGGTCGGCGCGGTAGTCCAGGTGCGTGGAGTAGACGTGCGTACGGACGCCCTTCACGCTGATCACGATTTCGGCGAAGCCGGGCGCCGGGGCCGGCACCGGGTCCGGGGTCTGGGTGGACAGACGGGTGATCTCGTGGTTCTCGGCGTGCAGCACGGGGTGGCGGCTGAGCACGGCCACGCCGTACTGCCGGCGCTCGCCGCCCTCGGCGGCCGGGTCGAGGTCGTAGATCGGCGCGAAGAACACCCGCATGCGGAGCTTCTCGGCGAGCGCGCGGGCCTCGTCGGTGAAGTCGCTGCGCTCGCCCCAGTGGACGTCGACCTCCTGCAGCCCGATGACGTCGGCGCGCAGGTCACGCAGGGCGGCGGCGGTGCGGTCGAGGTCGAAGACCTGGTCCTCCCCCGCTCCCGCGTGGATGTTGTACGTCGCCACGCGGAGCGGCACGGCGGGGGCGGCGCCGGAGCCGGACGGGGTGGCGTCCTCGGCCGCCGTGGCCGGGGGCGCGGTGAGCGACAGGAGGGCGGCGAGGAGAACGGCGGCGACTCGGGCGGTGCGGGTGGGACGTCCGGGTCCTTGCGGCATGCCTTCTCCTGTCTGCGGGTGTGGTGTTGACGCACCGTCGGTGCGCCGACACCGCATGGAAACACAGGCGGGGGCGGCGGCCGAGTGCCTTGGCCGTTCCTTTTCCCGCCGGCCTCCCGTCGGCCACCTCGGCTCAGGGCGGCGCGTCGGTCGCGGTGACCGTGCGGACGAGCGCGAGCACGGTGTCGGTGGTGTGCTCCAGGTGGCTGCGGCCGTCGGGCCGGTGGGAGTGCGGGCTGATGTAGCTGCGGCGGCCCAGGTGGGTGGCGGGGTCCATGCGGTGCACGGTGACCTTCCCGGCGCGCCGGGCCCGGTTCCAGCCGCTGCCGCTCAGCAGCCGCCACCGTTGCGGGAAGAGCCAGGTGCCGACCCGTTCGATACGGTCGTGGGCGCTGGTGAGCTGGTGCAGGTGCAGGGCGTGGGTGAGGTCGTTGGCGCCGTTGTGGAAGCCGCCGAGCGTGATCAGCAGCAGCGGCGCGCCGAGCCGGGCGTGAAGTTCGGGGACCGCGCCGGTGGCGACCTGCGCGCCGCCGCTGTAGCTGAGCAGCACGACGGGGATGCCGCTGTCCGGGCGGTACCCGGCGCGTCGCAGCTGGCCGGCGATCTGGGCGCCGACGGCGCGGTTGTAGAGGGGTCGGTAGCGGCGGTCGGCGGCGACGAAGATCTGCATGACGTTGTGCAGGAACAGCAGCAGTCCGGCGTGCCGGCGGATCCGCACCCACACCGGCCGGTCGGCGAGCGGCGCGGCCAGCGGCGAGTACGGCTGCACCTGCCCCAGCACCCGCAGGTCGGGCGCGGCGGCGATGAGCGCCTTGACGAGCTGTCCGCCGTCGCGGGTGTCGGTGAAGCGCCGCTTGCCTATGCCGTCGAGGTAGACGAGGTACGCGGCAGGCGGTCGGTCGGGACCGGCTCCGCGGGCGTAGGGCACGCCGGGCGGGAGGTCGGCCGCGGGGGTGCGCCAGCCGGCGGTGTAGAGCATCACCTCGTAGCGGGCGAGCAGCGCCTCGACGAGGAGGACGGGGCCCAGGACGAGGGCGACGAGCGGGAACCAGGTCATGCCGTCCGCCTCCGTGTCCCGGTGGTGCCGATCCGGCCGACGAGGCGTCGTACGGCCTCGACGGCGGCGGCGAGCCCGACCCCGGCGGCGGCCACGCAGGCCGCGGCGGACCAGCCGCCCACGCCGCTCGCGGCGGCGACGGGACCGGCCAGTCCGGCGCCGACCCCGGTCAGCAGCATCAGGTGAAGGGCGGGGCCGAGCAGCGGGAACGCGATGACGGCGCCGAGCAGCATCGGGGCGACCTGTCCTGCGGTCCATCCGGGCGCGGCCCCGGAGGCGGTGGCGTACGGCAGCAGCTCCGCGAGGGTGAACGCGGTCAGCGGCCACAGGGCGATGACGGCGCTCTCGACGGCGGTGCCGGTGAGCAGCAGCCCGGCCACGACGGGCGGCGACACCCGGGGGCGGCGGGCGACCAGGGGCAGGATGCGCCCGGCGGCCTCGGACAGCCCGGCGAGCAGCACGAGGGCGACGACGACGGACGGCACGGGTCAGTCCTCCCGCTTCTCGTGGGGTCCGGTGCGGCGCAGGAGGCCTTCGATCTCGTCGGCGGCGCGGAGGTGTCCGCCCGGCCGACGCTGTTCGGCGCGCAGGGCCGTGGCCGCCTCGCGGAAGCGTGGCTCGGTGAGCAGGCGGCGGGCCAAGGTGTGCACGACGGCCTCGGTGGCGTCCTCGGGGCGGACGGTCAGCCCGGCGCCGAGTTCCGTGACCCTGCGCGCCACCTGGGGCTGGTCGGCGCCCTGCGGTACGACCAGGACGGGCACGCCCGCGTACAGCGCCTCGTTGACGCTGTTCATGCCCCCGTGCGTCACGAACAGGGCGGCGCGTTCCAGCAGTTCGGGCTGCGGGACGAACCGGCGGGCGACCACGTCGTGCGGGAGCGCGCCGAGCGCGGCGGGATCGGTTCCTCCGGTGGCGACGACGACGGTGCCGCCGAGCGGTGCCAGGGCGGTGGCGAAGGCGCGCAGCACCGACGGTCCGGCGTCGAACACCGTGCCCAGGGAGACGTACAGCACGGGCGGCCGAAGGGTGTCGAACGGGAACGACGGGTCTCCCGGCCGGGCGCCGACGCTGGGGCCGACGAACCGGTACGCGCGGTCGAAGGTGCCGGCCTCGGGCTGGAAGGCGCGGGAGGTGAAGACCAGGTTGAGCGGCTGACGCGTGTTCACCAGGTCGACGAGGGGCAGCCCCCGGGTGCGGTACCGGCGGGCGAGCAGCAGGCGCGCGCGGACGTAGCCGAGGAGGCTGCGGGGACGCGTGAGCGCCTCGGCCAGCAGGGTCCGGGAGGCGCGGGCGGGGCTGGGCACCCGGCGCCCGAACGCCATGGTGGTGAACAACGACACGGCGGGCACACCGAGTTCGGCCGCGGTGACCGGCCCCCAGGGGCACGCGGCGCCGTGCACGACCACGTCGGGCCGTGCGAGCCGCAGGTCGGACAGCACGGACGGCAGCGTCTCCAGGGCGGTGCGGGCGAGCTGTTCCAGCAGGGTGACGGGCGTCGGCGGACCGGCGAGGGGCGGGCCGTCCCCGGGGTACCGGAACACGGTGGCGCCGGCGGCGGCCACGTCCGGCTCGAACGCGGCGGTCGTGTGGTAGGTGACGGTGTGGCCGCGGCGCACCAGCTCGGCGACGACGGGCAGCGTCGGGTTGATGTGGCCGCGCAGGGCGACGTTGACGAACGCGACGGTGCTCACCGTACGGCCCCCGTGAGGCGGGCGGGGCGACACCACCGCGGGGCGGTCCCCGGCGGTGCTGTCACGGGCCGGGGGAGGTCGTGCGGACCCGAGCCACTCATCGTTCGTCCTCTCCTGTCACTCGGTCGACGCGGTCGCGTTCCTCCCACCGACCGGACAGCCCTCCGATCCGTGACAGCCCACGCCTTCGGCGGCCGGGGATGTAACGAGCGTCACTCCCCGGCCTGTCACAGGGCCGCGTCCGGCCCGGTCGTACGGGGTGAGCGGCCGGACGCCCCGGCGACGGGGCGGGCGGCCGCCCGGGCGTGTCCCCCGCGCCCTCCCCTGTGTGACCGAAGGAAAGCGCCATGAGTGACCCGTCCCGGCTCCCGGAGCCCGCCGCGGTGAGCGAGCTCGACCAGCTGCCCGACCGTGACGCCGAGGAGACCGCGGAGTGGCGGGCGTCCCTCGACGCCGTCGTGCGGAACGCCGGCCCGGACCGGGCCGTGTACCTGCTGCGCCGCGTGCACGAGCACGCCGCCCGGTCAGGTCTCGCGGTGCCCGGGCTGCTCACCACCGACCCCGTCAACACCGTGCCGGCGTGGGCGCAGCCGGACTTTCCCGGCGACCTGGCCCTGGAGTCCCGTGTCACCGCGTGGAACCGGTGGAACGCGGCGGCGATGGTGAGCCGCGGCGCCCGTCTCGGACTGGGCGGCCATCTCTCCACGTACGCCTCCGCCGCCTGGCTCTACGAGACCGGGTTCAACCACTTCTTCCGCGGCAAGGACGGCGACGGCTCCGGCGACCAGCTGTTCGTACAGGGACACGCCACACCGGGCATCTACGCGCGCGCCTTCCTCGAAGGGCGGCTCGACGAGCAGCACCTGACGAACTTCCGGCGGGAGGCGGGCGGTCACGGGCTGCCCTCGTACCCGCATCCGCGGCGGCTGCCCTGGCTGTGGGAGTTCCCGACCGTGTCCATGGGGCTCGGGCCGCTCGCCGCGATCCACCAGGCGCGGTTCAACCGCTATCTGCACGCGCGGGGCATCAAGGACACGTCCGGCTCCCGGGTGTGGGCCTTCCTCGGCGACGGTGAGATGGACGAGCCCGAGTCGACGGCGGCGCTGGCGCTCGCGGCCCGTGAGGGCCTGGACAACCTCACCTTCGTCGTCAACTGCAATCTGCAGAAGCTGGACGGTCCCGTGCGGCCCGACGCGCAGATCGTGCGGGAGCTGGAGTCGCGGTTCCGCGGGGCGGGCTGGAACGTCGTCAAGTCGCTGTGGGGCGAGGCGTGGGACGCCCTGTTCCGGCAGGACGCCGACGGCTCCCTGGTGCGCCGGCTCGGTGAGGTGCCGGACGCGCAGCTCCAGACGTACGCGGCACGCGACGCGGCCTACGTCCGGGAGCACTTCTTCACCGGCGACACCCTCTCCGGAGTGGCCGCCGGGCTCGACGACGCGGCCCTGACCGGACTGTTCGGCGCCTCGCGCGGCGGACACGAGCCGCTCAAGGTGTACGCCGCCTACCGCAGCGCGGTCGAGCACCGGGGCGCGCCCACCGTCGTCCTGGTGCAGACGGTCAAGGGCCACACGCTGGGCCCGGAGTTCGCCTCGCGCAACGCCAACCACCAGATGAAGAAGCTGAGCCGGCAGCAGTTCCGCGACCTGCGCGACCGGCTGGAGCTGCCGATCCCCGACAGCGCCCTGGACGGGGACGAGGTGCCCTTCTGGCACCCCGGTGAGGACGCGCCCGAGGTGCGGTACCTGCGGGAGCGGCGCTCGGCGCTGGGCGGCCCGGTGCCGGAGCGGCGGGTCGTGGCGGGCCCGCTGCCGCAGCCGCCGCGCGCCGCCTTCGCGGCGCTGCACAAGGGGTCCGGCACGCAGGAGGTGGCGACCACCACGGCGCTGGTCCGGCTGGTCAAGGACCTGATGCGCGACAAGGCGACGGGGCGCCGCTGGGTGCCGATCGTCCCGGACGAGGCCCGCACCTTCGGCATGGAGTCCCTGTTCCCGACGGCCGGCATCTACGCCCCCGGGGGACAGACCTACGAGCCGGTGGACGCAGGCCAGTTGCTGAGCTACCGGGAGGCCGCTGACGGGCAGCTCATCGACGAGGGCATCACCGAGGCGGGCTCGGTGGCCGAGTTCACGGCCGCCGCCACCTCGTACGCCACGCACGGCGAGCCGATGATCCCGGTGTACGTCTTCTACGCGATGTTCGGCTTCCAGCGCACCGGCGACCAGTTCTGGGCGCTGGCCGACCAGTTGGGGCGCGGGTTCGTCGTCGGGGCGACGGCCGGGCGCACCACGATGACGGGCGAGGGCCTCCAGCACGCCGACGGGCACTCGCATCTGCTGGCGTCCACCAACCCCGCGGCGATCTCCTACGACCCGGCGTTCGCCCATGAGATCGCGGTGATCGTCCGGGAGGGGATGCGGCGCATGTACGGCGAGCGGCCCGAGGACGTCTTCTACTACCTGACCGTGTACAACGAGCCGAAGCGGCAGCCGCCCATGCCGCCCGGGCCCTCGGTGGAGGAGGGCATCCTGCGGGGCATCTACCGGTTCCGGGCGGCGCCGTCACCGGACGCCGGCCCCCGGGTCCAGCTGCTGTCGTCCGGGACGGCGGTCCACTGGGCGCTGGAGGCACAGGAGTTGCTGGCCGCCGAGTGCGGTGTGCGGGCCGATGTGTGGTCGGTGACCTCCTGGACGGAGCTGCGGCGTGACGCGCTGCGGGCCGACGAGGCGCGGCTGCGCGGCGAGGAGCGCGTCCCGTACGTGACGCGGGCGCTCGCCGGGGCTCCGGGTCCCGTGCTGGCCGTCAGCGACTGGATGCGGCAGGTCCCGGACCAGATCGGCCAGTGGGTCGAGCAGGACTACGCGTCCCTCGGCACGGACGGTTTCGGCCTGAGCGACACCCGCGAGGCGGTCCGGCGCCACTTCGGCGTCGACCCGGCGTCGATCGCGGTGGCGGCCCTGGACCAGCTGGCCCGGACGGGCGCGGTGCCCCCGGAAACGGTCGCCCGGGCCCGTGCCCGGTACGGACAGGAGGGCTGACCAGGGGAGCCGGACGGCCTCGTTGTACCGTGCACGTACAGGGCCGCGGGCCCGTTCGGCTCCCGGACGCGCGTGAGGGAGGCGGCTTGTAGCATGGTGAGCGCGGAGCCGGAAGGGGCGACCATGGACGCTCGGGACGCATCCGAATCCCTGGACCGGGCGACGGACGATTTCCTGGCGGCCCGTCCGCAGCTGTTCGGGATCGCGTACCGGGTGCTCGGCAGTGCCGCGGAGGCGGAGGACGTCCTGCAGGAGACCTGGGTGCGGTGGCAGAACACCGACCGCTCCGGCGTCAAGGAACCGGCCGCCTTCCTCACCACGATCACCGCGCGCCTCGCCATCAACGTGGCGCAGTCCGCGCGCGTGCGGCGCGAGTCGTACGTCGGACCGTGGCTGCCCGAGCCGGTCGACACCCGGCACGACCCCCAGTTGGGCGCGGAGCGCGCCGAGGCGCTGGAGATGGCGGTGCTGCTCCTGCTGGAGAAGCTGAACCCGGTGGAGCGGGCCGCGTACGTGCTGAGGGAGGCGTTCGACTACCCGTACAAGCAGGTCGCGGAGATCCTCGAGACGAGTGAGCCGAACACCCGGCAGCTGGTGAGCCGCGCCCGCAAGCATCTGTCGGCCGAGCGCAAGGAGCCGGTCAGTCCGGCCGACCACCGGCGGCTGCTGGAGGTGTTCCTCGCGGCGGCGCAGACCGGCGACATGCGGGTGCTGGAGAAGGTGCTGGCCGCCGACGTGGTCAGTTACGCCGACGGCGGCGGGATCCGCGGCGCCTCGCGCATCCCGGTGGTCGGGCGCCTGCGCGTCTCGAAGTACCTGGCCGCGTTCGCGCCGCGCTTCTGGCCGCCGGCCGGGACCCGGTGGGTGGAGGCGAACGGCAGCCCCGCCGTCCTCGTCACTGCCGGCGGGGACCCGGTGGCGCTGCTTTCGGTCGACGCGTCCGAGGACGGCATCCACCGCATCATGTGGGTGATGAACCCGGAGAAGCTGTCGCCGTACGTGACGTCGCTGAGCGCCTGACGGCCCGGTCCCGCAGCCGTGTGTCACAACCGCGTGATCGTCGCGGTCTGGTGGGTGACCCGCAGGACCCACCGAGAGGCAGCATCATGACCGGACGCACCGTGTCCGTCCGTGAGGGCGGGCGCCTGGCCCGTACCGTCACGGTCGGGCCGCATCAGCTGACCGCGGACGAACCCGAACCGCTCGGCGCGGACACCGGACCCACCCCCGGAGAGCTGCTGCTGGCGGCGCTCGCCTCGTGCACGTCGATGGCGGTCCGCGCGTACGCGGCACGCCAGGGCTGGTCGCTCGGCCATGTCGTCGTCGACGCGCGGTTCGGGCCGCGCGGGCAGATCGTCAAGCACGTCCGGCTGACCGGCGAGCTCGACCCGACCCAGGTGGAGCGGCTGCTGAAGGTCGCCGGGCGCTGTCCGGTGCAGCGGCTGATCACGGAGGACGTGACGGTGACGACCGTGCCGACGGTGGTGACCACGGTGCGGCGGATCGCCGCACCCGCCCCGCTGCCGGAGTGAGTGCGGGACCGGATCCCCCGTCGTACCCGTCGTCCGGTCGCCGACGACGGGTGCGTCGGCTTCCGCGCCCGGTCGCCCGCCCCGCGTGCGGGGCGCATGCTGGGAGGTACCCGCGCGGCGTCGAGGTGTCACAAGGCGTGCGGCCGTCCGGTCGTAGTCGGTGAGTCACCTCGACGATCGGAGCAATCGTGGCTGCCACCGAACAACGCCTTTCCACCACGGTGCTGGTCATCGGCACCGGCGGGGCCGGCCTGCGGGCGTCCGTCGAACTGGCCGAGGCCGGTGTCGACGTCCTCGCGGTCGGCAAGCGCCCCAAGGACGACGCGCACACCTCGCTCGCCGCGGGCGGCATCAATGCGGCCCTGGCCACGATGGACCCCGAGGACAGCTGGCAGCAGCACGCGGCGGACACGCTCAAGGAGAGCTACCTGCTGGGCGACCCCCGCACCACCGAGATCGTCACCCGGGGCGCCGCCCGGGGCATCGACGACCTGGAGCGCTACGGCATGGCCTTCGCGCGGGAGCAGGACGGCCGTATCTCGCAGCGCTTCTTCGGCGCGCACAAGTTCCGCCGCACCGCCTTCGCCGGCGACTACACGGGCCTGGAGATCCAGCGCACCCTCGTCCGGCGCGCGGAACAGCTGCGGATACCGGTGCTGGAGGGCGTGTACATCACGCGGATCCTCACCCACGAGGGCGCGGTGTTCGGGGCGTACGGCTTCGATCTGAAGGACGGCACGCGCTACCGGGTGCACGCCGACGCGGTGATCCTCGCGGCGGGCGGGCACACGCGGATCTGGCGGCGCACGTCGTCACGGCGGGACGAGAACACCGGGGACTCCTTCCGGCTCGCCGTGGAGGCGGGGGCGCGGCTGCGCGACCCGGAGCTGGTGCAGTTCCACCCGTCCGGGATCATCGAGCCGGAGAACGCGGCCGGCACCCTCGTCAGCGAGGCCGCGCGCGGCGAGGGCGGCATCCTGCGCAACGCGCTCGGCGAGCGGTACATGAGCCGCTACGACCCCGAGCGCATGGAACTGTCCACCCGGGACCGGGTCGCCCTGGCCTCCTACACGGAGATCAAGGAGGGCCGCGGCACGGAGAAGGGCGGGGTGTGGCTGGACGTCTCCCACCTGCCCCGGCAGACCGTCATGAGCCGGCTCCCCCGGGTGTACCAGACGCTGCTGGACCTGCAGATGCTGGACATCACCCGGGACCCGATCGAGGTGGCGCCCACGGCGCACTACTCGATGGGCGGGGTATGGGTGCGCCCGGAGGACCACAGCACCGACGTGCGCGGCCTGTACGCGATCGGTGAGGCGTCCAGCGGTCTGCACGGCGCCAACCGGCTCGGCGGCAACAGCCTGATCGAGCTGCTGGTGTACGGCCGTATCACCGGCCGGGCGGCCGCCGCGTACTCCGAGTCGCTGGCCGCCCAGCCCCGTTCGGCCTCGGCGGTCGCCGAGGCGCGGGCGGAAGTGGACGGGCTGCTCGCGGCGGACGGCCCGGAGAACGTCCGCGCCCTGCAGCGCGCCGTCCGCGACACGATGACGGAACACGCGGGTGTCGTCCGCGACGAGGAGGGGCTGCGCACCGGGCTGGCCGAACTCGCCGCGATCGAGAAGCGGATGGAGGGCGTCGGCGTCCACCCGGACATCGCCGGCTTCCAGGACCTCGCGCACGCCTTCGACCTCAAGGCGGCGGTGCTGGCCGCGCGGGCCACGCTCGAGGCGGCGCTGGAGCGGCGGGAGACGCGGGGCTGTCACAACCGCAGCGACTACCCGGACATGAAGGAAGAACTGCGGGTCAACCTCGTGTGGTCGCCGGCGACCGGCATCACCCGGGAGAGCATCCCGCCCGTTCCCGAGGAGATCGCCTCCTTGATGGAGGAGGTGCCGACGGACGGCAAGTTGCAGGAGTGAGCGCGCAGGCGCATGCCGCTCCCCCGTCCATCAACCCTGTGAAAGGAATCAGTCATGAAGGTCGTAGTGATCGGCGGCACCGGGCTCATCGGCTCGAAGGTCGTCGGCCGGCTCCAAGCCGAGGGCCACGAGGCGGTGCCGGCCGCGCCCGACACCGGCGTCAACACCCTGACCGGTGAGGGCCTGGCCGAGGTCCTGGACGGCGCGTCGGTCGTCGTCGACGTGTCGAACTCGCCGTCGTTCGCGGACGACGCCGTCATGGAGTTCTTCCGCACGTCGACCACCAACCTCCTCAAGGCGGAGTCGGACGCCGGTGTGGCCCACCATGTCGCCCTGTCCGTGGTCGGGACGGACCGGCTCCAGGAGAGCGGCTACTTCCGCGCCAAGCAGGTGCAGGAGGACCTGATCAGGGACTCCGGCCTGCCGTACTCCATCGTGCACGCCACGCAGTTCTTCGAGTTCATGAAGGGACTGGCGGATCTGTCGACGGTCGACGGCACGGTGCGGGTGCCCCCGGCGAAGTTCCAGCCGATGGCCTCGGACGACGTGGCGGCGGCGGTGTGCCGCGCGGCGGTCGCCCAGCCTCTCGACGGCATGGTCGAGGTCGGTGGTCCCGAGGCCCTCTTCCTGGCCGAGCCCCTCCGCACGGCGCTGTCCGCCGCGGGCGACCCACGGGAGATCGTGACGGACCCCGAGGCGGGCTACTCGGGCGCCCCGGTGGACGAGTCCACCCTCCTCCCGGGTCCGGACGCGGAACTGTCGACGACGCGCTACGAAGACTGGCTTGCGGCGCAGCAGCAGTGACACGTGCCGGGATGTGTGGCCCTCGCCTGCGGGCGGGGGCCACGGGCCTCAGCCTGCTGCGCATCGACCGGGAGTCGGACGAGGGCGTGTACCGGGAGCCGAACGTGTGGATGCGGCACCGCTGACGTCGGTCGCACAGGGCGACGGCCCGGACGGGTGAGGGACCACCCGTCCGGGCCGCGCCGTGCGGTTCAGTGCGCTGTGCTGTGCCGTGCTGGGTGGCTCAGCCGAAGTCCACGTCGCTGCACATCAGGTAGGCCTGGTCGAGGTGCGAGGCCTGCCAGATGGTGAAGACGATGTGGTGCCCGGAGTAGCCGGAGGTCCGCACCGGGAACGTGATGTCGTTCGCCGGGGCGAAGCGGCCGGTCTGGGTGATGAAGTCCAGGTCGTCCCAGCCGAGGGCCTCGGTCTTCGGGTCGAAGCCCTGCTTGCTCACGTAGACCTTGAAGTAGTCCGCGCCGTGCGACGCCTGGTCGTACAGGTGGACCGTGAAGTTGTCGTCGACGGGCGTCGTCTTCCACGGACCCGGGTTGTTCAGGCTCTCGAAGTTCGAGTGGTTGTTGCTGCAGAGCTTGCCGTTCGGGATGCGCGCCTCGAACTGGCCGCCGAGACCGTCCTGGAGCATGCTCATCCAGTTCCACATGGTGTTGGGGTTGGCCTGGTAGGCCTGCCAGCACATGGGGTCCTCCTGCGCCATGGCGGGGTTCATGTGGTCGCTGCCCCACTCCTCCCAGCAGTGGTACGCGCGGGAGGCGGGGCCGACGACGGAACCGTGCGCCTGGGCCGTGCCCGAGAACGTCAGCGCGCCGGCCACCACGGCGAACAGCATCAGGAACGCCTGGAAGAGACGGCGCCCGGCCGGCCGGGAAGTACCGGCGGATAAACGTGAGTTGTGCATGGGGGGATGACTCCAATCCTGTGGGTGAAACGTGATGGGAGCGCTCCCAAAGGTAGAAGGTGGGCGTGCAGGTTTCGTGGAGCGAACGAAACGGTTTCGGGGAGACGTTCGGCCGCGACCGGCCGGTTAACACGGCCGACACGCACGGCCCGCATACTGAGCGCCCACATCATGCCTGCTCACACAGTAAGTTGAGGGTGCGGCCGAGATCCGTTGGTCCGTCAATTCGTCCCGGTAATTTCGGTTGCGGCGGCTTTGCCGCATCGAAATCTTTCGACTCGGCGAACTTGTCCGGCACGAGACCCAATCCGTAAGACGTGCGGTGCCGCCGGCCCGGGGCGGGTCGGCGGCACCGCACGTGACGTGCCCCCTTACCGCTTCACCGACGAAGCCGCCGCCCTCACCACCCGCGCGACCTCCTGCGGATGCGAGACGCTCGCCGCGTGTGACGCCTCCAGCTCCGTCACCTCCGCACCGGCGCGCTTCGCCATGTGACTCTGCGCTGCCGCGGGGATGTTGAGGTCCTCCGTGGCGACCACGGCCCAGGCCGGCAGCGTCCGCCAGCCCGGCTCGGGCGCCGGCTCCTCCAGGGCCGCTCCGGTCACCGGACGCTGGGTGACCGCCATCAGCTGGGCCACCCCCTCCGGCACGTCCGCCGCGAACTGGTGCGGGAACTTCGCCTGGTCGATGGTGAACTCCATGCCCGGCGAACCGTCCGGCAGCGTCACCGGCGTCGGCCGCAGTGCCTCGCCGAGGCTGCTGCCCGGGAAGCGCGCCGCCAGGTCCAGCGCGCTCTCGCCCTTGTCGGGGATGAACGCGGCGACGTACACCAGCGCCCGCACGTTGTCCGCGCCCACCGCCGCGGCGGTGATGACGGATCCGCCGTAGGAGTGGCCGACCAGGACGACCGGCCCCTCGACGCCGGCGAGGACTTCACGGACGTACGCGGCGTCGCCGCTCAGTCCGCGCAGCGGGTTCGCGGCGGCCACCACGGGGTGGCCCTCGCGCCGCAGTTCGCGCGCCACGTCGTTCCAACTGGTCGAGTCGGCGAAGGCACCGTGGACGAGAACCACGGTGGGTTCGGGAGAGCGGGAACGGTGGAACATGGCCGGTCCTTTCGTCGGAAGGCGGTGCCGCCGGGCCGGCGGAACGTCGTCGCCTTTCGCATCGATGACCACGCGGCGGACCCATGTGTGACATATAGGGCGAAAGGGACTCCGTGTCACAGACGGCCCGGCTGTCCGGTCTCTCGCATGTGAACCGCGTCGACGACGGCTCCCCGCTCGCGGACCTGCTCGACGAGCGGCGGCACCTGGTCGCCCTCGCCCACCGCATGCTCGGCAGCGCCGACGACGCCGAGAGCGCCGTCGACGAGTGCTACCGGCGGTGGTACGCGCTGTCCGACCGCGAGCGGGAGCGCATCCGCGTACCGCTGACCTGGCTGGCCGCCGGCCTCGGCCGGATCTGCCGGGCCCGGCGCGTGCTGCCGCCCCCGGAGGGATCTGCCGGTGCCGCCCGCCCCACTGTCCCGGATGTCATCGTCGTCCGGCCCCGCGACGCACAACCCACGACCGTCCGGCAGCACGCAGCCGCGAATCCCACGACACTCCGGCAGCACGACGCCGTGGTGCACGCCGTCCGCCGTGCCCTCGTGGCGGCCGACGTGGACCTGCTCCTCCCCCTGCTGGCGCCCGACGCAGCCGCCTTCTTCGACGGCGGCGGGAAGATCCGGACGCTTGTCGCACCCGTACACGGGCGTGACCGGGTCGCCCGCGGTCTCCTGCGCCTGCTCGACCGCGGCCCGCACACCACCCTCGCCGCCCACTCCGTCAACGGGCGCACGGGACTCGTGGTCCGCCACGGCAGGCGGGTGGTCGCCGTCCTGAGCCTGGACGCCTCCGGCACCGAGGCCGTAGGGGTGTGGGTCGTCGTCAACCCCGACAAACTCCGCTCCTGGAACGCCGGCCGGCGCCCGTGACGGCATCCGCCCCCACCTCACCGGCCACGGGTGTTACGCCGGGCCTCCCGCCGGTGTCTCCATGCCGCAGTCCGGTTCCACGAGTGGAGACATCATGAGCAGGAACAGCGAGAACATCGAGGTCGTCGTCCTGGGCGGCGGCTACGGCGGCGTCAAGGCCGCCAACCGGCTGGCGCGCCGGGCGGGCGTGTCGGTGACGCTGGTCAACCCACGGCCCGACTTCGTCGAGCGCATCCGCCTGCACCAGCTGGTGACCGGGTCCGACGACGCGGTGGAGGCCTTCGGGGAGGTGCTGGGCAGGAACGTCCGTCTGGTGGTCGACACCGCCACCCTGATCGCGCATGCCGAGCGCCGGGTGTCCCTGGCCGGCGGCGGCACCCTCGTCTACGACCATCTGGTCTACGCGGTGGGCAGCGGCGCCTCCGCCCCCGGTGTGCCCGGGGCCGCGGAGTTCGCGCACACGGTGGCGGACCTCGACGGCGCGCGGCGGCTGCGGTCGACGCTGGCCGAGACGCCCGCGACAGCCCCGGTGACCGTGGTGGGGGCGGGCCTGACCGGTGTGGAGACGGCAGCCGAGCTGGCGGGGGCGGGGCGCCACGTCACCCTGGTCTGCGGCGGGGTGCTCGGCCCCTCCCTGCACGCCCGGGGCCGCCGTCCGGTCGCCCGCCGGCTCGCCGCGCTGGGCGTGAGGGTCCTCGAAGGCGCCGGGACGCGGGTGACGGAGGTGACCCGCGACGCCGTACGGCTCGCCGACGGCCGCGACGTCACCGGCGCGGTGACCGTCTGGACCGCGGGGCTCCGTGTGCCGGACCTGGCCGCGCGCAGCGGGCTGAGCACGGACGCCCACGGGCGGCTGGTCACGGACCCGACGCTGACCAGCGTGGACGACGACCGCATCGTCGCCGCGGGGGACGCCGGTGTGATCACGGGCCGGCCGTTCCGGATGAGCTGCCAGGCGGCCGTGCAGCTGGGCACGGGAGCCGCCGACACCATCCTGCGCCGGATCGCGGGGAAGTCCCCGGCACCCGTCCGGCTGCTGTTCGCCGGGCAGTGTCTGAGCCTCGGCCGGGAGGAGGGCGTCACCCAGTTCTCGTACCCGGACGACCGGGTGAACGCGCTCCACCTCAGTGGCCGGCCGGCCGCCGGCGTCAAGGAGATCGCCTGCCGGTCCACCCTCCGTCAGCTGGTGGCCGGGGCGCGCAAGGCCGGTTCCCGGGCGGTCCGGGAGGACGGCTCCGGCCCCCGCCGGAACGTCCCGGCCTGACCATCACGGCCTCCGTCACGGGCCGAACACGAGAAAGCGGCACACCCGACATGAACGACCACACCCCCGACCCCGCGACCGAGGCCTTCCTCAGCCACCGGAACCTGCTGTTCACCGTCGCCTACGAGATGCTCGGCTCCGCCGCGGACGCCGAGGACGTCCTCCAGGAGACCTGGCTGCGGTGGACGGACGTCGACCTGGCACAGGTCCGGGACCGGCGTGCCTACCTGGTGCGGATCACCACCCGTCAGGCGCTCAACCGGCTCCGCACACTGAAGCGCCGCAAGGAGACCTACGTGGGCCCCTGGCTGCCCGAACCCCTGCTCACCACGCCGGACGTGGCCGAGGACGCCGAACTCGCCGAAAGCCTGTCCCTGGCGCTCCTGTTCGTGCTGGAGACCCTCTCACCGACGGAGCGCGCCGTCTTCGTCCTGCACGAGGTCTTCGACTTCGACTACGACATGATCGCCGCCGCCCTCGGCAAGACGCCCGCCGCGGCACGCCAGACGGCCTACCGGGCGCGGAGGCACGTCGACGCCCGCCGCCCCCGCACGCCGGTGTCCGCGGAGGAGACCAGGGCGGCCCTGGACTCGTTCCGCTCCGCGCTGGAGACCGGCGACCTGCGGGGGCTGCTCGACGTGCTG
Source organism: Streptomyces sp. BJ20 (assembly GCF_022869105.1). NCBI lineage: Bacteria > Bacillati > Actinomycetota > Actinomycetes > Kitasatosporales > Streptomycetaceae > Streptomyces > Streptomyces sp. BJ20. The sequence continues at coordinate 4,197,033 of NZ_CP094918.1, forward strand.
GCCCCCGACGTCGTCTTCGTCAGCGACGGCGGCGGTCTCAGGCTGGCGGCTCTGCGGCCGGTCGTCGGCGCGGACAGGGTGCTCCGCTACATGGCCGGCAGCCTCGGCAAGGCGGGCGGCACCCTCACCGGCGAGGCCACCACGGTCAACGGCAACCCCGCGCTCGTCCTGCGCCTCGACGGCGGGATCGACGGCGTGCTGGCCGCGCGGGTGGAGGACGGCCGGGTCACGCGGCTCTACTACGTCCGCAACCCCGAGAAGCTCACCCGGGTCGAGTCCGAGACCTTCCTCGCCGGACGGTGAGCGGCCCACGCCCGTGGGAGACGGCGCCGGGCCGGCCCCCGTGGAGGGGCCGGCCCGGCGCCGTCCGTGCGGCCGGTCTCCCGGCCGGAAGGTCAGACCTTCTCCGCGACGCGCTCCTCCGCCGCGACCGGGGCGGGAGCCGCCGGCGCCGGCTCGTCGGGGGCCGCGTTCAGCTCCTCGAGCATCGTCCTCGTGAAGCCGAACCAGTACGTCGCCACGAAGCCCGCCACATAGCCGACGAGCAGGCCGGCCGCGTAGACGGCGATCGTCCGGGCGAGGCCGTGGTTGCCGTCGAGGAGGGGGAACAGCGCCCAGCCGGAGGGGCCGATCGCCATGGAGCCGACGTCCGTGCCGAGCTGGTTGAACAGGCCGACGAACGCGCCGCCGAAGGCGCCGCCCGCGCAGGCGGTGACGAAGGGGCGGCCCAGGGGCAGGGAGACGCCGTAGATCAGCGGCTCGCCGACCCCCAGGAAGCCCGGCCACAGCGCGGACTTGATCGTCGTGCGGATCGAGGTGTTGCGGGGCAGGCGGAGGTAGATCGCGAGGGCCGCGCCGACCTGGCCCGCGCCCGCCATGGCGAGGATCGGCAGCAGGACGGTGAAGCCGGAGCCCTCGATCAGCGTGGTGTGGATGGGGATGAGCGCCTGGTGCAGGCCCAGCATGACCAGCGGGAGGAACAGGCCGCCGAGGAGGAAGCCGGCGCCGGCGCCGCCGTGGGCGAGCAGCCAGTCGGCGGCGTCGCCGATCCAGGTCGACACCTCACCGGCGAGGAACATCAGCCCGAACAGGGTCGCGAGGCCGGAGACCAGCACGGTGACGGTGGGCGTGACCAGCACGTCGACGGACTCCGGGACCCAGCGCCTGCACCGCTTCTCGACGTACACGCCGAGGCAGGCCGCGGCGAGCGCGCCGAGCACGCCGCCCTGGCCGGGCGAGAGGTGCTGGCCGAACGCCTCGACGTCGGCCACCTTGGCGTACACGATGATCGACGCGACGGCGCCGCCGAGGATCGGGGTGCCGCCGAACTCCTTGGCCGTGTTGTAGCCGACGAAGACGGCGATCAGCGCCATGAAGCCGGAGGCGATGGCGGCCAGCGCGGGGGTGACGCCGGGCAGCCAGCCCAGGTTGACGAGCAGGCCGTTGAGGCCGGCGATGATGCCGCAGCCGATGAGCGCGGGGATGAGCGGCACGAAGATGTTCGCGATGCGCCGCAGGAACAGCTTGAACGGGGTGGCGTTCCTCGCCTTCCGCTCCGCGCGGAGCGCCGCGCCCTGCGCCGCCAGCTCCTCGGCGGTCACGGGGTCGGACCCGCCCGCGGGGGCGGCGGGCTCCTCCCGGGCGTCGGCCCGCCCCTCCTCGACCAGGGCCTCGAACTCGGGGGTCACCCGGTTCACGGTGCCCGGGCCCAGCACGATCTGGTAGGTGTCGTCCTCGACGACGCCCATGACCGCGGGCAGTGCCTTGAGTGCCTCCTCCTGGACGAGGGACCGGTCGCGCAGGCCCAGCCGGAGCCGGGTCATGCAGTGGGCCACCGACGTCACGTTCGCCGCGCCTCCGACCAGGGGGAGGATGGCGGCAGCAGTGGCGCGATGCTTGTTCTCTTCGCTCATGGTGCGGTCATGCCTTGCTGTGAGGTGGGGCAGGCCGGGTCAGGCGGCTGCGGCTTCGAGTGCCTTGCGCAGGTGCCCGTGGGCGTCCTGCAGCAGGCGGGCTGCGGTGGGGGCGTCCACGGACGCCAGGAGGGTGAGGATGGAGTTCTTGACCTCGCCGTCGTTGTCGGCGAGGGCGGTCTCGACGGACTCGTCGCGCGCGCCGGTGGCGAGGGAGACGATCCGGTGGGCGCGCGCCCTGAGCTTCTCGTTGGAGGCCCGCACGTCGACCATCAGGTTCCCGTAGGTCTTGCCCAGCTTGATCATGGTGATCGTCGAGATCATGTTCAGCACGAGCTTCTGCGCCGTGCCCGCCTTCAGCCGGGTGGAGCCCGTCAGGATCTCGGGGCCGACCACCACCTCGATGCCGTGGTCGGCGGCCGCGGCCAGCGCGCTGCCCTCGTTGCAGGACAGCCCTACCGTGAGGGCGCCGAGGGCGCGGGCGTGCCGTACGGCCGCGACGGCGTACGGGGTGCGGCCCGAGGCGGAGATGCCGACGACCACGTCGTCCGCGGTGAGGGCCAGGGCGTCCAGGTCGGCGCGGGCGGCGTCCTCGCGGTCCTCGGCGCCCTCCACGGCGCTGACGACGGCCGTGGGGCCGCCCGCGACGAGGCCGACGACCTGTGCGGGGTCGGTGTTGAAGGTGGGCGGACACTCGGAGGCGTCGAGGACGCCGAGCCGGCCGGCCGTGCCGGCGCCGGCGTAGACCAGCCGGCCGCCGCGGGCCATCCGCGCGGTGACGCCGTCGATCGCGGCGGCGATCTCCGGCAGCCGGGCGGCGACGGCCGTGGTGACGGTGGCGTCCTCCGCGTTCATGAAGCGGGCGATGTCGAGGGTGGGCTGGCGGTCGATGTCCGCCAGCTCCGGGCGGTACGCCTCCGTGGTCATGGTGGCCAGCTGCTCACGCAACCGGCCGCTCTCCACGGCGTCTGCGGCGGGCACGGACGTCACTCTCCCGGTGTCGAAATTTACTTTCGGCCGATCACTTGAGCCTGAAAGATATTTTCAGCCACGGCGTGCGTCAAGGGTCGGCGTGCAAAGGTCCGATCACGACTTCGCGGCGGCGGGGCACCCCTCGCGGACGCCCCTGCGGAACATCCCCTTCCACCCAGGTCACCGCCGCGCCACCGACCTGCCCGAGCCCGGAGCCGGTGACGTGCGTCACCTCCTACCGGGGCGGACCCCTGACCGTGTAGAAGGGACCGGTGAACAGCACCGGACACCTCGCCGCAGAGCGCCCCGAGCGCGCCCGCCCCACGCCGCACAGCCTGACGGGGGTCGGTGTCGCCGTCCTCGACGCCGACGGCCGCGTCCTGCTCGGACTCGGTCACGACGGCCGCTGGGAGCTGCCGGGCGGCAAGGTGGACCCGGGCGAGGACTTCGAGACGGCGGCGGCGCGGGAACTGGCGGAGGAGACCGGGCTGGTGGTGCCGGCCACGGCCGTGCGGGTGCTGGCGGTCGTGGTGGACGGTCTGCGCGGACTGACCCGGGTGACGGCCGCCGCGGTCGCCGAGGGCGCGGAGGGCACGCCCGAGGTGACGGAACCGGACAAGATCGTGCGCTGGGAGTGGTTCGCCCGGGACGCGGTGCCGTCCGAGCTGTTCGGTCCGTCGGCGTCGGTGCTGGACCGCGTGTGGCCGCAGGCGGCGCCGCGCGGGGCTGCGGAGGCCCGTCACTACCCGGTCCGACCGGCCGGGTGACGGACAACGCCGTTTCCGCCACACCGCGTTGAAGGACGAGGTGGCGGGGTGCCGCTGCACTACGATGCAGACGTTGCCGCCCCGGCCTTATGGAACTTCGTCAACTACCCAGCAGGAAAAGGGAGTTGAGGAGGTGACCGGCCGCAGGCGCCTGTCCCTTCCCCTCACGCTCAGGAAAGAAGCGGATGCGGATCAAAGACGTGAGCCTCGCGCTCGTCGGTTCCACCCTGGTCGTCACGCTGGCGGCGTCCCCCGCCCTCGCCGACACCACCACGCCCTCGCTGCCGGCGCCCGACGTCGCCGCCGTGGCCGCGGTGCACCGGACGGCGCTGTCCCAGGGTGCGCCCGGCGCGCTGACCCGGATCGACGAGGGGCCGCGGAGCTACCACGTCGCCACCGGTGAGGCCGACACCGCCGCCCATACGCCGATGGACACCGGGCGGCGGTTCCGCGTGGGGAGCGTCAGCAAGACGTTCACCACGGTGGTGCTGCTGCAACTCGCCGCCGAGGGCAAGATCGACCTCGACGCGCCGGCCAACCGCTACCTGCCCCGGCCGCTGCCCGACGAGCGCATCACGGTCCGTCATCTGCTCAGCCACCGGAGCGGGTTGTACGACTACACCAACGACATGTTCTACAACACCGTCCCCGGCTTCGAGGCGGTGCGGAACAAGGTCTTCAGCTACCAGGAGCTGATCGACCTGTCGACGGCGAAGCCGCTGAACAACACGCCGGGCGCCGCTTACAGCTACTCCAACACCAACTTCGTCGCCCTGGGCGCGATCATCGAGCACGTGACGGGCACACCGGTCGCCACGCACTACCAGCGGCGCATCCTCACGCCCCTGCGGCTGAGGAACACCTCGTACGTCCACCCGCGGACGACCATCTCGGGCACGTACGCGCGCGGTTACCTCCGCCAGGACGACACCACACTGCCGCTGGTGGACTCCACCGAGCAGACCGTCTCCTGGGCGCAGTCCGCGGGCGCGGTCATCTCGAACGCCAGGGATCTCAACCGGTTCTTCTCCGCACTGCTGTCGGGGAAGCTGCTGCCCGAGGAGCAGCTGCGGGAGATGACCACCATGGTCCCGGTCACCGCCGACGGCAAGCAGTCGTACGGGCTGGGGCTGCGCGGGCGGACGCTGTCCTGCGGCACCACGGTGTACGGGCACACCGGCACCGTGCAGGGCTACTACACGTACGCCTTCACCACGAGCGACGGCCGGCGCAGCATGGCGTCGCTGGCGAACACCTCCAACAACGGCACGGTGAACACCACGCTCGGCGCCACGCTGGACGCGTCCTTCTGCGGCACCGACCCGGCTGCCGCGGTGCGGCGCGCCGCCGCCCCGGCGGAGCGGTTCACGGAGGACATCGCGCCGCAGGTCGCCCGCGACTGATCGCCGGGACCTCGCCGTGGGTCCCGGCCGGGCGCCGTCCGGCCGGGACCCGCGGACGTCAGTGACCGTTGCCGTCGTGCCGCAGGCGGTCCCGGGCCTCGGTGGCCATCACGGCGGCCTGGATCCGGCGCTCCACGCCGAGCTTGGCGAGCAGGCGGGAGATGTGGTTCTTCACCGTCTTCTCGGCGAGGTAGAGCCGCCGGCCGATCTGGCGGTTGGTGAGGCCCTCGCCGATCAGCTCGAGGATCTCCCGCTCCCGCTCGGTGAGGCCGGGCAGCACGTCCCGCTCCTCCGGCTTCTTCTGCGGGCCGCCGCGCAGGCGCTCCATCAGCTTGGTGGTGGCGCTCGGGTCGAGCAGCGACTGGCCGCGCGCTACCGTGCGGACGGCCTCCACGAGGTCCGAGCCTCGGATCTGCTTGAGGACGTAGCCGGACGCGCCCGCCATGATCGAGTCCAGCAGGGCCTCCTCGTCGTCGAACGAGGTGAGCATCAGGCACGCGAGGTCCGGCATCCGGGAGCGCAGTTCACGGCACACGGTCACGCCGTCACCGTCGGGCAGCCGGACGTCGAGGACCGCGACGCGCGGGCGCAGGGCGGGGACGCGCACCAGGGCCTGCTCGACGGTGGCGGCCTCACCGACCACCGTGATGTCCGGCTCGTCGTCCAGCAGATCGTGCACCCCGCGCCGGACCACCTCATGATCGTCCAGGAGGAAGACCCGGATCGGCCCCTCGTCGGGGCCGGGCTGCTCGACGTCCGCCATCGCCATGCTCCTTGCTGTGCGCGGAGGTGTTCCCCCAGGATCCTCACGCGTCCGGTGCCGGGCGGCCAGGGCCGTTCGGCCCTGATCACCCGGCCGCTCCGGCGTGCGCCTGCGCCCCCGGCGCCAGGACGGGCACGCGGCCCCTCCCCGACGCAGAGCACACCCACTCCCCGGCGGGGTGGCGCCCCCTCACAACCACCCCCTCCGCGCCGCCTGCCAGGCGAGTTGCATGCGGGTCGTCGCGTCCGCCAGTTCCATCAGGCGCTGGATGCGCCGTTGGACCGTACGGCGGCTGAGGCCCATCTGGGTGGCCACCGCCTTGTCCGCGACGCCGGCGACCAGCAGGGCGAGGAGGCGGCGGTCGGTGACGCCGAGCGGGTCGGGGGGCCCGGCCGCGTCCGTGCCGGCGACGGCGCCCGTGTCGTCGGCGTCGAGGGGAACCGCGTCCTCCCAGTACCGCTCGAAGAGCGCGACCAGCGCGGCCAGCAGGTTGCTGTCGCGGACCAGCGCGGAGGTGGGTTCCTCGGGGCTGCCGTCGGGGCCGCCCGGTACCAGCGGGCAGATCGCGATGGCACGGTCCGCGACCGCGAGGCGCAGCGGGAGATGCGGCACGGCGCGGGCCATCTCGCCCGCCTTCACGCCCTGGACAACGTTATCGACGGCTCCCTCGTCGTCGAAGAACGCCTTCTCGTACAGCACCCGGTAGCGCACGCCCCGGGCCAGCGCGTCGAACTCGGCGCGGTTGCTGCCGGACGGCATGGCCACGTACTGCGCCTTGCAGAACCACAGCATCTCGTCCCGGGCGCCGTCCTGGATCTGGCGCAGGTGCTGGCGCAGCGCCTCCGCGCCGGTGATGACCTCGATGAGCTGGCCGAGGTCCTGGCGGCGCAGGGTCTCGCGGTAGGACTCCAGCAGCGCGGTGGCCTCGGCGCGGGCCAGGTCGAGCGCGTCGGCGCGGCGCTTGAGGCGGGGCAGCAGGGCCACGTCGGGCGGGGTGGGGCGGTACTCGCGGGGCAGTCCGTCGCTCTGGCTGACCAGGTTCTTCGCGGCCAGCGCGTCCAGCACGTGCCGGGTGTGCTCGGGCTCCAGACCGGCCCGGTCGGCGACCTCGCGGGCGGTGGCCCGGCCCATCGTCACCAGCAGGCGGTAGACGGTCTCCTCGGTACCGGTGACCCCGGCGGCCTCCAGCGTCACGGCGCCCTCCCCCGCACATCGATATGCAAACGCCTGAACGGTTGAATACCGTACAACAAGCGGCGGGAGAGCGGGCGGCCGTACCCCGCTCTCCCGCCGCCCTGCTCAGCCGCGGTGCCCGTAGGCCCGGGTCACGGTCTGCCGGACCGAGGCGCCGGACGCGTCACGCGCGGTGACGCGCAGGGTGACCTGGGCGTCACCGCGGACGCCGGCCGGCCGGGTGACGGTGGCCGTGAAGGTGTTGCCCTTCCCTGCGCGCACCGGCGCCTCGACGAAGTGCCGGCCGTCGTCGTAGGAGACCTCGACCGTGGTGCGCACCCCGCGCGGCGCGGCGAGCCCGCCCTGGTGGCGGACCGTCAGCCGGAGGGTGTGGGTGCGGCCGGGGCCGACGGTGTTGCGCAGGTCGGCCGGCACCTCGGGGTCGACCTGGAGCAGCGGCAGCCGTGCCTCGCCGGTGACCGTGCCGGACGGGAACGTCCAGGTCGTGTCGGTCTTCGTGGCGTACGCCCACTCCGCGGAGTCGCGGGTGGTGCGCAGGCGCAGCCGGTACTCGGCGTCGCCGCCGGGCACCTCGACGTCACGCCAGGCGTCGGCGAGGTCGGCCACCTTCCGGCCGTCGCGGTACAGCTGCGCCGCGGCCGTCTCCGGCCCCGGCGCCCGTACGCCGATGCCCGAGTCGCCGCCAGGGGTGAGACGGGACCAGTGGCCGGGTGCCGAGTCGGTGAACTCGGGGATCCGCAGTCGCAGCACGTTGCCCTCGCGGACGCCGGCGGGCACGCCCTCGAGCGGGATGCCGGGCCGGACCACGGCGCCCTGCCACCGCTCGCGGATCTGCTCGCCGGCGCGGTAGGTGCGGGGCGTGTCCCGGAGCCCGGTGCTCAGCGGCGAGTCGACGTCACCGACCGTCCGGTGGTGCACGATGTGCTCCCACTCGGTCGTGCCGGAGGTGACGTACTCGGTGCGGGTGAACGCGGTGGGCACGTGGCGGGTGTACTGGAGCCAGGTGAACTCCTGGTACGGGCGCCGGGCGAACCGCTGCTCGGCGGCCCACTCCACACCGCCGTTGTCCGCGTACTCGGACCGCACGACGGCGCTGTTGCGCTCCGACACCGTGTGCACCACGCGGTCGGGGATGCGTCCCTCGCTGATCTGCATCACGTCGTACAGGTAGGGGCTGCGGGCGGTGCCGCCGAACGCGACCGTGGTGGTGCGCCGTGCGACGCGCTTCAGCAGGTCGGCGCCCTCGTCGGAGCCGACGCGCACGACGGGCACCTTCCAGCGGTCGCCGTGAGGCGTCCAGCGGGTCCAGCCGTTGGTGTCGAAGTGGACGACCAGCACGGCGCGGACGCCGGCCTGGGCGGCGCGTTCGGCGAGCTGCGGCCCCGCGATGCCCTGTTCGTCGGTGACGACGGCGAGCCGGCCGCGCGCGCCGCGGAAGTCGGGTGCGTCCGCGTCACCCGCGTCCACCGCCCGGAGCCGTTCGCCCCGCTGGTCGAACAGGGGGGACTCGGGCATGTAGAAGGCGTCGAGGTCCGCGCCACCGACCACGCCGGCGTCCAGCAGCGGGGCGGCCAGCTGCCAGCGGGACGCGAACTCGAAGGTGCCGTCGGTGACTTCGGGCGTGGGGCTGACGTAGAGCGCGACGGCGCTGTCGAAGTACATCGTGCCGTCGATCCAGGCGTGTCCGTCGATCTTCCGGTACGTCTGGTAGCTGAGGACGCCGCTCTGCTCGGCGGGTTCGGGTGTGCGGATCTCGACCTTCACCGTCCTGCGCGGGTCGACCACGACGGTGGTGTCCTTGGTGACCTTGATCTCGGGCAGGACGACCTGACGGAGCACCTCGCCGCGGTCCGTCCGCTCGATGCCGCCGGAGGTGAGCTGGTAGGTGCCCTCCTCGACCTCGGCGACGGCGTTGTCCCGGTCGGTGTAGCCGACGAAGCCCTCGGCGCCCCAGATCATGGGCAGGCTGTCGACGCGGTTGCCGTCGTTGTCGTAGGAGACGACCTTGAGCCGGTGCACGGGGCCGCGCACGACCAGGCTGACCGTGGTGTGCACGGTGACCGAGCCGTCGGCGGCCGTGGCCGTCACATGGCCGTAGTAGGCGCCCCGTTCCGCGCGGGCCGGGTCGACGGTGAGCGGCAGGTCGGCGGTGCCGCCGGCGGGGACGGTGACGGTCCGCGCGGCGGGGGTCAGCACCCCGTCGGCGACCTCCCGGCCGCCGCTGGTGGCCAGCGCGGTCCGCACGTCGAGGGTGACGTCCCGGCCGGAGACGTTGGTGTAGCGGACGATGCGCGTGCGGGTGCCGGTGTCGTCGGCGGTGTACCGGCCGAGGGAGAGGCCGGCGGTGGCGAGGACCGGGGTGCGGCTCGCCGCGGCTACGTCGATGCGTCCCCCGCCCTGTTCGGTGACGCGCTGCCCCTCGATCGGGCGGGCGGTGCTGGTCAGGGCGTCCTTGAGGCGGCTCGCCGTCCAGTCGGGGTGCTGCTGCGCGAGCAGAGCGGCGGCGCCCGCCACGTGCGGGGCGGCCATGGACGTGCCGGAGGCGGCCACGTGCGAGGCGTCGACGACCTGACCCATCGTCGTACCGGCGGCTCGCGCGGCGACGATGCCGACGCCGGGGGCGGTCACGTCGGGCTTGACGGCGTCGTCGCCGGCCCGGGGGCCGCGGCTGGAGAAGTCCGCGAGGGAGTCGCCTCGGTCCACCGCGCCGACCGTGAGGGCCGCGTCCGCCGCGGCGGGGGAACCGATCGTCCCCTGGCCCGGGCCGGCGTTGCCCGCGGCGACGACGAACAGCGCGCCGGAGGACGTGGAGAGTGCGTCGAGGGCGCGGCTCATCGGGTCGGTGCCGTCGCTCGGGGTGTCGGAGCCCAGCGACATGTTGACCACGTCGGCGCCGCGCGCGACGGCCCACTCCATGCCGTCGATGACCTGTGACGCGGTGCCGAAGCCGTCGTCGCCGAGGACCTTGCCGATCAACAGGTCCGCGCCGGGCGCCACGCCTTTGCGGGCGCCGCCGGAGGCCGCGCCGGAACCGCCGACGATCGAGGCGACGTGGGTACCGTGCCCGAAGGCGTCGCCGGTGCCGGAGCTGCCGGAGAAGTCCTCGGCCTCGCTGATGCGCCCGGCCAGGTCGGGGTGGGAGGCGTCGACGCCGGTGTCCAGCACGGCGACCTTGACGTCCTCGCCCCGGTGGCCGTTCTTCCAGACCTCCGGGGCGCCGATCTGCGCGGTGCTGCGGTCCAGCGCCGCCCGCACCCGGCCGTCCAGCCAGACCCGGGGCACGGCGGCGGCGCGGGCGGCGCCGTCGGCGGCGGGTGCGAGGCGCTTCCAGAACGTGCCGAGGTCGTCGGCGGGGACGCGGACGGCGTCGGCGTCGATGGTCTCCAGGCGGCGGACCCGCGAACCCTCTTCGGCCAGGGCGGTGAGGCGGCGCAGCGAGGTGTCCGGCACGCCCGCGCCGTCGGCGACGATCAGCGGCAGGGCGTCGGTGTGCGCCTCGTGGTAGCCCTGGGCGATGAGCGCGGTCACGTCGAACAGGCCCCGGTCCAGGCGTCCCGCGGTGACGAGTCCGGCCGCGTCTGACGGCAGGACGGTGAGGTGGCCGTCCTCCTCGACGGTGCGGAAGAGGAGGTGGCGCCGGCCCTCCCCCGGTGTCACCGAGGCGGTGCGGCGGCCGTTCACGTCCGTGCGGACGGTGACCCGGTCACCGGTGACCAGGCGCACGGTGGCGCCGCCTTCGGCCGCCGGTGCGGCCGCCCGTGCCGGGGCGGTGGGCCCGCCCGGTCCTGCCGTGACCGGTGTCACGGCGCCCGCGGACAGGGTCAGCCCTGCCGCGACGGCGGCCGCGACACGTATGCGTCGTCTCACTCCAGTGCCCTTCGTCGGACGCGTCGTGCACACGTCGCGTCGTCCTGTTGTTCACGCGGCCCGCGGTGCCGTCGGTGCTGCACAGGTTCGGTCGCCGGCGCGGGCCGTGTCACCGTTTCGCCGTGGCACAGGTGGGACATGTCGCAACGGCGACATCAGAAGCCTCACCTGCGGGGCGACGCGGGTGCGGTGACGTGAGGTTCGCGGGCGGGGCACCCGTCAGCGCCCGTGTGAACGTCTCGTAAGGGATGTCAAGTGCCACCGGCATCCGGTGTGTTGCCACCGGGGGACTGATACGATCAACGAACTTTCAGCAGGCTGGCGACGCGTCATGAACGCGTACGGGGGACAGTCTCTAAGGCCCCGTCGCTGAGGAGTTGAGGTTTTGTCCCGCCGTGGGTCCGCGCTGCTCGACGGCCCGGACCGGATGTCCGTGTGCGCCGGCATTCTCGTGCTCCCGACGCGATGCGACTTGAAGAGAGTCTCATGACGTCATTGATCAAGGATCCGCTGTTGTGGATCCTGCTGGTGGTGCTCGCCGCTGCGGTCCTCGCAGTGCTGCGGGCCCGGAGAACCAATCTGGCGCTCCGAAGAACGAGGAAGGATTTGGAGGCGGGCCTGGGCCAGGCCCAGGGACGGATCGGGCAACTGGAAGCCCACATCGACACGCTGGGCACCCGGCACCGGGGTGAGCTGGCCGACGTGCGGGCGGACGCCGAGTCGGCGACCAAGGCCGTGCTCAAGTCGGCCATGGGCACGCTCCAGTCGCTCGCCGAGGAGCAGCAGCTGCTCCTGGACCAACTGCTGAAGAAGTACGGCAACGACAGCGAGGTGCTGGCCGACCTGATGTCGGTCGACCACACCGGCAGCCAGTTCGGCCGGCGGGCCAAGGGCATCTCGGTGCTGTGCGGCGGCTGGCTGGGCCGCCGCGACGGGGCGGCGACCGTCTACGACGTCGCCCGTAGCGCCCAGGGCCGCATCAAGGACTTCAACCGGGTCGCCATCCATGCCCAGGCCAGCGTGGCCGTGGCCGGCAAGGCGGTCGAGCCGGTGGCCGTGGTGCTGGCGGAGCTGCTGGACAACGCCACGACCTACAGTGCGCCGGGTACCCCGGTGGAGGTCAACATCCAGGCGGTGCCCACGGGTGTGGTCTTCATCGTGGACGACGCCGGCCTCGGCATGGACCAGGAGACCAAGGACCGTGCGGCGGCCCTGCTGTCCGCGGACGGCCCGGTCGACATCACCGGCCTCGGAGACCCTCCCCGGTTCGGCTTCGCGGTGTGCGGCATGCTCGCGAACCGCTACGGCTTCCACGTCTCCGTCGGCTCGGTCTCCCCGTACGGCGGTGTGCGCGCGGTGATCCGGGTGCCGGAGAGCCTCCTGTCGGCCGACGTGATCGCGCCCGCCGAGCCGGAGCAGGAGCCCGCCGAGGAGGGCCGGGAGGACGCTCCGCAGCGTCTGGCGCCGGTGCCCGTGGGCCCGTCGCGCGTGGTGGGCACGACGTCCGGCGGGCTGCCCAAGCGGCGGCGCCGTCAGGGCCCCATCGCGGTGGTGCCGTCCCCGCCGGACACGGCCGCCCTCGAAGAGGAGACCTCCGAGTCGTCCGGCGAGGTCACCGCGTCGCGCCTGGGGGCGTTCGCACGCGGCACCCAGCTCGGACGGACCACGAACACCACGGAAGGACCTGACCACCAGTGAAGACCGACCTGTCGTGGGTGCTGAACGACGTGCTCGAGGTACGCGGCGCCCGCCACGCCATCCTCGTCTCGGGCGACGGCCTGCTGCTCCAGCGTTCGGACGACATCTCGCGTGACGACGCGGAGACCAACGCGGCCGCGATGAGCTCCATGCAGTCGCTGAGCCGGGCGGTCGCCGGTTTCGTCGGCGCCGGGCACGGCATCTGGAAGCAGACGCTGCTGGAGTACGACGGCGGCTGGATCTTCCTGATCGCGGCCGGGCAGGGCTCCTACCTCGCGGTCTCGGCGGCGGTGGACGTCGACATGGAGGCCATGTCGTTCCGCATGCAGAAGACGGTGACCGCGCTGAACAAGGCCATGAGCGTGGCTCCCCGCTCCGACAACGGTGTCGGCTGATGACGGGTCCCGCCGAGGAATCACCCGTCACCAGTGACTTCGTCCGCTCCTACGTCATCACCGGCGGCCGGAGCCTGCCGTCCTCGGACGAACTGGCGCTGCACACCCTCGTCACGCTGGCCCCCGACCGGACGCTGCCGCTCGGGGCCGGCCCCGAGGTGAGGGCGATCTGGGAGCTGTGCTCGGGTGGCTACCTGTCGGTCGCCGAGGTGGCCGGCCACCTCGGCCTTCCGGTCGGGGTGGCCCGGCTGCTGCTCACCGATTTATCGGAACAGGGGCATCTGCTCCGCCGGGCCGAGCCGCCCCGGGCCCAGAACGTTGACAGAGCGACCCTCGAGAAGGTTCTGAATGGACTCCAATCCCTCATCGGCTGAGACGGCCCAGAAGTCCATCTACGTCTCCAGCGCGGTGACCAACGCCGCAAAGATCCTCGTCGTCGGGCACTTCGCCGTGGGCAAGACGACCTTCATCGGCTCGCTCTCGGAGATCACGCCGCTGCGCACCGAGGAGAAGATGACCCAGGCGTCGGCGCACGTCGACGACCTCAGGGGCGTCACCGGCAAGACCACCACCACGGTCGCCCTGGACTTCGGCCGTCTCACCCTCAGCGACGACCTGGTGCTGTACCTGTTCGGCACGCCGGGACAGCAGCGGTTCATGCAGCTGTGGGAGGACATGGCGCGCGGGGCGCTGGGGGCGCTGCTGCTGGTCGACCCGGCGCGGCTGGAGGAGACCTTCCCGGTCATCGACCTCATCGAGGGCTACGGCCTGGAGTACGCCATCGCCGTCAACTGCTTCGACTCCGCCCCCGTGTACGAGGAGGCGGAGGTGCGTGAGGCGCTCGACCTGCTGCCGGACACCCCGGTCGTCCACTGCGACGCCCGGGACCAGCAGTCGTCCGCGAAGGCGCTGATCGCGCTGGTGCGGCACCTGCTCGACCGCACCTCCTGACCCCCTCGGGTCCGCCCGGTCCGGGGGCGGGAGGGCCTCGGCCCTCCCGCCCCCGGCTCCCGGTCACCGGACCCCGGTCATCCATGCACGGTCCCCGGTCCACGGTTGTTTCACTAAGGAAGACTTCATGGAAGCTCATTCCCCGTCCGCGTCGGGTGCGGGCAGATGCCCCATGCACGACGCCGGTTTCGCCACCGACCCGCACCAGATCTACGACCGGCTGAGGGAGCACGCCCCGGCCGGTCCGGTGGAGCTCGCCCCCGGTGTGGACGCCACCCTCGTCGTCGGGCACGAGATGGCGCTGCGGGTGCTGCAGAACACGGAGCTGTTCGCCCGTGACGCCCGCCGCTGGAAGGACCTCAACGAGGGCCGTGTCGCCCTGGACAGCCCGGTGCTGCCGATGATGGCGTACCGGCCGAGCTGTCTGTTCACCGACGGCGCGGTGCACCTGCGGCTGCGCAAGGCCGTGGTGGACAGTCTGGCGCGGCTCAACACCACGCGGATCCGGCGTGACGTGGAGCCGATCGCCGACTACCTGATCGACCGGTTCAGCGAACTGGGCCGGGCCGACCTGCTGGGCGACTACGCCAAGCTGCTGCCGCTGCTGCTGTTCAACAAGCTGTTCGGCTGCCCGGCGGAGATCGGCGACACCGTCACCGCGGCCCTGTCGGCGATCTTCGACGGCAAGGACGCGGTGCGCGCCAACGAGGAACTGACCGCGTCCCTCATGGAGTTGATCGCCCTCAAGCGCCGCAGGCCCGACGACGACGTCACCTCGTGGCTGATCCAGCACCCCGCCGGACTGACCGACGAGGAACTCAAGGACCAGCTGGTGCTGTTGATGGGCGCCGGCATCGAGCCGGAGCGCAACCTCATTGGCAGTTCGCTGATGCTGCTGCTGTCCGGGGCGGGTGTCCGGGAGAGCGGCATGCTCATCGAGGAGGCGATGGACCACGTGCTGTGGAACCAGACGCCGATCGCCAACTACGCCACGCACTACCCGGTGCGGGACGTGGACCTGGGCGGCCATGTGGCCGAGGCGAACACCCCGGTGGTCATCTCCTTCGCGGGCGCCAACGCCGACCCGGCGCTGGCGGAGGCCCGTCGCGCTCACAGCAAGGGCGCCCATCTGGCCTGGGGCGCGGGCCCGCACGCCTGCCCGGCGAAGGACCCGGCGCAGGTCATCGCGACCACCGCGATCGAGCGGCTGCTCAACGCGCTGCCCGATCTGAAGCTCGCCGTGCCGGAGAAGGAACTGGAGTGGCGGCCCGGTCCCTTCCACCGCGCGCTGGTGTCCCTGCCCGTGACGTTCAGCCCCACGCCGGCCACCCGCACGGCCACCGCCATGCGCGAGCGGGTCGCCGCGATGCCCGAGGCGGAGCGGCCGGTGTCCGTCCCGTCGTCCCAGCCGGCCCGTCAGACCCCGACCCGCAGGAAGGGGTTCTGGAGCAGCTTCCTGGACGTCTTCCGTGTCTGACACAACCACGGGGGAAGGAACGGCAGTTGGCAAGGGCACGGCATGTGACAGGTGCAACACTCAACGACACATGACATCCATGGTCGGAAGGGTAGGTTCCGGCGGTAACGGTAGCGTCCAGCCGAAGGAGCACCACGTGACCGCCGTTGGCGACATAAGCGGCCCCACCGTCAGTGACCGCCGAGCCGTCGTTTCCCTTCTCCGTCACCTTCGTTCGCCGGAGGGGCAGGCCGACCCCCTGCCCGTCTGGGAAGGGCTGCGCTCCATGGGGGACGTGGTGCGCGCCCCCTGGGGCGCCTACTTCGTCACCTCGTTCGAGGCGTGCAGCCAGGTCCTGCGGTCCAGGAACTGGCTGGTGCCGGACTTCGCCTGGCAGGAGCGGCAGCCCGACCCGCGGCGCTGGCAGGAGCTCGCCACCCAGGAGCTCACCGGCACCCTGTCCCGTATCAACGCGCCGTCGCACACCTGCCAGCGCCGCGCGCTCGGCAACCCCTTCGACCGATCCACCCTGGAGGGCCTGCGTCCGGCGATCGCGCGGATCGTCACCGGACTGCTGGACGACCTGGAGGACCGTCTGCGTGCGGACGGCGAGGCGGACTTCGTTCGGACGGTCGCCGAACTGCTCCCCGTCCGCACGGTCGGCGAGTGGCTGGGCATCCCCGAGGAGCATCACGCGCACGTCCTGGACTTCGCCCACCGGCAGGCGTACGCGCAGGAACTCTTCCCCAGCAAGGAGCAGTTGGCGCAGGCGGGGCAGGCCACGCTGGAGATGCGGGCCTTCTTCGGCGAGCTGATCCGGGAGCGGCGGGCGCGCCCTGGCAACGATGTCCTCACGGGCTGGATCCACCACTGGGACGCCCGGTACGCGGACGACCCGGAGGCCGCCGCGCGGGTGATCTACCACCTGACCATGTTCATCACCATCGCCTCGCTGGAGACCAGCGCGGTGCTGCTGACCAACGCGGTGCGCCACGCGACGGAGGAGCCCGCCCGCGCGGAGTGGCTGCGGGAGCACCCCGAGCACATCGACGACCTGATCGAGGAGACGCTGCGCTACGACCCCCCGGTGTGGCTCAACTCCCATGTGGCGGCCGACGACACGGTCCTGGCCGGCACGCCGCTCGCCAAGGACACCACCGTGCACATCCTGTACGGGGCGGCGGCCCACGACCCGCGGCGCAACCCGGACCCGCATGTCTTCGACATCCTGCGCGACGGCGGCCACATCACGTTCGGCAGCGGCCCGCACTACTGCCTCGGCGCCCCCCTCGCCCGGTTCGAGGCGCGGGAGGCGATCGCACGCATCCTGGAACGCTTCCCCACGCTCCGCCCGGCCGGCCCGCCCTCCTACGACAACTCCCGTCTCGTCTTCCGCCGCATCACGTCCCTGAAGGTGACCGTATGACCGCATCGCCCCTCGCCGAACTCCCCGCCGAACAGGTCCTCAAGACCGTCCGCACCTACCGGCAGGGGCCCCTGCTCACGGTCGAGCTGCACCTTCCCGAGGAGGGGAACGCGGTCGGCGACGCCATGCTGGACGACCTCCTCACCGTCCTGGACCACCAGGACCCCGGTGTGCGGGTCCTGGTGCTGTCGGCGGCGGGGGACGCCTTCTGCCTGGGCGGCGACCGGCGCGAGTTCCCGCGGCACCTGGACGCCGATCCCACCGGTGACGGCATCCGTGTCTCCGGGAAGAAGGCGCTGCGGGTGTGCGAGGCCCTCACCGCCAACCCCGCCGTCACCGTCGCCCGGGTCCAGGGCAGGGCGGTCGGCGCGGGCGTGGGTCTGCTGCTCGCCTGTGACCTCAGGGTGGGTGTGGACACGGCCACGTTCCGGCTGCCCGAGCTGGCCCTGGGGGTGCCGCCCGCGTGGGGCGGGCTGCTCCCCCGGCTGATCAGCGAGGTCGGGGTGGCGAGGGTGCGGGAGCTGATCCTCACCGCGCGGGTCTTCGACGCCCAGGAGGCCCTGGGCCTGTCGGTGCTGCACAAGGTGGTGCCGGCGGACGGGCTCGACGACGCGGTCATGGCGTGGGCGAAGCCCGTGCTGCGGCGTCCGGCGTCGGCGGTGCGGGTCACGAAGGCGATGCTCAACGCCCTCGCCGCCCCGACCCGGCTCGCCGACGTCTCGCAGTTCGACCCGGAACTGCTGACGGCGGTCCTCACCGGACAGCGCGCGGCGGACACGGCCCGCTGACCCGGTGACGCACGGACGGCGGCACCGCTCCGGAGGGTGCCGCCGTAGTCGTACCCGGCTGCGGAAAAGCCGTTGCGCCGGGCGGGCCGCCGCCCGACGCTTGGTGCCCATGCCCACCTCGATACGGCCGGCGACCCCGGCCGACGCCGTCGCCGTCACCGCCCTGATGAACCGGGTCGACGAGCTGGAGATCGGCCGGCCCGAGTCCGATCTGCACACCGTGCTGGCCGACCTGGAACACCCCGACACCGACCTGGAGCGGGACTCCTGGCTGGTGCCGGACGGCGAACGGCTTCGGGCCTTCGGCCTGTTGTGGGACCCGTCGGGCGGTGAGCGCATCGACGTGGACCTCTACGTGCTGCCCTCCCACCGGGCGGAGACCGACCGGATCCTGACGGCCATGGAGACCAGGGCGCTGGAGAAGGCCCGTGCGAACGGAGCCGCGCGGGCGGTGGTGCATCTGCACCTCAACGCGACGCCCACGCTCGACACCGGGCTGCTGAAGGAACGGGGCTGGCGGGTGGTCCGCCGCTACCATGTGCTGCACCGCCCCCTCGGTCCCGCGCAGGACCCGCTGCCGGAGCCTCCCGCCGGCGTCCGCGTGCGCGGCTGTGCCGACGAGGAGGACCGGGTGCGGGTGCACGCGCTGTACCAGGAGTCCTTCGCCGGGCACTTCGACTTCCAGCCGCGCCCCTACGAGACGTGGCTGCACGATCTCGGCGCCCGGCAGCTCGACTGGAACCTGGTGTGGATCGTCAGCGCCGCAGGCCTGGGCGACTGCGGTTTCCTGATCGCGCGCGACGACCGCGAGGCGATGGGGTGGATCCGCAGCGTCGGCGTCCTGCCCGCGGCCCGCGGCCGGGGCCTCGCCGGTTTCCTGCTGAGGCACGCGTTCGGCGTCTTCGCCGCCCGCGGCCGGGACACGGTGGGGCTCGGCGTCGACACGAGCAACGCCACCGGTGCGCCCCGCCTCTACGAGCGGCACGGACTCACCCTCCACTACGCGGTGGACACCTGGGAGACGGTGGTGCGGTGACCGCCGGCCGGTGAGAACGGTCAGGCCACCGCGAGTCCCTCCACGGGGCCGGACAGCGCGGCCTTGAAGTACCGGGTCACCTCGTCGGCGAGCACCTCGCTCCCGCCCTTGAGGAGCGCCTCCACCACCTGGGCGGCGACGTCACGCGGATCGTTCTTCGGCACGTCCAGGGCGCGCACCATGTCGGTGTCGGTGTAGCCGAGGTGGACGCCGACGACCTGGGTGCCCTGGCTCGCGAGTTCGTGGCGCAGCGAGTTGGTGAGCGACCACAGGGCGGCCTTGCTCACGCCGTACGCACCCGTGCCGGAGGCCCACGACAGCACCGAGTGCACGTTCACCACCGCTCCCCCGCCCCTGCGGGCCAGCACCGGGGCGAAGGCCTGCGTGACGCGCAGCGCGCCGAGAACGTTGACGTCGAAGAGGTGCGCGACCTCGGCGACGTCGTTGCCCAGCAGGCCGTTGGGGATGGTCGCGCCCGCGTTGTTGACCACGATGTCCACGTCCGGCACCTGCTCCGCCAGCCGGGCCACGGACGCGTCGTCGCTCACCTCCAGGGCCAGCGGCACCAGACGGGGGTCCGTTGCCGGCTCGGGGCGGCGGGCGGTGACGTACACCGTCTCGGCGCCGGCCTCCAGCAGCGCGGCGGCGAAGGCCTTGCCCAGCCCACGCTGCCCGCCGGTCACCAGCACCCGGGTTCCCTTGATCTCGGTCATGTTCCCTGCTCCTCGTCTGTGTGCGCCGGAACGCGGCGACGCAAGTAAAAGCTTTTTGCTTATGTCACCAGAGTGCGTCGGGCTCGCGACAGAGTCAAGTACGATTGACCTATGTCTTGGACCTCGACCGAGCGCTACCGCATCCGCCCCGCCCCTGGCGGCCTCGCTCTGGTGCAGGAGATCCTCAACACCCGCGCCATCCCGCCGTACGGCGAGGACGTGCTCGCCGGCGGCGGGACCGGCGTCCGGTGGCTGCGAGACGTGACCCACGCGTGGGCCGAGGAGCAGGGCTGGCCGGGCCCCTCCGGGGAGCCGCGGGCCGGGGACCTGGAGCGGGTGAGGGCGCTACGGGAGCGGCTCGCCGCCCTGGTGACCGGGGAGGCGGAGCCCGTCCGGGCGCCCACCGACGTCTCCCTGCGGCCGGGCCTGGACGAGGAGGGGCGGGTGGCCCTGGTGCCGGCCGGAAGCCCCGGCGAGTGGCTCGAGGGCGCCGTGTGGGCGCAGGTGCTGCTCGCGCAGGCGGACGGCACCTGGCAGCGGCTCAAGCTGTGCCGGGAGCCGGCCTGCCGGTCCGCGTTCTACGACCGCTCGCGCAACAACAGCGGCGTCTGGCACGACGTCCGCCGGTGCGGGAACGCCGCGAACCTGCGTGCGTCCCGGGCCCGGCGGAAGCAGCGTGCGGCCGAGGCGCCGGCCGGGGAGTGACCGGGCGGGGACGGTCACCCGGTCTGCCAGAATGAGCGGCGTTCACAGGGCACCGGGGTGCCCGTCGCCGGCCCAGGAGCGTTCACGGTGTCGCCACAGCACGGAAGCCGCTCGTCCGCGCACGGCGGCGGACGGCCTCTGCGGCGGGGGCGGACGAAACCCCGCCCGGACCACGAGCCCCCTGCCGTGACGGCCCGCGAGCCCGCCGTCGTGCGTCGTGAGTATCTGCGCGCCGACTGCTCGGCCTGCTTCGGCCTGTGCTGCGTCGCGCTGCCGTTCGCCCGCTCCGCCGACTTCGCCCGGGACAAGCCCGCCGGGCGGGCCTGCGGCCATCTGCGGGACGACTTCGGCTGCGGCATCCACGCCCGGCTGCGCGACGAGGGCTACCGCGGCTGCACCGTCTTCGACTGCTTCGGCGCCGGGCAGAAGGTCTCGCAGGTCACCTTCGGCGGCACCGACTGGCGGCGCTCCCCGGAATCGGCGTCGGCGATGTTCGCGGTGTTCCCTGTCATGCGGCAGCTGCACGAACTGCTCGCGTACGCCGCCGAGGCGCTGGAGCTCCCGGCGGCCCGTCCCCTGCACCGCGAGCTGTGCAGGGCGCTGGCGCGGATCGAGGAGCTGACCCGGGGCGACGCCGATTCGGTCGTCAGGCTCGACGTGAACGCGCTGCGCGGGGAGGTCAACCCGCTGCTGCTGCGGGCCAGTGAGCTGACGCGGGCCCGGGTGCCGGGCCGCAGGAAGGATCACCGCGGCGCCGACCTGATGGGCGCGCGGCTGTCCGGGACGAATCTGCGCGGGGCGAGTCTGCGCGGCGCGCTGCTGGTCGGCGCCGACCTGAGGGGGGCGGACCTGCGCGACGCGGACCTGATCGGCGCCGATCTGCGCGACGCGGACCTGTCGGGCGCCGACCTCACCGGCGCCCTGTTCCTCACCCAGGCGCAGCTGAACGCGGCACGCGGCGACACCGCGACGACGCTGCCGCCGTCGCTGGAACGCCCCGCCCACTGGGCGCGTGAGGGTTCAGCCGGCGGCGTCGTCGGCGCGTAGCCGGACCTGCCGCTCCAGCCGCCGCAGGCTGTCGTCGAGGGCGCCGGTGACCTGCTCCTCGCCGGGGTCGTGGCCTGCGTCGAAGAAGGAGAGGTGCACGGTCACCTCGCTCGCCCCGCTGTCGATGCCGGCGACCTGGAGCCATCCGGCGTAGCCGCCCTGCTCCCGTGTGCCCCATTCGATGCGCATCTGGTCCCGCCGGGCCCGCAACAGGGCGGAGGTGTCCTCGTCGGTGCGGTCCTCGTGCACGGTGACGGCGGGCAGCTCCTCGGCGCGCACATGCAGCTCCGCGGGGAGCCAGTCACCCATCCGGCCGACGTCGGCCGCCCGGTCGAAGACCCGCTCGGGCGGGGCCGGCATGGTGTGGGAGCGCTCGTACTCGGTCATCGGTGCACCGTCCTCGGTCGGTGACGGACGCCGGGGCCGCCGACGGGGGCGGCCCCGGCGCGCGGGTCATTCGTTGCCGAAGACGGCCTTCTGCACCTCGTTGGGACCGTCGAACCGCTTGGTCCCGGTCTCCGACAGCTTCTTCACGAGGCCGTCGTCGGCGCCGTTGCTCCTCGCCACCGAGACGAGGTCGTCCTTGGCCGCGGGGTAGTCGGCGCCCTTGAGTGCCTTCTGCAGGTCGATGGGGCTGAGGTCGGCCATGGCGGGCCTCCCGTGATGCGTAAGGCGCGGCGGATCCGCGCGGGGACCGGCCGGGTACCCGGCTCCCGGCGAACCGATTCAGCTCCGCGCGCGAACCCTCGGTGCGGGCGCACCGATGACTTTTCCCGTGTGCTTCCGTCCACCTCACACACGCCCGCACCGGGCCCGACACGGAAGACGAGGATCGCGCCATGAGCGACGGCTACTCCTACACCCTGACCCGCACCCTGGACGCCCCCGCCGCCACGGTCTACCGGGCCTGGACCACGCCCGACGCGTACGCCCGCTGGGCGTACGCCGCTCCCGACTCGGTCGAGATGGACGTACGGCCGGGAGGTGCCTGGAAGGCCACCATGGTCACGCCCGACGGCACCGAGGTGCCCCTCACCGGGTCCTACCTGGACGTCCACGAGAACCGGCTGCTGGTCGTCGCCATGGACGTGCCCGGGCGCGCCGAGCCCTCCGTGATGGCGGTCGAGCTGGACGAGGACGGGCCGGCGACCCGGATCGAGCTGCGGCAGGCCTGCGACACGGCGGAGGAGCGGGACATGGCCGAGCAGGGCAGCACCATGCTGCTGGACAGCCTGACCCGCTTCCTCGCGGAGGGTCCCACGGGCTGAGTGACTCGCGTGGTCGCGGACGCCCACCGGTGCGACGCTGGGGTGGTCAGGTTCCGGACCGACAGCCTGGAGGGAGACCGATGGGACGGGACGTCCCGGCGCTCACCTTCACCCGCGAGGACCGCCGGCAGTACCGGTTCAAGATGCAGCAGTGCCTCGACGCGCTCGCACAGATGCTGCGCGAGTCCCGTTTCGAGGGCGAGCGGCCGCAGGTCGGTCTGGAGATCGAGCTGAACCTGGTCGACGACCGGGCCGAGCCCGCGATGCGCAACACCGACGCGCTGGAGGCGATCGCGGACCCGGCCTGGGACACCGAGCTGGGCCGCTTCAACCTCGAGATCAACATCGCGCCCCGGCGGCTCACCGAGGGCGGTCCCGACGCCTGGGAGTCCGAGATCCGCTCCGCCCTGAACCACGCGGAGCAGCGCGCCCGTTCCATCGGCACGCACCTCATCATGACGGGCATCCTCCCCACCCTGCGCCACGAGGACGTCGGGGAGGGCGCCCTGTCGGAGAACCCGCGCTACCGGCTGCTCAACGACCAGATCTTCGCGGCGCGCGGCGAGGACCTGCACATCGAGGTGACCGGCGTCGACCGGCTGCGCACCTACGCGGACACCATCACCCCGGAGGCCGCCTGCACCAGCACGCAGTTCCACCTCCAGGTCAACCCGGAGGATTTCGCGGCGTACTGGAACGCGGCGCAGGCGATCGCCGGGGTGCAGGTCGCCCTCGCGGCCAACTCGCCCTTCCTGTTCGGCAAGGAACTCTGGCACGAGACGCGCATCCCGCTGTTCGAGCAGGCCACCGACACCCGCCCCGAGGAGATCAAGGTCCAGGGGGTGCGGCCCCGGGTGTGGTTCGGCGAGCGCTGGATCACCAGCGTGTTCGACCTGTTCGAGGAGAACCTGCGCTACTTCCCCGCCCTGCTCCCGCTGTGCGACGACGAGGACCCGGCGGAGACGCTGCTGCGCGGCGACATCCCGGACCTCGGCGAGCTGACGCTGCACAACGGCACCATCTACCGCTGGAACCGCCCGGTGTACGCCGTCTCCCGCGACAAGCCGCACGTGCGCGTGGAGAACCGGGTGCTGCCCGCCGGCCCGACCGTCGCCGACACCCTCGCCAACGGCGCCTTCTACTACGGACTGACCCGCGGACTGGTGGAGGAGGAGCGGCCGGTGTGGTCGCGGATGTCCTTCTCCGCGGCCGAGGACAACCTGCGCACGGCGGCCCGGTTCGGTATCGACGCACGGCTGTACTGGCCGGGCATGGGCGAGGTGCCGGCGGCGGAGCTGGTGCTGCGGCGGCTGCTGCCCCTGGCGCACCGGGGTCTGGAGCTCTCGGGCATGGACGACGCGTGGCGGGAGCCGCTGCTCGGCATCATCGAGCAGCGCTGTGTGACGGGCCGCAACGGCGCGGTGTGGCAGAAGGAGATGTTCCACCACATCGACGCCACAGCGCAGTGCGGGCGGCACGAGGCGCTGCGCCGCATGACGCAGCAGTACATCGACTACATGCATCTGAACGCGCCCGTGCACACCTGGCCCGTGGAGTGAGGCGCGGGGGCAGCCCGGGATCAGGCGTCGGCGCGCCCGAGGACGTCCGTCACCTCCCGCCGGACCACGTCCCATGCCGGCCCGGGCAGGCCACCCAGGGCCGTGCCCTCCAGGGCGTCGAGCACCCGGCCCGCGTCCGCCGTCGCGGGGACGCTGCCGCTGACGGCCTCGTCGCCGTCCCGCACGGCGGTGAACAGCCGCCGCCCGCCGTCCTCCTCGGCGTGCACGGCGGTGGCGACCACCAGCGGCGGCGGTCCGCCCGCCTCACCGGGCGCCTTGTGGTAGCCGCTGACGAGGGGGCGGCGCCAGCGGATGTCCAGCATCAGGGGGCGCTTGGCCACCACCTCCGCCAGCTCGGCCTCGTACGTGCCGTCGCCGTCCATGACGGTCGCCCGGGCGTCCAGGACCAGCGCCGGGGGCAGCAGGCAGCGCAGCGCGCTGCCGACGATGTTGCCGCCGACGGTGGCCGTCCGGCGCACGGCTCCGGTGCCGACCGAGGCGGCGGCGCGGCGCAGCACCTCCGGCACCCGGTCGTCGACCTGGTGCAGCAACACGGCCGCGCCCAGGGTCTCCGCGTCCACCACGGTGGCCCGGGGCAGCCGGCGCAGGGACATCGCCTGCTCCGGGAATCCGTCGCGCTGCCACTGGGCCCACACGAGCGTGGCCCCGCCGACGGGCACCGCCCCGTCGGCCAGACACCGCCGCGCTTCGGACAGGGAGGTGGGAAGACGCAGCAACACGGCGATCGACCTGCTTTCCTCGGCGGAGGGCTCAACAGGAGCGGGATGTACGGAACGTGACGGGCCAACGAGGAGACCGGCACCGCATTCTCCGCGGCGAGCCGGGGGCGCGTACAGGGCTCACGCCCGTCGGGCATGCTCCGATCCGGGGACACCTTGCGCTCGGCCGTGTGTTTGCCCCATGGTTGACGCGCGTCACACGGCTCGTTGCTCACCCCGATCTCTCGTACCGGAAGCGGAGGCCGCATGTTGAAGCGCGCACTGAGACTCGCGCTGTCCATTGTCATGCTCATGGCTGGTCTGGCGGCGGGTTCCCTGGCGACCGCCGGGACCGCGCACGCCGACGGCTGCTACACCTGGAACCGCACCCTGTCCCAGGGCGCGTCCGGCGCCGACGTCACCCAGCTCCAGATCCGGCTGAGCGGCTACCCCGGCTACGGCGCCGTGCTGGCCGTCGACGGCCAGTTCGGCCCGGCCACCACCGCCGCCCTCAAGCGCTTCCAGTCCGCCTACGGCCTCGCCGCTGACGGCGTGGCCGGCCCCAACACCTTCAGCAAGCTGTACGCCCTCCAGGACGACGACTGCACGCCGGTCCACTTCGACTACTCCGAGCTGAACCGCTGCAACTCGACCTGGTCGGGCGGTGCGGTGAGCGCCGCGACGGCGAAGGCCAACGCCCTGCGCACCATGTGGAAGCTGGAGGCGCTGCGACACGCGCTCGGCGACCAGCCGATCCGGGTCACCAGCGGCTTCCGCTCCCAGTCCTGCAACAGCGCGGTGGGCGGCGCGAGCAACAGCCGCCACCTGTACGGCGACGCCGCCGACCTCGGCGCGGGATCACACTCGCTGTGCACGCTGGCCAAGCAGGCCCGTAACCACGGCTTCAACGGGATCCTCGGCCCCGGCTACCCGGGCCACAACGACCACACGCACGTCGACCACCGCGGCAGCCGCTTCTGGTCGGCCTCGACCTGCGGCATCTGACGTCCGCCCGCACGCCCGGAAGACGGTGAGGGGGTCCCGCGCGGGACCCCCTCACCTTCACGTGCGCACTGTCCCGCGTCCGGGCGTGGCCCGCCGTTCCCCCCACAGGGCCGTGCCCGTGGCGAGGGCGCCCAGCCCCTCCCAGGCCGCGATGCCGAGGAACGCCTCCGGCGCCCTGCCGGTGGTCACGGCCAGCGTGAACACCGTGCAGGTCAGCAGCCGGAACGGCACCGTCCATCGGAAGAACGCCCGCCAGTCGGCGAGCGCGGCCAGGACGTAGTACACGCCCATGTTGAGCGCCGCCATCGACGACGCCGTCACGAACGCGGACGTGTGGTCACCGCTCCCCCGCTCACCCGGCGCCGTCAGTCCCAGCAGCGACAGCTGAGCGTCCGGCGAGACCAGTCCCACGGCGCCGAGTGCGGCGGCGAGCGCGCCGAACACGGCCATGGTCCAGCCCGAGGGCGAGCGGGGCAGGGTCACGGGGTCAGCCCACCGTCCATTTCTGGTTCGCGGTGCCCGAGCAGGTCCAGATCTGCAGCCGGGTTCCGTTGGCGGAGTTGTTGCCGGTCACGTCCAGGCACTTGTCGGCCTGTGGGTTGACGATGTCACGGGCGGCCGTGACCACCCAGCGCTGGGCGGCCGTGCCGTTGCAGTCCCACAGTTGCACGGGCGTGCCGTCGGCCGTGCCGCCCGAGGCCACGTCCAGGCACTTGCCCAGCGCCCGGATCGTACCGTCGGAACCGACCGTCCAGCGCTGCGCGGCGGTGCCGTTGCAGTCGTAGAGCTGGACAGGGGTGCCGTTGGCCGTGTTGGCCCCCGCGACGTCCACGCACTTGCCGGCGAGACCGCGGATCGCGCCGCCGATCGAGGTGTCGCCGGTCGTCACCGTGACGTGGTCGACGACGAGTTGCTGCGGGAAGACGGTGGAGCCGTCCGGGTCGCCGGGCCAGTAGCCGCCGACCGCCAGGTTGAGGATGAGGAAGAACGGCTTGTTGAACACCCACTGCCGGCCGCCCAGGTCGGCGGGCGTGCGGGTCTGGTAGACGTTGCCGTCCACGGACCAGGTGATGCGGTCGGGCGCCCAGTCGACGGCGAAGGTGTGGAAGGCGTCCGCGAAGGCCTGTCCGCCGGGCAGTGTGTAGCCGGCGCCGATGCCGCCGGAGCCGGAGTAGCCGGGGCCGTGGATCGTGCCGTGCACGGTGGACGGCTCGAAGCCGACGTTCTCCATGATGTCGATCTCGCCCGAGTCCGGCCAGTTCACCGGGGTGCCGAGCATCCAGAAGGCGGGCCACATGCCCTGTCCGCGCGGTATCTTCATGCGCGCCTCGACGTGCCCGTACTGCGCGGTGAACTTGCCGGAGGTGTTGAGCCGGGCCGAGGTGTACTGGCAGGTGCCGTACCAGCACTGGTAGTTGGCCGGGTTCTCCTTGCGGGCGGTGATGACCAGGTGGCCCTGGCCGTCGAGCGCCGCGTTGTTGTTCCCGGCGGTGTAGTACTGCCGTTCGTGGTTGTTGACGTTGTCGCCGGTCTCGATGTGCCACTTCGACCCGTCGACGGCCGCGCCTGCGGGCCCGTCGAAGGTGTCCGAGAAGACGACGGCCGCCGCGGAGACGTCGGAGGCGGGTGCGGTGGAGCGGGCGGGTTCCGCCTGGGCGGTCGTGCCGGCCACGCCGGAGGCGAGGAGCGCGGCGGACAGGGCGGCGACCAGCCATCCGCGGCGCGTGCGCGGAGAGGACATGGCTCTCCCTTCCGTACGGCGCCCCGTGGGGACGGGTGCGCCGACCGTGGTGGGGGGTGAAGGTTCAACCACTTGATTCAAGATGTGAGATAAGAAGACGTCAACCCCCTGGTACAGACCAGGAATTCACATCAGGTCGGCCCCGCCCCAGGGAGGGAGAGGATCAGGCCGTGGTGCCCCAGGAGGTGCGGCGGGCGCATTTCGGGTCGTGCTCGGTCGCGCACGACGTCCACCAGCGCTCGCAGCACGCCTCCTGCACCTCGGCCCGTGCCACGGCCGCGGCCGCCGCGTCCCGCCAGGCCGCCCGGCGCCCCTCACGCTCGCGCAGCACGGCGACGGCCCGGCGTTCGTCGGCGATGACGGTCTCGCGGACGACACCCAGG
Source organism: Streptomyces sp. BJ20 (assembly GCF_022869105.1). Classification (NCBI taxonomy): domain Bacteria; kingdom Bacillati; phylum Actinomycetota; class Actinomycetes; order Kitasatosporales; family Streptomycetaceae; genus Streptomyces; species Streptomyces sp. BJ20. Next base: position 4,224,802 of record NZ_CP094918.1, read on the forward strand.
ACGGGCGCGAGGGAGGCGGCGGCCATGGCGAGGGTGGTCCAGGCGGGCACCGTGCCCCAGGTGCGCACGGTGCAGTAGGCGAGCCAGAGGGCGACGGCGATGTACATGACGGTGAGAACCCGGCTGCCCCTGCTCATGCTCGTCTCCCCTTCGGTCCGCCGGTCCGACGGACATCTGATGCCCCGGAACAGCCGCTCCATGACAACGCGTTGGGATTCACAGCAAGTCAGGGCCGTGCTCTTCGCCGGACCGGGGCCCGTGCGTGCCGCGTCCTTCGCCCGCGCTCGGCGCCGCACGGGCCGTCGCGGGGCGCGGGCGACCGTCGCACACGTCGCCTCCGGACCGTTCCTGACGGGACCGTTCCTCGATCGGACGCGGGACGGCGGAGGGATTCTTCAGCGGGTGACGGGCGGCGTGCCGCGCCTCGTGGCACGCGCCGAGGACATCGGAGGTGAAGGTTGACGGGAGGCCCGGCCGCCGGGCCCGGGGCGTGCGCTAGATTTTGCTCGCCCTTGACCGCGATCATTCACGATCCCTCACGCTACGGAGCCGGCGCACCTCATGAACGACATCGTCAACGGACTCGGCCGGGCCGGCGCCTACGGCGCACTCGGCCTGGTCCTTCTCGTCCTCGGCATCTTCCTGGTCGACCTGCTGCTGCCCGGCAGACTCGGACGCCAGATCTGGCAGGAGCGAAACCGCAACGCGGCCGTGGTGCTCAGCTCCTCGCTGCTCGGCATCGGCGGGATCGTGTTCACCTCCATCTGGACGACCTACGACGACTTCGGCAAGGGCCTGGTCTCCACGGCGGTGTTCGGCGTACTGGGGCTGGTGATGATGGCCGTGGCGTTCTTGGTGATCGACCTGATCACCCCCGGGCGGCTCGGCGCCACACTGGTGGAGGTGGAGCCCCACCCGGCGGTGTGGGTGACCGCGTCCTGCAACATCGCCGTGTCCGCCGTCATCTCGGCGTCCATAGCCTGAACCGGCCCTCCCCTTCCGTCCGCGCGTCACCGCCCGGGCGCCGCGTACCGTACGCGCGGCGGCCGGGCGGCGCGCGTACGCGGGTTCAGCCGCCGCTGCCGGGGAGCGGGGCGGCCGTGAAGTTGTCTCTTTCGGTGTGTTACCGGGAAGTACCAACCGCCGCTCGCCTGCGCCGACGCGCGTCCGGACGTCGAAACGGCACGTCCGGACGAACCGGCCCGGGCCAAGGCGGGCCGTCAGGCCACCCGGCGTCGCTCCGGGGCGACCGCCGGGCGGGCTGGCGCCTGGGGGACGCGGGCGGCCGTACGGACGCGGTACGTGGTGCGGTTGGGGTCGACGACCGGCTCGCCGAGGGTGATCCGGCCGCTCGCCTGAAGCTCGTCGCACTCGGCGGTGGGCAGCGCGGCGTAGCAGCCGCCGGTACCGGTCGCCGGGTCGATCGGACGCCAGTAGCTGTACCGACGGCGGCCATTGGCGAACACCGTCACGTACGTCGGGGTGCGGGGGTCCGCGATGATGCGCAGCACGTCGGCCGTGGTCCCGGGCGACGCGGGCGCGGCGGCCGGGGACGGGGCGGCGGCCGCCCGGGCCCGCCTTCGGCGGACGGTCGGCAGGTCGACGAGGGTGGTCGAGCGGTCGACGGTGGCAAGCATCTGAAGGACCTTTCCGGAGCCGGACACGAGACCGTCTACCCAGCACCGCGCCGGAGTTGATCTCCTTTTCCGATCATTGTGCAACCTCACACCGACAACGTGCGACGGTTTTCGGACGTTCCCGGTCGACGTGTCGACATGACGACCGTGACAGGCCGTCAGCCGTCAGCGTCGGCAAGCGGGTCGTGGCCCCAGTTCATCAGCGAGTGCCGCCAGCGCGTGTCGGTGACGTCGCCGGACGGGCGCTGCGCCAGGTGGCGGTTGATGTAACCGACGACCTTGCGCATGTGGGCGTGATCGTCCTCGGTGAGGTCCGCGCGCTTGGTCCGCAGCAGCTCGACGATGCGCCGTCCCGAGGCGTGCCCGGTCGACTCGCCGCCGTCCTTGTGCTGGCCCGCGCTCCGCGACTCGTCCGTTTCGAGCCACTTCTCCAGATCGCCGGCCTTCATGTTGACCAGCTTCCGGAACTCGTTCCAGGTCTCCTCGTCGTCCGCGGCCACGGCGCTCACTTCTTCTTCTTGAGCGCGGACGGCTTGTGCACCGCCGTCTTCCCGGACTTGTCGCTGCGCACCTCGTACTGCGGCTCCTCCTCGGAGGCCGCGACGGTGCGTCCGGCCGCCTCGGTCCGCTCGGTGATCTTCTGCTCGACCTCGCCCGTGGTCTCGCTGCCGTGGCTGCTCCAGGCGACGTGGTCGCCCTCGTGCAGGTCCTTCCCGGACTTCTTGTCCTTCGCCATGTCCGGCGCCTCCTTCGTGTCGACCGTGGGGCCGCTCTCCACCCTGGTGGCAGCGGCGGCCGCGCGCATCTCGGGCGGACAGCCGTCCGGGCCGGCCCCGTGGAGGGGACCGGCCCGGACAGATGGATCAGCGCGCCGGAGGGACCGGGCGGGCGGTGTGGATCAGACGAGGTCGAACCGGTCGAGGTTCATGACCTTGTCCCACGCCTTGACGAAGTCCCGGACGAACCTCTCCTTGGCGTCGTCGCTCGCGTAGACCTCGGCGAGGGCGCGCAGCTCGGAGTTCGAACCGAACACCAGGTCGGCGCGGGAGCCGGTCCACCTGACCTCGCCGGTCGCGGCGTCGCGGCCCTCGAACGCGGTCTGGTCCTCGGAGGTCGACTTCCACGTGATGCCCAGGTCGAGCAGGTTGACGAAGAAGTCGTTGGTGAGGACGCCCGGCGTCCCGGTGAGCACGCCCTGGGAGGACTGCTGGTGGGTGGCGCCGAGGGCCCGCAGGCCGCCGACGAGCACCGTCATCTCGGGGGCGCTCAGGGTGAGCAGGTTGGCCTTGTCGACCAGCAGGTACTCCGCCCGGAGCCGGTTGCCCTTGCCCAGGTAGTTGCGGAAGCCGTCGGCGGTCGGCTCGAGCGCGGCGAACGACTCGACGTCCGTCTGCTCCTGCGTGGCGTCGACGCGGCCCGGGGTGAAGGGGACCTCGACGTCGAAACCGGCGTCCTTGGCGGCCTTCTCCACGGCGGCGACACCGCCGAGCACCACCAGGTCGGCGAAGGAGACCCGCTTGCCCCCGGTCTGCTGGGCGTTGAACGCCTCCTGGACACCCTCCAGGGCGCGGACGACGCCCGCGAGGCGGTCGGGGTCGTTGGCCTCCCAGCCGCGCTGCGGCTCCAGGCGGATGCGGCCGCCGTTGGCGCCGCCGCGCTTGTCGCTGCCGCGGAAGGAGGAGGCCGCCGCCCACGCCGTCGACACCAGGTCGGACACGGACACGCCGGTGGCGAGGACGCGCTCCTTGAGGGAGGCGATGTCCGCGGTGTCGATCAGCTCGTAGGCGCGCTCCGGCAGCGGGTCCTGCCACAGCAGCGTCTCCTCGGGGACCTCGGGGCCGAGGTAGAGGGACTTCGGGCCCATGTCGCGGTGGGTGAGCTTGTACCAGGCGCGGGCGAAGGCGTCGGCGAACTCCTGCGGGTTCTCGTAGAACCGGCGGGAGATCGGCTCGTAGATCGGGTCGAAGCGCAGCGCCAGGTCAGTGGTGAGCATCGTCGGCAGATGCGTCTTCGACGGGTCGTGCGCGTCGGGGATGATCGCCTCGGCGTTCTTGGCGACCCACTGCTTGGCGCCGGCCGGCGACTCGGTCAGTTCGTACTCGTACTCGAAGAGGTTCTTGAAGAACCCGTTGCTCCACCGCGTCGGCGTGGCGGTCCAGGTGACCTCCAGGCCGGAGGTGATGGCGTCGCCGCCCTTGCCGGTGCGGTAGGTGTTGCGCCAGCCCAGGCCCTGCTCCTCCAGCGAGGCGGCCTCGGGGTCGTCGCCGACGTGGTCGGCGGGGCCCGCGCCGTGGGTCTTGCCGAAGGTGTGGCCGCCGGCGATCAGCGCGACGGTCTCCTCGTCGTTCATCGCCATCCGGCGGAACGTCTCACGGATGTCGCGGGCCGCGGCGATCGGGTCCGGGTTGCCGTTCGGGCCCTCGGGGTTGACGTAGATGAGGCCCATCTGGACGGCGCCGAGCGGGTTCTCCAGCTCGCGGTCACCCGAGTAGCGCCTGTCGTCCAGCCAGGTGGTCTCGGGACCCCAGTAGACGTCCTCCTCCGGCTCCCACACGTCCTCGCGGCCGCCGCCGAAGCCGAACGGCTCGAAGCCCATCGACTCCAGCGCGACGTTGCCCGAGAGGATCAGCAGGTCGGCCCAGGACAGGCTCTGGCCGTACTTCTTCTTCACCGGCCACAGCAGGCGGCGGGCCTTGTCGAGGTTGGCGTTGTCCGGCCAGCTGTTGAGCGGGGCGAACCGCTGCTGGCCGGCGCCGGCGCCGCCGCGGCCGTCGCTGATGCGGTAGGTGCCGGCGCTGTGCCAGGCCATACGGACGATCAGCGGGCCGTAGTGGCCGAAGTCGGCCGGCCACCAGTCCTGCGAGGTGGTGAGGACCTCGGCGATGTCCCGCTTCACCGCGGCGAGGTCGAGCGACGTGAAGGCCGCCGCGTAGTCGAAGTCCTCACCGAGCGGGTTCGCCGCCGGCGGGTTCTTCGCGAGGATCTTGAGGTTCAGACGGTCGGGCCACCACTGACGGTTGCCGCCGCCCTGGGTGGGGTGCGGCGCGCGATCGTGCGCCACCGGGCAGCCGCCTGCCCCCTCCGCCTTGGGTTCGGTGACGATCGCGTCATGGTTCTCGGTCATGGAAGTCCTTCCGGGCGAAAGAGGTTCGCGCAGTTCAGGCACTGCGGGAGGGGGAACATCCGGGGCACAGGCCCCAGTAGACGACTTCGGCCTCGTCGACCTCGAAGCCCTGGCCGTCGGAGGCGGTCAGGCAGGGCGCCTCGCCGACCGCGCAGTCGACGTCGGCCACCGCACCGCAGGAACGGCACACCAGATGGTGGTGGTTGTCCCCGACGCGCCCCTCGTAGAGGGCGGCGCTCCCCGCCGGTTCAATGCGCCGCACCAGGCCCGCGGCGCTCAGTGCGCTCAGTCCCTCGTACACCGCCTGAAGGGACACATGCCCTATGCGCCGGCGCACCTCGGCGGCGACGGTCTCGACGCCGAGATGGCCGCCCTGGCGGACGGTGTCGAGGAGCGCGACACGGGCGGCGGTCACGCGGAGCCCCGCACCGCGCAACTCCTCGGCGCTGGTCGACGGCCGGGATGCGGTCATGGAGCCGAACCTACCGCCGAAGACGCGAACAATTCCAGAGAACGAACGGATCCATTCCTGGGGCGTGTCCGGTAACGGCGGGTGGCTCCCGTGTTGCGCACGGCACCGGGGCGCGGACCGCCGGCCCCCGCCCTCCGTGGGCCTGTGACCAGGGGGTCAGTGCAGGACGTCGAGCGCCCCCGGAAGGATTCTCGCCGTGACGGGCAGCGTCGCGTCGACCTCGCCGTCCGTGCCGTAGGGGATCGCCCGGTCGGCCTCGATGCGTATCTCCCGGCCGCGCAGGACGCGTACCTGGGGGCGGCGCACGTGGGCGCCGGTGCGCAGTTCGTTCATCAGGGCGAAGAACAGCAGGTGGGGCGCGTGGCGGATCATGACGACGTCGAGGAGGCCGTCGTCCGGTCGGGCGTCGGGGGCGATGAGACGGCCGGATCCGTACGTGCCCGAGTTGGCGGCGACCACGGTGTAACCCGTGTGGGTGTGTTCCTCTCCGTCGACGGTGACCGTGTAGCGCGCCGGGCGCCACGTGGTCACGGCCCGCAGGCCGCCCGCGTAGTAGGACGCCGAACCCCGCAGCAGGCGGGAGCGGTTGGCGTACCGGTTGGCGAGGGCGTCCACCCCGGCGTAGACGCTGCCGAGCACCACCACGCGGTCGTGGGTGGCCGAGACGACCTCGACGGTGTCCACGGGGCGGGGCCGGCCGTGCAGCAGGATGCCGGCCAGGGCTTCCGGGTCCCGGGGCAGGCCGAGCGCCCGGGCGAAGTCGTTGCCCCGGCCGGCCGGGACCAGGCCGAGCGTGGCGCCGGTGCCGCTGAGGGCGCCGCCGACGCAGCCGGTCATGCCGTCCCCGCCGACGGCCAGCACGGTGCGGCCCGCCGCTCCGGCCGTGACGGCGAGTTCCCTGGCGTGCGCGAGGCTCCGGCTGTACTCGGTCACCAGCTCCGCGCCCGCCTCACGCAGATGCCGGGCGACGGCGAGCAACGCGGCGGCGGAACCGGCCGCGCCCGCGGTGGGGTTGACGACGGCGGTGAACTGTCGCATGGGATGCCTCCGGGGACGGGCCGAGGGGGTGGGGTGGATGTGCGGGGCGCCTGGGCGGGGGCAGTGAGAAGGGGCCCGGTCCGTCAGCGGGAGGGCAGCAGCACACCCGGGCTCAGCACGCCTTCCGGGTCCAGCCGCCGCTTCACCGCGCGGAGCGCCTCGGCGCCGAGGGGGCCGATCTCGCGGACGTACCAGTCGCGGTGGTCCGTGCCCACGCCGTGGTGATGGCTGATGGTGCCGCCCGCGGCGAGGATCGCCTCGTTCGCGGCGTGCTTCGCGCGCGTCCAGTGGGCCACGGGGTCCTCGCCCTGCGCGGAGACGACCGTGAAGTACAGCGAGGCGCCGTTCTCGTAGACGTGGGAGATGTGGCACATCACCAGCGGCGGGGTGCCGGCCTCGGTGAGGGTGGTGGTGAGCGCGTCGCGGACGGCGGCGTACAGGCGGGGGAGGCGGGACCAGAAGGCCGCCGTCTCCAGCGTCTCCGCGAAGGCGCCCGCGTCGAGGAGGGCGTCCCGCAGGTAGGGCGCCGAGTACCGGCCGTGGGCCCAGCGGCGGCCGGGCTCCTCGCCGAGGGGTGTGCCGCCGCACTCCCGCAGGACGGCGGCGGCCCGCTCGCGCCGGTACGCCGTGTCCTCCTCCGTGCCCTCGTACCCGGCGACGGCGGTGCAGCCGCTCGCCTTGAGCTCGCCGGAGCCGATCGCCTCGGGGTTGGCGAGGCCTACCAGGGTCTCGGTCTCGTCGGACAGGCGCAGCACGGTGGGACGGGGCCCGTCCTGGGCGAGCCGGCGCAGGGCGGCGGCGCCCGCGTCGAAGGTGGGGAAGCTCCAGCCCTCGTGGACGCGGGTCTGCGGCACGGGCCGGACCCGCACGGTCACCGAGGTGATCACGCCGAAGGCGCCCTCCGAGCCGAGGAGGAGCTGGCGCAGGTCGGGGCCGGCGGCGGAGCGGGGGGCGCGGCCGGTGTCGAGGGTGCCCTCGGGGGTGGCGAGGGTGAGGGAGAGGACCATCTCGTCGAAGCGCCCGTACCCGGCGGAGGCCTGGCCGCTGGAGCGGGTGGCGGCGAAGCCGCCGATGGTGGCCCATTCGTAGGACTGCGGGAAGTGCCCGAGCGTGAAGCCGTGTTCGGCGAGCAGCGCCTCGGCCTGCGGGGCCCGCAGACCTGGCTGCAGGGTGGCGGTGCGGGAGACCGGGTCGAGGTCGAGCAGGCGGTTCATGCGCCGCAGGTCGAGGGCGACGAACGGGCCGCGCGCCTCGGGGGCGAGACCGCCGACGACGGAGGTGCCGCCGCCGAACGCGACGGCCGCCAGGCCGTGTTCGGCGCACAGGCGGAGCACGTCCCGCACCTCGTCGTGCGTGGCGGGCAGCAGCACGGCCGCGGGGAGCGCGGCCGCGAGGTCGCCGCCGCGCATGCGCAACAGGTCCGGGGTGGACTTGCCGCGGGTGTGCCGAACGCGGGTCTCGGCGTCGGTGCGGACGAGGGCCTCGTCGCCCAGCGCGGCGGTCAGGGCGCGGTGCGCGTCGGGGACGAGCGGGCTCGCGGGGACGTCCAGGTCCTCGAGGGCGACGGTCGCCGTCTCGCGCGGCTTGACGCCGAGCAGGTCGCGCAGCAGCCCGGTCACCGAGCCGGGCAGCGGGGCCGCCCGCTCGGGGTCGCCCCAGCCGCTCCAGAGCATGTCCATGTCTGTCGTCCTCACGGGTCCGTCCTGACGGGTCGGGAAGCGATGCCGTCGCCCGACGGCCTCACGTGGCGTTACACTGTGACACATGACGCCTATTCGTCACAACGCCCCGGCAGGTTCGGACAACGACGCGGTGCTCGACGCGGTGCGCGACTGCGTGCTCGCCGTCGGGGTCCGCCGCACCACGCTCACCGACGTGGCCCGCCGCGCCGGTGTCTCCCGTATGACGCTGTACCGGCGCTGGCCGGACGTGCGGTCGCTGGTCGGCGACCTGATGACGCGGGAGTGGATCGCGGTGGCCACCGGGGCCATGCCCGAGCGCGGACCGGACATGACCGCGCGGGAACTGCTCACGAAGGGACTCGTGGACGCGGTGCGGGACTTCGTCACCCACCCGCTCTTCCGCAAGATCCTCGACGTCGACCCCGAACTGCTCCTCCCCTACGTGCTGGACCGTCGCGGCGCGAGCCAGGAAGCCCTGCTCGAACTGCTGGCCGGCGTGCTGCGCGAGGGGCACGCCGACGGCTCGGTGCGCCGCGCGCCCGTCGAACGGCAGGCGCGTTCGGTGCTGTTGATCGTGCAGTCCTTCACCCTGTCCCTGCGGACCATGACCGACGAGGACGACCCCGAGCTGTCCGCCGAGGCGTTCCTCGGCGAGCTGCGCGGCATCCTGGAGAGGACCCTCACGCCATGACCCCCCTCAGCGGCTCGTCCCTGTCCGCCACCCGGCGCGCCCGCGACCTGACCGACTCGGTGCACGGCGACACCGCGGACGTGCTGGTCGTCGGCCTCGGCGTGACCGGCGCGGGCGCCGCCCTGGACGCCGCCGCGCGCGGCCTGCGGGTGGTGGCGGTCGACGCCCACGACCTGGCGTTCGGCACCTCCCGCTTCAGCAGCAAGCTGGTCCACGGCGGGCTGCGCTACCTGGCCTCCGGCCGGCTCGGCGTCGCCCACGAGAGCGCGGTGGAGCGCGGCATCCTGATGGAGCGCACGGCGCCCCACCTGGTGCACGCGCAGCCGTTCGTGCTGCCGCTCACCCCGCTGGTGTCGCGTGGTCAGGCCGCGCTGGCGCGGGCCGGGTTCCACGCCGGGGACACGCTGCGGCTGGCGGCGCGCACCGCCCGCGCCACGCTTCCGGCGCCCCGCCGCCTCTCCGTGGTGGAGACCCGCCATCTCGCGCCGGCGCTGCGCCTCGACGGCCTGCGCGGCGGCCTGCTGTCCTGGGACGGCCGGCTCACCGACGACGCACGCCTGGTGACCGCCCTGGCCCGTACGGCGGCCGCGCGCGGCGCGCGGGTCCTCACCCGCGTCCGGGCGCTGGAGCTGACCGCGACGGGCGCCCGCGTCCGCGACGAACTCACCGGCGAGGAGGGCGAGATCCGCGCCCGCGCGGTGATCAACGCCGCCGGCGTGTGGGCGGGCGGCCTCGTCGACGGCGTCCGGATCCGCCCCTCCCGCGGCACACATCTGGTGTTGCGCCCGGAGAGCCTCGGCCCGCTCACCGCCGGACTGCACATCCCGGTGCCCGGCGAGACCAACCGCTTCGTCCTGGTCCTCCCCCAGGACGACGGCCGGGTCTACGTCGGCCTCACCGACGAGCCCGTGGACGGCGACATCCCCGACGTCACGGAGCCCCCGGAGACGGACATCGGCTTCCTGCTGGACGTCCTCTGCTCGGTCCTGCACGTGCCGGTGCACCGGGACGACGTGGTGGGAGCGTTCGCCGGGCTGCGGCCCCTGCTGGACAGCACGCCGGAGGACGCGGACGCCCCGCCGAGGACCGCCGACATCTCCCGCCGGCATGCCGTGCTGACCTCGTCGGAGGGCGTGGTCACGGTGGTCGGCGGCAAGCTGACCACGTACCGGCGGATGGCCGAGGACGCGGTGGACGCGGCGGTACGGCTGCGAGGGCTGGCGGCCGGCCCGTCCCGCACCGCGTCCCTCCCTCTGGTGGGCGCGGCGGCACCGCACGTCCTCGCCGGCCTGCCCGCACCCCGCCGCCTGGTCCGCCGCCACGGCACCGAGGCCCCGGCGGTCCTGGCGCTCGCCGAGCGCGACCCCCGTCTCGCCGAGCCGGTCCTCCCCGGCCATCCGGTCACGGCCGCCGAGGCGCTGTGGGCGGTGCGTCACGAGGGCGCGCTGGACGAGGAGGACGTCCTGGACCGCCGCACCCGCATCGGCCTGGTCCCGTCCGACCGGGCGGCGGCGCTGGAGGCGGTGCGGGCTCTGCTGGCCGACGCGGCGGCGAGGGGCTGACGCGGTCAGCGTGCGTGAACGCCGACCTCGTGCAGCGAGTAGCCGTACCTGGTCCCGCGTTTCAGGCCGACGACGCGCACCTGCCGTGCCTCGGCCGGCGTGAACACCGCCGTGTCCAGCCCGCCGTCGCCCGCTGTCGTGGACCACACCGTGCGCCAGTTCGTGCCGTCGGTCGACACGTCGACGCGGTACGAGCCGGCGTACGCGCGTTCCCAGTCGAGGGTGACCCGGCCGATCCGGTGGGTGGCGCCGAGGTCGAGGCTCAGCCACTGGTCGTCGGTCCGGTCGCTGGCCCAGCGGGTGCCCCGGTCGCCGTCGACGGCGCGGGCGGGGGCGTAGCTGGTGAACGGGCTCCACTCGGCGGAGGAGGCCGTCGCCCGCGCGTCGCGGGCGAGGTCGGCCGCCGGGCGGTGGCGTTCGGTCGCGCCCCAGGTGGTGAGGTAGGACTCGGCGCCGCGGAAGAGGTCGTCCACGACGTGCTGTCCGCCGACGCGCCGGATGTCCTCGATCCAGTCGGGCACCAGCCCGTAGTGCGCGGCGCCGTCGGTGTTCAGGTCCCAGGTGCGCTGACCGGTGGTCTGCCGGTCGAGGACGGAGCCGCCGTCGACGCTGCGGTAGGGGTAGGTGACCGGATCGGGCGCGTCCGCCCCGCGCGGGGCGGGCCAGCCGCCGACGCCGTTCATGTCGGTGCCGAAGCCGTAGCCGACGCCGTAGGTGTCCCGCAGCTGTTCGGTGCGGCCGGCCTCGGCCACGAACTGCTCGGAGCCGTTCATGTACTGGGCGGTGAACCCGCCGAGCCGGTAGACGCGTTCGGTCCAGTTCAGGTCCGTCCAGCTGTGCGAGGACAGGACACCCGGGTAGGCCGCGGACTCGAAGAGGTCGAGGACCCGGCCGGCGGCCTTGACGCTCATGTGGTCGATCTCGAGCATCATTCCGCGCTTCATCATGCCGCGCACCGCGTACTCGCCCAGCCCGGTCAGCCCGCGCACGTTGCACCGGGCGTCCGCGTCGTACGACGGGACCTCCACGCCTGCCGGGAGGTGCTTCTCGGCGGCGGGGGCGGCGGCGAGGCCGATGGGGTTGTCGTGCTGCGGGCCGGTGCAGGGCTCGGTCCGCCAGAAGGTGCCGGTGGACAGGAACTGCCCGACGTTGACGGCGGTGCCGAGCGCCCCGGAGTCGAAGCGCACGCCGCACAGCGCGTTGTCGAACTTGTGGCACAGGAACATGCTGCGCACGCCCAGGTCGTACAGCTCGTCGAGCCCCGCGTCGATGTCCTCCCGGTCGCACTGGGCGATGTCCAGGATCATCTTGCAGCCGAACGGCTCCGACGTCTCCACGCCCAGCACGACGGCCAGTTTGCCCTGCTCGATCACCTCACGCGCCTGCGCGCTGTCGGTGACGATGCGGAACCATCCCCTGCCCGGCCCGCCGTACATGGCGTCGACGTGGTCCTGCATCCGGTAGGTCAGTCCGGCCTGGAGGCGGATGGAGGTCATCTCGTCGCAGCCGCGGTCCTTGAAGAAGTACACCGAGCAGATCACGCCGTTGGTGACCAGGTCGTTGACCAGCACCCGCTGCCCGCCGCGCCAGGCGCGCTCGATCCAGGCGTAGTAGTTCTGCTGGTGGGTCAGCGAGTCGTGCGCGGGCCAGTCGGCGAAGGTGGGCCAGCCGTCCGGGTCGTGACGGCCGTCGCCGCCGCCTGTGATGAAGTCGAAAACGGCGAGGGAGCCGTCGGGGTAGTGCTCGGGGCAGTCCTTGAGCGCGTCGGCGATGCCCTTGTCGGAGAACGCCTTGCCGCAGATGAGCCGGCCGCCGAAGGCCTCGTTGGACATGATGTGGTTGTGCGCGTCGACGAATCCGCGCACCCGCCCGGCCGAGTCGGTTCCCTTGAACGGTTCCCCGGTGACCCCGATCTCCGAGTCCGGCGCGGGCCGGGCGACCGGGTCCCACCAGGCGCCGTCGGCGGCCGAGCTGGACGTGGGTGTGAGCGCGGCGGCCAGGACGAGCAGGAGCAGCGTGACGATCCCGGCGTGGCGTCCGGAGCGAACAGTGGTCACCGGCGGGTCCCTCCGTCGACGGAGCGGCCACAACGCTTGTCATGACCTCTGCAAACCTGCTCGGGGAGCATCCCTACCCGCGCGTACGCCGTCAAGGGTGCGCGCACACCCGCGTCCGCGGCGGGACGGCCCACGGACACCCGCGGACCGTCCCGCCCGCCGCTACGGCGCCAGCCGCGCGTCCGCCCAGTCGGCGTGGTCGGAGTCCACCCCGTCCCCGCCGTCCAGCACGCGCAGCGTCAACTGCCGTACGCCGGTGACGTCCATGTCGACGGGGAACGCCGGGTCGGCGCCGTCGAGCACCCCGGTGGTCAGCAGCGTCCTGCCGTCGCCGAGCACCTCGAAGGCCACGGTGCCCTTGGCGCCGACCTCGTCGTCGACTCCGACCTCGGCCGTGAACCTCCGGTACTCCCGGCCGAGTTCGACGACGATCTCGCCCGCCGCGTGCGTCCCGAGGCCCTTGTCGTACACCGTGCCCGCCAGAGTGAGCGGGCCTCCGTCGGCGGGGTCGCGCTCGCCGTTGGACATGTCCCGCTCGACCGGCCCCCACCCGTTGCGCTCGATTGTGAACGGCAGATCGCTCACGTAGGTGACGCCCGGTTCCGGCACGAACACCCGCACCGGGCGCTCGACGCGCAGCACCCCGGAGCCCGGCCGGTCCGGTGCGCGGTACTCCGCGCGCACGGTCAGGTCGTAACCGCCGGGGCGGACGCCGGACGGCACCCGCACCGTCCAGTCGCCCGACAGCGCCTCCCCCGCGGGCAGTTCGGCCGCCGTGGTGCCGTCACCGTCGGCGGTCCAGCCGTCGGGGACGTCGAGCGTCAGCCGGACGTCCGTCGCCGGTCCCGACTCCTCGACCGCGAACCGGCCGGTGACGGCGACGGAGCCGCCCGGGTCCGCCTCGGCGCGCGCCGGATCGGCGGTGAGCGCGGTGAGCGGCAGCCGGGTCACCGGCCGGTCGCAGGTGTCGCGTCCGGGCGTGAGCCGGCAGATCTGCCCGGCGAACCCGCCGTGCTCGGCCGTCGGCACGTCCAGGACGTCCCGGCGCGTGACGACGTGCCGTTCACGCAGCAGCCCGCCGTCCTCGCCGTCCCGCACGACCTCCGCCAGCCAGCGTCCGCCGCCCAGGAAGTCCAGCTGCACGCGCTCCGTGCCCGCCTCACCGGCGTGGACCCCGCCCAGGAACCAGCGGTCGCCGTGGCGGCGGGCGAACGTCGCGCTCTCGCCGGGGAGTCCCGACAGCAGCCGCGTCTCGTCCCACACCGTCGGCACCTGCTCCAGGAAGCGGGCCAGCTCCGGCCGCTCACGGTAGGCGGCGACCGACCCGGCGAAATTCTGCAAGCCGGACTCGAACACCACCGACAGCGCCAGTTCCGCCGCGTCGGAGACGGTGCGGGTGCCGAACTGGAAGCCCATCGGCGTGTAGTCCATCGAGCCGACCGCGTTGCGCGTGTACGGCAGGGCCGTCAGCCCCGCCGCGGGCACGGTGCCCTGCTCGGCGCCGTACACCGCCTCCAGGGTCATCACGTGCGGCCAGGTCCGCTGGACGCCCTTGGGGAGGGTCGCGCCGTGGAAGTTGACGAGCAGCCGGTGCCGGGCGGTGTCCCGGAGGATGTCGTCGTACCAGCGGAAGCGCTCCTGGGAGTCGGAGTCCATGAAGTCGATCTTCAGTCCGGCCGCGCCCCACCGCTTCACCCGGGGCAGGAACTCGGCGCGCTCGGCCGCCGTGTCCAGATCGGTCCAGTGCACCCACAGGAGGACGTCGACGCCCCGCTGCCGGGCGTACGCGATCAGCTCGGGCATCCAGTCGGTGGTCTTCCAGCCGTCGTCGACCAGGGCGTACGGCCAGCCGTGGGCAGCGGCGAGGTCCACGAAGCGCTGCTGGGCGACGAGATCACGCTGGGCGGCGCCGAAACCGTCCAGCCAGGACCAGGCGACCTTTCCGGGGCGGATCCACGAGGTGTCGGCGAGCCGCGACGGCGGGGCGAGGTCGTCGACGAGGGTGGACTCGGTGACGGTTGCGAGGTCCCCGACGACGGCCGTGCGCCACGGCGTGGCCAGCGGCCCCTCGGAGGTCACCTCGGGGTCGGCCAGACGCACCGTGTAGCGTCCGTCGCCCTCGTGGACCAGCCGGCTCGCGTCGTAGCGCCCGTCGACGTCCGACTCGGTGAGCAGGGCGTAGGTGCTCCCGACCTGGAACAGCGCCGGATAGGCGTAGGCGCCGGGCGCCGCGCCCGCCGCGGTGGCGGGGGCGTACAGGCGCTCGTAGTTGACCGAGTACGGCGTGAGCCAGGCCCGCGCGGCGGCGGGCGGCCGGAACGCGGACGCCTCCCGCTCGACGGTGACCGTGCCGGGCCCGGAAAGGACGTAGCGGTAGGCGACGCCGTCGTCGGCGACGCGGACCACGAGGCCGAGGCGGGCGCCGTCCCGGCCGGTGAAGGTGAAGCGGGTCTCGGTCATCCGCGCGGTGCGGCGGAGCTGCTTGCCGGTGGTCATGGAGTACCGCTCGGTCACCTGCCGGGTGTGCCGGGAGTCCGCGCGCAGCTCCGAGGTGAGGTCGGCGGCGGAGGTGACGATGCCGAGCGGCGCCGGTTCCAGCACCGTCGTGGCGCCCTTGCGGGCGGTGAGGGTGAGGGTGCCGTCCGCGGGGTCGAGGCGGACGACGGCCGTGACGCCGTCCCGTGGCGCGCCGGGCTGATGCACGGTCCAGGTGCCGCCGGGCCCCGCCGCCCGGGCGGGGGCGCCGAGCGTGGTGAGGGCGAGCGCGGCGGAGAGCAGCAGGGTGAGCAGGGCGGGGAGGAGCGTCCGGCGCGGGCCGCCTGGCGACATGCGCGACGATCTGGGCACGGGGGCCTCCGTCCAAGAGGTGACATCGTTGTCTGTCTTGGTTCGGGACAACCCTTCCCGCTCACCCGTTCCTCAACCACCGCCCTTCACACGGGGGTTGGGATCAGTTCAGGAGTCGTCCCGCTGGTAGTGGAGTGCGATGGAGCGCAGGACGTCGGCCGACGAGACGTCGGTGCGGCCCTCGTCGTGGATCTCGGCGAGCTGGACGAAGGCGAAGGTGAGCGCGGAGGTGATCTGCACGATGGCCGGCCCGAGCTTCCCGGTGACGATCTCCGCCACCTCGCGCGCGCCGGCGTCGGCGGGGAGCTGGATACGCGGCAGCATCTCCTCCAGCAACCCGGCGACCGCGCTGTCGGCGGTCACATCGGCGTCCGGGTCGGCGCGCAGCCGGCGCCGCATCTCCAGGGCCTCCGTGAGGATGCCGACGCTCCGCTGCATGATCTCGCGCTGCTCCATGCGGCCAGCTTTCACACCGACTGGCCCGGCCAAACGCGTTCTGCCTATCATCCTGGTGAATGCGGCTTTCATATGGTTTGTCCCTGCCGGGGGCGGACCCGGAGTGTCCCGGCCCGAGTGAGTGATCCATGTCCCGCACCGGCTCCAAGGACCACGGCGACGAGCTGCTGATCAGGCTCGGGACGCTGACGGCCCAGGCGCGTGCGGCGGCCGAGGTGCAGCGCTCGCGGGTGGAGCTGGCCGTCGCGCTGCAGCGCGGGATGCTGCCGAGGGGACTGCCGGCCGGTGACGGCGTACGGCTCGCGGTGCGGTACGTGCCCGCCAACCAGGGCCTCAACGTGGGCGGCGACTGGTACGACGCGTTCAGCATGCCCGACGGCCGCATCGGCCTGTCGATCGGCGACGTGCAGGGGCACAACATCGAGGCCGCCGCCTTCATGGGGCAGGTCCGGGTCGGGCTGCGGGCGCTCGCCTCCGTGGACAGCGACCCGGGCGAGCTGCTGGCGCGGACGAACGAGCTGCTGCTGACGCTGGGCGCGGATCTGTTCGCGACCTGCACCTTCATGCGGCTCGACCCGGAGACCCGGGTGCTGGAGAGCGCCCGCGCCGGTCATCTGCCGTGTGTGTGGGCCACGGCGGACGGGCGGTCCGGTGTGACGGAGGACGAGGGCGGTCCGCCGCTGGGCGTGCAGTCCGGGTCGGTGTACCCGGTGACGCGGTACCGGCTGGACTCCGGCGGGGTGTTCGTGATGGTCACCGACGGCGTCGTGGAGGGCCCGTCGATGCGTCTGGACGAAGGGCTGGAGCAGGTGTCGCGGCTCGCGGGCATCGCGGCGGTCGCTCGTATGGACGCGGACGCGCTCGCCGCGGCCGTGATCAAGGGGGCGGCCGAGGTGGGGCACGACGACGACGCCGCGGTCCTCGTGATCGGGCATGAGCCCTCCGGTCAGCCATAGGGCCGACAGCGCCGTGCCCCTCACCTCGCCATGACGGCCGCCTCGGTGTCTGATGACGTGTGTGGTGGCTCGCCAGGATCTCCGTACTCCGGCCGTCTACGTGCTGCAGACGCTGGCCGTCGCCGCCTGCTACTACGCCGGGGGCCGGCTCGGACTGCTGTACGAGCTGCGGGTCGACGGTTCGGTCGTGTCCCCCGTCTGGCCGCCGACCGGGATCGCCGTCGCGTCCCTGCTGCTCCTCGGACCGCACGTCTGGCCGGGCATCACCCTCGGCGCGCTGCTGGTGATCGCCCACCTCACCTCCCTGGGGCCGACCTCGCTCGGCCTGCTGTTCGCCCACACCGCCGCGCCGCTGTGCGCCTACTGGCTGCTGCGCAGGGCAGGGTTCCGCACCGACCTCGGCCGATTACGCGACTGCCTCATGCTGGTGTTCCTCGGCGGCTTCGCCGCGATGCTGGTCAGCTCCACGATCGCGGCCGGGATGCTCGTCGTCTCCGGCGACCTGCCGGCCGGGTCCTTCCGGTCGGTGTGGCTGCCCTGGTGGGTGGGCGACGCGATGGGGGTGCTGCTGATCACCCCGGCGCTGCTGGTCCTGCCCCGGGTGCGTTCGCCCGCGCACTGGTCGCGCTGGAAGGAGGCGGTGGGCCTGGCGGTCGTCGCGGGTGTCGTGGTGCCGTTCGCCACGCAGAGCACGGGCAGTCTGCTGTTCAGCGTCTACCCGCTGCTGATCTGGGCGGCTCTGCGGTTCGAGCTCCCCGGCAGCATCCTGTGCGCCCTGTTCGCCTCCGTCCTGGCGACGGCCGCGGCGACGGGACGGGAGGGACCGTTCGCGTACGTGTCGGACACCCAGATCATGATCAATCTGCATGCCTTCAACGCGGCGGCGGCCCTGACGGCCCTTCTGCTGTCGGCGGTGATCACCGAGCAGCACAACACCCGCCGCTCGGTGGAGCTCGCGTGCCAGGAACTCGTCGAGGTGCTGGAGCATCTGACGGCGGGCGAGCCCGCCCCGCACGGCCGGCCGCAGCGTGAGGAAGGCCCCGGCGCGCGCTGACCGCCGGGGGTGAACCGTCCGCGCACGGGCCCGTCGCGGCAGAACAGTATGAACGCAACCGCTCCGCCCATGGCCCGAGTCGGCCGGCGTTCCTAGCATCGCCGCCCGTGCGCAGCAACGCGCCGCCGAACCAGGAGCCGCACCGTGAACAGATACCGACATGCCCTCCGTCTCCCCCGCTCCCCGCGCTCCCGCCGGCGCATGGCGGGTCTGCTGATCGCCGGGACGCTGGCCGGCGTCCTCGCCCCGGCGCCGGCCGCGCAGGCCCGGGACACGTCGCCCCGGCCGGCCGCCTGTCCCGAAGGGCTGCCCGACGGCGCCGCCTGCTGGACCGGCACGGACGCGAACGGCGCCCACTACGCGATCGCGGTACCCGCGCGGTGGAACGGCGGGCTCGTCGTGCACGCCCACGGCGGCCCCGATCTGGGTGACGCGTCGGACCCGCGGCGCAGCGTCGAGGACCTCGGGCGCTGGCGGGTGATGGTGGACCAGGGATACGCCTGGGCCGGGTCGTCGTACCGCAGGGGCGGCTACGGCACCCGGATGGCCGCCGCCGACACGGAGAACGTACGGCGGCTCTTCGTCGAGGAGTTCGGCGAGCCGCGCCGGACGTACGTGCACGGCCAGTCGTGGGGCGGGAACGTGGCCGCCAAGGTCGTCGAGACCTACGCCCCCGAGGGCGGCCCGTACGACGGGGCGCTGCTCACCAACGGGGTGCTGGGCGGGGCCTCCCGCGGCTACGACCACCGCGTCGACCTGCGCGTGGTCTACCAGTACTACTGCGCCAACCTGTCCCGGCCCGAGGAGAAGCAGTACCCGCTGTGGCAGGGGCTGCGCCGCGGGTCCACGCTGACCACGGCCGGCCTGCGTGCCCGGCTCCAGGAGTGCACCGGGTACGCGTCGCCGCCCGGGGAGCGCACCGGCCTCCAGCAGCGGAACCTGGACGACATCCTGAACGTCACCAAAATCCCGGAGCGGACCCTGGAGTCACATCTGCGCTTCTCGGTGTTCACCTTCCGGGACATCGTGCACGAGCGGCTGGGCGGCCGGAACCCGTTCTCCAACCGCGGGGTGCGGTACACCGGTTCGCACGACGACAAGGCGCTGAACGCGGGCGTGGAGCGGTTCGCCGCCGACCCGGCGGCCGTGCGCGACCTGTCGTACGACAGCGACCTCACCGGACGGGTGGCGATCCCCGTGCTGACGCTGCACGCCAAGGACGACCCGACCGCGTTCGTGGAGCACGAGGCGGCCTACCGGGACACGCTGCGGGGCGCCCACCGCGACCGGTGGCTGGTACAGACGTTCACCGGAGAGCACGAGCACTCCGCGCTGAGCGACGCCGAGTACGCCGTGTCCCTGGCGGCGCTGGACCGCTGGGCGCGCACCGGGCGGCGGCCGACGCCGCGGTCGGTCGCCGCAGCCTGCCAGGCGTTCGACCGTGTGTACGCCACCGGCTGCTTCCACGACCCCGGGTACCGGCCGGCGTCGTACGCCTCGCGGGTGCGTCCGCGGCCGGGCGGCACGTCCTGGCCGGCGATGACGGCCGCGCAGGAGAAGGCGTGGAGCCGCGTCCCCGGGGTCGGCATCGCGCCCTGACCCCTCGGGGGCGGCGGTCACTCGCGCAGGGACGCGGCGTCGCCCATGACGACCACCGGGCGCAGCGCGGGGTCGAGGGCGAGGAGCAGGTCCCGCATGTGCTGCTGCTGCAGACTCACGCAGCCCTGGGTGGGGCCGTCGTGGTCGACGTGCAGCCAGATGCCGCCACCGCGGTCGGCGCCCAGCGGCCGGGTCAGGTCCAGCGGGGACGTGCCGGGGGTGCGGTTGTAGTCGATGGCGACGACGTAGTCGAAGGACCCTTCCAGCGGCTCCCCTTCGAAGCCGGTGCCGCTGACGGCGAAGCCGTCCGAGCGGTCGTAGGGCAGCCGGGCGCCGGGGTCGGGGAGCAGTCCGCCGGCGTCGGAGAGGCTGTAGACGCCGATGGGCGACCGCAGGTCGCCGGCCCAGTGTTCGTCGGTCCAGCCGCGGAGCGCGTTGCGGGCGGGCCACACCGGGCCCGCTTCCCAGCCGGTGCCGGTGTGCCGGTACAGCACGGCCTGGGAGTGGTTGGCGTTCCGGTCGCGTCCGGTGACCACGACCACCTGACGGGCGTCGCCCGGGATCCACGCCCGGGTGCGGGGGCCGAGGCCGGGGATCACCGCGGGCGCCTCGGTGGCCGGGCGGCCCTGCGCGGTGCCGGGCGCTCCCCCCGCGGGGGGATTGGCGGACGGGTGCTCGCGCGCGGTGCCGGCGGCGGGGTCGTCCCGGGCGCCGGTGCCGCTGCCCGCCCCGCACCCGGTGAGGGCGGCGAGGACGACGAGGACGAGGGCCCACAGCCGTACCCCGGTACGGAGGCGGACGGGCCCGGCGGACGGCCGCCGGGCGGCGCCGGACACGGCGCGGGGCGCACGGTCCGGGCAGTCGGTCGATGAAGCCATGGACTCAGCCTGACTTCGTCCGCCCGCGATCGCCTCGGCTCCCCCCGCGCGTCCGCGCGAAGTCCCCCGTCTGCGCCGCCCGTGAGGGGTGTGGCCCGCAGCGGGGCGCCCTTCGGCAAGGGGCCGTACGGGTGACCGGCCCGCACCCTCGCGTGGGGTGCGGGCCCGCCGGACGGAGCAATCGGCGTGTGAACGCCTATCGGTTGATCACGAAGGAGGAGCCGGGTTCGATCAGCACGTCGCCCTCCGCCGATCCGGTGATGGTGACGTTCGTCAGGGTGGCGCTGCCCCGGGCCCCGCCCATGGCGAGGATGCCGGAGCCGTTCTTCGACTCGCTGATGGTGACGTCGGAGATCCGCACGTCAGGCATGGCGCCGCCGCCGGATTTGAACTGGATGCCGTCGTACGTCGAGTCGTGGATGTCGGTGTCGCGGATGACCACGCCGGGGATGTCGAGTCCCTGGGCGAACAGGGTGATGGCGCCGAACTCCTGGTCCTCGTTCCAGAAGGCGCCGCCGGTGCGGTACAGCCCGTTGCCGGCGATCAGGGTCTGCCCGGAGAACGGCGTGGGGTCGTGGTCGGTCGCCAGCATGATGCCGGGATAGTTCATGGTGTCGTACACGAGGTTGTTCTCCACCGTGTTGCCGTGGCCGCCGTAGATCGCGATGCCGTTGGCGCGCCAGGGCAGTTGGACGGTGTTGTTGCGGAAGTGGTTGTCGTGGCCGATGTCGGTGGCCGGGTTCCTGACGTGCTTGCTGGACCACACGGCGAGCGCGTCGTCGCCGGTGTTGCGGAACGACGAGTTCGTCACGGTGGAGTCGTGACTGCCGTTGGTGAGGTTGATGCCGTCCGCGTAGGTGTTGCGGATGCGCATGCCGGTGAACTCCAGTCCGTCGGCCGGGTTCCACAGGTCGGGAATGTCGGAGTGGTCACGGCCGGCCCAGACGCCGACGTTGGCGTGTTCGATCCACACGTTGCTGACGCGGGTGTTCTTGCCGAAGCGCCCGTTGAGGCCGACGCCTCCCTCGGCACCGCCGTCGCCGCCCCTGATGGTGCCGGAGCCGAAGATGGCGAGGTCGGAGATCCTCGTGTTGTCGTCGATGTCGAAGCCGAAGTTGCCCTCGTGCGGGTGGTTGATGCCGCCCGCCTGGTGCGGGGGTGTGAGCGTGTACAGCTGGGAGTGCCACATGCCGGCGCCACGGACGGTGACGTCGCGGATGCCGACCTGGTTGAACTGTCCGCGGTCCAGCGGGTCGTCGGTGAGGATCTTCTGCTCCTGCCGCCACTGCCCGGCCGGGATCCACACGCAGTCGATCTCGCCCCGCTGGTCGGCGGTGACGGCACGCTGGATCGCCGTGGTGTCGTCGATGCCGTCGTCGGGGACGGCGCCGTACTCGGTGATCGAGACGCACCCGGCGGGCTTCTGGGCGGGCGGGGCCACCTGCTCCAGGTCGATCAGGTCGACGACGTAGAAGGCGGCGCTGTCGTCGGCGTCGCGCTGGAGCCGGAACACGGTGCCCGCCGGGTAGGTGTCAAAGAGCAGCGCGTGGGACTCGTCGAAGAGGCGGCGCGCGTCGGCCTGGGGGGTGTTGGTGAGTCCTTCGGGCTGGTCGGTGGTGCCGTAGAGCCAGCTGTGCTTGGAGCTGAGGCCGAGCTTCTGCACGAACGCGCCGTCCGCGTAGAGGCTGAGCGTGGCCTCGGTCCCGCCGCCGCCCGGGGCGTCGGGGATGGAGTTGCGCACGACGATCGAGTTGGTGGCGTCGGTGGAGGTGAACTCGACGTACTGGCCGGTGGAGTCGAGCCGGACGGACGCACGGCCGGACGACTCGGTGGCGAAGTTCGTGTGGCCGAAGGTGCGTTTCGGGTCTGCGGTGAGCAGCGTGCCCCGGTAGGCGCCGTCCTCCGCCTCGTACTCGGTGTACGGGACGGCGGCGCCGCGGCCGACGACGATCGGGCGGCTGAGGACGTTGTTGTTCTCGTCGGTCTCGGTGACCGTGCCGGTGGCGTCCGCGGTGGCGGTGAGGACGGCGGGGCCCGGAGTGGCGGTCCAGGTGCCGTCGACCGTGACCTCGGCGGTGGCGCCGGCGGCGATCGGCCCGGTGGTCCCGTCGAGGGTGCGTCCGGCCACGCCGAGACGGGTGACCGAGCCGGCGGGGGCGGGTGAGGTGCCCCGGTTGTGCACGGAGACGGTGAAGGACACCGGCGCGCCGACGGCGGGCGTGGCCGGGCTGGTGCGGATGCCGGTGACCTCCAGGTCGGGGCCGGGGCTCTGGGCGACGGTCAGCCGGTCCGTCGCGGTGCGGCTGTTGTTCGTCTCGTCCAGTTCGGCGACGGTGTCCGTGGGGTCGGCCACGGCGGACACGGTGTAACTGCCCGTGGGACGGGTGCCCGCGTCCACGGACACGGTGGCGGAACCGCCCGGGGCGAGCGGGGGGACGGGGGCGCTGCCCGCGACGGCGCCCTCCAGGCTGACGTTCAGCGTCGCGGCGGCGGACTGCGCGGTGCCGGCGTTGCGCACGGTCGCGCGGACGGTGACGGGGTCCGTCTCGGTCGGGGCGGCGGGGTTCCAGTCGAGGGTGGTGACGGTCAGGTCGGGATTGGGCGCGGCCGTGCCCCGGACCTCCAGCTCGGCGACCTGGGCGCCGTAACCCGCCGAGTTGTGGCCGAACTTCAGCTGTACGTCGGCGACGCGTCCGGTGACGGGGATGGTGACGCCGTTGCCGTTGCCGGCCGGGTCGAAGGTGTGGTCGGCGCGGGCGGTCAGCGTGGTGTAGGCGCTCGACGAGCGGTCGCGTCCGAGGACCTCGATGCTCTGGGTGCGCCGTTCCCATGCCGCGTCCGGGTTCAGCCTGACGACGACGGCGGTGACGTCGGCCTCGGCGCCGAGGCGGACGGTGAGCGTGGCGGGGTGACCTGCCGACTCCCAGTAGGTGTCGATGCGCCCGTCGTTGGCGTTGGCTGCCACGAAGGAGTGAATCGTGGAGGACGCCTCGACCGGTTTGCCACGCGCCAGATCGGTCCCGTCGGCCGGTGGCCCGCCCGGTCCCCCTCCCCCGTCCTCGCCGTACACCTCGAGCGCGGACAGCTGGGCGGCGTTCCAGCCGGTGTTGGCGGTGACGCGGACCCTGACATGGCGTACGTCGCGGGCCGGGAAGGTGAGGGTGACGGTGTTGGCCCGGTCGGGGTCGAAGCGGTGGGGGGCCGAGGCGGACAGCGCGGTGAAGGACGAGCCGTCGGTGCTGCCCTCCACGGCGAGGGTCTGGGAGCGCGCCTCCCAGGCGGCCGGCAGTTTCAGCACGACCTCGTCGACGCGGACCGTGCCGCCCAGGTCGATGCGCACGGATTGCGGGAAGGACCCCAAAGGGCCTTCCCAGTACGTGAGTTGACTGCCGTCGGTCAGGTTGGTCGCGGGGTGTTCGGGATGGGACCCGGTGGCCGTGACGCCTCTGCCGAGCGCCAGGTCGGGTCCGCGGACCGCCTGCGCGGCGGCGCCGGCCGTACCGGGTGAGAGACCGGCGGCGACCAGACCGGCCAGGAGCAGGCCGGTGATCGTACGCAGGCCGAAACGCGTGCGTCTCATGAAGTCCTCGTTCCACGGCGGGTGCTGAGGGCGCGCGGCCCCCCGGGCAGCCCAATGCCCCTGCCGAGGATTGCCGACGCCCGATGCGATATTTGCGGGACGTCGTTCACTTCTTGCGGCTCTCGCTTTGAAGTTTCCGGCTCGCGCATCACTTGTCAATGGCGTGGACACAGCGTCCGGCAGCGAACCGGTGCACCTCACCCCACACGGGCGTCAACCGCGCACCTCTCCCGGAGTCCGCGGAGGAGAAACGGTCAACCCCGCCCGGCCGTACCATGACTGGCCACCGGCAGACCACACGACGAAAGGACACCCTCATGTCCGACCACTCGACCGTCGCCACCGATCTCACGTCGCAGTACGTCGCCCAGGTGGCGAGCGACCTCGAGCGCAACGCCAAGGAGCAGGAGCGGGTCGGCGCCGAGATCGCCGAGCTGCAGCAGCAGTTGGCCGCGCTTCAGCGGGACCACGCGTTGCTGGTGAAGATGCGGCGGGCGCTGGATCTGGCGGCGGAGGGGCCCGGGGACACCGCGGTCGCCGAACCCGCCACGCCCGCCGAGCCGTCGAAGGACGCGTCCGCCACGCCGGCGGAGGAGGCCGCCGTGTCCGCGGGCGCGGCCGTGCCCGCGCCGCGCAGCCGCGACGGCGTCGGGTCCGGGGCGGAGAAGCCGAAGCGGGAGCGGAAGAAGGTGACGGCGGGCGGTGCGGGCAAGGCAGCCGCCGCCTCCACGAAGACGGGCGGCTCGGCGAAGACGGGCGGCTCGGCGAAGGCCGCGGGTGCTGCCAAAACCGCGGGTGCCGCCAAGTCCGGGGACGCGGCGAAGGCCACGGGCGCGTCGAAACCCGCCGGACCGGCGAAGTCCACCGGCGCCAGGGCCTCACGCAAGCCCGCCGCCCTCAAGCCGGCCGCCCCCAAGCCGGCCGGTAAGGCGTCCGCGGTGAAGGCGCCGCGCAAGGCCACGGCGAAGGCCGCCGAGTCCGCCCGGGGTGACGCGCCGAAGCTGGTCGACCTGGTCCGCCGGCATCTGGACGAGCAGAAGGAGCCCCGCTCGGCGGCGGAGGTCGCAACGGCGCTGGGCCAGGCGCACCCCGGACGCACCATCAAGGTGACGGTGGTCCGCTCCACCCTGGAGGGTCTGGTCGCGCGCAGCCAGGCCCAGCGCAGCAAGCAGGGCACCTCGGTGTTCTACACCGCGCCCGACGGCGCCACACCGGCCCCGGAGCGTGCGGCGGACGCACGGTCCTGAGGCCGGCCCGCCGCGTTCACGGGCGCGTGTGGCGCACCTCCGCCGGCCCGAACGAGACGCAGGTGCGGGAGCCGTCGTCCGCCCATGTCACCTCCACGGTCCCGCCGTGGACGCGTACGTCGGTCACCGCCCGCTCCAGCGACGGGGCGTCAGGACCGGCGGTGAGGGACGCCAGTGCCAGGTGCACGGTGGTGCCCCCGCAGCCGCCGGTGAGGCGGGGCACGCGGGCCCACGGGGTCCAGGCGGTGCCCTGCGGCGCGGGGAGCGTCTCAGGTGCCGGGTCGTCCCAGCCGCACAGGCCGTGCAGGGCGGACACCGTCGGCTCCTCAGGGCCCGTGGCCCAGCCGGTGAGGGTGACCCGCGCTCCGGGCGGCGCCCCCACCACGCGGTGTGCCCGCAGTTCCAGGCCGCCGTGCGCGACGGTGACGCTCTCGACCGTCAGGCCCGGCACCATCGGCGGGCCCGCGACGAACACGGGCCGGTGCCAGGAGGCGGCCCAGCCCCAGCCGTCGCCGTGCCCCGCGCCCAGGGGGTGGACGCGGCGGCGCACGCTGGGCCGCCCGGCCACCTCCACCGACAGGTGGTTGTCGGCGACGTTCGCCGGGGCGGTGGGTCCGGTGCGGGTGGAGTACGCCAGCCGGCCGTAGTGCGGGTCGTCGTCGGCCGCCGACTCGCCCTCGTGCGGCCGCACATGGTCGCTGCCGTGGTTGTGCAGCCGTACGGTGCCGTCGGCGCGGGTGGCCTGGAGGAGCAGGCCGGGCCCCGACAGGGACAGCACCCGGTCGGCCTCCTCGACCGGGGCGGGCTCCTCGGTGTCGGTCCACAGCGCGTGACCGGCGGGGGCGAGCAGCGCGACGAACGCCTTCGACGCCCAGTACGGCGACGCGGGACCGGAGTACTCCTGAAGGCTCGCCTCGTGCGGGCCGTGCCAGCCGAGGGACAGCAGTCCGTCGGGGGTGAGCGCGCCCCGGTCGAGGAAGTGGCGCAGGCTGCCGCTCGCGATGCGGCGCGAGGCGCCCGGGGTGAGCGGGGTGTGGCCGGTGACCGCGCCCAGTGACACGGCCGCGGAGGCGGCGAAGCGGTACGTCAGGGAGCGGCCGTAGTGCAGCGGAGCGCCGTCCGCGCCGAACATCAGGGAGAAGCCGTCGAGGTGGGCGCGGAGGCGTCCGCCGTGACGGGCGAGGGCGTCGGCGTCGCCGGAGAGGTGCGCGTCGAGGACCGGGTAGAGATGCAGGGCCCAGCCGTTGTAGTGGTCGAAGGCGCGTCCGTCGCCGTCGGCGTACCAGCCGTCGCCCCGGTACCAGCTCGCGAGCAGGTCCAGTGCCCGCTCCCGCGCGGCGGCCGTCTCGGAGTCGCCCCGGCCGACGGACTCCAGGAACCCGGCGACGGTGTACGGGAAGAGGTACCAGTTGTTGGGCGCGGGGGTGTGCCGCAGGGCGCCGCGCAGCCACTCCTCCGCGCGGTCCTGCACCTCGGTGCCGAGTTTGTCCCACAGCCAGGGCGCGGTGAGCCGCAGGCCGAGCGCGACGGACGCGGACTCGACCATGGGCTGGCCCTGGACGTCGAAGTCGAGGATGAGCGGCCAGGACTCGGTGTCGTCGCGGCCGGGGGTGCGGGTGCCGGCGGCGAGTCCGTCGGCGTACCGCTCCAGCCAGTGGTGGGGGTCGTCGCCGTCGGCGCCGGCGACGCGGAAGGCGGCGGCGAGGAACGTCCGGGCGTAGCCCTCCAGGCCGTCGGAGCGCACCCCCGACCGGGAGGGGCGGCCGGGCAGGTGCAGCAGGGCGCTGCCCGGGGTGGCCCGGCGCCAGGCGGCCGCGAGCAGCCCGTCCGCCACCGCCTCCCAGTGGGCGCGGGTGTATCCCGTGCGGGGACTGATGTCGTGGTCGTCGGCGGGCAGGTCGAAGGGGATGCTCATGCGAGGAAGGCCAGCCTTTCGCGTCGGACGGGGTGCAGGAAGCCCTCTCCGGAGGCCCAGCGGGCGACCTCGGAGACGGCCGTGTCGGCGAGCCGGCGCCACTCGTTGCCCTGCGAGCCGGCGAGGTGCGGGGTGATGAGGACGTGCTCGCAGTCCCACAACGGGTGGTCGTGCGGCAGGACTTCGGGGTCCGTCACGTCGAGCACGGCGCGGATGCGGCCGGCGAGGGCGGCGTCGGTGAGCGCGTCCTGGTCGAGGACCGCGCCGCGTGCGGTGTTGATGAGCACGGCGCCGGGCTTCATCGAACCGATGAGGTCCCGGGAGACCAGTCCGCGGGTCTCGGGCAGCAGGGGGGTGTGGACGCTGACGGTGTCGCCGAGCCGGAACAGCTCCTCGAGCCCGACGCCCCGCACGCCGAGCCGGGCGGCCTCGGCCTCGTCCACGTACGGGTCGTGGAGCAGCACGTCGACGTCGTGCGGGCGGAGCAGGTCGATCACACGGCGGCCGATGAGGGACGCGGAGAGGACGCCGACGGTGCGGCGGTGGTTGCCGACCGTGCGGGGGGTGTGCAGCCAGTCGGCGCGGGTGCGGGTGGCCCGGTACTCGCGGGCGCTCTCCAGGACCCGTTTGCCGGTGAGGAGGATCATCGCGAGGGTGTACTCGGCGACGGGAACGGCGTTGGCCGCGGCGGCGGAGGACACCTCGACGCCGCGGTCCCAGCAGGCGTCGGTGACATGGCCGCGGACGCTGCCGGCGGTGTGCACGACGGCCCGCAGCCGGGGCGCGGCGCGCAGCAGGTCGCCGTCCAGGGGCGGGCAGCCCCAGCCGGTGACGAGCAGTTCGGTGTCGGCGAGCACGGCGCGGGCGGCGGGGGTGGTGAAGTCCTCCAGCACCGCCGGGGCGAGGTCGCACAGGGCGTCGAGGGCGGCGCGCGACTCGGGGTCGAGGACGGCGGAGGCGACGTCCGGGGACATGGCGAGGGCGGCGCGGGGACGGCGGCCGGGCGTGGGCTCGGTCATGTGGTGCGGTGACTCCTTGCGTGGGCGTTCACTTCACGGCGCCGGCGGTCAGACCGCTGCGCCAGAAGCGCTGGAGCAGGACGAAGGCGAGGATGAGGGGCACCACGGCGAGCAGCGATCCCATGATGACCACGGGGTAGTACTCGGGCGACACGGACGCGGAGCTGTTCCACGCGTACAGGCCGAGGCTGACCGGGTACAGGTCCTGGTCGGAGAGCATCACCATGGGCAGGAAGAAGTTGTTCCAGACGGCCGTGAGCTGGAACAGGAACACGGTCACCAGACCGGGCCCCAGCATCCGCAGCGCGACCCGCGCGTACATGGTGAGTTCGCCGGCGCCGTCGATGCGGGCGGCCTCCAGCACCTCGTCGGGGACGTAGCCCTGGCTGAAGATGCGGCCGAGGTAGACGCCGAACGGGTTGAAGAGGACGGGGATGAACACCGCCCAGAAGGTGTTGACCAGTCCGGCCTCGGAGGCCATCAGGTACAGCGGCAGGGCGAGGACGGTCTGCGGCACCATGACGGCGGCGAGGACCAGGCCGAACAGCTTCTCCTTGTGCCGGAAACGGTACTTGTCGAAGGCGTAGCCGCAGGCGACGCTCACCAGCGCGCCGACGGCGGCGCCGAGCACCGCGTACAGCAGGCTGTTGACGTACCAGCGTCCGTACAGGCCGCCGTCCATCGCGAACAGGTCGGTGAGGTTCCGCGCGAAGGAGAAGTCGCTCAGGGAGAGCAGGTCGCTGCCGAACAGGGCGTCACGGCTCTTGGCGGCGGCGAGCACCAGCCACAGCACGGGCAGCAGGGTGTAGAGCACGGAGATCGCGACGACGGCGTTGACAGTGGCCCGGCCCAGCAGGCGGGGGCGCAGCAGGGGGGAGCCGGTGGCGCTCATCGGGCCTCCTCGGCGGTGGAGTTGCGGCTGGTGAAGCGGGTGACGCCGTACGACAGGGCGATCGTGCACAGCAGCAGGACGACGGAGGCGGCCGCGGCGAGGCCGTAGTTGTTGCGGGTGAAGGCCGCGTCGTAGATGTACATGCTCGGCGAGAAGCGGGAGTTGATCATCGGGGAGGACTGGCTGAGCAGCATCGGTTCGGTGAACAGCTGCAGCGACCAGATGAGGGTGAACATGGCGACCATCACGATCGAGGCCCGCACCAGCGGGGTCTTCACCTGGAGTGCCGTGCGCACCGGGCCCGCGCCGTCGACGACGGCGGCCTCGATCACCTCGCGGGGCACGGCCTGGAGGGCGGCGTAGAAGACCACCGTGTTGTAGCCGAGGTTGCTCCACAGGGCGATGTTGACGATGGACGGCAGGACGGTGTGCACGCCGAGGAAGTCGATGGTGATGTCGGCGCGGGCGAACAGGTCGACGACCGGGCTGATGCCGGGCGTGTAGAGGTACAGCCAGATCAGCGCGGCGATGATGCCGGGCACGGCGTGCGGCAGGAAGAGCCCGAGCTGGGCGAAGGCGCGCAGCCGTACGACGCCGGAGTCGAGCAGCAGCGCCAGCAGGAGCGCGCCGGCCACCATGAGCGGGATGTAGATCAGGCAGTACAGGGCGACGGTCCCGAGGCCGCCGAGGAAGGTCGGGTCGGTGAGGACGGCGGCGTAGCTGCGCAGGCCGACGAAGACGGTGCGTTCGGGTCCGAAACCGAGTCCTGGCTGGTCGTCGCTGTAGAAGCTGAGGTAGGCGGCGGTGCCGACGGGGATCAGGAAGACGGTGGTCAGCAGCAGGAAGAAGGGGGCCATCAGCACGCCGGCGGCGCCCAGCCTGCGGCGCCGGGCGGTGCGGCGGGTGCGGGCGGAGGGGGCGGCGGTGCGCGGGGCGGGGACCCGCACGGTGTGCTCGGTCGTCGCGGTCATGAGGGGTGTCACCTGCCTTTCGGGCGGCTCAGGTGCTGTGCTGGGTGGTCGACAGGCCGAGGGCCTCGAGGTCGGGCATGGTGCCGTCCTGGGCGGCGCGCACCGAGCCGACGATCGTGCCGCGGCCCGCCGGCACGCGGGCGAAGGAGTCCTGCATGACCCGGCCGGTGGCGGTCATCCGCGGGCCCCAGACCCAGCCGTCGCGGATCTTCTCCGCCTCCTGCTCGAAGAGCGTGTAGATGTCCTGGCCGCCGTAGTAGGAGCGGTCGAAGGCGTCCCGGCCGACGGCGACCAGGGCGGAGGCCGCCGGGTACTGGCTGCTGGTGCCGCTGGACAGGCGGGCGCGCAGCGCGTCGGGGTGGGAGACCTGCCAGGCGATGAACTCCATCGCGGCCTCGGGGTTCCTGCTGTCCTTGGTGACGGCGAAGGTCGAGCCGCCGTGGGTGCCGACGGCCGGGCGGGCGGTGTCCCACTGGGGCAGCGGGGCGATGCGCCACCGGCCCTTCTGGCCGGGGCGGGCGTTCATCTGCGCGCCGGCGTCCCAGGCGCCGCTGAGCCGGGTGAGGACGAGCCCGTTGCCGATCTGGGCGTCGGACTGCCGGCTCTCGACGGCGTTCATGAAGATGTCGTCGCGGTCGATCAGGTCCTGCCAGTACGCGGCGACACGGCGGGTGGGGGCGTCGGCGAGGGACACGTTCCAGGCGCCGTCGCGGGTGTCGAACCACTGGGCGCCCGCCTGCCAGGAGTAGGCGGCGAACTGGGTGGCGCCGTCGGTGGGGAACAGCACGAGCCGCCGGTCGGGCGCCGCACGCCGTACGACGCGGGCGAGATCGGCGAACTCGTCCCAGGTGCGGGGCACTTGGAGGCCGTACCGGTCGAACAGATCGGCGCGGTAGTGCATCACCATCGGCTCGACGTCCAGGGGGACGCTGAACACGCGCCCCTGGAAGGTGGTGAGGCCGAACGCCTGCGGCAGCAGTGCCGCCCGCAGCCGGTCGTCGACCAGCCCGGTGATGTCGCGGGCGACGCCGTCGATCGCGAACCCCGGCACCTGCGGGTACTCGATCGTGGCGACGTCGGGGGCGTTGCCCGCGCGGGCGGCGCTGCTGAGTTTCGCGTAACCGCCCTGGCCTCCTGAGGGGATCTGCTGGAAGTCGACCTGGATGCGGTCGTGGGTGCGGTTGAAGGCGTCGACCACTTCCTGGCTGCCACGCAGGGCGGACCAGAAGGTGACGCGTACGGGCTTCTTCGCACCGGTTCTGCTGCTGCCTGATGGGGCGTCGTCCGCGCCTTGGCTGCAGGCGCCGAGGGCTCCTGCAAGCGGCGCGGCGGCCATCGCGGCGAGCACGGATCGACGGCGGTGTCGACCGGGCATGGCGCCTCCCGCGGCTCCTGGCGTGTCGGGGACACGGCTGTTCGGGACACGGGAATCGTCGGGGCTCGACCGGCAAACGGTCAATAGATCGATCAGAAGAAAATGAAACGTTCAAACGCTCACTTGGCGTGCGCCCGGTCTCCCTTCGTTTCGCTGCGGGTGTCCGCGAGCTCTTGGTCCGCGGCCTGTCGGGTCCGCGCCCGACCGGTCCGCGCCCGACCGGTCCGCGACTGCCGGTCCGCTCGGCTGGTCCGCCCTCGGTCGGCCGGCGACGGGCCGTGGCCGTGCGTGGCGCTGGTTCCGCCGGGGCCGCCTGACCCCTGAGGCCGGGACCCTGCGGGCCGCCCTGCGGGCTGGGGCTGCCCTGTCCGCCGAGGCCGGCGGCCGACGCCGAGGGCGAGGCCTCGCATGCCCCGCCGGAAGGCGGAGGGACGGTCAGAGGGCTCGTGTGGAGCCGCGTACGGACAGGGAGGGCAGCAGCTCCACCCGGCGCACGGGTGTGCGCCCGGCCGCCTCGGAGTCCAGCCGCTCCAGCAGGAGTTCGGCGGCCGCCCTTCCGACGTCCGCCTTCGGCGGGGCGACGGCGGTCAGCGGCGTCGTCCCCAGGCCGGCCACCACGTCGTCGTAGGCGACGACGGAGCAGTCCTCCGGGACCCGCACCCCGTGGTCCGCGAGCCGCTGCACCAGCATCAGCGCGTCGACGTCGCCGTGCAGCACCGCCGCGGTGGCCCCCGTCCTTCTCAGCACCTCGTGCAGTTCGGCGGTCTCCTCCGGGGCGTACGGGCCCTCCTGGCCGGCCTCGGGCGCGCTCAGCGTCCACGCCCACGCCTCGACGAGCGGGTGCGCCCCGGCGATGCGCGCGCACGCCGACCGCAGGGTGCGCGCGGTGGGACTGTCGTCGCGGGTGGCGAACACGATCCGCCGGTGGCCGAGACCCACCAGGTGCTCCACGGCCAGGTGGGCGCCGTGGACGTGGTCGGAGCAGACGGAGTCCATGGCGTGCAGCGCGGTGCCCGCCCCGGGGCGCCGCTCCATCAGCACGGCGGGCACCTCCAACGCGGCGAGCCAGAGGTGGTCGGCCTCCTCGTCGGCCGGCGTGCGCCAGCGGGGGGCGAGCAGCAGACCGGCGGCGCCGTCCTCCAACGCGCGCTCGATCAGGGGGCGTTCGGCGCCCGCGACCTGGGGTGCGATGTGCAGCGCGATGCGCTTGCCGGACGCTTCCAGCACCGAGCGGGCGCCGTGCAGGGACTCGTACAGGTAGTGGTGGCGCTCGGGTACGACGACGGCCACGGTGTCGCCGTCCGGCGGGCGCGGCGCGGGGATGTCGCGGGCGGCGAGGGTGGAGCGCACGACGCCGTGCCCGCGGCGGAGTCTCCCCTCCCGGGCCAGCTCCTCCACGTCCCTCCGCACGGTCACCACGGACACCTCGAGCTCGGCGGCGAGATCACTCACCCGCGCCGACCCCCGGGACTCCACGGCAGCGAGGATCCGCTGCCTCCTGACCTCGACCGGCTCGCGCATGAGGCCCCTCCCCGCGGCGGAATGTTCGTTTGAACGATGCGGGCATCATAACGATCGCTCCGCCGGGCGCCCGCGGGAGCGTCCGGCTCGTACGGCAGGGTCAGGAGGGGCGGGGACGGATCGTCATGCCCGGGCGGCGGCGGTGGACCGTGAGGTAGGTCAGGCCGTCGGGGCCGGCCGCCAGGGAACGGGTGGAGCCGTGGGGGAGCCAGGTCAGGGCGCCGGTGGGCAGGGGGTGGTCGCCGTCCGGGGCGGTGAGGGTGCCGTCGCCGGCGAGGACCAGCAGGAGGACGTCGAGGTCGGGCTCGCGGTGAGTGTCCACGCGGTGGCCGGGCGGGAGACGGACGACGTTGGCGTCGAGCTGGCGGCCGGACTCCGCGAGCCGCCACAGCGCGCCGGCGGGCCCGTCGCCCGCGGCGGCGGCCAGGGCGGCCGTGTCGCAGAGGACGCGGGGCAGGGGCGCTGCCTCGCCGTCCGGTCTTCCGGTGTGCTCCGACGTCATGGTCGCCGCCGTCCGTCCCCGAGAGCCCGGCCGCGCCGGGTGTCACGCGCTCGCTGTCGTGCGGGAACCTAACACGCGGCCGGGGGCAGGACGGCCAGCCAGTCCGTGAGCAGGCGGTTGGTGTCCTCGGGCCGCTCCTGCTGCACCCAGTGGCCGCAGCCCTTGAGGATGTGCGACGACACCAGGCCGGGCAGGGTGACCGGGAAGGCGTCGATCGCGTCGGCCATCCAGGTCGTGGACGCGTCGAGTTCCCCGCCGATGAACAGGGACGGCTGCGCGACCGGTGCCCCGTCGTACGGGGCGAGGTCCTCCCAGTCCCGGTCCATGGCGCGGTAGCGGGCCAGCGCCCCGCTCATCCCGGTGCGCTCGAACTCGCCGGCGAACGCGTCGAGTTCGGTGTCCGTGAGCCATGCGGGGCGCCGGTCCGCCGGAAACCGTTCGCGCAGGGTCCCGCCCGGTCCGGTGAAGTACGGCGAGGGCGCTCCGGGGCCGGGCATGGTGTCGGCGGACAGGGCCGCGTAGAACCCGGCGAGCCAGCCGCGTACGTCCGGCTCGATCTCGGCCTCGGCGCGGCCCGGCTCCTGGAAGTACGACACGTAGAACTCCTCGTCGCCTCCCATCGACGCGAAGACCGTGCTGGGACGAGGCCCGCCGCGCGGGGCGTAGGGAACACTGAGCATCGCGACCGCGCGGAAGACGTCCGGCCGGAGCAGGGCTGCGTTCGAGGCGACGGACGACCCCCAGTCGTGGCCGACGACGACGGCGGTCCGCTCCCCCAGCGCCTCGACCACCGCGACGGCGTCGTCCACGAGTTCCCGTACGCGGTACGCGTCGGGGGCGGCGGGCCGGGAGGAGCGGCCGTAACCGCGCACGTCGACGGCAACCGCCCGGTAGCCGGCCGCCGCGAGGGCCGGCAGCTGGTGCCGCCAGGAGTACCAGCCCTCGGGGAAGCCGTGCACGAGCAGCACCAGCGGGCCGCTGCCCTGCTCCACCAGGTGCACGCGGCCCGCGGGGGCGGGGACGAGACGGTGGACGAGCGGTGATGTCGGTACCGGCACGGCTGCTCCAGAGTCGCTCGGGGGCCCGCGGACGCCGGTGCGGCTCCGGAAGGCCCTGGTCGTAGGCCGAGCATGCGCCGTCGCGCAACGGAGGGCGAGCGATGTTGCCGGTTCCGCAAACGCCTGCCGTGATGACGTCCACGGACGCCCTCGTCGTGCGGCCGGCAGTCGGAAGCGAAAGCACACGGTACGCGGACGGCACCCCCGGTGCCGGGCCTCCGTACCGCGTTGCCGGTCCCCCGTTTCGGCGTTCCGGCGCTGTGCGATGATCCTGGCGGGCCCGGGGGCGCACGTGCGCCGAGGTGTCGCCGGCGGGCTCCGGGACGCGAGAGGAATGGACGGACGTGACCACGCAGGGACCGGACGACGGCGGAACGCCGCAGGATCGGGAGGACGACGTGCCGTCCGTGCCCGACGACGTCTGGCAGCGGTTCCTCATGGACAGCGAGCAGGCCATCCGTACGTCCGCCCCCAGGGAGCCCTCGGCGGTGCAGCGGGCCGCCGGGCGGTCCCCCCAGCTCCCGCCGCCCGCACCGACGAAGCCGCCCCGCCGCGACACCCCGGAGGCCGTCGGCGACCTGTGGCAGCCGGACGACCCGTGGGAGGGGCCTGCCTGGCGGGACCTCGACGGGCGGGCGCGGCTGCGCCGGGTCGGGCGTGTCGTGGGGACTGCCGCCGCGATCGCCCTGGCCCTGGGCGCGTGGTCCCAGCTGTCCACGGGCGCCGGCACCCCGGCCGAGGGGCCCGGCGACACCGTGCTCCGGCAGTCCGAGGAGGCCCCGGTGACGCTGCCCCCGGGGACCTCCGTGCCGGCCGGGCTCACCACGCCGTCCGCCACGGAGATCCAGGCCGGCTGACAAGGCGTTCAACGGCCCGGGCGGAGGCGCCCGGTCAGCCGCCCAGCGCCGCCAGCACGACCCCCTTCGCCTCCTCCTGCACCCGGCGCAGGTGCTCCGGGCCCTGGAACGACTCGGCGTAGATCTTGTACACGTCCTCCGTGCCCGAGGGGCGGGCCGCGAACCAGGCGCTCTCCGTGGTCACCTTGATGCCGCCGACGGACGCGCCGTTGCCGGGCGCCTCGGTGAGCACGGCGGTGACCGGCTCCCCCGCCAGGGTGTCCGCGGTGACCTGGGCCGGGGAGAGCTTCGCCAGGCGCGCCTTCTCCTCGCGGGTCGCGGGGGCGTCGATGCGCTCGTAGGCGGGTTCGCCGAAGCGGGCGGTCAGTCCGGCGTAGTGCTGCGACGGCGTCTTCCCGGTGACCGCGGTGATCTCGGAGGCGAGCAGCGCCAGGATGATGCCGTCCTTGTCGGTGGTCCACACCGAGCCGTCGCGGCGCAGGAAGGAGGCCCCGGCCGACTCCTCTCCGCCGAAGCCGAGGCTGCCGTCGACCAGTCCGTCCACGAACCACTTGAAACCGACCGGTACTTCGACCAGGTCACGCTTCAGGTCGGCCGCGACCCGGTCGATCATGGCCGAGGAGACGAGGGTCTTGCCGACGCCCGCCGCCGACGGCCACTGCGCGCGGTGCGCGTACAGGTAGCCGATCGCGACGGCGAGGTAGTGGTTGGGGTTCATCAGGCCCGCGTCGGGGGTGACGATGCCGTGCCGGTCGGCGTCGGCGTCGTTGCCGGTCGCGATGTCGAAGCGGTCGCGCTGCCCGATGAGGGACGCCATGGCGTGCGGCGACGAGCAGTCCATGCGGATCTTGCCGTCCCAGTCGAGCGTCATGAACCGCCAGGTGGGGTCGGTGAGCGGGTTGACCACCGTGAGGTCCAGGCGGTGCTCCTCGGCGATGCGGCCCCAGTAGGCGACCGACGCCCCGCCCAGCGGGTCGGCGCCGATGCGGACGCCGGCCGCGCGGACCGCGTCCAGGTCCAGCACGCTCGGCAGGTCCGCGACGTACGTGCCGAGGAAGTCGTAGCGGCCGGTGTCCGGCGCGGCGAGGGCGCGCGTGTAAGGGATGCGGCGGACGTCCTTGAGGCCGCCGCGGATGATCTCGTTGGCGCGCTCCTGGATCCAGCCGGTGGCGTCCGATCCTGCGGGGCCGCCGCTGGGCGGGTTGTACTTGAACCCGCCGTCGGCGGGCGGGTTGTGGGACGGGGTGACGACGACGCCGTCGGCGAGTCCCGTGCCGCGGCCCCGGTTGTGGGTGAGCACGGCGTGCGAGACGGCCGGGGTGGGCGTGTACCCGTCGGCGCTGTCGATGAGCACCGTCACGCCGTTGGCGGCGAACACCTCCAGGGCGGTGACCCGCGCCGGCTCGGAGAGGGCGTGGGTGTCCGCGCCGAGGAAGAGCGGTCCGTCGGTGCCCTGCGCGGCGCGGTACTCGCAGATGGCCTGGCTGGTCGCGGCGATGTGGTCCTCGTTGAACGCGGCCGCCAGTGACGAGCCGCGGTGCCCCGAGGTGCCGAACGCGACGCGCTGCCCCGGGTCGTCCAGGTCGGGGTGGAGCGCGTAGTACGCCGTGACCAGCCGAGCGACGTCGACGAGATCCTCGGGACCGGCCGGACCGCCCGCTCGCTCGTGCTGCATGTGCCCACTCCTCCGCAAAAGGTCGGTTGTCACGCTTGCGGAGCCATCTTTCCCCGCCGGGGCGTCGCCGCGCGAGTGGGCTCGGTCCGCTCCGGCCCCCGGCGGACGTCAGATACGTCCGCCGGTCATCCGGGTCAGAGGGCCGTGGGTGTGCCGTTCGGCGCGGCGGCCCACCGCGTAGGAGGCGGCGGTCAGCGCGGTCAGTCCGGCGGCCGCGCCCGCGGCGACCAGCCTGCGGTTGGCGATGACCGTCCAGGCGGTCTTGGCGCCCGAGGCGACCTGCCCGGATGCGGTGACGACGGCGCGGCGGCCCGCCTCCACGCCCTTCACCGCGGACTGGGCGGCGCCGTTCGCCGCGCGGGCGGCGCGCTCGGTGCCGGACGCGGCGGCCGACGCGGCGTCAGACGCCTTGGCCGCCGCGCCGTCGGCGGCGCTCTTCGCCGACGCGGTCGCCTTGTCGGTGGCCTTGTCGGCGGTCGAGGCGGCCTTGGACGCCGTGGACCCGGCGGTCGAGGTCTTCCGGTTCGCGTTCTTGTTCTGTTCGGTCATGGACACCGGTTTGCCGCAAGGCCGGTCGGCAAACACATCGGTGACGAGGCGCTGCTCACGGTCGCGCACTGCCAACAGGGCGGGCACGGCGCGGGCTTGAGATTCCCGGCCGGGAGCGGGCTGTGCCGGGGTTCCGGGGGTAGAAGAAGGACGGCACGCACACGCCGACGCCTACCGAGAGGAGTCGCCATGCCCGGCATGGTGGAGCGCATCAAGCAGTTCGCCCGGAGCCCGCAGGGGCGCCGCGCGGCCGAGCAGGTCCGACGGGCCGCGGCCGACCCTCGGAAGCGG
Source organism: Streptomyces sp. BJ20 (assembly GCF_022869105.1). Taxonomy (NCBI): domain Bacteria; kingdom Bacillati; phylum Actinomycetota; class Actinomycetes; order Kitasatosporales; family Streptomycetaceae; genus Streptomyces; species Streptomyces sp. BJ20. Next base: position 4,262,307 of record NZ_CP094918.1, read on the forward strand.
GCGCAGGCCCAGCGGCTGCTGGGACGGCTGCGCGGCGGACGGCGCTGAGCCGACCCCGGGCCTGACGGTTCCTCGCGCGTCCGCGCGGACCGCAGGCCGACGACCGGAAAGGACTCCATGAACGAATCGTCGGTCCGCACCGTGGGCTGGGCACGCTCCCTGCCGATGGGGCAGGGGGTGAAGGCGGCCCGTGACTGGGCGCAGGAGCACCTCGCCTCCCTGGGGTGGGACGAGACCGCGCCCGATACCGTCCACTCCGTGCTGCTCACGGTGTCGGAGCTGGTCACCAACGCGCATGTGCACGCCGGAACCGACGCGCAGCTGGTGATGGCGTGGGACACCCGCTGCCTGCACATCTCCGTGCACGACGGGTCCGCCTCCCTGCCCACGCCGCGCGAGCCGAGCGAGGAGCGGGTCGGCGGGCGCGGCATGCTGCTGGTCGACGTCCTGGCCGATACCTGGGAGGCGCGGCCCTGCCCGCACGGCAAGACGGTCACCGCCTGCTTCCGCGCTCCGGAGGCCGCCGCCGCGGTGTGATCACCCCGGCGCGGGACGCGGACCCGGCCCGGCCTACGATCGGTCGGGCCGACCCCCGCAAGGCCGCCCGCGAAGGCCGCCCGCCGCAAGGAGCCCCGCACGGTGACCGCCGCCCTGCCCCCGCACCCCGTCACGCCCGCCCTGCCGGCCCCGCACCGGCTGACCCGCACCGAGGACGGTGCACGGCTGCACGCGCTGCTGTGGACGGCGGGTCCCGGGCGCCGCGCGATCAGCAGTGCGGTCCTGGGCGGAGGCATCGGCCGGCGGGCGTGGATCCTCAACGCGCAGGTGTCGCACGGCTACCGGCGCACCGACCCCGAACGGCACCTCGCCTCCCTCGCCGCCGACGCGGGCCTGAGCGGGCCGGGGGTGGGTCTGATGACGGCGGCCGACGTGTCGGCGTACGCGCACGCGCGCGATGGGGGCGTGGAGGCGTTCGTCACAGCGGGCGTGGACGTGCGCGACTGGGCGGCGCGGCCCGGTGAGGGCGCAGAGGGGGCCCCGGAGCCGGGCACGATCAACGTCGTGGTGGCCGTGCCGGCCGCGTTGACCGACGCGGCCCTGGTGAACGCGGTGGCCACCGCGACGGAGGCGAAGGTGCAGGCTCTGGTGGAGAGCGGCCACGACTGCTCCGGCACCCCGACCGACGCGGTGTGCGTGGTCGCCGACGCCCCGGCCCCGGACCGGGAGGCGTACGCGTTCGCCGGGCCCCGGTCGCTGTGGGGCGCGCGGCTGGCGCGTGCCGTGCACCGGGCCGTGCGGGACGCCGTCGCGGAGGGCGTGCCCGGCGGTCCCGGCACGTCCGGTGTGACGCATGGAACACCAGTTCCGGGGTACTGAGCGCCTCATGGCCCGCCTCGCCGAGCAGGCAGGTTGCTTCGCAGGCACGGATGGGGGACCGTGGCCGCCGTACCTGCTGACGCCGACGAGAAAGGGGGTGGGTGCGCGGCGCGCACCTCGTTCGTGATCTCTTCCCCCGGTTCCAGCGCCGATCCGTGCCATGCGCGCGACCAGTCCGTCCCCACGTGGGACGACGCGCCATGCCCTGTTCTGGTACTGGACTCCCGCGGCCGGATCGCCGGCCGCAACCGTGCCGCCCGCCGCCTCACCGCGTCCTCCCGTGACTCCGACGTCCCGCCGTCGTGGCTGGGCGAGGCGCACCGGAGTCATGTCGCCGGCGCCCTCGACCCGACGGCGGCCACGCCGGCCGGGCTCCTCGGCGACCGCTCCTTCGAGGCCCGGCCCTCCCCCACCGGGGACGGCCATGTGGCCTGGTGGCTGTTCGACCGCACGGACCTCGTGCGGGCCCAGGAGACCGTGCGGGAGACCCGCGAGCGGGCCGATGTCACCTCCGGCCTCTTCAGCACCCTGCTGTCCTCCCTGAACGTGCCGCGCTGCGCGGAGGTGGCCGCACTGATGGCCGCCGACCACCTCGCCGAGGCCGCCGTGCTGATCACCCCGCCCGCCGGGCACCGGTACGCCGTCACCCACGCCCTGCGCGGGCGGCGGGTGGTGCAGGAGACCCGGCAGATCGACCCGCTCACCGTCCCCGGGCTCGACGAGGCCCTGCGCGGCTTCCCGCCCGTGCCGGCCCGCTGGATCAACCCGGACGCCATCCCGGCCTGGGCGATCCCCGACGGCTTCTCCGGTCCGGTCGGTTCCGTGCTGGTGACGCCGCTGCCCGGGCACGGGGTGCCCGCGGGCGCGCTGATCCTGCTGCGCTCGGACACCGAGAAGGGGTTCTCGCCCGAGGAGGAGGAGTTCGCCCGGCTGTTCGCCTCCCGCGCGGGCACCGCCCTCTCGGCGGCGCGCCTCTACGGCGAGCAGACGGCCATCACCGGCACCCTGATGCGGGAGTTGCTGCCGCCGCCGCTGAGCCGTGTGCACGGCGTCGACTACGCGGGCCGCTACCGCACCGCCATGGACCACGAGCGGGTCGGAGGCGACTTCTACGACGTCCACCCCGGCCCCGACGGGTCCGCCGAGACGTTCGTGGCGCTGGGCGACGTGGCCGGCAAAGGGCTGGACGCGGCGGTCCTCACCGGGAAGATCCGCAACACGCTGCACGCGCTGCTGCCGCTGGCCTCCGATCATCTCCGGGTGTTGCGCATGCTGAACGGCGCCCTGCTCACCTCGCACCACGCCCGGTTCGCCACCCTGGTGCTGGCGTCCGTGAAGCGGCAGGACGACGGCCCGGTGCGGCTGCGGCTCACCGGCGCCGGGCATCTGCCGCCGCTGGTGGTGCGCGCGGACGGCCGGGTCGAGGAGATGCCCACGCAGGGCACCCTCGTGGGCGCGCTGCCCGAGGTGACGGCGCGCACCGTGGAGACGGTCCTCGGCCCGGGCGACACCTGCCTGCTCTACACGGACGGCATCACCGAGGCCCGCGGTGGCCCGCTGGGCGACGAACTGTTCGGCGAGGAGCGGCTGCGGCAGGCCCTGGAGGGATGCGGCGGCATGCCGGGCGAGGCGATGGCGGAACACGTACAGATGCTGGCCGCGCAGTGGCTGGAGCCGGGCAGCCGCCACGACGACATGGCCGTCGTGGCCATCACCGCCCCGCGGAACGGCGGCCCGGCGGGCGACCGCGCGCCGGCCGGTGCCGACGGATGACGAGCACGGAGGCAGGCATGAGCGGCGGCCCCCGGGCCTCGGCCGGCGAACTCGGCGAGGCGTTGTGGAAGGCGGTGATCGACGGCGACGAGTACGACGCCGTCGACGTCGTCCGCGGCGCCCTGGCCGGGGGCTGGCAGGAGGAGGACCTGCTGCTGGACGTGGTCGCGGCGGTACAGGCTCGGATCGGCCTGGAGTGGGCCGCCGACCGCATCACCGTCGCCCAGGAGCACGCGGCGACGGCGATCAACGAGCGGGTGATCACCGCCCTGGTGCACAACGACTCCGGCAGGCGTCCCGAGGCCGTCCGGGGCCGGGTCACGGTGAGCTGCGTCGACGGCGAATGGCACGCGTTCCCCGCGCGCCTCGTCGCCGAGACGCTGCGGCTGCGCGGCTGGCAGGTCGACTACCTCGGCGCCCAGACGCCGACCCCGCATCTGGTCGCGCACCAGCACCACACCAACTCCGACGCCGTGCTGCTCTCCGGTTCGATCCCCACGCACCTGCCGCGGGCGCACACCGCGATCAACGCCTGCCGGTCCGTGGGCGTGCCGGTGGTGGCGGGCGGCCGGGCGTTCGGCGTGGACGGGCGGTACGCGCGGGCCCTGGGCGCCGACGCATGGGCCCCGGACGCCCGGGGCGCCGCGGCCGTGCTGGAGGCCGGGCTCGCGCGACCGACGAACGTCCGGCAGGCTGTCGACGACCTGCCGCACCTGGCCGACCAGGAGTACAGCATGGTCGTCCAGTCGCGCGGCCGGCTGGTCAAGGAGACGCTGGCCGAGATGGAGCGGCGCTTCCCGCCGATGCGGGAGTACAGCGACGCGCAGCGGGAGCGCACGGCCGAGGATCTGGCGCACGTCGTCGACTTCCTCGCGACCGCCCTCTACGTCGACGCCGTCGAGGTGTTCACCGAGTTCCTGGGCTGGACGGCGGACGTGCTGTCCGCGCGGAACGTCCCCCCGCACTCCCTGGTGACCGGCCTGGACATCCTCACCGACCGTCTGCACGACTTCCCGCGAGCCCTGGCCGTCATCCGCGCGGGCGCCGCCCGTCTCACGGACAGGACCGACCCGGCGGTCACGGACACGGTGGTCTGAAGCGGGGAGCGCCCTCCTGCTCCCCCCGCTTCACGTCACCCGCGGCGCCCCAGCGCTCCCGCCAGCCCGCGCAGCACCGCGCTGCGTCCGCGGTCCGGGACCGTCCAGAGGGGCTGGCCGCGGACGCCCCAGCGTTCCAGCAGGGCGTTGGCGGCGAGAAAGCCGGTGGTCGCCGCGCGTTCCATCAGGGCGACCGGCAGGGAGGTGCGGACCAGGTCGCCCGCCACCATCAGGCCCGGGTCGGGCGTGCGGACCGTGGGGCGGTCCTCGTATCCGCCCACGGGGAAGAGCGGGCAGTCGGTGCCCCACTCGTGGCGGGCGTCGACGATCCCGGCCCCGCGGGTCTCCGGGTAGATGCGGTGCAACTGGTCGAGCAGCCGCTTCTGTTCGACCTCCGGTGCCGCCTCCGGGGGCAGGGCGTAGGCGTGCAGCTCGACGACGGAGCCGCCGGTGCGCGCGGCCCAGCGGGCGGCCTCGTCCTCGTACCGTTCGAGGACGCTCACGTTGTCGAGGGCGCCGTAGCCGCCGGTGCCGAGGAAGCCGGGCCGGTCGGGGGCGACCGGGCGGTCCAGCCAGAGGCGGGAGACCAGGAACGGCGGGGCGTTGCGCAGCCGGGCGGTCCGCTCCCGCCAGGGGGTGTCGCCGAGCAGGGGGGAGCGGTCGACGAGGGCGCGGAGTCCGACGGCGTCCAGGGCGAGTACCACGGTGTCGTGGCGCCGCGCCTCCCGGTCGGTGGCGACCTCGTACCCGCCGTCGTCCAGGGGTTCGACGTGCTCGACGGGGGTGGAGGTGCGCAGGTCCGCGCCGTGCCGCTCGAGCAGGGCGGCGAGCGGTTCCCACAGGGCCGTGGGGAAGGGCGCGGTGGGCACGTCGAACAGCAGGCCCTCGGAGGAGCCGAGGAAGTAGATGTGGAACATCAGCGCCATCTCGGCCGCCGACAGCAGGCGGGGGTCGGCGAAGAAGCTGCGGGAGAACACCTCGAAGGCCAGGTGCCGGGCGCTCTCCGGGAAGCGGACCGCGTCGAGGAAGTCGTGCGCGCTGACCGCGTCGAGGCGTGCGTAGATGTCGGGCACGCGGACGTCGAGCAGGGGCAGCGCGGCCGCCGCGTTCATCCGGGGCAGGTCGCGCAGCGGGAAGGACGGGCTGAGCGCGGCGAAGCCGATCGCGCTCCACGGCGGGGTGCGGGGCACGTGCCGGAAGCTGTCGTGCATGCCGTCGCTGTGCCGCAGCGGGTAGTCGGGCAGCGGGGTGAGGCGCTCCAGGGCGGGGTCGGTACGGCGGAGCAGGCCGCGCAGGTTGTAGTACTGCCGGAAGAAGGCGTGGAAGCCGCGGCTCATGGTCGCGGGCGTGCCGTCGCTGAGGTCGACCGGCCAGCCGCCGACGCGGCCGCCGAGGTAGGGGCGGGCCTCGTAGAGGGTGACGTCGACGCCGCGTTCGGCGAGGGCGGTGGCGGCGGCCAGTCCGCCGATGCCGCCGCCGACGACGGCGGTGCTGGGCCTGCGGTCGCCGTCGGCGCGCGGCGCGCCCGGCGCGGGCATGATCACGCGGGCGCGGCGGTCACGGCCGCGGCGGGCGGCGGCCGGGCGGGGCGGCCGGGTCATCGCGCGGTCTCCGTCCTGGTGGGGCGGCGCCCGGTGAAGGTGTGGGTGATGCCGGTCTGCCAGCCGGGCAGCGGCAGGCGGCGCACACTGGTGAAGCCGTTCGCCCGCAGGCGGTCGGCGAACCGGTCGGCGGTGTCGAACCCGACGACGCTGCGCCACAGATGGCGGTAGAGGTCGCCGTCCCCGAGCAGGGTCGCGACCGGCTGGACGACGCCCCGGCAGACCAGCGTCCACACGGCTCGGTCGGTGCGGCGGCCACCGAGGGTGTATTCGTGCACGGCGAGACGTCCGCCGGGCGCGAGCAGGCCGTGCACGGTGCGCAGCACGGCGTCGGGGTCGGTGACGTTGCGGAACAGGTAGGCGGCGAAGACCGCGTCGAAGGGCCCGGTGACCCCGGCCTCGGCGAGCCGCTCGGCGGGCGCGTGGGTGAACGTGACGTTCGGCGGCCAGGTCTTGGCGGCGGCCCGCTCCAGCATGCCGGCGGAGGCGTCCACGGCGGTGATGTCGGCGCTCGGCAGCACCTCGGCGAGCGCTCCGGTGGAGGCGCCGGTGCCACAGCCGAGGTCGAGCACGCGCAGCCCCTCGCCGCCGCGGGGCAGGCCCAGGCGGCGTGCCGAGCGGCGCAGATGGGCGTGGTAGCCGGGGTTGGCGGCGACGAGGGTGTCGTAGCTGCGGGCGGCGTGGTCGAAGGCGGCGGCGAGGTGCTCGTCGCGCAGGAGGGTCATGGGGTCTCCGGGGTGGCAGGGGCGGGGCACGTCGGGGGGTTCAGGGGCCGTTCGTAGGGGCGGCGGGGCAGGCCGGGCAGTTCCAGCGCGGAGCGGAGCATCGGGCCGACCGGGGCGTGCAGGCCGACGGCGAGGTCCTCGTGGAGGCGGGTGTCGCCGTCGAGGAACCGCAGCAGCCGCCGCATGGGGACGCGGTCGAACAGGCGGCAGAACAGGGCGGGTCCGTCGGCGCGCCCGCCGGCCAGGGCGCGCAGCAGCACGGCGTCCATGGCCCGGGAGCGGGCCGAGTGGGCGGGCGGCGGCACCGGACGGCGGCCCTCGCGGATCGCGGCTGCGACGGCGCGGGTCTGGCGCTGGAGGCCGGCGAAGGTGTAGCCGGTGGAGGGGCGGGTGGCGCCGCCTGCCGCGCCGATGCGGAACACGGACTGGCCGGTCCGGCGGGGCATCACCGCGTCGGTCATCGGGATGACGCCCGTCTCGGTGGACAGCACCTCGAGCTCGCCCAGCCGGAGCACGTCGTCGGTGTAGTGGCGTACGGCGGCCTCGTAGGCGTCGGGGGTGAGGGGGCGGGGGGAGAACTCGGTGTACTCCACCAGGGCGTCGTGCCGGCCGAGGGGCAGCACGTAGCCGAAGGACAGGCCGTCGGCGGGCTGCGGGGTGCGGAAGTCCATGAGTTCGGCGGTGCCGGGGGCGAAGGCGGGCCGGGCGGTGCGCACGAACCAGCCGTGGAAGTGCTGGAGCAACGTGGTGCGGGCGGCGGGCAGGCTGCCGGGCGGGCGTGAGTCGAACACCCAGCGGGCGCCCACGACACGGGGGTCGCCGTCGCGGTCGCGCAGCCGCACCAGCGCTCCCCCGGGCACGTCCTCCACGGTGTCGACGGTGCCCTCGACACGCCGTACCCCGTCGCGGCCGGCCAGGTCGCGGGCGACGAGGTGCTCGAAGTCGTCGGAGCGGATCATCTTGTAGCGCAGCGGCGCGATGTCCCCGTCGATGGGGCGGCCTCCCCGGTCGCGGACGCGCAGGCTCCGCCAGGACGCGGTGACGGCGGCGTCGAAGCGGCCGGGGCCCGCCTCCCAGAAGCACCAGGTGCGTCGCGGCGGTCGCAGCGGTCCGGGCGGCGCGTCCAGCAGGACCACGGACGGCGCCCGGCGCCCGCTGCCGGGACCGGCCAGCCGGTGGGCGAGGGACAGCCCGGCCGCCCCCGCCCCGACGATCGCGACGTCCGCCTCCAGCACGCCGGCACCACCCTCCTCGGTACGAGTCCGTGCGGATCCGCACGGCCGGTTGTCTTCGTCCGTGTGCCCGCGCGGATCCGGGTCACTCGGACGTGAGACGACGGGCGCGACCGGGAAGGCATGCGCCGGTCGTCCGGCGTACCGGAACGATGCGCGTGCCGACGAGAGGAAGACACCGGATGCTCCCGACTGGGGCCAAGAGACACCGCGCGACGATGCCGTCGCGCGCGCCGCGCCCGGCCCGTCCGCCCGGACCCACCGTCCGGGTGCGGTCCGTCCGGGTGCCGTCCGTGAGCGTGACGGCGGACACCGTGTGCGGGTGCGCGGCAGGAGCGGGGGCCGGGCGGTGACCCGTACCGTTCCGGGGCGCACGGACCATGTCGTCGTCGTGGGAGCCGGCCTCGCCGGTCTGTCGGCGGCGCTGCACCTGCTGGGCGCGGGCCGGCGCGTCACCGTCGTCGAGCGGGACGGGCTGCCGGGCGGGCGCGCCGGGCGGCTGGAGCTGGACGGGTACCGGATCGACACCGGGCCCACCGTGCTGACCATGCCCGACCTGGCGGACGAGCCGTTCGCCGCGGTCGGCGACAGTCTGCGCAAGCGGGTCGAGCTGGTACCGCTGCACCCCGCCTACCGGGCGCGGTTCGCCGACGGCAGCAGCCTCGACGTGCACACCCGGGCGGAGCCGATGGCCGCCGAGGTGGAGCGGTTCGCCGGGGCAAGGGAGGCGGCGGGCTACCTGCGGATGCGGGAGTGGCTGGAACGGCTGTACCGGGCACAGATGCGCCGGTTCATCGACGCGAACTTCGACTCGCCCCTCGGCCTGCTCCATCCCGACCTGGCGCGGCTGGCGGCGCTGGGCGGCTTCGGGCGGTTGGACGCCCGCATCGGGAGCTTCCTGAAGGACGAGCGGCTGCGCCGGGTCTTCTCCTTCCAGGCGCTGTACGCGGGCGTGCCGCCGGCGCGGGCGCTGGCCGCGTACGCGGTGATCGCCTACATGGACACCGTCGCCGGGGTGTACTTCCCGCGCGGCGGGATGCACGCGTTGCCGCAGGCGATGGCGGACGCCGCCGCCGACGCGGGCGCGGACCTGCGCTTCGGGCGGGAGGTGACCCGGCTGGAGCGTTCCGGCGGCCGGGTGACGGCGGTGGTCGCGGGCGAGGAGCGGACCCCTTGCGACGCGGTCGTCCTCACGCCCGACCTCCCCGTCACGTACCGTCTGCTGGGCGGGGCGCCCCGCCGTCCGGTGCGGCTGAGGCACTCGCCGTCGGCGGTGGTGCTGCATCTGGGCACCGACCGGACCTGGCCCGAACTGGCGCACCACACGATCTCCTTCGGTGAGGCGTGGCGCGGGACGTTCGACGAGCTGACCCGGGCCGGGCGGCTGATGAGCGACCCGTCGCTGCTGATCACCCGGCCCACCGCCACCGACCCGTCGCTCGCGCCGCCGGGCCGCCATCTGCATTACGTCCTCGCGCCCTGCCCGAACACCGACATCGGGCCGGGCGCCGCCGAGTGGACGGACCTGGCGCCGCGCTACCGGGACACTGTGCTGCGGACGCTGGAGGGGCGCGGTCTGACCGGGCTGGCCTCCGCGATCGAGACGGAATGCGTGGTCACGCCCGCCGACTGGACCGCGCAGGGGCACGCGGCCGGTACGCCGTTCGCCACCGCCCACACCTTCGCCCAGACGGGCCCGTTCCGGCCCCGCAACCTGGTGCGCTCCGCCGGGAACGCGGTGCTGGCCGGCTGCGGCACCACCCCCGGCGTCGGCGTGCCGACCGTGCTGCTGTCCGGGAAGCTGGCAGCGGCGCGCATCACCGGCGCCGGCGGCCCCGTCGGACGCGCGTCCACCTCGTCTTCCGCCCAGGAGGCCCTGCATGACCGAGCGTGAACTGGACGCGGCGGGGATCACCGATCCGGTGCTCCGCGAGGCGTACGACCACTGCCGGCGGCTCAACGCCCGGCACGGCCGGACGTACTTCCTCGCCACCCGGCTGCTGCCCGTGGAGCGGCGGCCCGCCGTGCACGCGCTGTACGGCTTCGCCCGCTGGGCGGACGACATCGTCGACGCGCTCGGCACCGGCGCGGACACCGCCCGCCGGGACGCCGAACTGGCGGCGCTGGAACGGGAGCTGGCCAAGGGGCTGCGGGACGGGGAGAGCGCCGAGCCGGTGGTGCGGGCGCTCGCCGACACGGCCCGGCGGTACGGCATCGACCACGCCCACTTCGCCGACTTCATGACCGCCATGCGGTCCGACCTGGTGGTCACCGACTACGCCGACTACGCGGCCCTGCGGCGGTACATGCACGGGTCGGCGGCGGTGATCGGGCTGCAGATGCTGCCCGTCCTCGGCACGGTCACCGACCGCGGTACGGCCGCCCCGCACGCGGCGGCCCTCGGCGTCGCCTTCCAGCTGACCAACTTCCTGCGGGACGTGGGAGAGGACCTGGACCGGGGGCGGGTGTACCTGCCGGCCGATCTGCTCGCCGCGCACGGTGTCGACCGGGAGCGGCTGCGGTGGAGCCGGGACACGGGCCGCCGTGACCCGCGCATCACCTCGGCGCTGCGCGCGTTCGAGCGGCTGACGCGGGGCGTGTACCGGCAGGCGGCCCCGGGCCTCGCGATGCTCGAACCGGTGTCCCGCCCCTGCATCCGCACCGCTTTCGTGCTGTACGGCGGAATCCTGGACGCGGTCGCCGAGGACGGGTACGCGGTGCTGCACCGGCGGTCGGTGGTGCCGCGCAGGCGGCGCGCCGTGGTGGCCGCGGACGGGCTGGCCCGGGTGGCCGCGGCGCGGCTGCGGGCCCGGTCGGCCGCCGCCCGTGGAACCGAACGGGCTCCGCTGACGGCGCCGGAGCCGGTGGAGCCGCGGATGGTCGAGGAGGTCGCGTGATGGCGGGTGACGGACGACGGCGGCGGCTGCCGCTCTCCCTGCGCCGCAACGCGGTGGCGTGGGAACGGCAGCGCCCCACCTGGCGGGACGCCAAGCCCGCCCTGATCGCCGGCGCGTTGAAGCGGGCGCAGGCCCGCCCGTCGGGCAACTGGTACGTCGTGGGGTCCTCCCGCGACGTCGGCGGCGACCGTCCGCTGGGCCGGACGGTCGCGGGACAGGAAGTGGTGGTCTGGCGCGACACGGGCGGCCGCGTCGTCGCCGGGCCGGGTGTGTGCCCGCATCTGGGCGCGCCGCTGCGGGACAGCCCGGTGCGCTGCGGCACGCTCGTCTGCCACTGGCACGGACTGTCCCTGGACGGCGGGCCGTTCGCCGGCTGGGAGCCGTTCCCCGCGTACGACGACGGGGTGCTGGTGTGGGTACGGCTGGACGCGGTGGGCGGCGAGGAGCCGCTCGACGCGCCGGTGGTGCCGAGCCGCCCGGTGCCGGCGCGCGCCCTGACGGCGGTGTACGCGGGCGTGGGCGTCTGCGAGCCGGAGGACGTCGTGGCGAACCGGCTCGACCCCTGGCACGGGGCCTGGTTCCACCCGTACTCGTTCGTCGACCTCACGGTGGCGGACACGCCGGAGAGCGCGGGCGAGGACGCGTTCGCCGTGGACGTGTCGTTCAAGGTGGCGGGCCGCCTGGTGGTACCGGTCCGGGCGGTCTTCACGGCTCCGGAGCCGCGCACGGTCGTCATGCACATCACGGAGGGCGAGGGGGTCGGCTCCGTGGTCGAGACGCACGCCACTCCCCTGGGCCCGGACGCCTCCGGCCGGCCGCGCACGGCGGTGGTCGAGGCGGTGGTCGCGGCCTCGGACCGCCGCGGCTTCGCCCTGGCCCGAGCCGCGGCGCCCGTCCTGCGCCCCCTGGTCCGCGCCGCCTCCGGCCGCCTCTGGCGTGACGACCTGGCCTACGCGGAACGCCGCTGGGCGCTCCGCTCGACGGGACGGTTCCCGGGGGCGTGACCGTCCGGCCCGCCCGGTGAGGACACCGTCCGGGCCGGACGACGGCAGCTTCGCCGCGCGAGCGAGCGGCGGCCTGGTCCGGCTGACGGCGCCGGGCCGGGGCCCCGAGGATTCCGGTGCACAGGGTCGACGGGCGAGGGAGCCACGCCGAACGAAGCGCCACGCCGACCGGGGGATGTCCGCCCTTCGGCCCGCGCCGGCACCCTGCTGTGCATCCGCCCGACGGCGGGGCCCAGTCCCTCCTGCTCCGGTCGTTCAGCCCGGAGCCCACTCGGCACTCGCCGGCGGAGGGGACGGGTCGCGCGGGTGGGCCGCGGACCGTGCGCCTCCGCTCGGTCGGGCAGGCGCCACGGTGTCCCGCGCGACCCCGGCGAGCGGCGCGCCGGCGCCTCGCCCCGCACCCGGGGCGCCCACGGCGCGGTGCGGACCCTGTCCACGGGGCCGCCCGCGCCGCGCACGTCAGAGCCGTACCGGCCCGGGCGGCGCGCCGAGACCGCGTCTCAGCTCGGCCTCGCCGCCTCCGAGTCCGCCCTGCCGCCTCCGCCCAGGAGGTCCGTGTGGGTCAGGGAGGAACGCGCCTCGATGCGGGGGAGGTAGTGGCGGGTCGCCCTGGTGACCACGGCCGGCATGGCGGCCCGTACCGGCTGGGCGAGGCGGAGCCAGCGCGGGTAGTAGACCGCCGTGCTGCGGCGTTCCACCGCCTGGGCGAGGCGGGCCGCCGCACGGTCCGGCGGGTACACGTCCCGCACCGGCCACGGCATGTGCCCCCGCAGTTCCTGCATCACGCCGTGGCGGTCGGCGTCCTCGATCAGGTCGGTGCGGATCCAGGTGAGGTAGCCGAGACCGACCGTCACGCCGAGGTGGGCGACCTCCGCGCGCAGGGAGTGGGCGAAGGCCTCCGCACCCGCCTTGGAGGCACAGTACGCGCTCATCATCGGGGCGGCGCCGATGGCCGCGAGAGAGGCGACCTGGAGGTAATGGCCCTTGGCCGCCGTGAGGTCGGGCAGGAAGGTGCGGGCGGTGTTCGCGCTGCCGGTGAGGTTGACGTCGACGATCCGCCCCCACCGCGCCGGGTCGGAGTCGGCGAACGGCCCGGCGTCCGCCACGGCCGCGTTGGCGACGACGACGGACGGTGTGCCGAGCCCGGTCCGTACCGCGTCCGCCGCCTGCTCCAGCGCCGCGTCGTCCGTGACGTCGACCTCGTACGCGAGGGCGGGGGCGGGCAGGTCGTCGGCGAGCTGCCGCAGCCGGTCGCCCTCGTGGCCGAGCAGCGCCACCCGCATGCCGCGTGCGGCGAGTTCGCGGGCGAGGCCGGCACCGATGCCGCGTGCGGCCCCCGTGACCACGGCGGTGCGTCCGCCCAGCGGGCCGTCGCTCATCCCCCGTCCCCGCCGGTGATCTGCGGGTCGACGTCCGGGCGGGCGGTGTGGTGCGGGTGACCCGCGGTCCTGCGGGCCTCCTTCATCTCCGCCTCGAAGAGGTGGTCGCGGCCGTCGGCCAGCTCCTCCACCGCGGCCTGCTCCAGCTCCCGGAACGGCCGGTAGTACGTGTGGTCGTACGCCTCGACGATCTGGAACGTCCAGTGGCCGGGGATGACGTTGCGGCCCAGCACCTGGGTGCGGACGGCCTCCGCCCAGTCCGGGTGCCCGGCCTTGTGCAGCAGTTCCACGGCCCGGTCGAGCTCCAGGTCGGCGGTACCGGTGAGCTGGTGGAAGCTGTAGAGGTGGCCGCGGGCCCGTTCGGTGGTCTCCAGTGCCTTCGACAGCGATCCCAGCGCCTCGACCGTCTCGTCGCTCAGGCCCTCGGGGCGCTGGTGCCGACGGTCGGGGCCGTCGTCGGGCCGTCCGTTCCGTCCGCTCATCGTCTCGCCTCCTTCTGAGGTCGGTCGTCCGTCGGGCCGGGGGTCGGCCGGACGGGGTTCACGCCGGGCGCCCGCCCCGGTCGGGCTGCCGGTGTCCGGTGCGGTCGCGGTGGGCCAGCAGCCGCTGGGCGGCGGCCAGACCGGGCGCGAAGGACGGGCGCAGCGCGGCCCGGGCGGCGTTGGCGCCGGGCGCGCCGTGCACACCGCCGCCCGGGTGGGCGCCGGCGGAGGCCAGGTACAGGCCCTTGACGGGGGTCTCGGGACGCCCGGTGCCGGGGGCCGGCCGGAAGAAGAGCTGCTGGTGCATGGCGGCGGTGCCGCCGTTGATGGCGCCGCCGTGCAGGTTGCGGTCGAGGTTCTGGAGCGTGGGCGGGGCGAGGATCCGCCGGGCCCGGACGCGGTCGCGGAAGCCGGGCGCGAAGCGCTCCACATGGGCCTCGACGCGGTCGGCCATGCGTTCCTGCTCGTCCTTGTCCCAGGAGCCGGTGATCCCGTCGTCGCCCGCGTCCCCGACGACCCGGTGCGGGACGTGGGTGTAGGCCCAGGCGGACTCGGTGCCTGCCGGGGAGCGGGTCGGGTCGGAGGTGGTCATCTGCCCGAACAGGGAGAACGGGCGGTCGGGCACCCGGCCCATGGCGAGCTGGGCGGCGAAGCGGGTGAGTTCGTCGAGCCCGTCGGCGAGGTGCACGGTCCCGGCTCCTGCGGCCTGCTCGCACTGCCACGGCACCGGCCCGTCCAGCGCCCAGTCGACCTTGAAGGTGGCGAAGTCCCACTGGAAGCGTTCCAGGTCGGACAGCAGCTGCCGGGGCAGGTCCTCGGGGGCGACGAGTTCGCCGTAGAGGGCGGGGACGGACACGTCGGCGAGGACGGCACGCCGGGCGGGGACGGTCTCCCCGTCGGCGAGGCGTACGGCGAGCGCGCGCCCGTCGCGGACGACGACGCGTTCCACGTGCCGCCCGCACCGCAGCGCTCCCCCGCGTGACTCCAGGCGCCGCACGAGGGCGTCGGTGAGGGCGCCCGCGCCGCCGACCGGTACGGGGAAGCCGTAGGTCTGTCCGAGCATGGACATCAGCCAGCCGAAGCCGCCGCTGCCGGCGGCCTCGGGTGCGAGGTCGGCGTGCAGGGCGTTGCCCGCGAGCAGCAGCCCGCCGCCCTCGCCGCGGAACTCCTCCTCCGCCATGCGCCGCACGGGCAGCACGAGGGTGCGCGCCATGCGCAGCCCGCCGGTGCCGCGCAGCCGTACGGCGAGCCGCAGCCCGGAGCGGACCGGCGGGAACGGCGTGAACAGGGCGTCCAGCAGGTCGGGACGCAGGGTGTCCCACATGGAGTGCAGCCGGCGCCAGGCGTCGCCGTCCCCGGGCGCGAAGGTGTCGAGGGAGTCCGCGGTGACGTCGACGTCGCGGTCCAGGATCGCGCAGCGGCCGTCGCTCAGGGGGTGGGCGACGACGTGCGGGGCGTGGCTCCAGCGCAGTCCGTGCTCCTCCAGGCCGAGCCCGGAGACGACCGGGGATGCGGCGGCGAGCGGATAGAAGGAGCTGAACAGGTCGTTGGCGAAGTCGGGGTGGACGCCGTGGTCGTGACGCACGGCGCCGCCGGGTTCGGGCTGTTCCTCCAGGACCGTGACGCTCCAGCCGGCGTCGGCGAGCAGGTTCGCCGCGACCAGGCCGTTGGGCCCCGCGCCGATGACGACGGCGTCAGCCACGGGCGCCTCCCGCGTCGGGCTCCGGCGGCACGATCTGGCCGAGCGGCCGGCGCTCCTCCGTCTCGGCGGCCTCGGTCTCGACGAGGTGCGCGAGCCGGGCGAGCATGGCGCGGTGGCGGATCTGGATGAGCGCCTCGACTCCCACGTTGTGCAGGAAGCCGCCCGCCCCGCGCAGGGGGTGTTCGTCCACCTTGACGAGGCACCAGTCGCCCCAGGGCTGCACCTCGATGGCGATGCGGGCGGTGCCGAGCGGGCCGGCCTTGGCCTCCAGTTCCAGCACCTCGCCGGGGACGCAGCGCCGGACGACCGTCTCGTTGTGCAGCTTCAGCGGGCCGACGGGCACCTCGTAGCGGATGGCGGAGCCGAGCTGCGGCCAGTGGCCGTGCGCCGGCTTCGACTCGGACGTGCCCACCACCCAGTCCGCGTAGCGGGTGCCGTCCTCCAGCACGGACCACACGGTCCGCGGGTCGGTGCGGATCAAGCGATGACGAACCGCCACTGTTGCCTCCTGTGTCCCTGGGCGCCACCGGTCAGCTCTGAGTGCCCCGTCTGACCGCCGTCAACCGAGGAGGCGCGGCCGGACGGGTCAGGCGGCTGGGCGGGTGGGGGCCAGCGCCCAGCGGATGCCCGCGGTGACGGCGGTGCCGAGCGGGCGGACGCACAGGGCTTCGGCGGGCATGCGGGGCACCCGCAGCTCGCGGGACGCCCACGGCGGCAGCAGGGACACGGCGTTCGCGGCGAGGACGCCGTACGGCAGGCGGGCGAGCAGCGGGACGGGCGGGTCGAGCAGCAGGAACCGCGCGGTGGCCAGGGCGTCCGGGGTGGCGTGCAGCTCGTCGCGGTAGGCGGCCAGCCGCTCGGCGAGCTGCGCCCGGTTCACGGGCGGGTCGGGAACGCCGAGGGCGGTGGCGATGCGCGCCATGCCGGCGACGTACCCGTCGCAGCCGGCGTCGTCCAGCGGGCGGGCGCCGTAGCGCTGGTGGGCGCGCAGGAACATGTCGACCTCGGCGACGTGCACCCAGCACAGCAGGTGCGGGTCGGAGGCGCGGTACTCCCGGCCGTCGGGCGCGGTGCCGCGGACCGTGTCGTGGACGGCGCGCACCCGGTCGACGGCCCGCTGGGCGCTGTCGGCGGTGCCGTACGTGGTGACGGCGAGGAAGGTGCTGGTCCGCTGGAGCCGGCCCCAGGGGTCGCCGCGGAAGCCGGAGTGGGCGGCGACGGCGGCCATGGCGAGCGGGTGGAGCGACTGGAGCAGCAGGGCGGACAGACCGCCGATGAACATCGACGCGTCGCCGTGCACCCGGCGGACCGGGCTCTCGGGGGCGAACCAGCGGGGGCCCGGGGTGCCGTGGATGCGGGCGCGGTTGTCCGGACCTTCGGGTCCGGCCACCCGCGAGAAGATGGCGTGGCCGATGCGGCCGCGCAGTGCCGAGGCGGGTTCGGCGATCCGTTTCATGGTGCGCCGCACCTCCCTCGGCGTTGACGTTCTACGGCTACGTCTGCCCCGGTCGCCGCGTCCCTACCCGCGCACGGGGCTCGGTCACGGGACGTCGCCCCGCCACTCGTACACCCGGGCGCCGGCCGCGCGGGGCGCGTAGACCGCGCGGCCGCCGGGGCCGTAGCGGCCTATCTCGGTGGGCAGGCCCACGCCGTGCCGCCGCTCCGCCGGGCCGTGGTCGGTGACGTCCAGCAGCAGGCCGTCCAGCGGGCCGCCGGACAGCTCCGCGTACGTCCGTCCCTCACGCGGCCCCGGGTCGTCGTGGTCCGCGCCGTACACCCGGCCGCGCATGAACTCCGTCTCGTCCATGACGGCAGGGTGGCATCCGCCACTGACAACGGCCCGGTGCGCGCCCGAAGGAGCGGGGGAAACCGCCCGGGCGACCACGACGGAACCCGCGGACACGAACCGTCGGGAACGCCCCCTAAGCCGTCTCCTCCCGCACACCCGCCCACGGCGCCAGCGCCCTCCCCTGGCTCCACGCCAGCAGCCCGTCCCCGTCGACGCAGACGATCCCGCACTGCTCCGCGTATTCCAGCGCCGGCACGGTGAACTCACCCGTCGTGACGACGACGGCGACATCGGCCTCGTGCACCGTGAAGCACGTGCCCCCGAACCGCTGAAGATCCTGCGAGCCGACCTTGTTGTCCTCCCCGTACCGCTTGCACTGGACGACGAGCCGGCGTCCGTCCGGCATCAGGGCCGTCACGTCGGCGCCGAGATCGCCCGCACCGCCCACCACCTGGACCTCCGTACAGCCGTCCCGCGCGCACAGCTCGGCCGTGGCCGCCTCGAACTCGTCCGGTGTCAGGGCGTCGTGGTCGATGCCCTGCGCCACGGGCAGCGGCGAGGTGACCTCGTCCACCGGCCCCGCCTGGGCGGGGATGACGAGCGGGGCCGGCGCCGGCGCGTCCAGCGCGTCGAGCGCCGTGGAGGTCCCCCGGGCGAACGCGCGACCGGCCTGCCGGGCCATCCCCGCCGCCGACAGCCGCCTCCTGCGGCGGCCGCGGGCCACGGCGACGGCGAGGACCAGGCAGAGCAGCACGACGGCCCACACCGGGCGCCGCTGCACCACCCCGGCCAGCGCGCGTACCGCCAGGCCCCCGATCACCAGTGCCGCCGCGAGCAGACCGAAGAACATGGCGGTGGAGCGCAGGTCGAAGCGCCGGCCTGGGCGCAGCGCACGGGTACGACGCTCGGGCATGGTCACCGTGGTGACTCCTCTCTCTGGACGGCCGGGCACCGGCGCCCCGCACACCGGGCACGCCGAAGATCACGAACGCCGTGTGCCCCCGATCCGCGCGCTCACCAGATCCGGGTCGGGCGGCCTGTTTCGGTGTCCGGCGGGAAAGAGGCGACCGTGAGGAGATGCCACGATGGTCAGGAGCACGGCCGGACGGACAGGGAGACGGACATGGACTGGCGGCTTTTCGCCCAGCGCATGGCGTCGATGGCCCGGGACCTGCTCGCGGAGCACACGCTCGACGCTACGCTGGAGCAGATCTCGCGCTCGGCGGTGGAGCTCGTGGACGGCTGCGACGCCGCGGGAATCCTCGTCCTGAGCCAGGGACGCGTACGGTCGCTGGCGCCGACCGACCCGTTCGTCACCAAGAGCGACATGCTGCAGGGCGAGCTGCGCGAGGGGCCCTGCTTCGACGCGGCACGGCCCGACCGCCCGGAGCGGCTGTTCCGCATCCCCGACCTCACGGCGCCCCCGGAGCGCTGGCCGCGCTTCGTGCCCCGGGCCCGGGACCTCGGGGTGGGCAGCATGATGGGCTTCCTCCTCTACACGCGGGAGGAGGAACTGGGCGCCCTCAACATGTACTCGCGCAAGCCGGGGATCTTCACCGAGGACAGCGAGACGGCGGGCTGGCTGCTGGCGTCGCACGCGGCGGTCGCGTTCGCCACCGCCCGCACCGACGAGCAGATGCAGGAGGCGATCACCACGCGCCATCTGATCGGCGAGGCGATGGGCATCCTGATGGGCCGGCACGACGTCACGGAGGACCAGGCGTTCGAGCTGCTGCGCACCCGGTCGCAGCGCACCAACACCAAGCTGCGGGACGTGGCGCGGGAGATCTGCGAGCCGGGCGGCGCGGAGCGCTGACCGCCCGGCTCGTCGTACGGCGCGCGCTCAGCGGGCGGCGGTGCCGGTCCAGGTGTGGGCCACGTCGATCACGAGACGCCCGTCGAGCTGCTGCACGCGGAACGGCAGCCGTCCGCGCACCCCGAGACCGAGCTGGGTGTCGCCCTCGAAGCTGCCGGCGAACCGCGCGTCGCGGAACGTGCGGTACCCGGTGAGGTCGACGCCCGGCAGGACGCCCCCGGCGCGCGCGGGATAGGTGGCCGCGCCCGTCTCCGGGTCGTAAGCGGGGGCGGTGACGCGGACCTCGAGGATCGCGCCGCCGGAGACGGGGATGTGCCGTCCCGAGCCGTCCTGGAGGAGCCGGTCGACGTAGCGGACGGAGTAACCGAGGTCACCGCGCGCGGCTCCGGGCACGTCGACGACCATACGGTCGTAGCAGTCGTGCCGGCCGGTGCGGACGTTCCGCACGGACTCGGACGTGGCGGCGGCGGCCGCCTTGTCGGTGGAGCCCCAGCCGGTGGGGCAGGCCGTGGCCGCGGCGGGCGCCGCCTCGGGGGCGGCCACGGCCGGAACGGCCGCCGTCACCAGCGAGGCGCCGAGGAGCACCACCGTCGCGCAGATTGTTCTTGGTTGAAGCATTTTCGGCCCCCTGGGACGACAACGTTCTGTTATGGGGTGAGACGAGCGGGATGACCTGATGGTTGCGGTCCGTTCGGCCGGTCGCCGTACCGGCGCGCATGGCACATGCTGGTGGGAAGCGGACGAACGTCCCGTTCCGTGCGCACCGGGAGGGCGTCACATGGGTGGTGCAGCCGCCGCACCGCGCGGGCAGCGGCCGGCGGGCCCGCCCGTACCCGACGCGGATGAGAGCCGGTCCCCGCGCGGCGAGGCCCGTATCGAGGACGCGCTCGCGGACCCCGTGGTGGCGGCCGTACGGGACACCGGGGGGTACGGCGGGGCGGTGTACCTGCGGTCGCGGGACCGCCGGTCGCTGGTGCTGTGCGTGATGTCCGGCGTGCCCCGCTCGCTGCTGAAGCCGTGGTGGCGGATCCCGGTGAGCGGCGCGCTGCCGATGTGCGAGGCGTTCCGCAGCGGCGAGACGCAGTACCTGCCCGACGACCGGGCGACGATGCTGCGCTTCCCGCAGTTCACGGCCGCCCTGCCGTACTCGTTCGCGCACGCCTACCAGCCGGTGCGGGTCGGCGGCGAGACGGTGGGTGTGCTCGCGGTGCTGCACTCCTCGTTCAGGGAACCGGCCGGTGAGGCGGAGGTCCGGGAGGGGCTGCGCCGGGCCGTGCAGGAGATGGAGGAGCGCCTCGCCGCGTACGCGCACGGCCTTCCGGGCCGCACGGACGCGGACGCGGTGGCGTACGGCATCGAGTACGACGACCAGCCGGTCAGCGTGCGGCTGCCGGCACCGCGCGCCGAGGCGGTCGCGGTCGGGATGGTCGAGTGGGACCTGGCCGGCGGTCGCTGGACGGGGGACGACGACGCGCTGGAGCTGCTGGGCGTGTCCCGGGGCGAGTTCGGCGGCACCCTGGCCGCGGTCGAGGAACGGGTGTCGCCGGACGACCTGTACGAGCTGCGGGCGGCCCGCCGGGACGCGGAGGAGACCGGGCAGGTCCGGGGCCGCCACTTCCGGGTGCTGGACGCGTCGCAGGACGACAGCGAGGCGGTCCGCTACCGGCCGGTGGAGCTGTGGGGGCACGTGGTCCGGACGGGGACCTCCGACCGGCTGCTGGTGGGCGCCCTGGTCGACGTGGCGGGCGGCGTCACCGCGGCGGAGGCGGCCGAGCGGCTGCCCGACGGGCTGTTCTCCCTCGACCAGGACGGCAGGGTCATCTACGCCAACCGCCGCTGCCAGGACCTGCTCGGCTGCGACCTGGAGCGGCTGCTCGGCCACTATCCCTGGCGGGTGCTGCCGTGGCTGCACGACCCGGCGTACGAGGACCGCTACCGGGCGGCGATGCTGACGCAGCAACCGGTGTCGTACCTGGTGCGCGACCCGGACGGCGTGTGGCTGGGGTTCGTGCTCTACCCGGGTGTGCACGGGCTGACCGGCCGGGTCTTCCCCACCGCCGCCCCCGCGGGGGCGGAGCCGGGGCGGGCCCTGCCGCCGTCCTCGGAGCCGGCGGCAGGGCCGACCGGGCTGGTCACCACCGCCCGCGCGGGGGCGCTGTACCACGTGGTGCAGATGGCCAGCGTGCTCACCGAGTCCGTCACCGTGCGGGACGTGTGCCGGGCCGTGTCCGAGCAGCTGTTGCCGGCGTTCGGGGCGCAGG
Source organism: Streptomyces sp. BJ20 (assembly GCF_022869105.1). Classification (NCBI taxonomy): domain Bacteria; kingdom Bacillati; phylum Actinomycetota; class Actinomycetes; order Kitasatosporales; family Streptomycetaceae; genus Streptomyces; species Streptomyces sp. BJ20. Next base: position 4,283,442 of record NZ_CP094918.1, read on the forward strand.
AGGTCGCCCTGTACACCGTGCGCGACGGGCGGATGTACCTGCTGTGGGAGGACGGCTATCCGCAGCACTTCCTCGACCCGTTCGAGGGGGTGTCCCTGGAGGCGGACCTGCCCGGGGTGCACGCGCTGACCACGCGCCTGCCGCTGTTCTTCAAGTCGCCGGAGGAACTGGTCGGCGCGTACCCGAGACTGGCGCTGGACCCCATGATGTCCTGGGCGTTCCTGCCGCTGATCGCCTCCGGACACCCGGTCGGCTCCTGCATCCTCGGCTGGAGCACCCCGCACCGCTTCACCGCGGAGGAGCGCAGCGCGCTGACCGCGCTGGCCGGGCTGACGGCGCAGGCGATGGAGCGGGCGCGGCTCTACGACGCCGAATCCGCCGTGGCGCGCGGGCTCCAGGAAGGGCTGCTGCCGCACCGGCTGCCCGCCATCGACCGGCTGCGCATCACCGCCCGCTATCTGCCCGGCACGAAGGGCATGGACATCGGCGGCGACTGGTACGACGTCATCCGGACGGGGCGCGGGGTGGCGCTGGTCATCGGGGACGTGGAGGGGCACAGCGTGGGCGCCGCGGCCGTCATGGGGCAGCTGCGCAGCGCGGTGCACTCCTTCGCCGCGAGCGGGCGGCCGCCGCACGAGGTCGTCACCCACACCAACCAGCTGCTCGCCGAGCTGGAGACGGACGTCTTCGCCACCTGCTGCTACATCGAGCTGGACCCGGCGACCGGGCACGCCCTCGCCGTGCGGGCGGGCCACCCTCCGCCGCTGCTGCGGCACCCCGACGGGAGCGCGGAGTCCCTGGAGCTGCCGGGTGGCGTGCTGTTGGGCGTGCAGCCGGACGCCGACTACCCGGTCACCGAACTCACCCTGGAACCCGGCAGCGTCCTGGCGCTCTACACGGACGGGCTGGTCGAGGTGCCCGGCAGCGACATCGCGACCGGCATCGAGACGGTCCGCACGTGCCTGGCCGTCTCCCGGACCGACTCCATGGAGGAGCTGGCCGACCGGATGCTCGGCGCGGCCCGCCGCGCGGAGGACCGGCCGGACGACGTGGCGCTGCTGCTCACGGCGTACGACCCGGCCGACGCGAGCTGACGCCCGCGCGGCGGGCGGACGCGGTCAGGCGCAGTACCGGACGAGCCATTCGTCGGGGTTGTAGGCGAAGCGGGCCGGGTCAGGGGTGACCGCCGGCTTCTCCTCGACCAGATCCTCCACCCGGACGGGCTCCGGCAGGCTCCCGAAACGGGCGTGGCGGGCCTGGGCGGCCACGTCCTCGTCCTCGTGTGCGCGTACGCTCTCCCGGCTCACGGCGCTTCCCCTCTCCGGCGGCCGGCACTCCCCCCTCGGACAGCGCCGCGGCCTCGTGCGGTCAAGTGTCACACACGGACGGCGTGACGGACGGGACTGTGCACGGTCCGCGATCCGGCGGGCGGACGTCCTGACCTACCGAGCAGGTGGGAGATCTTCCTGCTGTCCCGCGTCCACGAGGCGTGGCGGCGCACTCGGGACGCGCGCGCCTCGGTGGCGCACGCCCTGGAGATCACCGCCCGGGCACGCACGAGGGCGGCAGGGCCCCGGAGGGTCCTGCCGCCCGCTGTGCGTGGGGGTGACCGTCAGGCGTTGCGCCGCACGCTCCGCAGCACGAAGAAGCCGAAGATCACCAGTACTCCGCCGATCGCGGCCGGCCACATCTGTGCGCCGGTCTCGGCGAGGCTGCCGCCGGCGCCCTGGGCCTGGGTGTTGTCCTCGAGCTCGGGGAGACTGCCGGGCACCTGGGCGGCCTGGGCCGCCTGGCCGCCGTCGTCGTCGCCGCCCTCGCCCTTGTCCGCGCCGCCCTGGGCGTCGTCCTCGCCGCCGGCGTCGGCCGGGTCGGAGATCTTCACGTCGGGCTGGGCCGCGCCCTTGTCGTCCGCGGGTTCCTCGGTCGCCACGGGCGGTTCCTGGCCGCCGCCTTGGTCGCCGTCGTTCTGGCCGCCGTCCTGGTTGCCGTCGTCCTGGTTGCCGTCGTTGCCCTGGCCCGGGTCGTCGGGCGTGGCGGTGGGCTGCTCGGCGCCGTTGTCACCTCCGCCGTTGCCGTCGTCACCGCCGTTGTCGCCACCGGCGTTGCCGTCGTCACCGCCGCCGTTGCCGTCGTCGCCACCGCCGTTGCCGTCGTCGCCACCGCCGTTGCCGTCGTCGCCACCGCCGTTGCCGTCGTCACCGCCGCCGTTGCCGTCGTCACCGCCGCCGGCGCCTGCGCCGCAGGTGCGGCCCTCGTTGATGCACGCGACCATCTCGTTCATCAGGTCTTCCTCGAAGACGTTGATGAAGTCGCCGTGGTCGGTGATCGGCTTGTGCAGCTGCTCGGGGAAGGAGTCCACCGCGAACAGCGGGACCGTCTTGCCGCCGTCCTCCAGGCTCGGCGCGTCGACGTCGTACACGATGCGCTGGACGAGCTGCGGGATCGGCTGGAAGCCGGACGGGCAGTTGCCCTCGGCGTCCGTGAACGCCATGTGCGTACGGTGGTTGGCGCTGTCGATGTTGCGGCCGTCCCAGCAGCTCTGGAAGGCGAACGAGCGGACCACGTCGCTGCCCTCGGGGCACAGCGGGTACTTGTCCTTCAGCTGCCGGTCCTCGAACCCGGTGCAGCTCCAGGAGGCGTTGGCGTTGGCCGGGCCGTTGACGAAGGACTTGGCGTCGCCGGTGATGATGCGCAGCAGCCGGGGCATGGCCGTGACCTTGGCCTTCGGGTTGCCGACGAAGGTCAGCGTGACGTCCTTCGGGGTGACGATCTCACCGGCGTTGCCCTCGATGCCGCCGCCCGGGGACTGGGCGTCGCGCTCCTCGGTGCCGTTCTGCAGGCGCAGCACCGGCCAGTAGTAGGAGGACCTGTCACGCTGGTCCTCGCAGCTGGTCTGCGCCCGGGTCAGCTCCTCGTCGCTGACGAAGGCGTTGGTGGCCTGGTTGCCGATGTAGTCGTGGAAGTGGTGGGCGCCGTTGCTCACGCCGGGCGCGGCGATGACGTTGTCCGAGTTGAACAGCCCGTTCTCGTTGACGCCGCACTCGCTGGCGAAGGTGCCGGTGGAGGCGTCGCCCGACGGCTCCGGGGTGTCGACGTTGGGCTGGACGCTCTCGATGGAGACGTAGTCGCCGGGCACAGGGCCGTTGCCGGCCTGGCCGCCGTTGCCGCCGCCCTGGTCCTGGCCGCCGTCCTGGCCGCCCTGGTCCTGGTCGCCCTGCTGGTCGCCACCGTCCTGCTGGCCCTCGCCGCCCTGCTGGCCGTCGCCGTTCTGCTGGTCCTGGCCCTGGCCGTCGCCGGCCTGCTCGCCGCCGCCCTCCTCGGGGGCGGGGGCGTTGCCCGAGTCGCGCACCGCGCAGGAGGCGAGGTCGTCGAGTCCCTGCGGCCGTTCGGCGCCGGCCTTCTCGACGGCGGCCCCGATACGGGCCAGCACGGCGGCGCGCTTGTCCTTCAGCGGTCCGGCGATGGCGTTCTCGGCGAAACCGGGGTCCTGGCGGATCGCGTCGCCCGACTCGCCGAGCCGCTTGTAGGCCTCGGCGATCTGGGCGTCCAGGTTGGCGAGCTCCTTGTCCACCTCGGCCCGGGCCTGGTCGGGCACCTCGGTCAGCTGGGTGGCCACGTCGGGGCAGTCGATGGTGGCTGCGCCCGACAGCACCTGCGCGTCCGACGTCCCGCCGTCCGTCGCGGAAGCGTAGACGTTGGCCGCCATCATGCCGCCGCCGCCCAGGATCAAGGCGAAAGCGGCGAGCGTCGCGCGCTGTTTGGGGCGTCTGCGTGTGTTGCGTGCCAAGGCAGTACTCCTACGCTTCTGTCGCGGGGGGCGGGCATTCGATTCCCACGCCCCATACGCAGGCGGACCGCATCGTGTTCAACCGGCTCACGATTTCTTCGGGAAATCTCAGCGACGGCAGGCCACTTGAGACACACGGCCCCCACCGGACGGGGTGCGCCCGGCGGGGGCCACGAGGCTCAGGCCGTCATGTCCCGCCTGGTCAGGTGAAGTTCACGTCGCTGCACAGGAAGTACGTCTGGTCCGAGTGCGAGGCCTGCCAGATCGTGTAGACGACGTGGTGGCCGCTCAGGCCGGACGTGCGCACCGGGATCGCGTAGTTGTCGGCCGGGGCGTAGGAGCCGGTACGGGTCAGCAACTGGAGGTCGTCCCAGCGCAGCCGCTGGGTCCTGGGGTCGAAGCCCTGCTTGGTGACGTAGACCAGGAAGTAGTCCGTGCCGTGCCTCGCCTGGTCGTACAGGTTGACGGTGAAACCGCTGCCGACGTTCGTGGTCCTCCAGGCGCCGGGCGTGTCCATGGAGCGGTAGCGGCCGTTCTCGGTGTTGCCGCCGCTGCAGAGCGTGCCGTCGGGGACGACCGCGCGGAAGTTGCCGCGCGAGCCGTCACGGTAAAGGCCGTTCCAGTTCCACATGGCGTTGGTGTTGTCCTGCCAGGCCTGCCAGCACATCGGGTCCTGCTGGGCCATCGCCGGGTTCTGGAAGTCGCTCCCCCACCGCAGCCAGCAGCCGTAGTTGCGGGACGCGGGGTCCACCACCGAGCCGTGGGCGTGGGCCGTTCCGCTCCAGGGGACCAGACAGAGCAGCGCGGCGACGACGGTGCTCAGGACGAGCGCGAGCCAGGACCGGCCTCGCGACAGATCACGCGGTGACAAATCATGCGCATGCCAACTCATGGTTCCTCCTGCGCCGTGGGGGTCGTGGGGTGGGGGCGCGCGCAACCCGCCGCGCACCCCATGCATGGGAGCGCTCCCAGGCTCAATCTGCGCCCCGGCGACGGAACGGGCAACCCTCCGTTCTCGCCACTTCCGTCACCCGGTGGCGCGTTCGACACTTTCGACGGTGACACACGCGGAGGGCGTCGTCAGAGCCGCTCGAGATCCGCCGTGGTGCGGCCGAGGCAGACGACCGAGTCGTCCATCGGCACGCCCTCGATCTCCTCGAAGCCCATCCGGTCGTAGAAGGCGCGGGCGGGCTCGTTGGCGACCGTCATCACCAGATGCACGGCCGGGACCCCGCGTTCCGCCAGGGCCGCGAGGAGGGTGCGCATCAGCCGGCGCCCGTATCCTCGGCCCTGCCACTCGGGCAGCAGGTCGATGTGCAGATGGGCGGGCCAGGCGGCCAGCTCCGGCACGGCCATCCGCTCGGGGTGGTGCAGCAGCCAGGCGATCGTCTCGTCCGGGGTGGCCGGCGGGCCGGCCGGGGCGGGATGCCGCTCGGCGACCAGCGGGAGCCACTCGGCGCGGAACCGCTCGGCGAACCGGGCGGTGTCGGCGGCGCCGACGACGTAACCGACGGCGTTCCCCCGCCCGTCGTCCAGCACGAAGGCCAGCTCCGGCTCCAGATGGGCGTACGGGGCGGCGAAGGCGGCGGTGAAGACGGAGGGGTCGTCGTAATGGGGGCGGCTGTCCTGGCCGTTGTGCGCGGTACGGACGCAGATGTCGTCGAGGGCCTCGTGATCCCCGGGGCGGTACGGACGGACGGCGGGAGACTCGGTCATGGCAGGCATCCTGCCCCTATGGGAGCGCTCCCACAAGCCTTTACGTGCGGCTTCGCACCCGGCCGCGTCACCCGTCCGTCCGGGCGTGACACGGCGGACCTGGGGCACCCGGTGGCCATGAAGCTGCATATCCCGGGCCGGGGCGACCGGCCGGCACACCAGAACGCGCCGGACGAGTCCGCGTCCACGCGGAAGGCCGGGCAGCCGGCTGAGGAGCCGGGCCCGAGCGACGCGGTGGAACGGGCGGCGCCGGACACCCCGACGAAACTGCCCAAGGGCGCCTGGAAAGACGCGCTCAAGGGCAGCGTGCGCGAGTTCAAGGACGACGAACTCACCGACCGCGCCGCCGCCCTGACGTACTACGGCGTGCTGGCGCTGTTCCCGGCGCTGCTGGCCCTGGTGTCGATCCTCGGCCTCACCGGCAGATCCACGACGGACAAGGTGCTGGAGAACGTCCAGGAGCTCACCGCCCCCGGCGCCGCACGGGACATCATCACGCAGGCCATCGAACAGTTGCAGGGCAACGCGGGCGTCGGGTCGCTGGTGGCGGCCATCAGCCTCCTGCTGGCGATCTGGTCGGCGTCGGGCTACGTGGCGGCGTTCATGCGCTCGTCGAACGCGGTGTACGACATGCCCGAGGGCCGCCCGGTGTGGAAGGTGCTGCCGGTCCGGGTGGGCGTGACGGTCGCGCTGCTGGTGATGGCCGCCATCAGCGCGCTGATCGTGGTCTTCACCGGCGGGCTGGCCCGGCAGGCGGGGGATCTACTGGGGCTGGGCGACACGGCCCTCACGGCGTGGTCGATCGCCAAGTGGCCGGTGCTGGTCCTGCTGGTGACCGTCATGATCGCGCTGCTGTACTGGGCCGCCCCGAACGCCAAGGTGAAGGGGTTCCGCTGGATCACGCCGGGCAGTTTCCTGGCGCTGCTGATCTGGCTGGCCGCCTCCGCCGGGTTCGCGCTCTACGTCGCCAACTTCGGCTCGTACAACAAGACGTACGGCACGATGGCCGGTGTCATCATCTTCCTGATCTGGTTGTGGATCACCAATCTCGCGATCCTGCTGGGCCTGGAGTTCGACGCGGAGATCGCCCGGCAGCGGGCCATCGCCGGCGGTCACCCGCCGGAGGAGGAGCCGTACACGCAGCCGCGCGACACCCGCGCCTGGGACGAGCAGGACCGGGAGAAGATGGACGGCGCCTGACCTCGGGACGTCCGGGCGGGCGGCGGGGCCCGTCGGACGTCAGTCCGCCAGCCCCGCCGCGATCGTGGCGCCCAGTTCCCAGCAGCGCTCCAGGGCCGCCTTGTCGGGTTCGCCGGTGACGGTCACCGTCTCCGCGGCGCGGCGCCAGCCGAGGCCGGTGGTGACCGTCTCGATGCCGCGCACGGCGCCGGTGACGTCGTTGCCGCCGTGCACGTAGTACCCGAAGGGGCGGCCCTTCGTGCTGTCCAGGCAGGGGTAGTAGACCTGGTCGAAGAAGTGCTTGAGGGCGCCCGACATGTAGCCGAGGTTGGCGGGGGTGCCGAGCAGGTAGCCGTCGGCGTCGAGGACGTCGCCGGCGGTCGCGGACAGCGCGGCGCGGCGCACCACCCGGACCCCTTCGATCTCCGGGGCGGTGGCGCCGGAGACGACGGCTTCGAACATCGCCTGGCAGTTCGGCGAGGGCGTGTGGTGGACGATCAGCAGGGTCGGCACGTCCCCGACCCTGCCGTGCCGGGCGCCGCGTCCGCAAGCCGGGGCCCGGTGAGGTGCCGTTGTGACGGGGGCACGGGAGTGGCACGATGCCCGGCATCGGCGAGGGAAGCGAGGTGGGTCGTGGGCGACGAGACGCACGGATCCCCGGCGGCGGCGGTGTTCGACGCGCTGGGCGGCGACTACGAGAAGGCGTTCGCGTCCTCCGCGGCCCACCGGGCGTCGCTCACCTGGCTGCTCGAACGGCTCTCCCCCGGCAGCACCGTGCTGGACGTCGGCAGCGGCACCGGACGGCCCACGGCCGCCACGCTGGCCGGTGCGGGACACAAGGTGCTGGGCGTCGACGTGTCGCCGGTGATGGTGGAGATCGCCTCCCGTCAGGTGCCCGGGGCCGAGTTCCGCTGCGACGACATCCTGCGGTCGCCGCTCCCGGAGGGCGCGTACGACGCGGTCTGCGTGTACTTCTCGCTGCTGCAGATGACCCGGGCGGAGCAGGAGGGGCTGGTGCGCCGGCTGACGGCCGCGCTCCGGCCGGGCGGTCTGCTGGTGCTGGCCACGGTGCCGCTGGACGTGGAGGAGTTCGACGGGGTGTTCATGGGCCAGCCGGTGCGGGTCACCAGCTTCGCCGCGCAGGACGTCATCGGCATGGTGCGGGAGGCGGGTCTGACGGTGGAGTGGGAGGAGAGCACGATGTTCACCCCGAGCCATCCGGAGGCACGCCCGGAGCCGCATCTGTTCCTGCACTGCCGGAACGGCGGGGCCTGACACCGGACGCCCGCGCCGCCACGGCACGGACCGGGTCTCCCCTGGCGCGCCCGGAGGTCCGCGAGGTCTCACCAGGTTCCCGTGCGGTGCGCGGGGAGGGTCAGCCGGTCATGCGCTTGCGCCACGCCGGCTCGACCTGGCGCCACTCGGCCTCCCAGAGGTCCAGGCGGCGCAGCCGCAGCCGGGCGCGGACGATCCATCCGGCCAGCAGCACCATGCCTCCGGTGACGAAGGCCACGGTGAGGCCGCCCATGGCGATCTGGAAGTGCGCCTCGGCGCCCTCGGGGGGCGCGGACACGAGGCGGCCGTCCCCGTCGTTGTGGACGGTGACCTCGTCGCCCTTCTTGCCGTCCGCGGGGACCTCGGCCCGTCCGGTGTGACGGCTGCCGTCGGGGGCGGTCCAGCGGATCTCGGCCCAGACGCCGCCGTCGCCGCTCTCGGACACGGGCGCGGGCGCGGCGTCGCGCGCGTTCTCGACCAGTACGGCCGGGACCGGGCGGGTGCGTTCGCGGCGGTCGTCGAGGGACGTGCCGACCGCTCCGGCCGCCGCGATCCCGGCGAACCCCGAGAGGACGAGGGCGAGGACGGCCGTGGCGATCAGCAGCCAGGCCTCGGCGACGTCGCTGCGGCGGCACAGCGGGTTCTTCCGCCATCGCCACCAGGGCACCTTGGGCCTCGCGCCATGCGTCGTCGCCATCGGAGGTCACCTCCTCGCGCGGGTGCCGACCGCGCCACCCCTCCAGGGTGGCCCGTTCCCGCCCGGCCCGCACGGGCGGAACGGGCCCTTTCCACGGACGCGGTCCGGCGGATCCTCCCGGGCCTCCCCGGACCGGCGGGCCAGGACGGCGGGACGGCCGGGTCCAGCCGCCCTGCCCCCCGGTCAGACCGTCGGGTGCACCGGGACGACCTCGTGCTGCGGGACGCCGAGGACGACCTTGAGCGCGCCCGTCTCGGCGGCGTTGGCGAACACGTCGTACGCCTCCTGCATCTGGTCCAGGGGGAAGGTGTGGGAAACCATGCGGCGGGTGGGCAGCCGGCCGGCCGCGGCCATCCGCAGCAGGGTGGGCGTGGAGTGCGTGTCGACGAGGCCGGTGGTGATGGTGACGTTCTTGATCCAGAGGTCCTCGAGGTGCAGCGTGGAGGGCGCCCCGTGCACGCCGACGTTGGCGACGTGCCCGCCGGGGCGCACCACCCGGGTGCACAGTTCGAAGGTCTCGGGGACGCCGACCGCCTCGATCACCACGTCCGCGCCGAGCTCCCCGGTGAGGTCCTCGACCAGTTGCTCGGGGCCCTCGCCCGCGTCGGCCACCGCGTCGGCGCCGAACTCCTTCGCCGCCTGGAGCCGGGACGCCGCCAGGTCCACCGCGACCACCCGCTCGGGGCCGAACAGCCGGGCCGTGGCGATCGCGGCCAGCCCGACCGGCCCGGCCCCGACCACGACGACGGTGTCCCCGGGCCGCACCCGCCCGTTGAGCACGCCCACCTCGTAGGCGGTGGGGAAGATGTCCGCCAGCAGCACGGCGTCCTCGTCGGCGACGGCGCCGCGCAGCGGGTACACCGACAGGTCGGCGAACGGCACCCTCACGTACTCGGCCTGCGTGCCGTCGACGAGGTGCCCGAGGATCCAGCCCCCGCCGCCCTGGCACTGTCCGTACATGCCCTCGCGGCAGAAACGGCAGCGTCCGCACGCGGTGATGCAGGAGACCAGCACCCGGTCACCGGGCCGTACGGTACGGACGTCCGCGCCGGCCTCGACCACCTCGCCGACCGCTTCGTGTCCGAGGACGGTCCCCGGGCGCACCTCGGGCACGTCGCCCTTGAGGATGTGCAGGTCCGTCCCGCAGATGGTGACGGCGTCGACGCGGACGATGACGTCGCCGGGCTCCCGGATCTCCGGATCGGGAACCTCCTCCCAGGCGGACTGCCCTGGGCCGTGGAAGACGTAACCCTTCATGCCGATCCTCACCCTTCTCGCTGAGCGGCGGGCCTCGGCGCCGGGCGCACGCACCCGCCTGCGTCGGCGGAGCCGGGATGTCCGGAACCGCCCTGCACTTCCAGTGTGTGCACGGTTCGCCCGTTCTGCCGACAGGGGCAAGGGCAGGCGCCCCGGGTGCGCCCCGGTTCAGGCGACCGGGCGGGCGATGCCGGTGTGGAGGGTGTGGCGTGTGTGGCGGGCGGAGTCCGCCAGGCGTTGGGTGAGGCGGGTGGCGAGGGCGTAGAGGTGGCGGACCGCGGTCAGGCGTTCCAGATGGGGGGCCAGGGCGGAGAGGGTGATGGCGAGGGCGACGCCCGTCCAGGCGGCCGGGCCCAGGGGGACACAGCCGAAGAAGTGGCTGACGCCGGGCGTCTGCACCAGCGCCGCGAGGACCGCCGCGGAGCCCAGCGCGGTCACCCACACCAGGGTGCTGTGGCGGCGTCCGGAGAGGGTCTGCACCAGTTGCGCGCCGACCACCCCGCACAGCGCCATGGTGGTGGAGCGGCGCTCGGTGCCCGGGGTGAAGCGGCCGATCAGGTAGGCCGCGACCGCGCCCAGGCAGGTGGTGACGCCGCGGCGCCGGATGGAGCGCAGCAGCGGCGTGCCGAGCACGTCGAGGCCCATCGGGCCGGTCTCGGCGTGCGCCGCCGTGGACGGGTCGTTGCTCGGGGTCACCGCCACGGCCATGGCCGGGAACATGTCGGTGAGCAGGTTGACCAGCAGCAGCTGGCGGGTGGACAGCGGCGAGGAGCCGGCGAGCAGGGTGCCGAGCACGCTGAAACCGACCTCGCCGGCGTTGCCGCCGATGAGGATGCTCACGGCGTCGGCGACGCTGCGCCACAGCGCCCGGCCCTCGGCGAAGGCGTCGACGAGGACGGACAGGTCGCCGCCGGTGAGGACGATGTCGGCGGCGTTGCGGGCGGCGGCGGAGCCGCGGGCCTCGATGCCGACGCCCACGTCGGCGGCGCGGATGGCGGCGGCGTCGTTGGCGCCGTCGCCGGCCATCGCGACCACCCGCCCGGCCTGCTGGAGGGCCTCGACGACGTGCAGCTTCTGCTCGGGCGCGACACGGGCGACGACCCCGGCGCCGTGCAGGGCGCGGACGCGTTCGGCGCGGCCCATGGCGACCAGGTCGTCCCCGGTGACCACCTGGGTCTCGTCGGGCCAGCCCAGTTGCAGGGCGATGGCGCGGGCGGTCTCCGGGTGGTCGCCGGTGAGCATGACGGGCAGGATGCCGGACTTCCGCAGGGCGACGAGGAGTTCCCGCGAGGTGTCGCGGGGCACGTCGGCGAGGGCGACGAATCCGACGAGCTCCAGCCCGGAGAGGCCGGCCTGCACCTCCGCCTCCGGGTCGGAACCCTCGTACCGGCGCCGGGCGACGGCGAGGACGCGCAGTCCCTGCCCGGCGAGGGTGTGGGCGGCGCCGGCCGCCTCCTCGGGCAGGTTCGCGCAGGCGGGCAGCACCGTCTCGGGGGCGCCCTTGACGACGAGGTACGCGCCGTCCTCGCCGTCCCGGCCGACGGCCGCCGCGTAACCGCGGCTGGCCTCGAAGGCCAGTTCCCCGTCCGGGGTCCAGTCCTCGTCGGGCGGCGCGGCGTCCAGCACGGCCTCGTCGGTGGCGTGCGCGACCTTGCGCCCCTCGGTGGTCTCCTCCTGGGGGCAGGCGCGCGCGGCCATCCGTACGACCGGTACGGCGCGTTCGTCGTCCGGGGCCAGGACCGCGCCGTCGGCGGCGGCGACCCGGACCAGGCGGAGGCGGTTCTCGGTGAGGGTGCCGGTCTTGTCGAAACACATGGTGTCGACCCGGCCGAGCGCCTCCAGGGTGCGCGGCGTGCGAACCAGTACGCCCCGGCGGGACAGGCGGCGGGCGGCGGCCATCTGCGCGACGGTCGCGACCAGCGGCAGTCCTTCCGGTACGGCGGCCACGGCCACGGCGACCCCGCCGCTGACGGCGCGCCGCAGCGGGCTGCCGCGCAGCAGGGACAGGCCGGTCACCAGCGCTCCGCCGGTGAGGGTGACGGGCAGCGCCTTGCGGGTCAGCTCCTGCAGCCGGGCCTGCACACCGGCGGGCGGCGGGGTGCGTGAGGCGAGGGCGACGGCGCGGCCCGCCTCGGTGTGGTCGCCGGTGTCCACCACCAGCGCCTCGGCCCGTCCCGCCACCACGGTGGTGCCCTCGAAGACCATGCAGGTACGCCGGGCCACCGGCGCGCCCGGCGTCGCGTCGACTCCCTTGGCCACGGGCAGCGACTCGCCGGTGAGCGACGATTCGTCGACCTCCAGCCCGTCGGCGCTCAGCAGCCGCGCGTCCGCCGGTACGACGTCGCCGGCGGCGAGGTCGATGTGGTCTCCCGGCCGCAGGCGGGCGGCGTCGACGGTGACCGTCCGGTGGTCGGTGAGGTGGCGGCGCGCGCGGGGCTGCTGGCGGGCGGCGAGCCGGGCGAGGGCCCGTTCGGCGCGCAGCCGCTGAAGGCCGCCCGCGACCGCGTTGAGGTCCATCGCGCCGACCACGAGCAGCGCGTCCACCAGCGAGCCGAGCAGCGCCGAGGCGACCGCTCCGGTGGCGAGGACCGGGGTGAGCGGGTCGTCCAGTTCGCGGCGGACGGCGCCGGCCGCCTCCCAGGTCCAGCGGGCGGGCGCGGCGGCTCCGGTCCCGGCCAGGCGCGCGGCCCGCTGCCGCACACGGGCGCCGAGCAGGGTGAGACCGACCGGTTCGGCCTCGGTGCGGGCGTGCCGCAGGAGGGTGTGCGCCTCGTGCGGTTCGAGGGCGTGCCAGGGCACGTGCAGCCGGGGTTCGGGCGGGGCGGCGCGAGCCACGCGGACGGCCTCGGTCCAGCCGGTGAGGAGGGCCCCGGCCGCGGCGACGTTCACCGGGGCGTGCCGGGTGAGCTGCTGCCACACGCGGCCGCCGGGCGTGCCGCCGCGGGCCACCATCAGGCCGGAGAGCGCGGCGCCCGCGCGGGCCAGGGTCTGCGAGCGGCGCCCGACGCGGCGGGCCGCCGGGACCGCGGTGAGCAGGCGCCAGACGTCCGCGAGTCCGCCGGGGGCGAGGGCGTCGGCGCCCCACGGGACCGCCGAGCGGCCGTCGGTGAGGGCGATCGCCACGTCTCCCGCGGGCAGTCCGTCCGCGACGTCCCGGTCGCCGCCGGCGGGGACCCGGGCCACGCCGACGACGATGTGCCCGTCCTGCTGGAGGGCGCGGACGGCGTCGCCGAACGGCAGGTCGGCCGGGGCCACCTCGTCGGCGAGGCGGGTGATGTCCTTCAGCTCGGAGCCGCCGGTGACGACGACGTGCAGCCCGGCCCGGCGGGCCGCGTCGAGCACCGCCTCCGCCCACGGGTGCACGGGGTCGTGGTAGGGCGCGGGCTCCTCGTCCTCGGTGGCCGGGAGGCTGCGGAGCGCGTCGGCGTGGAGGACGAGCGAGTCGGCGATCTCCAGCTGGCGCAGCCGGTCGCCGCCGCGCACCAGCACGCCGGTGCGGGCGAGTTCGGCGCCCAGTACGGAGTTGAAGGCGGCGGGACCGTAGCGCGCGGCCTTCGGGGAGCCCGCGAGTACGGCCTCGGCGGCCTCGCCGGCGTCGCGGGTGACGAGGAGGGTGGCGGCTGCCCCGGCCACGCTGCCGGTGCCGGCGTTCGCCGCGTACGCCTGCGCCGGGGTCACGCGCAGGGGCGGGCGGACACCCGGCGCGGGCGGGACGCTGGTGCGTCGCTCACGGCACACGTCGTCGTGGAGCGTCTCGAAGGCGACGGCGCGGGCGGTCGCCTCGGTGAGCTGACCGGTGCGCAGCAAGGCGTCGAGCAGCAACGACACCGGGGACTGGGCGGCGCCGTGCGCGGCGGCGTTGGCGGTGGCGAGCAGCAGTTCCATGCCGCTGCCGCCGAACCGCTCGCGCAGCCGGGCGCGGAAGCGTGGGTTCTCGCGGAGCAGGGTGACCAGGGCGGTGATCGCCTTGGGACTGCGCGGCAGCCGCAGCGACCGGCCCGCGAGGGCGCCGGCGACACCGGCGGCGTCCAGCAGCAGCGCGGCGGCGGCGACCCGCACCTCACGCGGGTCGCCCGGGTGCGTGGTGTCGTCCTCCGGCTCGGGGCCGGCGTCCTCGGTGAGACCGAGACGCCCGGCGGCGGCGACGGCCCGCTCGGCGACGCGGTCGCCGGCCGTGTCGGTGACGGCCGTCACCACGAGCCGGGCCAGTCCCTCGTCCCAGTACGCGGCCACCACGTCAGGGTGTTCCCGCAGCTCGGCGGCGACCTTGCGGGCGAGGGGACCGACGGTCGCGTCGGGGTGGCGCAACGCGAGGTGGACGCGGTGGCCGGCCCGCCAGTGGCGGTCGGTGCCGAGGGCGTTGCGGGCGACGTGCGTCAGCCGGCGGGTGGTGTCGTGGACGGACGTCACGCCGTGGACGGTGCCGCGGGCCGCCCCGGCGGCCGCGCCCGCCAGAGCGCCGGCGAGGGGGGCGACGTCGAGCAGTGCGAGCATGCGTGATCCCTGCCCGGCTCAGTCGTTGCGCCGGGCGGCGGGCCGGGTGGGGCCCGGTCGGCCGGCGTCGTCGTCGTGGCCGGTCGCCGCGGCCACCTTCTTGAGGGCGGACGCGGTGCCTTCGTCTCCTACCTTGGCGGGCTGGACGCGCGGGGCGGGGTGGTGGCGGGTGGGGGTGAGGCGGTCGCCGGGGCCGGTGTCGCGGTCCTGGTGCGTGTCTCCGTGGCCCGTGGCGCCGCCGGCCGGCGGGACCACACCCTCGCGGGTCGCGGCGGCCCACGCCTCGTCCTCGGCGGGGGTGTGCCGCGTGCCGTCGGCGGTCTCCTTGTCGTCCCGCGGCCTGGTCAGCCAGGCGACCGCCGCGCCGGTGAGGGCGACGGGCCACTCCACCAGGCCGGCGACGCCGAGGACTCCCGCGCCGGTGTAGACGGCGATGCGGCGGCCGCGAGGGGACACGGCGCCGAGGGTGTCGAGGGCGGTGCCGGCCACCCGGCCGACGTGACCGGCGCCCGGCAGCCGGCTCAGGTGCGAGGCGACGGCCCGCAGGGGGTGCGGAAGTTCCGGCGCGCGCGGCGTTTCCTGCTCCATGTCGACCTCCAGCACCGGACACGCGTGTCCGTGTCCTTTGTGAACCTTTGGGTTCATCGTCGGGCGGGGTGGGGGTGGGCGCCGCTTGGGTACCGCCGAAAGCGGGTGGTCGCGGGGTGCCCGCGGCTTTCTCGGGGGCGCGTGGGGGTGGGTGCCGGGTCCCGTTTCGTCGGCGGGAGCCGGGGGGTGGGCGCGCAGTTCCCCGCGCCCCTGCGGGCGTGGGTGCCGGGTCGGTCTCGTCGGCGGCTGCCGGTCCGTGGGGGCTCGGCGCGCAGTTCCCCGCGCCCCTGTCGGGGCTGGTGTCGGGCCGTGAGGGCTGGGCGCGCGGTTCCCCGCTCCCCTTTGGGGCGCGTCCTCCTTGCGGGTCGTGTCGAAGTGGGGGCATCGGGTACCAGGAACAGGCGTAGTCGGCGGAGTGGGAGGAATGGTCATGGCGGAGAACCGGGAGGACGCCGTCCGGGCGGCGCCTGAACTCCGTCTGGCCTCCGAGGGGCCCGGGGAGGTGCCGCCGCACGTGCCCGCCGACGAGGCGGACCTGCCGCGCGACCGCAACCAGGCAATCCTGGAGGCGGCCAAGCAGGTGGGCGCGGTGCTGAAGCGGGGCGGGCATCTCTTCGCGCTGGCGGGCAGCGTCGCCGTGCACGCCCACGGCGGCAGCGGCAACCTCCAGCACGACGTGGACTTCTGCGTCCGCCCGGAGGACGCGGGCCCGGTCGCCGCCACGTTGCGGGACGCCGGGCTGACCGTCTACACCCCGCCCGAGAACTGGCTGATCAAGGCGACCTGCTTCGGGCAGGACGTCGACGTCATCTTCGAGCTGGCGCACCGCCCGGTCTCGGAGGAGATGCTGCGCCGCGCGGAGGAGCTCCCCGTGGAGTCGGTGCGGATGCCGGTCCTCGCGCCGACCGACCTGCTCACCGGTCTGATCGCCGCGTTCTCGGAGCACCACTGCGACTTCGGCGCCGTGCTGCCCATCGCCCGTGCCCTGCGCGAGAAGGTCGACTGGGAGCAGGTGCGCCGCGACTGCGGCGACGCGCCCATGCCCGCCGCTTTCTTCTTCCTGCTGGAACGCCTGAACGTCATCTGACCCGCCCGTGGAAGGGGACTCCCATGAACACCCACGACGCCGGTCCGGCGGGCGGCGGCCCGCCCGTGGGTCCCGAGTACCGCGTCGCCCACTTCCAGGACCGTCTCGCCTCCGGCGAGCTGGGCGAACTCGGGGTGCACGCCGAGGTCCGCGGCGGGGCCGTCCTGGTCACCGGGACCGTGCCGTCGGCCCGCTGCCGGGACGACGTGCTGGAGGTGGTGCGCGAGGAGCTCAGCGGGCTTGACGTGCACTGCGACGTCTTCGTGAGCGAGTCCTCGTCCCCCGACCACGCGGAGGAGCTGTCATGATCCGGGTCGCCGCCGTCGGGGACATCCACATGGGGCCCGACACCCGGGGCGTGCTGCGCCCCGCCTTCGACACCTTGCCCGACTGCGCCGACGTACTGCTGCTGGCCGGAGACCTCACCCGGCACGGCACCACGGACGAGGCACGGGTGGTCGCCGACGAGATCCGCGGCCTCGGGGTGCCGGTGGTCGCCGTGCTGGGCAACCACGACCACCACGACGACCGCCAGGACGAGGTGTCCGAGCTGCTGCGGGACGCGGGCGCGCACGTCCTGGAGGGCGAGGCGACGGTCCTGACGGTCGGGGACGCGCGGGTCGGGGTGGCCGGCACGAAGGGCTTCGGCGGCGGGTTCGTCGGGGCGAGCGCCGGGGAGTTCGGGGAGCCGGTGATGAAGGAGTTCGTACGGGTCTCCCGCCGCTGCGCCGACGGCCTGCGGACCGCGCTGGAGCGGCTGGCGGAGGAGGACTGCGACGTGCGGATCGCCCTCACCCACTACTCCCCCGTACCGGAGACGCTGGCGGGGGAGCCGCCGGAGATCTATCCGTTCCTGGGGAGCTATCTGCTGGCCGAGGCGATCGACACGGCCGGCGCCGACCTCGCCGTGCACGGGCACGCGCACGCCGGCAGCGAGCACGGCATGACCACCGGCGGCGTCAAGGTGCGCAACGTCGCCCAGCCGGTGATCGGACGGGCCTTCCACGTGTACCACCTTCCACTGCGCGAGCGGGTGGGCGCGGACGCCGTCTGACCCCCCGGTTCCTGAAGCGCCGTCGGTCCTTCCGGCGGCGCTTTCATGTGCGCCCCTTCCCCGTACCGCCTGTGGTGTGAACGCCCCGCACGGCACGCCCCTGACGCGTGTCTGGCGAGCATTTTGTCTGTTTAGCTGCAGATCATCGTGTCCGCGGCCCCGCCTTCCCGCGGCTGCCGTCCACCCCCGCCCCGTACGAGAGGACACCGCATGGCGCTGCCGGGCCGCACCGGACGACGACCTGCCTCCGCGCTCGCCCCCACCGCGCACGACGCCGAACTGGGCACCGTGGCCCGCCAGGTGTCACGCCGTCGCTTCCTGACCGTCACCGCCGCGGCCGCCGCCCTCGCCTTCTCGAGCAACCTCCCCGCGCGCGGCGCGTTCGCCGCGCCCCGGCTCCGGGCGGCCCGCATCACCGAGGACCCGTTCACGCTCGGCGTCGCGTCCGGCGACCCGCTGCCGGACTCGGTGCTGATCTGGACCCGGCTCGCCCCCACGCCGTTCACGCCCGACGGCGGCCTGGGTCAGCAGCAGGTGGAAGTGGCCTGGGAGGTCGCGCTCGACGAGTCCTTCGCCCTCGTCGTGCGCACCGGCACCGCCCTCGCCCACCCCGAGTACGCGCACAGCGTCCGCGTCGACGTACGGGGCCTCGACCCGGCGACGACCTACCACTACCGCTTCCGCACCGGCGCCTGGATCAGCCCCGCCGGACGTACCCGCACCGCGCCCCCCGCCGGTCACGACGTCACGCGGCTGCGGCTGGCCGCGGTCGCCTGCCAGGCGTACCACGACGGCTACTACACCGCGCACCGGCACCTGGCGCGGGAGGACGTCGACGTCGTGTTCCACCTCGGCGACTACCTCTACGAGTACGCCGTCAACTCCACGGGCGGCGCCCGGAACTACACGGACCGGGTGCTGCCGTCCGTGCTCAACAGGGAGACGACGACGCTCGCGGACTACCGGATGCGGTACGCGCTCTACAAGAGCGACCCGGACCTGCGGGCCGCGCACGCCGCGCACCCGTTCGTCGTCACCTGGGACGACCACGAGACGGAGAACAACTACGCGGCGGAGCACGACGAGAACGGAAGCGACCCGGCACTGTTCCTGGCGCGTCGGGCCGCCGCCTACCGCGCCTACTGGGAGAACCAGCCGCTGCGCGCGGGACAGCTCCCCGACGGGCCCGACGCCCGGCTGTACCGCAGGCTGCACTGGGGCACCCTCGCCCAGTTCGACGTCCTCGACACCCGCCAGTACCGCTCCGACCAGGCCTACGACGACAACCCGCACGTGCCGGGACCGGAGTCGGACGACCCGGCACGCACCCTCACCGGCAACGCCCAGGAGCAGTGGCTGCTCGACGGGTGGGCGTCCTCCACCGCCCTGTGGAACGTGATGCCCCAGCAGGTGTGCTTCTCGCAGCGCCGACTGGACCTCAACGCCGAGGCCAAGCTGTCCATGGACGCCTGGGACGGCTACCGCGCGAGCCGCGGCCGACTCGTCGCCGGGGCGAAGCAGGCCGGTGTCGACAACTGGCTGGTGCTCACCGGCGACGTGCACGTGGCCTACGCCTTCGACGTCAAGGACGACTTCGACGACCCCGCCTCCGCCACCGTCGGCACGGAGCTCACCTGCACCTCCGTCGCCAGCGGCCGCGACGGGGCGGAGCGCCCGGCCAACTGGGACACCTACATGAGGGCCAACCCGCACCTGCGCTTCTACGACGGGCGGCGCGGCTACCTCCGGGTGGAGCTGAACCGGGAGAACGCCCGCGCCGACTTCCGCACCGTGTCCGCGGTGACCAACCCGGGCGCGGCCGTCTCCACCGCGGCCTCCTTCGTCACGGAGGCCGGCGCGCCCGGCCTGACACCCGTGTGACGTCACCCGTCCGATCCCTCCCGCGTACTGCACACGGGGCCCGTCACCGTATCGAACGTGCGAATTCCGGCGTGTCCTGACATCGCATCGGGTGTGTCGGGCAAGGAAACGGGCTCCGCGACAGCTCGCCGCCCCAACGAATGGAGACGTACCGAATGGTCCTCAGACACGCCCGGACCGCGCGCCGCTCGGCGCTCGTGGCACTCGGCGCCCTCGTCCTCGCCGGACTCCCCTACGCCGCGGCGGCCGACGCGTCCCCCGCCGAGGGGCCCGCGCCCGGGGCGGCCCAGACCCTCGGCGCCGACCGGCCCTCCCCGCATCTGCTGAGCGCCCTCCAGCGCGACCTGAAACTGAACGAGGAGCAGGCGTCCGAGCGCCTGGTCAACGAGGCCGAGGCGGGCACCCGCGCCGGCCGGCTGCGCAACTCCCTGGGTGAGCGGTACGCGGGCGCCTGGCTGCGGGGCACGACGGCCGAGGACCTGACGGTCGCCACGACCGACGCCCAGGACGTGGCGGCCATCGAGGCCGAGGGCGCCACGGCGCAGGTGGTCGAGCGGTCCCTGACGGCACTTCGGGCGGCGAAGGAGAAGCTCGACGCGGCGGCCGGCCGCGTCTCCACCGCCGACACGCCCGTCTGGTACGTCGACGTGGTGAAGAACCAGGTCGTGGTGCAGGCAGTCGACCAGGCCGCGGGGGCCGCCTTCGTGGAGGCCGCGGGCGTGGCGGGCGAGGACGTCGGCATCCGCCTGGCGCCCGAACGGCCCCGGCTGCTGCAGGACATCACCGGCGGCGACGCCTACTACATCAACGACTCGGCCCGCTGCTCCGTCGGCTTCTCCGTCGCCCAGGGCAGTCAGGGCGGCTTCGTGACGGCCGGTCACTGCGGCCGGGCCGGCGCGACCACCACCGGCTACGACCGCACCGCGCAGGGCACCTTCCAGGCGTCCGAGTTCCCCGGGCGGGACATGGCGTGGGTGGCCACCCGGAGCCAGTGGACGCCCACGCCCGACGTGAAGGCGGCGGACGGCCAGGAGGTCCAGGTCAGCGGCTCGGCGCAGGCGCTCGTGGGGGCGTCGGTGTGCCGTTCGGGCTCCACCACGGGCTGGCACTGCGGGGTGATCGAGCAGCACGACGCGAGCGTCCGCTACCCGGAGGGCACGGTCAACGGACTGACCAGGACGACGGTGTGCGCGGAACCGGGCGACTCCGGCGGTCCGTACGTCGCGGGCGCCCAGGCCCAGGGCGTCACCTCCGGCGGCTCCGGCAACTGCACGAGCGGCGGTACGACGTTCTTCCAGCCGGTCAACCCGATCCTCTCCCAGTACGGGCTGACCCTGGTCACGGCGTCCGCGCAGGCCGCGCCCGCGGAGCAGGAGACCGGGGCGCAGGCGTGGACCGCCGGCCGGGTCTACGAGGCGGGCGCCACCGTCACCCGTGACGGGGTGACGTACCAGTGTCTGCAGGCCCATCAGGCGCAGGGCGCGTGGGCGCCCGCCGGGACCCCGGCACTCTGGCAGCGGGTCTGACGCGCCCCTCGCCCGACGGCTCCGGCGGCGGTCCTCGGCCCGCCGCCGGAGCCGTCGGGCGGTTCTGTCACCCCTCGGCGAGCAGCGCGTACGCCGTGGACACGAACGGGTCGCCGGAGCGGAAGCGGCGGGTGCAGACGGCGGCGAGCGCGGTGCCCGTGTCGGGCCGGAATCCGAGGAACGCCTGCTGGCCGAGGGTGGCGCCGCTGTGGAAGTACAGCGGGCCGCCGTCCGTGGGGTGCCGGAACCAGGCGACCGTGTGCACGTGCCGGTGCCCGAATCCCCGGCGCAGCACCGGGGTGCGGACGGCGCGGAGGGCGCCCGCCAACGGTGGGCACCGGTCGGGGTCGACGTGCGCCTCCAGGAAGGTGAGCAGGTCGTGCGGGGTGGCGCGGACCGCGCCGGCCGCCCGGAATCCGCCCGCGTCGAAGGCGGGCAGCGTGCCCGTGCCGTCCTTGCCGTGACCGACGGCGTCGAACCCGTCGCGGTCGGCGGGGCGCGGGGCGGTGTCGTGGAGGGCGAGGGGGGTGAGCAGGCGCTCGGCCACCAGGTCCTGCCAGTCGGTGCCGGTGGCCGCGCCGAGGGCGTGGCCGAGGACGGCGACGCCGAAGTTGGAGTAGCGCCAGCGGGTACCGGGGCGGTGGCGAGGGCGGTGGCGCAGGAAGGCGTCGACGACGCGGGCGTCGGGGTAGCGGCCGTAGGGGTTGGTGCGCCAGGCGGGCAGCGCGCGGGGGTAGAAGTCGGCGGGCAGTGCGGGGAGTCCGGCCGTGTGCGTCACCAGGTGGGCGAGTGTGACGGGGGTGCGGCCGGGCGGGCGGTGGGCGCCGAGGAGGGCGGCGGCGGGTTCGCCTCCGGTGAGCAGGCCGCTGTCCACCAGGTGCGCCAGCAGCAGTCCGGTGTACGCCTTGGTGGCCGAGCCGATCTCGTAGCGCAGCCGGTCGCGGGGGCGTCCGAGCGGTGCTCCCGTCCCGCCGGTGACGATCGTGCGGCGGCCGAGGCGGGAGAGCGCGAAGACGGCGTCCGGGGCGTCGGCCGCGGCGACGGCCTCGGCCAGCCGCTCCGGCCGACCAGCTTCCCCGTCACCAGGGTTCGGGGAGGGCTCGTCCTCCCGGCCGGTCGGCGGGCCCGGCCAGGAGGTGCGGTGCACCGTCGTCATGAGGCGGCGCCGGCCAGCTCGGTCAGGGCGCGGGAGGTGGCCAGGACGGAGGCGAACGCGGCGACCAGCGTGGAGTGGTAGACGACGTCGAAGACGGCCTCCTCGTCTCCCTCGGGCATGTCGCGGATGGCGGGCATGGCGCCGTCGGGCTGCTGGGCGGCGGCGAAGGCCCGCCAGGCCGTCTCGTCGAGCGTGGGGCGGGGCAGGCAGGCGTCCACCACGAGGAGTTCGCCGAGCAGGTCCCAGCGGCGCAGGTCCAGCCAGTCGTCGATCCAGGCGGGCAGCCAGGTCGCCAGGTACTCGGCGATGTCCGGGGGCAGTCCTTCGGGGTTCTCGCCCCAGTCGGTCAGATGGAACACGCAGTGCGTGATGTCGTAGCCGATGTGGCCCTCGACGGTCCACGGTTCGGGGGTGCGGGCCAGCCAGGTGGAGCGCAGGGCCTCGGACTCCGACGGGCGGGGGGTGAGGCCGAAGCGGCGCTGGAACGCGGACAGTCCGAGCCGCCGGGTGGGGGTGGTCTCGAAGGCGAACCAGCTGTCGAGCCGGTTGTTCAGCACGACGTGGCGCTCGAGCTCCGGCTGGCTGTACCCGAGTTCACGGAACGGCAGGTACACCTCGAAGGGGATCGGGGAGGCCGGTTCGGTGCGCTGGCCGCGGACCAGCATCGTGCCGCCGTCCAGGGTCTCCCGCCAGACGTGGTCGAGCAGCCGGCGGGCCAGCTCGGCCTGCCGGGAACCGGCGACGCCCTCGCGGAACAGCACCTTGCAGACCAGGGCGAGTTCGCCGACCGGCTTGAAGCGTTCCAGGAAGCCCACCTCGGGGTCCACGTCGGTCTCGAGACGGAAACCGTCACGGTGCGCCCAGAGCCATTCCATGGCGCCGACGCCGACGGTGTGGACGAGACGGGTGTCGGTCATGCCGGCGCTCCTTGTCCGCCGGGCCGTCGCCCCGCCCCCGGCCGCTCGGCCGGGCGGGCTCCGGCCAGCACCGCCGCGAAGGCGGCCATGAGGGTGGAGTGATAGTGGTGCAGGAAGTAGCGGTCGCCGTCCGAGCCGGGCCCGGCGGCGATGTCGTCCAGGTCGCGGTCGTCCAGGGGGACTTCGCCGGACGGTCCGCGGGCCTCGAGCAGCCGCCCCCAGTCGCTCCCGGGGATGTCCTCGCCGGTCGTGCGGGCCACGATCGCGGCCACCGCGAGGAGTTCGCCACCGAGGTCCCACAGCCCGGCCTCCAGGCAGGTGTCGAGCCAGGGGGGCAGCCAGTCGCCCAGGTAGGCGACGAGGTCCGGCGGCAGGGCGGAGGCGTCGCGGCCCCAGTCGCTGAGGTGGAACACGACGTGCGTGAGGGCGTATCCGGCGTCGCGGCCGAAGGTCCACGGCTCGGGAAGTCCGCCGAGCCAGGTCTGCGGCAGCTCCGGCGGCGCCTGCCCGAAACGGTGGATGCCGCAGCGTTCCTCGGCGCGCAGCACGCCGAGCCGCCGCGTGGGGTCCTGTTCGGTGAGCCGCCAGCCGCGGGTGCGGGCCACGACGGCTGCCGCCTGCTCGAAGGCGGGGTGGCGCAGCCCGGCCGAGGCGAGAGCCGCGTACACCTCCAACGGGTAGGTGGCGAAGGGCTCCAGGCGCTGGAGCCGCAGGAACAGCTCACCCTCGCGCGTCTCCTGCCAGGCGAAGTCGAGCAGTCCGCGGGCGCGCGCGTGCAGCGGGTCGGCGGGCCCGGTGAGCCGGGTGACGGTGGCGCAGACCTGGGCGAGCTCGCCGAGGGGTTTCCAGCTGCGGTCGACCTCGCCGTCGGCGGCCAGCGCGTCCTCGCCCAGGGCGAAGTCGGCGCGCCGGGAGTCCGCCCAGGCGAGGG
Organism: Streptomyces sp. BJ20; assembly: GCF_022869105.1. NCBI lineage: Bacteria > Bacillati > Actinomycetota > Actinomycetes > Kitasatosporales > Streptomycetaceae > Streptomyces > Streptomyces sp. BJ20. The sequence goes on from NZ_CP094918.1 coordinate 4,306,987, forward strand.
CGTCCCCGGCGGCGGTGCGCAGAGTTCCGGCGGTGCGGTGGGCGTCGGCGGGCGCGGTCACACGCGTGCTCCGGTCCGCATCCGGCGGGCCGCCTGCACCTGGAGGGCGACGAGCGGGTCCTGTCCGCCCATCAGTTCCACGAAGTCCAGGCCGGCTTCCAGGCCGACGCTGTCCGGCACGCCGGGCAGCAGCGTCAGCCAGCGCCCCGCGCCTGCGGCCTGCCGCCAGTCCCGGCGGCGCACCGCGCGGACGAAGCCACGGGCGACGTCCACGGGCCGGCCGGCCGCGAGGCGGCTCACCGCGCAGTCCTCCCCGGGCAGCGCGAGGGGCGCCAGGACGGCGAGCTGATGGGTGACGAACTGCCAGGTCGCGTCGTCCAGCCACGCGGTGTCCGGCTCGTCCGGGGGCTCCGCGGAGGAGGGGTCGGCGCGCCGCAGGGTGCGGGCCATCGCCCAGTGGCTCCAGCGCACGGTGGGCGCCGCGTCCGCGCGGGGCGGATACGCCTCGACCGCCTTGCGGAAGACGGCCAGCTCCGCCGGGTCGGGCGGAGTGCGCGACAGGAGGCCCGGCAGCAGCGCGTCCGCTCCCAGGACGCGTACGGCGGCCAGTGCCAGGTCCCCCGCTTCCCCGTCGGTCCCCACCGCGGGGACCACGTGAGCGTGGTCCCCGCCCCGAAGGGCGGAGACCACACCGGAAGCGAGGTCCTGCACCGCGGCCTGCAAGCGGGTCGAAGTGCCTGACTGCTCCATTCGACTACTCCCGTCGATCCGTTCAGCCCTTCTTCGGGCGCGGGGTCGGGGGCGACAGCAGCAGCTTGGTCGCGCCGGAGAGGAGCGCCAGGGCGGCGCACTGCCGGCTGTCGCGGTAGACGCCGTCGGCCTCGACCGGGTCGAGCGCCGCCTCGATGTCGGCGGCCTGGATGCCGGTGACTTCCTTGATGACCTTCTCGTCGGTACGCATAACACCATCTCCCTGAGGCGTAGCGAGGTACCTTCCACGTTCAGAATCACCCGAATCGGACAAATCACGCCACTTTTCTCTTACTTACTTTCGTCACTTCTTCAACATGCGGCGGGGTCACGGGTGCAGGGCGCGGGGACCGCTAGACGGCGGCCCGCCCTACGCCCGCAAGGACGACACCGCTGTGCGGGAGGGTGGGAACGCGGTGCAGGGGGATGGCCAGATTCTGGTCCGGAACCGTGTACTCCATACGGGCTAGTTGCGCGGCGAGAGTCTCCAACACGCCGACGGTGAGGCCCTCTCCGGGGCAGCGGTGACCCGACGCCGGGTCGCCGCCGCCCTGCGGGATCAGCTCGTCGCGCCCGACGGCCCGCTCGAGGAAGCGGCGCGGCCGGAAGGCGTACGGGTCGCCCCACAGCGTCTCGTCGTGGTTCTGGCCGTAGACGTCGAGCACCACCAGGCCCCCTTCGGGGACCCACGCGCCCCGCCAGAACAGGTCGCGGGCCGCGAGGCCGCCGAGGAAGGGCACGAACGGGTAGAAGCGGCGCACCTCGTGCGCGAACGCGGTCTGGAACGCCACGTCCCCCTTCGCGAGCGGCGCCCGGTTCTCCGGCCAGCGGTGCAAGGCGTGCGCGGCGAAGGCGACGAACCAGGCGAGGGCGGTGGTGGGGCGCAGCACGTTGAGCAGTTCCACGGCGGCGGTCTTCTCGCTCAGCGGCTCGCCGCTCAGGTCGTGATGCCCGCACACCCGCTCCAGCACCGAGCCGGCGGGCGCGGTGACCGCCCCGGTGCGGACGTCGCGGACCAGGCGGGCCAGCCGCTCCTCCTGGCGGCCGCGCGCGCGGCGGGCCCGCAGATGGCGCGGACCCGCGGTGGCGAAGCCGTCCACCATCGCGGTCATGTCCCGCGCGGCCGCCCCCGCCTCGGCGTCGTCCAGCGGCACGCCCGCCCAGCGGTGGACGCCCCGCGTGAGCACGGTGGCCGCCTCCTCGAACAGCACGACCGACGCGCGGCGGCCCCATTCCGGTACGGCCTCGTCCCAGGCGTCGGAGACGTGCTCGGCGAGTCCCGCCACGGCGGTGGGTTCCAGCAGCGGCAGGAACAGGTCCTTGCGGGCGCGATGGGCGGCGCCGTCCAGGGTGTGCACGGCCTCGTGCCCGAAGAGGGTGCCGAGGACCGGCTCGGGGATCGCGCGGTGCCGGTGCACGTTCCGTTCGTCGTAGAAGAAGCGGACCGCCTCCGGTCCGCGCAGGGCGAGTGCGGGGCGGCCCATGATCCGGGTGCGGACCACGGAACCGGACGCGTCGCGCATCCGGTTGGGGAGCCATGCGTAGCCCTCGGCGAGGAGCGGCAGGGTGCGGTCGATCAGGGGGCGGCTGAGTACGTCCATGGCGGGCGGGTGCCCGCAGGCCCTCCCAGGACACTCCGCGGACGTCACACCCGCCCGGGCGTGGCGCAGACCACTCCCCTGTCGAGACCCGGGTCACGTCGGGGAGGGCGGAGCGAGGACTACGGTGCCGGCATCCTCACCCCCCTTTCCTCCCGGTACGGACGGACCCGCAGTGCCAGCCCATCTCTCCCCCGTGATCGCGGCCACCGCGCAGTGGCTGACCCGTTCCTTCCCCGCGCCCGGCGGGGCCCTGTCCACCGCCCTGTGCGAGATCCAGGCCCGGCAGGCGGTGACGGTGGCGGCCCGGCTCCGCCATCCGACGCCGGTCGACGCGGAACTGGTCGGCCTGGCCGGCCCCGGCGGCGCGACCCGCCTCGACGGCGTCACCGGAGCGGAGGGTCTCGGCTCGGAGCCGTGGCGCTCGTGGGTCGACGAGGTCGTGGCGAGCTGGGCGGCGTGCCTGCTGTCCGACGCGGGCCTGGCCGCCCGGGCCGTGGCGGCCCTTCCCCCGGGTTCCGGCGCGTACCACCGCCTCCTCTTCCCGGACCCGACGGACAGGAGGGCGGCGGCCTTGCTCCGCCACCCGGACCTCGTGTCCCCGGTGGCCCGCCTCCACGAGCAGTCGCTGCTGGCGCGCCTGGGGCACGGATCCACGCCGGCGGCATGACCGCCCGAGCCGCCGCGCGGCAGCCATGGACACCCTGGGCACACCGGACCGTCACTGTCCGTGATTCACTCGACTGCACCAGGCGACCGTGCCGACGCACTCCGTGCGGGTGAGGGTGTGGGCATGAGTAGCCCCATATCCCGGAAGTGGGAGCACGCTGTCGTGACCGGCGGCGCCGGGTTCGTCGGCTCCCATCTGTGCAAGGCCCTGCTCGACGCGGGCGCGGCCGTGACCTGTGTGGACGATCTCAGCACCGGACGGCCCGAGAACATCGCCCCGCTGCTCGACCGGCCGGGGTTCACCCTCGTGCAGGCCAACGTGGCGCAGGAGCTGCCGGTGCGCCGGCGGCCCGACCTGGTGCTGCACTTCGCCTCACCCGCCTCACCCGCGGACTATCTGCGGCTGCCGCTGCACACCATGGAGACGGGCAGCGCCGGCACCGGCAACGCCCTGACCCTCGCCCATGAGTCCGAGGCGCGGTTCGTGCTGGCGTCGACGTCGGAGGTGTACGGCGACCCGCAGCAGAACCCGCAGGACGAGCGGTACTGGGGCAACGTGAACCCGGTCGGCCCGCGCAGCGTGTACGACGAGGCGAAGCGCTTCGGCGAGGCCCTGACCACCGCGCACGCGGAGACGTACGGCACGGACACCTGCATCGTGCGGCTGTTCAACACGTACGGTCCCGGCATGCGCGGCCACGACGGGCGGGCGGTGCCCACCTTCGTGCGGCAGGCGCTGGCCGGTGAGCCGCTCACCGTGACCGGCGACGGCCGGCAGACGCGTTCGCTGTGCTACGTCGACGACACCGTCGCCGGCATCCTCGCGGCGGCCGCCCACGGTCTGCGCGGCCCCGTCAACATCGGCAACCCCTCCGAGATCAGCATGCTCGCGCTGGCCCGCCTGGTGGTGGCGCTCGCCGGCTCCTCCTCCGAGGTGCGCTACATCGAGCGCCCGGTGGACGACCCGGCCGTGCGCTGCCCCGACATCACGCTGGCCCGCGACAAGCTCGGCTGGGAACCGCGGGTGGGCGCCGAAGAGGGCCTGCGCCGCACGATCGACTGGTTCCGCGCCGAATCGGCCCGCGGCTGAACGGCCCGCCCCGCCGGCTCCAGGACCAGGCGGCCGCCCCGGCCGCCGCCCCCACGCGAAAGGTCCGTCCGCCATGCGCATCCTCGGCATCAACGCCCTGTTCCACGACCCCGCGGCCGCCCTGGTGATCGACGGCCGTACCGTCGCCGCCGCGGAGGAGGAACGGTTCTCCCGGCGCAAGCACGGCAAGCGACCGCTGCCCTTCTCCGCCTGGGAGCTGCCCGAACAGGCCGCCGCCTGGTGCCTGAAGCGGGCCGGGCTGCGCCCCCAGGACCTCGACGCGGTCGCCTACTCGTTCGACCCCGCGCTGGCCCGCCCCGCCGACGCGATGGGCCTTGACGACCCCTGGGACCATCTGCGGCTCACCTACGCGCGGGAGGCCCCGAACTTCCTGCGGACCGCGCTGCCAGGACTCGATCCGGAGACCGTGCGCTTCGTCCCGCACCACATGGCGCACGCCGCGTCCGGCGCGTACGCGGCGCCCGACGCCGACAGCTGCTCGGTGCTGGTGCTGGACGGCCGCGGCGAACGCGCCTCCCATCTGGCCGCGCGCCGCGTCGGCGGCCGGCTCCAACCCCTGCGTGCCCAGGACCTCCCGCACTCGCTGGGCCTGGTCTACGAGGAGCTGACCGAGCACCTCGGCTTCCTGCGCTCCTCCGACGAGTTCAAGGTGATGGCCCTCGCCTCCCACGGCACTCCGCGCATGCTGCCGGAACTGCGCCGCCACGTGTATCCGACGGGCGACGGCGGTTTCCACGCGGCCGGGGTGCCCTGGGCGGAGCTGTGCGTGCCGCGCGGCCCGGACGAGCCGTGGACGCAGGACCACGCCGACGTCGCCGCGAGCGCGCAGGCCGTGCTGGAGGAGACGCTGCTCGACCTGGTGCGCTGGCTGCACGGCCGTACCCATGACGCGGTGCTCACCCTCGCCGGGGGCGTGGCGCTGAACTGCGTGGCCAACTCCCGTATCGCACGCGAGGGTCCGTTCTCCCGGGTGTGGGTGCAGCCCGCGGCGGGTGACGCGGGGACCGCGCTCGGCGGCGCGCTGCTGCTGTCCGCCGGGGCCGGGGACGCGCCCGAGCCGATGAGCGGCGCCGACCTGGGCCGGGACTGGTCCGACGCGGAACTGGGCGCGTGGCTGAAGACGGCCGCCGTGCCCTGCGAGAAGCCGGAGGACATCGCCGTCACCGTGGCCAGGGCACTCGCCGACAACGGCATCGTGGCCTGGTTCCAGGGGCGCAGCGAGTACGGGCCCCGGGCACTCGGCCACCGGTCGCTGCTCGCCCACCCCGGGCACGCGGGGAACCTGGAGCGGCTCAACGACGTGAAGGGCCGCGAGCAGTTCCGTCCGGTCGCGCCCATGGTGCTGGCCGAGCGGGCGGCGGAGATCTTCGACGGGCCGCTGCCCAGCCCGTACATGTTGTTCGTGCACGACGTGGCGCCCGCCTGGCGGGACCGCGTGCCCGCCGTGGTGCATGTCGACGGCACCGCCCGCATCCAGACGGTCGACCCGGCGCGCGAGCCGCTGCTGGCGCGGATGCTCGTCGAGTTCGAGCGGCTGACCGGGCTGCCCGTCGTCGTCAACACCAGCCTCAACACGGCCGGCCGCCCCATGGTGGACGATCCGCGCGACGCCCTGGAGTGCTTCGGCTCCTCCCCGGTGGACCTGCTGGCCGTCGGCCCGTACGCCGTGCGGCGCGGGGCGCTGTTCCGCACCGGGGACGGCGGAGAGGAGGTGGCGCGATGACCGGGCCCGCCGCTCCCGCCGGGGAGTACGCGGTGGTGGTGCCGACCCTGGGCCGCCCGTCTCTCGCGGCGTGCCTGCGGGCGCTGGCCGAGTCGGAGGGGCCGCGTCCGGCGCGGGTCGTGCTGGTGGACGACCGCCGGGACCCGGCCGTGCCGCTCACCGCGTCCGTGCCGCCCGCCCTGCGGTCCCGGACCGTCGTGGCGCGCGGCGGGGCGCGCGGTCCGGCCGCCGCCCGCAACGCCGGATGGCGGGCCGCCGGGGACGCTCCGTGGATCGTGTTCCTCGACGACGACGTGGTGCCGGGCCCCACCTGGGCCGACGACCTCGCGCTCGACCTCGCCGGGGCGAGCGTGGCGACCGCCGGCATCACCGCGCGCGTCGAGGTTCCGCTGCCCGTGGACCGGGCGCCCACCGACTGGGAACGCAACGTCGCGGGGCTGGCCGAGGCGCGCTGGATCACCGCCGACATGGCGTACCGGCGCAAGGCGCTGGAGGCCGTCGGCGGCTTCGACGAACGGTTCCGCCGCGCCTTCCGGGAGGACGCGGACCTGGCGCTGCGGGTGCTCGACGCCGGCTGGACGCTGGCGGAGGGACGCCGTACGACCACGCACCCGGTGCGGCCCGCGGACCGGTGGGTCTCCGTGCGGCTCCAGGCGGGCAACGCGGACGACGTGCTGATGACCCGGCTGCACGGCCGGGACTGGTGGCGGCGGGCCGGCGCGCCCCGGGGCCGTCTCCCGCTGCACCTGGCGGTCACCTCGGCCGGGCTCGCGGCGGCGGTGACCGCGCTGACCGGACGCCCGCGCGCGGCGACGGCGTACGCCGCCGGGTGGCTCGCCGGGACCGCCGAGTTCGCCCTGGCCCGGATCCTCCCCGGTCCGCGCACCCGGGACGAGATCGTCACCATGGTCCTCACCAGCGCGCTCGTCCCGCCGGCCGCGGCCTGGCACTGGCTGTACGGACAGGCGCGGCACCGCACGACTCCAGCCCACCGGCACCGGGCCGTGTCCCCGTCGCCGTCCACGGCGGCGCCCGCCGGCGAACGGATGCCGACATGACCGGCCGGCCCTGCCCTCCCCCGGCCCTCGACGGGCCTCGGCGGGCGCCCCGCTCACGCTCCCGGCCGCAGCCGCGGCCGGAACCCGATCCGCGGACGGCGGTGTCCGCACCCCGGCCGCGACCGATCACGGAGGTGAGCCCATGACCGCGGACCTCGCCCCTGTCCCCCCTGGCGTGCTGTCGATCGCGCTCGTCTCGGAGCACGCGAGTCCCCTCGCCGCGCTCGGCGGGGTGGACGCCGGAGGCCAGAACGTCCACGTCGCCGCCCTGGCCACGGCGCTCGCCGACCGTGGACACCGCGTCACGGTGCACACCCGCCGCGACGCGCCCGACCTGCCGGACCGGGTGCGGCTGGGTGAGCGCGTGGAGGTCCACCACGTCACCGCCGGGCCCGCCGAACCGGTGCCCAAGGACCGGCTGCTGCCGTACATGGACGCCTTCGCGCGCGTGCTCGTCCGGGAGTGGCGGGCCCGCACCCCGGACGTGGTGCACTCCCACTACTGGATGTCCGGGCTGGCCTCGCTCGGCGCCGCCCGGGAAGCGGGGCTGCCGCTGCTGCACACCTACCACGCGCTGGGCACGGTCAAGCGGCGCCACCAGGGCGACGCCGACACCAGCCCGCCGGAGCGGATCGGCTGCGAGATCGAGGTGGGGACCGGCTGCGACCGGGTCGTCGCCACCTGCCGTGACGAGGTCGCCGAGCTGGTCCGGATGGGCGTGCCCGCGGACCGGATCGGCGTCGTGCCGTGCGGCGTGGACACCGAACGCTTCACGCCGACGGGCCCGCGCTGGGCGCGCGGCCCGTACCGTCACCGGCTGGTCCAGCTGGGGCGGCTGGTGCCGCGCAAGGGCGCCGCCGTGTCGGTGGCCGCGCTGGCCCTGCTGCCCGGGACCGAACTGCTGGTGGCCGGCGGGCCCCCGGCGGAGCGGCTCGACGACGACCCGGAGGTGCGCCGGCTGCGCGCGCTCGCGCGGGACGCGGGGGTCGCCGACCGGGTGCGGTTCCTCGGCGGGGTGGACGCCGAACGCGTTCCGGCGCTGCTGCGCTCCGCCGACGTGGTGCTCTGCCCCGCCGACTACGAGCCCTTCGGCATCGTCCCGCTGGAGGCCATGGCCTGCGGCCGTCCCGTGGTGGCCAGCGCGGTCGGCGGCCAGCTCGACACGGTCGCCGACCCGGCCACCGGACGGCTCGTGCCGCCCGGCGACCCCGAGGCGCTGGCCTCCGCCGTCGCGAGCCTGCTCGCCGACCCGGCCGGCCGCGACGCCTGCGGGGTGGCGGGCCGCCGCCGGGTGCTCGCCCGGTACGGGTGGCCGCGCATCGCCGCCGCCACGGAGGCGGCGTACTGCGAGGTCCTCGACAGCGAGCCGGCCGTGAGCAGGACCGCCGACGTGACCAGGACCGGCTGAACCTCAGGCCCGACCGGGCCGCAGACGCCCGACGTTGGAAGGAGGTGCGGGTGCCGTCGTCGTCCCCGGAGGGCGGCGCGCCCGACACGCCATGACCGAACACCCCGCGCTCGACGCCGCCCGTCTGCACTGCCGGTCCCTCCAGGACGCCCTCGACGGGCTCGGCCGGCACGGTCTGCCCCGGATCGCCGACTGGGGCGGCCGGCTCGCCTCCGTCCTCACCGGCGGCGGCCGGCTGCTGGCCGCGGGCAACGGCGGCAGCGCCGCCCAGGCCCAGCACCTCACCGCCGAGCTGGTCGGCCGCTACCGCAGCGAGCGGCCCGCCTACTCGGCGCTCGCCCTGCACGCGGAGACCTCCAGCGTCACCGCCATCGGCAACGACTACGGCTTCGACCACGTCTACGCCCGTCAGGTCGCCGCGCACGGACGCCCCGGCGACGTGCTGATGCTGCTGTCCACCTCGGGGCGCAGCGCCAACCTCATCGCCGCCGCGGTGGCGGCCCGGCGGGCCGGACTCGAGGTGTGGGCGCTGACCGGCCCCGGCCCCAACCCGCTGATGGAGGCCGCCGACGAGAGCCTGTGCGTGACGGCGGCCTCGACGGCGACCGTGCAGGAGGTCCATCTGGTCGCCGTGCACCTGCTCTGCGAGTGCTTCGACACCGCCGTGGCCGCGCCACCGGCGCGGACCGTGGCGGCCGTTCCCGGGAGGCTGACATGACCGGTCCCGAACCGCTGGTGGTGGTGGGCGACGTCCTTCTCGACGAGGACATCGAGGGCGTGTCCACCCGGCTGGCCCCCGACGCTCCCGCCCCGGTCGTCGACGTCACCGGGGACCACAGGCACCCGGGCGGCGCCGGGCTAGCCGCCGCCCTGGCCGCGCGCGGCGGCCGGGACGTCGTCCTGGTGACCGCGCTCGGCGACGACCCCGCGAGCGAGGCGGTACGGCAGCAGCTCGCCGGGCGGGTACGGCTGCTGGAGCTGCCGCTGCACGGCACGCTGCCGGTGAAGACGCGTGTCCTCGCCGGAGGGCGGCCGCTGGTGCGCATCGACCGGGGCGGCGGGACGCCCGGCGAGCCGGACGAGGCGGTGCGCGAGGCGCTGGCCGGCGCGCACGCCGTCCTCGTCGCCGACTACGGCCGGCACACCGCCCGCGCGGTCCGCCCGCATCTGGAGGAGGCCGCCCGGCGCACCCCCCTCGTGTGGGACCCGCACCCCCGCGGCGAGACGCCGGTGCCGGGGGCCCGCCTGGTCACGCCCAACGGGGGCGAGGCGGTCGCGCTCTGCGCGGGCACGCCCGGCGTGTCGGGCGCGTCGCTCGGCGCCTTCGCCGAGCGTGGCACCGAACTCGCCGAGCGCTGGCGGGCGGCGGGCGTCGCGGTGACGCTCGGCGAGCGGGGCGTGCTGCTGACCCGGCCGGGCGGCGGCACCCCGATGCTGATCCCGGCGCCGTTCCACGCGGACGGCGACACCTGCGGCGCGGGCGACTGCTTCGCCGCGACGACGGTCGCCGGGCTGGCGGACGGGCTGCTGCCGGAGGAGGCGCTGCAGCGGGCGGTCGCCGAGGCCGCCGCGTTCGTCGCGGCGGGCGGCGCGGGCAACCCGGACCTCTGGCACACACCGGTCGCCCCGGTCCCCGCCCAGGACCCGGCCTCCGACGCGTTCGAACTGGCGCGGGAGGTACGGGCGCGGGGCGGCACCGTGGTCGCCACAGGCGGCTGCTTCGACCTGGTGCACGCCGGTCACGTGGGCCTGCTGGAGAGCGCCCGGCGGATCGGCGACTGCCTGATCGTCTGCCTGAACTCCGACGCCTCCGTCACCCGCCGCAAGGGCCCAGGACGCCCCCTCACCCCGGCCACGGACCGCGCGAGGGTGCTGGCGGCGCTGGGCAGTGTGGACGCGGTGGTGGTGTTCGAGGAGGACACGCCTGAGAGGGTGCTTGAGCGTCTCCGGCCGGATGTGTGGGTGAAGGGCGGGGACTATTCCGTCCAGGATCTGCCTGAGGCGGAGGCGCTGCGGGAGTGGGGTGGGCAGGCGGTGGTACTGCCGTACCTGGACGGCCACTCGACGACGCTGCTCGCGCGGCGGGCTGCGGATGCGGTTTCGGTGGCTTTGAAGCCGACGGAGGGGTAGGGCTGTCGCGCTTCGGGGCGGGTCGTGCAGCCTTTCAGGCTGACGAGGGGTGACACGCCCCATAGGGGCGCGGGGAACTGCGCGAACGGGGGTCCGGGGGCGGAGGCCCCGAAACGGTGCGGTCAGCGCCGCCCGCTTCGGAGGCTCCGTTCGTTGGACTTCCCTTCGCGCGGTTCCCCGCGCCCCTCGGTCCCGTGCTTCGGAGGTCCCGTCCGTCGAACCTCTGTTCGCGCGGTTCCCCGCGCCCCTTCAGGCCAGTTTCAGCGCCGCGTGCTGGAGAGGGGGCGGGTCACGCCGCCGTCTGCAGGGTCGGCTGGGGGATCGTGTCCTTCGAGCGCAGGGTGACCGAGGTCGCGAGCGTGGCGCGGCGGTGCAGGAGGTGGCCCGACGCGATGGACGCGGCGATGACGACGCCACCCGTGATCAGTGCACCTCGCGGCCCCGCCAGTTCCATGAGGAGCCCGAGGGCCGGAGGCCCGCCCAGGCTCCACAGCGTGCCGACCGAACCCCACACCCCCAGCACACGCCCCCGCAGATGGGCAGGCGGATCGGTCTGGAGGACCGCCGTGCCCGCCGTGTCGGAGACGGACTCGACCACGGCCATGGGCAGGACCAGCACCAGCAGCACCGCCAGCGAGGGCGACAGACCGGCCACGATCTGCAGCAGCGCCCCAGTGGCGGCCAGCGCGCCGACCAGCCGCACGGACGGGCGGCGCAGACGCGCGCCGAGCACCGCGCCGACGATCCCGCCGGCCGCGAGGACGGTCGACACCGTGCCGAAGGCGCCCGCGCCGCCGGCGAGGGGGCCGGTGACGAGGACGGCGAGGGTGAGGCCGTAGTTGCGGCCGAAGACCGCGCTGATGCCGGTCACCCCCGCGAGCGCCAGCAGCCGAGGCCTGCGGGCGAAGAAGGCGAGGCCCTCCCGCACGCTCATGTCGGACGCCGGCCGCCGGGCGGCCCGCCCGGTGACCTGCCGTACCGCGCCCGCCGCCGGGCGCAGGAACGGGACGACCGCCGTCACGAAGAGGAAGGAGAAACCGTTGGCGAAGTAGGCCGCCGCCGTGCCGAGGAAGCCGACGGTCACGCCGGCCAGGGCCGCGCCCGCGAGCCGTCCTGCGTTGAAGACGAGCGCGCCCACGCCGATGGCGGAGGGCACGTCCTCGGCGGGGACGAGGTCGTTGCCGAGCAGGGCGCAGGCGGGGTTGTCGACGGTGGCGACCGTGCCGGTGACGGCGGCCAGCACCATCAGGGTGGTCATGTCGAGCCGGTCCAGCGCCACCAGGGTGGCCGTGGTGAAGGCGATGACGGCGAGCGCGGCCTGGCTGACCGCGGCGGTCAGCTTGCGCGGCCAGCGGTCGACGGCCGCGCCGCCGAGGACGCTCATCAGCAGGGCCGGGGCCGCCTGGACGGACATGGACAGGCCGGTGGCCGCGGCGGACCCGGTGATCTGGAGGACCAGCAGGTTCTGCACGGTCAGCTGCATCCACGTACCGGCGTTGGACACGAAGTTCGCGACGGACCACCAGCGCATGCTGCGGTGCCGGAGGGAACGCCAGGGCGAACGGGACCCGGCCGGGGCGGGGGAGGGTGTGGAAGACACGGTGCGCTACTCGGGGAGGAGCCCCTGGGGGCTCGGCTGAGTGGGCGCGGGAAGGAGGTCGCCGGCTGCGCTGCGCGGCGGTTCCCGTCGCCGGATCGGGCGCGCACCATCGTGGCAGAAGGGACCCCCGAGTCCTTTCCACCGCACACGTGCCGTGGACGGACACGGGAGTCAAACGCCCGCACCCGCACGGCACTTGGCCGTGCGGGTGCGGTTGCTCACAGAGGGGTTTGCCGGGCGGGACAGCGGGAAGAGAGGCGCCTCCCGGCAGGCCCCGCCCCCGTCAGTGGGACAGCTTGGCGCGGGCGCGTCCCGCCGCCGCGGCGGGTCCCGCGCCGGCCTTGAAGGCGCGCCGGGCGATGTGGGCCTCGCGCCGCAGGTCGTGCGCGGCGTGCCGGCTGCGCCACAGCACGGAGGGCCGGGCCCCGGTGTCGTCCGCCGCGATCAGCAGTCCGCCGAGCAGTCCGAGGTTCTTCAGGAAGTGGATCCGGTGCTGGGACTTGTCGCCGGCGTCCTCCTCCTCCCAGAAGCGGTGCGCGGCGAGTGTGGTGGGCACGAGGGTGGCGGCGATGGCGAGGGCGGCCGGGCGGGACATCCGTCCGGTGGCCAGCAGCAGTCCGGCGGCGACCTGGACGGCGCCGTTCAGCCGCACGGAGTCCTCGGTGCGGTCGGGCAGTGCGCGAAGGCGGCCGGTGACCGGCCGCACGACGGGCTCGGCCAGCCCGGCGACGCGGTGGGGGTTGCGGAGGGTGTCCAGTCCGCCCGCGATGAAGATCGACGCCAGCATCGGCCGGCCGAGGACGCGCAACAGGCTCATGTCCTTCTCCTGGAGTGTGGAGGGTGCGATGCGCCGGGTTCCCCGCGCGGCGGGGAGCATGCGGCGGGGGCAGGCGGCGGGGCCGTCACCAGAAGCGGGTGGTGAGGGCGGGCCGGCGGACCGCCTCGACGGCGTCGCGCAGGCACAGGGCGACACCGATGGTGGCGCGCAGCACCGAGGGCCGTACGCTCTGCGCGGTCTCGGTGGCCAGGACCAGCAGGCAGCCCGCCGCCTGCTCGACCACGGAGACCGGGAGGGTGCAGTCGCCGTCGGCGGCCGCGCGGAACGCCTTCAGCGGGACCCCCGCTCCGTCGACCGTCCGCCGGGCGGCCTGTTCCAGGTACGGGACGGCCTGTTCGCAGAGTGTGGCGGGCAGGGTGAGGGTGCGCTGGAACGATGAACTGGTCATGTTCACAGTGCTCCCACGGCGTGGCGCGCCCGCACCGGTCGGAGCGGGTTTTTCACCGTCCCGCGTGAGCGTGCGCCTCGCCCTCGACGGGCTCGTACGCTGGGCGGACCGCGAGAAGCTGAGCACGCCGTGAAGCCGAGGAGGCCGCCGATGCCCCAGTCGTCCCCCGCGTCCGGCGAGGAGAGCCCCGGCGCCGTGGCGGCGCGGCTGACCGGGCGGGCGGTGACCGGGGTGCGGCCGCTGTCCGGTGCGCTCGCCGAGGCCGCGCTGGACGACGGCCGCACGGTGGTCGTGAAGCGCGCCGAGGAGGCGGAGGCGGCGCGCGCGGAGGCGGCCGGGCTGCGCTGGCTGGCGGAGGCGGGCGCGCCTCCGGTGCCGCGGGTGCACGGCCGGGAGGGGGCGTGGCTGGTCCTCGACCGGGTGGCACAGGGGCGTCCGGGCCGGGAGGCGGCGCTGCGGTTCGGGCGTGAGCTGGCCGGGCTGCACGCGGCGGGCGCGCCCGCGTTCGGGGCGCCGCCGCCGGGCGGTCCCGTGGAGGCGTTCATCGGGCTCGCCCCGATGCGCAACGTGACCGGTGACGACTGGCCGTCCTGGTATGCGGAGCACCGGGTGCTGCCGTATCTGCGCCGGGCGGTCGACGCGGGCACCACGGGCGCCGGCGAGGCGGCGGTGGTCGAGCGGGTCTGCGCGCGGCTGCCGGAGCTGGCGGGTCCCGCCGAGCCGCCCGCACGGCTGCACGGCGACCTGTGGAGCGGCAACGTGCTGTGGGGCGCGGACGGCAGGGTGCGGCTCATCGACCCGGCCGCGCACGGCGGGCACCGGGAGACGGACCTGGCGATGCTGGCGCTGTTCGGCTGCCCGCTGCTGGACGCGGTGCTGGAGGGCTACCAGGAGGTGGCGCCGCTCGCCGAGGGGTGGCGGGAACGCGTCGGCGTGCACCAGCTGTTCCCGCTGCTGGTGCACGCCGTGCTGTTCGGGCGGGGCTACGCCGGGCAGGCGCTCGGCGCCGCCCGGTCCGCCCTGTCGCTGTGATCCCCCGGCGGGGTCCTCACCGGGTCACCACGTGCCGCTCGTCGGGCACGCAGTGGGTCATCGTCAGACCCGTCACGTCGCGCGGGGGGTTGTCGCCGAGGTTGGCGAGCCGCTTGCGGTCCTCCTCGGTGAGGGTCTGGCCCTCCAGCGGCTCCAGGTGGGCGACGTCCTCCGGCATGATGCCGAGGCCCTCGCCGACGCGGCGGCCGAGGTCGGTCTCGACCAGCAGGAAGTGCCACACCATGCGCTCCTGCACCGGCCGGTCGCACTGGGACAGCAGGTCGGTGAAGTTCTTCACCAGGTCGTCGCGCTCCCAGTCCTCCAGCAGCATGTAGCGCTGGCCGGCCTGGAGGTAGTCGTTGGTGCGCTCGATCCGCTTGCGGGTGAGCCGGCCGCGGATCTCCGGGCCCTGCTCGTCGTGCGTCGGGTAGTGGGCCTCCCGCAGACCGCCGGTGATGGAGGGCTCGTAGTTGACGTGGGAGTTGTCCCCGCCGTCCACGTGGTAGGCCATCTGGCCGTCGCGCTGGTTGGTGCGCACCTGCGCGTGCTTGGGCTGGTTGACCGGCAGTTGGAGGTAGTTCGGGCCGACCCGGTAACGCTGGGTGTCGCTGTAGGAGAATGTCCGGCCGACGAGCATCTTGTCGTCGGAGAAGTCCAGGCCGTCGACGAGGACACCGGTGCCGAAGGAGATCTGCTCGTTCTCCGCGAAGAAGTTGGCCGGCATCCGGTTGAGCACCATCCTGCCCACCGGCTTCGGCGGGAAGTCCTGCTCGGGCCAGGTCTTGGTGTCGTCCAGCGGGTCGAAGTCCAGCTCCGGGTGCTCGTGGTCGTCCATCATCTGGACGAGCAGCTCCCACTCGGGGTGGTCACCGCGCTCGACGGCCTCGTAGAGGTCCTTGGTGGCGTGGCCGAGGCCCTGTGCCTGGACGTTGGCCGCGTCCTCCTCGGTCATGGAGCGCACGCCCTGCTTGGGCATCCAGTGGTACTTGACCAGCTTGGTGTTGCCCTCGGCGTCGACCCACTTGTAGGTGTTGACGCCGAAGCCCTGCATGTGACGGTAGTCAGCCGGGATGCCCCGCGGGCTGAACAGGTTCACCAGCATGTGCATCGACTCGGGCGTCTGCGACATGAAGTCGAAGATGCGGCGCGGCTGCTGCTCGAAGGTGACCGGGTCCGGCTTGAGGGCGTGGATGACGTCGGGGAACTTGATGGCGTCGCGGATGAAGAAGACGCCGAGGTTGTTGCCGACGAGGTCCCAGTTGCCGTCCTCGGTGTAGAACTTCACGGCGAAGCCGCGCGGGTCGCGGGCCGCTTCCGAGGAGTCGCGGCCGCCGATGACGGTGGAGAAGCGGACGGCGAGGTCGGTGCGCTTGCCGGCCTCCTGGAACAGCTTGGCGCGGGTGTAGCGGGAGATCGGCTCGTCGCCCCACTTGCCGTACGCCTCGAAGTAGCCGTACGCGGTGACGCCCCGGGCGTGCACGACGCGCTCGGGGATGCGCTCCCGGTCGAAGTGGCTGATCTTCTCGAGGAACTGGTAGTTCTCCAGCGTGGCCGGGCCGCGGGAGCCGACGGTGCGCTGGTTCTGGTTGTCGTAGACCGGGTGGCCCTGCCGGTTGGTGAGTACCTTGCGGTCGTCGCCGGTAGCGGGGCCCTGACTCGAGGTGTCCGTCATGATTCGCTGGGCTCCTTGCGCTGCTGCTTCTGGCCGGTGACGGGCCGGGGCGTGCGGCTCCGGGCCGTCGGCCGGTTCCTGGCGGGCGGCCCGGGTACCCGGAGCCGCGGCGTCATGCACGCGTTCGCGGCCCGTTCACGGCGAAGGCCGGGCGCGCGGGCGCCCGGCCGCGGTCGCATCCCGTCGGCGGCGTGCGTACGAGGCCCATGCTGCCCCTGATCGGGACGTGCGGCGACCGGAGCGCTGCGGAGCGTGACGGAGCGCCGAGGTGCGGCGCATGCCGCACGGACGGACGGGCGGGACGTGGCGAGGCCCGGTCACCTGGTCTGTGCGCGGTGACCGGGCCTCGTGACGCGCCGTGCTCAGCCCCCGTTGAGCCGGGCCGCCAGCAGCTTCTTGCCCAGTTCGGCGCCCTTGCGGCTGTCCGCCTGAGCCTTGCGGAACAGCTCGGCGACCTCGCTGTCGTCGGCCCGCTCGGCGTCCTGGACGTAGTTCTCCAGGCGCAGGGCGTTGCTCAGGCACGCCTCGACGTACCAGACGAGGTTGTAGTCCTTGTCCTTCGTGCCAGTGACGCCGCCGGTCTCCGTGTCGCCGGTCATCCGGGTCTCCCCTCATGGTGCTCGTCCTTCGCCCGTCCCCGGACCGCAGGGCCGAGGGGCGGGCTCACAGCGGCGGCCGGGTACCCGGTCAGGAGGAGGGCACACCGAAGGGCGGGGGCGCGACCGGTCCCCCGTTCCGGTCGTGCCCCCGCCGTGGCTCGAAACTATGCAAGGCGAGGCTTGAGTGTGTACCGCGCCGGTGCCCGATGCACGGGCCCCCGGCACTCACCTGTGCACAGATGAGTCCGAATCGCCCGGTTCACTCCCCCGCGAAGAGCGGCTGCTCCAGGTCGCCGACCGCCAGATGGGCCAGGGCGACCTCGTAGAGATCGGTCCCGGCGGCCAGGAGCTGCCGTTCCAGGATCGGTTCGGCGCTGCGGACGTGTTCGCGCACGGTCTGGGCGTGCATGCCGAGGGCCTGCGCCGCCCGCTCGGCGTTGGCCCCCTCGGCGATCCAGGTGCGCAGGGTGCGGCGCACGTTGCGCGGGTCGGGGTCGAGGCGGCCGAGCAGCTGCCGCGCCCAGGAGGAGACTGCCGGTCCCGACAGCAGCTCGGTGAGGCGCCGCGCGCTCGCGGCGGAGTCGGCGGGCCCCTGACCGTCCAGCAGGTTGATCTGGGTGTGCAGCGCCAGGTGCACGACGGCCCGCACGGTCACGTCGTCGAAGTCGACGCCGAGCATGGACTCCGCGCGGTCCATGCGGGCGCGCACGGTGTTGCGGCTGACGCCGAGGATCTTGGCGGTGGCGACGGCGGTGAACTCGAGGCCGAGCCGGGTGGTGGCGAGCACCTCGGCGCGGGTGTGGTGAGGCAGCGCGTCGAGCGGGCGCAGCACCCGCGCCGCCCAGGTGCGCAGCGCCGCGGGGTCCATCAGCCGCTCGGGATGGGTGCGCTCGGCGTACACCGCAGTCTTGTCCGGCCGGAACCGGGCCACGGCCAGCGCGCTGACGGCCTGTCCGTAGGCGGTGGCGGTGCGCGCCAGGCTCTGCCAGACGCTGCCGCCGACGAAGGTGTCGGGGTGACGCCCCACCAGGGAACGCAGGTCGGCGGCGGTGGCCTCGCGCGGGCTGAGGACGATCACATGGCCGTCGACGGCCGGGCAGCGCACCACCAGCGCCTTCTCCTGGGTGCGTTCGATGCACTCGGCGGCCAGCCGGTCGCGTACGGAGGGGTCGGACTCCAGGACGTACACGCAGGCGGTCTCGGCGTCGAGCAGCCCCGGCCAGAGTCCGGCGGCGACCCGGCGCGCGGAGACGGTGTCCTCGACCATCAGCAGCTGGAGGATCGCCAGCCGCAGGTCCGCGGTGGCCCGTCGGAGCCGGATGCCGGCCGCCTCCGTCTCGTGGGCGGTGAGCAGCAGTTCGATCACCTGTGCGGTGTGCGTGACGACGTCCGAGGCGTGCCGGTCGAAGGGCGTCCGGCGGGAGACGGCCAGGACGCAGGCGCCCGTGGGGTGCCCGATGCGCACCAGCCGCAGATGGCGTCCGTCCCCGTCCCACGCGGCGGACGCGATCCGTCCGGACGCGACGTCCGCGGCGAGCGCCTCGTCCAGCGGCAGCGGCGCCCCGGCGAGCAGGTCACCCGCGCCGTCACGGAGGGCCGCCTCCGCGTCCACCGCGCCGGCCAGCCAGTCCACGACCCGGCGGACGTCCCGCCCGGCCGGCCGCAGATGCTCCAGCAGTTCACGCGCCCAGCCCGGACGCCCCGCCGTCTCCGTCGCCGTTCCGTGCGCCGTGTCCTTTCCGCCCGTCACCTCGGCCTTCCCCTCGTCTCTCGCCCCGTGGCCCGGACGGGGGACGTTACCCCACGGTCCGGGGCGGCTCACCCCGGCGCGACGGGCCCCCGCCCGTCCCCTGCGGGTGACGCGGGACCGGTGCGCCGCGGCGTGGGGCGCGGGCGGCATAAGCTCGGTGAATGGCCAAGTACTTCGACGTGCACCCCGACAACCCCCAGCCGCGCACCATCGGTCAGGTCGCCGCCGCCATCCGCGACGACGCGCTGATCGCGTACCCCACGGATTCCTGCTACGCGCTCGGCTGCCGTCTGGGCAGCCGTACCGGCATCGACCGGATCCGCACCATCCGCAAGCTGGACGACCGGCACCACTTCACCCTCGTGTGCCGCGACTTCGCGCAGCTCGGCCAGTTCGTGCGGATCGACAACGACGTCTTCCGCGCGGTGAAGGCGTCCACCCCGGGCCGCTACACGTTCATCCTGCCCGCGACGAAGGAGGTGCCGCGCATGCTGCAGCACCCCAGGAAGAAGACCGTCGGCGTGCGCATCCCCGACCATGTGGTCACCCAGGCGCTGCTGGCGGAGCTGGGCGAGCCGCTGCTGTCCAGCACGCTGCTGCTGCCCGGCGAGGACGAGCCGATGACCCAGGGCTGGGAGATCAAGGACCGGCTCGACCACGAGGTGGACGCGGTGCTGGACTCCGGCGACTGCGGCACCGAGCCGACCACGGTGATCGACTTCTCCGGCGGCGAGCCGGAGATCGTACGGGCGGGCGCGGGCGACGTCTCGCGCTTCGAGTGACGGGAGGACGGCGCGACATGACGGACGTACGGGGGACCGAGGTGCGTGTCCCCACGGAGGACGGGACGGCGGACGCGTACCTGGCGCGGCCGGCGGACGGCGCGCCCCGGCCGGCGGTGCTCTGTTTCACCGACGCCTTCGGGGTGCGCCCGACGGTGCGGGAGGCCGCCGACCGTGTGGCGCGGGCCGGGTACACCGTGCTGGTGCCGAACCTCTTCCACCGGCGTGGTCCGGCCCCGGTGGTCGAGCTGCCCGGCTTCATCGACGCCGAGGCGCGCGGGGAGATCTTCCGCCGGCTCCGCCCGGTCATGCAGGAGCTGACGCCGGAGCGGGCGACGGCCGACGCGGGAGCGTATCTGCGGTGGCTCGCGGAGCTGCCGGAGGCGGCGGACGGTCCGGCGGCGCTGACCGGCTACTGCATGGGCGCGGGTCTGGCGCTGCGCACGGCAGGCGCCTTCCCGGACCGGGTCGCGGCGGTGGCCGGGTTCCACGGCGGCCGCCTGGCCACGGACGACCCCCGCAGCCCGCACCTGGCGGCGCCGCGGATCACCGCGGAGGTGTATCTCGGACACGCCGACGAGGACCCGTCGCTGCCGCCGGAGCAGATCGAGCGGCTGGAGAAGGCGCTGACGGACGCGGGCGTCCGGCACCGCTGCGAGGTGTACCCGGGGGCCGAGCACGGCTTCACCCAATCCGACACGGCGTCGTACGACGCGAAGGCCGACGAACGCCACTGGGCGGCGCTGCTCGGCCTGTTGGACCGCGCCTTCCGGCCCGGCGCGCCAACGTGACGACGGGGCAGCGAGGTTGACGCGGCCCCGCCCGCCGTCCGTACGGCACACCGTTGTTACGGTGCACGCGTGTCCGAATCCTCACGCGACACCGCCGAGGGCGCCGGCTGGGGCGTCTCCGAACGCGGTGAGTACCTGCGGCTGGTGCCGCGCCAGGCCGAGAAGATCTCCTGGCTGAACCCGAGACATCTGTGGGCCGCCCGCAACGGCGTCCTGGCCTCCTGGTTCGGCGACCCCACCGGGGAGGTCAGGGCGCGCTGGGCGGCCCGGCGGGCGGCGGCCGGGGCGCCCGCCGACCGCGTGATCCGGCGCGACGACCCGGACCGCTTCTCGTTCCTGGTCGTCGGGGACACCGGCGAGGGCGGCGAGCCCCAGTACGCCGTCGTGCCCGGCCTGTTGAAGGAGGGCCTGGACACCGCCTTCGCCGTGCTGGCGAGCGACGTCGTCTACCCGGTGGGCGCCGCCGGCGACTACGGCCCCAAGTTCTTCCGCCCCTACCAGGACTACCAGGCGCCGGTCTACGCGATACCCGGCAACCACGACTGGTACGAGGACCTGGCCGGCTTCATGCGGGTCTTCTGCGACGACACCGGGCCGCTGCCGGCCGGCCCCAAGCCGCGCCCCCTCACCCGGGCCTGGCTGCGGTCCCTGGTGTGGCACCGGCCCCGCCCCGGCGACGGCGAACACCTCGACGAGGCGCGGAAGCTGCGCTCCTCCCCCGCCCAGCAGGCGGTGCAGCCGGGCCCGTACTGGGCGATCGACGCGGGTCCTGTGCGGATCGTCGGCATCGACACCGGACTGCTCGGCACGATCGACGCCGAACAGGGCGCGTGGCTGCGCGAGGTGTCCCGCGACCCGCGGCCGAAGATCCTGGTGACCGGCTCGCCCCTGTACGTGGACGGCGAGCACCACCCGTGCCCGATCGAGGGCGGCGGCACCGTCGACGCCGTCGTCCGCGACCCGGCCCACCGCTACGTGGCGGCGATCGGCGGCGACATCCACAACTACCAGCGCTACCCGGTGCGTCTGGACGACGGCCGCACCCTGCAGTACGTGGTGGCGGGCGGCGGCGGGGCGTTCACGCACGCCACCCACACCATCCCCCGGGTGGATGTCGCCGGGGTCACCGAGGCGGACTTCCGCTGCTACCCGCTGCGCGGTGACTCCCTCGCCTTCTACAGCGCCCTGTACGGGCGGCGGACGCGGCTGCGCCGGTTCTTCTCGCTGACCGAGGCGGAGGCGGCCGCGGTGATCGCCGAGCGCCTGGGCATCGGTCCGACCCGCGCACCGGGCGCGCCGGCCCGGGTGACCCGCCGGATGCGGCTGGTCGCGGGGCTGCTCGGCACCGGACGCCGGCCGGACCGGGGGAAGCGGTTCCGGCTGCCGGTGCGCAAGGCGTACCAGTCGCTGTTCTCGCCCGGTTCGGCCACGTACAGCCCGCCGTTCTTCAAGTCCTTCCTGCGCGTCGACGTGACCCCCGAGGCGTTGCGGCTGCGCTGCTTCGCGGCGACCGGGCAGCGGGCGCAGGAGGTCGCCCCGCCCGTGGAGGACGAGGTGACGGTCCCGCTCACGTAGGGACGGTCACCAGCGGCCGGGCTCGGTGCCGGTGAGGGGCCGGGAGGGCGTACCGTCCACGCCCACGGGCACGTCCCCGGCGAGCATCACGCGGTGCATGATCCGCGGGTGGTCGAGGTGGGCGGTGTCCGCGGGCGCGAGATGGACGGTGGCGCGGTTGTCCCAGAACGCCACGGTGCCCGGCTGCCAGCGCAGCCGCACGGTGTACTCGGGCCGGGTGGCCTGCTCCAGCAGCATGTCCAGGACCGCCCGGCTCTCGGGGCGGGACAGGCCGGTGATCTGTTCGACGTAGTAGCCGTTGACGAACAGGATCCGCTCCCCGGTCTCGGGGTGGACGCGCACCAGCGGGTGCTCGCTGGCGCTCTGGTGGTCCAGCAGGTGCCGTACGTAGGCGTCGTCGCCGGGCCGGGGCTGGTAGCCGACGCCGAGGCGGTGCTCGGCGCGCAGCCGGTCGGCGAACTCCCGCACCGGGGCGGACAGCCCGGCGTAGGCGGCGGCCAGATTGGCCCAGGTGGTGTCGCCGCCGTAGGGCGGAACGGTCTCGGCGCGCAGGATGGTCGCGGCGGGCGGGTCGACGCGGGCGCCGTGGTCGCAGTGCCAGCCGCGCAGCAGGGTGTGGCGGCGCCGCCGCAGCCACTCGTCGTGGTCCATGCCGTACCGGCCGCCCAGTTCCAGGCGGTCGGCGGTGGTCTCGATCTCGGGGAAGTCCGCCGGGGAGGCGGAGCCCCGGCGGGGCAGGACGACCGGTTCGCCGAACCGGCGGGCCAGCGCCACGTGCGCGGCGTGGTCCAGGCGCTGGCCCCGGAAGAAGACCACCTTCCAGCGCAGCACCGCCGCCCTGATCGCGCCGACCGTCCCCTCGTCGAGGTCCCCCGCGAGGTCCACGCCCGTGATGTCGGCTCCGATGTGCCCGGCGGCGGGGCGCACCTCCGGCCTCCCCGTGTGCTCCCGGTCCGTCCCGACGCGGCTGTCCGTCGTCATGCGTCCCACTCCGTCACTCGTCCCCGCCGGCCCCGGACGGACCGGCTCCAGGGAAGATCGTGGCAGGGGAAGCGGACCCTGGCGACAGGGCGCCGGGCCCGTCCGGTTGATCACCGCCCCCGCAGTGGCCGACGCTGGGAGGACGACACCGCGACCGGAGGACCCTCCCGTGACGAGCATCCCGCAGCACACCCTCAACGACGGCACCACGATCCCCGCCCTGGGCCTGGGCACCTGGCCGATGGACGACGCCGAGGCGGAGCGGGCGGTGACCACGGCCCTGGAGGCCGGCTACCGCCTGATCGACACCGCCGCCAACTACCGCAACGAGACCGGCGTGGGCCGTGCCGTGGCCGGCGCGGGCGTCCCGCGCGAGGAGATCGTCGTGACGACGAAGCTCCCCGGCCGCCACCACGGCTACGAGGAGACCCTCGCCTCCTTCGAGGAGTCCCGCGCCCGCCTCGGCCTGGAGTACGTCGACCTGTACCTGATCCACTGGCCGCTCCCCCGCGTCGGCAAGTACGTCGACTCCTGGAAGGCCATGATCAAGCTCCGCGAGGACGGTCTGGTCCGCTCGATCGGCGTCTCCAACTTCACGCCCGCCCACATCGCACGGCTGGAGAAGGAGACCGGGGTGCTGCCCTCGGTCAACCAGGTCGAGCTGCACCCGTTCTTCCCCCAGGACGAGCTGCGCGCCCACCACGCGGACAAGGGGGTGCTCACCGAGAGCTGGAGCCCGCTGGGCCGCGGTTCGCAGCTGCTGGACGATCTCGCGGTGGCGGCCGTCGCCGACGCGCACGGCGTCACCCCGGCGCAGGCGGTGCTGCGCTGGCACCTCCAGCTCGGCGCGCTGCCGGTGCCGAAGTCGTCCGACCCCGAGCGGCAGCGCGCCAACCTCGACGTGTTCGGATTCGAGCTGGACGAGGCGCAGATGCGGACCGTCTCGGACCGGGCGCACCGGCGGATCGGCGGGGACCCGGAGGTGCACGAGGAGTTCTGACCGGGTGAGCGGGGCCGCTCGTACGGGAGGCGGGCGGGCGGACGTTGCGGAGGGAGCGGCGCGGTGTGCGGAGCGGACCGGCTGCGCGGCCACGCCACGTCCCGGCCGCACGGCGCGAAGCCGCGCGGCGCGTACGTCCTGACCCGCTTCCGGGGACGACGGGGAGGAGGCGTGGCTGCTGGTGCGGGCCGCGAAGAGCGGCTCCGGCGGCCGGGGCGCACCCGGTCCCCGGCGGGCGCCTTCCGCCCGGACGGGCCGCACGCTCGCGCAGGTGGCGGAGGAGGACGGCTGGCCCCTCGGGGGCGGCGGGTCAGCGACGCGGGAGGGCCTGTTCGGCCCAGATGGTCTTGCCGCCGTCGGCCTGACGGCTCCCCCAGCGCTGGGTGAGCTGGGCGACCAGCAGCAGCCCCCGGCCGCCCTCGTCGAAGGCGTGCGCCCGGCGCAGGTGGGGCGAGGTGGAACTGGAGTCGGTCACCTCGCAGATGAGGGTGCGGTCACGGATCAACCGCACCCGGATCGGGATCTCCCCGTAACGGATGGCGTTGGTGATCAGCTCGCTGACCACGAGCTCGGTGACGAAGGAGATGTCGTCCAGGTCCCAGGCGGACAGCAGGTCGAGCGCCCACTTCCGGACCGCCGCGACCTCCTCGGGGTCCCGCGCCACGTCCCGTGCGGCGACCTGCCCGGCGCCCAGGGCGCGGGTGCGGACGAGCAGCAGGGCGACGTCGTCGCCGGGCTCCTCGGGCAGCACGTGCTTCAGCACGACGTCGCACTGGGCGTCCAGCGATCCCGCCGGCACCGTCAGGGCGCGGCAGAGCTCCTGGGTGGCGTGGTCGACGTCGCGGCCGCGGCCGTCGACGAGCCCGTCGGTGTAGAAGGCGACGACGCTGCCCTCCGGCAGTTTCAGCTCGGTCGCCTCGAACGGCATGCTGCCGACGCCCAACGGCGGTCCCGCGTTCAGCGGCACCAGCCGGCAGGTGCCGCCGGGCAGCAGCAGGGCGGGCGGGGGGTGCCCGGCGGCGGCCACCGTCAGCAGGCGGGAGACGGGGTCGTAGACGGCGTACAGGCAGGTGGCGCCGAGCTCCGGGACGTCGTCCCGCTCGTCGGCGGTGAGGTGGGTGACCAGGTCGTCGAGGTGGGTGAGCAGTTCCTCGGGCGGCAGGTCGACGTCCGCGAGGGTGCGCACGGCCGTGCAGAGCCGGCCCATGGTGGCCGTCGAGGGGATGCCGTGTCCGACGACGTCCCCCACGACCAGGGCGACCCGGGTGCCGGACAGCGGGATGACGTCGAACCAGTCGCCGCCGATGCCCGCGGCGGACGCGGTGGGCAGGTAGCGGTGGGCGATCTCGACGGCCGCCTGCCCGGGCCGCACCTTGGGCAGCAGGCTGTTCTGGAGGGTCATGGCGGTGGCGCGTTCCCGGGCGAAGCGGCGGGCGTTGTCCACGGACACGGCGGCCCTGCCCGCGATCTCCTCGGCCAGGACGGCGTCGTCCTCGACGAACTCCTCGGGGCGGAGGTTGCGCAGGGCGACCGCGACGCCGAGTGTGGTGCCGCGGGCGAGCAGCGGCACGGCGAGCTCCGCGTGGATGCGTGAGGCCCGCGCCTTCTCGGTCCGGAGGGACTGCGGCTCACGCTCGGCCATCCAGCGGTCGAAGCCCGGCTCGCCCCTCCGCGCGAGCACGGCTCTGCCCTCGCGCAGCGCCATCGCGGGCGGCGAGTAGGGCGGGTAGACGTCGGTGCGGCCGAGGGGGACGACCCTGGCGGGCGCGTCCGGGCCCGCGGAGGCGTGTGCCACGCGGCGCATCACGATGTCGAGGTCGTCCCGCGGCGGGGGCGCTTCCGCGTCGAGCACCCAGTCGAGCAGGTCGACGGCGGCGAAGTCGGCGAAGTCCGGCACCAGCAGCGCCACGAGCTCCTCGGCGGTGCGGACGGCGTCGAGGGTGGTGCCCAGGGCGGTGGTGGCCTCGTCGATCAGGGCCAGCCGGCGCCGGGCGCCGTGTTGCTCGGTGCTGTCCAGGCCGGCCAGCGCGGTGCCGGTCACCCGGCCCGTGGTGTCGCGCAGCGGCCACATCTCCACGTCCCAGGCCCGCCGGCCGTGGTCGGCGCCGGCCTGGCTGTAGGTCTCGTCGCGCATCGGGCGTCCGGTCTCGGCGACCGTGCCCATGTTCCGGTCGATGACGCGGTTGGCCTCGCTCCGGCCCGCGGCGTCGAGGAAGGTCCGGCCGAGCAGCGTCTCCTCGGAGCCGCCCATCGCCTCGCAGGCGGCGGCGTTGAGCCGGACGAAGCGGTGCTCGGTGTCGAAGACGGAGACGGGCAGGGACGACTGCTCGAAGACCGTGCCGCCCAGCGACGTCTCCCGCGCGTCGGCGGGCGCGGCCGTGATCACGAACCCGGCGGTCTCGTCCCCGGGCCCGCGGAGGGGGACCGCCTCTGTACGGAGCGTCATCGCGTGGCCGTCACGGTGACGCGCCGTGACGACCCCCGCCGGCAGGGGCGGGCCGCCGGGCCGGGTCTCCCCGCTGCCGGGCTCCTCGGCGAGCAGGTCCCGCACGGGACGTCCCACGGCCTCGTCGGCGGAGAGCCCGGTCAGCCGCCGGGCTCCCTCGCTCCAGCCCGTCACGACGCCGCGGGCATCGACAACAAGCGCGGCGGAGGCGTCGTCCATTGGTCCAGGATCGACCCGCGGCCGTCACCTCTCAACCGCGGCGGGTGCTTCCGGTGCCCGGCCGTCTCAGCCGCGGTGTGCGCGCA
Source organism: Streptomyces sp. BJ20 (assembly GCF_022869105.1). Classification (NCBI taxonomy): domain Bacteria; kingdom Bacillati; phylum Actinomycetota; class Actinomycetes; order Kitasatosporales; family Streptomycetaceae; genus Streptomyces; species Streptomyces sp. BJ20. Next base: position 4,333,193 of record NZ_CP094918.1, read on the forward strand.
GGGCGGCGAGCGCCTTGTCCGCGTGGGTGTTCATACGCAGCTCGCTGCGGACGACCTCCAGCACGGTCCGGTCCTGGCCGATGACGAAGGTGGCCCGCTTGGTGGGCGCCACGGAGATGCCCCGCCTCACGCCGAACATCTCGCGGATCGTGCCGTCGGCGTCGGACAGCAGGGGCATGCCGAGGGTGTGCCGTCCGGCGAACTCGGCCTGGCGCTCCACCGGGTCCGCGCTGACGCCGACCGGGCGGGCGCCCACCTCGGCGAACTCGGCGGCGAGGTCGCGGAAGTGGCAGGCCTGCGCGGTGCAGCCGGGGCTCAGGGCGGCGGGGTAGAAGAACAGCACCACCGGGCCGTCGGCGAGCAGCCCGGACAGCCGGCGGACGGTGCCGGTCTCGTCGGGCGCGGCGAAGTCCTCGACCGTGTCGCCCTTCTCGAGGCGCGCGCTCATGCCGTCCCCTCCGCGCTCTTGGCGACGCCGCGCGCCCACAGGACGAGCGGCACCTGGAGCGGCAGCCGGCCGAAGGCGGCGGCGCGCTGCGGGGCGGGGCGATGGCGCCAGTCGACGGCCATCTTCACGTTGGCGGGGAACACCCCGACGAAGAACGCGGCCGCGGCCAGGGCGGCGGTCTTGCGGGTACGGGGCAGGGCCACCCCCGCGGCCAGCGCCAGTTCGGCGGCGCCGCTGGCGTACGTCCAGGTGCGGGGTGAGCCGGGCAGGGAGCGCGGGACGATGTGGTCGAACTGGCGGGGCGCGGCGAAGTGCGCGGTGCCCGCGGCGGCCAGCAGACCGGCGAGCAGCAGGGGTGAGCGTGCGGACCGTGACACGGTTCCTCCTCCGGTGACTGCCGCGCACGTTACCGGACGGTAAGGGGCCTGCCGCGCGGGAGGGTCGGGGCTCAGGACTCGGCGTCCGCCTCTGCCGCGTGGGCGAGGAAGTCGTCGACCATGCGGTGGAACAGCGTCGCCAGCCGGCGCAGGTCCTCCTCGGACCAGTGGGCGAGGGCGGCCTGCATGCCGCGCACCCCGGTCTCGCGGATCCGGGCGATCGCCTCGCGGCCGGCGTCGGTGAGCTCGATGCGCTGGGCGCGGCGGTCGTCCGGGTCGGGCACGCGGACGACGTGACCGGACCTCTCCAGCTGCTGCACGGTGCGCGTGACGTGCGAGGCCTCCACCCCGAGCCGCGCCGCCAGCTCCCCCGGCCGCATCGGCTCCTCGTCGGCCATCTTCCGCAGCAACGCCGCCCCCGCGCGGTCCAGCGGCACGCCCGCGGCGGCCATCAGCCGTTCGTGCTGCCGGGCGCGCGAGCTGAGGTAGGTGACGCGGTACAGCGCGCGCTCGATCTCGACCACCTCCGGGGAGGCGGAGGCGTCGAAGGGCGGGGGCGTGGACATGGGCGCACTTTACCATCTCGTTGCGTAACTCAATCAATTGACTGGCGGGAAACGGAACCTTCCGCTCACCCCCCACGCGCCTCCGGCCGCGCTCCGTTCGGGCGAAACACCGAGGCCGGACGCGTGGGGCCGGGCGGCGGCGTCCACACCTCACCCGTGACCCTCCCGCTGATCCCGCCCATGCTCGCCACCCCCGGCCGCCTGCCGCCTCCCTCGGCGGACGCGCGCTGGGCGTACGAGACCAAGCAGGACGGCCAGCGGGCGGTGGTCTACCTCCCGGGCGACGGGACCGTCGTGCTGCGCGCCCGGTCCGGTCAGGAGATCACCGGCGCGTATCCCGAACTGCGCCCGCTGGCGACCGCGCTCCGGTCCCGTCCCGCCGTGCTGGACGGGGAGATCCTCGCCCTCGACGCGGAGGGCCGGGCCAGCTTCCAGCTGCTCCAGTCGCGGATGGGCCTGGCCCACTCCCCCGCCCGCGCGGCCCGACGGGCGGAGACGGTGCCGGTGCACCTGATCCTGTTCGACGTGATGCACCTGGACGGCCGCCCGCTGCTCCGCGAGCCGTACGTCCGACGCCGCGAGGAGCTGCTGGGCCTCGGGCTCGACGGACCGTTCTGGTCCACCCCGGCCGCCATCGTGGGCCACGGCGCGGAGGCGCTGCGGGCCACCGTCGAGCACGGCCTGGAGGGGCTGGTGTGCAAGCGGCTGGACTCGGTGTACGAGCCAGGGGTCCGCTCCCGCGCCTGGATCAAGATCCGCAACATGCGCAGCGAGGACGTGCTGGTCGGCGGCTGGCTGCCGGGCAAGGGTCGGCTGACCGGACTGCCGGGCGCCGTCCTGGTCGGGCAGCGGGCGGGGGGCCGGCTGCGCTACGTGGGCGGCGTGGGCACGGGCTGGAGCGAGACCGAACGTGCCGAACTGGCCGCGCTGCTGAAGGCCGCGGCGACCGACGTCTGCCCCTTCGACCCGCCGCCCTCCGTCCCGGGCGCCCGCTGGGCGGTGCCCCGGCTGGTCGGCGAGGTGCGCTACAGCACCCGCACCCGGGAGGGCATGCTGCGCCAGCCGTCCTGGCTGCGGCTCCGGCCGGACCTCGCGCCCGAGGACGCGGCGGCCGACCTCCCCGACGACCTGGGGTGACCCGGGGGCGGCCGCGTGCCGCCCGGTGCGCTCCTCCCCTTCGACGCCCGCCCCCTCTTGGCATGGGCACGCCCGACCGGGATGCTGTGAACTCCTCAGCCCCCCACAGCCGTTGGGCTGCGCCTGTCCCGAGGAGGACGCAGTGTCACCGAGCACGTCCCGTACACACGCCAGGAGATGGCTGACCGGCCTGGCCGGTGCGGCCGCCATGGTCGTCGCCTTTCCCGCCACGGCCTTCGCCGCTCCCCCGCCCGCGCTCCCCGCCGACGCCGACGCGCTGGAGAGCACCTACCAGCCGGCCTTCGACTACGACACCGACGGCTGCTACTCCTCCGCGGCGATCGGCCCCGACGGCACCGTCAACGCCGGACTGCAGCCGACCGGCGCCCTCAACGGCAACTGCCGTGACGCGTCCGACCTGGACAACACCAACGGCTACGCACGCGCCAAGTGCAACAACGGCTGGTGCGCCGTGGTCTACGCGCTGTACTTCGAGAAGGACCAGGCACTCCCGGGCGTGAGCCTCGGCGGGCACCGCCACGACTGGGAGCACGTCGTGGTGTGGGTGCAGAACGACACCGTGCGATACGTGGCGACCTCCAACCACGGCTCGTTCACGATCCACCCCCGCTCGTCCGTCCGCTTCGAGGGCACGCATCCGAAGGTCGTCTACCACAAGGACGGCATCAGCACCCACTGCTTCCGCCTGGCCGGCGCGGGCGACGAACCCCCGGAGAACCACAAGGGCGCCTGGCAGTACCCGCCGCTGGTCGGCTGGAACGGCTATCCGCCGGGGCTGCGCGAGAAGCTCGTCGCCCACGACTTCGGCAGCGCCCACTTCGGCCTGAAGGACGGCAGCTTCGCCTCGCACCTCGCCAAGGCCAAGCCGTCCGGCATCCCCTTCGACCCGAACGGATGAGGGACATGGGCGAGTTGACGCCCGGGGGTTCCACGCCGTGTCCCCGGTGCCGGTGAGCGACGAGGGTCTATCGTGACGCCATGGCCGTCCCGGAACTGATCCGTATCGTCTCCCGCGACTCGCCCATGGCGCTCGCCCAGGTCGAGCGCGTCCGCGCCGAACTGACCGCGGCCCACCCCGGAGTGCGCACCGAGGTCGTCCCGGTGCGCACGACCGGGGACAAGTGGCTGGGCGACCTGTCGCAGGTGGAGGGCAAGGGCGCGTTCACCAAGGAGGTGGACGCCGCGCTGCTGGCCGGTGAGGCCGACCTCGCCGTGCACTGTGTGAAGGACGTCCCCGCCGACCGGCCGCTCCCGGCGGGCACGGTGTTCGCGGCGTTCCTGGAGCGGGACGACGTCCGCGACGCGCTGGTCCACCCGGACGGTCTCACCCTGGACGAACTGCCGCCCGGCACCCGGATCGGCACGTCGTCGGTGCGCCGGGTCGCCCAGCTCGCCGCCACCCGTCCGCAGCTGCGGTGCGTGCCGCTGCGCGGGAACGCCAACCGGCGGCTGGCGAAGCTGGCGGAGGGCGAGGTGGACGCGCTGCTGCTCGCGGCGGCCGGTCTGGAACGGATCGGCCGCGCCGACGTGATCAGCGAGGTGCTGCCGCCCGACGTGATGCTGCCGCCGGTCGGCGCGGGCGTCCTGGCCCTGCAGTGCCGGGAGGGCGACACGGGTCTGATCGAGGCGGCCGCCGCCCTCAACCACCCCGACACGCACCGCGAGACGACCGCCGAGCGGATGCTGCTGCACGTCCTCCAGGGGCACTGCAACAGCCCGATCGCCGGACTCGCCCGCGTGGACCGCAGCGGTGAACTGTCCCTGCGCGCCTGCGTCTTCACGCCGGACGGCAAGACCCGGCTGAACGCCCACGAGTGGGCGGGACGACTGGACCCGGCGACACTCGGCACGTCGGTCGCCGTGGCGCTGCTGCGTCAGGGCGCCCGCGAGGTCATCGACGGCATCCCGCACTGAACCTCCCCGGCGGAAGGGTCAGGCGGTGCCCTCCTCCGCCTGCTCCTGGAGGAACAGGCTCACCTGCTGGACGAGGCTCTCCCGGGCCGCCCCGGCGGTCGCGCCCGCGGAGGGTTCGAGCACGCCGACGCCGCCCGTCCACAGCCGCCGTCCGGCCCACTCCTCGTCGGCGCGCAGCTGCACCTGGACGTCGACCTGCGTCAGGGACGCCTCGGGCGCGGCCGCGTAGAGCACGGCGGTGGCGCGGCGCAGCGGATAGAGGTCGAATCCCTCGACGAATTGCGAGTTGCGCCAGTCGATGAATGCGCTCTCACCGTCGGGGCCGGTGCGCACGTCGATCTGACCGTCCTCGAGATGAATGCACACAGGGCGCTCACCCCGGTTTTCCACGGTCACCCGGACCCGGAAGTACGACAGCCCTTCGGCGGCGTCGTCACGCCCGCGCGGCGGGTCGCCCGCTTCCAGACGGTGGACGCGGACCCGCAGACCGGCATGCTCGTCGTACTCCTGCCAGTCCCCGACCACGTTCGGCTCGTACACAGTGCACCTCTCGACTTCTGTCCGCTGCTTCCTATCTGTGGGCTCAGCGCACTGTCAAACGAGCGGAATGCGCCGTGGTCAGGCAGTTCGCCCGATCTGATCGCCGATCAAGCGCTGCGCAGGAGGAATCGCCCGACCGGACCACCGGCGGGCCGCGGAGGCGTGCCGTACATCACGTCGGGCGCGGCGACCACTCCACGCACCGGCGGCGCCCGGCCCGCTCCCCCGCCCGAAGGGCCCCGCACCCACGCCCCGGCCTGCCTCTTTTCACCCCTCGAATTCTCCCGGTTCCGCAGCGTACGTATTTCTTGAATTCAACGGAACGCGATCCTCCGCGGTTTTCCCGCAGCCGTTTTGAAATTGCGGCGGACCGGGAATGGAATTCTCAGTGCTTCGGACAGGAGGCACGTCCGTGTTCTGTCCACCCGGCACCCGCTCAGGGAGGTGCGCGCGTGATGCGTACCGTCAGTCCCAGGAAGCCCCACTCCCATGACGACGCCCCCGAGACGACGCGTGAATTCGAGCGCCTGGCCGGTCTGCCCGACGGGCCGGAGCGCCGGAGGCTGCGCGACGACCTGGTCACGGCGTGGCTGCCGATGGCCGAGCGCATCGCCGTCAGGTTCCGGGGGCGCGGAGAGGCCCTGGAGGACCTGTACCAGGTGGCGGCCCTGGGTCTGGTGAAGGCCGTCGACCACTACGACCCGGCGCGCGGCAACGCCTTCGAGGCGTACGCGGTGCCGACCGTCACCGGCGAGATCAAACGCCACTTCCGCGACCACATGTGGACGCTGCACGTGCCGCGCCGGGTGCAGGACCTGCGCAACCGGGTGCGCACCGCGGCGAAGGAGCTGTCGCAGACCACGCCGGGGCGGCCGCCCACGGTCGCCGAGATCGCCGAGCACGCCCGGCTGACGGAGGACGAGGTGCGTACCGGGACGGAGGCCCTGGAGTGCTTCTCCGCGCTCTCGCTGGAGGCGGAGATGCCGGGCACCGACGGGTACGCCCTCGGCGACTCGATCGGCGGCCCGGACCCGGCGTACGACGCCGTCGTGGACCGGGTGGCGGTGCGGCCGTGCCTGGAGGCGCTGCCGGAGCGTGAGCGGCTCATCCTCTATCTGCGCTTCTTCAAGGGGATGACGCAGAGCGGCATCGCCGACCAGCTGGGCATCTCCCAGATGCATGTCTCCCGCCTGCTGAGCAGCTGCTTCGCGCAGGTGCGCGAGGAGCTGGCGTCGGCCGACGCCGGCTGAGCGCTCAGGGCTCCGGGGGGACGTCCGGGAGGCGGGTGGGGCCGAGCCGGTCGAGGGTCTCCTCGAGGACCGTGCGGACCTCGGCGGGCAGGGCGCCCGTGCGGCCCCAGACGAGGATCATGTCGGCGATGCTGCGGAGTTTGATGTTGGTCCGCTGGGACACCTCTTTCAGCACCGTCCAGCCCTGGTCGGGCGAGACCCGCCCGAGTGCGACGACCATGCCGATGGCCTGGTCCACCACCGCGTGCGAGACGACCGCGTCCTTCAGCTGCTGGACTTCTTCCTCCAGCTGGAGGATCCGGTCCGCGCCCCCGTCCGTGGGCATGGTCACCTCCGGTTCCGGTGTGCCGCTGCCGCGGCGCCTTCGCCAAGTGCTTGAGTGCCTTCACCCGGTGTCCGATCCCTCCATGGTCGCCATACGGTCCGCCCTCTGCCACCGGGGTGGACCACGGGTGGCCCGGGTCACCGTTTCGGGGCCGCCGCCGGGGTACTCGGCAGGCGCCCGGGCCGGTGCCCCACGGACACTGGTGACATCCGGGTGGCTGCCGGGCCGACGAGATCAGGAACGCGACTGCTATGAACCACGACATGACCTCCCCCGCCGGCGCGACGGGCGTCGTCTCGACGGACGCCGTCTACGGCGCCCCCTGCTGGGTGAGTCTGACCAGCCGCGACCTGCAGAGCACCGAGGAGTTCTACAGCGCCGTGCTCGGCTGGGAGTGGCGTCCCATGCGGCTGGGCGACCGGTTCCGCGTCGCCCTGGCGAACGGCCGGCCGGTGGCCGGGATCGGCGCCGTGGCCGGCATGTGGCAGATGGCGGTGGCGTGGACGCCGTACTTCGCGGTGCGCAGCGCCGACGAGGCCGCCGCGCGGGTGCAGGAGCGCGGCGGGACCGCGGCGGTGGGCCCGATCTCGCTGCCGCCGGGCCGTGCCGCGCTGCTCGCCGACCGGGACGGGGCGACGTTCGGGGTGTGGGAGGGCGCGCTGTTCAGCGACTGGCCCACCTGGCGCCGGGCGCAGCTGGCGTTCATCCGGCTGCACACCCGGGACGCCTTCGACGCGGCGATCTTCTACGGCGAGGTCTTCGACTGGGCGTCCGGCAGGCCGGGCGGCTGCGAGGTGCACTACGAGGGCGAGGAAGTGGTGCTGCGCAGCCAGGGCGACGTGGTGGCGCGCATCGAGTCGGGCGCGCTGGGGTCGGCCCCGGATCCGCGGATCCGGCCGCACTGGCAGGTTCACTTCGCCGTGACGGACGTGGCCGCCTGCGCCCGCGTCGCCGAGGAGCGGGGCGGCACGGTGCTCGAGCTGGGCCCCGAGGAGGCGGTGCTGAGCGACAACGAGGGCGCCCGTTTCACGGTCACCTCGCGCCGCGAGCGCTGATCCCTCCCCGGGGCCGCACGGTCACCGTGGGGCGCGGGACGGGCGGGACAGCAGCACCAGACTGCGGGCATCGACGGTCAGCCGGGTGCCCGCCTTGCGTTCCGCCTCGTCGGGGGTGCCGTCCAGGTCGGCGGTGTCGATCAGCGCCGTCCACCGATCGCCGTAGGAGGCGTCCGGCAGACGGAAGCCGACCGGCTCCCAGTGGCTGTTGAGCAGCAGCAGGAACGAGTCGTCGACGACGGGCCGGCCGCACGGGTCCGGTTCGGCGATGGCGTCGCCGTTGAGGAACACACCGACCGAGTGCGCGTCGGGGCGCTGCCAGTCGTCGTCGGTCATCTCCCGCGCGTCGGGCGCCAGCCACACCAGGTCGGGCAGCGGCTGGTCCGCGTTCCGCGGGGTCTCGCCCCGGAAGAACCGGCGCCGGCGCAGCACCGGGTGCTCCCGGCGCAGGGAGATCAGCCGGCGCGTGAAGTCCGCCAGGGCACGCTGGTCGTCGCCGAGGCGCCAGTCGATCCAGCTGATCTCGTTGTCCTGGCAGTAGGCGTTGTTGTTTCCGCGCTGGGTGCGGCCCAGTTCGTCGCCGTGGGAGAGCATCGGGATGCCCTGTGACAGCAGCAGCGTGGCCAGGAAGTTGCGCTGCTGGCGGGCGCGCAGTTCCCGCACGGCCGGGTCGCGGGACGGGCCCTCCGCGCCGCAGTTCCAGGACCGGTTGTCGTTCTCGCCGTCCTGGTTGTCCTCGCCGTTGGCCTCGTTGTGCTTGTCGTTGTACGAGACCAGGTCGCGCAGGGTGAAACCGTCGTGCGCGGTGACGAAGTTGACGCTGGCGCGCGGCCGGCGCCGGTGGTGGGCGTACAGGTCGGCGGAGCCGGTCAGCCGGGAGGCGAACTCGCCGAGGGTGTGGTCCTCGCCGCGCCAGAAGTCCCGTACGGCGTCCCGGTACATGCCGTTCCACTCCGACCACAGCGGGGGGAAGTTGCCGACCTGGTAGCCGCCTTCGCCGACGTCCCAGGGTTCCGCGATGAGCTTGACGCGGCTGATCACCGGGTCCTGCTGGATCAGGTCGAAGAACGCCGACAGCCGGTCCACCTCGTGGAACTGCCGTGCCAGCGTGGCCGCGAGGTCGAAGCGGAAGCCGTCGACGTGCATCTCGGTGACCCAGTACCGCAGCGAGTCCATGATGAGCTGCAGCACGTAGGGATGGCGCATCAGCAGGCTGTTGCCGGTGCCGGTGGTGTCGTAGTAGTGCCGCCAGTCGCCGTCCACCAGGCGGTAGTACGAGGAGTTGTCGATGCCCCGGAAGGAGAGGGTGGGGCCTTTCTCGTTGCCCTCGGCGGTGTGGTTGTAGACGACGTCGAGGATCACCTCGAGCCCGGCCGCGTGCAGCGCCTTCACCATCTCCTTGAACTCCGTGACCTGCTGGCCGCGGGTGCCGTGGGCGGAGTAGGCGTTGTGCGGGGCGAAGAAGCCGATGGTGTTGTAGCCCCAGTAGTTGGCGAGGCCGCGGCCCTGGAGCACGCCGTCCTGGACGAACTGGTGCACCGGCATCAGCTCCACGGCGGTGACGCCGAGGGAGGTGAGGTGCTCGATCACCGAGGGGTGCGCCAGTCCGGCGTAGGTGCCGCGCAGTTCGGGCGGGACGTCGGGGTGGGTGCGGGTCAGCCCCTTGACGTGGGTCTCGTAGATGACGGTGTCGGAGTACGGGCGGCAGGGGCGGGTGTCCTCGCCCCAGTCGAAGGCGGGGTCGGTCACCACGCCGAGCATGGTGTGGCCCGCGCTGTCCCCCGGGTCCGGCCCGTGCGGGTTCCGCTCGTACAGCGAGGGGTGGTTGTCGATCTGACCGTCGACCGCGGTGGCGTACGGGTCGAGCAGCAGTTTCGCCGGGTTGCAGCGGTGGCCGGCGGCGGGGGCCCAGGGGCCGTGGACGCGGTAGCCGTAGCGCGTGCCGGGGCCGACGCCGGGCAGGTAGCCGTGCCAGACGAAGCCGTCGACCTCGGTGAGCCGTACCGTACGGTGCCGGCCGTCGTCGCCCACGAGGATCAGGTCGACGCGCTCGGCGACCTCGCTGAACAGCGCGAAGTTGGTGCCCTCGCCGTCGTAGGAGGCGCCCAGCGGGTAGGGGCGCCCGCTCCAGGCGGGCGCCCCTTTCCGGTTGTTCCGCCGGGTCACCGGACCTCCTCCAGGAGGCCGCCCGGCGTTCGGACCCGGGCGGTGACCGTGGTGACGTTCACCTCGCGGGGCACGTCCAGGCCCTCGCTCTCGCGCGGGTCGGGCGCGGTGGGCACCAGGGGCACGCGTTCGCCGGCGCGGGCGCGCTGCGAGAACCAGATGACCTTGCTGCCGGTCTCGGTGGCGCAGCAGCCCCAGCCGTCGCTGCTGGCGGCCAGGTGCTCGAGGCAGCCCCGCAGTTCCTGGTCGGGGCGCAGCGCGCGGTCGTTGTCCGCGATCGCCGTGATGAGGTGCTGGCCGTTCCACCACATCTCGATGGAGGTGTTCTTGTCGGTGGCGTGCTCGTCGATGGCGCGGAGCAGCATCTCGGTGCCGCCACAGACGGGCTCCATGAGGTTGTCCAGATCCCAGTACCGGAGGTGAGCGGCCAGTATCCGGCTGACCTGTCCCACCCTCTCCGGGCTGACTTCCACGTCGAGGTGGTAGTAGCAGGGCACTGCGGTCTTCATCGTCGTTGGCTCCTCACCGCGAAGCTCGCGCTCCTCCCGTCCGGCGGACGGGCCCCCGAACACGGAACGTGAGCGGGTGTCGCTTCTGAGTCACCTTCAGACTGAGGGGGTTGGTCCATTCGTGCAACACGAGCGCACGGGTGAGACGGACGGTGCCGCATCTGAGCGCACCGGAACCGTCTGACCTGCGACGCTCACCACAGATCGATGGTTGAAATTCCAACAAGACGTTGGGTCACTGTCCGTGCACCATGAGTGAAGACCTCGATCGCCGTTACGGGTCCGTGCACCGGTGCGCACGGCTCCGCCCGACCGTCGGGACAACGCGCACCCATCGAGCCCCGGAAAGGTGAACGGCGCATGCTGCTACCCGCAAAAGCCGAAGTTGCCCGGCAGTTGCGTCGCTATCGGGCCTGGGAGCGCGTGATGCTGGCCGCCCCCGCCGACCACACGGTGCGGGCGACCTTCGAGGACTCCGGCTACACCCTCTGCGTACTGATGGGGAAGCGCTGTGCGCGGGAGGCGGCCGACGCCGCGGAACGGTACCTGCGCACCACGCTCGTCACCTATCTGCAGGAACAGAACGACCGGCCCCGTCCGGCCGCCACGGTCCGGCGCGGCCCGCCCGCCGTCGAGCGGCGCTCCCCGGCGGGAAGGCAATGACCTTCCCGCCTCCATGTGGTCCCCCGCCCGGGCGCCTGCCCGGGCATCACGAGCGGCGGAGGTGCACAGGCCCATGAAGACGACCCCGACCATCGGCCGTGTCCCGGTACGGGACGTCCGGCCGTGCGTCGACCGCGGCAGGCGGCCGGCGAAGGCCGTCGTCGGTGAGGCGTTCGAGGTGACGGCGAGCGTGTTCCGGGAGGGGCACGACGCGGTGGCGGCCAACGTGGTGCTGAAGGATCCGGAGGGGCGTCCGGGTCCGTTCACGCCGATGCGGGAGCTGGCGCCGGGCTCGGACCGGTGGGGCGCGGAGGTGGTCGCGGACGCGCCCGGCCACTGGACGTACCGCGTCGAGGCCTGGGGCGACCCCGTGACGACCTGGCGGCACGTCGCCACCGTCAAGGTTCCGGCGGGCATCGACACCGGGCTGGTCCTGGAGGAGGGCGCCGGCCTCTTCGCGCGCGCCGCCGCCGGGGTGCCGCGCGACGCGGGACAGGACGTGATCCTGGAAGCGGCCGCGATCCTGGGCGACGACACCCTCCCCTGTGCCACCCGGCTGGCGGCGGCGTTGACGCCGGAGGTGGACGCGGTGCTGGCGAAGCACCCGTTGCGGGAGCTGGTCACCAGCAGTGAGCCGCTGCCCCTGCTCGTCGAGCGGGAGCGCGCCCTGTTCGGGTCCTGGTACGAGTTCTTCCCCCGGTCCGAGGGCACGCCCGAGCAGCCGCACGGCACCTTCGACACGGCCGCGCGCCGGCTCCCGGCGATCGCCGCGATGGGCTTCGACGTCGTCTACCTGCCCCCCATCCACCCGATCGGCACCACCTTCCGCAAGGGCCCCAACAACACCCTGGACGCCGGCCCGGACGACGTGGGCGTGCCGTGGGCGATCGGCTCCCCCGAGGGCGGCCACGACGCCGTGCATCCGCGCCTGGGCACGCTGGAGGACTTCACCCGGTTCGTGGACCGCGCCCGGGACCTGGGCATGGAGGTCGCCCTCGACTTCGCCCTCCAGTGCTCGCCGGACCACCCGTGGGTGCACAAGCACCCCGAGTGGTTCCACCACCGCCCCGACGGCTCCATCGCCTACGCGGAGAACCCGCCGAAGAAGTACCAGGACATCTACCCGATCGCGTTCGACGCCGACATGGACGGCCTGGTCGCGGAGACCTGCCGGATCCTTCGGCACTGGATGGACGCCGGGGTGCGGATCTTCCGGGTGGACAACCCGCACACCAAGCCCGTCGTGTTCTGGGAACGCGTCATCGGGGAGATCAACGCCGGCGACCCCGACGTCATCTTCCTGGCGGAGGCCTTCACCCGCCCGGCGATGATGCACACCCTGGCCCAGATCGGCTTCCAGCAGTCCTACACCTACTTCACCTGGCGGAACACCAAGCAGGAACTGACGGAGTACCTGACCGAACTGTCGGGGGAGGCCGCCTCCTACATGCGGCCCAACTTCTTCGCCAACACCCCCGACATCCTGCACGCCTACCTCCAGCACGGCGGCCGGCCCGCCTTCGAGGTCCGCGCCGTCCTCGCCGCCACCCTCTCCCCCGCCTGGGGCATCTACAGCGGCTACGAACTGTGCGAGAACACCCCGCTGCGCGAGGGCAGCGAGGAGTACCTCGACAGCGAGAAGTACCAGCTCAAACCCCGCGACTGGGAAGCCGCCGCACGCGAGGGCCGCACCATCGCCCCCCTGATCACCCGCCTCAACACCATCCGCCGGGACCATCCCGCGCTGCACCGGCTGCGCAATCTCCGCTTCCACCGCACCGACAACGACTCCGTCCTGGCGTACAGCAAGCGCCAGGGCTCCGACGTCGTGCTCGTGGTCGTCAACCTCGACCCCCATCACGTCCAGGAGGCGACGGTCTCGCTGGACATGCCGCAACTCGGCCTGGACTGGCACGAGTCGGTGCCGGTGCGCGACGAGCTCACCGGCGAGACCTACCACTGGGGCAGCACCGACTACGTGCGGCTGGAGCCGGGGCGGGCTCCAGCACATGTCCTGCACGTCCAGCGACCGCCCGCCGCACAGCGAAACGGAGGGCCAGGAACGCCATGACCGTGAACGAGCCAGTGCCGGACACGTTCGAGGACACACCGGTCAGGGACCGGGATCCCGACTGGTTCAAACGCGCCGTCTTCTACGAGGTCCTCGTCCGCTCCTTCCAGGACAGCAACGGGGACGGCATCGGCGACCTCAAGGGCCTGACCTCCAAGCTGGACTATCTGCAGTGGCTGGGCGTGGACTGTCTGTGGCTGCCGCCGTTCTTCAAGTCGCCGCTGCGCGACGGCGGGTACGACGTCGCCGACTACACCGCCGTGCTGCCCGAGTTCGGCGACCTCGCCGACTTCGTGGAGTTCGTCGACTCCGCCCATCAACGCGGCATGCGCGTGATCATCGACTTCGTCATGAACCACACCAGCGACCAGCACCCGTGGTTCCAGGAGTCCCGCAAGGACCCGGAGGGCCCCTACGGCGACTTCTACGTCTGGGCGGACGACGACACCGGCTACCCGGACGCGCGCATCATCTTCGTCGACACCGAGGCGTCCAACTGGACCTACGACCCGGTGCGGAAGCAGTACTACTTCCACCGCTTCTTCTCGCACCAGCCGGACCTGAACTACGAGAACCCGCGCGTCCAGGAGGAGATGCTGGCGGGTCTGCGGTTCTGGCTCGACCTGGGCATCGACGGGTTCCGGCTGGACGCCGTCCCCTATCTGTACGCGGCCGAGGGGACGAACTGCGAGAACCTCCCGGCGACGCACGCGTTCCTCAAGCGGGTCCGCAAGGAGATCGACACCCAGTACCCCGACACCGTCCTCCTCGCCGAGGCCAACCAGTGGCCCGAGGACGTCGTCGACTACTTCGGCGACTACACCGCCGGCGGCGACGAATGCCACATGGCCTTCCACTTCCCGGTCATGCCCCGCATCTTCATGGCCGTCCGCCGCGAGTCCCGCTACCCCGTCTCCGAAATCCTCGCCAAGACCCCCGCCATCCCCTCCGGCTGCCAGTGGGGCATCTTCCTGCGCAACCACGACGAGCTCACCCTGGAGATGGTCACCGACGAGGAACGCGACTACATGTGGGCCGAATACGCCAAAGACCCCCGCATGCGCGCCAACATCGGCATCCGCCGCCGCCTCGCCCCCCTCCTCGACAACGACCGCAACCAGATCGAACTCTTCAACGCCCTGCTGCTGTCCCTGCCCGGCTCGCCGATCATCTACTACGGCGACGAGATCGGCATGGGCGACAACATCTGGCTCGGCGACCGCGACGCCGTCCGCACCCCCATGCAGTGGACCCCCGACCGCAACGCCGGCTTCTCCTCCTCCGACCCCGGCCGCCTCTACCTGCCGACGATCATGGACCCGGTCTACGGCTACCAGGTCACCAGCGTCGAAGCCTCCATGGCCTCACCCTCCAGCCTGCTGCACTGGACCCGGCGCATGATCGAGATCCGCAAGCAGAACCCCGCGTTCGGCCTCGGCTCCTACACCGAACTGCCCTCCTCCAACCCCGCCGTCCTCGCCTTCCTCCGCGAGTACGAGGACGACCTCGTCCTCTGCGTCAACAACTTCTCCCGCTTCGCGCAGCCCACCGAGCTCGACCTGCGCGAGTTCAACGGCCGGCACCCGGTGGAGCTGTTCGGCGGGGTGCGGTTCCCGGCCGTCGGCGAACTGCCCTACCTGCTGACCCTCGGGGGCCACGGCTTCTACTGGTTCCGGCTCACCCGAGTCGCATCCCGCATCGGCCGACGACTGTGAGCGTGTGCCGGCGAGAGGAGGCGTCACGATGACGAAGACCGCATTCCTGCGCCCGCGGAGCGCGCCCGCCGAGTCCCTGGAGTCGCTCGCCGGGCTGCTGCGCGAGTGGCTGCCGTTGCAGCGCTGGTTCGCGGGCAAGGACCGTCCCGTCACCGATCTCGGCGTGCTGTCCACGACCGAGCTGTTCCCGGGCTGTCTGCACGTGCTGGTGCACGCCGGGCACGGTGGTGTGCCCGCGCCCGGGGGCGCCACCCCCGCCGGCGACTGCTACCAGCTGCTGCTCGGGGTGCGCGAGCGGCCCTCGCCCCGCCTGGGCAAGGCGCTCATCGGCACCGTGCGGGACGGTCTGCTGGCCGGGCTGACGGTCTACGACGCCCTCCAGGACCCGCGCGCCGCCCAGCTGCTGCTGGAACGGCTGCGCCGGCCGGGCACCGCGGGCCCGCTGCACTTCGAGGGCGACCCCGCTCAGGAGGTCCCCTCGGGTCTGGTGCCGCGGACGCTCAACGCCGAGCAGTCCAACTCCTCGCTGGTGTACGGCGACGAGTACATCCTGAAGGTCTTCCGGCGCATCCAGCCCGGCGTCAACCCCGACCTGGAGGTGCCCGGGGCGCTGGCCCGGCAGGGCTGCCACCGGGTGCCGGCGCCGGTGGCCTGGCTGCGTACCACGCATCCGTTCAAGGCGACGCTCGGTGTGCTCCAGCCGTATCTGCGCAACGCCGCCGACGGCTGGACGCTCGCGCTCGACGCGCTCGCCGCCGGGGACGACTTCACCGCGCAGGCGCACGCCCTCGGCCGCGCCACGGCCGACGTCCACCTGGCGCTGTCCTCCGCGTTCCCCGTCGGCACGCCCGGCGAGAACGGGCGGACGGCGGCCGCGATGACCGAGCGGCTGACCGCGGCCGCGCACGCCGTGCCCGCGCTCCAGCCCTACGTGCCGGGGCTGCGAAGCGCCTTCGCCGCGCTCGCCACCTGCGACGCGGGGCCGCCCGCCCAGCGCATCCACGGCGACCTGCACCTCGGCCAGGTGCTGCGGGCGGGACGCGAGTGGTTCGTGATCGACTTCGAGGGCGAGCCGTCCCGGCCGCTCTCCGAACGGCGCAGCGCCCACTCCCCCGTGCGGGACATCGCCGGGATGCTGCGCTCCTTCGACTATGCCGCCCGGCAGCGCCGTCCGTGGCGCCCGGAGTGGGCGCGGCGCTGCCGCGAGGCCTACTGCGCGGGCTACGCGGCCCGTGCCGGCTGGGACCCGCGCAAGAAGCACGGCCTGCTCCGCGCCTACGAGACGGACCGGGCCGTGTACGAGGTGCTGTACGAGGCCCGGCACCGACCCGACTGGCTGCCCGTACCCATGGCGGCGATCGAGCGCCTCGCCGTGAGAGGAGACTGAAGCCGTGGCCCTGCACGAAACGCCGCTGCCCGGACCGGGCGGGCCCGCCCCGTCCGCCGCCGCCGACGGGGCGGCCGCGCCCGCCCTCGACCCGCACGACCGGGGCCGTCTGCTGGCGGGCGCCCACCACGATCCGCACGCCCTGCTGGGCGCCCACCCGGTGCCCGGCGGGGTCGCCTTCCGGGCGCTGCGCCCCTTCGCCCGCGAGGTGAGCGTGGTCGTCGACGGCGTCCGCACTCCGCTGGTGTCCGAGGGCGACGGACTGTTCTCCGCCGTGCTGCCGCTGGACGAGGTCCCCGAGTACACCCTCGCGGTGGCGTACGGGGACGACGAGCCGGTGGAGACGCACGACCCGTACCGCTTCCTGCCCGCGCTCGGCGACTTCGACCTGCACCTGATCCGCGAGGGCCGGCACGAGGAGCTGTGGACGGCGCTCGGAGCGCACCCCATGACCCACCAGGGCGTGACCGGCACCCGTTTCACCGTGTGGGCGCCGAACGCGCTCGGGGTGCGGCTCGCCACGGACTTCACGTACTGGGACGGGACGGCGTTCCCGATGCGGTCGCTGGGATCGTCCGGCGTGTGGGAGCTGTTCCTGCCGGACGTCGGCGAGGGCACCTGCTACAAGTTCGAGATCCACTCGCGTCACGGCCACCGGTTCCTCAAGGCGGACCCGATGGCCCGCCGTACGGAGGCTCCGCCCAACACCGCGTCGGTGGTCACCGCCTCGCACTACCGGTGGGGCGACGACGAGTGGCTCGCACGGCGCGGGGACGTGCCCGTGCACGAGGCGCCGTTCTCGGTGTACGAGGTGCACCTGCCCTCCTGGCGGCCCGGGCTCACCTACCGCGAGCTGGCGGAGGTGCTGCCCGCGTACGTGAAGGACATGGGGTTCACCCACGTCGAGCTGATGCCGGTCGCCGAGCACCCGTACGGGCCGTCCTGGGGCTACCAGGTCACCGGCTTCTACGCGCCGACCGCCCGGCTCGGCACCCCGGACGACTTCAAGTACCTGGTGGACGCCCTGCACCGGGCCGGGATCGGCGTGATCATGGACTGGGTGCCCGCGCACTTCCCGCGCGACGACTGGGCCCTGGCCCGGTTCGACGGGGAGCCGCTGTACGAGCCCGGCGACTCGCGGCGCGCCGACCACCCGGACTGGGGGACCTTCACCTTCGACTACGCCCGCACCGAGGTGCGCAACTTCCTGGTCGCGAACGCCGTGTACTGGTGCCAGGAGTTCCACATCGACGGGCTGCGGGTCGACGCGGTCGCCTCCATGCTCTACCTCGACTACTCGCGCGAGGACGGCGGCTGGGAGCCCAACGCCTACGGCGGCCGTGAGGACCTGGCCGCGATGGCGTTCCTCCAGGAGATGAACGCCACCGTGTACCGACGCTGCCCCGGAGTGGTGACCATCGCGGAGGAGTCCACGGCGTGGGGCGGGGTGACCCGGCCCACCGACACCGGCGGCCTCGGGTTCGGGCTGAAGTGGAACATGGGCTGGATGCACGACTCGCTGGAGTACGTCGCCCACGAGCCGGTGCACCGCAAGTACCACCACCACGAGATGACGTTCGCGATGGTGTACGCCTACAGCGAGAACTACGTGCTGCCGATCTCCCACGACGAGGTGGTGCACGGCAAGCAGGCACTGGTGTCGAAGATGCCGGGCGACTGGTGGCAGCGGCGGGCCAACGTCCGTGCCTACCTCGGCTTCATGTGGGCCCACCCCGGCAAGCAACTCCTCTTCATGGGGCAGGAGTTCGCCCAGGGCGCGGAGTGGTCCGAGAAGGCGGGCCCCGAGTGGTGGCTGCTGGACGAGGGCTACCACTCGGCGGGCGACCACCGCGGCGTGCAGGACCTGGTGCGCGATCTCAACGCGCACTACCGGCGGCTTCCGTCGCTGTGGCAGCGCGACACCGACCCGTCCGGCTTCCGCTGGGTCGCGGTGGACGCGGCCGACGACAACGTCTTCGCGTTCCTGCGGTACGACACGGAGGGCCGGCCGCTGCTCGCGGTGTCGAACTTCTCCCCCGTGATCCGGCACGACTACCGGTTCGCCGTCGGCGACGACGTGGTCGCCTGGGAGGAGATCCTCAACACGGACGCGGCCCGCTACGGCGGCGGCGACGTGGTGAACCCGGACCCGGTCAAGCCCGAGGACGGGCACGTCCGGCTCACCCTTCCCCCGCTCGCGACGGTCTGGCTGGCGCCCACGCCGCTGTGAGGCCGCGCTCCGGCGCCCGGCGGCCCCCGGCCGACGACACCAGGTGTTCCGCGCCCCGCGCGGGGCATGCGGGTCGTACGGCCGAGGGCTGCTCGGCGTCGACGTGGCAGGCAGAAGGGCGAGGCATCAGGTGCGCACCGTGGGAGTGGAGGAGGAGCTCCTCCTGGTCGATCCGGAGACGGGTGAACCGCGGGCGATGTCCGCGGCGGTGCTCGCCCGTGCCGAGCGGGAGGACGCGGGGCAGGACGTCTTCGAGAAGGAACTGCACGAGCAGATGGTGGAGTTCGCCACCCATCCGCAGTCGTCCATGGAGAGCCTGCTCGCGGAGATAGCCCGCTGCCGCAAGGAGGCCGCGGGCCACGCCGAGGAGATCGGCTGCACGGTCGCCGCGCTGGCCACGTCGCCGCTGCCGGTCAGCCCGGCGGTCGGCATGAACGAGCGGTACCGGTGGATGGAGCAGCAGTACGGCATCGCCACCCGTGAGCAGCTCGTCCTGGGCTGTCACGTGCATGTGTCGGTGGAGTCCGACGAGGAGGGCGTCGCCGTCCTCGACCGGCTGCGGCCCTGGCTGGCCGTGCTGACCGCGCTGAGCGCGAACTCGCCGTTCTGGCAGGGCAAGGACTCGGGGTACTCCAGCTATCGCAGCCGGGTGTGGCAGCGGTGGCCGTCGGCGGGGCCGACCGAGCTGTTCGAGTCGCCGGAGCGGTACCACCGGCGGGTCGCCGAGATGGTGGCGACCGGGACGATCCTCGACGAGGGGATGATCTACTTCGACGCCCGGCTGTCCGAGCGGTACCCGACGGTGGAGATACGGGTTTCGGACGTCGCGCTGCACGCGGAGACGGCGGGGCTGGTGGCCACGCTGACCCGGGGGCTGGTGGAGACGGCGGCGCGGGAGTGGCGAGAGGGCCGCGAGCCGGTCGACCCGGGGGTCTCCCTGCTGCGGCTGTCCGCCTGGCAGGCGGCCCGCTCCGGCCTCACCGGCGAGCTGCTCCACCCCCGGACGATGCGGAGGATGCCCGCCGAGGCGGTCGTCCGCGCACTCCTCGACCACATCGCGGACGCCCTCTCCGACCACGGCGACCTGGACCGCGCCCGCGAGGGCTGCGAGCGTCTGCTCCGCGACGGCAACGGGGCGATGATCCAGCGCGCCCTTCTGGAACGCACGGAAAGCCTCCGGGACGTGGTCACGGAGTGCGTCCGCCACACGCAGGCGTAGCCGGACAGCTCGTGCGGGTGCGCGCGGGCTGGTCGCGCAGTTCCCCAGTTCCCCGCGCCCCTGCAGGGGCGCGGGGAACTGCGCGGAGGGGGGTTCGGGGGCGGAGCCCCCGAGGGCGGGGGTCAGGCGCCCACTACCGCGGAACCGCGGCCAGGCGCGGGCCGTGCGGGACCCGGCCGCCTGCGAGGGGTGCGGGCGGCTGTGGTGGCGGCCCGTCAGACGAGCAGGATGATCGCGTAGACCAGGAAGAACGCCGCGATGAAGGCCACCACGACGAGGATCGCGGTCAGGGGGCCCTTCGCCCAGCCCTTGGCGGGGTTGTGCGACAGCTCGTACGGGCCCGCCTCGGGCATGCTGCTCTCCGCGGGCGGCGTCTCGCCCGGTGGGACGCCGCCGCCCGCCTCGAGGCCGGTGGTGCGGTCCGGATCGGGATCGGGATTGACGTAGGTCATGGACACCGGGTCCCCAGAAAGCGGCCGGATCATCAGTGCGGACACACTTGACGTGATCCCGGCCCAGGGCGCGGCCCGCTGGACTACATTCATGCACCGCCACCCCCCGTCACCGTGAGGAGCAGTGCATGCGCGACCTCGCTCTCGCTCCGCCGTCCGCCCCGCCCCTGACCGGCGGCCTCGCCGACAGCCTGTTCGCGAGGGCGGCCGAGAGCCCGACCCTGCCGGTGCTGGCCCGCCGCACCGGCGCCTCCGCCGCCTGGGAGGAGGTCAGCGCCGTCGAGTTCCGCGACGAGGTCGTCGATCTGGCCAAGGGCCTGATCACATCCGGTGTCTCGCCGGGCACCCGCGTCGCGATCATGGCGCGCACCCGTTACGAGTGGACCGTCCTGTGCCACGCCCTGTGGACGGTGGGCGCCGAGGTCGTGCCGATCTACCCCACCTCGTCGCGGGAGCAGGTCGAGTGGATCCTGCGCGACGCCGGCTGTGTGGCCGTGCTGGTCGAGGACGAGCAGAGCGTGATGACCGTGGGCTCCGTGTGCGCCCAGCTGCCCCGGCTGCGGCACGTGTGGCAGCTCGACGCGGGCGCGCTGGACCAGCTGATGGCGCGCGGCGAGGCCATCCCCGCGGCCACGGTCGACTCGCTGCGGCGGATCGTGCCGCCGGACGCCACGGCCGTGGTGGCGTACACCTCCGGCACCGCGGGACACGCCATGGGCTGCGCCATCAGCCACCGCGGCCTCGCGTTCATCTGCGACACGCTGCTGGCGGGCTGGGGGCATGTCGCCGCGCCGCCCGGCGAGCAGGGGTCCGTGCTGGCGTTCCTGCCGTTCTCGCACGTCTACGGGCTGATGATCCAGAGCCTGTGCATCCGCGGCGGCCTGCTGATGGGGCACGAGCCGGACCTCGGCGCGGACGCGCTGTCCACGTCGCTGCGCTCGTTCCGGCCCACGTATCTGTACGCGGTGCCGTCCCTGCTGGAGAAGATCTACAAGAACTTCCTGCGCGCCTCGCAGCTGTCGGGGCGCGGGGCGCTGTTCGGGCGGGCCGCCGACACCGCGCGGGACTTCGCGGCGGCGACGGAGCGGCAGCGCCTCGGACGCGGCCCTGGGCCCGGTCTCGACCTGCGGATGCAGCACGCCCTGTACGAGCGGACCGTGTACCGCAAGCTGCGGGCGACCCTCGGCGGCCGCGTGCTGCGTGCCACATCGGGCGGCTCGACCCTCTCCCGGGACCTGTCCCTCTTCTACGAGGGCATCGGCATCTACGTGCACGACGGCTACGGCCTCACCGAGACCAGCGGCGGCGTCACCATGCAGCCGTACGGCCGGGAGAAGTCGGGGACGGTCGGGCAGCCGCTGCCGGGCACCGCGGTCAAGGTGGCCGAGGACGGGGAGATCCTGGTGCGCGGGCCGTCGGTGTTCCAGGGGTACATCGGCGACCCGGCCGCCACCCGGGCCGCCCTGCGGGACGGCTGGCTGGCCACCGGCGACCTGGGCCGGCTGGACGGTGAGGGCTACCTGACGATCACCGGCCGCAAGAAGGACATCATCATCACCAGCAGCGGCAAGAGCGTCGCCCCGGCCGCCCTGGAGCAGCGGCTGCGGATGCACCCCCTCGTCCACCAGGCCGTGGTGGTGGGCGACAACCGGCCGTGCGTGGGCGCCCTGATCACGCTGGACCCGGACTTCCTGGCGGACTGGCGGGCGGCGCTGTCGCTGCAGGGCGACGCCCCGGCGCGCGAGGCGCGGGAGGAGAACGCGCTGCGGGAGGAGGTCGGGCGGGCCGTCGCCGCGGCCAACAGCAGCGTGTCCCGCTCGGAGTCGATCCGGGTGTTCCGTGTGCTGCCGGAGCCGTTCGACGTGTCCAACGGCCTGCTGACGCCGTCGATGAAGCTGCGCCGGGACGACATCGTGCGCCGCTACGCGCTGGAGATCGACGCGATGTACCAGTCCCGTACGCGCCCGGCGCGCCCTCCGGCGCCGGCCGACGCGTCGGTGTGGGACGAGGACAACGTGTTCCGCTGATCACGCCCGCGCCGGGGTGCGGGGTTTGTCACCCCGCACCGTCGGGCAGGCGGGCGCGTAGGCTCCGCCCGCACGGGAACCCACAGATCGGGGAACGCAACAGCAGCGACGACCGCCCCGGCAGCTACCGGGGCCTGGAAGGCGACATGGCACCCGAGTCGCGTAGGGACAGAACACTGGCCGGCGAGGAGATCACGAGCCGCATCGCCAGCTTCCCGGGGGAGCTGCACGATGTGACGGACGCACGCCTGGTCGCGGAGGGATTCCTCTTCGACCTGGCCCGTGCGTCGGCGCCCTCGGCGCCGGAGCACTGGGACGACATACTCCTGGTGGTCACGGAACTGGCCGCCAACGCGGTGCAGTACGCCCCCGGACCGTTCGAGCTGCGGCTGCGCCGCACGTTCGACGGGGTGCATGTGGTGATGCACGACACCAGCACCACCGAACCGGCCCCGCGGCCGTTCCATCCGCACAGCGGCGGGGGCGGCATCGGGTGGCATCTGATCCACACGCTCTGCGACCAGGTGAGCGTCGTGACGCACGAGCAGGGCAAGGACATTCACGTCTTCCTGCCGTGGTGAGCGCCCCGGAGGCCGGATGCCGGGGCCCGCGCTCATCCGGCGGGCCGCTCCTCACGGGGCAGCTCGCTGTAGTAGTGGCCGACGGCGGTGAGATAGACGTGGTCCATGGTCTCGCTGTCGGTGCGGAAGCGCGGCGCGGCCTTCAGCTCGGCCCGGGTGCAGGACACCGTCAATTTCCGCCCGGCGGTGTCGACGGAGGTGATCACCCCGACGGGGACCAGCAGGCTGCGGCCGAACACCCACACGCCGGTGTCCACGACGAGGTGCGGCATGCCGTGATGGCCGGCCTGGCGGTCGACGTGGCCGGCGGTTCCGTCGCTCGCGACGACGGTGTAGCCCGTGAGGTCCGCCCCGCGGGCGTGGTCCAGGCCCGGCGCGTACGACCAGATGCTGTCGGTGGGCACTGCTTCCGGCCTCCCCGAGAAACGACTGCTCCCCATGAACTGCTCCCCCTTTCGCAGGAGCGGGGCCGGAACTCCGCCCCTCTCCACTCTCCACCCGAGCAGATACCCGTCCGGTGGGCACACATTCGAACGGCGACCGTCGAATGCGGCCAACCTGGCCGGACGGACGTAAAATGGGGTCAGGTACCCCGCTTTCGCGGGACCATGCACGCGGGGGGACGTGTTCCTCGTCCGGTCCGGAAAGCCCGCCACTCGCTTTGTGGCGCGCCCGCGAGGTGGGTTAACCTGCGGCGTATTTCTCGCCGCGCGACTCCGCTGATCTGCGGAAATGCGCACTGAATGGGGCCGGAACGAGGGTGCGCATGACCAGGGGAAGCACCGAGGGGACCGACACGGTGCCGGGGGACAAGGAGCTGAGGCAGCTCCTCGCGGGGCTGACGGCCGTACGGGACGGGGACTTCGGGACCCGGCTGCCCGATGACGCCGACGGGCTCATGGGGGACATCGCCAAGGTCTTCAACGGGATGGTGGACCAGCTGTCGCTGTTCACCTCCGAAGTCACCCGTGTCGCCCGCGAGGTGGGCACGGAGGGGACGCTCGGCGGTCAGGCGCAGGTGCCGGGGGTGTCGGGCACCTGGGCGGACCTCACCGACTCGGTGAACGCCATGGCGGGCAACCTCACGGCGCAGGTCCGCAACGTCGCCCAGGTGACGACGGCCGTGGCGAAGGGCGACCTGTCGCAGAAGATCACCGTCGACGCCCGCGGCGAGATCCTCGAACTCAAGAACACCATCAACACGATGGTCGACCAGCTCTCCGCCTTCGCCGACGAGGTCACCCGCGTCGCCCGCGAGGTCGGCACCGAAGGACGCCTCGGCGGACAGGCCGACGTGCAGGGGGTCAGGGGCACGTGGCGTGACCTGACCGACTCGGTGAACTTCATGGCCGGCAACCTCACCGGTCAGGTGCGCAACATCGCGCTGGTCGCGACGGCGGTCGCGCAGGGCGACCTCTCGCAGAAGATCACCGTCGACGCCCGCGGCGAGATCCTCGAACTCAAGAACACCATCAACACGATGGTCGACCAGCTCTCCGCCTTCGCCGACGAGGTCACCCGCGTCGCCCGCGAGGTCGGCACCGAAGGACGCCTCGGCGGACAGGCCCAGGTGCGGGGGGTGTCGGGCACCTGGAAGGACCTCACGGACAACGTCAACGTGATGGCGTCCAACCTGACGAGCCAGGTGCGCTCCATCGCCCAGGTGGCCTCCGCCGTGGGCCGGGGCGACCTTTCGCAGCGGATCCGCGTCGAGGCGGCCGGCGAGGTCGCGGCGCTCGCGGACGTCATCAACACGATGGTGGACACGCTGTCCGCGTTCGCCGACGAGGTCACCCGCGTCGCCCGCGAGGTCGGCACCGAAGGACGCCTCGGCGGACAGGCGCACGTGCCGGGTGTCGCGGGCACCTGGAAGGACCTCACCGACAACGTCAACTCCATGGCCAACAACCTCACCGGCCAGGTGCGCAACATCGCGCTGGTGACGACGGCCGTGGCGAAGGGCGACCTGTCGAAGAAGATCGACGTGGACGCGCGCGGCGAGATCCTGGAGCTGAAGACGACCATCAACACGATGGTCGACCAGCTCTCCGCGTTCGCCCAGGAGGTCACCCGCGTCGCCCGGGAGGTCGGCACCGAGGGCCGCCTCGGCGGACAGGCGGAGGTCGAGGGCGTCTCCGGCACCTGGAAGCGGCTCACCGAGAACGTCAACGAGCTGGCCGGGAACCTCACCCGGCAGGTCCGCGCGATCGCCGAGGTGACCAGCGCGGTCGCCGAGGGCGACCTGACCCGCTCGGTGAACGTGGAGGCCTCCGGCGAGGTCGCCGAGCTCAAGGACAACATCAACGCGATGGTGGAGTCCCTGCGCGAGACCACCCGGGCCAACCAGGAGCAGGACTGGCTCAAGACCAACCTGGCCCGGGTGTCCGGGCTGATGCAGGGTCACCGCGACCTGCCCGTGGTCGCGGAGCTGATCATGGACGAGCTGGTGCCGCTGGTGTCCGCGCAGTACGGCGCGTTCTACCTCGCGGAGGACGGCGAGGGCGGCCCCGAGCTGCGTCTCGTCGGCTCCTACGGCTACCCCGACGACAGCGGGCGGCCGACGCGCATCGCCTTCGGCAAGACCCTCGTCGGACAGGCGGCGCGCAGCCGGCGCACCATACTGGTGGACCAGCTGCCGCCGGACTACGTGACCATCTCCTCCGGGCTCGGCCAGGTGGTGCCGACGGCCCTGGTGCTGCTGCCGATCGTGGTCGAGGGCCAGGTGCTCGGCGTGATCGAGCTGGCGTCGGTGACCTCGTTCACCCAGATCCACCAGGACTTCCTGGAACAGCTGATGGAGACCATCGGCGTCAACGTCAGCACCATCGTGGCGAACGCCCGCACCGACGAACTGCTGGTGGAGTCGCAGCGGCTCACCGCCGAACTCCAGGAACGGTCCGCGGAGTTGCAGACCCAGCAGGAGGAACTGCAGCGCTCCAACGCCGAACTGGAGGACAAGGCTGCGCTGCTGGCCTCGCAGAACCGGGACATCGAGGCGAAGAACCTGCAGATCGAGCAGGCCCGGCAGGAACTCGAGGCGCGGGCGCAGCAGTTGTCGCTCGCCTCGAAGTACAAGTCGGAGTTCCTGGCGAACATGAGCCATGAGCTGCGCACCCCGCTCAACAGCCTGCTGATCCTGGCCCAGCTGCTCGCCCAGAACCCCTCGCGCAACCTCTCCCCCAAGCAGGTGGAGTACGCGCAGATCATCCACTCGGCGGGCTCGGACCTGCTGCAGCTGATCAACGACATCCTCGACCTGTCGAAGGTCGAGGCGGGCAAGATGGACGTCAGCCCCGAGCGGGTGGAGCTGCGCCGTCTCGTCGAGTACGTCGAGGCCACCTTCCGGCCGATGACCATGCAGAAGAGCCTGGACTTCACGATCACCACCGCGCCGGGCGCGCCCGCGGACCTGCTCACCGACGACTCGCGGCTGCGTCAGGTGCTGCGCAACCTGCTGTCCAACGCGGTGAAGTTCACCGAGCGCGGCCAGGTGGAGCTGCGGATCGAGCCGGCTCCGGACGACGAGGTGCCCCAGGAGGTGCTGCGGGGCGGTCCCGTGGTCGCCTTCCGGGTACGGGACACCGGGGTGGGCATCCCGGAGCAGCACCTGGAGTCGATCTTCGGCGCCTTCCAGCAGGCCGACGGCACCACCAGCCGCAAGTACGGCGGCACGGGCCTGGGTCTTTCCATCACCCGGGAGATCGCGCACCTCCTGGGCGGCGCTGTCACCGTGGACAGCGTCGCGGGCCAGGGCTCGACGTTCACGCTGTTCCTGCCGGTCGCCCGGCCCGACTTCGAGCAGCAGCTGCGGCCCGCGCCGGCCGTGGAGAGCGAGCCGGCCGGACAGGACCTGCCGGAGGCGGCGTCCCCGCGGACGCCCGCGATCGAGGCGGCGCCCGCCTCGCAGGGGCAGCGTCCGCGCCGCCTGCTGGTGGTGGAGGAGCGGCCCCGTGGGCTGCTCACCCTGGTCGCGGAGAGCGTCGTGCAGGACGTCGCCCACACGGGCGGCGGCTCCCGCCCTTCGGTCGACATCATCACCGCCGTCGGCGCGCAGGAGGCGGCCGGAGCGCTGGCCGCCGACCCCTGCCACTGCGTGGTGCTGGAGCTGGGCATGGCGGAGGCGGAGGTGACCCGCTTCCTGGAAGCGCTGCGCGGCGACTCCGCCCTGGCGAGCGTGCCCGTCCTGGTGCACAGCGGGCACCGCGCCGACGCCGGGGTGGAGGCGAACCTGCGGGACCGCGCCTCGGGCACGGCGCTGGAGTTCCTGTCCAGCCTGGACGAGCTGCGGGAGCGGATCGCGCTGCACCTGTCGGCGGAGGAGCCCGGCGACGTGCTGTCGCTGGTGCGCCCGGACGAGGCGCAGCGGACTGCGCCGGAGACCGTGGTCGACGGCTCGTTCGCGGGCCGGACGGTGCTGGTCGTCGACGACGACGCGCGGAACCTCTTCGCGCTCAGCGGCATCCTCGAGCTGCACGGTTTCCGGGTGCTGCACGCCGAGGACGGCCGCAAGGGCATCGAGAGACTGGTGGACAACCCGGACGTCGCGCTGGTCCTGATGGACGTGATGATGCCCGAGCTGGACGGGTACGCCGCCACGGCCGAGATCCGCTCGATGCCGCAGTACGCGGACCTGCCGATCATCGCGGTGACCGCGAAGGCGATGCCCGGGGACCGGGAGAAGAGCCTCGCGTCGGGCGCCAGCGACTACGTCACCAAGCCGGTCGACAGCCGTGAGCTGATCGCCTGCGTCCACCGCTGGCTGCCGGCATGAGCGTCACGGAGGACCAGGGGCACATGGGCGAGCCGACGCCCGACGAGATGGAGCTGCGGCGTCCCCCGGCCGGTCCGGCAGGCGTGGCCACGGACTCACCCGTGGGCCGGCTCGCGGCGACGGTGGACAGGCTGAGCCGCGAGGTGCGGGCCGCGCAGGCGGAGGCCGAGGGGCGGGCACTGATCGAGCTCGCCAAGGGCATCCTCGTGGAGCGCCTCGGGTGCGGTCCGGCGCAGGCGGCCCGGCAGCTCGCCGAGCTGACGGAGCAGGCGGGGACGACCCAGCTGGAGTTCGCCGTCGAGGTGATCAACCAGGCCGCCCGGGACCGGATGTCCGAGGTGACCCACGCCTTCCTGGCCGCCACCCGGGCGGCCGGCGAGGCGGAGGCGGACCCGGCCGCCGTACGGCTGCGGGCGGCGGAGAGCGGGGTGCTCGCCGCCGACGACACCCAGGCGGTCGCCGAGTCGCTGCTGGAGCAGGCGCTGCGCCCGCTGGGCGCGGTGGCCGTGGCGATCTGGGCGGCCGGCGCCGACGGGTCGCTGACCCTGGCCGGCAGTGCGGGCTTCTCCCCCGCCGAGGCGGCGCGCTGGTACTACGTGCCGCCGGACGTGGCGACGGTCGCGCGGTGCGGTCTGGCCGAGCGCGAGGGGCTGTGGATCGAGTCGCTGGCCGAGCGGGGGCTGCCCAGTGTGGGCCGGCACCACCACCCGGACGGCGGCCGTGCGGCCGTGCCCGCCGGCACCGGCGGGCGGGTGTACGGCGTGCTGGAGATCGTCTGGCCCGTTCCGCTGCCACCGCAGCGGCCGCAGATCGTACGGCAGGTGGAGGCCCTGGCGGAGCTGTGCGCGCACACGCTGGAGACGTACGCGGTGCCCGACGGGCCCGCCCGTCCGGAGCGGGTGCTGCCGGACACGGCCGAGCTGATGGACCTGGCCGACGGGCTGTACGACCCGGCCCTGGTGCTGGTGCCGCACCTGGACGAGTCGGGGAACCTGCTCGACTTCCGCATCCAGCACGTCAACAGCCGTTTCCTGGACCCGGCGGGCCGGCCGCGCGGCATGGTCGGCGGGGCCCTGCTGCTGGAGGCGTACCCGATGGCGGCCGGGGAGAGCGAGCTGTTCGCGCGGATCGAGCGCGTGTACGCCACGGGTGAGCCGTTCCGCGCCCGGCGCATGCATCTGACCGCGCTGGTGGACCAGGTGCCGCTGTCGGCGGTCGCGGACATCAGCGTCAGCCGGCACGGCGCGGGAATCCTGTTCATCTGGCGTATCGAGGACGAGACGGCCCGGCTGGCGAGCCTGCTGCAGCACGCGCAGCGGCTCGGCCGGATCGGCGGGTTCGAGGAGAACCTGCTGACCGGTGAGATCACCTGGAACGACCAGCTCTTCGACCTGTACGGGCGACCGGAGACCAGTTCCCCGGTGCCGCTGGAGGACCTTCCGGCGCACGCGCACCCGGACGACGCGGTGGCCATCGGCCGTTTCCTGCGCACGCTGCTGCACCACCGGCGCCCGGCCTCGGCCGCGTTCCGGCTGCAGCGGCCGGACGGCGTGACCCGGCACATCCGGGTGGTCGCCGAGCCGGTGCTGGACACCGACGGGCGGCTGCTCACCGTACGGGGCGCCTACCAGGACATCTCGGCCCAGCACTGGACCGAGGTGGCGCTGGCGGCGACCCGTGACCAGCTCGCGCACACCGAGCAGCAGGCCAGCGAGCGGGACCGGCTGGCGCTGCAGCTCCAGCGGGCGATCATGCCGCCGACGCAGGCGCCGCTGCAGATGCCCGACCTGGACGTGGCCGTGCGCTACCGGCCCGCAGAGGCGGAGCAGCTGGTGGGCGGCGACTGGTACGACGCGGTGGTGCTGCCGTCGCGTCTGGTGCTGCTGTGCGTGGGCGACGTGGCCGGTCACGGCATCGAGGCGGCGACGAGCATGGTCGTGCTGCGCAACGCGCTGCGCGGGCTGGCCGTCACCGGCGCGGGCCCCGGGCAGCTGCTGTCGTGGCTGAACATGGTGACGCACCATCTGACCGGCGGGGTCACGGCCACGGCGGTCTGCGGCCTGTACGACCCGGCCACCCGCGTCCTGCGGTGGGCGCGGGCGGGTCATCTGCCGCCGGTGCTGGTGCGCGGATCCGAGGCGGCCCCGCTGCCGGCGGTGAGCGGTCTGCTGCTGGGCGCCGTCCCCGAGGCGCGCTACGAGGAGGGCGAGGTGCAGCTCGCCGCGGAGGACAACCTGCTGATGTACACGGACGGGCTGATCGAGCGGCGGGACCGCTCGGTGGAGGAGTCGCTGACGCACCTCCTCACCACCGCGGCCACGGTCCCGGGCTCGCTCGACCAGCGGCTGGACCGCCTGCTCACGTACAGCCGGTCGGACACCGACGACGACACCTGCATCGTGGGGATCAGAGTGGGTTAGGTCACCCCGACGGCCGATCGGGCGGGGGCAGGCATGAGGGGGCGATTCGGGGGTACGCGCGGCTGCGCGACGAAGAGCTTGATCACCTTGTTGGAGGTACTCGTGCCCATTGCCCAGGACCCGTTGTCCGTCGAGGTGACACTTCCTCGTGAGGACGTGGCCCTCGTGACCGTCGAGGGCTACTTGGACGTCGACACCGCGACCGAGTTCCAGCACCATCTGGCGAACCAGCTGCACCACGGGCGCCGGCACTTCCTGCTGGACCTGTCCGCGGTGCCGTTCATGGACTCCTCCGGTATGAACATCATCCTGCGCGTCTACCAGGAGGCGCGGGAGCTGCCGGGGAGCGTGCACATCATCTCGCCCACCCCCGCGGTGCGCCGGATCCTCGATCTGACGGGCGTCAGCATCACCGTGCCCGTGTCGGAGAGCCTCGACGAGGCGCTGGACCGCGTCGACCGTCCTCAGGCGGCCCCGGCCGAGCCCGAGGTCTGAGCGGGACCGCCCCGCCTGCCCGGCCCCGTCACGGGTCCGGGCGCTTTGTGACGATCAGGAGGAGAGCAGACAGGTGCCGGAGCACGAAGCGGACGCGACCCACTCGACGCCCGCCAGGGAGGTCGGGGACTTCCTGCGGCGGCGACGGGAGCAGATAGCCCAGCGATGGGCCGACGAGCCCCTGTTCCGCACGGTGTTCACCGTCTCGCGCGACGAGGCGGTGGACGCGGGCCGGGTGATCGTGGACGCGCTGGCCCAGGTGGCCGACGCGCAGCGGATCGAGGACCCGGACGCCGCGGGGTTCACCGGGGTCCGCGAGCAGCTCGCCCGGATGGGGGCGGCCCGCTCCCGCGCGGGGCTGTCCACCACCCAGGTCTCCAGCGAGCTGGCCGCGCTGCTGCCGCCGGTGGAGAACCTCCTGGTGGCCGATCTGGAGCAGGAGGACCCCGAGCGGCGGCGGGAGTGCGCCATCGCGCTGAGCGTGCTGATGGGCACGCTGCGGCTGGTCACCATGCAGACCGCGCTCAGCGAGAACCAGGCCCTGATCGACCGGCAGCGGCTGCAGCTGCTGGAGGTGGCGACACCGGTGATCAAGCTCTGGGACGGGATCGTGGCGGTCCCGCTGATCGGGACGCTGGACAGCGCCCGCAGCCAGGTGGTGATGGAGACGCTGCTGGACGCGGTCGTCGACCAGCGCGCCCGGTTCGCGATCCTCGACATCACGGGTGTGCCGACGGTCGACTCGCTGGTCGCGCAGCACCTGATGAAGACGGTCGCCGCCGCCCGGCTTATGGGTGCCGAGTGCGTCGTCTCCGGCATCCGCCCGGCGATCGCGCAGACCATCGTCCATCTCGGCCTCGACCTCGGCACGGTCAAGACCCGCGCCAGCCTCGCCGACGCGCTCGGATACTGCCTGAACGAGCTGGGCGCGAACATCGTGAACGCTCCGGCCGAGGGTGCGGTCCGGCGGTGAGCGAACACTTCGCCCGCCCGGTCGCGGGCCATGTGCCGGTGCTGCGGCTCGGTGACGTGCTGCTGGTCACCTTGCAGGGCGACCTGCACGACGGCATGGCGGCCCAGCTCCAGCAGGACCTGGCCGAGACGATCGTCGCCAGCCGGGTCACCGGGGTGGTGATCGACATCTCAGGGGTGGAGATCGTCGACTCCTTCCTGGGCCGGGTCCTGGCCGAAACGGCGGCGCAGACCGAGCTGCTGGCCGCGCGGACCGTGGTGGCGGGCATGCGGCCCGCGGTGGCCATCACGCTGGTGGAGCTGGGCCTGACGTTCCCGGAGCTGCGTACGGCACTGAACACGGAGGCGGCTCTGGCGATGCTCGCGCAGCCCGTCGTGGCGAACAGGCCCGGCGGCGAGGGGAGACCGTGATGGACACCGCCGCGGACGTGGAGGCGCGGCTGCCCATCCGGTCGGACATGGACCTCGCGTGGGTGCGTCAGCACGTGCGGCAGGCCGCCACCCGGGTCGGATTCGGTCTGGTGGACCAGACGAAGCTGGTGACGGCCGCCAGCGAGCTGGCCCGCAACACGCTGGTGCACGGCGGGGGCGGTGTGCTGGAGACGACGCGGGTCACCGCCGCCGACGGCACGGCCGGGCTGCGGCTGACCTTCTCCGACGAGGGCCCGGGGATCCCGGATCTCGAGCGGGCCCTCAGCGACGGCTACACCTCCGGCGACGGACTGGGCATGGGGCTGGGCGGGTCGCGGCGCCTGGTGCACGACTTCGAGGTGGACAGCACACCGGGGACGGGCACCACGGTGCGGGTGACCTCCTGGGTGTCCCGGCCGGTCCGGCCGCGCGGGGGTGCGTGATGCCGCGTGTGTGGCACGTGCCGGTGCACGACGCGACACGGGTGCGCGACGTCAGGGTGGCGGCGGAGGATGCCGCGGCCCGCGCCGGGCTGGACGAGCAGCGCCGCGCGGCGTGCGCGCTGGTGGCCACCGAGTTGGCGACCAACGTGGTGAACCACGCGAAGGCCGGCGAGGTGGTCGTCGACGTCGTCGACCCCGCCGTGCTGCCGGAGGGGCGGCCGGGACGGGCCGTGCAGATCACCGCCCTCGACCACGGGCCGGGCATCGCCGACGTGGCCGGCGCGTTCGAGGACGGCTTCACCACCGGCGGCTCGCTCGGGGCGGGCCTGGGCACCTGCCGGCGGATCGCCGACGCGTTCGGGCTGCACAGCGAGGTGGGCCGGGGCACGGTCGCGGTGGCCCGGGTCGGCCCCGCCACCGCCGGGCTCGTCCCCGAGCAGGACCCGGCACACGCCCTCGGCGTGCACGCCGGCGGCGTCAACGTGCCCTTCGCGGGCGCGCAGCAGTCCGGCGACGCCTGGTCGTGGGTGCGGTCCGGCGACCGGGTGACGCTGATGCTGGCGGACGGTCTCGGCCACGGCGCCGAGGCCGCCCGCGCCTCCGACGCCGCCGTCGAGGAGCTGCGCCACTGCGCCCGGCTGCCGCCCGCCGAGATGCTCCAGCGGCTGCACACCGCGCTGTCCGGGACCCGCGGCGCGGCGGTCGCCGCGGCCCAGCTCGACACCTGGACCGGGCGGCTGCGCTTCGCGGGCATCGGCAACGTGACCGCGCGGCTGCGGGACGGCGGACGCTGGCGGACGCTGCTGTCCCGGCCCGGGATCGTCGGCGCCCACCGGCCGCGCACGGTGCGCGAGGACGAGGCGGACTGGACCCCCGGGAGCCTGCTGATCCTGCACACGGACGGGCTGCCGTCGCGCTGGACGCCGCCCGCGGGCACCGGCGTGCCCCCTGCCGACCCGGCCGTGACGGCGGCCGTGGCGGTCCGCGACGCGGGCAGCGCGGCACGTCCGGTGCGGGACGACACCACCGTGGCCGTGCTCGCCAACGTCCCGGAGGCTTCCTCATGACGCGTGCCTGGCGCATCGCGACCGTCACCGACGCGGCCCGCGCCCGGATCGCCGTGGCGCGGCTGGCGGCCGCGTGCGGGGTGCCCACCGTGGAACGGACCCGGCTGGCCGTGTCCCTCAGCGGGCAGCTGCGGCAGTGCCTCACCAAGGGCGGCACCTGGCTGCTCACTCTGGAGGGCACCCGGGGCGCGGACGGCGGTCCCGGTGAGCTGCACGTGGTGGTCGTCCCGGCTCCGGACGGCGCCGCCGGGGACCGCACCCCGTGGACGGCGGGTGTGCCCTGCCCCGAGCCGGGCCGGCTGTCCGGTCCGTGCACGGTGCCGGAGGATGCGGCCGCGCTGTCCGAGGGGCTGCTCGGGGCCGACGAGGACACCTCGGTGGTGCTGGAGGAGCTGACGGAGCAGGAGGGTCTGGTCGCCTTCCACCGGGAGGAGCTGCACCAGACCAACCAGGGCGTCCTCGCGCTGCACGCCGAGCTGGACGCGGCGGGCAGGGCGCAGCGGGAGGCGTTCGCCGCGGAGCGCCGGGCGCGCACCGAGGCGGAGAACGCGCGGCGGCGGCTCACGTTCCTCGCGGACGCCAGCGCGGTGCTGACCGCGTCGCTGAACCACGACGAGATCCTGCGCCGGCTGCCGGAGCTGCTGGTGCCGCGGTACGCCGACGGCGTCGACGTGTGGCTGTTCGACCAGGAGGACGGCCGGCCGCTGCCCGCCGACCATCCGGGCGCGGCGGTGCAGGCGGCCCGCACCGGGCGTCCGCAGTACGCCGCCGACCATCCCGGCAACCTGCCGGGCGTGGAGGACCGGCCGCCGTCGGCGCTGGCCCCCCACCGGCCGCTGCTGTGCGTGCCGCTGCTGACGCCGCGCCGGGCGCCGCTGGGCGTGCTGATCCTGTCGCCGCAGGGCGAGCGGTGGGACCCGGACGACGCGGTGATGCTGATCGAGCTGGCCCGGCGGGCCGGGATCGCCCTGGACAACGCGCGCCGGTTCGAACACAACCGGGACATCGCGGAGACGCTGCAGCGCGCCCTGCTGACGGAGCTGCCGTCCGCCCCGGGCGTGGGGCTGGCCGCGCGCTATCTGCCCGCCACGCACGGCCTGAACATCGGCGGTGACTGGTACGACGCGTTCCGGCAGCGGGACGGCAGCCTGGTCACCGTGATCGGCGACGTGACCGGGCACGGGCTGCACGCGGCGGTGATGATGAGCCAGCTGCGCACCGCGCTGCGCGCCTACGCGGTGGACGGCGACAGCCCCGGGCAGCTGCTCACCCGGCTGCACGGCTATCTGCGCCATCTCCAGCCGGACTTGTTCGCGACGGCCGTCATCGCCCGCTTCCACCCGGAGGACCGGACGCTGACCTGGGCCGCGGCCGGCCATCCGCCGCCGGTGCTGCGGCTGCCGGACGGTGAGGTGCGCACGCTGGACGCCAAGCCGGGCGCGATGCTGGGCATCCCGCTGAGCCAGGACATTCCCGACCACACCGAGCGGCTGGCGCCCGGCTCGACGCTGGCCCTCTACACCGACGGTCTGGTGGAGCGGCGCTCCCACGGCATCGACCCGGGCATCGAGCGGCTCGGCTCGGTCCTCGCCTCGTTCGACCGCGCGGAGCTGGACACCGACCTGGAGGACGCGGCGGACCGCCTTCTACGGCCTCTGCTCAGCGACTCCGAGCGTGACGACGACGTGTGTCTGCTGCTCTGCCACCTGCGCGGCTGAGGGCGCGCAGGGTTCTCCGCCCCGGCGGTTCCCGGTGCGGTCCGGGGCCGGTGCGGGCATCGTGGAGCTGAACAGGGGCACGCGTCAGGCATCGACGTTCCAGGCGGACCGCCTGAAGCCGCACGAAGGGATGGACATCGTGACACGACCCAGGATCCTCGTGGTGGGCGCCGGTTTCGCCGGTGTGGAGTGCGTGCGGCGGCTGGAGCGCAGGCTCACTCCGGGCGAGGCGGAGCTGACGCTGGTGACGCCGATGTCCTACCAGCTGTACCTTCCGCTGCTCCCCCAGGTGGCCTCCGGGGTGCTGACGCCCCAGTCGATCGCGCTCTCCCTGCGGCGCAGCGAGAAGTACCGGACCCGGATCATCCCGGGCGGCGCGATCGGCGTGGATCTGCGGGCCAAGGTGTGCGTCATCCGGACCATCGCCGGGGACACCGTCGACGAGCCGTACGACTACATCGTGCTGGCGCCCGGCAGCGTCACCCGCACCTTCGACATCCCGGGTCTCACCGACCACGCCTTCGGGCTGAAGTCGCTGGCCGAGGCCGCCTACCTGCGCGACCACGTGATCTCCCAGCTGGACCTGGCGGACGCCTGCACCGACCCGGCGGAGCGCGCCTCGCGGCTGCAGTTCGTGGTGGTCGGCGGCGGCTACGCGGGCACCGAGACCGCGGCCTGCCTGCAGCGGCTGACGCACGCCGCCGTCAAGCGCTACCCACGCCTCGACCCGGGCCTGATCAAGTGGCATCTGATCGACATCGCGCCCAAGCTGATGCCCGAGCTGGGCGAGAAGCTGGGCCGCAGCGCCCATGAGATCCTCACCCGGCGCGGCATCGAGATCTCGCTGGGCGTGTCCATCGCCAAGGCGGGCGGCGAGGAGGTCACCTTCACCGACGGCCGGGTGGTGCCCACGCGCACGCTGATCTGGACCGCAGGGGTGGTGGCCAGCCCGCTGATCGGCACGCTCGACGCGGAGACCGTACGGGGCCGGCTCGCGGTGAACGCGGACATGCGGCTGCCGGGGTACGACGGGGTGTTCGCGCTCGGCGACTCGGCCGCGGTGCCGGACCTGGCCAAGGGCGACGACGCGGTGTGCCCGCCGACCGCGCAGCACGCGCTGCGGCAGGGCCGGCACGTCGCGGAGAACGTCATCGCCACCCTGCGGGGCCGGTCGACCCGGCCGTACGTGCACCAGGACCTGGGGCTCGTGGTGGACCTCGGCGGCACCGACGCGGTGTCCAAGCCGCTCGGCTACGAGCTGCACGGCCTGCCCGCCCAGGTGGTGGCCCGCGGCTACCACTGGTCCGCGCTGCGCACCGGGGTGGCCAAGACCCGTGTGATGACCAACTGGCTGCTGAACGCGGTCGCCGGTGACGACTTCGTGCGCACCGGTTTCCAGGCGCACCGGCCGGGCAGTCTGCGCGACTTCGAGTACCTGGACGCCTACCTGACACCGGAGCAGGTGCGGGCGCACGTCGAGGAAGCGGGCCGGGCGGCTCGGTGACCCGGCGCACGGAGGCCGGGGCGGCGGACGGAGTGGTGACGACGGGGGAGCGTGCGCGGGCGTGAAGGCGGCAGGGCGCCGGTCGGGCACACGGCTGCGCGACCACCTGGCGGCGTCCGACCCCGGGCTGCTGCGGCTGACCGCCGGGCTGCGCACGGTGGGGGCGATCGCTCTCACCCTGGCCGTGCTCGCACCGGCCGGCGCGGACATCACCCATCTGGTGGCGGGCGCGATGACGTCGATGGCCGCCACCTTCTCGATCCGGGAGCGGCGGCGCGGGGCGCAGGCGGTCACGCTGGCGCTGGGGCTTCCGGTGGCGCTGGTGTCGTTGTCGCTGGGCGCGCTGCTGAGCCGGCGGGTGGTGGTGGGCGACGTCTTCTCCGTCGCCCTGATCTTCTGCGCGGTGTACGGCCGCCGCTTCGGCGACCGCGGGACGACCCTGGGGCTGGTCGGTTTCCAGCTGTACTTCGTGTCGCTGTTCGTGGGCGCGACGCCCGAACAGCTTCCGGGGTTCTGGGCGGCCATCGCGGTCGGCTTCGCGAGCAGCGCCGTGGTGCGGTTCGCCGTCGTGCCGGTGACGCCGACCGGGCTGCTGGTGCGGCTGCGGCAGGCGTTCCGGGTACGGCTGGCGCGGCTGGTGTCCGCGCAGATCGCGCTGCTGGACGCGGGGCCCGACGAGGCCGACAAGGCGCTGGAGGAGGTGCGAGAGCGGACCGCCCGGCTGCACGAGACGGCGCTGATGATCCAGAGCCGGCTGGAGGAGGGCACCCCCGACGAGCCGACCGCGCGGCTGGTGCAGCGGCGCGTCGCCGACGCGGAGATCGCCTCCGAGCGGCTGGGACTGTCGCTGCTGTCCGCCCGCAGCGCGGAGCGGGCGGACACCCTGACGCTGCATCTGCCGGGAGCCCCCGCGCCGGAGGTGGGGCGGCTGCCCGGCCCCGAGGAGGTGACCGCGCTGCTCCGCCGTGACCTGCGGGCGCTGCGCGCGCTGGTTCTGCGTACCGGGTCGGCGGGGGCGGGCGTGGCCCAGATGCGGAACCGGCTGCTCGGCTACCGGGACGAGGAGAACCTCCCGGCCGCCTCGGCGCCGGTGCGGGACGTGTTCCGCGGCATCGGCGAGGTGGCCCGCGCGGTGATGGGGTTGCGGATCGCCCTGGACGGCCCGCAGGACGAGTCGGACGACAGTCCGGCGACGGCCAGGTCCCGGGAGGAGCTGGACGCCGAGGACGCCGCCATCGACGCCGAGGAGGCGGAGGAGGCCGAGGAGCCGAAGGGGCTGCAGCGGCCCACCACGCGGGCGGCCGTGCAGGTGTCCGTCGGCTCGACGCTGGCCATCGTCGGCGGGGAGCTGCTGTCCACGGACCGCTGGTACTGGGCGGTGCTGACCTGCTGGATCGTCTTCATCAACACCGCGTCCACCGGGGAGATCCTGGTCAAGGGCTACCGGCGGCTCCTCGGCACGGTGTTCGGCGTGGTCGCCGGGATCCTTCTGGCCGGGCTGGTCGGCGGGAACACCGTGCTGGCGTTCGTGCTGGTGCTGCTGCTGATCTTCGCCATGTTCTACACGGCGCCGTTGTCGTACACCCTGATGTCGTTCTTCGTCACGGCGATGCTGGGGCTGCTGTACACCCTGCTCCACACCTACAGCTGGGAGGTGCTGGTGCTGCGGGTGGAGGAGACGGCGCTGGGCGCGGTGTGCGGGGTGGTGGCGGCGGCCCTGGTGCTGCCGGTGCGGACGGACCGGCGCACCAACGAGTTGCTGGTCACGGTCCTGGAGCGGCTGTCGGACGTCAGCGAGGCCGCCGTGACGCAGCTCAGCGGCGGGCCCGCGGAGGACTTGCTCGACAAGGCGCGGGAACTGGACCAGGCGCTGGGCGACCTGCGGTCGGCCACCAAGCCGCTGACCCATCCGGTCACCCCGCTGCGGGCCCGGCGCACCACCGCGCGGTACGTGGTGGCCCTGCTGGAGACCTGCGCGTACCACGCGCGCTCGCTGGCCGCGACGGCCGAGCTGCTGCCGACCCACCCGTCCATCGCGGCGGACCCCCGTCTCCGGGGCGCGGCGGGCCGCACGGTCCGCAACATCCGCACGATCGCCACCCGCGTGGCCGACGACGAGGTCACGGCCCCCATCGAGACGGGCCCGAGCATCGCATCGCTCCTCGCCGACGACGACGCGTCCCGCTACGGCCGCGTCACCGGCCGGGTCCTGCGCCACCTGGAACGCCTGGACGAGGCGGTGGTGGGCCTGGCGCGCCCGCTGGACGTCCCGGTGAAGGCCCCGGAGCACTGAGCCCCGCGCGGCGGCGCTGACCCCGACGGCCTCCGGCCCCGGCAGGCTCACACCCGCAGGGCACCCCCGGCGGCCCCGCCCCACACGCGGCCGGCCCCCACCAAGCCCCACTTGCCCGCACCCACACCCCAAACGCCCCCAGCACACCCACACCCACACCCACAGGTCACGCCCGGCAGACCCACGGCACCGCACGCGGCCAGCCCCACCGACCCCTACTGCCCGCGCCTCCAGCGCACACCCACACCCACAGGCCACGCCGGCGAACCCACGGCCCCGCGGCCCCACAGGCACGGCAAGCCCCCAAACCCTGCTGCCCAAACCCGCAGGGCACGCCCGGCGAACTCACGGCCCCCTACGCGGCGAGCCCTCACCGACCCCTACTGCCCGCACCCACGCCCAGCGGACCCACGGCCTGCCACGGCCCCGCTCGCGGTGCCGCCGTTCGCCGTCGCGGCGCTCTGTGCCCACGCCGGCCTGCCTCAGCGAAGCCCTCACGCTCTCGCGGCGCCTCCACGCCTGTCCGTGACAGTCTGTTCTGCCCACGGCACAGGTGGCCTCGCCCGGCGGCATCGACCTGCGCAGCCGGGCATCCGAGCCCGCGCCGTGCGGCGGACGAGCGCCTCGTCCCACGACCGGCGCCTCGCGACTGACCGCCGCTGTCGGCCGCGCGCCGACGCCCACGGCGTCGGACCGGCACGCTCCCGAGGCGGACTCGGTCCCCGGACGCGGCCGCGCGCACGCACGGCGCCGGGGCCCCGGATCCGATGATCCGGGGCCCCGGCGGTGAGGGGGAGGGAGGTGGTTCAGAAATCCGTGGGGAGGCCGCTGGCCTCGGCGATGCCTCGAAGCTCCTCGTTCTGGCGGTGGCGGTCGCGGATCATCCCGGCGATCTCGCCCAGCCGGGAGGGATCCGCCGCGGTCTCCGCGTCGGTGACCACCCGTACCGGCCCGGTGTCGTCGTCGACGTCGAGCTCGACCACCTCGTTGTCCAGGCGGCCGGTGACCGCCGTGGCGATGACCAGGGCGGCCTCGTCGCGGACCTCCTGGGGGAGCTCCTCGTCCCCGCCGTCCAGCGCGAGGTCGAGGCCCGAGAGGCGGTGCTCGTCGATGGCCTCGAGGACCGGCTCCACCAGTCGGAGCAGAAGCCGGTAGTCCTCCGTGTCCATCCGCACCCGCAGCAGGTCGAGGTACACGTCCACGGGGCGGTTCTCCGGGGTGAACTCGGATTCGCTCATGGGCCTCGGGTTCCCTTCCTGCCTCGGGTCACACGGCGGCAGGCGCCGCCGCGGCGGTGTCACGTCCGTCCGGCGTCAGCCAGGCACGGGCCGTGGCGAGCGCCATGCCCACGTCCCGGGTACCGGTCGATACGCACAGGGTGTAGGCCACGTCGGCGATCCGCGACTCGGGAGCGGTCGCCGGGGCCGCCGTCAGGGTCTCGTACTCCTCGACCAGACGGCGCAGCACGGTGGGGTGAGGCTTGAGCATGGGACTCGCTTTCTCGGCGAACGGTGCGGGGTGGAGGGTCAGGCGGTGGGCCGGCCGCCGCCTCGGGCGGCGTGCTGCCCCAGCACGTCGGCGCGCACGCGGGCGCAGCTGCGGCTGATCAGGCGGGAGACGTGCATCTGGGAGATGCCCAGCCGGTCGGCGATCCGGCTCTGGGTCATGTCCTCGAAGAAGCGCATGTAGAGGATGGCGCGCTCCCGCTCAGGCAGGCGCCGCAGCCCCTCCTTGGCCGACTCCCGGTCGACCACCACGTCGTAGGAGGAGTCGGAGGCGCCGAGGGTGTCGGCGAGGCTGTAGCCGTCGTCGTCGGTGGAGAGTTCGGCGTCCAGGGACAGGGTGCTGAAGCTCTCCAGCGCCTCCATGCCGGCGGACACCTCCTCCTCGGTCAGCCCGGTGTGCGCGGCGATGTCCGCCACGGACGGCTCGGGGCTGCCGGGGTTCTGGGTGAGCTCGCGGCGGGCGACGCGGACCTTGTTGCGCAGCTCCTGGATCCGGCGGGGCACGCGCAGCGCCCACATGCGGTCCCGGAAGTGGCGCTTGACCTCACCGGTGATGGTGGGGACGGCGTAGCTCTCGAAGGCCCCGCGGCTCGGGTCGAACCGGTCGATGGCCTTGACCAGGCCCAGGGCCGCGACCTGGCGCAGGTCCTCGATGGACTCGCCGCGGTCGCGGAAGCGGCCGGCGATCCGGTGGGCCATGGGCAGCCAGGCGGTGACGAGCTCGTCCCGGACGGCTTCCCGCTCGGGTCCGTCCTCGAGGGTCGCCAGCCGTGAGAAGAGCGTCGTGGTGTCGGGGGCGTCGTCGTGCCGCCGGCGGGTGGCGGCGGGGGTCGTTCCGGAGAAGCCGGGACGCGGTGCGGACGTGTCAATGAGCATGCGGTTCAGCTCCCGAACGGTGGTTTCAGGGATCTACCGCGGGGTGGTCGTCGCGGGACGCACGGAGGGGTCCCGGTGCGGTCGTACCACTCCCGCCGGCGCGCCTCCGGTCCGAAGCACGAACCTCCGATTGCCCCCGGCCCGGTAGAACAAACTCCGCTTCTGCGCGGAAATTGCCGCGGACCTTCGCCGGGGGCCCGAAGGGCCGCCCGGGGCCGCTCAGACCAGGGAGACGAGGGCGGTGATCCGCTTGCCGCCGGCGGGCAGGTCGGACACCTGTACGTCGCGGGCCAGGCGGCACACGATGGGCCAGCCGTGGCCGCCCGGGCGGCGCCGGCCCTCGCCGTCGACGGGCGGCACGGCGACGGGGAGTGCGTCGCTGCGGTCGCTGACGGACAGCAGGACGCCGGGGCCGTCGACGTCGACCTCGAAGCCGGTGACTCCCCCGCCGTGCAGGATGGCGTTGGTGGTGAGCTCGGAGGCGACGAGCAGGGCGTCGGCCAGCGCCTCGGTGTCGCAAGGGGTCCGTGTGGCCAGACAGCGTTCGGTCACCGCCCGCAGCACGGCCTCGCGCACCTCGGCGGGCCGGGACGGGCACGGCTGCCCGGCGGGCCGGTCGCCGGGCAGCCGGACAACGGGTTCGATGAGGTGCTCCTCGCTCATGGGGCGACTCCCTGGGTCTCGGTGTCAGCACTTGGCGGTTTCGCCTCGGACCTCCCTTTTCGGCTCACCTGTCACGGTTGAGGCAAACCTCCCGGGGCGTTTCCCGCCTGCCCCGTGACCGCACGCCCACTGCGGGTACCCGGGCCGCATGACCGATGTGGTGGACTCGGACGAACTGCTGCGGCGCATCCAGCGGGCACGCGCCTGTGCGGCCCAGGAGGAGCGGGCCTGGCGGGCCCGGGGCGAGCGGCTGGGCCGGGAGGATCCGGGGGACGCCGCCGAGGCGCGGGACGCCGAGGTCCGTACGGTGGCCTACGGGGTGGTGCTGCGGGTGCTGGACGAGATCCTGACGCCGGGCAAGCACGGGACTCCCGGCTGACACGGCCGCGAGGGGCGCGGCGGATTGGCGCCGGAGGGGCCGGGAACCCGGCGACGCATGACTGCCGAACATCACCGGGCACCGGTTCTGGAAGCGCTGGAGGAGTACCACCGCAGCGGACGGCTGGGGTTCACGCCCCCGGGTCACAAGCAGGCGCGCGGAGCGGATCCGGCGGTGCGCGAGTTGCTGGGGGACGCCGTCTTCCTGGGGGACGTGCTGGCGACGGGCGGGCTGGACGACCGGCTGACCCGGGGCCGCGTGCTCCAGTCGGCGCAGGAGCTGATGGCCGACGCGGTGCACGCCGAACACACCTTCTTCAGCACGTGCGGCAGCTCCCTGTCGGTGAAGGCGGCGATGCTGTCGGTGGCGGGGCCGCACGAGAAGCTGCTGATCGGCAGGGACGCCCACAAGTCGGTGGTGTCGGGGCTGATCCTGTCCGGCGTCGAGCCGGTGTGGGTGGAGCCGCGCTGGGACGCCGGAAGGCATGTGGCGCACCCGCCGTCGGCCGCGGAGTTCGAGGCGGCCTTCGAGGCGCATCCGGACGCCCGCGGCGCCCTGGTGACCAGCCCGACGCCGTACGGCGCGGCGGCGGCGCTGCGGGAGATCGCCGAGGTCTGCCACCGGCGCGGGCGCCCGCTGATCGTGGACGAGGCGTGGGGCGCGCATCTGCCCTTCCACCCTGAGCTGCCGTCGTGGGCGATGGACGCGGGCGCGGACATCTGCGTGACGAGCATCCACAAGATGGGCAGCGGGCTCGAGCAGGGCTCGGTGTTCCACCTCCAGGGGGATCTGGTGCCGCCGGCGGTCCTGGGCACGCGTGCCGATCTGCTCGGCACCACCAGTCCCTCGGTGCTGATCTTCGCGGGTCTGGACGGCTGGCGGCGGCAGATGGCGCTGCGGGGCGAGGAGCTGATGGGGTCGGCGCTGGCGCTGGCCGGCGAGGTCCGGGCGGCGATCGAGGAGATCGACGGGATGCACGTGGACGGGCGGGACGACTACTGCGGGCCGGGTCTCGCGGACGACTTCGACCCTCTGCCGTGTGTGATCGACATACAGGAACTGGGCATCACGGGCTACCGGGCGGCGGACTGGCTGCGCGAGCACCGGGCGGTCGACGCCCACCTGGTCGACCACCGGCGCATCGGCACGCAGATCACGCACGGCGACGACCGGGAGACCACCGGGGAGCTGCTGTCGGCGCTGCGTGAACTGGGGCGGGCGGCGCCCGGGCTGCGCGGCGGTCCGCCGGTCGCGGTGCCGGAGCCGGGCGAGCTGCGGATGGAGCAGGCGGCACTGCCGCGGGACGCGTTCTTCGGTCCGGCCGAGGACGTGCCGGCGGAGAAGGCCGCCGGGCGGATCGCGGCGGAGATGATCACGCCGTACCCGCCCGGGATCCCCGCGGTGCTGCCCGGCGAACGGCTGACCGAGCCGGTGCTGCGGTATCTGCGGACCGGCCTCGAGGCGGGGATGTACCTCCCGGACCCGACGGACCCGGACCTGGAGACGGTGCGGGTCGTCGCGTAGCGGCCGTACGGGGGCGCGTGGACCCCCGATTACGCGAACCCCTGGTCAATGGTTTATCGTTCACTCATACGTGGTGACGGGGTCGACCAGACTCCTCCGGACACCACCGCTTACGGCCCTGGCTGGCTTCCCCCGTCCAGCCAGGGCTTTTTCACGCCCTGACACGGCCCGGCCGCGGCTCTCCGGACCGGATCCCTCCGCCGAGGTGCCCCGAACGGCGGCAGCGGCTGAAATGAGTAGGGAGGGAATGCACCCGGACCGTATCCCGGCGAGGAGCCCCGTCCCATGACCAAAGCGATCAAACTCCTGACCGCCCTCCCCCACCACCAGCGCGAGCACCTGATGACGCTGGCCCGTGAGGTGTACTTCCCGGAGGACACCCGCATCTTCGAATCCGGAGGGCACGCCGACCGCTTCTGGGTCATACGCTCCGGCGCCGTCTCCCTGGACCAGCGGCTGAACGAGGTGCAGCGGGTCACCGTCGCCGGGCTCGGCGCGGGTGACCTGCTGGGCTGGTCCTGGCTGTTCCCCCCGTACGAGTGGGATTTCGGGGCGCTGGCGTTCACCCCGGTCCGGGCCTACGAGTTCGACGCGGCGACCGTGCTGAAGGTGTGCGAGGCGGACACCGCCCTCGGGTTGTCGCTGGTCCGCTGTGTCGCCGAGGTGCTCGCGCACCGGCTGGAGACGACCCGCGGCCAGCTGATGGAGCAGTACGCGATGCGGCGCGGCTTCGTGCTGTAGAACGACGCGGCTCCGGGCTGCAGGGTGACGCGGCTTCGGGCTGCGGAACGCGGTCAGACCCGGTAGCGGCGCAGCGCCGGTATGGCCGCGGCCAGCGCCAGCATCACCACGACGACCAGGACCCCGCCGCCCGCGATGGCCGTGCGAGGGCCGAAGGCGGAGCCGGCGGTGCCGTGCAGCACGTCCGCGAGGCGGGGGCCTCCGGCCACGACGACGGTGAAGACGCCCTGCATG
The DNA here is from genome assembly GCF_022869105.1 of Streptomyces sp. BJ20. NCBI lineage: Bacteria > Bacillati > Actinomycetota > Actinomycetes > Kitasatosporales > Streptomycetaceae > Streptomyces > Streptomyces sp. BJ20. The sequence continues at coordinate 4,377,862 of NZ_CP094918.1, forward strand.
CGTCCCCGCATCTCGTCGGTCGCGGCGGACAGCAGGATCGCCCCGCGGAACACCATGGACACCATGTCCGCGACCCCGGCGAGGGCGAGGAAGGCGACCGCGAGCCACAGGCTGCCGCTGAGCCCCGACCCGGCGACGGCCAGCCCCCACACCACGACCGAGCCGATCACCATCCAGCCGTGCCGCCGCGCCCGGGAGAACGTGCCGGAGAACAGCCCGCCCAGCACCGCGCCGAGCGGGATCGCGGCGAACAGCAGGCCCAGCGCGAAACCCTCCCCGTACGGGGCGTAGGTCTCGGAGGCGAGCTGCGGGAACAGGGCGCGGGGCATGCCGAGGACCATGGCGACGATGTCGGCGAGGAACGACAGCAGCAGGACCGCGTGCCCCGAGATGTAGCGGAAGCCCTCCAGGACGCCGCGCAGTCCGGCGCTCCCGGCCTTGGCGGCGGTGAGCGGCGGCAGGGCGGGCAAGCGGTACACCGCCCAGACGGTGACGCACAGTGCGAGGGCGTCGATCAGATAGAGCTCGGCCAGCCCGATCACGGGGATGAGGGCGCCCGCGAGGAGCGGCCCGGCGATCTGGCCGGTCTGCATCACGGTGGAGCCCAGCGCGTTGGCGGCGGGCAGTTCGTCAGCGGGTACCAGGCGGGCGATGGAGGCACTGCGGGCGGGCGCGTTCAGCCCCCAGAAGGCCTGCTGGAGCGCGAGCAGCAGCATCAGCGTCCAGACGGACTCCAGGCCGGCGAAGGCCTGGACCCAGAACAGCAGCGAGGTGACCGCGATGCCGGTGTTGGTGAGCAGCAGCAGTGTGCGGCGGTCCATGCTGTCGGCGATCGCGCCGCCCCACAGGGCGAACACGATCAGCGGCAGCAGTCCGGCGAGGCCGGCGGCGCCGACCCAGGCGGAGGAGCCGGTGATGTCGTAGATCTGCTTGGGCACCGCGACGGCGGTGAGCTGGCTGCCGACCGCGGTGACCACGGTGGAGGCCCACAGGCGGCGGTAGGCGGGGCGGCGCAGCGGCCGGGTGTCCATGGCGAAGCGGCGCCATCCGCGCGGTCCGCCGTCGTCCTGTTCCGCCTTCGGTGTCCGGGGTCCGGTGCTGCTCTCGCTGGTGTCCACGACCGTCCTGGTTGGTGCTTACATCCACTTGGCCGGGACTCACTATGGCAGGCCGCCGGTGCGGCCCGTCCTCAGGCTCCCGCGATGAGCGTCACACCGAGGACGATCATGGTGGCGGCCACCAGGGCGTCCAGCACCCGCCAGGCGGCCGGGCGGGCCAGGAAGCGGCCGAGCAGCCGCGCGCCGAAGCCGAGTGCGGCGAACCAGCAGAAGCTGGCCAGCGCGGCCCCGACGCCGAACGTCCAGCGTGCGGTCCCGTGATGGGCGGCGACCGAGCCGACGAGGAACACCGTGTCCAGGTAGACATGCGGGTTGAGCCAGGTCAGGGCGATACAGGTGAGCACGGCCCGGCGCCGCGACCCGGCCGCCGCCCCTCCCTCCGCCTCGAGGCCCGAGGAGGCCGGGCGGACCGCCCTGCGCGCGGCCAGGGCGCCGTAGCAGAGGAGGAAGACGCCGCCGATCCAGGCCACCACCGTCAGAGCCGCGGGCCACGCCACCACGACGGCGCCGACACCGCCGACGCCGAGCGCGATGAGGACCGCGTCGGACAGGGCGCAGATGCCGACCACGGCGAGCAGGGCGTCCCTGCGGATCCCCTGGCGCAGCACGAAGGCGTTCTGCGCGCCGATGGCGACGATGAGGGACAGTCCGGTGCCGAAACCGGCGAAGGCGGGGGCGAAAGCGCTGGTCATGGCGTCGACGTTAGGCCGGGCAGCCCTGTTCAGTACAGCTGAGGATTCTTACGTACCCTTAGCAGATGTGATGAAGGATCTTCCGCTGGACCAGGTACGGACACTGCTCGCGGTGGTCGACGAGGGGACGTTCGACGCGGCGGCCGCCGCGCTGCACGTGACGCCCTCGGCGATCAGCCAGCGGGTCAAGGCGCTGGAGCAGCGGACCGGGAGGGTGCTGCTGCTGCGCACCCGCCCGGTGCGGCCCACCGAGTCCGGCGAGGTGCTGGTGCGCCTGGCCCGGCAGGTGTCCCGGCTGGAGCGGGACGCGTACGCGGAGCTGGGGCTGAGCGGCACCGGCGAACCCACGAGGGTGTCGATCGCGGTCAACGCGGATTCGCTCGCCATCTGGTTCCTGGACGCCCTGGTCCGGCTGCCCGCCCGGTCCCGGCTCTGCTTCGAGCTGCGCCGGGAGGACGAGTCGCACACGGCGGCGCTGCTCCGCGAAGGCACGGTGATGGCCGCCGTGACCTCCTCCCCCGACCCGGTGCCGGGCTGCTCGGTGCGGCGCCTGGGGGCCATGCGCTACCTGCCGGTGGCGTGCCCGGCGTTCGCCGCGGAGCTGCTGACGGAGCCGCTGGAGGAGTCGGTGGCGGCGGCCCCGGTGGTGGTCCTGGACCGGCGGGACGACTTCCAGGACGAATTCGTGCGCCGGCTCACCGGGGACCGCACGGGGGCGAGCACCCTGCGCCACTACGTGCCGACGTCGGAAGGGTTCGCCGAGGCGGTGGCGGCGGGACTGGGCTGGGGCATGGTGCCGGAGGCGCAGGCGGTGCCGCTGCTGCGGGCGGGCCGGGTCGTGGTGTTCGCGCCGGGCCGGGAAGCCGACGCGCCCCTGTACTGGCAGCAGTGGAAGCTGAACTCCCCCGCCCTCGCGGCGGTCGCCGACGCGGTCATGGAGACGGCGGCCCGGGCTCTGCGCCCTTGACCGCGAGGTCGGCCAGCTCCCGCTCCGCGCTCGACAGCAGCATGTCCAGCGCCGTCGGACAGGCGCTCTCGACCATGCGGGCGGCGAGCAGCGGAGCGGTCTCGGCGATGCGCGGATGGGTGGCGGCGGACAGCCGGGCGTAGGTCGAGCGCCACATGTCCTCGTCGGCCCGCCGCGCCGCGTCGGGCAGCGCGAGGGAGGCGGCGTCGAGGGCGGCGAACGCCAGCGTGGTGTCGATGAACGCCTGGTAGACGCGGACGGTGTCGGCGGGCGGGAAACCCGCGGTGCGCAGCACGTCCAGCACCGCCTCGTCGGCGGCCAGTTCGTTGGCCCGGCCGGAGACCCGGCTCGCGGTGAGGACGGCCGCCTGCGGGTGGGAGACGTAGGCGGCGTGGATGCGCAGGCCGAGGGCGCGCAGGTCGTGGCGCCAGTGCCCGGTGCGGTGCCAGCCGTCCAGCGCCTGGCCGATCAGCGCGTCACCGATGGCGAGGGTCAGGTCGTCCATGCCGCGGAAGTACCGGTAGAGCGCACTCGGGTCGCAGTCGAGGGCGAGTCCCAGGCGGCGGGCGGTGAGGCCCGCGCTGCCGTGTTCCCGGAGCAGCCGCAGCGCGGTCTCCACGATCAGCCGCTCCGAGAGCACGACCCCGCTCCTGGTCGGCCTGCGGCGTCTCCGCCGCTCCTCGGGCACCACACGCTTGGCCATGTCCCGCCTCTCCCATCCCCTGAGCCCCTTATGCCAACGCCATTGACCTTACGTCCCGCCCCGGCGTTTCATCACGTCAGGGCCCCGCAGAACATTCGCGGATCCATACGGATCCAACAGGACGAAAGGGAGTGCTCCGTCATGCGCGTACTGCTGGTGGGAGCGGGCGGTGTGGGCACCGCCGTCACCCGGATCGCGGCCCGGCGGCCGTTCTTCGAGCTGATGGTGGTGGCCGACTACGACCCGGCCCGCGCCGAGACGGCGGTCGCGGCGCTCGGCGCGGACGGCGACCGGTTCCGTGCCGAGCGGGTCGACGCCGGCGACGAGGCGCAGGTGACGGCGCTGCTGGAGCGGCACGGCTGCGACGTGCTGCTGAACGCCACCGACCCCCGTTTCGTGATGCCGCTGTTCCGCGCGGCGCGGGCGGGCGGCGCCGCCTACCTCGACATGGCGATGTCCCTGTCCCGTCCGCACGGCGAGCGGCCCCACGAGGAGTGCGGGGTGAAGTTGGGCGACGAGCAGTTCGCGCAGGCCGCCGAGTGGGAGGAGGCCGGACTGCTGGCGCTGGTCGGGATGGGCGTGGAGCCGGGCCTGTCGGACGTGTTCGCCCGGTACGCGGCCGACGAACTCTTCGACGAGATCGAGGAGATCGGCGTCCGCGACGGCGCGAACCTCACGGTGGACGGCTACGACTTCGCGCCGTCGTTCAGCATCTGGACCACCATCGAGGAGTGCCTCAACCCGCCCGTGGTCTACGAGAAGGACCGCGGCTGGTACACCACCGAACCCTTCAGCGAGCCCGAGGTGTTCGACTTCCCCGAGGGCATCGGCCCGGTGGAGTGCGTGAACGTGGAGCACGAGGAGGTGCTGCTGGTTCCCCGCTGGGTGGACGCCCGCCGGGTCACCTTCAAGTACGGCCTGGGCCGCGAGTTCACCGACACCCTGCGCACGCTGCACCTGCTGGGCCTGGACCGCACCAAGCCGGTCACCGTGCCCGGCCCGGACGGGCCCGTGAAGGTCTCCCCCCGGGACGTCGTCGCGGCCTGCCTTCCCGACCCGGCGACGCTCGGCGACCGCATGCGCGGCAAGACCTGTGCGGGCACCTGGGTGCGTGGCACCAAGGACGGGGCGCCGCGCGAGGTGTACCTGTACCACGTGGTCGACAACCAGTGGTCGATGAGCGAGTACGGCTGCCAGGCGGTGGTGTGGCAGACGGCCGTCAACCCGGTCGTCGCGCTGGAGCTGCTGGCGACCGGCGCCTGGTCCGGGGCGGGCGTGCTCGGCCCCGAGGCGTTCCCGGCCGGACCGTTCCTGGACCTCCTCACCGGGTACGGCTCGCCCTGGGGGCTGCGCGAGCAGTGACCGCTTCCACGCGGATCGCGCTGTTTCACCACGACTTGACAGGTCACCCGAAAGAAAGCAAGGCATCCGAAAGGGTGCGCACCGACTTCGGACGCAGGTGACTTTCGATGGACAACTGGCGGCACAGCGCGGCCTGCCGGACCGAGGATCCCGAGCTGTTCTTCCCGATCGGCACCTCCGGGCCGGCCCTGCTGCAGACCGAGCAGGCCAAGGCGGTCTGCCGCGGCTGCCCCGTGCGGGAGCAGTGCCTGGAGTGGGCCCTGGAGACGGGGCAGTCCATCGGTGTGTGGGGCGGCACGAGCGAGACGGAACGCCGCGCGCTCAAGCGGCGCATCGCGGCCCGCCGTTCGTCGGGCAGGGCCTGACGCACGAGGCGGGCGATGCGGGAGTGACGGCGCGAGTGGCCCCCGGGAATTCTCCCGGGGGCCTCTTCCGTGCGCGCAGCCGGCCGGGAAACGACGACCCGGCCCGGATGGCGCCCCGGTGACCGCCCCCGGACACCCCCGCCGACCTCGCCCCGCTGACCGCTCGCATCACGGCCGGCTGACGACGGGCACGCGCGGCGTCGTCCCCGGCCGGCACCCACCGCCCGGGGACGACGCGGGGCGCCCCGCTCGCCGTGCCCGGGCCCGGGCGTCGCAGTAGGCTCGCAGCGACTCAGGCGGAAGGGACCCACCATGAGCGTGCGCGTGCGGCGCGTCTACGAACCGCCCGAGCCCGACGACGGGGTGCGGGTCCTCGTCGACCGGCTGTGGCCGCGCGGCCTGGCGAAGGACGCGGCCCATGTCGACGAGTGGCCGAAGGGGCTGACCCCGTCCACGGAACTGCGCCGCTGGTACCACGCCGACGAGGGCACCTTCGAGGAGTTCCGCGAGCGCTACGAGGCGGAGCTGGCCGACCCGGAGGCGGCGGAGCCGCTGGAGCGGGTGCGGGAGCTGGCCGGGAAGGGCACGGTGACCCTGCTGACCGCGTCCAGGCAGCCGGAGCGCAGTCACGCGGAGGTGCTGGCCCGGCTGCTCTCGGAGTGAGGCGACGTTCCGGCCGGCGCTACGCCGTCTGCGCGGCCGCCGCCCGGCCCGCCGCGCGACCCGAGAAGAGGCAGCCGCCGAGGAAGGTGCCCTCGAGCGCGTTGTAGCCGTGGACGCCTCCGCCGCCGAAGCCCGCGACCTCGCCGGCCGCGTACAGCCCGTCGACCGGGCTGCCGTCGGCGCCCAGCGCGCGGGAGTCCAGGTCGGTCTGGATGCCGCCGAGCGTCTTGCGGGTGAGGATGTGCAGCTTGACTCCGATCAGCGGGCCCGCCGCCGGGTCGAGGATGCGGTGCGGGGTGGCGACCCGGCCGAGCCGGTCGCCGATGTAGCGGCGGGCGTTGCGGATGCCCTGCACCTGGGCGTCCTTGCTGTAGCTGTTGGCCATCTGGAGGTCGCGCGCCTCGATCTGGCGCCGGACGAGTGCCGCGTCGAGCAGCGGCTCGTCGGTGAGGGCGTTCATCTTCCCGACGAGTTCCTCGACGGTGTCGGCGGTGACGAAGTCCGCGCCGTTGCGCAGGAAGGCGTCCACCGGACCCGGGGCTCCCTTCCCGAGGACACGTTCGCGCAGGAATCCGGCCCGGTCCTTGGCGGTGATGTCCGGGTTCTGCTCGGAGCCGGAGAGCGCGAACTCCTTCTCGACGATCTTCCGGGTGAGGACGAACCAGGAGTGGTCGTACGGGGCGATGTCCTCAGTGGTGCGCAGGTGCCCGAGGGTGCCGAGGGTGTCGTAGCCGGGCAGACAGGGCTCGGGCAGCCGGCGGCCCAGCGCGTCGAACCACATGGAGGACGGGCCGGGGAGGATGCGGATGCCGTGGCCCGGCCAGACCGGGTCCCAGTTCCGGATGCCCTCGGTGTAGTGCCACATGCGGTCGCGGTTGACCAGCCGGACGCCCGCGCGGGCGCTGATGTCCAGCATCCGCCCGTCGACGTACGCGGGGACGCCGGTGACCATCTCGCGCGGCGGGGTGCCCAGCCGGTCGGGCCAGTACTTCCGGACGATGTCGTGGTCGGCGCCGATGCCGCCGCTGGTGACGATCACGGCCTGCGCGGTCAGCTCGAACTCGCCGGTCACCTCGCGGCTGGAGGCGACGCCGCGCGGTGAGTTGTCCTCGGCCAGCACGGTGCCGCGCACCCCGCGGGCGGCGCCGTCCTCCAGGACCAGCTCGTCGACGCGGTGGCGGTGGTGGAAGGTGAGCAGTCCGTCGCGCGCGGCCTCGCGGGCGTAGCGCGCGAAGGGGGCGACGACGCCGATGCCGGTGCCCCAGGCGATGTGGAAGCGGGGCACGGAGTTGCCGTGGCCGCCGGCGCGCAGGCCGCCGCGCTCGGCCCAGCCGACGGTGGGCAGGAAGGTGATGCCGTGGCCGTCCAGCCAGGAGCGCTTCTCCCCCGCCGCCCACTCGACGTAGGCGCGCGCCCAGCGCAGCGCCCAGGAGTCCTCGTCGTCGGTCCGGTCGAAGGCGGCGCTGCCCTGCCAGTCGTTCCAGGCCAGCTCGAAGGAGTCCTTGACGCCGAGGCGGCGCTGCTCGGGCGACCCCACCAGGAACAGCCCGCCGAACGACCAGTAGGCCTGGCCGCCGAGGTTGGCGGCGTTCTCCTGGTCGACGAGGGCGACCCTGCGGCCCTTGCTGGTCAGTTCATGGGCCGCGACGAGGCCCGCGAGGCCCGCTCCGACGACGATGACGTCGGCATCCATGGCGACCGTCCCTTCCTTCTGGCGTCCGGAGGCTGCCGTCCGGGGCTTCACCCGGTGAGCAGCGCGGTGAGCAGGTGTTTCAGCCAGGCCCGGGCGCCTTCGACGTCCCGGTCCAGCAGCAGTTGGGTGGTGACGCCGTCGTAGGCGGCGACCACGGCGTGCGCGGCGCCCTCGGCGTCGCCGAGCACGGCGGGGAGCGTAGTGTGGCCACGGGCCCGCTCCAGCCGGTCGGCGACGGCCCGCCGTAGCCGGGCCCGGTGGTCGAGGAGCGTGTGCGCCACGCGCGGGTCGCGGGCGGCGTGCACCAGGAAGTCGGTCTTCACCAGCAGCCAGTCGCGGTCCAGCAGCAGCACCTCGGAGACCCGGTCGACCGCGGCGGCCACGTCGAGGTCGGGTCCGTCGGAGGCGAGGGCTCCGGCCACCTGCTCGGCGATGAGGTCGGCGCGCTGGGCGTAGAGCGCGAAGAACAGCTCGTCCAGGCCGGCGAAGTTGGAGTAGAAGGCACCCCGGGTGTAGCCGGCGGCCTCGCAGATCTCCTCGATGGAGACGTGCCCGAAGCCCTTGGCCGCGAGGACCGTGAAGGCCGCGTCCAGCAGCTGGGCACGGGTGCGCAGCCGGCGCGCGGTGACGCGCCCGGTCCTGGTGTCCGCCATGCTGTGCCCCCTCCCCCGTCCTCCGATACGGGAACGTATCCGATACACCGGCGTATCGGACAGCCCCCGGAGCAGGACGGTCGCAGGGACGGAGATCGTTCTAGAACGTATTTTCGATTCGGGGTACGCTGGTCCCCATGAGCACGCACCACCTCCCGGCGCTCCAGGGCTCGCTCTTCGACCAGGACGACGAGCTGCGGCTCGGCACGCTCGACGGGGTGCGCCGCACCGAACTCGGCCGGGGCGCCTGGATCGACCTGCTCCCCGGCTGGCTGCACGGCTCCGACGCGCTCTTCGACCACCTGGCCGCCGAGGCCCCCTGGCGGGCCGAGCGGCGCCAGATGTACGACCAGGTCGTCTCCGTGCCCCGGCTCCTCGCGTACTACGGCGTCGGCGCCCCCCTCCCCCATCCGGTCCTCACCGAGGCCCGTGACGCGCTCAGCGCCCATTACGCGGAGGAGCTGGGCGAGCCCTTCGCCACGGCCGGGCTCTGCTACTACCGCGACGGCCGGGACAGCGTCGCCTGGCACGGTGACCGGATCGGCCGGGGCGCCCGCGAGGACACGATGGTCGCCATCCTGTCCGTGGGTGCGCCCCGCGACCTGCTGCTGCGCCCCGTCGGCGGAGGCGAGACCGTGCGCCGCCCGCTGGGCCACGGCGACCTGGTCGTCATGGGCGGCTCCTGCCAGCGCACCTGGGAGCACTGCGTGCCGAAGAGCACCAGGGCCGCCGGACCGCGCATCAGCATCCAGTTCCGCCCGCGCGGGGTGAACTGACCGCGCCCGGAACCGCGACGGAGCCGGGCGCGGCCCCGGCGCACAGCACCACGCCGAGCACGCCCGCCCGCACAGCGACGCGCCGCGTCGGCCCGCGTCCCCGGTCGTCGTCCGCCAGGAGGAAGCAGGGGGCGACGACCCGTTCACCGCGTCGGCCCCGCGCTGTCCGGCGCGGACGGGTGGTGCCGGGTGCAGGCGGTCCCCGGCCTGCTGGACCGTCCCGCCCGAGCCCCGCGCCCCGGCCGCCGGGGGCGGACGTCGCCGTTCCTGGCGTACCCGGCCGTGGCTGCCCCGCCGTTGTGCTGCCGTACGAACTCGGGGCGCCGCGGTGGGCGGCGACGCGGTGGCTGCCCGGGATGCGCCCGGCCGCACGCCCGAGGGGCGGACGGCCTCCCCCGCCCACCCCCTGATCTGCTTTCCTGTGCTTGTTCGACCGGCACGAGGAACGACAGGCGAGGCGGCCATGAAGGCAACGGTGCGGCAGGTGGCGGACGGCACCTTCCTGGTGCACGGCACGAGCACGAACTGGGTGATCCTCACCGAGGGGGACGCCGTCACCCTGATCGACACCGGCTATCCCGGCGACCGCGCGGGGCTGCTCGGCTCACTCGCGGAGGTGGGTGCCGCGCCGGAGGCGGTGGCGGCCGTGCTGGTCACACACGCGCACAACGACCACCTGGGCTCGGCCGAGTTCCTGAGCGCGACACACGGCATCCCCGTGTACACGCACAAGGAGGAAGTGCCGCACGCCCGGCGCGACTTCCTGCACCAGGTGACCGCGGCGCGGGTGCTGCGCAACGGCTGGCGTCCCGGCGTGCTGCCGTGGGCCGCGCACGCCCTGCGCGCCGGCGGCACGGCGAACGTGGCGGTCACCGCGCCCCAGCCGTTCCCGGTGTCCGGCGACGGTGAGCCGCTCGACCTGCCGGGCCGGCCCGTGCCCGTGCACACGCCCGGCCACACCGCGGGGCACAGTGCCTTCCACCTGCCGCACGTCGGGGCGGTGGTGTCCGGCGACGCCCTGGTCAGCGGGCACCCCGTCTCCCGCGTCCAGGGTCCGCAGATGCTGACCGACATGTTCCACCGTGAGCGCGCCCGCGCCGTGCGGTCGCTGGACGTGCTGGCGGAGCTGGACGGAGACCTGCTGCTGCCCGGGCACGGCCCGCTGCACCGGGGTCCCGTGCGGGACGCCGCCCTGCTCGCCCGGGAGCGCGCGCAATAGGCTGAGGTGACGATCACCGGGAAGACGATCACCTTCGAGACGAGGACACCGCCGCCATGGCACTGCAGATCAACGCCACCAACCCGGAGCACCCCGCGCTCCTGTTGGAACTGCCGTGGCACCTGCCGCTGGAGGAGTGGCCCGACAAGTACCTGGTGCCGCTGCCCCGCGGGATCTCCCGGCACGTCGTGCGCTACGCCCGCGCCGGCGACGAGGTGGTCGCGGTGAAGGAGCTCGCCCGGCGTCCCGCGCTGCGCGAGTACGAACTGCTGCGCGACCTGGACCGGATCGGCATCCCCGCGGTGGACCCGCTCGCCGTGGTCACCGGCCGCACCGACCCGGACGGGGAGCCGCTGGAGTGCGTGCTGATCACCCGGCACCTCGGCGGTTCCATGCCGTACCGGTCGATGTTCGAGACGACGATGCGGCCGGCCACCATGCACCGGCTGATGGACGCGCTCGCCGTGCTGCTGGTGCGGCTGCACCTGGCCGGTTTCGCCTGGGGCGACTGCTCGCTGTCCAACACGCTGTTCCGGCGCGACGCGGGCGCCTTCGCCGCCTATCTGGTGGACGCCGAGACCGGCGACCTGCACCCCGAACTGACGCGCGGCCAGCGGGAGTACGACCTGGACCTGGCGCGGGTCAATATCAGCGGCGAGCTGCTCGACCTGGAGGCGTCCGGCGCGCTGCACCCCTCCGTCGACCCGATCGACTTCGGCACCGAGATCTGCGCCCGCTACCAGGAGCTGTGGAAGGAGCTGACCCGCACCTCGGTGTACCCGGCCGGCAAGCACCACTACATCGAGCGCCGCATCCGCCGCCTGAACGAACTCGGCTTCGACGTGGCCGAGATGCAGATCGAGCACGCCTCCAACGGCGACTCGGTGACCTTCGTGCCGAAAGTCGTGGACGCCGGGCACCACCAGCGTCAGCTGCTGCGGCTCACCGGTCTGGACACCGAGGAGAACCAGGCCAGGCGGCTGCTGAACGACCTGGAGAGCTGGATGGCCACCCAGGACGACTACGCCCCGGACGACCCTTCCCCAAGCTCTCGGCTTCGCTCGAGCACGGGGGACCCCCATGGCGCCCGTCCCGAGGTGCTCGCGCACCGCTGGGTCCGCGAGGTGTTCCGGCCCACCGTGCGGTCCGTGCCGCCCGAGCTGCGCGGGCAGATGGACCCCGCGCAGATCTACCACGAGTTGCTGGAGCACCGCTGGTACCTGTCCGAGCGGGCCCAGCACGACATCGGTCTGGAGACCGCCGTCGTGGACTACATCCAGCGGGTGCTGCCGAAGCGGCGGGAGCCGCTGCGGCCCGCGGAGGAGTAGCCGGGCCCGCCCCGGGTCAGGCGGGCGGCACGACGGCCACCGGGCAGTCCGCGTGGTGCAGCACGCCGCCCGCGACGGAGCCGATGCGGGCGCCCACGGCGGAGCGGCGGGCGCGGCGGCCGACGACCATCAGCTGGGCCGTGCCCGACACCGACAGCAGCACCTGCCCGGCGCTGCCCATCTCCACGTGCTCCACGACGTGCACGTCCGGGTAGCGCTCCCGCCACGGCGCGAGCGCGGCCGCCAGGTTCTTCCGCTCGAACGGCTCGAGGCCGCCGGCGTCGTCGAGGAGCTGGAGGGAGGCGGGACTGTAGGCGAACACCGGCGGCAGCGTCCAGGCGCGCACGGCCCGCACGGTCGCGCCGCGGCGGGCGGCGGTCTCGAAGGCGAAGCCGAGCGCGGCGGCGCTGTCCTCCGGGTCGCCCTCCTGGCCGACCACGATCTCGTGCCCGGCCACCTCGCCCGAGGCCTTGTCGCCGGCCCGGACGAACACCACCGGGCACGCGGCGTCCACGATCACCTGCTGGCCGACGGAGCCCACCAGGAAGCCCACGAGCCGCCCGTGCCCGCGCGAGCCCAGCACCAGCATCCCGGCGTCCGCCGCAGCGGCCGTCAGTGTCTCCACGGCGTCGCCCTCCAGTACGTCCGTGGTGACGTCCAGGCCGCCGTGGTGTTCACGGACGGCGCGCACCGCCTCCTCGGCGGCGTCCCGCACCCACTGTTCCTGGGCCGCCCTGTCCCCGGTCTCCAGCGCGTCGTGCGCCTCGAACCGCCAGGCGTGCACCACCCTGAGCGGAAGGTCCCGGCGGACCGCCTCCCTGGCCGCCCAGGCCAGCGCCGCGAGGCTCTCCTCGGTGCCGTCGATCCCTGCCGTGATCGGGCGCGTCATGCGGTTCCTCCCGGATTCGTGATTCCTGCGCGGACAGTCTTCCCTACCGCGGCGCCGCCCCGCACCGCGGTCACCTCGTACGACGCCCCGCCGCCCCCGCCTTCCCGCGCCGGCCCCGCGCACGCCCGCGCGCCCGGCGGCGACCGCACATACGATGGGCTCGGGCCGGTGCGGAGGCCGCGACGGGATCTCGGCCCGCCGCGCCGGGGATCGAACCACGCTGTGGGGGACGCATGGCACAGCCCGCCGACGCCGCCCGGACCGTCATCATGACCGTGGACGACGACCCGGGTGTCTCCCGCGCCGTGGCCCGGGACCTCAGGCGTCGCTACGGGGCCTCGTACCGGATCGTGCGCGCCGAGTCCGGCGAGTCCGCCCTGGAGGCGTTGCGCGAACTGAAGCTGCGCGGCGACCTGGTGGCGGTGATCCTCGCCGACTACCGGATGCCTCGGATGAACGGCATCGAGTTCCTGGAGCGCGCCATGGACGTGCATCCGTGGGCCCGCCGGGTGCTGCTCACCGCGTACGCGGACACCGGCGCCGCCATCGACGCGATCAACGTCGTCGACCTCGACCACTACCTCCTCAAGCCGTGGGACCCGCCGGAGGAGAAGCTGTACCCGGTGGTGGACGACCTGCTGGAGGCGTGGGGGCACAGCGACCACCGGCCGGTGCCCAGCACCAAGGTGGTCGGGCACCGCTGGTCGGCGCGCTCCTCCGACGTGCGGGAGTTCCTCGCCCGCAACCAGGTGCCCTACCGCTGGTACTCGTGCGACGAGCCCGAGGGGCGGCGGCTGCTGGCGGCGGCGGACGAGGACGGGATGCGGCTGCCACTGGTGGTCACCCCGGACGGGACGCCGCTGGTGGACCCGGACCCCGCCGACCTCGCAGCACACGTGGGTCTCGCCACCACACCGGCGGCCGACTTCTACGACCTGGTGGTGATCGGCGGCGGCCCGGCGGGGCTCGGCGCGGCCGTGTACGGGGCGTCGGAGGGCCTGCGCACGGTGCTGGTGGAGCGGTCGGCGACCGGCGGGCAGGCGGGGCAGAGCTCGCGGATCGAGAACTACCTGGGCTTCCCCGACGGGGTGTCGGGGGCACAGCTCACCGAGCGGGCGCGGCGGCAGGCCACCCGGTTCGGCGCGGAGATCCTCACCGCCCGGGAGGTGACCGGCCTGGACGTGGGCGGCGCGGCCCGGGTGGTGCGGTTCTCCGACGGTTCCCAGGTCGCCGCGCACAGCGTGATCCTGGCGACCGGGGTGTCCTACCGGCGGCTCGCGGCGCCGGGCTGCGACGAACTGGGCGGCTGCGGCGTCTACTACGGCTCCTCGCTGACGGAGGCGCCCGCCTGCCAGGGCCAGGACGTGTACATCGTGGGCGGCGCCAACTCGGCCGGGCAGGCGGCGATGTACCTGTCCCGGTTCGCCAAGCAGGTGACGCTGCTGGTGCGCGGCCCGGACCTGTCCGCGTCGATGTCGTACTACCTGATCGAGCAGATCGGCCGGGTGCCGAACATCGCGGTGCGGTGCGGCACGGTCGTCGAGGAGGCGCACGGCGACGGCCATCTGGAGCGGCTGACGCTGCGCGGGACGGACAGCGGGCGGACCGACGTGGTGGACGCGCAGTGGCTGTTCGTGTTCATCGGGGCCGCCCCGCTCACCGACTGGCTGGACGGCACCGTGCTGCGCGACGGGCGCGGCTTCATCCTGGCCGGGCCCGACCTGACCGCCGACGGGCGCCCGCCGGCCGGCTGGGAGCTGGACCGGCCGCCGTACCACCTGGAGACCAACGTGCCCGGCGTGTTCGTCGCGGGCGACGCGCGCGCGGAGTCGGCCAAGCGGGTCGCCTCCGCCGTCGGAGAGGGAGCCATGGCCGTGATGCTCGTCCACCGTTACCTGGAGCAGTCGTGAGCGCGCAGCCGATGGAGTGCCTGCCGGAGGAGATCGGCTCCCTGTTCCTGTTCGAGAAGCTCACGCCCGGGCAGCTCGGACGGCTGTGCGAGGCAGGCCGGGTGGAGCGGTACGCGCCCGGCACCGTCTACGCCGAGGGCGACCCGGCCACCTGCTTCTACGTGATGGTGGAGGGCACGGTCGTGCTGTCCCGGCGGGTCGGCGGGGACGACGTGGAGGTCACCCGCACCTCGCAGCGCGGGGTGTACGCGGGGGCGATGCAGGCCTACCTCGGCGACCGGGTGCCGCAGGTGTACAACAACTCGCTGCGGGTGACGGAGCCGACGCGGTTCTTCGTGCTGCCCGCGGACACGTTCGCGGACATCATGCAGGACTGGTTCCCGATGGCGGTGCATCTGCTGGAGGGGCTGTTCTTCGGGGTGAAGAGCACCCAGCGGGCGGTCGGCCAGCGGGAGCGGCTGCTGGCCCTCGGGTCGCTGTCCGCGGGGCTCACCCACGAACTCAACAACCCGGCCGCGGCGGCCGTGCGGGCGACGGCCTCGCTGCGCGAGCGGGTGGGGAAGATGCGCCGCAAGCTCCGCGTGATCTCCGAGGGCGCCTACGACCGGGAGACACTGGCGGGGCTGATCGAGATCCAGGAGCGCACGGCCGAACGGGTCGCCAAGGCGCCGGTGCTCAGCCCGCTGGAGGCGTCCGACCGGGAGGACCTCCTCTCCGACTGGCTGGACGACCACGGCGTGACCGAGGGATGGCGGATCGCCCCCACGTTCGTGCAGGCGGGACTGGACGAGGACTGGCTGGAGCAGGTGGCCGCGGCCGTGGACGAGGAGACGCTGGCGAGCGCGGTCGGCTGGCTCAACTACACAGTGGAGACCGAGCTGCTCATGGACGAGATCCAGGACAGCGCGGCCCGCATCTCCCACCTGGTCGACGCCGCCAAGCAGTACTCACAGCTCGACCGCGCGCCCTTCCAGGTCGCCGACGTGCACGAACTCCTGGACAGCACCCTGCTGATGCTGTCCGGGAAGCTGGGCAAGGGCATCCGGGTGGTCAAGGAGTACGACCGCACCCTGCCCCGCGTCCCGGCGTACCCGGCGGAGCTGAACCAGGTATGGACCAACCTCGTGGACAACGCGGTCGCGGCGATGCGCGAGACGGACGGGGAGGGCACGCTGACCGTGCGCACGGCGCGGGAGGACGACCGGCTGCTGGTCGAGTTCGGCGACACCGGACCCGGCATCCCGGCCGAGATCCGCGACCGGGTGTTCGACCCGTTCTTCACCACCAAGCCCGTGGGCGAGGGCACCGGGCTGGGCCTGGACATCTCCTGGCGGATCGTGGTCAACAAGCACCACGGCAGTCTCCGGTTCGAGTCCGAGCCGGGCGACACCCGCTTCCAGGTGCTCCTGCCGCTCACCGCCCCCGCCTCCGACGACGCCCCACAGAAGGAGTCCGTATGACCACCGAACACGCCATCGACCCCAGCGTGCCGCCCTCGGGCGCGGGCTGCGCCGACTGCGACGCCTCGGGCGGCTGGTGGTTCCATCTCCGGCGGTGCGCGCAGTGCGGCCACGTCGGCTGCTGCGACAGCTCACCGGGACAGCACGCCACCGCCCACTTCCGGGCCACCGGGCACCCGGTGGTGAGCAGTTACGAACCGGGCGAGGACTGGTTCTGGAACTACGCCACCAACGAGCTGTACGAGTCGGGGCCGTCGCTGGCGCCGCCGGTGAGCCACCCGGCCGGGCAGCCCGCCCCCGGACCCGCGGACCGGGTGCCCGCCGACTGGACGCGGGCCCTGCACCGCTGAGCCGCCGCGCCCCGCCGGCCCGGGAACCCGCGGGCCCCGCCCGTCGTTGTCCGGACACCCCCACACATGTCGGACGACGGCGAACAGGGCGGTGCCATGAGCGAGTTGGTCCCCGGAGGCAACATCCCGCTCCCGGGCGGCGCGGTGACGGTCCGGGTGGCGGGACCGTTCGACGTGTCCGCGCTGATCACGGACGACGGCCGGAAGGTGTCCGGGGACGCCGACTTCGTCTTCTACAACCAGCCCTCCGCGCCGGGCGCGCGGCTCGCCGGCGACACCCTCGTCGTCGACCCGGCGGCGCTGCGCGCGGGCGCCACCCGGGTCACGGTCGCCGTCAGCCCCGAGGAGCCCGGCACCACGCTCAGCGCGCTGCCCGCCCCCGTCCTGGAGGTCACCGGGCCCGGAGGGCGTGCCCTGGCCCGCTTCCGGCCGCCACGCCCGGACAGGGAGACGGTTCTGCTGCTCGCGGAGGTCTACCGGCGCGGCGACGGCTGGAAGCTGCGCGCGCTCGGTCAGGGGTACGCGGACGGACTGGCCGGTCTCGCCCGGGACTTCGGCGTCGACGTCGAGGACGACGAGGGAGCGGTGTCCACCCGTACCGCCCCGGTCGTCACCGGCAGGGCGCCGGTGAGCCCTGCCACGGTGGCCCAGGCCGCCCCGCGGACCCACCCGGCCGCTCCGCCCCGTCCCGCGGCCCCGCCGTCCGCCGGGGACGACTTCCTGGCCCTGGTCAACTCCGCGCGCGGCACCGCGGGTTCGCCGCCGGTGTCGCACGACGGGCGGCTGGCCGAGGCGGCCCGGCAGCACGCGCGGGCGATGGCGCGCGGCGGGCGTCTCGGTGTGGAGGGCCCGGACGGGGTTCCGGTGTACCGGCGCGTGGTGGCCACCGGCTACCCCTACCTCACCGTCGGCGAGCACCTGGTGTCCGGGCCGTTGTCCGTGGACCGGTTCGTGGGCCACTGCCTGCGGCACGAGGCGGCCCGCCGCACGGTGTGCGACCCGGCGTTCACGCACGCCGCCGTCGCCTCCTGCGAGGGCGCCGGGGACACGTACTGGACGGCGCTGTGGGCGCGTCCGCTCACCGCGGAGGGCCTGGACCGCACGGCGGCGGAGGTCGTCGGGCTGACCAACCGGGAGCGCGCGCGGGCCGGGCTTCCGCCGCTGTCCGGCGACCCGCTGCTGACCACGGCCGCGCAGGCGCACAGCGCCGACATGGTGGCGCGGGACTTCTACGCGCACACTGCCCCGGACGGGAGCAAGCCCTGGGACCGGGCCGCCGCCGCGGGTTCCCGGTGCCGCACGGTCGGCGAGAACATCGCGTGCGGGCAGCGGTCCGCCGCCGAGGTGGTGCGCGGCTGGATGAACAGCCCGGGGCACCGGGCGAACATCCTCAAGCCGGAGTTCACGCACATCGGCGTCGGCTTCGCGGGCGGCGGTCGGGCGGGCACGTACTGGACGCAGGTGTTCGGCGGGTGAGCGCGCGGCCGGATCCGTGCCGCGTCGTACGCGCCCGGTTCTGGCCGGGGAGCCGGGGCCGGGCGAGGATGGCCCCATGAAGGGTGACCTGTTTTCCAGTGAGCACATGGTGCGGCCGGCCACGACCCCGGGCATGACGGTGGAGAACGCCAAATGCCTGCGCTACACCGTCGACGGCGAGATGCTCGCCCGCCAGGGCGCGATGGTCGCCTACCGCGGCGACCTCCAGTTCGAGCGCAAGGGCCAGGGCGTGGGCGGCATGCTCAAGCGCGCGGTGACCGGTGAGGGACTGCCGCTGATGACCGTACGCGGGCAGGGCGAGGCCTGGTTCGCGCAGGAGGCGCAGAACTGCTTCGTCGTCGAGATCGGCCCTGGCGACGAGTTCACCGTCAACGGCCGCAACGTGCTGTGCTTCGACGCCACGCTGTCCTACCGCATCTCCACCGTGAAGGGCGCCGGCATCACCGGCGGCGGCCTGTTCAACAGCGTCTTCACCGGGCAGGGCAAGCTGGGCCTGGTCTGCGAGGGCAGCCCGCTGGTGATCCCGGTGACGCCGCAGAGCCCGGTGTACGTGGACACCGACGCGATCGTCGGCTGGACGGCGGGCCTTTCCACCTCGCTGCACCGCTCCCAGTCGCTGGGCTCGATGCTGCGCGGCGGCTCGGGCGAGGCGGTGCAGCTGGTGCTCCAGGGGCAGGGACACGTCGTGGTGCGGCCGAGCGAGGCGCCGCCGCACAAGGCGCAGCAGCGCTGAACGTCGTTGACCTCCGGCCGCACGCCGGGTGAGGCTGGGGCACGGCGCGGATCACGCCCCGCGCCGGGAAGGTGACAGTCGTGATCGAGATCGCCGACATCGAGACCGCCGCCGAGCGGATCGCCGGACACGTGGTGCGCACCCCGACCGTGCCGAGCCCCGGCCTTTCGGCACTGCTCGGGGTGCCGGTGACGGCCAAGCTGGAGCTGCTCCAGCACACGGGATCGTTCAAGGTGCGCGGTGCGGCGGCGAAGCTGCTGGCGCTGAGCGAGGCGGAGCGGGCCGCCGGGGTGGTCGCGGTGAGCGGCGGCAACCACGGCATCGCACTGGCGGTGACGGCCGCCGCGCTCGATGTGAAGGCGACCGTGGTGATGCCGCGTTCGGCGCCCGTGCGGGCCGTGGAGATCGCGCGGGCGTCGGGCGCCACGGTGCGGGTCACGGACGACATGGCCGGGGCGTTCGCCCTCACCGCGGAGCTGCGGCAGGAGGGTCTGACCCTGGTGCACCCCTTCGACGACCCGGTGGTGATCGCCGGTCAGGGCACCGTGGGGCTGGAGTTCGCCGAGGACGCCGGTGAACTGACCGACGTGCTGGTGAGCATCGGCGGCGGGGGTCTGATCGCCGGGATCGCGGCGGCGCTGCGCGCCCGGCGGCCCGGGGTGCGCGTGTGGGGCGTGGAGACCGAGGGGGCGCAGGCGATGTCCGAGGCGCTGGCGGCGGGCGGCCCGGTGCCGGTCGCGCTGTCCTCGATCGTCTCGACGCTCAGCGCGCCCGCCGTGTCGCAGCTGACGTACGACCATGTCGCGGAGCTGGTCACGGAGGTGCTGGTGGTGCCGGACCGGGAGGCGGTGCAGGGCTCGCTGGACCTGGCGGACCACGCCAAGGTGTGGGCGGAGCCGGCCGCGGGCTGTCTGCTCCCGGCCGCCCGCCGGGTGCTGGAGCGGGTCGGCGAGGACGCCCGCCTGGGTCTCGTGGTGTGCGGCGGGAACGCCACCACCACCGACATGATGGCGTGGACGGACCACTTCTCCCTGCGCTGAACCCGGCGGTCCGCAGGGCGCGCGCCCGGCCGTTGAACGCTCCGGCCCCTCTCCTCCGTATCAGGGGGGACGGAAGTCAGCGGTTCGACGAGGGATCACCGGACGAGGGATCACCAATGGGCTGGGCGCACGCCTCCACCGACCGGCCGGTCGCCGGCCGCTACCGGCTGGTCGAGATCACGCACCGCGAGACCAACCGGGTCAGCTGGTACGCCGACGACCTGCGGACGGGCCGGCCCTGTCTGGCCACCCGCGTCGAGCTGCCGGCGGACGCCGTGGAAGGCGTCCGCCGCGCGCCCTCCCGGATCCTGCGGGCGACCGAGAACGTCGCCCGGCTCTGCCCGGACCGGATCGCGGACGTCGTCGACGCGGTCGGCGAGGGCGGCTGCCTGTGGACGGTCACGGCGTGGATCGACGGCACCCCGCTGGACGAAGTCCTGCTCCAGCACGGCACGTTCGCACCCGCCCGGGCGGCGCGCGTCGCCCTGGACCTGCTCGACGTCCTGGACGCGGCACACCCGGAGGCCGTCACCCACGGCGAGCTGAGCCCGGGCCAGCTCTATCTGCGCGAGACCGGCCCGGTGATCGTCACCGGCTACGGGGTGGCCGGCACGACGTCGGCGCCCCGGCTCACCGCCCCGTCGTACGCGGCGCCGGAACAGGCGCGGAACGAGCAGGTCGGCCCTGCCGCCGACCTGTGGGCGCTGGGGGCGATCCTCTACACGATGCTGGAGGGGCGCCCGCCGTTCCGGGACCGGGGCAGGGTCGCGGCCACGCTGCGCGGGGTCGACCGGCTGCCGCTGCGCCCGCCGGTACGCTGCGGGCCGCTCACCGGAGTCGTCACGGGCCTGCTGCGCAAGGAGCCCCGGGAGCGCCCGGGCCGCCCGGTGGTGCGGGACGTGCTGACCCGGGTGCTGCGGGAGGCCTCCGGCGGCGATGCCGAGCCGGGAGAGGCGTACGCGCCGGCCGGGCGGGGGCGGAAGCGGAAGGGCGTGCTCGTCGGGACGCCCCTCGCGGTGCTCACGGTGACGGCGGCCGTGGTCGCGGCGGCGACGGGCCTGCCCGACGGAGGCGACGACCGGGCCGGCGGCCCCGCCGCATCGGCGTCCTCGCCCGCCGGAGGGGCCGGGGGGCCGGACACCGCCCCGCGGGTCCCGCCCTCGGCCGGCGCCGCCCCTCCGTCGTCCACGGCTCCCTCGTCTCCCCCGTCGCCCTCCCCGTCCGGGTCCGCCTCGCCGTCCCCGTCGGATCCCGGCGCCCTTCCCGCGGGCTTC
The DNA here is from genome assembly GCF_022869105.1 of Streptomyces sp. BJ20. Taxonomy (NCBI): domain Bacteria; kingdom Bacillati; phylum Actinomycetota; class Actinomycetes; order Kitasatosporales; family Streptomycetaceae; genus Streptomyces; species Streptomyces sp. BJ20. The sequence goes on from NZ_CP094918.1 coordinate 4,398,554, forward strand.
CGCGTCCACCGGGCCCCGGAGGGGTTCTCCGTGGCGCTGCCCGCGGGCTGGGAGCGGCAGCGGGCCTCCCGCGCCGCACAGCAGTCCTACCGCGTCACGTTCGGCGCCGACGACGACCCGCGCACCCTCGCCGTCACCTACAGCGAGCGCGTGGGGCCGGACCCGGTCGCCGTGTGGCGGGACACCGTGGAGCCGGGCCTCGCGCGCGCCGACGCCTACCAGCGGATCGGCGCCATCGAGGCCACGACGTACCAGGGCCGTGAGGCCGCCGACATGCAGTGGATCACCACGGACGACGGCGCCCGGGTACGCACCTTCGGCCGCGGCTTCCTGCTGGGCGACGGCCGGGGCTTCTCCCTGCGCTGGAGCACCCCGGCCGCCGAGTGGACGAACGCCGACAACCAGGAGACGTTGCGCACGGTCCTGCGGACCTTCCGGCCCGGGACGGCCGCCTAGGGTGTTTCGTCCGGACCCTCCCGGCGTCGCGGGGCCCATGCGCCCTCCCCCACTGCGCTCGACGGGCGTGGGCGCGCCCCCGGCGGCGTTGTCGCCACTCACCGACGCTCCGCGTCGACTCCCTCCTGGCGCCTTGCGATGCACGGCGCCAGACCCCGCTCCCTGATCCGGCCTGATCCGAACGAAAGACCCTAGCTAGCTCCGCGGGGCCCGCAGCGCGCGCAGTGGCCAGGGGACCAGCGGTGTGGTGAGCCAGTGCGCGCGGAAGACGCGGTCGGTGAGGGCGCAGGTGACGCGCAGCCGGTGCGGGGTCTCCAGGAAGGCGATGTCGACGGTGAGCGTGTCGGGGCCGTGCCACCCGCCGGTGACCGCGACCGGCACCGCGCCCTCGGTGACGGTCCAATCCGTGCCGGTCCAGCGGGCCGCCAGCCGGTGGCCGTCCTCGTCGAGGGTCAGCGTCCAGCCGCCGTCGTCGTCCGCCGTGAGCTCGGCGGCGGCCAGCTTCGGCTGCTCGGCGACGAGCCCGCCCTCCGGGGTGAAGGCGGCCCCGGCCCAGTCGCCGGTCTCCGGTGCGGGGGCGCCGTCCGTCGCCGGCAGGGCCAGGCGCTCCAGGCGCTCGCGCAGGCCCGCGTCCTCCGCGTCCCGCCCGGTCAGCGGGGCGTCACAGAAGGCGGGCAGCAGATGCCGCCACACCAGTTCGAGGTAGCGCTGCATCTCCGCGGTGGCGGACGTCGCGGCGATCACCACGTCGTGCTCGGGCAGCACCAGGCAGAACTGGCCGTAGGCGCCGTCGCCGCGGAAGCCGTGCCGGCCCCGCCAGAACTGGTAGCCGTAGCCCTGGTCCCAGTCGGGGCGGTCGTCGCCGCCCATGGCCCCGGTGGTGCCGATGTGGACGCGGGTGGCGCGCTCGGCCCATCCCTCGGGCAGCAGCCGCTCGCCCTGCCAGACGCCGTCGTTCAGATACAGCAGGCCGAACTTCGCTATCGCGTCGGTGGTGGTGTGCAGGCCGGCGAAGCCGATCTCGCGTCCGGCGCGGTCACGGGACCACAGCGCCTCGTCGATGCCCAGCGGCTCGAACAGCCGCGGCCGCAGATACTCCACGAGGGTCTGCCCGGTGACCCGCTGCACGATCGCGGCGAGGGTGTACGTGCAGGGCTGGTTGTAGGTGAACAGTGTGCCCGGGTCACGCTCCGGCGGCTGGAGCAGGAAGCCGCGCACCGGTTCGGCCGGGTCGGCGCCGAACGCCTCGTCGACGGTCTCGTGGTCGTGTCCGCTGGCCATGGACGCCACGTGGCGCACCAGCATCGCCCGGCTGCGCGGGTCGGTGATGTCGGCGTCGATCTCCGGGAAGTACGACAGCACGGGGGCGTCGAAGTCGATCAGCCCCTCCGCCTCGGCGAGCCCGGCGGCGGTGGAGGCGAAGCTCTTGCTGAGCGAGTACAGCAGATGGGGGCGTTCGGCGGTCCAGGGCGCCCACGAGCCGGCGGCCACGACCTTGCCGTGGCGCACGATCGTCACGCCGTGCGGTTCGATGTCCGGGTCGGCCTCGAGCGCGTCGAGGAAGGCGTGGACGCCGGACGCGTCGACGCCCTGGGTCGCGGGGGCTGCGGTCGGAAGGGCTCGCTGGGTCATGGGGGCATCCTGCCCGGGGCACCGGCGGGTGATCCACCGTTTTCGCCGGGCGACTCGGGGGACCCGGACTCCATGGTGCAAATCGGGTACACGATGATGACCGAGCAGGCCGGCCCGCGTGAGCTGGTGGAGCACGTGGTGCGCGCCGAGACGGCTGGCTTCGACTTCTCGGTGACCTCGGACCACTACTTCCCGTGGCTGGCCGAGCAGGGTCACTCGCCGTACGCGTGGAGCGTGCTGGGCGCGGCCGCGCAGGCCACCTCACGGATCCCGCTGATGACGTACGTGACGTGTCCGACGAAGCGGTACCACCCGGCGGTGGTGGCGCAGAAGGCGGCGACGATGCAGCTGCTGTCGGGCGGCCGGTTCCGGCTGGGGCTGGGGTCCGGCGAGAACCTCAACGAGCACGTGGTGGGCGGCGGCTGGCCGCCGGTGGACGTACGCCACGAGATGTTCGAGGAGGCGGTGGAGATCATCCGCGCGCTGTTCGAGGGCGGTCATGTGAACTACCGGGGCGAGCACTTCGACGTGGAGTCGGCCAAGCTGTGGGACCTGCCGGACCAGCCGCCGCCGATCGGGATCGCGGTCTCGGGGAAGCGGTCGTGCGCCCTCGCGGGTCACCACGCCGACCTGATGATCGCCACCGAGCCGAAGCCGGAGCTGCTGGAGATGTTCGACGAGCACGGCGGCGAGGGAAAGCCGCGCGTGGGCCAGCTGCCGGTGAGCTACGACCCGGACCGGGACACCGCCGTGGAGCGGGCACACGCCCAGTTCCGCTGGTTCGGCAACGGCTGGAAGGTGAACTCCGAGCTGCCGCACCCGGACTCCTTCGCGTCGGCGACCCAGTTCGTACGGACCGAGGACGTCGCCTCCTCGATCCCCTGCGGCAGCGACCCGGACGACTTCGTCGAGGCGGTCCGCCCGTACGCCGAGGCCGGTTTCACGGAGATCGCCCTGGTGCAGATCGGCGGGGAGTCGCAGCCGGCGTACCTGGACTGGGCGGAGCGGACGCTGCTGCCGGCGCTGCGGAAGGCCTTCGGCTGACAGGCGGTCCGTGCGTGAGGTGTGACGGATTCACCCGGAGAGCTGAGCATCTTGCCGGGATCCGGGGTACTAGAGGGCTCTACGTCGGTACGTCCCGGAGGCACCTCGTGAACTCGTTCGTGCACAAGACCCTGGTGGTGGAGCTCCAGGCGGGCGACACGGAGCGCTTTCCCGTGCTCGCCCACCTGAGCTACGACCCGTCCGACCCGTTCGCCGTCACGGTCGTCTTCACCCTCGACGGCCGGGTGCTGGCGCGCTGGCAGCTGGACCGGGAGATGGTCACCGACGGGCTGAGCCGCTCGGTCGGCATCGGCGACGTACGGCTGCGCCCGCAGGCCCGCGGGGTGGGGCGGGAGCTGCGGATGGAGTTCCTGGGCGAGGCGCGCCCCGACGGTGGCCGGCACCACGCGGTGGTCTTCGCCTGGGCGGAGGCCGTCGGGGAGTTCCTGACCGAGACCCACCGGATGGTGCCGCCGGGGTGCGAGGAGGTCCGGGTCGACGACTTCCTCGCGGACGTCCTGGCCAACAGCTGAAGCCCCGTGAGCCCGCGCGGGGTCAGCGGCGCGTGGTGTGGCGGTGGCGCGCCCACACGGGCAGCCCGAACCAGCACAGCAGGTACCAGAACACCACCCCGGCCACCAGGTACGGCACGTAGTCGTCCTGGGTGGCCACACGCAGGATGAGCAGCAGCGAGGAGCTGGTGGTGACCAGCAGCAGCGCCAGCCCCAGCAGGGTGAGCTGTGAGGCCCACTGGACCGCCTGCGGTTTGATGCGCCGCCCGCTGACGAGCCGGTGCAGCGTCACCGGGCCGATCAGCGCCCCGGTCGCGCAGGCGCCCAGCACCACCGTGACGATGTAGATGTTCTTGTCGGTGCCGGACAGGCCCTCGTAGGTCGGGGTGAACACGACCGTCAGCAGGAAACCGAACAGGATCTGCACGCCCATCTGGGCCACACGGACCTCTTGGATGAGCTCGGTCCACATCCGGTCCGCTCTCTCCTCCTCGCTCTCGTTGCGCCCCCGGCGCATGCTCCCGCCCTGCTCCGCGTCCGGCACGGTGCCTCCTTCGATCGGGTCTCCCCCTCCGGTTTCCCCGAAAGGGGGCCTCCTCCCACCGCCGGTTTGGCCGCGCGGGGCACGGTTACACGGTCGGCGACACGACCAGGCCGGACGAAAGTGGGAGACATGTCGGACACCCAGCTCACCGTGACACTCAGCGGCGGGGACGTCGACGACGCCCGGGCGGTCGTCGGGGCGCTGGAGGGCACGTTCGGACCGCCGCAGGAGCGGCCCTCGGACACGGACGCGACCGTCCGGATGGCGACGTTCGGCGGCGAGGGTGAGGGGACGGGCGACGGGCAGGCGGACGTGCGGCCCTTGTCGGAGCCGGTGACCGTCACCGTGCAGGGCACCCCGGAGGCGGTACGCCGGGCGAGCGACGCGCTGTCGCGGGCCTTCACGGCCCGCGACGAGGGCGCCGCCGCCGGCGACCAGGAGCAGGAGCGTCAGCTCGTGCTGGAGTCCTGACGCGCCTCCGCTACCAGCGGCCCTCCACCTGCTCGCGGATCCGCCGGTCGTACAGGTCTGCGATCGCGGAGAGGGTGGCGTCGGACAGCTCCGGCAGCCGGGCGGCGGCCGCGTTGGCACGGGCCTGCTCGGGCGAGCGGGCGCCGGGGATGACGCTGGTCACGCCGGGCTGCTGGACGATCCAGCGCAGCGCGAGCTGGGCCGGCGTGCAGCCCTCGGGGGCCAGGGCGGCGAACTCGGCGGCGGCCTCGACACCGGTCGCGTAGTCCACGCCGGAGAAGGTCTCGCCCTGGTCGAAGGCCTCACCGTGCCGGTTGAAGGTGCGGTGGTCGTTCTCCGCGAAAACGGTGTCCTTGGTGTACTTCCCGGACAGCAGACCCGAGGCGAGCGGCACGCGGGCGATGATGCCGACGCCGGCCTCGCGGGCGGCCGGGAGCACCTTAAGCAGCGGCTTCATGCGGAACGGGTTGAGGATGATCTGCACGCTGGCCACGTTCGGGCGGGCGATGGCGGTCAGCGCCTCGGCGCAGGTTTCCACGCTCACGCCATAGGCGGCGACGCGCTCCTCCTCGACGAGGGTGTCGAGGGCGTCGAAGACCTCGTCGGTGGAGTAGACGGGGGTGGGCGGGCAGTGCAGCTGCACCAGGTCGACGCGGTCGACGCCCAGATTGCGCCGGGAGCGGTCGTTCCAGGCACGGAAGTTGTCCAGGACGTAGTTCTCGGGGATCTGGTCGACACGGCGGCCCATCTTGGTGGCGACCAGCACGTGCAGGTCGGGCCGTCCGGAGAGGAACGACGCGATGGTCTGCTCGCTGCGTCCGTCACCGTAGACGTCGGCGGTGTCGAAGAAGGTGACGCCCGACTCGGCGGCGGCCTCCAGCACCGCGAGGGCGTCCTTGTCGTCGACGTCGCCCCAGTCGGCGCCGAGCTGCCATGTGCCGAGGCCGATCACGGAGGCGTGCTGACCTGACCTGTCGAAAGTGCGCTCTTCCATGCCGGTCAGTCTGTCATCCGTCCCGGCCCGGCGACCGGCGGCTCCCCCCGCCGGGGCGGCGGCTCAGGCGCCCACGGCCGTCCGGCACTCGGGGTGGCCCCAGCCCTTGTCGTTCTTGGCGATGGGCTCGCCGGCCGCGTACGACCGTCCGCACGGGCAGCGGCCGGGGAACTTCGCCTTGATGGTGCGGGAGGAACCCCCGGACTTGCGGGCGGGCCTGGCGCCGCCCGAGGCGCGGCGGGAGGAACCGCCGGAGGACGGGCGCGGTACGGACGGCGGCGGCTCGGGCGAGCCCTGCGCGCTGCCCGCGTCCTGCTGCGCGGAGGCCGCCTGGCTGGCGGCGCGGTCGGCGAAGTCGTTGAGCCGGTCGCCGTCGACCTGGTGGGCGAGCACGTGGCGGAACTCGACGGACCGGTCCTGGAGCAGGCCGTCGATGCGGACGACGAGTTCCTGGTTGGCGACGGGCTTCCCTGCGGCGGTGCGCCAGCCGTTGCGCTTCCAGCCGGGCAGCCAGGTGGTGACGGCCTTCATGGCGTACTGCGAGTCCATCCGTACCTCGAGCGGCACGCCGGGGTCGGTGGCCGCGAGGAGCCGCTCCAGGGCGGTGAGTTCGGCGACGTTGTTGGTGGCGGTGCCGAGAGCGCCGGCCTCCCAGCGGTCCGGGGTCCCGGAGCCGTCCGCGATCACCCAGGCCCAGCCGGCGGGTCCGGGGTTTCCCTTCGAGGCCCCGTCGCAGGCGGCCACCACACGTTCACGCATGCCACCGATCATGCCATGGCCGGGCGGGTGTCCCGGTTCCGCTCAGCCGACGGGTTCGGTGCCCGGCATCTCGCCCTTGGTGGTGGTGAGGTCGATGACCGAGAAGGCGGCGCCCTGCGGGTCGCCGACCACCGCGAACCGGCCGAACGGCGAGTCCGTCGGCCCGGACCGCAGCACCCCGCCGCGTTCGGTCGCCCGGGCCACGGCGGCGTCGCAGTCGTCGACGGTGAAGTACACGTTGCTGTACGGGGGCGCCTCGGGCGGGAAGTCGTCGGTCATCCGCATCCGGCCGAGGACGCTGCGCTCCCCCAGGTCGAAGAGGCGGAAGTCCATCTCACCCTGAGCTGCTTGGACCGATAGCCGAAGACGGCTGGGAGGAACGCGTCGGACTTCTCCGGCTCGCGGGTGCAGACCTCCGCCCAGCAGTACGCGCCCGGTGTCTCCGTCGTCCGGAAACCCTCGTGGGTGCCGGCCTGCCACACCCCGAAGACGACCCCTCCGGGGTCACGGGCGAGACACATCGTGCCGTGGTCGGCGACCCGCACGGGCTCCATCAGCAGTTCGCCGCCCTGCTCGCGGATGCGGGCGGCGGTGGCGGAGGCGTCCTGAGCGGCGAGGCAGAGGCACCACTGGGAGGTGCCCTCCTGGCCCGGCATGGGCGGGACGACGGCGGCCACCGCCTTGCCGCCGGCGTACGCCCGGGTGTAGCCGCCCTCATCGGCCGACGTCTCGCCGAAGGTCCAACCGGGGACGTGGCCGTAGAAGTCCTTGGCCGCGTCGAGGTCGTCGAACACGGCGTCGGCCCAGCAGGGGGTTCCTTCGGGTGCTACGGCCATGGCTGCGGCCCTCCGCGTCACGCGTGCTCTGTGGTCTCCTCACTCACGCCAGCCACGCCCGGGCGGGCACGCGCGCCGGAGGAGAGCCCTCAGGGGCACGGGGAACTGCGCGAACGGGGGCCCGGGGCGGAGCCCCCGAACCCCGAAAGGCCCCGCGGGCTGGGGTGTCACGCCCCGCCCTCGTACGCCCTCTCCAGCTCCGCGATGTCCAGCTTGCCCATCGTCATCATGGCCTTCAGCGCACGGTCGGCCTTCTCGCGGTCCGGGTCGCCGATCATCTGCGTGAGCCGCTTGGCGTTGACCTGCCAGGAGACGCCGTAGCGGTCCTTGAGCCAGCCGCACGGGCCGTGCTCGCCACCGCCCTCGACCAGCTTCTCCCAGTAGTGGTCGATCTCCGCCTGGTCGTCGCAGTCGAGCTGGAAGGAGATCGCCTCGTTGAACGTGAACTCCGGTCCGCCGTTCAGGGCGACGAACTTCTGGCCGTTGGCCGTGAACTCCACGGTGAGCACGGAGCCCTCCTCACCGGGGGTGGCCCCGGTGTTGCGGACCACGTCGCCGAGCTTGGAGTCGTCGAAGACGGAGACGTAGAACTGCGCCGCCTCCTCCGCCTGGCCGTCGAACCAGAGGCAGGTGGTGAATCCGTCGGTGTCCATGAGTACCTCCCGTGTGGGGCGCCCCTCGAGGGAACGCGGTCACCGGTGCAGACCGGCCGCGGCGACGGAACTCATCGGTGGGACCGAGATCCACCTGCACGGCCCGTCCGGGGCCGCTCCGCCCTGGGCGAATCTGCCGCGGGCAGAGATTCCCCCGGCGGCGGGTCCCGCGCGCCGACAGTGGACGCACACGGCCGCCCGGCCGTGCTCCGACCAGTGACCCACGGGAGCGTCCATGTCACCACTCATCGCCGGCCCCGGGCCGGCCCAGCCGCGGGCGGAGGACGGCGACACCCCGCCCACCCGCTTCGACGACCACCTCGCCGCCCAGCTGCTCGCGCAGCGGATCGTGGTGCTCGGCACCCAGGTCGACGAGGTGTCCGCGAACCGGGTGTGCGCGCAGCTGCTGCTCCTGTCCGCCGAGGACCCGCGCACCGACATCAGCCTGTACGTCAACAGCCCCGGCGGCTCGGTGCACGCCGGGCTCGCCATCTACGACACGATGCGGCTGATCCCCAACGACGTCGCCACCCTGGCCATGGGCTTCGCGGCCAGCATGGGGCAGTTCCTGCTCTGCGTCGGCACGCCCGGCAAGCGTTACGCCCTGCCCAACGCGCGGATCATGATGCACCAGCCGTCGGGCGGCATCGGAGGGACCGCCGCCGACATCGAGATCCAGGCGGAGAACCTGGAGTTCACCAAGCGGACCATCGAGCGGATCACCGCCGAGCACACCGGCCAGTCCCCGGAGACCATCTCGCGTGACGGCGACCGGGACCGCTGGTTCACGGCCGAGCAGGCCCGTGCGTACGGGATGGTCGACCGGGTGCTGGACTCGCTGGACGACGTCCGTCCGGCGGCCACCCGACCGAGGATGGGGCTGCGCTGATGGGGACGTACACGATTCCGAACGTCGTCGAGCGCACCGCGCGCGGCGAGCGGTCCTACGACGTGTTCAGCCGGCTGCTCGCCGAGCGGATCGTCTTCCTGGGCACGGAGATCGACGACGGCGTGGCCAACGTGGTCGTCGCGCAGCTGCTGCACCTGGAGTCGGAGGCACCGGAGAGCGAGATCGCGGTGTACCTCAACTCCCCCGGCGGCTCGTACACCTCGCTCATGGCGATCTACGACACCATGACGTTCGTGCGGGCCCCGATCTCCACGTTCTGCGTGGGGCAGGCGGCGTCCACGGCGGCCGTGCTGCTGGCCGGCGGGGACCCGGGACGCCGGTTCGTGCTGGAGCACGCACGGGTGCTGCTCGGCCAGCCGGCCTCCGGCGGGATGCAGGGCACGGCGTCCGACCTGGCGCTGCGCGCGAAGGAGATGACCCGGATCCGGGCGCAGGTCGAGGAGGTGCTGGCCCGCCACACGCACCACGATGCGGCGACCCTGCGGGCGGACATGGACCGCGACAAGGTGTTCACCGCGCAGGAGGCCGTGGCGTACGGCCTGGCCGACGAGGTGCTGACCCGGCGGCCCGCTCCGGTGTGAGCGGCCGCCGGGCCGTGCGGTGCGGGTGCGTCCCGCTCAGGCGGCCAGGCAGAGCCCGCCGTGCGCGGAGCCGTTCCGCACGGAGCCGTGGCGCATGGAGCCGTTCCGCACGGAGCGGGCGGGGACGGCGGAACGGTGCGACGTGACCCGGACCAGCTCCGCGTGCGTACGGGCGAGCAGGTCGCCGAGGCCCAGACCGAGCGCCCCGGCGGCGGCCGCGAGGACCTCCGAGGAGGCCTCCTTGCGGCCGCGCTCCACCTCCGACAGATAAGGCATGGAGATCCGCGCCACGTCGGCGACGTCCTTGAGGGTCCGCTCCTGGGCCTGCCGCTCCTTGCGCAGCACGTCGCCGACGAGGTGCCGCCACAGCGGCTCTCTGGGCGCGGCGGCGGGCGGGGCCGGCGGGCCCGAGGCGGCCGGGCCGGGTCGCAGGGGAATGACGCGGGCTTCGTTCGGCGCGTGATCGGTCACGTCCTCAGCCTAGGAATCCCGCTCCCGCGGGCAAGGGAGCGGGATTCCGCCCTGAGTGAAGCCGAAAAAGCGGACGACTTTCCTCCGCCCTGATGGTGCCCCGCCGCACCGTCGGCCGTACCATCGGACGACAGGCGTGACGGCCGTGCGGACCGCGTCGCCCCGAGCGGTCCGGTGCTCTCCGTCACGGAGAAGACCGACAGGCATAGGTCCGCGGAGCCGGGGTATCCGGGTGCTTCAGTCTCGTGGCAGCCATGACGTTCGTGGGAGAGGGCAATGAGGACCGCCGTGATCCGGTCGCAGGAGCGGACCGTCGACGGGCACACCGGGGCCGCCGCCGGGAGCGAGGACCTTCGCGATCCCGCCGACCCGCGCGCCGTCGCGCCCCGCGACGCCCGTGAGCTCTCCCGCCAGTTCTTCCGCCGTCTCACGGAGCTGGAGGAGGGCACCCGCGAGTACCAGTACGCGCGGAACACGCTCATCGAGATGAACATGTCCCTCGTGCGCTTCGCGGCCGGGCGGTTCCGCGGCCGGGGCGACGACATGGACGACGTCGTGCAGACCGGCATGATCGGCCTGATCAAGGCCATCGACCGGTTCGAGCTGTCCCGCGAGGTCGAGTTCACCTCCTTCGCGCTGCCGTACATCGTCGGCGAGATCAAGCGCTTCTTCCGTGACACCACCTGGGCCGTGCACGTGCCGCGGCGACTCCAGGAGCTGCGTGTGGAGCTGGCCAAGGCGCGCGAGGAGCTGTCGAGCCGGCTGGACCGCGAGCCCACCGTCGCCGAGCTGGCGACCCTGATGAACATCAGCGAGCAGCAGGTCGTCGAGGGACAGATCGCCGCGAACGGCTACAACTCCTCCTCCCTGGACGCGGCGCTCACCGGCGACGGCCCGGAGCACGGCGAGGCCGTCCTCGCCGACTTCATCGGCGTCGAGGAGGAGCGGCTGGCCCTGGTGGAGGACTTCCACGCGCTGGCCCCGCTGATGGCGGAGCTGAGCGACCGGGACCGCGAGATCCTGCACCTGCGGTTCGTCGAGGAGGCCACGCAGGCGGAGATCGGCGAGCGGCTGGGCTGCTCGCAGATGCATGTGTCCCGGCTGATCAAGCGGATCATCACCCGGCTGCGGGCGGGCATGCTCGGCGAGCTGGGCTGCGCCTGACGGCGGGGCACACCGTCCCCACGGCACACCGAAGGCGCCCCCGGCCTTTCAGGGGCGCTGCTGTGAGGAGGGGGTGTCTGTCGTTCAGCCGCCGGTGAGGTCGATCACGGCGCGGACGCGTTTGCCGACCGGTACGCGCTCCACGCCGACCTCCCGCGCCAGCGCCCGCACGATCTCCAGGCCGTGGCGTCCGATCCGCTGCGGGTCGCGTGGGAACACGCGGGGCAGGGCGCCGTTGCTGTCGTAGACGGCCACCGTGAGGGTGGTGTCCGTACCCTCCAGCTCCAGGATGTACGGACCGTCGCTGTGCCGGTCGGCGTTGGTGACCAGCTCGCTCACCACCAACAGCACGGCTCCCTCCGCCTTGGCGTCGATCGTGGCGCGGCACTCGGTCCTCAGCTGATCGAGGAACTGCGCAGCGACATGCCGCGACTCGGCGATGCAGCCCGGCTCGCCGGTGAAGTGTGCCGCCCGCCGCAGCGGTTCCACGGGCACATCGAAACCAGTCGGTATCACTACCCCGTCCAAGTGATAGGTCATGCATTTCCCTCTGCGACGCCGGGTCGGCCGGACGATCCGCACCGGTCCTGGTACCCCGAGTCGGGCGGGGCAGTCCCACTGATCGGGAATCGGCTTCCCCGTGGGGGGTATCGGTATGCCTGACCAGGCGAAAGAGGGCTTCGGCGGGTGGATGCGGGCCCGCGGCTGCGCAACTCGGCGCTCCCAGAATGCCGCCGCGCCCGCCCTCCCCCACTCTCGGCTCCGTTCGAGCGGAGGGACCCCAGGAGCGGGAGACACCCCCACCGCCGCAGCCGCACGACTGCCCGCAGTCGGCGAGGCGCGCGGCCGCCTCGCGGCGTGCCCGCGGTGGGCGGTGGCTGCGGCCGCCGCACGGCCACGCGCCGGTGCCGCCGGACGGACCCCGTCGGCGGGCGGGCCGAACAGAACCCTGCTTAGCGTGCTCACGTGAGCGCACACTCCCCTTCTCCTCCGCGATCCCCCCTCCACGGCTGGGTTCCCGCGCTGGTCGCGGTGGTCGGCTCGCTGGCCGCGATGGCCGTGGTGGCGGCGCTGGGGATCTGGGCGGCCGGGGCCGCAGATCTTCCGGAGGGCGCCTTCGGTCCGGTGCTCGCCGCCGTCCTGGTGCTCGCCGTCGGCGGCACGGTGAGGCTCTCCGGGGACGCCGACGCTCTGGCCGGTACCGAGGGCGGCCTGACCGTGATCCCGCTGACCGTCACCCTCACCGGGGCGCTGCTGCTCGGCTGGTGCTTCCTGCGGCCGCTGCACCGCCGGACGGTGGTGGGCGCGCCCGGGCTGGCGGGGTGGGCGGCGCGGATCGCCGTGCTGTGGCTGCTCGCCGTCCTCGGTCTGGCCCTGGCCGCACGGCGCACGTTCGAGGTGTCCCTGGGGGACGACCTGCTCGGCGATCTGGGCGAGCTGTTCGGGGTGAGGCCGACGGTCGGCTTCGCGGCGGACGTGCTGCCGACCGTGCTGATCGGCCTGGTGTGGCTGGCGGGCGTGCTGGTGGTGGCGATCCTGGTGTCGCGGGGCGCGCCGCTGCCTCCCGAGCTGATGCGGTTCCAGGCGGGGGCACGGCCCGCGGCGCGCGCGACGCTGGGGCTGCTGCTCGCCGCCGTGGCCGTGGCGCTGATCGTCGCGCTGGTGGTGGCCGCCACGAAGGGGCACGCGGCCGAGACGTTCGCCGTGATCCTGCTGGGGCTGCCCAACGTGGCCTGGCTGGGGCTGACCGTGGGGATGGGGGCGACCTGGGAGGGCAGGGTGGCGGGGCCGTTCGGGCTGCCCATGCCGCAGGTGCTGGACGAGGTGCTGCGCACCCGGGACGTGTCGGAGCTGAACCTGGGTTCGCTCGTCGACCACGACGGCGGCCGCTGGTGGTGGCTGCTGGTGGGTGCGGCGGTGCTGGTGGCGGGGGCGGCCTGCGCCATGGCGGCCACCTCTCCCGCGCGGGTGCCGCCCTGGCAGCACGCGCTGCGGCTGGCGGCGGCACTGGCGCTGGCGGTGCTGACGGTCGGACCGACGGCCCGGGTCTCCGCGCGGATCGGCCTGTCGGTGCTCGGCATCGGCGACCTGGGCGAAGGGCTGACCGGGCAGGTGCTGCTGGAGCCGCGACTGTGGGGCGCGCTGGGCCTTGCCCTGCTGTGGGGCCTGGTGGCGGGGTTCGCCGGCGCGTGGGCCGTACGGGGGCTGCGGCGGTGGCGGCGCTGAAGGGCGGTCCGGCTCAGGCGACCGGGACGCCGAGGACCCGGGCGGCCCGCTGCATCCGCAGGGCGTCGACGGACTCGGCGAGGAGTTCGTACTCCGTTGTGTCGTCGCCGGTGGCGACCCGCACCATCCGCCCGGCGGCGAGCGCCTCGGCCACTTCCTCCTGCCGGCCGACGTCACCGCACCAGGTGCGGAGCACGGTGGGAACGTCGGTCACGTCGTCGGCGACGGGGACGAGCGCACCCGGAGGTAAGTGCTCGGCGTCCGGCTGCGGGTCGAGGCGCTCTGCGATCCACAGGGCGCGGTCGCGCAGCCACCACAGGGCGAGCGCGAGGGTCGGGGCCCGGTAGGTGCCCAGCGGCACCCCGATGCGCCGGCCGTCGCAGACCCCGTACGCCGTGACGTGGCACAGGAATTCGTCGTGCACGTTCCCTCCCCCGCTGCGTGCTCGCCCGCCGGTTCCGGGCCGGCTGCCCGTTCCGTGGCTCGCGTGCTGTGCGTGAGGGCGCAGTCGCTCGGTGTGAAGCGCTCTCGTTGTCGAGTATGTTCACCGCTGAAACACTGTCACCATGTGTTTCCGGCCAGTCTCCTGGCATATGCAGGCCCTGTCCTGGCCGAAACGGCACGGGTGGGCGCATCGGCCGAGGTGACCGGCCTGCACGGAGACGGACGCACCGGCCGCCGCCCCCGTGCACGGGGGTGACGGCCGGTGACGGGAGCCGCTTACTGCTTGACGATGGCGTCGATCCTCGCCAGCTCCTCGTCGGAGAAGTCGAGGTTGCGGGTGGCGGCGACGCTGTCCTCCAGCTGGCGCGGACTGCTCGCGCCGACCAGGGCGGAGGTGAGGCGGCCGCCGCGCAGCACCCAGGACAGGGCCATCTGCGCCAGGCTCTGGCCGCGGGCGGAGGCGATGTCGGCGAGCGCGCGCAGCCGCCCGACCAGCTCTTCGGTGAGGGCGTCCGTGTCGAGGAAGGGGCTGTCGCTCGCGGCTCGGGAGTCCTCGGGGATGCCGTCCAGGTAGCGGGAGGTCAGCAGGCCCTGCTCCAGCGGGGAGTACGCGATGGAGCCGACCTGGAGCTCGTCGAGGGCGTCCATCAGGCCCTCGTCCTCCGGGCGGCGGTCGAGCATCGAGTAGCGCGGCTGGTTGATCAGCAGGGGGGTGCCCAGCTCGCCGAGGATGCGGGCGGCCTCGCGGGTCTGCTCGGCGCTGTAGTTGGAGACGCCGACGTAGAGCGCCTTGCCCTGCTGCACCGCCGTGTGCAGGGCGCCCATCGTCTCCTCGAGCGGGGTGTCCGGGTCGAAGCGGTGCGAGTAGAAGATGTCGACGTGGTCGAGGCCCATGCGGCTGAGGCTCTGGTCCAGCGAGGACAGCAGGGACTTGCGGGAACCCCATTCGCCGTACGGGCCCGGCCACATCAGGTAGCCGGCCTTGGTGGAGATCACCAGCTCGTCCCGGTACCGCGCGAAGTCGGCCTTCAGGGCCTCGCCGAGGACGGACTCGGCGGCGCCGGGCGGCGGGCCGTAGTTGTTGGCGAGGTCGAAGTGGGTGACGCCCAGGTCGAAGGCGCGGCGCAGGATGGCCCGCTGGGTCTCGGCCGGGCGGTCGGGACCGAAGTTGTGCCACAGGCCGAGCGAGAGCGCGGGGAGCTTCAGGCCGCTGCGTCCGGTGCGCCGGTAGGGCATGTCCGCGTAACGGTCGGGGTGTGCGGTGTACAACGCGACTCCAGAGGGGTTGGCACACGTCTTGACGTTCGTCGTGGCGGTTCGTCGGACCGCCCGTCCACTCTGTCGTGACCTGCGGGGAGTGGTCCAACAGAAGAATCCGATGCGATTCAGCGGCTACGCTTCTCAATCATGGAACTGCGCCATCTCCAGCACTTCGTGGCCGTCGCCGAGGACCAGCACTTCACCCGTGCGGCGGAACGGCTGATGGTCTCCCAGTCGGGCCTGTCGGCGTCCGTCCGGGCGCTGGAGCGCGAGCTGCAGACGCCGCTGTTCGTGCGGACCACCCGCAGGGTGACGCTCACCGAGGCGGGGCGGGCGCTGCTCACGGAGGCCGAACGCATCCTGGCACAGGTGCGGGCCGCGCACGAGGCGGTGGCCGCGGTGCAGGGAGTGCTGCGCGGCACCCTCGCGGTGGGTACGGAGCAGTGCATCGCCGGGGTGCACGTGGCGGAGCTGCTCGCCGCGTTCCGCCGACGCCACCCGGACGTGGAGATACGGCTGCGCCAGTGGGGCTCGGCCGCGCTCGCCGAGGAGGTCGCGGCCGGGCGGCTGGACCTCGCCTTCGCCTACCGCGTCGACGCCGACCCCGACCAGCTGCGCGTCGTGCCGCTGACCGGCGAGCCGATGACGGTGCTGTGCCACCCCGACCACCGGCTGGCCCAAGCCGGGGCGCCGGTCACCCCCCAGGACCTGGCCGACGAGGTGTTCGTCGACTTCCACCCCGACTGGGGTCCGCGCCGCGCCACGGACGCGGCGTTCGCGGTCGCGGGCGTACGGCGCACGGTGGCACTGGAGGTGAACGACGTGCACAGCCTGCTCGACCTGGTCGACGAGAACCTCGGCGTGACGGTGGTGCCGCGCCATTTCCGCCACAAGCGCCCCTCGCTCACCGCGCTGCCGCTGAAGGACACCGGCGAGGCGGCGTACGAGACGGTGGCGCTGGTGCCGTCGCCGCGCGCCACCAGCCCGGCGGCGCGGGCGCTGATGGACCTGCTGGACACCGGGGCGCGTGACGCCGGAAGCTGAGCGAGTCTGGGGGCATGCATGCCAAGGACATCCTCATCGAAGGCTACGGACGCATCCGGGAAGAGGTCCACGCCGCCGTCGGAGGCCTCGGACCCGACGAGCTCGCCGCCCGGCCCACGCCGGAGGCCAACAGCATCGCGTGGCTGGTGTGGCACCTCACCCGGACCCAGGACGACCACGTCGCGGACGCCTTCGGCCTGGACCAGGTGTGGCTCGCCGACGGCTGGGAGAAGCGCTTCGGGCTCGGCCTGCCGCGCGGCGCCACCGGGTTCGGGCACACCCCGGCGCAGGTCGGCAAGGTGCGCGTCGACTCCCCCGACCTGCTGACCGGCTACCACGACGCCGTCCACGCGCAGACCCTCGGCGCGCTGCGGACACTCACCGCGAAGGACCTGGAACGGGTCGTCGACGAGAACTGGGACCCGCCGGTCACCCTGGGCGTGCGGCTGGTCAGCGTCCTGTCCGACGACCTCCAGCACGTCGGACAGGCCGCTTACGCCCGGGGGCTGCTGCGGAGCGCCGCGTCGTAACCCGGCAGGACGACGTCCCGGATCAGCGCCACACGCTCGTCGTACGGCAGGAACGCGCTCTTCACCGCGTTCAGGGTCACCGTGCGCAGGTCCTCGGCGGACCAGCCGGCCTGCTCCACCAGCAGGGACATCTCGCGGGTCATGGTGGTGCCGGAGACCAGGCGGTTGTCGGTGTTGACGGTGACGCGGAAGCCGAGGTCCTTCAGCGGGGTGATCGGGTGCTCGGCGATCGAGGTCGCGGCGCCGGTCTGGAGGTTGGACGTGGGGCACATCTCCAGGGCGACGCGACGGTCGCGGACCCAGGAGGCGAGCCGGCCGAGCTTGCCGTCCGCGAGGTCCGGGATGTCCTCGGTGAGGCGCACGCCGTGGCCGATGCGCTGGGCGCCGCACACCTGGACGGCCTGGTGGATGCTGGGCAGCCCGTGGGCCTCGCCCGCGTGGATGGTGAACGGCACGTTCTCGCGGCGCAGGTGCTCGAAGGCGGCGAGGTGGTCGGCGGCCGGGAAGCCGTCCTCGGCGCCGGCGATGTCGAAGCCGACGACGCCGGCGTCACGGAAGGCGACGGCCAGGTCGGCGGCCTCGCGGACCCGGTCGAACATCCGCATGCCGCACAGCAGTGTGCCGACCCGGACGGGCGTCCCGGCGGCGGCCGCCTTGGCCATGCCGGCGGCCAGCCCCTCCTGGACGGTCTCCACGACCTCGGCCATGGTGAGCCCGCCGCGGGTGTTCAGCTCGGGGGCGTAGCGGACCTCGCCGTAGACGACACCGTCGGCGGCGAGGTCGAGGACGTACTCCTCGGCGGTGCGCAGCAGGCCCTCGCGGGTCTGCATCACGGCCAGGGTGTGCTCGAAGGTGGCGATGTAGCGCACCAGGTCGCCGGAGTTGGCGGCCTCCACGTACCAGGCGGCGAGCTCGTCAGGGTCGGTGGTGGGCAGGGTGTGGCCGACGGCCTCGGCCAGCTCCACGACCGTGGCGGGGCGCAGGCCGCCGTCGAGGTGGTCGTGCAGGACCGCCTTGGGGAGGCGGCGGATCGTGTCGGTGTCTATGCGCGTAGATGGCATGGCGTGCGGTTCCTCGGCGTGTGGTTCGGCGTGGTGGGTCGGTGGTGGATCAGCCGGCGGGCTGGAGCAGGTCCCAGCGGTTGCCGTAGAGGTCCTGGAAGACGGCGACCGAGCCGTACGGCTCGTGACGCGGCTCCTCGAGGAAGGTCACCCCGGCGGCGGTCATGCGGGCGTGGTCGCGGGCGAAGTCGTCGGTGTGCAGGAAGAAGGCCACGCGTCCCCCGGTCTGATCACCCGCCCGGGCCCGCTGCTCCTCCCCCGCGGCGCGGGCCAGCAGCAGGGCGGCGCCGGTGTGCCCGGCGCCGGGCTCGACGACGACCCAGCGGCCGCCGTCAGGCCGGGGCGCGTCCTCGGCGAGCCGGAAGCCGAGGGCCTCGGTGTAGAAGCGGATCGCCTCGTCGTAGTCGTGGACGACGAGGGTGACCAGGGCAATGCGTCTCATCGTCACCTCTCGAAGGGGTTGACGGGAGAGGTTATACGTAAAACCGCGGGCCATGCCAGTCCCGCCCCGGCGGCCGTCCCGGGGCGGGACCGCGTGGTCCTCTACGGGTAGGTGTAGGTGTTCAGCGCGTCGACGGCGGCCGTGGGATTCCCCAGGTCGTAGCGGTCGACGGCGAGGTAGGTGGGCTTCTTGCGGGCGGCAGGCTGGCAGAAGCGGCGGGCGCGGTCGGCGAGCTTGGCGTTGTCGGTGGAGGCGGTGGAGGCGACGGCGGCGTCCCGGAAGTGGTTCATGACGAAGAGGGGCCGGAAGCCGGGCTCGGTGCGGGTGAGCGGGATCGTGGTGTTCGCGTCGTACCAGCGGCTGTAGCAGGACCAGTCGGAGGAGCCGATGCCCGGGCCCATGGACCAGTGGTTCTCGACGGTCCAGTCGCGCTGGTACATCACGCCGAAGGTGTCACGGGTCAGCCCGGCCGAGCGG
This sequence comes from Streptomyces sp. BJ20, assembly GCF_022869105.1. Lineage (NCBI taxonomy): Bacteria > Bacillati > Actinomycetota > Actinomycetes > Kitasatosporales > Streptomycetaceae > Streptomyces > Streptomyces sp. BJ20. The sequence continues at coordinate 4,417,065 of NZ_CP094918.1, forward strand.
TCGGCGTCCTTGCTGTGGTCGGTGAAGATCAGCAACCGGTGTCCTTCGGCGGCCAGTTCACCCATCGTGGGCCAGCCGTTCTCCCGCACCCCTGTGCGGTCGGGGCGGTAGAGCACGTCCGACAGCCCCTGCACGCGGTCCAGTTCGGCGCGCAGGACGCCCGGGTCGACGTAGTCCTCCAGGAAGACGGTGACGAACTCGTCCGGGTGGACGCGCAGGAAGTCGGTGATCCGCTGAAGGTCGACCCACAGCGCGACAGGTCTGCGCACCAGCGTGCAGCTGTTGTGGCAGAGGATGGCGCCGTCCGGCGTCTGGTGGACGTCCAGCATGAACCCGCGTACGCCGTCGCGGAGTTGCTGTTCGATGCCCCGGCTCTGGTTGGGGAAGAGGTCGACGAAGGGCGGGGCGAAACCGCCGTCGACGCCGTTCGCGTAGGCGTTGTGGGCGGTGAGGAACGTGACCTGGTCCAGGGTGCGTCGCTCCCTGGGCGGCATGGGGCCGCCGGGCGCGTCGGCGGGGGTGAGGTACCAGGCGGCGAGGTCACCGGCACCGCTGCCGACGGACAGCGGGGCGGGGTGGGTGGCGCCGGCGGGCTTGGGCGCGACGGTGAGGCGCCGGTCGGCGCCGGGGGCGGCGAGCGCGTAACGGTCGGAGCCGAGCGGGGTGATCTGCCAGCGCGCCTCGGCGGCCGCGCAGGAGACGGTGCGGGCCTGGTCGCCGGCGCGTCCGAGGCAGGCGCCGGGACTGTCGGTGTTCTCCAGCAGATGGACGCCGCCGTCAAGGCGCAGGGTCCACTGCTGGCGGTCCTCGTCGCCGCGTGGGCGGTGCTGTTCGACCGTCCCGGAGGCGTCGGCGGCGTTGAGGCCGGTGACGGCGCTCTGGACGTAGTAGGTGCCGGGCTGCGGCGCGGCGCCGGCGGCCGCGGCGGGCGCGGGTGTCACGGCCGCCGCGGCGAGCGCGGCGGTCGTGACGGCGGTGGCGAGCAGGGCGTGGGGGGTGCGCATGCGGTTCCCTTCGTCCGGAGGGGCTGGCCGTGACTCCGGGGCAGCCCGGAGTCACGGTCAGGTGCATGACACCATGCCGCGCCGTTCGCGTCAGCAGTACAGGTTGCCGCCGGGGGTCGTCCCGAGGATCTGGGTGAACTGCTGGTACTTCGTCACCCGGCTCTGGACCTGCGCCGGGTTCCTTCCGTCGCACTCCAGGGAGCCGTTGATGCTGCGGATCGTCTGGCCGAAGCCGGCCCCGTTCACCATGGCGGCGTGACCGGTCATGCTGCCCGGGCCGGACTGGGTGTTCCAGTACCAGAGGGCGGTCTTCCAGGCGACGGCCGCGTCGTTCTGCACCAGCCAGGGGTTGTTCAGCAGGTCGATGCCCAACGCGTCGCCCGCGGCCTTGTAGTTGAAGTTCCAGCTCAGCTGGATCGGGCCGCGCCCGTAGTAGGCGGCCTGGCCGGCCGGGCAGCCGTACGGCTGATTCCAGTCGCAGTAGTGCGGGTAATTGGCCTGGTTCTGCTCCACCACGTGCACCAGACCGCCGGTCTCGTGGCTGACGTTGGCGAGGAAGGCGGCGGCCTCCTGCTTCTTCACCGTGTCGCTGCCGGTCTTGGCGAAACCGGGGTAGGCACTGAGCGCGGCGGTGAGGCCGCTGTACGTGTAGAAGGGGTTCCGGTTCGGGAACATCTGGTTGAACTGCGCCTCGGTCACGACGAAGTTCCCGACGGGCGTCCCGGGCCCGTTGTCACAGGCGTAGGGCTCCCAGTACCAGGTGCTGATGGTCGGGTCGTAGCCCGGGTTGGCGTGCTCGGCGATGTACGCCCTGCCGTCGGTGTAGCGGACGATCGCGCCGGCCTCGTACCACTGTCCGGCAACCCAGGCGGGGTAGCTGGAACACGCGGCCGCCGTGGCGGCCGAGGCGGTGGTGGCCGCCGCGGGGAGCAGCATCGGCGCGCTTCCGGCGAGCACGAGGGCGGCGGTGACGGCGGCGATACGGCGTCTCGACAAGGGATCAACTCCTTCGCGGAACACGGCCGCTCCCGCGACGAGGACATGCCGGGGCGAGACCTCGCCCGCACGCGCCGGCGGAACCGGTCACGGCGTGGGGGCGGCCGTGGTGGGGGGTGTGGAGCACACTCAAGCGCTTTGGTCTGTACCAGTCAAGGGTCTGGACCAGTCACAGTGGCGCAGACATGCCGTCGAGCGGAGGGCTCCTTCCGGCGAAGGGGCTTCGAGACCCGCTCACGACTACACATAAAGGAGAAATAAGAGCACAATGGGACATACGCGGCGGTTACCGCACACCGCACCCAGACGCGGTCAGGCCTGCTAGTCAAAGGAGACGACCATGGCCAACGTCTCACACCAACGTGGAGATCTCTCCAGCCATCCGGACGCACCGGAGATGCGGGCACGCTACGAACGCGTCCTCGGCAGCCGTGACGTCGCTTTCGTGGACGGCCCGGTGTTCCTGCTCGGCCTCTACTGCGCCGTGTCACCGTGGATCCTCCACTACACGACGAGTCAGCCGGCGCTCGTGACGCACAACCTGATCGTCGGCATCGCGATCGGTCTGCTGGCCCTCGGGTTCACGGCGGCCCCCTCGCGCATGTACGGCCTCAGTGGAGCCATGTGCGCGCTCGGTATCTGGATGATCATCTCTCCATGGGTCGTGGGCACCAACCCCGACGCCGGGGTGATCTGGAACAACGTCGTCATCGGCGCCCTCACCGTGATCCTGGGCACCGCCTGCGCCGCCACGGCGGCCAGGGCGGCATCCAGGTCGTCGTAGGGGCCCACGACGGCTCCCCCTCCCCGGCCGGTCCGCGTGCTCTCGCGGACCGGCCCTTTTTCTGCGACTGCCGCCGCGGCCGGCGGGAAGACGCTTCTGGGCGGAGGACAGGGAAAGGGGAGACATGGAGATCGACGGCATCATCAGCGCCCTGGTCATCGGCATCGTGATCGGCGTCCTGGGCCGCCTGGTCGTCCCGGGCCGTCAGCGCATCGGCATCCTGTGGACGATCCTCGTCGGCATCGCCGCCGCCCTGATCGGCTCGGCCCTCGCGGCGGCCCTCGGCGTGGCGGACACCAAGGGCGTGGACTGGGTGGAGTGGCTGATCCAGATCGCCCTCGCGGCGGTGGGCGTGGCTGCCTTGGACCGGGCCAAACTGAACCGCTGAGACGCGGGGGCCTTCCGCGGGAGCGGTGGCGGTCCCAGGGGTGGTGGGCCACACCTGGTGGGACGGCCACCGCTCCCGTGCGTCCTGGCCGACCCCGCTCCCGCCTACAGGGACGGCCCGTACACGTACGGGGTCGTCACCGTCAGCGGGGTGAAGCCCAGGCGTCGCAGGATGGGGCGGCTCCGCGGGGACGCGTCCACGTGCAGGATGCGGTAGCCGCGGGCCGCCGCGATGCGGGCTCGGTGGGCGATCAGGGCACGGTAGACGCCTCGGCCCCGCCACTCCGGCACCGTGCCGCCGCCCCACAGCCCCGCGAAGCTCGCGCCGGGGGTCAGTTCCATACGGGCCGCGCCGACCGGGACGTCACCGGCGAGGGCGAGGACGGCGACGACCGTGTCCGGGGTGGTGGCCAGGGCGTCGAGGAGCTGGCGTCGGAGGCGGGACGCGTCGTCGCCGAAGGCGCGTTCGTGCACCTCGGCGACCTGGTCGACGCCGGCCGCGTCCGTGACCGGGACGACGCGTATGCCGTCGGGGACGGTGTCGGTCAGGGCGAGCGCGTCGACCTCCGCCGCCATCAGCGTCTCGTCCGGCTCGGCGGTGAAGCCGGCCGCCGCGAGGCGCTCGCCCAGGTCCGCCGGTTCGTCGTGGGCGTACAGCTTCCACTCGAAGGAGAGGCCCCGGGCGGTGTACTGCGCGATCTGTGCGGCGATCGCGTCGTCCGCCTCGGTGGCCGAGGTGAAGCCCGACCAGAGGACACCGTTCCAGTTGTGCGCGGGGCCGGTGCGGCGGACCACCCGGCCGACGTGTTCGACGACGACACCGGGTCCGTCCGGGCGGGCGCCCAGGCGTGTCTCACGGTCGTGGAGGGCGAGCAGGGCGGCCGGTGCGGTGGTGGCAGGCATGCCGGGAGTGCATCATCCGGTTCCCGGCCGGGCAACGGGATTATCGTTGCCGACGATCAAGCCGCCCAGGAAGGACGGGACCATGGCCGTACGGGACGACGAACTGCCCTACCTACGCCGCTGCGTGGAGCTCGCCGCGGAGGCGCTGGAGGCGGGCGACGAGCCGTTCGGATCCGTGCTGGTGTCCGGGGACGGCGCCGCGCTCGCCGAGGACCACAACCGGGTGGCCTCCGGCGACCGCACCCGGCACCCCGAGTTCGAGCTGGCGCGCTGGGCGGCCGCGCACATGACGCCCGGGGAGCGGGCCGCCGCCACCGTCTACACCTCGGGCGAGCACTGTCCGATGTGCGCCGCCGCCCACGCCTGGGTGGGCCTGGGACGCATCGTGTACGTGGCCTCGTCCGAGCAGCTGACGTCGTGGCTGGCGGAACTGGGCGTGCCCGAGCCGCCCGTGCGGCCACTGCCGGTCTCCGCGATCGCCCCGGACGTGACCGTGGACGGCCCCGTGCCGGAACTGACCGACGACATCGCCGCCTTGCACCGGCGCTTCCATCGACGGAGTGACTGACGCGGCCCGCCACCGGGTCCGGCCGGCGCGCGGCGGGCCCGGTGGCCCGGGGGCGGCGGAGCGTTTCCGCGGGGCTGTCAGACGCCCGTGCGGAGCCGGGCGCGGCGGTACAGGGCGACTCCGCCCAGGAACATCGCGGCGCCGGTGGCGAGCACCGGGACCGTGTGGTCGGCGCCGGTCTCGGCGAGCGCGACCTGCTCGGCGGGAGCCGCCTCCTGCTCCACCGGGGCGGGCAGGGTACGGGCCGGCACGGTCCGCTCGGGCGCGGGCTCCGGGCGCTCGCCGGAATCGTTGACGGAGCTGTTGTCCGTCGACGGGTTGCCGATGCCGACCACGTTCACGCTGTTCCCCGTCACGTTGACCGGCACGTGCACCGGGAGCTGCACGCCGTTGCCGGACAGCAGTCCCGGCGAGCCGTGCGCGTCGCCCTCGGCGGAGGCGCCGGACGCGCCGGGCGCCCCCTTCGAGGAGCCGGACGCCGCCTCGTGCCGTACGTCCTCGTTGACACAGGTGTTGCCCGCCGCGGGGTTGAGGAGGCCCACCACGTTCACCGTGTTCCCGCACACGTTCACCGGGACGTGCACCGGGAGCTGAACGCTGTTCCCGGACGCCACTCCGGGCGACCCGGCCGCGACGCCCTCCGCCCCGGAATCGGCGTACGCCGGCATCGCCACGGCCATCGCGCCGGACGCGGCGGCGACGGCGATCACACCGTTTCGGGTCACCCTTCGCATAGGTTCCCTGCCCTTCCAGACTTGGTCGCGAGCGTTCGCCCGCCACCGGATAGAACGCGGGCGTGGCATCCGGGTTATGGCTCCTCCGTATGCCGCAGCCGGTTCACCCTCTAGGGGGTCCCGGGGTTCGAACCTCCGGCAAAGTCCGTCGAACTCGCGGTGCCCGAACGCGCGGACGCGACCCGTCGGCGGCGCCGCACGGCCGACGGGCGGGCGCGGCGGGGCGCGCTTATGGTGGGCGAGGGCGCCGGTCGGGCACCTTGGGAGGATGCGATGCTGGGCGAGCTGTCCGAGCGACTCCGGGGCGGTCACCACGCGAACGCGCTGCCGCCCTCCTTCCGGCGCGGCGCGGCGGCCGGAGCGGTCGGGCTGGTCCTGCTGGCGACGGGCCTGACGGCCACGGCGCGCGACGAACCCGATCTGGGCCGGTTCTACGACCAGAAGATCGAGTGGGCGGCCTGCGAGGGCACGGAGCTGCCGAAGGACCTCCAGTGCGGGACGCTCACCGTGCCGCTCGACTACGCCGACCCCGGCAAGGGCACCCTGGAGCTGGCGCTCGCCCGTTACCGCGCGTCCTCCGACGACCCTCGCGGCTCGGTCGTGCTGAACTTCGGAGGTCCAGGCGGCTCCGGGGTGCAGGGCCTGGCGTACGGCCGCAAGGACTTCCTCGGACTGACCGACGACTACGACGTGGTGTCGTTCGACCCGCGGGGCGTGGGCCGTTCCTCCCCCGTGAGCTGCGGGGCGGACGCGACGAGCCGTGCGCTGGAGGCGACCGACGGCGAGGAGACGGGCGATCCGCGCGACGCGCTGCGGCAGTTGCGCGAGGTGGCGGCCGAGTGCGAGAAGCACTCCGGCCCGGTCCTCGCCCACATGGGCACCGTCGACGTGGCGCGCGACCTGGACGTGATGCGTCAGGCGCTGGGCGACAGGAAGCTCAACTACCTCGGCTTCTCCTACGGGACCCGGCTCGGCGCGGTGTACGCGGCCCGGTTCCCCGACGAGGTGGGCCGGATGGCCTTGGACGGCGTGGACACGCTGACCGAGCCGCTGGCCGAGCAGGGCCTCGCCAGCGCGCGCGGGCAGCAGACGGCGCTGGAGAACTTCCTCACCTGGTGCACCGAGGAGCTCGCCTGCCCGTTCGGGCAGGACGCGCGGGCCGCCCGGGAGGCCGTCGTGGACCTGGTGCGCTCCCTCGACGACACCCCGGTTCCGACCGACTTCGGCTACGAGTTCACCGGTCAGGACCTGGCCGGCGCCATCGCGCAGGGCCTCTACACCAAGGAGATGTGGCCGGTGCTCCAGCGGGTGCTCGCCCAGCTGATGGAGGACGGCGACACCAGCGGCGTGGAGGCCCTCGCGTCCGGCGGGATGGCCCCCGCCCCGCCGCCGGCGCCGTCCCCGGCCTCCGCCCCGGCGCGCGACGACGAGCCCCTCGCCGACGAGGAGGACGTCCCGCTGGACAACCTCCCCGCGGCGCTGATGGCGGTGAACTGCGCCGACGACCCGGACCGTCCGGACGAGGAGCAACTCACCGGCGAACTGGCCCGCTTGCGCGCCGCGTACGAGGAGGCCTCGCCGGTGTTCGGGCCGTACCGGCTGGCGCAGGTGGTGCTGTGCCACGGCCGTCCCAAGGGAACCGACTACATCCGGGAGAAGGTCAAGGACCTGGACACCCCGAAGATGCTGCTGGTCGGCACCCGAGGCGACCCCGCCACCCCGTACTACTGGACGGAGCAGACGGCAAGGCGGCTGGGCCCGTCGGCCGTGGTGCTGGACAACCGCAACGAGGGCCACACGGGTTATGGTTCGTCCGAGTGCGTCCATCGCAAGGTCGACGACTTCCTGCTCTACGGCTCCCTCCCGCCGAGCGGCAGCTCCTGCGGCACGGAGGACGAGGACCGTATCTGACGCGGGCCCTTCCCGTGAGCCGGAGACCTCCTCGAAAGCCGTGCTCAGCCGGAGGCCTCCTCGGCGCCGTCCTCCTCGTCCGCGTCCCCGCCGGGCCGCAGCGTCCGGGCGGCCTCCCCCGCGTCCGGCACGGACACCGCGAGCCGTACGAACGGCGCCGGGGGCCTCAGGTCCAGGACCACCGCCGGGACGCCCGCCCGTACGGCGACGAAGTCGCGGCCCAGCACGTGCTCCCGCTCCCCCACGCAGAACCGCCCCGGCCGGCAGCGCCCGACCACCGGCGTGCCGCGCATCGCGCGCCACCAGTCGGGCTCCACCCCGGCCGCCGCCACCCACGCCCGCGGCACCCGTACCGCGCGGCGGCGTGCGAGCAGCGCCTCCCACCACGCCAGCCGGACGACGACGGTCCACCCGTCCGCGTCCCGCTCCACGACCAAGCGCGCCATCGGCGGTCACCTCCCCCACCAGCGTGCACCCGCGGCCCGCCGGACCGCCGCGCGCCCGGCGGGCGCTTTGCCCCGAATGCCCTACCGCGGATTCCGCCCTATGGTGCTGTCATGGAGCACGATCTGAGTCCCTCCGCCCTCGCCGAACTCCGTCGGCCGCGCCCCTACCCGGCGGTGTCGGTGCTGACCCCGACCCACCGCCGGGACCCGCTGAGCACCGAGGACGCGGTGCGGCTGCGCACCATGGTGGCCGAGGCGAAGAAGAGGCTTGAGTCCGATCCCGCGGTCCCGCGGGACCGGCGCGCCGACGTGGCCGCCCAGCTGGACCGGGCCCTGGCCGAGGTCGATCTGGCGCACGCCGAGGACGGCCTGGCCATCTTCGCCGCTCCGGGCGAGCACCAGGTGTGGTCGCTGGCGCGCAGCGTCCCGGAGCGCGTGGTGCTCTCGGACACCTTCCTGACCCGCAACCTGGTCTCCGCGCAGACGGCGGAGCGCCCGTTCTGGGTGCTGTCCGTCGCCGCCGACCGGGCCTCGCTGTGGAGCGGCGGCCCGGACCGGGTCGTCGAGGAGCGTGCGGGCGGCTTCCCGCTGATCCGTGAGGAGCCCAACTTCGACCCCGAGCGGCAGATGCGGGCCGGCGACCAGCCCAGCAACTACCGGGACGAGGACACCCGCCGCTTCCTGAAGGAGGCGGCGACGGCGCTGACCTCCCTGGTGCGGGCCCACCCGAGGCCGCTGTACGTCACCGGCGAACCGGCGGCGCTGTCCCTGCTGTGCGAGTTCGGCGGCGCCTGCAAGGACGCCGTGCAGGTGCCGCGCGGCGGACTGGCGCACGGGACGCCGGAGATGGTGTGGCAGGCGGTGCAACCGGTGCTCGAGGAGCAGGACCGCAAGCGGGCCGAGGAGGTGGCGCGGGAGCTGGAGTCCGCGCGCAGCCGCAAGGAGTTCGCGGCCGGTGTCGACGAGCTGTGGCAGAGCGCCCGCGAGGGGCGGATCCGGCTACTGGCCGTCGAGGAGAACTACCGGATCACGGTCCGCGACGACGGCGAGCATCTGGTCGTCGCCGAGGACGACGACCTCGACGCCCGCGAGGACATCGTGGACGAGATCGTCGAGCAGTGCCTGGAGACCGGCGCCGACGTGCGGTTCGTGCCGGACGGCGCGCTGGGGGACGCCCAGGGCATGGCGGCGGTGCTGCGCTACTGACGGGCGGTGGCGGGACGGAGAGGTCACCGCGGCCCCCATCGAACATCGAACTGATACCCGGTCCTCGAACGCTTGAGTGAGTCGCGCGGGAGCGTCTGACACCTCGTCAGTTCACTTGCGTACCATGGAAGTTGGGGCGTCCGGCGGGCACCATGTGACTACCTCGCGGTAACTCCGTGAAGACGGTGGCATATGCCAGCGGCACCACCTTATCGTGTGTTGCCGAATCCCTTACAGGCCGTGGCGGGCTGTGCAACAGTCGTAACGGTCCCTCCGCCCGTCCGAAGGCCGTACCGTCCCGCATCGGAGTGCGTCATGCCGTCCCCTCTCTCCGCGGACCGCCCCGCCGCCCGGCCGCCGGGAGGCGGCCCGGTCGACGCGCTCATCTCGCAGACCCGGCGGCTCAAGGGCGAGGTGGACGCCGTCCGCCGCGACACCCCGGCCGACGCGGGGGACCCCCGGGAGCGCTGGCGTCGCGCGCTGTACGACCTGGCGATGCACCAACTCGACGATCTGGACGAGCATCTGGCGCAGCTGCGGGACGACCCGCCGTCCGCGCCCGCCGAGGAGTTGCCCGCGCCGCCGGCGCCACCCCGCGCCGCCCTGCTCAGCCGGGTCGGCAGCGCCGAGTGGGACCTCCTGACGGACGAGGTGAGCTGGTCCGGCGAGCTGTACCGGATCCTCGGCCGCGACCCGGCCGCTCCCCCGCTCACCCTCGACGAACTGCCCTCCCTCGTCTGCGACGAGGACCGGCCCCGGCTGACCGGGATGGTCACCGGCTGCCTGATCGACGGCCGCCCCATCGACGGGGAGTTCCGCGTGCTGCACGCGGCCGACGACATACGGACCGTGCACATGATGGGCGAACCGGTGCTCGGCGCCGACGGCAGCACCGTCTCCATGTGGGCGGTCCTGCGCGACGTCAGCGAACTGCGCCGCTGCCGAAGGGCGGTGAGCGAGACCCGTGACTCGCTGCACCGGCACCGGCACGCCGCCGCGCGGAGCGAGCACCGGCTCGCGGTCGAACTGCAGGAGGCCGTGCTTCCGGCGTGGCACGGATCCCTGCGGTTCCCGCGGCGCGGCCCGCGCGCCCTGGACGTGGCCGCCGCCCATCTGCCGCCCTCCGCGCACGCGTCGATCGGCGGCGACTGGTACGACGCCCTCGAACTGTATGACGACGCCACCCTGCTGGGCGTCGGCGAGCTCACCGGACAGGGCGTGGGCGCCGCGTCCGGTGTGGCCATGCTGCTCGGCGCCGTCCGGGGCATGGCGCTGGCCGGCACCGCGCCCGGCCCTCTGCTGGACTGCCTCGACCGGCTGCTCGACACCACCGCCCAGCCGGTCCTGGCCGGCGCCGTCTGTCTGCGCTACCGGCACGACACCCGCACCGCGGTGTGGGCGCGGGCCGGCCACCCCGCCCCGCTGCTCTACCGCGGCCGGGCGGGACGGGCGCTCGACGCGCCGCGGGGAGCGCTGCTGGGCGCCGCCCCCGGCTCCGCGCACGAGCAGGCCGAGGAGACCCTCGAGGTCGGCGACCTGCTTCTGCTGCACACCGACGGCCTGGTGCCCGGGCACACCGGGACGGCCGCCGTCCACCGGCTCCTCGCCCTGGCGCCCCGGTTCGCCGGGGGCCGTTCCGCCCGGGACTGCGTCCGGGAGGTCGTGGGGGAGTTCGGTGAAGGGGAGCGTGCGGAGCACGCCTGTGTACTGGTGGCGCGCGTCGCCTCCTGACGGGGGCGCACCCGTGACAAGTGGCCCGTGACACGGGCCGCGTGACCCTCAGGCCTTCGCGGTCCCGCCCTTGCCCCGCGGCTTGGGCAGCACCAGCTCGATCTCCTCCCGCAGCTCCTGGATCCTCGGGTACGAGGAGTACTCGGCGGTCAGCCGGTACATCTGGCGCAGCCGGTCCCAGGTGCGGCGTGAGGAGTTCTGGCCCATCGACACCAGCGCGAGCCGGGCGAACCGGTCGGCCTGCTCGGGGTCGTCGGCGATGAAGCACGCGGAGGCCATCGACAAAAAGTCGAAGATCTTCGACCGCTGCTGGGCGTCCACCCGCAGCGCCAGCGCCTTGTCCGCGTAGTGCTGGGCGTGGACGGCCGCGCCCGGCTCGAACTCCGCGAGCGTGCGGTAGGCGAGGGCCTGCATGCCGTACAGGTCCGCCTCGTTGAACAACTGCATCCAGTTCGGCGGCGGCACGTCCCCCTTGTCGGAGACGAACAGGTCCTCCGCCTGCCCCAGGGTGCGGCGCATCGCCTGGCCCTTGCCCATGGACGCCTGCGCCCACGCCTCGATGGTGTGGAACATGGCGCGGGTACGCGGCAGCACCTGCTCGCCCGAGCCGGACTGGGCGAGCTTCATCAGGTCCAGCGCCTCGTCGGGACGGCCCAGGTGCACCATCTGGCGGGCCGCGCGGGACAGCGCCTCGCCGGCGCGCGGGCGGTCGCCGCCCTCCCGTGCCGCGTGGGCGGCGATGACGAAGTACTTCTGCGCCGTCGGTTCCATGCCGACGTCGTGCGACATCCAGCCGGCGAGGACGGCGAGGTTGGCGGCGACGCCCCACAGGCGCCGCTGGAGATGGGGCGGGTGGTGGTAGGCGAGCATGCCGCCCACCTCGTTGAGCTGCCCCACGACCGCCTTGCGCTGGAGCCCGCCGCCGCGGGCGGCGTCCCAGGCACGGAACACCTCCACGGAGCGCTCCAGTTCCTCGATCTCCTGCGACCCGATGGGGGCGGCCTCGTAGCGGTCGAACCCGGCGGGCTCGGCGTGCAGGGGATCGTGCAGGCGGGGGGCGTCTGCTGTCAGGGCCGGATCGGTGTGCAGCCAGTCGTGCATGGCGCTGCTGAGTGCGGAGCCCGCGGTGAGGGCGGCGCCCGCACCCACCAGGCCGCGTCGGTTGAGCATGAGGTCCATTCCCGTGAATTCGGTGAGGACCTCGGCCGTCCGCTCGGGCGCCCACGGCATTCCGTCGGGATGTTCCGCACTCCCGGCGCGTGGCCGTTTCCCCGTACGCCCGTGCCGGACCAGACCGAGATCCTCGATGGTCACGACACGGCCGAGACGCTCGGTGAACAGAGCCGCCAGCACCCGCGGCACCGGATCGCGCGGGATCTCTCCCATGTCGATCCACCGCCGCACCCGGGAGGTGTCGGTCGCCAGCTGCGGATGGCCCATGGCCGCCGCCTGCCGGTTCACCAGCCTCGCGAGTTCGCCCTTGGACCAGCCGGCCAGGCCGAACAGGTCCGCGAGCCGGGTGTTGGGTTGTCCGCTCACGTCAAGCCCCCAGGTTCTCGGCTGAGTTGACAGTAGCCCGGTGGGCAGTGCCGGGCGACTATTCGCCAGGGTTCGCCAGGGTCCGCCAGATGGTGTGCCAGGGGCCCTCGGGTGTCGAGTAGGAACGCGCCACCACGACCCCGTCGCCGCAGGGGCATTCCCCCAGGGTGCGGCCGGGCGGCCGGGTTGGGTGGTGCGCTGACGTCGCAGGCACACGAAGGGATCCGTATCACCCATGTACGCAGCATCGTCCTCCGTGTCCGCCCCGCCCCGGCCGCTGCGTCCGCGTCCGTCGGACAGCGGCCCCTACCTCGCCCCCACGCGCCCGGCGGCCCCCGCGCTCGGCGCGGGCAACGCACGGCGCCTCGCGGGACCGGGCACCCAGCCGCTCAGCGGGAGGCTCGACCTGTCCGGCGCGCAGGGCGCGCAACTGCGCACGGCGCTCGCCTCGGTGCACCGTATCTGTCCGGAGTTCGCGCCGGTCCAGGTGCTGCGCCGCACCGGCAGGTCCGTCCTCCTGGTCGGGACGACGGGCCGCAGCACTGCGGTCGCCAAGTGCTTACTGGACCACTCCCCCGCGTGGAGCGAGCGCATCCGGCACGAAATAGCGGCATACCGCTCGTTCGTCCGGCAGCGTCCGCCCGTGCGGGCGCCCCGGCTGATCGCAGCGGACCCGGACAACTGCACGCTGGTCATCGAGCGCCTGCCCGGACGGGTGGCGGCGCTCCAGCGGCACCCGGTGGAGGCGCCGCCCCGGGCGGACATCAGGGCGGCACTCGGCGCGATCTGCCGGCTCAACTCCTGGCGGCCGCCCGCCGGGACGTTCGACGCGCCACTGGACTACGCGGCCCGGATCAACCGGTACCACGAACTGGGTCTGCTCACCGACCGGGACCTCGGGGACCTGCAGAAGCTGCTGCACGGCATCGCCGTGGCGACGGGGCGGCAGGGCATGGGCCAGTTCTGCCACGGCGACGCGCTGCTCTCGAACATCCTGATCTCACCGGCCGGTCCGGTGCTGGTGGACTGGGAGCACGCGGGCTGGTACCTGCCGGGTTACGACCTGGCGACGCTGTGGTCGGTGCTCGGGGACGCCCCGGCGGCCCGGCGTCAGATCAGCCAGATCGCCCAGTCGGCGGGACCCGCCTCGCGCGACGCGTTCCTGGTGAACCTGATGCTGGTGCTGACCCGGGAGATCCGCACCTACGAGACGGCCGTGCAGCGTTCGATGCATGAGTCGGCGCCGGCGCCCGCGGGAGGCCAGCCGGGTGGCATGCCGTCCGGTGAGGAGCAGCGGCTGCTGCTGCGCCGATTGCACGACGACTGCCAGATGGCCCGGAAGGCCGTGCGCGCCGCGGTCGGCACCCGCTGAGCGGCGCGACCACCCCGCAGACGCCCCGTACGACTGCCCGCAGGCGACGACCGCCGTGGGCAGTCGGGCGTCTTGGAGCAGTCCTGCCGTCCGCGGGCAGGGACGGTATACGGCCATCCCGGAAGCGCCCGGCGGAAGCGCCACCGGTGTAGACCGCTGACGCGCCGCAGGTCCGCCGGGGCCCGCCACGAAATCTCGCCACACCCCGATTGACAAGGGAATTCGCCCCCTCCTGGGCATGATTGACGGATCATCGGCCTGCCGGTACCACTGACGGGTCGCACGACCGTCCCCAGGAGGCTGCATTGCGAGATCTCGCCACCGAACCCGGCCGTGCGGCCGGGCCGTCCCGACGCGCCGTCCGGGGGGCCCTCGGCGCCCTGGCCGCAGCCGCGTTGACGCTGCCCCTGCTGGGCGCGGCGCCCGACCCGGCCCCGCCGGCCACCGCCCGGCTGCAACAGGCGTTCGCCTCCGCGGCGGCCGCGTACGACGTCCCGCAGAGCGTGCTGCTGGGCGTCTCCTATCTGCAGTCCCGCTGGGACGCGCACGGCGGTGCCCCGAGCGTCACCGGTGGCTACGGGCCGATGCACCTGACAGACGCCCGGACCGCGCTCGCCTCCGCCGGGCATCACTCCACCGGCGCCGAGGACCCGCGCGGCGACGACGCCCGTCCCGCGCTGCGCCCCTCGGAGCTCGGTCCGGACACCGCGAAGCTGCCGGACCGGCTGACCACCCTGCCGAGGGCGGCCCGGCTGACCGGGCTGGACGCCGAGACGCTGCGCGAGGACCCGGCGGCGAACGTGGCGGGCGGCGCCGCCCTGCTGGCCGAGGCGCAGCGCCGGCTGGGCGCGCCGGCCGGCGACGACCCGGCCGACTGGTACGGGGCGGTGGCGCTGTTCTCCGGCGCCGACGACCGTGCCTCGGCGACCGCGTACGCGAACGAGGTGTTCGCGGTGATCCGGGACGGAGAGGAGCGGGTCACGGACGCCGGGCAGCGGGTCGCCCTGGAGGCGAGCCCGGATCTGGCGCCCGACCCGTCGGCGCTGGGGCGCGCCGGGCTGCGCAAGGGGTCCGCGGCCGGCACGGAGTGCCCGCGGACGGTGTCCTGCGAGTGGATCCCGGCGCCGTACGAGGAGTTCGGCGACGGTGACTACGGCAACCACGACCTGGGGAACCGGCCCGCCTCGCAGCGGATCCGGTACATCGTCGTGCACGACACGGAGGGCGCCTGGGAGGGCGTCCTCGACATGGTCCAGGACCCGACGTACGTGTCCTGGCAGTACAGTCTGCGCTCCACCGACGGGCACATCGCGCAGCACGTGAAGGCGAAGGACGTGGCCTGGCACGCGGGCAACTGGTACGTCAACGCGGCGTCGATCGGCCTGGAGCACGAAGGTTTCCTCACCGACCCGGACGCCTGGTACACGGAGGCCATGTACCGCTCCTCGGCGCGGCTGGTGACGTACCTGTCCGACAAGCACGGCATCCCGCTGGACCGGCAGCACATCCTCGGGCACGACACGGTGCCGGGCACCACCGCGGCCACCATCCCGGGCATGCACACCGACCCCGGCCCGTACTGGGACTGGCGGCACTACTTCGAGCTGCTCGGCGCCCCGCTCGAGGCCACGGGCACGAAGAACGCCGGCGCCGTCACGATCCGGCCGGACTACGACACCCACCGGCCGGTGTTCACCGGCTGCGAGACCGCCGGGGAGCCCTGCGCCCCGCACGGGTCGAGCGCGGTGCGGCTGTACTCGGACCACGACGAGAACTCCCCCCTCATCAAGGACATCGGTCTCGGCTCCACGCCCACCACCGGCGTGAACGACCTGTCCTCGCGGGTGTCCACGGGCCAGCAGTACGCGGTGGCGGACCGCTGGGGCGACTGGACGGCGATCTGGTACCTCGGCCAGAAGGCCTGGTTCCGGAACCCGGCGAAGACGCCCACCGCCGTGCCCGCCAAGACGAAGATGATCACCCCGCGCAAGGGCCTGGACTCCGTCCCGGTGTACGGACGCGCGTACCCGGAGGCGGCGGCGTACCCGGAGGGGGTGCCGGCGCAGACGGTGTCGCCGCTGCCGTACGAGGTGCTCGCCGGACAGAAGTACGTGACCGGCGGCAAGGTGCCGAGCGAGTACTACTACGCGGTGACCTTCGACCCGGCCTCGCACCAGGTGGTGCGCGGCAAGGACCAGTACTACGAGATCCAGTTCGGCCACCGCGTCGGCTTCGTGCGGGCTGCGGACGTGACGGTGGTGTCGTCGTAACGCGGGAGCGCGCACCACACGACGGGCGCCCCCGGACCTCTGCGGTCCGGGGGCGCCCGTCGTCGTCCGGGAGCGGGATCAGCCCTGCTGGAACAGCTCCGCCGGCAGCGGCTTGAGAAGGGCGTACAGGTCGTCGGTGATCGGGCGGTCCCAGGCGGCGATGGTCACCAGCACGTTGTCGCTGCGGTCGAACTGCACGCAGGAGATACGGCTCTCGGAGAGCTTGACGCGGCGCACGATCAGCAGGTTGTCGCCCTGCATCACGGGCACGTCCTCCGTGGAGACGACGGTGACCTCCTCGTCGTTCTCCAGCGCCAGCAGCAGCTGACCGACCTCGAAGGGCACCTCGCCCTCGGGGACGTCACGCGCCGGCGAGCCCTCGGGGAGGTTGCCGATGATCATCGCGGGACCGCGGCCGCCGAACAGGTCGTAGCGCAGGAAGACGCCCTGGCAGGTTCCGTCGGGGGCGGGCAGCAGACCCGCGCCCAGGTTGCCGGGCCAGTCGCCCGGGTCCATGGCCAGTACGTCGAATTCGGGCCCGGCGGGTGTGGCGCTTCGGCGGCGGAGGAACGACATGCCGCCATGGTACGTGGCCGAAGCGTGCTCCGGACGGTCGGACGGGAGCCGAGTGACCTCCTCCGCCCGCCCGGTCCGACGGCTTTCCTCTCACTCCTCGGCGGGTGCGGGCGGGACGACCGCGACCGGACTGTGCGCGTGCAGCAGGACCGCCTGGGTGACCGAGCCCATCATCCGGGCCGGAGCGAACAGCCTGCGGCGGTGGCGGCCCACCACGACCAGTGAGGCGTCCCGGGACTCGCCGACCAGGTGACCGGCCGCGTCCCCGGGGACCACGACGGCCTCGACGGCGACCTCCGGGTGCCGCTCCCGGCAGGGGGCGAGCAGGCCCTCCGCGAGGACACGCGTCTCGTGCTCCACGGCCTCCTGGTCGACCTGCGCGGGCACCACCTCGCCGGGCAGCAGCATCGTCTGCAGCGGCCACGGGTAGGCGGTGACGACCCGCAGGCCGGTGCGGCGCAGGGCGGCCTCCGTGAAGGCGAAGTCCAGCGTCGCCGTGTCGGGGCCGTCGGCGCTCGTCCCGACGACCACGGGGCCGTCCCGGTGCACCGGCGCCTCCTCCGGCTCCTCGCCGCCGCGCCCCGGCCGGGGCACCACGACCACCGGGCATCCGGCGTCCCTGGCGGCGGCCAGGGAGTTCGAGCCGAGCAGCAGGCTGGTGAAGCCTCCGCGGCCCCGCGAGCCCAGTACCACCAGCCGCGCCTCGGTGCCGGCCTCGGGCAGCAGCGCGCTCGGCACGCCCTCGGTGACGACGTACTCGACGGACGGGGTGCCGCCCAGTTCGTCCACCCGGGCGCGGGCCTGCGCGAGCACCGGGTCCTCGTCCGCGCCGGGAGGCCCGGTGTCCTGTGATTCCTGCCGGGTACGGAGCGGATCCGCGCGGACGTGCAGGACGCGCAGGGTGGCCCTGTGCCGCCGGGCGGCGTCCAGGGCCCACTCCAGGGCACGCAGTCCGTCCGTTGATCCGTCCACCGCGGCGACCACCGGCTGGTCGTCCATGTGCCTCGCCTCCGGATTACGGCATCGGGTCCACGCCGTCCCTCGCGGTCCGGCGCGGCTCTCTGCTGGTCACGTGTCCGGAAATGCGCGCGGCACACGTCGCCGGGCGGGTCAGGTCAGGTCGAAGTCGCCCTCCCGCGCGCCCGACACGAAGGCGCCCCACTCCGCGGGGGTGAAGATCAGGGAGGGGCTCTCCGGCCGGCCGCTGTTGCGCATGGCGATGAAGCCCTCCACGAAGGCGATCTGGACATCGCCCAGACCCTTGCTGCCGGACTGCCACTGTGCGTTGCTGAGGTCCAGCTCGGGCTTGTCCCATCCCGTGAGCGGGCGCCGCTGGGTGGTGCTCTCGGCCACGTCCGTGCTCCTCCCTGTTGCCGTCGGCGGCCAGCCTAGCGAGGGGTTTGTCCTGCGGACAGGCCGCGGGAGGGGGTGCGGACGACGCGCGCGGGGCGGTGGGGGCCGGTCGCGCGGTTCCCCGCGCCCTGAGGGTCTTGCGGTCGCCTCGTCCCTGACACCAACCCGTCGGGAAAAGTGCAGGCCCGGCTCTTGCACCGGAGGGTGGTCGGCTGCGTTACTGGGGCCCGATGCAAACGACCGAATGATCGGTCGTCCGGAATGGGATAGTGAAGGGAAGGTCCTGATGACTCAGGCGGCGGACCTGCTGGACCCGGCGGAGCGGCTCGACCTCGACGGGCTGCGGGCCCTCCAGCTGGAGCGGCTGCGGCACTCCTTGCGGCACGCGTACGAGAACGTGCCGTTCTACCGGGAGTCCTTCGACAAGGCGGGCGTCCACCCGGACGACTGCCGTTCGCTGTCCGACCTGTCCCGCTTCCCCTTCACCACCAAGGCGGACCTGCGGGCGAACTACCCGTACGGGATGTTCGCCGTCCCTCAGGAGCGGATCCGCCGGCTGCACGCCTCCAGCGGCACCACCGGGCGCCCCACGGTCGTGGGCTACACGGAGAACGACCTGTCCATGTGGGCCGACATGGTCGCGCGATCGCTGCGCGCGGCGGGCGGCAGGCCCGGCGACATCGCGCACATCGCCTACGGGTATGGCCTGTTCACGGGCGGGCTGGGCGCGCACTACGGCGCCGAGCGGCTCGGCTGCACGGTGATCCCGGCGTCCGGCGGGATGACGTCACGCCAGGTCACGCTGATCCAGGACCTCAATCCGTCGATCATCCTGGTGACCCCGTCCTACATGCTCACCCTGCTCGACGAGTTCGAGCGGCAAGGCGTCGACCCGCGCTCCACGTCGCTGCGGGTGGGCGTCTTCGGCGCCGAGCCGTGGACCCAGGACATGCGGCGGGAGATCGAGGAGCGGTTCGCGATCGACGCGGTGGACATCTACGGGCTGTCCGAGGTGATAGGCCCGGGCGTCGCCCAGGAGTGCGTGGAGACCAAGGACGGGCTGCACATCTGGGAGGACCACTTCTTCCCGGAGGTCGTCGACCCGATCACCGGCGAGGTGCTGCCCGAGGGCGAGCAGGGCGAGCTGGTGTTCACCTCGCTCACCAAGGAGGCCATGCCGATCGTCCGCTACCGGACGCGGGACCTGACCCGGTTGCTGCCGGGCACGGCACGGGTGTTCCGGCGCATGGAGAAGGTGACCGGGCGCAGCGACGACATGGTGATCCTTCGGGGGGTGAACCTCTTCCCCACGCAGATCGAGGAGATCGTGCTGCGCACCCCGGGCGTGGCGCCGCACTTCCAGCTGCGGCTGACGACGAGCGGCCGTATGGACGCGCTGACCGTGCGTGCGGAGGCCCGTCCGGACGCGGACGCGGCGACCCGCGAGGCGGCGGCCCGGTCGATCGTGCAGGCGGTGAAGGACGGCATCGGCGTCTCGGTCGAGGCGGAGATCGTCGACCCCGAGTCGCTGGAGCGGTCGGTGGGCAAGATCAGGCGCATCGTGGATCTGCGGGAGCGGCGGGGCTGAGCCCGCACCCGCCGAGTCCTCACCTGGAGGCGGGGTCACCGCCCGTCGGTCACGATCCGCTCGACCGCGGCCGTCACCAGCCGGTCCCGTTCCTCGGGCGTGAACACGTCCGGCCGGGTGAGCTGTTCTTCACCCCGCCGCATCTCGGTGCGCCGCACCATCGCGACCCCTCCCCTGCACCGACGGACCGCTGTGGCCAGAGCACTGCGATCGGAGCGCATGCTCGGGCGGGGCCTCGTGCGCCTCTGTCCACAGCCATTGACATCCGGCACCCCTGACAGGAAAGTTTCATCCGGCGCGGTGATCCCCGGAAGTTACTTTCAAAGAGCTCGGGGACCGGACTCGGGAGGGTGGACGGATGACGGACGCGAGAGGGATGAGCAGGCGTCAAGTCGGGTTGGGGGCGCTGGCGCTGGGGGGCGGGCTGGCGTTCGCGTCGCTGCCCGCGGATCCGGCCGCCGCGGCCGCCTCGTCCGGCGGGGACGGCCGCCCCGCGCTGCGGCACGGGTCGGCGCGGGAGGCCGGGCTGCTGCCCGGGCCGCTGAAGCAACTCGTCACCGACGCCGAGGCGTTCCTCCAGCCGTCACCGCAACACCCCTGGTACTCGGGGGCCGTTCTGCTCGCCGGCCGCGGAGGCACGGTGGCGCTGCACAAGCCCATCGGCATGGCTGTGCGCTACCAGGCCTACGACGAGGAGACGGACACCGGCGTCGAGTTCCCGCCGGACCAGCGGATCCCGATGGCCGAGGACACCGTCTTCGACCTGGCGTCGGTGTCGAAGCTGTTCACCTCGGTCCTCGCCGTGCAGCAGATCGAGCGGGGCCGCATCGAGCTGGAGGCGCCGGTCGCCTCGTACCTGCCGGACTTCGGCCGGGCCGGGAAGCAGGACGTGACGATACGCCAGCTGCTGACGCACACGTCCGGCTTCCGGGCCTGGATCCCGCTGTACGAGGCGGCGACGTACGAGGAGAAGGTGCAGCGTGTCTACGACGAGGCGCTCGCGAGCCCGCCGGGGACCGCGTACCTGTACTCCGACCTGAACCTGATCTCGCTCCAGCTGGTGCTGGAGCATGTCACCGGGCGGCGGCTGGACGTGCTGCTCCGCGAGGAGATCACCGAGCCGCTCGGCATGCGCCGGACCCGCTACAACCCTCCGGCGTCCTGGAAGCCGAGGATCGCGGCCACCGAGGACGCCCGCCGGCCGTGGTCCGGGCTGGACCGGGGGCTGGTGTGGGGAGAGGTGCACGACGAGAACGCGTACAGCCTCGGCGGGGTCGCGGGCCACGCGGGCGTGTTCTCCGACGCGTGGGACCTGGCGATCCTCGCGCGGACGCTGCTCGACGGCGGTGTGTGCGGGAGGAAGCGGATCCTGCGGCCGGAGTCGGTGGAGCTGATGTTCACCGACTTCAACACCGCGTTCCCGGGCGACGAGCACGGACTGGGCTTCGAGCTCTACCAGCACTGGTACATGGGCGCGATGGCCACCCCGCGCACGGCCGGGCACACCGGTTTCACCGGCACCGCGCTGGTGCTCGACCCGAGCACCGACTCGTTCCTCGTCGTCCTCGGCAACTCGGTCCACCCGGTGCGCAGTTGGCGGTCCGGTTCGGCGCCCCGGGTGGCCGCCGCCAACCAGCTGGCCCGCGCGGTGCCGGTCCGCCCGGCCCGGGGGCGCACGGCGTGGTTCTCGGGGATGGCGGGCGCGGCCACGGCGACCCTCGCCCTGCCGGCGCTGGACACCTCGTCCGGAGCGGCCCGGCTGAGCTGCGCGCTGTGGTGGGACACCGAGCCGGAGGCCGACGTCCTGGTACTCGAGTCCTCCGCGGACGGCGGGACGACCTGGAAGCCCGTGCCGTTCACCACGCGGCGGCGCGGCGGCTCCGCCGAGCGGCACCCGACGGGCACGGTCACCGGCTGGTCGGGCCGCGTCTGGCACGACCTGAGCGCGGACCTGCCGGTCGCTCCCGCCGTGGTCGTGCGCTGGCGGTACACCACGGACCGGCTGTACGTGGGGCGCGGCGCCTACGTCGACGGGCTGCGCGTCGAGCGGGACCGCCGCCGTCTCTTCGACGAGTCCCGCCCCGCCGACGCGGCGCGGCTCCGCGCGGAGGGCTGGAGCCGGGAAACCGACTGAGCTCGCCGCCCGACCGGCCGGGGCGTGACCCACGGGTCCGCCCCGAACGCCCCGGACGCCCGGGACGCCCGGGACGCCCGGGTCCGACCATCCCTCGGCGGACACCACCCGGCCCGGAACGGAGAACCGGATCCGGGAAGGACGCCTGGACGGGCCCCCGGCCGGCAGGGGCATCACCCGCGAAACCGTCCCGCACCCCTGCCTGACATGCTCGGCGGACCACCGGCACGGCGACCGCGCCCCTCCGGCACCACCCGGCCCGGAGCCGGGACGGCGGTCGATCCGGCGGTCCGGCCCGTCCGCCGCGACACCCTGATCGTCCCCTGGCGGTACTGCACGGACGCACCGCCCACGTGGCGGGCACGGCACCCCCTCCGACGCCACCGGCTCACGGGAGAACGGCTGAGGCCCGCCGGGGCGTCAGGCCTGGCCGGACTCCAGGACGGCCATCGCCGCGTTGTGGCCCGGCACCCCGCTGACCCCGCCGCCGCGCACCGCTCCGGCGCCGCAGAGCAGCACGTTGACGTGGGGCGTCTCCACGCCCCAGCGGCCGGTGCCGTCCTGGGCGTGGGGCCAGGACAGGTCGCGGTGGAAGATGTTGCCGCCGGGCAGCCCCAGATCGCGTTCCAGGTCGAGGGGCGACTTGGCCTCGATGCAGGGGCGGCCGTCGGCGTCCGTGGCGAGGCAGTCGGCGATCGGCTCGGCCAGATGGGCGTCCAGCTGGGCGATCGTCGCCTTCAGCAGCTCCTCGCGCACCGCGTCGTTGTCCCGCTCGAACAGCCGCGCGGGCGTGTGCAGTCCGAACAGGGTGAGGGTCTGGTAGCCCTGTGCCGCGAGCTCGGGCCCGAGGATCGACGGGTCGGTGAGCGAGTGGCAGTAGATCTCCGACGGCGGTGCGTCGGGCAGCCGGCCCGCGTCGGCCTGGGCGTGCGCGGTGGCCAGCTGCTGGTAGCCCTCGGCGATGTGGAAGGTGCCGGCGAACGCCTCACGCGGGTCGACGGAGCTGTCGCGCAGCCGCGGCAGCCTCGTGAGCAGCATGTTCACCTTGAGCTGGGCGCCCTCGGCGTGCGGCGGGGGCGTGTCGCCGGTGAGCCGTGCCAGCTCCTCCGGGGAGGCGTTGACGAGGACGTGGCCCGCGGTGACGACCCCCTCGCCGTCGGCCGTGCGGTGGGTGACCTCGGCGGTGCGGCCGTCGGTCTCGATGCGTACGGCCTCGTGGCCGGTGGCGATGACGGCGCCGGCCTTGCGGGCGGCGTCGGCGAGCGCGTCGGTGACCGCGCCCATGCCGCCGACCGGGACGTCCCAGGCGCCGGTGCCGCCGCCGATGACGTGGTAGAGGAAGCAGCGGTTCTGCTTCAGGGACGGGTCGTGGGCGTCGGCGAAGGTGCCGATGAGCGCGTCGGTGAGGACGACGCCGCGCACCAGGTCGTCGGAGAAGCGGTCCTCGACGGCGACGCCCAGCGGCTCCTCGAAGAAGATCCGCCAGGCCTCCTCGTCCTCCACCGTGCGGCGCAGCTCCCCGCGGGTGGGAAGCGGCTCGGTGAGCGTCGGGAACACCCGGCGGGCGACCCGGCCGGTCAGCTCGTAGAAGCTCTGCCAGGCCCGGTACTCGCGGTCGGAGCCGGTGAGACGGACGAAGGCCTCGCGGGTGCGTTCCTCGCCGCCGCCGACGAGGAGGCCGGTGGGCCGGCCGTCGCGCTCGGTGGGTGTGTACGAGGAGATGGTGCGGGCGCCGAGCCGGACGTCGAGCCCCAGGTCGGTGAGGATCTTCCGGGGCAGCAGGCTGACCAGGTACGAGTACCGGGACAGGCGTGCGTCGACGCCGGCGAAGGGGCGCGTGGAGATCGCGGCGCCGCCGGTGTGGTCCAGCCGCTCCAGCACCAGTACGGAGCGCCCGGCACGGGCGAGATAGGCGGCGGCGGTGAGGCCGTTGTGGCCTCCCCCGACGATGACGACGTCGTACGTCCGGGACTCCTGAGCTGCGGTCATGCCTCTTCGTAACACGTGATGATCGTCCGCGGCCAGAGGTGACCGCGGGTGAGAGGGCTGGACCGCGGCGAACCGGACTACGCGCCTCCGGCCAGGCCGTGCCCCCGCGGCGACGCCAGCCGCCCGTACAGGTCCGCCGCTTCCTTGAGATGGCCGACACGCTCCAGGCAGTGCGCCTCGTCCTCGCGGGCGGCGAGCGTGTCGGGGTGGTCCGCGCCGAGGATCCGCTCCCGGGCGTCGGCCACCCTCCGGTACTCGGTGAGCGCGTGCGCCCAGTCGCCCAGCCAGCCCAGCGCGACGGCGACCTCCCTGCGGCTGACCAGGGTGTCGGGGTGCTCGGCGCCGAGCACCCGTTCGCGCAGGGCGGCCACCTCGCGGGACTCGGCGAGGGCGTCCGTCCACCGGCCCAGCCGGCCGAGGGCGACGCCGACGCCGTGCCGGGCGCGCAGCGTCCCGGGGTGGTGGGGGCCGTTCACCCGGGTGCGGTCGACGACCAGGCGGCGGTACACGTCCAAGGCCTGCCCGACGCGGCCGAGGCGGCCGAGGCCGACGCCCACCTCGTGCCGGGCGGCGAGGGTGTCGGCGTGGTCCGGGCCGAGGACGCGGGTGCGGACCACGGCCACGTCGCGGTAGGTCTCCAGGGCCTCCTTCCAACGGCCCAGGCGGCCGAGGACGTAGGCGACCTCGCAGCGGGTGACGAGGGTGTCGGGGTGGTCGGGGCCGAGCACCCGGGCGCGTGCCTCGGCCACCTCGCACGCCATGGTGTGGGCGTCGTCCAGGCGGCCGAGTCTGCTGAGGTTGAAGGCGAGGTTGTGGCGGCAGCGCAGGGCGTCGGGGTGGTCGGGGCCCATGGTCCGCTCGCGGGCCTCCAGCACCGACAGGTACACGCGGTGGGCATCGGCCGGGCGGCCCAGCTGGGCGAGGACGTACCCCATCTCCTGGCGCGCGGCGAGGGTGTCGGGGTGGTCGGGTCCGAGGACGCGGATCCGGGCCTCGGCGACGTTCTTGTAGGCGCGCAGGGCGTCGGCGGGCCGGCCGGTGCGGCTGAGGGTGAACGCCACCTCGTAGCGGCCTGCGAGGGTGTCCGGGTGGTCCGGACCGAGGAGGCGTTCACGTTCGGCGGCGACCTCCCCGTGCAGTTCACCGGCCTCCTCCCAGCGGCCGAGGCGGCCGAGGCGGAGGGCGGCGTGGTGGCGCTCGGCGAGGGCGGTGAGCGCGGTCGCCGAGGGGGTGGGCCGGGGGTCGCCGGTGGAGGCGGGCGGCGCGGCTCCGGCGGTGCGGACGGCGTTCCCTCCGCGCGTCCAGGACGGCAGCCGCTCGGGGCGTCCCGCCGCGCCGGCGGTGCGTCCGGTGGAAGGGCCGCCCGCGGGACCGGGGAGCGCCGGACGTCCGGCCGTGCCGGGCGCGGAGCGCAACTCCTTGATGCGTGCGCCGAGTTCGAGCGCGCTGTCCGGCCGGTCGTCCGGGTCCTTGGCCAGCAGGTCGAGGATGACGCGGTCCAGCCGCTCGGGCAGCTCCGCGCGGTGGCGGCGCGGCGGCCGGGGCGGGGTGTCGCGGTGGCCGACGAGGACCGCCCAGGCGTCGTCCAGGTCGAACGGCGGCGCCCCGGTGGCGATCTCGTAGAGCACGCATCCGAAGGAGTACAGGTCGCTGCGCCGGTCGACCTCCTCCCCGGCGATCTGCTCCGGCGACATGTAGTGCGGGGTGCCCATGGCAACGCCGGTGCCGGTGAGCCGGGAGGTGAAGCCGATGTCGTGCCCGAGGCGGGCGATGCCGAAGTCGCAGATCTTCACCGTGCCGTCGTCGAGCCGCACGATGTTGGCGGGTTTCAGGTCGCGGTGCACGACGCCCTGGTCGTGGGTGTAGGCGAGGGCTGCGGCGACCTGCGCCGCCACCTCCACCACCTCGTCGACGGGCAGCGGATGGTGCTTGTTGTCCTCGAGGAGCCGGCTGAGGTCACGGCCCTGGAGCAGCTCCATCACCAGGTAGAGCACGCCGTCCGACTCGCCGAAGTCGTGCACCACGGTGATCCCGCGGTGCTGGAGCGAGGCCGCCACCCGCGCCTCGCGGCGGAACCGCTCGCGCAGCACCCGCCCGAACGACGGGTCGCGCTGCGGGCCGAGCGGGTCGAGGCACTTCACCGCGACCTGCCGGCCGAGCGACTCGTCCCGCGCCCGCCAGACCTCCCCCATGCCGCCGCGTCCGACGCGGTCCAGCAGCCGGTACCGGCCGCCGATCAGCCGTGTGTCGTCCCCCATGTCCTACGCCGCCCCCGTCGTAGTCCGTCCGACCTCCCCCGGTCCCGTCCAGTATGGCGACAACTCGCCCGAGTTTGTACGGGGCCGGGGGCGGCGGGGACGGGGCGGAGCGGTGGGTCAGTTGAGGGTGTCGAGGAATGCGGTGCAGGCCCGGGCGCAGGCGCGGCAGGCCTCCGCCGTGCGTTCGGCGCCGGGGTGTCCGTCGAAGACCTGGGCGCTCTCCAGGCACACCTGGCGGCACCACTCGACCTGCATCCGGATGGTGGCCTCGTCGGCCTGGTTCTGCTCGGACAGCACCCGGCAGGTCGCGTCGCAGACCTCCGCGCACATGATGCCCTTGCGTCGTACGAGTTCCTGGTTCTCGGCGCCGTCGGGGTCCACGAGGCCGGCCCGGGTCGCGCAGGCCCGGGCACACTCGGTGCAGGCCTGGGCGCAGGCGAACCGGTCCTCCAGGAACCGGAACAGCTCCTCCTGCGATGTCGTCGTCACACCGCGCGGGTTGCCGCCGTACGGTGCGTCAAACCCGGTCCGCACCGTCGCCGCAAGGGTTCCGCGGCGTCCAGCGGGCGGGTCCGTCGGGGGCGGGCTGGTTCGGGGCGAGGTCCCGGGGTACCCGGGAGGACATGATGAACGCTATGGAGACAGCCGACCTGGCGGCGGGACGCGGTGCCCTCGGCGTCGGACTGGTGGTGGCGGGGATCGTGGTCCTGGCCCTGCTGATCGGCATGTTCCTGCTCGGCAGCCGCAAGGTACGCGACAACGACTCCCGGCGGCCCCGGCCCGACGAGCAGCCCCGGATGCCCGAGGGCGGCCCGGTCCGCGAGGTGCAGGAGCACCGGGAGCCGGAGGCGATGCCCCGGACCGACGAGCGGCTGACCCCGCACGAGCTGAAGGGCACCGGCAACGCCGGCACCCGCACCGGCGCCGCCGAGGGCCGCCCCCGCTGGGACGAGGGCGGCAGCGGCGGCTTCGGCAGCGGCGGGCCCGGCGCCCACTGACCCTCGAACGGCCCCGGCGTCCGCCGGGGCCGTTCTCGTGTCACGGGGCCCGCCGTGCCGCATGAGGCCGCCGTGTCACAGAAGGCCGTCCTGTCCCGGGGCGGTCGTCGTGTCATGCCGGACGGTTCGGCCCGGACGACCAGCACCGTACGGCTCAGCCCCGGACGACCAGCATCGTACGGCTCAGCCCCGGACGACCGGTCGGTTCGGGACGAAGCCGAGGTCGACCGGAGTCGCCGGAGCCCCCGACCTCCGCACCTCGGCCAGCAGTTCCGGCAGCTGCGGCGGCCACAACGGCTCGTGCCCGGCCGCCAGGTCGGCCGGCGACCACCACCGCCACCGCCACCGCCACCGCCACCGCTCGATCTTGTCCTCCGCATGCGCGGCCGTGAGGTCCCCGGCCGGCTCCCGGTGTGGGGCGTACGCGAGGTAGATGTGCTCATGCTGACGGACGGGCACGCCGACCCGGGTGAAGTCGTGCTCCCACAGACACAGCACGCCGTCCTCGATCACGAGGTCGCTCCACCCGGTCTCCTCCCGCACCTCCCGCCCGGCGGCCTCCAGCGGTGACTCGCCCGGCTCCATGCCGCCGCCGGGCATCGCCCGGTGCACGCCGACCTCGGGGTTGTCGTAGCGGAACAGGAAGACGGCTCCCGCGGGGTCCAGTACCGCGACGCGTGCTGCTCTTCCGGGTGTGCGCATCGGATCGGCCTGACAGTGCCTCCGGGCACCGTCAGGCGCGTTTCCGGACGTGAGGCGGGTCACAGCACTTTGCTGCATCGTTTCCCCCTTCCCAGTGCCTTCTTCCAGGTGCAAGGGCTTGTACGGACACGGGGCGGTAAGGGATGCAGCGGTTTCGGGCCGACGGCTTCGACGAGTTCGTGGCCGCCCGCTGGTCGGCGCTGCTGCATGTCGCGCGTCTGCTCACCGGCGGCGACCGCCAGCGGGCCGAGGACCTGGTGCAGGAGTCCCTGGTGAAGCTGTGGTTCGCCTGGCCGAAGGTCGCCGAGCAGGCGCCGGAGGCGTACGTCCGTCAGGTGCTGGTGCGGCTGGCCGCCCGCTCGGCCCGCCGGCGCTGGTGGGGTGAGCGCCCGGTGGGTGAACTTCCCGACCGGCCAGGACCGGGCGACGTGTCCGCGGCCGTCGCCGAGCGCTCGCGCCTCGAGGCGGCGCTGGCCCTGCTGACGCCCCGCCAGCGGGCGGCCGTGGTGCTGCGGTACTACGAGGACCTGCCCGAGGGCCAGGTGGCGCAGGCCCTCGGCTGTCCCGTGGGCACGGCCCGCTCCCACGCGTCCCGCGGTGTGGCGCGGCTGCGGGAGATCCTGTCCGACTCCGCCCGGCCCGTGAAGTGAGGGGAGCAGCGATGGACGACTTCGAGCGTGAGCTGACACGGATGATGCGCGAGGGCCGGGCGCACACCCCCTTCGACCCGGGCCGCCGCGCGCGCCTGTACGACGGCATCCGTGCCCGGCGCCGGACGCGGGTGCTGGTGCGGGCGGGCGGTTCCGCCCTCGCCGTGGCCGGGCTGAGCGTCGGCCTGGCGTTCCTGCCGCACCTCGGGTCCGGGCCCGCGCCGGCCGACCTGCCGCTGCCCGCGACCGGGTCGACCGCTCCCCCGCGCTCCGGCGGCCCCACCGGGACGGCGTCCGCCACGGCGGATCCGAGCACCTCGCTGCCGCCGCCCGACAGCACGGAGTCCGGCACGCCGGGCGGCTCCACGACGACCGGACCACCCATGACGGACCCCGGCTCGACGACCTCCGGATCCGTGTCCCCGGGGACGACGGAGGCCGGAACCTCCACACCCGACGTGAACGGCACCCCGACCTACCCGCCGCCGAGCGGGTGACTCCCCGGAGGCGGCCGTGGACCCGCCTCCGCGTCCCTCTGCCTCCCGCACCCCGGACCACCCTACGGGTGCACTTGGCATGCCCATACCAAAGTGTCGGCCGACCCCGCTTCCACCCCTCGACCCCAGGCGTACGCCGGAAAAGGACCCGTCATGAGAACCGCCCGGCGGCCCGCACCGCCCCTCGATCCCGGGCTCCCCCACCCCGAGCCCGTCCTGGAGGTGGTCGTGCCCGTGCACAACGAGGAGCACGATCTCGAACCCTGCGTCCGGCGGCTCCACGCGCACCTCGCGGAGACCTTCCCGTACCCGTTCCGGATCACGGTCGCCGACAACGCCAGCACCGACCGGACCCCGTGGATCGCCGCCCGTCTGGCCGGTGAGCTTCCCGGAACCCAGTGGGTGCGGCTGGAGGAGAAGGGACGCGGACGCGCCCTGCAAACCGCCTGGTCCCGCTCCCCCGCCCCCGTGCTGGCCTATCTCGACGTGGATCTGTCCACCGACCTCGCGGCTCTGCTGCCGCTGGTCGCCCCGCTGATCTCAGGCCACTCGGACCTCGCGATCGGCACGCGTCTCGCCCGGGGCTCCCGGGTGGTGCGCGGGCCGAAGCGGGAGATCATCTCCCGCTGCTACAACGGGCTGCTGCGCGGCACGCTCTCCGTCGGGTTCACCGACGCGCAGTGCGGGTTCAAGGCGGTCCGGCGGGAGGTGGCCGAGCGGCTGCTGCCGCTGGTGGAGGACCGCGAGTGGTTCTTCGACACGGAGCTGCTGGTGCTCGCCGAGCGGGCCGGGCTGCGCATCCACGAGGTGCCGGTGGACTGGGTGGACGACCCCGACAGCAGGGTGGACCTGCTCTCCACGGCGCTCGCCGATCTGCGCGGCATGGCCCGGCTGGGGCGGGCGCTGGCGGGCGGACGGCTGCCGCTGGCCGCGCTGGGCAGCGCCGGGACGACGGCCGGATCCGCCGCGGCCCCTCCGCCCGGCCGGTTCGCCCAGATGCTCCGCTTCGCCGCCGTGGGCGCCGTCAGCACACTGCTGCACCTCACGCTGTACGTCCTGCTGCGGCCGGCCGCCGGGGCCCAGGCGGGCAACGCGCTCGCCCTGCTCCTGTGCACCGTCCTCAACACCGCGGCCAACCGGCGCTTCACCTTCGGCGTGCGCGGACGCGCGGGGCTGCCCGCGCACCACCTCGGCGGGCTGGTGGCCCTGCTGGCCGGCCTCGCCGTCACCGGCGCCGCGCTGGCCGTCCTCCACCACGCCGTCCCCGGAGCCGGCCCCGGGGCGGAGCTGCCGGTGCTGGTCGCGGCGAACCTCGCCGCCGCCCTGCTCCGCTTCCACCTGCTGCGCGCCTGGGTCCTCCCCGGCCGCCGCTCCCGCCGTACGACAGGGACCTCCGCCTCATGACCGGCACCACGACGACCCGCCGTCCCGGACCGGCGGCGACCCCCTCCCCCGCGCCGTCCGAACCCGCGCCCGGCCGCCCGCGCGAGCTGCTGCGCCGTCTCGCGGCCCGCGTCGGGCCCGTCCTCGCCGTGTACGGCGTACTCAAGCTGGCGGGCTTCACCGTCTTCATGCTGTTGCTGGACTCGGCCGGCGACTTCCGGGAGAAGCACCCACGGTTCGGCGGCGGCGCACACCCGTGGGACGTGCTGGGAAGCTGGGACGGCTGGTGGTACCAGCAGATCGCCCTGCACGGCTACGACCCCGCCCTGGAGCCGGTCCCCGGCGCGACCGGGATGATCACGCTGGAGGGCAACTCGGCGGCGTTCTTCCCGCTGTACCCGGCGCTGATGCGGCTGGTCACGGAGGTCACCGGACTCGGCCCGTACGGCGCCGGGATGGCCGTGTCCGTGGTGTGCTCGTTCGTCGCCGCTCTCGGCATCCACGCCGTGACCTCGCGGCTGGGCGGGCGCAGGGCCGGGCTGGTCGCCGTCGGCCTGTGGGCGGTGTGGCCGGGGTCGGGCACGGAGTGGGCGGTGTACTCCGAGTCGCTGTACACGGCGCTGGCCGCCTGGGCGTGCTGGGCCGTGGCGACCCGCCGCTGGGCGGCCGCCGGGGTGCTGGTCTTCGCCGCGGGGCTGACCCGGCCGACAGCGGTCGCCCTGGTCGCGGCACTGGCCGTCGCGGGAGTGGCCGCGGTGGTCCAGCGGCGGGAGGACTGGCGGCAGCCGCTGGCCGCCGTGATGATCGCCCCGCTCGGCGTGGCCGGCTACCTGGCCTGGGTGGGGTACCGGATGGGCGACTGGGGCGGCTACACCAAGCTCCAGGAGGGCGCCTGGGGCCACACGTTCGACTGGGGCCGGCACAGCCTCGACGTGCTGACCTCCGTGCCGGTGGGCCACTTCGACTACCTCTTCGCCATGCCGATGGAGGACACGATCGGCGTCGGGGTGGTGCTGACGGTGCCGGTGCTGACCGTGCTGCTGATACGGCTGAGGCCGCCGTCCGTGCTGGTCGTGTACACGGTGCTGTCGTACCTGACGGTGATGGGCACGCAGCAGTACTTCGGCAACGTCTCGCGCTATCTGCTGCCGCTGTTCCCGCTGTTCGTGCCGCTCGCCCTGGCCATGCGGCGGCTGAGCGGGCCCGTGCTGGCCGCCGTGCTGGGCACGGCGGCGGTGGCGTCGGGGTCGTACGCGGGGTACGTGCTGTTCGAGCTGGGCGTGCCGTAGACCGGGGCGGGGCGGATCCCAGGACCGCCGGGTGGGCGGCGGCCCCGCGCAGTACGCTGGGCACAGCCGGCCACCGGGAGCTTTCCATGTGGGGACGCAGGAAGCACGCACGCCGATCTGTCGCCTCCGTACAGGAGTTGTGCGATCTGTGCGGGAGGACGTTCCCTCCCGAGGAGGCGGTGTGCGGTCATGTGGCCGACTCCTCGGCCGTGCTCCCCGACGACCCGCTGCACGACGGGCTGCGCCGCGTCACCGCGTGCTGCGAGACCCACCTGGAGATGGTCCGCGCCGCCTACCGGCAGCGGCCCTTCGTCCAGGAGGAGCTCTGGGCGGGCAAGATCGGCCGCGTCCTGACGTCCGGCCGCCCGGTCCTCACGATGACGGAGCTGGCCTGCCGTACGGGCCTGGACGAGCCCGACATCCGCCGCGCGATCGCCTGGCACAACGAGCGGCGGCGGCGCCTGGACGGGTGACGGCCCGCGACACATGACCGCGGCCCCGGCCGGACAGGTGTCCGGCCGGGGCCGCGGGGTGTCGTCGGGACCAGGGGTCAGGCCGGGGCGGGAGCCGCCGGGCCGACCAGTTCCGTCAGGACGTCCTCCATCGTCACGAAGCCGATGACCTTGCCGTTCTCGCCGACGGCCGCGGCGAGGTGGCTGCCCTCCGCGCGGAGCGCGGTGA
The DNA here is from genome assembly GCF_022869105.1 of Streptomyces sp. BJ20. Classification (NCBI taxonomy): domain Bacteria; kingdom Bacillati; phylum Actinomycetota; class Actinomycetes; order Kitasatosporales; family Streptomycetaceae; genus Streptomyces; species Streptomyces sp. BJ20. The sequence continues at coordinate 4,449,014 of NZ_CP094918.1, forward strand.
GCGTGTCGTCGAGCGGGGTGTCGATGCGGACCCGGGTGACCTTGTGCAGCGCGGTGCGCGGGAACGGGCGGTCCCGTTCGGTCACGCCGAGGGTGTCCTTGATGTGCAGGTAGCCCAGGAGCGCGCCGTCGGGGCCGGTGACCGGGAAGCGGGACAGGCCCGCCCCGGCGGCCACGCGCTCCAGCCGCGCCGGGGTGACCGTGTGGTCGACGGCGTGCATCTTCCCGGCCGGGACGAGGATCTCGCCGACCGGGCGGGTGCCCAGCTCCAGCGCGTCCCGCAGCCGCTCCCCGTCCGCCGGGGTGAGCAGTCCGGCCTCGCTGGAGTCGACGACCATCCGGGCGAGCTGGTCGTCGGTGAACACCGACTCCACCTCGTCCTTCGGCTCGACCCGCAGCAGCCGCAGCAGGACGTTGGCGAAGGCGTTGATGCCGAACACGAAGGGCCGCAGCGCCCGGGTCAGCCACACCAGCGGCGGGCCCAGCAGCAGCGCGCTGGGCACGGGCGCGGCGAGGGCGATGTTCTTCGGCACCATCTCGCCGATCAGCATGTGCAGATATGTGGCGAGGGTCAGGGCGATCACGAACGCGATCGGGTGGACCAGCGCGTCCGGGACGTTGACCGCCTCGAACGGCGGCTCCAGCAGATGCGCGATGGCCGGTTCGGCGACCGCGCCGAGCACCAGCGACGACACCGTGATGCCGAGCTGGGCGGTGGCCATCATCGCGGACAGGTGCTCCAGCGCCCACAGCGTCATCCTGGCGCGCTTCTCGCCCGCGAGGGCGCGCGGCTCGATCTGGCTGCGGCGCACCGAGATCAGGGCGAACTCGGCGCCCACGAAGAACGCGTTGGTGAGCAGGGTGAGGACGCCGATGGCGAGCTGCAGGACGGTCATCGGGCTTCCTCCAGGACCTCGGCCCGTACGGGGGCCGGGGCGGTGACGCGTATGCGGTCGGCGCGGTGGTGCTCGACCGCGAGCACGTCGAGCCGCCAGCCGTCCACGTCCACCGAGTCGCCCGCCACGGGGATCCGGGCCAGGCGGGTGGCGATCAGTCCGGCGACCGTCTCGTACGGGCCGTCCGGGGCGGTGAGGCCCAGGGCGGTGAGCCGGTCGAGCCGGAGGCCGCCGTCGGCCTCCCACACCTCGCGGCCGTCGTCGGCGGGGGGTGCGGGCGCCAGTTCGGGCACCTCGACCGGGTCGTGCTCGTCACGGACCTCGCCGACGACCTCCTCGACGATGTCCTCCACGGTGGCGACGCCCGCCGTGCCGCCGTACTCGTCGATGACGACGGCCATGGCGCGGTGGGCGCGCATGCGCTCCAGCAGCCGGTCGGCGGGGAGGCTGTCGGGGACCAGCAACGGCGGCGTGGTCAGCTCGGTGACGGGCGTGGCGGCGCGCCGCTCCGGCTCCAGGGCGAGCACGTCCCGGATGTGGACGGTGCCGACGACCTCGTCGAGGCTGTCGCGGTACACCGGGAAACGGGACAGGCCGGTGGCGTGGCTGAGCGTCGCGGCGTCGGCGGCGGTGGCGTGCACCTCCAGGGCGCGGACGTCGACGCGCGGTGTCATCACGTTCTCGGCGGTCAGCTCGCTCAGGTGCAGCGTGCGCACGAACAGCTCCGCCGAGTCCGCCTCCAGCGCGCCCTCGGCGGCGGAGTGCCGGGCGAGGGCGCTCAGCTCCTCGGCGGTGCGGGCGGACGCCAGTTCCTCCGCCGGCTCCAGGCCGATGCGGCGCACGAAGCGGTTGGCGGTGCCGTTGAGGTGGTTGATGAACGGGCCGAACGCGGCCGTGAAGGCGCGCTGCGGCCCGGCGACGACCTTGGCGACCGCGACGGGACGCGAGATGGCCCAGTTCTTCGGGACCAGCTCGCCGACGACCATCAGCACCACCGTGGACAGAGCCACGCCGAGCAGGGTCGCCACGGTCGGGGCGGCGGAGCCGAGGCCGGCCGCCCGCAGCGGGCCGCGCAGCAACGCGGCGAGGGACGGCTCGGCGAGCATGCCGATCACCAGGGAGGTGACGGTGATGCCGAGCTGGGCGCCTGACAGCTGGACCGTCAGGCGGCGTACGGCGGCCAGCGCACCGGCCGCGCCGCGCTCACCCGCGCCGGCGGCGCGCTCGAGTTCGGCGCGCTCGACGGTGGTGAGGGAGAACTCGGCCGCGACGAAAACCCCGCAGGCCAGCGTCAGCAGCAGGGCGAGCAGGAGCAGCAGGATCTCGGTCACCGTGCCACCCCCGCTCCCTGACCGGCCGCATGACGCGGACTGCGGGTGGTGGCACGGCTACTACTGGGAGGATCACCCATCGGGGGACCGTCGCTCCTTTTCGAACAGTACGAAGTTGTGTGGAAGCAGAATGGACTGCTTCCACGCCAACTGTAAAGGACCCGCAAAACATCCCGCTCGCGTGTGCCTTTCGACGCGGGGTGCGGCCGGGTCAGCCGTCCCAGGTCCAGTCGGCGACCTCGGGCAGGTCGGTGCCGTGTTCGCGGATCCAGTCGTGGTGGCGCAGGCGGACGTCCTCCATCCGCTGCCGTACCGCGGCGGCTCGTACCGCGAGCCCCGGGACGCGGTCGATGACGTCCATCACCAGCCGGTAGCGGTCCAGGTCGTTGCGGACCACCATGTCGAACGGCGTGGTCGTGGTGCCGATCTCCTTGTAGCCGCGCACGTGCAGGTGAGGGTGCCCGGTGCGGCGGTAGGCGAGCCGGTGGATCAGCCACGGGTAGCCGTGGTAGGCGAAGATCACCGGCTTGTCCGCGGTGAACAGGCCGTCGTACTCGAAGTCGGACATGCCGTGCGGGTGCTCCGCACGGGGCAGCAGACGGGCGATGTCGACGACGTTGACGACCCGCACGGCCAGCTCGGGCAGGTGTCGGCGCAACAGCTGCGCGGCCGCCATGACCTCCTGGGTGGGGACGTCACCCGCGCAGGCCAGCACCACGTCGGGTTCGCGGTCGCCGGTCTCGGTGCCCGCCCAGTCCCAGATGCCGGCGCCGCGCGCGCAGTGCGCCCGCGCGTCCTCCATGGACAGCCAGTCGAAGCAGGGCTGCTTGCCGGCCACGATCACGTTGACGTAGTCGCGGCTGCGCAGGCAGTGGTCGGCCACCGACAGCAGGGTGTTGGCGTCCGGCGGCAGGTAGACCCGTACGGCCTCCTGGCTCTTGTTGAGGATGTGGTCGACGAAGCCGGGGTCCTGGTGGGAGAAGCCGTTGTGGTCCTGGCGCCAGACGTGCGAGGTCAGCAGGTAGTTCAGGGAGGCGATGGGGGCGCGCCAGGGCAGGCGGCGGGTGACGCGCAGCCACTTGATGTGCTGGTTGACCATCGAGTCGACGATGTGCACGAACGCCTCGTAGCAGGAGAACAGGCCGTGCCGGCCGGTGAGGAGGTAGCCCTCCAGCCAGCCCTGACAGGTGTGTTCGGAGAGGATCTCCATCACCCGGCCGTGCCGGTCGAGGTCCTCGTCCACCTCGTACGTGCCGGCCTGCCACGCCTTGCCGCTCGCCTCGTACACGGCCTGGAGGCGGTTGGAGGCGGTCTCGTCCGGACCGACCAGCCGGAAGTCACGGCGGTCCGCGGTGTCCCGCATGACGTCCCGGAGGAGGTCGCCGAGGACGCGGGTCGGCTCGTGCATCGTCGCGCCCGGCTTGTCGACGGGGACGGCGTGCCGTTCCAGCGGCGGCATCGGCAGCTCGCGCAGCATCAGCCCGCCGTTGGCGTACGGGCTGGAGCCGAGGCGGCGGGCGCCGGCGGGGACGCAGGCCAGGACGTCGGCGTGGGGGCGGCCGTCCTCGTCGAACAGCTCCTGGGGCCGGTACGACCGCAGCCACGCCTCCAGCTGCCGCAGATGGTCGGGGTTGTCGCGGACGCCGGGCAGCGGCACCTGGTGCGAGCGCCAGGTGTTCTCCACGGGCAGCCCGTCGACCTCGGCGGGCCCCGTCCAGCCCTTCGGGGTGCGCAGCACGATCATCGGCCAGCGGGGGCGTTCGGTCGCGCCGTCCTCGCGGGCGGCGCGCTGGATGGCGGCGATGCGGTCGAGGGCGGCGTCCATGGCGCGCGCCATCGACTGGTGCACCGCGGCCGGGTCGTCGCCGATCACGTGCAGGGGGTCGTGACCGTAGCCCCTGAGCAGCGCGTCCAGCTCGTCGTCGGGGATGCGGGCCAGCACGGCGGGGTTGGCGATCTTGTAGCCGTTGAGGTGGAGGATCGGCAGGACGGCGCCGTCGTGGACGGGGTCGAGGAACTTGTTGGAGTGCCAGGAGGTCGCGAGCGGCCCGGTCTCCGCCTCGCCGTCGCCGACGACGCAGGCCACCACCAGGTCCGGGTGGTCCAGGGCGGCGCCGTACGCGTGCGACAGGGAGTAGCCGAGTTCGCCGCCCTCGTGGATGGAGCCGGGCGTCTCGGGGGCGACGTGGCTGGGGACGCCACCGGGGAACGAGAACTGCTTGAACAGCCGCCCCATCCCCGCCGCGTCGCGCGTGATGTCGGGATAGGTCTCGGTGTACGACCCCTCCAGCCAGGACCCGGCGACCACGGCCGGCCCGCCGTGTCCCGGACCCCACACGCACAGGGCGTCCAGGTCACGGGCCCGGATCACCCGGTTGAGGTGGGTGTAGACGAGGTTCAGACCGGGCGAGGTTCCCCAGTGGCCGAGCAGGCGCGGCTTCACGTGGTCCGGGCGCAGCTCCTCGGTGAGCAGGGGGTTCGCCATGAGGTAGATCTGGCCGACGGCCAGGTAGTTCGCGGCGCGCCAGTGCGCGTCCAGCGTCCTCAGCTCGTCGTCACCGAGCGCAGCGAGATGGGGGTTCCCCCGTCCGGAGGCTGGGGGAGGGTCGGAGGCCTGGTGCCTGTCGACGGACATCGTGGTGTCCTTCCACGTCGAGGGTCGGGGTGGGTGCGGGCGCGGTGCGTGGAGGTGCGTACCCTCCTCACCTTCCCCGGGAGAGCGGGGTCCCGACAGGGCCACGTAGGCCATTGAGGGGGCGCGGTGCGACGGGCGGAGGTTCGGGCGAGGCACGGGCGCGGGGGCGTCCTCGGGTGCCGGCTGGGCAAGGTGCCCGCTGGGGCCGGGCACAGGGTCCCGGCAGCCTGCGCGGTGACGGCTGCCGGCTCCGTGGTCAGCGGCCCTTTCCGCTCGGCGGTCAGTCGTGCGCGACGACGGCGACGGGGGCGGTGGCGTGGTGCAGCACCGCGTGGGTGACGGGCCCGATGTGCGCGCCGATCGGGCCGCGGCGGATCCGGCGGCCGACGACGACCAGCGAGGCGTCGCGGGCGGCGTCGACGATCCGGACGGCCGCGCTGCCGGCACGGGACTCCTCTGCGACCTCGACGTCGGGGAACTTCTCCCGCCATGGCCGCAGCACCTCGGTCAGCGCCTCGGACTGCTCCTCGCCCAGTTCGGCGGCGAGTGCCGGGTAGGCGGGCAGGACGTAGGCGTAGTACGGAGGGACGGTCCAGCCGTGCACGGCCTTCAGCACGGCGCCGCGGCGGGCGGCCTCCTCGAAGGCGAAGGCGAGGACCGTGCCGTTCGGCTTCTCCGTGTCGACGCCCACCACCACGGGCCCGGCGGCCTTCGCGGAGGTGGCGGCCCGGACGAGGACGACCGGGGTGGTGGTGTGCGCGATCACCACCATGCCGACGGAGCCGACGAGGAAGCCGCCGATGCCGCTGAGCCCGCGGGAGCCGAGGACGAGCAGGTCGGCGTCCTTCGCCACCTCGGGGAGCACGTCCATGGGTCCGCCGGGGATCTGTTCGGCGACGACCTCCAGTTCCGGGTGGCGCGCCCGCAGCGTCGCGCCGGCCTCGCGCGGGAGGCGCTCGGCGCGCTCCCGGAAGGTGCCGTCGGCCATGAGGTCGGACTCGGCGATGTGCCCGGGGATCGGCTCCCGGACGTTGACCAGCCGCAGCGGCAGCCCGCGCAGCAGCGCCTCTCGGGCGGCCCACTCCGCGGCGGCACGGCTCTCGGACGAGCCGTCGTAGCCCACGGTGACGGTGCGGAGCATGGAATGCACCTCTCGTTCGGGGGCCCTCCACGTCGGGCCCCTCCACAGCCCACGATCCCGTCACGTCTGCCCCCTGCGGCAGAGGCCGCGGGTCCCGCGCTCGCGGGCCGTTGGGCCCTCCGCCCAGGGGCCCGACCGGACCGGGCGCCGCCGCGACGGAAAGGTGCGCGGCGGGGCCGCCTCAGAGGCCCGGTGGGTGCGCGCGGACCGCCGGTTCTTTCGCTGCTCCCCTCCACGCGGGACGCCCCGTGCCTACGCTGGACGCCCCGTGCCCTACGCAGGACGCCCCGTGCCTACGCGGGACGGCCCGTGCCCTACGCAGGACGCCCCGTGCTCTACGCGGGACGGCCCCTTCCTGCGGGGAGGCCCCCCTCGAAGCACGGGCGGCAGCCCGCCCTCACGGCTCCGCCACGAACGGCTGTTCCGTCCAGATGATCTTGCCGGTCGCCGTGTGGCGGGTCCCCCACCTGTGGGCCAGCTGGGCCACGATCATCAGGCCGCGGCCGCCCTCGTCCGTGGTGCGGGCGTGGCGTGGTCGAGGTGAGGTGCCGGTGCCGTCGGCGACCTCGCAGATCAGGGCGCGGTCGCGGATCAGGCGCAGGGAGACCGGCCCGGAGGCGTGCCGGATCGCGTTGGTGACGAGTTCGCTGACGATGAGTTCCGTGGTGAACGCCAGGTCGTCCAGGCCCCACTCCGTCAGCTGCCGTACGGCGGCCGTGCGGGCGGTGCCGACGGCCGCGGGGTCGCTGGGCAGGTCCCAGGACGCGACCCGGTCCGCCGGCAGCGAGCGGGTGCGGGCGAGCAGCAGCGCCGCGTCGTCCGGCGGCGGCCCGGTGAGCAGGGTGTCGACCACGCCCCGCCCGATCTCCCGCAGGGTGGGGCGGGGCACGGCGAGGGCGGCGCCCAGCCGGTCGATCCCCTCGTCGATGTCCCGGTCCGGGGTCTCGACGAGTCCGTCGGTGTAGAAGGCCAGCAGGCTGCCCTCGGTGAGTTCCCGCTCGCACGACTCGAAGGTCAGGTAGCCGAGCCCCAGCGGCGGCCCGGCCGGCAGGTCCATGACCTCGACCGTGCCGTCCGGGCTGACGAGGACGGGCGGGAGATGGCCGGCGCGGGCCATCGAGCACCGTCCGCTGACCGGGTCGTACACGGCGTACAGGCAGGTCGCGCCGAGGAAGGCGGCGCCCGCGGCGGCGGGCTCGTGGTCGTCGTGGGCGCCCATCAGCCCGATGACCAGGTCGTCGAGGTGGGCGAGGAGTTCGTCGGGCGGCATGTCGAGGTTGGCGAGGGTCCGCACGGCGGTGCGCAGGCGTCCCATGGTCGCGGCGGCGTCCATGCCGTGTCCGACGACGTCGCCGACGACGAGGGCGACGCGGGCGCCGGACAGCGGGATGACGTCGAACCAGTCGCCGCCGACGCCGTTCGGGGCGTCGGCCGGCTGGTACCAGGACGCCACGTCCACCGCGGAGCCGCCGGTGAGCGCCTGCGGCAGCAGCGCCTGCTGCATGGCGCGGGCGGCGGTCCGCTCGCGCGTGTAGCGGCGGGCGTTGTCGACGGCCACCGCGGCGCGGGAGACGATCTCCTCAGCGAGCCGCACGTCGTCGTCGCCGAAGGGGCCGGACCGCTCGGTGCGGGCGAAGGTCGCCACGCCGAGGGTGACGCCCCGGGCCCGGACGGGCACGACCATCAGGGAGGCGTAGCCGTACCTGAGGATGGACGCGCCGATCGAGGGGTCCTCGGTGACCCAGGGGCTGGCCTCGCGGTCGAGGGTGCGTTCGACGAGGGTGCGGCTCTCCAGGAGGCAGCGGGTCACGGGCGAGGAAGGGGCGCGCCGGACGGCCTCGCCGAGGGCGAGGCTGCCGCCGCAGCCGCCCTCCCGCGCGGACGTCTGCCCGGCGCGGCGGATGACCGGGGACAGGCCGACGGGTCCGGGCGCGGGTTCCTCGCCGCGCATCACGGTGTCCAGCAGGTCCACGGCGACGAAGTCGGCCACGGTGGGCACGGCCTCGTCGGCGAGTTCCTGCGCGGTGCGACGGACGTCGAGGGTGCTGCCGATGCGGGCGCCGACGTCGTTCAGCAGGGCGAGTCTGCTCTGCGCCCGCCACCGTTCGGTGACGTCGACGACCATGTACAGGACGCCGACGGTGGTGTCGTGCCGGTCGGTCACGCCGAAGAACGACACGGAGACCGCGCGGGCGTCCCCGGGTTCCTCCTCCTCGCTGCGGAACTCCCAGTCCATGACGGGCTCGCCGGTCTCCAGCACGCGCCGCATCTGATCCTCGAAGCGCCGGTACCGGGGGGTCGGCCTCAGTTCGGTGAGGCGCCGTCCGATGCGCCGCTCCAGGGGGATCAGCCGCGCGAGCGGTTCGTTCACCCACACGTACCGCAGGTCCGTGTCGAGCATGGCCAGGCCGACGGGCGCGCGGGTGAGGAAGGGGGTGAGCACCACGGAGCTGGTGCCGCCGCCGGGCATCCGCCAGAAGGCGCGCTTCGGCGGCCGGCCGACGTACCGCCCGAAGACGAGCGCGGCGACCGTGGCGGCGACGACGCCCGGGACCATCTCGTAGACGCTGGTCCGCAGCGGGCCGAGCAGCGGGTTGACCCAGTCCCACGCCAGGACCGTGCCCGCGCCGGCGACGATGCCGGCCATGGCGCCGGCCGAGGTCATGCGGGGCCAGTACAGCGAGAGCAGCACGACCGGGCCGAACGCGGCGCCGAACCCGGCCCACGCAGCGGCGACGATGTTCAGCAGCCCGCCCCCTCTGAGGGCGATCACGTACGCCACCACGATGACCAGGACGACGGTGGCGCGCCCCACCCAGACCAGCACCCGGTCGGGGGCGCTCCGGTGGAGGAACGCCCGGAAGAAGTCCTCGGTGAGGGCCACGGAGGACACCAGCAGCTGGCTGTCCGCGGTGGACACGATGGCGGCCAGCACCGCGATCAGCATGATCCCGGCGATCCACGGGTCGAGCAGCAGGCGGCTGAGCGCGATGTAGACGGTGTCCGGGGAGGACAGCGCCGGGGTCAGCTCGCCGATGCCGGCGAGGCCCACGAGGGTGGCGCCGGTGAGGACGAGCACCACCCAGCCGGTGCCGATGCGGCGGGCGGCGGGGACGTCCCGGGTGCTGCGGATGCTCATGAAGCGGGCCAGGATGTGCGGCTGGCCGAAGTAGCCGAGCCCCCAGGCGAGCAGCGAGATGATCGCCACCATCCCGAGCGGTCCCTCGGCCGCCCAGGACTCCCCCGAGTACACGACGCGGGAACTGAACTCGCGCAGTGCGGGCTGTCTGCCGTCGAGGGCGTCCCCGAGGGCGCCGAAGCCGCCGAGGCGGGCGATCGCGACGGCGGGCAGCACGACCAGGCCGAGCAGCATCAACGAGGCCTGCAGCACGTGCGTGAGGCTCACCGCGAGGAAGCCGCCCAGGCACGAGTAGATGACGATCAGCAGCCCGGTGAGGGTGACGCCGACGGTGAAGCGCAGGTCGAAGACGGTCTCGAACAGCAGCCCGCCCGCCACCAGGCCGCCGGCGACGTACACGGTGAAGAAGACGAGGGTGACGGCGGCGGAGATCAGCCGCAGCATGCGGGTGCGGTCCTCGAAGCGCTCCTCCAGATAGCCGGACAGGGTCACCGCGTTGCCGGCGCGCTCGGTGTAGGTGCGGAGGCGTGGCGCGACGAACAGCCAGTTCAGGTACGTGCCGACGGCCAGACCGACGGCGAGCCAAACGGAGCCGATCCCGGCCGCGTAGACGGCGCCGGGGAGCGCCAGGAACAGCCAGCCGGACATGTCGCTGGCGCCCGCGGACAGCGCGGCGACCCAGGGGCCGAAGCGGCGGCCGCCGAGGGCGAAGTCCTGGAAGGTGTGCGTGCGCGTGTAGGCCCGGATCCCCGTGCCGATCAGGGCGAGCACGTACAGGACGAACGTGACGACGATCGGCGCGCTCAGCTGGAACATGTGGTCCTCGCCCGGAAGTCCCGCGATGCGCGGCACACCCTCGGTCCGGCGGGCAAAACATGACTTCGGCGCCAAATCTACTCAGGTCAGGCCACTCCAACCAGGGGAACGCCTGCACCGGGACGTCCGGCCGTGCGGTCACGGGGACCTTCGGCCCTCTCGGCCGTACGGCGGAGAGCCCATGCGGGAGGCGCCGGGCCGGGGGAAGGTGGCTGGAGGAGCAGGGGCGGAGGCGGTACGGGAACGCGTGGAGGCACGGTGGCCGGAGTGGTGGTCGTCGGAGTGGACGGGTCGGCGTCGGCCCTGGCCGCGGTGGAGGCGGCGGCACAGCAGGCGCGGCGGCGGGGCGCGTCGTTGAAGGTGGTGCACGCGTTTCTGTGGCCCGCGATGCACGTCCCGCCGGGTCCCTCGCCGCTCGGCCCTCCCGAGGGCGGGCTGCGGACCATGGTGGAGCGGCTGCTGGCGGAGGCCGTGGAGCGCGCCGAGGCCGCCGCGCCCGGGGTGGAGGTGACCAGCTCGGTGGTGACGGGCGAGGCGCTCACCGTCCTGGAGGCACAGTCCCGGGCCGCCGAACTGGTGGTGGTCGGGTCGCGCGGCATGGGCGGTTTCGTCGGCCTGATGGTCGGCTCGACGGGGGTGCATCTTGCGGCGCACGGGCGGTGTCCGGTGCTGGTGGTACGCGGCGACGTGCGCACGGAGGGTCCCGTGGTGGTGGGCGTCGACGGCTCCGCCTCCGGTGAGCGGGCGGTGGACTTCGCCTTCCAGGAGGCGGAGTCGCGCGGGACGACGCTGGTGGCCGTGCACGCCTGGACCGCGTGGAACGCACCCGTGCCCGAGCCGCAGGACCCCGCGGAGCCGTACGCGAGCCCGCCGGGCGCCCTCGCGGAGGCGGAGGAACGACTGCTGGCGGAGGCGCTGGCGGGCCATCGCGAGCTCCGTCCGGGGGTGGTGGTGGAGCCGAGGGTGGTCCACGGCTCCACCCGCGAGGCCCTCATCGAGGCCGGCCGGGGCGCCCAGCTGACGGTGGTCGGCGCGCGGGGGCGCGGGGGCTTCACGGGTCTGCTGCTGGGGTCCGTCAGCCAGGCGCTGCTGCATCACGCGCCGTCGCCGGTGGCGGTGGTACGGGGCGGCTGACCGCCCCGCCTTCCGTGACGTGACGCGAGAGGCCCGGGGCGCCTCATCGGCGCACCGGGCCTGCCGTGCCGGCGTCGGCGGAGCCAGCGGTGGCGGGCGACGACGGGGCGCGGGCCCGGATGCGGCCCAGGCCCCACACCGCGCCCGCACCCGTCGCCGCCAGGGCGAGGAGGGCCGCCGCGTCCACCGAAGCCGGTCAGCAGCCGCAGCCCGGCGAGCGCGGACGCGCCCGTCGCGGGGGCGACCGCAACGTCCTCGTCCCGGGCGGCGGCGCGGGCGCCGCCGGGGAGCGGGAGGAACGGGAGCGTCAGTGGCCCCGCAGTGCGGCGAGGGCGCCTTCGAGGTCCGTCCCGCGCGGGCGGTTGTGGGGCAGCTTGCCGAGGACGACGGCCATGCCGCAGGTGTCGGTGAGGGCGGAGAAGACCAGCCCGCCCGCGATGGCCGCCGACAGGAGCTGGAACGCCGGGTGCACCAGCAGGCCGAGCACCAGACCGAGCAGCACCAGGGTGCCGGCGGTGAAGCGCACCTGCCGCTCCATGCCCCACACCGCGCGGGTGTCGCAGGCCGCGGGGCGCTCCAGGTCCCGGCCCTCGGACGCCCAGGCGGTGGTGCCACCGGCGAGGGTGGCGGCGGGCACGCCGTCGGCGGCGATGATCCCGGACGCCTTTTCCGAGCGCGCCCCGGAGGCGCACACGACGAGGAGGCCGCCGCGCTCGGCGGCCTGCCGGATCTCGGGCAGGGCGCGCTCGATCTGGTCCAGCGGGACGTTCACCGCGCCGGGCAGGTGCCCGGTGGCGTACTCGGCGGGGGTGCGCACGTCGATGACGGTGAAGCCGTCCAGGCGGTCGGCGGCCTGGGCGGCAGTGAGCGTGTTCGGGGTGACGGGGGCGGTCATGGCGGGTGTGTGATCCTTCTCTGTCGGCCATCGGTGGAGGGGTGGAGGCCGGCCGACGTAACGGCGGAGGCGGACGTAGAGTACCCCACGGGGTATCCGGTCGGTCCGGTCCGGCCCGTGCGGGTCGGCATCGTCACGGGCGGCGACCTGCTGCGGGCCGTGCTGCGCACCGACGGCGACATCGAGCGCGCGGTGCGCAGGGAGACGTCCTCGGGACGACGCTCTGGCTCACGCCGCGGGCGCTCGCCGTGGCCGTCGAGGACGGCGTGGTGACCCTCACCGGCAGGCTGGAACGGCGCAGCGAGGCCGACGCGGCGGTGCGGGCGGCGAGCCGGATCGACGGTGTGGTCGCGGTCGTCGACCACACCGTCGATCCGGGTCGACGACACGATTCCGGCCCGGTCGGCCGTCGAGGCCGAGGAGACGGTCGCCGGGACGTGACCGGCGCCGGGGTTCCGGTGGGTACCCGGGTCCCACGGCACGTTCCCCGGGACCTTCGGCCCCGTGCCTCGCGTCCGCCGGAGCCGGACGGTGGAGATGAGGCGACCGGCACGTCCGGGCCACCCCGGTCGAGGAGGCAGTCATGTCGCACACACTGGAATGGAAGACCGTCTCCACCTCTTCGAGGAGGACGGAACGACGAAGGCGCGCGCCACCCTCGACACCGGGACGACGAGCCTCACCGGTCACGGCGTCGCCCACCGGAACCCGGCGGACCCGGACGTCCCGGAGATCGGCGACGAGCTGGCCGCGGGCCGCGCCCTGCGCGACCTGGGCCAGCAGCTCCTCGACATCGCGGAACGCGACGTCGAGGGCGTGGGCGCGCGGACCGGCACGGAGACCGGCCCGGCCCTGGGCTGGTCCCTGTAGGCGGGAACCGGGAGCAGTCCGCAGCACCACGTTCCCCTCCCCCGCGCGCCCGCTCTCCGGGATCGGTGAAGGCCCCTGGCACCGCTCGCGGAGGTGGAGGACACCGAGGACGCGTACGTGACGGAACTGGGGTCCCCCGGCGTCAGGACGAACGACGTCCGCCGCTCCCGTCAGGGTGCCTGCCGCGTCCCCCACGGCCAGCACCCGTGCCGGCCACGCGCCCACGCTGCCCACCGTGTCCGGGCTCGCGTCCGACGTCTCGGTGAGCTTTTCCCGGTGCGGCCGTCGGGGTCGCGCCGGCGATCCGGCGTCGGAGGCCCCCGCAGAGAAGGCCGAACAGGGACGGCAGGCGCAGGACGGCGATCACCGCGACGACCGCACCCGCCGGGTGGCGTACACAGGTGCCGGTGGCCGGCGGACGAAAGGCGGCGACGCCCCCTTGGAACGCACCGGCGCAGGGCCGATCCTGAGCTGTGGCCGTGAAGGCGGCCGAGATCGTCCGGCTCGCCGGACGCCGTCTCACGTGCCCTCTCCGGGCGCAAGGCCGATACTGCCCCTGTGGGGCTCCTACCGGTACACGGCCGCCCCTCGACAGCTCAGCAGCACCGACAGCACGGACCGCTTCGACAGCCGGGCCACCGCCCGACCGGCACCACAGGTTCGACGACCCACCTGCTCAGCCCCCAGGAGGTACCCATGAAGATGCTGATAAACGTTCCGGAGACCGTGGTGGCGGACGCGCTGCGCGGTATGGCGGCGGCCCATCCCGAGCTGACGGTGGACGTGGAGAACCGGGTGGTGGTCCGCAAGGACGCCCCGGTGGCGGGCAAGGTGGGCCTGGTGTCCGGCGGCGGGTCGGGGCACGAGCCGCTGCACGGCGGGTTCGTGGGCCCCGGCATGCTGTCGGCGGCCTGTCCCGGCGAGGTCTTCACCTCCCCGGTGCCCGACCAGATGGTGCGGGCCGCGGCGGCCGTGGACAGCGGCGCCGGGGTGCTGTTCATCGTGAAGAACTACACCGGCGACGTGCTCAACTTCGACATGGCGGCCGAACTCGCCGAGGACGAGGGCATCCAGGTGGCGAAGGTGCTGGTCAACGATGACGTGGCGGTCACCGACAGCCTGTACACGGCGGGGCGCCGGGGCACCGGGGCGACGCTGTACGTGGAGAAGATCGCGGGTGCGGCGGCCGACGAGGGACAGCCGCTGGAACGGGTGGCGGCGCTCGCGAAGCAGGTGAACGAGAACTCCCGCAGCTTCGGCGTGGCACTCAGCGCGGTCACCACGCCCGCCAAGGGCTCGCCGACGTTCGACCTGCCGGCCGGCGAGCTGGAGCTGGGCATCGGCATCCACGGCGAGCCGGGCCGCGAGCGGCGCCCGATGATGACGTCCGGCGAGATCGCCGACTTCGCCGTCGGCGCGATCCTCGACGACCTCACCCCGCGCAACCCGGTCCTGGTGCTGGTCAACGGCATGGGCGCCACCCCGCTGCTGGAGCTGTACGGCTTCAACGCCGAGGTGCAGCGCGTCCTCGCCGAGCGCGGTGTCCCGGTCGCCCGGGTCCTCGTCGGCAACTACGTCACGTCCCTGGACATGGCGGGCGCCTCCGTCACCCTCTGCCAGGTCGACGAGGAGCTGCTGCGCCTGTACGACGCGCCGGTGAGTACGCCGGGGCTGCGCTGGGGTATGTGATCCACTCCGGGACAGATCAACACCGGGGCCTGGCGCCCCGGTCACCTACCACGCGAGGAGTTCCCGTGCTGGACGCCGACTTCTTCCGCCGTTGGATGACGGTCACCGCCGCGTCCGTGGACAGCGAGGCGGAACGGCTCACCGCCCTCGACTCGGAGATCGGCGACGCCGATCACGGCAGCAATCTGCAGCGCGGGTTCCGGGCGGTGAAGGACGCGCTGGACAAGGAGCCGCCCGCCACGCCCGGCGCGGTGCTCACGCAGGCCGGACGCCTGCTGGTGTCCACGGTGGGCGGCGCGTCCGGTCCGCTGTACGGGACGCTGCTGCGCCGCGCAGGGAAGACGCTGGGCGAGGCCACCGAGGTGGACCGGCAGCAGCTGGCCGAGGCGCTGCGGGCCGGAGTGGACGCCGTGATGAAGCTGGGCGGGGCGGTGCCGGGCGACAAGACGATGATCGACGCGCTGCTCCCCGCGGTGGACGCGCTCGGCGAGTCGTTCGCGGCGGCGCGTGACGCGGCGCGGGAGGGCGCGGTCGCGACGACGCCGATGCTGGCCCGCAAGGGCAGGGCGAGCTATCTCGGGGACCGCAGCATCGGGCACCAGGACCCGGGCGCCACCTCGTCGGCGCTGCTGGTCGCCGCCCTGCTGGAGGCCGGGCCCGGCGACGCGGACGGCGGTGAGTGAGGTGAGCGACGAGAAACTGGTCGGGATCGTCCTGGTGTCGCACAGCGCGGCGGTCGCGGCCTCCGTGGCGGAGCTGGCGCAAGGGCTCTCCGGCGCGGGCGCGTCGGTGCCGGTCGCCCCAGCGGGCGGCACCGAGAGCGGCGAGTTCGGCACCAGCGCGGAACTGATCGCCGCGGCGGCGGCGACCGTGGACCGGGGCGCGGGCGTCGCGGTCCTCACCGACCTGGGCAGCGCGGTGCTCACCGTGAAGGCGCTGCTGGCCGAGGGCGACGAACTCCCGGAGAACACGCGGCTGGTGGACGCGCCGTTCCTGGAGGGCGCGGTGGCCGCGGTGGTCACCGCCTCCACGGGCGCGGACCTCGCCGCGGTGGCGGCGGCGGCCTCGGAGGCGTACGGCTACCGGAAGGTGTGAGGGGGCCCGGAGTGTCCCGTACGGCGGGTCAGTCCGAGGAGTCGACGAACTCCCGGGCCAGCCGCTCCCCTTGGGTCTCCGCGGCCTCCCGGTCCTCCAGCGGGGTGACCCGGCTGTCCTTGAACACGATGTACGTCACTCCCGAGGGGGTGCCGCCGGAGCGCGGGTCCGGGTCGATGCCCAGGGACTTGGCCGCCGCGTGGGACGCCTCGCCGATGATGTCGGCCGGGCCGGTGTCGCCGACGACCGCGTAGCTGACCCGGTCGCGGTAGACGACGGCCGCGACCGATCCGCCGCGCACGCCGTGCTCGCGGTAGTCCCAGAGGGAACTGGGCGCGGGGACCACGACGTAGGGCAGCTTCTCGGAGCTGAGCGCGCGGCCGTCGGACTGCGCGAACGCGGTGGAGGAGGAGAAGTGCGGGTCGGTGGCGGCGTTGCAGTGCCGGCCCGGGCGGCCGTCGCAGTCGATGTCCATGTCCGCCTTCCAGTACACGGCCTCGCGCGTGCCGCACACCGGGACGGTGGCCGCGCGGCCGCGGTCCTTGCGGTAGCGGCCCTTGGAGACGGGGGTACAGCCGCTCACCCTGGCCAGCAGGTCGGCCGCGGTGACGGGGGCCGGTGTCGCGGGGGCCGAGGGCCCGGAGCCCGACGGGGAGGGGCCGGATTCCGTGGGGGCGGGGGTGGCGGAGCCCGTGGTCGTCGTCGCGTCGGATGCGTCGGCGTCCGGGGTCGCGGTGTCCGGGATCGCGGAACCGGAGCCGTCCGGCCCGGGTGTCGCCGGTCCCGGAGTCACGGAACCGCCGGGGTCCGCGCCCCGCGTCAGCACCTCCCGCGCGCCGTCCCGGGCGACCGGCTCGACGCGGCCCCGGTGCGGTACGGCGACGTGTGCCAGGGCGGTGGGGAGACCGGAGCCGGCCGCGGGGCCGGCGGTGACGCGCCGGGCCTCGGTCCTGGACGGACGGAGGTGGATCGACTCCGCGGCGGAGGACGCCGAGGGGGCCAGCAGTGCCACGCCGGCCACGGCGACGGTGAGCGTCTGGACACGGGACACGGTCAGATGAGCCTCTCGTCGGGAACAGGGACGCACACCCAGGGCACTTTGCCCCATTTCATCCCGACGCGAAGGGGGTGACCGCCCCGAAAGGGGCCGGACGGGGCACCCGCGGGCCGATGGGGGCGAAGGGTGCCGGAGACCCGGGCGCGCGTCGACCCGGGCCGTCCAGCCACCCGTGGCGGCGCGGGATCAGCGACGACAGCGGTCCGCGCCTCGAGCCCGAACACCCCGTCCTGCAAGGGCGGTTCGGACCGTTCCGGGTCCAGGATACGTAACCCGCCGCCGCGTTCGACCCGCACCACCCTCTTGATGCGGGCGCGTCAGCGGGCCCATATTGGTACGGACCTTTGAACGGACCGGTCCTCCGTGGACCCCCAGGAGGCGAAGTCGTGCGTGGCGTTACCCCAACCGCGTCATCGCGCCGCCTGCTCGCGCTCTGCGCGGTCGCGCTGCTGACCGTCTCCTGCCGCTGGGGCGGCCAGGACGACACGGGCGGCGAACGGCCGCCCGGGGCGCCGACGGGCGTCACCGCACAGGCGGGCAGCGCCACCAGCGTCCACGTCATGTGGAACCGCGCCGCCCCTGCGGGATCCGAGGTGACCGGCTACGCGGTGTACCGGGACCGCACCAGGGTCGAGCAGGTGCCCGCCTCCACGCACATGGTGGACGTCACCGGGCTCCGCCCCGCCACCGCCTACGTCTTCACTGTGCGCGCCCGTGACGCGGACGGCCGGCTCGGTCCGCCCAGCCGTGAGGTGCGGGCCACGACCCCCGCGGCGGCCCGGGCGGACACCGCTCCGCCCACCGCTCCCGGGGACCTGGAGGGACGCGCGGCCGGCAGCAGGGCGGCCCAGCTCTCCTGGACCGCGGCACAGGACGACCGAGGTGTGGTGTCGTACGACATCTACCAGGGCACGTCGAAGATCCACAGTGTGGGCGGCAACCAGACGGCTGCCGTGGTCACGGGGCTGCGCCCCGGCACCCGGTACGTCTTCACCGTCCGCGCCCGGGACGCGGCGGACAATCTCTCGCCGCCCGCCCCCGCCGTCCGCCTCACCACCGCCGAGGGCGCGGACGGCGGCGCCACGGCCACCGCGCCCACCGACTTCCGCGCGTCGGTCCGGAGGACGGGCGGCGCCTACGACATCGTGCTCTCCTGGACACCGCCGCGCGTCGACGGGACGGTCGCCGAGTACGAGGTCCGGCTGGACGGACGCCCCGTCACCTCGCTGGTGTACGGCGGCGAGCCACCCCGCGGGCGGGCCACGTACCGCTTCTACGCGGGCGAGGAGGCAGGGGTCACGCACCGGGTGCGGATCAGGGCGCTGCTGCCGGACGGCACGTGGGGCGCCTTCTCGGCCGAGCGGACGGTGACGACGGGCGCCGCCGGCTGACGCCGGCACATCCTCACTGAGCCGCCTGGAGGACCCCGTCACCTGCACGGATGCGGCCGGAGTGCGCGGCGGGCGGGCTGCCCGTTGGCTGACGTGGTGGCGGCACGGGCGCTCCCCGACCTCGGCGGCGCAAGGGATGTACCGCCGGCCGTGCCGCCGGAAGGCAGTCCACATGAGCATCTCGAAGCCTCTGCTCCGCCTCGGACCGACCGTGGCAGCCGCCGCCGCGCTCGCCCTGATGCCGGCCGGACCGGCGGCCGCGGACGGAATCTCCGTCAGCACCACCGGGAACACGGTCTCGGTGAGCACCACCGCGTGCACCCAGATCAACGGCCACTGGGGCACCGCCTCGCTGCTCAGCGGCGGTCAGGCGAACTTCTCGCAGGGCCGCCAGGTGGCGCTGTCCGGGACGTCCTCCGGCCAGTCCGCGGCCTGGTCCAACGTCAGCGCGGGCACGTACACGGTGATCGTGGTGTGCTCCAACGGCAACACCGCGGGCACCCAGTCCGTGGTCGTGTCCCCGGCGCCCAGCCCCTCGGCCTCCCCCACGGCGTCGCCGTCCCGCGGTGTGATGGGCGGCGTCGGCGGCGGTTCGAAGGACTACGGCACGGTCACGGCGGTGGCGGGCGGCGCGCTGGTCGGCGCCGGCGTGCTCGGCACCGTGCTGTACCTGCGCCGCCGCAACACGGCCCGCCCGACCCACCTCTAGACCCGGCGCCGGCCGCCCACGTCCGAAGCGCTCCGGTAGGGCGACCGGCGTCGCCCCCGCGCCCCTCAGGGGCGCGGGGAACTGAGCGCCCAGCCTTCACCGGCCCGCACGTGTGCGACAACGGCACCACCCCCGAAGGGGCGCGGGGAACTGAGCGACCAACCCCCACGCACCCGCACGCACCCGCACGCAGGCGACTACCCCTCCCGCCCCCGCACATCCAGCTCCGCGAACTCCGCCAACGCGTGATCGAGCCACTGCGTCCAGAACGTCTCCAGATCAATACCGGCCCGCAGCACAAGATGCCGCAGCCGATCCTCCGCCCCACCCCTCCCCGGAGGGAAATCCCTCCGCTCGATCTCCCGATACGTCTCCAACTGCCGCTCATGCAGCTCCCGATGACGCCGGAGATCGTCCTCCAGCCCTTCCGTCCCCACCACGGCGGCGGCCCGCAGCCGCAGCAGCAGTGCGTCCCGGTGCGGCTTCGGGTCCTGGGACGCGGCCGTCCACCGGGCCAGCTCCTCCCGCCCCGCGGGCAGCACCTCGTACGCCTTCTTCTGCCCGCGCGCGGGCTGTTCCGAGGGGAGGGCCCGGATCAGGCCCTCCCCCTCCAGCTTCCCCAGCTCCCGGTAGATCTGCTGATGCGTCGCGGACCAGAAGTAGCCGATCGACCGGTCGAAGCGGCGGGTCAGCTCCAGCCCCGACGACGGCTTCTCGAGCAGGGCGGTGAGGATCGCGTGCGGGAGTGACATGCGCTCATCCTAGGGACGGCCCGGACCCGCCCTAGAGGGCCGCCGCGAGCTCGGTGCCCTGCTTGATGGCGCGCTTGGCGTCCAGTTCGGCGGCCACGTCGGCGCCGCCGATGAGGTGGACGGGGCTGCCCGCCGCGACCAGCTCCTCGTAGAGGTCCCGGCGCGGTTCCTGGCCGGTGCACAGCACGACGGTGTCGACCTCGAGGACGGTGCTCTCCTCGCCGACGGTGACGTGCAGTCCGGCGTCGTCGATCCGGTCGTAGCGCACGCCGGGAACCATGGTGACGCCGCGGTGCCGGAGCTCGGTGCGGTGGATCCAGCCGGTCGTCTTGCCGAGCCCCGCGCCGACCTTGGAGGTCTTGCGCTGGAGCAGGTGGACGGTGCGCGGCGCGGCGGGCCGCTCGGGTGCGGCGAGACCGCCGGGCGCGCGGTAGTCGAGGTCGACGCCCCACTGGCGGAAGTACGTCTCGGGGTTCTCGTGCGCCTTGTCGCCGCCGTCGGTGAGGAACTCGGCGACGTCGAAGCCGATGCCGCCGGCGCCGAGGATGGCGACGCGGTCGCCGACGGGCGCGCCGTCCCGCAGGACGTCGAGGTAGCCGACGACGCTCGGGTGGTCGACGCCGGGGATGTCGGGGACGCGGGGGGTGACGCCGGTGGCGACGACGACCTCGTCGTAGCCGGTGACGTCGCCGGCGGTGACGCGCGTGTCGAGGCGGACGTCGACGGCGAGGTCGGCGAGGCGGGTGCGGAAGTAGCGGAGGGTCTCGTCGAACTCCTGCTTGCCGGGGACCTTGCGGGCGACGTTGAGCTGCCCGCCTATCTCGCTGGCGGCGTCGAAGAGGGTGACGTCGTGGCCGCGTTCGGCGGCGGAGACCGCGCAGGCGAGCCCGGCCGGTCCGGCGCCGACGACGGCGACGCGCTTGCGGCGGCGGGTCGGGGAGAGCACCAGCTCGGTCTCGTGGCAGGCACGCGGGTTGACCAGGCAGGAGGTGATCTGGCCGCTGAAGGTGTGGTCGAGGCAGGCCTGGTTGCAGCCGATGCAGGTGTTGATCGCCTCGGGGCGGCCGTCGGCGGCCTTGGCGACGAAGTCGGGGTCGGCGAGCATCGGGCGGGCCATGGACACCATGTCGGCGGTGCCGTCGGCGAGCAGCTGCTCGGCCAGCTCGGGGGTGTTGATGCGGTTGGTGGTGACCAGCGGGACGGACACCTCGCCCATGAGCCGCTTGGTGACCCAGGTGTAGGCGCCGCGCGGGACGGAGGTGGCGATGGTGGGGATGCGGGCCTCGTGCCAGCCGATGCCGGTGTTGATGATCGTGGCGCCGGCCGCCTCGACCGCCTTGGCGAGGGTGACGACCTCGTCGAGGGTGGAGCCGTCGGGCACCAGGTCGAGCATGGAGAGCCGGTAGATCAGGATGAAGTCGTCGCCGACCGCCTCGCGGACACGGCGGACGATCTCGACCGGGAAGCGCATCCGGTTCTCGTACGAGCCGCCCCAGCGGTCGGTGCGGTGGTTGGTCCGGCGGGCGATGAACTCGTTGATGAGGTAGCCCTCGGAGCCCATGATCTCGACGCCGTCGTAGCCGGCCTGCCGGGCGAGGCGGGCGGCGCGGACGTAGTCGTCGATGGTCCGCTCGACGTCGGCGTCGGTGAGCTCGCGCGGCGCGAAGGGGCTGATGGGCGCCTGGAGGGGGCTGGGGGCGACCAGGTCCCGGTGGTAGGCGTAGCGGCCGAAGTGCAGGATCTGCAGGGCGATGCGGCCGCCCTCGCGGTGGACGGCCGCGGTGACGACCCGGTGCTGCTCGGCCTCCTTCCCGGAGGTGAGCTTGGCGCCGCCCTCGTAGGGGCGCCCCTCGTCGTTGGGGGCGATGCCGCCGGTGACGATGAGGCCGACGCCGCCGCGGGCGCGCGCGGCGTAGAACTCGGCCATGCGGGAGAAGCCGCCCTCGGCCTCCTCGAGACCGATGTGCATGGAACCCATGAGGACCCGGTTGGGCAGCGTGGTGAAGCCCAGGTCCAAGGGGGTCAGCAGGTGGGGGTAACGGCTCATCTGGCCCTCCGTGCGCGGTGTGGTGCCTGTAGTTGTAGGGCACGCGCACCGGCTTATGCAACTAGTTGCATAATGGAGGTGACGGAGGGCACAGCGTTCCGGCCCGGCTCATCCGCCGGCACTCACCTGCTCTCGAGACGGACGTGCAGTTCGCGCTCCTGGTCGCCGGAGACCTTGCTCAGGTCGCTCACCCGGAACAGGTCGTCCAGCGCGGTGCGGAACCGGTCGATCGCCCAGTAGCCGCCGTGCGCGTCGGCGTCGACCGAGGAGGACAGCCGCGCGGGGCGCGCCTCCCCTTCGTGCGCGTCGGCCACGTCGAACGTGCCGAGCCAGACCGTGGGCCGGGTCTCGTGCAGTTCCTCGGGCACGTCGTCGGCGCACCGGTCCGACGAGAAGCAGGCGCACAGGGTGTCGAAGACGATCCTGGCGTCGTCCTTGCTGCATCCGCTGATCTCGACCGACACGGATTCCGGGTGCGTGGGCTCGCTGACCATCGTGATCGCTCCTCTCGGGGTCGCCCCGCCGTCCCCCGCCCTACCTCAGCAAAGCACCGCACGCCGGAACGCACTACCCGCGCACCCCCCGCGCGCTCCTCCCACGGTGACGCGGGCGCGGTCACCGGCCAGGATGGGGGGAGAGCAGGAACGGGACGACAGGAGCGGCGGAAAATCGCCCTCGCGCGCGGTAGAACAAAGGGACGGCGGCGCGGCGACGGCGTGCCGCGGACTCGGCGAAGGCGGGGCGTGGGATGAGCGCAGCGTGGTCACTCCCGGCCGGCGGGGACGGTCCGGCGCGTCCCAGCGGGCTGCTCGACGTCCTGCGCGTGGCTTCGATCGTCCTGGACGCCGAGGGACGGATCGTGCTGTGGAGTCCCCAGGCGGAGGAGCTGTTCGGCTACACCGCCCAGGAGGCGCTGGGCCGGTACGCCGCCCGGATCATGGTGCACGAGGAGCACCTCGATCTGGTGAAGAAGCTGTTCACCGAGGTCATGCGCACCGGGCGGAGCTGGGCGGGGGCCTTCCCGGTCCGGCGCAGGGACGGCGGGACCCGGCTGGTGGAGTTCCGCAACATGCGGCTGCTGGACGACCAGGGGCAGGTGTACGCCCTCGGTCTCGCGGTCGACCAGTCGACGGTGCGGCGGCTGGAGCAGGACGTCGCGCTGTCCACCCGGATCGTCGCCCAGTCCCCCATCGGTCTCGCCGTCCTCGACGCGGATCTGCGGTACGTGTCGGTGAACCCGGCGCTGGAGCAGATGAACGGCCTGACGGCCGACGAGCACCTGGGCCGCACGATGCGGGAGGTGCTGCCGCTGGTGGACGCGGCGGACATCGAGGAGGCGGCCCGGGAGGTGCTGCGGACCGGGCGTCCGGTGGTGGACCGGTCGATGACCGGCCGCACCCCGGCCGACCCGGACACCGACCACGCCTGGACGGTGTCCCTGTACCGGCTGGAGAACACCCTCGGCACGGTGCTGGGCGTGGCCGTGTCGGTCGTGGACGTCACCGACCAGTACCGGGCGAACGCCGAGGCGGAGACGGCTCGCCGCCGGATCGCGCTGATCGCCGACGCCTCCGCGCGGATCGGCACCACGCTGGATCTGGACCGCACGTCCGGCGAGCTGGCCGACGTGGCCGTCCCCGAACTGGCCGACGCCGCCGCGGTGGACCTGCTCGACGCGGTCGTACGGGGCCGGCGCACCGTCCTCGGCCCGGCCGAGCCGGCGCTGATGCGGGCGCTGGCGGTGCGCTGGGTCGACGCGTCCGACGCGGTGCCGGCCGCGGACCCGCCGGGCGAGGTGATCCGGTACGCGCCGGACCGGCTGATCACCGAGTGCGTGCGTACGGGGCTGCCGGTGATGGTGCCGCAGGCCAAGGACGAGGACCTGCTGCGGATCGCCCGCTCCCCCGAGGCCGCCGAGATACTCGCCCGGGCCGGCGTCCACTCGTACCTGGCCGTGCCGCTGATCGCGCGCGGGGAGGTGCTGGGCGCGATCGACCTGATCCGGACGCGCAACCCCCGGCCGTTCGACGAGGACGACCTGCTGCTCGCCCGGGAGCTGGCCTCGCGGGCGGCCGTACAGATCGACAACGCGCGCTGGTACCAGAACGCCCGCGACACCGCGCTCACGCTCCAGCGCAGCCTGCTGCCCAGTCATCCGTCCGTGACGGGCGGGCTCGAGGTCGCCTCCCGCTACCAGCCGGCGGGCGCCACCAGCGAGGTCGGCGGCGACTGGTTCGACGTGATCCCGCTGGACGACGACCGTACGGCGCTCGTGGTCGGCGACGTGATGGGCAGCGGCATCCCGGCCGCCGCCACGATGGGCCGGCTACGGACCGCCACCCACACGCTGGCGTCTCTGGGACTCGACCCGGCGGTGCTGCTGGAACACCTGAACCGCATCACCGTCGAACTCGACGAGGCCATCGCCACCTGCGTCTACGCCGTCCACGACCCCCGCGGGCGGCGCTGCGTCATCTCCAACGCCGGTCATCTTCCCCCGGTCCGCATCCGCGCCGGCGGGACGCCCGAGCTGCTGGACCTGCCCACGGGCGTGCCGCTGGGCGTGGGCGGGGTCGCCTTCGCCACGACCGAGGTCGACCTGGAGCCGGGCGACCGCCTGGTCTTCTACACCGACGGCCTGGTGGAGACCCGCCGGGACCCCCTGGACGCCCGCCTGGACCGTCTCCTCACCCTCCTCGACACCCCGTCCCGCTCCCTGGACGACGTCTGCGAACTCCTCCTCCGCACGCTGCACGAGCCGGACAACTTCGACGACGTGGCGTTGCTGATCGCCCGGGTGACGACGTCCGGGGACTGAGCAGGCGGGGCGCCACGGGGACGCGCCCCGCGAAGGTCACCCACGACGGATCCCTGGGGCGCGGCGCCCTGCCAGGACGCCGCAGGACCCCTCCGGCCCGGAGCCCCGAGCCGGGCCGCGGAGCCCTGGCCTACGGGCAGCCTGGGCCGCCACAGCCGCGTGCCGCGCGAGCACCGCCCCCTCCCCGCCCGAGGGCGGGCGACTCACCGGACGTGGAGCACGCAGGAGCCGGGCGGTCCCTCCCCCGCGGTAGACCCCGCCGCGCCGGCGGAACAGCCACGCCGAGGACCGGCCGTCGGGCGGCCCGACCACACGACCGCCTGCCGAACAACCCACCCCACCACCGGAGCCGCAGCGCGCACAACGAGCCGGGGGGTCCGCCCCTCGGAACCGACCCGCCGTGCGAGGCGAGACAGCCACGACGGGAACCGGCCGTCAGACTGCCCGACCACACAACCGCCTACCGAACAACCCACCCCACCACCGGAGCCGCAGCGCGCACAACGAGCCGGGCGGTCCGCCCCTCGGAACCGACCCGCCGTGCGAGGCGAGACAGCCACGACGGGGACCGGCCGTCAGGCGGATCGGTGGCCCAGCCCCGTGCGGCGCACACGCCGAACCCCTCCCCGTACGGCCGGGCAGCACCCGCGCCTCCCCCAGGCCCGTGGCGCGAGGCGCCGGGCGGCTCAGCGGAAGACGGTTCCGAGGTCCAGGTCCGGGCGTGTCAGCGCGTACCCGTCCTCACGGCATTCTGCCGATCACCACCCGCGCCGGGCGCTCCTCGCAGACCGCCAGGCGGGCTTCGAGGCCCGGCTCGGTGAAGGCGGACAGCGCCTCCGGGGCCTGGTGCGGGCTTGTCTCGATCAGGAGGTGGCCGCCCGGGGCCAGCCACGCCGGGGCCTCCGCGGCGACGCGGCGGAGGATGTCGAGGCCGTCCGCGCCGCCGTCGAGGGCGACGCGGGGCTCGTGGTCGCGGGCCTCCGCCGGGAGGAGCGCGATCTCGTCGCTGGGCACGTACGGGACGTTGGCGGCGAGGATGTCCACCCGGCCCCGCAGCCGTGCGGGCAGCGCGTCGAACAGGTCGCCCTGGTGGACGTGGCCGCCGAGGGACGCGACGTTGCGGCGGGCGCAGCTCACCGCGGCCGGGTCGATGTCCGCGGCGTGCAGGGACGCCGCACCCAGTGCGGCCGTCAGCGCCGCGCCGACCGCGCCCGAGCCGCAGCACAGGTCCACCACGACGGAGGCGTCCGGCGCGAGGGCGAGCGCCTGCTCGACGAGGAATTCGGTGCGCCGGCGGGGTACGAACACGCCCGGTTCGACGAGGATCCGCCGGCCGCCGAACTCGGCCCAGCCGACGACGAGTTCGAGGGGCAGTCCGGCGGCGCGGCGGGCGACCATGCCATCGACGGTGCCGGGGTCGCCGTCCGCCGCGGCGAGGATCATGTCGGCCTCGTCCTCGGCGAAGACGCAGCCCGCCGCGCGCAGCGTGGCCGCGACCGCGTCACGGGACGGGAGGGCGGGAGAAGGAGGGGAAGGGTCGGAACGGTGGGGCAAGAGCCTGGCCTTTCGGGGTCCGAAGGGCGCTCTCGGGGTCACCCGCTCCGGGTGGACCGTGTCGCTCCGAGGTGAGAGCACCCGACCTGACAAGCGGTAATGGGTCTCACCTCCTCGGTGGACGGCCGGGTCGGTCCGCGGCCGGACGGCCACCCTACCCGACGATCATCACGGGGATACGGCGCCTCCAGGGGCGCGGGATGTGTCGCCGCGGGCGGCTGGGCTGAGCGCCGTGGCGAAAGTGCCGGCCCGGAGGGGCGCCTCCAGCAGCGCCCCCTCAGGGGCGCGGGGAACTGCCGCGACAAGCCACCGACGGCCCGCAGCCGCCCCTCGACGCCAACGAAACGGCAGGGACGCGCCCCCAGCACGTGCAGGGGGCGCCCGAGTCCGTGCACAGCACGTGCAGAGGGCGCCGGAGTCCGTGCACAGCGCCACACCGCCCCGTACCGCGCGCGACCGCGCACACCCCGTACCGTGGGGCGAGGAAACGCACCAGCACCACCCGCAACGGAATCGCCGATCACGTGAACATCACCCGAGGCTTCACCGGCCGCCCTCGCGTGCACAACCCCGGGCTGCCGCCCGGCCAGTACGACGCGCGGGACGAATGGCCCGTCCTGTCCGCCGAGGTCACTCCCGACCTGGCGCCCGAGGACTGGACCTTCCGGATCGACGGCCTGGTGGCCGAGCCCCGCACCTGGGACTGGGAGGAGGCCCACGCGCTGCCCGCCGACGCGTACGAGGGGGACATCCACTGTGTGACGGGCTGGTCGAAGTTCGGCGTGCGCTTCGGGGGCGTTTCGCTGGACGCCTTCCTGGACCAGGTCCGGCCCCTTCCGTCGGCCACGCACGTGGTGGCGTACGCGCACACCGGGTACACCACGAACCTCCCCCTCGCCGACGTGACCGGCGGTCGCGCCTGGATCGTCTGGGAGTACGGCGGCGAACCGCTGCCCGCCGAGCACGGCGGCCCGGCGCGGCTGATCGTGCCGCACCTGTACTTCTGGAAGAGCGCCAAGTGGATCGCCGGACTGCGGCTGCTGGACCACGACGAGCCGGGCTTCTGGGAGACCAACGGCTATCACGCGCGGGGCAACCCGTGGGAGGAGCAGCGGTACTCCGGTGACTGAGCAGATGACACGGCCGGCGGCGCCGGCCACACGGTTCGCCGTGCCCGGGCGCATCGGCGTGAGCGAGCAGACCGCGTCGGTGTGGCGGACGGCCACGCTGACGGAGATCCGCCGGGAGACGCCCCGCGTGTCGACCTTCCGGTTCGCGGTGCCGGGCTGGCCGGGGCATCTGCCCGGCCAGCACCTGATGGTGCGGCTGGTCGCGGAGGACGGGTACACGGCCCAGCGCCACTACTCGATCGCCTCGGCGCCGGACGACTCCGGGCACATCGAGCTGACCCTCGACCGGGTGCGGGACGGCGAGGTCTCCGGCTGGTTCCACACGGTGGCCCGCCCCGGCGACCGGATCGAGATGCGCGGCCCGCTCAGCGGCTTCTTCGCCTGGCCGGGCGACCGGCCCGCGCTGCTGCTGGGCGCCGGCTCGGGCGTGGTCCCGCTGATGTCGATGGTGCGGCACCACCGCGCCCGCGGTCTGACCTTCCCCCTGCGCCTGCTGGTGTCGGCGCGCGGCCCGGAGGACCTGATCTACGCGGACGAGTACGGGCCGGAGACCACACCGGTGTTCACGCGGACCGCCCCGGAGGGCACGGCGGTCGGACGTATGGCCGCCGCACATGTGGCGCCGCTCCTGGCCGAGCAGCCTCCCGGTGGGTGGGAGGCCTATGTGTGCGGTTCCAACTCCTTCGCCGAGCACGCCTCCCGGCTGCTGGTGGCCGCGGGGCAGCCGGTGGAACGCATCCGCATCGAGCGCTTCGGCTGACCCGGCCTCACCCGCCGTACGGGCGACGCGCGGCCTGCGTCGTTTCGCGCGCCCGCCGCCGGGGCACCCGGCCCGGACCAGTTCCGCGCGTGACGTGAGACGCGTCCCGGAGCCGCTGGGTCCGCCGCCGCGTTCGGCCCGTCACCCCCACGGCTGCGGTGGACGGCGAGGGGAGGCGAAGGATGCGAACGCGGGTGCTGTCCCGGCGGCGGCGCGGACCGCTGTGCCGCCGGTCGGACGTCGTCGAGGCGTGGACGGCGGTGGCCGTGGCCGTGCTGTTGTGCCTGACGGTGCCGCTCGCGGGCGTGCTCACCACCCGGTGGACGTACGCGGACGCGCGGGCGGCCGCCGACGAGCAGCGCGCCGACCGCCACCGGGTGCGCGCGGAGGTCCTGGAGCGTCCCTCGAAGGCCCACGCCTCGTCCGGGTCCGAGCGGCGGCACGCCACCCGGGCGACCGTCCGCTGGACGGACCCGGAGGAGGGCACCCGGACGGCCACGGCACGGGTCCCGGCGCATGTCCGCCCCGGCGAACCGGTCCACGTCTGGCTGGACTCCCGGGGCCGCGAGGTGCTGCCGCCGGTCGACGACGCGTCGGTGTGGCAGTACGGGATCGGCATGGGCACCCTGGCGGCCGGCAGCACGGCGGCCGTGCTGCTGCTCGCGCACCGCGCGGTGCGGCGGGTGGCGTTGCGGCGCCGGCTGGAGGAGTGGGAGCGGGACTGGGCCCGTACCGGTCCGCTGTGGACGCACCGCGGCGTCTGAGCCACCGTGGAGCCCCACGCGGAGCAACCGCTTTCCCCACCACTCACCAGCGTCTTCTCCCCCGCACCCTGGCGGGCCGCCGCATGATCCACGTAGCGTGTCCTCGCTTCGCACGGTCCCTTCACGAAGGCGGTCCCAGATGGCCCTGTTCGACCTTTCCCTCGACAAGCTGCGCGCGTACCGCAGCGCGTCCACGGAGCCCGAGGACTTCGACGCGTTCTGGTCCGGCACGCTCGAGGAGGCGCGCCGGTTCGACCTGGACGCGCGGTTCGAGCCGGTCGACACGGGGCTGACGACCGTGGAGGTCTTCGACGTGACGTTCGCCGGGTTCGGCGGCCATCCCGTCAAGGGCTGGCTGACCCTGCCCGCCGGCGCCGCCGAACCGCTGCCGCTGGTGGTGGAGTTCGTCGGGTACGGCGGCGGCCGCGGGCTGCCGCACGAGCACCTGCTGTGGGCGTCCACCGGCCGGGCGCACTTCGTGATGGACACCCGCGGGCAGGGCAGCGCGTGGGGCGGGGGCGGTGGCACCGAGGATCCGGTGGGGTCCGGTCCTGCGTTCCCCGGCTACATGACGCGCGGCATCGACGCACCGGAGACCTACTACTACCGCCGGGTGTTCACGGACGCGGTGCGGGCGGTGGAGGCGGCGCGCTCGCACCCGTCGACCGACGCGAGCCGGACCGTGGCCACGGGCGGGAGCCAGGGCGGCGGCATCACGATCGCGGTGGGCGGCCTGGTGCCGGATCTGGCGGGCGTCGCGCCGGACGTGCCGTTCCTCTGCGACTTCCCGCGCGCGACGACGCTCACCGACCGCAACCCGTACCGGGAGATCGGCAGTTTCCTCAAGACGCACCGCGGCCGTGCGGCGGACGTGCGGCGCACCCTGTCGTACTTCGACGGCGTGCACTTCGCCGCCCGCGGCACCGCGCCCGCGCTGTTCTCGGCGGCGCTGGAGGACCAGACGTGCCCGCCCTCCACGGTGTTCGCCGCCTTCAACGCCTGGGCGCACGAGGACAAGACGATCGAGGTGTACGACTTCAACGACCACGAGGGCGGCGGCCCCTACCAGGAGGCGGCGCAGCTGCGCTGGATGCGGGACCGCGTCTGACGGACCGCACGGTTCCGGCCGAACTGCCGGACCGGGCTTCCCTGTTGGTGTAGACCAATGCTAGATGTGGTGGCTCAACGAGCCCGCACGGCCACGGAACGTCACCAACAGGAGGGCGCGGCATGGCCCGCACCACCCCGCACCAGCATGTCCATATCCGCCGGACCCTCACCGGCGGGGAGCCGCTGTACCGGAGGGTCGCCGCCGAACTGCTCGGCGAACTGCGCACCGGCACCGTCCCGCCCGGCGAACGGCTGCCGGGCGAGCGCCGGCTGGCCGAGCACTTCGGGGTCAGCCGGGAGACCGTGCGGCAGGCGCTCCAGCTGCTGCGGCGGGAAGGGCTGGTCGCCACCGACCGGCGGGGCAGCCATGCCGCGCTGCCGGGCGTGCCGGCGGGGGCCCCGACCGCCGCCGGTTTCCCGCTCGGCGCGCGGCAGGCGGGGCGGGACACGGTGGCCAGGGCCACCGTCGCCTGGGAGGTCCCGCCGCCCGGCCACGCCGAGCACCTGGGACTGGCGCCCGGCCGGCCCACGCTCGTGCACCGGTACTGGTCCGCGTCACCCGGCGGGCGGGAGCAGCGTACGGCGGTGACATCGTTTTCCGCGGTGGCGCTCGCGGAGGTGGAGGAGCTGGCCCGCTACCGCGACCGGGCCGACGGCACCGGCGCCGCCGAACTGCTCCGGTGCTACGACTGGATGCGCCGGGCGGGCCTGTCGCTGCACCACCGCGACACGATCACCCGCATCGAGGGCACGCCGTCGGTGCGGGTCACCCGGCAGGTGCACGACCAGCACGCCCGGCCGCTGGAGCTGACGGACCTGGTGATCGACGCCCAGCAGGACGCGTTGGTCTACGAGTTCATGGTGCCGGCCGCGGTCTGAGGGGTCAGCGGCTCGCGCACCACGCGGGCCTGCCGTGCGGCGGCGAGCAGCCGTCGGTCCGCCGACCACACGGCGCTGTCGTCGACGGCCCAGCCGCCGCCCGCGTGGTCGGTGCGGATGCGGACCAGGCTCCAGCCGTGCGCGGGGCCGTCGTCGAGGGCGTCGGTGAAGTGCACGGTCATCTCGGCGGTCGGGACCGGGCGCGGTGTGTGCCAGCGGGCATAGAGGGCGGGCGGCAGGACGTCCGCGAGTGTGGCGACACCTGCCGCGTCCACCGGCCGGTCGTCCCGGAAGCGCACCCAGGCGACGAGCACGGCCCGGGGTCCGCCGGCCAGCGGGAGGTCGGCGGTGGCGGGGCGTATCTCCAGCTGGCGGGCGAAGAGCGCGAGATCGGCGGGGAGTTCGACGGGGAGGCAGTCGTCCGGCTCCGGCACCTCGGGCGCGGTGAGGCCGGCGTGCGCGGGGCCGCCGCGGCCGTGTCCGAACAGCGCGGAGCCGAGGACGACCGGCTCGCCGTCCTGGTGCCCGGTGAAGAGGCAGGTGGCGGTGCGCCGGCCGGCCGCGGGCGCGGTTCCGGAGAAGCGCAGCGGGCCGGTCCCGACCGGGGCCAGATAGTGCGTGGTCAGCGAGCGCACCGGCCGGTCCCCGCCGGTGTACGAGTCGCGTACGGCGGTCAGCGCCGCACCGGCGACCCAGCCGCCGTGCATGCCCTCCCAGGACCACCAGCGGGGATCGATCTGCGTCGCGTCATAGGCAGTCGTCGTCACGCGAGCCACTCTAGGCTTGTGAGTTGGAAAATCCAACGGATTCCCGCGGGTGAGTTCGGAACACAGACTCAGTGCGTGCCCGGCGACCGCCCCTCCCCCTTCTCCGCCACGAGCAGCCGCACCCGCGGGCTGCCGTCCCGGCGGCGGCCGAACTCGGGGAGGGCGCAGAAACTCACGCGGAACCCCGCGCGCTCCAGTCCGTGCCACAGATCGCCGAAGCGCACGGCGCGGTAGTACATGACGAACGGCGGGCGCCATACGGCGTTGCGCACCCGCATGACGGTGTCGAAGCCGAGCAGCATCGCGTGGACCGGGGAGCCGGGCCGGGGCGGCGCGACGACCGGGAGGACGAAGCGGCCACCGGGCCGCACCACCTTGTGCACCTGCGCGAACAGCCCCGGCAGTTCGGACGGCAGGAAGTGCCCGAGCGCCCCGAAGCTGACCACGAGGTCGAACTCCGGGCCGAACGGCAGCGCCCGCGCGTCCGCCCGCACCCAGGACACGTCGGGTCCCTCGGGCCGCCTGCGCGAGCGGGCGACCTCCAGCATCCCGGTGCTGAAGTCCACGCCGGTGACGGCGTCCCGGCACACCTGACGCAGCACGTCCACGCCCGCGCCGGTGCCGCAGCACAGGTCGAGCCCGGTGCCGTAGGGGCCGGACTCCAGCAGTGCGGCGACGGTGGCGTCCAGCACGGAATCGGGGGTGCGGAAGGGGGTGTGGTCGAACTTCGGGGCGAGGAGGTCGTAGCCGCGCTCGACGGACGACAGCGCCTGGACGGCCAGTTCGCTCAGTCGGGGGCCTTCGGGGCTGAACATCCGCCCAGCCTAGAGCGCGGGGTCCCGGGCCGCCTCGGGACTTGCGCACGCCGGGGTCGAACGTGCCCGCCGGGCCGCCGCAAGCCGGGAAGAGCATCCGAGTGCTCGCGCGCGGCTCCCGGCCGGGGCAGCGCGGCGATCGGGACACCCCTTCCTACGTTTGCGATATGACTATCGGATTTGCTTCGCGGGCTGCCGTGTCGGGGTGCGTACTCTGCGCGGCGGGCCTGCTGGCGCTCGCGCCCGCCGCGGCGACCACCGGACCCGGCGTCGATCCCGGACCGCGGACGACGGACGCACCCGCGTCCCTGCTGTACCGGCCCGGCACGCACGTCCGTCCGCGCGCGGGGGCGCCCGAGGTCCCGGACCTGTCCGCCCGCTCCTGGCTGATCGCCGACGCCGACACCGGCACGGTGCTCGCGGCGCACGACGCGCACCGCAAACTGCCGCCCGCCAGCACCCTCAAGACGCTGTTCGCGCTGACCGTGATGCCGGCCCTGCCGTCCGGCATCCGGCACCGCGTCGCCCCGGAGGAGTTGGAGGGCATCGGGCCCGGGAGCAGTCTCGTCGGGGTCGCCGAGAACCGGACGTACCGCGTCTCGGACCTCTGGAACGGGGTCTTCCTCAACTCCGGCAACGACGCCGTGCACGTCCTGGCGGCCCTCAACGGCGGCTGGCGGGTCACGGCCGAGCGGATGGAGGAGAAGGCGCGGGCCCTGGGCGCCCGCGACACCCGGGTGAAGTCGCCGGACGGCTACGACGCGCCCGGTCAGGTGTCGTCGGCGTTCGACCTGACCGTGTTCGGCCGGGCGGGGCTGCGCAGCCCCGAGTTCGCGGAGTACTGCGCGCGGGCGGAGGCGATCTTCCCGGCCCGTGACGGCGGCACCTACCCGATCGTCAACACCAACCGGCTGCTCACCGGGGCGGACGGGGTGGCCCCGTACCGGGGGCTGATCGGCGTGAAGAACGGCTACACCAGCCACGCGGGCAACACTCTGGTCGCGGCCGCCCGCCGCGACGGCCGGACCCTGGTGGCGACGGTCATGAATCCCCGCTCGGACGACGGACACGCGGTCTACGAGGAGGCGCGCGCCCTTCTCGACTGGGGCTTCGAGGCGGCCGACCGCGTCGACCCGGTCGGCTCCCTGGACGCCCTGCGCAGCGCCCCGCCGGGCGGCCCGGAGGCGGACGCGGTGGCGGTGCCGGCGCCCCGCGAGGACGACCCCCACGACCGTCCGGTGTGGTGGACGATCACCGGTGCGGGCCTGCTGGGCGGGGCGGGGGTGGCGGTGTACCTGCGGCTCAGATGGGGGCCGGTGCCGCAGGACTGAGGACGTCCGGGCTTCCCCTCGGCCCACTGCCGGAGGCCGCACCGGCCAGGTCACCCCGCTCTCAGACGCACACCGCCTCCGCAGCCGCCCCCAGTCCCGCCACCGGGCGCACCCCGCCCACCGGGCGGCCGCCGCCCAGGACCGTCTCGCCCGCGAAGGCGGTGAGCAGGGACGGGTCGACGCCCGCGCGGGTGAGGGCCGCCGCGGTGACCGGGACGCGGGCGCGGCCGGCGCCGTCGGCGATCTTCACCGCGACCGCGCGGCCGTCGGGCAGTGCCGCGACCTGGACGCCCTCGAAGCCGTCCTTGGCGAGCAGCCCCGGCACCGCGCGCATCAGCGCGGCCACGTCGCGGCCCTCCCCGGACGCCATCTCGGCGTGGGTGCGCATCGCGTCGGCGACCCGGCGCTCGGGGGTGCCGGGCGCGCCGCCGACGATCCGGGAGGCGGCCCGGGCCAGGCCCTCCAGCGACACCGCGAACAGCGGGGCGCCGCAGCCGTCGACGGTGACCGTGGCGACGCGTTGCCCGGTGAGGTCCTCGACGGTCTCGGCGACCGTCTGCTGAAGGGGGTGGCCCGGGTCGAGGTAGTCGTCCAGCGACCAGCCGTTCAGCTTCGCCGTGTACAGCATGGCCGCGTGCTTGCCGGAGCAGTTCTGGGCGAGCCGGGAGGGGCCACGGCCCGCGCGCACCCAGGTGTCCCGCACGGCGGGGCCGAAGGGCAGGTCGGGGACGTTGCGCAGGTCGTCCTCGGTCAGGGCCGCCCGTTCGAGGATCCGGCGCGCGCCGTCGAGGTGGCGTTCCTCGCCGGAGTGGCTGGCCGCCGCGAGGGACAGCAGGTCGCCGTCGAGCGGGAGGCCGGCGCGGACCATGGCCACCGCCTGGACGGGCTTGAGCGCGGAGCGCGGGTAGAACGCCGCCTCGGGGTCGCCGAGGCGGAAGCCGGCCGTGCCGTCGGCGTCGAGGACGACGACGGAGCCGTAGTGGACGCCTTCGACGACCCCGCCGCGTACGAGGTGGGCGACGGGGGCGTGGCGGGGTGCGCGGACCGGGGGCGCGGCCGCGGGAGGACTGCTGTGCATCACACTGCCTGCGGGTTGTCGTGGCGGGCCGGCGCGGGGGTGGTGCGCGGGCCCGGTGTGCGCGCGGAGCGCACGATGTCGGTGAGGGTGGTCTCGACACGGTCCAGGTGGTGGGTCATGGCCCGCACGGCGCCCTGTTCGGAGCCGGCGGCCAGGGCCTCGACGATGGCCCGGTGCTCACGGTCGGAGTGGGCGCGGCGGCCGCCGAGCTCGTTGAGGAAGGCGGACTGGCGGGCCAGCGCGTCCCGGATCTCCTCGATCACCCGACGGAAGACGGGATTCTGGGCGGCCTCGGCCACGGCGAGGTGGAACAGGGTGTCCATGGCCGCCCAGGCGGTGGTGTCGGTCTCCCGTTCCATCCGCGCCAGCAGGCCCCGCAGCCGGTCCAGGTCCTCCGGGGTGCGGCGGCGGGCGGCATATCCGGCGACCGGGATCTCGACGTGGCGGCGCACCTCCATGAGGTGTCCCGCCGTGTAGTCGCCGAAGGTGGGATCCTGCACGGCGTCGGCGACCACGAAGGTGCCCTTGCCGGTGCGGGACACGGTCAGACCCATCGTCTGCAGTGCCCGCAGCGCCTCGCGCAGCACCGGGCGGGACACCGCGAGTTCACGGCACAGCTCCGCCTCGGAGGGCAGCTTGTCGCCGATCGCGTAGTGACCGCGCTCGATGGCGTCGCGGAGGTGGGCGAGCACCGCCTCCGTCGCGCTGACGCGCCGCGGTTCCGCACCACCTGTCTGGCTGTCTGACAGGTTCACGGGCCGATCGTGCGGGCCACCCGCGGGGGCTGTCAAGCCGGGGCGGGTCCGGGGTGGTGCCGGCCGCACCCCCGGCCTGGGGCCACCACCCCCTCCGCACCGGGGGTGACCGTCCTCCCACATGCGGGTGCCACCGCCCTTCTTCGGGTGGGAAAGCGACCGCATACTGCATCGCATGGCCAATTCGACGGTACTGACCGACACCCGTTCCGCGGGCAAGGAAAACAGAAGCAGCGGAAAGGGGAGCGACTTCTCCGAACTTTCCCGACGCATATCGGAGGCGGGTCTGCTGCGTCGCCGTCCGCTGTATTACACGGTGCGTTTCACGGCCGTCGGCCTCGCCCTCGCCGGTGGCGTCGCGGCGTTCCTGGTCATCGGTGACGCCTGGTCGCAGCTCTTCGTCGCGGCCGCGCTGGCCGTCGTGTCCGGGCAGCTCGGGCTGGCCGCGCACGATCTGGCGCACCGCCAGGTGTTCTCCCGCCGGCGCCCCAGCGAGACGGGTGGTCTCGTGGTGGCGAACGTGCTCCTCGGCATGAGCTACGGCTGGTGGATGAACAAGCACACCCGCCATCACGCGAACCCGAATCACGAGAACAAGGACCCGGACGTCGCGCCCGACATCATCGTCTGGTCACGCCGTCAGGCACGACAGGCCAAGGGTCCTGCCCGATTCATCGGGAAACACCAGGCGGCGCTCTTCTTCCCGCTGCTGACCCTTGAGGGCCTGAATCTGAGTTTCAGCAGCTTCCGGGCGCTGCGGAGCCCGTCGATGAAACGGCCCGTACTGGAGGGCACTCTCCTCGTCGCGCATTTCGCCGTCTATTTCGGCGGCATTTTCACCCTCCTCTCCCCCGGCAAGGCGCTCGCCTTCGTCGCCGTCCATCAGGGGCTTTTCGGCCTGTACCTCGGTTCCGTGTTCGCCCCGAACCACAAGGGCATGCCGATGGTCGAGGAGGGGACGGAGCTGGACTTCCTGCGCCGACAGGTGCTGACCTCCCGCAACGTGGACGGCGGTGCGCTGACCGACGTGTTCATGGGCGGCCTCAACTACCAGATCGAGCACCATCTCTTCCCGAGCATGCCGACGCCGGCCCTGGCGGAGGCCCAGGTGATCACCGAGCGGTACTGCGCCGAGCTGGGCATCCCGTACTGCCGGTCGGGTCTCGTCGCCTCGCACCGCACGGCGCTGCGTCATCTGCGGGAGGTGGGCGCGCCCCTGCGCGAGGCCGGGCAGTGACCCTACGGCCACACCGCCCCGGCCAGGGCGGCCCCCGCGAAGGCGGCGCCCAGGCCGACCGCCGTGCTCGCCAGGACATTGGCCGCCGCGTACCCGAAGGTGCCGCTCTCCGCCAGGCGGAGGGTCTCGCTGGAGAAGGTCGAATAGGTGGTGAGCGCGCCGCACAGGCCGGTGCCGAGCAGCAGTTGCAGCTCGGATCCCGCGACGCCCGCGGCCGCCGCGCCGGCGAGCAGGCCGAGGACCAGGCTGCCGGCGACGTTGACGGTGAACGTCCCCCAGGGGAACGCCGTTCCGAACCGGGCCTGCACAGCCCGGTCGGTCAGATGACGCAGAGGCGCCCCCACCATCGCTCCGAGCAGCACGTACAGCCAGTTCATCGGGCGCCTCCGCCCGCCGGCCGCTCCAGGAGGGCCCGGCGGGCGGCCGCGGTGGCCGCCCACACGGCGGCGAGGGCCGTCACCGGGGTGAGGGCGAGATACAGCAGGGCCGGTGCCGGACGGTCGTCCTCGAACAGGCCGTGCACGTCGACCGCGTAGGTGGAGAAGGTGGTGAAGCCGCCGAGGGCGCCGGTGCCGAGGAACGGGCGGAGCAGAGGGTGGGTGGTACGCCACTCGGTGACGGCCACGATGAGGACGCCCATCAGGGCGCAGCCGACGACGTTCACCCACAGAATCGTCCAGGGGAAGCCGCCCGCCGGGGTGGGCCACACCAGGGTGGCCGCGTACCGGGCCGTCGCTCCCGCTCCCCCGCCCGCCGCGACCGCCGCGACGACGGGCGCCTGGGCGCGGAACGCGGAGCGGGGCCGTGCCTCACCGGGTTCCGGGCCTGTCACCGTCGTACGTCTCCCACTCGCTCGGGTGGTCAGCGTAGCGGCAGGGCTTCCTCCGTACCCGGCGGGGCGGTCACCAGCCCTTCTCGAACAGCTGGGTCACCTCGGCGAGGCGCATCTCGTCGCGGCGGTAGTGAAGACCGTCGTCCTGGCCGGTGGGGTGGAGCAGGCCGAGGGCGGTGAGCAGCCGGAGGTGCGTGAGGGCCACGGGATGGGGCACGCCGAGGCGGGCGGCGATGTCGTCCGCGGTCAGGCCGCGTCCGGCGGGGTCCGGTTCGGCCAGCCAGGCGAGGATGCGCAGTCGTGTCCCGTCGGCGGGATTCCTCAGCATGTCGTCCACCTACCTCCGCGCCGGGCTTCCTCGTCTCCGGCGCCCTCCCACTGTGCCGCGCCCGGGGTGCCCGTGTCCCGCACCGCGGGCAGCTTGTCCGGAGTCAACGCCCTTGCAAAGCAAGGAGGTTGAACGGGAAAGCGGTGACGGAACCACCCCATGGCGAGCAGTGCGCGGTCGTCGCGGCCGAACAGCGCCCGGTCCTTCCAGCCGTCGCCGGAGGGCGGGTCGGCCCGCCCGGGGCGAAACGGGCGTCGGCCTGACACCGCCAGGAGTTCATTGAATTTCGAACAAATGTTACGGTTCCCGTATGGCAGGGACGACCGACGAGGCGCGGCTCGAGGAACGGTGGCGTGACATCCTCGCCGTACACGCCCGCACCCAGGGCGAGATCGACCGCGCCCTGCACCCCTACGGCCTGGGCGCCTCCGACTTCGAGGTGCTCGACCTGCTCGCGACCGCCACTCCCCCGAGCGGCGAGCAGTGCCGGGTGCAGAACCTGGTCGGCCGGCTGCATCTGAGCCAGAGCGCGCTGTCCCGGCTGATCGCCCGTCTGGAGAAGAACGGCCTGGTCGAGCGAAGCGCCTGCCCGACGGACCGGCGCGGCGTATACGTGCAGCTCACCGCGCGGGGCCGCGAACTGCACGCCGAGACCCTCCCGGTCCAGCGCGCCGCCCTGGCCCGGGCGCTCGGGGACTGAGCCGGGCCCTCAGCCCGGCACGACCGCTCGTCCTCAAGCGCGCTCGAGGACGCCGGCCCGCGGTCATGGACACCGCCGAGATGCGACGGCAGGTGCGGGCACCGACCGACCGCGCGACCATGACCGACCTGATCAGCCACTGCCTGCGCTCCCTGGACGAGGGGCCCTCGAAGCGAGGAGTGGCGCGGGCCGTCCCCACCCAGGACGTCGTCGCGGAAATGCCCGTCGGGGCCGTCCACGGGCGCGACGCCGTGCCGCACCGGACCCCGCGCGGCACGGCGCTGTCCGACCTGACCGCGCGGCTGGACACCAACGACGGTGTGGAGATCGACGACGACCGGGCCACCGTGCGGGGGCGCCCAGCTGAGCACCTCCGTGCTCGCGGACGCACGGGGGCGCCTTCGTCCCCACCGGGCACACCGGTACCGAACCGGTCAGGACGGCCGAGGGCCGGCGGATCTCCGCGACGGCCCTGCGGGTGGCGTGGGACGCCAGGACGGTCGGACGAGAGTCCCGGGACGACGAAGGCCCCGGTTCGTCCGGCTCGGTGCGAGCGGGACGGGCCGGGGCCCGGGCGCCGGGCGCTCAGGGGCGGGCCAGCAGGGTGCGGACCCCCTCCGAGGTCAGGGTCAGGCGGTGCTCGGAGCTGCCGTCGATGGTGAGGGACAGGTCGTCGGCCGGCCACTGCGCGGCGAGGGCGCCGAGCGGGACCAGGCGGTAGCGGGAAACGAACGGGAGCAGCCCGGCCATCTCCAGTTCGGAGGTGAAGACGGGCACCACCTGGGTGCCTCCCGGCTGCTCCAGCACGGGCAGCGCGACGGCGCCGGGGTCGGCGGCCTCCTCGTCGCCCGCGTCGTCGGGGACCGGGATCAGGACGTCGCTGCCGGCCAAGGCGTCCAGCGCGGCCGTGTCCTCGGTGTTCTCCGACAGTGCGTCCAGGGCCCGCTGCGCGGGCGTGGGGGCGTTGTTCTCGTGCGCGGGTGTTTCCATGACGAATTCCCTGGTAGCGGCGGTTGTCGGCCCGCCCGGAGCCCGCTCGGGCCCGGGCACAGTAGGACACGCGTACCCGTTCGCATGTCGCGCAACCCTGCGATCCACGCGCCCTCCCGCGCGGCCCGCCGGGCCCCTTCGCACGTCAGCGGCGGCCCCCGTCCGACCCCTCCGAGCGGCATGACTATCATATGAGCACCCTCTAGCTCGAAAGATGATGCTGTGACTGTCAACGAAGACTCGTTCACCAACTGGAAGCACCGCGAGGAGATCGCGGAGTCGATGATCCCGATCATCGGGAAGCTGCACCGGGAGCGGGACGTCACCGTCCTGCTGCACAGCCGCTCCCTGGTGAACAAGTCGGTGGTCAGCATCCTCAAGACGCACCGCTTCGCCCGGCAGATCGCCGGCGAGGAACTCTCCGTCACCGAGACCCTGCCGTTCCTCCAGGCGCTCACCGCGCTGGACCTCGGCCCCTCACAGATCGACATCGGCCTGCTCGCGGAGGCCTACCGCGCGGACGACCAGGGCAAGTCCGTCGCCGAGTTCACCGCCGAGGCCGTCGCCGGAGCCACCGGCGCGAACAAGATCGAGCGCCGCGAGCCGCGCGACGTCGTCCTCTACGGCTTCGGCCGCATCGGCCGCCTCCTCGCCCGTCTGCTGATCGAGAAGTCCGGCTCCGGCAACGGCCTGCGGCTGCGCGCGATCGTCGTGCGCCGGGGCGGCGAGCAGGACATCGTCAAGCGCGCCTCGCTGCTGCGCCGCGACTCCGTGCACGGCCAGTTCCAGGGCACGATCACGGTCGACGAGGCGAACAGCACCATCGTCGCCAACGGCAACGTCATCCAGGTCATCTACGCCGACGACCCGACCGAGATCGACTACACCGCGTACGGCATCGACAACGCCATCCTCATCGACAACACCGGCAAGTGGCGCGACCGGGAGGGCCTGTCGCAGCACCTGCGGCCCGGCGTCGACAAGGTGGTGCTCACCGCCCCCGGCAAGGGCGACGTGCCGAACATCGTGCACGGCGTCAACCACGACACCCTCAAGCCGGACGAGCGCGTCATG
Source organism: Streptomyces sp. BJ20 (assembly GCF_022869105.1). Classification (NCBI taxonomy): domain Bacteria; kingdom Bacillati; phylum Actinomycetota; class Actinomycetes; order Kitasatosporales; family Streptomycetaceae; genus Streptomyces; species Streptomyces sp. BJ20. The sequence goes on from NZ_CP094918.1 coordinate 4,489,532, forward strand.
TCCTGCGCGTCCTGCACCACCAACGCGATCGTGCCGCCGCTGAAGGCGATGGCGGACGAGTACGGCGTGCTGCGCGGCCACGTGGAGACCGTCCACTCGTTCACCAACGACCAGAACCTGCTGGACAACTACCACAAGTCCGAGCGCCGCGGCCGGTCCGCGCCGCTCAACATGGTGATCACCGAGACCGGCGCCGCGTCGGCCGTCGCCAAGGCGCTGCCCGACCTCAAGGCCCCCATCACCGGCAGCTCCATCCGCGTGCCGGTGCCGAACGTGTCGATCGCCATCCTCAACCTCCAGCTGGGCCGCGCCACCGACCGCGAGGAGGTCCTCGACCACCTGCGCAACGTGTCGCTGACCTCCCCGCTGAAGCGCCAGATCGACTTCATCAGCGCGCCCGACGCGGTCTCCAGCGACTTCGTCGGCTCGCGGCACGCGTCGATCGTCGACGCCGGCGCCCTGAAGGTCGACGGCGACAACGCGATCCTCTACCTCTGGTACGACAACGAGTTCGGCTACTCGTGCCAGGTCGTCCGCGTCGTCCAGTACGTATCCGGCGTGGAGTACCCGACGTACCCGGCCCCCGCGGTCTGAGGCGCGCACCACGACGGGCGGGGCGGGGCCGACGAGTTGTCCGGCCCCGCCCCGGTCTGCCCGGACGACCGGCGGTAAGGGCCAGATCGATAACGATCACCCCGTACCGGTTGAACGGGCCGATCCGCTTCCTAGTCTTCGCACATGCCCCTCTTCAGCACGCGCCCCAGCCGACGCCCCCGTCTCTCCCGCTCCCTGGGGGACACCCAGCTGGACAAGGTCCTGGGCAAGTTGAGCAAGCGGGGCAGCGGGAAGGCCGCGGACGCGGAACTGATCGCCGAGCTGCTGACGGAGACCGGGGACGACTGGGACCTCCGCGGGCACCGGGTGTCCGTGCTGGCCGGGGCCGCATCCGGCACCGGCATCGCCGAGACCTGGCTGGAGCGCGACCCGGACGACGTGGACGCGCTGGTGTTCCACTCCTGGACCACCCTGGTGCGCGCCCTGGAGGAACGGAGCCTCGACGACACCGACACGCTGATCACCCGGTGCCACCGGGCAGCCGAACTCTCGCCGGCGGACCCCCTGCCGTGGGTGGTCCTGCTCGGCACCGCGCGCGTCGTCCGCTTCGGCCACAAGGACGTCGACGCCCTGTGGCGGCAGGCCACCACCCGCGACCCCTGGAACCGCGAGGCGTTCACGCAGATGCTCGCCCTGCTGTCGCCCGAGGAGGGCGGCTCCAGCGCCTCGGTGCTGGACTTCGTCGACGCGGTGCGCACCCGCATCCCGGCCAACGCCCCGTGCGCCGCCGTCGAACTCACCGCGGCCGTACGGCAGTACCAGGGGCTGCTCGCACAGGGCGGGATGCGGGCGATGACCGCGGGCCAGCTCTTCGAGGGCGGACATCTGGCGGCGGCGCTGCACCAGGCCGCCGCGTTGTGGCCGAAGCCGGGGTTCTTCCAGCACGCGGCGGCGCCGGCCGACCTCAACGTCCTGGCGTACGCGCTGTGCGCGGCCGGCCGCGCGGCGGACGCCCACCCGGTGTTCCAGGCGCTCCAGGGCATGGTCACGCCCTGGCCCTGGGATGTCGACGGCCCCGCCCTCCAGCGCTTCGAGCAGCACCTGGCCAAGTCGGAACGGGGCCGCCAGGGCGGCATCGGCGGTTCGTGAGCCACAGGTCCGGCGCCCTCGCCGGACCCGTCAGGGACGGCTCAGGATCGTTCCGACCGCCTCGCGCAGGGCCTTCGCCGGGTCGGCCGGGCGCGCCGCGTGGCGCCAGGCGACGAAGCCGTCGGGACGGATCAGGACCGCGCCGTCCTCGGTGATGCCGTGGGCGCCGGCCCAGTCCGTGTCCGCCTCGGGGGTCAGGTCGGCGTGGGGTCCGTCACCGATCCGGTACGCGTCGAGCGGTACGGACATCTGCGCCGCCACCTCGGAGGCCGCTGCCTGCCAGGGGCCGTTCTCCGCGCTGAGCAGGACCAGCGACCTCTCGTACAGGTCGAGGGTGGAGACGCGGGTGCCGGCGCGGTCCAGCCAGAGGTGCGGGGCACGGCTGCCGGGCTCGCCGTTCAGCACGACGCCGTCGGGGACGACCGGGGTCGCGGGGTCGGTGCCGAGGACCGCGCCGCGCGGATAACGGTAGGCGAGCGCCACGTTGAGGATGCCGCCCTTCCGCCCACCGGGGCCGCCGGGGCCACCGGGACCGCCGGGACCGCCGGGACCGCCGGGACCGCCGGAGGCGGCGCCACCGGGTCCACCGGGTCCACCCGGAGCGCCGAGGCCGGGGCCACCGGGTCCACCAGGTCCTCCGGGCCCACCCTCGGGCGTGTACCCGGGGTGGCTGTGCTCGCTCGAGCGGGAGGAGGCACGGGCGCCGGTCGCCTCCGCCACAGGGCGCCGTTCGGCGTCGTAGGACTCCAGCAGGCCGGGCCCGGCCCAGTCGCCGAGCACGGCGGCCAGCTTCCAGGCGAGGTTGTGGGCGTCCTGGATGCCGGTGTTGGAGCCGAACGCCCCGGTGGGCGACATCTCGTGGGCCGAGTCTCCGGCCAGGAACACCCGGCCCTGTCCGTATCGTTCGGCGACCCGCTCGGCGGCGTGCCAGGCGGCCCGGCCGGTGATCTTCACGTCGAGGTCCGGCACCCCGACGGCCTTGCGGATGTGGGCGACGCATCGCTCGTCGGTGAACGACTCGGGGGTCTCGCCGTGTTCGGGGTGCCAGGGGGCGTGGAACACCCAGTTCTCCCGGTTGTCGACCGGCAGCAGGGCGCCGTCCGCCTCCGGGTTGGTGAGGTAGCAGATGATGAACCGCCGGTCCCCGACGTAACCGGCGAGGTCACGCGAGGAGAACGTGAGGCTCACGTTGTGGAACAGGTCGCCCGGACCGTTCTGCCCGATGCCCAGCGCCTCACGCACCGGGCTGCGCGGGCCGTCGGCGGCGACGAGGTAGTCCGCCCGGATCCTGGTGTGCTCGCCGGTCTCCCGGCTCTTGACCAGCGCCGTCACGCCCTCCGCGTCCTGCTCGAAGGACAGCATCTCCGTCCCGAAGCGCAGATCCGCGCCGAGCTCCCGGGCTCCCTCGAGAATCACCGGCTCCAGGTCGTTCTGGCTGCACAGGCACCACCCGGCTGGGCTGAAGCGGGCGATGCCGCCGCCCGGGTCGATCTCCTGGAGCAGCCACTCCCCCTCGTCGCCCACCAGGCTCGGGGTCTGCAGGATGCCGTGGTTGTCCGCCAGGGTCGCCGCCGCCCGGCCGATGCGCTGCTCAAGACCGGCCGTCCGGAACAGCTCCATGGTGCGCACGTTGTTCCCCCGTCCGCGGGGGTGGTGCGACGTGCCCGCGTGGCGTTCGACGAGCGTGTGCGGCACGCCGAGGCGTCCCAGGAACAGGGACATGGACAGGCCCACCAGGGAGCCGCCGACGATGAGGACCGGCGTGCGGTGATCCGCCCGGCCGGCCGTATCCGATCTGTGCATGGAAACGCCTCCAGCGTCGCCCTCGACGGGCTGTGGAAAGGGACGCCCCATTTCATCCCCGGTACCGGGGAGTTCGCGTCCCGGCGGCACCCGTATGACACGCGGTTCACCCACCTGCCCCGTGTCGCTCGCGCGCACCGGAAGGTCGCGTCAACGATCGACACATGGCGACCCCGGCCCTCCGGACACGGCGGTCGTTCCTGACCTTCCGACCAAGAGGAGAGGTGCGCCGGATGACCAAGTCGGCACGCATTTCGCAGTCGGCGTTCGACGGCTCGAGGCTGCGGGTGATCCTGCTGCTCGACCTGTACGAGGGCGCCCAGCAGCAGTTCCTCGACGCGTACGAGCACATGCGCAACACGGTCGCGTCCGTTCCCGGTCACATCAGTGACCAGCTGTGCCAGTCGATCGAGAACCCCTCGCAGTGGCTCATCACCAGCGAATGGGAGAGCGCCCTGCCGTTCCTCGCCTGGGTGAACAGCGAGGAGCACATCAAGATCGTCCGGCCGATGCACAGCTGCGTCCGGGACACCCGGTCGATGCGCTACAGCGTCCTGCGTGAGACCCACCCGGAGCAGCCACTCACTCCCGAGGCGGCGCGGGCGAACCTGCAGCCGGCGGCCCGCGTGGGCGCCGGCCGGACCCGTCACGCGCTCACCTTCACCGTCAAGCCGGGGTCCGAGTCCAAGGTCGTGGACATCCTGGCCAACTACGACGCGCCCGAGGCGCGGATCAACGGCATCACGCGGCTGCACCGCACCTCGCTCTTCATGCACGGCAACCGCGTGGTACGGGCCGTGGAGGTGGAGGGCGATCTGCTGGCCACCCTGTGCCACGTGGCCGCACAGCCCGAGGTCCAGGCCGTGGAAGAGGCCATCAACCCCCATCTCGAGGCGGACCGGGACCTGTCCGACCCCGACTCCGCCCGGGTGTTCTTCACCCGGGCTGCGCTCCCGGCGATGCAGCACGTGGAGGCCGGCCGCCCGGAACCCGCCGGTCTCCGGCGGCACATGCTGTACTACCCGGCCGTGGCGGGCCACGGGCTGGAACTGGCCCGGTTCCTCGCCCGGCAGGACGAGGCCGCGGCGAACGACCCGGACGGCCTGGTGTACGCGAGCACCGTCTTCCAGCGTGACGACGTCGTGACCCGGATGATCGACGTCACGGGCGAACTCGACCTCGACCCGCTCTCCGCCCTCGGCATCAAGGGCCAGGGCAAGGCCGCCGAACTGGAGCGTCTCCTGGACGGCGCCGCGATCGGCGTCGAGGGGTCCCTGGACTCGGAGCGCACCCTGCACCGGCTTCTGGCGCACGCCGACATGATGCCCGTCACCGACCGCGTCTCGGCGGACTCCTGACGCCGACCGTGGCGACGTCCGCGGCCGTGTCCGTCCGGACGTCGCCGCTCCCACCCGGAGGTATCAACCATGTCCAAGCAGCACCCACGCATCGTGGATCTGAGCGAGACGGAGCCCAACCGCCGGCGCGGAGGTGACCTCAGGACCTTGCTCACCCCGGCCACCGTGGGCTCCACGAGCGGCTTCATGGGGCTGGCCGTCATCAAGCCCGGCGAGCGGATCGCCGAGCACTACCACCCGTACTCCGAGGAGTTCGTGTACGTCGTCAACGGCTCGCTCGAGGTGGACCTGGACGGTGAGCCGTTCGCGCTCCGCGCCGAGCAGGGGCTGATGATCCCGATCGACATGCGGCACCGCTTCCGCAACGTCGGCGACGAGGAGGCCCGCATGGTGTTCCACCTGGGTCCCCTGGCCCCCCACCCGAGCCTGGGGCACGTCGACACGGAGGAGACCGAAAGCGACGCTCCGGGGCCGCAGTTGACGGTGGGCGGGCCGGAGGCGGGCCGCCCGGCCGAGCCGAGCGAGGTCATAAAATGACCCGGCGGGTGGCCGTCACCGGTATAGGTGTGGTCGCTCCCGGCGGCATCGGGGCGACAGCGTTCTGGGACCTGCTGGCCGAAGGCCGCACCGCGACCCGCGGCATCACCTTGTTCGACCCGGCGGGCCTGCGCTCGCGCATCGCCGCCGAGTGCGACTTCGACCCGTTCGAGCACGGCCTGGACGCAAACCTGTGCCAGCACGCCGACCGCTACATCCAGTTCGCCGTGGTCGCGGCCCGGGAAGCGGTCCGGCAGTCCGGGCTCGACACCGGGTCCCTGGACCCGTGGCGCACCGCGGTGTCCCTGGGCAGCGCGGTCGGCGGCACCACCCGGCTGGAACACGACTACGTGCTGGTCAGCGAGAGCGGCCGGCGCTGGGACGTGGACCACACCAAGGCGGACCCGAAGCTGCACCTGGCGTTCGCGCCGAGCACCCTCGCCTCCACGGTGGCCGAGCAGTTCGGCGCCCGGGGTCCGGTGCAGACGGTGTCCACCGGCTGCACCTCCGGACTCGACGCCGTCGGCTATGCGTTCCACACCATCAGCGAGGGCCGGGCCGACGTCTGCATCGCGGGGGCTTCGGACTCGCCGATCTCCCCGATCACGATGGCCTGCTTCGACGCCATCAAGGCGACGTCGCCCAACAACGACGACCCCGAGCACGCGTCGCGGCCGTTCGACGCCCGCCGCGACGGGTTCGTGATGGGCGAGGGCGCGGCCGTGCTGGTGCTGGAGGACTACGAACACGCGAGGGCGCGTGGCGCGGACATCCTCTGCGAGATCAGCGGCTACGCCACCTACGGCAACGCCTACCACATGACGGGCCTGACCAGTGAGGGCCTGGAGATGGCCCGCGCCATCGACAGCACCCTCGACCAGGCCCGGCTCGATCCCACCCGGATCGACTACGTCAACGCGCACGGTTCCGGCACCCGGCAGAACGACCGGCACGAGACGGCCGCGGTGAAGCGGTCGCTGGGCGCGCACGCGTACGAGACGCCCATGAGCTCCATCAAGTCGATGGTGGGGCACTCGCTCGGCGCCATCGGCGCGATCGAGGTGGCCGCCTGTGTGCTCGCGTTGCACCACCAGGTCGTGCCGCCCACGGCGAACTACGAGACCCCCGACCCGGAGTGCGACCTGGACTACGTGCCGCGCACCGCCCGCCCCCGGAAGCTGGAGCACGTGCTCTCCGTCGGCAGCGGGTTCGGCGGCTTCCAGTCCGCGGTGCTGCTGTCCGGTACGGGCGGGAGGACACGATGAGCAAGCGTCGTTCCGGGCGAGCGGCCGTCACCGGCATCGGTGTGGTCGCGCCCAACGGACTGAGCACCGACGCCTACTGGAAGTCGGTGAGCGAGGGTCTCGGCGTGCTGGACCTGATCACCCGCGAGGGCTGCGAGCACCTGCCGCTGCGGGTGGCGGGCGAGGTGCGGTCGTTCGACCCGGCGGCCCTCGTCGAGGACCGCTTCCTGGTGCAGACCGACCGGTTCAGCCATTTCGCGATGGCCGCGGCGGCGCTCGCCCTCGACGACGCCGGCCTGGGCGGTGAGCCCGCCGACCCCTACTCGGTCGGCGTGGTCACCGCGGCCGGCTCCGGCGGCGGCGAGTTCGGCCAGCGGGAGCTGCAGAAGCTCTGGGGCCAGGGCTCGAAGTTCGTCGGCCCGTACCAGTCGATCGCCTGGTTCTACGCGGCGAGCACCGGCCAGATCTCCATCCGCGGCGGCCTCAAGGGGCCGTGCGGGGTGGTGGCGAGCGACGAGGCGGGCGGTCTGGACTCCCTCGCGCACGCGGCACGCGCGGTGCGACGCGGCACCGACGTCATGGTCGTGGGGGCGGCGGAGGCGCCGCTGGCCCCGTACTCGATGGTGTGCCAGCTCGGCTACCCCGAGCTCAGCACCCTCGACGACCCCGACCGCGCCTACCGTCCCTTCACCGAGAAGGCGTGCGGGTTCGTGCCGGCCGAGGGCGGCGCCCTGCTCGTCGTCGAGGACGAGGACCGGGCCCGTGAGCGCGGGGTGCCCGTACGGGGTGTGGTGGCCGGTCACGCGGCCACGTTCACCGGGACGTCCCGCTGGGCGGAGTCCCGTGAGGGCCTCGCGCACGCGATCACCGGCGCCCTCGACGAGGCGGGCGTCGCACCGGAGGAGATCGACGTCGTGTTCGCCGACGCCCTGGGCGTGCCTGAGGCGGACCGCGCGGAGGCGCTGGCGATCGCCGACGCCCTCGGCGCGCACGGCACGCGGGTGCCGGTGACGGCGCCCAAGACCGGCTTCGGCCGGGCGTACTGCGGTGCGCCCGTGCTGGACACGGTGGCGGCGCTGCTGGCCATGGAGCACGGCCTGGTGCCGCCCACGCCCAACGTGTTCGACGTCTGCCACGACCTCGATCTGGTGACCTCGCACGCTCGCCCCGCCGAGCTGCGCACCGCCCTCGTCCTCAGCCGGGGACTGATGGGCTCGAACGCGGCGCTGGTCGTGCGCCGCGGTGACGATTCCGCCCGGTGATCCGGGCGGGGAAGGAGCAGTCACCCATGATCACCACCGAAGTGACCTTCGACGAACTGGCCGCCCTGATGAAGCAGGCGGCCGGCATCACCGTCGACCCCGAGGAACTCAAGGACGCCGCGGAGTCCCCCTTCGACTCCTTCGGTCTCGACTCGCTCGGCCTGCTCGGCATCGTCGGCGAGCTGGAGAACCGGTACGGCGTGTCGCTGCCGCCCGATTCGGAGCGCTGCAAGACGCCCCGGGAGTTCCTGAACCTCGTCAACAGCACCCTCACGGCTGGAGCCTGAAGTGGCCGGACACACCGAGAACAGCATCACCGTCGACGCTCCCTTCGACCTCGTCTGGGAGATGACGAACGACCTCGAGAACTGGCCGCGGCTGTTCAGCGAGTACGCGTCGGTGGACATCCTCTCCCGTGAGGGCGCCACGACGACGTTCCGGCTGACCATGCACCCGGACGAGAACGGCAAGGTGTGGAGCTGGGTGTCGGAGCGCACCCCCGACCGCGCGAAGCGGATCGTGCGCGCCCGCCGCGTGGAGACCGGCCCGTTCGCCCACATGGACATCCTGTGGGAGTACGAGGAGGTGCGGGGCGGGATCGAGATGCGCTGGACGCAGGACTTCGCGATGAAGCCCGACGCTCCGGTCGACGACGACTGGATGACGGACAACATCAACCGCAACTCCCGCACCCAGATGGCGCTCATCCGGGACAAGATCGAGCAGGCCGCCCGCGAGAACGAGACGGCGTCCGTCGCGTCCTCGCGCTGAGCACCGGTCCCGCCGGGGACCCGGAAGGAATCCCATGCACCACGCCCTGATCGTCGCCCGGATGAAGCCCGGCTCGGCGCCGGACATCGCCGACGTGTTCGCCGCGTCGGACCGGGGTGAACTCCCCCACCTGGTCGGCGTCAGCCGGCGCAGTCTCTTCCAGTTCGGGGACGACGTGTACCTGCACCTCGTCGAGTCGGAGCAGGACCCGGCGCCCGCCATCGCGAAGGTGGCCTCGCACCCCGAGTTCCGCCGCATCAGCCAGGAGCTGGAGGCGTACGTCAGCCCGTACGACCCGGCCACCTGGCGCGGCCCGAAGGACGCCATGGCGCAGTGCTTCTACCGCTGGGAGCGCGGCGCCGGCTCCTGAGCCGCCGCACACGCCACAACCCCGAGGCCGCCGGTTCCGCGTCAGTCGCGGAGCCGGCGGCCTCGGGGTTTCGTGCCTAAGTGGCGGGGACGGTGCACTCGAAGGCGTGCAGATACGCGTTGACCGGGCGGATCTCGCCGATGACCAGGCCCGCGTCGGTGAGGCGGTCCACCATGCTCTGCCGGGTGTGCTTGGCGCCCCCGACGTTCAGGAGCAGCAGCAGGTCCATGGCGGTGGTGAAGCGCATGGACGGGGTGTCGTCGACGAGGTTCTCGATCACCACGACCCGGGCGTCGGGGCGCGCCGAGCGGCGGACGGCGGCGAGCACCCGGCGGGTGCTGTCGTCGTCCCACTCCAGCACGTTCTTGATGATGTAGACGTCCGCCTCGACGGGCACGTCCTGGCGGCAGTCGCCGGCCACGATGCGGGCGCGGTCCGCGAGCGCGCCGCCGTCGCGGAGTCGGGGGTCGGCGTTCTCCACGACCCCCGGCAGGTCGAGCAGCGTGCCGCGGAGGTGGGGGTGCTTCTCGAGGAGGCTGGCCAGGACGTGCCCCTGGCCGCCGCCGATGTCCACCACGGCGGAAGCGTCGTCCAGGTCGAGCAGCTTGGCCACGTCCCGCGCGGACTGCTCGCTGGAGGTGGTCATGGCCCGGTTGAAGACATGGGCGGACTCGGGCGCCGACTCGTTGAGGTAGGTGAAGAACTCCTCGTCGTACACCGCCTCGAAGACGTTGCCGCCGGTGCGCACCGCCTCGTCCAGCCGCGGCCAGACGCTCCAGGTCCAGGGCTCGGTGCACCACAGGGCGATGTAACGCAGGCTGTGCGGGTCGTCCTCGCGCAGCAGCCGGGACATGTCGGTGTGCTCGAAGGTGCCGTCGGGGTTCTCGGCGAAGACGCCCTGGCACGACAGCGCGCGCAGCAGCCGCCGCAGGGTGTGCGGCTGGGTCTTCACCGCCGTCGCCAGGTCGTCGACGGTCATGGGGCTGTCGTCCAGCGCGTCGGGCACGCCCAGACGGACGGCGGCGCGTACGGCGGCCGCGCAGGCCGCTCCGAATACGAGCTCCCTCAGCCGCATGGGCGGCGGGGGAGCCGGATCAACGGTGGTCATCCGTTGCCTCGCTTCTGCTGTTGTGCCGCGGGTGGGGGGGGACGGTGGTCACGTGGGTCAGCACATTCCGGTGGGTTCGGAGAGCGTGCAGGTGTTGCGGCTGAAGGTGTTGGTGGCGGCGGTGTCGCGGTTGGCGAGGTCGGCGGGGCTGTTGCCGGTCACCAGGTTGTCGCGGATGTCGTTGCGCTCGCTGGGCGTGCCGACGAGGCTCTTGAACAGGACGATGCCGCCGGACAGCGGGGAGGTGCCCTTGTTGTTCTCGACCCGGTTGAACGCCACCCGGGTCTCCTCCACGCCGGTGAGGACGATGCCGGAGCCCTGGAGGAAGGGCAGGCGGGGCGTCGCGGCGCAGTGCTTGTTGTTGGCGTGGACGTGGTTCCAGGTGATGCTCAGGTGTCCGGCGCGGGGTGTGGACTCGTCGCCGACGACGAACACGGCGGCGCAGTTGCCGGTGGCCTCGTTGTGGTCGACGCTGAGGTTCCGCAGCCGCCGGACGGTGACGCCGACCCGGTTCTCCGCCGTCTCGTTGTGGCGGACGACCGTCTTCTTCGCGTCCCGCGCGCCTTCCTCGGTGTCGACGGTGTTGGCGACGAACAGCCCGGCGTCGCCGTTCTTGCGGGTGACGTTGTGGCTGATCACGCTGCGCGCGGAACGCTCGGTGGCGATGCCCCACTGGCCGTTCTTCTCTGAGGTCACGTAGCGCACCTTGAGGTTCTCGGTGCCGGTCGCCCACACACCGTTCTTCGCGAATCCGCGCACCGTCAGGGACCGTACGGAGACGTTCTTCACCGGCTTCTTGTCGGTGCCGGTGACGCAGACGCCGTTGCCCGCCTTGGCGCAGGCGGACTTCCCGGCGCTCGCGGGGGGTTCCAGGACGGTGCGGCCGGCGACGTCGCCGCGCAGGGTGATGTCCGAGCGGGTGATGTCGACGCTCTGCTTGTAGGTGCCGGCGGCGACCATGACCGTGTCCCCGGACTTGGCGGCGTCGACGGCCTTCTGGATGGACTGCCCGGGCTGTACGCGGTGCACGGCCGACTGGTGGGTCGAGGCCGAGGGCGCGGCACCGACCCCGGCCGCCACGACGGCGGTGGCGCAGGCGAGATACGCGATGTGACGTTTGTTCATATCGCCGAAGCTATGAGCGGCCCTGGTGGCCCGCCACCGGTGATCGCCCAGCCGGGCGCGGGGTCGGGGCCCCGCGTTTCCCGCCCCCCGCGCAGCCACCTCCTGGCCGATCACCCGTTCGACTGGTGGCCCGGTGTCGCCCGCAGTAGCGTCGGGAACGCGGCCCCGGTGTCGTACCGCCCGGCCGCCCATCCTCCGCGCACCCACGTCGGGAGGCGCCCATGGCGACCGGCACCCCTCACCCCCAGGACCTCGCGGACCGGACCGTGGTGGTCATCGGCGCGAGCTCCGGCATCGGACTCGCGACGGCACGTCAGGTACGCCGGCACGGCGGCCGGGTCGTCATGGCGGGACGCGACCCGCGGCGGCTGGAGCGCGCGGCGGAGGAGGTCGGGGCGGAGCGTTCCGTGCCTCTCGACGCCGCCGACACGGGCCGGCTCCGGGAGTTCTTCGGCGCCCTGCCCGTCCCCGTCGACCACGTCGTGTCGACCGCCGGGTCCCCCTTCTACGCGACGCTGGACGACCTCGACGTCGACGAGGCGCGCGCCCACGTCGGGGAGCGGCTGGCCCTCACCCTCGGGGTCGCCAAGTACGGCGGCGCGGTGGTGCGGGACGCCGGGACGCTGGTGTTCGTCGGCGGGACCGGCGGCCGCCGTCCCGGGATCGGGACGTCCGTGACCGCGGCGCTGACGGCGGCCCTGCCCGCGCTCACGTCGAGTCTGGCGGTCGAACTGGCGCCGGTCCGGGTCAACCTCGTCGCGCCCGGCTTCGTCGACACGCCCCTGTCGGCGTCCCTCCTCGGCGACAGGCTCGAGGAGCGCCGCGAGCGACTGCGCGCGACCCTCCCGATACGGCGGGTCGTCGGCCCGGACGACGTGGCCGCGGTGATCCTGCATCTCATGGTCAACGAGGCCGTGACGGGCGCGACCTACGACGTGGACGGCGGCCAGCAGCTGGTGCCGCCGTGATCACACGGCGCAGACGGCGTGACCGGCGCGGGGCATGACCCGCACGCCGGGCGATGTCGTGCCCGGAGGTGGACACTGGAAGGACGCGCCCAGTCGACCATCCGAGTGCACGGAGGCGGGCATGAACGGCACTTCCCCGGCCTACGACGTGGTGGTTCTCGGAGCGGGACCGACGGGGGAGAACCTCGCCGACCGCACCCGCGCCGCCGGACTCACCACGGTGATCGTGGAGAACGAGCTGCTCGGCGGCGAATGCTCGTTCTGGGCGTGCGAACCGAGCAAGGCACTGCTGCGCCCCGTGCTGGCGCGCGCCGACGCGCGGCGCGTCCCGGGTCTGCGCCGGGCGGTCGAGGGCCCCCTCGACGTGCCCGCCGTCTTCGAGCACCGTGACGCGATGGCCGCGCACTGGCAGGACGCGGACCAGGAGGAGTGGCTGGACTCGGTCTCCGTGGACCTGGTGCGCGGGCACGGCCGGCTGAACGGCCCCCGCCAGGTCGTCGTGGACACGCCGGACGGGGAGCGGGTGGAGCTGACCGCGCGGCACGCGGTCGGGGTGTGCACGGGCACGGTCACCGCGTTCCCGGACCTGCCGGAACTCGCGGCGACACGCCCGTGGACCAACCGGCAGGCGACGGCGGCGCGGCACGTGCCGGACCGGCTCGTGGTGGTCGGGGGCGGGGTGGTGGCCGTGGAGATGGCCACGGCGTTCCGGGCGCTCGGCTCCCGCGTGACGATGCTGGTGCGCGGCGGGCTGCTGGGCCGGATGGAGCCGTTCGCCGGGGAGATGGTGACGGACGCGCTGCGCGAGGCCGGGGTGGACGTGCGGTTCGGCAGGTCGGTGGCGGGGGTGGAGCGCGAGGACGGCGGGGAGGGGCCTGTGCGGGTCACGACGGACGACGGCGACACGGTGGTCGCGGACGAGATCCTGTTCGCCACCGGCCGCGCTCCGCACACCGGCGACATCGGTCTGGAGACCGTCGGTCTCACCCCGGGCGACTGGCTGCCGGTGGACGACTCCTACCGCGTGCCCGAGATCACCGAGGGCTGGCTGTACGCGGTCGGGGACGTCAACCACCGCGCCTTGATGACCCATCAGGGCAAGTACCAGGCGCGGATCGCGGGCGCCGTGATCGGGGCGCGCGCCAAGGGCGAGCCGCTCGACGACGGCAGGTGGGGACGGCACGCCCCGACCGCCGACAGCGCCGCCGTGCCGCAGGTCGTCTTCACCGAGCCGGAGGTGGCGACGGTGGGCCCGACCGCGCGGGAGGCCGAGCGTGCGGGCCTGAAGGTCGACGTCGTGGACTACGACATCGGGAAGATCGCCGGTGCGGTGCAGTACGCGGAGGGGTACCGGGGCCGGGCGCGGGTGATCGTCGACAGCGAGCGGCGGAACGTCGTGGGGGCGACCTTCGTGGGCCCGGGCGTCCAGGAGCTGCTGTACTCGGCGACCGTCGCCGTCACCAGCGAGGTGCCGGTGGACCGGCTGTGGCACGCCGTCCCGGCGTTCCCCACGATCAGCGAGGTGTGGCTGCGGATCCTGGAGACGTACCGGGACAGCGACGGCTCGGCGGCCTGACGGGCCGCGGGGGTCAGCTCGGGGTGAGCACCATGCGGAAGCGGGCGCTGCCGTCCATCATCTTCCGGTAGGCGGTGTTCGCCTCGTCGAGCGGCAGGACCTCCGTCATGGGGCGGATGCCGTGCCGGGCGGCGAAGGTCATGGTGTCCCGCACGTCCTGGGCGGTCCCGGAGGGGTGGCCGCGCACCAGCCGTCCCTTGAGGATCAGCTGGAGTGGGCTGACCGGCATCGGGTCGGGGGTCGCGCCGACGACGACGAGTTCACCGCGCGGTGCGAGTCCGTCCACCGTGGCGGCCATGGCTTCGGAGTTGCCGGCGGTGGCCAGCACCACCTTCGCGCCGCCGAGCGCCTGGAGGGCCTCGGCGACGGGGCCCGCCGTGCTGTCGACGTAGTGGTGGGCGCCCAGCTCCTTGGCGAAGTCGGCCTTGTCCGCACCGCGCGCGATCGCGACCGTCTCGTACCCCATGGCCGCCGCGAACCGCACGGCCAGGTGCCCGAGGCCGCCGATGCCCTGGATCGCCACCAGGTCGTCCGGCCGGGCGCTGCTGCGCCGCAGCCCGTTGTACACCGTGACGCCCGCGCAGGCCATGGGCCCCGCGTCGGTGGCGGCGAGCGCGTCGGGGATGCGGGCCAGGGCGTCGACGGGCGCGACGATCGCCTCGGCGAAACCGCCGTCGTAGGCGTAGCCGGGGATCTTGAGGTTGTCGCAGACGATGAAGTCGCCCCGGCGGCAGGGAACACAGTGCAGGCAGCTGCCGCCGAACCAGCCGACGGTGACCCGGTCCCCCACCTGCCAGCCCATCTCGTCGGCGCCGTCACCGAGTTCCTCGACACGGCCGGCCGCCTCGTGCCCCGGCACCAAGGGGAAGGGCACGCCGGGCATCCCGGCGGAGACGAACATGGCGTCGCTGCGGCAGACCCCGCAGGCCTCGACGGCGATACGCACGTGACGCGGGCCCGGCCGGGGCACCTCGCGTTCCACGATCTCGAACGACCCGTTGGGAGCGGGCACTTGGGCGACTCGGTACGTGTTCATGGTGTCACTCCGGGGCCGGCGGCGACCGTGAGAAGTGTGGTCCGCGCGCCGAACGGGGTCGGGACGGACGGAGATCGGGTGAGGGGCGGGACGTTCGTCCGGGGCGGGATGTCGTCCGGTGTCACCTCCTCCCGCGTCGCACGCGAGAGTGTCCATCCCACCACCGGTGCACGGGGGCGGCAACACGGGACGGCCGCACCCCTGCGGGCGGGCGACGGTCGGTCGCCGCGCCGGACGGTCAGTCGCCGCGCCAGATGTTGTCGAAGGCAGCGGCCTCGATGGTACGGCGCTGCCGCTCACCGGCAAGCTCCGTGACCGCCTGGAGCACCGCCGCCAGCACCGTCGTCCGCTCGTCGTCGAGCCCGTCGAACGCCTCGTCGCCCTGCTCGGTGAGTCCGGCGGCGGCCGCGAGGGCGCCGAGCACGGGCTCGCCCGACGAGCGGCGCTCCCCCGCCGCCCGGGCCGCCGACGGGTCGGCCGGTGCGGTGTGCTCCCGCCGCAGCGGGTTGCGGCTCCGCCGCTCGGGCTCGACGAGTCCTTCCTCCTCCAGGACGGTCCGGTAACGCCCGGCGAGGTCGCGGCCCCGGCGCCAGAGCCAGTCGTCGACGGTCTCGCCCGGTCCGCCGTCCGCCAGCCACTGCGCTGCCTCGGACAGCAGGCGGTCGCCGGCCGGCGCGGGCCCTGCGGGGACCAGGAGCGTGCCGTCGAGGGCGAGGGCCTCGGCGTCGAGGAGGTCGATCAGCTCCGCCCCCGCGAGGGCGAGCGACAGGTCGCCCTGCTCCACTATGGTCCTGTCCCGCGGGTCGGCGGCCACGAGGGCCAGGTCACGCGCTGTGGTCATGGTCAACTCCGGTGCGGGCGGGAGGCCGTCACCTCCACGGTCGCACACTGGGGCCCGCGCGGCGCGTCCCGCCCTTCCCCCCTTCCCGAGCTGCGAAGCTCCCCCGGATGGGTGATGCTGGACGTCCGGCGGCGAAGTGCCTTTCACACGCCTCGGCCGCCGACAACCGCGCCCTCACGGACCCGTGTCCTCACCTCGCCGGGCCATCCCGCCTCCCATCTTCGGGACGACCGCCGGTGAAGGTCGTCGTCCTCGACAACGGCACACTGTCGTTCGTCGAGCTGGAGATGAAGGCGGGCGGCATCCTGAACTACGGCACCGACCTGGACGACCTCGACTCCGCGGCCGTCGCCCGCGCCGCCGGCATCGTCGGCGTGCGGGCCGGCCGGGCGGGTGAGCTCGACGACGCGCTGCGGGAGGCGTTCGTCCACGACGGTCCGGCCGTGGTCGACGCCCGCACGGCGAGTCAGGAACTGTCCCTGCCGCCGCGTCTCACCTGCGACGGGGTGAAAGCTTCTCGCTGTTCGCCACGCGCTCGGTGCTGTCGGGCGAGGGGAACGAGATGTTGGAACCGGCGAAGACCAACCTGCACGAACTACCGCTGCTGCACTGAGAGTTGCTCGTGCCGCCCGCGCCGACGGCTGCTCATGCGGCGAGCGTCTCGTCCTCCCGGCGGAGACCGGCACGGCCGGCCGTGTACTGGTCGAGCAGGGCGTCGGCGGCGCGCAGGGCCTGCTCGACGGTACGGGAGCCGGTGATCACGCACAGCGTGTAGGTGGCGTCCTCGAGCGCACGGCTGGTGCGGCCGGTGGGCAGCACGTCGTGCTCGATCCGCGCCTGCGCGAACCGCGCCAGCACCGCCCGAAGCTCCTTCTCCGCCGGCATGATCATGATCGCTCCGTCTCCCCTCGTGCAGGGCGCCCGGTCGGGCGCCAGGCTTCCGGTTGCCCCGCGGGGAGAGCTCTATGCCTGTCGGGTCGTCAGTGGCGTACACGGGTGCCGATGGCGCCTGCGCCAGTCGGTGTCGTAGGGGGTGTCAGTGGCGGGTGACAGCATCGGCGCATGCTGACGGAGAACACGGTCCCGGGGAACGCGGACGTCGACTGGCGGACCTTCCTGCCGCGCTGGAGCGGCGAGTGGGCGGACGCCCTGCCGGACGACGAGGTGCGGGACGCGGACGACGAGGCCGCGCGGCGCTCGCGGTGGCTGGGCTTCCCGCCCGCGTCCGAGGAGCGGATCGCGGCGATGGAGAAGCGTCTGGGCCGGCGCATGCCGCCGTCGTACCGCTCCTTCCTCCAGGTCACCGACGGCTGGCGGCACGCGGGCGGCTTCGTGTGGCTGCTGGCGGGAACGGCGGACGCTCGCTGGCACGACAACGCGTCGGGACTGGCGGACCTGTTCGAGGAGTACCTGGAGGAGGACGCCGAACCGGAGGAACGGCGGGAGGCGGGTGTCTGGCGGCGCGGCCTCCAGCTCGACGTGGAGTCCGACGCGACGTACGTCCTGCTGGATCCGGAGGACGTGGACGACGACGGCGAATGGGCCGTGTACACGTGGGCGAGTTGGCGCGCGGACGCACCGGAGCGGTATCCGGACTTCCGGGCGTTCATGGAGGCGATGTTCCGCGAGTTCCACAGCCTCCGCTCCCACCGCGCGGGCGGAGGGCCGGAGTTCGTCAACGCCACCACGCGAGAGCTGGACGCCCGGGTGGAGGATGCCCGCCGGGACGCGCTGCACGGTGACTGGGAAAGGGCCCTGAAGACGCTGGACGAGGCCAAGGGGTACGGCAGACCGCGGGCCGCCGGCCTGGGCGACCAGATCCGCCGCCTGCTCGGCCTCACGTACATGGTGTACTTCCCGGGCCTGGTGACCGACCCGAGGTACGCCTCCGAGCTCCTGCCGCCCCTCGTCGCCGAGCACGCCGCCCGTTCCCACGACGACGCCGTCCTGACGAACCACCTGCGGGGTGCCGACGAAGCCTTGATGTCCCGCGCCAGGGCGATGCTGGACCAGGTACGCGCCGGCACGTACCGGTACACGGCCCCCGGTCCCTTCGGCGCGGCGGTCGACCGGGCACGCGAACTGGCCCGCCGGGGCGACACCGACCAGGCATGGCGTGCCCTGATCGACGCCCTGCCCCTGTGGCAGCCCTTGGGCCCGGATCACCTGGCCCCCCTCGGCTGGGTGACCGATCCGCTCCTCGGCCCGTTGCTGACTCCGGAACGAAGCCGTGCATTTCTGTCCACCCCGAGGGGCGGTCCGGCCGGGCGAGGCGTCCTCCCGGGCACCCGGCCCGGACCCGCCGGACCTGGACCGACCGGCGGACCCGGACAGGCACCGGACGCACGGCCTACCGCTTCGTCGCGGTGGAAGGGGTGACGCCCGAGGCCCTGCCCGGACGTCCGGGCGACGAGGACGCGCCGGACTCGGGGCTCGGCACGCCTGCGATGGGCGCTGCGGGACCCCGCCGCTGTCGGGGCAGGATGGTTCTTCGGCGGGCGCCGGGCCGGTGCTCGGTGATCCATCGGGCGGCGAGGAGCCCGAGGCGGCGGTGAGGACGGCGGCGGCGATGACGGTGGCGTTCAGGCCGAGGGCGTCGGCGACGAGGGCGCCGGGGCCGGCTCACTGGTCAGGCCGAACGTCTCGAGCCGATGAGCGGGACGGTGGTGCGCTCCAGACCGGCCAGGCCACCGACGCAGACGTTGACGATGACCAGCAGGGTGAACTGCAGCGAGTTCTCCCGCAGACCCAGCCGGACGGGCCGCCCGGCCGTGGTGGGCGTGGCGTTCACGGGCGGATCTCCTCCGTGCCTCGGGTGGGCCGCTGTCCGCGGGTGCTCACGTGACCGCCCGCCGCCGAGGACGGCGGCATGGATGCCGTCCGTCCGTTTCCTGAGACCGGCGACGGCCACGGCGTGCTCGCGGCGTAGGTTTTCGAGCGCTCGGCGGTCCGGGCGGGACCGATGGCGACGAGGGGCGCTCATGTGCGTGAGGTTGCTCTACGTCTTTTCGTCCGGGAGAAGCACCGAACGGGCTAACATACCCCAAGGGGTATGAATGAAGGAGGATGTGTGGAACTGGACATGGCGGCCGAGGAGCTGAAGAGCGTGCTCAACCGGCTGCGGCGGGCGCAGGGCCAGATCGCGGGGATCATCAAGATGATCGAGGAGGGGCGGGACTGCGAGGACGTGATCACGCAGCTCGCGGCGGTCTCCCGGGCCCTGGACCGGGCCGGCTTCGCGATCATCGCGACGGGGTTGCAGCACTGCATGGCCGAGGAGGGCCAGGTGGACGGCGACCGGGACCGGATGCGTGCCCGGCTGGAGAAGCTGTTCCTCTCGCTGGCCTGAGCGCGGCCCCGCCCGGGCGGCGTCTCACGTCACCCCGTCGGCGAGCATGAAGGCGGCCACGGCCAGCAGGACGACGGCGAAGACGCGTTGCAGGCGGGGTCCGGGGACCTTCACGGCGAGGCGTTTGCCGTCCCAGGCGCCCAGGACGGCGGTGGCGACGAAGGGGGCCGATCACCGCCCGGTCGAGGGAGACGGCGGCGCCCGAGCGGGTGGCGAGCGAGGCCAGGGAGTAGGCCGTGATGACCAGCAGGCTGGTGCCGACGGCGGCCCGCATCTCGAAGGCCCGGCGGCAGGGCGGCGCCGACCGCCGGCCGCCGGCCGGGACAGGGACAGGTGGACGGCGCCGGGCGCGTGCCCGGCCCTCCACTCCTGTGCCTCGCGCACGTCGAGCAGTACGGCGGTGCCGTCGCCGGTGCGGGCATGCTCGGGGGTGAGGCGGCCGGTGCCACGGCGGAAGAGGAACATGGTGGTGCCGTTGCCTTGCGTGAGCGGATGGGGTGATCAGTGGCGGGTCACGGTCAGGCCCGCCTCGCCGGCGGCGTCGAAGCCGTCGTCGACGGCGACCACGTCGCGGCCGGCGGCGTCCAGCAGGGAGGCGGCGATCGCCGCGCGCATCCCGCCGGCGCAGTGCACCCACACGGTCCCGGACGGCACCTCGTCGAGGCGGCCGTGCAACTCGTGGATCGGGATGTGCACCGCTCCCTCGACGTGGCCCGCGGCCCGTTCGGAGTCGCGGCGCACGTCCAGCACCACCACGTCCTCGCCGCGCTCGCGCACGCCGGCCAGGTCGGCGAAGCGGGCGCGCGGGAAGGAGGCGAGCTCCTCGCCGGCGCGTACCCAGCCGACCGGTTCACCGGTGGCGGCGGCGGCCGGGCGGTCGATGCCCACCCGTGCGAGTTCCCGCTGAGCGTCGGCGACATGTTCGGGAGTGTCGGCGAGCAGGGTGACGGGCTTGCCCCACGGGATCAGCCAGGCCAGGTAGGTGGCGAGCTTGCCGTCCCTCTCGAAGTTGAACGACCCGGCCACGTGCCCCTCGGCGAAGGCCGTGCGGCTGCGCAGGTCCACCACCCACTCGCCCGCCGCCAGCCGCCGCGCGATCTGCCCGGCGTCGGCCCGCTCCGGCGGGGTGAGGTCGACGGGCGCGGGCCCGGCGGTGTTGGCCGGGCCCATGTGCGCGTAGTACGCGGGCACGTCGTCGAGTCCGGCCAGCACCCGCTCCACGAAGGTGTCCACATCCAGGGTCAGCGCATCGTTGGCCTTGCGCTCCCCGCCGATCGTGGTCGAGTCCCCCTCGGCCTGCGAGGAGGAGCAGAAACTGCCGAAGCCGTGGGTGGGCAGCACCGGGACCTCGTCGTCCAGTTCGTCGGCCAGCCGGTGGGCGGAGGCGTGCTGGGCACGCGCCAGCTCCTCGGTCAGCCGCGGCTCGACCAGGTCCGGCCGGCCCACGGCACCGATCAGCAACGACCCGCCGGTGAACGCCGCCGCACCGCGCCCGTCCTCCTCCATGACGTAGGAGGTGTGGTGCGGGGTGTGCCCGGGGGTGGCGAGCGCGCGCAGCACCAGGCGCTCGTCCACCGTCACGGTGTCGCCGTCGGCCACCGGGGTACGGGCGAAGGACACCCGCGCACCGGCCGGCACCAGGTAGGAGGCGCCGGTCACCCGGGCCAGCTCCAGGCCGCCGGTGACGTAGTCGTTGTGCACATGGGTCTCTGCCACATAGGCGATGCGCACCCCGCGCTTCGCCGCTGCGGCGATCACCTGGTCGATGTCGCGCGGCGGATCGACGACCACCGCGCCGCGGGCGCCGCCGGCCAGGTAGCTGCGGTTGCCCAGGCCCTCGATTTCCAGGGTGTCGACGAAGAACACGGCTGCGGCTCCTCCAGAAGGACTGTATACCTCGGGGGGTATCCGGTTCACTCACCCTGACAGAGATACAGGGGGCTTTTCCGGTCTCCGTCCGGATGGCTCGTCCGGTATTGCGTTCACCGCGGCGGGTACCCGCCGGGGTATCAAGGCAACCAGGCATTCAGCATCGAAGGGATCAGCGCACCGTGGCTTACGACCGCACCGTCCGCCTGACCGACACGGACTTCGGCACTGCCGTCGCCGCTGTCCGCCGAGCCCTGGCCGACCAGGGGTTCGGCGTCCTCACCGAGATCGACGTGCGGGCCACCCTGAAGGCCAAGCTCGACCATGACATGGAGGACTACTTGATCCTGGGCGCCTGCAACCCGCCCCTGGCCCACCGGGCGCTGGAGGCCGACCGTTCCATCGGACTGCTTCTGCCCTGCAACGTCGTCGTCCGTCGCGACGGCGACCATGCGCTCGTCCAGGCTCTCGACCCGGGCACCATGGTCACCCTCACCGGACTCGACGCCCTCGCGCCCGTCGCCGACGAGGCCACCGCCCGCCTGGACGCGGCCTTGAGTTCCCTGTCCGCCGCCTGACCCACCCAGACCAGGGGGCACGTGCGGCAGGGCCGGCCGGTGGCCACGTGCGCCAGGACCGCTGTGCAGCGGCAGTCCGCCGGCCACGGAACCGGGGAGGACGGCAGGGCCACGGGGAGGTGCTCCGCCACGGGTGTCCTCATCTGGCCGGAGCCGAGTGTTTCAGGAAAGGGAGAGGAAGAGCTTCTCCATCTTCTGGGTGTCGAGGCTGTCGGCGCCGCCCTCCTGGGTCAGGCACTCCTTGAGGCCGCTGGCGACGATGGCGAAGCCGGCGCGGTCCAGCGCGCGGTTGACCGCGGCGAGCTGGGTGACGACGTCCTCGCAGTCGCGTCCTTCTTCCAGCATGCGTACGACGCCGGCGAGCTGGCCCTGGGCGCGCTTGAGGCGGTTGGCGGCCGACCGTACCTGGTCGGCGGGGAGCTGGACCATGGGGTGTCCTCTCGAAGGGCCGGCCGGGGGCCGGCGGTGGTCACTGGCTCGAGCGCTGGGTGGCGAGGGAGGCTCGGACCTCCTCCATGTCGAGCTCGCGGACGGAGGCGATCAGCCGGTCCAGGGCTTGGGGCGGCAGGGCGCCGGGCTGGGAGAAGACCAGGACGCCTTCGCGGAAGGCCATCAGAGTGGGGATCGAGGTGATGTCCGCGGCGCTGGCGAGGGCCTGCTCGGTCTCGGTGTCGACCTTGCCGAAGACGATGTCGGAGTGGGCCTCGGAGGCCTTCTCGTAGACGGGGGCGAACATCCGGCACGGTCCGCACCAGGCGGCCCAGAAGTCGACGAGGACGATGTCGTTGCCGGTGACGGTGTTCTCGAAGTCGGCGGCGGTGAGTGCGACGGTGCTCATGGGGAGATTCCTTCCGTTTCGCCGAAGGAGCGGCTTTCATACCCCCTGGGGTAAGGAACACCGGAACGGGACGGGGGCATTCCCCGGACGGCACGACATGCCGCTGCCCCGGCGCGCCGAAGGGGGTGCGCCGGGGCAGCAGGGGTTCGGTGTCCGCTAGGTCCCGCGGACGGCGCGTCGCAGCGGGCAGCGGGCGACGAAGCCGTAGCAGACGCCCGCTCCGGCGCCCAGCGCGGCGAGGGCGGCGAGGATCGGGACCGCGATGTGGGCGGGCGCCTGCTGGAGCAGGACGAAGGTGCCCATGGCCAGCACGAACCAGGCGAAGAGACGGGAGAGGACGTGGGCGGGGACGCGGCCGGCCAGCCGCGCTCCGACAAAGCTGCCGACGACGGCGAACCCGGTGACGGCCAGGGTCAGGGTCCAGTCGATCTGGACGCTCGACAGGTAGCCGGCGAAGCCCGCGGCGGACTTCATGGCGATGACCAGCAGTGAGGTGCCGACGGCCACCGGCATCGGCAGGCCGCCCAGCAGGGCCAGGGCGGGGACGACGAGGAAGCCGCCGCCCGCGCCCACCAGACCGGTGGCCAGGCCGACGGCCGCGCCGTCCAGCAGGACCCGCCCCACCGGGAGCCGCTCGGGGGCCCGGTCGGGGTCGACGTTCCTGCGGCCCCGGAGCATGGCGGCGGCGGTGACGATCATCATGACCGCGAAGGCGATCAGCAGCACGACGTCGGGGATGCGGCCGCCGACGAGCCCGCCGGTGTAGGCGCCGGCCATGCCGGCCGCTCCGAACAGGACGCCCGTGCGCCAGCGGACCCGTCCGCCGCGGGCATGGCTGACCATGCCCACGGCGGAGGTGACGCCGACGACGAACAGTGAGGTGGCGATGGCCTCCTTGGCGTCCATGCCCGCGACGTAGACCAGCAGCGGCACGGTCAGGATCGACCCGCCTCCCCCGAGCAGTCCGAGGGAGACGCCGACCAGCAGCGCGAGAACGAGGACGAGCGTCAGCGTCATGACGGTCACCTGCCGTCGGCGAGCTGGGCGACGGCCTTGCGCGGGTCGAAGGACGGGGTGCGGTTCCACGGCATCTTCGACAGCATCACGCCCATGGCGCAGGTGTTGCTGATCGCGGCGAAGGCGAGCCCGCCGCCGACGAACGCGGACAGTGCCTGCAGGCCGGGAACGACGAAGCTGCCGAGGGCGCCGACCAGCACCAGGGAGCCGGCGACCAGGCGGACCTGGCGCTCCATGTCCCAGCGCTCCTGGCCGTAGTTGGTCGGGGCGCCGGACTTCTCCCAGGCCGTCATGCCGCCCGACAGGACCGCGAGGCCGGGAAGCCCGGCCTCGGCGAGGGCCCGTTCGGCCTGGCCGGCACGCCGGCCGGAGCGGCACACCAGCACCACGTCGGTGTCCAGGTGCTTCGTCAGCTCCTCGCGGTGTTCGCGCAGGGTGTCGAGCGGGACGTTGTAGGAGCCGGGAATGTGCGCTCCCTCGTACTCGGCGGGGGTGCGGACGTCGAGCAGCCGGGGAGGGTTGGCCGAGTCGAGCCGGGTGCGCAGTTCGTCGATGGTCAGGCCGCGAGGGGTGGTCGGGGTGGTCACGCGGTGATCTCCTGTCGGTTGTCGTGAGGCTCGGGAGTGTCGGAGGCGAGGGGGCACAGCCCGAGGTCGAGGGCGTGGTCGAAGCTGTCGTCGACGGCGACGACGTCACGGCCGCGGGCGTGGAGCAGCGCGGCGACGACCCCGGCGCGGTAGCCGCCGGCGCAGTGCACCCAGACGCGGCCCGCGGGGATCTCCTCGAGGCGGCCCGGCACCTCGTGGATGGGGATGTGCACCGAGCCCGGGATGTGCGCCTCGGTGCGCTCCTGGTCGCGGCGCACGTCCAGGACGACGAACTCGTCACCGCCGGTCAGGGCGCTCTTGAGGTCGCCGAAGGTGGCGCGCTCGTAGGCGGCCAGGGTCGCGCCGCCTGCCCAGTCCTCGGGTCCGCCGGTGGCCATGGCGGCCGGGCGGTCGATGCCGATGCGGACGAGCTCGCGCTGAGCCTCGGCCACGTCCTCGGCGGTCTCGCCCAGCAGGGTGAGGGGGGTACCCCACGGGATCAGCCACCCCAGGTAGGTGACGAACTGGCCGTCCAGGCCGAAGTTGAGGCTGCCGGCCACGTGCCCGGCGGCGAAAGCCGTGCGGTCGCGCAGGTCCACCACCCATTCCCCGGCGTCGATCCGGCGCCGCAGCTCGGCCGGGTCGGCGACGGACGGCGCGGACAGGTCCGGCTTGCCGGGCCCACCGGAGTTGGCCGCGCCCATGTGGGCGTAGTAGGCCGGGTAGGCGTCCAGGCCCGCCAGGAGCTGGGCGACGTAGGCCTCCTCGTCGGCGGTCAGCGCGGTGTTGGTGCGCTTCTCCTCGCCGATGGTGCTGGCCAGGCCGGTGGCCTGGGTGGCGGAGCAGAACGAGCCGAACCCGTGGGTGGGGTAGACGGCCGTCTCGTCCGGCAGTTCCTCGGCCAGCCGGCGCGCCGAGCGCCACTGGGCGCGCACCAGGGTGTCGGTGTGGTCCGGGCCGAGCAGATCGGGGCGTCCGGTGGTGCCGTACAGCAGGGAACCGCCGGTGAACACCGCGACCTGCTCCCCGTCGGCCTCGAGGGCGTAGGAGAGGTGGGTGTGGGTGTGGCCCGGGGTGTGGATCACCCGCACCCGCATGGTGTCGCCGACCTCGATGACCTGGCCGTCGCGGACGGGGGTCCGCTCGTAGGAGACCTCGTCGTCGGCGTTCACCAGGTACTGGGCGCCCACCTCGCGGGCCAGGGCCAGGCCGCCGGTGACGTAGTCGTTGTGGATGTGCGTCTCGAACACGTGGGTGATCCGTACTCCGGCGGCGTCGGCCAGCGCGGTGACGCGGTCGTAGTCGCGCTGAGGGTCGACCACCAGGGCCACAGAGCCGTCGTGGGCGAGGTAGGTGCGGTCCCCCAGACCGGGGGTCTCGACGGGCAGAACGGTGATCATCGCGTCTCCTCGGTGGTGGCTGGGGCGGTGGAGGCGGTGGGGGTGCCAGGCTCGTCGCCGGTGACCGCGGGGCGGCCGGCGGCGATCCAGGCGGCGGTGCCGCCGCTGACGCTGTGGGCGTCGTAGCCCAGGTCGCGGAGCAGGGAGGTCGCCTGTGCGCTGCGGCCGCCGCCCTGACAGATGACGTGGACCGGCCGGTCCTTGGGCAGTTCGGCGAGGGCCGGCGGGAGGTCGGGCAGCGGTGCCGACCGGGCGCCGGGGACGTGGCCGGCGCGGTACTCGCCGCGGTTGCGGACGTCGATGACGAGGACGCCCGTCGCGTGCGCCTCGGCAAACCTCTGCTGGTCGATCTCGGGAACCATGCGGGGAACTCCTGCTCGCTTACCTTCAGTGATACCCGGGGGGGTATGCATGAGCTCAACCGTAGCAGGATCCGGTTTATGCCCCGGGGGGTATTCGGAAGCGATGTGCCTCACTCGGCCGGGGCTCCGCGCCCGCCATGGAACGGAGGAGGCGACGGACGGGGTGCTGCGCCGCTCCGCAAGCAAGCCGGGAGCACGCCCGTGAGGGCCTGAGTGCGAGGCGAGGGACGCGTGCACGGATTCCGTGCTGTGCTGCCTTCTGGTTCCGGCCGCCGTGCTGCTGTCGTCCCTGTGCGGGACGGGGCAGTCCGCGACGGAATCCGTCCACGCCCAACCGGCTTCCGCCGCAGTCGACATACGGCCCGCAGTGGGCCCTCTCGTCGGCGAGACCGCTGGGGAGCAGGGCGGCAGCGAGACCGCTGGGGAGCAGGGCGGCAGCGAGACCGCTGGGGAGCAGGGCGGCGTCGATGTCCGCGAAGCCGATGACCCCTGAGGCACAGGAGCCGGCCAACCCGGAACTGCTCGCCCTGGCCCGCCGGGACACCGCCGATCCGCTCGTCCTCGGCAGTCCGGACGCACCCGTCGTGCTGATCGAGCACTCCGACTTCCAGTGCACCTTCTGCGGCCGCTTCGCCCGCGAGACCAAGCCGGCCCTGGTCCGCGACTACGTCGACAAGGGCATCCTGCGCATCGAGTGGCGCGACTTCCCCGCCTTCGGCGCCGAGTCCGACCAGGCCGCACGAGCCGGCTGGGCGGCCGGACGGCAGAACCGCTTCTGGCAGTTCCACGACGAGGCCTACGCCGAACCGCGCCGCCGCAACGCGGGCGACTTCGGCGAGGACGATCACCTCGCCACGGCCCGCCAGGCCGGCGTCGAGGGCCTCGCACGGTTCGAGAAGGACATGGCCTCCGACGCCGCCCACCAGGCGGTCACCCGCGAGAGCGACGAGGGCTACGGCATCGGCGTCACCAGCACCCCCGCCTTCCTGATCAACGGCCGGCCCGTGCTCGGCGCGCAGCCCACGGACGTCTTCACCGACGTCATCGACGAGGCGGCCGAACAGGCCCGGCAGCAGGAAGACGGCGATGAGTGACCCGGGCGTGCTGGTCGCCTTCCTCGGCGGCCTGCTGGCCCTCCTCAGCCCCTGCTCGGCGCTGCTGCCGTCCTTCTTCGCCTACTCCTCCACCAGCCGCACCCGGCTCCTGGGCCGTACGGCACTTTTCTACGCCGGACTCTGCCTCGCCCTGGTGCCACTGGGCGTGGCCGGCTCCTTCGCCGGACGGCGGCACCTCGGCGCTGCCGTCGTTGACGGGAGTGAACGCGGAGTTCACCTGGGAGGAACGCCTCTCCCGGTGGGCGGGCGCGGTCCCCGACCGCACCCTGCTGCTCGGGCTGTCCACCGTCGCGGCCCTCGCCTCCCTGCTGCGCACCCGGCCCGGGCGGAAGGAGGAACGGCACCCGTCGGCGGAGAACGTCCATGCGGACGGCACCGGGAAGGAACACCGCTGACCCACCCAGGTCCTGGGAGGACCCCCTTCTGGGCTCCCCCAGGACGCCGGGCAGGCAAGCGGCAACGAGTCCCAAGTCCAGCCCCGTCCGGACAGGGCCACAGGCTCCGCCATCGGCGCGGTGAGGGGTGATGGGTCAGCCGACGGTGAAGCTGCCCTTCAAGCCCTGGCCGGCGTGTTCGCCGTCGCCGGACGTCGGTGGGGCCCCCGGACCTGAATGCCATAGCCCACGAACTCGACCACCGTCTCCGCAGGACCCATGGGTATCGCACCGCGGCGTGACGAGATGCGCCATGCGCGAGCTGGCCGGCCGTGACGCCGGGACGTCACCGGAGAGGCACTAGCGAACCTGGACGAACACCGGATTCGAGTAGAACCACAGATCGTCCCAGGGGCTCTCCAGCCCGTCGGCGAGCGGTTCGGCCTCGTCGGTGCTCGTGCCGCGCACGCGCGCGTAGAGGTCGGTCTCGACGTTGCGCAGGGTGTGCCTGATGACGTGCTCGTGCCCCTGCTTGTGCCAGTCGCGGGGACCGAACCGTGCCACGACCTCGGTGGTGGGGTTGGTGTCGGAGTCGAGGTCGGCGCTCGGACCCGTGACCTGTCCGACGATGAGGTCGACGCGCCGGACCTCCGGATGGTCACCGTTGGCGTTCCTGCCCGCCAGCGGCCGGAATCTGATCTCGATGTCGACATCGGTGCGGTTGCGGCGGCTCACGGTGAGGGTCTCCCCCATGGCCGCGCTGCGGTGCCGGCTGCTCGCGGTGAGGTCGAGGCTGGTGATCAGGTCGCCCGTGCCGACCCAGATCCGGCCGCTGCGCAGACCGTCCATGATGTCGGCGTAGTCCTGGCGGGCCAGCACGTAGGTCTTGCTGTACTCGCCGGGCCAGAAGTCGGAACCGCCGCGCGTCCAGTGCACGTGCGAGTCCGACGTCGCGGTGATCCACCAGCGCCGGCCCTCCCCGAGCAGCGCGTCCCACAGCCCGCCTACCCGGGCCGTCATCTGGTCGAAGCCGCCGTGGGTCGGGTAGTTGCCGTAGCCGCCGCGCGCCCCGCCGTTGAGCGGGCCTGCCTGGTGGCCGGGGGCTCCCTCGAAGCCGACATAGATGTCCGGCGCGACGTTGTTGCCGTTGCGGAACTCGCGAGGGGTGTCCTGTCCGTAGACGCCGAGGCCGGTGGCGGAGCGGGAGGCGTGGTGGGCGATCACCAGCGGCTTGTTCCGCATGTCCTTCGCGGCCTTCAGGAACTCGATCATCTTGGCCTCGGTGTCACGGCCCGGATCGGCGGGAAAGGCGTCACGCTTGGCGAAACGGCTCTCCAGCTCGTACAGCTGCTGCGCCTCGTCCTTGTGGTGAGGGATCATCAGCGTGTGGTGGTCCAGGGCCGGAGCGTCGAACTCCATCCCCCAGAACTGCAGCACGTCGGGTACGAGTTGGCGGGAGAGCAGGAGGTCCGGGTACGCCTGCTCCAGGTTCACCTTCGAGTGCGTCGGGCCGCCGTGGTCGGTGCACATGGCCCAGGTGAGCCCGAAGTGCTTCGCCATGATCGCGTTGGTGACGATCGGATAGACCGCGTCGGCGCCCTTGCGGAACGTGGGCGGATTGGTCGACGTGTCGTAGGAGCCGCTGTACTCCGAGTGCACGTGGTGGTCTCCCGCACGCCACACTCTGCCGCGAGAGCCGCCGCCGTGTCTGCGGTTGTCACCAGCGTCCGCTACCGCGGGGGCTGCCGCGGCGAGCGGGCTCGCGGCGACGAACGTCGCCCCCACTCCCGCGTACTTGACCAGCTGGCGCCGGGAGACTTCCGCAGCCGCGCCATTCTCGACGTTGTGGTCCTTCACCGGAGAAACCTCTCGTTCAACGATCGTGAGCATGCCTGGTCGGCAGTCTCGAAGCGCATACTGAACGCGGCGTGAACGAGGAGGGGAGCACCGCGAACGAGTGCACGGCCGCACTAAGGGTGTTCGACGACTGACCGCACGGCGGTGCGAAGCCAGCGACCTTTCCACGACCGGCATGGTGGCCGCACGCATAGCCGACCCCCGAACTATGGTGCCCCGCCACATGTGCGCCTGACCTGCGGATTCCTACGGTGTGGCGACACGCAAACGTCCCCGCAACGCCAGGAAGTGGTGCCGATGTCGTCGCCCGCAGCCGCTCCACCAGCCCCGAACAACCTCAAGCGCATCGTCGCCGCGTCCCTCATCGGCACCACCATCGAGTGGTACGACTTCTTCCTCTACGGGTCGGCCGCCGCGCTCGTCTTCAACGAGCTGTTCTTCCCGGACTCCGATCCACTGGTCGGCACGCTGCTGTCGTTCCTGACGTACGCCGTCGGGTTCGCCGCGCGGCCGATCGGCGCGCTGGTGTTCGGGCACTACGGCGACCGGCTCGGGCGCAAGAAGCTGCTGGTGCTGAGCCTGCTGATGATGGGCGGGGCGACCTTCGCCATCGGTCTGATGCCCACGCACGCCACCATCGGCAGCATGGCGCCGATCCTGCTGACCGTGCTGCGGCTGGTGCAGGGTTTCGCGCTCGGCGGTGAGTGGGGCGGCGCCGTGCTGCTGGTGTCCGAGCACGGTGACGCGCGCCGGCGCGGGTTCTGGGCGTCGTGGCCGCAGACCGGCGCGCCGGCCGGGCAGTTGCTGGCGACCGGTGTGCTGGCGCTGCTGACCGCCGTGCTGTCGGAGTCGGCGTTCGGCGCCTGGGGCTGGCGGATCCCGTTCCTGCTGTCCGGTGTCCTGGTGATCGTCGGTCTCTGGATCCGGCTCTCCGTCGACGAGTCACCGGTGTTCAAGGAGGCGCTGAAGCGTGCCGAGGCGCGCAAGACGGAGAACGCCCCCGCCGAGCGCATGCCGCTCGTCGCCGTGCTCAAGCACCACTGGCGTGACGTCCTGGTGGCGATGGGCGCGCGGATGGCGGAGAACATCAGCTACTACGTGATCACCGCGTTCATCCTGGTGTACGCCACCACCTCGGCCGGGGTGTCCAAGCAGACCGCGCTCAACGCCGTGCTCATCGCCTCCGCGGTGCATTTCGCCGTGATTCCCGCGTGGGGCGCGCTGTCCGACCGCTGGGGCCGCCGCCCCGTGTATCTCATCGGTGCGGTCGGCGTGGGTCTGTGGATGTTCCCGTTCTTCGCGCTCATCGACACCGGCGGCTTCGGCGCCCTGCTGCTCGCGGTGACCGTGGGTCTCGTCATGCACGGCGCGATGTACGCGCCGCAGGCGGCCTTCTTCTCCGAGATGTTCGCGACCCGGATGCGCTACTCCGGCGCCTCCATCGGCGCGCAGTTCGCCTCGGTCGCCGCCGGCGCCCCCGCCCCGCTGATCGCCACCGCGCTGCTGTCGGACTACGGCACCTCCACCCCGATCGCCCTCTACGTCATCGCCGCGAGCCTGCTCACGGTCGTCGCGATCCTGGCGGCCAAGGAGACCCGGCACCGGGATCTCACCGACGTGTCCCCCGAGACGGAGGACGGGTCGAGCGCCCCGGTCACGACCGGGAGGACGGAGGACGCGCGCGCCCTCTGATCCCCGCCCGTACGCCCCCGGCCCTCGCGTCCGCTTTCGGCGGCGCGGGGGTCAGTGCTGTCCGGGCGGCGGCTGCGTGACGCCGGACAGGCGGTGCAGGCGCAGGGCCAGCTGTATCTCCAGGGCGCGCTCCGGGCTCTGCCAGTCGTCGCCGAGGAGCCGGCCGACCCGGTCCAGGCGCTGCGCCACGGTGTTGACGTGGACGTGCAGTTCGTCCTTGGTGCGGGCCGGACTCATCCCGCACGCGAAGTAGGCGTCCAGCGTGCGCAGCAGCTCCGTGCCGCGCCGCTCGTCGTAGGCCACGACTCCGCCGATGGTGCGGTCCACGAAGCCGGCGATGTCCCGCTCCCCCGCGAGCAGCAGACCGAGGAACCCGAAGTCCTCGGCGGCGGACCCGTCGCCCGCGCGGCCGAGCAGCCGCAGGGTGTCGAGACAGCGCCGGGCCTCCGCGTACGCCGAGGCCACCGTGTCCGGGCGGGCGAGGAGCCGGCCGACCGGGGCCGACGCACCGACCGTGACCGGTTCGTGCACGGCGGTGCCCAGCTCGCGGGCGGTGCGGCGGGCCAGGCCCGTGGCGGTGTCGCCGGGGGTGAGCGGCAGCAGCAGGACCGTGCCCCCGTCGCGGGCGGCGGCGAGGCCGTGCCGCGTCGCGGCGAGGTGGGAGGCGGCCGCCCACAGGCGTCTGCGGGCGTCGGCCTCCTGGTCGGCGTCGGCGGCGCCGCCTTCCAGCCGGGCGGCGAGCACCGCGTGCGTGGCGTCGAGGTCCGCGCGCAGCCTGGTGGCCCGGTCCCGCAGCAGACGAGGGTCGCGGTCGCGGGCGTCGAGCAGGTCGTCGAGCAGCTCGCCGCGGACGCGCTGCTCCGCCTCGGCGGCGGAGCGTCGGGCCAGCAGCAGCAGCGAGGTGACCATGGCGGCGCGCTCCAGGGTGCGCTGGTCGACGGGGTCGAGGCCCGGATGGCCGCGCAGCACGAGCGCGCCGAGCAGTTCGTCCCCGGCGGCGACGGCGGCGATCCAGTCGTCCCCGTGCCGCACGGCGTGGCCCTCGGCCCGGGAGCAATCCAGGGCGCGGGCGGGTGCCGCCGGTGCCTCGGTGAACTCGACGGTGCCGTCCAGCACCTCGGAGACGGCGGCGGCCACGTCGTGCACCCCGCCGCCGCGCAGGACCAGCTCGGCCAGCCGGTCGTGGACGTCGGAGGCGCGCTCGATGACGGCGCTGCGGTCCTGGATGATCTCGTTGGCCCGCTCCAGGCCGCTGAGGGCCTCGCGGGTCTCGGCGAGCAGGTTGGCCGTGTCGATCGCGGCCGCGGCGAGCGCCGCGAAGGAGCCGAGCAGGGCGATCTGCTCCCGCTCGAACACGCGGGAGCGGCGGTCGGCGGCGAACAGCACCCCGATGACATGGTCCCCGAGCGTCAGGGGCACCCCGAGGATCGCGACGAGCCCTTCGTCGCGCACCCCGCTGTCGATGGAGTGGGTGTGCTGGAAGCGGTCGTCGCGGAAGTAGTCGTCCGTGACGTACGGCCGGGCGGTCTGGGCGACGAGGCCGCCGAGTCCCTCGCCCATGCCGAGGCGCAGCTGCTGGAAGCGGGCCGCCACCGAGCCCTCGGTGACCCGCATGTAGGTGTCGCCCCGCTCCGGGTCGTTGAGGCTGAGGTAGGCGACGTCGGTGCCGAGCAGGGAGCGGGCGCGCTGCACGATCGCGCGCAGCACGGCGTCCAGGTCGCGCAGCCCGGCGAGGTCGTGGGCGGTCTCGAACAGGGCGGACAGCTCGGCCTCCCTGCGGCGGCGCCCCTCGATCTCGGAGCGCACGCGCAGGGCGAGCAGCTTGGCCCGCTCCAGGGCCGCGACCCGCTCGGCGGGGCGGCCCTCGGCGCGGGCGAGCAGCACGGGCTGCTCGTAGGCCTCGGCGGCGGCGCCGCGGGCGAGCAGCTGCAGGAACGGCGCCTCCGCGCCGTCGGCGGCGGGCCGGCCGGCGTCGGGGCGGGACCGGTCCGCCGCAGCGGCGGAGGCGGGCCGGTCGGCGGACTGCAGGTGATCGCGGGGCATGGGTCTCAGGATTCCTCATCCGGCGGCCGCCCCGTCAGCCCTGTGGAAAACTCCGCCGGCCGACGGCCGGCCGCGGTCGGTGTCAGGTCTAGTGCGCGGTCCAGCCGCCGTCCAGGACGAGGGAGGTGCCGGTGACGAAGGACGCCTGCGGGCCGCACAGGTAGGCGACGGCCTGGGCGACCTCCTCCGGTTCGATCAGACGCTTGAGCGCGCTGTCCTGGAGCAGCACCTCGGTCACGACACGTTCCTCCGGGATGCCGTGGGCGCGGGCCTGGTCGGCGATCTGCTTCTCGACCAGTGCGGTGCGCACATAGCCGGGGTTCACGCAGTTGGAGGTGACGCCGTGGGACGCGCCCTCCAGGGCGGTGGTCTTGGACAGCCCCTCCAGGCCGTGCTTGGCGGCCACGTACGCGGACTTGTAGGCGGAGGCGCGCAGCCCGTGCACGGAGGAGATGTTGACGACTCTGCCCCAGCCCTGCCCGTACATGTGCGGCAGGGCGCCCCGGATGAGGCGGAAGGGAGCCTCCAGCATCACGGTGAGGACCGTGTGGAAGACGTCCGGCGGGAACTCCTCGATGGGCCGCACCAGCTGGAGTCCCGCGTTGTTGACCAGAACGTCCGTCCCCGCGGCGGCGGCCTCGGCGGCGTCCAGGTCGGTGAGGTCCAGGACGTGCGGCTCGACGGCGCCGCCGAGGTCCGCGGCCGCCGCGGCGAGCGCCTCCAGCCCTCCGGCGTCCCGGTCGACGGCTCTGACCTTGGCGCCCGCGGCCGCGAGGCGCAACGCGCAGGCGCGGCCGATGCCGCCGGCGGCGCCGGTGACGAGCGCGGTACGGCCGCCGAGGTCGAGGGGGGTGTCGTGGGGAGCCGGGAGGGCACTGGGCGCGGTCATGGGGTTGACCCTAGGCAGCACGCCCCGGACGACCCATGTGGTCGCGCCCCACAGTTCAGCTGTTTCCAGTGGGGTCGAGCCATGTGGGTGCGGGCTCGAACCAGGTGGGTGCGTCGGCGAGCGCCTGCTTGATGCGGAAGCTCGCGAAGTCGTTCAGCTCGGGCAGCGCGTCCACCGCGAACCAGGCGACGTCCAGCGACTCGTCGTCGTTCACCCGGGCCTCGCCGCCGACGGCACGGCAGCGGAAGGTGATGTCCATGTACTGGCAGATGTCGCCGTTGCCGTACGTCACCGGCTCCAAGGCCTGGACCAGCACCACCCGCTCCACCGCACAGCGTACGGCGGTCTCCTCCTCGACCTCCCGCACGGCGCAGGCCGCCGGCTGCTCCCCCGGGTCGGGGATGCCGCCGATCACCGACCACTTGCGGGTGTCCGCGCGGCGGTTGAGCAGCACGCGGCCGTCGTCGTCGAAGACGAGGGCCGTGACGCCGGGCAGCCACAGCAGTTGATGACCGGCCGAGGCGCGCAGGGTGTGGATGAAGTCAGGAGTCGCCATGCCCCGACCCTAACCGCCGCCCGAGGGCGCATCCGGGCACGTCGGAGGGTCGTCCCCCGCTGCTCGCCGGTCCGCCGGGCGCGTGCCGCGGCGGCCACGCCCCAGCCGAGTCCTCCTGCGGCGAGGAGGACGAGGAGGCTCTCCGGGAGGGTGCCGAGGCGGGTGGCGGGGGTCTGCGAGGTGCGCAGCGGCACCTCCTGCACCAGGTGGTCGGCGACGAACATGCCGGTCCTCTGCGTGATCGTCCCGTCCGGCATGATGACGGCGCTGACGCCGCTGGTGACCGGCACGGTGACCGCGCGGCTGTGCTCGACGGCGCGGACCCGGGACATGGCGAGCTGCTGGTAGGTCATCTCGCTGCGGCCGAAGGTCGCGTTGTTGCTGGGCACGGAGATCATCTTCGCGCCGTCGGTGACGGTGTCGCGCACGGCCCAGTCGAAGGCGGCCTCGTAGCAGGTGACCAGGCCGACGGCGGCGCCGTCCCGGTCGAACACGCCCGGCTCGGAGCCGCGGCTGAAGTCCTGGCGCACCATCGAGGTCCACTCCTCGTTGATCGCGCCGACCAGGGAGCGCAGCGGGAGGTACTCGCCGAACGGCTGGATCTGCCGCTTGTCGTAGGTGTCGACGGGACCCTTCACCGGGTCCCAGAGGATCTGCTCGTTGAGCAGCTTCCCGTCGCGGGAGACCACCGCGCCGACCGAGATCGGCGCGCCGACGGCCTTCGCGGCGCGGTCGACGACCTCGCGCGCGTCGTCGTTGGCGAAGGGGTCGATGTCGGAGGAGTTCTCCGGCCACAGCACGATGTCCGGCCGCTCGGCACGGCCCGCGGCGACCTCGGCCGCCAGCCGCTCCGTCTCACGCGCGTGGTAGTCGAGGACGGCACGGCGCTGGGAGTTGAAGTCCAGGCCGAGACGGGGCACGTTGCCCTGGATCACCGCGACGGTGACCGTGCCGTCCTCGGCCTTGTCCGTGACCAGGGCGCGCGCCGCGAACGCTCCGGCCAACGGCACGGCGACGCTCAGCACGCCGACGACCGCGGCGGCTTTGTGCAGGCTCCCGGTGCGCCGCGCCTTCACGGCGAGCCGTACCACCTCGTACAGACCGAAGCCGCACAGCACCACGGCGAACCCGAGCACCGGGGTGCCGCCGAGCGCGGCGAGCGGCAGGAACACGCCGTCCGCCTGACCGAAGGCGACCTTCCCCCAGGGGAAGCCGCTGAACGGCACGCGCGCGCGTGCCGCCTCTCCGGCGATCCACAGCGCCGCCGCCCACACCGGCCATCCGGGCAGCCGCGACACCACGGTGATCCCCGCGCCGACCAGCGCGACGTACACGGCCTCGATCACCACCAGCGCGAGCCACGGGCCGGGGCCGACCTCCACGCCGGTCCACACCAGCAGCGGCAGCAGGAAGCCGAGGCCGAAGAGGTAGCCGAGGCCCAGACCCGCCTTCCAGCTCCGGCCGCGCAGCAACCATCCGAGAACGGCGAAGGCGGGCAGGGCCAGCCACCACAGGGTGCGCGGCGGGAAGCTGACGTAGAGGAGGAGGCCCGCGAGCGCGGCGGCGCCGGCCGGGAAGAGGCGCGCGCGCCACTTCCGCCAGGCCGAGGGCGTGGTCTGCGGCGGCATGGGGTCCGACGCGCCGACGGATGTTGCGGTGACGGTCACCCGGGGAGTCTACGGCGCATGACCTGGGGCCGGACAGCACGGTCGCGGGGCGACGGGGAAGCGGGACGGTACGCGGTCCCGCCGCCCGTCACCGTTTCCCCGCGAGTCGTCACCAGCCGTCCCCAAACGGGCCACCAGCCGTTACCGTGTGCCGGTGCCTTGTCCGCGCGGCCCGACGGGGGGTCCGCGGGCGGGGACCGTCTCAGGGGACGGGGGCACGACGTGGGCGGGGTGCGGGGTGGGTTCAGGAACGACGGACAGGGCGTCCGCGGGCGCGGACGCGGACGGCGAGAGACGGACGGGGCCCGACGCGGCGGGTGTGGTGGTGCTGGGCGCGTGCGCGGCCTGGCCCCTGATCACGGCGGCGGCCCGTGACGGCCGTCCGGAGGGGATGCTGCTCGCGGTGCTGGCCGTGGCCGCGGGGTACGCGGCGGGCCGGATCGGCGGGGCGCTGCTGCCGGTGGCCGCGCCCTGCGCGGGCGCGCTGGCCGGGATCGGGCTCACGGTGTGGGTCCCCCATCTGGCGCCGGGCCCGCAGATCACCGCGCCGCTCGGACACGCCGGGGCGACGACCGCCATGGTGATCCTGTCGGCGGGGGCCGCCTCCTGCGCGGCCTGGGCGGCGTCCGGGTCCGCCGTCCGTTCGGCGATGCGGCTGCTCGCGGCGGGCATCGCGGTGACGGCGGCGATGCTGGGTTCGGTCACGGGGTGTGTGGCCGCGGTGGTGGTGCTGGCGGTCTCGCTGGCCGCCGGCCGGGTACGGCGCCGTGGCGCCGCCCTCGCCGGGCTGGGCGTGATCACCGCCGGGGCGGCCGGGCTGACCTGGGCCGTCGCCGGGAGCGCGGTGCCGGACGGTTTCGCCGCGTCGCTGGAGGGGCGGCTCACCCCGCACCGGGTGGCGTTGTGGCACGACGCCCTCGACCTGGCCCGTACGCACGCGGGTCTGGGCGTCGGACCGGGACGCTTCGGCGAGCTGAGCGCTGCGTCCCTCGGGTCGCCGCTGTCCGACGGCAAGCCGCACTCCGCTCCGCTCCAGCTCGCGGCGGAGCAGGGCGTGGTCGGGGTGCTGCTGCTGACGGCGGCGTTCGGCTGGCTGCTGTACGCCCTGTGGCGCAGTCGGCGCCCGACTCCGGTGGTACTGACCGTGGCCGCCGCCCTGACCGCGCTGGCGGCCGTCGCCACGGTGGGCAACGCGCTCAGCTTCACGGCGGTGGCGGTCGGCACGGGCTACCTCGCCGGCCTCGCGACTTCCCGCCCCTTCGCCCTGGACACGGCCCGCCGTGCGGGCGAGGTACGGGGAGGAGCCGTTCGGTGAAGGGCCTCTCGTGACTTCCTCACGAGCGGCGGGGGCGACGGTTCCGCGTGCGAGCCGCTCAAGGGCAGCATGCCGCGAGCTGCCCGGGACGCGCGTGGGACGATTCAGTGCCGCGTCTCGGCCCGAGGGGCGACTTCCGCCCCGCCCGGTGACGGAACGCCGCGCCCGGAAGCACGGCCGCTCAGACCTTGTCCGGCCTCCTCAGCCGCAGCCGGCCGCGGATGACCCGGACCGCCGCCTCCGCGTCGTCCACCGTCACGGTGAAGGTGTGGCCGTCGGCGAGACGGAGGACCACACCCTCACCTCGGCGGACGACGACCGCCGTGCCCTTCTCGGGGCGCCAGCGGTAGCCCCAGCCGCCCCAGTGACGGGGGGTGACGTGCGGGGCGAAGTCGGCGCCGGCGACGTGGGAGAGCGGGATACGGCGGCGGGGCACGCCGATGTGGCCGCAGCGCACCTCGAGGTGGTCCTCGTCGACCCGCAGCGCGACGTGCACGAAGGCGAGGGTGCCGAACAGCACCAGGAGTCCGGCCGCGATGCAGCCGACGACGGCCATGGCGAGCGGCGCGACCCCGGACGTCCACGTGGAGTCGACGGCCAGGGCGATGCCGAGTGCCATGCAGGCGGCGCCGACGAGCGCCAGCAGCCACTGGAAGCGGGCGGTGGCGCGACCGGTCCAGACCTCGGAGTACGGGCCGTGCTCACCGGAGCGGTGGTCCCTCATGCCTCGAGGTTACTCAGGATTCGCTCCGTGGGTACGGCCTCGCGGGGCGTTACTGAGCCGTCCGGGCGGGGACGGCCGCCTGGAGCAGCCCGCCCTCCGGGTAGGTGAGGGCGGCATCGGGCAACCCGCCGGGGCGCCCGCTGAGCAGCACGGTCAGTGTGCCGGTGGCGGGGGCGTCGGGGGCGGGCTGCTCGCCGAGCCGCCGCAGGGCCTGGGCGGCCACCGCACCGGCGGAGCCGTGCAGGGCGAGCGGCTGCGGTCCGGGGCTCGGCACGGCGGCCCGGATGCGGTCGGCGACCAGCTCGTAGTGGGTGCAGCCGAGGACGACGGTGGTCACGTCGTCCGGGGTGAGCGCGGCTGCCGCGGCGACGGCCTCGTCGATCGCCGTGCCGTCCGCGCGC
Source organism: Streptomyces sp. BJ20 (assembly GCF_022869105.1). NCBI lineage: Bacteria > Bacillati > Actinomycetota > Actinomycetes > Kitasatosporales > Streptomycetaceae > Streptomyces > Streptomyces sp. BJ20. The sequence continues at coordinate 4,527,868 of NZ_CP094918.1, forward strand.
TCCACGGCCTCGGCCAGTCCCGGGCAGGGCACCTCGGTGACGGTGACGCCCGCGGCGAACCGCTTGATCAGGTCGCGCTGGTAAGGGCTGCCCGTGGTGGCGGGGGTGGCCCAGATGGCGAGCGGGCCGCCGCCGGCCGCGGCCGGCTTGATGGCGGGGACGGTGCCGACGACCGGCAGGTCGGGCTCGTGGCGGGCGCGCAGGGCGGTGAGGGCGTGCACGGTGGCGGTGTTGCAGCCGACGATCAGGGCGTCGGGCCGGTGCACCGCGGCCGCCTCGGCGACGGCCAGGGCACGCCGGGTGAGGTCGGCGGGCGTCCTCGGCCCCCAGGGCATGCCGTCGGGGTCGAGGGAGAGCACCAGATCGGCGTCGGGGCGCAGTCGCCGTACCGCGGCGGTGGCCGCCAGCAGTCCGATTCCGGAGTCCATGAGCGCGATCTTCACCCGGCCACGATAGACGATGAGCCGCCGCGGGGCCGTGCCGTGGGGCAGACTGCGCACGTGAGCGCCGTCGTGTGGAGTGCCGCCGTGTCCCTCGCCGCCTGGCTGTGGCTGCTGCTGTTCCAGGGGTGGTTCTGGCGCACGGACGTACGGCTTCCGGTGTCGCGCGATCCGGACGTGTGGCCGGACGTGTGCGTGGTGGTCCCGGCGCGCGACGAGGCGTCCGTGCTGCCCGCGAGCCTGCCGTCGCTGCTCGCCCAGGACTATCCGGGCCGGGCGGAGATCTTCCTCGTCGACGACGGCAGCACGGACGGCACCGGGGACCTCGCCCGGGAGCTGGCGCGGCGGCAGGACGGGCTCGCGCTCACCGTGGTGACGCCCGGCGAACCGCCGTCCGGGTGGACGGGCAAGCTGTGGGCGGTGCGGCACGGCGTGGAGCTGGCCCGCGCCCGGGACCCCGAGTACCTGCTGCTGACGGACGCCGACATCGCGCACGCCCCGGACAGTCTGCGGCGGCTGGTGGCGGCGGCCCGGACCGGCGGCTTCGCCCTTGTGTCGCAGATGGCGCGGCTGCGGGTGGAGAGCCTGTGGGAGCGGCTGGTCGTGCCGGCGTTCGTGTACTTCTTCGCGCAGCTCTACCCGTTCCGCAGGATCACCCGGCCGGGTTCGCGGACGGCCGCCGCGGCCGGCGGGTGTGTGCTGCTGCGCGCCGACGCCGCCGCGCGGGCGCGGATCCCGGACGCCGTGCGGCACGCCGTGATCGACGACGTGGCCGTGGCCCGCGCGGTGAAGCGGAGCGGCGGGCGCGTGTGGCTGGGGCTCGCGGACGGCGTGGACAGCGTGCGCCCCTATCCGCGGCTGCGTGATCTGTGGCGCATGGTGTCGCGGAGCGCGTACGCGCAGTTGCGGCACAGCCCGCTGCTGCTGGTGGGGACGGTCGCCGGGCTGGTGCTGGTGTATCTGGTGCCGCCGGCCGCGGTGGCCGTGGGCGCGGCGGCGGGGAGCGTGCCGTGCGCGCTGCTGGGTGCGGCGGCGTGGCTGGTGATGACGGGGACGTACGTCCCGATGCTGCGGTACTGCCGGCAGCCGCTGTGGCTCGCGCCGCTGCTGCCGGTGACCGCGTTCCTCTATCTGCTGATGACGGTGGACTCGGCGGTGCAGCACCGTCGCGGGCGTGGCGCCGCCTGGAAGGGCCGCACCTACGCCCGTCCGGAGACCGTCGCCGAAGAGGCCTGACCGGCCGTCACTTGCGGCCGGGCGTCCAGTTCATGCCCCAGCCGTAGGCGTGGTCGACGGTGCGCTGCGGGCTGACGCCGCGCTCCGGGACCAGGTAGCGGGCCTCGCGCTGGACGACCAGGTCGCCGCCGTTGTTGGTGATGAGCGCGAGCGCGCACACCGTGGAGGGGACGGTGCACTCGTCGAGGGAGAAGTCGATGGGCGCGCCGTGCTGCGGGCGGAGGGTGACCGTGGCGTGCAGATCGGCGAAGGAGCGGGCGCCCTCGTAGACGGTGACGAAGACGAGGATGCGCCGGAACTGGTGCTTGTGGTCGAGGTTGACGGTGAGGTTCTCGCCGCTCGCCGAGGCGCCGGTGCGGTCGTCGCCGTCGAGGTGGATGAACGGCGGCTGGTGCAGCGAGCCGAAGGCGTTGCCCAGGGCCTGGACGACGCCCTTCCTGCCGTCCGTGAGCTCCCACAGGGCGCACAGGTCGAGGTCGAGGTCGGCGTGCATGGCGACCGGGCGGCCCAGCTTGGCGGCCCAGCCGGAGAACTGCTTGCGGATCTCCCAGTTGAGGTTGACGTGCAGGGAGCCCGAGGTGCCGCCCTGCTTGGTGAGGGACACGGAGGGCGCCGCCTTGGTGAGCGTCACCTTCGTGAGCTGGACGGGCGCCGGGGGTGCGGCGGGCGGGAGCGGCGGCTGCGGGACGGTTGCCGCAGGGGCGACGGGCGGGGCGGCCGGGGGCGCGACGGGTGCGGTGGGCGGCGCGGCGTGCTGCGGTTCGTCCACGGTGATGCCGTAGTCGGTGGCGAGGCCCTCGAGCCCGCTGCTGTAGCCCTGTCCGACGGCGCGGAACTTCCAGGCGCCCTGGCGGCGGTAGAACTCGCCGAGCACGAAGGCGGTCTCGGTGGTGGCGCCGGTGCTGTCGAAGCGTGCGGCCACGGCGCCGTTCGCGGCGTCCTTCACCTCGATGGAGAGGTCCGGGACCTGGCCGAAGGTGCCGCCGTCGCTGGAGGCGGCCAGGATGACGGTCTCGATGCCGGGCTCGACGCGCGTGAGGTCGACGAGCAGGGTGTCGGTGACCCGGCCCCCGTCCTGCCGCTTGCCCTCGTGGCGTACGGCGCCGGACTCGTGGGCGGGCTGGTTGTAGAAGACGAAGTCGGCGTCGGAGCGGACCTTGCCGCCGGCCAACAGGAGCGCCGAGGCGTCCGCGTCGGGCACGCCCGGGCCGGAGCGCCAGCCCACGTCGACCCGCAGTGCCGTGGCCGGCACCGGTGTGTTCGATCCCTTCGGCATGGACATGTCCCGCCCCCATCACAGGTCGCCGCGCCGGGCGAGCCCCGGCATCCGTCGGTGTGCGTCCGCCCAACCTAATCCCCCGCACGCGGGACGCCCACGCCCGCGGGCGCGAACCACCCGCCGGCCACCCCCGCGACCGCCGGTAACACCCTCGGAACTCGGCCTTTACACGAAATCCGCGCGACAGTACGCCCGATTTCCATAAGTTCGCTCGTATTAGGGATCGCCAGTCACCCAGGGCGCGGAAAACAACCCTCTTATCGGTCTCCCCAACCAGCACATCGTGGGCTTAACTTATGTGCCATGACCTCCCCCCGCTCCATGTATGGCGGCGGCTACTCCTCCGCTGCCTTCCCGGACACCCCGATCTACGACTCGCTCGTGGCCGAGCGGGGCACCCCGCAGATCGCCCCGATCCGGGTCCCCGCCGCGTACGAGGCGCCGGCCAGTCACCTGCCCGCGCTTCCCTCGGCGTTGCCGGCCCTTCCGGCGGCACCGTCCCAGCCGTCCTACGGCTATCCCCAGCCCGCCACGCCGCAGCCCGCCCCGCTCCAGCAGGCGCACACGGCGTACATCCCGCAGCAGGCCACCGCGCCGCGCGGCTACCCCGGCCCCCAGCCGCAGCCGCCGCGCCAGCCGCAGCCCGCCGGGTACGAGGCGATGCGCCCCGCGGCCGCCCCGCGGCCGGCGCCCGCGCCGTACCACGACCCCTACAACAACCAGCAGTACCGGGGGTACTGAGCGGGCCGAGCCGTGCCGGGAGGGCCCGGTGCCGTCGTCCGGTGATGGCACGATGGGCCCATGGGGAACGCTCGTGTGCGCTCGATCCACGTTCATCCGGTCAAGGCCTTCCGGAGCCTGCCGCTCCGGGAGGTCGTCGTGGAGCGCTGGGGTCCGGCCGGTGACCGGCGCTGGACGCTGATCGACGACGGGGGAAAGGTCGTCACGCAGCGCCGCCACCCGCGCCTGGCCCTCGCCGCCGCCGAGCCACTGCCCGGCGGCGGCGTCATGCTGTCCGCGCCCGGCCGCGATCCGGTCACCGTGCCCGTGCCGGCGCCGGGCGCGACCGTCCCGGCGGACGTCTTCGGCGACAAGGTGGAGGTCGTCCCCGCCGAGGACCCGGCCGTGCACGAGTGGTGCAGCGACTTCCTGGACACACCGGTGCGGCTCGTGCACCTCGACGACCCGGCCGTACGGCGGCCGGTCGACCCCGCGTACGCGCTGCCCGGCGAGACGGTCACGTTCGCCGACGGATACCCGCTGCTGCTCACCACGACCGCCTCCCTGGACCGGCTCAACTCCCTGGTCGCGCAGGGCGCGCACGCGCACGAGGGCCCGCTGCCGATGAGCCGCTTCCGGCCCAACGTGGTGATCGGGGGGACGGAGGCGTGGGCGGAGGACGGCTGGACCCGCGTCACCATCGGCGAGATGACGTTCCGGGTCCCCAAGCCGAGCGGACGGTGTGTGGTCACCACCACCGACCAGGACACCTCCCGGCGCGGACGCGAACCGCTGCACACCCTGGGCCGCCACCGGTCCGTCGGCGGCCGGCTCCTCTTCGGCGTGAACCTGGTGCCCCTCTGCCCCGGCACCCTCCGCGTCGGCGATCCGCTGGAGGTCGTGGCCTGACGCGCGCTCGGACGCACGGCCGCACGACGCGGGAACCCGGGCCCCCCTCCGGCGCGTTGAACGCCGTGAGGGATCGGTGTGGGACCGGGAGGGGGTGCGTGCCGTGCGGGCGGTCAGCGGACTCTGGCGCTGGCGGCGCAACCCGCTGCGCCGCCCCACCGACCTCGCGGAGGCGTGGCTGGCGCTCACCGCGCTCCTGCTGGTCACGCTCGCCGCGCCGCTGATCGGCGCCCTGACCGGAAGCGCCGCGCACGCGTCGCTGCAGCGGTCGGTCCGCGCCCAGCAGCAGTCCCGCCACCTGGTCACGGCCACGGTGGTGCGCGAGCTGGACCCGGCCCCGGCGACCACGGACCCGGAACTGCTGGGCGGGGACCCGAGTTCCCGCGTCCTGGCCCGCTGGACCGCCCCGGACGGATCCGGGCGGCGGGAGGCCGTGCAGGCGCGCCTGCCGGAACCCCGGCCGGGCGACACGTTCCGCATATGGACCGACGGGCGCGGGGACCGGGTCGCCCGCCCGCTGGAACCGGGCGCCGCGACGGCGCACGCGGTGCTCGCGGGCGCGGGGGCCGCGCTGCTGGCCGCCGGACTGTTCGAGGCCGGCCGGCGCCTGCTGCTGCGGCGGATGTTCCGCGGCCGGTACGCCCGCTGGGACCGCGAGTGGGGCCGCGTGGGCCCGGACTGGGGCAGGGCGGGCGCCGACAGCTGACGGCGTTCCGCCTCTGGTCAACTCGCCGCCCCCGCGCACGCTACGGTGGTCCGGCCGAACCGATCGGCAGCGACTCGGGCGGGAACGGTCCACAGGTACGACGAGGTGGGGGCACGGCAACACCATGGCACAGGGCACGGTCCAGGTGACGCACACCGGCACATCGAGGTGGCGCCGCCGCACGGGTGAGTACCCATCGCTCGCCGCCGCCCTGGAGGCCGCGGGCGAGGGCGACGTGCTCACCGTCGCTCCCGGCACCTACCGGGAGAACCTCGTCGTGCGGCGGGCGGTGACCCTGCGCGGGCCCGAGGGGTCGCCCGGCTCGGTGCGCATCGCGCCGCCGGACGGGGTGCCGCTCACCGTGCGCGCCTCCGCGGTGGTGCAGGACCTGCACGTGGAGGGACAGGACGCGACCGCCCCTGCCGTACTGGTGGAGGAGGGCACCCCCGAGCTGCGGGACATCCGCGTGGTCAGCCGGTCCGCGGCGGGCATCGAGGTACGCGGCGCCGCCCGGCCCACGGTGCGCCGCTGCACGGTCGACAACCCGGCGGGCGCCGGCATCGCCGTCGTCGACGGCGGGGGCGGGGTGTTCGAGGAGTGCGAGGTGGTCGCCGCCGGACAGGCGGGCGTCGCCGTGCGCGGCGGGGGCCACCCCCGGCTGGAGCGCTGCAAGGTGCACCACGCCTCCGGTTCCGGCCTGACCGCGACCGGGGAGAACTCGGCGCTGGAGGCCGTCGGCTGCGAGGTGTACGAGGTGCGCGGCAGCGGGGTGCAGGTGACGGGCCGCGCCACCGCCCACCTCACCGACTGCGACGTGCACCGCACCACCGGGGACGGGATCACGCTCGACACGGACGCCGTGCTGACGCTGGCCGACTGCCGCATCCACGACATCCCGGAGAACGCGGTCGACCTGCGCTCCCGCTCGGTGCTCACCCTGACCCGCACCACGGTGCGTCAGTTCGGCCGCAACGGCCTGTCGGTGTGGGACCCGGGGACGCGGGTGGACGCCAACCAGTGCGAGATCTTCGACAGCACCGGCGACTACCCGGCGGTGTGGGTGAGCGACGGGGCGACGGCCGTCCTGGACTCCTGCCGGGTGCACGACGTGCCGGACGCGTTGTTCGTGCTGGACCGCGGCTCGCGCGCGGACGTCGTCGACAGCGACCTCTCCCAGGTGCGGAACACGGCGGTGTCGGTGAGCGACGGCGCGACCGCCCAACTCGACGACTGCCGCATCCGGGAGGCGGCCACGGGTGCCTGGTTCCGCGACCACGGCAGCGGCGGCACCCTCAGCAACTGCTCGCTGGACGGCACCCAGACCGGCGTCATCGTCACCAAGGGCGCCGACCCGACCGTCGAGCGCTGCACGGTCGACTCCCCCGCCGAGGCGGGCGTGTACGTGTCCGCGGGCGGCCGCGGCACCTTCGAGCACTGCCGGGTCACGGGCAGCGGCGGCTACGGCTTCCACGTCATCGACGGCAGCCGCACGACGCTGCGCAAGTGCCGCACCGAGCGCTGCGCGCGCGGGGGTTACGAGTTCGCCGAGGGCGCCGACGGCGCGTCCGGCTCGGGCGGCCCGGTCGTCGAGGACTGCACGAGCGACGAGTCCGGCAGCCTGCGCGCCGAACCGCCCGCGCCCGAACCGGCCGTGCAGACCACCGGCCACACCACGGGCCTGCTGGGCACGGTCCCCTCCCCCGCCGGCGCCCCTGCGGCGCCCGCTCCCGCCGCCGTGCCGGAACCGCGGCGGGAGACGCGCACCTCCAAGGACGTCCTCGGCGAACTCGACGCCCTGGTCGGCCTGGAGAGCGTCAAGCGCGAGGTGCGGGCACTCACCGACATGATCGAGGTGGGCCGGCGCAGGCAGCAGGCCGGGCTGAAAGCCGCGTCCGTCAAGCGGCATCTGGTGTTCACCGGCTCCCCCGGCACCGGCAAGACCACCGTGGCGCGCCTGTACGGCGAGATCCTCGCCTCGCTCGGCGTGCTGGAGCAGGGCCACCTGGTCGAGGTGTCCCGCGTGGACCTGGTCGGCGAGCACATCGGCTCGACGGCGATCCGCACGCAGGAGGCGTTCGAGAAGGCGCGCGGCGGGGTGCTGTTCATCGACGAGGCGTACGCGCTGTCGCCGGAGGACGCGGGCCGGGACTTCGGCAAGGAGGCCATCGACACGCTGGTCAAGCTGATGGAGGACCAGCGGGACGCGGTGGTGGTCATCGTGGCCGGCTACACGGCCGAGATGGAGCGTTTCCTGTCGGTCAACCCCGGTGTGGCGTCCCGCTTCTCGCGCACCATCACGTTCGGCGACTACGGCCCGGAGGAGCTGCTGCGCATCGTGGAGCAGCAGGCCGAGGAGCACGAGTACCGGCTGGCCCCGGGCGCCGCGGAGGCGCTGCTGAAGTACTTCACCGGCATCCCCAAGGGACCCGCGTTCGGCAACGGGCGCACGGCGCGGCAGACGTTCGAGGCGATGGTGGAGCGGCACGCGAGCCGGGTCGCCCAGCTCGACGAGCCCACCACCGACGACCTGACGCTGCTGTACGCGGAGGACCTGCCCGCGCTCCCCTGAGCGCGGGCCGTCAGGCCGCCGGGCCGGGCCTCCCGGTGCTGCGGGGAGCGGGCACCTCGGGCCGCAGCCGGGCGAGCAGGCGCCGGCGTTCCTCCGCGAACGCCGGGTCGGCCTGGTAGTCGGAGTGGCCGAGGATCGGCGCGGGCAGCGGGTGTTCCGCGGTGCGGCCGTAGGCGAGGGGGTCCTTGAGCGGCGGGCGGTCCACCTCGGGGCCGCCGTCGCCGGGCAGCCGCACGGGGCCGCCGATCGGGTCGGTGCGCCGGTACAGGTTGCTCCAGCAGACGACGTCCCGGTGCAGTGCGTCCAGCGCGTCCGGGCCGAAGTGGGCGGGGAACCAGCGGCCGTACAGCCGCTCCAGCGGGGAGCCGTAGGTGAGCAGGGCGACGCGTCTGCGGGCGGACGGCGGGAGCTGCCAGGCCGCGGCGGCGGCGAGCACGCTGCCCTGGGAGTGCCCGGACAACACCAGCCGCCCTCCGGTGGCGCCGGTCCAGGTGGCGATGCGCCAGGTCAGGTCGGGCACTGCGCGCTCGGCGTAGCAGGGCGGCGCGAAGGGGTGCGCGGCGCGCGGCCAGAAGGTGCCGACGTCCCACAGGATTCCTATGGTGCGGCGGGCGGAGGCGTCCTTGTAGGCGCGGCGGCCCCAGGTGACGAGGAGGACGAAGCCGAGGCCGATCAGCCAGGAGCCGAGGGCCTGCGCGGTCTGCGCGGCGCCGTGCAGTACGGGGTGGGCGCCGCGCGCCGCCGCGCCCGGTGTCTCCCCGGTGGCCGTCGCGCCGGCCAGGGCTCCGGCGCCGAGGAGCAGGGTGGCGGCGGAGGTGACGGCGAGGATGCGCGGCCCCCGGTCGGTGAGGGCGGCCATGGCACGTACGGAGGCGATCCGCCGGGTGCGGCCGGGGTCGCCCGCCTCTCCGGCGTACTCCTCCTCGACGGCGGCTCGTTCGGCCTGTGCGAGGTGCCAGGCGCGGCGGGCGAGCCAGCAGCACATGACGAGGAGCAGCAGGAGGAGCGGGGGGATGACGGAGGCCTGCCAGGTGAGCAGTACCGGCGGCCCCGGGATGGAGGCGCGGGTGCCGTCCAGCCAGTCGGACATCCGCTGCGAGACCCCGCCGGACATCACGCCGCCGAGCGCGCAGGCGAGCATGGCGACCGCGGGTCCGGCCAGCCCGCGCAGCGCGGCGCGCCGGTCGGGGTCGGTGCGGTGCAGGACGTGGGCGACACAGGCGAGGACGATCACCAGCAGGCCCTGCGCGAAGGTGAGGGCGCCGAAGGTGAGGTTGCCGGGCAGCCGGTCCGCCGACTCCCAGGCGGGCCGCTCCCAGCCGGCGTAGAGGGCGCTGAGGGCGAGCAGGGCGAGGGCGGCGGAGGGCAGCCCGCGCACCAGGCGGCGGTCGGCGTCGCCGTCGAGGCGGCGTTCGCTGCGGCCGCGGCGGCAGACCACCCACACCACCGCGCCCGCCCCGGCGGCCAGGGAGGCTTCCAGCAGCGCGCCCAGGACGGCGAGGACGGCGGGGCCGCCCGGCTCACGGTCGTACCGCGCGGCGGCGGAGCCCACGGCCGCGGCGACCGTCAGCAGCGCGGCGGCGGTGTGGGCGGCGCGCAGCCGGGCGCCCAGGCGGCGGCCGTACCAGAAGCCGGGGCGGTTCAGGGCGGTCGGGCCGGTGTCCTCCTGGGCCCCGGGGCCGCCGAGCGGCTGCTGCGACTCGTAGGCGCTCCAGGTGCGCAGGGACAGGAACCACAGCAGTCCGGTGAGGGCGGCGGGCACCAGGGCCGCCAGGGCGAGCCGGCGGCCGGGCGCGCCCCACCAGCCCTCGCCGGGTGACAGGAAGCCGAGCCAGGAGTGCCGGCCGGCGCAGGCGGGGGTGCCCGCGCACTGCCAGGCGGTCAGGTCGAGGGCGACCTCGCAGGCGGCGGCCACGAGCAGCACCGTGAGGCTGAGGCCGGTCAGCCGCACCAGCAGCCCGTACAGCCGGACGGTGCGGCGGCGGCCGTGGGCGGTGGGGCGCATCCAGTGGGCGAGGTTGACCACCATGAACGGCAGGAGCAGCAGCCACAGGGCGCGGGTGCCGTTGCCGGAGGTGAGGTTGCACCAGACGTACGCCTCGGGGACGGGCCCGTCGCGGCGGGCGCCGGGGCCCCGCTCGGCGTCGGCGTCGTCGGCGCGGCGGAAGACGGCGGCGATGTCGTCGCCGGTGACCCGGACCGTGCGCGGGTCGTCGAGCATCTGCTCCGGGGTGGTGCCGCCCACCCCGTGGACCAGGAGTTCCAATGCGGCCCGTGACCCGGCGGACTCCTCGCCCGACGGTGCTCCGCCGTCCTCGGCCGGTCTGTGCCGCTGCGTGTTCTCCACCGTTCGGTCTCCCCCTGACGCGCCGTCGGATCCGTCCGTGCGGGACAGCATCCCGCGCCCCTGGACCGTGTGCGTCCCTCGTCACTCAATCTCCCCGATCCGTGTGACGCGCACGCACCACGCGGACGCCAGGAACCGTCATGTACGCGACGAACGACCGGTGGCGCCGCCCGGGGTCCGGCATGGGAGGATGGGACGTCCGCGCACCGGTGCCCGGGACATGCCGCCCGGGGCCGTGGACGCGCGGGAGTGTGTCGGACGGCCGTGCGGCGAAAGGACCGGAGCGTACGTGAGCGAGAATCAGAATCTGCTCGCCGAGCAGCGGCGCACCCTGATCCTCGACGAGGTCCGGCGACGGGGCGGGGTCCGGGTCAACGAGCTGACCCGCAGGCTCGGCGTGTCGGACATGACGGTCCGCCGCGACCTCGACGCGCTGGCCCGGCAGGGTGTTCTGGAGAAGGTGCACGGCGGCGCCGTCCCGGTGGTCGAGGCAAGCACGCACGAGCCGGGGTTCGAGGCCAAGTCGGGTCTGGAGCTGACCGCCAAGGAGGACATCGCGCGTACGGCGGCCGAGCTGGTCCCGCCGGGCGCTGCGATCGCGCTGTCCGGCGGCACGACGACGTTCGCGCTGGCGCACCGGCTGACCGACGTTCCCGACCTCACGGTGGTCACCAACTCGGTGCGGGTGGCGGACGTCTTCCACGCGGCGCAGCGCTCCTCGGGCAGCCGGCAGGGGGCGGCCACGGTCGTCCTGACGGGCGGGGTGCGTACCCCGTCCGACTCACTGGTGGGGCCGGTGGCCGACCAGGCGATCGCGGCGCTCCACTTCGACCTGCTGTTCCTCGGGGTGCACGGGATATCGGCGGAGGCGGGACTGTCGACGCCGAACCTGGCGGAGGCGGAGACCAACCGGCGGCTGGTGCAGTCGGCCCGGCGGGTGATCGTGGTCGCCGACCACACCAAGTGGGGCACCGTGGGCCTGAGTTCGTTCGCCTCGCTGGAGCAGGTGGACACGCTGGTGACGGACTCCGGGCTGTCCGCCGAGGCCCGCGCGGAGGTGTCCGAGCATCTGCGGCGGCTGGTGGTCGCCGGCGAGTCCGAGCACTCCGGGGACGAGCCGGCTCAGGCCGCCGAGGCCTGACCGGGGCGGCGCCGGCTCCCCGTGCCGTCCGTGAACCGCAAGCAGCGCGACCTCCCAGGGAGTTGAGTCCATGGCCCACCGTCTGCGGCCCGTAGGGCGGGAGTTCGCCTCGGTCGCCCCCGTGCGCCTGGTCTTCGAGCGGGAGGTCTCGGCCCCTCCCCCGGCGGTGTTCGACGGGCTGGCGCGGGACGTCACCGGCTGGACGGCGTGGTTCCGTGCGGTCACCCTGGCCCGTCCGCTGGACGGCGGCGCCGGCCGGGAGATCCGGCTCGTGGGCGCGGCCCGGTTCCGGGAGACGATCCTCGTGGCCGAGGAGCCCGACGTGTACGCCTATCGCGTCGACGTCACCAATGTGCCGGGCGCCCGGGCGATGGCCGAGGAGTGGCGGCTGAGGCCGGCCGGGACGGGCACGCGGGTGCGCTGGACGATGGCGGTGGACGGCGTCACGCCGTTCCGCCTGGCGATGAGGGCCGCCCGCCCCGCTTTGGCGGCGGGCTTTCGCGACGCCATGACCTCACTGGACCGCCGGCTCGCGGGGTGACGCCTCGGGCCACACGCCCGTGCTCAGCAGGGAGTCGATGGCCTCCGCGTACGGCGTCACGTCCAGGCCCTGTCCGGCCAGCCAGGAGTCCGAGTAGTACTTGTCCAGATAGCGGTCGCCCGGGTCGCACAGCAGCGTGACCACGCTGCCCCGCCTGCCCTCCGCGGCCATCTCCGCCACGATCTTCAGCGCGCTCCACAGCCCGGTGCCGGTGGAGCCGCCCGCCTTGCGGCCGATGACCCGCTCCAGCGCCCGCACGGCGGCGACGGCGGCCGCGTCGGGCACCTTCATCATCCGGTCGACGGCGCCGGGCACGAAACTCGGCTCCATCCGGGGGCGGCCGATGCCCTCGATGCGGGAGGCGCTGTCGCAGGAGACGTCCGGGTCGCCGGTCGTCCAGCCCTGGAAGAAGCAGGAGTTCTCCGGGTCGGCGACGCAGATGCGGGTGTCGTACTGCATGTAGTGCACATAGCGGGCAAGGGTCGCCGAGGTGCCGCCGGTGCCGGCGGTGGCGACGATCCACTCCGGCTGCGGGAACCGCTCCATCCGCAGCTGGCGGAAGATCGACTCGGCGATGTTGTTGTTGCCGCGCCAGTCCGTGGCCCGCTCCGCGTAGGTGAACTGGTCCATGTAGTGGCCGCCGGTCTCCGCCGCCAGGGCGGCTGACGCCTCGTACATGGTGCGGGGGTCGTCCACGAAGTGGCACCGTCCGCCGTGGAACTCGATCAGGCGGCACTTCTCGGCGCTCGTCGTACGCGGCATGACGGCGATGAAGGGCACGCCGATCAGCTTCGCGAAGTACGCCTCGGACACGGCGGTGGAGCCGCTGGACGCCTCGATCACCGGGCGGCCCGGTCGGATCCAGCCGTTGCACAGGCCGTACAGGAACAGCGAGCGGGCCAGCCGGTGCTTGAGGCTGCCGGTGGGGTGGGTCGACTCGTCCTTCAGGTAGAGGTCGATGCCCCACCGTTCGGGCAGCGGGAAGAGCAGCAGATGGGTGTCGGCCGAGCGGTTGGCGTCGGCCTGCACCCGGCGCACGGCCTCTTTCAGCCAGGCGCGGTAGGCGGGATCGCTGCGGTCGACGTCGAGAGTGGCGCCGGTCGGGGTCTGTTGGGGAGTGCTCACGACTGGGCTCCTTACACTGAGCGCCGACGGCGTCCAGCGCGGCCGACACACCGATCATAAGCACCATTCACACCACCTCTCACCTGCATAAACACATCTTTGGTGGCCTGAAAGGCAGTGCTGGGGCGGTGGGGGCGCGCGGACGGGGGCGCATGGGCGCGAGTGCCCCCCGCGCTCCGGCCGCCGGGAGCGCGGGCCCTGGTGCTCGGCGGCGCGTGCGGGCAGACTGCACCGGCGGGAGCAGGGGCACACCTGGCTCCGGACGGCGGCCGGCCCGCGCAGCGCGGTCCGGCACCACCGACGCGCACAGAGGGGGCGGACGGCAATGGCGGAGCCGGAGTTCAAGGCCACGGGCGTGCGGATCGGCCGGCGGCTGCGGTCGCTCACCCGGGCCGGACAGGTCCGGATCAGCGACGGGCGGCTGGAGTTGCTCACCAGCTACGGCACCGAGATCGACAGCGCGCCGGTGCAGGCCGTGCGGGCAACACGGCCCTGGTTCGCGCCCGACGGCCGGGCGCTGGCCGACCTCAACGGGCACCGGTACCTGCTGACCCTCGGGGACCACGACCCCGCGCCCGGGGAGCCCGGCCCGCCCGCGGCCCGCCGTTTCATCGAGGCCGTCCGCCGGGCGGCGGGGCGCGGCGCCTGAGATGTCCGCGAGTTGCGCCGTATCCGCCGCTGGGTCACGCTGTTCTCACGTCACTCTGGGTTTACCGGCGATAACGCTGCGAACCAGCCCGCCGGCCACGACAGCAGGCGGCAGCGTCACGCAGGCGCCCTGCTGGATCCGTACTCCGTGTTCTTCCGGACCTCACGTCGGGGAGTCGCAGCCGTGATCAGTCACCCAAGCAGGCACTGCACGGTGGAGCTCCAAGCCCTGCCGTCGCGGATCGGCCAGGTCCGCAGAATCGTATCTGCGCAGTTGCGCTACTGGCACATGGATCCCCTGATAGACCGGGCCTCGCTCGGTGTGACGGAGCTGTTGTCCAACGTCCACCGGCATGCCCGTCCCGACAAGACGTGCACCGTGGAGATCGAACTGCTCCTCGACCGGCTGAAGGTGTCGGTGCACGACCACGATCCGCGGCTGCCGGTCGTCGCGGACGCCGGACCGCTCGCCACCTGTGGCCGCGGACTGGCGATGGTGGCCGCCATGAGCGAGAGCTGGGGCGTCCTGCCGGACGACGCGGGCAAGGTCGTGTGGTTCACACTGCCGACGTCCGCGGCCGCCGAACCGGCGGCCTGGGACCGGCGCCCGCACCTCACGGCCGCCGGACCGGACCGGCCACGGTTCACGGAGGTCGCGCTCGTCGACCACGTGGCCGAGGTCCACCGGCCCGAACCCGCTCCCGCCCGGTCCGCCGTTCCGGGCTGACCGGGCGGTGACACAACGGGGCGCCGCCGACGGCCACGGTGTCCCGCGGACCTCGTGTCCGCGGGACACCGCGCTCACCCCGGCCGGCCGGGGTGACAGCCGAGGTGTCGGCTACCTGATGTAGACGAGGCCGTCCGTGGTGACGGTGGGCCGGCCGCTGGTGCCGACGACCACGATCTTCACGGTGTGCCTGGCGTTGGCCGTCCAGGTCTTCGTCCAGATCGCCTGCCGGTAGCTCGTGGCCGCCGACCTCAGGTCCACCGTGGCGGCCTTGACCCCGTCGACGTACACGTACGCCTGTCCCGAACTCGACGCCCGGCTGACCACCCAGGCCGCCGAGCGGCCGGTGAACGTCCAGCTCAGGCTCGCGCCCTTGGAGGCGCTGGAGTACGACTTGCCGCCCAGGTAGCTGGTGGAGCTGCGCGTGCTCCAGGTGCCCGTCCGGACCGCCGCGCTCTCCCGGAGGATCACCGGGGTGTAGGTGGCCGCCGTGTCGCGGTGGTTGCCGGCGTAGTCGTACGCCCGCATCGACCAGGTGGACGCGATGCCCGGCTTCGCAGTGCGGTTGGAGAGGTAGGCGGCCGCGCTGAACGTGGCGGTCGACGGCGTCAGCAGCCGCACCTGGCGCAGGGCCTGGTCGTCGGTCGCCTTCCAGCGAAGGGTGACCGGGGCGGACCCGGTGTTGACGGTGCCGGCGCGCAGGCCGAGCGTCGGCGCGGCGGTGAACACCGGCGCGGTCGTCTCCGCCACGACGGTCAGCGCGTCCGTGGTCGAGACGGCGCCGGACTGGTGCGTGGCGCGCACGCTCACGGTGTGGCTGCCGGGGGTGAGGGTGATCCGCTTGGCGTAGCCCGCGCCCGAGGTCCCGGCGACGGATCGGCCGTCCACGAGCACGTCGTACCTCTTGATCAGCGCGGCCGGTGTGGTGGCCGACCAGCGCACCACGGGCGTGCCCTTGGTGTAGTACGTCGAGCCCTTGGCGGTCGCGTCCGTGAGGGACACGATCCGCAGCCCGTCGACGGGGCCCGCCGCCCAGGTGCGGACGGTCGGCAGCTGGGCGTACAGGGCGTTGCCCGGGCACTCGGTGTTGAAGCCGTCGCGGTGCCCGGACACCCGCTTGAAGGTGTACTCCTCGCCCGCGGTGAACGCGGTCCCGAAGTAGTTGGTCTGGGTCGCGCCTGCGGTGAGCTTCACTGTGCCGGCAGGGTCCGCGCCGTACTGGCCGAGTTTCCAGGCCGTCACCCGCGCCACGGACGCCAGGGCGGCGGAGGAGGCGGCGCCGGTGCCGTGCGCGCCCAGGACGGCGACACCGGCCGACTCACGGTTGAAGCCGTAGGTGTGGGCGCCGAGCACGGGCCGGTCGATGCCGCCCTTGCGGCCCTCGAAGACCGCGCCGCACTTGTCGACGAGGAAGTTGTAGCCGACGTCGTTCCACCCGTTGACCTCGGTGTGGTACGCGTAGATGCCCCGTACGATCGCCGGCGACTCCGCGCAGTCGTAGTCGTTGGCGCCGTCGGTGTGGTGCACGAACACCGCCTTCACCTCGGCGTTGTACTCCGAGGGATCGGGGCTCTTCGACTCGTCCGCGCCCCAGTCGGCACGCGAGGTGACGGGCGGCTGCGGCACCGTGGACGGCGGCGCCGTGGGCTCCGGCGACGGGGAGGGCGACGGCGACTCGTCCATGGCGAACGCGGCCGGCTCGGGCGCGTCGACGCGCGTCTCGGCCTCGGTCACCACGCCCGGGTCGACGAGGTTCACCTCCAGGCCCTTGGGCAGTGCGGCGGTGGTGCCGTCCTCGTGGACGACGCGGGCCTCGACACCGTCGGAGGGCCCGACCCACAGCGGCTGGGACGCGCCGCGCATGCCGGCCTCGACCTCTTCCGGAGGGGCCGCGTTCAGCTCCAGCGACCGCCAGGCGCCCCACTCGCCGGACTCCAGGCCGCGGGTGCGCACCTGCGCGGTGCCCTCCAGCGGCTTCAGCGCCCCGGTCCAGGAGACGCCGACCAGCGAGAACTGCTCGGTCTCCGTGCGGGGCAGCTTGCGCTCGCCGGCCGCGGTGCCCTTCAGGGCCAGACCGTAGACCTCGACCGGCCGCCGTTCCTGCCCGGGAGCACCGGGATCCGACGGGCTGGCCGTGGCGTACGTGACGACGCCCCCTCCCCCGATGAGCACGGCGCCGAGCGTCAGCCACGCCCGGCGTCTCATGCTCAACGGTCTGTACGCGTGCGACACGGCACGACGCCGGCTGTGACGGCTCAAAAGGATCCCCACCCTGAGAAGCGGCCCGGACGGGCCGACGGAAGCAACGGCCGGCGCACGGGACTCGTCCGCCTCGTGCGACGCCTCACCTCTCCAGCGCCGACCGCGCTCCGTACGTCACACGGCGGGGTGGTGATGTGGATCACCTGGCGGGCGGGCCGCCTCGGGGAGGGCCCTCAGCCGCGGCGCCCGAACTGCTCCTCCAGGACGGACAGCCGGCGCCAGTACTCCTCCTCGTCGATGTCGCCGGAGGCGAAGCGGCGGCCCAGGACGGCGAGCGGCGAGTCGTCACGGGCGGCGGGTCCGTGCGGGCCGCGGCGGCCGCGCCACCCCGTGCGGCGCAGCAGGGTGATGCCGAGCCCCACGACCAGGGCCCAGAACAGGGGGAAGAGCAGGATCCACGGGCCGGGCCCGCCGTCACCGAAGTGCGCCAGGGTCTGCATGATCGTTCAACTCCTCGGGTGCGGTGTCTCGTCGCCCCGCGGCGACACTTCGAGACTCGCTCCGGGAGGGGGGTCCGGTCGTCGTGCGGCCGGCGGCACCTCGCGTACCGCCCGGGGAGTACGCGGGCGGTACGCGTGTGCTTCGACGGCTCCCGCTCAGCCGCTCTGGTCGCTGTCCTTCAGCGCGCCCCAGCCGTGCCACCGGTCGACCTCGACCCAGGCGCTGACCCGGCGGCGCTCACGGTCGGGGTACGCGTCGCCGCCGTAGTGGCGCGAGAGCCGGTCGATGTCGGCGAGACCTTCGTCGTCGCGCATCTCGGCGACGCGGCCGATCAGGGTGACGTGGGTGTACCAGTTGTCGGCGTCGAGGACGGTGAGGGTGACGCGCGGGTCGTCGCGCAGATGGCGCAGGCGGACCCGGCCCTCGTCCAGGTTGATCAGGACACGGCCGTCGTCCTCCCACAGGTACCAGGTGGGGGTGGAGACGGGCGAGCCGTCGGAGCGGAGGGTGGCCATCACGCAGGGGTTGGGCTTGCGCAGCAGCGCCTGGGCCTCCGGCGGCAGTGGGGGCTTGGACACGTGCACTCCTCGCTGTAGGGGGTTGAGGGAGTTGGTGACGGTGGTCAGGTCGCGGACGCGGGGCCGTCGTCGTCGAAGCTCGCGTGGTAGGCGGCGGCCATGTCCTCGTCGCCGTGCCCCTGGGCCGCGGCCCGCTCCAGTCGGCGGGCGCCGGCGGCGGCCACGTCGAGGCGGGCGCCGTGGCGCTCACCGGCCCGCACGATGAGCCCGGCGTCCTTGGCGGCGGTCCTCACCGCGAACTGGGCCGGGGACAGCCGCCCGTCGAGGATCAGCCGCGCCTTGGCGTGCAGATAGCCCATGTCGAGCGGTCCGCCGGCGATGAGGGCGAAGAAGTCGTCCGGCCGGACGTCCAGGACGCGGGCCAGGGCCAGCGTCTCGCCCGCGGCGGCGGTGGCCGCGAGGACCCAGCTGTTGGCGACGAGTTTCAGCCGGGTGGCGGACGCCTCCGCGCCGTCCTCGCCGGTCCACACGGTGCGGGCGCCCACCGCGTCGAACACCGGGGTCACCGCGTCCCGGCCCTCGGCGGGGCCGGCGGCGAGCACCGTGAGCTGCCCGTCCTCGGCGGGCTTGCGGGTGCCGAGCACGGGCGAGTCGTAGAAGCGCAGGCCGTGGTCGCGGGCGAAGGCGGCCATCCCGGCGACGTCCTCGATGCCGCTGGTGGTGCACTGCGCCCAGACGGCTCCGCGCGGCAGTGCCGGGGCGGCGGCGCGCATCGTCTCCAGGGCGACGGGGCCGTCGTACAGCATGGTGAGGACGACGTCGGCGGACTCGACCGCCTCGGCGGGGGTTCCGGCGACGTGGGCGCCGTCGGCCGCGAGCGGGTCGGCCTTGGCGCGGGTGCGGTTCCACGCGCGGACGGTGTGTCCCGCCCTCAGGAGGTTGCGGGCCATCGCGGCACCCATGATGCCGGTGCCCAGGACGCTGACGGTGAGCGTGTCGGTCATACGGTCGGCCTTCTGTCGATGGGTCGTCGTCCTTACGCCAGTGCCCCCAGAGGATCGTCCAGCACCGGCTGCCAGGCCAGCTCCGCCGCGCCGACCAGACTGTTGTGGTCCAGCGTGCAGGCGAGGATCGGCACCCCGCCGCTGCGGCCCCACAGGCTGCGGTCGGCGACGACGGCCCGCAGCCGGTCGGGGTCGGCCTCCAGGAGGGTGCGGTGCAGGCCGCCGAGGATGATCCGGTCGGGGTTGAGGATGTTGACCAGCCCGGCCAGTCCGAGGCCGAGCCGGTCGATGAGCTGTTCGGTGGCGGTGCGGACCCGCGGGTCGCCGTACTGGCCGCGGATCAGGTCGTCGGCCTGCCTCAGCAGGGACATCTCGGGGCCCGGGTCGCGGCCGGCCGCGGTGAGCAGGGCCAGCGGGTCCGCCTCGACGTCGAGACAGCCCCGGCTGCCGCAGTGGCAGGGCCGCCCGTCGGGGTTGACCGCGAGGTGCCCGACCTCCAGGGCGAGACCCGAACTGCCTGTGTGCAGGCGGCCGTCGAGGACCAGCGCACCGCCGACGCCACGGTGACCCGTGGCCACGCACAGCAGGTCGCGGGAGCCCCGCCCGGCGCCGTGCCGGTGTTCGGCGAGCGCGGCGAGGTTGACGTCGTTGGCTGCGAACGCGGGCCCGTCGAGGCCGGCGGCGCGCACCTGCTCGGCGAAGATCTCCCGCACCGGGGCGCCGGCGGGCCAGGCCAGGTGCAGCGGGTTGAGCGCCAGCCCTTCCGGTTCGGCGACCGCCGACGGCACGGCGAGCCCGGCGCCGACACAGCGCCGTCCGGTCTCCCGCAGCAGTTCCGCGCCGGCCGCCACGACGGAGCCGAGCACCTTCGCCGGGTCGGGGTCGACGACCTCGCAGCCGGGCGCGGTGGCGACGATCCGGCCGCCGAGCCCCACCAGGGCGGCGCGGAAGCCGTCGGCGTGGATCTGGGCGGCGAGCGCCACGGGGCCGTCCTCGGCGACGGACAGCCGGTGCGAGGGACGTCCCTGGGAGCCGGCGGCCGCGCCGGGCCGGGCGTCCACGCGGATCAGTCCGAGCGCCTCCAGTTCGGCGGCCACCGCGCCGGCCGTGGCGCGGGTGACGCCGAGCTCCGCGGTGAGCACGGCGCGGGTCGGGGCGCGTCCGGTGTGCACCAGCTCCAGCGCGGGTCCGAGCGCCCCGCGCCCCCGGTCGAGCCGCGTCCTCGAGGTGGTCCCTTCCCCCGCCGGCCGGGGGTCCGCGTTCCCGCTCATGGGGGCGAGTCTCCCATGATCCGCAATGCTCGCGGACGACAGGCCGCCCACGTCCAAGCTCCGGCGGTGCGTGCGG
This sequence comes from Streptomyces sp. BJ20, assembly GCF_022869105.1. Taxonomy (NCBI): domain Bacteria; kingdom Bacillati; phylum Actinomycetota; class Actinomycetes; order Kitasatosporales; family Streptomycetaceae; genus Streptomyces; species Streptomyces sp. BJ20. The sequence continues at coordinate 4,547,828 of NZ_CP094918.1, forward strand.
GGTGTGTGCCCCGGACGTCCGCACCCGTGCGCCGCGCCGGGCCGGTCCGCGGCTCGGCTAGCCTGGCTGCACGATGAACGACCGTATGACGACCCCCTGGGGCGAGCCGGTGCTGTCCCGCTTCCCCGAGGACCCGCGGGACAGGCTGCGCGCCTGGGACGCCTCCGACGAGTATCTCCTCAGGCATCTCGCCGAGCGGCAGCCGCCGTTGTCCGGGGCGGTCGTGGTGGTCGGCGACCGGTGGGGGGCGCTGGTCACGGCGCTCGCCGCGCACCGGCCGACGCAGATCACCGACTCCTGGCTCGGCCAGGAGGCCACCCGGGCCAACCTCGCCCGCAACGGCGTCGAGCCGGGCACGGTCCGGCTGCTGACCACGCGGGACGCCCCGCCGGAGCGGACCGACGTGCTGCTGGTGCGGGTGCCGAAGAGCCTGGCGCTGCTGGAGGACCAGCTGCTGCGGCTGGCGCCGTCGGTGCACGCGGACACGGTCGTGGTCGGCACGGGCATGGTGAAGGAGATCCACACCTCGACGCTGAAGCTGTTCGAGCGGATCCTCGGTCCGACGCGCACCTCCCTGGCGGAGAAGAAGGCCCGGCTGATCCTCTGCACACCGGACCCGTCCCTGGTCCGTCCGCCGAACCCGTGGCCGTACCGCTACACGCTCCCCGGGGACGTCGGTCCGGTGTCGGGCCGTACGGTCGTCAACCACGCCGGGGTGTTCTGCGCGGACCGGCTCGACATCGGCACCCGCTTCTTCCTGCGCCATCTGCCGGCCGGAGGCGGCGGCCGGGTGGTGGACCTGGGCTGCGGCAACGGCGTCGTGGGGATGGCGATGGCGCTGGCCGACCCGAAGGCCGAGGTGCTGTTCGTCGACGAGTCCTTCCAGGCTGTGGCGTCGGCGCAGGACACCTACCGGGCGAACGACGTGAGCGGCCACGCGGAGTTCCGGGTCGGTGACGGTCTGACGGGCGTCCCGTCCGGCAGCGTCGACCTGGTCCTCAACAACCCGCCCTTCCACTCCCACCAGGCGACCACGGACGCCACGGCCTGGCGCATGTTCACCGGCGCCCGCCGCACCCTGCGCCCGGGCGGCGAGCTGTGGGTGGTCGGCAACCGGCACCTCGGTCACCACGTGAAGCTGCGCCGTCTGTTCGGCAACAGCGAGGTGGTGGCGTCGGACCCGAAGTTCGTGGTCCTCAGGGCCGTACGCCGGTAGGTCCCGGCACGTCCGCCGTCCGCCGGAAGGCCGGTCCCGCTCCTCCTGCCTAAGCTGGCAGGAGGACACGCGCCGGCCGAGGAGGCTGCGATGGACGGGACGACGAACCGGCCGGGCGACGGATCCGGCTCCCGGCGGTACATGCCCATCGCCGACCACGGGCTGATCGGCGACCTGCGCAGCGTGGCGCTGGTGGCGACGGACGGCACCATCGACTGGTACTGCGCGCCGTGCTTCGACGCTCCGAGCGTGTTCGCCGCGCTGCTGGACGCCGACCGGGGCGGCTGTTTCGAGCTGGGGGCGGCCGTGCCGGCGCGCACCAAGCAGTTCTACTTCCCCGACACGAACGTGCTGATCACCCGGTACTTCACCGAGGACGGCGTCGGCGAGGTCCAGGACTTCATGCCGGTGTCCGGCGAGTCGGCGGAGGAGGGCCGGCACCGGCTGATCCGGCGGGTCCTGTGCGTGCGCGGGTCGCTGCCGTTCCGCGCGCTGGTGGCGCCGCGCTTCGGCTACGCGGCGCTGCCGCACACGCTGCGCGTCACCGGGGACGTCGCCGTCTTCGAGTCGGACGCGCTGGACCTCGCCCTGACCGCCACGGTCCCGCTGGAGCACGACGGGGTCGACGTGCGGTCCGAGTTCAAGCTGGCCGAGGGTGAGACGGCGGTGTTCGCGCTGGACCAGGTCGGCGGTGAGCTGGCGCCGCGCGACTGCGCCCACGAGGAGGCGGAGCGGGAGTTCGCCGCGACGGTGCGCTACTGGCGGGACTGGCTCTCCGCGTCGCATTACCGGGGCCGCTGGCGGGAGATGGTGCACCGCTCGGCGCTCACGCTGAAGCTGCTCACGTACGCGCCCACGGGGGCGATCGTCGCCGCGCCCACGACGAGCCTGCCGGAGGAGTTCGGCGGCGAACGCAACTGGGACTACCGGTACATGTGGGTGCGCGACGCGGCGTTCTGCGTGTACGCCATGCTGCGGCTGGGCTTCACCGAGGAGGCGGAGGCGTTCATGGCGTTCGTCTCCCGGCACATCAGCCCCGGCGACGGCAAACCGTCCGGTCCGCTTCAGATCATGTACGGCATCGACGGCCGCACCGACCTGCCCGAGCGGACGCTTGATCACCTGGAGGGCCACCACGGCTCGTATCCCGTCCGGGTCGGCAACGCGGCGGCCGACCAGCTTCAACTGGACGTGTACGGCGCGCTGATCGACTCGATCTACCTGTACGACAAGTGGGCCGAGCCGATCTCCAGTGAGCAGTGGGAGCATGTGACGGCGCTGGTCGAGTGGGTGTGCGCGAACTGGGACCAGCCCGACGAGGGCATCTGGGAGACGCGGGGCGGGCGGAAGAACTTCCTGTACTCGCGGCTGATGTGCTGGGTGGCGGTCGAGCGCGGCGTCCGCATGGCCCGCCGCCGCGGCCTGCCCGCGGACCTGCCGCACTGGATGAGCTGCCGGGACACGATCTACCGGCGGATCATGACCGACTGCTGGTCGGACGAGCTGCGGGCGTTCGTCCAGCACGAGGGCGGCGAGGTGCTGGACGCGGCGCTGCTGATGATGCCGATGTCGAAGTTCATCGCGCCGAAGGACCCCCGGTGGCTGTCCACGCTGGACTGTCTGACCCGTGAGCTGGTCTCCGACTCGCTGGTCTACCGCTACGACCCGCACGTGAGCCCCGACGGCCTGCACGGCGAGGAGGGCACGTTCTCCATCTGCTCGTTCTGGTACGTCGAGGCCCTCACCCGCGCCGGCCGCCTGGACGAGGCCCGTCTGGCCTTCGAGAAGATGCTCACGTACGGCAACCATCTCGGCCTCTACGCCGAGGAGATCGGCCACACCGGACACCAGCAGGGCAACTTCCCGCAGGCCTTCACCCACCTCGCGCTGATCAGCGCGGCGTACAACCTGGACCGGGCGCTGGGCTGACCGTCAGTGGCCGTGGCCGTCGTCGGAGTGGCCGGGCGACTCGGCGGGTTCCGGTGACGTGGGGCCGGCCTCCTCCGCGACGGCCTGTCCGGTCTCCACGGTGAAGGCGGCCGTGCGGACGACGCCGTCGTGCTTGAAGTCCAGGAAGAGACGGTAACTGCCGCTGCTGGGGGCCGTGGCGGTGAAGGAGACGTGCGGGCCGGGCCGGGTGGTGCCATCGCCCGGTTCGCCCTCGGGGTGGACGTGCAGGTAGGCGAGGTCTCCGGCGCGCAGGGCGACCAGGTGGCCGTAGGCGCCCAGGTAGGGCTGGAGGTCCGTGACGGGCTCGCCGTCGCGGGAGACGGTCAGGCGCAGCTCGCTCGCCCGGCCGGGCGTCAGCGTCCCGGTCAGCTTCACGTCGTAGCCGTCGACGCGGGCCGTGGCGGAGGACCGCGGCAGCTCGCGGGGGCTGTAGGGGCCGGATGCGGCCAGGTCGGCGCCGAGGGTGAGGTTCTCCGCGCCCGGCCGGTCCGGGGTGAAGTCGGCGAACACCCGGTAGCCGCCGGCGCGGGGCAGGTCGACGGGCGTGCTCCAGGTGCCGTCGGGGGTGCGCTCGGGGTGGAGGTGGCGGTAGGTCACCAGGTCGCGGGAGGCCACGATGAGGTGCAGCTCCTTGTCGTGCTCCCGCCGGTACTCGCCGACGGCCCGTCCGTCCGCGTCCCGCACGGTGAACCGCAGCTCGGCGGACTCGCCGGCGGTGACCGTCGGGGTGTCCAGGTCGAGGGTGTAGCCGCCCTCGGAGATCTGCAGCCCGCCGGGCGCGTGCGCGGCGCTCCCGCCGCGTTCGCTCTCCGCCGCTCCTGACGGATGCCGGTCCTCGTGCGTCCGGGGACGTTCCGCGACGACCGGGTCGAAGGCCTGACCGACGCCGTAGGCGGTGCCGAAAGCACCGGCCAGCGCGGCGGCGAACGCGGTGATCCTCAGTCCGGTCTTCATGGCCGTCTCTCCCCTGGAAACAGCGGCCCGCAACCTGTCACGAGCCGATCGATACAGCTCACGATACCCCTAGGGGGTACTAAGTCAAGCCACCGAGCGGTTTACGGCGTATACCCCACCGGGGTACACCCGAGCCATGGGGCGATACCCCCGTCCCGTATGCGAGAGGAGTCAGCGTCGAGTTCACGGTGGCCCGCTCGGACGGCGCCGGGAACCTCTGCCTGGAGGCGGCGGGCGTCAGACGTTCATCCTGGCCGGCCGTTACTTCGAGGTCCGCGCCAAGCGCAGGGCCGGCGCCGTCCTGCGCGCGCTGCTGGCGCTGGGCGCGAAGGACGTCACGGTCCTCCTCCCGGACGGCGGCGAGGAGACCGGGGATGGGCACCGGCACGGACGCGGCGATCGAGGCGGGCGGCTTCACGCTGATCCGCGGCGACCTGAGGGCCGCGACGGACGCCGTCCGGCCCGCCCGCCGCACCCTGGGCACGATCACGATCAGGTCCAACCTGTTCTGGGCGTTCGCCTACAACGTCGCCGCGCTGCCCCTCGCGGCTTCCGGTCTGCCGAACCCCGTGATCGCGGGGCGGCCTTGGCGTTCTCCTCGGTCTTCGTGGTGGGCAACTCCCTGCGGCTGCGGACGTTCCGGGCGGCCTGAACGGGGTACCGACGGGGCGGGCGGGCCCGCCGCGTGGATCATGCGTACCGTGGGCACCTGGACGATGTCACCGCGGGAGAGACAGATGAGCGAGCGAACCAGACCCGTACCCCCCGCCGACGGACTGCGGAGGATCGCCTCCGAGGTGCTGAGCGACCTCAGAGCGGTGGACGGCGCGTTGTACGCGGCGGTCGCCGCGACCCCCACGCCGACGCTCGACCGGGCGCTGCGCAGACTCTCCCACGCGGCCGACCACTCCAAGATCTCGTTCGCCATCGCCGGCGCGCTGGCCCTGGCCGGCTCCCGCCCGCGCAGGGCGGCGCTCGCCGGGGTCGGCGCCATAGCGGTGGCGTCCGCCTCGGCCAACCTGCTCGGCAAGCGGCTGGTCCGCCGGGACCGTCCCGACCGGGAGGCGGCACGGGTGACGGTGGACCGGCACGTGCCGATGCCGATGTCGGCGTCCTTCCCGTCCGGCCACACGGCGTCGGCGGTCGCCTTCGCCACGGCGGTGGGCACGGTGCTGCCCGCGGCGTCGGTGCCGCTGGGGGCGTTGGCGGGGGCGGTGGGCTACTCCCGCATCCATACGGGGGTGCACTACCCGGGGGACGTGGCGGCGGGAGCGGTGCTGGGGGTGGCGTCGGCGGCGACGGCCCTGGCGGTCACCTCGGCGCGCCTCCCGGCGTCGTACTCGCGAGGGCCGCGCCCGAAGTAGGCAGTACGGACGCCGGGGACGGAACCGGCTCCACTCCCGGCGCCAGATCGCGTGCGGGCACGGTCGTCCTCGTAGCCGGAAGGAACGGCGCCGAGACCTGCCAAGGCCTGCATCGACGACCTTCCGAGCGCCGACCGCGCGGCCGTCGACGCGGGGGCCGGGCGGCCCGGACCACTGGCTCAGCTGGTCCGCATGGCGACGCCGCCACCAGGCGCGATCACAAGCCGGCCGCTGCCGGAGCAGCGTGACCGAGCACTTCAGCCGGCCTCATCGGTCGCTGGGAGTAGGTCCCGCGCCTCAGGCGCGCTTCGCGCCTGCTGGCTAGGGTCGGTCCGCATGGAGACCACGGGAATCGTTCGCCGCCGCACGGCGGAGCGTGTGCGCGACGCTCTGGGGCGGCTCGTCACCGAGCGGGATGTATGGGTGTCGACGGCTCATCCTGATCACGGGCCGCACCAGGTCCCACTCTGGTTCTTGTGGGATGGACGAGCAGTGTGGGTGTGCACCAGCGCCTCTTCCGTGACTGCGCGGAACGTCGGCAAGGAGCCGCGCGTGCGCCTGGCGCTGCCGGACACCTTCGACGTGGTGCTCCTCCAGGGGGAGGCGGACTGTTTCCCGGACCAGGAGGTGACCGGAGACGCGGCGGACGCCTTCGCCGACAAGTTCGGGTGGGACCCCCGCGAAGAAGCGGATGCCTTTCTGTACATACGCGTAACCCCGAGGACTGTCCGCGCTTGGCGCGGCGAGCCGGAACTGCGCGGCAGAGTCATCATGCGTGACGGAATGTGGCTGGAGTAGCGCCTTCCCTCACCGAGGCGTCCCGGGACCGGCGGCCGCCGAGCTCCGCGCGCACGCACGTGGCGGGGCCGGTGCCCACCGCCGGTGTCGGCGTGGCCGCCCGCGGCGGGGAGGGGGTGGGCGCCCGCAGCGGCCGGCACGTCCGCGCCCTGGACCTCTCGAGACGCACTCTCGCGCCGGACCGAGGACGACCGCCCCCACCGCGGCCCCGCACCACCACCCCACCGGGGGCGCTACGCCCGCCCCCACCCCACCGCAATCCTGCGCCGCAGGCGTCACACCGGCAGCCCGTACTCGTCGCGCCACCCGCACATGCCCAGCCCGCCCCGCCGGCTCGGCTCGACGTCCCACACCCCCGCCCCCTCGAGATACCTGACGTCCCCCACCCCCAACGCCTCCAGCCGCTCCCCCGTGCGCCGCACCGCAGCCACCGCTCCCGCCTCCCACAACTCCCGCCACTTCGGCACCCGGTCCCGTACCAACCCCGCCGCCGCCCGCAGGAACTCCCGGTAGGGCTCCACGTCTCCCGCCCTCAACGCCTCCCTCAGCCCGAGATACCCCTCCACCGCGAGATCCCTCCGCCCCCGCGCAGCAGTCTCGTCCCCCACGTCCGCCGCCTCCGCGTACCGCGCCACGTCCCCCAGCACCTCCGCCGGGAACGTGAACACCGCGTCCCCCGCCTCCGGCAACCCGCTGTTCTCCATCAGGACCGTCACCCGCAACGCACCACCGTCACCACCCTCCCCCCGCACCATCCGATGCACGGTCCCCGGCGCGAACCACGTAACGACCCCCTTCCGCAACGGGACCTCCCGATACCCACCCTCCACACTCAACGTCTGCACGGCCCCCGACCCCGCGGTGACGACGTACGCCTCCGTACACGCCAGATGCACATGCGGACTCCCCCCGCACACCCCGTCCGCGGCCTCCCACTCGTACGCCCGCAGATGCGAAAGCCCCACCGCCCCCGGCAACGGCATCACCACTCCACCCCCGCCAAGAACTCGTCCACCCGCTCACTCCCCCACGCGCCGTCCGCGACCACCACCCGGTACCGGTACCCGAACGACTCCCCCGCCGGCAGCCCGAACTCCTCGAAGAACGCCCACGAGAACGCCACCGACGGAATCGGCTCCGACCGCACGAACCAGTGCGACGGATGCACGGCCCGCCCCGGATCCAGATTCTCCGGCGCATGCGCGAACACCACCGTCGACGCCCCGTCGACGCCGTCCCGCTCGGCCGTGAACCCCAGCCACGGGCCCCGCGTCCCCATGAACCGCTCCCCGGGACCACCCTCCTCCCTCCCCGGCGCGAACACCGTCCCTCCGGTGAAGTCCCGCGGCCCCCGCCACTGCAGCCCCGTGTACCCGGCCATCTCCCGCCCGGCCGTGGTCGGCGACCCGAACCTCAACTCCTCGCCCCGCACGTTGGTCAGCCGTATCGACCAGTCCAGCACCCAGGCGCCCCGCACCACGTCCACGGAGTGAACGCTCAACCCCCGTTCCTCGCGCGCCCATGCGTCGCCCCCGTTCTCCACCCAGGTGAGCTCCTCCACGCACGCGAACCGCTCCTCGTCCACCTCGAACGACGAGAACCCGTCGTGCCGCATTCGTCCGATCCGCTCCGGCAACGGCAGGTAACCCCGCCCGTGCACATACGAGTTGCCGCCCCAGAAGTTCTGCCCGGACACATGGCTGGCCGTCATCTGCAGCCCTTTGTGCCACCGGTGGTCGTTCGGCCGGTACCCGGTCACCACCCTCCCGCCGAGTGTCCGCACCGGGTGCGCGTACGGTTTGCGCGACTCGAACTCCACAGGGTCGGGCCGGTACACGTACCGCAGAATCTCGACGTCCCCCACGCTCACGCCCACGGCGTCCCCGTGCGCGTGCACCACCCGGAGCGTCATGCCCGCCCCTTCCCGGTCCACGTCGTCCCGGACCCCCCGTGCATGGCCGCGTAGAACGAATCGCCCGGACCGATCTCCCCGGCCCGGACCGCCCGCCCCGTGAACGCCGCCTTGTACAACGCGGCAGCGAACTCCAGCGTGTTCCGCGCCTCCCGCCCGCTCCCCGGCGGCCGCACCCCGGCGTCCCACGCGTCCAGCACGAACCCCAACTGCGCGGTGTGCGAACTGGGCACGTCCTCCCCCGCCTCACGCCACGCGGCCACCCGCTCCTCCGCCACATGAGGCGCGGGCGTGTACACCCAGTCGTCGTTCACGTGCCCGTACAGATGCGTCACTTCGACGGTCGCGTCCGCGCAGTCCACCCGCACCCGGCTCACCTCGTGGGGCGACAGCACACTGTTGACGACAGTCGCCAACGCGCCGTTCCCGAACCGCACCAACGCCGTCGACACGTCCTCGCTCTCCGTGTCGTGCACCAGCCGCGCCGCCATCGCCTGCACATCCTCCCACTCCCCGAGCAGGTGCAGCAGCAGGTCGTACTGGTGGATCCCGTGCCCCATCGTCGGCCCGCCGCCTTCGGTGGCCCACCGTCCGCGCCAGGGCACGGAGTAGTACCCGGCGTCCCGGTGCCAGGTGGTCTGGCAGTGGGCGACCAGCGGCGCGCCCAGCTCCCCGCCCCGGATCAACTTCCGGGCGCGCACGGCGCCACTGCCGTACCGGTGCTGGAAGACCACCGTGGCACAGGCCCCGGACGCGGCCTCCGCCGCCGCGATTTCGTCGTACTCGGCGAGCGACAGACACAGCGGCTTCTCGCACAGCACCCAGGCCCCCGCCTTCAGCGCGGCGACGGTCTGCTCGCGGTGCAGCGACGGCGGCGTGCCGATGAGCACCAGGTCGGGCCGCGCGGCGTCGAGCATCGCCTCCGTCGAGGAGAAACCCGCCACTCCCTCCCCGGCCTCCGCGCGGAAGGCGTCCAGCCGGCCGGGGTCCACGTCGACCGCGGCGACGAGTTCGACACGGTCGGCGTGCGCCCGCAGCGCGGGCAGATGCCCGCCGCCGACGATGGCGCCGGTGCCGACGACAGCCGCACGACGGCGGCCGGAGGACGAGGTCATGCGGCGCTCCTCGGAGAGCAACAGGCCATTCGGTCAGCGGGGGCAACCGCAGAGAGCAAGACGCAGACGCATTGGAGCAGTAAGCGCTTTCCCCACGCGCTCCCGACCCTAGGCCCGCCCTCCCCCGGAGACAACCCCTCGTCCCGCCCCCACGGACCGGTACCGCCGCTCGGGCCGCCCGGTCGCCCCGTACCGCAGCGACACCTCGGCCGCCCCCACGGCGTGGAAGTACTCCAGATACCGCCGCGCACTGACCCGCGAGACACCGGTCAGCCGCGCGCACTCGCTCGCCGACAGGCTGCCCTCCGCCTCGCGCAGCGTCCGCTCCACCAGCCCGGCGGTCTCCGCACTCATGCCCTTGGGCAGCCGGCGCAGCCCGGACGGCACGGTCAGCACGGACATCGCCGCCCCCGCCAGCACCCGGTCGACGTCCGCCTGCCCGCGCACCACGGTGTCCCGCAGCATCCCGCGCTGCGCCGCGTACCGCTCCAGCCTCCCCCGCAGGTCCTCGAAGTCGAAGGGCTTGAGCAGATAGTCGACGACACCGTGCCGCACGGCGCCGCGCACCGCGTCCGCCTCGCGCGCGGCGCTGACGACCATGACGTCGCAGTCGTGCCCCGCGGTGCGCAGCCGGGGGATGACATCGAGGCCGAACACGTCGGGCAGATACAGGTCGAGCAGCACGAGATCGGGACGGAGCGCGTCGACGGCGCTCAAAGCCTGCTCACCGCTGCCCGCGACCCCGACCACCCGGAAGGGGTCGACGCGTTCGACGTACGCCCGGTGCACCCGCGCCACCCGGAAGTCGTCGTCCACCACCAGCACCCCGATGGTCCCGCCGACCCCTCCGGCCTCGCCCGTGCCGCCGACCCCGCTCACATCCTCCTCGCCCCACATGCGCCCCATCATCACCCCGTCCCCCGTCCCCGCACAGCGCCCTGCGCCGGACCTGCACCGGGAGCAACCGCCCCGCTGACACAACGACCACAACCTCCATTGCTTCCGTAACCGCGACAGCCCGCCCCCGCCCCGGCACCATGTGGCCCGCGTCACCCGTCCTCCCCACGGGTGACGCGCCTCGGAACAACTCACCGGAACCACACATCCCGCACCCCCGCACAACCCGACCGACAGGTGGTGGCACCCGTGCGCCTGCGCACACCCCTCGCCCTGCTCGGCGCCGCTCTGCTCGTCCTCGTGGGCCCCCCGCTGCTCACGACCGGCAGCGGCGCCGAGACCGGCACCCACATCCCGGGCCTGCGCCTCATGGTCCCCAACACGCCGGGCGGCGGCTACGACATCACCGCCCGCACGGCCGCGAAGAACGCCGAGGACGCCGGACTCACCCGCTCCGTCGAGGTGTTCAACCTGCCCGGCGCCGGCGGCACGGTCGGCCTCACCCGCCTGGTGAACGAGCGCGGCAACGGCAAACTGGCGATGTCGATGGGGCTCGGCGTCGTCGGCGCCGTCCGCTCCAACCACGCGCCGCGCACCCTCGCCGACACCACGCCCATCGCCCGGCTCACCGAGGAGCAGGACGTGGTGGTGGTCGCCAAGGACTCCCCGTACCGGACGATCGGCGAGCTGATCGACGCGTGGAAGGCAGCCCCCGGCCGGCTCCCCGTCGGCGGCGGCTCCTCCCCCGGCGGCCCCGACCACCTCGCGCCGATGCTGATGGCGCAGGCCGCCGGGATCGCCCCGAAGGACGTCAACTACATCCCGTTCGACGGCGGCGGCGAACTGCTCGCCTCGATCCTCGGCAGCAAGGTCGCCTTCGGCGTCTCCGGGGTCGGCGAGTACCGCGACCAGATCGAGGCGGGCGAACTGCGACTGCTGGCGGTGACCGGCCCCGAGCGCGTGCCGGGCCTCGACGCGCCCACGCTCAAGGAGTCCGGCTACGACGTGGAGTTCACGAACTGGCGGGGTGTCGTCGCCCCGCCCGGCATCACCGACGCCGAACGCGGCAAGCTCGTCCGGCTGGTGGAGGCGCTGCACGACTCGAAGGAGTGGCGGGAGTCCATGAAACGCAACGGCTGGGACGACGCGTTCCTGACCGGCGACGAGTTCGGCGCGTTCCTGGCCGCCGAGGACGAGCGCGTGGTGTCGGTACTGAAGGAGCTCGGCCTGTGACCACTCCCTCCACCCCGGCGCCCGAGCAGACCGGTCCGGTGCCGCCGGCCACCCCCCGCACCGCCCGCTCCTGGCTCCGCGACCACTCCGAACTGGGCGTCGGCGCCCTCCTCCTCGCCCTCGGCGTGCTCGTCCTCACGGACGCCCTCACGATGGACGTCGACATCACCCAGCGCGGCCCGGTCGGGCCGAAGACCGTGCCCGTCGTGGTCGGCATCGGTCTGCTGCTCGTCGCCACCCTCCTCGCCGTCGACGTGCTCCGCGGCGGCCGGGGCCAGGCGGAGGCCGGGGAGGACGTCGACCTCGGCGAACCGGCCGACTGGCGCACGGTCCTGCTGTTGTCCGGCGTGTTCCTCGGCTCCGCCGTCCTCATCGAGCCGCTCGGCTTTCCCGCCGCGGGCGCCCTGCTGTTCTGGGGTGCCGCGTACACGCTCGGCAGCCGCCGGGTGGACCGTGACCCGCTGATCGCCGCGGTGCTCTCGCTGGCCGCCTACGCCCTGTTCGACAAGCTGCTCGGAGTGCCGCTGCCCGGCGGTCCGCTGATGGGAGTGCTGTGACATGAACGCCCTCAACTCCCTGCTGGACGGCTTCGGTACGGCCCTCACCCCGCTCAACCTCCTGTGGGCCGCGGTGGGTGTGCTGCTCGGCACGGCGATCGGCGTCCTGCCGGGCATCGGCCCGGCTATGGCGGTGGCCCTGCTGCTGCCGGTGACGTACGGGCTCGACCCGACCGGCGCGTTCATCATGTTCGCCGGCATCTACTACGGCGCGATGTTCGGCGGTTCGACGACGTCGATCCTGCTGAACACGCCCGGTGAGAGTGCCGCCGTGGTCGCCGCGATGGAGGGCAACCCGATGGCGAAGTCGGGGCGCGGCGCGCAGGCCCTCGCGGCCGCCGCCGTCGGCCACTTCGCGGGCGGCATGGTGGGCACCCTGCTGCTGGTGGCGCTCGCGCCCACGGTCGCCGACCTGGCGGTGGACATCGGCGCGCCGGACTACTTCGCCATCATGGTGCTGGCGTTCATCGCCGTGACGTCCGTCCTCGGCTCGTCGCGGATCCGGGGCCTGGCCTCGCTGCTGATCGGCCTGACCATCGGTCTGATCGGCCTGGACCAGATGACCGGGCAGCAGCGGCTGACCTTCGGTTCGCTGCATCTCGCCGACGGGGTGGACGTCGTCATCGTCGCGGTGGGTCTGTTCGCGATCGGCGAGGCGCTGTGGGTGGCCGCCCATCTGCGGCGCCGGCCGCCGGAGCCGATCCCGGTGGGCCGGCCGTGGCTGGGCCGCGCCGATCTGCGGCGCACCTGGAAGTCCTGGGCGCGCGGCCCGCTCATCGGCTTCCCGTTCGGCGCGATCCCGGCGGGCGGCGCGGAGATACCGACGTTCCTGTCGTACGTGACGGAGAAGCGGCTGTCGAAGCACAAGGACGAGTGGGGCAAGGGCGCCATCGAGGGTGTGGCGGGCCCCGAGTCGGCGGCGTCCGCCTCGGCGGCGGGCACGCTGGTGTCGATGCTGACGCTGGGCCTGCCGACCACGGCGGTCGCGGCGGTGATGCTGGCCGCTTTCCAGCAGTACGGCATCCAGCCGGGCCCGTTGCTGTTCGAGCGTGAGCCCGACCTGGTGTGGGGCCTGATCGCCTCGCTGTTCGTCGGCATGGTGCTGCTGCTCGCTCTGAACCTGCCGCTCGCACCCCTGTGGGCGAAGCTGCTGCGCGTCCCGCGGCCGTATCTGTACGCCGGGATCATGTTCTTCGCGGCGGTGGGCGCGTACGCGGTCGGCGGCGAGGTGATCGACCTGGTGCTGCTGCTGGTCATCGGCCTGATCGGGTTCGGCATGCGGCGTTACGGACTGCCTGTGCTGCCCGCCGTCATCGGTGTCATCCTCGGCCCGGCCGCCGAGCAGCAACTGCGCCGCGCGCTCCAGATCAGCGACGGCAGCGTCACCGGCCTGGTGAACACTCCGTTCTCGGTGACCGTGTACGCGGTGGTGGTGCTGCTGCTCGCCTGGCCGCTGCTCCGCAGGGCGCTGCCGCACCGCACCGCCACGCCGGCCGGGACGCCGGAGACAGCCGGGGAGTCCGAGTCCCGTACGCCGTCCGACCGGGGCGTCTGAGGCGCCCGAGCCGTCGAACGGCGGTCGAACTCCCCGGCGTCGGGCCGGGACGCCCCACGGTGTCCCGGCCCGACGCTTCCCACCCCTGCTGGTCACCCCGCGGATCCACGCCTCACCCCTTGACGCGTACCGACACCGGTGGCTGCATGTCCCGCATGGGAGCGCTCCCACCTGCTGGAAGGGGACACCATGCGCGACCCCCGCGCGCTGCGCTTACCGGGCTCACGGATCCGCTCGTTGTTCGGCCTGCCGGCCGCCGCTCCGCTTCTCCTGCTCGGCCTGCTCGCCCCGGCCGCGACCCCAGGCGTGGAAGGGCGCCCTGACGACCGCCGCCGACGGCACGGCCACCGTCTCCGACGCGGGCTGGAACAGCTCCCTCGCCCCCGGCGCGAGCACGGCGTTCGGGATCGTCGCCACCACCACGGGGGCGGCCGCCCCCGCCGCCTTCGCCGGCTGCGCGGCCACACCGGCCTCCTGACCCGGCACCCCGCACCCCGCACCCCGCACCCACCGAGACGCGAACCCCCTCACCCACCCCTCCCCTGGAGCCGCCATGAGACCCACCCGTCGCACCGTCCCCTGGGCCGCCGCCCTCCTCGCGGCGCTCGCGGGCCTGCTCCTGACGCCGTCCGTCCCGGGCACCCCGGCCCACGCGGCGCCCACCGGGTTCCGGGTGCAGGACGGACGGCTCCTCGAGGCGTCCGGGAACGACTTCGTGATGCGTGGCGTCAACCACGCGCACACCTGGTACGCCGACCGGCTCGACTCGCTGGACCACATCAAGGCCAAGGGCGCCAACACCGTCCGGGTGGTGCTGTCCAGCGGCGACCGGTGGACCCGCAACGACACCGCGGACGTGGCGAACGTCGTCACGCAGTGCAAGCGGAACCGGCTGATCTGCGTCCTGGAGGTGCACGACACCACGGGTTACGGCGAGCAGAGCGGAGCGGTGACGCTGTCCCGCGCCGCCGACTACTGGATCGAGGTGCGCGACGCGCTGGTCGGCCAGGAGGACCACGTCGTCGTCAACATCGGCAACGAGCCGCACGGCAACACCGGCTACTCGCGCTGGACCGACGACACCAAGGCGGCGATCCAGAAGCTGCGGGCCGCCGGGTTCGACCACACGCTGATGGTCGACGCCCCCAACTGGGGCCAGGACTGGGCGTTCACCATGCGCGACAACGCGGCCTCCGTGTTCGCGGCCGACCCGGACGCCAACACGGTGTTCTCCATCCACATGTACGGCGTCTTCGACACCGCCGCCGAGGTGAGCGACTACCTGAACCGGTTCGTCACCGCGAAACTGCCTGTCGTGGTGGGCGAGTTCGGGCACGACCACTCCGACGGCAACCCGGACGAGGACGCCGTCCTGTCGGTCACCCGGCAGCTCGGCATCGGATACCTGGGCTGGTCGTGGAGCGGCAACGGCGGCGGGGTCGAGTACCTGGACATGGTCGAGAACTTCGACCCCGAGCGGACGACCAGCTGGGGCAAGCGCCTCTTCGACGGTCCGGACGGGATCGCCGCCACGTCCGAGGAGGCCGCGGTCTACCGGAGCGGCCCGGGCGAGGACACCACGGCGCCGACCGTTCCGGGTGCTCCCGCGGCCTCCGCGGTGACGTCCTCCTCCGTGACCCTGACCTGGGGTGCGGCCGGCGACGCGGTCGGCGTGACCGGCTACGACGTCGTGCGGGTCGCCGGCGGTCAGGAGACCGTCGTCGCCTCGGCCTCCGGCACCACGGCCACGGTGTCCGGTCTCGCGGCGGACACGTCGTACACCTTCGCCCTGTACGCGCGGGACGCGGCCGGGAACCGTTCGGCGCGCTCCGCGACGGTGACCGTCACCACGGCGTCGGGTGCGGCGGCCGGGTCGTGCGCGGTCGCCTACCGGGTGACGGGTGAGTGGCCCGGCGGCTTCCAGGGCGAGGTCGTCGTCCGTAACACCGGGAGCACGGCGGTCGACGGGTGGACGCTGCGCTGGACCTTCCCGGCGAGTCAGCGGATCACCAGCCTGTGGGGCGGGACGGTGACGCAGAGCGGTGCGGAGGTGAGCGTCGCGGCGGTCCCGTACACGGCGACGATCCCGCCGTCCGGTTCGGTGGCGCTGGGCTTCACGGGGACGCGGCCGGGGACCAACAGCAGCCCGGCGGTGTTCCTGCTGAACGGCGCGGAGTGCTCCGCGGCCTGACGGAGGCGGCTGCCCGCAGGGTCTCTCCCCCCTCCGGGCAGCCGTTCGTCGTGGGCCTCGGTTCAGACCAGGTGGGCGAAGACCACCAGATTCTCGGTGTAGTCCTTGGCGGCGCGGTCGTAGGCGCCGGCGCAGGTGATGAGCCGGACCTGCGCGTCGGGGGTGTCGGCGTACACGCGCTCGTTCGGGAAGGCGTCCTTGTCGAAGGACTCCGCCTCGTCAACGACGAACGTGGCACGGGTGCCGTCGGCGCGCCGCACCTGGAAGCGGTCACCCTTCTCCAGTTCGCTGAGGCGCGCGAAGACGGCCGCGGAGGTCTTGGTGTCCACGTGTCCGGCGATGATGGCCGTGCCCAGCTCGCCCGGGGAGACGCCCTTGGCGTACCAGCCGACGAGGTTGGTGTCGTTCGGCGGGGGCGCTTCGAGCTGGCCCTTGCTGTCGACGTCGAGTGCCGTGAAGGGGGCGTTCACGCCGATGGAGGGGATGACCAGCCGCGTCGGCGCGGAGCGCGGCAGGTGCTTGCCGGGGGACCCTTCGGCGGGGGACGCCGATGCGGCGGACCCGCCCTCGGCCGGCCCGGTGGACGCGTCGGCCGAGGGCGCCGCGGAGACCGTGCGGGAGGCGTGCGGCCCGTGGGCGTCGTCGGGCGGGTCCTCCCCGCCGCCCATCAGCGTGGTGGCCAGCAGCAGACCGGCCCCGCCCCAGAAGACCGCGGTCATGACGGAGCGCACTCTGCGCCTCGTCGGGGACGCCTGGTCGGGTTCGACGGGAGTGGGGGCACTGGCCGGCATCGGGGGAACCACCTCGTTCGGGCACGGCGGAGGGCAGGTCAGGGAGGGAGGACTCGAGAGGGGGCGAGCGGGGCCGTCGTGACGCGCGGGGCGCCGGGGACGGCCCCGGCCGCTATGACCCCGGGCACGGCTCAGGCCATGTTCCCGGAGACCTTCTTACGGCGCAGTGCGTAGGCGCCGGTACCGAGGACCGCGAGCGCGGCGAGGCCGCCCGCCGTGACACCGGGCTGCGAGGCGAGACCGCCGCCGCCGGTGTGCACGCCGCCGTGCGGCTTGTCGTGCTTCCACTCCTTGTCCTGCTTGCCGCTCCAGGACTCCTCGCTCTCCGAGTCGCCCTTCTCCTTGTAGGTCTCGGGGTCGTACTTCGGGTCCTTGGCGGTGCCCCAGTCGTCGTCGCCGGTCACCGCGGACAGGGCGCCGCCGCCCGCGTGGACCCCGCCGTGCGGCTTGTCGTGCTTGCCTTCCTTGTCGTGCTTGCTCTCCTTGTCGTACTCCTTGCTGTAGGAAGACTTGTCGTGACCGCTGTCGCCGTCGTGGTCGGCGTAGGCCGCGGGGGCGGCGATGGCGACGGCCGCCGTGGCCGTCGCGGCGGCGAGCATCATGCGGGCAGAGCGCATCTGAGAGTCCTTCCGCTGGAGGCCGGGCAGCTGACTCCGCGTCAGCACAACTCTCCCGGGCTCCGGCCTGATCCACGCTCAGCCATCTCGCGCGACCTGACCATCCGGGACGATCACACGGGTTAACTCCCCACCCCTCCGGCCGTGCGCCGGCTCACTTCCGTCGCACCCCGTGGCCTCTTGCCGCGACATCGGAACGCCACCTAGCCTGCCTTTGTGCCGCTAATAAACAAAACCCGTTCGCACAGTGCCGTGCCGGGTACCGACCTCGTCCGGCTCCGACTCGCCCTGACCGCCTTCTTCGCCCTGGACGGCTTCGTCTTCGCCGGCTGGGTCGTACGCATCCCCGCCATCAAGGAACAGACCGGGTCGTCCGCGAGCGCCCTGGGACTCGCGCTGCTCGGCGTCTCCGCGGGCGCCGTGATCACCATGACGCTGACCGGCCGGCTGTGCCGCCGGTACGGCAGCCACCTGGTCACCGTGGTCTGCGCGGTCCTGCTCGGCGTCAGCGTGGCCCTGCCGCCGCTGACCCACTCCGCGCTCGCGCTGGGCGCCGTGCTGCTGGTCTTCGGCGCGGCCTACGGCGGGATCAACGTCGCCTTCAACAGCGCGGCCGTCGACCTGGTGGCGGCGCTGCGACGGCCCATCATGCCCAGCTTCCACGCGGCGTTCAGCCTGGGCGGCATGATCGGCGCGGGGCTGGGCGCCCTGGTCGCGGGATCCCTGTCGCCGCTCCGGCATCTCACAGGGCTCGCCGTGATCGCACTCCTGGTGACGGCGGTCGCGGGGCGGGCGCTGATGCGGTGCGAGCCGCTGACCCCGGCGGACGGCGGACGGCCCGCCGAGGGCTCCGCACCCCGGCGCGACCGGCGCACCCGCGCCCTGGTGATCGTCTTCGGGCTGATCGCGCTGTGCACCGCCTACGGCGAGGGCGCGCTGGCCGACTGGGGGGCGCTCCATCTCGAGCAGGACCTGGACGCCTCGCCGGGGGCCGCGGCCGTCGGCTACCTGTGCTTCGCGCTCGCCATGACGATCGGCCGACTGAGCGGCACCACGCTGCTGGAACGGCTCGGCCGCACCCGCACGATCCTGGTGGGCGGCTCCACGGCCGCGGCCGGCATGCTGCTCGGCGCGCTGGCCCCTCACCTGTGGGCGGCGCTGCTGGGGTACGCCGTCACCGGGCTGGGGCTCGCCAACCTCTTCCCGGTCGCCGTGGAGCGGGCGGGCGCGCTGGCGGGCCCGAGCGGGGTGGCGACCGCCTCCACGCTGGGTTACGGCGGGATGCTGCTCGGCCCGCCCGCGATCGGTTTCATGGCCGACTGGTACAGCCTCCCGGCCGCTCTCACCAGCGTGGCGGTGCTGGCGGCGGTGGCCACCGCCATCGGGTTCACCACCCGGCACGTGCGGACGGACTGAGTGCCCGGCGGGGATCGCCGGGCGGTCCCGGGGTACCCGGTCGTCGGAGTCCGCCGGTCCTCCGCACGGCGGACTCCGCAAGCGACCACCGCGGATCCGGGAGAGAACGTGAGCGATCAGCAGAACCCCGTCGACCAGCAGCCCACCCCCGACTTCCCCTCCCAGGACCAGCCTCATCCGGGCTGGACCGGCCCCATGGACCCGCCGCCGGACCACGGTGAGGGCTCCTACCGGGGCAGCGGCCGCCTGACCGGCCGCAAGGCAGTGATCACGGGCGGGGACTCCGGCATCGGCCGCGCGGTCGCCCTCGCGTTCGCCCGCGAGGGCGCCGACGTGCTCTTCACGTACCTGGACAGCGAGAAGGACGAGGCGGACGAGACCGCGCGCTGGGTCGAGGAGGCCGGCCGGCGCGCCGTGGCCGTGTCGTGCGACATCCGGGAGGAGGAGAACTGCCGTGCGCTGATCGACCGGGCGGTCTCCGAGTTCGGCGGCATCGACATCCTGGTGAACAACGCCGCGTACCAGATGTCGCAGCCGGACGGCATCGAGGCGATCACCACCGAGCAGTTCGACCGGGTGCTGCGGACCAACCTCTACGGCATGTTCTGGCTGTGCAAGATGGCCGTGCCGCACATGCGGGAGGGCGGCAGCATCATCAACTCGGCGTCCGTGCAGGCGTACAAGCCGAGTCCGCATCTGCTGGACTACGCGACCACCAAGGGCGGCATCGTCACGTTCACGCAGGGGCTGGCGCAGATGCTGATCGAGCGGGGCATCCGGGTCAACGCCGTGGCGCCGGGCCCGGTGTGGACGCCGCTGATCCCGGCGACGTTGCCGGACACCGCGGAGTTCGGCAAGCAGGCCCCGATCGGGCGTCCGGCCCAGCCCGCCGAGATGGCCCCGGCCTACGTGTTCCTCGCCTCGCAGGAGGCGTCGTACATCACCGCCGAGATCGTCAACGCGACGGGCGGGACGCCGCTGCCGTAGGGCGCCGGGAAAAGCACTGACCGCACGGGCCCTACGTGGGGCAGACTCCCGGCCATGGAGACTGCCTGGTACTTGGAGATCCTTGAGCACGAGGGCCGGTCGCTGGCCGACGCGGCGGAGCAGGCGGGGCCCGGAGCCCCCGTGCCCGCCTGCCCGGACTGGCGGGTGAGGGACCTGCTGCGGCACACCGGCGTGGTGCACCGGTGGGCGGCGGGCTTCGTCGCCGACGCGTGTCCGACGCCCCGCCCGATGGAGGAGCACCCGGACCTGGACGGTACGGAGCTGCTCGCCTGGTACCGGGCCGGCCACCGCGCGCTGCTCGACACGCTTCGCGAGGCGAAGCCGGACGTGGCGTGCTGGACCTTCCTGCCCGGCGCCGAGTCGGGACTCGGCTTCTGGGCCCGCCGCCAGGCCCACGAGACGGCCGTGCACCGCTGGGACGCGCAGGCCGCGCGCGGCGGCGACCCGACACCCGTCGCCACGGACTTCGCGGTGGACGGTGTGGACGAACTGCTGCGCGGCTTCCACGCCCGCCGCAGGAGCCGGGTCCGCACCCCCGAACCGCGCGTGCTCCGGATACGCGCGACGGACGCGGACGCGGTGTGGACGGTACGGCTGTCGCAGGAGCCGCCGGTGACCGCACGGGACGCCGCCGGGGACGCGGAGTGCGAGGTGTCCGGTCCGGCCGCCGAGCTGTACTTGTCGCTGTGGAACCGGCTCCCCGTGCCCGAGGTGACGGGCGACCAGGCGCTCGCGGAGCTGTGGCGGAAGACGTCCGCGGTCGTCTGAGACGGGGGTGCTTGCCCGCCGGCCGCCCGCCTGTTTCACTCCCGGCATGCGTGAACACGGAGGAACGGGATCGGGCGGCCGGCGCGGTCAGGCCGAGCGGGACGCCATCACCGTGGAGATCGGGTACGCGCTGTGCAGCGCCGCCTTCGCGGCGGCCGTGGTGTTCGGCGCGGTGGCGGGTCCGGCGCTGCTGTTCGCGCTGCCGGGGGCGGTGGAGACGGTGCTGGTGCGCGGGGGCGGTGTGCTCGCGGGGGTGTTGTTCGCCGCCCGTACCGTGTCCGTGCTGGTGCGGTTCCGGCGGGCGGCTCAGCCCAGCCAGCCCGGCCGCACGAGCCCGGACTCGTAGGCGAGGACGACCAGTTGGGCGCGGTCGCGGGCGCCCAGCTTCACCATGGTCCGGCTGACGTGGGTCTTGGCGGTGAGCGGGCTCACCACCAGGCGGCGGGCGATCTCCTCGTTCGTCAGGCCCAGTCCGACCAGCGCCATCACCTCCCGCTCCCGCTCGGTCAGCTCCGACAGGGCTCCGGCGGCGGCCGGTTCCTTGGAGCGGGCGGCGAACTCGGCGATCAGCCGGCGCGTCACACCCGGTGAGAGCAGGGCGTCGCCGTCGACCACGGCCCTTACCGCGCGCAACAGTTCGTCCGGCTCGGTGTCCTTCACCAGGAAGCCGGAGGCGCCCGAGCGGATCGCCTCGAAGACGTACTCGTCCAGCTCGAAGGTGGTGAGCATGACCACCTTCACGTCGGCCAGGTCCGGGTCACCGGTGACGCGGCGGGTCGCGGCGAGGCCGTCGAGTCCGGGCATGCGGATGTCCATCAGCACGACGTCGGGCCGCACCTCGCTGATCAGGCGCAGCGCCTCCTCCCCGTCGGCCGCCTCCCCCGCCACCCCGATGTCCGGCTGCGCGTCGAGCAGCGCCCGGAACCCCGCCCTGACCAGTGACTGGTCGTCGGCGAGCAGCACACGGATCACCGGTCCTCCTCGGTCTCGATCGGCAGGACGGCGAGCAGGCGGAACCCTCCGTCCGGGCGGGTGCCCGCCTCGATGGTGCCACCGAGCGCGGCGGCCCTCTCCCGCATCCCGGCGAGCCCGTTGCCGGTGCCGCCCGCGTCGGCGCCGGTGGCGGGCCCGTCGTCGTCGACCAGCAGCCGCAGCCGCCCGTCGCGCCGTTCGACGCGCACGCGCGCCTCCCGGGACCCGGAGTGCCGTACGACGTTGGTGAGGGCCTCCTGGACGATGCGGAAGGCGGCCAGGTCGGCGCCGGGCGGCAGCCGGGGCGGCTCGCCCTCGACGGTGACGGCCAGACCCGCGCTCGCGGCCTGTTCCGCCAGCTCGGGCAGCCGGTCCAGGCCGGGTGCCGGGGTGCGCGGGGCGGCTCCGGGGGCGCGCAGGGTGTCGAGGACCTGACGCACCTCTCCCAGCGCCTCCTTGCTCTTCGCCTTGATGGTGGTGAGCGCGGTGCGGGCCTGCTCGGGGTCGCTGTCCAGCAGGGCGAGTCCGACGCCCGCCTGGACATTGATGACGGAGATGCTGTGCGCGAGCACGTCGTGCAGCTCGCGGGCGATGCGCAGCCGCTCCTCGTCGGCGCGCCGCCGCTCCGCGCGGGCCCGCTCGGCCCGCTCGCGCGCCCATTGCTCACGGCGGACGCGGGCCAGTTCGGACACGGAGAGGAGCGCGACGACCCAGGTGGCGACGACGATCTCCTCGGTCCACGGGGCCGCGTCGTCGCCCGACGGCGGCAGCCACCGGTACAGGACGTGGACGGTCAGCAGATGCCCGGCCCACAGCGTCCCCGTCGCCGCCCAGGCTGCGTACCGCCGCCCCGAGGCGACGGCGGCGAAACAGGCCACCACCACGGTCAGGAGGACCGGTCCGTACGGATATCCGGCGCCGAGGTACAGCAGGACCGCGGCGACCGTGCCCCACAGCACGGCGACGGGATGCCGCCACCGCCACAGCAGCACCGCGCCCGACAGGAGCAGCAGCACCCGGCCCAGCGGGTCGAGGGCGACCCGTTCGCCCGCCTGGGCATGGTCGGCGAAACCGGAGCCGATCAGTACGAAGGCGGTGAACAGCACCGTGGAGGGCCATGGCCACCGGACACGGCCGGCCGACTCCAGGCCGTCCTCCCGCCCGTCGGCGCGGCGGCTCCAGCCGGGCGGACCCTGCCGCCACCACCGGGGCGGCCCGCCGGTGCGCCACCGCTCCGGCGGGCCGGCGCCGGGCCCCCGCTGTTCGTCCATGTCCGCCACGCTAGACGCCACGCCCACCCGACGGCGTCGGCCGGGCGGCGTGATCACACGTACTCCCGGGGAAGTACGGCCGGGAGGGGTGCGGAGCCCAGGGAGCGCCGCGGGGCGGCATTCGACCGGCGGGCGGATGTCGAGGGCCGAAGCCTGAGGGCCCCGGGCCGCAGGCCGACCGCGAGGCGCGGAGCCCGGAGGCTCCGGGCCGCAGGCCGGCCGCGAGGTGCCGCGGGAGGTGCCGGGCCGCAGGCCGACCCCGAGGCGGGGAGCCTAGGAGGCGTCGGCGGGCCGGAGACCCACCGTGCGGGCGAGACCGTCGACCGCATGGCGGAAGAACGCGTCCCGCTCCTCGACGATGCGGGTGAACTGGCCGAACACCTCGAAGCCGATCAGGCCGAGCAGCTGCGCCCAGACGGCCACGCAGGCCGGTGCCACCGCGGGCGGCAGGTCGGGGACGAAGTCCGCCGCCATGCGCGCGGCCTCAGCCTCCAGGTCCGCCGGAACGGGCGCGACGTCCAGCTCCCCGGCCCGGTGGGCGTCGCGGACGACGTCGATGAGGGCGAAGCCGACGCGCGCGGCGGCCGGAACGGTGGTCGCGGGCGCGGCGTACCCGGGCACCGGGGAGCCGTAGATCAGCGCGTACTCATGCGGGTGCGCCAGCGCCCAGCCGCGGATGGCCTCGCAGACGGCGGTCCACCGCTCCCCCGCGAGCGCGCCGACGGACGCCTTCAGGGCCGCTTCCGCCGTCTCGCCGAGGGAGTCGTAGGCGTCGATGATGAGAGCGGTCAGCAGGTCGTCACGGCTGGGGAAGTAGCGGTAGATCGCGGAGGAGGCCATGCCGAGCGTTCTGGCCACGGCCCGCAGGGACAGCTCGGCGGCGCCCTGCTCGGCGAGTCGCCGACGCGCCTCCTCCTTGATGGCCGCGGTGATCTCGATCCTCGCCCGTGCGCGGGCGCCGTGCGGTGTGCTCGTCATGGCGTCAGTGTTCCACGAGAACAGAGCGGCGCACACAAACGAGAGCACCGCTCTTGCTTTGTCACGCCCGAGCGGGCACACTGAAGTCGAAGCGAGAGCAGTGCTCACAAGACAGAGCGGCGCTCCCCCCCCCTCAACTCCTTCCCGGAGGCCCTGATGTCGTCGTCCACGCCGTACTACCTCACCGCCGGCCCCG
The DNA here is from genome assembly GCF_022869105.1 of Streptomyces sp. BJ20. Taxonomy (NCBI): domain Bacteria; kingdom Bacillati; phylum Actinomycetota; class Actinomycetes; order Kitasatosporales; family Streptomycetaceae; genus Streptomyces; species Streptomyces sp. BJ20. The sequence goes on from NZ_CP094918.1 coordinate 4,571,587, forward strand.
TCGCCGCCCGCTTCAACCGGGTCGTCGGCTGGCTCGCCCGGCACGGCATCAGCCTGGCCGGCAGCGCAGAGCTGTCCGTCCGCGGCCGCAAGAGCGGGCAGATGCAGCGCCTCCCGGTCAATCCGCACACCTTCGAGGGGCAGCAGTACCTGATCTCGGCGCGCGGGCATTCGCAGTGGGTGCGCAACATGCGGGCCGCCGGCGGCGGTGAGCTGCGCGTCGGCCGCAAGGTGCGCACCTTCACGGCCGTGGAGATCCCCGACGACGAGAAGCTGCCGCTGCTGCGCACCTACCTGGAGAAGTGGGGCTGGGAGGTCAACCAGTACTTCAAGGGGGTCACCGCCAAGTCCTCCGACGAGGAGATCCTGGCGGCGGCCCCCGACCACCCGGTCTTCCGGATCACCGTGCGGGACTGACCCCGGTCACTGCCCGGCGCCGGCCTCCCCGCCGCCGCTCGCGGGACGCCGGTCCAGTGCCATCAGGGCGCGGTGGGCCATGGGATGGGTGCGGACCAGCTCGCCGAGCGTCGTCGAGCCCTGCGTGATGTCCTTGAAAGCCTTCCACGCCGGGCGGAAGCCGGTCAGCACCGCGTGGAAGACGCCCGGGCGCTGTTCGAACGCCGCCAGCATCCGCTTGCCGACGCTCATCTCGACGCCCAGCCCCGCCTTCACGGCGAACGCGTAGTTGAGGGCCTGACGGCGGGCGTCCACGGCGTCGTGCGCCTCGGCGATGCGCACCGCCCACTCCCCCGCCAGCCGGCCGGAGCGCAGGGCGAAGGAGATGCCCTCGCGGGTCCACGGCTCCAGCAGCCCGGCCGCGTCGCCGCAGACCAGCACCCGGCCGCGGGACAGCGGCGAGTCGTCGGCCCGGCAGCGGGTCAGATGCCCTGAGGAAATGGACGGTTCGAAGCCCGCGAGGCCGAGGCGGGCGATGAAGTCCTCCAAGTAGCGCTTGGTGGCGGCACCTTCGCCGCGCCGCGAGATGACGCCCACGGTGAGGGTGTCGCCCTTGGGGAACACCCAGCCGTAACTGCCGGGCATGGGGCCCCAGTCGATGAGCACCCGCCCCTTCCAGTCCTCGGCGACCGTCTCCGGCACCGGGATCTCCGCCTCCAGGCCCAGGTCGACCTGGTCCAGCTTCACCCCGACGTGCGCCCCTATGCGGCCGGCGCTGCCGTCGGCGCCGATCACGGCCCGCGCGAGCACCGTCTCGCCGCCCTGGAGGACGACGGCGACCGTGCGCCGGTCCGGCACGGCCGAGCCGTGCTGCTCCACGCGCTGCACGGCGACGCCCGTGCGCAGTTCGGCCCCGGCCTTCTGCGCGTGCTCGACGAGTCGCTGGTCGAACTCGGGCCGGTTGATGAGCCCGAAGAGCATCTGCCGGGAGCGGCGGGTACGGGCGAAGCGGCCGTTGCTGGAGAACGTCACCGCGTGCACCCGGTCCTTGAACGGCAGCTCGAAGCCGGGCGGCAGGGAGTCGCGCGAGGGGCCGATGATGCCGCCGCCGCAGGTCTTGTACCGGGGCAGCTCCGCCTTCTCCAGCAGCAGCACGCGCCGCCCGGCGACCGCCGCCGCGTACGCCGCAGACGCCCCCGCGGGTCCCGCGCCCACCACGACGACGTCCCACACCTGCCGCACGTCGTCCGCCGAAGAGTTCTCGCTGCTCACGATGGTCCGCTGCTCCGATCACGCCGCCTGCCGCTGCTGTCCCCCCGCATCCTACGGCGGCGGTCGTGACGGTCCGCTGTGGGAGGATCGGCGACGTGAGTGCCCCTTACATGGGCCACTCACGCACACCACACGATCATCGCGTACCGAGAAGTACGCACTTGCACAACGTCGCACCTACAAGGAGCGTGCCCATGTCGTCGAATCCGGTCGCCGTGACCGTCGCCTCACTGATGCCCAGGGCGAAGGAGGAGCTCACCGAACTGGTGGCCTTCAAGTCGGTGGCGGACTTCGGCCAGTTCGCCCGCGAGGAGAGCGAGGGCGCCGCCCGCTGGATCGCCGCCGCGCTCACCGCCGAGGGCTTCCAGGACGTCGCCCTGCTCGACACCCCGGACGGCACCCAGTCGGTCTACGGCTACCTGCCCGGCCCCGAGGGCGCGAAGACCGTACTGCTGTACGCGCACTACGACGTGCAGCCGCCGCTGGACGAGGCGGGCTGGACCACACCGCCGTTCGAGCTGACCGAGCGTGACGGCCGCTGGTACGGGCGAGGCGCCGCCGACTGCAAGGGCGGGGTCATCATGCACCTGCTCGCGCTGCGCGCCCTCAAGGCCGACGGCGGCGTACCGGTCAACGTGAAGGTCATCGTGGAGGGCTCGGAGGAACAGGGCACCGGCGGCCTGGAACGGTACGCCGAGGAGCACCCGGACCTGCTGACCGCCGACACCGTCGTCATCGGTGACGCGGGCAACTTCCGCGCCGGCCTGCCGACCGTCACCACCACCCTGCGCGGCATGACGCTGGTGCGGGTGCGCATCGACACGCTCGAGGGCAACCTGCACTCCGGGCAGTTCGGCGGCGCCGCGCCCGACGCGCTCGCCGCGCTGGTGCGGGTGCTGGACTCGCTGCGCGCCGAGGACGGCAGCACGACCGTCGACGGGCTGAACGGCGACAGCGCCTGGCAGGGCATCCAGTACGAGGACGAGCAGTTCCGGAAGGACGCCAAGGTGCTGGACGGCGTCGAGTTGATCGGCTCCGGCACGGTCGCCGACCGCATCTGGGCGCGTCCCGCCGTCACCGTGCTCGGCATCGACTGCCCCCCGGTGGTCGGCGCCACGCCGTCCGTGCAGGCGAGCGCGCGGGCGCTGGTCAGCCTGCGGGTGCCGCCGGGCGTGGACGCGGCGCAGGCGACCGAACTGCTGCGCGCGCACATCGAGTCGCACACGCCGTGGGGCGCGCGCGTCACCACCGAGCAGATCGGCCAGGGTCAGGCGTTCCGCGCCGACCCGGCCAGCCCGGCGTACCAGGCCATGGCGGACGCGATGGCCGTCGCGTACCCCGGTCAGGAGATGCAGTACGCGGGGCAGGGCGGCTCGATCCCGCTGTGCAACACGCTCGCCGCCCTCTACCCGAAGGCGGAGATCCTGCTGATCGGCCTGAGCGAGCCGGAGGCGCAGATCCACGCGGTGAACGAGAGCGTGTCGCCGGACGAGCTGGAGCGGCTGTCGGTGGCGGAGGCGCTGTTCCTGCGGAACTACGCGGGTGGGGCGGCCTGATCGGCCGCCCTCTGTCGAGGTCGGAGCGTCCCGCTCGGGCGAGCGGGGCGCTCCGGCCTACGGGCGCCGAGCGCGGGCATGCGCGTGGTGGTGACACGGCTCGGCCACATCGATCACAGGGCACGCGGCCCGGAGGCGCACCGTAGGCGGCGACGGTCGGCGGGCCGCGGGTCTCCGCATGCAGGCGCAACGCGGCTCGGCCACCGCGACGACGACGCACACGCAGCACGTGAACATCGGGCGCTCCGCCGGGAAGGCGGTCCCCGGGACCGTGACTCCCCTCACCCCACCGGCACTCCGCCCTCCAGGTACATCGCCCGGCCGCGTTCGCGGGCCCGCAGCGCGCGTCGTAGGCGTTCGTAGCGGACCGGGGGCAGCAGGTGTGCCGCCTCCGCCTCCGAGGCGAAGCGCCAGGCGCGGAGTTCGGGGCCGGGCAGCCGCATGTGGCCGGCGGTCTCGGAGTCGAGGCGGCCGCCGTCGAACAGCAGCCGGAGTCCGCCGAAGGCGGGCGGCGCGGGCGGCTCCCAGTCGACGACGAGGAGGGCCGGCACGTCGTCGAGCCGTATGCCGGTCTCCTCGGCGACCTCCCGCATGCCCGCCCGGGCGGGAGCCTCGCCGCGTTCGACGACCCCGCCGGGGAACTCCCAGCCGGCCTTGTAGGTCGGGTCGACGAGCAGCACCCGGTCCTGCTCGTCGAAGAGCAGCACCCCCGCGGCGACGGTCTCCGCCGTCGGCTCGGGCGTCTGCACGATGTCGCAGGCGGGCACCTCGCCGCTGCCGACCGCCTCGGCGATGCGGCGGGCGGTGTCGCGCGGGGTCAGGCTGCCGCTGTCGATCGGGTAGGCGTCGGCGGTGAGCCAGGCGGCGAGCGCCGCCTTGAACGGTTCGATGTGGTCGTACGACCACTGGCGGACCCGTATCTCCCCGTCGGGGAGGTCCACCGGGACCTCCCGGCCGGCTATCCGTTCCCGCAGGATCGTTTCGGCCGGGGCGAGCAGGACATGGCGGACCGGTATGCGCCGGGCGGCGAGGCCGCCGAAGATCTCGTCACGGTACTCCTGGCGCAGCAGGGTCATGGGGACCACCAGGGTCCCGCCGAACTCGGCGAGCATCGCGGCCGCGGTGTCGATCACGAGGCGTCGCCAGATCGGGAGGTCCTGGAAGTCGCCGACCTCGGCGAGGTGCTTGGGCGGGAGCAGCCGGTCCAGCGCTCCGCCGATGACCTCGGGGTCGAAGAGCGTGCTGTTCGGGATCAGCTCGATCAGTTCGCGCGCGGTGGAGGTCTTCCCCGCACCGTACGCCCCGTTGATCCAGACGATCACGGTTCCCCCTCTTCTGTTGGCCCCCTGAGGCTTGCCCGTTCCACCCTGCCACGGAAACCAGATCGAGTTGAGAACACGTGAAGGCGGCGCCGGCGCCCCGCCGTGGAGGGGTGCCGGCGCCGCCGTCGACGCCGCGTGGGGCCCGTCAGGCGTTGCCGTCCCGGTCGACGTCCAGCTCCAGTGTGTTGTTCTCCGCGACCGTGCGGTCGAGGGAGCCGAGCGTGTCCTCGACGTCGAGCGCGCCGAGGGCGGGGGTCTCGGTGAGCGCGTGCGACGGGGTGACGGCCGCGACGACGAAACCGGTGGCGAGGGAGGCGATGGCGAGCATGCTGCGCTTCTTCATGCCCGGCTCAACTGCGGAACAGGCCGTTCGGTCACGCCCCGCCTCCCACACGGCCCCCGGGACGGTCCCCTGCCGGGCACGGTCGAAGCCGGCCGCCCCCTCAGACCCCCGCCACCGCCGCGTCCGTCCGCCCCATGAGCGCCGCCGCTGCCGCCCCCACCAGACCCGCGTCCGTGCCGGTCCGGGCCGGGACCACCGCGAGGCGCCGGACGAAGGACAGCGTGGCGAACTCGGTCAGCGCCTTCCGCAGCGGAGTGAACAGCACCTCGCCCGCCTTGCCCACGCCTCCGCCGATCACCGCGATGTCGATCTCGACGAGCGTCGCCGTCGCCGCGATGCCGGCCGCGAGGGCGCGGGCCGCCCGTTCGAAGGAGGCCACGGCGACCGGGTCGCCGGCGCGGGCGGCGGCGGCGACCGCGGCGGCGGAGGTGTCGCCGTCCGGGCCGGGGCGCCAGCCGTTCTCCAGCGCGCGTCGCGCGATGTTGGGGCCGCTCGCGATCCGCTCCACGCAGCCGCGCGCCCCGCACGGGCACGGGTCGCCGTCGAGGTCCACGCTGATGTGGCCGATGTGTCCGGCGTTGCCGGTGGGTCCCGGGTGCAGCCGCCCGCCCAGCACCAGGCCGCCGCCGACCCCCGTGGAGACGACCATGCACAGCGCGTTGTCGTGGCCGCGGGCGGCGCCCTGCCAGTGTTCGGCGGCCGTGATGGCGACCCCGTCGCCGATCAGCGCGACGGGCAGCCCGCCGGCCGCGTCCCGCACCTGGGCGACCAGCGGGTAGTCGCGCCACCCGGGCACGTTGACGGGGCTCACCGTGCCGGCGGAGGCGTCGACGGGCCCCGCGCTGCCGATGCCGACCGCGCCCGCGCGCTCCCAGAGGGGGGACGCGGCGAGGTCGCCGATGACCGCCCCGACGGCCGCCATGACGGTGTCGCCGTCCTCCCGCGCGGGGGTCGGCCGCTGGGCGCGGGCCAGGATCCGGCCCTCACGGTCCACCAGCGCGCCGGCGATCTTGGTGCCGCCGATGTCGAGCGCAGCCACGAGGTCGGTGTGCATCAGAGTCGGATCTCCCCGTCAACCGTCGGAAACCATCAGAGAACACGCTGGAAACGGCCATGCGCGACCAGGAGGCAACACATGGAGCACGGCCAACGGCCCGGTCGAGCGGTGAGGTGCGGGCCGGAGTGTGCGTCGGACAGTGTCTCCCGACGCTGACAACGTTGTCCAGGCTCTATGCTCGACGCCACATCCTCATACAAGCCCATGGACTCACGCATCCCCGTGGCCGACAGGACAGGACACCGCATCGTGCCGGAGACGACCCGCCGCACCGACCGCTTCCCAGGGACCCGATACGGCAACCGTCCGACGATGAAGGACGTGGCCGCCCGTGCGGGGGTCGGTCTGAAGACGGTCTCGCGCGTGGTGAACGGCGAGCCGGGCGTGACGCCGGAGACCGAGCGGCGGGTGCAGGAGGCGATCGAGGCGCTCGGCTTCCGCCGCAACGACAGCGCGCGGGTGCTGCGCAAGGGCCGCACCGCCAGCATCGGCCTGGTCCTGGAGGACCTCGCGGACCCGTTCTACGGCCCGCTGAGCCGGGCCGTGGAGGAGGTGGCCCGCGCCCACGGCGCGCTGCTGATCAACGGGTCGAGCGCGGAGGACGCCGACCGCGAGCAGGAGCTGGTGCTGGCGCTGTGCGCGCGCCGGGTGGACGGCCTGGTGGTGATCCCGGCCGGCGACGACCACCGCTATCTGGAGCCGGAGATCAAGGCCGGCGTCGCCACGGTGTTCGTGGACCGTCCGGCGGGGCACATCGACGCGGACGTGGTGGTGTCGGACAACTTCGGCGGCGCGCGCGACGGCGTGCGCCACCTGATCACGCACGGGCACCGCAGGATCGGTTTCATCGGCGACATGCCCCGCATCCACACGGCGGCCGAGCGGCTGCGCGGCTACCGCACCGCCATGGAGGACGCGGGGATACCGGTGGCGGACGCGTGGATGTCGCTGGGCGTCACGGACCCCGGGCGGGTGCGCCGGGCGGCGCGGGAGATGCTCTCCGGGCCGGAGCCGGTCACCGCGATCTTCACCGGCAACAACCGGGTGACGGTGACGGTGATCCGGGTGCTGGCCGAGCACGCCCGCCCGGTCGCCCTCGTCGGCTTCGACGACATCGAGCTGGCCGATCTGCTGCAGCCCGGGGTCACGGTCGTCGCGCAGGACGCCGCCGCCCTCGGCCGGACCGCCGCCGAGCGGCTGTTCCGACAGCTCGACGGCACGCTGATCGCTCCGGAGCGCATCGAACTGCCGACCCGCCTGATCACCCGCGGCTCGGGCGAGCTGCCCCCGGCGGACTGAGCGGGGCGGTGACGGTGGAGGACCGTACGCTGCGGGCGCTGGGGCTGGACGTGGTGCCGCGCGAGAATCCGCTGTCCTATCCGGGCGCCTGGCCACGCGAATCGGGACTGCTCGACGGGGACCGGCTGCTGCCGCTGGACCGGTGGTCGTTCGCGGACCGGGCGCCGGTGGTCTCGATCGGCTCCAACGCCTGCCCCGGGCAACTGCGGCACAAGATGGCCGAGTCGGGGATCGTCAGCCCCGTACCCATGGTGCGGGCGCGGGTGACGGGCGTCGGCATCGGCGTCTCGGCCCATGTGAGCCGCCCGGGCTACGTGTCCAACGCGCCCGTGGCGACGCCTGGCCGGGTGAGCGAGCTGTTCGTGCTCTGGCTGGACGCCCGGCAGCTCACGGTGATCGACGCGAGCGAGGGCGTTCCGCTGCCCCACGGCAACTTCCGCCGCGCGTGGCTGCCCGCGCCGGGCGTGCGCATCGAACTCCCCGACGGCAGCACGCTCCCGGGCGCGTACGCCTACGTCAACCGCCGGGGCGTCCTCCACGACGGCACCGGCACCCCGCGGACCCACCCCGGCCAGCGCCCGCTGCTGACCAACCTCCTGGCGACTCTCCCCCGCCTGCGGGACCTGTTCGGCACGACGCCGGAGGAGTTCACCGCCCGCGCCCGCGCGGACCGCGAACTCTGCGAGAAGGGCTCCCGGCTGTTCGCCGAGGAGGGACTGGTGACGACCGGCGGGTTGGAGCAGTACGTGACGTCTTCCGGCGCCGGCGGCGAGGGACAGGGTGCCGCGTCGGGCCCGCCCCGGACCTGGAGGTCCTGACAGAAGTTGCTGACCAAGTAACCATCGGCTTGTCCGCTCGCTGGTCGGGACGCGGGGTCGGGGCGTGGGGAAGCGTCGGTCGCGGCCGGGGATCGTGTCGGGAGAACTGTGGTCGCTGGTCCAGCCGTTGCTGCCCGGGCCGGGGCCGAAGCTGACGGCGGGCCGACCACGAGTGCCGGACCGGCAGGCGTTGTACGGGATGCCGTTCGTGCTGCACACGGGGATCCGGTGGGAGTACCTGCGCAGGAGCTGGGCTTCGGTTCAGGGATGACCCGCTGGCGGCGTCCGGCCGCATGATACGAGGCCGGTGTGTGGGAGAAGCTGCACCTGGTGCTGCTGAGGAAGTTGCGGTCGGCGAAGCGGCTTCCACATGACGACGTCCCTGCCCTGGGAACAGGTGCCGTGGCGGGCAGGGACGTCCGCGACCTACAGGCCAGTCAGATCGTGTAGAGGTTGAATTCTTCCCACGAGCCGGAGACATCGGTCGAGCGGGCGCGCAGGGCGTACTGGAGCGCGCCGGTGTAGCTGTTCTCCATGGCGACGAAGAGGCCGTTCAGCTCGGACTGGATGGCGAAGCGGTCCAGTGTCTCGTTGTAATAGAGGACGAACCGCTCCCAGCCGGCCGCGCTCGTGGAACGGGCACGCAGCAGGTTCTGCGAGGCGCCGGTGTAGTTCTTCTCGACAGCCACGTAGAGGCCGTTGGCCCGGGACTTCATGGCGAAGGTGCTCTCCTCCCCGATCCACTCGAAAGTGAAACCCTCCCAGGAGCCGCCGTAGACGTCGGAACGGGCGCGGAGGGCAGCGGTGTTCGGGGCGGCGTACGTCTTCTCGGTGGCGACGAACTTGTTGTTCCTGGCCGATTCCACGGCCAGCGCGGTGGGCTCCGGGGCGGCGGCTGCGCGCGCGGTCTGCGCGTCACCCGACTCCTCGGTCATCCGCGCCAGTTCGGCGGCGCCGTCGATCTTCTCCCAGCCGGCCGACACCGCGGCCGGGGCGGCCTGCGGGGCGGCCCCCACGGCGGGCGCGCCCAGCGCCGAGGTGGCCGCCAGGGCGCTGAGGGACAGAAGGACAGTGGTCACGCGTCGCATAGTTGGTTCCCCACCATTCGTGAAAGCGGACGTGGCGCGGCGGCCGTCGCTCCCACCTGCCGCTCCCGCCCAGGACAACCGCCGCCAAGCCCCTCCCCCGGGACGGCGGCTACGTCAGAGTAACGGGAATGGCATAAGTGGCGAAGTGATTGATGAGTTCACCTAGGTTATTTCACGGAAAACATGCGGCATTCTCTATTCCTTAACCCCCCGCTAACGCGCATAAAGCGCGCTGTTCTCGGTCGCATTCGGAACCGAGTTGTGCGGTGTTCGGGACCTTGCATATTCGAGGGCCGATCACGGTCACGCACGCATGGTGATCGTCCAGTGACAGCCGTCGGGATCGGTGAAGTGCCCGGCGTAGTCACCCTGCTCGGGCCGATCGGCCGCGGCGGTCACCTGTCCATCGGCCAGCGCCGCGGCGGCGGTGAGGAGCGTGTCGACGCCGTCCCGGGTGGCAGCGGTGTGGGTGAGGATGACTCCGGGGAAGCGGTCGCCGTGGCGGCGGGTCCGCACGGTCAAGGACAGGACGCAGCCGGCTGCCCAGGCAGCTGGGCAGGGCGTCATGCTCCGCAGGGACAAGCCCCCTGGGACAGGCGGCGAGGCGTCACCCACCGCCCCGGAGGGAGGCGCGGGGCCCCGGCCGGGGAAGGGCAGGCCCGCCCCGGCGCCCGCCCTTCCGCACCGGCGGAGCCGGACGGCTACGCCGAGTTGGTCGCCGGTTCCGCGGGCGCGTGATCGGGTTCGTACCGCAGCAGATCCCCCGGCTGGCACTCCAGTACCTCGCACAGCGCGGCGAGCGTCGTGAACCGGACCGCCTTCGCCCGGCCGTTCTTCAGGACGGCCAGGTTCGCCGGGGTGATGCCGACGCGTTCGGCGAGTTCGCCCACGGACATCTTGCGCCGGGCGAGCATCACGTCGATGTCGACGGCGATCGGCATCAGATCACCTCGGCCAGTTCGGCCCGCATCCGGGACGCCTCCAGCTCCCGCGCCACGGCTTGGGCGAGCAGCATCCGCAGGACCAGCACGACGAGCGCGATGCCCACGATCGCCAGGCCGACCCCGCCGACCAGGAGCACGACGCCGGGCGCGACGGCCTCCCCGGGCGCCAGCAGCGCGCCGAGCGTGAAGACCAGCAGGGCCGCGGCGACGAACGCGCCGATCACGATGTGGACGTAGCGGAAGGCGGCATAGGAGAAGACCGTGCCGCGGCGTGCCATCGTCACCAGCCGCCAGACGCAGATCAGCACGGTCTGGGCGGCCAGCACGATGAGCACGACGACGGCCAGGAGCGGGGTCCGCACATGGGCGTACTGCTCGTCCAGCCCGTCCAGGTCGCTCGCCAGCAGCGGCACCATCAGCGTCTGCACCGCCAGGGTGCCCGCCAGCAGCGCCGCGATCACCGCGCGCAGCGCGAGCACGGTTACCTGTCCCATCGCCACTCCTCCACTCGAAGCACGATGGGAATCTATCGATTTTCGATAGCCCGCGCAATTCCGGGCGGGCGGACCTTCACTGCGCCGAGACCGTCAGGCCTCCTCGCCGGGGTGAGGCGAAAGCCTCCAGCCCGTCGCGGGCCAGGCCGCTCTCCCCCGTCACCTCCGCCTCGTCAAGGGCCCCGCAGTCCAGCCCCCGCAGCAGGTACCCCGCCAGAGCCTTGGCCGTGGCCGGCTCGTCCATCACGTCGCCGCCGGACCGTTCGGCGTACCGCCGGAGACGGGCGGCGGCCGTCGCGAAGCCCTCCCGGTAGAAGGCGAAGACGGCGGCGTAGCGGGTGGGGAGGTGGCCGGGGTGCATGTCCCAGCCCTGGTAGTAGGCGCGGGCGAGGGCGCGGCGGACGAGTCCGTGGTGGAGGCGCCAGGCGTCGTGGACCTGCTCCGTGGGGCCGACCGGGAGCACGTTGGTGGAGCCGTCGGAGAGCCGTACGCCGGTGCCGGCGGCGGCGACCTGCATGACGGCCTTGGCGTGGTCGGCGGCGGGGTGGTCGGAGGACTGGCAGGCGGCCGAGACGCCGAGGCAGGCGCTGTAGTCGAAGGTGCCGTAGTGCAGTCCGGTGGCGCGGCCGTCGGCGGCCTGGATCATGCGGGCGACGGTGGCGGTGCCGTCGGCGGCCAGGATGGACTGGCTCGTCTCGATCTGGATCTCGAAGCCGATGCGGCCGGGTTCGAGCCCCCAGGTCTTCTCGAAGGCGTCGAGCAGCCTTGCCATGGCGGCGACCTGCTCGGCGTAGGTGACCTTCGGGAGGGTGAGGACGAGGCCGTCGGGCAGTCCGCCGCCCCGCATCAAGCCGGTGAGGAAGATGTCGAGGGTGCGGATGCCGCGGTCACGGACGGCCGCCTCCATGCACTTCATGCGGATACCGGTCCAGGGGGCCGCGGTGGCCGGCGTGCCGTGCGCGGCGGCCTCGGTGACCAGCCGGGCGGCGCGGGCGGCGGTCTCGTCCTCCTCGGCGTCGGGGCGGTGGCCGTAGCCGTCCTCGAAGTCGACGCGCAGGTCCTCGACCGGTTCGCGCTCCAGCTTGGCGCGGACCCGGGCGTACACGTCCTCGGCGAGGGCGCCGTCCATCCCGAGGACGGCGCCGAACGTGTCCGCGTCGGGGGCGTGCTCGTCCAGCGCCGCGAGGGCCTGGGCGCCCCACGCGCGCACGGTGTCCGCGGCGAACCGGTCGCCCGGGACGTACACGGTGTGGACAGGCTGACGCGTGCCGGGGTCGCCGGGGTACAGGCGCTCCAGTGCGGCGTCGACCGGCGCCAGACAGGCGCCGATCTCCTCGGCGACTGCGCCCGTGAGACTCGTCGGCACCCGCTCCTGCTGCCCTTGGCCCATGCCACCCTCCCAGACGTCCGCGACCCGGAATCCGGCACCGCGCTTCCGCGACACGAATTCAACAATTCGTTGAAGGACGGTATCCGCCGGTCTGCGTGCCGGTCAACACCGTCCTACGGGCCGGTCCGCTCCGCCACCGGTCCAGGCGGAGCACGACGAGGCCCCCGCGACCGGTGCGGTCGCGGGGGCCTCGGACGGTTCCGGAGGTGATCAGCCCTTGCGGGTCTTGATCTCCTCGGTCAGCTGCGGGACGACGTCGAACAGGTCGCCCACCACGCCGAAGTCGACCAGCTCGAAGATCGGGGCCTCGGCGTCCTTGTTGACGGCCACGATGGTCTTCGAGGTCTGCATGCCCGCGCGGTGCTGGATCGCGCCGGAGATGCCGTTGGCGATGTACAGCTGCGGCGAGACCGACTTGCCGGTCTGGCCGACCTGGTTGGTGTGCGGGTACCAGCCGGCGTCGACGGCGGCACGCGAGGCGCCGACGGCCGCGCCGAGCGAGTCGGCGAGGGCCTCGATGATCGAGAAGTTCTCCGCGCCGTTGACACCACGGCCGCCGGAGACGACGATCGCGGCCTCGGTGAGCTCCGGGCGGCCGGTCGACTCACGCGGCGTACGGCCGGTGACCTTGGTGCCGGTCGCCTGCTCGGAGAACGTGACGCTCAGGGACTCGACCGCGCCGGCGGCCGGGGCGGCCTCCACGGCGGCCGAGTTCGGCTTGACCGTGATGACCGGGGTGCCCTTGGAGACACGGGACTTGGTGGTGTAGCTCGCGGCGAACACCGACTGGGTGGCCACCGGGCCCTCGTCGCCGGCCTCGAGGTCGACGGCGTCGGTGATGATGCCCGATCCCAGACGCAGCGCCAGGCGGGCGGCGATCTCCTTGCCCTCGGCGGAGGACGAGACCAGCACGGCGGCCGGGGAGACGGCCTCGTGGGCGGCCTGGAGGGCGTCGACCTTCGGCACGACCAGGTAGTCGGCGTACTCGGCGGCCTCGTGGGTGAGGACCTTGACCGCGCCGTGCTCGGCGAGCGTGGCGACGGTGTCGCCGGCGCCGTTGCCCAGCGCCACGGCGACCGGCTCGCCGATGCGGCGGGCGAGGGTCAGCAGCTCCAGGGTCGGCTTGCGGACGGCGCCGTCCACGTGGTCGACGTAGACGAGAACTTCAGCCATGGGACTTCTTCTCTCCTGCTTGCGAAGTGTGAGGGGCGGGAAGCGAGCCGTGCCTTGCGGCTCAGATGAACTTCTGGCTCGCGAGGAACTCGGCGAGCTGCTTGCCGCCCTCGCCCTCGTCCTTGACGATCGTGCCCGCGGTACGGGCCGGGCGCTCGGACGCCGACTCCACCGTGGTGTAGGCGTTCTCCAGGCCGACCTCGTCCTCGTCGATGTCGAGGTCGGAGAGGTCCCAGGACTCCACCGGCTTCTTCTTGGCCGCCATGATGCCCTTGAAGGACGGGTAGCGGGCCTCGCCCGACTGGTCGGTGACCGACACGACCGCGGGGAGGGAGGCCTCGAGCTGCTCGGAGGCGGCGTCGCCGTCGCGGCGGCCGGTGACCTTGCCGTCCTCGACGTTCACCTCGGACAGGAGCGTCACCTGCGGCACGCCGAGGCGCTCCGCGAGCAGCGCCGGGACGACGCCCATGGTGCCGTCGGTGGAGGCCATGCCGGAGACGACCAGGTCGTAACCCGCCTTCTCGACGGCCTTGGCCAGCACCAGGGAGGTGCCGATGGCGTCCGTGCCGTGCAGGTCGTCGTCCTCGACGTGGATGGCCTTGTCGGCGCCCATGGACAGCGCCTTGCGCAGCGCGTCCTTGGCGTCCTCGGGACCCACGGTCAGAACGGTGACCTCCACGTCGTCGTCCGAGTTCTCCGCGATCTGCAGCGCCTGCTCGACCGCGTACTCGTCCAGCTCGGAGAGCAGACCGTCCACGTCGTCACGGTCGACGGTCAGGTCATCGGCGAAGTGCCGGTCGCCAGTGGCGTCGGGCACGTACTTCACAGTGACAACGATCCTCAAGCTCACGCCGGCTCTCCTACTGCATCGTCATTTCTGGCTGCCTGCCTGCAGGCAGCATAGGCGCCTCAAGCGGGCGGTCCCGGTCGGGGCGACCCACGCTCCGACCGAAATATTACTCGTCAGTACACTCAGTTCCTGCCCGCTAAGCAAGCGCTTTGAACTGTGACCTTCGCAACGCAGCGTAACCGGAACTCCTCCGGCCCGCGACCGGCGTCCCCCGCGTCTCACGCGTCTCAGTCGGGCAGCCCGCCGAAGCGTCCCTGGTGGTAGACGAGGGGACGGCCGCGCCCCGTGGGGTCCCCGAGCAGCACCTCGGCCACCACGATCCGGTGCTCCCCCGCGGGCACCCGGGCCGCCACCCGGCACACCATCCACGCGGGCACGTCGTCGAGCACCGGCACGCCCTCCGGTCCCTCCCGCCATGCCGTACCCGGACCGAAGCGGTCGGCGCCCCGGCGCGCGAAGGTGGCCGCGAGGTCCTGCTGGTGCTCGCCCAGCAGATGCACGCCGACATGGCCGGTCTCCGCTATCGCGGGCCAGCTGGAACCGCCCGTGGACACGCCGAACGACAGCATCGGCGGCTCCGCGGACACGGAGGCGAGGGAGGTGGCGGTGAAGCCGACCGGGCCGGAACGGCCGCGCGCCGTGACCACCGCGACCCCCGCCGGGTGCCGGCGGAAGACGGAGCGCAGCAGGTCGGGCGAGGCGGGCCGGGCGGCGCCGAGGTCGGACGTTGCCGTCATGAAGAAGTCCTTCTGGGAGGGGTCACGAGCGGGTGCGCGGCTGCTCACCGGCCCGGCCGCGGCCCGCTCGGCAGGCGGGCGTCGGCCGGGAGGGGGCCGGGTACCCGACGGCGGCGAGGAGTCCCGACGATCCCGCCGACTTGGTGTCAGGCTGACGACAACGAGCAGGCAGCGTCAAGCGGGCCCCCGCGGATGGGAGATGTCTCACCATGATCGCAACGGCCGTCACACCGCGGCGCCGAGGGCGGCGATCACGTCGGCCTTGCGCGGCTGTCCGGCCGCGCGCCGCACGACCCGGCCGTCCGCGTCGAGCACCAGCACGGTCGGGGTGCGCTCGACGCCCAGCCGCCGCACGAGGTCCAGGCGGGCCTCCGCGTCGATCTCGACGTGGGTCACGCCCGGGACCATGGCCGCGACCTCGTCCAGCACCCGGCGGGTGGCCCGGCAGGGCGCGCAGAAGGCGCTGGAGAACTGCACCAGCGTGGCGCGTTCGCCCAACTCCGCGCCGAGTTCGGCCGCGAGACCGGACCGCGCTCCGCCGTCGCCGTCGGACCGTCCGGTGTCGTCACTGCCTCGCACTCGCCGCTCCCGCCCTGGATGTCACGTCCGACCGTCTCCAGCGTCCCGGGCGCCGCGAACATTCCCGTCCGCACGACGAAACCCGAGGTCGACCGGGGGAACGTGACGAGAATCTCCGCCACGGACCGGCACCGGGGCTGGTTCACCGGCCGTTCTTGGGGCAGCATCAGCGACAGGCCGTAAACCTACGGCTGCGTAACCTCGACTGGGAGAGTCCCTGCCCAGGCAGAGAAGGAAGGGTTCCGACCCGCCCATGGCAGAACTTGTCTACCGACCCGTGATCGGCTTCGCCCGCACCCTGTTCAAGGCGTGGGACCTCAAGATCGATTGCCAGGGTTCGGAGAACATCCCGCGCTCGGGCGGCGCCGTGCTGGTGAGCAACCACATCAGCTATCTCGACTTCGTGTTCAACGGACTGGCGGCGCTTCCGCAGAAGCGGCTCGTCCGCTTCATGGCCAAGGAGTCGGTGTTCCGGCACCGCGTCTCCGGCCCGCTGATGCGCGGCATGAAGCACATCCCGGTCGACCGCGCGCAGGGCGAGGCCGCGTACGAGCACGCGCTGCGTTCGCTGCGGTCCGGTGAGATCGTGGGCGTCTTCCCCGAGGCGACGATCTCCCAGTCGTTCACCCTGAAGAGCTTCAAGTCCGGTGCCGCGCGCATGGCCCAGGAGGCGGGGGTCCCGCTGATCCCGATGGCCGTGTGGGGCACGCAGCGGCTGTGGACCAAGGGCCACCCGCGCAACTTCAAGCGCAGCCACACCCCGATCACCATCCGCGTGGGTGAGGCCATCGAGGCGTCCAAGGACAAGTACGCGGGCGCGATCACCCGTCAGCTGCGCGAGCGGGTGCAGGAGCTGCTGGAGGCGGCGCAGCGGGCGTACCCGGTGCGGCCGAAGAACCCGGAGGACACCTGGTGGATGCCGGCCCACCTCGGCGGCACGGCCCCCACCCCGGAGCAGGTCCGCGAGGCGGAGGCCCGCTGACGTCCCGCTCCAGGTCCCGGATCCGTGTGCGCCACGGATCCGGGACCTGCTGCTTTTCGGCGCGGTCCTCCACGCGTGGGGCGAGGACCTCGCCCTCATGCGGCCGGGTGGACGGTGACTTTCGCTCCGGGGCTGAACCTCTCCAGCAGCGCGGCGAGTTCGGCGGCGGCCTCCTCGACCTCGGCCACGGCCATCGGCTCGAGGCTCTCGAGCAGGAAGAAGCCCGAGGTGGTGTCCTCGGTGAGCCGGGTGCGCGGTCCCTGGCGCCAGTTCCAGCGGCGGCAGGTGACGCCGAGGTCGTCACGCCACACCACCTCGCCGGGGTCGGGGTGCTCGACGGTCTCCTCGCCCCCGGCCACGGTCACGAAGTCCTCGTCGCCGGTGGCCCGCACCAGGCGCATCGTGCCCTGGATGCGGTCGGCGTCCTCGCCGCCCACCGGGATCAGCCGGGCGACGCTGACGGCGTTGTAGACGTCTACCAGGAGGTTGATCCGGGGCAGAGCGGCGTCCGACAGGGCCCGCTTCGCCAGCGCCTCCGCGGAGTTGCGGGTGCGGGAGGGCTTGGAGCCGAAGGCGGTGTAGGCCGCGCGCCAGGCCGTCATGTGCGGGTCCTCGTGCGGGGCGCGTCCGTCGAGGCGGGCGGCGAGCCGGCGTGCGGCCTCGTCGAGCAGGGCGGAACTCTCCTCGCTGCTGGGCCCGTTGACCAGGTCGTGCGCCTCGACGGCGACATGGGTGAAGCCGGGCACGAGGGCCCGTACTTCGTCGGACACGGTCGGTGCGAAGGTCATGAGCGCCTATGTTCCTCGTGTTCAGGGAAGGACGGCGGGGAGCGTCCGCCACAGGTGCGACCGGTCGGGGGCGTCCCGGAGGGCGCGCAGGACCGTCGGGTGCGGTGCAGCATACAGGACCGGATGGTCCATCTCGTTGGACGAGGGGTCGGGGGTGAAGGCCAGGCGCTCGCCGGCGAGGGAGAACCTCGCGTCCACACCGGGCTTGTTGCCGCGCGGGTCCTGGCGGTGCCATGAACCCTGGAAGCGCACGGCGACCAGTCCGTGCACCACGCCGAGGTACTGATAGCAGAGCGCGGTCGGGATGTCCTCGGCGCGCAGCAGCGCGGCCAGGGCGTGGGCCTTGGCGTAGCAGATGCCGGTGCCCTGCTCCAGCACGTCGGAGGCGCGCCAGGTCACGCGGGGGTCGTCGGCGTCCTGGGAGTGCGTGATCCGGTCGCGGACGTACTCGAAGGCCGCCCACGCATACTCATACGAGTCCTGCACGTCGGCGGCCAGGCGTGCGGACACCTCCCGGACGACCGGATGGTGGTGGTCGATCGCCTCGTCGGCGGCCAAGTAGGCGGAGAGGTCCGGGTTTTCCTGGATCAGCTGCATGGCGCCGGAGCATAGGTATGCGACCGGCCGAGAGTCAATTACTTTTCGGTCAGTCGCATACCTATGCATGACGTCGGGGTCGGCGGGTCAGCGGGCCGTCTCCTCCTTGAGGGCGGCCACGAAGCGGTCCACGTCGTCCTCGGTGGTGTCGAAGGCGCACATCCAGCGGACGTCGCCCGCGGCCTCGTCCCAGAAGTAGAAGCGGAACCGCTTCTGCAGCCGCTCGCTCACGTCGTGCGGGAGCCGCGCGAACACGGCGTTGGCCTGGACCGGGTAGAGGATCTCCACGCCGTGCACCGCGCGCACGCCCTCGGCGAGGCGCTGGGCCATCTCGTTGGCGTGCCGTGCGTTGCGCAGCCACAGGTCGCGGGCGAGCAGGGCCTCCAACTGCACGGACACGAAGCGCATCTTGGAGGCGAGCTGCATGGACAGCTTGCGCAGGTGCTTCATGTGCTTGATCCCGTCCGGGTCCAGCACCACGACCGCCTCGCCGAACAGCGCGCCGTTCTTGGTGCCGCCCAGCGAGAGCAGGTCGACGCCCACCGCGTTGGTGAAGGTGCGCAGCGGTACGTCCAGCGTGGCGGCCGCGTTGGCCAGCCGGGAGCCGTCGACGTGCACCTTCATGCCGTGCGCGTGGGCGTGCTCGCAGATCGCGCGGATCTCGTCCGGGGTGTACACCGTGCCCAGCTCGGTCGCCTGGGCTATGGAGACGACCTGGGGCATGGCCCGGTGCTCGTCGTCCCAGCCGTACGCCTCGCGGTCGATGAGCTCCGGGGTGAGCTTGCCGTCCGGGGTGGGCACGGTGAGCAGCTTGATGCCGCCGACCCGCTCCGGGGCGCCGCCCTCGTCCACGTTGATGTGGGCGCTCTCCGCGCAGATCACCGCGCCCCAGCGGTCGGTGACCGCCTGGAGCGCCACCACGTTGGCGCCGGTGCCGTTGAAGACCGGGAAGGCCTCGGCGGTGGGCCCGAAGTGGCTGCGGATCACCTGCTGGAGGTTCTCGGTGTACGCGTCCTCGCCGTAGGCGACCTGGTGCCCGCCGTTGGCCAGGGCCAGGGCGGCGAGCACCTCCGGGTGGGCGCCCGCGTAGTTGTCGCTGGCGAAACCGCGGACCTCCGGGTCGTGATGACGACGCGCGTCGGTCCGCGGCGGGTTCACGGCTTCTCGGTCAGCCACAGACGTTTTCCGTTCACTTCCGCGGCGGGCTCGTCCCAGACGTCGACGATGGCCTCGGCCAGGTCCTTGACGTCCGTGAAACCCGCGAACTTCGCGTTGGGGCGGTCCGCGCGCATCGCGTCGTGCACCAACGCCTTCACCACCAGGATGGCAGCAGCCGAGGTCGGCCCCTGCTCACCCCCGGCCTTGCGGAAGTAGTCGGCCATGGCCAGCGTCCACGCCTCGGCGGCTGCCTTGCCTGCCGCGTAAGCGGCGTTGCCGGCGGTCGGTTTCGTCGCGCCGGCCGCGCTGATCAGGACGTAGCGGCCGCGGTCGCTGCGCTGGAGCGCCTCGTGGAAGGCGAGCGTGGTGTGCTGCACGGTGCGCACCAGCAGCAGCTCCAGGAAGTCCCAGTCGTCCAGGCTGGTCTTGGTGAACGTCTCACTGCCGCGCCAGCCGCCGACGAGGTGGACCAGGCCGTCGACCCGGCCGAACTCCTTCTCGGTGCGGGCCGCCCATTCGCGGGTGGACTCCAGGTCGAGCAGGTCGACGGACTCCCCGGTGACGGTGGCGCCGCCGTGCGCGTAGCGCGCCGCGTCCACGGCCGTCGCCAGCCGCTCCGGATCGTTGTCCGAGCCGACGACGACCGCTCCCGCCTCGGCGAGCCTGAGCAGCGCCGCGCGTCCCGCGGGCCCGCCCGCGCCGGCCACCGCGATCACCGCGCCTTCGAGCGCCCCGTTCCCCATGGTTCTCGCCTCCTGAGCAGTGTTGTGGACGAGATCGCTCACGCGGCGACCCGCTCGGAACCGTCCGCCGTGATGCCCCGGGTGGAGGCGATCACCTTCTTCAGCTTCTTGGACAGTGCCTCATAGAACATGCTCAGCGGAAACTCGTCCGGAAGCACGTCATCGACGAGCTTGCGCGGCGGCAGCGAGAGGTCGAGGGCCTCGGGACCCTTGGCCCACTTGGAACCGGGGTGCGGGGAGAGGTACTGGGAGACCAGCTCGTACCCGGCGAACCAGTGGACGAGTTTGGGGCGGTCGATGCCGTCGCGGTAGAGCTTCTCGATCTCCGCGCACAGCTCGTTGGTGACCTGCGGGGCGCGCTCCCAGTCGATGGAGAGCTTGTTGTCGGTCCAGCGGACGACGTCGTGCTTGTGCAGGTAGGCGAAGAGCAGCTGGCCGCCGAGGCCGTCGTAGTTGCGCACGCGCTCGCCCGTCACCGGGAAGCGGAACATGCGGTCGAAGATGACCGCGATCTGGACGTCGCGGGCCTGCGGCACGCCCTCGCCTGCGAGCTTCACGGCCTCCTTGAAGGCGGTGAGGTCGCAGCGCAGCTCCTCGAGGCCGTACATCCAGAACGGCTGGCGCTGCTTGATCATGAAGGGGTCGAACGGCAGGTCGCCGTGGCTGTGCGTGCGGTCGTGGATCATGTCCCAGAGCACGAAGGCCTCTTCGCAGCGCTTCTGGTCATGGACCATGGCGGCGACGTCCTCGGGCAGCTCGAGGCCCAGGATGTCGACGGCGGCGTCGGTGACCCGGCGGAAGCGGGCGGCCTCGCGGTCGCAGAAGATGGCGCCCCAGGTGAAGCGCTCGGGGGCCTCGCGCACGGCGATGGTCTCGGGGAAGAGGACCGCGGAGTTGGTGTCGTAGCCCGCGGTGAAGTCCTCGAAAGTGATGCCGCAGAACAGCGGGTTGTCGTAGCGGGTGCGCTCCAGCTCGGCCAGCCAGTCGGGCCAGACCATGCGGAACACGACCGCCTCGAGGTTGCGGTCCGGGTTGCCGTTCTGCGTGTACATCGGGAAGACGACCAGATGCTGGAGGCCGTCCTCGCGGTGCGCGGCGGGCTGGAAGGCCAGCAGCGAGTCGAGGAAGTCGGGGACCTCGAAGCCGCCCTCGGCCCAGCGGGCCAGGTCCTTGATCAACGCCTCGTGGTACGCGCGGTCGTGCGGGAGCAGCGGGGACAGTTCGTCGACCGCGCCGATCACCGTGCGCACGGCGTGCTCCGCGTCGGCCCGGGACGGAGCGCCCTCGGCCCCGAGGTCGAGGGAGCCGTCCTTGGACTGCCAGGGCCGGATCCGCTCCACGGCATCCTTGAGCACGGGCCATGCCGGGTGCTCAACCACCCTGGTCGTCGAAGGATTCCGCTCCCCCGCAGCCTGCTGCACAAGAATTTCCGTCATGTCCCATCCTTCACAGGAGAACCTTGCGTACACCCGACCGTATACACAGGCCGTTTCTCCCAGCAAGGGGTACCTCAGGAAAATATCCTGCCTTACCTGGGGAGCAACCGCATATTTTCCTGTCCGCTACCCCGAACGGCGGCGCTCCATGCGTTCCGAGTTCAGCCTCTGGACGCGGCGGGCAAAGGCGATACGGTCCCAGAGGGCCGTAGGGACGCGGCCCCCCGCCGCCGTCGACGGAAGCAGGTCGGATCTTGAACTTCCTCACCATCGGTCACCGCGGAGTCATGGGCGTCGAGCCCGAGAACACCCTTCGGTCCTTCGTCGCCGCCCAGGAGGCCGGGCTCGACGTCATCGAACTCGATCTGCATCTGAGCAAGGACGGCGCGCTCGTGGTGATGCACGACGCGCGCGTGGACCGCACCACGGACGGCACGGGCGCCATCGCCGAGAAGACCTTCGACGAGCTGCGCGCCCTGGACGCCGGGCGCGGCGAGCGCATTCCCCTGTTCACGGAGGTGCTGGACGCGGTCCGGACGCCGCTGCAGGCGGAGATCAAGGACGTCCGGGCCGCCCGTGCGCTGGCCGAGGTGATGAACGACCGGGGGCTGGCCGACCGCGTGGAGGTCGCGTCCTTCCACGACGAGGCGATCGCCGAGATCCGGCGCCTGGTGCCCGGCGTGCGCACCGCTCTCGTCGCGGGACGTTACGGAACGGACGTGGTGGACCGGGCGGTGGCCGCCGGCGCCTCGCGGCTGTGCCTCAACATCCGCCGGATCACCCTGGAGGTCGTGGAGCACGCCCGCAAGGCGGACCTGTCGGTGTTCGGCTGGGTGGTCAACACCCAGGACCATCTGCGGCTGGTGCGGGCGCTCGAGCTGGACGGGGCGACCACCGACTACCCGGAGATCAAGCGCACCGGCCGCTTCACTGCGTGAGCGGCCGGACGGTGTACGACGGTCGGACCAGCTCCTTGACCAGCAGCTCGAACTCCAGGTCGTCGCGCTGCGGGACGCCGAAGCGTTCGTCGCCGTACGGGAACGGCGCCGTCTTCCCCGTACGGCGGTAGCCGCGCCGCTCGTACCAGGCGATCAGGTCCTCGCGCACGGTGATCACCGTCATGTGCATCTCGGTCACGTCCCAGCCCTCGCGGGCCTGCCGCTCCGCCTCCGCGATGACGGTCCGGCCGAGCCCGGCACCCTGGAGCGCGGGGCTGACCGCGAACATGCCGAAGTAGGCGTGCTCACCGCGGTGTTCGAGCTGACAGCAGGCCACGATCCGGCCCTCGCGCTCCACCGTGAGCAGCCGGCTGTCCGGCGCCTCGACGACCTCCAGCACAGCCTCGCGGTCGGTCCGCTGCCCGTGCAGGATGTCCGCCTCGGTGGTCCACCCCGTGCGGCTGGACTCCCCCCGGTAGGCCGACTCGATCAGCTCGACGAGGGCGTCCACGTCGGCGTCGGTGGCATCACGGAAGGTCAGTGCGGTGTCGGCGGCGGTTCGCATGGCGCGGTTCCTCGATTCGTGCGGCTCTCTCGACGTGGCCGGGACGGGCCGAGGTTAACGCGCGGTTCCCGGCCCCCGGAGGGCCGGTCCACTCTCCGGACGGCGGTGCCTGCTCCGTCCCTCTACGCTCGGCCGCATGGTGCATGTACTCAGCAGCCGTGTCCTGCTCCGCCCCTCCGACCCCGAGCGCTCCCGCGACTTCTACGGGCGCCGCCTCGGCCTCGCCGTCCACCGCGAGTTCGGCACCGGCCCGGAGCGCGGCACGGTCTACTTCCTCGGCGGCGGCTTCCTGGAACTCTCGGGTCGCGCGGAGGTCTCCCCTGCGGGCTCGCCCGACGTGCGGCTGTGGCTCCAGGTGGCGGACGCGGAGGCGGCGCGGGAGGAACTCGACGCCCGGGGCGTGGAGATCGTCCGCCCGCCGGTGAGGGAGCCGTGGGGCCTGATCGAGATGTGGATCGAGGATCCGGACGGAACACCGATCGTCCTGGTCCAGGTCCCGGAGGAGCACCCGCTGCGGTACCGGCCGGGGATCTAGATTCCCCCCTGCTGGGACTTGCCCACCGGAGCCACCCTCAGCCGTACGGCGTTCGAGGACGAGGCCCGCCAGGGCCGAGGGGGTCCGGGGGCGCAGCCTCCGGGACGGTCACCCCTACGCCCGCAACACACCGAGGCGCCCCTCCAACTGCGCCAGCAACCCCCCGAGCAGACCGGCCAGGTCACCGAGTTCGCCGGAGCCGAGCCCGGACAGCACCGCGTTCTCGTAGGACAACTGCGACGGCAGAATCCCGTCGACCAGTTCACGCCCCGCGTCGGTCAGCCGCACATGGGCCACCCGCCGGTCCCGGGTGTCTCCACGGCGCTCCACCAGCTCCCGCTCCGTGAGCGTCTTCAACCGCTTGGTGACGGCGGCGCCGGAGGAGAACGTCTCGCGGGCCAGCTCGCTGGGTGTCAGCTCGTGCCCCGTGCGGCGCAGCGCGCCGAGCAGGTCGAACTCGGGGCGGGTGAGCCCTGCCCGCCGCAGCGGGGCGTCCTCGGCCTGCTGGAAGAGGGCCGCGCAGCGGTTGATGCGGCCGATGATCTCCATGGGCCCGGTGTCGAGGTCGGGATGGACCGCCCGCCACTGCCGGACGACCTCGGCGACGGTGTCGCGCCCGGAGACGGGCGTGTCCGCGGTGCTCGAGGTGTCCGGCGTGCCGCTGAGGCCGTCGCCGGCCGATGGCCCTTGGGTCGCCGTCATGGCGATGCGCCCTCCGTGTACGTATACGTGCTGGTGGTGCCGGGGTCCGGGAGGAGTCCCCGGCGTCGTACCGTCGCCGCGAGCGTACGGTGTGCCGCCTGCTCGGCGAGCACCACCCGTTCCAGGGGCAGTGCGCGCTGCCACCATTCTCCGGCCGCGGCGTCGGCGGTCGCGCGCAGGTCGACCACGGCGGCGGCGAGTCCGCGGCGGGCTGCCACCAGGGCGGCGGGCGAGGACGAGGGGTCGGCCGCCACGCGGGCGGCGTGCTCACGGGCGCGGTCGACGGTGGTGAGTGCCCGCTCGACGCGCCGGCCGGCCCGCCGGTTGGTGACGGCGACGGCGGCGACGAAGCCGACCAGGGCGCCGACCAGCGTGTCCACGACCCGGCCGGTGACCAGCTCGCCGGTGGGCTGGTAGCCGGGCAGCTCGGTGACGAGCAGCGCCAG
This sequence comes from Streptomyces sp. BJ20, assembly GCF_022869105.1. Taxonomy (NCBI): domain Bacteria; kingdom Bacillati; phylum Actinomycetota; class Actinomycetes; order Kitasatosporales; family Streptomycetaceae; genus Streptomyces; species Streptomyces sp. BJ20. The sequence goes on from NZ_CP094918.1 coordinate 4,595,794, forward strand.
CGGGGTCACGCAGACGCTGCCGAGCCAGTAGTTGCGGCCGATGAGCGCCTCGGCGCCGAAGTTGCAGGCGAGGATGCACAGCACGAGGGCGAGCGGGCCGAGCTGGGCGACCGGGGCGACGGCCGCGAAGAGCAGCACGCCGACGAGGTTGCCGACGACGCGCTGCACGGCCCTGCTCCAGGTGAGGGTGATGTTGGCCTGGTAGAGGGAGGCGGCGGTGACGAGCGCCCAGTAGGGACGTTCGGCACCGAGGGCGAGGGAGACGTAGCCGGCGAGGGCGCAGCCGAGGGCGCTGCGGACGGCGACGGGGGCGAGCGGCCCGAGCCGGCTCCGCAGCGGACGCGGCGCGACGGCCCGCTCGGCGGCCACCCCGACGAGCTCGTCCCGCTCGCGTAGCAGATCCCCGTCCCGGCGCAGGCTGTCGTCGTCGAGGCGCGCACCGCCTTCCGTCCGGCACTGGCCGGCGCCGTCCGGGCGCGAGCCGACGCCGTCCGGGCGCAGGCCGTCCTCCTCCCGGCGCAGGCCGTCCTCCTCCCGGCGTGGATCCCCCGTGCGGGGAATCCGGCCCGTGCCCCGCACCGCGCGGGCCCAGGAGCGCAGCCGGGCGGGGTCGGCGTCGGCCGGGGCCGCGAGGGCGACCTCGGCACGGATGACGAGACGTTCGAGGGCACGGCGGGTCGTGGAGGGGCGGTTCCGGACCGCGAGGAGGGTCTGCCAGGCCGCGTGCACGGCGGCGTACGCGGCGGACCGGGCACCCGCGCCGCCCTCCTCGCCGCCGCGCGCGGTCTCGGCGTAGGCGGCGGCCGCGTTCAGCGCCTGGGCGGTGGCCCGCCGCTCGGGGCCGTGCGGACGGAGCGGGGCGGGGGCCATGCCCACGAGCCAGGCCCACACCCCGGCCGCCGCGGCGAGTGCGAGGTGGCCGGGGGCCTGGCCGAGGGTCTGCGGGACGAACAGCACGGCGGAGCTGACGAAGGTGAGGATCACGTGCGCGGGCGGACCGACCCGGGTGGCGTCGCACACCGCCTTCTGCACAGCGGCCAGCAGGGCGCCGACGGTGACCAGGACGACGGCGTTCCGGGTCAGGGACGCGGAGACCAGGGCCACGGCGAGCCCGCCGAGCATGCCGAGGATCACCCAGGCGAGCACCTTGGCGCGGGCGGCGTACGGGCGGTTGTGCGCGTACAGGGCGCACAGCGATCCCGCCATCGTGTACGGGGCGAGGTCGAGCCGGCCGAGCGTCATCAGGAGCAGGCTGGGCGGGGCGACGGCGGCGACCACGCTGAGGGCGGGCTTGAACCAGACGTCGGAGGGCCGTCCGAGGCGCAGCGCGCCGACGACGGGGAGGCGCCGGACGCGCGCGGAGGTGGGGGTGGCACTGCTCATGAAGAGAAAGGTTAACAGGTGTTTTACTCGTAAAAAATTAACCGGGGATCCGCTCGCGCCCCCGGGAGCCCCCCGCGTACCCCCTCGCGCTCGCGTACACGCCGTCGGGCACGGGCATCCCCTGACCGTCCGGTGGAGCGGTTCGAGGGGGGTTCGCGTGCACGGACCGGGATCGTCCGGCTGGCTGCTGGTGGCGCTCTGCTCGGCGACCGGCGCCTATTGCCTGCTGCGGATGCGCAGCGGCGTGGAGGAGCAGCGCCGGGCGGCGGGCGGCGAGGCGCTGATGGGGTTCGGGATGGCGGCCATGGCGGTGCCTGCGGCGGTCTTCACGCCGCCGGCGTGGGCGTGGCCGCTGTGGGCGGTGGTGTTCGGTGCGGCGGGGCTGCACGCGCTGTGGGCGGCCCGCGCCTCCGCGCGCCATCTGCACCATGTGGTGGGCGCGGGCGCGATGGTCTACATGGCGGTGGTCATGGCGGCCGCCCCGCGGGGGGCGCATCACGGCGCTGCGGGCACACCCGCGCTGACCGCCGCCCTGCTGCTCTACTTCACGGCGTACGTGCTGGTGACGGGCGCGCGGCTGGTGCCGGTGGCCGCCGTGGCGGGCGGGCCGGGAACGGGACCGGGCGCAGGTTCCGGCACCAGGTGGGGCGACCGGCCGGAACTGGCGCGAGCCTGCCGCCTGTCGATGGGGATCGCGATGGTGGCGATGCTGCTGATGATGTGAGGCGCGCGAGGAGACGATGTGGAAGCGCGCCAGGGGCCGTTCGGCCGGCGGCGCGGGACCGTTGTCTGCGTCACTTCGGATCGCGGGCCCGTGTTCAAGGGGCGTCGGCGCTTCTAGGCTGCTGCCATGATCCTCCCCACGGTCCTGCTGCTGCTCGGTGTGCTGACCGCCGTCGTGGGTCCCCGGCTGCTCGCCCGGGCGGACTGGCCGGACCGTGAGCCGGTGGTGGCCCTGTGGGCCTGGCAGTGCGTGATCGCGGCGGTGCTGCTGTGCTGCGCCCTGTCGATGACGTTCAGCGCGGCAGCGGCCTGGCGGGTGGTCGGCGGGCATGTGTTCACCGGCGCGCCGATCGCGGTCGTCGAGGCGTACACCCTCGGCACGGCGGGCGCGTGGGCGCATGTCACCGCCGTGGTGCTGGCGTGCGGCGGGCTGTGGAGCGGGGCGATGCTGGTCCGGGAGATCGCGCGGGCCCGTGCCCGGCGCCGGGCGCGCCGGGCGGAACTGCGGCGCCGTGCCCCGCTGCTGCCGGGTGAGGAGCCGGGCTCCGACCGGCTCGTGGTGCTGGAGGGCGACCGTCCGGACGCCTGGTGCCTGCCCGGCTCCCCGCCCCAACTGGTGGTGACGACAGCCGCGTTGCAGCGTCTGAAGGGACGGCAGCTGGACGCGGTACTGGCGCACGAGCGCGGCCACGCGCGCGCCCGGCACGACTGGCTGCTGCACTGCTCGTCCGCGCTGGCGGACGGCTTCCCGCAGGTGCCGGTGTTCTCCGCGTTCCGGGACGAGATGCACCGGCTGGTGGAACTCGCCGCGGACGACACGGCGTCGCGCCGGTTCGGCCGGCTCACCACGGCCCTGGCCCTGGTCGAACTGAACGAGGACCGCGGGGTCTTCGGCCCCTGCCCCACCGCCCAGGCGCACGTCCCGGCCCGGGTGCACCGCTTGCTCACCCCGGGCGACCGCCTCCCCCCGAGCCGCCGCCTACGCCTGACCGCCGTCGCGTCCCTGGTACCGGCGCTTCCCGTCCTCGTGGCGTTCCTACCGGGCTTGCGGGCACTGGGGTAAACCCCGTCCCCGCCCAGGCGCGCCGCCCGGCGCGCCGAGACGGGCGCACCTCCCGGCACAGCCGCCCGGCGACCGGCCGCCCCCGGTCCGCCGGTCACGGCCGACCGCCCCCGCGTCACTGGTCTTGGCGCTCGCGCCAACCCCGTGGCGTTTCTGCCCCGATCGCGGGCACTGGGGTAGCGACGGCCCCGACGAGGCAGGGCCGGGCGTGCCGGGTCCTGGCCCCGGCACGCCCGGTCGGCGAGGATCACCCCATGCGCACCCCCCACGCCCCCGCACCGCCCGCGCCCCCCGGCCCCCGTACGCCGGCCCGGTCGGCTCTGACGCCCGCGGTCCTGCTCGGCGCGGCCTCCGTGCTGCTGCTGACGCTGGTCGCCCTCGAGTGGCGGCCCCTGCTGGACCTGGACGGCGGCATCTCCCGCACCACGCACCGCTGGGCGGTGGCGGAGGACGGGCTGACGCAGGCGGCCCGCGTGCTGACCGACTGGGTGTGGGACCCCTGGACGATGCGTCTGCTGTGCGCGGTGGCAGTGATCCTGCTGCTCCGGCGTCCGGCCGCCCGGTGGACCGCGGGGTGGCTGGTCGTGGTGGTGGCGCTGGCCACGGCCGCGCAGCAGGGGCTGAAGGCGGCGCTGGGGCGGGAGCGCCCGGTGTGGTCCGACCCGGTGGACAGCGCCCACTACGCCGCCTTCCCCTCGGGGCACGCCATGACCGCGACGGTCGTGCTGGGGCTGCTGCTGTGGCTGCTGCACCGCCACGGCGTGGGCCTCGTGGTGTGGCGTACGGCGCTGGCGGTGGCGGTGGTCTCGGTGGCCGGCGTCGGCCTCACCCGGATCTGGCTCGGCGTGCACTGGCCGACGGACGTGCTGGGCGGCTGGCTGTTCGGCGCGCTGACGGTGGTCGCGGCGGTCGCGGCGCACCGGCGGCTGCGTCCCACGCCCCGAGGCACGGCGCGCGGCCGGTCCGGCGGTACGCGTACGCCCTCGCCCTCGCCCGAACCGTCCACCTCGGACGATCCCCCGCGTCGCCCGAGGTGAACGGCAGCCCGAAGAGGGCCCGCCGGGGCCCTTCCAGGTGCGCTGAGTATAGTTGGCTGGCAGCCAGTCAACGCAGGAGTCCAGCATGTCCCCGCGCAGCGCCCTGGTCAATGAAGAGTTGCGTCGGCGTTCCAAGGAGCGGCTGCTGCACGCGGCCGTCGAGCTGGTCGACGAGCGCGGGTACGAGGCGACCACGCTGGGTGACATAGCCGACCGGGCGGGCTCGGCGCGGGGTCTGGTGTCGTACTACTTCCCGGGAAAGCGCCAGCTCGTGCAGTCCGCCGTGCACCGGCTGATGCACCGCACCCTGGAGGAGGCGCTGGAGCGGGAGCCGCGCACGGACGACGGCAGGGAGCGGATGGCGCGGGCCATCGACGCGATCCTCGGCCTGGCGCGGGACCGGCCGGTGCTGATGCGCCAGCACATGGCGGGACTGCTGCAGGCGGAGGGGTTCCTGCCGTGTCCCGAGCAGCGGCGGCTGGCCGAGCTGCTGAGCGACACCGTCGCCCGGCACGGCTCGCGGGACGTCGAGTCCGACTACCCGATGCTGCGGGCGCTGCTGATGGGCGCCGTGTACGCGGCGGTGATGCCGGGGGCGCCCATGTCCGTGCCGGTGCTGCGCGCCGAGCTGTTCAAGCGCTACCGGCTGGACTGGGAGATGGGTGTCCCGCCGGACCCCGAGGGGACCGGCGGGACGAAGGAGAAGGACCGGACGGACATGGCCCGGTTCTTCGCGACGGAGCCGGAGACTCAGTCGAAGTAGTCCGGCTGCGTCTGCACGTTGAGCTCCTGCATACGGACCCAGCGGGCCGCGTCCGTGCGCTTGTCGTCGATCTTCAGGACGTCGAAGCCCTTGGCCATGTCGTTGGAGTAGATGTAGCCGTTGTAGTAGTACGCCGACCACGAACCGCCGGTGACCAGCTGGTCCGTGGAGAGCGGACCGCGCTCGAAGTAGGCGATCTCCTTCGGCTTGGCCGAGTTGGTGAAGTCCCACACCGAGATGCCGCCCTGGTACCAGGCCTGGACCATCAGGTCACGGCCGCGGACCGGGATCAGCGAGCCGTTGTGGGCCACGCAGTTCTCGGTGTCCGCCTGGTGGCGGGGGATCTTGTAGTAGCTGCGGAACACCAGCTTGCTGCGGTCGCCCTTGCCGACGATGTCGTAGATGCCGTCCGCGCCGCGGTTCGGACCGATCTCCGCGTTGCAGGTGGCCGCGCCGCCGCCGCCCAGCTCGTCGGTGAAGACGACCTTGTCGGCCCTCTGGTTGAACGTCGCCGAGTGCCAGAACGCGAAGTTCACATTGTCCTGGACGCGGTCGATCACCCGCGGACGCTCGGGGTTCCTGATGGAGAACAGGATGCCGTCGCCCATGCAGGCGCCGGCGGCCAGGTCCTTCGAGGGCAGCACGGTGATGTCGTGGCAGCCGGTGGTCTTGGAGACGCCCGGGTTGGTGGGCGCGCCCGGGTTGCCGCCGCCGTCCGGGCCCTCACCCGGGAACAGCACGGGGAACCCGACCACGGCGGCCTTGTGCGGGGCCTTGCGCGGCACCTTGATCACGGAGATGCCGTCGTGCGGCGGCCGGCAGTCCGGGTAGGCCGCGTTCGGCGAGTACGAGGAGACGTAGACGTAGACGTTCTTGCGGTCCGGCACCAGCGTGTGGGTGTGCGAGCCGCAGGCGGTCTCGACGGCGGCGACGTAGCGCGGGTTGCGCTTGTCGCTGATGTCGAAGACCTTCATGCCCTCCCAGGAGGATTTCTCGGTGGCCGGCTGCGTGGTGCTGTTGCAGCTGCTGTCGCTGCGCGAGGAGTCCGTGGACAGGAAGAGCAGGTTGCCGGAGACGGAGATGTCGTTCTGCGATCCGGGACACAGCACCTGAGCCACCGTCTTGGGCTTCTTCGGGTTGCTGATGTCGAAGATGCGGAAGCCGTCGTAGTTGCCGGCGAAGGCGTACCTCCCCTGGAAGGCGAGGTCCGAGTTGGTGCCGGACAGCACGTCCTTGGGGATGTTGGCCACGTGCTCGATGTTGGCGGAGTGGACGATCTCGTCCTGGCCGGGTATGTCACCGCTCTTGACGGCGGCGCGGGCCTCGGCCTGGTCGCTGCGGGACACGTCCTTCGGGGCGGCGGGCGAGTCCCCCGGGTCCGGGATCGCGGCGGCGGGCCCGGCCGTGAGCAGCGCGGCCAGCAGGCCGCCCGCTGCCGCGGCAACTCCCAGCCGTCTGCGCCGGGTTCGGGAAACGTTCAACAGGATCACTGTTTTCCTCCCTGGTTCCGTTCACGTCGGAACGGTGTGGCACCGGCAGTATCGTCTTCGGCATGCACATACCAACAGGGGCTCCACAGCATCGCAACAAAGTTTTTTGATCGAAGTTGCGCGGAAGCGTGCTAGGACGGTCATCGACACTCACGAGGTGTTCCGCACCGCTGCCGAGCGGGAATACCGCCAGTCACAGGAGGTCCATGTGCACCACCGCCGCGTGCCACGCCTGTCCGCCGTCGCCGCCGGGCTGACCGCGCTGGCCGTACTCGGGCTCGTGGGCTGCGACTCCGGCGACGACGACGCCAAGTCGCCCCCCGCGAGCGGCCCTTCGGTGATCGCGCCCGGCGCGCCCGGGGAGGAGAACCGCACCCTGTCGGCCCAGGAGGCGGAGCAGGAGCGCAAGGAGGACGACTCCCCCAACGCCGCGGACGTGTCGTACGCGCAGATGATGATCCAGCACCACACGCAGGCGCTGGAGATGACCGAACTGGTGCCGGGGCGTGCGGAGTCACCGAAGGTGGTCAAGCTGGCCGAGCGCATCGCCGCCTCGCAGAAGCCCGAGATCGGCGCGATGAAGGGGTGGCTGCGCACGCACGGCAGGACGGAGGCGGACGCGGGCCGGGGGCACGACCACGCGACGATGCCCGGCATGGCGACCGAGGCACAGCTGAGGCAGTTGCGGGCGGCCGAGGGCAAGGCGTTCGACCAGTTGTTCCTCACGCTGATGATCACGCACCACCAGGGTGCGATCACCATGGCCACGGACGTGAAGGGCCAGGGGAACAACATCCGGATCGAGGAGATGGCGGACGACGTCGTCGCGCAGCAGACCAGCGAGATCAACCGGATGCGCGACCTGCTGTGACGTTCCGCCAGGGCGGCGGTCCGGTCAGGGGCGGGACGGTCAGCGGCGGGCGTGGCGCGGGGAGAGCAGCCCCGCGTCGCGCGTCCGCCCGATGAGGCGGAGCGCCCCGCGCCGGCTGTAGCCGGTCTGGTCCATCACGGCGAGCACCGGGTCTGCGCCCCGCTCCTGAGCGGCCCGGTACGCCCGGGCCACGACCGGCCACTGGGTCCGCCCTCTTCGAGGCTCCTCCCGGTGGTGCGTGCCGCCGGTCTCCTCCTCCCCCGGCTCGGGCTCGGCGCCGCAGGCCCGCGCCAGCGGACCCTCGATCCAGTCCGCGAACACGGCCAGGTCCTCCAGCGCGAGCGCGGGGCGGGCCTGGACGTCCTCCACACAGACCCAGCCCTCGCCCACGGACGCCAGCGCCTCGATCGTGGCCCCGTCGCGGAAGGCCAGCCGCACATGGAGCCACCGGGTGGTGCGCTCGCCCTCCCGCACCTCCCACGCGGGCCACACGGCCACCGCACCCTCCGCCGGAGAGCGATCGGAAAGTTGAAGAAAAGATGCCTCGAGCACACAGGCAACGTAACGGCGTGATCAGTTTCCCTCCGTAGAACACGCACCCCGGACGGCGGACGGCACCCTGTCAGCGGAGTGCGGGCGGTGTCATGCTGGGAGGCGCCGGTGGTCCCCGCCGGTGCCCCCCTCGGGGTGAGGAGTTCCCCGTGCTGCGTGTCGCCGTCGTCGGAAGCGGACCCAGCGGGTGTTACACCGCCCAGCATCTCGTCCAGCTCGATCCCGGGGCGCGGGTCGACGTCCTCGACCGCCTGCCCTGCCCCTACGGCCTGGTCCGCTACGGCGTGGCCCCGGACCACGAGAAGATCAAGTCCCTGCAGGGCAGCCTGCGCACGGTGCTGGAGCACGAGCGGGTGCGGTTCCTCGGCGCGGTGCCTGTCGGGCCGGGCGGGGTGCCGGCGGCCCGGCTGCGGGAGCTGTACCACGCGGTGGTGTACTGCGTGGGCGCCGCCACGGACCGGCATCTGGATGTCCCGGGCGAGGACCTCCCGGGCAGCTGGTCGGCGACCGCGTTCGTGTCCTGGTACAGCGCGCACCCGGACGCCGCCGACACCGGGTTCCTGCGCGAGGTGCGGTCGGCGGTCGTGGTCGGGGTGGGGAACGTCGCCGTGGACGTCACGCGCATGCTGGCGCGCGGGTCGGGGGAACTGCGCCCGACCGACATGCCGCACACGGCGCTGACCGCACTCGAGGCGAGCGAGGTCACGGAGATCCACATGGTCGGCCGGCGCGGCCCCTCGCAGGCCCGCTTCACCACCAAGGAGCTGCGCGAACTGGGCACCCTGCCGGACACCGCCGTCCACGTCGACGCGGCCGAGGCGGCGCTCGACCCGGCGTTCACCGACCCGTCCGGCCTGCCCCCGCCCCTGCGCCGCAACGTCGAGGTGCTGCGCGGCTGGACGGAGCCGCCGCGACCGGAGGCCCGGCGCCTGATCCGTCTGCGGTTCTTTCTCCGCCCGGTCGAACTGCTCGCCGTCGACGGCCGGGTGGGCGCCGTGCGCTTCGAACGGACGGCGCCCGACGGGGAGGGCGGGGTCACCGGGACGGGCCGCTTCGAGGACGTCGAGGGGCAGCTGGTGCTCCGCTCGGTCGGGTACCGGGGGGTGCCTCTGGAGGGGCTGCCGTTCGACGCGGCGACGGGCACGGTGCCGCACCTCGCAGGACGGGTGCTGCGCGGGGGCGCCGTCGCCCCGGGCGAGTACGTCGCGGGCTGGATCAAGCGGGGCCCGACCGGCGTCATCGGCACCAACCGCTCGTGCGCGAAGGAGACGGTGACGTCCCTGCTCCAGGACGCTCCGTCCCTCACCGCCCGCGCCCTCCCCGACGACCCCCTGCCGGCGCTCCGCGCCGAGGGCGTGGACCCCGTTCCCTGGCAGGGCTGGGAGTCCATCGAACGCGCGGAGTCCCGCTGGGGCGCCTCCCTCGGCCGGGGCCTCGTGAAGCTTCCGGACTGGGAGTCACTGCTGACGGCGGCGCGGGGAGGGGACGGCGTCGATCCCCGGCCGTGACGGCGCCGACCGCCCGAAGGACGCGCGTCGGCGCAGTCGCTCCGGCACGGAGACGCCCGCAGGGGGTGCGCTGCCGGCCGTCCAACAGCGCACCCCCTGCCGCGTCCGTAACCCCGGCTACCGCGTCTCCGCCGCTGCCGCCTGCCGGGGATCGACCGGCGCCAGCACCCCGAGGCGGTCCTCGATCGCCTGGGCGGCCGCCAGACACAGGTCCTCCCGGAACGCACGGCCCACCACCTGCACCCCGCACGGCAGTCCGTCGCGGATCCCGGCCGGCACGGCCACCGCGGGCACGCCCACGAAGCTGGTCACCGTGCACAGCCGCATCCCGTCGGCGACCCGCTCGCGCCCCGCCGCGTCCCGCGACTCCAGTCCCGGCTCGACGGGCGGCTCGGTGAACACCGGCCCGAGCAACAGCGGAAATCGGTCGAGGAACTCCGCCCACGAGCGGCGGATGCCGAGCCAGGCACCCATCAGCCGCACGAGTTCCGCGGCGTCGGCGGGCGGCGTCTTCTCCAGGGCCAGCTGGATGTAGCGGTCCCCGCCGTCACCGAGCAGCTGCCGCACGGCCGGCCAGGTCGGCGCGAACTCGGTCAGGGTGATCCTGCCGTACGCCTCGAGCGCCTCGTCGAGCCGGGGGACGTCGGCCACCTCCGTCACGTCGTAGCCCGCGTCGCTCAGCGCGTCCGCCGCCGCGGTGAGCGCCTCTCGGACGGCAGGGTGCACGCCGCGGCCACCGGGGTCGGCGACGAGCGCGACCCTGACCGGCCCCGGCAGCGGTGGGCCGTCGAGCGGCACCGGCACCGCCCGGGGATCCCGCGGATCGGTCCCGGCCAGCGCCTCGTACGCCAGCCGCAGGTCGGCGACCGTGCGGGCCAGGGGTCCGTCGGTGACCAGCATCTGCGCGGCCGGCCCGGGGTCGTCCGGGCCGAGCACGCGGTGGTCGGCGGGGAACCGCCCGGGGGTCGGCTTCAGCCCCGCGACACCGCAGAAGGAGGCCGGGATCCGCACCGACCCGCCGGAGTCGTTGCCGAGACCGAGGGCCGCCATGCCGGTGGCGACGGCCGCCCCGTCGCCGCCGCTGGAGCCGCCCGGGGTCCGGCTCGGGTCCCACGGGTTGACGGTGTGGCCGAACAGCTCGCTGCGGGTGTGCATCCCGGCGAGGACCAGCGTGGGCATGTTGCTGTGACCGATCGGCACGGCGCCCGCCGCGCGCAGCCGTGCCACCGGGGGCGCGTCGGCCGCCGCCACGAGGTCGTGGAAGCGCGGCAGCCCGAAGGTGGTCGGCACGCCCTCGACCGGGGTGGTCTCCTTCACCGTGAACGGCACGCCCGCCAGCGGCCCCAGCTCCTCACCCGCGGCCCGCCGTCGGTCCATGCGCGCCGCGTCCTCGCGGGCCCGGCCGGCCATCAGCTGGGTCACCGCGTTGACCCGCGGGTTGACCTCGGCGATGCGTTCCAGATGGCTGTCGACCAGATCGGCCGCCGAGATCCTGCCGCTGCGGACCGCCGCCGCCTGGTCGGCCGCCGTCATGGCCCACATCGTGTCCTGCCCGCCCATCGCGCTCCTGCTCCCCTGTCGTGCGGTGCTCGTTCCCGACCGTACTACGGAAGCGATACAGTCGTATCGGAATAAGGAGGCCGACCGACCATGCCCAAGCAGGTGGACTACGAGAGCAGACGCCGCCGGATCGCCGAGGCCGTCTGCCTCCTGGCCGACGAGCAGGGGCCGGAGGGGGTGAGCATGCGGGACGTGGCGACTCGGGCGCAGGTCTCGCTGGGTGCCGTGCAACGGTGCTTCCGCACCAAGGAGGAGATGCTCCTGTTCGCCGTCGATCACGTCGGCGAGCGCGTGACGGCACGGGTCAGGGCGCGCATCGCCGCGGGTCCGGCACAGTCGGCCGCCACCGCGCTCGGCCACGCGACCGACGAGGTCGCGCTGCTGAGGGAGGAACACCGCGCCGAGGCACGCATCTGGCTGGCATTCGTCGCCCAGGCCGCCGTCAGCGCGTCACTCGCCGAGCCGTTGAGGAACAGTTACGCGGCCCTGCAGGAGCTGTTCGTCCGTCTGATCACGGAGGCGGCCGCGAGCGGCGCGGCCGACGGGCCCGACGCCGTGTGCGAGGCGCGCACGCTGCTCGCGCTGACGGACGGCCTGACCGGCCATGTCCTGATCGGCCACGTGACCGCGAGGGAGGCCGAGGGCGTGCTGCACGCACATCTGGCCGGACTCTGGGCCCGTCTCGGTGTCACCGGCCCCGATGCGGAGGGCTGACCGCGCGGACCGAGCCGTCAGGCATGCGCGTCCCGTGCCGCCTGGCGGCGTGCCGCGACGAGCAGGGCGTCGAGGAGGCCCGGGAACAGGGCGTCCAGATCCTCACGGCGCAGGCCGTTCATCTTGGCGGTGCCCTCGTAGACCTGCTGGATCACGCCGCTCTCGCGCAGCACGCGGAAGTGGTGCGTGGTGGTGGACTTGGTGACCGGGAGGTCGAAGCGGGAGCAGGACAACGCGGCCTCGGCGCCCGCCAGTTCGCTGACGATGCGTAGGCGGACGGGGTCGGACAGCGCGTGCAGCACTGAGTCCAGCCGGATCTCGTCGCGCGTGGGGTGCGGGAGGACGCGAGGGCTGGGCGGGGCGGTCGTCACGGCGGCTCCATGGTGCTCCGGGAAGCACCATAGTACGAGAACCTTCGTAGTTTGACATCTCCCGTACTACGACGGCTATCGTACGAGTCCCGCACTCGCCGCCCCCTCCGAACGGAGCCCACCGTGAGCACGCTCTTCGAGCCGTACACCCTGCGCGCCCTGACGATCCCCAACCGCGTGTGGATGGCGCCGATGTGCCAGTACTCGGCCGCGCCGGACGGCCCGGAGGCGGGTGCGCCGAACGACTGGCACTTCGCGCACTACGCCGCCCGCGCCACCGGCGGCACGGGACTGATCGTCGTCGAGGCCACGGCGGTGTCGCCGGCGGGCCGCATCTCGCCGTACGACCTCGGCATCTGGAACGACACCCAGGTCGAGGCGTTCCGCCGGATCACCCGCTTCCTCGCCGCACAGGGCACCGTGCCGGCCGTCCAGCTCGCGCACGCCGGACGCAAGGCGGCGACCGACCAGCCTTGGAAGGGCGGGGCGCCGCTCGGCCCCGATGAGCGCGCCTGGCAGCCGGTCGCACCCAGCGCGGTCCCGTTCGCCGAGGATCACCAGGTGCCGGACGAGCTGAGCACGGAGGAGATCCGGGAGATCGTCGGCCAGTTCCGCGCCGCCGCCCGCCGCGCCCTCGCCGCCGGTTTCGAGATCGCCGAGATCCACGGCGCCCACGGCTACCTGATCAACGAGTTCCTCTCCCCGCACTCCAACCACCGCACCGACGCCTACGGCGGTTCGTACGACAACCGCACGCGGTTCGCGTTCGAGGTGGTGGACGCCGTGCGCGAGGAATGGCCGGACGACAAGCCGCTGTTCTTCCGCGTCTCCGCCACGGACTGGCTGGACGCGGACGGCTGGACCCCGGACGACACCGTCCGCCTCGCCGCCGACCTGCACGCCCGGAGCGTGGACCTGCTCGACGTCTCCACCGGCGGCAACGCCCCGGGCGTCCGCATCCCGACCGGCCCCGGTTACCAGGTGCCGTTCGCCGCGCGGGTGCGCCGGGAGACGCCGATGCCGGTCGCTGCCGTAGGTCTGATCACGGACGCCGGGCAGGCGGAGAAGATTCTCGCCAACGGCGAGGCGGACGCCGTGCTGCTGGGCCGTGAACTGCTGCGCAACCCCTCCTGGGCCCGCCAGGCCGCCCGCGAGCTGGACGCGGAAGTGAGCGTGCCGGACCAGTACCACCGCTCCGTCTGACCTGCTCACCGCTCCCCCTGTCGCGCCGGCGGCCCGGAACCCTACGAAGGGTTCCGGGCCGCCGGCGTCTGTCGTTCCCGGGCTTCCTGGCCGGATCCGGACCACGCGAAACGTTGACCAGAAAGCGCTTTCCCTCTACGTTCCGTTCATCGACGTGACCGGGCCGTGACCGTTGAACGCGTTCGGCCCGCGCGTCGTACAGACACATGTACGTCGTTCATCCACATGCTCGACACCCCCACATCACCACAGAAGGAACGACATGACATCCGCGACACGACCGCGCACCCCACGGCGCGCGCTGACGGGCACGCTCGCCACCCTCGGCCTCTCGGTTGGCATGGTCCTGACCACCGCGGCTCCGTCCGCGCAGGCCGCCACCTGGCCGACCCCCAACGGCAGCCAGGGCGTCTCCTCCACCATCTCCGTGTCCGGCACCAAGGACTACGGGATGAAGCGCCTCTACGGCACCGGCGATCTGGGCTCGGGCGGCCAGGACGAGGACCAGGGCCCGATCCTGAAGCTGGCCGACGGCGCGGTCCTCAAGAACGTGATCCTCGGCGCCCCGGCCGCCGACGGCATCCACTGCGAAGGCTCCTGCACGTTGCAGAACGTCTGGTGGGAGGACGTCGGCGAGGACGCGGCCACCTTCAAGGGCAAGTCGTCCGGGGCGGTCTACACCGTGAGCGGCGGCGGCGCGAAGGAGGCGAGCGACAAGGTCTTCCAGTTCAACGGCGCGGGCACGCTGAACGTGTCGAACTTCGCCGTGCAGAACTTCGGCACGTTCGTCCGCTCCTGCGGCAACTGCTCCACCCAGTACAAACGGACGATCAACCTCAACTCCATCGAGGTGACCTGGAAGGGCGGCCGCATCGCCGGCATCAACACCAACTACGGCGACAGCGCGACCCTGCGGAACATCACGGTCGTCGGCGACGGCAGCAGGAAGATCGTGCCGTGCCAGAAGTACATCGGCAACAACACCGGCAAGGAGCCGAGCAGCAACGGCTCCGGCCCCGACGGCACGTACTGCAAGTACAGCTCGTCCGACGTCACCTACCGGTAGCCCCCCACGGGCAGCGGCCGTGGGGGGCGTCCCGAGTTGCGTCCCCCACGGCCGCCGGCCTTCTTCGCGTCCGCCCGCGTACGGTCAGCTCCCGCCCACCAGCGAGCGGACCTGGCCTTCCAACTCCCGCCGGTAGTCCGCGTACGCGGCCCGCAGTCCGTCGCCCGGCCAGCCGGCGGGGAGCAGGGAGGGCGGCAGCACGGGGTCCGCGAGCAGGTGACGCACCACGGCCGCGAAGAGGGTGAGCCGCTCGGCCGGACGCCCGGTGCGTCCCACGTGCCCGAGCAGCTCGCGGGCCTCGTCCGCCCAGACGTCCAACGGCCAGAGACGCGCGGCCAGTTCGGCTGCGGGCCGCGCGGGGCGGGTCGTGCCGCGTTCGGCCACCTCGTCGAGAGCGGCGGGCAGCGGGCGGTCAAGGTTGGCGGGGCGCAGCCACACCCCCTCGCGCAGCTCGGCGAGGCGCAGTCCGGCCAGCCGGGTGCGCAGCTCCGCCCGTTCGGCGGGGCCGCGCCCGGTCGCGGTGACGACGACCAGCTCCCAATCACCGCCCCAGGGGCGGGTGCGCGGCCGCACGGACTCGTCCTGGCGGCGCTGGCGTTCCAGCAGCCGGTCGCTGAGGCGGTAGCCGGTGTCCGTGCGGCGCAGGTCCTCGGCGGCGACCATCCGGCTCAGCGCGGCCCGCAGCGTCGACCCGCCGAGGTCGAAGCTCTCCACCAGCCGTACGAGCTCCCGCGCCGGCAGCTCCGGCGGATGCGTGCCCAGCAGCAGACTCAGGACGACCGACCGCGCGGACAGCGGACGCAGCCGCGGCCCGTCCGGCGCCGGCTCCGCCGGGTCGTTGCTCCGCATGAACGGTTACTTTAGGCCTTGACCCGGCCCGGCCCCTTCCAGGTGATGCCGCCCCGGCCGACCTCGCGTCCGCTGTCGAAGGGCCACTGCGTCACCACGGTGACGCCGAGCTGACGCCCGCGGGGCCGGCGCATCTGCCGCCGCGCGTCACCGAGCACGGCTGACCCACCGGCGAGGAACGTCCCCAACGGCAGGCCGAGGTGGGCGACACGGTGGTCGGGGTCGTCGCCGAACTGGCGGACGAGCCGCGGCTGAGCGGTTGCACGCACTTCGCGCTGCGGGACGCCGACAGCTCGCGGCCGGGGCTGTTCCACCGCTTCGGGCTCACCACGGACGACCACACACGCGAGCCCGCCTTCGGCACCTCCAAGGGGCCGATCGACCGGCACGGCCGAGGGGACGCACATCAATGTGTTGCACTATTGCTGCACTCGCAGCGACAGTGCAACACTCTGCCATGACCATCACGCGCGCCGACGAGCCGCAGCAGACCTCCTTCGGACTCGGCGCCCTCGGCGGCGCCACCCACGACGTCACCAACCAGCCCCCTCACCCGGCCCCCTACGACGCCTCGGACGACGTCGCACTGCTCGAAGGGGTGCGGCGGGAGGGCGCAGGCTGGGCGGAGGAGGACCTGCGGCGGCTGGGACGGCTGGCGGGCGGTGAAGAGGCGCAGGAGTGGGCCGACCAGGCCAACCGCCACGAGCCCGAGCTGCGCACCCACGACCGGTACGGACACCGCGTCGACGAGGTCGGCTTCCACCCGAGCTGGCACCACCTGATGCGCACCGCCGTCGCGGAGGGACTGGCCGGCGCGCCCTGGGCGGACGACCGCCCGGGCGCGCACGTCGCCCGCACCGCCGGCGGACTCGTCTGGGGCCACACCGACGCCGGACACGGCTGCCCCACATCCATGACGTACGCGGCCATCCCCGCCCTCCGCAGGCAGCCCGAACTGGCGAAGGTCTACGAGCCGTTGCTGACCAGCCGTGAGTACGACCCCGGGCTGCGCGTGCCGACGGAGAAGCGCGGGCTGCTGGCCGGCATGGGGATGACCGAGAAGCAGGGCGGCTCCGACGTCCGCACCAACACCACCGCCGCGACGCCGACCGCCGAGCCCGGCGTGTACACCCTGCGCGGCCACAAGTGGTTCACCTCGGCGCCGATGTGTGACGTGTTCCTGGTGCTGGCGCAGACGCCGGGCGGGCTGTCCTGCTTCCTCGTGCCGCGGGTGCTGCCCGACGGCACCCGCAACACCTTCCGCATCCAGCGCCTCAAGGAGAAGCTGGGCAACCGCTCCAACGCCTCCTCCGAGCCGGAGTTCGACGGGACCGTGGCCTGGCTGGTCGGGCCCGAGGGACAGGGCGTGAAGACCATCATCGAGATGGTCAACTGCACGCGCCTCGACTGCGTGATGATGTCGGCGGCCCTGATGCGCAAGACGCTCGTCGAGGCGGGCCACCACGCGCGGCACCGCAGCGCCTTCGGGGCGCGGCTGGTGGACCAGCCGCTGATGCGCAACGTGCTGGCCGACCTCGCGCTGGAGTCCGAGGCCGCCACGACGCTCACGCTGCGGCTGGCGGGTGCGGCGGACCGCGCGGTGCGCGGGGACGCAGGGGAGGCCGCGTTCCGGCGGATCGCGACGGCCGTCGGCAAGTACTGGGTCACCAAGCGGGGCCCGGCCTTCACCGCCGAGGCGCTGGAGTGCCTGGGCGGCAACGGGTACGTCGAGGACTCGGGGATGCCCCGCCACTACCGGGAGGCCCCGCTGCTCTCCATCTGGGAGGGCTCGGGCAACGTCAACGCCCTCGACGTGCTGCGGGCGCTCGGCCGCGACCCGGCGACCGGGCAGGCGCTGTTCGACGAACTGTCGCTGACGCGCGGCGCTGACGCCCGGCTGGACGCCGCCGTGGCCGGACTCAAGGACCAGCTGGCCGAGGGGTCACAGGTGACGGCCCGCCGGCTGGTGGAGCGGATGGCGCTGACGCTGCAGGCATCCCTGCTGGTGCGACACGCGCCGGGCGCGGTCGCCGACGCGTTCTGCACGACGCGGCTCGGCGGCGACTGGGGACACGCGTTCGGCACGCTGCCGGCGGGGGCGGGGCTGGACGCGATCCTGGAGCGGGCTCTGCCTGGGCGGGAGTGAGGCGGGGCGGGGCTTCCACTGAGTGCGAGGGCTTCCACCGGAGGGCGAGGGTGGCTTCCACTGAGTACGAGAGCTCCCGCCGAGTGGGCGGACGGTCGTCAGACGTGTGTCGGATCGTCCGCCACGGACCCGCCGCACCGCTGTGACCTGCGGTCATGCCGCGCCCGACCGTGACTGTCAGTGGTGGGGTGCACACTGACCGGTGTCCTGATCGAGGACGTCGAAGGCGACGTCACGGAGGTGATCGGCATGACCGAGGTACTGCTCGCCGTGGGCACCCGCAAGGGTCTGTTCATCGGACGCCGGCGAGGCGGCTCCTGGGAGTTCGACGAGTCTCCCTACTTCAACGCGCAGGCCGTGTACTCGGTCGCGATCGACACCCGGGGGCAGAGCCCTCGCCTGCTGGCCGGCGGGGACAGCGCGCACTGGGGGCCGTCGGTGTTCCACTCCGACGACCTGGGCCGCACCTGGGCCGAACCGGCCCGCCCTGCCGTCAAGTTCCCGCCCGACACCGGAGCCTCGCTGGAGCGGGTCTGGCAGCTGCACCCGGCCGCGGCCGAGCCGGACGTGGTGTACGCCGGCACGGAGCCGGCCGCGCTGTACCGCTCGGAGGACCGGGGGGAGTCCTTCGAGCTGGTCAGGCCGCTGTGGGAGCATCCCACGCGCTCCAAGTGGGTGCCGGGCGGCGGCGGTGAGGGCCTGCACACCGTGCTGACCGACGCGCGTGACCCGCGGGCGGTCACGGTGGCCGTCTCCACCGCAGGCGTGTTCCGCACCCTGGACGGCGGCGCGAGCTGGACCCCCTCCAATTCGGGGGTGTCGGCGGTGTTCCTGCCGGACCCGAACCCGGAGTTCGGTCAGTGCGTGCACAAGGTCGCCCGGGACGCGGCGGACCCGGACCGGCTGTATCTGCAGAACCACTGGGGGGTCTTCCGCAGCGACGACGCGGGCGCGCATTGGACGGACATCGGCGAGGGGCTGCCCTCGACCTTCGGGTTCGCGATGGTGACGCACCCCCGCCGCGGAGACACGGCGTACGTGTTCCCGATCAACGCCGACTCCGACCGGGTCCCGGCGGACCGGCGCTGCCGCGTGTACCGGACCGGGGACGCGGGACGCAGTTGGGAGCCCTTGTCGGCGGGGCTGCCGCAGGAGGACCACTACGGCACGGTGCTGCGCGACGCGATGTGCAGCGACGACGCCGACCCCGCGGGCGTCTACTTCGGCAACCGCAACGGCGAGGTGTACGCGTCCGCGAACGACGGGGACAGCTGGGAGCAGTTGGCCACCCACCTGCCGGACGTGCTGTGTGTGCGGGCGGCGGTCGTCGGATGAGGTCCGCGCGGATCCCGCCGGGTTCGGGCCACGGGTTGATAGCCGCTGCCGGCGCGGCAGTAGGGTGACGCCCGTGGCACCACGACCCTTGAACGAAATCGTCGAAGCGGGCTGGGCGCAGGCCCTCGAACCGGTGGCGGGGCGGATCGCCGCGATGGGGGACTTCCTCCGCGCGGAGATCGCCGCGGGACGCACGTACCTCCCGGCGGGGGCGAACGTCCTGCGGGCCTTCCAGCAGCCCTTCGACGAGGTACGCGTCCTGATCGTCGGGCAGGACCCGTACCCCACGCCGGGGCACGCGGTGGGCCTGAGCTTCTCCGTCGCCCCCGACGTGCGCCCCCTGCCCGGCAGCCTGATCAACATCTTCCGCGAGCTGAACAGCGACCTGGGTCTGCCCCAGCCGTCGAACGGCGACCTGACCCCGTGGACCGAGCAGGGCGTGCTGCTGCTCAACAGGGCGCTGACCACCGCCCCGCGCAAGCCGGGCGCCCACCGCGGCAAGGGCTGGGAGGAGGTCACCGAGCAGGCGATACGCGCGCTGGCCGCCCGCGGGAAGCCGCTGGTGTCCGTCCTGTGGGGGCGGGACGCCCGCAACTGCCGCCCGATGCTGGGGGATCTGCCCGCCGTGGAGTCGGCGCACCCGTCGCCGATGTCCGCGGACCGCGGGTTCTTCGGCTCGCGGCCGTTCAGCCGGGCCAACGACCTGTTGATCCGGCAGGGCGGTCAGCCGGTGGACTGGCGCCTGCCGTGACCGGGGCCGGCTACCTCGCCGTGGACTCCGGGGGCTCCGGGCTGCGGGCGGTCGTCGGGTCGCCCGGGCTCGGTCCGCTGGCCCGGGCCGCCTCGGACGTGCCGGTGCGCACGGGCGGGCGGGGGATCGACCCGGGGCACTTCCTGGAGCAACTGGTGCCCATGGCGCGGGCGATGTGCGCCGAGGCGGGGCTGGAGCGGCTGGAGACGGCCGCGATCGGCGCGGCGGGGATGGCCAGCCTGGGCGACGCCCTGCGCGCGGAGCTGCCGGACGGGCTCGCACGGGAACTGGGCGTCACACGTGCGGTGTTGGCGGCCGACGCGGTCACGGCGTACGTGGGCGCGCTCGGGCCGCGCCCCGGCGCGGTGATCGCGGCGGGCACGGGCCTCATCGCGATCGGCACGGATCTGGCCGGCTGGCGGCGGGCGGACGGCTGGGGGTATCTGCTCGGCGACTGCGGCGGCGGCGCGTGGATCGGGCGGGCCGGTCTGGAGGCCGCGTTCCGCGCGCACGACGGGCGGGCCGGCGGTTCCGTGCGGCTGCTGGCGGACGCGGAGGAGATGTTCGGTCCGGTGACCGGGCTGCCGGGGCAGGTGTACCCGCGTGCCGACCGGGCGGCGGTGCTCGCCTCGTTCGCTCCGCGCGTGGGCGCGTGCGCGGAGGACGGGGACCCCGTGGCCGTGGACATCGTGCGGGAGGCGGCGCGGCACATGGCCGACTCGGCGGCCGCCGTGTGCCCGGCGGAGGGCGCGCCGGCGGTCGGCTGCACCGGCGGACTTCTCGGGCTCGGCGAGGTGCTGCTGGCGCCGCTGGACGAGCGGCTGGCGGAGCTGCTGCCGGACGTGCGGCGGGTGGCCGCCGAGGGTGGTCCGCTCGACGGGGCGGTGCGGCTCGCGGAAGACCTTTCCGCTGGTCCGCTCGCTCTTCCGAGTGACGAGAGGATGCTGTGCGTGACGAGCGCGGGGGGAACGGACGTCACCCTCACGGCCGACACCCGTACGTAACTCATCCGACAAAACCGGACGGATACCGCTCACCTGCACCCTCCCCGAACAGGAGGCCTCCGGAAGCCACTAACATGCCGCAACATGAGCACCCCCACTGGGCCCGCGTCCGGCCTGCCCGTACGAATGCCGCGCCCCCGCCAGCCCGGACGGCACCGCCGTCCCGAACCCCTGGTGGCTCCCGAGGACGCGCCCGCGCTCGTCCTCGCCGTGCCGGGTACGCCCAGTAGTGCCACCCGCTCGCTCGCCGACGAGGTCGTGAGCATCGCACGGTCCGAGCTGCCCGGTCTCGACGCCCGGATCGGCCACCTCGACGGGGGCGACGAGGAGTTCCCCTCGCTGACCTCCGTCCTCGCGCACGCGGCCGAGGAGCGCACCGCCCGCTACGAGCAGGCGCGTGCCGCCGGTTCCGACGTCAGGGAGCCCGACGGCCCCGTCGCCGTCGTCGTGCCGCTGCTCGCCGGCCCGGACAGCGCGCTGCTGCGCCAGGTCCGCCAGGCCGTCATGGACAGCCGCGTCGCCGCCGAGCTGACCGACGTCCTCGGCCCGCACCCGCTGCTGGCCGAGGCGCTGCACGTGCGGCTCTCCGAGGCCGGCCTGGCCCGCGCCGACCGCGCCCGTCTGTTCACCGTGGCGACCGCCGCGGACGGCATCATCCTGGCCTCCGTGGGCGGCGACGAGGCGGTGCAGGCGGCCGGTATCACCGGCATGCTGCTCGCCGCGCGTCTCGCCGTGCCGGTGATGGCCGCGGCCCTCGACCAGGAGGGCTCCATCTCGTCGGTGGCCGAGCAGCTGCGCAACGCCGGTTCGCAGCAGCTGGCGCTGGCGCCGTACCTGATCGGCCCGGAGATCGACGCCTCGCTCGTCGAGGAGGCGGCGAAGGAGGCGGACTGCCCGGCGTCCGAGCCGCTCGGTCCCTACCCGGCGATCGGCAAGCTGGCCCTGGCCAAGTACACGACGGCCCTGGGGATCGCTCCCCAGCAGCCCCAGAGCACCCCGGCCCGCTGACGCGGGCGGCTATCTCGCAGGACGCCTGAAGGGCCCGCTCCGATCATCGGAGCGGGCCCTTTGGCGTGGGTGGGCCCATTCGGCCGGGCTTGATGGGGGCTACGCCGTTCCGGCCGGGCTCACCGTCCTGGGCGCGAGCCGCCTGCGGGCGTAACGGCGGGCACCACGGTGGACACCGGCGCGTGGGGCCTGGCTCGCGGCACCGCCGGACCAGTGGCGACCGTGCGCCCCGGCATGGCGTACCGGACCCGGCCGAGAGGCACGGACGGTGGGTGCGGGCGGCGCACCCGACACGCCCACGCCGGGCGCACCACCGCCCGGCCGACCGGTTCCCACCCTTCATGCGGCCGTCCCGGCCGCGATCCCAGCGACCGGTGGCGGGGGGTACAGCCGCCCGAGCAGGGTCACCGGGCCGGTGGCGGGGGGCGGACGTCCGGCCGCGGACGGACGGGGCCGGAAGCTCAGCAGGCGGGCGGCAG
Source organism: Streptomyces sp. BJ20 (assembly GCF_022869105.1). Lineage (NCBI taxonomy): Bacteria > Bacillati > Actinomycetota > Actinomycetes > Kitasatosporales > Streptomycetaceae > Streptomyces > Streptomyces sp. BJ20. The sequence continues at coordinate 4,617,670 of NZ_CP094918.1, forward strand.
CCCGCCCCTCACGCGCCCACCAAAGGCGAGCCTGACGGTGTCCGCAGGGGGGTCGACAGTTCCGCGAGGGTGCGTTCCAGGGTGTGGAGGTGGGCCAGGGCCGGTTCCGTGGTGGAGGGGGCCGTACGCGGTTCGATGTCGCGGCCCGTCGTGAGGGCCTCGACCGCCGCCTCGACGCGCCAGCAGGCCGCGGCCAGGCGGGCATCGTGGGAGGCTTCCGGGTCGGCGGCGACGGCGACCAGGCCGCGGATCTCCCGGGCGCAGTCGTCGAGCAGGGCGAGCACCTGGCGGGCCCGCCGCTTGCGGCCGAGCATCGGGTTCAGCGGATGGACGAGGGGCGCCACGGAGAGGCGTACCCGCGCGAGGAGCTGCTCCAGTTCCCCGACCGTGGGCGCCGGGTCCGCGTCCGGATCGCCGGCCAGCCGTGCCGCCGTCTGCGCCGTGCAGGCGTGCACACAGCGCAGCGCCCGCTGGATCCAGGCGTCCGTGACACTGTGCGTGGACACGGGCAGTACGAAGACCACGGCCAGCGCCGCGCCGAGCGCGCCGACGCCGGTCTCCGCCATCCGCAGGGCCAGCAGGGACGGGGTGAGCACGCCCAGCAGGCCGTACAGCATGGCGGCGAGCACCGTCACCCAGAGCATCATCCAGGTGTAGGAGAGGGCCGCCGTGTAGAAGATGCCGAAGACGGAGACCGCGACGACCAGCACGGTGAGCACCGCGTCACCGTGCGCGGGGACGGCGACGAGCAGGGCGAGACCGGCGCCGATGACCGTGCCCAGCACGCGGCGGAAGCCGCGCACCAGGGTCTCGCCGCGCGAGGTGGTGTTGACGAACGCCCACCACGTCGCGCCGACGGCCCAGTACCAGCGTTCCCCGGACATCAGCTGCCCCACGAGCAGCGCGAACCCCGCGCCGGCCGTCGCCTGGACTGCCTGGCGGGTCGTGATGCGGGCGAGCCCGGTGCCGCCGGGCGGTGCGGGCACGGCCGCCGGGGGCAGCCGCCGCTCGTAGCACCACAGGCCGAAGCGCACCGCGCCCGCGGTCGCGACGGACAGCAGCACGGAGGCGGACAGCTCGGCGAGCTGGCCGGTGCGGGCGTGCAGGAACTGCGCCGCGAAGAAGAGCATGAAGGCGAAGATGCCGAGGGCGTGTCCGCGCGGCCCCCAGCGTCTGGCGTACACGCCGAGCCCGACGACGGCGAGGAAGGCGGCGTCGCGGGCCACGGCATGGTCCTGGAGCGCCGCGGCGGCGGCCAGGACGGGCAGGCCGGCGGCGGGCAGCAGGGCCGTGGTGACGGCCTGCCCTCGGACGGTGGCGTCGGTGACGGTGAACAGGGCGAGGAGCGCGGCGAGTCCGCCGGTGATCGCGCCGGTGAGGGAGTGCCCGGCGAGCCCGCAGGCGACGACGGCCAGCCCGATGCCGAGCACGGCCCGCGTCGCGAACCGCAGCCGGATCCGTCCTGGATCCGGAGCCATGAACACCTTCTTCAGCACCTACCGCCCCCTGGCATCTCGTACGACATGTGTCGTGGCATGAGAAAGGCGCCGCGGGTCCCGCAGCGCCATCGACGCACCCATATCAGCATCTCTGCCACCAGTGGCTCAACCGAGCCTCGCCAGAGTGGTCCATTGGTACAGTCATATCGGCATCCCTCGGGCCATCGCCGTGCCAATGGCCGATTCCGGAGCGACGACCTCGTGGCGGTGGACGAACTCGACACCCGCATCCTGCGGCTGCTGCTGGAACAGCCGCGCACCTCCGTGCGTGAGTACGCGCGGATCCTCGGCGTGGCACGCGGCACGCTTCAGGCGCGCCTCGACCGCATGGAGCGCGAGGGCGTGATCACCGGCATCGGCCCCGCCCTCTCCCCCGCCGCGCTGGGCCACCCGGTGCTGGCCTTCGTGCACGTCGAGGTCACCCAGGGGCATCTCGACGAGGTGGGGGACGCGCTGGCGGCGGTGCCGGAGATCGTGGAGGCGTTCTCCATCACGGGCGGCGGCGACCTGCTGACCCGTGTGGTGGCCCGGGACAACGCCCACCTGGAGGACGTGATCCAGAAGCTGATCGGGATGCCGGGCGTGGTCCGCACCCGTACCGAGGTGGCGCTGCGGGAGCGGGTGCCGCACCGGCTGCTGCCGCTGGTGGAGTCGATCGGCCGGTCGGCGCGCGCCTCCTAGCCCCTGCCATCCTGGACGCATGAGCGCACTCGGCACCCTCTCGGTCGTCTTCGATCTCGACGGAACACTCGTGGACAGCGAGCCGAACTACTACGAGGCGGGGCGCCGCACACTCGTCGAGTACGGCGTCCCGGACTTCTCCTGGGCGGAGCACGAGCGGTACGTCGGGATCAGCACCCGGGAGACGATCGCCGACTGGCGCCGCCGTTACGGCCTGTCCGCGTCGGTGGACGAACTGGTCGCGGTGAAGAACGGCCACTACCTGGAGCTGGCCCGGACGAGGACGACGGTGTTCCCCGAGATGCGCGCCTTCGTGGAGCGGCTGGCGGACGAGGGCGTCCCGATGGCCGTGGCGTCGGGATCCTCGGCCGAGGCGATCGCGGTGATCCTGGCCGGCACCGGCCTGGACGCGCATCTGCGCACCGTCGTGTCGGCCGACGAGGTGGCCCACGGCAAGCCGGCCCCGGACGTGTTCCTGGAGGCGGCGCGGCGGCTGGGCTCGGACCCGGCGGACTGTGTGGTGGTCGAGGACGCGGCGCCGGGCGCGGCCGCCGCGCACGCGGCCGGGATGCGCTGCATCGCCGTCCCCTACGTCGCCGCGCAGGCCGGCGCGCCGGAGTTCGCCACGGCGGGCCTGCTGCTGCGCGGCGGCCAGTCGGAGTTCACGGCGCGGGCGGCCTGGGAGTGGCTGACCGGGACCGAGGCCGGCACGGCCCGCCGGAGCTGACCGCACCGGCTCGGGAGCCGTCCGACGGCGTGCACGGGCCCGCTTCCCGAAGCGGCCGAAAATTTTTTCCCCAACGGTGATTGTTACGCGCTCCGCGTCCGTACTTCCTGGTGTTGGGCCGTTCTTAACCCAGGAGGCACGATGCGCATCTCGCGCAGCACGGCAGGAACCGCGTTCGTGGGCGGGGCCATGATCCTCACCCTCACCGCGCTGGCCTATCCCACCATGCTGGGCGTACAGACCACTTCCACCAAGGCGGACCGGGTGGTCGCCAACACCAACTACGGCCCGCTCACCGAGGCGGACCGCGACTTCGTGGTGAAGGTGCGTGCGGCCGGGCTGTGGGAGCACCCCCTGGGGCTGCTGGCGATGGAGCGGGGTACGACGCCCGAGATGAAGGAGGCGGGCGAGCATCTGGTCGTCGGCCACGGCCGGCTGGACGCCAGCTGCCGCAGAATCTCCCTGGAGCTCGGCATCACGCTGCCGAACCAGGCGTCACCGCAGCAGCAGGGCTTCGTGGAGACCGTCAAGGCCACGAGCGGCAAGGAGTTCGACTCCACGGCGGTGAACATCATGCGGGTGACCCACGGGCAGATCTTCCCGGCCATCGCCAACATCCGGGCGAACACCCGCAACACGCTGATCCGGCAGCTCGCGGACCAGGCCAACGACACCGTGCTCGACCACATCACGGTGCTGGAGAAGACGGGTCTGGTCAATCACGAGCAGGTCAACTTCCAGCAGACCAGCCCGCCGAAGATGCCCCGGGAGCAGGTGACGCCGCCGGCGCCGCAGGCGGGTGCGCCGGTGATCGCCCTGCCGATCCCGAAGGAGCTGGAGGACCTCAACACGGTCTCACCGGCGCCGTCGCCGTCCGGCACGGTGCGCTGACGGGTCCGCCGGCCCGCGGTTCAGGACCTGCGGCGGGGCTTGCCCCGTCGCAGGTTCTTCGCCGTTCCGCCGCCTCCGCCGGTTCCCCGCCTGGCACGGCCCGCGGCCCCGGCGGACGGCTGCCGGCGGCGTCCGCCGTCTCCCTGGGCCGACCGGTCCTTCTTCTGCTTCGCCTGCTTCTCCTGCGCGGGCTGCGGGCGGCGGCCGCGCGTGCTGTTGACGGTGCGGCCGCGCACGATGCCGATGAAGTCCTCGACCAGGTCCGTGGTCGCCGCCTCGGGCCAGGCCAGTCCCACGCTCGAGGCGGGCGCGTCCTCCAGCGGGCGGTGGGTGAGGTCCTTGCGGTGGTGCAGCCGGGCCAGCGACAGGGGCACCACGAGCACGCCGATGCCCGCGGCGACCAGCTCGATCGCGTCGGCGGTGGTGGCCGGGCGTTCCAGCGCGGGCCGGCCGGGCAGGGTCTCCCAGCCCAGCACGTCGTCGAGGGGGTGCAGCACGATGTCGTCCGCGAGGTCCTCGACGGTGACCGAGTCGGCGGCGGTGACCAGGTGGTCCTTGGGGATCACGACGACGGTCTGCTCGGTGTAGAGAGGGATGGCGCTCAGCACCGTCCGGTCGACGGGGAGCCGGACGAGACCCGCGTCGGCCTCGCCGTCCAGCAGCATCCCGTGCGCCGGCTGCGCGGGCGCCTGGGTGAGGGTCAGCGGGACGTCGGGCTGCCGCTCGTTCCAGACGCGCACCCACTTGTCGGGCATCACACCGGGGACGTACACGAGGCGGAACGAGGGGGACACTTCCGGGCCGGTCACCTGGCCAGGTTACCGGCCGTGGTCGGCGGCCGTGCACACGCTCGATACCCTGGACGCCATGACGCAGCACCAGAGCACCCAGACGATGAAGGCCGCGACCGCGGCGAAGAAGCTGGGTGTGTACCTCGAGGCCACCCCCGCCGAGTTCCGGGAGGGCGTGGTCTCGCGCGCGGAACTGAACGCGCTCCAGGCCGACCCCCCGCAGTGGCTGCGGGACCTGCGGCGCGACGGCCCGCACCCCCGCCCGGTGGTCGCGGCCAAGCTGGGCGTCTCGATCTCCGGTCTGGCCCGTGCCGGCGTGACCGAGCCGCTCACCACCGAGCAGATCGAGGCGCTGAAGCAGGAGCGCCCCGAGTGGCTGGAGCGGGAGCGCGCCACCCAGGCCGAGGTCCGCAAGGAGGCGGCCCGGCTGAAGCAGCGTGAACGCGAGAGCGCGGAGACCGCCGAGAACGGCGGCTGAGGCCCCCCTTCGACCGCCCAGACACCCCCGGCCGGGTTCCCGGTCCGGGGGTGATCCGCTTCCGGTGTCCCCGCATGCCGGGAAATCGGGCGCCGTCCACCCCTTCCGGAGAACAGATATATGCACCACCATGTGGCGCTATCGCACGCGCCCGTGGCGGCGCGGCCGACCGCGCCCGGGGTGGGACATGCACGACACCAGATGGAAGCAGGCCGTCGAATGGCTGGCCGCGGCGGCCACGGACCCGCAGGAGTGCAAACGCCAGTGGGACCGCGGCCAGGGGACGGCCCTGCTCGCGGCGGGGCGGTACTGGGACGTGCTGAGCGTGCCCGACCGCCTCGGGCTGCTGGCCCTGGACCTGCTGTGGAGCGATCCGCTGGAGCTGCCCGGGCCGACGCTGGTGGACGTCACGGCACGCCGGGTGGGGTTCTTCCTGCCGCCCGACCCGGACAGCGAGTGGGTGGGCTGCGGGGTGCGACATGTGGGACGCGGGGCGTGGATCGCGGTGCCGCCGCCCTACCGGCCCTCCGGTCGGCTGGAGTGGCTGGTCCCACCGGACGGCACCGGCACGCTGCACGCGGCGGAGCCGCTGGAACGGGCGCTGCGGCGGGCGACGGGCACGCTGGCGGTGCTGGCACCGGTCAGCGCGGAGCCGAGTCCTGACTGCTGACGTTGTCGGGCTCCTGCGCCTGTTCCGGTACGGGCGTCCGGGGCGCCGCCGCCCCGGGCGTCCGGCGGGAGGACGCCCCGTCGGCCACCGGCGTCTCCTCACTGGTCACCTCGGAGGACGTCTCCTCCGCCGGCTTCTGGGAAGGCGCCTGCTCGGACACCTCCTCCGCCGCCCCGTCGGGCGCCCCGTCCGACGCCCCCGCCGCCAGCAAGGGGACAGGGACGCGGAACGGTACGGCAGGTGCCGGGCCGCGGTCGCCCGCGGTCATCACCGCGAAGGACGCCCACACCCCCTCCCGGTGCCCCGGCACGGCGTGCCCCTTCGCCCGCCACTCCGCGACGAGTTCCGCGTAGATCGGCGTGTTCGCCACATGGCCGCCGGTCAGTTGCGCGTACGGCCGGCTCGCGGCGCCGTGCCCGAGAAGGCGCCGCGCCGTCTCAGTGCTGTCCATGCCGGAGCAACGCGCCTCCGTGCGCCGGTGGTACGCCGTGGGCTCCTTCTCCGCCCGCTGGGGTGACATCGTCACCCGGTCGGCCGTACGCGTCGGGGAGGCGGGGTTTGACCCTCGACCTGGTCGAGGCGGCAGGGTCCGAGGTGTGGAGAGCGAGATGCGCAGCATTGGTGAGATGGCCCGTGAGAGCGGGCTGGGCGTCAGCGCCCTGCGGTTCTACGACCGTGCCGGGATTCTGGTCCCCGACCGGGTCGACCCGGTCACGGGCTACCGCTGGTACGCGCCGGAGCAGCTCGGTGAGGCCCGGGTGCTGGCCCGGCTGCGCCGTGCGGGTATGCCGCTGGCGGACGTCCGGCTGGTGCTGGCGGGCTGGACGGCCGCCGACACCGACCTCGTACGCCGGCTTCTGGAGGCGCATCTGCGCCGGCTTCAGGAGGGGCTGTCGGCCGCGCGCGTCGAGTTCTCCGCGCTTCGTGATCTTCTCGACGACAGGGAGAACCCCCTCATGACCTCACCCCGTTCCGCCGCCCGGCTGTCCGTGTCCGGTCCCGGTCTGGCCGCCGCGCTGGACGCGGTCCGCTTCGCCGCCGGGACCGACCCGGATCTGCCGGTGCTGGCCGGCGTCCATCTCGACGCCGAGGGCGACGCGCTGCACGCCGTGGCTACCGACCGCTACCGGATGGCGGTGGCGCGCACCGCGGTCGGCGGGCACGGAGGCGGCCGGGTGCGGGCGACCGTGCCGCTGCCGCTCGTCGACGCGATGCGGGCGCTGCTGGACGGCGAGGACGAGGTGAGCCTCGCCGTGGACGACGGGCGCGTGACCCTGGAGGCCGGTGACCGGCAGACGGGCGGCCGGTGCATGGAGCAGGACTTCCCGGACTACCGGCGCCTGGTACGGCTGCCCGCCGGACGCCGTGCCGAGGTGGACGTGCCCGCGTTCACGGAGGCGGTGCGCACGGGTCCGGTGCGACGGCACGAGGACGGCGGCACGAAGTCCGAGCTGACGGTGCTCGAGGTGTCGGAGGACGGCCGGGTCGCGCCGGTGCCGGAAGGCGCCGACGGCCCGGACCTCGTAGCGGTGAACCGGGCGTTCCTGCTGGACGCGCTGGCCGCGGCGGCCGACGACCGGCTCGTCCTGGAGTTCGGGGCCCCGACGACCCCGCTCGCGATCCGCAGGCCCGGCGACGAGCACACGTTCTCCCTGCTGATGCCGGTGCGGCTGTCCGACTGAGGCGGGGTCCAGGTCCCTTGACGCTCGACGGCCCGGGCGACTCCCTCGCGGGGCCGTCCGGGCCGTACATACGATCGGCGGGGGTCAGCGGTCGCGGCCGCTGTCCTCCATCGGCTCCAGCATCTCCGCGGCGGGCGTGCCGCGCTGGGCCAGCACGGTGTCCGGCGGGGGCGTGCGACGTCCGGCCAGCCGCATCGCGATCGGCTCGGTGTAGCGGGCGGTGAGCGGACCGAGGATCACCAGGACCAGGACGTACGCGGTGGCCAGCGGGCCGAGCTGGGGTTCGATGCCGGCGGTGACGGCGAGTCCGGCGATGACGATGGAGAACTCGCCGCGCGCCACCAGGGTGCCGCCCGCGCGCCAGCGGCCCTTGGCGGAGATGCCGGCCCGGCGGGCCGCCCAGTAGCCGGTGGCGATCTTCGTCAGGGCGGTGACGATCGCCAGGCCCAGCGCCGGAAGGATGACCGGCGGGATGGACTGCGGGTCGGTGTGCAGGCCGAAGAAGACGAAGAACACCGCGGCGAACAGGTCGCGCAGCGGGGCGAGCAGGTTGTGCGCGCCCTCCGCGACCTCGCCGGACAGGGCGATGCCGACGAGGAACGCGCCGACGGCCGCCGAGACCTGGAGCTGCTGGGCGATGCCGGCCACCAGCAGGGTCAGACCGAGCACGACGAGCAGCAGCTTCTCCGGGTCGTCGCTGGAGACGAAGCGGGAGATCACGCGGCCGTAGCGGACGGCGAGGAAGAGCACGAGACCGGCGGCGCCGAGGGCGATGGCGAGGGTGACGCTGCCCGTGGCGAGGCTGACGCCGGCCAGCAGGGCGGTGATGATCGGCAGGTAGACGGCCATCGCCAGGTCCTCGAGCACGAGGATGCTGAGGATGACCGGGGTCTCTCTGTTGCCGAGCCGGCCGAGATCGCCGAGGACCTTGGCGATGACGCCGGAGGAGGAGATCCAGGTGACGCCCGCGAGCACCACGGCGGCGACCGGGCCCCAGCCCATGAGCAGGGCGAGGGCGGCGCCGGGCAGGGCGTTGAGCGTCATGTCGACGAGACCGGCCGGGTACTGCGTCTTGAGGTTGGAGACGAGGTCGCTGGCCGTGTACTCGAGGCCGAGCATGAGGAGCAGCAGGATGACGCCGATCTCGGCGCCGATCGCGACGAACTCCTCACTGGCGCCGAGCGGCAGCAGGCCGCCCTCGCCGAACGCGAGGCCGGCCAGCAGGTAGAGGGGGATGGGGGAGAACTGGAGGCGTCCGGCGAGGCGGCCGAGCAGCCCGAGGCCGAGGATGATCGCGCCGAACTCGATGAGGAAGACCGCGGAAGAGTGCACGCGCTCACTCCCGCCCGAGGATCTCGGCGGCGGCGTCGATGCCCTCGCGGGTGCCGATCATGATCAGCGTGTCCCCGCCCGCGAGCCGGAAGTCCGGGGCGGGTGACGGGATCGCCTCTGCCCGGCGCAGCACGGCCACGATCGACGCTCCCGTGTCGGTGCGCATGCGGGTCTCGCCCAGCAGCCGTCCGTTCCAGTAGGAGACCGAGGACAGTTCGATGCGCTCGGCGACCAGACCCAGGTCGGTGGTGTGCAGCAGGCTGGGGCTGTGGTGAGCCGGCATCAGCGCGTCGATGAGCGCGGCCGACTCGGCGACGCTGAGCCGCAGGGAGCGGGCGCAGGCGTCCGGGTCGTCGGCGCGGTAGACGTTCACCGTCCGGGCGCCGTCGCGGTGGGCGATGACGGAGAGGTGCTCGTGCTCACGCGTGGTGAGGTCGTATTTCACACCGATGCCCGGCAACGGTGTCGCGCTCATCCGTGGAGCAGGCACAGCCCGTCCCCTTCCCGTCTTCTTCTCATGTCGTCCGGCGTGCGGGGCTGAACGGACCGGCGCTCGGCACCGGGTGACAGCCCCCACTGGCGTAATGGTGCCATCCCGCCATTCGGCCGGAACATGGGTGCTGCCACGGATGGACAGCATCGGGGCCTGCCGCAAGGATCTTTGAGGAGTCGTGTCCTCCCAGGTCAGCGGGGCGCACCGGACAAAGCATGGGAATCGGGCGCTTAGCGGACCGCCCGTGTGGGTACTCGGTGGCACCTTCCGGGGACGGGAGTGTGTGGTGGACGACACGGTGATCGTCGGAGTGGACGGCTCCTCCTCCAGCCTCGACGCCGCCGACAGGGCGGCCGAGGAGGCGAGGCTGCGCGGGGCGCGGCTGCGCATCGTGCACGCGTTCGCCCGGGCCTCCGATCTGGATCCGATGATCCACGGGGTGCTGGCCGAGACGGAGCAGCGGCTCCACGAGCGCGTCCCCGGACTGGAGATCATGCGCACCGTGGTGTCCGGCGACGCCCTGACGGTGCTGCGGACCGAGTCGCGGCACGCGGTGCTGACCGTGCTGGGGCGGCGGGGCCGGAGCCGCTTCGGTGATCTGCTGCTGGGCTCCACGAGCATGCAGCTTGCGGCGCACGGGCACGGCCCTCTGATGGTCCTGCGCGGGCGGCCCGACCCGCAGGGCCCCGTCCTGCTGGCCGCGGACGGCTCCCCCGCCGGGAACGCCGCCGCGTCCTTCGCGTTCACGGAGGCGGCCCTGCGCGGGGCGCCGCTGATGGCCATGCACGTGTGGAACACCTGGAGCGAGCCCACGCCGTACGAGGACCCGGGCGACCCGCTGAGCGTGGTGGTGGACCTCGACCAGCTCGAACAGCGGCACCGGCGGCTGCTGGAGGAGGCGATGAGGCCCTGGATGGCCGCGCACCCGGACGTCACCGTCCAGCCGCGCCTCGAACGGGGCCGCGTCCGCCAGACGCTCCTCGAGGCGACGCGCGAGGCGCAGCTGGTGGTGGCCGGCACACGCGGCCACGGCGGGGTCGCCGGGATGCTGCTCGGCTCGGTCAGCCAGGCGCTGCTGCTCCACGCGGAGTGTCCGGTGACGGTGGTGCGGGCGCTGAGCTGAGGACACCGTTCCGGCGCGGCCTCCCCTCAGAGACTCACGACCACCGTGCGCATGCGTCGGCGAGGCGGGGGTCGGTGCGCACCCAGACCTCGCCTTCGGCCGCCTCGGAGGGGGCGTCGGCCCGTGCGAGGCCGAGGAACTCGATCAGCTCGAGCAGCACGGCTCGTTCGGCTCGATCGTCGTCGACACCCTGCGAGTCGAAGAAGACGTAGTACTGGTCACTCGGGTCCACGTAGCCCGAGTCCGCCCAGATCCGCGCGACCTCGTCCAGCGCCGCCGCACGCGTGGTGATCGCGGCGGCGCGCGCGGCACCGCGCGTCTCCGGCGGCTGGTCCAGGTCGGCGAGGTCGGAGAACCACTGTCCGAAGTGGTCGAGGCCGGCGCATCCGTTCTCGAAGAACAGCATCGCGCCCGGGAGATGGCGGTTGGCCCGCTCGACCTGAAGGTACTCGGGCCGGGGCCGGTCCGTGTCCTCGATCCGCGCGATCAGACCTCGCCGGGGCATGAGGACCAGACTCTGCCCGGCCCGTTCGTCGGTGATGGTGTACGTGTCGGCCTCTCGGCCGTGGAAGAACGCGGAGAACGCCACGTAGGCCTCCTGAGGATCGCCCACGGAGACCTGCTGGTCGTTGCCGTCACCGACGGTGAAGACGAACTGCTTCGGTCCGCGGGCGTAGGGGCGAGCCATGTGCGTCCTTCGGTCACGTGTGCAAGTGGCGTCAGCGTAGCGGCATCGCATTCCGCCCCAGGTCAGCCCAGGAAACTCAACCGCACCTGACGGCTGTGGTTGTCCACGTTCGTGTCGACCAGGCAGACCGACTGCCAGGTGCCCAGTTCCAGGCGGCCGTTGATCACGGGGAGCGTCGCGTGGGGCGGGACGAAGGCGGGGAGGACGTGGTCGCGGCCGTGGCCGGGGCTGCCGTGGCGGTGCTGCCAGCGGTCGTCGGCGGGGAGCAGGGTGTGCAGTGCGGACAGCAGGTCGTCGTCGCTGCCGGCGCCGGTCTCGATGACGGCGATGCCGGCGGTGGCGTGCGGCACGAAGACGTTGAGCAGGCCGTCCCGGCCGGCCGCCGCCTCCCGCAGGAAGGCTTCGCAGTCGCCGGTGATGTCGACGACCCGCTCGGTGGAGCCGGTGGTGAGGGTCAGGACTCGGGTGGTGAAGGCGTCGGACATACGCCCATCCTGACGCACGAGGCGCGCTTCCCGTGCCTCACGGCCCTGCGCGTCCGGGAAGATCCACCGCACCCGGGGTGTTGGTGGAAGCGTGAACGATGTGCGCGAGGTCGAGGTGGTCGTCGTCGGCGCCGGGCAGGCCGGGCTGTCGAGCGCCTATCACCTGCGGCGGACCGGTTTCGAGCCGGACCGCGACTTCGTGGTGCTGGACCACTCCCCCGCCCCCGGCGGCGCCTGGCAGTTCCGCTGGCCCTCGCTGACATACGGCAAGGTGCACGGGATGCACGCGCTGCCCGGGATGGAGCTGACGGACGCCGATCCGCTGGCGCCCTCCTCCGAGGTGATCGGCGCGTACTTCGACCGCTACGAGCGGACGTTCGACCTGCGGGTGCGCCGTCCGGTGGACGTGCACGCGGTGCGGGAGGGGCCCGGCGGACGGCTGCTGGTGGAGACCTCGCACGGCACCTGGGCGACGCGCGCGCTGATCAACGCGACCGGCACCTGGGACCGGCCGTTCTGGCCCCGCTACCCCGGCCAGGAGACGTTCCGCGGACGGCAGTTGCACACCGCCCAGTACCCGGGCCCCGAGGCGTTCGCCGGGCTGCGGGTGGTCGTGGTGGGCGGTGGGGCGTCCGGCACGCAGCATCTGCTGGAGATCGCGCCGTACGCGGCGGCCACCACCTGGGTGACCCGCCGGCCGCCCGTCTGGCGGGAGGAGCCTTTCGACGAGAACGCGGGCCGTGAGGCCGTCGCCCTCGTCGAGGAGCGGGTGCGGCAGGGGCTCCCTCCGCGCAGCGTGGTCTCCGTGACGGGGCTGCCGCTCAACGACGCGATCCGGCGGGGGCTGGAGGACGGTGTGCTCGACCGCCTGCCGATGTTCGACCGGATCGGGCCCGAGGGGGTGGTGTGGGACGACGGGCGCCGGGTCGCCGCGGACGTCATCCTGTGGGCCACCGGCTTCCGGCCCGTGATCGACCATCTCGCGCCGCTGCGGCTGCGGGAGCCGGGCGGCGGGATCCGCGTGGAGGGCACCCGGGCGGTCGCCGACCCGCGGATCCACCTGGTCGGCTACGGTCCCTCGGCGAGCACGATCGGCGCCAACCGGGCCGGACGGGCCGCCGTGCGGGACATCAGGCGGCTGCTGGCCGAGGAGCCCGCCGCGGCCTGACCGGCGGTCACGTGGAGGACGGCTGCGCGGACTTCTCCGCCGCCCTCTTCCGTTCGGCCTCCGCCTCCGCCAGGTTGCGCTGGTGCTCCGCGAGGTCCGCGGTGAAGCGCGTTTCCCCCTGCCGGACTGTGACGAAGTACAGCCAGTCGCCCGGGGTGGGGTTGATCGCGGCACGCACGGCGTCCTCGCCGGGGTTGTCGATGGGGGTCGGCGGCAGTCCCATGCGCCGGTAGGAGTTGTACGGGCTGTCGACCTCGGTGTCGGCGGGGGTGGCGCGCGCCTTGCCGCGGTTGAGGGCGTAGTCCACGGTGGAGTCCATCTGCAGCGGCATGCCGCGCTCCAGCCGGTTGAAGATCACGCGGGCCACCTTGCCCATGTCGGCCTTGGAGGGCGCCTCGGCCTGGACGATGCTGGCGACGGTGACCGCCTGGTAGACGTTCATCGCGTTGCGCTGCGCGCCGGCGGCGACGGGGGCGCCGTTGAACTTCTTGTTGGCCGTGTCGACCATGCGGGCCAGCAGCTTCTGCGGGGTGGCGTTGTCCGGGAGCGGATACGTGTCCGGGAAGAGGTAGCCCTCGGGGTTGCCCTCGGCCTCGTTCGGCAGCTCGAGGTCGGCCTTGGCGAGGGACTTCCTGGTGGTGCCCGCTGGCAGGTCGAGGGTCTTGTCGATGGCGGCGTAGACCTGGCCGGCCCGCCATCCCGCGGGGACGACGAGGACCTCGGGACGGGGCTCCTCCTCGTCGGCCATGATCAGCAGCGGCACCGCCACGGCGGTGCCGGCCACGACGGCCCCGAGCGTCGCCAGGGCGAAACGGCCGCGGCGCGTCAGTCGGATCGAGTTCCGTGACGGAGTGTTCGTCTGCATGCGGGCACGGTAACCCGCATATCGTCACAAACCCGGCATATTTTCAGCTTGTCGGTTCCAGTCGGGCGTCCCGTCGCACGAGGGCCGCATACCGCCCTTCGCGCTCCAGCAGCTCCTCGTGGGTCCCACGCTCGACCACGCGGCCGGAATCCAGGACGACGATCTGGTCGGCGCCGCGGACGGTGGACAGCCGGTGGGCGATGGTGATGGTGGTCCGGTCGGCCGACAGGGCCTCGATCGCGGCCTGCACCGCCGCCTCGGTACGGGTGTCCAGCGCACTGGTCGCCTCGTCGAGGACGAGCACCGGAGGGTCGCGCAGGATGGTCCGGGCGATCGCCAGGCGCTGTTTCTCGCCGCCGGAGAAGCGGTGGCCGCGTTCGCCGACGACGGTGTCGTAGCCGTCCGGCAGGGCCGCGATGTGGTCGTGGATCTGGGCGGCCTTCGCCGCCGCGTGCAGCTCCTCGTCGGTGGCGTCGGGCTTGGCGAAGCGCAGGTTGTCGGCGACCGACGCGTGGAAGAGGTACGTCTCCTGGGAGACGACGCCGACCGCGCGGGCCAGAGTGTCGAAGTCGAGGTCGCGCACGTCCACCCCGTCGAGGGTGACCCGTCCGCCGGTGACGTCGTAGAGCCTCGGCACCAGGTGGCCGAGCGTGGACTTGCCGGCGCCGGTCGGGCCGACGACGGCGAGGCTGCCGCCCGGCGGGACCGTGATGTCGATGCCGTCGAGGACCGGGCCGCCCTTGCCGTCGTAGCCGAACGAGACCTCCTCGAAGCGGACCTCGCCCTTCACCCGCTCCAGGCGCACCGGTTCCTCGCGCTCGGTGATGTCGATCGGCAGATCGAGGTACTCGAAGATGCGCTGGAAGAGGGCGAGCGAGGTCTGGATCTGCACGCCGGTGGACAGCAGGCTGACCGCCGGGCGGAAGAGGCCTTGCTGGAGGGAGACGAACGCGACGATGGTGCCGATCGACACCCCCGGGCCGCCCGAGTGCATGGCGAGGCCGGCCGTCCAGTAGATGACCGCGGGCATGGCGGCCATGACGACGGTGATGACCGCCATGCGCCAGCGGCCCGCCATGTTCGACCGCACCTCCAGGTCGACCAGCCGCTCGGACTCGTCGGCGAAGGCCGCGCTCAGGGAGTCGGAGCGGCCCATCGTGCGGCCGAGCAGGATGCCGCTGACCGACAGCGACTCGGTGACCGTGGCCGCCATCGCGGCCATCTGCTTCTGGCGCCGGGTGGTGATCTTCTTGCGCTCGTCGCCGACGCGGCGGCTGATCCAGACGAAGACCGGCAGCAGTGCCAGCGACACCATCGTCAGGCGCCAGTCGAGCGCGAGCATCGCCACGATCGTCGCGACCACGCTGGTGAGGTTGGAGACCAGCGAGGTCGCCGTCGAGGTGACGGTGGCCTGCATGCCGCCGATGTCGTTGGCGATGCGGGACTGCACCTCGCCGGTGCGGGTGCGGGTGAAGAAGGCGAGCGACATGCGCTGCAGACGCCCGTAGACGGCGGTGCGCAGATCGTGCATGACGCGCTGGCCCACGGTCGTGGAGATCAGGGTCTGCAGCACGCCGAAGACGCTGGTGAGCACGGCGCTGAGGATCATGCCGAGCGCCAGCAGGCTGAGCAGGCCTGTGCGGCCCTCGGGGAGCGCGACGTCGAGGATCGCCTTCAGCAGGAACGGCGAGGCGACCGACACGAGCGACGACGCCCCGACGAGCAGTCCGACGATCGCGAGGTGGCCCCGGTAGGGACGGAAGAGGCGCAGGATGCGCCGCACCTGCCGGGGCTCCTGCTCGGCTCCGGCGGGCGGCGTCCATGCGGGTGCGTGATCGGGGTGCATGGTCTCCTTCGGGACAGGGCTCTCGGTGAACGGTATTCATTGTTACCTGTACTCACAATGAACGGCATCCTGATAATGTTCCCGCATGACCGCCCCCGACCCCGACGGCCTGCTGGCCGAGCAGCTGCTCCGGCTCACCCGCCGGGTGCATCGCATCCAGAAACGCCATCTGGAGCGGCGCGAGCTCGGCATCACTCCTGCCCAGTCCCGCCTGCTGCGCACCCTCGCGCACTACGGCTCGCCGCCCCGCATGGCCGACCTCGCGGAGCGGCTGGAGGTGGTGCCCCGCGCGGTGACCACGCTGGTCGACGGGCTCGAGGCGCACGGCAAGGTGCGCAGAGTCCCGGATCCGGCCAACCGGCGGGTGATCCGCATCGAGCTGACCGACGAGGGCCGCGAGACGCTCCGCGAACTGCGCGCGGCGCGGCGGGCGGCGGCCTCGGAGATTCTCGCCCCCCTGGGCGAACGGGAACGGGAGCAGCTCGGGGAGCTGTTGAACACCCTGGTCGACGGTCCGCCGGGGCCGCCATGTGAGGAGGGGACCACTCAGCGGCCGGGCGGCCGCGACAGCTGACGCCCGCCCCGGACGCCACGCGCCCCGCACGCGGGCCGTGGCCGGGAAAAACCAGTTGCCCAGGTGTGCGTGGCGGAGTCAACCTGTCACGGTTTGCTGCCGCCGCCCAAGGACGTCCGCGGTCCTGCTCCGAGCCACTGGGACACCATGCAGATTCATGACCTTCCGTACCTCGATCCGGGCGTGCCCGACGCCCGCTCGGGCCCTCGATTCCTGTGGTGGCTCTTCCGCAACCAGTTGGACGGACAGCTGAAGTCGCTGGCCTGGGGCCTGCTGCACTTCGCGTCCGTGGCCTCGCTGCCGTTCTGCGTCGGCGTCGCCGTTCAGGCCGCGGTCGACCGCTCCGGCGGGCGGCTCGCGCTGGCGGGCGGGCTGATGGCGCTGGCCTGCGTGGGCAACGCCGTCGGCGACACCTTCCTGCACCGCTCCGCCGTCACCAACTGGATCACCGCCGCCGCCCGGGTCCAGCAGCTCCTCGGCCGCAAGGCCGCCGTGCTGGGCTCGGTGCTGACCCGGCGGGTGGCCGCGGGTGAGGTCGTCGCGGTCTCCACGGGTGACGTGGAGAAGATCGGCTGGTTCGTGGAGGCCCTGTCGCGGTTCACCGCCGCCGCCGTCACCATCGTCGTCGTCACCGTCGGCCTCCTCGTCTACCAGCCCGCCCTGGGTGTCGTCGTCGCCGTGGGACTGCCCGTGCTGGCGCTCGCGGTGCTGCCGCTGCTGCCCCGGGCCACCCGGCGCGCGGACGTCCAGCGCGAGAAGGCCGGACGGGCCACGGAGCTCGCATCGGACACCGTCGCCGGACTGCGGGTGCTGCGCGGCATCGGCGGCGAGGACCTCTTCCTGGACCGCTACCGGCGCGCCTCGCAGGAGGTCCGCCACGCCGCCGTGCGCAGCGCGCGGATGTGGTCGCTGATCGCGGCCGTCCAGGTGCTGCTGCCGGGCCTGCTGCTGATCACGGTGGTCTGGTACGGCGTCCGTCTGGCCCGTGACGGCCGGATCGACGTCGGTGAACTGGTCACCGTCTACAGCTCGGTGATGCTCCTGACCTATCCCCTGCGGCATTTCGAGGAGATCGCGATGGCGTACTCCTTCTCGCGTCCCTCGGCCCGGCGGGCCGCGCGCGTGCTGTCGCTGGAGCGGGCCATGGACACCGCCGGCACGCGTGCCGCCGAGATCCCGGCGGGCGACCTGTACGACCCGCGGACGGGGCTGTGCGCCCCGTCCGGGTCGCTCACCGCCGTGGTGTGCGGGGACCCGGACGCTGCGGGACGGCTGGCCGAACGGCTCGGCGGGCACGCCGCGCAGGAAGGCACCTCGGTGCTGCTCGGCGGGGTGCCCCTCGACGAACTGCCGCTGGACAGCGCTCGTACGGCCGTGCTGGTGCAGGACAAGGACCCGGTACTGCTCTCCGGCACGCTGCGGGAGCTGCTCGACGTGCCGGCGTCCGGCTCGGTGGACCCGGGGGCGGCGCTGGACGCCGCGCAGTGCCAGGACGTGCTGGCCGCGCTGGTCCAGGGCTCGCTGGGCGCCGAGGACCCGATGGACGCCCGCATCACCGAACGCGGGCGGTCGCTGTCCGGCGGGCAGCGCCAGCGGCTCGCGCTCGCCCGGTCGCTGGTCACCGACCCGGAGGTGCTGGTGCTGGACGAGCCGACCTCGGCCGTCGACTCGCACACCGAGGCGCGCATCGCCCAAGGCGTGCGCTGCCTGCGGTCCGGGCGCACCACGGTGGTGTTCACCTCGTCCCCGCTGCTGCTGGACCGCGCCGACCGGGTGGTGTTCCTGCACGAGGGCACGGTCGTCGCGGTGGGCGGCCACCGGGAGCTGGTACGCACCGAGCCCCGCTACCGGGCCGTGGTGACCCGCGAGACGGAGGAGGAGACGGCGTCGTCCGCCGCGCTCCGCGCCGACGCCGGCGGGCGGCGCCCGGACGAGGTCCCGGACGGCCTCCGGGAACTGGAAACGCTCGAAGAGATCGAGGAGACGGCATGATCGGCGTCGCGCCACCGGCGTACGACCCGGCGGCCCCGACCACGGCCAGCACGCTGCCGGTGGGCGCGCCCGCGACCGTACGCGCGTACGTGGCCGAGCTGCTGCGCCGGCACCGGCGGGCCTTCCTGCTGCTGGTCGCCGTCAACACGGTCGCGGTGATCGCCTCGATGGTCGGCCCCTACCTGCTGGGCGGGCTCGTGGAACGGGTCTCGTCCGGCGCGCGGGAGCTGCACCTGGGGCTCACCGCAACGGTGTTCGTGACCGCCCTCGTGGTGCACGCGGGATTCGTACGGCAGGTGCGGCTGCGCGGGGCGATGCTCGGCGAGCGGATGCTGGCCGACCTGCGCGAGGACTTCCTGGTGCGGTCGGTCGGACTGCCGCCGGGCGTGCTGGAGCGCGCCGGCACCGGCGATCTGCTGTCGCGCATCACCACCGACATCGACCGGCTCGGCAACGCCATGCGCGAGGCCGTGCCCCAGCTGGCGATCGGTGTGGTGTGGGCGGCCCTGCTGCTCGGCGGCCTGGTCGTCACCGCG
Source organism: Streptomyces sp. BJ20 (assembly GCF_022869105.1). Taxonomy (NCBI): domain Bacteria; kingdom Bacillati; phylum Actinomycetota; class Actinomycetes; order Kitasatosporales; family Streptomycetaceae; genus Streptomyces; species Streptomyces sp. BJ20. The sequence goes on from NZ_CP094918.1 coordinate 4,636,191, forward strand.
CCGGAACTGGCGCCCGCGGTGCTGGTCGCGGTGCCGCTGCTGGTGGCCGGCTGCCGCTGGTACTTCCGCCGGGCGCCGGGAGCGTACCGCTCGGAGGCGGCCGGGTACGCGGCGGTGGCCGCCGCGCTCGCCGAGACCGTGGACGCCGGGCGGACGGTGGAGGCGCACCGCCTCGGCCCGCGCCGGGTGGCGCTGACGGACCAGCGGGTGCGGGAGTGGACGGCCTGGGAGCGCTACACGCTGTGGCTGCGCTCGGTGCTGTTCCCCGTCGTCAACATCACCCATGTCACGGTTCTCGGGTCGGTCCTGATGATCGGCGGGGTGTTCGTGCTCCAGGGCTGGATCGGCGTCGGTCAGCTGACGACGGCCGCGCTGATCGCGCAGATGATGGTCGACCCGGTCGGGCTGATCCTGCGCTGGTACGACGAGCTGCAGGTCGCGCAGGTGTCGCTGGCCCGGCTGGTCGGCGTGCGGGACATCGAGCCCGACGCCGGGGACCCTGACATGACGCCCGAGGGGCGGCGGATGCGGGCGGACACCGTGCACTTCGGCTATCTGGAGGGCGTGGACGTCCTGCGCAAGGTGTCCCTCGAGGTGCCGCCGGGGACCCGGATGGCCCTGGTGGGTCCCTCGGGCGCGGGCAAGTCCACGCTGGGCCGGCTGCTCGCGGGGATCTACGCGCCGCGGGAGGGACGCGTCACCCTCGGCGACGCGGAACTGTCCCGCATGACCGCGGAACGGGTCCGCTCCCACGTCGCCCTCGTCAACCAGGAGCACCACGTCTTCGTCGGCTCCCTCCGCGACAACCTGCGGCTCGCCCGCACCGACGCGCAGGACGCCGAGCTGTGGGCGGCGCTCGGCGCGGTCGACGCGGACGGATGGGCGAGGGCGCTGGAGGACGGGCTGGACACGGAGGTCGGCTCGGGCGGGTTCGCGCTCACCCCGGCGCAGGCGCAGCAGATCGCGCTGGCCCGGCTGGTGCTGGCTGACCCGCACACGCTGGTCCTCGACGAGGCGACCTCGCTGCTCGACCCGCGCGCGGCACGTCACCTGGAGCGGTCCTTGGCCCGCGTCCTCGACGGCCGCACCGTCGTCGCCATCGCCCACCGCCTGCACACGGCCCATGACGCGGACGTCATCGCCGTCGTCGAGAACGGCCGCATCAGCGAACTGGGCAGCCACGAGGAACTGGTCGCGGCGGACGGGGCGTACGCGGCACTGTGGCGCAGCTGGCACGGGTGACCGGGGCTCGCGCCCCGGGGCTGTCCTGGGTCGCGGGGGCTGTTGGATCCCGGAGGCTGTCGGATCCCGGAGGCTGTCGGATCCCGGAGGCTGTTGGATCCCGGAGGCTGTCGGATCCCGGAGGCTGTCGGATCCCGGAGGCTGTCGGATCCCGGAGGCTGTCGGATTCCGGAGGCTGTTGGTTCGCGGGGTGTCACAGGTCGGCGGGTCCTCGGGGCGGGGCGGCCCAGGGCGGGCGACCCCGCGGGCGTGGCAGCCCCAGGGCTCGGTGTCCTCGGAGCGGGAGGGTGTCCCGGGGGCGGGAGCGTGCCCCGGGGGCGGGAGGGTGTCCCGCAGCCCGCCGCTTCGGGGCGGGTGGCCGGCGACAGGTGTCTTCCGCCTTCCTGAGCCGACGGACCCGTCGCACCGTCGCCCGACGGTGCGGCGCCTCACCGTCGGCAGGTGAGCCCACACCCGCGCATGGCTCGCGAACGGGCCACCCGAGCCCTGCCCCGCGGGCGCCGTGTGCCTCGCAGGGTGGTGCCCTCGTCGGAGGCGCCGACGCTGAGGACAGCGGGTCGGCCTGCGCCGGTCACCGCGTGTGGCGTTGCGGGGACGGGAGATCCGGTGGAAGGCTGGAAGCAGGCATCGGCTACGGGAGCGTCCGGGCCCGGTGATCGGGTCCTGGCGGGTCCGGTGCCCGTGGAGACGGCCCGGTGCGGGCCACGGCGGGCGACGCGGCCCGCCCCACCCCCTGGAGGTGTCCGTGAACAGCGGTGACGGTTGGGGAGACGACGTCTACCAGCCCGACGCGTCCGAGATCCAGGACGACGCCGGACTGCTGGACGCCGAGGACACGCTGGAGACCGACGGTGTCGCCGACCCCCTCGACCGGGGCTGGTCCCCTCCCGAGCGGCCCTGGGCCGTGGAGCACTACGGTGTGACCGCCGCCGAGCAGCACGAGGGCGAGACCCTGGAGCAGCGGCTGGCCGAGGAGCTGCCCGACCTGCCCGTACCGGACGGCGACGGCGTCGGTGATTCCACCGGCACCGACGGGGAACTCCTGGACAACGAGGTCGGTGCGGCACGCTCCGGCCGCCTCGTCGCCCCCGACGAAGGGGCGCACGAGGACGACGAGGAGGCGCTGGTCGCCTACGACGTGGGCATCGACGGCGCCGCCGCCTCAGCCGAGGAGGCCGCCGTGCACATCGTCGACGAGGACAGCCTGCCGGGCTGACCCCGCCGTTTCCGGCCGCGCTCGCGGAACCCAGCCGCCCGAGGAGCATCCATGCAGAAGGACAAGCACCCCGACTACCACCCGGTCGTCTTCCGTGACCGGGCCGCCGGTTACGCCTTCCTCACCCGGTCCACCGCGTCCAGCGCGCAGACCATCGAGTGGGACGACGGCGAGACCTACCCGGTGGTGGACGTGGAGATCTCCTCGGAGAGCCACCCGTTCTACACGGGCAAGGCCAGGACCGTGGACACCGAGGGCCGCGTCGCCCGCTTCCAGCGCCGATACGGCGGCGAAGGTGGTGAGGGCGGCGGGAGCGGCAGCTGACCCCGCCGTCCGACGTCGCGCGCCATATGACGTCGCGCGCCATGTGACGTCGCGCGCTATATGACGTTGAGCGCCGCCGCGCAGCCCACGCCGCCCAGCAGCATGAACGCCGGCATCAGCACCTTCAGCTCCACCCAGCTGCCGGCGCGGAACCGCAGGGCCTTCGGCGGCCCGATCGGGTACCAGCGCTTGCGCCCCACGGGTATGGGCCACAGGATCGGGCAGCCGGAGACGGTCAGCGCGTCCCCGATGTCGTGCACGATCGCGCCGAGCACGATGGGCAGGCCGAGCCACAGGTACTCCTGACCGGGTTCGGTGAACAGCCAGCCGGCGCCGTTGCCGGGCTCGTCGAGGATGCCCGCGATGATCCACGCGCTGGTCGCCGCCAGCAGCCACACCAGCACCTCGCTGCTGGAGCCGCGGGTCGCCCGCCACAGCAGGCCCTCGATGGCCAGCACCATGTGCACGAAGAGGATGAACAGGACCGCCCAGCGGCCGCCTGTGATCGCCAGTACCGAGGTGCCGCCACCGATGAGGACCGCCCACAGCCAGGTGTGGGTGAGAGTGCGGTGACCGCCCGAGCGACGGGGGTCGGCCGGTTTCTTCGTCGCTTTGTAGACCGCGTAGGACAGCTTGTCGACGATCTCGCAGAGCCAGCGGGAGACCGGGCCGAAGGACCTCGAGATGGTGGCCGCCTTGTGGTCCAGGTCCGGGGCGAGCGCGGCGCCGGCACAGATCAGCGCACCGGCCAGCAGCACGGGCCAGGGCATCGGGCGTCCGGCCGCGGCCGTCGCCGCCCCGACCCCGAGCCAGGCCGCGGCGCCCGACAGTGAGTGTGCTGGTCCCATCATGGCCTGTGCCCGCCCCATTCCTCTTTCGCCGCCGCCGGGTTGACCGGGGGCGCTGACGCTGCGCCGGCGACACAGCGTAGCGGTAGTGATCTTCGAGCCGACAGCCGATTCCCGCATCGGGTGTCCGGGCAGGCAAGATGGGGTGGTGACCCTCATCGATCAGCTGCCGCCGACCGCCGACCCCGACGCCCTGTACGAAGCCTTCGAGGCGTGGGCGCTGGAGCGCGGGCTCACTCTCTATCCGCACCAGGAGGAGGCGCTGATCGAGGTGGTGTCGGGGGCGAACGTGATCGTCTCGACGCCCACCGGCTCCGGCAAGAGCATGATCGCCGCGGGTGCCCACTTCGCGGCGCTGGCCCGGGACGAGGTCACCTTCTACACGGCCCCCATCAAGGCGCTCGTCTCGGAGAAGTTCTTCGAACTGTGCAAGATCTTCGGCACCGAGAACGTCGGCATGCTCACCGGCGACGCCTCCGTGAACGCCGACGCCCCGGTGATCTGCTGCACCGCCGAGGTGCTCGCCTCGATCGCGCTGCGCGACGGCAAGGACGCCGACGTCGGCCAGGTCGTGATGGACGAGTTCCACTTCTACGCTGAGCCGGACCGCGGCTGGGCCTGGCAGATTCCGCTGCTCGAGCTGCCGCAGGCGCAGTTCGTGCTGATGTCGGCGACGCTCGGCGACGTCTCCTTCTTCGAGAAGGACCTCACCCGGCGCACCGACCGGCCCACCGCAGTGGTCCGCTCGGCGACGCGGCCGGTGCCGCTGTCGTACGAGTACCGGTACACGCCGCTCACCGAGACCCTGACCGATCTCCTCGAAGCCCGGCAGGCGCCGGTCTACATCGTGCACTTCACGCAGGCGCAGGCCGTGGAGCGGGCGCAGGCGCTGATGAGCATCAACATGTGCACGCGCGAGGAGAAGGACAAGATCGCCGACCTGATCGGCAACTTCCGCTTCACCACCAAGTTCGGCCGCAACCTCTCCCGTTACGTGCGGCACGGCATCGGCGTGCACCACGCCGGCATGCTGCCCAAGTACCGGCGTCTGGTGGAGAAGCTGGCGCAGGCAGGTCTGCTGAAGGTCATCTGCGGCACCGACACTCTCGGCGTGGGCGTCAACGTGCCCATTCGCACGGTGCTGTTCACCGCGCTCACCAAGTACGACGGCAGCCGGGTGCGCACGCTGCGGGCGCGTGAGTTCCACCAGATCGCGGGGCGCGCCGGGCGGGCCGGCTTCGACACCGAGGGCTTCGTGGTGGCCCAGGCGCCGGAGCACGTCGTCGAGAACGAGAAGGCCCTGGCGAAGGCGGGCGACGACCCGAAGAAGCGTCGCAAGGTGGTGCGCAAGAAGGCCCCCGAGGGCTTCGTCGCGTGGAGCGAGCAGACCTTCGAGAAGCTCATCGGGTCCGAGCCGGAGCCGCTGACCTCCCGCTTCCGCGTCACCCACACCATGCTGCTGTCGGTCATCGCCCGGCCCGGCAACGCCTTCGAGGCGATGCGCCGCCTGCTGGAGGACAACCACGAGCCGCGCAAGCAGCAGCTCCGCCACATCCGGCGGGCGATCGCCATCTACCGGTCGCTGCTGGACGGCGGCATCGTCGAGAAGCTCGACGAGCCGGACGCGGAAGGGCGCATCGTGCGGCTCACCGTGGACCTCCAGCACGACTTCGCGCTCAACCAGCCGCTGTCCACGTTCGCGCTGGCCGCGTTCGAGCTGCTGGACCCCGAATCGCCTTCCTACGCGCTGGACATGGTGTCCGTGGTGGAGTCCACGCTGGACGACCCGCGGCAGATCCTCGCCGCACAGCAGAACAAGGCGCGCGGTGAGGCGGTCGCCGCGATGAAGGCCGACGGGGTGGAGTACGAGGAGCGCATGGAGCGCCTCCAGGACATCACCTACCCGAAGCCGCTGGAGGAGCTGCTCTTCCACGCGTACAACACGTACCGCAAGTCCCACCCGTGGGTCGGCGACCATCCGCTGTCGCCGAAATCCGTGGTCCGGGACATGTACGAGCGGGCGCTGTCCTTCACGGAGCTCGTGTCCCACTACGAGCTGGCCCGCACCGAGGGCATCGTGCTGCGCTATCTCGCGAGCGCCTACAAGGCGCTGGAGCACACCATCCCCGACGACCTGAAGTCGGAGGACCTGGAGGACCTGATCGCCTGGCTGGGCGAGACGGTGCGCCAGGTCGACTCCAGCCTGCTGGACGAGTGGGAGCAGCTGGCGAACCCCGAGGAGATGACCGCCGAGGAGGCTCAGGAGAAGGCCGACCAGGTCAAGCCGGTCACCGCCAACGCCCGCGCCTTCCGCGTGCTCGTCCGCAACGCCATGTTCCGCCGCGTGGAACTCGCCGCCCTCGACCAGGTGGACGCGCTGGGCGAGCTGGACGGCGAGTCCGGCTGGGACGCCGACGCGTGGGGCGAGGCGATGGACAGGTACTGGGACGAGTACGAGGAACTCGGCACCGGTCCCGACGCCCGCGGCCCCAAGCTGCTCATCATCGACGAGCAGCCGGAGAACGGCCTGTGGCGGGTCCGCCAGATCTTCGACGACCCGAACGACGACCACGACTGGGGCATCAGCGCCGAGGTCGATCTGACCGCCTCCGACGCGGAGGGCCGTGCCGTCGTGCGGGTCACCGACGTCGGCCAGCTGTGAACACGGGAGAGACGCACCCATGACGAACCCGGCCGAGAGCCTCGTCGACCTGCTCGACCTGGAGCAGATCGAGGTCGACATCTTCCGCGGCCGCAGCCCGCAGGAGTCCCTGCAGCGGGTCTTCGGCGGGCAGGTCGCCGGCCAGGCGCTGGTCGCCGCGGGCCGCACCACGGAGGGTGACCGCCCGGTGCACTCGCTGCACGCGTACTTCCTGCGCCCGGGCCGGCCCGGGGTGCCGATCGTGTACCAGGTGGAACGTGTGCGGGACGGCAGGTCGTTCACGACCCGCCGGGTCACCGCCGTGCAGCAGGGCCGCACGATCTTCAATCTCACCGCCTCCTTCCACAAGCCTGAACAGGGGAGCTTCGAGCACCAGTTGCCGCCGGCCCGCGAGGTGCCGGACCCCGAGTCGCTGCCGACGGTCGCGGACGAGATCCGGGAGCATCTGGGCGCATTGCCGGAGCAGTTGGAGCGGATGGCGCGCCGCCAGCCCTTCGACATCCGCTACGTCGACCGGCTGCGCTGGAAGCCGGACGAGGTCGAGGGCGCGGAGCCGCGCAGCGCGGTGTGGATGCGCGCGGTCGGGCCGCTCGGCGACGACCCGCTGGTGCACACCTGCGCTCTGACCTACGCCAGCGACATGACGCTGCTGGACGCGGTGCGTATCCCGGTGGAGCCGCTGTGGGGTCCGCGCGGGTTCGACATGGCGTCGCTGGACCACGCGATGTGGTTCCACCGGCCGTTCCGCGCGGACGAGTGGTTCCTGTACGACCAGGAGTCCCCCATCGCCACGGGCGGCCGGGGACTGGCCCGCGGCCGGATCTACGACCGGGAGGGCCGCATGCTGGTCTCGGTCGTGCAGGAGGGGCTCTTCCGGGCGCTGTAGGTCCGCTGACGGCGCGCGGGGCGGGGGACGCTCGGGGTGGTTTTCGGGCACCCGCGGCACCGGTGTCCCGCACGGGCGCCGGACGGCTCCGGCCGCCGCTGTGTCCGGCATCGCGAGCCGCCGGCGCGTCCGTTCACGGGCGCCCCGAGCCGCCGGCCGACCGGCGTCACGGACGCGTCGCCGTCCGGGCGGTCCGGTGACGCCAGCGGGCGAGCAGGCCTCGGCGTCTTGCGCTGTCGGCGGCGGCCGGGGTGTCCGGGCGGGCCGAAGCGGCGGGCCGGGCCGGCGGGGGCGCGAGCACCGGTCGGCGGGACGCGAGCGGCTCGGACGCGGATGTCGCGCGGCACGACGCGGACGGCCGGGGCGCCGGACGGTGGGCCCGGGCCTCGTCCACCAGGCGGGCCAGGTCGGCCCGCAGCCAGGCGATCTCGTCGTCGTCCCCGGGCCGTCGTGAGGTCCGCCGCGATCCGCGCCCCCGGCGAGTCGGGGTTCGCGCCACCGGGCGGACGGCGACGGAACGTGTTGAGATGAGACCGGTCGTAGGGGTCCCGTACCACCCGCGCCACGTGCAGCGGGTCGAGGAAGGACGCGACCGCACCCGCACGGGCCCAGGGGTCCTCGGCCTCCCGGAGCAGGAAACCGAGGTGCCTGCCGCGCCAGTTGCGGGGCCGCAGGTCGATCCCGGAGTCCAGCAGGCCGCGCAGCCCCTCGGGCGTACGCCCGGTCAGCAGCGCCGCGTGCTTCCCGTCGTCGCCGAACAGCCGTAGCTCGTCCGCGAGATAGAGCCAGACCACGGCGCGGTAGCGGTTCAGGTGGAACGCCACCGGGACCAGCAGGCCGAGCCTCGCCAGCCGGGTGAAGCGGCTCTTCGCCACTCCCAGCAGTTCGGCGCCTTCCGCGGTCCCCACGGCGTGCACGCTGCGGCGCAGCGCCTCGGGGAAGTCAGGGCCGGCCCTCAGCCGTTCGATCTCCGCCCGCGCGACCCGCCGCTCCCCCGGCACCCTCCCGGGGTCCGTGCGGACGCGGCCGAGTCGCACGGCCAGGTCGAACTCGGTGCGTCGCAGGCCCAGCTCCCGGGCGGCGCGGCCGGTCGTGACCCAGGAGTCGTCCTTGGCCGCCGCGACCGGGCCGGCACCCGTGTCGAAAGCCGTGACCGTGCGCTGCGTGGTGGTCGTCCGCTGTCCGGACATGCTCGTCTCCCCCGTGCGTATGGAGGGCCGGCGCCGGTTGCGCCCGCTCCGGGAAAGACGGTAGCCGTTCCGTCACACTCCGTGTCCACCCTGTGGAAAACCTCCGCCACCCTCACCACTAGGACGGCGAATTCGCAGGTCAGACGCCCGCGCCCGGCTCCGGTGGGCGTCGGGTGTCGACGTCCAGATGCTCGCCGACCCGGTTGACGAGCAGCGTCATCTCGTAGGCGATGTGCCCGATGTCGGCCTCGGCGCCGCTGAGCACGCACAGACAGCTCCCGGAGCCGGCGGCGGTCACGAAGAGCACCGCCTCGTCGAATTCCACCATCGTCTGCCGCACCCCGCCCGCGCCGAAGTGCCGCCCCGAGCCCTTGGCGAGGCTGTGCAGCCCGGACGAGACGGCGGCCAGATGCTCGGCGTCCTCGCGGCGCAGGCCGGTGCTCGCCCCCGTCACCAGGCCGTCGTTCGAGAGGATCAGCGCGTGCCGTACGTGTTCGACGCGCTGGGTCAGGTCGTCCAGCAGCCAGTCGAGTCCCTGGTTCTGCCCCATGTCGTGTGTTCCCCCCTGTTGTCCCCGTGTGCCCCGTGTGTCGTCCCTCCGGTCGGGAGGGTCCCTGCGCCAGCCTTCCCCACGACCGGGCGGCGGGCAAGGAAGATGAGAGCCATGGGACAGAAGATGACCGAGGAAGAGTGGCGGGCGTTCGTCTCGGACGGCACCCGCACCGGGAAACTGGCCACCGTCCGGGCCGACGGGCGTCCGCATCTCGCGCCGATCTGGTTCGTGCTCGACGGTGACGACGTGGTGTTCAACACCGGCGCGGCGACCGTGAAGGGGCGCAACCTGGCCCGTGACGGGCGGATCGCCCTCTGCGTGGACGACGACCGGCCGCCCTTCGCATACGTGATCCTGGAGGGCCGGGCGCGTCTCTCGGAGGGCCTCGAGGAGCTGCGGCACTGGGCGGCCCGGATCGGCGCGCGGTACATGGGCGAGGACCGCGCGGAGGAGTTCGGCGCCCGCAACGGCGTGCCGGGCGAGCTGCTGGTCCGGGTGCGGATCGACAAGGTGCTGGCCGAAAAGGGCGTGGCGGACTGACACCGGGCAGGGGCGTGGGGGGCGCCCGCCGGACCGGCGGATGCCGCCGCGGTCATCCCACCGAGTCGAGCAGCCGGGCGGTGTGCATGCGCCCGGCGTACTCGACGAGCTGGATGAGCACCTCCTTGCCCGAGGCACGCTCGCGGGCGTCGCACAGCACCACGGGCGTCCCCGGGTCGAGGTCGAGCGCGCGGCACACGTCGCGCGCGTCGTGCCGCCGGGCGCCGGAGAAGCAGTTGACGGCGACGACGAAGGGGATCTTCCGGTGCTCGAAGTAGTCGACCGCCGGGAAGCAGTCCTCCAGCCGCCGGGTGTCCGCCAGCACGACGGCGCCGAGCGCGCCCTGAGCCAGTTCGTCCCACAGGAACCAGAACCGGTCCTGTCCCGGGGTGCCGAACAGGTACAGGGAGAGTCCGGAGCGGATGGTGATGCGGCCGAAGTCCATGGCGACGGTCGTGGTGACCTTGTGGTCGACGCCGTCGGTGTCGTCCACCGTCCGCCCGGCCTCGCTGAGCATCTCCTCGGTACGCAGGGGCCGGATCTCGCTGACCGCGCCCACCAGCGTGGTCTTCCCCACGCCGAATCCGCCGGCGACCAGGATCTTCAGCGCCAGAGCCGTCGTCTCGCCGGCGGGGGCGTCGGGGTGTTCGGGGACCATCGTTCGCTCTTTTCGTGAGGGTGTTCCAGACGCTCTTTCGTGAGGGTGGGGCGACGCGCTGCTCGGCCGGCACGGGCACCCGCTACAGCGCCCGCAGCCCCGCGATGACCTCGCGGAGCACCCGCTCGTCGGGCAGCTGGGCGGGCGGTACGGGCCTGCTGACGGTGACCCGGCCCCGTTCCAGCAGGTCGCCGAGGAGGACCCGGACGACGCCGACGGGCAGGTCGGAGCCTGCCGCGAGTTCGGCGACGGACTGGGTCTCGGGCCGGCACAGGTCGACCAGCGCGCGGTGCTCGGGGCCGAGCGCGGGGTCGTCGCCGGCGGGCGCGGCGGGGTCCAGGGTGACCAGGGCGATCAGGTCGAAGCGCACGCCGGAGGGGCCGGGTGCGGTGCGTCCGCCGGTCACGGCGTAGGGCCGCACCAGCGGGCCGGCCTCGTGGTCGTACCACTGGCTGCCCGGTTCGCGCGGGGCGCCGGTCGTGTCGTCGGTCATCTGCTCGGACCGCTTCCTCGTCTCATCCGGCCGGCGGCCGTGCGGCGACGCGCGGCGCGGTGACCAGGTGCTCGCCCACGCGCCGGACGAGCCGTGCCATCTCGTAGGCCACGAGGCCGATGTCGGCGGTGACGGAGGTGAGCACCGCGAGGCAGGAGCCCTCCCCGGCGGCGGCCACGAACAGGAAGCCCTCGTCCATCTCGACCATGGTCTGGCGTACGCCGCCTGCTCCGAAGTGCCGTCCGGCGCCCTTGGCGAGGCTGTGGAACCCGGAGGCGACGGCGGCGAGGTGCTCGGCGTCCTCGCGGCCGAGGCCTCCGGAGGCACCCATGGCGAGTCCGTCGCCGGACAGCACCACGGCGTGCCGTACGTCGGTGACGCGGAGCACCAGGTCGTCGAGCAGCCAGTCGAGTTCGCCGGAGCGCCGGCCTGCGCCGGTACGAGGTTCCTGGATCATGCGGGGTCTCCTTCGGTGCTGGGCCTCGCCGTGCCGCGGGCGGCGCCGGGCGGCCGGCCGCCGCCGCGTGTCCAGCCTTCGCGGTAGGCAGCCATGCGGTCCCGTACGAGTTCTGGGGTGCGGTCGTCGTCCCGGCCGTTGCCCGGGGTGGGCCCGGGCGGGCCCGGCCGGCCGTCGCGGAGCTGGGGCGCCAGGCTCGCCTGGCGTACCCGGCGGGGCAGGCCGTCGGAGCCGGCCGGCTCCTCCGTGCGGTGCAGGCGCAAGGTGGCGGCTCCCTGGGGTCTCCCGGGCTCGGCGCCCGCGTCGGCGCGCGGCATCGCGCGGGGTTGCGGCGGCGCGCCCCCGTCGGCGCGCGGCGCGGGAGGCGCCACGGAGCGGGGTTCCGGCGGCGGGTCGGCCACGGGGGCCACCAGGGCGCGCCGGGTGTCGGGGGCGGCGACCGCCCTGGGCCGCGGGACGTGGGCGGTCCCGGGGTGCGGGGCGCGGGCGGGTTCGCGCGGTTCCGGGTGTTCCTCGGCGAGGGCTTCGGCCGGTGTGCCGGGACGTTCCTGCTCGGCGCGGTCGTCGAGCAGCGCGGTGGGGAGGAGGACGACCGCGGTGGTGCCGCCGTAGGGCGAGGTCTTGAGGTGCACCTTGACGGCGTGCCGGGCGGCGAGCCGGCTGACGACGATGAGGCCCAGCCGGTCGCTGTCGAACAGGTCGAGCGCCTCGGACTCGGTGATGCGGCGGTTCGCCTCGGCGAGGGCTTCCTTGCCCATGCCGAGGCCGCGGTCCTCGACCTCGACGGCGTAGCCGTTGCCGACGGGTTCACCGGTGACGCGCACCCGGGTGTGGGGCGGGGAGAACTGCGCCGCGTTCTCGATGATCTCGGCGAGGAGGTGGGTGAGGTCGGCGACGGCCGCGCCCGCGACGGACGTCTCGGCGAGCTGCCGCACCTCCACGCGCGCGTAGTCCTCCACCTCGGACACGGCCGCCCGCACCACGTCGGTCAGCGGCACGGGCTTGCGCCAGGCGCGGCCGGGGGCTGCGCCGGACAGGATGATGAGGCTCTCGGCGTGGCGGCGCATGCGGGTGGTGAGGTGGTCGAGGCGGAAGAGGTCGCTCAGCTCGTCCGGGTCGTCGGAGCGGCGTTCCATGCTGTCGAGCAGGCTGAGCTGGCGGTGCACCAGGACCTGGCTGCGGCGGGCGAGGTTGACGAAGACACCGCTGATCCCGCCGGCCAGTTCGGCGCGTTCCACGGCGGCGCGCAGGGCGGCCCGGTGGACGGTGCCGAGGGCCTGGGCGACCTGGCCGGTCTCGTCCTGGGCGGGCGGTCCGTGCGGGGCCTCCGCCCGGATGTCGATCTCTCCGCCTCCGCGAAGTTTCCGCATGGCCTCGGGGAGTTTGCGGTGGGCGATGTCGAGGGCGTCGTCGCGCAGGGCGACCAGTTCGATCACCAGGCCGCGTCCGATGCGGACCGAGATGACGAGTGAGGCCGCGGCGGCGAGGAAGCCGAACAGCACGGCGGCCCCGGCCGGTCCGAACAGTCCCCGCTCCACGGGGTCGGCGCGTCCGGCGACCGACGCCGCCGCGTGCCGCTCGACGGTCCGCAACTCGTCCCTCACGCGCGTGTGCGCGGCGTCCCAGGTGGCGCGGGGGACGGCTTCGGCGGCCCGTGTCCCGGGATCGGCGGCGAGGATCTTGTCCTCCGCCGTGTAGAGAACGGCGTAGGTGCGGCTGTCGGCGAGTGTGGCCCAGGCGGTGCGGGCCGCTCCGGTCAGGTCGGGCGCGGCGGAGGCGGTGAGGGCGCGGCGCAGTTCGACCGCCCCGGTGAACAGGCGCAGGCGTTCCCCGCCGAGGCTGCCGTGCAGCCTGGCCGCGGCGAGGATAGCGTCCTCTCTGGCGAGGGCCTCAGCCGCGCGGGAGAACTCGAGCAGTACGCGCGCGTCGGCGCCGAGTTCCGCGTCCTGGACGCCGGTCAGGGCACCGCCCACGCGGAAGGCCCCGTCGATGGCGGCGGTGTACCGCTCGTACGTCCGGGCCCAGCCCGCGCGGCCTTCGCGGACCTCGGTGCGCAGCGGACGCAGCCGTTCGGCGGCGGTGACGAAGGCGTCGAGCCGCTCGGCCGCCGCGCGGGGCAGCGCCTGCCCGTCGGCGACGGTGCGGTCGTCGCCTAGCCGCAGGCGGGCGACGGCCGTGTCGGTGCGCCGCGCGAGACGGGTGAACTCCGCGTCCCCGACGGCCGCCGTGTCGGACGCGCCGCGCACGGCGGCCGCCCGCTCGGCCTGAAGAGCGGTGACGGCCTCGGCGACCGGGGTGCGGACGGCGGCGTCGGCCCGCTGCACCTGACGCAGCCGGGAGACGTCCTGGGCGGTGGTGACGGTGGCGTACCCCCACAGGGCGAGCAGGGAGACGACCGGCACCATCAGCAGGCAGATGATCTTGGCGCGGACGGTCCGGGGACCTGACGGGCCGCGCAGCCGCGGTGCGCCCGTCCGGGCCGGGCCCGCCGGGGGCATCGGTCCCTCGTCGGCAGGCGCTCCCGCGTGGGCGCGCCGGCCGCGGACGGGAGGCGGGGACGGCGCCTGGGCGCGGGCGCTCGGCGTCCTCCGGGGTGTGCGCATGGGCTCCTCGCTCGTAGGGGCGGCGTGCGGACGGGCGGCGGCTGTCAGTGGGCGGGGTGCCCGGCCGGCCGCCGGGCGGCGGCGGACGCGGGGCGCTCCCCGGCCGCGGGGGACAGCGCAACGAAGGCGGACGTGATGAAGAGGTAGGCGCCGAGGCCGACGGCGAGCGGGAAGACGAACGACATCGCGCTCGCCCCGGGCAGCGGGTCACCGGACGGTGCGACCCGCACGCTGACCGCGTACATGCCCGTGTAGTGCATGGTGCTGACGGCCGCGCCCATGATCAGGGAGGCGACGGCGACGGCGGCCGGGGAGCGGATGGCGAGGGCCGCCCACAGCGCGGCCGTGGCGGCGACGACGGCGACGAGGACGGACAGCGCGACCCGCACCGGGTCGTAGCTCACCTCGCCGTGCAGCCGGACCGCCGCCATGCCCAGGTAGTGCATGCCGGCGACGCCGAACCCGGTGGTGAGCCCGCCGAGCAGCAGGGCCTGGAGTCGGCCGGGGTGACGGCCGACGGCGAACACCCCCGCGCAGACGAACAGCATGGCGACCACCAGGCTCAGCAGCGTGAGCGGCACGTCGTAGCGGATGTCGGTGCCGCTCACGCCGAAGCCCAGCATGGCCGTGAAGTGCATGGTCCAGATGCCGGTGGCGATCGCCGAGGCCGCGGTGAGCAGCCAGTTGCGCCGCACGCGGCCGGCGGCGGCGAGCGCGCGGACGGTGCAGCGCAGCCCGAGGGCGGCGCCGGTGCAGGCCATCACGTACGACAGCACGGGGGTGAGCCACCCGAGGGCGGCGTGGTCCAGATGTCCCATGACCCGGGGACGCTAGGGGGCGCAGGCGCATGGAGGGGGCGCGTTTCGAAAGCGGCGCAAAGTTGACGCACCGGTGGCGTGGTGCGACCGCATCACGCTCGAACGTGCGCACACGATGTCGCCGGTTCCGGTGAGAGATCATGCGGTGCATGAGCGACGACCACACACACGTGCAGGAGTTCTTCGGCGTCCGCGCCGCCGACTGGGACCTCCGGTTCCCCGACGACGGCCCCGCCTACGCCGCCGCGGTCGCCGAGATCGGACTGCGCGAGGGCGGCCGGGTGCTGGACGCGGGCTGCGGCACCGGGCGGGCGCTGCCCGCGCTGCGCGCCGCGGTGGGACCGTCCGGGGTGGTGCTGGGCGCGGATCTGACGCCGGAGATGCTGCGGGAGGCCGCGCGGGCCGGCCGCGACCGGGAGGGGGCGCTGCTGCTGACGGACGTGGCGGCGCTGCCGTTGCGCTCGTCCTCCCTCGACGCCGTGTTCGCGGCCGGGCTGATCGCGCATCTGCCGCGGCCTGCCGAGAACCTGCGCGAGATCCGCCGCGTGGTGCGGCCCGGCGGGGTGCTCGCCCTGTTCCACCCGATCGGACGGGCCGCCCTCGCCGCTCGCCAGGGGCGCGCACTCACCCCGGACGACCTGCGCGCCGAACCGAACCTGCGGGCGCTGCTCACCGGCGCGGGCTGGCGCATGACGTCGTACGCCGACGAGGACACGCGGTTCCTGGTGCTGGCGGTGCGGGAGGCCTGAGGCGAGTTTCGCGTCCGCGGGGCTTTCGTGCAGGTCCGCGAACAAGCCCGCGCGCAGGGTCGATTCGCCCCGTCCGGCCGGAAACCTGCAGCTCCGGGCGTGGGTGCGGGGTCGTGACAACGGGCGCGGGGTGGGCATATGGTGCGCGCCGACGGACGAACCGATGGGGAGGCTGGGATGGCCGGGACGGACCAGGAAGCCGTCGCCGCCGACGACGACGCGCTCTATGTGCTGACGGCGGCGCTGCTGACGCCCGCGAAGTTCCCCAGCGTGCTGGGCGACGACTACCCCGAGGCGTGTGCGGCGCTCGGCCTCCCGCCCGTGGCCGACGGCTACGGGCTGGTGCTCGGCCAGGACGGGGAAGGCGCCCGGTGGACCGTGGTCGTCGACGACGTCTCGCTGGTCGCGGTCGCGATCGCGTCCTGGGACTGCGGCATGGAGCACGACCTGTCGCCGGACGAGCGCACGGTTGTCGCCGCCCTGCCCGGCTGGCCCCTCGCGGTGGCAGTGGCGGCTCCGAACGTGCCCGCGCCGCACGACCCCTCCCCCGACGTGGCGGAGATGCCGCCGCTGACGCCGCCGGACGCGGAGGTGTGGGGGCCGGCCCAGCGGCGTCTGGGGGCCGACGAGATCGCGTCGCAGTGGGCGACGTGGCGGGAGCAGGTGGACGACTCGGCGTTCCCGACGCCGGACTCGGCGGCGTCGGACGCCGGTGAGTCCGGCGAGACCGAAGGGACGGCGACGGGCGGGCACGGCGGGATCCGCCGGGTGCTGGCCGAGGCCCGCGCCTACGTCGACTCGCCGCCGCCGCTGGGGCGGGTGCGGTCGTCCTTCGCACCGGGTGGTGCGCGGACGCTGCGCGCGGACGGGCCCGGGTGGTCGCTGGTCGCGCGGACGGACGACATCGCCTTCGTGCTGCTCGACGACGAACCCGGCGAGGTGCTTCCGGTGGGACGGGGGCCGGAACTGCCGGGGCTGCTGAAGGCATTGGACGAGATGGCCGTACGGCCGTTGTGACCCGGGGGCGGGGCGAGGACGCCCGCGGCGGGGCGGGGTACGGGACGCGGTCCTGTGCGGCCCGGGTCGGTCGGGGCTGTACGACCGCCCGGGCGTGATGCGCGCGGCAGCGGGGCAGGGACGAGCGCCCCCTACGGCCGTGTCAACGGCGCGCGGCGGGACGCGCACCCCCGCCCGCGCCACTGGCGTCCCGCGTCCCGGGCGCGCGCCCTTCGCCGACGGGTCGGTGCGTCCACCGCCTCAGCGGCCCAGCTCCTTGCGGGTGGCCCGCCGCAGGCGCTGCTTCTGGGACGGGTCCAGGGCGAGGTAGGCCGCTGCCGGGACTCCCAGGATGATCAGGAGCGCGGCCCACCAGGGCAGCCAGATGAGCAGGATGAGTCCGGCCGCCACACCCCCCGCGGCGATCTTCGCGTTCTTCGACATGTGCGTCGCCTCCTTCGCGGCCACTGCCGCTCTCTGACATGAAAACGGGCCCGCGTCGGCGGCGGTTCCTGGCCGCCACCCTGAGACGTCCCTGAGATGCGCCCCCTAAGGTCTCGCGGCGACCGACGGTCTCCTTCCCCACTATGGTGACGCACCTCACAGCGCAGGGGTACCCGCGGGACGCGTCGGACGTCAGGGAGCGTCCACGCCCTCCAGCCCTGGCAGCAGCGATTCCAGTCCGCTGGGCAGCGCGGTGGGCAGACCGCTCGGGAAGTCGCTGGGCAGCGCGGTCGGGAAGTCGCTGGGCAGCGCGGTGGGGAAGCCGGAGGGCAGATCGGTCGGGAAGCCGGAGGGAAGTTCCGTGGGGAAGTCCGAGGGCAGCAGCCCGGTCGGGAACTCCGACGGAAGATCCAGTGACGGGCCGCCGGTGGCGGTCTCCGTGGGCTCGGTGTCCGGACCGTCCTCGTCCGACGTGACGAGTACGGCGATGGTGACGACCAGGGCCGCGACGATCACGGCGAGCAGCAGGATCACGCGGCGGCGCCGTCCGGGGCCGCCTCCCTGCCCGCCTCCGCCGTCGTCGGGCGGGCCGGAGGAGGAGTCGTCGCCGGAGGAGGGCGGGCCGAAGCCTCCGCCCTGCGGCGGGGGCGCGTCGTCCCGCGGACCGGGCGGCTGCTGGGGCGGTACGGGTGGCGTGGCCATGAACACATCGTCGCCGCGGGTCCGCGCCCGCGCGAGAAGACGGCGGCGAAACCGCCCGCCAGTCGTGGCACCCTCCCCCGGAACGCCGTGCTCCCCGCGCGGAGAGCACGCGCCGCGCACACCCGGCGCGCGGGCGCGCATGGCACCCCGCGCCCCAGATCTCCCCAGGCCGGGTGCGGGGGTGTCATGGGTTGCTCGCGCAGATCCCCGCACCCCTGAGGGCGCTTCGGTGAACGCGCCCCGAAGGGGCCCGGGGAGCTGCGCGCCCAGCCCTCACCGCGCCGCGGACGGTACGTTCACCCGACGCGAACGCCCCGCCGGGTGATCGCCGGGGCCCGCCCTCGCGCAAGCGGGCCCCGTCCAAGGGGCTCAGCCCCGCGCGCCCAGCAGGTGGTCCATCGCCAGCTGGTCGAGCCGCTCGAAGGCCATGCCACGGGCCGCCGCCGCGTCGGGGTCGAAGTCCTCGAAGGCCGAGCGGTCGGCGAGCAGTGCCTGGAGGCCGTCGCCCGCCGTCGGCTGGGCGAGCTCGTCCAGCCGGGCCGCGCGCAGCGCCTCCTGCACCTCCGGGTCCGCGCGGAAGGCGGCCGCGCGCTCCTTGAGGATCAGGTAGTTGCGCATGCAGCCGGCCGCCGAGGCCCACACGCCGTCGAAGTCCTCGGTCCGCGGCGGCTTGAAGTCGAAGTGGCGCGGGCCCTCGTACCCGGCCGACTCCAGCAGGTCCACCAGCCAGAACGCGGCACGCAGGTCGCCCGCGCCGAAGCGGAGGTCCTGGTCGTACTTGATGCCGGACTGGCCGTTGAGGTCGATGTGGAACAGCTTGCCCGCCCACAGCGCCTGGGCGATGCCGTGCGGGAAGTTGAGCCCGGCCATCTGCTCGTGGCCGACCTCCGGGTTGACGCCGTACAGCTCCGGGCGCTCGAGGCGCTCGATGAAGGCGAGGGCGTGGCCGATGGTCGGGAGGAGGATGTCGCCGCGGGGCTCGTTCGGCTTCGGCTCGATGGCGAAGCGGATGTCGTAGCCCTGGGAGGTGACGTACTCGCCGAGGAGGTCGAAGGCCTCCTTCATGCGGTCGAGGGCGACCCGGACGTCCTTGGCGGCGCCGGACTCGGCACCCTCGCGGCCGCCCCAGGCGACATAGGTCTGGGCGCCGAGCTCGACCGCGAGGTCGATGTTGCGGATGGTCTTGCGCAGCGCGTAACGGCGCACGTCACGGTCGTTCGCGGTGAAGCCGCCGTCCTTGAACACCGGGTGGGTGAACAGGTTGGTCGTCGCCATCGGGACCTTCATACCGGTCTCGTCCAGCGCCTGGCGGAACCGCTTGATGTGCTCGGCGCGCTCGCTGTCGCTCGCGCCGAACGGGATGAGGTCGTCGTCGTGGAACGTCACACCGTGGGCGCCGAGCTCGGCGAGGCGGCGGACGGACTCGGCCGGGTCGAGGGCGCCGCGGGTGGCGTCGCCGAAGGGGTCCCGTCCCTGCCAGCCGACGGTCCACAGGCCGAACGTGAACTTGTCCTCGGGGGTGGGCTGGTAGCTCATGCCGCGGCTCCTTGCTCGCTGAGACTATTTCGTCATGGCGGTTTACAAATTAGTATGCAGGAACATTTCTGGGAAGAGACACACCCCGCCGGGGCGCGGAAGAGGGAGAGACCGATGTCAGCAGCCGAGGGTCCGCTCGTCGTCGGCGTGGACACATCCACCCAGTCCACCAAGGCCCTGGTCGTCGACGTGGCGACCGGCAGGGTCGTCGCGAGCGGCCAGGCGCCGCACACGGTGACCTCGGGCGCGGGACGGGAGAGCGATCCGCGTCAGTGGTGGGACGCCCTGACCGAGGCGCTGCGGCAGTGCGGCGAGGCGGCGCACGAGGCCGCGGCCGTGTCGATCGGCGGACAGCAGCACGGTCTGGTCACGCTGGACGAGCACGGCGAGCCGGTCCGCCCGGCGCTGCTGTGGAACGACGTGCGGTCCGCCCCGCAGGCGAGCCGGCTGGTGGAGGAGCTGGGCGGCGCGAAGGCGTGGGCCGACCGGACCGGCAGCCTGCCCACCGCGTCCTTCACGGTCACCAAGTGGGCCTGGCTGGCGGAGCACGAGCCGGACGCGGTGCGCGCCACGAAGGCGGTGCGGCTCCCCCACGACTACCTGACCGAGCGGCTCACCGGCCAGGGCACCACCGACCGCGGCGACGCCTCGGGCACCGGCTGGTGGGCGTCCGCGACGGAGGCGTACGACGAGGAGATCCTCGCGCACGTGGGGCTCGACCCGGCGCTGCTGCCGCGCGTGGTGCGCTCGGGCGAGGTGGCGGGCACCGTGCGCGACGGACACGACCTGCCGTTCTCCAAGGGGACGCTGGTGGCGTGCGGCACGGGTGACAACGCCGCCGCCGCGCTGGGTCTCGGCGTGCGTCCCGGCACGCCGGTGATGAGCCTCGGCACCTCGGGCACCGTGTACGCGGTGTCGGAGCACCGGCCCGCCGACCCGACCGGTACCGTGGCCGGCTTCGCCGACGCGCGCGGGGACTGGCTGCCGCTGGCCTGCACCCTCAACTGCACGCTCGCCGTGGACCGGGTCGCCACCCTGCTGGGCCTGGACCGCGAGGCCGTCGAGCCGGGCCGGGGCGTCACACTGCTGCCGTTCCTGGACGGTGAGCGCACCCCCAACCTCCCCCACTCCTCCGGGCTGTTGCACGGACTGCGGCACGACACCACCGGCGGCCAGCTGCTCCAGGCCGCCTACGACGGCGCCGTCTACTCCCTGCTGGCCGCGCTCGACCTGGTCCTCGACGAGGACGCCGACCCGTCGACGCCGCTGCTGCTGATCGGCGGCGGCGCGCGCGGCAGCGCCTGGCAGCAGACCGTACGGCGGCTGTCCGGGCGCCCGGTGCAGGTGCCCGAGGCGAAGGAGCTGGTCGCGCTCGGCGCGGCGGCCCAGGCGGCCGGGCTGCTCACCGGGGAGGACCCGGCCGCGGTGGCCCGTCGCTGGGGCACGGCGGAGGGGCCGGTGCTGGACGCGGTCGAGCGGGACGAGGAGACCCTGTCCCGGCTGGCCGGGGTACTCTCCGACGCGGCCCCGCTGCTGGAGCGCGCCCCGGGCAACGGCTGACGACGCCCCGGCGGGCGTCGCCCCACGGCGGCCCCGCGAAGGCCGCCGTGGACGTCCGCCGGGCGCGGACGGCCCCCGACCGAGGATTGACGGAGGAATGAGCGCACCGCTGCACAAGGCCCGCCCGGCAGGTCAGGGCCGCGTCCTGCCCGACACCCAGCAGGGCATGCGCCGCCGCAACCTGTCACGGGTGATGCACACCGTCCGGGACGAGGGGCCGCTGTCCCGGGCCGCCGTCGCCTCCCGCATCGGGCTGACCCGCGCGGCGGTGTCCACGCTGGTCGACGAACTCATCCGCGCGGGACTGCTGGAGGAGCTCGGCCCGGAGCGGCCCGGGCGGGTCGGCCGGCCCGGTTCCGCCCTCGCGGTCAGCGGGCGGGGCCCGGCCGGGATCGGCGCGGAGGTGGGCGTCGACCACCTCGCGGTGTGCGCGGTCGACCTGCGCGGGGAGGTACGGGCGCGGGCGGTACGGCATGTGGCGAACCGGGACCGCTCGCCCGAGCCCGTGCTCGGGGAACTCACCGGACTGATCCACCGGGTCGTGGCCGAGGCCGAGGACGAAGGGCTGTGGCCGGCCGGGCTCGCGGTCGCCGTGCCCGGTCTGGTGGCCCGCGACGCCCGCACCGTCGTCCGCGCCCCGAACCTGGGCTGGCTCGACACGGACCTCGGCTCGCTGCTCCCCGGGAAGCTGCCGCTGACGGTGGCCAACGAGGCCAACTTCGGCGCGCTCGCCGAACTGTGGCTCGGCGAGGACACCCCACGCGACTTCCTGCACGTCTCGGCCGAGATCGGCATCGGTGCGGCGGTCGTCGTGGACGGGCGGGTGCTGCACGGCAACCGTGGGTTCGCGGGCGAACTGGGCCACGTCCCGGTGTGGCCCGACGGCCCGTCCTGCGCCTGCGGCGGCTGGGGCTGCCTGGAGCAGTACGCGGGCGAGGAGGCGGTGCTGCGCGCGGCCGGCCTCGAACCCGGCGAGGACCGGGTCGGCCTGCTCGCGGGCCGCGCCGAACAGGGTGACGCCGCGGTGCGACGCGCCCTGCACGACGCGGGCACGGCGCTGGGCATCGCCCTGACGGGGGCGGTCAACCTCCTGGACCCCGAGAACGTGGTGCTGGGCGGCGCGCTGTCGGGACTGTCGCCCTGGCTGCTTCCGTCGCTCCGCTCGGAACTGGCCCGCCGCACGGCGGGCCCGTCCTGCCCGGTCTCCGTCTCCGCCCTGGGCCCTGAGGGACCGCTCCTGGGCGCGGCCCACTGGGTGGTCCGGGGCGTCCTGGACGACCCGGCGGCGGTGGCGGAACGCGGCTGAGGCCGACGGAGTCGCCTCTGGGCGACCTCGTCAGGCGGATCGCCGGTCAGGCGTCCCCGCGGGCGAGGCTTCGCACCTGCCCTTCGTGAATGCCGCTCGCCCACTCCCAGCCGGGCTTGGGCGACACGACCCGGGGGTCGCCGCACTCCCGGCCGTCCCGTAGGTCCTCCACGTACGCGCGATCCAGTCCGATCCTCGCGCGTACCTCCTCGCCCCGGGCGACGGATCCGTGTCCGGGGACGAGTACGTCGACGTCGTCCGCCACGCCCTCGAGCGCTCCCAGCCCGGCGAGGTAGTCCTCGATCGGGTCGCCGGTGTCGTCGAGCATGGGGACGAACACGTCGGAGAGCATGTCCCCGGCGACGAGAACTCGGCGTTCCTCGATCAACAGCGCCGCGTGGCCCGGGGCATGCGCCGTGTGCTCGATGATCCGCACCCCGGGGCCGTCCCAGGGAAGCCGCGTGGTGCCGGCGGGCAGACCGGTGACGAGGCCGTACAGGGCCAGGGGTGTGTCCTCGGCGATCTCCGGCGGCAGCCCCTCGGCGACGCGGGCCTTCCAGTCCCGTTCCGACAACACGTCCCGCAGGAAGGCCGCGCAGCGGGCCGTGCCGTAACGGGGCGCTTCGCCGAGTCCGGCATGCCAGAGCACATGATCCCAGTCGGGGTGCGTCGAGAAGCCCGCCACCACGGGCCGGCCCAGCTCACGGAGGTCGGCGGCCAGGCAGGTCATCTCGGCACCGGTGATCCCGGCGTCCACGAGGAGCACGCCGTCCCTGCCGTGCACGACGACGGTGTTGTTCTCGAGCAGCTCACTCCGGTGGATCAGTACGCCCTCGGCGACCTGCTTCAGCATGAGCGACTCCGTTCGAAGCCTGCGGCCGCGTCGTGACCGGCACCGCGTCGTCGGCCCTGCTCGGGGTCGAACTCCCTGGCCGGTTCGCAGCGTCACCCTGCCAGAGGGCCAGACGCACATCAACACCGGAGTCGGTGGAAGCACCGCGTCCGCCCACCTCCACCCCGGCCGTGAGGGTGCCCGCTCTCACGGCCGCAGGCTGCTGACGATGTCCGCCGTGGCCGTCAGACCGCTGTGGATCGTGGGGGCGATGCTCGTACTGGCCAGGTAGAAGCCCAGCAGCAGGCAGACCAGGGCGTGGGAGATCTTCAGCCCGCCGTTGCGCAGGAAGATCACCGCCAGGACCGAGAGCAGCAGCACCACAGAGATGGAAATGGCCATCGTCAACCTCCTCCGCCGCACCTGTTTCGCGGCGTTCGGCCGCAAGTGTGGCGTAGCGGAGGGTTCGTCCGGGCGGCTGACCTGTCCGCCGAACGTGTGGTGTCACACAGTCCGGTGGGCGTCGAGGAACGCTTCCAGGCCCGCGAGGTCGTCGGTGTTGACGTGGTCGACGTCCGCCGCGACCAGTTCGCCCCACAGCGCGTCCCGCGCGGGACCGGGCACGTCCGGGGTGGCCCAGAACCGTACCCGCTGTCCTCGGGCGTGGGCGGCGTCCACCAGCGTGCGCAGTTTCTGGCGTTCCGCCCCGGGGAACGCGCCGACGCCCCGCCAGGTGAAGTGGAGCGTCCAGTTGTCGCTGATGAGCGGCGCGAAGGAGGCCGGCGCCGGGCCGCCGAGGTCGGTGAGGCGGCCGTCGTAGAAGGCGTGACGGACGCGCTGGGCCTCCATGGGCGCGCGGGCGGCGCGGTCGCCGGAGACGACGGCGGTGACCGGTCCGGGGAACACCCTGCCGTGGGAGTACGTCGTGAACAGGCCCTTGTAGCGGCGCAGTCGGCGGTCGAGTTCCGCGTAGGTGGACGTGCCCTCGGTCTTGAGGTCGATCAGCAGCTGGAACGAGCCGCGGTCGCCGCGGTACACCGTGCCGCGGTGGGCGCGGACGCGGGCGGCGAGCGGGTCCAGGTACAGCGACTCCAGGGTGCGGGCGGGGTCGAGGTCCTCGGGGTCGTGGGCGACGAGGAGCTGTCCGCCGACGAGGTAGATGTCCGCCTCGACGCTGCCGAAGCGGTGGTCGAGGGCGTCGAACAGCGGGCGGGGGTGCTCGTAGTCGTTGTGGGCGTGTGCGCGCCACAACGGGCGGGGGCGGTGCGGGTGGTGGCCGGCGAGGGCCTGCCCTGCGGGAAGGGCGAGAGGGCTCGCGAGGGCGACGCCGAGGGCGGTGAGGGCTCCGCGACGGGTGGTGAGGGCCATGCTCTGCCTCCCTGAAGTGCCGTACGGGGTCCCCGCGAGTATGGGGTCCCGTGGCACGCGGAGAGCAGGGACGTGCGAGGAGTTGGCCGGTTCGCCGTCGGCCGTTCATCCACGAACTGCGGCCCGTCCACCCCGGGAGGGGGAGGACGGGCCGCCTGCTGAACACCTGTCAGGGCGCCCGCAGATCCACCAGCTCCGCCAGCGCCTCCCGGTGGGCGCCCGCCGTGCCGTAGGCGATCGAGTCGGCCTTGGCTCGCTTGAGGCGCAGGTGTACCGGGTGTTCCCACGTCATGCCGATGCCCGCGTGCAGTTGCAGGGCCTCCTCGGCGGCGCGGACGGCGACGGGGGCCGCGTAGGCCTGGGCGACGGTGACCGACACGTCCGTGTCCTCGCCGGTCGCGAGCGCGTCGGCGGCGGCCCGTGCGGCGGCGCGGAGGTTGACGACCTCCAGCCACAGTTGCGCGAGCCGGTGCTTGATCGCCTGGAACCCGCCTACGGGGCGGTTGAACTGCTTGCGGTCCTTCAGATACCGCACGGTTTCGGTCAACGCCCACTCGGCGACGCCGAGTTGCTCCGAGGCGAGCAGCCCGGCCCCGGCCTGCAGGGCGCGGCGTACGGCGGGCTCCGCGTCGCCGACGCGGCGGCCCGGAGCGGCGTCGAGGGTGACGCGGGCGAGGGGCCGGGTGAGGTCGAGGGACGTCTGCGGGGTGACGGTGACCTCGTCGGGCGTCACCGCGTACAGCCCGCCGTCGTCCGCCGGCACGAGCAGGACGTCGGCGACGGCGGCGTCCGCGATGCCGGTCAGCTCGCCGTGCAGTGCGCCACCGTCCGCGCGGACGGTGGCGTACGCGGCGCCGGGGGCGGTGTGCAGGCCGACGGCGAGCGCGCCGATCACGCGTCCGGACGCCAGGTCCGCGAGCGGGCCTTCGCCGTCCGCGCAGTTCAGCAGCGCCTCCGTGGCGACGACGGCGCTGGTCAGATACGGCACGGGGGCGACCGCACGCCCCAGTTCCTCCAGGACGACGGCCGCCTCGCGGTGCGTCGCGCCCTGTCCGCCCCGGGCCTCGGGGACCAGCAGCCCGGCGAGGCCCATGCCGTCGGCGAGTGCCTTCCAGGCGGCCAGGTCGTGCGGGGCGTCCGACTCGGCGCGGGCGAGCACGGACGTCGTGTCGCAGTGGTCGGTGAGCAGGTCCCGGACGGCGGCGCGGAGCGCCTCTTCCTCCTCCGAGTACAGAAGATCGCTCATCGGGCGAGGTCCTTCCAGGCGACGTCCTTGTCGGTGCGCGGCTCGGCGGGCAGGCCCAGGACCCGCTCGGCGACGATGTTCAGCAGGACCTCGCTGGTCCCGCCCTCGATGCTGTTGCCCTTGGAGCGCAGATAGCGGTAGCCGGCGTCACGGCCGGTGAAGTCGACCAGCTCCGGGCGGCGCATGGTCCAGTCGTCGTACAACAGCCCTTCCTCGCCGCGCAGTTCCACCTCCAGGCCGCTGATCTCCTGGTTGAGGCGGGCGAAGGCGAGCTTCATGCCGGCGCCCTCGGGTCCGGGCTGTCCGGCGACGAGCTGCTGGCTCAGGCGTTCGCCGGTGAGCCGGGCGACCTCCGCCTCGACCCACAGCTTCATCAGCCGCTGGTGCAGGTCGTGCGTGCGCAGGTCGGGGCGTTCGCGCCAGGTTCCGGCGACCGGGCCGATCATGCCGCCCTCGCGGGGCAGCCGCCTGCCGCCGATGGCGACGCGCTCGTTGTTCAGGGTGGTCTGGGCGACCCGCCAGCCGTCGCCGACCTCGCCGAGGCGGCGGCTGTCGGGGATGCGGACGTCCGTGAGGAACACCTCGTTGAACTCGGCCTCGCCGGTGATCTGACGCAGCGGCCGCACCTCGACGCCGGGGTCGGTCATGTCGCACACGAAGTAGGTGATGCCTCGGTGCTTGGGCACGTCCGGGTCGGTGCGGGCGATGAGGATGGCCCAGCGGGCGACGTGGGCGCTGGACGTCCACACCTTCTGCCCGTTGACCACCCAGTCGTCGCCCTCACGGACGGCGCGCGTGCCGAGCGCCGCCAGGTCGGAGCCGGCGCCGGGCTCGCTGAAGAGCTGGCACCAGACCTCCTCCCCGGTCCACAGCGGCCGCAGGAAGCGCGCCTTCTGCTCCTCGGTGCCGTACTGGAGGATCGTCGGGGCGGCCATGCCCAGGCCGATGCCGATGCGGCGCGGGTCGTTGTCGGGGGCACCCGCGACCGTCAGTTCGGCGTCGACGACGACCTGGAGGGAGCGCGGCAGGCCGAGCCCGCCGAGTCCTTCGGGGAAGTGCACCCAGGCGAGTCCGGCGTCGAAGCGGGCGCGCAGGAAGTCGAGGCGCTCGGTGTCGGCGGGCGGGTGCGCGGCCAGCAACTCCCGGGTGCGGCGGCGCAGTTCGTCGGCGTCGGTCATGCGGCGGCTCCGTTCTCCAGGGACGGCAGCACGGTGACGCGGCCCGTGGTGACGCCGTCGGCGACCCGCTGCACGGCGTCGGCGGCCCCTGCGAGCGGCACGCGCTCGCTCACCAGTGGCTTGATCGCGCCCTTGGCGGCGAGGCCGGTGAGCTGTTCGTGGCAGTGCCTGACCAGCTCGGGGTTCCTGGTGTTGTAGAGGCCCCAGTGCAGGCCGAGGATCGCGTAGTTCTTGATCAGGGCGTGGTTGAGGCCCGGGCTCGGGATGGTCCCGCTCGCGAAGCCCACGATCACGATGCGGCCCTCGAAGGCGACGGTCCTGGCGGACTGGGTGTACGCGTCTCCGCCGACCGGGTCGAAGATCACGTCGGCGCCGCGTCCGCCGGTGGCCTCCTTGACCGCGGCGACGACGTCCTGTTCGCGGCGGTCGATCACCACGTCACAGCCCAGGTCGCGGGCCACGGCGGCCTTGTCGGCGCCGCCCGCCACGCCGATGACGGTGGCGCCGGCCGCCTTGCCGAGCTGCACGGCGGCGCTGCCCACCCCGCCCGCGGCGGCGTGCACGAGCAGGGTCTCGCCCGCCTCCAGTCGGGCCCGCCGGTGCAGGGCGAACCAGGCCGTCTGGTAGCCGATGTGCAGGGCGGCGGCCTCGGCGTCGTCCAGCGTGTCCGGCGCGGGGAGCAGAGCCGCGGCGTCCGCGAGGGCGTACTCGGCGAAACCGCCGTGCGGCAGGGCCGGGTTGGCGATCACGCGGCGGCCGTCCTCGGTCTCGCCGCAGATCTCCACGCCCGGCGTGAACGGCAGCGGCGGCCGCACCTGGTACTGGCCCCGGCACATCAGGGCGTCCGGGAAGTTGATGTCGGCGGCGCGCACCCGGAGCAGCACCTGCCCCTCGCCGGGGGTCGGCCGCTCGACGTCCGCGAGACGCATCACCTCGCCCGGCTCGCCGAGTTCGTGCACTTGCCATGCCTGCATGCGGGGCCTCCACGGGACGGTGAACGTCGTCTTCGCTGACCGGGTCTCCGCATACTAAGCGGTCGCTTGCCTCAAGGGAACCGTCCCGCGCCCTCCACCGTGAAACGCGGGGAACGTCTCACTCCTTGCTCTTCGGCCGCGCCCGCACATGCATCCGCTCCCCTTGCGGCCCGAAGAGGCTGAGGAACTCCACCGGCCCCTCCCCCGTCGACCCGAACCAGTGGGGCACGCGCGTGTCGAACTCGGCCGCCTCGCCGGCCGTCAGCACCACGTCGTGGTCGCCCAGCACCAGCCGCAGCTTCCCGGAGAGGATGTACAGCCACTCGTAACCCTCGTGCGTGCGCGGTTCCGGCTCCAGCCTCCGCTGCGGTTCGAGCACCTTGTACGCCTGGAGGCCGCCGGGCTGCCGGGTGAGCGGCCAGTGGGTGCGCCCGCCGTGCACGATCGGCCGGGAGCGCACCCGAGGGTCACCCACCGGGGGCGCGCCGACCAGCTCGTCCAGCGACACCTGATGGGCCTGCGCGATGGGCAGCAGCAGGTCCAGGCCGGGTTTGCGCTGCCCGGACTCCAGCCGGGACAGGGTGCTCACCGAGATGCCGGTCGCCTCCGCCAGCGCCGCGAGCGTCACCTCCCGGTCCTTCCGGATCCGGCGCAGCCGGGGGCCCACTTCCGCGAGAACGTCGTCCGTCACCATGCGGACAATTGCAGGTTCGGCAAACTTGTTTGTCAATGTGCGGGTGCCGGAGCGACCGTCGGCGGTGGAGGTGGTCACGATGACCGAGCAGAACCTGACCGACAGCCGTTACGACGTGGTCGTGGTGGGCGGCGGAGCGGCGGGGCTGTCCGCCGCGCTGGTGCTGGGGCGGGCCCGGCACCGCACGCTGGTGGTCGACGCGGGCGAGCCGCGCAACGCGCCGTCGGCGCACATGCAGGGCTATCTGAGCCGGGACGGGATGCCGCCGGCGGAGTTCCTGGCGCTCGGCCGGGAGGAGATCGCGCGCTACGGCGTGGAGCTGGTCCGGGACCGGGTGACGGACGTGGCCAGGGGCGAGGACTTCACGGTGGCGCTGGAGCGGGGCGGCGGTGTGCGCGCCCGGCGGATCGTCGTCGCGACAGGGCTCAAGGACGAGATGCCCGACGTCCCCGGGGTCGCCGAGCGGTTCGGGCGGGACGTGCTGCACTGCCCGTTCTGCCACGGCTGGGAGGTGCGCGACGAACCCTTCGGGGTGCTGGCGTCGAGCCCGGCGGGCGTCCACCAGGCGCTGATGGTGTCCCGGTGGTCGAAGGACGTCACGTTCTTCCTGCACCGGGTCGCCGAGGAGGAGCTGTCCGACCTGGACCTGCGCCGGCTGGCCGCGGCGGGCGTGGACGTGGTGCCGGGCGAGGTCGCCGGTCTGGTGGTCGAGGACGACCGGCTGACCGGCGTACGGATGGCCGACGGGGCCGTGCACTCCCGGTCGGTGGTGTTCGTCGCGCCGCGCCCGGTGCCGCAGACGGGACTTCTGGAGCGGCTGGGCGCGGAGATGGACGAGACGCCGTTCGGGACGTACCCGGTGGTCGACCCGAACGGGCTGACCAGCGTGCCGGGCGTGTGGGCGGCGGGCAACGCGATCGGGTTCACCGAGCAGGTGGTGCACGCGGCGAGCGGCGGCTACCGCGCGGCGACGGCGATCGTCGGTGACCTGCGGATGGCGGACCTGGACGCGGCGCTCGGCGCCTGATCACCCGGCCCGGCGCGGGACCACCCGGCCCGGAAGGCGGGCCGGACCGGTCCAGAAGGCGGGCCGGACCGGCCCGGAACGCATCCGGAGGTGTAGAAGGCACCCCTTCGTAGCACGATGACTGCATGTTGCTGTCCCGGCTGGCCCAGGTGTCCCAGGAGGTGGCCGCCACCTCGGCGCGGTCGCGGAAGACCGCCCTGCTCGCCGAGCTGTTCCGGGAGGCCGAGCCGGACGACGTCCCGGTCGTCATCCCGTACCTGGCGGGCCGGCTGCCGCAGGGGCGGATCGGGGTCGGCTGGAAGGTGCTGGGCGATCCGGTGACGCCCGCCGCCGAGCCGTCCCTCACCGTGCGCGAGGTGGACGCGCTGCTCACCCGGCTCGCGAAGGTGTCCGGGCCGGGCTCGCAGGCCGAGCGGGCACGTCTGGTCGGCGAGCTGCTCGGCGCGTCCACCGAGGCGGAGCAGCGTTTCCTGCGGGGGCTGCTGACCGGCGAGGTGCGCCAGGGCGCCCTGGACGCGGTGGCGGTGGAGGGACTGGCCCAGGCGACCGGCGCCGCCTCGGCGGACGTACGGCGGGCGGTGATGCTCGCCGGGTCGCTCCAGCCGGTCGCCGGGGCGCTGCTGGCGGACGGGCCTCAGGCGCTGGAGCGGTTCCGGCTGACCGTCGGGCGTCCGGTGCAGCCGATGCTCGCGCACAGCGCCTCCTCGGTGGCGGAGGCGGTCGGGAAGCTGGGCGTCTGCGCGGTCGAGGAGAAGCTCGACGGCATTCGCGTCCAGGTGCACCGCGACGGCGACACCGTGCGGGTCCACACCCGCACCCTGGACGACATCACGGACCGGCTGCCCGAGGTGACCGAGGCGGCGCGGGGGCTGGACGTGCGGCGGTTCATCCTCGACGGCGAGGTGATCTCCTTCGACGGCACGGGGCGCCCGCGGTCCTTCCAGGAGACGGCCGGGCGCGTCGGGTCACGGGTGGACGTGGCGACGGCCGCCCGGGAGACGCCGGTCTCCCCCGTGTTCTTCGACGCGCTGTCGGTGGACGGCCGGGACCTGCTGGACCTGCCGTTCGCCGAGCGGCACGCCGAGCTGGCCCGGCTGGTGCCGGAGCCGATGCGGGTGCGGCGCGCGCTGGTGAAAGGCCCCGACGACCTGGAGGCGGCGGAACGGTTCCTCGCCGAGACGCTGGAGCGCGGCCACGAGGGCGTCGTGGTGAAGGGCCTTCAGGCCCCGTACAGCGCGGGGCGGCGCGGCGCGTCCTGGCTGAAGGTCAAGCCGGTGCACACGCTGGACCTGGTGGTGCTGGCCGCCGAGTGGGGCCACGGCCGGCGCACCGGCAAGCTGTCCAACCTGCACCTGGGCGCCCGCACCGCCGACGGCGGGTTCGCGATGCTCGGCAAGACCTTCAAGGGCATGACCGACGCGATGCTGGAATGGCAGACCGGACGGCTGCGGGAGATCGCCCTCGATGAGAGCGGCTACACGGTGACCGTGCGCCCCGAACTCGTCGTGGAGATCGCCTACGACGGCCTGCAGCGCTCCAGCCGTTACCCGGCGGGCGTCACCCTGCGCTTCGCCCGGGTCGTCCGCTACCGCGAGGACAAGCGGCCGGAGGAGGCGGACACGGTCGAGACCGTGCTCGCCGCCCACCCGGAGGTACGGCAGTGACGACGGCCCGGAGCGCTGGCCTGCTGCTGTTCCGGCGCACCGGGGAGGGCGTCGAGGTGCTGCTGGGCCACATGGGCGGCCCGTTCTTCGCGCGCCGGGACGCCGGGGCGTGGACCGTGCCGAAGGGCGAGTACGACCCCGACGAGCCCGCCTGGGCCGCCGCGCGCCGCGAGTTCGAGGAGGAGCTGGGGCTGCCTCCTCCGGAGGGTGAGGCGGTGCCGCTCGGGGAGGTCCGCCAGTCGGGCGGCAAGGTGGTCACGGCGTGGGCGGTGGAGGGCGACCTGGACCCGTCGTCCGTCGTGCCCGGCACGTTCACCATGGAGTGGCCGCCCCGGTCGGGGCGGACGCGGGAGTTCCCGGAGCTGGACCGGGTCGCCTGGTTCCCGCTGGAGCGGGCCCGCGAGCTGATCGTGTCGGCGCAGGCCGCGTTTCTGGACCGCCTGACGGAGCACTCGCTCTGAGAGACCCTCCCGCGTTGCGGCGCCCGTCGGAGCGCGGGAAGGTCGTCGGAGCACAGCGCGTCCCATGGAGGCCAGTGATGCACATCGCCACGGTGAACCCGGCGAACGGCGAGACCGTCAAGACGTACCACCCCATGGACGAGGACGAACTGGAACGCCGGCTCCAGCTCGCGGAGGCCACCTTCCGCACGTACCGGACGACGACCTTCGAGGAGCGGTCCCGTCTGCTGCACCACGCCGCCGAGATCCTCGACGAGGACCGGGACGCCATCGGCAAGGTGATCACCACGGAGATGGGCAAGCCGGTCACGCAGGCCCGCGCGGAGGCCGCGAAGTGCGCCAAGGCGATGCACTGGTACGCCGACCACGCGGCCGAGCTGCTCGCCGACGAGGAGCCCGCCGCGTCCGACGTGAAGGACTCCGGCGCCTCCCGGGCCCTGGTGCGGTACCGGCCGCTGGGACCGGTGCTCGCGGTGATGCCGTGGAACTTCCCGCTGTGGCAGGTGGTGCGGTTCGCCGCCCCCGCCCTGATGGCGGGCAACGTCGGGCTGCTCAAGCACGCGTCGAACGTGCCGCAGACCGCCCTGTACCTGGAGGACCTGTTCCACCGGGCGGGCTTCACCGAGGGCTGCTTCCAGACCCTGCTGATCGGCTCCGCCGCCGTCGACGACCTGCTGCGGGACGAGCGGATCAAGGCGGCCACCCTCACCGGCAGCGAGCCGGCCGGCCGGGCGGTGGCCTCGACGTGCGGCGAGATGATCAAGAAGACGGTGCTGGAGCTGGGCGGCAGCGACCCGTTCGTGGTGATGCCTTCGGCCGACCTGGACCGGGCCGCCGAGGTCGCGGTGACGGCCCGGGTGCAGAACGCGGGCCAGTCCTGCATCGCCGCCAAGCGGTTCATCGTGCACACGGACGTCTACGACGCCTTCGCCGAGCGGTTCGTCGCCGGCATGAAGGCCCTGAAGGTCGGCGATCCGATGGACGAGGACACCGACGTCGGCCCGCTCTCCAGCGAACAGGGCCGCCAGGACCTGGAGGAGCTGGTCGACGACGCCGTACGGGCCGGCGCCACGGTGCTGTGCGGTGGCGAACGCCCCGACGGGCCGGGCTGGTTCTACCCGCCGACCGTGCTGGCCGGGATCGACCGGGAGATGCGCATCCACCGGGAGGAGGCGTTCGGCCCGGTCGCCACGCTGTACCGGGCGGACGATCTGGACGAGGCGGTGCTCATCGCCAACGACACCCTGTTCGGACTGAGTTCGAACGTGTGGACGCGTGACGAGGCGGAGATCGACCGGTTCGTCCGGGATCTCGAGGCGGGCGGCGTGTACGTCAACGGCATGACGGCGTCCCATCCCGCGCTGCCCTTCGGCGGGGTCAAGCGGTCGGGTTACGGGCGTGAGCTGTCCGGGCACGGAATCCGCGAGTTCTGCAACATCACCACGGTTTGGCACGGCGCGTGACGCCCGCACGACTACGATCCCGACTGTGAACCGCGAAGTGACACTGCCTCTGATCGTCGACGACCGCGGCACCCTTCAGGTGGCGGCCGCCGACGTCAGCAAGCTGCTGCGCACGGTCGGCGGCCGGTGGGTCCGGCTCGTCGAGTCCGGCGAGGGCGGGCTGGACGAGGACACGGTCGCCGCGCTGACGATCGAACTCGCGAAACTCGCCGACCGCATCGACGTGGCGTGCATCGCGCACAGCAGCGGCACCACGCCGTGAGGCGTCAGGCCGGCCGCTCGAGGGTCCGCCAGAACAGCGCTTCGTAGCTCTGCAGCAGGTGTCCGTAGGCGCGGGCGCGGCTCTCGTCCAGGCGGCCGGCGTCCAGGGCCGCCTGGACGGCGCGCTCGGCGGTGCGGTCCAGGTGCTCGGCCGGTCCGGCGAAGAGGTCGAAGAAGGCGCAGGCCTCGTCGTCGAAGCCGTAGTGGGTGCGCAACGCGGCGGCGATGGTGGCGCAGTAGCCGCCCCAGGCGGAGAAGTTGGCGGTGACGGCGAGCACGGCGTCGGCCGGGGCGGCGTTGAGGGCCAGCCAGGCGACGTAGGCCGGGTAGGCCTGGCAGCCCGGCATCGGGGTGTAGGCGGCGGCGCGGGCCTCCTCGACGCCGCAGGCCGCGGCGAAGGCCGGCAGCCGCTGCTGGGCGATCGCCTCGCCCTCGGCCAGGGCGGTGAAGAAGGCGTCGGCCTCCGGTTCGGCCGAGGACCGCACGGCCAGCTGGAGGAAGGCGCGGCGGTCCGCGGGGATGACCCGCAGCTGTTCCAGGGCCAGGACGGCCAGGATCTCCCGGTCCGCCTCGCCGGCGGCGATCAGCGGCACCAGGGGGTTGGAGCGCGGGTCGGGGGCGAGCTCCGCGGTGATCGTCCGCAGCAGGTCCCGGGCCGTGCGTGTCATCGCGTCCTCCGAGGCGTCGGTCACCCCGAGGTTGGCCCGGACGCCGTGCGGGGGCAACCCGGCGCACCGGACCGCCCCCGCACGGGTGGGTCAGCGGATGGGCATGCCCGAGAGGGTGCGGGCGATCACCAGGCGCTGGATCTCGCTGGTGCCCTCGAAGATGGTGTAGATCGCGGCGTCGCGGTGCATCCGCTCGACCGGGTACTCGCGGGTGTAGCCGTTGCCGCCGAGGATCTGGATGGCCTGGGCGGTGACCTTCTTGGCGGTCTCGCTGGCGAACAGCTTCGACATCGAGCCCTCGGCCGCCGTGAACGGCTTGCCGTTGACCCCCATCCAGGAGGCGCGCCACACCAGCAGGCGGGCGGCGTCGATCTGGGTGCGCATGTCGGCGAGCTGGAAGGCGACGCCCTGGTTGTCGATGATCGGACGGCCGAACTGCTCACGCGTCATGGCGTAGTCGAGGGCGACCTCGTACGCGGCGCGGGCGGTACCCACGGCCATGGCGCCGACGGCCGGGCGGGAGGCCTCGAAGGTGGCCATGGCGGCGTTCTTCACGCGCTCGCCGCCCTTCCTGGCCTTCTCACGGGCGCGGGCGAGACGCTCGTCGAGCTTCTCCTTGCCGCCGAGCAGACAGGAGCCGGGGACGCGCACGTCGTCGAGGACGACCTCGGCGGTGTGCGAGGCGCGGATGCCGTGCTTCTGGAACTTCTGGCCCTGGGACAGGCCCGGGGTGTCCGGCGGGATGATGAAGGACGCGTGGCCCTTGGAGCCGAGCTCGGGGTCGACGACCGCGACCACCACGTGGACGTTGGCGATGCCGCCGTTGGTCGCCCAGGTCTTGGTGCCGTTGATGACCCACTCGTCCTTGGCCTCGTCGTACACCGCGCGGGTGCGCATCGACGCCACGTCGGAGCCGGCGTCGGGCTCGGAGGAGCAGAAGGCCGCGACCTTCACGTCGTTCACGTCGCCGTACATCTGGGGGATCCAGGTGCCGATCTGCTCCTCGGTGCCGTTGGCGAGGACGCCGACGGCGGCGAGGCCGGTGCCGACGATCGACAGCGCGATGCCCGCGTCGCCCCAGAACAGCTCCTCCATCGCCATGGGGATGCCGAGACCGGTTGCGTCGAAGTACTGCTGGGCGTAGAAGTCCAGGGAGTAGATGCCGACCTTGGCCGCCTCCTGGATCACCGGCCAGGGGGTCTCCTCACGCTCGTCCCATTCGGCGGCGGCGGGGCGGATGACGTCGGCGGCGAAGCCGTGCAGCCAGTCCCGCACCTCCTTCTGCTCGTCGTTGAGCTCCATGGTGAACTCGGCCATGACCCCTCCAGCGGCGGCGCACGTGCGTGTTACTTGCGGTAACCCCAGTCTGTTACCGGCAAGTAGGAAAAGTCAACTCCCCAGGCAGGTCGGCATCCCGTTCGATGTCGGGGCCGTGATCAGTGTTAGTTTGCGCAGGCGTCACCGATTCAGCACGGGTGGGGAGAGCTCATGGACACCACACAGCGGACCGAGCAGCAGCGGTCCGCCGACCGACGCCGGCGCGAGCTGCTGGAGGCCGCCGACCGAGTGGTGCTGCGTGACGGCCCCGGGGCCTCGATGAACGCCATCGCCGCGGAGGCCGGCATCACCAAACCCATCCTCTACCGGCACTTCGGCGACAAGGGAGGACTCTACGCCGCCCTCGCCCAGCGCCACACCGACGCCCTGCTGGACTCCCTGCGGGCCGCGCTGGACGCTCCCGCGGAGCGGCGGGAGCGGGTCGAGGCCACGCTGGACACCTACCTGGCGGCGATCGAGGCGCGACCCCAGGTCTACCGCTTCCTGATGCACCCGGCGGAGGGCTCGCCGAGCGAGCAGGGCTTCGACGTGGGCAAGCACTCGGCGCCGCTGCTGCGCCGGATGGGCGAGGAGCTGGCCCAGGTGATCGAGGACCGCCTCGACCTCGGCCCCGGCAGCCACCAGCTGGCCCGGGTGTGGGGCCACGGCATCGTCGGCATGATGCACGCCGCCGGTGACTGGTGGCTCGGCGAACGCCCCTGCGGCCGCGCCGAGTTGGTGCGCAGCCTGGCCGACCTGCTGTGGGGCCGGCTGGCCGCGGCCGGCGACAAGGTGGGCGGCCCGGGCTTCTGACCCCGGACCTGCGCCGGGCTCAGGCGGGGCGGCGCCAGGAGGCGCGCGCGACCCGGCGCATCAGCTTGCGGTGCCGGCGGCCGTCGAGGCGGTCGGCGTAGACCGTGCCGTCCAGGTGGTCGCTCTCGTGCTGGAGGCAGCGGGCGAAGAAACCGGTGCCGTGCACGGTGACCGGCTCCCCGGTCACCGTGAAGCCCTCGACCACCGCGTGGTCGTACCGCTCCGTCCCCGCCTCCAGGCCGGGCAGCGACAGACAGCCCTCGGGTCCGCGCACCACCACCCCGTCCGTGACCACCGGCCGCGGGTTCACCACGTGCCCGAGGTGCCGTACGTCCTCGTCGTCGGGGCAGTCGAAGACGAACACCCGCAGCGGCACGCCGATCTGGTTCGCGGCCAGCCCCACTCCCTCGGCCGCGTACATGGTCGCGAACAAGTCCTCCACCAGATCCGCCAGTTCCGGACCGAAGTCGGCGACCTCCCCGCACGGCGTGTGCAGGACGGGGTCTCCGAGCAGGGTGAGGGGCCGTACGCGTCCGTGGACGCCGGGCAGAGAGCCGTGTCGCATGGCCGCAAGGGTACGGTCCTTGTATCCCCGCCCTGTCTCACGACGGAGCCGCGGTACTGGAGGGCGAATGGATCTCGATAGGCTGAGTCCACACCACGTGGCCGTCAGGCACAGACGCGGCGCGTACGCAAGGAGGATCGAGAACTGATGGCAGGCAACTCGGACCCGCTCACGCCGCGGGCCAAGCTGGCCGTGACCGCGGGCAAGGCGGTCGCAGCGGCATCCCGCGCCGCAGGGCGCGGCAGCGGTTCGGTGATCGGCGGCCGGGTGGCCCTGAAACTCGACCCCGAGCTTCTCCACCGGCTCGCCGCGCACCTGGACGTGACCCTCGTCTCGGCGACCAACGGCAAGACCACCACCACCCGGCTCATCGCCGAGGCGCTCAAGGCGGCCGGCCCGGTCGTCTCCAACGCGCTGGGCGCCAACATGCCGGCCGGCATCACCTCGGCCCTCGCGGCCGGCGAGGACGCCCGCTACGGCGTCATCGAGGTCGACGAGAAGTACCTGGTGGGCGTCGCGCAGGCCACCGAGCCCAAGTGCATCGCCCTGCTCAACCTCTCCCGCGACCAGCTCGACCGCGCCGCGGAGACCCGCATGCTCGCGGAGGCCTGGCGCGAGGGCCTGGCCGGCTCCAAGGCCGTGATCGTGGCCAACGCCGACGACCCGCTGGTGGTGTGGGCCGCGTCGTCCTCCCCCAACGTGATCTGGGTGGCCGCCGGCCAGATGTGGAAGGACGACGCCTGGTCCTGTCCGTCGTGCGGCGGCGTGATGCAGCGCCCCGGCGACGACTGGTTCTGCGGCGAGTGCGGCTTCCGCCGCCCCACCCCGAGCTGGGCGCTCTCCGGCGACCACGTGCTCGACCCGCACGGCTCCGCCTGGCCGATCCACCTCCAGCTGCCGGGCCGCGCCAACAAGGCCAACGCCGCGTCCTCCGCGGCCGTCGCCGCCGTCTTCGGGGTGCCGCCCCAGGTGGCCCTCGAGCGCATGTACCAGGTGCAGGCCGTGGCCGGCCGCTACGACGTCGTCCAGTTCCAGGGCCGTGACCTGCGGCTGCTGCTCGCGAAGAACCCCGCGGGCTGGCTGGAGACGTTCTCGCTGATCGACCCGCCGCCGACCCCGGTGATCCTGTCGGTGAACGCCCGCTCCGCCGACGGGACCGACACGTCCTGGCTGTGGGACGTCGACTACACCCGGCTCACCGGCCACCCGATCTGCGTCATCGGCGACCGGAAGCTGGACCTGGCGGTACGCCTCGAGGTCGCCAACCAGCAGTTCCAGGTGTGCGAGAACCTCGACCAGGCGGTCCAGATGTCGCCGCCGGGCCGGATCGAGGTCATCGCCAACTACACCGCGTTCCAGGACCTGCGCCGCCGCGTCGGCAACTGACCACGACACCTCAGGGGACTTGAAGTGAGCGACAACCAGCTGCGGGTCGTCTGGATCTACCCGGACCTGCTCAGCACCTACGGCGACCAGGGCAACGTCCTCGTCGTCGAGCGCCGGGCGCGGCAGCGCGGCCTGGACGTGGCGCGGCTCGACGTGCGCAGCGACCAGCCGATCCCGACCTCCGGCGACATCTACCTGATCGGCGGCGGCGAGGACCGCCCGCAGCGGCTGGCCGCCGAGCGGCTGCGCCGCGACGGCGGGCTGCACCGGGCCGTGGGGAACGGCGCGATCGTCTTCTCGGTCTGCGCCGGCTACCAGATCCTCGGCCACGAGTTCATCAACGACCTCGGCCAGCGCGAGCCCGGCCTCGGCCTGCTCGACGTGGTGTCGGTGCGCGGCGAGGGCGCGCGCTGCGTGGGCGACGTCCTCGCGGACATCAACCCGCAGCTGGGCCTGCCCCCGCTCACCGGGTTCGAGAACCACCAGGGCATCACCCACCTGGGCCCCACGGCACGCCCGTTCGCACAGGTGCGTTTCGGCAACGGCAACGGCACCGGGGACGGCACCGAGGGCGCGTACAACGACACCGTGTTCGGCACGTACATGCACGGTCCGGTGCTGGCGCGCAACCCGCAGATCGCGGACCTTCTGCTGAAGCTGGCGCTGGACGTCAACGCACTGCCGCCGACCGACGACCGCTGGTACGAGGCCCTGCGCGACGAGCGCATCGCCGCCGCCCAGCAGCCCGCGTAAGCGCCGGGACGACACCGCCGAGGAGGCGTCGGAGGGGCCTGGCACGGCCCGTCTGACGCCTCCTCCGCACAGGTGAGCGGCGTCGTCCAGCAGGCGGACGCGGGATGCGGCATCTCCCCCCGAAACGGCTAGGGTGGCGGGGATCGAGCCGGACAGCGCGGTCCGGTCCCGGCCCACTTCGAGAAGGTTGTTTCGGGCTATGCGCATTGGTGTCCTCACGTCCGGCGGCGACTGCCCCGGCCTGAACGCCGTCATCCGGTCCGTCGTGCACCGCGCCGTCGTCGACCACGGCGACGAGGTCATCGGCTTCCGCGACGGGTGGAAGGGCCTCCTGGAGTGCGACTACCTCAAGCTCGACCTCGACGCGGTGAGCGGCATCCTCGCCCGCGGCGGCACCATCCTCGGTTCCTCCCGGGTGCGTCCCGGGCATCTGCGGGACGGTGTGGAGCGGGCCCGGGGCCATGTCGAGGAGCTCGGTCTCGACGCGATCATCCCCATCGGCGGTGAGGGCACCCTCAAGGCGGCCCGGCTGCTGTCCGACAACGGTCTGCCGATAGTCGGCGTGCCGAAGACCATCGACAACGACATCGCCGTCACGGACGTCACCTTCGGGTTCGACACGGCCGTCGGCGTGGCCACCGAGGCGCTGGACCGGCTGAAGACCACCGCCGAGTCGCACCAGCGCGTGCTGATCGTGGAGGTCATGGGCCGCCACACCGGATGGATCGCACTGCATTCCGGCATGGCGGCCGGCGCACACGCCATCGTGGTGCCCGAGCGGCCCTTCGACATCGACGAGCTGACCGCGAAGGTCGGCGAGCGGTTCTCGGCCGGGAAGCGGTTCGCCATCGTCGTCGCGGCGGAGGGCGCCAAGCCGAAGGCCGGGACCATGG
Organism: Streptomyces sp. BJ20; assembly: GCF_022869105.1. Classification (NCBI taxonomy): domain Bacteria; kingdom Bacillati; phylum Actinomycetota; class Actinomycetes; order Kitasatosporales; family Streptomycetaceae; genus Streptomyces; species Streptomyces sp. BJ20. Next base: position 4,675,537 of record NZ_CP094918.1, read on the forward strand.
ACTTCGACGAGGGCGGCAAGGACGTCTACGGGCACGAGCGGTTCGCGGGCATCGCCCGGCAGCTCTCCCTGGAGCTGGAGGAGCGGCTCGGCAAGGAGGCCCGCCCGGTGATCCTCGGCCACGTGCAGCGCGGCGGCACGCCCACCGCGTACGACCGGGTGCTGGCCACCCGGTTCGGCTGGCACGCGGTGGAGGCCGTGCACCGCGGCGACTTCGGGCGGATGACGGCGCTGCGCGGCACCGACATCGTGACGGTGTCGCTGGCAGAGGCCGTCGAGACGCTGAAGACGGTGCCCGAGGACCGGTACGCCGAGGCGGAGTGCGTGCTCTGACCTCTCCGCCGCCGCCCGTCCTCATGGACCGGCCGCACAGACCGCCCCCGGTGACGGACGTCGCCGGGGGCGGTTCTAGTCTGGTGCGGACCGATTGCGTACAACCTGGACGAAAATGGAGCCGGCGGATGGATCACAGCGGGCACGGCATGACCATGGATCTGCCGCCGTTCACGCTGGGCCGAGGGCTCGCCTGGTCGGCGGACCCGTTCTTCCTCGTCGCCTGCCTGCTGGCGCTCGCGCTGTACGGCTGGGGCGTGGCCCGGCTGCTCCGGCGCGGTGACAAGTGGCCGGTGGGGCGGACGGTCGCGTTCGTCACCGGTGTGCTGAGCATCGGGCTGGTGATGTGCACCGCGCTGAACGACTACGGCATGGTGATGTTCAGCGTGCACATGGTGCAGCACATGGTCATCAGCATGGTGTCGCCGATCCTGATCCTGCTCGGCGCCCCGATCACCCTGGCGCTGCGGGCGCTGCCCCCGGCGTCCGTGCGCGGCACCAAGGGGCCGCGCGAGCTGCTGCTGATGCTGCTGCACAGCCGCTACATGCGGGTCGTGACGCACCCGCTGTTCACCATCCCGATGTTCATCGCGAGCCTGTACGCCCTGTACTTCACCCCGCTGTTCGACTTCCTGATGGGGTCGGCGGTCGGGCACGCGGCGATGATGGTGCACTTCCTCGCCGTGGGCCTGGTCTTCTTCTGGCCGATCATGGGCGTCGACCCGGGTCCGCACCGGCCGGGTCACCTGATGCGGATGCTGGAGCTGTTCGCGGGCATGCCGTTCCACGCGTTCTTCGGCATCGCGCTGATGATGGCCTCCACCCCCATGGTCACGACCTTCCAGGACCCGCCCGCGTCGCTGGGCATCGACGCCCTGTCCGACCAGAACGCGGCCGGCGGCATCGCCTGGGCGTTCAGCGAGGTCCCGTCGGTGCTGGTGCTGATCGCGCTGCTGTTCCAGTGGTACGCCTCGGACCAGCGGCAGGCCCGCCGCCAGGACCGCGCCGCCGACCGGGACGGCGACAAGGAGCTGGAGGCGTACAACGCCTACCTGGCCTCCCTGAACGCACGCGGCAGCTAGGACCCGTCCCGAACCCGCCTCCTTTCTGGAAACCGGGGCACCATGGAGGGAACGGACCTGAGGAAGGTGTCGCGATGCCCGGTACCACGAACGGTTCCACCTCGACGAAGACCATGGGCGTGCTCACCGTCGGCGGCCTGGTCGCCGTGACGGCGTACACGGTGGCGCTCGGCAGCAACGGCTGGCTGTGGTTCATCTGGGTCGTCCTGGGCCTGCTCACCCTGGGGATGGTCGCGACCAGCAACGGCTGACCGGCACGCGCGCACGCGGCTCACCGCGGGGCGAGCCGCCGCGCCAGGTGGACGCCCGGCTGGTACTTCGGCAGCCGGACGGTGATCTTCATGCCCGCGCCCGCGGCCGTCTCGATGACCAGCCCGTGGTCGTCGCCGTAGACCTGGCGGAGGCGGTCGTCGACGTTGGACAGGCCGATGCCGCCGGTGGGGCTGACCTCGCGGGCGAGGATGCGGCGCAGCAGCGCGGGGTCCATGCCGGCGCCGTCGTCCTCGATGACCACGAGCGCCTCGGCGCCCGCGTCCTGCGCGGTGATCTGGATGTGGCACTTGTCGGCCTTGCCCTCCAGACCGTGCTTCACGGCGTTCTCCACCAGCGGCTGGAGGCACAGGAAGGGCAGCGCGACCGGCAGCACCTCTGGGGCGATCTGGAGGGTGACGGAGAGCCGGTCGCCGAAGCGCGCCCGCACCAGCGCCAGGTAGTGGTCGATGGCGTGCAGCTCGTCGGCGAGGGTGGTGAAGTCGCCGTGCCGGCGGAACGAGTAGCGGGTGAAGTCGGCGAACTCCAGCAGCAGCTCACGGGCGCGCTCGGGGTCGGTGCGCACGAAGGACGCGATCACGGCGAGCGAGTTGAAGATGAAGTGGGGGGAGATCTGCGCGCGCAGGGCGCGGATCTCCGCCTCGATCAGCCGGGTGCGGGACTGGTCCAGGTCGGCCAGCTCCAGCTGGACGGAGACCCAGCGGGCCACCTCGCCCGCGGCCCTGACCAGCACCGCGGACTCGCGGGGCGCGCAGGCGACGAGCGCGCCGTGCACCCGGTCGTCGACGGTGAGCGGGGCGACCACCGCCCAGCGGACGGTGCAGTCGGGGGTGTCGCAGGTCAACGGGAAGGCCTCGCCGCGGCCGGTGTCCAGGGGGCCGGTGAGGCGCTCCATGATCTCGGTGCGGTGGTGGGCGCCGACGCCGTCCCAGACGAGGACCTGCTCCCGGTCGGAGAGGCACAGGGCGTCCGTGCCGAGCAGCGAGCGCAGCTTGCGGGCCGCCTTGCGGGCGGTCTCCTCGGTGAGCCCGGCGCGCAGCGGGGGCGTGGCCAGCGAGGCGGTGTGCAGGGTCTCGAAGGTGGCGTGCTCGACGGGGGTGCCGAGCCCGGCGAGGCTCGCGGGCCGTGCCGTGCGCCGGCCCAGCCAGAAGCCGGCGGCCAGCAAGGGCAGCACGGCGACGAGCAGACCGGCGAGGAAACCGCTCATGCGGGCACCTCCGTACGCAGCTCTTCCGGCAGGTGGAAGCGGGCCAGTACCGCGGCCGTGCCGGGCGGCACCCGGCCGGGCGTGGCGAGAGAGACCAGCACCATGGTGAGGAAGCCGAGCGGCACCGACCAGAGGGCGGGCCAGGCGAGCAGCGCGTGCCACGGTCCGGCGCCCGGGTAACCGGCCATGGTGGCGGCCACGGCGAGGAACGCGGAGCCGCCGCCGACGAGCATCCCGGCGGCCGCGCCCGGCGGGGTGAGCCGCCGCCACCAGATCCCGAGGACCAGCAGCGGGCAGAACGAGGACGCGGACACGGCGAAGGCGAGGCCCACGGCGTCGGCCACGGGCAGCCCGCCGACCAGGATGCTCGCCGCCAGCGGGACGGCCATGGCGAGCACGGTGCCGAGGCGGAAGTGGCGCACGCCGCGGGAGGGCAGCACGTCCTGGGTGAGCACCCCGGCCACGGCCATGGTGAGTCCGGAGGCGGTGGACAGGAACGCGGCGAAGGCTCCCCCGGCGACCAGCGCCCCCAGCAGGTCGCCGCCGGTGCCTCCGATCATCCGTCCGGGCAGCAGCAGCACGGCGGCGTCCGCGTCCCCGGTGAGGGTGAGGTCGGGTGCGTAGAGGCGGCCGAGGGCTCCGTAGACGGGCGGCAGCAGGTAGAAGGCGCCGATCAGGCCGAGGACGGCGACGGTGGTGCGGCGGGCGGCCACGCCGTGCGGACTGGTGTAGAAGCGCACCACCACGTGCGGCAGGCCCATGGTGCCGAAGAAGGTGGCGAGGATCAGCCCGTACGTGGCGTACAGCGGGCGTTCCGCGCGGCTCTCGGCGCGGGAGGGCGACAGGGCGTCGTCGGCGCCGTTGCCGGTGGCGGGCACCTCGGCGCCCTCGGCGAAGGTGAGGCGGGTGCCGCCGTCGATGCGGTGCGTGCCGGCGGGGAGGCTGACCTCCGCGTCCTCGTGTTCCCGGCCGTCGACTGCGCCGTCCACGGTGACGGTGAGCGGTGCGGTCAGGCGCAGGTCGACGGTGTCGTCGACGCGCACCACGCGCTGTTCGCGGAATTCGGCGGGCTCGTCGAAGGCGTGGCTGGGCGCGCCGTCGCTCTGCCAGGCGATCACCAGGAAGAGGGCGGGCACCAGCAGGGCGGTGAGCTTGAGCCAGTACTGGAACGCCTGGACGAAGGTGATGCTGCGCATGCCGCCGGCGGCCACTATCACCGTGACGACGGCGGCGACGATCACCGCGCCGAGCCAGTCGGGCGCGCCGGTGAGCACGGTGAGGGTGAGTCCGGCGCCTTGGAGCTGGGGCAGCAGGTAGAGCCAGCCGACGCCGACGACGAGGGTGCCGGCGAGCCGCCGTACCACGTGCGAGGAGAGCCGGGCCTCGGCGAAGTCGGGCAGCGTGTAGGCGCCGGAGCGGCGCAGGGGCGCGGCGACGAAGAGCAGCAGCACCAGGTAGCCGGCGGTGTAGCCGACCGGGTACCAGAGCATGTCGGGGCCCTGGACCAGGACGAGTCCGGCGATGCCGAGGAAGGAGGCGGCGGAGAGGTACTCGCCGCTGATGGCGGCCGCGTTGAGGCGGGGGCCGACGGTGCGGGAGGCGACGTAGAAGTCGGAGGTGGTGCGGGATATGCGCAGGCCGAAGGCGCCGACGAGGACGGTCGCGACGGCGACGAGCGCGACGGCGGTGACGGCGTAGGCGGTGTTCACGGTGGTGCGGTTCCCGGGGTCTCAGCGGTCCTCGACGAGCCGGACGAAGTCGCGTTCGTTGCGTTCGGCGCGGCGGACGTACCAGCGGGCGAGCAGGACCAGCGGGGGGTAGAGCCCGAAGCCGAGGACCGCCCATTCCAGCCGGCGGGCGTCCGGGGCGGCGGCGAAGACCAGCGGCAGCGGGCCGATGAGCAGGGCGAGGACGGCGAACACGGTGAGTCCGGTGCGCAGCTGGATGCGCATGAGGGAGCGGACGTAGGTGTGACCCAGGGTGGTCTGCTCGTCGATCTCGGTGCGCGGGCGGTAGTAGCCGGACGTACGGCGGGCGCGGCGGGGCGGGCCGGTGACGACCACCCTGCGCTCGGCGGGTTCCTGCGGCATGCGGACCTCTCCCCCGTCAGCCCGTGGTCCGGCGCATCAGCAGATCGCGCAGCTCGCGGGCGTGGCGCCTGCTGACCTGGAGTTCCTCGGACCCGATCAGGACGCTCACCGTGCCCGCGTCGAGCCGCAGTTCGCCGATGTGGCGCAGGGCGACCAGATGGCGGCGGTGGATGCGGACGAAGCCGCGGGAGCGCCAGCGCTCCTCCAGGGTGACCAGCGGTATGCGCACCAGGTGGCTGCCGCGGTCGGTGTGCAGGCGGGCGTAGTCGCCCTGGGCCTCGACGTGGGTGATGTCGTCGACGGCGACGAACCGGGTGACGCCGCCCAGTTCGACGGCTATCTGGTCGGGGTCGGGTTCGTGCACGGGGATGCGCGGGGCTGCCTCGCGCGGGGTGGTGCCGCGCTGGGCGGCGGCCCGCCGCACGGCCTCGGCGAGGCGTTCCTTGCGGACGGGTTTGAGCACGTAGTCGACGGCCTTGAGGTCGAAGGCCTGGACGGCGAAGTCCTCGTGGGCGGTGACGAACACGACGAGCGGCGGCCGGGCGAAGCCGGTGAGCAGCCGGGCGAGGTCGAGTCCGTCGAGGCCGGGCATCTGGATGTCGAGGAAGACGACGTCGATGGCGTCGGGCCCGTCGGGTCCCGACTCCAGGGCGCGGTTGATGCGGCGCAGGGCCTCGGTGGCGTCGCCGGCGCCTTCCGCGCTCCCGATGCGCGGGTCGGCGTTCAGCAGGTACAGCAGCTCCTCCAGCGAGGGGCGTTCGTCGTCGACGGCGAGGGCGCGCAGCATGAACGTGGAGTGTAGGCGGGATCTCCGGGTCCGGACTACGTGCCGGACAAGGGCGTTTCACCCGGTTCGGCGCCGGTCCTCCTCCGGGGGACGCGCCCGGGGTGACCGCGGGGCCGCCGTGGATACAGTGCCCGCATGAACAGCAGGCCCACGCCGTTCGACGAACTCGACCGGAAGATCGTCACCGCTCTGATGGCGAACGCCAGGACGTCCTTCGCGGAGATCGGCGCCTCCGTCGGGCTGTCGGCGACGGCCGTCAAGCGCCGGGTGGACCGGCTGCGGGAGACCGGGGTGATCACCGGGTTCACCGCGACCGTGCGGCCGTCCGCGCTGGGCTGGCGCACCGAGGCCTACGTGGAGGTGTACTGCGAGGGGGCGGCGCCGCCGCGCCGGCTGGCGGAGGTGGTGCGCAACCATCCGGAGATCGCCGCGGCGATGACGGTGACCGGGGGCGCGGACGCGCTGCTGCACGTGCGGGCGCGGGACGTGGAGCACTTCGAGGAGGTGCTGGAGCGGATCCGCCAGGAGCCGTTCATCCGGAAGACGATCAGCGTGATGGTGCTGTCGCACCTGCTGCCCGACAGTCCTGAGGCGGGAGTGACTCAGCCCGCCCCGGACGGCGCACCAGACGTGCGCCGAGGCCGTGAAGGACGCAGCGATCCTGCGTGAAGACGCAGGATCCGTCGCTTGTCGGCCGCTGGGCCGCGTTCCTACCGTGGAGTCACCCCTAGTCGACACCGTGTGAAGCGGAGGAACCCCTTCGTGCCCGAATCACGTGTGGCGCGCCCACGGCGCTATCTCGTCTGCGAACCCAGGTTCTTCGCCGTGCGGTACGCGATCAATCCCTGGATGCGTCCGGACCGACCCGTCGACGTCTCACTCGCCCGGCGGCAGTGGCTGTCGCTGGTCGACGCCTACCGCCGCCACGGCCATACCGTGGAGACCGTGGAACCGCTGCCCGGTCTGCCCGACATGGTGTTCGCCGCGAACGCGGCGGTCGTCGTGGACGGGCGGGTGTTCGGCTCGCGGTTCCACGCGCCGGAGCGGCGCCCGGAGTCGGTGCCGTACGCGGCCTGGTTCAAGGCGCACGGGTTCGACGTCCAGCATCCGGAGTCCGTGTGCGAGGGCGAGGGCGACCTGGTGCCCGCCGGGCGCTGGATCCTCGCCGGGACCGGCTTCCGCACCGCGCCCGAGGCGCACCGTGAGGCCCAGGAGTTCTTCGGCGTGCCGGTGATCGGCCTGACACTGGTGGACCCGTACTTCTATCACCTGGACACGGCGCTGTTCGTGCTGGACGAGGAGAACGTCGCGTACTGCCCGGAGGCGTTCTCGCCGGGCAGCCGTGAGGTGCTGGAGCGGCTGTACCCGGACGCGGTCCTCGCCACCCGGGAGGACGCCATGGCGTTCGGCCTGAACTCCGTCTCGGACGGCCGTCATGTGTTCATCTCGCCGGAGGCGACGGCCCTCGCCGACCGGCTCGCCGACCGCGGTTACGTCCCCGTCCCCGTCGGCCTGTCCGAGTTCCACAAGGCGGGCGGGGGCATCAAGTGCTGCACTCAGGAGATCCGCTCATGACCTCTGCCCCCCGTACGCGTTCGTCCGCCGAGCTGATCGCGGCGGAGGAGCCGGTCCTCGCGCACAACTACCATCCGCTGCCCGTGGTCGTCGCCCGCGCGGAGGGCGCCTGGGTGGAGGACGTGGAGGGCCGGAAGTACCTGGACATGCTGGCCGGCTACTCGGCGCTGAACTTCGGCCACCGGCATCCGGCGCTGATCGAGGCGGCACACCGCCAGCTGGACCGGCTCACGCTGACCTCGCGCGCCTTCCACAACGACCGGCTGGCGGAGTTCGCGGAGCGGCTGGCCGCGCTGACCGGCCTGGACATGGTGCTGCCCATGAACACCGGCGCGGAGGCGGTGGAGAGCGGCATCAAGGTGGCCCGCAAGTGGGCCTACGACGTGAAGGGCGTCCCCGCCGACCGGGCGACGATCGTGGTGGCGGCGGACAACTTCCACGGTCGGACGACGACCATCGTCAGCTTCTCCACGGACGAGACCGCCCGCTCCGGGTTCGGCCCCTTCACCCCGGGGTTCCGGGTAGTGCCGTACAACGACCTCGGGGCTCTGGAGGAGGCGGTCGACGAGACGACGGCGGCGGTGCTGATCGAGCCGGTCCAGGGCGAGGCGGGCGTGGTCGTCCCGGACGACGGCTATCTCTCCGGGGTGCGGGAGCTCACCCGGCGCGCCGGGTGCCTGTTCGTCGCGGACGAGATCCAGTCGGGGCTCGGCCGCACCGGGCGCACGCTGGCCGTGGAGCACGAGTCGGTCGTGCCGGACGTGGTGCTGCTGGGCAAGGCGCTGGGTGGCGGCATCGTCCCGGTGTCGGCGGTGGCGGCCCGGCGTGAGGTGCTCCAGGTACTCCACCCGGGCGAACACGGGTCGACGTTCGGCGGGAACCCGCTGGCGGCCGCCGTGGGCACGGCCGTGGTGGAGCTGCTGGAGACCGGCGAGTTCCAGCGGCGCGCGGCCGACCTGGGCGTGGTGCTGCGGGAGGGCCTTGAGGCGCTGGTCGGCAAGGGCGTCACCGGCTTCCGCAGCCGGGGCCTGTGGGCGGGCGTGGACGTCGACCCGGCTCTCGGCACCGGCCGGGAGGTCAGCGAGCGTCTGATGCGCGAGGGGATTCTCGTGAAGGACACGCACGGCTCGACCGTCCGGCTGGCCCCGCCGCTGACCGTCACCGCGGACGAGCTGCGGGAGGCGCTGCGCACGCTGGAGAAGGTGCTCAGCCGCCAGGTCTGACCCTCTGCCCGACGCCCCCGGCCGTCTCCGGCGGGGGCGTCGGCGTGTCCGGGGGCGTGGCGGACGACGGGTGCGGTGCACCAGTGGCCCACCTCTGGGAAGCCCTGGGCCGGTCATCGGGGTGAAGATGGGGTCTAGCGGGGACAAAGACGACATAAAACTCTCAGCGACAGAGAGGCCGTCCGTGGGCGGACAGAAGGAGCAGGGAGGAGCCCGGCAGGGGTTCGACGTGGCCGACGCCGCGCCGCTGCTGCTGGACCCGCACGGTCTGGTGGCGGGCTGGACGGTGCACGCGGAGCGGCTGCTGGGACACGGCGCGGCGGAGGCGGTGGGCCGGAAGTTCGCCGATCTGCTGGAGGCCGAGGACGCCGAGCGGATGGAGGACCTGCTCGCCCGGTGCCGCACCGGCGCCGACTGGACGGGGCTGATGACGGCCCTCCACCGGGACGGGCAGCCGGTGCCGGTGTCGGTGCGGGTCGCCCCGACGACGGCGCCGCAGGGCCGCCCGGCGGTGCTGGTGCTGCTGTCGGAGCTGGGCGGCGGCGCGCGGGGCTGGGACATGAGCCGCGGAGTGCTGGAACAGATCGTCGCCGGCAACCCCATCGGCATCGCCATCGTGGACACCGAGCTGCGCTTCGTGTGGTCCAACGCGGCCCTGGAGCGGTGGGGCGGCGGTCCGGGCCGGAGCCGGGTGGGGCTGCGGGTCGCCGACGTCCAGCCGGGCATGGACAGCGAGGCCGTCGAGGAGCGGATGCGGCACGTGCTGGAGACCGGCGAGCAGGTGATCGACTACGAGTACGTCGGCCGGGTGCGCTCGGCGCCGCTGCGGGAGACCGCGCAGATGCTGTCGTTCACCCGCCTCGAGGACGACCGGGGCGACCCGATGGGTGTGTACTACACCGTCGTGGACGTCACCGACCGGCACCGTGCCCGGGAGCGCCTCGCCCTGCTCGACCGGGCCGGCCGGTACATCGGCCGCACCCTCGACGTGATGACCACCGCGCAGGAGCTGGCGGACGTCGCCGTGCCCGGCCTCGCCGACTTCGTCACCGTGGACCTGCTGGAGACGGTGCTGCGGGGCGCCGAGCCGGTCCCGGAGCCGCTCGCCGGGTCCGAGCGGATGCCGCTGCGCCGCGCCGGCCACCGGTCCCTGTACGAGGATCTGCCGCGGACGACCGTGGACAGCGGCGCGGTCGTCTCCTACCTGGCGGGCTCCCCGCCCGTACGGTGCCTGGCCACGGGGCGGTCCTGGCGGCAGGAACAGCTCGACCCGCTGGCGGTGGAATGGGCCGCGGGCGCGCCGGACGGCCGGGAGTCCACCTTCCTGGAGCTGGGCCTGCAGAGCGTGATGATCGTCCCGATCCGGGCGCGCGGCGTCACCCTGGGCCTCACCACGTTCTTCCGCCGCCGTCAGAGCCCCTTCGACGCGGACGACCTGCACCTGGCCGAGGACCTGGTCTCGCGCGCCGCCGTCTGCGTGGACAACGCCCGCCGCTACACCCGCGAGCGGGACGCCGCGCTGGTGCTCCAGCGCAGTCTGCTGCCGCGCCGGCTGCCCGACCAGGACGCCGTCGAGGTGGCCGCCTGCTACCGGCCCGCCGACGAGCTGACCGGGCTGGGCGGCGACTGGTACGACCTGATCCCGTTGTCGGGCGCCCGGGTCGCGCTGGTGGTCGGCGAGGTGCCGGGGCACGGCATCGACGCCGCCGCGGCCATGGGACGGCTGCGCACGGCGGTCCGCACGCTCGCCGCGATCGACCTGCCGCCCGAGGAGGTGCTGGCGCACCTGGACGACCTGGCTCTCCGCTCCGCCCGGGACGACGGGGACGGGGAGGGGGACGACGACGGGGAGGGCGCGGTCGGGCACGGCAGCTCGGTCGGCTCCGTGTGCGTGTACGTGGTGTACGACCCGGCGGACGGGCGGTGCACGATGGCCGCCGCTGGGCATCCGGCGCCGGCGGTGGTCGCGCCGGACGGCACGGTCGGCTTCGTGGATCTGCCGCAGGGGCCCGCCCTCGGGGTGGGCGGTCCGCCGTTCGAGGCGGTGGAGCTGTCGCTGGACGAGGGCAGCACGCTGGTGCTGCACACGGACGGGCTGCTGGCGCACGGCGACGGCGGCGCGGAGGAGGCGGGACGGGAGCGGCTGCGGCGGGCCCTGGAGGGCACGGAACGCGAGCTTCGGCCCCGCTGCCAGGCGGTGGTCGACGCCCTTGTCCCGGCCCGTCCGGAGGACGACGTGGCGCTGTTGATGGCGCGGACCAGGCGGCTCGCGCCGGAGCAGGTCGCGGCGTGGGACCTGCCGTCGGACCCGGCGGTGGTGGCGGACGCCCGCAGGACCGCCCAGGACCAGCTCTCCCGCTGGGGTCTCGACGCGGAGCTGAAGTTCACCACGGAGCTGCTGGTCAGCGAGCTGGTGACGAACGCGATCCGGCACGCCTCCGGACGGGTGCGGCTGCGGCTGATCCGGGAGCGGACGCTGGTGTGCGAGGTGCTCGACGGCGGAGCGAGCGCCCCGCATCTGCGGCATCCGCGCGCGATGGACGAGGGCGGCCGGGGGCTGCTGCTGGTGTCGCAGCTCGCGGAGCGGTGGGGTACGCGGTTCGTGCCCGACGGGAAGATCATCTGGGCGGAGCAGCCGCTGACCACGTCCCCGGAGTGAGGCGGGGCCATGGCGGACACGACGATCGACTTCGAGGCGGTGTACCGGGCACTCCCGGGCATGGTGGCGCTGCTGACCCCGGACCTGGTGTTCGCCGACGTCAACGACGCGTACGTGCGCGGCACGGGACGTCCGCGCGCGTCCCTGCTGGGCCGCCACGTGTTCGACGTGTTCCCGGAGTCGCTGAACTCCCCCGCCGCGAGCCACTCGCACCATCTGCGGGCCTCGCTGCTGCGGGTACTTGCCACCGGCGAACGGGACGCGATGGCCTTGCAGCGCTACGACGTCGAGTCCCCCGAGCACTCGGGGAACTGGCACGAGCACTACTGGTCGCCGGTGAACAGCCCGGTGCTCGGACCGGACGGCCGGGTCCGGCTGATCGTGCACCGGGTCGAGGAGGTCACCGAGTTCGTGCGGGCCCGGGGGCTCGACGGCGACACGGCGGGACGGGTGCTGGAGGCCGAGCTGTACACCCGCGCCCGGGAGCTTCAGGAGCTCAACAACCGGCTGCACGAGGCGCACGCCCGGGAGCGTGAGGTGGCCCTGGTGCTGCAGAAGGCGATGCTGCCGGCGCACCGGCAGGTCGGCCATCGCAGGGCCGCGGTGCGCTACCGGCCTGCGGTGGGCGCGCTCAACGTGTGCGGGGACTGGTACGACCTGGTCGACCTGGTGGGCGGCCACCGCATCGGCGTGTCGGTGGGCGACGTCGTGGGGCACGGCCTGGAGGCGGCCGGGGTCATGGGCCAGCTGCGCAGTGCGCTGAGCGCCGCGTCCCGGGTGGCGGACGGGCCGGCCCAGGCGCTGAACGTGCTCGGCCGGTACGCGAACGTGGTGGACGGCGCCGAGTCGGCGACGGCCGTGACCACGTTCATCGACTTCGACCGGCACGTCCTGACCTACAGCAGCGCGGGCCATCCGCCTCCGGTGCTGCTGCACGACGACGGGCGGGTGGAGTTCCTCGACCGGGCGACGGACCCGCCACTGGACGCCCGTCCGGATCCGCAGCCGCGGCCGCAGGCGTCCACGGCCTTCGAGCCGGGGGCGACCCTCGTGCTCTACACCGACGGGCTGATCGAGCGGCGGCGGGAGGACATCGACGTCGGGCTGCGGCGGCTGGCGGAGTCCCTGCGCCACCACCGGGCACTGGACCCGGAGCCGCTGGCGGACACGGTGCTGCGTGAACTGCTGCCGCCGGGCGGCGCCACGGACGACACGGCGCTGGTCGTCGTACGGCTGTGACGGAACCCGCCGTCAGGCGCCGGTGTGCTCGCCGCCGAGACGGGTGCTGGGCACCCGCCGTCAGGCGCGGTGTGGACACCGCCGAGACGGGTGGCGGGCACCCGCCGTCAGGCGCCGGTGCGCTCGCCGTCGAGGCGGGTGGTGCGCTCCACGTTGGCCCGGTCCTCGGGGTCGTCGCTGGGCCGCCCGGCGAACCAGGCGTCGAGGATCTCCTGGAGCAGCGGGACCGAGGTGAGCCGCAGGCCGATCGCCAGCACGTTGGCGTCGTTCCAGCGGCGGGCGCCGTCTGCGGTGTACGCGTCGGTGCACAGGGCGGCCCGGACGCCGGGCACCTTGTTCGCGGCGATCGAGGCACCGGTCCCGGTCCAGCAGCACACCACCGCCTGGTCGGCCCTCCCGTCGGCGACGTCGCGGGCGGCGGCCTCCGAGCAGACGGCCCACCGCGGGTCGTCGCCGGGGCTCAGGGCGCCGTGGACGCGCACCTCGTGGCCGCGCTCGCGCAGGGCGTCGACCAGGGCGCGGGCGACCGGTTCGTCCATGTCGGAGGAGACGGAGAACCGCATACTGTCGAGCGTACCGGCCGGTGCGCGGGCGGCGGCCGCCCGGTGTGCGGGCGGCTGTCCGGGGCGACGGGTTCCGGTTCCCGTCGAACCTGGTGCCCGGGCCCGTCACCCGGTCCTAGACTGGCCGTTCACGACGTGCCGGATGACCTGCTGGAACGCGGCGATCCCGTCGTTTCCCAGAGTCGAGGAGCGTGCATTTGTTCTACTACCTGCTCAAATACGTGCTGTTGGGCCCGCTGCTCAGACTGGTCTTCCGGCCCCGGATCGAGGGCCTGGCACATGTCCCGTCCTCCGGCGCCGCGATCGTGGCGGGGAACCATCTGTCGTTCTCGGACCACTTCCTGATGCCGGCCGTGCTGAAGCGCCGCATCACCTTCCTCGCCAAGGCCGAGTACTTCACCGGCCCGGGCCTCAAGGGGCGGCTGACGGCGTTCTTCTTCCACAGCGCCGGCCAGATCCCCGTCGACCGTTCCGGCAAGGAGGCCGGGCAGGCGGCGATCCGCGAGGGGCTCGGGGTGCTGAGCAAGGGGGAACTGCTCGGCATCTACCCGGAGGGCACCCGGTCGCACGACGGCCGCCTCTACAAGGGCAAGGTCGGCGTGGCGGTGATGGCCCTCAAGGCGGGCGTCCCGGTGGTGCCCTGCGCGATGATCGGGACGTTCGAGGCGCAGCCGCCCGGCCGGAAGATCCCCCGCATCCACCCGGTGGTGATCCGCTTCGGCGAGCCCCTGGACTTCTCTCGCTACCAGGGCATGGAGAAGGAGAAGGCGGTCCTGCGGGCCGTCACCGACGAGATCATGTACGCCATCCTCTCCCTCTCCGAGCAGGAGTACGTCGACCGGTACGCGGCCGACGTGAAGGCCGCGGAGGAGAAGCGCAAGGCGGAGGAGAAGCGGCGGGCGCCACGCATGCCGCTGCGGTGAGCACGCGGACACGGGTGAGGGGCGGCCGGAGTGTTCCGGCCGCCCCTCACTGCCGTGCGGTACGGCTTCGGCGTGGCGTGCCGGACGCAGGTCACGTCGGAGCGGTCGAGCTTCCCGGTGAGCAGGTAGGTGTCGGCCGACAGGTGTCCGCCGTCGCGCTCGCGCCGGGCGCCGCGACGGCGCCGGCCATGAGTGCGGTGGTGACGAGCACGCCGGCCGAACCGACCGCCACCACCCGCCTCTCGCTCTGCTGTCCCTCAAGAGGGCCTCCCCGTACATGGTTTCGACGCCTACGGGGTTGGTCCTCGTCTCCCGGGGGTCACGGGCGACAGAGGGGATACGCCTTCCTTGCCAATCCGAAAAGCGGATATGACGGTGGTGTCATGCGGACGCCGGGGACGCGGGAGTGAAGGAGGCGGGCGCCCGGTCCAGCAGCCGGCGCAGCCTCAGGGCGTCCGGCGCCACGGCGCTGACCAGGACGGCGGGCCCGGACAGCGGGAGGACGGCGAGGCCGTCGGCGGGCACGCCGGGCGCGATCGGCTTCTCCGTGAACTCCGCATCGACCACGACGAGTTGACCGGCGGCACGGTGGCCGCCCAGCACGGCGGGGCCGTCCCAGCCGCCCGGGGCGCCGGGGCCGCAGTCGAGTTCCTGGTCGAGGACGGGGCGCCCGTCGACGCGCACGGTCAGCCGGGAGGTGAGCCGTCCGGGAGCCTCCCCGGTCCGCCCCAGCGCCAGCTCCTCGCGGAGAACCAGCCGGGCACCTGACTCCAGGTCGACGTGGGTGTGGACGGCCAGCTCGCTGCCCCTGACGGAGATCAACGGCTCGGGCAGCCAGTGCAGTTCTCCCCCGGCGGCGACGGTGATCCGCACGTCCTGGCGCGCCCGTCCCCCGTGCTGGCCCGGCAGGGCGAGCGTGGCGGCGGCCGAGCCGACCCGCAGCCGGGCACCCGTGCCGACGTCGGCGCGGACGGTGAAGTGATCCCCGCCGTGCGGGCCGCTCATCGCTCCGACGACCGAGACGTGCGCGGTGGCGCCGCTCCCCCGCGTGCGCCGCAGGGCGAGCGGGCCCCGGCTCTCCAGCACGGGCAGGGCGGTACCGCCCCGGCCGTCCGCGCGGGCGCGGATCTCCGCCTCCGCCCGGACGCCCGCAGTGTTCACGCCGCCCACGCGGCGAGCCGCTGCCGCACCCAGGACGCCACCGCGGCGACCCCCTCGTCCTCGCGCAGTGACTGGAACACCACGGGCAGGTCGGCGCGTTGCGCCTTGGCGTCGACCGCCATCCGGCCGAGGTCCGAGCCGACGTACGGGGCGAGGTCGGTCTTGTTCACGACCAGCAGGTCGGCGGTGGTCACGCCGGGGCCGCCCTTACGCGGGATGTCGTCCCCGCCGGCCACGTCGATCACGAAGATCTGCGCGTCGACGAGCCCCTTGGAGAAGGTCGCGGTGAGGTTGTCCCCGCCGGACTCGACGAGGACGAGGTCCAGTGGCCCGACGGAGTCCTCCAGGTCCTCCACCGCCTCGAGGTTGGCGGAGATGTCGTCACGGATCGCGGTGTGCGGGCAGGCGCCGGTCTCCACGGCGGTGATCCGCTCGGGGGGCAGGACGGCCTCCCTGCGCAGGTACTCGGCGTCCTCGCGGGTGTAGATGTCGTTGGTCACGACGGCCAGGGACACCTCGTCCCGCAGCGCCCGGCAGAGCGCGGCGACGGTCGCGGTCTTCCCTGATCCGACGGGCCCGCCGAGCCCTATCCGCAGCGCACGGCGCGTTCCGTCGGGCCGCCGGGCGTCGGCGCCCATGACGGCGGGCCCGGGGTGGGGGTCGATGTGATCACGATGCATGCGGGGCACCTCCGGGAGTCGCGGCACGTCCGGGGCGATACGGGGACGGACCGTCGGGGGTTGTCGGGTCGGGGCGAGGTCGGGGCCGGTGGCGGACGGGACCGGGACGGGCCCCGGTGGGCGGACGGGAACCGAGACAGGCCCCGGTGGGCGGACGGGAGCCGAGACAGGCCCCGGTGGGCGGAACGGGCGCCGGGGCGGACCCCGGTGGGCGGAACGGGCCTCCCCGCCGACAGCCTGCCGGTGCCGGGGTCGGGCGCCGCGAGCGGGAGCCCGCGAGCCTCCGCACAGCCAACCTCGCGGGCCGGCTGGGCCGAGGGTCCACGGGGGCGGCGACACCTCCGGAGCCGCACCCCCACCGACCCCTCAGGGGCGCGGGGAACTGCGCGAGCAGCCCCAGCGGACCCCATCCGGCGAGGAACCGCACGCGCAGGCCCGGCGGGCCGAGGGGTGTCCGTGCGGCGGGCGGGCGTCCCCGCCGGCGCGCTTCCGGCGCCGGCGCGGCCGCTCCGAGTGGAAGTCGGGCCGAGGCCCAGGTGGCGGTCATGACGCGAACAGGCGTCCCGCGCGGGCCGCGTGCGCTTCGGCGAAGAGTTCCAGCAGGGGCGCCGACGCCGCGGGGAGGGCGTCGGCGCCTTCCTCGGCGACCCGGTGGGCCGCCCGTACCGCCGTCTCCGCCACGCGGTCCGCCTCCGGCGCCAGGCGGGCGAGGACCGCCGTCGCGTCGAACGGGTCGAGGCTGAGCAGCCGTACCGTCGCGGTCGCGGGTCCGCCCACGCTTTCGTACAGGGCGCAGTGTGCCGCGTCCTGAGGGCCGAGTCCGGCAGCCCGCGCGGCCACCCCCAGCACCACCGGCTGGTGCGCGCCCCTCGCGAACCGCCGCGCCAGGACGTCCAGTTCGGGACTCGCCCAGGTGGCACGGGCGGCGCGCAGCAACTGGCGGCCCAGCTTGCGTGCCGCCGCGCGCAGTGCGGGCGAGGGCGTGCGGGCGTCGGCGGCCGCGTCCAACTCCCCCGGGTCCACGCCCAGCGCGGCGGACGCGGCGACCGCGGCCGACACCAGACCCGTGGTGTGCAGCCGTCCCCGGCAGAAGTCCTCCAGGCTCTTCGCGCCGGTGATCCGCCCGGCGCGAACCGCGGCCTCCGCCCCGCCGGAGTGGGCGTGCCCGCCCGCGGGGAACCGTCCGTCGGCCAGGACGAGCAGCGCTGCCCTGGACATCAGAAGAGGAAGTAGCGCTGGGCGAGCGGAAGTTCCTCGGCCGGTGTCGCCTCGACCAGTTCTCCGTCGATGCGCACGGCGAAGCTGTCGGGGTCGATCCGCACGTCCGGGAGGGCGTCGTTCTCCCGCATGTCCGCCTTGGTCACCGCGCGCGTGGAGTCGATGACCGCCCACCGTTTGCCCAGCCCGAGCCGGTCCGGCAGCCCCGCGTCGAGGGCGGTCCGGGCGACGAAGTTGACCGAGTTGGCCGCGGGCGCACGTCCGGTCGCGCCGAACATGGGCCGGGGCAGCACCGGCTGCGGCGTCGGGATGGACGCGTTGGCGTCCCCCATCTGCGCGTAGGCGATCTGCCCGCCCTTGAGGACGAGGTGGGGCTTGACCCCGAAGAACTTCGGTTCCCACAGCACGAGATCGGCCAGCTTGCCGCTCTCCACGGAGCCGATCTCGCCGGCCATGCCCTGCGCCACCGCCGGGTTGATGGTGTATTTGGCGACATAGCGACGGACCCGGTGGTTGTCGGCGCGCCCGTCGCCGGGCAGCGCGCCGCGCCTCCGCTTCATCACGTGGGCCGTCTGCCAGGTCCGCATGACCACCTCGCCGACGCGTCCCATCGCCTGGGAGTCGGAGGAGATGACGGAGATGGCGCCGAGGTCGTGCAGCACGTCCTCCGCGCCGATGGTGGACGGCCGGATCCGCGACTCGGCGAAGGCGAGGTCCTCCGGCACGGCGGGGTTGAGGTGGTGGCACACCATCAGCATGTCGAGGTGCTCCTCGACGGTGTTGACGGTGAACGGCCGCGTCGGGTTCGTGGAGCTGGGCAGGACGTGCGGCTCGGAGACGACGGTCATGATGTCCGGCGCGTGCCCGCCGCCCGCACCCTCCGTGTGGTACGCGTGGATGCCGCGCCCGGCGATCGCGGCGAGCGTGTCACCCACGAAACCGGCCTCGTTGAGGGTGTCGGTGTGGATGGCGACCTGCACGCCGGTCCGGTCGGCCGCGGTGAGCGCGGCGTCGATCACGGCCGGGGTGGACCCCCAGTCCTCGTGCAGCTTCAGTCCGACGGCGCCGCCCCGGATCTGCGACAGCAGGGCTTCCTGCGACACGGTGTTGCCCTTGCCTAGCAGCCCGATGTTCAGCGGGTACGCCTCCATCGCCTCCAGCATCCGCGCCAGGTGCCAGGGGCCGGGCGTGACGGTGGTCGCCTTGGAGCCCTCGGCGGGTCCGGTCCCGCCGCCGACCAGCGTGGTGATGCCGGAGGCCAGCGCCTCGTCGGCGATCTGCGGGCAGATGAAGTGGACGTGCGCGTCGATCGCCCCGGCGGTCAGGATGCGCCCGTTGCCGGCGACGATCTCGGTCTCGGGGCCGATCACCAGGTCGGGATGGACCCCGTCCATGGTGTCGGGGTTGCCGGCCTTGCCGATGCCGGTGATCCGGCCGTCGCGGATGCCGACGTCGGCCTTGACGACACCCCAGTGGTCGACGACGACCGCGCCGGTGATCACCGTGTCGGGGGCACCGTCGGCGCGGGTGACGGTGGCCTGGCCCATCGACTCGCGGATGACCTTGCCGCCGCCGAACACCGCCTCGTCGCCGGCGCGTCCGGGGCCGCCCGAGCGGTCCTCCTCGATCTCGATCAGCAGATCGGTGTCGGCGAGCCGGATCCGGTCGCCGGTGGTCGGCCCGAACAGGTCGGCGTACGCCTCGCGGGAGATCTCAGGCATCGAGCGCGCCCCCCGTCTCGCCGCGCAGCCCGGGCACGGTCCGCGCCCCGGCCAGCGGCACCAGATCGACCTCGACGGGGATGCCGGGCTCGAACCGTACGGCGGTGCCGGCGGGGACGTCGAGCCGCTTGCCGCGGGCCGCGGCACGGTCGAACTCCAGGCCCGGGTTGGCCTCGGCGAAGTGGTAGTGCGAGCCGACCTGCACGGGCCGGTCGGCCGCGTTGAGGACGGTCAGGCGGGTGGTCCCGCGGCCCTCGTTGTAGACGATCGGGCCCTCGGCGAACAGGATCTCTCCGGGTGTCACGGCGCTCCTCCCGTCAGACGATGGGGTCGTGGACGGTGACGAGCTTGGTGCCGTCCGGGAAAGTGGCCTCCACCTGCACGTCGGGGATCATCTCGGGGACGCCGTCCATGACGTCGTCCCTGGTGAGCACCTTCCGCCCGGACGCCATCAGCTCGGCGACGGTCCGGCCGTCGCGGGCGCCCTCGAGGAGGTGCGAGGTGATGAGGGCGACCGCCTCCGGGTGGTTGAGCTTGAGACCGCGGTCGCGGCGCTTCGCCGCCACGTCGGCCGCCACATGGATGAGCAGCCTCTCCTGCTCGTGCGGGGTCAGTTGCACGGCATCCACCTCACCGTCCTCGCTCCGGGCCGTGCGGGGCCCGGTGGCCGCGGCCACGGGAAGGATCCCCGGTGGCGTGGACCCGGAGGCTAGCCGGGCGGCGTTTCGAGGACGTTAACCGCGCGGCGCCCGGCTCGGCCGTCCGTGTCGGCCGCGGCCGGCCCGGCCCAGGCGCCTCACGTGGCGCGGCCGATGACCATCAGGGCGCGTGTGCCGTCGGCGAGCGCCTGCGGCGGGATGTCGCCGAACAGGGCCATCTGGGCGGCGAATCCCTGCACGAGCGCGATCATCGCGCGGGCCATCGCGTCCACGTCGGCGTCCTCGGGCAGGAGTCCGGCGTCCTTGTAGCTCTGCGCCATGCCGCCCCACGCCGAGCGGATCTCGGCATAGCCGTCGGCCAGCACGGCCGTCAGTCCGGGATTGCGGGTGGACTCGGTCCACACCTGGATCATCAGCCGCGGGAACAGCCACTCCCCCGTGTCCAGGGTCGTCGGCCGCAGCTCACGCATCGTCGCCAGGGCGCGCGGCACCAGCACGTCGGGGGTGGGCGGCGGGCTCTCCCGGGCCGCCTGCTCCAGGGTGCCGCGCACCGTCTCGAGCACCTCGGAGGCGATGGCCGCGATCAGCTCCTCCTTGCCGCTGAAGTACCGGTAGACGGCGCCGGCGGAGAGATCCACCTCCTTCAGCACGTCCTGCATCGACGTGGCATGGAAGCCGTTGCGGGCGAAGCAGACCGCGGCGCCGTCGAGGATCTGCCGGCGGCGGGCGTCGAGGTGTTCCTGAGATACGCGAGCCATGCCGCCAACCTAAAACGAACATTCCTTCTTGACAAGGGAACGAGATGGCGGGACGGTGTGGGCGAGGCCAAAACGAACGATCCTTCTTTTTAGAGGAGCTCCTCATGTCTCCCACGTCCTTGCCGACGCACCGGCGGATCGCGGCCGTCCTGGTGCTGATCCCGACCCTGGTGGCGCTGGCCCTGTGGGCCTTCGCCTGGCCCGCGGCGCGCACGGCGCCGCGCGACGTGCCGCTCGGCGTGGCCGGCCCGCCCGCCGCCACGGCGCCGGTCGCGCATCAGCTGGAGCAGCGCGAGGGCGCGTTCGACCTCCATCGGTACGCCGACGAGGCCGAGGCGCGGGACGCGATCGAGGACCGGGAGGTGTACGGGGCGGTCGTGGTCACCCCGCAGGGCCCGAAGCTGCTGACCGCGTCCGCGGCGAGCCCGGCGGTGGCGCAGCTGCTCCAGCAGGCGGTCGCGCATCAGGCGGGCGCCCCGGGTCAGGCCGTCCCCACGGAGGACGTGGTGCCGGCCGCGGCGAGCGACCCTCGTGGGGCGGTGCTGAACACGAGCGTGCTGCCGCTGGCGCTGGCCGGGATCGGTGCGGGGGTGGCGGTGACACTGCTCGGGCTGCGGGGGCTTGTCGCGGTGGGCGCGCTGGCCGGGTCGGCGGCACTGGTCGGCGCGGTCGCCGCCACTCTGTCGCACAGCTGGCTGGACGCCCTGCCGGGCAACTGGTGGGCCGTGGCGGGGACGTTCGCGCTGGCCACGCTGGCGGTGAGCGGCGCGGTCGCGGGTCTCGCGGCCCTGCTGGGACGACCCGGCCTCGGGCTGGGCGCGCTGTTGATGATGCTGATCGGCAACCCCTTCTCGGGTGCGGCGTCCGCCCCGGAGATGCTGCCCGAGCCGGCCGGCGTGATCGGCCAGTGGCTGCCGCCGGGGGCCGGGGTGTCGCTCCTGCGATCGGTCGCCTTCTTCGACGGGGCGTCGGCGGTGGGGCCCGCACTCACGCTGACGTGGTGGGCGGTGCTGGGACTGGGCGCGGTGCTGGTGGGCCACGCCGTGCGCGGCCGTACGGCACCCGCCGCCGACGCGACGGAACGCGAACCGGCACTGGCTCGCTGACGCCCCTCTGGACGACGCCGGGCCGGTGCGACTGCGCAGACTCCCGATGACCGCCGCCGCCCATCCGCAGTCATGGCGCGGCCCGGATCGCGGAATGCCCCTGGATCGAAGTGCAGAAGCCCCGACACACGACGCCTTCAGCACTGGTGCGACGATGCCGAGATGCGCGAGGTCGATGAGTTGATGAACGTCGATGATCCAGCCTGGCCGCTCCTTCTCCAGGAGTTGTCCGGCAGTGACGTACCAGTTGAGGTGCTGCCCGGCGATGCCGGGACAGGCCGTACTTCTCTGCTGCAGCTCCAGGTCTCGGCCCGGTCGCACCTGGGAGCAATCGTCCTGAACAGTGGCGGTCTGCTGGTGGACAGTGGCTGGTTGCGGATCTTCGGAAGCCCGGGCAGCGCCGGCATCGAAAGGCTGCCGGGCCTGGGGGAGATCAACAAGATGCCCTCGACGTTCGATCCGGCCTGGCGGCCAGGGGCGGGACTCATCGTTGCGCACGATGTGCTCGGCGGGGTGTTCGCGCTCAACGGGGGCGACCCGAGCGCGGCTGGCCGGCCCGGCGATCCGGGCGAGATCATCTACTTCGCCCCCGACTCCCTTGACTGGGAGGGGTTGGGCGCCGGGCACTCCGCTTGGCTGTCCTCGATGCTCTTCGGAGGGCTGCGGGAGTTCTACGGGAGCCTGCGGTGGGACGGCTGGCGCAGCGAGGTGTCCGCGCTGACCGGTCGGCAGGGCTTGGCGTTCTTCCCGCCGTTGTGGTCGGCCGAGGCTCGCCAGGACCTGCCGGCGACCAGTCGCCGTGCGGTGCCCATGGCGCAACTGCTGGGGCTGAGCCGCGACTCGTGCCTGCAGTTCGACGGCGCCGACCCGGGGTTCCTAGGACTCCTATGAACTGGCTGTGCAGCCAGACGCCGACAGCGGATGAGTGTGGCGGCGATACCGGCGAGTGCGAGGAAGTGTCGCCTTATGAGTGATCGTTCGCTATCTCCCGCCTGGCTGGCCTCGTGGAGCAGCAGGGTCTCGGAGACCCTGCTGGCAATGACACGCGAGTTCGAGCGTCGGCACGGCTTTCCCCCGGGAGTCAACGAGGTCCGGCCGGCCGACCACGCCGACCTGTCCGCGGCTCGGACGCTCGCCCAGGTCAGCCTGGTCCCTGGCGACCTGGTCACCTTCTACGAGAGCATCGGCGAGGTCACCTGGGCAGACGTCGGCAATGGCTACTTCGTCGCCTCGGCAGCCGATGTCCTCCTGGGGTTCCAGCAGTACGGCACTGTCGATCTCGGCGCGGACCAGAAGCACAGGGGCCTGGTCATCGGCTCGAACGGTGGCGGCCTGTCCTATGCCGTCGGCCCCAGCGGGGTGATCTACCGGACGCGAACGGCGTCGCTGGACGAACCCGAGCTCGACCGAGTAGCTGATGACCTGCGGGAGCTTCTCGGCCTGTTGGAACGATCCCTGACACAGTTCGCCGCCAACGGCGACCCGGGATCGCTCTAGCCGCAGACGCGGGACGCGCCCCCGCCCGCGTCAAGAGCCCGCCGACCCCCGGTGCTCCGCCGCGATGCCGAAGCGGCCGTGTTCGCGTGGGGCGGACGGGACCTCGTGCAGGCCCGCCACCGTGCTGATCACCGGCTCCTCCGCCGCGCCCTCGGCTTCCTCCAGGCGTCGCAGGTCGTCCGCGGAGACGAGG
The DNA here is from genome assembly GCF_022869105.1 of Streptomyces sp. BJ20. Lineage (NCBI taxonomy): Bacteria > Bacillati > Actinomycetota > Actinomycetes > Kitasatosporales > Streptomycetaceae > Streptomyces > Streptomyces sp. BJ20. Next base: position 4,698,480 of record NZ_CP094918.1, read on the forward strand.
GCGACGAGCGGCTTCCCGTGACGGGTCACGACGACTCGCTCACCGCCGTACACCACGCGGTTGATCAGGTCGGCGAGCTCGGCCCTGGCCTGGGTCACCGGAATCTCGTAAGCCATACGGCCATCATAACGTCACGTACGTCCTGTACATTTTTTACAGACAACGAGACAGGAGGGCACCATGACGCGACCGCCCGTCCCCCCCTCGGGGCACCGGACCTCCGACCCGTACGCGCAGCTGCTGGAGGAGCGGATCGTCGTCCTGGGCACGCGGATCGACGAGACCGCGGTGAACGACGTGACGGCCCAGCTCATGTACCTCGAGCACCGCGCCCCGGACCGCGACATCTCGGTGTACGTGAACTCCCCCGGCGGCCCCTTCCACGCCATGTCCGCCCTGCACGACGCCCTGACGTACGTCACCTGCGACGTCGAGACGGTCTGCCTGGGCCGGGCGGAGGGCACGGCAGCGCTGCTGCTGGCCGCCGGCACACCGGGGAAGCGGTACGTCCTGCCCGGCTCCCGGCTGGTGCTCCGTCAGCCCGCCCTCCCCGAGCCCGTGGAGGGCAGCGCGAGCGACCTGGCGATCCGGGCCGGCGAGCTGGCCCGGATCAGGGCCCGCACGGAGCAGTTGCTGGCCCGGCACACCGGCCGGCCCGCGGACCGGGTGCGGGCCGACCTGGAGCGGGACCTCGTCCTGGACGCGCAGGCCGCCGTGGACTACGGCCTCGCCGACCGGATCGTGCCGCACCACCGCAGCGCCCGTACCGCGACCGGCGCGAGGTGAGCCGAGGATGCTGCCCGAACTGCCGCCGCTGCCCGCGCTGACCCGGGCGGAGGCCGAGCTGATCGACCGATACCTGGAGGTCGTCGACCTGCTGGGCCGGGTCAACCCGGCTCGGCCCGGCGACACCTACCGAAGCCTGCGCGCCGCCCAGGCGCTGGTCGGCAAGGCGGTCGCGCTGCGCGACGCGCTGACCGTGATGCACCGGCGGGGCGAGACCGAGCTGCACGCCGAGACCCTGGCGCGCGCCCTGCGGGTGCTGGACGGCGAGCGGCGCACGGCGAGGGTCACGCTGCCGCCGCGGACGGGGCGTTGACGGGAGCGGGCCCGGAGCGACGGGCCCTGCTCGACGGCACACCGCGCGACGAGTTGAAACGGACCGAACGGCGTACCCCCGTCCGGCGTAGACGAACCTCCTTTTTTCTGGCCGTCGAACTTGCGCACCTGCCCCCGCCGAGGGACGGAATCGACCATTCCACCCCTGGTCCTGGCCTCACACGCCCTCTTGACGGCGACTCGAACGGACAGCTGTCCACCCGAACGGGTGAGTGGTGAGTAACAACACAAACCCCCCGTTCCGTTGGGAAATCGCTCGCGCCATGGGTCAAGATCCCTGACTGACGACAAGACCCCGCCACCGCGGCGGGGCGATCCGGGCGGACGCCGAGTCCTGCCGCCGCCCGGATGACCGGTCGACAGGAGTGGATCGGCAGGAGTGGAGGACCCAAGCACGACGGGTCGCCGGCATACGCGCGGTGCGTGTGCCGAGCAGCCCTTGGGGTGAAGCCGCGTCAGCGGCCGGGCTACTTCGCCAGCCCGAATCCGACAGGTCATCCTTCACAGGCGGCTGACGAAGGGTTGCGCATGAGTGCGCTCAATCGTGTCCCGTCTCTCATGGCCCGGGCCGGCACGGCCTCGGCCCTCACCCTCGCCGCCGTCGGCGGATCGATCGTGGTACCGGGAGCGGCCGGCGAGGCCGCCGCGGCGACCGTGGGCAGCAAGGCCCTGAAGGTCGCGGCGTCCAAGAAGGGGGCGCCGTACCAGTGGGGGGCGACCGGACCGAGCCGGTTCGACTGCTCGGGCCTGACGCTGTACTCGTTCAAGAAGGCGGGGAAGAAGCTCCCCCGCACGGCCGCCCAGCAGTACAACAAGACGCGCCACATCTCCAAGAGCAGCCGTAAGGTCGGGGACCTGGTGTTCTTCCACTCGGGCAGCTACGTGTACCACGTCGGTATCTACGCCGGTAAGAACAAGATCTGGCACGCCCCGAAGACCGGGGACGTGGTGCGGCTGCAGAAGATCTGGACCAACAGCGTCTGGTACGGCCGCGTGAAGTGACGGGCGGAGGCGGCGGCGCCCGCGGGAGCGCCGTCGCCGGGCCGCGACCGGCCACGCGGGCCCCTCGCCCGCGTGGCGTCCCGCAGGGCCCGGCGGGGTCGCCCTCAGGACGACGACCGCCCCGGGCCCCGCATGCCGCCCGTCACGGTCCACGCACGAGGCGGACGACGCCGCCGGGGGGCACCGCGCCGCGGGCGGCGGCCGTCGGCCCCACCTGCCCGCACGGATCGTGACGCGACATCACGGCTCCGGCTGCGCGACCGCGATGACCGTCTCCGTGGGCTGGACGGTGGCGGCGCCGGGCCATGGAAGTTCGACGGCGACCGTCTTGCCGCCGTCGCGGGTGGGCCGGATCCTCAGCCGGCCGCCGCACTCCGCGGTGAGCCAGCGGATGATGACCAGGCCGCGCCCGTTGTCCTGCTGGACCGCCGCGGGAAGCCGCTTGGGGAACCGGGGGTGGCTGTCCGTCACCCCGATGTGCACCCGCTCGTCGCGGACCAGGACGACGTCCACCGTGAACGTGGGCGACTGCCCGAAGGTGTGCTGCACCGCGTTGGTCGCCAGCTCGGAGACGATCAACCGGACGGTGTCGCAGAGTTCGGCGTCCGGTGGCAGCCCCCATTCCGCCAGCGCACCGGCCACATGGGCCCGCGCGGCGGAGACCGAGGCGGGATCGCTCGGCAGAGTGACGGATGCTTCCAGATGGTCTGCCATGGCGACGTCGTCCCTTTCCCACGGGACCGCAGTCCGACACGGAGCGGTTGGTTCGAGTACGGTCCCGCACTGGTGCTTCGTCGCCAGAGTGCCATCACCGCAGGGCGCCGCGTGGCGATCCACCAAGATATGCATATATCTGTCGCTCAAAGCGGTGAACTCTGCGACGGGAGACCGTATCCGGGCGGCCCGGAAGGAGTAAGGAGAAGCCCATGCAGCACGGTCCCGCGGTACGCCGCAGGAAACTGGGCGCCGAACTGCGCGCGCTGCGCACGGCGGCCGGGCTCACGAGCGGCGACGCGGCCCGGCTGGCGGGCTGGCACCAGTCGAAGGTGAGCCGGATCGAGACGGGCACGAGCGGGACGAAACCGGACGACGTACGGTTACTCCTCGACGTCTACGGCGTGGACGACCCGCAGTTGCGGGAGTTGCTGCTGGTGCTGTCGGGCACCGGCGACGGCGACGGGCGGCACCACTGGTGGCACGCGTACCGGGGTGTGCTGCCGCCGACGTACCGGGATTTCATCAGTCTGGAGTCGCAGGCGAGCGCGATGCGCACCTTGGAGACCACCGTGGTCCCGGGGCTGCTGCAGACGCCCGAGTACGCGCGGGCGGTGACGGCGGCGGCCCTGGAAGGCGCCTCGGAGGAGCGGCTCGACGCCCTCGTGGAGGTGCGGCTGGCCCGGCAGGACGTGCTGCGCGCCGAGCCCCCGCTGGAGCTGTGGGCGGTGCTGGACGAGGCCGTGCTGCGCCGGGAGGTGGGCGGTCCCGAGGTGATGGAGCGTCAGCTGGACCGGCTGGTCGAGGCGTCCCGGTTGCCACAGGTGCGGTTGCAGGTCCTGCCGTTCAGCGCGGGCGCGCACATCGGCGTGACGGGTCCCTTCGTCATCTTTTCATTTCCGCGCACATCTGACCTGGATGTGGTGGTGCACGACCACTTGACGACTAGTCACTACCTGGAACGGAAAGAAGACCTCCGGGCGTACTCGGAGGCCTTCGAGGCCCTGGCGAGCCACGCCCTCTCTCCCGAGGAATCGTCGGAATTCATCGCCGGCGCAGCGGCCGGCGCGTAAGGAGGCACGATGCCTGCACCGCCTCGGACCATCCCGTCCAGCCTCGCCCTGCGCGATGTGCGGTGGCTGCGCAGCAGCTACAGCACAGGGGCGAACAACTGCGTGGAGGCGGCCCGGCCGGCGGCCGGACTGCTCGCCGTGCGCGACAGCAAGGCCCCGGACGGGCCCGCGCTGCTCTTCTCGCCCGACGCCTGGGCCCGCTTCGTGACGGCGGTCCACTGATCCGGCGTCACGGTCCCTGAACGGGACGAGTCCCGTCGTCCCACCGACCCTCCGTTCCTCGCGCGACGCACGGCCGTGCCCCGCCGACTCATGGCCGCGTTTCGCCGATCACCCGTACAGCGCGTTCGATCTCCGCCCCGGACAGGTCCGCCCGGGCGGTCAGTCTGAGCCGTGAGATGCCGTCGGGCACGGAAGGAGGACGGAAGCAGCCCACGGACAGACCGGCCGTCCGGCAGTCGGCCGCCCAGCGCACGGCCTGCTCCGGGGAAGGAGCGCGCACGGAGACGACCGCGGCGTCCGGACGCACCGCTTCCAGACCCGCGGCCGTCAGCCGGGCGTGCAGGTCACGTGCGACCTCGGCCGCGCGCGCCGCACGCCCGGGTTCGCGCTCCAGCAGCCGCAGCGCCGCCAGGGCCGCGCCCGCCGCCGCGGGGGCCAGACCGGTGTCGAAGATGAACGTCCGCGCCGTGTTGACCAGATGGCCGATCACTCGCGCCGGGCCCAGCACCGCACCGCCCTGGCTGCCGAGCGACTTGGACAGCGTCACCGTCACCACGACGTCCTCGTCGCCCGCGATGCCCGCCGCGTGCGGGGCGCCCCGGCCGCCGTCGCCCAGCACGCCGAGCCCGTGCGCGTCGTCGAGCACGAGACCCGCGCCGTGCTCCCGGCACGCCTCGGCCAGCGCGGCCAGCGGGGCCGCGTCGCCGTCCACCGAGAACACCGTGTCCGACACCGCCACCGCGGGGCCCTCGTGGCCGTCCAGCGCCTTGCGCACGGCGTCCGGGTCGCGGTGCGCCACCACCTGGGTCGTGCCCCGGGCCAGCCGGCAGCCGTCGATCAGCGAGGCGTGGTTGCCCGCGTCGGAGACGAGCAGCGAGCCGTGCGGCGCGAGGGCGGTGACGGCGGCGAGGTTGGCCGCGTAGCCGGAGGAGAAGACCAGGGCGGCCTCGAAGCCGCAGAAGTCGGCCAGCTCCCGTTCGAGTGCGGTGTGCAGCTCGGTGGTGCCGGTGACCAGCCGGGAGCCGGTCGCGCCGCCGCCCCACGCGCGGGCCGCCCGAGCGGCCCCCTCGACGACCTCGGGGTGGCGGGCGAGGCCCAGGTAGTCGTTGCTCGCCAGGTCGAGGAGCGGCGTGTCGGCGGGCCGGGGGCGCAGGGTGCGGACGAGCCCGGCCCTGCGGCGCAGCTCCGCCTGCTCGTCGATCCAGCCGAACGCCATCGGTCCTCCGCGGAATTTGTAGGCAGTGCACAGACATTAGCGGCAGGCCGCCCGGCACACGGTGTGGTGATACCCACACCGCCGGACGGCTCTGTTGTCCGAAGTCTCCTTGGCCCGGACGGGTCCCGTAGGACAGGATCGGCTTCCATGGACCTGCTGAACACGCTGGTGGACAAGGGGCTTCGGCGCGAGACGCCGACACGGGCCGAGGCACTGGCCGTCCTCGCGACGACCGACGACGAGCTGCTCGACGTGGTGGCGGCGGCCGGGAAGGTGCGCAGGCACTGGTTCGGCCGCCGGGTGAAACTCAACTATCTGGTGAACCTCAAGTCCGGCCTGTGCCCGGAGGACTGCTCCTACTGCTCCCAGCGGCTCGGCTCGAAGGCCGACATCCTCAAGTACACCTGGCTGAAGCCGGACGAGGCGTCCCGGGCCGCCGCCGCGGGGCTCGCCGGGGGCGCGAAGCGGGTGTGCCTGGTGGCGAGCGGCCGCGGCCCCACGGACCGGGACGTGGACCGGGTGTCGGACACCATCAAGGCCATCAAGGAGCAGAACGAGGACGTCGAGGTGTGCGCCTGTCTGGGCCTGCTCTCCGACGGCCAGGCGGAGCGGCTGCGCGAGGCCGGCGCGGACGCCTACAACCACAACCTCAACACGTCCGAGTCGACGTACGGCGAGATCACGACCACGCACACCTACGCCGACCGGGTCGACACGGTGCGCAAGGCGCACGCGGCCGGTCTTTCCGCCTGTTCGGGGCTGATCGCGGGCATGGGCGAGACCGACGAGGATCTGGTCGACGTGGTGTTCTCGCTGCGTGAGCTGGATCCGGACTCCGTGCCGGTCAACTTCCTGATCCCGTTCGAGGGCACCCCGCTCGCCAAGGAGTGGAACCTGACGCCGCAGCGCTGCCTGCGCATCCTGGCGATGGCACGGTTCGTCTGCCCGGACGTCGAGGTGCGGATCGCCGGCGGCCGTGAGGTGCACCTGCGCACCATGCAGCCGCTCGCGCTGCACCTGGCCAACTCCATCTTCCTGGGCGACTACCTCACCAGCGAGGGACAGGCGGGCAAGGCGGACCTGGAGATGATCGCGGACGCCGGCTTCGAGGTGGAGGGCGCCGGGGAGGTCACGCTGCCCGAGCACCGGGCGGGTGGCGGCCGCAGCTGTCACGCGGGCGGCGGGGCGTGCGGGTCCCACGACGGCGCCGAGGCCGGCTGCGGGTCACACGAAGGCGGCGGCTGCGGTTCGCACGAGGGCGGCGGTGTCTGCGGGACGGCGCCCGCCTCCGCGCCCGCGCCCGCCGCCTCCGCCGACGAGCCGCGTCCCGGCCTGGTGGCCGTGCGCCGCCGGGGCGCCGGAACGGACCTCGCGCCCAATGCCTGAGCCCGACGCGTCCGTCGCCGCCCTGCTGGAGCTCGACCGGCGGCACGTATGGCATCCGTACGGGCCCATGCCGGGGCGTCAGGAACCGCTCGTCGTCGCCTCGGCGAGCGGGGTCCGGCTGACGCTCGCCGACGGGTCGGGCGAGCTGGTCGACGGCATGTCCTCCTGGTGGTCGGCGATCCACGGCTACAACCACCCGGTGCTCAACGAGGCCGCGCGCGACCAGCTGGGCCGGATGAGTCACGTGATGTTCGGCGGGCTCACGCACGAGCCCGCCGTACGCCTGGCGAAGCTCCTTGTCGACATGTCGCCGGACGGTCTGGAGCATGTGTTCCTGGCCGACTCGGGGTCGGTGTCGGTCGAGGTCGCGGTCAAGATGTGCCTGCAGTACTGGCGTTCGCTGGGCCGGCCGGAGAAGCGGCGGCTGCTGACCTGGCGGGGCGGCTACCACGGTGACACCTGGCACCCGATGTCGGTGTGCGACCCCGAGGGCGGGATGCACGACCTGTGGTCCGGGGTGCTGCCGCGCCAGGTGTTCGCCGACGCCCCGCCCGGCCCGTACGAGGAGGAGTACGCCGACCGTCTGCGGGAGCTGATCGGGCGGCACGCGCACGAGCTGGCCGCCGTGATCGTGGAGCCGGTGGTGCAGGGCGCGGGCGGGATGCGGTTCCACTCCCCCGCGTATCTGCGAGTGCTGCGGGAGGCGTGCGACGCGCACGACGTACTGCTGGTCTTCGACGAGATCGCGACCGGGTTCGGGCGCACGGGTGCCCTGTTCGCGGCGGAGCACGCGGCGGTGTCACCGGACGTGATGTGCGTCGGCAAGGCGCTGACCGGCGGTTACCTCACGATGGCGGCGACGCTGTGCTCCTCGCGGGTGGCCGAGGGCATCTCGCGCGGCGAGGTGCCGGTGCTGGCGCACGGTCCGACGTTCATGGGCAACCCCCTGGCGGCGGCCGTGGCGTGCGCCTCCCTGGAGCTGCTGCTCGGCCAGGACTGGCGCGCGGAGGTCAAGCGCATCGAGTCGGGGCTGCGCGAGGGGCTGGCCGAGGCGGCCGCGCTGCCCGGGGTGCGGGACGTGCGCGTGCTGGGCGCGATCGGGGTCGTCCAGCTGGACCACGACGTGGACATGGCCGCGGCCACCCGGGCGGCGGCGCGGGAAGGGGTCTGGCTGCGTCCCTTCCGCGACCTGGTGTACACGATGCCGCCGTACGTCACGGGCGACGCGGACGTCGCGCGGATCACCCGCGCTGTGTGCGCGGCGGCGAAGGAGGGATGACATGCCGGTGCTGGTGGTGACGGGCACGAACACCGAGGTCGGCAAGACGGTGGTGACGGCCGCGGTCGCCGCGGCCGCGCTGGCGGGCGGCCGTTCGGTGGCGGTGCTGAAGGCCGCGCAGACGGGGGTCGGCCCGGACGAGCCGGGAGACGCGGCGGAGGTCGCGCGGCTCGCCGGGGCGGTCACGGCGGCCGAACTGGCCCGCTACCCGGAGCCGCTGGCCCCGGCCACCGCGGCCCGCAGGGCGGGGCGGACGCCCGTGCATCCGCACGAGATCGCCGAACGGGCCGCCAAGCTGGCCACGGAGCACGACCTGGTGCTGGTGGAGGGCGCGGGCGGGCTGCTCGTCCGGTTCGACGCGGCCGGCGGGACGCTGGCGGACGCGGCGGGCCTGCTGCGCGCGCCGGTCCTGGTGGTGACGTCCGCGGGCCTCGGCACCCTCAACTCCACGGAGCTGACCGTGCGGGAGCTGCGCGGGCGCGGCCTCGACCCGGTGGGGGTGGTGATCGGCAGCTGGCCCGCCGACCCCGGGCTCGCGGAGCGCTGCAACCTGCTGGACCTGCCCGACGTCACCGGCGTCCCCCTGCTGGGCGCCGTCCCCGAGGGCGCGGGACGCCTGGCCCCGGCCGCCTTCCGCGCCGCCGCCCCGCACTGGCTGGCGCCCCGGATCGACGGCACCTGGGACGCGGAGGCGTTCCACATGCGCGAGGCGCGTATCCGCGCACGGTGATTCGCCGGGCGGGCCGACGGGGAGAATCGCCGTAGGCCCGACCCGGGGAGGTCCCATGCAGGTGCGGTCGCCCCGCTCCGCCCGGACGGTGCGGGATCCCGTGCACCACCCGGTCTTCGCCCGCTGGTACGCCCGTTGCAGTGCCGCCGCCGAGAGCCGCGGGATGGCGGACGTACGGCGCAGGCTGCTCGGCGGTCTGTCCGGGCGGGTGATCGAGGTGGGCGCGGGCAACGGCCTGAACTTCGCCCACTACCCGGGCACGGTCTCGGAGGTCGTCGCCATGGAGCCGGAGCGTGCGCTGCGCGCGCTGGCCGTGGAGGCGGCGCTGCGGGCGGAGATGCCGGTGGACGTGGCGCCCGGGGTGGCGGAGGCGCTGCCCGTGAAGAGCGAGGCGTTCGACGCGGCGGTCCTGTCGCTGGTGCTGTGCAGCGTGCGGGACGTGCGGCGGGCGCTGGCGGAGGTGCGGCGGGTGCTGCGGCCCGGTGGCGAGGTGCGGTTCTTCGAGCACGGCGCGGGCGGCGGGCGCGTCATGCGCGCCACCCAGCGGGCGCTGGACCGGACGCTGTGGCCGCCGCTCGCGGGCGGCTGTCATCTGTCCCGGGACACGGTCGCGTCGCTGCGGGAGGCGGGCTTCGAGCTGGGCCCCTACCGGCGCATGACGATCCCCGAGAACGGGCCCGCGCTGCCGCAGTCGTTCTGCGTCATCGGCACCGCGTGGCGGCCGCTCTCGGACACGGGGGCCGGCGGCGGGTGATCAGGCGCACCAGCGGCGCAGTTCGGCCGCGATGGCGTCGATGTCCGCGTCGCCCGTCTTGACCAGGCGGGCCAGGTCGCGCACCTGCTCGGGCGAGGTGACGACCTTCAGGCCGCTCGCGACCAGATAGGCGTACGCGACGGCGGAGGCGAACAGCGCGTTGGAGCGCTCCAGCGCGGGGACGTGGATCAGCAGCTGGAGCAGCGCCGCGGCGCGGCTGTGCGGGGTGTCGTAGACGGGGACGTCGAATATCTCGGCGTCGTGCCGGGCGACGGCGGCGATCAGGGCGCCCCAGTCGGTGACCTGGGGGTCTCCGGGGGTCTGCTGCTCCGCGAGCATGAGCAGCCAGGCGAGGTCGATGCGTACGTGGTCCAAGGGTCAGCGGCGGCCTTCTCGCGTGCCCTCGCGGTCCCGGCCGAACTCCTCGGCGAAGACGCTCTCGTACTGCTTCATGAAGTCGGCGGCGGCCTCGACGAAGGCGCGTCCGGCCTCGCCGGTGTCCTGGCGGACGAGTTCCTCGATGTAGCGGTTGACGCTGATGCCCCGCGCCAGGGCACGCTCCCTGGCCGCGCGGGCGGTGCCCTCGTCCACGCGCACGTTCAGCTGAGTCTTCGCCATACCTCGAAGCTAGCGCCAGGTAGCTAGCAACGGCAAGGAACCGGGGCCGCGAGCTTATGTGCCCCTTACATCGGTGTCCGGATCCGGCACTCCCGGGGGATGTTCCGCGCGGACAAGGCCGCCTTACCCTCGGCGCGACATGCTCGGCCCGGCTGTTCACCGGAGGAGGCGGCCTTGTCCACACCCGCTGAGGAGCACGCCCCCGGCCTCGCGTCGCCCGACGGCACCGCGGCCCGCGCCCGCGGACTGACCAAGGCGTACGGCTCGGGCGAGACGGCGGTGATCGCCCTGGACTCGGTGGACGTGGACATCGCGCGGGGCCGCTTCACCGCGGTGATGGGGCCGTCAGGCTCGGGGAAGTCCACGCTGATGCACTGCCTGGCCGGGCTCGACACCGTCTCGACCGGTCAGGTGTGGCTCGGTGACACGGAGATCACCGGGCTGAAGGACACCGAGCTGACCCGGCTGCGGCGGGACCGCGTCGGGTTCATGTTCCAGTCGTTCAACCTGATCCCCACGCTGAACGCACGCGAGAACGTCACCCTGCCCATGGACATCGCCGGGCGGAAGCCCGACGAGGCGTGGCTGGACCAGGTCATCGACACGCTGGGCCTGCGGGACCGCCTGAAACACCGGCCCGCACAGCTGTCGGGCGGCCAGCAGCAGCGGGTCGCCTGCGCGCGGGCGCTGGTCTCCCGGCCCGAGCTGATCTTCGCCGACGAACCGACCGGCAACCTCGACTCCCGGGCCGGCCTCGAAGTGCTCGGCTTCCTGCGGGAGGCGGTGGACCGGCTGGGCCAGACGGTGGTCATGGTCACCCACGACCCCGGCGCCGCCGCCCACGCGGACCTGGTCCTGTTCCTGGCGGACGGGCGCATCGTGGACGAGATGCACCGCCCTACGGCGGAGTCGGTCCTGGAGAGGATGAAGCGGTTCGACGTCGTGCGGGGCGCCACGGTCCCGGACGGTGCGGTATCGCCCGGCGACGCGGTGCCGCCGGGCGGGAGGGGGCGGCCGGATGCCGTGCCCTCGGTCGCCGGACAGGCGGACGCCACGCAGGCGGACGCCACGCAGGCGGACGCCGTGCGGCCCGACGGCTCGCCGCCGGACGGCGGGACGTCACACCGCACAGAGCCGGACGGCCCGAGGCCGACCGCCACGCCCCCGAAGGGGACGGAGCCCGGCGCCGCTCCCGGCGCTTCACCGTCGGACGGCAGCCGGCGGGGCACTCCGCCCGCGGCCGGCGGGAAGCCGAGCGTTCCGCCGCGGGGCGACGGAACGACGGGGGCCACGCCCCCTGGCGGCGGTACTGCGGGCGTCGGGCGGACGCGCCCCGCCTCGTCCGCCGCCGGAGGTCCGGCTGACGAGAGCGCTCCCGGCGAGCAGGGCTCCGGGGAGGGCTGACGGCGTGCTGAAAGCGACCCTGCGGAGTTTCCTCGCGCACAAGGGGCGGCTTCTGCTGTCCGCCCTCGCCGTCGTGCTGTCCGTCGCGTTCGTCGCGGGCAGTCTCATCTTCTCCGACACCGTCAACCGCACCTTCGACCGCCTGTTCGCCTCCAGTTCCGCCGACGTGACGGTGCAGCCGCGGGAGTACCTGGAGGCCGCGGTGCCGACCGGGGCCGTGGCGACGGTGCCCGCCGGGCTGGCCCGGCAACTGGGCGGCGTCCAGGGTGTGGCGTCGGCCCACCCGGACGTCGAGGTGGAGAACGTCACCGTCGTCGACGACCGCAACGAGTCCGTCGGCCCGACCACCGGCGCGCCGACCCTCGCCGTGGACTGGCACGTCACCGAGCGCAGCGTGGTGGAGCTGACCTCCGGCCGCACCCCGCGCGGGGACGGCGAGGCCGTGCTGGACGCGGACACCGCGGACGCCAAGGGCGTGGAGATCGGCGACGCGCTGACCGTGCAGGCGCAGCCGGGTTCGTTCCGTGTCGAGGTGGTCGGGATCGCCACCTTCACCACCACCAACCCGGGCGCGGCCCTGGTGTTCCTGGACCCGGACGTGGCGGCCACCCGTCTGCTGGGCGCCGCGGACCGGGCCACCAGCGTCTCCGTGGAGGCGGTGCCGGGCGTGCCGGACGCGGAGCTGAAGCGGCGGATCACCGCCGAACTCGGCGCCGGCGCCTACGAGATCAGGACGGCGGACGAACTGGCCGAGACGGCCTCCGAGGAACTGGGCGCGTTCCTCGACGTCATCAAGTACGCGATGCTCGGCTTCGCCGGGATCGCCGTGCTCGTGGGCGTGTTCCTGATCGTCAACACCTTCTCCATGCTCATCGCCCAGCGCACCCGTGAGCTGGGCCTGCTGCGGGCGCTCGGCGCGGACCGGCGGCAGGTGCGGCGATCGGTGCTGACGGAGGCGGTGCTGCTGGGACTGGCCGGCTCGACGGCCGGCCTGGCGGCCGGGGTGGGGCTGGCCTTCGGGCTGATCCGGCTGATGAGCGCCTTCGGGATGAACCTCAGGACCACGGAGATGGTGGTCGGCTGGGCCACGCCCGTCTCCGCGTACGTGGTGGGCGTGGGCGTCACCTTCGTCGCCGCGTACCTGCCGGCCCGTCGCGCGGCGGCCGTCTCCCCGATGGCCGCGCTGGCCGACGCGGAGGTCGCCGGGGTGGGCCGGCCGCTGCGGGCCCGCGCGGTGGCCGGAGGCGTCGTCGGCGCGCTCGGCGCGGCGGCGCTGCTGGGCTGTGTGCTGTCGGCCGACACGGCGACGGCGGCGTCCCTGCTGGGGCTCGGAGTCGTGCTCACCCTGGTCGCCACCGTCGTCGCGGGCCCGCTGCTGGTGCGCCCTGTGATCCGGGTGCTGGGCGCGGCGTTCCCCGCGCTGTTCGGCGCGGTCGGCCGGATGAGCCGGCGCAACGCCCTGCGCAACCCGCGCCGCACCGGGGCCACGGCCGCCGCGCTGATGGTGGGGCTGGCCCTGGTGGGAGGTCTGTCGGTGGCCGGCGCGTCGATGTCCCGGTCCTTCGACGAGCAGATCGACAAGACACTGGGCGCGGACTTCGTGATCCAGAACGCCAACTTCATGCCCTTCCCGCCGGAGGTCACCGACCGGGTGCGGGACACCGAGGGCGTCGGCCTGGTCGTGCGGCAGCGGTTCGCGCCGGTGGCGGTGCGGCTGCCGGACGGCGAGCGGATCGAGACCACCGCCGCCGGGTACGACGACGGCGTCGACGACGTCGCCCGGGTGACGTACGCGGAGGGCGGCACTCAGGCCGCGCTGGCCGACGGCGGGATCGCCATGGACGCGGGGTTCGCGGCCGAGCACGGGGTGCGCCGGGGCGACCGGGTGCCGGTGGAGTTCCCCGGCGGCCGCACCGCCGCGTTCACGGTGGCCGCCCTGACCGACATGGAGGGCGGCGAGGGCTTCGGGATGCGCGGCGGGCTGTTCTTCGGCATGGCGGCCGTGGAGGAGTACGTGCCGGGCGGCCAGGACTCCGCGCTGTACGTCAACGCCGCGGCCGGCAGCTCCCCGGACGAGCTGCGTGACCGGCTGGAGGCGACGCTCGACCCGTATCCGCAGGTGCGGGCGCGCGACCAGGCCGACTACAAGGAGCTGGTGCACGAGCAGATCGCCGTGCTGCTGTACCTGGTGTACGCCCTGCTGGGGCTGGCGATCGTGATCGCGGTGCTGGGCGTGGTCAACACGCTCGCGCTGTCGGTGGTGGAGCGCACCCGGGAGATCGGGCTGCTGCGGGCGATCGGTCTTGGCCGGCGGCAGCTGCGGCGCATGATCCGGCTGGAGTCCGTGGTGATCGCGGTGTTCGGCGCGGTGCTGGGCCTGGCGCTGGGGCTGGTGTGGGGCGTGTGCGTCCAGCAGGTGCTGGCGCTGGAGGGCATGACCGCGTTCGCGGTGCCCTGGGGCACGGTCGTGGCGGTGGTCGTCGGATCGGCTGTGGTGGGTGTGGCGGCGGCGCTGCTGCCGGCTCTGCGGGCGTCGAGGATGAACGTGCTGGAGGCCATCGCCCACGAGTGAGCCGGCCTCCCCACCACCGGTCCGCATGATGGAATTCCGTGATCACTCCGCCGCGGCCGTGCTGGGATCGGCCGCATGAGTGAACTCACGAGCGCACCGCGGATCCGGGCCGCCGGCCCCGACGACCTCGACGCCGTGCTGGCCTTCTGGAAGACGGCCGCCGAGGGCACCAGCATCAGCGACGACCGCAGCGGCGTGGAGCGGCTGGTCGCCCGCGACCCCGAGGCGCTGATCCTCGCCGAACGGGAGGGGGAGCTGGTCGGCACGGTGATCTCGGGCTTCGACGGCTGGCGGTGCCATCTGTACCGGCTGGCGGTGCACCCGGACCACCGCCGCCAGGGCGTCGCGACGGCGCTGCTGGCCGCCGCGGAGGAGCGGTTCAGGGCGCTCGGCGGGCGCCGCGCGGACGCGATGGTGCTGCAGCGCAACGAGACCGCCCATCATGCGTGGGGCGCGGCGGGGTATGCGCCGGAGGAACGCTGGCGGCGCTGGGTGAAGCCCCTCACCGGGTGATCCACTGCCCGCCGGCCGCCCTGCCCCTCCTCCCCCGGTGAGGGCCGTCCGGCCCTCCGTGAAAGGTCGTGTCACCGCCCGTGGGCCCGCAACCGGTTGCCGCCGACACCGCGCGTCCGACCCCGTCCTGTCCGACGATGGGACGGAGGTGACCCGATGACCGAAGTGCTCCTCCTGCTGGCGGCGATTGGACTGTCGCTCCTGTGCGGGGCGTTCGTGGCGGCCGAGTTCTCCCTCACCACGGTCGAGCGGGCCGAGCTGGAGCGGGCGGTGGAGCGCGGCGAGCGAGGCGCCGCCGGCGCGCTCAAGGCCGTCCGCAGCCTGACCTTCCAGCTCTCCGGGGCCCAGCTCGGCATCACCGTCACCAATCTGGTGGTCGGCATGTTGTCCGAGCCGTCGATCGCCGCGCTGATCAGAGGCCCTCTGCGGGACCTCGGCGCCTCGGAGTCGGTGGCCCGGTCGCTGGCGCTGGTGATCGGCACCGGCCTGTCGACGGTGTTCCTGATGGTGGTCGGCGAGCTGGTGCCGAAGAACTGGGCGATCTCCTCGCCGCTCGCGGTCGCGAAACGGGTGGGCAACGCCCAGCGCTGGTTCAGCGCCGCGTTCCGCCCGTTCATCACCCATCTGAACAACTCGGCCAACCGGACGGTGCGCCGGATCGGGCTGGAGCCGGCCGAGGAGCTGGAGTCCGCGCGCAGCCCCCAGGAGCTGGCCGCGCTGGCCCGGCACTCCGCCAAGGAAGGCGCCCTGGAGGCGGACACCGCCGAGCTGTTCGTCCGCACGCTGAACCTCGCCGACCTCACGGCGGAGAACGTGATGACGCCCCGCGTCCAGGTCATCGCCCTGGAGGAGAGCGCGACCTGCGAGGACGTGGCCAACGTGACCCGCGCGACCGGGCTGTCCCGGTTCCCCGTGTACCGCGGGACGCTGGACCGGGTCGTCGGCACGGCGCATGTGAAGGACGTGCTCGCGCTGCCCGCCGAGCGCCGTACCGAGGTGCCCGTGTCGGAGCTGATGCGCGAACCGCTCCTGGTGCCGGGCTCGCTCACCGTCGACCGGCTGCTCGACCGGCTGTCCGGCCGCCGCACCATGGCCGTGGTCATCGACGAGTACGGCGGCACGGCGGGCGTGGCCACCCTGGAGGACATCGTGGAGGAGGTCGTCGGCGAGGTCCGCGACGAGCACGACCCGCACGAGACGCCCGACCTGGCGCGGGCCGGCACCGACGAGGCGGGCCGCGAGCTGTTCTCCGCCGACGGCTCCGCACGCCTGGACCAGCTGGCCCGGGTGGGGCTGCGCGCCCCGGAGGGGCCGTACGAGACGCTGGCCGGGCTGGTGGCCGCAGAGCTGGGCCGGATACCGGAGACCGGGGACGCCGTCGAGGTGGCCGGCTGGCGTCTGGAGGTCGCGGACGCCTCGGGCCGCCGCGCGGCGCGCGTGCTGCTGCGGGCGCCCCTCGACGACGAGAAGCCGGACGGCCACGCGACCGCGTCGGCCGACACCCATGACGACCCGGGGGCCCGCCGATGACCGCCGTGCAACTGCTGATCGGCCTGGCCACCCTGGTCGCCAACGCCTTCTTCGTCGGCGCGGAGTTCGCCCTGATCTCGGTGCGCCGCAGCCAGATCGAGCCGTACGCCGACGAGGGCGACCGGCGCGCCAAGCGGGTGCTGTGGGGGCTCGAGCACGTGTCCGCGCTGCTGGCGGCGGCGCAGCTGGGGATCACGCTGTGCACCCTGGTCCTCGGCATCGTCGCCGAGCCGGCCATCGCGCATCTGCTGGAACCGGTGTTCCACGCGGTGGGCGTCCCGGAGGGCGCCGGCCACGCGGTGTCGTTCGTGATCGCACTGAGCCTGGCCACGTATCTGCACATGCTGCTGGGCGAGATGGTGCCGAAGAACATCGCGCTCGCCGAGCCGGTGCGCAGCGCGCTGCTGCTGGGTCCGCCGCTGGTGGCGCTGTCCCGCGCGCTGCGCCCGGTGATCTTCACCGTCAACGCGTTCGCGAACACGCTGCTGAAGCTGTTGCGGGTGGAGACACGGGACGAGGTGGTCGCGTCCTTCTCCGACGCCGAACTGGCGCAGATCGTGAAGGACTCCGGTGAGGCGGGCCTGATCGACGACCGGGCCCGCGAGCGGCTGAACGACGCGCTGGAGCTGGGCCGGCGTCCGGTGCGGGACGTGGTGCTGCCGTTGGAGCGGGTGCTCTACGCGCGCGTGGGCGTCACGCCGGAGGAGCTGGAGAGGCTGTCGGCGGAGTCCGGCTTCTCGCGGTTCCCGGTGGTGGACGAGCAGCGGCGGATCGTCGGCTATCTGCACGTCAAGGACGCTTTGGACGCCTCGCCGCGGGACATGCCGTTCCGGCTGCGGGACATGCGGTCGATCGCGCGGGTCCGGGAGAGCACGCCGCTGGACGACGTGCTCACCGCGATGCGGCGCAGCCGTACGCATCTGGCGGCCGTGCTCGGCGCGGACGGGCGGATGGCGGGGCTGGTGACGATGGAGGACGTGCTGCGGGAGCTGTTCGGGCAGCGCGCCTGACCGGCTCCAGCCGTCCGGAGGGAAGGTGACCGACCGGCGGGTATGTGCCAGGGGCTACCATTTCTGTCGCCATGCAGACGAACCCCACTCCCAGCTCCCCCGCCCACGCCAGCCTCGTGGCCCTGGGCGACTCCTTCACCGAGGGCATGTCGGACCTGCTGCCCGACGGCACCTACCGCGGCTGGGCCGACCTGCTCGCGGCCCGGATGGCCGCGGTCACGCCCGGCTTCCGGTACGCCAACCTCGCGGTGCGCGGCAAGCTGATCCAGCAGATCGTCGACGAGCAGGTCGACCGCGCGGCGGCCATGGGCGCCGACGTGATCACCCTGGTCGGTGGTCTCAACGACACGCTGCGCCCCAAGTGCGACATGGTCCAGGTGCGGGACCTGCTCACCGAGGCCGTGGAGCGGCTGGCCCCGCACTGCGAGCAACTCGTGCTGATGCGCAGCCCGGGCCGTCAGGGACCGGTGCTGGAGCGCTTCCGCCCCCGCATGGAGGCGCTGTTCGCGGTCGTCGACGAGCTCGCCGCCCGGCACGACGCGGTGGTGGTCGACCTGTACGGTGCGCCGGCGCTCGGCGACCCCCGGCTGTGGGACGTGGACCGGCTGCACCTCACCGGCGAGGGGCACCGCAGGGTCGCGGAGGCGGTGTGGCAGACGCTCGGTTACCCGGCGGAGGACCCGGAGTGGCACCTGCCCCCGGACGCGACGCTGCCGCCGCACTGGGTGGCGCGCCGGGTCGAGGACGCGCGGTTCGCGCGCCGGCACCTGCTGCCGTGGATCGGCCGCCGGCTCACCGGGCGCTCCTCCGGGGACGGCCTGCCGCCCAAGCGCCCCGAGCTGCTGCCCTACGAGACGGCGTAGCGGTCCTTTCGTACGTTCCTCCAGGTCACCCCGTGGCGCGGGCCTGCACGAATCGCCAGTAGACTCCCTGTACGTGACTGCTGCGCCCGCCAAGCCCCGTATCCCGAACGTCCTCGCCGGACGCTACGCCTCCGCCGAGCTCGCCACGCTCTGGTCGCCCGAGCAGAAGGTGAGGCTCGAGCGGCAGCTCTGGCTCGCCGTGCTGAAGGCCCAGAAGGACCTCGGGATCGAGGTGCCCGACACGGCGATCGCCGACTACGAGCGGGTCCTCGACACCGTCGACCTGGCCTCGATCGCCGAGCGCGAGAAGGTCACCCGCCACGACGTGAAGGCGCGGATCGAGGAGTTCAACGACCTCGCCGGGCACGAGCACGTCCACAAGGGCATGACCTCCCGCGATCTCACCGAGAATGTCGAGCAGCTCCAGATCCGGCTCTCGCTGGAGCTGATGCGCGACCGCTCCGTGGCCGTGCTGGCCCGTCTCGGCAAGCTGGCCGGGGAGTACGGCGAGCTGGTCATGGCCGGCCGCTCGCACAACGTGGCCGCGCAGGCCACCACCCTCGGCAAGCGCTTCGCGACCGCCGCCGACGAACTGCTGGTGGCCTACGGGCGGCTGGAGGAGCTGCTGGGCCGCTACCCGCTGCGCGGCATCAAGGGCCCGGTCGGCACCGCGCAGGACATGCTGGACCTGCTCGGCGGGGATGCCGCCAAGCTGGCCGAGCTGGAGAACCGGATCGCCGGCCACCTCGGCTTCTCCCAGGCGTTCACGTCCGTCGGCCAGGTCTACCCGCGCTCCCTGGACTACGAGGTCGTCACCGCGCTGGTGCAGCTGGCCGCCGCGCCGTCCTCGCTGGCGAAGACGATCCGGTTGATGGCCGGGCACGAGCTGGTCACCGAGGGATTCAAGCCCGGTCAGGTCGGCTCGTCCGCGATGCCGCACAAGATGAACACGCGCTCCTGCGAGCGGGTCAACGGCCTGATGGTCATCCTGCGCGGCTACGCCTCGATGACGGGCGAGCTGGCCGGCGACCAGTGGAACGAGGGCGACGTGTCCTGCTCCGTGGTGCGCCGGGTCGCGCTTCCGGACGCGTTCTTCGCGCTCGACGGGCTGCTGGAGACGTTCCTGACCGTGCTCGACGAGTTCGGCGCCTTCCCGGCCGTCGTGGCCCGGGAGCTGGACCGCTACCTGCCGTTCCTCGCCACGACCAAGGTGCTGATGGGCGCGGTCCGCGCGGGTGTCGGCCGTGAGGTCGCCCACGAGGCGATCAAGGAGAACGCCGTCGCCACCGCGCTCGCCATGCGGGAGCAGGGCGCCGAGCGCAACGACCTGCTCGACAAGCTCGCCACCGACGAGCGGCTGCCGCTGGACCGCGCCGAGCTGGAGGCGCTGATGGCGGACAAGCTGTCCTTCACCGGCGCCGCGAGCGACCAGGTCGCCACCGTGGTCGCCCGGATCGACGCGATCGTGAAGCAGCACCCGGAGGCCGCCGGCTACACCCCCGGGGCGATCCTCTGAGGCGCTTCACCCAGGAGGAACTGGAGGCCGCCCGCGACCGCCTCGTGCCTGACGTGGTCGCGGACGGTCTGCGGGTGCTGTTCTGCGGCATCAACCCGGGCCTGATGACGGCCGCCACCGGCCACCACTTCGCGCGCCCCGGCAACCGCTTCTGGCCCGCCCTGCACCGCTCCGGCTTCACCCCGCGCCGGCTGCCGCCGGAGGAGCAGCACGAGCTGCTGTCGTACGGGCTGGGCATCACGAACGTGGTGGCGCGGGCGACCGCGCGGGCCGACGAGCTGAGCGCCGGGGAGTACCGGGAGGGCGGGCGGGAGCTCGCCGTGAAGGTGGGCCGGCTGCGCCCCCGCTGGCTGGCCGTGCTCGGGGTGACCGCGTACCGCACGGCGTTCGACGACCGCACCGCCAAGGTCGGGCCGCAGGTGCGGACGATCGGCGAGTCCCGGGTGTGGGTGCTGCCCAATCCCAGCGGACTGAACGCGCACTGGACGCCGGCGACGCTCGCCGAGGAGTTCGCGCGGCTGCGGGAGGCGGCGGAGCGGGAGTGACGGGTCCCTGAGGATCCGCGCCTCCTAGGGCGGCGCCGTCTCCGTGACCACGGCCAGAAGCTCCACGGAGCCGCTCGGGTCCTGGTCGGCGAGCGCGACCGCGACCCAGCGGCCGGTCCCCCGCACCTCCCACAGCCAGGCCACGCCCGCGTGGTGACTCAGCCACCCCCACGGCTCGGGTATGTCCTCCCGCTCCGTGCGCAGCTGCACCGTCCGCAGGTTGTACGGGTCGGTGTCGCCCCAGCGGGAGGCGAGCAGTTCGTACACCGCGTCGCGGTCCTTCTCGAACTGGTCCACCGTCACCGCCCGGCCCGCCGGGTCGAGATCCGGGCGGTCACCGGTCTCCAGCACGGCGACATGGTGGCCCGGTCCCGAGAAGCCGACGTCCGACGGGCCGTGCTCCGCCGGGAAGGGCCGGAAGCACAGCTCGTCGATGAGGGCGATGTGCCGGGCGAGGTTCATGGCTCCAGTAAACCCGCAGCCACTGACAGTTGGCGGCGGGTCAACCGGCCACCCTTCAGGCGTCCTGACGGCGCAGCCGCCACGCACCGGCCAGCAGGGCCGCGGCCGTCCAGCACGCGGTGACGCCAAGTCCCGTCCACGGGCCCAGCGTTCCCTCGGGCACGCTGCGCAGCACCGTCTGCCCCGCGCGGTCCGGCATGAAGTCGGCGACCGCCCCGAGCGCGTCACCGATCACGAACGACACGATGAGGACGAACGGGATCAGCACCGACAGGGTGGCCACCCCGCTGCGCAGCAGGGTGGCGAGTCCGGCCGCGAACAGCGCCATGAGCGTGAGGTAGAGGGCTCCGCCGACCACACCGCGCACCTGGTCGGCGGTGGTCAGGCCGTCGGCCGCGTCGCCGAGTCCGGCCAGGCCCGCCAGGAGCGCAGTAAGGGACGTCACCAGGGCCACCACCAGCACGACGGCGGCGATCGCGGCCGCCTTGGCGGCGAACCACAGCCCGCGACGCGGGACCGCCGTCAGCGACAGCCGCACGGCGGCGCCCTCGCGGTACTCGGCGGACACAGCCAGGGAACCGAAGGTGATGGCGGCGATCTGGCCGAGCGCGGTGCCGGACAGGGCCGCGAACAGCGGGTCGGCGCCCTGGTCCTCGGGGTCCAGGGTGGCGAGCGCGGAGAACGCGGTGGTCACCGCGAACAGCACGAGCAGGGTGGCGAGCAGCGAGCGTACGGTGCGGATCTTCAGCCACTCGGAGCGGAACAGGGGGGCGAACGGCACGGTCAGGCCTCCTGGGACTGGGTGACGAACTCGGTCTCGGCGGCGGTCAGGTCCAGGTAGGCCTGCTCCAGGGTGCCCTCGGCGGCGGCGAGTTCGAGGAGCGGAACCCCTTCGGCCGAGGCGAGGCGCCCGATGTCGTCCAAGCGCGCGTCGGGCACGGTCCAGTGGCCGTCGGGGTGGCGCACCGCCTGGTGACCGTGCCGGGCCAGGACGTTCTCCAGCGCGTCCGGGTCGGAGGTGCGGACCCGGACGGCGGGCCGTACGCGCGCGTCGATGAACTCCCGCAGGGAGGTGTCGGCCAGCAGCCGGCCCCGGCCGAGGACGACCAGATGGTCGGCGAACGAGGCGGTCTCGTTCATCAGATGACTGGACACCAGCACGGTCCGCCCCTCGTCCGCGAGCCGCCGCAGCAGTCCGCGGATCCACACGATGCCCTCGGGGTCGAGGCCGTTGGACGGCTCGTCGAGCATCACCACCTCCGGGTCGCCGAGCAGCGCGGCGGCGATGCCGAGCCGCTGCCGCATGCCGAGCGAATACGTCCGCACCCGGCGTCGGGCGGCCGGGGCCAGCCCGGTCTCCTCCAGCACCTCGGCCACCCGGCGGTCCGGGATGCGGTGCGTGGCCGCCAGGATGCGCAGATGGTCGCGGCCGGTGCGGGAGCCGAGCGCGGCGCCGGGGTCCAGCAACGCGCCGACCGTGCGCAGGGGTTCGCGCAGGGACGCGTACGGCCGGCCGCCGAGGGCGGCCGCGCCGGAGGTGGGGTGGTCCAGGCCGAGCACGAGGCGCATGGTGGTGGACTTGCCGGCGCCGTTGGGGCCGAGGAAGCCGGTGACGCGGCCGGGCGGCACGGTGAAGGTGAGGTCGTCGACGGCTCGTCGGGCGCCGTACTCCTTGGTGAGATGGCGGACGTCGATGCTGGTCATGGCATCAGCGTGGTGGACCGGCCCCATGCGGGGCCTCCCCCGTACAGGGAGATCGTCTCCCCCGTGCGGGGGAGCCCGCTGTCGGCACCGGGTGTCAGGATGACGGAATGGTTCGGCTGCTGCGCCCGCTGGTCCGCGGGAGGACGTACACCCGGCTGTTGCACATGTGGGTGCCGATGGCCGGGGTCAGCGTGTGGCTGTGGATCCAGCCGGCGCTGCCGTGGGTGCCGCTGCTCGTGCTGGTGCCGCTGGGGCTGCTGCCGCGGGTGCGCGAGGCCGAGGTGATGCAGGCGAGGCTGCTGCTCACCCCGGACGAGGCGGACCCGGACTTCGCCACGCGTCCGGCCACGGCCTGGCGGGACCGCTGGCGGACCGTGCTGTGGCTGGAGTTCCGCACGCTGCTCGGCGGGGTCGTCGCCTATGCCACGCTCTGGCTGCCGGTCATCGCGTACGCGCTGGCCGCGCGGACGGTGGGGCACGAGACCGAGGACCTGCCGAAGGTGTCGGGCCCGCCGGACTGGCGGTTCGGCCTGCTCGTCCCGCTGCCGCTCGTCGTGCTGTACGCGCTCGTGGCCGGTGGCGGCGCGGTCCTCACCGCCGTGGCGCGACGGCTGCTGGGCCCGTCGGTCGCCGAGCGTCTCGCGGCCGTCGAGGAGCGCACCGAGCAGCTGCTCGAGCGCACCCGGATCGCGCGCGAGCTGCACGACTCCATCGGGCACGCGCTGACCGTGGCGGTCGTGCAGGCGGGGGCCGCCCGCGCGGCGAACAGCCCGGAGTTCACCGAACGCGCCCTCGCGGCCATCGAGGAGACGGGCCGGGCCGCCCTGGAGGACCTGGAGCGGGTGCTCGGCGTGCTCCGCGAGTCGGAGCGGCCGGCGAGTGCCCGGCCGACGCTCACCGACGCCGACCGGCTGCTGGAGTCCGCGCGCGCGTCGGGCGCGACGGTCGACGCCGAGGTCACCGGGCCGCTGGAGACCCTGCCGGGACCCGTCTCCCGCGAGGGTTACCGCATCCTGCAGGAGGCGCTGACCAACGTGCTGCGGCACGCGGGCGCGGTGCCCGCCCGGGTGCGGGTGGCCACCGGGGACGGCCTGCTGACGCTGGAGGTGCGCAATCCGCTGCCGGACGGCCGGTCCGCCCCGGGCCGCGGCAGCGGTCTGCGCGGGATACGCGAGCGGACGGCGCTGCTCGGCGGGAGGGCGCACACCGGCCCGGACGGCGACGGCTGCTGGCAGGTGCGGGTCGAACTGCCCCTGGGCTGATCTACGCTGGCCGGATGCCGGTCACAGTGCTCCTCGTCGACGACGAACCCCTGGTGCGCGCGGGGCTCCGGGCGGTGCTGGAGGCACAGCCGGACATCGAGGTCGCCGGGGAGGCGGCCGACGGTGCTGCGGTGATCCCGCTGGTGCGGCGGCTGCGGCCGGACGTGGTCGCCATGGACGTACGGATGCCGTTGCTGGACGGCATCGAGGCCACGCGCGCGCTGCTGCGGACGGTGGCAGAGCCACCGAAGATCCTCGTGGTGACGACGTTCGAGAACGACGAGTACGTGTACGAGGCGCTGCGTGCCGGGGCGGACGGGTTCCTGCTGAAGCGGGCCCGGCCGGCGGAGATCGTGCACGCGGTACGGCTGATCGCCGAGGGCGAGTCACTGCTGTTCCCCGCCTCGGTACGGCAGCTGGCGGCCGAGTACGGCGAGGGCGGCGGGAACCGTGCGGCCCGCGCCGCGCTGGAGCGGGCCCGGCTCACCGGACGGGAGGGCGAGGTGCTCCGGCTGATGGCGCGTGGGCTGTCGAACGCGGAGATCGCCGCGCGTCTCGTGGTCGGCACGGAGACGGTGAAGTCGCATGTGAGCGCCGTGCTGGCGAAGCTGGGCGCGCGGGACCGGACGCAGGCGGTGATCACGGCGTACGAGTCGGGGTACGTGGCACCGGGCTGAGCGGGCCGTGTGAAAGGCGGGGTGCCGGGGTGCCCGCCCGGTGGTCGCCGGTGTGCGCGGCGCCGAGTACGATCCGCCCAACACGCGCACGAGCTGGGAGGACGGACGGTGGGTCGGCTGACCGGCGGGGATCCCTCGCTGCTGCGGAGGATCAACTCCGCGGTGGTCCTGCACGCGTTGCGGGCCACGGACTGCGCGACGCTGACCGAGGTGACCCGGGTGACGGGGCTGTCCCGGCCGACCGTCGAGGGCGTCGTGGAAGGTCTGATCGAGGCGGGTCTGGTCGTGGAGGCGGCGGCCGACGAGGGCGCCGCACGCCGTCAGGGCCGCCCGGCGCGGCGGTTCCGCTTCCGCGCGGAGGCGGGGCATCTGCTGGGCCTGGAGATCGGCGTGCACCGGGTGGCCGCGCTGCTGGCCGACCTGGACGGCCGGGTGATCGGCGCGCAGGTGCGGGACGTGGACGAGACGGTCGACGCCGACGAGCGTCTGGACCGGCTGCGTACAGCCGTCACGGAGCTGCTGCGGCGGGCCGGCGTACCGCGCGGCTCGCTGCGGGCGGTCGGCGTGGGCACCCCCGGGATCGTCGGCGCGGACGGCACGGTACGGCTGGGCACGGCGCTGCCCGGCTGGACGGGGCTGGGCCTCGGTGAGCGGCTGAGCCGGTTCTTCGAGTGCCCGGTGCTGGTGGAGAACGACGCCAACGCGGCGGTGGTCGCGGAGCACTGGAAGGGCTCGGCGAAGGGCCGCGACGACGTGGTGTTCGTGCTGGCGGGGCTGAGCCCGGGGGCCGGTTCGCTGATCGGCGGGCGGCTGCACCGGGGGTACGGCGGCGCGGCCGGCGAGATCGGGGCGCTGCATCTGCTGGGGCGTGAGGCGACACCGGAGACGTTGTTGTCGACCACGGACGAGCCGCTGCACCCGCTGGACGAGCAGGCCGTGGCCCAGGTGTTCGCGCAGGCGCGTCAGGGTGACCAGCGGGCGCTGGCGGCGATGGACCGGTTCATCCAGCGGCTGGTGCACGACGTGGCGGCGCTGGTGCTGGCGCTCGACCCGGAACTGGTCGTGATCGGAGGCTGGGCGGCCGGTCTTGACGGGGTGCTGGAGCCGCTGCGCCGTGAACTGGCCCGCTACTGCCTGCGCCCGCCGGAGGTCACCCTGTCCCTGCTGGGCGAGGCGGCGGTGGCGACGGGCGCGGTGCGGCTGGCGCTCGACCATGTCGAGGAGCAGCTGTTCGCCGTGGAGGGCACGGTGACGGCCCGGCGCTGACCTGCGGGCGCGCCGTGGGGCGGAACCCCACGGCGCGCCGACGGTCCGTCAGGACACCATGACTCAGGACGCCTGGCGCTCGGGGCCGTGGTGTATCTCGACACCGCCCGAGTCGCCGAAGGTCAGGCGGCAGGTGTCCGCGCGGTAGGTGGCCACCGAGAGGGCGGCGGCACGGCCGCGGGCGATGTAGCGGGTGGTGACGACGAGGACGGGGGCGCCGGGCAGGCGGTCCAGTTCCCTCGCCTCGGCCGCGCCGGCCGAGCCGAGCTCCACCGCGTTCTCCTGGCGCTCCAGCTCCAGGCGCTGCAGTTCGCGCAGCACCGCGCGGGCGCGCGCCGCACCGGACGGGGCGTCGATGCCGGAGAGGTCGGGCACCGAGGCGGCCGGGACGTACAGCAGCTCGGACGCGACGGGCTGGCCGCGCGAGACGCGGGAGCGGCGCACGACGTGCACGGCCTCCTCGCTGCCGGTCACCAGGGGCTCGGCGAGCGCGGCGGGCGGCACCTCGAGCCGGCAGTCCACGGCGTGCCACGCGTCGTCCGGGCCGCCGGGCCAGGCGTGCTGCTCGCTGCCGACGGAGACGCCCATGCGCGGCGGGGCGACGGTGGTGCCCACGCCGCGGCGGCGCTGGAGCCGGCCTTCCAGCTCGAGCTGTTCCAGGGCCTGCCGGAGCGTGGCGCGCGCGACGCCGAAGCGGGCGGCGAGGTCGCGCTCGTTGGGCAGGATCTCGCCCACGGAGAACTCCGAGTCCAGCGCCTCGGTGAGCACGGTCTTCAGATGCCAGTACTTCGGTTCCGGCACCGATTCCAGCTGCGTGGTCCCCACCCTGTCCTCCACGATCGCCGTGTCCGGCGGCGTTTTAGCGCCCTTGTTTATTAAAGGTTGTTTCACTTCTCTGCGACCATAGGGCGGCCGCAGGACTTGGTCAATACCAATCAGCGGCGCGCCGGATCGCCCCCGGCGCGCGGTGCGCCGGGGGCTCCTCCGGGAGGGCTCAGGGGGCCTACGGGAGCGCGGTGAGGGGGGCCAGCTTGTCGGGGTTGCGGATCACGTAGACCGTGCGGATGCGGTCGCCGTCGGCGTCGATCTGCACGACCGTGTCGGGCTTCCCGCCGGACAGCACGAGCACGGCGGGACCGCCGTTGAGCTCGATCATGCGCACGGACACATCCGGCAGCCCCTTGCCGGCCACCCCGACGAAGAAGCGGCCCACATGGTCGGCGCCGTCCAGGACCCGCAGCGGGGCGCGTGCCTTGCCGCCGCTGTCGCCGACGAGCCGGACGTCCGGGGCGAGCAGCTCCATCAGGCCCGCCAGGTCTCCTCCGGCGGCCGCGTCCAGGAAGCGTTCGGTGAGGTCGCGGCGGCGGGCGGGGTCGACGTCGTAGCGGGGGCGCCGCTCGTCGACATGGCGGCGGGCGCGGGCGCCGAGCTGGCGTACGGCCGCCTCGCCGCGGTCGAGCATGGCCGCGATGTCGGCGTACGGGTAGCCGAACGCCTCCCTCAGCACGAACACCGCGCGCTCCAGCGGGGAGAGCGTCTCCATGACGACGAGCACCGCGAGGGACACGGAGTCGGCGAGCACGGCGCGCTCCGCGGTGTCCGTCACGGTGTCGCCGAAGTCGGTGACGTAGGGCTCCGGGAGCCAGGGGCCGACGTAGGTCTCGCCGCGCGCCTTGATCTGCCGGAGCCGGTCGACGGCGAGGCGGGTGGTGATCCGCACGAGGAACCCGCGTGGTTCGCGGACGTCGGTCCGGTCGCCGGCCGACCAGCGGATCCAGGCGTCCTGGACGACGTCCTCGGCGTCGGCCGCGCGGCCCAGCATCCGGTAGGCGATGCCCATGAGGACGGGGCGGTTTTCCTCGAAGAGGACGGTCGCGGTGTCGGCGGTCACCCGGTCATCCCAGCGGACTTGTCTCGATGTGTCCAGGCGTGACGGGCTACCCGTCGGTAGCAATCGCTGACAAGCTGTCCATGACGTTGGGGCGAGGCCCCCATCCGCGAGTCCGAACGAGGAGCACCTCATGTCCGCGACCGTCACCTACCAGGTCCCCTCTCCGCGGGGCCCGCAGTCCGTGACCCTGTCCTACGCGCGCGTGGGGCGCGGTGAACCGCTGCTTCTGCTGCACGGCATCGGGCACCACCGGCAGGCCTGGGACCCGGTGGTGGACATCCTGGCCACCGAGCGCGAGGTGATCGCCGTGGATCTGCCCGGCTTCGGCGCCTCGCCCGCCCTGCCCGACGGCCTCGACCACGACCTGCCCGCCATGACCGCCGCGCTGGGCGGCCTGTGCGAGGCGCTGGAGCTGGACCGGCCGCACGTCGCCGGCAACTCCCTGGGCGGGCTGCTCGCCCTGGAGATGGGGAGGGCGCGGCTGGTGCGGTCGGTGACGGCGCTGTCCCCCGCCGGGTTCTGGACGCAGGCCGAGCGGCGGTACGCGTTCACCGTGCTCTCCGCGATGCGGGGGATCGCGGGGCGGATGCCCGTGCGGGTGGTCGAGGGGCTGGCCCGGTCGGCGGTCGGACGGACCGTGCTGACCAGCACGATCTACGCCCGGCCCGGGCGGCGGTCGCCGGAGGCGGTGGTCGCCGAGACACGGGCGCTGGCCGAGGCGACCGGGTTCGCGCGGACGTTGCGGGCGGGCGGATCCGTGCAGTTCACGGAGGACGTGCGGGGTGTTCCGGTGACGGTCGCGTGGGGTGCGCGGGACCGGTTGCTCGTTCCCCGGCAGGGGGTGCGGGCGAAGCAGATCATCCCGCGGGCGCGGTTGGTGCGGTTGCCGGGGTGCGGGCATGTGCCGATGAACGACGATCCGGCGTTGGTGGCGCGGGTTCTGTTGGACGGCAGTCGCTAGGTCGTACGTCCGCTTCGGGCCGGTGGGGCTTCTCGCGCAGTTCCCCGCGCCCCTGGAGGTGTGTTGTTCATCCGGAGTTCGTCGAGCGGGCGTAGGTGTGGGTGTGCACACCTGCCGCACCCACGGAGGCGTACTCATGGCAATCCGTCCGCTGCCCGGCCGTCGCTCGCTGCTGAAGGGGTCCCTTGCCGTCTCGGCGGGGCTGGCCCTGCCGGCGTTCACCCGGTCGGGGCGGCCCTCCGCCGAGTGGGGCGTCCAGGCCGGCGACGTCACCCGTGACTCCGCGCTGGTGTGGGTGCGCTCGGACCGGCCGGCGCGGATGATCGTCGAGACCTCGGCGACGGAGTCGTTCCGCAACGTCCGCCGGGTGCGGGGGCCGTTGACCGGTCCCGGTGGCGACTTCACCGGCACCACCCGGCTGCGCGGGCTGCCGCCGGGCGAGCAGATCCACTACCGGGTGCTGCTCACCGACCCCGACGATCCGCGCCGTACGAGCGCGCCCGTCGCCGGAACCTTCCGTACGGTGGCGGACCGGCGGCGGGACGGGGTGCGGTTCGTGTGGTCGGGCGACCTGGCCGGGCAGGGCTGGGGCATCAACCCGGCATTCGGCGGCTACCGCATCTTCGACGCGATGGCGCGGCTCGACCCGGACTTCTTCCTGTTCAGCGGGGACACCGTGTACGCCGACGGCCCGATCGCCGCGACCGCCGAACTGCCGGACGGCAGCCTCTGGCGGAACATCACCACCGAGGAGAAGTCCAAGGTCGCGGAGACCCTCGCGGAGTTCCGCGGCGCCTTCCGTTACAACCTGCTGGACGAGCATCTGCGCCGGTTCAACGCCCGGGTGCCGTCGATCGTCCAGTGGGACGACCACGAGGTGCGCAACAACTGGTACCCGGGACAGCGGATCGCCGACACCGACACCCGGTACACCGAGAAGAGCGTCGACGTGCTGGCGGCCCGCGCCCGGCGGGCGTTCGGCGAGTACTTCCCCGTGCCGACGCCCAGGCCCGGAACCCGGGAGGGGCGTGTTCACCGGGTTGTGCGGCAGGGCCCGCTGCTCGACGTGTTCGTGCTGGACATGCGGACGTACCGGAACGCCAACTCGCCCGGCGACCAGACCGTCGACCCGCAGGGCATCCTCGGCCGGGAGCAACTGGAGTGGCTGAAGCGGGAGCTGGCGCGGTCGCGGGCGGTGTGGAAGGTGATCGCGGCCGACATGCCGGTCGGGCTGGTCGTGCCCGACACCACCGAAGGGCGCCCGCACGTCGAGGCGGTGGCACAGGGCGACCCGGGGGCGCCGCTGGGGCGGGAGCTGCAGATCGCGGAGCTGCTGCGGTTCGTCAAGCACCGGAGGATCACGGGGACGGTGTGGCTGACGGCCGACGTGCACCACACCTCCGCGCAGCACTACCGGCCCGAGCGGGCCGCGTTCGGCGATTTCGAGCCGTTCTGGGAGTTCGTCTCCGGGCCGCTCAACGCGGGCGCGTTCCCGGCCTCGGAGCTGGACGGGACGTTCGGTCCTGAGCGGGTGTTCGTGAAGGCGCCCGCCACCGCGAACGTCTCCCCCGCCGGCGGGTACCAGTTCTTCGGCGAGGTGGACATCGACGGTGGCAGCGGCGAACTCACCGTGCGGCTGCGGGAGATGGACGGCACGGTGCTGTTCAGGAAGACGCTGCAGCCGGGCCTCGTCGGTCAGTAACACAGCATTTCGGACAGAAGAGGGCTTTACTCGTCAGTCACAGTACGTTCGTGATCGCGCAACACGATTCCTTCACAGTGGCTGTATGAGTCGAGACATGTCTGAAGTGACGAACGACCGTGACGGAGGGCGCACGCCCCGCCGCTGGAACCCGCTCGCCCGTGCCGCCCGCTGCGGCGAGGCGCTGCACGCATGGCGGACACGCCGCCACGGCCACGCGCCGCCGGCGCACGATACCGGCGGCGCTCCGCCGTCGCCCGAACCGGCGGCGGTCGAGAGCGTGCTGTGGCGGATGCGGACCACGGTGCGGGACGAGCCGGGCGCGCTGGCCGCCCTGTGCACCGCGCTGGCCGAGCGACGGGTCGACATCCTGAGCCTGCAGACGCACCCGCTGGGCGCGCACACCGTCGACGAGTTCCTGCTGCGCGTCCCGGCCGGCACGGACCTCACCGCGGCGGTCGCGGCAGGCGGCGGCACGGACACCTGGGCCGAGCGGGCCGACGCGCACGACCTGGTGGACGGCCCGACCCGGATGCTGGGGCTGGCCGCCCGTACCGCGACCGACGCGGCCGAACTGCCGCTGGTGCTGCGCCAGCTGCTCGGCCGCTGCACGATCCGCTCCCAGCCCGCCACGGCGTTCGGCGCCGGGCCGGCGGCCGTGCCTCCGGAGGGCGTCCTGGAGGACACCGTGATCCGGCTGCGCGACCCGGAGGGCGGTGTCCTCACGGTCGAGCGGCCGTACCTGCCGTTCACCCCCACGGAGTTCGCCCGTGCCCGGGCACTGGTGGAGCTGGACGCCCGGCTCGGTCCGCGGATGCCGGGCGGCCGCGACGTGCTGGCGCTGCCCGAGGGCGGTCATGTCTCCGTGCGCCGCGCGGACACCGCCGACCTGGAGGCCGCGCGGGCGATGCACGAGCGGTGCTCCGCCGAGACGCTGCGCCGCCGGTACCACGGGCCGGTCGGTGACGCGAGCCGCTACCTGAACCACCTGCTCAGCCCGCGCTTCGGCCGCACGCTCGCCGCGCAGACCGACTCCGGCGACATCGTCGCCCTCGGCCACCTGCTGTGGGACGGCGACGAGACCGAGGTGGCGCTGATCGTCGAGGACGCGTGGCAGCGGCGGGGCATCGGCGCGGAGCTGCTGTCCCGGCTGGTGGGCATGGCGGTCGAGGCGGGCTGCGCCCATGTGTACGCCGTGACGCAGGCGTCCAACACGGCCATGGTCGCCGCGATGCGCGGTCTGGGCCTCCCCCTCGACTACCAGGTCGAGGAGGGCACGCTCGTCATCACCGCCCGTCTGGCCCCCGCCCCGTCGGCCCGCACCCCGGAGGCAGGCGAGAGGGCCGCCCGCCACTGACCCGCCGACGGGAAACGGCCCGGCACACCGAGGTGTGCCGGGCCGCCCCCCGTCCCTGGGCCGTCGGGCCCGGCCTCGTGTCCCGCGGGCGCGCCGAGCACTGTGCCCGCCGCGCCCGGGCCGTGCCCCCGCACTGCCGGGGCGAGCTCGGGCAGCGCGCCCGTTCGTACCGGCTGCCGGCGCACCTCCGCGCCGAACCCCGGGCGGGCCCGCTACCCCTTCGCACACCATCAACCCCCGGCCCTTCCCACATACCCGGCGTCGGCACCGGCGCGTCGCGGTCCGACCCGCCTGGGGCCGCTGCGCGACGGCCCGCCGACCGGGCATCCGGACCCTGCCCGACAGCCTCGCGGCAGCAACGTTCAGCCCTGGGCCATGGCCTCCGACCGGGCCGGGCGCGTGGACGGCGTGCCCAGGGCCCCGTCGAGGTCGGACCACAGGTCCTCGACGTCCTCCAGGCCGACCGAGAGGCGGAGCAGGCGGTCGGAGACGCCCGCGTCCCTGCGGTCGCCGGCGTCGACGATGCGGTGGCTGATGGACGCCGGGTGCTGGATGAGGGAGTCCACGCTGCCGAGGCTCACCGCCGGGGTGATCAGCCGGACGCCCGCGATCACCTCGTGCGGATCGCCGTGGACCTCGAAGGCGACCATCGCGCCGCCGATGCTCGGGTAGTGCACCCGGGCCACACGCGGGTCCGCGGCGAGCCGGGCCGCGAGTTCGGCGGCGTTCGCGGAGGCCGCCCGTACCCGGACCGGCAGCGTCGACAGACCGCGCAGCAGCAGATACCCGGCCAGCGGGTGCAGCACGCCCCCGGTGGCGAACCGCACCTGCCGCAGCCGCCCGGCGAACTCCTCGTCGCAGGCGACCACGCCGGCCAGCACGTCGCCGTGCCCGCCGAGGTACTTGGTGGCGCTGTGCAGCACCAGCCGCGCCCCCTGCTCGACGGGACGCTGGAGCACCGGTGTGGCGAAGGTGTTGTCGACGAGCAGCGGCACGGAGCCGCAGGCGTGGGCGACGGCCCGCAGGTCGATCTCGGCGAGCGTCGGATTGGCGGGCGACTCCACCAGCACCAGGCCCGTGTCCGGGCGCAGCGCGTCGGCGACGCCGGCCGGGTCGGTCCAGGTGACCTCGGAGCCGAGCAGCCCGGCGGTCAGCAGATGGTCGCTGCACCCGTACAGCGGGCGTACGGCGACGACGTGCCGGAGGCCCATGGAGGCGCGCACCAGCAGGACGGCGCTGAGCGCGGCCATGCCGCTGGCGAACGCGACGGCCGCCTCGGTGCCCTCCAGGCGGGCGAGGGCGGTCTCGAAACGGGCGACGGTGGGGTTGCCGAGGCGTCCGTAGACCGGCGGTCCTTCGGGCTCGGCGCCGGTGGTGGCGAAGGCGTCGATTCGGGCGGCCTCGGCCCGGCTGTCGTAGGAGGGGTAGGTGGTGGACAGGTCGATCGGCGGGGCGTGCAGTCCGAGTCCGGCGAGGTCGTCCCGGCCGGCGTGCACGGCCTCGGTGGCGAGTGCTCTGGTGGTGCGTCGCGTGTCCATGCCGTTGTCCATGGCGCTCAGGGTGAACACCGAACGGTTCTGTGCGGCGGGATCCCGTGCTACGTTCGGCCCGTGGCCGAATCTGTCGTACTGGATCCGGTGGACCTCCATCTGCTGCGGCTGCTGCAGAACGACGCCCGGACGACGTACCGGGACCTCGCCGCGCAGGTCGGGGTCGCGCCGTCGACCTGCCTGGACCGGGTGGCCAGGCTGCGCCGCTCCGGCGTGATCCTCGGGCACCGGCTGGAGCTGGACCCGGCGAAGCTCGGCCGGGGTCTCCAGGCGCTGCTGTCGGTCCAGGTGCGGCCGCACCGGCGGGAGCTGGTGGGGCCGTTCGTGGAGCGGATCCGGGCGCTGCCCGAGTCGCTGACCGTGTTCCATCTGACCGGCCCCGACGACTACCTGGTACATGTCGCGGTCGCCGACATGACCGATCTGCAGCGGCTGGTGCTCGACGAGTTCACCTCGCAGCGGGAGGTGGCGCGGGTGGAGACCCGGCTGATCTTCCAGCGGTGGGACTGCGGTCCGGTACTGCCGCCTTCGCCCTCGGCTCAATCCGGGTGACGTGCGGCGGACGTCGTACCAGGATGGTCCGCATGTCACCAACCAACAGCGCGCTTCCCCGTCAGGTCGCCGACGCCTACGTCGACGAGCTCATCGCCCTCGATCCGATCACCGGGACGTATCTCGGCGTCAAGGAGAGTTCCTCCCGGCTGCCCGATCTCTCGCCCGCCGGTCAGGAGGCGGTCGCCGGCCTGCTCCGGGCGACCCTCGCGCGGCTCGACGAGGCCGAACGGCTGCCCGGCGCGGACAGCGACGCGGAGCGGCGCTGCGCCCGGCTGCTGCGGGAGCGGCTGACCGCCGAACTGGCCGTGCACGAGGCCGACGAGCACCTGCGCGCGGTCGGCAACCTGGGCACGGTCGCGCACGCGGTGCGCGAGGTGTTCACGGTGACCCCGGCGGAGACCGAGGAGGACTGGCGGGCGATCGCGGAGCGGCTGCGCGCGGTGCCGGCCGCGCTGACCGGGTACCGGGAGTCGCTGGCGCTGGGTCTGGAGCGCAAGCTGTACGCGGCGCCGCGCCCCACGGAGACGTTCGTCGGGCAGCTCGGCGAGTGGGCGGACACCGGTGAGGGCCGCGGCTGGTTCGAGGACTTCGCCGCCCCGGGTCCGGACGCGCTGCGGACCGAGCTGGACGAGGCCGCCCGCGCGGCGACCGTGGCCGTGACGGAGCTGCGGGACTGGGTGCGGGACGTGTACGCCCCGGCGGTCGAGGGCGCGCCTAACACGGTGGGCCGGGAGCGCTACGCCCGCTGGTCCCGCTACTACAACGGCACCGACCTGGACCTGGACGAGGCGTACGCGTACGGCTGGTCCGAATACTTCAGGCTGCTGGGCGAGATGAGGAAGGAGGCCGAGAAGATCCTGCCGGGCGCCGAGACCCCGTGGGTGGCGCTGGCCCACCTCGACGAGCACGGCCGTCACATCGAGGGCGTGGACGAGGTCCGCGACTGGCTGCAGGAGCTGATGGACCAGGCGATCGACGCCCTGGACGGCACCCACTTCGACCTGGCCGAGCGGGTGCGGAAGGTGGAGTCGCGGATCGCCCCGGCGGGCAGCGCGGCGGCGCCGTACTACACACCGCCGTCGGAGGACTTCTCCCGGCCTGGCTGCACCTGGCTGCCCACGATGGGTCTGACCCGCTTCCCGGTGTACGACCTGGTGTCCACCTGGTACCACGAGGGCGTCCCCGGCCACCACCTCCAGCTGGCGCAGTGGGTGCACGTGGCGGAGAACCTCTCCCGCTACCAGGCCACCGTCGGCATGGTCAGCGCCAACTGCGAAGGCTGGGCGCTGTACGCGGAGCGGCTGATGGACGAACTGGGCTTCCTCACGGACGCGGAGCAGCGGCTCGGCTACCTGGACGCGCAGATGATGCGCGCGACCCGGGTGATCGTCGACATCGGCATGCACCTGGAGCTGGAGATCCCCGCCGACTCGCCGTTCCACCCGGGCGAGCGGTGGACGCCGGAGCTGGCGCAGGAGTTCTTCGGCGCGCACAGCAGCCGCCCGGCGGACTTCGTGGAGAGCGAACTGACCCGGTACCTGACGATCCCGGGCCAGGCCATCGGCTACAAGCTGGGCGAGCGGGCCTGGCTGCTGGGCCGGGAGAAGGCCCGCGAGCGGCACGGCGACGCCTTCGACCTCAAGGCCTGGCACATGGCCGCACTGTCGCAGGGCTCGCTGGGCCTGGACGACCTGGTGGACGAACTGGCCGCGCTCTAGGACCGGTTCAGCGCCGGAAGCCGCCCTCGGAGTCGATGACCTGACCGGTGATCCAGCCCGCCTCGTCGGTGGCCAGCCACGCGAGGAGGCGGGCCGGGTCGTCGGGCATGCCCCAGCGCCCGGCGGGGAAGCGCGCGGCGATCGCGTCGTAGACCTCGCCGGTCAGGTAGTCGGTGTCGACGGGGCCGGGGTTGACGGTGTTCACGGTGACCCCGTGCTCGGCCAGCGCGGTCGCCAGGGAGCGGGTGACCGAGGCCAACGCACCCTTCTGGAGGGCGTAGGCGATCTCGCCGGGCATGCCGCCGGCGATGTCCTGCCCGGAGGTCATCATCAGCACGCGTCCGCCCGGGGTGTCCGGCGGAAGGGCGGCGCGGTGCCGGGCGTGGGCCTGGACGAGCAGCAGCACGGAGCGGGCGTCGACGGCCCAGTGCGCGTCGAGCATGGCGGCGTCGACGGTGTCGAGGTCGCCGTCGGAGCCGCTGAGGGCGTGGTTGGCGACGAGGACGTCGAGGCGTCCGCCGAGCGCCTCGACGGCGCGGGCGTGCAGGGCCGCCGGTTCCGCCGGGTCGCTCAGGTCGCCGGGTCCGGCGAGCACGCGTGCGTCCGGGTCGCCGAGCGCCTCGCGTACGGAGGCGGTGACGTCCTCGGTCCGGTCGGCGCCCCAGGGCATGGCGGCGTCGTGCGGCACATGGTGGTGCAGGTAGACGCTCGCGCCGTACGCGGCGAGACGGCGGGCCACGGCGTGGCCGATGCCGCCGCGCCTGCTGGCCCCGGTGACCAGGGCGGTGCGGCCCCGCAGGGGCAGGGGATCACGGCGGAGTTCCACGGGCGAGGGCGGGGGAAACTTCGGCATGATCCCCATGATGGGCCCGCGGGCCCCGCCCGGGCACGCGATCAACGGCGGCGCGGGCCGGGGCGCGTCGGACGACTCAGGGCAGCGGCCGGAGCTGCACCAGGACCAGCCAGGTCTCCGGGCCGGGGCTGACCCGCGCGGCGCGCACGGCGTAGCGGCCGGGGCCGAGGCCGAGGCGGGCGTGGTCGGTACCGGCGGCGTGCGTGCCGGGCCAGGCCGCGTCGAACAGGACGACCGGGCCGGGCACCTTCCACTGCGTCTCCCGCTGCCACTGCGCGGTCGCGAGCGCGGCCGGGACGCTCGCCAGCAGGTCGTCCTCGGCGTCTCCGGCGACCCAGCGGACGAGCAGGGAGTGCTCGGGGAGGAAGGCGGTCGCGGCCGGTTCGTCGCCCAGGACGAGGGCGGCGGCGTCACCGACCGGGAGGAGCCCGACGAGCCCGTCGACCTCGCACGCCCGGTCGTAGTCCGAGGCGAACTCCTCGCCGTCGGCTCCCGTCCAGAACGGCAGCACCGTCTCCGGCACCGCGACGAGCGGCCCGCCGCCCGACTCCACCCACTCGACCGTGCCCGGCTCCGCGTATCGCTCCATGGCGGAGAAACCTACCGGCTCGACTCCCTTACCGGAGCGCCGGGTTCAGCATCCGCACGCGTCGGAGTCCAGGACGGCGGTCAGCGGGTCGGCGGCCCGGCGCTCACCGCCCCGCGGTGTCCCGTACGCGAAGCCCTCGCGGACCCAGTACTCGAAGCCGCCGAGCATCTCCTTGACGCGGTACCCCAGTTCGGCGAGGGCGAGCGCGGCGCGGGCGGCCCCGTCGCAGCCGGGTCCCCAGCAGTACGTCACGACCGGGACGGCCGGGTCGAGGAGGTCCGCGGCACGCTCGGTGATCCGCGCGGTGGGCAGATGCAGGGCGCCGGGCACATGGCCCTGGTCCCAGGCCTCGGCCGACCGGGAGTCCGCCAGGACGAAGCCGGGGCCGTCGCCGGACGCGAGCGCGGCGGCCACGTCGGAGACGTCGGTGTACAGGGCGAGGCTCGCGCGGAAGTGCGCGGCGGCCACGGCAGGGGAGGCGGGGGCGACCCGCAGGACGGGGTTCACGGTGGTCGTCGTCATGGCAGGAAAACTACGGGCGCGGACGCCGGGCCTGAAGGGACGAATCCCGGTGAGGGTCTTGCTCCGCCGGGGATTCCCCTGCTATTTCTCGGCGATGACCGAGTATTCCCCGGACGCCACCGACTGGCGCATCCTCGACCTCCTCCAGCGGGACGGACGCGCCGGTTACGCCGAGCTCGCCCGCGCCGTGTCGATGTCCGCGAGCGCGGTCACCGAGCGGGTGCGCCGGCTGGAGGAGGCCGGGATCATCCAGGGCTACGCGGCGGTGGTGGACCCGGAGCGGATCGGGCTGCCGGTGCTGGCGTTCGTCCGGCTGCGCTACCCGACCGGCAACTACAAGCCGTTCCACGATCTCGTCGCGGCCACGCCGGAGATCCTGGAGGCGCACCACGTGACGGGCGACGACTGCTTCGTCCTGAAGGTGGCCGCGCGGTCGATGCGGCACCTGGAGGAGGTGTCGGGGCGGATCGGCGCGCTCGGTTCGGTGACCACCAGCGTGGTGTACTCCTCGCCGCTGCCGCGCCGTCCCGTGGGGCGGTGACCGGACGGCCCCGTCAGGTCCCGCGCTGCCGTAGCCGGGAGCCGGAGCGGTCCTTCTCGACCTCCAGCTGGGCGTGTATGCGGCGGCGCAGGTCGGGGACGTGGCTGACGATGCCGACGCTGCGGTCGCGTTCGCGCAGCGAGTCGAGGACGTCGAGCACCTCGTCGAGGGTCTGGTCGTCGAGGCTGCCGAAGCCCTCGTCGATGAAGAGCGTGTCCAGCCGCACGCCGCCCGCCTCGTCGGTCACCACGTCGGCGAGGCCGAGCGCGAGGGCCAGGGAGGCGAAGAAGGTCTCGCCGCCGGAGAGGGTGGCGGTGTCGCGCTCCCGGCCGGTCCAGGCGTCCACGACGTGCAGCCCGAGGCCGCTGCGGCCGCGGCCTGCGCGGTCGTCGGAGTGGACGAGGGTGTAGCGGCCGGACGACATGCGGCGCAGCCGGACGGTCGCGGCGGCGGCGACCTGCTCCAGTCGCGCGGCGAGCACGTACGACTCCAGGCGCATCCGGCGTTCGTTCTCCGCCGAGGTGCCGGCGGTGAGGGCGGCCATGCGGGCCACCCGGTCGTACTCCTCGCGCAGCGGTCCGAGCCGGCGCACGGAGGCGGCGGCCCGCGCGGAGAGCCGGTCGAGCTCGGCGCAGCGGCGGGCGGCCGCGTCACGCGCGGAGGCCGCCTCGCGGACGGCGCGGTCGGCGGCCTCGGCGGCCTGCTGGGCGGCGGGGAGGTCGGCGGCGGGCTGCTGTGCGGCGGCCGCGGTCCCGGGTTCGGCGAGGACGGCGCGTACGGCGGCCTCCTCGTCGTGCCAGGCGTCCAGCCGGCGCTGCAACTGCCGGTGGGCGTCGTCGTCGAGGAGGGCCTCGGCGGCGGCCCTCGGGGTGTCGAAGCCGGCGCGGAAAGCGGCGTCGGCGAGGCGTGCGTCGGCGTCCTTGAGTCTCCGGGCGCCCTCCTCGGCGGTGCGGGCGGCGTCGGCGGCGTCGGTGAGCTGCGCCGCCTCGCGTTCGAGCTGCCGGGCGCGCGCGGCGACACTGGGGGCGTCTCCCCGCGCCTGCGCCAACTCCTGCTCCAGCGATGCCCGTTCGAGGTCCAGGCGTTCACGGTGGCCGACGCGGGCGGCGGCGCGGACGGCCGCGTCGCGCTGGGCGGCGGTGCGCAGCTCGTGTTCGCGTTCGGCGGCGCGCAGTTGCTCCTGGGCGGCGTGCAGCGCGGAGGCCGCCTCGCGTGCGCGGGCGTACTCCCGCTCGGCCTCGTCGAGTTCACGGGCGAGCTGCTCGGCCGGGGCGTCCCCGGCGCCCGCGCCGGCGGCGGCCAGCTCCTCCCTTACGGCGGCGAGCCGGCGGTCCGCCTCGGCGCGCCGGTCCTCGGCGTGCTGGTGGTCGGCGAGGGCGCGCTCCTCGGTCTCGCGGTCGACGTGTCCGGCGACCCTGCGGGCCGGGGCCGGGTGTTCGGTGGCGCCGCAGACCGCGCAAGGGGCGCCGTCTGCGAGGCCGGCGGCGAGTTCGGCGGCGATGCCGCTCAGCCGCTGTTCCTTGAGGTCCAGCCAGTGCTGCCGGGCGGCGAGGGCCTGTTCGCGGGCGGCGCCGGCCTGCTCGGCGGCGGCCTCGGCGTCCCGGGTGAGCCGGTCGCGGGCGCGGGCGGCCTCCAGCCGGTGGCGGGCGGTGTCGCGCCGCGCCGCGAGCTCCCCGGCGCGGGTCGCGGCCTGCTGGGCGGTCGCGATGCGGTCCTGGAGGGCGGTGCGGGTGGTCTCCCAGTCGGCAAGCCATGCCTCGGCGTCCTCCCGGACCTCCTCGTCGGCACGTTCCTGGCGGTCCAGTCCGGCCCGCTCGTCGAGGAGTTCGGCGAGGCGGCGCTCCGCGCGGCGGGCCGACTCGAGGCCGCCCAGTTCCTCGGCGGCGCGGCGGGCCGCCGCGGCCAGGCCGTCCGGTCCGGCGTCCGCGAGGGACGCGGGGAGGAGGGCGCGGGCGCGCTCCTCGGCGGCGGCCGCGCTGCGGTGCTCGGCGTCGGCGGAGTCCCGCAGCCCCAGGGCGGGGGCGACCGTCTCGGCCTTGCGGGCCCGGTGCATGCGGGCCTGGTCCTCCTCGTGGGCGCCGGACCGCTCCCGCAGCCGCTCCGCCCGCTCCCGCGCCTCGGCGAACCGCCGTTGCAGCCGGTGCCGCTCACGCGCCTCGTCCAGGGCGCGGCCCGCCCCGGCGCGGACGGACTCGGCGGTGGTGAGGCGGCAGTGGGCGGCGGTGAGCTGTTCACGGGCGGTGCTGCGGGCGACGGCCGCCGCGGTGAGGACGGCGTCGGCGAGTCCGGGCTCCCCCGGCGACAGCTCGGGCAGCTCCATGGCGCCGCCTGCGGCCTGCTGCATGCGGTGCGCGTCGGCGAGCAGCTCGTCGTCGCCCTCGCGCACGCGGGCCTCGGCGGCGCGGCGGCGGTCGGCGAGGCGCTTCTCCACCTCGGCGAAGCGGTGGGTGTCGAAGAGGCGGCCCAGCAGCTTGCCGCGGGCCTCGGCGTCGGCGCGCAGGAAACGCGCGAAGTCGCCCTGCGGCAGCAGCACCACCTGGCAGAACTGCTCGCGGCTCATGCCGAGCAGCTGGGTGACCTCCTCGCCGATCTCCTGGTGGGAGCGGCTGAGGTCCTTCCAGGCGCCGGTGGCGGCGTCGCGCTCCCGCAGCCAGGTCTGCGCCTTGTCGACGGTGGTGCCGGCGCCTCGCTTCTTGGGGCGCTCCCACGGGGGCTGCCGGGTGACCTCCAGACGGCGTCCGGCGACGGTGAGTTCGAGCGTGACGGACGTGCGGGTGGCGGGCGCGGCGTGGTCGCTGCGCAGGGTGGTGCCC
The DNA here is from genome assembly GCF_022869105.1 of Streptomyces sp. BJ20. Lineage (NCBI taxonomy): Bacteria > Bacillati > Actinomycetota > Actinomycetes > Kitasatosporales > Streptomycetaceae > Streptomyces > Streptomyces sp. BJ20. The sequence goes on from NZ_CP094918.1 coordinate 4,738,969, forward strand.
TGGCCGCCCTGGCGGGCGCCGGGGACGGAGCCGTAGAGGGCGTAGCAGACGGCGTCCAGGACGGAGGTCTTGCCGGCGCCGGTGGGGCCGTGCAGCAGGAAGAGACCGGCGGCGGACAGGGCGTCGAAGTCGACGCTCTGGGTGGTGCCGAACGGCCCGAAGGCGGTGATGTCCAGGCGGTGCAGCCTCATCGGGCCACCTCCCGTGCGGCCTCGTCGGCGCGGACGGCGTCGAAGGCGTCCCGCAGCACGGTGCGCTCGTGCGCGTCGGGTCCGGCGCCGCGCACATGGGCGACGAAGTCCTCGGCGATCTGCTGGTCGTCGCGGCCGGCGAGGCGGCGGGCGTAGGACACGTCGGGGTCGTCCGGCGGCCGGTCCGGGTCGAAGACGAGGGCGAGGGTGTGCGGGAAGCGCTCGGCGAGCCGGGCCATGGGGTCGGCGGGGCGGACCGGATCGGTGAGGGTCGCCTCGACCCACGCCTCCTCGTGCGGTACGAGCGCGGGATCGGCGAGCAGGTCCTCGAGGGTGCCGCGGATGCGGGCGAGGGGGCGCGGCACGGGGCAGTCGACGCGCTCGGCGGTGATGCTCCCGTCGGCTGCCAGGTCCACCAGCCACATGGACTTGCGGTGCCCGGCCTCGGAGAAGGAGTACGGCAGCGGGGAACCGGAGTAGCGGACGCGGTCGGTGAGGGTCTGGCAGCCGTGCAGATGGCCGAGCGCCACGTAGTCGACGCCTTCGAACACGGCGGCGGGCACGGACGCGACACCGCCGACCGCGATGTCCCGTTCGCTGTCGCTCGGTTCTCCGCCGGTGACGAAGGCATGGGCGAGGACGACGGAGCGGGTGCCGGCCGGGCGGGCGGCGAGGTCGGCGCGCACCCGCTCCATGGCGGCTGCGAGCACCGTCTCGTGCCCGGCCCGCTCCACACCGAACTCGTCCCGTACGAGGGCGGGCTCCAGGTAGGGCAGGCCGTAGAAGGCGACGTCGCCGTGCGCGTCGGGCAGCAGGACGGGAGTGCCGCACGCGGAGGGTTCGGTGCGCAGGTGGATGCCGGCGCGGCCCATGAGTCCCGCGCCGACGCCGAGGCGGCGGGCCGAGTCGTGGTTCCCGGAGATCATCACCGTGGGCACGCCGAGGCCGGCGAGCCGGTGCAGCGCGTCGTCGAACAGCTCGACCGCGGAGAGCGGCGGCACCGCCCGGTCGTACACGTCCCCCGACACCACCACCGCGTCCACCTCGCGCTCGCGCACGGTGGAGACGAGGTGGCCGATGAACTCGGCCTGGGCGCCGAGCATGCCGGCCCGGTGGAAGGACCGGCCGAGGTGCCAGTCGGACGTGTGAAGGAATCTCATGGTCCCGGCAGCGTATCGGGCGCCTCCGACAGCGCGGGCGGTTGCTCCCGTATCACCCGTCACGTCCCGGGTCCATATCGCCCGTTATCACCCCGGGAGGGTGAAACGGGTGGGGTGTCAGGCGTCCCCGTAGGCCTCCCCGCCCAGTTCGAGGCGGGCGGTGCCGGAGGTGGCGTCGGCGAGCCAGGCGCGGAAGGCGTCCACGTCGGCGTCGGGGAGGCCGATCTCGATGGTGACCTCCTCGCCGTAGCGCACGTCGCGCACCTCGCGGCCGGTGGAGCGCAGGTCGTTCTGCACCTTCCCGGCCCGTTGGTGGTCGATGGTCACGGTGGCCAGCCGGAAGCGGCGCCGGGTGAGGGTGCCGAGCGTGTCCAGGGCCTCGCCGACCGCGCCGCCGTAGGCGCGGATGAGGCCGCCCGCGCCGAGCTTCACACCACCGAAGTAGCGGGTGACGACGGCGACGACGTAGCGCATGTCGCGGCGCAGCAGCATCTGCAGCATGGGGACGCCCGCGGTACCGCCGGGCTCCCCGTCGTCGCCGGCCTTCTGGACGGAGGCGTCCGCGCCGATGACGTACGCCCAGCAGTTGTGGGTGGCGTCGGCGTGCTCCTTGCGGACGGCGGCGATGAAATCCTGGGCCTCCTGCTCGGTGGCCGCCGGGGCGAGGGCGCACAGGAAGCGGGAGCGGTTGATCTCGGTCTCGTGCACACCCGCGCGGGCCACGGTGCGGTACTCGTCCTGCATCCGGCCAGCCTATGCGGCGGGCGTCAGCGCTTGCCGCGCGGGACGGCGACCGACGTGAGCAGGGCGCCGCCGGGGACCAGGCCGCGCCAGCCGGGGCCGCGCCAGTCGAGCACGGCGATCGCGGAGGTCGGGAACTTGGCGCGCACCCGGTTCAGGAGGTCGTCGAGGCCGTCGTCGGCGAGGGTCAGCACCAGCTCCTCGAGACCCGGGTTGTGGCCGACGAGCAGCAGCGTCTCGACCTCGGCGGGCGTCTCACGGATCACGTCCAGCAGGCCGGGGACGTCCGCGTGGTAGAGACGCGGGTCGAGCCGGACCGGCGGGGGCGTGCCCCACTGCGAGGCGGCCAGCTCCCAGGTGCTGCGGGCGCGGACGGCGGTGGAGCACAGGGCGAGTCCGGGCAGGCAGTCCATGTCGGCGAGGGCCCGTCCGGCGGCGGGCGCGTCCCGGCGGCCGCGCGCGGCGAGGGGACGCTCGTGGTCGGCGACGCCCTCGGGGCGGGCGGACTTGGCGTGCCGCAGCACCACCAGCCGGCGCAGGGGGCCGGCCGCCGCGCGCTCGATCATGCGGGGTGTCCGAGGTCGCGGGCGAGGTCGAGGCCGAGCAGCCGGTCGGCGTAGGCGTACGTCTCGAAGCGGGCGCCGTCCGGAAGGCCCGGGTCGGCCTCCACCGCGCGGAGCGCGCCGAGCACGGCGGCGGTGTCCAGGTCGTCCTCCCACGCGGCGCGCAGCTCGGCGCGCACCTCGTCGGGCACGGGGCGTGAGGGCCGCCGCGCCCAGTCGGCGACCGCGCCGCGCCAGCGGCGGAGGGTGTCGGCGGCCCGGTCCAGCGCGTCCGCGTCGATCACCGCGGGCGCGTTCCTCGGGTGGGTGAGCAGCGCGAGACGCAGGGCGGCCTGGTCGGCCTCCTCGGGGGCGCCGGGGGCCGACCAGGTCACGGGCGCGACGGCGACCCGGACGCCGTCGGGTTCGGTGCGGCCCTCGTCGACGACGTGCAGCACCTGGGCCTCGCCCAGACCGGCGGCGCCGTCGCCGTCCTCGAAAGGCCGGATCCCGAGTGCGTCGGCCGCCGCGCGCAGCTCCGCGTGCCGACCTTCGGCGACGAGCAGCGCCCACACCGGGGTGCCGCCGAGTTCCAGGGCGCGCAGGAGCAGGTCGGCGGCCAGCAGCACGCGCAGGCCGGTGGGGTCGAGCCCCTGTGGGTGGGCCTCGACCCGGGTCAGGCCCCGGCGGGCGGGGGCGGCGTCCACGAGCTCGCCGGTTCGGGCGTCGGTGATGCGCAGCACGAGGCGAGCGTAGGCGCGCGAGCGGGCGCACGCAGGTATCTCGCACGCTTTTCGCGCTGTCGCTTGCGCGGCGCCGCCCGTCGGGGCAGGCGCACGCCGTCCTTCGTGGCGGATGCGCCACGTCTTTCGTGGCGAACGCACGGCGCCCTTTGTGACGGACGCGCCACACTCCTCGTGGCGGACGCGCGGCGCCCTTCGTGACGGACTTCGTGACGGACGCACGCCGCCCTTCGTGGCGAACGCACGGCGTGCTTTGTGGCGCCACACTCCTCGTGGCGGACGCGCGGCGCCGGGAATCACCGCGCCGTGCGCCTGGTTGACGGGGACGCCAGCTCAATCTCGCTTCAGATCCAGGGAGGCCGACGGTGTACGGCGACGACGCAACGGTCCGCAAGATCCTCACCGAGTCCGGTGACACCTGGGCCGTGGTCGGCCTGTCCTCGAACCGGCAGCGCGCCGCGTACGGGGTCGCGCAGGTGCTCCAGCGGTTCGGCAAGCGCGTGGTGCCGGTGCACCCCAAGGCGGAGACGGTGCACGGGGAGCAGGGGTACGCCTCGCTCGCCGACATCCCCTTCGACGTGGACGTGGTGGACGTGTTCGTCAACAGCGACCTGGCCGGCGCGGTCGCGGACGAGGCCGTGGCCAAGGGCGCCAAGGCCGTGTGGTTCCAGCTCGGAGTGGTCGACGAGGAGGCGTACGCGCGTACGCGTGCGGCGGGTGTGGACATGGTGATGGACCGCTGCCCCGCGATCGAGATCCCGCGGCTCGCCTGAGAGGCGCGCCCGTCGGTCCCGGACGGCGGGGTGACGCCATAATGGCGCGATGACCGAGACGCCCGCCTCCTCCAACTCCCGTCCCCCGCAACGGTTTCCGGTCGTCGTGGTGGGCGCGGGACCCGCCGGGCTCACCGTGGGGTGCGTGCTGCGGGCGGCCGGGGTGGACTGCCTGGTGCTGGAGACCGGGACCCGGGAGTCCGTCGAGCAGCGGCCGCGGGCCGGGGTGATCGAGGAACCGGTGGTGCGCGGCCTGGAGCGGCGGGGTCTCGCCGGGAACCTGCTGGAGCGGGCCCGGCGGGACACCGCCTGCGAGTTCCGCTTCGACGGCGAGCGCCACCCGTTCGGGTACCACGAGCTGACGGGCGGCCACCACTGGGTGTATCCGCAGCAGTTCCTGGTCACGGACCTGGTGCGGGAGTACGCGGACGTGCGCGGCGGGGCCGTGCGGTTCGGGGTGCGGGACGTGCGGGTGCACGACCTGGACGGGGACCGGCCGTCGGTGTCGTACCTCTGCCCGGAGAGCGGCCACCGGAAAGTCGTCGGGTGTGACTTCGTCGCGGGGTGCGACGGCGCGCGCGGGGTGACCCGGGTGGCCGTCGCCGGGCGGGCCCGGGTGGCGCGGCACGACTACGGCATCGGCTGGCTGGCCCTGCTCGCCCAGGCTCCGCCGTCCGCCGACCGCGTGCTGTTCGGGTGCCATCCGGACGGGTTCGCCGGGCAGATGCCCCGCAGTCCCGAGGTGACCCGCTACTACCTCCAGTGCCCGCCCGGCGACGACCCGGAGAGCTGGCCGCACGAACGGGTGTGGGCGGAGCTGCACCGCCGGCTGGCCGCGGCCGGCGCGGAGCCGCTGACCGAGGGGGCACTGATCGAGAAGCGTGTGCTGGACATGCACGACTACGTCACCGAGCCGATGGCCTTCGGGCGCCTCTACTTGGCGGGGGACGCGGCGCACCTGGTCGCGCCGATCGCCGCCAAGGGTCTCAACCTGGCGCTGCACGACGCGTTCGCGCTGGGCGACGCGTTCGTCGAACGGCTGCTGAGGGGCGACGAGGCCGGGCTGGCCGGCTACTCGGAGTCGCGACTGCGGCAGGTGTGGGACTACCAGGAGTTCTCCCAGTGGCTGTCCGAGCTGTACCACGGCGGTGCGACGGGCGACCCCTTCCGCGCGGGCACCGCGCTCGCCCGGCTGCGCCGTCTGTTCAGCTCGCCCGCCACGGCGGCGGCCTTCGCGGAGCGATACCTGGGCACGGCCGCGCGGTACTGACACCCGCGCGGCCCGCACCGGCCGTTCAGGCGGCGGGCCTGCCCAGCCCCTCCAGGACGACCGCGCCCGGCAGTTCCGCGAACGCCTTGCCCGGCACCAGCAGCTTCCCGCGCCGCCGCCCGCTGCCGACCAGCACGTACGGCAGGTCCACGACGGCCGCGTCCACCAGCACGGGCCAGGACTCGGGCAGCCCGACGGGGGTGATGCCGCCGTACTCCATGCCGGTCTCCCCCGTCGCCGTGTCCATCGGCGCGAACGACGCCTTGCGGACGCCGAGGTGGCGGCGCACCACCCCGTTCACGTCGGCCCGCGTGGTGGACAGCACGACGCACGCCGCGAGCGTGGACCCGCCGCCGCGCTTGCCCGCCACCACCACGCAGTTCGCCGACCGCTCCAGCAGGTCGCTGCCGTAGTGCTCGACGAAGACGGCGGTGTCGGCCCACCGCGGGTCCGTCTCGACGTAGAGGATCTGGCCGGCGGGGACGCTGCCGCTCCAGCCGCGGACCGCTTCCGCGACGGGGGCGGTCAGCTCGTCGAGGCAGTCGGGGGCGGGGACGGCCTGGTCGAAGTCTCCGATGGGTGCGCGCATGGCGGCACGGTAACAGCGGGCGGGTCGGTGCCCGGAGCGCGTCTCACTGCGCGGGCGGCACCGACACCGTCATGATCATCTCGACCGGCCCGTCGCCCGCGTTGCCGTACACGTGGGGCGCGTTGGCCTCGAAGGAGGCGCTGGCGCCGGCCGGCACCCGGTGCTCCTCCCCGTCGACCGTGAGGGTCAGCTCCCCGGCCGTGACATGGACGAGTTCGACCGTGCCCTCGGGGTGCGGGTCGGAGTCGCTGCTCTCCCCCGGCATCAGCCGCCACTCCCACATCTCCAGCGGGCCGAGCGCCTCGGTGCCGGTCAGCAGCCGGCTGTAGCTGCCGCGTTCGGTCTGCCACAGGCGGACCGTGCGGTCGGCGGGGACGATACGGACGTTCGGGCCCCGCTCGTAGTCGAGCAGCGTGGGCACGCTGACGCCGAGCGCGTCGCCGATCTTGACGATCGTGCCGATGCTCGGGTTGGTGCGGGCCTGCTCGATCTGGATGAGCATGCCGCGGCTGACGCCCGCACGAGCCGCGAGCATGTCCAGGGTGAAGCCGCGCTCGGTGCGCCAGCGCTTGACGTTGCGCGCCAGGGACCGGGTCAGCAGGTCGAGGTCCGCCACGTTCCGTCCGTTTCGACTGTCCGGATGATGCACCCGGTGGTTCACCGCACTGTACTGCGAGGCCGGTGCGGGTACGGCGCGGCCGTCAGGCGCCGGGCTCCATCTCGGCCAGCCGCGCGGCGCCGTGCGCGTCCAGCTCGGCCTCGTCCAGCTCCGCGAGGCGGGCCACGCTCTCCTCGTCGAGCCGCGACAGCGCCCGCAGCTGGTCGGGCGTGACGTCGTCGGGAAGCGGCACGGGCGGCGGGGTGCGCAGCGGCGGCTGCCAGCCCTCGTCGGGCGTCCAGCGGCGTACGACCCGGGCGGGCGCGCCGGCGACGACGGAGTGGTCCGGCACCTCGCCCCGGACGACCGCGCCCGCGGCCACCACCACGTTCCGCCCGACGCGGGCGCCCGGCAGGATCACCGCGCCGGTGCCGATCCAGCAGCCGGGGCCGATCTCCACCGGCTCCATCCGCGGCCACTGCTTGCCGATGGGCTCGTGCGGGTCGTCGTAGGAGTGGTTGGTGGAGGTGACGTAGACGTACGGCCCGAAATAGCAGTCGCTGCCGATGGTCACGGTGGTGTCGGCGATGACGTGGCTGCCGCGGCCGAGGACGACGCCGTCGCCGATGCGCAGGATCGGCTCGGCGCCGAGGTCGAGACCGGGCATCAGTCCCGCGGTGAGGGTGACCTGCTCGCCGACGATGCAGTGGGAGCCGATGCGGATCCAGGGTTCGCCGAAGACGGTGCCGAGCGGGAAGGCCAGTCTGGTACCTGTTCCCATCGCGCCGAAGCGGAAGCGGCCGGGGTGCTCGGCGGTCACCGAGCCCGTGCGCTGCGCCCAGGCCCAGCCCGCGTGGACCGCGCGCTGGGCGAGGCGGCGCGGCCAGGACGAGAACGTGTTCTTGCGCTTCGGCACCCGCTCACCGTAGTCCGCGGGCGCGACGGGTACGGGCCGACGCCCCTGTGATCTTCACCCCACCGGGTGGCGTACCGTTCCCCCGACGTTCGACTAGGAGGCGACGATGACGCACCAGGCTCTGATCACCGGCATCGGCGGCAGGGAGCCGCGGATCGACGAGGGGGCGTTCGTGGCGCCCACGGCGAGCGTGATCGGTGACGTGACGCTGCACGCCGGGGCGAGCGTCTGGTACGGCGCGGTGCTGCGCGGCGACGTGGAGTCGATCACCGTGGGCGCGAGCAGCAACGTGCAGGACAACTGCACGCTGCACGCCGACCCGGGGTTCCCGGTGAGCGTGGGCGAGCGGGTGTCCGTCGGCCACAACGCGGTGGTGCACGGGGCGACCGTGGAGGACGACTGCCTGATCGGCATGGGCGCGACGGTGCTGAACGGCGCGGTGATCGGCGCGGGCTCGTTGGTCGCCGCGCAGGCGCTGGTGCCGCAGGGGATGCGGGTGCCGCCGGGCTCCCTGGTCGCGGGTGTCCCGGCGAAGGTGCGGCGGGAGCTGACGCGGGAGGAACGGGAGGGGCTGACCCTCAACGGCACGATGTACGCGGAGCTTGCGACGGCGCACCGGGATCAGCACGGGGGCTGAAACACGGTCCCGCACCCGGCGGTCGACCGCAACGGCGTACGTCAGTCGCCCACCGGCGCCGGAGTGGGCGTCGGTTCCGCGGCGGACGCCGTGTTGTTCGCCTTGCGCCTCAGCACCAGCATCGACGTCACGCCGATCAGGACGGCCGCCACCAGCCCCAGCCAGGAGAACCGCTTCAGCCAGGACTCCGCGACGATCCCCACGTAGTAGATGACCGCCGTCGTGCCGCCCGCCCACAGGATGCCGCCGAGGACGTTGGCGGTCAGGAACTTCCAGTAGGGCATGCGCAGCACACCCGCGAGCGGGCCCGCGAAGATCCGCAGCAGGGCGACGAAGCGGCCGAAGAAGACCGCCCACATGCCCCACTTCTGGAAGGACCGCTCGGCGGTCGCGATGTGCGCCTCGCTGAAGTGGCGGGGGAACTTCCCGCCCAGCCAGCCCAGCAGCGGCCGCCCGCCCTTACGGCCGATCGCGTAGCCGATCGAGTCGCCGATGATCGCGCCGGCGGTGGCGCACGCGCCGAGGACCACCGGGTCGATGTCGCCGTGCTGGGAGGCCAGCAGCGCCGAGGAGACCAGGATGATCTCGCCGGGCAGCGGGATGCCCAGGCTCTCCAGCCCGATGACGGTCCCCACCAGCGCGTACACGGCGACCGCGGGTACGGTCCCGAGCCATTCCTGGACGTGCAACGCCTCTTCCTCCGGTCCGCCGATGCCGTGTTCCGTGCGCGTGGGTGCCGCCCCGTCGGGGGCACGGTCGGGAAGCCTACCGGGTCGGGGTGAGCCGTCCGGTAAGGGCCGTATGCCGCGCCACCCGGGCCGGTCGGCCCATGCGCGCGGGCGGCGGACGGGCGGACTCTGGAAGCAGCCGGTGGAGACCCCGGCGACGCCCACAGCTCGCATCCGGGAGGCCCGCCATGTTCGCTCCCCCGTCCCCCAGCCTGCCGCGTGCCCTGCCCGCAGAGCACCGGGAGCGGCTCATGGCCGCCGCGCGCGAGGTGTCCTTCCCGCAAGGGACCCGGCTGTTCGAGGAGGGCGGCCGGGCGGACCGGTTCTGGGTGATCCGGACCGGCACCGTGGAGCTGGACATGCGGGTGCCGGGCCGCCGGCCCGTCACCATCGAGCGGCTCGGGCACAACGAGCTGGTCGGCTGGTCGTGGCTGTTCCGTCCGCACGTCTGGCACCTGGGCGCCGAGGCGGCCACCCCGGTGCGGGCGTACGAGTTCGACGCCGCTTCCGTCCTCGCCCTGTGCGACGAGGACGCGGAACTGGGCCGTGAGGTGACCCGCTGGGTGGGCGAGGTGGTGGCCCACCGGCTGCATTCGGCCCGGATCCGGCTGCTCGACCTGTTCGGTCCGTACGGCGCCGGCGTGGCCGGGTGAGGGAGGCCGCCCATGCCGTCGGGGGCTCACCGGTCGCCCGTGGGACCGGTGAGCCCCTTCCTCCTGTCCGGGCCCGCGACCCGTGGGCCCCGCGCTTGCTACGTCCCCGTCAAAGGGCAGTGACCGAATCGTGTCAGGGCGCGGCTAGGGTGGCTGCCCATGTGGCCAGGACAGCAGCCGCCCGGGGGCGAGCAGAACCCGCAGTCGAACAACCCGTACCAGCAGCCGGGGTACCAGCAGCCGAATCCGTACCAGCAACCCGGCTACCAGCAGCCGAACCCGTACCAGCAGCAGCCGCAGTGGGGCGAGCCGTCCACCGTGGGCATGCCGCAGCCGGGTGACGGCGGCGGTGGCGGGAACCGCACGAAGCTGGTGGCGATCATCGCGGCGACGGCGGTGGTCGTGGCGGCCGGCGTGACCGGTTTCCTGGTGCTCGGCGGCGACAAGGACGACGAGGCGGACGGCAAGAAGCCCACCAAGCCGAGCGCGACCGCGTCCGAGGACGCCTCCGCCGACCCGGCCCCCTCGGCCTCGGGGGGCAACCCGCGCGGCGGCGAGGGCGAGAAGGCGACGATCCCGGGCTGGCAGGTCGTCGTGAACACCCGCTTCGGCACCAAGTTCGACGTCCCGGGCGACTGGGAGATCGAGTCGCCGGGCACCTCCGTGGGCTTCGAATGGGAGGAGAAGGACGGTGAGATGGGCCGCACCACCGTCACCGCCCCCGCCTACCTGAAGTCCAAGTGGTGCACCGAGGACGAGAACAAGGACGGCCGCACCGAGGACACCGCGCTCGCCACCGCCGGCACCCGTGGTGAGAACGGCGCGAAGGACACCAAGCAGGCCGCCGAGACCCGCGTGCCGTGGTGGATCTTCGGCGGTTACACGCAGCCCGACAAGAAGAGCGTGAAGTTCGACGCCCCGAAGCCGTACACCACGAAGTCCGGGATCACCGGGCACGTGGCCACGGCGCACTCGGAGGGCACGCCGCAGAAGGGCAAGTGCGACAGCGAGGGCAAGGCGATCACGTTCGGGTTCAAGAACGGCGCGGGCGACTTCGTCACCTGGAACCTGTACGGCGCGGCGGGTGTGAAGGAGGAGATCCCCGAGGCGACCGTGCAGAAGATCCTCAGCACGGTCCGGCTGACCGAGGAACCGCCGACGGAGTCGTGACGGGCCGGGCCCGCGCGTGTGCGGGCCCGGAACCCATTTGGCAAGTCGGCCCCCTCCCGGCGATAGTCACCGGGTGCCGACCTCCGCCGTCCGCCGCCGCCCCGCCTGGGCCGGCCGCAACTACACGCTGCTGACCGCCTCCGCCGTGGTGACCAACCTGGGCAGCCACGGCGCGCTGATCGCCGCCGCGTTCGCCGTGCTGGGCGCGGGCGGCGACGGCGGGGACGTGGGTCTGGTGGCCGCCGCCCGCACCCTGCCGCTCGTGCTGTTCCTGCTGGTCGGCGGCGCCGTCGCGGACCGGCTGCCGCGGCACCGGGTGATGGTCGCGGCCAACGTCCTGAACTGCGCCTCGCAGGCCGCGTTCGCCGCGCTGGTCCTCGTGGGTGAGCCGCAGCTGTGGCAGATGATGCTGCTCAGCGGACTGGGCGGCGCCGGGCAGGCGTTCTTCAACCCCGCCGCCGAGGGCATGCTGCTGTCCTCCGTCGACGGCGAACAGGCCGGCCGCGCGTTCGCCGTGTTCCGTATGGCGATGCACGGGGCGACCCTGGGCGGCGCCGCGCTCGGCGGGGCGATGGTCGCCGCGATCGGGCCCGGCTGGGTGCTGGCGGTGGACGCGGCGGCCTTCGCGGTCGCGGCGGTGCTGCGGGCGTTCCTCGACGTGAAGCACATCCCGCCGCGCGAGCCGGGCGGCGGCATGCTCGCCGATCTGCGGGACGGCTGGCGGGAGTTCACCGGCCGGCCGTGGCTGTGGGGCATCGTCGTGCAGTTCTCCATAGCCAACGCGGTCGTCGGCGCGGCGGACGCGGTCTACGGTCCGCTGGTCGCCCGCGACCACCTGGGCGGGCCGGCCCCCTGGGGCGTCGCGCTGGCGTTCTTCGGCGGTGGCACGGTGGCGGGCGCGCTGCTGATGACGCGCTGGCAGCCGCGCCGTCTGCTGCTGGTGGGCACCCTGTGCGTGTTCCCGCTGGCCCTGCCGTCCGCGGCGCTCGCGGTGCCCGTGCCGGTGGTGGTGCTGTGCGCGGTGATGTTCCTGACGGGGCTGTCGGTGGAGGTCTTCGGCGTCTCCTGGATGACGGCGCTGCACCAGGAGATACCGGAGGAGAAGCTGTCCCGGGTGTCCGCGTACGACTGGTTCGGGTCGGTCGCGCTCGTCCCGGCGGCGATGGCCCTAGCGGGGCCGGCGGAGACGGCGTTCGGCCGCCCGGAGGCGTTGTGGGGGTGCGCGGCGCTGGTCGTCGTCGTGACGGCAGCGGTTCTGACGGTCCCGGACGTCCGCAATCTGCGCCGCCGCACGAAGCAGGTCGCGGGCGCCGTGCAGGGCGCCCAGGAGCAGGTCGGGGACGGGACGGCCGTCGGGTAGCCGCGGCCCGGTGGGGGCGGACCGCACAGTTCCCCGCACCCCTGAGGATGCGGCCCCTCCGTCGCCCCGAAAGGGGGCGCGGGGAACTGCGCGAGCAAGCACGACGGACCCGCAGTCCACGTCACTGCCGCCCGGCCGAGGCTGAGCGCACAGTTCCCCGCACCCCTGAGGATGCGGCCCCTCCGTCACCCTGAAAGGGGCGCGGGGAACTGCGCGAACGCCCGCTACGGCGCCGCACCCGACCAGCGACCGTCACTCCCCCAAGGGGCGCGGGGAACTGCGCGAACGCCCACCACGGCGCCGCAGCCGATCCCTAACCGATCGCGAACGCCCCCGAGGGCGGCAGCGGTGACGGCACCGCCGTCGCCTCCTGCACCGGCACCGCGTCCCCCATCAGACGCCGCAAGGCCTCCCCCTGCCGCACCCGCGCCGGAAACGGGTCCCCCGCGACCGCCCGGGTCAACGCCTCCACGTCCAACGCGCGGTCGGAGGCCGCCAGGACCACGTTCCCGAACCGCCGCCCCCGCAGCACCGCCGGCTCGGCGACCAGCACCACCTCCGCGAACCGCACAGCGACCGTCGCCACCTGCGACCGCAGAAACGCGAACGGCGCCGCGTCCGCCAGATTGGCGAGGTACACCCCGCCGCCCCGCAACACCCGCGCGACCTCGTCGACGTACCCGACGGTGGTCAGGTGCGCCGGCACCTGCGACCCCCCGAAGACGTCCGCGACCACGACATCCGCGCTGTCGTCGGGGGCGGCCTCCAGCCACGCACGCGCGTCGACCGTGTGCACGACGACACCGACCCCCGCCGGCAACGGCAGATGCTCGGCGACCAGCGCGGCCAGCCCCGCATCGGCCTCGACCACGTCCTGACGTGACCCCGGCCGGGTGGCGGCCAGGTACCGGGGCAACGTCATCGCCCCGCCCCCGAGATGCACCGCGTCCAGCGGAGCCCCGGGCTCGCCGGCCACGTCGAGCACGTGTCCCAGCCGCCGCGCGTACTCGAACTCCAGGTGCGTCGGCTCGTCCAGGTCGACGTAGGACTGCGGGGCGCCGTCGACCGTCAGCAGCCAGGCCCGTTCCCGGTCGACGTCGGGCATCAGCTTGGCGGTGCCGTGGCCGACGGCGCGGGACACGGGGAGGGGCTCGTTCACCGTCCCATTGTGCCGCCGCGCCGCCGCGCCACCGCCGGACCGTGTCAGGGGCTCACACGACCTCCGTCACCGTCCCGGCCCCGACCGTGCGCCCGCCCTCGCGGACGGCGAAGCCGAGCCCCGGCTCGAGGGGTACGTCGCGCCCGAGCTCCACGGTGACGGTCACCGTGTCCCCGGGCCGCGCCATCGCCGCCTCGCCGAGGTCGACGATCCCGACGACGTCCGCCGTGCGGATGTAGAACTGCGGCCGGTACCCGGTCGACAGCGGTGTCGTCCGGCCGCCCTCACAGGAGGACAGCACGTACAGCCGCGCCGTGAACCGCCGGCTGGGCGTCACACTGCCCGGCGCGGCCACCACGTGTCCGCGCCGCACCGCGTCGCGCGGCACCCCGCGCAGCAGCAGCGCCACGTTGTCCCCGGCCTGCGCCTCCTCCATGGGCTTGCCGAAGGTCTCCAGACCGGTCACGACGGTCTCGGTGTCCGCGCCGAGGACCTGCACCTTGTCGCCGACCCGGACCGTGCCGCGCTCCACCGCGCCGGTGACGACGGTGCCGCGCCCGGTGATGGTGAGCACGTTCTCCACCGGCAGCAGGAACGGCGCGTCCAGATACCTCTCCGGCACGGGCACATAGGTGTCGACCGCGTCGAGCAGCGCCTCGATCGACGCGGTCCACCGCGGGTCGCCCTCCAGCGCCTTGAGCCCGGACACCCGGACGACGGGCGCCGCGTCACCGCCGTAGCCGTGCGCGGTGAGCAGCTCGCGTACCTCCAGTTCGACCAGGTCGGTCAGCTCCTCGTCGCCCGCGTCGGCCTTGTTGAGCGCGACGACGATGTGGTCGACGCCGACCTGGCGGGCGAGCAGCACGTGCTCGGCGGTCTGCGGCATGATCCCGTCCAGCGCGGAGACGACGAGGATCGCCCCGTCGAGCTGGGCGGCGCCGGTGACCATGTTCTTCACGTAGTCGGCGTGGCCGGGCATGTCGACGTGCGCGTAGTGCCGGGTGCCGGTCTCGTACTCGACGTGCGCGATGTTGATGGTGATGCCGCGGGCGGCCTCCTCCGGGGCCCGGTCGATGCGGTCGAACGGCACGAAGGTGCCGGCGCCCCGCTCGGCGAGGACCTTGGTGATGGCGGCGGTCAGGGTGGTCTTGCCGTGGTCGACGTGGCCCATCGTGCCGATGTTGAGGTGCGGTTTGGTGCGGATGTACGCCGTCTTGGACATGGCGGTACCTGGAAGCCTCTCAGGTGATGACGCGTCAGGCCCCGGGCGCGGCGGAGGGCGCGCGGCCGGGACGGGGACCCCGGGAATCCGGCCGACCCTCCCCCTGCGGGGTCCGCCGGGCAATCCGGGGAGGGTCAGCTTCGGGCGCCGTCGACTGCGGCGAGGAGAACGGTGACGGCAGCCTTCGGGGCATCCGCGACGGCGGATGCTGCGAGGAGGAAGGCGTACCGGAACATGACGTCGATCCTCGCCGACGCCGCGTGGCGCGTCGACTCATTTTCCGCGAAGCGGAAGTACGCCCTGCACTTCAGCGGCGCGCACCGCTCACGCCCCGATGTTCCTCAGCGCCTCCCGCACGGACAGCGGCGCGAACCGGCCGCCCTCGCGGGCGACGAAGTCGCGTACCGCGTCCGGGTCGGTCTTGGCGTACTCGCGCAGGGCCCAGCCGATGGCCTTGCGGACGAAGAAGTCGGGGTGGCCGGACTGGCGCAGGCAGTAGCCGAAGAGACGCTCGGCGTCGGTGCGTTCCTTGAAGCGGAGCTGGTGCAGCAGCGCGGTGCGTACGAGCCACTTGTCGTCGTCGGCGCTCCACCGGTCCATCTCGGCGGTGAGCGCGGGGTCGGCGGCGACGAGCGTCCCGACGACGTGCGCGGCGAGCAGGTCGACGGTGTCCCACCAGGGCACGGCGGTGACGAGGTGCCGGGTCACGGGCAGGAAGCCGGAGGAGCACCGCCGCACGTGCCGGCGCAGGTAGTCGACGGCGAAGTAGTGGTACTCCCGCGCGGGCAGCTTCCAGCAGCGCAGCGCGACCGCGGTGCAGTCGGCCTCGGACGGGCGGGGCAGTCCGGCCTCGACGGTGCGGGACAGGGCGCGGCGCACCGGGGTCTTCAGTCCCAGGAAGGGTGCGACGTCCTTCATGTAGGCCCGCATGGCGTCGGCCGCGACGGGATCGGCGGCGGCCGCGTACGCTGCGACGAGCCGCTCCACCACCGTGTCGGCCAGCGTGCTGTCCGGCACCCGCGGCGGCGGCGGACCGTCTTCTGTGACGCGCATGAGACGCACACTACGGCGATCTCGCACACATGTCGGTTAGTGTCACCGGATGCTCGATGCCACCAACCGCTCTGGGGGCACCGCCACGGCCCGTCCCCGGGCCGGCTCGTCCGACCTCGCGGTCGCCGTCCCCACGGCCGCTCCCGTTCTCGCGCCCGCTCCCGGTTTCGCCGGGCGGTGCGCGAGAGTCCTGCTGTCACCGTGGTCCCGGCTGTCCCTGCTGGTCGTGCTGCTCGCCTCGGCGGCGGTGGTCATGGTGGTGCTGGAGCCGCAGCAGCTGCTGACCGAGGGCCTGCCGGCCCAGCTCGGCGGTGCCGTGGGCGTCGTCGCCTACGCGGTGGCGTACGGGGCGTGCACGGTGGCGTTCGTGCCGCGCCCGCTGCTGAACCTGGCCGCGGGGGCGTTGTTCGGCTCCCAGTTCGGGCTGGTGGCGGCGCTGGGCGGGACGGTGCTGGGCGCGGGTCTCGCGTTCTGCCTGGGCCGGGTGCTCGGCCAGGAGGCGCTGCGTCCGCTGCTGCGTGGGCGCTGGCTGAAGGCCGCGGACCACCAGCTGAGCCGGCACGGTTTCCGGTCGATGCTGGCGGCGCGGCTGTTCCCCGGCATCCCGTTCGCCGCCGCCAACTACTGCGCCTCGGTCTCCCGGATGGGCCTGCTGCCGTTCCTGCTGGCGACGGCGCTCGGCTCGATCCCGAACACCGCCGCCTACGTGGTGGCGGGCGCCCGTGCCTCCACCCCGACGTCCCCGGCCTTCCTGATCGCGCTGGCCTGCATCGCCGTGCCGGGTCTCGCCGGCGCGGTCGTGGCGTGGCGCAAGCGGCACCGGCTGCGCGCCGGGTAGCGGCGGGGGCGGTCCGTCAGGTCCGCTCCAGGATCATCGCGTTGGCGAGCCCGCCGGCCTCGCACATGGTCTGCAGGGCGTAGCGCGCGCCGCGCTCCTGCATGGCGTGGACCAGGGTGGTCGTCAGCCGGGTACCGCTCGCGCCGAGCGGATGGCCGAGGGCGATGGCACCGCCGTGCACGTTGACCTTGCCGAGGTCGGCGCCGGTCTCCTGCTGCCAGGCGAGGACCACGCTGGAGAACGCCTCGTTGACCTCGAACAGGTCGATGTCGTCGAGGGAGAGCCCGGCCCGGCGCAGCACCTTCTCGGTGGCCGGGACGACGCCGGTGAGCATCAGCAGCGGGTCGGAGCCGGTGACGGCGAAGCTGTGCAGCCGGGCGAGAGGACGCAGGCCGAGCCTGGCGGCCGTCTCCCCCGCCATGACGAGGACGGCGGACGCGCCGTCGTTGACGGGGCTTGCGTTGCCGGCGGTGACGTTCCACTCGATCTGCGGGAAGCGCTCGGCGAAATGCGGGTCGTGATAGGCGGGCCGGAGCCCGGCGAGGACCTCGGTGCTGGTGTCCGGCCGTACGCACTCGTCGCGGGTGACGCCCTCCAGGGGCGCCACCTCGGCGTCGAACAGCCCGGCGTCCCAGGCCGTGGCGGCCCGGCGGTGCGAGGTCACGGCGAAGGCGTCCATCTGCTCGCGGGTGATCGACCACTTGGCGGCGATGAGTTCGGCGCTGATGCCCTGCGGGACGAGCCCTTCCGGGTGGCGCGCGGCGATCCCGGGGCCGAACGGGTCCTTGCCCTCGGGAACGTTGGACCACATCGGCACCCGGCTCATCGACTCCACACCGCAGGCGACGGCGATGTCGTACGCGCCGGAGATGACGCCCTGGGCGGCGAAGTGCACGGCCTGCTGGGAGGAGCCGCACTGGCGGTCGACGGTGGTGGCGGGCACGGACTCGGGCAGTCCGGCGGAGAGGGCGGCGTAGCGGGTGGTGTTCATGGCCTGCTCGCCGACCTGGTCGACGGTGCCGCCGATGACGTCGTCGATGAGCTCGGGGTCCACGCCGGAGCGTGCGACGAGGGTGCGCAGGATGTGGGCGAGCAGTTCGACGGGGTGGACGTGGGCGAGGGCGCCGTTGGGCTTGCCCTTCCCGACGGGGGTGCGTACGGCTTCCACGATGACTGCGTCACGCATGGTGCGGGCCTCCTTGGCCGGACCGGGTCAGGACGGGATGCCACCGGGGCGCTGCTACCGGTGAGTAGGAAATCCGAACTCACCATAACGCGGCAGGTTGGAAAATCAAACCTTTATCGGTGGTGCCCGTAAACTGACCCCATGGCCGCCTCCAAAGACCCGCGCCCCTGCTCCGTCGCCGACGCGCTCGCACTCGTGGGCGAGAAGTACTCCCTGCTCGTGCTGCGCGAGGTGTGCCTCGGCAACGGCCGCTTCGACCAGCTCGTGCGCAACATCGGCGCGCCGCGCGACATCCTGGCCACCCGGCTGCGGCGCCTGGTCGACGCCGGGATCCTCACCAAGCGCCCGTACAGCGAGCGCCCGCAGCGCTTCGAGTACCGGCCCACCCGGGCCGGTCTCGAACTGGAGCCCGTGCTGTGGACGCTGAAGGAGTGGGGCGACCGGCATCTCCGGGCCGACAGCGGCACGCCGATGAAGCTCGAGCACCACTGCGGCGACGAGTTCGTGCCGGTCGTCACCTGCCGGGCCTGCGGCGAGGAGGCACGTCACCAGGACCTCACCGCGCACCCCCAGGCCCCCGGCTGGACGGTGCGCGGCCCCGCCGCCGCCTGAGCGTCACCCGTACGGACGCGGCGGGCCACCGGACCTTCGCCGAGGCTTCATCTCCGGACGCTACAGTTCGCCATCGGCGCGCCCGATGATCGACAGCACCGCAGCCGGCGGTGGGGGTGTGCCCTTCGACCTTTCCGCGATCGGCACTTGGATCCCACTGCCCCATGTCTTGGTTCGAATCCCTGATCCTCGGCCTCGTCCAGGGTCTGACCGAGTTCCTGCCCGTCTCCTCCAGCGCGCATCTGCGGCTGACCGCGGCCTTCTCCGGCTGGGAGGACCCCGGCGCCGCCTTCACCGCGATCACACAGATCGGCACGGAGACCGCTGTGCTGATCTACTTCCGCAAGGACATCGGGCGCATCCTGTCCGCGTGGACCCGTTCGCTCACCGACAAGGAGATGCGCCGGGACCAGGACGCGCGCATGGGCTGGCTGGTCGTCGTCGGCTCGATCCCGATCGGCGCGCTCGGGGTGACGCTCAAGGACCAGATCGAGGGCCCGTTCCGCGATCTGCGGCTGACGGCGGCGATGCTGATCGGCATGGGCATCGTCCTGGGCGTCGCCGACCGGCTCGCGGCGCGCGCCGAGAGCGGCGGCCGGCACCGGGTGGCGGCGCCCCGCAAGGAGCTGGCCGACCTGACGTTCCGTGACGGCCTCATCTACGGCGTGTGCCAGGCGCTGGCCCTGATCCCGGGCGTCTCCCGCTCCGGGGCCACCATCAGCGGCGGCCTGTTCATGGGCTACCGGCGCGAGGCCGCCGCCCGTTACTCGTTCCTGCTCGCCATCCCCGCCGTGCTCGCCTCCGGCCTGTTCGAGCTGAAGGACGCGGCGGACGGCGGGCACGTCTCCTGGGGGCCGACGCTCTTCGCCACGGTGATCGCGTTCATCACCGGGTACGCGGTGATCGCGTGGTTCATGAAGTTCATCTCGACCAAAAGCTTCATGCCGTTCGTCTGGTACCGGATCGCGCTCGGCATTGTCATCGTCGCCCTGGTGGCGACGGGTGTCCTGAGCCCGCACGCGGGCGAATCCGGCGGCTGAACCCGGGCCACAGATGTAGCGCCGTCCAGCATTTCCCAGCGCCTGAT
The DNA here is from genome assembly GCF_022869105.1 of Streptomyces sp. BJ20. Classification (NCBI taxonomy): domain Bacteria; kingdom Bacillati; phylum Actinomycetota; class Actinomycetes; order Kitasatosporales; family Streptomycetaceae; genus Streptomyces; species Streptomyces sp. BJ20. The sequence goes on from NZ_CP094918.1 coordinate 4,758,197, forward strand.
TGCAGCATCACGCCGTGATCATCTCCCACCAAGGGATGACACGGAAGGGCCCGCACGGCTTGCCGTGCGGGCCCTTCCGTGCAGAGGAGGCCCGCCTGGGAGCGGGACGGGCCGAGAACGGGCGCCAGCGCGGGGTGACCTGACCGAACGGATTAACCCGGGTCCAGTTTCGGACCCGGGTTGGTCATTTCCGGACGGAGGGAGATCCAACTCTTTACAGGGAACGCCAGGGGCGATCGACAATGTCAGTGAATCGGGGGTCCGGTTCATTCCTTGGTGCTGCTGAGAATTCCGCTCACGTTCAGGACCTCGTGGCACCCCTGAGCCTGACGACCGGTCGCGGGCGTACCAGGCTTGGCGCAGGTCACGCTGATCGTCACGGTGTCGTTTTCGGCGATCTTGATGGGGGTCACCCAGTGGTAGTCCTGGTTACGGAAGGTCTCCAGCGCGATGGTGGTGATCTTGCGGTCGCCGAAGCTGAAGGTCAACACCCCTTCGTCACCCTGGAAGTTGGCGACGACGGCGTCCGTGACCCCGAAGACACTGTCCTTCGGCACCTTGTAGCTACGGGACTTGGTCTCCCCGGCGGCCAACTGCACGTCGATGGTCTCCGAGTGCTGGCCGCTGGTGCCCGTGACGCCCTCCTCGCCCGAGGCGCCATCGAGCCCACCGCCCGATCCGGCCGGTGCGCCCGACTCCCTGCCGCCCGGCTCGGAGTCCGAACCGCCGCCGGTCTCGGCGCCCGGACGCTGTGCCCCGGCGGGCGTGGGACCCTGCTGGACCGCTTCCTCGGCGGCTTCCTTGGCGGCGCTCTTCACCACGGGACGCACCAGTGCGAACCAGGCGAGCAGCAGCGCGAGCAGCGCCGCCAGCAGAATCAGCAGCCATCGCGGGAAGATCGGGATCTGGACGAACTCCGCTTCCAGCGGCGGCCGGGCGGCGGGCTCGTCCCACCGGGACTGCTCCTCGTCACCGGTCTCGGCGGTGTCCACCGTGAACGGCCACACCACCGGGGCGCCGAACCACACCGGCTTGGCCGTACGGACCCGCAGCCCGACCTCGGTCGACTCACCGGGCTCCAGCTTCGGCTGCGCCGGGGTGAAGGCGAACCCGAGTTCCTCGCCCGCCTGACCGGGCGTGAAGCCCACCTGCACCGGAGTGTTGCCCTGGTTGCGCACCACCAGCTTGTAGCGGCCGCGCAGCCAGCCGCGGCGTCGGCGCGGGGCCAGCTCGGTCTGCAGTTCGTGGAACGCCTCGATGTGCACGGTGGTTTCGAGGACGCGTACCGACTCGGGGTGCTCGGTCGGCAGAACCCGCACGCCGAGGGGCCTTTCGCCGGCCCGGATCTCCGGGGAGCGTGGCGGTGCCAGACGGAGCGTCACCGTTTCGGAGGTGCCGGGATAGAGCGAGACCCGGGCCGGTTCCACGGTGGTCCAGGGGGCGCAGTCCCCGACGACCTCCAGGTTGTACGCCTCGACGATGTCACTGTCGTTGCGGACGGTCAGAATGGTCGTGGCGATCTCGCCCGGCGTCACCGTCACGGCCGGAATGTCGAGGCCGGGCGCACCCGGACCGGAAGAGGCTGCAGAAGGCGTCACGCCACCACGGTAGAAGTGTGCCCCGGAGTCCCACGAGGAACGCGAGGGCAACAGCCGGGCAGTGACGTTGCCCGGCATCCTGATGCCAACCACTTCGTACCGGTGGCTCGTTGATGCGGCGCGCCGGATCCCGCGCGCCGCCCACCGGTGGTCGCCTCGTCCTGGAACCGCCCTTGCCCCCACGAACTCTGGAACAGGTAGCCACCGATGTCAGGTGCAGAGGAGACCAGCCCTGCCATGTCCGACACCACGTCACATGAGCCCGCCCAGGCGAAAGCCGCCCATCGGACGTCCCGAGCCGGCCGTCCGGACCGGGTGACCGTCGCCGTCTACGCCGCCGATCCGGTGCTGCGCGTGGGCATCGTCCACCAGTTACGCCAGCGCCCCGAGGTCGACCTGGTCGACGACGCCGACGCGGAACGGGCCGAGGTGTCGCTGGTGGTCGTCGACAACGTCGGCGACGACGTGGTCGCCCTGCTGCACCGGCTGCGGCACAACAACGCCACCCGAACCGGCCTGGTGATAGGCACGCTCGGAGCCGGCGCGCTGCAACGCGTCATCGAGTGCGGAGTGGCGGCGGTGCTGCGGCGCGCCGAGGCCGAACAGGACCGGCTCCTGAGCCTGGTACTGGCGATAGCCAACGGAGAGGGAGTACTGCCCGGCGACCTGCTCGGCAAGCTGCTCTCCCACGTGGGCAACCTCCAGCGCTCGGTACTCGACCCCGGGGGCCTGTCCCTGTCCACGCTGACCACCCGCGAGGCGGACATGCTGCGCCTGGTGTCGGAGGGCCTGGACACGGCGGAGATCGCGCGCAAGACCGCGTACTCGGAACGGACCGTCAAGAACGTCCTGCATGAGATCATCACGCGACTGCAACTGCGCAACCGGGCCCACGCGGTGGGCTACGCCCTGCGCAACGGGCTGATCTGACGGGGCGGTCGACTGGTTGGTACGGCCAATGGACCCGACGTACCGGCTGACACGGGTTCGTGCGAACTCTGTCCGGCGACCTCCGGGAACCCGGCGCTGCCCGAAAGCGCACCCCACGTTTCCCCCGGGTACGTCCCCACCGCCCTGCCGCCCCGCACCGGGGCGGCGCACAGTGGCGGGGGCACATCCAGATGCCGCACCAGACTGCGAAGGGGACCGTGATGGAAACCGCTGGCCCCGGCGGGCGGTACCGCCTGGGGAGACTCGGGGTGTCGCTGCTGCTGCTGGTCCCGCTGCTCGGCGTGACGGCGGCCGCAGGACCGGGCAGCGCCGAGCCGCAGGCGAAGGCGGTGGCCGCCGCCGCGGACGCCCGGGTCGCGTACGCCGGTACCCGGCACCGCAGTCTCGGCAGGGTCACCTCCCCCACCTCCGACCCCAAGGAGAACGTCAGCGCACCGCTGTTCGGGGCGGGCCCGGCCCACTACGACACCCAGCCGTCCGCCGTCGGCGACCGGATGGTCTTCGCGAGCCGCCGTGACGAGAGGAAACCGCAGATCTATCTGCGGGCAGCCGACGGTTCGGTACGCAAGCTCACCAGCGGCATGGACGCGGCGCACCCCCAACTGGCCCCGGACGGCCGGTCCGTGCTGTTCGACTCCGCCGAGGCGAGCGGCGTCGGCGGCGGGACGCAGCGCGACCTGTGGCAGGTACGCACCGACGGCACCGGCCTGACGCAGCTCACCGACACCCCCGCGAACGAGGAGGACCCGACGGTCTCCCCGGACGGGCAGCGGATCGCGTACTCCAGTGACAGCGACGCGTCGGCCGGAGCGCAGATCTACGTACGGCCCCTGGCGGGCGGCACCGAAACCCGGATCACCGATCCCGCGAACGGCGCCGCCACCGAGCCGGCGTGGAACCCGGTGAACGACGACGTCAACCGGGACTGGATCGCGTACACCGCCACCACCACCGTCGACGGGCAGTCGCAGCCCCGGCTGCGGATAGCGAACGGGACGGCCGACGAGCCGCTGTTCGGGCCCACGTACGCAGACTGGCGTGCCCACGGGGCAGCGTGGAAGCCCGACGGGGACGGGGTGGTGTTCCTGAGCCCCGAGGTCACCTGCACCTGTGAGGGCACCTACGACCACGTGTTCAGTTCGACCGCACACAGCGACCAGGAACCGGTGCTGGTGCTCAACGAGGACCGGGAGGTCCTCTCGCCCACCTGGCTCGGCCCGAACGACGGAGGCGGCGTGGTGGTGGAGCGCACCACCGCGCAAGACCCCGGAACCCGTACCGATGCGCTCTCCGGCGCGCACGTGGTGACGCTGCAGGACGCCCGGGCGGACGGGTCCGACCCCCGTGACCTCGGGCTCACGATCCTCAACGAGGACCCGGAGGCCGACACCAACACCGATCCCGCCAAGGACCCGCTGTTCCAGCCCCGGGACGGGTTCGACCCGTGGACCGAGCGGCAGAACTACACGCCTGACGGCCGCCGGATCGTCGTCACCCGCTTCGAGACCGTCGACGGCCAACGCGTCGAGCGGATCTGGATGGTGGACGCCGACGGCGCCAACGCGGCGCCCATGCCGCTCGCGGGACGCGGCGCGACGGACTGGGACACCGACCCGACGTACTCCCCGGACGGCAAGTTCCTTGCCTTCACCCGGACTTCGCCGGGCGGCGTCGGTGAGGGCGCGGGACCCAGCCGCATCCTCCTCGCCGACGCCGCCACCGGTGCGATCACCGGAGAGATCACCCCGCCGGCCGGGCAGCTCCAGGGCCAGGACGCCCAGCCCACCTGGTCCTCCGACGGCACCACCCTGGCCTTCACCCGCAACATGGAGATCAACGGGGGCGGCGGCAACAAGCACGTCTGGACCGTGCCGGTGAACAACCTGGGCCGGCAGACCGACCTGAGCGCCACCAACTGTCCGGGCGACTGCGAAGTCATCGACGACAGCCCGGCATTCTCCCCGGACGGACTCAGCATCGCCTACAACCGCAAGAACGGCGGCGGCGCGGTCGGCGAACGAAACGGCCTGCTCCTGTCGTCCCTGTCGGGCGACAACTGCCAGGTGCTGCTGCCCGCCTCCCTCATCGACCTCCCCGGCGCCTGCGGCCGGGAGCTGCCGGACACCTCGGCCACCGGCCCCTTCCAGCCTCGCGACGCCGCGTGGACGGCCGATGGCAAGAGCCTGGTGTTCAGCTCCCGCGCCGAGGGCGCGGTCAACAGCCCCGAGAAGCTGAGCGTCCTGAACGTCGAGTCGGGCGAGATCACCCCGCTCACCACCGATTTCCCGGGCCGGCAGAAGGAACCCGCCGTCCAGCGGTCCGTGGACCTCGCCCTCGAGGCGCCCGGTACCACGCCGGAGGTCGCCGTCGGCGACTCCGGCACGGTCACCGTCGACGTGGTCAACAACGGTCCCGCTGCCTCTCCCGGCACGACGCTGACCATCGCCCCGCCGCCCGGCGTGCAGATCACCGGGATCACCTATCCCGGGGGCACCTGCGACGCCGCCTCCCTCCAGTGCGACATCGGCGTGGTGGAGCCCGGCACGACCGAGCCCATGGAGGTCACTCTCACCGGAGTCACGCCCGGCGACGCGCCGATCGACTGGTCGGTCACCGGTACGGTCCTGGACCCGGAGCCCACCGACAACACGGGCCGGACCGTCGTGCCGGTGGTCGAGGAGGACACGCCGCCCCCGCCGAGCCCGAGCCCCACTCCGACACCGACGCCGGCGCCGCCCACCAGCGCGCCGCCCACGACCACGCCGCCCACCGTGCCCCCGGAGCCGGAGGAGCCGAAGGCCGGACCCGGCGTGCGTGTCAACGCCCAGCCGAACCCCGGCCATGTGGGCGGGCGCGTCGTGGTGACGTACACCGTGCGCAACGGCCGCAACGCGCTGGCGACCGGGCTGCGGCTGCAGATCGTCCTGCCCAGGGGCATACCGAACAGCGGGCCGCAGGCGGGCTGCGACGCCTCCTGGGTGTGTGCGCTGCCGGACCTGAGGCCGGGCGCGAGCACGGTCGTACGGGTGGTCCTCAGCCCCAAGAAGGCGACGACGGGCCAGGCGGTCGGCATCCTCACCACCACCGGGACGGACGCCGACAGGAACGACAACACCGCCCGGGAACGGCTGCGGATCCTGCAGCCGCGCATCATCGCGGTGCCGGAGATCGGCAAGCCCGGCTTCGTCACCTCGGTGCGCGGCAAGGACTTCCCGCCGGGCGTGCCGGTGCGGTTCAAGTGGAACCCGGGGATCACCGCGGCGGCGGCGCCGACCATTCCGAAACGGGACGGCACGTTCATCGGCCAGCTGCTCATCCTCGCCAAGGACCAGACCGGACCGCGCACCATCACCGCCGGCGGTCCCGGGTTCTCGCCGGTGAAGACCGACTTCCTGGTGGTCGCCGGCAACGTGCAGCCGCCCGGCGAGGTGACCCGCCGGTGATCCACGAGGTCGACGAGGGGCTGCGGCGACTGCTCGGCGAGTCCGGTCTGGAGGCATCGGGCGTCGAGGTGGTCTTCGACGCCCCCACCCGGGACTGGGCGGCGCGCCGCAGCGCCCCGACGGTCTGCGTCTTCCTGTACGACATCCGTGAGGACGCCGCCCGGCGCGGCACCGGCGCCGGGGAGGTGTACGACGAGGACGGGTTCCTGGTGGCGCGGCGCTCCCCGCCGCGCTGGTTCTGGCTGTCGTACATGGTCACGGCGTGGACGAGCCGACCGCAGGACGAGCACCGGCTGCTCTCGCAGGTGCTCGGCACGCTGGTGGCCACGGACACGGTGCCCGCGCGGCTGCTCACCGGCACGCTCGCCGAACTCGGCCTCACTGTCGGGCTGGACGCCGGCGGGGCCGCGCTCGACGCACCGGCCGCGTCCGATGTGTGGTCGGCGCTCGGCGGCGAACTGAAGGCCTCGCTCGGCCTGCGCGTGCGCGCACCGCTCGCCGGGATCAGCAGGGTCACCGCTCCGATGGTCACCGAGGGCCTCGTCGTCCGCTCCGCCGCCGCACGCGAGGGCGCGGAAGCGACACCGGGCCGCCGGCTGCGCTACAAGGAGGTCAGCGACCCGGGCCACGACGGCTTCGCCGGCCCACGCGAACGGGGCGAGGCCCCGGCCCGACGCCGCCGGGGGGACCGCCGGCCGTGACGTACACAGCAGAACCGGACGGCGTGGCCCACCTCGCCGTCGACGACCCCCTCCCTGCCGCCATCGCCCCCCTGTGGACGCGACTTCGGGCGGTCGAGGAGCGGGTGCGGCAGGCCGTGGGGGCGCGGCAGGCCAAGGATCCGGATCCTGAGGACCCGTACCGGGGGCAGTACCTCACGCCCGAGGCGGCGGCGCGAATCCTGGACGAGCAGGGCGGTCTCGACGTACCCGGGGAGGAGCCCTGGCAGCCGCCGGCCGGTTCCGTACTCGACGGACTGGCACGGCGGTTCGGACTGTCCGAGCTGGATCTGGACCTGCTCCTGGTCGCGATGGCGCCGGATCTGGACGCGCGGTTCGAGCGGCTCTACGGCTATCTCAACGACGACCTGACACGCCGCCGGCCCACGGTCGGGCTCGCCCTGGAGCTGTGCGGGCTCTCCGGCACGGCACCCGCCCGGTTCCGGCTCGCCCCCGGAGCGCCACTGATCGAGGGCGGACTGGTGCAGGTCACCGAGCCGGAACGGCCGCCGCTGTCCCGGGTTCTGGTGGTCCCTGACCGGGTCACCGGGCACCTGCTGGGCAGCGCGCAGCCAGACGACCGGCTCGCCGGGGTGCTCGGCGAGGCACGAGAGGACCCGACGGCACAGGAGGCGGACGTCCACCTCGCGGCTGCCGCGGCCATGACCGGCGTCGGTCTGGTCCATCTGCGCAGCCGCGGCGGTGACGCCGAGGGACTCGCCGCCGCCGCCCTGCACACGGCCGGGCTGCGCCCGCTCGCCCTGGACGCCGTGGCGCTCGCCCGGCGCCCGGCCGAGGTGCCGGAGCTGGCCCGGGTGGTCGCCCGCGAAGCCCGGCTGACCGGCGCCGGGGTCCTCCTCGGCCCTCTGGAGGCACTGCCCGCGGAACCCGCCGAACGGGCCCGTACGCTCTGGGCGCTGTGCGCGGCGCTGCGCGGGATCCCCCTCTTCACCCACGGCACCGGCGGCTGGGCCCCGGAGTGGGCGGCCGATACCCCCGTCGCCCTCACCGTCCCGGCCCCCTCCCCCGAACGCCAGGCCGCACGCTGGCGTCACGCCCTTGAACGGGCGGCGGGTGACGGCTCGGCAACCGGCGGCGTCGCTGGGTCCACTCGCACCGCCGGTGACGATTCCACGCCGGGCCACCTCGCGCGCACCGCCGGTGACGGTTCCACGGACGGCCGCCTGCCGCGGACCGACGGTGACAGTCCCACGACCGGCCGCCTGGCCCGGGCCGCCGGTATCGGTTCCGTGACGGGCGACGCCGGCGCGTTCGCTCGAGCCGTCGGGGAGGGTGTCGCGGTCGGCGATGCCGGCGCGCTTGCCGGAGGTGGCGAAGATGCCGCGGCAAGCGATGTCAACGTGCTTGGCGGAGTCGGTGGGAATGGTGTCACGGTCGGCGGGGCCGGTGCGGTTGCCCGTGCCGTCGGGGACGGCGTCGCGACCGGTGACGTCGAGGAGTTGGCGTTGGCTGTTGCCGCGCATCGGCTGGACGCGGGGCAGTTGCGTCGGGCTGCTGACGTGGCGGTGCGTACGGCTGTCCTCGCGGGACGGCCGGTTCGTCCTGACGATGTGCGGGCCGCCGTACGCGCTCAGAACGGTGCGGGGCTGGACCGGCTGGCCCGGCGGGTGGAACCGGGCGTCGGGTGGGACGACCTGGTGCTGCCGCCCACCACCCACCGGCGGCTGCGGGAGCTGGCGCTGCGTGCCCGCCATCGCGAGCAGGTGCTCGGGCAGTGGGGGATGCGGCCCGGCGGAGGCCGGGGACGCGGTGTGATCGCGCTGTTCGCGGGCGAGTCGGGCACCGGCAAGACCATGTCCGCGGAGGTCGTCGCCGCGGACCTGGGCATGGATCTGTATGTGGTGGACTTGTCCACAGTCGTGGACAAGTACATCGGCGAGACCGAGAAGAACCTGGAGCGGATCTTCACCGAGGCGTCCGCGGTCAACGCGGTGCTGCTCTTCGACGAGGCCGACGCGATCTTCGGCAAGCGGTCGGAGGTGAAGGACGCCCACGACCGGCACGCCAACATCGAGTCGGCGTATCTGCTCCAGCGCATGGAGTCGTTCGACGGCATCGCGGTGCTCACCACCAACCTGCGGGCCAACCTGGACGAGGCGTTCACCCGCCGCCTGGACGTCGTGGCCGACTTTCCCGTGCCCGACGCGGGCCACCGCCTCGCCCTGTGGGACCGCTGCCTGGGCGACCTGATGCCCCGCGCCGACGACCTGGACCTCGCCTTCTGCGCGGACCGCTTCGAACTCGCCGGCGGCTCCATCAGGGCCTGCGCGGTCACCGCGGCCTACCTCGCCGCGGAGTCCGGCGGGCCGCTCACCATGCGGCAGGTGGTGACGGCGGTCGCGCAGGAGTACCGCAAGCTCGGACGACTGGTCCTGGAGAGCGAGTTCGGGCCGTACACGGCGGACGCCGTCGGCGCCTGAGAGGCGGACTCCTACGGCCGCGGGCCGACCAGTTCCTCGTACAGCTTCCGCTTCTGGGCGGCGTCCTTGGCTGCCTCCAGCTTGTCCGCCCAGTCCCGCTTGATCGTCTGGAGGAAGCCGTGCCAGTCCTGCCCACCCATCTTCCCCAGTTCCGCCCTCGTGTTACCGATCTTGTCCGGCTTGTGGCCGTGCAGCACGGACTCGGGGTTGGCGGTCGCCTCCGTGGACCTGATGCCGTGGTGATAGCCGACCGGGCTGCGGGCGCCGGGCGCCACCGTCTCGATGCCGACCAGCAGCGCGCCGTCCTTGTCACCGGTCGGCGCGGTGAACACCAGGAGCATGTGGCCGTAGGAGCCGTTCGGCAGGACGACGTCGCCGTTCCAGTCCTTGGTTCCGAAGCCGCCACCCGAGAAGTTGACCCCCAGCAGCTCCGGGGCAGTCATGCCGGGGGTGTACTCCGAGACCTTGTTCTTCAGCGCCGCCCCGACGCCGCCCTTCTCCTTGAAGCTGCCGGGCTCATCGTCCTTGTTCTTGCCGATGGATGAGCGGTGCGTGGCGTAGTCGCGCTTGATCGTGTGCTGGTGCGGGGTGCCTCCCTTGGTGACGCCGAGAAAATCGAGCAGCTGATGGGGGCTCTCCCCCTTGCGAAGGGCGGGGATGCGGATGTTGACGCGTCCGCCGTGGGCGAGCGCCCGGATGACGTCGCCCTCCCTGTAGTCGACATAGTTGCCGTCCTTCCCCGCGACCTGGAGACCGTGCCGCAGGATGAGCAGGACGTTGGTGAGGATGTTCCGGGCGAAGTCGTCCCGCCCTTTCATCTCCTCCGTCGCGTGTTCGCCGGCGGACTCGTGCATCTGCTCCTCGCGCAGGCTGTCCGGGACCAGGGTGTCGACGGCCGTTTCCCGGATCTGCTCGTTCCGTTCGTTCTCCAGCCTCACCCGTTCCGGATCGTCGGGCGCCAGCCCGTTGGTCCGCATGAACCGGCCCAGGGTGTAGGCCGGATTGGTCGGCGTGGAGGCTCCCGGGACCGGCCCCTGTGTCTGGAAGGCGAGGGTCGCGGCGAGGATACGCCGTCCCGGGCTGAGCTTCAGCCAGGTCGAGTAGTCGGCGCGCTTCCGCTCCGCTGCCTTGCCCTTGCCCGTGCCGCTCTTGTCCTCGTCCTTGCCGCTCGCGTCCTTGCCCTCGGCGATCCGCCTGCCCTCTGCCAGGGTGCCGATGCCCACGGTGTTCAGCCAGCCCGGCCTCTTCGCCGAAAGGATCTCGATGTCCCTGAGTTCGTCCTGCTGGAAGGCCAACCCGAGGACAAGCCGCCGTTCCAGGACCCACCGCATCCGGGTATCCTCCAGCAGCCAGTCCTCCGGCCACTTCTTGTGCGGCTCCCAGAAGTTGAACTTCCGTGTCTTCTGGAGCGTGTGAGCCTCGATCGACGCGCTGAGCCGGACCATCACCGCATCGGGGTCCTGGGAGGTCTGCAGGGCAGCCTCGTCGGCCGGCAGCGCGCTCTCCCTCGCGGAGGCGTCCGCTTCCCTCTCGCTGTCCCGGGTCCGCTGGACGATCGCCGTCGCCGCCTGGTTGCCGGCCGCGCTCTGGAGCGCCGCCACCTCGGCGGGGCTCACCCGGCCCGGGCCGTCCGCCCGGACGGGTGGCGCTGCGACCCGCGGGGCGGGCACGGCCCGCGCCGGTGTCCTCGGCCGTCTCCGCTCGGTGTCGGCGTGCCGCTGTTCGTACATCCGTGTTTCCTTCCGACTCGTCACACCGCCCGGCCCCGGACCCGTGTGCCGCTATCGCCTATCCGTGCGCTCTGCGCGCCAGGCTTCAACTTGCCCGGCTGCGGCTCAAGAGCCGCAGGGGCCGCGCCGGGGCACCTGCGGGCATCCACAGGCCGCCCCGGGCCACTGGAGCCCGCCCTTCCGGGCCGGGACCGATCGGCCACCGCAGCCCTGCGCCCGCTCATCGACAGGCAGGGCCGCGTGACAACGGCCATCCGGCGATGGCCCGCCCCCTTCACGAACTTCCGCCGGTCAGGACCATTGCCGCAGGCGCAGCCCGTCCGCTGACTGTTCGTCCGCTTCGAGTCCCATGGGCGATGGGGTGTCACTCTTCCTGGAGATCCCTGATGAACCTGATCTTGTCGGCGGGGCGGCCCTCGGGGTTGTTGAGCGGGTGGCTCGCGGAGCGTTCCTCCACCACCACGTGGTGGACGCCGTTCTGGACGGTGACCGGTTCGCGGTTGCTGGGACGCGGATGGAAGTGCCGGAGCTCACCGGCGGGTGCGTCCTGCTGGTCGAACACCGGGGAGGAATTGTTCTCCGTGACCTTCTTGCTCAGCTGCTGCCTGTCCGTCCTCAGCCGGGTGTCCAGGGCCGTCCTCAGGTCGGCGACGTCGACCCTGACGGTCTTGGGCATTGACCCGCCCTTCTCGAAGGCCTGGGAGGCCCCACGGGTCAACTCCTGCTGCGCGGCGGCCCCGCCCAACCAGTCGCGCAGGCCCGTCGCTTCCTCCTCGTCGAGGATGGTCATCACGGCGTCCTGAGGGCTCACTTTCAACATCACATAGAAATGGTGCTTGTCCTTGGGCTTTTCCTCGCCTCTCGTGATGCGGTGCAGGACATACATCGCTTCCAGGAAAAGGACCTGCGTGAGCAACGAGACGACATTGGGGTGACCATTCACCCTGGTGTCGTCGATGCCCCTGACGATGGTGTTGGCCGCCGCGCGGGCGGCCTCGAACATACTTTTCTGACGGTCATTTTCATGGAACAGTCCGGCGAAGTCTCCCCGGACGCGGCTTGCCGAAGCGGAAGCGGGACCAGTAGGGCCGCCCCGGCCCCGCCCGGCCGGGCCGACACCCCGTCCGGCACCTCGTCCGGCACCGCCCCGCCCGACGCCACGACCCCGGCCACGATTCGTCGGCTCCTCGGCCGGTGGCGGGGCGGCGCCCACCTTGGCGTAGGGAAGGGAGATGTTGGTCTGCATGTTCTGGTTGACACCTTTCGTCTGCAGCGTTTTCACCTGCCTGCCCTTTCCCGCCATATTTAGCGTGTATCGCCCCTCGTCCTCTCCCTTGAGGGATCTGTTGTACGCGGTGATGACTTCCACGAGCGGGACTGATTTCCCTGCCACGTTCCTGAACGCGCCCAAGAGCTTCTGCCTGGCGGTCTGATGGGATTCCTTCATGTACTCGTCGCGCGGCAGCGGCCCGTAGATCACCTCGATGCTCGGATCCGCGGCCGCACGGTCCACCCCTTCGACCTCCAGCTTGATCACGGGCATACCTAGCTCTTTGTCTTCGGATTCGGCCAGCAGGTCGCCGTTCTTGAGTGTGGAGGAGCCCTTGCCTTTGGAGCTGCTGCCCTTGCTGCCCTGGGAGATCTCCTGGATGTCGACGGTGATCTCGATCTCGAGCCCCACCCGTTTGGCATCCGGGATTTCCTGGGACTGCTGCCGGCCGCTCGCCGGGACAGCGGACTCCTGCTGCGCCCCGGGCGACTCTCCACCGGGGGTGCCCGTCTCCATGCGCTGGACGGCGGCCACGTGGCCGGAGCGCGCCGGGTGCGGAGGCTCGGCTTCCCGCTGAACGGGGGCGGGGCCCGACATCACCTGTTTGGCGTTCGCCTCGGCCGCCCGCTCGAAGCGGTCGGACGGGTCGGAGATCTTCAGGCCCGATCCGTTGTCGGTTCCCGCCACCGCGCCCTGGCGCTGCTGGATCACATGCGTCAACTCATGCGCCAGCGTGTGCTTGTCCCCGCCGCCCGCGCCGATGACCACATGGCTGCCGGAGGTGTACGCCCGTGCCCCGACCTCCGCTGCCGAGCGCCGTGCTTCGGTGTCCGTGTGCACGCGGACATCGGAGAAGTCCGTGCCGAGCCGAGCCTCCATCTCGGCGCGCAGCGGCCCGTCCAGCGGCCGACCGGTCGAGCGCAGCACGCCGTGCACCGCCGGCTGCTTCACCGGCTGCTCGTCCGGGCCGGTGCCGTGCCACGGTTCCTCGGCCATCCGTGCCTCCGCCATGGGCGCGGGACGGGCGCGGCGGGCGATCATGCCGGTGACCGCGGCGTTGCCCGCGCTGCCCTGCGCCGCCCGCAGCACGTCGGCGGTGAGCGGGGGCGGGACGGCGGCGCCGGCCGAGGACGTCTCCCGTCGGGCAGCGGCTGTGCCGGGCACCGGCTGCTCGGCTTCGGTCCCCTCGACGCGCCGTCCGGCCCTCTGCATCTACTGCCTCCTCGTCGGCGCACTCCTGCTGCGCACCCAGTGGACAGCACGCGCCGAGCGGGCGTCCATGTCCGTACGGGCAGCGTGAGGGCAACGGCGGGTGATGTCCGGACGGTCCGTGCGGGAGGTACGGAAAGGCAGCGGGCCTGCCCCCGACCAGGTCCCCAGGTCCCTGTCACCTGCCCCGTCCGCCCCCGCAGACTCGGCCTGGACACAGGTGACAAGCAAGGACGCTAAGGAGCGAACATGCCGACGTACCTCACCCCGGGCGTGTACGTGGAGGAGGTGCAGTCCGGTGCCCGACCGATCGAAGGGGTCGGCACCGCCGTCGCCGCGTTCGTCGGGTTCGCCGAGCGCGGACCCTTCCACACGCCGACGCTGGTCACCAGCTGGGACCAGTACACCCAGGAGTTCGGTGGCTTCACCGAGGGCACCTACCTGGCCCACTCGGTCTACGGGTACTTCTCCAACGGCGGCGGCGCCGCGTACGTGGTGCGCATCGGCGGCTCCGCCGAGGACACCTCCGCCCCGTCGGTGACCGGCGCCCGGGGGAAGCGGGAGGCCAAGGCCGTGGAGCTGGGCGGCTTCCTGGTCACGGCCAAGCCGGGCGTGACCGGGGTGTCGGTGGAGGTCGCCGACGCAGGCGGTGAGAACCCGCCGGAGGACCGCTTCATGCTGCTGGTCCGCAAGGGCGACGAGGTGGTGGAGACGTACGAGACGTCCACCCGCAAGAACGTCAAGGGCTATCTGGTCAACCAAGCCCGCGCCTCCAAGCTGATCGAGGTCACCGAGCAGCGCGGCGCCGCCCAGACCAAGCCCGCAACGCAGACCCTGGCGATCCCCGATGCCCCGGGCGCCCCCGCCACGAACGGCGCCGGCGAGGTGGCCCGCCTCGACCCCGCCGAGTACGTCGGCGACTCCGCGGCCCGCACCGGGTTCGGCGGCCTGGAGACCATCGACGAGATCACCATGGTCGCGGTGCCGGACCTGATGAGCGCCTATCAGCGCGGCGACATCGACGCCGAGGGCGTCCGCACCGTGCAGCTCGCCGTGATCTCGCACTGCGAGCAGATGGGCGACCGGGTGGCCGTCCTGGACAGCCCGCCCGGGCTCTCCGCCCAGCAGGTGCGCACCTGGCGCAACGACGAGGCGGGCTACGACTCCCGTTACGCCACCCTCTACTACCCGTGGGTGCGGGTCTTCGACCCGGCCGCCGGACGCAACACCACCGTCCCGCCGAGTGGTCACATCGCCGGTGTGTGGGCGCGCAGCGACGGCGAGCGCGGGGTGCACAAGGCGCCTGCCAACGAGGTCATCCGCGGTGCGGTCGACCTGGAGATCCGGCTCAGCAAGGGCGAGCAGGACCTGCTGAACCCGATCGGCGTGAACTGCGTACGGGCCTTCCCCGGCCGCGGTATCCGGATCTGGGGTGCCCGCACCCTCTCCTCCGACCCGGCCTGGCGCTACCTCAACGTGCGCCGCCTGTTCAACTACCTGGAGGAGTCCATCCTCCTGGGCACCCAGTGGGTGGTCTTCGAACCGAACGACGACCGGCTGTGGGCGAGCATCCGCCGCAACGTCACGGCGTTCCTCCAGGAGGAATGGCGCCGGGGCGCGCTCTTCGGCCGCACCGCCGAAGAGGCGTTCTACGTCAAGTGCGACCGCGACAACAACCCGCAGGAGTCCATCGACCAGGGCCGGGTCGTCTGCGAGATCGGAGTCTCGCCGGTCAGGCCCGCCGAGTTCGTGGTGTTCCGGCTGGCCCAGTTCTCCGACACCACCAGCCTCATCGACGAGTGACCCGACGGGTCCTCAAGGAAAGGTGACAGACAGTCATGGCAACGGGCGATGCTCTTTCCACCCACGTCTTCGGCGTGCAACTCGGTGGCTACCTGGTCGAGTCGATCCAGGAGATCAGCGGGCTGACCGTCGAGGAGGAGGTCGTCGAGGTCAAGCAGGTCAGCGCCGAGGGCAAGCAGATCATCCGCAAGCAGCCCGGCGCCCGGCAGGCCGGTGAGATCACGATCACCCGGGGACTCGACCAGAGCAGCGAGTTCACCAAGTGGATCAAGGAGACACTGAACAACGGCGCGGTGAACTCGGCGCGGCAGAACCTCACCATCGAGATCAAGGACACCGAGGGCAACACGGTCCGCCGTATCCAGCTGATGCAGGGCTGGGCCTCCAAGTGGGAGGGCCCGTCCCTGAAGGCGGGCGAGTCCTCCCCGGCCACCGAGTCCGTCACGATCGTGTTCGAGGAGATCGTCGTCGAATGAGGCGCCGTACGGTCACGGCGGGCAACCTGGACGAGATCCTCCAGGTGACGGCGCCCGCCCAGGTGTCGGAGCAGGCGTCGGCCACCCCGGCCGCCGCCCCGCCGCGCGTGGAGGACCACGGGCTGCGCACCGAGTTCGAGTTCGAACTGCCGCGCGGGTACGTCGACGACGAGGGCACGGTGCACCGGCACGGCTCGATGCGTCTGGCCACCGCCCGCGATGAACTGCGGCCCCAGATCGACCTGCGGGTCAAGGAGAACCCGGCGTACCTGAGCGTGGTGCTGCTGAGCCAGGTGATCACCCGGCTCGGCAACATCACCGATGTGCACGCCGGGATCGTGGAGCGGATGTACGCCACCGACGTGGCGTTCCTCCAGGACTTCTACCGCCGCGTCAACAGCGAGGGCCACACCCGCGCCGCGGTCACCTGTCCGCACTGCGAGGGCGGCTTCGAGGTCGACCTCTCGGGTGGGCGCCTGGGGGAATCGTGACGTACGCCCTTCCCCGGCTCCGGGAGGAGATCGCGTACATCGCCTATCACTTCCACTGGCAGCGCGAGGAGATCCTCGATCTGACCCACGGTGAACGCCAGCAGTGGGTGGCCGAGATCGCCCGTATCAACGCCCGCATGAACGAAGGCGGTTGAGCACATGGCATGGCGGGACAGGCTGCGCCGCCGGGCCGCCGGAGCGGACGCCGCGGGTCGCGCGCGGCGTACGGAGGGCTCCGGCGCCGGGGGTGGCGGCCGGTCCGGTTCCGGCGGTTCGTCCGGGTCTGCACCGAGTCCGGCGGGTGACGGCGGGGGCACGTCCGGTGCCTCCGGCTCCTCCATGCCCGGCGACTGGGACGGCGGCTGGCGCCGTACCGCGCCGCCGCCCCTCACCGTGGCCCGTGCCCCGCTCGGCGTGAGCGACGGCCTCACCTTCCGCGCGGGCCTCGCCTCCTGGCAGAACCCGTCCTTCGACAACGGCCTCGGCCACGCCTTGCTGCCGACGGCTCCGACCGGCCTGGTCCGCGGGGTCACCCGCCCGGCCGCTCCACGGCCGACCCGGACCGGTGGGGGGCCGCTGCTGCTTCGGGCGGTGCGGCCGGAGGGGGCGGACGGGGTGTCGGGGGGTGCGTCGGACGCCGGGAACGCCGGCACCTCGGGCGCCGGCGCGACTCCGGTCGCGCGTCGGGTGCGGCCGGGGGCGGGGCCGTCGACGGCGGCTGGTTCTGCGGCATCCGGTTCGTCGGGCTCGGATCCGGGTTCGTCCGGTGCGACGTCCCGCTCGGCAGGTGCTCCGCGCAGCCGCGGCATCACGTCCGCGGATTCTCCCGCCGTACTGTCCTCGTCGGCTCCCGCTGTTCAACGGGCTGTGGAGCCGGTCACGGCCCCGGTCGTGACGCCCACCGACACCGGCCGTTCGGCTGTCGCTCGCGAGATTCCGTTGATACGACGGGTCACGGTGGTCCCGGGTGCGACCGCCGACGCGGCGGTGGGCCGTACCGGCGTGTCCGGTTCGGACTCCGGGAGTGCATCCCGGTCGCCGGGAGGTTCGTGGGGTCGTACGCCTTCCGGGCCGGCCGTCCGGCGCGCGGCGACGGGGGCACGGTCGGAGGTATCCCCTGCCTCCGGTGCCGTCGCGCCCCAAGTGGCCGTCCAGCTCCGCCCGGCGGGGCCTCGCCTGACCGTCGCCCGGCGCCAGGCCGGACCCGTGCGCCGCGTTCGCGCGCTGCGGCCGGCCGCCCCTCCGGCGCCCGGCAACCGCCCGGCCTCTGGCGCGTCAGGCGCTTCCTCGGCATCGGCGGCCGGGACGACGGCGCCCGTACAGCGTGCCGCCGCGCGCACGGGCAGCCGTGCCCCTCTCGGTGCCCCGCTGAGTGAACTGCCGTCCACGGCGACACCGTTGGCGGAAGGCACCCCCACCTCCCGTCCCGCGCCCGGTCCGGCGCTTCCCGTCGTTCAGCGACAGACAGAAGGCGGCGGCGCGTCGGAGGGCGGTGTGCAGGGCACGGCTCAGGAGGGCCCCGCGCCGCGCCGGGCGTCCGACGCGGGGCGGTCCGGGGCGCGTGCGCGTGGCGGTCTGGGCGCGCCGCTGCCCGCGCTGCCGCCGAGCGCCGATGTGCCCGGTTCCGCCTCGTCCGGTGCCCGCGCTTCTCGCCCGGCGCCCGCGTCCGGCCCAGACATCCAGCGCGCTCCGGCCCGCCAGGACGACCGCAGCTCCGCAACCGCGCCGGACCGCGACCGTACGCCCACCGAGACCGCACCGCCCGCGCGCGGAGAGGGCGGAGCGGACGCGCCGCTGCTGGGGCCGGACGACGTCCAGCGCCGCGTCACGAACCCCTCCACCCCTGGGGGCCCCACGTCACCCGGCCACCCGACGGACCGCGCAGGCGGACCCGCCACACCCCTGGTGGCCCTGTCCGCGGCCACCGCGTCGGAAGGCCCCGTGAGCGCGACAGCCCCGGCCGGGAACGCCCCACGCCCCGGCGCGCAGACGCCCTCGATTCCCGGCGCCCCGGACCCGGTCGTGGTGGCCCGCGCCCTGGCCGAAGGCACTCCGGACGCTCGGACCCCGGCCACCGATGAGCCCACCGCCCCGGCGGCCCCCCGCGCCGCTCGGACCTCCGGCGCAGCCGACCCGGGTCCTCTCCCGGTGACCGGTTCCGCAGCGCCCTCCGTCCAGGCGGCACCCCGCACTCAAGGCACCACAGGCACCGCTCGGACCTCTGGCGCAGCCGACCCGCGCCCCCTCACCGGCACCGCGGCATCGTCCGCCCCGGCGGTTCCCCTCACCCTCCAGCTGCTGCCCGCGCGCCCGCTCACCCTGAGCACCCGGGCCCCGGAAGGCGCCGCACAGCCCACCGCCGCCCGCTCCGGCAACCGTCCCGTGGTGCCGATGCACTGGCCGGGCGACCCGGCTGCCCCCCACGGCCAGGGCGACACCGGGACCCCCGCGCATCCGTCGCCGGGCCCGTCCGTGGCGACCCAGGCGACGCCTCACGTGCAGCGGTCCGCGGCCCCAGGCCCCGGAGCGCGGAACTCCGTTGTGCCAACGCCCAGTTCCTCCGCCGCAGTCCAGCGCGTCCCCGTCGTACAGCTTGCTCCGCCCCACCGCGAGGCGCACGGCGCGCCCAGCTCTGCCGCGCACGCCCCCGGGCGGTCCCTGCCGGTGACCGCCCCGCAGACGCCGCCGCTCACGGACCGTCCGTCGCCCACCCAGGGATCGGCCCCGGCATCGGCGGGGCCGGTCCCCGTGGTCCGCCCCCGGGCCGCTGCCCCGGGCGGCGGGACCCGCGGCGCGGCGACCCCCGTCCAGCGCGCGCCCCACAGCGCGGACGACTCCGCACTCCCGGGGGGTATGGACAAGGCGCTCCCGACGCCCCGCCGGCAACCGGTCTCCGCGGCCGGTGACCTCGCCGAGACAGTCAAGTCCCAGCAGAGGAGCGGCCGTTCGGGAACGGTTTCCACGGGTTCCGCCGCCGGCGGGACCGCCTCCGCCAAGCGCACAGCACACCGTGCCGAGACACCGCAGGACCCCGGCATGGACCTGGACGAGCTGGCGCGCCGCCTGATCGACCCGGTGGCCCGGCTGCTGCGTACCGAGCTGCGGCGTGGGCGGGAACGTACAGGCCGCCCCTACGACGGACGCCGCTGAGGGCCCGGCACGGAACGGATGACGGACGAATGACGGACAACATCTTCGCGACGAGCGTGTTCTTCAAGCTCGTGATCGGCGGCAACGACCTGGGCGCCTTCCACACCTGCTCCGGCATGGGCGCCGAGATCGAGATCGAGACCTATGCCGAGGGCGGCAACAACGGCTTCACCCACAACCTGCCCGGGCGGGTGACCTGGTCGAACATCACCCTCACCCGGCCGGTCACCAAGGACACGGCGAAGATCGCCCGCTGGCTCGACGAGACGCTCAAGCGGGTGGAGCCCAAGGACGGCGAGATCGTGGCGCTGAAACCGGACCTGACCCGGATCATCAGCTGGCAGGTGTTCGGGATCGTGCCGGTGCGCTGGCAGGGCCCGTCCTTCGACCCCAGCAGCTCGGAGGCGGCGGTGGAGACGCTGGAGATCGCCCACGAGGGGCTGAGCCCATCCTGACCCGCCCTCATGAACCGCCCGCCGCCCGTGTGATCGTCCCGGAAAGGAAGTCCCGGCGTGTCCGAAGCATCCCGCACCAGTCGGGCCAGGGCTCAGCTGACCCTGAAGGAACCCCCTGCCTCGGTCGGTGCGAAGCCCGGCGGGACGCTCGCGCGGATCAACCTCCAGTTCAACCCCTCCACCCTGGAGCTGAGCAAGACCACCGAGTGGCGGCGCACCCCGTCCCGTATGGCGGCGGAGTCGGCGCTGCCGGAGTTCGTCGGCAGCGGCCCGCGCACGCTGAGCCTCGAGGTCTTCCTGGACGCCACAGCCAAGCACGACAACTCCGTGGAGCAGGCGGTGGAGAAGCTGATGAAGGCCTGTGTGCCGACCAAGGCCAGCCTGGGCCGCAAGAAGCCGGCCAGCCCGTGGGTGCGGTTCGAGTGGGGCACCGCGCGGACGACCTCGTTCGACGGAGTGCTCTCCAGCCTGTCCGTGACGTACACGTTGTTCGACGTGGACGGCAAGCCGCTACGGGCCACCTGCCGGCTGTCGATCGAGGAGGCGAGCGTCGGCCCGGCGGGCCAGAACCCCACGTCCGGCGCGCGCACCGCCCGCAGCACGCACACCGTCGTGGCGGGCGACAGCCTGGCGCTGCTGGCCTGGCAGGAATACGGCGACGCGACGGCCTGGCGGGCCATCGCGGAGGCGAACGACATCGACGACCCGATGACGCTCGTACCCGGCACCGAACTGGTGGTGCCGGCACTGAGCGACGCGGGCGCTGAGGAGGAACGATGACAACCGGGGCACGGGACGGCCGGTCCTTCGCGGCGGACCCCGTCGTGGAGGCGCCGAGTGAACTTCCGCCGGTCTGGGCCGCCCAGCTGGTGAGCTGCGTGGTCGACGAGAACGTGGGCCTGCCGGACGCGGCGGTGCTCACCTTCCGCGACCCCGACCACGAGTTCCTGAAGAAGACCGGCATCACCATCGGCACCCCGCTCAAGGTCTCGGTGATGACCGTGACCGGGCAGGCCCGTGAGCGGCTGTTCAACGGCGAGGTGACCGCTCTGGAGGTGGACCGGGACCGCACGGGCTCGTTCACGGTGGTGCGCGCCTATTCCAGGGCGCACCGCCTGCAGCGGGGCCGGAAGGTCGTGGCGTACCGGAACATGACCGCGTCGGCGATCGTCCGCAAGGTGGCCGCCGGGGCGGGGCTGACCTGCGGCACCGTGCAGGCCGCGCCGGTCACCTACAAGCAGCTCTCCCAGGCGAACGTGTCCGACTGGGACTTCCTGCAGTTCCTGGCCGCCGAGAGCGGCGCGCAGGTGCGCGTCGACGACAAGGGGCTGCTGCAGTTCACCACGCCGAGGAAGGCGTCCGGCGCGCCCGCGCCGTCGACCTCGGCGGCCAAGAACCCGATGGTGCTGGAGTACGGCCGCAATCTGCTGGCGCTACGGGCCTCCCTGTCGGCCGCCGACGGCGCGCAGCAGGTGGAGGTGCGCGGCTGGAACGTCACCACGAAGAAGCCGCTGGTGTCCGCCCCTGTGCCGTCGGTGGACAGTGACACGGTGGTGCCGGGCCTGAGCCCGGCGCTCGCCGCCCGGTTCGGCAAGTCGTCGAAGCTGACCGTCACCGACACGCCGTACCGGACCCAGGCCGAAGTGAAGGCGGTCGCGGAGGCTACGGCCGCTCACGTCAGCGCGGGCTTCGCGGAGCTGGAGGTGGTGGCCGAGGGCAACCCCCTGCTGAGGGCCGGCAAGCCCGTGACGCTCGGCAACGTGGGGCAGGCGTTCTCCGGCAAGTACACGGCGACCGCGGTGCAGCACATCCTCGAACCGGACGGCGGCTACCGGACGACGGTCTGGGTCAGCGCCAGCCCCGACCGCTCCCTGACCGGCCTGGTGACCGGCGCCAACGCACCGGCCCGTGGCCCGCGCATACCGGGCCTGGCGATCGGCGTGGTGACGGACGTACGGGAGCCGGGCCTCGCTCAGAACGGCGGCGTGAAGCTGAAGTTCCCCTGGCTGGACGACACCTACACCACCGACTGGGTGCGCACCGTGCAGTGGGGCGGCAAGGGCGGCGGAGGCGTCGTCAGCCCCGAGGTCAACGACGAAGTCCTGGTCGGCTTCGAACAGGGCCTGCTGGACAGCCCGTACGTCATCGGCGGGCTCTACAACGGCGTCGACAAGCCCTCGCCCCACAAGGTCAAGCTGATCGACGAGACCACCGGCAAGGTCAACCGCCGCTCCATCGTGTCGCGTTCCGGGCACCGGATGGAGCTGCTGGACGCGAGGGCGCCGGGCCAGTCCGGGCTCAGGCTCGCATCCGCCGACGAGCGCCTCGAAATAAAGGTCGACCAACGGAAGGGCACGATCGAGCTGACGGTGTACGCCGGCAGAGGCGGCGTCCGCCCCCTCACCTCCGTCCTGCTCGACAAGAAGGGCATCACCCTGGACGCGCGGCGGGGCAACGTGAGCGTGTCCGGCCGGAACGTGGAGATCCAGGGCAGGGTCGGGGTGAAGATCGGCGGCCGCACGGTGGACATCGACAGCAGCCAGAACGTGAACATCAAGGGCCGCACGGGCGTCACCGTCGACGGCGGTCTGCTCGGCGTCCTCAAGGCCAAGCTCATCCGGATCAACTGACCCCCGACCTCACCTTCCCAAGGAGGACCGCATGCCACCCGCAGCCCGTACCGGTGACCCCACCAACCACGGCGGGGCGATCGCCCTGCCGGCCGGCCCCGCCGCTCAGGCGGTGATGCGCGTGCTGATCGGCGGCAAACCCGCCGCCGTCGCCACCAGCCCCGTCGGCGGCGTGGGCAGCGTGATCACCTGCCCGATACCGCCGCACGCCGCTCTGGGACCGGCCAATGTGATCAAGCCCGACACGAGCGCGCTCGCCAAGGGCCACGTCCTCATCGGCGGGTTGCCGGCCGCCCGGATGCGGGACCGGACCACGTGCGGCGCGATGATCATGATGGGCGCCCCGAACGTCCTGATCGGAGGCGTGTGATGCGCGGCGCACCGACCGTGCCTGGCAGCTTGGACGTCGTGATCGGGGGCGTGTGGTGAGCGCGCGGTTCATTCGGCGCGTCTCTCTGCTCCGGCTGCGGGGCGGGCATCCCGCGTGTGGCGCTGTGATGGTGCCCGGTGCCCCCGGCTTCCCGGCCGGAGGTGTGTGATGAGCGAGCGGTTCGTCGGACGCGGCTGGGGGTTTCCGCTGCGGGTCGGGCCGACCGGCGGGATCGCCATGGTCGAGCGGGAGCGGGAGATCGAGGAGGCGATCCGCCTGATCCTCGGCACCGCGCCGGGCGAGCGCCCCATGCGCCCCGAGTTCGGCTGCGGCATCCACGACTACGTCTTCGCCCCCGGCGACGGCGCCACCGCCGGACGTATCGCCCAGCAGGTGCGCGAGGCCCTGGAGCGGTGGGAGCCGCGCGTCGCGGTGGAGGACGTGATCGTCGCCTTCGACGCCGTCGAGGACGGCACCCTCTACATCGACGTGCACTACACCCTGCGTTCCACCAACGACCGGCGCAACCTGGTCTTCCCCTTCTACACGATCCCCTCCGAGGAGGGGGCCGAGGAATTGGTCGCGGACTGATGGCCCTGCCCTCCCCCAACCTGGACGACCGACGGTTCCAGCAACTCGTCGACGAGGCAAAGCGGTATGTGCAGCAGCGCACGCCGGAGTGGACCGACCACAACGTCTCCGACCCGGGCGTCACCTTGATCGAGACGTTCGCCTACATGGTGGACCAGCTGCTGTACCGGCTGAACCGGGTCCCGGACAAGAACTACACAGCTTTCCTCGACCTGTTGAGCATCGGCCTGTTCCCGCCCGCCGCGGCCTCCGCCGACGTCGACTTCTGGCTGTCGGCGCCGCAGCCCGACACCGTCGCGCTGTCCGCGGGCACCGAGGTGACCACCGCGGGCGGCGAGAGCGACGAGCCCGTGGTGTTCGCGACCACGGACGAACTACGCATCGTGCCCAGCGAGTTGACCCGTCTGGTGACCGCGCCCCGGACCGGTGAGCAGACCGACATGACCGGTACGCTCGCCGACGGCCACGACATCCCCTGCTTCCAGGCGGCACCGGAGCCGGGCGACGCACTGCTGTTCGGCCTGCCGACGGCGGTGCCGCGCTGCATCGTCGCGGTGCGCCTGGACAGCCGCGTGGAGGGCGTCGGTGTGGACCCGCGCCAGCCCCCGCTGGTGTGGGAGGCGTGGGACGGCGGTGGCTGGCAGCTCTGCGAGACCGGTACGGACACCACCGGCGGTCTGAACCGGCCCGGCGAGGTCATCGTGCACGTACCGGCCAGGCACACCGCGTCGGTGATCGGCGGAACCAGGGCCGGCTGGCTGCGCTGCCGGGTCACCGAGGCGGAGCCGGGCCAGCCGTTCTACTCGGAGTCCCCGACGGTGCGCGAGGCGGAGGTGTTCACCGTCGGCGGCACCATGTCCGTCGAGCACGCCGAGACCGTGACCGACGTTCCGCTCGGCACCTCGGAGGGCGTCGCGGGACAGACGTTCCGGCTCGGCCGCCCGCCGGTCCTCCTCGACGGCGAGCCCCCGGTGGTGGAGGTGTCCTCGGCCGAGGGCTGGCAACGCTGGGCCGTGGTCGACCACTTCGGCCGCTCCGACCCCGCCGACCGGCACGTCCGCGTGGATGCCACCAACGGTGAGTTCGCCTTCCCGCCGGTGCTGCGCGAACCGGACGGCACGCTGCGGCAGTGCGGCGCCGTACCGCCCAAGGGCGCCCACATACGCGTGGCCCGGTACCGCACCGGCGGCGGCCCCGCGGGCAACGTCGCCCGCGGCGCGATCTCCGTGCTGCTCAGCTCCGTTCCGTACATCGCCCAGGTCACCAACCGGGAGGCGGCACGCGGCGGCGTCGCGGGCGAGACGGTGGAGAACGCCAAGCTGCGGGCGCCGGAAGTGCTGCGTATGCAGGAGCGCGCGGTGACCGCCGAGGACTACGAGATCATCAGCCGCCAGGCCGCGCCCTCGGTACGCCGGGTCCGCTGTCTGCCCGCGGCGGAGGAACCGGGCGCGGTACGGGTCCTCGTCGTCCCGGACGCCGTGGCCGACGAGGGCGACGACCGCCTCCGTTTCGAGCAGCTGATCCCCTCCGACCAGGTACTGGAGGCCATCACCGCGAGCCTCGACGAACGACGCCTCATCGGCACCCGCCTGGTCGTCGAGCCGCCGGTCTACCAGGGCGTCACCGTGGTCGCCCGGCTCGCGACGGCAGCCGCCGACACCGACCGCGTCCGCGACGCCGCCCTCGACGCCCTGTTCCGTCACCTCAACCCGCTCAGCGGCGGCCCGGACGGCACCGGCTGGCCCTTCGGCCGGCCCGTCCAGTACGGCGAGATCTTCGGCATCCTCCAACGCGCCACCGGCAACGCCCTCGTCGAAGAGATCCGCCTGTTTCCCGCCGACCCCGTCACCGGCCGCCGCGGCGCCCCGGAAGACCGCATCGACGTGGCCGCGGGCGCGCTCGTCTTCTCCTACCAGCACCAGGTGGTCGTGACGGCGATGGATGGGGAGGGGCGGGGATGAGCCGCGCCGCCGTACCCGGCCTGCCGAGCCGCTTCCCCATCGGTGAGCAACTGCCCGCGCTGTACGCCGACGACGACTTCGCGCAGCGCTTCACCGCCGGCCTCGACACCGTCCTCGCCCCGGTGTTCGCGACCCTCGACAACCTGACCGCCTACCTCGACCCCCGGGTCACCCCCGTCGACTTCCTGGCCTGGCTGGCGTCGTGGGTGGGCGCCGCCGACGACCCCCAGTGCCCCGTGGAGCTGCGCCGCGAGGCGGTCGTCCGCGCGGTGGAGCTGCACCGGTGGCGCGGCACCAGACGCGGCCTTGCCGAGGCCCTGCGCCTCGCGCTCGGCGTGCACTGCGATGTGACCGGCGACGGCGGCTCGTGGTGGTCGAACACCGCCGGCACCGAACTGCCACCCCAGCCCGCCGCCGAGATCCTGGTCCGGGTCTGGCCGGGCCGCGAGACGCGGGTGGACCCGGCCAGGGTCCGCGAGATCGTCCGGGCCATGTGCCCGGTGCACGCGGCATTCCGGGTGGAGGTCCTCCCCGGCCCGCCCGGCGACGAAGGGAGGTGACGCCATGCGCGCATGTCCCGCGTGCGGGGCGTCCAACGGCTCCGCGGACGACTTCTGCGGCAACTGCGGCGCGTACCTGGGCTGGTCGGAACCGGCTGCTCCGACCCCGAACACACCCGCACCGACGCCACCGGAGCCAACCGCACCCCCGGGGCCGGCCGAACCCCCGGAGCCTCCGGCGCCCGCGCCCGCATCACCCCCGGCGGACGAGCCCGAGTCCGCCGCACCGCCCCGACCCTCGTCGTTCCGCGCCCGGCTGACCGGCCGCGGCGAGCCGAGGCGGCCGAGCACGACGGAGCCCGCGGACACCGGCTCCGGCGCCGACACGGCCCCCGCTGCCGGCCCTGGCCCGGACGAGCCCACGATCTCCCCACCCCAGTCCGGACCGACCGACGCCCGCACCGGGTCCGCCGCCCCGGCACAGGGCTCGGCCACGAGCGGGACGGCCGCTGACTCCAGCGCCGAGCCGACGGGCGGCTCCCCCGGCGAAACGACCGACGTCGATGAGCCCCGCCGTACCGGCGACGCTCCCCCCACCACGCCGGCCACACCCGCCGCACCCTCAACCCCCACAACCCCACCCGTTCCTCCAGCCCCACCCGCTCGACCCGCTCCACCCGCCCCGAACATCCCCCGCCCGCGCACCGCCACCGCCTCCGAGTCATCGGACCCGGACGCCATCGTGCCCGTCCGCCCCGCGAAGCCGGTGGCGGCACGGCCCGTCGTACGGCCGGTGGCGGTGCCGGACGAAGGGGTGGGAGTGCCCTGTCCGGCGTGCGGGACGCCGAATCGGCCGGAGCGCCGGTTCTGCCGGCGCTGTGCGGCCGAGTTGAAGCCCATGGCGAAGGCCGCGCCGCTGCCGTGGTGGCGGACCGTGTGGCCGTTCCGGCGCCGGGTGCGGGCGAGTTCGGGTGGGGTGACGCGGTTCCTGGTGATCCTGCTCGTGGTGCTGGCGCTGTGCGCGGGCGGCTTCCTGCTGATGCCGGCCGGACGCGCCCTGATCGAGGACACCCGGGACAAGCTGGGCGAGGCCACGTCCGTGACGCCGATGAGCACCGAGGCGAGCGCATCGGTGCCGGGGCACCCGGCGAAGAACACCACGGACGGGCTGAGCAACCGCTATTGGGGCGCGCCCGCGACGGGTGCCTCGGTGACGTACACCTTCCGCAAGCCGTTCCGGCTGGTCGACGTGATCATCACCAACGGCGCTTCCAAGGAGCCGCAGAAGTACGCCCTCCAGGCGCGCGCGCTCCAGATGGAGCTGGAGGTGACGGCGCAGGACGGCACCACGCACAAGAAGGAACTCACCCTCAGCGACAAGCCGGGCGACCAGACGATCGCCACCGGGTACAGCGACGTGCAGAAGGTACGGCTGGTGCTGCGTTCCGCCGTGGGACTCGCCCCGGGCCGTCATCTGGCCCTGGCAGAGGTGGAGTTCTTCCAGCGGAGCTGACTCGCGGCCCGAGGCCGTCGGTTCCCGGGCCGTCGCCGCCGGCACCGTCGTCTTCCCGGTCTGCCGTGGCGCGTGCACACGAAGTACTGGCCCTGCTCGATGTGCCCACGGGCCCTGGGCAGCCGCTCCCGGGCCGGCACCACGTAGTGACGCGTGGGGACGCACGGCCCGGCCGTATGGCGCGATACGGACAGCGCGACGCGCGCCGGGCGGTGCGGAAACGGTTCTGCCGTGGAACGTACACCCGGCCCGTGTCCGCGGCACGTGACCGAACCCATACGGGTCCCGTAGCCGTCCGGTAGCGCACTGTCAGTCCATGGCCCTAGGCTTGTCCGCATGTCCCCCGATTTAACGCCCCCTGGTTCCGTGCGGTCCGCCGCCGAGGTGAACGAGCAGATCCGCGCCCTGTGGCTGCGGGCGGGCGGCTCCCTGTCCGCCCAGGAGCGTGAGGAGTACGAGATGCTGGTCGTCGAGTGGGCGGCGGCGATCCGCGGACGGGTCGTCGAGGCGGCCTGACGCCCGCCCGCGCCGCGCCCCCGCTCTCAGCGTCCGCCCGCGACCCTCAGCACCGTACCCGTGGTGTACGAGGCGTCCGGCGACATCAGCCAGGCGACCGCCGCCGCGATCTCCTCCGCCTGTCCCGCCCGCCGGAGCGGAATGGTCCCGGCCATCTCCCGGACCCGGTCCGGCGCCCCCATCGCGGCGTGCATCTCCGTGTCGATCAGACCCGGGGCGACCGCGTTGACGCGCACCCCGGCCGGACCGAGTTCCTTGGACAGTCCCAGAGTCAGCGCGTCCACGGCCGCCTTGGTCGCCGCGTAGTGCACGTACTCTCCGGGGCTGCCCAGGGTCGCGGCGCCCGACGAGATGTTCACGATCACGCCCTCGCCGCGCGGCGTCATCAACTGGGCGGCCCGGCGCGAGCACAGCAGCGTGCCGACGACGTTGACGTCGACGACCCGCCGCAGGGTGTCCGTACCCACCTCGGTGAACGGCCCGAGCGGCCCGGTCACCGCCGCGTTGTTCACCAGCCCCGTCAGCGGACCGAGTTCGCGCTCCGCCACCTCGAACAGCCGCTCCACGTCGGCCTCGACGGACGTGTCCGCCCGCACGGTCACCGCCCGCGCCCCCGCGGCCCGCACATCCTCGGCCACCTTCTCGGCGGCGTCGGCGTCCCGCACGTAGTTCACCGCCACGTCGTGCCCCTCCGCCGCCAGCCGACGGCAGGTCGCGGCGCCGATGCCGCGGCTCCCCCCGGTGACCACCGTGACCAGACGCTTCATGAGTACCTCCAGGCGCAGAACGCGGAACGAAGATCCCCAGACTCGCAGACGCCCCCGCCCGCGTCGCGCCCGGCCCCGCGGGCCGGGGGAATGTCCGCGCACGCCCCTTGGCTGCGCCCTCCACATGGTCAACACTGAGCCGATGACGCAGCGTGTGGAGCTCGCGACCGTACGGGACCGGCTTGATCTGGACGGACTCGTCACCGACTACGCGGTGGCCCTCGACGACGGCGACTGGGCGGCGTACCGGCGGCTGTTCACCCCGGACGGGCGGGCGGACCACCGCGGCGCGGGCGGTATCGAGGGGGACTCCGGGACGGTGGCCGCCTGGCTGGCGGAGCGGTTCTCCGGGTTCCCCGTGCGGCAGCATCTGTTCGTCAACCGCCGGGTACGGCTCCGCACGTGGGAGGGGGACACCGGGGACACGGCCGAGGTGCGGACCGACTACGTCAGCCCCGTCTGCCGGGGCGGCGGGGACGGGGCCGCCGTGCTCGACCTGCTGAGCGGCGGACGGTGCGCGTTCACGGCGGTGCGCACCCCCGACGGCTGGCGGCTGAGCCGGGTCGTCGTGCGGGAGACGTGGCGGCGCCCGACCGGCGGACGGCCGGACGGTGTGATCGACTGAACCCGCGTCCGGCCGGGTCGAGGACGCACACTGGAGGCATCACGGGGTAGGGAGGCGCCCATGAGGAATCTCGGCCACCACCTCGCCTCCCCGTGGCGCCGCTCGGCCGCCGCCGCGGTCGCGGGCGCGCTGCCCGTCCTGGCCTTCCCCGCCCCGAACCTGTGGTGGATCGCCTACGTCGCCCTCGTCCCCTGGCTGCTGCTGGTCCGCACCGCGCCGACCGGGCGCCGGGCCGCGTTCGACGGCTGGTGGGGCGGGTTCGGGTTCATGCTGGTCATGCACCACTGGCTGCTGCCCAGCCTGCACGTGTTCACGTTCGTCCTCGCCGCGCTGCTGGGCGCGCTGTGGGCGCCGTGGGGCTGGCTGGTGCGCCGGACGCTGGGCGGCTCACCGTCCGGACGCCGGGTGGCGGCCGCGCTGCTGGTGGTGCCGTCGGGGTGGCTGACGATCGAGCTGATCCGCTCCTGGCAGGGGCTCGGCGGGCCGTGGGGCGTGCTGGGCGCGAGCCAGTGGCAGGTGGAGGCGGCGCTGCGGCTGGCGTCGGTGGGCGGGGTGTGGCTGCCGAGTTTCCTGGTGGTGGCACTGAACGTCGCGGTGGCCGTGCTGGTCGCGGTGCGCCGGGCGCGAATGCCGGCCGTGGCGGGGCTGGTCGCCGTGGCCGCCGCGGGGTCGGCCGCCTGGGCGGGGGCGCCGCGTCCCGAGCAGACCGGGGAGCGGACGCGGATCGCGCTCGTCCAGCCGGGGGTCGTAGCCGGCCCGGACAGCGCCGACCGCCGCTTCGACCGCGAGGAACGGCTGACCCGTGAGCTGGCCGGGAAGGACGTCGATCTGGTCGTCTGGGGCGAGAGCAGCGTCGGCTTCGACCTCGGCGACCGCCCCGACCTGGCCCGGCGCCTGACCGCACTGTCCCGCGAGACGGACGCGGAGATCCTGGTCAACGTGGACGCGCGGCGCTCGGACAAGCCCGGCATCTACAAGAGCTCGGTGCTGATCGGCCCGGACGGCCCCACCGGCGACCGGTACGACAAGATGCGGCTGGTGCCGTTCGGGGAGTACGTCCCGGCCCGCTCGCTGCTGGGCTGGGCGACGTCCGTCGGGAAGGCGGCCGGGGAGGACCGCAGGCGCGGCTCCGAGCAGGTCGTCATGGCCGTGGGCGACGGTCTGCGGATCGGCCCGATGGTGTGCTTCGAGACGGCGTTCCCCGACATGAGCCGCCATCTCGTGCAGGACGGCGCGGGTGTGCTGCTCGCGCAGTCGTCGACGTCGACCTTCCAGCGGAGCTGGGCGCCCGAGCAGCACGCCTCGCTCGCCGCGCTGCGCGCCGCCGAGACCGGCCGCCCGATGGTGCACGCGACGCTGACCGGGGTGTCCGCCGTGTACGGCGCGGACGGCGCGCGGATCGGCCCGTGGCTCGGCACGGACGCCTCAGCCGCGCACGTCTACGAGGTGCCGCTGACCCGGGGCACCACGCTGTACGTCCGCTTCGGCGACTGGCCCCCGCAGGCGGCGCTCGTCGTGCTCGCGGTGTACGGCGCGGTGGGTCTCGTGCGGTCTAGGCGAGGCGCTCGTCGACCGCTCGGACCACCCGTTCGCACAGCTCATGGCTCGCCAGTGCGTCACGGGCGCTGAGCGTCTTCCCGGCGCGCACCGCGTCCAGGAAGGCGAGCGCCGCCTGCTCGATGCCGCGCTGCCGGGACACCGGCACCCAGTCGCCGCGGCGCCGCACGGTCGGCTGGCCCTTGTGGTCGATCACCTCGGCGAGGTTGAGCACCTGGCGCTTGCTGTCCTGGCCCGACACCTCGAGGATCTCCTCCGTCGAACCGCTGAGCCGGTTCATCACGCCGAGGGCGGTGAAGCCGTCGCCTGCGAGCTGGAGCACCACGTGGTGCAGCAGCCCGTCCTCGGCGCGGGCGCGGACGGTCACGTCGTCCACCTGGCCGGGCACCAGGAAGCGCAGGGTGTCCACGACGTGGATGAAGTCGTCGAGGATCATCCGGCGCGGCTCCTCGGGCAGCCCGACCCGGTTCTTCTGCATGAGGATCAGCTCGCGCGGGTGGTCGGCGCACTGCGCGTAGCCGGGGGCGTGGCGCCGGTTGAAGCCGACGGCGAGGCTGACGCCGCGCTCCTCGGCGAGCGCCACCAGCCGCTCGGAGTCGGCGAGTTCGTACGCGAGCGGCTTGTCGACGTAGGTCGGCACGCCCGCCTCGAGGAGCCGGGTCACGATCTGCGGGTGGACGTCGGTCGGGGCGTGCACGAAGGCCGCGTCGAGGCCGGCGACGATCAGCGCGTCGAGGCCGGCGTGCCGCTGCGCGGCCGGCAGGTGGAGGGAGTCGCCGACGCGCTCCAGGGTGGCGGGGGTGCGGGTCTGCAGATGGAGCTCCACGCCGGGCTGGACGGCGAGCACCGGAAGATAGGCCTTCTGCGCGATGTCGCCGAGCCCGATGCAGCCGACCTTCACGGTGTGTTCTCCTCTGGTCCTCGCCTGCCGTGGTCCGCTGCGAGCATACGGGGTGCCCCGGAGCCGTCCCCGTCCGCACCGGACGGCCCTCCCGGCGGCCGCCAGTCCGCCACCCCGTCGAACCCGCGCAGGAGGAGCGACGGCGCCGCCTTGGACAGCGCGGCCAGCGCGGAGTTGCGTACGGCGGTGCCGGCGCGGCCGGTCGTCAGCACGTTGAGGCGGGCCGCCCGCACCGCGCGGCGCGTGACGGCCGTGGTCCGCGGGAGGCGCACGGCGGTGTAGCCGGGGAGGGTGTCGGCGACGGGCTCGTCGGCGGAGGAGGGCATGCCCGGGCGGGGGAAGGCGAGGGTGATCGCGTCCTCGACGGCCTGGTTGCCGCCCTGGCCGAGGGTCGGCGGCATGGCGTGCGCGGCGTCGCCGACGAGGGCCACGCGGCCCCGGTGGAAGGCGGGCAGCGGCTCGGCGATGTGGTGGACGTCGTGCCGCAGGACGTCCTCGGTGCGGACGGCGGCCAGCACCTCGGGGATCGGGCTGTGCCAGTCGCCGTAGCGGCGCAGCAGTTCGGCCCGTTCATCGTCGGGGGCCTTCTCCCCCGCGGGTGCGACGGCGGCGGCGTAGGCGTACACCCGGCCGTCCCTGAGTGGATGGGTGCCCCAGATGGCGCCCCGGCCCCAGGTCTCGTGCGAGGGGAACGCGACGCCGGGCAGCGGGACGACCACGCGCCAGGTGGTGAAGCCGCTGTGAACGGTGCCGGGATGGCCGGGGAAGAGGGTGCCGCGTACGGCGGAACGGAGGCCGTCGGCGGCCACCACCAGGTCGGACTCCAGTTCCCCGTCGGGCGTCTCCACGCGGGCCGGCCTGCGGGGGTCGCCCGGGACGCCGGGGTCGGTCAGGCGGGCGGGGGTGCCGGTGCGGACGGCGTCGGACGGGAGCCGCCCCGCCAGGTGGTCGACGAGGGTGGCGCGGTGCAGGAGGACGAGCGGGCCGCCGAAGCGTTCGGCCGCGGCGGCCGCCTCGGTACGGGCCAGCCACCGGCCGCTCGGCGCCCGCAGCCCGCCGTCGCCCTGCCAGGCGGACAGGGCGCGGATGTCGTCGCCGAGACCGATGACGTCCAGGGCGCGGAGCGCGTTGGGAGACAGCGAGATCGCCGCACCCACCGGCTCCAGGGAGGGGGCGCGCTCCAGCACGGTGACCCGCGCCCCGCGCATGCGCAGGGCGGCCGCCGCCGCCAGCCCGCCGATGCCCCCGCCGATCACGATGACCCGCTCGGCCGCTGCCATGGCTTCCTCCCGAAAGCTGATCGACTACATCTGTAGTGAAGCTCCCCTCCACCGTACTACAGCCGTAGTGGACCGAGTAGGTTGGCCGCATGTCCGAACGCCCCACCACCCCCGCCGCCCGCGCCGGCCTCGTCGCGGACACCGCACTCGCCCTGCTCGCCGAGCGGGGCATGCGGGGTCTGACACACCGGGCGGTGGACGACGCGGCCGGCCTCCCCCAGGGCTCCACGTCCAACGTGGCGCGCACGAGGCAGGCACTGCTGGAACTGGCGGTACGCCGCCTCGCCGACCGGGAGGAGCGGGTCCTGGCCCTCCAGGACCTCCCCGCCCCGCGCGAGGGCACCGACGCCCTCCTGGACGCGCTGGCCCTGACGGTCCACCGCGCGCTGACCCAGAACCGCGACCTCACCCTGGCCCGCTACGAACTCGCCCTGGAGGCCACCCGCCGCCCGGAACTCCGCGCCCACTTCGACACGGCCGGCGCCCGCTTCCGCACCCATCTCACGGCCCTGGTCACAGCCCTCGGCTCCCCCTCCCCCGACCGCCACGCCCTCACCCTGATCGCCTGGGCCGACGGCCTCCTCCTCTCCTGCGTGGCGGGCTCGTACCACGCCGAGCCCCCGACGATCCCGGACATCCGGGCGGACCTGGGGGAGATCATCGAGGGGATGCTGGGGACGCGGTCGGCGCCCCGAAACGCGCCAGGCAGTGCCACACCTTCTTGATCGCCTGGGGGTCGTGCCGTCCCGTCGCAGCCGCCTCTCCGACCAGGCGTGGGTCGAGCACGCCGGCGACGGCGATCTCCGTGCCCAGCTCGACGATCTCCGGGCCACGGTAGCCGGGGCGCCTGCGCAACTCCTCGACAGTCAGCTCGAAACCGGGGTGCCATTCCACGGGGCAGGGCAGCCGACGGGCGGCTTCCTCGACGGCCGTGCCCCGGTAACAGGGGTCGAGGACCAGGGCCTCGACGTCCCGGTCAAGGCGGACCGGGCCGTGCACATGCGCCTCGACGCAGTCGTCGAGAGCGTCCAGCCGGTCGGCGAGCGCCAGTTCGACGAGCGCCATGTGCCCGGCGGTGCCGAAGTCCGAGGGGTCCAGGCAGCTGTCCGGGTAGCAGAACGTGGTCCGCTCCAGGGTCGTCGCCGTGAGCCGGAAGTAGGAGGAGCCGAACCGCGGGGCCGCGCCGACCGGACGGTGTCGGTGGTCGAGTGCGCCGTAGACGGGCCGCTCGGCCGCGGGCGCCTGGTCGTAGGCACCGCCGAAGAGCCGGCTCTCCCACCGCCACCGGTCGCCGCCGGGGCACGCGGTCAGGCCGCCGTTGCTGGTCCCGGTGACGAACTGCGAGACGTACACACCGCTGTCGGCGAGGGAGCGGAGGATCGGCCTGCCCCGGGAGATGCGATCGGGATGGAAGTTGAGGGTCACCCGCAGGTCCGGATCCATGGGCGCGCCGGACGCCAGCCGGGCCACATGCGCGAGGGCCCGTTCCTGTGATTCCCGGAGGATGACACGGCTCATGCGCGCAGTGTCCTCGGGGCGAACCGGCTCGCGCACGCGCGTTTCGGCGCCCCGCACGACGGTGACACGGAAACGCCTGGCGTGACCCGCCGTCAGCGGGAAAGGATGCCGGGATGACGACCCAGCGCAGTGAACCCGGCCAGAACGCCGATGAACGGACCATGCTCGAAGGGTGGCTCGACTATCACCGGGCGACGCTCGCGTGGAAGTGCGAAGGGCTGACCGACGAGCAGTTGCGGACCGCTTCCGTGGCGCCGTCGGAGTTGTCGCTGATGGGGCTGGTGCGGCACATGGCGGAGGTGGAGCGGTCGTGGTTCCGGCGGGTGTTCGCCGGTGAGGACGCCGGGCCGATCTACTTCGGGGAGGCCGACCCGGACGGGGAGTTCCACCCCGGCGAGGCGGACACCTGGAAGGACGCGTACGAGACCTGGCAGGCGGAGATCGAGGCCGCCCGGCGCAACGCGGCAGGCCATTCCCTCGACGAGCGCTCCCAGGGCCGTCACCACTCGCACCCCGAGCCGTGCTCCCTGCGCTGGATCTACACGCACATGATCGAGGAGTACGCCCGGCACAACGGCCACGCGGACCTGATCCGGGAGGCGATCGACGGCGCCACCGGCGAGTGACGTCACCCGCCACGCCGACGGGGCCCTCGAAGGTGGGCGGACATCACCCGTGCGGGGGACCGCCGCGCCTGTCCCCCCGCCACCCGGCGGGCGGAGCCAGCAAAGTGGCGGGGGTGCAGCGAACGACGACCACAGCAACGCTTCTGGTGACCCTGGCGGTCGCCGCCCTCTCGGGCTGTGTGACGGTCCAGCGTCCCCTCGCACCGGGCCCGGCGACCGCGCCGCCGCCGGGGGCCGGGCACGACGCGGCGGGGCGCGACGCGTCGCCGGTCGTGCAGGCGCCCGCGCGCGAGGCCCTGCGGCGGGTCCCGGCCGACTCCCCCGAGGCGTCCCCGTCGGACCGGGCCACCCCGAAGACCGAGTCCTCGGAGCGGGACGCGTCCTCCGACGCGCGCAACGGGCAGGCGCCGCGCACTCAGCGGCCCCGCGACCCCGAGCGGCCGCAGCCCACCCGGCGCACCCCCGCCCCACGCCCGCCGGCCCAGCTCCCGGGCGGCGGCGGGTCCCTGACCGGGGGCACCTCCGGCGGCTCGGACATCTGCGCACTGGGCCGGGAGTACGGCGGCTGGCCGGCGGACAGCCCGCAGGCGCGCATCTGCCGGGACACCTACGGCCGTTGAGCGAGCCCCGCTCTCACCTCTGCCGGGGCGGCCCCGGCCCCCCGGGCGGCGTCCCGCCCTCCCCCAGCTGCGCCTCCAGCCGGCGGATGGCGGCCCGCACACCCTCGCCGTAGCGGTCGTCGGCGAGGGTACGGGCGGCGCCCCGGGCCCGGTCCAGGTGGGCGCGGGCCGCGTCGGGGCGGCCGAGGCGGAGGTAGTCGGCGGCCAGATTCAGCTGCAGCGACGGGTACAGGCCGCGCACCGCCGGGGCCCCGTCGTACGCCGGGGTACCGCCGGCCTCCTCGGCAGCCGTCAGCGCCCGCAGGTCCCAGGCCAGCTCGTCCCCGGGATCGTCCTGGGTGTCGGCGAGGTAGTGGGCGAGGGTACAGCGGTGCAGCGGGTCGCCGTCCTCGCCGATCTCCGCCCACAGGCCGAGGAGTCGGTGCCGGGCCTCCTCCCGGTCCCCCGCGTGGTGCAGCATCACGACCTGGCCGATCCGGGTGAGCAGGGCGTCCGGCGCCGCCTGCTCTTGTCGCTCCGTCACCGCGTCCTCCGCACCGTCGCCCGTTGTCGCCCCGACGCTAGCCGCAGACAGGGACGATTCCGGACATGCCGCCCCGCGACGTGCCGGTGCCGGGACGGCCCGGCACCGGTCCGGCACCTGGCCTGGCGGAGACGCGGGCGGATCAGCCCAGGTCGGGGATGGTCCAGTCGATCGGCTGGTGCCCCTGCGCCGCCACCGCCTCGTCGATCTGCGAGAACGGCCGGGAGCCGAAGAACTTCTTCGCGGACAGCGGCGAGGGGTGCGCCCCCTTCACCACCACGTGCCGGCTCTCGTCGATCAGCGGCAGCTTCTTCTGCGCGTAGTTGCCCCACAGCACGAAGACCACCGGGTCGGGCCGGTCGGCCACCGCGCGGATCACCGCGTCGGTGAACAGCTCCCAGCCGCGCCCCTTGTGCGAGTTGGCCTCGCCCGCGCGGACGGTGAGCACCGCGTTGAGCAGCAGCACGCCCTGCCGGGCCCACGGCATCAGATAGCCGTTGTCCGGGACGGGCGTGCCCAGGTCGGCGTGCAGTTCCTTGTAGATGTTCCGCAGGGACGGCGGGGTCTTCACCCCGGGCCGGACCGAGAAGCACAGCCCGTGCCCCTGGCCCTCCCCGTGGTACGGGTCCTGGCCGAGCACCAGGACCTTCACCTCGTCGTACGGCGTGGCCTCCAGCGCAGCGAAGACCTCCTCGCGGGGCGGGTAGACGGGACCGCGCGCCCGCTCCTCCTCGACGAACTCGGTCAGCTCCTTGAAGTAGGGCTGCTGCAGCTCGTCGCCCAGAACCCCGCGCCAGGACTCGGGCAGCATGGCGATGTCGGTCACGTCGATTCCCTTGCTCACGTGGTCGTTTCCGATTCTCCGAACCTACCGGCGACCACTGACAGCCGGCCTCGCGGCCGGCTGCCGGGGCGTTCTACCAGCTGGTCTTCCGGGAGAGCTGCCACAACATCATGATCGTGGAGGGGTCCAGGGCGCGCTCGGCGCCGGAGATCTCCCGGCTCGCCGCCACGTACTGCCGGCCCTGCCACAGCGGGAGCAGCCGCGCGTCGTTCACGAGGATCTGCTGGGCCTCCTCGAACTGCTTCACCACGTTGCCCCGGTCGCTCTCGCGGCGGGAGCTGGGCAGCAGATCGTTGACGATCTTCTTGGCCTCGTACGGCGTGCCGAGCGCGTTCTGTTCGCCGACGAACGGGGCGATGAAGTTGTCCGCGTCCGGGAAGTCCGGGAACCAGCCACGGCCGAAGACCGGGTACTCGCCCTTCTGGTAGCCCTCGACGTAGGTCTTCCAGGGGCGGCTCTTCAGCGTGACGTCGAACAGCTCGGACGCCTCCAGCTGCCGCTCCAGCTCCTTGAACTCCAGGGCGGTCTCGGAACCGTAGCGGTCCGAGGTGTACCAGAGGGTGAGCGGCACCCGCTCGGTGATGCCGGCGTCGCGGAGGATCTCGCGGGCCTTGTCGGCGTCGGGCTCGCCGAAGTCGTCGAAGAAGCCGGTGGTGTGTCCGGTCAGGCCCTTGGGGACCATCGAGTACAACGGGTCGACGGTGTCCTTGTAGACCTTGTGGGCGATCGCGGCGCGGTCGACGAGCTGTGCGATGGCCTGGCGCACGGCCTTCTTGCCGGCCCACGGGTCCTTCGGGTTGAACACCAGGTAGTTGATGTCGGTGCCGGAGCCCTCGATGAGCTGGATCTCCTCCTCCTTGGAGGTCCTGCCCTGAAGCTCGACGATGTCGCCCGCGGCCAGACCTCGGTAGGTGAGGTCGATGCGCTTGTCGCGCAGCGCCCCGACCATCTCGCCGGAGTCCTGGTAGTAGCGGATGGTGACCGCGTTGTTCTTCCGGTCGGCGTAGCCCTTGTAGTTGTCGTTGCGGACCAGCCGGGCCTCCTCGCCCTCCTCGTACGACTGGAGGGTGTACGGGCCCGATCCGACGACGCTCTTCTCCTCGCGGAGCGACCCCGCGGGGTAGGAGTCGGGGTCGACGATCGACATCGCGGGGGTGGCGAGCACGAACGGGAAGGTGGTGTCGGGCTTGTTGAGGTAGAAGACCACTTCGCGCTCGTTCGGCGCCTGGACCCGCTCGAGGCTGCCCAGCAGACCGGCCGGGCCGCCGTTGACGTTGATCTGGCGGATGCGGTCGATCGAGTGCTTGACCGCCTTCGCGTCCAGTCTGCCGCCGTCGGAGAAGGTGAGTCCCTCGCGCAGCTCGCAGCGGAACACCTGGTTGGAGGTGTCGGAGAACTCGCACTTCTCCGCCGCGTCCGGCTGGGGGGTCGTCGCACCGATCGGGTAACTCAGCAGCGTCTGGTAGATGTTGCGGAACAGCTCCCAGGAGCTGTCCCAGGACGCGGCAGGATCCAGCGTGCTCGGCGAGCTGGTGGTTCCCACGACGATGGGGCCCTCGTCCTCCGGGCTGTCGGACGCCAGGACGCCACATCCGGTCACCAGGGACGATATGGACGCGATGGCCGCCACCCGCCGCAGGCATCGATTCCGGTTGAACACGCGCACGCTCCTCGATCTGCCATACCAAGGGTCGGCGAACGATACCGCAGTGACACACCGGCTGACCCTCCTCGGAAGGACCCTTGAGATCAACTGGCGGATGACTACGTTGTCACGTGCGTTCCGTGTCCAGAACGCCGACACGGACGCCGTTTTCGTCAACGGCGTCCGTGTCGGACGGGGCGGTGGTGACCGGTGCGCACGCGTGGTGCGCGGTGCCGGCACGCGGATCCGGACCCGGGGTTCCGGCTCACGGATCCGGCTCACGGATCCGGCTCACGGAACCGGCTCACGGAACCGGCTCACGGAACCGGTGGTACGGCCGTGGTACGGATCAGCCGACGCCGGCGTTGAGGAAGATGCCGCCGTCGACGACCAGGGTCTGGCCGGTGACCCAGTCGGACTGGTCCGAGGTGAGGAACGCGGTCGCGCCGCCGATGTCGGACGGCACGCCGAGCCGGCCCAGCGGGTAGGACGCGGCGGCCTCCTCCTCCCGGCCCTCGTACAGCGCCTGCGCGAACTTGGTCTTCACCACCGCCGGGGCGATGGCGTTGACCCGCACCTTGGGCGCGAACTCGTGTGCCAGCTGCTGGGTGAGGTTGATCAGCGCGGCCTTGCTGACGCCGTACGCGGCGATGAAGGGCGAGGGGGCGATGCCCGCGACGGAGGCGATGTTCACGATCGCGCCGCCGTTGTCCTTCTGCCAGGCGTGCCAGGTCTTCTGCGCGAAGCCCAGCGCCGAGATCACGTTGGTCTCGAAGACCTTGCGCGCCACGTTCAGGTCGAGGTCGGCGATCGGCCCGAACACGGGGTTGGTGCCCGCGTTGTTGACCAGGTAGTCGACCCGGCCGAAGGCCTCCATCACGCGCTCGACGGCGAGTGCCTGGTGCGCCTCGTCGTGCGCCTTGCCGGCCACGTGGACGGCCCGGTCGGCGCCGAGCTTCTCGACGGCCTCCTTGAGGGCGTCCTCGTTGCGTCCGGTGATGCAGACCCGGTCGCCGCGCGCGACCAGCGCCTCGGCGACGCCGTAGCCGATGCCGCGGCTGGCGCCCGTGATCAGGGCGACCTTGCCGGTGGGTTCCACTGTCGTCATGTCCGGGTCCTTTAGTCGAGCGGTCCGCCGGCCACGTACAGCACCTGGCCGGAGACGAAGCCTGCCGCGTCCGCGGTGAAGAAGGCGATGGCGTTGGCGATGTCCTCGGGCTCGCCGACGCGGGCGACGGGGATCTGGGTGGCGGCGGCGGCCTTGAAGTCCTCGAAGCCCATGCCGACGCGGTCGGCGGTGGCCTTCGTCATCTCGGTGGCGATGAAGCCGGGGGCGACGGCGTTGGCGGTGACGCCGAACTTGCCGAGCTCCTTGGCCAGGGTCTTGGTGAAGCCCTGCAGACCGGCCTTGGCGGCCGAGTAGTTGACCTGGCCGCGGTTGCCGAGCGCGGAGGAGGACGACAGGTTGACGATGCGGCCGAAGCCGGCGTCCACCATGTGCTTCTGGCAGGCCTTCGACATCAGGAAGGCGCCGCGCAGGTGCACGTTCATGACGGTGTCCCAGTCGGAGACGCTCATCTTGAACAGCAGGTTGTCGCGCAGGACGCCCGCGTTGTTGACCAGGATCGTCGGCGCGCCGAGCTCCTCGGCGACGCGGGCGACGGCCGCCTCGACCTGCGCCTCGTCGGAGACGTCGCAGCCGACCGCGATCGCCTTGCCACCGGCGGCGGTGATCTTCTCGACGGTGTCCTTGCAGGCGGCCTCGTCGAGGTCCAGCACGGCGACCGCGCGACCCTCGGCGGCCAGTCGTACGGCGGTGGCGGCGCCGATGCCGCGTGCGGCGCCGGTGACGACCGCGACCCGCTGCTCAGTGGTGGACATTGCTGCTTCTCCTCGCCCTTGGGATGCGGCTCCTGCGGCCGGCTCGAATCGGTGAGCGACCGCTTAGTACCTTCAGCAGACGTGACGCTAGAAGCCCTGGCACCCGGTGTCAACGGCGCACCGCGCGTGTGTGATCCATTCCCCGCGGCCGGGCGGGCCCCTCCGGCGTCCCGTTCACCCCCGCGGCACCCGATCGGCCCAGCGTTGCGCGCCGTCGGGGCGGGCGGAACCTAGCGTCGAAGCGCGAGCTTCCGCGGCCGGAAAGGAGGCGCCCGATGCGCCGTCGCACCGGTGCCATAGGCACGCTGATCGCGCTCGCCGCGATCGTGCCGATGGCCGACATCGCCCACGCCCAGGACCTGGACTGCAGCGACTTCACCTACCAGGAGGACGCGCAGACCTTCTTCGAGATGGACCGCAGTGACCCGCACCG
The DNA here is from genome assembly GCF_022869105.1 of Streptomyces sp. BJ20. Taxonomy (NCBI): domain Bacteria; kingdom Bacillati; phylum Actinomycetota; class Actinomycetes; order Kitasatosporales; family Streptomycetaceae; genus Streptomyces; species Streptomyces sp. BJ20. The sequence goes on from NZ_CP094918.1 coordinate 4,799,234, forward strand.
GCTGGACGAGGACCCCGGCCCGGACGACGGCATCGCCTGCGAGGCGCTCCCCCGCCGGGGCCTGACCTCCTCCACGTTCCGTCCGGCCCCGGCCTCCCGCCCGCCGACGCCGACCCCGAGCCGCACGCCGACGGCCTCTCCCACCCGGCCCACGCCCACGCCGACGCGCACGGCCGCCCCGACCCGGACCGCGACACCGACGCCCACGCCCACGCCCACGCCCACCGCGACGGCGTCCCCGACGCGCACCTCCGCGGCCCCCGCCCCGACCCGCGGCGTCCAGGGCGGCCTGGGCGGCACCTCGGCCGACGGCCCGACGGCCTGGGACCTCGGCATCGGCGCCACATTCGTCAGCGGCGCACTCCTGGCCACGGGCTACGTCATCCGCCGCCGCACCTGACACGCACGGCGTCGGGCAGCGCGGGACGCGGCAACCCGTACCGCCGCGGCAACCCGTACCGCCGCGGCGACCACTGCGCCCCAGGCCGCCGGGATCCCGCGAACTCCGGCCGCCGGGACAACGGCCCGTGGCGCCTCCCCGCCGGATTCGCCCGCCGACGAAGTCACCGGCTGCCCGAGCAGGGCGCGAACGCGCGGTCCCCGGCCGCGGGTGCGACGGCGGACGGTTCCGCGCCGCACCCGCGATCCGACGCGTGGCGTCCGGCTCATCCGCCCACGGGCAGCTGCATGCATCCGGGCCCGGTGGGCAGCACGGCCCGGGCAGCACGGCCCCGGGCACCTTCGGGTACACGGCAGCCCCGCTCACG